>NZ_CP046588.1:4475000-4534602 GCF_014083965.1 Stenotrophomonas sp. SXG-1 | reverse complement strand
CAGCAATAATCGTCCGGTGGCCGGGGCATGGACGCGACAAGGCGCCCAAACACAGGCCGGAAAGGGGGGGAAATGGATGGCTCAGACTACCACCGAGCGCCCGCCTTCGGAATGCTTGTCCCCTACTTATTCACAAAAACATCCACAGCTATTGCACAGCCCAGTGAATTCGCGTAGCTGCCAGGGGTTGACTTGGGGCGGGGTACCTCTCTAGAATTTCCGGTTCTTTCCGTCCCATTCATACGAGAGGCCCCCAATGGCCACGAAGCGCACCTACCAGCCCAGCAACCTCAAGCGTAAGCGCGACCACGGCTTCCGTGCCCGTATGAAGACCGCTGACGGCCGCAAGATCCTGTCGCGTCGCCGCGCCAAGGGCCGCAAAGTCCTGAGCGCCTGATTGCCATGCCGCACATCGCGGCAGACGCAATCCCTTCGACAGTGAATACTGCAGACCCGCGCAAGCGATTCCCTCGCTCTGCGCGGGTTCGCACGCGTGCCGAATATTCAACGGTCTTCAACGGCGCCCGCCGTGTGTCCGATCCGCTGATGACCCTGCACTGGCTGCCGGCTGACCGGCCGGCCAGGCTGGGTCTGGCGGTTTCCCGCAAGGTTGATCCGAACGCCGTTGGGCGTAACCGGATCAAGCGCGTCCTGCGCGACATCCTGCGTCAGACACGTACCGACATCCAGCCAGGCGACTTTGTCGTCGTGGCTCGAAGTGCTGCGCGTTCCGCCAGCAACGACGAGATCCGCCAGGCCTTCCTGCGCCTGCTGCGTCGCCTGCGTGCATTGCCCACGCCGGGCGTGGACGGCACAATGCCGCCGCCTGATGGCATCGCAACTCCTTCTTTGACCGAGCCGGCATCGCGTCCCGGCCCCGCCGAGCCTGTCCGCTGATGAACCAGACCCGCGTATTCCTCATTTTTGCCTGGCTGATGGTGGCCGTGCTGCTGTGGATGGAGTGGAGCCGTGAAAAGGCTGCTCCGACCCCGGCACCGACGACCACGTCGGCCCCGGCCGCTGCACAGAGCGTTCCGGGCGCAACCCCGGGCGCCATCCCCAGCGCCCAGGTTCCGGGTGCGCCCGGCCAGGCCGCCGTGCAGGCGCAGGCCAGCGCCACCCCGGCCAGCCAGCGCGTGACCGTCACCACCGACGTCCTGCGCCTGGTGCTCGATGGCGGCCGCGTGCTCGACGCCGAGCTGCTGCAGTTCCCGCAGACCAAGGACGAAGGCAGCCCGCCGGTCCGCCTGCTGACCGAAGACCCCGCGCATCCCTACAGCGCGATCAGTGGCTGGGCCAGCGAAGACAAGAACACCCCGGTCCCCGGCGCTGACGGCTTCAAGCTGGTGGGTGACACCAAGGACTTCGTGCTGGCCAAGGGCCAGAACGAGCTGCAGATCCCGTTCGTGTGGACTGCCGACAACGGCGTGACCATCAAGCGCACCCTGACCGTCTCGCGCAACGAGTACGCCGTGCGCTTCAAGGACGAAGTCAGCAACACTGGTGCCGCTCCCTGGAACGGCTACGTCTACCGCACCCTGGACCGCACCCCGACCATCCTGTCGCGGAGCATGACCAATCCGGATTCCTTCAGCTTCAACGGTGCCACCTGGTACGACAACGACAAGAAGTACCAGCGTCGTGCGTTCAAGGACTACCTGGAAGACGGCACGCTGAACCAGAACATCACCGGTGGCTGGCTGGCGATGCTGCAGCACCACTTCTTCACTGCCTGGATCCCGCAGAAGGACCAGACCGCACACTACGTGCTGTCGCAGGTGGCCGGTCGTGACCTGATCGAGGCGCGTGGCCCGGCCTTCACCGTGGCCCCGGGCCAGTCCACCAGCACCGAAGCCCGCCTGTGGGTCGGCCCGAAGCTGGTCAACCTGATCGCCAAGGAAGACGTGCCGGGCCTGGACCGCGTGGTCGACTACAGCCGCTTCTCGATGATGGCGGTGATCGGCCAGGGCCTGTTCTGGGTGTTGAACCAGGTGCACAAGCTGGTTGGCAACTGGGGCTGGGCGATCGTCGGCCTGGTGGTGCTGCTGAAGCTGGTGCTGTACCCGCTGTCGGCGACCCAGTACAAGAGCGGTGCGAAGATGCGTCGCTTCCAGCCGCGCATCGCGCAGCTGAAGGAACGCTATGGCGACGACCGCCAGAAGTTCCAGACCGCGATGATGGAGCTGTACAAGAAGGAAAAGATCAATCCGATGGGCGGCTGCCTGCCGATCCTCATCCAGATGCCGATCTTCTTCGCCCTGTACTGGGTGCTGGTGGAATCGGTCGAACTGCGCCAGGCGCCTTGGTTCGGCTGGATCCAGGACCTGACCGCACGCGACCCGTACTTCATCCTGCCGGTGATCAACGTGGCGGTGATGTGGTTCACCCAGAAGCTGACCCCGGCACCGGGCATGGACCCGATGCAGCAGAAGATGATGCAGTTCATGCCGCTGGTGTTCGGCGTCATGATGGCCTTCATGCCGTCCGGCCTGGTCCTGTACTGGGTAGTCAACGGCGGCCTGGGCCTGCTGCAGCAGTGGTGGATGACCAAGCGCCATGGCGGCGAGCCGGTCCCGGCCACCACCGCGCCGGCCCCGGTCAAAAAGAAGTAATCGGTAGAGCCGGCCGCTGGCCGGCTGACCCCAGCAGAAGCCCGCCGCAAGGCGGGCTTTTCGCATCCGGCGTTAGAATCGCCGGCACACCGATCCCGCATCCATCGAGTCCGCCATGCCGCGTGCGTCGTCGTTCCGCCTGTTCCTGCCCTCGCTGTTGTTGACCCTGGTCGTTGCCGGTTGTGGTGACAAGGATGCGAAGGCGCCGGCGACCACCGTCACCCAGCCCAGCGCGCAGGCCGCGGCCGCCGCCGATCCGGCCGCGGCGCCGTTGCTGGCCGCGCTGCAGAAGCAGCTCGATGGCTATCGCCGGATCGTCGTGCTGCTGGCCGATGAGGAACAGCAGTCGGCGGCCGATCGCAGCACCTCCACCCGCATCGGCCAGCAGCTGTTCCACGACGGCCTGGAACAGCGCAGCGCCATTGCCGCGCAGTTCGACACGCTGCTGCGTGGTAGCAGCCCGCAGCGCTTCGCCACCCTCGGCACTGTGCTGGACTACATCGAGTCGGCGCCGGAGCTGTTCGACGCCGACCGCTTGGCCTTCCGAGAAGTGCTGCGCGATCTGCATGAGCGCGTCGGCGCCGATTCGTCGCTGCCGGCAGTGAAGCTGCACCAGCGCATCGGCGAAGACCTGGAGGCGCTGGACGAGATCGAGCGCAACTACAACCAGGAACTGACCCGCATCTTCAGCCGCTTCGAGCGCACCCGTGCCATCGAACTGAAGCGCGAGAAGTGGGACGACTACATCGCGCACCTGCACAAGGACTACAGCCGCGAAGCGATCCTGCGCGACTACGGCGTGATCGAGCCGTACCCGATGTCGATGAAGGACAGCGAACGCGAGATCTTCGGCCGCGACCTGCCGCCGAAGACGGTGGTGCTGACCTTCGACGATGGCCCGCACAAGGCCTATACCGATGAAGTGGTGGCCATCCTCAAGCGCTACGACGTACCGGCCGTGTTCTTCGAGGTCGGCCGCAACCTCGGCAAGGTCGAGACCGACGGCAAGGTCAGCCTCGGGCCGATGGCGAAGATCAGCCGCAACCTGATGGAAGAGGGCTACGCCGTCGGCAACCACAGCCTGACCCATGCGCAGCTGTCGCGTACCACCGGCGATGCGCTGCGCCAGCAGGTGCTGGACACCGACACGCTGCTGAAGGATGTCGACAGCAAGCGCGCGCCGCTGTTCCGCTTCCCCTATGGCGCGCGTAATGCCGAAGGCCTGCAGCTGCTCAACGAAGCCGGGTTGAAGTCGATCATGTGGAACATCGATTCGATGGACTGGGCCGACCCAGTGCCGGAATCGATCGTGCAGCGCGTGCTCGACCAGGTGAACAAGGAACAGCGCGGCATCATCCTGTTCCATGACATCCACGACCGTGCGGTGAAGGCGTTGCCGCAGATCCTCGACCGGCTGATCGCTGATGGCTACCAGTTCGCCGGGTGGAATGGCCGCGACTTCACCGTCGCCCGCGCGCGCAAGGGTGACACCAGCCCCGCCACCGTCACCACCGGCTACGAGAAGTCGTGGGCGATCGTGGTCGGCATCGACAACTACGCCAAGTGGCCAAAGCTGGAATACGCCAGCCACGATGCGCAGGCGGTGGCCGATACCCTGACCGGGCAGTTCGGCTTCCCGTCTTCGCAGGTGATCGTACTGAAGAACGAGCAGGCCACGCGCAACAACATCCTGGCCGCCTTCCACGACCGCCTGGCCGATGACCGCACCGGAAAGAACGACCGCGTGTTCGTGTTCTTTGCCGGCCACGGCGCCACCCGCCAGCTCGCCTCCGGGCGTGACCTGGGCTACATCATTCCGGTCGATTCGGACCCGAAGGAGTTCGCCACCGACGCCATCGCAATGACCGACATCCAGAACATTGCCGAGAGCATGCAGGCCAAGCACGTGATGTTCGTGATGGATGCCTGCTACAGCGGCCTGGGCCTGACCCGTGGTGGCCCTTCTTCGTCGTCGTTCCTGCGCGAGAACGCTCGTCGCAGCGCACGGCAGATGCTGACCGCCGGCGGCGCCGACCAGCAGGTGGCCGATGCCGGCCCGAACGGCCACTCGGTGTTCACCTGGGTGCTGTTGCAGGCGCTGGCTGGCAAGGGCGATCTCAACGGCGATGGCCTGATCACCGGTACCGAACTGGCCGCCTACGTGGCGCCGGCCGTCTCAGCCGTTTCGCACCAGACCCCGGCCTTCGGCAGCCTGCCGGGTTCGCAGGGTGGTGAGTTCGTGTTCCAGGTGCCCGACAGCCAGGAATTCCTCAACGCCGATACGCGCCAGCTGACCGCCGATGCAATCGCACTGAACAACAAGGTTGAAGCCGCCAGCGAAGCCAAGGGCAGCCAGGCGCCGGTGACGGTGGCCGACCTGCAGGGCGGCAAGGCCAAGCTGGTGGTGCCCACCGCCGGCCCGGCCTCCGACCGCCAGCGCGCGCAGCAGGCCAATGACCGCGGCCTGCAGCTGTACCGCGAGAAGCAGTACGACGAAGCGGTAGCCCAGTTCACCGAGGCACTGAAGCTGCGTCCGGACTTCGCCCAGGCCGCCAACAACCTCGGCTTCGTCTACTACCGCCAGCAGCGCTATGCCGAAGCGGCGCGCTGGCTGGAGAACACACTGAAGATCGACCCCTCGCGCGCCGTGGCCTATCTCAACCTGGGCGATGCCTACTTCAACGCAGGCGACAAGGCGAAGGCGAAGCAGGCCTACACCACCTACCTGGCGCTGCAGCCGCAGGGCAGTGGTGCCGCGCAGGCACGGGCGCAGCTGGAGAAACTCTGAGCCATGAATGATGCAATCCGCGCCGATACCATCGTGGCCATCGCCAGTGCCCCCGGCGCGGGCGGTGTCGGCCTGCTGCGCCTGTCCGGTCCGCGCGCAGCGGCCATCGCCAACGCGTTGGGTGCGCCTGCACTGCGCCCGCGCCATGCGCACTACGCACGCCTGCGCGACGCCGATGGCGAGGTCATCGACGATGGCATCGTGCTGTGGTTCCCGGCACCGAACAGCTTCACCGGCGAAGAGGTGGTGGAACTGCAGGGCCACGGCAGTCCGGTCCTGCTGCAGCAACTGGTCGCGCGCTGCATCGCGCTCGGTGCGCGCCAGGCGCGGCCGGGCGAGTTCAGCGAACGCGCGTTCCTCAACGGCAAGCTCGACCTGGCCCAGGCCGAAGCCATCGCCGACCTGATCGCGGCCGGCGACAACCGCGCGGCGCGCGCGGCACGTCGCTCGCTGGACGGCGTGTTCTCGCGCCGCATCGACGCCGTGGTCGAGCAGCTGGTGCTGCTGCGCATCCATGTGGAAGCGGCCATCGACTTCGCCGACGAACCGCTGGATACCCTCGGCGGCGCGCAGGTGCGGCGTGGCCTGGAACAGGCGCGCAGCGACCTGGCCCTGCTGCGCCGCGACGCCGAACGTGGCCGCCGCCTGCGCGATGGCCTGCATGCCGTGCTGATCGGTCCGCCGAATGCCGGCAAGAGCTCACTGCTGAACGCACTGGCCGGCAGCGAACGCGCCATCGTTACCGACATCGCCGGCACCACCCGCGACACCCTGCGCGAGACCATCCGCCTGGATGGCCTGGAACTGACCCTGGTCGACACCGCCGGCCTGCGCGACGGCGGTGACGCCATCGAACGCGAAGGCATGCGCCGCGCCCATGTGGAGATCGAGCGCACCGACCTGGCCCTGATCGTGCTGGATGCGCGCGATCCGGCGGCGGGTGAAGCCGCGCTGGGCGAGGCCGTGGCAGCGGTGCCGCACAAGGTCTACATCCACAACAAATCGGATCTGCTCGATGTGCTGCCGGCGCTGGACGATCCGGACCGCGTGTTCGTCTCCGCTGCGACCGGTGCCGGCCTGGAGGATCTGCACGCGCGCCTGCGTTCGATCGCATCGGCCGGGGCAGGGGAGCAGGTGGATGGCGAGTTCTCGGCGCGCACGCGGCATGTGGATGCAATCGAGCGTGCGCAGGAACACGCGCAGCGCGCCGATGGCGAGCTGGCGCATGAGCACCTGGAACTGGCTGCTGAGGAACTACGGCTGGCGCATGACGCGCTGGGCGAGATCACCGGGCAGATGAGTGCCGATGACCTGCTGGGAAGGATCTTCTCCAGTTTCTGCATCGGGAAGTAACTGTAGAGCCGAGCCCATGCTCGGCTGCTTTAGGTCTCAGCAACTCGGGGTCAGATCCGCGAAGGGCCTCTGACCCCGTGAAATGACGTGATCAGCTCCAATACTCCGGAGTCTTGTCCGGTACGTCTTGAGTACCGGCGCCGACCGAGCTAGCGTGCAGGAAATTCAGGCAAAGGAATTGCGAATGCATCCGGACCATGTTTCCTACGTTCACTTCACAAGCCCGGCGCAGCTCACTCGTGCGTTGAACTCACTGGCGGGCATCATCGAAGGGATCTCCATTGACAGAGAGATCAACGCCGATGAGCGTCGCTTCTTGGCGCACTGGATCCAGGATCATTTGCATCAGCGCCAGCAGCATCCGTTCACTGAACTGATGCCTGTGCTCGAGCGCTCACTTGGCGAAGGTCGCATGGATGAAGATGCGGCGGAGGATCTGCGATGGTTGATCGACCGGATGTGCTCAAGTGATCGGGTCAATGCCACCACAGCAGATCTCCAGCGACTTCATGCCGTACTGGGCGGAATAATCGCTGATGGCCAGATTTCAGAGGCCGAGCTGCGTGGTCTTTCGGACTGGATGGATGAGCATTCCCATCTACAGGGATGCTGGCCGTACGACGAAATCGGACACCTCGTAGCCAAGGTACTGGCTGATGGTGTGGTGGATGCGCAGGAACAAGATCTGCTTCGCCAGTTCTTCAGCGAGTTCGTCGTCCTCGGCGATGACCGCACCTTGACCGATCCGTCGTTGCAGATCGCCGGTAGTCTGGTCGGGCTTTGTGCGGTGGCTCCCGAGATCCATTTCGAGGAGAGGGGATTCTGCTTTACGGGTGCATCGTCCCGAGGGTCGCGTGCCGATATCCAGGCGCTGGTAACGGCGCGAGGAGGGCGGGTGCACAGTGCACCTTCGAAAAAGGTTGACTACTTGGTGATTGGCGCTGAGGGAAACCCTTGCTGGAGCTACGCCTGCTACGGCCGCAAGGTGGAACGCGCAGTGGAACTGCGCAAGGAAGGACTGCGGATCATGATCGTTCACGAACGCGATTTCCATGACGCCTTGGTCGATTGAAGACGCGGGATCGGAGCCCCTGCGGGGATCCGATCCCAGGTCCCCCACCTGTCACATTGCCGCCGCATACTGACGCCCATCACATACCGCTTGGGGAAGTCGCAGTGAAGTCGTGGGGTTGTGCGTTGCTGTTGTCGCTGGCCGTGGCACCATCGGTGGCCATGAGTGCTGAATCCTCCACCCCGGCCGCGCACAAGGTGTCGGTCTACGGCCATCGCGGCGCAAGCGCGCTGTTGCCGGAGCACACCCTGGCGGCCTACGCCCAGGCGATCGCCGATGGCGCCGACTACATCGAACCGGACCTGGTGATGACCAAGGACGGGGTGATGGTGGCCCGCCACGAGAACGAGATCGGTGGCACCACCGACGTCGCCTCGCATCCGGAGTTCGCCAGCCGCCGCACCAGCAAGGTCATCGACGGGCAGAAGGTCGACGGCTGGTTCACCGAAGACTTCACTCTGGCCGAGCTGAAGACCCTGTACGCGCGCGAGCGCCTGCCGGAGCTGCGCAGCACGGCCTACGACGGCCAGTTCCGCATCGCCAGCCTGGACGAGATCCTGGCCTTCCTGGTCCAGCAGGCCGGCCGCGCCAACCGCGGCATCGGCCTGGTGCCGGAGATCAAGCACCCGACCTACTTCCAGTCGATCGGCCTGCCGATGGAAGACAAGCTGCTGGCCGCGCTGCGCGGCAACGCCTATACCAACGTCGGCCCGGTCACCATCCAGTCGTTCGAGACCGCCAACCTGCGTTACCTGCGCGGCAAGATCCCGCGTGGCAGCAACATCCGCCTGCTGCAGCTGCTGTGGAAGGGCGACACCCAGCCGACCGACATCGCCAAGGCCGGTGGCACGCTGACCTACGCGCAGATGATGACGCCGGCCGGACTGAAGGATATCGCCAGCTACGCCGACAGCATCGGCCCGGAGCTGCGCTCGATCATTCCGCTGGATGACAAGGGCGCACTGGGCACGCCGACCACGCTGGTGCGCGATGCGCATGCGGTGGGCCTGATGGTGATTCCGTACACCTTCCGCCCGGAGAACCACTTCCAGGCCAGCAACCTGCGCAAGGGGGCCGACAACGCGCGCAATGCAGAGGGATCGATCGCCGAAATGCGTGCCTACCTGGCCACCGGCATCGATGCCTTCTTCACCGATGACCCGGCACTGGGCCGGCAGGCGGTGGATGGGATGGGTGCGGCCGGGAATGCGGCGAACTGACGGGCTCTGGTAGATGCCAACCTTGGTTGGCACACGGCAGGAGTGCCGACCAAGGTCAGCCACTACCGGCTCATGAGGTTGCCGGCCAGCGGCCGGCACTACCGTCACCTAGCTGCGCGGCTCGTCCGGCCGGCGGAACGGGATCACCACGTAGTCCTGGCCTTCGCGCGGCTGCCACAGCACCGGCACGCGCTGCGGTGACGGCGGCTCCAGCTCGTCGTCGGGCAGCGGTTCGATGTCTTCTTCCTCGTCTTCCCAGCTGTAGCGCGGGCGCGGCGGTAGCGGGTCGGCATTGCGGAACAGCAGCGCGGCGATGATGCCGGCGAAGGCGCCGCCCATGTGCGACTGCCAGGACACGCCGTCGGCGTGCGGCAGGATGGTCATCAGCATGCCGCCGTAGAACAGCATGCCGATCAGGCCGGTGGCAATCGCCGCGCGATCGCGGCGCAGCAGGCCCAGGCTGGCCAGCAGGAACATCAGGCCATGGGTCACGCCACTGGCGCCCAGGTGCACGCTGCCCGGATTGCCAAGCATCCACGCGCCGATGCCCGAGCCCAGCCACAGCAGGGGCAGCGCGCGAACGGTGGCTTTCGGGTAGACGCTGCCGGCCAGCGTGCCGAGGATCAGGATCGCAATGCTGTTGGCGACGATGTGCTCGACCGAGGCATGCAGCATCGGGCCGCCGATCAGGCCAAGCAGGCCCTTGGCTTCCAGCGGCGCGACCGCCCACGGTCGCCAGTCGAACGTGCCCTGCAGCGCGAACACGGCCACCAGCACCAGCACGGCGGCCAGGCTGGCATTGAACGCCCGCAGGATGCGCGAGCGGTCATTGCGGGGGGCCGGCACGTCGCCAGCGGGCAGGGGCGCGTTGTTGTTCATACCTCAGCAATGGCGGTGGTTGGCGTGAAACCAAGGCCACCGCGGCGGGAGAGTGGAAACGGCCGGCGGGACAATCCCACCGGCCGCGCCATCCAGCGGGTCGGGCTCAGGCCTGGCCTTCGCCTTCCTTCGGCGGGTACTTCAGGCTCAGCACCACGGTGGCGGCGATGATCACCGCCACCACGCCCAGCGACACCGGGGTCGGGATCTTGAACAGGTCGATGATCATCATCTTGATGCCGATGAAGCCCAGCACCAGTGCCAGGCCATACGGCAGCAGGTGGAAGCGGTCGGCCATGCCGGCCAGCAGGAAGAACATCGCACGCAGGCCCAGCACCGCGAACACGTTGGAGGTGAGCACGATGAACGGGTCGGTGGTGATCGCGAAGATCGCCGGGATGCTGTCCACCGCGAAGATCACGTCGGTGACCGCGATCAGGATCAGCACCGCGAACAGCGGGGTGAACCAGCGCACGCCATCACGCTTCACGCTCAGCGCGTTGCCAGCGTAGTCCGGCAGCAGGCGCAGGTGCTTGCGCATCCAGCGCAGGGCCGGGTTGGTCTCCAGGTCGGGCTCCTGGCCGGCGGCGAACCACATCTTCCAGCCGGTGAACAGCAGGAAGGCACCGAACACGTAGAGCAGCCAATGGAACTGGCTGATCAGCACACTACCGGCGAAGATCATGATCGTACGCAGCACGATCGCGCCCAGGATGCCGATGATCAGCACCTTCTGGCGCTGTTCTTCCGGCACTGCGAAGTAGCTCATGATCATCAGGAAGACAAAGATGTTGTCGACTGCCAGCGCCTTCTCGACCAGGTAACCGGTCAGGAATTCGAGGCCGACCTTGTTGGCCACCACCTGGCCGGCAGTCTCATTCAGGTAGTACCAGAGGCCCGCATTGAACAGCAGGGCCAGCGCGACCCAGCCGATGGACCACCACAGGGCCTCCTTGAAGGTGACCTTGTGCGGTCCACCATGGCGCATCAACACGAGGTCGACCAGCAGTGCGATGACCACCACCGCTGCGAAGCCGCCCCACAACCACACGTTACCGATCGTCTGCATTGGGAATGTCCGTTGGAAAGATGAATGCCAGGCCGGACGGCGAGGATCTGCAACGGAGGATCGGGAGGGGGATCCAGGGACAGAGCTTCGCCAGTACGGCGAAGGTCTCGCTCGCAGTCCCAGTCGGCTGGAACTGCCGTTGCACCGGAGCCTGCGGGCTCGAAATGACGGCGACAACGTCTGGGAGCTACTCCCCTTCTGACGCCGATTCTGCGGCCTGGCCGGGCCGCCGTCAAATGCCCCTGCATTGGGGTCGGATCCCCAACCGGGCTCCGCACCCCCGCTCTGGTAGATGCCAACCTTGGTTGGCATACCGGCCGGGGGCAGAGCCCCTACGGGAATCTGACCCCGGCGCCCGGTTTACAATAGGTGGATGAATACCCCCCTTCCGATTGTCCGCCTCAAGAATGCGTGGCGTTCCAGCCACCCGTGGATCTTCCAGAAACTGGTCGAGAAGCCGACCGTCCGGCCCAAGCCCGGTTCCATCGTCGACGTCGTCGGCATCGATGGTGAGTTCATTGGCCGCGGGTTCTACAACGGGCACTCGCGCATCGCCGTGCGCATCCTCGAAACCGATCAGAACGTGCCGGTGGATGCCGGCTGGTTCTCGCGCAAGATCGCCCAGGCGGTGTCGCTGCGCCGTGAGGTGCTCAAGCTCGATGCGGTGTCCGATGCCTGGCGCGTGGTGCACAGCGAAGGCGACGGCCTGTCCGGCCTGGTGGTCGACCGCTACGGTGATCTGGTGGTGGTCGAGTTCTTCGCCGCCGGCATGTTCCGCCATCGCGAGTGGATCTACGACGCCCTGCGCGAGCAGTTCCCGGGCTGCCGCTTCCACAGCTTCGCCGACGAGCACGTGCAGAAGCAGGAAAGTTTCGACTTCCACGGCAACACCACCACCGAAGCGTCGGTGATCACCGAGTACGGCATCAAGTTCCGCGCCGACCCGGCCGGTGCGCACAAGACCGGCTTCTTCGCCGACCAGCGCGAGAACCGCGAGTGGCTGAGCCGGCAGGTGGAAGGCAAGAGCGTGCTGGACCTGTGCTGCAACACCGGCGGTTTCGCCGTGTATGCGGCGGCGCGTGGTGCTTCGGAAGTGGTCGGCATCGACATCGATGAAGACGTCATCCAGATCGCCAAGGGCAATTCGCGCCTGAACAACGTGCGCCCGAAGTTCGTCCAGTCCGACATCTTCCCGTGGCTGCGCGATGCCGCCAACCGCGGCGAGCAGTACGACGTGGTGATCCTGGACCCGGCGAAGATGACCCGCGACCGCGACCAGGTCATCACCGCGCTGAAGAAGTACCTGGACATGAACAAGCTGGCGCTGGGCGTGGTGAAGCCGGGCGGCCTGTTCGCCACGTTCTCGTGCACCGGCCTGGTGGCCGAGGACCAGTTCCTCGACATGCTGCGCCGCGCGGCCTACTTCTCTGGCCGCACGATCCAGATCCTGAAGGTCGCTGGTGCGGGTCCGGACCATCCGTTCATGGCCCACGTGCAGGAATCGCGTTACCTCAAGGCCGTGTTCTGCCGCGTGGTGGATTGACCGCGGGACGCTGTAGAGCCGAGCCCATGCTCGGCTGATCTGCCTGACAGCCTCAAGATCCGCCGGGCGTGGCCCGGCGCTACCCAATGCGCGGCCGCAGCGCTATGGTCGGGCTCTTCCCATTGCCGGTGAGAGCCCATGCCATCGTTGCGCCACCTGTCCGTCGTGCTTGCCCTGGCGCTGTGCGCGCCGCTGTCGGCTCATGCCATCGAGTTCAGCGCACAGGAACTGGCCCGCGCCAAGGCCCTGCAGCAGCGCCTGGTCACCCTCGACAGCCATCTGGATACGCCGGCCAATTTCGGCCGCAGCGGCTTCGACATCGAGCAGCGCCACGACCGCAACGCGCTCTCGCAGGTGGACTACCCGCGCATGGTCGAAGGCGCGCTGGACGGCGGTTTCTGGGCGATCTACACCGACCAGGGCGATCGCACCGCCGCCGCCCATCTGGCCGAGCGTGACCACGGCCTGCAGCGGCTGCTGGAGATCCGCGAAATGCTGGCCGCCAATCCCGAGCGTTTCGCGCTGGCATTGACCGCCGATGACGCGGCGCGGATCAAGGCTGCCGGCAAGCGCGTGGTCTACATCAGCATGGAAAACGCCAGCCCGCTGGTGGCCGATTCCAGCCTGCTCTCGTTCTACCACCGCGCCGGCCTGCGCCTGCTCAGCACCGTGCACTTCGCCAACAACGAGTTCGCCGATTCGGCCACCGACCCCAAGGGCGCGGAATGGAAAGGACTTAGCCCGGCCGGCAAGGAGCTGGTGCGGCAGGCGGTGAAGCTGGGCATCGTGATCGACCAGTCACATGCGTCGGACGCGGTGTTCGATGACCTGCTGGCAATGATGCCGGTACCGTTCGTGCTGTCGCACAGTTCGGCCAAGGCGGTCTACGACCACCCGCGCAATCTCGACGACGCGCGCCTGCGCAAGCTGGCCAAGGCCGGCGGCGTGATCCAGGTGAATGCCTATGGCGGTTACCTGATCGACACCGCAAAGACGCCCGAGCGCAAGCAGGCCGAGGAAGCGCTGAGCAAACAGCTGGGTGGCTGGGAAGGCATGGGCATCGAACAGGGCGTTGCCCTGCTGAAGGCCGAGCAGGCGCTGGACCACGAGCATCCAGTGCGCCATGCCAGCCTGGACGATTTCTTCGCCCACTTCGAGCACATCCTCAAGGTGGTCGGCCCCGAGCACGTGGGCATTGGCCTGGACTGGGATGGCGGCGGTGGCCTGAGTGACCTGCCCGATGTCAGCCAGCTGCCGAAGATCACCGCGTGGCTGCTGCGCAAGGGCTATACCGAGAAGCAGATTGCCGGCATCTGGGGCGGCAACCTGCTGCGGGTGATGCGCCAGGCGCAGGAGTACGCCGCTGCTCCGTAGAGTCGAGTGGTGCTCGACTCTACAGAGGGGCGCCGGGCCATGCCCGGCGGCGCCCTTATTTCGCGATCAGCGCGTGGCGACGGCTGTACAGGAAGTACAGCACCAGGCCGGCCACGTTCCACAGCAGGAAGTACAGCTGGGTGGTATGCGGCAGGCTGATGAACAGGTAGATGCAGCCCAGCGCGGCCAGCGGGCCGACCACGAAGGCCAGCGGCGTACGGAACGTGCGTTCGCGGTTGGGCTCGCGCAGGCGCAGCACCACCAGGCAGATGCCTACCGCAGTGAACGCGGCCAGGGTACCGGCGTTGGCCAGTGCGGCGATCTCGTCCAGGCGGGCGACACCGGCCAGCGCCGACACCACCACCGCAGTGAACAGCGTGGTCGCCACCGGCGTGCCGGTACGTGCGTTCACCTTGGACAGGCGACGCGGCAGCAGGCCATCGCGGCTCATCACGAAGAAGATGCGGCTCTGGCCGTACAGGAAGGCCAACAGCACGGTCGGCAGGGCGATGATCGCGATTACGCCGATCACCATCGCCGCGGTCGGATGGCCCAGCTGGCGCATGATCAGGGCCAGCGGCTCGGCGCTGTGGCCGAACACCGCGTAGCTCATCGCACCCACGGCGGCCAGCGCCACCAGCACGTAGACGATGGTGCAGCCGATCATCGAACCGATGATGCCGATCGACAGGTCGCGGCCCGGGTTCTTGGTTTCCTCGGCGGCGGTGGAGATCGCATCGAAGCCGTAGAAGGCGAAGAAGATGATGGCCGCTGCCGCCATCACGCCGTGCTCGACGCCATCAGGGCCCATCGACTTGGCGAAACCGTAGGGCATGAACGGCTGCAGGTTGGCGCTGTCGAACGCAGGCAGGGCCACGGCCACGAAGATGGCCAGCGCGATCAGTTTGAACACGACCAGGATGGCGTTGAGCGTCGCGCTCTCCTTGGTGCCGGCCATCAGCATGCCGGCCACCAGCCAGGTGATGATGATCGCCGGCAGATTGATCATGCCGCCTTCCACATGCGGGCCGGCCGCCAGCCAGGCCGGCAGGTGCACGTTCCAGCCGAACTGGGTATGGACCCATTCGAGGAAGCCGACGAAGTAGCCGGACCAGCCCACCGCCACCGTACTCACCACCAGCGAGTACTCCAGGATCAGGCTCCAGCCCACCACCCAGGCGAACACTTCGCCCAGCGCGCTGTAGCTGTAGGTGTAGGCACTGCCGGCGGCAGGCATCATCGTCGACAGCTCGGCGTAGGACAGCGCCGCACAGGCGCAGACGGCACCGGCGATGGCGAAGGAGATCAGCACGGCCGGGCCGGCCAGGTTGGCACCCACGCCGATCAGCGTATAGATGCCGGTACCGACGATGGCGCCGATGCCCAGCGCGATCAGGTGCGGCCAGCTGAGCGTGGGGATCAGGCGCCTGCCGGCTTCGTGGACGGTGACGGAATCTAGGGACTTGCGCCGGAACAGGGACATGCAGGCCTCGGAAGGGGTGACTAAGAACGACAAGTTCCCGAGTGTGACCGAACGCAGCGCAGCATTACCACTGACGGGGGTCATGCATAGCGGGGCGCGCGCTGCGCCCCGGCCAGGCTGCCGGAATCGGCACAATCCGGCGGCAGCCACCGGTGTGCATTGGTCCCGGCCGCTGCTACGACTGGATGTTGGCCATGCCGCTGACCGAATAGCGCTCACCGGCCGCGGCATGCGGCGGGAAGGCCGCATCCAGTGCGTCCAGCGTGGCCGCATCCAGTTCCACCTGCAGCGCACCGAGGTTCTCGTCCAGCCGTACCCGCCGCGTCGTGCCCGGAATCGGCACGATGTGCTCGCCGTGCGACAGCACCCAGGCCAGCGCCAGCTGCGAGGCGGCGATGCCGCGCTCGGCGGCCAGCGTCTGTACGGTGTCCACCAGTGCAAGGTTGCGCTGGAAGTTTTCGCCTTCGAAGCGGGGCGAGGTGCGCCGGTAATCGTCGGCGTCGAAGTCGTCCGGGCTGCGGATGGCGCCGGTCAGGAAGCCACGGCCCAGCGGCGAATACGGCACGAAGCCGATGCCCAGTTCCGCCGTGGTGGCCAGCACTCCGTTCTGCTCCGGATCGCGCGACCACAGCGAGTACTCGCTCTGCACCGCCGTGATCGGGTGGACCGCATGGGCACGGCGGAGGGTGGCCGCCGAGGCCTCGGACAGGCCCAGCCAGCGCACCTTGCCCTGTTCCACCAGGCGTGCCATCGCACCTACGGTGTCCTCGATCGGCACGGTCGGGTCGACGCGGTGCTGGTAGTACAGGTCGATGTGGTCCACGCCCAGGCGGCGCAGGCTGGCCTCGCAGGCGGCCTGCACATAGTCCGGGTGGCCGTTGACCGGCCGCCCCTTCGGGTCGGTCGGGTCCAGGCCGATACCGAACTTGCTGGCCAGGAACACCTGGTTGCGGCGGCCGGCAATCGCGCGGCCGACCAGCACCTCGTTGGTGTGCGGGCCATACACATCGGCGGTGTCGAGCAGGGTCACGCCCCGGTCCAGCGCGTGCCGGATGACGGCAATGCCGTCATCGTCACTGCCGCGGCCGCCGTAGTAGGCGCTCATGCCCATGCAGCCCAGGCCAAGGGTGGACACGGTGGGGCCGGCGCGGCCGAGAGTACGGGTCTTCATGCGGATCTCCTTGGGGAAGGCGCCATGCCTGGAGGGGCAGCGGCGAGGGGCACAGCATCCTCCACGTCATCATGTGGATAAACTGCGTGCCACCGGACTTACCTTGAAGACTGGCTTCACAATGGATGCCTCCGTCCCCCTCACCGCTGTGGTCGCCTTCGTCCACGTGGCCGAGCACGCCAGCTTTACCCGCGCCGCCGATGCCCTGGGCGTGTCGACCTCGGCGCTGTCACAGAGCGTGCGCGCGCTGGAAGCGCGGATGGGCGTGCGCCTGCTGCAGCGGACCACACGGCGGGTCAGCCTGACCGAACACGGCGCGCGCTTCCTGCAGCGCGTGCGCGGCGGCCTGGACCAGATCGACCAGGCCTTTGCCGAACTGGACAGCGCGCGCTCGGTGCCTGCCGGGCGGCTGCGTGTGACCCTGCCGCGCATCGTCGCCGATCGCATGGTCCTGCCGCGGCTGCCCGATTTCCTTGCGCGCTACCCGCAGGTGCAGGTGGAACTGTGCGTCGACCCGGCGCTGACCGATCTGGTGGCCGAGGGCTTCGACGCCGGCATCCGCCTCGGCGAATCACTCGCACAGGGCATGATCGCGGTGCCGGTCGGGCCACCTGAGCGCCAGGTGGTGGTGGCCACGCCGGCCTATTTCGAACGCCATGGCGTGCCGCAGACCCCGCATGACCTGCAGGGCCACGCCTGCATCGTGCACCGCCTGGCCAATGGCCGGCTGATGCCCTGGGAGTTCAGCCGCGAAGGCCACGACCTGGACGTGGAAGTGAGCGGGCGGCTGGTGTTCAACGATGCCGGCGTCGCCCATCACGCTGTGCTGGCGGGGCTGGGCATGGCCCAAGGCTTCGCTTCGCTGATGGCCGACGACATCGCCGCTGGGCGACTGCAGAGCGTGCTGCAGGACTGGCAGCCGCCGTTCCCCGGCTTCCACCTGTACTACCCCGCGCGTGAGCAGATGGCGCCCAAGCTGCGGGTGTTCATCGATCACCTGCGCGCGGAGATGCACCACCGGTAGATGCCAACCTTGGTTGGCATGCTTCAATCGACCACGCGCGCCGCTACGCCTCCCGGCCAATGGCAGCCATCCTCGTGCCACGCCTCGACGTCCTCGTTGAACTCGATACGTCGCCCGTCGCGGGCGCGCTCGTAGCTGAAACCGTAGACGTGCGCGCCCTGGGTGCTCAGGTAGTAGCGCCCATTGAGGCGGCCACCGATGCGTTCTTCCCAGACGCTGTCGAACTGGTACGGGCGGTCTTCGGCCAGCACCGTCGTTTCCTGCGACACCTGTTGCAGTTGCAGGCGGCCTCGCTGCCCGGCGTACTGCACGTCGGCGCTGCCATCGTCCAGCCAGCGCCACAGCAGGTGGATGCCGTCGTTGCGGCCCCCGGTGAGGCAGCGATGGTCCTGCACGCTGGCCGCTGCGGTGTCGGCCAGAAGCCCGATGAACACCAGCACCAGCAGCCGCCGGATCATCCGTTCAGCCCCAACCGGATGCCGAACCCCACCAGGAACAGGCCGGCCACGCGGCGCAGCGCATCGCTGATCCGCGGGTGCTGGATCAACCGGCGACGGGCCAGGTTGCCCACACCGATCAGCATCGAGCAGTAGCCGATGCTGACCACCAGGATGATGCCGGCCAGTGCCGCGAAGGTGGCGATGCCCTGGTGTGCCTTCGGATCGATGAACAACGGCAGGAAGGCCATGTAGAACAGGATCGCCTTCGGGTTGAGCAGGCTGACCAGGATCGCCTGCTGGAAATAGCGGCCGGGCTGCATGCGGATCGGGCCAGCGTCGCCACCCTCGTGCTTGGGCGTGCGCAGCAGGCTGATGCCCACCCACACCAGGTAGGCCGCACCCAGGTACTGCACGGCGTGGAACACCAGCGGGTTGGCCTTGAGCAGTGCGGCCACGCCGGCCAGCGCCAGCCACATCAGGATCTGGTCGCCGACCAGCAGGCCGGCCAATGCGGTGTAGCCGCCACGCACGCCGCCCCGGCCGGTGGCGGTCAGCAGGGTGAAGGTGCCGGGGCCGGGCAGGGCGAGAAACACCAGCACGGCGACCAGAAACGTCCACAGGTCCTGGATGCCCATCCACGGCATGGCAGTGTTCTCTCTTACGGGGGGCCGCCATTGTCGGCCAGCGCCGGGACTGGCGACAGGGGGCCGGCAGGACCTTCGGGCATGCCAGACAGCAGAGGTTGCAGGTGCTGGCGCAGCTGCGCGTGCAGCTGCCGCACCGCCGGCGAGAACTGCTTGCGGTGTGGGCACACCAGATGCAGTGGAATGTGGCTGCCGACGCCGTCGAGCAGCAGCTGCAGGCGCCCGGCCAGCACGTCTTCGCGCAGGTCCAGCCAGGATTTGTAGGTGATGCCTTCGCCGGCCACGGCCCAGCGCCGCACCACATCGGCGTCATCGCAGACCAGCGGACCGCGCACCGGAATCACGCTGCGGCGCCCGTCGACCTCGAACGACCAGCGATCGTAGGCGCGGCCACTGAGCTGGTAGACCAGGCAGTCGTGCTCACGCAGTTCGTCCAGGCGCGTGGGCGTACCGCGCCGCTGCAGGTAGCCGGGCGAGGCCGCGAGTACGCGCCGATTGCCTTCCAGCAGGGGCAGGGCGACGTAGTTGGCGTCGTCGAAGTGGCCGATGCGGATGGCCACGTCGACCGGGTCGCGGAACACATCAGCCACTTCGTCGGACAGGCGCAGGTGGAGGCGCAGCCGCGGGTGCGCGGCGCGAAAGGCGCTCAGCCAGGGCAGCAGCAGGTTGCGGCCGAGGTCCGAGGGCGCCGACAGCTGCAGGGTGCCGTGCAGCTCGGTGTCCTCGCCCTGCACGCGCGCCTGGCCCTCGCGCAGGGTGGCCAGCACCTCCTGCGCGTACGGCAGGTACAGCGCGCCCTCGCCGGTCAGGCGCAGGCTGCGGGTGGTGCGCACGAACAGGCGCAGGTCCAGCTCGCGTTCCAGCCGCGCCACGGCAGCAGCGACCTGGCCGGGTAACAGATCAGCCTCGCGGGCGGCCTGCGAGAAGCTGCCCAGCGCGGCCGTGCGGACGAACAACTGCAGGTCGTCGAAGCGGATCATCTTCATTGCCGGAGTGAAAGTGCTGCCTGATTCTGCGCCTTTCTGAGCGGCCATGCGCGGCGCAACCTGTCCACTCCTTCCCCACTGGACCGCTGCCATGCGCGCCATTGCCTACACCCACGCCGGCCTGCCGATCGACGACGCCCGGGCCCTGATCGACATCGAACTGGAACTGCCGCAGCCCGGCCCGCGCGACCTGCGGGTGGCGGTGCGTGCCGTGGCGGTGAACCCGGTCGACACCAAGGTCCGCCGCGGCGTGGCCACCGACGGCCCGCGCGTGCTGGGCTGGGATGCGGTCGGCATCGTCGATGCGGTGGGCAGCGAGGTGACCCTGTTCCAGCCTGGCGATGCGGTCTACTACGCGGGCGTGATCGACCGGCCGGGCAGCAATGCCGAATACCAGCTGGTGGACGAGCGCAGCGTCGGCCGCAAGCCGGCCAGTCTCGACGATGCGGCCGCCGCAGCGTTGCCGCTGACCGCGATCACCGCCTGGGAGCTGCTGTTCGACCGTCTGCGTATTCCCGAGGGCGGTGGCGAGGGCCAGGCCCTGCTGGTGATCGGTGCTGCCGGTGGTGTCGGTTCGATCCTGGTGCAGCTGGCGCGGAAGCTGACCAAGCTGACCGTGATCGGCACCGCTTCGCGTCCGGATACCCAGGACTGGGTCTACGCGATGGGCGCGCACCACGTGATCGACCACAGCCTGCCGCTGGCCGAGGGCCTGGCACGGCTCGGCATCAGCGAGGTGCAGCACGTGGCCAGCCTGACCCACTCCGACCAGCACTACGCGCAGATCGTGGAGCTGCTGGCGCCGCAGGGCCAGCTCGGCCTGATCGATGACCCGGGCCAGGTGGATGTGATGGCGCTCAAGCGCAAGGCGCTGTCACTGCACTGGGAATCGATGTTCACCCGGCCGCTGTACCGCACCGCCGACATGCAGCGCCAGCACGATCTGTTGAACCGGGTGGCCGAGCTGATCGACACGGGCGTGCTGCAGACCACCCTGGGCGAGCATTTCGGACGCATCGACGCAGCCAACCTGCGCCGTGCCCATGCGCTGCTGGAGAGCCATCGCGCCAAGGGCAAGATCGTGCTGGAAGGCTGGTAGGAGCAGACGCTGTCTGTAGAGCCGGGCCCACGCTCGGCTGCCGTTCGCGCGTGGGCGTCAGCCGAGCATAGGCTCGGCTCTACGGAGCTTCATCCACGCATGGCGTGGATCAGCCGTGTCGACCAGGGGCGACACCTACCAACAGCTGCGGGAACCACGGCTCACGCCACGCCGTTGTCGACGTGTTCGGCGAAACCGGGCTGCTCTCGCAGGCGCTCGAACCATGCGACGAGGTGGGGCAGCGCGGGCTTGCTGCCCGGCGTGCTGCGCCAGCGTTGGGTCGACAGCCCCAGCACGATATCTGCAAGGGTGAAGGTGCTGCCTGCCACGTAGGCATCGGTGGCGGCCAGCTGGGCTTCAAGCACACCCATCAGCCGGTTCCACTGCGCCAGGCTGGCCTCGGCGCGGGCATCGTCCGGGTAGTCCGGATGCTGGCGTACGCGCGCCATGAACACGTGGCGCCAGGCGCTGTTGAGGTCGCTGGCCTGCCAGTCCATCCACTGCTCCACCCGGGCCCGGTCCTTCGCTGCAGGTGGCAGCAGATCCTCGCGACCGGCGCGTGCGGCCAGGTAGCGGCAGATGCTGTTGGATTCCCACAGCACGAAGTCGCCATCGCGCAGCACCGGCACCTGCCGGTTGGGGTTCAGCGCGGCCAGCAGGTCCGGCGGGGGGGCCGGTTCGTGGTGCAGGGGCAAGTCCAGACCGGCGCACAGCCACAGCACCTTGCGCACATTGATGGAGGTGGGCTTTCCGTACAGAGCGAGCATGGTCCTGACGCAGCAGCTGAGACTCGGCCAGCCTACACTTGCCCCATGCAAACCGAATATCTGCTCATTGGCGGTCTTCTATTGGCCGTGCTCATCCTGCAGCTGGTCGCCCTGCTGCGCCGCCCGCCGCACGACCGCCTGGAGCAGGCGGTGCGGGAGGAGGCGCGCGCCGGGCGCAGCGAACTGCGCGAACAGCTCGATGGCTTCGCCCGCGCGCTGACCGATCTGTCCACCCGCACCGACCAGCGCCTGGACCTGCTGCGCGAAGCGCTGGGCGAAGATGCCCGCAAGGCGCGCGCCGAAGCGGCCGAGAGCCAGCAGAGGGGCGCGGCGTTGATGGGACAGCGGCTGCAGGAACTGCGGGGCCAGCTGGAGACCTTCGGCCAGCAGCAGGAAGCGCGCATCCATGCGTTTGGCCAGCAGCTGCAGGAGCTCACCGGGCGTACCGATACCCAGCTCGGCGCGCTGCGCCAGACCCTGGTGGACGATGCACGCAAGGGCCGCGAGGAGGGCGCGCAGTCGCAGCAGCGCCTGACCGAAAGCCTTGGCCTGCGCCTGCAGGAACTGACCCAGCGCAACGAGCAGCGCATCGCCGAGATGCGCACGACGCTGGAAGAACAGCTGCGCGCGCTGCAGAACGACAACGCGCAGAAGCTGGAGCAGATGCGCCACACCGTGGACGAGAAGCTGCAGTCCACGCTGGAAACGCGGCTGGGCAATTCCTTCAAGCTGGTCTCCGAGCGCCTGGAACAGGTGCAGCGTGGCCTCGGCGAAATGCAGCAGCTGGCCACCGGCGTCGGCGACCTCAAGCGCGTGCTGACCAACGTCAAGAACCGTGGCAGCTGGGGTGAAGTGCAGCTGGAGAACATCCTCGAGCAGACGCTCACCCAGGAGCAGTACGCGCGTGCGGTGAAGGTGCGCCCGGATAGTGGCGAGATGGTCGATATCGCCGTGCGCCTGCCGGGCCGCAGCAGCGACGACACGCCGGTGTGGCTGCCGATCGACTCCAAGTTCCCGCGCGAGGACTACGAGCGCCTACTGGACGCGCAGGAACAGGGAGACGCCGAGGGTGTGCGCCTGCAGGGCATCCAGCTTGAACGCGCGGTGCGCGTGCAGGCCAAGTCGATCTGCGACAAGTACATCGCGCCGCCGCACACCACCGACTTCGCGGTGATGTTCCTGCCCACCGAGGGCCTGTATGCCGAAGTGATCCGGCGCCCGGGCCTGGTCGACCTGCTGCAGCGCGAGCACCGCGTGGTGGTGGCCGGCCCGACCACGGTCACCGCGCTGCTCAACAGCCTGCAGATGGGCTTCCGCACGCTGGCCATCGAGCAGCGTTCCAGCGAGGTGTGGAGCCTGCTGGGTGCGGTGAAGAGCGAGTTCGGCAAGTTCGCCGGCATCCTCGAAAAGGCCGAGAAGCAGATCACCACGGTGGGTCGCAGCATCGGCGAGGCCAGCCGCAAGACCCGCACCATCGAACGGCGCCTGCGTGGCGTGGAGTCGCTGGCGTCCGAACAGGCACAGTCGTTGCTCGGCGATCTGGCCGAGGGTGATGCGGCCGCCGAGGACGAGGGCAGTGAAGGCGACGGCGACGAGGCCTGAGCCACGCTGACACGCCGCCTGCATCGCCGATGCGTATGCTGGCGGCCTGTCCGCTTCGATCAGGTATCGTCATGCGCCTGCGCCGCTTCACCAGCCTAGTCCTGACCGCGCTGCTTGCCGCCTGCAGCAGCACACCACCGGCTGCCGATACGGCGGCGGCATCCGCCGCAGCCACCAGCCCCGAAGCGGCCGAGGCGTACCGCGAAGCGCGCGACGTCGACTGCCAGGCCGCTGGCGGCACCCTGCAGCGGCTGGGCCGGCTGCAGCGCGAACAGTGCGTGATTCCTTACGCCGACGCCGGCAAGGCCTGCAGCCGCAAGAGCGACTGCATGGGCCAGTGCCTGGCCGGCGGCGAGGTGACTGTCGGCAGCGTCGCCACCGGGACCTGCCAGCGTGATGTGCGCCAGAACTTCGGATGCCGCCAGCGCATTGATGAGGGCAAGGCGCAGGGCACGATCTGCGTGGATTGAATCCTGCCTGTAGAGCCGAGCCCACGCTCGGCTGCTGTGGCATCAGCCGAGCGTAGGTTCGGCTCTACAAGAGCGCGCGCGGCGCTATGCTGGTGGGCCATTCCCCGCTGTTGCCGGAGCCCCCGCGTGAGCACCCCGATCCAGGACATTTCCCTCACCACCATCGACGGCAAGCCGTCCTCGCTTGCCGACTACCAGGGCAAGGTGCTGCTGCTGGTCAACGTCGCCTCCAAGTGCGGCCTCACTCCGCAGTACGAAGGCCTGCAGGCGCTGTATGCGGAAAAGCACGCGCAGGGCCTGGAAGTGCTGGGCTTTCCCGCCAACAACTTCCTCGGCCAGGAGCCGGGCAGCGAGGCGGAGATCCAGCAGTTCTGCCAGCTCACCTACGACGTCAGTTTCCCGATGTTCTCCAAGATCAGCGTGGCCGGTGATGACACCCACCCGCTGTACCAGCAGCTGACCGCCGCCCAGCCGCAGTCGATCGGCGAAGGCCCGCTGCGTGAGCGCCTGGCGAGCAAGGAGATTCCGATCCACGCAGCACCGGCGGTGCTGTGGAACTTCGAGAAGTTCCTGGTTGGCCGCGACGGCAAGGTCATCGCGCGCTTCGCCCCGGACGTGGCTGCCGATGACGCGCGCCTGCGCGAAGCCATCGAGGCCGCGCTGGCGGCCTGAGGAAAGCGTGCCAACCAGGGTTGGCACCTACCGGAAAAGAAAAACCCCGCCGAGGCGGGGTTTTTTCATGCACGGGCTGCAGCGATCAGTTGCTCCAGTTCGGCATCGGCATGGCATCGACCGGGATCGGCGAATTGGCATCGTCGTGGCCACGGTCGCGCTTGCTGCGCAGATCGTTCTCGATCTGGTAGTTGCGGCGCTGCATCCACGCATCGCGTACCAGCGAGTACTCGTCCACGGCGGTGTCACGCAGGTTGTCGATCGCCAGCAGCTGCGCGCGGGTATCGACCAGCTGCAGGCCCTGCAGGCCGATGCGGATCTTGTCCTCTTCGATACGGCGGATCGGCGACAGCGGAATGTCACCGGCCAGGCCGAACACATCACGCACGGTACGCGGGCCGAAGAACGGCAGTTCCACGTAGCGCGAACGACGCCAGCCCCAGGCACCCAGGGTCTGGCCGAAGTCCTCATTGCGACGCGGTACCATCGCCTTGCTGGCCGGATCGAACAGGCCGCCGATACCCAGCGTGCTGTTCATCAGGAAGCGGCCGAGGCTGTCCCACGCATCGGCGCCGCGGCCCTGCAGCAGCTGGTTGGTGATGGTCACCGGTGCGCGCAGGTTGCTGAAGAAGTTGCTGACGCCGGTGCGGGCGAAGCGTGGCACCACGTGGGTGTAGGCCGTGGCCAGCGGGCGCGCGATGCCGCGGTCAACCGCGTTGTTGAAGGTGTGCACCCTGCGGTTGAACGGTTCCCACGGATCGTAGGCCGCCGCGCTGCCGGTGTTGCCGGCACCACCATAGAGGGCATCGAAGTCGTCATCACCACCGGGGGCGGTCGCCGCTGCGGCCCTGGCCGCATCGGTGTCGGCGCTGCGGGCCGGTGCGGATGGTGGCGTGGCCGGTGCAGGTGCGGCAACCACGGCTGCGGCCGGCGCGGCATCGACCGTAGCGGCATCGGCGGTGGGGGCGGAGGCCTCGGCGATGGTGCTGGCAGGGACCACGGTGCTGGCTGCCGGTGCATCGCTGCGTGCGGGCTTGCCGGCGCAGGCGGTCAGGGCGGTGGCCAGGACGATCAGGGGGAAAGTGCGTACGACGTTCATGTCAGCTCGCAGCAGAAGTAGCGTTGAAATCCAGGTCGGGCGACAGCCGGTAGGCTGCGCTCAGCTCGTTGTAGCCGGCCGGCGCGCCGGAGACTGCCAGGGGGTGACCGCTCTTGCGCGCGCGTGCGGCAAGTTCGGCCAGCAGCGCCAGGCCGGCGCTGTCCACGCGTTCGACCTCACCCAGCTCCAGCCGTGACAGCTTCGCCGGCAGGGCCTGCAGCTGCGGCCACAGCGCGATCACCGCGGCACGGTCGAGCACCCCGCGCAGGCGCAGGGTGTCGCCTTCCAGCAGCGCCAGTGCGTTACTTGCCATTGCCCGCGGGCCCGGCCTGCATGCTGCCGCTGTGCAGTTCGTTGGCCACCTGCTTGATGCCCTTCTGGCGCAGCGGGGTATCGAACTGGTTGCGGAAGGTCTGCACGTAGGAAATGCCTTCGATGTTGACGTCGAAGATCTTCCACTGGCCATTCACGTTGCGCATCCAGTACTCGACCGGGGTCGGCTCGTTGCCGGCACGCACCAGTTCGGTGCTCACGCGCACGCCACGATTGCCCGGCAGCGGGCTTTCACCCTTCAGGCGGAAGCTCGGCTTGCCCTGGATGTTGAGCAGGGTCGAGCCGTAGCGCTGCATCAGGCTGTCGGCCATGGCATCGGCAAACAGCTTGATGTCGGCGTCGGAGGCGCCGCGGGCGTGCGGGCCCAGCACCAGGCGCGCGGCGTAGTCGCGGTCGAAGGTGCGGGTCAGCTCGCTGTCAATGTAGCTGCGCAGGCTGGCCGGGTTGCTGGTGAACTCGCTCTTGCGCTGCTGCAGCGTGGACAGGATGCGGCTGCTGGCATCGATCACCACCTTGCCGGCCTGGCTCTGCGTTGCGGCAGCGGCAGGCGCGGCGGCCTGGGCCTGGGCCTGGGCCAGGAACGGGGTGGCCGCCAGCAGCGCCGAGGCGAGCAGGGCCGGAATCAGTTTCATCTTCATGGTTGCGGTTCCGTTGCAGGCGCCTGCGCGCCATCGTTGGGCTTCTGAGCAGCGCCGCCACCGGCGCCGCCACTGAACATGTACTTGCCGACCAGCTGGATCAGGTCCACTGCCGGCTGGGTGAAGACGATCTCGTCGCCGGCCTTCAGCACGTCCGGATCACCGCCCGGCTGCAGACCGATATAGCTCTCGCCGAGCAAACCACTGGTGAAGATGCCGGCCGAGGTGTCCGCCGGCAGGTCCTTGACCTTGCTGTCCATGCGCAGGGTCACGATCGATTCGAACTTCACCGGGTCCAGATCGATCGACGCGACCTGGCCGACGGTGACGCCGCCGATCTTCACCGGCGCCTGCTTGCGCAGCTGGCCGACCTGGGAGAAGCGCGCCTTCAGGTCATAGCCTTCACTGCCCCAGCTCCAGCGCTGGTTGGTCGAGGCCACGGCCAGCACCATCAGCGAGGCCAGGGCCAGCAGCAGGAAAGCGCCGACGGAGAATTCGAGTCTGGGACCGCGGATGGCCATGTGGATTACCTGATCGAGTCGTGGTGGCCGCGCGCGCCTGCGCACCGCCGGTGGAGGGGTTAGGTGAACAACATTGCCGACAGCACGAAGTTGAACATCAGTACCAGCAGCGAGGCGTTGACCACCGCACGGGTGGTCGCCACCGACGTGCCTTCAATGGTCGGCTCGGCATGGAAACCAACGTAGGCGGCGACCAGCGCGGCAGTGCCGCCAAAGATCGCCGACTTCAGCATTGCCACGCCGAAGTCGTCCCAGAAGTCCACGCTGTTGCGCAGCGCCGACCAGAACACGCCGTTGTCCAGGCCCAGCACGTGCACGGCTTCGAAGTAGCTGGCGCTGATCGCCAGCGAACAGAAGATGCCGGTCAGCAACGGCACAGTCAGCACCGCCGCCCAGAAGCGCGGCGCCACCGCCTTGGCTACCGGATCGATCGCCATCAGCTCCAGCGCCTTGATCTGGTCGGTGGCACGCATCAGGCCCAGTTCGGCGGCGATCGAACTGCCGGCGCGGCCGATGAACAGCAACGCGGTCAGCACCGGTGCCAGCTCGCGGTACAGCGAAAGGCCGAGCAGGGTCGACAGCGCGTCGGCCGCGCCGAAGGTGGTCAGCGTGCGGTAGCCCTGCAGGGTCAGCACCAGGCCGACGAAGGCACCGCCGACGGCGATGATCGGCAGCGAGCGTGCGCCGATCTTGTAGATCTCGCGGGTCAGCTCGGCCAGGAAATCACGCGTGGGCAGCGAACCGCGCAGCACGGTCAGCGAGAACAGGCCGGCGCGGCCAAGCGAGCGGGTGGCTTGGACGAACGGCATCAGGCAACCCTCGCGCGTGGCGCGGCATCGAACGGAATCGGGCCATCGGGCTGGCCGTGCAGGAACTGCCGCAGCAGCGGGTCCTGGCTGGACTGCAGTGCCTCGGGCGTGCCCTGGAACACGATGCCGCCATTGGCGATCGCGATCACCTGGTCGCAGATCGGCAGGGTCTCGTGCACGTGGTGGCTGACGATGATGCTGGTCAGGCCCAGGCTGTGGTTGAGGCGCTGGATCAGGCTCATGATCACCCCCGAGGCGATCGGGTCCAGCCCGGTCAGCGGCTCGTCGTAGATCATCAGCGGCGGGTCCAGCGCCAGTGCACGGGCCAGCGCCACACGGCGCGCCATGCCACCGGACAGCTCGCGCGGCCAGGCATCGGCGGCGGCCAGCAGGCCCACCGCATGCAGCTTCATCTGCACCAGCCGGCGCAGCACGGCGGTCGGCAGGCGGGTGTGCGTACGCAGCGGCAGGGCGACGTTCTCGGCCACGGTGAGGTCGGTCAGCAGGCCGTTGCCCTGCAACAGCACGCCCACGCTCTTGCGCATTTCCAGCAGCGCGCCGCTGTCATGCGGGATCGGCTTGCCGAACAGGGTGACCTCGCCGGCGACCGGGCGCAGTTCGCCGGTCAGCGCCGCCAGCAGGGTCGACTTGCCGCTGCCGGACGGACCGAGCACCGCGGTGATGCTGCCCTTTGGCACCTGCAGCGACACGTCGCGCAGGATCGTGCGTCCGCTCCGGTCGATGCGGACGTTGGATAACTGCACCAGACTGGAGGAGGAAGCCGACATGGGCACCATTAACGTTTTTTAGACATCGAAGGATCGGGCCCGTCGGCTGAACATAAGCAGACTGGACGGTCCAGTATTGTTGCACGGCAAGGCCTCGCGCAGGCCGGGACAATCGCCCGGCAGCCCGGAACAATCCGTACCGGCGATGGGCTGACCATTGAATACTGCCTGCCGTCCTGCACACTGTGCATGATGAGTGACCCAGGCAGCGATTTCCGCCTCTACCATTCCAACTCCCTGGACGTGCTGGCCGCGCTGCTGGCGCGCAACGTGCGTGCGCCGGTACCGGGCCAGCCGCTGCTGGCGCCGGAAGTGGTGCTGATCCCGCAGGTGGCGATGCGGCGTTGGCTGCAGGCGACACTGGCGGCCGAGTTCGGTGTGGCTGCCAACCTCGAGTTCCTGACCCCGGGCGAGTTCGTGGCGCGCGCGCTGAAGGCCAACGTCAGCGGTGAGCAGGACGATCTGGACGCCGCCGGCCTGCACTGGAAGCTGTACCAGGCGCTGCGCGATCCGTCGCTGCTGGCGCAGCCACCGATGCGCGCGCTGCAGTCGTATCTTGCCGGCGATGATGCTCTGAAGCCGTGGGCGCTGGCCGGCGAGCTGGCCTCGGTGTTCGAGAAGTACCAGGCCTGGCGGCGTGACTGGCTGTTGCGCTGGGCGGCCGGGGCCGATCCGGCCGATCCGCAGGCAATCCTGTGGCGCACCATCACCCGGGGCCACGACTATCGCGCCCGCCGCATCCAGGAGTACCTGGACCGCTTCGAAGGCGCCGGCCAGCCGCTGCCGCAAGGCCTGCCGCCGCGCATGTCTGCGTTTGCGACGCTCAACATCTCGCCCGACGTGCTGCGGGTGATGGCCACCCAGGCCCGGGTGGGCGAGCTGCACTTCTACATGCCCACCCCGGTTCAGTCTTACTGGGGCGACCTGCAGACGCTGGCCGAGCGCCTGCGCAGCGGCGCGCCCGATCCCTTCGGTGAAGCGGCCGGCGAGAACCGCCTGCTGGAAGCCTGGGGTGCGGCCGGCCGCGACTTCATGGCGGTGCTCGGCAGTTACGAGGTGGTGCATCCGGCCGGCGAGATCGCCGCCTATTCCGATCCGGAGGAGGACACCCGGCCGACCCTGGACGAAGGCGGCCTGTCCGACAGCCTGCTGCATCGCCTGCAGCGCGATCTGTTCCACCGCCGCGCACTGCCCTCGGGCGAGCTGCGCGAAGGCCTGCGCAGTGACGACCCCAGCCTGCGGGTGCACGCCTGCCATACCCGGCTGCGCGAGCTGCAGGTGCTGCACGACCAGCTGCGCAGCCTGCTGCAGGATCCGCGCTTCGACCCGCCGCTGCAGGCGCGCGAGATCGCGGTGCTGGCGCCGGACATCGATCCCTATGTGCCGTACCTGGAAGCCGTGTTCGGCGGTCGCGGCGGCGAGGAGGAGCACATTCCGTATGCGCTGGCCGACAGCAGTCCACTGGCGGGCGAGCCGCTGGCCGATGTGTTCGTGCATCTGCTGGGCCTGCCGGTCTCGCGCTTTGGCTTGAACGAAGTGCTGGACCTGCTGGCCAGCGCGCCGCTGGCCGAAGCGGCCGGGCTGGAAGCGGTGGACTTCGATCGCCTGCATGGCTGGCTGCAGCAGGCCGGTGCACGCTGGGGCCTGGATGCGAAGCACCGCAACCAGCACCAGGCACCGGCCGACGACGCCTACACCTGGCAGTTCGCGCTGGATCGCCTGGTACTCGGCCATGCCACCGGCAGTGAGGCTGACCTGGCCGGTGTGGCGCCGTGGATCGAACTGGAAGGCGGCGCGCTGGACGCGCTGGACCGGCTGCTGCGCCTGTTGCGCGTGCTGGCGATCTATCAGCGTCGCCTCGGCGAGCTGCTGACCCCGGCGCAGTGGCGGCAGCGCCTGCTGTCGCTGCTGGATGCACTGCTGCCCACCGCGCCCAGCTCGCCCAACAGCCAGCGCGCGCTGGAGCGCCTGCGCAAGCTGCTCAACCAGTTCGCCGACGATGCCGCCAAGGCCGGTTTCGAAGACGGCGTGCCGTCGGAGGTGGTGCGTTCGCACTTCGCCGGCGTACTGGGGGAGGCCGATACGCGCGCACCGCTGCTGACCGGTGGCATCAGTTTCGGCCGCATGGTGCCGATGCGGCTGCTGCCGTTCCGGGTGATCTGCGTGCTCGGTCTCAATGATGGCGATTTCCCCCGCCGTGACCCTGCCGCCGGTCTCAACCAGCTCACCGCCGAGCTGGATACGCCGCGCCGCCGTCCGGGCGACCGCTCCACCCGCGAGGATGACCGCTTCCTGTTCCTGCAGCTGTTCGCGGCCGCGCAGGAGGTGTTCTATCTCAGCTATCTCGGCGCCGATCCGCGCGATGGCAGCGTGCGTGAGCCGTCGGTACTGGTCAGCGAACTGATCGATGCCGCCGCCGCGTATCACCTCGATCCGACTGCGGCGGTCCGCGACTTCACCGTGCGTCACGCCTTGCAGCCGTTCTCGCCAGCCGCGTTCGGTGATGGCGATCCACGCCGCTTCAGCTATCGCCGCCAGTGGCATCCGGCCGCCGGTCGCCTGACCGGCCAGCGCGGTGGCCTGCAACCATGGTTCGATGCACCGTTGCCGCCGCCGCTCGACGATGCGGTGGAAGAGGAGGTCGCGCTCGATACCCTGCGCCGCTTCCTGTGCGACCCGGCCGGGCAGTTCCTCGCACAGTCGCTGGGCCTGCGCCTGGCCGACGATGTCGAGGAGGTCGATGACCTGGAACCGCTGGTGCTGTCGTCGCGCGGGCCGGAAAAGCGCAGCGTGCAGGCGGCGGTGGTACGCGCCACGCTCAGCGGCGATACCGAGCCCTTGTACCCGCGGCTGCGCGCGCGTGGCCTGCTGCCGTCAGGTCCATTGGGCCAGCGCCAGTTCGAGGTGGAGCAGTTGAAGACACGCCCGTATGCCAGTGCGCTGCTGGGCTGGATGCAGGGCGATCCACTGGAAAGCCGCCGCTACGAAGTGGACATCGATGGCGTGCGCCTGCATGGCCGCGTGGCCGATCGGCATCCCGAAGGGCTGGTGCGCCTGCGTGCCGGCACGCTCAATGGCAATGCAGTGATCCGCCAGGGCCTGGACTGGCTGCTGGCCAACGCCGCTGGCGACGCGCTGCCCCTCGTGCAGTTCCACGATGGCGGCGATGCCGGCCCCGGCCCGCATGTGCTGCCGGCATTGAGCGTTCCGGCGGCGCGCGCGGCGCTGCGTGCGCTGCTGCAGCTGCGCCAGCGTGGCCTGCGCGAGCCGCTGCGCTTTGCCCCGTATACCGGCTGGGTGCTGTACAACGCGCCGACAGAAAAACAGCGCAGCGAAGGCTGGAAGCAATGGCACGGCAGCGACCGCACCTGGGGTGAATCCAGCAGCGACGCCTGGCAGCTGCTGCTGCGCGGCGCAGACCCGTTCGCCACCGATGCCAGTTATGCCGACCTGCTGCGTAACAGCCAGGTGGTCTTCAGCGCGGTGCGCGAAGGCCGCACTCTCGGCGCCGAAGCACGCCAGGAGGGCAACGCATGAGCACCGCCATCGCCGAAGACGGCATCGAATCCCTCAGCCGTGATCCCTACCTGACCCTGCCGCTGGACGGCATCCGCCTCATCGAAGCCAGCGCCGGCACCGGCAAGACCTTCACCCTGGCCACGCTGTTCACCCGCCTGGTGGTGGAGCAGGGCCTGCGCATCGGCCAGATCCTGGCAGTGACCTTCACCGACGCCGCTACCCAGGAACTGCGCAAGCGCATCCGCGAGCGCCTGGCGCTGGCCGCACGCCTGGTCGATCTGGAACCGGCCGAGGGCGAAGCGCCGGACGTGCGCCTCACCCGCGAGGTGCTGCAGCGTCATCTGCACGAGGGCAGCGAAAGCGCCGCCGCATTGAAACGCCGCCTGCAGGTGGCCGCAGACGAGATCGATCTGGCGTCCATCTTCACCATCCACGGCTTCTGCACCCGCGTGCTGCGCGAGCATGCGCTGGAGAGCGGCCATACCTTCGATCCGCCGGAACTGCTGGCCAGTGACCGCGAGCTGCTGGAGGAGCTGGCGGCCGACCTGTGGCGGGTGCACGCCAACGACCCGGTCACGCTGGAGCCGCTGACCTGGCTGTGGTCCAACCCGGACGCGCTGGCCGCCGATCTGCGCGCGTTGCTGGGCACGCCACCGCTGCATCCGCTGCCACAGCCGGTGACACTGGCCGATCCACACCCGGCATTGCAGAGCGCGGCAGAAGCACTGTCTGCAAGCGTGCGCGAGCATGGCGAGCAGTTCTTCATCGACCTCTGCGATGCGGTCGACAACAAGTGGCTCAACGGCGTGTCCTACAAGTTGGGTTGGCTGCATCCGCTGGGCCGGCAGCTGCTGGCCTGGGCCGAGCGCGCCGACCCGCGCGAGCTGCTGATCAGCGAACGCCTGCCGGCGCTGCTGCCGGAGGCGTTGGCCGCCAAGACCAACAAGAAATTCGCCGAGCGCACGCCGTCGTCGCCATTGCAGGCACCGCTGGCGCGCTATGTCGTGCTGCTGGCCGAACGCGATGCCTGGTTGCGTGCCACCGCATTGAATTTCCTGCACGCGCTTCGCGCCGACGCCACGCAGCGGCTGCAGGCACTGAAGCGCATCCGCCGGGTGCAGACCTACGACGATCTGATCGATGGCGTAGCGCTCGCCCTGGAAGGCCCGCAGCGACTGACGCTGGTCAGGCAGCTGCGCGCGCAGTACCGCATCGCGCTGGTTGATGAGTTCCAGGATACCGACGATCGCCAGTGGGGCATCTTCCACACCGTGTTCGGTGATTCGCCGGAGGTGCGCGAGCTGGGCCTGGCACCGGCGTTGTTCCTGATTGGCGACCCCAAGCAGGCGATCTACGGTTTCCGCGGCGGTGATATCCACACTTACCTGAAGGCCAAGCAGGTGGCGCAGCAGGCGCCGGTGCTGGACCAGAACTTCCGCTCGCGACCCGCTGTGCTGCGCGCGCTGCAGGCGCTGTACGACAACGCCGGCGAAGACGCCTTCCTCGAACGCGACATCCAGTTCGAGCCGGTGCGGCCCGGTGGCGTGCGCAGCGATGCGGACTACCAGCGCGACGGCCATGCCGCCGCGGCGCTCACCCTGCGCGTGCTGCGCAGTGGCGGTGACAAGGCGATGAGCGCCGATGCCTCGCGCGATGCGGCGACCCAGGCCTGCGTGGCCGCGATTCACCAGATCCTGGTCGAGGCGCGTGCGGGCAATGCCGTGTTGCGTGGGCGCCCGGTGCAGCCCGGTGACATCGCGGTGCTGGTGCGCTCGCATCGCGAGGCCACCCTGGTGCAGCGCGCACTGGCCGCGGTCGGCATTCCGGCAGTGGCAGCCGGCAAACAGAGCCTGTTTTCCACGCCTGAAGCGCGTGATCTGCGTGCGCTGCTGCTGGCACTGCTGCAACCGGCCGACGAGGGCCGCCTGCGCGCAGCGCTGGCCACGGTACTGCTCGGCCAGCGCGCAAGTGCGATTGCGGCGATGGAACGCGAGGGCGACCTGCAACGCGGGTTCCAGGCGCAGCTGCTGCACTGGCGAGAGCGCTGGCAGCGCGGCGGGCCGTTCGCGGTGATCGCCGATGTCTGTGCCGCGCAGGGCGAGCGTCTGCTGGCGCTGATCGATGGCGAGCGCCGCCTCACCAATTACCTGCAGCTGGGTGAACTGCTGCAGGAAGCCTCCGCGCAGGCGCTGGGCATGCACGGGCTGCTGGACTGGTTGCAGGGGCAGATGGCCAGCGCCGACCAGGATGACGAGCAGCAGCTGCTGCGCCTGGAATCGGACGCGCGCCGTGTGCAGATCATCACCCTGCACAAGAGCAAGGGCCTGGAGTATCCGCTGGTGTTCCTGCCCTTCGTCGGCATCGACGGCGGCGCACCGAACACGGCCTCGCACTGCACGGTGCATGTGGGCGGCCAGCGCCAGCTGCACTGGAAGCTGGACAAGGACGAGGCCTGGGAAGCGGCCACCGCGCAGCGCGAACGCGAGCAGCGCGCCGAGGATGCGCGCCTGCTGTATGTGGGACTGACCCGCGCCGAGCATGCGCTGTGGATCGCCGTGGGTGATCTGGCCGGGCTCGGCAAGACGCGGCTGGCGCCGCTGCTGGGTGACCTGCAGGCGCTGCGCGCGCTCGCCGATGTGCACATCGATGACAGCGAGGCGCCGGCCACGCTGCCGCAGCTGGCGGCCGAAGTGGAAGGTGAGCTTCCAGCCGTGCGTGCACTGACCCGGCGCGTGCCGCACGACTGGTGGGTGTACAGCTTTACCCAGCTGGCCCACGCAGATGCAGGCGTTGGCAGCGATATCGAAGCGGCCGCCACCGAGCTGCCGGCACCGGCCGCCGACGAACCGGCCGGCCCGGAACTGCCATTGGAACCGGCGCTGCCTGAACCGACCGCGGCCGCCGAGGACAACGCCCCGCTCGATCCGCGCTTCATGGGCAGTCGCTTCGGCAACGTGCTGCATGAGGCGATGGAGAACGTCGACTTTGCTGCATGGGCTGACTGGCAGCCGGGCCTGGAAGCCCCTGAGGGGCAGGCCGAGGTGCTGCGCAAGGCGCTGCACGACGAAGGCTATGCCGATGCCGATCTGGACGACGGCGTGGCCGTGCTGGTGCCGCTGGTTGGCCACACGCTGACCGTGCCGCTACCCGAAGGCGGTGCGCTGCACAGCCTGGGTGAAGGCGAGCGCCGCGCAGAAATCGACTTCCATTTCGCCATCGAACCGACCACGGTGCCGGCGCTGCTGCAGGTCCTTCATGCGCACGGCGTTTCCAGTGGTCGTCGAGGCTTCGGCCAGCGTCACCGCCTGGAAGGGCTGATGACCGGCATGATCGACCTGACCTACGTGCGCGACGGGCGCTGGTACGTGCTCGACTACAAGTCCAACCGCCTGCCCGGCTACAGCCCGGACCTGCTGGCCATTGCCATGCGGCACAGCGAGTACGACCTGCAGGCGCTGATCTACACCGTGGCCCTGCATCGCTGGTTGCGCTTCCGCCTGGGCGCGGCCTACGACTACGAACGTGACATGGGCGGCATCCGCTACCTGTTCTGCCGCGGCCTGGATGGCACCGGCAATGGCGTGCATGTGGACCGTTTCCCGCTGGCGTTGGTGGATGCCCTGGATGCGTTGTTCGCCGGTGGCGAGCAGACCCAGGCCGAACTGGCCGCACGTGCACGTGGAGCCAGCGCATGAGCCTGCTGAAGGAACTGCACCAGAAGGGCCAGCTGCGCACCCTTGATCACGCGTTGGCGACCAGCCTGCAGCGGCTGCGCGACGACACGCCCGAGAGTGTGGCGCTGGCGGCGGCGCTGGCCTCGCTGGCGGTATCGCAGGGCCACGCCGCGTTCGATCCGGCACAACCGCAGCGGTTGCTGGAAGGCGTGCCCGAGTGGCCTGCCGCGCACGACTGGATGGCACAGTTGCGTGCGTCGCCGTGGGTGGCGACACCCGAGCAGTCCGACGCCATCGCCGAGGATGCGCCACTGGTGCTGGAGAACGGCCTGCTCTACCTGCGCCGTTATCGCGAGTACGAGCGTCAGTTGGCAGCCGGGCTGCAGCGCATCGGCCGGCATCCGCTGCCGGCGCCGGACATGACGGCGTTGGCGCCGCTGTTCGCGCAGCTGTTCCCGCAGGCATTGAACAGTGAAGATCACCAGGCACGCGCAGCCGGCGTGACCCTGCGCCATCCGCTGGCACTGGTCACCGGCGGCCCCGGCACCGGCAAGACCACCACCATCGCGCGCCTGTTGCTGCTGCTGGCGGCGCAGGCCCGGTATGCCGGCCCGCCGCTGCCCGAGGTGGCGTTGGCCGCGCCGACCGGGCGCGCTGCCGAACGCATGGCCGAGAGCCTGCGGCTGGCCGTGCAGCGCCTGCAGGAGGACGGTGTGGACCCGGCACTGTGCGCGGCACTGCCCAGTACCGGCACCACCCTGCATCGCCTGCTTGGCGTGATTCCCGATTCGCCGCGCTTCCGCCACCACGCCGACAACCCGTTGCCGGTGGACGTGGTGGTGGTCGACGAAGCGTCGATGATCGATCTGCCGATGATGGCCAAGCTGGTCGATGCGATCGCCAGTGGCACCCGGCTGATCCTGCTCGGCGACCCGGACCAGCTGCCGTCGGTGGAAGCCGGCGACGTACTCAGCGCGATCCTGCGCGCCAGCGGCGATGGCATCGGCACCCGCGCCGACGACGCGCAGGCACTGCATGGACTGCTGGCGCCGGCCACCTTGCAGCCGCCGGCGGCACCACGCGCCTTTGCTGGCCGCCGCGTGCAGCTGCAGCGCGGTTACCGTCAGAGTGATGCGCTGGACCTGGCGCCGCTGGCGCATGCCGTGCGCGAAGGCGACAGCAGCACCGCATTGCAGCTGCTGCGTGGCGGTTCACTGGCTGGCGTGCATTTCCATGAAGGCGAAGCCGACCCATTGCGTGGCCAACGCGAGCATCTGCTCGGCCACTGGCGCGCGCTGGCCGAGGCCGCTGATCCGGTAAGTGCCCTGCAGCAGGCCGGGCGCCTGCGCGTGCTGACCGCATTGCGCGAAGGCCCGCAGGGCGCGCGCGGGCTCAACAGCCGCATCGAACAGCTGCTGGCCGGCAACACCCCGGGCTACTTCCAGGGCCGCCTGCTGCTGGTCACCGAGAACAGCTACCGGCACCGCCTGTTCAATGGCGATATCGGCATCTGCCTGCGCGATGACAGCGGTGCGATGGTGGCCTGGTTCCCTGGCGATACCGTCGAGCAGCCACGCGCCTTCCACCCGGCCGCGTTGCCCACGCACGAAAGCGCGTTCGCGATGACCGTACACAAGGCACAGGGCTCGGAGTTCGACGAAGTGTGGTTGCAGCTGCCACGCCAGGATAGCCGCGTGCTGTCGCGCGAACTGGTCTACACCGGCCTGACCCGCGCCCGCCAGGTACTGCATGTGGCCGGCAGCGCCGACGTGCTGCAGGCCGCATTGAAACGCCACGCCAGCCGGTTGGGTGGCCTGGCCTGGCGGCTGGGTGCGGAAGAGGTGGTTGAAGCGCCGGCACGCATCGAACAGCCTACGGTGCAGGGCCAGCTGTTCTGACCTCAGTCCTTCCAATTCCTCCAATCACAACGCGCACCCTCATCCACGCATGGCGTGGATCTACGTGTCGACCAAGGTCGACACCTACCAAGAGCAGGCCATGCCATCCAGACAGATTGCGGAGATCTGTCGAAGGCGGGGTGGGTCCGGTTGCGGGGGCGTGAGCCGCATGGATGCGGCGACCGAGCTTACAGGGACGTACTTGCAGCGTCCCCCGCAACCGGACCCACCGCGCCATCCCACGGAATGCCCGCTTTTGACGTTGACGTTGACGTTGCCTCGGCAGGTGCAGGGCGCAGCCCTGCCGCCGCCTTCATTCCGCGATCAACACCAGCCCATCCGGATACACGATCGCCGCTTCGTCAGCACTGACGTCGAAGAAGCCCACGCCGTGCTTCTCGGCAAGGTCCTGCACGCGGCCATGCGCACGTTCGGCCACCGAGTATGCGAAGGCGCCGTAGATCACCTGGCGGCCGATGCTGTACTCGGTCACCTCGGCACGGTCGTCATCGTCGTTGCTCAATGGGCCGCTCATCGGCGGGAAGTCCTGCGCCATCTCCGCGAACCACGCCTGCAGCGCCGGGCTGCTGACCGCCGGGTCGTCGTACTCGTGGCGCTCGTTCCACTGCGTCTGCTTCTCGAACCAGGCGATGAAGGCCGCCGCCTCGCGTGGGGCCGCGCTGGCCTCGAACACCATCATGTCGTAACTCATTGAACCGTCCTGTGGGGATCGCGAGTGGCCGCCGGGCATGGCCCGGCGCTACCGAACCACGATGGTAGCGCCGGGCCGCGCCCGGCGGATCGCATTACACGGACGGCGATTCGGCGCCTACCCATCCCGGCGCCAACGCTTTCGCCTCCGGGAACAACGCGAAGCGCAGCCCGATCAGGCCCATCAGCGCCTCGTCGCGGGCCTTGCAGGCGCCCACGCTGCCGACCCGGCCCAGCGAGGTATCCAGCCGCTCACGCAGCGCCTCGGCCGCCACAATGGGTTTGCGCGCGGCGATCTGACGGCGGTAATGCACGGCGATCTCTTCCAGGATGTGCTCGACCGCTTCGCGGCTGCGCTCGGGCAGCTCCAGCCGCGCGCGGCGCAGCTGCAGGATGTTCAGGCCGATGCGCGCCTCATTGAGCATGTCCACCGAAGCGATGTCACTGCCCTCGGGCGTCGCCGCCAGGCGCGGTGCGAGCAGGCCCAGCAGGTCGAGCATGCGCGCGGCGAAGCGCTGGCGGTCCTGCTGGCCACGCCCTTCGGCGGCTTCGGCCAGCGTGGTCCAGCCCTGCCGCACCAGCCGGCGTGCGGTCCACTCGGCACCTACCGAACGGAACAGGCGGGTCATCACCACTGCAAAGCCAATGCCGATGAACATTGCGATGGACGAGTTGAGGAAGGTCTGGATGTTGGCGCTGTAGGTGTTCTGCAGGCTCAACAGCGCGGCCAGGTTCACCGTCAGCGGCAGCGCGAACAGCGCGCTCTTGGGGTGGTGCAGCATCAGCCCCAGCGGCAGGAACGCCACCGCCAGCACCAGTGCCAGCAGGCCAAAGTCGTGCACGGCCGGGAACACGCCGAACAGGTACACGCCGGCCACCACCGAGGCGACCATCGCCCACACCAGGAACGACACCATGCTCGGTGCCGGATCGTCCTGTGCGGCGAAGAACGCGGCGGTCACCGCGGCCATCATCGCGCCGTTGCCGCCGCCTTCCCAACCCAGCGCGATCCACAACACGCAGTAGCTCATCAGTGCCACGCCGGCACTGAGCGCGGAGAACAGCGCCATGCCGTAGTCGACGTGCTTGTCGGCGGCCACGCGTTCGGTGCGGATGCGGTAGTGCGCGCGGTCCAGCGGCGCGGTGCCGTGGTCGATGGCGTGCTGCAGGGTGCGGCAGTCCTGCCACAGGTCCACCAGTTCTTCCAGGCGCAGCAGCAGGCTGGCGAGCTGCAGGTGCTGCAGGTCGCGGTCCACCTGCGGCTTCAGCGCACTGATGCGCGCGCGCAGGCGGGCGTACTCGCTGGCATTGGTCGGCCCGTCGAGCCAGTCGTGGATGTCGTCGATCAGCTCCGGCAGGCCTTCCGGCAACGCCTGGCCATCGCTGCGCAGCGCACTCAGGCGGTCGGCGATCGAGGACAGCACCGGCAACAGCAGCAGCATGCGCTCGCGCAGGCGCTCCATCGATACCGCCGACCCTGCATGGCGTGGATCATCGCGGCGCAGGAATTCGATCAGCGCCTCGAACTGCACCAGATCGGCGGCCAACCGGTTGCGCGGCGCGTGTGCACGGCCACGTTCCAGGATCTGCCGGCACCACTGCGCGGCGTCCTCCATCCAGTTGCCGATGCGGGCGCGCAGCATCGGGCGCACCGAGGCCGGGAACAGCAGCGAGGCGAACAGCACCGCCACCACCGTGCCGAGGATGATCTCCTCGCTGCGCGCCACCACCGTGTCGAAGATGGTTTCCGGCGAGGTCACTGCGGGGAAGCCGATGAAGGCGGTGGTGTAGCCGGCCAACAGGAACGCGTAGCCGCGCGGCCCGCGGTTGAGCAGGGCCATGAACAGGCAGCCGGCCAGCCAGATCGACATCGCCGCGCTCAGGACCAGCGGCGTTTCCACCAGTGCCGGCAGCACCAGCAGGGTGGCCAGGCCGGCCACCAGGGTGCCGACGATGCGGTACACGCCCTTGGCACGGGTCGGGCCCAGCAGCGGCTGGCTGACGATGTACACCGTGCCCATCGCCCAGTACGGGCGCGACAGGTTGCCGGCCATGGCGATGTACAGCGCGGCCACCGCGGCCAGGTAGGTCTTGATCGAGAACAGCCAGGCCTGGCGGTCGGTCAGCGCGTTCATGGCTTACTTCGCTGCGGTCGGGGTGCCGGCCGCAGCGGTGCTGGCTTGCCAGCCGCCGCCCAGCACCAGGAACAGATGGATCTGGTCGCGTGAGACCTGCGCTTCGGCGGCGGCCAGGGTGGCATCGCTGGTGGCCAGGCTGCGGTCGGCATCCAGGCTGGACAGGTACGGCGTGCGGCCACCCTGGTACAGCCGGCGGTTCTGCTCGGCAGCCAGTGCGGCCTGCTCCTGCGCGATGCGCAGCGACTGCAGCCGGCGCAGGTCCTGCGCATAGCGGTCCAGCGCGGTCTGGGTCTCGCGCAGCGCCTGCAGGACCGTGTGGTCGAACTCGGCCAGCGCCGCGTCGGCACCGGCTTCGGCGGCGTGGATGCGCGCGTGCGTGCCCGACGACGGCAACGTCCACGAGATCAGCGGGCCGATCGACCATTGCTGGGTCATCGGCGTGCCGAAGTCTTCCAGCAGGCCGGCGGCACCCACCGAGGCACCCAGGCGGATGTCCGGATACAGCTCGGCGGTGGCCACGCCAATGCGCGCGGTGGCCGAGGCCAACTTGCGTTCGGCCTGGCGCACGTCCGGGCGGCGCTGCAGCAGCGCGCGGCCATCACCGACCGGCAGCGGCTGCGCCAGGCCGGGGGCGTGTGCACAGTCGATCACGCCAGCCGGCAGCTGGCCCGGGGTCTGCCCGAGCAGGGCGGCCAGCGAATAGGCGGCCGCCGAGCGCTGCGCATGCAGCGGCGGCAGTGCAGCTTCCAGCAGCGCCACCTGGGCATTGGCGCGGGCCAGCTCCGGCGGCGTGCCACGGCCAGCCGCGATCAGGCGCTCGGTAACGGTGCGGCTGCGCTGTTGCAGCTGCAGCGAATGCTCGGCCACGTGCAGTTCGTGGTTGGCATGGCAGATTTCCAGGTAGCTGTCGGCCACCTGGGCGACCACACTGACCTGGGCCAGATCGCGTGCCGCCGCCACCGACTGCTCGTCGGCACGCGCCGCTTCGGCGCCGCGCTTGAGCTTGCCGAACAGGTCGAACTGGTAGCTGACCGCGAACTTGCCATCGGCCAGGTTGATCACCGGCAGCTCGTGCTCCTGCAGGAACGATTCGGCCGACAGCTGCGCGCGGCTGACGCCGGCCTCGGCCTCGTACTCGAAGCCGCCGGCGTCCAGCGCCTGTTCGTACACGGCGGCGGCGCGGCGCAGGTGCGCATCGGCGGCCTTCAGTTCCACGTTGTCACGCAGCGCCTGGGTGATCAGCCCGTCCAGCACCGGGTCGTTGTACAACGACCACCAGCGGTCGGGCAGCGCCTGGTTGGCGGCCACCTGCGGGTTCTGCGTATCGATGAAGGCCGCATTGGCCTCCGGGCGCTTGAACGCCGAGCCTTCCGGCAGCGCGTAGTCCGGGCCGACGGTCCTGCACGCGGCCAGGCTGGCCAGCGCGACGATCAGGCCGAGACGGGGCAGGGTGGCGTTCACAGGCCCGCCTGTGTCGGCGCGGTGCCGACCTTGTCTGCATGCTTGGTGCTGTTGGTCTGTACGGTCACCGTGGCGGTACGGCCGGCAATCAGCTCAACGCCCTTTGGCACTTCGTCGATGGCGATGCGCACCGGAATGCGCTGCGCCAGCCGCACCCAGTCGAAGGCCGGGGTCACGTTCGGCAGCAGGGTGCTGCCGTTGCTGCGGTAGCGATCCTCGATGCCGGCGGCGATGCTCTCGACATGGCCGCGCAGCGGCGCCGATTCGCCCATCAGGCGGATGTCCACGCGCTGCCCCGGGGCCACGCCGCGCAGGCGGGTTTCCTCGAAGTAGCCGTCGATGCGGAACGAGCCGGTGTCCAGCAGCGCCAGCACCGGCTTGCCGGCCACCACGTAGTCGCCCACGCGCATGGTGCGGTCGTTGACCCGGCCATCGGCCGGTGCGCGCACCTCGGTGCGGCCCAGGTTGAGCTCGGCCAGGTCGACCGCCGCCTGTGCGGTGCCCAGCGCAGCCTGTGCAGCCTGCAGCTTGGCGCGGCGCACTTCGGCGTCCTCGGCGGCGACCAGATCCTGCAGGCTGCGGTCACGGCCGATTTCGCGGCGCAGCTGCGCCACCGAGGCCTGGCGCTCGGACAGGCTGGCCTTGGCCTGTTCCAGCGCGATGCGGTAGCGCGCGCGGTCGATCACGAACAGCACGTCGCCCTTCTTCACCGCCTGGTTGTCGGCCACGTTCACCGTTTCCACCAGCCCGGACACGTCCGGTGCCACCTGCACCACGTCGGCACCGACATGGGCGTCGCGGGTCCACGGCTCATCCATGTAATAGACCCACAGCTGGCGCAGCACCAGCAGGGCGACGATCACGGCTGCGCTGGTCAGCAGTATGGGCAGGGTCTTCTTCACGATCTTGTTCACGATTGCATCCAACGCAGGAGGTGGAACAGCAGGCCAAGCACGATCCCGTACAGCGCCAGGTTGAACAGCGCCGGGTGCCATACATGGCGATAGGCGCCGGCACGCTGCAGCAGCGCGTGCAGGCCGCTGTTGACCAAGTAGGCCAACAACATCAACCCGAGCAGGGTCGGGACGAACACTCCATGGAGACTGAATTCACCGGGCATCGGAAGGGGCGGGGGCGAGGTGGGGGAGGGGAGGGACAACAGAACAACGGCAACGGGCAAAAGCCGCTGGCGTATGCACGGCAGCGGCGGTGTTCGGGGGCAGCGCTCTTACGTGATGCGGTCGGCGGCCTCGGCCAGCAGGCGCCAGGCCTTCAGCACGGCGTGCAGTTCATCCATGGAAAGCTCGCCGAACACGTCCTGGCGCAGGCCGATCAGCTGGTCTTCCAGCTCGCTGACCAGCGCCTGCCCGGCGTCGGTCAGCCACAGCAGGTTGGCGCGGCGGTCGCTGGCATCGCTTTCGCGGCGGACCAGGTCGCTGGCGCACAGCTTGTCCAGCAGGCGCACCAGGGAGGGCCCTTCCATGCCCAGCTGCTGGGCCAGTGCCACCTGGCGGATGCCACCGCCGGAGCGTCCGATCATCAGCAGGGGCATGGTGCAGGCGGTGGAGATGCCGTAGCTGCCGAGCCGACTGTCGGCCAAGCGCTGCCACTGCCGCCCTGCGTACAGCAGGCCGGAGCTGAGCTGCATCTGCAGCACGGTGCGCTCGTCGAGGGGTCGGTCCATAAGAGATAGATAGGATACTACTAATTTCATTCCTATCAATGGTTTTGCTGAATGGGTGGGTGGGTTGAGGAAAGCGTTGCGCCTGCCTGGTGCCGGGTGGGGCGGCGGGGGCCGGACGGTGCAGGACACGCCGTGAACCCCCCTCCGGGGTCCGGCCCAGCCGCTGGCGGCTGTGCGTTCGGGCGCTTGCGATGCATGCCTCGCAAGCAAAGCGCCCTCACCCTTGGGGGCTCGGCCGCGGCATCCATGCCGCGGACGGTCCTGCCCCGCCCGGCCCCCGCTGCCTTCCCATCCCCCCGCGAGCGCGGTGGGTTGGCTCTTTAAAGGCAGGGGCAGAAGCCAAAGCTGTGCGGACCAACGGTTCGCACCCACCACAGCAGTCGCGCAGTCGCGCGGCGCTTCCGAAGCCATGAACCCAAGCTTTTGACCCCGCTTTCGGGCGGTCCGGCCGCGCCCGCAGGAAAACGTCAGGGAGGGGGAGAGGGGGCTGCGCAGGACCGTTGGCGCCATGGATGGCGCCATCGAGCCCCCAGGGACGGGTTCACGGCGTGTCCTGCGCAGCCCCCTCTCCTCCTCCAATCCGATAGCAACGACGCGCCAGCAACGACCCCCGATGAACCGTCCCAACAGGACGACCCACCCCCCGGTCGGGTACGATGCTCGCCCCCCGTTCGGGACGCTGTACGCAATGAGCAAGAACAACGAAAAGGCCGCCCCGCAGGGCGACGTGACCCAGGACCAGGCCGAGGATGCGGTGCGCACCCTGCTGCGCTGGGCCGGTGAGGACCCGTCCCGTGAAGGCCTGCTGGATACCCCCCGCCGTGTCGCCGAAGCCTACGGCGACTGGTTCAGCGGTTACCGCGACGACCCGCGCGCCTACATGGAGCGGACCTTCGAGGAAGTGGCCGGCTACGACGAACTCATCGTCCTGCGGGACATCGAGTACGAAAGCCACTGCGAGCACCACATGGCGCCGATCATCGGCCGCGTGCACGTCGGCTACCTGCCGGCCGGCAAGGTGGTGGGCATCAGCAAGCTGGCCCGCGTCGTCGAAGCCTACGCCCGGCGCTTCCAGGTGCAGGAAAAGATGACCGCGCAGATCGCCCAGTGCATCCAGGATGTGCTGCAGCCGATCGGTGTCGGCGTGGTCGTTGAAGGCGCCCACGAGTGCATGACCACGCGCGGCATCCACAAGCGCGGCGTCAGCATGGTCACCTCCAAGATGCTGGGCAGCTTCCGCGACGACGCGCGCACCCGCGCCGAGTTCCTGCGCTTCATCGAAGTGGGCGGCAAGCGCTGAGCCGCTTGCCCGCACCGCGCCGGCCCCTGGCGGCCGGCATGCCCACGGCTGCCCCCGCGGCAGCCGTGCATGGCGGCTCGTCCCTGTCAGCCCTACAGACTTCTTTCGCTGCATGAAGCATCGCGAACGCATTGCCCGTTACCGCCACCTGCGCGAACAGCCCCAGTGGAAGCTGCTTGCCGCCGACCACGCCCCGGAAATCATCGGCCTGTTGCAGGGCCTGCTGATGGACGGCGAGCGCACGTTGCCTTCATCGGTGCTCAACGAGCGCCTGCAGCGCGCGCTGGACCAGCTGGCCGGCGATGAACTCTCGCGCGAGCTGCCGCGTACCGCGCAGGCCTACATCGCGCACTGGCTGGCCCAGGGCTGGCTGGAACGCCGTTTGCCCGAAGGCGCCGACCAGGAGCAGTACGAGCTGTCCACCGCCGCACTGCAGGCGATCCGCTTCGCCGACGGCCTCGAGCAGGCCCGCGTGGCCGCCACCGAAAGCCGCCTGGCGCTGGTCATTGAGCAGCTCTCGGCGCTGGCTGCGCAGACCGAAGCCGATCCTGATGCGCGCCTGTCCGCGCTGCACGACGAGCGCGACCGCATCGATGCCGAAATCGCCCGGGTCGGCACTGGCCGCGTGGTTGCGCTGGACGGCAAGCGCGCGCTGGAACGCACCCGCCAGATCATCGGTCTGGCCGACGAGCTGACCGAGGACTTCCGCCGTGTGCGCGATGACTTCGAGCAGCTCAATCGCGATTTCCGCGAACGCATCATCGACGACGAGGGCGAGCGCGGCGACGTGTTGTCGCAACTGTTCGAAGGCGTGGATGTCATCGGCGAAAGTGACGCCGGGCGCAGTTTCCAGGCGTTCTGGCGCCTGCTCAACGACGCCGAGCAGAGCGCCCAGCTCGATGCCGCGCTGGAAGCGGTGCTGGCGCGTGGCTTTGCGCGCCGCCTGGACCGCAACGAACGCAACTTCCTGCGCAGCTTCACCAGCACCATGCTCGAACGCGGTGGCCAGGTGCACGACGTGCTGCAGAACTTCGCGCGCAGCCTGCGCGGCTTCGTGCAGAGCCGTGGCTACCTGGAACAGCGTCGCCTCAACCAGCTGCTGAAGCAGGCGCAGTCCGAAGCGCTGGCCCTGCGCGACGAATTCCCCGCACAGCGTGGCATCGGCCGTGACCTGCAGTTGACCACCAGCCGCCTGCGCTCGTGGTCGCAGTGGAGGCTGCACGATCCGCGCAGTGCCCAGGTCGATGGCAATGTCGAGTACAACGACGCCGCGGCCATCAGCCTGGAAAGCGTCGGTGATCTGGTCGCCTCGTCCGAAATCGATTTCCGTACCCTGCGCCGCGACCTGCACGACCTGCTCGATGCACAGCCGCGGCTCAGCATCGCCCAGGCCCTGTCGCAGCGCGAAGCGCCGCAGGGCCTCGGCAGCGTCATCGGCTACCTGTCGCTGGGCACGCGCTTCGGCAACGTGGTTGCCGGCGAGCAGGAGCTTGCGCAATGGCGTGGTGGCGACGGCCAGATCCGTCGCGCCCGCATCCCGCTGGTTTGGTTCACTCAGGAGAGACGCCATGAGCTGGCATGAAGATCCCATCGACGCACCGCAGGCCGACGTGGCGGAAGACGCCTACGAGGCCGAGCCGGTGGCGGCCGTGGCGCAGCCCCGCCGTGGCAACGACGTGTATTACCTCGGCGATACCGGGCGCCTGCCGCTGGACGCACGCCGCGCGCTGTGCCAGCTGCTGATCGGCCCCAGCATCGACCAGCTGCGCCACGCCAAACTGTGGCCGGCGCTGATCCGCAGCGAGGCGGCCATCCGCTCGTCGCTGGCGGACCTGTTCCTGGAACTGGTGCTCGATCGTGACAGCGGCGTGGCGTTCACCCGCCAGGCCGATACCGAAGACGTTGATGCGCCGGTGCTGCTGCGCACCTCGCCGCTGACCTTCATCGACTCGGTGCTGCTGCTGTACCTTCGCCAGCAGCTGGCCGAGGCCGATGCGCGCGGCAACCGCGCGGTGGTCGCCGATGCCGAGATGGCCGAAGCGTTGGCCATCTACGAAAAGAACCTGTCCACCGACCGCGCCGGCTTCAACCGCCGTGTCGCTTCGGCGGTGCAGAAGATGAAGGACAACCACATCCTGACCCGCCTCAGCGGCCAGGAAGACCGCCACGAAGTCTCGCCGGCGCTGAAGCTGCTGTTCTCCGCCGAAGACGTGTCCCAGCTCTCGGCGGTCTACCGCCAGCTGCGCGAAACCCCGGCCGCCGAGGCCTGAGAGACCCGACCATCGCATGGCTATCTCCAAGCACACTCCCGCCCTGTTCAACGAAGGCCTGCCGGACCCACGCCTGCAGCAGTTCCGCATGCGCCGCCTGCAGATGCACAACTGGGGTACCTTCAACGGCCTGACCGAAGTGCCGATCGCCGAGCGCGGCTTCCTGTTCGTCGGCCGTTCCGGCTCGGGCAAGTCGACCCTGCTCGATGCCATGTCCGCGCTGCTGACGCCGCCGGCCATCGTCGACTTCAACGCAGCCGCGCGTGAAGCCGAACGCAGTGGCCGCGACCGCAACCTGGTGTCCTACGTGCGTGGCGCGTGGGCCGACCAGCAGGACAGCGGCACCGGCGAAATCGCCACCCAGTACCTGCGCAAGGGCGCCACCTGGACTGCGCTGGTGCTGGAATACCGCGCCGGCGATGGCCGCGTGGTCAGCCTGGTGCGCCTGCTGTGGATCTCCGGCAACGGCACCTCGGCTGGCGATGTGCGCAAGCACTACATGATCGCCGAGCGCCCGTTCGACATCGCCAAGGATCTTGGTGGTTTCGACCTGGACCTGCGCAAGCTCAAGCAGAAGCTGTCCGACCTGCACCACTTCGACACCTTCTCCGGTTACGCCGAGCGCTTCCGCGACCTGCTCGGCATCGACAACGAGATGGCGCTGCGCCTGCTGCACAAGACGCAGTCGGCGAAGAACCTGGGCGACCTCAATGTCTTCCTGCGCGACTTCATGCTCGACACGCCGAAGACCTTCGACGCCGCCGAGCGCCTGGTCAGCGACTTCGCCGAGCTTGATGGCGCGCACCAGGCGGTGGTCACCGCGCGCCGCCAGGTGGAAACCCTGTTGCCGGCGCGCGCCTACTACAACGACCTGAAGGAAATGCATCGCCGGCGTGGCGACGACGAAGCGCTGAAGCTCGGTGTTGACAGTTTCCGCGAAAGCCGGCGCCAGGCGCTGATCGAGGCGCGCCTGCGCGAGATGGACGTGCGTGACCGCGGCCTGCTTGGCGAAGAAGCCCAGCGCCGTGCCGCACTGGACAACCACACCGAGCGCCTGGCCGAACTGGAGCTGCAGCGCCGCCAGCAGGGCGGTGAGCGCATCGAGGAACTGGAACGCGAGCAGGGTCGTGCCGAAGCTGAGCGCGACCGCCGCCAGGCCAAGCGCGAGCAGGCACGCCAGGCGGCGCAGCAGCTGCAGGCGGAACTGCCGGACGACGCCCACGGCTTCGCCGAGCTGGTCGAGCGCGCGCAGAACGAGCTGCAGGACCGCCAGCGTGCCTCTTCGGCGCTGGACGACGCGATCAGCGATCGCCTGGGTGGCAAGCGCGATGACGAGCGCCGCTTCGGCGAAGTCCGTGCGGAACTCGAAGCGATGCAGCGCACGCCGTCCAACATCCCTGCGCCGATGCAGAAGCTGCGCGCGCGCCTGGCCGAGGAAACGGGCATCGCCGAAGCAGCGCTGCCGTTCGTTGGCGAACTGATCCAGGTCCGCTCCGAAGAGCAGGGCTGGCAGGGTGCCATCGAGCGCGTGCTGGGCGGTTTCGCGCTGTCGCTGCTGGTCGATGACAAGCATTACAACGACGTCGCCGAGTGGGTGAACCGTACCCACCTGGGCATGCGCTTCACCTACTACCGCGTGCGCCGCAACGATGATGCGTTCGCGCGCGAGCCGTCGGCGAAGTCGCTGCTGCACAAGCTGGAACTGCGCGAGCACGTGTTCGAAAGCTGGCTGCGCCGTGAGCTTGGCAAGCGCTTCGACTACGAGTGCGTGGATGCCAAGCAGCTGCGCAACGTCGATCGCGGCATCACCCGCGAAGGCCAGGTCAAGCATCCGGGCGACCGCTTCGAGAAGGACGACCGCAGCGCGGTGGGCGACCGCCGTCGCTGGATTCTCGGCTTCAACAACCACGACAAGGTCGGCGCCTTCGAGCGTGAAGCGCAGGAACTGGCCAAGCGTATCGCCGGCTGCGAGACCGACATCGCGCGCCTGCGTGGCCAGCGTGATCGCGACAACGAACGCCGCCTGGCCTGTCACGAGCTGGTCAGCATCAGCTGGAACGAGATCGATATCGCCGCCCCGCAGCAGCGCCTGAGCGATATCGAAGCGACGCTGCGCGACCTGCGCGAAGGCAACGCCGACCTCGCCAAGCTGGCCAAGCAGATCGACGCGGTGCGCGCGGACATCGAACAGTCGCGCCGCACCTATGAAGACGTCCGCGTCGAGCGTGGCCAGCTGGTCAAGGAGCGCGATCGCCTCGACCGCGCACGCCAGCAGAGCCGTGCGCTGGTGCTGCCGAGCCTGGCCCAGGAGCAGGAAGCCGGCCTTTCCGAGCGCCTGCAGGAGCAGGGTCCGCTCAGCCTGGAAACGCTGGAAGCGCACATGCGCCAGGTCAGCAACGCGCTGAACGAGCAGCTGTCGTCCTCGCAGCAGGACCTCAACCGCATCGAGAACCAGCTGATCGGCTGCTTCCGTCGCTTCATCCAGCAGTGGCCGGAGGAATCGGGCGACTTCACCGTCTCGGTGGCCTCGGCCGAGGACTTCCTCGCACGCCTCGAACGCCTGGAGCGCGATGGCCTGCCGCAGCACGAAGAGCGCTTCTTCGATCTGCTGCAGAACCAGAGCAAGAACAACCTGCTGGCCCTGCAGCGGCACAGCGCCGAGGCCCGCAAGTCGATCGGCCAGCGCCTGGACGAAGTGAACGCCAGCCTGGAACAGGTGCCGTTCAACCGAGGCACGCTGCTGACCATCGAACTGAACGACCGACGCCTGCCGGAAGTCGGCGAGTTCCATCTGCAGCTGCGCGAAGTGCTGTCGCAGCAGCAGACCGAGCAGCGCGAGCTGGCCGAATCGCAGTTCACCGTGCTGCGCCAGCTGGTCAACCGCCTGGGCTCGCAGGAAGGCGAGGACAAGCGTTGGCGCGAGCTGGTGCTGGACGTGCGCATGCACGTGGAGTTCATCGGCGTCGAGCTGGATGCGGAAACGCGCCAGCAGGTCGAGATCTACCGCAGCGGCGCCGGCAAGTCCGGTGGCCAGCGCCAGAAGCTGGCCACGACCTGCCTGGCGGCCGCGCTGCGCTACCAGCTCGGCGGTGCCGACAGCCAGCTGCCCAGCTACGCCGCGGTCGTGCTCGACGAAGCCTTCGACAAGGCCGATAACGAGTTCACCGCACTGGCGATGAACATCTTCGACAACTTCGGCTTCCAGATGGTGGTCGCCACCCCGCTGAAGTCGGTGATGACGCTGGAACCGTTCATCGGCGGCGCCTGCTTCGTCGAGATCAGCGGCCGCCACGACTCCGGCGTGCTGCTGATCGAGTACGACGAAGAAGGCAAGCGCCTGAAGCTGCCCGAGCGCAGCCGCCAGCAGGCCAACGAACCGGAAGAAGCCGAGGCCTGAGCGCCTCGGGCAATCCACCTGTAGGGCCGAGCCATGCTCGGCTGCTCTTCGCGACCTGAAACAACGTGCCAACCAAGGTTGGCACCTACCATTTCATAACGTCCCTCACGAACCGCGGAACGTATCCCACGCCATCCGCGCGATCAGCACCACCACCAGCCCCACGAACAGCTTTCGGATGAAGGGTGTGCCGCCCTTCAGCGCCAGGCGCGTGCCCACCACCGAGCCGATGATGTTGGCTGCTGCCATCGGCAGCGCGAACAGCCACAGGATGTTGCCGGTCGGCACGAAGAACGAGATTGCCGCGACGTTGGTGGCCAGGTTCACCACCTTCGATGCCGCTGACGCGCGCAGGAAATCCAGGCCGAAGAAGCGGACGAACAGGAAGATCAGGAAGCTGCCAGTGCCCGGCCCGAAGAAGCCGTCGTAGAAGCCGATCGCCGCACCGATCGCCAACGCGATCACCAGTTCGCGGCGGCCGATCTCCTGCGGCCGGTGCAACGCGCCGAAGTCCTTCTTCCACAGTGTGTAGCCCAGCATCGCGATCAGCAGCACCAGCACCAGTGGGCGCACCGCGTCCTTGGGCAGCAGGCTTACCGCCGTGGCCCCGGCGAAGGAGAAGATGAAGGCCGTACCGGCCGCGAACAGTACCGGCTTCCACGGGAAGCGCACATTGCGCGCATAGCGCCAGGCCGCCGCACCGGTACCGAACATCGAACTGAACTTGTTGGTACCAAACAGCATCGCTGGCGTCTGCTGCGGCAGCACCGTGAACAGTCCAGGCAGCTGCACCAGGCCACCGCCACCCACGGCGGCATCCACAAGACCGGCGATGAAGGCGATCACCACCAGCCACCACAACTCGGGGGGAACCAGTTCCAGCACGGCGATCAATCAAGGTGGGGGCGCGACAGCATACGCCTGTCCTGTACCCGGCGACCTGTGCCGTGCGTGGATCAATCCGCGCAACCCGGCGACAATGCTGATATGAGCCGAAAACCTGCCGATCCCTGTCCCTGCGGCCTGCCCGCCGACTATGCTGCCTGCTGCGGCCGCTTCCACGCCGGTGAAGCCGCGCCGGATGCCGAGCGCCTGATGCGTTCGCGCTACAGCGCCTATGTGCGGGGCCTGGCCGACTACCTGCGCCAGAGCTGGCACCCGGACACGCGTCCGGCCGAGTTGTCGCTGGATGATGCGCCCGGCCAGCGTACGTATTGGCTGGGCCTGACCGTGCACGAGCACACCGTCACCGGCGCCGGCAGCGCTGAGGTCCGGTTCACCGCGCGCTACCGGGTGGGCGGCGGCAGCGCGGTGAAGATGACCGAGCACAGCCGCTTCCTGCGCATCGAAGACCGCTGGTATTACCTCGACGCGCTCTGAGCCTCAGCCACCGCGTACTGCCAGCGCGCCCTGCCCGGCATACGCGCGCACCTGGTTGCGGCCTCCGTCCTTGGCGACGTACAGCGCCTGGTCGGCAGCCTTGACCACCGCCGCCGGCCGCAGACCGACGCGGGTGTCGGCCAGACCGATGCTTACCGTTACCTGCACTACCTGTCCGCTGCCGCCGCGCCCGCGCTGCTGGCGCCCGGCGTCATCGTCGCGGCTGCGGGTGCTGCGGTCACGCAGCTGCATGCGGGTGTCCTCGATGCTCTGCCGCAAGGCTTCCACGGCATCGACACAGGCCATTGCCGGGCGGTCCAGGAACACCACCGCGAACTCCTCGCCGCCATAGCGGAACGCACGTCCACCATCACCCACGCGCGCCAGCCGTGAGGCCACCAGGCGCAGCACGTCGTCGCCGGTGTCGTGGCCGTGGGTATCGTTGAACGATTTGAAGTGGTCCACATCCACCATCGCGATGCTGTAGGTGCCGCGTGCCCGCTGCAGGGTCTCGTTGAACGCGCGGCGCCCGGGCAGGCCGGTCAGCTCATCGCGGAAGGCCATGTGGAACGACTCCTGCAGCATCGCACCCAGCATCAGCAGCAGGGCAGCGCTGCTCAGCGCTGGCAGCAGCACCGGCTGCAGGAATACCCGTGGCAGCATCCACCACAGGCACAGCAGGGCCAGCAGCATCGCCGTGTGCAGCGGCCGCGGATGCCGCCAGGCCTGCCAGCCCAGCGCCGCCGTGGCCAGCAGGAACAGCAGCGCCGGCAGCTGCGCCAGCGCGTTCCAGTCGGCCGGGATCCACGCCCAGTGACGGTTCGACAGCAGATCGTGCATGCCGCGCGGCTGCTGCGTGGCCAGCAGCAGGAAGATCAGCAATGCCGTACCGCTGGCGACGGAGCGCAACAGCAGGTCGTGGCGGCGACGCCCGCGCTCCGGCCACAACGACAGGCCGGCGAACAGCAATGGCAGCCACGCCGAGATGGCATGGAAGCGCAGGGGTGTCAGCGCGCCGACATGGCCGCTGCGCAGGTAGCCGCCCACGTCCTGGTGCAGCAGCGCGAACATGACCGCCACCACCAGCAGCAGGCAGAGCGGACGTACCTGGTGGTAGAGCAGGGCCAGGCCGGCACCGAGGCAGGCCAGCAGCCAGGGCAGGATGCGCTGCGCCGGGCTGGCCACGTCTGCGGTATCCAATGCGGTCCATACCACTACGGCAACCAGCAGGACGGGCAGCACGAACAGGTAGTGCGCAGGCTGGCGGAGCGGATGCAGGGGCAAGCAGGAATTCCAGCGCGGTGACGACGCGGCCGCAGCATTGCCGTTAGCGGCGTGCGGGGTGGCTTCTTGAATGCGGCAGGCTCATCCATGTGAACGAAGTGACGCTGAACCATGACATTGCACTCACCGTCCAGCGCCGATGCTGCCCACATGGACAGCGTACCCGCCGCCGTCGCTGCCCCGCAGCACGATCTCGCCCACCAGTTCGCACGGGTGCGTGCGCGCAGCATGCAACTGGCCGCGCCGCTCAGCGCCGAGGACGCCATGCTGCAGAGCATGGCCGATGCCAGCCCGAGCAAATGGCACCTGGCCCACACCACCTGGTTCTTCGAACGCTTCGTGCTGGCGGGTTTCACCGCTGCACCGGCGCATGACCCCGCCTGGGATTACCTGTTCAACAGCTACTACAAGAGCATCGGGCCGGCGCATGCCCGGCCGCAGCGTGGGCTGCTGTCGCGGCCATCGCTGCAGCAGGTGCGCGACTACCGCCAGCAGGTCGATGCACAGGTGCAATCGCGGCTGGCGGCAGGCGACCTTGATGAGCAGGCACTGCAGCATCTGCAGTTGGGCCTGCAGCACGAACAGCAGCACCAGGAACTGCTGCTCACCGACATCAAGCATGCGTTCTGGTGCAACCCGTTGCAGCCCGCCTACCGCGAGGACCTGCAGCCTGCCGCCAGCGCTGCCAGTGCGCAGGGCTGGATCGAATCACCCGAGCGCATCGTCACCGTCGGTGCCGCAGCCTGGCCGCAGCACGCCGCCTTCGCCTACGACAACGAATCGCCGGCGCATCGCGTGCTGCTCCCCGCGCATGCGCTCGCTGAGCGTCCCGTCAGCAATGCCGAGTACCGCGCCTTCATCGACGCCGGCGGCTACCGCGAGCCGCGCTGGTGGCTTAGTGAAGGCTGGGCAATGCGTGAAGCCGAGGACTGGCGGCATCCGCTGTACTGGGATGACGCCCTGCAGCGCGAGTACACCCTGGGCGGTTGGCGCGGACTGGATCCGCACGCGCCGGTCTGCCACCTCAGCTACTACGAGGCCGATGCCTTCGCCCGCTGGGCCGGCGCGCGCCTGCCCAGCGAGTTCGAGTGGGAGGCCGCTGCCGCGTCGCAGCCGCTGCGCGGCCATTTCGCCGATGACGATCGGCTGCACCCGCAGGCAGGGCAGGGCCGTGGACTGCGGCAGCTGTTCGGCGATGTATGGGAATGGACCCACAGCGCGTATGGCGCCTACCCGGGCTTCCGCCCCTTCGCCGGCAACCTCGGTGAATACAACGGCAAGTTCATGTGCGGGCAATGGGTACTGCGCGGCGGCAGCTGCGTGACGCCCCGCGGCCATGTGCGCGCCAGCTACCGCAACTTCTTCATGCCACCGGCGCGCTGGCAGTTCTCCGGGCTGCGTCTGGCCAGGGACCTCGCATGAGTACGGTGCAGGATGCGCTGCAGGCGTTGACCGATCTCACCCCCGGCCGCCAGCAGGTCCTCACCGACGTGGTGGCCGGGTTGTCGCGCACGCCCCGCCAGCTGCCGTCCAAATACTTCTACGATGCACGCGGCTCGCGCCTGTTCGAGCAGATCACGCAGACCCCCGAGTACTACCCCACGCGCACCGAGCTGGCCCTGCTGGCGCGCGTGCTGCCGGACATCGCCCGCACCGCTGGCCCGCGCCTGCACGTGGTGGAGCTGGGCAGCGGCAGCGGACGCAAGACCGCGCTGCTGCTGGCCGCGCTGCAGAACCCCGTGGCCTACACCCCGATCGAGATCTCGCGCGCCGCGCTGCTGTCCAGCATCGACCATCTGGCACCGGCGCTGCCCGAGGTGGAGATGCTGCCGGTCTGTGCCGACTTCACCCATCCCGTGGCCGTGCCCCTGCCCGAACGCGAGGCCGCGCGACGACTGCTGTTCTTCCCCGGTTCCACGCTGGGCAACTTTGAAGGCGAAGACGCCGTCGCCCTGCTGCTGGCGATGCGCCAGACGATGGGGCGCGACGGCCTGGCCCTGGTCGGGATCGATCTGCACAAGGACCCGGCCCTGATCGAGGCGGCCTACAACGACGCGCAGGGCCTCACCGCCGCATTCACCCTCAATCTGCTGGCGCGCCTCAACCGCGAGATCGGCAGCGACTTCGATCTCGATGGCTTCCGTCATCGTGCCCGCTACAGCGTCGCGCGGCTGCGCATCGAGACCGATCTGGTCAGCCAGCGGGCACAGGACGTCCATCTGGATGGCCGGACCTTCCACTTTGTGGCCGACGAACCGATTCGTGTGGAGTACAGCCACAAGTACACCGACGACAGCTTCGAGGCGCTGCTGCAGGAGGCGGGACTGCAGGTCACGCAACGCTGGAATGCCGACAGTCCCGCCTACGGCCTGCGCCTGCTGCGTGCCATCTAGGGCGGACGGCCAGCCGGTGCCCCTTCAGGTTCAGCAGTACCGCTACCCCTAAGATGGCCGTGCAACGGCAACACGGAGGACGCCATGCCCATTCTGACCACGCTCGGCCTGGCGGCCGCTCTCGCCTCACCCCCCGTGCTGCCTGCAGCATCCAATGCCACCGTCGATCCGGCCTTCAGCCGCTGCCTGGCGGGCCTGCAGGCCACCGCTGCGACACAAGGCATCAGTCCCGACCGTTTCAACGAGATCACCGCCGGGCTCACCCCGGACCCCAGCGTGCTCGGCCTGCTCGATGCGCAGCCCGAATTCACCACGCCGATCTGGGACTACCTGGCCGCGCTGGTCGATCGCCAGCGCGTGGCTGATGGTCGCGCCATGCTGCAGCAGCACCGCGACCTGCTCGATCGGGTCTCGGCGCAGTACGGCGTCGATCCGGCCACCATCGTCGCGGTCTGGGGTGTGGAGAGCGACTACGGCCGCGTGTTCGGCAAGCGCCCGTTGCTGCAATCACTGGCCACGCTGTCCTGCGCCGGCCGTCGCCAACCCTTCTTCCGCGGTGAACTGCTGGCGCTGCTCAAGCTGATCGACCGCGGGGACCTGCAGGCCCAGGGCCTCACCGGTTCCTGGGCCGGTGCCTTCGGGCATACGCAGTTCATGCCCAGTACCTATGCACGCATCGCCGTGGACGGTGATGGCGATGGCCGCCGCGATCTGGTCGGCAGCGTTCCCGATGCGCTGGCGTCCACCGCCAACTACCTCAAGCGCGCCGGGTGGCGCAGCGGAGAGCCGTGGGGCATGGAAGTTCGCGTTCCTGCCGGCTTCAACGCCAGCCAGGCGGGGCGCACCCAGCGTCGCGCCCTGGCCGACTGGCGTGCGCAGGGCGTGACCGCGCTGGATGGCAGCGCGTTGGCTCCGGTCAACCTGCCGGCGGATGCGCGCGCCGCCCTGCTGCTGCCGGCCGGCAACAAGGGCCCGGCATTGCTGGTGTTCCGCAACTACGACGCGATCTACAGCTACAACGCTGCCGAAAGCTACGCGCTGGCGATCGCCACGCTGGCCGACCAGCTGCGTGGCGGCACGGGCCTGGCCACGGCCTGGCCGACCGATGATCCCGGTATCGGCCGCGATGAGCGCCGCCAGCTGCAGACCCTGCTGCTGGCCCGCGGCCACGACATCGGAAGCGCCGACGGCATGATCGGTACGGCCACGCGTCGCGCTATCCAGGTCGAGCAGCAGCGCCTGGGCTGGGCCAACGCAGATGGGCGCGCGGGACAGCGTATCCTTCGCACTCTGCAGAACGCGCCGCGCACTGCACCGGTGCCCACGCGTTTCATGCTTCCCAGCAACTACAGTGCCGTGCAATCGCCGGCCATACGGAGTCGATCCCACGTGCAGCAGATCCAGGGTGTACGCAGCGGGCAGTACCAGGGGCTCGATGCCTGGCTGGTGGAAACCGGCGACGCCAGCGCGGCCATCAGTGTGTTTGGCGGCCAGCTGCTTTCCTTCGTGCCCAAGGGCCAGCCGGATCTGATGTGGCTGTCCCCCCGGCGCGCCGAACTGCCCACGCCGATCCGCGGAGGCAGCCCCGTCTGCTGGCCGTACTTCGGCCGCCAAGGCCAGGGCAACGACGTGCCCGCCCACGGTTTCGTCCGTACCGTGCCGTGGGAACTGCAACAGGCCCGTCGCTTGGACGACGGCAGCATCGAGCTCACGCTGGCACCCCCGGTGCTGCAGAGCCTGGACCTGCGATTGAGGATGACTGTGCGTGTAGGCCGCCAGTTGACCCAGCGACTGATCACCGAGAACGTCGGCAGTTCCCCTGCCAGCATCACCCAGGCGCTGCACAACTATTTCCGCGTGGGTGATGCCAGCGCGGTGGATGTGGACGGCGTGGACGGACTGGACTATCTGGACAAGTTCGAGAACTATGCGACGCCGCGTCGGCAGCAGGGCGCCTGGACGTTGCGCGATCCCCGTGATCCCGGGCGCAGCGACCGCATCTACACGCAGGCCAAGGGTCACTATGTCCTGCGTGATCCGGTGCTGAAACGCCGCATCGACATCCGTACGGAAGGAAGCCGCTCGCTGGTGGCGTGGAATCCCGGTGCCGAGGCTGCAGCGAAGATGGCAGATGTGGGTGAGGGCTGGCGCGACTACGTCTGCCTGGAAGCGGCCAACGCCGGACCCGACGTGGTGACCCTGCCGCCGGGTGGCAGCCATGTGCTGTCACAGACATTGTCCGCGGCACCGTGGACACCGGTAACCCGGTAACGAATCAACGCAGCAAGGATGTTTTCATGCAGGACGCACAGTGGTGGTACGCCAACAGCAGGCAGAGCGAAGGACCGGTGGACCTGGCCGCCCTGCGTCGCCTGCAGCAGGATGGCACGGTGACGGCACGCACGCTGCTGTGGCGCGAAGGCATGCCCTCGTGGCGCCCCTTGGCGGAGCTGGAACAGGATTCAACGCCCATCGAGATGGCGCCGGCTCCGGATATCGACACAGCCCCACCGGTTGAGGTCGTTGCGCCAAGTGTCGGCGATCCGTCCGATCCGTATCGAGCCCCCGCCGCTGCACCGGATACGGCTGCCGCCGCGGGGCTGGAGGGCGAGATGGCCTTGTACGCCAGCGTGGTCGGCGGCAACTTCCCGATCTATCGCCAGCGCTGGCGGCTGGATCAGGGCATTGCCACCGCCAGTGGAACCTGGCACTGGCCGGCCTTCCTGCTCGGCCCGATCTGGATGATGTACCGCAGGATGTACCGCCTGGCGGCAATGTGGGTCGGCCTGCTGCTGCTGATCAGCGTGGTGGAGACCTTGCTGGATGTGCCCGAAGGCGTGTCGCTGGTCATCACCATCGCGCTCAGCGTCACCACCGGCACCTTTGGCAACACCTGGTACCTGGCACACTGCCAACGCCTGATCGCCCAAGCCCGTGCCGTCAGCGGCGGCGATGACGCACGGCTGCGCAGCGAGCTGACCGCACGCGGCGGCACCAGCGTGGTCGCCACACTGGCCGCCATCGTCATCTCGGTGGTGTTGAGCACCGTCGGCGCCGCACTGGCGGGGTAGGACAGGTCAGCGGCCCTGACGCGGCCGCAGCACCAGCAGGCACAGCGCACCGGCCACCAGGCCCCAGAACGCCGAACCGATGCCGGCCAGTGAGACGCCGGAGGCGGTGACCAGGAAGGTGACCAGTGCCGCCTCGCGGTCCTGCTCTACTGCCAGCGCACTGGCCAGGCTGTTGGCGATGGTGCCGAACAACGCGATACCGGCCACGCAGGCCACCAGCTCCTTTGGGAAAGCCGCGAACAGGGCGGCCACGGTGGCACCGAACAGCCCGATGACAATATAGAAAGCCCCAGCGGCCATGGCGGCGGTGTAGCGCCGTGCCGGATCCTCGTGCGCATCACGGCCCATGCAGATCGCGGCCGTGATCGCGGCCAGGTTCAGTGCGTAGGCACCGAACGGCGCCAGCAATGTATTGACCACGCCGATCCAGCCGATCAGAGGCGACACCGGCGCGTCATAGCCGGAGGCACGCATCACTGCCACACCGGGGATGTTCTGCGAGGCCATGGTGACCACGAACAGGGGCAGGGCGATGCCGGCTACCGCAGTCCAGGACAGGGACGGGGTCACCCATTGCGGCACCGCCAGCTGCAGCTGCACCTGCTGTGCGTGCAGCAGGTCACGGCTGGCTGCGACCGCGATGCCGACCAGCAGTGTGGCGATGACCGCATAGCGCGGGAACAAGCGGCGTCCCGCCAGCCAGGTGGCGAACATTGCCAGTGCCAGTACCAGTTGGGAATTCATGGCCACGAACACGTCCAGACCGAAGCGCAGCAGCACGCCGGCCAGCATGCCGGCGGCCAGCGCCATCGGCACCCGCTGCATCAATCGTGCGAACACCCCGGAGAAGCCTGCCAGCATGCCAAGCACCGCAGCGAGCAGGAATGCGCCGGTGGCTTCAGCGAGCGAGTCGCCACCAGCACCGACCACCAGCATCGCCGCGCCCGGTGTCGACCATGCGGTCAC
>NZ_CP046588.1:355000-4465000 GCF_014083965.1 Stenotrophomonas sp. SXG-1 | reverse complement strand
GTGTACCAGGCGTTGGTTGTCCTGGGGAAAGGCGGTAGGTTTGGATCTTTGGCAAATCCGGGATCCTTTAAGACCGAGCACCGAGACGAGCCTTTATGGCGAAGTCACTGATACCACGCTTCCAGGAAAAGCTCCTAAGCTTCAGCTTACGCAGACCGTACCGTAAACCGACACAGGTGGGTAGGATGAGAATTCTCAGGCGCTTGAGAGAACTCGGGTGAAGGAACTAGGCAACATGGCACCGTAACTTCGGGAGAAGGTGCACCCTTTTTGGTGGCTCGTGCGAGCTATAGCTGAAGAGGGTCGCAGTAACCAGGCCGCTGCGACTGTTTATCAAAAACACAGCACTCTGCAAACACGAAAGTGGACGTATAGGGTGTGACGCCTGCCCGGTGCTGGAAGGTTAATTGATGGGGTCAGCCGCAAGGCGAAGCTCTTGATCGAAGCCCCAGTAAACGGCGGCCGTAACTATAACGGTCCTAAGGTAGCGAAATTCCTTGTCGGGTAAGTTCCGACCTGCACGAATGGCGTAACGACAGCGGCGCTGTCTCCACCCGAGACTCAGTGAAATTGAAATCGCTGTGAAGATGCAGCGTTCCCGTGGCAAGACGGAAAGACCCCGTGAACCTTTACTATAGCTTTACACTGAACGTTGAGTTCGTCTGTGTAGGATAGGTGGGAGGCTATGAAACCATGGCGCTAGCTGTGGCGGAGCCATCCTTGAAATACCACCCTGTCGTGCTTGACGTTCTAACCTGGGCCCATTATCTGGGTCGGGGACCGTGTATGGTGGGTAGTTTGACTGGGGCGGTCTCCTCCTAAAGAGTAACGGAGGAGCTCGAAGGTACGCTCAGCGCGGTCGGACATCGCGCACTGTGTGCAAAGGCATAAGCGTGCTTGACTGCAAGATCGACGGATCAAGCAGGTAGGAAACTAGGACTTAGTGATCCGGTGGTTCTGTATGGAAGGGCCATCGCTCAACGGATAAAAGGTACTCCGGGGATAACAGGCTGATACCGCCCAAGAGTTCATATCGACGGCGGTGTTTGGCACCTCGATGTCGGCTCATCACATCCTGGGGCTGTAGTCGGTCCCAAGGGTATGGCTGTTCGCCATTTAAAGTGGTACGCGAGCTGGGTTCAGAACGTCGTGAGACAGTTCGGTCCCTATCTGCCATGGGCGTTGGAGATTTGAGAGGGGCTGCTCCTAGTACGAGAGGACCGGAGTGGACGAACCTCTGGTGTTCCGGTTGTCACGCCAGTGGCATTGCCGGGTAGCTATGTTCGGAAGCGATAACCGCTGAAAGCATCTAAGCGGGAAGCGCGCCTCAAGATGAGATCTCCCGGGGCACAAGCCCCCTGAAGGAACCATGTAGACTACGTGGTTGATAGGTCAGGTGTGTAAGTACAGCAATGTATTGAGCTAACTGATACTAATGATCCGAGAGGCTTGACCATATAACCTCAAGTTGCCTTGGCTTTACGACAACGTCGTAAGAGCATCCAGGTGCACGCTACGTCACAAGAACTACGAGAGGCAGGCGCCTTATCCAGCTGTATCGGATGGCGACGCTCCAACCGCCTCCCTGGTGAAATTAGCGCTGTGGAACCACCCGATCCCATCCCGAACTCGGAAGTGAAACGCAGCTGCGCCGATGGTAGTGTGGCTCAAGCCATGCGAGAGTAGGTCATCGCCAGGGTTTACACCCAAAACCCCGCTGCTTGCGCAGCGGGGTTTTTCTTTGTGCGCAGGAAATACCGGGTAACGACGGCCACTGGCCGGCAGACGCGTTGATGGAACCGCCGCGAGCGGCGGCGCCAACCAAGGTTGGCGACTACCGATGGCAGAGGGATCAGCGGTAGATCCACGCCATGCGTGGATGCTCTCCGCGAGGAACCAAGGCGCCAACCAAGGTTGCCAACTAACCCACAGCAGGCCCGCGCCGCAATCGTTTGCGGAATAGGTCCACGCCGCGCGTGGATGCTCTCCGCGAGAAACCACGGCGCCAACCAGTGCGGGCCGCTACCGGCGTGACCCATCACGCACAACACGCAAAAAAACGGCGCCCCGCGGGCGCCGTCTTCATCAGGATCACCTGAAAAACGGGATCAGGCGACCAGAGCCTCCTCATGTGCTTCCTGCTGGCGGAACACCGAGACCGCCTCAGTCAGCGTCCCCGCCTGCGACTGCAGCTCACGTGCGGCAGCGGTGGCTTCTTCCACCAGCGCCGCGTTCTGCTGCGTGGCCTGATCCATCTGCACCACGGTCTGGTTGATCTGCTCGATACCGATCGACTGCTCCTGCGACGCTGCGGAAATCTCGCGCATCAGGTGGCTGACATCCTCCACGCCGCCCACAATGCCCTGCATGCGTTGGCCGGCGTCGGCCACCAGCTGGGCACCTTCGCCCACCTGCCGGCCTGCTTCGTCGATCAGCTTCTTGATCTCCTGTGCGGCCGCCGCCGAACGCTGTGCCAGCACGCGCACCTCGCTGGCCACCACGGCAAAGCCTCGGCCCTGCTCGCCGGCGCGAGCCGCCTCCACCGCTGCGTTCAACGCCAGGATATTTGTCTGGAAGGCAATGCCGTCGATGACGCCGGTGATGTCGCCGATCCGCTTCGAGGCACCTTCGATGGCCTGCATGGTATCCACCACCCGCTGCATGGCCGTGTTGCCGTCACTGGCAGCGCTCTGCGTGGAGGCGGCCAACGCACTGGCCTCACGCGCATGGGCGGCGTTCTGGCGCACGGTGGCGGTGAGTTCCTCCATCGATGCTGCAGTCTCCTGCAGGTGCGCGGCCTGGCGCTCACTGCGCTCGGACAATGCGCCGTTGCCGGCGGCAATCTCGCTGGCGGCGGTACTGATCGACGCCGCACATTCCTGGATGCGACCGACCATGCGTGCCAACTGCCCGGCCGTGGCATTGGCATCGCGCTGGATCGCAGCGAAAGCGCCGTGATACTCGCCGTGCATGCGCCGATCCAGATCACCGTTGGCCAATGCCGAGAGCATCTGCCGCACTTCGTTGACGGTGCTGCCGAGCGTATCGAGCAGCTGGTTGATGCCACCGGTCAGGCCATCGAGGAAGCTGGCACCTTCAGTGGCCTGCAGGCGCTGGTCGAGGTCACCGGCCGCTGCCGCTGCAACGATGCCGGCCACGGCGTTCTCCAGCGCGAGCTCATGGGTGCGGTCATGCCACTCCACGGCGAAGCCCAGGCGCATGCCCTGCGCGTCGAACACCGGGGTGACCACCTGGGCGAAGTGCACCGGTCCGATCTGCACCTTGCCGTTGTGCGTGACCTGCAGGCCGTTGAGGATGGCGCGGATACGGTCCGGGTTGGCATGGAAACGATGGATGCTGCTGCCGACCAGGCGTTCGGCATCGAAATCGGGGAAGGCCTGTCGCAGCGTCGCCTGCTGGTTGCGCAGCAGGGCTACCACCGAGCGGTTCACATAGCGGATCACGTGGTCGTTGTCAGCGATCATCATCGCGGTCCGCGAGGCATCCAGCGCCTGGCGGATCTGCGCGTTCTCGGCATGGGCCGCCGCCTCGCGTCCACGCTGTGCCTGCACGTGGCGTGCGGTGTCGGCCAGGGCGTGGGCGAGTGAACCCGGTGCATAGGCGCTGGTGTCGGCATGTGCACCAAGATCGGCACCGGTGGCGATGTCACGTGCCAGCGCGGCAAGCCGATGCGGGCCATGGCCAAGGGCCTCGGTCTGCTGCCGAAGGCGCAGTGCGGCCTGGCCGAGGAACAAGGTCAGGCCCGTGAACATGCCGGCCTGCAGCAGCGTTGGCCACGCGGCAGCGCCCGCCTGCAGCGGTGCCAGCAGCGCGAGCGTGCCGACGCCACCGGCCAGCCACACCGGAAGGCGATCGCGGTGGCCCAGCAGCACGCCCAGCAGCAGGGCAATCGGCAACGCCGGTGACAGGCCGGCGATCGCGCACAACACGGCCAGCTGCAGCGACAACAGCAATGCCAAGCCGTTGCGGGCGACGACCCGGCCCGCCTGCGGTCCGCCGAACCACGCGGCTGGCAGCACGGCGACGGCCACCAACGCGGCGGCCTGCAGCTGCGGACCTCGCAGGGCCAGCACCAGGCCAGCCAGGGCCAGGACCGCGCTGCCGATCAGCAGGCGGCGGTCAGCGCGGCGGGCGAGCTGCTGCAGATGCGGCAGTCGGGCGGTATCGGGGGGACGGGAGGATGCAACGGACATCGGCGACTCCTGGATCAGCAAACGACAACGGCCACGCCGCGGCGCACGCAGGAGTGCGTGACCAGGGCGCGAGCCGGGAATTCGGGGAATGCGACGCGATCAGCGACGCGGAGACGGACACCGTGACCACATCCTGTGTGGTGGCGGTGCAATGGAGCGGGCATGCGGACTTCCTTGCAGAACCAGACACACGCCGCAGGCCCGACCGGACCTGCGTGCTGCGGACGCAAGGGCCCGCAACTGATGTATCGGCCGCAGACGCGCAGAGTGAAGCGCGCCGGTGCCTGCGCTCAGCCGCCGTTGTCGTTGTTGAAGAAGTGCAGGATCACATCTGCGATCTGTTCCGGATCTTCCATGTGCAGGTGATGGTTGCCGGCAAACACCGCCAGACGGCCATTGCGCAGGTGCTGCAGGCGATCACTGCGCATCGGCTCGGGATAGTAGGACTGTGCCGGCGTGGCGTAGATCACCTGCGTCGGGCAGGCAATGGCCTGCAGCAGGTTGTCGATCTGGCCTTCGCTGAGGCGGATCGCAGTGGGCAGCATCAGGCGCGGGTCGCTGCACCAGCGGTAGCCGCCCTCGACAGGCTCCACGCCGCGCTCGACCAGCAGCCGTGCACAGCGTTCGCTGAGCTGGTTGGTCATCATCCGCGCGCGGATCGGCGCGGCGAGGTCGGGGAACACGCGCAACTGCTTTCGTGCCAGCCCACGCGTGGCATTCACATGCTCGCGCAGGCGGTTGGCGGTTTCTTCCTCGGGACCACGCAGGCCGCCGAGTGCTTCGATCGCCACCAGCCGTTCGACCCGATCACTGACCGAGGCGGTGAGGCTGGCGATGCCGGCGCCCATCGAATGGCCGAGCAGGTTGAAGCGGTCCCAGCCCAGTGCATCGGCGACATCGAGTACGTGGCAGATCGCGGCGGCCGTGGTGTAGCTGGCACCCGCCGGCAGATGCGCGCTGTGGCCGTGACCGGGCAGGTCGATCGCCACCAATTGCAGCGACGACAGATGCGGCGCCAGCGGCACGAAGCTGGCCGCGTTGTCGAGCCAGCCATGCAGGGCCAACACGCGCGGGCCGTCGCCGTGGTTGCGCAGGCCGGCGACGCGCGCGCCACCGACCTCCAGTTCAAACGGCTGCAGACTCATGCCAGCGAGGCCACGGCCAGCCGCGCCAGGGCGCGAGCGTGTTCCGGATCGGCGTTGAGGCACGGGATGTAGCGCATCGTCGCGCCGCGCTCGGCCAGCGTCTCGGTGAACCCCAGCGCCACTTCCTCCAGCGTTTCCAGGCAATCGGTGGCAAAGCCCGGGCAGACAACGTCGATCTGCTTCACGCCGGATTCGGCCAGCGCCCACAGGCTGGGTTCGGCATAGGGCTGCAGCCAGCGCTCGCGGCCAAACCGCGACTGGTAACCCATCTGCCACTCGTCCCTGCCCAGTTCCAGTGCCCTGGCGATGGCCTGTGCACTGGCCTCGCAGCGCTGCGGATACGGATCGCCTGCATCGGCCAGGCGCTGCGGGATGCCGTGGAAGGAGAACATCAGCTTCTGGCCGCGACCGTGCTGTTCCCAGTAGCGGCGGATCGAGCCGGCCACGGCCTCGACCCAGCCCGGATCGACCGAGTAGTCGCGCACCAGGCTGACGGTTACGCCCGGGTTGCGGCGCTGCCACGCATCGACGCGGTCTTCGACCGAGGCGGTGGTGGTGGTGGAGTACTGCGGGTACAACGGCAGCACGACGATGCGACGCGCGCCTTCGGCGGCAAGGCGGTCGAGCTCGCTGGCCAGGGCGGGTTCGCCATAGCGCATCGCATGGCGAACCTTCAGGGTCGGCAGCAGGGCCTGCATCGCCTGCGCCAGCTGCCGGGTGTGCACCATCAGCGGTGAGCCGTCGGGCAGCCAGACCTGGGCGTACTTGGCCGCCGAACGGCCGCTGCGCAGCGGCAGGATCAACCCGCGCAGCAGCGGCTGCCACAGCAGTGCCGGGATCGAGACCACGCGGGGGTCGGACAGGAATTCAGCCAGGTAACGGCGTACGGCGGGGGCCGTCGGCGTCTCGGGCGTGCCTAGGTTGACCGCCAGCACGGCGGTATCGGGTGCGTCGAGCATGGGCGGTATTGTCGCCGATCCGGCGCCGTGCCGGGATGCAGGGTTCGGATTGCAGGCATAGCGCGCGTCAATGTGAGCAGGGAACGCTCATTGGAGATTCATGACAACACTACTAATTTCAGTCACTTGCTATATCTTCCTATGGACTGACTTCTGGAGCCTGCCATGCGTCGCCCGATCCAAGCCCTGCTGATCGCCGCCAGCCTGCTGTCCAGCCAGGCCATGGCCGGACCGCAGGAAGACCAGCGTGCCCGCAATGCCGTGCGCGTGCTGGCTGAAATCCAGGAAATCCCTGAACAGGGCATTCCGGACAAATTGCTCGACGAAGGCCGCGCGGTCATCGTCATTCCCGACACGATCAAGGCCGGTCTGGTCATTGGCGGTCGCCGTGGCCACGGCCTGATGTCGGTGCGCATGCCCAACGGCGCCTGGTCCAATCCGGTGTTCGTGAAGCTCACTGGCGGCAGCATCGGCTTCCAGGCCGGTGTGCAGTCCTCCGATGTGGTGCTGGTGTTCCGCAACGACCGCAGCCTGGACAATCTGGTCAACGGCAAGTTCACGCTGGGCGCCGATGCCGGTGTCGCCGCCGGCCCGGTCGGCCGCAATGCCGCCGCTGCCACCGACGGCCAGCTGAAGGCCGAGATCTGGTCCTGGTCGCGCGCACGCGGCCTGTTCGCCGGTGTCGCGCTGGATGGTGCGGTGCTGCAGATCGATGATGCCGCCAATCTGGATGCATACGGCAGCAACACCACGCCGCGCATGATCTTCGAAGGCCGCGCCGCCGGTTCGCCGTCGATGGATGTGGTCGCCTTCCGCGATCGCCTGGAAGAGGCCACCTACGCCGCGCGCAACAACCGCAGCGGCAACGGCGGCAGCGCCCCGCGTCCGGCAGCGGCCCCGGCGGTTGCTCCGGCGCCTGTTCAGGCAGCGCCGGCCGCCCCAGCCGAGGCCACCACCGCGCCGCTGCAGAACGTGCCGCAGAACCCGCCGCCGCAGCAGCAGGGTTTCCAGCCGGTCAACGACGGCGAAATCCGCACGGAAACGCTGGGCGGAAACTGACTTTCGTCACGCGCGCCGGCTAACACCCGGTGCGCTATGCTCGACAGCCTGATCACTAACGTAACGAGCGTCTTTATGGGCAGTTTCAGCATCTGGCATTGGTTGGTCGTGCTGGCCATCGTCCTGCTGGTGTTCGGCACCAAGCGCCTGACCAGCGGCGCCAAGGATCTCGGTTCGGCGGTCAAGGAATTCAAGAAGGGCATGCGCGACGAAGACAAGCCGAACGCGCAGCTGGGCGATGAGTCGCGCAGCCAGGACGCCTCGCGCACTGCGCAGGACGAGCACGACCGTAACGCTCGCTGATCCGGAGCGGTTGCGGTGTTCGATATCGGCTTCAGCGAACTGCTGGTGATTGCAGTGGTCGCCCTGGTGGTGCTCGGTCCCGAGCGCCTGCCCAAGGCGGCCCGCTTCGCCGGCCTGTGGGTGCGTCGCGCCCGCAATCAGTGGGATTCGGTGAAACAGGAACTGGAACGCGAGCTGCAGGCCGAGGACATCAAGCGGCAGATGCAGGACGTGCGCCAGGGCATGCAGGACACCGAGAACCAGCTGCGCGCCAGCGGTGAAGCGATCCGTCGCGAAGCGCAGGAGGCCCAGCAGCAGGGCGATACGCTGGCGCAGGAGGTTCGCGCACCGGCGCCTGCGGATCTGCCGCCGCATATGAGCGCTGCGCCCGATGCCGATGCGCCGGCACAGGAGAGCGTTGCTCCCGAGCCGACGCCGGCGACACCCCCTGAAGCCGGTGCGCCGCCGCCGCAGAGCACGGAGCGCCAGCCATGAGTGAACAGGATTTCGGCGAAAGCTCGCTGGTCGAACATCTGGTGGAACTGCGCGGCCGCCTGGTGCGCGCACTGCTGGGCCTGGGCGTGGTGCTGCTGGCCCTGCTGCCGTTTACCCAGAAGCTGTACAACGCGCTGGCCGAACCGCTGGTGTCGCAGCTGCCGAACGGGCAGACGATGATCGCCACCAACCCGGCCGGTGCCTTCTTCGCACCGTTGAAGCTGACCTTCTTCGTGGCCCTGTTCGTGGCGGTGCCTTGGCTGCTGTACCAGCTGTGGGCGTTCGTTGCCCCGGGCCTGTATGCGCGTGAGAAGCGCCTGGCGGTGCCGTTGCTGGTGTCGTCGGTACTGCTGTTCTACACCGGCTGCGCCTTCGCCTACTTCCTGGTGCTGCCGGCGGTGTTCCATTTTCTGACCACCTTCAGCCCGGACGTGATTGCGATCACTCCGGATGCGAATGCCTATCTGGATTTCGTGCTGGCGATCTTCTTCGCTTTCGGCGGCAGTTTCGAACTGCCGGTGGCGATGGTGATCCTGGTGCTGCTCGGCTGGGTGACGCCGCAGCAGTTCAAGGAAGGCCGCGGTTACGCGATCGTTGGCATCTTCGTGGTGGCGGCGGTGCTGACCCCGCCGGACGTGGTGTCGCAGCTGATGCTGGCGATCCCGATGTGCCTGCTGTACGAGCTGGGCATCCACGCCGCACGCTGGCTGGTGCCGTCGTCGGTAGTGAAGAAACCCGCCGCCTGATGCGGTAGCGCCGGGCCATGCCCGGCGTGCCGGGTTCGATGTGATGCCACCGCCGGGCATGGCCCGGCGCTACTGGTGGGGCCGGTCAGGCGTGGAACACGTCGCTCGAGGTCGGCGTGGTCGGAATCGGCGGCGCCGCGCGGCTGCCGCGGTGCACGAACATCTGCTTCCACGCGGCGTAGACCGCGCCGACATACAGCGGCATCAGCACCGTGGTCAGCACCAGCTGGGCGATGAAGGCCGCGGCCAGCGGGCCACCGATCAGCATCGCGATCTGGATCACGATCACGAACAGGATGTACATGCAGAACGCGGCGATCAGGCCGAGTGCGGCGAACACGAACATCGCGCCGATGTTCTCGATGCAGCCCTGGAGGCTCAGGCGCAGCGCATGCATGCCGCTCTGCTTGTCGAACACGACCAGCGCCGGCTGGGTGAACATCGCCAGCGACAGCGCCACCGCGCTCAGGAACACCAGCAGCATCCACAGCGCGATGCGCTTGGCCGGCAGGTTGGCGACCAGCGCCGCTGCATCGTCCGGCTTGATCTGCTGGCCACTGCGGCTGATCTCTTCCATCTTGGTCATGACCTCGCTGAAGGCGGTGAAGCCCTCGCGGCCGATCATCAGGAACAGCAGCGCGCCCAGCAGCAGCACCGCCAGCACCTGGATCGCCAGCGGCACCAGCAGGTGGCTGACGCGGTGGTCGCGGATCGGCTGCAGCAGGTGCGAGGCCACGCCCGGGCGGCCTTCGTCGATCTCGCCCACGGCATACAGCATGCCGCCGAACATGATCGGCGAGATGGCCAGGGTCATCAGCTGTACGGCCATGCCGGCGGCGCCGGGAATCAGCGTCGACAGCAAGGTCACCACCCAGCTCACCAGCAGCCAGGTCAGGCCGATCCGGGCCAGCTGCAGCGGCGCACGCCGGTACAGCGAGAACGTATCCAGCAACCACTGGGCGCCCGCCGAAGCCGGCAGCTTGCGAATCTCTTTCATGGACATCCGGGAAGGACAGGAGGGGGCCGGGCGGCTGCCCGTGCCGCCGATTATCCCTGTTTTGCCGCCGGCTGGGCTGAAGACAGCCGCGCCTGGCGGACGAAGCGGCGCAACAGCTGGCGGGCCAGCGGCGCGGCGCTGACCGCACGCTCGATGCTGCGGGCACAACCGCCGTGGCGACCGATGCAGTCGGCACGGGCGCGCACGTAGCCGCGCATGTGGTGGGTGGCGAATTCCGGATGGAACTGCACGCCCCAGGCCTGGCGGCCCCAGCGGAAGGCATGGCAGCCGTCCAGTGGTGAGCGTGCCAGCACTTCGGCACCATCAGGTGCGCGCAGCACGGTCTGCAGATGGGTGGCATGGGCGGCGAAATGCTGCGGCAGGCCCTGGAACAGCGGGTCCTGCGCCGCCTGCGGCTGCAGTTCCAGCTCGATCGTGCCCGATTCCCGCCCGGCCGGGTTGTAGGCCACCTCGCCACCCAGCGCGTGTGCCAGCAGCTGGTGACCGTAGCAGATGCCGAACACCGGCAGATCGTCGTGGGCGGTCTGGCGCAGCCATGCGGCGCTGCGCTCACTCCATTCGGCGTGGTCGGTGACGAAGGCGGCCGAGCCGGTCACCAGCACGCCAGCGAACGCATGTGGGTCGGGCAGAGCGCCACCGTGTTCGACATCGACCACCACCGTCTCGTGTTCTTCCAGCCCGGCGGCGACCCGGATCCAGTGCGGAAAGCGCCCGTAGCGTCGCAGCGACGGTACCGGGCGGCCGGTTTCAAGGATCAGGAACGGGGCTGGGTTCATCCGGGGGCGGCAGGACTGACAGGACTTCCTCGATTGTAGTCAGCCCCTGCGCCACCTTTTCAAGCCCGGCCTGGCGCAGGGTTCGCAGCCCTTCAGCCCGTGCGGCCCGGCTGAAACCGGCCAGATCCATGTCGGCACGGATCTGCCCGCGCAGCCGCGAGCCCAATGGCAGCAACTCATACAGCCCGATGCGGCCAAGGAATCCGGTGCGCCGGCACTCCAGGCAACCGACCGGCCGACAGGGCGTGGCGGCATCTGGATATGCAGCATGGCTATCAGCCAGCACCGCCCAATCGGCGGCGCCGAGGCTGTGCGGCTGCTTGCAGTGCGGGCACAGCGTGCGCACCAGGCGCTGGGCGAGGATGCCGTTGAGGGTGCTGGCCAGCAGGTAATGCGGCACGCCCAGGTCGAGCAGGCGGGTGACCGCCGACGGCGCATCGTTGGTATGCAGGGTGGACAGCACCAGGTGGCCGGTCAGCGAGGCCTGCACCGCCATCTGCGCCGTTTCCAGGTCGCGGATCTCGCCGATCATGATGATGTCCGGGTCCTGCCGCAGCAGGGTGCGCACGCCGCTGGCAAAGTCCAGGTCGATGTTGGTCTGCACCTGCATCTGGTTGAATTCGGGCGCGATCATCTCGATCGGGTCCTCTACGGTGCAGACGTTCACGTCCGGCGTCGCCAGCCGCTTCAGCGTGGAATACAGGGTGGTGGTCTTGCCCGAGCCGGTCGGGCCGGTCACCAGCACGATGCCGTGCGGGCGCTCGACCAGCGCATTCCAGCCGGCCGCTTCCTGCGGGCTGAAACCGAGCTGGTCGATGCTCTTGAAGGCAGCATCGGGGTCGAAGATGCGCATCACGCACTTCTCGCCGAAGGCGGTGGGCATGGTCGACAGGCGCATCTCGACTTCGCGGCCGCCCGGCGAGCGGGTCTTGATGCGGCCGTCCTGCGGGCGCCGGCGCTCGGCCAGGTCCATGCGGCCGAGCACCTTGATGCGGCTGACCACGGCGGTCATCACCGCCGGCGGTACCTCGAACACCTTGTGCAGCACGCCGTCGATGCGGAAGCGCATGCGCCCCATCTCGCGGCGTGGCTCCAGGTGGATGTCCGAGGCGCGCTGTTCGTAGGCGTACTGCAGCAGCCAGTCGACGATGTGCACGATGTGCTGGTCGTCGGCATTGACGTCGCCGGTGCGGCCCAGCTCCACCAGCTGCTCGAAGCTGGGCAGGGTGGTGTTGGCCTCGCTACGCACGTCGCCACGGGCGCCGCGCACCGAGCGGGTCACCCCGTAGAACTCCATGGTGTAGCGGTGCAGGTCCAGCGGGTTGACCACCGCCAGTTCGATGCGGCGGCGGGTCAGGTGCTGCAGGTCGCGGCGCCATTCCTGCACCAGTGGCTCACTGGTGGCCACCAGCACGCGCTCGGCATCCACCGCCAGCGGCAGGAAACGGTGGCGGCGCGCGTAGGCGTGGGAGACCAGCGCGGTCACCGCGGCGACGTCGACCCGGGTCGGGTCGATGCGCAGGTAGCGGCTGCCGGTACGCCGGGCCAGCCACTCGGTGAGGCGCTCCAGGGTCAGTTCGCCGCCGCCGGTGGCGGCCAGCTTGAGGTTGGACAGCAGTACCAGCGGATGCACTTCACTGGCGTTGCGTGCGCCATGCGCGGAAAACCGCATGCGCTCGCGGTCCTGCTCGGCCACCAGGTCATCGGCGACCAGGGCCGCGGCAATCTGCTCGAAATGCAGCCGTCCCCAGGGCAGCGGGACGCCGCCCGCCTCGCCGGGCGTGCCTGCCGGCAGCCGATGTTCCATCTGCCTGCTCCTCCCGGGTACGGAATGCCCCGCAGGTCGGCCGTTATACTAGCGCACCCCCTTGCCGGCCAAGACTCGTACGCATGTCCGCGACCCCGACCGTTCCGATCACCTTCCAGGGCCTGATCCAGACCCTGAACCAGTTCTGGGCCCAGCAGGGCTGCGTGCTCATCCAGCCGCTCGACCTGGAGGTGGGTGCCGGTACCTTCCACCCGGCCACCTTCCTGCGTGCGATCGGGCCGGAAAGCTGGAACGCGGCCTACGTGCAGCCGTCGCGACGCCCGACCGACGGCCGTTACGGCGAGAACCCGAACCGCCTGCAGCGCTACTACCAGTACCAGGTGGCGATGAAGCCGGCGCCGGACAACATCCAGCAGCTGTACCTGGATTCGCTGAAGGCACTGGGCATCGATCCGCTGGTGCACGACCTGCGCTTCGTGGAAGACAACTGGGAATCGCCGACCCTGGGCGCCTGGGGCCTGGGCTGGGAAGTCTGGCTCAATGGCATGGAAGTGACCCAGTTCACCTACTTCCAGCAGGCCGGTGGCCTGGAATGCCGCCCGGTGCTGGGCGAGATCACCTACGGTCTCGAGCGCCTGTGCATGTACCTGCAGAACTGCGACAACGTCTACGACCTGGTCTGGACCTACGGCCCGGACGGCCAGCCGGTGACCTACGGTGACGTCTACCACCAGAACGAGGTGGAGCAGAGCACCTACAACTTCGAATACGCCGACGTGGAAGAGCTGTTCCACCGTTTCGACGCCTGCGAGCGTGAAGCGCAGAAGCTGGTGGAAGTGAACCTGCCGCTGCCGGCCTACGAGCAGGTGATGAAGGCCAGCCACACCTTCAACCTGCTCGATGCACGCCGTGCGATCAGCGTGACCGAGCGCCAGCGCTACATCCTGCGCGTGCGCGCGCTGGCCCAGGCGGTGGCCAAGGCGTACTACGAGCAGCGCGAGAAGCTGGGCTTCCCGGGCGCGAAGAAGGCCTGACGGCCGCTCCCTCCCTCTCTCAACTTCCGGGGCGCCGGACGCGTTGCGCGCTGCGCCCCCATCACAGGATCGAACCGATGAGCCAACTGTCCCCCCTGCTGATCGAACTGGGCACCGAGGAGTTGCCGGTCAAGGCGCTTCCGGGCCTGGCCCAGGCGTTCTTCGACGGAGTCGTCGAAGGCCTGCGCAAGCGCGGCGTCGCGCTGGAACTGGGCGATGCGCGCCCGCTGTCGACCCCGCGCCGACTGGCCGTGCTGCTGCCGGGCGTCGGCCTGGAACAGCCGGAACAGCACAGCGAAGTGCTGGGCCCGTACCTGAACATCGCGCTGGACGCCGAAGGCCAGCCGACCAAGGCCTTGCAGGGTTTCGCCGCCAAGGCCGGGATCGACTGGACCGCGCTGGAAAAGACCACCGACAACAAGGGTGAGCGCTTCGTGCACCGCGCGGTGACCCCGGGCGCGAGCACTGCCAGCCTGCTGCCGGAGATCCTGCGCGAGGCAATCGCGGCAATGCCGATTCCCAAGCCGATGCGCTGGGGCGACCACGCCTGGGGCTTCGCGCGCCCGGCGCACTGGCTGGTGCTGTTGCACGGCACCAACGTGGTCGAGGCCGAACTGTTCGGCCTGCAGGCTGGCCGCGTCAGCCGTGGCCACCGCTTCCACCACGACCAGACCGTGTCGCTGGCGCAGCCGCAGGACTACGTTGAAGCCCTGCGCGCTGCGTTCGTGCTGGTCGATCCGAGCGAGCGCCGTGCGCGCATCGTCGCCGAGGTCGAGGCCGCTGCGGCCAAGGCCGGTGGCAGCGCCCGCATCACCGACGACAACCTGGAGCAGGTGGTGAACCTGGTCGAGTGGCCGTCGGCGGTGCTGTGCAGCTTCGAGCGCGCGTTCCTGGCGGTGCCGCAGGAAGCGCTGATCGAGACGATGGAGATCAACCAGAAGTTCTTCCCGGTGCTGGATGACAGCGGCACGCTGACCGAGAAGTTCATCGGCATCGCCAACATCGAATCGAGGGACGTGGCCGAAGTGGCCAAGGGTTACGAGCGCGTGATCCGTCCGCGTTTCGCCGATGCCAAGTTCTTCTTCGACGAGGACCTGAAGCAGGGCTTGGTATCGATGGGCGACGGCCTGAAGACGGTGACCTACCAGGCCAAGCTGGGCAGCGTGGCCGACAAGGTGGCGCGCGTGGCCGCCCTGGCCGAAGTGATCGCGCCGCAGGTCGGTGCTGACGCCGCGCAGGCCAGGCGCGCCGCGCAGCTGGCCAAGAACGACCTGCAGTCGCGCATGGTCAACGAATTCCCGGAACTGCAGGGCATCGCCGGCCGCCACTACGCCGTGGCCGGCGGTGAATCGGCCGAGGTGGCGCTGGCCATCGACGAGGCCTACCAGCCGCGCTTCGGCGGTGACGACATCGCGCTGTCGCCGCTGGGCAAGGTGCTGGCGATTGCTGAACGCGTGGACACCCTGGCCGGTGGTTTCGCCGCAGGCCTGAAGCCGACCGGCAACAAGGACCCGTTCGCCCTGCGCCGCAACGCGCTGGGCCTGGCCCGCACGATCATCGAAAGCGGCTTCGAGCTGGACCTGCGCGCGCTGCTGGCCAGTGCCAACGCCGGCCTGGCCGCGCGCAACGTGCAGGCCGACATCGGCGAACTGTACGACTTCATCCTTGACCGCCTGAAGGGCTACTACGCTGACAAGGGCGTGCCGGCCACGCACTTCAACGCCGTGGCCGAGCTGAAGCCCGCCTCGCTGTATGACTTTGACCGCCGCCTGGATGCGATCGGCACCTTCGCCGCGCTGCCGGAAGCCGAAGCGCTGGCCGCGGCCAACAAGCGCATCCGCAACATCCTGCGCAAGGCCGAAGGCGAGATTCCCAGCCAGATCGACCCGGCGCTGCTGCAGGAAGACGCCGAGCGCGCGCTGGCCGAAGCGGTCACCGCCGCCATCGACGACACCGGCGCCAGCCTCCACCAGAAGGATTACGTGGCCGTGCTGGCGCGCCTGGCGCGCCTGCGCCCGCAGGTCGACGCGTTCTTCGATGGCGTGATGGTCAACGCGGAAGATCCGGCGCTGCGTGGCAACCGCCTGGCGCTGCTGACGATGCTGGGCGAGCGCCTGGGCAAGGTCGCGGCAATCGAGCATCTGTCGAGCTGAGATGTAGTGCCAAGCATGCTTGGCACCCACCGGTAGTGCCGGTGGATGTCCATCGGGGTCATTGCCGGCATCGCGCACGATGCCGGCATCCTCGCCTGCGATCACGATGATCGCCACAAAGGCGCGTATTTTGACCGCCACTTAACAACCGATCCCCAATGACGTGATGCATTTCGCATCGTCACCTTCGGTCGGTATGCTGTGCCGCATGCAGCCAAAGAAATACGCCCTGCCACTGATGGTCCTGTCGCTGGCCGCCACCTCTGTGGTCCACGCGCGCGGCACCATCGACAAGGTGGACATCAAGGGATTGGACAAGGGCGACGACGCCGCAATCATCGAGAACATCCAGGAATCGCTGTCGCTGTACGACACGATCGGCAAGGAACAGGGCGAATCGCGCCTGGAGTACCTGCTGTCGCAGGCCGAGCGGCAGACCCGCCAGGCACTGGAACCGTTCGGGTACTACAACCCGGTGATCAAGGTCGAGGCGCCGCGCGAGGACGAGCACGTGCGCGTGCTGATCCATGTCGACAAGGGCACCCCGGTGACCGTCCGCCGCGAGCACATCGACATCACCGGACCGGCGATGTACGACCAGTACCTGCAGGACGACCTGGCCGCGTTCAAGCCGCGCAAGGGCCAGCGTTTCGAGCACACGCAGTACGAAGCCAGCAAGATCACCGTCACCCGTCGCCTGGCGGAGCGTGGTTATTTCGATGCCGACTACACCCAGCGCCAGGTGCAGATCACCCGTGCCGACAACGCCGCCGACATCGACCTGACCTGGGACAGCGGTCGCCGCTACAACATGGGGCCGGTGCGTTTCGAGCAGGATTACTTCGTCGACAAGCTGTTCGACCCGCTGGTGTACTGGGACCAGGGCAGCTATTTCCATGAGGGCAAGCTGGACCGGCTGCGCGAGTCGCTGACCAAGCTGGACTATTTCAGCGTGATCGACATCCAGCCGCGGCCCGACCAGGCCGATGCGAATGGCGAAGTGCCAGTGGATGTGAAGCTGACCCGTGCCAAGCGCACCATCTACACCGCGGGTCTGAGCTACGGCAGCGAGAGTGGCCCGGGTGTGCGCGGTGGCATCGAACGGCGGTGGCTGAACAACCGCGGCCACAAGATGAACACGCAGCTGGACTATGCGCAGAAGCGCAAGAGCCTGGTCACCAGCTACCGCATTCCGGCCTTCAACTGGCTTGATGGCTGGTACACCTTCGCTGCCAGCGCCTACGACGAGCAGACCGACTACATCGACCTGCGCAACTTCAAGCTGATCGCCAGCCGCAGCGGCGAGATCAACGAACACTGGACCGCGATCGCCTCGATCAACGCGCTGCGCGAGCGCTGGCGCTATGCCTCCGGCACCGAATTCACCGACGCGGTCTACAACACCTCGACGCTGGTCTACCCGCAGCTGGTCGCTGACTACGTCAACGTCGATGACGAACTGTTCCCGCGCAAGGGCATCAGCGGTACCGCGACCATGCGTGCCGGCGTTGAAGGTGCCGGCTCGGACACCAGCTTCGTGCAGGCCAACGCCGTGCTGCGCTGGTACATCCCGGTGGGCGAAAGCAACCGCCTGATCCTGCGCGGCGAGGGTGGCACCACCTGGACCAGCGATCTGGTGGCGATGCCGCCGAGCCTGCGCTACTTCGCCGGTGGTGACCGCAGCATCCGCGGCTATGCCTACCGCGAGGTGGGCCCGCGGACCCCTGCACCGGACAAATACGCGCTGGGTGCCAAGAACCTGGTGATCGGCTCGGCCGAGTACGAGCACTATTTCAATGGTGGCCCCTGGGGTGCGGCGGTGTTCGTCGATACCGGCAGCGCCTTCGACAACACCATTGATCTGCACACCGGCGTCGGCTTCGGCGTGCGCTGGAAATCGCCGGTGGGCCCGGTGCGCGTGGATATCGCGCATGGCTTGAACAACCCCGATTCGCAGTTCCAGCTGTACCTCAACATCGGAGCGGACCTGTGAGTACGCCCGCACCCACTCCGAACCCGACCACGCCGCCGCGCGTGCGCTTCTACCGCCGCCGCCGCTTCTGGGCCTGGTCGGGTGTGGGCGTGCTGGGCCTGGTACTGCTGGCCCTGCTGGCGGTCTACTGGCTGCTGCAGACCGTAGCCGGCCGTGACGTGCTGCTGGCACAGGTGGTGGCGCGGCTGCCGGTGGGCGCCAGCTTCACCTGGGACAAGGTAGACGGCCCGGTGGCCGGCCCGCTGACCCTGTACAACGTCGACTTCCGCTACGACGACATCCATTTCCACGCCGAGCGCGCGCACCTGGAGCCGGACCTGCGTCCGCTGCTGGGCCGCAAGCTGCTGCTGGACAAGCTGGAGCTGACCAACGCGACGCTGAACCTGGCCAAGAGTGACGAGCCGTTCAAGCTGCCGTCGTGGCCGGATTCGCTGCCGCAGATCGAGATGCCGTTGGCGATCCAGGCCGATGCCATCGCCATCGATGGCTTCCGCATCAGCCAGGCCAACGAGCCGGTGATCGACATCAGCCGCGTGCGTGGTGGCATCGAGATCGCCAACGGCGAGTTCCAGGCGCACAAACTGGTGGTGGACAGCGACATGGGCAATTTCACTGCCCAGGGCCGCTATATCCCGGCCAAGGACTACGACACCGACGTGACCGTCACCGCCGTGCTGCCGGCGCCGCGTGGCCGCACGGCCGCCACCGTCGGCCTGGTCGCCCGTGGCGACCTGTCGCACATGGAGGTGGCCGTAGCTGGGCGCGCGCCGAAGCCGCTGCACGCGATGCTGGTGTTCGATGGCCGCACCGATCCGAGCTGGAGCGCCAGCATCCGCAGCGACGAGCTGGATCTGGCGCTGCTGTCGCCGGCACTGGCCAGCTCGGCGATCGCACCACTGGCACTGGACTTCACCGCTGCCGGCAAGGGCGGCAACGCCAACCTGCGTGGCAAGGTGAAGCAGGGCGATCAGGCACTGGAACTGGCACCGTCGGTGGTGTCGCTGAAGGACCAGGTGCTGAAGGTCTCACCGCTGCTGGTGAAGGGGCTTGGCGGTGAGGTGCGCCTGGAAGGCACCGCCGATTTCAGCCAGGAAGACCAGCAGAAGCTCAACTTCTCGGTGGTCGCCCATGATCTGACCTACGTACCGGCGCCCGATCCGAACACCGCCGGCAGCGCACCGGTGCCGGTCACCCTGAAGGAAGCACGCTTCGGTCTGGCCGGTACCCTGAAGGCCTGGGCGGCGATCGGCCGCGCCGAGGTCGAGCGCGACGCGCAGAAGGCGCAGCTGCACTTCGACGTGCGCGGCAACGATCAGGCCGCGTCGATCCACCAGCTGCAGGCGCAGACGCCGGGTGGCCAGCTGCAGGTGGAAGGCCAGGTGGCGTGGGCACCGCAGCTGGACTGGGATGCCAAGGCCACGCTGAAGGATTTCGACCCCGGCTATTTCGTGCCGGGCTGGAATGGCCGCCTGTCCGGCAACCTGGCCTCCAAGGGCCGCCAGCTGCCGCCGCCGGCAAACGCACCGCCGGGTACCGCCGGCACGCTGGAAGCCACGGTCGATCTGCCGTCGTTGAAGGGCGTGTTGCGCCAGCGCAACCTCGACGCGCAGGGCAAGTTCGCGCTGCAGGGCGCGCAGGGCCAGGGTGACCTGAAGCTGTCGCTGGGCAGCAGCCGGGTGACCGCGTCGGGCAAGGTCGGTGATCGCCTCGACATCGATGCACGCTTCGAGCCACTGCAGCTGAGCGATCTGCTGCCGGGCGCCGATGGCGGCCTGCGTGGCCAGGTACAGGTGAAGGGCCCGCGCGATGCGCCGGACATCACCGCCGACCTGGTCGGCAACAACCTCAACTGGGACGGCTACGGCGCCGAGAGCGTGAGCATCAAGGGCCACCTGCCGTGGCGCGGCGACAGCGGCACGCTGGCGATCCAGGGCCAGCAGGTCAATGCCGGCATGCTGCTGGAACGCTTGAACGTGGATGCGCAGGGCAGTGTCTCCAACCTGCGCCTGGCGGCGCAGACCCGCAACGAGATGGGCGCGATCGAGCTGCAGGGCAGCGTCCGCCAGCAGGGCGCGCAGTGGCGTGGCGAGCTGGCCGCGCTGCGCATCGCACCGGTGAAGGGCGATGCCTGGTCGCTGCGTGCACCGGCGGCGTTCGCGATCAACGGCAGCACCTACACCCTGGGCGAAGCGTGCCTGGCCGCGACCAGCAGCGGCACGCTGTGCGCACAGGCCAACTGGCCGCGCGAGGGCCTGGTGGTGCGCAGTGATGCACTGCCGCTTGCGCTGGTGCAGCCGTGGTTGCCACCGCAGTCCGGCCGTCGCATCTACCTGCGTGGCGATGTCAGCCTGGACGCGCAGATCCGCCCGCGCGGCAATGCATGGGAAGGCCATGTGGAAGTGCGCTCGAAGGAAGGCGGCGTGCGCCTGGGTGAGAACCGCAACACCGTGGGGGACACCACCCGCGGCGAGCTGGTGCGCTATGACCAGTTCTCGCTCAAGCTCGACATGACCCCGGCCAGCATCAAGGGCTATCTGGGCATGGGCTTCCAGGGCAACGGCTTCGTCGATGCCAGGATGCAGACCGGCTGGGAAGCCAGTGCACCGCTGAACGGCGAGCTCTACCTCAATATGTCGCGGCTGTACTGGCTGGAGCTGTTCTCGCCGGACATCGTGCGACCGACCGGCCTGATCGAGGGCCACGTCAGCCTGCGTGGTACGCGTGGCCAGCCGTCGCTGGGTGGCGACGCGCAGCTGAGCAACTTCAAGGGTGAATTCCCCGCGCTGGGCCTGACCTTCGACCAGGGCAAGGGCAGCTTCGTGGCGCAGCCCGACGGTTCGGCCAAGATCACCGCGCAGGCCAACTCTGGTCAGGGCACGCTGTACGTGGATGGTGGCCTGTCCTGGTTTGGCGATGCACAGCCGCTGCAGCTGAAGATCCACGGCGAGAACGTGCTGCTGTCCAACACCAGCGAGCTGCGCATCGTCGCCAATCCCAACCTCGACTTCACCCTGGCCAAGGCGGCGATGGAGCTGCGTGGCACCGTGCACGTGCCCGAGGCCGATATCGACCTTGAGCGCCTGGACCGTGGCACCTCGGTGTCCGAAGACGTGGTGGTGCTGGACCCGGCCGATCCGGAGGAGTCGCGCACCTCGCCGCTGGACATGGACCTGACCGTCAGCCTTGGCGACAAGGTGAAGATGACCGGCTTCGGCCTGAAGGGTGCGCTGACCGGCAAGATGCAGGTCTGGGCCAAGCCTGGCCGCGAAATGACCGCCAATGGCGGGCTGGAAGTCAGTGGCCGCTACAAGGCGTACGGTCAGGACCTGACCATCACCCGTGGCAACCTCACCTGGAACTACAACGCGGTGTCCGACCCGCGCATCAACATCCGTGCCGAGCGCCGGATCGGTGATGTCACCGCCGGCATCGACGTGACCGGGCGTGCGCAGCAGCCGCGTGCGGACGTGTGGTCCGAGCCGGCGATGTCGCAGTCCGAAGCACTGGCCTACCTGGTGCTGGGCCGCAGCCTGACCGGTGCCAGCAGCGACCAGACCCAGCAGGTCAACGCGGCTTCCGCGGCGCTCTCGGCCGGCAGCGGCCTGCTGGCTTCGCAGCTGGGCGCCAAGCTGGGCCTGGACGACGCCGGTGTGAGCCAGTCGCGCGCGCTGGGCGGCTCGGTGATCGGTGTCGGCAAGTACATCTCGCCCAAGCTGTACGTCGGCTACGGCGTGTCGCTGGTCGGTGCCGGTTCGGTGATCACGCTGAAGTACCTGCTGCGTCGCGGCTTCGACGTGGAAGTGGAATCGAGCACGGTGGAAAACCGTGGGTCGATCAACTGGCGGCGGGAGAAGTAGAGCCACGGGGGATTTCTGTAGAGCCGAGCCATGCTCGGCTCACGCGCGCAGCGCGGACTGACGGAAGAGCAGCCGAGCAAGGGCTCGGCTCTACCTGACAGGCCCCCAACCATCGGGCGTTGCCCCATCCGGCCCCAGCGGCTATGGTCCCGGGCTGTTCTGTCGTACCGGATTGCCTCATGTCACCACGCAAAGCCCTTCCCACCGCCCTGGCCCTGGGCCTGACCCTCGCCACCGGTGCCCACGCCGACGAAGGCATGTGGATGCCGACCCAGCTGCCGGAACTGGCCAAGCCGCTGCAGGCAGCCGGTTTCAAGGGCAATCCGGCCGACCTGGCCAACGTCACTGCGCCGCCACTGAGCGCGGTGGTGCGTGCCGGTGGCGGCACCGGTTCGTTCGTGTCCGCCGACGGCCTGCTGCTGACCAACCACCACGTGGCGATGGGCGTGATCCAGTACAACAGCTCGCCCGAGCACGACCTGATCAACGGTGGCTTCATCGCCAAGGACCGTGCCGACGAGCGTCCGGCCAACCCGGACTTCCGCGTGCTGGTCACCGTCGGCTTCGACAAGGTGACCGACCAGGTGCTGGCGCAGGCGCGTGGCAAGACCGGTCGCGCCTACTTCGATGCGGTGGATGCGGCCAGCAAGCAGATCGTGGCCGAGTGCGAGAAGGACGGCAGCGTGCGCTGCTCGGTGGCCAACATGTACTACGGCACCGACTTCTACCGCATCGCCCAGCTGGAACTGAGCGACGTGCGCCTGGTGTATGCGCCGCCGCGTGCGATCGGCAACTACGGCGATGAGATCGACAACTTCATGTGGCCGCGCCACACCGGCGACTTCACCCTGCTGCGCGCCTACGTGGGCAAGGACGGCAAGCCGGCCGCCTACAGCAAGGACAACGTGCCCTACCAGGCACCGGCACACCTGCAGATGTCGGTGGAAGGCCCGAAGGAAGGCGACTACGCGATGCTGGCCGGTTACCCGGGCATCACCTACCGCCATCGCACCGCCGCTGAATTCGCCGGCCAGATCGATACCGTGCTGCCGCGCCGCGTGTCGGTGTTCCAGCAGATGATCGACACCATCGAGGCCGCCACCGCCAAGGACGCGCAGGCGCGTACCCGCTATGCCTCGCAGCTGCAGTCGCTGAAGAACAACCGCAAGCGCGCCGCCGGTGAGCTGGAAGGCCTGCTGCGCAGCGACGCCAAGGCCCAGCGTGCCGCCGACGAGACGGCGATGCTGGCTGCCACCGACCGCAAGTATCAGGGCGACATCAAGGCGCTGCTGACCAACTTGTCCCAGGGTGCGGCGGTGGGCGAGCGCGACCTGCTGCTGGACCAGATGGCCGCGCAGAGCCAGCTGCTGCGCTCTGCGCTGCTGCTGGAGCGCCTGCGCATCGAATCGGCGAAGCCGGACGCGCAGCGCGAGAGCGGTTTCCAGCAGCGCGACCAGGCGATGATCGAAGGCGTGCTCAAGCAGGTCCAGCGCCGTTACGCGCCGGAGGTCGAGAAGGCGCTGCTGACCACCCTGCTGACCCGTTACCAGCAGCTGCCGGACGCGCAGCGCGTGGCCGAGTTCGACGCCGCCTTCGGCCGTACCCCGGCCCAGCTGTCCAAGGCGCTGGACACCCTCTACGCCGGCACCCAGCTGGGTGACGAGGCGCAACGCCTGTACCGTTTCGCCGCCGCCCGCGAAGGCAAGGCACTTGCCGCCGATCCGCTGATCGCCGTGGCCGGCCCGCTGGTGGCCGCGCAGCTGCGCATCGAGAACGAGAGCAAGACCCGTGAAGGCGAGCAGCTGCGCCTGCGCCCGGCCTACATGCAGGCGCTGTTCGCCTGGCGTGCCAAGCAGGGCCGCGCGGTGTACCCGGATGCCAACCGCACGCTGCGCATCAGCTACGGCAAGGTCGAGGCGCTGCACCCGCGTGATGGCGTGACCTATTCGCCGGTGACCACCGTGGCCGGCATCGTCGAGAAGAACACCAACGCCTACCCGTTCGATGCACCCAAGCCGCTGCTGGCGGCGATCGCCAAGGGTGATTTCGGCAGCACCGCCGACCCGGCGCTGAAGACCCAGACGGTCAACTTCCTGACCAACCTGGATACCACCGGCGGCAACTCCGGCTCGCCGGTGCTCAACGCCAAGGGCGAACTGATCGGCCTGAATTTCGACAGCAACTGGGAGTCGGTCAGCGCCAGCTGGTGGTTCGATCCGCGCTACAAGCGCGCCGTGCACGTAGACATGCGCTACCTGCGCTGGCTGCTGGCCAAGGTCTACCCGGCGCCCGAGCTGCTGAAGGAAATGGGCGTGCCGGCCCAGTAAGAAGCCGGCCACGACCAACGGTCGTGGCCCGCACCGCGTAGGCCCCCACCCTGGTGGGGGTGGTTGCCCCAACGAGCCCGCACCACCGGCCACGCCTGGCCTACACTGCGGGTTCTTCCGACGGAAACGCACGCGTGGTCTCCAGCTGGATCCTGCTGCTGGTCTCGGTTGCCTATGCTGCGCTGCTGTTCGGCGTGGCGTGGTGGGGTGACCGTCGACCGATGTATCCCGACCGGCCGTGGCTGCGGCCGGTGGTCTACAGCCTGGCGCTGGCCGTGTACTGCTCGTCGTGGACCTTCTACGGCGCGGTCGGCACCGCCGTGCGCAACGGCGTGGGCTACCTGCCCATCTACATCGGCCCGCTGCTGCTGCTGCTGTTCGGCTGGCGCATCATCGAGCGCCTGGCGCTGATCGCGCGCAGCCAGAACGTGGTTTCCATCGCCGATTTCATCTCCTCGCGCTTCGGCCGTTCGCGGCGGCTGGCGGCGTTGGTGGCGATCATCGCGCTGATCGGCATCATTCCGTACCTGGCGCTGCAGTACAAAGCAGTGGCGATGAGCCTGCAGGTACTGACCGGCAACACCGGCCCGACCGGCTTCTTCACCGATCCGGCGCTGTACGTGGCGCTGCTGATGGCGTTGTTCGCCACCCTGTTCGGCACCCGCCAGGTCGATGCCACCGAGCACCACCACGGCATGATGCTGGCGATCGCCTTCGAATCGGTGATCAAGCTGCTGGCGATGGTGGCGGTGGGCGTGTTCGCCTACCTGTGGCTGAGCAACCGCACCGACGCAGTGGTCGAGTCGGTGCATACGCTGTTCACCGGCCTGCCGCCGGTGGGATTCATCTCGCAGACGCTGCTGAGTTTCCTGGCCATCATCTGCCTGCCGCGCCAGTTCCACGTGGCCGTGGTCGAATGTGGTGACGTGCGCGATGTGCGCCGCGCGCGCTGGATGTTCGGTGGCTATCTTGTGCTGATCTCGGGCATGGTGCTGCCAATCGCCACCGCCGGCGTGACCCTGTTCGGCACCGGCGGCAGCGTTGCCGACGATTCGATGGTGCTGGCCCTGCCGCTGGCCGAAGGCCGCAATGCGCTGGCGCTGATCGCCTATGTGGGCGGTTTCTCTGCCGCCACCGGCATGGTCATCGTGTCGTCCATCGCGCTGGCCACCATGGTCAGCAACGACCTGGTGATGCCGGTGCTGCTGCGCCGCAGTGGCGACCACCAGGAAGCGGCCGATGTCGCCTCGCGCGTGCTGTGGATCCGTCGCCTGGCGATCCTGCTGCTGGCGCTGATGGCCTACAGCTACTACCGCACCAGCAGCAACGACAGCACGCTGGCGTCGTACGGCCTGATGGCGTTCGCTGCAGTGGCGCAGTTCGCGCCGGGCCTGATCGGTGGCCTGTACTGGCGCGGCGCCAGCCGCCGTGGCGTCGAGATGGGCATGCTGCTCGGCTTCGCGACGTGGCTGTACACGCTGCTGCTGCCGGCGATGACCATGGCCGGCTGGGTCGATGCCGCCTGGGTGCAGCATGGTCCGTTCGGCATCGAGTGGCTGCGCCCGCAGCAGCTGTTCGGCATGACCGGCTGGGATCCGCTGACCCACGGCACGTTCTGGTCACTGCTGGTCAACGCGGCGACGATGATGCTGGTGTCCGCGCGCTGGCGCCCCGGCGTGGACGAGCGGCTGCGTGCGGCACCGTTCCTCGACCCCTATGCCGAGCGCCCGTCGGTGGCCGGCGGTTGGCCGGGTCACGTGCATGTGGGCGATCTGCTGGCGCTGGCCTCGCGCGTGGTCGGCGAGCGCCATGCGCGGCGCTCGTTCTTCGAGCAGGCGCAGTCACTGGGCCGTGAACTGCAATCCTCGGCGCCCGCCGACCGGCCGTGGGTGCAGTTCACCGAACGCCTGCTGGCCGCGTCGATTGGCGCGGCATCGGCGCGCCTGCTGCTGACCAGCCTGCTGCGCGGGTCGGGCATGGACCTGGGTGAAGTGGTGGCAGTGCTGGACGAAGCGGGGCAGGAGCTGCGCTTCAACCGCGAGATCCTGTCGACCACGCTGGAGAACATCAGCGCCGGGGTCAGCGTGGTCGATCCAGACATGCGGCTGACCGCGTGGAACCGTCGCTACCAGGACATGTTCGGCTACCCCGACGGCATGCTCTATGTGGGCCGCCCGGTGGCCGACCTGATCCGTTACAACGCCGAGCGCGGCGAATTGGGCGAGGGCGATATCGAAGTGCAGATCAACCGCCGCATCGGCTACATGCGTGCCGGTTCACCGCACGTGTTCGAGCGCACCCGCAGCGACGGCAAGGTGATCGAGATGCGTGGGCAGGCGCTGCCCGGCGGCGGTTACGTGACCAGCTACAACGACATCACCGACTACAAGCACGCGGAAAAAGCACTGCTGGAAGCCAACGAGACGCTGGAACAGCGCGTGGCCGAGCGCTCGCACGAGGCCGAGGTCGCGCAGCAGTCGAAGACGCGGTTCCTGGCGGCGATCAGCCACGACGTGCTGCAGCCGCTGAACGCCGCGCGCCTGTTCGCTTCGGCGCTGCGCGACAGCGACCACGTGAGCGACGAACAGAAGCACCTGGCCGAACGCGTGGATGCCTCGCTGCGCGCGGCCGAAGAACTGCTGGATGGCCTGCTGGACGTGTCGCGGCTGGATGCCGGTGGCCTGCACCCGGTCATCGGCGAGTTCGACGTGAGTGCGTTGATGCGCGAACTGGCGGCGCAGTACACGCCGGTGGCTGCAGGTCGTGGCCTGCGCCTGGACCTGTTCGCGCGCCCGGCGTGGGTACGCAGTGACCGCCGTCTGCTGCGCCGCGTGCTGCAGAATTTCCTGGCCAACGCGTTGCGCTACACCCGTCAGGGGCGCATCGTGCTGGCGGTGCGCCATCGTGGCGATGAGGTGGAGCTGCAGGTATGGGATACCGGACCCGGCATTCCCGAGCACCACATGCGGCAGATCTTCGACGAGTTCCACCGCTACCAGCAGCCGTTCGACTGGGGCGAGCAGGGGCTGGGGCTGGGCCTGTCGATCTGCCAGCGCATCTCGCGCCTGCTTGACCATCGCCTCAATGCACGCAGCCGCGTCGGCAAGGGATCGATGTTCTCGATCATCCTGCCGCGTGTGGCGCCGTTGCCGGGTTACACCGAGCTGGCCACGCCGGTACAGGCGGTGGCCGCACCGGTGCGCAGCGATTCGCTGGCCGGCCTGCGCGTACTGTGCGTGGACAACGACGAAGAGATCCTGGACGGCATGCGCGCATTGCTTGGCCGTTGGCAGGTGCAGGTGATCACCGCTGCCACCGTCGACCAGGCGCTGGAGAAGATTGCCGAGCGCCCGCAGGTGATGCTGGTGGACTACCACCTGCACGACCGCATGGATGGCCTGGATGCGCTGGTGGCACTTCGCGAGGCTGCGGGCTACCCGTTGCCCGGCGCGCTGCTGACCGCCGATGGTCGCGACGAGTTGAAGCGGATGGCGCGCGAACGCGGCTACCGCGTGCTGACCAAGCCGATCAAGCCGGCCTCGCTGCGCGCCTTCCTGGGCGCGCTGCGCGATGCGCAGTAGATCCACGCCATGCGTGGATGCGATGCCAGGTAGTGCCGGCCGCTAGCCGGCAACCACGCAATCGCTCACTTCCGACGCGTTACCCCGCGCCGTGTAGGTGCTCGTACAGGATCGTCGCGCCGATGATCACCAGGATCACGCCACCGATGATCTCGGCGCGCTTGCCCACCATGCTGCCCAGCACGCGGCCGAGCATGATGCCGACGGTGACCATGGTCAGCGTGCACAGGCCGATGACCGCTGCCATCACGCCGATATGCACGTCCATGAAGGCCAGGCCGATGCCCACCGCCATCGCGTCGATACTGGTGGCGAACCCGGTCAGCGCCAGCTTCCAGAAGCCGTGGTGCTGCGAAGGGTCGTCGTCTTCCTCGGTACTGTCGGGGCGTAGGCCGTTGTAGATCATGTGGATGCCCAGCGCGCCGAGCAGGCCGAAGGCGATCCAGTGGTCGAAGGCTTCCACGTACCGCAGCGCGGCGCGGCCGAGCAGCCAACCGATGATGGGCGTGATCGCCTCGATGACGCCGAAGATGATGCCTGCACGTAGTGCATCGCGGAACACCGGCTTGCGCATGGCCGCACCCTTGCCGATCGCCGCGGCGAAGGCATCGGTGGACATGGCAAAGCCGATCAGGAGGATCGAAATGGGGGACATTGGCGGCTGCTGAAGGTCGGGCAAGGACGGACGCACGGCTCGCGCTCGCGCCCAACCTGACGTTGCGCGCGCGGGCCGCTGGTCTCGCCAACCATCATGGTTGTCCACGCCACGGCGCAGTGGCCGAGTATGTTGACGTGGACGATTCCTGCGTAGGAATCCGGCTACTCCCCAAGGGGACGCGAAGCTTAGCACCGCGATCCGCGCGTGGCGCATTTGCAGCGAAACGCGCAGGCAGGGCTGGTTTTTATAGCGATGGCTATAACATGGGCGAAGCAAAGGCGTGCCAAGCAAGCTTGGCACCTACCAAGGCGGTTTCAGGCGTTTCAGGCGATTGCCGGCCAGCGGCCGGCACTACCTCAGTCTTCTTCCGGCGGCAGCACGATGGCGTCGTCGTCGATGGCCAGCTTGCCGGCCATCAGCACGGCCTGGGTGCGGTTGGTCACGCCCAGCTTGCGCAGGATGGCGGTGACGTGGGCCTTGATCGTTGCTTCGGAGACGTTGAGGTCGTAGGCGATCTGCTTGTTCAAGCGGCCGGCGCCGAGCATCTGCAGGACGCGGAACTGCTGCGGGGTCAGCTCGCGCAGGCGCTGGCCGACTTCGCGTTCTTCGCTGCCGGTGGGCGGCACGTTGTGCGCTTCCGGCGGTGCCCAGGTCTCGCCATCGAGGATGGTGCCGAGTGCATGGCCGATGGTGTCCGAGTCGGCCGATTTGGGAATGAAGCCGAGCGCACCGTGGTCGAGCGCGCGGCGCATCACCGTGGCCTCTTCGCGCGCGGACACCACCACCACCGGCAGCTGGGGGTGCAGTGAGCGCATGTGCACGAGTGCGTTGAAGCCCTGCGCACCCGGCATGTTGAGGTCCATCAGGACCAGGTCGGCGTCGTTGTGCTGATCGGCCAGCGCGTACAGTGCTTCCACGCTGTCGGCCTCGAACAGTTGTACGCCCGGGATGACCCGCTGCACCGCCCCACGCAGGGCTTCGCGGAACAGCGGGTGGTCATCGGCAATCAGGAGGGTGGTCATGGGTCGAGCTTATCGATCAGGAAAAAGAGCGACGTGATGGCAGGTGCAGGACGGGTCGGACACGGCCGGGTCCCTCCTCCCGGCCACGTCCCTGGCGCGTCCTGCGCCTGCAGTCACGGCATCAGCGCACCTTGCGCTCGTCCACCAGCGACGCCACCACCGACGGATCGGCCAGGGTCGAGGTGTCGCCGAGCTGGTCCGGTGCGTTCTCGGCGATCTTGCGCAGGATGCGGCGCATGATCTTGCCCGAGCGGGTCTTCGGCAGGCCCGGCGCCCACTGCAGGTGGTCCGGCGTGGCGATCGGGCCGATTTCCTTGCGTACCCAGGCGACCAGTTCCTTCTGCAGTTCGTCGCTCGGCGCTTCTTCGGCCACCAGGGTCACGTAGGCATAGATGCCCTGGCCCTTCACGTCGTGCGGGAAGCCGACCACGGCGGCTTCGGCCACCTTCGGATGCGAGACCAGCGCGCTTTCCACTTCGGCGGTGCCGATGCGGTGGCCGGACACATTGATCACGTCGTCAACGCGGCCGGTGATCCAGTAATAGCCGTCCTCGTCGCGGCGGCAACCGTCACCGGTGAAGTAGCTGCCCGGGTAGGTGCGGAAATACGTATCGATGAAACGCTGGTGGTCGCCGTACACCGTACGCATCTGGCCTGGCCAGGAATCACGGATGATCAGGTTGCCCTCGGTCGGGCCTTCCTGGATCTCGCCATCGGCATTGACCAGCGCCGGCTGCACGCCGAAGAAGGGCAGGGTGGCCGAACCCGGCTTGAGGTCCATCGCACCGGCCAGCGGCGAGATCAGGATGCCGCCGGTTTCGGTCTGCCACCAGGTATCGACGATCGGGCAGCGGCTGTCGCCGACCACCTCGTAGTACCAGCGCCAGGCTTCCGGATTGATGGGTTCGCCCACGCTACCGAGCAGGCGCAGCGACGCGCGGGAGGTCTTCTTCACCGGCTCCTCGCCCTCGCGCATCAGCGCACGGATGGCGGTCGGGGCGGTGTAGAAGATGCTCACCTTGTGCTTGTCGATGACATTCCAGAAACGCGAGGTGTCCGGGTAGTTCGGCACGCCTTCGAACATCAGCGAGGTCGCGCCGTTGGCCAGCGGACCGTACACGATGTAGCTGTGGCCGGTGACCCAGCCGACGTCGGCGGTGCACCAGTAGATGTCGTCCTCGCGCAGGTCGAACACCGCTTCATGGGTGTAGGCCGCGTACAGCAGGTAACCGCCGGTGGTGTGCAGCACGCCCTTTGGCTTGCCGGTGGAACCGGAGGTGTAGAGGATGAACAGCGGGTCTTCGGCGTTCATGCGTTCCGGCTCGCAGCTGGCCGGCTGGCTGTCCACCACATCGTGGAACCAGCGGTCGCGCGGCGCCTGCATGTCCACCGCGCCGCCGGTATGGCGCACCACCAGCACGGTTTCAACCGTGTTCGTGCCCGGCAGCTTCAGCGCGGCATCGACGTTGGCCTTCAGCGGAATCCTGCGGCCACCGCGCAGGCCCTCGTCGGCGGTGATGATCAGCTTGCTCTGGCAGTCGCTGACGCGGTCGGCAATCGAGTTCGGCGCGAAGCCACCGAACACCACCGAGTGGATCGCACCGATGCGCGCGCAGGCCAGCATGGCCACCGCAGCGTCGACAATCATTGGCAGGTAGATGGTGACCCGGTCGCCCTTCTTGACGCCCAGGTTGCGCAGCGCGTTGCCGAGGCGGCAGGTGCGCTCGTACAGCTCGCGATAGGTCACGTGCTGGGCCGGTGCATCCGGGCCGTCCGGCTCGAACAGCAGGGCGGTCTTGTCGCCGCGCGTTTCCAGCTGGCGATCCAGGCAGTTCACGCTGGCATTGAGCTCGCCATCCTCGAACCACTTGATGTGGAAGTCGGACAGGTCGTAGCTGACGTTCTTGATCTTCGTCGGCGCGCGCATCCATTGCAGGCGCTCGGCGGCCTTGCCCCAGAATCCATCCGGATCGGTCACCGACGCCTGGTACTGCTGTTCATAAGTCTTCTTGTCGATGCGTGCCTTGGCGGCGAACTGCGGATCGACGGGGTAGATATCAGCCATGGCACCCTCACTTGCACGTTGACTTTGTATGTGCGGTCGCAGCATCGCAGCGACCGATCCCCCTCAGTTTGCCCCATCCACCCCCGGCCGCGTCACCACCTTGGTTAGACCATGGTCGAAAGTGAGCGCCCAGCAGGGCCGGGTTCGACCAATGGCGAATAGCCGCTATACATAATCGCCCCGCAGTCTCGGCTCGACCGTGCCCCACGCGCGGCATCACCTTGCCACTTGGGAGAGAGGGCAACATGAGCCACCGTACGTTGAAAGCCGTGCGCACACCTTTGGCGGCCTGCCTGTTGGTCGCCCTGGTCGCACCGGGCATGGCGTTCGCAGAGACCGCCAAAGAGAAGGCGCTGGAAGCACGCGTTGCCGAACTGGAACGCCAGGTCCAGCTGCTGCTGTCTTCGCAGCAACAACAACAGACCCAGATCAGCCAGACCCAGCAGGCCGTAACCGAAGTCCGCACGCTGCAGGCCGAGCAGAAGCCGGTCGCACAGGTGCCGGCCGGCAAGCAGCCCATCCAGGTCACCACCATCACCCCGGGCGCGGCGCCGGGCACCACGGTCAAGATCGGCGGCTTCATCAAGGCCGACTTCCTGGCCACCCAGACCAGCGATGGCCAGCTGGCCGACGACGCCACCGGCCGCTCGCTGTACCTGCCGGGCCAGACCCCGGTGGAAGGCGCTGGCGGCAGCGGCAAGCGTTCGGGCACCGACTTCAATGCCCACGCCAAGTTCTCGCGCTTCAACCTGGGCATCGACAACGTGAGCGAATCGGGCAACAAGGCCGGTGCGTTCTTCGAGATGGACTTCTTCGGCAATTCACTGGGCAACCAGACCGCCACCAATACCTACGGTGTGACCCTGCGCCACGCCTACATGTACTGGAACAACTGGATGGCCGGCCAGACCTGGTCCAACTTCATGGACGCGGCCGCACTGCCCGAGGCGGTCGACTTCGTCGGCCCCACCGATGGCGTGATCTTCGTGCGCCAGGCCCAGGTGCGTTACACCCAGGGTGGCTTCAGCGTCGCGCTGGAAAACCCGGAAACCACCACCCTCACCGGTACCCGCAACCCGGTCACCGGGGCATGGACCAACGTCAGCGCCAACTCCGACCGTGGCAGCCTGCCCGATCTGACCATGCGCTATGGCTGGAAGGGTGATTGGGGCACCTTCGGTGTCGGCGGCATCGTCCGTCAGCTGAAGGTCGACAACCAGGCCACCGGCGCCAAGGCCGACAAGGTGGCTGGCGGCCTGACCCTGGGCGGCAAATGGGTGATGGGTGACAGCGATTCGCTGCACTACCAGCTGACCGGCGGCGAAGGCATCGCCCGCTACATCGGCCTGGGCATCACCGCCGACAGTGCCTATGACGTGGCCCGCGACGAACTCAACCCGACCGGCGTGCTTGCCGGCTACGTGGGCTGGCGGCATGCGTTCTCGCCGAAGTTGCGCACCAACCTGATCTACGCGCGCAGCGACTACGACAACGACAGCATCCTCGGCCCGCTGGTAACCAAGAGCGTGCAGAGCATCCGCGGCAACATCTTCTATTCGCCGCTGCCCAAGGTCGATATCGGTGCGGAGCTGATGTACGGCCGTCGCGAAGTGGAGAACGGCAACAAGGGTGACATCACCCGATTGCAGTTCACCACCAAGTACAGCTTCTAGAGGAGTGCCGACCAAGGTCGGCACCTATAGAGATTGCGTGCCGGCCCGCGGCCGGTACCTACCGAATTGAGTACCGACCAAGGTCGGCATCTACCGAGGGAAAACGCCCCATGTCCAGCACACCCAGTACCGCACACAAAGCGGGCACCCTGACCAAGGGTCACAAGAAGGTCATCTTCGCCTCGAGCCTCGGCACGGTGTTCGAGTGGTACGACTTCTTCCTGTACGGCTCGCTCGCGGCCATCATCGCCAAGCAGTTCTTCAGTGGCGTCAATGAAACCACAGGCATGATCTTCGCCCTGTTGGCGTTTGCCGCCGGCTTCTTCGTGCGTCCGTTCGGCGCGGCCTTCTTCGGCAGCCTCGGCGACCGCATCGGCCGCAAGTACACCTTCCTGGTCACCATCCTGATCATGGGCATCTCGACCTTCCTGGTCGGCGTGCTGCCCAACTACGCCTCGATCGGTTTCGCCGCGCCGGTGATCCTGATCATCCTGCGCCTGGCCCAGGGCCTGGCGATGGGCGGCGAGTACGGCGGTGCCGCCACCTACGTGGCCGAGCACGCGCCGGACGACAAACGTGGCCTGTACACCAGCTTCATCCAGTGCACGGCCACGCTCGGCCTGTTCATGTCGCTGCTGATCATCCTGGCCTGCCGTTACTTCCTGGGCAATGAAGCCTTCGAAGCCTGGGGCTGGCGCATTCCGTTCCTGGTCTCGATCCTGCTGCTGGGTGTCTCAGTGTGGATCCGCCTGCAGCTGAGCGAGTCGCCGCTGTTCCAGCAGATGAAGTCCGAGGGCAAGGGTTCCAAGACCCCGTTCCGTGACAGCCTGAAGGGCGGCAACCTGAAGCTGATGCTGCTGGTCCTGCTCGGTGCGGCGGCGGGTCAGGCGGTGGTCTGGTATGGCGGCCAGTTCTACGCGCTGTTCTTCCTCAGCAGCATGCTGAAGGTCGATGCCACCACCTCCTACCTGCTGATCGCGGCCGCGCTGGCGTTGGGCGTACCGTTCTTCATCTTCTTCGGCTGGCTGTCCGACCGTATCGGCCGCAAGAAGATCATCCTGGCCGGCTGCCTGCTGGCCGCCGTCACCTACATCCCGATCTTCAAGGGCCTGACCCACTTCGCCAACCCGGCCATCGAAGAAGCCCGCAGCAGCTCGCCGGCCCTGGTCGTGGCCGATCCGGCTACCTGCTCGTTCCAGTTCGATCCGGTGGGCCTGCGCAAGTTCACCAGCTCCTGCGACGTGGCTACCGCCGCGCTGACCAAGGCCGGTGTGCCGTACGACGTGCAGCCCGCCGCCGCCGGCTCGCTGGCGATGGTGAACGTGGGCAGCGCCAGTGTCACCTCGTATGAGGCCGCCGGCCTGACCAAGGAAGACGGCAAGGCCAAGGCCGATGCGTTCGGTGCGGAACTGAAGACCGCCCTGACCGCCGCCGGCTACCCGGCCAAGGCCGATGGTGCACGCATCAACATTGCCGGCACGGTGTTCATGCTGTGGCTGCTGGTGCTGTACGTGACCATGGTCTACGGCCCGATCGCTGCCTACCTGGTGGAACTGTTCCCGACCCGCATCCGCTACACCTCGATGTCGCTGCCGTACCACATCGGCAACGGCTGGTTCGGTGGCTTCCTGCCGGCGATCTCCTTCGCGCTGGTGGCCGGTACCGGCAACCTGTACTACGGCCTGTGGTACCCCATCATCATCGCGCTGATGTCGGTGGTGATCGGCGGCCTGTTCCTGCGCGAAACCAAGGACGTGGATATCACCCAATAACCGGCGTGCCGACCAACGGTCGGCACCCACCGGGTTTCAGGGGCCGTGGTGCAGACCACGGCCTTTTCGTTTCCCTGTAGCGCCGAGCGATGCTCGGCGACCGCGCTACGCGCGGCACAAAATTCCGCAGAAGCGAACAGGCAGCGTTCAATGCCATCATCGCGGTTGACAAGCATCCGAAGCCACACGCCATCTCGTGCCCATCGAGACGTGCCGCACGCCGTATAGTCGCGGCATGACCACCATTCCGCCGGCCGAGCTCCCCGCCCTCCTGCACACCCTGCGCAGCGCCTGGCAGTCGCAGCGCCCCACGCTGGACCAGCGCGAGGCAGACCTGCGCCGCCTCCGCGAAGCGCTGAAGGCACGCCTGGACGATATGGCTGCGGCCATCGCAGAAGACTTCGGCCACCGCGCCCACGTTGAATCGAAGCTGGCCGATGGCATGAGCGTGCTGTCGGCCATCGACCACCTGCGCCGCCACCTGCGGCGCTGGTCGAAGCCGCAGCACGCATCGGCCGGCTGGAAGCTGTGGCCGGCGCGCGCGCAACTGCGGCCGACGCCGCTGGGCGTGGTCGGGGTGATCTCGCCCTGGAACTACCCGGTCACGCTGGCACTGGTGCCTTTGGCTACCGCCATCGCCGCAGGCAACCATGTGCTGCTCAAGCCTTCGGAACATACGCCGCGTACCAGCGCGTTCCTGGCCGATCTGCTGGCCAGTGTGTTCCCGCCCGATCGGGTGGCGGTGGTGCAGGGCGGGGCGGACGTGGCCGCAGCGGTGTCGTCGCTGCCGTTGGACCATCTGCTGTTCACCGGCTCGACCGCCGTGGGCCGCAAGGTGATGGCCGCCGCCGCCGAGCATCTGGTGCCGGTCACGCTGGAGCTGGGCGGCAAGTCGCCGGCCATCGTCTGTCGGGATTTCCCGCTGGACAAGGCCGCCGCGCGGCTGGCCACCGGCAAGTGGTTCAACGCGGGCCAGACCTGCATCGCGCCGGATTACGTGCTGATCGATACCGTGCGCCAGCGTGAGTTCGTACAGGCGCTGCAGCAGCAGGTGCGCGAGCGCTATGGCGATTTCAGCGATGCCGGCGATTACACCCGCATCATCAATGAAGGCCAGTACCGGCGCCTGCAGGGCTATCTGGCACAGGCGCGGGAACGCGGCGTGCCAGTGATTCCACTGGCGCAGGTGGATGAGGCGCGCGCCGACCGCGAGCGCCTGCTGGTGCCGACCGTGGTGCTGGACCCGCCCGACGACCTGGACCTGATGCGCGAGGAGATATTCGGCCCGATCCTGCCGGTGCGCGCCTATCCGGATCTGGATGCCGCATTGGCCGACGTGCTGTCGCGCGACCGGCCGCTGGCGCTGTATCCCTTCAGCCACGACAAGGCGACGGTGGAGCGCATCCTCGGCCAGGTGGTGGCGGGCGGGGTGACGGTGAATGACACGCTGCTGCACTTCGCCGCCGATGGCCTGCCGTTTGGCGGGGTGGGCGCCAGCGGCATGGGCGCGTACCACGGCCGGGCCGGGTTCGACGCGATGAGCAAGCGCCTGCCCGTGCTGTGGCAGGCGCGCTGGGCGACCAGTGACCGGCTGCGGCCGCCATATTCGAAGATTGCGGGGTTGTTGAAGCTGCTGCTGCGGTGAACCCAGGCAGGGCGTGGCTCTACTGAATCAGGGCCCGATTCTTCTGTAGAGCCGAGCCCACGCTTGGCTGCCCTTGGCTGGTCCAGGCAGACGCAGCCGAGCGTGGGCTCGGCTCTACAAGGCAACCCAGGCCTACCCGGGTAGAATGCGCCCATGAAGATCGCCTCGTGGAACGTCAATTCGCTCAATGTCCGCCTGCCGCACCTGGAGCAGTGGCTCAAGGATTTCGGCCCGGACATCGTCGGTATCCAGGAAACCAAGCTGGAGGACCACAAGTTCCCCGATTCGGCGCTGATCGCCGCGGGTTACCGCAGCGTGTTCGCCGGCCAGAAGACCTACAACGGCGTGGCGCTGCTGTCGCGTGAGCCGGCGCAGGACGTGCAGATCGGCATTCCCGGTTTCGAGGACGAGCAGAAGCGCGTCATCGCCGGTACCTTCGGCGACCTGCGCGTGATCAACCTGTACGTGGTCAACGGCCAGGACATCGGTACCGACAAGTACGACTACAAGCTGCGCTGGCTTGAGGCGGTCCATGCCTGGATCGCCGAAGAGCTGCAGCGCCACCCGAAGCTGATCGTGATGGGCGACTTCAACATCGCCCCGGACGCGCGCGACGTGCACGACCCGGAGGTGTGGAACGACAACCACATCCTGACCTCCACCGCCGAGCGCGGCGCATTGAACAAGCTGCTGCAGCTGGGCCTGCACGACGGCTTCCGCCTGCACAACGACGAGGCGGGTACCTTCAGCTGGTGGGATTACCGCGCCGCTGGTTTCCGTCGCAACCTGGGCCTGCGCATCGACCTGACCCTGGTCTCCGATGCGCTGAAGAGCGGTGCGGTGGCTTCGGGCATCGACCGCGAGCCGCGCACCTGGGAACGTCCGAGCGACCATGCGCCGGCGTGGGTACAGTTGGGTTGAGTTGAGGTAGCGCCGGGCCATGCCCGGCGAGCGCAGCGGCGGCAGGGTGACGCCGGGCATGGCCCGGCGCTACCCCCCCAGATCACCGTATGCTCTTGCGGGTGAACAGGTTGACGATCGCCAGCAGGATCACCGCACCGATCAGCGAGAACAGGAAGGTGCGGATGGTGATCGCTTCGTTGATGCCACCGCCGAACAGCCAGCCGGAAATCAGCGCGCCGACGATGCCGACCACGATGTTGAGGATGATGCCCTGCTGGGCATCGCGCTTCATGATGATGCTGGCCAGCCAGCCTACGATGCCGCCGACGATCAGCCAGATGATGATGCCCATGATCGAACCTCCGGTGGGGAACTGTGACCAGTTGACGCGCAGGGCTGTGAACCCGTCGTGCAATTGCGTGACGGGCGCGTGCGGATGAGCCTGCCAGCCACCCTCGATGGCCCGTGGCGCTTCGGTCCGGTGACGGTCTGGCGGCGTCCGCACGTGCCGGGCCAGCGCGGTGAACCGCAGGCGCGGCAGGTGCTGGCACAGGCATTGGGTGCCGACCCGGAGACGCTGCCGCTGGTCCGCGATGACAAGGGCCGGCCGGAACTGAGCGGCGCGCTGGCCCACTACGGCACCGGCTGGAGCCACAGTGGCGAGGTGCTGCTGGTGGCGCTGGGCGAAGGCGTGCGGCTGGGTGTGGATCTGGAACTGCTGCGGCCGCGGGCCCGCCTGCTGGAGATCGTGCAGCGCTTCTTCCACCCCGAGGAGGTGGCCTGGCTGGAAAGTCTGGACCAGGCCGGCCGCGAGCACTGGTTCTTCCGCGTGTGGTGCGCCAAGGAAGCCATCCTGAAGGCGCACGGCCAGGGCATCTCGTTCGGCCTGCACCGCCTGCAGCTGGCGCCGGGGGCCGATGGTGCCCTGCACCTGCGCTGGTGCGACCCGGAACTGGGCGAGGCCGCGCGCTGGCACCTGCACGAATGGCAGGCCAGCGGCCAGTTCCGTGCGGCGTTGGCCTGGTATCCGCACTGAAGCGGGGAATCAGCGCGCAAAACCGGCGATAATGCCGGCATGAGCGAACACCCACTTCCCGCCAGCGTGGCTGCCACGCTGGAACAGGGCCTGGCCAGCATGGGCCTGGACGCCGCGCTGGCGCCGCCGCTGCTGCGCTACCTGGCCCTGCTGCACCGCTGGAACGGCACCTACAACCTCACCGCCATCCGCGACCCGCAGGAGATGGTCACGCGCCACCTGCTCGACTCGCTGGCAATGCAGCCGTTCGTGGCCGATGGCAGCCTGGCCGACCTCGGCACCGGCCCCGGGCTGCCCGGCATCCCGCTGGCGATCGCCTGCCCGGGCCTGCAGGTCACCCTGGTCGAGAGCAACGGCAAGAAGGCGCGCTTCATGCGCGAGGCCGTGCGCCAGCTGGGTCTGGACAATGCCCGCGTGGCCGAATCGCGCGCCGAGGCGCTGGACGAGGCCGGCCGCTACGACCAGCTGACCGCGCGCGCGATGGACACCCTGGCCGGCATCGTCCGCGTTGGTGGCCACCTGCTGCGCCCCGGCGGCGTACTGCTGGCCATGAAGGGCGTCTACCCGCATGAGGAGATCGCGGACCTGCCGGCTGGCTGGAAGGTGCGTGAGGTGACCCCGCTGAGCGTGCCCGGCCTGGCCGGCGAACGCCACCTGGTCACGGTTACAGGTCCCTGATTCCCGCCGCCAGCCCTTTGTGGAACAACGGGTTGGCGATTCACGATTTCCGCAAGGGGCCGGTTGTACGCATAATGACCGGTCCCAGCACACGTCGACGAGGCACACCCGCATGGCCCGCATCATCGCCATCGCCAACCAGAAGGGTGGCGTCGGCAAGACCACGACCGCCGTCAACCTGGCCGCTTCCCTGGCCAACGCACCCAAGCGCGTGCTGTTGGTCGACCTGGATTCGCAGGGCAACGCGACCATGGGCAGTGGCGTGGACAAGCGTGAGCTGGCCGCTTCCACCTACGATCTGCTGCTGGGCGAGTCCAGCGCCGCCGACGTGCGCGTGCAGACCGCCGAAGGCTACGACCTGCTGCCCGGCAACATCGACCTGACCGCCGCCGAGATCCAGCTGATGGCGCAGAGCGAGCGCGAGCAGCGGCTGAAGCGCGCGCTGGCACCAATCCGCGACGAGTACGACTACATCCTGATCGACTGCCCGCCGGCGCTGTCGCTGCTGACGCTCAACGCGCTGGCCGCCGCCGATTCGGTGATCGTGCCGATGCAGTGTGAGTACTACGCGCTGGAAGGCCTGAGCGCGCTGGTGGAAACCATCGATGCGCTGCGTGCCAACCTTAACCCGGCGCTGGAGATCGAAGGCGTGCTGCGCACCATGTTCGACGTGCGCAACAACCTGGCCAACGCGGTCTCGGCCGAGCTCACCGAGCACTTCGGCGACCGCGTGTTCCGCACCATCGTGCCGCGCAACGTGCGCCTGGCCGAGGCGCCCAGCCATGGCCAGAGCATCGTCGGCTACGACCGCGCCTCGCGCGGTGGCGTGGCCTACCTGGGCCTGGCCGGCGAGATCATCCGCCGCAACAACGAACGCAACAAGGCCGCCAAGGCCGTGGAGACCGTCTGATGACCAGCAGCAAGCCGGCAGCCAAGAAGCGAGGCCTCGGCCGTGGCCTGGATGCGCTGCTGGGTCCCAAGGGGGCGGTCAGCCAGGTGCAGGCCACCACCGCGGTGATCGAGCCGCTGCCGGGCGAAGTGCTGCGCAAGCTGGCCGTGGGCCAGCTGCAGCCGGGCAAGTACCAGCCGCGCCGCGAGATGGACGAGGGCAAGCTGTCCGAGCTGGCCGACTCGATCAAGTCGCAGGGTGTGATCCAGCCGATCCTGGTGCGCCAGCTGCCGGCGGGCAACTACGAAATCGTTGCCGGTGAGCGCCGCTGGCGCGCCTCGCAGCTGGCCGGGCTGGACGAAGTGCCGGTGGTGGTGCGCGAGCTGGAAGACCGCACCGTCATCGCGATGGCGCTGATCGAGAACATCCAGCGCGAAGACCTCAACCCGCTGGAAGAAGCCGAGGCGCTGCAGCGCCTGATCAGCGAATTCACCCTGACCCATGCCGAGGCCGCCGAGGCCGTCGGCCGCTCGCGCGCGGCGGTGTCCAACCTGCTGCGCCTGCTGGAGCTGCCGGTGGCGATCCGCCTGCTGCTGGAAACCCGCCGCCTGGAAATGGGCCATGCCCGCGCGCTGCTGACCCTGGCCCCCGAGCTGGCCGGCAAGCTGGCACAGGAAGCGGCCGATGAAGGCTGGTCGGTGCGCGAGGTCGAGCGCCGTGCGCAGGCCTTCGCCGCCGGCAAGGTGCCGAGCAACCGCCCGGTCGCCACGCCGAAGGTGCAGCAGGCCGACATCGCCTCGCTGGAAACCGAGCTGTCCGAAGCGCTGGGCGCCAAGGTGGCGATCAGCCACGGCCGGGGCGGCAAGGGCAAGCTGATCATCCACTACACCGACCTGGATACCCTGGACGGCGTGCTGGAAAAGCTGCGTACGCGCCAGGGCTGAGCCCGGCGCAGCGCCAGGGGATGCGGCCTGTTCCTGCCGTGTCCTGCAGATGACAGGGAACGCACCGCCGCGCACACCGGGGGATGCATCGCTCTCCGGTCCGTGGCCTCATCCAGGGAGCAGGACATGAGCAACACATTCGACGACGTCAGCCCGGGCGGCAGCCCGATCATGGTGCACAGCCGCCAGAAGGACTTCACCCCGCCACAGGGCGAAGAACACATCGAGGCGATCGGCGCGCACATCGAGCGCCATCTGGGTCCGGTGTCCGGTGTCTTCCACGAGATCATCTCCGACCTGGTGCACATCGACGTGCACGTGGTACCGGCCACTGACCAGTGTCCGTACCTGCGCCTGGTCACCTCCGGCATGAGTGACCTGCCGATGACCGTGCCCGCCGAGGTGGACGCGGACGTGCCCCGCTACATGGAACTGATGGTGACCCTGCCGGCTGACTGGCCGATCTCGCAGGATGCCTTCGAGGACGAACGCAATTACTGGCCGGTGCGCCTGCTGAAGGGCATGGCGCGGCTGCCGCACGAGTACGACACCTGGCTGGGCTTCGGCCACACCATTCCCAACGGCCATCCCAGCGAGCCCTACGCGCCGGGCGTGGGCTTCGACGGTGCCATCGTGCTGCCGCCGGTGACCACCCCGGAAGAATTCGCCACGCTGGAACTGGACGACGGCAAGACCATCAGCTTCATGAGCCTGGTCCCGCTGTATCCGGAAGAGATGGACCTGAAGCTGAAGAAGGGCGCCGAGGCGCTGCTCGACCGCTTCGATGCGAAGAAGATCCAGGATGTGATCGAACCCGGCCGCACCAACGTGGCCAGGAAGCGTTTCGGGCTGTTCTGAGTCTGCGGCGTATCCTCTGCACCTGTATTCATTGATTCCCAGGCAACTGCAATGACCATCCTGCTCACCGGCGCTGCCGGCTTCATCGGTGCCTACACCGCCCGCGCGCTGCTGGAGGCCGGCCAGGCCGTGGTTGGCCTGGACAACTTCAACGACTACTACGACCCGCAGATCAAGCGCGATCGCGTGGCAGCGCTGTGCCCGGCGCTGGACCTGCGCACCCTGGACCTGACCGATCGCGATGGCCTGGCCGCGCTGTTCGACGAGGTGCAGCCGACCGCCGTGATCCATCTGGCCGCGCAGGCCGGCGTGCGCTATTCGCTGGAAAACCCGCACGCCTACGTCGACAGCAACCTGGTCGGCTTCGTCAACATGCTCGAGCTGTGCCGCCACCGCGGCGTGCAGCACCTGGTGTACGCGTCCAGCAGCTCGGTCTACGGAGACTCGGCCACACCGCCGTTCTCCGAGGACCAGCGCGTGGACCAGCCGCGTTCGCTGTACGCGGCGACCAAGGCCGCCAACGAGCTGATGGCCTACACCTACGCGCAGCTGTATGGCCTGCATGCCACCGGCCTGCGCTTCTTCACCGTGTATGGCCCGTGGGGCCGGCCGGACATGGCGCCGCTGCTGTTCTCGCGCGCGGTGCTGGCCGGGCGTCCGATCGACGTGTTCAACGAAGGCCGCATGCAGCGCGATTTCACACATGTTTCCGACATCGTATCGGGTATTCTCGGCGCGCTCGCGCATCCGGCCGAAGGTCCGGTACCGCACCGGGTGTTCAACCTCGGCAACCATACGCCGGTCGAGCTGGAGCGCTTCATCAGCGTGATCGAGCAGGCCGCCGGTCGCCCCGCGCAGAAGGTCTACAAGCCGATGCAGCCGGGCGACATGGTGCGCACGATGGCCGATACCCGGCGCGCCCATGACGCATTCGGCTTCGATGCGGTGACTCCGATCGAAGAAGGGTTGCCCCCCGTCGTGCAGTGGTGCCGCGAGTATTTTGGCGATCGCGCCTGAGGAGGGATCCTCACACGGCCGGATTCATCTTCGGATAACCTCGGCTTCGGAGAATGCGCGGTCTTTGTCCCCCTTTGGCCGAGTGCCTTATGAGCCAACCCGAGCTTTCCGTTGTCGTCCCGGTGTTCAACGAACGCGACAATGTCGCCCCGCTGGTTGCCGAAATCACCGCTGCACTGCGTGGGCGGCTGCCGTTCGAGATCGTCTACATCGACGACCACTCGCGCGATGACACCCTGGCGGTGCTGCAGGGCCTGAAGGCAACCACGCCGGAACTGCGGGTGCTGCACCACGTGGACCAGAGCGGGCAGAGCACCGCCGTGCGCACCGGCGTCAAGTACGCACGTGCGCCGTGGATCGCGACCCTGGATGGCGACGGGCAGAATGATCCGGCCGACATTCCCAAGCTGCTGGCCGCGCGCGATGCAGCCGAGGCACAGGTGAAGCTGTTCGCCGGCTGGCGGGTCAACCGCCAGGACAGCGGCAGCAAGCGCTGGGCCAGCAAGTGGGCCAACGCCATCCGCGCACGCATGCTGCGCGACGATACGCCCGATACCGGCTGCGGCATCAAGCTGTTCGAGCGCAGTGCGTTCCTCGACCTGCCGTACTTCGACCACATGCACCGCTACCTGCCGGCGCTGATGCAGCGCGCCGGCTGGAAGACCACCAGCGTGCCGGTCAACCACCGCCACCGCACCGCCGGCGTCTCCAAGTACAACAACCTCGGTCGCGCGCTGGTCGGCATCCGCGACCTGCGCGGCGTGGCCTGGCTGATCACCCGCAGCAAGCGCACCGCGGTGGAAGAGCGGTGATGGGCCTGGAACTGCACTGGCTCGACCAGCCGCTGACCTGGCTGTACTGGACCGGCCTGCATGTGACCGGCTGGAAGCTGATCGGCTATACCGGCGCGCTGATGTTCGGCGGCCGCTGGCTGGTCCAGTTCGTTGCCTCCAAGCGTGCGGGCAAGCCGGTGATCCCGCGGCTGTTCTGGTACATGAGCGTGGTCGGCAGCCTGATGACACTGAGCTACTTCCTGTTCTCGGCCAAGCAGGACTCGGTGGGCGTGCTGCAGAACCTGTTCCCGGCGTTCACCGCGCTGTACAGCCTGCAGCTGGACATCAAGCACCGGGGCTGGAAGCGGGACAGGGCCAGCCACTAGGTCTCCGGTAGATGCCGACCTTGGTCGGCGCTGGGTTTGGGGCCAACCCAGGTTGGCCGCTACCGGGGCCCCGGTCCGCTGCGCAGGCAGGACCTTCGTCCCATGCCATGGGCCGTGGGCGGTGCCATCATCGGGGTCTGCCTTCCCGGGAACCTGTGCTCGTGAAAACCCGTCTTGCCGTTGCCCTGCTGATCGTCCTGTCCGCCCCTGCTGTGGCCCTGGCCGCGCCGCCCGCCACCGCCGCACCGGCCAGCGTGGCCACCGAATCGCCCGCCGATGCCGCCTTCCGCGCGCTGTACGAGAAGGAATGGAAGTGGCGCCAGGATGGCGGCGGCGAGGCCAGCGAGGACGAAGACGCCCCGGCCAATGCCACCCGCATGCCCGACGTCGGCCCGGCCGCGCAGCAGGCGCGCCTGAAGGTGTGGGACGAGACCCTCGCCGCGCTGAAGAAGATCGATCCGAAGACCCTGTCGCCCGACAACCAGGTCAACTACGCGATCTACCGCGATCAGGTATTCAACCTGGCCGAAGAGACGCGCCTGCGCGGCTACGAGATGCCGTTCAATGCCGACTCCTCGTTCTGGTCCAACCTGTCCTTCATGGCGCGGCGCGAGATGAAGACCGTGCAGGACTACCAGAACTACATCGCACGGCTGAACGATGTGCCGCGTTACTTCGGCCAGCAGACCGAAAACATGCGCGCCGGCCTGAAGCGCGGCTTCAGCGTGCCGCGCGCGGTGCTCGATGGCCGCGAAGTGTCCATCGCCACCGTCGCCGAGTTGAAGGACCCGACCGAATCGCCGCTGTACGCGCCGTTCAAGAAGCTGCCCAACACCGTTCCGGCGGCCGAACAGGCCAGGCTGCAGGCGCAGGCGCGTGAAGCGATCAGTGGCAAGGTGGTGCCCGCGTTCCAGCAGCTGCGCACCTTCTTCGTCAACGAATACGTGCCTCAGGCGCGTACCACCCTGGCCGCCGAAGCGATGCCGGACGGCAAGGCGTACTACAAGCAGCAGATCCACGAATACACCACGCTGGACCTGTCGCCGGACGAGATCCACCGCATCGGCCTGGATGAAGTGGCACGCATCCAGAAGGAAATGAACGACATCATCAAGCAGGTGAAGTTCAAGGGCAGCTTCGCCGAGTTCCTGACCTTCCTGCGCACCGACCCGCAGTTCTATGCGAAGACGCCGGAAGAGCTGCTGTCGCGTGCCGCGTGGATCTCCAAGCGCGCAGACGGCCAGCTTGGCAAGTACATGACGTTGCCGCGCGCGCGCTTCACCATCGTGCCGGTGCCGCCGGACATCGCCCCGTTCTGGACCGCCGGCCGCGGTGGCATGGGCACCTACTGGCTCAACACCTACAACCTGCCGTCGCGCCCGCTGTACAACCTGCCGGCGTTGACCCTGCATGAATCCGATCCGGGCCACGCGCTGCAGGGCGCCATCGCCGCCGAGCAGAAGAACCTGCCCGAGTTCCGCCGCAACGCCTACATCTCCGCCTATGGCGAAGGCTGGGCGCTGTACTGCGAGAAGCTGGGCGTGGAAATGGGCATCTATGAAACCCCGTACGAGGACTTCGGCCGCCTGACCTACGAGATGTGGCGCGCCACGCGCCTGGTGATCGACACCGGCGTGCACAGCAAGGGTTGGACCCGCGAGCAGGCGCTGGCCTACCTGCGTGACCACACCGCGCTGAGCGAGCATGAAGTGACCACCGAAGTGGACCGCTACATTTCCTGGCCGGGCCAGGCGTTGAGCTACAAGCTGGGCGAGATCGCCATCGTGCGCCTGCGTGCGCAGGCCGAGAAGGAACTGGGCGACAAGTTCGACATCAAGGGCTTCCACGACACCCTGCTCAAGCAGGGCTCGGTGCCGCTGCCGGTGCTGGAACAGCAGATCCAGGCCTACATCGCCGAGCGCAAGAAGGCCTGACCGTCGTGTGATCGGGTCAGAGCCCCGCCCGAAGGGCGGGGATCCGACCCTGTCACGGGGTCGGATCCCTTTCCTGTGGAAAGGGCTCCGACCCCCAACCTCAGCCGATCGCCCGCGGCTTGGCCACGCGCGCGGCAAACGTCGGCAGCACCAGCAGGGTCAGCACGGTGGCGGTGATCAGGCCACCGATCACCACCGTCGCCAGCGGCTTCTGCACTTCCGCGCCGGAACCGCTGGCAATCGCCATTGGAATGAAGCCGACGATCGCCACCAGCGCCGTGGTCAGCACCGCGCGGATGCGGCTGGAGGCACCGTTGATCGCCGCCTGCAGCGGCACGTCACCGGCATCCAGGCGCTCGCGGATCGCCTGCATCAGCACCAGGCCATTCAACGTGGCCACGCCGGAGACGGCGATGAAGCCGACCGCCGCCGACACCGAGAACGGCATGCCACGCAGCAGCAGTGCGAGGATGCCGCCGACCAGCGCCAGCGGTACGCAGCTGAACACCAGAATGGCTTCCTTGCCGCTGCGCAGGGCCATGAACAGCAGGCTGCCGATCAGCAGGAACACCACCGGCACCACCGTTGCCAGTCGCTTCTCCGCGCGCTGCAGGTTCTCGAACTGGCCACCCCAGGTCAGGTAGGCGCCTGGCGGCAGCGCTACGTCCGCTACTGCGGCCTGCGCCTCGCCGACGAAGCCACCCAGGTCACGCCCACGCACATTGGCCTGCACCACCACGCGGCGGCTGCCGTTGTTGCGGCTGATCTGGTTCGGCCCTTCGCTGACTGTGATGCGGGCGACCGACGACAGCGGAATCACCAGCCCCGACGGCGTGGCGATCGGCAGTGACGCGAGCTGGTCCGGATCGTTGCGCGAGGCATCGTCCAGGCGCACCACCACGTTGAAGCGGCGATCGCCTTCGAAGATCTTGCCGGCCGCAGTACCGCCGATGCCGGTGGACAGCGCATCACTCACGTCCGCGGCGGTCAGCCCGTACTGCGCCGCCGCCACGTGGTCGATCGCCACGTTCAGCGTGGGCAGGCCGGAGATCTGTTCCACCCGCACGTCGGCCGCGCCATCCACTGCACGCAGCTTCAGCGCCACCTGGTCGGCCACCTTCTGCAGCTGGCTGAAGTCATCGCCGAAGATCATCACGGCCAGGTCGGTACGCACGCCGGAAATCAGCTCGTTGAAGCGCAGCTCGATCGGCTGGCTGAACTCGAAGCTGTTGCCCAGCTGCTGCCCGGCCAGTTTTTCGAAGCGCGCCACCAGTGCGTCCTTGCCCAGCTTCGGATCGGGCCAGTCCTTGCGCGGCTTCAGCACGATCACGCTGTCGGAGATGTTGGTCGGCATCGGGTCGATCGCCGCCTCGGCGGTACCGGTACGCGAGAACACGGTCTCTACTTCCGGCTGCTTGGCGATCGCTTTTTCCAGTGCCAACTGCATCGCCAGCGACTGCTCCAGCGAGGTCGAGGGCACGCGCAACGCCTGCATCGCCACGTTGCCTTCGTCCAGCGTCGGCATGAATTCGCGGCCCAGCAGCGAGAACGAACCGATGCCCACCACCACCATCATCACCGCGCCGGCCAGCACCGTGCGCGGATGCGCCACGGCCTTCCGTACCACCGGCTCGATGCGCGCGCGCAGCACGCGGATCAGCTTGGTTTCGTGCTCGCCATCGTCTGCATGGGCGTCACCGTCTTTCACCTTGGGCTCGCGCACCAGCAGCGCGGCCATCGCCGGCACGAAGGTGAAAGAGAAGAGGAAGGCACCGACCAGGGCCAGCATGAAGGTGGCCGCCATCGGGTGGAACGTCTTGCCCTCCACGCCTTCCAGCGTGAGGATCGGCGCGAACACCAGCAGGATGATCAGCTGGCCGAACGCCGCCGGCCGCGCCATCTTCATGGCCGAATCGGCGGCCACGCGCAGGCGTTCCATCGCGGTCAGCGCACGGCCCAGTTCGGCGCGGCGCTGGCCCAGCATCAGCAGGGTCGACTCGACTACGATCACCGCGCCATCCACCAGGATGCCGAAGTCCAGCGCGCCCAGGCTCATCAGGTTGCCGCTGATGCCGAAGCGGTTCATGCCGATCACTGCGAACAGGAACGACAGCGGAATCACCAGCGCGGTGATCGTCGCCGCTCGCAGGTTGCCCAGCAGCAGGAACAGCACCACCACCACCAGCAGCGCGCCCTCGGTGAGGTTCTTGGCAACGGTCTTGATGGTGGAATTGACCAGCACGCTGCGGTCCAGCACCGGCGCCGCCACGATGTCGGCCGGCAGCGATTTGTTCACCTGTTCCAGGCGCGCCGCAGCAGCCTGGGCCACGGTGCGGCTGTTGCCACCGGCAATCATCAGCGCGGTGCCCAGCACGGCTTCATGGCCGTTGCGGCTGGCCGCACCCAGGCGCGGGGCGCGGCTCAGGTCGACGTCGGCCACATCGGCCACGCGCACCACCACGCCATTGCGGGTCGCCACCGGGGCCTGCGCCAGGTCGTCGGTGGTCAGCGCCAGGCCGTCAGCACGTACCACCAGGCCCTCGCCGGCACGCTGTACGAAACCGGCACCGGCCTGTACGTTGGAACGCTGCAGGGCAGTGACCAGATCGGCCAGGCCGAGGCCGTGCGCGGCCAGCCTGGCGCTGTCCGGATGCACGCCGTATTCCTTGACGTAGCCGCCGACCGTATCGACGCCGGCCAGCCCCGGACTGGAACGCATCTGCGGCGCGATGATCCAGTCCTGCACGGTGCGCAGGTAGGTCGCACGTTCTTCGGGTGTACGCAGCAGATTGCCTTCCGGCGTGCGGTAGACCTCGCCGGCCTGCCAGCCCGCTTCATCGGGCTTGGCCAGTTTGGCTGGATCGAACGTGGTGAAGTCCACCGTCCACATCAGCACCTCGCCGAGGCCGGTAGTGACCGGCGACAGCATGGGCGATGCGCCATCGGGCAGGTCATCGGCCGCTTCGCGCATGCGCTCGGCCACCTGCTGGCGGGCAAAGTAGATGTCGGTGGCATCGGTGAAGATCGCGGTCACCTGCGAGAAGCCATTGCGCGACAGCGAACGGGTGGTGGTCAGGCCGGGAATGCCGGCCAGCGCGGTTTCCAGCGGATAGGTCACCTGCCGCTCGATCTGTTCGGGCGTCAGCGCCGGTGCCACCGTGTTGATCTGCACCTGGCGGTTGGTGATGTCCGGCACCGCGTCGATTGGCAGCTTGCCCAGCTGGAACAGGCCCACAGCGGCGATCAGCGCGGCCATGAACACCACCAGCCAGCGGTGGCGCACCGCTGTTTCAATGATCAGCTTGAACATGGTCGCCTCCTCAGTGGCCGTGCTCGGCTTCGCCCTTGGCCAGTTCGGCCTTGAGCAGGAAGGCGTTGGCACCGACGATGCGTTCGTTGCCGGTCAGGCCCCCGAGGATCTCGATACGGTCGCCGGCGCGACGCCCGGCCAGTACCGGCTGCGCCTTGAAGCCGCCTTCGACGGCGACGAACACCACACTGCTGCCATCGACGTTCTGCACCGCATCGGCGGGCACGCTGAGCGAACCGTCCTGGCCTTCGGTGACCACCACCGCCGATACCGGCGAACCGGCCGGCGGCAACGAGGCATCGACCGGCGTGGCGCGGATCACCGCGACGCCGCCCTGCTGGCGGACATCGGCGGCCGAGCCGGTGACGGTGGCGGTGAAGCTGCCACCCGGCACACTCACTTCCAGCTTCATGCCCGGCGTGACCTGCGCGGCCAGCGCCGGCGGTGCGGTGAACACCAGCTCGTTCATCGCCGGATCGGCGACGTCGGCCACGGCGCTACCGGCGGCGACCACGCCACCCGGGGTGACCTGCACGTTGCCGACGATGCCGGCCACCGGGCTGGTGATGCGCACGCGGCCACTGGCATCGGGCGCACCGTTGGCGGCGGCCTGCGCCTGCGCGGCGGCCGCCTGCGCCTGTGCCGCCAGCGAGCGTGCACGCGAGGCTTCCATTTCCTGGCGCGCGACCACGCCCTGGTCGACCAGCGCCTTGTCGCGGCCATAGGCCAGGCGTGCGGCCTCGGCTTCGGCCGATGCGGCCAGCGCATTGGCACGGAACACCGCCGCTTCGCCGCTGACCACGATGGCCAGTGCCTGGTTCTGCTTCACCGCCGTGCCCGGTGCGACCAGCACGCGTTCAACGCGGCCGGTCACGGTGGAGGCCACCGAGGCACGCGCACCGACCGAGGGCTCGACCCGGCCGGCGAGGCGGGTTGAACCACCACCGCCGCGACCGACGGCAACCACTTCGATACCGGAGGCCTTGATCTGCTCCGGGGTCAGCTGCACCACGCCTTCATCGGCGTCCGCCGGCGCCTTCGCGGTTTCTGCCTTGGCTTCCTTGCTGTCGGCGGCATGACCGTGGCCATCGTCGGTGCCGGCCTTGGCCGCAGCGGGATCTTCATTCGCCGGCGTCTGCGCGTTGCCGGCGCAGCCAGCCAGGAACACGGTCAGCAGGAGGCCGCCGATCAGGGGAAAGGAACGGGAGAGAGTCATGGGGCCTCCACAAAAGGTGCGCGCCCTTCCAGGCGGGCAAGATCGATTTCCGCGGCGACGCGCGACAGGCGCGCATCCACGGCGGTGCCGCGGGCGGCGATGAGGGCGCTGCGCGTGCTGCGCAGTTCCAGCTGCGAGATGCGTCCGGCGTCGAAGCCGACGCGCGCAAGGCGATACGCCTCTTCGGCGGCGACCACGCTTTCATCGGCGGCACGGGTACGGCTGCCGGCGGCCTTCAGCCCGGCCACGGCGGACAGGCGCTCGGCCTCGCTGTCGCGGCGCTGCTGGTCCAGGCGCGCTTCGGCCGCGCGCTGGTCGGCATTGGCGGCGCGGATGCCGCCACGGTTGCGGTCGAACAGCGGGATGCTGAGGCTGAGCCCGAGGTTGTAGGCGCGCTCGCCGCCTTCGCGGAAGCGGGTCTGCGCGGCGGTGACACTGAGGTCGGGCAGGGCGCGTTTGCGCTCCACGTCCACCAGCTTGCCCGCCGCATCGGCTTCGGCTTCGGCGATGCGCACTGCCAGTGCGGTATCGGTGGCACCGCGCGGCAGCGGCGGGGCGCGGTCGAGCAGGCTGTTGTCGATCGACTGCACCGGTGCATCCAGCAGCGCGGTACCGGCCAGGCGCGCCAGCGCGGCATCGCGGAAGGCCTGCGCCTCATCCAGCGCCGCGCTGGCGTTGGCCACTTCGCTCTGTGCCTGCACCGCGCGCAGCTGCGGTTCGCGGCCCTGCTTGACCATGGCGTTGACGGCGTTGGCGTCATCGCGGGTCAGTGACAGTGCTTCCTCGGCCAGGGTGTAGCGGCGCAGTGCACTTTCCGCCTGTGCATAGACCACCGCCAGCTGGCTGGCCACGTCGCTGCGACTCTGCGCGCCACGCAGGTTGGCCGCCTGGGCCTCGGCACGGGCGGCGCGGACGCGCGCGCCACGCTGGCCCCAGACCTCCAGCGGCTGGGACAGGGTGAGCACGGTGTCGGCCTTGCCCATGCCACGGTAGGTGCCGGAGCCCCAGGCGTTTTCGGCCGACCAGGAAAGGGAGGGATTGGGCAGCGCACGGGCCTGGTCGGCGCGCGCATCGGCGGCCTCGGCCAGTGCCGTACCCACACGGGTGCCGGGCAGCTGGTCCAGGCGTTCAAGCAGGGTGTCGTAGGAGGGGGCGGCTTGCGCCATCACCGATGCCGCCGGGGCCAGGCCCAGCAACACGGCGACGACCAGCCCGGCCGCACGCGGCGACCGAGGTGTCAGGATCGACATAGGGGATTCCGGTTGTGAGTGAAACGGGAGCCCGCAATCGCGGGACGCGCTCAACTCACGCCCGGGGTGGACGCGTCAATTCATCCTGGGCGACCGCATAGGTCGCCGCATCGCCCGCACTCATCCAGCGCGCCGGCAGTGGCGCCCCGAAGGCGGCGATCGTGTGCGCCGGCAGGCTCAGGTTGGAGTGGTGGCAGTGGTTGTGGCCACAGGCACCGACATGCTTGCCGTCGGTATCGCCATCGGCATCCGGTGCGGATTCCACATGCACCGTGCTGGCATGCGGTTCCACCGTGCACGCCAGGGCATCGGCCACCGGCACGACCACGAATGCCGCCATCAGCAGCATCAGCAGGGTCGAACGGAGGTGGCGGGTGATCCAGCGCATGAAGGGGAGGCTAGCAAGCGGTTTTCGCCGGATACAATATCAATGGCCGCTTCGGGAATTCGTCGGAATCTCCCGTTCAGGTGGGCGGCCTGGGGACTTCTGCCCTGGCGGGTGCCGACCTTGGCCGGCACGCTTTTCGGCCCGTGGGGTCGGACACCGGGCTGCGCGTCTGTAGAGCCGAGCCTACGCTCGGCTGCTTTCGCACGACCAGCCGAGCATGGGCTCGGTCACGGCAGCTTCGCGATCACCTTGATCTCGAACTGGAACCCATACAGCCAGGTCACGCCGATACCGGTCAGGGTCGGGTGCGGCGCCTCGCCCCAGTACTCGGGCACGATCGCCCAGACCTTCTCGAAGTTGGTTTCCGGATCGACCAGGAACACGGTCACGTCGATCACGTCATCGAACGTGCAGCCTGCGGCAGCCAGCACCGCATTGAGATTCTCGAAGGCACGGCGCACCTGCGCCTCGAAGTCCGGCTCGGGCGAACCGTCCTCGCGGCTGCCGACCTGGCCGGAAACGAACAGGAAGCCATCGGACCGGATCGCCGGCGAATAGCGGTTGCGCTCGTACAGGGCCTGGCGACCGGCGGGGAAAACGACATCACGCTGTGACATGGGGAAGATCCCGTGGGAGAGAACGCCATCCTCCCCGCGAGTGCTGTCTGGATAAACCGCGATGATCGGCCTAGATTGATTGCAAATCCCAAACAATCACGGCCAGCCATGGACCGTTTCGAGGCGATGCGGGCCTTTGCCCGCGTGGTGGAAACCGGCAGCTTCACCCGCGCCGCGCAGACCCTGCAGATCAGTCGCACCACGGTGACCCAGCTGGTGCAGCAACTGGAGGCGCACCTGCGGCTGCGCCTGCTCAACCGCACTACGCGCCGGGTCAGCGTCACCGCCGATGGCGCGGCCTATTACCCGCGCATCGCCCGCCTGCTGGCCGAACTGGAAGAGGTGGAAGGCGGGCTGGGCGACGCAGCTACCCAGCCGCGCGGGCGTCTGCGCGTGGATGTGCCCGGGCCCTACGCGCGGTTGCAGCTGGTACCGGCGCTGCCGGAGTTCCAGGCGCGCTACCCGGAGATCCAGCTGGATATCGGCGTCAGCGACCGCGAGGTCGATGTCATCGCCGACAACGTCGATTGCGTGATCCGTGGTGGCACCCCGGCCGACCCAGCGCTGGTGGCGCGGCCGCTGGCGGCGCTGCCGATCGGTTTCCACGCCAGCCCCGGCTATGTGCAGCGCTTCGGCCTGCCGACAGACCCACGCGCGCTGGAAGGGCCCGATCACCACATGGTCGGCTTCCTCAGCCCGCGCAGTGGCCGGGCGCGGGTGTTCAGCGCGCAGCGCGGCGATGAACGCGTTGAGGTGCAGGGCCGCTATACGGTCGGCTTCGATGACGGCAACGCCTATCTGGCCGCAGCGCTGGCGGGCCTGGGCGTGGTGGCGCTGCCCAGCTACATGGCCGAGCCGCATGTGGCGCGTGGCGAACTGCTGCCGGTGCTGCAGGACTGGCAGCTGCCGCCGATGCCGATGCACGTGATGTTCCCGCCGACCCGGCACATGAGCCAGCGGCTGCGGGTGTTCATCGATTGGGTGGTGGAGGCGCTGGGGTGACACACACGGGGCGTGCGAAAATCACCACAGCACGCAAAAGAAAACAGCCTCACGCATGAGTCGCATCGTCGCACTGGATACCGAAACCACCGGCATCTCCCACCGCCTGGGGCACCGGGTGATCGAAATCGGTGCCGTCGAACTGATCGATGGCCAGCTCACCGGCCGCCAGTTCCACACCTACCTGCAGCCGCAGCGCAGGGTCGATTGGGGCGCGCAGCGCGTGCATGGCATCAGCGATGCGATGCTGGTGGGCAAGCCGCTGTTCTCCAGCAAGGCCGCCGAACTGCTCGACTTCCTGCGCGGCAGCGAGATGGTCGCGCACAACGCCACCTTCGACGTGGGCTTCCTGGACAACGAGCTGCGCCTGGCTGGCATCCCCGGCACGCTGGCCCAGCATTGCCGCATCACCTGCAGCCTGAAGCTGGCGCGGGGGCGCTGGCCCGGCCAGGGCAACAAGCTGGACGATGTGCTGCAGCGCCTGCGCATCCCGGGCAACCGTGGTCTGCATGGCGCGTTGAAGGATGCCCATCTGCTGGCCCAGGTGATTCCGCACCTGCGCTGAGGCTGGGCGCTGTTACACCGGCCGCAACCAGCGCTCGATCATTGTCACGCCGCGTGCCACCCCATCTTCATTGCGCATCGCCGCACCCAAGGCAGCAGCGCGTGCACGTGTTGCGTCGTTCTCAGCAAAAGTGATGGCCGCTGCAAGCGTTGCTGCGTCCAGCCGCTTCGCTGACAGCGGCGCCGGTGCCACCCGCAACCGATACAGGCGATCGGCCCAGAAGAACTGATCTGCGGCGAACGGCATCACCAGCGAGGGAATGCCGGCGCGGCAGGCCGAATGGGTGGTGCCGCTGCCGCCATGGTGGATGACGAGTGCGCAACGCGGGAACAGTGCTTCGTGTGGGGTCGGGCCCAGTACGAAGACAGAATCGGGCAAGCGCATCGCAGGCAGTCCCACCCAGCCGGGAAACAGCAGGACACGGCGCGGTGCCAGCGCCTGCAGCAGGGCCGGCAACACGCGCTCGCGATCAAAGCCGGTCATGCTGCCAAAGCCGAGGTAGACCGGCGGCGGGCCGGCATCGAGGAAGGCCTGCAGATCGGCCGGCGCCGTCCAGGGCGCATCAGGAAGCCGCCATTGACCACAGACGATGTGGTCGGCCGGCCAGTCCGCCGGTGGCGGCAGCAGCTGCGGCGAGATGCCATAGAGCATCGGCAGGCCGGACCACAGCGAGCGGCGCGGCGATTGCCCCAGCTGCTTGCGGGCCGCGTTGATCGGCCGGCGGAACTGGCGCCAGATCAGGCCGTTGACCAGCCCGTAGCTGGCGCGGTTCAACCAGCCTGGCGAGCGTCCGGGCGGCAGGAACGGGGAGCGAAAGGCCCGCGTCGGGGTCAGCGGAATCATGCCGGTGCCGATGACCGGCAGCCCCCGGCGTTCGCCCACGCTCATACCGACAAAGGCCGCCAGGCCACCGGTCAGAATCGCATCGCAGCCTTCGGCAGCGGCATTGGCCTGGCGCATCCAGCCGCTGACATGCTGCAGCGCCATCCGTGCCAGTCCGTTACTGGCTGCGGCAACACCGTTGCCACGCGAGACCAGCGCGACCACTTCGTCATGGATGTCACCTTCAAGAGCCGCATGGGGCACCTTCAGCGCCTTCGCGCTGCCCAAGGTGCCGCCATCGGCCAGCAGTGTCACCTCATGGCCTGCGCCGATCAGCCCATGGCAGAGCATGGCCAGTGGGCGGGTATCGCCTTCGGTTCCGTAGGTCAGGGCCAGCAGCCGCATGGAAAGCTCCGCAGCGATCCGCGGCAGTATGCCGGTTGGCGTGCTGCAGCCCCGGCGCATTCAGCCCCGGCCTGTGGGTAACTTGCGCAAGTGCTTGAACCCGTGCATAATGCGCGGCTCGCTGTGTCCGGTTTTCTACCGGGCGGCGCCCCCGGGAGCACGTCCCCGGCCGCCCAACGCCAGCGTAACCCTTTGATTCTCTTGACGTGTGGTGGGCAACCATCGAGGCCGCCGTCTCCCGGGCTACGGGCTGACACAACTTACTATCGAGGTGCGCAATGTCCCGCGTATGCCAGGTTTCCGGCAAGCGAGTGCAGACGGGTAACAACGTCTCGCACGCCAACAACAAGACCCGTCGTCGTTTCCTGCCGAATCTGCACGAGCGCCGCTTCTGGGTTGCCAGCGAAAACCGCTGGGTGAAGCTTCGTGTTTCCGCGCATGCACTGCGCACCATCGACAAGAACGGTATCGATTCCGTTCTGGCTGAGCTGCGTGCGCGCGGCGAAAAGGTCTGAGGAGTAGACGATCATGGCAGGCAAGCGCGATAAGGTCCGTATGATTTCGACCGCTGGTACCGGTCACTTCTACACGACCGACAAGAACAAGAAGAACACCCCGGGGAAGATGGAATTCTCCAAGTACGATCCGGTCGTGCGCAAGCACGTCCCGTACAAGGAAGGCAAGATCAAGTAATCCGCAAGGATTGCTGGTCGCTTCCGAAGAAACCCGCCCTCGTGGCGGGTTTTTTCATGCCCGACGGTGGGGCCGGTGGGTGCCTGTGGGTGTCGACCTTGGTCGACACGCTGGTTCAACGCAGTCGAGCGCGGCTCGACTCTACACACCCCGCTGGGCAGAATGGCCCATCACCTCCCGACGGGCGACGCGATGCTGTTCGAGTGGTTGCTGGGTTCGTACCTGCTGCTGATCGACTGGCTGATCCGGCTGGTCGCGCTGTGCTGGATTCCCACCCGCACCACGCCGGGTGCGGCGCGCAGCTGGCTGCTGCTGGTCGGCTTCGTGCCGCTGCTGGGCCTGCCGCTGTACCTGCTGTTCGGCCACCCATGGCTGTCGCGCGAGCGCATCCGCCGCCAGGCCGAGGCCTCGCAGGTCATCCGCGAGGAACAGGCGCTGCAGCATCGCCTGCGCTGGACCCCGCAGCCGGACACCGCCAGCGCCGAGATCGTGCCGCTGGTGCAGCGCCAGGGCGATTTCATGCCGGTGCACGGCAATGCGGTCGATCTGCTGACCGACTACGACGACTCGCTGCACACGCTCATCGCCGACATCGACCAGGCCGAAGACCGCGTGCACCTGCTGTACTACCTGATGTTCGACGATGCGGTCGGTGAGGCCATCGTCGAGGCGCTGCAACGTGCGGCTGCACGTGGCGTGCAGTGCCGCGTGCTGCTCGATGCGGTGGGCGCCAAGCGCGGCCTGCGCGCCTACCGCAAGCGCCTGGAAGCGCGCGACATCGAAGTGCGCGCAATGCTGCCCGGTGGCCTGCGCTGGCGCCGCAGCGGGCGCATGGACCTGCGCAACCACCGCAAGATCGCGGTGATCGACAACGAAGTGGCCTATGTCGGTTCGCAGAACCTGGCCGGCCCGCAGTTCGTGCCCGGCCACCCGAACCGCGAGCTGGTGGCGCGCGTGCGTGGCCCGGCGGTGGCGCACCTGGAGGCGGTGTTCGCCAGTGACTGGTACATGGAAACCGGCCAGCGCCTGGACGTGATTGCCGACGTGCCCGAGTGCAGTGATGACATCGCTACCCAGCTGCTGCCCAGCGGCCCGGCCTACCCGTACAGCAACGCGCGCGATGCGGTTGCGGCGCTGATTCATCTGGCGCGGCGCCGGCTGGTGATGGTGACCCCGTACTTCGTGCCCGACGAGGCCACATTGAGCGCACTGCGTATCGCCGCATTGTCCGGCGTGCAGGTGCAGCTGATCCTCTCTGCCAGCAACAACCAGCGGCTGACCTCGTGGGCGCAGGAGGCGTACTACGACGAACTGCTGCGTTGCGGCGTGCGCATCGCCCTGTACGAACCGCAGTTCCTGCACGCCAAGCACATGAGCGTGGACGAGGACATCGCCGTGCTCGGCTCGATCAACATGGATATCCGTTCGTTCGCGCTGAATGCCGAGATCGGCCTGATCTGCTACGACCACGCGCTGGTGAAGCAGTTGTGCGGGATCGAGGATGGCTACCTGCGTGAATCGCGGCAGCTGGATCTGCAGCAATGGCGCAAGCGTCCTGCCTGGCGGCGCAGCCGCGAGGGCATCGCACGCTTGGCCGATGCGTTGATGTGAGGCGACGGTAACCGCCCGCTTCGGCAATCCGGCCTGTCATCGCCGATGGCCTACAATCGGTGCATGACTGATTCACCGCGTAATGGCGAACTGGACCTGGCGATCATCGGTGGTGGTGCAGCCGGGGTGCTGGTGGCGATCCAGGTACTGCGCCAGGCCCACGCGCCGCTGGCGCTGGCCATTTTCGAACCCGCCTCGCAGCTGGCCCAGGGTATCGCCTATGCCACGCCGTGGCCGGAGCACCTGCTGAACGTGCCGGCGGCGAAGATGAGTGCGTTTGCCGACCAGCCCGGCGATTTCCTCGACTACCTGATGGCCGCCAACGCCTACCCGGGCGAAGCGCGCGAGGTGCTGGGCGAGCGCTATGTGTGCCGCCACTTCTTTGCCGCCTACCTGCAGCAGCGCCTGCAGGAGGCCATTGCCGCCAGCCCGGCGCAGCTGCAGGTGATCGCGCAACCGGTGCTGGGCCTGCAACCGGATGACCACGGCTACCAGCTGGCACTCGGCGATGGCGGCACGCTGCAGGCCGCGCAGGCGGTGCTCGCCACCGGCAACAGCATGCGGCCGCTGCCGGTGGCCGGTGCCGAGGCACTGCCCGCCGACGACGTGATCGAGGCCTGGGACTACGACGGTGTGCGTACCTTGGCCGGCGAACAGGCCGTGGCCATTGTCGGCTCCGGCTTGAGCATGGCCGACACCGTGCTGGCGCTGGTCGCCGCCGGTCACACCGGGCCGCTGCATGTGATCTCGCGCCATGGCCTGCTGCCGCTGCCGCACGCGCACGGCGGCCTGCCCAGCTTCGATCCGGCGGTGCTGCTGCCGATGAACCTGCGCCAGCGCCTGCGCGCGCTGCGCAGCTTTGCCCGCCAGGCGCACGCCGACGGCCTGCCGTGGCAGGGCGTGATGGACCGCATCCGTCCGCATGGCCAGGCGCTGTGGTGCAGCCTTGATGAGGCCGACCAGCGACGCTTCCTGCGCCATGTGGTGCGCTACTGGGATGTGCATCGCCACCGCATCGCCGAAGAGGTGGACGCGCAGCTGCAGGCCCTGCAGGACAGCGGCCAACTGCGTATCCACCGGTCCCGCCTGCAGCGCGTCTGGCGCGACGGCGATGCGCTGCAGTTGTCGGGCCGCGATGCCTCCGGCAATGAACAGCAGTGGACGATCAGCGGTGTGATCAACGCCACCGGCGTCGAAACCCGCGCCAGTGCGCTGCGCAATCCGTTGCTGCAGCAGCTGCAGGCCGATGGGCTGGCCCGCCCCGGCCCGCATGGGCTGGGCCTGGACAGCACGGTGCCGGGCGGCCGCCTGCGCGCCGCCGGTGGCCAGCCGCAGGCGCGGCTGGGCGTGCTCGGCAGCCTGCGCATCGGCAGCCTGTGGGAAAGCCTGGCGGTGCCTGAACTGCGTCAGCAGGCGCAGGCGCTCGCCACCGAAGTGATCGCAGGAGCCGCGACGGCGATGCCGTAAAATGGGGGCATGGATGTCTCCCACCTGCTTGATGGCCTGAACCCGGCCCAGCGCGAAGCCGTCTCCGCTCCCCCCGGCCACCACCTGGTGCTGGCCGGTGCCGGTTCCGGCAAGACCCGCGTACTCACCCACCGCATCGCCTGGCTGCATGAAGTCAATGGCGTGCCGACCCACGGCATTTTCGCGGTGACCTTCACCAACAAGGCGGCCGGCGAAATGCGCCACCGCATCGATGCCCAGCTGCCCAACGGCAGTCGTGGCATGTGGATCGGCACCTTCCACGGCCTGGCCAACCGCCTGCTGCGCCTGCACTGGCAGGACGCCAAGCTGCCCGAAGGCTTCCAGGTGATGGACTCGGACGACCAGCTGCGGCTGGTCAAGCGCGTGGTGCAGGCGCTGGAACTGGACGACGGCAAGTACCCGGCCAAGCAGATCGCGTGGTGGATCAACGCACAGAAGGACGAAGGCCGCCGCCCGCAGCACATCCAGCCCGAGCCGCACGATGCGTGGCTGGAAACCATGCGCCAGGCCTACATCGAATACCAGGCGCGCTGCGACCGCGCCGGCCTGGTCGACTTCGCCGAGCTGCTGCTGCGTGCGCACGAACTGCTGCGCGACAACCCCGCGCTGCTGTCGCATTACCGCGCCCGTTTCCGCGAAATCCTGGTGGACGAGTTCCAGGATACCAACGCCATCCAGTACGCCTTCGTGCGCGTGCTGGCCGGTCACGAAGGCCATGTGTTCGTGGTCGGCGACGATGACCAGGCCATCTACGGCTGGCGTGGTGCCAAGGTCGAGAACGTGCAGGGCTTCCTGCGCGATTTCCCTGGCGCGCAGACCATCCGCCTGGAGCAGAACTACCGCTCCACCGCCAACATCCTCGGTGCCGCCAACGCGGTGATCGCGCACAACCCGGATCGCATCGGCAAGCAGCTGTGGACCGACAGCGGTGACGGCGAGCCGATCGATCTGTACGCCGCGTACAACGAGATGGACGAGGCGCGCTACATCGTCGAGCGTGCCCGCCAGTGGGTGCGCGATGGTGGCAGCTACACCGAAGTGGCCGTGCTCTACCGCAGCAACGCGCAGTCGCGCGCGCTGGAAGAAGCGCTGCTGAGCGAACAGGTGCCGTACCGCGTGTATGGCGGCATGCGCTTCTTCGAGCGTGCCGAAATCAAGGATGCGCTGGCCTACCTGCGCCTGCTGTCCAACCGCAACGATGACGCGGCGTTCGAGCGCGCGGTGAACACCCCCACGCGTGGCATCGGTGACCGCACGCTGGACGAAGTGCGCCGCGAGGCGCGCGCACAGGGTATTTCGCTGTGGGAAGCGACCATGCTGGTCACCCAGGGCAGCGCGCTGGCCGCACGTGCGCGCAATGCGCTGGCCGGCTTCCTGGTGCTGGTCAACGAGCTGCAGGCACAGACCCTGCACATGACCCTGGCCGAGCGGGTGGACCACGTGCTGGCCCGCTCGCAGCTGCGCGAGCACTGGAGCAAGGAAAGCCGCAACGCGCTGGACTCGGAGTCGCGTACCGACAACCTCGACGAACTGGTCTCGGTGGCCTCGCGCTTCGTGCGTCGCGCCGACGACATCGAGGAAGTAGGCGAGGACATGGACGAGCTGGTCGCGTTCCTGGCCTATGCCGCGCTGGAGGCCGGTGAGGGCCAGGCGCAGGCGGGCGAGGACGGCGTGCAGTTGATGACCCTGCACTCGGCCAAGGGCCTGGAATTCCCGCTGGTGTTCCTGGCCGGCCTGGAAGAAGGCCTGTTCCCCAGCGCACGTTCGCTGGAGGAAAGCGGGCGACTGGAGGAAGAGCGCCGCCTGGCCTACGTGGGCATCACCCGCGCGCGCCAGAAGCTGGTGCTGAGCTATGCCGAATCGCGCCGTATCCACGGCCAGGACAACTACAGCCTGCCGTCGCGCTTCCTGCGCGAGATTCCGCGCGAGCTGCTGCACGAGGTGCGCCCGAAGGTGCAGGTCTCGCGGCCGGCCTCGATGGGCGCCAGCCGGGTGATGGGCCATGCCTCGATCGAAGCGCCGCCGGTCAAGCTCGGCGCGCTGGTCACCCATCCCAAGTTCGGCGAAGGCATGGTGACCGACTACGAAGGCAGCGGCGCCCACGCCCGCGTGCAGGTCGAGTTCGCCGACGCCGGCAGCAAGTGGCTGGTGATGGCCTACGCCAACCTGACGGTGATCTGATCACCGTCGAGGGGCGGGAACTCCTGTAGAGCCGAGCCATGCTCGGCTGCTTTTACCGCCAAAAGCAGCCGAGCATGGGCTCGGCTCTACAATAGGCGGCACTTCTTCCAGGAACGCCCCATGACCGAACCCACGCTGCACGTCACCGTGAAGTTGAACGCCCGGCTGCAGCCGGAGCATCGCCACGAACTGTTCGAGGATCCGCTTGACGCGCTGCTGCAGGCGGCCCAGGTGGGCGAGCTCACCGGCGGCGGCACCGCGATGTCGGATCTGGGTGAGGTCGAATACGGCGACATCGAAGTGGCACTGGTCGGTGCGGATGGCGTGCCGAAGCTGATCGACCTGCTGGAACAGCTGGGCGCGCCGAAGGGTTCGCAGCTGCAGGGGACTGGCGAGGCTGATCGCAGCTTCGGCGTGACCGAGGGCCTCGGCATCTACCTGGATGGCCTGAATCTGCCGGACGAAGTCTACGAACAGTGCGATTCCAACCACGTATTCGAACAACTGTCGGAGAACATCGACGGCCTGGGCGAGATCTGCAGCTGGTGGCAGGGCCCGACCGAAACCGCGCTGTACATGTATGGCGAATCGTTCGAGGCGATGCGTGATGCGATTGCCGAATTCGTGGCCAGCTATCCGCTGTGCCAGAACGCACGCGTGGTGCAGATCGCCTGAGGGTGGGCCTGATGTAGAGCCGAGCCCATGCTCGGCTGCTTTTCCCGCCAGTAGCATCCGAGCATGGGCTCGGCTCTACAGAAGCCGGCTATCGGCCGGCCGACTGCCGGGCGTTGTCGCGCTGGGCAAGATCTTTGCCCAGGTAATAACCGCCGCAGAACAGCACGAAGGCGGCGATGAGGCTCCACAGGATGATCCTGAGCGGGGAGCGTGATGTCGGCTTGCCGTCCTGCATGCGGGTTCTCCCAAGGCAGCGCGGCGCCGCCTACCCAGCTTGCGCCGCAGTGATCGGGTACGCAAGCCGGCGGTGCGCACACGCGACTGCATGGCGCCGGATTGATCCTGCTCAAGGCGCAGCCTGCACATCCGGTGTGTAATGGTGTCGTTCCCATCTGGCAGATCGCCACGGAGCCCCACCATGTACAAGCGCATCCTGATTGCCACCGACGGGTCCGAGCTGGCCGACAAGGGCCTGGCCAAGGGCCTGGAGCTGGCCAAGGACCTCAACGCCGAGGTCGATATCGTGACTGTGTCCGAGCCGTGGGCCGTCGGCATGTACGACGCCATGGGCTGGAGCGTGGGCTACATGAACAGCCCGGAGTACAAGGCCGACCGCGAGGAAGGCGCGCAGAAGGTGCTGCAGCCGGCGCTGGCCAAGGCCGCCGAGCAGGGCATTACCGCCAACCCGGTGCATGTGCTGGACCGCTACGCGGCCGACGGCATCATCGAGACGGCGGGCGAGCGCAACAGTGATTTGATCGTGATGACCTCGCATGGCCGCCGTGGCGTGACCCGCGTGCTGCTGGGCAGCCAAACTGCCGAGGTGCTGGCGCGCAGCACGCTGCCGGTGCTGGTCATCCGCTGATTCAAGCGTTCCCGGGGAGGGGACCCGACGCCGGCCGCAGGATGCGCGCCGGCGTTGTTTTTTTGTGGTGGCCGGGGTGAATCCACGCATGGCGTGGATCTACTGGATCGCAGGGATCCGTCCCTGGTCACATCACCAGCTGTACAGCTTCCAGTACACCGGCGACACGCCATCCTTGTCGTTGTCGAAACGGCCGTCGCCGTTCTTGTCGTACATGTAGAACGGGGCACCGCGCGACGGGGTCACCTTGACCATACGCAGCTGGCCGGACACGCGGTATTCCTCGATGACATCGCCGTTGTCCATGGTGCGCTTGGATACATCCGCGCCCTTGACGTCCACCGGAGGAGCGCCCGCACCACCCATGCTGGCGCAGCCAGCGAGCAGGAGCAGGGAAGCCAGCATCAGGGTCTTCATCGGCGGGGGCCTTTGCCTGGAAAGAGTCTTGATTATGCCCCATCGCCGGGCGCCTGCCGTGTCGCCGCGATGCAGGCACGGGCGCGTAGAATCGACCCATGAGCAGATTAGTCCTGATCGACGGGTCCAGTTACCTGTACCGCGCGTTCCACGCGCTGCCGCCCCTGTCCAATGCACAGGGCGAACCCACCGGTGCGCTGTTCGGCGTGGTCAACATGCTGCGCTCGACACTGAAGGAGCGCCCAGCCTACGTGGCGTTCGTGGTCGATGCGCCCGGCAAGACCTTCCGCGATGACCTGTACGACCAGTACAAGGCCAACCGCCCGCCGATGCCCGATGAGCTGCGCAGCCAGGTCGAGCCGATGTGCCGCATCGTCGAGGCGCTGGGCATCAGCATCCTGCGCATCCCCGGCGTGGAAGCCGACGATGTGATCGGCACGCTGGCCCTGCAGGGCGTGGCGCAGGACCTGAAGGTGACCATCTCCACCGGCGACAAGGACTTCGCCCAGCTGGTGCGCCCGGGCATCGAGCTGGTCAACACCATGACCGGCAGCCGCATGGATTCGGACGCGGCGGTGATGGAGAAGTTCGGCGTGCGCGCCGACCAGATCATCGACCTGCTGGCGCTGATGGGCGATACCGTCGACAACGTGCCGGGCGTAGAGAAGTGCGGGCCGAAGACCGCCGCCAAGTGGCTGGCCGAGTATCAGCACCTGGATGGGGTGATGGCGGCCGCGCCGACCATGAAGGGCAAGATCGGCGAGAACCTGCGGGCGGCGCTGGAGCGGCTGCCGCTGAACCGCGAGCTGGTGACCATCCGCACCGACGTGGAGCTGGACGCCAGCCCGACCATGCTGGCCCTGCGCGAGCAGGACGTGCCGGAGTTGACCGAGCTGTATGCGCGCTACGGCTTCACCCAGGCGCTGAAGGAGCTGGGTGCACCGCTGCCGGCGCCGACGGCCGCCAGCGAAGCAACGCCGAGCCTGCGCGGTACGGCAGCAGGCTTTGCCCGCGGCAGCGCCGAGGCACCGGCAGCGGGCACGCTGGATCCGGCGCTGGCCGCGCCAGGTGAATACGAGACCGTGCTGACCGCCGAGCAGCTGCAGGCCTGGGTCGAGCGCCTGCAGCAGGCGGACCTGATCAGCTTCGATACCGAAACCGATGCGCTGGACGCGATGCGTGCGCGCCTGGTCGGCGTCAGTCTGGCGGTCGAGCCGGGCAAGGCCGCCTACATTCCGGTCGGCCACGATTACCCGGGTGCGCCGGCCCAGCTGCCGATGCAGCAGGTGCTGGATGCGCTGCGCCCGATGCTGCAGGACCCGGCGAAGAAGAAGCTGGGCCAGCACGGCAAGTACGACCTGCACGTGCTGCGCCGTCACGGCGTGGACGTGCAGGGCTACCACGACGACACCATGCTCGAGAGCTTCGTGCTCAATTCCACCGCCACCCGCCACGACATGGATTCGCTGGCCCTGCGCTATCTGGGCTACAACACCATCAAGTTCGAGGACGTGGCCGGCAAGGGCGCCAAGCAGATTCCGTTCTCGCAGGTGGGCATCGACGAAGCCAGCCGCTATGCGGCCGAGGACGCCGACATCACCTTGCGCCTGCACCGCGCGCTGCAGCCGCAGCTGCTGGCCGAACCGGCACTGGACAGCGTGTACCGCGACATCGAGATGCCGCTGGTGCCGGTGCTGACCAGCATCGAAGCCAACGGCGTGCGGGTCGACACCGACGAACTGCGCCGGCAGAGCCAGGACCTGTCCTCGCGCATGCTGGCGGCGCAGCAGAAGGCCACCGAACTGGCTGGGCGCAGCTTCAACCTGGATTCGCCCAAGCAGCTGCAGGCGGTGCTGTTCGACGAGCTGAAGCTGCCGGCGGTGGTGAAGACCCCGAAGGGCCAGCCCAGCACCAATGAAGAGGCACTGGAGGCGATTGCCGACCAGCACGAACTGCCGCGCGTGATCCTCGATTACCGCGGCCTGGCCAAGCTGCGCAGCACGTACACCGACAAGCTGCCGGAGATGGTCAACCCGGACACCGGACGCGTGCACACCAGCTACCACCAGTCCGGTGCCGCTACCGGCCGCCTGTCCTCGTCGGACCCCAACCTGCAGAACATCCCGATCCGCACCGAAGATGGCCGCCGCATCCGCCGCGCGTTCATCGCCCCGGAGGGCTTCCAGCTGCTGGCCGCCGACTACTCGCAGATCGAGCTGCGGATCATGGCCCACCTGTCCGAGGACCCGGGCCTGGTGCGCGCGTTCGAGCAGGGTGCCGACGTGCACCGTGCCACCGCCGCCGAGGTGTTCGGGCGTACGCTGGAGGACGTGACGCCGAACGAGCGCCGCGCCGCCAAGGCGATCAACTTCGGGCTGATGTACGGCATGAGCGCCTTCGGCCTGGCCCGCAACCTGGGCATCGACCGGGGCCAGGCGCAGGACTACGTGGCGCTGTACTTCAGCCGCTACCCGGGCGTGCGCGACTTCATGGAGCGGATGCGCCAGCAGGCGCGTGACCAGGGCTATGTAGAGACCCTGTTCGGCCGCCGCCTGTACCTGAACGACATTCATGCACGTAACCAGGGCCTGCGCGCCGGTGCCGAGCGTGCTGCGATCAACGCGCCGATGCAGGGCACCGCCGCCGACATCATCAAGCGCGCGATGGTGGACGTGGACCAGTGGCTGCGTGACAGCGGGGCACCAGCACGGATGATCCTGCAGGTGCACGATGAACTGGTCTTCGAAGCCGAAAGTAGTTTCGTTGAAGACTTGCGTTTGCAGGTGGTGGAGCGCATGTCGCAAGCGGCCAAACTGCGGGTGCCGCTGGTGGTCGATACCGGCATCGGCAACAACTGGGACGAAGCACACTGAGGGTGTTTCAGGCCGAAAACGACGTGAATTCGTTCATTCGTCAGAGGTTTCTGACTCGATCATGAATGTTGCCCTGATCGAGGTTCATTAAATTGGGCCCCTTCACGAACCGTTAGTGTTCGGAGTGCTTCTATAACTCTCGACAGGCGCAACGCCTGTTGTGGATCTCTCCCATCCCCTGGAGCAGATCTCGGAACGGGGACTCCTCCCCAAGTGCCCGTTCCCCGGCCCCGTTGACCTCCCCCTGGTCAGCGGGGCTTTTTATTTGCGCCGTTGCCAGACGCCATGGCCTGCGCCACGCTGGGCCACCGCTCCGCAGGGGAAGACCATGCCCGACCTGTTCGCACTGGCAATGCCGTGGTGGGAGTTCATCCTGCGCGCGGTGGTGGTCTATGTCGTGGTGCTGGGCATGGTCCGGCTCAGCGGCAAGCGCCCGCTGGGGCAGATCACCCCGTTCGACGTGCTGCTGGTGGTCCTGCTGGGCAACGCGGTGCAGAACGCGCTGCTGGGCACCGACACCTCGCTGGGCGGCGGCCTGTTGCTGGCGGCCACCCTGATCCTGCTCAACTACGGGGTGGGCTGGGTGAGCACCCGCAGCCGGCGGATCGAGCGCCTGGTTGAAGGAGAACCGGTGGTGATCGCGCGTGATGGGCGCCTGTTCGATGCCGTTCTGCGCCGCGAGCAGGTCACCCGTGCGGATTTCGAGGCCGCCATGCGCCAACAGGGCGGCCTGGGCGTGGAGGATGTCGAGCTGGCCCTGCTGGAGATCAACGGGCACATCACCATCATTCCGAGGAAGAGCACCTGACCTTGTAGAGCCGAGCCCATGCTCGGCTGCCTTGCGTCCGGAGCCGAGCGTGGGCTCGGCTCTACAGGTGCATGAGCCTCAGGGCGCGGCTTCGGCCTTAAGCGCCGGCCAGTTGCGGGTGGCGTCCACATCACAGGCCACGTGCGTGCCTTTGCCATCCTTCGCGCAGATCGCAGCCATGGCTTGCGGGATCTTCGGGTCTGCGGTGTGCGAATACACCGATGCCAATGCCAGGCAGCCTTCGCGCACGCCCGCGCCGCACAGGGTCTCGAAGTAGGGCAGCGACGCGGCCCATTTTTCGGACTCGAACAGCGCTTCGCCGGCCACCTTGCAGCCGAGCAGCTTGCCATCGGTGCAGCAGGCCTTTGCGCCGTCCTTGCGTGCCAGGGTCGGGCAATCCAGCGGCAGCGGAATTTCCACGAAGGCCACAGGCGGCTTGCAGCTGGCGCTGCCTGTGGTCGGCTTGCGCTCGTAATAGGCAAAACGGTCGCCGCTATCGATGCTGGCCAGGTTGCCGTTCTGCAGCGGCTGCAGTACGAAGTCGCTGCCGACATCGCGACGGATGAAGATACGGCCGTCCTGCAGGCGCGCGCGCATGCGCTGGTCGCGACCCTCGGCCTCAACCAGGCCGCCATCAAGGAAGCGCAGCTGCGAGAGCACGCCGTATTCGGCTTCAAAGCTGCCACAGGGCAGTGCGGTGGCCGGCACCGGGGCCAGTGCAGCGGCTGGTGCGGTGGCCAGGCTGGCAAGTGCCTTGGCGCGGCCGCAGGCCACGCCGTCCGCGCGCTGCGCGCACGACAGCTGCAGTGCTTCGTGGGCCTGTGAAAGGCGTCCACCACTCCACAGCACCTCGGCAACGTCGGCGCAGAAGGTCTCGCCGTGCTGCTGCCGGCACAGTGCGGCCAGCTCATCGAGCTGCGCCGACGGCAACGCAGGGTCGACCGCATGCTGCAGCCCGAGCAGGGACTTGCCGATCATCTCCAGCCCGATCACCTCGGCGATCGCCCGGCAGCCCTCGGCGTTGAAGGATGCGGAATCCTCCTTGCAGATCTCCGGTTTCGGCGGCTCGGCTCGTGCAGGCGCGGGGGCTGCGTCCTTGGCCCGCTGCTGGTAGGTCTCCAGCAACCGCATGCAGGCTGCGCCCACGCCCTCGGCACACCAGGCGTGCAGTTTCACGGGTGCGGCCTCCGGCAGCGCCTCCAGGCACTCGGAGGTGTTCATCACGCAACCGTCTTCGATGGGCTCCGGCATCGTCCTGCAGGCGGCGGCGTGCTCACGGGTGAACTCGCGATAGGGCGTGCTGATCGTGCGGTCGTTGTCCGAGAAGTACCAATTTTCCAGCTGGCCTGTGGACAGGTTGCCGGTACCCAGCACGTCCTCCTGGCGGGCGATGCGCAGCTCCTCTGTCGCCTGGTAGGGGCCGGACAGGAAGCCGTGGCCTTCGCTCTCGAGGGTCAGCGTGGTGTTGCCGCTGCTGTCCCTGTATGTGCCGCAGGCCATCGACTGCGCGGCGGCCGGCAGGCTGGCCGAGGCCAATGCAAGCAACAGCAGGGAGCGCCAGCCCGCAGCGCGGGGGCGAAGGGAAACAGCAGCAGGCATGGGGTCATCCTTGAAAGAAGTGGGGCAGGGCCTGTCCGGTGCGGGGCGCACCGCAGGCGGGGAAGGCGCCACGCGTCAGGCGTGGCGCCGGAAGATCAGAGCCAGTCGCGCGGCACCAGGTAGTCGGCCAGGCGCGCCTCGGCGCTGCCGGCCTCCGGGCTGAAGCCGTATTCCCAGCGTACCCGCGGCGGCAGGCTCATCAGGATGCTCTCGCTGCGGCCACCGCTCTGCAGACCGAACAGCGTGCCGCGGTCATAGACCAGGTTGAATTCCACATAGCGGCCGCGACGGTACAGCTGGAACTCGCGCTCGCGTTCGCCATGCGCGGTGTCCTTGCGTTGCTGCACGATCGGCAGGTAGGCCTGAAGGAAGCCATCGCCGACCGCACGCAGGTAATCGAAATCGCGCTCGAAGTCGCCGTGCAGGTCGTCGAAGAACAGGCCGCCAACGCCACGCGTTTCATTGCGGTGGCGCAGGAAGAAATACTCGTCGCACCAGCGCTTGTGCGCGGCATAGCGTTCCTCGCCGAACGGCGCACACAGGTCGCGTGCGACCCGGTGCCAGTGCTGCACGTCTTCGTCGAACGGATAGAACGGCGTCAGGTCGAAGCCGCCACCGAACCAGCTGGCCACCACTTCACCGTCGCGTTGCGCCTGGAAGAAGCGCACATTCGCGTGGGTGGTCGGCACGTAGGGGTTGAGCGGGTGGAACACCAGCGACACGCCGGTGGCGCGCCAGGAGGCGCCGGCCAGTTCCGGGCGGTTGGCCGAGGCCGATGGCGGCAGGCGGCTGCCGGCCACGTCGGAGAAACCGATGCCGGCCTGCTCGAACACCGCACCGTCACGCAGCACGCGGGTGCGCCCGCCACCGCCCTCGGCCCGCTGCCACAGGTCTTCCTGGAAGCGGGCCTGGCCATCGACGGCCTCGATCGCCGCACAGATGCGGTCCTGCAGGTCGGTGAGGTAGGCGCGCACGCGCTCGAATTCGTTCATGGCGCGTACTTTACCGCAGGGCCCGGCCGAAGCTGCGGGCAGGCCCTGGCCGGCTCAGCGCTTGCGGTTGGAATTGCGCGGTACCGGAGTGTCGTCCACCGCCGCCTCGTCAACCGCCTTCTGCAGGGCACCGCCCAGCGTGATCAGCTCCCAGTTCTGGGTTTCGAGCACGTCGCAGGCCACATGCAGGCCGCTGCGGTCGGCCTTGCACAGCTGTTCCAGGATTCGACGCGCGTCCACCTCCGCGCCGTTGCCTTGTGCGGTGACCAGATTCTCGCAACCCTCGCGGACACCGGCACGGCAGACCGTGGTGTAGTGCTCGACGGCCTGCAGCCAGTGCCCGGACAGCGCAAGACGGTTGCCGAGAATGTTGCAGCCCTGCAGCTTGCCCTGCGCGCAGCAGGCGTCGGCACCGTCCTCGTTGGTCAGTGCCAGCGGGCAATCCTGTGGCAGTGGCAGCACCCTGAACTGCTTCGGCGCACTGCACCGGGTCGGCCCCTCCCCGGTGGGGACGAACACCTGGAAGCGGGTCCAGTTATCCAGGCCCAGCAGCTGCCCGCCGGGCAGCGGGCGCAGCACGAAGTCGCCGTCCCGGTCGTGGCGGATGCGGATGTCGCCCGCTTCGACGCGCGCGCGAAGATGGCTGCTCCAGCCAACGCCGACCAGGCCGTTGTCACCGAAATCCAGCGTGTCCATCAGGCCGCCGTCGGCCCGGTAGTTGCCACAGGGCAGGGCCGTTGCCGGCTGCGGTCGCAACGATGCACCCACCGCCTGCAGCGCAGGCAGGCGTTCGCAGCTGGCGGTGTCGTTGCCGGGTGTGCAGGCCGCAGCCAGGGCCTGCACCGCATGCAAGTGGTCTCCTGCCTCCCAGGACAGTTCAGCCACGCGGGTGCAGAAGCCGCCATGGGATACCTCGCGGCACAGCTGCAACAACTGCTGGCGCCGCTCGGCCGGAATGATCACCGGCGCGGTCGGCGCTGCCATCGTCACCACGGCTTCGGTCATGGCTGCCGTCATCGCCGCCTTGACCAGCTGCTCCTGCACTGCGGGGGCGGCCTCGAGTGCGGCGGCACACGCCGGGGTTCCCTGTTCGAAGTCACCGTCGTCACAGGCGGCGGGGAGTTTGATGCCGGACAGGGCGGCGTCGAGCGCTGCCTTTGCCAGGGCAGGATCAGCCGCGACCGTGGGTTTGGCGTCCTCGTGCCAACGATCAGCCAGTTGCAGGCACATGCCGGGCACGCCTTCCCGGCACCCTGCCTCCAGCGCGGTCGGGCTCGCTTCACGGCGGTTGTCCAGGCACGCCGCCGCATCGGCCAGGCAGCTGCCTTCAGCCGGCGCGGCGGCTGCGGCGCACTGTGCAGGGGCCTGCAGGATGTAGACCGTGCCATCCACCTCGACCGTCCGGCCACGATCGCGCACCTGCAGCGCGCTGGGCAGGCCGTACTCCAGGTTCACCAGTTGCAGCTTTCCGTCGATCTGCTGGAACGCGACCGGAGAGGGCGCACTGCCGAAGTGTTTCTGCTCGCCGCGGTTTGGCGAGCTGATGCGCAGCGTACCGCTGCCTTCGTCGGCCTTGAACATGCCGCATTGCGGTGACTGTGCGGCGGCCATCGGCGCGGCCAGCAGCAGCGCCCAGGCCAGCCAGCGGCGGCGCGGTGCGGGTGAATGCATGTCGTCTCCTTGACGATCGAACGGAAAACTCCAGGCGCTACGGCGAACCACGGCCCTCGCGCGGGGGCGTGCATTGTGCCGTGCCGGGCACCGGCTGGTAACGCTGATATCCCGTCTGCGCATCCATACCGAGCAGGTCGCCATTGCCGAGCTGACGCAGCAAAAGGGCTTCGCCGTTCTGCTGCAGGTGGATCGCGCCGTCATGCAGACGGCCACGCGCGCCATCGCCGAAGTCGAGCCTGTCGATCACGCCACCGTCGGCCTGATAGCGGCCGCACGGCACCCGCTGGGCCGGGACGAGGCGCAGGTCCGTGCCGAGATCGCGCAGCGGTGCGATGCGTTCGCAGGCACTGATGCGGCCTGCATCGCAGACCACCTGCAGGGCCTGCACCGCCAACGCGGGTTCCAGCGCGATCAACTGCTGTTCGGCCACTTCGACGCAGAAGCGACCACTGCGGTGCTGCAGGCACAGCTGCTGCAGACGATCGCGTGCAGCGGCCGGAAGCGGTGAATCCAGTGCGTCTTCGTCTTCCTGTTGCAGGCGTTCAACCACCCGCTGCATCGCGGTGGCCAGCGCATCACCGGTCAGCGCCTCGCAGGCCTGCGGGTCATGCTCGGGCGTGTGTTCGCGGCAGGCGGACGGGCGCTCGAAGAGGGCGGCGCCGGTGTCACCAGCGGCTGCGGCATTGCCATCGCGCAGTTGTCGCAACAGCGCCGAGCAGCCCGCGCCAACGCCCTCGCGGCACGCGCGCTGGGCCTGGCCGGGAGAGGCGGCGGGCAGCTGCGCAATGCAGTGGCTGCCGGCGGCGCGGCAGCTGCCGTCCGTCGCGCTGGGCTCGGTGGCGCAGGTGCGGGGCTGGCGCAGGGTATAGACCACGACGCCCTCGTCCTCGATGCGCTGGCCATCGGCACTGATCCGGATCGGCTCCGCCACGCCATCGTCGAGCATGACCAGGCGTGTCTGCGCCGCACTGCGATCAACCCACAGCGGCTGCGGCTCGCTGCCGTCATCGTGGCGGTAGCCGCTGCTGGGGGTGGTGAACACCAGCGCCATGCCGCCATCGGCGCTGCGGTATTCGCCACACTGCAACGCGTCGGCGCCGGCTGGCAGCGCGGCGAACAGCAGCAGTGCGGGGAGAAGAGCCTGCAAGCGCATGCGACGGTCCTTGTCGTGCGGAAAAGGGGGGCTCAGTGGAAACGTGAGCGGATGTCCGGCCGCAGCAGGCGCCAGGCCAGCCAGCCCTGCAGGCCGAGGAGCACAAATGACATGGCCACCACGGTCAGCGTGATCAACCAGCGTTTCAGATGGAGTTCCTGCTGCAGGAGGGCGTCGTCGGAGAGAAACGGGATGACGTCACGCATGAACACGTCCAACCAGCCGGCGATCGCAAAGTTGGTCAATGCGCTCAGCAGCAGGATCACCACAAAGCTCCACAGGCCCCAGCTGCGCTCGCGCAGCAGGCCCCAGCTGGCCAGGGTCGAGGCCAGGCACAGCAGCGCGACGATCAACGACGCGGCCACCGGATGCGCCAAAAGCCAGATCAGGCTGTGCAGGTGCTGGTCTTGCACTTCCCTCTCAACCAGATGCCAGATCGGAAGGTTGTGCAGCGGCCACAGCAGTAGTCCCTGCATCACGAAGTAGACCGTGAGCAGCAGTGACAGCCAGAACGAGGCCTGTGCGATCGGGCGCACCCAGGCGTGATAGGCCGGCTGGACCAGCGAAGGAATCGGCGGGATCGACATTGACATCCGGTGTCCTTGCAATCGGTGCCCGCGCGGTCAGCGGGCCGTCACCCGGGTGGCGACCGCCGGCAGGATATGGTGTTCGCTCAAGGGTGCCAAGGGCAGGCCATGCGGTGGTTGCAGCGGCACCCAGGCCAGTTCGGCGATCTCGGCGCGCGCCTGCGGCGTGCCGTGCACCTGCACCCACCAGGCCTGTGCCTGTACGCGCTGGCCAGGCTCATTCACCGCCCAGTCCTCGAACGTGCCCAGCGCAGCCGCTGAAGCCGTACGCAACTGCACGCCCAGCTCCTCGTCCAGCTCGCGGGCCAGCGCCTGCAGAGGCGCCTCGCCGGGTTCGGGCTTGCCGCCCGGCTGGATGAAGCGGCTGGCGCCCTGCTTGCGCACCACCAGCGCCTGGCCGCGGTCATCCAGGATGACCGCGGCCACGATGTGGATCGTGGCCGCGGCGTTGCTCACTTCAGGTTCTGCTCGAACAGCTTGAGGATGCGCTTGTACTGGTCCAGCCAGGAGTCGGCACGCACGTAGCCGTGGCGCTCCAGCGGGTACGGCGCGATCGACCAGTTGTCCTTGTGCAGCTCGATCAGGCGCTGGGTCAGGTTCACCGAATCCTGGAAGAACACGTTGTCGTCCATCATGCCGTGGGCGATCAGCAGGTTGTCCTGCAGGTTCTGTGCGTACTCGATGGGCGACGACACGCGGTACGCCTCCGGATCGATGTCCGGGGTGTTGAGGATGTTGCTGGTGTAGCCGTGGTTGTACTGGTGCCAGTCCACCACCGGGCGCAGCGCGGCACCGGCCTTGAACGTGCCCGGCGAGCGGAACAGCGCCATGAAGGTCATGAAGCCGCCATAGGAACCGCCGTAGATGCCGGCATGGTCACGGTCACCCTGCTGGGTGTCGACCAGCCAGTCCAGGCCGTCTTTGTAGTCTTCCAGTTCCGGGTGGCCCATGTTGCGGTAGATGGCCGTGCGCCAGTCGCGGCCGTAGCCCTCGCTGCCGCGGTAGTCCATGTCCAGCACGATGTAACCCTTCTGCACCAGCAGGTTGTGGAACATCTGCTCGCGGAAGTAGGCCGGGTAGCGCTGGTGCACGTTCTGCAGGTAGCCGGCACCGTGCACGAACATCACGATCGGGTACTTCTTCCCCGGTTCCTTGTTTTCCGGCTCGTAGTACTTGGCCCAGACCACGCCGGCACCATGCTTGGACGGCACTGCCACCAGCTTCGGCTGGATCCACTGGCGCGCCTTGTAGTCGGCGGTGCGGGTGTCGGTCAGCACGCGTGTCTGGCCACCGGCACTGGGCAGCACGGCCAGCTGCGGCGGCAGGTAGGCGCCGGAGTAGCGCACCAGCAGCTGCTGGCCGTCCGGCGACAGCGAGAAGTCTTCCACGCCGTTGAGGCTGGTCAGCTCGCGCACCTGGCGGCTGCTGGTGTCGACCGCGCAGACTTCGTAGTCATGTGGCGCCTGCTGGTTGCACAGGAAGTAGAAGCCCTTGCCATCGGCCGACGGCACCGGCGCCGAGGTTTCCCACTTGCCGCTGGTCAGCGCCTGCGGCTTTGCGGTACCGGCCTGGGTGTACAGGTGCGAGAAGCCCGATTCCTCCGACAGCAGCCACAGCGTGCGGCCATCGGCCATCCAGCCGAAATCGTTGAAGCCCCAGTTGATCCAGGCGTTGTCGGTCAGGCGGTGGCGGTACTGCACGCGGCCGTCGGCAGCGTTGACGCTGATGATCCAGCGGTCCTTGTTGTCGTTGGCACGCAGCATCACCGCAGCTTGCTGGCCGTCGGCGCTCCAGCGGATGCCACCGCCCATGAAGTCGCTCATCACCTGCAGGCTGCGCTCGCCCTTCAGCGCGTCCTTGCCGGCCTTGCGGCGCAGCTCGGCCAGCGGATCGGTTTTGATGCCCGGCAGGCCGGCCAGCGAAACCTTCTCGGCCTTGCCGGTGCGCACGTCCACGTACCACAGCGTGTGCGGTTCGAAGCCGTTGCGGCCGACGCGGGTGCGGGTGTCTTCGGTTTCCTCGTAGCCCGACTCGGTCACGTACAGCGGCATCTTGCCGCCACGGCCGTCGTCGAAGTCCTTCGGCTTGGTCACCACGATCAGGTGGGTCAGGTCCGGCGACAGCACGCTGTCGGCGATCTCCACGTCGGCGCCCAGGTACACCGGGCCCGGCGCGCGGGTCGGGTCGGCCTGGCGCCAGCGCTGGTCCTGGTCCTTCAGTGCTTCGCGCTGGTCACGGTCGCGGCGCAGGGTTTCCAGCGTGCGCAGCTGCTGGTCGCGCAGCACGTCGGCCTTCGGTGCCGTACGCGGGTCCTTCTCGGCCTTCAGGCTGGCCACCTGCTGCACGCCGCTGGCGGCGGTCCAGTGGAACCAGTTCTGGCCGACCCGCCAGATCACGCCGTTGTCGGCGGCGAAGTTCACGTTGCCCGCGCGCTCGTTACTGCGGGTCAGCTGGGTCAGCGCGCCGCTGCGCAGGTCGCGCACGAACACGTCGCCATTGCGCACGAAGGCGCTGCGGCTGCGGCTGCGGTCGTAGACCGGCTCGGCCACGTCCAGGGTGCCGCGCTGGTCATCGGCCACCTGCGCGGCCACGCCACCGGCCAGCGGCTGGCGGAAGGTATCGCGCACCGGGCTGCCGCTACGCTTGAGCTGGTATTCCACCTGCTGGCTGTTCCACGACCACCAGGCCTTCTCGACCGGCGGACCGATCCAGTCCGGGTCGGCCATGGCCTGTTCGATGGTGATCGGCGTCGGCGCGGCATGCGCAGCCGGTGCGGCCAGCACGGCCGACAGCAGGAGGGACAGGGGCAGCACTCGGGACATGGGCGGACGGCACCAGAAGAGGAAACCGGCCAAGGGTACCAGCCGCCCCGGCCCGGGACAGGGGCCACAGGTCATGGCAGCGAGATTGGCAAAGTGGTGCAACCGGTTGCCGTGGTCGCGCATCCATTCTCCTGAACCCGCATCATCCACCGAACAGGAGCCCGACCATGCAGGAACTGATCCCGATCACCCTCTTCATCTGCATCGCCTACGCGATCCATGCCATTGCCGATGCCCGCGCCCGCAGCAAGCTGGTGGCTCCGCACGTGCCGGAGGAAGTTATCCGCTCGCTGGCGGTACTGGAAGAAGAACGCCGCCGCCAGGGCGCGCTGCGCTGGGGCATCAGCCTGGTCAGCCTGGCCGTGGCAATGGGCCTGCTGGAGGCGATCGGTGCACGCGAACTGACCTTCGGCGCCGCCGCCGCGATGGTCGGCAGTGCCGGCCTCGGCCAGCTGCTGGCCTGGCACTTCACCCGTCCTGCCGCACGCAAGGGCTGAGCCAGGACATGCCACGGGCACAGGGGGCGCCCCGCGCATGAACCTGCTGTGCGGAGCACTGGCTGCATTGCGGGGACGCCGCCGCGACGTCCCCGTCGAGCCCACGCCGGACGCGGACGACGACCGCGCCCTGGTCAGCGCCATCATCGATGGCTCGCAACCGGCCTTCGCACAGCTGGTGCAGGCCCATCAACGTACCTGCGCGCATGTGATCGGGCGCATGGTGGGCGACCGTGATCAGGTGGCTGACCTGCTGCAGGAAACCTTCCTGGCCGTGTTCCGCCAGCTGCACCGGTTCCGCTTTGAATCCTCGCTGCGTACCTGGGTTTCACGGGTGGCTTACACCACGGCGTTGCAGCACCTGCGCAGGCGACGGCTGGAGGCGCAATGGATGGTGGCGGTGGAAGTACCCGAGGAACTGGGTATTGGCGATGAAGGGCCGGGGCCGGCTGAACTGAGCGAGGCGCTGCAGGCTGGTCGCCATCTTGGCGCGGCGTTGGAACGGCTGAGTGCACCGCAGCGGCTGATCGTCGGCCTGCATTACCTGGAGGATTTCGATCTGGCCGAGATCGAGCAGGTGACTGGACTGGCCCGCGGTACCATCAAGAGCCACCTTCACCGTGCGCGCCAGGTCCTGAAGCAGGAACTGACGCGGCATGCCACCGCCGGAGAACTGCTGTGAACCCACCGACCGACCCTCGCGATGCGGAAGAGCGCGCGCTGGTGCAGGCGTTGCGTGAGCAGGCGCAGCAGGAACAGACACCGGATGTGAGCGAGGTGCTGCAGAAGCGCATCGCCGTTGAGTCGCGCGACAGTGGCGTGGGCTATGTGGTGGTGCAGGTGGTGTTGCTGGGGGCGTTGGTGGCAGGGGCTGTCTGGTACTTCTGGCGCTGACAGGACGTGGTGATGCGTTAGACGCATTCTGCGTGGTCTGCAGGACCAATGACCTGGAATGAGGACTCGTGAAACTCGCGAGCTTCATCAAGATGTGGTGATTAGCGCCATGACGAGTCGCGATCGCGCCGCCAATCGTAGGCTGATGTTGCCGACAATGATTCTGAGCTCTCAACCATCTTGAGGAAAGTTGCAGAGTTCCATTCCGCTATTGAGGTTCATGTGCGTCCTGGGGAACTCTCGGTCGTCGGCAATCGCTGACGCAGGTCATAGCCGGGGAGGCTTGGACCTGTTCGCGTTCCATCAACTTCAACGGAGATGAGTCATGTCGAAGATCGACAAGTCTGTGCTGCTTCCCCCTACTCTCGTAGCACTGCTTGGCCTGTCCGGCATTGCAGCTGCAGCGCAGTCGGATGCGTCGCCACTGGTTCAGAGCCTCTCGATTCCAGAAATCAGCATCGATAGTGGGATGTCTACGCACGAACTGCCTGGCGATCATGAAATCGCAGGTACGCAGTGCACGAGCTACTCGAGTGGCGGTACCCATTGCGGACACTACTCCACCGGAGATCAGCAGAAGGAGAGTTTCAGGTTCGCGCACGCAGTTCCTGAAGTCCGGAAATTCATTATCTGATAGAACGGGCGATCGCTGTAAAGGTGATCGCCCGCCATCAAGGAGCGATTGATGGAGCTGTGCTTTGAAGATCTGAAGGGGGCGATAGATGAGCCCGGACGCACGGCCGATGTGTGCGTGGCGTTGATGAAATCGTGGATCGAGATTACTGGGCAACGCTTGGGAGTTGCGCTTTCAGTCAAGCGAGGTGAAGGGGCTGGGATTCAGGGCCGGGTCGACGCGATAGAGCGTGCAATTCATCGCCTTGACGCTGCCGGAAGACGGAGGCTTCTTGCCTCGCCTTGGGTATCCGCATTCCTGGACGAGTCGGCGGGCATCGCATATGAAGATCAGCATGGTGAGCCGGTTTCGACTCTCGATGCTCTTTGGTTTGCGGCTATCGCCGAGTGCCCGGCTCAACAGCGCACCCACACCATCGAGCCGAAGCGGCCTGCTGTCGCGAGCCCGCTCGAAAGCGCTCTGGGCGACTGGGTGACAACGAGTGAGGGCGACATCGCTGAAAGGATGGACAGACCCAGGATTGGTGGAGTGATTGTCCTTGATGTGGACAGCCGGCTTTCGCAGAGGTACGAACCCGAGAGCGGAACGTTCTGCCAACCATCATTGGATATCCCACAGCACGAGATTCAAGTAATAAGGAACAAGCTTGAAGCGGCCATTCGTATGGTGGACGAGTCAGTTCCGCATCTCGGCTTGTTGATTCGAACATTCACAAGGCGTGTTCTTGTCAGAAAATCCATTGGCGTTGGTGACAGCGTAGCCCAGCTCAACCTTGGATCGGAGTATCGGCCAACTCACGCGGGCTGCATTCGCGTGCTGAATGTCCATAGGGAAGAAATGACGGTGGATCTTTGCGCAGAAGCGATCCTGCATGAATCTGTGCATTCGTTTCTTTCAGCATATGAGGATGTCTACGGGAAGTTCATGTCCAGCGCAATCCGCGTTCGGCCGGTCTCCCCCTGGTCGGGAAATTTCATTCCCAATCACTCGCTGGTTCACGCTGTGTTCGTCTACTACGCCATTCATCAGTTGCTCGCTCGTGCCTTGGAATTCTTCGTGGACTTCGACCATGCAGCAATCAGAAGAGTGAGGCGAAGGCTGATGCATATCGATGGGGGGTTCTTCATCGAGAGGAGAGTATCGACGCTTTTTGTGTTGGAAGAAGCGCCTTCAGAAAAGCTCACGGCACTGGTCGACGAAATGCAGAGTGAAATCAAGAGAGTTTACAGATCTCCAGAAGGCGCTGTGGTCGCGGAGGCGGTGGCATGAAAAATTCCATTGTCGTTCTTCACTCGGATGATCAGGACGCAGTCGCGGTCGCTCTGCGCGACGTCAGGGACGTAACCGTGATTCATCTGGATCAGCTGACCAGCCTGTGGACGATCCGGGAAGCGACGCCGATCGTTGCCGCGCCCCTTGGTCGGAAGCCAATGCTGCATGCAGGCTACGTAATCAACCGGGTGTTTGATATCTCTCGTTGCGATATCGGCATGAAGCTCCGCAAGTGTGGACTACATGAGAATTGGGCACATGCTGCACTGGGCTCTCTCCTGGTGGGTGCCGCAACACTGGCGCATGGAATCGGTACTCGCGGGGTGAGTAAATCACTTCTTCCGCTGAATGTTCAGTGGATGCTGATTTCTGGCCTTGTTTCGGACATCAGAGTTCCACCATTCGCGTTTGGCTTTGGCCACAGGATGCCAGACACTTCTCATCTCAAGGATCCTGTACAGAAATCCGTATGGTCCTACTTCAAGTGGGATGGGACGTCGGATGTAGAAGAGGGAGAGGAGCAGTGGCATCCCTTCTTCGTTGAACGGCCTGAGGGTGTGCCCGTAGTCTGCAGCTATCACGGCGATGCGGTTGACCTGGAATTTCCACGAGGCGCGGTATCGATCGGCGCGGGTGTTATCACATCGCTAGTAGCCGCATGTCGCGAAACGTTCGATAGCAGAATTGGCGAGATCTTATTTTACGTCCAAGGGACGACAATCACTTTCTGTGCATTCAGCCCGTATCTGGCCACCCTTGGCGATCCAGTGAGAAGCAGGGATCTGCTCCTGCGTGGGATGCCGATCGCGTCTGTCTAGGCACAGGGTCAACTCCATGGAGGGTGTGTGATCTTCTATTACGTTTCTCTGTCGCTTAAGCGCTTTCGGCAGCGCCTCCGGACGCACATTGCCGTCGCTCTCATGCTCGGTGCGGGAGTGGGAACCGCCATGGTGATGCTGTCCATTGTGCTGCAGGCATCCTCCGATCCGGTCCCGGGACGCAGCGGGTCGCTCTTCCGTCCACACCTGGACGTGCGCCCGGGAGCACAGCACGCGGCGGCACCTGATCCTGGGCAGGGGTTGACCTGGCCTGATGCCAAAGCCCTGCTGGACCAAGGGTATGCCTGGAATCAGGCGGCCATGGCCGGTGGTGCCGTGACCCTGCTGAAACCCGGGCAATCAAGCGCCCGGCTGCGTGCCAGATACGCAACGTCAGGAGTGTTCGGCGTGCTCGGGATCACTCTGGTGCAAGGGCGATCGTGGACGGCGGAGGAAGGGCAGGCTGGAAGTCGGATCGCTGTGCTGTCACGGGCACTCGCAGCGGTCGAGTGCCCGGCCGGATGCATCGGTCATCCGCTGGAGCTGAGCGGGCGCACATACACGGTTGTCGGCGTGGCGGAGGACTGGCATCCGGTGCCGATGTTCCAGGGAGACGTGACCCGTCGTCCTTTCGTGGAACCCGATCAGATCTATCTACCGGTTGAAACTGCCATTGCGGACGGATTGACCGTGGTCGACGGCGTGGCGGTCTGGGGCGGTGGGGAGGGAGTGGACCTTGCTGGCCCGCAGGCGTCCTGGCTGCAACTGTGGACATGGTTACCGACAGTGGATGACGTGTCTGGATACCGCGCGATGCTGAACGCGTACGCGCAAGCCCGGGATCTGCAGGTTGACCCGGACAGCGATCAGGTCGGGCTCTGGCCGCTGATGGCGTGGCTGGACCGACAGGGGCTGGTCCCTGAACGCACCCGGAAACAGCTTCATCTGGCACTGCTTCTGCTGGTGGTCTGCATCGTCAATGCAGCCGCGCTGCTGGGATTCAGCCTGGGCGCGCGCCGTCGCGAGCTTGCGATACGTCGCGCGCTGGGTGCCCGGCGGGGGGATGTTTTTGCCCAGCTCATGTGGGAATGCGCATCGTCGGGATTGGCCAGTGCTGCATTGGCGGCCATTGCGTATGCGGTGGGCATGCGGCTGGTGGCGACAGGGGAGGTGCTTCCGTCGGCCATCACTACGCTGGACCCCGCGTCCGTACTGATGGCAGCCGGGGTTGGGTTCGCGACAGCGCTGTTGTGCGCGTTCATCCCCGCGCTGGAAGTCTGCCGGAGCGGATCGCTGTCGCGGTTGTTTGCAAAGGGAGCGGCGTGAAATGCTGGATTCAATGCAGGAAGTCCGCAACCACCTGGGCCGCGCGTCGCTGCTGTTTGTACAGGCCGCACTGGCCAGCCTGGCCTGCGCCTTTGCCCTGCAGTCTGCCGCAGATGGTTTCTCACGATTGAACACGCGGGGCATCGAGGGAGCACAGGCGATCGGTGTCATCCGGGTCTCCGATATCGAAGAGAGGGTGGCGCCTTCGTTGGTGCGATCGGACCTCTCCGCCATCCAGCTCCCTGGCGTCCGGCAGGCGGTCGCCAGCGATTCGGTTCCGTTCGGAGGCAGGGCTCATCATTACGGTGCATGCACCAGTGATGCAGCCATGGCACACGCCATGGCGGCTGGCAGCAGCGACGTGGCAGGCTGTGATCGCATTCCCGTGATAACCGCCAGCCCAGGCCTGTTGACGATGCTGGGGACACAGGTGGTGAAGGGGCGTTTGCCGGCAGACCATGAGGCGACCGACGGCGCGCCGGTCGTGCTGATCAGCGAGGCATTGGCCGTCCATCTGTTTGGCTCGGAGAGCGCCGTGGGTCGTCAGTTGTACTTCGGGCCGGGAAGCAGCAGGGTGATCGTGGGTGTGTTCTCGTCCATCGTCGGGCCTGCGCCAAGTGGAAACGATCGGGACTCGCAGTGGGCGCTGTTTCCCGGTTTTCCAACCGGTGCGAGCCGCTATTACCTGATCGGATCCCACGCGGAGGTGGATCGCGTGTTGCTTGACCGCACCGTTGAGGCGCTGCGGCAGCCCTATCGCGTCGTGAATCCGACAGGCGTTGACACGTTGGCCGGATATCGCGATGCCTACCTTCGTGCAGACCGCTTCACGACGGCCATGCTCGCTTTCATGGCAGCGGTGGTCCTGGGTGTGCTGATGGCCGGCGTGTCCGGCGTGGTAGGCGCATGGCTGGAGCGTAGGCGGCGCTCCATCGGTATCCGTCGAACGTTGGGTGCGCGCGCATCGGTGATCTTCACGGAGATCATCTTCGAAGTCAGCATCTTCACCATTCCTGGCGCCGTGCTGGGCGCGTGTTCGCTGTACCTGTTCTGGTCGCCCGAGGAACGAAGCTCGATATCGTCGTGGCTGACAGGGTTGATGGCGTTCATGTTGGTGATGGTGGCGAGTCTTGCTGCCCTGCTGCCCCGTGCATGGCGAACGGTGCGGGAGGAGCCATTGGCGCTGTTGAAGCCGTTCTGATTCGTTCGCCCGTGAGCCCAGCTCCACCTGCGACAAAGTGAAGCAGCGCGTCACCCGGTCGCATCCCACCTTAACGAAATCCTCCTAAAGTGGTCCGGTATCCCACCGGTCACAGGCAGGAGGCGTCCCTTGGACGCGTTGTTGTTGTCCCGGATCCAGTTCGGATTCGTCATCAGTTTCCACGTGCTGTTCCCCGCCTTCACCATTGGCACGGCCAGCTGGCTGGCCTTCATCGAATGGCGCTGGCTGCGCACGAAGTTGCCCGTGTGGCGCGAGCTGTATTTCTTCTGGCAGAAGATCTTCGCGGTGTCGTTCGGCATGGGCGTGGTCAGCGGCATCGTCATGGCCTTCCAGTTCGGCACCAACTGGCCGCGGCTGAGCGAGGTGGCCGGCACGGTCATCGGCCCTCTGCTGACCTATGAGGTGTTGACCGCGTTCTTCCTGGAAGCCAGCTTCCTCGGCGTAATGATGTTCGGCTGGGGCCGGGTCTCACCGCGCCTGCATTTCCTGTCCACCTGCATGGTGGCGCTGGGCACGCTGTTCTCCACGTTCTGGATCCTGTCGTCCAACAGCTGGCTGCATACACCGGCCGGCTACGAGATGGTCAACGGCATCGTGCATCCAGTCGATTGGTGGCAAGTGGTGTTCAACCCCTCGTTCCCCTATCGCCTGGTGCACATGGCGCTGGGCTCGTTCATCACTACCTGTTTCGTGATCGGTGGTGTGGGCGCGTGGTACCTGCGCAAGGGCACGCACGTGGAAGCGGGTCGGCGCATGCTGATCGCGGCGGTGGCGTTCGCCGCACTGACCGTGCCGGTGCAGATCTTCGTCGGCGACATGCATGGCCTGAACACGCTCAAGCACCAGCCGATGAAGATCGCGGCGATGGAAGCGCACTGGCATGAAACCAAGGAAGGCGAGGGCGTGCCGCTGGTGGTGTTCGCGCTGCCGAACGAGAAGGAAGAGCGCAACGATTTCGAGGTTGCCATCCCGAAGCTGGGCAGCGTGATCCTCACCCACAGCCTGGATGGCACTTTCGATCCTCTCACCTCGGTACCCGCCAGCGAGCGGCCGCCGGTGACGCCGGTGTTCTTCGCCTTCCGCATCATGGTCGGGCTGGGCACGCTGATGCTGTTGCTGGCCTGGGTGTCGGCCTTCCAGTTGTGGCGGAAGAAGCTGCTGGATTCGCCGTGGCTGCTGCGCGGCTGGAACTGGATGCTGCCCAGCGGCTTCATCGCGCTGCTGTCGGGTTGGTTCGTTACCGAGATGGGGCGCCAGCCGTGGGTGGTGTATGGCGTGCTGCGCACCGCTGATGCAGTGGGCCCGCAGAGCGCGTGGATGACCGCGCTGTCGCTGGGCGTCTACGTTGTTGGCTATGCCTTCGTGTTTGGCTGGGGCATCTGGTACCTGGTGAAGATCCTGCGCCATGGGCCGCAGCCGTACGCCGAGGGGCCGTCGCTGGACCACGGCAGCCATACCCCGGCACGCCCGCTGTCGGCCGCCGACGAACCGCTTGAGGAACGCTGACATGGACCTGATGACCTGGCTGCCGGTGGCATGGTTCGCGGTGATCGGCTTCGGCGTGCTGATGTACGTGGTGCTGGACGGCTTCGTGCTCGGCATCGGCATCCTCGCCCCGTTCGCCGAGGACGAGGAACAGCTGGACCTGATGATGAACACCGCCGCGCCGATCTGGGACGGCAACGAGACCTGGCTGGTGCTCGGTGGCGCCGGCCTGCTGGCGGCGTTCCCGAAGGCGTATGCGGTGCTGCTGTCTGCGCTGTACCTGCCGGTGCTGCTGCTGGTGGTGGCGCTGGTGTTCCGCGGCGTGGCGTTCGAGTTCCGCTTCAAGGCGCATCGTTCGCGCCGGCTGTGGAGCGTGGCGTTCGGCCTCGGTTCGCTGCTGGCGACCTTCGCCCAGGGCGTGATCCTCGGCACCCTGGTGCAGGGCATCCCGCTGGTGGACGGTGTCTATCAGGGCGGGCCGTTCGCCTGGTTCAGCCCGTTCGCGATGCTGACCGGTGCCGCACTGGTGGCCGGCTATGCGCTGCTGGGCAGCACCTGGCTGATCCTGAAGACCGAAGGGCGCGTGCAGGCGCTGGCGCGGCAGATGACCCGGCCGCTGGTGGTGGCCGTGATCGCGGCGATGGGCCTGGTCAGCAGCTGGCTGCCGTTCCTCGATTCGCGGTTGATGGATCGCTGGTTCAGCGACGGCAACTTCTGGTGGCTGTCGCCGGTGCCGCTGCTGACCCTGGCGGTAGCCGCCGCGCTGTGGCGCAGTGCCACCCACCCGCGCCGTGACCTGCCGCCGTTCCTGCTCAGCCTGGCCCTGTTCGTACTCGGCTTCCTCGGTCTGGTGCTGGGCATGTGGCCGTATCTGCTGCCACCGTCGATGACCCTGTGGCAGGCCGCCGCGCCGGCGTCGTCGCTGGGCTTCACGCTGGTCGGGCTGGTCATATTGCTGCCGGTCATCCTCGGCTATACGGCGTGGTCCTACCGGGTATTCCGCGGCAAGGTGCACGCCGACACCGGTTACCACTGATCGATTGAAGACGGGGCCTGCGCTTGCCGGGCCCCGTGTTGGGGAATGTGAAACCTGCACACCCCGCGCGGGACGTGCTAGCGTGCGCTCCTTTCCGGCGGCCAGGGGGGCAGCCGGCGACGTCCTGGACGGACGCACGGCTGCAGGAACGGGGGGCCGCCGCGCGTCGCCGTAATGGCTCGTGCCTATCGTTCTCCCGTTGAAGCACCATCGCCAAATGATCGAATTTTCCATCGTCGACTGGGCCGCCTGGGCGCCCGGCCTGGGTGAGCGCAGCCAGTGGCTGGGCTGGGCCGATGCGCCGTACCTGCCGCATGGCGGGGACACGCCGGCGCTGGCCGAAGTGCCGGCGATGCAGCGCCGTCGCATCGAGCGGCTGGGTCGTATGGCGATCCAGGCCGCGTGCTGGTGCGAGGACGGGCAGGGCGCCGACAGTGACGTGCCGCTGGTGTTCGCCAGCCGCCACGGCGACGTGGCCCGCTCGATGGACCTGCTGGGCGCGCTGGTCGGCGACCAGCCGTTGTCGCCGACCGGATTCGGCCTGTCCGTGCACAACGCGATCGCCGCGCTGTATTCCATCGCCCGCGGCCACCGCGGCAACTACCTGGCGCTGGCGGCGGGCCAGGCCACGGTGGAGACGGCCTGCCTGGAGGCCGTCGGCCTGCTTGCCGATGGCGCCCGCGAGGTACGGGTAGTGGTCTACGAGTCGCCACTTCCTGAAATTTACGCGACGTTCGCCGACGAACCCGATCCGTTCTTTGCATGGTGCTGGCGTTTGACCGCTCCGGCAGAGGGCCGGCCGACGCTGTCGCTGCAGTGGCAGCCGGCCGACGGCCAGGCCAGCACTGCGCCCGGCCTGCTGCCGCATGCGCTGGACCTGCACCGGTTCCTGTTGTCCGGCGCGCCGGCACTGGAACACGTGGCCCACGGCCAGCGCTGGTGCTGGAGCCGCCGTGGCTGAGCTGCTGCGCCGCCTCGACCATGCCTGGCGGGTGTTTGGCACCGGCCTCAGCTTCGTCGCGTTTGGCCTGGGCGGGGTGCTGCTCGGCGTTCTGGTGATGCCGGTACTGCTGCTGATGCGTGACCCGGTGGCGCGCCGCCGCCGCGCCCGGCGCGTGGTCCAGGTCGCGTTCGCCAGCCACCTGCGGCTGATGCGCGGGCTGGGGGTGATGACCTACGAGATCGAGGGCGGTGAGCGCCTGCAGCGCGACGGCCTGCTGGTGCTGGCCAACCACCCGACCCTGATCGACGTGGTCTGCCTGATCTCGCTGCTTCCCAACGCCGACTGCGTGGTCAAGCGGGCCGTGGCCTGCAACCCGTTCATGCGCGGTCCGGTACGGGCCGCCGGCTACATCGCCAATGACGATGGTGCCGGCCTGGTCGATGACTGTGTGGCCGCAGTGCGCGCTGGAGGCACCCTGGTCATCTTCCCGGAGGGCACCCGCAGCGTGCCCGGACAGCCGCCGCGGCTGCAGCGGGGCGCGGCCAACATCGCCGTGCGCGGCCGCCTGGACATCACCCCGGTACGGATCACCTGCAGCCCGCCAACGCTGACCAAGGGGCAGAAGTGGTATCGTGTCCCCTCACGTCGCTTTCACGTTCGGCTGCAGATCGGCGAAGATATCCCGATCGCGCCATTTCTGGCCGAAGACGACTCGCCAAGGGGGGATGCCTTGGCAGCCCGTCGCGTCACCGAGCACCTTTCTCGTTATTTCGACCTGTCTGGAGATCCGAACCGTGCAAGCACTTGAGCACGAGATCAAGGAATTGATCATTTCCTCCCTTTCGCTGGAGGACATCACGCCGGAGGACATCGATCCGACCGCGCCGCTGTTCGTCGAGGGCCTTGGCCTGGATTCGATCGACGCGCTGGAGCTGGGCCTGGCGCTGCAGAAGAAGTACGGTGTGAGCCTCTCGGCCGATTCGGAAGAAACCCGTCGCCATTTCTCCAGCGTGCGCGCGCTCGGCGAGTTCGTCGCCGCCCGCCAGTCGTAACGGTGCCAGGACCTGCCATGACCAAGAATGAACTGTTCGAACGCATCGTCAGCATCCTGACCGACAGCTTCGAGATCGAAACCGCCCGGATCACGCCCGAGGCCCGCCTGTACGACGACCTGGACATCGACAGCATCGATGCGGTGGACCTGATCGTGCAGCTCAAGCCGCTGCTCGGCCGCAACCTGCAGCCGGAAGCGTTCAAGGCCGTGCGTACCGTGCAGGACATCGTTGATGTGGTGCACAGGCTGCTGCCGGACCAGGCAGCCGCCTGACCGCAGCGCCGGCGGCTCCACCATGGCACGCGCACGCACGGTCGTGGTGGCTGCGATCTCGCTGGCCTACCCGGTACTGGTGTACCTGGCGATGGGCCGCTTTGAGCCACGCTGGCTGTCGCTGCTGCTGTTCACCCTGGCCCTGCTGCGCGCGCTGAGTTCGCGCCAGCCGCTGTGGTGGGCCGCAGCGGCGGGCACCGGCTTGCTGGCGGTACTGGCTACCGTGCTCAACCAGGCCCTGCCACTGAAGCTGTATCCGGCGCTGGTCAATGCAGTGATGCTGGCGGTGTTTGGCACCAGCCTGCGTTTCGGCCCGCCGCTGGTGGAACGCCTGGCACGGCTGCAGGAACCGGACCTGCCAGCGTTCGCGGTGGCCTATACCCGCCGCGTCACCCAGGTGTGGTGTGGCTTCTTCGTTCTCAACGGCAGCCTGGCCCTGCTGACCGCGCTGTACGCGTCGGACCGGGTCTGGATGCTCTACAACGGATTGTTGGCGTACGTGATGATGGGCGTGTTGTTCGCAGGTGAGTGGCTGGTGCGGCGGCGGGTGAAGGCGGCGCACGTGCATGGCTGAGTGGATTGCCCTGGACCGGCTGCTGTTGGAGGCGCGGCCGCAGCGCAATGTTGGCGTCTGCGATGGCGAGGTGATCGACCACGCCCGCTTCCGCCAGCGCGTGCTGGCCTGGCGCGCGGCCTTTGCGGCCGCCGAAGGCCGTGACTGGGCCCTGTATTTCGACGATGCCGTGGCCTTTGCTGCGGCGCTGTTCGGCGCCTGGCATGCCGGCAAGCGGGTGTTCCTGGCCGCCGACAACCTGCCGGCCACGCTGCAGGTGCTGCAGCCGCAGGTGAGCGGTTTCGCAGGCGACGTGTCCGCCGATTACCGCCCGCTGGCGGCGCTGGACGACGCGCTGGACGACGAACTGCAGGCGCTGGACGAGCGCGCCTGCGAACTGTGCGTGTTCACCTCCGGCAGCACCGGCCAGCCGAGCGCGATCAGCAAGCGCATGGACCAGCTGGCGCGCGAGGTGGATGCGCTGCAGGCCGCGTTCGGCGCGCAGCTGGAAGGCGTGCAGGTGCATGGCACGGTGTCCCACCAGCACATCTACGGCCTGCTGTTCCGCGTGCTGTGGCCACTGGCCGCCGGCCGCCTGATCCATCCACGCCGGTTCTTCCATGAAGACCTGGTGGGCGCGCTGGCCGGTACCGACACGGTGCTGGTGGCGACCCCGGCTCACCTCAAGCGCCTGCCCGAGCAGCTCGACTGGGCCAGCCTGCATGGCCGCCTGCGTGCGGTGTTCTCCTCCGGTGGCCCACTGCCGGAAGAAGCTGCACGCCAGGTACGGCAGTGGCTGGGCGTGGCACCGACCGAGGTTTACGGCAGCAGCGAGACCGGTGGTATCGCCTGGCGCCGCTGGGACACCGACCTGCCGCCGTGGCAGCCGCTGCCGGGCGTGCAGTGGCGCATCGAGGAAGGCTGCCTGGCCGTCGCCTCGGCGCATCTGGAAACCCTCGACTGGTGGCGCACCCAGGACCGCGTGGAAGCCTTGGCCGACGGCCGCTTCCGCCTGCTGGGCCGTGCCGACCGCATCGTCAAGATCGAAGAGCGCCGCGTTTCGCTGGATGCGCTCGAACGCGCGCTGCGCGAAGACGCCGAAGTGGACGACGTGCGCGTGCTGGTCCTGCCCGGCCAGCGCGAGCAGCTGGCAGCCGTGGTGGTGCCGGCCGACCTGGCGCTGCTGGAGGGCGGTGACGCCGCGCGCCGCGCGCTGGGCCAGCGCCTGGGCGCGCGCCTGGCACAGGCACATGACGCGGTCACCCGGCCGCGCCGCTGGCGGCTGGTGCCGACGCTGCCGATCAACGCACAGGGCAAGGTCACCCAGGCGGCGCTGGCAGCGCTGTTCCAGCCACTGATGCCGGTGCCGGTCTGGGACCGCCGCGACGCCGCCAGCGCCACCCTGCGCATGACCCTCGACCCGGCGCTGCGGCCGTTCCAGGGCCACTTCCCGCAGGCGGCGATCCTGCCCGGCGTGGCGCAGCTGGACTGGGCAGTGCGTTTTGGCCGCCAGATGTTCGCGATGCCGGCAGCGTTCCTGCGCATGGATGCGGTGAAGTTCCAGCATGTGGCCCGCCCGGGCGATGAGCTGACCCTGCAGCTGGACTGGGATGCCGCACGCAACGTGCTGGCCTTCCGCTACACCTCCAGCCACGGTGTGCATGCCAGCGGCAAGGTGGTCTTCGCCGATGCGGACTGATCCGGCCGTTGCCAGTGCCGCGTTCGCGCCACTGGTGGTGATCCCCGTCTACGACCACGAGCACGCCATCGCGGCAGTGGTCGACGGCGTGCAGGCCGCCGGCCTGCCGTGCCTGCTGGTCGATGATGGCTCGCATGAGGCGTGCGCGAATGCACTGCGCTCGCTGGCACAGCGCCAGGGCGTCGACCTGCTGCGCCTGGACATCAACCAGGGCAAGGGCGGGGCAATGCTGGCCGGTTTCGCCGAAGCCGGTGCGCGTGGCTACAGCCACGTGCTGCAGATCGATGCCGATGGCCAGCACGACACCGCTGACCTGCCACGCTTCATCGAAGCGGCGCGCGCCCATCCCGAGGCGGTGATCTGCGGCATTCCGGCCTACGACGCCAGTGTTCCGAAGGCGCGCCTGTACGGGCGCTACGCGACCCACATCTGGGTCTGGATCAACACGCTTTCGCTGCACCTGCGCGACACCATGTGCGGCTTCCGCGTGTATCCGCTGCCGGCGGTGCTGCGCCTGATCGATGAAGAGACCATCGGCCGCCGCATGGATTTCGATACCGAGGTGATGGTGCGCCTGTACTGGCGGCAGCTGCCGGTCGAGCACCTGGCCACGCGCGTGACCTATCCCGCCGATGGCGTGTCGCACTTCGATGTGTGGCGCGACAACGTGCGTATCAGCCGCATGCATACCCGCCTGTTCTTCGGCATGCTCTGGCGCGCACCTCGCCTGCTGTGGCGCCGCCTGCGGGGGCGGCACTGAGATGGCGGCCGCGCAGGGTGCCCCGCACTGGGCCGACATCGGCGAATCGACGTCGGTGGCCGGCGTGCTGTTCCTGTGCTGGGTGCACCGCTGGTTCGGGCGCTGGCCGTTCCGCCTGTGCGTGTGGCCAGTGGTGGCCTGCCATTGGCTGGGCAACCGTGTAGGGCGCCAGGCCTCGATGCAGTACCTGCAGCGGCTGCAGGCGCACAGCGGCGCGCTCGGTCGCACGCCGACACGGCGCGACAGCCTGCGCCATTTCTTCGCCTTCGCCGACACGATGCTGGACAAGATCCTCGGCCTGGGCGGGCGCTATCCGGCCGAACGCATCCACCTGCATCGTGACCTGGTGCTGGAGAAGATCGCGCGCCGCGAAGGTGGGCTGATCCTCACCGCGCACATCGGCTGCCTGGAACTGTGCCAGGTGCTGGCCGAACAGGTGCAGGGGTTCCGCATCACCGTGCTGGTGCACACCGCGCATGCGCAGCGCTTCAACCGCCTGCTGCAGCGCTTGGACCCGCTGGCGGCGGTGGAACTGGTGCAGGTCACCGAGATGGGCCCGGCCACGGCGGTGATGCTGGCCGAGCGCGTGGCGGCCGGTGGCTTTGTCGCCATCGTCGGTGACCGCACGCCGGTGCAGGGCGGTCGCAGCGTCACCGCCGATTTTCTCGGCCACCGGGCGCCGTTCCCGATCGGCGCCTACGTGCTCGCCGCCGCGCTGGGCTGCCCGGTCTACACCATGGCCTGCCTGCACCAGGGCGAAGGCTATCGCGTGGCGTTTGAACAGTTCGCCGAACGCATCGTGCTGCCGCGTGGCTCACGCGATGCGGCACTGGCCGAACAGGCACAGCGCTTCGCGCGCTGGCTGGAACTCCAGGTCATCCAGTCCCCGTTGGACTGGTTCAATTTCTTCCCCTTCTGGGATCAGGCTCCGCATGACGACTGACGCCGTACCCGTGTGCCGCTTTGGCGATGCACCGTTGACCATCGAAGACGTGGTTGCCCTGGCCCAGCGCCAGCGCGAGGCCGCGCTGAGTGAGGCGCCGGCGTTCCGCGCGCACATCCAGCGCGGTGCCGACTTCCTCGACCGACTGCTGCGCGAGGATGGCGTGATCTACGGCGTGACCACCGGCTACGGTGACTCGTGCACGGTGAACATCCCGCCGGCGCTGGTGGCTGAACTGCCGCACCACCTCTACACCTACCATGGTTGTGGCCTGGGTCGTTACCTGGACCCGGTCGAGACCCGTGCGGTGTTGGCCGCGCGCCTGGCCTCTCTGGTGCGCGGCATGTCCGGTGTCAGCGTGCCGCTGCTGGAAGGCCTGGCCACCCTGCTGCAGCACGACGTGCTGCCGATGATTCCGGCCGAAGGCTCGGTCGGTGCCAGTGGTGACCTGACCCCGCTGTCGTACGTAGCGGCGGTGCTGTGTGGCGAGCGCGAGGTGCTGCACGACGGCCGCGTGCAGCCGGCGGCCGAGGTGCTGGCCAAGATCGGCATGACCCCGCTGAAGCTGCGGCCGAAGGAAGGCCTGGCGATCATGAACGGCACCGCGGTGATGACCGGCCTGGCCTGCCTGGCCTGGCAGCGCGCCGATTACCTGGCCCGCATGGCCACGCGCCTGACCGCGTTCAACGTGCTGGCCAGCGACGGCAACGCGCACCACTTCGATGTGACCCTGTTCGCGGCCAAGCCGCACCCGGGCCAGGGCCGCATCGCTTCGCGCCTGCGCAGCGACCTGCACAGCGAGCGCCCGCCGCGCAATGAACAGCGCCTGCAGGACCGCTATTCGCTGCGCTGCGCGCCGCATGTGATCGGCGTGCTGGAGGACAGCCTGCCGTTCCTGCGCCAGCTGATCGAAACCGAATTGAACAGCGCCAACGACAATCCGCTGATCGATGCCGATGGCGAGCGCATCCTGCATGGCGGCCACTTCTACGGCGGCCACATCGCGTTGGCGATGGACACCCTGAAGAACACCGTGGCCAATGTTGCCGATCTGCTCGACCGGCAGCTGGCACTGGTGGTGGATGCGCGCTACAACCATGGCCTGCCGGCCAACCTGTCGGCGGCCACCGGCCCGCGCGCGGCCATCAACCATGGCCTGAAGGCGCTGCAGATCAGTGTTTCGGCGTGGACCGCCGAAGCGCTGAAGCAGACCATGCCGGCCAGCGTGTTCTCGCGTTCCACCGAATGCCACAACCAGGACAAGGTCAGCATGGGCACCATCGCCGCGCGCGACTGCCTGCGGGTGATCGAACTGACCGAACAGGTGGTGGCGGCGATGCTGATCGCCGCCCGCCAGGGCCTGGCGCTGCGCGAACGGGTTGGCCTGAACGCGCAGCTGCATGGCAGTCTGGCCGACATGTACGCCGACCTGGGGCAGCGCATCGCCCTGGTTGAAGAAGACCGCGCGCTGGATCGCGAACTGCGGGAACTGCTGGTGGAGATCCGCGCGCAACGTTGGGAGCTGTATGCCGGTGAATGAGGCCATTGAACGGGTTGGCGAGATTGCGTTGACTCCCGCCTTCCATGACTGCGACCCGATGAACGTGGTCTGGCATGGCAACTACTTCAAGTACTTCGAGATCGCGCGCTGCGCGTTGCTCGGGCGCTACGACTACGACTACCCGCAGATGCTCGAATCGGGCTACCTGTGGCCGGTGGTCGATGCACGGGTGAAATATGTGCGCCCGCTGCTGTTCAACCAGGCCCTGCGCGTGATCGCGCGCATCGTGGAATGGGAGAACCGGCTGAAGATCGAGTACGAGATTCTCGATGCGGAAAGCGGCCAGGTGCTGACCCGCGCGATGACCATCCAGGTCGCGGTGGACGCGGCCAGCAAGGAAATGCTGTACCAGTGCCCGCCGGTACTGTGGGAACGCCTGGGAGTGCCTGCGCCGTGACGATGCTTGCCCGTGTTTCGAGCGTGCTGCTGTGCGCGCTGCTGCTGGCGGCCGCACCGCGGGTGCAGGCGGCCGACCCCGCCGTCGATGCGATCACCCAGGCGGTGGCGCGGCCCGACGTGCTGCGTGGCCAGTTCAGCCAGGAAAAACAGGTCAGCGGCTTCAAGAACCCACTGCGCTCGCAGGGCCGGTTCGTGGTCGCGCGCCAGCACGGCGTGATCTGGACCACGCTCAAGCCCTTCCCTTCTGAAGTGGTGGTCACTGCCGACCGCATCCTCAGCCGCCAGCGCGATGGCAGCACCCGCGTCGAGCTCGACGCGCGGCAGCAGCCGGCGATGCGCTCGGTCAACGCGATCATGTTCGCGCTGATGAGCGGCGACGTGCAGGCGCTGTCCAGCCAGTTCAATGTTGCTGCCAGCCGCGAAGGGCAGGGCTGGCGCCTGCGCCTGACACCGAAGTCGGCAATGCTGGCCAAGGCCTTCGAATCGCTGACCTTGCAGGGTGACCGCTATGTGCGCCAGGTGGAGATCGTCGAGGCCAACAAGGACCGTACGCAGATCCAGTTCAGCGCGTTGAGCGAGGCCCCGGCCACGCTGAACCCCGATGAGGCACGCCGCTTTGAGTGACGCCGTGGCGTTGAACGCGCCGGACCGGTTGCGGCGCTGGTGGCGTTGGCTGGGCATCGCCTGGTTGCTGGTGCTGCTGGTGATGGGCGCACAGCAGTGGCATTTGTGGAGCCAGCAATCCCGGATCGACACCGACATCCTCGCGTTGCTGCCGCAGGATGCGCATGACCGCCTGTTGAGCGATGTCACCCGCCGCATCGCCGATGGCAGTTCGCGGCAGGTGGTGGTGCTGCTTGGCAGCCAGGACGGTACCGCCGCCAAGCGCGCGCAGTCCGCGTTCGCTGCGGCCATGGCTGCCGATGCCGACAGCGCGTTGCTGGTGCCCAGTGGTTCGATCGAAGGCTGGTTCGATGAGGCGCGCGCGTTCTATGCGCCGTACCGCGACCGCCTGCTGACTCCCGTCCAGCGCAACCAGCTGCAGAACAGCGAAACCGGGGCGCTGGCCGAACAGGCGCTGGCTGCGCTGTATGGCCCGATGGGCGCGCCGCGCCTGACCGACTGGCGGCAGGACCCGCTGTCGCTGTGGCCGCAGTGGTGGCAGCAGCAGGCGCAGGGGTCGGGCCTGCGCCTGGGCGATGACGGCCTGCTCGAAGCCGAGGGCAAGCATTGGGCGGCGTTGCAGTTCGATACGCCGGGTTCAGCGTTCCAGCTCGATGGCGAGCGCCATCTTGATGGCCTGCTGGAGCGGGCCGGAAAGGCGGCCAAGGCGGCTGCGCCGTCGCTGGAGATCCTGCATGCCGGTGTGCCGCTGCATGCTGAAGCGGCGGCGGTGCAGGCCAACCAGGAAATCAACACGATCGGTTGGGGTTCACTGGCTGCGGTGCTGCTGCTGGTGTGGCTGGCGTTCCGTTCGCTGCGCCCGATCCTGCTGGTGGCCGCCTCGCTGCTGATCGGCTGCGGCGTGGCACTGGCGGTGACCGTGCTGGTGTTCGGCAAGGTACACGTGTTGACCCTGGTATTTGGTGCGTCGCTGGTGGGTGTGGCTGAGGATTACGGCATTCACTGGTTCGCCTCGCGCCAGGCTGAACCGGCCGATCGCCGCTGGAAGCTGCTGCGGCATCTGCTACCGGGCCTGTGGCTGGCCCTGCTGACCAGCGCGTTGGCCTATCTGGCGCTGGGCCTGGCCCCGTTCCCAGGCCTGCGCCAGATGGCATTGTTCTCGGTGGTCGGCCTCGCCGCCGCCTTCCTCACGGTGATCTTCTGGTTCCCGTGGCTGGATGGCGGCGAGATCCGCCAGACCCGTTTCTCGCAGTGGCTGGGCAATACGCTGGAGCGATTCCCGCGCCTGCACGGCCGCCGTCCGGTGGCGATCTTCGTGGTGGCCGCGCTGGCGCTGTCCGCGGTGGGCATCGCGCGCCTGCAAAGCAACGACGACCTGCGCAGCCTGCAGTCGTCGCCGCCGGCGCTGATGGCCCAGCAGATCCGCCTGAGCCAGCTGCTGGGCATGCCCAGCCCGGCGCAGTTCTACCTGGTGCAGGGCACCGATGCGGCGCAGCTGCTGCAGCGCGAAGAGGCATTGACCGAACGCCTGCGTGCACTGGCCGATGACAAACGCATCGGTGGCTACCGCGCCATCAGTGACTGGTTGCCCTCACCGGCACGCCAGCAGGCCGATGCCGCGCTGACCGCGAAGGTGGAACCTGGGGTGCTGTCGGCCGTGTCCGAGGCCGTGGGCGAGCCGCTGCAGCGACCGCAGTTCGCGGATGCGCCGCTTACCGCCGAAGCCTTCCTGGCCTCGCCGGCCTCGCAGCCGTTCCGCCACCTGTGGGTGGGTGAGGTCGGTGGGCAGATGATCAGCGTGGTGATGGTTGATGACCTGTCGCGCGCCGATGCCCTGGCCACGCTGGAAGGTGCCGCCGAAGGCCTGCCCGGCGTGCGCTGGGTGGACCGCACCTCTGATTTCTCCAAGCTGCTGGGCCACTACCGCAAGCTGATGGGCGGGCTGCTGCTGGTCGGCATCGCACTGGTGTTCGGTGCGCTGTGGCTGCGCTACCGCCGCCAGGCCTGGCGCGTGTTTGCCCCGACCCTGATTGCCGGCGCGCTGACCCTTGGGCTGCTGGGCCTGTTCGGCCAGCCGCTGCAGCTGTTCAACGTACTGGCACTGATGCTGCTGCTGGGCATGGGCATCGATTACGGCATCTTCCTGATCGAGCACCGTGGCGATGCCAGCGCATGGCTGGCGGTGTGCGTGGGTGCGGCCAGTACCTGGCTGTCGTTCGGTCTGCTGGGCCTGTCGCAGACCCCGGCGCTGCGCGCGTTCGGCCTGACCCTGCTGTTCGGCATCGGCCTGGTCTGGCTGATCTCGCCGTTGTTCCGGCCGCCGCCGCATGACCTGCCGCCCGCCTGAACCTGTCTTCCGACTTCCTTCTTTCCACCTTATCGAGCAACAAGGACGCACCGATGAATACTGCTGTGGATGCTGTCGAACGTACTGAGATCCTGATCATCGGTGCCGGCCCGGCCGGCTCGGTGGCCGCGGCGATGCTGCGCCAGCAGGGCCGCCAGGTGCTGATGCTGGAACGCCAGCAGTTCCCGCGCTTCTCCATCGGCGAAAGCCTGCTGCCGCAGAGCATGGAATACATCGAAGCCGCCGGGCTGCTGCAGGATGTGGTCGAGGCCGGCTTCCAGTACAAGAACGGCGCCGCTTTCGTGCACGGCGAAGCGCGTACCGCGTTCGACTTCCGGAAGAAGTTCTCGCCTGGCTGGGGCACCACCTACCAGGTGCAGCGCGCCGACTTCGACAACGTGCTGGCACGCGGTGCCGAGCGCATGGGCACCACGCTGCGTTTCGGTGATGAAGTGCTGTCGGTCGAACCCGGTGAACAGCCCACGGTGAACGTGCGCCGCCCGGATGGCAGCGAATACCGCATCGAAGCCGACTTCATCCTCGATGCCTCCGGCTTCGCGCGCCTGCTGCCGCGCCTGCTGCAGCTGGAATCGCCATCCAACTTCCCGGTGCGCGGCGCGATCTTCTGCCACGTGCGCGACAACATTCCGGTCGAAGCGGACTTCGACCGCAACAAGATCCTGATCACCACCCACCCCGAGCACATCGACGTCTGGTACTGGACGATTCCGTTCTCCAATGGCTGCTGCTCGCTGGGCGTGGTTGCCGAACCGTCGTTCTTCGAACGCTACGAGGGTGACGACCTGCAGAAGCTGCAGGCCATCGTCGGCGAGGACCCCAACCTGACGCGCCTGCTGGCCAACGCCGAATGGGCGGTGCTGCCGGTGCGCCGCATCACCGGCTACTCGGCCAACGTCAGCTCGCTGTGGGGCCCCGGCTACGCGTTGCTGGGCAACGCCGGCGAGTTCCTCGACCCGGTGTTCTCGTCCGGTGTGACCATCGCCTTCAAGTCCGCGCAGCTGGCCAGTGAATGCCTGGCGCGCCGCTATGCCGGTGAAACCGTCGACTGGGAAGCTGAATTCTCGATCCCGCTGCGCGCCGGCGTGAAGACCTTCCGCCGCTTCGTCGAAAGCTGGTACGAAGGCGGCTTCCAGAAGATCATCTACCACCCGCAGCAGCAGCCCGAAGTGCGCGACATGATCAGCTCCATCCTGGCCGGCTACGCCTGGGACACCAACAACCCGTATGTGGCCGACGAAAGCGGCCGCCGCATGCGCGTCCTGGAGCAGCTGTGCAGCGCGTGATCGCCCGTGCCGCAGCACTGCTGCTGTGCCTGCTGCTGGCCGCCTGTGCCGGCCGCATGCCCAAGCCGCAGGTGGAGCTGCCGCCGCTGCGCCTGTCACCGGCCAGCCTGCCGGCGCCGCTGGCGCTGCAGCAGCAGCTGCATTTCCGCTTCGGCAGCCATGAACGCGATCTCGACGCACTGCTGGAGGCGGATGCGCAGCAGGTGCGGCTGGCGGTGCAGGCGATGGGCCAGACCGGCGTGCGCCTGCAGTGGGACGGCCAGCAGCTGACCCAGCAGCGCGCGCCGTGGCTGCCGCCGCAGGTGCGTGCCGAGCGTGTGCTGGATGACCTGCAGTTTGCGCTGTGGCCGACCGCCGCCATCGCCGCCGTGCTGCCGGCCGGCTGGGAGGTCATCGGCGACGGCCAGCAGCGCAGCCTGTCGCGTGACGGCACGGTGTGGCTGCAGCTGCAGCGCCTGGACGATGGCAGCGTGCAGCTGGACAACCGCGCCGAAGGCTATGCGCTGCGCATCGAATCGATCGATATGGCCGGGCAGGACCCATGAGTGCACCGATCTACCTGAACGACCTGGGCGTGGTCTGCGCGCTCGGCGATGGCCGCACTGCGGTCGCGTCGGCGATGTTCGCCGATGTGCCGGGCGGGCTCAGCGACAACGACAGCCTGCTGCCGGGGCGCACCCTGGCGCTGGGAGAGGTCCGCACGCCGCTGCCGGCGCTGGAAGACCTGCCGGTGGCCCTGCGCGGGCGCAACAACGCCCTGCTGGACGTGGCGCTGGCGCAGATCGCACCGGCGGTGGCCGCGGCGATTGCCCGCCATGGTGCCGAGCGCGTGGCGGTGGTGCTGGGCACCAGCACCTCGGGCATCGGTGAATCCGAGCAGGCCCTGCGCAGCCACGCCGAGCAGGGCCAGTGGCCGCAGGGCTTCGATTACGCCCAGCAGGAAATGGGCACCGCCGCGCAGTTCGTGCGCCAGCGCAGCGGCGCACAGGGACCGGCGTGGACCCTGTCCACGGCGTGTTCGTCCAGTGCCAAGGCGCTGATGTCAGCCGCGCGCATGCTGCGCGCCGGCATCGTCGATGCGGTGATCGCCGGTGGCGCCGATTCGCTGTGCCGCTTCACCGTGGCTGGCTTCAGCGCGCTGGAATCGGTGTCGGCGGCACGCTGCAACCCGTTCTCGCAGCACCGCGCCGGCATCAACATCGGCGAAGGCGCCGCGCTGTTCCTGCTCACCCGCGAGCCCGGCCCGGTGTGCCTGGCGGGGTGGGGCGAATCGGCCGACGCGCACCACATGTCCGCTCCCGACCCGCAGGGGCTGGGTGCCATCGACGCGCTGCAGCAGGCGCTGCTGCGCGCAGGCTGGGGCGCCGACGAAGTGGACTACGTGAACCTGCATGGCACCGCCACCGGCCACAACGATGCGATGGAAAGCCTGGCGGTCTCGCAGGTGCTGGGCAACAGCGTGCCAGCCAGTTCGACCAAGCCGCTGACCGGGCACACGCTGGGTGGCTCGGGCGCGATCGAGGCCGCGCTGTGCTGGATCCTGCTGGCCGAGAACCCGCAGCAGCAGCTGCCGCCGCACTGGTGGGACGGCGTGGCCGACCCAGCGCTGCCGGTGTTGCCGCTGGTCGCACCGGCCACCCGCCTGGCGCAGCCGCCGCGACGGGTGCTGAGCAGTTCGTTCGCTTTCGGCGGCAGCAACGCCGTGCTGGCACTGGAGCGTCGATGAACACGCTGTATGCAATCGAAGAGGTGGTGCCGCACCGCCAGGACATGTGCCTGCTGCAGCGCATCACGCATTGGGACCAGGACACCCTCGAGGCCGAACTGGTGGTGCCCGAGGCCGGCCTGTTCGTGGAGAACGGCGAAGTGCCGGCGTGGGTCGGCATCGAATACATGGCGCAGGCCATCGCGGCCTGGGCCGGCTGCCGCGCGCGTGCGGCCGGCAAGCCGCCGCAGCTGGGCTTCCTGCTCGGCAGCCGCCGCTACAGCAGCGCGCGCAGCAGCTTCCCCGCCGGTTCGCGGCTGCGCGTACAGGCGCGCTGCGAGCTGTTGGGTGACAATGGATTGGGGATGTTCGCCTGCCGCATCCTGGCAGGAGAGGACGAATGGGCGACAGCCAACGTGTCGGTGTTCGAACCGGCCGACGCGATGGCCTATCTGGAGAGTGGACAGGCATGACAGGGAATCGAAGCGTGCTGGTGACCGGCGCCAGCCGGGGCATCGGCCGGGCCATCGCGCTGCGCATCGCGCGTGATGGCTTCGACGTGGTGGTGCATTGCCGCAGCCGCCTGGAAGAGGCACAGGCCGTGGTGGCCGAGATCCATGCACTGGGCCAGCAGGCCCGCGTGCTGGCGTTCGACGTGGCTGACCGCGAGGCCGCACGCGCCGCGCTGGAGGCCGATGTCGAGGCGCATGGCGCGTACTACGGCGTGGTCTGCAACGCCGGCATCGCCCGTGATGGTGCTTTCCCGGCACTGTCGGCCGAGGATTGGGACCAGGTCATCCACACCAACCTGGATGGCTTCTACAACGTGCTGCATCCGCTGATCATGCCGATGGTGCGGCGGCGCAAGCCCGGCCGCATCGTCACCCTGTCGTCGGTGTCCGGACTGGCCGGCAACCGCGGCCAGGTCAACTACAGTGCCGCCAAGGCCGGCATCATCGGTGCCACCAAGGCCCTGGCGCTCGAACTGGCCAGCCGCCAGATCACCGTCAACTGCGTGGCTCCGGGCCTGATCGAGACCGAAATGCTCAACGATGAAGTGGTTGAACACGCGCTCAAGCTGATTCCCGCCGGCCGCGTCGGCCGCCCCGATGAAGTGGCGGCCACGGTGGCGTTCCTGCTGTCCGAGCCGGCCGGCTACATCACCCGCCAGGTGATCTCGGTGAACGGGGGCATGCTCTGATGGGCGCCGATCGTCGCGTGGTGGTTACCGGTGCTGCCGCCATCAGTCCGCTTGGCCATGACTGGCCCACCATCGAAGCGCACCTGCGCAGCTGCCGCAATGCCGTGCGCGCGATGCCCGAATGGGATGTCTATGCCGGCCTGAACACCAAGCTGGCCGCGCCGGCGCAGGACTTCGAGCTGCCGCCGAACTACAACCGCAAGACCACCCGCTCGATGGGCAAGGTCGCGATCATGTCGGTGCGCGCCACCGAGGTGGCGCTGCGCGAAGCCGGCCTGCACGAGCATCCAGTACTGCGCAGCGGCCGTACTGGCGTGGCCTACGGCTCCTCGTCCGGTAGCCACGAGGCCACCGGCGAATTCGGTCGCATGCTCAACGAATTCACCACCGAAGGCATCAGTGCCACCACCTACCTGAAGATGATGAGCCACACCGCGCCGGTCAACATCGGTGTGTTCTTTGGATTGTCCGGGCGCGTCTACACCACCTCCAGCGCCTGCACCTCGGGCAGCCAGGGCGTGGGCGCGGCCTACGAAGCGATCCGCAGCGGCAAGCAGACGGTGATGGTGGCCGGCGGTGCCGAGCAGCTCGATGCCACCGCTGCGGCGGTATTCGACACCCTGTTCGCCACCAGCGTGCGCAACGATGCGCCGCAGACCACGCCGCGCCCGTTCGATGCCGGCCGCGATGGCCTGGTGCTGGGTGAGGGCGCCTGTACGCTGATCCTGGAAGACCTGGAGCACGCGCAGGCGCGCGGTGCCACCATTCTTGCCGAGGTGGTCGGCTACGGCACCAACAGCGACGGCCAGCACGTCACCCAGCCCAGTGCCGACACCATGGCCCAGGCCATGCGCCTGGCGCTGGAGGATGCAGGCCTGGAGCCGGCGCAGATCGACTACGTCAACGCCCACGGCACCGCCACCGATCACGGCGACATCGCCGAGACCCAGGCCACCGCGCAGGTGTTCGGCAGCCGCATGCCGATCAGCTCGCTGAAGAGCTATGTCGGCCACATGCTCGGCGCCTGTGGTGCGTTCGAGGCCTGGATGAGCATCGAGATGATGCGCGCTGGCTGGTTCGCGCCCACCCTGAACCTGGCCGAGGTCGACCCGCGCTGTGGCCAGCTCGACTTCATCACCGGCCAAGGCCGCGAACTGCAGGCCGAGTACGTGATGAGCAACAACTTCGCCTTCGGCGGCATCAACACCTCGCTGGTGTTCCGCCGCTGGCGCGAGTGATCCACCGCCCCACCGCCGCTGTTCCCGCAACCTACCCGCACCCTCGACAAGGAGATGTTCCGATGCGCCGCACCCTGATGATCGCCACGGCCACCGCACTGCTGGCCCTGGCCTCCACCGCTTCTGCCCGCGATACCCGCGTGGAGCAGTCCCTGCAGGAACTGGTCAGTTCGCAGGCTGCCAAGGACGCCGGCATCGACGGCAGCGTCCGCTTCTACTTGGCCGGCCAGCCGGTCAGCGTGCAGCAGCGCCTGGGCGAAGACGTGACCAACAAGAAGACCAACGCCGCCAACAAGAGCGATGCCGAGGCCTGCCGCTGGGTCGCACTGTCGGCGCTGCGCGCGCTGCAGGACGGCGCCAAGTCGCGCGGCGCCAACGCCGTGGTCGACATCGTCAGCTACTACAAGAAGAACGAGTTCAAGAGCAGCACCAACTACGAATGCTACGCCGGTGCGATCCTCGCCGGCGTCGCGCTGAAGGGTACCTACGCCAAGGTCAAGTAAGCGCCTGCGTGGTGGCGGCCGTGGCTGAACGCCGCCGCCACATTGCTGAACCCCGCCGGGGAAACGCCGTCGATCACGCCGTCATCGTCGGCTGACGGCTTTCCCCGGTGTCGGCTTTCCGACACAATCATGGCTCTTCCCGGGTTATCGTCCCGCGGACATGCACGCCTACGTCTATAAAAGCCAACTCAAGCCGGACACCTACGTCTACGTTCCCCGTCGCGATGATTTCAGCGCGCTGCCTGCGCCGCTGCTCACCTCGCTGGGGACGCTCGCCTTCGTCCTGGACGTGGCCCTGGATGCCCAGCGCCGCCTGGCCCAGGCCGATCCGGAAAAGGTCCGCAGCGAAATGAGCGAGCGCGGGTTCTACCTGCAGGTGCCGCCGTCGGTGGCCAGCCTGATGCCGCGCCACTATGACTGACACGTCCCGTCCGCGCGCCCTGTCGATCGCCTTCGCCGTGGGTGCCGTACTGGCGCTGGGCGCCGCCGTGGGCGGCGTTCCGGGTGCCATCCTTGCCGCCCTGGCGCAGCCTGCGTTCGCGCTGGGTGTCTCGTGGTGGCGGCGCAGCCGCGCGCTGCTGCCGCTGAAGGTGGTCGCGCGCCAGGACCTGCCGGCGCTGCTGGCGTTGTGGACGGCAGCGCCGTTGTTGCTGGCGCTGCTGCTGGCCTGGCCGCTGGCCGCACTGCGTGACAGCGGCAGCCTTGCGGCGGTGCTGGGCCTGAGCGTGCTGGTCAGTGCCGGCCTGCTGGCGGCCTGGCGCACCTGGCCGCTGTGGAACGATGTCGAACGCCTCGATGGCAGCCTGGCCCAGCACTGGCAGGCGCTGGCCGGGCGCGACCTGACCGCCTGGCGTGGCCTCGGCGTGGCCGCGCTGGTGATCGCGCTGGCCGCGCTGGTGGTGCTGCCGGCCTGGCCGGGCCTGCTGCCGGAAAGCGCACGCTGGCCTGCCGCACTGGCGGTGATGCTGTTGTCTCCAGTGCTGCACCTGCTGCTGCAGCGGGTCGCGCCGGCACCGCTGGTGTCGCTGCGCGCGAGCCCGTTGGCCACCGCCAGCAACGAGCACGAACCGATGTTCGCCACCGCGGCCGAAACCGCGCCGCTGGAGGCGATGGCACCGCAGGAACTGACCCCGGCACTGTATGAAGCCGCCCGCCATGGCCGCATCGACCGGGGCCTGCAGCTGCTGCAGGCCGGTGCCGATCCGTATGCGCTGCCGGACCCGAACTGGCGCGACCAGCGCAGCCTGGCGGTGCTGGCGGCGGTGCTGCCGGACCTGCGCCTGCTGCGCGAACTGATCGCCCGCGGCGTCGATGTGAATGCGCCGCACCGGGGCATGACCCCGCTGCTGGCCGCCACCCGCGACAGCTGGCACGGCCGCCCCGAAGCGGTGATGACCCTGCTCGCCAACGGCGCCGACTCGCGTGCCGTCGACAGCGATGGCAACACCCCGCTGCACCATGCCGCGCGCAGTTCCGACCCGGGCGTGGCCGCGCTGCTGCGCGATGCCGCCGCCGAAGTCGATGCGTTGAACAACGAGGGCTGGTCGCCGCTGGCGGTGGCCTGCCAGGTCGGCAACTGGCGCCTGGCCCGCTTCCTGCTCGAACGCGGTGCGCGCAGCGAACCGGCCGAGGGCACGCCGGTGCTGCTGGCCGCCGCTGCCACCGAAGATGACGATCCGGCCGGGGTGCAGCTGCTGCTCAAGCACAAGGCGCGCGCCGACGCCCGCGATCGCCAGCGCCGCAGTGCATTGCACGAGGCGGCCCTGGCCGGCCACGTGGAGATCATCGGCGTGCTGCTCGGCGCCGGTGCCAATCTGGAAGCGCGCGATGCGCTGGGCCGTACGCCATGGCTGGAAGCGGCCCGTGCCGGTCGTGCCGCCGTGGTCGAGCATCTGCTGCCGCACAAGCCGGACCTGGTCGCGGTGGACGGCGAAGGCCGCAACGCGGTGCAGCTGGCGGCGATGGCCGAGGATGTCTCACCGCTGCTGATCAAGCGCCTGGTCGAACTGGGCATCGCCGCCGATGCCGCCGATCCGGTCGGTCGCCGTGCGGTGGACTACGCTGCCGAAGCCGGCCGCTGGGCGATCGTGGCTCTGCTGGACCCCTCCTATCCGTTGCCGGCCGCGGTCAGTGATGGCCTGGCCGAGCGCGGCGAAGCCGCCAGTGCCAGTGGCCTGCTGCCGGACCGTCCGCCGTTGACCCTGCTGCGTGAAGCGCTGGGCTTCGGCAACACCGAAGGCATGGCCGCGCTGGCCAAGCTGTGCCAGCCGGAAGAACTGGGTGGCCTGCTGCTCGATCCGGAACTGGCGCTGGAGCCGCGTGCGGTCGATTGGCTGCTGGCCCACGGTGCCGATCCCTACGTGCGTGACGCCTGTTCCGACACGCCGATGTTCGCGCTGTTGTCGCGCGGCATCGACGCGGTGCCGGCGCTGCAGGTCATGCTGCAGCGTGGCCTGTCGCCGGCCGGACGCGGTGGCCTGGCACGCTTCCTCGCCGCGTGTGCGCAGCACGACCAGGCCGCCCGTGGCCTGGAACAGCTGGCACTGGAACTGCTGGAACGTGGCGCCGATCCGTTCGCCGCCTCGCCGGCCGGTGATCCGCCGCTGTCGCTGGCGGTGCGCCTGGGCTGGCTGCGCCTGCAGCAGGCCCTGCTCAAGGCCGGTGTCGATCGCGAAGCGCGCGACAGCCATGGCATGACCGCATTGCATCTGGCCACCGCATTGGCCCGCGAAGGCGCGCTGAAGCTGCTGGTGCAGCACGGTGCCTCGCCGGAAGCCCGTGCCGCCGACGGCCAGACGCCGCTGGGCGTGGCGCTGTCGATTGGTCGCCGCGATCTGGCCGACTGGCTGGACTGGCGGGTATGGCCGTTGCCGCGCCGTACCCTGCGCGAGGCCGATCTGCCGGCCGCCGCGATGGCTGGTGACGTGGATGCGGTGCGCCGCCTGATCGATCTGGGCTTCGCCGTCGACGCGGTCGATGCGCAGGGTTGCACCGCGCTGCTGCGCGCCGCCGGTGGTGGCCATCTGGCGGTGACCGACCTGCTGCTGGCGCGTGGCGCCGATCCGCAGCACGCCGCGGCCAGTGGTGCCACGCCGCTGTCGGCGGCGGTCAGCATGCGCCAGGTGGATATCGTCTCGGCCCTGCTCGACGCCGGCGCCAAGCTGGAACACCGCCTGCCGGGCGGCGTGACCGTGCTGATGCTGGCCTCGGCGCTGGGCCTGCCGGACATCGTCGCGCGCCTGCTCACTGCCGGTGCCGACGTGCATGCCGGTGATGCGCAACAGCTGGGCCCGCTGCACTGCGCCGCGCTGTACGGTTTCAGTGCCCGCGACCGCTCGCGCCTGCTGGCCCTGCTCGACACCCTGCTGCTGGCCGGTGCCGAACCGGACCAGGCCGCTGCCGGTTCGGTGACGCCGCTGCTGCTGTTGCTGGGCGCGCGTGCCGAGCCGGGTACCGCCTGCGACGAGCAGGTGGTGATGGCGGCGGTGGAGCGCCTGCTGGATGAGGACGTCAGCCTGGACGTGCGCGATCCGCGCGGTTTCGGCCCGCTGCACCTGGCCGCGCTGCATGGCCTGCCGCTGCTGGTGCAGCGCCTGCTGCGTGCCGGTGCCGATCCGGAAGTGCGCGACAGCCTCAACCGCAGCCCGCGCGAGATCGCGGTGATGCGTGGCTTCATCGACGTGGCCGGTGAGTTCGAACCGCGCGTGCCGGGCGTTTCGTCGATGGCGCGGTTCCTGCGCGACAACGGCTGATTCCTGGAAAAGGGTCGTGCCGGCCGCTGGCCGGCAACCGCAATCTGTGGTGGGTGCCGACCGTTGGTCGGCACGCCTACTTGCCGTCGCTTTCCGCGTCGGCCTCGAACAGGTGCATCAGGTCGTTGCGTGCATCGCGCGAGGTCTGGATCACCGCCGCCTCGTCGTCGTACACCAGATACTGGTCGCGCAGCAGCTGTTCGTCGTGCTCGCGGAAGCGCTGCACATGGCGTTCGGCAACGTCCGGTGCCACGCCCAGCGCGGTCAGCACGCGGCCGCTCATCTCCAGGCTGGTGCCGAACACTTCGCGGAACGGCTCGGCCGACATGTCCATCAGGCGCCACGCATGCTGGCGGTTGCGTGCACGCGCCAGCACCGTCGCGTCCGGGTACAGCCGGCGCACCATACGCACCGCGCGCAGGTTGGTCTCCGGGTCGTCCACGGTGATCACGAACACATCGATATGCTCGCCGCCGGCAGCGCGCAGCATCTCCGGCCGGGTCGGGTCGCCGTAGTAGAGCTGGTTGCCGAAGCGGCGCAGGTCGGCCACGGTGTCCGGGTTCGCTTCCAGCGCGACGAACGGCACCTTCTGCGCGGTCAGCAGGCGCGCGATCACCTGGCCGAAACGGCCCATGCCGGCGATCAGCACCTTCGGCCGATTGTCCGGCGCCACCTTGTCGGCCTCGGCGGCCTGGCGCGGTGCGGCCTTCTCCTGGCCGAGCAGCTTGAGCAGCGCAATCATCAGCAGTGGCGTGATCGCCATCGACAGGCCGACGATGGCCACCAGCCGGTCATGGTTGGCGTTGCCCAGCAGGTGCGCGCGCTGCGCTTCGTTGAACACCACGAAGGCGAACTCGCCGCCCAGCCACAGCACGCTGCCCAGCAGCAGCGACTGTCGCGAACTGAGTTTGGCGATACGCCCGATCACGTAGAGCAGGCTGAACTTGACCACCAGCAGGATCGCCACGCCGGCAGCGATCAGCCACGGCTCGGCGGCGATGCGGTCCAGATCGATGCCCATCCCCACCGCGATGAAGAACAGGCCCAGCAGCAGCCCCTTGAACGGCTCGATCTGCGCTTCCAACTCGTGCCGGAACTCCGAATCGGACAGCAGCACGCCGGCCAGGAACGCGCCCAGGCTGGGGCTGAGGCCGGCTTCCTGCATGAACCAGGCGGTGCCCAGCACCACCAGCAGTGCGGTGGCGGTGAATACTTCCGGGCTGCGGGTGCGCGCGATGATGCTGAACACCTTGCGCAGCACCGGTCGCCCGCACAGGATCACCACGGCCAGCGCACCGAGGGCCACGGCGGCGTCTTCCCAGCGCAGGGTCTCGTTCTTCACCCCGCCCAGCAGCGGGATGGCCGCCAGCAGCGGAATCGCGATCAGGTCCTGGAACAGCAGGATGGCGAACCCGAGCCGGCCATGGTCGCTGTTGATCGCCTTGTGCTCGGACAGCAGCTGCAGGCCCACCGCGGTGGATGACAACGCCAGCGCCACGCCCACCACCAGCGCGCTCTTCCACTGGAAGTGGTCGAGCAGCAGCAGGCCGCCCAGCACCAGCCCGGACAGCGCCACCTGTGCCGCGCCGGCGCCGAACACCGAGCGCCGCATCACCTTCAGGCGTGCCGGCGACAGCTCCAGGCCGATCACGAACAGCAGCATCACCACGCCGATCTCGGCGGCACCGAGGATGCGGTCGGCGTCCTGCACGAAGCCAAGCCCGTCCGGGCCCAGCACCACACCGGCGGCCAGGTAGCCCAGCACCGCGCCGAAGCCGAACTTCTTGAACACCGGCACGGCGATGACCGCCGCCAGCAGCAGCACCAGGGCCAGTTCCAGACCACCGCTATGCATGGGAATACCTGGTCATCGGCGGAGCCCGCTGTGCGTCCATTCGGGTGGGGGAAGGGGTGGCGAGTGCCACCGCGTCATTATGCGCGCCGGCCTGTGTATGCACGAGAACAACCTGTCGGGCAGGCATCCTGTGCACAGCGGCCGGGTTGACCTGCATGGCCCACGGGTCCAGACTGCCCGCCGCTGGCGGCGCGTCCGCCCGCACACGCATCCCGGAGTCCCCAACCCATGTCCAGCGACAGTAGAAGTCGACCTCGTTCGACGCCAGCGATGGCCACCGCCTGACATCGGGACGGTTTGCCTGCGTTGGCGTTGCGCGAGGTCGCACCCCCACAAGGCAAACCCGATGAACCAGAAGCAATTGCTGCGCCCGGTGGCCGATGCCGCCGCACTGGCCGCGCCATTGGCGAACTACAACACCGCCGATGCGGTGGAATTCCTCAACACGCTGGAACTGACCCGCGCCGCGGAAACGCTGGCTGCGCTGCCGTTGCCGCGTGCGGTGAAGATGCTGGAAGCGCCGGAGCTGCACCGCAGCGGCGAGCTGGTGGCCGCATTGCCGCCGGCACGCGCCGCCGCCCTGCTGGGTCTGATGGCCGATGACCGTGCCACCGACATCGTCCACGAGCTGGACGAGGAAGAACGCGCGCGGCTGATCCCGCTGCTGGGCACCGACGCCCGCCAGGCCATCCAGAAGCTGCTCAGCTACCCGCCGAACACCGCTGGCGCGCTGATGACCACCGAGTACGTGGCGGTACCCGCCAGCTGGACCGTGGCGCAGACCCTGCAGCACATCCGCCAGGTCGAGCGCACCCGCGAGACGGTATACGCGATCTACGTGCTGGACCCGGCCAGCCAGCAGCTGCAGCAGGTGGTGACCATGCGCCGGCTGATCACCGGCCTGCCCGAGGAATCGATCCTGGACGTGGCCCAGGTCAATCCGCCGGTGACGGTGGATGCGCTGATGGACCAGGAAGAAGTGGCGCGGCTGATCCGCCGCCACGACCTGCTGGCGATTCCGGTGGTCGACGACCAGCAGCAGATGCTGGGCATCGTCACCGTGGACGACGTGCTCGATGCGCTGATCGAGGAATCCACCGAGGACGCGCACAAGTTCGGCGGCATGGAAGCGCTGGACAAGCCCTACATGCAGATCGGCTTCTTCGAGATGCTGCGCAAGCGCGCCGGCTGGCTGAGCGTGCTGTTCCTGGGCGAGATGCTGACCGCCAGCGCGATGCAGCACTACGAGGACGAACTGGCACGCGCGGTGGTGCTGACCCTGTTCATTCCGCTGATCATGAGTTCCGGCGGCAATTCCGGCTCGCAGGCCACCTCGCTGCTGATCCGCAGCCTGGCGCTGCGCGAACTGCGCCTGCGCGACTGGTGGAAGGTGGCCATCCGCGAGATTCCGACCGGCATGGTGCTGGGTGCCATCCTCGGCTGCCTGGCGATCGTGCGCATCGTGATCTGGCAGCTGGGCGGCCTGCATGACTACGGCGAGCACTGGATCCTGCTGGCGATCACCATTGGCGCGGCACTGGTCGGCATCGTCACCTTCGGCTCGCTGTCCGGCTCGATGCTGCCGTTCATCCTCAAGCGCCTCGGCTTCGACCCGGCCAGCGCCTCGGCCCCGTTCGTGGCCACCCTGGTGGATGTCACCGGCCTGGTGATCTATTTCAGCATCGCCGCGATGATCCTGCACGGCACGCTGCTGTAACAAAAAAGGGGACGGAGGGGATTAAGTCGTTTGTGCCACAAACGACTTAATCCCCTCCGTCCCCTTTTTTGGGTACCGTAGGCGCATGAGCACCTACCACCTGCAGTCTGTGTTCCGTCCGCAGTCGGTCGCGGTGATCGGCGGCAGCCCGCGTGAGCGTTCGGCCGGCCGTGCGGTGATGCGCAATCTGCGCGGCACCGGCTTCCCCGGCAAGGTGGCGTGGATCAACCCGCGGCATGCCGAGATCGATGGCATCCGCACGATCAAGCGGCTGAAGGACCTGGACTGGGTGCCCGACCTGGTGGTGATCACCGCACCGGCGGCGATCGTGCCGCAGGTGGTGCGTACCGCCGCCGAGCGCGGCGTGCAGGCGGCGATCATCCTCACTGCGCACCTGGGCGAAGGCCCGGGTTCGTTGTCCGCACAGGTAGAGGCGGTGGCGCGCAAGCATGGCCTGCGCATCCTCGGGCCGCACTGCCTGGGCGTGATCGCGCCGCACGCGCGACTCAATGCCAGTATCGCCGCACATTTCCCGCAGGCAGGCGACCTCGCCCTGATTTCCGAATCCTCGGCGATCGCCGCCGCGCTGGTGGAGTGGGGCGTAGCGCGCTCGGTCGGCTTCTCCGCGGTGGTCTCGCTGGGCGACACGATGGACGTCGACTTCGGCGACCTGCTCGACTACTTCGCCACCGACTACCGCACCCGCGCCATCCTGCTCTATGTCGAGCAGATCAAGGACGCGCGCAAGTTCATGTCGGCCGCGCGTGCCGCCGCCCGCGCCAAGCCGGTGGTGGTGGTGAAGTCCGGCCGCGCCGAACGCGTGCAGCCGGGCAGTCGTGATACCCATGTGCAGGCACTGGCCCGCGCCGACGACGTGTACGGTGCAGCCTTCAACCGCGCCGGCCTGCTGCGCGTCAGCGCGCTGGACGAACTGTTCACTGCTGCGGAGTCGCTGGGGCGGCTGGGTACATTCCCTGGTCGTCGGCTGGCGATTCTCAGCAATGGTGGCGGTGTCGGCCGACTGGCTGTTGATCAGCTGATCGCACTGCGTGGCACGCTCGCCACTCTGTCCGACAGCACGATTGAAAAGCTCGATTCGGTGTTGCCGCAGGGTTGGTCGCGCAGCAATCCGGTCGACATCGTGGTTGATGCGGATGGTGACCGTTACGCAGCTGCCATCGAAGCGCTGCTGGCCGACAACGAGAATGACGCGGTGATGGTCGTCAACGTGCCGACCGCATTCACCTCGTCTGCAGACGCTGCGCAGGCGCTCACCCGCACGCTCGGCCTGCGCCCGCGCCACCACCGCGACAAGCCAGTGTTCGCGGTATGGCTGGGCAATGATGACCAGGCCACCGCCACGCTCAACGCGGCGCGGGTGCCGACCTATCCGACCGAGGCGGAGGCCGTACGTGGCTTCCAGCATCTGGTGCGTTACCGCGAAGCGCAGAACGCCCTGATGGAAACGCCACCCAGCCTGCCGCAGGACTTCAATGTCGACGCGGCGGCTGCACGCGCGCTGGTCGATGCCGCGCTGGCCAACGGCCAGCAGTGGCTGGACCCGTTGGCCACCCACGAACTGCTCAAGGCCTACGGCATTCCTTCCGCGCCGGTGATGCATGCGCGCGATGCGCACGAGGCGATGGACCTGGCGCAGCCGCTGCTGGAGCGCGGTGCCACGGTCGCACTGAAGATTCTATCGCCCGATATTCCGCACAAGTCGGAAGTGGATGGCGTGCGCCTCAACCTGTCCACGCTGCCGGCGGTGCAGAGCGCGGCCAACGCGATCCTGTCGCGCGCGCGCCAGCTGCGGCCGGATGCGCGCATCGATGGCCTACTGGTGCAGCCGACCATCGTGCGCCCGAAGGCGCGTGAACTGATTGTCGGCATCGCCGATGACGCGACGTTCGGCCCGGTGATCGTGGTCGGCCGTGGCGGTACCGCAGTTGAAGTGATCAATGACAAGGCACTGGCATTGCCGCCGCTGGATCTGCGCCTCGCCCACGAGCTGATTGGCCAGACCCGCGCCTCGCGCATCCTCAAGGCCTACGGTGATGTGCCTGCCGCTGACGAGCGCGCACTGGCATTGGCGCTGGTCAAGCTGGCACAACTGGCCGCCGACATTCCCGAAGTGCGCACGCTGGACATCAACCCGCTGCTGGTCGACAGCAAGGGCATTCTTGCCCTCGACGCACGCGTGGCGGTGGCGCCGTCGCGCATTCTGCACAAGGGCCGCGGTCATCCGCGCTTCTCGGTGTTCCCGTACCCGAAGGAGTGGGAGCGCACCATCGAACTGTCCGATGGCGGCCGCGCCTTCGTGCGTCCGGTGCGTCCGGAAGACGATGCGCTGTTCCGCGCATTCTTCGCCCGGGTCAGTGACGAGGACCTGCGCCTGCGCTTCTTCCAGTCGGTGAAGCATTTCAGCCACGAGTTCATCGCGCGCCTGACCCAGCTCGATTACGCACGCTCGATCGCACTGGTGGCGATCGAGCCACGCAGCGGCGAAATGCTTGGCGCGGTGCGCCTGCACGCCGATGCCGATTACCACCGTGGCGAATACGGCATCCTGATCCGCTCGGACCTGAAGGGCCACGGCATCGGCTGGCGGCTGATGGCGATCATGATCGAGTACGCCAAGTGGCTGGGCCTGGACGTGGTGGAAGGCCAGGTGCTGCGCGAGAACAGCACCATGCTGGCGATGTGCCAGAGCCTGGGCTTCAAGACCAAACTCGACCCGGACGACCCGACGGTGATGATGGTGACCCTGCCGGTGCAGCAGGTCGAGGTGCCCGAAACCGCTCTGTAGAGCCGAGCCCACGCTCGGCTGCTTTTGCGTACGCTTGGCGGCTGCATCACCGCAACGGTTCCACCACCACCGCCGTGCCATAGCACAGCACCTCGGTCAGCCCGGTCATCACGTCGGTGGCGTCGTAGCGCATGCCGATGATGGCGTTGGCGCCCAGCTGCCGCGCGTGCTTGACCATGTCGCGGTAGGTTTCCTCGCGGGCCTGTTCGCACAGCTCGGTGTAGATGGTGATGTTGCCGCCGAAGAGCGTCTGGATGCCGCCGAGGAAGTTGCCGACGATCGAGCGTGAGCGCACGGTGATGCCGCGTACCACGCCCAGGTTGCGCACCACGCGATGGCCGGGCAGCTCGAAGGCGGTGGTGACCAGTGCATCGTCGAAACGCAGCGCGGGTGGGGACGTGGGGCTGCTCTTGTAGGGGTCTGCCATGGCCGCATCCTTGGAACGGGTAGGGTCGAGGGCTGCATCCTAGCGTGCCGCTGCGCTGCCGACCCGGTTTCGCAACGCACAGGGCCAGCCACGGCATGTCCTTGCCACCGCACCGGCGCGACAATACCCCCATGACCGACCGTATCCCCCTGCTGCTGCTGCCCGGCCTGCTCAACGATGCTGAACTGTGGCGCGCGCAGTTGACCGACCTGGCCGACATTGCCGATTGCACCGTAGGTGACCAGACCCGCGGCGAGACCCTCCAGGCGGTGGCCGAGGACGTGCTGGCACAGGCACCGGAGCGCTTTGCCCTGGCCGGTTTCTCGCTGGGTGGCTTCGCGGCCCAGCAGATCCTGCGTATCGCGCCGGAACGCGTGCTGCAGCTGGCGCTGATCGATACCTCGATCCACGCCGATTCACCGGAACGTGCCGAACAGCGCCGCAGCCAGCGCGCCAGCGTACGACTGCCCGGCAAGTTCCATGGTTTCGGCGATGTGCTGATGCGTAGCTACATCGACGCCTCGCGGCTGGACGACTACGTGCTGGTGCAGCGCGTGCGTGACATGACCGCCCGCCTGGGCGCGGAAGTGTTCCTGCGCCAGAGTGCGCTGGAACGCCGTGATGGCCATGATGTGTTGGTGGGTTACCGCGACCCGCTGCTGATCGTATGTGGCGCCAATGACCGCATTACGCCGCTCGCCGTGAGCGAGGAAATGCACGCGCTGGTGCCACACTCGCAGCTGGTGGTGGTGCCCGACTGCGGGCACCTGGCACCGATGGAAAAGCCGGACGAGGTCAGTGCGGCGATGCGAGGCTGGTTGTTGCAGGCCTGATGGATCCGCCGGGCATGGCCCGGCGCTACCCACGCGTATCCGGTAGCGCCGGGCCATGCCCGGCGGCCGCTCTTCAATCCCAGGCCGGCGCAATGCCTTCCGGATTGGCCAGGCGGTGCCCACGATCCAGCTTGGCGATCTGTGCCATGTCTTCGTCGGTCAGGCGGATCGCGGCCGCTTCCAGGTTGCTGGCCAGATTCTCGCGCTTGGTCGAGGACGGAATGACCGAGAAGCCCTGCTGCAGTGCCCAGGCCAGTGCGATCTGCGCGGGCGTGGCCTGGTGACGGCCGGCAATGGCCTGGATCACCGGGTCCTTGATTACCTCGCCATAGGCCAGGCTCATGTAGGCGGTAATGTGGATGCCGTTGTCCTGCAGGAACTTCACCAGCAGGCGGTTCTGCAGGTACGGATGGATCTCGATCTGGTTGGTGGCGATCGCATCGGCGCCGAGGATCTCGATCGCCTTGCGGGTCTGGGCGATGGTGAAGTTGGAGATGCCGATCGCCCTGGTCAGCCCCTGCGCCTTGGCTTCGGCCAGCGCCGGCAGGTACTCCTCCATCGGCACATCGACCTTGTCGTTCGGCGAGGGCCAATGGATCAGCGCCAGGTCGACGCGATCGGTGCGCAGCTTTTCCAGGCTGGTACGCAGGCTGGCCAGCAGCGCATCATGCTTGAACTCGGAGATCCACACCTTGGTGGTGAGGTACAGGTCATCACGCGGCACGCCGGACTCGGCGATGGCTTGGCCGACTTCGGCTTCGTTGCCATAGATCTGCGCGGTATCAACGGCGCGGTAGCCGACGTCCAGTGCATTGCGCACCGAGTCGATCACGGTCTGGTCCTTCAGGCGGAAGGTACCAAGGCCAAAAGCGGGAACAGTCATGGGAAGCTCCAAGGGGGAGGGAGTCGCAAAGGAAAGAGGGTAGGGCAGGTGCCGTATGCATGCCGGCAACGCTGCATTGCATGAATCAATGCGCGGCCACGGCGATGCCATCGGCGCGATCATCGATGCCATCACGACGGTCCAGGCGGCCGCTGAGCACGGTCAATGCATACGCGCCCACCACCACCAGTGCGCCCAGCCACGGCGTGTGCATCAGGCCGATGTTCTCCACCACCAGCCCGCCGAGCGAGGCGCCCAGCGCGATGCCGATGTTGAAGGCGGCGATGTTCAGCCCCGAGGCCACGTCAGTGGCCTGCGGCGCATAGCGCTGCGCCTGCTTGACCACATACACCTGCAGGCCGGGTACGTTGCCGAAGGCCACCGCACCCAGTGCCAGCACCGTCAGCAGCATCAACCAGGTGGTGTAGGCGGTGAAGGTGAGCACGAACAGCACGACGGCCAGCAGGGCGAAGATGCGCTTCAGCGCGGGCACCGGGCCCATGCGGTCGGCCATGCGCCCGCCCCACAGGTTGCCGATCGCCACCGACACGCCGTACACAAGCAGCACCAGGCTGACCGCATTGGCGGAGAAACCGGTGACGTCCTGCAGGATCGGCGCCAGATAGGTGAAGGCCAGGAAGGTGCCGCCGTAGCCAAGTGCGGTCATCGCATAGACCAGCAGCAGGCGGGGTTGGGCCAGCACAGCCAGCTGCTGGCGGAAACTGGCGGGCGCACTCTGCGGCACGCTGCGCGGCACGAACAGCAGCGCGCCGAGCAGGGCGATCACGCCGAGGCCGGCTACCGCCAGGAAGGTGGCACGCCAGCCCAGGTGCTGGCCGATGAAAGTGCCCAGCGGCACACCGGTCACCAGCGCCACGGTCAGGCCGGTGAACATGATGGCGATGGCACTGGCGGCCTTCTCCTTCGGCACCACCGCGGTGGCGATGATCGAACCGATCGAGAAGAACACGCCGTGGGCCAGGCCGGTGAGGATGCGCGCGGCGATCAGCGACGTGTAGCCCGGCGCCAGGAAGGCGATGACGTTGCCAAGCGTGAACAGCACCATCAGCGCCACCAGCAGGGTCTTGCGCGGCACGCGGCCGGTCAGCGCGGTCAGCACCGGCGCACCGATGGCCACCCCGAGGGCATACAGCGAGACCAGCAGGCCTGCGGAGGGCAGGCTGACCTGCAGATCGGCGGCAATGGTGGGAATCAGGCCGACGATGACGAACTCGGTGGTGCCGATGGCGAAGGCACCGAGGGTCAACGCCAGCAGGGCGAGGGGAATGCCACGGATCATGGCCGGCTCCGGAGGGAAGGAAGGCGCGCAGTGTGCGCGGTGCACCTTTGCCGAAAAACCAGTCTTCACGCCAATCACTATTGCCGCTCAGTCAATAATGGCGGGATGAAGACCACTCTCGATGAAATGCAGGCCTTCCTCGCGGTGATCGACAGCGGGTCGATCAGTGCCGCTGCCGAGCAGCTGGGGCAGACGCCCTCGGGCGTGAGCCGTGCGCTGGGGCGGCTGGAGGACAAGCTGGGGATCACCCTGCTGACCCGCACCACCCGCCGCCTGCACCTGACTGCCGAGGGCGAGGCGTTCCTGCGCCATGCCCGGGCGATCATCGATGCGGTGGAATCGGCCGAGGAACAGATGGCGGCACGCCGCGAGCGCCCGGCAGGGCGCCTGCGCGTGGATGCGGCGATGCCGTTCGTGCTGCACGTGATCGCGCCGCTGGTGAGCGGCTATCGTGCGCGCTACCCGGAAGTGCAGCTGGAGTTGAACAGCTCCGACCGCTACATCGACCTGCTGGAGCGGCGCACCGATCTGGCGATCCGGATCGGGCCACTGGCCGACTCCACATTGCATGCGCGGCCGCTGGGGCGGTGCCAGCTGCGGCTGGTGGCAAGCCCGGCCTACCTGGCTGCACACGGCGAACCGGCCAGCGTCGCCGCACTGGGCCAGCACACACTGCTCAGCTTCAACGAGCCGGAGTCACTCAACCGCTGGCCGTTGCCCGGAGAGTCGGATGGGCTGCTGCTGGTGCGGCCGGACATCGCCGTGTCCAGTGGCGAGACACTGCGCCGTCTGGCGGTGGAAGGTGTCGGCATCACCTGCCTGTCCGACTTCGTCACCGATAGCGACCGCGCTGCTGGCACCCTGGTGCCGGTGCTGGCGGCGCAGACGCTGGATGTGTACCAGCCGATCCACGCGGTGTATTACCGCAACACGGCGGTATCGGCGCGGATCAGCTCGTTCCTGGATTACCTGGGTGAAGCAATGGCGCAGAGCGGTTACCTGCGCTGATCGGATTCGGGTGGGTGCGGACCGTTGGTCCGCACTGCACCTGCCATCGCCCGACCAACGGTCGGGCGCTACCCATCTGACGCTGGCCGGCAACCGGACCAATCAGGCCGCGCGCGCCAACCCGCCCTTCGCATCCGCCGTGGTCGACAGATCGAACACATCCACCGCCTCGATCAACCGGTTCGCCTGCTGTTCCAGGCTGCGTGCCGCGGCGCTGGCTTCCTCCACCAGCGCAGCGTTCTGCTGGGTGGTGCCGTCCATCTGGATCACGGTCTGGCTGACCTGCTCGATGCCCGCGCTCTGTTCCTGCGAGGCGGCGGAAATCTCGACCATGATGTCGGTCACGCGCTGCACCGAGGCCACGATCTCGGCCATGGTGTCGCCTGCCTCGCGCACGCGCTGTGCGCCATGGCCAACCTGTTCCACCGAGGCTTCGATCAGTGACTTGATCTCCTTCGCGGCCGCCGCCGAGCGCTGCGCCAGCGTGCGCACTTCGCTGGCGACCACCGCGAAGCCACGGCCCTGCTCGCCGGCACGCGCGGCTTCCACCGCAGCGTTCAATGCCAGGATGTTGGTCTGGAAGGCGATGCCATCGATCACGCTGATGATCTCGGCGATCTGCCGTGACGAGGTTTCGATCGCGCCCATCGTCGCCACCACCTGGCCGACCACGCTGCCGCCCTGCGAGGCGACCGCGTGCGCGCCGATCGCGAGCTGGTTGGCCTGGCGCGCGTGTTCGGCGTTCTGGCGCACGGTGGAGGTCAGTTCCTCCATCGATGCTGCCGTCTCTTCCAGGTTGGCGGCCTGCTGTTCGGTGCGGCGCGACAGATCATTGTTGCCGGCGGCGATCTCCGCGGCGGCGGTGTGGATGTTGCCGGAGGCGTGCTTGATGTCGGTGACGATGGTCGCCAGCTGCGCGGCGGTGGTGTTGGCGTCGCCGGCGATGCGCGCGAACACGCCCTGGAAATCACCGTGCATGCGCGCGCCGAGGCGGCCGTCGGCAATCGCGCGCAGCATGCTGGAAACCTCGCCCAGGTTCAGCTCGGTGGCCTGCATCAGGCGGTTCAGGCCGTCGACCATCACGCGGAAGTCATGCTCGAAGCGCGCGCTGTCGCCACGCTGGCTGAAGTCGCCGGCGGCGGCGGCTTCGGCCAGGCGGCGGATCTCGCCGTTGATCATGCCGAGATTGGCCTTGGCGGTATCCAACGCGTTGGTGATCACGGCCTTTTCGCCGGGCAGGCGTTCCATGTCCTGGCTGAGGTCGCCGACGGCGTAGCGGCCCATGATCGCAATCGCGCGCATCTTCACCTGGATGTGCGCATCCACCAGCGTGTTGCTGTCGGCCACCATGGTGCCGAAGGCGCCGGGGAAGGCGCTGGCGTCCATGCGGTGGCTGATGGTGCCGGCCTCATGCGCCTGCGCCATCGTGGCCTGTGCATCCAGCACGCCGCGCAGCGTGGACTGCACCGCCTGCATGGCCTGCGCGAGGCGGCCGATCTCGTCGCGGCTGCGCACCTGCACCACGTGTTGCAGGTCGCCGGCAGCCACTGCACGTGCAGCGGCTTCCACCGCCAGTACCGGCTGCACCACGGCGCGCCGCAGCCACCACGCCAGGCCCATCAGCAACAGCACGGCGGCCAGCACGGTCAACGCCGCGCACACCAACAACGTCTGCCGCGCCTGCTGGGAACGCGCGGCCACCGCCGCTTCTGCCACCTGTGTGGCGTGCGCGCTCAACGTATCCAGTGCGCTCGCCACCGGGCGATCCTTGCCGTGCACGAGGTTGTCGCCGGCAGCGGGATCGTAGCCGGCCTCCGCAAATGCCTGCAGGGCGGCGTGATAGTCCTTCTGCAGCTGCGCATGCAGGCCGATGAAGGCCTGTGCCAGATCACGCGTGCGCGCGTCCGGGCTGGTCACCAGGCCCTTGGCCAGCTGCTCGACCAGTCGGCCCTCGCTGTCGAAGGCATCCAGATGGCGCTGGCGCAGCGCATCGTCGCGGCCGCGCAGCAATACGTTCTTCCATTCCTGCACCTGGCCGCGGAACTCGCGTTGCAGGCGTTCTGCATCGCGGCTGTGCGCGACTTCGGGTGGAACCTCGGTGGACAGTTTCAACCAGGCGGAGGCCAGGCCGGCGAGGGCGCACAACAGGACCACGGCCAAGCCAACGGAGACCGCACCAAGCAGCTTGGACTGCAGGCGCGGTGCACGGACAGACGCATTCATGTGGAAGGACTCTCGGGAAGGGGCGATTCGGTATCGACCCGTGTGGGCCCCTCTGAAGTGCGACGTGTATCACATTACCGTTTCGTTTAGCGATGTGAAGGAAGTGTTTCATAGGACAGATGTGTCCATATGGAACGAAAGCAGACCCTCGACAGGCGATTTAAATGTAACTATTCTTGTTACATGAAATCCGCGAACCCGCTCTCCGATGCGCTGCACGTGATGGCCCATCTGGTCGGCCAGCCGGGCCCGCGCACCTCCGAACAGCTGGCCGCGTGCCTGCCGACCCATCCGGTGGTGATCCGTCGCCTGCTGGCACAGCTGCACAAGGCCGGCTTGGTGCGCAGCACCCGTGGCCACGGCGGTGGCAGCCTGCTGGCACGCGATCCCGCAACGATCACCCTGCATGACATCTATCTGGCCGTGGGCGCACCACCGCTGGTGCAGGTCGGCGCCCGCGATTCCGGCGGCGGCTGCCCTATCCAGCAGCTGGTCAACAGCGCCCTGCTCGAAGGGGCGCGCGAAGCACAGCGCCTTCTCGAACAGCGGCTGCAGGCGACCACGCTGGACCAGCTCGGCGCCGACTTCGCCCGCCATCTCGCCCATCACCGTTCCCTGGAAGGTCACCATGAATCCTGATGTGCTCATCGTTGGCGGCAGCTATGCCGGCATTGCCGCCGGCCTGATCCTCGCCCGCGCCCGCCGCCCGGTCACGGTCATCGACGCCGGATTGCCGCGCAACCGCTTCGCCGGCCATTCGCACGGCGTGCTGGGGCTGGATGGCATCAGCGGCGCCGAGCTGCTGAAGATCGCGCGACAGCAGCTGCTGGACTACCCCAGCGTACGCTGGCTGCACGCCGAGGCCGTGCAGGCATCCGCCACCGCCGCGGGCGTCGAAGTGCACACCGCTGATGGCCAGGTGCTGGCTGCTCGCAAGCTGCTGTTGGCCAGTGGTATCACCGACCAGCTACCGGAACTGCCGGGGCTGGCCGAGCGCTGGGGCAGCACCGTGCTGCATTGTCCCTACTGCCATGGCTACGAAGTGGGTGGTGGCGCAATCGGTCTGCTTGGTGGGCACCCGATGTCCGCCAGCAAGGCGCCGCTGTTCGCCGATTGGGGAAATGTCACCTTCTTCAGCCAGGGCCTGCCGATCACCGATGAGGAGCGGGCCGCCATGCAGCAGCGCGGCGTGCAGATCGAGACCGCGCCGGTGGTGGGCGTGCAGGGCGACCAGCCGACCTGGCTGGAAGTGGAGTTGGCTGATGGCCGCCGCATCGCGCAACGCGCGCTGTTCGTGCCGGCCACGCAGACGATGGCGACGCCGCTGGTGCAGCAGCTGGGCTGCACCCTGGTGGAAAGCCCGCTGGGCGTGCTGATCGAGGTCGATGCGATGAAGCAGACCTCGCTGCCGAACGTGTACGCCGCCGGCGATGCAACCACAGTTGGCAACATCACCCTGGCTGCTGCCGAGGGCGTGCGTGCGGGCATCGGCGTGCACCACGCACTGGTGACTGAGGACAGCGTGGCGCGCTGAACGTGTTCCGGTGGGTGCCGGCCTTGGCCGGCACCGTTCCATTACCCTTTCACGCACAGCACCTGCCGCAGTGTGTGCACCACGTCCACCAGGTCCAGCTGGGCGGCCATGACATCATCGATCGACTTGTACGCCGCCGGTGACTCGTCCAGCACGCCGCTGTCCTTGCGGCACTCAACGTGTGCGGTGGCCTCGCGGTGCTGGGCCAGCGTGATCTGCTGGCGCGCCGTGCCACGGCTCATCGCCCGGCCGGCACCGTGGCTGCAGCTGTGGAAGCTGTCCGCGCTGCCCTTGCCGCGCACGATGTAGCTGCGCGTGCCCATGCTGCCGGGAATGATGCCCAGTTCGCCCTCGCGCGCGCTGACGGCGCCCTTGCGTGTCACCAGCAGCTCCTGGCCGTGATGCGTTTCCTTCTGCACGTAGTTGTGGTGGCAGTTCACCGCCATCGCCGCCAGCTGGAACTTCGGCAAGCGGTGGCGCATCTCGGCCAGCACGCGCGACATCATCGCCTCGCGGTTCTGCCGCGCGTAGTCCTGCGCCCACGACACCGCTTCAACGTAGTCATCGAACAGCGGCTCGCCTTCCATGAAGAACGCCAGGTCCTTGTCCGGCAGGTGGAAGCCCAGCACGCGCCGTGCCAGCTCCTCGCGCGCCTTCTCGATGAAGTAGGTGCCGATCAGGTTGCCGGTGCCGCGCGAGCCGCTGTGCAGCATCACCCACACCGTATCCGTCTCGTCCAGGCACAGTTCGATGAAGTGGTTGCCGCCGCCCAGCGTACCCAGCTGGCGGTCCAGCTTATCGGTGCGGATCCTGCGGTGCTTGTCCTTGATCTTCTCCAGGCCGTCGGCCAGCCCGGACTGCACCAACCGGGTGTGGATGCTGTCGGGCATGCGGCGATGCTCGCCGCCGCGCCCGTTGCCGACCGGGATGCTGCGCTCGATGCTGTTGCGCAGTTGCCGCAGGTCATCGGGCAGGTCGTTGGCGCGCAGCGTGGTACGCACCGCCGCCATGCCGCAGCCGATGTCGACGCCGACCGCGGCCGGAATGATCGCGCCACGGGTCGGAATCACCGAGCCCACGGTCGCGCCCTTGCCCAGGTGCACGTCCGGCATCACCGCCACCCACGGCCCGACGAACGGGATCGCGGCGATGTTGCGCAGCTGCTCGTGGGCCTGTGCCTCCAGCGGCACACCGTTGATCCAGCCCTTGATCGGCGTGGTGCCCTCGGCGTGCAGCCATTGATAGTTCTGTTGCGTGTCCATTGTCTTGTTGAATGTCCTTGATGGGCCGGCGGCGCGTCCCTGCGCCGCCGCGACCCCCTACCTGATCGTCACCAGCTGCTTCAGCACGCCCTCCAGGCCGCCGAACACGGTGAGCTTGTCGATCTTCTCGGTGACCTTCTCCAGCGCCTCCAGCTCCTTCAAGCGCATCAGCACCGGGTTGTCCTCGATCAGCTTTGCGGTGTTGAGCTGCGAACGCGTGGCGTTGGCCTCCTCGCGGCGGCGGATCACGCTGGCCTGGGCCTGCTTCTCGGCCAGCACCACGCCGTTGAGGATCTCCTTCATCTCGCCCGGCAGGATCACGTCCTTGATGCCCACACCGAGCAGCCGCACGCCATGGCCCTCGATCGCCGCCTGCACATGGGCAGCGATCTCGCCGTCCAGTGCCGCCTTGTCGCCCAGCAGCTCGTCCAGGCTGCGTGCGGCGATCGCCTGGCGCAGGCCGAACTGCAGCTGCCGATAGATGAACTCATCGGCATTGCTCAGCGTGCGGTGTGCACGCACCGGGTCGACCACCTGCACGGTCGCGGCCAGGTTCACCCGCAGGGTCACCTTGTCGCGGCTGAGCAGTTCCTGGCCGGACACGTCCAGCGAACGCGCACGCAGCTCCACGCGCTCCACCGACACGTTGCCGTTGAAGTTCCAGAACGCATGCAGGCCGGCGTCCAGCGTCTGGCGCAGCGTGCCATCGATGAACAGCAGGCCGACCGACTCGCTCGGCACGGTGCTGATCACCGCGACACGCGGCAGCACGCCCAGCTGGCCCAGGCGCTGCTGCACGTCCAGCGGGATGCGCGGCTCGTCACCCAGCGCCATCACCCGTACCTGGGTGTCGACCGAACCGCGCCAGTACAGACGGCGGCTGCCCGGCGGCAGCACCTCGTCGATGCGGCCGTTGCGCAGCAACAGGCCGACTTCGCCGGCGCCGACGTTGGCCAGTACGAAGTGCGTGTCCAGCTGTGCGTCCAGCGCTTCGATCAGGCTGTCCTGGTCGCTGCCGGTGTAGGCCGCGCCCTTCGATGCGTTGTGGAGGTCCACGTGCGGCCGGCCGCCGAACGGCGACAGGCGGTGCACGCCCGGCAGCAGGATCTGCTGGAAACGACGGTTGCGATACACCAGGCCGCGCTCGCCGTCGCCGATCACGACCTTGATGGTCCAGAACATGGGAGTCTCTCCTTGTATGGCTCTGGTGGTTCGACCCGATGCGGATGAATCGCCATGACCCGGGTCGATCAGGTCGTGGCACAGTCGGCTGCACACCACGTGCAGGCGGCGGAAGAGGGCGGCCACCGGCGGACGGTCCGCGCGCGGAGCCCTCGGTGCACCGGCAGTGCTGCCATCGTCGTTCCCGGCAGGCAGCACCGGTGCGGAACGTGGCTGGCAGTGGCGGCGGGCCGGGGCCCGGCGTTTGGTCCGTTGCCTTCCACGTTCCTGCCCGAAGGCGATGTCCGTGGACGGCGACGATGGCCGCTGGGGCTTGCGCCCCGGGTGTTGCTTCAAGTCATGACGTGACAGGTCATGTGGTTTGGAGTGGGAATCGAACCCACGACAGACGGATTACGGATCCGTTGCTCTGACCAAGCTGAGCTATCCAGTTGGGGATCGCGCGGAATCGAACCGCGTGCCGGCGAACCGGCGCCTGCCTCCAGCAGGCGATCCAGGCGATGGCCTGTCCGCGACCTCCGGCATACGCCACGGCAACGCCGCGCGCACCAGCCCGTGGTTGAAACGGGACCGTTGGTAGTCGAGGGTGCAGGCCACCGGCATTATCGGCGAGCGATAATGTTTGGGTGCGATGCAGATAATGTCCAGGCGTTGCCATGCACGCGGAGAAACTCCTCCGGTGGGGCAGGAAAAACCTGGATCAGTGAGCGGCGGGTTGCCGCGCGGGGTGCAGTTCTGGCATCGCGGGTCCTTGTGCCGACGCAAACGAAAACGCCCCCGGGACTTGCGTTCCGAGGGCGTCGTCAGGCCTCGGAGATCGGGGTGGCCGATCTCCGCAGGGCGGGTATCAGGCCGTTGTCAGCTGGTCTTCCTTGCCGAACGCGCGCGCCAGCACGTCCATGCGCAGGCATGGCAGTAGTTTGGCGGTGGCGACGGAATGCGCGTTCAAGGGAGTTTTCCAGTGGTCGTTGAAACGAGGTGCGCACGATAAACCACGATTTAGTCGCGCGCAACTATTTTGTTCAATTATTTTCTTCGCTGTTGTGCAATGCCGGCCAGCGGCCGGCACTACAACTCAGGCTTCCGCGCTGGCGGCATCCAGCTGCGCGACGTCCTGCACGCTCAACGACAGGTTGGCCGCTGCCAGCAGATCGTGCAGCTGTTCGACGGTGGTGGCGCTGACGATCGGCGCAGTGATCGACGGCCGCGCGATCTGCCACGCCAGCGCGATCTGTGCGGCGCTGGCGCCGTGCTTGCTGGCCACGTCATCCAGCGCCTGCAGGATGCGCAGGCCGCGCGGGTTCAGATAGCGCTTCACTACGTTCTCGCCACGCGCCGGGCTCTTGGCTGCATCGGCCGGCGTGCGGTACTTGCCGCTGAGGAAGCCACTGGCCAGCGCGTAGTAGCCGATCACGCCGATCTGCTCGCGCTGCACCAGCGGTTCCAGTTCCTTTTCGTAGCCGGCGCGGTCATACAGGTTGTACTCCGGCTGCAGGGTTTCGTAACGCGGCAGCTTGTAGTCGGTGGACACCTTCAGCGCATCGGCCAGGCGCGTGGCGCTGTAGTTGGAGGCACCGATCGCACGTACCTTGCCGGCTTCGATCAGGCGGCCGAACGCAGCCAGCGTGGCTTCCAGCGGCGTCGACTCGTCATCCTCGTGGGCCTGGTACAGATCGATCACGTCGGTCTGCAGGCGGCGCAGCGAATCCTCGACCGCCGCAGTAATGTTGTCCGGGGTCAGGCCGGGGCGTTCGGCCCACTTGGCCACCTTGGTCGCCAGCACCACCTTGTCACGCTTGCCGCTGCGCGCGAACCACTTGCCGATCAGTGTTTCCGATTCGCCGCCGGCGTTGCCCGGCACCCAGGCCGAGTACACATCGGCGGTGTCGACCAGATTGAAACCGGCGTCGACGAAGGCATCGAGCAGGGCGAAGCTGGCCTTCTCATCGGCGCTCCAGCCGAACACGTTGCCACCGAAGGCGAGCGGACGTACATGCAGGCCGGAACGGCCCAGTTCGCGGGTTGCCGTCATGGGCACGGACTCCTTGGGGGGAAGTGCTCCAGAATAGAACGCGATGTGTGACCGTGCTGCGGCGACGACCACAAAACAGTGTTCCGCGGCGCGCACGCAGCTAACGTTTTGTGAACACCTGGGACGCTGTGACTGCTAGTCTCGCCGCATCTTCCGCTGGAGTCGTCCCGATGATGCCTGCTTCGTCCCTGCGTGGTTGCCGACTGCTGCTTGCTTCGGCCCTGCTTGCTGCTGTTCCCGCGTTCGCCGCACCGGCCACGGTCGCGCCGGCGAAGATCGAGGTCTCGCCGGCCATCGACGCGGCGGTGAAGGCGCCCACCCGCGATGCCAACAACGTCAAGCGCGATGGCTTCCGTCATCCGGCGCAGACGCTGTCGTTCTTCAGGGTGGCTCCGGAAAAGACCGTCATCGAGATCACCCCCGGCAACGGCTGGTACTCGGAGATCCTGGCGCCGCTGCTGCATGACAGGGGTCATTACGTCGCCGCCGTGGTCGACCCGATGGCCGTGCCCGAAGGCCGCGGCCGTGACTACCAGCAGCGCAGCCGCGACAGCCTGGAAAAGAAGTACGCCGGCGCACCGGCGCAGTTCGGCAAGACTGCCGTGGTCGTCTACGATCCGGCCAAGCCGGTGTTCGGCCCGGCCAATTCAGCCGACGTGGTGCTGACCTTCCGCAACGTGCACAACTGGCGCAAGGCCGGCCAGGCGCAGGGCATGTTCCAGGGCTTCTTCAACGTGCTCAAGCCGGGCGGGGTGCTGGGCGTGGTCGAGCATCGCGCCAAGACCGATGTGGCCGACGACGATGACACCGGCTATGTCGGCCAGCAGCAGGTGATCGCGATGGCCGAAGCCGCCGGCTTCAAGCTGGATGCGCGCAGCGAGGTCAATGCCAACCCGCGCGACACCAAGGACCACCCGAACGGCGTGTGGACGCTGCCGCCGACCAACCAGCACGACAAGGCCGACGACGCGAAGTACCAGGCGATCGGCGAGAGCGATCGCATGACCCTGCGCTTCATCAAGCCGTAAATCGGCAGGGCCGGGCCACGCCCGGCGAGCGCAGCGGCGTGGCAATCGACGTAATGTGCATCCGCCGGGCTTGGCCCGGCGCTACCATCCATGGAGTGGACCGTTGAAGAAAGTGTTCTACATCGCCGTGGCCGTGCTGGTGCTGGCGCGGCTGATTGATTTCGTGTTCTACGGTGGCCATGCCTACGACCTGGTGGCGACGGTGGGGTTTGCCGTGCTGTTCGCCGGTGCGCTGCTGGAGGAACGTGCGCGTGCCATGAATCCGCCACCGGTCCGCCTGCGGCGCCGGGCCAATGTCATCGCGGCGTGCGGCATCGCACTGGTGTTGGGTTCGTTCCTGCTGGAGTGGAAGGTCTTCGGCTGATCCCGCCGCAGCCTCGGCCAAAGCGGTGCCCGGCGAGCGAGCAGCGCGGCGTGGGACAATGCGCCATCTGCCGCCCGCCGTGCCCGCAATGCTGATTGCCTTCAACAAGCCCTTCAACGTGCTCTGCCAGTTCACCGACCGCAGCGTGCCGCCGCGGCCGACCCTGGCCGGGTTTGGCCTGCCGCCGCGCGTGTATGCCGCCGGCCGCCTGGACCATGACAGCGAGGGCCTGCTGCTGCTGACCGACAACGGTACGCTGGCGCACAAGCTGACCGACCCCAGACACAAGGCCGACAAGACCTACTGGGTGCAGGTGGAAGGCACGCCCAGCGACGAGCAGCTGCAGCGGCTGCGCGACGGCGTTGAGCTGAACGACGGGCCGACCCTGCCGGCGAAGATCGAGCGCCTCGATCCGGCGCCGTCGCTGTGGACGCGCGATCCGCCGGTACGTTTCCGCAAGACCGTGCCTGACAGCTGGTTGGCGATCACGATCCGCGAGGGCCGCAACCGCCAGGTGCGGCGGATGACCGCGGCGGTGAACCTGCCGACGCTGCGGCTGGTCCGCGTGTCGATGGGACCCTACCGGCTGGACGACCTGCAGCCGGGCCAGTGGCGGCAGATCGGTTGAAATGAAAAGGCCGGAGCCCTTCCTGCGGAAGGACCCCGGCCCTGGCAGCGGCCGACGATCTCAGGCGTCGCTGCCGATATCGCTGTGCTCATCCACCACGGTGTCGTTGCGGCGGTCACGCGCATTGATGCGCTGCGCCTGCCCATTCACCACGTGGCCATTGGCGGCCTTCTTCTTCTGCTGCTTGCGGTACAGCGCATAGCCGAGCAGGCCCACACCGACCGCAGCTGCGGCCACGGCTACTGCCGGATTGCGGCGCACGAACTTGGTCGCGGCCTTGCCGCCGGTCTTCACTGCGCCGATGGCGGCGCCGGTCTTGATCCAGTCCGCATTGCGCAGGCTGCCACCGGCGCTCTTCAGGCCATCGCCGGCGGTGTGGGCCAGCTCCAGGGCGCGCTCCAGAGCGCGGTCGGTGATTACGGTCAGCTTGCTCATGCGGGGGGTCCTTTGCCTCGGGTCGAAGTCCAGTGTCGCGTGTTGCCCGTAAACGGTATGTCAGTCGGGGTGACACGTGGTGTGACTCTACCGCAGCCATTCAGGATCAGGCAGGGTGGGGTCGGATCCCTTTCCGTTGGGAAAGGGCTCTGACCCCGCCCCCTCAGGTTCCGCGCGGCTTGGCCCGATGCGTGGCCGTGGCCGTCCACGGGTCATCCGGCCACGGATGGCGCGGGTAGCGGCCCTTCATCTCCTTTTTCACTTCGGCGTAGGTGTTTTCCCAGAAGTTGCGCAGGTCCTGGGTGACCTGCAGCGGCCGGCCACCGGGCGACAGCAGGTGCAGGGTCAGCGGCACGCGCCCATCGGCGATGCGCGGCGTATCAGCCAGGCCGAACAGTTCCTGCAGCTTCACCGCCAGCACCGGCGGCAACGGCTCGCCACTTTCGCTGTCCAACGCGTAGGTGATCGGCCGTTCCAAGCCTGAAGGTACGGTGATGCGGGTCGGCGCATGGCGCTCGACCAGCTGCCGCTGCGACCACTCCAGCGGCGACTTCAGCGCCTCGCCGAAGCTGGACTCGTCCAGCGCATCCAGACGGCTCTTGCCGGTGAACGCGGGCTGCAGCCACTGCGCACGGTTGGCCAGCAGGGCCGCGTCGCTGCAGTCGGGCAGATCCAACTCCGGCATCCAGCGCCGCAGTGATTCCACCCGTGCCTGCCACTGGCGCAGGCCTTCGGTCCATGGCAGCGCCTGCAGGCCGAGCTCGGCCACCGCGTCAGTCAGCGCCTGCGCGGCGTGCTGCGGATCGACCCGGCCGGCCGAGCGGCTGTCCAGCACGATGCGGTCGAAACGGGTCTCGCGCAGGGCCACCAGGGCGCGGCGCTCGCTGTCCCAGCGGACCACATCTTCGGTGACAAAGCGCTCCGGCCACGCCTTGCGCAGCTGGCCTTCGTCCACCGGTGCGGCACGCAGCAGCAGCGCATCGCGTGCCTCGAAGCGAAGCTCGCTGGCCACCAGCCACGGTTCGCCACGCAGGTCGCTCAGTTCGTGCAGGCGCGCGCTGCGACCATTGGCCAGCAGGTAGCGCAATGGATCGCTGGGATGCTGGAAACCGATCCGGTCGGGGAAGGCATGTGCGAGCAGGTCACCCAGTTCGTGGGCCTCGATGCTGGCGGGCGGCGCGGCATCACAGCGCAGGCGACGTCGCCACTGCTTGGCGGCCGCATCGATGGCGGCCAGACCGCTGCGGTTGGCGTCACCCGGTGCGCGGCCATTGCGGAACGCGGCCAGTGCGCGCCAGCGTGCCGCCAGCGCGTCACCGCCCTGGCGCAATGGGTCGCGCGCCTCCAGCAGGGCGGCCAGATCAGCGGCCAGCGCCTGCGCACGTGCATCGGGCGCCGCCAGCAGCATCGCCGCCATCCGCGGATGCGTGCCCAACGCCAGCACGCGCCGGCCAAGTGCGGTGATCGCACCGCTGCTGGACAGGGCGCCGAGCCGTTGCAGCAGTTCGCGTGCCGCGCCCATCGGACCGGCCGGCGGCGGGTCGAGGAAGCGCAGGTCGCTGCTGCCCCAGGCCGCCAGTTCCAGTGCCAGTCCTGCCAGTTCCACCTGGTCGATCTCGGCGCGACGCTGTGGCTCCAACCGCTGCGACTGCGGCCACAACCGCCAGGCCACGCCCTCGGCCACGCGTCCGGCGCGGCCGGCGCGCTGGTCGGCCGACGCCTGCGCGATGGCCACCACGTCCAGCCGGGTAAAACCGCTGTTGGGGTCGTAGCGCGGTTCGCGTGCCTGGCCACTGTCGATCACCACGCGCACGCCGGGCAGGGTCACCGAGGATTCGGCGACATTGGTGGCCAGCACCACGCGGCGGCGACCATCGCTGGCCACCTGCAGCACGCGCGCCTGCTGCTCCACCGGCAGTTCACCGTGCAGGGCCAGCACTTCGACGTTGCCGTCCAGCGATTCCTGCAGCCCGGCCTGCACGCGCGCGATTTCGCGCTGGCCGGGCAGGAACACCAGCAGGTCACCGGGGTGTTCGGCCAAGGCCTGCTGCACCGCGCGGCGCACCTGCAGTTCCAGCGCCTCATCGCGGCGCGCCGGGAAATGGCTGATCGCGACCGGGTAGCTGCGGCCCTCGCTGCTCAGCCGCGGCGCGTCGAGGAAGCGTGCCAGGCGCTCGCCATCCAGTGTTGCCGACATCACCACCAGACGCAGGTCGTCACGCAGTTGTGCCTGCACGTCGAGCGCCAGTGCCAGGCCGAGATCGCCACTGAGATGGCGCTCGTGGAACTCGTCGAACAGGATCACACCGACCTCTTCCAGCATCGGGTCGTCCTGCAGCATGCGGGTCAGGATGCCTTCGGTGACGACTTCAATGCGTGTGCGCGCCGAGACCTTGTTCTCGAAGCGGATGCGATAGCCGACGGTGCCACCCACCTCTTCACCGAGCTGCCGCGCCATGAACAGCGCGGCGCTGCGCGCGGCCACCCGGCGCGGTTCCAGCAGGATGATCTTCCGGCCCTGCAGCCACGGCGTATCCAGCAGCGCCAGCGGTACCTGGGTGGTCTTGCCGGCGCCGGGCGGGGCTTCCAGCACCAGCCGTGGCTGCGCGGCCAGGTGCTGCTGGATCTGCGGCAGCAGCGGGGAAATCGGGAAGAGCGGGGCGTTCATGTGCAAAGGATAAGGGGCCACGGCGGGCGCAGGTACAATGCGCGGGCACTTTTCCCCCACGATGACCATGCACCTGATCGATATCGGCGCCAACCTGACCCACGATTCCTTCGACCGCGACCGTGACGCCGTGCTGGACCGCGCGCGCCAGGCCGGCGTGGTGCAGATGGTCATCACCGGCGCCAGCCGCGAGCACTCACCGTTGGCGGTGCAGCTGGCGCAGCAGCATCCGGGCTTCCTGTATGCCACCGCCGGCGTGCACCCGCACCATGCGGTGGAATACACCGAGGAATGCGATGCCGAAATGCGCGCGCTGCATGCCCACCCGGAAGTAGTGGCGGTGGGGGAGTGCGGGCTGGACTACTTCCGCGATTTCTCGCCGCGCCCGGCCCAGCACCGCGCGTTCGAGCGCCAGCTGCAGCTGGCCGCGGACAATGGCAAGCCGTTGTTCCTGCACCAGCGCGATGCTCATGCCGATTTCATGGCACAGATGAAGAACTTCGAAGGCCGCATCGGCCCGGCGGTGGTGCATTGCTTCACCGGCGAACGCGACGAACTGTTCGACTACCTGGACCAGGACTGGTACATCGGCATCACCGGCTGGCTGTGTGACGAGCGCCGTGGTGCGCACCTGCGCGAACTGGTGAAGAACATCCCGGCCAACCGCCTGATGATCGAGACCGATGCACCGTACCTGCTGCCGCGCACGCTGAAGCCGATGCCGAAGGATCGCCGCAACGAGCCAATGTTCCTCTCGCACATCGTGGAAGAGCTGGCGCGCGACCGTGGCGAGGACGTTGCGGTGACGGCGGCCAATGCCACGGCGGCCACGCGCACTTTCTTCCGGCTGCCCGACGCGGGTTGATCCGTAGAGCCGAGCCCATGCTCGGCTTATCGCGCGCAGCGCGAAAGACGCAAAGAGCAGCCGAGCATGGGCTCGGCTCTACAAAGCGCTGTCCGGTAGCGCCGGGCCATGCCCGGCGAGCGAAGCGGCCAGCGCCTGCAGTCCTTCCCGATACGTCGGAAACCGCGGTGCCCACCCCAGCGCCACACGCGTGCCACGACTGTCGATGCGCTTGTTGCTCTGGTAGAAGCGCTGCAGCGTCGGGCTCAGCGCTGGATCGTCCCAGGCCACGGCCGGCGGCATCGCAAGCCCGCCCAGCTGCGCGGCGAAGGCCAGCACATCCTGTGGTGGTGCCGGTTCGTCGTCGGCCGGCAGGTATAGCCCCTCCACGCACGGCCGCTGCATCGACGCGATAACGACCGTTGCCAGGTCATCCACGTGCAGCCGGTTGAACACCAGCCCAGGGCGCACTACGTGGCGGGCGCGTGCCTGCGCCAGCTGCAGCAGCACATTGCGCCCCGGCCCGTACAGGCCAGGCAGGCGGAACACCGCCGAGGCGATGCCGCGTTGTCCGGCCAGTGCACGCCACTGGGCTTCCGCGAGCAGGCGCTGCACACCGACGGCCCCGGTGGCATCTGCGTCGCTGGTTTCGTCGATCCAACCGCCAGCGCGGTCGGCATACACCGAGGTGGACGACAGATAACCGACCCAGCGCAGTGCCGGGCTGGCCAACAGCGCGGGCAGCAGCAGGCGCAAGGCAGGATCGCCCTCGGCATCGGGCGGCACGCTGCACAGCACGGCCTCGGCGTGTGCGATCTCCTCGAGCAGGGCCGGCGAAGGCGAGGCGTCAGCCTGCAACCGGTGCCGACGCAGGCCATCGCCGGGGGGCGCTGCCGGATCGCGTACTGTTCCCGCAACCTGCACGCCGCGCGCCCGCAGCTGCGCGGCCAACACGCGGCCACTCCAGCCCAGGCCGAGGATCAGCACCCGCGCCGGCAGCGCGCCCGCCTGCAGTGCGAGGCTCACGCGCCACGCTGGGCCTGGTAGGCCTGCAGGCTGCTGTAGGCGACCTGCAGCAACAGGCCTTCCTGGTCGGCCTTGCGCGCACGCGCCAGCATGTCGCCGACGATCTGTTCGGCCTCGACCTGCTGGCCAGCCTCCAGGTCCCGCAGCATCGATGCCTTCAATGCAGAGCCGGCCTGGGTGAGGGTGCCGCGCGCGGTGTCCTGCGCGGCATCGGGAATCGGCTCACCGGCAGCTTCGGCCACGGCCAGGCACTCGTCGTACAGGCCGCGCACGATGGCCTGGCCATCATCGGTGGCGACGATGGTGCCGATGTCCGCGCGCAGCAGGCAGGTGGCGGCGGCCAGCGCGGTCAGGAAGGTGTACTTGATCCATTGCTCCTGGCCGATGCGCTCGCTGGCCAGGTGATCAAGATTGGCCTGTGCGCAGGCGGCAGCGAAGGCGCGCACGCGTGCGGAGATCGCTCCGCCGTCGCGCTCGCCGAAGGTGAGCTTGGCCGGCTTGCCCAGATGCAGCACCGCGCCATCGGGCGCCTTGGTGGCGCTGATGAAGCACAGGCCGCCCAGCACCGCCTCGCGGCCGAAGCGCAGGTCCAGCGCATTGTAGTGATGCAGGCCATTGAGGATGGGCAGCACGGTGGTGTTCGCGCCCACGGCTGGAGCAATGGCGTCGATCGAGCTGTCCAGGTCGTAGGCCTTGCAGCTGAGAATGACCAGATCGAAAGGCTTCTGCGCGGCCAATGTGGGCAGCGCATCGGCGGTCACGTGCTGCACCGGGAAGCGGGCATCGCCGATCGGGCTGCGGATGACCAGGCCATCGCGGTCCAGCTGTGCGGCGCGCGCGGGGCGTACGAGGAAGGTCACGTCCACGCCGGCCTGGGCCAGGCGACCACCGAAGTAACCGCCGGTACCGCCGGCGCCAAGGATCAGGATGCGCATTGCAGGTTCACCGTGTTCTGGGGGAATCATGGGTCCGATTGTGCCGGAGAATGTGGCCAACGGCGGTGCCCCCGTGGTGGTTCGCGGAAAGCACTGTTCATCGGGGTTGGCCGGGCGCGGCCACCACGGGAAGCAGATCAAGAGCGGAAGCGGGTCGTTCGCTGCGCTCGCTCGTGTAGAGCGGTGCTCAGGGCAGCTGTTCGCTGAAGTCCTCGGTGTATCCCAATAGAAGCGTGGTTCGGGTGGCCAGCGTTGCAGCCAGTTGTGACCAGATGTCGTGCGTTCCGGCAGCGTAGACACGCTGCAGGTCAGCGACCAACGCGTTTGCCTCTGCTGGCGGTGGCGCGCGGTTACGCTGGAAGCCAAGCCACGATGCGCCGAGTCCGAACAGGCGGTAGTCGTACCGCTCCTGCAGGTGCCGTATCAGGGCGTGGTTCTGGAAGATGTCCCAGTCCGCGCTGAAGTAGCCGTTGGGCAGGACGGCGATCAGCAGGTCATCGCGGTCCACCGGCACCTGCTGTACGCAGACCGCTTCGTCGACGATGAGGTCGGGTGCGGCATTGGCCGTGACCAGCGTCTCGATGTCTGCGTCATTGCACAGCAAGGTACCCGGCAGGGTGGTCCATTCCAGCCGATGGAAGGAGTGCTCCAGCTGCGCGATGACATGCGCCAGCAACCGCTCGCGTGCCGCCAACGCATCTTCGGGGGTCGCCGGGTCTTCGTCCTCGTACAGTGCGATGCGCGCGTCGTCGGACGCGTGCATGCTGGTGTAACGGCACTGACCGACATCGTCGAGCGTGCACAGATAGCGATGGCGGGGATTGGCCACGTGCAGCGACGCCAGGCAATCCAGTACCTCATCCAGGGTGGGCGAATCGCCCAGCACCACATGGCTGAAGGCATCGATGGGGCCGTCCGACACGGCCTTGTCCAACGGAATGGAAGTGATCTTCATCGCCACAGCCTAGCCGCAATCCCAGACGAAAAGCGCCGAGCATCGGCTTGGAACGCTTCATCCACGCATGGCGTGGATCCATCGTGTCGACCAAGGTCGACACCTACCCACAGCAGCGGCAATCCGTCCAAGGCGGGGTGGGTCCGATTGCGGGGGTGTCCGCGGCATGGATGCCGCGGCCAAGCCCCCAGGGATGGGTTTACGGCGTCCCCCGCAACCGGACCCACCCCGCCAACCCACGGAATGCCAGCTTTTGATGTTGCCGTAGAAGTTGACGTTGATTCGGCGGGTGCAGGGCCGCAGGCCCTGCACGCAAAACTCAGCTGCGCATGCCCACGCCGCGACGCAGCAGCCACAGCGCCAGCGCCGTCAGCACCACCACGAAACCGATCATCAGGCCGTAAGCCACCGGCAGCGGCACATCGCTGCTGCCCAGCAGGCCATAGCGGAACGCATTGACCATGTAGAAGATCGGGTTCGCATGCGTGGCCGCTTCGGCCCAGCCCGGCAGCAGCTTCACCGAATAGAACACGCCACCCAGGTAGGTCAGCGGGGTCAGGATGAAGGTCGGCACGATCGCCACGTCGTCGAACTTCTTCGCATACACCGCATTGATGAAACCGGCCAGCGAGAAGATCGTCGCGCCCAGGATCACCGTGGTCAGCATCACCAGCGGGTGCGGGATGCGCACCGGGGTGAAGAACATCGCGATGATCAGCACGATCACGCCCACCATCAGGCCGCGCAGCACGGCGCCGGCCACGTAGCCCCACAGGATCACCCAGTTCGGCATCGGGCTGACCAGCAGTTCTTCCACGTGGCGACCGAACTTGGCGCCGAAGAACGAGGAGCTGATGTTGCCGTAGCTGTTCTGGATCACGCTCATCATCACCAGGCCCGGCACGATGAACTGCATGTAGGTGTAGCCACCCATGTCACCCACGCGCGACCCGATCAGGTTGCCGAAGATCAGGAAGTACAGGGTCATGGTGATCGCCGGCGGCACCAGGGTCTGGCCCCAGATACGCATGATGCGGGCGACTTCGCGGCGCACGATGGTCATCAGTGCGACGCGGTTGCGCTGGCCGTCGGTCAGCTCGGTGGTGCTCATGCAGGCTTCTCCAGGTTGCCGGTGAGGCGCACGAACAGCTCCTCCAGGCGGTTGCTCTTGGTACGCATCGAACGCACGCGGATGCCGGCCTCGTTGAGCGTGGCGAACACGCGGTTGAGGTCCATTGCGCGTGGCATGTCGATGTCCAGCGTGTGCGGGTCCGGCGCGGTCAGCGTCGCGCCTTCGATCACCGGCAGCTGCGCCGGCAGCTCACCGTCGATGTCCAGCAGGAAGCCTTCCACGTCCAGCTTGGCCAGCAGGGCGCGCATCGGGCCCTGCTCGACGATCTGGCCGTGGTTGATGATCGCCAGGTGCCGGCACAGGTACTCGGCCTCTTCCAGGTAGTGCGTGGTGAGGATGATCGTGGTGCCGGCGGCATTGATCTCCTTCAGCACGCGCCACATGTCGCGGCGGATCTCGATGTCCACGCCGGCGGTCGGTTCGTCCAGGATCAGCAGGCGCGGGCGGGTCATCATCGCGCGGGCGATCATCAGCCGGCGCTTCATGCCGCCGGACAGCGTGCGGCTCATCACCTGGGCCTTTTCCCACAGGTGCGCGCGCTTGAGTTCCTCTTCGGCGCGCTGTTCCGCTTCCTCGCGCGGCACGCCATAGAAGCCGGCGTAGTTCACCAGGATGTCGAAGGGCTTCTCGAACAGGTTGAAGTTGATTTCCTGCGGCACCAGCCCGATCAGGCGCATGGTGGCGCTGCGGTTGCGCACCAGGTCGCTGCCGAACACTTCCACCTGGCCCTCGCTGAGGTTGACCAGGGAGCTGATGATGCCGATCAGGGTCGACTTGCCGGCGCCGTTGGGGCCGAGCAGGGCGAAGAAATCGCCCGGGGCCACTTCCAGGGAAACCCCCTTCAGGGCCTGGGTGCCATTGTCGTAGGTCTTGCGCAGGTCGCGCACGCGCAGGGCGGGCGCCATATCGTTCTGGGATGCCAAGCTCGAAGCCTTCGCGCCCATGGGCTGGCGCTGGAGAGGGGCGGGGAGGGGCTATTATAGAAGACCCCGAGGGCTTGCCCCGGCTACACACTGTCCCGAAAAGTCGTGCCTGTTCAATTCCCCCTCAAGCTGGTCGGCTGCCGCATGCTGGCCCCGACCGTCGGCCACTACCAGTTCGTGCGTGACGATGGACAGCCGCTGGATTTCCAGCCCGGCCAGTTCATCCAGGTCCATTTCAGCTACGCCGACGGCACCGAAACCAAGCGCAGCTACTCGCTGGCGACCATCCACGACCACGCGCTGGGCCCGGGCGAGGCGGTGGATATCGCGGTCAGTTTCGTGCCCGGTGGCGCCGCCACGGCCCTGTTCGAGGCGCTGGAGCAGGGCGGCCAGATCAGTGCGTCCGGTCCCTATGGCCGGTTCTGCCTGAACCCCGGCGACCACAACGCCCGCTACCTGCTGATCGCGACCGGTACCGGCGTTACCCCGTATCGCTCGATGCTGCCGCTGCTGGAAACGGCGATGGCCGAACGGGGCGTGCAGATCGTGCTGCTGCAGGGCGCGCGCAGCCCGGGTGAGCTGCTGTACAGCGAAGACTTCTACAGCTTCGCCGAAAAGCACCCGAACTTCCGTTATGTTCCGTGCCTGTCGCGGGAACTGCCGGCCGATGCTCACCAGGACGTGCAGCATGGCTACGTGCAGCAGGCGTTGGCCGCCTTCACGCCGGACCCGGCCACCGACATCGCCTACCTGTGCGGCAACCCGGACATGGTCGATGCCTGCGCCGAGCTGCTCAAGGCGGCTGGCCTGGGCAACCCGCAGATCCGCCGCGAGAAGTACGTCAGCAGCAAATAAACCCGGGTAGTGCCGGCCGCCGGCCGGCAACCCGATGAACCGGAGGCGGCCACAGGCCGCCCCCGGAACCTGCCTCAGTACGCGATCCAGGCATCCCGCCAGGCAGCGCCGGTGCCAGGACGGTACGCCTCTGCATTGACGTTGCACCACGCGCCTTCCGGGAAGGGACGGCAGGCGTACAGCTTGCCGTCGGTGCCCTTCACCACGGTTTCGCCGGGTTCATAGCTGCCGATACCGGCCGGATACACGAAGTCGTAGTCGTCGCCCGGCGGCGGATCGATCGGGCCCGGCACACGGGTATCGATCTGGAACAGGTTGCCCGGCTTCAGGTAGACGCGGTTCTCGGTGGCCGAGGCGACCGGTGTGATCACGCCGTTCTTCATCACGCCTACGCGCGCCTGCTGTGCACTGGCGTTGACCTTGCGGGCCAGCGCCAGCGGCCACTGGTTCGCAGCGGTCTGACCTGCGGCCAGGGTGATCTCCGGGCGCTCCAGATCGTTGCCCTGGGCGTTGAACACGCGCAGGGTCACGGTGGTGCCCACGTCCAGCGCACCGCGGGCGGTGACCGGGCCGGCATCCTGCCACTGCGGCGGCGGTTCGACGCCACCACCGCCTTCGAAGCGCACGTCCGCGCAGGTATAGAACGCTTCACCGGAATCCGAGCGCTGCCAGGTGTTGTAGATGATGTGCTGGCCGCTGCGCTTGGGTAGCGGGCAATCCAGCTTGTAGACGTCGCCGGAGACCGGCACGTTGCCCACCGTGCAGAATTCCTGCAGGTCGGCCCAGCGCAATGGGCTGTCCGGCTGCCAGCCGTCGCGGGTGACGTAGAACTTCCACTCGCGGGTGGCATGCGGGGCCGGGGCCTTGAACTCGAAGGTGTAACGCCCGCGCGAATCGGCATGGATCGGTGAGGTCGGCCAGTCACTGCGGTTCAGATCGAGGCCGCGGTACTTGCTGTTGCCGCCGCTGCACAACTCGCCATCTGGAACCACCGCTTGATGGTTGCCATTGGCGTTGGCCTGATTGACACCGGCCCAGTCGTAGAACGGCTGGGCGCCACCGATGGCCTTGGCGGCGGCACAGGCCGGGTTGGTCGGATTTTCGGGATTGCCCTGGTAACAGGAATAGACGCGGCTGGAGGGTTTGGACATGGTGCCGTGGGCGAAAGCGCTGCCAGAGGTGGCAATGCCTGCGATCACAGACAGCGCGATGACAGTCCGATGTGACAGATGCATGGAGATCTCCTGTGGGTGGTGAAACCCCGCGAAGTCTCGGCATCCCGCCCGCCCGCATCCATCGGATTACTTTGAAAGAAGCATCGCGTGGTTCCGTATGGGAACGGCTTCACACTCACGCGCTGGCGCGTCTCACGCTTTGCAGGGAACGGCGCTCTGCCACCGTTCCCTGTACCCGGTCTCAGTACGCGATCCAGGCATCGCGCCAGGCGGCACCCACACCCGGCCGGTACGCCTCGGCGTTGACGTTGCACCACGCGCCCTCCGGGAACGGACGGCAGGCATACAGCTTGCCGTCGCTACTCTTCACCACCGTCTGGCCCGGTACATAGCTGCCGATGCCCGCCGGGTACACGTGGTCGAAATCACCGCCCGGCGATGGCGTACCCGGGTCCGGCACCCTGGTATCGAGCTGGAAGCGGTTGCCGTCCTTCAGGTACACGCGATTGTCGGTGGCCGACGCCGACGGCGTGATCACGCCATTGGCAAGCACGCCCACGCGCGCATGTTGTGCACTGCCATTGACCTTGCGCGCCAGCGCCAAGGGCCACTGCGAGGCAGACGTCTGGCCGCTGGCCAAGGTCGTTTCCACACGTTCGACATCGTTGCCGCTGGCGTTGAACACACGCAGTGCCAGTGTGGTACCCACCGGCAACTCACCGCGTGCGGTCACCGGGCCAGCATCCTGCCATTGCGGTGCCGGCGTCGTACCTCCGCCGCCGCCTTCAAAGCGCACGTCCATGCAGGTGTAGAACGCTTCGGTCGAATCCGAGCGCTGCCAGGTGTTGTAGATCACATGCTGGCCGGTGCGCTGCGGCAGCGTGCACTGCAGCTTGTAGGTGCCATCGGCGGAGAGCGGCGTATTGCCCAGGGTGCAGAACTCCTGCAGATCGGCCCAGCCCAGCGGGCTGCCCGGCTGCCAGCCTTCGCGGGTGACGAAGAAGCGCCAGTCACGCGTGGCATGTGGCGCGGTCGCCTTGAACACGAAGGTGAACTTGCCATTGGCATCGGCGTGGATGGGCGTGGTCTGCCAGTCGCTGCGGTTTACATCCAGGCCACGGAAGGTCGGGTTGTTGCCGCTGCACAGCTTGCCGTCGGGCACCACGGCCTGGTGGTTGCCGTTGGCGTTGGCCTGGTTGATGCCGTTCCAGTCGTAGAACGCCTGTGAGCCGCCGATGGCCTTGGCCGCGGCACAGGCCGGGTTGGTCGGGTTCTCGGGATTGCCCTGGAAGCAGGCATAGACGCGGCTGATCGGCGTGGTCATGGTGCCATGGGCAAATGTATCGCCGGCCAGCAGCAGTCCAGCGGCGGCCAGTGAAGTGGCCAGCAACAGCGGTGTGGATCGGAATGACATGGCGCTTCCTTGTGGTCGTCGAAAGAGAGCGGTGGCCGCAGGAGCTGCGCTGCACGGCGGACTTTCGGCGGCACCACGGCGAGTATCGAGTCGCAGCGCAGGGTGCGGAACCATGGAAATGCCGATCCGTGACTGTGGGTGTGAAGCCCTTCCCGCAGGCTTCACGCGGGACTGAACGGATGCGCTGACGATCACGTCTTCGGCGTGGCAACGATCACGTCGTGGAGATCCTGCTACGTCGGCGCCATGCCCACGCGATCCGCCTGGCATGAGAAGCAGCCGTGCGCCGCGTTGTGCAGCTGCACGAAGGCCACGGCAGGATCGGCAAACAGCGCGTCCAGCCGAGCGGAGACGTCCGTGCCCGCGCTGATCTCTGCGGCCAGCATCCATGCAGCCTGGTCATAGGCGCGCAACGAGATCATCCGGCGCTGTACGTACGGCGGTACTTCACCTGGCGGCAGCACGCAGCGGGTGACGCCACGCTGCACGAAGATCGGGCCCGAGGCGTGATAGGGCGAGTGCAGGGGCAGGTGCACATGGGACAACAGCAGCAGCTCGCTGCCACCGGGCGGATCGCTCAGGCTGATCCGGCAGGGGTGTCCTCCTGTTTCGCCGGCCCAGCGACGCTGGATGCCCAGCGCAGCCAGCGCGGTGTCGCTCTTCTCGAACAGGTGCAGGAACGGGCGGTGGTCGATGCCACCGAGGTACCACGCTTGCATGAGCGTCTCCTTGGTTTTCCGCGGATTCTGCGCATACGCCGGCCGCCGTGCTCGCCGTTTTCAGACCCCGCATCGCCATCGGGGCGGGAAGCGCCGGGGGGATCGCACCACAAGGCGCTAAGATGCGCGCGCCGCCCCGGCCGATGAGCGCCGCATGTCCCTGGATTTCCCGACCATTACCGTGCTTGGCTTCCTGCTCTGCATCGGCATTGCCGTGGGGTTCTCATTGTTGCTGGTGGTGCTGCGCGGGCAACCGGTGCTGCGCCTGTGGACCGCCAGCCTGTGGCTGCTGACCCTGGGTGTGACCCTGCTGGCGCTGCGACCCTACCTGCTGTTGGCGCCGGCCATACTGGCCGGGAACGCGGCGATGGCCGGCTGCGCGGTGCTGATGCTGCGCGGCGTGGCGCTGCATCTGGAACAGCCGCTGCCGCTGTGGCGTCCATTGTTGATGGCGGCCGCCTTCATGGCCTGCATCTTCGCCTTCCTGGTGCTGTGGCCGGACCTGGGCGTGCGCCTGCAGGTGTTCAGTGTGTTCACGCTGCTGGTCGATGGCTGGATCGCGTGGTTGCTGCTGCGGCATGCCCCCGTGCAGCAGCGCACCAGCTGCCGCCTGGCGGCGGCGGTGTTCCTGGCCGAGGCGGCCCTGTACGCGGTGCGCCTGTTCCTGCCGGTGGCACCCGATGCCGGCGAGGACATCATGCGCACCGGTACACCGATGTTCGTCACCTACCTTGCCGGCGTGATGCTGGAACTGGCGCGGTGCTTTGCGATGGTGCTGCTGCTGGTCGAACGCATGCTGGTCGATCTGCGGCGTGCGGCGCGCACCGATGGGCTGACCGGGCTGCTCAACCGCAGCGCGGTGCTGGCCGATGGCCAGGCACAGTTGCAGCGGCTGCGTCGGCAGGGCCGGCCACTGGCCCTGTTGCTGGTCGACGTCGATCACTTCAAGCAGATCAACGACCGCTGGGGCCATCTGGCCGGAGACCAGGTACTGCGCCACTTCGCTGCGCTGCTGCAGCACGGTTTGCAGGGCCAGGACACGCTGCTGGGCCGCTACGGTGGCGAGGAGTTCGTGCTGGTGCTGGCCGGCGGCACGCAGGACGAAGCGATGGCGTGGGCTGCGGCGATCCGTACCGCTCTGCAGCAGACGCCGGCGCGGCTGACCACCGGGCCGGTGACGGTCACCGCCAGCATCGGCCTGGCCATGGACGACGGCCACGGCGACCTGTCCACGCTGCTGGCAGCGGCAGACGCGGCGCTGTACCGGGCCAAGGCCGCGGGCCGCGATCGCCTGGCCTGCGCCACGCCGGCGGAGATTTCGCGTCTGCCCATCGCCGACGACGCCGTGCCCGTGTAAGTTGGGTCACATCTTCCGCGGCAGCCCGTCGTGGTTGCCAGGAACGTCCTCCAGGGGAAACGAGCACGATGCAAAGACACCACCTCGCGTTGGCCGCAGCGTTGGCCAGCCTGATGCTTGCCGGTTGCAGCCAGTCACCGTCACCCGGTGCCGAAGGCGCCAGCGATGCACCCAGCCGCCGCTTCGGCAGCATCGATTTCCAGCCCTGCACGCTGTCCACCGAAGGCGCCAGCGCCAACGTGGAGGCGCAGTGCGCCACCCTGCAGGTGCCGGAGGATCGGGCCCAGCCCGATGGCCGACGCATCGGCCTGCGCATCGCCTGGCTGGAATCGGGCAGCAGCGGCTCCAGCCAGCCAGATCCGGTGTTCTTCCTGGCCGGTGGTCCGGGCCAGGCCGCCAGCGAAGTGGCGGTCATCGTCGATACGGCGCTGCGCCAGGTGCGCAAGCAGCGCGACGTCTTCCTCGTCGACCAGCGCGGTACCGGCGGCTCCAATCCCCTCAACTGCCTTGGCGCGGATGGCAAGGACCTGGCCATGGACGAGGATGCCGCACCCACTGAAGCGTCGCTGCGCGATTACGCCGAGCGCTGCGCCGCTTCGCTGCAGGGGCGGGCCGATGCGCGCTTCTACACCACCACCGAGGCGATTGCTGATCTGGATGCGGTGCGTCAGGCGCTGGGCGTCGAGCGTATCAACCTGGTCGGCGGCTCCTACGGTACGCGCGTGGCCCAGCGCTATGCAGGTGCCTATCCACAGCACACGCGCAGCATCGTCATCGATGGCGTAGTGCCGAATGAGCTGGTGGTGGGCGGTGATTTCGCCACGACGTTCGAGGATGCGATCGCCCTGCAATCGGCGCAGTGCCGCAAGGATGCCGCCTGCAGCAAGCGCTTCCCGACCGACACCCGCGCGCAGCTGCGCAGCGTGGTCGAGACCCTGCGCCGTGCGCCGGTCTCGGTGGAGTATCGCGACCCCGGCACCAACCAGACCCGGCAGGATGTACTGAGTCCGGACAGCGTGATCGGCCTGGCGTTCGCCTTCTCCTATGTGCCGCAGTATTCCTCGCTGCTGCCGCTGGTTCTCGATGAAGCCGCGCATGGCCGCTATGCACCGCTGGCGTCGCTGGCACGTGGTGCGAACCGCAGCATGGATTTCCAGATCAATCGTGGCATGCAGTGGTCGGTGATCTGCAGCGAAGATGCGCCGCGCTACCACGCACCGGCCGAAGATCCCGAGCGCCTGTTCGGCAACGACGTGGCCAGTGCCTTCTTCGCCGCCTGCCCGGTATGGCCGCACCGGCCGGCACCGGCAGGCAATGCCGTGCCGCTGCGCAGTGACGTACCGGCGCTGCTGCTGTCCGGTGAGCTGGACCCGGTGACGCCGCCGCGCTATGCCGAGCAGGTGCTCAAGGGCCTGCCCAATGGCCGCGCGCTGGTCGCCCGCGGCCAGGGCCACGGCACGCTGACCGCCGGCTGCATGCCGCGCCTGCTCGGCCAGTTCATCGACAAGACCGATGCCAAGGCGCTGGATGCCGGCTGCCTGGACACGCTGAGCTACGTGCCGGCGTTCACCTCGTTCAACGGATGGGAACCATGATCGTCGCCGACAACCTGCACAAGGCTTTCGACACCCGCACGGGCCGCATCCAGGCGGTCTCCAACGTCGGCTTCCGCGCCGAGGATGGCCGCATCACCGGCCTGCTCGGCCCCAATGGTGCCGGCAAGACCACCACCATGCGCATGCTGTACACGCTGATGACGCCCGACCAGGGCAGCATCAGCGTCGATGGTGTGGATGCTGCGCGCAATCCGGTGGAAGTACGCCGCCACCTTGGCGTGCTGCCCGACGCGCGTGGCGTCTACAAGCGCCTGACCGCGCGCGAGAACATCGCCTACTTCGGCGAACTGCATGGCCTGTCGGCCGAGCGCATCCGCGAGCGCATCGAGGTGCTGTCGCACGCGCTGGACATGGGTGACATCCTCGACCGCCAGACCGATGGCTTCTCGCAGGGCCAGCGCACCAAGACCGCGATTGCCCGCGCGCTGGTGCACGACCCACGCAACGTCATTCTCGATGAGCCGACCAATGGCCTGGACGTGATGACCACGCGCGCACTGCGCCGCTTCCTGCTGGGTCTGCGCGAAGAGGGCCGCTGCGTGATCCTGTCCAGCCACATCATGCAGGAGGTGGCCGCGCTGTGCGATCACATCGTGATCATTGCCAAGGGCACGGTGATGGCTGCCGGCAGCGCCGATGAACTGCGCGCGCAGGCCGGCGAATCCAACCTGGAAGATGCGTTCGTGAAACTGATCGGCAGCGAAGAGGGCCTGCACGCATGAGCATGATGTCGACCCTGATGACGGTGATGCGCAAGGAACTGCGCGATCTTTCCCGTGATCGCCGCACGCTGCTGCTGACCCTGCTGTTCGGGCCGCTGCTGTACCCGGTGCTGCTGCTGGGCATGGGCAAGCTGGCCGAGAGCCGGGTACGCACCCAGATTGAACAACCGCTGCAGATTCCGACCATCGGTGCGGACAACGCCCCTAATCTGGTGCGTTTCCTTGCCGCGCAGGGACTGAACACCGCACCGGCACCGAAGGACCTGGCCGAGGCCATCCGCAGCCAGCAGATCGACGTGGCACTGCGCATCAGCGATGACTTCGGCAAGGACTGGGCCGATGGCAAGCCGGCGCTGGTGGAGGTGATCAAGGACAGTACCCGTCGCGCCGCAGAAGTGCCCAGCGCGCGGCTGGAGGCGGCACTGGCGACCTACAATGGCCAGGTCGGTGCGCTGCGCCTGATGGCGCGTGGCATCGACGCACAGGTCGCGCGGCCGCTGGACGTGGCGCGCCAGGACCTGGCCAGTGCCGAAGCCAAGCGCGGCATGATCCTGTCGATGCTGCTGCCGGTGCTGCTCACGCTCACCTCGTTCATCGGTGGCGCCTACCTGGTGATGGACGCTACCGCTGGTGAGCGCGAGCGGCAGTCGCTGGAGCCGCTGCTGGCCACGCCGGGTTCGCGCAGCGCGATCGTCAGCGGCAAGATCGCCGCCGCCTGCGTGGTCGGGTTCGTGTCGCTGCTGCTGACCCTGGTCGCGTTCAAGGTGAGCGCACAGATCGCGCCCGGTAACATCGGCCGCCAGTTCAACATGAATGTCGGTTCGATGCTGCAGATGCTGCTGGTGATGTTGCCGATGCTGATGATCGGCACCTCGCTGTTGACCTTCCTGTCGGCCGCGGCCAAGAGCATGAAGGAGGCGCAGAGCCACATGACCTGGCTGATGCTGCTGCCGATGATGCCCGGCTACGCGCTGGTGGCCTACCCGCTGAAGAGCGAGCTGTGGCAGTACGCCGTGCCGTTCCTGTCGCAGAACCAGATGCTGCTGAAGGTGATCCGCCACGAGACGATCACGCCGGCGGTCTGGGCCATCTACCTGGGCGCCAGCCTCGGCCTGGCCGCACTGCTGTGGTTCGCCGCGGTGCGGCGTTACCACAATGAGCGTCTGGCGATCTCCGGCTGACATGTAAAAAAGGGGACGGAGGGAATTAAGTCGTTTACAGCTCTCCCGTCCCCTCTTTGCGCGGGTGCCCCCGCTTGCGCAGCATCGCAGGTCGCCCAAGTGTCTGCTCCACCATCCGCAGGTACGCTGTACTTCCCAATGGATGCTGCGCAGCACTGTGAGCGCGGATTGCCTGCAGGTCAGCGGACGCATTCAGATCCCGCAGGAACTGCCCATAGAGCGTCGCACGCTGTCGCTTGCTCGCGGCCAGTGCCTGAAATGCAGGATGCTCTGTCAGAATCGGGTCGTGCCGTCGCTGCAGGTTCCCATGCACACTCGACCATGGGTGATCTTCCGGGCCGGCTGTCATGCCTGCACGAACCGGATTGAGTTCGATGTAGCGATAGACGCTGAGCAGATAGGCGTCGCTGTCCACCATTGAAGAATGGAAGCGGCCCTGCCAGAGCGGTCCGCTGCGCCCATGTCGCTGATTGAAGGCCTGGACGTAGTTGTTGCCCTGCATCCGCATCGCATTGGCTAGGCCCACACCCGTGGAGGGTGTGGCCAACAGATGGACGTGATTGCCCATCAATACGTAGGCATGCAGCGCGATCTGACGCTTCAGGAAGGCGCTGTGCAACAGGTGCAGAAACAGTTGGCGGTCGATATCGTCAACGAAGATAGCCCCCTTGTTCACACCGCGCTGGGTCACGTGGTATGGCTGGCCGGCCAACATCAGGCGTGCTTGTCGAGGCATGGGAGTTCAGGGATTCAAGGAATCATCAGCCTGCCGCCAACGTGGCTGCGGTGGACATCAGGCGATGCCGCGAGAAGATGTGGGGTAGGGCAGAAGCGACTTAATCCCCTCCGTCCCCTTTTCCGTACCGCGCAGGCGTCACACCCATCTCGCGCTTGAACACGGCGATGAAGGCGCTGGGCGTCTCGTAACCCATCGACAGCGCGACGCTGATCACCGGCTCGCCCGCCAGCAGGCGTGGCAGCGCCAGCAGCACGCGCAGGCGTTGCCGCCACTGGCTCAAGGTCATGCCTGTTTCGGCCTGCCAACGGCGGGCGAGACTGCGGCTGGACAGCCCGCTGGTGGCCGCCCACGCCTCGACACTGCGCAGGTCGTCCGGCCAACGCGCCAGCACCGAAGCGATCTTCTGCAGTCGCCGGTCACGCGGTTGTGGCAGGGCAAGCGGCAGGGGCGTGCTGGCGGCGATCTCATCGGCGATCACACCGGCCAGTCGAGCCTGTGCAGCATCCAGTGGCTGATGGGGCCATCGCAGCGCACGTGTTGTCGCCGCCTGCAGCAGTGCATTGGGCTGGAAAATGCGCGGTGTGGCGGGCAGGTCCAGGCAGGCCTCGGCGTTGAAGTACAGGCTCCAGCCATCGAACCCGTCTGCGCTCAGCAGCGCGTGGGGCAGCAAGGGCGGTATCCAGGCGACGTGACCTGCGGGCAGCAGCCAGTGCAGGTCGTCGGCGGCGATCCGCAGCAGCCCCTGATGCGCACCCAGCAGCTGCCCACGGGCATGCCGGTGGCGGGCTGTGCGACGTATACCGCGTTGGCGCAGCCCGGCCGCCAGCACCACCGGTCCGTCGGCGGTATCGGCCAACACGGGGTCGAGCAATCCGCTGGTTGTCTGATCTGCCATATTAGTTGGCAGTTATACGGCAGAAACGTCGCGTCCGCGTCCCGACACTGGAGCCTACTTCAACGGAGCGCTTCCCCATGCAGCCACAGGACATTCTTCCCGATCATCAGAACGACGTGCAGGTGAACGGCGTCACCGTGCGCAAGGGCAGCGTGGGTGCTTTCCTGGCCAGCGTTCGTGACTGGCAGGATCCGTCCAGCGATCCCGCCTTCCGCGCCACTGCCGAAGCCGACCTGCGTGCGTTGCTGCCGGGCCTGCATGCGCTGGGTCTGTTCCAGGTGCTGGTCGCGCGCGATCCTGCCCTGCAGCGCCTGATTGATGGCGCGGCCTGAAACGGACAAGGCCCGGACGAACCGGGCCTTGGCGTCACGGAGGCGGCAGAAACGACTTAATCCCCTCCGTCCCCTTTTTTGCGGTCAGCCGCCCGGCGCGAACACCAGGGTGCGGCGGGTGGTGACCGGCGCGTTGACCGGCTCGAAGCGCCAGCGCTTGACTGCGTTCAGGGCTTCGCGGTCGAAGGTCCGTCCGGACGTTGCGCGCAGCACGCGGGCGCTGACCACTGAGCCGTCGGTGCCCACGGTGATCTCCACCAGCACTTCGCCCGACGTTCCCGAACGCAGGGCTTCGGCCGGATAGCGCGGCGCTGGCGTACTGACCGGGCGCAGGGTGGGAGCTGCGACGGCGGCTGCCTGGCGCGCGGCGCTGGCCTGCTGGGCGGCGGCCTGCTGCTGCTTCTGTTCGGCATCGCGACGGGCCGCGGCCTGGCGCTCGGCCTCCTGGCGCTCGTTGTCGCGGCGTGCGGCATCCTGCTGCGCGGCGATCTGCTTGGCCGCGTCGGCTTCCTTGGTGCGTTGTTCGGCCAGGCGCTGCTGTTCGATCTGCTGCTTGCTGCGGTCCTCGGCGTCCTTCTTTGCCTTCTCGGCTTCGGTCTCGGTGCGCTTGGCCGCGTTTTCCACGCCCTTGGCCAGGCCTTCCTTCAGGCGCGGAAGTGCGGGGGCGGAGGCATCCACCTTTTCGATCAGCGCCACCAGGCGCTGCGCCTCGGTGTAGTCCTCACGGCCCAGGTGCTGCTCGGCGGCGATCAGGGTGTAGGGCAGCAGGTCGGTCAGCGCGCTCTTCACCGAGGCGTCGTCCGGCGTCTTGTCACGCAGGGCGAGGTAGTACTCGATGGCGTTGTCGCCGGCCGGCGCATACATGCGGTTCTCGCGCAGCGCCTGGCTGGCCGATTCGCGCAGCTGCTCGGTGCCCATCGACTGCACCTTGGCAGCGACCACCGGTGCGGCGGGTGCAGCAGCGGCAGGCGCCGTGGCGGCAGCAGGCGCTGCGGATTCTTCCTTGCCCGAGCAGGCGGCCAGTGCCAGTGCCAGGGTAACCGGCAGCCACCGGCGCGCGGCGGTGATCGTTGAGACGTGCGACATCCTGCTCCCCTCTAGAAGACGACGTGACGTAAATCATTGATACGCATGGCCGGGACCTGGGGTCCGGGCGCGGAACGATGACGTTTCCCGACGCCACCGCCGGCAACGGCGAGGGTGCAATCTAGCATCCCGGCCACCGCCGCGTACAAGGGGCGGTGGCCGGGACGGGGCAGCGGCGAAGCGCCGCTGCCGGTTGCTGCATCAGTGGTCGTGCGACTTGCTGTGGCTGTTGGACATCAGCTTGTCGGTCCAGGCGATGCCGATCGCCGAGAGGATGAACACGCAGTGGATGATGGTCTGCCACAGCACGCCGTCCTGGGTCAGCATCGAGCAACGGGCGACACCGATGTTGGCAGCAGCCACGCTCATCTGCTCCGGCGTGCACAGCGGGATGCCGCCCAGCGCACCGCTGGCGATGAACGTCTTCAACAGGTGGATCGAGGAGATGCCGATGATCGCCATCGCCAGCTTCACCTTCAGCACGCTGGCGTTGACGTGGCTCAGCCATTCCGGCTGGTCCGGGTGGCCTTCCAGGCGCAGGCGCGAGACGAAGGTCTCGTAGCCGCCGACGATCACCATCACCAGCAGGTTGGAGATCATCACCACGTCGATCAGGCCCAGCACGATCAGCATGATCTGCTGTTCACCCATCGAGGCCGAATGCGAGATCAGGTGCCACAGTTCCTTGCCGAACAGGAACACATAGACGCACTGCGCCACGATCAGGCCCAGGTACAGCGGCAGCTGCAGCCAGCGCGAGGCGAAGATCAGCGTGGACAGCGGGGAGAGCGGCGGGCGGTTTGCACTCATGCGGAGGATGCTGCGTTGCGGGGGAGAGGCGAGGTTACCGGCCTGCCGTGACGGTGCCAACCCAACTCACGCACTAGACTTCAGGTTCCTTTCCGCACCCCGAGCCGCCGCCATGATCGACCTGTATTACTGGCCCACCCCGAACGGCCACAAAGTGACCCTGCTGCTGGAAGAAGCCGGCCTGGCGTACCGCATCCACCCGGTCAACATCGGCTCGGGCGACCAGTTCAAGCCGGAATTCCTCGCCATCTCGCCCAACAACAAGATGCCGGCCATCGTCGACCATGCCCCGGCCGATGGCGGCGCCCCGCAGAGCGTGTTCGAGTCCGGCGCGATCCTGCTGTACCTGGCCGAAAAGACCGGCCAGTTCCTGCCCAGCGATCCGCGCGGCCGCGTCACCACCCTGGAATGGCTGTTCTGGCAGATGGCCGGCCTGGGCCCGATGAGCGGCCAGATGGGCCACTTCAACGTGTATGCGCCGGACAAGATCCCGTATGCCATCGAGCGCTACGACAACGAAGTGCGCCGCCTGCACGGGGTGATGGACAAGCGCCTGGCCCAGCACGCCTTCCTGGCCGGCGACGACTACACCATCGCCGACATGGCCAGCTATCCGTGGATCGGCGCCTACGACAAGCTGCCGGTGGATTTCGCCGCGTTCCCGAACCTCAAGCGCTGGCACGACGCCATCGCCGCACGCCCGGCCACCCAGCGCGCCTATGCCCTGCGCCAGCAGGTGAACCCCAACGCCGGCAAGCCGCTCAGCGACGAAGAGCGCAAGCACCTGTTCGGCCAGCGCTGACCCGGTACGGTGGGTGCCGACCGTTGGTCGGCACTCGTCAGCACGCCTTATGGGCAAAAGGTCATGCTGCCTTCCTGCACGGGCTTGGTTAGGATGGGGAACGACCGCCCCGTGCTCCGAGCCGGGGTGGACCTGCCGTTTGCCGGGATCCTCCATGCGCCACCTGTTCGCTTCGCTCGCCCTCATGTTCGCCACCACAACCGCCGCCCACGCTGAAAAGCTGACCCTGGAAGCCATCACCGGCCCGTTGCCGTTGTCCGGCCCGACCCTGATGAAGCCGAAGGTGGCGCCGGACGGTTCGCAGGTCAGTTTCCTGCGCGGCAAGGACAGCGACCGCAACCAGCTGGACCTGTGGACCTACGACATCGGCAGCGGCCAGACCCGGCTGCTGGTCGATTCCAAGGTGGTGCTGCCCGGCACCGAAACCCTCAGCGATGAGGAAAAGGCACGCCGCGAACGCCAGCGCATCGCCGCGATGACCGGCATCGTCGATTACCAGTGGTCGCCGGACGCGCAGCGCCTGCTGTTCCCGTTGGGCGGCGAGCTGTACCTGTACGACCTCAAGCAGCAGGGCCAAGCCGCGGTACGCCAGCTGACCCACGGTGAAGGATTCGCCACCGACGCCAAGCTGTCGCCCGAGGGCGGCTTCGTCAGCTTCATCCGCGGCCGCAACCTGTGGGTGATCGACCTGGCCAGTGGCAAGCAGCTGCAGCTGACCCGTGATGGCAGCACCACCATCGGCAACGGCGTGGCCGAGTTCGTCGCCGATGAGGAGATGGACCGCCACACGGGCTACTGGTGGGCGCCGGATGATTCGGCCATTGCCTTTGCCCGCATCGACGAGGCACCGGTGCCGGTGCAGAAGCGCTACGAGGTCTACGCCGACCGCACCGACGTGATCGAGCAGCGTTATCCGGCCGCCGGCGATGCCAACGTGCGCGTGCAGCTGGGCGTGATCGCACCGGCCGCCGACGCGCAGCCGCGCTGGGTCGACCTGGGCAAGGAGCAGGACATCTACCTGGCCCGCGTCGATTGGCGCGATGCGCAGCACCTGAGCTTCCAGCGCCAGTCGCGCGACCAGAAACAGCTGGACCTGGTGGAAGTGGCGCTCGATTCCAACCGCCAGCGCGTGCTCGCCCACGAGACCAGCCCGACCTGGGTGCCGCTGCACAACAGCCTGCGCTTCCTCGACGACGGCAGCGTGCTGTGGTCGTCCGAGCGCACCGGCTTCCAGCACCTGTACCGCATCGACAGCAAGGGCAAGGCCACCGCGCTGACCCACGGCAACTGGCCGGTGGACGAACTGCTGGCGGTCGATGAAAAGGCCGGCAAGGCCTACTTCCGTGCCGGCATCGAGACCTCGCGCGAAAGCCAGATCTACGCGGTGTCGCTGCAGGGTGGCGAGCCGCAGCGCCTGTCCAGGGCGCCGGGCATGCACAGCGCCACGTTCGCCCGCAATGCCAGCGTCTACGTTGACAGCTGGTCCAACAGCACTACGCCGCCGCAGATTGAACTGTTCCGCGCCAACGGCGAGAAGATCGCTACGCTGGTGGAGAACGACCTGGCCGATCCCAAGCACCCGTATGCGCGCTACCGCGATGCGCAGCGCCCGGTCGAGTTCGGCACGTTGACGGCTGCCGATGGCAAGACCCCGCTGAACTACAGCCTGATCAAGCCGGCCGGCTTCGATCCGTCCAAGCGCTACCCGGTGGCGGTGTACGTCTACGGCGGCCCGGCCAGCCAGACCGTCACCGACAGCTGGCCCGGCCGTGGCGACCACCTGTTCAACCAGTATCTGGCCCAGCAGGGCTACGTGGTGTTCTCGCTGGACAACCGTGGCACCCCGCGACGTGGCCGTGACTTCGGTGGTGCGCTGTATGGCAAGCAGGGCACGGTGGAAGTGACCGACCAGCTGCGCGGCGTGACCTGGCTGAAGCAGCAACCGTGGGTGGACCCGGCGCGCATCGGCGTGCAGGGCTGGTCCAACGGTGGCTACATGACCCTGATGCTGCTGGCCAAGGCCTCGAACCAGTACGCCTGTGGCGTGGCCGGTGCGCCGGTGACCGACTGGGGCCTGTATGACAGCCATTACACCGAACGCTACATGGATCTGCCGGCGCGCAATGAAGCGGGTTACCGCGAAGCGCGCGTGCTGACCCATATCGACGGCCTGCGCTCACCGCTGCTGCTGATCCACGGCATGGCTGACGACAACGTGCTGTTCACCAATTCGACCAGCCTGATGAGCGCGTTGCAGAAGCGTGCACAGCCGTTCGAGCTGATGACCTACCCGGGTGCCAAGCATGGCCTGTCCGGCGCCGATGCCCTGCATCGCTACCGCGTGGCCGAAGCCTTCCTGGGACGTTGCCTGAAGCCCTGATCCGCAGCCGGGAAGGAGCCCGCCGATGACCCTGCCACCACCGATTCCCGCCCATCGACAGACGTCCGCCGGTTGGTGGTGCCGCCATTGGCGCTGGGCAATGCCGCTGACGGTGGTGCTGGTGCTGGGCGGCGCAGGTGGCGTGGTGACCTGGAGCGTGCTGCGCTGGAGCGAGGCGGCACGCGAGAGCCCGCCGATGCGCGAAGCGCTGCGTCGCGCGGGCTGCAGCATCGAACTGGTGGAAGCCTTCGGCGAGCCGCTGCATATCGAATCGATGCCGCTGGGCAGCATGCAGACCGCGATCAACGGCCAGCGCGATGTCGGCCTGACCGTGGCCCTGGAAGGACCGCATGCGCACGGCCGGTTGTTCGTGCAGGGCAGCCGTCGCGATGAAGTCTGGGATTACCCGGTGATGTATGTACTGGCCGAAGACAAGCAGACCTTCGATCTGACCGCGCTGGATGACGACGAGGCTGCGGGAGAGTGCGAGTTGCAGGCCTGCCGTGATCGCGGCGAATGCCCGCTGACCGCGGCGTTGTGACCTCCGCTTGAAGCGGCGGGAGTAGCGCCGACCGTCAGTCGACTGTCGCGCGCAGCGCGGGGCTTTGGCTTGGTCGCCGTGTCGTAAGCGGGACCTCCTACATCGGGGTGCTGAGCCGTGAGAATGCCCTGCCACACATGCTTGGCTGGGGCTGTCGCGGTTGACCATTGCGACCTTGCCCGCATTCCTCTAGAGATTGATCGAAACGTATCGTGCTGCCCCAGGCAGCCGACGTCGGTCCTGTCCCGGAGGTCCATGCAATTCGAATAGAAGCGATCAGGATGCTGGCGGCGTTGCAGCTCTACACGCCGGTATGGCTCTCGCAGACCATGGCCGCTGAGCCATTCGTGGAGGCGCTTGCCGATACATCGGTGGTACAGGCAGAGCAGCGCCTGCGTGCGAGTGGCGACACCGTGGAATGGGTGCGTCTGGTTCGAGTGAATGAGCTTGCGTCGGCCGCAGACGAGATTACCGTCAACCTGTATGACGTTGTTCTCCACCTTGTCCGCGATCCTTCCGTCCCTTTGTTCGAAACCGCGGAAGAGGTCATGTACCGCCCTGATGGTGCGCAGGGCGTCCATCGCGAAGTTGTCACGATGTCCAGCGTGCAATGGACGGGAACGGCGAAAAGCACGTCCCCGGATGCAAACCCAAGCTCAGCCAGCCGCAGCGCATAAGCATCAGATTGAGTGCCTCGGGCGCACGCGCGGGGTTCAGGCACGGCGTCTGGCGCTATACCCTCAACGATGATCAGCTGGTGAAGCGCGATACGCGCCGCGCTGTGTTCAATGAGCGCAATGATGTGAGGGACCGGCGGCCAGACTATCAGGTGTCGCAAGCGCCAGTTATTTGAGTATCGCTGGCATGGCGAGGCCGAATTTCAGCGCTTCAGATCTGACCAATCCTGAGCTTGCATAGGGAGATTTTGTCGCATGCTACTCGACATCGCTGTCTCCCACTGCCTATGTGACGAATGTCTCCAAGTGGTCAGTAGCAAGGCCGTAGCGTTCGTCATGCCATGTGGCACCGATACTACGAGTAGATCATGAAAACAGCTCTATTCTCTCTGGCCGTCGTGCTATTCAGTAGCGCATCCTGGCCTGCGCAGGCGGCATCCAAGTTCATTGAGATTCCTGTCGGCGGCTGGGATCCCGGTATGCAGATTCGTAAGCAGCACGAGGATAGCATTGTCGACTGGATTCGCCGTGTCGACGTTCACCCAGAGGCATTGTCCGGCAATGTGATCGAAGTGGATCTCTTCGATGCAATCGTGCGATTGAAGCGCACTGCAGGCCCGCGATTGAATGCGGCTCCAGACCCGGTCTATGTCCCGGCGGGCACGGATGCAGGAGCAGTGGCCGCGATGCCCTCTGCCCGGCTTCGTTGGACCGGAACGATGGCATCTACATCTACATCTACTTCTACATCTAAGGCACCGTCTTCGTGCGTGGATGCGGAGAGAGCGGTTCGGATCACCGAGGCTGCTGACGGACAACTAAGGGCCATCTTTGACATTGGGAGCTTTCGATACGAACTGCAAGACGGTGTGCTGATTCGAAAGGATTTTCGCCGGCTTCCACGCGAGGCACCGGTTCGCGATGTCAGCCCGGATGCACTCGATGCGGTCAGTTCTGACGACGTTGAGCAAGAGGCGAAATCGACAGTACGTGTTCTGTTTGGCTACGGAACTACGGCCCTCGGCGATGACCGCGAGGTGGTCTTCGCAGAAATGCGGGAGGCCGTCTGTTTAGCCAACGAGAGTTTCTCTCATAGCGGAATCAAGGTTGAACTCGAGCGCGCCGCCAACGTCCTTTCCGGCTATCAGGAAACCGGTGTTACTCAGACGCTTGACGATCTGGTTGCCGGAAGAAGAGGCGCACTCGGCGTCATGCATCAGGTTCGTGATATTGAGAAGGCAGACATCGTGCTGATGATCATTGATACCGGTCCGTCACGGTCGGTCTGTGGGCAATCGCAGCGCGTGCTTGCGACGAAGGAAACCGCATTCGCGGTAGTGGAACGGAATTGTCTCGGTGCCACGACCAGCAGCCTTGCCCACGAGATCGGGCACCTGTTCGGTGCAGATCATGAGCCCGCGAACGCCACCGTACGTCCCCCGAGATTTTCTTATGGCCATGGCTATAAGGCGCCGGAAAATGCGCCTGGACGATGGAGGACACTGATGTCCTATGAATGCTCCGGAGCACCATGTGGACGGATAAATCTCTGGTCGTCACCTGACCTCAGTCATAACGGTTTGCCCGCAGGGACGAAAGAGACCCATCACAACGTCAGAGTGTTGAATGAGACCCGAGGGGTGATTGCCAATTTCTACCCCGAGCCATGACCGGATACCCGAGCGGGCGGGCGCATTCATGCCGGTCCGCCCGTGACCTCCAGCCGATTGTCGGCATCGCCGAGAGCGCGTAGGGTGCGGGCAACCCTGTCCTGGAATGCACCATGAAGCCAATCGCGTTGGCCGTTGCCCTGGCCCTGACTGCCGCACCTCTGCTGTCCGCACCGCCGGCCCTGGCTGCGCCGGCTGCCAAGGCCACTACTCCGGCCAGCCCGGCCTGGGTTGCCCGCAGCAATGCGCTGGCGCAGATCCTGCTCGATGCACAAGGCCCGTTCCAGCCGGAGGAAACCGGCTTCTTCGGCGTTCCCGGCTACGACGACAAGGTCGCAGACCTTGGCCCGGACAACGGCAAGCGCTATCGCGCCGCGATGGCCAAAGCCCGCGATGAACTCAAGGCAAAGCTGGTCACCGAGAAGGATCCCAACGTCCGCCAGGACCTGGAGATCATGATCCACGCCGCCAGCCAGAACATCGAAGGCAGCGAGCTCAACGAGAAATACCTGCTGCCGTGGAGTGATGCGCCGCAGACCGTGTTCAGCGGCCTCAACCTGCTGCTGTCCGACCAGGTGCCGGCCGAGCGCCGGGCCAAGGCGCTCGACCGCCTCAAGGCCTATGCCGGCCTGCAGCCGGGCGGCACCGCCTTCACCACGTTGGCCCGCCAGCGCTACGAGGAACGGCTGAAGGACAGCAGCCTGCTGCAGCCGACGAAGATCGAAGTGCAGCAGTCGCTGGATAATGTCGAAACCTACATCACCGGCATCGAGTCGCTGCTGAAGAAGTACCAGATTGCCGGTGCCGATGAAGCGATGAAGACCCTGGCCGGGCAGATGAAGGACTACGCCGCCTGGACCCGCAAGGAGGTGCTGCCGAAGGCGCGTGCCGACGCACGCCTGCCGGCGCCGCTGTATGCCTACCAGCTCAAGCAGGTCGGCATCGATATCGATCCGAAGCTGCTGATGCAGCGCGCGCAGCTGGAGTTCATGGAAACCCGCTCGGCGATGCAGCAGCTGGCGCCGCTGGTGGCGAAGGACAAGGGCCTGAAGGTGGCCGACCCGAGCGATCCGGTAGCGGTGATCCGCGCACTGAAGGCCGACAAGATCGCCGACGACCATCTGGAAGGCCACTACCGCAAGGTGATCGATGCGATCGACCCGCTGATCCGTGAACACGCCATCGTCGACGTACCCAAGCGTGCCATGCAGATGCGCCTGGGTTCGGCCGCCGAGAGCGCGGCCAGCCCGGCCCCGCATTTCCTGCCGGCGCCACTGGTCAACAACACCGGGCAGCAGGGCACCTTCGTGCTGCCGCTGGGCAACCCAGCCGCAGGACCGGGCGCACAATACGACGACTTCAACTTCGGTGCGGCGGCATGGACGCTGAGCGCGCATGAAGGCCGCCCCGGCCACGAGCTGCAGTTCACCGCGATGGTCGAGCGTGGCGTGTCGCTGGCACGCACCATGTTCGCGTTCAATTCGGTGAACGTGGAAGGCTGGGCACTGTATGCCGAGGCCGAGATGGTGCCCTACGAACCGCTGGACGGTCAGATGATCGCCCTGCAGTTCCGCCTGCTGCGTGCCGCGCGCGCGATGCTGGACCCGATGCTCAACCTCGGCCTGACCGATCGCGCCAACGGCGAGCGCGTGCTGATGGAGCAGGTCGGCCTGTCCAAGGCGATGGCCACCCAGGAACTGGACCGCTACATGGTGCGCATGCCGGGCCAGGCCGGCAGCTACTTCTACGGCTACACCCGCATCCTGGAGCTGCGCATGCAGACCGAGCTGGCACTGGGCGCGAAGTTTGACCGCCTGGCGTTCAACAACTTCCTGCTCGACCAGGGCCTGCTGCCGCCGGACCAGCTCGCCGATGCGGTGAACAAGGTGTTCGTGCCGAAGTACCGGCAGAAATAATCGGTAGCGCCGGGCCATGCCCGGCGAGCGCAGCGGGAGAGACGCCGGGCATGGCCCGGCGCTACCCGCGGTGACGCTGCCGCGTCACCGCTGCGGGGTGATCACCTGTGTCGGCAACCGCGCCGGCGGTGCCGGATTCGGCACCCAGATCGCGACGCCGGCGGCGCGCTTCTGCGTCGTCGGAATACCGATGCCGACGCCGCCACCGACGTGCGAACCGAACGTGCCGGCGCCCACCGACATGCCCACCGGCGAGCCGCTGCTGCCCACACCCATCAGCACCACGCCATTGGCGCCGAGCGCAGCGGCCTCACGCTTCAGGCGTGCCACAGCGGCATCGGTCTGGCCCTGGGTGCCGAAGCCGACGGCGGACGCCGATTCCAGCTGGGCGATTTCCTGGGAACCGGCCGGTGGCGTCGAGTAGATCTGCACCAGCGCCGGATCGATCGGTGCGCGGGCATGGCCCAGCATCACCTTGGAGGTGCTGGCACAGCCAGCGGCGACCAGCAGGATGGCCGCCAACGCGGCCCAACGGATGTTCATGGCACGACCCCTGTAGGACTGGTTGCGATCATCGGCGGGCCACTCTGAATCGGCGCCAACACCCGGGCCAGGGCACGCACGGCAGCACGCTAGCACGGTGCGGGTGACAGCCCCGCCAATGGCAGTAGGCGGCGGCAGCGGGAACGTCTATGGTTGGGGCAGGAACCAACTGCGGGAGAGCGGCATGGGTGTGATCAGTCTGTTGTGGGGCGTACTGGCGCTGTTGTGGATGATCCTGGCGCTGATTCCACTGCTCGGCTGGGGCAACTGGTTCCTGATCCCGTTCGCTGCGGTGGGCGCGGTCATCGCCGCGCTGGGCATCCTGTTCACCCACCCGAGCAAGCGTGGCCGGGCCTGGGCCGGCCTGGTCCTGAACGGCATCGTGGTGGTGGTGGGCATCCTCCGCCTCGGCCTGGGTGGCGGCGTGATCTGAGCCCGCGCCCGGGTGCGACAGGGCGTCGCAGGCGCACGGTCGGTGGCCGGGCAGGGGCGTACAATGAATGGCTGCGCGAGCCCCACGCGTGCCTGTGAATCCGCGCCCGGCGCGGCTGCCCCATGATCATCCGACCCCGTCCCCACGGCTGGCAACTGCTGTACATCCTGCGCGGTTCGATCGTCAAAGCGATCGCGCCCAAGGTGCTGGCCATCCTGATCCTGTCCATCGCCGTGGCCGCGGTGGTCGAGCTGGCGCCGCCCACCGGCATCGAACGCGTGTCGGTCACGCCGTTCACCCTGCTTGGCCTGGTGCTGTCGATCTTCCTCAGCTTCCGCAACAGCGCCTGCTACGAGCGCTGGTGGGAAGGCCGCAAGCTGTGGGGCCAGCTGGTCTACGAATCGCGCTCGCTGGCCCGCCAGGTGAACCTGCTGCTGGCCGATGACACCGGCCGTCGCCGCCGCATCGCCTATCTCACCACCGCCTTCGCCCATGCATTGGCCGGTCGCCTGCGCGGGCGCATCGTGGCGCTGATGGCCCTGCCGTGGCTGGACAAGCGCCAGCGCGAACAACTCGGGCAGCGTGAGAACGTGCCCGACGCGCTGCTGTCGATGATCGCGGCCGAGCTGGCCCAGGCCCTGCGCGCCGGTGACCTCGACCCGATCCTCTACACCCAGCTGGAAGAGCGCCTGCACGCGATGTCGTCGATCCAGGCCGGCTGCGAGCGCATCCTCACCACCCCGCTGCCGTTCGCCTACACCCTGCTGCTGCACCGCTGCGCGTGGATGTTCTGCGTGCTGCTGCCGTTCGGCCTGGCCAGTTCGCTGGGCTGGGGCACGCCGGTGCTGTCGGCGGTGCTGGCCTATGCCTTCTTCGGCCTGGACCAGCTGGGCGAAGAAATGGAAGACCCGTTCGGCCTGGAGCCGAACGACCTGCCGCTGGACGCGCTGGTGCGCACCATCGAGATCGACCAGCTCGACGCGCTCGGCGAACGCCCATTGCCCGAACCCCTGCTGCCGCAGGGTTACCTGTTGCAATAGCCACTCCTCGGAGCCTGCCATGTCCCACCCGCTTTACCGCCCGCGCCGCATGCGCCATGACGAGTTCTCGCGCCGCCTGATGCGCGAGAACACGCTGACCACCGACGACCTGATCTACCCGGTGTTCGTGCACGAACTGGCCGGCCGCACCGCGGTGCCGTCGATGCCGGGCGTGGAGCGGCTGTCGATCGAAGAGCTGCTGAAGGTGGCCGAAGAAGCGCTGGAGCTGGGCATTCCGGTGATCGACCTGTTCCCGGTGATCGACCCGTCGCTGAAGTCGCTGGATGCGTCGGCGGCGTGGGCCGAGGACGGCCTGGCGCAGCGTGCGATCCGCGCGCTGAAGTCGCGCTTCCCGGAGCTGGGAGTGATGACCGACGTGGCGCTGGACCCATACACCACCCACGGCCAGGACGGCATCATCGATGACAAGGGCTATGTGCTGAACGACATCACGGTCGAAGCGCTGGTCAAGCAGTCGGTGTCGCACGCCGAGGCCGGTGTGGACATCGTCTCGCCGTCGGACATGATGGACGGCCGCATCGGCGCGATCCGCCGTGCGCTGGATGCCGGCAACCACATCAACGTGCGCATCATGGCGTACTCGGCCAAGTACGCCTCGGCGTTCTACGGTCCGTTCCGTGATGCAGTGGGCAGCGCGGCCAGCCTCGGCAAGGCCGACAAGAAGACTTACCAGATGGACCCGGCCAATGGCGACGAGGCCCTGCGCGAGATCGCGCTGGACCTGGAAGAGGGTGCCGACATGGTGATGGTCAAGCCGGGCATGCCGTACCTGGACCTGGTGCGCCGGGTGAAGGAGACGTTTGGCGTGCCGACCTTCGCCTATCAGGTGAGTGGCGAGTACGCGATGATGAAGGCCGCCTTCGCCAACGGCTGGCTGGACGAGCGCGCCTGCGTGCTGGAGTCGCTGCTGGGCTTCAAGCGGGCCGGTGCCGACGGTGTGCTGACCTATTTCGCGCCGCAGGTGGCGCGATGGCTGCGCGAGCGCTGACAATAGCGCCACGATAGACGGAGGACTGCGCGATGGGACCCGAACTGGGATGGATGCAATGGTTGATCTGGGGCATCGGTACGCTGGTGTTCGGCGCCATCATCGTCGGTGTCTTCATCGCCGCATGGCGCGCGGGCAAGCGCCCGCCGGAGCAGCTCTCCGCCGCCCGCCACGTGGCCCGTGAGCAGGCCCTGCCGGAGAGCGTGCAGGCCGAGCTGGCCGCGCTGAACCAGCGCAAGGACAACGGCCAGTTGAGCGAAGTCGAGTACGAGCAGCAGCGCGCGAAGGTGTTGTCGCGCTGACGGGTGGGTGCCAACCTTGGTTGGCACTTTCCCGCATGCCAACCAAGGTTGGCATCTACCGGGCGGCAGGCACGCACCCCGCAACCGCCGCCACCTTCGGCACCGCCAACCGGTACACATCCACGCCACCGGCACGTGGCGCCTTCGCTGCACTGCTGGCAACCATCATCTCGCCCGGCTTGGCGTTGTCGATCACCGGCGCGCCGGTCCAGCCGCCGGCCTGGTTGAATGACAGCCCCAATGGCTGCAGCGCCGCGCCGGTCCACGCACAGCCGCTGCTCCACACCTGCGCGGTCGCGCCGCCGCCGCGGCTGAACACCACCGCGCCGTCGTTGCCCAACCAGTCGCCGTCGGTCTCGTCGTCGGCGCTGTTCAACGCGGCCAATGCGCTGGCTGGGCCACGCACGCCCTGCGCGTCCAGTGACGCCACGAACAGGTCCCAGCCCGCGCCGCGACCCTGCTCGCGGGCAAACAACAGCCGCTTGCCGTCCGCGCTCAGGGCCGGCCCGCGCTCTTCCCGGCGCCCGCCATCGCCCGCCAAGGGCTGCGCCTTCCCGAGCTGGCCGTCGGCTTCCACCGTGGCCCGGTACAGCGCCAGCGCGCCCTCGCGGCCGGCCGCGAACAGCAGCCAGCGGCCATCACGGCTGAAGTAGGGATCGCGGGCCTCGCCGGCCACGCCCACCGGCAGCGTCTGCGCCTGCTGCCAGCGGCCCTCGACCACGCGTGCCTGCCACAGGCCCCAGCCCGCCTCGCCGCGGCGTGCGAACACGATGCGCTGGCCATCGGCGCTGATCGTGGCGCGGCCCTCGTCGGCACGGGTGGAGACCACGCCCATGCCTTCGATGCCGTACTCGTTCAACGCCATCGCCACGGGGGCAGAGAGTAGACTGGCGGCAAGCACCAGCAGGGGCGGGGTGATGCGCATCATCCGGGTCCGTGCACGAAAGAGCATCAGTCTAGCCAGCTTGAGGATTCCATGACCGACCGTTACGCCGTCTTCGGACACCCCGTTGCCCACTCGAAGTCGCCGCAGATCCACGCGACGTTCGGTCGCCAGGAAGGCATCGCGGTGGATTACCGCGCGATCGACCTGGCGCCGGATGCGTTCCTGGCCGGCCTGGAAGCCTTCGCCGCCGAAGGCGGTGTCGGCGCCAACGTCACCTCGCCGCACAAGGAGGCTGCGTTCTCGGTGTGCTCCACCCTGACCGCACGTGCGCGCCGCGCCGGCTCGGTAAACACGCTGCTGCGCAAGGGCGACCGCTGGCATGGCGACACCACCGATGGCATCGGCCTGGTGCGTGACCTGACCGACCGTCATGGCCTGGACCTGCGTGGCCGCCGCATGCTGCTGATCGGTGCCGGTGGCTCCGCGCGTAGCGTCGCCCCGGCCTTCCTCGATGCCGGCATCACCGAGCTGGTGGTGGTCAACCGCACGCCGGAACGCGCCGATGAACTGATCGACGCGATGGGCGAACCGGGCCGCGCGATCAGCCGCTACTGGGAAGACCTGCGTGATCTGGGCGACTTCGAACTGATCGTCAATGCCACCTCGGCCGGCCGCGACCGCGACGTCGAGTTCAAGCTGCCGCTGTCGCTGGTCAATTCGATGACCACCGCCGTCGACCTGAACTACGGCGAGGCCGCCATCGCCTTCCTGGCCTGGGCGCGTGCGGCGAACTGCCGCAATACCGTGGATGGCCTGGGCATGCTGGTCGAACAGGCGGCCGAGAGCTTCCTGCAGTGGCATGGCGTGCGCCCGCAGACCGACGAGATCTACCAGTCGCTGCGCCAGGGCTCGGCCGTGCTGGCCGGCGAGGACTGATCGATGGACAGCACAACGTTGATGGTGACCGTGCTGAGCATGGTCGGCGTGCGCCTGCCGGTACTGATCGCGCTGTGCATCGGCCTGGTCTGGGTGATCGGCGCACCGCGCGATGCCACCCGCACCGGCGCCCTGGTCGGCCTGGGGCTGTTGCTGCTGTCCAGCCTGGGTGGCCTGGCGGCGGGCATCCTGCCGATGTGGCTGGTCAGCAGTGGCAACTTCAGCGCCATCTCGGGCATGGGTGCCATCCTCGGCGTGCTGCATTTCGCGTTGGCGATGGTCGAGGCCATCGGCGTGGTGCTGCTGGTGTGGGCACTGGTGCGCCTGCTGCGTAGCCGTACGATCCCGGCGGCCTGACCGGTCGCGCCGGGCCATGCCCGGCGTATCTGGCCCCTGAGCGGTCCGGCCACCGGACCGTGACCGCCGCCAGGCGTCGTCGCTGGCCCGTTCAGGGTGCCAGCGGCGGTGAACGTGGCCGGCCATGCGACAATGACCGGCCTGATCCAGCCACGGTACTTCCCGGCGTGACTGAAACCGTCGCCGCTCCGCGCACGCTTGATGACGCCTTGAAGGACGCGATCCGCAAGGCGTACACCACGCTGCAGGCCAATACCCCCGGCTTCTCCACCCGCCGTTCGCAGAGCCAGATGATCGGCGTGGTGTCGCGCGCGCTGTCGAAAAGCGGTGGCGTCGGCGTGGTCGAGGCGCCCACCGGTGTCGGCAAGAGCCTGGGCTACCTCACCGCAGGTGTACCGATCGCGCTGGCCACCAAGAAGAAGCTGGTGATCAGCACCGGCACCGTGGCCCTGCAGTCGCAGCTGGTCGAGCGCGATATCCCGAATTTTCTCAAAGCCACCGGCCTGGAAGCGACCGTGGCGCTGGCCAAGGGCCGCACCCGCTACCTGTGCACGCGCAATGCCGCCGAGGCGCAGGGCGAGGGCTCGCAGGGCGGCATGTTCGAGGACGACGCGCCCTTGTTCGACCGGCCACTGGCGCCGATCGAGATGGATATCGCCAAGCGCCTGACCGATGCCTTCACCGGTGGCAGCTGGGATGGCGACATCGACAACGCGCCGGAGACCATCAGCCCCGGCCTGCGCAGTCGCATCACCACGCCGGCTTCGGGTTGCGCCGGGCGCCGCTGCGCCTATTCGGCGCAATGCGCGGTGCTGCGTTCGCGCAACACGGTGCGCGACGCGCAGATCGTGGTCACCAACCACGCGCTGCTGCTGTCAGCGCTGTCGATCGGCGACAGCGACAACGGCCAGCCGTTGATCGCACCGCCGTCGGACATGCTGCTGGTGCTGGACGAAGGTCATCACATCGGCAACGTGGCGATCGACCAGGGCGCGGCCAGCCTGGCGCTGGACGAGATGGCCAAGCGCACAGGCCGCCTGCAGATCCTGATTGCCGGTGCCTACCGCGCGGTCGACAAGGACCGCCTGGGCAACCTGCTGCCCAACGAAGCGATCGACGTCGCCAGCAACGTGGCCAAGCAGCTGCGTGCGTTCCGCGACCACATCGAACGGGTATGGATGCCGGCACCGGCCGACGAGGAACCGATGTGGCGCGCCGCCAACGGCCGCCTGCCCGAGGCCTGGCGCGAGCCGATCGAAGCGCTGGCCGACGACACCCGCAGCCTCTACAACTGGGCGCATGCGGCCACCGCGCAGGTGGCCAAGGGCAAGCAGGACGATGCCGCGCGCGAGCGCCTGCAGCGCAACCTGGGCATGGCGCTGGAAATGATCGAGCAGCAGTACAACCTGTGGCAGGCGTGGCGCCGCGAGGACAAGGATGGCGCGCCGCCGATGGCGCGCTGGGTGACTGCCACCCGCGATGGCGACCTGGTGCTGCACGGCTCGCCGGTGTCGGCCGCGCACGTGCTGCGCAAACTGCTGTGGGATGAAGTGGACTCGGTGGTGATGACCTCGGCGACGTTGACCGGCGGCGGCGACTTCCAGTCGCTGGCGATCGACAACGGCATTCCCGAAGAGGCGGAGATGGTCTCGCTGTCGTCGCCGTTCGACCTGCCCAACCAGGCCGAGCTGATCGTGCCGAAGTTCCCGGTCACGCCGGACGACCGCGAAGGCCACCCGCGCGAAGTGGCGCGTTACCTCGACACCGAACTGGACTGGGCCAAGGGCTCGATGGTGCTGTTCACCTCGCGCTGGAAGATGGAGAAGGTGGCCGGGCTGATGTCGGCCGCGCGCCGCAAGCGGGTGCTGGTGCAGGGCGAGATGTCCAAGACCCGGCTGATCGACGAGCACCTGCGTCGCGTGGCGGCGGGCGAGGGCTCGGTGCTGTTCGGGCTGAATTCGTTCGGCGAAGGCCTCGACCTTCCCGGCGAAGCCTGCACCACGGTGGTGATCACCCAGGTGCCGTTCGCGGTGCCGACCGATCCGCAGACCGCCACGCTCAGCGAGTGGTTCGAGGGGCGCGGGCTTAACGCGTTCAACCTGATCGCCATTCCGCATGCGCTGCGCACGTTGACCCAGTTCGCCGGCCGACTGATCCGCACCTCCACCGACACCGGCCGCGTGGTCATTCTCGATTCGCGGCTGCTGACCCGCCGCTACGGCAAGCGCATCATCGACGCGCTGCCGCCGTTCAAGCGCGTGATCGGCTGAGGCGCACGGGTAGCGCCGGGCCATGCCTGGCGGATACTAGGCTTCCGGGCAGGATTGGGAGGCAAGCGCGTAGGGTTGGTACATGCAGCGGATCAGTGAATCCACGATCTGCAGTCGCGGTGGCCATGCGGATCGCCGATCATCGCCCTGCTCACGCGCGCTGCCTGCGGGCATCGGGAGTTTCGCGAGCCGCGCACGTGCCCGTTTCAGTGCCGGCAGATCATCATCGAGGAAGGCGATGGTGGCATCGACATAGTGATTCCATCCCTCCGGATCGGCACCGTGGGGCTTGTAGGTCAAGCGCATCAGGGCAATGGCAGGATCGCGCTGTCCTGCATCGGCGCGCATCGTTGCCTCATGCCAGGCCAGCCCGCTATGCCCAGCCGCTTTCGCCTGCTGGCGATAGGCAGCGAACAACCCGGCGATTTCCAGCTGGCAGCCTGCACGCTCGGCCAGCGCATCCCAGCCCTCGCCTGGGCCATGGTTGAACGCCTCTGGCGACATCGCCAGCAGTCCGGCGCGATCGTCGAACCGGCAGTCGTCGGCCAGCGCGGGCGCGGAACTCACGGCGAGCGCCAGGGCCATCAGGTGGCGGAAATACATCGTCACGTCCTTGTGCGGAGCCACACATGGTGAAGGAAAAGGGGACGGAGGGGATTAAGTCGTTTGTGCCACAAACGACTTAATCCCCTCCGTCCCCTTTTTGATCAATCGCCGAGCAGGGCGGTGTTGCGAACGGCCCCCTTGTCGGCGCTGGTGGCGAGCAGGGCGTAGGCTTTCAATGCACTGGTGACCTTGCGTGGGCGCGGCGCGCGCGGCTTCCAACCACGCGCATCGGCGTCGCTGCGGCGCTGTGCCAGCACGGCCTCGTCCAGCAGCAGATCGATGCGGCGGGCAGGGATGTCGATGCGGATGCGATCGCCGTCTTCCACCAGGCCGATGACACCGCCGCTGGCGGCCTCCGGCGAGACGTGGCCGATCGACAGGCCCGAGGTGCCACCGGAGAAGCGGCCGTCGGTCAGCAACGCGCACTGTTTGCCCAGCCCCTTCGACTTCAGGTAGCTGGTCGGGTACAGCATTTCCTGCATGCCGGGACCGCCCTTCGGGCCTTCGTAGCGGATCACCACCACCTCGCCGGGTTGCACTTCGTCGGCGAGGATGCCGGCGACGGCGGCGTCCTGGCTTTCGTAGACGCGCGCGGGGCCTTCGAAGATGTGGATGGACTCGTCCACGCCGGCCGTCTTCACCACGCAGCCATCGACGGCCAGGTTGCCGCGCAGCACGGCGAGGCCGCCTTCCAGTGAGTACGCGTGCTGCAGCGAGCGGATGCAGCCTTCAGCGCGGTCGATGTCCAGCGTCGGCCAGCGCGTGGCCTGGCTGAAGGCCTCCTGGGTGGGAATGCCGGCCGGGCCGGCCTTGAAGAAGGTATGCAGGGTGTCGTTGTCACTGCGCACCACGTCCCAGCGTTCCAGCGCGTCGGCCAGGCTGGTGCTGTGCACGGTCGGTACCGAGGTGTCGAGCAGGCCGGCGCGCTCAAGTTCACCGAGGATGCCGAACACGCCGCCGGCGCGGTGCACGTCCTCGATGTGGTACTTCGGCGTATTCGGCGCCACCTTGCACAGCTGCGGTACGCGCCGCGACAGCGCGTCGATGTGGGTCAGGTCGAAGTCGACCTCCGCTTCCTGCGCGGCGGCCAGCAGGTGCAGGATGGTGTTGGTGGAACCGCCCATGGCGATATCCAGGGTCATTGCATTGGCGAACGCGGCCTGGGTGGCGATGCCGCGCGGCAGCGCGCTCGGGTCTTCGCCGCCATACCAGCGATGGCAGAGTTCGACGATCAGGCGCCCGGCACGGCGGAACAGCGCCTCACGGTCGGCGTGGGTGGCCAACGTGGTGCCGTTGCCGGGCAGTGACAGGCCCAGCGCCTCGGTCAGGCAGTTCATCGAGTTGGCGGTGAACATGCCCGAGCAGGAGCCGCAGGTAGGGCAGGCGCTGCGCTCGAATGCGGCCACCTTCTCGTCGGAGGCGCTGTCATCGGCGGCCACCACCATTGCATCGACCAGGTCCAGCTTGTGCTCGGACAGCTTGGTCTTGCCCGCTTCCATCGGCCCGCCGGACACGAACACCACCGGGATGTTCAGGCGCAGCGCGGCCATCAGCATGCCGGGGGTGATCTTGTCGCAGTTGCTGATGCACACCAGTGCGTCGGCACAGTGCGCGTTGACCATGTACTCCACGGCGTCGGCGATGATCTCGCGGCTGGGCAGCGAATACAGCATGCCGTCGTGGCCCATCGCGATGCCGTCGTCCACGGCGATGGTGTTGAATTCCTTGGCGACGCCGCCGACCTGTTCGATCTCGCGCGCGACCAGCTGGCCGAGGTCCTTCAGGTGCACGTGGCCGGGCACGAACTGGGTGAAGGAGTTGGCGATGGCGATGATCGGCTTGTGGAAGTCGCCGTCCTTCATGCCGGTGGCACGCCACAGGGCGCGGGCGCCGGCCATGTTGCGGCCGGCGGTGGAGGTACGGGAACGGTATTCGGGCATGGCTGGCGGAACGGGCGGGCCGTACGACGTGGGAGTCAGCCGATCATGGCCAATTTTTTCGGTTGCTGCTGCAACCACCGGAGGTGGTCCGGCCGGGCTGCGCCCGGCACCCGCCGAAGCAACGGCCGAAGCAACAGCGGGCTTCCTGCGGGAGGCGGGGTGGGTCCGCTGGCGGGGGACGCCGTAAACCCTTCCTTGGGGGCTTGACCGCGGCATCCATGCCGCGGACACCCCCGCCAGCGGACCCACCCCGCCTTCGACAGTTTCCCGCGATCTGTCGGGGCCGGCGCTCTGCGTTGCTCGTGGTAGGTGTCGACCTTGGTCGACACGATGGATCCACGCCACGCGTGGATGATGGGGAACGACGAAAATGAAAGGCCGTTCATCTTTCCCACTTTGCCGATTCCGGTTGCTGGCCCGGATTTGGCATCATTGGGGCATTGATCCGTCGACAGGGCATGAGGCCATGAAACGTTCCCGCACCACCGCGCTGCTGCTGATGAGCGCCGCGCCGCTGCTGTTCACCGCCTGCCAGAAGGAGCCGGAGGTGAAGGTGCAGGAAGGCCTGTACACCTCGGTGGAAGCCTGCACCGAGGCCACCGGCGATCCGTCGTCGTGCCGCAATGCCTTCGCCGAAGCGCAGAAGCAGGCCGCCGATGCGGCGCCGAAGTACGCCAGCAAGGAAGCCTGCGAGAAGGACTACAAGCCGGAACAGTGCGTGCAGCAGCACACGTCGGCGGGTACCTCGTTCATCGGCCCGATGATGATGGGCTTCTTCATGTCGCAGATGCTGAGCAACCGCGGCGGCCTCGCCCCGCAGGCGCCGGCGTCGGCACCGGCTTACCAGGACAAGAACGCTGGCTGGGCGCGCCCGGCACCGGGCGGCACCGGTGGCCTGAACACCGCCAGCGGCATCGGTGCCGGCAAGGCTGGCCTGGCGCCGGTCACCAGCGAGCCGAACCGTGCGGTCACTGCCAGCCGTGGTGGCTTCGGCAACACCAGCGCACGCCGCAGCACCAGCGGCAGCTACGGCGGCTGATCGACCCATGCAGCGCATCCGGATTGCCGAGCGTGCCCAGTGGCGGGTACGCGCGGAAGAGGCGGGTTTCCGCTTCCACACCATCGACGGCCAGCCGTACTGGGATGAAAGCGCGTACTACGCCTTCACCCTGCGCCAGATCGAACAGGACATCGAAGACCCCAGCGCCGAGCTGCACCAGATGGCGCTGGACCTGGTGGGCGATGTCATCGCCAGTGAACGGCTGATGGACCAGCTGGCGATTCCGTCGCACTACCGCGACTGGATCGCCGACAGCTGGCGCCAGCGCCAGCCACACCTGTACGGGCGCCTGGACCTGGCCTACGACGGTACCGGCCCGGCCAAGCTGTACGAACTGAACTACGACACGCCGACCTCGCTGTTCGAGGCCAGCTTCTTCCAGTGGCAGTGGCTGGAAGACCAGCGCAACGCCGGTCGCCTGCCGCAGCACGCCGACCAGTTCAATGCGATCCACGAGGCGCTGGTCGAGCGTTTCGGCGAACTGGCTTCACAGCTGCCGCCGCCGCTGTACTTCAGCGCGGTGGGCAGTTCCGAAGAAGACCGTGGCACCGTCGATTACCTGCGCGACTGCGCTTCGCAGGCCGGCCTGCATGGCCAGGCCATCGCCGTCGAGGACATCGGTCTGTCCGAGGACGGCCGCTTCACCGCGCTGGATGATTCGGTGATCGGCACGCTGTTCAAGCTGTACCCGCTGGAAGACCTGATGGCCGAGGAATTCGGTCGCGCGCTGCCCGGCTCGGGCGTGCAGCTGCTGGAACCGGCCTGGAAGGCAGTATTGAGCAACAAGGGCATCCTGCCGCTGCTGTGGCAGCGCAACGTGGGCCATCCGAACCTGCTGGAAGCGCACTTCGATGACGGCAGCATGCTGGCCTCGGGCTGGGTGCGCAAGCCGCTGTTCTCGCGCGAGGGCGCCAATATCGAGATGCACCTGGCCGATGGCAGCACCCAGCGCAGCGACGGTCCCTACGACGGCCCGGCGATCATCCAGCGCGCGCATCCGCTGACCCGCTTCGAAGGCGGCTACCCGCTGATCGGCAGCTGGGTGGTGGGTGACCACGCCTGCGGCATCGGTATCCGCGAGGACGACAGCGCGATCACCCGCGACAGTGCGCGCTTCGTGCCGCACGCGATCGTTGATGAGGCGCCGACGCGGATCTACGTCTGATGACGGTGCGGCGTTGGCCTGGTCGGCATGGGCGTCCCACGCCCGTGCCGGGCCGGCATTTCGATGACGGGCGCAGCCTGCAGGCCTTCGCGGACCGCGTCGCTGTGCGTTGCCATCGCTGCGACACCCCCGGTTGGATGATCGCCAGCTGGAAACCCTACCGGTGGACGGCGCGATTCCGCTGCACAGGCTGCAGTTCAGCGCTGGACAGTGGTGACTGGGTCGGTGCGGTCTACATCCTGGGCCGCCAACCTTGTGGATTCTGTGGGCATCAGTGGCTGCATGTGCGCCGCCGGGTTCCCGCTGGCGTGCCTGCACCGGCCTCCTTCGCTGCTCGATGTGCGCAATGTGATCGCAGTACTGATGTTTCGGTCGCGGTGCGTCCGTTGCGTGACGCCGAGCCTGCCGATCCGCACTTCGGATTGCCGCTGCGCCTGGTCGAACCGACCCGCGCGGGCCTGCTCTGGGCCTATAACGCTGAACATCTGCATGCATTGCACGAGTACGCGAGCGCGATGCTGCGCGAAAGCCGCGGCCATCACCGATCCATGTTCTCGCGCCTGCCGCAGTGGATGAAGCTGGCCCGCAACCGGGTGTTGCTGCAACGTGCGGTGGAGCGGTTGCAGCGGCGGTTGTTGCAGGGGTAGTGCCGGCCGCTGGCCGGCATCGCCGTTGGTAGATGCCGACCTTGGTCGGCGCTGTGGGTTTCGTGCCAACCAAGGTTGGCACCTACCAGAGCGATCGTTGGTATCAGAGCAATCCTTCGCGCTTCACTGCCAGGTAGCGCTCCACCAGCGCGCCGGGCAGTGCATCGGCGGTCACGTCCAGCACCATCACCTTCTCGCTGCGCAGTGCCTCGTGCGCCTTCGCGCGCTGCTGCAGGTAGAGTGCGGCGGCACCGGCCTGGGTGGCGTCTTCCAGTGTCTGCACTTCGCCCTCCAGTGCGCCGTCCAGCTCGCGCTCACGCAGGCTGGCCACGCACACCAGGTGGCGTTTCTGCAGCAGGCGCACCGCCGCCAGCAGATCCTCGATGTCTTCGTCGCGCACGTTGCTGACCAGCATCACCAGTGCGCGCCGGCGCTGGCGCAGCGACACCTCGGTGGCGGCGGCCAGGTAATCGGTGGCCACCGCACGCGGCTGCAGGTCGTAGCTGGCACGCAGCAGGTGCTCGACCGTGCCCATGCCACGCTGCGGCGCCACCCAGCGGCGTTCACCACCGGCAGCGAACAGGCCGGCGGCGTCACCCTGGCGCAGCGCCAGGTAAGCCACCACCAGCGAGGCGTTCAATGCGTGGTCGAAGTGCGAGAGTCCGCCTTCGCTGGCCAGCATGCGCCGGCCACTGTCGAGCATCAGCAGCAGCTGCTGGTTCTTCTCGTCCTGGTACTCGCGCGAGATCAGCTTGCGTGCACGCGCGGTGGCCTTCCAGTCGAGCTGGCGCAGGCTGTCGCCGATGCGGTACTCGCGCATCTGGTGGAAGTCGGTGCCCTCACCGCGGCGGCGCTTCACGTGCGCACCGACCAGCCGCGAGGCCTGGTCGGCACTGAACAATGCGAAGCGGGTGAGCGGCACGAAGTTCGGATAGACACGCACGTCCAGCGCGGGGGGCAGCGTGCGTTGCTGCCACCACAGGCGCCACGGCGAGCGCATGCGCAGGTGCACGCCCTCGAAGCGGAAATGCCCGCGCTGCAGCGGCTGCAGATGGTAGTGCAGGGTGGCAGCGGTGCCCGCCTGCAGGTGCACGCGCTGTGGCAGCGACTCCAACGGCCAACCGCCGGGCACCAGGTCGAACACCTGCACCGTCATCGACGCGTCTGCCTGCAACCGCAGTGCAGCCTCGCGGCGCACGCCCAGTGCCAGCGCTTCGGGCAGTTCTCGCTGCACCTGCGGTGACGGACGCCGCGACTGCCGCCACAGATCCATCAACGCGGGCACGGCAATCGCCAGCGCCGCCAGCGCCCAGCTCCAGCGCGGCAGCAACCCGCCCAGCACCAGACCGCCCAGGGCAGCCCAGGCCAGCAGCAGCGCCAACAGCAGCGGGGCCGGCCTCATCGGCGCGGCGCTTCCACCTTGGCCAGCAGCGCGCCCAGCACGTCGTCGGCGTCCTGGCCTTCGATCTGCAGTTCCGGGGCCAGCGCGATGCGGTGGCGCAGCGCCGGGCGCGCAATGTCGCGCACGTCGTCCGGCGTGACGAAGTCGCGGCCGGCCAGCACCGCCTGCGCGCGCGAGGCACGCACCAGCGCGATGCTGCCGCGCGGACCGGCACCGACCGCGATGCCCGGCCACTGCCGGGTGGCGGCAACGATGCGTACCGCGTAGTCGATCACTTCGTCATCGACGGTGATCGCCGCGGTGGCGCGCTGCAGCTCCAGCAGCTCACCGGCACCGAGCACGCGCGGCACCTGGCTCAGGTCGAAATCGCTGGCGGCACGACCACTGGTGATCGCGGTCACCATGCGCTTCTCGTCCTCCAGCTGCGGGTAATCGATCAGCACCTTCAGCAGGAAACGGTCCAGCTGTGCTTCCGGCAGCGGGTAGGTGCCTTCCTGCTCCAGCGGGTTCTGCGTGGCCAGCGCCATGAAAGGCGGTGCCAGGGTGAAGGCCTTGCCCTCGATGGTCACTTGGCCTTCCTGCATCACTTCCAGCAGCGCGGACTGGGTCTTGGCCGGTGCGCGGTTGATCTCGTCGGCCAGCAGCAGGTTGGTGAACACCGGGCCGCGGCGGATCTTGAAGCTTTCGCTCTTCGGGTCGTACACCGCGTGGCCGCTGACGTCGCTGGGCATCAGGTCGGGGGTGAACTGCACGCGGCCATAGTCCAGCTCCAAGGCCTGGGCCAGCGCGCGCACCAGCAGCGTCTTGCCCAGCCCGGGCACGCCCTCGATCAGCACGTGGCCACCGGCCAGCAGCGCCACCAGGATCTGGTCCAGCACATCGGCCTGGCCGATGAAGGCGTGTCCGACGGCGGTGCGGATGGCATCGACGCGTTCGATCAGGCGGGCGTTGGCGGCCGCCGGCAGCTCGGGGACTTCGGTCATAGCAGGGATCTCATCTGGAGCAGCAAGCGGATGCGCTCGCGCAGGGCGGAGGAATCGTGTGGCGGAGGGGGAGTGAGCGCGCTGGCGACGCGGGCCTGCGGCCATTTCAGCAGCTCGGCGATGGCCTGATCGCGTGGCGCACCATCCAGTGCGGCGGCAATCGGTGCGCGCAGGCGCAGGCGGTGCAGGAACAGGGCGAGCACGGCCTCGTACAGGCGTATGCCGTGACCGAAGCGCAGCAGCAGTTCGCCACTGGCGCGCACGTGCTCCAGCAGCGAACGGCGTTCCAGTACCGGTGACGGCAGCAGGCTGCCGAAGCGCCGCGAGCGGCCCCACAACCAGCCCAGCAGGGCCAGCAGCAGTGGCGCCCACAGTGGCCAGCCCTGGTAGAACATGCGCGACCACAGCGACGGCGGGCGGCTGGCGTAGATCAGCCAGACCGCACCCTTGCCGTAGTTCGGATCGAGCAGATAGCGGGTCAGGTCGCGGTGCGACGCGTCGTGCAGGCCGTCGCTGGCCTTGCCCCCTGCCGATGCCAGGCGCGCTGCCGGTGAGTCCACCTCGCTGCGCATGAACTCCATGTCGGCCAGCACGCTCACCTTGCCCTGGCCATGGCGCAGGCGCGCAAACACCAGGTCGCGATCCGTGCCCCAGCGACGTTCGGCCTGTGCACTGGCGGCAAAACCCAGGGTGAAGCGGCGGCCTCCACAGAACTCAACGTGACCAGGATCGTCGTCGACATGGAACGGCTGGCAGTCGCTGCGCTGGAACAGGCTGTCCACGCCCAGCTGATCCAGCAGGGGCCCCTGCGTGCTGCCGGCATCGTCCTCGGCCGGTGGCGGCGTCCGCACCAGCAGGTGGCCGCCCCCGTCGACCCAGTCCAGCAGCGCGCTGGCGACGGGCGGCGGCAGTTCGCTGCTGTCCTGCAGCAGCACCACCGTGTCGTGCGGCCCCAGCGTCATTTGCCGCAGTTCCAGCCGTGGCCGCGAGTGCACGTCAATGCCGTCGGCGCGCAGGGCCTGGCCGAGCACGTACAGCGGGTTGTAGCCAGCTTCGCCCTGCGGCGGCAGCTGCACGGTCTCGGTCACCCGCTCATGCGTGCGCAGGTAAAGGATCGTCAGCGGTACACCGAACAGCACCAATGCACCGAGCAGCAGCGACCAGAACAGGCGCGGGTTCATGCCTGCCACCCGTACTGCTGGCGCAGCGTATCGGCCAATGCATCGAAATCGGCGCGGCTGGGCAGGCGGCCACCGTAGGCGGCGTACTGCCACATGCGCACGATGCGCGCGAACAGGTCACGATCGCTGGCCTCGGGCATGCGCCGCGACGCGCGCAGGCATTGCGCTTCGGTGGCACCGGGTGGAAGCGCGATACCGCTGCGCTCGCCCACCGTGCGCACGCTGGCGCGGTACAGAAGGGCCAGCGCCTGCCGCGGCCGGCCCTGGTCCCAGAGCAGGCCGGCCTGGGTGGCCACGTCCGGCGGCAGCACCACCGGCAACTCCACCTGTTCCTCCACCACCGGCGGTGCGGCCTCGGCCTTGCGTCGGCCACTGCCCCGCAGCCACGGCAGCCACAGCCGTGCGGTCAGCAGCAGCACCAGCAGCAGGACGCCGAGCAGCCCCCACAGGCCCCATTCGGCCAGCCGCGCCAGCCAGGCCATGCCGTCCTTGCGCGCTTTGCGTTCACCGTTGCTGTTGGCGTCACGCTGCAGCTGCTTGTCTTCCTTCTTCTCTTCCTCGGCCTGTTCGATCGGCTTCCAGCGGGTGACCTGGCGGGTCGGGCGCTGCAGCGGGTCTTCATAGGCGCGGTTCACTGCCTGACGGAAGCCGGCGGTATCCACCGGCGTACCGCCGAAGATCATTGCCGGGGTGTTGGCCGGGTCGATGGTCGGTGCTTCGTCGCTTTCCTCGGCGTCGATGCCACGGTCGTTGGGCTTGCCCATGGCGCGTTCGGGCTCGGCGTCTGTGTCCTGCGCATGCACCGGTGCGGAGACCAGCGGCAGTGCCAGGCACAGCAGCAGGGCCAGCGTCGATGCCGCCGGCAGCAGCCGCTCGCGCAGGCGGCGCAGGGCGATCTCCACATCCCAGGCTTCCATCTGCGTGCGCCGGTTCAAGTACAGGCCAAAGCCCGCACCGACGAAGAACGGGCCGATCAGCACCGAGGCCAGCCAGCACGCCAGGTTGAAGCCCAGCCGTGCCCATGCGGGTGTGTCCTGGCCGATCATGTCCCATGCGGCGCGCCATGATTCGGACATCAGCTCCAGTGGCATGAACATGAACACCGCACCGATCGCGCCGGACACCAGCACGGCTTCGAACGCCATGCAGGTCACGGTCAGTACCAGTGCCGCGCCCACTGCGCCGGCTGCCACTGCACGACGACGTGGGCCGCGCTGGCCCGGTGTGTTGCCTTCCAGCAGGTTCACCGGCAGGCACAGGCTGCGCAGCACGCTGAAACGACGCCAACCCAGGTAGCCCCAGAAGCCGCTGTTGCCCCAGTGACGTTGCGCACGCAGCGCGGCCAGCGTGCCGACTGGTTCACCGAAGATGCCGCGCGACAGCACATACAACGGCGCACGTTCGAACAGCGGTTTGCACCACCACATCGCCAGCCAGGCCCAGCCGAAGGCATCCAGCCACCAGCCCAGCGCGTTGAAGATCACGAACAGCGGTGCACTGGCCAGCAGCCAGCTGCCCCACAGCGCGCGCGCGTGACGGCGGGACAGCGCGGTGCCCAGCTCCATCGCTTCCCAGCCACTGCGGGCACGCAGCGCCACGTCCAGGTGGTCAATGCGCATGGCCAGCTCCACGTCCGCCGCGCCACAGCCACAGCAGCACGCCGGCCCACAACACACCGGCCACGCTGAACTTGCCCCATGCAGGTACTTCGGCGATCGATGACCAGAAGGCTTCGATGAAGGCGGCCACCAACAGCATGAAGGCGACGCCGAGGCACAGCCGCGCGCCGATGCGGCCGCCGTCGACCAGTGCATCCAGGCGGCTGCGCCGGCCCGGCGCCAGCAGCTTCATGCCCAGCTGCAGGCCGGCACCGCCAGCGATCACGATCGCAGTCAGCTCGAAGGCGCCGTGGCCGACCACGAAGCGCCAGAACGGGTCGCCATGGCCGATGTGCTGCAGGTGGCCTGCCACTGAACCGATGATCACGCCGTTGAACAGCAGCACCAGCAGCGTGCCCAGCCCGGCCAGCAGTCCGCTGGCGAAGGTGCGCAGGGCGATGCTGATGTTGTTCATGATGTAGTGGCCGAACATCATCCAGTCGGTGCCGCTGTCACGCCCCAGGCGCTCGGCGGCGGGATCGTACATGCGCTCCATCTCTGCGATCTGGCGGTTGTCCATCAGCATGTGGATCAGGTCCGGATAGACCTGCACCAGCACGAAGCAGGCCACCGCCGGCAGCGCGAACATCGCCAGCGCTACCCACATGCTGCGCGCCTGGCTGCGCACCAGCAGCGGGAAGTCGGCCACCAGGAACTCCAGGGCACCCCGCCAACGTGTCGGCGGCGTGCGGTACAGCACGCTGTGGCCCTGCTGCATCAGCTGCTGCAGGCGCTGCACCAGCTGCGGGCTGTAGCCGCGCTCGCGGGCCAGCGCCAGCTGCTGGCACAGCCGCCGGTAGCGCTGCGGGAAGGTCGTGTCGTCCAGTGCCAGGCCGCTGGCCTTGCGGCGCGTGCGGCGTGAGGCGCCGGCACGCAGCAGCAGCCACTGCTCCAGGTCCTGCCATTCCTGCTGGTAGCGGGCGACGAACTGCTCCTGTTTCATCGCCGCCCCAGCAGCCAGTTGGCCATCGCATACAGGCGCAGAACGCCGACCTGGCCGTGGGTGCCGGTCAGTGGCTCGGCAATACCGGCCAGCTCCTGCTGGCGCGCCGCCGACAAGCGTGGCGCGCGCTCGGCGAAGGCCATCAGCGCGGCCTGTTCCTCTGGTCGCAGGGGCTGCGGCGGGGCCAGCACGCTGTCGATGGTCGGCGGCGGTGGCAGGTACAGTGCGGGTGCATGCACCACCACGGTGCCGGCCACCAGGTCGCCCAGGCGGCGGCCATGCGGATCGAACAGGCTGCTGATCAGGCCCAGCGCATAGCCGAAGGGCAGCATGTCCACCGTGCGCAGCAGGTTGCGGGTGATCGCCGCCATCCAGCCTACCGGCGCGCCATCGCGGGACAGCACGCGCAGCCCCAGCGCACGCTTGCCCAGGGTGCGTCCCCACACTGCTTCGCAGACGATCGGGTAGGCCCAGTAGACCAGGAACATCAGCACCAGGTAGAGGCCGGAGCCGAACTTGTCCAGCAGCGCCAGCGGAATGGACACCAGCACCAGTGCCGCGATGCGCACGCCGAGATCGACCAGCCAGGCCATCGCCCGCGGTACCGGGCCGGCGGCAGGCAACTGCAGCGGCACACCCTCTGGCGTCACCACCTCGCGGTAGGTATCGAGCATCGGTGCGGCCATCAGCGCGATGGCCTTCGTTGTGGGCGCCGGAGTCCTCTCCGGCAGGCAGCCACAGGCATGGGGGTCTCGACAGGTCCTGGTCGGGCCCAGACTTTAGCAGAGCCGCGTGGCGGCGTTGGCTGCTCAGCCCCGGTATTCGTCCTTCAACCGCACGTAGTGGTCGGCCGAATAGTGCAGCGACTCGATCTCCTTGTCGCTCAGCGTGCGCGCCGGCCGGGCCGGGTTGCCGACCCACAGCTCGCCTTCGCCCACCACCTTGCCCGGGCCGACCACCGCACCGGCGCCGACGAAGCCATGGCGCTCCACGCGGGCGCCGTCGAGGATGCAGGCGCCCATGCCGATCAGGCTGTAATCGCCGATCGTGCAGGCGTGGATGATGCAGCCGTGGCCGACGGTCACGCCTTGGCCGATCAGGGTCGGGTAGCCGGCCTTGTTGTACGGGCTGTGGTGGCTGACATGGATGATGGTGCCGTCCTGCACGTTGGTGCGCGCACCGATGCGCACGTAGTTGACATCGCCGCGGATGACCGTGCCCGGCCACACCGACACGTCGTCGGCCAGCTCCACGTCACCGATGACGGTGCAGGCCGGGTCGATGTACACGCGCTCGCCGAGGACGGGCATCTTGTCGCGGAAGGGGCGCAGCGGGTTCATCGAAGTCTCCGGAAATCAGGGCGTTCGCGACGATGATACGCGTGCGAACGCTGGGGGAGGTACCGCCCTGGGGCCGCGCGGATACACAGTAGATCCACGCCATGCGTGGATGGTGATCTCGGTGCCGACCAAGGTCGGCAGCTACCAGAAACGGGTGCAACCGCTCAGGACGGCGCGTGCTCGGCCAGCATCTGCCGGAACAGCGCGTCCAGCCAGGCGCTGTCGCCCTGGCCAGCAGGCAGCCGTGGGGCCTGCCCGGCGCGGGCGGCTAGTTCACGATCGATGAAATCGCTGATCGCCGCGATGCGTGGTCCGGCACTGAACTCGGCACTGGCGCGTTTCACGGCCAGCAGGGCATCGATGGCTTCACGCACCGGGCCAAGCGGCAGCAGCCGGTCCAGCAGATCCTCGAAGGCCATCGGCGGGGGTGTCTGTTCGTGTTCGATCCACTGGCAGGCCAGCAGTGGGCGCAGCACGTACAGGTATTTCTTCGTGCGTACCGTTTCGCCACGCAGGTAACCGCGATGGTTCGAGCGCGCCATGTTGAAGTAGTGCCACCACGTTCCCAGTGGTGAATAGAACGACTCAGCTGCCTTCCACAGCTGCGACATCGCAGCGTGATCCTGCTGGTAGATGATCGGCGAACGCAGCCATTCGATCAGTGTCGGATTGGATTTTGAGACCAGCCGCAGTGCCTTGCGCAGGTCCCAGCCGCTGACATCGAGCTCATCGTCGATCGGCAGTTCGATCACATCGCGCTGCGCTTCGCCGGGACCGGTGCTCTCGTTGACGCTGAGATACCACGGCTGGCGATGCACGTAGATGAAGCGCGCGTCGTAGTCACTGTCCGGCGAGGAAAAGCCCCAGCCGCGGCTGCCCGACTCGCAGGCCAGCAGCACGCGTACGTCGTAGCGTTGTTCGATGTCGGCCAGGGTCGAAAGGATGGCGGCGCGCTTGTCCGGCGCGATCGGGTGGATGTCGTCCATGCAGTCGTGATTCGTTGATGTCGAGCGTTCTCGACTGTAGCGCAGGTCTGCATCGCTGCGCTCGCCGGGCATGGCCCGGCGCTACCAGGGGGTGACGTTCGTCGACGAGGCATGACGGGGTAGCGCCGGGCCAAGCCCGGCGAACGCGATCACGGCTCGTAGCTGTAGCCCATGCCGTACACCGAACGGATCGGCTCGCCTTCCATGCCGGCGTCGGCCAGCTTGCGGCGCAGGTTGCGCACATGGCTGTCGACAGTGCGGTCGACCACCACGCGATGGTCCAGGTACAGCCGGTCGAGCAGTTCATCGCGCGCCCAGATCCGGCCTGGCGTGGCCAGCAGCGTGCGCAGCAGGCGGTATTCCACCGGCGTCAGGTCCAGGCCCTTGCCGTTCCAGGTGGCGCGTGCGGCCGGCTCGTCGATGTGCAGGCCGCCGTTGGCGCGCGCACCGGGGTCTGGGCGGTAGCGGCGCAGCACCGCCATTACCCGAGCGACCACTTCGCGCGGACTGAACGGCTTGCAGATGTAGTCGTCGGCACCGATCTCCAGGCCCAGCAGGCGGTCGATCTCTTCCACCCGTGCGGTGACCATGATGACCGGCACATCGCTGCTGGCGCGCAGTTCACGGCACAGGTCCACGCCATCGCGCTGTGGCAGCATCAGGTCCAGCAGCACCAGGTCGGGCTGGTAGCGCGCGAAGGCGTCGATCACCTGGCCACCGTCGTCCACCCACTCGCTGGCCATGCCGGCAGCGGCCAGGTAGTCGCGCAGTACCGAGGCCAGGCGTGGCTCGTCCTCGACGATCAGGATCTTCGCGGACGTGGCGGGCGACGTGCTCATGCAGGCTCCGGCAGGGTGATGACCACGCGCAGCCCGCCCAGTGGCGAGGGCTCGGCGTGGATGACGCCGTGGTGGGCGAGGATGATGTTGTGGCTGATGGCCAGGCCCAGCCCGCTGCCACCACTGGCGCGATTGCGCGAACTCTCCACGCGGTAGAAGCGTTCGAACAACAGCGCGCACTTGTCGGCCGGCACGCCCGGCGCGGTGTCTTCCACGATCAGCTGCACGCCGGCAGGCACGTGCGCTGCCTGCACGAGTACGCGGCCACCGGCGTGGGTGTAGCGCAGTGCATTCTCCAGCAGGTTGGCCAGCACCTGCTGCAGGCGCCGTTCGTCACCGGACACCTGCAACCGCATGGCGGGCAGATTTTCCTCAAGCGCCAGGCCTGCATTGGCGAAGCGCACGCGCATGCCGTTGAGTTCGCTGCGCAGCAGTGCCGCCAAGTCCAGTGGCGCGAAGCGGTACGCCAGGCCGCCAGACTGGGTCATCGACAAGTCGTGCAGGTCGTCGATCAGCTTGCCCAGCTGGCGGATCTCGCCCTGCAGGCCCACCAGGTTGGCGCGGTCCAGCGGACGGATGCCATCTTCGATCGCCTCCAGCTCGGCGCGCACCACCGCCAGTGGTGTGCGCAGCTCGTGCGAGATGTCGGCGATGAACGCGCGGCGGTTGCGCTCGGTATCGTCCAGCGCCTGTGCCATCCGGTTGAAGTCGTTGACCAGTGCGTCCAGCTCGTCATCGCTGGTGCGCTCGATGCGGGTGGCATAGTCGCCTGCAGCGAGCCGATGGGTGGCCGCAGCCAGCTTGGCCAGGCGCTGGCGCAGCGCACGCGACACCAACCAGGCCAGCAGCACCGTCACCAGCAGCAGGGCGACGCCGATCACCCACCAGGCGCGCACCTGGGTGTTGTAGAAGTTCAGATCGTTGGTGGCGATGACCGTCTGGAATGGCACCATGCCCAGCCAGCCGACGGTGTGACCGTCCAGCTGCACCGGATGCGGCTCGTCATCACTGGTGGCATCGGGGTTGCCGGCCACGAACCGGTGCTGCGCATCGAACAGGCCCAGCCGCGACGGTACGCCGGTCTGGTCGGACAGCGGCGGCACCGGGCCCTCATGCCCATGGGCCAGATCCGGACGCAGCAGCCGCGCCCAGCGATCACTGTCACCGCGCAGATGCTCCCAGCCACCGTGCGCGCTGTACTCGCGCTGCAGGTGTGGCATCAGGCGCTGCATGCGCAGGTCGCCCTGGTCGTTGAGGTAGTCCAGGAAGCCGGTCTGGAATGCCACGCGGCTGGCAATGCCGTTCACTGCCAGCACCAGCAGGCAGGCGGTGAAGATCGCGAGGAAGGTCTTCGCGGTCAGGCCGAATTTGAGTCGAATCTTCACCATCGCGGGGCCATTAGCGGCGCATGTGGCGCTGAAAGCAAGCGCCAGCTGAGCTGGTCGCAGATTCTCCATATTCTCTGCACAGTTCCACGGCAGCGTGCACGGGTCAACGCAAGGCCCCCACGCCCCCCATGTCACTCCCGCGCCTGCTGTCCCGCTCTCCCCATCCATTGTTGTTGCCCCTGCTGATGTCCCTGGCGGCCTGTACGGCGGGCAGGACCGACGCCCCGGCCACGCCTGAAGTGGGCGTCATTACCGCCAGCGCGCAGCCGCTGGCGCTGCAGCAGACCCTGCCCGGTCGCGCGGTGCCGTTCGAGGTCTCCGAGGTGCGGCCACAGATCGGCGGGTTGATCCGCCAGCGTTTGTTCACCGAAGGCCAGCAGGTCAAGGCCGGCCAGCTGCTGTACCAGGTCGATCCGGCGCCGTACCAGGCCGCCTTCGATACCGCGCGTGGCCAGCTGGCGCAGGCCGAGGCCACCGTGCTGTCGGCGCAGCCGAAGGCCGAGCGCACCCACACGCTGCTGGGCCTGGATGCGGCCAGCAAGCAGGACGCCGACGATGCCACCTCGGCGCTGAAGCAGGCACAGGCCAATGTGATCGCCGCGCGCGCTGCGCTGCAGGCCGCCCGCATCAACCTCGACTACACCCGGGTGACCGCACCGATCGCGGGCCGCATCGGCACCTCCAGCGTCACTGCCGGCGCGCTGGTCGCTGCAGGACAGGAAGCGGCGCTGGCGACCATCCAGCGGTTGGACCCGGTGTACCTGGATGTCACTCAGTCCAGCACGCAGATGCTGGCACTGCGCAAGCAGCTTGATGCCGGCCTGGTGAGGGCCATCGACGGCAAGGCGCAGGTGAAGGTGCTGCTGGAGGACGGCAGCACCTATGCCCATGAAGGCACGCTGGAGTTTGTCGGTAGCGCGGTCGATCCGGGTACCGGCAATGTGGTGTTGCGCGCGGTCATTCCGAACCCGGACGGTCTGCTGCTGCCGGGCATGTACCTGAAGGCGGTGCTGCCGATGGCCACCGATGCGCGTGCCCTGCTGGTGCCGCAGAAGGCGGTGCTGCGCAATGAACGCGGCGAGCCGCTGCTGCGCCTGCTCGATGCCAAGGACCACGTGGTCGAGCGCCGGGTCAGTACCGGCCAGGTGGTGGGCAACCAGTGGCAGATCATGCAGGGGTTGAAAGCCGGTGAGCGGGTAATCGTCAGCAACGGCAGTGCGGTAGCGCTCGGCCAGCAGGTGAAGGCGGTCGCAGCCACCACCGCGCAGCTGGCCGCCATGCCGGCGATCGACCCGAACGGCAACACCGACGAAAAGTCGCACTGAGGCCCGCCGCGCATGGTTCGCTTCTTCATCGACCGGCCGATCTTTGCATGGGTGATCGCCATCGCGGTCAGCCTGCTCGGCCTGCTCGCGATCCTGATCCTGCCGGTGGACCGCTACCCGCAGATCGCCCCGCCCACCATCACCATCCGCGCCACCTACACCGGCGCCTCGTCACAGACCGTGGAAAACGCGGTCACCCAGGTCATCGAGCAGTCCCAGCAGAGCCTGGACCACCTGATGTACATGACCTCCACCAGCGCCTCGGACGGCTCGGCGCAGGTCAACCTGGTGTTCGCTACCGGTACCAATCCGGACACTGCACAGGTGCAGGTGCAGAACCAGCTGCAGGCGGCTATGGCGACGCTGCCGCAGGCGGTGCAGCAGAACGGCCTGACCATCACCAAGTCCAGTGGCTCGATCTTCGAGGTGCTGTCGTTCACCAGCGAAGACGGCAGCATGGACAACTTCGATGTCGCCAACTTCATGGAAGCGCGCATCGACGACCAGATCAGCCGTGTCAGCGGCGTCGGCAACATCCAGCCGATCGGCCAGGAATACGCGATGCGTATCTGGCTGGACCCGGAGAAGATGCGCCAGTACGCGCTGATGCCGTCGGACATCGAAACCGCACTGCAGGCGCAGAATACCGACGTGTCGGCCGGTGAACTGGGTGGCCAGCCGGCGCTGAAGGGCCAGCAGCTGGACGCCACGGTTACCGCGCGCAGCCGCCTGCACACGCCCGAGCAGTTCGCGCAGGTGGTACTCAAGGCCGATGCCAATGGCAGCGTGGTGCACCTGGGCGACGTGGCGACGATCGGCCTGGGCCCGGAGAGCTACGACAGCATCAGCACCTTCAACGGCAAGCCGTCGGCCTCGCTGGGCATTGAACTCAATGCCGGTGCGAACGCGATCGCCGTCTCCAAGGCCATCGATGCACGGCTTCAGCAGCTGCAGAAGTACTGGCCGCATGGCTACACCGCCCACGTGGCATTCACCACCACGCCGTTCGTGACCATCTCGCTGAAGGAAGTGGTGATCACCCTGATCGAGGCGATCGCACTGGTCGTGCTGGTGATGTACCTGTTCCTGCAGAACTGGCGGGCCACGCTGATCCCGACCATCGCGGTGCCGGTGGTGCTGCTGGGCACGTTCGGCGTGCTGGCCGCGTTCGGCTATTCGATCAACACACTGACCATGTTCGCGCTGGTGCTGGCCATCGGCCTGCTGGTGGACGATGCCATCGTGGTGGTGGAGAACGTGGAGCGGGTGATGACCTTCGAAGGGCTGGCACCGAAGCCGGCCACGCTGAAGGCAATGGGCCAGATCACCGGTGCGCTGGTCGGCATCGTGCTGGTGCTGACCGCGGTGTTCCTGCCGATGGCGTTCTTCAGCGGTGTCACCGGCGTGATCTATCGCCAGTTCTCGGTCACGATCGCTGCTGCGATGATCCTGTCAGTGCTGGTGGCGATGACCATCACGCCGGCGCTGTGCGGCAGCATCCTGCATCAGATTCCCAAGGGCGGCCACCCACATGGTGACCACGGCGGCGAGCCGAGCCTGCTGGGCAAGTTCTTCATCTGGTTCAACCACCGCTTCGAGCGCACCTCCAATGGCCTGCGCCATCGCGTCGATGGTTTCCTCGGCCGGCGCGCGCTGGGCGTGCTGTTCTACCTGGTGCTGACCGTGGCCACCGGCCTGCTGCTGTGGCACCTGCCGGGCGCGTTCCTGCCCGATGAGGACCAGGGCATGCTCAACGCGCTGGTGAAGCTGCCGGCCGGTTCCACCCTGGAGCAGACCCGCGCGGTGATGGATCGCCTCAGTGCCGCCGCAGTGAAGGACAACAGTGTGCTGTCGATCCAGGCAACTGCCGGTTTCAGTGTTACCGGCAGCGGTCAGAACGTCGGCCAGGCCTTCATCCGGCTCAAGGATTGGGATGACCGCAAGGACGATGCCGATACCATCGCCGCGCGGCTGACCGCAGCCATGGCCAGCGTGCCCGATGCGCAGGTGTTCATCACCTCGCCACCGGCCATCCTCGGCCTGGGCGATGCCGGTGGTTTCACCCTGGAACTGCAGGACGAAGGCGGTGCCGGCCATGCCGCCGCCGTGGCCGCGCGCAACACGCTGCTGAAGGAAGCCGCCAAGGACCCGAAGCTGGTCAACGTGCGCTACGCCAGCCTGGAAGACGCGCCGGTGTACGCCGTGAAGGTGGACGACGCCAAGGCGCAGGCCATGGGCGTGAATCCGCAGGACATCAATGACACCCTGAACGCGGCGCTGGGCGGCGACTTCGTCAACAACTTCATCTACAAGGGCCGCATCAAGAAGGTGTTCATCCAGGGCACCGCTGAAGCACGCATGCAGCCGCAGGATATCGAGCGCTGGAGCGTGCGCAACCAGGCCGGCCAGATGGTGCCGCTGTCGTCGCTGGTCAGCAGCCACTGGACCAGCGCGCCGGCCGCGCTGCAGCGCTACAACGGCGTATCGGCGATGGAAATCACCGGCCAGCCGGCGCCAGGCGTCAGCTCTGGCGAGGCGATGGCCGAGATCGCGCGCCTGGCCGACACACTGCCGGAAGGCTTCAGCCATGCCTGGTCGGACATGGCCTACCAGGAGCAGCTGTCAGGCAACCAGGCGCCCATGCTGTACGCCATCTCGCTGCTGTTCGTGTTCCTGTGCCTGGCCGCGCTGTATGAAAGCTGGGCGGTGCCGTTCGCGGTGATGCTGGCGGTGCCGGTGGGCGTGTTCGGTGCCGTGCTGATGATGAACCTGCGTGGCCTCAACAACGACGTGTACTTCCAGGTCGGCCTGCTGACCACGATTGGTCTGGCAGCGAAGAACGGCATCCTGATCGTCGAGTTCGCGCGCATCCTCGAACAGCAGGGCAAGAGCACCCGCGAAGCGATCCTGCAGGCGGTCTATCTGCGGTTGCGGCCGATCGTGATGACCTCGCTGGCGTTCCTGATGGGCGTGTTGCCGCTGGTGTTTGCCACCGGCGCCGGTTCGGCCGCGCGCCGTTCGCTGGGTACCGGCGTGGCCGGTGGTACGGTCGCCTCGATGGTGCTGGGCATGTTCTTCGTGCCGTTGTTCTACCTGGTGGTGCGCCGCCTGTTCCCGGGCCGCGCGCCGGCCGAAGCCACTGCCGCGGAGGCAAGCCCATGAAGCCGATGCTGCTGCGCGCCCTGGCGGCCGCAACGATGACCACTGTGCTGGGCGGCTGCGTGAGCATGGCACCGCACTACCAGCGCCCCGAGGCGCCGGTGCCGGCACAGTTCGGCAATGCCGCCACGGGCGAGGCCGAGCCGGCACTGGCGATGCCGGCCTGGCGTGAGGTGTTCCTGGAACCGCGCCTGCAGCAGGTGATCGCGCTGGCGCTGCAGAACAACCGCGACCTGCGCGTGGCAGTGTTGCAGGTGGAGAAGGAGCGTACGCAGTACCGTATCCAGCGCGCGGCGCTGCTACCGTCGGTGGATGCCAGCGGCAGTGTCACCCGTTCGCGGGCGAGTGATGCCAACAGCGAGACCGGTGCCACCCAGATAACCGAATCCGATGCCGTGCAGGTGGGGATCAGCAGCTGGGAACTGGACCTATTCGGGCGCATCCGCAGCCTGAAGAACGAGGCCCTGCAGAACTGGCTGGCCAGCGCCGAGAACCAGCGTGCCGCACGCACCAGCCTGGTGGCCGAAGTGGCCACGGCGTGGTTGGCGCTGGCGGCCGATGAGCAGTCACTGGCGTTCACCCGGCAGACCCTGGACAGCCAGCAGCAGACCCTGCAGCGCACCGAGGCCCGTCATGCACAGGGCCTGGCTTCGGGCCTGGACCTGTCGCAGGTGCAGACCAGCGTGGAAGCCGCGCGCGCTGCGCTGGCCAAGCTGCAGACCCAGCAGGCGCAGGATCGCGATGCGCTGCAGTTGCTGGTGGGCGCGCCGCTGGAGGTGGCACTGCTGCCCAACGCGCAGGCATTGGATGGCACCGTGGCGCTGGCACCGCTGCCGGCCAACCTGACGTCAAGCGTGCTGCTGCAGCGCCCGGACGTGCTGTCCGCCGAGCACGCACTGCAGGCAGCCAATGCCGATATCGGTGCCGCGCGCGCCGCGTTCTTCCCGACGCTGACGCTGACCGCCAACTATGGCCACAGCTCTACCGCGTTGTCGACGCTGTTCTCGGCCGGCACCCGCGGCTGGTCGTTCGCACCCAGCATCGCTGCGCCGATCTTCCACGCCGGCGCGTTGAAGGCCTCGCTGGATGCCTCGAAGATCGGCAGGGACATCGGTATCGCGCAGTACCAGAAGGCGATCCAGCAGGCCTTCAGTGAAGTGGCCGATGCGCTGGCCACGCGTGATCACCTGACCGCGCAGATGGACGCGCAGCGCGCGCTGGTCGCTGCCAGCCAGCGCAGCTACACGCTGGCCGATGCGCGTTACCGCACCGGGCTGGACGGCTACCTGCAGTCGCTGGACGCACAGCGCAACCTGTATGCCGCGCAGCAGGACCTGATCGCGTTGCAGCAGCAGGAGGCGGGCAACCGGGTGACCTTGTTCAAGGTGCTGGGCGGCGGCGCGGACGCGCAGTAACGCGTTCGCCAATGTGGGTGTGTGTTCCGCTCCGGTGGGTGCCGAACTTGGCCGGCACACATGCATGGAGCATCGCGATCGGATGATTTGTGCCGACCAAGGTCGGCACCCACCAGAGGCAGGTGCGACCGCTTACGCCACGCGGCCGCGGCGTGCGCGTTCCAGATGCACCAGCAGCAGCGAGATCGCCGCCGGCGTCATGCCGGGAATCCGCTGTGCCTGGCCGATGGTCTGCGGGCGTACGCGCTCCAGCTTCTGCAGTGCTTCGGCCGACAGCCCGCGCACCGTCGCGTAATCGAAGGCTTCAGCGATCGGCGTGGCTTCGTGCCGCTGCTGGCGCTCGATTTCCTCGCGCTGGCGATCCAGATAGCCGGCGTACTTCACGCCGATCTCCACCTGCTCGGCCACTTTGGCGTCGGCTACCGCCGGGCCCAGCGACGGCACCTGCATCAGCTGCGCGTAGTCCAGCTCCGGGCGCTTGATCAGGTCCAGCACGTTGGTTTCGCGGCTGACCGCCACGCCCAGCGTGTCCTGCACTTCACGGCCCAGCGCATTGGCCGGGGTTGCCCACAGTGCACCCAAGCGTGCGCGCTCGGCGGCGACGGCGGCCTGCTTGGTCTCGAACGCGTTCCAGCGGCGGTCATCCACCAGGCCCATCTCACGGCCGGCCGGAGTCAGGCGCTGGTCGGCATTGTCCTCGCGCAGCTGCAGGCGGTACTCGGCGCGGCTGGTGAACATGCGGTACGGCTCGTTGGTGCCGTGGGTGATCAGGTCATCCACCAGCACGCCCAGGTACGCCTCGTCGCGGCGCGGGCACCAGCTGTCCAGCCCGCGCACCTGGCGTGCAGCGTTGAGGCCGGCCAGCAGGCCCTGCGCGGCGGCTTCTTCATAGCCGGTGGTGCCGTTGATCTGGCCGGCGAAGAACAGGCCGTTCACCAGCTTGGTTTCCAGCGAGGCCTTCAGCCCGCGCGGATCGAAGAAGTCGTACTCGATGGCGTAGCCGGGGCGGGTGATGTGCGCGTTCTCGAAGCCGCGGATGCTGCGCACCATCTCCAGCTGCACGTCGAACGGCAGCGAGGTGGAGATGCCGTTGGGGTAGATCTCGACGATGCCCAGGCCTTCGGGTTCGACGAAGATCTGGTGGCTGGCCTTTTCGGCGAAGCGCACCACCTTGTCCTCGATGGACGGGCAGTAGCGCGGGCCGATGCCTTCGATCTGGCCGCTGTACAGCGGCGAGCGGTGCAGCGCGTCGCGGATGATCTGGTGGGTCTGTTCGGTGGTGTGGGTGATCCAGCAGCTGACCTGCTGCGGATGCTCGTCCACCGAGCCGAGGAAGGACATCACCGGGCGCGGCGTGTCGCCCGGCTGCTCGTCCATCACGCTGTAGTCCAGCGAGCGGCCATCGATGCGCGGCGGCGTGCCGGTCTTCAGGCGGTCGACCTGGAACGGGCGCTCGCGCAGGCGCGCGGCCAGCGTGGTGGCCGGCGGGTCGCCCATGCGGCCGGCGGCGTACTGGGTCGGGCCGACATGGATCTTGCCGGCCAGGAAGGTGCCTGCGGTCAGCACCACGGCCTCGGCGTCGAAGCGCAGGCCGGTCTGGGTGATGACCCCACGCACGGCATCGCCTTCGATGACCAGGTCATCGACCGCGGCCTGGAACACCGTCATGTTGGCCTGGCCTTCGACGATGGCGCGGATCGCCATGCGGTAAAGGTTGCGGTCGGCCTGGCAGCGGGTGGCACGTACGGCCGGGCCCTTCGATGCGTTGAGCGTGCGCCACTGGATGCCGGCGCGGTCGGCGGCATGCGCCATCGCACCGCCCAGAGCGTCGATTTCCTTGACCAGATGGCCCTTGCCGATGCCGCCGATGGCCGGGTTGCAGCTCATCGCGCCCACGGTTTCGATGTTGTGGGTCAGCAGCAGGGTGCGCACGCCGGTGCGGGCCGCGGCCAGCGCGGCTTCGGTGCCGGCGTGGCCACCGCCGATGACGATGACGTCGTAACGATGGAAGGACGGGTTCATGGGAGGCTGTTCAGCTGGGGGCGGGCGCGGCCGGGGGCGGCGCCGGGGTGGCGATTTTAGCGCCATTCGGGGCCGGGACGCCGGCGCAGGCCAGTTGGCGGCGAAATCAGCCCTAAAGTTGGCAGGATTTTTGCAGATAACCCAATAGCACCCACCGTGGCTGGCGCCGTAGGCGCCCGTGACCGGAATTGGAACAGGGGCCGGTACAGGCGCACGGTGGGGGAGCAGAGGGCCGGCAGTCGGGGGACTGTCCGGCCCTGTTTTTTTTGGGGCTGTCGGGAAGGCGCCATCCGCGCATGGCGTGGATCTACTGAAGCTGGGGCCTTCGCCGGTCGGCGACCCGACAAAACAGACGGCCCCGCATTGCGGGGCCGTCTGCCTTCAGAGGTGCCGACATCCGACAGGGCCGGAACAGGGGGGATCCAGATGTTCCTGTCGGATATCGACGTAGAGCTTTTTGCGGCGGCCCGTGTCGTTTTTGTCACTTTGTGACGCGGGCCGTCACTGTCCGCGTAGATTGCGGCTTAGACCGTGTGAAATGCAAGACGGTTCAGCGCTCAACTGTGCGCTGCGTCGCACGATCCATGTTGCGCCAGGGGGAACCGTTCATCCTCGGCGCACTCGGTGCCGGTGCCGGACGGGCCTGCGGCGGGGGCGCCGACGGCTGCGCGTTCGACTGCGGCGGACGGCGCATCGAGTCCATGTTCCGCCACGGCGAACCACCGTTGTACGACGGTCGCGACGGCGGCGGACGGTGCTCGCCACCATTGCCCGGGCGCGGCGGCGGGCGATGGTTGTGCGGCGGGCGGTAGATCGGGCGCGAGTAATACGGATTGCCGTAGCCGCCGTAGTAGCCGCCATAGCCACCGTAGTAGGGGCCGTAGTTGTAGGGATAGCCGGCTGGGTAGCGGTACTCCACCGACGGCGCACCGTGGTAGTAGCTGCCGCTGCGGCCGCCGCCGACATAGTCGTAGGTGGTGCAGCCGGTCAGGGCCAGCAGCAGGCCACCGGCAAGCATCAGGCGCATTTTCATGGTGGGTCCCCCCAGAGGACGGGTGTGCAGTCAGCTTCGGGCGCCAGCATTGAATCGGCCCTTAATTCCGCCGGCCAGGATGAATGGAGGCGTAGGGCTGCATGCTGGCATGACCTGTGTCCCGGTCGCCAGCGCGAAGCCATACGTTAATCTTGCGTCATGAGCGATTCACTGTTGCCCCGCGCCGATGACGTCCTGCTTGCTGCGGCGAGGATCGCCCCGCACGCCAGCGTGACGCCGGTGCTGCGCTCGCGCACGCTCGATGCGCTGGCCGGCGCGCAGCTGGCGTTCAAGGCCGAGCACCTGCAGCGCGGTGGCGCATTCAAGTTCCGTGGTGCCTGCAATGCGGTGTGGTCGCTCGATGCCGATCGCGCCAGTGCCGGTGTGGTGACCCATTCCTCCGGCAACCACGGTGCCGCGCTGGCCCTGGCCGCGCGCACCCGTGGCATTCCCTGCCATGTGGTGGTGCCGGAAGGGGCGGTGGCGGCCAAGCTGGCCAACATCGCCCGCCACGGCGCCACGCTCTGGCGCTGCCCGCCGACCATCGCCGACCGTGAGGCCACCTGCGCCAGGGTGCAGGCCGATACCGGCGCGACCCTGGTCCATCCGTATGCGGACCCGGCGGTGATGGCCGGGCAGGGCACGGCGGCCTTGGAACTGCTGCACAGCGACGGTCCGTTCGATGTGCTGGTGGTGCCGGTGGGCGGCGGTGGCCTGGCCAGCGGTACCGCGCTGGCCCTGCAGCACGCCAGTCCGCACACGCGGCTGGTGCTGGCCGAGCCGGCCGGTGCCGATGACACCGCGCGCTCGCTGGCCGCTGGCGTGCGCCAGGGCGCGTTCACCCCGGACACGGTCTGCGATGGCCTGCGCACCCTGATCGGTGCGCCCAATTTCGAACTGCTGAGTGCCGCCGGTGCCGAGGTGATCGTGGTCGATGACACCGCGACGCTGGCAGCGATGCGCCTGCTGTGGGAGGTGCTCAAGCAGGTGGTCGAGCCGTCCTCGGCCACCGTACTGGCCGCGGTGCTGGCACAGCCGCAGCGTTTTGCCGGCCTGCGCGTGGGCCTGGTGCTGTCCGGCGGCAACGTCGACCTGCCCGCGTTGCGCTGGGGGGCGCCATGAGCCGCGACCGGCATCGGCCTCGCACCGGCCTGCTGGGCTGGCTGTGGCGGCTGTTTGTCCTGCTGGTGATCTGGCTGCTGGGTGTGACTGCCTGGATCGTCTGGGTCGGCGAGCGCGACCAGGCCGCCAAGGCCGATGCCATCATCGTGCTGGGTGCGGCCGCCTATGACGCCAAGCCATCGCCGGTGTTCGAAGAACGTATCCGGCATGGACTGGACCTGTACGAGGCCCAGTACGCGCCGCTGCTGATCTTCACCGGCGGCTATGGCGGCACCGGTGCGCGCTTCTCCGAATCGCAGGTGGCGCGCCGCTACGCGCTCAAGCATGGCGTGCCGGACGATGCGATCCTGATCGAGACCGCTTCGCGCAACACCGTGCAGAACCTGGTCGAAGCCAAGCGACTGATGGACCAGCGCGACCTGCACCGGGTGATCATCGTCAGCGACCCGCTGCACATGGCGCGCGCGCTGCGACTGAGCAAGGCACTGGGCATCGATGCGCTGGCCTCGTCCACGCCCAGCACGCGCTTCCGCAGCTTCCACACCAGCTGGCGTTTCCTGGTGCAGGAGATCTACTTCTTCCACCGCGACCTGGTGCGCCCGCCGCTGAGTTCGCCGGCCAATACCTGAGCGGCTGCCGCGCCGCTGCGCTCGCCGGGCATGGCCCGGCGCTACCATTGGTGCACCCGGCGCGGCCCCTATCGCGCGCCCGGTAGCGCCGGGCCATGCCCGGCGGCTTTCGATCAGGTCTGCTTGCGCCGGATCGGAATCGCCGACACCGGCACCGAGGCCACGTCATGCCCGCCTTCGCGGATTGGTGCGCCGGGGTCCGGTGCCCAGGCATGGGCATAGATCACTTCCCAGCTGCTGGGCAGCTTGCCGTCGGCGCGCCGCATCGGTTCATACGCCGCTGCCGCCGCCGCGAAACGGCTACGCCCGGTCAGTGTGTGGCGGCGGTCCACCCGCGCGTTGGTCGCGCCCATCGCGCGCAGTTCGCGCATCAACGAGGGCAGGTCGTCGTAGGTCAGGGTGAACAGATCGCGGTCCAGCACCGGGTCGCGGAAGCCCGCCATCATCAACGCATCGCCGAACTGGGCGATCTGCGCGAAGCGGCTCACGTGCGGGCGGTCATCGGCGGCCGCGAAGGCTTCGTTGAGTTCGATCAGGGTTTCCGGGCCGAAGGTGGAACACAGCAGCAGGCCACCGGGCTTGAGCACGCGACGGAAGCCTGCGAACACCGCCGGCAGGTCGTCCACCCACTGCAGGCACAGGTTGCTGAAGATCACATCCACGCTGTTGTCCGCCAACGGCAATGCGGCGGCGTCGCCGCACAGGCGCTGGAACGGCTTCCACCAGCCGGCCTGGCGCTTGGCCTGGTCCAGCATCGGCAGCGCCACGTCCAGCGCGATCACCTGCGCCTTCGGCCAGCGCTTCTTCATCAACGCGCTGGCGTGGCCGGTGCCGGCACCGATGTCCAGCACCACCTCGGGCTTGCGTGCCTCCAGGTAGTCCAGCGATTCGATCAGCCGCGACTGCACCTCGCGCTGCAGGGCGGCGGCGGCGTCATAGCTGCTGGCGGCACGCGCGAACGCGCGGCGGACATGGCGGGCATCGAAGTGGGACGGCATTGCGAAAGTCTCTTAGAACGTACCGGGGTAGGCGCCGCCGTCGATCAGCAGGTTCTGTCCGGTGAGGTAACCGGCCTGTGCACTGCACAGGAAGGCGCAGGCGGCGCCGAATTCGTCAGGCGTGCCGAAGCGGCCGGCGGGAATCTGCTGGCGGCGGCGTTCGGCGACTTCGCCGGCATCGCCGTCCTTGCCCGCACTGTGGGCGAAGTTGGCGCGCAGGCGGTCGGTGTCGAACTGGCCGGGCAGCAGATTGTTGATGGTGACGTTGTGGGCCACCGTGCGGCGCGCCAGGCCGGCGACGAAACCGGTCAGGCCACTGCGCGCGCCGTTGGACAACGCCAGGATGTCGATCGGGGCTTTCACCGCCGACGAGGTGATGTTGACGATGCGGCCGAAGCCGCGCTCGATCATCGCGTCGACGGTGGCGCGGATCAGCGCGATTGGCGCCAGCATGTTGGCGTCCAGCGCGGCAATCCAGTCGTCGCGTTCGAAATTGCGGAAATCACCGGGCGGCGGACCACCGGCATTGTTGACCAGGATGTCCACCTGCGGGCAGGCGGCCAGCGCCGCCGTGCGGCCGGCCTCGGTGGTGACGTCGGCGGCGACGGCGCGCACCTCACCGGCACCGGGCAGTGCACGCAGTTCGTCGGCGGCGACCTTCAGTGCAGCCTCGCCACGCGCCACGATCACCACGTTCACGCCCTCGCGTATGAGCGCACGCGCGCAGCCCAGGCCCAGCCCCTTGCTTGCGCCGCAGACCAGTGCCCAGCGGCCGTTGATACCCAGATCCATGCGTCAATCCTGCGGAATTCGGAGGGGGCTCATTGTCCGCCATCGGCCGGTGACAGGCCGGCAACGAAGTGTTGCAGGGCGGCGGCCACTTCGTCGGCATGGCCGAGGAAGGGCGCATGTCCGCCGTGGGCGATGGTCAGTGCCTGCGCGCCCGGGGCCAGTGCCGCGGCGGCCTGCATCGCCGCCGGTGAGACCAGCCGGTCGCGCTGGCCGGCGATCCACAGGCTGGGTTTGCCCAGCGTGGCCAGTGCGCCGCGCAGATCGGTGCTTTCCAGCAGGCGCAGGCCTTCCAGCAGGGCGCGTTCGGTAGGCGCACCGCGCTCGACCAGCCGCTGCCGCAGCGTGCGCAGCTCCTCGCGGGCGTGTGCCGAGCCCATCACGTCCAGCGCCAGGAAGCGTTCCAGCGTGCCGCCGAAGTCGGTGGCCAGCTCACGCCCGAACTGCTCGAACACGGCCGGCTCCACTGCGTGCGGCCAATCCTCGCCACGCACGAAGCGCGGCGTGGCGGCGATCATCGCCAGCCCGCGCACCTTCGGCAGGGTGGCCGCCGCGTGCAGTGCGAACAGGCCGCCCAGCGACCAGCCGCACCACACCGCTGGCGGCGTGGCGGCCGCGATGGCGCTGACCACGAACGGCAGGCGCAGTGGCGTGGTGTCCTCGCGGCTGTGCCCATGGCCGGGCAGGTCGACCAGGTGCAGGGTGAACTGGTCGGCCAAGCGCTGCACCAGCGGCGCGAATACACCGCCCTGCAGGGCCCAGCCGTGGATCAGTACCAGGTCCGGCCCACGGCCGGTGACGTCAATATGCATGGGCAACGACACGGAACTCAGGCAAAAGCGGGCAGCGGCGGTGGCGCGGCTTCACGCACGGCCAGGGTCACGCGATCGCGCGCGCTGGCGATGGCCTCCACCAGGCCACGCACCTGTTCCGGCGTATGCAGCGCGGACAGTGTCACGCGCAGGCGTGCCTTGCCTTCCGGCACCGTCGGCGGGCGGATTGCACCGACCAGCCAGCCGGCCTGTTCCAGCGCCGTGGACATCGCCACGGCGGTGCGGTCATCGCCGCACAGCAGCGGCTGGATCGGTGTTTCCGAAGCCATCAGGTCCAGGCCATGGCGACGCGCTTCAGTGCGGAACAGCGCGATCAGGTCGGTCAGCTTTGTGCGACGCCAGTGGTCGCGGCGCGCCAGGCGCACTGCTTCAAGCGCAGCAGCGGCCATCGCCGGTGGCACGGCGGTGGTGTAGATGTACGGGCGCGCGGTTTCGGCCAGATGCTCGATCAGGTCGTCGCGGCCCAGCACCAGCGCACCGGAACCGCCCAGTGCCTTGCCCAGTGTGACCAGCTGCAGCGGTACGTCGTCCACGCCCAGCCCGGCGGCGGCCACGGCACCACGGCCATCACCGACCACGCCGACACCGTGCGCATCATCCACATAGAACAGCGCCTGCTGCAGGCGTGCCACAAGCGACAATGCACGCAGCGGTGCGATGTCGCCATCCATGCTGAAGACACCATCGGTGGCCAGCATGGCCGCGCCATCGGGCGCGTGCTTGAGCTGACGCATTGCGCCTTCCGGATCCAGGTGCGGATAGCGGCGCAGACGTGCACCGGCCAACCGGGTCGCATCGAGCAGGCTGGCGTGGTTGAGCTTGTCCTGCACGCACACGTCGTTCTCTTCGCTCAGCAGTGCCTGCTGCACCGCCAGATTGGCGGCGAAGCCACTGCCGAACAGCAGCGCACGTGGATAGCCAAGCCACTCGGCCACCTCGCGTTCCAGCGCCTCATGCAAGGCATGATGGCCGCAGACCAGGTGCGAGGCACCGGCGCCAGCGCCTTCGCGTGCGGCGGCGTCCTGCAGCGCGTTGACCACGCTGAACTGCTGGGCCAGGCCCAGGTAGTCGTTGCTGCAGAAGCCGGTCAGCCACTGGCCGTCCACTTCCAGGCGCACGCCATCACGACGGGTGACCGTGCGTCGCGGGCGGCGACGGCCTTGGGCATCGCGCAGAGCGCGCTGGGCGTGGAGGCGGGCGGTCAGGTCGGGGCGGGCCATGGTGGCTGAATGCGTCGACGGGGCGGCTAGGGTAGCGCGTTGCCGCGGCGCCTGCTTGCGGCCCGTCTCAGGCCGCGTGAGCGCAGCCACAGCCGGGCGTATCGGCACTGATATCGGCGTGCACGGTACCGCCGTGGTCGTGGCCTTCGGCATCCACCTGCACCGCCATCGGCTGCAACCCCAGCCGAGCGAACAGGGCCAGGTCGCGCTCGCTTTCCGGGTTGCCGGTGGTCAGCAGCTTGTCGCCGTAGAAGATGGAGTTGGCGCCGGCCAGGAAACACAGCGCCTGCAGTTCGTCACTCATCGCCTCGCGCCCGGCCGACAGCCGCACCATCGAGCGCGGCATGGCGATGCGGGCCACCGCGATCATGCGCACGAACTCGAATGGGTCCAGTTCGGCGCTGCCATGCAGCGGCGTACCCGCCACCTGCACCAGCTTGTTGATCGGCACCGAATCCGGATGCGCCGGCAGCGTGGCCAGCGCCAGCAGCAGGCCGACGCGCTGCGCGCGCGTCTCGCCCATGCCGACGATGCCGCCGCAGCAGGTCTTCAGGCCGGCATCGCGCACGTGTTCCAGCGTATCCAGGCGGTCCTGGTACTGGCGCGTGTGGATGATCGAATCGTAGTAGTCCGGCGCGGTGTCGAGGTTGTGGTTGTAGTAGTCCAGGCCGGCGTCCTTCAGCGCACGCGCCTGCTCGCCGCTGAGCATGCCCAGCGTGGCGCAGGTCTCCAGACCCAGTGCCTTCACCCCGGCGATCATCGCCGCGACCTTCGGAATGTCTCGATCCTTCGGCGAACGCCATGCGGCACCCATGCAGAAGCGCGATGCACCGGCGGCCTTGGCCTGGCGTGCCTTGGCCAGCACCGCGTCGGTCTCCATCAGCTTCTGCGCGTTCACCCCGGTGCTGTAGCGCTGCGCCTGCGGGCAGTACGCGCAGTCTTCCGGGCAGCCGCCGGTCTTCACCGACAGCAGCGTGGACACCTGCACCTGCGACGGGTCGAAGTGCTCGCGATGGACCGCTGCGGCGCGAAACAGCAGCTCGGGGAACGGCAGATCGAACAGCGCCTGCAGTTCGTCGTGTTGCCAGTCGTGGCGGATGGCAGCAGCCATGGCGGGACCTTGGGTACGAGTGGAGCGAGGGCGGCAGTGTGGGTGGGTTGATGAACCCTGTCAACCTCAATGCTGTTATTGTGGTTTACGGTTGGCCGCTCCCATCAAGCCTGGCGGAAACGCCGCATTTCACCGCATCCTGCAAGGGCTGCGGCCAAAGTGGCCGCTGCCCAACGGAAGCGCTGGCGCGCAGACTCTTTCCCATGACCGATCTCCATCGCCTTCGCGGCCGCATCACCGCGTTGGTTCTCAGCGAAGCCTGGCGCCGCCGCGCCGCGCTCTGGGGCGGCGCCGTGGCCGTGGCGCTGGTGGCGATCCTGTTCGCCAAGGCCAGCGACGCGGCGTTCCATCTGTTCCAGCGCATCACGTCGCACTCTCCGTGGTGGGCCCTGCTGCTGACGCCGGGCATCTTCGCGCTGCTGGCGTGGCTCACTTCCGGCGTGCTGAAGCCCACGCGGGGCAGCGGCATTCCGCAGGTCATCGCTGCGCTGGACAAGGCCGATGAGCCGTTCCGGAAAACCAACCTTTCCCCAGCGGTTTCGGCCGGCAAGCTGCTGCTGACCTCGCTGTCGCTGCTGGGGGGCGCATCGGTCGGGCGCGAGGGGCCCACCGTGCACGTAGGCGCAAGCCTGATGTATCTGTTCGGCCGCTGGTTCGGTTTCAAGGATCCCCGCGAGCTCTCGCACTTCCTGCTGGCCGGTGGTGCGGCGGGTATCGCGGCGGCGTTCAACACGCCGCTGGCCGGCATCGTCTTCGCCATCGAGGAGCTCAGCGGTCGTTTCGAGCATCGCTTCTCGGGCACCCTGTTGACTGCGGTGATCGTCGGTGGCGTGGTGTCGCTGGGCCTGTTGGGCAACTACACCTATTTCGGCCATGTGAGCGCACGCCTGCCGCTCGGCCAGGGCTGGCTGGCAATCCTGCTGTGCGGCGTGGTGGCGGGCCTGCTGGGCGGCCTGTTCGCGCGTGCGGTGCTGGCCAGTGCGGCGGGCCGCCCGCGCTGGCTCGGGCAACTGCGGCAGCGGCATCCGGTTCTGTTGGCCGCAGGCTGCGGTCTGGTGGTGGTACTGCTCGCCCTGGTCTTCGGTGAAGGCGCGTTCGGCACCGGCTACGAGCAGGCGCGCAGCCTGGTGCAGGGGCAGGCGCTGGTCGGCCACGAGTTCGGGTTGATGAAGCTGCTGGCCAATCTGGCCTCGTACGTGGCGGGCATTCCCGGCGGCCTGTTCTCGCCGGCGTTGGCGGTCGGCGCTGGACTCGGCCACAACCTGGCAGTGCTGATGCCGGGCGTGGACCCGCGCGCGTTCGTGCTGCTGGGCATGTGTGCTTACCTGACCGGCGTTACCCAGGCCCCGCTGACGTCGGCCGTGATCTCGCTGGAGCTGACCGACAGCGGCGACCTGCTGCTGCCGATACTGGCCACGGTGCTGATCGCGCGTGGCGTGTCCGGGCTGGTGTGCAGGGTGCCGATCTATCGCGGGCTGGCGGAGTTGTTGATCGGGCCCGCCGCTACGCCACCGGCGACCGGACAGGGCGAACGCCTTTCCTGACGGGCGGCGGCCCCCGTCGCAGTTGAGGGCAGTTCCGACACTGCAATCGGTGCTTCGCCGATGGCCGCACGCGGCGTGCGCCATCAAGTATTGGGTGATGCGTACTTATCTCCTGCGTTCGGCAACCCGTGTCTCGCGCGCACTGCTTGGTGTGCTGCTACCGCTCCGCTGCCTGGTCTGCGGCGACCCGGGCCACGATGATCTTGATCTGTGCTGGGCTTGCTTGGCCGATCTGCCCTGGGCAGGCCGTGCCTGCCTGCGCTGCGCCTTGCCGTTGCCCGACACCGCGTTGATCGTCTGCGGCACCTGCCGCGAAGAGGTGCCGCCACAGGCCGCCACGCATGCCAGCCTGCTGTACCTGCCGCCGGTCGACCAGTTGCTGGTCCGCTACAAGTTCCATCAGGATCTCGCCGCCGGACGCCTGCTCGCGCAGCTGATGCAGCGCGCACCGCCGCCGTGGTCGTGCACGCCGCTGGTGCCGGTGCCGCTGCACAGGCGACGCTTGCGCCAGCGCGGCTACAACCAGGCCGGTGAGCTGTGCCGGTTGCTGCCGATGCCGGTCTGGCAGGGGGTGTACCGGCAGCGGCATACCGCACCGCAGTCCGAGCGCACGGCCGAACAGCGCAGGGAGAATCTGTTCGATGCGTTTGCTGTCCGTGGTCCGGTGCCCTCGCGGCTGACCGTGGTCGATGATGTGATGACCACCGGCAGCACGGTGATGGAGGTCGCCGAGACGCTGCGCCTGGTCGGCGCTGGGGAGGTGCGCGTGTGGGTCTGTGCGCGGGCGCCGTGATCGCCCTCTTCATCCACAGGGGCTAGGATGAGGCCGGTTCCGGATCGAAGGAGTGGTCATGAATTCCCCCTTGTCTCCCTTGTTGTCGGCGGTTGGGCGCAGCTGGTGGATCCTGCTGCTGTACGGGCTCGTCGCACTGGGTTTCGGCATCGTTGCCATTGGCTGGCCGCTGTCCGCAGCGATGGCACTGGCCTGGACACTGGGCGTGATGGCCATCGTTGAAGGCGTCATCAGCCTATTCGCACTGATCAGCGGCGGCAGTGGTGCCTCGCGTGGCTGGTTGGCGCTGTATGCCATCGCCTCGCTGGGCTTCGGCATCCTTGCGGTGATCAACCCGCTGGCCACCGCCAGCGTGCTGGTGCTGTTCCTGGCCGCGTGGCTGCTGGTGGCCGGCATCTATCGCATCGTGTTCGCGATCCGCGTGCGCAAGCAGATCCAGGGCGAGTGGCTGCTGATCCTCAGTGGCGTGCTGGCGGTGGTGCTGGGCCTGCTGTTTGCCGCAAATCCCTATGCGGGCGTGGCGGTGACCACGCTGTGGATCGGTATCGGCAGCTTGCTGTATGGGCTGCTGCAGGTACTGGTGGCCTTCAAGCTGCGGAAGCTGAAGTGAGGGCTGTGCTTCCCCTGTTGCTGGGCGTGGCGTTGACCCTGACCGGATGCATGCCGGGCGCCACACCCGGTGCCTTGGCAGGCAAGGATCATGCGCCACGCCCCGGCGTGGATGTGCGCCTGAGCGCGGTCGATGCAGCCGGCAAGGGCAGACCGGTGCAGTGGCAGGGCGAAACCCTGGCCCTGCGCGAGCCGCCGATTGCCGGCAGTGCCGACATCGCCGATGTGCGCTACGTACTGGACGAGGCCAAGCAGCCCGGCCTGCAGATCCGCTATCGGCCCGAAGCGCACCAGCGCATCCACGATGGCACGGCAGCACTGGTCGGTCAGCGTGCGGCGCTCAGCGTGGATGGCCGCGTGCTGATGGTGGCGACGGTGCAGGGACCGTTCGGCGAATCGATGATGCTGAGCGGCTTGTCCAGCGTTGCCGAGGCGCAGGAGCTTGCGAAGCACATCACGGGCGAGTGACGGGCGCGCCAACACCCCCACGCCGCGCATGGAGGTCGACCAAGGTCGACCGCTACCGGGCGAACCGTGCCTCGATCTCTTCCAGCGACTTGCCCTTGGTCTCCGGCAGCCAGAACGCGGCCACCAGGAAGAACACAAAGGTGCACGCCGCCCAGAACACGAACATGCTGGCGTAGCCGTAGTGGCCCACCGTGGGCAGGAAGATGGCGGCGATGGTGGTGGACACGAACTGGTTGATCAGCAGCGCGATGCTCATGCCATTGGAACGGATGCGGTTTGGCATCAGCTCCGACAATGCCAGCCACACGCATACGCCGGGGCCGACGGCGAAGAAGGCGACAAACACCAGGATGCAGGCGGCCACGGCCCAACCGTGTGCCGGTGGCGGCACCGGGCCGATGCGCGCCTGTTCGATGCGCAGCGGTGCCTGCGCGGCACTGGCCGGGTCGGCGAACGGGTTCAGATGGAGTTTGCGGAAGAACGCACTAATCACGCTGTCCGGCTGCACGGTTCCGGTGCGCTCGATGCGCAGTTCGCGATCAATCAGGTTGTCGCTGCGCAGGGCGCGCACATTGGTGAAATCACCATAGGCGTACGACACGGTCAGCTGCATCGGTCGGCCCCGGCTGTCGATGCCATTGCTCAGGCGTTGCCACTGCGCGTCATCCAGCACCAACTGCAGGCCTTCGCCGCTGACCGCCGCCTGCAGCTGAGGCTGCACATCGGCGCGTCCGCGCTCGGCCTGGAAGAACAGCGTGGCCGCCGCCAGCAGGGCCACGCAGATGCCACCGCTGCCCAGCATCAGCAGGAACTTGCGGCCCTTGCGGTCGACCAGCAGCAGCGCGACCACGGTCATCACCGCGTTGAGCAGCTTGATCGCCACGTCGGCACCGTTGGCCACCGAACCGGACAGGCCGGCCTGGTTGAGGATGTTGACCGCGTAGGCCAGCACCGAGTTGATGCCGGTGGCCTGGGTGCAGGCCAGCACCACGCACGCGAGCACGAACGGCACCACGTAGCGGCGGCTGAGCAGCGGGTCGCGCTTGCCGTCGCTGCTGCTCGATTCCGGCGCCTGGATCTGGGCCAGCGTGGGCTCGACGTCTGCGGCGGGGAGGACGCGCTGAAGGCTGCGGCGGGCTTCATCGATGCGGCCGCGGCGCACCAGCCAGCGTGGTGATTCGGACAGCCAGAAGATACCGGCGCAGAACAGCAGGCCGGGCGCCAGGCAGGTCCAGAAGATGGTGCGCCAGGCGTGGTCCTTCACCGTGAACAGTTCCTGCGCCTGCTGCGCGACCGGCAGCGAGCGCACGGCCTCGGCGGCGGCATCCACGGCATGGGCGTGGTACAGGCCGATCAGGGCTGCCAGCACCAGGCCAACGGTCAGCAGCAGCTGGAACATGGCCGCGCCGCGCCCGCGCCGTTCGGGGCTGAGCACTTCGGCCAGGTACAGCGGAATCACGACGCCGATCAGACCGCCACTGATGCCCTGCAGCAGGCGTCCCAGCAGCAGCGGCGTGTAGCCGGAGGCCAGCGCCATGATCGGAATCGAGGCGGTGAACAGCAGGCCGGCCAGCAGCATCGCGCCGCGGCGGCCAATCAGGTCGGCGATCATGCCGGCGAACAGCGAGGACAGTACGCTGCCCAGCAGTACCGCCGCCACCACGAAGCCGAGCTGCTGGCTGCTGAGCTGCCAGGCGTGGCTGGCGGTCGCTTCAAGATAGGGCAGGGCACCGGCGATGATGCCGATGTCGATGCCGTACAGCAGGCCGCCGAGGCCGCCGATGAAGAGCAGGTAGCGTACGGGCCAGCGCGGAGCGGTGCTTGCGGTCATCGGCAGTTCCTGTGGTAGCGCCGGGCCACGCCCGGCGGCGGTTCGTCGCAGAGTGCTTTCTGTAGAGCCGAGCCATGCTCGGCTGCTTTCCGTTCCGATATCGAGGTCCCCCATGCCGCGCTTCGCGCGGTGAGCCGAGCATGGCTCGGCTCTACAGGGAGCCTGCGCGGCGTCCGGGCCGCATGGCGTGCGTCAGTTCAGATCGACCACCCGCCCGCCAATGACCACCTGCTGCAGGCGCAGTTCCGCATCCAGCACTACCAGGTCGGCACGGGCGTCGGGCGCAATGCGACCGCGATCGCTCAAGCCCAGGTAATCGGCGGGGAAGGTGGACACGCGCTGCGAGGCATCGGCCAGTTCCAATCCCACACGCACAAGGTTGCGCAGCGCCTGGTCCATGGTCAGCGCGCTGCCTGCCAGCGAACCGGTGGCCAGGCGCACGCAGCCGCCGCACTTGTGCACGCGCTGTTCGCCCAGCGCGTACTCGCCATCGGGCATGCCGGTGGCGGCGGTGGCGTCGGTCACCGCGTACAAGCGCGGGATCGCGCGCGCGGCCAGGCGGATCACGCCGGGGTGGATGTGCTGCAGGTCGGGAATGATCTCGGCGTACTGCGCATGTGCCAGCGCCGCCGCGGCGATGCCAGGCCGGTAGTGGTCGACGCCGGTCATGCCATTGAACAGATGGGTGAAGCCGGAAGCCCCGGCCTGCAGGGCAGCAACACCCTCTTCGTACGTGCCGGCGCTGTGGCCGAGCTGCACGCGAATGCCCATTGCCGCCAGCGCGGGAATCAGTGCGGTGTGCTCGCCGATTTCCGGCGCCAGCGTCATCACCCGGATCGGTGCCAGCGCGTGCAGCTGCTGCACCAGCGCCAGCGTCGCCTCGATGGTGCGGTTGGGTTGCGCGCCCAGGCGCTGCGGGCTGATGAACGGCCCTTCCAGATGTACGCCGGCAATGCAGGCGGCGTCGGCATCGGGCGCTGCCATGGTCGCGGCCACGCCGTGCAGCGCGTGCTCGATCTCATCCAGGCCGGCGGTCATGGTGGTCGCCAGCAGCGTGGTGGTACCGAAGCGCAGATGGGTGCGGGCAATGGTGCGGGCCACGTCGCCGCCCTGCATCAGGTCGACGCCGGCCGCACCATGCACGTGCAGGTCGATGAAGCCGGGCAGGATCACCGGCAGCTGCAGGTCGTCAGCGCCGCTGTGGTCGTCCACCTGCAGCTGGCGGATGTGCGAATCGAAGTGGACGTGGCCACGCCGCCAACCCAGCGGCGTGAGGATGCGGCCATGCAGGGTGCGGGTGTCGGTCATGCAGTGGGCTCGGCGATGATCACTTCGATGCCCAGCCGCTGCAGCCCTTCACGGGTTGCGTCGTCGATGCCGGCGTCGGTGATGATGGCGTGGATCTGATCGAGAAGTGCGATGCGGTGCAGGCTGACGCGGCCGAACTTGGAGGCGTCGGTCAGCACCACGATGCGGCGCGCGCGCTCGACCATGCGGTGGTTGAGGCGGGCTTCGGCTTCATCGTGGGTGGTCAGGCCGAACTGCAGGTCCAGGCCGTCCACGCCCAGGAACAGGGTGTCGAAGCTGTAGGAGTTGAGGCTGGCTTCGGCCTGGCTGCCCTGCAGCGACAGCGACTGCTGGCGCAGCAGCCCACCGGTCAGCAGCACGTTGATGCCGGGCGCGTTGGCCAGTTCCCAGGCGATGTTCAGCCCGTTGGTCATCACCGTCACGTCGCGCTGGCTACGCAGGTGGCGGGCCAGGGTCATCGTGGTCGAGCCAGAGTCGATGATGATGTTGTCACCGGGCCGCACCAGGCGCGCGGCACAGGCGCCGATCGATTCCTTCAGCGGCAGGTTCAGTGCGTCCTTTTCGTGGATGTCCTGTTCCTGCGGCGGCGTGCGTACCAGCGTCGCACCGCCGTGGGTACGGTTGGCCAGGCCCTGCGATTCGAAGTGGGTCAGGTCGGCACGGATGGTCACCGCCGACACGCCGAAGCGCTCGACCAGATCGGCCACCTGCACCGAGCCGTGCTCGATCAGCAGCTGCAGGATCTGTTGCCGGCGGGAGCGGGTGTTGCGCATGGCCATTCTCGGTGTCGCGGGGAAAGGTAGAGATTAGCCGTTCGCAGCAACGGCGGCAGCCGCGTCTGCGTGATGCGTGCGGGTTCCGGCCTGGTTGGCGCTGCACGCACGGGCGTACTCGCCCAGGCACAGGCCGACGCGATGCTGCGCCAGCGCGGTAGGCGTATTGGCCAAGGTGCCCTCGCGCACGGCGCGGTACTGCTCCGGCAGGTACTGGCTGAGCAGTACCAGCGGCGGCGCATGCTGTTCCAGGTTGGCGAACAGGGTCTGCACCGCCTTCACCAGCGCCGGCTCGCCCCAGTAGTAGCGGCAGCGGTCGCTGAAGGAATAGCTGCGCAGCAGGCGCAGCGCTGCCTCATCGCCCTGGTAGTAGGACTGCCAGTACTTCGGCTGCGCCACCATCACTTCATCCAGCACCTGCGGCAGGCGCGAGCACTGCGCCGCCGGCAGCAGTTCGGCCTCGATCGCGGCCAGCGCGAACAGCGCTTCGCGGTAGGCGAAGGTCGCCGCCGGGCCGACCTTGAGGATGGCGAAGTGGTCGCGCACCAAGGCGTGCAGGCCACTTTCGCGCTGGTAGTCGGTGGAATGCGCTTCGAACACGATGCGCGGCTGCTGTTCGAGGAAGTCGGCCAGCGTGCTGGCGGCGGCCGGGTCGTACTCGTGCACGCTGCTGTGATCGAAATCCACGCCCGGTTGCACCACCATGGCGATCACGCGCTGCCACGCATCGCGCAGCTGCGGCGTATCGAACGCCTGCTGATGAATCGCCAGTGTCTGCGCGGCAGCGGCGGGCGTGGTCACCTGCAGGCCTTCGGCCAGCGAGGCTTCGCCACCGGGAATCGGCACTTCGGTACCGATCACGTAGACCGGCGGCGGCAGGCCATGATCGGCGGCGGTGCGTTCGGCGATCTCGGCCAGCTCGGCCGAGCGCGCGGCGACGATGGCGTCGGGCAGCGGCACCGGGTCATCGGCGCAGGACATGCTGCAATCGAGGTGGATCTTGTGGAAACCGGCGGCGACGTAGGCTTCGATCAGCACGCGCGCGTGGGTCATCGCTTCGGCGGCCGGGCGCTTCTGCCAGGCATTCGGGCCGAGGTGGTCGCCACCCAGGATCAGCCGCTCGCGCGGGAAACCTTCTTCATCGGCCAGCGTGCCCACGTAATCGCGGTACTGCGGCGGGGTCATGCCGGTGTAGCCGCCGAACTGGTCGACCTGGTTGGAGGTGGCCTCGATCAGCAGCACGGTGCCGTGCGCCAGCGCCACGTGCATGGCCGCACGCAGCACCTGCTCGTTGCTGCAGCAGACGCTGTACAGGCCGACGTTGGCACCGGCGCGGTGGGAGGCAAGCAGGGTCTGCAACGGGGACATGGTCAAGCTCCGGTCAATCAGGAAAACGAGGGTTGGCAGGCGAGCAGGGCGGCACCACGTGCGCCACCGGCATCACCGAAGCGCGGCGGCACGATCGGCGGAACCTGCACGCCGTTGAACAGATGTGCGGCGATGGCCGCCGGCAGCTGCTGGTACAGCGGCGCGTACTGCGACAGGCCACCGCCGAGCACGATCACGTGCGGGTCCAGCGCCAGCACCAGCGCGGCCAGGCTGTGGCCAAGCAGGTCGCGATGGATGTCCAGCGCCCTGCGCGCACGCACATCACCGGCTTCGGCCAGTGCGATCACTGCGCTGGCGTCGGTGGCGCTGCCACCGAGGTGACGCTCGATCATTGCCAGCCCGCTGCCGGACACGTAGCGCTCCACGCAGCCCTGCAGGCCGCAGGCGCAGTCGATGAGTGGCAGGCCGTGGCGCTGCAGCAGGTGGCCGGGCACGCTCCAGTGGCCCCATTCGCCGGCCAGGCCGTTGAAGCCGGACAGCAGGCGGCCCTGCAGGCAGAAGCCGCCACCGGCACCGGTGCCGAGGATGGCGCCGAACATGCTGGGGTAGCCGTCGGCGGCCCCGCCATGCGCTTCCGACAGGGCAAAGCACTGCAGGTCGTTGCCGAAGTGCAGCGGGCGTTGCAGGCGTGCCTGCAGATCCGCCGCCACGCTGTGGCCGGTCAGTGCCGGCACGTTCGCGCTGAGCTGGCGGCCGCTGCGGCGGTCGCGCACGCCGGGCAGGGCGATGCCGATGGCGGCATCACTGCGGCCCAGCGCCGCATCGGCCTCGGCCACCAGCGCCACCACCGCCTTCAGGAAGCCGTCGTAGTCACCCTGTGGGGTGGCCACGCGGCGGCGCCAGGTGACCTGCATCGCCGCATCGCACGCCACCAGCTCGATCTTGGTGCCGCCGATGTCGATGCCGTAGCAGGCGTGGGCGATCAGCTCAGCCATGGTGGATGGTGACGCCCTTGACGACGCGGTTGACGGTGCCGTCCGGGAACGGGTTGTCCGGGGTCAGGCCCAGCGCGGCCGAGCGCTGCAGCGCGAACAGCTGCGCGAAGCCCAGCCACACCGGTGCCAGCCACGGATCGTCCAGTGCCGGCACGGTGAGGGTGTATTCGTCATCGGCGCCGATGTCCGAATGCGGGCCGATCGCCAGCACCTGGCCGGCCACGCCGTCGCGGCGCAGTTCTTCCAGCAGGTCCTGCTCGTAGCGGCGCGCCAGCGGCTGCACGCTGCGCAGCACCACCACCAGGGTGTTGCCGTCCAGCGTCGACTTCGGGCCATGGCGGAAGCCCAGCGGTGTGTTGGCCAGCGCCAGCACGCGGCCGGCGGTCAGCTCCAGCACCTTCAGCGCGCATTCGCGCGCCAGCGCTTCCAGCGGGCCGCTGCCGAGGTAGATGATGCGGTTGAACGGGCGCTGCGCCAGCACCGCCACCGGTGCATCCCACTGCGCCTGGCCTTCGCGGGCCAGCGCGGCAATCTGCTTCAGGCGCGCCACGCGCGCATCCCACGGCGAACGATCGAACACGGTCAGTGCGGCCAGCAGCATGCAGGTCAGGCTGCTGGTCATGGCGAAGGCGCGATCGCAGCTGGCCGACGGCATCAGCAGCGTGCAGGTATCGGCACGGCCGGCACCACGACGGGCGAGTTCGCCATCGGCGTTGCAGGTGATGTCGAGGAAGCGTGCCTCATCCACATCGGCGCGCACGCGGTCCACCGCGGCCACGCTTTCCGGACTGGAACCACTGCGGCCAAACGAGACCAGCAGGGTGGGGCGGTCGCGCTGCAGGTACAGCGCCGGATGGGTCAGCAGGCTGGTGGTGTGCACCACGCGCACCTCGGCCGGCCACTGCGCGTTGATCGCATCGGCCACCATCTCGGCGATGAAGCCGGAGCTGCCGGCGCCGGTGAACAGCACGCGCTGGTTGGGATCGTTGAGGCTGCCGCCGAGGAAGGCCTGCAGGCGGTCGCGGGCACGCGACAGATCCTGGGCGAGGGCTTCCCATAGCGCTGGCTGCTGGGCGATTTCGGTAGCGGTATCGGCTCCGCCAAGGCGCTGCCAGGCGGACACATCGGAAAGCAGGGTGACGTCCATTCGGAGGTTCCAGTTGGGCCAGCGCACCATCTGCGTTTTCTTTCGAAATGTCAAACATCGAAAGTAAAAAGAAAGAAAATGACGCGATGACTTTTCCCGCTGCCGAGCGCTCGGGAAAACGAAAGAACGGGGCGAGTGCCGTATCGCACAATGCTTAACAGGCAGCTGCAATCGATTACACAAAGTATTGCGACGCAACAACTTTCGTTTCAGTGGAATATATCTTCCTTTTTCCTTTCAATTTGTTGACATCTTTCGAATCGCTGCCCTAGAGTCGGCCCAACCGCTTTCGAAACGCCCGGTGAACGGGTTGGGAGTCCGTGTGGAAATCTGCGTTCGTCGCTCGCCGCTGATGCTGGCTCTGTTGCCGGCATTGATGTTGGCGTCCATGCCGGCCCAGGCCGAGCCGGTCGGCAACCTGCGTTCGGTTGCCGCCAGCGCCAGCCGCGACGGCGTGCAGGGCTGGGACCTGCAGACCGACAAGGGCGCGCTGCTCCGCATCGAACTGCCGGCCACCGACATCGTCCGCGTGCAGGCCGGCCGCAACGGCACGCTGACCGGCGCCGGCGACAAGGCCGCGCCGATCGTACTGCCGCAGCCCAAGGCCAACGTGCAGGCGAAGCTGGAAGAAGACGCGCAGGAAATCCGCGTGCGGACCGAGTCCCTGGTGCTGCATGTACAGCGGCAGCCGCTACGCATGCGCCTGGAACGGCTGGACAACGGCCAGCCCACCGCGCTGTGGCAGGAACTGCAGCCGCTGGACCTGGATGCCACGCAGAGCGTGCAGGTGCTGTCCTCGCAGGCCGATGAGGGCTACTTCGGTGGCGGCCAGCAGAACGGCCGCTACCAGTTCAAGGGCCGCGAGCTGGAGGTGTCCTATTCCGGCGGCTGGGAAGAGGGCGACCGCCCCAGCCCTGCACCGATGCTGCTGAGCAGCCGTGGCTGGGGCATGCTGCGCAATACCTGGAGCGATGGCAGCTACGATCTGCGCGAGGCCGACCAGTCCACGCTACTGCATCGCGAAGACCGCTTCGATGCCTATTACTTCGTCGGCGCCGACCTGCCGAAACTGATCGAGCGCTACACCCAGCTGACTGGCCGGCCGAACATGGTCGCGCGCTGGGCGCTGTCCTACGGCGACGCCGATTGCTACAACGATGGCGACAACAGCAAGAAGCCCGGCACGGTGCCCGAAGGCTGGAGCGACGGCCCGACCGGCACCACCCCCGATGTGATCGACAGCGTGGCCAAGCAGTACCGCGCCCACGACATGCCCGGTGGCTGGATCCTGCCCAACGACGGCTACGGCTGCGGTTACAAGCAGTTGCCGGAAACCGTGAAGGGGCTGGCCGGCTACGGTTTCCGCACCGGACTGTGGACCGAGAACGGCGTCGACAAGATCGCCTGGGAAGTGGGCAAGGCCGGCAGCCGCGTGCAGAAGCTGGACGTGGCCTGGACCGGCAAGGGCTACCAGTTCGCGATGGACGCCAACCGCCAGGCGTTCAACGGCATCCTCGACAATTCCGATTCGCGCCCGTTCCTGTGGACGGTGATGGGCTGGGCCGGCATCCAGCGCTACGCCGTGGCCTGGACCGGCGACCAGAGCAGCAGCTGGGACTACATCCGCTGGCACGTGCCGACCCTGGTCGGTTCCGGCCTGTCCGGCATGGCCTATGCCAGCGGCGACGTCGATGCGATCTTCGGCGGCAGCGCCGAGACCTTCACCCGCGACCTGCAGTGGAAGGCGTTCACGCCGGTACTGATGGGCATGAGCGGCTGGTCGTCGAACGCACGCAAGCATCCGTGGTGGTACGACGAGCCCTACCGCAGCATCAACCGCGATTACCTGAAGTTGAAGATGCGCCTGACCCCGTACATGTACGGCCTGGTGCACGAGGCCGCGCAGACCGGCGCACCACCGGTGCGTGGCCTGATGTGGGACAACCCGCGCGACCCGCACGCGCAGGATGAAACCTACAAGTACCAGTTCCTGCTTGGCCGCGATCTGCTGGTGGCGCCGGTGTACCGCAGCCAGGCGGCCAGCCGTGGCTGGCGCCGCGATATCCACCTGCCGGCCGGCGGCTGGATCGACTACTGGGACGGCCGCCGCGTGCAGGCCGGCGCCGACGGCCGCCAGCTCGACCGCCAGGTGGACCTGGCCACGCTGCCGGTGTTCGTGCGTGCCGGAGCGATCCTGCCGATGTACCCGTCGATGCTGTTCGACGGTGAGAAGCCGCTCGATGAAGTGACCTTCGACCTGTACCCGCAGGGCGAGTCGCACTACACGCTGTACGAAGACGATGGCAACACGCGCCGCTACCAGCAGGGCGAGTCGAGCACGCAGGTGATCCGCGTGCAGGCGCCAGCGCAGGGCAGTGGCCCGGTGCAGGTGAAGATCGATGCGGTGCAGGGCCAGTACAACGGCCAGCTGCCGCAGCGCCGCTATGGCCTGCGCGTGCTCAGCCGCCAGGCGCCGCGTGCGGTGCAGGCCGCTGGCCGCGCGCTGCCGGCGCTGGCTGATGCCGCTGCGTTCAACGCTGCTGCTGAAGGCTGGTACTTCGATGCCGCCGAACGACGCGGCACGCTGCATGTGCGCACCGCCAGCCAGGACATCCGCCAGCCCCTGCAACTGCAGCTGGACTTCGCGGTCGCCGCCGCCGCTGCCGACGATGCGTATCCGGCGGCACCGGTACTCGGCCGCGAACTGCCCGCAGACAGCCTGCTGGTGGTCAACCGCCCGGCCGAAGAGCCCGGCCACGCGCTGGAAAACGCCTTCGATGATGACCCGGGTACCTGGTTCCGCAGTGTGCGCAACCAGGCCGTGCGCACCGGTGCGCATGAATGGGTGATCGGGTTCGGCGAGCGCAGGATGATCGATGGCATCGACATCGCGCCGCGCAACGACAAGAACTGGAAGCACGGCCAGGTACGCGATTACGAGGTCTACCTGGGCGACAGCAACGGCGAGTGGGGCGAGCCGATCGCGCGTGGCCGCCTGCAGTTGAAGGAAGGCGTGCAGCGCATCGCGTTCCCGGCCCATGCCGGCCGCCTGCTGCGCTTCCGCGTGTTGAGCGTGCAGAACCCCGAAGGCGACGGCGCCAGCAGCGCCGACCCGATGGTCACCGCCGCACAGGGCAGCGCCCGCGCCTTCGATGCACTGCAGCCGCGCGACGTCGGCCCGATCGCCTTGTCCACCTTCCACATTCTTGAACACCAGGAACCGGAGCGACCGGCCCGGCAGCGCTATCTCTCCGAGCTGCCGGTGCCGGCCGCGCTGGCCAGCCAGGTGCGCGCCGACCAGTCGTTCCGTGGCGATGCCGGCATGCGCATGAACGGCCTGCAGTTCCGCCGTGGCCTGGGCGTCGGCGCCAACAGCCGCATCGACCTGCGCCTGCAGGGCGGCTGGCACCTGCTGCGTGCCGACCTCGGCATCGACGACGCCTGCCGCAACGCCGGTGGCCTGCAGTTCCAGGTCTGGGGTGACAACCGCCTGCTGTACGACAGCGGCCTGGTGAAGGCACCCGGCGTGGTCAAGCCGGAGCTGGACATCCGTGGCCTTTCCAGCCTGAGCCTGCGCACGCTGGGTGCGCAGGGCAGCCAACCCGCCCAGGTCTGTGCCAACTGGGCCAACGCCGTGCTGATCGGCCAGGAGGGCGACTCCGCCAGCATCGTCGCCCCATGACCCCCTCGTAACACCGCTCCTCCCCCCGCCCATTCCGACTACGGCCCTCATGGCCGTGGCCCGGGAGCGTTTTGCCCGCCGAACGCCCACGCGCTCACCATTCGCGCCGCACCCCTGCCAGGAGAGAACCCCGATGTTGCCCGCCCGCCACCACCGCCCCCCCTGTCGTTCGATCGCTCCGCTGTCGCTGGCCATTGCCGGCGTGCTGCTGTCGGTCGCCGTTCCTGCCTTCGCCCAGGAGAGCAAGGACAAGGCCACCGACCTGGCCCGCATCGAGGTCACTGGCTCCAACATCCGCCGCACCGACGTTGAAACCGCGTCGCCGGTGCAGGTGATCAGCAAGCAGGACATCCAGAACATGGGTGCGCGCACGCTGTTGCAGGTGCTCGACAACCTGCCTGCCGCACGCCCGGCGCAGCAGGATGCGCGTTCGTTGTTCACCGGTTCCGACGGTGCTTCGCAGGCCAACCTGCGCGGCCTCGGTGCCCAGGGAACGCTGGTGCTGCTGAATGGTCGTCGCCTGTCGTACTACGGCGCGCCGGCCGGCTTCCAGACCCAGTTCGTCAACATCGACGCGATCCCGGCTGCGGCCATCGAACGCATGGAAGTGCTGACCGACGGCGCTTCGGCGGTGTACGGCACCGACGCGGTGGCCGGCGTGATCAACGTGATCACCAAGCGCAACTTCCAGGGCGCCGAGGTCAGCTTCACCAACGACACCTCCTCGCGCATCGACTCCTACGGCGAGCGCCAGGCCAGCATCACCGCCGGCTTCGGTGACCTGGCCGAGAACCGCTTCAACATCTACGGCGCGGTGAACATGTACCGCCGCGACGCGATTCCGCTGAGCGACTTCTACGACAAGCGGCCTGACCAGTACTACGTCAACAACCCGAACTACCTCAACAACCTGCGCCTGGGCGTGGGCAGCAAGCCGGGCGAGTTCAACCCGGGCAGCTACTTCGCCTTCGATCCGGTCACCGGCCGCCGTGTGCAGGAAGCTGCGCCGGGCTGCAAGAACGTGCTGACCAGTGAAGCGGCCGGCCCGCGTTGCGTCTGGGAAACCTGGATGAACAACGAGATCGATGCCGGCGCCAAGTCCGAGCGCAATACCGCCTACCTCAACGGCACTTTCCTGGTGGGCGACAGCACCGAGATCTTCGCTGAGGCGACCTACACCGACATCGACCTGCGCGCCAACGGCGGTACGCCGCGCACCTACGGCACCACCACCGGCAACCCGACCAGCTGGTTCTCGCGCAACACCGGCAACACCGTCAACCAGTTCCTGTACCCGTTCCTGGGCCCGAACAACGAGTACAACCACGCCAGCCCGCAGATGAAGGCCATGATGGGCGGCGTGGTCGGCCTGAACTACCTGCTGCAGGATGCCGGCCCGAACTACTTCGGCCAGCGCAATACCGACAAGAGCTACCGCGTGCTGGCCGGTGCGCGTGGCAACCGGGGTGACTGGAACTGGGAGACCGCCTTCGCCAGCGCCGGTACCCACTCCACCACGTACCAGACGATCAACGTCAACATCAAGGGCTTCGAGAAGGCGTTCGGCCCGTACTCGGTCGATCCGACCACCGGCCGCGTGATCATCTCCGACCACCCGGCATACAAGTTCGGCGAGATCAGCGAAGCCAACGCTGCATTGATCCGTGAAGCGTTCCCGACCTTCGACATCCAGTCGTGGACCCGCCTGCACACCCTGGACGGCAAGATCGAAGGCCCGCTGTTCCAGCTGCCGGCCGGTGAGATGCGCGCCGCGTTTGGCTTCAACGCCAGCCGTGAGACCTTCTATACCCCGGGCAACGCCGATGCGGCCAACGGCCTGATCACCCAGCAGGGTGGTTCCTGGTTCGATGGCAAGCGCAACACCTACGCGCTGTTCGCCGAGACCGTGGCGCCGATCACCGACAAGCTGGAACTGGATGCGGCGGTGCGCGTGGACAAGTACCCGAACTTCAGCGCCAACATCGCGCCGAAGATTGGCTTCAAGTACCAGGCGTTCGATCAGCTGATGCTGCGCGGCACGTACTCCACCGGCTTCCGTGCACCGAGCCTGGCCGAGTCCGGCAACGGCGGCGTGTTCGCGCAGCTGGGCGGCTACCGTGACGAGCTGCGCTGCAACGAGACCAACGCCATCGCCAACCTGCTGCTGAGGTCGCAGCGCCCGGGTGACGTGGATCTCGGCAAGAACCTGCTGAACGTCGATTGCAGCCGCACCGTGGCACGCATGACCCAGCCGAACAAGGACCTGAAGCCGGAGAAGGCGAAGATCGCTACCCTTGGTTTCGTCTACGAGCCGGCAACCTGGCTGTCGGTGTCGGCCGACTACTGGTTCATCTACCGCGACAATGAAATCGTTGCGCCGGACTACCGCCGCATGGAAGACATCATCTCCTCGTCGCGTTCGCCGATCACCGACAGCGACCGTGCCAACCTGGCGCAGCTGGCGGCGATGTGTGCCGACCCGGCCAGTGGCGTGAACTGTCCCTCGACGCTGCCAGGCTACTCCGCCGGCAACGTGGCCAGCGTGGTGGGCCAGTACAAGAACCGTGGCAAGACCCTGATCGACGGCTTCGACATCGACGCGCGCAGCCGCTTCTCGCTGGGTGATTGGGGCAACCTGAACATCGGCCTGGCTGCCACCATCGCCAACCGCAACCGCTTCTACATGGATGAAGCGAGCGGCTGGTACTACGGCGACGTGGTGGGCTACTACAACAACCCGCGCCTGCGTGCCACGCTCAATGCCGACTGGACCTACAAGCAGGTGACCACCAGCATGTTCGTCAACTACGTGGGCGGCACCAAGTGGGCCACCGACCAGGTTGATGAGGTGAGCAACAACAAGGAAACCTGCACCGGCGGCTATCTGGCCCTGCAGAAGAGCAAGTGTGATGGTGCACCGTCATGGTGGACCGCCAACATGAGCGTCACCTGGCGCCCGGATGATGCGTGGAACCTGAGCTTCACCGTCAAGAACCTGTTCAACCGCCTGCCGTTCTACGACCCGAACAGCTTCCTGGGTGACTCCAGTGACTACGCAACGATCTTCGGTCGTGGTTACAGTGTGACCATCGGCTATCGGTTCAAGTAATTCCGTTTGCGTGACCTGGCGTGCCGGCTGCGGCCGGCACGCTGCCAAGAGGAGAGATGTTTGCCATGAAGCGTAGGGAATTCATCGCGGCCAGCGCCGCTGTCGCCGCCAGCAGCCTGCTGCCGCAGACCCCGGCCTGGGCACGCGGGCGCAAGGTGCGCCTGGCCATGATCGGTACCGGCATGCGTGGCCTGGTGCTGCTGAAGGAACTGGTGCGCCGCGAAGACGTCGAGGTTGTCGCCGTCTGCGATATCGCGCCGATCATGCTCGGCCGCGCCGTGGAGATGGTCAGCAAGGCCGGCAAACCGGCCCCGAAGACCTACGGCCAGGACCGCGACACCAACGCCTGGAAGCGCCTGCTGGAACAGAAGGGCATCGATGGCGTGATCATCGCCACGCCGTGGGAGTACCACGCGCCGATGGCGATTGCCGCGATGCAGGCTGGCGTGGCAGTGGGCTGTGAAGTGGTGGCCGGCATCACACTGCAGGATCACTGGGACGTGTTGAAGACCCAGCTGAGTACCGGCACCCCGTACATGCTGCTGGAGAACGTCTGCTACCGCCGCGACGTGATGGCCGCGCTGCAGATGGTGCGCCAGGGCCTGTTCGGTGAGCTGGTGCACCTGCAGGCCGGCTACCAGCACGACCTGCGCGGCGTGAAGTTCAATTCCGGCGACCCGAACCAGCCCTACGACAGCGGCGTGGAATTCGGTCCCAAGGGCTGGAGCGAAGCCCGCTGGCGCACCGAGCATTCGGTGAAGCGCAATGGTGAGCTCTACCCCAGCCACGGCATCGGCCCGTGCGCGATGTACACCGGCATCAATCGCGGCAACCGCTTCACCCACATCAACGCCTTCGCGACCAAGGCGCGCGGCCTGCACGAATACACCGTGGCCAAGAGTGGCGGCACCACGCATCCCAGTACCAAGGTGAAGTTCAAGCTCGGCGACATCGTGACCACCACGCTGGCCTGCGAGAACGGAGAGACCATCCTGCTGCAGCACGATACCTCACTGCCGCGCCCGTACTCGATGGGCTTCCGCGTGCAGGGCACCAAGGGCCTGTGGATGGATGTGAACCATTCAATCCACATCGAAGGCCGCAGCCCGCCGCACCAGTGGGAAGAGTTCAAGAAGTACCAGGACGAATACGAACACCCGCTGTGGAAGCAGAATGCCGACACCGCCGCCAGTGCTGGTCACGGTGGCATGGACTGGTTCGTCATCCACGCCTTCGTGGAGGCGCTGAAGGCCAAGGCACCGATGCCGATCGATATCTATGACGCGGTTACATGGAGCGCGATCACGCCGTTGAGCGAGCAATCGATCGCCAACAGCTTCCAGACGCTGGAGTTCCCGGATTTCACGGCGGGCCTGTGGCAGAAGCGCAAGCCGATCTTCGCCTTCGACGGCAAGTACTGACCTGTACACCAACGGTAGCGCCGGGCCATGCCCGGCGTTGCCGTTTCCGCCTGCACTACACTACGGCCCCACCCCGGGCGGAGCCCCAGACCATGGCATGGCAGAAGATCAGCGACCTGCCGGACCAGCGATTCATCGGTCCGCATGGCATCGAGTTCTGGCGCGTCCACGAGGGCCAGGTCTTCCACCAAGGCCGGTTGCTGCGCAAGGCCGACGCAGCGAGCTTCGAGTTCGATCCAGCCCACTATTTCATCGCGCGCGATGCGCACGCCGTCTACCACGGGTGGACCCGGCTGCCCGTGGTAGACCGCGAAAGCTTCGGCCAGTGCGGCGCCTATTGGCTTGACGACCACGCCGTCTACTTCGAGTTCGAGACCTCGCTGAAGGCGCTGCCCGGGGCGGAGTGCACGACGTTCCGCGATCTCGGCGGCGGCTACGGGGCTGATGACCAGGGTGGCTGGTACTGCGGGAGGCGGATGAAGCACTGCCTGCGTGGGAACCTGCTGCAGGTGGTGCCGCAGGAGCCGCTGTTCGCGCTTGATGACCACAATGTCTATTGCGATGGGAAGCCGCTGCCCGGGGTGGATCGCGCGCGCTGGCGGCTGCTGGGCGGGTACTTCTCGGGTGATGGCAGCCGGGTCTACTACCTGGAACGGAAGCTGCCCCGGGTGGATGTGGCGACGTGGCGCAGGCTGGAGGGGAACTGGTCGCGGGATGCGACGCAGTTGTTCAACATGTACCAGGTCAAGAAGGCCCCCGAGCTGCGGGCGCTGCATGGGCTTGACTGACTGGGGCGCGCGCGGAGGCTCGCGCTGACGACCGGCCATGGCGCTTTGCCGCCAGCTGAAGCGCTGGGCGGTGGGGCTGCTCTAGGAGCCGGGGTGTTGCTGGGGGGACCTGCTCGGAGGCGGGGCCTGCAAGAGCAGACGGGAGCAGGGGAAGATGGCGCGCCCGGAGGGATTCGAACCCCCGACCAATGGCTTCGGAAGCCACTACTCTATCCGGCTGAGCTACGAGCGCGTTGTGGTGATACTACCGGTTACCCGGCGGTAGCAAAGGATTCTAGCGGAGTCCGCGACAAAAATCTGCCCTGGCAGGTAGAGCCTGACCTGCCAGGACCGCGGACTCTTGGCTAGATGCCCTGAAATCAGTCGTTTCCGAACAGATCCCGGGTATAGACCTTCTCTGAAACGTCCGAGATCTCAGGCGACAGCCGGTTGGCCAGGATCACGTCGCACTCGGCCGTGAAGCGCTCCAGGTCATTGTTGACCCGGGAATTGTAGAAGTGCGGAACCTGCAGGACGGGCTCGTGGACGACCACCTCGATGCCCTTGGCCTTGATGCGCTTCATCACGCCCTGGATGGCCGAAGCCCTGAAGTTATCCGAGCCGGACTTCATGACCAAGCGATAGATGCCAACTACCTTGGGCGAACGGCGGATCACTTCGTCGGCGATGAAATCCTTGCGGGTGCGGTTGGCTTCCACGATGGCGTGGATCAGGTTCTGCGGCACGTCGCTGTAGTTGGCCAGCAGCTGCTTCGTGTCCTTCGGCAGGCAGTAGCCGCCATAGCCGAACGAAGGGTTGTTGTAATGTCTGCCGATGCGCGGATCCAGGCTCACGCCATCAATGATCTGGCGCGTGTCCAGCCCGTGCGACGCAGCATAGGTGTCCAGTTCGTTGAAGAACGCAACGCGCATGGCGAGGTAGGTGTTGGCGAACAGCTTGATCGCCTCGGCCTCGGTGGAATCGGTGAACAGCGTGGGTACGTTCTTGCTCATTGCGCCTTCTTGAAGCAACCCGGCAAACGCTTCCCCACGCTCCGAGCGTTCACCCACGATGATGCGGCTGGGGTGAAGGTTGTCGTACAGCGCCTTCCCCTCGCGCAGGAATTCAGGCGAGAAGATGATGTTGCGGGTGCCGAACCGTTCGCGAAGCTCATCCGTGCAGCCCACCGGGATGGTGGACTTGATGACCATCACCGCATCGGGGTTGATTGCTACGACATCGCGGACAACCGACTCCACCGAGCTTGTGTTGAAGTAGTTGGTCTGCGGATCATAGTCCGTGGGCGTAGCGATGATCACGAACGCGGCGCCGGCATAGGCATCCTTCGGATCGAGCGTTGCTCTCAACTGTAGGGTTGCTTGCGCCAGATAGGCTTGGATCTCAGCATCCTCGATAGGTGACTTGCCGTCGTTGATAAGCGCAACGCGGCCGGCGTCTATGTCGAGGGCCACCACATCGTGGTTCTGAGCGAAGAGTACGGCATTGGAAAGGCCAACATAGCCGGTTCCAGCAACGGCGATTTTCATTAGTGCTCCTTGAACTCCCTCGCGGCAAGCGACGGGATCTTGATGCTCATTCCCAAGTGCTGGCGACTCCCACCCAATCTGCGCTCAGTGTTATCTCCAGCACAGCTGATCAGGGCACCTGCGAAGATTGACTATCGGCAATTCCCCTGAGGAGTGACTCGTACTTTCGGAGAACAATCGGCCATGTAAATTCTGATTCAAACCGCAAAAGCGATGCCGAAGCCATCCTTTTCAGCTGTGCGCTGTCTGAGAGCACCTCGTCCAAGATGGCAGAGAAAGTGTCTGCATCAGAAAAGTACTGTGCGCCATCACCCGCGACCCAGCGATTGAAGCGGTTGTCATGTGCAAAAACAGCGTTTCCAGCGCCGAGAGCCTCGACCAGAGATGGATTGGTGCCTCCCACTCGATGCCCGTGCACGTACGCCAAGCTATGGAATCGGAGGGATTCCACTACAGGCTTGTCGTAGATCGCGCCGGTGAAAACAACTTCATCGCTTCCTGACTCCAGCACGAGCTTCTGATATGCGTTGGAGCGGTCATAGTTCCCAAGTACCACCAACTTGACGCCCCTGCGTTGCTTCGAGAATCCCTGCACTATTTCCAGAAGGGAGTTCTCCGGCTCGGGGCGAGCGATTACAGTCAGGAATTGGCCTTGCTCGAGCTGCCATCGTTCAAGAAGTGAAGGGTCCGCTGAACGCACTGGCACCGCGCCATACGGAATCATCGTTATCTTCCTGGTACTGACACGCGACGAAAGATGCTTCGATATCTGAGGGTGGTCGGCCACCAGGTGCTTTCCAAGCCAGCAACCGGCCCAATCATTCAGCCAGAACCAAAGCTTCGCGATGGAGCCCCACTTGGCTCTCGCCCACTCGATGCCATCCATGTTGATGGCGTTCGGGATACCGCGAATCCGCAGAAGGAAAAGGAAGACGGCAGTGTTGTACCCAAGGACCAGGCATGGATCCCGTTCTTTAGCCGCATGGCGAATTGACTTCCAATCGAAAATAATCGTGCCCAATGGGCCCGGATTGGAAACGGGAATGTGTACTCTTTCGATACCCATCCATTCATCTGTCCATATCTCGCCACTGCGATCCTCCTGGCAGTAGACCACCGGATTCCAGCCGATCCCGACAAGGTGATGACAAAGATGTTCGGCAAAAGTTTCAAAGCCACCATGCGCGGCAGGTACGCCGCGAATGCCGAGAATTCTGATTTTCAAGATGTTGCTCCGCGAGTTGGCTCGCTGTGCGGGGACGGATCAGGGCGTCCGATAGCGCGGGCTGGATTCCCAACCATGATGGAACCGGCTGATACTGAACGCGTTACAACGGAGAGTGCCCCGATTTTCGAGTTGTCTCCAATCGTTATGGGGCCGATCACAACCGCTCCCGCTCCGAACTCAACGCCGTTGCCAACGATGGGCGCCCCCGTTTCCCCAGAAGCCGTGATCTTGTTGCCAATCGTGACGCAGTGCCTAAGTATGCAGTCATCGCCAATAATCGCGGCCTCATTGATAACGAGCGCGTGGCTATGATAAAGAACAGCGCGTCTGCCTATACGAGTACTGCATGGAATATCGATTCCCATCACCCAGTCAACCACTACGCGGTATGCAATTCTCAGGGGGATGCACAGAGTTCTGACTGCGGCGCCGGAGTTCAAGCTCCAGTTGGCCGTGCGGAAAAAGGCGAGAACAAAGCGCGACTTTGCATGGCTGTTTGCCAAGAAATCTTCCCTGATCAGATCGAACAGTCTCATGAATCAAGCCTCTCTCATTTTCGCAAACTGCGGATAACCCGCCGGACTGCCTTGTCTGGCCGCAAGCCCGAGGCCAGTGCCAGGTAGAAGAGCCTGTCCGGTCTCCGCTGTGCAAAAAGATGCTTTCGATAGAATTTTATGTGCCAGTAATAGAGTCGAACCGCTGTTCGAGATGTTTGCGTTCCGAAAATTTCATCTCGAATACGGTAAGTGCGCTCTATCGTGCTGAACGGCAGAATGTTGGAGGCGCTTCGTTGATGGATGCGATAACGGAGCAGCGGCTCCTGGATATTATGAAATCGTGCGCCCGAGCGTAGCATTCGCGCAAAAATGTCATAGTCCTCCGCAGGTACGTTGGACTGGACATACTTGTTCTCTCTGAAGAGCGAAGTTCTCGCGGTTACGGTTGGGTGCAGCACACCGTGTTCGCCTCGAGTAATCGTTGCTTCGATCATCGAGTGATCCATCGGGAAGTTGCTTACACCGACCACCCGGGCTCCTGACGATTGAAAGATGTAAGCATTGGAACCCACAACATCCGCTCTACCAGACTCCAGCTCCAGGATCTGCCTCGCGAGTCTATCAGCCACGACTACATCGTCCGGATCGATACGTGCAAGGTACTTGCACGTCGCCCTATCTATTCCGACGTTCAACGCGTTCCCGAATCCCTTGTTCTCCTGCAGTTCGATTATTTGCAGGCACGGGATCTGCGACAGATAGAGTCGGGCAATCTCTACTGAGTTGTCCGTCGATCCATCATCAACAAAGATCAGTTCAGATGGCATTGCAGTGCTGGATAGCCATGCCTCAAAGAAATCATGCAGGAAATTTGCATTGTTGTAGTTTGCGGCAACCACAGAAACATCGAGGATCGGTCGGCCGGAACTGGCTGGAGTATCGAGGTCAATCACGGCCGTCAGGTCTCTTGTCAATGAAGTGCCAATAGGAAAGTGTGAGCAGAAACACTACAGGCAGGTACTTGTAGAACCCGTTGATGAATCCGGATCCGAGGATAAAAGTGACCAGCATGGTTGATCCGCGAGTGAACGATCCCTGCGCTAGCTTGCGAGTTGCCCCGATAAGCATCCAGGCATAGATCAGAAATACTGGAACTCCATAGGAATATATTATGGAGAGAAAGTCATTGTGAAACCAAATGGCATTGCCGAGATGAATCCTGTTGTAGTCAAGGGATTGCGCAAATGATCGCCCAAAAGCGTAATCCTCCAGCCGGAATGATCCCATCGCCTCATACCAAGAAGACCAGATCATGAATCTGCTCAGGCGCTCGAAGTTCGTTAGAGCGGTCTTGACTGCCGATGGATACTGATAGAAGAACGTGCCTTCCGTCAGCTGCAGGATATCGTCAATCTTCGTGACTGCCAGTGCGAGGACGCAGATGGCGATGAGTAGCATGGCAACCTTCTTTATCGAAAGCTCCATGAAGGACAGCAGAAAGCCAATGACAAAAATAAACACGGGCGTCCGCGAGCCAGTGTAAAGGCAAGTCAGCAGGAAGCCTGCTGAGACGACTGCATACGTAATGCGCTTCTTGTCCGCCTCCCATCGCATGAACCACCACATTGCACCGAACGAGAGTAGGTAGGCGGCAAGGTGAGGAAGCCTGTAAAGACCCTGTCGATAGGCCCGAAGGTACTCAATGTCTGTTGAACCTGACGATAGCGCGTCGTCGTTGCCAAAACTATTGTTGATGCCCAGAAAGGCTGGAATGAAAAGAAGTCCGAAAAGAATGGTTACGGTGCTGATGGCGCTCCGGCTTGCAGAGCCGCTTGACGCCGCACTGATGTAAGCGAAGGTCAGAATCAGGAACAACGCGTCAGATACATTGTCCTGGCTGAGGCCAAATCGAGCACTGTTGATTAGGAATGTACTGATCAACAGCACTATCGCAATCAACGTGAGAAGCAGCTTCTGTCGGTCCCTAACGCAGGACAATGCAAGTATGGTCAGGAGCGGCGTTGACGCTACAAATACCGGGATCGAAAAGTAGTAGTTCGCGATCGAGTCAAGGGCGAACACCAAGCAGGAAGCGTACAGTGTGACGTCATGGCGGGACAGCCGCATTGCACCGCTCATGACCAGCCCTTGGTCTGTGACATGCCAAATGCTTTGCCCAGAACCTTCTTTACGTAGGTCTTGGATGGTGAAAGGACGATTCCACTGGCCACATAAGCAGCGAGATCGCCAATACTCATCGGAGCCTGGGCGTACCTGAAATAATTCATCTTGAGTATCAGCTTCTCCCGCTTGGAGAGGTTGAGTGAATTCTGGGATGAAACAATATTGTAGGCGCCAAGAATCCTTTCGTACTTTGCATTGCTTATTTTCTGCGAAGATTGATCATCTTCGTAGATATATGTCGGCGTAGGGGATTTATGCATGATTGCGCCCCTTGCGGCCATTCGCAGCCAAAGGTCGTAGTCTTGCCATGCAGGGAGTCGCTCGTCGAACAGGCCGGCATCAATGTATCGGTCGGTTCGAGCGAACACCTGATTGCCAATGTAGTTTTTAATCTTCAGCGCACCAAAATCAACGCGCCCGAGTGGCTGCTGCATCTTCCGTACTTCACCATCCTCCCCTGTCGTCGCCATCTGCGGAAAGACAACAACGTCCAAAAGCCCAGCGCGCTCTTTGGATTGGTAGCAGTCAATCAGCTCCTGGACATGATTTGGAAGAACATAGTCGTCATCATCCAGCCCCGTTGCGAACACTCCTCTGCAGTTGCGAAGCGCTATATTCCTGCTCGCACACGCCCCAGAATTCGCGTCCTTGAGAAAGACGCGGATCCTTGCGTCCTGCTCAGGGAGGTGCTCAAGATACGCGCGCGTACCGTCGCTGGAACAATCGTCGACAACAAGGACTTCAAGGTGATCGTACGTCTGCGAGCAGACCGAGTGAATAGCCCGCTGAAGCATCTCAAGCCTGTTGAACGTCGGTATATAAATGGAAACTAGACTTGACATTGGACTATCACTTGGAGGAAAGATCGGAGCGAATGGCTTCTATCTGGCCAGCGTTACCCGGCTTGCGCTTTCAGGTGTGTCTTTCTGCGCTCTTCGATCTGCGTGAAAACAAGGGACCACATGGCCTCGGCAGAGCTTTTGACGCCATCTGCAGCTTCAGTGATTCGAGCGGACGCCTCTGATCTTCTTTCAGTGGTGGAGAGTGCTTGAATGCACTGATCGAGCTTCGCGTGATCATCCAGATCATCGACCAGATAGTCGGAGCAGTTGAAATCCGAAAAGAGCTCCGGATACTTATGCGACCATCCGGCTCCAATGCACGGGGTGCCCTGTGACAGCGCACTGACCAATGCATGGAAGCGTGATCCGATTACTATGCTGGCCTTCCCGAGAAGCCACTTCAGCACGCGAGGATCGTGGTGAGTAAGCACGGGTATGGCAGCATAGTCTGCGCCCAGCATGGCAATCACCTTTCGATCTTCTTCTGCGTCATGCAGGACGAATGCCGGAGTCAGGCCACTTTGGCGAACCTGGCTAATCGCGGCTCGCAGGAAGCCCAAGTAGCTTTCCCCGCTCTTCGTCTTGTCCAGCATGCGAATGTTTGGGACGATTCCGACAAACTGGTCCGGCACGATGATGCTTGCATCTGCGACAGGCTTTACGAGAACCGTGAAGTCAGGGCACTGTCTCACCTCGGTGCTGGATCCTATCAGGCGTGCAGATTCCAGCGACTTGGAGTCACGGGCGAACACCTGTGTTGCCCGGGCAAACAACGCTTTAACCGCCGAGCGGACAGGCTCTTTCTCAAACGTCCCCAACGCCTGGGGAAGCAGGTAGAGATCCTGCCGCTTGCGGTATGCGCGTGACATCTTTGTCACCAGTAGCTCTGCTGGCTGAGCGCCCCACTGATCCGAGAACGCGAAGCCCGACGCATCGAGTACTACATCGACAGAAGCAGGGTTGGCCTTGTTTGCGTCGAAACGCCATGCAAGTCCTCGTGCGAACGTCTTCAATCGTCCAAATCGTCCCAGAGCCTCCCATGTTGCACGGAATCCATAGCGATTGAGATCTGCTGGCGTTCCAAACCGTGAAGAGACCACGATTGTCGGGTTCGAGTATCTGGCTCGCACCTGTTCAGAGACGGCAATCGCCATCAGCTCGGCCCCTCTGTTGTGGGTCCCGGTGCCGTTAATTTCGAAGACAATGTTGTTCATTATTTCTCGAAGTTATATTTGCAGATTGTGCTGAGGGGCTTCTTTGTCGAATTGGCCACCAGGCCGCTTAAGTCAGGATATCCAAAGGCGATGAGCATTATGGGGCGCTCATCTGAAGCCAGGCGGAGTTCGCGCTCCATCTTTCTTTCAAGTGCTTCGATGTCCGGCCAGTTGATACAGCAGGATGACAGGCCTTGAACTTCCAGCCCATAAACGAAAGACATGGAGGCCAAGGAGCCATCTACGTAAATCAGGTGGCGATCCCGATCAGCCGGATAGTTCCGTTGCCTGCCAACTACCACCGCGACGGCCGGGACCTGTTCGGCAAAACCGGTGGTCCCCATTGGGATGGAGATGATGCGGGACACGAGTTCCGGATCATCAAAGATTCGGAACTCGTACGGCTGCCGGTTACATGCAGTTGGCGAATACGAAGCGATTTCGATTGCACGGTCAATCGCATCACGCGGGATGGGGTCGGGACGGTACCAGCGAACAGAGCGGCGATGCTTGGCGAGCTTCAGCAGATCATCGATCCCGACCTGAGGCATGTCTGATTCGAGTCGAGTGTATGGAATGAGCCTTCTTGCATCGGTGGGGCCGCCAGGCGATGGGTGGCTGACTGAATTCATGATGCTGCGGAATCCATCGACCGCTTCATGACTGGGAGTCACATTCATGTATTCACTGAGAACGTCGTGAGCCCAGCGAAGCTCATCCCCCTCCGTGCCCGAAGAAACTGCATTGCGATATGCAAGTACCGTCTCTCCAATGTAGCTGACGCCAAACGGCACCCGGCGAGGGCGCATCAGGAGCCCCTTTTCCAAGCGGTGAATGTTTCGCCTCAAGAGACTTGTGTTGATCGAGGGATCGCTTAGAGATTTCTTGTAGGCAAGCTTCCCGGAAAGATTGGCCTGTTGCTCCCGGCCGTACCTGCCGTTGACAAGATAATATACTGTTGCAAGAAAACGATTTGCCGCACCAAGTCGAACGAATGCCTCGTCCAGTGTTTGCAGGATGCGCTTGGCAGTCCTTTTTAAGTCGCGCAGAATTGCTTTCATCGTCTATGACTTATTGTTAATGGTTTCGAATCAATCTTGCGTAGAACTTCAAGGTCTCTCTGCCCTTCGGCACGATGGCGATGCAGGCCATGTAAGCAGTCGTGAACACCACGCAGTTGATGGCAATGGTTTCGATGGGGGACGAGAGCGTGATGGTTCTCAGCAGGAGGAAGTTGGTCGCGGACGCGATCGCAGAGCCCAGTAGTGGAAGCGAAATTGACCGGAAGAAGTCCGAAGTGCTCAGCGGCGAGTCCTTGAAGCTGAAAACGAGCGATGGGTAGAGTATCGCGTAGTTGACCAGGGCGTACGCCAGTGCAATTCCTTCCGGCCCCCAGTTGACCCCGATGACGAACGATAGGCAGACCGCGGCCGCGTTCAGAACGCCCCAGATGAGGTAGCGGCGGGAGTGGCCAAGGCTAAGCAGAACCATGCCGCGCAGGCCTGCGACGGGCTGTATGAATCCCGTTATTCCCAGCAGTACGAAAATCGGAACCACGCTGAGCCACTTGTCGCCAATGGAGACGGAAATGACATTCCTGGAGTTCACACAAAGGAAGGCCATCAGCGGCATCGATAGGAACGCCAGCAGTGTGGATACTCTGCAGTAGTAGTGACGGAAGGCGACAGGGTCGCTTCGTAGGCGGCTGAGGACCGGGAACGCCACGGCATTTATCGGCGTGCGCAGGCTATAGATGGGTAGCATCATTAACTGATACGCCCGGCTATATGCGCCTAGTGCCGACGGCCCCCAGATTCGTCCCAGCAGAATATTGTCCAGGTTTCTGCTGAAGTAGTTGGCAATTTCGAAGCCGGTCACGTCCGCGCCAAAGCCCAGCATTTCCCGGATGCCTTGACCACGCCGGGGGCGACCCACCCTGAAGCGTCCAAGTGCGAGATAGAGCGTAGTCGTTGTCAGTGTCCCGGCAATGGTGCCAACAGCCAGGGACCAGTATCCAAATCCTTTGAATGCCAAGGTGCATGCAATCAACAGGTTGACGAGTGCCCCCGAAACGTCAGCGATTGCTTTGGGCAGGAATCGCAACTCGCGCTGCATCATTGCCCCATGCTGGGCACCGACGCTTGTAATCAGGAAAGATGCTGAGAGAGCTGCGCAGACCGCCTGCAGTTCTGGCCTTGAATAGAACCAGGCCACCAGAGGGGACAGCGCAAGTACCAGGGCAGTCAATACAAGGCCTGCAGCTACATTCACCCAAAAAAGAGTGCTAACCTGTTCGTTGCTGAGGGTTACCTTCTGTATGGATGCGGTGGACAAGCCCATATCCCGGAACAGCGTCATGAACGCAATCAGCGCCATGATCATTGCAATGATGCCGAAGTCCTCAGGTGGAAGCAGGCGGGACAGGATAATCACGGATGCCATCTGAATCGCGATCATCGCCATCTGCGCGGAAAGGGTGACGACGCCGCCCCTAACTGCCTTGCTCTTCAATGCTGCATTGCCTTGTTGCTGATGATCACTCATTCTTTTCGTATCAGTTTGCGGCAAAACGATCTCGTCCAGCGAATTTGGAAGAAGCATCCGTGGCTTGAAGTTCAGGGTCTTTCCGTGATCGAGTTGGTCCTTGTGCTGTTGGATGGTTGCATCTGTGGATATGGTCCGTACGAGGCAACCTACCGCTTGACTTCACATGGTTGTCCAACATCTCAAGTCATCTCCGCATAGCCGTAGACGATTGGGCGAAGACTGATCACGAAGACCTGGCTGGCTGCGTAGCTTCTCGGTCAGGCGTTGACGCGCTGCGCACTAGCTGGGAGATCAGTGTCGGTTAGCAGTGTGTGGCTGCGCAGCCGCTCTTTCGGCCGTGGTGCCGGCATCCTGCCGAATGTCGAAGTTGGACATTTCAATTGATCCTTGTGATGTGCCTGCCATCCAGAAATGAGACGTGTGTCACACGTTTCTTTGATGGATAGCCTCGCATATTAGCAGGCTCACAAGCCTACGTGGCCCCGGGAGCGTCCGTTGTCACCGCCGGAATGGTGTGCTAATCCAGGTCTTGGAGTAAGCTATAAGGCTGGCCCGCGCTGAGGCATCGTCGCAACTTGGATGGTTTGCGCGAGGAACAACACTGATCGAACTCGAAATCTAAGTGGAAGCGATGACGAAACAAATGGAAAACCGTTCGGTCAAAGGGGACGAAATTGACCTGCGCGAACTGGTTGGGGTCGTCCTTGATCGAAAGTGGCTGATTTTGATCGTCACGGCTGCCTTCTTTGTAATCGGTGCCGGTTATGCACTGCTTGCAGCTCCTGTCTATCAAGCCCAAGCGATGGTGCAGGTCGAATCCAAGATGCCTGGCATTCCGGGCCTTTCTGAGATCTCTTCGTCTCTTGGCGTGGGAAGTGGCAGTAAGGCTGCTACCACCGAGGTGGCACTGCTCACTTCCCGGTCCGTCATCGGCACTGCCGTCGATCAGCTTCACCTGGATGTGGTCGTTGAACCGGTACGTTTCCCGTTGGTTGGTTCCTACTTCGCGCGCCGCTACTCGCCGGATGTCCAAGGGCAGTTGGCCACTGCGAAGTTCGGTGCGACCAGCTATGCCTGGGGCGGGGAGACCCTCGTTCTTCAGCGTTTTGAAGTGCCGTCTCTCTGGTTGGAAGTTCCTTTGACCATTGAGTCTTTGGAAGGTGGCAAATTCCGGCTCTTGGGCAAGGATGGAAATGTGATTCTGACCGGCGTCGCGGGAGAAGCTGCGACCGCGAACGGGTTCACGATTGAAGTCCAGAAGCTGCATGCAAACGTAGGGACGCGCTTTACGGTTGTGAAGCGCCGTCGCCTGGATGTCATCTCGGGTCTGCAGAGTGAGGTCAGGGTTGGCGAGCAGGGTAAAGAGTCTGGAATCCTGCAGGTGGTCTACGAAAGTCAAGACGCAGCCAAGGCCGAGGCTCTGGTCCAACAGGTAGTGGAAGCCTACGTCAGGCAGAATGTTGATCGGGGGTCCGCAGAAGCGGCTGCCCAGCTGCAGTTTGTGAAGGACCAGCTTCCCTCGGTACGGAAGCAGGTCGAAGAAGCTCAAGCTGCGATGACGACCTACCAGTCCAAGGCCAATTCCGTCGACATCACCATGCAGACCAAGGGTCTGCTGGAGCAGGAAGTCGCCGTGGAGGGGAGCATCCAGCAGCTGCGCCTGAAGCAGGCCGAGATGGATCGCAGCTTCACCCGCGAACACCCGGCTTACCGTGCGCTGCTCAAGCAGATTGGTGACCTGGAAGGCCGCAAGGCTGGCTTCCAGCGCCAGGTCGGCCAGCTGCCGGACACCCAGCAGGAACTGCTTCGCCTGACTCGTGACCTTCAGGTCAGCAACGAGCTCTACACCGCGCTGCTCAATCAGGCGCAGCAGCTGGACGTTGCCCGTGCCGGTACCGTGGGTAACGTGCGCATCGTTGATCCGGCAGTCGTGGATACGGCTAACCCGGTCAAGCCGCGCAAGGCCCTGATCGTAGCCATCGCCACGCTTCTCGGCGGCTTCCTCTCGGTTGCCTTCGTTTTCCTCCAGCGCATGCTCAACCCGGGTATCGAAGATCCCGCGGACATTGAAGCGCTCGGCCTGCCGGTCTACGCCGCCATCCCGCTCAGCGTGTCCAACACCCTGCCCAAGCTGCGCAAGGGCAAGCACGGCACGCGCGTGGTGGCCGATGGACGCCAGCATCTGTTGGCGGTATCCGCGCCGGCCGACCCGACCGTGGAAGCACTGCGCAGCCTGCGCACCAGCCTGCACTTCGCGATGCTGGAGGCGAAGAACAACATCCTGACCATCTCGGGCCCGCGCCCGGGCGTGGGCAAGACCTTCGTGTCCACCAATCTGGCGGCAGTGATCGCCCAGGCCGGCCAGCGCGTGCTGGTGATCGATGCCGACATGCGCAAAGGCACCCTGCACAAGATCCTGGGTGTGTCGCACCAGAAGGGCCTGTCGGACGTGCTGGGCGGCAAGCTCAGCGCCGACGATGTGATCCACCCGGTGTCCGGCCTGGACCACATGCACTATATGGTGCGCGGTGACATTCCGCCGAACCCGGCTGAACTGCTGATGCACCCGCGTTTCGCGCAGCTGCTGCAGGACATGTCCGGCAAGTACGACCTGGTGATCGTCGATACGCCGCCGATCCTGGCCGTGACTGACCCGGCACTGGTCGCCACGCATGCCGGCTCGAGCCTGCTCGTCACCCGATTCGGCGTGAACCAAGCCAAGGAAATCGAGCTGACGCTGCAGCGTTTCGAGCAGAACGGCGTGCAGATCAAGGGTGCGATCTTCAACGCGGTCGAGAAGCGTGCCACGGGCTATTACAGCTATGGCTACTACGAGTACAAGTCCGACGGCAAGGAATAGCTTCCTGCTGTTGATGGCGTGTAGAGGGTCGGCATGAAGATGCCGACCCTCCATCCATTCCAGGGGTAGGATGCTCCAGGCATTCTTCCTATCAGATCAGGGAAGATCCCCATGCATGACGTTCTTATATGCGGCGGTGCGGGCTACATCGGCAGCCACATGGCCCAGTATTTGTCCGAGCGGGGGCACCGGGTAACCGTATTCGACAATCTGTCCACGGGGCACCGTGGCGCCGTGGCGTGGGGAGAGCTGGTAGAGGGCGACTTGCTGGACGCTGCCGCTCTGCAACGACTTTTCGGTGCCCGCCACTTCGATGCAGTCATGCATTTCGCGGCCCGGTCGCTGGTGGGTGAGTCGGTACGTGATCCCTACGCTTACTACATCAACAATGTCACCGGCACGGTGAATCTTCTGCAGGCAATGCGAAGTCACGAGGTGGAGCGCATTGTGTTTTCCTCTACGGCGGCGATCTTTGGCGAGCCGTGCTCGGCGCTGATTGACGAAGACCATCCGAAGCAGCCCATCAACCCCTATGGGGCGAGCAAGCTGATGGCCGAGCGCATCTTGGCGGACGCTGCTGCAGCCTACGGTCTGCGCTCGGTATGCCTGCGGTACTTCAACGCCGCCGGGGCATTGCCCCAGCACGGCATCGGAGAGGCGCATGCCTGCGAGACTCATCTGATTCCCAATGTATTGCGTTCGGCGCTGGGGCAGGGCGGGCGGCTTAAGGTGTTTGGCAACGACTACGAAACACCGGATGGAACCTGTGTGCGGGACTACGTGCATGTGCAGGACCTGGCCCAAGCCCATGCGCTGGCGATGGATTACATGGATGCACAGCCAGGTGCCCATGCGTTCAATCTTGGCAATGGACAGGGTTTCTCTGTTCTGGACGTGATCAAGACGGCTGAAGCTGTGTCTGGCTTGCGCGTACCCTACGACGCTGCTGAGCGACGGGCCGGTGATCCCGCGCGGCTGGTGGCTTCGAGTGAGCGTGCGCGCAGGGTACTGGGGTGGCAACCCGTATGGACAGAACTGGCGCCGATCATTGAGAGCGCTTGGCGCTGGCACAATGCGCCAGCAGCGTGGGGCAAGGTCTGAGTTCACCGCCACGCAGGGCAGGACACCGGGGCCCGGTGCGCGCAGGCGCATCGGGCCCCGTCTTTTCCGGGCCCGCGCTGCCACCAAGGGAGTGCAGGAGTATCCTATCCCCATGGCTGATACCCCCCTTTCCGCGCCGCATCCGGCGCCGACGCCGCGCTGGCGGCATTACTGGAGTCTGATGCGCGCCGATCGCCCGATCGGCACGCTGCTGCTGCTGTGGCCCACCTGGTGGGCGTTGTGGCTGGCTGCGGGCGGCCTGCCGCCGCTGTGGACCCTGTTCGTATTCACCGCCGGCGTCTGGCTGACCCGCTCGGCCGGTTGCGTCATCAACGACTACGCCGACCGCTGGCTGGATCCGCACGTGGAACGCACCAAGGCACGCCCGCTCGCCACCGGTGCAATCAGCGGGCGCGCTGCCTTGGCGCTGTTCGCGGTGCTGATGCTGGTGGCCTTCGGCCTGGTGCTGACCCTGAACGGCCTGACCATCGGCTTGAGCTTCATCGGCGTGTTCCTGGCCGCCAGCTACCCCTACCTGAAGCGCTATACGCACCTGCCGCAGGTGTACCTGGGCATGTCGTTCGGCTGGGGCATCCCGATGGCCTTTGCCGCCGTGCAGGGCGAGGTGCCGATGCTGGGCTGGCTGCTGTATGCCGGCAACATCCTGTGGTCCACGGCCTACGACACCTGGTACGCCATGGTCGACCGCGACGACGACCTGAAGATGGGCTCTCACTCCACCGCGATCCTGTTCGGTGACCTCGACCTGGTCATCCAGGGCGTGCTGTTCGCGCTGTTCCTGGCGACCATGGCGCTGGTCGGCGTGCGTGGTGGGCTGGGTGGCTACTACCTGGCCGGCGTGGCGGTGGCCACGGTGCTGGTGGTGTACGAGTTCTGGATCTGCCGCAACCGCGAGCGCGGCCCGTGCTTCAAGGCGTTCCTGCACAACAACTGGGTGGGCGCCGCGCTGTTTGCCGGTATCGCCGTGGACCTGGCGCTGCGCTGAGAAGCGCAGCCGAGCGTCGGCTCGGCTCTACAGGTGGCAACCCCGAAACCGGATATCAGTAGCGCCCGAGCCCATGCTCGGGCGGCGGCGCGCAGCGCCGGGTATCCCGCCACCTACGACCAATAGGTGGCTGACAGCCCGCATCCCACCGCCCAGAATCGGGCCATCGAACCTGGGAGGGTAGGCGATGGCCTCGACGGCAGCAGTACAGGACGGCTGGATGGCGCGCGCTGCGCTGCGCTCGGCCGCCTGGGCGGAAAAATGGTTCCCCGATGCGTACGTGTTCGCGGTGCTGGGCGTGGTCATTGTCGCGCTGGCGGCGATGAGCTTCGGCTCCACCCCGCAGGCTACCGCCAGTGCCTTCGGCGACGGCTTCTGGAGCCTGATTCCCTTCACCATGCAGATGGCCTTCGTGGTCATCGGTGGCTATGCCGTGGCCACTGCACCGGTGGTCGCACGCTTCATCGATTTCCTTGCCCGTGTGCCGCGCACCGGCCGTGGTGCGGTGGTGTACGTGGGCCTGGTCAGCATGCTCGCCTCGCTGCTCAGCTGGGGCTTCTCGCTGGTGTTCGGCGGCCTGCTGGTCCGCGCGCTGGCTCGCCGCACCGAGCTGCGCATGGACTACCGCGCGGCCGGTGCCTCGGCTTATCTCGGTCTGGGTGCGGTGTGGGCGATGGGATTGAGCTCGTCGGCCGCGCAGCTGCAGGCCAACCCGGCCAGCATGCCGCCGGGGCTGGTGGAGATCACCGGCGTCCTGCCGTTCACTGAAACCATTTTCCTGTGGCAGTCGATCGCACTGACCGCGGTGTTGATCCTGGTCTCGTTGCTGATCGCCTGGCTGACCGCACCGGCCGCCGGCAGCGCCCGTACCGCTGAAGACTTCCCCGGCGCTGCGCAGGCCGAGCCGGAACCACTGCAGCGCCGCACGCGCCCGGGCGAATGGCTGGAGTACAGCCCGCTGCTGACCGTGCTGCTCTCGCTGCTGGCGTTCGGCTGGCTGTTCAACGAGTTCGCCAACAAGCCGCTGGTCACGGCCATCGCCAACCTCAACACCTACAACTTCCTGTTCATTTCGCTGGGCCTGCTGCTGCACTGGCGGCCGCGCAGCTTCCTCAACGCGGTCGCGAAGGCGGTACCGAGCACCACCGGCGTGCTGATCCAGTTCCCGTTGTACGGTGGCATCGCGATGATTCTCACCCACGCTGCCGGCGGCGATGGACAGACACTGGCGCACCGGCTGTCGAGCCTGTTCGTGCACGTAGCCAGCACCGATACGTTCGCGCTGGTGATGGGCGTCTACTCGGCGGTGCTGGGCTTCTTCGTGCCCTCCGGTGGCGGCAAGTGGATCATCGAAGCGCCGTACGTGATGCAGGCTGCCAACGAACTGAAGGCACACCTGGGCTGGGCGGTGCAGGTCTACAACGCGGCCGAAGCGCTGCCGAACCTGATCAATCCGTTCTGGATGCTGCCGCTGCTGGGCGTGCTGGGGCTGAAGGCACGCGACATCGTCGGCTTCACCTTCATCCAGCTGCTGGTGCACATTCCGCTGGTGCTGGGCCTGTTGTGGCTGCTGGGGATGACCCTGGCGTACGTGCCGCCGGTGATGCCCTGAATGCAGCGTTGGCTTCCCTGCGTTAGCCGGGAAGCCAGCCTCGTTCAGCGCGTGTTTCCGGCTGCGATCGCCATGAATGCGTGCAACGTCGATGACGGCATGAGCACATGCCGAACCCGCATGAATCCTTCAGCCGCTTGTGCCACAAGGGCTTCCGCGCGTTCATTCACAGGCGTACACACAGATGTAGCCGCCCACCCACGCGTGATTAACCATTCGCTGCAGACGATAGCCACGTCCACCGCATTCCGCGAGTGGCTTTGGAGATCGGACATGGCACAGCAGAACCAGAACCCGAACCAGAAGCAGCAGGGCCAGCAGAACCAGCAGGATCAGCAGCAGGGCCGTGGCCGCGACCAGCAGCAGCAACAGCAGCAGGAACAGCAGAAGCGCAACCAGAACCAGCAGCAGGGCGGCCACGACGAAGAAGAATGATCGCGTTGCGTGTGCAACGTGACCGGCGAAGCCCCGCCCCGTGCGGGGCTTTGCTTATTCCAGCACGCCGATACGCTGCAGCACCGGCGCCGCCGACATGTCGTTCGGATTGGTGCCCGGCTGATCCTGCGGCACGTCCATGCCCATGCCGCGGTAAAGATCGACCCAGTGCTGGGCGATCTGCCCGGTCTGCGGGTTGCGGAAGTTCATCGGCTGCAAGGCGAACACGCGGTGCGCACGGAACGCACGCTCGATGAAGTCCGAGCAGTAATAGCTGTCCTCGTTCAACACATACGACGTGTTGTAGGGCTTGCCCAGCATCGTGCGCGCGGTGGCAACCGCATCCTTGATGGCCGCCTGCTGCGGCGCGCGCAGGCGATAGACCACGATCTGCCGCTGCTTGGCTTGGGCGTCCTGCTGGAACTCGGTCAGTGATTGCCGGCGTGATCCCTTCTCGTCGGCGTGCAGCACCTCCCAGCCCTTCGGCGCCGAGGCGACCAGGGCGACGTGATCGAAGCTGGGTGCGCCCTGCGTGCCGGTGGCATCGTCGATGGCCGCGCTCAGGCCGCTGCGGCCGGCAGTGACGAACAGCAGGTCGCCTTCGTGGACATTGACGGCCAACGCCACGGCCGGCCACAGGGCGGGCAGCAGCAGGCCGATCAGGAGCAGGAGGCGATGCATGAGGACTCTCGGACAGGCGGAATGCCGGAATTGTAGGGTGCGCGGTAGCATGGAGCGACCGGACCGGATTCAGGATGAGCCCATGCGTCGATACCCTTCTCCTGCACTGCTGGTGCTTGCCTGCGGCGCGGTGCTGGTTGCCTGCACGCCGGCGCCGCAGCCACCACAGACAGCGGCCGAAGCCGTGACTGCCGCAGCGGCGCCGGCGACCAGCGCCACCGAGCCCACACCTGTGGCTGCAGCCAGTGAATGCCCCTACCCGGAATTCGATACGTTCCTGAAGCATTTCGGCAACGAGATCACGCTGCAGGAAAAGGCCACGGCCGATCCGCTGTTGGACAGCTACATCGATGCGGAGGCCGAGCCGGAACCGCGCAAGGTGGAAAGCCGGTTGGCGCTGGCCGATGTCGAGTGGCCGGTGATGCCCGATCCTGCCGCGTTGGCCGGGCAGGGCCGCGAAATGCAGGTCAGCCCCCTGGCCGATGGGCAACGGCAGGTGCAGATCCGTACGCCGGACAGCAGCGACCAGCAGACCTATACCTTCGCGCAGACGCCTTGCTGGACGCTGGTCAAGCGTGAAGACGAGTCGATCTGAGGCCTTATCCGGCACAGGCGCGGCGGGCCAGTGGCTGCTAGGCTCGATCCCTGGTCCAGGCAGGGAGACGCCGATGCAGGCTTTCAGGAAGCGCACCACCACCGCCGCCGTCGTCGCCGTATTGGCGATAGCTCCCTTCAGCGGCGCCCAGGCACAGTCGGTGCATGCCGATGACCGCGCCTACTTCGCCAATACCACCGCCGAACAGGCCGCGCGTGTCACCTTGGGCAAGCGCGTCGAGGCCCTGCAGCAGGCGTCCGCCCTTGCACCGGCGGAACGCTTCCAGCAGGCCGAGGTACTGGAAGCGCAGTGCCTGCGTCATCTCGGCTACCTGCACCTGCAGTCCGCCCGCAACGCACGCGATCTTCGCCCGGCACAGGCGATGGAGCAGGCAGCGGGGCTGTGCAGCCGTATCGCTCGCAGTGGTCGCGCCGCACTGCGCGAGGCACCCGCAGATGCAGCGTGGGCAGCACCGTATGGCTTCCTGCGCGCACGCGCGCTGAAGGAGGCTGCCACCCCGGCCAACGCCGCGCTGGATGAGGCCGTGGAGGCACTGGCCGATCCGGCGCTGGACAGCTTCGCGCGCCTGCGCGGGCAGATCCTGCGCAGCGCCGAGTACCCGCAGATCGAGCACGGCGGCCGGCACTGGGACACGGGGCGCGACAAGCAGGCGCTGGCCCAGCAGCCCGACCGTGCCCTGCGCGAGGCAGGCTGGAAGGGTTACTGGCAGGGGCTGCACTCGCGCCGTGAGCCGATGGCTTCGGTGCTGCTGGGGCTAGTGCAGGTGAATGACGCGGCCGCACGCCTGCAGGGCGATGGCTCGGCGCCGGCACACGGCTACCAGCGCATGGGTCTGGATACCGCCGTAGTGAATGCAACGCTGGTGGCGATCGAGCAGCACGCGGGGGACCGCCGCGCCTACCAGGACATGCTGCTACGCCACGCTGCGCGATCGGGCATCGACGCGCCGCAGATCTGGGATACCACCGTGCCCGATGCCGGCTACACGCCACCAGTGCTGACGCTGGCGCAGCTGCGCGACAACGCCGCCGATGCCATGCAGCATCTGGGGCCAGCGTACGTCGCCGAACTGCGCGCGCTGCTCGATCCAGCCAACCAGCGCATGGACCTGGCCACCGAACGCGGTGACCGCAGCCAGGACGCGTTCTCGGTGAGCGCTCCCGGTGTGCCGGCAATGCTGTTCGTTGGCGTGCGCCGTGGCGATCTGGAAAGCGATGTCGAGATCGCACATGAAGCCGGTCACGCCGTGCATGGTGAATGGATGCAGCGCGGTCATGCGTCGCCGCTGCAGCGCAATGGCAGCCAGTGGCTGACCGAGGCGTTCGCGATCTACAACGAGCTGCGCTTCCGCGACCAGCTGTACCAGCAGGCACAGGACCCGCGTGCCAAGGCCTATTACCTGAAGTCGCTGCTGGACGACATGGTGCTGCAGCTGTTCACCTCTTCCGAGGAAGCGCAGCTGGAGCAGTCGATCTACCAGGGCGTTGCCGCCGGTACGCTGGGCACCGCCGATGATCTGGACGCGCTGACCGGGCAGGTGCTGGCGCGCTTCGGCCAGCAACCGGAGCGCTACCCGCAGCTGCGCAACACCTGGATCGGCAAGCGCCTGATGTATGAAGACCCGAACTATCTGGTGAACTACCTGTATGCGGGGCTGCTGGCCGTGCAGCTGTATGTGCAGGACCAGCGCGACCCCGCCGGGTTCCGTGAGCGTTATCTTGCCGTGCTTGGCGAAGGCTTCGACCGCGCGCCGGACGAGCAGGTGGCGCAGCTGCTGGGGCACGCTCCCGATTGGCCGGCGCTGGTTGATGCCGATCTGCAGGTGTTCAACCAGGCGGTGGCACAGCTGCAGGCGCTGCATGCGCGGATCGAGGCAGGGCAGGGTACGTGAGCATGCTGCGCGCAGGACAGCGGACTGCAGCCATGAGGTGGCTGTTGTTGCTGCTGTGCCTGCTGCCGATGGCGGCGCTGGCGGCAATCCCGGTGCCGGCGCTGGACGATCCCGTGGTGGACACTGCCAACGCGCTGTCCGCCGAAACCCGCGCCACCCTGCGCAGGCAGGCGATGCAGCTGCAGGTGCAGAAAGGTGCGCAGCTGCAGGTGCTGGTGGTACCCAGCGTGGGCAACGAGGGCATCGAGGCCTACGCCCAGCGGGTGTTTGATCAATGGCAGCTGGGCCGCGCCGGTATCGACGACGGTGTGCTGTTGCTGGTGGCGGTGCAGGATCGCCGCGTACGCATCCAGACCGGCTATGGCCTGGAAGGTGCGCTACCAGACGCGTACGCCGCTCGCATCATCGACAACGCGATCGTGCCGCGCTTCCGTGAGGGCGATTTCGACCAGGGCGTGCTTGATGGCACGACGATCATGGTGGCGCTGATCGAAGGCGAGGACCTGCCTGCATGGGAAGCGCCGTCGGCCAGCAATGTGCTGCCTGCGGACTGGCGCCGCGCAGACTCGGTGGTGGCGTTGACCCTGCTGGCCGGCTTCCTGGCCGGGCTGTGGCGCTCGCCGCCGCCCCTACCGCCAGCGAAGACCGAGGACGATTTCAGCGGAAGCCGTCGGGAGCGGCGGCGCAAGGCACTGGCCGCCAATGCGTCGGCACCGAGGCCGAGCTGGCCGACCTTGCCGGCCTGGGGGCGTCCGATGCTGGTGACAGGGGTGGTTGCCGCAGGGGTGCTGTCCGTGGCGTTGCTGTTGCCACGCCACCTGCTGGCGGGCCTGTGCTTCGTGATGGCGCTGGGCGTGCCGGTGGCGGCCCTGCTCGGCTGGTGCTGGCGTCGCAGCCGCGGGGTGCGCATCGTCCTGTGCGGCATGCTGGTACTCAGCATGGTCTTGCTGGTACAGGCGCTGCTTCGTGGCCAGCTGCCACCGAGCCTGGCCCGGCACCTGCTGCTGCAGGCCGCCGCGGGTGTTGTCACCCTGATGGTGTTCCTGCTGGTGCAGGCCTGTCGCGCACGCTGGAAGAAGAACCGCAGCAGCTTCGTCGTGCGCATGACCGTGCTGTTGCTGTTGACCCTCGGTTATGTCGGGGGCGCGTTGCTGGCGATCCATCGTGCCGAAGGTGACGATCCACGGCTGCTGGCGATGATCGTGTCAGGTGTGTGTGGCGTGCTGCTGTACTTCGTAGGGTTGTTCACCATGTTGCCGGGCGAGCGCGCACGTGGCCGGGTTTCGTCACGCCGCGAACGCAGCGCGTCCAGTTCGTCATCCAGCAGTTCGTCGTCGAGCAGCTCCAGCAGCTGGTCCGGAGGCGGTGGCCGCAGCGGCGGAGGCGGCGCGTCCGGCAGCTGGTAGCTCAGATCGCCTGTACCCGCCAGCCGAGTGCAGCGTCCTCCACAACGCCCGGGCCGGCCACGTCGCCAACCTGCAGCAACAGGCCCTGTGCATTGGGCAGGTCCTTCTGCTCGGGGAACCAGCGCCGGTCCGCAGCGACCACGATCAGCAGGCCCTCGTCGTCGCCCATCGGCGCGAACTGCGGCGAAGGCAGGCTGATCGGTTGCAGGCCGAACCGCAGGCTGGACTGTTCGCGCACAGCGTCGACATCGTGGCTGGGCAGGCCGACCTCGCTCAGGCAGGTCAGCTCGCTGCCGTGGAAGGCGCCCTGATGCGCACTGGCCGGCAAGCGGCGGCGGCCGATCAGTTCCAGGATCAAGCCATCGGGGCCGGTGAAGTACACCGACTGCGACTGCCAGCTGCTTTCCAGAGCAAAATAATCCAACCCGGCCGGATTGCGCTGCAGTGGCGTGCGTTCGCGCAACCAGGTCATCGCCTCGCCGAAGCGGTTGTCCGGCACGTTGAACGCCAGGTGCACACCACCGAGCGGGCGTCCTTCAGCGGGCTGCAGTTCGATGGTGCTCCAGCCGATGTGCACATGGGTACCGACCACGCGCTGCTGCAGCACATCGTGGAAGTAGCTGGCCACGGCACCCACGTCAGATACCGGCAGAGTGAGGTGCAGCAGGCGCATGATCGGTTCTCCGTGGACGCGCCCACTTTAGCGCCGGGCCATACCCGGCGGCCACTAGCGCAGTGAATGGTCGAAGAACCGTATCGCTGCATCCACTGCCTGCGCGTGGGTCTGTGCCTTTGGCACCGACGTAGTGCACAGGTCCTGCAGCCGCTGCTGCCCGGTCGCGGTACACGCGGCCAGGAAATCATAGTGGCCCACATCGGCCAAGCGCTGCAGTTCCGCGCCCGGAATCAGGGCCCCGGCGGCCGCGCCATTGGTCTGTGGCGGCGCAACCGTGTCAGCCTCACCCAGCACGATCGACACGGGCAGCCGCAACGAGGACAGCTGCTCTGGCGCGAAGGCCTGGATGATCGCCGGAGCCAGCAGGAATGCCGCCCGCACGCCGGGAATGGCGCGCGCGTCGTTGGCCTGGGAGATCCATGGCGCCAGTGCTGGAGAGGCCGCAGCGGCAACGCGCGCTTCCATTGAATGCGTTGCGGCCTCCTGTTGAGGCCGGCAGACGCCGTCATCCGGATGTGCGGTGCAGAAGGCCAGCAGTCGCTGCAGGTCCGGTCGTGCACCGGCTGCCAGCAGCGCCGTGTAGCCACCGGCCGAGAACCCGGCAACCCCCAGGCGTTCAGGATCGACGTGCGGGCCCAGCACTGGATCGGCCCGCACGGCCGCCAGAGCGGCGCGCAGGTCATCCGCACGCAACCAGCTCAGGATGCTGCCGGGCAGGGTCATCGTGTCAATGCCGTTGTTGCCTGGATGATCGACCGCGATCACCAGATACCCGGCCCGCGCCAGCGCGGTGCCCAGCCAGCCCATCATGCGCGCACTGCCGCCGTTGCCATGCGAGAGCAGCAGCGTTGGCAGGCGATCACCTGCGACGGGAGCCTCCATCGCGGCACGTCCGACGTCGAACAGCGGCGCGTCGGGCGGGCCGATGGTCAGGGCGGTTTCCCGGCTGCCGGCCAGCGCTGGGTACCAGACCGTGTAGCGCAGCGCGTCGTGGTGCTGCGCATCGCGTACAGCCGCGCTGGCCACCGTGGTGGCGCCGTGGCGCTCGCCGGCTGCCTGCGTCTCGCTGGCATCGGCCACGGCAGTGGAGACCATGAGGATCATTCCCAGCACAGCAACCGTCATGCGCATCTTCAGTTCCTTGTCAGTTGGGACGTTCGTCGACTGGCAGCCAGATCTCCACGCCGCCGTTGCCGGTGTGCTCATCGAATCGGGCGTCGTAGCATTCCAGATCCGGTGCATCGGCAAGGCTGAGGTTGGACGCAGGAAGATAATGATCCAGCAGCCAGAACCAGGTCGAGCGGATGGTCGAGATGTGCGCGCCGTGCCAGGCCACCAGATAGCGACGCGGCGGAATGTGCACACTTTGCCAGTGTGCAGGCACGCTCGGCACCACGCTTGCCGGCAGTGCGGCGATGTAATCGAAGCCGCCATCGTTGTCGCTGTTGCAGCACACACCGAAGCTGATCGGTGCGGGCGTCGGCCATTCGCGGTTGAGCTGCGCCCATTGGCCGGGAATCGCGCCGCCACTGTCGCGGCTATGCCGCATGCCGATGCCCACCACCTGGAAAGCGGGCGTGTCGAGCAGCCGCGGCGCTTCACCGCAGGGCGCCGGCGCATCATCCACGCGGATCGCCTGTACCAGCGCCAGCCCATCGGTGCCCTGTTCGCGTACGCGCTCCGGCGTCTGCCCGAACTGTTCACTGAAGGCGCGGGTGAACGCGGCATGGGTGGTATAGCCGGCCCCCAGCGCGACCTGCAGGATGTCGCCCGCACCGTTGGCCAATCGTTGCGCGGCGGCGGTCAGGCGCCGTCCCCGCAGGTAGCGCACCACCGAGGTACCGGTGCGGGCCTGGAACAGGCGTGAAAGATGGAAGGGTGACAGTCCCGCCGCAGCGGCGATATCGGCCAGTGCCAATGGCCGGTCCGCATGGGTCTCGATGTACCACAACGCCTTGCCCGCCGCGCTCATCTGCCTTTCCCCGAATCCAATGCCGGCACAGTAGCGGATCGGCAGGCGCGGCGCTTAGCAGTTCTTGCGCCTGTGCGGCATCAAGCTGTCGTACTGACGTCATGCCTCCTTCACACATCGGGCCGAGACTGCGCGCCTTGTCCAGGCCTGTTGTGTCCGCACAGGTGCTGGCCCTGTCGCGTCCTCCCGGAGCCCTGCTGTGCATCGTTCGAAGCTTTCGCGTTCCATCCTCCTTGCCCTTACCATGGCCAGCGCAGGAGGCGCGATCGCAGCGGAGGCCGATGCGATCGACGCCGCAGGCGGTAGCCGTGCCGTGCCCACCCAGCTCGATGCGATGCTGGTCACCGGTACCCGTGCCTCCAACCGCACCCAGTTCGAAACGCTGGCGCCGGTAGACGTGTTCACCAAGGAAGACATCACGTCCGTTGAATCCACCGACCTGAAGGATGTGCTGGCCCAGCTGGTGCCGTCGTTCGTGGTGCAGCGCCTGCCGATGGCGGACGGCCAAGTGTTCGTGCGTCCGGCCACCCTGCGTGGCCTGTCGCCGGACCAGACCCTGGTGCTGGTCAACGGTCGTCGCTTCCACCGCAGCGCGCTGCTCGGCAACCGTGGCGCGCAGGCCGCCGACCTGGCGCAGATTCCGACCAGTGCAATCAAGCGCATCGAGGTACTGCGTGATGGTGCGTCTGCGCAGTACGGCTCGGACGCCATCGCCGGTGTCATCAACATCATCCTCGAGGATGGTCCGGGCACCGAGATCACCGCCGGCTATTCGCAGTACGCGCAGGGGGACGGTGCCTCGCGCGACTTCAGTGCGCGCACCGGCTGGTCGCTGGGCGACTATGGCAGCCTGGTGCTGTTCGCCGAATCGTCCAACTCCGATGCCACCTCGCGCACCCGCCAGCGCCCCGATGCCATTGCTTTCCAGGCTGCGCATCCGGAGCTGGATGTACCCAACCCGGTGCAGCGCTGGGGCCAACCGGAACTGGAGAGCCGCCGCGTCGGCTTCAACGTCAAGGCCAACGCCAGCGAGACGCTGGAGCTGTATGCGTTCGGCCTTTACAGCCACAGCGATGGCGTCAGCGATTTCAACTGGCGCAACCCGGACACCACCACCGGCGCCTACCGCACCACCGCCATTTTCCCGGGCTGGAACCTGCGTTCGCTGTACCCGGTGGGCTTCAGCCCGCAGTACGGCAACGTCCAGAACGATCTGCAGCTGGTCGGCGGCCTGCGCGGTGAGATCACGCCCAAGCTGCGCTGGGATGTCAGCGCCTCGTACGGCCGCAATGCCATCGACTACAGCCTGAAGAACTCGATCAATGCTTCGCTGGGTCCGGCCAGCCCGACCGCGTTCGAGCTCGGCCGCCTGACCCAGACCGAGAAGAACGCCAACGCCGACGTCAACTACGAGTGGGACGTGGGCGCGCTGTCCAAGCCGATCAACGTCGCCTTCGGTGGCGAGTTCCGCCAGGAGACCTACCAGGTGCGCGCTGGTGATCCGGCCTCGTACGCGGTGGGCCCGGGCGCGGCCGCAGGCCTGGAGGCCAACTCCAATGGCGCACCGGGCTTCTCGGCCAGCCAGGCTGGGCAGTGGAGCCAGCGTAGCAAGGCGGCCTACGTGGATATGGAAGTGCCGCTGGGCGAGCGCTGGAGCATCGGTGCGGCCAGCCGCTACGAGGACTTCTCCAGCTTCGGCAGCACGCTGGACGGAAAGCTGTCGGCGCGCTTCGCGATCACGCCGGACGTGGCCCTGCGCGGCACCGTGTCCACCGGCTTCCGTGCGCCGACACCCGCACAGCTCAACACCACCAGCACCACCCAGGGGCTGGACACGCGCACGCTGCAGATCTTCACCAGTGGCCGCCTGTCGCCGAACGATCCGCTGGCGCAGCAGCTCGGTGCCAGGCCGCTGAAGCCGGAGGAATCGCGTACCGCATCGCTGGGCCTGACCTGGCGCACCGACCTGGGCCTGTCCGGTTCGGTGGACGTCTACCAGATCAAGCTCACCGACCGCTTCAGCCAGTCGGCCAGCTTCGCCATTCCGGCCGGTACTCCCAACCCGCTGGGCTATACCTCGGTGAACTACTTCACCAACGACTTCGATACCACCACCACCGGCGTGGACGTGGTCGGCAATTACCTGCGCGATCTTGGCGCAGGCCGCATGACGTTGACCCTGGCCTACAACTACAACCGCACCCGCGTGGACAACGGCAGCACCTCGGTGGCCACCAACGAAACCCAGCGCGTGCTGTTTGAAGACCGCCTGCCCGAGCACAAGGGCAGCCTCACCGGCAGCTGGGATGTCGGCGCCTGGTCGCTGATGGCGCGCATGCGCTACTACGGTGCCTGGACCGACTCCAGCGGCAACGCGGTCGGCGACATCTACCAGCGCTTCAGTGCGATGAGCTTCCTCGACCTCGCGGTGGGCTATCGCATCAACGAACACCACAGCCTTCGCGTCGGCGCCGACAACGTACTGGATCGCTACCCGGATGAGGCCGTGTTCCAGGCCAGCCGCGGCCTGATCTACTCGCGTAATGCACCGTATGACACCGACGGTGCCAACCTGTACGCACAGTACCGGTTGAGCTTCTGATGGACCCGGCCCGCCGCTCCCTGTTGCGTGCCGGCACCCTGCTGCCCGCCGCAGCCGCCCTGTCTTCACTGCCGGCCAAGGCGTCCGCGCGTTACGCTGCGCCCATGCAGATTCCCGCAACGACCGCGGCGCCGGACGTGCTGGCCCGCGATGAAGGCTACTGGGCCGCCGTGGCCAGCCACTTCGACATCACCGATGAAGTGAACCACCTGGAGAACGGCTACTGGGGCGCGATGGGCCGCGAGACGCTGGCCAGCTATCAGCGCCATACCGCCGAGGTGAACCGTGGCAATGCCTGGTATGGGCGCCGCGCGTTTCCGGCGCAGTACATGACGGTACAGCGGCAGGTGGCCGAGCTGCTGGGTGTGGGTGCGGATGAGATCGCACTGACTCGGGGTGCCACCGAGGCGATGCTGGCGTTGATTGGCGGCTACAACCGCCTGCAGCCCGGCGACCAGGTGCTGTATGCCGACATCGACTACGACAGCATGATCGGCGCGATGCGCTGGCTGCAGCAGCGCCGTGGCGTGCAAGTCGAGCGCATCGGGCTGCCGGCGGTGCCCGACCACGCGCAGATCCTGCAGGCCTACGAGGCCGCGTTCGCGCGGCTGCCACGCCTGAAACTGGTGCTGCTGACCCAGGTCAGCCATCGCCACGGGCTGGTGCTGCCGGTGGCGGAGATCGCCGAGCGTGCGCGCGCACGCGGTATCGATGTGATCGTCGATGCTGCGCATGGGTTTGGCCAGATCGACTACGCGGTGCCACAGCTGAAGGCCGATTTCGTTGGAATCAACCTGCACAAATGGATCGGTGCGCCGGTCGGCGTCGGCGCGATGTATGTGCGCAGGGGCCGCGTTGCGGACCTCGACCCGTACATGGGCGAGACCGACGACGGCCGCGTGGGCAGCCGCGTACACACCGGCACGGTCAACTTCGCCGCCTACCTGGCACTGCCTGAAGCGATCGCGCTGCACCAGCGCATCGGCGTGGCCAACAAGCAGGCGCGCCTGCGCTACCTGCGCGAGCGCTGGACGCTGCCGGCACGGCAGATGGCGCATATTGAAGTGCTGTCTTCGCCGGATCCGGCGCTGGCCAGCGCATTGGCCAGCTTCCGTTTGCGTGGGCGCACCAGCGTGGCAGACAACATGGCGCTGCAGAAGCGCCTGCTGGACGAGCATCGCGTGTTCACCACGCATCGCGACGGGTTGGACTCCGGCGCCTGCGTGCGGGTGACGCCGTCGGTGTTCACCCGGCCGCAGCAGATGGATGCGCTGGTGCAGGCGCTCTCCGCCCTGGCCTGACCCTGCTTTGGTAGGTGCCAACCTTGGTTGGCACATTCCAACCGTGCCGGGGAATCTTCCGCCGGCCAGCGGCCGGCACTACCGATCCTCCTCCAGCCTGGTGGGTGCCGACCGTTGGTCGGCACATTCCATTCCACGATCTACGTCCGATCTGGTGGGTGCCAACCTTGGTTGGCACATTCCAACCGTGCTGAGGAATCTTCCGCCGGCCAGCGGCCGGCACTACCGATCGGGTGGGGGGCTACCGCTCGATCGCCGGCAACGCATCCGACAACAACAACCGGTCAATCCGCCGCAGCGCACTTTCCAGCTGCCGTCGGTCTGCGGCCAGCCCCAGCGACAACCGCACGCCGTACTGGTGCGAGACCCCCGGCGGGCAGAACGCCGATGACGGCGCAATCGCCAGCCCCTGTAGCTGTGCGGTACGCACCAGCGTGGCGTCGGTCCACGGCGCCGGTATCCGGCACCACGCATGCAGGCCTTCCGCGCGCTGCAGCAGCGACGGTGCCAGCAGGTAGCGCGCCATGCGCGTGCGCTCGCGTGCCTCGGTGCGCACCTGGGCCAGCAGCGACTGGGCCGAACCATCCAGCAGCAGTTGGCTGGCCAACGCCGAGACCAGCGGATGCCCCATCAGTCGCGTCGCCCGCAACGCCGCCGTCATCGCCTCGGCATGCGCCGCGCTCGGGCAGCGCACGAACGCGGTGCGCAGGCCGGGGCTGATCACCTTGGACAGCGTCGCCACGTAGAACACATGACGCGGTGCCAGTGCCGCCAGCGGTGTAGGTGCATCTTCGGCAAGGTGCCAGTACGGATCATCCTCGATCGCCAGCAGGCCTTCGCTCTCCAGCACCCGCGCCAGCGCCTCGCGCCGCTGCAAGGGCAGCGTCAGCGCGGTCGGGTTCTGGCAGGTGGGGTTGAGATAGACCAGCCGTGCTCCGCTACTACGTGCCTGCCGCAGCAGCGCTTCAGGACACATGCCGTGCTCGTCGCCGTCCACCGGCAGCAGCCGCCGACCCAGTGCGGCGGCGGCCTGCAGCAGGCCCGGGTAGACCAGCGCATCGCAGAGGATCGTATCGCCATCGCGGCCCTGGCTGACCAGGATCGCGGCCAGCGCCACCTGTGCGCCTTCGGTCAGCAGCAGGCAGTTGTCAGCCACGACGCCCAGCATCGGCTGCAGCCAGCGCGCCGCGGCATGGCGATCAGTGGGGTTGCCGCCCCCCAAGTGATAGGTCATCAGGTTCGGTGCGTTGCTGCGCGCAAGCACGGCGGCGGCGCCGCGACGCAGCGTCTCCGCCAGCGCGTCGGCATCAGGCACCGGCGGCACGTTCATGCTCAGGTCCACCGCCTGGTCGAAGCCGGCCTTGGGCGGTGCGATGAAACTGCCTTGTGGCCCGCGCGCTTCGATCAGGCCGCGCTTGCGTGCTTCATCGAAGGCGCGGGTGACCGTGGTCAGGTCGACGCCGAGCTGCTGCGCCAACGCGCGCTGCGAGGGCAGGCGCTGTCCGGGTGCGAGGCCGCCACGACGCACCGTGCGTTCCAGCGAATTGACGATGCGCAGGTAGATCGGCCCGTTGTGCGCGAGCACGTCCTGCACCCATTCGCGGGCTGCGACATCCGGTCGCGGCATGTACGGAGCATGTCGGGGCGTATCGTTGCTTCCAACGGCGGGAGCCTGTCCATAACCATCGGTCGGTTCGGACAGGTGACCGCCGTTGTTGTTTGCGGCGGCCACGTCGGCCAGCGTCAGTGATGTCATTGCGCGTCCTCAGCGCTTGGCCTGCCAGGGGCAGTAGCAGCCCACGGCAAGCAGTCCTTTCGGGCGTACGGTCTCACCACGTACCAGCTTGTCCAGCAGCGGTTCGACGAAACTGTTGGCCGAGTTGCAGACCATGCCGATGCTGTACGGGCCGGCGTAGGCCAGATGGCCGTGCCGGTCCCAGATCGCCACGGCAGGGCTGGCCGGGATGTGCTCGATGCCGTCGATGGACGGCAGGTTGATCACCTTGTTGCGCAGCGGCTCGGGCAGTTCGCCCTGCGTGCCAGGGCGACGGATCGCGTAGAAGTCGATGCCGGCGCGGCGGTACATGCTGATCAGGTAGCTCAGGTGGGCACCGGTCTCGCGGTTGCACACCCCGCAGGCCGGGTCCCAGAAATGCACCACGCGGATGCGGCCGGTATCTCCGGCCAGATCGGCTGGCAGGCGCAGTTGCGAGTCGTCGAAGACGATGGCCTGTTCGGTGAACGTGGATTGCGCGCTGTAGCCGAAGTACTGCCACAGTGCAGCCGCCACGCCTGCCATGAACAGGCAGGCGAGGGCGATCATCGTCGGCAGCAGCCAGCGGCGGCGCGGCGCGGCTGCGCCCATCAGGAGTCTTCCCGGCCGAACTTGTGCACGTACTGCTTGCGCATCTCGCGGCAGGAATCGGCCTGGGCGCGGCGCTGGATCTCGCTACGCGACGGATCCTCGCTGCGCTGCACGCACTGCTCGATGGCGTGGCGCTCGGCGGCCTGCACGTCCACGGTCTGCGGCTGCAGGCAGACCCAGGCCAGCGCGGCCAGCATCAGCACTACAAAGCCACCGCACCCGGCCATCACCAGGTGGAACTTCAGTTTCTCGGCGCGCATCGATGCACGTCCCTTCATCCATACATTGCATACAAAATATCATCTTGTATGGATGTCGTGCCATGCACCCGGTTCAGACGATGGCGTTATGCCGTGCCTCGGGGGCCTCAGACAGGATCTCGTTCAGCTTGGCCAGCGCCCCGGCCAGCGCACCCTGGTCAACCGCGCCGCCCAGTGACAGGCGGATGGCGTTGCCCGGCGGCGGCTCTTCCACGCTGAAGGCATCGGAGCTGGCGATGCCCAGGCCCTGCTCCTGTGCCGCCTGGATCAGCCGGTACTGGTCCAGCCGTGGCGGTAGCGGCAGCCACACATGCAGGCCGGCCGGATGCGCCTGGGCACGGGACGGAAGGTATTGCGCGGCAATCGCCTGGCGCTCGCGCAGCTCCTGCTGGAAGCGCTGCACCATGTCCTGGGCCTGGCCGCTGCGGATCCACTGCGAGGCTACCGCCACCATCGACTGGGTCGGCATCAGGGCGATCGCGCGCAGGGCGTCCAGCACCGGTTCCATCGGTTCGCCGGCCGGCACCACCAGGTAGGCGGTGCGCAGGCCGGGCGCCAGGCACTTGGACAGGGTGGAGATGTAGTAGACCGGGCAGCCGGCGTCGCGATGGGCGGCCAGCGGCGGCGCGGCGTCACCGGCCAGCAACCAGTAGGGATCGTCTTCGATCACGGTCAGATCGTGGCGCTTCGCCACCGCCAGCAGGGCCTGCCGGCGGTGTGCCGACATTGTCGCGGTGGTCGGGTTCTGGATGGTCGGCACCAGGTACAGCAGGCGCGGGCGGCGTAGCTGGCAGGCTTCTTCCAAGGCGTCGGGCAGCATGCCCTCGGCGTCCATCGCCACCGGCATCACGCCCCGCTGCAGCACGCGCGCGGCGGCCAGCAGGCCCGGGTAGGTCAGCTGTTCGGCGGCGATCAGCTCGCCTGGCTGGGTACGGGCCAGGATCAGCGCGCACAGCGCGGTCTGCGCGCCGGGGCAGATCACTACCTGGTCGGCGACGACCGTACCCAGCATCGGTGCCAGCCACTGTACGGCGGCGGCGCGGTCCTCGCGGGTGCCGGCGCCGACGTGGTAGCTCATCAGTTCGCCCTGGCCCAGCTGCTGGCCCACGTGCTGGAAGCCGGCCTCCATGCCCTGCGCGAACGGCGCGCTGCCCAGCAGCGGCGGGATGTTCATGCTCAGGTCGACCGAGGTGCTGCGGTTGCCGGCCGACAGCGCGATGAAGGTGCCGCCCGCGCCCTGCGCGTCGAGCAGGCCGGCCTGGCGCAGTTCGGCAAAGGCGCGGGTGACCGTGGTCAGGTCCACGCCCACCTGCTGGGCCAGGTCGCGCTGCGGCGGCAGGCGGTCGCCCGGGCGCAGCACGCCGTCATCCACCGCCTCGCGCACCTGCTGGGCAATCTGCAGGTACAGCGGGCCGGCGCCCTCGCGGAAGGGGCGGACCCAGGTGCGATTGGGATGTTTCAGGCGGCGGCCGGCGGCAGGTGGCGTCATCGGTCAGATCTTTCCATACGTGCAGATGCACAAGTCCATACAATGATGTATCTTGTATGGGCTTGATTGGAGTGGTTCGCCTGCTTGTAGGCGACCTCGTACCCACAGTGTAGCCGCTCCACGCCCGGGCGCTGCGCGCAGGCGAGCCGGTCAAGCGCGCTTCTTCAACAGGGTTGACCTCCAATGAATATCTGCTGGAACCGCATCCGCCTGGCGCTGGTCGCCCTGGCCTGCGTCGGCCTGTCGGGCTGTGACTGGGTGCTGCTGGATTCGAAGGGCATGGTCGGGCTCGCCCAGCGCGACCTGATCCTGATCTGCATCGGCCTGATGCTGATCGTGGTGATACCGGCCATCGTGCTGACCTTCGTGTTCGCGTGGCGCTACCGCGCCGGCAACACCAAAGCGAAATACACGCCGGACTGGTCGCACTCCACCAAGGTGGAGATCGTGGTCTGGGGCGTGCCGCTGATCATCATCGCGGTGCTGGCGGTGATCGTGTGGAAGTCGACCCACGAGCTGGACCCCTACAAGCCGCTGGACGTGGCTGGCGAACCGCTGCACGTGGACGTGATCGCCACCGACTGGAAGTGGGTGTTCGTGTACCCGGACCTGGGCATCGCCACGGTCAACCAGCTCAACTTCCCGGCCAATCGTCCGCTGGCATTCAACATCACCTCCAATTCGACGATGAATACCTTCTTCATCCCGCAGCTGGGTGGGCAGATCTACGCGATGGCCGGCATGCGCACGCAGCTGCACCTGATCGCCAACGAACCCGGCCAGTTCCGTGGCATGTCCGGCAACTACAGCGGGCATGGCTTCTCGAACATGAAGTTCATCGCCACTGCCAGCAGCAACGAAGACTTCGAGCGCTGGGTGGCCGAAGTGCGCAGCGCGCCCGACGCGCTCAGCTTCACGCAGTTCAAGGCGCTGGCCGCGCCGTCGAAGAACGCACCGGTGCAGCACTTCTCCAGTGTTGAACCGCTGCTGTTCAAGAAGGTCATCGACCAGTTCATCGGCGTCGGTGAGAACACCGCAGCTGCTACCCCGGCGGGCGCTGCCGGCGGTGCCCAGGTTTCCCAGGAGTAACGAACATGTTGGGTAAATTGACGTGGGAGGCCGTGCCGCTGCACGAGCCGATCGTCGTGGTCACATTGGCGGCCATGGCGCTGGGTGGCCTCGCGCTGCTCGGCGCGGTGACGTACTTCAAGCTGTGGGGCCCGCTGTGGCGTGACTGGTTCACCACCGTGGACCACAAGAAGATCGGCATCATGTACGTGGTGGTGGCGCTGGTCATGCTGGTGCGCGGCTTCGCCGATGCGCTGATGATGCGCGCGCAGCTGGCCGCGGCCGGACCAGGCAGTGACGGTTTCCTGCCGCCCGAGCACTACGACCAGATCTTCACCGCACACGGCGTGATCATGATCTTCTTCGTGGCCACCCCGTTCGTGGTCGGCCTGATGAACATCATCGTGCCGCTGCAGATTGGTGCGCGCGACATGGCGTTCCCGTTCCTCAACGCCTTCAGCTTCTGGATCTTCGTGGTCGGCGCAGCGCTGATGATGATCTCGCTGGGCGTCGGCGAATTCGCCATGACCGGCTGGGTCGCCTATCCGCCGCTGTCGGGCATCGAGTTCAGTCCAGGCGTGGGTGTCGACTACTACATCTGGGCCTTGCAGGCGTCCGGCATCGGTACGTTGCTGACCGGCGTCAACCTGTTCATCACCATCCTGCGCATGCGTGCGCCGGGCATGACGTTGATGAAGATGCCGGTGTTCACCTGGACCGTGCTGGTCACCAGCGTGATCATCATCGCCGCCTTCCCGATCCTGACCGTGGCGCTGGGTGCGCTCACCCTGGATCGCTACCTGGACTTCAACTTCTACACCAACACATTGGGTGGCAACCCGATGATGTACGTGAACCTGGTGTGGGCCTGGGGCCATCCGGAGGTGTACATCCTGGTGCTGCCGGCGTTCGGCATCTTCTCTGAAGTGACCGCCACGTTCGCGCGCAAGAAGCTGTTCGGCTACAAGTCGATGGTCGGCGCCACGCTGGCGATCGGCATCCTGTCGTTCATCGTCTGGCTGCACCACTTCTTCACCATGGGTTCCGGTGCCAGCGTCAATGCCTTCTTCGGCATCATGACGATGATCATCGCCATTCCCACCGGCGTGAAGATCTTCACCTGGTTGTTCACCATGTATGGTGGCCGCGTCGAGTTCAGCGTGCCGATGCTGTGGACCATCGCCTTCCTGGTCACCTTCACCATCGGTGGCATGACCGGCGTGCTGCTGGCCATCCCGGGCGCGGACTTCCTGCTGCACAACAGCCTGTTCCTGGTTGCCCACTTCCACAACACCATCATCGGTGGCGCGCTGTTCGGCTACCTGGCCGGCTTCGCCTACTGGTTCCCGAAGGTGTTCGGCTTCACCCTCAACGAGCGCCTGGGCAAGTGGTCGTTCGCCTGCTGGGTGATCGGCTTCTACCTGGCCTTCATGCCGCTGTACATGCTGGGCTTCATGGGCATGACCCGTCGCATGAACCAGTACGACAACCCGGCGTGGACGCCGTACCTGATCGCCGCCTTCATCGGCGCGCTGTTCGTGTTCGCGGGCATCATCCTGATGCTGGTGCAGATCTACGTGAGCGTTCGCGACCGCAAGCGCAACCTGGACCTGACCGGCGACCCGTGGAATGCGCGCACGCTGGAATGGGCCACGCCGTCGCCGCCGCCGTTCTACAACTTCGCGGTGGTGCCCAAGGCCGATGAGCTGGACGCCTTCCACGAAGCGAAGAAGCGCGGCCTGCCGCCGCCGCCGAAGAAGTACGCACCGATCCACATGCCGAAGAACACCGGCGTGCCGCTGATCCTCAACATCTGGATCCTGGTGCTGTGCTTCGCCCTGGTCTGGCACATCTGGTGGATGGCCGCGGCCAGCTTCATCGCGATGATCGTGACCCTGATCGTGCGGTCCTACGACGAGGACGTGGACTACTACGTCAGTTCCGAAGAGGTGGCGCGCACTGAAGCGGCCAACCTTGCCAAGCTGAAGGAGATACGCGCATGAACCTGTTGACCCGCCCCGAGCTGGCCACCGGCACGCAGGCACACGAGGACCACCACGAACACGACCACAGCCATGAGCAGGGCGGCATGAAGGTGTTCGGCATGTGGGTCTACCTCATGTCCGACCTGGTGCTGTTCGGTTCGCTGTTCGCCTCGTACGCGGTGCTCAGCACCGCCTACGCCGGCGGCCCCACCGGCAAGGAGCTGTTCTCGCTGCCGTTCGTGATGGCCGAGACCTTCCTGCTGCTGGTCTCCAGCATCACCTACGGCCAGGCCGTACTGGCGATGCACCGCCACGACACCTCGGCGGTGCTGCGCTGGCTGGGCGTGACCTTCGTGCTCGGTGCCTCGTTCATCGGCATGGAGATCTATGAGTTCTCGCACCTGATCCACGAAGGCGCAGGCCCCAGCACCAGTGCCTACCTGTCGGCGTTCTTCGCGCTGGTCGCCACCCACGGCCTGCACGTGGCCAGCGGCCTGATCTGGATGGCGGTGGTCATGCACCAGGTCTACCGCCGTGGCCTGACCCCGACCAACATCACCCGCGTGTCGTGCCTGAGCCTGTTCTGGCACTTCTTGGACCTGGTGTGGATCTGCGTCTTCACCTTCGTCTACCTGATCGGAGCCTTCTGACATGGCCCACGTCGAAACCTCGCGCGCCGGCAATGCGCACGGCTCCACCAAGTCCTACCTGATCGGCTTCGTGCTGTGCGCGCTGCTGACCGTGGTGCCGTTCGCGCTGGTGATGAACCCGGTGCTGTCGCGTCCGCTCACGCTGTTCCTGCTGGTCGGCTTCGCGGTGGCGCAGATCCTGGTGCAGCTGGTCTATTTCCTGCACATGGACCGCAAGTCCGAAGGTGGCTGGAACCTAGCTAGCTTCGTGTTCACCCTGGTGATCCTGTTCATCATCGTCGCGCTGTCGGTATGGATCATCTGGAGCATGCACTACCACATGATGATCAACTGACCGTGGCCGGAGTGATCGGCACGGATCGCGCGATCACCCCGGCACCTCAGCCCTCTTTTCCCCCAAGGGCAGGCCTGACCGAGACCCCGCCCGCATCTGCGTTGGTGGTACCCGTGAAGCGTCCTGCTGCTGTTGTCCGTTCGTTGTTCTCTCCCCGTTTCCGCCTGCCGCTGCTGGCAGGCCTGGCCATCGGCCTGCTGGCCGGCTGCAGTGCGCAGTCGCGCATGGACTTCTATTCCAAGGACATCGCCTGCGAAGAACTTGGCCAGCAGTGGTCGATGCCCGACAGCCACGGCACCATGCGCGGCCCGAAGGACCTGCAGGGGCAGGTGACCTATCTGTTCTTCGGTTTCACCAGCTGCCCGGATGTGTGCCCGACCACCATGGTCGAGTTGAGCCAGGTGAAGCACCTGATGGGCAAGGATGCCGACCAGCTGCAGGTCGTGTTCGTCAGCGTCGACCCGGCGCGTGATACGCCGGAGGTGGCGCGCACCTATGTGGAAGCCTTCGACCCCAAGGCGATCGCACTGGTCGGCAACGAAGCGCAGTTGGCCGCGATGGCCAGCGACTTCAAGGCGTTCTACGAGAAGGAACCCGGCCAGGTGCCGGAGACCTACACCATGAGCCACATCGCCGGTGGCTACGTGTTCGACCGCCAGGGCCGCCTGCGCCTGTTCGCGCCCTATGGCATGCCGGTGGACAAGCTGTTCTCCGACGTGCAGCGCCTGCTGCTGGAGCCCGCTCATCCAGCCGCCGGCAACGACGCACTGGCCAGCTGCAGCCGCAAACACAGCGACACACTCGCCGCCCGCTGACGCTGGTGGGTGCCAACCTTGGTTGGCACGTCTGGATCTGCTGTTGGTGGGTGCCGACCGTTGGTCGGCACATCCCCCCACACCCATCCCCCGGCCGGCCAGGAGAGCCAACCGGCCGGGGGCACCACTCAACGCCTTACTTGGTTTCTTCCCACTGCACCACGTCCGGCTCGGCGGCCTTGATGCCGGCGGTCGACAGCAGCTTGGTGGTCGCATCCAGCGCCGCGTTCACCGACGGGTACTCCACAATCGCGCGGCCCGAGGCCTTGGATACCTTCACCACGGTGCCGCCGGTGGCGGTGGCCGCACGCTGGGCCGAGGCCGCATCGGTGAAGAACACCTTGACCCGCGAGGTCGCCACTACCGGCGCGCCATCGTTGGAGACAGCGGCCGCAAACTTGCTGGCGCCGGCATCCGCACGTGCGGCCACACCGGTAGACGCATCGGTGGACCGCTTGCTGCGGGTACCGACGGCCGCCGCCCTGGCATCAGCCCCGGTCGTGATCCGGAACTGGCCGCCGCTGGCCGGCTGCACGGTTGCCGACGGCGCCAGCTGGAAGCGCGCGCCGCCCACATTGAACGAACGGCCGGTGGCCTCCGCCTTCAACTGCTGCGTGTCTACGGTCGACAAGGTCTTCGCCGGAGGTGTCTGGCCCGAACTCTGTGCCCAGGCGGTGGTGGTCATCGCCGCGAGGGCGAGGGTGCTCAACAGAATGGTCGTCTTCATCATCAGTGCCCCAGAACGCGGATCTTGAAGAATTCGAGGTTGCCACGCGATGCAGCGTTCGCGGCCTGCCCCAGGTCGGTGACTTCCAGCGTCCAGGTGCCCGTGGCGTTCTCATCCAGGAAGGCATTGCTGGACAGCAGGTCCCAGTTGGTGAAGTTGCGCTGGACACCATTGAGGCCAGAGCCGATCGCGGTGAATGCCGGCTGCACCACGCTGCGCGTGCCACTGGGCGAGACCAGCACGAACTGCAGCTGGCGGGTGTTGCTGTGATTGACCCGGAAGCCCAGCTGCACGCTTTCGATGTTGCGCGCGCCATTGGCCAGCTGGAAGGTCAGGCGTGCAGCAGCGGCCGAGGTATTGCCGATGGCCACGGTGCGCGTCGTGTTGCGCCAGCCGCTGTCCACCAATGCACCCAGCGACTGGAAGTTCTCGGCGACCTCTACTGCACGGGCGGCGTTGACCACGCCGAAGCCGTACCAGTTGCTGTAGGCGCGGCCGGCGGCATTCACCGTCCAACCCGGCACCAGCACGCGGCCATCGGAGTGCGTGACCGCCGCCCGGTTCGGGTCATTGCGGGTGGCCGTGGTGGCCAGGATGTACTTCACATCGCGGTAGGACAGGTTTGGATTGGTTTCCAGCAGCAGTGCCGCCACGCCCGACACCATCGGCGTGGCCGCCGAGGTACCGTTCATCTTGCCGGTGTAGTTGCAGGTGCTGTCGATGGCGGACTGGTCGCCGTCCAATGTGTTGCGCAGGCTCGTATTCTTGTTGCTGCCCTGCGCGCAGCCGGTGACGTCGGTGGTGAGGATGGCCGGATCGTAGCGGATCGCCAGCTGGCCCGGCACGACCTGCCGCTGCCAGCCATTCTCGCCGCCGAAGCCGGACACCCACAGCGCCGAGCCGGTGGACGAGTAGGACGAGCGCACGCCATCGGCGCGCACGGCGGCAACGGTGATCACGTTGAACAGGTTGTTGCGTGGATCGCGGCCGGCTGGAATGCAACCGGTGTTGCGGTTCTTGGTGTCTGCCGAGCAGATGTCGGTGCCATCCGAGCGTGCGCCGTTGTTGTGGTTGTTGCCGGCGGCTTTCACGTAGATGCCACCGCGCCCGCCACGGGTGCCGGACATGGCCTGCTCATAGGCGGTGATGTCGTTCTGGCTGTAGGCCAACGGCAGGTTGGGGTTGCCCGGGCTGGAGCCCCAGCTGTTGTTGAAGACCCCCACGTCGGCCACTTCGGCGCCATCCCACCACGAGTACTCGATGTTGGAATTCGAATTGCCCTGGGCATTGGATGCCAGAAAATTGAAGCCCTTGAGTGTGGCCGCCGAGGCCACGCCGCGCACGCCCAGGTTGTTGGCGCCCACCGCACCGGCGATGCCGCCGACCATGGTGCCGTGATTGTCGCGGTCCGGATTGGACGGTGAAGGGTTGTTGCTCTGGTTGGCGAAGTTCTTGCCCGCGACCGCCGCCACGTTGGCAGCCAGGTCCGGGTGGGCGATCTGCAGGCCATCATCGACGATGGCGATGGTGACGCCCTGGCCACGGATGCCATTGCGGAACAGGCCATCCACGTTGAGATCGTTGCCGGCCACCGGCAGGGTATCGCCCAGTACAGCCTGCCCGGTGTTGAGCAGATGCCACTGACGCCCGGCCAGCGGATCGGCCTGCTGGGCCTGGGCGGTGACGGCCAAGCTGCCCAGCACCAGGGCAGTGGCAAGGGCCAGGCGCGCGGAGCGCGGTGGCGCGGAGCGTTGCGTGTGTCGCTTCATACACGAATCCTTCTGTTGTGAATCGGCATGGCAGGACGGCGGGGCGGATCTGCCCCATCGCAACGAGCCAAACGCGACACAACGAACAACCCCCTACCTCTTCACACACCCAATCTGCAGATGTGCCGATTGCGTCACAAACGCTTATGCCGCGGGGTAATGACGACTGCGCGTTCCTGTAGAGCCGAGCCCATGCTCGGCTGATCGGACGGTCCCGTGTGTAAAGCAGCCGAGCATGGGCTCGGCTCTACACAAGCAGTGTCATCGCGCGCCCTCACATCCGGCTGTGCTACTACAGCCCGTGCACCCTTCCGCGTCGGAGCACGATGATGGTCAATCCGCTCGCCCAGGCCCATCGCGGCCTCGGCACCACGCTGTTCAGCCTGTTGAACCCGATACCCTTCGGCTTCTTCGTCGGCGCATTGATCTTCGACGCGATCTATCTCAACAGCGCCGAGGTGATGTGGGGCAAGGCCGCTGCCTGGCTGATCACCTTCGGCCTGCTGATCGCCATCATTCCGCGCCTGATCAACCTGTTCGCGGTCTGGCGCCGCAGCGGTACCGCCACCCGCATCGACCGCATCGACTTCTTCCTCAACCTGGTCGCGGTCGTGCTGGCCATCTGGAACGCGTTCGTGCACAGCCGCGATGCGTATGCCGTTGCCGTGCCGGGTACGATCCTGTCGGCGCTGACCGTGGCCTTGATCGCCCTGGGCCTGATCCTGCTGTCCCTGCAGCCGCCGGTGCTGCAGGGAGGTCGTCATGGCTAAGCACATCCTGCCCACCGTGGCTGCGCTGGCACTGGCCGTCACCCTGTCGGCCTGCGCGGGCAAGGCCGAATACCACCCCGCTGACCAGTCCGGCGCACAGCCGCCGTTGCCGGCACCGAAGAACTTCCTGATGCCGCCGATGCAGGTGCCACGCGGCGTGGGCTGGGCCGATGGCCAGTCGCCCACGGTAGCCGAGGGCCTGAAGATCGAGCGCATCGCCGCCAACCTGCAACATCCGCGGCGCCTGCTGACCCTGCCCAACGGCGATGTGCTGGTGGTGGAGGGCAATGGCCCCGGTGAGGAACCGGTGACCACACCCAAGCAGTGGATCGCTGGCAAGGTGAAGGCGCGCTCGGGCAAGGCCGGCAAGGGCGGCAACCGGGTCACCCTGCTGCGCCGCACGCCGGGAACGAACACTTGGGTCCAGCACGTCTACATCGAAGGCCTGCATTCGCCGTTCGGCATCCAGCTGATCGGTGACACGCTGTACGTGGCCAACACCGGCAACATCATGCAGTACCACTACGTGCCCGGCGAAACCCGTATGTCCGACAAGGGCCGCGAGTTCACCGACCTGCCCAGCACCATCAACCACCACTGGACCAAGGAACTGCTGGCCAGCCGCGATGGCCGCAAGCTGTACGTGGGCGTGGGTTCCAACAGCAACATCACCGAGAATGGCCTGGCCGTGGAATACCGCCGCGCGGTGGTGCTGGAAGTGGACGTGGCCACCCGTGGCAGCCGCATCTTCGCCTCGGGCATCCGCAACCCGACCGGCCTGGACTGGGAGCCGAGCACCGGAGAGTTGTGGGCTGTTGCGAACGAACGCGATGAGATCGGTGCCGACCTGGTGCCGGACTACCTCACCTCGGTGAAGGAGGATGGCTTCTACGGTTGGCCCTACAGTTACTACGGCCAGCACGTGGACGAGCGCGTGCAGCCGCAGCGCCCGGACCTGGTGGCCAAGGCGATCGTGCCGGACTACGCCATCGGCTCGCACGTGGCACCGCTGGGCCTGCTGTTCTACACCGGCCAGGCACTGCCGGCGCAGTACCACGGCGGCGCCTTCATCGGCGAGCACGGCAGCTGGGACCGCTCGCCGCTGAGCGGGTACGAAGTGGTCTACGTACCGTTCAAGGACGGCAAGCCGACCGGGCGGCCACAGACCGTGGTCAGCGGCTTCGCCTCGAAGGACGAGAAGACCTTGATGGGTGCACCGGTGGGCATGGCGATGGACGCCGAAGGCGCGCTGCTGGTCGCCGACGACGTGGGCGACGTGGTGTGGCGGGTGTCGGCCAAGTAGTTCTGTAGAGCCGAGCCCATGCTCGGCTGCTCTTCGTTCGGTGCACGGAAACCCGCGCGGTGCGCGCGTAAGCCGAGCATGGGCTCGGCTCTACAGTTCCGCAGTACTGCTGCGGAACCCGCTGAACACCGACTCGGCAGCAAACCCGACGCCGCCCAGCAGCACGCCGAAATACACCACCGTGGCCACCACGAAGCCGTAACCGGCCGCCACCGCCGCGCCATCGCGCTGGATGAAGCCGATTGCAAAGGCCATCAGCGCCAGCGCCGGCAGCGTGTTGCTGAAAGGAATCGGTCCGGCGGGCGCCATCAGCAGCAGGGTCGCGAACACCAGCATCAGGTTGTTCAGGCGCATCATCTTCTTCGAGCGCACCATCACCGCCAGCCGCATCGGCCGCGACAGCCGCTCCATGCGGTGCACCCACTTCAGCGCACGGCCCAGGTTGGCCTTCAGCTTGTCGGTGGCGATCTCGCGGCGCGCCAGCTTCTGCGGCACCCACAGCGGGCGGTTGCGCACCCGGCTCAGGCCGATCAGCAGGATCGAGGCGCCGAACACGGTGCTCAGCCCCGGAATCGACACCGGAATGATGAAGATGGCCGAGAGCAGGATCACGATCAGCAGCAGGCCTTCATCGCCCAGCGCACTGAGCAGGGTGCCGACGCTGACCTGCTCGCCGGGCAGCTCGTCGATCATCTGCTCGATCTGCTGGGCCAGAGGCGCACTGTCGTTGGTTTCGGGGGCACGGTAGGTCATGCGTCGCAAGGTTCTCCAGGGAAGGGCGGTCAGCGGGCCGTCCTGCGGTGGGGGACGCACAGGCTCCCGCAGTATCCCGGCCAACGTGGGCAAAGAGGTGAACCGGGCATGAGGGGGTAAACTGGCGTGCCCCGCACGAGTTGAACGCAATGGACATGGGCCGCAGGCAATCGACCATCGAACTGGTCGCCATCGACATGGATGGCACCCTGCTGGACCCTAGCCACACGCTCACCGCCCGGGCCAAGCAGGCCATCGCGCAGGCGCGCGCGCTGGGGGTGCACATCGTGCTGACCAGTGGGCGCCCGGTTCCGGGCCTGGCACCGTTCCTGCACGAGCTGGGCATCACCGGCGACGACGACTACTGCATCGCCTGCAATGGCGGCCTGGTGCAGCGCATCGGCACGCGCGAAACCGTGGTCGAGTATCCGCTCAGCTTCGGTGATTTCCTGTTCTGCGAGCAGGTGGCCCGCGAAGTGGGCGTGCACTTCCAGGCGCTGGACAGCCAGCGCATGTACACGCCCAACCAGGACATCAGCTACTACACCGTGGCCGACTCGCATCTTTCGCGGATGCCGCTGTCCTACCGCCGCGTGGAAGACATGGACCCGTCGATGTCCTTCATCAAGCTGATGATGATCGACGCGCCCGACGTGCTGGATGCCGCCATCGCGCGCCTGCCCAGCGAGCTGACCGAGCGCTTCGCGGTGCTGAAGAGCGCACCGTTCTTCCTGGAAGTGTTCGACCGCCGCGCCGGCAAGGGCCCGAGCCTGCAGAAGCTGGCCGAGCACCTGGGCATCGACCGTGCCCACGTGATGGCCATCGGCGACCAGGAGAACGACCTGACCATGCTGCAGTACGCCGGTACCAGCGTGGCGATGGGTAACGCCATTGATGCAGTGAAGGCGGTTGCGCGGTTTGAAACCACCAGCAATGCCGATGACGGCGTGGCGCGGGCGATCGAGCGCTTCGTCCTGCAGTAACCGCGCGGTCAGCTGTCCAGGTAGCTGCCAACCTCATCCGCCCCGGTAGGTGCCAACCTTGGTTGGCACACGCAGACGGCAAGCGCCGGCCAAGGTCGGCCCCGACCACGCCGGGGCTATACCCACGTATAACCCACCCATCCCTATCGCCATTCGCGCTGTACCACCGCGCAATGGCGAATGCGGCAGCGCGATGCAAGAATTTCGCACGTCGAAATCACGCCATCGAATTCTGAGGCAGAGGATCGTCTTCCTCTGCCACTGACCGGCGCGCACTGCGTCGTCGCTCCCTCAACGCAATCGCATCGCCAGCCAGGGCGCCGACACCGGTGCTGCAACGCGCTGGGCGTGCGCCTGCGCCGCTCTCTCCCTGCACCTGGATCTGTCCATGAACACCCCACCCACGACGCGCCTCGCCCTGGCCATCATCGCGGCCATCACCGCACCTGCGTACGCCGCAGAAACGCACGATGCCGCGCACGACGCGCCCACCACGCTCAATGCCCTGCAGGTGATCGCCACACCGCGCGGCGCCGCCGTTGCACCGACCCAGGTGGTCGGCCCCAACCGCTACATCATCAAGGCAGAAGACCTCGACGCGATGGTCACCGGCAACAACGGCCTGGCCATGCTGAAGCAGGTGCCCGGCGCCAGCTATACCGCCACCGACGGGCTGGGTCTGGATATCTCGGCCACCAGCCTGTTCGTGCGCGGCTTCCGCATGAATGAAATGGGCATCACCTTCGAAGGCGTGCCGCTGAACGACAACGGCTTCCTCTCGCTCACCGGCACCAGCGTGGTGAATGTGGGCGTGCCCGATGGTATCGGCGCGATCACGGTCAGCCCTGGCGGCGCGCCGGTCAGCGTGTTCTCCAGCAGCGTCAATGGCGGCAGCCTGGAATACCGCCTGCGCGAGTTGCAGGACACGCCCAGCCTGCGCGTGAAGCAGGGCGTGGGCAGCAACAGCACGCTGGTCACCACCGTGTCCGGGCAGAGCGGTCAGCTCGGTGAGCATGGCCCGAAAGTGCTGGTCGACCTGCAGCGTGTATCGGCCGACAAGTACCAGGGCGAGGGCACGCAGGACTTCCTGCGCGGCGACCTGAAGCTGCAGCAGGACGTCGCCTGGGGTGACTTCACCGTGTTCCTGTCCGACAGCAAGGCCAAGGTCTGGGGTTACAACAACATCTCCTTCGACATGATCCGCAAGCTGGGCTGGAAGGCCGACATCTTCTATCCGGATTATGCGTGGGCCTGGTACGTGGCTTCGCCGGAAAACGCGGACAAATCCTGCGGCGCCTACACCTGCGGTGAGCTGTCCGAACTGATTCCGTACGACACCGGCCAGACCACCCGCGACCGCGTGTCATCGATCAACCATCGCTTCCAGATCACCCCGGCGCTGAGTGGCAACGTGCAGCTGTACAACGCCAACAGCCACACCCAGGCCACGCTGACCGACCCGACCGTACCGTCGCCCAACGGCGCACCGTTCTCCGAACAGGTACAGACGCCGCGCCTCAACCGCCTGGGCGGCATGGTCAACCTGCAGCTCGAGACCGGCGCGCACACCTTCACTGCCGGCTTCTGGCAGGAGAAGAGCAAGGCCGCGGCCAAGACCGAGTGGTACCAGCAGCCACTGCTGGGCGAGGGCCCGCCGCTGAATGCCACCGGCCCGTTCGACGTGTACGGCCCCGCGTTCAAGACCGACAACGCATCGAGCTGGGTGACCCGCTCGCGCCAGTTCTACCTGCAGGACGACATCGTGCTGAACGACACGCTGAAGCTGGGTGTCGGCCTCAAGGCCGTGGACTTCCGCACCCGCGGTGGTGGCCTGGGTGATGCCAAGGACCGGCCGGTGAACGGCACGCTGCGCGCGAAGAGCAACTTCCTGCCGCACGTCTCGCTGTTCTGGAGCCCGACCGAATCCACCGATGCCTTCATTGACCTGGCCAACACCATGAACGGCTACCGTGTGGCCCAGCGCGGCAACATCGGCTACACCGCCTCGGCATGGACCATCACCGACCAGGAAGAGTTCGACCGCGTGGCCGGCACGCTGCGCCCGGAGAAGAACTGGAACCTCACCGTGGGCGCATCACACCGCTTCGACCGGCTGACGATCACCGGCGACGTGTTCTACAACGACATCCGCAACCGCCTGCTATCAGCAGCCATCGGTACCCAGTTCGCGCAGATCAACACGGTTCGGCTGATGCCGAAGATGCATGTGATCGGCGCAGACCTTGGCATCACCGCCGACCTGACCGACCACCTGCAGTTCTACCAGGGCATGGCCGTGGCCCGTTCGTACTACGACAGTGATTTCGTCGTGGGCGACACCGTGTACCCGATCAAGGGCAATGCCCAGCCGGGCTACCCGCAGATTTCGCTGGTCAGCGACCTGTCCGCGCACTTCGGTGACTGGCGCTTTGGTGCAACCAGCACCTCGTACCTGCGCCAGCCTTTCACCTACGAGAATGACATCCGCGTGCCGACCTTCTGGCAGGTCAACACCTATGCCGCCTACCGCTTCGGTGCAGACAGCGCAGTGCCCGGCCTGGAGCTGCGGCTGGACGTGAGCAACCTGTTCAACCGCCACAATATCGGCACCGCCACCATCGCCGGCTCGTCGTTCTCGGGGGACTACCAGACCCTGCAGCGCAGCGCGCCACGGCAGCTGATGTTCAGTACCTCGATGACCTTCTGAGTAGATCCACGCCATGCGTGGATAGCTGACCCCTGCCAGAGGCACGCCTTGCGCAATCAACAGGGATTTTCTGGCGGCGACGCAAGGTTCCCACAATGTTGCTGGGTCATCCTGTCGGCATGGCTCAGTACAACCCGCGATCACCGTTGTTCGACATCCAAAGCCCGGGACGGCCCCGGCAGGCGCCGTCCGTGACGCCTGTGATCGACCTGCAGGCCGAGTACCAGTTCTGGCACGTCTACGAGCGCGTGGTCCGTCCGTTGCCCGGTGGGGGGCTGCGGCAGGCCTGGCTGGTGTGCCAGAAGGTGTACCGGGACCGGTGGCAGCACCCGGACGACAGCGACGAGGCGGCGTTGTCACGGGTGCTGTTTGGCGGGAACATGACGGCTGGCCGGGCGTCGGAACTGGCGGAGCTGCACGCGCTGGTCAGCCGTCGGGTGGCGTCGCTGGCGAAGCGGGGTGTACTGTTCGGACGCGGCCGCTGAACCGCGAATTTGCCGAGAGTTCCGATGGTTCTTCTTCCTGGGCAGTACCGCATCCTGGCGTATCGCGGATTCCATGACCTGCCGCGAATGATGCTGGTAACCGATAGCGCATCAAAGCGCTGGGTGCTTGACTGTCCGTTCGAGGACGAACGGGATGACTACGCGCCGGTGTATCGCATTCATGCCGTGGATACTGATATCACGGGGCCTTCGGAGGTATGGGAGCGTCACACTCTTGGGCTACTGCCCGACATTGGCGCCCTTTCAGTGAATAGCCTGCAGTTTGACGAGACGCGGCGCGCCTCCTTCATCCTGATGTGATCTTTCGTCATACTCCCGGCTTTCCCCGATCCAGCTGCCGATAGCCAATCGCCTCAGCCAGATGCGCCGTCCGGATCACCTCGCAACCCGCCAGATCCGCAATCGTGCGCGCCACGCGCAGAATCCGGTGCATCGCCCGTGCGGAAAGCTGCAGACGTTCAATCGCCTGCTCAAGTAGATCCTGATCGGCCTCGCTCAGCTTCGTGCACGCCCGCAGCGCCGCCGGCGGCAGATGTGCATTGAGCCCGCCACGTGCCTGCTGCCGGGCATGGGCGGCTTCCACCCGTGCACGTACCGCAGCACTGGGCTCACCCAGCGGCGTGCTCTCCCGCAGCTCCACCGCGTCCATTCGCGTTACGCCGATATGCAGATCGATGCGGTCCAGCAGCGGGCCGGACACTCGCGCACGATAGCGGTTGATGCGCTCGTCGCTGCACAGGCAACGGTTGCTGCGGTCACCGGCCCAGCCGCACGGGCAGGGATTCATCGCAGCCACCAGTTGGAACCGCGCGGGGTACTGCACGCTGCGCGCCGCGCGGGCGATGCGGATGTGGCCGGATTCCAGTGGCTCGCGCAGGGTTTCCAGCGCGCTGCGGTTCCATTCTGGGAGCTCATCAAGGAAGAGGACTCCATGGTGGGCCAGTGATATTTCACCGGGGCAGGGCGGGTTGCCCCCACCCACCAGCGCCGCCGCGCTCGCGCTGTGATGGGGCGCTCTAAAGGGCCGCTGCCGCCAACGTCTTGGGTCCAGCCCTTCGCCACTCACCGACGCAATCGCGGCAAGCTGCAGCGCCTCAGTCTCTTCGGTATCCGGCAACAGGCTGGGCAGGCGCGAGGCCAACAGTGTCTTGCCGCAGCCAGGACTACCGATCAACAACAGATGGTGCCCACCGGCAGCGGCCACTTCCAACGCGCGCCGTGCATGCGCCTGCCCGCGCACGTCAGCCAGATCCGGCAGCGGCAACGGCGTCGTGTCCACGCGCTCCACGGGCGGCAACAGGCGCGGGTTGCCCAACCCGGCGCAGCATTCCAGCAGCGTGCGCGCCACACGCACATCCGCGTGCTCGGCCAACGCAGCCTCTGCGGCATTCCCTGGCGGCACCACCAGGATGCGCCCGGCTTCAGCGGCCGCGATCGCAGCCGGTAGTGCACCGGCCACCGGCCGCAGTTCGCCGGTCAGGCCCAGCTCGCCCAGGAACTCGTACTGCAGCAGCGACTGTGGATCGACCTGGCCACTGGCTGCCAGAATGCCCAGGGCGATGGCCAGGTCGTAACGTCCACCTTCCTTGGGCAGGTCGGCGGGCGCGAGATTCAGAGTGATGCGTCGCTGCGGAAAGTCGAAGCGCGCGCAGAGCAGGGCGGCGCGCACGCGCTCGCGTGATTCGCGGACGCTGGTCTCGGCGAGGCCAACGATCTGGGTGACAGGCAGGCCGCCAGAGAGGTGCACTTCCACCCGCACCAGCGGGGCATCGACCCCGGCGCGGGCACGGCTGTGGACCAGCGCCAGGCTCATGTGTGGATTCCTGCAGAAAGACGCTTGATGGTGCGGCAGGTGCTCTGCAGGGACTATCGGGAATTGCCGGTGAAGCGGCTAGGGGGATTCCTGCAGACCGTTGGAGTGCGCCTGCGCGCTTCGTAGCGGCCGGTGTTCGCGATCGAGTGTCGGAACTCAACCGGTATGACGTGGAACAACGCCGGGGAATAGGCCGTTGCCGCTCGCCCGGGCCGGCCTTTCACCTCACTGGATCTGCGCCCGCGAGACTGCGGAAATCCAAGAAAATTCCCTATGAAGTGCTTTTCGTACAGGCATTTACATTTCACCGGAACTACACACATTTACTTGAAGGTGAGCAAAAGGGGCGCTAAAATTCACCCAACACACCCGCCAAGCCTCTGACGCGCTAGTTCGCGACATGCTCAAATTGGCGGGTTTTTTTTGCCTGCTGATTGGAGTCAGGATGACTCACTACCGCAAACCACCCCTGTCGATTCAGGAGCAGTTGGATCTCCTCCAGCAGCGCGGGCTGGCCATCGGCGACGCCGCCAATGCCAAACGCTATCTGCAGCGTGTTGGCTACTACCGCCTCATGGGCTATCTCTGCACACAGCGTGTGCCCGGTAGCGACAGCTTCCGAGCTCAAGCGACATTCGAAGAAGCGGTCAGTCTCTATGAATTCGATAGGGCCCTTCGAGACCTGGTAATGGAGGCCGTTGGCCATATCGAGGTCGCAACGCGGACCGTGCTCACGTACCACTTTGCCCATGCCTATGGCGCCTTCGGCCACTTGGAGCCGCGCAATCTGGCATTCACCGGGCAGGAGTATGCGGATTGGCTCGGCGGCGTCGAAAGCGAAGTGACGCGCTCCAGGGAGGCGTTTATTCGGCACTACAAGGACAAGTACGCCTCACCCGCATTCCCCAGAGTACCGATCTGGATGGCGACAGAAGTCATGTCGCTCGGCTCGCTTTCTCGCTTCTACAAAGCGCTGCACTCCAGAGAACAGAAGGCTGTTGCGGGTGAGATGCTGCTGGCCGCGCCGGTCTTCGCAAACTGGCTGCATGTCACCAGCGTGGCGCGAAACGTCGTTGCACACCACAGTAGGTTATGGAACAAGGAGCTCGGTGTTTCGGCAGTTCGTCCACGGTCGGCAGGATGGTCTGAGCGCGAGGCGCCATACGCACCGAATCGTTGCTTCTTTCTGTTGCTCCTGCTTCGCAGACTTCTGGAAGCGACGACCGCTGATTTCAGGGATTGGCGTGAACGTGTCGATACCCACCTCTCGGCTGGCCTGACGACCGAAGTCCGAACGAGAAGCATCGGGGCTGCGACTGGATGGCAGGACCATCGCCTTTGGCGCGGGTAAGTCCCAGGAGGCGCCGCTTCCTCCAGACATTTGTTGCGAATGGACCGGTTAGGGGGGGGGGCGGTCAATGGCGGCCCAGCACCCCAAACAGACACCGCTGCTCATCCAGCACCAGCCCATTGAAGCGCCCAAACCGCGTCTCAACCCACGAAGGCCCAGCGCTTTCCACCAGCAATCGCCCTTGGCTCTGGTGCAGATCCAGCCAGCGCTCGAAGCTGATGCGCAGACGCTCGATATCCGGTGCCCGCCAGCGGGCATCGGCGGGCATGCGGATCAGCACGCGCGAGGGCGCGTTCTCCACGTCCATCACCACAACGCCCTTGCACCGGATCTCGAAGGACGTTGCTCTGGCATAGCGTGTATGCAGTTCAAAGCCTTCGTGGGCCTTCGCGCTCACGAAGCCGAGTGCATCACTGTGCAGCAACCGGTAATCGGCCGGTTGCAGCTTCTGGTAGGCCCACACCTGATCGCCCGCGGGCTCGGGCCATGCTGCCCATACTGCGCCGATCACCGCGATGCACACCGTCGCAGCGGCCAGGCCGTGCTTCTTCATTCGTCACCCCGCACACAGGCAGAAGGGTTCGCGCCATAAACGCGCTCAGTCCTTGGGTCGCATCCGCTCGTGGATGAAGGCGGTCAGCGCCAGATCGGCCATCACCAGCCCCTCCATCACCCGGTCGCCGACGTACTGTTCGGGCTCACCGTTCTGGCGCGTGCGCTCGGCCGCCAGCAGGATCTTCTGCACGATGCGCTGGCCGGTGAGCGCGCAGTCGGCGTCGGACAACTGCATCTGCCGGCTGCGCAGGTGATGTCGCTCGGGCCAGGGCTGGCCGTCGGCCGCAGCGCCCGCACCGATGGCGTGCAGGATGGCGATGAGGCTGTTGGGGTCCAGCGCGGGCGCGGGTGACGGCGCTTCCTGGATCGGGCGCGGGGGCGGGGAGTGCGGTGTGGTCATGGCGGGCTCCGTGCATGCAGGCGGACGCCGCCACCGATAAAGGTGGCGGGCAGAGCGTGGCTCGAAAACCGGGCTATTAGGAAGAAACCGGCGGGCACAAGGCCCCCACGCCCCGCCCGCCATAGCTGGCAGACGGAATGCCAGCCGACACCACGCAAGGTGATGCCGGCTGGCAAGTGCAAACAACATCCTAATAGCTCGGGTTTTCGAGGCCCGGCCACCCGTTTTCGGTGGCGATACCAGAGTTGCCTGACGTAGTTGGGAATGCCAAGGGGGAGGGGGCAATGCCGCCAAAACCCGAGACGCTTTTGGCATTGTCGCATAGCGTGGAAAGGGGCGAGAGCCTTGGTGTGCTAGGCGCAGCGGCACTTCTGGAACGGAGTCGTCAGAAACTTCCGTCAGAGATGTAAGGGGCGGCAAATGCGACAGCACTCGCCCATCGAGCATGCGTGATCGCTCATGCAACCGAACCGCTGCGACACCGGCTGGATGGTTTAAATGACTTCCTGCCTATTGAACCTAACCGAGTGCCGCGCGCAACCTGACTACCGCTGTAGTCAATCAAGGCCGTCCTGCTCGCAGCAGCAAGGTTCTGCAGCGTTCGAATGGATTCCACCCACTGGCGCAGGCCAAAACAAGGATCACTGTACGTGTTACGCCGCAATCGACTTCTTCTGTCTGCGGGTCTGGTCCCGCTTCCGTGGTTTCTGTTCTGGACCAGCGTTGCCGCCCTGTTCGCGCCGGGCTACAACCCGCTTGCACAGCACGCCAGCGAACTGCTGCACGCGCCAACGCTTGCAAGCATCTGCGGCAGAATCGCCGCCATCGGCTCCGGTATGGGCTTCGTGGCGTTCTCCATCGGGGTGTGGCGAGAGTCCGGCCGCCGCATTGCCGTGGGCGCGATCTGCTGGATGATCTTTGGCATCTCCATGCTGACCAACGGTCTCTGGCCCATGGGCCATCCGATGCACGGCTTCTATACCATCGGCATCGCAAACATCATTGCACCGGCGATGTCGCACATCGAACTGAGTGCGTGGTCTGCCAACCGAAGGGCGTACGCCGCGACCGCTATGGTGAGCATCGCGAGCATCGTCTATCTCTGGTTGAACGTGGTGGGAGCGGACCCGGAAGGGTTCAGGGGGCTGACACAGCGCCTGTTCTCGTCGATCAACTCGCTGTGGCCATTCCTGGTTGCGCTGTATCTGCTGCGAAGGGGTTCAAGCGTGCTGAAGGCGGAGCCGACGTATTGATGGGCGGGCGTGCAGGCACATGGACGACCATTGAGTGTGTGGGGCTGAGAAGGGGATGAGGATTTTTCGCCGTCAGCTGATCTACGTTCGAGTGCACCAGGACCACTTCATTGCGCGCGTGGTGGGTGGAGACAGGACCATCCGTCGTCAGTGTCATGCCCTTGGCAATCGCGCGGGCCCGATCAAGGACTTTTCGAGTATCCGGCCCCTGCTCAAGGCGATCTTCTCGGAACTCCTGCCTGGGTTCTCTCTCGTCAAGCCGTGGGGGCTCCTGCATTTTGATCCGATTGAGTACCCGGTCACGAAGGAAGAACTGGCCGGGTTCCAGAAGGCTGTCATGCGAAGTGGTGTGAGCTTCTGTTTTCTCTCCACGTGGGAGCAGCGGCATGAAGACAAGGATCTGTTGAAGATGTTCAAGTAGTGCCGGCCCGATACTTCGTTCCAGGCCAGGCAAATTCGTGGTTGGGTCTGTTCAAGGTACTGCGAGAGTCCGCTCTTGGCCGGGAGCGGACATCGTTCGACGACCTGCTGCGTTGATCCTCCGTCGGCCAAAGCACGTGTCTCTCCTTCCCTCAATTGATGATCTCCCCACTCCCCGAAGCAACAAACGCCTTCAACTGCCGGACGAACTCCGCGTCATACAGCTCCCACTCCACAATCTCCCCCACAATCCGCAACGGCTGCGTACTCCGATACGACCGCGTCGGGTTCCCGGGAAACTTCTTGTTGGTCACATTCGGATCGTCCTCAAACGGCCCGGTCGGCTCCACCACATACACGCGCGGCCGCCCCTCACCGCGGGCCATCTCCGCAGCCAGCCCAGCGCCCTTGGCAATCGTGGTGAAGTAGATGTGGTTCATCACCACGCTGTCGCGATAGTTGGAGCGGAAGCCCGCACTCAGCAGCTCGCCCACCGCCAGATCGGCGCGGGTGCCGTGATAGAACGGCCCGGCGACCTGGTCGCAGGTGTCATGCGAAACGGGTGTCCATTCGGTGTCCTGCGCCATCGCTGCTGCCCCTCTCTGTGCTGCCGGATCGACAGGCCGGCGAGTCTAGGGCGCCCGGTGGTCCTTGCTGCAAGGCCCTATCCGGGAAATAATCTGTAAACGGGAGGCGCAGTGCGCCTCCTTTTTTCATTCTGCGGCGCCGCGCCCTTCCAGCTCGCGCACGGCGGTTTCCAGCGCATCCAGCTTTTCGCGGGTCTTCAGCAGCACGGCGCGCTGCACTTCGAACTCCTCGCGGGTGACCAGGTCCAGCTTGGCCAGACCCGCCTGCAACGCGCTCTTGAAGGTAGCCTGCAGTTCCTCGCGCGATTCGCGCAGGCCCGGCGGCACCAGGTCGCTCAAGCGACGGGCAAGGTCATCCAGTTGGTTCAGGTCGATCATGGGGGTACTCCGTGGTGCGGGCGGGCCGTGCAGGCCACAAGGATACTGCTGGGCCGGTCGCCCGCACAGGCGTGGGCTGTTTCGCACCGGGCGCGTTCAGGCGCTATCCTCCACGCCGGAAGACAGGAGATAGACGATGAAGATGGTCATGGCGGTGATCAAGCCGTTCAAGCTCGACGACGTGCGCGAAGCACTGGCCGAGCGTGGGGTTACCGGCATCACGGTGACGGAAGTGAAGGGCTTTGGTCGCCAGAAGGGCCATACCGAGCTGTACCGCGGCGCGGAGTATGTGGTCGATTTCCTGCCGAAGGTGAAGCTGGAAGTGGCGGTGACCGATGACCAGGTGGAGGCCGTGGTTGAGGCCATCGTGAAGGCCGCCGGCACCGGCAAGATTGGTGACGGCAAGGTGTTCGTGTACGACCTGGGCAGTGTGGTGCGTATTCGTACCGGTGAGCTGGACGCGGACGCGTTGTAACCCGTTCGGCGGGATGTTGTAGAGCCGAGCCGATGCTCGGCTGCATTTCGCGCGATGCAGGAACAGCAGCCGAGCACGGGCCCGGCTCTACAAAGAGCGGTAAAGCGGTCGAGCGAGCTCGCCCCCTACCGGCGCTTGGCCCACTTGTAGAACCGCTTCCAGCCCTGGCGCACGGCAGCGACCCAGCCGGGGTCGGCCACCAGTGCGGCCTGCGCGGCACTCGGGGCCTGGCCGGTCATGCGCTGGCGGATCTTCAGCAGGTTCTTCATGTCGCTGCGGCGCATCTGCCGGCTGAGCGGGTTGCGGCGCAGCCAGCGCGGGGCGCGCCAGGCGGAGGTGAAGTCCAGCAGCACCGGCACGCCGCCGCTGACCACCACGTTGGTGCCATGCAGGTCGTTGTGGGTGATGCCGGCGGCATGCAAACGGCTGAGCGCGTGCTGCAGCTGCTCGAACACTTCATTTCCCACGGCCTGCGCGGTGCTCAGGGTCTGGCCGGGAATGAACTCCATGCCCAGTGCCAGGCCACCCAGGGTGCCAAGCAGCGCGGGGGCATGCTTCCAGCCGCCCAGGCGCTGCAGCATGCGGGCCTCACGGCGCACCATCAGCCGCGCGATCAGTGAAACGGGGGTGCCGCGGTAGCGGGAGTAGTCCTTGATGACCGCCTCGCGCCCGTCCAGGCAGGTGCGATAGACGTCGGGGGCCAGGAAGCGTTCGCCGCGCTTGAGCAGCAGCGGGGTGGCGGCGTCTTCGCCGCAGGAGGAGGGGGGCAGGGCAGGGAGATGCATGTCGGGGTCTCGGTCGACCCGGTGGGTGGCGCAAAGCGTCAAGCGAACCGGTGTTACAGGGAGTTACTAAGTTTTCGTTAATTTTAGTACTCGCCAGTTCGCTATTCCACGATTTGTCGGAGAAATGTCGGGGTCGTGGCTGGAACAGTTCGTCGCACCCGATCGGACAATTCCGTCTCACTTCGTCTTTGGTTCTTTAAAAATCAATAGGTTGGGCGTCGCGTCGCTTCGTTCATCCGCGGCCCGCTGAACGTCACGCACGTCCGGCTTGACCCCGACGCACGGCCTGCCGACCATAAGCTGTTAATTCGCGACATCGGCGGCCGCCCCTTCCTGGCACGTCCCCGTTCCCTGCCGCGGTCCCCACCGGTGCTGGCCGCTTGGCCGTGCATCGCCCTGTTTCCCGTTCCGGCTGCGGCTGGAGGAAAGTGTTTTGATCATCAAAATCGTCATTGCAGCGCTGTTCGTCGCCTGCGTGCTGTACATCCACTTCCGTGGCAAGGTTCGCGCGCGCTGGTCGCGCCAGCTGCTGGACCACTCCAGTTTCATGGCCCCGATCAACGTGGTCATGTACATGTTCTCGAAGGTGCCGACTACGCCGTTCCTGGACCCGGCCAAGGAGTTCCCGCAGCTGGAGCCGCTGCGCCAGAACTGGCAGATGATCCGCGACGAGGCGCTGGCGCTGCGCGATGCACAGAAGATCGCGGCCTCCAGCACGTTCAACGATGCCGGCTTCAATTCGTTCTTCCGCCGTGGCTGGAAGCGCTTCTACCTGAAGTGGTATGGCCCGTCGCACCCGTCGGCGAAGGCGATGTGCCCGAAGACCACGGCGTTGCTGGAGTCGCTGCCGGACGTGCGCGCGGCGATGTTCGCGCAGCTGCCGTCGGGCAGCGAACTGCGTCCGCACCGCGATCCGTTCGCCGGTTCGCTGCGCCTGCACCTGGGCCTGGCCACGCCGAACAACGACGGCTGCTACATCGAAGTGGACGGCATCAAGAAGAGCTGGCGCGATGGCGAGTGGATGATGTTCGACGAGACCTACATCCACCACGCGCACAACGAGACGCCCGATGACCGCGTGATCCTGTTCTGCGACATCGCCCGCCCGCTGCGCTTCGGCCTGCCGAGCCTGTTCAATCGTGCGGTGGCGGCCACGCTGCTGGCCGGCGGTGCCTCGCCGAACCTGCCGGGTGACCCGACCGGTGGCGTCAACAAGGCGTTCGGCAGCGTCTACAAGGTGCGCCTGAAGGCCAAGGCACTGCGCGAGCGCAGTGTGGTGGCCTACCAGGTGATCAAGTGGGGCCTGGTGGTGGCGGTGATTGCAGGTATCTGGGCGCTGTGACTGTAGAGCCGAGCCTATGCTCGGCTTGATTTATCGCAACCTGTCCGAAGAGCAGCCGAGCATGGCTCGGCTCTACAGAAAGCAAAAACCCGCGCTGTCGCCAGCGCGGGTTTTTGTTTGGATCAACCCTTCAGTGCCGCTTGCACGAACGGCGGGGTCACCAGCACGCCGGTGTGCAGCGCGGCGGTGTAGTACAGGGTGTTGAAGGTCTTGGCGGCCGAGTCGGCCTGGCGGAAGTCGAAGCTGCTGTCGCCCTTGCGCGCCATGGTCACGCTCCACCAGCCGGTGGGGTAGCACGGCTGCGGGAACGGCAGGGTCTTGAACGAACCGAAGCCGGCCTTGCCCATCTCGGTGCGCATTTCGTTGATCAGCTCGAGCTGCATCAGCGGCGACTCGGACTGCTGCACCAGGATGCCGTCGTCCTTCAGGGCCTTGAAGCAGCTCTCGTAGAAGGCCTTGTTGAACAGGCCTTCGCCGGGGCCGACCGGGTCGGTCGAGTCCACGATCACCACGTCCACGCTGCCGGCCGGGCAGTTGGCCATGTAGGCCACGCCGTCGTCGAACAGCAGCTCGGCGCGGGCGTCGTCGTTGGAGTCGCACAGTTCCGGGAAGTGCTTGCGCGCCATCACGGTGACCTGCTCGTCGATATCGCACTGGGTCACGCTCTCCACGCCGGTGTGCTTGAGCACTTCGCGCAGGGTGCCGCAGTCGCCGCCACCGATGATCACCACGCGCTTGGGCGCGGCGTGGGTGAACAGCACCGGGTGGCTGATCATCTCGTGGTAGAAGAAGTTGTCCTTGCTGGTCAGCATGATGGCCCCGTCGATGGTCATCAGGTTGCCCCAGTCGGTGGTCTGGAAGATCTCGATCTTCTGGAACGGCGACTGCACCTCGTCCAGCTTGCCGGTGATGCGGTAGCCGATGGCCGAGCCGGTGCGCTCGAAGTGTTCGATGTACCAGTTGTTGCTGTCAGTCATTGGAAAACAGTCCTGTTCGGAGGGGTGGAGCCGGGCTGGCGGGCGGGGCCGCGTGGCACAGATGCCACATCCGGACGGATCGGCCCGTTCAGGTTGAAACCTGTCACGGGCGCGGGCGCGCATGATAACGAACCTGTGGGCATATAGGCGTTATCATGCCCCCCCTTTTATTGCCAACAAGGCCGACTGAAATGACCGATTGGTCCCTCGACCAAGCCCGCAAGACCTACTCGATCCCGCATTGGGCGGACGGTTACTTCGACGTGGATCAGGCCGGGCACATGGTGGTGAGACCGACCGGGGCGGACGGCCCGGTGGTGTCGCTGCCCAAGGTGGTCGATGCTGCGCGCGCGGCGGGCGCCAAGCTGCCGCTGCTGGTGCGCTTCCCGGACATCCTCGGCCAGCGCCTGGGCAAGCTGCAGGCGGCCTTCGGCCAGGCCCAGCAGGACTGGGAGTACAGCGGCGGCTACACCGCCGTGTACCCGATCAAAGTCAACCAGACCCGTGGCGTGGCCGGCACCCTGGCCAGCCACCACGGCGAGGGCTTCGGCCTGGAAGCGGGCAGCAAGCCCGAGCTGATGGCCGTGCTGGCGCTGTCGCGTCCGGGTGGCCTGATCGTCTGCAACGGTTACAAGGACCGCGAGTACATCCGACTGGCCCTGATCGGCCGCAAGCTGGGCCTGCAGACCTTCATCGTCATCGAGAAGCCGTCCGAGCTGAAGCTGGTGCTGGAAGAGTCCAAGGCGCTGGACGTGAAGCCGGGCCTGGGCGTGCGCATGCGCCTGGCCTCGCTGGGCGCCGGCAAGTGGCAGAACAGCGGTGGCGACAAGGCCAAGTTCGGCCTGTCGCCGCGCCAGCTGCTGGACCTGTGGAAGTCGCTGCGTGACACCGAGTACGCCGACTGCCTGAACCTGCTGCACTTCCATATGGGCTCGCAGATCTCCAACGTGCGCGACATCGCCAACGGCATGCGCGAAGCCACCCGCTACTTCGTGGAGCTGTCGCGCCTGGGCGCGAAGATCACCCACGTCGACGTGGGTGGTGGCCTGGGCGTGGACTATGAAGGCACCCGCTCGCGCAGCTTCTGCTCGATCAACTACGGCCTGCATTCCTACGCCAGCAACATCGTGCAGCCGCTGGCCAATGCCTGCGAAGAGTTCGGCCTGACCCCGCCGCGCATCGTGACCGAGTGCGGCCGCGCGATGACCGCGCACCACGCTGTGCTGATCGCCAACGTGTCGGAAGTGGAAGAGGCGCAGGAAGGCCGCGTGCCGGACCAGCACGATGACGAGCCGGCGGCGATCCGCCACCTGCGCGAGATCCACGACGAACTGGACGTGCGCCCGGCGGTGGAGCTGTTCCAGGAAGCGCAGCATTTCCATGCCGAAGGCCTGGCCAGCTACGCGCTGGGCCAGATCGACCTGCCGCAGCGTGCGCGCATCGACGATCTGTTCTACGCCATTGCCCACGGCGTGCGTGCGCGCCTGAGCTATGACGAGAAGAGCCATCGCCCGGTGCTGGACGAACTGAACGAGCGCCTGGTCGACAAGTACTTCGTCAACTTCAGCGTGTTCGAATCGATCCCGGACGTGTGGGCGATCGACCAGGTGTTCCCGATCGTGCCGATCGAGCGCCTGGACGAAACCCCGGACCGCCGCGGCATCATCGCCGACATGACCTGCGACTCGGACGGCATGGTGGAAACCTATGTCGAGAACGAGAGCCTGGACAGCTCGCTGCCGCTGCACAAGATGAAGCCGGGTGAGAGCTACCGCATCGGCTTCTTCATGGTCGGCGCCTACCAGGAAATCCTGGGCGACATCCACAACCTGTTCGGCGATACCGACGCGGTGGAAGTGCTGGCCGACGCCGATGGCTACGCCATCACCCAGCAGCGCCGCGGCGACACCACCGACGTGATGCTGGATTACGTGGGCTACCGCCTGGACGAACTGCGTGCGACCTATGCGCAGCGCGTGGCCGAGGCGAAGCTGTCGCCGGAACGCGCGCAGGAGCTGTCGGAGGCACTGGAAGCCGGCCTGACCGGTTACACCTACCTGTCCGACGAACCGCTGGTCTGATGATTACGGGAACGCCGGGCATGGCCCGGCGCTACCGGTCACCATGAGCGCCCGCGCGATCTTCCACCTGTTCCTGCATGCCGCCGTGCCAGCCCTGCTGGCATGGCTGTTCTGGCGCAAGCGTTTCGCCTCGGCATGGTTGCTGATGCTGCTGGGCTGGATCATCGATCTGGACCATCTGCTGGCCGATCCGATCTACGCACCGAACCGCTGCAGCATCGGTTTCCACCCGCTGCACACTGCACCGGCCATCGCCGCCTACGCGGGGCTGTGCGTGCCGAAGAAGACCAGGTTGTTCGGCATCGGTTTGATCATCCACATCGTGCTGGACGCGATTGATTGCTGGTGGATGCACCACCGTTGATGCTTGATGCGTGTCGACCAAGGTCGACACCTACCGGGTGCGGGTGAACCGGTAGCGCCGGGCGGCGCCCGGCGAGCGCAGCGGTGCGTCACGCCACGGGCAACCACAACGTCGCACGCAACCCCGGCTGTACATTCTCCAGCGCCACGCGCCCGCCATAACTGGCGGCGATATCGCCCACGATTGCCAGGCCCAGCCCGCTGCTGCCCTCGCGCTCATCCAGCCGCACACCGCGCTGGGTGACCTGTGACAGTGACTCCGCGGCCAAGCCCGGGCCGTCGTCGCGTACTTCGATGCGTAGCTGTCCGTCGCTGATGTCTGCGGTGATGTCCACCTGCTGTCGCGCCCAGCGCCCGGCGTTGTCCAGCAGGTTGCCCAGCATCTCTTCCAGATCCGCACTGGCGCCGGCGAACTGCAGCGCCGGATCGATGCCTGCCGCCGTGAACGTGATGCCACGTTCGCCATGCACGCGTGCCATCAACCGGCATAGCGCCTGCGCGACAGTCGCAACGTCGCTGCGCTGGCGATGGTCTGCGGCCAACCCTGCCGCCAGGTAACGGTCAACACTGGCCTGCATGCGTGCGCTCTGCTCGCGCACGGTGGTCCGCCAGTCCGCGCCGTCGCCGTCAGCCTCGGTGGCCAGCACGCTCAATGGGGTTTTCAATGCATGCGCCAGGTCCTGTGCACTGGTGCGCGCGCGCGCGACCATGCGTTGCTGGTGCTCCAGCAGCGCGTTGAGTTCTTCGCCCAGTGGTGCGACCTCTGCCCCCAGTCCCTGCGTGTCGATGCGTTGCGCGTCGCCGCGCCGCACCCGTTCCAGCTGTGCACCGAGGCGGTGCAGCGGACGCAGGCCGAAGTGCACCTGGCTGGCCAGCACCGCCAGCCACGCTGCGACCAGCACACCCAACGCGATGGCGGTGCGCTGCCGAAACGCGGCAACATCGGCATCCAGCGCGCTGCGGTCGGTGGCGACCACGGCCACGAACGGTTCACTGGCACGTGGCAGGCGCACCTGCTGCACACGTGCGCGCAAGGATTGCTGCAGCGGCCCGGCCAGGTTGCGCGTGGCCGGGCCAGTGACGGTGGTGGGAAGCGTTTCATCCCACAACGAGCGTGACTGCAGCAGCACGCGGCCATCGGCACCGGCGATCTGCCAGTAGGAACCGGAGAACACCCGCTGGAAGCGCGCGTCATTCGGTTGCTGGCGCAGGCGCAGCTGTCCTTCCGGGTTCACTTCGGCCTGCGCCAGCAGGGTCAGCATGTCCTGCTGCAGTTCGTGGTCCAGCCGATCACGCGCGCTGCGCTTGAACAGTTCGCCCAGTAGTGCGCTGGCCAGCAGCGAAACCAGCAGCAGGCCGACGCCGCCAGCCAGCAGCAGGCGCCGCCGCAGCGAGGATTGCCGGCTCACGGCGCGGCCAGCCGCCAGCCCTGGCCGCGCACGGTCTGGATCAGATCGATGCCGAGCTTGCGGCGGACCCGACCCAGCAGCATGTCCAGCGCGTTGGAGTCCGGGTCGTGGCCGCCTTCGAACACCTGCTCACCCAGACGATCACGGCCGATCACCTGGCCGCTGTGGTGGATGAAGTAACTGAGCAGGCGGAACTCCTGCGGGCTCAGCGCCAGCGGCTGTCCGTCCAGTTCGAAGCGGCCGGCGTTGACGTCCAGCTGCAGCGGCCCGCAGTGCAGTCGCGGGCTGGCATGGCCATGGCTGCGGCGGATCAGGGCGCGCATGCGCAGCACCAGTTCGTCGGCCTGGAACGGTTTGGTCAGGTAGTCGTCGGCACCGGCATCGAAGCCGGCCAGCTTGTCGTGCCAGCGCCCGCGCGCGGTCAGCACCAGCACCGGAAAGCTGCGGCCATTGCCGCGCCAGCGCTCGATCACGCTCAGTCCGTCCAGGCCGGGCAGGCCGAGGTCAACGATGGCCGCCTGCAGGTCCTCGATCTGGCCGATCTCCTCGGCCTGGCGGCCATCGGCAACCACATGCACCACGTAGCCGGCCTGCTCCAGCAGGGGCACCAGGCGCTGTGCCAGTGCGGCATCGTCTTCGGCCAACAGGATGCGCATCAGTCGTCGAGCTCCGTCTTCAGCAGCTTTCCGCTGCGCGCATCATAGTCCAGCTCCACCACCACGCCGTCGCCGCGCAGGATCTCCACTTCGTAGACACCATCGTCCAGCTCCACTTCCAGCAGCTGCCCCGGAAAGCGCTTGAGTGCATCGCGCACCACGCTTTCCAATGGCACGTAGCGGCCCTGCTGCACGGCACGGCGCGCGACCTGCTGCGCCGGGTCCTGGACGGGCGCGGCGGCGGTAGGAGCGTTGGCCAGGGCCAGCAGCAGGGGCAGGGTGGAGAGCATCGGGGCGCAGGGAGGGCTGTAGGAACAGGCGTGAGTGTGCCGGGGGTGACTAACAGCTGGCTAACAGTGCCGGCTAAGGCGCTGTTAACCACGGGGTGCATTGTGGCGTTGCCGGGATGGTCCGGCCACGAACACGAACAGGAGAACCCCCATGTTGAAGTCGCTCACCCTCGCCACTGTTGCCCTGCTGACCGTCGCGCCGGCCGTACAGGCCGCGCCGCTGGGCATGGCCCAGGTTGAACAGACCCTGCGCAAGGCCGGCTACACCCAGATCCACGAGATCGAACGCGATGATGGCCTGTGGGAGGCCGACGTGAGCCGCGCCGATGGCCGCTTCAGCGAGGTCTACGTGGACCCGAAGACCGGCGAGATCTTCGACGAGCACAGCGGCCGCGCGCTGCTGACCACCGAGCAGGTGCTGGCACGGGCACAGGCGCATGGCCTGCGCGAGATCCATTCGCTGGAACGCGATGGTGCGACCTGGTCGCTGGAGGCCCGCAATGCACGCAACCAGAAGGTGGACGTGCGCCTGAGCGGTTATGACGGCCGGATCCTGCACAGCGAGCGCGATGGCTGGCTGGATTGACGTTTGGCCATGTAGAGCCGAGCCCATGCTCGGCTTTGCGGCCAACCGTAGCCGAGCATGGGCTCGGCTCTACAGGAGCTGGCTTACCAGCCGTACGGCGGCGGGTAGTCCCAATAGCCCGGGCCGCGGCCGTAATAGCCGCCATACGGACCGAAGAAGCCCGGTCCCTTGCCTTCGCTCACGTGGATGTTGACGTTGACCCCGTGGGTCTTGCCTTCATCGGTGGTGTAGTTCTTGCTCAGGTTCAGCGTGGCGGCGTTGTAGTGGCTGTTGCCACCGTTCTTGGAATAGCCGATGCCGGTGGTGAAGCTGCCGGACACCTTGACCTTGTCGTCGGTCACGTCGGCGATCTTCGCGTCGTCGTGCACGCGCGGGCCGCTCTTGTCGCCGTAGTACGTGCCCGGCGGGTCCTGCTGCAGGGCCGGGTCGTTGAGGTAGCGCATCGGCGCCTGCGGCAGCGTCAGGTCCAGGCCGGCCGCCTGCGGCGCGGTGGCGCCTGCGGCGGACTGGGCCAGCACGGTTCCCGGCAGGGCCAGGCACAGCAGCAGGGTCAGGGGGCGGATCATGACGGCGCTCCAGCGGACAGGTGGCCACGCAACACGCGGCGGTACAGGCCGACGCTAGCAGGGGTTGCTTGAATGATGCCTGTCGGCGCCCGCTTACGGTAGAGCCAGGCCATGCCTGGCTGCAGGCTACAACCGGCCGAACCCGAACAGCCCCTCCAGCGCATGCGTGCGCCGCTCGATCCGGGCCCGCAGCAGCTGCGCGCCGATCATCGAATAGGTGATGCCGTTGCCACCGTAGGCCATGGCGAAGTGCACCCGCGGGCCCCATTGTTCGTGCGGGCCGAAGAACGGCAGGCCATCAGCGGTCTCGGCGAAGGTGCCGCCCCAGGAGAACGCCGGCACCGGGTCCAGCCGTGGGAACCAGCGCAGCAGCTGCTTCATCAGCTGGTCGGCCTTGCTCTGAACGCGCCGGTCGCGGCGGGCGGGGATGTCGATGGCGTCGTCCAGCCCGCCGACCAGCAGGCGCTGGTCGCCGGTGGCGCGCAGGTACAGGTAGGGGCGTGCGCTTTCCCACACCATCGTGGTGCGCAGCCGGCCGAGCACGTCCGCATCGATGGGATCGGTGATGAAGGCGTAGCTGCTGCGGTTGCGTGCGACCCGTTGCTTGAGCCAGCGTTGGTTGGCATAGCCCATGGCCAGCACCACGTGGCGTGCGCGGATGGTGGCACCGGCTTCGGTACGGGCGGTCACCCCGCGCGCGGTAGCATCGAGGCTGTGCAGTACGGTGCGGTCATGCACATGGCCGCCGCGCCGACGCAGGCGCTGCAGTAGCGCATAGGTCAGCCGATACGGATCAACCCGGGCCGCCTGCCGGGTCAGCAGGGCGCCGCCGGCCTCAACGTCGAAACGTTCCCGCAGTGCCTCCGGGCCCAGCCAGCGGGCATCCAGGCCGATACCGCGACGGGCATCGCCCTCGGCCATCAGGCGCGGCACGTCGCGATGGCGGCTGGCCAGGTACAGGCTGTCCATGCGCTGGAAATCAACGTCCTTCAGGCCGCGAGCGACCTCGCCCAGCGCCGGAATGGCCTCGGCACAGGCGCGGTAGGCCAGCGCGGCGGCGTCCTGGCCATAGCGTTGGGCCAGTTCCAGCAGATGGGTATCGATCTCGTACTGCAGCAGCGCGGTGCTGGCCGCCGTGCTGCCCCAGCCGATGTCGCGTTGTTCGATCACCGCCACGTCGTGGCCATGCCGGGACAGCTCGTCGGCAATCAGTGCACCGGTGATGCCGCCGCCGACCACCAGCACGTCGCAGCGCAGGTCCTTTTCCAGCGGTGGGAAGGCGTGGATCAGGCCGTTGCGCACCGCCCACCACGGGTAACCACTCTTCAGGTCCATGGTCGTGTGCGGCTCAGGCCGTGGGCTGGCCGGTATGCGGGGTCTGGATCAGTTCGGACAGATCGAAGCCCTGCAGGCGGGCGGACGCCAGATAATGGTCCTGCACGGTGGCGTCCAGCTGCGGTTCGCGGGCCAGCAGCCACAGGTACTTGCGGTCCGGGCTGCCGACCAGCGCGACGCTGTAGTCCGGGGCAACCTGGATCACCCAGTAGTCGCCCTTGGCGAACGGCAGCCAGCGCAGGCCCTTGGGCAGGAAACTGACCTCCAGGCGCGCGCTGTCGTTGTCGATCGCGCAGGCCTCGCCGGTGGCCTCTTCGATCTCGCCGTCCATGCGGCAGCGGTTGGTGACGCCAACGTTGCCGTTGTCGAGCAGGGTGTAGTGCGCCGACACGTCGGTGCAGCCTTCCGGTTCATGGCGCATCGGCAGGCGTGCGATCTCGTACCAGGTGCCCAGGTAGCGGGGCAGCTTGAGGTCGGCAACGGTCTTCAGCGGCGGGTGCTCGGTCATCGGCGGTCGTGGCAGGGGGGGGCCTCCACGATGCCGAGGGCCTTGCCATGGGCGGGTGAAGCCGGGGCGATGGCCGTGTCCAGAACGTTCCGTCGCCGCTGCGGCGTGCCCGTTGTCACCGGTGCGGCGGTATCCTGCGGCCAGCGCCGTGTTTTCCTGATCCAACCGAAGTGGAGGTGCCGATGTACCAGGTGATCCTGTTGAAGAGTGAATCCGCGTTCGCACGCGAACAGTGGCCGCAGGTCGATGATCTGGTCGACTACGAAGGCGTGTCCTACAGCCTGCGTGCCGGCCCGCGCCAGCCGCTGCCGACCGACCACGACTGGCATCCGGTGGCGGTGTACGCGCCCGATGAGATCACCGAGGAAGAGTTCCAGGACTGGTACGCGCTGCAGCAGCCGACCGTGGAAGAGCTGCGCCTGAAGTACTGATACTGCTGCGCGTCGCCCATCCGCCCTTTACCGCCTGTGCCGTATAGTCGCGCGCAGGCGCGGTGGTCCGCGCGAACCGGTGTGGCTGGCGTGTCTTCTTTCCTGCGATCGATCCGTGCACGGGGCCCTTGGTGGGTCCTGATGCTGTGCACCGCCCTCCTGCTGTCCGCGCCGGTGCTGGCACAGGATGAAGACCCCACGCCGAAGCAGCAGCTGGCGCAGATCGAGTCCAGCCTGAAGGAGATCGATCGCAAGCGTGGCGATGCTGAAGCCATCGAGACGCTGGCGATGCTGTCGGAGAATGCCTCGCAGGTACGGCGTGACGCCGAGGCGCTGGAAAAGGCGCTGCAGCCCCAGCTGGTTCGCCTCGACGAACAACTGGCGCAGCTGGGCACGCCTGCCGAAGGCACCACCGAGCCGCCCGAACTGGCGGCGCAACGGCGCACGATCAACAAGCAGCGCGACGGCCTGGCCGCATCGGTGGCGCAGGCCAAGACCAGTGCCGTGCGTGCCCAGCAGCTGGCAGCCGACATCGACCAGCAGCGCACTGCGCAGCGCGCCGAAGACATGGGGAAGAAGGTCGCCTCGCCGTTGTCTCCGGCACTGTGGAGCAAGGTGGCCGAGCGCCTGCCCATCGATATCGCACGCGTCGCGCCGTTGGCCGAGCAGGGGCGCGATACGTTCGTTGCCGGCGTCCGGGCCAATGGCTGGGGCACGCCGTTGCTGGGCCTGATCGCCGCGCTGGTGATGATGTTCCCGCTGCGGCTGTGGCTGCGCCGCTTGGGGCGGCAGTTCGCCGCGTCCGATCGTGCGCCTGATGGACGCCTGCGCCGTTCCGGCCTGGCCATGTGGTTGTTGCTGGTCGGCACGTTGCTGCCCGGCTATGCCGTGGTGGTGCTGATGGCGGCGCTGGACGCCATCGATGCCATCGCGCCGCGCCTGCAGGTGGTGGCCGACGGCCTGGAGACGGCCACCTTCCGCGCCGCCTTCATCGCTGCACTCAGCGCCTGCATGCTGGTGCCCAAGCGCCCGTCATGGCGGCTGTTGAACCTGGACGACACCGCCGCGCTGAAGCTGCGCAAGTACGCGTGGGGCGCGGCGGCGCTGGCCTGGCTGAGCACGGTGCTGATGGCCCTCGACCAGGCCACGCGCACCAGCGATGTCACCACGGTGGCGCTGGATGGCCTGATTGCCCTGACCTACCTGGGCCTGATCATGGCCATGCTGGTGACCCTGGCACGTCTGCATCGCCGGCAGACCGCCGAGGCCGAGGCCAAGCTGGAGGCACAGGCCGATGGCGTGGGCGCGGCCACGCCGGTGCGCCGCAGCAGCTGGCTGGTATTGGCACGCGTGGCGGGCAACGTCGCGGTGGTGGCCGCCATCGTCGCGACGTTGCTGGGCTACCTGAACTTCGCCAAGTTCGTGAACCAGCAGCTGATCGGCGGCAGCATCGTGGTGCTGGCAGCGACCCTGCTGTTCAAGTTCGTTGATGACCTGAGCACGTGGATGCTCAACGCGGACAGCAAGGTGGGCCAGACAATCCTGCTCAGCACCGGCCTGAGCGTGTCGCGCCTGGAGCAGGCCGGCGTGCTGCTGTCGGCGGCGCTGCGTACCGTGGTTGTGCTGCTCACGCTGCTTGCCCTGGTGGCACCGTTCGGCAACATCGGCGCAGTGGTGGACCGATTCACTTCTCTGTTCACGACCGGCTTCGATATCGGTGGTACCAAGCTGGCACCGGCAGGGATCGTGATGGCGGTACTGGCGCTGCTGGCCGGCCTGGCGATCACCCAGCTGGTGCAGCGCTGGCTGACCGACACCTACCTGCCCAAGACCGAACTGGATCTGGGCGCACGCAATTCGGTCAGCACCGTCGCCCGTTACGTCGGCATCATCATCGCGGTGATCTGGGCCCTGAGCGCGATGGGACTGCAGCTGAGCAAGCTGGCACTGCTGGTCAGCGCGCTGTCGGTGGGTATTGGTTTCGGCCTGCAGGTGATCACCCAGAACTTCGTCTCCGGCCTGATCCTGCTGGCCGAGCGCCCGGTGAAGATCGGTGACTGGGTGAAGCTGGGTGATCAGGAAGGCGACATCCGCCGCATCAGCCTGCGTTCGACCGAGATCCAAGTGGGCGACAAGTCGACGCTGATCGTGCCCAACTCCGAGCTGGTCACCAAGACCGTGCGCAACATGACGATGGGCAACAACCAGGGCCGCATCCAGATCCAGTTCGCGGTGCCGCCCAGCACCGATGTCGGCAACCTGCGGCAGGCGCTGCTGGATGCGTACACCGCGCACACCAACGTGCTGAATCAGCCGGCACCGACGGTCTACATCGACAGCATTGCCGGTGGCCAGATCACCATCAACAGCTTCGCGTACGTAGCCAGCCCGCGGCAGGTGTATGCGACCCGCAGCGATCTGTACTTCAGCCTGCTGCAGATCCTGGCGGAGCGGAACATTCCGCTGTCGACCCCGACCGACATCCACATCACCCGCGATCCGCAGGAGTAGGGGGTGTTCTGCAGGGCTGCGCCCTGCACCCGCCGAAGCAACGTCAACCGCAAGAGCAACAGCAAAAGCTGGCATTCCGAGGATTGGCGGGGTGGGTCCGGTTGCGGGAGACGCCGTAAACCCATCCTTGGGGGCTTGGCCGCGGCATCCATGCCGCGGACACTCCCGCAACCGGCCCCACCCCGCCTTCGACAGATTTCCGCGATCTGTTGGAATTGCTTTTGGGGTCAGATCCGTTTTCCGTAGGAAAACGGATCTGACCCCATTTTGATTTTCGATATCTGACAGATTGTGTCGACCAAGGTCGACACCTACCGACAGCCGCAGGAATCTGTCAGAGGTGGGGCGGTGTCGGAGTGCGGGGTGTCAGCCGCATGGATGCGGCTGCCAAGCCTTATCTGATGGAAATCTGGCAGCGTAGGTGCCGAGAGCCGGCGTGGGCCGCCGTGTAAGCCTGGATCTCGACGATCGCCTTGGAGCTTGGCGCCCACGCCGGAATCTCCCTTGATCCGCCCGAACAGTTGCTGGAGCTGACACTCGCAGTGATAAGACTGGGCAAGCGGGGGAGCTCTCGACCCTTCCAGACTATACGGAGTCCGGTGATGAACGGGATCGGGATTGATGTCAGCAAGCGCCAACTGGATGTCGGCACGACGGACGGAGAGACCCTGCAGGTCTGCAATAACCGCTCCGGCTTTTCTGAATTGGATGTTTGGCTGAAGAAGCGTCCGGTCAGCCAGATCGTGCTGGAAGCCACCGGCGGCTACGAACGACCGGTGCTGGATTTTCTGCACGCAGTGGGCCATCCGGTGGTCCGCGCCAATGCCCTGCGGGCCCGCAGGCTGGCTCAGGGGATGGGGCAGATGGCCAAGACCGACCGGTTGGATGCCTATGCATTGGCGCAGATGGCGGCCTTGGTGAAACTTCCGGCCTACCAACCGCTGGAGCCTTGGCAGCAGAAAATGCGGGAATTCGTGCGGGCACGTCGACAGGCGATGCACGCGCTGACCATCGCGCGGCAGCAGCTGGAAATGGTCGGTGATCGTGAATTGCGCCGGCTACTGCAGGCCAACATCACCCGCTTGCAGACGCTGGTTGAACGTCTGGGAAAGCAAATTGCCGAGCAGGTTACCCAGCAGCCTCAACTGGCTGTCCTGAAGTCGATGAAGGGCGTTGGCCCTGGCCTGCAGGCGGTATTGGCAAGCTATCTTCCCGAGTTGGGAAAGATCAGCGGCAAGGCCATCGCCAGCCTCGTCGGTGTGGCTCCGATGTCCCACGACAGCGGAACCATGCGAGGGAAACGCAGCATCCATGGCGGCAGAGCCGAGATCCGCCAGGTGCTCTACATGGCCAGCATGTCGGCCATGCGGCATGAACCTCAACTGCGCGATTTCTACCAGTCGCTGCGAGCCCGAGGCAAAGAAGGAAAAGTAGCCATCGTGGCGGTGATGCGGAAGATGCTGGTGATCCTCAACGCCCGGGTGCGCGACGCTGAAAACGGGTTGGTCCCAGCCTAAGGCCAGGCAGGGCGCAAGACCAAAGGCTGCCGGCCAGCGGCCGGCACTACCGTGCCCGTCTCATGGAGGGGCCAAGCTCCTCCATCAACACAGTTGCTCCAAGGACGGATTCACGGCGTCCCCGCACTCCGACACCGCCCCACCCAACCACGGAATGCACGCTGTTGCCGTTGCTGTTGCCCCGGCTTGTAGCGGGTGCAGGGCGCAGCCCTGCAAAGAACCCTACCCCCGCGGTCGGCTGCGCGAGGGCACCAGTGCGAACGTATCCACTGCCAGCTTCTCGGCGTGGTTCAACCACGCGCGGATCTCCAGATCGTCCACTTCGTGATCCAGCCCGAACGACACGTTGATCTTGCCGTTGGCATCGGGCTGCACCCACTGCTGGGCCAGCACCACCTTGCGCTGCGACGACACCGCTTCGATCCAGAAACCACGATCCGGGCGCGTACTCGCCACCAGCTGCAGCATGTACTGGCCGGCGCGGGTACGGCGGCCCTTCTGGGTGATCATGTGTGCCTGGCGCACGCTCGGGCGCGGGCCCTGGAAGGCGTCCAGCGGCGCATCCACGGCAATGCCGCCACGCAGGTCGTTGTCGCGGTACAGCTTGATGCCGTTGTCGCGGTTGACGAGCAGGGCGCACCAGTCACCGTCGGCCGAGCCGTCCTCGAACGCGGTGCAACGGTCGACATAGGCCAGGGTGTTGTCCGGGTTGGCATCATCGAACTGGCGCGAGGTGTTTTCCAGATACACGGACTTCAAACCCCAGTCCTTGTCGTACTCGAGCAGCACCGGTGGCTGCACGTGCTGCAGGCCGACCACCACCTGGTCGTCGCCGTCGATCTTCAGCTCGCGGGTCGGTTCACCCAGCCACAGTGAACGGGCGAAGGCCAGGTACTGCGGGTAGTCGCGGCCACCGTCGCGGCGTGCGGCGACGCTGGCGCTCGGCGCGCGCTGGGTATCGATCAGCGAACGGCCAAAGCCCATCGTCTTCAGGTTCGGGTCCAGCAGGCTGAGCAGGGTCGCACCCGAATCCAGGGTGGTGCCGGCGTCGGCGCTGAGCTGCTGCGGGGCAATGCCATCGCCCAGGAACAGCAGCAGGTTCTCGCGTTTCTGCCGGGTCAGAATGTGGGTCAGATCGTTGGGCATCGCCAGGTGATCGGAGGCGATCACGATCAGCGTGTCCTTGCCGTAGGGGCTGGCCTGGATGCGCTGCACCAGCTGCGAGATCAGCCGGTCACTGCACTTGAGCGCGTTGAGCATGTTGATGTTGCCGTACTGGCTCTGGTAGCGCTCGCCCTTGCACGACACCGGCAGGTGCCCGGCCGGGTGATGGGTGTCCATGGTCAGCGTGGTCAGCATGAACGGCGAGCCGGCGCGCGAGAGCTGCTCGAAGCGCTGGTAGGCGGTGTCCAGGAGCACGTCGTCGTGCACGCCCCAGGCCGAGTAGTGGATGCGGCCGATCTTCTTCTGCTGCTTGAACCAGGCCAGGTCATGCACTTCATCGAAACCGTGGCTGGCCAGGAACTGGCCCTTGCCGGCGAACTGGCCGTTGGCACCGCCCAGATAGTGGTTGGTGTAGCCCTGCTGCTTCAGGTAGTCGCCCAGGCATACCGCCTTGGGCAGGAAGCTGCCCATGCGGTCCATGCTGTTCTCATCGCCCTGCGAGGTGGTCAACGGCACGCCGCACATCGACGACACCAGGCCGGCGATGGTCCAGCCGCTGCCTTCGGCCGAGGCCAGCCCGCGCACGTCCAGCGACTTTGTGGCCAGCCGGTTGAGATTGGGCATCAGGCCCGGGAACACGTTCTCATCCAGGTAGGTGCGCTCCAGGCTTTCGCCGTAGATCCAGACGATGTTGCGCGGGCGCTGCAGCGGCTGCGTCGGCACCTGGTACTCGGGGGCGATGCGCGCGAAGTCGACCGGGCGCAGCTGCTGGTAGAGGCGCTGGCCGTCGCGGGCCAGTGGGCTGATCATGATCGTGGCCACCCACACGGCCGCGAAACCGGCGAACAACGCGCCACCGTGGCCGGGCCGGCGCCAGCGCTTCACCCGCGTGGCGAACAGCGGCAGCAGCGAGACCAGCGCCAGCACGATGAAGCCGGCGATGTAGCCCTTGAAGTCGGAGACACCGGCGCCTTCCATGTCGGCGCCGAGGTGGTACAGGGTTGCAGCGTTGAGTCCATCACCGGACAGCTTGTCGATCAGCCACCATGCGCTGAGCATGAGCAGCAGCAGCGAGAATGCGCTGGCCTTCCACCACACCCACTTGTCGGACGCGAGGAACAGCCAGCACAGCAGCAACAACGACAACAACAGTATCCAGAGCATAGGCAGCTTCGGCAGTGACGGGATGTTGATGGACGTCGTACCGACGCGTGTCCATCCGACCGGCGCTGTCGCAAGCACATGCACATGACAGGCCGATGACCCGATAGTGCATGCACGAACCTGACTGAAATGTTTGTTGGAATGACGCGCGCGAAATCGCGCTCAGAAGGTAAAACGAGCGTGAAAGGCTACGTTGGATTGCATTAAAGACCGCATGAATACGGCGTTTTCGTTGATGCGCTAGCGATGCCCGCGTTCTTCGCGTGCCCGTGCGCGACGGTCGAACAGCAATGCACTGGTCACGATGCCAAGGCCGAGCACCACGCCGATGAACAACAGAATCAGCGCAATCAGCGGGTAGCCGAACAGATGCCAGCCGGTGTCGATCTTCATCATCATCGCGGCGGCCATGATCAACGCGGCGCTGATGATGCCGGCCGCGACGCGGTTGGCGATCTTCTGCAGGTTCTCCATCAACCGCGATTCTTCCAGGCCGGTCACCTTCATCTGCAGGCGGTTTTCGGCCAGCAGGGCCATGATGTCCGACAGCTTGCGCGGCCCATCGCGCAGCAGCTGCTGCAGCTCCATCGCCTCGCTGGCGAGGTTGGCGGCAGACAGCGATTTCTTCAGGCGTGCGCGCATCACGTGCTGCAGCTGGCGCTCGACGATGCGACGTGTTTCCAGCTCTGGTGCCAGCAGCCGGCACACGGTTTCCAGGTTGAGCAGTGCCTTGCCCAGCAGGCTCAGTTCCGGCGGCGTGCGCAGCCCGCAGGCGGTGGCGATGCGCACCATGTCCAGCACCACGCGGCCTTCGGAGAACGTGCCGCTGGCGGCGTAACGCGCGATCAACTGGCCGGTCTCGCGCAGATAACGTTCCTCGTCGAACGCCTCCAGCCGCGTGCTGATGCTGATCAGGTCGTCGGCCACTTCCTCGCCACGGCCGTCGACCGCGGCGAACAGGATCTTCAGCAAGCGCTCGCGCAGGCGCGGCGGCATGTGCGCGACCATGCCCAGGTCGAAGATCGCCAGCCGGCCATCGGGCATCACCCGCAGGTTGCCGGGGTGCGGGTCGGCGTGGATCTCGCCGTGCACGAAGATCTGGTCGAGGTAGCCGCGGATCAGCGCCGCCGCCAACGGGTCCATCGATTGTTCGGTGCGGCGCACATCGGGGATCGCATCCACGCGCACGCCGGTGGCCAGTTCCATGGTCAGCACGCGCTGGCTGCTGTAGTCCCACAGCGGCTGCGGTATCCACAGGCGGCGGAACGGCTTCAGGTGCCGGCCGAAGCGGGCCAGGTTCTCGGCCTCGGCGTGGTAGTCCAGCTCCTGCATCAGGGTCTTGGCGAACTCGTTGAGCCAATCCCGCAGGCGCACGCGGCGGCCCACCTGGGTCAGGTGGTCGGCGGCCAGCGCGAAGCTGCGCAGCGCCTCCAGGTCCGAGCGCAGCTGCGCGGCGACTTCAGGCTTCTGCACCTTCACTGCTACCTGGCGGCCATCGTGCAGCACCGCGCGGTGCACCTGCGCGATTGACGCGCAGCCCAGTGGCTCGGGATCGAACGCAGCGAACAGCTTGTTCACCGGGGCGCCCAGTTCCTGCTCGACGATGGCATGGATGCGCTCGACCGGAATCTCGGCCACCTTCTCCTGCATGCGCTCCAGCGCCGTTGCGAACTCCACCGGCACCATGTCCGGGCGGGTAGAGAGCATCTGGCCCAGCTTGACGAAGGTGGGCCCCAAGGCTTCCAGGTCACTGACGAACTGTTCCGGGTTGCCATCTGCCGGTACGTCGGCCGGATTGCCCGCGGCATCCAGGTTCATGCCGGAAAATACGCCTGAATGGCGGTAGCGCATCAACAGGCGCAGGATCTGGCTGCGCCGGTTCATGCCTTTGACCAGCGGGGGATTGCCATTGGCGGTGGGCGGATTGCTCAAGCGGAACTCCCATGCGGCAAAGACGGTCGTGCCGGCCCCTGGCCAGCAATGTCCGGATTCCGCAGTGTCGCCGGGGGGCGGTAGGCACGCGGTGAATCCGACCGCTTCCGCAGCCGCCCCGGTATCGGTCAGAATCCGCTCATTCCCTCTCTGGACTTCCCATGGCCGGTGCCAGCCTGTTCGCCCTGCTCGACGATATCGCCACCCTCCTCGACGATGTCTCGGTCCTGACCAAGGTCGCGGCGAAGAAGACCGCCGGCGTGCTGGGCGACGACCTGGCGCTGAACGCTCAGCAGGTCACCGGGGTCAACGCCAACCGCGAGCTGCCGGTGGTGTGGGCGGTGGCCAAAGGCTCGCTGGTCAACAAGGTGATCCTGGTGCCGGCGGCTCTGGCGATCAGCGCGCTGGAGGCCTGGCTGCACAGCCGCGGCTGGAACGTGCCGCTGATCGTGCCGCTGATGATGATCGGCGGTGCCTTCCTGTGCTTCGAGGGTGTGGAGAAGCTGGCGCACCGCTACCTGCATTCCTCCGACGACGATGCCGAGCGCCAGGCCGAGCGTCGCAAGGCGCTGGCCGATACGCAGGTGGACATGGTGGCGTGGGAGAAGGACAAGGTGAAGGGCGCGATCCGCACCGACTTCATCCTCTCGGCCGAGATCATCGTGCTGACCCTGGGCGTGGTGGCCACCGCGCCGTTCACCAACCAGGTGGTCACGCTGGCCGTGGTTGCATTGGCGATGACGGTGTTCGTCTATGGGCTGGTCGCGGGCATCGTGAAGCTTGATGACGTCGGCCTGTACCTGTCGCGCAAGGGCGGAGCCATTGCCGCTTTCGGTCGCGGCCTGGTGGCGTCGGCGCCGTGGCTGATGAAGTTCCTGTCGGTGGCTGGCACCATCGCCATGTTCCTGGTCGGCGGCGGCATCCTGGTGCACAACGTGCCGGCGCTGCACCACGCGGTGCAGGCGCTGGGCGGTGAAGGGCAGTGGGGCTGGCTGATCAGTGCTGCGGCCAACATGGTGGTCGGCATCATCGCCGGCGCCATCGTGCTGGCGGCGGTGACCGGGTTGCAGAAGCTGCGCGGTAAATGATCTGTAGAGCCGAGCCCACGCTCGGCTGCTCTACGGCGCTGCGCGCCGCCGCCCGAGCATGGGCTCGGGCGCTACAGCGTCTGCACGCTGTATCATCAGCCCGCCTGCACCCGGTTCTTGCCTTGCCGCTTGGCCGCATACAGCGCGTCATCGGCGCGGCGCAGCAGGGTCTCGGTATCGTCACCGGGCTGCCATTGCGCCAGCCCGGCGCTGAAATGCACCGGCACGCGCCGGTCCTGCACGGTCAGCACGCGGTGCGCCAGTGAACGTTGCAGGCGCTGCACGGTGGCCATGCTGTCGGCGCCCTGGGTTTCCGGCAGTACCAGCACGAACTCGTCGCCGCCCAACCGTGCGATGCCGTCGGTGGCGCGCAGCAGCAGCTTGCACACGGCCACCAGGTGCTGCAGCAAAGCATCGCCACCCGCGTGACCGTGCGCCTCGTTGGTCAGGTGGAAATCATCCAGATCGATCACCGCCACGCCCAGCGGCGAGTTGTTGCGCATGGCACGCGCCAGCTCACGCTGCAGCAGTTCGTCCAGGCCGCGGCGGTTCAGTGCCTGGGTCAGCGGATCGATACGCGCCAGGTCACCAGCAGCACGCAGCTCCTGCTCCAGCTCGGCAATGCGCTGCTCTGCGCGTTCCACTTCCTGCCGCGCGCTGGCCAGGTGATCGCGGGCCTGCGCAGCCTGCTGCTGCACCTTGCCGGTATCGCGCATCACCTCCTGCAGCAGCTGGTTGAGGTCGGCGATGCTGCGCGCCTCACGCAGCTGCAGCGCGTAGCTGCCGATGCGGTCATGGTACTCACCGGTGCTGGTGGCCATGCCATCCATGCGCTCGATGAACTCGCCCATCAATCCGCGCATCGCCGCTTTTGAATCGTCGATGCCCTGGCGCAGCAGTCCCTGCTTGTAGATCACTTCGCGCAGTTCGGCGCGGGTGCGCTCGACTGCTTCGGCTTCCAGCGGACCATCCAGCAGCTGGCGCACCGCCGCGATCTGGCCCTGCAGCCAGCTGCGGTCATCCAGCAGCTCGCTCACGTTCTCCAGCAACAGGGCGAACAGCTCCAGCAGCAGCGCCTGTTGCTCCTGCCAGCTCTCGGCGCGCACGCCGACCTGGTGGCCGAGTTCGCGCACGCCCTGTTCGATCGGCTCCAGTGCGGTACCCGGTTGCCACTGGCGGAGGCGCGTGGCCAGGGCCTGCGCCTGTTCGCGCAGATCCGGGTCGTGCTGCAGCAGGGCCACCACCGCACCGCCCAGCAGCAACCGCAGCTGCTCGGACAGGCGCAGGCTTTCCGGCTGACCGTCCGGCGAATGCTGCTCGATGGTGCGGATGTACTTGTCGATCAGCTGCCGCATCGCGCGCCCATAGCGCGGCCAATCGGCGCTGGCCTGCGCCGACTGCAGGCGGTCGCCCATGTCGCCCAGCTCGCCAGGCAGCGTGGCCATGCCGTTGGCGAACGCCGCCAGCAGCGGTTCCGGCGCGTCGGCGCCTGCGAACAGCTGCTGCAGGGCCACGCCACCGCCGCCCTGCAGCACCACGCGGTCGCCCAGCCCATCGTCCACCACCGCGCGCACGCGTGCCGGCGGCCCAAGGGCGGTACCGGGGGCAGGGCGGTGGTCGGGCTGGTCCGTCATGGAGCGAATCCTGGGGCTGGCAGGGGCAGGTTCCAGCATATCGGCGCGGCTGCCGATGGCTTGAACGGCTACGATGGGCGACAGGATGCCGCAGCGGAGGTGGTGATGCGCGTGATGTTGCTGGGGGCGACCGGCCTGGTCGGCGGGCTGACCCTGCCCAGGCTGCTGGTCGACCCGCGCTGCAGCGCCGTGGTGGCGCCCACCCGCCGCCCGTTGGGCGTAACCCACGGGAAGCTGGAGAACCCGGTGCTGGCCTTCGACGCGTTGCCCACCTCGCCCGAATGGGCGCGCGTAGACGCGGTCATCTGCGCGCTGGGCAGCACCATTGCCCAGGCCGGCAGCCGCGAGGCCTTCCATCGCATCGACCACGACTATCCGCTGGCGTTCGCACGGCTCGCACAGGCACAGGGGGCCAGTACCTATGTGTTGAATTCCGCGGCCGGCGCCAACCCGCAGTCGTCGATCTTCTACAGCCGGGTGAAGGGCGAGCTGGAGCGTGACCTGCGCGCGCTGGGCTTCAACTCGTTGACCCTGGTCCGTCCCGGCCTGATCGGGGGCGAGCGCAACGAGGTGCGTCGTGGCGAGCGCCTGGCGCTGACGGTGCTGGGTGCTTTGGGGCCGGTGTTGCCGCGTGCGTGGCGGATCAACCCGGCCAGCGAGATCGCCAAGGCACTGGTCGAGGCCGCGCTGGCCCCGCAACCGGGCGAGCACGTGGTGGCATCGCGCGCGCTGGTCGGCTGATGTCGCGTGCGCTGCGCCTGACCCAGCTGCTGCAGCTGCTGCGCCGCCATCGACGGCCGGTGGCCGGGCAGACGCTGGCCGACGCGCTGGGCATCAGTCTGCGCACGCTGTACCGCGATATCGAGACCCTGCGCGAGCAGGGCGCCGACCTGCGTGGCGAGGCCGGCGTCGGCTACCAGCTGGCGCCGAGCGATACCCTGCCGCCGATGACCCTGCCACCGGCCGAGATCGACGCGCTGGTGCTGGGCCTGCGCTGGGTCGCGGCCCGCACCGAGCCTGCGCTGGCCGAGGCCGCACGTGATGCCCTGGCGCGTATCGCGCATGTGCTGCCAGCCGCGCGCCGGGAAGCCTTGCGTGATAGCGGCCTGCGCGTGGGCCCTTCGCGCATGGGAACCAAGGTGCCCGCCGCACGTCTGCAGGTTGTGCGTGAAGCAGTCAGCGCGCAGCAGCGCCTGAAGTTCGGCTACCAGGACGCGCACGGCCAGCGCAGCGAGCGCATTGTCTGGCCGTTCGCGCTGGGTTACTTCGATGAAGTACCGATGCTGGCAGCGTGGTGTGAGAGCCGCGAGGACTTCCGCCATTTCCGGCTGGACCGCATCCGCCAGGTGCGCGCACTGGAGGATCACTACCGCGTGCCACGCGCCACCCTGCTGCGGCGCTGGCAGAAAGCACAGGGCATCGCACCGGACTGGCTGGATCGTTCGTAGCCACAATGAGGAATGGCGCTGTGCATCAACGTGGTGGGCTTACACAGCTGGTTGGCTATGTGCCGGGGAGGTCGGGGTGGTACAGGTAATCGTCGACTCTATGGCCTGGGTTACGAGGCCCGACGCATCTTCCAAGAATGTCCTGACTCTCGAAACTTGGGGTTCACCAGGTTTACTGGGTGTACAACCCCAGGTGAAGGTGATGGGAGATGGAATGTTCTTGTCGACTTTGGCGCGCCCCCCGATGCAGATCCATCCGGCGGGACACGTCACGACCTCGAGGTTGATGTATACCGGAAACCTCGGATACCCACTGAAGTTCATCGTGGCAGTAACGCTGGCGCCTGTTCCAGACACGTTTGGAACGCTGTCCAGCTGAAATGGCTTCGTCAGGGTAGCGACGCCCAGGGTGGACATTCTCTCTATGGGCATGAAGAAAAGGTCATTCTCCCAAGGAGAGCCATCGTTTCCCCTGCCATGAACAAGGCCGTAGGCGGAGTTGCCGGCATAGACGGGACCACCACTATCGCCGCCTTTGTTCATCACGGTTCCATCAAGGCTGACGACTTGGACGTAGGTGCCGGCTTCCCCCTTCCAGTTGGCTGCGAACTCTGCGTCTTTGATGGATCCGCATGTGCGACCGGTCGTTACGCCGAACTTGCAGACCGTTGTGCCTGGTGTCATGTCGGCAAGTGATGCCTCATCGGTTATCGCCAGCTTTTCCCCATCGACAATGATTTCGTTCGACTGGGAGAAGATGACGCCGCCACGCTGCTGTGCACCCCACTGAACGTCGTAAGATCCTTTGTTGCGTTCACTCTTGAACAGAATGCGAGCGGTTGGGTTGCGTTGATAATTGTCGTTGTCACAGTGACCGGCAGTGGCCAAGCCTAATTCGCGAGTTGCAGTTTCGACCACGTTGAAGCCTGCTGTGCAGAGTTGCTGCTGGTAGCCCTCCAGTCGCCGCCCGCCCGCCACAGTGTTTGTTGGCTCTATGAAACCTGTGGTCTCTTTTACGCGGATGAAGTCGACGACGGAGAGAAGATTGGAAAGTCTGGCGCGTACGGCATCGGGATCGCGTACATATACCTCGACGATGGAATTCTTTATGTCTACCGTGGCCGCAAATTCGATGCCGGCCTTGACGAGCTGCTCGGACACTTCCGCCTGGGTGGCGCGGAGAAGCTCGAGAGAGCGTGGCGAATTTTCCGCGACGTAGAGGCGATCTTTGGTATAGGCAGATAGTTGGCCCGAGGCATCGCCAGTGAACTTCACGATGATCCTGAATTCAGGGGAGTGCTCGATGTAAAGGCCGGCGAACGTCTCAGGCTTCTCCCTCTGAAGCCGTGCGCTGAGTTTACCGGCGGCCCGTTCCGCATCCATTCGTTGCGCGGCTTCGAACGTGCCTATGTGCATGGTTTCCGCGTAGTGCTGTATTGCCACATCCTTGGGGGCGTCGTCCGCAAAGGCGGGAGAAGCGGTGATGATGGCTGCCAATAACGGGAGATATCTGCGTATTGTGGTCATGAACTTTCCTTTTCATGTGTATTATGTGAAGTTGCGTTCCGTCTGCATTTGACTCTAAATCACTTCTGTCTGTTGCAACTGGTAACTGCGTCTCCCTTTGATTGGTCCGGGGGGCTCCAAAAGAGCGAAGGTTCATCGCCGACGACAGCTCCCATCATGACTTGGCTTTGCGATATGTCGCGAGATCACAGTGGGTCGCCTGTTTTTCCATCCGATGGCGGAAATGCCCGCAATACGCGAGATGTTCGAACGACGATCGACTCTACCCGGTCGACTTCATCTGCTTGATCTACTGACAGAATCTGTCAGCAGACGTGTTCCACCATGATCGCTCCCCACAACGGAGCTTCCCCATGTTCACGCCCAGCACCCTGCTGCAGTACGTGCGCGACGTCGCCACCAGCGCCACCTTCTACAGCGGCATCCTCGGCAAGCCGCCGGTCGAGCAGTCGCCCGGCTTTGCGCTGTTCCTGCTCGGTGATGGCGCCGCGCTCGGCCTGTGGCAGCGCGATGACGTGCAGCCGGCGGTGTCCGCGCAGGCCGGCGCTGCGGAACTGGCGATGTTGGTCGCCAAACCCGAGACGGTGCAGCAGACGCACGATGCGTGGCGCGCGCTCGGCGTGCAGATTCTGCAGGCGCCGGTGACGCTGGAGTTCGGCCACACCTTCGTCGGAGCGGATCCTGACGGGCACCGCCTGCGTGTCTACAGCCGCGCCGAGGGTATGGTCGCTCGCGATTGATCGCGGGCAGTTTGTGGATCCACGCCATGCGTGGATGCGGGCACAAAAAAACGCCGGGCAGTGCCCGGCGTTTTTCCCGTTCATGTGCCAACCAAGGTTGGCACCCACCGATCAGCTGGATCAGCTGGCCAGCGCCAGATCGTCCATCATCGCGCGCAGGAAGCGAGCGGCCTCGCCACCCGTAGCCGCGCGGTGGTCGAAGGTGACCGACAGCGGGATCACCTTGTGCGCTTCCACGCCACCCATCACCGGGGTCATCTGGTGGCGGGCACGACCGGCACCGACGATGGCCACGCACGGCGGTACCACGACCGGGGTCGCGTAGCGGCCGGCGAACATGCCGAAGTTGGACAGCGAGATGGTGTAGCCGCTCAGTTCCGAGGCGGCGATCGAACGCGATTCCACCTGCTCGCGCAGGCGGTTGACGCCCTCGCGGATGCCGCGTGCGTCGAGCATGTCGGCATTGCGCAGGGCCGGCACGAACAGGCCGTCGTCGGTGTCCACGGCGATGCCGATGTCCACCTGCGCATGCAGGGTGCGGGTCAGTGCTTCGCCGTCGAACCAGGCGTTCATCGCCGGCACCTTCTGCGCGGCGACCACGATCGAACGCACCAGGCGCGCGGTGACGTCGTTGCCCGGCAGCCAGGCATGGATGTCGGCGTCGTCGTTCAGCGTGGTCGGCACGACCTTGCTGTGCGCGTCGGCCATCACGCGGGCCATGTTGCGGCGCACGCCCTTCAGCGGTTCCGGCTGGCCCTTGGCGACCACGCCCGGCGGCTGGGTGCGCATCGGCTTGCCGGCGGCAGACAGCGGGGTGCGGGCTTCGCTCTGCACCGGGGCAGACACCTGCGCCGGGGCCGGCGCGGCATACGCGGCGGCAGCGACCGGCGCCGGAGCAGCGCCCAGCTTGGCGCTGCCGTTGGCGGCGGCCTGCTTGACGTCGGCCATGGTCACGGCGCCATCGGTGCCGGTGGCCGGCACGCGGCTCAGGTCCACGCCCAGCTTGCGCGCCATCGCACGCACGGCCGGCACGGCCTTGACGCCACCGACGGCCAGCGCCTGCTCCGCGTGCACGGCATTGGAGCTCTGCATCGCGCCGACCACGGTACCGGCGTCATCACGCTCGGCCGCGGCGGGCTTGGCTTCTTCCACGGCGACCGGTGCGGCAGCGGCCGGCAGCGGCGGCGGCGTCGGTGCAGCGGCAGGTGCGGCGTGACCATGGCTGTGGCCGGTGTCCTGGCCATCGGCACGCTGCGGCAGGTTCGGGTCCAGTTCGAAGCTGGCCAGCACCGAGCCGGTCGGGATGATGTCGCCGGCGCCGCCGGACAGCTTCAGCACCTTGCCGGAGAACGGCGAGGGCACTTCCACCACGGCCTTGGCGGTCTCCATCGAGACCAGCGGCTCGTCCAGCTTGATCACATCGCCTTCCTTGACGAACCACTCGACGATGGTCGCGTCCGGCAGGCCTTCGCCCAGGTCGGGCAGGTTGAAGTTCTTGGTCTGGCTCATTTGCAGTTCTCTTCCAGCAGTTCCAGTTCGCGGGCCGGCAGCCAGCCCGTCGCGCCATTGGCGCGCTCGGACCACCACCACCCACCGTGTTCGTGATGAAGCTTCACCATCTCGCCGCTTTCCACATCCAGCTCGCGGGCGTCGTAGTCGCACAGGGCTTCGGCGCGACCCTCGTCCAGCAGCTGCAACCAGGCGATGGGCGCCCATCCAGCGCGCCCATCGTTGGTGCGTACCCAGGCAAACGCCGGCCATTCCTCGTCACGGACACCTACTTCGACGATCTGGCCGGTGTGGAACCGGAGCGGGTTGGGATACTGGCTGCGGTAAGCCCCCAGAAGGCGGGCCCGCATGTCAGCCGGCCGCCACCGCGCGCTTGGCTGCCGCCACGATCCGCTCAACGCTCGGCAGGTACTTCATTTCCAGGCGGAACAGCGGAATGTGGGTGTCGTAGCCAGTAACGCGTTCGACCGGGGCCAGCAGGTCGTAGATCGATTCCTCGGCCAGGCGCGCGGCGATCTCGGCGCCGAAGCCCGCGGTCTTCGGGGCCTCCTGCACGATCACGCAGCGGCCGGTCTTGGCCACCGATTCGGCGATGGTGGCGAAGTCCAGCGGGCGCAGCGTGGCCACGTCGATGACTTCGGCACTGATGCCTTCGCCGGCCAGCTTGTCAGCCGCTTCCAGTGCTTCCTTCACCTGCGCGCCCCAGGTCACCAGGGTCACGTCGGTGCCATCGCGCAGCACGAAGCAGACGTCCAGCGGCAAGGCTTCGCCGTCGTTGACGACCACTTCCTTGTACTGGCGGTAGATGCGCTTGGGCTCCATGTAGATCACCGGATCCGGTTCGCGGATCGCGGCCAGCAGCAGGCCGTACGCACGCTGCGGCGACGACGGCAGCACCACGCGCAGGCCCGGCACGTTGGTGAAGATCGCCTCGTTGGCTTCGCTGTGGTGTTCCGGCGCGCGGATGCCACCGCCCCACGGCACGCGCAGCACCATCGGGCAGTGCAGGCGGCCACGGGTACGGTAGCGCAGGCGTGCGGCGTGGCAGACGATATGGTCGACCATCGGGTACATGAAGCCATCGAACTGGGCTTCTGCCACCGGCTTCATACCCTGCGCGGCCAGGCCGATGGTCAGGCCGGCGATGGTGGTTTCATCCAGCGGGGTGTCGAGGATGCGTTCGGAACCGAAGCGCTGCTGCAGGCCGGCGGTGGCGCGGAACACGCCGCCGTTGACGCCCACGTCCTCGCCCAGCACCAGCACCGACGGGTCGTGCTCCAGCTCCCAGGCCAGCGCCTGAGTGATGGCTTCGATGAGGGTGATCGGCGTGGTGGTCATGCTCTCTTCTCCGCGCGCGACAGCAGCGCTGTCGGCGGCGTTGGTGTGCGCGCCGGGCGCGCCGTTCTTGATCTCATCCATGGCGCTTCTCCAGGGCGATCGCCTGGGCACGCTGGGCCAGCAGGTCCGGCGGCGGATCGGCATACAGGAAGTCGAACATCGCCTCGACCGGCTGCACCGGCGTGTTGAGGTACAGGTTCACTTCCTCGTCCACGCGCGTGCCGCACTCGGCAACCCAGGCGGTTTCCTCTTCTTCGCTCCACACACCGGCGTTGATCAGGTACTTGCGCAGGCGCAGCATCGGCTCGCGCTGCCAGGCATCCTTCACCTCGGCGTCGTCACGGTAGCGGCGCGCGTCATCGGCGGTGGTGTGGTCGGACAGGCGGTAGGTCATCAGTTCCAGCACGGTGCCACCGTCGCCGGCCAGCGCACGCTCGCGTGCCTGCTCCATCGCCGCCAGCACGGCGATCAGGTCGTTGCCGTCCACCTGCAGGCAGTGCAGGCCGCCGGCCAGGCCCTTCTGCGCCAGCGTTTCGGCACCGGTCTGGGCCGAGCGCGGGACCGAGATGGCCCAGCCGTTGTTGACGATGCACAGGATCAGCGGCAGCTTGTAGGCGCCGGCCGAATTCAGTGCCGCGTAGAAGTCGGTCTTGGAGCTGCCGCCGTCGCCGCACACGGCCACCGCGATCTGCGGTTCCTTGTTGAGCTTGAACTTCAGCGCGGCGCCCGCGGCATGCAGGCACTGGGTGGAGATCGGCACGCAGAACGGGAAGTCCTTGGCCGCGTTGCCGCCGTAATCGTTGCCGCGTTCGTCGCCGCCCCAGTACATCAGCACGTCGTGCGGGCGCACGCCACGCATGAACATCGCGCCATACTCGCGGTACGAAGGCGCGAATACGTCGTCCTTCTGCATCGCTGCGCCGATGCCCACGTGCGCCGCTTCGTGGCCCAGGCAGGCGGCATAGGTGCCCAGCTTGCCGGTGCGCTGCAGCGCGATGGATTTGCTGTCGAACGTACGTACGAACAGCATCTGCTTGAACAGCGGTACCAGGACCTTGGGGTCGCGCAGCGACGCGGGCAGGTCATCGCGGACGAGCTTGCCGTCCGCGTCCAGGTACTGCAGGTATTCGATCTTGAATTCAGCGGCAACCGTCATTGCGTACTGCACCTTCGACAGAGAAGTTACAAATGATATGAATCGCCATGTTAAGGAACGCGTACGGAATAGCCTTCCTGCGCCGCAACACGGCAACGCCCTGTTTTACCCCTGCCGGCGGGTGGGGGGCCAATAACAACAACGTATTCAGTCGTTGCTGCAAAGCATCAGAATACGCCTCTGGCTGACTGCTGGCGCAACGACCCGATCGGTTCCACGCGCAGGCCCCGCATCGGCCAATGCTCCACGGGGCACCGCACGCCCCGGTATGGACGGCGCGGCTGCCCGCGCGGCTGGCAACGCGCTACCCTTGCCGCCCCCGATCTGGCCGCAACCATGTCCGTCGACAACAACCAACGCGATCTCGAAGCCGGCATCCACACCGACCTGCAGGGGCGCCTGACCTACGGCGGCTACCTGCGGCTGGACCAGCTGCTCAGCGCGCAGCAGCCGCTGTCCAACCCGCCGCACCACGACGAGATGCTCTTCATCATCCAGCACCAGACCTCGGAGCTGTGGCTGAAGCTGCTGGGCCACGAACTGCGTGCCGCAATCGGCTTCCTGCAGCGCGATGAAGTCTGGCAGTGCCGCAAGGTGCTGGCGCGCAGCAAGCAGGTGCTGCGCCAGCTGACCGAGCAGTGGTCGGTGCTGGAAACGCTCACTCCGTCCGAGTACATGGGCTTCCGCGACGTGCTGGGCCCGTCCTCGGGTTTCCAGTCGCTGCAGTACCGCTACATCGAGTTCCTGCTGGGCAACAAGAACGCGCAGATGCTGCAGGTGTTCGAGCACGATGCGGCCGGACAGGCGCAGCTGCGCACCGTGTTGGAGGCGCCCAGCCTGTACGAGGAGTTCCTGAAGTACCTGGCCCGCTTCGGCCACGCCGTACCGGCCGTGTATGAAAACCACGACTGGACCCAGCCGCATGTGGCCGACGACGCACTGCAGCCGGTCTTCGAACGCATCTACCAGGACACCGACCGCTACTGGCGCGAGTACGCGCTGTGCGAGGACCTGGTGGACCTGGAGACCGCCTTCCAGCTATGGCGATTCCGACACATGCGCACCGTGATGCGGGTGATCGGCTTCAAGCGCGGCACCGGCGGCTCGTCCGGGGTGGGCTTCCTGGCCAAGGCGCTGGAACTGACCTTCTTCCCCGAGCTGTTCCAGGTGCGTACCAGCCTGCAGGCCGGGCCCCCGTCAGCGCAGGGCTGATCCGTATTCAGCTTGGATCCCGGCCACTGGCTGGATCGTTTCAGATGCAAGTTCAGCGAGCAGGCTGGCACCTGCCTCAAACGGCGTGTATTTGACGTGAACGCCAGAAGTCGGTGATCCTCGCGCGTTGCTCCAACTGCACAGCGGACGTGCTCGTCATCCACCGAACCAGGAAACCCGCATGAGCGTAAACGCCACTGCGAACACCCCAGAGCCGGCGCTGCCGGACTTCAAGACCACGCTGGGCCACCCGCGCCCGTTGTGGATGCTGTTCATGACCGAGTTCTGGGAGCGCTTTGCGTTCTATGGCATCCGCTGGGCCTTGGTGCTGTACATCGTTGCCCAGTTCTACAACGGCAGCGCTGCCGGTGAAGGCGACGCCAGCCGCATCTACGGCGCCTACCTGGCCCTGGTGTATGCCGCAGCCATCTTCGGTGGCTACGTGGCTGACCGGGTACTGGGCTATCAGCGATCGATCCTGACCGGCGCGATCATCATGGCCGCCGGCCTGTTCATGATCTCGCTGCCGCAGGAGCACATCTTCAAGCTCGGCCTGGCCACGATCATCGTCGGCAATGGCCTGTTCAAGCCGAACATCTCGACCATGGTCGGCAAGCTGTACGGCCTGAAGGACGAGCGCCGCGATTCGGGCTTCACCATCTTCTACATGGGCATCAACATTGGCGCGATGATCGCCCCGGTGCTGACCGAGTACCTGGCCCGCAAGGTCTTCGGTACCGATGCCATGCCGTCCTACAAGGTCGTGTTCATCGCTTCGGGCGTGGGCATGCTGATCTCGCTGGTGTGGTTCTACATCGGTCGCGCCGGCCTGAAGGGCATCGGTGCACCGCCGGCCGGCGCTGAAGGCTTCGGCCGCATCATCATGGTGCTGGCCGGTGCCGTGGTCGCCATCCCGGTCGCGTACTTCCTGCTGGCCACCGGCGCCACCGCGCTGGCCTGGATCCTGGGTGCGATGTTCACCGCGCTGGCCATCCTGCTGCTGGTCGAGGGCATCCGCGAGGGCAAGGTGCAGCGCGACCGCGTGATCGCCATGCTGATCATCTTCGCCTTCAACGTGATGTTCTGGATGTTCTTCGAACAGGCCGGCAGCTCGTTCACCTTCCTGGCCGAGAACATCGTCAACCGCCAGTTCGGTGAATGGACGTTCCCGACCGCGTGGTTCCAGTCGGTCAACTCGGTGGCCATCATCACCCTGGCCCCGATCATCGCCTGGATCTGGGTGGCCATGGGCCGCGCCAATCCGTCCATCCCGCGCAAGTTCGGCCTGGGCCTGCTGTTCAATGGCGCCGCCTTCGCCCTGCTGATGTACGCGCTGTCGCAGATGGTCGTGGACGGCAAGATCCCGTTCTGGACCCTGTTCATGGTCTACGTCATCCAGTCCGTGGGTGAGCTGTGCCTGTCGCCGATCGGCCTGTCGATGGTGACCAAGCTGGCCCCGGTGCGCCTGGTCGGCTTCGGCATGGGTGGCTGGTTCCTGTCCACCGGCATCGGCAACAACCTGTCGGGCATCTTCGCCGGCGTGGTCAGTGGTGAAGGCGGCATGACGGTCGAGTCGGCCCTGAAGGGGTATACCTTCGGGTTCTGGGCCCTGATCGGCTCCGGCGTGGTGCTGTTCCTGATCGCCCCGCTGATCAACAAGCTGATGCACGGCGTCAAGTAACGATGAGAGGGTAGAAGGCATGCGCATGAAGCTCGGTGGAGCAGTGGTGGTGGTCTGTGCGGCGCTGATCGGCGCCTGTTCCCAACCGCAACCGCCTGCCGCCGCCGAGCCTACGCAGCCGCTGGATACCCGACCCACCGAGCCACCGGTCGCTGACCCCAGCGAACCGGTGGCCTCGGGCAACACCCCGGTGGCGGCGGATATTGCCGCCATCGCCGGGCTCGGCGCGCAGTTCGACCCGGCCCGCAACCCCGCCGACGATCTGGCCACCGCCAAGGTGGAAGCCCAGCGCGGCAAGAAGCGCATCCTGCTCGAGGTCGGCAATGCCGCCTGCGATCGCTGCCGGGCGCTGGACGAGCTGGTGGAAGGCAACGGTGATCTGCGCCGCTTCCGCGATGCCCACTACGTGTGGGTAAAGGTCAACGCCAGCGACGAACAACCCAATACCGCTTTCTTCGCCCAGTTCCCGATGATGGAGCGCGACTACCCGTACCTGCTGGTGCTCGATGCCGATGGCGGACTGCTGGTGTCGCAGGCCACCGGCGAGCTGCGCAAGGGCGAAGCCTTCCAGCCCGCGCGCGTGACCGCGTTCCTCAAGCAGTGGGCACCTGACAAACCGGAATAGGGTAGTGCCGGTTGCTGGCCGGCATGCTCGGCAGGTGCCGACCGTTGGCCGGCACTGATGTCGGGTCGCATCCACGCATGGCGTGGATCTACTGTGGTTGCGGTCACATTCCCGAAATCGGCATCTCAATATCGCAACGCGCTCGCCGTTACCGGCAAGGACCTCAGTCGACACCCGTCGATGCAACCTACCGGAACGCCCATGCACAGCGACCACGCCGAACGACTGCCCGAACCTGCCAGTACTCTGGCCGAAGGCGAAGCAGGCGAGGGTGTGACCCTGCCGCCGCAGGAGGCGCTGCTGGATGACGCCGGTACCGGCGAGGACAGTGTTGAACTGGCCCCGCCGCGCCATCGCCTGCCGCAGATCGCGCTGCCCGACAACGTGGTGCTGAAGGGGGCGGTGCAGAAACTGGTCGAGCAGAAATCACGGCTCGATGCATTGGCCGCCGACGGCCAGCTGGCCGGGTTGCTGCCGCCGGAATGGCAGGGCCACGGCGTGCGTGCAATCGAGCTGTCCACCTTCATCCAGGGCGTGCTGCCGTTCCTGCAGCCAGGCGAGCGTGGCGAGACCGCGCCCGCGCGCCTGCCAGTGCGCCATGTGCTGGGGGACGACAGCCGCTGGGGACTGGACGATGTGCCCGAACCGAAATCGCTGGCCTGGTACCTGGCCAGTGATGAGCGCGCCACTGCGGGCAGCAAGGACGTCGCGGAGGCGTACCTGGTGGGGGCGCTGGGCCTGGCGTGGATGCAGGAAGGACGCAGCCGCCCCGGTTTCCTGCGTGCGATGGGCCAGGACAGTCTGGCGGCGCGAGTGACCATGCTCGGCTATCCGCCGGCCAACGAACTGGCGCTGTACAGCGTCACGGCGCACGGCCAGCCGCAGATCTGGTGCGTGCACGGCCGCCGCCGCATGCGTCCGTTGGTAGCGCCGTGGCTGAGCGTGCCGGTGCTGACCGCCTACGGCGTGCCGGCCCCGGTGGCGTGGCCGTCCAGCTTCCCGCCGGTGGAGGCCGTGGCCGAGCTGCTGGCCACCGCACGGCAGGGGCGCGCGCTGCCGGAAGTAGATCTGGCCAAGGCGGTGGCGAAGATCGCCGAAGATGCCGCATCCGATGCTTGGCAGCCGGTCAGCCTGCTGCAGCTCAACACCTGGTCGCCGCGTTGGCACTTCTTCCTGGGCACCTTCGTCGGCCTGCCGTCGCTGTTGCTCGTAGCTGCCGCGCTGGCGTTGCCGGGGGCAGTCGAAGCGGCCACGGTTTCCGCCTCGCTCGGCTTCGCCGGTGGTGCCATTGCCGCGCTGGCGGTGCCGTGGATCCATGCGCGCCGCAAGCATCTGAGCTGAGGCGTGGGCGCCATCCACGCACGGCGTGGATCTACAGGGAGCTGGGTGCCGCGGTCTGCAGCTGTTGCCTGGCCCGCTCCATGGCGGTCTGCAATCTTTGCTTGAGGACCTCACGAGAGGGCAAGGTGGTCAGGTATTCCGCAACATGGATGCCTGAGCGGTCCAGCTCCAGCAATTCGATCTGGCCGGCCTTCTTCCCTGTGCAGAGGATGATGCCCAACGGCGCCTGCTCGCCGTCCTCACGTTCGTAGCGGTCCAGCCATCGCAGATAGAGTTCCATCTGCCCTTTGTAGGCGGGCTTGAACTCGCCGATCTTCAGTTCGATGGCGATCAGCCTGCGCAGGCGGCGGTTGTAGAACAGCAGGTCCAGGTGGAAGTCATCACCGTCGATCTGGATGCGTTTCTGGCGGGCGACGAAACTGAAACCCGTGCCAAGTTCGAGCAGGAAGCCCTGCATCTCGCGAAGGATCGCGCTTTCAAGGTCCTGCTCATCCCAGCTGTCCTTCAGGCCAAGAAAATCCAGTACGTAGGGATCACGCAGTACCAGCCCTGGAGACAGCTGCTGGTTGCCGCGCAGTGCTGCCAACTCTTCGGCGATGGTCTGCTCGGGTTGACTGGAAAGCGCCGTGCGCTCGTCCAGCATCGAATCGATGCGCTGGCGCAATGTGCGCACGCTCCAGCCCTCGGTGGCGGCCATCTGCGCATAGAAGTCGCGCTTGAGCGGATCCGCCAGTGGGATCAGCGCGATGAAGTGGGTCCAGCTCAATTGTCGTATCAGCGATACGACAATCTGCTCATCTGCAAATGCAGTGGAGAACTGCACCATCCTGCGCAAGCTTTTCTCACCGAAGGAGGTACCGAACTTGGCGGACAGCGCCTTGGCTATCCGGGGGAAGAGGACCTCTCCGTAGCGCGCACGTCGCCCAGCCATCTGGTCCACATGGATGCGACGCCCGATTCGCCAGTACAACAGAGTGAGCTCGGTGTTGATGGTCCTGTGCATCCTGCTGCGCGCCGCGCAGATCAGCTCTCTGAGATCGGCCAGCAATTCCTGGCCATGCGGCAGCGTTGAACGCGAGTCATCCATGAGGGAGCCCGTCCGATGTGGATCCATGGCCGGGCTGATACCCGTTGAACGCTTACCGTCAGGCCGTACACACGGACAGTCCAATAGGAGAACTCACTGGAACAGCCCGTTTCGATACACCAGCCTCGCGGAAACGGGCCGTATCAGGCCAATGCGGAAATGCCGCCGGGCGAGGGCGACACTTCAGGACGGGTTCTGCGGGAAGTGAATGTGTCCGATGGCCTTGTTTGTGGCCGGCCCACAGCCCGCCAAAGAGCGGGTCCCGTCAGATCAAAGGTGGCGGACGACAATCGCCCAGCCGCTGTTCCGCTACCGGCCAGGGTCGGCTCCCGCGACTTGGGGCCCAAAACGGCTTGATCCCCACCGTCCCCTTTTTCTTTCAGACCCCTTCGCCCATCCGCTCCAGGCCGTCACCGGCCAGGCGAAGGATCAGCTTTTCCAGCACCTGCTCCTCCTCCTCGCTCAGCACCGACATCAGCTTGCGGGTGATCTCGATCACCATCGGCGCGATGGTCTCGTAGACCTCGAAGCCGGCTGCCGACAGCGCCAGCACCGAGCGGCGGCGGTCGTCGCCGTGGGTCTCGCGCTTGATGAAGCCGCGTTCCAGCAGGCGGGCCACAGCGCGGCTGACCGCCACCTTGTCCATCGCCGTGCGGTCGGAGACCTCGCTGGCCGAGGAGCCCGGGTACAACGCCAGGATGGTGATGACCCGCCATTCGGGAATCGCCAGACCGTAACGATCGCCGTATAGCTTGGCGATGTTGCCGCTGACCCGGTTGGACAGCACGCTCAGCCGGTACGGCAGGAACTGTTCCAGGTCGAGCAGGACGTGCGAGGCACGCAGGCGGGTCGAGGCGGGATCGGCGGGGCTCATGTTGCGGTGCACCTTGCTGGTGGTTTCAAGTGTAACTATAAGGGGTAGGTCCAGACCCTGCATTCTCGCCGGGTCCCTACCTGCCCGCACCTGGTTTGTACCGATGCGGTACCGATTCGGAGCCACGCCATGAATACCGCAGTCCCGACCGCCTCGCACCCCAACCCCGGCATGCAGGTCACCACCTTCGAGAACCCGATGGGCATCGACGGCTTCGAGTTCGTCGAATTCGCCGCCCCGGCCGGCCGTGGCCAGGAGCTGCACGAGTACTTCCGGAAGATGGGCTTCAGCGCGGTGCTCAAGCACAAGCAGCGTCCGATTACCGTCTATCGCCAGGGCGACGTCAACTTCCTGGTCAATGAAGACCCCGATTCGTTCGCCGCCGACTTCGCCGAGAAGCACGGTCCGTGCGCCTGCGGCTTCGCCATCCGCTTCAAGAAACCTGGTCAGGAGGTCTACCAGACCGCACTGGGCAACGGTGCCGAAGCCATTGCCTTCAAGCCGGACAGCAAGGCGGTCAGCGCCCCGGTCATCAAGGGCATCGGCGATTGCATGCTGTACCTGGTCGACCGCTACGGCGCGGCCGGCAGCATCTACGACGGCGACTACGAGCCGATCGCCGGTGCCGACCTGCACCCGGTGGGCTTCGGCCTGACCTTCATCGACCACCTGACCCACAACCTGTACTTCGGCAACATGCAGCAGTGGTCGGACTACTACGAGCGCCTGTTCAACTTCCGCGAGATCCGCTACTTCGACATCAAGGGCCTGAAGACCGGCCTGGTGTCCAAGGCGATGACCGCGCCGGACGGCATCGTGCGCATTCCGCTGAACGAATCGTCCGACCCGAAGAGCCAGATCAACGAGTACCTGGACGCGTACAAGGGCGAAGGCATCCAGCACATCGCCTGCTTCACCGAGAACATCTACGAGACCGTCGAAGCGATGCGCGCGCAGGGCGTGGATTTCCTCGACACGCCGGAGACCTACTTCGATGTGATCGACCAGCGCGTGCCGAACCACGGTGAAGACGTGCCGCGCCTGGCGAAGAACAAGATCCTCATCGATGCCGATCCGGAAACCCACCAGCGCAAGCTGCTGCAGATCTTCACCCAGAACTGCATCGGCCCGATCTTCTTCGAGATCATCCAGCGCAAGGGCAACGAAGGCTTCGGCGAAGGCAACTTCACCGCGCTGTTCGAGAGCATCGAACGCGACCAGATCCGCCGCGGCGTGCTGTAAGGTCATCGGTAGCGCCGGGCCAGTCCCGGCGCCTGCCCATCTGTGGAGCCGGGCCATGCTCGGCTGCTTTCCGTTCCGGTCTCGCCGTACCCAGGAGCCCCCATGTCCCCCGCCATCACCGCCCGCGGCTACCAGTCCGGCTTCGGCAACGAATTCGCCACCGAGGCCGTCGCCGGCGCGCTGCCGGTCGGGCAGAACTCGCCGCAGAAGGTGGCCCACGGCCTGTACGCCGAACAGTTGACCGGCACCGCCTTCACCGCGCCGCGTGGCAGCAATCGCCGCAGCTGGCTGTACCGGATCCGCCCGGCGGTGACCCATGGCGAGTTCACTCCATTTGCGCAGTCGCAGCTGCAGTGTGATTTCGGCGCACAGCCGGCCTCGCCGAACCAGCTGCGCTGGAGCCCCCTGCCGCTGCCGGAGCTGCCGACCGACTTTGTCGAAGGCCTGTACACGATGGGCGGCAACGGTTCGCCCGACGCGCATGCCGGCGTGGGCATCCACCTTTACGCTGCCAACCGCGACATGGTCGGCCGCTACTTCTACGACGCCGACGGTGAACTGCTGATCGTGCCGCAGCTGGGCGCGCTGCGCCTGCTGACCGAGCTGGGCGTGATCGAGATCGAGCCGCAGCAGATCGCGGTGATCCCGCGCGGCGTGCGCTTCCGCGTCGAACTGCCCGATGGCCCGAGCCGCGGCTACATCTGCGAGAACTACGGTGCGCTGCTGAAGCTGCCCGACCTAGGCCCGATCGGTTCCAACGGCCTGGCCAACCCGCGCGACTTCGAGACCCCGCATGCGGCGTTCGAGGATGTGGATGGCGACTTCGAACTGATCGCCAAGTTCGAAGGCCGCCTGTGGCGTGCGCCGATCGACCATTCGCCGCTGGACGTGGTGGCCTGGCACGGCAATTACGCGCCGTACCGCTACGACCTGCGTCGCTTCAACACCATCGGATCGATCAGCTACGACCACCCGGACCCGTCGATCTTCCTGGTGCTGCATTCGCCCAGCGACACGCCGGGAACCAGCAACATGGACTTCGCGATCTTCCCGCCGCGTTGGCTGGTGGCGCAGAACACGTTCCGCCCGCCGTGGTTCCACCGTAACATCGCCAGCGAGTTCATGGGCCTGGTGCATGGCGCCTACGACGCCAAGGCCGAAGGCTTCGTGCCCGGCGGTGCCTCGCTGCACAACTGCATGAGCGGCCACGGTCCGGATGCACCGACCTTCGACAAGGCGTCCAATGCCGATCTGTCCAAGGCCGATGTGATCAAGGACACGATGGCCTTCATGTTCGAGACCCGCGCAGTGATCCGCCCGACCGCACAGGCACTGGCCGCCGGCCATCGCCAGGGCGATTACCAGCAGTGCTGGAACGGCCTGCGTAACAACTTCCGGTCTTCCCGCTAGCTTGGTGGGTGCCGACCTTGGTCGGCACAGATCGTGATCGCATCCACGCATGGCGCGGATCTACCAACCACTGCCTCGGTGGGTGCCGACCGTTGGTCGGCATGGATCCTGATCGCATCCACGCATGGCGTGGATCTAGCGAAAGGCGGTCGTGATGCAGTAGGTCCACGCCATGCGTGGATGCTCTCCGCCGGAACTTGCGCTTACGCCACTTCGGCGAACGCCTCGCAGTGCTCCAACGGCAACGCCTCCAGCAGGCGCTGTCGCACGCGTTGGCAATAGCCCTCCGAGGTCAGCCCGGGCAGCATCTGCATCGCTGACTGCAGCCGCTGCAGCACCTCTTCTTCCGCACGCGCCTGCTGCAGGTCACGGAACAGTGCTGCCGCCTGCGGGTGGCGCTGCATCTCCAATATACCCAGCACGTAGATGCGCGCGGCCACCAGCGAGCGGCGACGTTCGATCGCGGGTGCAGCAGGTGTGGCTGCCGGCGGCGTGGGCACCGGCGTTGCCGCGGCTGCGGTCGACGGTGCCGGGGCTGTGGCGCCAGTGCCGGTGCTCAGGTATCCCGCCTGCACCAGCTGGATGACCATGGCCGGTGCTTCCTGGCCGAGCAGGCCGGTCAGGTCGGCAACGGTGCGCTGGCCGTCGCACAGGATCAGCAGCCGGCGCTGGCGCATGTCCAGCGGCGCGCGGTGGGCCTGCAGCGCGGTTCGGGCGAGATCGGTCTTGCGCGGTTGCATGGAAGGGACGGCCAGGTCGGTGCTCGCCGAGCCTGAACGAAGGCGATGAAACCGCGATGACAATGCAGCATCTGCACGTGTGCTGCGCTAGCGTGCAGCTACCTTCGTGCCAGGGAACCGCACCGATGAAGCACCTTCCGATTGCCGGTCTGTTGTTGCTGTCACTTGCCGCTTGCAACCGCACGCCTGAGACACCTGCTGATGCCTCGGCCAAGGGCGCTACGCCGGCTGCTGCCACAGCTGATGCCGATCTGGCGACCCAGTCGCCGGCCGATCCTCGCACCGACAGCCCGGCGCAGCTGGATGGCTTCGCCGGCGTAAAGCTGGGCGCTGGCATTGCCGAAGTCCGCAGCGGTTTCGGGAAGCCCCTGCAGGGGCTGGGCACCGATGCCGCCGGCAAGCCGCTGGCGGCTGACGATGGCAACGATGGCTGTTACTTCCTGCGCCCGCAGGATGCCGAGGACCCGCGCCTGATGATCGAAGGCCGCAAGCTGGTGCGCTACGACGTGCGCAGCGCCGCCATCACCGCACCAGGCGGCGGCAAGGTCGGCATGACCCTGGGTGAGCTGCAGGTGCTGTATCCGGAGCGGGCCGATGTCGGCCCTGACAAGTACGACGAGAAGGCCCAGCACCTGCGCGTTCGCCCGGCGCAGGAGGGCGGGGCGGTGATCGACTTCGCGCTCGGTGCCGATGGCCGGGTGGGTGCCTGGCGCGTCGGGCAGACCCCGCAGGTCGATTATGCGGAAGGGTGTGGCTGATCCTTGATCCACGGCCCAGCCGCGCGTGCGGGCCAAGCGTAGAATCGCGCCACCACTGCTGGGGGGAGTGCTCGATGATCGCCATTGCCATTGCCTGGTTCCTGCTCGGCCTGCTGCTGCTGGCGCTGGGCGGGGACTCCATCGTCAAGGCCGTGTCCGGCCTGGCCCAACGTTTCGGGGCCAGCCCGTTCACTGCCGGGCTGCTGCTGCTCGGGGTAACCACCTCGTTGCCGGAACTGGCGGTCAATGCGCGCGCGCTGGCGGTGGGCCAACCGGAGCTGGCCTTGGGCAACGCGGTGGGCAGCAGCATCGTCAACCTGGGCCTGACCCTCGCCGTGGCGGCCATGGCTGCGCCCCTGCTGCTGCGCGCACGCCTGCAGACGGTGCTGTGGTGGTCGCTGCTGGCGGCGGGTGTGCTGCTGATCCTGTTCGGGCTTGATGGCGGCCTCGCACGTTGGGAGGGCGGCATACTGCTGGCCGGCTTCATCGTGGTGCAGGTGCTGCTGCTGCGCCGTGGCCGTAGCGAGAGCGCCGAGGTGCAGGCGGCCATCGCCGAATCCGCACTGAGCCGCACCAGCCTGCCGTTGAACGTGCTGCGGGTGCTGATCGCCGTGCTGGCCCTGTACTGGGGCGCGCGCCTGGTGGTGGGCGCCGCCGCGGACTTCGGCGTAGCCCTGGGCTGGACGCCCCTGCTGGTCGGCCTGCTGCCGGTGGCGATCGGCACCGCACTGCCGGAGGTGGCCACCGCCATCGCCGCCGCGCGTCGCGGGCATGGCGACATGGTGCTGGGCCACGTGCTGGGTTCCAGCGTGGTCAACCTGCTGCTGGTGATTGGTGCGATGGCAGTGCTGCAGCCGCTGGCGTTGCCGGCCTCGTTCGTGCGCCTGGAGCTGCCGGCGCTGCTGGCGTTCGCGCTGGTGCTGTACCCGATGCTGCGTGGCGATCTGAAGATCAGCCGTGGCGAAGGTGTGATCCTGCTGGTCGCGTTCGTCGGCTGGCTCGTGCTGGAGCTGCTGCTGGTGGGCGCACCAGCGTTGTAGATCCACGCCATGCGTGGATGCGGTTGATTTCGTGCCGACCAACGGTCGGCACCCACCACCGATCACCCGGTGGGTGCCAACCTTGGTTGGCACTCGCGCAAACAATGCGCCGACCAAGGTCGGCCGCTACCGGATTTACCGGCCCTGCGAACCTTCTTCCTTGCGCACCGGTTCCGGCGGAGGCAGCTGCTCTTCGGCGGCCGGCTCGTTGCCCGGCAGGCTGGGGCGGGTTTCCATCAGCAGCGACAGCGCGGCCTTGGCCATCATGTGTGCGCTGATCGGCGCGGTGATGAACAGGAACACGGTGATCAGCAGCTCGCGCGGCTGCGGGTCCTGGCCCAGGAAGATGTGGTAGCAGACCGAGCACACCAGCACGCAGCCCACGCCCAGCGTGCTGGCCTTGGTCGGTGCGTGCAGGCGCTTGAAGAAGGTGGACAGCTTCACCAGGCCCAGTGCGCCGACCAGGATGAAGAAGCAGCCGAACAGCAGCAGGATCGACAGGCCGATCTGGATCGCGGTGATCATTCGACGATGTCCCGGCGCAGCACGAACTTGCTCAGCACCACGGTGCTGCCGAAGCCGAGCATGGCGATGATCAGCGCGGCCTCGAAGTAGATCGGCGAGTTGAGGTACATGCCGAACAGCATCAGCTCGGCGATCGCGGTCACCGACAGGGTGTCCAGCGCGAGGATGCGGTCGGGCACGGTCGGCCCGCGCAGCAGGCGCCAGGTGGCCAGCAGCATCGCCAGGCCGACCACGTGCATGCACACCACCAGGGTGGTCTGGATGACTTCAAAACCGGTCATGGGAAGATCTCCATCAACGGTGCCTCGTAACGGCGCTTGATCGTATCGATCAGGTCCTGTGGGTCCTCCAGGTGCAGCACATGCACCAGCAGGAACTTGCGGTCGTCGCTGAGCGCGGCCGAGACCGTGCCCGGGGTCAGGGTGATCATGCTGGTCAGCGCGGCGATGCCGTGGATGTTGGCGATGTCCAGCGGCAACCAGATGAAACCGGGGTGGATGTTCTTCTCCGGGCCCAGCACCTGCAGGGCAACGCGGATGTTGGACATCAGGATGTCCCACAGGGTCACGCACAGCAGTTTCGGCAACGGGCGCAGAGTGCCGATGCGGGCGAACTCGCGATCCAGGCGCGCGGCGAACAGCGGCACCACCACGCCCAGCACCAGCCCCAGCACGATCTGGCCGAGGGTGAAGCTGTCGGACATCAGCAGCCAGAATGCCACCACCATGATGCTGAGCATCGGCGAGGGAATGACGCGGCGGAACAGGGAGCGCTGGGCGGTCATGGCTGGCGGATCTCCGGCGTGGTCGCGCGCAGCTGCTGCACGTACTCGCTGGGGTGCAGCAGCTGTGCGGCGGTGGCGTCGGTGTAGCGCATCAGTGGGGCGGCGGCCAGGGTCATGCCGATGCCGTAACCCAGCAGCAGGCAGGCGGCGTAGAGCTCGACCCGGCGCAGGCGTGCCTTGCGCGGCTTCGGTGCCTCGGGATCGACCGGTGGCACGCGCCAGAACAGGCGGATGCCGCCGCGGGTCAGGCCCATGATCACCAGCAGGCTGCTGACCAGCACCGCGGTCCAGACGGGGGCGGTGTACTGTGCCGGCATGCCAGCCAGCAGCGCGGCCTTGGCCAGGAAGCCGGACAGCGGCGGCAGGCCGGCCACCGACACTGCGCCGATCAGGAACAGCACCGCTGGGGTTTCCTTGCCCGGCATCGGTGCCACCACTTCCTTGCGGTCGCTGGCGCCACCACGTCGGCGACGGATCAGGTCGGCGATGAGGAACAGCGCAGCGGCCACGAAGCTGCTGTGCGGCAGGTAGTACAGGCCGGCCGAGAGCACCTGCGGCGTGCCTACCGAGAAGGCGATGAACAGCGTGGCTGCCGACACGATCACCAGGTAGGAGATCAGCACGCGCAGGCGGGTTGCGGCCAGCGCACCCAGGCCACCGAGCACCAGCGTTGCCACGCCGGCCCACAGCAGCCAGTCGCGGCCATAGCCGGTCATCGCGCCGGCATCGTCGCCGAACCACAGCATCTGGATGCGCAGCACCGAGTACAGGCCGACCTTGGTCATGATCGCGAACAGCGCAGCCACAGCGGCCGGCGCGCGCGAATAGGCTTCCGGCAGCCACAGGTACAGCGGCATCAGTGCGGCCTTGGCGCAGAACACCAGCAGCAACAGGCCCATCGTCGCCTTCACCAGGGTCAGCTGCGCCGCTGGCACCTCGGCGATGCGCTGCGACAGCTCGGCCATGTTCAGCGAGCCCAGCGAGGCGTACAGCAGGCCCAGCGCGATCAGGAACAGGGTCGAGGCGGTGACGTTGAACACCACGTAGTGCAGGCCGATGCGCATGCGCAGGCCGCGGCCACCGCTGAGCAGCAGGCCGTAGGAGGCGATCAGCATCACCTCAAAGAACACGAACAGGTTGAAGATGTCGCCGGTCAGGAACGCACCGTTGAGGCCCACCAGCTGGAACTGGAACAGTGCATGGAAGTGCGGTGCGCGGCGGTCCCAGCCCGAGCAGGCATGCAGCAGGCAGGGAATGGCCAGCAGCAGGGTGGTCAGCAGCATCCACGCCGACAGCCGGTCGGCCACCAGCGCGATGCCCAGCCGCGATGGCCAGTCGCCGAGCAGGTAGACGTTGATGTCACCGCTGGCCGTGCTGGCAAACAGCAGGCCCACCGCCAGCGCCAGCGCCGACAGCGCGGTCCAGGCCACCGCGCGCTGCACTCTGGGGCCATAGCGGCGGTGTTCGACGAACAGCGACAGTGCAGCACCCAGCAGCGGAATCAGGATAGGCAGGATCACCAGATGATTCATGCGCGGTCCTCGTCCTGGCGCGGCGGCACGCGCTCATCCTGCAGGTCGTCATCCGGCTCGTGGGCGTCCACATGGTCGCTGTGGTTGTCGCTGCGGCTGCGCATGGCCAGCACGATGCTCACGGCAGTCATCGCGAAGGCGATCACGATCGCGGTCAGCACCAGCGCCTGCGGCAACGGGTCGGTGTAGTTGCCGAGATGGCTGTCCACACCTTCCTGCAGCACCGGCGCCTTGCCCAGCACCACGCGGCCACCGGCAAAGATCAGCAGGTTGGTGGCGTAGGACAGGAAGGTCATGCCGAGGATCACATCGAAGCTGCGCGCACGCAGCAGCAGGTAGATGCCGATGGCGGTCAGCACGCCGATCGCGGTAGCCAGGGCCAGTTCCATCAGTGCATCTCCCCGGTGCGGGCCGAACGGCGTTGCAGGTCGATCTCACCCTTGCGGGCAGTGCGGGTACGCGACGGCTTGATCGTGCCCATCATCGACAGCATCAGCATGGCGCCGCCGAACACCACCAGGTAGACGCCGATGTCGAAGCCGATGGCACTGGCCAGCGGCACATCGCCGATCAGCGGCAGGTGCAGGTCCAGGTGCCCGCTTGTCAGGAACGGTACGCCGAACAGCATCGAGGCACTGCCGCTGAGCAGGGCGATCAGCAGGCCCATGCCGATACAGCGGATGTAGTCGAAGCCGAAGCGCGATTCCACCGACGCGGTGCCCTGGATCACGTACTGGATCAGCAGCGGTACCGCCAGCACCAGGCCGGCGATGAAGCCACCGCCCGGCGCGTTGTGGCCCCGCAGGAACAGGAAGATCGATACGGTCAGGGTCAGCGGGAACATGATCTGCGCCAGGTCAGCCGGCACCGGCAGCTTGATCGGCGGGCCAGGCATGATCTGTTCCGGCGCCATCCGCGTGCGCCGCAGCAGGGCATGTACCACCAGTGCGGCGATGCCGAACACGGTGATCTCGCCGAAGGTATCGAAGCCGCGGAAGTCGACCAGGATCACGTTGACCACGTTCTGGCCGTACGCCTCGGGCAGGGCGCGGGCGAGCAGCTCGCCGGCCATGGTGTTGGGCGGCAGGGTCATCGCCGAATAGGCCAGCGCGCCAAGCCCGGCACCGGCGATGATGGCGATCACCGCATCGCGCCGCTTGCGCCAGCGCGGCCGCTCCGGTCCGGACTGCGCGGGCAGGTAGTTCATGCCCAGCAGCATCAGCACCAGGGTCACCATCTCGACCAGCAGCTGGGTCAGGGCCAGATCGGGTGCGGACAGGAACACGAAGGTCAGCGCCACCATCAGGCCGACACCGCCCACCAGCAGCACCGCCAGCAGGCGCTGCTTGTAGACACGCAGGGTGGCCACTGCACAGGCCATCATCACCAGCCACAGCGCCCAGCCCAGCAGCGGGATCGGCTGCGGTTTGGTCCAGTTCGGCGAGGCCGGGTTGGCGATGTAGGGCGCGGCGGCCACGGTGATGGCCACCAGCACCAGGCCCAGCAGCATCCGCTGCAGGCTGCCATTGGCGATGCCGTTGGTCAGGCGCATGGCCAGCGCGGAGATCGCATCCAGCTGTGCATGGAACACGTTGCGCCCGGTGGTGCGGGTTTCCACGCCGTGCAGGTTGATCAGCCTGCGCAGGCCGAAGTACAGCGCCACGCCACCGACTACGCCGATCGCGCTCATCGCCAGCGGCAGGTTGAAACCGTGCCACACCGCCAAGCTGTACTCGGGCATGGCGTTGCCGAGGATCGAGGCCGCAGCGGCATGCAGCACCGGCGCCACGGTCAGTGCCGGGGCGATGCCTACCGCCACGCAGATCACCACCAGCAGTTCCACCGGCACCTTCATCCAGCGCGGCGGTTCATGGGGCACGCGGTCCAGGTCGTGCGGGCCGGGGCCGAAGAAAGTGTCGTGCACGAAGCGCAGGCTGTAGGCCACGCCCAGCACGCCGGCCAGCAGCGCGGCGATCGACACCGCCGTGCGCATCGCGCCCGGGCCGCCACCGGCGGTCAGTGCCTCGGCGAACAGCATTTCCTTGGACAGGAAGCCGTTGAGCAGCGGGATGCCGGCCATCGCCAGCGAGGCGATGATCGCCAGCGCGCTGGTGAACGGCATCAGCTTACGCAGGCCTCCGAGCTTGCGCATGTCACGGGTGCCGGTTTCGTGGTCGATGATGCCGGCGGCCATGAACAGCGAGGCCTTGAAGGTGGCGTGGTTGAGGATGTGGAACACGCCGGCCACCACCGCCATTGGCGTGGACAGGCCGAACAGCAGGGTGATCAGGCCCAGATGCGAGATCGTGGAGTACGCAAGCAGGCCCTTCAGGTCGTGCTGGAAGATCGCGTTCCAGGCCCCGATCAACAGGGTGATCGCGCCGATGCCGCTGACCGTGTAGAAGAACAGGTCGCTGCCGGCCAGCGCCGGATGCAGCCGCGCCAGCAGGAACACGCCGGCCTTCACCATGGTGGCCGAGTGCAGGTAGGCCGAGACCGGGGTCGGCGCCGCCATCGCGTGCGGCAGCCAGAAGTGGAACGGGAACTGCGCGCTCTTGGTGAAGATGCCGGCCAGCACCAGGAACAGGGCATACGGATACAGCGCGCTGGCGCGGATCTGCTCGCCGGCGGCCAGTACCGCGTCCAGGTCGAAGCTGCCGACGATGCGGCCGATCAGCAGCACGCCGCCGAGCAGGGCCAGGCCGCCGCCGCCGGTGATCACCAGCGCCATGCGCGCGCCTTCGCGGGCGTCCTGGCGGTGCGACCAGAAGCCGATCAGCAGGAACGAGCTGATGCTGGTCATTTCCCAGAAGATCATCAGCAACAGCAGGTTGCCCGACAGCACCATGCCCAGCATGGCGCCCATGAACAGCAGCAGGTATGAGTAGAAGCGGTGCGCGTTGTCCTGCTGGCTCAGGTAGTAGCGCGCATACAGCACCACCAGCGCGCCGATGCCCAGCACCAGCCCGGCGAACATCCAGGCCAGCCCGTCCAGGCGCAGGGTGAAGTCCAGGCCGATCTGAGGCAGCCAAGGGACCATCGTCCGCACCACCTGGCCGCCGAGTACGGACGGGGTCAGCCAGCCGAGGATGGCCAGCCCGCCCAACGGCGCCAGCGCCGCCAGCCAGGCAGCAGTCGAGCGCGAACTACGGGGGAAGGCCGCAACAGCCGCTGCCATCAGGAACGGCAGGGCCAGCAGCAGGGGCAGGCTGGGGAGCATGCAGGGAATCCATGATTCACGAGCAGGTCAGGGAGGATAACAGGCCGCGAAATGTCGCCGAAACCCATCGAACAGCGATCAATTGCATGTAACGTTCGCTGATTCATTTTTTCTGCGGTGCAGCATCACGTTCCTGCAGTCCTTCCCCGGTTGCCCTCGGGGACACCCTACGCCCACGCAGGGAGACCGCAGGCCCTGTCGCACAGGGGCTGCCGTCGACGGGCGGGAAGTGGGGAGCGAGTCACCGGGGCAGGCTGGCAGGGCCGTCGTGGAGTGCGGGTGACGGAATCTGCCCGTTCAGGAAACGACGGCCGCCGTCGGCCGCCCGCAGTTCAATAGCGCCAGTCGAGCTTGCGGTAGAACTTGGCCATCACCCAGGCCGGGCCGATCAGCAGGTAGGTCAGGTCAGTCAGGAAGCTGGGCTTGCGGCCCTCGAACGTGTGGCCGATGAACTGCGCAATCCAGGCCACCACGAACACGCCCACCGCCAGCCAGCGCAGGGCCTGCAGGCCGATTTCGGCTTCCAGCAGGCGGCACAGGCAGCCGAACACGAAGAACTGGATGAGCATGCCGATGCCCAGCGGGCGCGACAGCTTGTTGTAGAAGCACCAGGCGCTGAACATCGCGAACGCCGACCAGATGCCGTACTGGAACCAGGTGATCAGCGGCGGCAAGCACCACAGCAGGGCCACCACCGACCACAGGATCGCCGGTACCGCCACCACGTGGATGCGCTGGTTGATCACATTGCGGTGGTCGTCGGAGTAGCTGGCGAAATAGCGGTCGATCGGCCGCGCAAGCTCGGTGGATGTCTGCATGCGGCCAGCATACTCCCGCCAGAGCCGACAGTAGAGCCAGGCCATGCCTGGCTGCGGATTCGCCGAGGTTGCCGGCCAGCGGCCGGCACTACCCCTTCAGAGTGCCCCCGCCTTTCCGGCCGGGGGCGCAGGCGGATCAGTCGACGCTGATCCCGGCCAGGCGCTGCAGCGCCTCGGCGTACTTGGCGCGGGTGCGCTCGATGATCTCGGCCGGGATGGTCGGGCCCGGGGCGGTCTTGCCCCAGTCCAGCGTCTCCAGGTAATCGCGCACGAACTGCTTGTCGTAGCTCGGCGGGCTGGTACCCACTTCGTACTCGTCGGCCGGCCAGTAACGCGAGGAATCCGGCGTCAGCATCTCGTCCATGATGTACAGGCGGCCATCGGCGTCGGTACCGAACTCGAATTTGGTATCGGCCAGGATGATGCCGCGCTCGCGGGCGTAGTCGGCGGCGAACTTGTAGATGCGCAGGGTGGCGTCGCGCACGCGCTCGGCCAGGTCCGCACCGACCTGCTTCACCATCGCATCGAAATCGATGTTCTCGTCATGGTCGCCGACGGCGGCCTTGGTCGAGGGGGTGAAGATCGGCTCCGGCAGCTGCTCGGCCTGGCGCAGGCCATCGGGCAGGTCGATGCCGCTGACCTTCCCGGTGCGCTGGTAGTCCTTCCAGCCGCTGCCGATCAGGTAGCCGCGGGCGATCGCTTCCACCGGCACCGCCTTCAGCTTGCGGGTGACCACCGCACGCTTGGCGTACAGGGCCGGATCCACGCCCTCGGGCAGCACGCTGGCCACGTCGATGCCGGTCAGGTGGTTGGGCATCAGGTGCGCGGTCTTGGCGAACCAGAAGTTGGACACCTGGCAGAGCATCTCGCCCTTGCCCGGGATCGGGTCGGGCAGGACCACGTCGAACGCCGACAGGCGATCGGTGGCCACCATCAGCAGGTAGTCGCCCGGCGGGGTCCCTGCAGGCAGCCGCTCGCGCGGGATATCGAACACATCACGCACCTTGCCGCGATGGCGCAAGGGCAGGCCGGGGAGATCGGATTGCAACAGCGTGGTTGGCACGGGCACTCCTGGGGCGTTGTCGATACGGCTGCCCAACGGACCCGGCGGGCCCGCTGACCAGCGGGCGGCCTAGTGTAAAGCCGTCCGGGCCCGCTGTGACGTAAAATGAGCGTCCATTTCGTCGGTCGACCCCGGAGCGCCATGCGCTGGTACGGAAAACTGCTCGGATTCATCGCCGGCGCCCTGCTGTTCCGGCCCAATCCGCTGTTTGGCGCGGTGGTCGGCCTGTTGATCGGCCATGCCTTCGACTCGGACTGGTTCCGCCTGAACAAGGAGAACCCGTACCGGGAGCTGGGGCTGACCTCCGAGGCCACCGATGCCGAGGTAGAGCGCGCCTATCGCAAGCTGATCTCGCAGTACCACCCCGACAAGCTGGGCGGTGCCGCCCCCGAGCTGCAGCAGCAGGCCGAGCAGAAGTCGCGGCGGATCAACGCCGCCTACGACCGCATCAAGACCCTGCGCAAGCGCTGACCCGACAGTCCCGCCTGCGGGCGGGAGAATCCTTTCCCCGTTCCGAAGGCCCCGGCCATGTCCAACTGCCTCATCGCCCCGTCCATTCTCTCCGCCAACTTCGCCCGCCTCGGCGAGGAAGTCGACAACGTCCTCGCCGCCGGTGCGGACTGGGTCCACTTCGACGTGATGGACAATCACTACGTGCCGAACCTGACCATCGGCCCGATGGTCTGCCAGGCCTTGCGCAAGCACGGCGTCACCGCGCCGATCGACGTGCACCTGATGGTTGAGCCGGTGGACCGCATCATCCCGGACTTCGCCGAAGCCGGTGCCACCTACATCAGCTTCCACCCGGAGGCCAGTCGCCACGTGCACCGCACCATCCAGCTGATCCGCTCGCTGGGCTGCAAGCCGGGCATTGTGCTCAATCCGGCCACCCCGGTGGACATCCTCGACTGGGTGCTGGATGACCTGGACCTGGTGCTGCTGATGTCGGTCAACCCGGGTTTCGGTGGCCAGGCCTTCATCCCCTCGGCGCTGGACAAGCTGCGCGTGGTGCGCAAGATGATCGACGCCAGCGGCAAGGACATCCGCCTGGAGATCGACGGTGGCGTGAAGGCCGACAACATCGGTGAGATCGCCGCCGCTGGCGCTGACACCTTCGTCGCCGGCTCGGCCATCTTCAACGCCAAGACCAGCTACCAGGACGTGATCGCGCAGATGCGCGCGAACGTTGCTGCGGCAAGGGGCTGAGCCATGGGTACGGTGGCCGTGTTGAACATCCGTCCGGCCACCGTGGCCGATGCCGGCCTGATCCTGCACTTCATCCGTGAGCTGGCCATCTACGAGAAGGCCGAGCATTCGGTGCAGACCGATGAGATCGGCATCGCCGAGAGCCTGTTCGGTGCCGACGCGACCGCACGCGCGTTGATCTGCGAAGCCGACGGTGAGGCCATCGGCTATGCGGTGTATTTCTACAACTACTCCACCTGGCTGGGCCGCAAGGGCATCTACCTGGAAGACCTGTACGTCAGCCAGGAAAAGCGCGGCGTCGGCGCAGGCAAGGCGCTGCTGAAATACATCGCCCGGCAGGCCGTGGCCGAAGGCTGCGGCCGCTTCGAATGGTCGGTGCTGGACTGGAATACCCCGGCCATCGAGTTCTACACCGCCGCTGGTGCCAAGCCCCAGGACGAGTGGACCGTGTATCGGCTGCAGGGCCAGGCGCTGCACGATTTCGCCAACGGTTGAAATGAAATGCATCCACGCATGGCGTGGATCTACCAACCCGATGGGGCGAACCGCAACCAGGTAGGTGCGAACCTTGGTTCGCACTCCCTGCGAACGCCGAAAAAAAAAGCCACGCCAAACCCCGGCGTGGCCTCGCTGCATGCGTGGGAGGCTGATCCTGCCTCCATCCGTCGTCCCTGCTATGGCCTTCCATTCTCCGGTTGCTGAATGACATCTGCGTGACATTCACCGCGGACAAACAGCGCATTGCTAGCCTGTGCGCCCCCGTCCTGGAAGCACCACATGGCCGCACCGCGCTGGCGCCTGATCCTCAATGGCAAATCCGCTGGCAACGATGAGTTGCGCGACGCCGTCGGCCATTGGCGCGGGCAGGGCGTGCAGCTGGAAGTGCGGGTGACCTGGGAGGACGGTGACGCCGAACGCTACGTGGCCGAGGCGATCGATCATGGTGTGGACGTGATCGTGGCCGCCGGTGGCGATGGCACGCTCAGCGCGGTGGCCGAGACCCTGGCCCACCGTGAGGAACCGGCGGATGCGCTGCCATCACTGGCGCTGATTCCGATGGGGACCGCCAACGACTTCGCGACTGCTGCCGGCATTCCCACCGAGCCGAAGGAGGCCTTCGGCTTGATCGGGCAGGCGACGCCGCATGCGATCGATCTCCTGCGCGTGGACGCCGATGGCACCCACTGTTGGTGCGCCAACCTTGCCAGCGGTGGTTTTGGCACGCAGGTAACGGTGGAGACCGATGCCGGCTTGAAGAAGATGCTGGGCGGGCTGGCCTACGTGATCACCGGCATCGCCAAGCTGGGTCGCATCGAGCCGATCACCGCGCGGCTGTCCGGCCCGGACTTCGCGTGGGAAGGCGACTTCATCGCGCTCGGCATCGGCAATGGCCGCCAGGCAGGCGGTGGCCAGCAATTGTGCCCGCAGGCACTGATCGATGATGGGCAGCTGGACGTGACGGTGCTTCCGGAGCTGGAGGGGGAAGTCACCGCCACGCTCGGCCAGATGCTGAAGTCCGGCACCCAGGCCGCGCTGGAACAGCTGGCAACGCGCGCGCGGGTGCCATGGTTGCAGGTGGAGTCCGAGCGCCCGCTGACGCTCAACCTGGACGGTGAACCGGTACAGGCGCGCCAGTTCCGCATCGCGTGCGTGCCGGGCAGGGTGCGGATGCACCTGCCCGTGGGCTGTGCACTGTTGTCCGAGCCGCGCTGAGCCGCACCGGAAGTCCTACAACGGCGGTATGTCCTGCTCCTTCGCCGGGAATCCGAATGCTTCACGCTTCTCGCGGATGTACTGCGGCAGCGGCGGCCGGGCAATGCCGTGATCGATCAGCCACTGCTGGCACTTCTTCTGCCACGGCAGCAGGTCCGGTGTGGTGATTTCCCAGTAGATCGCTTCGACCATGGCCATCCGATCGGGCGCGCCCGGTTGCGCCGATGACGGCGATGCAATCGTGGGGTCCGCACCATGTTCAAGCAGCCAGTAGGCCTGCTCGAAGCCGCCACGGCCGGTGTACCAGCTCAGGACCGTATCGGCCTGGCCGATGTTGGATTCGTTGACGTGTGCGCCGCGCTCCACCAGCAGCTGGATGTTCTTCCACAGGTTGCCGGAAATGAAGGCCTGGAACAGCAGCGTTTCGGTATTGGAGGTGCGCGTGTCCGGGTCGCCGCCATGATCCAGCAGCAGGGCCAGGTAGCGCGGATCGTCCATCTTCGCGGCATAGACCATGGCGTTGTTGTGGCGGAACGTCTCGCCGTCCAGCGTTTCAATACGCCGTGCATTCGGGTCGGCGCCGTTGTCGAGCATCGCGCGCAGGCCTTCCAGGTTCTGTGCGCGCAACGGCCACGCGATGAGCGGAATGCCATCCTGCTTCGAGAACTCCTTGTCGGGGTTCACGCCTTCGGTCTTGATCAGGCGCGTGATCGTCGCCGCATCACCCTGTTCGGCGGCGATGGCCAGCTCCAGGGCCTTGCCCTCGAAATAGCGCTCCGCGCCATGTGAAGACGTGCGCGCGCAGGCACTCAGCAGCATCAGCAGCATCAGCGCCAGGCAGGAAAATGGCGTAAAGGAACTGTGAGGGTGACGGTGCATGTGATTCCTTGACATGGACGCGTTCGGGGGATGATAGCGTTGGCCGTGGTCATTCCAGCAGGTCCTGGATGACCGCGTCTTCACTGATGAGCAATGGAGTCTGCCATGAGCGGTCACGATCCCGAGCAGCAGGAACGCCTGCTGCAGGCCCGCGCCAGGAGCGTCCAGGCGCAGCAGCACCTGGTCGAGCAACTGCAGGGCGGTGGACACGCCACCGAAGCGGCGCGCTTGCGCGAGACCTATCACGCCCGCGAGCTGGGTTCGCTTGCTGATGATGTGTATGCCTCGGCAAAGGGCAAAGGAGAACCGCCGGTCGGGTGGACGCGAGCCAGTGCCGTGACCGACCCGGACACGCTCAAAGCGGCGGGCATCAGCCTGGGTGCAGCCGACCTGAAGAAGCTGATGCGGCCGAACGACTCGGGTTTCCGCGCAGAGATCTACATTCCGGACAAAAGAGTGTTCGGTGATGACGCCAAGCCGGTGCTGGTGTTCAAGGGATCCACGGGCGAAATCATCGATTCCCGGGCGAAAGGCGGGCGGCGTGAGTCCGGAGGCGAGGATTTCCTCAACAACGGACGCCAGGGCGTGGGCATGCAGAGCGACTACTACGATCGGGCCATGGCACTGGCGAGTCGCTTGAAGACCTCCGGTACCCACTTTGAACTCGCCGGTCATTCGCTTGGCGGTGGCATGGCCTCTGCCGCTTCGGCGGTGACCGGTGTACGTGCGACCACCTTCAATTCGGCGGGCCTGCATCCGGCCACCGCCGATCGCTACGCGAAATCCCACGGATTGCCGGTGTTCAACACGCGCGACACAGTGCACACCTACCAGACCTCGGGTGAAGTGCTCAACGATGTGCAGAACGGATTGAAGCGGCTCAACGAGCATCACCGGCAGGGCTTTGGCCTGTTGGCCAGCGAGACCAGCCAGCTGCTGCGCCAGCCGGGCGTGCAGCAGATGGTTACCCGCAAGCTGCAGGAGATGATGCCGGCCGGCGCGCAGACGGCCACGGCCCAGCTGGTTGACCAGCTGGCGTCGAAATCCGGGGCAGAAGCATTGCGCAATGTTCCGGTGGCCGCGGGCAGGATGGAACTGTTGCTGGACGCCAAGACCGAAGTGAACGGAAAGGTGGTGGACCGCCGCCATCGAGAAGCGCCAAGCCAGCTTGCCGAATACGGTGGCCCGTTGGCCGAGGTGCTGATCGCAGGTGCGCGTGGCATGCGTGCCGGACGGATTGCCGGTGAACATGTCGAGCAGGTCGGCGCGCTGGCGGGCCGGGGCATGAGCCTGTCCGGCGTGGCCGTCGAACGTGCGTCGACCCTGCAGGGAAATGCGATCGGCACCGTGGTCGACTACGGTGGAAAGAGCATGCGGGTCGGCATCGAAGGCGGCGCGACGGTCATTGCCAAGGGACGCGAGCTGCAGGGTCTGGTCGAATCGGTCAGCCACCGCGTGCAGGCCAAGGGCAGTTACGGCTGGAACATCGGGGCCAGCGTGCTGGGTGCGCTCGGTGCCGACGACATGGCCAGGCAGATGCGCGAGCACGGTGACGCGGCCCGCAATCAACACGAAACCAAGGCCCGTGAAGCCACCCGTGAAGCAGCGGCGGATGCCGGCCGCATCCGCGCCGGCGGCCATCATCTGGGCGGCCAGCTGCAGCAGGGCGTGCATGGCGTGGCCAATGGGCTGCGCAATGGCTATGCCGTGTACGGCGCGACTTTCCACATGGGCATGAACTGGAGCAGCCATCAGATCACCGGGCTGACCTCGCAGGCGCCGGCCGTGCTGGCCGGCACCGTCGGGCTGGGTGCGATGGCCAACAAGGGCATTGCCACGCACCTGCCCACGCCGGCACTGCCGCAGAACCTGGTCAACCTTGCCAAGACGTCGTGGGTGATCGGGCGCGGCAGTGCGACCATGGGGGAGTCGGTGGACCGGCATGGCATGAGCGAGACGATGAACCCCAGTCTCGACGCGGCAATCGCGAGCCAGGAGGCGGCCGCGCGCAAGCTGCTTGGACGGCCGCATGCGCAGCTGCAGGAGGGGGCCGCGAAGATGCCAGCGCTGAACGATCCGGGGCACATCGACTTCCATCTGTTCAAGGGCGCGCAGACCGGCGTGCACGGCCTCGATGTGGCACATGGCCGCATCCCGAACCTGCAGAGCGACCAGCTGGCCGGGGCGTTGGCTGCGCAGGCCAAGCGCGATGGGCTGCAGGCCATTTCCCATGTGCTGCTCAGTGACGACCGCACGCGGGCATTCGCGGTCGACACCCCGGATCTGCAGGCGGCCCACCGCCGACATGCGCACGTGGACGTGGCGGCCGGCATGGCCCAGCCGCTGGCCGTGAGCACGGCGCAGGTTGACGCCCTGAACACCGGTCGCGAACAGGTGACGGCGGCTGGACTGGCCCAGCAACAGGGGCTGGAGGCCCAGGAGAACGCCCGGCGGATGGGCTAATGGCCGAATGAACCGCGCCGCGGCGGCGGGGTTCCCCTCCCGCCCCGGCTGCGATACAGTCAAGGGGTGTCCAGCCTGACGACCCCGCATACCCTTTCTTCCGCACGCCGTTGGTGGCGATGGTGGCCCGTTGCCGTCGTCCGCCCCCATAACGCTGTGTCCCGGAAGGAAAGTCGTCTTGAACTCGCACGCTCAGTTTCAGCAGCAGGCCGCTGAAGGCCACACCCATATTCCCGTCGTCCGTGAAGTGCTGTCCGACCTGGACACGCCGCTTTCGGTCTATCTGAAGCTCGCCGACGGCCCCAATACCTACCTGTTTGAATCCGTCGAAGGCGGCGAGCGCTTCGGTCGTTACTCGATCATCGGCCTGCCGGCGCGACGCGTGTATGCCTTCCACGGCCACACGCTGACCGTGCGCGAAGACGGCCAGGTGGTGGACACCCGCGAGGTAGCCGATCCCTTCGCCGAAGTCGAGGCGCTGCGCAGCGCCCACTCGGTGCCGAAGCTGGAAGGCCTGCCGGGCTTCACCGGTGGCCTGGTCGGCTGGTTCGGTTTCGAATGCATCGGCTACATCGAACCGCGCCTGGCGCCGCCGGCCGGCCGTGATGAACTGGGCACCCCGGACATCCTGCTGCTGGATTCCAATGAGCTGGCGGTGTTCGACAATCTCAAGGGCCGGCTGTACCTGATCGTGCATGCCGACCCCCGGGTCGAGGGCGCCTTCGAGCAGGCCCAGGCCCGCCTGGATGCACTGACCGCCAAGCTGCGCGCACCGGGCGCCGGTTATCCCGCCCCGCTCAACAGTGATGTGCTGGACGAGTCCGATTTCGTCTCCGGTTTCACCCGCGAAGGCTTCGTCGATGCGGTCCAGCGCAGCAAGGAATACATCCGCGCCGGTGACATCTTCCAGGTGGTGCTGAGCCAGCGCCTGAGCGTGCCGTTCAAGGCGCGCCCGGTGGACGTGTACCGCGCGCTGCGTGCACTGAACCCGTCGCCTTACATGTATTTCCTCGATGTCGGCGACCTGCAGGTGGTCGGTTCGTCGCCGGAAATCCTGGTGCGTCTGCAGGACGGCGAAGTGACTGTGCGCCCGATCGCAGGCACCCGTCCGCGCGGTGCCACCGTCGAGCAGGACCTGGCGCTGGAAGCCGAACTGCTGGCCGATCCGAAGGAACGCGCCGAGCACCTGATGCTGATCGACCTCGGCCGCAACGATGCCGGTCGCGTGTCCAAGGCCGGCACCGTGGAAGTGGGCGAGCAGTTCGTGATCGAACGCTACAGCCACGTCATGCACATCGTCAGCGAAGTGACCGGGCAGCTGCAGCCGGGGCTGAGCTATGCCGATGTGCTGCGCGCCACCTTCCCGGCCGGCACGGTCAGCGGCGCGCCGAAGATCCGCGCGCTGGAGGTGATCCGCGAGCTGGAACCGATCAAGCGCAATGTCTATGCCGGCAGCATCGGCTACATCGGCTGGCACGGCGATGCCGATACCGCGATCGCGATCCGCACCGCGGTGATCAAGGATGGCCGCCTGTACGTGCAGGCCGGCGCCGGCATCGTCTACGACTCGGACCCGGACAAGGAATGGGACGAGACGATGAACAAGGGCCGCGCGCTGTTCCGCGCCGTCGCCCAGGCCGCCAAGGGCCTGTGAGCCTTTCCGTGCCGTGGCCTGCGCCGCGGCACCTCCTGCAGTTCCCATTCAAGACAAGGAGTACCGCATGAAGCTGCTGAGCGCATTGCTGTGGTCGTCGCTGCTGGCCACGATGGCCCCGTCTGCGTGGGCACAGGCCAATACCATTCCTTCGCAGCCGCACCTGCTGGTGAAGGGCGAGGCGCGCCGCGTGGTGATGCCGGACCGGTTCGGCCTGCAGTTGAACATCGAAGAGACCGACATGGATGCCGACGCCGCGCGCCACCGCGTGCAGGACAACGTCGCGCGCGTGCTGGCGCTGTTCAAGCAGCACAAGGCGGTGGAAGGCAGCGTGCGCGCGGACAACCTGCGTATCGGTCCGGCGACGCGCTATGAGCAGAACCGGCAGGTCTTCATCGGCACCCGCGTGTCGCGCCAGCTGCGTGCCAGCTTCGCCAGCGTGAAGGCGATGCAGGACGTGCTGGGTGCGCTGAAGGCCAACGAGAACGTGCAGGTCAGCAGCGTGGCCCCGACCTACTCGGGCGAAGTGGCGCTGCGACGCGAACTCAAGGGCGAAGCAGCGGCCAAGACCCGCGAGTCCGCGCAGGGCCTGGCCAAGGCCTATGGAACGAAAGTGCGTGGCCTGTACAGCATCTCCGACGTGGCGCCGGACTTCGCCTACGGCATCCAGGCCGGGCAATGGCCGCAGCCGGGCGAGGATGGTGAGTATCTGGACAGGATCTCGGTGACCGGCAGCTATGCACCGGCCTCGGCACCTGCGCCCGGTGCACCGGAGTCCATTGAAGCCGGCCCCATCACCTACACCGAAAACGTATACGCCATTTTCCTGATAAGCGACGGAACCTGACCATGTTGTGGATGATCGACAACTACGACAGCTTCACCTACAACCTCGTGCAGTACCTGCAGACGCTGGGCGCCGAAGTGAAGGTGGTGCGCAACGATGCGATGAGCGTGGACGAGATCGCCGCGCAGAAGCCCGAGCGCATCGTCATCTCGCCTGGCCCGTGCACGCCCAACGAAGCGGGCGTGTCGCTGGAATTGATCCAGCGCCTGGGCCCGACCACGCCGATCCTCGGCGTGTGCCTGGGCCACCAGGGCATCGGCCAGGTCTACGGTGGCACGGTCATCCGCGCGGGCAACATCATGCACGGCAAGACCTCGCCCATCCGCCATGAAGGCAAGGGCGTGTTCGCCGGTCTGCCGGATCGTTACCAGGCCACCCGCTACCACTCGCTGGTGGTGGACAAGCACAGCCTGCCCGATGCGCTGGAAGTGACCGCCTGGACCGAGAACGAGGACGGCTCGATCGAAGAGATCATGGGCCTGCGTCACCGCCAGTTCCCGGTGGAGGGCGTGCAGTTCCACCCCGAATCCATCCTCACCGAACACGGCCACGCCCTGCTGCGCAATTTCCTGCAGCGTCCGGCGGCCTGATCCAAGGAGCATTCCCATGAGCTTCTCCCCCCAGGAAGCCCTGCAACGCACCATCGAGCACCGCGAAATCTTCTTCGACGAAATGGTCGACCTGATGCGGCAGATCATGCGCGGCGATGTCTCGCCGATGATGACCGCCGCCATCCTCACCGGCCTGCGGGTGAAGAAGGAAACCATCGACGAGATCGCGGCCGCGGCCACGGTCATGCGCGAATTCGCGCTGGCGGTGCCGGTGGCCGATACCACCCACCTGGTCGACATCGTCGGTACCGGTGGCGATGGCTCGCATACCTTCAACATCTCCACCTGCGCGATGTTCGTGGCGGCCGCAGCCGGCGCGCGCGTGGCCAAGCATGGCAACCGCAGCGTGTCGTCCAAGTCCGGCAGCGCCGATGCGGTCGAAGCACTGGGTGCCGCCATCGAACTGCAGCCGGCCCAGGTGGCCGCGGCCATCGAGCAGACCGGCATCGGCTTCATGTTCGCGCCGATCCACCATCCGTCGATGAAGGTGGTCGCGCCGGTCCGCCGCGAGATGGGCGTGCGCACCATCTTCAACATCCTCGGCCCGCTGACCAACCCGGCCAGCGCGCCGTCGGTGCTGATGGGCGTGTTCCACCCCGATCTGGTGGGCATCCAGGCGCGCGTGCTGCGCGAGCTGGGCACCGAGCGCGCCATGGTGGTCTGGGGCCGCGACAACATGGACGAGATCTCGCTGGGCGCCGGCACCCTGGTGGGCGAGCTGCGCGACGGCAAGGTGCGCGAGTACGAGATCCACCCGGAAGACTTCGGCATCGCCATGTCGGCCAGCCGCAACCTGCGCGTGGACGGCCCGGAGCAGTCCATCGCCATGCTGCGCGCCGTGCTGGACAACCAGCAGGGACCGGCACTGGACATCGTGGCGCTGAATGCCGGCGCCGCGCTGTACGTGGCCGGCGTGGCCAGCGACATCGGCGATGGCCTGGCCCGTGCCCGTGCAGCCATCGCCAACGGCAGCGCCCGCCAGCGCCTGCAGCAGTATGTGGAGACCACCCGCGCGCTGGTTGCCTGAGCGCGCGGTTCAGCCTGACCCTTTTGATGGCCGATAATGGCCGTCCTCACCGCCCCCGCACCGAACCGACGACGATGAGCGACATCCTGCAGACGATCCTGGCCCGCAAGGCCGAAGAAGTGGCCCAGCGCCGCGCCCAGCGCCCGCTCGAGGCGCTTCAGGCCGCCGTGGACAGCGCCCCGCCGGTACGTGGCTTCGTGCGCGCCCTGCAGGCGGCCGTGGCCAATGGCGACCCCGCGGTCATCGCCGAGGTGAAGAAGGCCAGCCCGTCCAAGGGCGTGATCCGCCCGGATTTCCGCCCGGCCGATATCGCCGTCAGCTACGAGTTCGGTGGCGCCAGTTGCCTGTCGGTGCTGACCGACGTGGATTTCTTCCAGGGTGCCGACGCCTACCTGCAGCAGGCCCGCGAGGCCTGCACGCTGCCGGTGCTGCGCAAGGACTTCGTGATTGACGCCTACCAGGTGTACGAGGCGCGCGTGCTGGGCGCCGACTGCATCCTGCTGATCGTCGCCGCGCTGGACGACACCCAGCTGGCCACCCTGTCCGAACTGGCACTGTCGCTGGGCATGGACGTGCTGGTGGAAGTGCATGACATCGACGAACTGGAGCGTGCGCTGCAGGTGCCGGCACCGATGATCGGCATCAACAACCGCAACCTGCGCACCTTCGAGGTGTCGCTGCAGACCACGCTGGACATGCAGAAGGCGGTGCCGCGTGACCGCCTGCTGGTGACCGAGAGCGGCATCCTCGGCCCGCAGGACGTGGCGCTGATGCGCGATGCCGGCATCCATGCGTTCCTGGTCGGCGAGGCCTTCATGCGCGTGGAAGAGCCGGGCGAGGGCCTGCGTCAGCTATTCTTCGCGGCATGAAAACGCACTATCCGACGCCACGCGACGATGCGCCGCTGGTGGTCTTCGACTTCGACCACACCCTCTACGACGGCGATTCGGGCACCCACCTGTTCGCCTCGCTGATCAAGCGCAACCCGTTGCGGATGCTGGCGGCGCTGCTGGTCACGCCGATTGCCGGGCCGATGGTGGCGCTGCTGCCGACCCGTCGTGCCGGTATTTCGGTCTATGTGTGGATCGGCAGCTTCGGCCTGCACCGTGCGCGCGATTTCAACAAGGTCATCGACGCCTATGTGCTGCGCAATGAGGCGCAGATGCGCGCCAAGCTGCTGCCGCAGGCGCTGGAGGTGTTCGCCGCGCACCGCGCCAAGGGCGACCGCGTGGTGGTTGCCACCGGCGCGCCGCCAGAGCTGGCACGGGCGATCCTGGCCTTCGTCGCCCACCAGGACGTACCGGTGATCGGCACCGAGGTTGGCCCACGGCTGGGCGGCGTCGGCCCGACCCGCCACTGCCACAACGAAGAGAAGATGCGCATGCTGCGCGAGCGCGGCTACGGCGATATCGATATCGCCTACTCCGACAGCACCGCCGACCTGCCATTGCTGCTGGCGGCCAAGGCGCCGGTGGTGGTGAACCCGAAGCCGGGCAGGGTGGACTTCTTCCGCCGCGTGCTGCCGGCCGGTACCCGCATCCTCAACTGGGGCTGCGTGGACCGCGGCGGCGACAAGGCCTGATCCTAGCCTGCTGTAGAGCCGAGCCATGCTCGGCTGCTCTTCGTTGCGGTATCCGTGCGCCATCAGCCGAGCATGGCTCGGCTCTACAGGGGATGACTCAGCGATACAGGTGCCCGTACACCGCATGGCCGATCTGGAACAGGCTGATGCCCAGCACCAGCATGCCAACGGCCACCAGCACCCAGCGCTCCTTCACCCGCTTGACCAGGATGGCCGCCACTGGCGCAGCCATCATGCCGCCGATCAGCAGGCCGGCGACGATCTGCAGGTGCTGCACGCCCATCGACAGCAGGAAGGTCGCCGACACCGTCAGCGTGACCACGAACTCCGCCGCATTGACCGTACCGATGGTGGTGCGCGCCTGGCCACCACGAGCGAGCAGGGTGGACGTGGCGATCGGCCCCCAGCCGCCACCGCCGCTGGCGTCGAGCAGGCCCGCGAAGAAGCCCAGCACCGGTACCCGGCGGATTTCGCCCTTGGGCATCCAGCGTCCGGCCGCGCGGGCCAGGATGATGATCGCCAGCACCAGCAGGTACAGGTAGATCAGTGGCCGGATGATCTCGCCCGGGATCTGGGTGAGCACGTAGGCGCCCACCGCGCCGCCCACCGCGCCGGGCAGGGCCAGGCGCAGGAACAGGCGTTTATCGACATTCCCGGCGGCGAGGTGCGACACACCCGAGGCGCCGGTGGTGAACACTTCCGCGGTGTGGATGCTGGCGCTGACCTGCGCCGGCGGCAGGCCCATGCTCAGCATCACCGACGATGAGACCAGGCCGAAAGCCATGCCCAGCGCGCCGTCGACCAGCTGCGCGCCGAGGCCGATGAGGATGAACCACCAGAATTCGCTGCTCAGCTCCATGCCCCGAGCCTAGCGCGCGAAGGAGTGCGGACCAAGGTCCGCACCCACCGGGTGCTCAACGGTCAACGGGTGCCGTACAGCACCACGGTCTTGCCGCGGGCATGCAGCAGGCCGTCGGTCTGCAACTTCTTCAGCACGCGGCCGGCCATTTCGCGCGAACAGCCGACCAGGCGCGCCAGTTCCTGGCGCGAGACGCGCAGCTGGCTGCCCTGCGGGTGGCTCATTGCTTCCGGTTCCTGCGCCAGGTCGTGCAGGGTGCGCACGATCCGGTCGGTGACGTCCAGGAATGCCAGTCGGCTGGCCTTGCGGCTGGTGTCGAGCAGGCGCTTGGAGATCTGCTGGCCCAGCGCGTACAGCAGGCGCGGGGCATCGGCCGACAGCGGGCCGAGGAACAGCTGATGCAGGCGCTCGTAGCTGATTTCGGCCAGCTCACAGGCGGTGCGGGTCCGCAGGATCACCTCGCGGCGGTCCGATTCAACGAACAGGCCCATCTCGCCGACGAACTCGCCAGCACCGAAGTAGCCCAGCACGAGCTCGCGATCGTCATCTTCCTCGGCCATGATCGAAACCGAGCCGCTGATGACGTAATACAGGGTTCCCGCCGGGTCACCGGGTCGGAAGACGTCGGTACGGGTGGGGTATCGCCGCCTGTGGCTGTGCGCCAGGAAACGATCGATTGTGGCGATATCCAGGGCCAGTGGACTGCTAGCTAGGCGCACGGTTGACACGATAGGAGCGCTCCCTCTGCGCATGAACGGATTCACGGGGTCGATAGCGGAGCTTAACCAGCGCAATTGTTAAGGGCAAACAGTGTGCCAGATGTGAGCGATCTTCACGTTCCCCCCGGGGACAGTTTGCCCCATAATTCCCCCTTTCCCTTCTTACACAGGAATCGACCGCCGTGGTCAAGCCGTTGCCTCGCCTGAGGCTGCAGGGTTTCAACAACCTCACCAAGGCGCTGAGCTTCAACATCTATGACGTGTGTTACGCGCGCACCGAAGAGGAGCGTCAGCGTTACATTGAATACATCGATGAAGAGTACAACGCCGACAGGCTGACTCAAATCTTGACCGATGTCGCCGAGATCATCGGCGCCAACATCCTGAACGTGGCCCGCCAGGACTACGACCCGCAGGGTGCCTCGGTGACCATCCTGATCTCCGAAGAACCGGTGATCGACAAGAAGCAGGCCGGCAAGGAGCTGATCTCCGACGCTGTGGTCGCGCACATGGACAAGTCGCACATCACCGTGCACACCTATCCGGAAACGCACCCGCAGGAAGGTATCGCCACCTTCCGCGCCGACATCGACGTGGCCACCTGCGGCGTCATTTCGCCGTTGAAGGCGTTGAACTACCTGATCGAAAGCCTCGAGTCGGACATCGTGATCATGGACTACCGCGTCCGTGGCTTCACCCGCGATGTGAAGGGCAAGAAGCACTACATCGATCACAAGATCAACTCGATCCAGAACTTCCTGGCCAAGAACATCAAGTCGCGTTACGAGATGTTCGACGTCAACGTCTACCAGGAAAACATCTTCCACACGAAGATGCACCTGAAGGACTTCGACCTGGACCAGTACCTGTTCGAGGAAAAGGCCAAGAACCTGTCGTTCAAGGAACGCATGAAGATCGAAGCGCTGCTCAAGCGCGAGATCGAAGAGCTGTTCCACGGCCGGAACCTGTCCGAGTAAGCCCCATGCGCGATGCCGGCAGGCATCGCCGCCCAGGCGGGACGACCCGCCCCGTGGAACTGGTGTCGCGCAAGCGACGTGGTTCCACGGTGATGTACCGACCCACGGCCCGGTGTGAAAACACCGGGCCGTTTCGTTTTTCTCAAAAAGGTAAGGAGCCCCCACCCATGCCCTGGATCTACCTGCTGCTGGCCGGCCTGTTCGAGATTGGTTTCGCCCTCGGAATGAAGTACTCCGAAGGCTTCAGCAAACCCCTTCCCACTGCTGCCACGGTCGTGTCCGCGCTGATCAGCCTGTACCTGATGAGCCAGGCGATGAAGAGCATCCCGGTCGGCACGGCCTACGCGATCTGGACCGGTATCGGCGCCATGGGCGTGGCGGTGCTGGGCATCTACCTGTTCAACGACAGCGCATCGCCGGCCCGCCTGGCCTGCGTGGGCCTGATCGTGGCCGGTGTGATCGGCCTGAAGCTGGTGTCGCCGAACTGATTGATGGCCCGACCAACGGTCGCGCCCCACCGTCAGGCCCCGCCGCACCTCTTGGTAGGCCCACGCCGTTGGTGCGGACAACCCTTCAGATGCGGTAGGCGATGGTCTTCATCACCCTGGAGGCCAGCGCCATCGCGCCCGGGATCGGGAACGGCAGGCGGCGTGCGCCGGCCTGCTCGGCGTGCTCCGCGTGGCGGGCCTCGTCTTCCTTCATCACCTGGATGACCGCGCGGCTGCGCAGGTCGCTGGCCGGCAGGTCGACCAGGTGCTCGTCCAGATGGGCTTCCACCTGGCGCTCGGTTTCGACCACGAAGCCCAGGTTCCAGCCGTCGCCACGCAGCCCGGCCAGGGTGCCGATGGTGTAGCTGCCGGCATACCAGAGCGGGTTGAACAGGCTCGGACGGCTGTCCAGTTCGCCCAGGCGGGTGGCGCACCAGGCCAGGTGGTCGGTCTCTTCCTGGGCCGCTTCCAGCAGGTGTTCACGCGTGGCCGGGTCGCGGGCCACGGCGGCCTGGCCGAAGTACAGGCCCTGCGCGCAGACCTCGCCGACATGGTTGATCCGCATCAGCCCGGCCGCATGGCGGCGTTCAGTGCTGTCCATGCCCGGCTCGTCGGTGTCCGCAGCCGGGTAGGGACGGGCCGCCGGCGGGTTGCCGAACACCGTGTCCAGGGCGCGCTGCGCCTCGGTCAGCAGGTGGTCCAGCGGGGTGATCTGGCGGAGCACGGTCATGGCGGTACACGGTGGGGCGGAAGACCCCGCGATTCTCGCCCGGCCCCGTCCCCCTGCCAACCCGGTCAGGGGCCGGCTTGCAACGGGGGTCTGACCTGCGTACAATCCCGCCTCTTACGCTTCACCTTTTCACAACGCGTGGCAGAGTTCCGGTGAGCCTTTCGCCGCAATGAGCCCGACCTAACCTAGAGTTCTTCATGAGCACTTTCACTGCCAAGAACGAGACCGTCCAGCGCGACTGGTACCTCGTCGACGCCGAGGGCAAGACCCTGGGCCGTCTCGCCACCGAGCTGGCCCGCCGTCTGCGCGGCAAGCACAAGCCGGTCTACACCCCCCACGTTGATACCGGCGACTACCTGGTCGTCATCAATGCAGAAAAGATTGCCGTCACCGGCAAGAAGCTGCAGGACAAGATGTATCACCGTTTCACCGGTTACATCGGCAACCTGAAGACCGAATCCCTGGCACAGGCGCTGGAGCGCCACCCGGAGCGCGTGATCGAGATCGCCGTGAAGGGCATGCTGCCGAAGGGCCCGCTGGGTCGCCAGATGTACCGCAAGCTCAAGGTCTACGCCGGCACTGAGCATCCGCACGCCGCACAGCAGCCGCAGGTTCTGGATATCTAATCATGGCTATCACTCAAAACTACGGCACTGGCCGCCGCAAGTCCTCCACCGCTCGCGTGTTCCTGCGCAAGGGTTCGGGCAACATCACCGTCAACGGCCGTCCGCTGGACGAGTTCTTCGGTCGTGAGACTGCGCGCATGATCGTGCGCCAGCCGCTCGAGCTGACCAAGAACACCGAAAGCTTCGACATCCTGGTCACCGCCGCTGGCGGCGGCACCACCGGCCAGGCCGGTGCGATCCGTCTGGGCATCGCCCGTGCTCTGGTCGAGTACGACGAAACCCTGAAGTCCGAGCTGCGCAAGGCCGGCTTCATGACCCGTGACGCCCGTGAAGTCGAGCGTAAGAAGGTCGGTCTGCACAAGGCCCGCCGCGCCACCCAGTTCTCCAAGCGCTGATCTACCGCGCCTGGTTGGGCTCCTTCGGGAGCCCGCTGGATGGAAAAGCAAAAGCCCGGCTTCGGCCGGGCTTTTGTCGTTTCGGGGTCATGCATTCCCGGGTTGCCGGCCAGCGGTCGGTACTACCCGTGGCTTCACATGTCAGAAGGGGGTGGGGTCGGAGCCCTTTTCTCTGAAAAGGATCCGACCCCGGACCCCTCTCTGGAGGAGAGCCCCCTTGATGTTCAAGGGGGCGTGCCGACAGGCGCGGGGATCAGGTGGAATGCGCGACCAAATTAAAAACAAAAGGCCAGATCTTTCGATCTGGCCTTTTGTTTTTAATTTGGCTGCCCCGGATGGATTCGAACCACCGAATGCCTGAGTCAGAGTCAGGTGCCTTACCGCTTGGCGACGGGGCAAAACGTGCAACTATTTTCTCACTTTTCACACTGAAAAACAACTTGATTTTCAGTGTGGTGGCTATGGGTGGACTCGAACCACCGACCCCAGCATTATGAGTGCTGTGCTCTAACCGGCTGAGCTACATAGCCTTGGTGAGCCCGCTATTCTGCGGATGTGTATCGACCCTGTCAACACTTTTGTGTCGTGCTTGTGGGTCGACAGAGGGCATGGGATAGTCCCGACCAGTAGATTTTCTTAGGAGTCCGCATCGTGATCGATCCGGACGGCTATCGACCGAACGTCGGCATTGTGCTGATGCGGCAGGACGGCCAGGTGTTCTGGGCACGACGTGTGCGCCGGGACGGCTGGCAGTTCCCGCAGGGTGGCATGAACACCGACGAGACGCCTGTCGAGGCCATGTATCGTGAACTGCAGGAAGAGACCGGCCTGCTGCCTGAGCACGTGGAAGTGCTCGGGGCGACGCCCGGCTGGCTGCGCTACAAGCTGCCGGCGCGGGCCATCCGCCGCAATGAGCGGCAGGTCTGCATCGGCCAGAAGCAGGTCTGGTTCCTGCTGCGCCTGACCGGCGACGAATCGCATGTGCAGCTGGACCATACCGATTCGCCCGAGTTCGACCACTGGCGCTGGGTGGACTTCTGGTACCCGGTGGAGCACGTGGTGATGTTCAAGCGTGGCGTCTATGCGCGCGCTCTGCGACATCTGGCGCCGTTGGCGCGCGGGGTGGCCGGGCAGGGCGTCACCGCCATGCCCAAGAGCGCTGCGGAGGCCTGGATGCCGGGTCACGCTGCCGGCCACGACAGGCCCCGCAAGCGCACGCCCAAGCGCGGTGGCTACTGGCCGCGCAAGGCCAAGGGTGAGCCGGGGGCGGTTTGATGGGGAGGCCGCGCAGGCCGCGGGTCGATCCGTCACAACGCGTCCCCGCCGGGTATTTCCAGCAGGGCCTGGTTGTCCGGCTGGCCAGCCTGCCCTGGATGGCGTTGGGCGTGGTGGTGCTTGGCGGCAGCGCAACGATCCCGCTTGGGCTGGGCATGGTCCTCATCCTGGTGAACTGTGCCGGTGCCCTGTATCTGGCGGACTACCTGCTGCGCCTGAGGGCGGCAGGCGGTGGCCTGCACTGGCTGACCATGTTCTTCAGTACGCCGGTGCTGGCCCTGTTGTATTCGATCGCACTCTGAACCGTATCGAGAATGGTTCAGGTCTCTGATTGACAACCATTCTCGTTTCCATTGAAATAGCCAACAGGCCACTCTTGGCCTGTCAGCCCGGTTCACGCCTGTGTACGTCTGCATCTGCAACGGAGTCACCGACCACCAGATCCGCGAAGCCGCCAGCAATGGCGTCAGCACGGTGGCCGAGCTGACCATGCGTACCGGTTGTGGCGCGACCTGCGGTTCCTGCCTGGACATGGCAGGCGACCTGCTGTCCAAGGCACGTGCCACCCACGATCTGCCGCTGCCGGTCCTCGGTCTGGCCCAGGTCGCCTGACGTCTCTTTCGCGGCGCGTTGACGCCGCGCTTCCGCATCCTTCACGCGTGGCCGCATAGGCCAATGCGCACGATTCGCGTTCCTTCACGACCGCACGCAAGGCGTTAAAGTGCCTGCGTTTTCAGCGTGCAGGAGCATCCCCATGAAGGGCGACACCAAGGTCATCGAATTCCTCAACAAGGTCCTCTACAACGAGCTGACCGCGATCAACCAGTACTTCCTGCACGCCAAGATGCTGAAGAACTGGGGCATCAAGGAACTGGCCGAACATGAGTACAAGGAATCGATCGACGAGATGAAGCATGCCGACATGCTCGCCGACCGCATCCTGTTCCTTGAAGGCCTGCCGAACTTCCAGGCGCTGGGCAAGCTGCGCATCGGCGAGAACCCGACCGAGATCCTGCAGTGCGACCTGTCGCTGGAACGCGATGGCGTGGTCACCCTGCGCGAGGCCGTGGCCTATTCCGATTCGGTGGGTGACTACGTCAGCCGCCAGCTGTTCGTGAAGATCCTCGACTCGGAAGAAGAGCACATCGACTGGCTGGAAACCCAGCTCGACCTGATCGAGCGCATCGGCGAGCCGAAGTACCTGCTGAGCAAGCTGGAAGACTGACTCAGCCGGCCTGGCCGGCGCGATGCTGTGCCAGGTAGCCCGTCAGTGCCACGCGCGCACGGGCGAATTCGGCAACCAGCAGCGCTACCGCTACGGCGGGGCGCTGCAGGCTGCCGCTGCGGGCCTCATGTTCGATCCGCTGCGCCACCGCCGACAGCGACAAGGCCCCCACGTTCGCGCTTGATGATTTCAGGCTGTGCGCGACCGCCTGCAGGCGGGGCTCGTCGCCGTTCTGCGCGGCCTGCTGCAGCTGCTGCACCATCGCCGGCGCATCTTCCAGGAACACCGAGACGATCTGGAGGGCGGTATCGCCGATTACCGCGTGCAGTTCGTCCAGCACGTCGCGGTCCAGTACCGGTTGCGGTGCTGGCGCCACCTGCTTTTCCGGATTCTGTAGCGCCGAGCCATGCTCGGCTGATGGCGTGCGACTGCAATTGGCCGTCAGCCGAGCATGGCTCGGCTCTACGGAAGGCTGTCCAGGTGATGCAGCTTTCCCGCCACCCCAGCGCTGCAACAGCGCATGCAGCGTGGCACGTGCGATCGGCTTGGACAGGTAGTCGTCCATGCCGGCCTGCAGGCAGCGCTCGCGATCACCGGCCATGGCGTTGGCCGTCATCGCGATGATCGGCAACCGCGTGCGCCCGGTTTCCGCTTCTTCCGCACGCCAGTGGCGCGTGGCGGCGTAGCCGTCCAGCACCGGCATCTGGCAATCCATCAGCACCACGTCCACGCCGCCTTCGCGAAGGGCGGCCAGCGCCTGCTCGCCATCGGCGGCATTGCGCACCTCGCACTGGAATACGCGCAGCAGATGCTCGGCCACCATCCGGTTGACCGTGTTGTCTTCCACCAGCAGCACGCGCAGGTGCAACGGCGGCAGCGTGGGCGTGGGCTGCCCCTGTTCGGCGTTGGCCAGCAGCGCGGCAGGGCGCGCATGCGCGACCGGTGCAGCCAGCAGTGCATGCAGCGCAGCGTCGTCGAAATGCGAGGGTAGCTGCCGCTGGCGCGGGCGTGCCGGAAGGGTATCGTCCTGCAGCCACAGCACCTGCAGGGCATCGTCCTCGCCACGTTCGGCCAACGCCTGTTGCAGCGTCGCTTCACCGATGTGGCGCGCACGTGCATCGACCAGCAGCCAGGCCGGCGCCGGTTGCCCCGGCCTCGGCACCGCGCGCAGGCGCTCGACCACGGCATCGAGCTGCGCCATGGCGTGCACCAGCAGGCCATGATGGGCCGCGATGCGCTCGATGCGTGCCCGCAGCGTTGCATCGGCACTGAACAGCAGCAGCGGTGCTGGCGCGCGCGCCATCGCCGGCAGGTCGCCAGGAACCTTCAGCAGCGGGATCTCGAACCAGAACGTAGCGCCCTGGCCAGGCGTGGACTGCACGCCGATCTGCCCGTGCATCAGGTCGATGATGCGCTTGCAGATGGCCAGGCCCAGGCCGGTGCCGCCGTAGATGCGGGTGGTGGATGCGTCGGCTTGGCTGAAGGACTGGAACAGGCGTGCCTGCAGTGTGTCGTCGATGCCGATGCCGGTATCGATGATCTCGAAGCGCAGCTGGTGCTGCGCGGCACCTTCGCCCAGCCGCAGCACGCGCAGCTGCACCTGGCCGCGGGCGGTGAACTTGATTGCGTTGGCCAGCAGGTTGCTCAGCACCTGGCGCAGGCGCACCGGGTCGCCGCGCACCGGCAGGCGCACCAAAGGATCCAGTTGCAGGCCCAGGGCCAGGCCCTTGGCGTCGGCGGCGCGCTGCATCAGCTGCACCACGCCATCGAGCAGGTCGCGCAGGTTGAAGCTGGTGATCTCCAGTTCCAGCGCCTGTGCTTCCAGCCGGGAGTAGTCGAGGATGTCGTCGACGATGCGCAGCAGCTGCTGTGAACTGGCCGAAGCGGTGGCCAGCATCTGCCGCTGGTCCTCGCCCAGCGGCCCGCGCGCGATCAGCTCCAGCATCGGCAGGATGCCGTTGAGCGGGGTGCGGATCTCGTGGCTCATCGTGGCCAGGAACTCGCCCTTGGCCAGCACGGCCGCTTCGGCGGCCTGCTTGGCCTGCAGCAGCTGCTGTTCCAGCTGGCCCTGGCGTTCGGTGGTATGGCGCAGCTGGTCGCGGTCGGCGGCCAGCGCGCTGTGCTCGCGCTGCAGCCGGGCCAGTGCCCGGCTGCGCGTGCGCAGGCGCAGGCCCAACAGCAGCGCCATGGCGGCCGCGGCAAGGGCAACCAGCAGCACGCCCCACAGCAGCACGTCAGAGCACCGCGTTGTGGAAGTCGAAGTTCAGGTCGCTGCCGGCCGACTGCACCATGTCGCCCTGGATGTAATCGACGCCGCCGACCCACATCGCGGCCGCGGCCTGCGGGTCTTCGATCTGCTGGCCGATGATCTGCAGCCCGGCCGCATGCGCCTGTTCGATCGCCTTGCGCAGTTCCTCGCGCGTGGCTGGGTTGGAATGGCTGCTGGAGAAGCGCGCGGCCATGCGCACGAACGACAGCGGCAGCTGGGTCAGCAGTGCATCGGCTTCGCCGCTGGGCTCGAACTGGCTCAGGCAGAAGCGCACGCCGGCGCCGGCCATGCGCTGGCAGAACTGCTGCAGCGGCACGGTGTGGATCAGCGCGTCGGGCAGGCGCACGTCGATCACCAGCGCACTGCCGGGCAGGTCACGCTGCTGCAGTGATTCCAGCAGCCAGTCGCCAAAGGCATCGCGCTGCAGCGTGCGCAGCGACTGCGAGACGAACAGGTTCAGCGGCTGCGTTGCGTGCCGGTACAGGTCCAGCAGGCCCAGCGCATGGTCCATCACCTGCTGGTCGAGGTCGGCGATGCGGCCTGCCGCCTCGGCGGCGGGAATCACCTGGCCGGCCGCCAGCACCGTGCCATCGGCCTGGCGCAGGCGCAGCAGCAGCTGGTACTGCGCGGTGTTGCCACCGGCGACAGCGACGATCGGCTGATAGGCCAGCTCCAGCTGGCCTTCCAGCAGTGCCAGGTGTTCCTGTTCGGTGACGGCCTGGCGGTGCACGTGGCCCGCCACGCCGGCGCTGAGCAGGCGTGCCTGCAGGGTGGTGCGCTCGACCGCTTCCAGTGCAGCGTTGGCATCGTCGAAGCCCGGCGACAGCGGCGCGTAACCCACCACGCCGCGCAGGTGCACCGACTCATCGTCGCGGATCACGAAGGCGCGCGCCGAGAGCTGCTCACGCAGGGTCGCGGCGATGCTTTCCAGGCTGTCTTCATCCGTATTGCGGGCCAGCAGCAGGAAGCTGTTGTCGTTCAGGCGTGCCAGCAGGTGCGGATGGCCGGCCTCGGCCAGGCGCTGCCCGGCCTGCACCATCAGGCGCTCGAAGGCGGCGTAGCCATAGCGTTCGCGCAGGCCCAGCGCGCTGGCCACTTCAACGAAGAACACGCCACCCCGGTCGCGATGGGCGAGGGCGGCATTGAGCTGCTGCAGCACGTGGTGACGCGTCGGCAGGCCGGTTTCCGGATTGCTGGTGGCCGGTGCGCCGGTTGCACCGGGCAGGGTTGCTGCCTGCGCACGTGCGCGACGGATGCGGTTGGCCACGGCGGCGATCAGGTGGCGCGGCCGGATCGGCTTGCTCAGGTAATCGTCGGCGCCGCTGTCGAGCACTTCGAACTGGCGCTCCGGGTCCGGATCGCCGCTCAGGAACACGATCGGCAGCAACTGCAGGCCAGGCTGCTGGCGGATCAGCGCGGTCAGGCGCATGCCGTCCAGGCCGGGCAGGTGCAGGTCCATCAGGATCAGGTCGGGGCGATGCTCCTTGATCGCCTGTAGCGCACCGTCGGCATCGCTGTGCACGATGGCCTGCATGCCGGCGCCATGCAGCACGCTCTGTGCGAACAGGGCCTGCGCGCGGTCGTCCTCGACGATCAGCACGCGGTAGGGCGAATCGGATGTCGGCGGTGCCTGGTCGTTGTTGCCAGCCTCGGCCAGCATGCCCGGACCCGGCAGCGGCGGTGGTGCGCTGCCGATCGATGCGGGTGCGTCGGAGGCTGCCAGCGGCGGAACTGCTGCCGGCGCTGCGGCGACGGCGCTCGCCGATTCAGCCGTCCAGCGTTGCCAATGATCGGCCGGAGGGGATTCAGCGCGTCCCGGGCGGGCGCCCGCGGGGGATTCGTTTGCGGCCATCGGTGCTCCTGGTGTTCGCGTCCATTATGCGACAAGCCCGGCGATCAACCGGTACCGGGCTGGCGTGGACTGTCGGGCGACGCACCGCGTGCCAGCCAGCGCACGCCCTTCCACAGTGCGCGCCAGACCAGCCACACCAGCAGCGCGCCCGCCAGGCTGCAGGCCAGCACCACGATCAGCGCGATCCACGGGTGTGCCAGGGCCAGGGCCAGGCCCCCGACCACCACGGTGTCCTCGGCGGCGGAGGCCACCCAGTTGCTGGCAGGCTCGGGCGAGGTATTGAGCAGGGCACGGGTGCCGGCTTTCAGGCCATGGCTGGCCAGCGCGACACCGGCACCGGCAGCAAGTGCGCCGGTACCCAGCTGCCCATCCGGCGACAGCGTGGCTGCGGCAAGGAAGGCACCTGCGGGTACACGTGCCAGGGTCTGCACCAGATCCCACGCCGAGTCCACGCCGGGAATCTTGTCGGCGAAGAATTCGGCCACCGCCAGCGCCGCCGAGGTGCCCAGCACCCACCACGATTCAGTGGCCTGCAGGGCCGGCGGCAGGTCGACCCAGCCGAGCAGGCCGGCCAGGCCGACACCGAACACGGTGAGGTAGACGCGGATGCCGGCCAGCCAGGCCAGCAGGATGCCGATCACGAACAGGTGGGCTTCGGTCATGGCGATGCTCCGGCGACGGAACTGTGCAGGGGACCACACTATCGACGATGGCATGCCTGAACGCCACAGACCGTGGCTCGCCACTGCGCAGGAAACCCACCCGTCCTGTCATACACTAGCGCGTCGTTTGCCACAGGGGCCGTACCGGTGTCGCCCTCGCGATGCCCCGGAATCCACCCATGACCAACCGTCCTCCCATGCGCGTGCAGGTCCGCCTGCCCGGCGCGCCGCAACCGCCTGCCGACCGTCGCCGCCTGCTGGTGATCGGCGGCATCTGGCTGCTCAGCCTGGTGCTGGCCGTGCTCGGTGGCTGCTGGATGGCCACCCCGCGCGATGCCCAGGGCCAGCGCCTGCAGGCCGCCGAGAAGCGTGCCGAGACGCTGCAGGCGCAGCTGACCGAATTGCGCCAGAAGCAGGCCACGCTGGAAGCCTCCGACCGCATCAGCCGCGCCGCCAACACCGAGGTGCAGTCCTCGCTGGCCGAGCGCGATGAGGAAATCGCCGGCCTGCGTGCCGACGTCGCCTTCTATGAGCGCCTGGTGGGCTCCACCAGCCAGCGCAAGGGCCTGAACACCCATTCGATCGAGTTCAGCCCGGAAGCGGCCGGCACCTGGCAGTACACCGCGGTGCTGACCCAGAACCTCAACCGTGGCGCCATCAGCCAGGGGCAGATGCGCTTCACCGTGGAAGGCGTCAAGAACGGCAAGCTGGCCACGATCAGCTGGGATGATCTGCACCAGCGCAGCAAGGTGCCGGGACAGGATTACTCGTTCCGGTACTTCCAGCAGCTCACCGGCAGCGTGATGCTGCCGGCTGACTTCACCCCGCAACGCGTGCGGGTGACATTGGGGAGTGGTACGGGGGGTACCACCCAGGTATTCGACTGGAAACAGGCCGGTGCGCCGGCCGCCAAAGGGGAGTAGGCAGATGTTCGGAAGCAGCAAATCCAACCGTGAAGGCCAGCTGGTGGTGGATGCCCTGATCGGCAACCAGGTGGTGATCCGCGGTGATGTGGAATTCAGTGGGGGCCTGTATGTGGAAGGCCGCATCCATGGCAAGGTGATCGCCGCCGAAGGCGCCAGTGGCGCGACCCTGACGGTCGCCGAGCATGGCGTGATCGAGGGCGAGATCCGTGCCCAGGTGGTGGTCATCAGTGGCCGCCTGGACGGCGACGTGCATGCCACCGAGAAGGTCGAACTGACCCCGAGCGCACGGGTCAATGGCAACGTCCATTACCAGGTGGTGGAGATGAACGCGGGCGCCCAGCTGAACGGTCGCCTGATCCATGCCAGCGCCCCGATGGCCGCCCTGCCGGCTCCGGAAGGCGAAGAGGCCAATGGTGGCAAGGGTGACACCGCCGCACGCCGCAAGCTGGCCGAGGCGATGGCTTGAAAGCCATCGTCGGCACCCCCATGCTGACGGCATGAGCACGCTAGTCTCCCTGCCCGGCGCCACCCCGGTTGCCGCGCCCGATTACCAGTCGCTGGAGCGCCCGCTGAACTTCACCGAGTCGGCGGCCGCCAAGGTCAAATCCCTGATCCAGGAAGAGGGCAACCCCGACCTGGCCCTGCGCGTGTACATCGAAGGCGGTGGCTGTTCAGGCTTCCAGTACGGGTTCGAGTTCGACGAGAACCGTGCCGAGGACGACCTGGCGGTACAGACCAGCGGGGTGACCCTGCTGGTCGACCCGCTGAGCCTGCAGTACCTGATGGGCGCCGAGGTGGATTACACCGAGAGCCTGACCGGTGCGCAGTTCGTGATCCGCAACCCGAACGCGAAGACCACCTGCGGCTGCGGCAGCAGCTTCAGCATGTAAGAGCCCTGTGGCCAGGATGTGCCAACCAAGGTTGGCACCTGCCAGAGCGGATCCGTAGATCCACGCCATGCGTGGATGCTCTGTGCCCTCCAGCCCACAACAGCAGATTGCGCACAGCGCCGACCTTGCCACCCGCATCGATTGGCGGCACGCTTGCCGGATGCCCAATACTTCTTCGCCGCTTTCCGGTTTTGCCTTCGTTGGCGAACCGCTGGAGCGCGCCGATGCCCTGCGCGACGATGCCGATGCACTGGCGCGCCTGTGGCCGGGCGCGCGCATTCTCGTGCTCGATCAGGACGGCAGCGCCTTCACCGGCGATGACGACCAGCCGCTGGCGCTGACCGGCGCCGACATCGGGGGTGGTCCCGGCTCCGCGATCTTCCTCGGCCTGCGCGGGGAACAAGCGTGGTTCTCGGTTGAAGCCGCCAGCGTCACCGTCACCGCACCACGTCGCCTCGACCTGCGCCAGGCCGCTCTGCTGTGGTCGATGGCCGATGCGACCGCCTTCAGCTATGCCCGCGGCATGTCCTACTGGCACTCGCGCACCCGCTTCTGCGGTGTGTGTGGCGGCGCCGTGGCGTTTGCCCGCGGCGGCTTCGTCGGTCGTTGCGCGCAGTGTTCCACCGAGCACTACCCGCGCGTCGACCCCGCCGTGATCGTCGCCGTGGAAAACCAGGGCCGGCTGCTGCTGGGCCGGCAGTCCAACTGGGCACCGCGGCGTTACTCGGTGCTGGCCGGCTTCGTCGAACCCGGCGAGACCTTCGAGCAGACCGTGGTGCGTGAAGTGCATGAGGAGAGCAAGGTGCGGGTGACCGCGTGCCAGTACCTCGGCTCGCAGCCGTGGCCGTTCCCGGGCGCGCTGATGATCGGCTTCCGTGCACAGGCGCAGGATGACCTGCCGACGGTGGATGGCGAGCTGGAAGACGCGCGCTGGTTCAGTGCCGACGAGGTGGGCGCGGCACTGGCACGCGATGTGGAGGACGATGGCCAGGGCATCCGCCTGTCGCCGCCGATCTCGATTTCGCGCGGCCTGATCGAACACTGGTACCGCCAGCAGAAGGGCTGAACCCGATCCTCTGCCGGTCCGGTCGTGGCAGCTGTATTGCCGCCACCTGAACACGGCCCGGGTTACAGTCCGGTTCACCGCTGAGGGCGCCGCTGCGACAGGTAAGGTAGCGGCGCCGAGCGTTCTGTTTCGTAGGGAGACCTGCCATGTTCACCACTCTGGCCGCCGTGCTGGTGGCACTGGCCCTGGGCCATGTTGCCCCGGCCGCTGCCGCCTCGCTGCGCCGTTTCGACGGCTTCCGGCGCTGGCTGGGCTGGCTGGACGCGCGCGGCGGCAAGGCCTGGCAGGGTCCGGCAGGCGTGGCCCTGGCATTGCTGCCGCCGCTGCTGCTGATGGTGCTGCTGGCGTGGTTGCTGCGCGGGGTGCTGTTCGGTCTGCCGTCGCTGTTGCTGGGCGTGGGCGTGCTGGCCTGGTGCTGGGGGCCACGCGACCTGGATCGGGATATCGAAGCGATCATCGACGCGGATGATGCGGCGACACGACAGGCGGCCGTGCGCAACCTGCAGTCGGCCGGGGGCAGCCTGCGCGAAGACGTGCCCTCGCTGGTCGAGGCGACCGTGCTCAATGCACTGCGGCGCTGGTTCGCGGTGCTGTTCTGGTTCCTGCTGCTGGGCCCGGCCGGTGCGCTGGGCTATCGCCTGCTGGCATTGATGGCGGAAAGCCCGATGCGTGCCCGCGTGCCGGTGGAGCCGCTGGCGCTGGCGCAGCGCCTGCTGGGCTGGATCGAATGGCCGGTGGCGCAGTTGATGGCGTTCTCGATGGCGCTGGTGGGCAACTTCGATACGGCGTGGAAGGCCTGGCGCCAGGCCCATGGCGAGCGCCTGGCCGGCAACATCGGGTTCCTGGGCGCGGTGGCGCGGGCCAGCGTCAACGCCGAGCTGCGTGAGGACGCGCACGATTACACCGAGGCCGGGCTGTTGCCGGTGTGGCAGCGGCTGCCGGACCTGCGTGATGCGATGAGCCTGGTGTGGCGGATGCTGCTGCTGTGGCTGGCGATCCTCGCCCTGCTGGTGATTGCAGGCTGGGTGACGTAGTGGCTTTTGCAGGGCTTGCAGCCCTGCACCTGCAGAGGCAACAGCAACGGCAACAGCAACAGCAACAACAGCAACAGCAACAGCGGCTCTGGGTTGCTGAGGGTTGGGCGGGGCGGTGTGGGGCTGCAGGACACGCCGTAAACCCGTCCCTGGGGGCTCGATGGCGCCATCCATGGCGCCAACGGTCCTGCAGCCCCACACCGCCCCACCCCCGATGGTTTCCCGGTGGCGGTGGGTGACCTGCGATTGCGGGTAGGTGTCGACCTTGGTCGACACGGTAGATCCACGCCATGCGTGGATGCAGAGCGAAGCGATCCGCTTTCGCTTTTGATCTTCTCTTTCTTTTCCGTGGTGGACGCACACGGAAACTGTCCGTGGCCGGGCGGGTGGGCTGCGCAGGGGCGTGAGCCGCATGGATGCGGCGACCGAGCTTACATGGACGTACTTGCAGCGGCCCCTGCGCAGCCCACCCGCCCGGCCAGATCCCGTATCAATGCACTCGCCCACCACGAGGGGCTGCGCCGTTGGCTGGAAACCTAGACCGGTGCCAGTGCAGTGAACGGTGCCCACGGCAGGTTGCGCAGCAGCGCATACCCGGGCAGCACCCAGAGCCAGAACACGGGATTGGCCAGTACCCGCATCAGCGGGTCGAGCACGCGCGGGCGGATGCCGGCGATGTTCAGCAGCATCAGCAACAGGAACGGCAGGCTGATGACCAGCAGCGGGTTCATCGCCATCGCGCCGGGCAGGTCGAAGTGGACCAGGGAATACAGGCAGCGCGTGCTGCCACAGCCCGGGCAGTACAGGCCGGTCAGGGCGTACAGCGGGCAGCTCGGCAACGGATTGCCGGCGACATACGGATTGACGTTGCGCAGGACCACTGTGGCACCCACGGCCAGGCCGGCGGAAACCAGCAGCGGTGCCCAGCGGGCGAGTCGGGAAGGAGCGGGAAGCGCGGACATGCAACAACGGATCCGGCGCAGGCGCCGGATCCGTCCAGGCGCATCAGTAGCTGCTGTTGCTCATCGCGCCCATGCCGCCGAGCACAACGAAGAACAGCACGTACAGCACGACCACGACGACCCAGGCGATGGCCGACCAGATGGCCCACTTCTTGGCCTTGGCAGCCGAATCCTGGGCGCCGGCGATGTCGCCAGCGGCCAGCTTGCCGTTGACCTGGGCGGCGTAGACGATCGACACGATGCCGGCCGGCAGGCAGCAGAACAGGGTGGTCAGGATCGCCCAGACCAGGTTGTTCGGGACCTGCGGAGTAGCGGTATTCATGGGTTCAAGCTCCTTGATGGGTGGTGGTGGTGAATCATTGGTCGGAAAGAGCGCCCAGTACGGCCAAGCCGCCGAACAGCCCGAACCACAACAGCAACAGGACCGGCAGGGCCACGGCCGAAGCCACCGCCCACCAGCCCGCCTTGCGCGACGCGCTGTAGGCCCCCGGCAGGTCGCCGGCCGCGCGGCGGCCATCGACCTGGGAGGCATAGACGATCGACACCACGCCCAACGGCAGGCAGCAGAACAGCGTCGTCAGGATCGCCCAGACCAGATGGTTGGGGATGTAGACCGGACGGCTGAGCGGTGGCGGTTGATTCAAAGCGAGACTCCATTCCTTGGTGGCCGGCCGTGATGTATCGGCCGGACCTCCCCCCTGTGGGTGCGTAATCTACCGCAACCGACGTTGCATGTATGCGTTTACAGTCACGACATGTCGCGTACGCCACTGGACGGTGACGTATGTGGGGGAGGTTGCCGGGCCCGCCTGGCGGGCCGGTACCGTCAGGCGTGATCGCCGCGCAAGGCCCGCACCTGGGCCTCCAGCACCGGAGCGCTGGTGCTGTGGCCATCCACGGCCGGTGCGGCCACCACCTCGACGGTGGCACGGAAACGGCGTGGCACGCGCATCCGGCCAAGGCGGCTGTCGCGACGGCTCCACATGCTCGACCACATGCCGCGCAGCGCCATCGGCACCACCGGCACCGGCCGCCGTTCCAGGATCTTCTCGACGCCGGACTTGAACGGTGCCATCGCACCATCCTTGGTCAGCGCACCTTCCGGGAAGATGCAGACCAGCTCACCTTCGGCCAGTGCGGCGTCGATCTCATCGAACGCGCGCTGCATCAGCGCCGGGTCCTCGCGTGCACCGGCAATCGGGATCGCCTTGGCGGTGCGGAAGATCCAGCGCATCACCGGAATGTTGAAGATCCTGTAGTACATGACGAAGCGCACCGGGCGCGGAATCGTCGCCGACAGGATCAGCGCGTCCATGTAGCTGACATGGTTGCAGACCAGCAGCGCAGCGCCCTCGTCGGGCACGTTCGCTTCGATGCCGTGCGGTCGCAGCCGGTACAGGGTGCGCACCATCAGCCAGCTGAGGAAGCGCATCAGGAATTCGGGGACGATGGTGAAGATGTAGATCGCCACCAGCGCGTTGGCGATGGCCAGCGCCAGGAACTGCTGCGGAATGGTCCAGTGCAGCAGCTTGTGCGCGGCCAGCGACAGCAGGGCTGCGCCGACGATGAAGCCGGAATTCTGGATGTTCAGCGCGGCGAACACGCGCGACATCTGGGCCTTCGGTGTGCGGCTCTGGATCAGCGCGAACAGTGGCACCACGAAGATGCCGGTGAACAGGCCGATGCCGATCAGGTCGATGACGATGCGGATGCTGCCCGGCTGCTGCAGGAACGTGCCGATGGTCAGCCCGTGCACCGTTGCTTCGCCACTGCGGGCGAAGTACAGGTCGAGCAGGAACGCGGTCATGCCGAACGCACCCAGCGGCACCAGGCCGATTTCCACCGTGCGTGCCGACAGCTTCTCGCACAGCAGCGAGCCGATGCCGGTGCCGACCGAGAACAGGGCCAGCGCGAAGATGTACAGGGTCGGCTCACCGCCGAGGTTGGTCACGGCATAGGCCGGCAGCTGCGAGGTCAGCACGGTGCCGACGAACCAGAACCAGGACACACCCAGGATCGAATTGCGCACCGCCTTCTGCTGGCGCGCCATGCGCAGCACCGCAAGCGACTCCGGCAGCGGGTTCCAGTTGATCTTCAGGTTCGGGTCGCCGGCATCGACCTTGGGAATCAGGCGCGCGGCGATGTTGCCGCAGATGGCCAGCACGATGATCGCGCACGCTGCCACTACGGTGCCGTGGCTGCCGGCCACGGTGAACACCAGGCCGCCGACGATCATGCCGGACAGGATCGACATCGAGGTGCCCATTTCAACCAGACCGTTGCCACCGGTCAACTCTTCGGGCTTGAGTACCGAGGGCAGTACCGAGTACTTCACCGGTCCGAACAGGGTTGACTGCATGCCGGTACAGAACAGCGCGACCAGCAGTACCGGCAGGCTCTGGGTGAGGAAGCCCGTGGCCGCCAGCGACATGATCACGATCTCCATGGTGGTGGTGATCACGATCAGTCGCGATTTTTCCAGTTTGTCGGCGATCTGCCCGGCCAGTGCCGAGAACAGGAAGTACGGCAGGATGAAGATGGCAGGTGCCAGCGTGGCATACAGCCCCAGTTCTTCCTCCGGCACGGCCATGAACAGCAACATGCTGATGATCGCCTGCCGGTACACGTTGTCGTTGAACGCTCCAAGCGCCTGGACGACGAAGAACGGCAGGAAACGGCGCTGGCGCAGCAGGGCGAACTGGTTGTGACCGGACATGGAGCCTCCTTGACCGGCGCAGCCTAGCATTCCTGTCCATCCGCTGTGGGTGCGGACCTGTGGGTGCGGACCGTTGGTCCGCACACTTTGAAAGATCTCAGACGATATCGTCGACCACGCCGCCATCCACGCGCAGTGCCGCACCGGAGGTGGCGGAGGCCTGCGGCGAGGCCAGGTACACCACCATGTTGGCCACTTCCTCGACCGTGGCGGTGCGCTGGATCACCGAAGACGGCCGGTGTGCCATCACGAACTCGCGGCCGATCTGCTCCAGTGGCTTGCCACTGCGCTGGCGTTCATCTTCGAACATTGCCGCGAAGCCATCGGACAGGGTCGGGCCGGGCAGCACTGCGTTGACGGTGACGCCGCTGCCGGCCACACGCTTGGCCAGGCCGCGCGACAGCGACAGCTGCGCGGTCTTGCTGACACCGTAATGGATCATGTCGGCGGGAATGTTGCGTGCCGATTCGGAGGAGATGAACAGCACGCGACCCCAGCCGGCATCGACCATCGCCGGCAGCAGTGCCCGCGACAGGCGCACGCCGGACATCACATTGGTCTGCCAGTAGCGCTCCCAGGTGGCGTCTTCGGTCTCGAAGAAGTCCTCGGGGCCGAAAATGCCGGCGTTGTTGACCAGGATGTCGACCTTGGGCAGGCCCGCCAGCAGCGTGTCGACGCCGGCCGCATCGGAGAGGTCGGCGGCCACGCCGAGCACGTCGGCACCCGGAACGGCGGCGAGCAGGCGCTGGCGGGCGCGTTCGACGCTGTCGGTGCTGCGGCCGTTGAGAATGACCCGCGCACCCGCTGTGGCCAGGCCCTGGGCGATCGCCAGGCCGATGCCGGCGGTGGAGGCGGTGACCAGCGCGGTACGGCCGGCGAGTTCGATCTTCATGGGGGAGTCCAGGACCAGGGGATCACCCAGTATCCGCGCGGAAACGTGATCGGGATGCATCGCAAGGCGCAACACACGGTTGCACACGGTGCAGTAGATCCACGCCACGCGTGGATGGGATGTCCGACCAGCGATGAGGGATCAGGTCAGGCTGGTTACCGCCTCATTCGCCGCCGCCCGCACCTTCGGCAGCATCCGCAGCACCAGCGCCATCTGCGTGCGGATCAGCTGCAGCTTCGGCGGCATCGCTTCATCGATCTGCTCCAGCTCGGCGGCCACCGCGCGGTCGGCGTCATTGTCGTCCTCGCTGACCGGCTGCCGTGCGGCCAAGGCCGAGGACAGCTGCTGCAGCGCCTTTCGCACGCGCTCACCGGCGGCCAGCGCCAGCGGATCACCGGCGTAACTGTCCACCTGGTCGCGGTGCGCACCCAGCGCCGAGAGATGGCCGAGCAGCATGTTGGACAACGCCAGGAAATGGAAACCGGCATCGAGGTTGCGGCGCACGTGGCCCGGCTCGCGCAGCATGTTCGACAGCGCGGTGGACAGCGCGGCATCGGCGTTGTGCATGTCGCGGCGGGCGATGCGGTAGGCCAGGTCATCGCGCATGCCGCTGCGGTACTGGCCCAGTACCGAATCCAGGTAGCGTGCGGCGGTGTCCAGCACGCGCGCCAGCACAAGGTGCAGCTGGCGGCCCTGCCAGTCGGGCAGGATCAGGAACGCGGCGGCGGCGGCAATTGCGCAGCCCAGCAGCGTATCGACCATGCGCGGCACGATTAGCACGAAGCCATCGCCGATCAAGTTGAAGCAGGTCAGGGCCATCACCGTGATCGCCGCCGATGCCACCAGGTAGCGGTCGGTGCGGGTGAAGAAGAACAACAGCGCCGACAGCAGCGCGATCAGCAGCTGCACGTGCAGCTGCGGGAACAGCTGCAGCAGCGCCCAGGTCAGCACCAGGCCGGCCACGGTGCCGACGATGCGTTGCGCCAGGCGCTGGCGGGTGGCACCGAAGTTGGGGCGGCATACGAACACGATGGTCAGCAGCACCCATGAGCCGTTCTGGGCATTGAACAGGCGGATCGCCGCGAAACCGGCGATCAGTGCCAATGCCATGCGCAGGCCGTGGCGGAACAGGACCGAACCGGGCGTGAGCTGCTGGCGCACGCGCACGCCCATCTCGCGAAGGGTGTGCGGGTTGCTGTCGCGCAGGCGGGTATCGACGTTGTCCAGGCTGGCCTCGGAACGCTCCGCATCCAGCAGGCGGCGCTCGATGCTGCGCAGGTTGTGCACGAGCAGGTCGAGCGAGCCGAGCAGTCGCTGCCACTGCGGCCGCTGCTGGTCGCGCAGGTAGGCCAGCGCATCGGCCAGATCGCGTCCGGCCTGCTGGTTGCTTTCGCCATACACGAATGGACGGCGCAGGCGGATCGCCCCGCCCAGCCGCGCGCAGGCCTGCCCCTGCAGGTCGAGCAGGCGCTGGCAGCGGTACAGCACATCGCTATGGAAGAAAGCATCGACCAGCGCACCGTACGGGTAGTGCGAGGAACTGGCGCGCTCGTGGAAATCCTGTGCCATGTAATAGAGGCGCAGGTACAGGCCGGAGTTCACGCCTGGCCGCCCGGAACGGCCGAAGCGGGCGAGGATCGCGGTCTTGGCCTCGTTCAACGCACCGACCACGCGCCGGTTCTGCTCGGCCAGGTCGAGCTGGCGACGTTGCAGGTCGGCCTCGCGCACCGGCTCGAACAGTGTTGCCTTCAACTGCAGGTAGCGGCCCAGTTCAACGTACAGGCGCGCCACGCGTTCGCGGACCGGACGGTTGGCGAACAGCGCGGTCCACAGGATCGACAGCAGGCCGTACCAGACCGCACCGGCCAGCAGGTGGCTGACCGCGTCCAGCGCGCTGTGCAGGTCGCTGGCACCGTGTTGTTCCAGGCCGATCATGGTGTAGATCGCCAGCGTTACCGTGGCCTGGGCGATCGACGCGTAGCGTTCGCCGAGCGCACCCAGCAGGGTCAGCCCGAACGTGGACAGCGCCAGCGCCCCGATGAAGATCCATGGCCAGGGGAACAGCCAGATCACCGACGCGGCGGCAAGGCAGAAGCACAGCAGCGACAGCAGTACCGCCTTGGTACGTCCCCACCAGTTGTCATCGGTCTCGGCGATGGCGCTGGCGATGATGCCGAGGAACACGCCGGGCAGGGCGGTGAGCGCATCCAGTTGCCAGCACACGGCAAGCGCTGCGGTCAGGGCGATGAACACGCGCAGGCCGTAGCTGGCCTTTTCGTGGGCCCACAGGCGGCTGAGGCGGGATTCGCGGGCGGACATGCAGGCTCGGTGGAAGGGTCTCCCACCATTATTGCGGGCTGCGCGTGAAATATGGAGTGCGGACCAACGGACCGCACCCCCGGCGGTGCCGGGCCTTACATGTCGAACCGCACGCTCACCGCGAACGTACGCGGCAGGCCGACGCCGGCGTTGGACCAGTATTTCCGGTTGGCCAGGTTCTCGACGCTGGCGCGCACGGTCACCGGGTGGCCGGAGGCGAGCAGGCGATAGCCGATGCCTGCATTGACCAGCGTGTAGTCGGGCAGCTTCAGGGTGTTGTCGGCGTCGTACCAGACATCGCCGTAATAGCGCACGGCGGCGTAGGTCTCCAGCCCATCCACCCATGGCAGCTGGTAGGTGGCATGCAGTACTCCGCTCCAGCGCGCAGCACCTGCGGTGCGCTTGCCTTCCTGCGAGGCGCTGCCCGGAGACAACTTGTCGTAGGTCGGGTCCAGCCAGGTCACGCCGCCCCCCACCGTCAGCGCGTCTGTCACGTGCAGGTCGCCATTGGCTTCGATGCCTTCGTACAGCGTGATGCCGTCCTGCACCAGGCGAGGCAGGCTGCCGGCGATCAGCTGGTCGATGTTGGCGCCACGTTCCAGCCGGAACGCCGCCAGATTCGCATTCCAGCGTGCCGCGTCGACCTTCGCGCCGATCTCGTACTGCTTGCTGATGGTCGGGTCGAGCACGTCGCCGGCGTTGGCGTAGCTGTTGCCCACGCGGCTGCCCGCTTCCAGCGATTCGATGTAGCTGGCGTAGAGTGTGACCGCCTCGCTGGGCTTGAACATCACGGCGTAGGTCGGTGTGACCGGGTAGGTGTGGTAGCGGCCCTTGGTCTCGTAGTCGTTGTAGCGCCAGCCCGCCAGGACCGACCAGCCGCTGCCGAGATCGACGGTATCGCTCGCGAACACCGCCTGCTGCACGGTCTCGTCGCCGCGGGTCATCGCCCGTAAACCCACGGCGTCATGGCGGATCGCGTGGCGCTGGTACAGGTTGGCGCGGCCGATCAGGCTCCATTCGTAGGGGCGGTCCCAGCCCAGCCCGGTCTGGTGGCTGATGCCCGCCACCACCTGATGCTGCAGGGGGCCGGTGCGGAAGCTGCCCTGCAGCATCGCCTGGGCCAGCTTCCACTCGCTCTTGCCACCCAGTTCGTAGACGTTGACGTCGTAGTCGCCGTTGGGATTGTCGATGTAGGCGAAGATCTTGTTGACGTCATTCCACGAGGTGGTGACGCCGTAACTCAGGCTGGCTTTCCAGTTGCTGTTGATCTGCCAGTTCAAGCCGGTCGACAGCAGGCTGGATCGGGTGTCGTAGTAGGTGCCGGGTACGCTGTTGTCGGTATCCCCGGCAATCGGTCGCGGCAGCGATGTCAGGCCACGGAAGTAGTACTGCGGCGACTCTTCGCGCAGATCGCGTGACTGGAACACGCCGTCGAAGGTCCAGGTCAGTACATCGCTCAGGCGCGCATCCAGCGACAGTGCGCCAACCTTGCGATCGACGTGCCCACCATTGAAGGTCTCGCCCTTTTCCTGGAAGGCGTTGAAACGGTAGCCGAACATCTGCTCGTTGCCGAAACGTCCGCCAACGTCGATGCCGCCGCTGACGATGCCCTGTTCACGCCAGCCCAGCTGGGCGGAGAAGGTGGGCGTGTCCGTCGGCTTCCTGGTGATGTAGTTGACGATGCCGCCGGGTGCACCGAACCCGTACAGGAAACCGCCCGGGCCTTTCAGCAGATCGACCTGTTCCATCACTTCCAGCGGCCATTCGGTACCCCAGGAAGAGACCTGCAGGCCATTGACGCGATAGCTGTCGAAATTCAGTTCGATACCGCGATTGCGGATGGGCGAGCTCCAGCCGCTGGCGTAGGCGCTGACCTGGGTGGTGACCGAGGGGTCGAGCAGGAAGGCTTCGCCCAGCGAGACCACCTGGCGCTGCTCGATCTGCTCGCGGCCAACAGCGGTGATCGCAAACGGAGTGTCGCGCAGGGCGCGGTCGCCCAGTGCGCCGGCGTCGGTATGGGTGCGTTCGGCGGTGACCTTCACCGCATCCAGATCGATGGCGTTACGGCTGACGGCCGGCGCTTCGGCATGGGCAGCGCAGGCGGCGGACAGGGCGGAGGCCAGCAGGGCCAGGCGGGGGAGACGGGAAGGCAGCATCGATGGTGGTCCTCGACGGACGGCCACAGGCCATCCGCCCACGGGTGGGGGAAGGGGCAGTGGCTGGGATCACGCAGGCTGGCCGGAGATGGCAGCGGGGCGCCGCGAAGGGGCGCAGGACCATGGCTGGATGAGAATTGTTCTCTTTTCGTTACGGCACGTCAAATCCAAAGCGGCGTGCGGACCAACGGTCCGCACCCACCAGAGGCAGGTGTTGCACTAGATCCACGCCGTGCGTGGATGGGCCCTTCTACGCCCGCTGCGCGCGCTTGAGCAGCTTCGCTTCGCGCCTGCGCGCGCGACGTGCCCGCCAGCGCTCGGCCAGGCAGGAGAAGATCACGTACAGCGCCGGGGTGCTGAGCAGGGTCAGGCTCTGCGAGAACAGCAGGCCGCCGATCATCGCGATACCCAGCGGACGACGCAGCTCGGACCCTTCGCCCAGGCCGATCGCCAGCGGAACCGCCGCCAGGATCGCGACCATCGTGGTCATCATGATCGGACGGAAGCGTACGATGCTGGCCTCGCGTGCAGCCTCGCGCGGTGCCAGTCCATGCTCTCGCTGCGCCACCAGCGCGAAGTCGATCATCATGATCGCGTTCTTCTTGACGATGCCGATCAACAGCACCAGCGCGATCATCGAGATCACCGACAGTTCGGTGTTGGTGCCGAACAACGCCAGCAGCGCACCCACGCCCGCCGCCGGCAGCGTGGACAGGATGGTGACCGGATGGATCAGGCTCTCGTAGAGCATGCCCAGCACCAGGTACACGGTCAGGATCGCGGCAAACACCAGGATCAGCATGTCGCTGGGATCGGAGTTGAACCCGAACCCCGCATCATCGGCCAGGCGGATGTCGCCGGGCATGCGCATGCCGGCCACGGTGGCGTCGATGATCGCCTTGGCTTCGCCCATGCTCACGTTCGGCGCCAGGTTGTAGCTGAGGTCCATCGTCGTGTACTGGTTCTCATGGGTGATCTGCGAAGGCGCCAGCCCCGGCACCTGCTTGGCCACCGCAGTGAGCGGCACCATGTCGCCGTTGCGCGCACGCACATGCACCTCATCGAGCGCCGCCGGCGTAGCGGTCTGCGAAGGCAGGGCGTTGACCACCACGCTGTACTGGTTGATGTCTGAATAGATGGTCGAGATCTGGCGCTGGCCGAACGCGCCGTACAGGGCGCCGTCGATGGCGCCGACCGAAACACCCAGGCGGGCTGCCTTGGCACGGTCGATCTCGATGTTCTGGCGCAGGCCGGCATTGTCCACGTCGGTGCCGACGTCGCGCAGCTTCGGGTTCTTCTTCAGCTCCGCCTGCAGTTTGGGCAGCCATTCCTGCAGTGACGCCAGGTCATTGCCCTGCAGCGAGATGCGGTACTGCGCGCCCTGGCTGGAGCCACCGCCATCGTTGCTGGGCAGATCCTGGATCGCGCGCAGGCGCAGTTGCAGGTCGGGGTAGCGGTCGGCCTTCGCACTCAGACGCGCCAGGACATGCGCGGTGGTTTCGCGGCGGCCTTCCTTTCGCGACTTCAGCTCGACGTTGAACTGTGCGCTGGAGCCCTGGCGGCCGCTGCCCAGGCGCACGCCCACGGTCTTCACCGCCGGGTCGGCCATCAGCATGTCGGTGATGCGGCGCTGGCGGCTGACCATGTCCTCGAAGGAGACCGTAGCGCTGGAGTTGGCGCGGCCCCAGATCAGGCCGGTGTCCTGCGGCGGGAACGCGCCCTTCTTCACTGCACCGAACAGGAAGATGGTTGCACCGATCAGCAGCAGCGGTGTCAGCGACAGCAGCAGCGCATGGCGCAGCGAGAAGTCCAGGAACACGGTGTAGATGCGCAGCATGCGCTCGTGGCCGGCGTCCAGCCAGCGGCCGAAGCGTGACGGCGGCGCCGTGTGGTCGTGGGCGCTGAGGAAGCGGCTGCACAGCGCCGGGGTCAGCGTCAGCGAGACGATCATCGAGACCACGATCGCTGCCACCAGGGTGACGGTGAACTCGCGGAAGAACGCGCCCATCATGCCGCTGGCGAACAGCAGCGGAATGAACACCGCCACCAGCGAGGCAGTGATCGAGACGATGGTGAAGCCGATCTCGCGCGCGCCGGTCAGTGCCGCCTGCATCCGCGGCATGCCTTCGTCGAGGTGACGCATGATGTTCTCGATCACCACGATCGCATCGTCGACCACGAAGCCGATCGCGATCACCAGCGCCAGCAGGCTCAGGTTGTTCAGGGTGAAGCCCATCACGTACATCACCAGCGCGGCACCGGCCAGCGACAGCGGCACGGTTACGGCGGCGATCAGCGTCGGCGCCAGCCGGCGCAGGAACAGCGCCATGGTCAGCACCACCATTGCCAGGCTGATCAGCAGGGTGATCTGCACTTCATGCAGCGACGAGCGGATGGTCGGTGTACGGTCGAAGTACGGCGTCATCGTGGTGCCGGGCTGCAGGTAGTCGCGCAGCGCGGGAATCTGCGCCTTCACCCGGTCCACGGTTTCCACGATGTTGGCGCCGGCGCGGGTGAACACGTACATCACCACGGCGGGTTTGTGGTCGAACCACGCGGCCTGGTAGGCATCCTGCTGGCCGTCGTAGACGTTGGCGATGTCCTTCAGGCGGATCACCCGGCCATCGCCCTGGGTCTTCACCACCAGGTCGGCGAAGTCGGCCGCACGCGCGACCGAATCGTTGGCGATGATCGCGGTGGTGGTATTTCCATCGCTGAGGAAGCCGGTGGGCGAGGTCACGTTGGCCGCGCGTACGGCGTTGCGCAGATCATCGGCAGTCAGGCCCAGCGCGTTCATCAGGCGCAGGTTGACGTCCACGCGTACCGCCGGCGTCGAAGCACCGGCAATGTCGACCGAGGCAACGCCGCTGATCTGGCGGATGCGCTGCGCCAGCAGCGAGTCGGCGACGTTGTACAGCTCATCGGCCGACTGCGTCTGCGAGGTCAGTGCGATGGCGATGACCGGGTCGTCGTTCGGGTTCGCCTTCTGGTACATCGGCGATCCCATGCCCGAGGGCAGGTCGGCCTGTGCCGAGTTGATCGCGGTCTGTACGTCCAGCGCGGCCGAATCGATGTCGTGGCCGCTCTGGAAGATCATGAACACCAACGAGCTGCCTTCCGAGCTCGACGAGCGCATGCGGTCGATGCCCGGCAGCTGGCCGAGATGGCGCTCCAGCGGCGCGGTGACCGTGGACGCCATGGTTGCCGCATCGGCACCAGATTGGCTGGCGTGCACGAAGATCACCGGAATCTCGATGTTCGGCAGTGCCGACACGCCCAGGCGCAGGTAGCAGATCAGGCCGACCATGAACAGGCCGATGGCCAGCAGCGCGGTGCCGATCGGGCGGCGGATGAAGGGGCCGGACAGGTTCATCGTGCGGCCCCCCGCGGCAGCGGGGCGTGGATCATGCCTGCGGCTCCTGCAGCGATCCGTCGCGCAGTGCGCGCTGCTCGCGGCGGCGGGCAAGCCATTCGGAGAAGCGCTCCATGTACAGGTAGATCACCGGCGTGGTGTACAGGGTCACCAGCTGCGACAGCAGCAGGCCGCCGACGATGGCGATGCCCAGCGGGCGGCGCAGCTCCGAGCCGATGCCGGTGCCCAGCGCCAGCGGCAGCGCGCCGAGCATTGCCGCGGCGGTGGTCATCATGATCGGACGGAAGCGCAGCAGGCAGGCCCGGCGGATCGCTTCATGCGCATTGGCACCGGCGCGGCGCGCCTCGATCGCGAAGTCCACCATCATGATGCCGTTCTTCTTGACGATGCCGATCAGCAGCACGATGCCGACGATGCCATCCACCGACAGGCTCAGCCCGCACAGCATCAGCGCCAGCAGCGCGCCGACACCGGCCGGCGGCAGCGTGGAGATGATCGTGATCGGGTGGATGTAGCTCTCGTAGAGCACGCCCAGCACGATGTAGATCACCACCAGCGAGGCCAGCAGCAGCCACACCACATCGGTCTGGCTGCCGGTGAATTCGGCGGCCTTGCCGATGAATTCGGCATGCAGGTGTGCCGGCATGTCCAGGCTGTCCTTGGTCTCCTGGATCGCACGCACGGCGTCGGACAGCGAATAGCCCGGCGCCACGTTGAACGAGACCGTCACCGCTGGCAGCTGCTGCTGGTGGCTGACCACCAGCGGCGCACTGCTGACCTTGCCTTCGGCCAGTGCCGAGAGCGGAATGATGCTGCCGGCGCCGACGGTGATGCCGGTGTTCTGCGCGCCGATGCCGGTAGCCGTCGATGAATTCGACGAGGTGACCTGGCCGAAGCTGGTGGCATTGGTGCCGGTCAGCGCACCGGCACCATTGGAGGCAACGGCCAGCTGTTCCATCAGCGCGGTGCTGGTGCGGAACTCCGGCGCCACTTCCAGTACAACCCGATACTGGTTGAGTTCGGTGAAGATGGTCGAGATCTGGCGCTGGCCGAACGCATCGTAGAGCGTGTCGTCGATGGTCTGCATCGGCACGCCCAGCACGCTGGCCTTGTCGCGGTCGATGTTCAGCTCGAGGGCGCGGCCCTGATTGGACAGGTTGTTGTCGACGTCAGCCAGTTCCGGGCGCTTGCGCAGCGCTTCGGTCAGGCGCGTGGCCTGGGTGGCCACCGTCGCCGGATCGACGTCCGACAACGAGTACTGGTACTCGGTGGCGGCCACGCGGGTGTCCAGGGTTACGTCCTGTACCGGCTTCAGGTACAGCGCCACGCCCGGAATACCGGCCACCGCCTTCTGCAGGCGCGGCAGGATCTCATCCAGGCCATCGCGCTCGCCGCGTTCCTTCAGCACGATCGACAGCTGGCCCTGGTTGAGCGTGGGATTCATGCTGCCCGCGCCAATGAAGGCCGACACGCCGGTCACATCCGGATCCTGGCGCAGCGCTTCGGCGACCTGCCTGGTGCGCTGCTCCATCTGCGGGAAGGCGATGTTCTGGTCGGCCTGCACCACGCCGGTGATCAGGCCGGTGTCCTGTTCGGGCAGCAGGCCCTTGGGAATCAGCACGTACAGCAGCACGGTCAGCACCAGTGCGCCGCCGGCCACGGCCAGGGTCAGGCGCTGGTGGCCCAGCACCCAGTCCAGGCTGCGCTCGTACAGGCCGACGGTGCGCGTCCACAGGTTCTGCGTGCCGGCCGCCGCCGCACGCTCATGCGCGTCCTCGCCCTCGGGCAGGGCGTCGGGCTTGAGCAGGTAGGCGCACATCATCGGGGTCAGCGTCAGCGAGATCAGCATCGACAGCACGACGGCGATGCTCAGCACCCACGCGAACTCATGGAACAGGCGGCCGGTGACGCCGGGCATCAGCAACAGCGGCAGGAACACCGCCACCAGCGAGACCGTCAGCGACAGCACGGTGAAGCCGATCTGGCGCGCACCGATCTCGGCCGCTTCCTTGCCACTCTTGCCCTGCTCGATGTAACGCACGATGTTCTCGATCATCACGATCGCATCGTCGACCACGAAGCCGGTGGCCACCACCAGCGCCATCAGCGAGAGGTTGTCCAGCGACATGCCGGTGAAGGCCATCACCGCGAAAGTGCCCGCCAATGACAGTGGCACGGCCACCGAGGGAATGATCGTGGCCCACAGTCGGCGCAGGAACACGAAGATCACTGCGACCACCAGGCCGATGGTGAGGATCAGGGTGAACTGCACTTCATGCACCGAGGCGCGGATGGTCTCGGTACGGTCGTTGAAGATCTCCAGGTGCACGTCGGCTGGCAGCACGCCCTGCAGCTGCGGCAGGATCGCGCGGATGCGCTCGACGGTCTGCACGATGTTGGCGCCGGGCTGGCGCCGCACTTCCAGCAGCACCGCCGGCTTGCCATCGGCCCAAGCGGCCAGCTGGTCGTTCTCCACGCCATCAACCACTTCGGCCACGTCGGACAAACGCACCGGACGGCCGTTCTTGTAGCTGATGATGGTGTCGCGGTACTCGGCGGCACTGGTGAGCTGGTCGTTGGTACCGATGCTGTAGGACTGGGTCTTGCCGTTCAGTGAACCCTTGGGTGCATTGACGTTGGCCTGGGTCAGCGCGCTGCGCAGCTCTTCCAGGGTCAGGCCCATGTTCGACAGCTGCGCCGGATTGACCTGGATGCGCACGGCCGGACGCACGTTGCCGGCGATCGAGACCAGGCCCACGCCCTGTACCTGCGACAGGCGCTGGGCGAGGATCGAGTCGGCGTAGTTGTTGACGTCGCGCAGCGGCCGCGTATCGGAGGTCAGCTTGAGGGTGACGATGGCCGCGTCGGCCGGGTTCACCCGGTTGTAGACCGGCTGGTAGGGCAGCGACGAGGGCAGGGTGGCCTGGCGTATCGCCGCCTGTACGTCCTGCGCGGCGATGTCGATGTTCCGGTCCATCGAGAACTGCAGGATGATCGTGGACAACCCGGCCGACGAGTCGGAGGTCATCAGCTCCAGCCCGGAGATCTGACCGAACTGGCGCTCCAGCGGCGTGGTGACCAGCGAGGCCATGGTGGTGGCGTTGGCGCCAGGGTACTGGGTGGTGACCACCAGGCTGGGCGCATCGATTTCCGGCAGCGCCGACACCGGCAGCTTGCGGTAACCGAGGATGCCCAGCAGCAACAGGCCCGCCATCAACAGCGAGGTGGCGATGGGGCGGCGGATGAAGATCGTCGAAAAGCCCACGGACTGATCCTTGCTGGCACTTCAATGTCGGCGCCGGCAGGTGTGCCGGCGCGAGGGAGAACTGTGGCCTGCGCTCAGCGCGGGCCACCACCGCGACGGCCACTGCCGCCACCGTTCTTCTGCTCGGCCGCCTTCAGTTCGGCCTCGGTCGGTGCGACCGGGGTCTCGCCCGGCTTCAGCGCGGTGACCTTGCTGCCCGGCTTCAGGCGGAACTGGCCTTCGCTGACCACGCGCTCGCCGCCCTTCAGGCCTTCGGCGATCTGCACCTGGCTGTCGCCTACTTCCACGCCGCTGCGCACGGTCTGCATCTTCACCGTGTTGTCGCCCTGCACGACATAGACGTACTCGCCATCCGGCCCGCGCAGCACCGCCTGGGTCGGAATGACCACGCCGCCGGCAATCGTGCGCAGCTGCATGCGCACGTTGACGAACTGGCCCGGCCACAGGCCGTTGTCGGTGTTGTCGAAGATCGCGCGTGCCTTGAACGTGCCGCTGTCGGCACTGATCAGGTTGTCGACCACGTCCAGCTTGCCGTCACCGGACAGCACGTGCGAATCGGCGCGGTCCAGCGCTGCCACCGGCACCGCACCGGCGGCCTGCGCCTGGCGCACATCGCCGAGCTGGCGCTCGGGCAGGTTGAACAGCACGTGGATCGGATGGATCTGGGTCAGGGTGACCAGCGCGGTGCCGGCGTTGACCACGTTGCCGGCGTCGACCGCGCGGATGCCGGCGATGCCGGTGATCGGCGCGGTGACCTTGGTGTACTGCAGCTGCACCTGCGCCGAGCGCATGCTGGCCTCGTTCGCCGCGACTGCGCTTTCGTACTGTGCCACTTGGTTTCGCTGTGTATCCAGATCGGTCTTGGCGACGAACTGGCGATACTCCGGCGCGTTCGAGCGCTGGTAGTTGGAACGCGCGGTGGCCAGCAGCGCCTCGTTCTGGCGCTTGGATGCCACCGCCTGGTCATAGCTGGCCTGGGCGGTGCGCGGGTCGATCACCGCCAGCACATCGCCCTTCTTCACTTCCTGGCCTTCGCGGAAGTTCAGGCTCATCAGCTGTCCGCCCACCTGCGGGCTGACGGTGACGGTGTTCATTGCCGTCACCGTACCCAGCGCGCTGGCATAGACCGGCACGTCCTGGCGCGCCGCATCCACCACGGTGACCGGCACCGGGCCGGCATCCGGGTCTTCGCCGCCCTGACGCGCAGCTGCCGCAGGGCCACCGGCCTTGTCCTTGCCCCCGCCGAGTACGCGAAGGCCGACCACGGCCAGCACCAGTACCGCCACGACCAGCAGCACGATCTTCCAAACACGTGACATTCAAGGACTCCAAGAGGGCTGGACGGGGCGCGGCCCCGGTTGGCAATGCGCAAAGCATACCTGCGCCACATCACGTTTCCTGCATGACGGATGGGACGGGCGCTATGACCGGATCTGGCCGCGGAGGTTCCCGTGGCGGCGGCGTTGCCCTACATTCAGCTGGAACCCCCTTTGCCGTGGAGATTGCGATGCGCCGTTCGCTGCTGCTGTCCGCCCTGCTGCTGGCCCTGCCGGCCCTTGCTCATGCCCAGGACGGGCAACGCCCCGAAGTGACCGCCGCCGCCCAGCGCCTGCAGGCCAAGGTGGTCGAATGGCGCCGTGACTTCCATCAGCACCCGGAGCTGTCCAACCGCGAGGTGCGAACCTCGGCCGAGGTCGCCAAGCGCCTGCGTGCGATGGGCCTGAAGCCGAAGACCGGCATCGCCCACCACGGCGTGGTGGCGATCATCGAAGGCGGCAAGCCCGGCCCGAAGATCGCGTTGCGCGCGGACATGGACGCGCTGCCGGTGACCGAGCAGACGGGCTTGCCGTTCGCCTCCAAGGCCACCGACCAGTACCGCGGGCAGACCGTGGGCGTGATGCATGCCTGCGGCCATGACGCGCACACCGCCACCCTGCTGGGCGTGGCCGAAGCATTGGTCGCGATGAAGAAGGACCTGCCGGGCCAGGTGATGCTGATCTTCCAGCCGGCCGAGGAAGGCGCACCGCCGCCGGAAGAGGGCGGTGCCGCGCTGATGCTGAAGGAAGGCCTGTTCGCCGACTTCAAGCCGGAGGCGGTATTCGGCCTGCACGTGTTCTCCAGTGTGCAGGCCGGACAGATCGCGGTGCGCGGTGGCCCGCTGATGGCAGCGTCGGACCGCTTCGGGATCAAGGTGACCGGTCGCCAGACGCATGGCTCGGCACCGTGGAACGGCATTGACCCGATCGTCGCCACCGCCGATCTGGTCGGTACCGCGCAGACCATCGTCAGCCGCCGCGCCAACCTGTCCAAGCAGCCGGCGGTACTGACCTTTGGCGCGATCAACGGCGGCATCCGCTACAACATCATTCCCGATGAAGTGGAGATGGTTGGCACCATCCGCACCTTCGACGAAGGCATGCGCCAGCAGATCTTTGCCGACCTGCGCAACGTGGCCGAGCACACCGCCGCCGCGCATGGCGCCAAGGCGGTGACCGAGATCTACGAGGCCGATGGCAACCCGGCCACGGTGAACGACCCGGCACTGACCGCGAAGATGCTGCCGAGCCTGCAGGCGGTGGTGGGCAAGGACAACGTGTACGAGCCGCCGCTGCAGATGGGTGCGGAGGATTTCTCGCTGTACGCGAAGGAAGTGCCGGGCATGTTCTTCTTCGTGGGTTCCACCAGCGTGGGCATCGACCCGGCGACGGCACCGGCCAATCATTCTCCGAAGTTCCTGCTGGATGAGAAGGCGCTGGATGTGGGATTGCGCGCGTTGCTGCAGGTGAGCCTGGATTACCTGCACGGTACCGGCACTCCGGCGGGGTGAGGGTTTCCGGCAGGGCTTGCAGCCCTGCACCCGCTCAAATCAACGTCAACGTCAAAAGCGTGCATTCCGTGGGATGGCGGGGTGGGTCCGGTTGAGGGGGACGCCGTAAACCCGTCCCTGGGGGCTTGGCCGCGGCATCCATGCCGCGGACACCCCCTCAACCGGACCCACCCCGCCTTCGACAGTTTCCTGCTGCTGTCAGAACGACATTCTGCTTTGGTAGGTGTCGACCTTGGTCGACACGGCGGACGTCATGAACGTCTGAAGGATCGGCTTTTGATGTTGATTTTTCTGATCCTTCCCGTGGTGGCGCAGGAAACTGTCCGTGGCCGGGAGGGGGGGGGCTGGGGGCGTGAGCCGCATGGATGCGGCGACCGAGCTTACATGGACGTACTTGCAGCGGCCCCCAGCCCCCCCCCCTCCCGGCCGACCCCGAGAACCTGCCCTGAACCACCACGGAGGGGCTCCGCCGTTGGCCGGCCCGGCCGAAGGCCCGCCGTCCGCGCGATACAATGACGCCCATGAACACCCCACAGGATTCCAGCCTCGGTCGCGAGGTCAGTTACCCGTCGCAGTACGATCCCGGCCTGCTGTTCCCCATCCCCCGCAGCGGCGCCCGCGCCGAGATCGGCCTCGATGACGCCGCGCTGCCGTTCGTCGGCCACGACCGCTGGCACGCCTTCGAGCTGAGCTGGCTCGACCCGCGTGGCAAGCCGCAGGTGGCCGTGGCCACCGTGCAGGTGCCGTGCACCTCGCCGCGGCTGATCGAATCGAAGTCGTTCAAGCTGTACCTCAACTCCCTCAACAGCACCCGCATCGACAGCGCCGAGGCACTGCGCGAGCGCCTGGTGGCGGATCTGTCGGCCTGCGCCGGTGCGCCGGTCCAGGTCGAGTTCGGCCTGCCGGGTCTGCGCGAGACGCCGCTCGGCGAATCCATCGACGGATTGGACGTGGAGATCGACTGCTACGGTCCGCCGCAGGCGGACTTCCTCGCCGCCGATGCGGGTGAGGTGGTGGAAGAGACCCTGGTCTCGTCGCTGCTGAAGTCCAACTGCCCGGTCACCGGCCAGCCGGACTGGGCCACGGTCAGCCTGCGTTACCGCGGGCCGAAGATCGATCGTGCTGGCCTGCTGCGCTATCTGGTCAGCTACCGCGAGCACGCCGAGTTCCACGAGCAGTGCGTTGAGCGGATCTTCAGCGAGGTGACTTCGCGCTGCCAGCCGCAGTGGCTGGAAGTGGAGGCCCGCTATACCCGCCGTGGTGGCCTGGACATCAATCCCTGGCGCGCCAGTCCCGGCATCGCCGCCCCGGCTGCGACCTACCGCGAACTGCGGCAGTAACCCAGCAGGCGGTTACCGGTCGTGCCGGCCGCTGGCCGGCAACCACGTGGAACCGGTGTCCAGGGCAAGCCGGCCAGCGGCCGGCACGACCGGACACCTTCTCTCCCGATTGTTCAGCCGCCCCCGGGGGCGGCTTCACATCTGCACCATCCCCATTTAACAACCTCCATGGCACCGTGCGAACCACGTAGTCATGCAGACGGGAGTTGTGGATGAGTACCGAGAAGAAAGCCGATTTCTCCGGCGTCAGTGGCAGCGTCGACAGTACCGCCGAGCAGGTGCCGAAGGCGGACTTCTCCGGCGTCAGCGCCTCGGTGGACAGCACCGCAGACGTTGTCAGCGGCGGCACCTATACCGTGCAGAAGGGTGACTCGCTGTCGAAGATCGCCAAGCAGCATCTGGGCGACGCCAATGCCTGGAAGAAGATCTTCGAAGCCAACCGCGATGTGCTTGATGACCCGGACAAGATCTTCCCGGGCCAGACCCTGAAATTGCCGCCGAAGTAAGCCGGCCAGAACGCCGTCCGACAATCCCTGGGAGGAACCCCGAATGATCAAGACCGCCCCGCTCCAGACCGCCCTGATCGCCGCCCTGCTGGGCAGCGTCGCCTTGGTCGGTTGCAAGAAGAAAGAAGAGTCGACCGACAACAATGCCGCTCCGGCAGCGACTGCTCCGGCCGAACCGGCAGCACCGGCCCCGATGACCGGCGCGCCGCCGCCGATGGCCGAAGCCGCTGCTGTCAGCGTCTCGGCGGTCACGGTCGGCAAGACCGCAGCCGCCGACAAGTCGGTTGCGACGACGGCTCTGTTCGCGCCGAAGGACGACATCATCGTCTCGGTCAAGACCGACGGTGCCGCCAACAACGTCACCGTTGGCGCGAAGCTGACCTACCAGGACGGCCAGGTGGCCGGCGAACAGAATGCCACGCTGAACACCAGCGGTGCGGAAACCACCAACGTCACCTTCAAGAATGCAAAGGGCTGGCCGGCCGGCAAGTACCGCGCCGAAGTCACCGTCGATGGCAAGGCGGCCGGAACGCCGCAGGAGTTCGAGGTCAAGTAAGTCCAGCCGACTCTCTCCCGGCAGGGCTCACGATGGACGCAGCCGCGAGGCTGCGTCCTTTTTTATTGGGCGACGGTTGGCCCCATCCACGCATGGCGTGGATCTACTGACAAGCGGGCCGCGCTTCACCCACACGGTGTGCGGATGGATCACAGCGTTGCCGGCATGCAGTACCACCGCGTATGGCGTGGCTTTGCCCCGCGCGGCTGAAAACGCGACAATGCAGGGGTTTCCCCGCCGCGCGCCCACCCTGACGGCGACGGGGGAAAGCGTGGGGCCCCGCCTCGCGCGCGACACGGTTGCACGTGGCCCGGCGCTGGCGCCGGCCTTCCCCTGAGCATTGCTACAGAGTCCAAGTCCCCCATGTCCAAAATCCTCTACACGCTGACCGACGAAGCCCCGTTCCTGGCCACCCAGTCGCTGCTGCCGATCGTTGACGCCTACACCGGCACGGCCGGCATCGTGGTGGAAACCCGTGATATCTCGCTGTCCGGCCGCATCCTGTCGCAGTTCCCGGAACTGCTCAGTGACGCGCAGAAGGTCAGCGACGACCTGGCCGAGCTGGGCCAGCTGGCGACCACCCCGGACGCCAACATCATCAAGCTGCCGAACATCTCCGCCTCGGTGCCGCAGCTGAAGGCGGCCATCAAGGAACTGCAGGACCAGGGCTATCCGCTGCCGGATTACCCGGAAACCCCGGCCGACGACCAGCAGCGCGACTACAAGGCGCGCTACGACAAGGTCAAGGGCAGTGCGGTGAACCCGGTGCTGCGCGAAGGCAACTCCGACCGCCGCGCACCGCTGTCGGTGAAGAACTACGCGCGCAAGCATCCGCACCGCATGGGCGCCTGGGCGTCGGATTCGAAGTCGCACGTCGCGCACATGGCCGCCGGTGATTTCTACGGCAGCGAGAAGTCGGCCACCCTGGCCAACGCCGGTGCGCTGAAGATCACTTTCCACGGCAAGGACGGCAGCACCGTCGTGCTGAAGGAAAAGACCGCGGTCAAGGCCGGCGAGATCGTTGATGCCGCGGTGATGAGCCGCAAGGCGCTGGCCGCGTTCATCGCTGAGCAGATCGCCGATGCCAAGGCCCAGGGCGTGCTGTTCTCGCTGCACCTGAAGGCGACCATGATGAAGGTCTCCGACCCGATCATGTTCGGCGTGGCGGTCAACGAGTTCTACAAGGACGTGCTGGCCAAGCATGCCGACGTGCTGAAGCAGGCCGGTTTCGATGCCAACAATGGCATCGGTGACCTGGCTGCGCGCCTGCCGTCGCTGCCCGAAGCCACCCGCGCTGCGATCGAAGCCGACCTGGCTGCCGAGTACGCACAGCGTCCGGGCGTGGCCATGGTCAACTCGGACAAGGGCATCACCAACCTGCACGTGCCGAGCGACGTGATCGTCGACGCCTCGATGCCGGCGATGATCCGCGACTCCGGCAAGATGTGGAATGCCGAAGGCAAGCTGCAGGACACCAAGGCCGTCATTCCGGACCGCTGCTATGCCGGCGTGTACCAGGCCGTCATCGACGACTGCAAGGCGCACGGGGCCTTCGACCCGGCCACCATGGGCTCGGTGCCGAACGTCGGCCTGATGGCGCAGAAGGCCGAAGAGTACGGCTCGCACGACAAGACCTTCCAGATCGCCGCCGATGGCGTGGTCAAGGTCACCGACGACGCTGGCACCGTGGTGTTCGAGCACGCTGTGGAAGCCGGTGACATCTGGCGCATGTGCCAGACCAAGGACGCGCCGATCCAGGACTGGGTCAAGCTGGCCGTCGAGCGCGCCCGCCTGAGCAGCACCCCGGCCGTGTTCTGGCTGGATGCCGCCCGCGCCCACGACGCGCAGGTCATCGCCAAGGTCGAGCAGTATCTGAAGGACCACGACACCAACGGCCTGGACATCCGCATCCTGCCGCCGGTGGAAGCCACCGCGTTCTCGCTGGACCGCATCCGCAAGGGCGAGGACACCATCTCGGTGACCGGCAACGTGCTGCGCGACTACCTCACCGACCTGTTCCCGATCATGGAGCTGGGCACCAGCGCCAAGATGCTGTCGATCGTGCCGCTGATGGCCGGTGGTGGCCTGTTCGAGACCGGTGCCGGTGGTTCGGCGCCGAAGCACGTGCAGCAGTTCGTCGAAGAGGACTACCTGCGCTGGGATTCGCTGGGTGAGTTCCTGGCCCTGGCCGCCTCGCTGGAACACCTGGGCAACCGCTACGACAACGCTGCCGCCCGTGTCCTGGCCAAGGCGCTGGACGAAGCCAACGGCCAGTTCCTGGACAACGACAAGTCGCCGTCGCGCAAGCTGGGTGGCATCGACAACCGTGGCAGCCACTTCTACATCGCGCTGTACTGGGCCCAGGCCCTGGCCGCGCAGGACGAAGATGCTGCACTGAAGGCGCGCTTCGCTCCGCTGGCCAAGGCACTGACCGACAACGAGCAGAAGATTGTTGAAGAGCTGATCGCGGTGCAGGGCAAGGCCGTGGACATCGGTGGCTACTACCGCCCGGACGTGGCCAAGGCCAGCAAGGCGATGCGCCCGAGCGCGACCTTCAACGCCGCGCTGGAGCAGCTGCGCGGCTGATCCATCGCCGTTCGGTCGTGACCCCGGAACCCGCGCTTCGGCGCGGGTTTCTTTTTGGGCGGCCCCATTCGACCCGCGTCCAGAACCGTGACACCCGTCGGCTGTCGGAATGCCGTCAACGAGGCATGAAACTTGCCCGCGATGTCCGTCGCAGAACCGATCGGACACCGTCTGCAACCGCTCCCGATCTGAGCAGTCGATCACGACGGCTGCCGCTGGCGATGTCCTAGCCTTGGCGACGCGAGGCCACCGGGGAGGTGGCCGCACGGGGAACACGGATGGCACGCGTGCTGGTAGTGGGAACCGACATCCAGGGCGAACAGGCCCTGCTGCAGCGGCTACGCGTAGCATCGGCGCTGCCGGACGGCCAGATCCGCCGCAGCCAGGATCTGGACGATTGCGACCTGCTGGTCATCCGCGATACGCCGGCGCTGCGCAATGCAGCCCTGCGCATGCGCCAGCAACGCCCGCGACTGCAGTGCTGGATCGAGGATCTGGGGGGCCAGCTGCGCGACGGCGATGGCCATCAGGACATACTTGATGACGGTGCCATCGGCCGCGCCCTGCGCGGGATGCAGTTGGCAGTGGAGCCCCTGGCCATGCACGCACCCGCACCGATCCGTCTTGCCGATGGTGCACACGCCATCACCCGCCTGCTGCGCGAGCGGCTGCCCCTGCGCCAGGGGCAGGCACTGCTGAGTGACGCGGGTGATCCCGTCCTGCTGATGGACCTTGAGCATGACCAGGCCGTGCTGCTGCAGGAACACGCGAGCGCGCTGGTGGAGCGTTTGGCCGATGCCTTCGAACGCCTGCAGCTGGATGCGCTCACGCCGGCTCGCCTGCAGGCCCTGGCCGGTGAGCGGCCGCGCCAGCCGCTGCGGCCGCTGCTATGGCAATGGGCGCAACGCAGTCGCCACTGGCAGGCACTGGACGAACGCCTGCGTGGCGCCTCGGTGAAGGTGCTGCGCTGGCCGGATTTCCGCGTGCTGGGTCACGACCACGATGGCTTCCGCCTGTGTTCGCTGCTGCTCAAGCGCGCGTGCACGGTTGAAGAATGCGCGATGCTGCTCGAGTTGCCGGCTGCGGCGGTGCGCGATTTCATCCATGCCGCCTATCTCTGCGGTTACGCACAGTTGCAGAGCGCCCCGGCGGCACCGATGACGGCACTACGCGGCAATGGCACCGACAACGGCCTGCTTGCCCGCCTGTGGCGCCACCTGCGTGGGAGCGAGCGCAATGCGTGAGCACAAGGTGGTCGTGCTCGGTGGCATGGGCAGCGGCAAGTCGACACTCGTGCGCAGCATCGCGGCCGGTGCGGTGATCGACACCGATGTGGCCAACAGTGATCGCCTCGGTGCCGACAAGGCCTCCACCACCGTCGCGCTGGACTACGCAGACATCGACCTGCCCAACGGCGAACGCCTGCGGCTCTACGGGACACCCGGCCAGCAGCGCTTTGATTTCCTGTGGCCGATCCTGCTGCAGGGGGCACGTGGTGCGGTGCTGCTGCTGGACGCGCGCCGTGCCGGGTTGGCCGGCGAGCTGGAGGACTACCTGCAGGTGCTGCAGCCGTTCGCAGCGTCATTGGCGCTGGTGGTGGCGGTCACCCATCTCGACCAGGCGCCGCACGCTGCGCTGGACGACTGGGCTGCACGCGCCAGCCTGGATGATCAACCGCTGCCTTTGCTGGCGGTGGATGCCCGCGACCGCGAACAGGGATTGCTGCTGATGGATGTACTGATGAGCGAAATGGAAGCGCACGCACTGGTGGCCGCGCATGGCTGACGGGCAGATGGCGGTGCTGCCCGATGCCGGCCAGCGTGCGCGCCTGCAGCCGCTGCTGCAGGACCTGCAGCAGCGGGTGGAAGGCGTGCGCACGGTAGTGCTGGCCAGTGTCGATGGCTTTGCCCTGGTCAGCGCTGGTGCCGAAGGGCGCGGCGAACGGCTGGCGGCAATGACCAGCGCGATGCTGGCGCTGGCCGCGGCGGTCGGGCGCGAACTGCTGCTGGGGGATCTGCAGACGCTGATGCTGGAGGCGGCCGGCGGCAAGGTGCTGATGCTGGCGATCCAGGCCGAGGGACGTGCACCGCTGCTGCTGATGGCGGCCTGCGACCAGCGCAGCGTGATCGGCCAGGTGCTGTGGCAGAGCAGGGAATGTGGCCAGGCGATCCTGGCCGAACTCGGCGGATCGTGAGCCCGGCCGCAGGGGAACGAGGGGCTCGAACCAACATCGACAAGGGGTGCGACGTGGCTGGATTGAATGAATCGTTGAACGCACTGATGGGCATCGACGGCGCGCAGGCAGTGGCGCTGGTCGACTACGAAAGCGGCATGCTGCTGGGCGAGGCCGGTGCCGGCATGGACATGGAAGTGGCCGCCGCCGGCAACACCGAAGTGATCCGCGCCAAGATGAAGACCGCCGCGTCGCTGAACCTCAATGACAGCATCGAGGACATCCTGATCTCGCTGGGCAAGGCGTACCACATCATGCGCCCGGTGGCGAAGAAGAAGGGCTTGTTCTTCTACATCGTGCTGGACCGTACCAAGTCCAACCTGGCGCTGGCCCGGCGCAAGGTGCAGGACGTGGAGTCCGAACTGGCGATCTGAGCCATTGGCTTCGGTAGAGTCGAGCCCGCCCGACTGCTCTTTGCTACTGTAGAGCCGAGCCATGCTCGGCTGCTTCTGCCTGGATCAGCCGAGCATGGGCTCGGCTCTACACAAGCAACCCCACGCCAGCGTATGGTAAAGCCGGTCTTCCCGGGTGAGCCATGCATGTCCAAGCCTGACATCGCTACCCAGCTGGCGCCGCGTATCGCCGGTGCCATCCGCGATGGTTTCGAGCAGTACCATGCCCGCTTCGCGGCGATCACCGCGCGGGCGCGGCAGCGCTTCGAGCAGCGCGACTGGGCCGGTGCGCGACAGGATGCGGTTGAGCGCATCGCCCTCTACGACCTGTGCATCGCCGAGCAGATGGATGCGTTGCGCCGCCTCGCCGGTGACGCGATCGGCGAGCGCGCGCTGTGGCTGCAGGTGCACGCTGGCTACAGCGCGCTGTTGCAGGGCCTGATCGACGCCGAGCTGTACAAGACCTTCTACAACACGCTGTCGCGGCGCCTGTTCGCTACCCGCGGCGTGGACCCGGCGCTGGAATTCATTGCTTTCGACGTCGAGCCTTCCGATGCAATCACCCATCCCGTCGCGCGCCATACCTATGCCGTCTCGCCGACGCGGCCGGTGGAGGCCCTGCAACGCGTGTTGGCCGATTATCGTTTCGACATTCCGTACGCGCACCAGCTGCGCTGCGCGGCGGCCATCGCCGTGCGCCTGCAGGACGACCTCGCCCATTGGGGGGACACGCCGGTACGCAGCATCGAACTGCTCGACACCGTGTTCTACCGCGAGCGCCGCGCCTACCTGGTTGGACGTGTATTCGGCGAGCACCGCTTCTCACCCTGCGTGATTGCCCTGGTCAACGACGCGCGCGGCCTGCGTGCCGATGCGGTGCTGACCCGGCGCCGTGATGTTGCCCATCTGTTTGGCGTGTCGCGCAGCTACTTCCAGGCCGATCTGGGTACGGTGGGCGATGCCGTGGTGTTCCTGCGCAGCCTGCTGCCGGGCAAGCCCATCGATGAGATCTACACGGTGCTGGGACGTGCCAAGCAGGGCAAGACCGAGCGCTACCGCACGTTCTTCCGCCACTTCAACGAGCACCCGCAGGAGCGGCTGGTGCATGCCGAAGGCACGCCGGGCATGGTCATGGCGGTGTTCACCCTGCCCAGCTATCCGCTGGTGTTCAAGCTGATCCGCGACCGTTTCGCGTGGCCCAAGGCGATGTCGCGGCAGCAGGTGGAAGAGAAGTACGCGCTGGTGTTCAATCTCGATCGTGTCGGCCGCCTGCTCGATGCGCAGCCCTATCGTCATCTGCGCTTTCCGCGCGCGCGTTTCGCGCCGGCCCTGCTGGACGAACTGCTGCAGCAGTGCGCGCAGAGCGTACGCGCTGATGGCGATGAGGTGGAGATCGCACTGTGCTACGTGCAGCGCCGTTTCCGTCCATTGAACCTGTACCTGCGCGAGCAGGGCGGGGAGGCGGTACGTGCAGCGGTGCTCGACTACGCGCAGGCGATCACCGACATGGCGCGCAACAACATCTTCCCCGGTGACATGCTGCCGAAGAACTTCGGTGTATCACGGCACGGCCGGGCCGTGTTCTACGACTATGACGAGCTGTGCCTGGTCAGCGACTGCGTGTTCCGTGCGTGGCCGCAGCCGCGTACGCCGGAGGAGGCCATGGCCGACGAGCCCTGGTTCCATGTTGGCCCGCGCGATGTGTTTCCCGAGCGCTTCGGTCCATTCATGGGCCTGCCGGCTACGGAGCTGGCAGCCGTGCGCGAGCACTACCGGCACCTGTTCGACCCGGGCTGGTGGCAGGGCCTGCAGGAACGCTTCGCACGAGGGGACTATCCGGATACGCCGCCCTATGCGGGTGCACACCGGCTGGCCTGAGCCGGCTGTCATGGGTATTGGGACTGAGGTACGCTCGCTGTTCATCACCAAGGATCCGGCAATGATGCGTTCTCCACTGTTTCTCGCCCTCGCGCTGGCCGTCGGTGCCGGCGCCCCCCTGCTTGCAGGTGACGCCACTGCGCAGACCGCACGCGCTGTACGTGCGACTGCGGAAATGAGCATGGTGCTGTCCGGTCATATCGAGGTCACGCCGGAGGGCGCGGTCAGTTCGCTGGTGCTGGACCAGAAAGCCATGGTCGCCCCGAGCATCGCCTCCTTCGTCGAAGGCACCATCGGTGGCTGGCGCTTCGAGCCCACGCTGCGTGATGGCCAGGCGGTGGCCACGAGGGCCCCTTTGCGCGTTCGCCTGCGCGGCAAGGCTGCGGCCGACGGCGGTTATGAAATCAGCATGACCAGTGTCGACTTCAGCGAGTACGATCCTGAGGCCACTGGTTCGGTGACCCCGCTGCACATGACACCGCCGCGCTACCCGGAGGCGGCCTACCGTAACGGTGGCCAGGGTGAGGTGCTGCTGCTGGTCAAGGTGGCGCGTGACGGAACAGTGGCCGACGTGGCCGCCGAGCAGGTGAACATGGCTGTGGTCGCGTCCGAGCGGACCCTGGCCAAGATGCGCGACATCCTGGCCAGAGCCAGCGTCAGCACCGCCCGCACCTGGACCTTCAAGCCACCGACCACCGGCGAGGACAGCACCCGGGACAGCTGGACGGTTCGCATCCCGGTGAACTTCGCCCTGAACCATGATCCCAATGCAGAGGCGGAACGCTATGGCCGCTGGCGCGCTTTCATTCCGGGGCCGCGGCAGAGCGTGCCGTGGCACGAGGCCGACCCGGTCGAGCAGGCCGGCAGCGATCTGCTGCCGGAAGGCGGCGTCTACATGGTGGACGGCGCCAAGCGCGGCCTGCGCCTGCTGACCCCGCTGCAACAGAGCTGAGACCCGCTGCGGAGCCGGGCAGCCCGGCTCCGCGTCAGTCGGCGTACGGGTAGACCACCACCCGGTTGCGGCCCTGTTCCTTGGCCATGTACAGCGCCTTGTCGGCCAGCCGCAATGCCTGCTCGGCGTCGACATGGAAGCTGGGGAAGTGGGCCACGCCCAGCGATACGGTGATGTTGCCGACCGGTTCGAACGGATGGTCGGCGATGTGCTGGCGCAGGCGTTCACCGGCCTGACGGGCCGATTCAGTACTGATGCCCGGCAGCAGCAGCAGGAATTCCTCGCCACCAGCGCGGCAGAGGATGTCGCTGTCGCGCGAGTAGCGGCGCATCTGGTCGGCGATGTGGACGATGGCGTTGTCGCCGACGTCATGCCCGTAACTGTCGTTGATCGACTTGAAGCGATCGATGTCCAGCGCCAGGATCGCAAACGGAATGCCCTGCACCTGCAGCGCGTCCAGCGCCTGCTGCAGCCCGCGGCGGTTGAGCAGGCCGGTCAGCGGGTCGGTGCGGCTGGCACGGTTGAGCGTGCCGATACGATCCTGCAGGGCATTGAAGCTGTGCAGCACGGCCTGCTTGAGCTGGGCGACCTCGAAGTACCAGGCGCGGATGCCGCTGACATGGTTGATCGCATTGCCGGTGTCCTCGCCGCCCTGCACATTGCGCGCCAGCTGCCACAGCGGCATCGAAATGCGGCGCGCGAACCACCAGGTAACCAGCAGCGACAGCAGGCCGAGCGGAATCGCATTCCAGATCACCGCGGTCATCAACCGTGACAGCGGCTGCAGGGTGGCCTCGGTCGGGCGCTGGGCAATGATGCCCCAGCCAGTGGCCGCCACCGGCGCATAGCCGGCCAGCATCGACACACCACGGTTGTTGCGTACCTGCTGTGCGCCACGCTCCCCGCGCACCACGGCCTTCACCGCCGGGTTGCCGACCACGTAGTCACCCACCCGCTTGCCATCGGCGTGGTACAGCAGGCGGCCATTGCGGTCCACCACGTACAGGTAGGAACCGTCGCGGTAGTAGTGCTTGCCCAGCAGCGTGTGCAGTGCGCTGCGCTGGCGCAGGTACAGGGTGCCGCTTACATAGCCGCGATAGCGACCCTGGCGGTCGAAGATCGGGTGCGACAGCGACACCAGCAGCTTGCCCGTGGCCGACTGGTAGGGATCGCTGATCATCGGCTGGCGCGCCGCCAGTGCCGCGTTGTTGCCGACACTGTGCAGCACCTCACCCTGCAGCTGCAGGGTCTGCGGCGAGGTGGCGATCACCAGGCCGTCGGCGTCCACCACCAGCGAGGAGTTGAAGCTGCTGGACTGCAGTTGCAGGCGGCTGGCTTCATCCTGGGCCTGCTTCGGATCGAGGTCGTGCTCGCCCAGGCGGGTTGCGGCATAGGCCAGCTGCTGCTGCGCAGCCAGCAGGAAGTTCTGGGTGGTCTCGGCCAGCTTGGTGGCATAGACGCGGTTGGCTTCCAGGGTGTTGCCGACCAGCTGGTCGCGCTGCACCCGGTAGCTGGCCAGCAGGGTGTTGGCCAGGGCGATGATGGCACTGAGCAGGGCCAGGGCGAGGATCAGCTTGCCCAGGTTGAGGCGGGGAGACAGCGTTCGCATGCGTCGACGGATCCGGCAGGAGGCTGGACCCGACCGGTTCTCCGGAAGGGGCGACAGCGGGAATCGGTGGCCAGGCCGTCAGGGCCGGGCAGGGGCCGGCGGATTATCGCCAAAAGTGGGCGGCGGCGAAGTGAAGTGCGTCGCCCTGCAGGCAAAAAAAAACCTGCCGCAGCGAGCGGCAGGTTTCTTCCGATGCAGCGCCGTGGATCAGCGCTTCATCGAACCGAAGAACTCGTCGTTGGACTTGGTGTTCTTCATCTTGTCGAGCAGGAACTCCATCGCAGCCATTTCATCCATCGGATGCAGCAGCTTGCGCAGGATCCAGATCTTCTGCAGCAGTTCCGGCTCGATCAGCAGGTCTTCGCGGCGGGTGCCCGAACGGTTGATGTCGATGGCCGGGAACACGCGCTTTTCAGCGATACGGCGGCTCAGGTGCACTTCGCTGTTGCCGGTGCCCTTGAACTCTTCGTAGATCACCTCGTCCATCTTCGAGCCGGTGTCGACCAGCGCGGTGGCGATGATGGTCAGGCTGCCGCCTTCTTCCACGTTACGCGCGGCACCGAAGAAGCGCTTCGGGCGGTGCAGGGCGTTGGCGTCCACGCCACCGGTCAGCACCTTGCCCGAGCTCGGCACCACGTTGTTGTAGGCACGGGCCAGGCGGGTGATCGAGTCGAGCAGGATCACCACGTCCTTCTTGTGCTCGACCAGGCGCTTGGCGCGCTCGATGACCATTTCGGCCACCTGCACGTGGCGCGCGGCCGGCTCGTCGAAGGTCGAGCTGATGACCTCGCCGCGCACGGTGCGCTGCATTTCGGTCACTTCTTCCGGGCGCTCGTCGATCAGCAGCACGATCAGGTGCACGTCCGGGTGGTTGGTGGTGATGGCAGTAGCGACCTGCTGCATCATCATGGTCTTGCCGGCCTTCGGCTGCGACACGATGAGCGAGCGCTGGCCCTTGCCCTGCGGGGCCATCAGGTCGAGGATGCGGCCGGTGATGTCTTCCGACGAACCGTTGCCACGCTCCAGGGTGAAGCGGCGGCGCGGGAACAGGGCGGTCAGGTTCTCGAACAGCACCTTGTTCTTCGACGCTTCGATCGGCTCACCGTTGATGGTGTCGACGATGTTCAGCGCGAAGTAGCGCTCGCCGTCCTTCGGGAAGCGGATGCGGCCGGAGATGTGGTCGCCGGTGCGCAGGTTGAAGCGGCGGATCTGGCTGGGCGAGATGTAGGTGTCGTCCGGGCCGGCCAGGTAGCTGGCTTCGGCCGCGCGCAGGAAGCCGAAGCCGTCCGGCAGGATTTCCAGCACGCCGTCGGCGGCGACGCCGTCACCGTGGCGGGTCAGCACCTTCAGCAGGGCGAAGATCACATCCTGCTTGCGGGCGCGGGCCACGCCTTCGGAGATCTGCAGCTGCTCGGCGATTTCCAGCAGCTTCTGCGCCGGCATGCGCTTGAGGTCGCTCAGCGAATAGACCGGGAAGCCCTCGGGCACGTTGGCGTGCGGGCGCGGCACGAACGGCTGCTGCTCGCCGCCATCGTTGGGCAGGCCATCGTCGCGGAAGCGGTTGTTGCGGTCACGGTCGCGGCGGTTGCGGAAGCGGTCGCGGCGGTTGCCCTGGCCTTGCCCCTGGCCCTGCTGGCCGTTCTGGTTGTACGGGTTCTGGCCCTGGTTCTGGCCGCCCCCCTGGTGGTTCTGCTGGCGCGGCTGGCCGGATTCGCGACCCTCACCGCCTTCGCCGCCGCCACTGCTGGCAGGGGCCTCGGCGGCGGGCGCGCTCGGTGCGGGGGCAGCAGCCGGTGCCTCGGGCGCGGCGGCCAGCGGCAGGGTCGGCTGCGCCGGAGCGGCGCTGGTTTCGGCGGCTGCCGGGGCGGCGGCCTTGCTCACGCGGGGCTTGCGCACGCGCTTTTCGGCGGGCGCATCGGCGCTGCCGGTTTCGGAAGTGTTATCGGACAAGAGCGTTATTCCTCGCTTGAAGGTGCGAGCGCCCGGCTGGGGCGGCGAACGTTGGGAATGGGTCTGGAGGAAACTGCGTCCAGAGGGTGCGGCACGCGAACGCGGCCGGATATGCCGACACTATCATCGGCCTGCGGCGCCGTGCAAGGGCTGCCGGGAGCAGCATTCATCATGGGCGCGGGGCGCCCGCCGGCAGCCGCGGTCGGCGGCTGCCGGAGAACAGCAGCAATCAGGCCAGGGCCTTGTCCAGCAGGCCGGCCAGCTGGGCCTTGCCCACCGCACCGATCTGCTCGCCAACCTTCTCGCCGTCCTTGAACACGACCAGGTACGGAATCGAACGCACGTGGTACTTGGCGGCCAGCGCACGGTTGTGGTCGACGTTGACCTTGGCGATCTTGGCGCGGCCCTGGTAGGCATCGGCCAGCTCGTCCAGCGCCGGGGCGATCATCTTGCACGGGCCACACCACTCGGCCCAGAAATCGACCAGCACCGGTTCCTTGGAATTCAGCACTGCACTATCAAAGTCGGCGTCGCCGACATGTACAACCTTGTCGCTCATCTTGGTTTCTCGTCTTGGATTGCACCCGGCCATGCCGGAGGTGGGTGAACTGGGCCATGCCCGGTGGCGCGACCCTCGTCGTTGCCTCGCGGCGCACTGCCGCGGTGCGTTCGGCGGGATGCCTGGACGCTCACGGCCGGCAGTGTACCCCTATCGCAGGGCGGGGACAGGCGCCGGCTGGAACCCAGCGTATCGTGATCGCTTCGATGCCTGGTATGTGTCGGATTTCACTGTCTTCCTGTACATGGGGCTGGCAGTGGGCGACACCAGCGGGCCTGGCAGGGCCGTTCAAGTCCGGTGTGGCTGGGTGAAGGGCGCCGTCTCTTGACTTTATGAGACAGGTCATTCCGGTTTGCTGGCCCGAGTGCGTTAAACTGGGGCATTGTGCGGCGCGCGGACCGGGTGGTCCCAGCCTGCCAACCCGCCGCAGGGGCCGCAGTTTGCGACGGTGCCCCTAGACGCTGAAGTGCCAGCCGCCCCACGGGCCGGCGGCCATACCAAGACGGACTCATGAGCGACAAACCGCTGACCGATTTGACCTTTTCCTCCTTCGAGCTGCACCCGGCCCTGCAGGCCGGTCTTGAAGGAGCCGGATTCACCCGTTGCACCCCGATCCAGGCGCTGACCCTGCCCGTCGCGCTGCCCGGTGGTGATGTTGCCGGCCAGGCTCAGACCGGCACCGGCAAGACCCTGGCCTTCCTGGTCGCTGTCGTGAATCGCCTGCTGACGCGTCCGGCCCTGGCCGACCGCAAGCCGGAAGATCCGCGCGCGCTGATCCTCGCCCCGACCCGCGAACTGGCCATCCAGATCCACAAGGATGCGGTCAAGTTCGGTTCCGATCTGGGCCTGCGTTTCGCGCTGGTCTACGGCGGCGTGGATTACGACAAGCAGCGCGAACTGCTGCAGCAGGGCGTGGACGTGATCATCGCCACCCCGGGCCGCCTGATCGACTACGTGAAACAGCACAAGGTGGTGTCGCTGCACGCCTGCGAGATCTGCGTGCTGGACGAAGCCGACCGCATGTTCGACCTGGGCTTCATCAAGGACATCCGCTTCCTGCTGCGCCGCATGCCCGAGCGCACCACCCGCCAGACCCTGCTGTTCAGTGCCACCCTCAGCCATCGCGTGCTGGAGCTGGCCTACGAGCACATGAACGAGCCGCAGAAGCTGGTGGTCGAAGCCGAGACCATCACCGCCGCGCGCGTGCGCCAGCGCATCTACTTCCCGGCCGACGACGAGAAGATCCCGCTGCTGCTGGGCCTGCTGTCGCGCAGCGAAGGCGCGCGCACCATGGTCTTCGTCAACACCAAGGTGTTCGTCGAGCGTGTGGCGCGTTCGCTGGAAAAGGCCGGCTACCGCGTGGGCGTGCTGTCCGGCGACGTGCCGCAGAAGAAGCGTGAGAGCCTGCTCAACCGCTTCCAGAAGGGCCAGCTGGAAATCCTGGTGGCCACCGACGTGGCTGCGCGCGGCCTGCACATCGACGGCATCAAGTACGTCTACAACTACGACCTGCCGTTCGATGCCGAAGACTACGTGCACCGCATCGGTCGTACCGCGCGCCTGGGTGAAGAGGGAGACGCGATCAGCTTCGCCTGTGAGCGCTATGCAATGGGCCTGCCGGACATCGAGGCCTATATCGAGCAGAAGATTCCGTCCGAGCCGGTGACCAAGGAACTGTTGACCCCGCTGCCGCGCCCGGAACGCCCGGCCCCCGCAGCAGGCGAGGAAGGCGAGGACAACGAAAGCGTCGGCCAGATCTTCCGCGAAGCGCGCGAAGCCCGCGCCGCCGAGGAAGAGCGTCGGGGCGGTGGCCGTAGTGGCGGCCGTTCAGGCGGTGGTGGCCGTGGTGGTCGCGACGGTGAGCGCAGCGGCGAGCGCCGTTCGCGTGGCCCGCGCAAGCCGCGCGTGGAGGGCGAACAGGGCGCTGCCGCCCCGGCCGCCGGTGCCGAAGGCGCCGTTGCCCAGGCCCCGCGTCCGCCGCGCCCGCCGCGCGCCGAAGGCGCACCGGAAGGTGCGGTGGACGGCGAGCACAAGCCGCGCAAGCGCCGTCGTCGTCGCCACGGCCGTCCGGTCGAAGGTGCCGAGGGCGTGCAGAGCGCTGCCGGCAATGGCGCCAGCCCGGTCACCCCGGTGCAGGTGGTGGCCAAGCCGGTGCGTACCGCCGCTGATACCGGTGATTCGTTCCTGACCCGCATCGGCCGCAAGATCCGCCGGATGCTGTCGGGCAACTGATCGGTACTGCCGATCAGCGGGTAGCACCCGACCGTTGGTCGGGTGGCTTTGAAAGGTGTGCCGACCAACGGTCGGCACCCACCAGGCGGGGCCGGTGGCACCCACCATCTCCACGACATCGCGCCGGTCCTGCATAATCGGGGCATGAGTGTCCTGCGCTTCGACAATGTCAGCAAACAGTACGCCGGTGGCCACGAGGCACTGACCGATGTCAGCTTTGAGGTCGCGCCGGGCGAGATGCTGTTCGTCACCGGCCATTCCGGTGCGGGCAAAAGCACCCTGCTCAAGTTGATCCACCTGGACGAGCGGCCCAGCCGCGGTGCGGTGGTGTTCGACGAGCGCAACCTGCTGAAGGTGCGTGGCGGCGACGTGCCCCGCCACCGTCGCGCGGTGGGTGCGGTCTACCAGGACCATCGCCTGCTGATGGACCGCTCGATCGCCGAGAACGTGGCGTTGCCGCTGATCCTGCGCGGCACCCGCCGTGGCGACATCAACAAGCGCGTGCGCTCGGTGCTGGAGCGGATGGGCCTGGGCCATCGCGAGAAAGCGCTGCCCTCGCAGCTGTCGGCCGGCGAGCAGCAGCGCGTCGGCATCGCCCGCGCCATCGTCGGCGAACCCAAGCTGCTGGTGGCCGATGAGCCGACCGGCAACCTCGACCCGACCCTGGCCGCGGAGATCATGGCCCTGTTCGCCGAGCTGCCCTCGCGCGGCACCAGCGTGCTGGTGGTCAGCCACGATCTGCCGCTGCTGCGTCGCATGCGCAAGCGCGTGCTGATCCTCGACCACGGCCGGCTGGTGGATGACATCTCGCCGCAGGACCTCGCGGAGTAGCGCATGGCGAAGAACGAAAACAGCGAAGCCGCCGCGCCCTCGCGCGTGGGCGTCTGGTTCCAGCACCACGTGCACAGCGTGGTGTTCAGCCTTGGCCGCGCCTGCCGCAAGCCGTGGGCGACCCTGCTGACGGTGATGGTCATGGCGCTGGCACTGGCCCTGCCGCTTGGCCTGTCGATCGCGCTGGACAACCTCAAGCAGTTCGCCGGCAGCGTGCAGCAGTCGCGCGACATCAACGTGTTCCTGAAGGGCAACGTCGATGGTCCCGGCGCACTGCGCTTGGCCGGCCAGCTGCGCGACCGCGACGACGTGGCCGAAGTGAACGTGCGCACGCCCGAGCAGGGCCTGCAGGAACTGCGCGATGCCGGCCTCGGTGAGGCGATCGACGCACTCAACGACAATCCATTGCCCTCGCTGCTGGTGATCACCCCGGGCCAGGGCAAGGACGACGCACGCCTGGCGCGCGCGCTGGAGAGCCTGCCCGAGGCCGACCTGGTGCAGCACGACGCACTGTGGCGCCAGCGTCTGGATGCCTGGCTGGCGTTCGGCGCACGGCTGGTGCAGGTGCTGTCGGTACTGCTCGGCGTGGGCGCCGCGCTGGTGGTCGGCAACACCGTGCGCCTGGATATCCAGGCGCGTCGCGAAGAGATCGGCGTGCTGCAGCTGCTCGGCGCCAGTGATGGCTTCATTCGCCGCCCGTTCCTGTACCTGGGCGCGTGGTATGGACTGGGTGCCGGCGCGGTGGCGCTGGCCCTGATTGCTGCGGCCGGCGCCGCCCTGCGCGTGCCGCTGGCCGAACTCTCGCGCAGCTACGGCAGCCCGTTCGTGCTGCATGGCCTGGACCTGCTGCATGGCAGCCTGGTCCTGCTCGGCACGCTGCTGCTGGGTTGGCTGGGCGCGTGGCTGGTGACCGGCCATTTCCTGCGCCAGACCCGCCCGACCGACACCTGAGACCGGCATGCAACCGCAAGCGCTGAAGCACCTTGAAGGGCCCGCGACGCGGGTGATGGTGGTCGACGGGTCGAAGCTGGTCCGCAAGCTGATCGCCGACGTCCTGCAGCGTGACCTGCCGGGCGTGGAGGTGATCGGCTGCGACAGCATCGAAGACGCGCAGCAGGCGCTGGCGCAGGGCCCGGTCGACCTGGTGACGACCTCGCTGACCCTGCGCGATGGCGACGGCCTGGCGCTGGCGCGGATGGTGCGCGAAGCGGCGGGCCAGGCCTATGTGCCGGTGATCGTGGTCTCCGGCGATGCCCAGCAGCACCTGGAGCAGCGCCGCTTCACCGAGTACGTCACCGACTATTTCGACAAGGCGCTGGGCCACGAGGCACTGGCGACCTTCGTCCGTGGCTATGTGCAGCCGCAGAGCATTCCCGGCGCCACCATCCTCTATATCGAGGACAGCCGGGTGGTCGCCGAGGCCACCAAGCGCATGCTTGAGCGACAGCAGTTGAACGTGCTGCACGTGGTCAGCGCCGAAGAGGCGTTCACCCTGCTCACCGCCGAGTCGCTGGGCCGCAGCCGCCATCGCATCGACCTGGTGCTGACCGACGTCACCCTGAAGGGCGAGCTGAGCGGCCGCGACGTGGTGCAGCGCGTGCGCGTGGACTTCGGCTACGGCAAGCGCCGCCTGCCGGTGCTGGTGATGACCGGCGATGGCAACCCGCACAACCAGACCGGGCTGCTGCAGTCCGGCGCGAACGACCTGGTGCTCAAGCCGATTGAAGAACGGCTGCTGGTCACCAAGGTGCTGTTCCAGCTGCGCCTGGCCCGATTGAACGATGGACCCCTGATTCGATGATGGATGAAGTAGCCGGCGCCCCGACGATCCAGCTGGAACCGAGCTGGAAACAGCATGTCGGCGATTACCTGATGCAGCCGCAGATGCGTGAGCTGTCCAGCTTCCTGCGCCAGCGCAAGGCCAGTGGTGCGGCGGTGTTCCCGCCCGGTCCGCAGATCTTCGCCGCGTTCGATGCCACGCCATTCGAGCAGGTGAAGGTGGTGATCCTCGGCCAGGACCCGTACCACGGCCGTGGCCAGGCGCATGGCCTGAGTTTCTCGGTGCCGCCGGGCGTGCCGGTGCCGCCGTCGCTGCTGAACATCTACAAGGAAATCGAGAGCGATCTCGGTATCCCGCGCCCGGACCACGGCTGCCTGATCCCGTGGGCGCAGCGCGGCGTGCTGCTGCTCAATGCCGTGCTGACCGTGGAAGAGGGCAAGGCCGGTGCGCACCAGGGCCGTGGCTGGGAGGGCTTCACCGACCACGTGGTGGACGTGCTCAACCGCGAGCGCGAAGGCCTGGTGTTCATGCTCTGGGGCGCCTATGCGCAGCAGAAGGGCAAGGTCATCGATACCCGTCGCCATCGCGTGCTGAAGTCGCCGCACCCGTCGCCGTTGTCGGCCCATCGTGGCTTCCTGGGTTGCCGGCATTTCTCGATGGCCAACGAGTACCTGCAGCGTCGCGGCCAGGCCCCGGTCGACTGGTCGCTGCCGCCCCGTTCGGCGCTCTGAGCGGCGCTCTGAGCGGCGGTGCCGGTCCGGGGCTGAACGCCGGGCAACGTTTCCGGCCCTGAATGGGCGTCCGGGGACGGCCTGTTCAGCTAACCTTGACCGGAATCGGCCGGTTTCCGGCAGGTAATTGCTTGAATTCCAAGGGATTGTGAATCCCGAAAAGCGCGCTCGCCACTGTCATCAAATCGCGCTACGGTAGGGCTCTGTTTGGGACCAGTGTTGCATCAATAGGATGCTGGAACTTTTTCCTCCTTTAGCAGTCCAAATCCCGGACTGCTAAGATGGGTGCCTATGAGCCAGAACACCTCTACTGCCCTTGTGGCAAACAATCTCCCGATTCCCAGTGCGCTCGGTTCGCTGGACGCCTACATCGGTGCCGTGCACCAGATCCCGGTGCTGTCGGTCGATGACGAACAGGACCTGGCCCGTCGCTTCCGCGACGGCAACGATCTGGACGCCGCCCGCGAGCTGGTGCATTCGCACCTGCGCTTCGTGGTGCACGTGGCCCGCGGCTACAACGGCTACGGCCTTGCACTGGGCGACCTGATCCAGGAAGGCAACATCGGCCTGATGAAGGCGGTCAAGCGCTTCGACCCGGACATGGGCGTGCGCCTGGTCTCCTTCGCCGTGCACTGGATCCGTGCCGAGATGCACGAGTTCATCCTGAAGAACTGGCGCATCGTGAAGGTCGCCACCACCAAGGCGCAGCGCAAGCTGTTCTTCAACCTGCGCAAGTCGAAGACGCGCCTGGGCTGGATGAACGCGGCGGAAGTCAGCGCCGTCGCCAAGGACCTGAACGTGTCCGAGCGCGAGGTCATGGAAATGGAATCGCGCCTGTCCGGTCGCGATATCGGTTTCGATGCGCCGACCGACGAGGACAACGAACACGCGCCGCCGTCGCCGGCCGCGTTCCTGGTTGCCAACGACGAAGATCCGTCGATGGCCTACGAACGTGCCGACAGCGAAGACAACCAGATGCAGCTGCTGCGCGAAGGCCTGGCCGAGCTGGATGCGCGTTCGCGCGACATCATCCGCCGCCGCTGGCTGGATGCCGACAGCAAGGTGACGCTGCAGGAACTGGCCGACGAGTACGGCGTGTCGGCTGAGCGTATCCGCCAGGTTGAAGCGAACGCGCTGAAGAAGATGAAGGCGCTGTTCACCGCGTAAGGCGGGATGGCGTTGAAGCAATGAAAAGGCCCGGCACTGCCGGGCCTTTTTCGTTTGTGGGGCTTAGCCACGCATGGCGTGGCTCTACTCTGACGCCAGAGCGGTGATTGTGCCGACCGGGTCATGTGCTGGATGCTGATGTTCACGCCGTACCACGCAGTGGCACGGTATGATCATGCCACGCGTCTTCCGCACACGAAGTTTCAATCGCAGTATGCGTAGGACCACCCTGTCCGACGCTGCGCTGTACCGGTCGGTACGTGAAATGGAAGCGGGTCTGGTGGATGCTGATCTTGGCGGCGGAATCTTCAAGAAGCGCGTTCCGTTGCCGGGGCGAGGAAAGCGTGGGAGCGTTCGAATCATCGTCGCCACACAGCGAGGCGGGCATTGGTTCTTCCTTTTCGGCTACGAGAAGAATGAACGTGCTGCGATCACGAATGCGGAACGGGATGCGCTGCAGTTGTACGCATCGGAGTTCCTGAGAATGAGTACGGCGCAGCTGAATCGCGCCGTGGAGTACGGGGATCTACAGGAGATCGGCCATGACGAAGACCCCTGAGCGACGGCGCGCGAAAAGTGCGCTTCTTGAAGCGGTGCATGATGCTGCTGTGAGTCTGCACGCGCATGGCTTCATCGATAAACGTCGGTTGAGCAGCTACGAAGCACTTTGCCTTGAGCCGGTCCCTGAGTACAGCAGTGCCCAGATCCGTGCCCTGCGTACGTCACTGCAGCTCAGTCAGCCGGTCTTTGCGGGGGTTCTCAATACCAGCGTTTCCACCGTACGCAGCTGGGAGCAGGGCGAAAAGAAACCCAGCGGACCGTCACTGAAGTTGCTTAACCTGATTGATCGGAAGGGTCTCGAAGCAGTCCTGTAAAGCAAAGGCCCGGCAATGCCGGGCCTTTGCTTTACCGTGGTATTCAATCCGCGCCATGCATGGGAGCGGGGGAGCCTCACCCCTCGCGTGCGATCGCGCGCCAACCAATGTCGTTGCGGTGGAATTCGTTGGCCCAGGTCACCTTGGCCACGCCGGCATAGGCATTGGCCTGCGCGTCGCGCACGCTGTCACCCAGTGCCGCCACGCACAGCACGCGGCCGCCGGCGCTGACCACCTGGCCCTGCGCGTCCAATGCAGTCCCCGCATGGAACACCTTGGCACTGGCCGGCACGTCGTCCAGGCCGGAAATCACGTCACCGGTGATCGGCGCTTCCGGGTAGGGCTTCGCGGCCAGCACCACGCCCAGCGACGGGCGTGCGTCCCACTGCGCCTGCACCTGGTCCAGGCGGCCATCGATGGCGGCTTCCACCAGTTCGACCAGATCCGACTGCAGGCGCAACATCACCGGCTGGGTTTCCGGGTCGCCGAAGCGCACGTTGAATTCGATCACCTTCGGCGCGCCGCTGGCGTCGATCATCAGGCCCGCGTAGAGGAAACCGGTGAACGGGATACCGTCGGCGATCATGCCCTGCACGGTCGGGTTCACCACCTCGCGCATCACGCGTGCATGCACCTCCGGCGTCACTACCGGCGCAGGCGAGTAGGCGCCCATGCCACCGGTGTTCGGGCCGGTGTCGCCGTCGCCGACGCGCTTGTGGTCCTGCGAGGTGGCCATCGGCAGCGCATGCACGCCGTCCACCATCGAAATGAAGCTGGCTTCCTCACCATCGAGGAACTCTTCGATCACCACGCGCGCACCGGCATCGCCGAACGCGTTGCCCGACAGCATGTCACGCACGGCATCTTCGGCTTCGGCCAGGGTCATCGCCACGATCACGCCCTTGCCGGCGGCCAGGCCATCGGCCTTGACCACGATCGGCGCGCCCTTCTCGCGGATGTAGGCCAGGGCGGCATCCACCTCGGTGTGCACGGCATAGAACGCGGTGGGGATGTTGTGGCGGGCCAGGAAGTCCTTGGCGTAGGCCTTGCTGCCTTCCAGCTGCGCGGCGGCGGCAGTCGGCCCGAAGATGCGCAGGCCGGCGGCGCGGAAGCGGTCGACCACGCCGGCCACCAGCGGTACTTCCGGGCCGACCACGGTCAGCGCCACGCCTTCGGCCTGGGCCAGCGCCAGCAGGCCGTCGATGTCGGTCACTTTCACCGCCACGTTGCGGCACTTGTCTTCGCTGGCGGTGCCGGCGTTGCCGGGCGCCACGATCACTTCGGTGACACGGGAGGACTGGGCCAGCTTCCATGCCAGGGCGTGTTCGCGGCCGCCAGAGCCGATGACAAGTACGTTCATCACGAGATTCCAGATTGCGTGGGAAGGGAAGATCGATATCCCCGGCGGCGCGCGTGGCTCACTCGCAGCCTTCGCGTCGCAGTGATTCGGGGAAGGAATAGGCCCAGGTCTTCGGGTCCAGGGTAAAGCGGTGTTCCTGCCGGACCTGCTTGCCACCGCAGGTGGTGCCGGTTTCCTCGATCAGCAGCGGCCAGATGCGCGCGCTGCGATCGCTGTCGTCGAAACGCAGGGCGAAATCGCTGCTGAAGCGACGGGTACGGCAGTCCTCGACAGTCTCCGGGTCGCTGCTGGCCCCCAGGTTGTCGCACTCGTACTGGGCGTCATTGTCGATATGGCTGCGCACGCTGCCACTGGACACCAGGCCGTTCGGGCCTGGTAGGATCAGCGACTGCGAGAGCAGCGAGAAGCCCTGCCCGAACCAGCCGTCCTCGACGCGGAAACCATAGAAGTCGCTGCCCGCGCGGATGATGCTGGCGGTGCCGGGCTGGCCGCCGCTGCCAAAGCGTTCGCCAGTCAGTTCACTGGTCACGTCGAAGCCCTCGCCCTTCGGACGCAGCACGAAGAAGTCGATCATGCCTGCGTCGATGTGCGCGCCTTCGGACAAAGCACCGCAGACCGCCAGCAACTGCTGCCAGCTGTCACCGCTCACCACCGGTTGCTCGGCGCAGACGTGCCAGTCCATCGGGCGGGTTTCGCCGTCGTCGTTCCAGCTGCCGTGCCATTCACCGGAGAGCCTGGCGTTCTTGCCGTAGCGCTGGACCAGGAAGGCCTGCAGTCGTGCGGTGCGGCTCACGTGCGCCGTCGGCTCGGCGGGGGCCGACGTGGCGGCCTGCGGCGACGACGCAGGCACCGGGGCGGCCGCAGGCTTGCAGCCGGCCAGCGCGGCCGCGCCCGCGAGGGCGAGCAAGGCCAGCGGTTTCAGTGAGACTGCGGACATCCGTGTCGCTCCAGTATCAGTGGCGGAAGTGACGAACACCGGTGAACACCATGGCCAGGCCATGTTCGTCGGCGGCGGCGATCACTTCGGCATCGCGCATCGAACCGCCCGGCTGGATGACCGCCTTGATGCCGGCGGCAGCAGCGGCATCGATGCCGTCGCGGAACGGGAAGAACGCATCGGAGGCCATCACCGAGCCCTCGACCACCAGGTTTGCATCGGCGGCCTTGATGCCGGCGATGCGGGCCGAGTACACGCGGCTCATCTGGCCGGCGCCGACACCGATGGTGCGGTTGTCCTTCGCATAGACGATCGCGTTGGACTTCACGAACTTGGCCACCTTCCAGGCAAACAGCAGGTCGGTGAACTGCTTGTCGGTCGGCGCCAGCTTGCTGACCACCTTCAGCTCATCGCGGGTCATGCCGCGGTTGTCCGAGGACTGCAGCAACAGGCCCGAGCCGACGCGCTTGCTGTCGAAGTTGTTCAGGCCATCACCATGCGGGATGCGCAGCACGCGCACGTTGGCCTTCTTCTGCGCGTATTCCAGCGCGGCCGGCTCGTAATCCGGGGCGATCAGCACTTCCACGAACTGGCGGTCCAGGATGACCTTGGCGGTGGCAGCGTCCAGCGGCGTGTTGAAGGCGATGATGCCGCCGAAGGCGCTGGTCGGGTCGGTGGCGTAGGCCAGCTCGTAGGCATCGCCGTTGCCGGCACCGACGGCCACGCCGCACGGGTTGGCGTGCTTGACGATGACGCAGGCCGGCGCGTCGAACTGGCGCACGCACTCCCACGCCGCATCGGCATCGGCCAGGTTGTTGTAGCTCAGTTCCTTGCCCTGCAGCTGCTGGAACGTGGCCAGGGTGCCCGGCACCGGGTACAGGTCTCGGTAGAACGCGCCGCTCTGGTGCGGGTTCTCGCCGTAGCGCAGGTCCATCACCTTCACGAAGGTGGAGTTCATCTGCGCCGGGTACTCGGCACGGGCCGGCACGGCGGCGTCGGTGGCGGTGACCGCCGACAGGTAGTTGCTGATCGCCGCGTCGTACTGGGCGACGCGGTTGAACGCGGCCACCGAGAACGCGAAGCGGGTGGCGGCCGACAGCTGGCCGTCGTTGGCCGCCAGCGAGGCCAGCAGTTCGGCGTACTGCGACGGATCGGTGGCCACCGCCACGCGGGCGAAGTTCTTGGCCGCCGAGCGCAGCATGGCCGGACCGCCGATGTCGATGTTCTCGACCGCGTCGGCCAGGGTGCAGTCGGCGTTGGCGGTGACCGACTCGAACGGGTACAGGTTCAGCACCAGCAGGTCGATGGCACCGATGCCATGCTCGGCCATCACCGCATCATCCAGGCCCGAACGGCCCAGCAGGCCACCGTGCACCATCGGGTGCAGGGTCTTGACGCGGCCGTCCATCATTTCCGGGAAACCGGTGACCTCGGCCACGTCCTTCACGGCCAGGCCCGCATCGCGGATCGCCTTGGCGGTGCCGCCGGTGGACAGCAGCTCCACGCCGCGTGCCGCCAGCGCAGTGGCCAGCTCGACCAGACCGGTCTTGTCGGAAACGGAGAGGAGGGCCCGGCGGACGGGCAACAGATCAGCAGTCATGGGACAGAATCGGCAGCGGAGCGGGGCCGATATTGTAGGCGGTGGGGGCCCGTGGCGGGCGCTGGAAGGGGTAATTTGCCGTGGCAATCGGCGTAAGGCCGGGTCGGGCACACCGATCCGGCCCGATCCGGAGTCTGGGCTGCGGACCAGAGCCGGGTTGTCGGAATCTGCCAACGATGGGGTAGGCTGTGCCCGCACTGCCAAGGATCAGCGGGTACGGATCATGTCGATCTATGCATTGAAGGGACGTTTCCAGGACCTGTTGCGTCCAGCCGTACGCGGTCTGTTCCGCATGGGGATCACTGCCAATACGGTGACCGTGGCCGCTGCCGTGGTCTCGCTGCTGGTGGCCGCGGCCGTGTGGTGCTGCGCGCCTGCCCAGCCTCTGCTGTATCTGCTGCTGCCGTTGTGGATGCTGCTGCGCATGGCGCTCAACGCGGTGGACGGCATGCTGGCGCGCGAATTCGGCCAGCAATCGCGGCTGGGCGCCTATCTGAACGAAGTGTGCGATGTGATCGCCGATGCGGCGCTGTACCTGAGCCTGCTCAGCGTACCCGGCGTGCGCCCGGAGGCGCTGTGGCTGCTGGCCTGGACGGCGGCGCTGAGCGAGTACGCCGGCGTGCTGGGGCTGATGGTCGGTGCCAGCCGCCGCTATGACGGCCCGATGGGCAAGAGCGACCGCGCCTTCGTGATCGGTGCGCTGGGCTTGCTGCTGGCCTTCGGCTGGGGCGGTGCACTGACGGTCAGCGGCGTGGCTGCAGCCATGGCAGTGTTGTGCGTGCTGACGATGATCAACCGCGTCCGTCGCGGACTGCGGGAAGCGGCGGTTTCGCCGAATTAATCAAGCAGATACAAAAAGACAATCAGGAGATTGCATGCGTCAGGCGCAGGAACGGGAATTCCACAGCTTCGACCAGGTACCGCTGTTCTACCGGTACTGGGCGGGCACCACCGCAACCCCGGCCACCAGGGCCATCGTGCTGCTGCACCGCGGCCACGAGCACTCCGGCCGGGTCACCCACCTGGTCGATGAGCTGGACCTGCCCGACACCGCCTTCTTCGCCTGGGATGCGCGCGGCAATGGCCGTTCGCCGGGCGCACGTGGCGATGCACCGGGCTTCCCGGCGCTGGTGCGTGACCTGGACAGCTTCATTGCCCACATCGGCGCCGAGCACGGTATCGCGGTGGAAGACATCGTGGTGATCGCGCAGAGCGTGGGGGCGGTGGTCGCCGCGACCTGGGTGCACGATTACGCGCCGCGCCTGCGTGCGCTGGTGATGGCTTCGCCCGCCTTCAAGGTGAAGCTGTACGTGCCGTTCGCACGCGCTGGGTTGGCGCTGATGCAGAAGCTGCGCGGCAATTTCTTCGTCAACAGCTACGTCAAGCCGCAGTGGCTGACCCACGACCCGGCACGGGTGGAAAGCTATCGTACCGATCCGCTGATCACCCGCCCGATCTCGGTGCGCGTGCTGCTGGGCCTGTACGAAGCGGCCGACCGCATCGTCGCCGATGCGCAGGCGATCAGCGTGCCGGTGCAGCTGTTGGTGTCCGGCTCGGACTTCGTCGTGCATCGTGGCCCGCAGGACCGCTTCTACGAGCGCCTGTCCAGCCCGATCAAGGAGCGCGTGCACCTGCCGGGCTTCTTCCACGACACCCTGGGCGAACGTGATCGCGCGCCGGCACTGGCGCGCATCCGCAGTTTCATCCAGACGCGCTTCGCCGAACCCCTGCGCGAGTTGTCGCGTCGTGACGCACACCGGCATGGTCCGACCTTCGAGGAATCGGAGATCCTGGCCTGGCCACCGGAACGCAACAGCCTGGCCGACCTGCGCTGGCGCGTGGTGCGTGGCGGCCTGCGTTTCGGTGGCACGTTGTCCGAAGGCATCGCGCTGGGCCTGCAGACCGGTTTCGATTCCGGCAGCACGCTGGACTACATCTATCGCGACCAAGCGCGTGGCAAGGGCCCGCTGGGCCGCATGGTCGACCGCAACTATCTGGATGCAATCGGCTGGCGCGGCATCCGTGTGCGCGGCCAGCACCTGCAGGAACTGCTGCGCGATGCTGCGCAGCGACTGCGCGGGCGGGGCACGCCGGTGCGCGTGCTGGACGTGGCCGCCGGCCATGGCCGCTATGTGCTGGAAGCGCTGGGCCAGGGCGAACAGCGCGCCGACCGCATCGTGCTGCGTGATTTCAGCGATCTGAACGTGACCCAGGGCCAGGCCTTGATCGAGCGCCTCGGTGCAGCCGACATCGCCCACTTCGAGCAGGGCGATGCGTTCGATCCCGCGCAGCTGGCGGCGGTGGACCCGGCGCCTACGCTGGCGGTGGTATCGGGCCTGTACGAACTGTTCCCCGACAACGACGCCGTGCTGCGCTCGCTGCAGGGCATCGCCGCAACCGTACCGGTGGGCGGCTACCTGGCCTACACCGGCCAGCCCTGGCACCCGCAGCTGGAATTCATCGCCCGCGCGCTGACCAGCCATCGAGGCGGCGCCGCGTGGGTGATGCGCCGCCGTACCCAGCAGGAGATGGATGAGCTGGTGCGCCTGGCCGGGTTCGAGAAGGTGGCGCAGCGCATCGATGACTTCGGCATCTTCACCGTGTCGCTGGCGCGCCGGACCGCGTGATGGCGACGCTGGCCGCAACCCCACTGGCCGCGGAAGGGCGCCCCTGGCGGCGCGCCCTGCTGTGGCTGGCTCTGCTGGGTCCGTTCTTCTTCGCCAGCTACGGCTTCGCCAACTGGATGGCTGGTCGCCATCCCGAACTGCCGGTGATGGCGTTCGCTTGGGAGACGCGCATTCCCTTCGTGCCGTGGACGATCGTGCCGTACTGGTCGATCGACCTGTTCTACGCGGTCTCCTTCTTCCTGTGCCGGCAACGTCTGGAACTGGACCGGCATGCGCTGCGGCTGTTCAGTGCACAGCTGATCGCGGTCACTTGCTTCCTGCTGTGGCCGCTGCGCTTCAGTTTCGAGCGGCCGGAGATCGGCGGCGTGTTCGGTTGGCTGTTCGATGTGCTGCTGGGCTTCGACAAGCCGTTCAACCAGGCGCCATCGCTGCACATCGTGCTGCTGATCGTGCTGTGGGTGAAGTTCGCGCAGTACCTGCACGGCGTGTGGCGTTGGGTGCTGCATGTGTGGGCACTGCTGATCGGTGTCTCGGTGCTGACCACGTTCCAGCACCATTTCATCGACATCCCGACCGGGCTGCTGGCCGGCTGGCTGTGCGTATGGCTGTGGCCGGAGCAGGGCACGCCGCCGCTGCGCGCCTGGCGTACTGCGGGTGATGCCAAACGTTGGCGATTGGCCGCGCTGTACCTGCTGGCGGCCGCCGTATTGCTGGTGCCGGTGGTGCTTCTGCGTGGCGCGGCGTTGTGGCTGCTGTGGCCGGGGGTGTCGCTGCTGCTGGTGGCGCTGGCCTATGCCGGGCTGGGTACGGCGGTGTTCCAGAAGCGTGCCGATGGTCGCCTGACCATGGCGGCACGCTGGCTGCTGGCGCCGTACCTGGGCGCGGCCTGGATCAATTCGCGGTTGTGGACGCGACGCGTGCCGCAGCCGTTGCCGGTGCTGGACGGCGTGTGGCTGGGCCGGATTCCCTGCACGGCATTGCCGACACCTTTGGTGGGCGTGGTCGATGCCTGTGCCGAGCTGTCCTGCTGCGCGCCGGGTGCGGCGTACGCCGGTGTGCCGATGCTGGACCTGGTGGTGCCAGAACCGGAGCAGCTGCGCGAGGCAGCCGAGGCCATCGAGCGCCTTCGCACGCACGGGCCGGTGCTGGTGTGCTGCGCGCTGGGTTACTCGCGCAGTGCGGCCAGCGTGGCGACCTGGCTGCTGCTCAGCGGTCGTGCGGCGGGTGCCGATGCGGCGGTGGCGATCGTGCGTGCCGCGCGTCCGGGCATCGTGCTGGGCAAGGCGCACCTGCGTGCGATCACCGTTGCCGCCGGAGACCCTGCATGAGCACCACGCCTGATGTTTCGACCATGCAGCTGCTGCTGCGGCAGGGGCGTTGGCCGGCAGGCCTGTCGCTGGGGCTGCTGCTGGTGGCGTTGCTGCTGCTCGGCATCGAGCCCGGGCTGGCGATGCTTGCCGCCGGACTGATGCTGCTCAGCGTGGTGGCAGGCGTCGCCCAGGCCTATCACGCGTGGCGGGTGGCACTCGATGCCAGCCTGCTGCAGCTGCTGCGCGATGAAGGCTTGAATGATGAGGCCGCGGCGCAACGCATCGACCGGCTGCTGCATGACAGTGGCCTGCGCCGCACACCGGGCGCGGAACCGTCGCGGGGATGGGATCTGCGATGGGCCGGCATGCGCCGCCTGCTGCTGCGTCAGTACCTGCTGACGGCGGTGCAGCTGGTGCTGGTGCTGCTGGCCGTGCTGTGGCCGCAGACGTGAACGGGAGGGATGGATGTTCGCCGAACTGATTGCCCGCGCCTGCAGTGGCGCGATCCATGTGGTGACCGGCGCGCGCGCGCTGTGGATCGGCTGCGCGCCGTCCAGCGAGCACCGCGTCTACTACGGCAACCACGCCAGCCACGGTGACTTCGTGCTGATCTGGTCGTCGATGCCACTGGCCCTGCGCCGCCAGGTGCGTCCGGTGGCGGCGGCGGAGTACTGGCAGCGCGACGGCCTGCGCCGCTACCTGATCGACGCGGTGTTCAACGGCGTGCTGGTCGAGCGCGAGGCCGGGCATCGCCAGCAGGACCCGTTGCAGGTGCTGCGCGAAGCGGTCGATGAAGGCTGTTCGCTGATCCTGTTCCCGGAAGGCACGCGCAATGTCGGCGACGAGCCGCTGCTGCCGTTCAAGAGCGGCATCTACCATCTGGCGCGGCAGCGGCCGGAACTGGAGTTCGTGCCGGTGTGGATCGACAACCTGAAGCGGGTGATGCCCAAGGGCCGCTTCCTGCCGCTGCCCTTGTTGTGCACGGCTACCTTCGGTACGCCGCTGCGACTGCAGGCTGACGAGGACAAGGCCGCCTTCCTGGCCCGCAGCCGGCAGGCGCTGCTGGACCTGGCGCCGAATGGAGGTCGTGCATGAGTTTCGTGTTGGATGTATCTGGCGATCTGGCAACGCAGAGTGTCGGCCAGCAGACCGGCCTGCTGTTTGCTGGTGTCGGCGCGGTGCTGGTGCTGGCCACGCTGGTGGCCGAGACCCTGCGCTGGCGCCAGCGCGGCCAGCCCAGTGCAGTCATCGCCAACCTGGTGTCACGCATCCGCGCCTGGTGGGTGATGGCGATCGTGGTCGGGCTGGCGCTGTTCTTTGGACGTGCCGGGGTGATCGTGCTGTTCGCGATCATCTCGCTGTTCGCGTTGCGCGAGTTCATCACCCTGGCGCCGACCCGCTCGGGCGACTACTACGCGCTGCTGGCCGCGTTCTACATCGTCCTGCCGTGGCAGTACTACCTGGTGTGGATCGACTGGTACGGCATGTACACGCTGCTGATTCCGGTCTATGCGTTCCTGTTCCTGCCGATCCTGTCGACCATCGGTGGTGATACCACGCACTACCTGGAGCGGACCGCGAAGGTCCAGTGGGGGCTGATGATCTGCGTGTTCTGCATCTCGCATGTGCCGCTGCTGCTGAACCTGCACGTGCCCGGCCATGATCCGTCGCGCAACGTGTTGCTGTTCGCCTTCCTGGTGATCGTGGTGCAGTCCTCGGACGTGCTGCAGTACATCTGGGGCAAGCTGCTGGGCAAGCACCTGATCGCGCCGAAGCTGTCGCCGTCGAAGACGGTGGAGGGCTTCGTGGGCGGTGTGCTGAGTGCCAGTGCGCTGGGTGCGGCGTTGTGGTGGATCACCCCGTTCACGCCGCTGCAGGCATTCGGCCTGTCGCTGCTGATCAACCTGATGGGATTCTGGGGTGGCCTGGTGATGTCGGCGATCAAGCGCGACCGCGGCATCAAGGACTGGGGCCACATGATCGAGGGCCATGGCGGCATGCTCGACCGGCTGGATTCGGTGTGCTTCGCCGCGCCGGTGTTCTTCCATGTGGTGCGGTACTACTGGAAGGCAGGCGGGGGCGGCTGATCCCGCCGGGTCTCCATCCACGCATGGCGTGGATCTACTGGAGCCGGGTGGTTCGGGCATCGGTAGCGCCGGGCCATGCCCGGCGGGCTGCGCTTACGCGCTGATGCCGTATTCCTTCAGCTTCTTGCGCAGGGTGGCACGGTGGATGCCCAGCATCGCCGCGGCGCGGCTCTGGTTGCCTTCGCAGTGGTTGAGCACTTCCACGAACAGCGGGATCTCCATCTCGCGCAGCACGATCTCGTAGACATCGTCCGCATCGCAGCCATCAAGGTCACGCAGGTAGCGGCGCACGGACTGGGCGACGTGTTCACGCAGCGGTGGCCGGGGAGCGCCACGACTGTTGTCAGGACGAGAAAGGACAGCGTTCAAGGGGGTTCCCGATTCGGTTGGCCCGTGCGCGCGGAGCGCGCGGCCGGACGAGGTGGTGGCGGCCAGTCTAGCGCGAGCGTGCCCGGCCTGCCACGGCTGGTCGCCTCACCCCGGTCAGAGGAAGTCGAAGGTGAATGCGACGGTGGATGCAGCAGGCTCCTGTACCCGGAACGCGACGCGCGCGCTCTGGCCCGGTTCCAGCAGGGCTGCGCCGGGGTTCTCACCCAGGTACTGCGCGGGCGTGAACACGCCGCTGCCGATCACCCGGCCATCGGCATCGGACAGTGAGAGGCGCAGGTCTGGCCACGCCTGTGCCCAACGTGCGTCGTTGCGGATGCTGGCCTGCACCTGCAGCACGCCGGCCTGCCCGGGCAGCGGCCGGATCTCGCGGCTGGTCATGGTAAAGGCGGTGGGTTCGTGCCAGGCCGGCAGGCTGCAGTGCAGTACGCCGCACAGCGTGCCCAGCCACGCGCGGTTGCCGGCGTCGGCGGCCAGCCGCGCGCGGTCGGCCAGCACGCTCTGCAGTAGCAGCAGCAATGCCAGCCCTGCGACCAGCAGCCAGTGCCAACGGGGTGCTGGCAGCGTGCGTGCGCGCGTGCTGCCCAGGAAGCTGGGGGCATCACTGGCGGCCGCTGCTGCCTGCACCGCGAGCGGCGCCGGTTCGATGGCCGCTGCTTCATCAACGATGACAACGTCATCGTCGTGTCGCATCCCTGTCGCCGAGGGGGGGGCCAGGTCGATGGGCTCGACGGGCATCTGCTCCACAGGCGCTGTGTGCCCGGCTTCGTCCTGCGTGCGCGCATCGGTCGCAGGCGCGGGCTCACCTTCCGGCGCGGTGCGCAGGAAGGTGGCCAGGGGACGGCGCGGTGGGTTCGGCTCGGACATGCTCAGGGCGCGGGCTCGGATCCAGCGGTCATTCAACCACGATCAGGCGCGGCGCACGCCGGTGATGCGCATCCAGTCGCCATCCTGGGTGGCCTGCAGATCGTCGAACCAGGCCGCATAGCGCTGCAGCAGTTCACCTTCCTGGCCATGCAGGATGCCGGACAGGGCGATGCGGCCACCGGCAGCGACGCGCGCGGCCAGCAGTTCGGCCAGCGCATCCAGCGCCGAGGCGAGGATGTTGGCGACCACGATCGGATAGGTCGCGACCGGTTCGTCCTGCGGCAGGTACACGTGCATGCGGGCCTGTTCGCCGTTGCGTTCGGCATTGTCGGCGGTGGCGACCAGGGCCTGCGGATCGTTGTCCACGCCGATGGCTTCAGCGGCGCCCAGCTTCAGCGCGGCCAGTGCGAGGATGCCCGAGCCGCAACCGAAGTCGAGCACGCGCTGGCCCTGCAGCAGGCCATCGCCTGCCAACTGGTCCAGCCAGCGCAGGCACAGTGCGGTGGTCGGGTGGGTGCCCGAACCGAACGCCAGGCCCGGGTCCAGCCGCACCACGGCGGCATCGGCGGCCTGCGCGGCATCGGGCAGTTCATGGTTCCACGGCACGATCCAGGTACGGCTGCCGAAGTCCAAAGGCTGGAACTGGTCGATCCAGGCGCGTTCCCAGTCTTCATCCTCGACCGCGCGGAAGCTGCCGCTGCTCCAGTCCAGTTCCGGATCGAAGGATTCCAGTGCGGCCAGCAGCAACAGCGCGTTGCTGTCGGCGGGGAACAGCGCGCTCAGCACCAGCGTGTCCCACAGCGGGGTCTCGCCCACGCCCGGCTCGAGGATGGCCTGTTCGTTGCTGGTATCGGCCTCGGCATCAAGCAGCGTGACGGCCAGTGCGCCGACGTCCTCCAGCGCATTCTCATAGCGGGGCTGGGTAGCTTCGGTGCAACGCAGGGTCAGTTCCAGAAACGGCATGGCGGTGGGGGCAATCGCGGGAAAGGGGGCCATGCTAGACCATCGGGGCGTCTCCGTATCGCCTGAGATGCCGCTCCGAGATGAACGAAGCCCGTTCAGACAGGCCCGTCGGGCCTTGCTAAACTTCGTGCTTTCCTGTCCGCCGCATCGCTCACCGCCGCCGATGGCCTTCGCTCCGACCCTGAAAACCTGGTTGCTCGTACTGCCGGCCGTGGCCGTGCTGGGCGTGGCCGGTTATCGGGCCAGCGGCCATGCCGCGACCTCTTCGCTGGCGTCGGCGGATCTGGCAGGTGGGGTGGCAGCCACTGACAGTGCGGCGCCGCTGCCGGTGATGCCGGAGGCGCTCGCGCGCCGCCTGGCACCCTTCGAGCGTGGCAATGCATTGCCGTCCGGGCTGCCCCTGGATCTCCGCGCCGATATCGAAGACGCCACCGACCTGTATGCCTATGCACAGCGGTTGCGTGTGCAGGCGGACGAAGGCAACCACGAGGCGCGCTGGATGCTCAGCCGTGTCTATGACTATTGCGCGCAGTACGCGGTCGATCCGGGTGGCTACCGCCTGGACAACAACGTGCTGGCTGGGCTGGGCCTGACCGCCGCGCCGGCGATGGTGCAGGCGCGCGAACGCGTCGCGCAGCGTTGTGGTGGTTTCGTGCCGGGCGACAAGCTGGGCACGGCCCTGGTGCTGTCCGAACGTCGCAAGGCGGCCGCGCAAGGCAATCTGGCTGCAGAGGCTGCGTTGTTCGCCGAGGGAGAGCCGCTGCAGGACAGCCCCGAGTACCGCCGTGACCTGGTTGAACGGGTGCGCACCTCGCGCGACCCGGAGGCCTTCATGGCGATCGCACCGGGCATGGGCGTGCGCGCCTCGGGTGACCGTGCGCTCAACGGCCTGGTGGCGGGCGAGCAGCTCAGTGAACTCGCTTGGCGGCTTGCGGCCTGCGAACTCGGTCTACCGTGTGGGGCAGACAGTGTGCTGGTCAACAGTTTTTGTGCGAACGGAGGGATCTGTTCGCAGGATGGTACGCAGGATTTCCGGGATTTCGTGTATGACGCTGCGGTATCGCGGCAGGGCGCTGGGAAGATGAAGGAATGGATCAAGCGATTGGTTGGAAAGAGGAACGAGCAATGAACTACCGCCGATTCCTGCACGGGGCCAAGTTCTGGTTCTGGGTGGCCCTGTTCGTGGCCTACTCGGCTGGCGCGGTTGGCCTGTTGATGATCGATACCTATGAAGATCGCTACCGGCATCTGTCGAAGGTGGAACTGACCACGGTGAAGGCGCAGGAAGACGTGCGCCGTGCCGGTGCCAGCCAGGTGGCCGCGGTCTATCGCGCGCAGAGCGGCATGCCGTTCGCGTCGCTGCCGGCGGGCAGCACCTTCCAGGTGGTGTGGCCGGATGGTTCGACCGAGACCATGGTGATCGTCGACCCGACCTCGCCCAATGGCGTGCGTCCGCTGGCGAACTCGCAGATTCCGGCCGAAGCGGCCGACAAGCGCTGATGCCACACCGGTAGCGCCGGGCCATGCCCGGCGGGTGGACGGTCGCAATGGAAAGCCGCCGGGCATGGCCCGGCGCTACCGCAAGAACGCGAAAAGGGCGGGAATATCCCCGCCCTTTTCATGTCCAGCACCGGGCACCGATCAGGTCAGCGCGATCGGCTTGTTCTTGCGTTCGGCCAAACGCTTTTCCAGGTAGTGGATGTTCTGGCCACCGGCCTGGAAGCCCTTGTCGCGCATGATCCGCTGCTGCAGGGCGACGTTGGTCTTGATGCCATCGACCACCATTTCGCTCAGTGCCACGCGCATGCGGGCAATGGCGGTTTCGCGGTCCGGGCCGTGCACGATCAGCTTGCCGATCATCGAGTCGTAGTTCGACGGCACGCGGTAGCCACTGTAGATGTGGGTGTCCACGCGCACGCCGGGGCCGCCCGGCGGATGGAAGCCGGTGATGGTGCCCGGGCTCGGCACGAACGTTTCTGCATCTTCGGCGTTGATGCGGCATTCGATGGCATGGCCGGTCAGCACCACGTCACTCTGCTTGATCGACAGCTTCTGGCCGGCGGCGATCTTCAGCTGCTCGGCCACCAGGTCGATGCCGGTGACCATTTCGGTAACCGGATGTTCCACCTGGATGCGGGTGTTCATTTCGATGAAGTAGAAGCGGCCGTCCTCGTACAGGAACTCGAAGGTGCCGGCGCCGCGATAACCAATGCGGATGCAGGCTTCCACGCACACCTTGCCGATCTGCTCGCGCTGCTCGGCGGTGATGCCCGGCGCCGGCGCTTCTTCCACCACCTTCTGGTGGCGGCGCTGCATCGAGCAGTCGCGCTCACCCAGGTGGATGGCGTTGCCCTGGCCGTCGGCCAGCACCTGGATCTCCACGTGGCGCGGATTCTCCAGGAACTTCTCCATGTAGACCTCGCCATTGCCGAACGCGGCCTTGGCCTCGCTCTTGGTGGTTTCGATCGAGGTCTTCAGCGAGGCTTCGGCGTGCACCACGCGCATGCCGCGGCCACCGCCGCCACCGGCTGCCTTGATGATGACCGGGTAGCCGATCTCACGGGCGATCTTGGTGTTGGCGACGATGTCCTCGCCCAGCGGGCCGCCCGAGCCGGGCACGCACGGCACGCCGGCGGACTTCATCGCGCGGATGGCTTCGACCTTGTCACCCATCATGCGGATGGTGTCGGCCTTGGGGCCGATGAAGATGAAGCCGGACTCTTCCACCCGCTCGGCGAAGTCGGCGTTCTCCGACAGGAAGCCGTAGCCCGGGTGGATGGCCTGGGCGTCGGTGACTTCCGCTGCGGCGATCAGTGCCGGGATGTTGAGGTAGCTCTGCGGCGACGGCGCCGGGCCGATGCAGACCGACTCGTCGGCCATGGCCACGTGCTTGAGGTTGCGGTCGACCGTGGAGTGCACGGCCACCGTGCGGATGCCGAGGGTGTGGCACGCGCGCAGGATGCGCAGCGCGATTTCCCCTCGGTTGGCGATGACGACTTTGTCGAGCATGGCGTGCCCCTCAGCCGATCACGAACAGCGGCTGGTCGAATTCCACCGGCTGGCCGTTCTCGCCGAGGATGGCGACGATGGTGCCGGACTTGTCGGCTTCGATCGGGTTGAACATCTTCATCGCTTCGATGATGGCCAGGGTCTCGCCTTCCTTGACCTGCTGGCCCACGGTGACGAAGGCCGGCTTGTCCGGAGCGGACGAGGCGTAGAAGGTGCCGACCATCGGCGAGCGCAGCACGTGGCCTTCCGGCAGTGCCGGGCCCGGCTTGGCGGTGCCGCCGGTGGAAGCTTCGGTCGGCGACTGCATCGGCATCGCCTGCGGCGCCGGAGCAGCCGGAGCGGCATACACCGGGGCGGCGACCGGGGCGGCATAGCCGGCCACCGGGGCGCGCGACAGGCGCACCGACTCTTCGCCTTCCTTGATTTCGATTTCAGCCAGGTTCGACTCTTCCAGCAGGTCGATCAGCTTCTTGATTTTGCGGAGATCCATGGTGGCCTCTTTGCTCTTGATGTCAGTGTGGTGGGAAGCGCATCGCGCTCGGGTCAAAGCAGTTCGTAGAACTCGCGCAGCTGCCGTGTGCGGTCGCGCGCGAGGGTGATCAGGCAGCGCATCTGTGCGCCGTTGCGCGCCGTGCCATCGGAATTGAGGGCATAGACGGCGTTGCAGTCGTGGTCGCGCAGCTGCATCCAGGCACGCTGGGCCAGGACCAGCTGCTGCTCGGCATCGCCGCAATAGCTGCAGCCGCCACCGTTGGCGGGTGTGCGCAGCTGGCGCCGGGCTTGTGCATACACCGCATTGAGTTCGACATCAGCGGCTGCGGCCACGTCCGAGGCGCACAGGTCGCTCTCCATCGTGGTGGTCGGACGTGAGCAGTCGATGCCTTCGTCCTTGCGGTCGAACGCCGTGGCCGCGCCGCAGAGACCGGCCCACGCCAGAACGCCGGCAAGCACGCGCGGCAGCACGTTCACGCGCGGGCCGCCTGCACGCGCAGCAGCGCCGCGTCCATCGCGTAGCGGTAGCTGTCGGCGCCGAAGCCGCAGACCACGCCCACGGCCTTGTCACTGAAGTAGCTGTGCTGGCGGAACGGTTCGCGGGTATGCGGATTGGACAGGTGGATCTCGATGAACGGCACCGCCACCGCCGCCAGCGCATCGCGCAGGGCCACCGAGGTATGGGTGAAGGCGGCGGGGTTGATCAGGATGAAAGCGGTTCCGTCGTCGCGCGCGGCCTGCACGCGGTCCACCAGTACGTGCTCGGCATTGGACTGCAGGCTCTCGATCGCGTGCCCGGCGGCCGAGGCTTGGGCCGCCAGCGCCTGGTCGATGTCGGCCAGCGTGGTGTGGCCGTAGACCTCCGGCTCGCGGGTGCCGAGCAGGTTGAGGTTGGGGCCGTGCAGGACCAGCAGCTTCGCCATGGGATCCGGAAGACGGGAAAGGGCGGCAGTCTGGCGGAACCGGCGGATGCTGTCCAGTTCGGCGAAGTTTGCTGCGTTTCAATCGTTTGTTTGAAACCTGCCGAAGCGCTTGCGGCCCTACGCGGGGCGGCGGATCAAGGCGCGCTGAACGCCGTGCGGGCGGGGGATGCGTGCACGTAGGGCGACGATGGCGGCAAGAGCCTTGCCGGGGGAGCCGCGCCACGCGTGGAAGAAGGAAGTTCGGTGCGCAGCAAGCTACGCACCCACCGGTGGGGGGCTCAAGGTGCGCAGCAAGCTACGCACCCACCGGTGGGGGGCTCAAGGTGCGCAGCAAGCTACGCACCCAGCGGTGGGGGGCTCAAGGTGCACAGCAAGCTACGCACCCACCGGAAAGGCGGGTCAGGTCTCCAGCGGCACCGTCGGCACCACGTTCGGGAACACCTCCTCCAGCGGCTCCCGTTCCCCCGGCTTCGGTGCCGGCCAGTTGTAGGCGTTCACCGGCTGCGCGCGGTTCACCCACAAGGCGTAATACAGGTGGTCGGCACGGCCATCACCGGTATTGGGGTGGATCAGGATGGTCAGGCCCAGGCTGTTGAGCTGCAGCCAGGGCACCAGCACCGGCAGCAGGTCGTTGGTGAAGCCGAAATAGAACGACGGGGTGACGTGTGGTCCGCGTGGCTCCAGGTTCCAGTTGCCCAGCTCCACCGGGAAGCGCTCGGCCGCCCAGCGCCGCAGCAGCGCAGCCTTCTCGAAGCTGTCCTCGTCGAAGTAGATATGCGCGTGATAGCTCTTGATGTCGGTGTAGGCGCGTGGGGTCGCGGGCAGGGTGGCTTCGCCGGGACGCACGCTGGCCGGGCGCAGGGTCGGTTCGCTGGCTGTGGCCTGGCCCCAGGGGCTGCGCCCTTCCGGCGCTGGCGGCACGATGGCACGGAAGCCGGGGCGGCCAGGCTCGGTGGTATTCACCGCGTCGTTGCCGCGCGGTGCTGCGGTGCCGGTCGACGCACTGGCCAGGCCACCGGCGGCCAGACCCGCCGAAGCGATCAGGCGGCGCCGTGCCGGCGAGAGCAGGTCGGCCCAGTGGGCGTCATCATCGCCGACGTCGATGAGGGGCTGCGGGTCAGGCTGCATGAAGGGCTCCGTGGCGGCACTGGTGTGGACAACCACGTACGCTCGGGCAGGGCTGCCGGTGGCGTCCAATAAGCAGGGGGCATCACTTCATGCATGGCCGGCTTCGATGCCATTGAGCGCGACCGCACGGCGGGCTAGGGTGCAGGTCTGCCGCCCCGGAGCCCTGCCATGGCCTCGCCCGATGCCGACACACAGCACAAGCGCGCGTCTTTCCGCCAACTGCACGCGCAGGGGTGCTTCGTGCTGCCCAACCCGTGGGACGTGGGCAGTGCGCGCTACCTGCAGCGGCAAGGCTTCCTGGCGTTGGCCACCACCAGTGCCGGCTGCGCCTGGAGCGAAGGGCGGCCGGATGGCGCGGTTTCGTTGCCGGCCACGCTGGCGCATCTGCGCCTGATGGCGGCGGCGACCCCGTTGCCGTTGAATGCCGACTTCGGTGATGGTTTCGGCGCCACGCCGCAGGCGGTGGGGGAGGCGGTGGCTGCAGCGATCGACACCGGCATCGCGGCGTTGTCGATCGAGGATGCCAGCGGCGTCGCCGATGCACCGCTGCGTTCGATCGACCAGGCGGTCGAGCGCCTGCGCGCTGCCCGTGCAGCCATCGACCGCGCAGGCGGTGACGTGCTGCTGGTCGGGCGTGCGGAGAACTTCTTCGTCGGCGTGCCGGATCTGCAGGACACCCTGCAGCGCCTGCGGGCCTATGCCGAGGCCGGTGCCGATGTGCTGTATGCGCCTGGCATCAGCACGCGCGAGCAGATCAGCGCGGTGGTTGCCGCTGCAGGGTCAAAACCGGTGAACCTGCTGGTTGGTGGACCGACACCGCTGAGCCTGCAGGACATCGCAGCACTTGGCGTTCGCCGGGTCAGCCTGGGCGGTGCGCTTGCGCGTGCGGCATGGGGTGGGCTGATACAGGCCACACAGCCGATCGTGCAGGAGGGGCGTTTCGATGGGCTGCAGCAGGCGGCTTCCGGGGCCGCGTTGAACGCGTTGTTCCGCTAACGGACAGCCGGCAGATCCATGCCATGCGTAGATGGATGCGCCGGAGCGTACCGACGCCCAGCAATCGCGCTACAGCGTTTCCACTCCACCCTTGGGCAGCGTCACGCCAGGCTCCAGCGCTGGCAGCAGTTGCCAGAGCAGCTCAGGGTTGTCGAGCAACCCGGCGCCATCCAGATAGCTCCATTGCGCGGCGCCGACGCGGCGCACGGCGACCATGAACGAGGTGCTGCGGATCGGGGATTCACGTACGCGCAGCAACGAGTAGCGCGGGACGAAGCAGACCTCCTCGTCACCGGCGGCATAGGTACGGGTCGGTACCCCAGCTTCGTCGCTGATGATGGTGACGCCGGCCTCGTGCAGCGCCTTGACCGTGTCGCGGGTTGATCGGGCGTATACCTCATCACCGCCGGCCAGGCGTTTCAGGCTGGGATGCGTGCGGGCGATGATCAGCTCGGCATCGCCGCGGGCGAACGCGGCCAGCATCCCCCTGCACGTCCTGGCGCAGGGCGGCCGATTCGGATGGGGTGAGCTCGCCGGCTACGGCCGTCGGCGCCATCGTGGCCAGCAGCAGGAACAGCAGGGGAGCAAGCAGGCGTCGGTGCATCGTCGGGGACCTCCACGGGATGCGGCGCACTATACGGTGAACGCAAAAACAGCGTCCCACCGGTGGCGCTGGTGATCCGGGAATCATTACTTACCATCGGTAGGTAATGATTCCTGGAGATTCACCCATGCACAGTCTCATCGTCACCACCCACCCGGAAACCGGATCGCTCACCCATGCCATCGCCCAGCGCATCGGCGACGCCATCCGGGCCATCGGCGCCGGCAACACCGTAACCCACGCCGACCTGGTCGCCGAAGGCTTCGATCCGCGCTTCAACCGCGATGACCAGGCTCTGTTCCGCGGGACCGGCCCGGTTCCGCCCGATGTGGCGGCCGAGCATGCGCGGCTGGACGCCATCGATACGCTGGTGCTGGTCTACCCGCTGTACTGGTGGTCGTTCCCTGCCTTGCTGAAGGGATGGATCGATCGCGTGTTCACCCAGGGCTGGGCGTACCAGGACGGTGCCGATGGCAAGGTGCAGAAGAAGCTGCAGCGCCTGCGCGTGCATCTGGTCGGCGTTGGCGGTGCGGGCGCGGAAATGATCGAACGGCGCGGCTATGGCACGGCGATGAAGACCCAGATCGACATGGGCATCTTCGACTACTGTGGCGCGCGCGTGCTGTCGTCCGAACTGCTGCTCGACGCCGACAGCGGTGCCGCGCAGGCGCATCTGCAGACCGCCATGGAAATCGGCCGTAAAATCGGTACTCCGATGAGTTGATCACCGTGTTCCGCCGATGCCTGCCAACGCCGCTCCCACGCGCCGCCGATTGACCCGCGAGCAACGCGCCCGCCAGTTGCTGGACGTGGCCTGGGCGCTGGTTGGCGAAGAGGGCACCGACGCGTTGACGCTGGGACGGCTGGCCGAGGCGGCGGGCGTGACCAAGCCGGTGGCCTACGATCACTTCGTGACCCGCAACGGCCTGCTGGCCGCGCTCTACGATGACTATGACGGGCGGCAGACGGTGGTCTTCCACGAGCGTATCGGCCGCGCCCGGGCGCAGCTGGCCGACCGTGCGGCAGCCATCGCCTCCGGCTACATCGACTGCATCCTCAGCCAGGGCAGTGAAGTGCAGGGCATCCTCGCCGCGCTGGTGGGTGCGCCGGAACTGCACGAGGTGCGGCGGCGTTACCAGCAGGACTTCATCGACAACTGCGACGCCTGGCTGGGCCCGTTCGCCAGCGACGGCTCGGTGCCGCTGGCGGGACGCTGGGCGATCCTGGGTGCGGCTGAAACCCTGTCCGAGGGTGTGGCCGCGGGCGCGCTGGACAAGACCGACGCCGAGGCCGAGCTGCAGCGGCTGATCGTGGCGACGGTCAAGCGTCGCTGAGCCGCTTCGAAGGTCAGGCCCCGGCGGTACTGCCGGCCAGCGTGGCGAATCCTGCCGCCAGCTGATCGCGCACCCATGCGTCGCGCGCGTCGCGGCTCTCAGAACCCAATACCACGGTGATCAGGCGTATAGGCTCGTCCCGCCCGTGTACCACCCGGCATGCGGTGGCGGCCAGGCAGAAGCCTGCGGCCTGGGTGTAGCCGGTCTTCAAGCCATCCACGCCGTCATCGCCAAGCAGGGCGTTCTGGTTGTTGCGGCTGAAGCTGCCGTGCGCGAACGCGCGCTGCGCGGTGACCGCCAGGATCTGCGGATGATCGTTCAACAGGCACGCGGCCAGCACCGCCATGTCGCGCGCGCTGGACGCATGGTGCGGCGTGGTGATGCCGGAGACGCTGGCGAACCAGGTGCTGCGCAGGCCGAGCTGGCGCGCGTGCCGGTTCATGCGCTCCAGGAACGCAGGCTGCGATCCGTCCAGGTGGCGCGCGACCGCCAGCGCCGCGTCATTGCCGGAGACGATCATCAAGCCTTCCAGCAGGCGCGCGAGCGTGACCGTTTCGCCGGGCACCAGGCCCATGCGCGTTTCATCGTCGGCGACCGCATGCACGTCGTCGGCGGCGATGGTGACTTCGTCCTCCCACGAGCGCCCGCGCTCCTCGACACACTCGTAAGCCGCGTAGGCGGTCATCAGCTTGGTCAGCGAGGCCGGTTGCCTGGCGATGTCCGCGTTGTGCTGGTGAATCACTGCGAAGGTTGCCGCATCGAGGGTGATGGACGACCGCGGTGCACGCGCAGGAGCAGGAGGCGGCATGGAAACGACGATGACAGTGGGGGCCCTGGAGGATAGTGTGCGGCGGCTGCACGAAGCTGAAATATTGCAACGATATAACGTAGCATCATTGCGGGCCGCCGATGGCCCGACGGGACATCCGATGACTGCACGCATTCCACGCCGCTGGCTTCATTCTTCGTTGCTGCTCGCGCTGGCCGCACTTGGCGGCTGCCAGCCCAACCTGCGCACCGAGGCTGTTTCCTCCGCCGAAGCCGGTCCGCTCAATGTGATCGTGATGATCAACGACGGTGCCGGCTGGGGTACCTGGGACGCGGCGGCCTACTGGCAGTATGGCCGCCGCGAAGACGCACCCTATGCGGATTTCCCGCTGCGCCTGGCGGTAACCACCTTCCCGTTGAATGCCAGCAGCCAGCCGACCCGCGACAACGCACAGACGCTTGGCTACGACCCGGGCAAGGCCTGGGATGACACGCCGGTTCCTGCGCAGGACCTGCCGTTTGCCGGCTACCAGTACCTGGCCGCGGTGGCTACCGACAGTGCGGCGGCGGGCACCGCGTTGTCCTCGGGCATCAAGACCTACAACAACGCCATCAACTACAACAACGATGGCCAGCCGGTCGAGTTCAATACGCTGCGCGCCAAGCGCCTGGGCATGGCGACCGGTGTAGTGACTTCGGTACCGTTCGCGCACGCCACACCGGCCGCATTCGCAGCGCAGAACGAATCGCGTAGCAGCTATCACGCCATTGCGCACCAGATGCTGGCGCAGGGCCACATGGACCTGGTGATGGGCACCGGAGGCCCGGGCTACAGCGTCGACGGCCGCGCCTGCAACGAAGGCACGGACGCCGCAAACGCAGAGGGCTGCGCGAATCCATGGGAGTGGGTGTCGCAGCAGGATTGGCAGCAGCTGGAAGCGGGCAGCACCATCGCCGGCAATCCGGCGGGACCGTGGCGCCTGATCCGCAGCAAGGAAGCGTTCGCCGCGCTGGCGCAGGGACGGTTGCCGGCCGACAGGCCGCTGATCGGTGTACCGCGCGTGGCCAACACCCTGCAGCAGGCGCGCCGCCTGCAGGTGCTGGGCAAGGATGCAGCCACGCCTTCGGGAGTGAGGAAGATCGACAGCGTCCCCGATCTGGCGACCATGACCCGCGGCGCGCTGCAGTTCCTGCAGCAGCGCTCGTCCAAGGGGCTGTACCTGATGGTGGAAGGTGGCGCCACCGACTGGGCCGCACACACCAGTGCCTGCGGCACCGAATGGCATTACGGCCAGTGCAGCGATCAGCCGCAGTATGGCCGGTTGATCGAAGAGACCATGGAGTTCAATAACGCGGTGACGGCGGTGGTCGACTGGATCGAGCGTAACGGTGGCTGGGAGCGCAACCTGCTGATCGTTACCACCGACCACGACAACAGCATGCCGATGGGCCCGGATGCACAGAACGTTGCCTTCTCTCCGGTACGCAACAACGGCCGCGGCCGCATGCCCGGGATCAGTTTCCGTCCCACCGGCAACCATTCCAATGCACTGGTGCCATTGTGGGCCAAGGGCGCGGGGTCGGAACTGCTGGGCAAGCGCGTGCGCGGCGTTGATGCCGGCTACCGTCAGCACGTTCGCTGGAACGACGGCAGTTGCATCGACAACACCGACGTGGCTGCGGCGGTGCAGGAGGCGCTGCAGCGTCCACGGTAACGCCCGGTTGCACCCGGGCTGTTGTCGAGGCAGCCTGCGCACATGCAGTCGGATATCCGCATCGACGGTCGTGTCTTCGCCTACGTCTTCCCCTGTGCGTGGGAAGACTACGCGAAGATCGGTTTCTCACGTGATCCGCTCGGACGCATCAGCGCATTGCACCGGCGTTGGTTCGAGTTCTTCGACCTCGACGCCGGTGCACTGGTGGAAGCGGAAAGCGAGCGCGATGCGCGAGATCTGGAGCTGCAGCTGCGTTCGCCGTTCAAGGCGCACCGCGCGCCGGCGCCGATGACGGTCCAGGACAAGGCTGGAGGTCGCACCGAATGGGTACGTGGTGCCAACCAGGCCTTGTCGCGTGCAATTATCGCGTTGGGCGAACAAGGCTATCGCTGCTATCCACTGAAGGCGTGGCTGCGGGCCGCCCTGTGCCTGCGCATGGACCAGCTGCACGACTGGGCAGCGGCGCAACTTCCGGAGGAGGAAGGCCTGCGGCTGCCCAGTGGCCCCGGCGAGCGCGCGCTGCGTGACACCCTCGACGGTTGTCGGGCATTGGATATCGATCCGATCCCGTGGCTGCCTGAACACGTCCAACGCTGGTACGCAGGGTGAGGAGCGTTCAACGGGTTCTCGGCGGCTGAACAGGCGCAGCCGGTTGCTGCGCGCACTGCGGGGCAGGTGTGGTAGGGCTGGCCAGCTGGCGTGCCAGCTCGGTGCTGGCCACGTGGCCCTGCAGGAACAACAAGCCGCCGAAGATGTTCATGAGCGTGCCTCCACTTGAGTGGATTGCACGATACGGGCAGCATGGACGGGGAAAAAGCGACATTTCCGCAAGCGTGCCTTGAGAGGAATTCAAGCCTGATGTCCCGCCCACCGCTCCATGCCCTGCAGGGTTTCGTGGCCGCCGCCCGGCTCGGCAACCTGTCGCGCGCGGCGACGTCGATGAACCTGACCGTCAGCGCGCTCAGCCATCAGATGCGGCAGCTGGAAGAACGGCTCGGGCAGCCGCTGCTGATCCGCCAGCCGCGTGGTGTCACCCTCACCCTGGAGGGCCAGCGCCTGCTCGACCAGGTGGGTCCGCATCTGGATGCGATCAACGAAGCCTTTCAGCCCTATGCCGCACGTGCCGAGCACGTGCTGACGATCAGCGCAGTACCGTCGATGGCGTCGGCCTGGCTGGTGCCGCGCCTGGGTCACTTCGTGGCAGAGCACCCACAGATCGAGATCAACCTGCAGTCGAGTGAACGCCTGATTGATTTCGAGCGGCAGCGCCAGTTCGACGCCGCGCTGCGGCTGGGCAGCGGGCAATGGCCAGGTCTGGTGGTGGAGCCGCTGTTCGACGAATGGCTGCTGCCAATGGCGAGCCCGGCGCTGATCGAACGCATGGGAGGCGTCGACCGTGTGCCGTTGACCCAGTGGCCGCTGCTGGGTGATCCGGACGGGGCATGGGGCGCCTGGTTCGCGTTGAGCGGGCAGAGTCCGCCGTCGCGCTTCGTGGCGGTGCTGGATGATTCGGAGGCGCACCATCGCGCCGCTCTGGATGGCGTGGGCGTGGCTCTCGGGCGGGTGACGCGGGCGCGGCTGCTGCTGGATTCGGGCCAGTTGGTCGCGCTGTCCAGCCAGCGCCTGAAGACCGACTGGCCACATTGGCTGGTGTACCCACAGCGCTCGGCCAGCCATCGTGGCTTCCTCGCGTTCCGCGACTGGCTGCATGCGCAGGCCGCCGAGCACGTGCGGCACATGGCAGACGCGCATCTGTAGCGTGGCGCGGTGCTCGATCTCGCATCTGTGGAGTCGAACCATGCTCGACTGGTCTTTCGAAGAAGCAGTCGAGCATGGCCCGACTCTACAGTCACCGCACCAGCGTGACTGCCTGCCCGGCACGGGCGAACGCTTCGCCCAGCAAGGGACCGGTCTTGATCGCTTCCACCTCGTCGAACAGCGTCTGCAGTGCCTCGGCCGGGCGCGACGCTGGCGCCGCCACGGCCTGCTGGATCGCGGTGAAACGGTCGGCCAGCACGCGATGGCCGGGATGCGCCTGTGCCCAGGCCACCAGCGGCTGGCGCACGCCGGCGGCGGCATCCAGACGCTGCTGATCGAACAGGGTGATGGCCGCCGCCGAGGTCTCCGCCCGCTCGATCGTGGCGTTGCGCAGTTCACGGCTCAGGAACAGGTCATAGGCCGCGCCACGCCCCACCGCGATGCGCAGCCCTTCGCGGTCGAGGTCGGCCACCTGCTGCGCAGGGCTGTCCTCGCGAACCAGATAGGTGCCTTCGATCTCCACGTACGGGGCACTGAAGGCGATGCGGTCGGTGCGTGCCGGATCGATGGCCAGGAAAGCCAGGTCCCAGCCGTCTTCGCCCGCTGCGGCAACCACCGAGGCTGCGGCATCGTGGCAGGTGAAGCGTGCCTGCACCCCCATCCGTTGCGCCAATGCGGTAGCCAGTTCCAGCGAGGGGCCGCGCGGTGAGCGCGCATCGCCCTGTGCCAGCACCGGATTGCCCAGGTTGATCGCCACGCGCAGGAAACCGTGCGGTGCCAGCGTACTTCGATGGTCGGCCAAGGACATGCAGGACTCCACGGGGCAGGGGAGACCCAGCATGCCAACAACGGTGTCCGCGTAGCGTGGACTCAGCCGTGCGCGGCGAAAGTGCCGTGGAAGCCCAGTGGCACCGCATACGGCAGCCAGGCCTGTGCCAGCGGGCCGTCATCCACATGGCGCGCATCCAGCACCGCCAGGCCACTGCGCTTGTTGACCGGGTCAAGCAGGGTGCCGATCAGCCAGCCATCATCAGCGTCGCGGCTGCCCGGGCGCGGTACGAACACATGCTCTTCGGCCATGATGTCCGGCCCGTAGTTCCACCGCTGGCGGCGCCCGCGATCGATGTCGAACGCAGCCACGGCGTTGAAGTACGGTGCGGTGGCCGGGCCGTCGATGGTCGGCGCATACAGCCGTGCGCCACGTGTGTTCATCGAGCGCGGGTCGAACAACGGGAACTCCACCGCGCTGATGCCCAACGTCTCCCAGCGGGCCTGTCCACGACGCAGGTCCAGATGCAGCTCGACCAGGCTGGCGCCACTGTTGGCCGCATGTGCACCGTCACCGGCCATCGCTTCCTTCATCGGCGAGCGCGCCTCGTTGATGTCGTCATGGCGTACTGCGCGCAGCACGATGCCGCCATCGCGGGTGAACGCGTCGCCGAAGTGATAGATCGCCGCGAACGGGGCATCGAACCATTGCGCCTTGTCCGGCGCATCCTTGGCGACCACCGCGATACGCACAGGACGCTGCGGTGCGAACTGCATGCGCTCGAAGAAGCTGCCACCTGCGCCGGTGAAATCGAACGGCATCATGACGAACACCAGGTGCTGGTCGGTCATCGCGAAGGCATGCAGGTAGCCATGCTCGGGTGTTTCGATCACATTGGCGCTGCGCAGCTGGCCGTCCGCACCGATGTGCCAGACCAGCAGGCCATGGCCCCCCATCAGGCTGATCGAGCCGAAGTTCCAGAGGCTGCCGTCGCGATCGGTCAGCGGGTGCGCCGAGAACGGCAGCGCGGCCAGGTCCGGGCGCCAGGTGACCGGGCCGAGCGTCTGCAGCGAATCGGGGTCCACTTCGAACGCAGAACCGGATTCGCACAGCGCGAACAGGCGGCCATTGATCATCGTCACCGAGGTGTTGGCCACGTTGGCATCATCGTTGTTGCGTACCGCCAGCGCACCGGGAACGCTGGTGCCGGCAGCCGGATACTGGAAGCGGCCGGCCTTCTGTTCACGGGTGAATTTCGGCGTGGCGACCATGCGCCCGTGATGGGTCAGGCTGCCATCACCATTGAAACGCCAGCCATGCACCATGCCGTCGCCGTCGAACCAGTGGTCGTAGCGGAAGCCATCGCGCTCGGTCCACGCCGGGCCGTTGCGGTACAGCGTACCGGCCAGGCCTGACGGCAGCTTTCCCTGCAGCTGCACGGTGGCCGGGCCGAGGCTTTCGCTGCCGACGCTGCGCCAGCCGAGCAGCCATGGGTGTTCCTGCATACCCTGCGCGAACCGCGCCGGGTCGCCGGCGAAGGCGGGAGCGCTGCGCAGCGCGGTGGCGCCCAGGGCCAGGCAGGCACTGCTGCTGAGCAAGGTACGAAGGAAGCGGCGACGGTCCATGGTGGCCTCGGGTCTGGATGCGGAATCAGCGCAGGGTGATGTCGATGGCGGCGCCAGCGGCTGGCACGTTGACGCGTGCTTCGTCGAAGGTCGGCTTGCGCATCACCTGCGGGTTGTTGCTGAAGCCGTAGCCTTCCACCGGCATGCCGACCAGGTTGGTGTCGAGCTTGCCGTTGTCGTTCTCGTCGTGGGTGAGCAGCACGGCATAGCTGCCGGCCGGTATACCCTTGAACGTGAAGTGAGCGCTGTCGCCGCTGGGCGCCGCCTGCTGGGCCTGCACGGGCTTGGCCTTGCCGTCCCAGGCGGCAGCGCTGTCGACCAGCGCAACGCGCAGGGTGCCGCTCTGCGCGTGGACGTCGTGCACGGTCACGGCCAGGTCGGCGGCGTGGGCACTGGCGGCCAGGGCCAGTGCAGTCAGGGCGGTGCTGAGCAGGGCGGTGCGGATCATGGCAGTGGCTCCGGAAGTGTGTGTGGCGGTGTGGCGCCAGTCTGGGTGGCGCGGTGCACGGGGTTCAGGGCCAGTGGTCATCGATTCGACGTGCCAGAAGTCACTTTCTGCGCTGGACCCATTGCCGCCGGCGTGTGCGGCGGTCAGCATCTGGCCATGCCCAGCCTGTTCCGCCATCTCTTGCGTCCTCTCAGCCTTGCCGGCCTGGTTACCGTGCTGGCGGTGGGCCTGTCGTTCGCTGTACAGCGCAACGGTGCCGGGCTGAGCCTGCTGCTGCTTGCCGTGTTCCTGTTGCTGTTCGTGGTGCACGGGTGGGCGTCGATGCCATCCCGCGTGCGCGCCGTCGCTGCGGTGTTGCAGGCGCTGCTGGCGGTTGCGCTGGTTGCGCTGCAGCCACGTACCGGAACTGCTCCGGTGCTGCTGGTGGTGCTGGTCGCACAGCTGGCCGAGCACTGGCCGCCGCGCTTCGTGCTGGGCGTTGCGCTGCTGGCCAACCTGGCGGTGTATGCCGCGCTGCGCCACAGCGGCTTCAGCCAGCCGCTGCTGGTCGTGCTGCTCTATGGCGGCTTCCAGGCCTTCGCCGCACTGACCGCCCACTATGCCCGCAGCACGGCGCTGGCCCGCGATGACCTGGCCCGGGTCAACGCCGACCTGCTGGCTACCCGCGCGCTGCTGGCCGACAGCGCACGCGATGCCGAGCGCCTGCGCCTGGCGCGTGAACTGCACGATGTGGCTGGGCACAAGCTCACCGCGATGCGGCTCAACCTGCGCGCCCTGGCCGCTGACCCAGCACTGGCCGGCCGCGAGGGACTGGTGCTGGTGGAACGGTTGTCCGGCGAGTTGCTGGCCGACATCCGCCAGGTGGTGCAATCGATGCGCGATGATCGCGGCCTCGATCTGGCCACCGCACTGCATGCGCTGGCCGCACCCTTCCCACGACCAAAGCTGCAGCTGCAGATCGGCGACGGGGTGCGCGTGGCTGACCCGTTGATGGCCGAGACCGTGCTGCGGCTGGTGCAGGAAGCCCTGACCAACGCCGCCCGCCACGGCAATGCAGACACCGTCTGGCTGACGATCAGTGAAGAGGATTCCCGGTTGCGTATCGATATCCGCGATGACGGCCAGCGCGCCGAACGCATCCGCGAGGGCAATGGCATCGCCGGCATGCGCGAGCGCCTGGCGGCCGTACAGGGGCGTTTGGAGCTGGCGCGAACCGCACAGGGCGGCATGCACCTGACCGCATGGTTGCCGGCATGAGTGGCGCCGCGATCCGCGTTGCCCTGGCCGATGACCAGGCGCTGGTGCGTGCGGGTCTGCGTGCGCTGCTGCAGGGCCTGGGGGTAGACGTGGTGCTGGAGGCCGAAGAGGGCCAGGCGCTGCTGGACGCGTTGGCTGCCCAGCGCGTGGATGTGGTGCTCAGTGACATCCGCATGCCCGGGATGGACGGCATCGAGGCACTGCGCCAGCTGCGCGCGCGCGGTGATGCCACGCCGTGGCTGCTGCTGACCACCTTCGATGAAAGTGATCTGCTGCTGCGTGCCAGCGAGGCCGGCGCACAAGGCTTCCTGCTCAAGGACGCCGTGCCCGCAGACCTGCGTGAAGCGATCGAGCGCGTCGCCGCGGGTGAAACCCTGCTGTTGCCGGTCAGCACCGAGCCGGTGCGCGCCCGTTACCGCTTCCACGACGAAGCACCGCCCACCGATACCTTCGGGGAACGCGAAGTGGCGATCCTGCGCCTGCTGGCCGGGGGATACAGCAACAAGGAGATCGCGCGCAGCCTGTTCCTGGCCGAAGGCACGGTGAAGAACTACGTGTCGGCCATACTCGACAAGCTGGGCACCCGCGATCGCACCCGTGCAGTACTGAAGGCGATTACCCTGCGCATCATCTGAGTGGACCGAGCAAGGAGTGCCAGTGAACCCGATCCTGCATGTGGAAATCCCGACCAGTGACCTGGACCGGGCCATCACGTTCTACCAGCAATGGCTGCAGGTCGCGGTGGACGAACCTATCGTGCTGCACGACTGCCGGATGGCCTATCTGCCGTTTTCCGATGAGGCCGCCGGTGCCAGCATTGCGCTGGTGCACGGCGCGGACTACCGGCCCTCCGAGCAGGGCGCGCGCATCTACATCGGCGTCGATGACCTGGATGCGAGCCTCGACCGTGCACTGCAATCGGGAGCTGAGCTGCGCTTCGGCCCGGCCGATGCGGGTGACTGGCGTGTGGCCGAGATCCGCGACAGCGAAGGCAACCGTATCGCGCTGCAGGCCCGGGCAGTTCTGTAGAGCCGAGCCCACGCTCGGCTGCTGTTGGCCCAGCCGCCCAAACTCAGCCGAGCATGGGCTCGGCTCTACAAGAGCGCGGCGCGCGAGCGTTGCAGCCAATCATTGATGGCCGGGTCCAGTCGCGGGTCGTCCGGCAGCTGCATGCCGAAGCGCTGCTGCAGCACGTCACGCACATCACCCACATCATGCAGCGGGCGCTTGTCCGGCGCCTGCCCGGGGCGGTACTCGGTGTAGTTGCCGCTGCCGATGGTACGGCGCCAGTCCGGTCCGGTCAGCGACACGCGTAGCTGGCCCGGGAAGCTGGAATCGGGGTGGGTGCATACGTACCAGTTGCCCACCACGTTGTCGATCGGTGCAGGCGCCTGCAGATCGAAGCGGTACATCGCCCGCCAGCCGTCGCTGGATTCGGCTGACAGCACGAAGTCGCCCTCGTCAGGCAGACGCTGCAGCAGATAGCGCTCATGCGGCGTGGCCTGCGGCTGCGCATCGTGCAGGCGCAGCGGTACGGTCGGGGTCAGGCTGCCGAATCCGGCATCCACCAGCCAGTCGTCCCCATCCACATGCACGCGCAGCAGCAGATGGGTACGCGCGGTCAGTTCGCCGTCATGCGCTGCCAGCAGCACGCGCGCACTCAGCGGCTGCGCATCAAAGCCCAGTGCCTGCAGCAGGGCCAGCAGGCCGCCATTGAGTTCGAAGCAGTACCCACCGCGGCGGTCGTCAAGCAGCTTGCGTTGCACGCTGTCCAGGTCGATCGGCACCGCGTCGCGCAGCAGGCAGCTGAGGGTCTCGAAGGGCAGCAGTGCGTTGTGGCGCTGCTGCAGCAGGGTCAGGCCGGCCAGGGTCCGCGGTGGCGGCGCATCCAGCTGCAGGCGTTGCAGGTAGCGGGGGATATCGAGCGTCGTCATGGAGGCACCGGGCGGGGAGGAACGTCCACTGTGCTCCCCCAACCGGGGTTGAGGTCAAGCGCGGCGCCCGTGTCATGCCCCCGTCGCTTGCACCCTGTACAAAGGCCGCGTCCACCCGCGACGGGGGGACCCGGACGAAGAAGGCGCTAAAGTTGCCCTGAATCCGGCCGATACAGGTGCGTCTTTCCACCTGGAGTCTGTCATGTCGGCCGTTGTCCCCCACCTCCGGTCCCTGCGCACGCGCCTTGCCGCGTTGCACTCGGCGTCCCCCGGCCTGCTGCGCTGGCTGCAGCCGCATCGGCTCAGCGTGGCCAACAAGCTCAAGGCGACCCTGTGGGTCTGTGGCCTGGGCCTGGTCGCGATCGCCGCTGTCTACGCCTGGACCGGCCATGCCAACGCACTGGCTGCGCGCAGCCAGGCCAGCTACCAGCGCGGCAGCGATCTGGCCGCCAGCCTGTCCACGCGGGTGGCCGAAGCGCGTCGCCTGCAGACCCAGTATGCACGCAGTTTCGATGATGCCGACCGCGCGCAGCTGCTGGCCACGCAGAAGGCACTGCAGGTCGATCTGCAGGCGCTGCGCGCGACGCCGATGGATACTGGCCGGCGCAAGGCCCTGCAGGCGCTGACCGAAGCCGCCGACGCGTTCTCGCAGGGTGTGGCCGCCCTGTTCGAACGTGTCGACGAGATGGGTCGTGGTGATGCCGGCCTCGCCGCGCAGCTGCAGCAGGCCGCCGATACCCTGCAGGTACAGGTGGATGCGCTGCAGCGGCCGTCGTTGGCGTTGTCACTGCAGAAGATGCGAAGGCAGGAGGCACTGCTGCTGCTCGACGGTGACTCCACTCACGCCGACCGCGCCAGCGAGGAAAAGCTGCCGTTCGACCTCGCGCTGGCGGGCCTTCCCGCAGATGCGCAGGACACCCTGCGCACCGGGATGGAGGCGTATCAGGCCGCATTGCTGGGGTATACCGCTGCCCGCGTCGGCCTGGATGTGGAAGCGCAGTCGCTGCTGGATACCGCCGCGGGCGTAGCACCGGCGCTGGCCGCCTTCCAGCAGGCGCAGGTGGCGGCGCTGGCCACGGCGCAGGCGCGCCAGCAGGCCGGCGCACGCACGATGAGCGTGCTGTTCGCACTGACCCTGCTGCTGGTGGCCGGCGTGCTGATCACCAGCCTGATGCTGGTGCTGCGTGCGGTGCGCCAGCCGATCCAGGACACCCTGCGTTTCGCCAGCGATATCGCTGACGACCGCCTCGACACCACCCTGCGCGTCTACAACGCCAATGATGAGATCGGCCAGCTGGCCCAGCGCCTGGTCGACATGCAGCAGCGCCTGCGTGCGCGCATCGAGACCGAGCGTGCCGTGGCGCGCGGCAATACCCGGGTGCGCCAGGCATTGGACAGCGCGCAGACCGGGCTGATGGTGATTGATGCGGAAGGGCAGGTCGCCTACGCCAATCCGGCGCTGCTGGAGCAGCTTGACCTCCAGGTTGAAGATCTGGTGGCGAGCGATGCGGTGCGCCTGCATCCGGCACTGGCCAGCCTGGCCGGTGTGCGCCAGCGCGAGGAGCGCGAGATCGGCCATGCAGGGGTGCGCTACCAGCTGATTGCCAACGCCATCATCGACGAAGGTCAGTTCCTTGGTGTGGCGGTGGAGTGGCGCAGCCGTGCGCTGGAAACCCTGTTGGAAACCGAAGTGGCCGCACTGGTCGACGCCGCCGCGCACGGCGACCTGCACGGGCGCATCGCGCTGGAGGGAAAGCAGGGCTTTGTGCGTACGTTGTCGACCAGCATCAATCGCCTGTTGACCACCTTCGAGACCAACCTCGGCGATCTGCAGGCGCTTCTGGCCGCGCTGGCCCGCGGCGACCTCAGCGTGCGCATGGAAGGTGAGCTGCAGGGCGTGTTCGCACGCATGCGCGACGATGCCAACGCCACCGTCGCGCAACTGGGCCGCATCGTCACCCGCATCCAGCACGCCACGTCCAGCCTGGATGCCGGCGTTGGCGAGATCGTTGCCGGTCACCATGACCTGTCGCAGCGTACCGAACAGCAGGCGGTCAACCTGGAAGAGACGGCGGCGTCGATGCACGAGCTGACCGACACCGTTGGCCGCAATGCTGATGCCGCGGGCCGTGCCGACGTGCTGGTCAAGGGCGCGGCGGCAGTGGCCCAGCGCGGTGGCGAGGCCGTTGGCCAGGTGGTCGCGACCATGCAGGGCATCAGCGAGGCCTCGCGACGGATCGGCGACATCACCCAGCTGATCGATGGCATCGCTTTCCAGACCAACATCCTCGCGTTGAATGCTGCGGTGGAAGCCGCGCGCGCGGGTGAGCAGGGCCGCAGCTTCGCCGTGGTGGCCGCAGAAGTGCGCCTGCTGGCACAACGCAGCGCGGAGGCGGCCAAACAGATCAAGGGCCTGATCGAGGATTCGGTGGCGCGTGTGGGCCAGGGCAACCAGCAGGCCGAACAGGCCGGCACCACGATGGGCGAGATTGTCGGCAGCGTGCAGCAACTGGCGGATCTGCTGGCCGGTATCCGCAGCGCGTCGCAGGACCAGCATGCCGGCATCGCCCAGGTGAACCAGACCATCGTGCAGATGGAAGCCAGTACCCAGCGCAACGCCAGCCTGGTGGAAGAGGCGGGTGCTTCGACAGCGCAGATGCAGGCGCAGGTGCATGCGCTGGCGGAAGCGGTGGGCGCGTTCCGTCTGCAGTCGATGCCACAGGCGCGCGCTGCGGCGGCCTAGCCTGCGGTTCCTTGTCGGCTGGCCGGGAATCAGCAGAGCGTCGGCTCGGCTCTACATCGGCTGCAGGCACACTGTAGAGCCGAGCCCATGCTCGGCTCAGGCCAATGCGCGCTGGCAGCAATCAATACACGTCGCGGCGGTAGCGGCCGTTCTCCAGCAGTGTTTCCACCGCCTCATCACCGAGTGCTTCACGCAGCACCTGGTCCACGCCTTCGGCCATGCCCTGAAGCGAACCGCACACGTGGATGACTGCACCACGCTGCATCCAGTTGCGCAGGGCATCGGCCGCCGCACGCAGGCGATCCTGCACATAGCCACCGTCGCCATCGCGCGAGAACGCCAGGTCCACCCGCGCAAGATGACCATTGGCCTGCCAGGCCTCGATCTCGTCGGCGAACAGGAAGTCATGCGCGCGCTGGCGTTCGCCGAACAGCAGCCAGTGCCCGTGCTCGCCTGCATGCGCGGCTTCGCGCAACAGGCTGCGCAGGCCCGCGATGCCGGTGCCGTTGCCGATCAGCACCATCGGTGCACCGGCGACGCGGTGGAACCCGGGATTGCGGTGCACGCGGGCGACGAGACTGGCACTGATCGGTGCATGCAGCGACAGCCAGCCCGAGCCGAGCCCGGCGCGGCCCGTGTCGTCGTGCACCAGTCGTACCACCAGTTCCACCGCGCCATCCTCGGTGCACGAGGCGATTGAATATTCGCGTCCGGGCAGCATCGGCAGGCCGGCCAGCCATAGGCACGGATCCTGCACCGCCAGCGTGGCGTCGGCCTCGGGCAGCTCGCGTTCACTGGCCAGCGCCAGCAGGGTGCGTGGGTGGCCGTCCACCAGCAGCGGCTGTAGCGGATCCAGCCCCTGTGCCTTCAACACCGCGCTGGCATGCCGCGCGTTGTGCCGGGGCGCGATATGCAGGATGTCGCCCGCCTGCCACTGCACCTCGGCCGGTGGCGCAAGACAGATGCGCCAGATGGCGCCGCCCACGCTGCCCGGGTTGAGCCGGTCGCGGCCGAGCAGCCGCCACTCATGCATCTGCGTGGCCGCCGGCAGCACGCTGTCATCGGTGGCGATGCCGGTCAGCGCGCCCAGCTGCAGCTGCCATTGGCGCAGCGCCGCGACCGAGGCGGCATCGACTTCGATGCGGTCGAACAACGGGCGCGCGCCGTTGCCGAGCAGCCAGCCATCAACCTGGCGGCCGAAGCCGCAGTAGTGCGGGTACTGTCGATCACCCAGCGCCAGCAGTCCAAACTGCAGGCCTGACAGGTCGAGTGTCTGTGCCATCAGCCGTCGTGCAGCACCTCGCGCCGCATCCGGTGGTTCGCCATCGCCGAAGGTGCTCAGTACCAACAGCGCCTGCGCGGTGCGTGCCAGCTGCACGGCATCGACGCGGGCCAGCGGCAGCACCTGCACCGCATGACCGGATGCCTGCAGCTGCGCGGCTGCGCGCCATGCGAGTTGTTCGCCCAGTCCGCTCTGGCTGGCATGCACCACCAGCCACGGCGTGCCACCGCCATCGGCAGGCGTTGCTGGCAGCGACTGGCGCAGGCCACGCGCAGCGCGCTGGCTGCGTCGGCGGTCCAGATAGAGCATCCAGCCGGTGATGAAGAACAGGCTCATGCCCAAACTGCTGAGCATCACCACGACACGCCCGGGCACGCCGAAGTAGCTGCCCGAGTGGAGCGCGAACACGCTGGTGGCCAGCTGCGCGCCGACGCCCTGGCGTGCATAGGGGCGGGCATCGAGCGTGGCACCCGTGCCTGGGTCGAGCTGCAGCAGATCATGCGCGCGGTCATGCTGGCCGCCGCGCTGCGACGGATCACCGGCCATCACGCGTACATTCAGTGCCTGCCCGGGCTTCTCCGGCAGGCGCAGGTCGATGTAGCCGGTGCGCACGCCGGGCAGTGCGTACAGCGTGGCTTCGACGCGTTCCAGGTTCAGGGCGGCACCGGTGGCGATCTTGTGCTTGGCGGCCGGTGCGACGCCAAGCAGGGTGTTGGCGGCGCTGCGATACCAGTCGAAGGACCACCACAGGCCGGTCAGCGCACTCATCAGGTAGATCAGCAGCACCCACGTGCCGACCACCGAGTGCAGGCTCCACAGGAAGCCACGGCCGCTGCGCTTCCATTCCACCGCCAACCAGCTGCGCCAGTGCCACCAGCGCCGCGGCCAGCGCAGATAGAGGCCGGACAGGGTGAAGAACAGCAGGGCGATCGCACAGCTGCCGGTGATCCATTTGCCGCGCTCGCCGGCGGCGAGGTGGCGATGCAGGTCCTCGACGAAATCGAAGAACGCCTGCCCGCGCAGGGCGCTGAATCGCTCGCCGCTGTACGGATCGAAGTAGACCCAGTGTTCCTTGCCACCGGCGAAGCGTGCCACCGAGGGCCGCAGCCCGGTGGCATCCACGCGCAGGCGCTGCAGGGGGCGATTACTGTCGGCCTGCAGCAGCGGCACCAGCTCGCTCAGTTCAAGCGGAAGCTGACCGTCGGCATGGTGCTCGGCAATCTCGGCGAAACCGGGATTGGCCGCCCGCAGCAGTTCATCCTCGAAGGACAGCACGGCGCCGCTGAGGCCCATCACGGCCAGTACGGCGCCGGCGGTGATGCCCAGCAGCCAGTGCAGTTGGAACAGGACGTTCTTGAACATCGAAGGAGGAGGGCCAGGAAGGCTGCCGCCCGCATCCTGCGCAACAGCAAATGAGAATTAGTCGCGGAATTCTCCGTGGCGGAGGGGCTACGGTCAAGGAGGGTTTTGTTGCAGGGCTTTGCAGCCCTGCACCCGCTACAAGCCGGAGCAACGTCAACGTCAAAAGCTGGCTTTCCGTGGGTTGGCGGGGTGGGTCCGGTTGAGGGGGACGGCGCAAGTACGTCCCTGTAGCCTTGGCCACGGCATCCATGCCGCGGACACCCCCGCAACCGGACCCACCCCGCCTTCGACAGTTTTCCGCGATCTGTCGGAACGGGGTCTGACTCCGTTCTGAATATCGATATCTGACAGATGTGTCGACCAAGGTCGACACCTACCAACAGCCGCGAAGATCTGTCAGAGGTGGGGCGGTGTCGGAGTGCGGGGTGTCAGCCGCATGGATGCGGCTGCCAAGCTTACAGGGACGTACTTGCAGCGTCCCCGCACTCCGACATCGCCCCGCCAACCCGCGGAACGCCCGCTTTGGCTGTTGGCGTTGCATTGAGCCGGGTGCAGGGCTGCAAGCCCTGCAAAACCCCCCCTCACTTCACCCAGCTGTCGATCTCGCCGTGGGCGAATGGTCCCAGCTTTGCCTTCACCAGCCGCCCTTGTGCATCGAACAGCACGCTGTAGGGAAGCAGGCCCTGTGTATTGCCCAGCTGCACGCTGGCATCGCGCGGCCCCGGGGTCTCGATCACGATCGGGTAATCCACCGGGACACGCTGCAGGAAACCGCGCACGTCTTCCGGGGTATCCAGTGCCAGGCCCAGCACCTGCACACCGCTGTCGCCCTGTGCATGGGCGAAGCGGGCAAGCTCCGGCATTTCTTCCACGCACGGGGCGCACCAGCTGGCCCAGACATTGATCAACAGCGGGCGACCGGCAGCGTGCTGGCGCAGGTCCAGCGGCCGGCCTTCAAGATCGGGCAGCGACAATGCGGGCAGGCTGTCGCCAACCTGCAGGACCGGCGCCGCGGCCGCAACGGCAGGCTCCGCCGGCACGGCCTCAGGCGTCACCGGCGCCGGTGCCAATCGATGCCCGGCCCACAGTCCAAGGCCGGCGGCCAGCACCGCTGTCCACAGCAGCGCTGGCCGTTGCCACTTCATCGTGCGGTGCGCAGCAGCGCTTCCTCGACCACCGCCTGGGTCAGCAGGGTCGGCAGCACGGTCGGCGGCGCGCCGGGGCCATACACCACGTACAGCGGCACGCCCACGGCCTTGTGCTCTTCCAGGAACGTGGTGATCTGCGGATCGACGTTGGTGTAGTCCCCGCGCATGTACACCGCGTTGGTGCGCTTGAGCAGTTCCTTGAACTCCGGCCGCGACAGCACGGCGCGCTCGTTGGCCTTGCAGCTCACGCACCAGTCCGCGGTCATGTTCACGAACACCACGCGCTTGTCAGCACGCAGGCGGTCCAGCAGTTGCGGCGAGTATTCGACCATGTTGTCGGTGGCCGCCTGCGCGGCGCGCGCCGGCGGTGCCAGCTGGGTCACGCCCCAGGCCGGAACCAGTGCGCCGATCGCCAGCAGCACACCCAGCAGGGTGACGGCGCGCGAGCCGGTCCAGCGGTTGCGCTCGAACAACCACAGGCCGAAGGCGAGCAGCAGCAGGCCACCCAGCACCAGCGCCATGCCGTCCACCCCGCGCTGCTTGCCCAGCACCCACAGCAGCCACAGCGCGGTGGCATACATCGGGAAGGCCAGTACGTGCTTGAGCGTTTCCATCCACGGGCCTGGCTTGGGCAGGCGGCGCGCCAGCGCCGGCACGAAGCCGATCAGCAGGAACGGCAGCGCCAGGCCCAGGCCGAGGAACAGGAACACGGTCATCGCCTTCAGCGGCGGGGCAATGAACGCGTAGGCAATCGCGCCGCCCATGAACGGGCCGACGCAGGCACTGCCGACCACGCAGGCCAACGCACCGGTGAAGAAATCACCGGCCGGGCCACTGCGGCTGGCCAGCGACTGGCCGAGGTTGCCGATGCCGCCGCCGAGGGTGAACACGCCGGACAGGCTCAGGCCCACCGCGAACATGATGTAGGCCAGCGCCGCCACCACGCCCGGGTGCTGCAGCTGGAAGCCGATGCCGACGGCGTTGCCGATCGCGCGCAGGCCCACCATCAGCGCACCGATCACCGCGAATGCGACCAGCACGCCCAGCGTGTACCAGAGGGCATGGCTGCGTGCGCGCTGCGGGCTTTCGCCACTCTGCGCCAGGCTTAGGACCTTCAGCGACAGGATCGGCAGCACGCAGGGCATCAGGTTCAACACCAGGCCACCGGCCAGCGCCAGCAGCAGCACCCAGACGAACGAACGGTCCGGGTTCGGCGTACTCGCCGGCGGGCGCGTACGCAGGGCGTTGTCACCGCGTGCGTCGGCAGCGAACTCATTACCGTTTTCGGCGCCTGCAACGGCCGGGGTGGTGGCATCCGTATTGGGCACCGTCGGCAGCAGGCGCAGGGGGGCACCGTTGGCGCCTTCGCGTGGCGCCGCAACCAACGGACTGATCACCTCGTTGCGCGGCGGCGACTGTTCGGCGCTGGCGTTGATCTTGCCGGCCGGGATCGACAGCTTCACCCGGCGGGTCATCGGCGGGTAGCAGATGCCATCGGTCTGGCAGCCCTGGAAGGTCACCACCAGGGTGCTGTCGACGGCATCGGCGACGGCGCGGCGCAGCGGCAGCGGCACTTCCACCTGGTTGAAGTAGACCGAGACATCGCCGAAATGCTCGTCGCGATGCGATTGTGCAGCCGGCCAGCGCAGCTTGTCGGCCAGCACGCCGGTGCTGCCTTCCAGCTTCAGCGAGGTGCGGTCGCGATACAGGTAGTAGCCCGGCGCCGGGCTGAAGCGCAGCAGCAGGGTGTTGCCGTCACTGGCGATGGCGTCGAAGCCGAACGCCTGCTCCGAAGGAAGCGGCAGCGCCTGGCTGTTGCTGGCGGCACCCGGCAGGCGCAGGCCGCCGCTGTTGCCGGCACCGGCCAGCGGGTTGTTGAACGGGCTGGCGGCGCCGGTGCGCGTGGCCGGCGCCGCGGCCTGTGCGCCGCTACCGGGCAGGGTGACCTGCACCACGCGCTTCTGCGGCGGGTAGCAGACACCGGCATCGGCGCAGCCCTGGTAACGCACTTCCAGGCTGATGGTGCCGGCGGCGTCGGTCGGCGTGCCGGGCAGGGTGGCCTCCAGGCGTTCGCGATAGGTTTCGACTTCGCCGAAGAAATCGTCGTGGTGCTTGTCGCCCTTGGGCATCTGCAGCGCGCCGGCGTTGAACGCCGGATCAGCCTTGACGCTGGTGCGGTGGCGATACAGGTAGTAGCCGGGTGCGATCTTGAACTGCAGTTGCACCTGGCCGCGTTCGGGGGCGGTGGCGGTCAGCGCGAACGCCTGGTCCACCGGCAGCAGGTCCTTCTCATCCAGGGCGAAGGCGGGCAGCGAGAGCCACATCAGGGCGCACAAGGCGGCGCCACGCGCAAACAGAGTCTTCAATCAGTGTCCTCCCGGGTCTGTGCCCGGATCCAGTCCAGATACGCCGGCAGGCCGGCCCGGGTTTCGACCGCGATGCACTCCGGGAGTTCATACGGATGCAGTTCGACGATCCGGGCAATCGCGTCATCGACGCGGCTTGCGGTGGTCTTCACCAGCAGTTGCAGCTCGGCGTCGGTGGTCACCTCGCCCTGCCAGCGGTAGGTCGACTGCGCGCCATCGAGGCGGGTCACGCACGCGGCCAGGCGCTCGCCGACCAGCGCGTGCGCGATGCGCTCGGCACTGGCCCGGTCCGGGCAGGTGGTCAACAGCAGCAGGACGGGATCGACGGTCGACATGACCGTCGAGTATAGGGCCGCCGCCGGGTCAGGGCCCGGCGGCGGCAGTGGACCGCTGCGTTGCGCGGTCAGTTGGCCAGCTGGCAGGTAGCCGGCTTGGCCGAGGTGAACAGGCCCGGGGTCGCCCACTCGGGGTGGTCGATGAACGGATTGCGGTTGCCCTGGAAGCTGTAGATCACGTCATTGCGCGCACGTTCGGCATCATCCGGCGGATCGGACAGGTGCCAGTCGATCAGCGTGGACAGCAGGCCCATGTAGGCCGGCGAACTGCTGGTCTTGACGATCTTGCTGCGGTCGTCGGTCAGCTCCAGGTCCGGCTCGGACTGGCCGGTCGCCGCATCCTTGCCGCCCTCGTAGCGGATGGCCATGTACAGCACCGCACGCGCCATGTCGCCCTTGCGCTTGCCCCACACCTCGAAGGTGCCGGTGTTGCCGTCCGGCGTGCGTACCCAGTTGGAGTTGCCCGGGTAACCGCCGCTGCCGCCGCCCTGGCCGTTGTTGGCCTCGGTGGCCCGCTCGCCGCAGTTGGCGTCGCACTTGCCGAACGGCTTGTTGCCACGGTCGGCGTTCCACTGCGCGTCGGTCAGGTACAGCATGTGGGTGTCGGTATACGGCGCGTACGGCAGGCCCTTGTCACCGGTGGTGCTGGCAAAGCCCAGCGAGTTCGGCCAGGTGTGCTCGCGGTTGTACTTCAGGCCACTGCCGCTGCCGGCGCGGTCGGTCACCTTGGCGTAGCTGCGGTTGCGATACGCATCCAGGATCCTGCCGGAATTGTTCGGATCCTCGTCGGCGATTTCCAGGATGGTCCAGGTGCTGGTGCCCGAGCCGCTGTACGGATAGGCGGTATGGCCCTTTATGGTGGCGTGCAGCGAGCAGCGCAGCTGGCTGGGGCTGCTGGTGTTGACCTTTGAGTAATAGCCGGCCGGTACACCCGGATTGCCCGGGTCGGGGTTGCCGCCGGTGCTGGCCACGGTGAACGCGATGCGGCTGTCGGCCGCCGGATGCGCGCCCTGCAGGTCGGTGATGCGCGCGGCGCGGATATCGAAGCGGCAGGCTTCACCGGCCACCAGCGCGGTGTTGGTGGACAGTTTCACGCTGCGGCCGCTGGCCGGGAAGGTCAGCGGCACGCTGCCGGAGGTGCCGCAGCTCAGCGCGAATGCGCCACTGGCCAGGTTCACGGTTTCGCTGAACACCACTTCCAGATCGGCCGCGGCCGGGAAGGTGCTGCTGCCCTGTGCCGGGGTGGTGGTGGACACCGACGGCGGCGTGTTCGGGCCCGGGGTGCCGCCGCCGCTGAAGGTCTGGCCGTTGTTGCAGCTGCCAAACGTCTGCCCGGCCGATTCGGCCCAGGTGAAGTGGGCGTACTGGCTGCCGCTGCCGGTCAGCTGCAGCGAGGTGCCCGGCGCGGTGCTGTTGGTCTCGGCCACCGGGATGTTCTGGCTGGTCATGCCGGCGGCAGGGCCACCGGAGGCGGTGATGGCGCCCTCGTAGCTGAGGAACTGGACCACCTTGCCGCTGGCATCGACCAGGGCGATGCCGTCGTTCGGGCCGTTCTGGAGGCCGTTGGTCGGGTAGCTGACCACGGCCAGGGTGGCGCTGCCGCAACCGGCGGCGGTGCCGGCCGGAACCGGGTTGTTGGCGTAGACCGTGGCGGCCGACGGAGTGCTGCCGTTGTAGAGGTAGAGGCGGTAGCCGGACAGATCCTCACCGGCGGTGGCTACGACCTCGATCGCTTCGCCGACGTCACCGGCGGCGGTGCTGTCGTCATAGTGCAGTTCATTGATGAAGACCTCGGCCTGGGCCGGCGCGGCGGCCAGCGCCAGCAGGCAGGCGGCGGCAAGCGGGGACAGCAATCGCATCGACAACTCCTTGTGATTGGGAATGCGCGGCCGAGCCTAAGGCCGATCCAGTGACACTTTGTCGTAAATGAACGTCAGATATCTGACAGTGGGACATTGGTCACCAAATGTCACCCGTTCCCCCCTTGGCTTGCCGCGTTGCATCCCTATACAGGCGTCCACGCAGGGAAGGAGGTTTGCGGGTCCGGAGAAAAATTTCGGGATCGGCCCTTGAAAGGCCTGTGGAGGTCTCCATCTCTGTCGTGCTCCCGACTTGTCGGGCTTTTTCACGCGCGTTGCTGGCACTCGCCTGGTGTGACTGCTAACATCGCCGGACTTTTTCAGACCAATCAATAACTTAAGAGGTCTCTCATGAGCATCAAGCCGCTGCACGACCGCGTTGTGGTCAAGCCGATCGAAGCCGACGAAATCTCCGCCGGTGGCATCGTCATCCCCGACTCGGCCAAGGAAAAGTCCACCAAGGGTGAAGTTGTGGCCGTCGGCCCGGGCAAGCCGCTGGACAACGGCAACGTGCGCGCGCCGTCGCTGAAGGTTGGCGACAAGGTCATCTACGGCCAGTACGCCGGCAGCTCGTACAAGAGCGAAGGCGTCGAGTACAAGGTCCTGCGCGAAGACGACGTGCTCGCCATCATCGGCTGAGCCTCGGCGCGACCTGCTTTTCTGTAAGACATCCCTTTTCGTCGCCGGGCCCGGCCCGGCGCAAACATCGAGGTAATCGCAATGGCTGCCAAGGATATTCGTTTCGGTGAAGACGCCCGTTCGCGCATGGTGCGCGGCGTCAACGTTCTCGCCAATGCCGTCAAGGCCACCCTGGGCCCGAAGGGCCGCAACGTCGTGCTGGAAAAGAGCTTCGGCGCGCCGACCATCACCAAGGACGGCGTCTCCGTCGCCAAGGAAATCGAACTGGCTGACAAGTTCGAGAACATGGGCGCGCAGATGGTGAAGGAAGTTGCTTCGCGCACCAACGACGACGCCGGCGACGGCACCACCACCGCCACCGTGCTGGCCCAGGCCCTGATCCGCGAAGGTGCCAAGGCTGTTGCCGCCGGCATGAACCCGATGGACCTCAAGCGCGGTATCGACAAGGCCGTCGTGGCCGCCGTTGCCGAGCTGAAGACCATCTCCAAGCCGACCGCCGACGACAAGGCGATTGCCCAGGTCGGCACCATCTCGGCCAACTCGGACGAGTCGATCGGCCAGATCATCGCTGACGCGATGAAGGAAGTCGGCAAGGAAGGCGTCATCACCGTTGAAGAAGGCTCGGGCCTGGACAACGAGCTGGACGTGGTCAAGGGCATGCAGTTCGACCGCGGCTACCTGTCCCCGTACTTCATCAACAACCAGCAGTCGCAGACCGCTGACCTGGATGACCCGTACATCCTGCTGCACGACAAGAAGATCTCCAACGTCCGTGACCTGCTGCCGGTGCTGGAAGGCGTCGCCAAGGCCGGCAAGCCGCTGCTGATCGTTGCCGAAGAAGTCGAAGGCGAAGCGCTGGCGACCCTGGTGGTCAACACCATCCGTGGCATCGTCAAGGTCGTGGCCGTCAAGGCTCCGGGCTTCGGCGACCGTCGCAAGGCGATGCTGGAAGACATGGCCGTGCTTACCGGCGGCACCGTGATCTCCGAAGAAGTTGGCCTGTCGCTGGAAAAGGCCACCATCAAGGACCTGGGCCGCGCCAAGAAGGTGCAGGTCTCCAAGGAAAACACCACCATCATCGATGGCGTGGGTGACAAGGCTGCCGTCGACGCACGCGTCGGCCAGATCAAGACCCAGATCCAGGACACCTCCTCCGATTACGATCGCGAGAAGCTGCAGGAACGCGTGGCCAAGCTGGCCGGCGGCGTTGCCGTGATCAAGGTCGGTGCTTCGACCGAAATCGAAATGAAGGAAAAGAAGGATCGCGTCGACGACGCCCTGCACGCTACCCGTGCAGCCGTTGAAGAAGGCGTGGTCCCGGGCGGCGGTGTTGCCCTGGTCCGTGCGGTCACCGCACTGGCCGGCCTGAAGGGTGCCAACGAAGACCAGAACCACGGCATCCAGATCGCCCTGCGTGCGATGGAAGCCCCGCTGCGCGAAATCGTTGCCAACGCCGGTGAAGAACCGTCGGTCATCATCAACAAGGTCAAGGAAGGCACCGGCAGCTTCGGCTACAACGCCGCCACCGGCGAGTTCGGCGACATGCTGCAGTTCGGCATCCTGGACCCGACCAAGGTGACCCGTTCGGCCCTGCAGAACGCTGCCTCGATCGCTGGCCTGATGATCACCACCGAAGCCATGGTTGCCGAAGCTCCGAAGAAGGACGAGCCGGCCATGGGTGGCGCCGGTGGCATGGGCGGCATGGGTGGCATGGGCGGCATGGACTTCTAAGTCCCCGCTTTCACCCCGTAATGAAAAACCCCGCCGGAAGGCGGGGTTTTTTTGTGGCCTGTCGGAATCAAAATGGATCCACGCCACGCGTGGATGCCGCTGCCAGGTGTAAGTCTACCCGCGGCCCTCGCGCCGCTGCAGCCACAGGTGGGCCGCCAGCAGGGACAGCGCGCCGCCAGCAATCATCCCCTGTACCCACGGCAGCCCCGCGATCGGCGCAAGCAGCAGGCCCCCCGCCATCCCGATCAGACTGGCGCCGGCTGCCACCCGCTGACGTCGCTGCCGATGTTCAGCCTGGCGATGGCGTGCAGCGATGCGCAGACGCCGTGCATCCGGCTGCAACACCGCTTCGGCAATGGCATCGATCTCTGGGCGATTCATCCTGTCTCCTGCATTGCGTCCGTGTCTGCATGCTGCACGACTGCGGGACCTGTGTGCAACGGTAACGCTTCGATCATCTGACAAACGCTTTCGCCGCGCCGTACTCCCACTGCCACGGCACGCCGGTGTCGCCCAGCACGAACGCCACCAGGGCCGGGAAGGCCGCCTCTGCCCGCACATCGTTGCCCAGGATCACCACGCAGCGCTGGTGCTGCTCCACGCATACCAGCGTATTGCCCACCGCATCGTCGTGGCCGCCCTTGTAGAAGCCTGCGCCCTGCGGGCCGAGAAACGTCACCACGCCCAGGCCAGCCGCCAGGTCCTTGCGCTGCTGCGCCTTCGGCAGCTCCGGCTGCAGGGTGGGGAACTGGCTGGCGCTGGTGATCTGCAGCTGCGGCCGCACCAGCTCCCTGCGCATCGCCGCTGATAATCCATCGCCGCGCACGTAGCCAGCGGCGAAACGGGCCATGTCGGCGATGGTGGTATCCATTGAACCAGCCGCACGCACGCGGCTGCGCTCATCGTGCGGTTCGGCCGTACCTTCTGCCGTCCAGCCATCGGCCAGGTTGGCGGCGAAATCCGCACGCCACATCATGCTGGTGCGGGTCATGCCGAAGCGGTCGAACACCCGCTGCTGCATCAACGCGCCTACATCCTCGCCGAGCCGCCCGCGTTCGATCACGAACTGCAGCAGGATCAGCCCTTCGCCGGAATAGCCGTAGCGGCTGCCCGGATCGAAGTGGAACTTCAGCCGGCCGTCCGGTTCAAGAAACCCGAAGTTGGCAAAGCCACTGGCGTGGTTGAGCAGCAGGCGAGGGGTGAGCTGGCGCCAGCGCGCATCATCGGCCAGCACGCTGTAGTCGGCGTATTTCTTCGGCTCGGGCGGGTAGTCCGGCAGGGGCTTGTCCAGCGCCGCAGCAATGCTGGCATCCAGCTCGATCTTCCGGTCCTGCGCCAACTGTGCGACCAGATGGCCGAACGCCATCTTGGTCAGCGACGCGGCGTACATCACGGTATCGGTGCGCAGCGGCTCGCCTGCGGCATTGCGCTCGCCGTAGGCGGCCACGTGCACCACCCTGCCGCCATCTATCACCGCCAGCGCCATGCCGCGCGCGTGGGCGGCATGCATCAAGCGCTGGGCTTCGGCGTCGATGTGGGCCGGGGTGGGTAACGGGGGCGGCGCGGCCAGCACGGCCAGCGGGAACAGCGTCAGCAACAACAGGGCAGCACGGCGCATGCGTGAACCTCCTGGTGGGACGTGGCGCGATGCTACGCCGGCCCGCCGCACACGTCATGGCCCCAGGGTCACGTGGCCGCTTGGCGGCGCAGGCAGATCCGCGCGGCACCTGTGCTGATGTCGACCTGGCCGCCACGCATGGCATCGGCGCCAAGGATCAGAGCCGGGCGGGTGTCCAGGCCAATGGCCTTGAACACGGGCAGCTCGCTGATCCTGACCTCCATGGCCGGGTGCTGCCAGGCGGTGCTGCGCATGCCGGGCAGGGTGTACAGCCAGGTCGGGTGCGGCTTGCCGCCGAGGCCTTCGGTGCCCTTGCTTCGCTTGCGCAGGCGGGGATCGCTTCCATCAGTACGCAACCCGAGCGCGTGCGCGGCGGCATTGTTGAGTACGGTCTGCGCCGCGCCGGTATCGACCACGGCAACAGCGGCGACGTTCGTTCCGTCCAAGGTGAGGGTGATGAATCCAAAATCGCGCAGGCCTTCAGTGCGGTCCTGCAGCGCGTTGGCCTGGCAGCTGTCATCGTCGAAGCGGAGAGTGCCGGTCCTCGACAGCGATAGCTCACCTCGAGCGAAGTCCCAGCGGGTGTCCCAGCGCGCGGTCAGGTCGTTGCCGACGAGGCCGTCGATGGCAGGGTCGTCGCCCCCGGACAGTGACCCCAGATCAGCCTGCAGTGCGCTGGCCCGCAGCTGCCAGCTACCCAGCTGCCAGGTGGTAGTGCGCGTGCGCCTCAGCTGTGCCCCCGAGGCACTGGCGCCTTGGGCAGTGGAAACGTCGGCCTTTCCATCGACCAGGCCGTAGCGGCGTGCCACACGCCCATCGATGAGCGTGGCCCCGGCTGCACTGTCGACCACGAAGCGCAGCGGCTCGGCTTGACCATCCAGCGAGAGCGCTACCGTCGGGTGGCCGCCCTGCATCCACATCGGCAGCACATGTTCGGGGGTGTCGGCGGCCAGCGTGGGGAAGGCGGCAGCAAACAGGGGCAGCAAGGTGAGGCGCACAGGAAACTCCAGAGTGAATGCGGAGGTCCATTGGCGCGCAGCGGCGTATCACCGGAACATCGGTGTTGATACCGTCCTGATACACGCCTGCACGATACTGGCCGCATGAACACTCCCGCCCGGGTCATCGTTGTCGATGACGATGCCAGCATCCGTGATGCCATTGCCGACTGCCTGCTGCTGCATGGCTACCACGTGCGAGTGGCTGCCGACGCGGCGGCGCTGGATGTGCTGCTGCAAGTCGAACGTCCGGACCTGATCGTGCTCGACTGGATGATGCCCGGCGAGGACGGCCTGTCGGTGTGCCGCCGGCTACAGGCGCGGGCCATCCCCATCCTGATGCTGTCGGCGATGGGAACAGCACCGGACCGGGTGATCGGTCTGGAAATGGGAGCCGATGACTATCTGGCCAAGCCCTTCGACCCACGCGAACTGCTGGCGCGGGTCCGCGCCCTGCTACGCCGCCAGGACAAGCTGCGTACCCAGGTGGCCAGCGAGCTGCGCTTTTCCGGCTGGCGATTGCTGCCCGATCAGCGCCGCCTGCTTGCACCCGATGGCAGCGAACTGGCGCTCAGCCGCGGCGAGTTCGCTCTGCTGCTGGCGCTGGCCGAGCGCGCCGGGCGCGTGTTGGGGCGCGAGCAGCTGATGTCCCTGACCCGCGGTGAGGACAGCGAGAGCGTCGACCGCGCCGTTGATCTGGCGATCAGTCGCCTTCGACGCAAGCTGGGCCACGCCGCACCGGGTGCCGAGGCACTGGTACAGACGCTGCGCGGCGAAGGCTATCGCTTCGACGCTGAGGTGCAGGTGCTGTGAGGGCGCGCTGGTCCACCGCGCGCTGGATCGCGATGCTGGCGCTGGCAAGCCTGGTGCTGGCCACCTTGGTCAGTGTGGCGGTGGTCGGCTGGATGCCGCGGCCGCCACCGCCGCCGATGCGCCTGGACCAAGCCATTCAGGTATTGCGCGGTGAACGGTCGGCCGCGGCGCTGGGCCTGCATCTCGAAACCCGCGCGTCTGCGCCGGAGGGCACCAGCAATGACTGGCTCACCCACCTGGTTGCCGCGCAGCTGCGCCAGCCGCTGGAGTATGTGAAGCTGGTCTGGGGCAGGCGGAGCAAGGCGCCGGAGGTGCAGGTCATCGAAGGCGGGGCCGTGCTTGACGCCAAAGCGCGCGCGGACGCGTTGCAGGCACAGGTCGCGGTGCTGACCGCAATGCAGTGGACGCCGTTCGAACTGGCAGTGCGCCAGGCAGATGGTCGGTGGCAGGTGGTGGGCAGCGACCACAGCGATCTGGCGGCATGGCGCCGGCAGGTCGTGCTGGCGCTGGTGGCAGGAACCGTGCTGCTGGCACCACTGGCGGCATGGGCGTCAATCCGCCTCGGCCGGCCCCTGCGGCGGCTGGCCGAGGCCAGCGCCAACGTGGACCTGCAGGCCAGTACACCGCTTCCGGACGATGGTCCGTGCGAGGTGCAGGTTCTGGCCCGCGCGATCAGTGCCGGGCGCGAGCGGCTGCACGAACAGGCGCAGGAGATGACCCGCATGCTGGCCGCCGTCGCGCATGATCTGCGCACACCGTTGACCGGCCTGCGCCTGCGTGCGGAGTTCGCGCCACCGCAACAGGCGGCGCGGATGGTGGCCGACATCGAGCGCATGGACGCGATGATCGAGCAGGTTCTCGACTACGCGCGTGGTGAGCTGCAGCCCTTGCAGATGCATCCGCTGGATCTGGCCGTGTTGCTGGAGGAGTGCGTGCAGAGCGCACTGCTGCGGGGCATCGACATCTCCTTCGACGGGCCGGATACGTTGCGGTGGCAGGGGGATGCGCTACTGCTGCGACGGGCGATCGACAATCTCATCGACAACGCCGATCGCTACGCGGGGGCGGTACAACTGCGGGCAGCCGTGTGCGGCAACGTGGCGCACCTTGACGTGATGGATCGCGGTCCAGGCATCGATGAGGCCGACCGCACCCGCCTGCTGCAGCCCTTCCAGCGCAGCGAGAGCTCACGCAGCCGCGCCACGGGTGGGGCCGGGCTGGGCCTGGCGGTCGCCGCCAACGTGGCGCGGCGGCATGCGGGCGAACTGCAGCTGCTGCACCGGGAGGGTGGTGGACTGATCGCGCGCCTGCTGCTGGGAAGCGCTTGCTGAAACGCCTTCCCGGCTTGCCTGGATCAGATGTCCCGATTTATGATTAGGCGCCTAATCATGCGTCTTTCATAGGATGATCGAACCCAAGCACCATGCCCTGATGGATGAGGCGCAGCGACGCGGGCAAGCCAACATCGCGCAGCTGCGACTGTGCTTCCAGCTGCTTTCCCTGTCCACCGCCATCGACCGCGACTGCGCCACCCGTCTCGCACCGCACGGGCTCAGTGAAGCCCGCTTCATCGTGCTGTTCCTGCTGCATGGCGCCGGCGGCACGTTGCCCCCGCACGAACTGGCCGAGCGCGCCGGCGTGACCCGCGCCACCATCAGCGGCCTGCTCGATGGCCTGCAACGCGAAGGCCTGCTGCAGCGGCGCAGCGATGCCGAAGATGGCCGTCGCCTCCAGATCGTGTTGACTGCGCAGGGAACGCGCCTGGCTGGGACGTTGTTCGAGCAGCACACGCAATGGATCGGTGGCCTGTTCAATGGGTTGGATACGGATGAACAGCAACAGCTGTCGCAGTTGCTGCACAAGGTCTGGCAGCACACCGATGCTGGACGAGAACGTGCAGCATGAGCCCGGCGATCGCGGCGCAACGGCTGCATGCACTCAACACCGGCCATGCCCCCACCACCCATCTGGCCGAATGCCTGGCGGTGGATTTCGCCGCGCTGCTGCAGGTGGTGGCGCCTGCGCTTGCACCGGAAGCGCTGCAACGCATGCAGGATGCCTCAGGCAAGGGCATCACACTGCGCATGGCCTTGGCTGCGCAACTGCTGCGTGAGGCGGGGCAGGGCGATCCCGTGCAATGGCAGGACCATGCGTCCGACACCGTGCGCGGGTGGGCCTGCTACCTGATCGGCAGCGATGCCCGCGCGACGTTGGCAGAGAAGCTGCAGCAGATGCGCACGCTGGCCGACGATCCACACTTCGGTGTGCGCGAATGGGCGTGGCTGGCGCTACGCACGGACATCGTTGCCGCGCCGATGCAGGCGCTTGAGTACCTGCAACCGTGGACACAGGAAACTTCGCCGTACCTGCGCCGCTTCGCCTGCGAAGCATTGCGTCCGCGCGGTGTCTGGGCCACACATATCGCGCTGTTCAAGCAGCACCCTGAACATGCATTGCCGATGCTGGAAGCACTGGCTGACGACCCGGAACGCTACGTGCAGGATTCGGTCGGCAACTGGCTCAATGATGCCGGCAAGACTCAGCCGAAGTGGCTGCGCGTGCTGTGCACGCGTTGGCAGCACGAGCGCCACAGCGACGCCAACGCCTACATCCGCAAACGCGCACTGCGCTCGCTCCGGTAGTGCCGGATGCTGGCCGACAACCCCGCAACCCCGTCAACCTCAAGGAAGAACCACCATGTCGCACACCTTCATCGAGCTCTATACCGCCACGCCGGCCTGGACCACACTGCCGCCCGAGCAGCGGAATGCCTTCTTCGCCCGTATTGGCGCCGGCATGCAGCAGTTCGATCCAGCCCGCATCACGCCGCTGGCGATGGGCCGCATTGCCAGGGACGTACCGCATAGCAGCGATGAACAGTTCTATGCGGTCTGGCGCTGCGCGAGCCGCGAGGAGGTCGATGCGCTGGTGGCTGGCATTGCCGCTACCGGCTGGCATGAGTACTTCACCACCACCCATGCGGTAGGCGCGATGGACAGCATGGCCCAGCACTTGGCCGACCTGGCCGCCTTGTAGCGGGGCGGCAGACGCCGGCAGATCCCGGTCCTCGGCATGGGTGGCACATGCGCCTGTCACCCGGACGCGGTAAACAGGACATTGCCCATGTCCATCCGCAGGGAAGTCGATCATGCAGAGCACGCTCCAGGTCACGCTGTTCGGCCCTCTTGGCGACAGCCCGGCGTTGCAGTTGCCGGGGCTGGAGGGGCCGTCGGTGGCCATCCAGGAATCGGCCCTGCGGCGGTTGGTTTCCGACCTCTACACCGCGCGTTCCCTGCTCAACCCCGAGCAGCTGGACGAGGCCCGGCAGGAACTGGATCGCGTGCTGGAACGCTGGGCCGACATCCATGAGGGCCTGCTGCTGGACGTGGAAGTGCATGGCAAATGAGCGACTTTGCGTGGTTACCGCCGCGTAGGCCGGGCTGGCGCGCATCTCGCTGAACCGCGTCCCCAGTTGCGTATGAAACATTTTGCACTGCGCAAAAGCTGTGCTATCAATAGATCCCATGAACGCAGCCCCCACCAGCTTTTACTGGTATTACTTTCCGAAGCCACCGGCGGAGGAAGGATTGCGCTCACCCTGAAGAAAGCTTCAGACGCATTCCCGAAAGCCGCCAGCGAACCTGGCGGCTTTTTTCATGCCGCCACGCTGGGGACCCCCAACGTTCCGGAGATCTCCCGCAATGCCCCCGCACACCGACGACCTGCGTATCCGCACCATCGAACCGCTGACACCGCCTGCCCAGCTGCTGGCGATGCTGCCCTGTGACGATGAAGCCTCCGACACCGTCAGCGCCTCGCGCGCGGCCCTGCACCAGATCCTGCATGGCCGCGACGACCGCCTGGCAGTGGTGGTAGGCCCGTGCTCGATCCACGACCCGAAGGCCGCCATCGAGTACGCCCAGCGCCTGAAGCCGCTGCGCGACGCGCTGGCCGGTGAACTGGAAATCGTCATGCGCGTGTACTTCGAGAAGCCGCGCACCACGGTGGGCTGGAAGGGCCTGATCAACGATCCGGACCTGGACGGCAGCTTCAGGATCGACAAGGGCCTGCGCATCGCACGCGGCCTGCTGCGCGACATCAACAAGCTGGGCCTGCCGGCCGGTGTCGAGTTCCTTGACGTGATCTCGCCGCAGTACATCGCCGACCTGGTGGCATGGGGCGCGATCGGCGCACGCACCACTGAAAGCCAGGTGCATCGCGAGCTGGCCTCGGGGTTGTCGTGCCCGGTCGGCTTCAAGAACGGCACCGATGGCAACGTGAAGATCGCCGCTGACGCAGTGGGTGCGGCGTCCAATCCGCATCACTTCCTGTCGGTCACCAAGCAGGGCGGCACCGCCATCGTGTCGACCACCGGCAACCCGGATTGCCATGTGATCCTGCGCGGCGGCAAGCAGCCGAACTACGACGCAGGCAGTGTTGCCGAGGCCTGCCAGGTGTTGGCCAAGGCCAAGCTGCCGGCGCGCCTGATGATCGACGCCAGCCATGCCAACAGCCTGAAGAACCCGGAGAACCAGCCGAAGGTGATCGACGACATCGCCGTTCAGCTGGAAGACGGCGAACAGCGCATCGTTGGCGTGATGATCGAGAGCCATCTGGTCGGTGGCCGCCAGGAACTGGTGGAAGGCCAGCCGCTGGTCTACGGGCAGAGCATCACCGATGGCTGCATCGACTGGGACACCACCGTGACGGTGCTGGAGCGACTGGCCGCGGCCGTGCGTGCCCGTCGCGACGTAAAGGTGTCCGAAGCCGCTTGAGTGCGGCACGTGTGTGGATGGTGGCCAGCGCCTGCGGGGGTGCGGCCGCGATCAGGGCCGGTCGGAGTTGGAGACCGGCCCATCTGCACCGGCGATGCGCCTGGCGCTCCGCATGAGCGACAGCGCCAGGTACATCGCCGGGGTGGTGAGACCGATGGATGGGGCCTTCATGCAGCGTCGAGCCCGCGAAGCGCGGGGCTTTGTAGAAGATCCGCTCCACGTACGCTCCAGGTCACGTCACAATGCCACTTCCTGTTTGGTGGCCGCAGCCATGAAAGAACTGATCATTCCAGAAGCCGCACAGCGCGATGAGGATTCCATCGAGATGATCCGCGTGTGGATTGCCGAACGGGGATTGCATGCTTCGCTGAACGTTGGCCTGTATGGCGATCGTCCTGGTGTTCGAGAGGAGCATGCGTGGGGACGTATCCTGGCAGACGTTGCCCAGCATGTCGCAGATGCTCTGGTCGTGGATGGCGGGATGGACCGCGGCGCGGCGATCAACGCGATCAAGGATGCATTTGATGAAGAGCTGCGGGCGCCGTCCAGTGGGCGCTCCGGGGAATTCGTGGTCCGCCACTGAGGGACCAGATGGGCGCCGCGGCGCTGGAGACAGCGTCCCAACGCAACACGGCAACAAGCGCTGGGCGACGTGGAGAACGCGAACTTCAATGCACTTCGTCGTGGTACACGAACTTCGGCATTTCCCAGCGGTAGTGGATCGCCAGCAGGCGCAGCGCGAAGCCGCCGCCGAGGCAGCACAGGATTGCGGTGGCATCGGCCACGCCCCAGTGCAGCAGCAACAGGTAGGCCGCGCCGGTCAGCAGCGCGATGATCGCGTACAGCTCCTTCTGGAAGATGAGTGGTACCTCGTTGCAGAGGATGTCGCGCAGCACGCCGCCGAACGCGCCGGTCAGCATGCCGGCAATCAGCACGATGGGCATCGCATGGCCGGCTTCGCGCGCGATCGAGCAGCCGATCAGGGTGAAGGCGATCAGGCCCAGGCCGTCGAGTACCAGGAAGGTGCGGCGGAAGTGGTGCATCCAACGTGCGACCCAGGTGGCGATCAGCGCCGCGCATACGGTGAAGCCCAGGTACTCGGGATGCTTCACCCAGCCCAGCGGATAGTGGCCGAGCAGGATGTCGCGCAGTGAACCACCACCGAGGGCAGTGACGCAGGCGATCATGACCACGCCGAACAGGTCCATGCGGCGGCGGCCGGCGGACAGTGCGCCGGTCATGGCTTCGGCGGAAATGGCGATCAGGTAGATGACGGACAGCAGCATGGGACAGGCTCCGGGCGCGGTGGGGCCGGCCATGCGCGACTACCGCCACTGCCTGCGCAATGACGGGATGACGATGACCGGTGCCGCTCCCGCTGTCCTTTTGCCTGAGAGTTCAGCGGCATGGGCCGCGTGCCCCTTCGGCGGATCGTCCCGGGCGTGCCCGGTGACCTCTCTCCAGCTCGGCGAGTCGAATGCATGGTTGGTGGGATTCCAGCCCACCGGCCTGAGCGATCATGGGAGCCTGCGCCTTCGGCGGGCGCCAGCGCGGCGCCTCTCTCCTGCATTCGGCCGCCAGTATATCCGCTGCAGTGCAGCACGGCATAATCCGGGCATGGCCCCGTCCCTCCGCCCCTGGTTCCTGTACCTGCTCGAATGCCGGGATGGCAGCTATTACGCCGGCATCAGCACCGACGTGGGCGCGCGTTTCGCTGCCCACCAGGCCGGCAAGGGCGCGCGCTACACCCGGGCGCGGCCACCGCTGCGCGTGCTGGCCGTGCGCGAGTACCCGGACCGGGCCGCCGCGTCACGGGCCGAATGGCAGCTCAAGCAGCAGCCGCGCGAACGCAAGCTGGCCTGGCTGCAGGCGCCGGATCCCGCGCTTCTGTAGAGCCGAGCCCACGCTCGGCTGTTGTTGCTGCTGCCTGATGGTGAAGCCGAGCATGGGCCCGGTTCTACAGTAGATCCACGCCATGCGTGGATGCGGCTTGCACATGCCATGATCGCCCAGCCCTCAGCGCTGGAGACCCGGATGTCCACGATCGCCCTGCTGTTCGCTCTTTCCGCAGCAACGAGCCCCGCCGCCGACCCGGCCACCCTCGCGGCCATCGAAGCCACCTGCCACGACTATGTCGATGGCCAGCTGGAAGCCGACCCGCAGCGCGTCGCCCGCTCCCTGCATCCGGACCTGGCCAAGCGCGCGGTCCTCGGCGATACGCCCGACGAACGCCTGGGCCTGCGCCGTATGTCGAAGGAAGAACTGGTCTCGCTGACGAAGCAGGGCGCGTTGAAGACCCCGAAGGATCAATGGGACCGCCGCTGCACGGTGCTGGACGTGACCGGCAACGCGGCGTCGGTGCGGCTGGAAACGCCGTGGTTTGTCGACTACTTCCACATGGGGCGCTTCGACCAGCGCTGGGTAATCGTCAACGCACTGTGGTACCCGAAACCGAAGGCGCCGTAGAGCCGAGCCCATGCTCGGCTTCTGCAAACCGCGCGAAGTGCAGCCGAGCATGGCTCGGCGCTACAGGAGCATGCGTGCGGCCCTAGCGCTTCGGTCGCCGGTCGTCCTGGTCATCACCGAAGATGATGCGCGCGCTGCGCTGGTAGCTCCAGTACGCCACGGCCCAGTTCAGCAGCACCACGATGCGGTTGCGGAAGCCGATCAGGAAGAACACGTGCGCGGCCAGCCAGAACCACCACGCCAGCACACCGGACAGCTGCAGCCGGCCCAGATGCACGATCGCAGCCATGCGGCCGATCGTGGCCAGGTTGCCGAAGTCTGCGTACTTGAACGGGCCGGGTTCGGGCTTGCCGTGCAGGCGCGCGCGGATCACCTCGGCCACGTACTTGCCCATCTGCTTGGCCGCGGGCGCCACGCCAGGCACCGGCTTGCCGTTGGCCTGGTTCAATACGGCCAGATCGCCAGCCACGAACAGTTCCGGGTGGCCAGAGAGGGTGAGGTCGGGTTGCACCTGCACGCGCCCGGCGCGGTCCAGCGGCACGTCCAGCGTGCGCGCCAGCGGCGAAGCGGCCACACCGGCGGCCCACACCACGGTGCGTGCCGGCACGAACTCGTCACCGAGCGTGAAGCCCTGGCTGTCGATGTCGCTCACCGGGGTGCCGGTCAGCACTTCCACGCCCAGCTTTTCCAGCTGCCGGCGCGCCTTCAGCGAAAGCACTTCCGGGAACGAGGACAGTACGCGCGGACCGGCCTCGACCAGCCGCACCTTGGCGCTGGCCGGGTCGATGTGGCGGAACTCGTTGCGCAGGGTATGGCGCGCGATCTCGGCCAGCGTGCCGGCCAGTTCGACGCCGGTAGGTCCACCGCCAACCACGGCGAAGCTCAACCATGCGGCCTTCTTCGCCGGGTCCGGTTCTGCTTCGGCGCGCTCGAACGCCAGCAGCAGCTTGCGGCGCAGCGCGATGGCATCGTCCAGCGTCTTCAGCCCGGGCGCATCATCGGCCCATTGGTCGTTGCCGAAGTAGGCGTGGGTGGCGCCGGTGGCCAGCAGCAGGCTGTCGTAGTCCAGCGTGCTGCCATCGGCCATGCGTATCTGCCGGGCCTGCTTGTCGATGGCCACCACTTCGCCGAGGCGGACTTCCACATTGCGCTGGTGGCCGAGGATGTGGCGCAGCGGTGCGGCGATATCCGGGGCGGACAGGCCGGCGGTGGCCACCTGGTACAGCAGCGGCTGGAAGAGGTGATGGTTGCGGCGGTCGACCAGGGTGATGCGTATGCGCTCGCGGGCCAGGGCACGGGTGGCCCAGAGACCGGCAAAACCGCCGCCGACAACAACCAGGTGGGGAACGCGCTCGCGACTCATCGACTCACTCCAGTGGGGGCATTGGGGGAAGCGCCTGGCATCTTCGCATGATGGCCCCCTGTCACGTCAGCGCCCGCGTGGATCGGCGATACTCGGGTTCAGGCAACGGCCCGTGAGGAGCCCATGAGCGAACCGGAAAAGCGCATCGCCCTGTTGATCGACGCCGACAACGCGCCGGCCTCGAAGATCGACGAGGTCCTGGCCGAAGTCGCCCGCTACGGTGTGGCCAACGTACGCCGCGCCTATGGCAACTGGAAGAGTCCGCGGTTGAAGGGCTGGGAGGCGGTGCTGCACGAGTACGCGATCCGCCCGATCCAGCAGTTCGCCTACAGCAAGGGCAAGAATGCCTCGGACATGGCGATGGTGATCGACGCCATGGATCTGCTGTACGCGCGCAACCTCGATGGTTTCGCCATCGTCTCCAGTGATGCCGACTTCACTCCGATGGTGATGCGCCTGCTCACCGACGGCGTGAAGGTGTATGGCTTCGGCGAGAAGAAGACGCCCGAGCCATTCGTCAACGCGTGCTCGAAGTTCACCTACCTGGAAGCGCTGGGCCAGACCCACGCCAGCGTGCCGGATACCGAACAGGCCTCCAGCGAACAGGCCTCGAACGAGCCGGTGGCCAACGACGATGCGCGGCCGCGCAAGAGCGGTGCGGAAATGCGCAGCGACACCCGGCTGGTGAAGATGCTGCGCCGCGCGGTGTCCTCGGCCGAGGGCGAGGATGGCTGGTCGCATCTGGGGCCGGTTGGCAGCCAGATCGGCAACCAGGCGTCGTTCGATCCGCGCAACTACGGTTACGGCAAGCTCAGTGACCTGCTGGCAGCGATCGGGCTGTTCGAGCTGAAGAAGGACGGCAAGTCATCCTACGTGCGCGCGCTGCCGAAGAAGAACCGGTAGTGCCGGCCGCTGGCCGGCAACGCCGGATGCAAGATCCCGCATCCGGCACGCACACACCCCACCCGATCAGGCGTATCGTTGCCGCTCGCATTGCCAGCAAGGAAAAACCCGCATGTTGAAGATCTGGGGCCGCCGCAATTCCAGTAACGTCCGCAAGGTGCTGTGGTGCGCCGAGGAGATCGGCCTGCCGTATGAATCCATCGAAGTTGGTGGCAGCCACGGCGGCACGCAGACGCCGGAGTACCAGGCGATGAATCCCAACAGCCTGGTGCCGGTGATCGAAGACCACGGCCTGCCGCTGTGGGAATCGAACGCCATCGTGCGCTACCTGAGCGCACGCTACGCATTGGGCACGCTGTACGCTGAAGACCCGATGGAGCGTGCCCAGGCCGAGAAATGGATGGACTGGAGCACCTCGCGCATGGCGCCGCTGTACACCGACCTGATCTGGGGCATCATGCGCACCGCCCCGGCCGACCGTGACGAATCGCGCATCAATGCCGCCATCGTGCGTGCCGGTGACTACCTGGCGATGGCCGATGCCACGCTGGCCAAACAGCCGTGGCTGTCGGGTGAGAAATTCGCGATGGGTGACATCCCGCTGGGCTCGCTGATCTATGCCTGGTTCGAACTGCCGATCCAGCGCCCGGAACTGCCGCACCTGGCCGACTGGTATGCGCGCCTGCGCGAGCGGCCGGCCTACCAGCGCGGCGTGATGTCGCCGCTGACGTAAGCGGGGACGGGTCTTTTCCTGGAAAGAGAAGCAGCCGAGCATGGCTCGGCTCTACCGTAGTGCCGAGCCATGCCCGGCAGCACCGACCGGATCAATACAGGTCCGTCGGATCCACATCCAGCGACCAGCGCACTTTGCGTGCTTCCGGCAGCGCATACAGCTGCGGAACCAGTTGCCCGAGCACGCCGTGCAATGGCGGCCGCTGCACGGCAGACAGCAGCAGTTGCGTGCGCTGGTAACCGGCCCGCCGCGGCATCGGCGCCGGCATCGGCCCATACGCCTCCACCACGTTCTGCTCGCCCAGCAGCTGCCGCGCTGCCAGCAGGAATGCATTGGCATGCTCCACCTGCTGCGCCTCGGCGCGCATCAGTGCCAGATGCGCGAACGGCGGGAATCCGGCGGCCTGTCGCTGGTTCAACTCGGCCTGCGCGAACGGGTGGTAGCCACCACTCACCAGGGTTTCCAGCAACGGGTGCCCGGGGTGATGGGTCTGCAGCCAGACCTCGCCGGGATCACGTGCACGGCCCGCACGGCCCGCCACCTGGATCAGCTGCTGCGCCAGCTTCTCGCTGGCGCGGAAATCGGCCGAGAACAGGCCCTCGTCGATGCCGACCACCACTACCAGGGTCAGCTTCGGCAGGTCGTGGCCCTTGGCCAGGATCTGCGTGCCGACCAGGATGCCGGGCTGGTCGCCCAGCTTCGCCAGCTGCTGTTCCAGCGCGTCACGTCGCGACGTGGTACCGCGGTCGATGCGCACCACAGGGACGTCGGCGAAGGCCGCGGTGAGATGCTCTTCCAGGCGTTCGGTACCGATGCCCTGCGGCTGCAGCGCCAGGCTGCCGCAGGCCGGGCATGCCAGCGGCGCCGGTTGCCGCGCGCCGCAGTGATGGCACTGCAGGCGACGGCCGCCGCCATGCACGGTCATCGGTGCATCGCAGCGGTTACACGGTGCGGTCCAGCCGCAGTCGTGGCACAGCAGTACCGGCGCGTAGCCACGGCGGTTCTTGAACACCAGCACCTGCTGGCCGCGCTGCAGGTGCTCGCCGATGCCGGCCAGCACATCAGCCGAGAGGCCATCGTGGAGCGGCCGCTTGCGCACATCGAGGATGCGCACGCGCGGTGGCCGCGCATCACCGGCACGCTGCTTCAGGCGCAGATGGGTGTAGCGCCCGGCATAGGCGTTGTGCAGCGTTTCCAGCGAAGGGGTGGCGCTGCCCAGCAGCACCGGGATGCCGAGTGCCTTGGCGCGCACCAGAGCGAAATCGCGCGCGTGATAGCGGATGCCGTCCTGCTGCTTGTAGCTGCCGTCGTGTTCCTCGTCGATGATCAGCAGCCCGGCCTGCGGCAATGGCGTGAACACCGCCGAGCGGGTGCCGACGATGACCCGTGCCTCGCCACGCGAAGCCGCAGCCCAGACGCGCGCGCGCTCGTTGTCGTTCAACCCCGAATGCAGTGCATGCACGGCGATGCCGAGGCGGCCGCGGAAGCGTGCCAGGGTCTGCGGGGTCAGGCCGATTTCCGGCACCAGCACCAGCGCCTGCCTGCCCTGTGCCAGGCAGTGGATGATGGCCTGCAGGTAGACCTCGGTCTTGCCGCTGCCGGTCACGCCATCCAGCAGGAAGGGTTGGAAGCCTTCGGCAGCGTTGATCGCGGCCACGGCCTCGGCCTGGTCCGGGTTGAGCGTGGGGCCGGGCAGTGGCTGCGCATGCTGCGGTGCCACCGTCATCGCCACGCGCTCGGCCAGCGCACGCTTGGCCAGGCTGCGCGCGGCGGTCCGCCAGTCCTCCATGCGTTCGCCCAGCACGTCCTCGTCCACGACGGCTTCGGCCAGCAGTTCTGCCAACTGTCGAGGGCGGCTGCCGGCGCGCAGCTTCCCGCGCTGGGCATGGCCTTCGGGGGTCAGCTGCCAGCCCCAGTGATGGGTGTCAGGCAGGGTGTCGCCATGGCGCAGTGGGCCGGGCAGGGCGGTGCTGAGGACTTCGCCCAGCGGTGCGTGGGTGTAACGCGCCAGCCATTGCAGGCTCTGCCACAGCTCCCCCTGCAGCAGCGGCTGCGGGTCGCACCAGGCCAACGCCTGGCGCAGTCCCTGGCCGTCGTCGGTCTGGCCGTGCCCCACCACCACCCCGACCAGCTCGCGGTTGCCGAACGGCACCTTCAGGCGGCAGCCGACCGCAACCGTGGGGCCATCGCCCTCCGGCGACAGGTAGTCGAACAGGCGGGGCAGGGGGACGGGCAGGGCGACCTGCAGGGTCGGAATCGGTGAAAGCATCGGGCCAGTGTACCGGGCCATGCGCGCGCGAATGGCGGGGTGGGAGACGGCGGAGCGGCGCCCGTTGAATCATAAATGTCACCTAAATATCGGTGTCCATTGGAGATTCAGGCTTATCCACATGTTCTGTGGATAACGTTGTGCGTTACCGGTCGACGGGAACGCAGGAGGCCGATGGCGACGAGCTCACGCTTGGGTTGGTCAAAAAATCGCCATACTTAAAAGGAATTCAAAATCAAGGACTTAAGTGTGAAACATTGCTGAAACAGAGTGAATTCAGCTGCATGCCGCAGTTTCCCGCGCCGGGAGCGTGGTGCTGTGCACAACCTGCAGCACGAAGTATCCGTGGGCGCAAGTCCTACGGGCGTCGATTGCCTGCCGCTATCATTCCCCCAGACCTTTGGAGTGACCGATGACGGCTGTGCCCGCCCCTGTTTCCTCGACCGCGGCCGGCGCGCTGTCGGCGTTCCTGCGTGGCGTCGAGCGCCGCGCCCTGGTGGTGGCTGAGCTGCAGTGCGGCGATGCCGCGCGTGCCGAGCAGACCCTGGTGGCGGTGATGCGTGCCTTTGCCGCGGTCGCCAGTGACCTGCCGATGGCGCAGTGGCCGACCCGCTTCTGGACCCTGCTGGGCCAGCGCCAGGCGCTGCGCGAGCCGGTGGGCGGCCAGTGGGAACCGCCGCTGGCCGCGCTGGGCGAGATGGGACCGTTGCCGCGCCTGGCGCTGTTGCTGCGGGTGGGCGGCAGCCTGGATGAAGGTATCGCCATGCGCGTGCTTGACCAGGATGAAGCCGGCTACCAGCACCTGCTGGCCGAGGCCTGCCCGCGTGACGCGCACGGCCAACCCGATGCCTCGGCCTGGCGCCAGCTGGCCGAACAGGTGCAGTTGCGCATCCGCGACCTGCCCGCCAAACGCCTGCAGCAGCTGCAGCAGCCGGCCGCGCCGGCGGCCAACAATGAAGCCCCGACCTCCGGCTGGCGTGCGCCGCAGCGTGAAGATCGCACGGCTGCCAATGGCAAGCGCCGCCGTTCGAACGCAAAGCCGCGCTGGCGCGGTCCATTGATCCTGCTGGTGACCGTGGTTGTGCTGTTGGCAGCCGCGCTGGGCTGGCGCTATTGGCAGGGCCATTCGTCTGGCAGCGACGCACCGCTGCCGGAAGGCGTGGTCGGTGAGGCGGGCCCCGTCACGGTGGAAGCACTGCCGCCAAGCAAGGTCAACGCCACGCCGGACGCGACCCCTGCGCAGGCTACGGACGACGCCACCATGCTGGCCGACCGCGACTATCCGCTGGTGGCCGATGCTGATTTGTATGCGTGGACCGCTGCTGGCGGCCCGCTGCCGGTGGACGAATCACAATCCAAGCCGAGCCGGCCCGAGCCGGCCAGTGCCACGCTGGAAACCGCTGCCGCCGATGAATAAGACCCTGCTCGCCAGCCTGTTGCTGGCCCTGCCGTTGTCGCTGTCCGCCGCGCCGCAGACCTTGAACGTGCCGCTGCCGCCGCCAGTGCCTGGCAGTTCACCGGCGGCTACGGCCCCGGCCACCACAAGCACGACACCCGCCGCGTTCGCCCAGCTTGACGCCCCGCAGCAGCGCCAGCGTCGGGCCGATTACGCGGCCTGGCGCGCCCTGCCGGAGGGCGAGCGCGAGCGGATCCGTCAGGCCGCTGCGCGATTCAATGCACTGCCAGCCGACCAGCAGCAGCGCCTGCGCCAGCAGTTCCAGGCGCAGGACCAGGCGTTCCGCGAAGGCTGGCGGTTGGGCCCGCAGCTGGGCCTGGAGTTCCCCAAGCTGCACGGCCTGTTCGGGTTCGTGCCGCCGCAACAGCGCGAGGCCGCGCTGGCCGTGCTGCGCCAGCTCAGCCCGGCGCAGCTGGCCCAGCTCACCCTGGTCGCGCAGCGCACGCCGCCGCAGGAGCGCGACACGGTTCGCAGCGCGTTCCTCGCGGTGCCGGCCGCCGAGCGCGACACCTGGCTCAAGCGCCAGGCGGGTCAGTAAACAAAGGGGACGGAGGGGATTAAGTCGTGTTCGGCACAGTCGGGCTGGAAACGACTTAATCCCCTCCGTCCCCTTTCCTGTTCGTAACGCGATCGCAACGCGTGATGCTGGGGCCTGCCGGAACCCAGCATTCACGCCATGTCATGGGAATGCGCGCGCTGCACGCGTAAGATGACCGGCCGCAACCCGGTGCCTGTGCCCTTCGCGCGCAACCGCAGTTCGCGTCAAGCACCTTATGTCTACTGCAACCTCCACGCCGCGCTTCAGCAAGGAAGTCGGCGCCACCGGTCTGCTCGCCCTGCCGCTTGTGCTCGGGCATGTATCCACCGGTCTGATCTCCTTCGTCGACAACGTCATTGCCGGCCACCACGCCACCGCGACCCTGGCCGCGGTGACCATCGGCACGGCGCTGTTGTGGCTGCCGATGCTGATCCCGATCGGCACCCTGATCTCGCTCACGGCCTCGGTGTCGCAGCTGCATGGCGCCGGCCGCGAGCGCGAGATCGGCCCGCTGTTCCGCCAGGCACTGTGGCTGGCGTTGGGCCTGGGCCTGATCATGTTCACCTTCCTCACCGTGGTGCCGCCGCTGCTGCCGGCCTTCGGCATCGCGCCGGACATCGTGCCGGGCGCCACCGCGTTCCTGCATGCGGTGCGTTGGGGCGGCCCGGCGCTGACCCTGTATTTCTGCATGCGCTATCTGAGCGAGGGCATGCACTGGACGTTGCCGACCATGCTGCTCGGCTTCGGCGGCCTGCTGGTGCTGGCGCCGATGGGCTACGTGCTGGCCAACGGCAAGCTGGGCTTCCCGGAAATGGGTGCCGAGGGCCTGGGCATCGCCTCGGCGGTGATGATGTGGCTGCAGGCGATCGCCTTCGCCACCTACCTGTGGTTCACCAAGCGCTTCGCCCACCTGCAGCTGTTCTCGCACTTCGAAGGGCCGCGCTGGAAGGCGATCTGGGATCTGCTGCGCACCGGCCTGCCGATCGGCATCACCGTGCTGATGGAGGGCGGCCTGTTCATCGTCACCGCGCTGCTGATCGGCCGCCTCGGTGCCAATGAAGCGGCCGCGCACCAGATCGCGATCAACGTGGCGCAGCTGTGCTTCATGATCCCGATGGGCGTGGCCGAAGCCACCACCGTGCGGGTCGGCCATGCAGTCGGCCGTGGCGATGGCTTCGGCGTGCGCCGTGCGGCGTGGGCTGGCTACGCGATCATCATGGGCACGCAGACGTTGTCGGCGGCGGTGCTGCTGTTCGGCCACGATGCCATCGTCGGTGTCTACACCAACGACCTGGCGGTGGCCGGCCTGGCCTCCACCCTGCTGCTGTACGCGGCCACCTTCCAGTTCCCGGATGGCATCCAGGTACTGTCCGCCGGCGCACTGCGCGGCCTGAAGGACACCCGCGTGCCGATGTTCATCGCCATGTTCGCGTACTGGGGCCTGGGCATGCCGCTCGGCGCCGGGCTCGGCCTGGGGCTGGGCATGGGCCCGCAGGGCATGTGGATCGGCCTGATCGTCGGCCTGACCGCCGCCGCCATCCTGATGGGCTGGCGCCTGCGGCGCAGCAGCCTGCGCATCGGCCAGTCCGTACTGTCCTGATTTGCCCCGCCCGCCGCGATGACCCGTGGCGGGCGATCCCCTGACTTGTGTCCGATGCCGCATCACGCGGCACCGGCTATGCTGGCACCACGGCAAGAAGCCATCCGGAGCGTTCCATGAATCAACCCGTGCCCCCGTTGCCCCCGGCGCGTCGCAACCCCGTCGCCAGTTTCTTCATCGGGCTGTGGGACGTCATGAACTTCACCCGCCGGTTGATCCTCAACCTGGTGTTCTTCGGCCTGCTGTTCCTGCTGCTGGTGATGTTCGTCATCGCTGCCGGCATGGGCGCCGGTGCCAGCAAATCGCTGCAGGACCGCACCACCCTGGTGATCGCGCCGGAAGGCCGCCTGGTCGAGCAGTTCAGCGCTGATCCGGTCAGCCGTGCGCTGGCCAAGGCGGTGGGCGACAACGGTGCCGAAGAGATCCAGCTGCGCGACCTGCTGCGGGTGATCGAGTCGGCCAAGGAAGACAAGAAGATCGAACGCGTGGTGCTGGAGCTGGACAAGCTGCAGCCGTCGGGCTTCGCCTCGCTGCGTGAAGTCGCCGCCGCACTGCAGGACCTGCGCGCCTCCGGCAAGCAGCTGGTGGCTTACAGCGAGAGCATGGGCCAGTCGCAGTACCTGCTGGCCGCGCAGGCCGACGAGGTCTACCTGGATCCGATGGGGTCGGTGGTGCTCGAGGGCCTGGGCCGCTACCGGCAGTATTTCCGCTCCGGCCTGCAGGACAAGCTCGGCGTGGACGTGCACCTGTTCAAGGTGGGCGAGTACAAGTCCGCGGCCGAGCCGTACGTGCTCGATGCTGCGTCGCCGGCCTCCAAGGAAGCCGACCTGTTCTGGATGAACGACGTGTGGCAGCGCTACCTGGGCGACATTGCCAAGGCCCGTCGCCTGGACCCGGCACAGCTGGCCGCCGGCATCGACACGCTGCCGGAAGGCATCGCCGCTGCCGGTGGTGACCTGGCCAAGTTCGCCCTGCAGCAGAAGCTGGTGACTTCACTGAAGACCCGCGAGGAATTCGAGGATCTGATGATCGAGCGCGGCGTGGCCGACGACGATGCCGACGGTGGTTTCCGCAACGTCGACTTCGGCACCTACCTGGGACAGCTCGATGCGCGCCGCAACCCGGTCGACAACCGTCCGCAGGTGGCGGTGGTGGTGGCCGCCGGCGAAATCAGCGGCGGCGATCTCCCGGCCGGCCGCATCGGTGGCGAATCGACCTCGGCGCTGCTGCGTGCCGCGCGTGATGATGAGAACGTGAAGTCCGTGGTGCTGCGTGTCAATTCGCCGGGTGGTGAAGTGTTCGCCTCCGAGCAGATCCGCCGTGAAGTGGTGGCCCTGCAGGCCGCCGGCAAGCCGGTGGTGGTGTCGATGGGCGACCTGGCCGCCTCCGGTGGCTACTGGATCAGCATGAACGCCGATCGCATCTATGCCGATCCGTCGACCATCACCGGTTCGATCGGCATCTTCGGCATGGTGCCGAACTTCAGCCGCGCGCTGGACAAGATCGGCGTGCACACCGATGGTGTCGGCACCACCCGTTTCGCCGGGGCGTTCGATGTCACCCGCCCGATGGATCCGGCTGTGGGCCAGGTCATCCAGTCGGTGATCAACAAGGGTTACGCCGACTTCACCGGTCGCGTCGCCGACGCCCGCAAGAAGCCGGTCGAGGCCGTCGACGAAGTGGCCCGTGGCCGCGTGTGGAGCGGTGCGCAGGCAAAGGAACGTGGCCTGGTCGATGCCTTCGGTGGCTTGAAGGATGCCGTGGCCGATGCCGCCAGCCGCGCCAAGCTGGGCAAGGCCGATGCCTATCGCGTGCGTTACATCGAGAAGGCGGCAACGCCGTTCGCGCAGTTCGTCAGCGGTTTCGCCGGCAGCCGTGCCGGTGCCTGGATGCTGTCCGACTCGGGCATGGCGCGGATGGTGCTGGCGCGCACGATGCCGGAAGTGGATACGCAGCTGCGCTTTGTCGAGAACGCGGCCCGCGAGAAGGGCAACGGCACGCCGGTGAAGGCGTTGGCGTACTGCTTCTGCGGGTTCTGACCGGAAGCCATCCACGCATGGCCTGGATCTACTGGGAACGCCCGGCCTTGGCCGGGCGTTTTCATTTGCGGGGTTACTGCGTGGCGTCAGCCTCGGCCTTGCGCTCGCTCGCAGCGGCGTCATCGACGGTTTTCTGCACGCGCTTGGCGCGGTCCAGTGGCTGCTGGATTGCGCGGGCCATGGCCTGCGGTTCCGGCGGCTTCTCCGGGTTCGGTGTGGGCGGGCGCTGGCAGGCGGACAGCAGCACGGTGGCCAGCAGGGACGTGGACAGGACCAGGGTGCGCATGGCGGCACTCCGTGATGGGCGTGCGGGCAGTGTCGCATCCTCGGCAGGGGGCGGCCGTGAGCGCGTATCCTTGCCGCATCGAAACACAGCGGGCGCGGCCCCGGAGAGCACATGACCCAGCAACGGTGGCGCCTGGACGGCCAGACCGCCCTGATCACCGGCGCCAGCGCCGGCATCGGCCTTGCCATCGCGCATGAACTGGCCGGCTTCGGCGCCGATCTGATGATCGTCGGCCGTGATATCGACATGCTGGAGACGGCGCGTGACGAACTGCTGGACGTGTATCCGCAGATGCAGGTGCATGCACTGGCTGCCGATGTCTCCGACGACGAGGACCGCCGCCAGATCCTGGACTGGGTGGAGGACCACAGCGATGGCCTGCACATCCTGGTCAACAACGCCGGCGGCAACGTCACCAAGGCGGCCACCGAGTATTCCGAGGATGAATGGCGGAAGATCTTCGAGACCAACCTGTTCTCGGCATTCGAGCTGTCGCGCTACGCGCATCCGTTGCTGGCCCGCCACGCGTCGTCGTCCATCGTCAACGTCGGCAGCGTGTCCGGCCTGACCCATGTGCGCAGCGGCGTGGTCTACGGCATGACCAAGGCGGCGATGCACCAGATGACCCGCAACCTGGCCGTCGAGTGGGCCGAGGATGGCATCCGGGTCAACGCGGTGGCGCCGTGGTACATCCGCACGCGGCGCACGTCCGGGCCGTTGGCGGACCCGGACTACTACGAGGAAGTGATCAACCGCACGCCCATGCGCCGCATCGGCGAGCCGGAGGAAGTGGCTGCAGCCGTGGGCTTCCTGTGCCTGCCGGCGGCCAGCTATGTCACCGGCGAGTGCATCGCGGTGGATGGTGGATTCCTGCGCTACGGGTTCTGATCGCTCTGCTGTAGAGCCGAGCCCTTGCTCGGCTGCACTCCGCCAACGGCAGCCGAGCATGGCTCGGCTCTACAACAGATCCACCCCATGGGCAGGTGCGGCCATGCCGCCGCTGTCACCCCGGTACCGGGCAGTTGCTGGCTTCGAGCACGTCCTGCAGCCGCTTGCGTTCACCGCGCGCGGTATCGCGGTTCTCCGGCGCGGCAAAGCGCTCACGGCCGCGGGCATCGCGGAAGCGCTGCTGCCAACCACCGCAGCGCTGCGCTTCGGGAAGCGCTTCGCAGTGGTCGCGCACCACTTCACAGCTGGCGGCATTCACCGGCGTCACTCCACCAAGGCCCTGTACCGTCATCAGCTCGCAGCGGCCGGGCGCGGCCTCGTACTCGTACAGGTAGCCGCCGCCCTGGCTGTCGGTGCACTGGAAGATCGGAGGAAGGGGCGGCTTCGGTGGACCATCACTTGCGGCGGCGCGGGCCTCGGCATCGCGCCGCAGCGTCGCGCTGTCGAGGATCTGGTCGTCTCCTTCGTGTTCGACCATGCCTGCTTCCATGATCGTGCGTCCTTCATCCGCGCGTCGCGGTTTCGCTGGGGCCGCAGGGGCAACCGCCGCTCCGGCCGGCACGCGCGCGGGTGTTTCGACAGGGGCGGGTGCAGGTTCGGCCGCCACAGGTGCAGCGGCGGCCGGCTGCGAGTTGGCCGGGTCGGGTATGCGCAGCACCTGCTGCTTGCTGCCGGTGGGGCACGGCGTGCGCTGCAGGGTAGGGACGTCACTGCTGCTGGAGGTACAGCGGTAGATCACGCCCTCTTCGGCCAACGCGCTTCCAGGCAGCAGCACCAGAAGCAGCCAGATCACTCGGTTCATGCGCACAGCGTACAGGCTGCGACGGCCTGCTGCGCTCAGCGTTCGCAATCGCGCGACAGGCGCGCATCGATGCCGCGCTGTTCGTTGCTGATGGCGGTGCGTTCACTCTGCAGTGCGCTGTTGTAACGGCGATCCAGCTCCCAGCGGCGGTCACTCAGTCGCGCGCAGACTTCCTGCGGCGGCAACGCATGGCAGCTGTCGCGAACCAGCACGCTGCCGGCCGGTACCTGCACGCCCATGCCGATCGAGGGAGGGCGATAACCCGCGCCTTCGCCGATCGGCGTGCCGATGGCCGGGCGCGGACCCGGGTAGGCCGGGCCCCGATGGCCGTGTGGCAGCCAGACACTGGTCCACAGCGGCACCCAGCGCGGATTGCCTTCGTTGTTGTCGCTGGTATAGCGGCGTCCATCCTCGCTCACGCATTCGTACATCGGTTGCGGCGGCTGGATGTAGACGTGGCGGACTTCGCGCTCGCGGATGACCGGGGGTTCGCTGGGCGGCGGAGGCGTGGCATCACTGCGTACCACCCGTGGAGCGGGATCGCGCGGGCGCTGCAGGTCGCGTACCTGCTGGCGGCCGCTGTTGCAGGGCGTGTCCTGCAGGGCAACGGCGCCGTTGCTGGCAACGCAGCGGTACACCCGCACGTCCTCGGCCCCGGCGGCGGACGCCGTCCACGGCAGCAGCAGGCACAGGCTGAAGGTGGCGCGCAGCAGGCTCATGGCGGCAGCGTGCGTGATTGTCCGCGGCAGTGCAATCGGCAGCTCAGGAGCGCAGCACGTTGCCGCTGAGCGCGTCGCGTATGGGGGTGGGTTGGGCCAGGCCACCGGTCTGTCCGTCAAGGATGCCGTCGAGCAGGCGCAGCAGGCGCGGATCCAGCTCTTCGCGGCTGCGCGCCGGTGGTTCGCCGGCCAGATTGGCGCTGGTGGAGACCAGCGGGCCACCCCAGGCGCGGCAGAGTTCGGCCACCAGCGGGTGTGCGCTGATGCGCACCGCAATCCCGCTGTGTTCGCCGGTGACCCAGGGCTGCGCGCGCGGGCCGGCGGGCAGGATCCAGGTGTTGGCGCCGGGCCAGCTGGCCAGTACTGCGCGCTGGCGGGCGTCGGGCAGCGCCTGCAGGCGCACCCAGCCTTCCAGCTGCGCCAGCTCGGCCGCGACCAGGATCATGCCTTTTTCGATCGGGCGCTGCTTCAGCCGCAGCACCATGTGCACCGCAGCTTCGTGCGAGGGATCACAGCCCAGGCCCCAGACCGCTTCGGTCGGGTAGGCGATCACGCCGCCCGCGCGGAGCGTGGCGACAGCAGAGTCCAGGGTGAGTTCTTTCATGGCGGCGACCGGCCCGGCGTGGGCCTTCATTATCCCCCGGCTGCGTGCAGAAGGGGTGGTCGGCGCGGACGGTAGGTGCGGACCGCTGGTCCGCACACCTTGCCCCTCATCCACGCATGGCGTGGATCTACTTCTTTGCAGCGGCCTTCTTCGCCGGGGCCTTCTTGGCGGCGGCCTTCTTTACCGCTTTCTTGGCCGGGGCCTTCTTGGCAGGCGCTTTCTTTGCAGCGGCCTTCTTTGGCGCGGCTTCCTTCTTCACCGCTGCTTTCTTGGCCGGGGCCTTCTTCGCGGCGGCCTTCTTGGCGCCAAAGCCCTTGCGCACCGGCTTGCCGGTTTCTTCCATCAGCTGCTGCACTTCGGCCAGGGTCAGCGATGCCGGCTCGCGATCCTTGGGGATCTTGCCGTTCATCTTGCCGTCGCTGATGTACGGGCCGAAACGGCCGTTCAGCACCTGGATGTCGCTGCCGTCGAATTCCTTGATGATCCGGTTGCGCGCGATCTCTTCCTTCTCTTCGATCAGGAACACGGCGCGGGCCAGGTCGATGGTGTACGGGTCGTCTTCCTTCTTCAGCGAGGCATAGGTGCTGCCGCGCTTGGCAAACGGGCCGAAGCGGCCGATGCCGACGCTGACCGGCTCGCCCTTGTCCTCACCCAGCGCGCGCGGCATCAGGAACAGCTCCAGCGCGTCTTCCAGGGAGATGGTGTGCATCGACTGGCCGGGGCGCAGCGAGGCGAACTTGGGCTTTTCTTCGGCATCTTCGGCGGTGCTGCCGATGGCGGCGTACGGCCCGAAGCGGCCCAGGCGTACGCTGACCGGCTTGCCGGTCTTCGGGTCGGTGCCGAGCTCGCGCGCGCCACTGGCCTCGGCACGGTCGACCGATTCCTTCTTGTCTTCCACCAGCTCCTTGAACGGCTCCCAGAAGCGGGCCATCAGCGGGATCCACTCTTCTTCGCCACGCGAGACGGCGTCGAGCTCGTCTTCGAGCTTGGCGGTGAAGTCGTAGTCCACGTACCGGGTGAAGTGGCTGGACAGGAACTTGGACACTGCGCGGCCGACGTCGGACGGGCGGAAGCTGCGGCCTTCCATTTCCACGTACTTGCGGAACAGCAGGGTCTGGATGATCGAAGCGTAGGTCGAGGGACGGCCGATGCCGTACTCTTCCAGCGCCTTCACCAGCGCCGCTTCGGTGTAGCGCGGCGGCGGCTGGGTGAAATGCTGTTCGGCCTGGATGCGTTCCAGCGGCACGCGGTCGCCTGGCTTCATCGCCGGCAGCTTGCGGCCTTCGTCCTCGTCCTCGGCGCTCTTGTTGTCCTTGCCTTCTTCGTACACGGCCAGGAAGCCGGGCACCACCACGGTGGTACCGCTGGCACGGAACACGTGCTCGCTGCCGGCCGACAGGTCGACGCTGACGGTATTGAGCGTGGCCGGGATCATCTGGCAGGCGACGGCGCGCTTCCAGATCAGTTCGTACAGGCGGCGCTCGTCGTCGGTGAGGAAGCGTGCGACCTGGGCCGGCGTGCGCAGCGCCGAGGTCGGGCGCACCGCTTCGTGCGCTTCCTGGGCGTTCTTGGACTTGGTCTGGTAGGTGTTCGGCTGGTCCGGCAGCGAGGCGATGCCGTAGTCGCGGGCGATCACATCGCGGATCTCGGCCAGCGCGTCCTGCGACAGGTTCACCGAGTCGGTACGCATGTACGAGATCAGGCCGACGGTGCCTTCGTCGCCGATGGCCACGCCTTCATACAGCTTCTGCGCCACCTGCATGGTCTTGCGGGTGGTGAAGCCGAGCTTGCGTGAGGCTTCCTGCTGCAGGGTGGAGGTGGTGAACGGCGGCGCCGGGCGGCGCTTGCGCTCCTTGCTGGCCACATCGGTGACATGCAGCGAGCCCTGCGCGGCCTGCTGGATGCGCATGCGCGCTGCTTCAGCGGTGTCGCCATCGGTGATGGTGAACTGCTCGAACTTCTGCCCGTCCAGCTTGACCAGCTTGGCGTTGAAGTGCTGCGAGGGGTGCGCGCACTCGGCGGCGATCGACCAGTACTCGCGGGCGATGAAGGCTTCGATCTCTTCCTCGCGCTCGACGATCATGCGCAGCGCCGGGCTCTGCACGCGGCCTGCCGACAGGCCGCGCTGGACCTTGCGCCACAGCACCGGCGACAGGTTGAAGCCGACCAGGTAGTCCAGCGCGCGGCGCGCCTGTTGGGCATCGACCAGGTCGCTGGCGATCTCGCGCGGCTGGCTGATGGCTTCCTTGATCGCGCGCGGCGTGATCTCGGTGAAGACCACGCGCTGCATCGGCTTGTCCTTGACCAGCCCGCGTTCCTTCAGGATTTCGGCGATGTGCCAGCTGATCGCCTCACCCTCGCGATCCGGGTCGGTGGCCAGCAGGATGTCGTCGGCGCCCTTGGCGGCCTTGGCGATCGCATCGACGTGCTTCTCGTTCTTGTCGATCACGTCGTAGTGCATGGCGAACCCGTTGTCCGGGTCGACCGCGCCTTCCTTCGGGATCAGGTCGCGCACGTGCCCATACGAGGCCAGGACCGTGTAGTCCTTGCCGAGGTATTTGTTGATCGTCTTGGCCTTGGCCGGCGATTCGACGATGAGCAGGTGCTTGGGCATGTCAGGAAAGGTCTGTGGGCGGACCGGGGGAGAGGGGCCGCTAGGGTGGAGCAAACGGCCGCATTAGTGAAGCGGCCACGGGCAAATCCATAAACTGAACGCCCGGTAATGTGCCGGGCGTTCAGGTTTCACCTTATTAGAGGAATCACGCCCGGCCAGCCCATGTCAAGCAGCCAGGCGTGAGGATGGCCGTTCATGAGGCCATCTTGGCGATGAAGCCGACCGCGAACACCAGCAGGACCACGCCCGCCAGCGACAGCAGGCCGGTCAGCACGAGCACCAGCACGGTCACCGTGCCCAGCTCGCGGCGCTGCAGCTGCGGCTGGTCGGTGTAGGCCCAGCGGTCGACCACCAGGGTGTCGCAGATCATGTCGTGCAGGCCCTGCTTGCGCTCGGTGAAGGCCGCCATCAGGAAACCGATGCCGAGGGTGAAGCTGCTCAGCAGCATGGCCCAGTAGCGGCCAAATGCGCGCGCCTTGGTCAGGCGCTCGCCGTTGCCACGCACGACCTTGATGCCGACCGCCATCTTGCCCAGCGTGGCGCCGCCCTGCGAGGCGTGGAACCAGGTGTAGTAGGCCATGCCGATGCAGAGGTTGATCAGGGCACTGGCCAGCTGCGCCACGATCTCGATGGCCGATTCGCCACTGCCCACCGCGCCCATGCTGGCGCCGAGGATCGCACCGAGGATGGCACCGATGATGCTGCCGGGGATGACCAGCACGAAGTAGTCGATCATGTAGGCCGCCACGCGCTTCCAGAAGCCTGCGTAGACCACTTCACCGCCAACCACCGGCTGTGCGTGGCCACCGCCGCCGGCGGCGGCTGGAGCGCTGTATGGCGAGCTGCTGAGTGCGCCGGTGCCGGGCAGCGGGGCGCTGCCGTTGTCGATGGCGGCATAGTCGCCACGCAGGTCGAAGCCGCCGCTGCTGGTGGCCGTGCTGGCATCGGCCAGCGTCTGCAGGCCGAGCTCGTCGACCACCTGGCGCAGTGCAGCCCACTGGGCCATGCCCTCGCGCCAGACCAGTGTGTCCAGGTTGAGCTGGCCACGCTGGAAGCGCTGGCGGATCTCCTGGACCGGCAGCGGGCCCTGGCGTTGCTGTCCTTCGGCGTAGTACCACTCAGTCATTGCATGTTCCCTGTTGAATCATCCTTGGAGGTGCTGGCGTGCGCGTGGCTCAGCCGCGGCACGACGGCGGCAGGTACTTGTCGTTGCTTTCGCCACTGCATTCCCAGCGGCCGCTGTCGCGATCGTATTCCAGCCACAGCAGGTCGCCATCGAGGCTCTTGCCGGGCAGCGCCAGGGTGGCTTCGATGCCACAGTGGCCATTGTTGAAGCGACCGATGTTCACCGCCGACAGCCCTGCATGGGCGAAGTCACCCGGGGCCGGGAAGCCGGCGTCGTTGGCACCGGGGCAACGGCCTTCGTCATCGGCGAAATGCTGCACCTGGTCCTTCAACGGCTGCAGTGCGGTCACTGCGCCGGCGACCTTGGCGCGCACGGTGTAGTCGTTGTAGGCAGGCAGCGCGATGGCGGCCAGGATGGCCACGATCGGTACCAGCACCAGCAGCAGGCCGCCGCCGATGATGGCGGTCAGTGCGCAACCGGACAGCTTCTTCTTCGGCGCCGGCAGGGCGGTGGCCGATGCACTGGTGGTGTAGGGGGTGGACGGCGGCAGTACCGGCGGCTGCGGCGGAGGCGGTGCCACCGGTTCCGGTTCGGGCTCGGGTTCCACGGGTGGCGTGGCAGCGTCCAGCGCCGGCACGATCAGGCCGAGTTCGTCGACCACGGTGCGCAACGGCTGCCATTGCGGCAGGCCGTCGCGCCAGACCAGGGTGTCCAGGGAGATCTGGTTGTTGCGGAACAACTCGACCAACTGTTCCGCTGGCAGCGGACCCTGCTGCCGGTTGCCTTCTGCATGGAACCACTCGCTCACGGGGACGCTCCTGAATGCGCTATGCCCCCAAGTGTACGGTCAGTGCAGGGGTTCTGGCTCGTCCATGAACATCTGCGTCTCCATCCAGGCATACGCCGCCTCGGAGCCGGGCTGGTTGAACAGCACCATCAGTACGACCCATTTCAGGTCGTCCAGGTCCAGTTCGTCCTGGTCCAGGGCCATCGCCCGGTCCAGCACCAGCTCGCGCTGGTCGGCGTCGAGGATGCCGTGCTGTTCCAGGTACAGCAGGAAACCACGGCATTCCACGTCCAGCTTGTCCAGCTCGGGGCCGTGGTAGACGCGCACGGGGCCATCGACCCGTGCCTGGGCCACGCTCGGCCGCTGCGCGGCCAGGGCATCGAGCCAGTCGAATGCCTTGTTGATCTCGGTTGGGCTGAAACCGGCCTGGATCAGGCCGTTCTGGAGCGAATCGCGGTCACGGATCAGGTCCGCATCTTCGCTGAAATAGTGTTCAAACAGGTACAGCAGTACGTCCAGGATGCTCTCTTTCATTGCCCCTCGGCCTGCGTCGCGCGACGCTGTGGAGGTGAAGAAACTAGGGAGTTCGACAGTAGCGGCCGTGTACGCACACCACGATTCCCGCCAGTTCCATGGCCAGCAGCATGGAGGACACCTGGGGCGCCGTCAATCCACAGCGCGTGATCAGTGAATCCATACTGCTTGGGTTGTGGTCCAGGGCCCGCCACAAGCACTGGTAGTCAGGGTCGTCGGCCCAGCGCGCCGGCAGGAGTACCGGCGGTGCCTGTTCAGTGGGGGTGGCCAACCGTGATTGCAAGCCCGGCAGCTGCTGGCGGAGGGCGGGGGCCAGCAGTTCCAGGACCTCCTCCGGGCGCTCGACCAATGCAGCACCCTCACGGATCAGCCGATGGCAGCCCGCCGCGCGTGGATTGAGCACCGAGCCGGGCAGGGCGCAGACCTCGCGGCCGGCCTCGGCGGCCAGGCGTGCGGTGATCAGGGCGCCGGAGCGCTGGGCGGCCTCGACCACCACCGTCGCCAGTGCCAGCCCGGCCACCAGCCGGTTGCGGGCGGGAAAGTGGCCGGGGCGTGCCGGCGTGCCTGGCAGGTACTCGCTGAGCACCGCGCCTTCGGTAGCGATCCGGGCCTGCAGGCGGGCGTGGCTGTCCGGGTAGGCCCGGTCCGGGCCGGTGCCGATGACCGCCACGGTGCAACCACCGGCGTCGAGTGTCGCCTGGTGGGCGGCGGCGTCGATGCCCGCCGCCAGGCCGCTGGTCACCGTCAGTCCGGCTTCGACGAAACAGCCGGCAAAGCGGGCTGCCAGCGCGCGTCCGCCCGGCGTTGGCGAGCGGCTGCCGACCAGCGCCACCGACGGGCGCCAGGCCAGGCTGGGGTCACCGGCGATGAACAGCGCAAGGGGTGGGTTGGGAACATCCAGCAGGGCCGGGGGGAATGCCGGATCGGTGAAGGCCAGCAGGTGCTGGTTGTCGTCTTCCAGCCAGCGCCGTGCCACGGCCGAGGCACGGGCGTCCGGGCGTTCCAGTGCGGCGCACTGCTCTGGCGTGCAGCCGTGCGCGCGCCAGTTCGCGGTGCCCTGCGCGATCGCGATTTCCGCATTGCCTGCGGCCTCCAGCAGCGCCCGACGTGGTGCCAGCGCGCCGCCTGCCATCAACAGGCGCAGCAGCGCCTCGTCAGTTGGGTTGGTCATCCCCCCACTATCGAGCGCATACAACAAAGGCGCCCTAGGGCGCCTTCGCATGTGGCTGTCAGACTTTGCCGGAGACCGCCCCTGTAGAGTCGACTGTCAGTCGACTACCGCGCGCAGCGCGGGCGCTTTCGGGGGGCGGTGAAGAGCAGTCGACTAACAGTCGACTCTACCGCGCATCCGGGTGCAGTGCGTTGTATCCCACGCGCACCGGCTTCACGCCCTGCATCACCAGCGCGTAGCTGACGTTGTCGAAGGTACGGAACACCATGGCGTGCGCGGCATATTCGTCCGGCAGCGAGACCCGGCCTGCGCCGGTGCTGAGCGAATCGTCCATGCGCGACGAGGTCGGGTACTTCATGCGGTGCGCCACGTGGCGGCCTGGGCGCCACAACGAGAACACGGTGCCGTTGTCCACGCCCTGCGCGCGGCCTGCCGAGATCGCGATCACATCGCGCGGGCCGGCGGCGGTGAACATGTCGGTGACGGCCAGCACGCGCACGTCGACGCCCTCCACACCGGCGGCCGGGACATGGGGAATGAACTGCAGGTCGTACGGCTTGGCCTCGACCGGGACCAGGCGGTCGCCGGCACGCACCTCGCGGCCGCCCTCGTTCTTGTCCAGCACCAGGGTGGACGCCTCGACCTTGCCGCCGGCGACATGGGTGATGGTGCCGGTGGCGACCTGGGCCAGCTCATAGCCGAGCACGCCGCGGCGGTGGTTGGGGGCGTTGTAGGCCCGCCACAGGTTGCCGCTGCCCGGGGTGACGTCGCCGTTGGCGGTCAGGTCCTCGGTCGGCTTGGGCTGGGCATAGCGCACGGTCGGGCGGACCACGGCCCAGCGCTGGCCCAGCTGGGCGTCAGCCAGGCGTACGTACACCGCGCTGCCGCTGGTGACGCGCAGGCGTTCTTCCTCCAGGCCGGCCACGTAGGGCAGTTGCTCGATGCTGTCGACCACGCTCAGCTGCTTCAGGAACGGCTCGACCTGGGCCAGCGGAATGGCATCGATCGGGGCTTCCTGGCGCGGGCCGGGCTTGGCAGCGACGGTCACCCGGTCCAGATAGGCCAGGCTGAGCACGTCACCGGGATAGATCAGGTGCGGATTGGCGATCTGCGGATTGGCCTGCCAGATCTCCGGCCACAGCCACGGCTTCTGCAGGAAACGTGCGGCGATATCCCACAACGTATCCCCTTTTCGGACCACATAGGTGTCCGGGTGCCCGCCATTCACTTCCACGGCGGTAGCATAGGCAGCCACGGTCAGCATCGCCGCGGCGACGACCGTACGAAAACGAAGCAACATAGGTGTGAAGCCCTGATTCCCCAACAGGTTCGCGCACTATAGTCCAGAAACCGGGGCGCAAGGCAAGCGTTGGAGCTAGAATCTGCGACGTATGCCGGCGTGCCGGCCCCCTATCCGGAAACAGCCATGGCCCTTCTCCCCATTCTCGAGTTCCCCGATCCGCGCCTGCGTACCAAGGCTGCGTTGATCGAAGCCGCCGAAGTCACCACGCCGGCCTTCCAGGAACTGATCGACAACATGTTCCTGACCATGTACGACGCCCCGGGCATCGGCCTGGCCGCCACCCAGGTGGACGTGCACAAGCGCTTCATGGTCATCGACGTCAGCGAAGAAAAGAATGAACCGCATGTGTTCATCAACCCGGAAATCGTCGCCAAGGACGGGGGCCGGGTGTACCAGGAAGGCTGCCTGTCGGTTCCGGGCATCTTCGCTGACGTCACCCGTGCCGATACCATCACCGTGAAGTACCTGGACCGCAACGGCCAGGAACAGCAGATGGAAGCCGGCGAAGTGCTGGCCACCTGCATCCAGCATGAGATGGATCACCTGGACGGCAAGCTGTTCATCGACTATCTGTCGCCGCTCAAGCGCGAGATGGTGCGCAAGAAGCTGGCCAAGCAGCGCAAGCACGTGGCGTGATCGCCAATCCGGGCCACCCTTCGGGTGGCCCGCGCCTGCGCGGCACGCGCGGGCTGTACGGCGCCGGCCGACGGCGCCGTTTTCTTTCCTGCACGAATCCATCCTGCAAGTGGGGTAGCCATGAGGATTGTCTTTGCCGGTACGCCGGAATTCGCGGTGTCATCGCTGCGCGCGGCTGCGCGCCATCATGAGGTCGTGGCCGTCTACACCCAGCCTGATCGTCCGGCCGGCCGTGGCCGTGGCCTGGCGCCGTCGCCGGTCAAGCTGGAAGCCGTGGCCCGTGGCATTCCGGTCTACCAGCCGGAGTCGCTGAAGGACGCGGCCGCCCAGCAGCAGCTGCGCGACCTGCAGCCGGATCTGATGGTGGTAGTGGCCTATGGCCTGATCCTGCCCAAGGCGGTGCTGGCCATTCCGACCCACGGCTGCTGGAACGTGCATGCCTCGCTGCTGCCGCGCTGGCGCGGTGCCGCGCCGATCCAGCGCGCGATCCAGGCCGGCGACGCCAAGACCGGCGTCTGCCTGATGCAGATGGAGGCCGGCCTGGATACCGGCCCGGTGCTGCTGCACCAGGAACTGCCGATCGCGGCCACCGATACCGGTGGCCAGCTGCATGACAAGCTGGCCGAGCTGGGCGCACAGGTGCTGTCCGATGGCCTGGGCCTGCTGCGTGCCGGCATCAAGCCGATCGCGCGGCCGCAGCCGGGGCAGGGCGTGACCTACGCGCACAAGCTGGACAAGGCCGAAGCGAAGCTGGATTGGGCGCAGGACGCCGGCGCGCTGGCGCGTACCGTGCGCGCGTTCAATCCGTGGCCGATCGCCGAGGCGACGCTGGCCGGTGAACGCGTGCGCATCCATGGTGCGGTGGCGCTGGAGGCGGACCACGGCCAGGCACCGGGCACCGTACTGGCGGCCAGCCGCGATGGCATCGACATCGCCTGTGGCCAGGGCGCGCTGCGCCTGCGCGTGCTGCAGCGGGAAGGTGGCAAGGCGATTACTGCGGCCGACTACCTCAACGCCCGCCGCGATCTGCGCGTGGGGGCATAAGCGGTGTCGAAGCAGAACGATTTCTCCGTCGCCAAGGCGGCGCCGGGCGCGGCCACGCGCATGCTGGCCGCACGTGTGCTGGCACAGGTGTTCACCCGTGGCCGTTCGCTGAAGGCCGAGCTGGCCTGGGCGCTGCCGAAGCTGGCCGACAGTCGCGACCGCGCGCTGCTGGAAGCCCTGTGTTTTGCCGTCCTGCGTCGTCGCAGCACCTATGACGCGGCGCTGCAGTCGTGGATGCAGAAGCCGCTGTCGGCGCGTGATGCCGACCTGCGCACGCTGCTGATGGTCGGGTTCGCCCAGCTGGACGTGCTCGAGCTGCCGGCGCACGCGGCGCTGTCGGCCACGGTCGATGCCGCGCGTGCACTGGGCCGTGAGCGCCAGGCAGGCCTGGTCAATGCGATCCTGCGCCGCGCGCAGCGCGAAGGTTTCCCGGAACAGCCCGCGCGCGATGCCTTCCCGGAATGGCTGGCCGATGCTGTGGAACGCGATTGGCCGGCGCAGGCCGACGCGATCTTCAGCGCCAGCCTGCAACCGGCGCCACTGTGGTTGCGCGCCAACCGCCAGCAGGGCGGCCGTGACAAGGCACTGGCAGCGCTGGCCGAAGCCGGCATCGCCGCGGAAGCCAGTCCGCTCAGCGCCGACGCGTTGCGCCTGGCCTCTCCGGTTGCCGTGAATCAGCTGCCCGGCTTCGCCGAGGGCGCGATCTCGGTGCAGGACCTGTCGGCGCAGTGTGCGGCCGATGCGCTGGCCCCGGTGGCCGGTGCCCGCGTGCTGGACGCCTGCGCGGCACCCGGCGGCAAGTCGGCGCACCTGCTGGAGCGCGACCCCAGCCTGCGCCTGCTGGCGCTGGATATCGACGCGCGCCGTCTGGCCCGCGCACGCGATACCTACACCCGCACCGGCGTGGGCGAACATGCGCAGACCCTGGCTGCCGATGCCAGTGATCCCGGTGCCTGGTGGGATGGCGTGCCGTTCGACGCGATCCTGCTGGATGCGCCGTGCTCGGCGACTGGCGTGATCCGCCGCCAGCCGGATGTGATGTTCCACCGTCGCGCTGAAGATATCGATGCACTGGTTGGCGTGCAGGCGCGCCTGCTGGAAGCCTGCTGGTCGATGCTGCGCCCGGGTGGCGTGCTGCTGTATGCCACCTGTTCGATCCTGCGCGCCGAGAACATCGATCAGGTGCGCGCGTTCCTGAAGTGGCATCCGGATGCCGTTGCGCAGCCACTGGGCGATGCGTTCGGCGTGGATTGCGAAGGGGTGGCACGCCAGCGGCTGCCGGGTGAAAACGATGCTGACGGTTTCTTCTACGCGCGTCTGTTAAAAGCAGCCTGACCCCCGCTGCCGTTTCGAGTCCCATGCTGAAAACCCACGCGTCGCGCCAGACGTGGTTGTTGGTGGTGATGGCCCTGCTGGTGCTGGGGGCCGGCCTGGGCCTCCGTGATCCGTGGCCATCGGATGAGCCACGTTTCGCGCTGGTGGCCAAGCAGATGGTCGACAGCGGTTACTGGTTGTTCCCGCATCGCGGCCCCGAACTGTATTCGGACAAGCCGCCGATGCTGATGTGGTGGCAGGCCGCGCTGTACAGCCTGGTCGGCCACTGGCGGGTGGCGTTCCTGCTGCCCTCGCTGCTGGCCGCGCTGGGCACGCTGTGGTGCGTGGTCGATCTCGGCCGCCGCCTGTGGACGCGGCAGGTGGGGCTGTACGCGGGTTGGGCACTGCTGTTCGCGCTGCACTTCACCTTCCAGGCGAAGAAGGCGCAGATCGATCCGCTGGTGGTGCTGTTCATCACCCTGGCCAACTACGGCCTGCTGCGCCATCTGCTGCTGGGCCCGGCCTGGCGCTGGTGGTGGATGGGCTGGTTCTTCGCCGGCATCGGGGTGATCACCAAGGGCGTAGGCGTGCTGGCGCTGATGATGATCGTGCCGGCCGCAGTCGCATCCATGCTGCATTGGCCGCGGGTGAGCCTGCACGTGCGTGACCTGCGCTTCTGGCTGGCACCGCTGGCCTTCCTGCTGGCGGTGTCGTTGTGGCTGGTGCCGATGCTGCTGGCCGGCCTGGCCACCGGCTCGGAGCCGTATCGCGCCTACATGGACGACATCCTGTTCCGGCAGACCGCACGGCGCTATACGCAGTCCTGGGACCATCACCAGCCGTGGTGGTACTTCCTGGCGATCATGCCGTCGATGTGGATCCCCGCGTTCCTGCTGCTGCCGTGGGCGCTTCCGGCCTGGTTCCGGCGGCTGCGCCGGCGCGATGCGCGCTACCTGCTGCCGTTGGCCTGGTGGCTGCTGGTCGTGCTGTTCTTCTCCATTCCGCACGGCAAGCGCGACGTCTACATCCTGCCGGCATTGCCGATGTTCTGCCTGGCGTTGGCGCCGTTGCTGCCGGGGCTGCTGAGGCGGCGCGATGTGCAGCGTGTGCTGGGCGCATTCACCGCGTTGCTGGCACTGGCGCTGGGCCTGGTCGGTGCGCTGGCGCTGCTGGGTGATCCGGATTTCGAAGTGCGCCTTACCCATGGCCGCGGGTTGCTTCCCGGTGCCACCGATGCGCTGGCCTGGGCGGCGCTGGCGATGGCGGCCTGGTCGGCCTTGAGCCTGTGGGTGTGCGGGCGCCGGCGCAGGCACGTTGCCCTGGTCGCTACTCTGGCCGGGGTCTGGGTGCTGTACAGCCTGGTCGGCTATCCGGTGTTGAACGATTCCAGCTCGGCCCGTGGCCTGATGCGCGAGGTCAGCGCACGCATCGGCCCGCAGGCCGAGCTGGGACTGGTGGCATGGAAAGAGCAGAACCTGCTGATGGCCGATCGTCCTGCGGCCACCTTTGGATTCGAAGCGCGTTGGCATCAACAGCTGCAGGCAGCCGTGCGCTGGCAGCGGCTGGTTCCGCAGCACCGCTGGCTGCTGGTGAACGAAGATGCGATGCAGGCCTGCATTGATCGTGCGCAGGCCGAAATGGCGGGCATTTCCAATCGTCGCCGCTGGTGGCTGGTGCCTGCCGACGCGGTCGCCGGCACCTGCCGGCCGTCGGCGGCGGAACTCGAGCACGAGCGCCGCCTGCAGGGGCCCAGCATCACCGATTGAGCGTTCGGGCAACCTGGCTCAGGGGCTGGCCAGGGCGGCGTGGTAGCTGGCCAGCGTGGCGTCGGCGAATGTCTGCAGGCCGAACTCCCGCTGTGCATGGCGGCGTGCTGCCCGGCCATGTTCCGGCAGCGCATTGCGCTGTGCGTACAGCGCCTGCACCTGTGCGGCGATGGCGTCGATGTCGCGGGTGGCAACGACCCAGCCATCGACGCCTTGTTCGATGTTTTCCGGCAGGCCCGCGTAATCGCTGACCAGCATCGGCTTGGCGCTGGCCATCATCTCGCGGCAGGCGAAGGAGATCGTCTCGACGTCATGGGACAGCACGAAGCCAGCATCGCCGGCCGCGATCAGTACGCGGGTATCGGCCAGCAGGCCGGTGAAGTGCACCTGCGCGGCCACCTCGCCCAGCGCCTGCACCTGTTCGCGCTGCTGCGCGGTGGGCAGGTGGCCGGCCACGGCCATGTGCACGTGCGGGCGTACCGCATCGGGCAGCCGCGCGATGGCCTGGGCCAGGTCGATCCAGCCCTTGTAATCGTCGGTGCCGGCATTGCTGACCAGCACCAGCGCCTGTGGATCCTGCGTCCATTGCTGGCGCAGCGCGCTGCCGGTGCCGGCCGGCTGTGGCGAGTAGCGCTCCAGGTCCACGCCGTTGCGGACCACGTCGATCGGGCAGCGACGGTATGGGCCCTGTTCCAGCAGGCGCTTGGTGTCGGCCGAGACTGCGATCAGCCGATCGGTGGCCCAGCGCGCGCGCAGCACATTGCCGAAGGTATCGGTGGGTTTGCTGTTGTGCTTGGTCAGCACGATCGGCGGGCGGCGCATGCCAAGCAGCCCCTGCATCACGAAGCGGTGGTCGCGCGCACCGTTGACGTGGATCAGGTCGATGCCTTCATCGCGCACCAGCCTGCGCAGCGCACGCTGTTCGGCCAGCTGCCGGGGCAGCGTTGGCAGGCCGCTGCCGAACGCAATCGGCAGTGTGCGGGCAAGGCCTTCATCGGCCATGGTCCGCAGCAGCCGGCTGTCGGCCGGCGCGGCGACATGGAGCGTATGCTGGCCGTGCAACGCACGCGCCAACGAGACGATGTACGTGGTGTGGCCGCCACCGTCGCCATAGTGGAAGTTGGTGTACAGGATTTTCATGGGGGATCTTCAGGCAACGCCCGCGAAGTGTGACACAGCGTGGTCACGGCCGGTCCGCGGAAGGCGCCGGGTCGGCCACCGCCTGTCCATTGCCCAGCATCCACAGCATGATGGTCTTCTGCCGCACGTAGTTGGCGCGTACGTAGGCGTAGACCAGGCCATGCCAGCCATCGCGGAAGCCGCCACGGAACAGGAAGCCGCGCCAGAACCGCCAGGCCGGCGCCAGTACCAGCTTGCCCAGGGTGGCCCGCTTGCCCCGTGCGAACTCGTGCTCGGCCATCATCCGCGCATACTTCTCGGTCTTGGCCAGCTGCTGCTGCAATGACCGGTACGGATAGTGGATCAGGTCGCCGCGCAGCGTACCGACGCTGCCGTCGACGCTGGCCGCCTCGTGGATCTCGCGCTTGCCGCGCCAGCCGCCCTGGCGGCGGTCGAACAGCCGCATCACCCGGTCCGGATAGGCGTTGCCGTGGCGCAGGAACCTGCCGAAATACTCCGAGAGGCGGGCGAATCGGTAGCCGGCGTGGCCGCTGAAGCCGCCGTCGCGGGCCTGTTCGATGGCCGCGCGCAGTTCCGGGCTGATCCGTTCATCGGCATCCAGGCACAGCACCCAGTCATGGCTGGCCTGCTCGACGCAGAACGCCTTCTGGCTGCGGAAACCCTCGAACCGGCGCTGCAGCACGCGGGCACCGGCGGCCTCGGCGATGGCTACGGTGGCGTCAGTGGACTGCGAGTCCACCACCACGATCTCATCGCAGAAGGCCAGCGAGGCCAGGCAGTCGCCGATGCGCCCGGCCTCGTTGAACGCGATAATGCACGCCGAGATGCAAGGCCGTTCGATGGGAGCGGTCGTGGAGGACATGATGGCCGGGTACCTGTTGTTTGCGACGGAGCGCTATGCGCTGCCTATTCTCGCCCCGTTGGCGCAGGCCTTGCACGCGTCCGGGCAGGAGGTAGCAGCCTGGTTCGAGGATGGCGCGGCCGGCAGCAGCCTGCCGGGGGTGCCCAACCTGGGCCTGAAGCAGGCCCTGGCAATGCGTCCGCGGGCGGTATTCAGTGCGGCCAACTGGGTGCCGACGTTCCTTTCGGGGGCCAAGGTGCAGCTGTTCCATGGCTTCAACGTGGAAAAGCGCGACAGTGCGCGCGGCCACTTCCGGGTGCGCGGCATGTTCGACCTGTACTGCACGCAGGGGCCGGCCACCACTGCGCCGTTCCGTGAGATCGCTGCCCTGCAGGGCCATTTCGCGGTGGCAGAGACCGGCTGGCCGAAGCTGGACCCGCTGTTCCGCGATGACGGTGGCGAGAGCGCCGCGTTGCGTGCTCCGGCCGGCGAGCGCCCGGTGATCCTGTTCGGCTCGACCTTCACTGAACGGTTGAGCGCGGCCCCGCACCTGCACGCGCAGATCGCCGCCGATATCGCTGCTGGTGATCACTACTGGCTGCTGACCCTGCACCCGAAGTGCCCGCCGGAACTGTTCGAACGCTACCGCGCGCTGGCCGGTGCCAATGCCCGCTTCATCGAGCCCGAGCAGGTGATGGCCGCGCAGCGCGCCGCCGATGTACTGGTATCGGATACCTCGTCGATCGTTTCGGAGTTCATTGTCCAGCACAAGCCGGTGGTGACCTTCCGCAACCGCGTGCCCAAGCCGCACATGATCGACTTCGATGATCCTGCGCAGCTGCAGGCGATGCTGCAGCGCGCGCTGCACCCGGACGCGGCGCTGCAGGCGGAAATCGTGCGCTACGCCGATGCCATCCACCCGTACCGCGATGGCCTGTCCAGCGAGCGCGTGATCGCGGCCACCGAGGATTTCCTGTCGGGTGAAATGGGCGCGCTGCGGCGCAAGCCGTTCGGCAGCTGGGTGCGCGATCTGCAGATCCGCAAGGACCTGGGCTATTGGGGCCCCTCGCAGCGGTAACGGGGGTGATGTAGCGCCGAGCCCATGCTCGGCTGCGTCAAGCCGAGCATGGGCTCGGCGCTACAGTAGATCCACGCCATGCGTGGATGCGCGGCCGGGATCCGGCCCCGCCGTCACCAGCGCAGCTTGCGCCGCGCGAGTGCTGCGGCCAGCTGCTCCATCACTTGTTGCGCCTGTGCCTGCGGCAGATGGTGCAGGGTCAGCGCCACATCGCCATGCGCGCCGGCGGTATCCAGCTGCAGGCTGCTGGTGCCCAGCAGCCTGTCCAGCGGCGAGCGCTGCAGGCGCAGGCCCTGCACCTTGTCCAGCTCGGCCCAGCGCCACCAGCGCTTCCACCAGCCGCCGCGCACCGCCACATAGTGCTCGTCCAGGTACCAGCCCATGCGCGCCATCTGCCGGTGCGCGACCAGCAGCGCCACCGGCAGCCACGCAAGCACCAGCAGGCCCCATGGGCCCCAGCGCCAGTACGCGGCCGCAGCCAGCAGCGGCACCAGCAGCAGCGCGCCCAGGCACAGCCGCCACCAGCCGCGCTGCGGAATGGACTGCCACTGCGCGGGTGGCCACTGCAACTGTGGCAGCAGGTGCTGCACCAGCTGCTCGCAACGCGTACTTGACGCCAGCGGTGCCAGTTCGCGCAGGGCGCGGTCCTCATCGCGCGCAGGGCCACCGGCGGCGCTGTCGATGCGCAGCTGGCGCAGTCCGAACCAGCGCTGCAACGTACCTTCGCGCAGCGTCCAGGCCTGGATGCGCCGGCGCGCCACGCTGCTGCGGGTGCGGCTGAGCAGGCCAGCCGAAACGGTCAGGCGGCGATCCTGCTCGCTGAGGGTGAAGCCGTGGTAGCGCAGCAGGGTCAGCACCACCGACAACACGCGCAGCGCCAGCCAGCCCAGCAACAGAGCCGCAGCCAGCAGCAGGAACGCGCCGGCCACGCCGGGGTGCAGGTGGCTGGCGTAGCCGAAGGCCTCGCGGCCACCGCGCTGGAGGGCATCGTCCATCACCGGCCGCGGGACGGTCTGGAACAGGACACCGAACGCGGCGATCGCCAGCGCCCAGCCACGGTTGGAGAGCAGCCCCATGCGCACCACGTCCCAGCTCGACAGGCGCAGCAGTACCTGTTCGGTGTCGGCCTCGGTGATCGAGGCGGCGGCGACAACGTCGGCGGCCTGCGGCGCCTGCCCGCGCTGGCGCACCAGTCGTTCCAGCGCCAGCGCCTGGTCCAGCTGCAGCACCCGCATTTCGGCTTCTGGACGCACGCCGCCGGCCGATTCCAGGCGCAGCTCGGCCACACCGAACAGGCGGTGCAGCGGGTTCTGCCGGACTTCCACGTTGTGGATGCGCGCAAACGGAATCTCGCGCCGGTTGCGCGCCAGCAGACCGCTGCGCACGGTAATCGCATCACTGCCGATACGGTAGCGGTAGCTGAGGTACTGCAGCACCGACACCAGTACCAGTGCGGCAATTGCCGTCAGCGGAATCAGCTGCGCCCACATCGGGTCGCGGTCACCCCGCTGGCCGAACACCAGCAGCGCGACCAGCGGCAGGAAGTAATGGCGCAGCTGCATCAACAGTACGAACAACCATGACCACGGATGCAGGCGGTGGTCCTCGCCACCGGTGGGCAGCGCTGCAGGCAGAGGTGGTGGCAGGCTCACAGGGCGTCGGCGTCCTGGTCGAGCTGATGGGACAGGGTGTCGCGCAGGCGCTCGGCATCCGCCTCGTCCAGGCCGCTGACGGTCACCGCGCTCATGCGGGTGCCGGCGGTGTGCACGATCAGCGTGGCCAGACCGGCGCGGCGTTCCAGTGGCCCGCGGCGCAGGTCCAGGTGCTGCACGCGCGACAGGGGAATGCGCGTTTCCAGCTGCCACATCAGGTCTCGTCGCAGGCCCAGGCCCTGTGCGTCCAGCCGCCAACGGGTGCGGACCAGGCGGCGGTGGCCGAGCCACGCACCACATGCAGCCCCCACCAGCAGCCCGAGGGCTGCGACCCATACGCCACCGGGCAGATCGAAGAACCACCATGCAGCGGCCAGCGGCAGGCCTGGCACAAACAGGCCACCGAAGGCACCTTCCAGTGCGGCCAGCCGCGAGGCGCGGCGCGGCAGCGACTGCCAGGCATCGGTGGGCGGAGCAGTAAGGGGAACGTCGGTCACGCGGGCTCCGTCAGGTGGCAGGGCGGGCGGTGGCGGCCGTGGCCGCACCGCGCAGACGGTAGCAGGTCGGCTGCGTTACTGGGCAGCCTGGATCAGCGCGTCCACATCCAGCAGGTGGCCGGCACGATCGGCCTTGGTGCGCAGGTAGTGTTCGTTCTCGGCGGTGATTTCGCCGGTGACCGGAATGCAGTCCAGCACTTCGATGCCGGCATTGCGCAGGCGCTGCGCCTTGGTCGGGTTGTTGCTGAGCAGGGCCACGCGCGAAATGCCCAGGCCACGCAGCATGGCCACCGCGCTGCCGTAGCGGCGCTCGTCGGCACCGAAGCCCAGCTGTGCGTCGGCGTCGATGGTGTCCAGGCCGTCGTGCTGGTAGCCGTAGGCGCGCATCTTGGCTGCGATGCCGGTGCCACGGCCTTCCTGGTCCAGGTACAGCAGCACGCCGCCCCCCAGTTCCTTCAGCTTGCGCAGGCCGCGCCGCAGCTGGTCGCCGCAGTCGCACTTGAGCGAGCCGAACAGGTCACCGGTCAGGCACGAGGAGTGCACGCGCACCGGTACCACCGCCGACAGGTCCGGTTCGCCGACGATGATCGCGACCTGGTCACGCTGGGCGACGCCGCCGCGGAACACCGCGAACGTGGTCATGCCGACGTCGCGCAACGGCACCGGTGAACGCGCCACCAGTTCGTAGTCGTGGGCCGCATGTGCTGCGCCTTCGGCGAGGTCGCACAGCGCCACCTCGGAAGCGCCATCGAAGGTGCGGTCTTCGGCGTCCAGGCGCACCGCCACCATGGCCGGCAGCAACAGGCCAAGGCGGGCCAGTTCCACGGCGCCTGCATCGAAGGCGTCACCGGCACTCCAGCCGTCCGGCATCGGGCCCGGTTCGCGCAGATAGCCCAGCGAGGGCAGGGCGTCGAAGGCAACACCGGCCAGCGGCAGGCGCGCACCTTGCGGGGCCTCCACGCCAAGCACGCGGGCGCGGGTGGCGGTCAGGAACAGGTAATGCCGCTCGTGGGCGGCATTGGCGAAGGCAGCGAAGCTGCTGGCCGTGGCGCTGTCCAGCGCGATCACCGCCAGGCGCTGGCCCTGGCCATCGTGGAGCAGCACCGGGCGACCGGCACGCAGTTCGGAAACCGCGCGCTCGCAGCGGATCGCGGCCGGATCGCCGAACAGGGAAGAAGCAGCAGGCATGGCAGGACCGGGGGAGGCGGACATCGCAGTCTCTATGGGGGCGCCGGCGTCGTATTCAACGTGGTGCGGCCGCCGGTCGCAGGGGCCGGTGGCCTGAGTGGAGCGGCCGTCAGTGCGGGTGTTCCTCGGTCGCGTAGGGGTCTTCCTCGCCACTGCCCGATGGTCGCAGCGTATAGCGCTTGTAGGTCCACTGGTACTGCGCAGGGTCGCGGCGGGCGATGCGCTCGATGCCTGCATTGAGCGCGGTAGCGGCCACCTGCGGGTCCGGGTCGGCCACGGCGGGGTCGGTCGGTTCGATGTGCAGGGCGAACTCCATGTCCGGCCCGATGCGCTCGCACCAGCCATACAGCACGGTGGCGCCGGTACGCTCGGCCAGCCGGTTGACCAGGGTCATGGTCAGCGCCTGCACGCCGAAGAACGGCACGAACACCCCATCGCCGGCCTTGGGCTGCTGGTCGGGCAGGATGCCGGTGGCACCGCCGTCCTTGAGCACCTTGAACAGCTGGCGCACGGCCGGGCCTTCGGCACGCACCTGCTGTACGTTCTGGCCGCCCCGCACCAGCTGCAGGAAGGCATCGCTGGCCTCGTCCTCCGGTGGCTTGTAGACGATGGCGATCTGCCCGCGCGAGGCCAGCCACTGGTTCAGCAGCTCCCAGTTGCCGAAGTGCGGCGCCGCCACGATCACGCCCTTGCCGCTGGCCAGCGCCGCGTCGTACAGGGCCTCGCCGTGGCGCTGCTTCAGGTGCAGGCGCAGGTTGTCGGCCGGCGCTTGGCTCCACAGTCGCAGGGTTTCGATGGCCTGCAGGGCGGTGGAGCGCAGCAGCTTCCGGTGCAGGCGGTCGCGCGCGGCGCCCTCCAGGTCCGGGTAGGCCAACTCCAGGTTGCGCCGGGTGACGCGGCTCTCACGGGCGTTGAGACTGATCCAGGTCCAGGACAGGGCACGGGCGACTCCCCGCAGCAGCGGCCAGGGCAGGCGGGCGAACAGGGTGGTGGCGCGGTAGACCAGCCGGGCTTTGCGTTGCGGATTCATCGGCGCCAGTTTAGCCAAGGGCGCTGCTATCGTGGCCGGCCGTGTTCATTGGAAGCCCCCGCATGCTCGTCCTGATCCAGCGCGTCAGCCAGGCCGCCGTCCACGTCGAGGGCGAAGCGGTGGGGCAGATCGGCCCCGGCCTGCTGGCGCTGGTCGGCATGGAGCCGGGCGACAGCGAGGCCCAGCTGCAGCGAATGGCCGAGCGCCTGCTGGGCTACCGGGTATTCGCCGACGAGGCCGGGAAGATGAACCGTTCGCTGCGCGATACCGCCGGCGGCCTGCTGCTGGTCAGCCAGTTCACCTTGGCCGCCGACACCCGGTCGGGCATGCGGCCCAGCTTCACCAGCGCCGCGCCGCCGGACGAGGCTGAACGCGGGTTCAATCGATTTGTCGAGATCTGTCGTGAAAATCACGCGCCAGGGGTGGAAACGGGCCAATTTGGTGCCCATATGGTCGTCAGCCTGGTCAATGACGGTCCCGTGACCTTCCTTCTCAGGCCCTAAGCCGCCGGGACCACCGCCCGGCAGGCCGGGCCCCGGGCTGGTATAATGCTACGTTCCCTATTTCTCCCTAGCCGGTGGCGCGAGCACTACATGGCCAACGAACGTCCTGCCCAATCCGAAATCAAGCAACTGATCAGCAAGGGCCTGGAACAGGGCTACCTGACCTACGCCGAAGTCAATGACCATCTGCCGGACGACATGGTCGACCCGGAACAGATCGAAGACATCATCGGCATGATCAACGGCATGGGCATCGATGTCCATGAAGTTGCGCCGGATGTGGAAACCCTGCTTCTCAACGACGGCAACACCGGTAACCGCGAAGTCGATGACACCGCGGCCGAAGAAGCCGCCGCCGCACTGAGCGCGCTCGACACCGAAGGTGGCCGTACCACCGACCCGGTGCGCATGTACATGCGCGAAATGGGCACCGTCGAGCTGCTGACCCGCGAAGGCGAAATCGCCATCGCCAAGCGCATCGAGGAAGGCCTTTCGCAGGTCCAGGCGGCCCTGGGCCAGTTCCCGGTCTCGGTCGAGTCGCTGCTGACCGACTACGAAGCCCACAAGGAAGGCAAGAAGCGCCTGGCCGAAGTGATCGTCGGCTTCAACGATCTGACCGATGAAGAGCCGGCACCGCCGGCGGCCGCTGCCGATGACAGCAGCGATGCCGACGCCGAAGGCGACGAGGACGAGGACGACGATGTCGACGGTGGCGATGAAGAAGCCGCACCGACCGGTCCGGATCCGGAGGAAGTCGCCGCGCGCATGCAGGCGCTGAGCGATGCCTTCAACGCTTTCAAGAAGGCCGCGACCAAGGGCGACAAGAAGAACCTGCCGCGCCTGCGCGAAGAAATGTCGGCGGTGTTCGTCACCCTGAAGCTGCCGCTGCCGCTGACCGATGTGCTGACCAAGCAGCTGCGCGACACCATGGCGTCGATCAAGGCCCATGAGCGCCGCGTGCTGAACCTGGCCACCGTCACTGCACGCATGCCGCGCAAGGACTTCATCCGTTCCTGGGAAGGCAACCAGACCAACCTGGAGTGGGTGGAAGACGCACTGAAGCGCAAGCAGAAGTGGTCGTCGGCCCTGCGCGAAGTGAAGGACCAGATCATCGCCGAACAGCAGGCGACGATCGACATCGAGAAGCTGACCCAGCTGGACCTGGAAGAGCTGAAGGAAATCAGCCGTGCCATGGCCTACGGTGAAGCCAAGGCGCGCAAGGCCAAGAAGGAAATGGTCGAGGCCAACCTGCGCCTGGTGATCTCGATCGCCAAGAAGTACACCAACCGCGGCCTGCAGTTCCTGGACCTGATCCAGGAAGGCAACATCGGCCTGATGAAGGCCGTGGACAAGTTCGAGTACCGCCGCGGTTACAAGTTCTCGACCTACGCCACCTGGTGGATCCGCCAGGCGATCACCCGCTCGATTGCCGACCAGGCGCGCACCATCCGTATTCCGGTGCACATGATCGAGACGATCAACAAGTTGAACCGCATTTCCCGCCAGATGCTCCAGCAGTACGGCCGCGAGGCTACGCCGGAGGAGCTGGCCAAGGAAATGGACATGCCGGAAGACAAGATCCGCAAGGTGATGAAGATCGCCAAGGAGCCGATCTCGATGGAAACCCCGATCGGCGACGACGAGGATTCCCATCTGGGCGACTTCATCGAGGACACCAACGTGGAGTCCCCGATCGAGAACACCACCAACATCAACTTGTCTGAAACCGTGCGCGACGTGCTGGCCGGCCTCACCCCGAGGGAAGCCAAGGTGCTGCGCATGCGCTTCGGCATCGACATGAACACCGACCACACCCTTGAGGAAGTCGGCAAGCAGTTCGACGTGACCCGCGAGCGGATCCGCCAGATCGAAGCGAAGGCCCTGCGCAAGCTGCGTCACCCGAGCCGCTCGGAGCAGCTGCGCAGCTTCCTGGATATCGATTGATTTCCAGGTAGTGCCGAGCCCATGCTCGGCAAGTGGTTCTGTCAAGAAGAACCCCCGCTTCGGCGGGGTTTTTCTTTGGTGGCGGTGGGGCGTGGCCGGCGGATTCGTAACGGGATTCGTATTGATTACGTAACACTATTCCGGCGACCGAGCCTCCAAGGTCGCGTGGAATTCATCTCCAAACAATGACTTGCGGAATGCCGTCGGCGATTGGGACGCGGTGAGTGCCGGAATTACGTAACACTATTCGTCCCATAATTCACCACCCGGTAGAACCGGGCAATGCCCCGGGGAACTGCCGCCTGTCGCATATGCCATTTGAATTCACTCAATGGCGGCCGCAGTCTGGCCGGGCAGATGCTCAACATATCACTTAGGCGGGCCGGACATCACCGGCACCGATGCAGACGCGCAGCAGGTCGTAGGCGCCATGTACGCACTGCTGCTCTGGTTAGTCCTGTATCTGGAGCTACGCCATGAACGATGTAGAGAACGACGCGCCCGATTCCCCGCGAGACGATTTCACGCCGCTGCTGGACCGGGATGAGGTACTGCAGGATGAGCGCGAGGATCGACTTGGGTTCGCCCGGCGCACGATGCGCTGCTGACGCATTCTGGCTCGGAACTGGTTGATGGGTTTGGTGGCAGTAAGCAGTCGGGGCTGGAAGGGGCGCGAAGAACCGTCGCGCTCTTTCAGGCGCATCTACGCCAGATGCAGCACTTCGCGGAGATTGCGGAGGTGCGGCTGGAGCAGGTGGCCAATGCGTTGGCAGTGATGCCTGAGTAGCCGGGCGGGGGGGCGGTCCACTACACTGTGGCGCTGCGCAGGGCCTATAGCTCAACGGTTAGAGCAGGGGACTCATAATCCCTTGGTTTCAGGTTCGAATCCTGATGGGCCCACCACACTGATCTCCGGCGGAGTCCAAGAGCGTCTAGCAAGGGTTATTGATGCTGGATTTGGAGCAGTTATTGCGTCTATTGATGTTCAGTGGCATCCACGAAGAAAGTGAGTGAGCGCTGGTCATGGCGAGATGGCTTTCCATCAGGACTCATGAAATCGGGGATGTTCGCCGGGCTCGATCTACTTCGTGCGGGCACCGCATTGCGTGGCGGCCTCGATGTAGCGTGCCTGCCGGCGCTTCAGGAACTTGCTGTAGAACTTGATCTCGCTTCCTCCTCCAGCCTGAGGGGTGATCTCAACAAACTCTGCCGGGACGCCGCCGTTGGAAGTGGACACGGAGTAGCCATCGGAACGGGGCTCAATGACGTACTGCCAGTGCGATCCCCCAATGCTCACCTCTCCCCACGCATCGCGTACGCAAGTGGCCGCAGCCAAGGGATTCTGATCGGACGAGAATGTCGCGACGTGTCCAGTGCGTCGCATGTCGCCGACGGAGGTACAGGCGGCCAGTAGCAATGTGATTCCTGTCGCTGCCATCCTGAGGTGATGAGTCTTCCCTTGCATGCGCTGTCTCCGTTATACGCAACGAACTGTGACGTGTTCATTGGAGAGCTGCAATGTTTCAAACGTTCGGTAGATACGCTCAGCCCGCCGCGCGCGAGGCCAATCTCCGGAATTCATCCATCTGCGCCTGGCCGTTGAACCATGCTTTCGGGAGAACCTCGAACATGACGTCCGAGTGGTAGAGGAGCAGCACTTCCTCGTTCTCCCGCACCTTGGCGTAATCCGACCACCGCCGTTTGGCCTGCACATGCTCGGACGCAACGCTGAGCCACTCTTCGTCCCAGCTACAGGTGTAGTGGGCGTGCAGACTCGCCTGTTGACGGTGGATCTTGGCCACCTGACGGGGCAGGGTCAGCCTGGACTGGGCGAACGCACTGATCGCGCCACCGACGCCGCCGCAGACCAGGATAAGGCCAGAGATGTGATGGTCCGTGGCAAGAGCGACAACGCCGATCACCGCACATGCCAGCAGGACCCCTACCAGCACCTTTACCGCCTTCCGCCGGTGCAGGCGAAGTGCGTGGAGATGATGCTCTTGAGTAAGCGTTCCGGAGATCATCCTTCTTTCCTTGTGGTATCGCCATGAATCGAGACGTTCCTGAATCCGGCTAATCCTTGACGCATCATCATTTAGGGGGGGATCGGATTCATGACATTCTGTCATTCCGTGGGATGGCCGAGAATGAAACTAATCAAATTATCCCGATCTCATGCCGGCAGGCTGCAGAGGGTGGCCGTCGGCAAGTTGCTGCACCTATAAACCAAACTTGACACCCAGCCCGCCGCAGTAGACCTTTCCCCGCATGACTATCGATATCGAATCGCTCAGCCTTCGGGAGCTGGGCGCACTGGTGGCTGCGGCCGAACAGCGCAAAGCGCTCATCACCACCCGCCGCCCGGCCGCGGCCGTGCGCCGCCTGCTGAAGGCCGCTGCCGCCGAAGCTGGTTACACCATCGAAGAGCTCTTCGGCGATGAAGCCGCAGAAACCGCCGCACCTGCGCGCAAGTCCGCCCGCCGTAAAACCGGCAAGGTCGCGGCCAAATACCGCGATCCGGAATACAAGCGCCTGACCTGGACCGGCCGTGGCCGCATGCCGCGCTGGCTGGCCGCCAAGGTATCGATGGGCCACAAGGTCACCGATTTCCTGATTCCTGGCCTGGCCAGGCCGACAGCGGGCAAGACCAGCAGCATCGGCAAGCGCACCGTCATCAAGAAAGCCTGAGGCCTTCGTCCCATTCCCGCCCATGGGGTGAGGCTGCCTTCGCAATCCGCATCTGAATCGATCTAATATGCTCCCATCCATCCAGCACGGGAGCGCACGGCATGGCGTTGAGCAAGTGGATGATGGCCGCCTGCACGGCAGCGGCACTGGCAACGGGCGCGCACGCCGCGCCGCCGGCCACCTCGGGTAATCCGATCCTGCAGGGGTGGTATGCCGACCCGGAAGCGGCGGTATTTGCAGGCCGCTACTGGATATTTCCAACCACCTCGGCGGACTACGATGCGCAGATTACGTTCGATGCCTTCTCGTCGCCTGATCTGGTGCATTGGACAAAGCATGCCGACGTCCTGAACGCCAGGAACGTGCCCTGGGCGAAGCGCGCGATGTGGGCGCCGTCCGTCGTGGAAAACAACGGCAAGTACTACTTCTTCTTCGCCGCCAACGACATCAAGACCGATAGCGAGCTGGGTGGCATCGGCGTGGCGGTGGCCGACCGCCCGGAAGGGCCCTACAAAGACCTGCTGGGCAAGCCGCTGGTCGGCGCTTTCCATAATGGTGCGCAGCCCATCGACCAGTTCGTCTTCAAGGATGACGATGGCGCCTGGTACATGATCTACGGCGGTTGGAAGCGCGCCAACATCGTGCGCCTGAAGGATGATTTCACCGGCGTGCTGCCGCTGACCGATGGTTTGCTGTTCAAGGAGATCACCCCGGCGCCGGAATACGTGGAGGGCCCGCTGATGTTCAGGCGCGGAGGCCGCTACTACTTCATGTGGTCCGAAGGCGGTTGGGGTGGCCCGGATTACTCGGTGGCCTACGCCATCGCCGATACACCCACCGGGCCCTTCAAGCGCATCGGCAAGGTGCTGCAGCAGGACGAGGCCATCGCCACCAGTGCCGGCCACAACTCGGTGATCAAGGTGCCAAATAGCGACCGCTGGTACATCGTCTACCATCGCCGGCCGCTGGGTGACACCACGCGCGACCATCGGCAGACCGCCATAGAACGCCTGGAATTCGATGCGCAGGGGAACATCCTGCCGGTGAAGATCACCCGCGAGGGTGTGGCCGCCGATCCGCTGCGCTGAACCGTACGAGGGCCAACCGCGCTACCCTGCGCGGGTCCTTACCGCAGAGAGCCACAGCATGGCACATAACGGCAGCACGGCGATCGCGCCGAGGGTCCTGTACGTCGCGGGGGCGGCAGCGGTGCTGATCAGCCTGTTGGCCTGGTCGGTGGAATGGAGTGGGCTGGCCTATGTCTGCCCTTACTGCCGCGTGCAGCGCACCGTCATCGGCGTGCTGGGTCTACTGATGATGTCTGCACGGCCGGGTGGCATCGTCGTGCCGTGGCTTTCGAACGCGATGGGTGGTTTCGCGTTCGTGGTCGCGGCGATGCAGCACTTCAACGGCTGGAAGCGAATCTCCGCCGGCGAATTCAGCTTCAATGCCCAGTGGTACATCGACCCATGGCTGCTGTCCGGCTGCGCGATGCTGATCCTGGTGGCACAGCTGATGCTGGTGCAGGCCGCCTGCCGGCGCCCGGTGCACGCCGCTCTGGAGGCCGCATGATGCGCCCTGCCTGCGCGCTGGTCCTGCTGATTGCATTCCACAGCATTCCGGCGCGTGCGGCCGAAGATGCCGGAGCGCCCAAGCGGCCTTCGGTGGAAACCCTGCAGCGCCTGATCGTGGACAAGGCTCCGCAGACGCGGATCGGGACGCCCGACAACGAGCGCATCACCGCGCGTCGCATCGATATCGTCGATGACCAGGGCGTGATCCGCATGACGCTGTCCGGGAAGACGCCGGCGCCGATCATCGATGGCATCCAGTACAAGCGCGCCTTCAACGTGGCCGGCATGGTGCTGTACGACGACAAGGGCAGCGAGCGCGGTGGTTTCGGCACCGCTGATGTCGACGGCGGCATGGCGGTGCTGGCGCTGGATCATCCGGCGATGGATGCGATCGGATGGCGGGTGTCTCCCGATGGCCAAGTGAGCTTCTCGATCAACCAGGCACCGAAGCTGATACGCGAACCCGCGCTCGGGAATGCGTTGATTCCCGGTGTGCAGGCGCCGACCCGCATCGGCCTGGTGGTCGGCGCCGATGGAACGCCGGCCATTGCACTGAATGACAAGGCGGATCGGCCGCGACTGCGGTTGACCGTCACGCCGGAGGGCTACGGGGCAATCGAGTTCCTCGATGCGCAGGGCAAGGTGGTCCACACGCTGGCGCCGGAGGCGGAGCTCCGTCGCTAGCGTGGCGAGCCTGCTGGCCCGTACCTATGCGCGGCGTCCCCGGCCGTCGATGCTGTAGCGCCCGGCTCCAGTGCAGGCCAGCAACAGGAAGCCACCGGCCAGGCCCAGATTCTTCAGGAACATGATCTGCTGGGTCTGGTCGCCGAAGTTGTGGTGGAAGATGAAGGCGGTGACCAGGCTGAAGCCCACCAGGACGATCGATACCAGCCGGGTCTGGAAGCCGAGCAGGATGCACAGGCCGCTGCCGATCTCGAAGGCGATGGTCGGCCACAGCAGGATGCCGGGCACTCCCATTGCTTCCATGTAGCCCTGGGTACCACTGAGGTCGCCAAGCTTGCCCAGGCCGGAGACCAGGAACAGTGCCATCAGCAGGATGCGCGCAAGCAGGAAAGCGAGCGAGTGCGAGGAAGTGCTCACAGTGAAGTCCTTGAGGGTGTCCGACCCCCGCGATCGGAGCCCACAGGCAGTGAAGCCCGTGTATACACCACACGGCTGCCTTCCGGTTTCCCGCGCGGCCGGGGACCTTCGAATGCCGAAGGAGGCTGCCTCAGTCATCCTTTGGTGATGGCGCGTCTGTGCTTTGCAGGAACACCTGCAGCTGCGCGGCAAACGCACGCTGGTAGGCGGGGCGTTGCGTTGCACGGCCCACATAGGCAGCCACCTTCGGGTATTCGTCGAGGAGGCCGCTGCTCTTCAGGCGCAGCAGCACCGAGACCATCATCAGGTCGCCCACGCTGAAGTCGCCATCCAGCCACGCCGCCGTGCCCAGCCACGCAGACAGCTGCGAGAGACGCATCCGCACGCGCTCGTCCAGCATCACCAGCCGCTGTGAATACCAAGGTAGTTCGCGTTCCAGCACCCAGGCCATCGAGCGTTCGACGATGGGCGGTTCCACCGTGTTCAACGCAGCGAAAACCCACATGATCGCGCGCATGCGTGCGTCCGGATCAGCGGGGAGCAGGCCGGCATGCTGTTCGGCCAGGTGCAGGACGATTGCGCCGGATTCGAACAGGACCTGGTCGCCGTCCTGCCAGGTGGGGATCTGCCCGAAGGGGTTGCGCGCCAGGTGGACGGGCTGCTTCAGCTCGGCAAAGCTGAGCAGCTGCACGTCATAGGGCACGGCCAGTTCCTCCAGCGCCCAGCGTACGCGCATGTCACGGGCCAGGCCCTGGCCGCGGTCGGGAGAGGTGGCGAAGGCGGTGAGGATCGGGCACATCGGGGCACTCCTGCAGGCTGAAAGACCCGCCTTTCCTTCTCCGACGAACGATGGGGCGGGAAATCGACAACCTTCCCGGGGCGCCGGGCGATACACTGCCCGCCACCCATCAATCCTGTGCCTCCTCATGTGGCAGCGCCGCACCTCCCTGGCCGAACTGCAGCGGCAACGCGATGTGCTGCAGGCTGAGATGGATGCGGATGCCCAGCGACGGGTCTCACGGCTTCCGCCGGATGATCTCGTGGCAGCGCTGATGCCGCAGGCGCACCGGCTCCAGGAGCTCAATCAGCTGATCCTGCGGGCTACACCGCCGCGTGAACTGATGAAGCGCCTGAAGGCGCTTGAGCGACAGCTGCTCGAACCCGGTGCACAGAGCGCAGGCGTGCGGAAGGAGCTGGAAGATGAACTGCGCGATCTGCACCTGTACTTCAGCAATCCGCGCCGTCGCCCCTTGACGGCGAAGGTCCTGCTGATCCTGTTGGCCAGCGTTCTGGCCGCCTTGTTCCTGCCGGGGCTGCTTGTGGACCTGCTGGTCGCTCTCTAGGCCGCGCTCACCCCGCCCGATGCAGCTTCCTGTACTGATCCGGCGTGCACTGCGCGTGCCGCTTGAACATCTCGGCGAAGGCGCTGACGCCGGAATAGCCCAGCTCTTCGGCGATCCGGCTGATCGGCCGGCGTGTACACAGCGCCTCGGTGGCGCGCACGAACTTCACCCGCCCACGCCAGTCGCCCAGCGACATGCCCAGTTCGCTGCGTGCCAGGCGCTCCAGCTTGCGCACGCTCATGTGGTGCCGCCGCGCGATCTCGGCAACCGATTCGGCCGCCGACAGGTGTTTCTCCATGTACGCCATCACCTGCTTCAAGGCATCGCTGCTGGCGATCGGCAGGAAACTGGGCAGCACAGCGGCGTTGACGATCTGGTCGATCACCACGGCGGCCATGCGCCGCTGGACCGGTGTCTGCGGATCGGTCACGCCCTGTCGTGCCAGTTCATGCAGCAGTTCGCGCAGCAGCGGGCTGACTTCCAGCGCACTGCAACGCGTGGGCAGCCGGCGTGAAAGTGCCGCCGACAGATAGGCCGAGCGGTAGGCCAGCTGCGAGCGGTTGCGTGAATAGTGCGCCATTCCTGGTGGAATCCAGATCGCGTAGTGCGGCGGCGACACCATCCACTCGCCGTCGATCTTCATCTCCATCACCCCCTGCGCGACGAAGTTGAACTGACCCCACGGATGGCTGTGCGTGCCCCAGTCCGTGGGCTCCATCGCGCCCTGCCGGAAGTAGATCGGGCCGGGCAGCTGGCGGAAGGTGGGGATCGGCTCCATCGATTGCCGCAAGCCGGGGTCGGGGTGGCGCATTTTCGGGATGTCCTCAATATACGCCAAGCGTACGCTGGCCATTCCCCCACGTACACCTGCACGCGTGAACTATCTCTTCCCGATCCTCGCCTGCCTGCTGTGGGGCGCGAACACCATCGTGACCAAGCTTGCTTCGGGCTCGGTCGGTCCCATCGATATCGGCTTCTTCCGCTGGCTGGTCGCGGCGGTGGTCCTGCTGCCATTCGCGCTGCCGCGGCTGCGCGGCAATCTGCCGACCGTGCGCGCCAACCTCGGGCGCTTCCTGGTGCTGGGCTGCCTGGGTGGGGTGATGTACCAGTGCCTGGCCTACTATGCGGCGCACTTCACCTCGGCCACCAACATGGGGGTGATCCAGGCGCTGATTCCGTTGATCGCGCTGGCGCTGTCACGCGTGTTCATGGGCCATCCGGTGCGTGGTACTTCCATTCTTGGCGCGGTGATCTCCACCGCCGGCGTGGTGGCGGTGGTATCGCAGGGCGACCTGGCACGGTTGGCGGCGCAGGGCCTGAACCGCGGAGACGCGATCATGCTGATCGGCGCATTGGCCTTCGCCGCCTACAACGTGCTGATGCAGCGCTGGAAGATTCCGTTGTCGGTGCTGGAGTCGCTGTTCCTGCAGGCCACGGCGGCCTCGCTGATCCTGCTGCCACTGCAGTTGCTGGTTGGTACCGGGGTGAGCAATCCGACCGCCGTCGGTTGCATCGGCTTCGCTGCAGTCTGTGCCTCGATCCTGGCGCCGCTGACCTGGATGACTGGACTTTCACGCCTGGGCGCTGCGCGCGTCTCTGGCTTCTTCAACCTGGTGCCGATCGTGACCGCCGCGCTGGCCGTGCTGCTGCTGGGCGAATCACTCAGTGGCTGGGTACTGGGCGGTGGCCTGCTGGCGGTGTCCGGCGTGGTGTTCGCCGAGTACGGTGCCAGGCGCGCCGCTGCAGTGCCGGGCGAGCAGCCCGCATAGGGCTTCGGTCATGCGGGGTATGTGTCCCCGCTCAGCGCCTGTTCCACCCGCTGTTCCAGCGCGTCTGCATCATGGCCGCGTTTGCCCTGCAGGCTGAGATACAGCGAAAGCGGGTCAACCACATCGCCGATGCTGGTGAATGCCGGCGGATAGGCCCAGATCTGCAGCCGTGCGCTCTGGACGCAGTCCGGGCCGGGCATGGGAAGTGCACCCAGCAACCGCCACGCATCGATGTGCAGCGCGCGGGTGCCGCCGATCGCGGGCGGTGACGTGTCAGCAAGCGCATCGAGGCCCGCCGTCGGCGCCGGGTGCCCGGCATCGCGGAGCGCCTCGGCGGTCGGGCCCCAGCAGACATCCACTTCCTTCAGGATGGGGGAACGCAGGAACGGCTGCGCCCTGGCCCAGACCTCGTCGCGGTTGCCGGCCAGCTTCAGGAAGCGCTCGCGGCCACCGGTGGAGCGTTCAACCAGGCCGCGACCAACCAGTTCGGCAGACAGGCGCGACGCCGTCATCGAGGTGTAGCCGGCGGCAGCACTGATCTCGCGCGGCGACCACCAGCGCGACTGGCCGCTCAGCAGCACGTGGATCAGCACGGCCTGCGCCGAAGGCAGCAGCGAGATGGCCTTCTTCTCATGATCAGGGTCGTCGCGGAACTCTATGGCCAGGCTGGGCGCGAACAACTGGGTGTGCGGGACCACGAAGTCGATGTGGTTCTCGACCAGGAAGCGACGCTGGGTCGGCGTGAGATAGGGCGAGACGTACAACACCAGTGCATTCGCAGCAGAGCGCAGGCAGCGTACATCCTGGATCACGCGGGTGCTGGATTCGCCGGGCTCGCGGGCCACGGCGAGCATGGCGGGGGTTTCCCCGTACAGCATCAGTCCGGCGAGGTGGTAGCGCGATGCAGTTGCGTGGGGAATGGCATGCAATGAAGCAAGTGGATGCACCGCCGAGGCGAGCCCGGGGAGAATCCTGCGCAGGTACCGCTGCGCGTCAGCGACCAGGTCGGTCAGGCCGGTGCGAACTGCCGTCGTCATCTCGTACTTCCCTTGCGGCGTCACGTCCGGAGGGTCGGAACCCGGCCACATCGCCACATTCAGTGGTGAACCTGGAGACGGGTGTGCAGTGTCGGGGCGCGTGGCGATCCATGCGGTCCTGCTCCTTAGCCGTCATGACATCAAGTGTTGCCGGGAACCTTGGAGATTCCGTCGAAAAACGATGGAGATTGGGTGGAGGTGGTGTGCATCGTGGCCGGCGGACTCCCCTTCCGCCGGCCACGAGCACGGACATGCCCGTCAGAAGCGCTGCGAGTACTTCACGTACACGGTGCGGCCGATATCGAAGCCGCCGTAGTAGGGGAAGGAGCTGGACGGCTTGGAGAACATGATCGGGCCCTGGTGGTTGAACACGTTGTTCGAACCCAGCGCCACGGTACCGTCCCACGGCAGCCTGTAGCTGACCTGGATGTCATGGAAGGCATTGGAGCCCACCTTGCGCAGAGCATCCGGTTCTCCGTAGGCGTAGCGATCGGGCAGCGAGCACGGACGGTTCGGCACGCAGCTTTCGGCCATGCCGGAGTAGTAGCGCACCGTGTACTGCGTGCTGAAGTTGCCAAGCTGCCAGTTCACACCCAGGTTCGAGCGCAGGCGGAAGATGCCCGGCCGACCGATCCGGCCCATCATGATGGTGTCGCCGGCCGAGTTCTGGTTCTCCTCGTCGTACTTGGAGACATAGCTGTTCTGCAGGTCGATGGTGAAGCGGCCGAACGAGAACTCGGGCAGGCGGTAGTGGATGCCCAGATCCCAGCCTTCGGTTTCCATCGAGCCCAGGTTGGCCAGGCCGTAGAACATGCTGGTGATGTGGCCATCGCCAGCGCGCCTGATGCTGCCACAGCGCGAGGAATTGCCCAGCACGTAGCAGTCACGCAGGATGCGGTCGACGCTGTCCTCGATGATCATGTTGGTGATCTTGTAGCTGTACCAGTCGAGGTTGATGTCCAGGCCATCGACCCAGCGCGGGCTCCAGACCACGCCCACGGTCTTGCTCTTGGACTCCTCCGGTCGCAGCTTCGCGTTGGAGCCGGTGGTGAATTCGTCGGGCGTGGCACACGGATAGCTGGCACAGGGCTTCAGGCTCTGGTTCAGCTGCTGGTAGCCCAGCGGGACGCCGGCAGCGTTGCAGGCAGCGTTGCCGTTGACGCTGTTGGTGGCGCCGGTGCCGCAGGGATCGACATAGGTTTCGAAGCTGGTCCCCATTCCACCATACAGGTCGGAGATGCTCGGGGCGCGGAAGCCTTCGGCGAAAGTGCCGCGGATCATCAATTCCTCGATCGGGCGCCAGGCGAAGCTGGCCTTGGAATTGGTGGTGTTGCCGAAATTGCTGTAGTCGGAATAGCGCGTGGCCAGGTTCACGGTCAGTTCCTTGGCGAACGGCAGGTCACGCAGCACCGGCACGTTCACTTCGGCGAAGAACTCATTGAGACTGTACTCACCCGAGGTGGTGGATGCGCCCAGTGCCGTGCTCTGGCGCGACTGGGCAAAGGCGTCGGGCACGAAGCGGCCTTCTTCCTTGCGGTATTGGTAACCCAGAGCGACGGACAGGTCACCGGCAGGCAGTTCGATCACTGGCCCGGAGATATTGGCGAAATAGCTGCGGGTCTTGGTGATGCCGGTATCGTTGAACGTCGGGAACAAGAAGCGCTGCAGTTCGGGATCGGAGAGAGAGCCAGCCCCCGCGACACCGTATGGCAGCAAAGGATTCCAGGCCAGGCAGCCCGTGACCGGCGATGCCGCCGTGCCACACCGGGCCACACCGTTGGCATCGAGGTAGGAGGGCCCCAATGCCTGCCGGGAAGCGATCAGGCTCATGTCGCCACGGCCTGTTTTTGTGACTTCATTGCGGTTGAACAGCGCACCGACTTCCCAGTCGTACGTCTTGGCGCCCAGTTCGAAGTAGCCGGACAGGCTTGGTGCAATGCGCAGCGACTTCAGCTTGCTTTCGGTCGTGCGCGGCACTTCCCACAGGCGGCGATTGAACGCGACGCTGTGGTCGAGCGGGTTGAAAACGCTGCCTGCGTCCAGGGGCGTGCCGAACTTGGTCGACTGGTACGGGTAGCCCGCGATCTGCTGGTCGGTGGTGCGCTCGTTGTAGCCGATGTCGGCGGCGAACTTGATCTGGTCGGTCAGCGCGTAGTCCGTGCTGAGGAACAGCGAGCGACGCTCGATGCCGGTCTGCAGGTGCATCTGGTCGCTGCCGTTGGCGAACTCGGCCGGCGTGATCGGGTGGTAGTCGTTCGGATTCTTCGGGTCGCCGCCACGGTTGAGCGTCTTGAACACCGCGTCACCGGTGTTGCACTTGTAGAGCGCCGGGTCGCACCACGAACCGTTCTGGCTGATGTTGCTCCAGTCTGCGCCCGGGTAGTTGGGGCCGGCGCCGCCGTACCGGGAGAACTCGCGGTCGCGGGCAAATACCGGGTCCGACTTCTGGTATTCCAGTGCGAGGGTGTATCCGCCACGTTCTCCACGGGCGCCGGTCACCAGCGAAAACGTGCTGTCCTTGCCATCGCCCTGGCTGAACTGCCCGTGCTGCATGGACACTTCCAGCCCTTCGTAGTTCTTGCGGGTGATGATGTTGACCACGCCAGCGATCGCATCCGAACCGTACAGCGAGGAGGCGCCGTCCTTCAGGACATCGATGCGTTCCACCGCGCTCATCGGAATCTGGCTGAGATCCTGCAGGCCACTGGTGGTCGCGCCCAGGCGCTTGCCATTGACCAGCACCAGCGTGCGCGTGGCGCCCAGATTGCGGATGTCGACGTAGTAGCCGCCGACATTTTCACCGGACGACAATGCGCGTGCGCGGGAGATCGCCGGCGCGCCCGTGGACGTCAGGTTCTGCAACAGGTCGGCGATCGTGGTGAATCCCTGCTGCTCGATCATCGTGCGGGTGATGGCGATGATCGGCTGCTGCGTTTCGATATCCACGCTGCGGATGGCAGAGCCGGTAACCTGGATGCGATCGAGGTTCTTCGGCGTCTTGTCGCCGTCATCCTGCGCATGCGCGGCCGGTGACCAGGCGGCGGCCAGGGCCGTGCCCACTGCCAGGGAAAGCAGGGTGTACTTGTAATGCATTTGGCTCTCTCCAAATCCAGTTGAATGGGTTTCCGCATAGCTGCGTGGAAACCGATCTGAAACTCCGCTGTGCGGAATCGGAAGGAACCTAACATTCCGTTTACAACTCGATTACGTTATGGACGCGTTATCGTCGCGCGCTGGATACAGCGTTCATGCACAAGCCATGCACGAAACCGCGACGCGCACCGGGGGTGCCCTGCTTCAGTCTGGCTGCGGGCCGATGACAGACTCCAGGAGACATCCGATGAATACCCCCGGTAAACCAAAACCCACGTGGAAGCAGTGGCATGTGCTGTTGCTGGTGCTTGCCATCGCACTGCTGGTGGCGCTGATCATCGTCATCGCGCCCTGGTGAATCGTGGGCGTTCTGCTCAGATGCCGTGAACGCGGAAATGCGATGGGATGAAGGAGTCAGGACGCGTTGAGGGTGGTGATGCATGCATCAATTCGTACTCACCCAACCGGCACATTCAAACCTCCACAGTGATCCCGAAGGCAACGCACTCGCGCTGTCATTCTCAATAGACCATCGAGCACACAGGAGCGATTCCATGAGCACCCAGTCCACCATCGAACATCGCCTCAACGACCTGATCGAGATTGCCCGGGACGGAAAGTCGTTCTACGAAGAAGCTGCGACCAAGGTGAAGGATGCCGAACTGTCGGCCCTGTTCACCCGCATTGCCGGCGTCAAGGGCCGCATCGTCGCCGCGTTGAGCAGTTCGGTCGCCGCCAGCGGCGGCAAGCCCGCCGAGCACGGCACCATGGTCGGGTCGATGCAGCAGTTCTACGGCAAGGTGCGCGCTGCATTCGGCGACACCAACTATGGTTACGTGGCCGAGCTGGAAGAGTCGGAAGACCGGCTGCTTGGCGCGTTCAAGGACGTGCTGAAGGACAACGAACTGCCGCCGGCCGTGCGCCAGGAAGTCACCCAGCTGCTGCCCGAAGCGCAGGAATGCCACAACGTGATGCGGGCGCGCAAGCACGCCATGAAGGCGGCCTGACGATCATCGGCGGCCTTCTCCCCGGGGCCGCCACGGTCGGGGCAGCGTGGCTGCCCCGGCCAACTTCGTAATCCGCGCTCCAGCGTCATCGCTGTGCGGGACTACGGCCCAGCAGCAACACCGCAAGGCTGGCCAGCAGCGCGGCAATGGCCGACGTCCACAGTGCACTGGCAAATCCGTGGCTGTAGATCGCCTGTGCGAAGGCCATGTTGCGCGCACTGGTGAAGGTGCCGGTAGCGATCGCATCGGCCATCGACAGTACATCGCGCGCGGGACCCACAGCCGACAGTGCGTTGCGGATGCCCAGGCTCAAGGCGCTGGACAGCACGGTGAATCCGAGCAGGATGCCGACAAAGCGCGTGGTCGCGCTGATGCCGGAGGCCATGCCGGCCCGCTCGCGCGGTGCCGCGCCGATGATGGCTTTGGATGTCTCGCCATTGAGGATGCCGCCGCCGGCACCGATCACCACCATTGCGACGAATGCCAGCCAGGACAGATGCTGCCACGCGGCCAGTCCGGCCACGGCATTGCCCGCGGCAGTGATCGACAGCCCGATCGCCAGCACCGCCGGACTGTTCAGATGGCGACCGAGCCGGCGGCCCACGCTGGGAAACAGCAGCATCGCCGCAGCGAACGGGAGCATGCCGGCACCCGCAGCCAGTACGCCCAGGCCGATGCCGTTCTGCAGGTACTGCGGCAGCATCGACGCCATCACCTGTGCGCTGACCGAATAGCCGACCATGGCAATGAGTGCGCCGATGAAACGTGGACTGGCCAGCAGCCCGAGATCGACCATGGGATGTGACCGTGCCCGCTCAACGATGACGAAGGCGGCGGCCATGATGATGGCCAGGCCCAGCCCGCTCAGCGCCGGCGCCGATGACCATCCTTTTGCCAGTCCTTCGACCAGGAAGAACACGATGCCGAAGATGGCAACGCTGAAGGTGATGATGCCGGGCGGGTCGAGCGGGCGGACCGCGCTGTCGGACGACTCGGGTATCCAGCGCAGCGTGCCGTAGCCGAGCAGGCCCAGGAACGGCAGGATCGCAATGAACACCGCGCGCCAGCCCCAGAGCGCGGACAGCAGGCCGCCGATCAGTGGCGAGAGCACCATCATCACGCCCATGGCTGTGCCCCAGAACGCCCATGCAGTGTCTTTGGCGGCCCCCTGGTGGTAGGTGTGGCCGATGATCGACAGCGAGGGCGCCAGCAGGAAAGCAGCACCGATGCCCTGCAGTGCCCGCGCCAGGTAGAGCAGGGTGGCACCGGGCGCCAGTGCACAGAGCAGAGAAGTGAGGGCGAACAGGCTGATGCCGATCAGCAGCACCCGGCGGCGGCCGTAGCGGTCGGCGACAGCACCGGCGGGCAGCAGCAGTGAGGTGAAGGACAGGATGTAGGCACTGATCACCCACTCGATATCGGCGAATCCGGCGTGCAGGTCGCGCGCGATGCTGGGCAGTGCGACCGCTACGGCATTGGTCTCCAGCACGGTCATCGTGCAGCCCAGCGAGGCCACCAGCAGGATCGCGTCAGGCAGCGTGTGCCGTGCAGGCGAAGAGGGAGGGGAGGGCGGCACCGGTCACTCGCACGAAGGGAGGACCGCCATTCCAGCAATGATAGGTGTTTGTTTCATTCTCGGTGTTTTCTGGTTACGTTAGCTTGAACCTAACGAAATGCCGCCCATGGAACGCCGTCACCTGGAGTACTTCGTCACCTTGGCCGAGGAACTGCACTTCGGTCGCGCGGCCCTGCGGCTGGGGATCGCCACTCCCACGCTGAGCGTGCAGATCCAGGACATCGAGCGTCGCCTCGGCACGCGCCTGTTCGACCGCAGCCGGCGCGAAGTGCTGCTGACCTCCGCAGGCGAGGTGTTCCTGGCGGAAGCCCGCGATGTGCTGCGCCGGTTCGAACAGGCCGAAACCCTGGGCCGGCGCGCCGGGCGGGGTGAGATCGGCAAGATCGAGATCGGCTACGTCGGCTCGGCGCTGTATGCCGGTGCGTTGCAGGATCAGCTCAGCCGGTTCCGCAGCCGCTACCCGGGCGTGGAACTGCAGGTGAGCGAATGGCCGATGGGCGAGCTCCCGCAGCTGCTGCAGGAAGGCCGGGTGGATGTGGTGTTCTGCCGGCCTCCGATGGATGTACCCGACAGTTTCGGCGAACACACCCTGGTCGAAGACCAGTTCTGCGTGGCCCTGCCGGAAACCCATCCGCTGGCGCAGGCCCGCGCGCCGGTACAGCCGGCGTCATTGGCCCGGGAAAGCTTCGTCATGCCGGAGCAGCCGGTGGGCGCAATGGAAGTCGGGCGCCGCGGCGGGTTCATTCCACGTATCCGTTCCCAGCCCGGGCATCTGGCGGCGGTGTTGGCCGAGGTGTCGGTCGGCGTTGGTTCGGTGGCGATCGTGCCATCGGTACTGCAACGCACGCTGGTGCTGCCCGGAATGATCTATCTGCCACTGGCCGGCCCCACCATCGTCTCGACCATCGCTGTGCAGTACCGGCGGGCGGAGTCCTCGCCTGTGGTGCGACGGCTGATCGAGCAGGTGAAGGAGACGCCGTGCCGGCGCATCGACATGTTGCCCCTGGCCTGAGCGCCGCGCGGCAGGTGGACGATTGCTACACTTGCGCCACCTGCATTTGCATTCGATGGACATCATGAACAACGGGAACGGTCCGCAGACAGTTCGCTGAGCCGCAACAACGATGCAGACGTTGTTGCGGTGATCATCCCTGCGATGCACGCGAAGTGGATGGATCACCGCCGGATTCACTCTGGGCGGAGACTCCCCATGTTCAATCGACAGGCCCCGCGTTGGGCCCACCCGCTGCCATCGGCCATTGTGCTGATGGCGCCGTTCGACCTCCTGGCCTCGCTGGCCATGGATATCTATCTTCCTGTGGTGCCGGTGATGCCGCGGGCACTGCAGACATCACCGACGGTGGTGCAGCTGACGTTGAGCATCTACCTGCTGGTGCTCGGCCTGGGCCAGTTGCTGTTCGGCCCGTTGTCCGACCGCATCGGGCGGCGGCCGGTCCTGTTGCTGGGGGCGTTGCTGTTCGCGCTTTCGTCGTTTGCGCTGGCCATGTCCAGCAGCGGCGCAGCATTCCTGGCCTGGCGGACCGTACAGGCGGTGGGGGCGTCGGCGGCATTGGTGGCGACCTTTGCCACGGTCCGTGACGTGTATGCCGATACACCCGAAGGTGCGTCGCTGTATGGGCTGTTCGCCTCGATGCTGGCCTTCGTGCCGGCACTGGGGCCGATCCTCGGCGCACTGTTGGCAGGCGCGGTTGGCTGGCGCGCGATCTTCGTTCTGCTCGGCGCACTGGGCATGATCGCCGGCATGCGCGCGGTACGGCATTGGCGGGAAACCCGCCCGCGGTGCCATGACGCGTCGCGACCGGCGGTACGACGCATCCTCGGCAGCGGCGCGTTCTGGGTCTACACGCTGGGCTTCAGTGCGGGCATGGGCACGTTCTTCGTGTTCTTCTCGGTCGCGCCCCGGCTGCTGGTCGGACGCATGCAGTACTCGCCCCTGTCGTTCAGCCTTGCCTTCGCCACGGTGGCGCTGGTGATGATCGTCACGGCGCGGATGGCGCACGTGTGCATTGCCCGCTGGAACGTGCGCGGTACCTTCCTGCGCGGCCTGTGGGTGATGGTGGCCGGGGTGCTGCTGATGGCGTTGGCCGCAGCGTGGCCTCCCTCGTTCATCGCGGTGGTGCTGCCCATGTGGGGCATCGCGGTGGGGCTGGTGATGGTGGTTTCGGTGGCCGCAAGCGGCGCGCTGCGTGATTTCGCCGATGCGTCGGGTACGGCGGTGGCTCTGTACTACGCGGTGCAGAGCCTGATCGTGGCAGGCATCGGCACGCTGGTTACCCTGGTGCTGCCCGGCGATACCGTGTGGCCGCTGGTGGCCTACGGGTTGCTGCTGCCACTTGCCAGCCTGGCAGGTACCGCCGCGCTGCGGCACCGCACATAGCGCTGGATGGCGGGCAAAAAAAGGGGCGGCCGCGAGGCCGCCCCAACCCGTCAAGAGAACACGTGTTTAGAAGCGGACGGACCAGCGTGCAGTGGCGCCATGGTCGCGGCTTTCACTGCCGAACTGACCGCTGTAGCCCAGCTCCAGCTGCTGCCGCGGGGTCAGCCACGCCGCCAGGCCCAGCTCGGCCACGACGGCGTTGTCGGCAATCGGAGCACCCTCGACCGCGAACGTGGTGCTGCTGTTGGCAAAGGCGAGGTTGGCCACCTGGCTGCGGTCGCCGGAGGCACGGCGGTAGCCGACACCGCCACGCAGGTGCAACCAGCTGTCCTGCTGGAACGATGCCTTCAGACCCTTGTCGAAGCGGAGACCAGCGGTGGCGATGGTGGTGCCGGTGTCGTCCACCTTGCCGTGCAGTGCCGCCGCGCCGCCACGCTCGTTGATCTGCTTCAGGTCCACTTCCACGCGGGCGACCTGCAGGTACGGCTCCAGCCCACCTTCCGCATTGCCGAAACGGTAGCCCGCTTCGATGAAGGCCTGGCGTGTATGTGCGTTGTAGCGCGCGCTCAGGCTGTCGCTGAAGCCTGCGAAGGCAACATCACGCGTGCTCTTCACTTCATTGCGGCTCCATGCCACGCCACCGCGCAGGCCGAACCCGCCCCAGGTGTGGCTGGCGTAGGCGCCGAAGTGCGTGTTGTCGATCTTCGACTTGGCACGACGCTCCTGCTGCTTCACGTCGGTGCGGCCGGTACCGGCCAGCACGCCGATCTGCCAGCCACCGAACTCGCGGTCGATGCCGACCAGCAGGCCATTGCTGTTGGCATCAGTGCGCGCGGTGTTGCTGTTGCCATCCAGCTTGCTGTTGCCGCCCAGCGCCTGCACCCAGGCACCGGTGGCATCACCCGTATCGGATCCCGGTGCGGCTGCACCGGCACGGCGTGACAGTGCGGCATCGCGCACATGGCGGCTGCCCTCGACCAGGGCCAGTGCCGTGGCCGGATGCAGCTCGCCGCTGAGGCCATCGAGCACGCCACCGACCTGTTGCGGGAACAGTTGGGTCAGCGGCTTGGGCAGGCCCTGGTTGATTGCCAGTCCATCGGCCGCCGCCGCGGCCGCACGCTGGTTCGGCGTGGCGGCGGCACTGGCGAGCGACGCACCACGGGCCACGTCGATGCGGGTGCCATTGGCACCGTAAGCCAGGCTGAACTGCAGGAACGGCGAGAACGCGCTGAAGTCGGTTTTCGCGAACTGGCCGCTGACACCGCCGTCGGCGCGGATGAAATTGAACTGCTCGCCGAGGTAGTAGGTACCCGGCTCCGGCAGTGCGATCAGGGTGCCGCCGAGGGTGGCGGTGCCGGTCACGTGCAGCTGGTCACTGCGCCCGCCCGGAGCAAGTTCGGCAGCATAGACGCCGGTTGCACCCTGTACGTAGTTGCCGTTGATGGTCAGCGTGCCGATCGAATTGCCGGGCGCGATGATGCCGTCGACGTGGGTGCTGCCGAGCGTACCGACACCCTTCAGCAGGCCGTTGGCACCGACCGTGGTGGTGCCGCCGGTCTGCGTACCGTTGAAGGACACCACGCCACCGTTGACGGTCAGGTTGCTGTCCTTCAGCAGGCCGCTGCTGCTGACCGTGCTCACGCCCCCGGTGGTGTTCAGCGCGGTGGAGACCAGGCTGCCATTGAGCAGGAACTGGCCACCCTGGACCTCGACCGCAGACGTGAGCGTGTTGGCGCCATTCAATTCCAGCGTACCGTCCTGCAGTACCGCGCCGTTGAAAGTGTTGTCACCGCTCAGGCGCAGCCAGCCGATGCCGGACTTGGTCAGCTTGCCGGGGCCACCGATGTCGTTGGTCCAGTCGTCCCAGGCATCGCCTTCCCAGACCTTCAGGCCACCGGCCTTCTGGTTCATCACCACGTTGGTATCCACGCGCAGCGAGCCGTAGCCTTCGATGGCTTTGCGCAGGTCCATCAGGCCCCAGCCATAGACATCATCGATGCCCGGTGCGCCAAGATCGCGCGCGGTGGTCAGCAGTACGTCGCGCACCTGGGCGCTGTCCAGATAAGGGAAGCGTTCGAACAACAGGCCCAGTGCACCGGTGACGTGGGGTGCGGCCATCGAGGTGCCGCTCAGGTTCCCGTAGGCATACGTTGGGGCCTGGCCGGAGACCTCGAGGATCACATTCCCATTGTCCTCGCGGGGGCTGGCATCGATGACCGAATCTTCGCCATAGACGGTCGAATTGATGTTCGAACCAGGCGCGGCCAGGCACCAGTTCGCGGCCAGGCCGCAGCGCATCGAGCGATTGCTCAGCTCCAGCGCCTGGTTGACGTTGACTACGGCCAACCAGTACGGCTCGACGTCAGTGAATTCGCGTGGCATCGATGCATACATGCCCGCGATCGGCGCCTGCTCTGGCGAGGGATTGACCGAGTCGGTGTTTCCCGCAGCCCATACCTGGATCAGGCCGCGGGTACGTGAGCCTTCTGCTATCGCGCCGAGGCTGTCCGCAAGATCCGGATGCGACAGATAGAAGTCGAGCTTCTCGGCAGTGTCCGGTTCGTTGGTCAGGCCCCAACTGTGGTTGACTGCGCGGACGTGCTGTTCGTTGAGCTGTGCGTATAGCTGCGGGAAGATCGAGTCGGAGGCTCCCAGCCCGGCAACCGATTTACTGTCCAGATACAGTCCGCCATTGCGCTCGACGACGGTCAGGTAGTTCACGCTGTTGGCAAACAGGCGGGCCACGGTGAGGTCCGCCCCGAACGCGACGCCGTGCATTCCGTTGCCGTCGCGGTTGGCGGCGATGGTTCCGGATACGTGGGTGCCGTGCACGTTGTAGCCCGGGCCCTCGAAGTAGCCGTTGCGATTGAGCAGGTCCCTGTAGGCCGGATCAATGAGGGTGTAATCGATGGCGACCTGATTGCCGTCACTGGTGAAGCAGGCATCCGGGCCGGCAAGTACCTCGCTTCCGCACAGGCTGCCATCGGCCAACACATCGGCCAGACGGAGGCTGCGATGGTTCTTCCCGGCGAACTCCGGATGGTCCAGGCCGGTGCCGCTGTCGAACACACCCAGGCGGATGCCGGTACCGGTCAGGCCCCGCGCATAGGCGTGGTCCGCGTTGGTCGCGGCCAGGCCCCAGTCGGCATTGAATTCGTCCGTACGCCAGCTGGCTGGATCGCCCGGATTGCCGAGGGTCGTCGTGCTGCTGGCCGCCGCTGCGGGGGCTGCAATCGGCAACGGGGTGGTTGCGGACGGGATCGCCGCAGTGGCCGGTTGTGCCCACGCCGCCTGCAGTTGGCGCTGTTGTTGCCAGACCTCGAATGAGTCGTTGGCCATCGCGGGCAACGTGCTGGCAAGCAGCAATGTGCTGGTGACCGCCAGTGCGAGGCGGCTGTGCATCGGAGAACGGGAGCGGGACGAACGGCCGTGCAGCGGGTGATTCATCGGACAACTTCCTTGATTGACGGACAACAAGGCCGTTAACCCCGCAGCGCGCCGATCACCCCCAGTGGTGTGAAGAAAATTTAATGAACAGGTTAATGTTTCGTGACGCGCGTGTTCACTCCATCTCCGGGAAACCCCGCTACCGTGGCCCGGCCTGGGCTCACCAGGCTTATCAAGGAGTGATGTCGATGCGTACTTTCAGGAAAATGATCGTAGGTGCCGTGTTCGCCTTGGCCTGCAGCGGTTCGGTTGCTGTGGCCGGGCCGATTCCGCCATGCGATCTTCCCTGTTGGAAGGCTTACCAGGCCTGTTTGTCCGGTGGCGGTGATGCGATGGAATGCCAGTACGAATACGATCGTTGCGTCATGGATCGCTGCGGCGCTGTGTAAGCAGTGGCAGCAGGACTGATGACGAGCCCCGTCACCGACGGGGCTCTTCTGTTTCAGCGCAGCCCGCTTGCAGGCCATGCACGCAGCGGCGAGGATGGGGAATCGCATCGGAGCCGCTGCACATGGCCGTCAAACGTGTCGTCGCCAACATCGCCACGCCTGATCCTGCGCGTGCCGCAGTGTTCTATGGCGAGCTGCTGGGCATGCCGGTGGTGATGGACCACGGCTGGATCGTCACCCACGGCGGCGAGGGCAGCGCGCTGGCGCAGGTCAGCTTTGCCAGTGAAGGGGGGTCCGGCACCGCAGTGCCGGATCTGTCGATCGAAGTGGACAATCTGCAGCAGGTACTGGAGCGCATGCGCGCGGCCGGCATCCCGCTGGAATATGGCCCAGCCGATGAGCCCTGGGGCGTGCGTCGCTTCTTCGTCCGTGACCCGTTCGGGCGGTTGTTGAACATCCTCGCCCATAGCTGAGCGACAGACGGTTCGTCAGCGCCGCTTGGCACCGGCCGGTGGCACGCCGACCATGCGCAGGCAATCGGCCTGCACGGCTTCGATGAACGCATCGGCATCCTGTGCCGGTGTGGCGATCAGGTCGTCGGTAGCGCCGTGCACGCCGGCGTAGATCAACGAGGCGGTAACCTGCGGCGCCGGTAGCTGCCACAGACCGGCGGCGTTGCCCGCTTCGAGGATGCCCAGCAGTTGCTGCTGGATTGCGTTGCGTTCGGCGTTGCCGCGCTGATGATGGTGATGGTTGGCGTACACCACATCGTGCAGTGCATGGGTGCGCACGTAAAGTTCGATGTTGGCGCGGATCCAGGCGCGCAGGCGTGCTACGCCATCGCCTACGGGGTGCTGCTGCACGGCCTGGTCGACCGCTTCCATGAACTGCCGCGTGTAGCGTTGTGCCAGCGCCTGCAGGATCTCGGTGCGCGAGGCGAAGTAGGTATAGAAGGTGCCCTTGGCCACATCAGCCGCGGCGACGATGTCGCTGATGGTGGTGGCGTCCACTCCCTTTGACAGGAACAGTGCCTGCGCGGCGTCCATCAGTTCTTCCTGGCGGGTTTCCGCAGGCTTGGTGCGAGGCCTGGCGACAGCTGGGGTCTGCATGGTGGGCAAGGTCCGGGTGCGACGGTGGCCATTCTAGCTGTCCTTCGGCATTGACTGACCGTCGGTCATTGACCGACGGTCAGTCAGTGGCTACGATGCGCGCACGTCCTCCCCCGGGATCCACACATGCAGCGTTTCCAACGTCCGGCCCTGGTGTTGGCCGCCTACCTCGGCACATTCCTCGCCTCGCTGGACATCAGCATCGTCAACGTCGCCCTGCCGACCCTGCAGCAGGCGTTGCACACCGACATGGCCGGCCTGCAATGGGTGATCAACGCCTACGCGATCGCGTTGTCGGCGTTGATGCTGTCGGCGGGGCCGCTTGGGGATCGTTACGGTCATCGGCGGATGTGGCTGCTCAGCGTCGCCACCTTCACGCTGGGGTCCCTGCTGTGCGCTTGTGCCGGCAATCTTGGAACCCTGGTGGCCGGGCGCGCAGTGCAGGGCATCGCGGGCGCATTGTTGATTCCCGCCGCAATGCCGATCCTCAGCCATGCGTTTCCCGATGCGCGCCAACGTGCACGTGCGATCGGAGGCTGGTCCGCGTTCAGTGCGCTGGCCCTGGTGCTTGGCCCGCTGCTGGGCGGCGTGCTGGTGCAGCGCGCCGGATGGCCCAGCATCTTCCTGATCAACCTGCCGTTGGGCCTGCTCGCGCTGGCGCTGGGCGTCTGGGGAATTCCGGAGCGGCGGCATCCGCAGCACGCCGCACTGGACCCCGCCGGGCAGCTGCTCAGCATCGTCGCGCTGGGTGCGCTGAGCTATGGCCTGATCGCGATCGGCGAGCATGGCCTGCTGGCGCCGGTGACCCTGCTGGCGCTGGGCGTCGCAGCCGCCGGACTGATCCTGTTCGGCATCGTTGAACGCCGGGTTGTACGCCCATTGCTGCCGCTGGACCTGTTTGCCGACCGCCGCTTCGGCATGTTCAACCTGGCATCGTTCGTGCTGGGCTTCACTGCCTATGCCAGCCTGTTCTTCCTGTCGCTGTTCTTCCAGCAGGCGCAGGGCCACAGCGCTGCGCAGGCCGGCTCCCAGCTGGCTCCGCAGTTCCTGTTGATGGGGGGCGTCTCGCTGTTGTTCGGTCGTCTGGTCGCCCACCTCGGGCTGCATGCCGCGCTGGTGCTGGGCTACGCCCTGGCCGGGATAGCGCTGTGCGCGATGGCCACGTTCGAACCGGCTACGTCGCGTGCTTTTGCCAGCGCTGTGCTGGTGCTGCTTGGCATTGGCATGGGGCTGGCAGTGCCGGCGACCGGCATGGCGGTCATGGCCAGCGCGCCGGTCGAGCGCGCGGGTATCGCCTCAGCCACGATGAACGCGTTACGCCAGGCAGGCATGAGCCTGGGCATCGCGCTGCTGGGCAGCTTGATGGGCCAGCGCGCCGTGCAGCACTTCGCCGTTTCCGCGCAGGCGGCCGGGCAGCGGGGGCTGGTGGCACAGGCGCGCGAACTCATCCTGCAACCAAGCTCGATGCACGCCGCGCCGCAGACACTGGCGTGGTATCGCAGTGCGATGGCCAGTGGTTTCGGCTGGGCGATGGCTGTGGCCGGTGCGCTGGTCCTGCTTGCTGCGCTGGGTCTGTATCGCCAGCGCGCACCGGCCTGACGCGCAGCGGTCAGCCCTGCTGGCGTTGCGGGCCCTCTGCCGTGCGTTCGATCTCGTGTGGCTGCTGTTGCTGCTGGCGCGCATTGGCGTGGCGAGCGTGTCCACCTTCACGACCGATCGCGGCCATGTGCTGGCGGTTGCGGCTGATCGCCTCGCCGCCCTTGCGGCCTGCGACACGTGCTTCGGCCGGACTGAATTCATGCGCGTTGCCGGACGCATGTGCTGCACGCCCGCCCTTGGCAGCGATCGCGCGCTGCTTGGCCTGGTCCATTGATGCGAAGCCCCGGTTGGAGCTGCGCGGGTTCTGCTCAGTCATGTGAAATCTCCTGCGGTGTGGGCGTCGCCTTCGTAGACGACGGCCTCCATGCTTGGCCATCGCACGCTAAGTCCAGGTCGCCATCTTCGCCACGGTTTTCACGCGCCCTGCGCACGGGACCGATCACGCAGCCATTCAGGTGGGCGCTGCCTTCGCTGCAGCCAATGCCATGCCACCGACCACCGCCGCGATCGTCTCTACGTCTGCCAAGGGTGCTCCCTGGTTCAATCTGGCCTGCAGAGCGCCATGGGAGACGGCGAAGACGATCGCCTGCCCGAGCAGGGCGTGGGTACGCAGCAGCGTCTCGACGCTGGTTGGTTCGCTGCCACGCAGGCACGCCACGCACGCGGCCAACGTGGTGTGCAGGGGTTCGAACAGCGTACGGTGGGCGCTGGCGAACGCGGCCGTCGGTTGGATCTGTTCGCGCGCCAACAGCAGCGTGCGTGGCCCCGCATCCGGTGCCGACAGCAAGGCATGGACAAATACCTGCATCAATTGCTGCAGCTGCTGCGCGGCCTGCCGCACGCCAGTCGGCGGTGCTGCCGGCAGCGGCAGTCGTTCGGCAATGGATTGGGCACAGCGCTGCAGCACTGCGGCATACAGTTCCTGCTTGCCGCCGAAGTGATATGGGATGGCCGATTGGCTGCAGCCAGCCATGTCCACCAGCTGGCGGGTACGCACGCCCTCCACGCCGAACGCGCTGAACAGCTGCAGCCCCGCGTGCAGCAGTCGGGCTCGGGTCTGCCCGCTGCGCGTCTCGGCCGCGCGCCGCCGTGCCGGTGTCTGCAGGTGGGCGATGAACTCAGGCATCGGCCTGCATCAACCGTGTCGAGTTTTCATTCAGCGCGGTACCCGCATCCGTGCCGACGATGACCGTACCGCCGATGTTGGCCATGTGCCGGCCGAATGCACAGTTCGGTTCGAAGGCGAAGCACATGCCGGCCTGCAGGGGCAGTTCGCGCCCGACAGTCGGCAGCGGCGCGATGTGCGCATAGCGCGCGGCCTCCGGCAGCGCTTCGATGCCCGGCGCACGGCCAAAGCCAACCGGTCCATAGGGGTTGAGGCTGTGGACCAACGGATGCACGTGCCAACCCCCCGCCTCCAGCAGGGGCGCTTCCATCGCGTCGACGACGTCGCCGAAGGTATTGCCCACGCGCAGTGCAGACAGGCCCGCTTCGTAGCTGCTGCGGGCGACAGCGGCGGCGCGATGGATGTCGTCGTGTACCTCGCCGATGGCAACCGCGGCCTGATGCTGTGTTTCCATCAGCCCGTACAGTGCGAAGATCTCCGACAACACCAGGTCACCATCGCGCAGAATGCGCGGCGGCTGTGCACGGTACTGCCAGGCGGGCGGTCCCCAGCCTACATACTCGGGACCCGAGCCGAGCAGCACCTCGGCGGTATAGCCTCCCAGCGAGAAACAAGTGGCGGTCACTGCGGCAACCAGTTCGGCTTCGGAAACACCGGGGCGAGCGGTGGCACGCAGCGCCTCGCTCATGGATTCACCGATCCAGGCGGCATGCGCGATCAGCGCCAGTTCCTCCTGACTCTTGACCGAGGCGCGCTGGAAGAACGCACGATACACCGGTACGAATTCCGCGCCCGGCACTGCCGCCTGCATGCCCTGCAGGGTGCGCGCAGGCATCGCGCCGTCGAAGTAGAACGGCGGATACGGCTCCAGCCCCAGCACGCCGATACGTGCCGAGTGCAGGCCACACTGCTGCAGCCAGCGGCCCACCTCCTGCCCGGATTTGCCCACCCACAGCTGTTCGGGTGCGATCCATTGCAGATCGCCGCGCAGGCCGGCCTGCAGGTGGTCGGCAATCATCAGCGAGGCAAAGGTGAACACCCGGGGGGGCTGGTCGCCGACGAACACCACGATCGAGCCGGGCCGGTCATTGGTGAAGTAGCAGTCTGGCGAGAAGCCGGCGGGCGCGGCGGCTTCCCGGTCGCCATGTACAACCAGGGCATCGAGGCACTCACCGGCCATGATGTCGCGGGCCAGCGCCCAGCGGCGGTCGCGTTCCATCAGGCTGAGCGGTGCGGGCGGCGTGCGCATGAGAGGTACTCCAGGGGAAGGAGCGCGCAGGCTCGATCACGCAGATGAATGAATCAACCGCTTGAATCGACTTTGCATGGGCATTGCTGCGGGAGCAGTGGAAGTCGGCGCCTGCGCAGCGCTGCAGGTGATCGTGGCGTGCTGGCCGCTGTTGATAGGATGAGTGACAACGCCACTCGCCTGGCCACGACAGGGACGTAGAAGATGAACAGGATTGGATTGATCGCCTTGCTGGCGTGTGCCGGCTCCGTCCATGCAGGTAACCCGCTGTTGTCCGGCAGCTTCGTCCACGTCGGCTATTCGGCCACCGACGAACAGCTGCCAGCCGCGCAATTGCCGCTGTTCCTGGATGAACTGCAGGACCTCGGCAACGACACGATCATCCTCGGTCAGGTGCGTGCCACCCGTGCCGGCGTGGGATGCGCCAGCGGTGTGCAGGATTTCGAATGGATTGCCGGCTTTCCCGGCAAGCTCGGCACCGTGCTCGATGCGGCAGCCGCGCGCGGCATGAAGGTCGTGGTGGGCACCACCTACAGTTCGGGGCAGTGCGCCACCTTCTGGCAGGGCCAGAATGCAACGGCCGTGGCACAGGATGCGGCGCAGTCGCTGGCGCAGCTTGGCCAGCAGTACGGATCGCATCCGGCGTTCGCCGGCTGGTACATCACCGACGAGCCGGCACAGGTGCCGATTGATCGCGCGTCGTTCTATCGCGCGATCGTGACGGCGCTCAAAGGCAGTACACCCTCGCGGCCGGTGATGGTGGCACCCTACCTGGCGTCATCCAGCGTGGATCCGGCCAGCGTGGGCCGGGCTGCTGCACAGTTCCGCACCGCCACCGGCGTGGACGTGCAGATCTGGCAGGACGGCATCGGTGCTGCCTCGCATGCCCGATTGTTCCAGTGGGATCGCGCGGGTCATTCCACCGAGGCGTACTACGAGGCGCTGTCGGCGGCGCTGGGTGCCAGCGGCCTGTGGGCCGACATCGAACTGTTCAACCATGGCAGCCCCTTGTTCCTGGAGACCGGCAACGGGCTGTCCGGTGCCTATCGCTCCGCGTCGGTGCAGCGCATCAACCAGCAGTTGTGGAGTGCGCGTTCGGCCGGCAAGCGCGTTGCCTGGCTCAACCAGTACCACATGTCCGAGGTGGTCGGCCCCGGCCAGGGGTATGGCGAATCGCCGCGGATGATGAACACCTATCGCGGGTTGTATGGCCTCGGTGCGTCCTACAGTGTCGATCCGGTGCAGACCACCTACAGCTACAGCACGGCGCCGGACGCAAACTATCCCGACAGCACCGGGCATGAACTGTTCGATCGCCGGGTGGGGGATCCGCGCAACCCGATGGATGCCGGCTGGGTGGGCGTGCACGGCAACGTCAGCATCACCATCGACCTCGGCCAGCGCCGGCGGGTGGACTGGATCGGCCTGCACACGATGACCCGCCCGGCCTGGGGCATCGTCACGCCGACGTCGGTGGAGGTGATGTGCGCTGAGCCGGGCTCTGCCGCAACCCGCATCGGCGTGCTGTCGGCGCCATTCACCCAGGCCGGGCTGAGCGGTTCGACCGAAGAGGAATACGTGCTGGGCAATGCCGCGCCGCTGGCCGCGCAGTGCCGCACGCTCGAGCTGCGGTTGGCCAATGGCAGCTGGACCTTCCTCAGTGAAATCGAGATGGCAGCCGAACAGTAGGTGCCTCAGCGCTGGGGTGTGTCGCGCAGTCGCTGCGCGAACGGCCGCTGCTCAAGCGCCTGCAGTGCGCCGCGCAGCACCTGCTCCAACGACTGTCCAAGATCGGCATCGAGGCTGCGCGCCGCGCGAGCCGTGGCCTGCCACTGCGTCTGCAGCGCCGGCAGCGCCTGCAGTGCGCGCGGGCTCAACTGCAGGATGCGCTCACGGCTGTCTTCACCGACCGCAGCGTGCAGCCAGCCGTCGCGCACCATTGCTGAAACCGTCTGGCTGAGTGCCGAATGGCTGAGCCCGCAGGCCAGTGCGAGGTCCTTGATGCGGCAGGGGCCCTGCGCCATCAGCGTGCGCAGCACCGGGGTGTAGCGCGGCCGGTAGTCCAGCTTCAGGTCGCGGTAGGCCTGCTCGACCGCCGGGTCGAGCTGGTCGAGCAGGGCCCGCAGCAGCGTTCCCAGGGAGGCATGTTGGAGATCCATGGTCGCGATGATATATAAGCACTTACATATCATCAACGTGGAGTACGGTCATGGTGGTTTCGTGGATGCTGGGCGCGCTGCTGGCGGCGTCCTGCCCGGCCCAGGACGCGGTGCTGCAGGCGGCGGCCACGGCGATACAGGCGCAGTACCTGGACGTGGCCGAAGGCGCGCGCATTGCCGAGGTGGTGCGCGGCTGGTCCGCCCAGCAGCGCTATGCGGACAGCTGCGCGGACCCGAAGGTGTTCAGCGCACGCCTGAACCAGGACCTGGACGTGTTCGATGGCCACTTCCATGTCGAGCGGGTGGATGCCAGCGCCGGCCAGGATGACTGGCTGATGGCCTGGCGCGCGGATGCACGCAGCAATGGTGCGGGCGTGCGCGAGGTGCGGGTGCTGGAAGGCAACATCGGCTACCTGCGCCTGAGCACCTTCTATCCGCTCGATCTGGCCCGGCCGAAGCTGGCCGCGGCCTTCACCCTGCTGGCCGACACCGATGGCCTGGTGCTCGATCTGCGCCAGAACGGGGGGGGTGATGACGGCAGTGCGGACCTGCTGGTGCGGACCCTGCTGGCGGCGGAGATCACCCAGGTGCAGTCACTGCAACAACGTGGCCAACGCAGTCCGGTACCGTTGCCACCGGCGAGCCTGGGGCTGTACCTGAAGCCGCTGGTGGTGCTGATCGACCGCCGCACCGGCTCGGCCGCCGAATTCGTCGCGTACTCGCTGCAGGCGCAGGGGCGGGCACGTGTCGTTGGGAGTCGAAGTGGCGGCGCGGCACATATGTTCGATGATCCTGTGCTGCTGCCGGATGGCTATCAGATCAGCATTCCCGACCGGCAGCCGATCAACCTTCGTACCGGAACCAACTGGGAACGTACCGGGGTCACGCCTGATGCGGCAGGCGGTGACGATCCGCTGTTCGTCGCCCGGCAGCTGCTGGCCCGATCGGCATCGCCAAAATGAACGCACAATTGCAACCGCGCCCTATCGCAGACGACATGCAGCGTGCCTAGAATCGAAGCATCCCGGTAGTTCCCGGGCGCTTCGAGTGAATGGACTCAATGAAGATTCTGTTGACCGGCAGTTCCGGGCGGATCGGGCGTGCGATCTTCGGCGCGCTGGCGGCGGCCCACGAAGTGGTGGGGCTGGATCGCAGCCCATTTGCCACCACCCGCATCATTGCCGATGTCACCGATCGTCAGGCCGTGACGCGGGCGGTGCAGGGGGTCGATGCGGTGATCCATACCGCCGCCCTGCACGCACCTCATGTCGGCCTGGTGCCGGATGCGGTATTCCAGCAGATCAATGTGGAGGCGACCGCACACCTGTTGCAGGCTGCCCGCGAGGCCGGTGCACGCCGCTTCGTGCTGACCAGCACCACGGCGCTGTATGGCCATGCGGTAGTGGCGGGCGGATGCCGCTGGATCGATGAAGATACCGAGCCGTTGCCGCGCACGATCTACCATCGCAGCAAGCTGCAGGCAGAGGCGTTGGCCGAAGCCGCTGCGGCACCGGGCTTCAGCGTGCGCGTGCTGCGCATGGCCCGCTGCTTCCCCGAGCCACCGGAGCGGATGGCGATGTTCCGCCTGCACCGCGGCATCGACGCGCGCGACGTGGCCAGTGCACATGCCGCGCTGCTGCACGATGAGGGCGCTGCCTTCGCACGCTATATTGCCTGCGCACCGACACCGTTCCTGCGCGAGGATTGCCTGGAACTGGCGACCCAGCCCCGCCGGGTGCTGGCCCGCCGCGCCCCGCTGCTGCTGGCCGAGTTCGAGCGCCGCGGCTGGCCGCTGCCGTTGAGCATCGACCGCGTCTACGACAGTGCACTGATGCGCAGCACACTGGGCTGGCAGCCGCGCTTCGGCCCGGACGACGTGCTGCAGCAGTACGCGGCTGGCAGCATCGAGGTGTTGCCTCGGGCGCAGTGGATCAAGGATCGGGTTGCCGAATAGGACGGAACGGGGCGGGTTCCTGACCCGACCCTGAGCAGATTCAGGAATGTGCAGGCGGAGCGCCTCAACCTCGTTCGCAGGCGGCCGCTAACCCGGTGCGCTTCCTGCGCCGGGCGGGTCCCGGCGGCCGGTGGCCTGCGCGACGGATCGCGCACCTGCGCGGTGCCCTCGCGGTGCCGGTCGTCCTGAACTGCCTTGCGGACCCTTCCATGCCTTCTCCCCGTTCCGCCGCTGCCCGCCGCCCGGGCAGCATCGCCCACAAGCTGATGCTGGGCACCGCTGCGATCGCGCTGCTGTGCTTCGGCCTGACCGCGTTCCTGATCTACCGCCAGGCCAGCGCCAGCCTGATCGATGCCTCGCGCCAGACCATGGCCAGCGAAGCCACCGCCGAAGCCCGCCAGGTCGCGGCGGATCTGGGCACCGCCTTTGCAAGCAACGACGCCATGGTCGAGGCCGTGCTCGCCCAGCGTGCGCGGGGTGACGCGCCTGATCGCGCCAGCCTGGCGGCCGTGCTGGGCGAGCAGCTGCGCAGCCATCCAGAATGGCTGGGCAAGAGCACCATGTGGGAAGCCGACGCCTTCGATGGCAAGGATGCCGAGTTCGCCAATGCCGAGATGCACGATGCCAGTGGCCGCTACATGAGCTACTGGGCCTGGCATGACGGCAAGCCACAGCAGTCGACCATGACCGACTACACCGAAGCCGCTGACGGCTCGGCCGACTGGTACGTGGTGCCCAGCCGCGACAAGCTGCCCAAGGTCAGCGAGCCCTACGCCTACGACATCGCCGGCCAGCAGGTGCTGATGAGCACGTTGAGCACGCCGATCGTGGAAAACGGCACGTTCCTCGGTGTGTTTACCGTGGACTTCTCGCTGGCGGCGCTGCAGAAGCACCTGGCCACGCTGAAGCCGATGGGCGCCGGGCGCGTTGAACTGCTCTCGCCGAACGGTGTGGTGCTGGCCTCGGCGAACGCCGCCGAGATCGGCAAGCCGCGCAACGACGCATTGACCCGCAGCATGCTGGCCGACATCGCCGCCGACCGCCGGTTCGAAGCCTTCACTCCGGATGCGGCAGGCAACGTGCGCGTGTACGTGCCGCTGCGCGTGGGCGACGCGCCGCAGCGCTTCGCGCTGGGCGTGGTGATGCCACACGCGGTGATCGTGGCCGAGGCGCGCCAGCTGCTGTGGCTGACCCTGCTGGTTGGCGTGGTAGCCGCGCTGACGCTGAGTGTGGGTGTCTATGTGCTGCTGCGCCGGTTGGCGATCCGCCCACTGGCCGAAGCCGTGCGCGTGGCCGGCGACGTCGCCGCAGGCAAGCTGGACAGCACCCTGCCGGCACGCAGCAACGACGAAGTGGGCCGCCTGCTGGACGCGATGCAGGGCATGCGGGGTCAGCTGCAGTCGGTGATGGCGGCGCAGGCGGAGATGGCGCGTCGCCATGACGCCGGCGAAATCAGCTACCGCATGGACGCCGCGGCGTTCCCGGGCGAGTACGGCCGGATGGTGGCCGACAGCAACCAGCTGGTGGCCTCCAGCAACGCCGTCACCCAGCGCCTGGTCGAGGTGATGCAGCGTTATGCGGTGGGTGACCTGAGCGTGGACATGGAAGCGCTGCCGGGCGAGAAGGCGGTGTTCACCGCTGCGATGGCCACCACCAAGAGGAACCTGGCGGCGATCAACGATCAGATCCAGCAGCTGGCCGCCGCCGCCGCCGCCGGCGACTTCGCGGTGCGCGGCGACACGCTGCGCTTCGACCACGACTTCCGCCGCATGGTGGAAACCCTCAACACCATGATGCAGGTCAGCGACCACAACCTGGCCGAGCTGTCGACGCTGCTGCGCGCGATCGCCGCAGGCGATCTCAGCGCACGCATGCACGGCGACTTCCACGGTGTGTTCGCGGTGATGCGCGACGATGCCAACAGCACCGTGCAGCAGCTGACCCAGATCGTCGGCCAGATCCAGCAGTCGGCGGCCAGCATCCGCCTGGCGGCGGGTGAGATTGCCGCGGGCAACAGTGACCTGTCGCGCCGTACCGAGCAGCAGGCAGCGAACCTGGAAGAGACCGCGGCCTCGATGGAGGAGCTGACCTCCACGGTGCGCCAGAATGCCGACCACGCGCTGCAGGCCAACACCCTGGCCGGCTCCGCAGCGGGTGTGGCCAGCGAAGGCGGGCAGGTGGTCAGCCAGGTGGTGCAGACCATGGAGCAGATCGAGGCCTCGTCGCAGCGCATTGCGGAGATCATTTCGGTGATCGACGGCATCGCGTTCCAGACCAACATCCTGGCGCTGAACGCGGCGGTGGAAGCGGCGCGTGCCGGCGAACAGGGACGTGGATTCGCCGTGGTCGCCAGCGAAGTGCGCGCGCTGGCCCAGCGCTCGGCAGGTGCGGCGAAGGAGATCAAGGAGCTGATCGACGCCTCGGTGGCGCAGGTCGGTGCCGGTGCGCAGCTGGTGCACGGCGCGGGCCGCACCATGCAGGAAATCGTTGGCCAGGTCGGTCGAGTGAACGAGATCATGGCCGAGATCTCGGCGGCCTCTCGCGAGCAGTCGGCGGGCATCGAGCAGGTCAACCAGACCGTGGTGCAGATGGACGAGACCACCCAGCAGAACGCCGCGCTGGTGGAGGAAGCCAGTGCCGCCGCGCGTGCGATGGAAGAACAGGCCGAGCAGCTGGCGGTGGCGGTCTCGCGCTTCCGCCTGCAGGCCGAGCCGGTGGCCACGGCTCGCCGCGCGGCCTGATCCCGCAAACGAAGACGCCCGGCGGGGGCCGGGCGTCGATTGCATCCTTGCCGCGCATCCCTGCGCAGTTCTGAGGGCTCAGAACATGCCTTCAAACGGGTTCCAGCTGGTGCGTCCTTCCACCTTCTCCAGGTAGTAGCTGTAGTTGGTGCTGGAGGCGACGAGCAGGTTCATGGCGATGAACAGCATGCGCCCCACCACGTCCGGAAGGAACATGGTGATGATGGCGAGCACGATGTTGATGCCGATCAACACCAGTGCCTTGCGCCACATGCCCAGGATCAACAGGTAGATGGCGCCGAAGAACAACGCAAAGAAGTTCAGGTTGATCTTCAGGCGGTCGCCGAAGGACAGCGCCTTCCAGGCATGCTTGAAGCCGGGATTCTTGGGGGCGCCGTGCTGGCGGAAGAAGTTGAAGCGGAACTGCCACTTCGGGCTGAACTGGGACAGGTCAGTGGTATTCATGGGAAACATCCCTGTTGGAAAACGTTTTCATGATAGGACAAGTCCTATTCAGGATCCAAGCTTCGGCGTCAAAAATGTGACGCCCGCCTTGTTCCTTGTGGTGCGGCGGGGCGCCGCACCGTCACCCATCCGCCTTGTTTTTAGGATAGGGTGCGCAGTTCCGCTGCTGCCCCAGCTGAACCCGGGTGGCGGCGGGATGTCCATGGAGGTTGCATGACCACACCTGCTACACCGGAAAACGCACCGGGACCGGTGCTCCTGCCGACACCTGAAGTGGTGCAGGCTCAACAACTGCTCGCACGCCAGCAACTGGCGGTAGCGATGGACCGTGCACGCACGGCCGCTACGCAGAACGCGGCCGCGGCGGCGCTGGAAAGCGAGTAATCCGCAACACCGCCGATCGCGCTGGCGTGCTGCCAGCGCGATCGCGGCGCGCGCGGCCGGTCAGAACCGCGCGGTCATGCTCATGAAGTAGCTGCGCCCGGCCACGAAGTAGTCGGTGGAGCCTTCGGCATACAGCTTCTTGTCGGCCAGGTTGCTGACGCCGCCACGCAGGGTCAGTACCTCGTTGACGTTCCAGGCCGCGGTCAGGTCATACAACGTGTAGGCCTTGAGGAAGGTCGTCGCCGTGCCGGTCTGCTTGCCGGTGTACTGCGCCGACAGGCTGCTGGAAAACACCGTACTGGGCGTCCAGTCCAGCGACGAATAGCCAGAGAATTCCGGAGTATCGATCAGGTTGCGGCCGGTGGTCAGGTTCTTGGCTTCCTTCATCCAGGTCGCCGAGGTGCGCCAGCGCCAGTGCTCGCCGAAGCGGAAATTGAGGTTGCCTTCCATGCCGCTGGTGCGTGCGCGCTGCACGTTGCTCATGCGCGTCCACCAGATGCCGTTGAAGTTGCCCAGGGGCGCGTACTCGATCTTGTTCCTGAAGTCGGTATGGAAGTAGGTCAGGCCCGCATCGACCAGGTCGTTGTCGAAGCTGATGCCGATCTCGCGGTTGGTGCTGGTTTCCGGGTCCAGGTCCGGGTTGCCGGCCATGTAGCAGCCGCCGCGGGTATAGCCCAGCGGGATCAGCGAGGTGCAGCCTCGGCCGCCGGACTGGGTGGCGGCGGTGGCCGAATTCTCGGTCAGGCTGGGTGCGCGGAAGCCTTTGGAAACGCCACCGCGGATGGTCCATTGCTCGGCCGGATGCCAGACCAGGTAGGCACGCGGGCTGACGTGGCCGCCGAACTTCTCATGGTGATCCAGACGTGCGCCGAGGGTCAGCGCCAAGGTGCGGTGCAGCTTCAGTTCGTCTTCGACGAACAGGGCCCAGGTATCCACTTCCAGATCGGAGCCGCTGACGGCATTGCCGGCATAGTCGATCGGCGCGCGGCCGATGGTGTCGGTGTTGGTCAGTTCCTGGCGCTTCCATTGGCCGCCCACGGCGAACTGGTGTTCAACCCCCAGGGTGAAGGGCGTGGTCAGGCTGCCCTCGATGATCGTATCGGTGGCTTCGGAGCGGCCTGTGGCACCGATGTCGTTCTTGTACTCGGTCCAGTACGCACTGATCTTCGAGTTGCCGAAGCTCCACTTGCCGTCGTGGTTGAGCGCCAGCGAACTGCGCTTGAGTTCGCTGGCACCCCAGGCGCCTTCGTCCTGCTTCTCCAGAGAGGCATCGATGAAGGCCTGCTGCACGCCATGGCCGGCTTCCAGCGACAGTTCCTGCGCATCGCTGAGCTTCCACTGCAGCAGCGCGTCGACGTTGCGGTCCTTCTCGCCGGCGTAGGCGTTGCCGTAGACACCGCCGTTGGAGCGGTCCGAGTCGCGGCGCATGCTGTTGGCACCGATACGCAGGCCGAAGCGCTCGCCGAGCGGGCCGGAGAAGGTCGCACCGATCTGCTGGGTATCACCGCGCTTGTCATCGCCGGGGCGGGTATAGCTGTGCGTTGCGCTGCCGTTCCAGTCATCGCCGATGCGCCGGGTGATGATGTTGATCACGCCGCCCATGGCGTCGGAGCCGTACAGCGACGACATCGGTCCGCGCACCACTTCGATGCGCTCGATCTGGTCGGGCGAGATCCAGTTCAGATCCTGGCGGCCGAGGTCGGGGCGGTAGTTGGTCGAGGCCGAGCTGCCCATGCGCTTGCCGTCCACCAGCACCAGCGTGTAATTGGACGGCATGCCGCGCAGCTTGATCTTGGACTGCTCGCCGACCGCACTGAGGCCACCGGTCACGCCCGGCACACGGCTGAGCAGGGTGGCCAGGTCGTGCACCGGCTGGCGCTCGATGTCCTCGCGGCTGATCACGCTGATGCTGGCCGGCGCATCCTTGATCCATTGCTGGTTGCCCGAGGCGGTGACCACCACGGTATCCAGATCCTTGGTGGAGGCATCGGCGCTGGCCTCTGCGGTGGCCAGGCCGGGCAGGGCCAGCAGGCAGGCGGTGGCCAGGGCACTGGCCAGGCGGGGGCGCGGCAGGCGCGCGGAACGGGAACGGAACAGCTGGGACATGACGGCTTCCATCGGATGAGGGGGACCGGATGGAAGCAACGGGCGCAAGCAGACAAGCAGGCAGGCCCCCCTTCCATGGGTCGTTGGGCGCGCGGCTCGAACCGGCGCAGCTGGGTGGGTCTCGGCCGTGCGGAAGACGGTGACCTGCCTGGTTAATGAAATGATAACCGTTCGCGTTTGTTACGATCCAGTACCTGGGGCGACCAAGTGACATCCGTACCCACGCCCCGGCACTCGCCTGCTGTTTGCTGAATGGGGATAAATCCCGGCGTAGACCTTCGCACTCGGCTTACATCCGGCGCCCTAGACTGAGCCGCATTTTCGATTCCGCCCCGTTGGAGATCGTGTGGGTTCCGGTAGTGACAGACAGCGACTGCGTGGCGTGAGGCCGACGCAGCCAGGACAAGTGCGGGCGCCGGGAAAGCGCGCCGGGAACCTTGGTGCATGCAGCCCGGCCGGGATGGCCGGCCGTGCCGACTGCGCGGAGTAGGCGGCAATGGGGGTGCAGACCATCCATGCGGAAGCAGATACGTCCCGGCGTGATGCCGGCTGGACGCTGCTGCCGGCCGAATCGCCGTTGCAGATGCCCGAGCAGACCCTGCGCGAAGGCCAACTGAAGGTTCGCCGCCACCGCACCTCGCCGCGACTGATCGGCCTGCGCCGGTTCTACATCTTCGGCGGCACGCTGGCGATGACCGCCATCGCCACCCGGATGATGTGGCGGGTGCTGTCGGCCAATGGCATCAGCGTGCTCGAAGCCTGCCTGCTGGTCCTGTTTGTCGGCCTGTTCGCCTGGATCGCGCTGTCTTTCGCCAGTGCAGTGGCCGGCTTCCTGACTGCCGTGTTCGACCGGGGTTACCGCCTCGGCATCGACCCGGACAAGCCGCTGCCGACGGTGCACAGCCGCACCGCGCTGCTGATGCCGACCTACAACGAAGACCCGCGCCGGCTGCTGGCCGGCCTGCAGGCGATCTACGAGTCGGTGGCCGCCACCGGCCAGCTCGACCGGTTCGACTTCTTCGTGCTCAGTGATACCCGCCGCGAAGACATCGCACGGGCCGAGGAGCAGGTGTTCGCCGAACTGCGCGAGCGCGTGCCCGATGGCCAGGCGCGGCTGTTCTACCGCCGCCGTGGCGACAACAGCGGGCGCAAGGCCGGCAACATCGCCGACTGGGTCCGTCGCTTCGGCGGCGCCTACCCGCAGATGCTGATCCTCGACGCCGACAGCCTGATGACCGGCGACAGCATCGTGCGCCTGGTCGCGGGCATGGAACACAACGCCGATGTCGGCTTGATCCAGACCCTGCCGTCGGTGATCGGTGGGCGCACCCTGTTCGCGCGCATGCAGCAGTTCGGCGGCCGCGTGTACGGTCCGGTGATCGCCCGCGGCGTGGCCTGGTGGCACGGTGCCGAGAGCAATTACTGGGGCCACAACGCCATCATCCGCACCCGCGCCTTTGCCGATCAGGCCGGGCTGCCGGCGCTGCCGGGGCGCAAGCCGTTCGGTGGCCACGTCCTCAGCCATGACTTCGTCGAAGCGGCGCTGATGCGTCGTGGCGGCTGGGCCGCGCACATGGTGCCGTACCTGGGGGGCAGCTATGAAGAAGGTCCGCCGACGCTGACCGACCTGCTGGTGCGCGACCGCCGCTGGTGCCAGGGCAACCTGCAGCACGGCAAGGTGGTCGGCAGCCGCGGCCTGCACTGGATCAGCCGCATGCACATGCTGATCGGCATCGGTCATTACTTCACCGCGCCGATGTGGGCGATGCTGATGCTGATCGGCATCGCCATCCCGCTGTTCCAGGAAGGCATCGATTTCAACGCCCTGCTGCACCTGTCGCCGAGCGTGTACTGGCGGGCCCAGGACGAGCAGCAGGTGGTGCGCCTGTTCGCGGCGACCATGGCGGTGCTGCTGCTGCCCAAGGTGCTGGGTTACCTGGCGATGCTGCTGGACCCGGTCGACCGCCGCGGCTGCGGTGGTGCGATCCGCGCGTTCGTCTCGATGCTGGTGGAAACCGTATTGGCGGCACTGATGGCACCGGTGGTGATGTACGTGCAGTCGCGCGGCGTGGCCGAAGTGCTGTCCGGCCGCGATTCCGGCTGGGACGCACAGCAGCGCGACGATGGCGGCATCTCGTGGTTGGCGCTGATCCGCGGCTACGGCGGCCTGGGCGTGTTCGGTGCCTTCATGGGCGTGCTGGCCTGGGCGGTATCGCCCTCGCTGGCCGCGTGGATGGCGCCGGTGGTGATCGGCATGGTGCTGGCGGTACCGGTGGTGGCGCTGACGTCTTCGCGCGGCCCGGGTGCCTTCCTGCATCGCCTCGGCCTGCTCGATATTCCCGAGGAGAACATCCCGCCGCCGGTGCTGGTACGCGCCGCGCAGCTGCGACGGGAAGCCGCCGAACAACCGACGCTGTACTGATCGTCCCGCGGCAGCGGCATAATGCGGCTCGAACTTGAAGGAGCCGCATCATGCTGCAAACGGTGGAACAGGAAACCGGCGCCTCGCCGCAGTGGTCGGTGATCTGGCTGCACGGCCTCGGCGCCGACGGCCACGACTTCGCACCGATCGTGCCGGAGCTGGTGCGTCCGCATTGGCCGGCGCTGCGCTTCGTGTTCCCGCATGCACCGGTGCGGCCGATCACGATCAACAACGGCGTGCCGATGCGTGGCTGGTACGACATCGTCGGCATGGATTTCCGTTCGCGCGCCGACATGGCCGGCGTGCAGGAATCGGTGGTGCAGCTGGATGCGCTGATTGCGCGGGAGGTCGAGCGCGGCATCGCGCCGGAGAAGATCTTCCTGGCCGGCTTCTCGCAGGGGGGCGCGATCATCCTGACCGCCGCGCTGTCACGCACCGCGCCACTGGCTGGCCTGATCGCACTGTCCACCTACCTGCCGGAAGCCGAGAGCGCCAAGCGCGTTGACGGAGCGGTGCAGGTGCCGGTGTTCATGGCCCATGGCAGCAGCGACCCGGTGATTCCGCAGGCGGTGGCCGTACACAGCGCGCAGGCCCTGCAGGCACTGGGCCTGGAGGTGGAATGGCACAGCTACCCGATGGCCCACCAGGTCTGCGCCGAAGAGATCCAGGCGCTGGGTGACTGGTTGCAGGAACGCCTGGGCGCTGCCTGAGCCATGTCACCGGCCAGCGCCCCGCCCTGGATGCCGGAACTGTGCCGCCTGCCGCGGCTGGCGGCGATGCTCGGCCTGGCCGAACTGGTGGTGGTGGTGCTGGCCCTGGCCCCGGATGGCAGCCGCCACTGGACCGTGGGCGAACTGCTGTCGGCCAGTGGTTTCGCGCTGTGGCTGGCGCTGGCCGTAACGGCCAGCCTGTGCCTGCTGCGGAACGCGTTGTCGAGGTTGCCACAGGTCCTGGGGGCGGTCTCGGCCATCGCACTGGCGACGCTGATCGCGGTGGTCTGCGCGGGCATCGTGCATGCCCTGTACGCGGTGCTTGGCGACAACTTCGCCCGCGGCATCAGCTTCTGGCGCTTCACGCTGGGCAGCGCCGCGACGACGGCGCTGATCACGGCGTTGGCCCTGCGCTACTTCTATGTGAGTGATCGCTGGGCCGCGCAGGTACAGGCCAACGCACGCGCACAGGCCGACGCGCTGCAGGCGCGGATCCGCCCGCATTTCCTGTTCAACAGCATGAACCTGATCGCCAGCCTGCTGCATCGCGACCCGGTGGTGGCCGAGCGGGCGGTGCTGGACCTGTCCGATCTGTTCCGTGCCGCGCTGGGGGCGGGCGAGGGCGATTCCACCCTGCGTGACGAATGCGAGCTGGCCGAGCGCTATCTGTCGATCGAATCACTTCGACTGGGCGAGCGCCTGCAGGTGCGCTGGCAACGCGACGAGCCACTGCCCTGGGATCTTCCCCTGCCTCGCCTGGTACTGCAGCCGCTGGTGGAGAACGCCGTGCTGCATGGCATCTCGCGGCTGCCCGAGGGTGGGACCATCGAGCTGCAGCTGGCGCGCGAGGGCAACGAGCTGCAGATCCGCGTGCGTAATCCGGCGCCCGATCCGCAGGCCCCCGGGCTGGCCCTGGCGCGCGGTGCCGGCCATGCCCAGCACAGCATCGGCCATCGGCTGGCCTGGCGCTTCGGCAGCGCCGCGCGGATGACGGCTGGCTGGAGCGAGGGCTACTATGCCTGCCAGGTGACAGTGCCGATCCAGTGAGGGAGCGATCGTGAGGGTAGTCATCGCCGATGACGAACCGCTGGCGCGCGAGCGCCTGCGCAGCCTGTTGGCCGCGCAGGACGGCGTGGATGTGGTGGCCGAGGCCGGCAACGGCGAGCAGGCCCTGCACGCGTGCGCGGAGCTGCAGCCGGACCTGGTCCTGCTGGATATCGCCATGCCCGGGCTGGATGGGCTGGAAGCGGCCCGCCACCTGGCCAGCTTCGAGCCACGCCCGGCGGTGGTGTTCTGCACTGCCTACGACGCGCATGCACTGTCGGCCTTCGAAGCGGCAGCGATCGATTACCTGATGAAGCCGGTGCGTGCCGAGCGCCTGGCTGCAGCGATCGCACGCGCACGCACGTTCCTGGCCGGCCGCGACGGCCAGCCGCAGGACCACCGCGGGCAGCAGGCCCGCAGCATGCTGTGCGCGCGCCTGCGCGGCAGCCTGCGCCTGATTCCGCTGGACGACATCCACTACCTGCAGGCCGAAGAGAAGTACGTGGTGGTGCACCACGCACGCGGCGAAGACCTGATCGAGGAGTCGCTGAAGTCGCTGGAGGAGGAGTTCGCCAGCCGCTTCATCCGCATCCATCGCAACTGCCTGGTGGCACGCCATGAGCTGGTGGAGCTGCGTCGAGGCACGGGCGGCCAGGTGCAGGCGATGCTGCGCCATGGCAAGCAGCCGCTGGAAGTGAGCCGCCGCTGCGTGGCGACGTTGAAGCAGGAATTGCGGCATCTGTGAGTGTTCCGCGCGGCCTGCGGCCGCGACTGCTTCGAGATCAACAGCAACAGCAACGGCAACAGCAACAGCGGGTCATGGCTCGGTGTTTCTACGTGCGGGGTCGGGCCGGGGTGGGGTGGCGGGACACGCTGCAAGTACATCCCTGTAAGCTCGATGGCGCCATCCATGGCGCCAACGGTCCCGCCACCCCACCCCGGCCCAACCCTCTCGCTTTTCCCGTGTCGGACGGCAAAGGCATTGTTGTTATCGGGTGGGGGGAAGAGGGGTCAGATCCCTTTTCCTGCGGAAAAGGGATCTGACCCCGGAAGCCGACGGCTGCTGCTTCTGCTTCTGCTTTTTTCTTTTTTCTTTTGATCTTCCGTGGCTGACGCACACGGAAACTGTCAGAGGCCGGTCGGGGTGGGCTGCGCAGGGGCGTGAGCCGCATGGATGCGGCGACCGAGCTTACATGGACGTACTTGCAGCGACCCCTGCGCAGCCCACCCCGACCGGCCAAGCCCAGCTGCTGCTTCAAGCCACGAGGGGCTCCGCCGTTGGCCGTATCCCGCCGATAGGCGCGATAATGACCGGATGGAAACCGTCCGCATCGCCACCCGCAAGAGCCCGCTCGCCCTCTGGCAGAGCGAACACGTCGCCGACCGCCTGCGCCAGGCCCACCCCGGCCTGCATGTGGAACTGGTGCCGATGAGCACCCGCGGCGACGAGGTGCTCGACCGTTCGCTGGCCGCGATTGGTGGCAAGGGCCTGTTCCTGAAGGAACTGGAGCTGGCCATGCTGCGTGGCGAGGCCGACTGCGCCGTGCATTCGCTGAAGGATGTGCCGATGGAACTGGACGCGCCGTTCGCGTTGCCGGCAATGCTGACCCGCCACGATCCCGCCGATGGCTTCGTCTCCAATCTGTACGCTTCGCTGGACGCGCTGCCGATCGGCGCGCGGGTCGGTACCTCGTCGCTGCGTCGTCAGGCCCAGCTGCGCGCGCTGCGCCCGGACCTGGAGCTGCTGGACCTGCGCGGCAACGTCAACACCCGCCTGGCCAAGCTCGACAACGGCGGCTACGACGCCATCGTGCTGGCCGTGGCCGGCCTGGAGCGTCTGGGCCTGGGCGGGCGCATCGTCGCGCGCCTGCAACCGCCGCAGTGGCTGCCGGCCCCGGCGCAGGGCGCGGTGGCAGTGGAGTGCGATGGCGGCAATGCGCGCCTGATGGCGTTGTTCGCCCCGCTTGATGACGCAACCACGCGTGCCTGCGTGGAAGCCGAGCGGGCGATGAACCGTGCGTTGCATGGCAGTTGCCATGTACCGGTTGCGGCCATCGCGCAGTGGCAGGGCGACGACCTGCACCTGCAGGGGCTGGTTGGCAGCGCCAGCGATGGCCGTGCGGTGCGTGCCGAGGCGGTGGGCCCGGCCAATGCCCCGGAAGCGCTGGGCCAGCGCGTGGCGAAGCTGCTGCTGGACGATGGCGCCGGCGAACTGCTGAACGCCTGAGCCCCGATGTCTGTAGAGCCGAGCCATGCTCGGCTGCTCTTCGCCGGGAAAATCCCGGGCTTCGCGCTCAAGTCGAGCATGGCTCAACTCTACAAAAACGAAACGGGCGCCCTCGGCGCCCGTTCTGCCTATTTGAACTTGTAGACCACGTTCATCGTGGTCAGCGTATCGGTCTTGCGCTTGTCCTCGGCCACGTCACTGTTGTAACGCGCCTGCCAGCCGGCCTTCAGCGCCAGATGCTCGTTCATGCTCACCGAAACCCCGAAGTCGTTCTGGCCGAAGGTGTTGTAGGAACCCGATTCGACCAGCAGGGTGTTGACCAGGTCGGTGTTGTCGGTCAGCGAGTACTTCATGTCGAACAGGCCGCGGCCGATCATGCCGGTGCGGGTGCGGTCGTCCTCGGTGCTGTGGGTGCGGCGCACACCGGGGCCGATCTGTGCGTCGAACGAGAAACGCTCGGTGTTCCACAGGCGGGTGCCGTAACCCAGACCGAACGAGCTCTGGCGGTCGTAGGTGGCGAAGTCATCGCGCTCGGTACGCACCGTGGCCGTCAGCTGGCGGTGCTCGCCCAGCTGCAGCGCGCTGCCGGCACTGCCGGTGTAGCGGTTGGCGGTGGTGTTGTTGCGGCGGCTGGTGGAGCCGTCGTCGCGGGTCTCGATCACCTTGGAGCTGGAACGCAGGCCGGCCAGGTCCATGCTGTGCACCCAGTCGCCATCGGTGTAGCGCAGGCGCAGGCGGCCGTTGAAGCTCTCGGTGCTGCTGTTGCCGCGTGCCGAAGCGAAGCCGAGCTCGCCGCCACTGCCGCTCCACGGCGAGGACATCGCCGCCAGTTCGGAGGCATCCTGCGCATACGCGAGCGGTGCGCACAGCAGCAGGGGGATCAGCAGGGACACGCGCAGGGACATCGGGGCTTCTCCGAAGCGGTTGACAGCCGGTGATGATACTGGAAGCGTGATGGCGGTCCGAATCGATCCAAACGGTTTCTTCAGCAGACGTTGCCGCGATCGCCTATTCAGGGCAGATCGACGCGCAATGCCGGGTCGTTGAAGCGCGAATAGCGCAGGCGCAGCTGGAAGCTGCGGCCATTGCTGCTGCCGCTGCGGACGATCTGCCGCGGCAGGCCCTGTGCGTCCACCCAGTACTCCAGGCGTTCGCCGGGCTGCGCGCCACGCAGCCGGTAGTGACGCGTCTCGACCCCGTCCAGCGACTGGCTGCCCAGGTCTTCGGCCTGCAGATCGGCGGGCAGGGCATCGGCCGGCAGCGGGTTGCGCCATTGCTCGAGCAGGCCCGGTGGGGTCGGCACCTGCCGGATCGCGTCGTCGGCCTGCAGGAACATGGTGTCGCCGATGATCGTCTGCGGACCGGCCGGGGTCTGCACCCGGAAGCGGTCGGGGGCGACGAAGTCCATGGCGCTGCGCACCGGCTGCGGTGCACCCAGCACCTCCAGTTCGGCGTGGAAGCTGCGCAGGGCCGAGAAGCGCTGGCTGGCGCCCAGTACCGCCTGCGCCGGATCCGCCGCAGGCACGGGCGCGTCGGTGCTGGCCGGCGCGGGGGCGCGATCACAGGCGGCCAGCAGCAGGCAGGCCAGCAGGGACAGGGCAGGCAACCGGCGCATCGGGTGTTCCAGAGGGGTGGGGGCGACCACGATAGCCCAAACGTCCCACACAAGACCCGCGACTCGGACATAATCGGGGGTATGGACCGATACGAACGCATCACCGCCCTGCATCGTCTGCTCAAGTCCGCACGCTATCCGGTGACGGTGGCGACCCTGCAGGACAAGCTCGGTTGCTCCCGTGCCACCGTCTACCGCGATCTGGCCTTCCTGCGCGACGCGCTGATGGCACCGATCGAGGGCGACGGCGAGGCCGGCTTCCGTTACCAGGCCGACGAGAGCGACCGCTTCGAGCTGCCCGGCCTGTGGCTGAGCTCGGAGGAACTGCATGCCCTGCTGGCCTCGCAGCACCTGCTGGCGCGGACCGGCGGCGGCGTGCTGTCCTCGGTGCTGGCACCTCTGCAGCAGCGCATCGAGAGCCTGCTGGCAGCCCAGGCTGGTGTTTCCAGCTGGCCGGTGGACCGCGTGCGGGTAATTCCGCACCGTGGCCGCAAGTTCGATGAAGGCAGCTTCCGCAGCGTGGCTTCGGCGGTGCTGGAGCGCCGCCAGCTGGCGTTCGAGTACCGCGCCCGCTCCACCGACGAGCCGACCAAGCGCACCGTTTCGCCGCAGCGCCTGACCCACTACCGCGACAACTGGTACCTGGATGCCTGGGACCATGACCGCGAGGCGCTGCGCAGCTTTGCCGTGGATCGCATCCACAAGGCGCGGGTGATCGACAGCACCGCCCGCGACGTGGCCGACAGCGAACTTGACGAGCAGCTGGGGGCCAGCTACGGCATCTTCTCCGGCGCGCCGAAGGGCTGGGCGACCATCCTGTTCAGCGCCAAGGCCGCGCGCTGGGTGGCCGACGAGCACTGGCATTCCAAGCAGCAGGGCCGCTTCCTGGCCGACGGCCGCTATGAACTGAAGGTGCCGTACAGTGTCTCGCGCGAGCTGCTGATGGACGTGCTGCACTACGGCTCGGATGCCGAGATCGTCGAACCGGTGATGCTGCGCGAGCAGGCCAAGGCGCTGCTTGAGCTCGCCCTGAGCAACTACGACAACTCCTGACACTCCCCCCGAGAACCCTCCCGCCCATGAAGAAGACCCTGTTGCTGCCCCTGCTCGCCGCTGCGCTGGCCCTGACCGCCTGCGGCACGTCCGGCGAGCCCTCGCAGAAGCTGGTGGTGGCCGCCACGGCCGTGCCGCATGCCGAGATCCTTGAAGTGGTCAAGCCGATCCTCAAGCAGGAAGGCGTGGATCTGGACGTGCGCGTATTCAACGACTACGTGCAGCCCAACGACCAGCTGGTGCAGAAGCAGGTGGACGCCAACTACTTCCAGACCGAGCCTTACCTGGACGCCTACAACCGCGACCGCAAGACCGATCTGGTGAAGGTGATCGGCGTGCACATCGAGCCGTTCGGTGCGTACTCGCGCAAGATCAAGTCGCTGGCCGAGCTGCGCGAAGGCGCCGACGTGGTGATCCCGAACGACCCGAGCAACAACAGCCGTGCGCTGATCCTGCTGCACAAGGCCGGCGTGATCGAGCTGAAGGATCCGACCAACGCGCTGTCGACACTGCGTGACATCACCGCCAATCCGAAGAACCTGAAGTTCCGCGAGCTGGACTCGGCGATGCTGCCGCGCGTGCTGGACCAGGTCGACCTGGCCCTGATCAACACCAACTACGCGCTGGACGCCGGCCTCAACCCGACCAAGGATGCACTGGCGATCGAGAGCAAGGACTCGCCGTACGTGAACTTCCTGGTCGCGCGCCCGGACAACAAGGACGACGCCCGCGTGCAGAAGCTGGCCAAGGCCCTGACCAGCCCGCAGGTGAAGGCCTTCATCGAGACCAAGTACAAGGGCGCGGTGCTGCCGGCGTTCTGATCCCCGGCGCCAATGTCCCTGTAGAGCCGAGCCCATGCTCGGCTCTGCTTTTTTGCGGCGCCCCACCAACGGCAGCCGAGCATGGCTCGGCTCTACAGGGTCAATCCACGTACCGTAGCCGGGCACGGCACGGCACGGCACGGCACGGCACGGCACGGCACGGCACGGCACGGCACGGCATTGCAGTTTCAATCGACGTGGAAGGCGAGGGTGGCGGCAACGGCCTGCTGCCATCCTGCATACAGTTTTTCACGCCGGGCCACGTCCATCTGTGGCTCGAAGCGCCGGTCCAGGCCCCATTGCGCGGCGATCTGTTCGCGGCTGGACCAGAACCCCACTGCCAGACCGGCCAGGTAGGCCGCGCCCAGCGCGGTGGTCTCGGTCAACCGCGGCCGCAGCAGTGGCACGCCGAGGATGTCGGCCTGGAAGCCGGCCAGGAAGTCGTTGCCGATCGCGCCGCCATCGGCGCGCAGTTCGGTCAGCGCGATACCGGCATCGGACTGCATCGCATCGAGCACGTCGCGGGTCTGGTAGGCCATCGCTTCCAGCGCCGCGCGCACGAAGTGCGCCTTGCGGGTGCCACGGGTCAGGCCGAACATCGCACCGCGCACATCACTGCGCCAGTACGGCGCCCCCAGGCCGACGAAGGCGGGAACCAGATAGACGCCGCTGCTGTCGGGCACCTGCGCGGCCAGCGCCTGGCTGTCACTGGCGCGCTCGATCATCCGCAGGCCGTCGCGCAGCCACTGCACCACCGAGCCGGCGATGAAGATCGAACCTTCCAGCGCATATTCCACGCGGCCATCCAGGCCCCAGGCGATGGTGGTCAGCAGGCCGTTGCGCGAACGCACCGCCTGCGTGCCGGTGTGCATCAGCATGAAGCAGCCGGTGCCATAGGTGTTCTTGACCATGCCCGGCTGGAAGCAGGCCTGGCCGAACAACGCCGCCTGCTGGTCACCGGCGATGCCGGCGATCGGGATCGGGTGGTCGAAGAAGAACTGCGGCCGGGTGTGCGCATACACCGAACTGGAATCGCGCACCTGAGGCAGCATCGCTCGCGGGATGTCCAGCAGCGCCAGCAGGTCGTCATCCCAGTCCAGCGTGTGGATGTTGAACAGCAGGGTGCGCGCGGCATTGCTGTAATCGGTCACGTGCGCCTGGCCGCCACTGAGGTTCCACACCAGCCAGCTGTCGATGGTGCCGAACAGCAGCTCGCCGCGTTCGGCGCGCTGCTGCGCGCCCTCCACATGGTCAAGTATCCAACGCACCTTGGTGGCGGAGAAATAGGCGTCGATCAGTAGACCGGTACGCTCGCGGATCAGCGCTTCATGCCCGTCGGACTTCAGCCGCTCGCAGATGGCGTGGCTCTGCCGCGACTGCCAGACGATGGCATTGTGGATCGGCTGGCCGGTGGCACGGTCCCAGACCACGGTGGTTTCGCGCTGGTTGGTGATGCCCAGTGCGGCGATATGGCGCGGGTCGATCTGCCCGCGGCTGAGCAGTTCGGTCAGCGTGGCATATACGCTCGTGAGGATCTCGCGCGGGTCATGCTCGACCCAGCCGGGCTGCGGGAAGATCTGCGCGAACTCGCGCTGCGCACTGCCGACGATGTCGCCGGCACGGTCGAACAGGATCGCGCGCGAACTGGTGGTGCCCTGGTCGATGGCCAGCACGTAGCGGGGCGTCATGCAGCGTCTCCGGTAGCGATGGGGAGATCCTAATGCATCGACCGCGTCGCGCGCGGCCGCCCTGGTAGCTGCCAACCCTGGTTGGCACACGTGGCAACACGGGGGGTCAGAGCCCGTTCCGTGGGAAAGGGATCCGCCCCCCCATCCACGCCTGCAGTCGCGCCACCTGCGCCGCATCCAGCCGCAACCCCAGCTTGCTCCGCCGCCACAGCACGTCCTCGGCATCCAGGGCCCATTCGTGCTCACGCAGGAAAGCCACTTCCCGCGCATGCAGGCCCCCGCCAAAGTCCTCACCAAGATCGTTCACACCCTGCAGGCCATGCAGCAGCTCCGCGCTGCGGCTGCCGTAGGCGCCGGCCCAGCGGCGTGCGATTTCCTCGGGCAACCACGGTGCCAGCGCCTGCAGGCGGGAGCGCGCCTGTGCGGCGTCACCCCAGTCGCTGCCCGGCAGCGGATCTCCACCTGCCGTCCAGTCCGGTCCCATCTGTGGCAGCGCTGGCCGCAGCAGGTTCAGCGCTTCTTCGGCCAGCACCCGGTAGGTGGTCAGCTTGCCGCCCAGTACATGCAGCGCCGGCGCCGGGTCGGACTGCAGCTGAAGGCGGTAGTCTCGGCTCAGCTTTGCCGCACGCGGGTCCGGGTCGGCCAGTAGTGGGCGCACACCGGCGAACTGCCAGACCACGTCTTGCGCAGTGATCGGCTCGCGCAGATAACGGTTGGCGGCCGCGCACAGGTAGCTCACCTCGGAGGGCAGTACGCCGCAGCGCGCCGGGTCACCGCGGTAGTCGGTGTCGGTGGTGCCGACCAGCAGATGATCGTGGGCGAACGGCAGCAGGAACACCACGCGGCCATCGGGCTGCTGCAGCAGGCAGGCACTGTCATCGGGCCAGGGACGGCGCAGCACGATGTGGCTGCCTTGTACCAGCCGCAGTGACGGGCCGCCGCTGCGTGCCTCCATCTGCTCCAGCAGGCCGCCGGCCCATGGACCGGCCGCATTGGCGACGGCGCGCGCGGTCACATGATGCTGTCCATCGGCGGATTCCAGCATGGCCTGCCAATGGCCCTGTACAGGGCGCAGCTCGATGCAGCGGCTGCGCACATGTACCTGCGCGCCACGTTGGGCAGCGTCCAGGGCGTTGAGCAGCACCAGGCGCGCGTCATCCACCTGCGCGTCGGCGTAGCTGAAGGCCTGCCGCAGGTCCGGAGAGAGCCAAGGGCCGAGCGGATCACGCTGAAGGTCCAGGGCGTGCGAGGCGGGAAATGCCGGGCTGCGCCGGCCCAGGTGGTCGTACAGCCACAGTCCCATGCGCAGCATCCAGCGTGGGCGCAGGTGGGGTTCCCACGGCAGTACGAAGCGCAATGGATGGACCAGATGGGGCGCCTGCCGGCGTACCACCTCGCGTTCGCCCAGCGCCTTGCGCACCAGGCCCAGCTCGCCCTGTTCCAGGTAACGCAGGCCGCCGTGGACCAGTTTGCTGCTGGCACTGGAGGTATGCGCGGCCAGGTCGTGCTGTTCGCACAGCAGCACGCGCAGGCCGCGGCCGCTGGCATCACGGGCGATGCCGGCGCCGTTGATGCCGCCACCGATCACCAGCAGGTCGACGTCGTGCATCGTGCCTCCGCATCCTGTTTATGTAGAGCCGAGCCGCGCCACCATTTACCGTGGGCGCCATTGAACGTAACGCATCGCAATGCGCGCGGAGCCCGCCGCTCGACTCGGGATAGGGGCTTGGCTCGACTCTACATAAAAGCAGCCGAGCATGGGCTCGGCTCTACAGGTGGAACGCGGGTGACAGAAACGACGACGGGCCCCGAAGGGCCCGTCGCGTTACATCAGTGAAGCAGGTGCAGCCTGGATCAGAAGCGGGCGCCGATGCCGAAGCCGACGGTCCACGGATCCATCTTGGCTTCGCCGATCTTCTCGCCGCCCACCTTCACGTCCGGGCGCGAACGCATGTAGCGGGCGTCAGCACGGGCGAACCAGGTGGAGTTGATGTTCATGTCCACACCGACGGTGCCGATCACGCCCTTGGCATCCTTGAAGCGGATGTCGGTGTCAGCGCCGTTGCCCAGCTTCTCGTTGCTGAAGCTCGACTGGTAGTAGCCCACGCCCACGAACGGGCGGAACACGTTGTCAGCCTGGCCGAAGTGGTACTGGCCGCTCAGCGCGATCGGCTGCTGCTCGACCGAGCCCAGGCGGGCGTTGTCCGGGCCCTTGAACTTGTTGTCGAACTTGTCGGCAGCGCCCCACAGCTCAACGGCCCAGTTGTCGTTGATGTAGTAGCTGAAGCTGACGGTCGGCGCCGGGCCACCATCGGTCTTCTTCACGCCGGTGATCGGGTCGTTCTTCGGTTCCAGCAGCGAGATGCCGCCGACAACGGCAAAATGCTTGCCCGAAGCGGTGTCGGTGCTGCTGCTGTCCTGGGCGAAAGCGGCCGGCGCGAAGGCGGCGGAGGTCAGCAGGGCGAGACTCAGGATACGGATGGAGCGCATGGGGGTATCTCCTAATGTTTCTTGTTTTGGGCCCCCGGTTGCGGGGCGAGCACACCGTAGTCGCCCCAACATGAATCGAATCCGACGCACGTTAAAAAATAGTTTTCCTTGTTCAGCGACCGGAGTGAAAAGCCTGTTTTCATGGGCTTTTCGGCCTTCGGCGACATTCATGCAGTTGGAGAAGATGTGAGCGAAGCAACGGTGTGCATCGGCCTGCAAGCGCAGGTGAACATGAAGTGCCGGGTGCTGCTGCTGGGTTCGATGCCCGGCGTTGCGTCATTGCAGGAGCAGCGCTACTACGCGCATCCGCGCAATCGCTTCTGGCCTGTGCTGGCCGATATCTGTGGCTTCGACGCGGGTCTGCCCTATGCGCAGCGACTGCAGGCACTACAGGCGGCAGGTATCGGCCTGTGGGATGTGATCGGCCAGTGCGAGCGGCGTGGCAGCCTGGATGCCGACATCGTGCGTGGCACGGAAGTGCCCAATGCGCTGCCGGCATTGATCGCTTCGCTTCCTGAGCTGGAGCTGATCGGCTGCAACGGTGCCGCTTCGCTGAAGGCATTCCAGCGTTGGGTGCTGCCCTGCCTGGAGACTCCGCCAAGGCTGCTGGCACTGCCGTCCACCAGCCCGGCCAACGCGGCCTGGTCGCTGCCGCGGCTGCGCCAGGCCTGGCAGCCGGTAGCCGACGCACTGGCGACATGAAGCGGACATCGTCCGGACAATACGCTACCGACTGGTCGCGGCCGCAACCCATGAGCAACAGCGTGTCCCGGCTGCGTGAGTACTGAAAACACCTGTAACGGTTGGCGCTGGCCCCCGCTGGCCGCACAATAGACGTTTCCCTACACCAGATTGCCGGAGTTATCCCCATGGCCGAAATCAAGGAAGCACTTGTCCCCGATATCGGTGACTACAGCGATATCCCGGTAATCGAGGTGCTTGTCGCCGTCGGCGACACGGTCAAGAAGGACCAGGGCCTGGTGACGCTGGAAAGTGACAAGGCGACCATGGAAGTGCCGTCGTCGGTGGCTGGCGTGGTCAAGGAACTGAAGGTCAAGGTCGGCGACAGCCTGTCCGAAGGCAAGGTCGTGGCGCTGATCGAAGTGGCCGAAGGCGAAGCCGCCAAGCCGGCCGCTGCTGCTCCGGCACCGGCCAAGGCCGCTGCCCCGGCTGCCGCTACCCAGAGCGCGCCGGCTCCGGCCGCTGCTGCCCCGGCTGCCCCGGCCGCCAGCGGTGGCGCGGTGGAGGCGCTGGTGCCGGATATCGGCGATTACTCCGGCATCCCGGTCATCGAAGTGCTGGTCGCCGTCGGCGACACGGTCAAGAAGGACCAGGGCCTGGTCACGCTGGAAAGCGACAAGGCCACCATGGAAGTGCCGTCGTCGGTGGCCGGTGTGGTCAAGGAGATCAAGGTCAAGGTTGGCGACAATCTGTCGCAGGGCAATGTGGTCGCCATCATCGAAGCCGAGGGCGCTGGCGCACCGGCGCCGACCAAGGCTGCCGCAGCCGCCGCTCCGGCTGCCGCCGAGACCTCCACCAAGGTCGAGCCGGTCGCTGTGCCGGCGCAGCCGGACAGGCTGGCGGCCCGCGAGATCGCCTCGGCCGGTACCCCGTCCAGCCCGCCGGTGCAGTTCAACGCCGATGGCGTGCTGCCGGCCAAGGTGCCGTATGCCACCCCGGCGGTGCGTGTGTTCGCCCGCGAACTGGGCGTGGACCTGCTGCAGATCAACGGCACCGAGAAGGGTGGCCGCATCACCAAGGGTGACGTGCAGAAGTTCGTCAAGGCCGCACTCAGCGGTGGCGTGCCGGCTGCCGGCGGTGCTGCTGTCGCTGCCGGTGGTGGCCTGAACCTGCTGCCGTGGCCGAAGGTCGACTTCAGCAAGTTCGGCGAGACCGAAGTCCAGCCGCTGTCGCGCATCAAGAAGATCTCGGGTGCGAACCTGGCCCGCAACTGGGCCATGATCCCGCACGTCACCCAGTTCGAGCAGGCTGACATCACCGATCTGGAAGGCCTGCGCGTGGCGCTGAACAAGGAAAACGAGAAGGCCGGCATCAAGCTGACCATGCTCGCCTTCCTGATCAAGGCCAGCGCCGCGGCGCTGAAGAAGTTCCCGGAATTCAACGCTTCCCTCGATGCCAGCGGTGAAAACCTGACCCTGAAGAAGTACTTCCACATCGGCTTTGCCGCCGATACGCCGAACGGCCTGGTCGTGCCGGTGATCCGCGACGTGGACAAGAAGGGCGTGGTGCAGATCGCGCAGGAAACCGGCGAACTGGCCAAGAAGGCGCGCGACGGCAAGCTGGGCCCGGCCGACATGAGCGGCGGCTGCTTCTCGATCAGCTCGCTGGGTGGCATCGGTGGCACTGCGTTCACCCCGATCGTCAATGCACCGGAAGTGGCCATCCTGGGCGTGTCCAAGTCCTCCATCCAGCCGGTCTGGAACGGCAAGGAATTCGCGCCGAAGCTGATGCTGCCGCTGTCGCTGAGCTACGACCACCGCGTCATCGACGGCGCCCTGGCCGCACGCTTCACCACGTACCTGTCGCAGGTACTGGCCGACATGCGCCGCGTGCTGCTGTAAGGCACCGCTTCGCCCCCACCGTGCGGCCGCAGCCCCTGGCGCGGCCGCGTGAACAGATGCAGTGACAGTCCGCCGGCCATGCCAGGCGGGCACGAGGAAAACCACCATGGCCACGATTGAAGTCAAGGTTCCCGACATCGGCGATTACAGCGATGTGCCGGTGATCGAAGTATTGGTCGCCGTTGGCGACACGGTGAAGAAGGATCAGGGTCTGGTGACCCTGGAATCGGACAAGGCCACTCTGGAAGTGCCGTCCTCGGCTGCTGGCGTGGTCAAGGAAATCAAGGTCAAGCTGGGCGACACCCTGTCCGAGGGTGCCGTGGTCGTGGTGCTGGACGCTGAAGGCGTCGCCGAAGCCCCAGCCAAGGCCGCTGCGCCGGCTCCGGCAGCAGCTGCTCCGGCCAGCAAGCCGCCGGTGACCCCGTCGCACCGCGCCCCGGCCGAACCTGCCGCACCGAAGCCGGCGTTGTCCAGCGGCAAGCCGGCCGACATCGAATGCGAGATGGTTGTGCTGGGCTCCGGTCCGGGCGGCTACACGGCGGCGTTCCGCGCCGCCGACGTCGGCCTGGATACGGTGCTGGTCGAGCGCTACGCCAGCCTCGGCGGCGTCTGCCTCAATGTCGGCTGCATTCCGTCCAAGGCACTGCTGCATGCTGCTGCGGTGATCGACGAAGTGGCCCACGCCGGTGATTTCGGCGTCGAGTTCGGCAAGCCGACCATCACCCTGGACAAGCTGCGCCAGTACAAGGAAAAAGTCGTCAACCAGCTGACCAAGGGCCTGGCCGGCATGGCCAAGCAGCGCAAGGTCCGCAGCGTGCAGGGCGTCGGCAAGTTCGTTTCCGCCAACGAACTGGAAATCACCGCAGCTGACGGCAGCACCCAGCTGCTGCGCTTCCAGAAGTGCATCATCGCCGCCGGTTCGCAGGCGGTGAAGCTGCCGAACTTCCCGTGGGACGACAAGCGCGTGATGGATTCCACCGACGCGCTGGAGCTGGCCGAAGTGCCGGGCTCGCTGCTGGTCGTCGGTGGCGGCATCATCGGCCTGGAAATGGCCACCGTGTACGGTGCGCTGGGCAGCAAGGTCACCGTGGTCGAGTTCATGGACCAGCTGATGCCGGGCGCCGACAAGGACCTGGTCAAGCCGCTGGCTGACCGCCTGAAGAAGCAGGGCATCGAAGTGCACCTGAAGACCAAGGCCTCGGGCGTCACCGCCGATGCCAAGGGCATCACCGTGACCTTCGAAGCTGCCGAGGAAGGCCAGGCGCCTGCGCTGGCGCAGGGCACCTTCGACCGCGTGCTGGTGGCCGTGGGCCGCTCGCCGAACGGCAGGAAGATCGATGCGGAAAAGGCCGGCGTGCAGGTCACCGACCGCGGCTTCATTCCGGTCGACCGCCAGATGCGCACCAACGTGCCGCACATCTTTGCCATCGGCGACATCGTCGGCAACCCGATGCTGGCCCACAAGGCCACGCACGAAGGCAAGCTGGCCGCCGAAGTGGCTGCCGGCCACAAGAAGGAGTGGGTGGCCCGTGTGATTCCGTCGGTGGCCTACACCAACCCGGAAATCGCCTGGGTCGGCGTGACCGAGACCGAAGCCAAGGCCAAGGGCCTGAAGGTGGGCGTGGCCAAGTTCCCGTGGGCCGCCAGTGGCCGCGCGATCGGCATCGGCCGTACCGAGGGCTTCACCAAGCTGATCTTCGACGAAGAGACCCACCGCATCATCGGTGGTGCGATCGTTGGCGTGCATGCCGGTGACCTGCTGGCCGAGATCGGCCTGGCCATCGAGATGGGTGCCGAAGCCGAAGACATCGGCCACACCATCCATGCGCACCCGACACTGAGCGAATCGGTGGCAATGGCCTCGGAAATCTACGACGGCACGATCACCGATCTGTACATGCCGAAGAAGAAGTAAGGCGCCTGCGCCGTTCCAAATGAAAAGCCCCGGCATTTGCCGGGGTTTTTTTGTTGAGCCTCGATCACTCTCATTGCGAGCGTTCGGGCCGCAGCGCGGGTGGCAGGCATTTGGACAAATGTCCCCCCGCGCTCGACCAACCCGCTTCTGCTTGACCGTGCAAACAAAAAAGCGCGGCCCCGATGTTCCGGAGGCCGCGCCAGGAGAGAGAATGCCGTGGAAGGGGCGGGTGTCAGAACACGAAGCTGACGCCGGCCACCGGGCCCTTGAATTCCTGCTTCAGGCCGATGGTGCCGTCGCTGCCCTTCTTGTCCGCGTCCAGCTTGAACCAGTCATAGCCGGCGAACACGCCGAAGTTCTTCGTGAAGCGGTAATCGACGATGGCGTTGGCGCGGCTCAGGTCGCCCTTGTAGTCATCAAAGCTGCCCCAGCGCGTGTTGAGGTACTGGCCCTGCAGCGTGATCATCCACTTCTCGGACGGGGTGAAACTCAGCCGCGCACCGACCACCGGCGCCACGCCGTCGGTCTTCTCGTTGAGGAACTGGCCTTCGTAGACGGTGCCCAGATCGGCGTAGGCCTTGGTGCTCACCTTGGCGTACTCGGCACCCAGCTGCAGGCCGAGGTCGAAGGTGTCGGTGTCCACCACCGAGTAGTCATAGACCAGGCTGGCGACCTGGTACTTCAGCTCGCCCTTGACGAAACTGCCCGACGGCACGTTGACGTCACCGAAGGAAATGTCCTGGCCGAGAGTCTCGCGGCGGTCCTTGTCGTACTTGAAGTAGTTGAACAGCAGGCGCTGGCGGTTGCTGATGCGGAACATGCCGTCGATGCGTGGTTCCCACTCCTTGCCACCCAGCTTGAAGTCCTCGGAGAAACCGATGTCCTGGCCGGCCACGTTGGTCTTGCCGCGGAGGGTATTGTCCGAGTCGATGTTCATCGCACCCAGGCGCAGGGCGAAGCGGTCGTCGCCTTCAGCGGCGTGGGCGGCAGTGGCGAACGAGGCGCCGGCGGCGAGCAGGGAGAGGGCGAGCAGGGTGGGTACAGGGCGCATCGAAGAGTCCTTGCAGTGGTTCATCAGAATGAAGACCACTGTGCCGGACAGGCCCGTCCACCATCCGTGAACGTATGGTCCACGGCGTGTGCACGGTTCAGCGCTGTCGCGACGATGCAAAAAGATGGCCCCGGAGCCGGGCTTCGGGGCCATCGTGGGACCTGCGGGGCGGAGCGTCGACGAGGTTGCTGCAGGCAGGTCGAAAGATCGGACCGGCGCATTCGGCGAAAGTTCCGCCGGATGCGACCAAAGTTCAATATTGCGCCGCAGCATCATACGGACGTCATTGTCCCCCGGGTGGCACGCAAAAATGTAACCGTTACCGCAACTTGCGGCTTCCCGGGATGAACAGGCAGCGGTTGTCTCGCAAATTGTCCCATTGCTATAATTTGGCGGCTCGATGAGGCCCCCCTGCTGTAGCCGCCTCAGCCCTCCACTTGCAACCACGCGGGACGTCCTGTGCTGAACTCCGTTGATGCGGGTCGGCGACTGATGCTGCGCGCCGCGGTCTACCCGCTGGCCGCAGTGGCTGTCCTGGCCCTGGCCTTCCTGCTGGTAGGTCCGAAATATGCCCTCGGCGCGCTGGCGTCCGGTGTGGCCATTTCGGCCGGTGGCTGGGTGGCGGCACGGATGGCACTGGGTGGTGGGGCACTGGCCGCAGGATCGGCGATGGCTCGCCTGATCATTGCGATCGTGGCCAAGTGGGTGGTGGTTTTCGGCGTCCTGCTGGTGGGGTTCCTGGTCTTCAAGCTGCCTGCATTGGCGCTGTTGGCCGGTATCGCCGTCGGCTTGATGTTCCAGGTCCTGGCCATGGCCAGGCGTTGACAGAATTCAATTAACTGAAGGTTCCGGACACATGGCGGGCGAGGCTCTAACCCCTACCAGCTACATCCAGCATCACCTGCACAACCTGACCGCACCGGTCGGCAAGGGTGAGGGTATGTTCTGGCATATCCACGTCGATACCTTCCTCACTGCGGTCCTGATGGGCCTGGTGATCGTTGTCGCGTTCTGGCTGGGGACCCGCAAGGCCACCGCCGGCGTGCCGGGCAAGTGGCAGGCCTTCGTCGAGATCTGCCTGGAGTTCGTCGACCGCCAGGCCAAGGACACCTACCACGGCAAGAGCAAGCTGGTCACGCCGATCGCCATCACCATCTTCTTCTGGATTCTGCTGATGAATCTGCTGAAGATGATCCCGGCCGATTTCATCGCCAAGCCGCTGGAGTGGGTGGGCGTGCACTACTGGAAGCCGGTCCCGACCGCTGACGTCAATGCCACCCTGGGCATGGCCATCAGCGTGTTCTTCCTGATGCTGTTCTTCGCACTGAAGTCGAAGGGCCTGGGCGGCTTCATCAAGGAATTCCTGACGGCGCCGTTCGGCAAGTGGATGATGCCGTTCAACCTGATCCTCAACATCGTCGAGTGGCTGAGCAAGCCGATCTCGCTGGCGATGCGACTGTTCGGCAACATGTTCGGCGGCGAAATCGTGTTCCTGCTGATCTGGGTGCTGGGTGGTGCCGGTTTCTTCGGTGCCATTGCCGGTGGTGTGTTCGGCCTCGGCTGGATGCTGTTCCACCTGCTGGTGATCCCGCTGCAGGCCTTCATCTTCATGATGCTGTCGATCGTGTACCTGAGCCTGTCGGAAGACGCTCACTGAGTTTCAAGCTTCAACGCGTTTCAACCTTCATCCGTTTCATCACCCTTAGCAACTTAAGTTCCTGGAGATAACCATGTACTTCGCCGTCCTGACCAACTTCGCGCAGATTCAGAGCTCCACCGCCCTTGCCGTCGGCATCATGATCGGCCTGGCCGCGCTGGGCGCCGGTCTGGGTCTGGCCATCATGGCTGGTAAGTTCCTGGAGTCGGCCGCCCGCCAGCCGGAACTGATCCCGGTCCTGCAGGTCCGTATGTTCATCACCGCCGGCCTGATCGACGCCGCGTTCATCATCTCGGTCGCCGTCGGCCTGCTGCTGGCCTTCGCCAACCCGCTGTCGGCTGCCTTCGCTGGCGCCGTCACCAAGGCTCTGGCCGGCTGATACAGCGGTTTGAGACGACCGGGTGCTGATGCACCCGGTTTCGGATGAAGGCCGGATGCGCCGCTACGGCGGCGCGTCCACCCCGAAACCAGCGATCGAGCTAACCATGAATATCAATTTCACCCTTCTTGCGCAGGCGCTGGCCTTCGCTGGTCTGATCTGGATCATCGCGACCAAGATCTGGCCGCCGCTGATGAACGCGATCGAAGAGCGCCAGCAGAAGATTGCTGAAGGCCTCGCTGCTGCCGACCGCAGCCAGAAAGATCTGGCCCAGGCGCAGGAGAAGGTCAACGAAGCGCTGAAGGAAGCACGCACCAAGGCCAACGAGATCATCGATCAGGCCCACGCACGTGCCAACCAGATCGTTGATGCTGCCCGTAACGAAGCGATCACCGAAGCCACCCGTCAGAAGGAACTGGCCCAGGCTGAAATCGACGCCGCCGCCAACCGTGCCCGTGAAGATCTGCGCAAGCAGGTGTCCGCGCTGGCCGTGACCGGTGCCGAAAAGCTGCTCAAGCGCGAAATCGACGCCAACGCCCACAAGGCGCTGCTCGACGAGCTGGCCTCGGAGATCTAAGGATGAGCCAGGCCCTCACGCTTGCCCGCCCGTACGCCCGCGCCGCGTTCGCGACCGCGCGCGACGAAGGCGCGTTCGCGCCGTGGTCGGACGCCCTGGCGTTCTCCGCCCACGTCGCCGCCGACCCGCGCGTGGCGGCCCTGCTCGCCAACCCGGAGCTGGGTCGTGACGACGCCGTCGCCCTGCTGGCGCCGGTGTCGCACGGCGAGACCTACTCGCGCTTCCTGGCCATCCTGGCCGAATCGCATCGTCTGCCGCTGCTGCCGGAAATCTCCGGCATGTTCGACGCCCTGCGCGCCGAAGCCGAGCACGTGGTCAAGGCCACCGTCACCTCGGCCGCCGAACTGTCGGCCAGTGAGCTGGACGCGATCAAGGTCGCGCTGCGCAAGCGCTTCAACCGCGAGGTCGATGTGACCACCGCGGTCGATGCCTCGCTGATCGGCGGCGCCGTGATCGACGCCGGCGACGTGGTCATCGATGGTTCGCTGAAGGGCAAGCTGGCCCGTCTGCAGACCGCGCTCGCTAACTGAATTCATTTAACGTCCGGCCCCGCTGCCGGCACTAGGACTTGACGATGGCAACCACGCTCAACCCCTCCGAAATCAGCGAACTGATCAAGAACCGCATCGAGAAGGTCAAGCTGGCCGCGGAATCGCGCAACGAAGGCACCGTGACCAGCGTGTCCGACGGCATCGTGCGCATCTTCGGTCTGGCCGACGTGATGCAGGGCGAAATGATCGAACTGCCGAACAACACCTTCGCCCTGGCCCTGAACCTGGAGCGCGACTCGGTCGGCGCCGTGGTGCTGGGTGACTACGAGCACCTGCGCGAAGGCGACGTCGCCAAGACCACCGGCCGCATCCTGGAAGTGCCGGTTGGTCCGGAGCTGCTGGGCCGCGTCGTGAACGCGCTGGGCGAACCGATCGACGGCAAGGGCCCGCTGGGCACCGACCTGACCGCTCCGGTGGAGCGTGTTGCTCCGGGCGTGATCTGGCGCAAGTCGGTCGACCAGCCGGTGCAGACCGGTTACAAGTCGGTCGACTCCATGATCCCGATCGGCCGTGGCCAGCGCGAGCTGATCATCGGTGACCGCCAGACCGGCAAGACCGCGATGGCGATCGATGCGGTGATCAACCAGAAGGGCACCGGCATCAAGTGCGTGTACGTTGCGATCGGCCAGAAGGCTTCGACCATCGCCAACATCGTGCGCAAGCTGGAAGAGAACGGCGCGCTGGCCCACACCATCGTGGTGGCCGCGACCGCTTCCGAATCGGCTGCCATGCAGTACATCAGCGCCTACTCGGGCTGCACCATGGGTGAGTACTTCATGGACCGCGGCGAAGACGCGCTGATCGTGTACGACGATCTGTCCAAGCAGGCCGTTGCCTACCGCCAGATCTCGCTGCTGCTGAAGCGCCCGCCGGGCCGTGAAGCCTACCCGGGTGACGTGTTCTACCTGCACTCCCGCCTGCTCGAGCGCGCTGCCCGCGTGTCCGAGGAATACGTCGAGAAGTTCACCGAAGGCAAGGTCACCGGCAAGACCGGTTCGCTGACCGCGCTGCCGATCATCGAAACCCAGGCCGGCGACGTGTCCGCCTTCGTTCCGACCAACGTGATCTCGATCACCGACGGCCAGATCTTCCTGGAAACCGACCTGTTCAACGCCGGCATCCGCCCGGCCGTGAACGCCGGTATCTCGGTGTCGCGCGTCGGTGGCTCGGCCCAGACCAAGATCATCAAGAAGCTGTCGGGCGGCATCCGTATCTCGCTGGCCCAGTACCGCGAGCTGGCTGCGTTCGCGCAGTTCGCCTCGGATCTGGACGAGGCGACCCGCAAGCAGCTGGAGCGTGGCCAGCGCGTCACCGAGCTGATGAAGCAGAAGCAGTACGCGCCGATGTCGATCGCCAACCAGGCGCTGTCGATCTACGCCGTCAACGAGGGTTACCTCGACGACGTGCCGGTCAACAAGCTGCTGGCGTTCGAAGAAGGCCTGCACGCCCACTTCGCCAACACCCAGGGCGAACTGGTCAGCAAGGTCAACGCCACCGGCGGTTGGGACAACGACATCGAAGGTGCCTTCAAGAAGGGCATCGCCGAGTTCAAGACCACCGGCAGCTGGTAATCCAGCGCTCGTAGAGCGGGGCTCGCCCCGCTCAAACGGTTGAACAACGCGGGGCATCAGCCCCGCGCCACGGGAAACAAGAGATGGCAAGCGGACGCGAAATCAAAACCAAGATCAAGAGCGTGCAGAACACCCGCAAGGTGACGCGCGCCCTGGAAATGGTCTCGGCCTCCAAGATCCGCAAGGCGCAGGATCGGATGAAGACCTCGCGTCCGTACGCGCAGGCGATGAAGCAGGTGATCGGCCACCTGGCCCAGGCCAGCACCGACTACCAGCATCCGTTCCTGGTCGAGCGCGAGCAGGTCAAGCGGGTCGGGTTCATCGTGATCTCCTCCGATCGCGGCCTGGCCGGCGGCCTGAACAACAACCTGTTCCGCAAGATGCTGGGCGAAGCCAAGGCATGGCAGGACAAGGGTGCGGAAGTGGACCTGGTGACCATCGGCCAGAAGGCATCGACCTTCTTCCGCCGCGTGAAGGTCAACATGGTCGGCAGCGTGACCCACATCGGCGACGTGCCGAAGCTGGAATCTCTGATCGGTGTGATCAAGGTCATGCTCGACGCCTTCACCGAAGGCAAGGTCGACCGCGTGTACCTGGTCTACAACCGCTTCGTGAATACCATGGTGCAGAAGGCCAGCTTCGATCAGCTGCTGCCGCTGCCGCCGGCTGAGAAGCAGGTCGCTCACCACGACTGGGATTACCTGTACGAACCCGATGCCGCGACCGTGCTGGAGCACGTGATGACGCGTTACATCGAGTCGCTGGTGTACCAGGCACTGCTGGAAAACGTCGCCTCCGAGCATGCCGCACGCATGGTTGCGATGAAGGCGGCGAGCGACAACGCCAACAAGCTGATCGGCACCCTCCAGCTCGTCTACAACAAGGCGCGCCAGGCAGCGATCACCCAGGAAATCTCCGAAATCGTCGGCGGCGCGGCAGCAGTCTGACCGCGTTCGTTCAAAGCACACATTTAGAGGATGCAGCAATGAGTCAGGGCAAGATCGTTCAGATCATCGGCGCGGTCGTCGACGTCGAATTCCCGCGTGAGTCGGTGCCGAAGGTGTACGACGCACTGAAGGTCGACAACACCGAAATCACCCTCGAAGTCCAGCAGCAGCTGGGTGACGGCGTGGTGCGTACCATCGCCCTCGGTTCCACCGACGGCCTGAAGCGCAACCTGGTTGCCACCAACACCAACCGCGGCATCTCCGTGCCGGTCGGCGCTGGCACCCTGGGCCGCATCATGGACGTGCTCGGCCGTCCGATTGACGAAGCCGGCCCGGTGGCCGCCAGCGACAGCTGGGAAATCCACCGTGCGGCCCCGTCGTACGAAGACCAGTCCCCGGCCACCGAACTGCTGGAAACCGGCATCAAGGTCATCGACCTGATGTGCCCGTTCGCCAAGGGCGGCAAGGTCGGCCTGTTCGGCGGCGCCGGCGTCGGCAAGACCGTCAACATGATGGAACTGATCAACAACATCGCCAAGGCGCACAGCGGTCTGTCCGTGTTCGCCGGCGTGGGTGAGCGTACCCGTGAGGGCAACGACTTCTACCACGAAATGAAGGACTCCAACGTCCTGGACAAGGTGGCGATGGTGTACGGCCAGATGAACGAGCCGCCGGGCAACCGTCTGCGCGTCGCCCTGACCGGCCTGACCATGGCCGAGTACTTCCGCGACGAGAAGGACGAAAACGGCAAGGGTAAGGACGTCCTGCTGTTCGTCGACAACATCTACCGCTATACCCTGGCTGGTACCGAAGTGTCGGCACTGCTGGGCCGTATGCCGTCGGCCGTGGGTTACCAGCCGACCCTGGCCGAGGAAATGGGCGTCCTGCAGGAGCGCATCACCTCGACCAAGAACGGTTCGATCACTTCGATCCAGGCCGTCTACGTTCCCGCGGACGACCTGACCGACCCGTCGCCGGCGACCACCTTCGCCCACCTGGACTCGACTGTCACCCTGTCGCGTTCGATCGCCTCGCTGGGTATCTACCCGGCCGTCGATCCGCTGGACTCCACCAGCCGCCAGATGGACCCGCTGGTCATCGGCCACGAGCATTACGACACCGCCCAGCGCGTCCAGCAGACCCTGCAGAAGTACAAGGAACTGAAGGACATCATCGCGATCCTGGGCATGGACGAGCTGTCCGAAGAGGACAAGCAGGCCGTGTCGCGCGCCCGTAAGATCGAGCGCTTCTTCAGCCAGCCGTTCCACGTGGCCGAAGTGTTCACCGGTTCGCCGGGCAAGTACGTGCCGCTGAAGGACACCATCCGTGGCTTCAAGGCCATCGTTGATGGCGAGTACGACCACCTGCCGGAGCAGGCGTTCTACATGGTCGGCGGCATCGAAGAAGCGGTCGAGAAGGCCAAGAAGATGGCCGAGAAGGCCTGATCCGGGACGGGCGGGAGCGATCCTGCCCGACCTGACGCCGGCGCCGGGCAACCGCCTGCGCCGGTGGACCCCCACGGTGGCATTGCGCCGCCGCGAACAGCGAAGAGATTTGCATGAGCACGATCCGTTGCGACATCGTCAGCGCCGAGCAGGAAATCTTCCGTGGCGAAGCGACCCTGGTCGTGGCCACCGGTGAGCTGGGCGAACTGGGCATCGCGCCCAAGCACGCGCCGCTGATCACCCGCCTGAAGCCGGGCAAGGTGGTGGTGACCACGCCGAACGGCGAGCAGCTGGATTTCGCCATTTCCGGCGGCATCCTGGAAGTGCAGCCGCAGGTGGTGACCGTGCTGGCCGACACCGCGATCCGCGCGCAGGACATCGACGAAGCCTCGGTCCGCAAGGCCAAGGAAGAAGCCGAGCGCATCCTGGCCAACCGCGGCGAGGCGATGGAAGTGGCTGAGGCCCAGCAGAAGCTGGCTGAAGCCGTTGTCCAGCTGCAGGCGCTGGAGCGCCTGCGAAAGAACCTCAAGCACTGAACTGTGCCGAGGTGACACCTCTGCCTGCAAGGCATGGGGGAGTGCAGGAACGCCGGCTGCCATGCCGGCGTTTTTGTTTGTTTTCCGCTGCCGCATGCCCGGAGCAGGCAGCCATCAGACGCTGTCGCGCTACAGCCCGCTGAGTTGTGGCGCGTGGGATTGAGCATGCATCTGGCCGGTGACGATGGTCGTCAATGAATCCGGTCAGCGGTACACGACGTGCCGCAGCAGCACGAATGTCACCAGGGCCAGGCCGCCTTCCACCAGCGGCTTGGCGAGCCACGCGTACTGCAGCCCCAACCCATGGTCGACCACCGTCACCAGCAGGGTGCTGGTCGCTGTGAGCAGAATCCAAAGCAGGAAGAAGCGCGCGAAGCGCTTCCAGCCCAGGCGCTGTTGGCCGGCGTCAGCAAAGGTATAGCGGCCGTTGAGCCAGAAGCCGAGCAGCATGCCGGCCAAACGGCCGACGATGTTGGCAGGAGCGACCGGCAGCCCGAGTGCGGTGCTTCCCACGAACACCAGCCAGTCCAGCAGCAGCTGCACCAGGCCGATGACGATGTATGCGCTGCCCTGGCGCAGGAGGGTCATTGCCGAGGCTTCCCGATGACGCTGCGCAGGGCCTGTTCGACGCCAAGCAGACGATGCACGGGTTGCCGCGGTTCGCTGGCTACATCGAAATTGAGCCAGGACAGCAGCATCTGCATACCCACGATGATGGGCAGGCCGGCGATCATCACGGTACCCGCAGTGGCCGGTACACCACTGTCGGCTGAGAGGCACCACCGCCACAGGCCAAATATGCCGCCGCCGGCCAGTAGAACGCTGCCAAGCAGCAGCTCTACGCTGGCCAGCGAGAAGCCGCGTATGCCGTAGCTGTAAAGCAGGCGACGCAGGGTGTTGCGCAGATGCCCCAGCAGGAACGGGCCAAGGATGCGTAACGGGCTCAGGCTGCTGGTTTCGTCTTCATAGCGGGCGCGCATCGGTACATCGATCACCACGGCACGCACCTGGTTGAGGTGATACAGCAGGTCCGATTCGAAGAAGTAGCGCTTTGCGATCCGCTCGAGCTCCAGCTCGTGCAGTACTTCACTGCGGATCGCCGTGTAGCCGTTGGTCGGATCAGCGATCTGCCAGTATCCGCTGGACAGCTTGGTCATGAACGAAAGTGCCGCATTGCCAGCCAGGCGCACCCAAGGCATGCCGCGCACGAAGCCGACGCGATGGAAGCGGTTGCCCTTGGCGTAGTCCGCGTGGCCGGACAGAAGTGGGCTGGCAAAGCGGGGAAGCAGGCCGGCATCCATCTGCCCGTCGCCGTCGAGCTTGACCACCACATGGGCAGGTGTCTGCAGCGCGTGCTGGTAGCCGGTCAGCGTGGCACCACCCACTCCCTGGTTCTGCTCGTGATGGACCACGATGACGCGCGGATCGGTGCAGTGTTCGCGAATCCAGGCGCCGCTTGCCTCGGGACAGGCATCATCGACGGCGATGATCCAGCCCACTTCCGGTCCGATGCCGGCGATGACCTGCAGGATATGCGCGCGCACGCGATAGCACGGGATCACCACCGCAATGCGCGGCGAGTCGTCGGGCCGGACCGCTGTGGTGGGGCTGGTCGGAGGGGGGATGTTCATCGCGATGGCTTTCCTGGAGGCGCCGGGAGGCTCCACCACTGGCGGCCGCCGGCTTCTTCGCGCAGGTGGGCACCTGCCAGCTCAAGTGCGAGTTTCTGTGAGGGTGTGAGCGCTTCACTGCGGAGGATGACGTGCCTGACCTGCTGTTGCTGCAGCATGGCGAGCCAGCGCTTGCCGCTGGGATCCAGCTCGGCGTTGGCGGCGGCCGCCTGCAGGCTGGGCGAGTACCAGCTGATCGTGCGCCCACGGGTACCGAATTCGGCGAAGAACGGGTCACCCGGATCCAGCAGCAGCACGGTGCCCTCGTCTTCACCCGACGCACGGATGGCTGCGGCCAGTGTGCGTTCGGGTGCAAAACGCTGGAACAACGGAGCATCGCGGCCAGCCGCCTTCAGCGTGTCCTTCAACGCTCCGCTACGCAGCATCCAGTAGCCGGTGGATTGGAAGCTGACATTGAGCACCCACAGCGCCACCAGCAGTCCAATGAGAGGCCGGCGCAAGGGGCCGGCGCCGAGCGACGCCACGGCGACCACGCACAGCAATGCCATGCCAGGATAGGCGTAGCGCAGGTACTGGATCGGCAACAGCGGCAGTGCCAGCACGGCCAGTGCCACCAGTGCCGCCGCGCGAGTTGGCGGACGCAGCACGGCCAGCAGCCACAGCCCGGCCAAGCCGATCAGGACCACGCCCGCCGCACCATCGTGCGATTCGAAGTAGCGCGATGAATGGAAGGTCAGTGCCCACGGCAGGTCGGGACCGAAGCCGATCTTGTACTTCAGGTCGATGAAGTTCGTCGGAGCGAAGTAGGGCGACTGGAAGATGCCGTTGAACAGCGGCAGCACCGGATTGCCAGCAATCCACTGCGCGAACACGTAGTTGGCACCACCGACCAGCAGTCCTGCCAGCAGCACCAGGCCGATGCGCGGCAACGACGGCCACGGATGGCGGATCAGGGCCCAGGCCAGGACAGGGAGTGCCATCACCGCACTCATCGACTTCATCGCCAGCAGTCCACCGGCCAGCACCGCCAGCAGCATCCAGTTGGACAAGCGGCCATCACGGGGCGCGGCAGCCAGCGCACACATCCAGAGCAGCACCGCAGCGGTTGGCAGCTCGGTCTGCATGCCACCCGCCAGGCCGGCGGTCAGCGGCAGGCTGGCTACCATGGCAACCGCCAGCCAGCGCAGCAGCACGCTCGCGCCGAGCTGCGCCGCAAGCTGCCAGGCGCCCGTGGCCAGCAGCAGCAGCCAGATCGCGTTGACCGGGCCACGTGATTCAGCCCCTGCGATTACCTGTGGTACTGCCTGGATGATATCCGTCGCCCAGGGCGCCAGCGCCCAGATCTGGTGCTGGGGAGCCGGTTGATAGACGCCTTGTTCCAGCAACTGCCATGGCAAGCGCAGATGGTAGGTGAGGTCGTCGTACTGCAGGGTCGGCAACCAGCAGGCGGTACTGGCCAAGCCGACCACCAGCACAGCGAATGCGGCGCTGCGCGGCGCGTCCGCCACGGACTGCCGCCACTGCGCCACGCCGGCCCGCAACGATGACCACAGCAGCGAACGGCGCCATATCACCACGGCAAGGCCCACCGGCAGATAGACCCAGCGGAAATGGATCGGGACCAGCAGGGCCCAGCCCAGCACTGCCGAAAGTACCAACAGGCCAGCCATCGTCTGCAGGGCCAACGAGCGCTGCGCGAACAGCGCCTGACCGATCACGATCGCAACCAGCAGCAGCAAGGCCGTTGCCAGCAGCGGAGATACACCGGTGAACAGGGGGAGCAGAAGTATCCAGAGCATCGCCAGGCAGCTGGCCATGGACCAGCCACGCAGGCGCCGCATCAGCCATGCCAAGGCGCAGGTCAGCAGACCCAGTACGACCAGTTCACGGAAGCGACCTGATGGCAAGCCCCTGAGCAGTGGCGTGATGGCCAGGCCGATGAGCAGCAGGAGTGGGCCCATCCAGGGCAAAAGATCGAGGAATCGCTTCTTCAAGGAATTCTCGGTTCACGTCAGGCAGGGAAGGAGCTCGGCTATCCTATCAGCCAGTCCTCAGATTGCCGCCGCTGCGTGGCCCCTCTCCATGACCCAAGCCTTGCACATCATCATCCTCGCCGCCGGTGCAGGAAAGCGCATGAAGTCGGTGCTGCCGAAGGTACTGCAGCCGATCGCTGGCCAACCGATGCTGGCGCATGTGATCGACGCCGCCCGCGCGCTGCAGCCGGCCGCGATCCACGTGGTCTACGGCCATGGCGGTGAAGCGGTACGCCAGCACTTCGCCGACCAGCCCGACCTGCAATGGGCTGAACAGGCGCAGCAGCTGGGCACCGGCCATGCGGTGGCCCAGGCGATGCCACAGGTGCCCGACGCCGCACAGGTGCTGGTGTTGTACGGCGACGTGCCACTGATCCGCGCGCAGACCCTGCGCGACCTGCTGGCGCAGCCGGGTCGACTGGCGGTGCTGGTCGCCGATGTCGATGACCCGACCGGTTACGGCCGCGTGCTGCGCGATGCCGAAGGCAAGGTCGGCTCGATTGTCGAACAGAAGGACGCTACCGACGACCAGCTGCGTGTGCGCACGATCAACACCGGCATCATCGCCGCCGAGTCGACCGCGCTGCGGCGCTGGCTGTCGCAGCTGTCCAACAGCAACGCGCAGGGCGAGTACTACCTGACCGACGTGTTCGCCTTTGCCGCGCACGAGTACACTCCGGCCGAGATGGCGCTGGTGGCCGACGCGCAGGAGGCCGAAGGGGCAAACGATCCCTGGCAGCTGTCGCAGCTGGAGCGTGCCTGGCAGCGTCGCGCGGTACGGGCCCTGTGCGCGCAGGGTGCGCGCGTGCGCGACCCGGCACGCCTGGATATCCGTGGCACCGTCACCGTGGGCAGCGACGTGCTGATCGATGTCGATGTCGTTCTGGAAGGCAACATCGTGCTCGGTGACGGCGTCACCGTGGGCCCGTTCAACCGGCTGAAGGACGTCAATCTTGGCCCGGGCACCGAAGTGCGCGCGCATTGCGACCTGGAAGGTGTGGTCACCGAAGGTGCTGCGTTGGTGGGGCCGTTCGCACGGCTGCGCCCGGGTACCGTGCTCGCCGATGGCGTGCATGTCGGCAACTTCGTCGAGACCAAGAAGGTCACCCTCGGTGTTGGCAGCAAGGCCAATCACCTGACCTACCTGGGCGACGCGGTGATCGGTAGCAAGGTGAATATCGGTGCCGGCACCATCACCTGCAACTACGATGGCGTGAACAAGTCGACCACCACCATCGGCGACAACGCCTTCATCGGTTCCAACAGCGCATTGGTGGCACCGGTGCTGATCGGTGAGGGCTCCACCATCGCTGCCGGTTCGGTCATCACCCGCAACGCCCCGGATGGCAAGCTGACGCTGGCACGTGCACGACAGGAAACCATCGATGGCTGGAAGCGCCCGCTCAAGAAGTCCTGAGCCACGCATCCCGCACGCCGACGAACTCGGCATGCTGCCGGCAATTGAACAACGTGCCGGTGAGCTGCTGAAGGGACACCAGGCCTACCCGGTATTTGCCGGGCATGGCCTCGACCTGCCGACGCTGCAGGATGGCCTTCAACGTGGCCAGTTGTGGGTGGTGGATGCGGCTGACGGTGGCATCGCGGGCTACCTGCTGGCCGGCGAGCTGTGCGGTGACTTCCATGTGCTGCAGATGGACGTGGATCCCGCGCACGCGCGCCGCGGTCATGGTCGCGTGTTGTTGCGCCATGCGTTGGCACAGGCCAGGGCTGGAGGCTACGCGGCAGCGGTGCTGACCACGTTGTCCGACGTGCCGTGGAATGCGGCCTTCTATGCCAGCGAAGGGTTCGAGGTAGTGCCGGAGGCGCAGTGGAACGATGGTCTGCGCGCGGTGATGGCCGAAGAAGCCGCGCTGGGGTTCCCTATGCACCTGCGGGTGGCGATGCGGCAGGTCTGGTAGGTGCCGACCTGGGTCGGCACATCCACGCATGGCGTGGATCTACCCGCTCAGCCCACCGGCAACAGAATCGACACGCACAGCCCGCCATCGCCGCGGTTCTGCAACGACACCCGACCACCGTGTGCCTCCACGATTTCGCGGGTCAGCGCCAGCCCCAGCCCGGTGCCATTGCGCTTGGTCGAATAGAACGGCATCAGTGCGTTCTGCAGCACCTGCTCGTTCATGCCCTTGCCACGATCCAGCACGTCCAGCCGCAGCCACTGCGGCAGCCGCGTCAGCTGCACCTGTACGTCATCGTTTGGGGGCTCTGCTTCGGCGCAGGCTTCGTGCGCGTTCTTCAACAGGTTCAGCAGCGCCTGCCCGAACTGCGCGATGTCGATGCGGCTGCTCAGTTCTTCGTCCGGCTCGCGCTCCATGGTAAACGGGATCTGCTGGCGCAGGCTGGACAGGAAGGGGGCCCAGTGCACGGTCTGCAGTTGCGGCTGCGGCAACTTGGCAAAGCGTGCGTAGCCACGGATGAAGCCTTCCAGGTGACGCGCCCGGTCCTCGATGGTGGTGAAGATCTCGGGCAGCCGGTCAAAGCGCTCACGCTGCACCAGCACGCCGCCGGAATGGGCGAGCGAAGCGATCGGCGCCAGCGAGTTGTTGAGCTCGTGGCTGATCACCCGGATCACCTTCTTCCAGGTCTGCACTTCCTGGCGGCGCAGTTCGGCGGTCAGCAGCCGCACCAGCAACAGGTCGTGCGGGCGGCCGTTGAGCTGGAACGCGCGGCGCGAGAGGTGGTAGACCTGCTCGTCATCCTCGTCGCCGTCCTCGCCCTCGGCATGCACCGCGAACAGGCTGTCACCGCCACGGGCGATGGCATCGCGCAGTTCCACCGGCACCTGTTCCAGCACGTCCTCCAGGCGCTGGCCTTCCAGCTTCCAGCCGCCATGCAGCAGCTTGCGTGCCGCCAGATTGGAGAACACCACCCGGGCGATGCCATCACCGCCCGAGGCGATCAGCAGCATCGCCACCGGCGTGTTCTGCACCATCGTGTCCAGCAGAAGTTCACGCTGCACCAGGCCCTGCCGCTGCTCACGCAGTACATCGCCCAGTTCGCGGTGGGCCTGCACCAGGTCGCCCAGCTCGTCGTTCCCCGGCCAGTGCACGCCGAAGTTGTACTCGCCGTCGCGATAGCTGCTGGTGGTACCCGCCAGGGCCCGCATCAGAGATCGCACCGGGGCGGTCGCCCGGCGCAGGGTCCACCACATCAATGACAGCAGGATCAACGCCGACACCGTGGTCACCACCCAGCCATGGTCCATCCAGTAGGCCAGCAGCCACGGCAGTGCCGCCGCCAGTGCCAATACCGGCAGCAGGCGCAGGAACAGGCGGAAAGTGAACGAGCGCCGTTTCATTCGCGCGGAATACCGTGGCGGTCCATGCGCCGGTACAGCGCCTGGCGGCTCAGGCCGAGTTCGGCGGCGGCCTGGGCGATGACGCCATGGTTGCGCGCCAGCACATCCTCGATGCGTGCACGGTCGGGATCATTGCCCGCACTGGGGGCCGGGCGCGGTGTGGCGGCTGCGCGCGGCAGGTTGAGATCGGCCACTTCGATGCGGTTGCCGGTGGCCAGCAGCTCGGCGCGCTGGATCACGTTGCGCAGCTCGCGCACGTTGCCCGGCCAGGGGTGCCGCTGCAAGGCCGCGGTGGCCGCAGTGGACAACGGCTTGCCAGCGGTCAGGAAGCGCTCGGCCAGCGGCACGATGTCGCCCGGTCGTTCGGCCAGCGGCGGCAGCACCAGTTCTACCGTGTTGAGGCGGTAATAGAGGTCTTCGCGGAAGGTACCGTCGCGGATCATCGCCGGCAGGTCGGCATTGGTCGCGCTGACCACGCGGACCTTGACCTGGCGCTCGCGGTTGGAGCCCAGGCGCTCGAAGCGGCCGGTTTCCAGCACGCGCAGCAGCTTCATCTGCCCGCCCAGTGACAGGTTGCCGATCTCATCCAGGAACAGGGTGCCGCCATCGGCGGCCTCGAACTTGCCTTCGCGGGCCTTGTTGGCGCCGGTATACGCACCGGCTTCGGCACCGAACAGTTCGGCTTCGATCAGTTCCGAGGGCAGCGCGCCGCAGTTGACCGCCACGAACGGCCCCTTGGCCACCAGGGAATTGGCCTGGATGATCTGCGCGATCTTTTCCTTGCCGGCACCGTTCGCGCCGGTGATCAATACCGGCAGTTCCGAGCGTGCGACCTGGCAGGCCAGCGCGATCACGCGCTCGCTGGCGGGGTCGGCGAAGACCGCGCCGCACAGGTCGTACTTCTCTTCCAGTGCGTTGCGCTGGTGCAGTTCACGGCTGCGGCGCCGGTCCAGTTCGCGGCGCGCCTCGGACAGTTCCAGCAGGTTGTTGACCGTGGTCATCAGCTTGCGGTCGTCCCAGGGCTTGGCCAGGTAGTCGGCGGCGCCGGCCTTGACCAGGTCCACGGCGCTGCTCAGATGGGTCCACGCCGTGAGCAGGATCACCGGCAGGTCCGGATGGCGCGCGCGGATCTGCGCGAACAGGGCCTCGCCTTCCTCGCCGGAGGTGGTGTCCTCGCTGAAGTTCATGTCCTGGATGACCAGGTCGACCGGCTGAGATTCGAGCAGCGCCAGCCCGTCGGCGGGCGTCTGCGCCTGCAGGGTGTCGATGTCGTGCAGGGAGAACAGTACGTCCAGCGCGGTACCCACGCTGGCGTTGTCGTCGATGATCAGGATCGCAGGCATCAAACGGTTCTGCAGAAAGGGATGGGCGGCGCCGTTGGAGCCGTTCGTGTCCACGCACCGGGAGAGCCCGGCGCCACCCATCAAGCATAGCCAAACCCGTGGCTGTGCAGGAGCGGCCCCCGCTCAGCGCCGGGGAGGCGCCTGGGGCGCTGGCGGCGCAGGTGGCAGCGGCACTTCCAGTGCCTGGCGCCAGGCTGCGGCGTCGACCGCCACCGTCAGTTCGCGTCTGTCGCGGCGCAGCAACAGATAGGCGGTGGCGGCGTGGGAATGGCGCAGGGCCTCGGCAAGGTGTTCGACCCGACGCACCGCCGTGTCGTCCACGCGGAGGATGCGATCACCGCTGCGCACGCCGAAGCGTGCTTCCGGGCTGGCAGCCTCCACGCGCACCTGGCCCTCGGTCGAGCGCAGTGACAGCCGCGCGGCATCCTGGCGCCATTCCAGTGTCTGCGCGTTGCCACCGCCGGCCAGCGCCGGCAGCGGCAGGAGCAGTATCAGGCACATCGCGCAGGCACGCATCTCAGGCGCCCCGCGTGGCGACCGCAGGCGGTACCGCCGCCGCACGCCGTGCCGGACCGAACACCGCGATCTGGCCCAGCACCCACAGCAGCAGCGCACCCAGCGGCAGGTAGTACAGCGGCATGCGCGGCAGCTCGTACAGGTTCATCAGGGCCAGGTTGATCGCATACGCCGCCAGCATTCCCAGCACGATGCCCAGCGAGGCGAGCAGGAAGTTCTCGGTCTGGAAGTAGCGCAGGATCTGCCCACGGGTCGCGCCCAGCGCACGGCGGATGCCGATCTGCTTGCTGCGCTGCTGCACCCAGAAGCTGGCCAGGCCGATGATGCCCAGCGCCGTGACCACCAGCAGCGAGATGCTGACGGTGATCAGCAGGCCGACCATCGCGCGGTCGTTCTTGAAGAAGTCCTTGCGCTGGTCTTCATAGGTCAGCTTGTCGCGCATCAGGCGGTTGGGGTCGTTGCGTTCCAGCGCGGCGGCACCGGCATCGAGGACCTCCTGGCGGCGTTCCGGCGAAGTGCGCAGCACATAGGTGCCACCTTCGTCGAAGGTGCGCCGCATGGGCAGCAGCATCGAGTTGGTCCAGTTGTCATTCCAGCCATTGGGCGTGCTGAGCGTGTCGACGATGCCGACCACATGCAGCGGCTGCTTGCCCATGTAGTAGGTCTTGCCCAGCGCACTGCCGTTGGGTTCCATCTTGGCGGCGGTGGCCTGGGTGAAGATCACCGGAATCGCCTTTTCCTTGGCGCCGCCCTTGCTGGCGTCTTCGAAGTTCTGGTATTCGTCGGGCAGGAAATCGCGGCCTGCGATCAGGTTGATGCCCATCGTGGCCAGCCCGTTCTCGGACAGGGTGTACATCGAGGCGTTGGTGGTCGGCCGTTCCTGGTCGACCTCGCGCGAGATGCTGCTGCTGGAGGAGCCGTTGCGGAAGGGAACCTGGTTGATGATGGTGACGTTGCTGACGCCAGGAATTGCGCGCAGCGATGCCAGGTCCTCGCGGGTGCGGGCCATGGCGTCGGTCTGCTTGCCGATGCCACTGACGCGCAGCATCACCAGTTCGCTCTCGGCGATGCCGCTGGGCATGCTGATCTTCTCCACGCGCTGGCTGACCAGGAACAGCGCGTTGCAGACGATGGCGCAGGTCAGTGCGACTTCCAGCACGATCAGGGCAGCGGCAGTCTTGTGCCGGCGCAGCGTGCTGAGGATGGGGCGGATGTCCATGGGAGTCCTCGTTCGGGTGCTTACTGCGACTTGAGCTGGATGGCCGGGGTGACCTGCATGGCGCGCCAGGCGGGCAGGAAACCGGCAGCAAGGCTGGCGAGCAGGGTCAGGCCCAGTGCGAGCAGCAGCATGTTGCCGTCCAGGTGGGCCAGCTTGGCGTATTCCACCGGTTGCTGGCGCACCGCGAACAGGCCGAGCAGGGCCAGGCCGATACCCAGCACGCCACCGACCACGCCGACCGCACCTGCTTCCACCAGGCATTGCAGGAAGATCTGGCCGCGGCTGGCACCGAGCGCGCGGCGCACGCCGATCTCACCGCTGCGACGCAGGAACTTGGCCAGCAGCAGGCCCACCGTGTTGACCAGGCAGACACCGAGGAAGCCCAGTGCCAGCCACAGCTGCAGGCGCACGTCGCTGGGCACTGCGCCATTGAAGTCCAGCCACTCCATCACGGTGCGCAGGCGCACGTTCGGCGGGTGCTTGAAGCGGCCGGCCTCGCGCTGCTGGGTCGAATAGTTCTCCAGGTAGCGGCGGTAGTCGTCGGCCTTGGCCGGGTCCATCTCCACCCAGTACTGCAGCCACGCGCACGGTGCGTTGAGCGAGTAGCTGTTGCCGTCCGGATTCTCGCCGAAGCAGTTCATGTTGCCGTTGTTGCCCAGCTTCAGGTCGAAGGAGGTGGAGATCGGCAGCAGCAGGTCTTCGTTCTTGCCGTAGCTGCCAGTGGTCAGGTCGTAGAAGTGCGGCTCCGGGCTCCATTCCTTCATCACGCCGACGATGCGGTAGCTCTGGCCTTCCATGCGCAGGTCGCGGCCCACGCTGTTGGCGCCCTGGTACAGCTTGTCATTGAGCGCCTTGGAGATGACCACCACGCGCGCACGGCCTTCATCGTCCTCGCGCGTCCAGGGGCGGCCGTACTGCATGGGCACCTCGAACATCGGGAAGAAGTCGGCCGAGGTCCAGCGGGTGTCGATGCTGAAGGGCTTGAGGGTGCTGTTGTCCGGTTCGATGGTGCCGCCGCCGCCGCTCATCAGCGCCTGGCGCTCGCCCTTGGCTTCGCGCAGCAGGGCTTCACCGTCGAAGCGGGTCAGCTGGGTTTCCGGCTCCTCGCCGGCGACGTAGGCGCCGGTCGCGGCGTCGAGCTGGACGTAGAACAGGCGGTCGCTCTTGCCGGGAATCGGGTCACCGGACAGCACGTGGAACACGGTCAGGGTGGTCATCGAGGCGCCGATGCCGAGCGCGATGGCAACCACCATCAGCGCGGTCAGGACCTTGTTGCGGCGGAAGCTGCGCACCGCCAGTCGGGCGTAGTAGGCGAACATGATAGGGCCCTCACTCGTTGACGGCGACGATGTGGCGCGGCGGCGTGGCCAGCACCGGCTCGCGCACCAGGTCGGTGACCTGGCCATCAACGATGTGCACGTTGCGCTGCGCGCGCGCGGCCAGTTCCGGATCGTGGGTGACCATCACGATGGTGGTGCCGGCAGCGTTGATCTCCTCCAGCAGCTCCATCACGCCGCGGGCCATCTGCGTGTCCAGGTTGCCGGTCGGTTCGTCGGCCAGCAGCAGGCGCGGGCTGCCTGCCAGGGCACGTGCGATCGCCGCGCGCTGCTGCTGGCCGCCGGACAGCTCGTTCGGGTAGTGCTTCATGCGCGAGCCGAGGCCGACCTGGGTCAGCGCCTTCTCGATGCGTTCGCGGCGCTCGTTGGCGCTCATCTTGCGATAGCGCAGCGGCACGTCGACGTTGTCGAACAGGTTCAGGTCGGGGATCAGGTTGAAGCCCTGGAAGATGAAGCCGATCTTCTGGTTGCGCAGGCGGCTGCGCGCATCATCGCCCAGCGTGCTCACGTCCTGGCCGTCCAGCATGTAGGTGCCACTGGTGAAGGTTTCCAGCAGGCCGGCGATGTTGAGGAAGGTGGTCTTGCCGGAGCCTGACGGGCCGGTGACCGCGACGAACTCACCTTCCTTGACCTGAAGTTCCAGTGAGCGCAGTGCGTGGGTTTCCACCTGTTCGGTGCGGAAGACCTTGGCGACCGAACGCATTTCGAGCATGTACATGGGGTGTCCTCTCTCCAGGATTCAGGGTTCAGGTATCAGTTGACGGAGACGCGTTCGGCGTCCTTGAACAGGTCGCTGCCGGAGACCACGATGCGGTCGCCCGGTTGCACACCCGACTTGATTTCCACTTCGCCCAGGCTGCTGACGCCCAGTTCGACCGGACGGCGCACGGCGGTGCGGCCATCCATCACGTAGGCCATGCCGTTGCCCTGTTCGACGAACGGACCGCGCTCGACCTTCAGCACGTTCTTGCGGGTATCGAGCAGCACGCGCACCGACATCCGCTGGCTCTGGCGCAGGCCTTCCGGCTGCGCGCTGGCGAAGCGCACGCGGGCATTGACCTCGCCATTGACCACTTCCGGCGACACCGCGCTGATCTCACCCGGGAACGGCTGGCCATTGCCGCCGGTCAGCTGTGCCGGCATGCCGATCGCCAGGTCGCGGGCGAAGCTTTCCGGCACCTTGATCTCGACCTCGAACTTGGACAGATCGACCACGCCCAGCACCGGCGCATTGGCGGCCAGGTTGGTGGACTGGACGGCCTGCACCTGGCCGACCTGGCCATCGAACGGGGCGCGCAGGGTCAGTGCATCGACCTGGCGCTGCACCTCGGCCACCACGGCCTTCTGGCGGTCGGCCAGCAGGCGCTTGTTGCGGGCATCCAGGTCGGCGCCCTGGCTCTGCAGGCGTGCGTCGGTGGTGGCGTTGGCCAGGGTGATGTCGGCCTTCTTCAGCGAGTCCTTGGCTTTGGCCAGATCGATCTGCGGTACTGCACCGCCGTCGTAACCGCGCTGGTAGCGCTGCAGGTCGCGGTCGGCGGCCTGCCGCTCGATGGTGGCCTGGTCGGTTTCCTTGCGCGACTTGGCGCGGGCCAGGGTGGCGTCCAGCGCGGCGCGGCTGGCCTCGGCTTCCAGGCCGGCCAGGGTGGCCTGTTCCTGGGCCAGCTTGCTGCGCAGTTCCGGGCTGTCGATGATGGCCAGCTCCTGGCCCTTCTTCACCACATCGCCGGCGACCACCTTCAGGTCCACGGTACCGGCCGAGATGGCGTACAGGATCGGGCTGTTGGCGGCGATCACGCGGCCGTCGGCGGCGATGTCGCGGACCAGGTCGCCGCGCTTCACTTCGGCGATGCGCACGCGGCTGCTGTCGAAGGAGCGGCTGGCGTTGGACCAGGCGTGCACGGCCCAGCCGATGCCGGCGAGCAGCACGATGGCGCCCAGTGCCGGCCAGCGGTAGCGCTGCCAGTTGGCGCGGGTGGTGCCGGCCGGGGCGGAGGAAACGATCTGGTCCTGTGCGGAAGTGTCGCGGATCATCGGGTGCGTGCCTGACGGTGGTAGCCAGTACCAAGCACGTAGCGTGCCAAGTTTATTTCCTTTCAGGTCAATGGGTTGGGCGGCGTGCTGAAGTGTCCGGGTGTCCGCGGACACCTTTCCGGACACTTTCATTAAGCGGACAGGAGGGGGAGCGCGGGCCCGCAGGCTAGAATGCGCCGATCGTCTTCAAGGAAATGCGTGACATGTGTGGAATCGTGGGTGCGATCGCTGATCGTGACGTAGTGCCGGTGCTGATCGAGGGTCTGAAGCGCCTTGAGTACCGTGGCTACGATTCCTCGGGCATCGCGGTGATCGACCAGGGTGAGCGCCGCGATGTGCGTCGTGTGCGTCGTACCGGTCGTGTGTCGGAAATGGCCACTGCGGCCGAGGCCGAGGGCTTCAACGCGGTGCTGGGCATCGGCCACACCCGCTGGGCCACCCATGGCGGTGTCACCGAGGCCAACGCGCATCCGCACATCAGCCACGGCGTGGCGCTGGTGCACAACGGCATCATCGAGAACCACGAAGAGCAGCGCGAGAAACTGCGCGCGCTGGGCTACACCTTCGAGTCGCAGACCGACACCGAAGTCATCGCGCACCTGATCCACCACCACCTGAAGGACGGCGACGACCTGCTGGTGGCGCTGCAGCACACGGTGAAGGAACTGACCGGCGCCTACGCGCTGGCCGTGGTCAGCCGTGCCGAGCCGGAGCGCTTCGTCTGTGCGCGCATGGGCTGCCCGCTGCTGGTCGGCCTGGGCGAGGGTGAGAACTTCGTCGCCTCCGACGTCTCGGCGGTGATCTCGGCCACGCGCAAGGTGATCTTCCTGGAGGAAGGCGACACCGCCGAAATCCGCCGTGACGGCGTGCGCATCTTCGATGAGCATGACCAGCCCATCGAGCGCGACGTGCATCTGTCCGATGTGTCGCTGGCTTCGCTGGAGCTGGGCCCGTACCGCCACTTCATGCAGAAGGAAATCCACGAGCAGCCGCGCGCGCTGGGCGACACCATCGAAGCGGCGATCGACGCCGGTGGTTTCCCGGCCGAGCTGTTCGGCAAGAACGCCGAAGCCGTGCTGTCGGGCATTGAAGGCGTGCAGATCATCGCCTGCGGTACCAGCTATTACTCCGGCCTGACCGCGCGCTACTGGATCGAGGCCATCGCCGGCCTGCCCTGCAGCGTGGAAATCGCCAGCGAGTACCGCTATCGCGCGGCCTATGCGAACCCCAAGCATCTGATCGTGACCATCTCGCAGTCCGGCGAAACGCTGGATACGATGGAAGCGCTGAAGTACGCCAAGTCGCTGGGCCATAAGCACACGCTGTCGATCTGCAACGTGCCGGAAAGTGCGATTCCGCGCGCCAGCGAACTGGTCTGCTACACCCGCGCCGGCGCCGAGATCGGCGTGGCCTCGACCAAGGCCTTCACCACCCAGCTGGCCGCGCTGTTCCAGCTGACCGTGGTGCTGGGCAAGCTGCATGGCCGCATCGACGCCGCGCAGGAAGCGGACTACCTGGAGCAGCTGCGCTTCCTGCCGGGCAGCGTGCAGCACGCGCTGAACATGGAGCCGCAGATCGCTGCCTGGGCCGAGCGTTTCGCGCGCAAGAGCAGCGCATTGTTCCTGGGCCGCGGCCTGCATTACCCGATCGCGCTGGAAGGCGCGCTCAAGCTCAAGGAAATCTCCTATATCCACGCCGAGGCCTACCCGGCCGGTGAACTGAAGCATGGCCCGCTGGCGCTGGTGGACGAGGACATGCCGGTGGTGGTGATCGCGCCCAACGACAGCCTGCTGGAGAAGGTGAAATCGAACATGCAGGAGGTGCGTGCGCGTGGCGGCGAGCTGTTCGTGTTCGCCGACCAGGACAGCAACTTCAACGCGTCCGAAGGCGTGCACGTGATCCGTACGCCGCGTCATGCCGGCGTGCTCAGCCCGATCGTGCACACCATTCCGGTGCAGCTGCTGGCGTACCACACCGCGCTGGCACGTGGCACCGACGTGGACAAGCCGCGCAACCTCGCCAAGAGCGTGACGGTGGAGTAAAGCACTCCCGGCGCTGTTGGATGCTGTATGCGAAAGGGGCCTGCGTGGCCCCTTTCGTTTGCGTCGGTAGCCGTGGAAAGTGGGACAGCTGCCGCGCGCTTTGTCCGCCTTCGGCAGGGCGCACTCAATCTTTAACGCGTGGCACCGCCAGTATTCAGCGGCGGTTTCAGCCGCGGTGCCATTCTCTGGATCGTCAGTTGGTTCCCACGACGAACTGTCCCATCGATGCCGGTAGTGACCGATGGTCGCAGTCGTAGAATCACTTTGACCGAGGGCCGGGTTGCGCCGTTGAGCCCACCTCGTTCGCGTTGCAGCACGTCGTCTGCCGATCCATTCCAAGCGGCAGCCGGGTGCGCCAGACGTGCGCTGAAAGGTCTGTTCCCGGGGAGGGGGCGTATCGGAAGAGCACACTTTTTGACTTAGTGACCTGCACCAGGAAACAAGAATGAACGTCCGCGAACTCCTGCAATCCAAGAAAGAAGCTGTCATCACCATCGACGCCGAAGACACCATCGGTGCCGCCGCCCACAAGATGAGCGCGAACAGGATCGCTGCGCTGGTGGTGATGAAGGACGATGCCCCGGTCGGCATCATTTCCGAAAAGGACATCGTGCGTACCCTGGCCGACGACGGCCCGCAGGCCGGCCGCCGGGTGATCTCCAGCCTGCCGTCCACCGGTCTGGAAGGCATTGCGCCGGAGGCCACCCTGAAGCAGGCCATGTCGTTGATGACGTACTCGCGGCGCCGTCATCTGATGGTCACTGAAGGCACCCGACTGGTCGGCATCCTCAGCCTGGGCGACATCGTGAAGAACCTGTTGGGCGAGCTGGAACTGGAAAGGGCCGTGCTGCAGGACATCTACATGGCGGCGCACTGAGGGCTGGATCCTTGGACGCAGAGAAGCCGGGCATTGCCCGGCTTCTTCGTTCACGGCATCGGTGAAATCAGAAAGTGACCTTCACCGAGTCGGCGCTGTACTTGGCTGGGCCGTGGTAGACCACTTCAATGTTGTTGCCATCGGGATCGAGCACGAACGCGCCGTAGTAGCCCGGATGGTAGGGGCGTTCGCCCGGTGCACCGTTGTCGGTGCCGCCGGCGGCGATGGCTGCAGTGTGGAAGGCATCAACGGTGGCGCTGTCGCGCGCTTGGAACGCCAGGTGGTGGCGGCCGGTCAGCTGGCCGGCGGCAGCCTCGCTGCTGGCGCTGGAAATGAACAGCTCATCGGCCCAGAAGTAATCATCGCCTTCGCCGGCGATTGGAATGCCGATCGTATCGAACACCGCCTGATAGAAGCGGCGGCTGGCGGCCAGGTCACGCACCACCAGCTGGATGTGGTCGATCAATCGCCCACGGTGCAGTTCCATCGTTTCCATACGAACCTCGTAAAAAAGGGGACGGAGTCGGTAGCGCCGGGCCGTGCCCGGCGAGCGCGCAGCGCGGCCTGCTCAAGGCCGCCGGGCATGGCCCGGCGCTACCGGAATTGTGCCCCTTTCCGGGTCAGACGTTGGCGATGATCTCGACCCAGTAGCCGTCCGGGTCCTTGATGAAGGCCAGGTTCTTCATGCGGCCGTCGGTCAGGCGCTTCTGGAAGGTCACGCCCAGGGCCTCGAAGCGCTGGCAGGCGGCCTCGATGTCCGGCACCGACACGCAGATGTGGCCGAAGCCGCGCGGGTCGCTGTTGCCGTCGTGGTAGACCGCGCCGTCCTGGGTCTCGGTGCCGTGGTTGTGGGTCAGTTCCAGCACGCCCGGCAGGCCGGCCATCCACAGGCGGCGCTGGGCATCGTCTTCCGGCACCACCGTACCGGCCGGTACGTAGGCCAGGAAGTACAGGCTGAACTGGGCGTCCGGGAAGTCGCGCTTGTCGATCAGCTGGTAGCCGAGCACGCGGGTGTAGAAGTCCAGCGAGGCGGTGATGTCCTTGACCCGCAGCATGGTGTGGTTGAACACGAAGCCGGTGGTTTCGGCCGGGGCCTGGGCGGCGACGCCGGGGACATCGCGCAGGGCGGGAATGGTCATGGGGGAGGTCCTTCAGACAGGGCCGTTGCAGGCCGGATGGGGTCATTCTACCGGCCGTCACCTGACGGCACCGCGACGTACAATGGGCGGATCGCACCGTTCCGTTCTGAGCATTGCCCGCCATGTCGCAGCGTGAATGGGTGGCTGCTGCCATCCGCAAGATCGAAGCCGATTTCAACCGTTCCGCCGATACCCACCTGATCCCGTTGGCGCTGCCCGGGTTCGAGGGCATCGACCTGTACCTGAAGGATGAATCGAGCCATCCCACCGGCAGCCTCAAGCACCGGCTGGCGCGCTCGCTGTTCCTGTATGCGTTGACCAATGGCTGGTTGCGCGAAGGGCGGCCGGTGATCGAGGCATCCAGCGGTTCGACGGCGGTGTCCGAGGCCTATTTCGCGCGCCTGCTGGGGGTGCCGTTCATTGCGGTGATCCCGGCCACGACCTCGCCGGAGAAGATTGCCGCCATCGAGTTCCACGGTGGCCGCTGCCATCTGGTCGAGCGTGCCTGCGAACTCAACGGCGAATCGGAGAAGCTGGCCCGCGAAACCGGCGGCCACTTCATGGACCAGTTCACCTACGCCGAACGCGCGACCGACTGGCGGGCCAACAACAACATTGCCGAGTCCATCTTCAAGCAGATGGCGGAAGAGCCGAGCCCGGTTCCGGAATGGATCGTGTGCAGCCCCGGCACCGGCGGTACCGCAGCGACGCTGGGCCGCTATGTCAGCTACCGCCGGCATGACACCCGCATCCTCTGTGCAGACCCGGAAGTATCGGTGTTCTTCGACGGATACCAGTCCGCCGTGGCCGGTGAGCAGGACTGGCGTGGCCTGACCTGCAGCGGCGGTTCGCGCGTGGAAGGCATCGGCCGGCCGCGGGTGGAGCCGAGCTTCATCCCGACCAGTGTGGATGCGATGGTGAAGGTGCCCGACGCGCTGAGCCTGGCCGCGATGCGCCATGTCAGCCGCCAGCTCGGCCGCCGCGTCGGTGGCTCCACCGGCACCAACTTCATTGGTGTGCTGCAGGCCGCGCAGTGGATGCGCGAGGCGGGCCATCAGGGCAGCATCGTCAGCATTCTGTGCGACAGCGGCGAGCGTTACGCGCAGAGTTACTACGACCCGGCATGGTACGCGCGGCAGGGCATTGATGTTGAGGGCGCCGATGCACAGCTGGCCGCCGCAGTGGCCGGGCAGGGGTTGCCGGAACTGCCGTGGTGCAGCCTGGAGGCGCTGTAGGTCGGTCGACGTTGTCGCCGGGCCACGCCCGGCGATCACGAGGGCGTCTCAATACCCCGCCGCGGTGAACGCATCCAGCACCGCATCACGCAGCGCATCGGGCAAGGCCTCGATGTCCATCGCGCGATCATCCAGGTGCAGGCTCGGGTCCAGCATGCTGGCGCGGCCTTGGGCCAGCGCCTGCAGCCACAGCAGCACGCAGATCACGAACTCGCGCTCATGGCCCAGCCGCAGCTGGCTGGCGCCGCGTTCGATCACTTCGAACGGGTACCACTCCTGGGCATCGCTGAACGTGCCGCCCTGCTGCAGCACAGCCTGCAATTGCTGCAGGTGACGCGGGGCGTCGTCGTCGGCATCGCACAATGCGGCGATCCAGGTCAGTTCGGCCGGGCTGGCGGACAATGCCAGTGACCGGGCCGGTGAGGCGGATGCAACTGCAGCCAGACCTTCCATGTAGGGCCTCGTTCGGTGCGTACCGCTGCGGACTCCCCCGCAGCCAGAGCTTCAAACCGCGACCGTAAGGCCGACGTGAATACCGGGCCGCGCCCCCTTGTCAGCCCCGCCTGCCAGCGCCATATCTACTGGGCTGCCCGCCTGCCGGGCCCGTACCCTGGAGATCTGCCGTGACCGTTGCCAACCCCCTGCTCGATTTTTCCGGCCTGCCGCGCTTCGAGGCCATCCGCCCCGAGCACGTGGCGCCGGCGCTGGACGTGCTGCTGGCCGCGGCCGAAGCCGCCGTCAGCGCGGCCGAGCAGGTGCAGCCGGTCACCTGGCAGACCTTCGTTGCCCCGCTGGACGATGCCACCGAGCGGCTGTGGCGTGCCTGGGGCCTGGTCGGCCACCTGCAGGGCGTGGTCAACACCCCGGAACTGCGTGAGGCCTACAACAGCAACCTGCCACGGGTGACCCGCTTCGCCAGCGCGCTGGGCCAGAACCTGGCGTTGTACCGGCAGTACCAGACGCTGGCCGACAGCCCGGAAGCCGCAGGCTTTGACGAATCCCAGCGCAAGGTGCTGGACAACACCCTGCGTGATTTCCGCCTCGGTGGTGCCGAGCTGGCGCCGGAGGCGCAGCAGCGCTTCGCGGCGATCAAGGAGGAGCTGTCGGCACTGTCGGCGAAGTTCTCGCAGAACGTGCTGGACGCTACCGATGCGTGGTCGCTGATCATCGAGGACGAAGCGCGACTGAAGGGCCTGCCGGAAGATGTGAAGGCGGCCGCGCATGCCGCAGCACAGAAGGATGGCAAGGCCGGCTGGAAACTGACCCTGCAGATGCCGTGCTACCTGCCGGTGCAGACCTGGGGCGAGGACCGCGACCTGCGCGAGATCCTGTACCGCGCCAGTGCGCAGCGTGCGTCCGAATTCGGCGACGACGCGCTGGACAACAGCGGCAACATCGACCGCATCCTGGCCCTGCGCGCGGAAATGGCCGCGCTGCTTGGCTTCGGTTCGTATGGTGATTATTCGGTGGCGACCAAGATGGCGCAGGACCCGGCCGAAGTGCTCGGTTTCCTGCGTGACCTGGCCTCGCGCGCCAAACCGTTCGCGGCCAAGGACCGTGCCGAGTTGGAGCAGTTCGCGCGCGAGCAACTGGGTATCGAGCAGCTGCAGGCCTGGGACCTGGCGTTCGCTGCCGATCGCCTGAAGCAGGCGCGTTACAGCTATTCCGAGCAGGAAGTGAAGCAGTATTTCGCCGAACCGAAGGTGCTGGGCGGCCTGTTCTCGGTGATCGAGCAGCTGTACGGCCTGCGTGTGCAGGAGGACAGCGCGCCAGTGTGGCACGAGGATGTGCGCTTCTTCCGTCTGGTCGATGCGCAGGGCGCACTGGTTGGCCAGTTCTACCTGGACCTGTACGCGCGCGAAGGCAAGCGCGGTGGCGCGTGGATGGATGATTGCCGCAACCGCCGCGTGCGCGCGGACGGCAGTGTGCAGACGCCGCTGGTCTACCTGGTGTGCAACTTCGGTCGCGGTGCCAATGGCAAGCCGGCTACCTTCAGCCACAACGAAGTGACCACGCTGTTCCATGAGATGGGCCATGGCCTGCACCAGCTGCTGACCCGCATCGGCGAGCTGGGCGTGGCCGGCATCAACGGCGTGGAGTGGGACGCGGTCGAGCTGCCGAGCCAGTTCATGGAGAACTTCTGCTGGGAATGGGAGCACCTTCAGGCGATGACCGCGCATGTGGACAGTGGCGAGCCGCTGCCACGCGCGCTGTACGAACGCATGCTGGCTGCACGCAACTTCCATAGCGGCATGGCGACCGTGCGCCAGCTGGAGTTCGGCCTGTTCGACATGCTGCTGCACAGCCAGTTCGAACCGGCGCAGGACAGCGTGCTGGCGCTGCTTGATCGGGTGCGCGCGGAGGTAGCGGTGAACCATCCGCCGGCCTGGAACCGCTTCCCGCACCAGTTCAGCCACATCTTCGCGGGGGGCTATGCGGCCGGCTACTACAGCTACAAGTGGGCCGAGGTGCTGAGCGCCGATGCCTACGCCGCGTTCGAGGAAGCGCCGCAGGCGCTCGCGGAAACCGGTGCACGCTTCCGCGATGAGATCCTGTCGCGGGGTGGCAGCCGCCCGGCGGCGGAGAACTTCAAGGCCTTCCGCGGCCGCGCACCGCAGATCGACGCGCTGCTGCGCCATTCGGGCATGGCGTAAACCGCTCTGGTAGGTGCCAACCTTGGTTGGCACTTCCTGGCAATGGTGCGGACCAAGGTCCGCACCCACCGGAAAGCGGTGCTTATTCGGCGTAGATCATCTTCCGGGTCATGCCGCCGTCGACGACGAAGTCCTGGCCGGTGGTGAAGCCGGACAGTGACGACAGCAGGTACACCGCCAGCGCGCCGATGTCCTCGGGCTGGCCGACCCGGCCGACCGGGTGCTGCGCATGGTCGATGGCCGAGTACTCAGGCTCATGGCGCCGTGAGGGTGCCTGCCACGCAGTGGTGCCGATCCAGCCAGGGCTGATGCTGTTCACCCGCACCGCCGGGCCGCTGCTGATCGCCAGCGCATGGGTAAAGGCCACCAGTCCGCCCTTGGCCGCGGCATAGGCTTCGCTATGTGCTTCGGATTGCCAGGCGCGGGTGGAGGCGATGTTGATGATCGCACCGGCAGCGCTGGCGGTCAGCGCGGGCAATGCATGCTTGCTGCACAGGAACGCGCCGTGCAGCGAGGACAGCCGGCGCTGCCACTCATCCCACGCCATGTCCTGCAGCCGCGTGCCGTGCGGGCCGGCGATGCCCGCGTTGTTGACCAGTCCGTCGATGCGGCCGAAACGCTGCAGCGCCACGGCGATGAAGTCGCGCACGCTGGCTTCGTCGGTGATGTCCAGGCGCTGGAACGCGGCGTCATCACCGCGCTGCCATTCCGCCAGGCACGCCTCGCCGGCCTCCATGTCCAGGTCGCCGATCAGCACGCGGCCCCCGGCACCGAGCACGGCCTGGGCGATGCCGCGGCCGATGCCGTTGGCGCCGCCGGTGATCAGCGCCACCTTGCCCGACAGCGGCGCGACCGGCCATGTGGCAATCGGCGGCACGCGGCTCATGACAGGTCGTCGCCACGCAGGCGGCGATGCCAGCCGTCCACGCCGATGCGGTCCAGGGTCTGGATGTTGCGCTCGACGATCACGTCCGGGTCCGGATAGACGTCCACCGCGCGTGCCACGCTGTCCTCGCGCAGCAGGTGCAGGGTGGGGAAGGGCGCACGGTTGGTGTAGTTGCTGGCGTCGTTGGCGGCCACGCCTTCGAACTGGTAGTCCGGATGGAAGCTCGCCACCTGCAGGATGCCCAGCAGGTCCAGCGCTTCGATTGCCGCGTCGGCGTTGTCGAGGAAATCGTTGTAGTCGAGGAAGTCGGTCAGCACCTGCGGATGCACGATCAGCGTCGTGTCGATCTGCTCGGCCGGCGTATCGCGCAGCAGCACCAGCTCCTCGGCCAGCTGTTCGACCAGCGCTTCGGGCGTGGTCGCATCACTGAGCACGAAACGGACCTGGTCCTTCACGTACACCGCCTTGGCGAACGGGCACAGGTTCAGGCCGATGACGATGCGCTCCAGCCACAGGCGGGTGGCGGCGATCGGGTCATCGGTGGGCAGGTGGGTGTCGGTCATGGCGGGCACGTCGGCTGGCGGGGCGGACATTGTAGGCAGTGTGCCGCTGCCGCGCTGTTCACTGTGCAGGAACTGGACAGTCGCCATGCTGGATATTCCCGCCGATTCAAGCCCTTGCGGGCGACCGCTGGATGGCCGATTGCCTGCCGCGGACGGCGGGCGTGGAATGGATGGACGACACAGGAGGACACCCATGACTGCATCTTCTCCGTGGCTGCCGGATGCCCTTTGGGCCGGCGCCTTCTTCGATGGTCACTGGCAGGCGGCCGAGCAACGGCAGCCGGTGATCGAGCCGGCCACCGGCAACACCCTCGGCGAAATCGGCCTGGCCGACCCGGCGCAGGTAGCGCGTTCGGCGGCGGCCGCTGCACAGGCGCAACAGGCGTGGGCGTCAGCGCCTTACGAGCAGCGCGCGGAGGTGCTGCGCAACGCGGCACGCCTGGCCGAGGAACACATCGACAACCTGGTGGAGTGGCTGGTGCGCGAAAGCGGCTCGACACGGCTCAAGGCCGGCTTCGAAGCGAAGGTGACGATCAAGGCGCTGCACGAAGCTGCGGCGCTACCGTCGCGCAGCACCGGCGAGATCCTGCCCTCCGAGCCGGGTCGGCTGAACCTGGCGCGACGCCGGCCGCTGGGCGTGGTCGGCGTCATCTCGCCCTTCAACTTCCCGCTGTACCTGGCCATGCGCGCGGTGGCGCCGGCCATCGCGCTGGGCAATGCAGTGGTGCTCAAGCCGGACCCGCGCACGGCGGTGTGCGGCGGCGCGGTGATCGCACGCCTGTTCGAACAGGCCGGTCTGCCGGCCGGCGTGCTGCACATGCTGCCCGGCGATGGCGCGGCCGGTGCAGCGCTGACCAGCGATCCGCACGTGGCGATGATCCAGTTCACCGGTTCCACCGCCGCTGGACGCAAGGTCGGCGAAGCGGCGGGCAGGCACCTGAAGAAGGTCTCGCTGGAGCTGGGCGGCAAGAACTCGCTGATCATTCTCGACGATGCCGACCTCGACCTGGCGGTGGCCAACACCGCGTGGGGCGTCTACCTGCACCAGGGCCAGATCTGCATGGCGACCGGCCGCGTGCTGGTGCAGCGGAAGATCCATGACGCATTCCTGCAGAAGCTGGTGGCCAAGGCCAATTCGCTGAAGGTGGGGGATCCGGCACGCGAAGAGGTGGCCATCGGCCCGCTGATCAATGCCGGCCAGCGTGACCACGCCGCGCGCGTGGTCGAGCAGGCGCTGCAGGCCGGTGCTTCGCTGGAGGCAGGCGGTACGCACCGCGATCTGTTCTTCGCGCCGACCGTGCTTGGCAACGTCTCTGCCGACAATCCAGCCTTCAACGAAGAGATCTTCGCGCCAGTGGCGGTGGTGGTGCCGTTCGACGATGACGACGATGCCGTGCGCCTGGCCAACGACAGCGAGTACGGGCTGTCGATGGCGATCGTGTCCAGCAACGTCGGCCGCGCGCTGAAGATCGGCGAGCGCCTGCGTACCGGCCTGCTGCACATCAACGACCAGACCGTGAATGACGAGGTGATCAATCCCTTCGGCGGCGTCGGTGCGTCCGGCAACGGCACCAGCATCGGTGGCCCCGCCAACGGGGAAGAGTTCACCCAGTGGCAGTGGTTGACCGTCAAGGGCGAAGCGCCCGCTTACCCGATCTGATCGAAGGAGCCATCACGATGAACGACAAGACCACAACCCACGAGATCACCGCCGCCGTGGTCCGCGGCAAAGAACAGCCCTTCGTCATCGAGCAGGCCCGGCTGCGTGGCCCGCAGGACGACGAGGTATTGGTGAAGGTGGTGGCGACGGGCCTGTGCCATACCGACCTGATCGTGCGCGACCAGTACTACCCGGTGCCGCTGCCGGCAGTGCTCGGCCATGAGGGGGCTGGCATCGTTGAGGCGGTGGGCCCGAACGTGCGCGACCTCAAGGTGGGCGACCATGTGGTGCTGACCTATGGCGCCTGCGGTCACTGCAATCCCTGCCGGGGCGGCCACGGTGCCTACTGCAAGGACTTCTTTGCGCTGAACTTTGGTGGCGACGATGGCCACGGCCATACCGCGATCACCGATGCGCAGGGTCAGCCGCTGCACGACCATTTCTTCGCGCAGTCTTCGTTTGCCACCTTCGCCATCGCGCGCGAGATCAACGCGATCAAGGTACCCGACGATGCGCCGCTGGAACTGCTGGGCCCGCTGGGCTGCGGCATCCAGACCGGTGCCGGTGCGGTGCTCAATTCGCTGCAGGTGCGCTCGGGCAGCAGTTTCGCCAGCTACGGTGCCGGCGCGGTGGGCCTGAGTGCGGTGATGGCGGCGAAGGTGGCCGGTGCCACCACCATCATCGCCATCGACGTAGTGCCCTCGCGGCTGGAGCTGGCGCTGGAACTGGGCGCCACCCACGTGGTGAACAGCCGCGAGACCGACGTGATCGAGGCTGTACGCGCGATCACCGGCGGTGGTGCGGACTTCGCGCTGGAATCGACCGGTCGCCCCGAGGTGCTGTCGGCGGGTATCGAGGCGCTGGGCGGCTTGGGCATGATGGGCGTGGTCGGCGCACCGAAGCTGGGCACCACCGCCAGTTTCGATGTGAACAACCTGCTGCTCGGTGGTCGCAGCATCCGCGGCATCGTGGAAGGCGACAGCGTGCCGCAGGTGTTCATTCCGCAGCTGGTCACGCTGTTCCTGCAGGGCCGCTTCCCGTTCGACAAGCTGGTGAAGTTCTACCCGCTGGAACAGATCAACCAGGCGGCGGAGGACAGTACGAAGGGAATCACGCTCAAGCCGATCCTGCGCATCGCAGCGTAAGGGTGGGGAGGGTTTGCAGGGCTGCGCCCTGCACCCGCCGAAGCAACGTCCACGGCAACGGCAAAAGCGGGCATTCCGTGGGATGGCGGGGTGGGCCCGGTTGCGGGGGACGCCGTAAACCCCGCTCCGCGGTCCGGCCCAGCCGCTGGCGGCTGTGCGTTCGCGCGCTTGCGAAGCAGTGCTTCGCGAGCAAAGCGCCCTCACCCCTGGGGGCTTGGCAGCCGCATCCATGCGGCTGACACCCCCGCAACCGGACCCACCCCGCCTTCGACAGGTTCCCGCCGCTGTTGGTCGGCACGGGGTCGGATCCGTTTTCCAAAGGAAAACGCCTCTGACCCCGTGTTTGAACCGTTGGCGGAAACATTCCGTTGTCGGAACGTAACGTGGCGTTGCCGCCGACGGGTGTAGGCTGCGTCCATGATGGCCACGACAGTCGGGCAGCAACAACTGGTGGCGGCACGTGCCGCTTTCGCCGAGGGCGATGCGCGCGCATTGGGCGTGTTGCCGCTGCCGCTGCAGCAGTCATGGCTGCGTTCGCGCGCGGCGGGCCTGCTGCCCGGGCAGGAGCCGGACTACCGTCCGCTGCTGGGTGATGGCCGGCATCTTTCCGATCCCGGCGACCGTCGGCTCGCGCGCTGCGTGCGGCCGGAGCTGGAACAGCTGTGGGCCGCCTTTGGCGGGCGTGGCTGGACGATGTTCTGTGCCAACCGTGAGGGCATGGTGATCGCGCAGCAGGCCCATGGCCTGGAAGATGCACCGCTGCTGCGCCCGATCCAGGTCGGGCGGAGGCTGGGCGAGGGCGAGATCGGCACCACGGCACCGGCAGTCAGCCTGGCCGACGACCTGCCTGCGCTGGTACGGGGCAATGAACACTACCTGCAGCGGTTCGCCCCGGTGTTCTGCCTCAGCGAGCCACTGCACGATCTCAATGGGCAGGTATGCGGGGTGATCGATATCACCGGCCTGGGTGAGCGCGATCCCTCGTTGCTGCAGGGCTACTTCCGGCAGGCCGCGCTGGCCAGCGAGAACCGGTTGTTCCACGCGCTTGCCGACGTGCACCTGCTGGCGCTGCAGCATGATCCGCGCTGGCTGGCGTCGCCATTGCAGGGGCTGCTGGCGGTGCAGGAGGATGGCCAGCTGCGCGCGGCCAACCGTGTTGCGCGGCGCCTGCTGGGCCTGCCGCGTCGGGGGCCATTGCCGTTGTTGAACCTGGAAAGCGTGTTTGCCGGCGCCAGTGCCGCGCAGCGGCGGCGCCTGCTGCAACCCGGGGCGCCGCATCGGGTGCGGGTAGGCGAGGGCAGTGCGGTTTACCTGCAGCACCTGCAGGCGCCGCGCAAGGTCGCTGGCCGCAGCGCACAAAGCCCTCCAGCGGCGACGATGAATGCACCGCTGCTGCGTGATCAGCAGCGTGAAGCGGCGCGCCGTGCGGCGCAGGCGGCGGACGGCAATCTGAGCCTGGCCGCTCGCCAGCTGGGCATCTCGCGCACTACGCTGTACAAGCTGCTGCGCGGTTGACGTTGCAGTCCGCCGGGCCATGCCCGGCGGGCAGATCAATCGCGGAAATTGTTGAACTGCAGCGGCAGCTCGAACTTGCCTGCCTTGAGTACGGCAATGGCGTCCTGCAGGTCGTCGCGCTTCTTGCCCTGCACGCGCAGCTTGTCGCCGTTGATCTGGCTTTCGACCTTCAGCTTGGCTTCCTTCAGCGCGGCAGCGATCTTCTTGGCGATCTTCTGCTCGATGCCCTGCTTGACGGTGATCTTCTGCCGGGCCTGGGCCAGGTTGGTCTCGATGTCGCCGAACTCCAGGCTGAGCACATCGATGCCGCGCGCGGCCAGGCGTGCACGCAGGATGTCGTTCATCTGCTTGAGCTGGAACTCGGTCGGCGCAGTCTGGTTGATGACATCGCCATCGCGCTCGAACTTGGCGTCCACGCCCTTGAAGTCGAAGCGGGTGGCCAGTTCGCGGTTGGCCTGGTCGATGGCGTTGGTCAGCTCGTGGGTGTCGACTTCGGACACGACGTCGAAGGAAGGCATGGGCGGGCTCCGCGGAATTCAGTGGCTGCCATTCTATCGCGGCGCCCATGCCCGGCGCCCGGCGGGGCGCGCGGTCGGCGATAATGGGCCATGAACGTGCAACGCTCCCCTTCGCGCGCGGTGGCCTGGATGGTCGCGGCGGTCGCCTGTTTCTCGCTGATGGACGCTGGCATGAAGCAGCTGTCGGCCAGCTATCCCACGCTGGAAGTGACTTTCCTGCGTGGTGCGGCCTCGTTGCCGTTCGTGCTGGTGTGGGTGCTGGTCAGCGCCGGCCCGCGCTCGCTGATCCCGCGCCGCTGGGGCCTGCACCTGCTGCGTGGCGGGCTGGGCATGGCGATGATCGGCTGCTTCGTGTTCGCCCTGCGCGACCTGCCGCTGTCCACCGCCTACACCATCTATTTCGTCGCCCCGTTGTTGATCGCTGCACTCTCGGTGCCGCTGCTCGGTGAACGGGTCGGGCCGCGGCGCTGGGTTGCCATCGGCATCGGCCTGGTGGGCGTGCTGGTGGTGCTGCGGCCGGGCGTGGATGGCTTCATCTCGGTACCGGGGCTGATGGTGCTTGCTGCGGCCACCGCCTATGCCGTGGCAGCGATCACGGTCAGCCTGCTGACCCGCACCGATACCTCGCAGTCGATGGTGGTCTGGTTCCTGGTGATCATGGCCATCGGTGCCGGGCTGCTGTCCATTCCCGGTTGGGTGCCGCTGCAGCTGGCACATGCCCCGCTGATCGCCGGCATGGGACTGGCCGGGGCACTGGGCCAGATCGCCCTGACCAAGGCCTTCCAGCTGGGCGAGGCCTCGATGATCGCGCCGCTGGAGTACAGCGGGCTGGTCTGGGTGATTGGCTGGGACCTGGCCTTCTGGGGCCAGCTGCCTGATGGCTATACCTGGGTGGGCGCGGCGATCATCGTGGCTTCGGGGCTGTACCTGCTGCACCGCGAGCGGGTGAACCGGCAGGAGCCGCCGAAGCCGCTGGATCACCCCTGAGCCGGTTGGGCCAGGATCCGACCCCGGGGTCGGGTCCCCGCAGGGGCTCTAACCCCAGCCAATGCGTCGGCACGGGCGACTTAGAACCAAAAGGAATAACATTCTGGCCCATGGCGCGGGCGCGCGACCGCCTGCGCTGGTAGGCTGCACGCCCCCTTCCGTCACCCAGCCGGTGAGCCACGCCCGTGATCGAGTTCCAGCGCCTGCACAAATCCTATGCCGTTGCCGGCCGCGAAGTCAGCGCGCTGCAACCGCTGGACCTGACCATCGAGGCCGGTGAGGTCTTCGGCATCATCGGCCATTCCGGCGCCGGCAAGTCGACCCTGATCCGCATGATCAACCGCCTGGAAGAGCCCAGCGGTGGTCGCCTGCTGATCGGTGGCGAGGATGTCACCGCACTGGATGCGGACGGCCTGCGCGCACTGCGCCGGCGCATCGGCATGATCTTCCAGCACTTCAACCTGCTGTCCTCGCGCACGGTGGCCGGCAATGTCGCCTTCCCGCTGGAGCTGGCCGGCACACCGAAGGCGGAGATCGACGCGCGCGTGGCCGAGTTGCTGCAGACCGTGGGCCTGGAGGCGCACGCGCAGAAGTACCCGGCGCAGCTGTCCGGTGGCCAGAAGCAGCGCGTCGGCATCGCCCGCGCGCTGGCGACCCGCCCGCAGATCCTGCTGTGCGATGAGGCGACCAGTGCGCTCGACCCGCAGACCACGGCCTCGGTGCTGTCGCTGCTGTCGAAGATCAATCGCGAGCTGGGCCTGACCATCGTGCTGATCACCCACGAGATGGATGTGATCCGCCGTGTGTGCGACCGCGTGGCCGTGCTCGACGCCGGCCAGATGGTCGAGACCGGGCCGGTCACCCGCGTGTTCCTGCACCCGCAGCACCCGACCACGCGCCGTTTCGTCAGCGAATCGGAGCATGTGGACGAGGGCGCGCTGCACCGCGATTTCGACGTGGTCGGCGGCCGCATCGTGCGCCTGACCTTCCTCGGCGGCGACACCTACGAACCCCTGCTTGGCAGCGTCGCGCGCCAGACCGGGGTCGACTACAACATCCTGTCCGGCCGTATCGACCGGATCAAGGACACCCCGTATGGCCAGCTGGTGGTCGCCCTGGTGGGCGGCGACCAGTCCGCCGCGCAGGCCGCGTTCGTGGCCGCCGGCGTGCATGTTGAGGAGCTGCGTCGATGATCATCGCTACTGCCGGCGGCTTCTTCCGTCACCTGGATGCGGGCAAGTGGGCCGACATCGGCCAGGCCACCATCGACACCCTGCTGATGCTGCTCGGTTCGCTGCCGCTGACCTTGGCCATCGGCCTGCCCCTGGGCGTGCTGCTGTATCTGTTCGGCGCGCCGCAGATGAAGCGCCGGCCGTTCGCCTATGGCGTGCTGGCGCTGGTGGTGAACCTGCTGCGCTCGGTGCCTTTCATCATCCTGATGATCGTGCTGATTCCGGTCACGCTGTTCCTGATGGGGACGTCGCTGGGTGTACGCGGTGCGATCGTGCCGCTGGTGATCGGTGCTGCACCGTTCTATGCGCGCCTGGTCGAGACCGCGCTGCGTGAAGTCGACCGGGGCGTGATCGAGGCGACCCAGGCGATGGGTGCCACCACCTGGCAGCTGGTCACCCGCGTGCTGCTGCCCGAAGCGCGCCCCGGCCTGATTGCCGGTGCGACGGTCACCACGGTAGCGCTGATTGGTTTCACCGCGATGGGCGGTGCGATCGGCTCCGGTGGCCTTGGCGACCTGGCCTTCCGCGACGGCTACCAGCGCTCGCACACCGATGTGGCCCTGGTCACCGTGGTCCTGCTGCTGATCCTGGTGCAGCTGCTGCAGATGCTCGGCGACCGCCTGGTCGCGCATTACAGCCGCAAGTAATCGGTGCGTCCGCCGGGCATGGCCCGGCGCTACCAGAATGGCCGCGCGGCTACGGTAGCGCCGGGCCATGCCCGGCGAGCGCTCTCTCAACGCACGTTCGGCACTTCGTAGCCCAGCTTCCCGACCTGTTCCGGGTGCTGCGGTACGCGCTTGAGCTTGTCGGTGTTCACGCCGTACTCGTCGCGCAGGCGTTCGGCCAGCTCCTTGTACAGCGCCTTGTCCATGTCCGGCGTGCGCGAGAAGATCCAGGCCATCTCACGGCCGGGGTAGCCGATCAGCGCCCACGAGTAATCCGGCGCCACTTCCAGCACCCGCGAATGGGTCGGCACGACGCGGTAGAACCAGGTGCGCCAGCCGTGGTTGCCGCTGTCCGGGTCGACGCTGGCGCGGGCACGCACTTCCTGCAGCGGTTCGCCGAAGCCATCACGGTAGCGGTAGGTGATGCCGACCTTGTGCGCGTCGCGCAGCTCGTACTCGTTGACGCTGGCGACATGGCCACGTTCGATGAAGTTCGGCACGCGGCCGATCACATACCAGGTGCCCATGAAGCGCTTCAGGTCGATCGGTGCGTCCAGGGCAGCTGCACCAGAGGCACTGGTACGGGGCGACGGCGGCTCACTGGCGGCCACGGCGGGGCCGGCCAGGGAAAGGGCCAGCAGCGCGGCGCAGAGCGGGCGGATCGAAGTCATGCGGGAGCGGGCTCCAGTGGGCTTGCACGCGCATGGTCGACTGTGTGCACGCGATCCGTCAATGGTGTCGCAACCTGTGAGAAGGGCCTTGCCCAAACTGTGTTGCATTGTCCACCGGAGAAGCCCCATGTACGCACGTTCCGTTCGCCGCCCTGCAACTGAACGCGTCATCATTGAACGCGCCGATCCACGCCTGCTGCGCAGCGTGCAGCAGGTGGCGCTGGCCGGCCTGGCACTGGTGCTGGTTTGGCCAGCCGCGCGCGTCAGCAACGCCTGGCTGGGCTGGCTGCCGATGTGGCTGGTGGGCATGCCGCTGGTGGCCTGGTGGGCGTTGCTGCGCTTCCCGCTGCCTGGACTGTCGTGGCAGCGGCTGGCCCGGCGTACCGGTGGACAGGCCCGTCGCCGCACCGGCGGCACGACCCGTGGCCGGCGCAGCCCCGCGGCCACGGCCTGACCTTCGACACGGGGGAGACCGCGACATTCCGTGCTAGCGTTCCAAGGCTTATGACTGCCTGGAGCTGCAATGTCACGACTCGCTTCCGCCTGCCTGCTGGCCGGCATGATGACCGCTGCCTCGGTGGGGACCGCCGTGGCCGCTGAAGACACCGACCGTTACGCCTGGCTCGAAGACGTCACCGGCGACAAGCCGCTGACCTGGGTCAAGGAACAGAACGCCAAGTCCGAGGCGCGCCTGGCGCAGACCCCGGCCTTCAAGCAGATGGAGACCAGCATCCGCGAGGTGCTCGACTCCGATGCCAAGATTCCCGGCGTGCAGAAGATCGGCGACTACTACTACAACTTCTGGAAGGACCAGCAGCACGAGCGTGGCCTGTGGCGCCGCACCACCCTGGCCGAGTACCGCAAGGCCTCGCCGCAGTGGGAAACCGTGCTTGACCTGGATGCGTTGAACAAGGCCGAAGGCGAGAACTGGGTCTGGCACGGTGCTGACTGCCTGCGTCCGGACTACAGCCGCTGCCTGATCGCGCTGTCGCGCGGTGGCGCCGACGCCGATGTCACCCGCGAATTCGACCTGTCCAACAAGAGCTGGATCAAGGACGGCTTCTTCCGTCCGGAGTCGAAGGGCGGCCTCAGCTGGATCGATCGCGATACGGTGTTCGTCTACACCGACTTCGGTGCCGGTTCGATGACCACCTCCGGCTACCCGCGCGTGGCCAAGCTGTGGAAGCGCGGCACGCCGATGGCCTCGGCCACGGCCGTGTACGAAGGCAAGCCGGAAGACATGTACATCGCGGCGATGCACGATGACACCCCGGGCTTCGAGCGCAACCTGGTCAGCCGCACCCTGGCCTTCTACAACAACGAGATCTACCTGCGCGGCGACGACGGCACGCTGACCAAGATTGATGCGCCGAACTCGGCCGAGAAGGGCCTGCACAAGCAGTGGCTGACCCTGGAGCTGCGCGACCCGTGGACCGTGGGCGGCAAGACCTATGCCTCCGGTTCGCTGCTGGCCACCAAGCTGGATGACTTCCTGGCGGGCAAGCGCGACTTCGAGGTGCTGTTCACCCCGACCGCGACCACCTCGCTGGCCAGCGCCACCTGGACCAAGAGCCATCTGGTGCTGAACGTGCTGGATGACGTCAAGAACCGCCTGTCGGTGCTGACCCCGGGCGCCGATGGCTGGCAGACCAGCCGCTTCGTCGGCGCGCCGGCCTTCGGCACGCTGGGCGTGGCCGCGGTGGACAGCAACGACAGCGACGCGGTGTGGCTGACCGCCACCGACTACCTGACCCCGACCACGCTGGCACTGGCCGAGATCGGCCAGGCGCCGGAAACGCTGAAGACCATGCCGGCCTTCTTCGATGCCAAGGGCAAGGTGATCGAGCAGCACTTCGCTACCAGCAAGGACGGCACCCGCGTGCCGTACTTCGTGGTGCACGACAAGGCGATGAAGCTGGACGGCTCCAACCCGACCCTGCTGTACGGCTACGGTGGTTTCGAGATCTCGCTGACTCCGAACTACTCCGGTGGCATGGGCCGCGCCTGGCTGGAGAAGGGCGGCGTGTACGTGGTCGCCAACATCCGTGGTGGTGGCGAGTACGGCCCGCGCTGGCACCAGGCAGCGCTGAAGCAGAACCGTCACAAGGCCTATGAAGACATGGCCGCGGTGGCGCGCGATCTGGTCAAGCGCAAGATCACCAGCGCCAAGCACCTGGGCGTGCAGGGCGGCAGCAACGGTGGCCTGCTGACCGGCAACATGCTGACCCAGTACCCGGAACTGTTTGGTGCGGTGGTGGTGCAGGTGCCGCTGCTGGACATGAAGCGCTACAGCCATCTGCTGGCCGGCGCCTCGTGGATGGCCGAGTACGGCAACCCGGATACCAGCGACTGGGAGTTCATCAAGACCTTCTCGCCGTATCACCTGTTCAACGCGAAGAAGAACTACCCGCCGGTGCTGTTCACCACCTCCACCCGCGATGATCGCGTGCATCCGGGCCACGCCCGCAAGATGGCGGCGAAGATGATCGATGCCGGCAAGGACGTGACCTACTACGAGAACATCGAAGGCGGTCATGGCGGTGCGGCCAACAACGCGCAGGCCGCGCACATGTCGGCACTGGCCTACAGCTTCCTGTGGGAGCGGTTGGGCGGTAAATGATGAAATGAAAAACGCCGCCCTCGGGCGGCGTTTTTCGTTGGGCATTCGTTGAACGGTAGCGCCGGGCCATGCCCGGCGGCTCCTTTGCCGCGCTGCGCGCTCGCCGGGCATGGCCCGGCGCTACCGGAAATGTTTCAATCCACGCGCGATCCGCGCCACCGCCTCCTGCAATCGCGGCACTTCCTGCGTATAGGCCAGGCGCACATGCTGGTTGGCGCGATGGAAGCCGAAATCCAGCCCGGGGGTGAATGCCACGTGCTCGGTTTCCAGGAAGTGCGCGCAGAACGCCTGCGCGTCGTCGGTGAATGCGCTCACATCGGCGTACAGGTAGAACGCACCCTGCGGCTCGACTTCGATGCGGAAGCCCAGTTCGCGCAGTGCAGGCAGCAGGAAATCACGGCGTCGGCGGAACGCCTCGCGGCGCTGTTCGAAGATCGCCATCGATTCTTCGCTGAAGCAGGCGAGTGCGGCGTGCTGGGCGATGCTCGACGCGCTGATGTACAGGTTCTGTGCCAGCTTTTCCAGATCGGGCACGGCCGCCGGCGGTGCCACCAGCCAGCCCAGCCGCCAGCCGGTCATGCCGAAGTACTTGGAAAAACTGTTCAGCACGAACGCGCTGTCATCCACCTGCAGCACGCTGGGCGCATCCAGGCCGTAGGTCAGGCCGTGATAGATCTCGTCCACCACCAGGTGGCCGCCCCGCGCGTGCAGGGTCTGCGACAGGGCTGACAGTTCGTCGGCGGAAAGCACGGTGCCGGTCGGGTTGGCCGGCGAGGCGACCAGCGCGCCGACGCTGTCGGTATTCCAGTGCTGTTCCACCAGCGACGGGGTCAGCTGGTAGGCGGTGTCCGGCCCGACCGGCACCAGCTGCGCACCGCCTTCCACCAGGCGCAGGAAGTGGCGGTTGCACGGATAACCTGGGTCGGCCAGCAGCCAGTGGCGACCAGGATCGACCAGCAGGCTGCTGGCCAGCAGCAGCGCACCGGAGCCGCCGGGGGTGACCAGGATGCGTTCGGGATCGATGTCCAGCCCGTAGTGGCTGCGATAGAAACCACTGATGGCCTGGCGCAGGGCCGGCAGGCCACGTGCGGCGGTGTAGCGGGTATGGCCGGCGGCCAATGCGGCCTGGCCGGCACGCACGACCGGTTCGGCCGTGGTGAAGTCCGGTTCGCCGATTTCCAGGTGGATCACATCGTGGCCGGCCTGTTCCAGCGCCTGTGCGCGGGCCAGCAGCGACATCACGTGGAACGGAGCGATTTCATGGCTGCGCCGGCTGTAGCCCGGCGTGTGGGGCAGGGTACTCATCTGCCCATGGTACGCCGGTCGGCATGACCCATGACGATCCGCAGGGTTGCCGCATTGCAGGGATTGGGGTCAGATCCCTTTTCGGGAAAAGGGATCTGACCCCGCCGAAGACCATTGCATTGATGCGCCTGGAGCCTTATCTCATGAAATCCACTCTCTGCCTGTTGCTTGCGAGCCTGATGACCACGACCGCTACCGCCGCCACGCCGCCCGTTCCGCCGGATGCCGCCAAGCACCCGCATGTGGTCAAGGCGCCGTTCGGCGCGACCCGCAACGATGACTATTACTGGCTGCGCGACGACAAGCGCGAGAACAAGGACATGCTGGCCTACCTGCAGGCCGAGAATGCCTACGCTGACCAGCTGCTGGCACCGCTGAAGCCGCTGGAAGACACCCTGTACAAGGAGATCGTCGGCCGCATCAAGCAGGACGATTCCAGCGTGCCGGCGCGCGAGCGCGGCTACTGGTACTACAGCCGTTTCGAGACCGGCCAGGACTACCCCATCCACGCGCGCCGCAAGGGCAGCATGGACGCGGCCGAAGAGATCCTGCTGGACGTCAACATGATGGCCGCTGGCAAGGGCTACTTCAGCGTCGGCTCGATGGAGGTCAGCCAGGACAACCAGCTGCTGGCCTGGGCCGATGATGATGTGGGCCGCCGCCAGTACACGATCCGCTTCAAGGACCTGGCCACCGGCAAGGTGTTGCCCGATGTGATCACCGGCAGCTCCGGCGACCTGGTCTGGGCCGACGACAACCGCACCGTGCTGTATGTCGAGAACGATCCGGAAACACTGCTGACCGTGCGCGTGAAGAAGCACGTGCTGGGTACCCCGGCCAGCGCCGACACCGTCGTCTACGAAGAGAAGGACGACAGCTTCTACATGGGCATCGGCCGCACCCGCGACGATCGCTTCATCACCATCGGCGTGCACAGCACCGTGTCCTCGGAAGAGCGCTATGCACCCGCCAGCGACCCGACCACCTTCACCGTACTGGCCCCGCGCCAGCGCGATGTCGAGTACGACGCCGATCACTACGACGGCCGCTGGGTGATCCGTACCAACGATGGTGCGAAGAACTTCAAGCTGGTCACCGCACCGACCGATGCGACCTCGCGCGCGCAGTGGAAGGACTGGATCACGCATGACGATGCGGTGTTCATCGAAGGCTTCGAACTGTTCGATGGCTACACCGCCATCGCCGAGCGTTCGCAGGGCATGGAACGCATCCGCCTGCTGTTCGAGGACGGTCGCAGCGACTACGTGAAGGCCGACGAGCCGGCGTACTCGATGGGCCTGGGCGACAACACCGAGGCCGATACGCCGTGGCTGCGTTACATCTACACCTCGATGACCACCCCGACCACGGTGTTCGAACTGAACACCGCCACCGGCGAGCGCCGCCAGCTGAAGGTGCAGCCGGTGATCGGCTATGACGCCTCGAAGTACGAAACCGATCGCGTCTGGATCACCGCGCGCGATGGCGTGAAGGTGCCGGTGTCGCTGGTCTACCGCAAGGGCTACCAGAAGGATGGCAAGGGCGCGCTGTTCCAGTACGCCTATGGCAGCTACGGCATGTCGATGGACCCGTACTTCAACCAGACCGCGGTGAGCCTGCTCGACCGCGGCGTGGTGTATGCCATCGCCCACATCCGCGGTGGCCAGGAAATGGGCCGCGACTGGTACGAGAACGGCAAGCTGCTGCACAAGCAGAACACCTTCAACGACTTCATCGACGTCACCCGAGGGCTGGTGGCACAGGGCTGGGCGGCGAAGGATCGCGTCGCCGCATCCGGCGGCAGTGCCGGTGGCCTGCTGATGGGCGCGGTGGCCAACCAGGCCCCGCAGGATTACCGGGTGATGGTGGCGCAGGTGCCGTTCGTCGATGTGGTCACCACCATGCTCGACCCGACCATTCCGCTGACCACCAACGAGTACGACGAGTGGGGCAACCCGGAACAGAAGCCGTACTACGACTACATGCTGTCCTACTCGCCCTATGACAACGTGAAGAAGCAGGCCTATCCGGCGCTGTTCGTGGGCACCGGCCTGTGGGATTCGCAGGTGCAGTACTGGGAACCGGCCAAGTGGGTAGCCAAGCTGCGTGACGACAACACCGGCCCCTACCCGATCCTGTTCCGCACCAACATGGAAGCCGGCCACGGCGGCAAGTCGGGGCGCTTCCAGCGTTACCGCGAGCTGTCCGAGTCGTATGCGTTCGTGCTGCAGCAGCTGGGCATCGCCCAGCCGTGATGGCGACAGGGTGCCGGGCACTGCCTGGCACCCTGAACCGGTATCCTTGCGGCCATGAGCGCGCCAGATCCTTCCGCCCCTCGCGACGCCACCGCGCCACCGCGCGTGGTGCGTTTCCGCTGGGCGTGGTGGCTGCTGGCGTACGTCAGCCTCGGTACCGGCATCGTCGGGATCTTCGTGCCGGGCCTGCCGACCACCGTATTCATCCTGATCTCGGCGTGGGCCGCCTCGCGCGGCTCCGAGCGCCTGCACAGCTGGCTGCTGCAGCATCCACGCTTTGGCCCGGCCATCGCCAACTGGCAGGCGCATGGTGCAGTCAGCCGCTACGGCAAGTGGATGGCCACGATCACCATGGCGGTATGCGCCGGCATCATGCTGTGGTGCGTGCCGATCGCCTGGGTGAAGTGGTTCTCGATCGGCAGCATGACCGTGGTGGCGATCTGGCTGTGGACCCGGCCGCTGCCGCCGCCCGCGGATTGAACCCCTGCGGTGGTGCCGGCCGCTGGCCGGCAACCCGATCCCCTGCACCAACCGCTCAGCCGCCAGTGGCTATACTCGGGGCATGAAGACCCCCCATCGAAACGCCATCCTGATTCCGCTGGCAGCGGCTTCGCTGCTGTTCCTCGCCGCCTGCGGCAACAAGGGCCCGCTGGTACTGCCGCAGAAGCCGGTGCCGGTGGAAGAAACCGTCGAACCGGTTGCCGAGCCCGCGACCGAAGCGACCCCGACCGAGACCCAGGGCAGCGGCACGCCGGCCACGACCGTGGACCCGGCTGCACCGACCACCCAACCGGCGCCTGCGCCTGCGAAGAAGGTGGGCGGCGGGAATGAGTAAGGCCGGTTCCAAGGCGCTGCGCTTCAGCAAGATGCATGGCGCGGGCAATGATTTCGTAGTGATCGACCTGCGTGACGGCACTGCGCCGCCCACGCCTGAACTGGCCGCGCGCCTGGCCGACCGCCACACCGGCGTCGGCTGCGATCAGATCCTGACCATCGAAGCACCGCGCGCGGAAGGCTCGGTGGCGTCCTACCGCATCTGGAATGCCGACGGTTCCAACTCCGAGCAGTGCGGCAACGGCGCGCGCTGCATCGCGGCCTGGCTGGTGCGCGAGGGCAGTGCGCAGGGCGGTGCATTCGTCATCGACAGCCCGTTGGCCAGCCACGAAGTGAAGATGCTGGGCGAGGGCCAGTTCGCGGTGACCATGGGGGTGCCCGCGTTCGAGCCGGCCAACGTGCCGCTGATGGGCTTCGCCCACGCGCGCGAGGAATACCTGCTGCCGCTGCAGGGCGAGAGCGTCCGCTTTGCTGCGGTATCGATGGGCAATCCGCATGCGGTGATTGAAGTGGGCCTGATCGATGCCGCACCGGTCGAGCGCGTCGGTTCGCTGCTGCAGCAGCATGCGTCGTTCCCGCGCTCGGTGAACGTGGGCTTCGTACAGGTGATGGGCCCGGCGCATGCACGTCTGCGTGTGAATGAGCGCGGCGTCGGTGAAACCCTGGCCTGTGGCAGCGGTGCCTGTGCCGCTGCGGTGACCCTGATGCAGCGTGGCCGCCTGCAGCGTGACGCGCGCATCAGCCTGCCCGGTGGTGACCTGCGCATCCAGTGGCCAGGCGATGGCCAGCCGGTGGTGATGGCCGGCCCGACCGCATTCGTCTTCGAAGGGGAGTGGATCGCATGACCGAAACCGTCGACAAGCTCGGGGCCCACGAAGTCGCTGCCTGGTTGCGGCGTCATCCGGGCTTCCTCAAGCAGTTCCCGGACCTGGCCCTGACCCTGGTGGTGCCGCGTGATGACGGTCCGACCGCGTCGCTGGCCAGCTACCAGCTGGAAGTGCTGCGCGAGAAGAACCGCGAGCTGGCACGACGGTTGGCCGATCTGGGCGCAACCGCCCAGATCAATGAACGCCTGGCGGTGCGCACGCATCAGCTGACCCTGGCGCTGATGAAGCAGGACAACGCCGCCGATACCCTGCGTGCTATGGCTGCCTCGCTGCAGGAAGATTTCGCCGGCGACCTGGTACGGCTGGTGGTGCACAGGCCGGTGGCCGGGCTGGAGCAGGCCGACTGGCTGCAGGTGATCGCCGCCGATGATCCGCAGCTGGGCCCGTTCCGCGACTGCCTGAAGGATGGCGAGCCGATCTGCGGCCGCCTGCAGCCGGAAAAGAATGCCGTGCTGTATGGCGTGCGCAGCGAGGAAGTGCAGACCACCGCACTGCTGCCGCTACCGGGCGTGGGCCTGATTGCGGTCGGAAGCCACGACCCGAACCGCTTCTATCCGGGCATGGGCACGCTGTTCCTGCGCATGATGGGCGATGCGCTGGTCACCGGCCTGAAGCGCTTCCCGGGCTGAGCAGGACACGACGATGAGCGCGGTACAGGCCTTCCTGCAGCACCTGCAGGTGGAACGGCGGATGTCGGCGCATACGCTTGATGCCTACCGCCGCGACCTGGATGCGCTGTCGGTCTGGGCCGAGCCACGTGGTGTAGCGGTGGAGGCGCTTGATGCTGACGCGGTGCGCCAGTTCGTCGCCGACGAGCATCGCCGCGGCCTGTCGGCCAAGAGCCTGCAGCGCCGCTTGTCGGCCTGCCGCAGCTTCTATGCCTGGCTGCTCAAGCACGGGCGCATCGAGGTCAGTCCGGCGGCGACGCTGAAGGCGCCGCGTGCGCCGCGCCGGTTGCCGCAGGTGCTTGACGCCGACGAAGCCGTGCAGCTGGTCGAGCTGGAACCGGAAGGCGAGCTGGGCCGCCGTGATCGCGCGCTGCTGGAACTGTTCTATTCCTCCGGCCTGCGCCTGAGCGAAGTCTGCGCGCTGACCTGGCGCGATCTGGATTTCGACAGCGGCCTGGTCAGCGTGCTGGGCAAGGGCAATCGCCAGCGCCGCGTGCCGTTCGGCAGGCCAGCGCGCGAAGCACTGCAGGCGTGGCGCACGGAAAGTGGCGGTGGACCGGCCTCGCCGGTATTTCCCGGCCGCAACGGGCCGATCAGCCAACGCGCGGTGCAGATCCGCATCCGCCAGCTGGCGCAGCGCCAGGGCCTGTTCAAGCACGTGCACCCGCACATGCTGCGGCACAGTTTCGCCAGCCATATCCTGGAATCATCCGGCGATCTGCGTGGCGTGCAGGAGCTGCTTGGTCATGCCGACATCGCCACCACCCAGATCTACACCCACCTCGATTTCCAGCACCTGGCCAAGGTCTACGACGCCGCGCATCCACGCGCGAAGCGCCGCAACAAGGGCGACACGGCTGAATAGCCCGCCCTTGATCTGGATCAGGGCAGGGCGGGCGCTACCGGCGCATCGTGGCCGCAGGCCACGAGGAACCCGCCACCATGGCGAAGCCCATTCCGCTGCATCCGAAGCATCCCGAGCGCATCTGCTGGGGCTGCGACCGCTACTGCGCAGCTGACGCACTGGCCTGCGGCAATGGCTCCGGTCGCACCCAGCATCCGATCGAGACGCAGGGCGAAGACTGGTATATCGCCTGGGGCATCGAGCCCAATCCGGATCGGCCATCGCAAGCCAAGCGCTGAACGGCAGCCATCCGCACAGGCTTGATCGCACCCGGCGCTGTCCCCATGTCCCGGGAACAGCTATCGGAGGCCGCATGGACCCCAGTCAGAATCCCAACGTTTTCCACGCCACCACCATCGTCTGCGTCCGTCGCGGCGAGCACGTGGCCATTGCCGGCGACGGCCAGGTCACGCTGGGCCACACCGTGATGAAGGGCAACGCGCGCAAGGTGCGCCGCCTCGGTCGTGATGGCCAGGTGCTGGCCGGCTTCGCCGGTGCCGCCGCCGATGCCTTCACCCTGTTCGAGCTGTTCGAGGCCAAGCTGGAAAAGCACGGCCAGCTGCAGCGCGCTGCGGTCGAACTGGCCAAGGATTGGCGCACCGAGCGCCGCCTGGGCAAGCTCGAGGCCCTGCTGGCAGTGGCCGACAAGGAAACCTCGCTGATCATCAGCGGCACCGGCGATGTGATCGAACCGGAGGACGGCATCATCGCCATCGGTTCCGGTGGTTCCTATGCACTGTCGGCCGCACGCGCGCTGATGGCGCACACCGAACTGGATGCGCGCACCATCGCCAGCGAAGCCATTGGCATTGCCGGCGACATCTGCATCTACACCAACCGCAACGTGGTGGTCGAGGAGCTGTAAGGCCTCCCGATCCGCCGGGCATGGCCCGGCGCTACCGACAACGAATCCGTGAGCACATCCATGTCGAAGATCGAAGTTTCCTCCGCCACCATGACCCCGCGCGAGATCGTGCAGGAACTGGACCGGCACATCGTGGGCCAGCACGACGCCAAGCGCGCCGTGGCCATCGCCCTGCGCAACCGCTGGCGCCGCATGCAGCTGGTCCCTGAGCTGCGCAATGAAGTGATGCCGAAGAACATACTGATGATCGGCCCCACCGGCGTCGGCAAGACCGAGATCGCGCGCCGCCTGGCCACCTTGGCCAACGCGCCGTTCGTAAAGGTCGAAGCGACCCGCTTCACCGAAGTCGGCTACGTCGGCAAGGATGTCGAGCAGATCATCCGTGACCTGGCCGATACGGCCGTGAAGCTGTACCGCGAACAGGCCAAGGTGCGCGTGCGTACCCAGGCCGAAGAACGCGCAGAGGACCGCATCCTCGATGCGCTGCTGCCGCGCCGCAGCGGTGGCATCGGCTTCGATCCGGAAGTCGCCCGCAACGAACCGTCGGCGCAGGACAACGAGACCCGCATCAAGTTCCGCAAGATGCTTCGCAACGGTGAGCTGGACGAGCGCGAGATCGAGCTCGACCTGGCCGCCAATGTCAGCATGGACATCATGACCCCACCGGGCATGGAGGAAATGGGCCAGCAGCTGAAGTCGATGTTCGCCAACCTCGGCGGCGGCGCCAAGGCGCATAAGCGCACGCTGACCATCAAGGCCGCCCGTCCGCTGCTGGTGGAAGAAGAGGCCGGCAAGCTGGTCAACGAAGACGATATCCGCACGGCGGCGATCGAGGCCTGTGAGCAGCACGGCATCGTCTTCATCGACGAGATCGACAAGGTCGCCAAGCGTGGTGACAACGTGGGCGGTGGCGACGTGTCCCGCGAAGGCGTGCAGCGCGACCTGCTGCCGCTGGTGGAAGGCTCCAACGTGTCCACCAAGTACGGCACCATCAAAACCGACCACATCCTGTTCATCGCCTCCGGTGCGTTCCACCTGGCCAAGCCCAGCGATCTGATTCCGGAGCTGCAGGGTCGCTTCCCGATCCGCGTTGAACTGGGGGCGCTGAGCAAGAACGATTTCGTGCGCATCCTGACCGAGCCGAAGGCCGCGCTGACCAAGCAGTACGAAGCGCTGCTGGCCACCGAGGGCGTCAAGGTCAGCTTCACTGCCGACGCCATTGATCGTCTGGCCGAGATCGCCTTCCAGGTGAACGAGCGCCAGGAGAACATCGGTGCCCGCCGCCTGCATACCGTGCTGGAGCGCCTGCTGGATTCGCTCAGCTACGAGGCACCGGACCGCGACGGCGAAACCCTGGCCATCGACCGTGCTTATGTCGATGCACACCTGGGCGAGCTGGTGCAGGATCCGGACCTGAGCCGCTACATCCTGTAATGCCCGGCTCTGCAAAGCTATGGGGCCGCCGAAAGGCGGCCTTTTTGTTGGCGGTCAGTGCGGGTGCCGGGCGCGGTAGGCCTGCAGTACCTGGTCGATCACCGCACTGGTGCGCGCAGCGCTGATGCCGGTCGACGGTGAACAGCCGTTGCCACGCAGTTCGTCCACGAGGGAGGCGATCAACGGCTGCTGGACCGCTGGCGGGTTCGGGATATCGAACGCCTGCACGCCCGCCTCGGTCTCCAGAACCACCGGAACGTCCTCGAAGGTGGCAAAGCGCAGCTGCCCGCGGTCGCCGGTGATCTCGATCTCATCCTGGCGGCGGAAGGCGCAGAAACTCCATTGCGCGATGCCATGCGCGCCCATTCCGGTGCGGAAGCACATCGAGACGCTGTCCTCGGCGGCGTAGGCGCCGGTCAACGAACTGGCCAGGCCACGCACATCGCTCAGCGGCCCCAGGAGATGGTCGAGCAGGTCCAGGGTATGCGAGCCCAGATCGACGAACAGCCCGCCGCCGGCGATCGCCGGATGGGTCCGCCAGAAGTCCGGCGAGGCGGCATTCGCCGAATGCGGCCGATGCAGGGTGGCGCGCACGCTGCGCGGCGTACCGATCGCGCCGCTGTCCAGCAGCTGTTTCACCTGTGCGAAGCGGGGCAGGGCGCGGCGGTAATAGGCCACGAACACCGGCACGCCGCGGCGTGCGCTGGCCTCCAGTACGCGTTCGCATTCGGCGTGATCCATGGCCATCGGCTTTTCGATGTAGACCGGCTTGCCCGCGGCGATCGCCTGCAGCGCGTACTGCATGTGCGTCGAGGGAGGCGTTGCGACGTACACCGCGTTCACTTCCGGATCGGCGATGAGCGCATCAGCGTCCGCGTACCAACGGGGAATGGCATGGCGCCTCGCGTAATCCTCGGCCAACGCCGCATTGCGGCGCATGACCGCTGCAACCCGTGATCCGGGTGTGCTGGCCAGGGCCGGGCCGCTCTTCTTCTCGGTGACACTGCCGCAGCCGATGAAGCCCCACACCACATTGTCCAGGATCATGGGTCTGTCCTCAGATGGGTACGGCGGTGGTGGCAGCAGCGCCGCTCACGCGTCCGGCAACGGCTCGGGCACCGTTCCGGGCACGAACACGCCATCCTTCACGTAGGCGGCCAGGGTCATGTCCAGCGCGAGCATGCCGTCGCGCCTGAGGTCCATCAGTTCCGGTTCGACCATCGCGCCGTGCAGCACGCCCAGGACGGTGGCGTGCAGCATGCGCGCGGCGATCTTCGGGTCCGCTCCTTCGCGCAGCTGGCCCAGGTCCCGGGCCCGGCGAAGCGCACGCTCCATCCGGTCCAGGGCATCGCGGAATCCGGCCTGCTGCATTTCGGTCAGCACCTTGGTGTCGGCCGAGGCATCGCTGCGCAGCATGATCTCCATGGTCTTGCGCAGGCGCTCGTCCTCGGACAGCTCGATGAACGAGTGGATCATCACCGCGCGCAGGTCGTGTACCGGCGTGTCGCGCTGCTCGGTGGAGGTGCGTTCCAGTTCCTGCATGAAGGGCAGGTGCACCCGTTCAACGATCGCGGCCAGCACCTCGCTCTTGTTCTTGAAGTGCCAGTAGACCGCGCCACGGGTATAGCCGGCGCGGGCGCCGATCATCTCCAGCGTGGTACGGGCCACGCCGTGTTCATGGAAACAGGCTTCGGCGGCGTCAAGGATGCCTTCCCGGGTTGCCTGGGTGTCCTCTTTGGTCTTGCGGGCCATGGATGGGTACGAGTGCGGGTGAAACGTGGCTGAATTGTACCTGTTTACAAACAAACACGCATGTATGTATATTTCCGTCCCATCATTCCCGCCGTGTGCGTGGCAGGCCGTTGCCGGCTGCTTCTCCCCGCCGGTGAGCGTTGCCTGCTGGCGCTTTCGACCTGTATCAGCGCGTTTTGAGATTCCTTCCCCTGAGAGCCTTTCCGTCATGTTGCTGAGCCGAATCCGACCCATCGCGCTGTCGCTGGCCATCGCCGCGACCGTGGCTGCCTGCGGCGGCCAACCCCAGGCCCCCGAACAGGGCCCCGGTGACGTCACCGTGGTCACGCTGAAGTCCGAGACCGTGGGCCTGACCCGCGAACTGCCGGGCCGTACCAATGCCTTCCTGGTCGCCGAAGTGCGCCCGCAGGTCAATGGCATCGTCGCCAAGCGCCTGTTCACGGAAGGTGGCATGGTCAAGGCCGGCGAGCCGCTGTACCAGCTCGACGACGCCAGCTACCGCGCCCAGGCCAACAATGCCCGTGCCCAGCTGGCCCGCGCAGAAGCCACCGCCAATGCCGCCCGCCTGAGCGCCAGGCGCATCACCGAGCTGGCCAAGGTCGACGCGGTCAGCCAGCAGGATCTGGAGAACGCCGTGGCCGCGCAGAAGCAGGCCGAGGCCGACGTCGGCGCCGCCAAGGCATCGCTGGATGCGGCCAACGTCACCCTCGGCTACGCCCGTATCACCGCGCCGATCAGCGGCCGCATCGGCAAGTCCAGCGTCACCCAGGGTGCGCTGGTCAACGCCGGCCAGGCCAATGCGCTGGCCACCGTGCAGCAGCTGGATCCGATCTATGTCGACCTGACCCAGTCCTCGGCCGAGCTGCTGCAGCTGCGCCGCGAACTGGCCGCCGGCCGCCTGCAGGACAACCAGACGCTGCCGGTCAGCATCCTGATGGAAGACGGCAGCACCTTCGAGCACAAGGGCACGCTGGAGTTCTCCGAAGTCAGCGTCGATCCGGCCACCGGCAGCTTCGGCCTGCGCGTGAAGGTGGACAACCCGGACGGCCTGCTGATGCCGGGCATGTACGTGCGCGCAGTGATCGGCGGCGGCGTGCGCAGCGATGCGGTGCTGGTGCCGATGGCCGGCATCGCCCGCGATCCGAAGGGTGACACCTCCGCGATGGTGGTCGACAAGGACAACAAGGTCGAAGTGCGCCCGGTCAAGGTCAGCCGCACGGTTGGCGACAAGTGGCTGGTCGAGGACGGTCTGAAGGCCGGCGACAAGGTCATCGTCGAAGGCCTGCAGAAGATCGGCCCCGGCATGCCGGTCAAGGCCACCGAGAAGGGCGCTGCTCCGGCCAAGCCGGCAGCGGCCGCCCAGCCTGCCGCTCCGGCCGGCGACGCGAAGTAAGCGGAGAACCCCATGGCACGCTTTTTCATTGATCGACCCATCTTTGCATGGGTGATCGCCATCATCATCATGCTCGCCGGAGGCCTGGCCCTGTTCAAGCTGCCGGTCTCGATGTACCCCAACGTCGCACCGCCGGCGGTGGAAATCAGCGCCACCTACCCGGGTGCATCGGCCAAGGTGGTCGAGGACTCGGTGACGCAGATCATCGAGCAGAACATGAAGGGCCTTGATGGCCTGATCTACTTTTCCTCCAACAGCTCGTCCAACGGCCAGGCCACCATCACCCTGACCTTCGAGAGCGGCACCAACCCGGACATCGCCCAGGTGCAGGTGCAGAACAAGCTGCAGCTGGCCATGCCGCTGCTGCCGCAGGAAGTGCAGCGGCAGGGCATCAACGTGGCCAAGTCCAGCTCGGGCTTCCTGAACGTCATCGCGTTCGTGTCCGAGGACGGCAGCATGGACGCCAACGACATCGCCGACTACGTCGGTTCCAATGTCGTCGACCGCCTGAGCCGCGTGCCGGGCGTGGGCAACATCCAGGTGTTCGGTGGCAAGTACGCCATGCGCATCTGGCTGGACCCGAACAAGCTGCATACCTATGGCCTGTCGGTCGCCGAAGTGACCGCAGCGATCAAGGCACAGAACGCCCAGGTCGCCATCGGCCAGCTCGGCGGTGCGCCGTCGATCAAGGGCCAGCAGCTCAACGCCACCATCAACGCGCAGTCGCGCCTGCAGACCCCGGAACAGTTCCGCAACATCATCGTGCGCGGTGCGCAGGACGGTGCCGAGCTGCGCTTGGGTGATGTCGCCCGCGTCGAGCTGGGTGCGGAATCGTACGACTTCGTCACCCGCTACAACGGCCAGCCGGCCAGCGGCCTGGCGGTCACCCTGGCCACCGGCGCCAACGCGCTGGATACCGCCGCCGGCGTGGATGCCGCGCTGGAGGACATGAAGAGCTTCTTCCCGGCCGGGCTGAAAGCCGAGATCCCGTACGACACCACGCCGTTTGTGCGTGTGTCGATCAAGGGCGTCGTGCAGACCCTGATCGAAGCGATCGTGCTGGTGTTCGTGGTGATGTACCTGTTCCTGCAGAACTTCCGCGCCACCCTGATCCCGACCATCGCCGTGCCGGTGGTGCTGCTGGGTACCTTCGGCGTGCTGGCGATGCTGGGCTTCTCGGTGAACATGCTGACCATGTTCGCGATGGTGCTGGCGATCGGCCTGCTGGTGGACGATGCCATCGTGGTGGTGGAAAACGTCGAGCGCATCATGTCCGAAGAGGGACTGTCGCCGCTCGAGGCCACCCGCAAGTCGATGGGCCAGATCACCGGCGCGCTGGTCGGCATCGGCCTGGTGCTGTCGGCAGTGTTCGTGCCGATGGCCTTCATGAGCGGTTCCACCGGCGTGATCTACCGCCAGTTCTCGGCCACGATCGTCTCGGCGATGGCATTGTCGGTGCTGGTCGCGATCGTGCTGACCCCGGCGTTGTGCGCGACCATGCTCAAGCCGCTGAAGAAGGGCGAGCACCACGTCGCCCATCGCGGCCTGGCCGGTCGCTTCTTCAATGGCTTCAACCGCGGCTTCGACCGCACCAGCGAAAGCTACCAGCGCGGCGTGCGCGGCATCATCCATCGTCCGTGGCGCTTCATGGGCATCGTGGCGGCACTGTTCGTGCTGATGGGCGTGTTGTTCGTGCGCCTGCCCAGCTCGTTCCTGCCCAACGAAGACCAGGGCGTGCTGATGGCGCTGGTGCAGGCACCGGTCGGTGCCACCCAGGAACGTACGCTGGAATCGATCGCGGCACTGGAAAACCACTTCCTGCAGAACGAGAAGGATGCGGTGGACTCGGTGTTCTCGGTGCAGGGCTTCAGCTTCGCCGGCATGGGCCAGAACGCGGGCATGGCGTTCGTCAAGCTGAAGGACTGGAGCGAGCGTGACGCCAACAATGGCGTGATGCCGATCACCGGTCGCGCGATGGCGGCACTGGGCCAGATCAAGGATGCCTTCATCTTCGCCTTCCCGCCGCCGGCCATCCCGGAGCTGGGTACCGCTTCGGGCTACACCTTCTTCCTGAAGGACAACAGCGGCCAGGGCCACGAGGCGCTGGTGGCCGCGCGCAACCAGCTGCTCGGCCTCGCCGCCGGCAGCAAGAAACTGGCCAACGTGCGCCCGAACGGCCAGGAAGACACGCCGCAGTTCCGCATCGACATCGATGCGGCCAAGGCGACCTCGCTGGGGCTGTCGATCGACCAGATCAACGGCACCCTGGCCGCCGCGTGGGGCAGCTCGTACATCGATGACTTCGTCGATCGCGGCCGCGTCAAGCGCGTGTTCGTGCAGGCTGACCAGCCGTTCCGCATGGTCCCGGAAGACTTCGACCTCTGGTCCGTGAAGAACGACAAGGGCGAGATGGTGCCGTTCAGCGCGTTCGCCACCAAGCACTGGGACTACGGCTCGCCGCGCCTGGAGCGCTACAACGGCGTGTCGGCAATGGAAATCCAGGGCGAACCGGCCCCGGGTGTGGCCTCCGGTGACGCCATGGCCGAGATCGAACAGTTGGCCAAGCAGCTGCCGGCGGGCTTCGGCATCGAGTGGACGGCGATGTCCTACCAGGAACGCCAGGCCGGCTCGCAGACGCCGCTGCTGTACACGCTGTCGCTGATGATCGTGTTCCTGTGCCTGGCCGCGATGTACGAAAGCTGGAGCGTGCCGACCGCGGTGCTGCTGGCGGCCCCGCTGGGTATCCTCGGCGCCGTGCTGGCCAACACCTTCAAGGGCCTGGAACGCGACATCTACTTCCAGGTGGCGATGCTGACCACGGTGGGCCTGACCAGCAAGAACGCGATCCTGATCGTCGAGTTCGCCAAGGAGAACCTGGAGAAGGGCGCCAGCCTGATCGAGTCGATCATGCATGCCGTGCGCGACCGCTTGCGTCCGATCGTGATGACCTCGCTGGCCTTCGGCATGGGCGTGGTACCGCTGGCGGTCTCCACCGGTGCCGGTTCCGGCGCCAAGCAGGCGATCGGTACCGGCGTGCTCGGCGGCATGATCGTCGGCACCGTGCTCGGTGTGTTCTTCGTGCCGCTGTTCTTCGTGGTGGTGCAGCGCGTGTTCAAGCGCAAGACCGCCGAGTGATGAAATCCGGTAGCGCCGGGCCATGCCCGGCGGATGCCTCACCGCGTAGCCGCCGGGCATGGCCCGGCGCTACCACCGTGACCCCCAAGGTGTCGCCATGAAATTCTCTTCTCTTGCTGTATCCCTGGCCGGCGTGCTCGCGCTGGCCGGCTGCTCCACTCTGGTGCCGAAGAACACCGCTGTCGCTCCGGCGATTCCAGCGCAGTGGCCGGCCGAAGCCGCGCAGGGCCAGGTGGCCGATGTCGCCGCCGTCGGCTGGCGCGACTTCTTCACCGATCCACGCCTGCAGCAGGTGATCGACCAGTCGCTGCAGAACAACCGCGACCTGCGCGTGGCCGTGCTCAATGTAGAGCGCGCGCGCGGCCAGTACCGCGTACAACGCGCCGACCGCGTGCCCGGCGTGGCTGTCACCGGCCAGATGGAGCGCCGAGGCACCGACGCCGGCGTCACCGAGCAGTTCACCGCCGGTGTCGGCGTGGCCGAGTTCGAGCTGGATCTGTTCGGCCGCGTGCGCAATCTCAGTGAAGCGGCGTTGCAGCAGTACTTCGCCGTGGCCGCCAACCGCCGCAACGCGCAGCTGAGCCTGGTGGCCGAGACCGCGACTGCGTGGCTGACCTATGGTGCCGATGCACAGCAGCTGAAGATCGCCGAGGCCACGCTGAAGACCTACGAGGATTCGCTGCGCCTGGCCGAGGCCCGCCACGAACGTGGTGGCAGTTCGGCGCTGGAGCTGACCCAGACCCGTACCCTGGTCGAGACCGCACGTACGGATGCTGCACGCCTGCGTGGCCAGCTGGCCCAGGACCGCAATGCGCTGGCGCTGCTGGCCGGTGGCCAACTGGATCCGGCACTGCTGCCGGACAGCATCGAACCGCAGCTGCTTGCACTGGCCCCGCCGCCGGCCGGCCTGCCCAGCGACGTGCTGCTGCAGCGCCCGGACATCATGGCCGCCGAACACCAGCTGCTGGCCGCAAACGCCAACATCGGTGCGGCACGCGCAGCGTTCTTCCCGAGCATCTCGCTGACCGGCAGCATCGGCAGTGGTTCGAACGAACTGTCCAACCTGTTCGACAGTGGCACCCGTGTATGGAGTTTCCTGCCGAAGATCACCCTGCCGATCTTCCAGGGCGGCAAGCTGCGCGCCAATCTGGCCATCGCCAACGCAGATCGTGATATCGCTCTGGCGCAGTACGAGAAGTCGATCCAGGTGGGCTTCCGCGAAACCGCCGATGCGCTGGCATTGAATGTCAGCCTGGACGAGCAGGTGAGTTCACAGCAGCGCCTGGTGGACGCGGCCGAACAGGCCAACCGCCTGTCGCAGGCCCGCTACGACGCGGGGCTGGACAGCTTCGTCACCCTGCTTGATGCGCGGCGTACCGCCTACAACGCGCAGCAGACCCAGCTGCAGGCCCAGCTGGCGCAACAGGCCAACCGCATCACCCTGTACAAGGTGCTGGGTGGCGGCTGGCACGAGCGCAGCTGAGCAGCAATTCGATACCGGTAGCGCCGGGCCACGCCCGGCGGCCTTTCGTTCCTGCATGCCTGACGGCTGGGCGGACCGCACTTCGTGCTCGCCGGGCATGGCCAGGCGCTACCGCATGGGCCAACGGCACCATGCAAACGGATATTCATCGAGATGCAGGGTCAATCTTGCTCGGATGGGGTTGCCCAGGATGTACAACGCATGGCGCCTCAAGGCTTCCTCGCTGCGTACCGCGTGATCGAAATAGCTCGGCTGCCACAAAGGCGTCTGTATGCCGAACTGCTGCCCCAGCAACCGGCTGCTGCGGGATTTCACCGTTCCCATCATGCGCGCCAGTGATCCGTCGCGCAGCTGCATCAGCCAATGCAGATGGTCAGGCATGACGACCCAAGCAAAGGACCGACTGAGGCCCATGCGTTCAACATACCTCAATGCATCCACAAGACACGTTGCACAACGTGGATCTTCAAAGACCGGGCGCCGGTGGCGTACGACCGTGGTGAGGACGTAGTAGCCCCCGATATGGGAGTGGCGGCCACGTTCCAGATGACGGCTGGACATGGCGCCAGTCTGCACTGATGGGATGTCCGCAGTTATCAGCCGAGGGCGATGGCCCGTGTGGGATTCTTCCGGGTATCGCGCTCGCCGGGCATGGCCCGGCGCTACCGTCAGATCGCTTCATCATCGCGCGGGGCCGCGCGGCAGGCGCGCACGCGCAGCAGCGCGTCACCGGCCTCGCGGGCCATGCGCTCGTATTCGGCGCGGATCTCTTCCAGCCGCGCTTCGTCCAGTTCTTCCAGATCCAACAGTTCGTTGTTGGCTTCGGCTGTCGCCCGGATCAGCTCGTCCAGCTTGATCTGCATCGCGGCGGTATCCGCGTTCTGCGTGTGCTGGATCAGGAACACCATCAGGAAGGTGATGATGGTGGTGCCGGTGTTGATCACCAGCTGCCAGGTGTCGTTGAAACCGAACACCGGGCCACTGATGCCCCAGATCACCACGATCGCTACTGCGGCCAGGAAGGTCCACGGCGAGCCGGTGGCGGCCGCGGCCTTCTTGGCGATCGTATTGAACAGGTTGCGTGCTTTCATCGTCGTCGTCCCACTCAGGTGACGAGGATGATCGGCAGTGGCCCGTGCAGGCGCCGTGCAGCGGCAGTCAGGCGCGCATGCGCTGCAGGCGCGGTGCCTGCAGGCTGCGCACCGGACTGCTCTGGTAGACGTGCTGCCAGCAACGGTCGACGAACTCGCGGGCCTGTGCTTCGCTCAGTCGCGGCATGATCTGCAGGGCGTACTGGGTCTGGAACATCTCGTCACGTTCGGCCTCGCTGGCGCGCGGCTGGGTGATCAGCGAATCGCAGGCAAACTTGATCCACGGCACGTACGAGCCGAACGAGTTGTGCGGCAGTGCGCCTTCGGCATGTTGGCGGCGCCAGTGATCCAGCTCGGCGTCAACGTTGATGACCGGAGGAATGGTGGGGACTTCAGCGTGCATGACAATCCAGTTCGGTTGAGTGGAAAGGGAGTGGGGGTTCATCGGAGTGTGGCGTATGTGGCGGTGCATGCCGCGTCAGCGCGATGTGGAGCTGGCGTTGGCATGTCCGATCAACTGCGCACGCTCGACGGCACCGAGATCTTCGGCGATGTCGGCCATCGCATTGCACAGGCGCTCGTGGTCGAGCGGGTGGCCGCGCACCAGCTCCAGCTGCAGGCCCTGGTAGGCAGTCCAGAACAGTGCGCCACGCTGGTGCAGTGCGTACTGCTGCTGCAGGCGCTTGCGGATGGCGTCGAGGATCGGGTCAGGCGTAGGTCGTACGGCGTGCGCGCACATGGCTGGCTCCGCCGGGGAAAGAAGTCCCGGTAACCCCACCCTAGGCGCGGCAGCCGGGCGGGGTGTTATCGCAGCGTGTGCACGTTGCGCAGCTGACTGTGCACGGGTTCACGGCAATGGCCGCAAACGCTGCCGGCACTAGGGCGTGCCGGCGCTGAAGCGTTCATTAAATGGGATCAACAGGACACTGCGTGGTAATCATTCACCGATGTCTTCGTTCCAGATCTCCGGGTGCTGCGCAATGAAGCCGCCCAGCAGGTCCACGCATTCCTGGCTGTCCAGGTCGATCACGTTGACGCCATTCTCCCGCAACCAGTCGATGCCGCCCTGGAAGGTGCGCGATTCGCCCACCACCACGGTGCCGATGTTGAACTGGCGCACCAGGCCCGAGCAGTACCAGCACGGTGCCAGGGTGGTGACCATGATCGTGTCCTGGTAGCGGCGCTGGCGGCCGGCCTTGCGGAACGCATCGGTTTCGCCATGGACAGAGGGGTCGCCTTCCTGCACGCGGCGGTTATGGCCGCAGCCGAGCAGGCGGCCGTCGTTGTGGTACAGCGCCGCGCCGATCGGCACGCCGCCTTCGGCCAGGCCCTGGCGGGCTTCGGCGATGGCGGTCTGCAGCAGGGCCTGGTAGTCGGGCGTGGTGATCATGCGGGGCTCCGGTAAGTCGTGGCCCGCCATGATACGGGCAGGGGGTGCCGCTGGCCCCCGGCGGTGCGATAATCGGGGCCATGAGCGAATCCCCCTACAAAGCCGGTACCACCCATTTCGGGTTCCGCGACGTCGCCGCCAAGGACAAGCAGAAGCTGGTCGGCCAGGTATTCACCTCGGTCGCGCGCAACTACGACCTGATGAACGACCTGATGAGCCTGGGCGTGCACCGGGCGTGGAAGCGCTACTACGTGGCGACCGCGCAGGTGAAGCCGGGCGACCGCGTGCTCGACCTGGCGGGCGGCACCGGCGACATCGCCGCCCTGCTGAAGGAGCGCGTCGGCGCCGAGGGCTCGGTGGTGCTGGGCGACATCAACGCCGGCATGCTGTCGGTCGGCCGCGACCGCCTGACCAACCGCGGCCTGGTGCTCGGCCTGGACTACGTGCAGTGCAACGCCGAAGCCCTGCCGTTCCCGGACAACAGCTTCGACCTGGTCACCATCGCCTTCGGCCTGCGCAACGTCACCGACAAGGACGCCGGCCTGCGCGAGATGTACCGCGTGCTGAAGGTGGGCGGCCAGGCCCGCGTGCTGGAGTTCTCCGAAGTCACCGCGGACTGGTTCAAGCCGATCTACGACTTCCACTCGTTCAAGATCCTGCCCAAGCTGGGCAAGTTGTTCGCCAATGATTCGGACAGCTACCAGTACCTGGCCGAGAGCATCCGCAAGCACCCGCCGCAGGATGAACTGAAGGCGATGATGGGGCAGGCCGGTTTCGAGCGCTGCCACTACAAGAACCTGACCGGCGGCATCGTTTCGATCCACTCCGGCTACAAGCTGTAAGCCTTGCCCGGGTGGGTGCCAACCCTGGTTGGCACTCGGCCGCTGCGGTCATCCGCTCTGGTAGGTGCCGACCTTGGTCGGCACGGGCCTGCCACATGCGATGAAAGATTCGTGCCAACCAAGGTTGGCACCTACCCGGGGCGCAGCCGCAGGATCGGCCTTGGCCGCATTACCCCGCACCGCGCAACGCCTGCCGGGCCGGAGGGAGGTACCATTGGGGTTTGATCCCCGTAACGGTCCCGATTCATGCGTAATCCGCTGATGCTCCTTCCGCTGGCCGTGGCCCTGGCCGCCGGCTGCTCCCAGGAGGCGGCCGCGCCCGCCGCCGCCCCGACTGCCACAAAGGCCCCTGCCGCCCCCGTGAACGCCGAGAACCGCAGCCACGACGAAAGCTCGTACGCCGAGCCGGACAAGGTCGCCATCAAGGACATCGCACTGGATCTGAAGCTGGACTTCGACCAGAAGCAGATCGGCGGCACCGCCACCTACACCCTGGAATGGAAGCAGAAGGACGCCAAGCAGCTGGTGCTCGACACCCGCGAGCTGACCGTGTCCAAGGTTGAGGCCGTTGCCGCCGATGGCGCGCGCAGCCCGCTGAAGTTCGAGCTGGCCGCCGCTGACAAGGTGTTCGGCAGCAAGCTGACCATCGAGGCTCCGGAACAGCCGGCCAAGGTGGAAGTGACCTATCACACCGCGCCGACCGCCTCGGGCCTGCAGTGGCTGGCACCGTCGATGACCGAGGGCAAGAAGCTGCCCTTCATGTTCAGCCAGTCGCAGGCGATCCACGCCCGTTCCTGGGTGCCGCTGCAGGACACCCCGAGCGTTCGCTTCACCTACAGCGCGCACGTGGTCTCGCGCCCGGACGTGATGGTGCTGATGAGCGCCGACAACGATCCGAAGGCCGCGCGTGACGGTGACTACACCTTCAAGATGCCGCAGCCGATTCCGTCCTACCTGCTGGCCATCGCCGCCGGCGACCTGGTGTTCGAGCCGATCTCCGGCCGCTCCGGCGTCTGGGCCGAGCCGACCATGGTCAACAAGGCCGCCAAGGAATTCGAAGACACCGAAAAGATGATCGGTGCCGCCGAGAAGCTGTACGGCGAATACCGCTGGGGCCGCTACGACATGCTGGTGCTGCCGCCGTCGTTCCCGTTCGGCGGCATGGAAAACCCGCGCCTGACCTTCGCCACCCCGACCGTGATCGTCGGCGACAAGTCGTTGGTCTCGCTGGTCGCCCACGAACTGGCGCACAGCTGGTCGGGCAACCTGGTGACCAACGCCAGCTGGAAGGACATCTGGCTCAATGAAGGCTTCACCACCTACGTCCAGGGCCGCATCACCGAAGCCCTGTACGGCAAGGAAATGGCCGAGATGGAGAAGCAGATCGACCAGACCGACCTGCTGGCCGAAGTGAAGGACATGAGCCCGGCTGACCAGGCACTGGCGCTGCCGCCGCTGAACGAGCGTGATCCCGACGAAGCGCTCAGCCAGGTCGCCTACGTCAAGGGTGCGTGGTTCCTGGAATTCCTGGAGCAGCGCTTCGGCCGCGAGACCTTCGATCCGTTCCTGCGCGGCTGGTTCGATGACCACGCCTTCCAGAGCGCGAACACCGACCAGTTCGTCGAGTACATGAAGAAGAACCTGCTGCCGAAGAATCCCTCGGCCGTGACCGAGGCCGAACTGAAGGCGTGGCTGGACGAGCCGGGCATTCCGGCGTTCGCTGCCAAGGCGCAGTCGCGCAACTTCAGCAGCGTCGATACCGCGCGCATCGCCTTCGCCAGCGCCGGCACCGTGCCGAGCAGCCAGGTCATCGCCGACTGGAGCACGCAGGAATGGGTGCGCTTCATCGACGGCCTGGGTGCGACCCAGCCGCTGGACAAGCTGGCCACGCTGGACAAGGCCTTCCACTTCACTGGCACCCCGAATGGCGAGATCGCCATGCGCTGGTACCCGCTGGCGATCCGCAGCGGCTACGAGCAGGCCAATGAAGGCGCGGCGGCATTCATCGAGCGCGTCGGCCGTCGCAAGCTGATCCTGCCGATCTACGCCGAACTGGTGAAGACCCCGAAGGGGCTGGAGCTGGCCAAGCAGGCCTTCGAAAAGGCCAAGCCGGGCTACCACCCGATCACCACCGCCTCGGTCCAGGACATGCTGGCCAAGGCTGAAGCCAAGTAAGCGGTAGTGCCGGCCGCTGGCCGGCAACCGGTCACTGCTTCACCACCAACGGCGGGGAAACCCGCCGTTGGTGTATCCGCTTTTCGCTGCCGATAGAATCGGGATGCACCCGCAAAGGACCTCCGCCATGAAACGACTGATCCTGCTCACCGCCTGCACCCTGGCGCTGGCCGCCTGCAGCAACCCCGAGGAAGAACGCAAGGCGCAGGAAGCCGCCGCAGCCGCCGTGCAGGCGCAGAAGGAGGCCAAGGCCGAAGACGTGGCCAAGCAGTACGACATGGCCGTGGCCGCGCAGGACTGGGAGCGCGCGCGCCTGCATGGTGCCTCGCTGCTGGACCAGTACAAGGACACCGCGGCCGCCGAGCGCATCGCCGCAGGCTTCGACGAGGTCAAGGCCAAGGGCGATGCCGCGCGCGACCTGCGCCGCATGCAGGCGCTGTGGCAGTACAACCAGATCCCGGTGGGCAACAAGGGCAACCAGGTTTCGGCGCAGATCTACAGCAAGGAACGGGTGGACGTGGATGGCAGCGGCGCCAAGCCGGTGCAGCTGGTGTTCCGCGATCATCCGGAGTGGAAGCGGCATGCGTATCTGGTGCTGCAGGCCGGCGATTTCCGTTGCCCGCAGTGCACGGTGAAAGTAACCGTGGACGACGGCAAGCCGATTTCCATGGCGGCGTGGCGTCCGAAGACCGATGAAGCCATTGCCCTGTTCATCACCGACCAGAAGGCGCTGTGGAAGCTGGCGCGCAAGGGCAAGTCGATCAGCATCGAGTTCCCGGTCAAGGCCGGTGGCACCCGCACCGCTGTGTTCGAAACCGGTGGCGTCGACGCCAGCCGCATGCCGCAGTGGTGGCAGTGATGGTTGCGGCGGGCAGCGCAGTGCACGCGTTGTCCGCGATCCGGCACTGGGTGTTCGACATGGATGGCACGCTGACCGTCGCCGTGCATGATTTCGCCGCGATCCGCCGCGCGCTGGAGATCGCGGCCGAGGAAGACATCCTTGACCATATTGCGGCGTTGCCGGACGCACCGGCGCAGGCCAAGCGCGAGTGGCTGCTGGATCATGAGCGCGCGCTGGCCGAGGACGCACTGCCGGCACCGGGTGCGCTGAAGCTGCTGCGCGCGTTGTCGGCGGCAGGCTGCCGGCTCGGCATCCTGACCCGCAATGATCATGCGCTGGCGAAGCTGACGTTGGACGCGATCGGGGTCGGGGCGTTGTTCGACGATGCCGACATCATCGGCCGCGATGAAGCGGTGCCCAAACCCTCACCGGATGGCCTGCAGCAGCATCTGCGGCGTTGGGGGATCGGGGCTGCGGAGGCGGTGATGGTCGGTGACCACGCCTACGACCTGGAGTGCGGCCGTGCGGCCGGCGCCCATACCGTGCTGGTCAACCTGCCGGAAAACCCATGGCCGGGCCGTGCCGACTGGCATTTCGCTGATTGCCGCGCCTTGCTGGCTGCCTGGCAGGGCGCTTGCTGATGTAGAGCCGAGCCCACGCTCGGCTGCTCTCCTCCGGTCAGATCGCGCTGGCGCGCGCAAGCCGAGCATGGCTCGGCTCTACAGAGAGCAGGCCACGTGTCGGTCGGAGGTTCCGGTAGTGCCGGCCGCTGGCCGGCAGTGTCGACCAAGGTCGACACCCACCGATCAGATGTGCGGGCAGTTCGGTTACGCGCTCAGCGCGTAACCGAACTGCTGCTTGAACTGCTCGTTGAACTCATCGAAGGTGAAGCGCTGGTTCTGCGTGCCCGGGTGCTCGACCTTCAGCGCGCCCATCAGGTTGCCCATGCGGCCGATGGTCAGCCAGTCGTAGCCCTTCTGGATGCCGTAGATCAGGCCGGCGCGGAAGGCGTCGCCACAGCCGGTCGGGTCGACCACGCGGCGCTCATGCGCCGGCGGAATGTCGTAGCTCTTTTCCGGGGTGTGGATGACCGCGCCCTTCGGGCCGCGGGTGGTGATGTAGGCCTTGACCCGGCTGACGATCTCTTTCTCGTCCCAGCCAGTGCGTTCCTGCAGCAGGTTCGACTCGTAGTCGTTGACCACCACGTAGTCGGCCTGCTCGATGAACTCGCGCAGTTCCGGGCCGTTGAACAGCGGCATGGCCTGGCCCGGGTCGAAGATGAACGGGATGCCGTCTTCGTGGAATTCCTGCGCGTTCTGGATCATGCCTTCGCGGCCGTCCGGGCCGACCAGGCCCAGGGTCACGCCCGGTACGCCACGCACGTGGTTTTCGTAGGAACGCATCATCGCGCCCGGGTGGAAGGCAGTGATCTGGTTGTTGTCGTGATCGGTGGTGATGAACGCCTGCGGGGTGAACAGCTCATCGATCACGCGCACGCGCGACAGGTCGATGCCCAGGCCTTCGAAGTACTCACGGTACGGGCCAAAGTCCGAACCCACGGTGCCCATCGGGATCGGCTGGCCGCCCAGCAGGTGCAGGTTGTAGGCGATGTTGCCGGCGCAGCCGCCGAACTCACGGCGCATGCGCGGGACCAGGAAGGACACGTTCAGGATGTGCACCTTGTCCGGCAGGATGTGATTCTTGAACTGGTCCGGGAACACCATGATGGTGTCGAAGGCAAGAGAACCACAGATCAGAGCGGACATCGATGTAAGCCTATGCGGTGAATTTTGGGGTGGGCCGGCCCGGTTCGGCGGGCAAGCAAACGGCGCCCTTGGGCGCCCGACGGCGCAAAGGTTACCCGCTGGTGCCGCTCAGGGCCAGAACCGGGTGAGACCCGATCAGGCCGAAAGCCTGTGAAGACGCGGGTTCAGCTAGTTTTTTCCTTGCTCGGCGGCAGGCGGGTTGCTAGGCTTGTCGGCCTCGATTTCTGCCCATTTTTTCGCCATCCCGCGGCGGGCACGACACCCCTCAGGACTCCTTCCTCAGATGTTCAAGAAACTCCGTGGCATGTTCTCCAACGACCTGTCCATCGACCTGGGCACGGCCAACACCCTCATCTACGTGCGCGGGCAGGGGATCGTGCTGAACGAGCCATCGGTCGTGGCCGTGCGTCAGGACCGTGCCATCGGTGGCACCCGCTCGGTGGCAGCCGTAGGCGCCGAAGCCAAGCAGATGCTGGGCCGTACCCCGGGCCACATCACCACCATCCGCCCGATGAAGGACGGCGTCATCGCCGACTTCACCTATACCGAGGCGATGCTCAAGCACTTCATCAAGAAGGTGCACAAATCGCGCGTGCTGCGCCCGAGCCCGCGCGTGCTGGTCTGCGTGCCGGCCGGCTCGACCCAGGTCGAGCGCCGCGCGATCAAGGAATCGGCCGAGGAAGCCGGTGCCCGTGACGTGTTCCTGATCGAAGAACCGATGGCGGCCGCGATCGGCGCCGGCATGCCGGTCACTGAAGCGCGTGGCTCGATGGTCATCGACATCGGCGGCGGCACCACCGAAGTGGCGGTGATCTCGCTCAACGGCATCGTCTACTCGGCGTCGGTCCGCATCGGTGGTGACCGCTTCGACGAGTCGATCACCAACTACGTGCGCCGCAACCACGGCATGCTGATCGGTGAAGCCACCGCTGAGCGCATCAAGGTCGAGCTGGGCTGTGCCTACCCGCAGGCGGAAGTGATCGAGATGGAAATCTCCGGCCGCAACCTCGCCGAGGGCGTGCCGAAGATGATCAAGATCAGCTCCAACGAGGTGCTTGAAGCCCTGCACGAGCCGCTGTCGGGCATCGTCAGCGCGGTCAAGCTGGCGCTGGAACAGACCCCGCCGGAACTGTGTGCCGACGTCGCCGAGCGCGGCATCGTGCTGACCGGTGGCGGCGCCCTGCTGCGTGACCTGGACCGCCTGATTTCCGAGGAAACCGGCCTGCACGTGCAGGTGGCGGACGATCCGCTGACCTGCGTGGCCCGCGGCGGTGGCCGTGCGCTGGAGCTGGTCGACATGCACGGCAACGAGTTCTTTGCGCCGGAATAAGCCGTCCCGGCTGCCTGCGCCCGCAGCGCCCCTCCGGGGTGCGGCCCACCACGAGGGTGGGCCGGCACCGGCGGGGCGCCCGCGTGTTCCCCTTCCGCCTTCTGCCAATTGAATCGTTGCCGTGCCGCCCTACGCCGGACCTCCCGTTGCTTCCCGATCCGGTGATGCCGCCAGCCCGCTGCGTCTGCTGGCTTATCTGGCACTGGCCATCACTCTGATCGTGCTTGACGACCAGGCCGGCTGGCTGGCGCGCCTGCGCGAGCAGGCCAACAGCCTGGTGCAGCCGGTCTGGGCACTGGCCGGCCTGCCCGGCAAGCTCGGCAACCAGGTCAAGGATTCTGCCGCCAGCCACAGCCAGCTGGTCGCCGAGAACCGCGAACTGCGCAACCAGCTGCTGCTGGCCAACGCGCGCCTGACCCGCCTGCAGACCGCCGCACTGGACAATGCCCAGCTGCGCGAACTGCTGAACGTGGCCGAGCGCAGTGGCCTGGACGTGCAGCTGGCGCCGATCCTGGACATCGACCTGGACCCGGTCAAACAGCGCCTGGTACTCGATGCCGGCAGCCGCGAGGGCGTGCATGTCGGCCAGGCGGTGATCGACGCCGGCGGCCTGATGGGCCAGGTGATCAGCGTCACCGGCGGCACCTCTACCGTGCTGCTGCTGACCGACCCTGACCATGCCGTGCCGGTGACCGTGGCCCGCAACGGCGTTCGCCTGATCGTCTATGGCCGCGGCGACACGCTGGAACTGCGCGATATTCCGCTCAGCGCCGGGGTGGAAGTGGGCGATGAGATCGTCACCTCCGGTCTTGGCGGTCGTTTCCCGGCCGGCTTCCCGGTCGGCACCATCACCGGCCTGCGACCGGACGACACCCATGCGTTCCTGGTCGGCGAACTGAAGCCGGCGGCGCAGCTCGACCGCGGCCGCGACGTGCTGCTGCTGCGCCCGGGCGCGGCGATCCGCATTCCGCCGGAGCTGCGCCTGCAGCTGGAAGAAACCGCCCCGGGTGGCCCGGCCACCGGCGCCACCGTGCCCGTGGGAACCGCGCCAGCGGCAACGACGCCAGCTCCGGTCAGCGCCCCGGTAGTGCCGGCCGCTGGCCGGCAACAGCCCTCGTCGCAAACGAGGTCTGTTGCCCCCGCATCCTCCCCTGATCCTGCTGCTCCGGTAGTGCCGGCCGCTGGCCGGCAACCGACCACGCCGGAGGCGCAGCGATGAGCCGCCTGCGCGACAAGCCATGGGTGCTGCCGGCCAGCCTGGTGGTGGCGCTGCTGCTGGGCCTGCTGCCGTTGCCGGCGCTGCTGCAGCCGCTGCGCCCGTACTGGCTGGCGCTGGTGCTGGCGTACTGGGTCATCGAAGCGCCCGAGCGCGTCGGCCTGGGCATCGCCTTCGCCAGCGGCGTCATCGCCGACCTGCTGTACGGCGGTGTCCTCGGCGAACAGGCACTGCGGCTGGTGATGCTGGCTTTCATCCTGCAGCGCTTCCGCGCCCGCATCCGTTTCTTCCCGATGTCGCAGCAGATGCTGGCCATCGGCGGCCTGCTGTTCAACGATCGCATCGTCAGCGCCCTGGTGCACATCCTGGTGGGTGAACCCACCCTGCCGTGGTCGTACTGGTGGGCGCCGCTGCTGGGCATGGGCCTGTGGCCGCTGGTGTTCGTGCTGCTGGATGCGGTGCGCTTCGGCAAGCGCGGGCGCTGAGCCATGATCCCGCGCCGCCAGGTCAAGAATCCGCACGCCGAAGCCGAACAGTTCCGCCGCCGCGCGGCGCTGGGTTTCCTGGGCGTGCTGGTCTGCCTGCTGGGACTGGGCGGCTGGTACTTCAAGCTGCAGGTGCTGGACCACGACGTCTACGCCACGCGCTCGGAAGCCAACCGCATCAAGCCGCGGCCGGTAGTGCCCGGGCGCGGCATGATCTACGACCGCAACGGTCGCCTGCTGGCCGAGAACGTGCCGGCGTTCCGCCTGGACGTGACCCCGGACAAGGTCAAGGACATGGACGCCACCCTGGAAGGGCTGGCGAAGATCATCAGCATCAGCCCGGAAGAGCTGGAAGCGTTCAACAAGTCGCGCAAGGCGCGCCGCAAGTTCCTGCCGGTCACGCTGAAGCTGCGCATGAGCGACGAGGAGATGGCGCGCTTCGCCGTCGACCGCTGGCGCTTCCCCGGCGTCGAGCTGGAGCCCTACCTGACCCGGCGCTACCCGTATGGCGACCTGTTCGCGCACATCATCGGCTACGTCGGCCGTGTCGACGACAAGGATCTGGAGATCCTCGGCGAAGGCAACGCCGCGCTGACCCACATCGGCAAGTCCGGCCTGGAGCGCTATTACGAGCAGCAGCTGCGCGGCAAGGTCGGCTACGAGCAGGTCGAGACCAACGTGCAGGGCCGTGCCATCCGCACCATCGGCCGCGTTGCCGCGCAGTCCGGCGCCGACCTGCGGCTGTCGATCGACGCCGACCTGCAGCGCGCCATGGTGGCCGCGTTCGGCGACCAGGAAGGCTCGGCCGTGGCGATGGACCCGCGTACCGGCGAAGTGCTGGCGATGGTCAGCCTGCCGTCGTACGACCCCAACCTGTTCGTCAACGGTATCTCGCATGCCGATTTCAAGGCGCTGAACGACAACCCGTCGCGGCCGCAGTTCAACCGCCTGGTGCTCGGTGGCGTCGCGCCCGGTTCCACGCTCAAGCCGCTGATCGGACTGGCCGGCCTGGATTCGGGTGTACGCCGCCCGGAAGACAAGGTGTTGTCCACCGGCATGTTCTACCTGCCCGGCACCTCGCGTGGCTGGGGTGACTCGCACCGCGGTGGTCACGGCTGGACCGACCTGCGCAAATCCATCGCGCAGTCGGTCAACACCTACTACTACAAGCTGGCGCTGGACCTGGGCATCGAGCGCTTCGACCATTACATGGAGTACTACGGCTTCGGCCAGCCGACCGGCATCGACCTGACCGGCGAGATCGGCGGCATCCTGCCGTCGCCGGCCTACAAGCGGAAGAGCCGCAAGGAGGCCTGGTATCCGGGCGATACAGTCAACATCAGCATCGGCCAGGGTGACTGGAAGGTCACCCCGCTGCAGCTGGCGCGGGGTGTCAGTGGGCTGGCCAACGGGCAGCTGCGCACGCCCCATCTGGTGATCCAGCAGCGTGCGGGGTTCGACCATGACTGGATGGCGACCGACCCGGGCGAAAGCAAACCGGTCAGCCCGAACCCGAACAATCTGCAGGCGGTGCGCGAAGGCATGATGGCCACCATGCTGCCTGGCGGCAGCGCAGCCCGCATGGCCGCCGGCGCGCCGTATACGATGGCCGGCAAGACCGGTACCGCGCAGGTCGTCAGCCGCAAGGGCACGGCCGCGGTGAATCCGAAGAGCCTGCCGATGCACCTGCGCCACCGCGCGCTGTTCGTCGGTTTCGCGCCGGTCGACCAGCCGGTGATCGCGCTGGCGATCGCGGTGGAGGGCGGCGGCTACGGCGGTGCGGCGGCTGCGCCGATCGCACGCAAGGTGTTCGACGCCTATCTGCTGGGCAAGATGCCTGAAGGCATGCAGCCGCTGGACAGCGAGCGCGGCACCACCGCCATCGGTGCCACCGCGTTCGACAACGAAGATGTGGGCGCGCGCCAGGCCGGTGACCTTGCTGCGGCACAGCTGGGCGAGCACCCGGTGCTGGTCGGCGTGCCCGCGCCGGAACCGGCACCCGCACCGCCGCAGCCGGGGGCGCCGGCTGCGGCCGCGCTGCCGGCCACGCCACGCCCGACCACCGTGGAGCCCGCACGATGAGAGTGTTTCTGCGTTGGGCCGGCGACATGCTGCGTCGCTTCTTCAGCACGCTGGACTGGGTGTTGTGCCTGGCCCTGGGCGCGCTGATGGTGATCGGTCTGGCCACGCTGAAGAGTGCCGGTGGCGATGGCCTGGTGATGGCACAGGGCGCGCGCTTCGCAGTGGGCATGGCCGCGTTGTGGGGCATCTCGCGGGTACCGATCCTGCGGATCCGCTCGGCCACGCCGATGATCTACGCAATCTCGATGATCCCGCTGCTGGCGGTGTTTGTGCTGGGTACCGGCAAATACGGCCGGCAGTGGCTGGACCTGAAATTCTTCTACCTGCAGCCGGCCGAGCTGCTGAAGGTCAGCCTGCCGATGATGGTGGCCTGGTACCTGCACAAGATGCCGTTGCCACCGCGCTTCAACACCGTGCTCGTGGCCTTGGTCATCATCGGCGTACCAACCGGCCTGGTGATGCTGCAGCCGGACTTCGGCACCGGTGTGCTGATCGCCGCCAGCGGCGTGTTCGTGCTGCTGCTGGCAGGCCTGCCGTGGTGGTGGGTCGGCCTGGGTGTGGGCGGCGTGGCCGCGGTTGCGCCGGTGGCCTGGTTCTGGCTGCTGCGGCCGTACCAGAAGGACCGCATCATGATGTTCCTGGACCCGGAGATGGATGCGCTGGGGGCCGGCTGGAACATCATCCAGTCGAAGATCGCGATCGGTTCCGGCGGCTTCGACGGCAAGGGCTGGGGCGAAGGCTCGCAGTCGCACTTGAACTTCATTCCCGAGCAGACCACCGACTTCGCGTTCTCGGTGCTGAGTGAGGAATTCGGCTGGATCGGCGTGGCCACCGTGCTGGCGCTGTACCTTGTGGTGATCGGGCGTTGCCTGTGGATTGCCAGCCAGTCGCGCGATTCGTACTCGCGCCTGCTGGCCGGCGCTACCGGCCTGGCGTTCTTCGTCTATGTACTGGTGAACGGCGGGATGATTTCCGGCCTGCTGCCGGTGGTGGGCGTGCCGATGCCGCTGATCAGCTACGGCGGTACCTCGGCGGTGTCACTGCTGGCCGGCTTCGGGTTGGTGATGGCCGTGCGCAGTCACAACCCGGTGCACGGCGGCTACGGGTAACACCGGCTGCGCAGGACCACCATGACAGCTTCACGCAAGCGCCCGTTGCTACCGTGGCGCGCGTGGAATGGAAACGACTGCTTGGCGGCTGCCGTGAGGCGGTGCGCACGATCGACCTGCCGTTGCTGGTCGCGTTGTTGATCCTGATGGGCGCGGGCCTGGCGGTGCTGCACAGCGTGTCCGGGCCAGTGACCGGGCAGGCGGCGCGCTTTGCCGGTGGCCTGGTGGCGATGTGGCTGCTGTCGCGTGTTTCGCTGCTGCGCCTGCGCGCGTGGACACCGGCGTTGTATGCGCTGTCGATGCTGCCGCTGATGGCGGTGTATGTGATCGGCACCGGCAAGTACGGGCAGCGCTGGCTCAACCTGGGCGTCTTCTACCTGCAGCCGTCGGAGCTGCTCAAGCTCAGCCTGCCGTTGATGATGGCCTGGTACCTGCACCGGCAGCCGTTGCCGCCCTCGCCACGCACGGTGCTGACGGCCGCAGTGTTGATCGGCGTTCCTGCCGTGCTGATCCTGATGCAGCCGAACCTCGGCACCGCCACCTTGGTCACTGCCAGCGGGGTGTTCGCGTTGTTGCTGGCCGGCCTGCACTGGGGCTGGGTGGCAACGGGCGCGGCGGGGCTGGCGGTGGCCGCACCGCTGGCGTGGTTCGGGCTGTTGCGGCAGTACCAGAAGGATCGCGTACTGACCTTCCTCGACCCGGCGGCAGATCCGCTCGGCACCGGCTGGAACATCCTGCAGTCACGCATCGCGATCGGTTCCGGTGGCTGGCAGGGGCGTGGCTGGGGGCAGGGCACGCAGGCCACGCTGGATTTCCTGCCCGAGTACACCACCGACTTCGCGTTCTCGGTGCTGGCCGAGGAATTCGGCTGGATCGGTGTGGCGACGCTGTTCGCGCTGTACCTGTTCGTGGTCGGACGCTGCCTGTGGATCGCAGTGCACGCACGCGACACGCATGCACGGTTGCTGGCCGGCAGCCTGGGGTTGGCGTTCTTCGTCTATGTACTGGTCAATGGTGGAATGATTTCCGGCCTGCTGCCGGTGGTGGGCATCCCGATGCCGTTGATCAGCTATGGCGGGACATCGGCGGTCTCGTTGCTGGCCGGCATCGGACTGGTGATGGCGGTGCGTGGGCACCGGCCCGTGCACGGGGGATAGGGTTTCCAGCCAACGGCGCAGCCCCTCGTGGATGACCGCGCAAAGCAGTTCATGGGTGGGGCCGGGTAGATGGGCCGCGCAGGGGACGCTGCAAGTACATCCATGTAAGCTCGGTCGCCGCATCCATGCGGCTCACGCCCCTGCGCAGCCCATCTACCCGGCCACGGACAGGTTCCGTGCGCGTCTCCCACGGAGAAGAAAAAGAAGATCAAAAGCAAAGGCGGCCTGGCGGGTCGCTTCATTGCCTTGTGTAGAGCCGATCCATGCTCGGCTCACGAGCAAGCGCAGCGTCGCGATCCGCTTTTGATCTTCTTTTTCTTCTCCGTGGGTGGCAGACCTCCGAAATCTGTCAGAGGCCGGTCGGGTTGGGTACGCGGGGGTGTCAGCCGCATGGATGCGGCTGCCAAGCCTTATCTGATGGAAATCTGGCAGCGTAGGTGCCGAGAGCCGGCGTGGGCCGCCGTGTAAGCCTGGATCTCGACGATCGCCTTGGAGCTTGGCGCCCACGCCGGAATCTCCCTTGATCCGCCCGAACAGTTGCTGGAGCTGACACTCGCAGTGATAAGACTGGGCAAGCGGGGGAGCTCTCGACCCTTCCAGACTATACGGAGTCCGGTGATGAACGGGATCGGGATTGATGTCAGCAAGCGCCAACTGGATGTCGGCACGACGGACGGAGAGACCCTGCAGGTCTGCAATAACCGCTCCGGCTTTTCTGAATTGGATGTTTGGCTGAAGAAGCGTCCGGTCAGCCAGATCGTGCTGGAAGCCACCGGCGGCTACGAACGACCGGTGCTGGATTTTCTGCACGCAGTGGGCATCCGGTGGTCCGCGCCAATGCCCTGCGGGCCCGCAGGCTGGCTCAGGGGATGGGGCAGATGGCCAAGACCGACCGGTTGGATGCCTATGCATTGGCGCAGATGGCGGCCTTGGTGAAACTTCCGGCCTACCAACCGCTGGAGCCTTGGCAGCAGAAAATGCGGGAATTCGTGCGGGCACGTCGACAGGCGATGCACGCGCTGACCATCGCGCGGCAGCAGCTGGAAATGGTCGGTGATCGTGAATTGCGCCGGCTACTGCAGGCCAACATCACCCGCTTGCAGACGCTGGTTGAACGTCTGGGAAAGCAAATTGCCGAGCAGGTTACCCAGCAGCCTCAACTGGCTGTCCTGAAGTCGATGAAGGGCGTTGGCCCTGGCCTGCAGGCGGTATTGGCAAGCTATCTTCCCGAGTTGGGAAAGATCAGCGGCAAGGCCATCGCCAGCCTCGTCGGTGTGGCTCCGATGTCCCACGACAGCGGAACCATGCGAGGGAAACGCAGCATCCATGGCGGCAGAGCCGAGATCCGCCAGGTGCTCCACATGGCCAGCATGTCGGCCATGCGGCATGAACCTCAACTGCGCGATTTCTACCAGTCGCTGCGAGCCCGAGGCAAAGAAGGAAAAGTAGCCATCGTGGCGGTGATGCGGAAGATGCTGGTGATCCTCAACGCCCGGGTGCGCGACGCTGAAAACGGGTTGGTCCCAGCCTAAGGCCAGGCAGGGCGCAAGACCAAAGGCTGCCGGCCAGCGGCCGGCACTACCGTGCCCGTCTCATGGAGGGGCCAAGCTCCTCCATCAACACAGTTGCTCCAGGGACGGATTCACGGCGTCCCCCGCGTACCCAACCCGACCGGCCCACCCGCGGCTTCTCCTTTCCGCGACCACCCAGACACCACCCACGAGGGGCTGCGCCGTTGGCTGGAAACTTCCTGACTCTGCGCAACGCCCGTTGTGGAAGCGTTCTCACAACGATGCACGGCAGCACACCCGCTGACCAAAGTCCGGAAAAAACGTTAGCTGGTTCACACTTTTACAGCGCGTTGATCCTGATCAATGGACTTGTCGTAATCGGCCTGCACAATGGCGGCCCGTTCGGCACGGCGCGCCGTCAATCGTTGCAGCGCGAGGGGGCGTCGGGCGGGAGCAGTACTGATCCAACGGATACAGGGAGCGCGGGGTACTGCCACTGGGGAGCGGCAGCCGCGCGGGTATCGACCGGATCCGGTTGCCGGTTGCGTCTGCGGGGATGGGGACGCAACCGGCCACCTCTATCTGAATGGGGAAGCCCGATCACGACGCCTTCACATTTCCCGCTGAACGCGGGCAAATCGTTGTGATTCATGGTGTTAGGGGTTTTAATTCATCCATGACCTGCTAACCTGCGACGATGATTCGACGCACTCTGGCCTGCATGCTCACCCTCGGCCTGGTCGCCTGCGCGACCCAGCCGAAGTCCCCACCGTCTTCGCCCCAGGCCAGCAGCACGCCGCGCCAACCCGCCGCCAAGGCCCATGGCCCGGCCGAGGCCGCGCCCGAAGCCACCGCTGCCACCGCGCCGCCGGTCGATCTCACCCCGGTGCCGTTCGAGGTCGCACGGGCCCGCTTCATTGCCGATACCGCCAAGCGCTATGGCCTGAAGCCGGAGCAGATCAGCAGCGTGCTCGACCAGGCGCAGGTGCGCCAGCCGATCATCGCCGCGATGTCGCGCCCGGCCGAACGGGTCAAGCCGTGGAACGAATACCGGCCGATGTTCATCAGCAAGGCCCGCATCGATGGCGGCCGCGCGTTCCTGGCCCAGCATCGCGCCGAGCTGGATCGCGTGCAGCAGCGCACCGGTGTGCCGGCCGAAGTGATCGTGGCGATCATCGGCGTGGAAACCAGCTACGGCAAGAATGCCGGCAGCCATCGCGTGCTCGATGCGCTGTACACGCTGGCCTTCTATTACCCGCGCAGCGGCGACCCGGCCAAGCTGGAACGCGAAGTGCGCCGCGAGCTGTTCTTCCGCGATGAGCTGGCCAAGCTGTTCGAGCTGGGCCGCGAAGAAAACCTGGACATCACCACGCTCAAGGGCAGTTATGCCGGTGCGATGGGCATGGGCCAGTTCATGCCGTCCAGCTATCTGGATTACGCAGTGGACGGCAACGGCAACGGCGACGGCCGTCGCGACCTGTTCACCAGCTACGACGACGTGTTCTCGTCCATTGCCAACTACTTCGTGAAGAAGGGTGGCTGGGTGCGGGGTGGCCAGGTGGCCGTGCCGGCCACGCTGGCGCCGGGCCGCGAGGAGTTCAATCCGACCGAATGGATGCCGACCTGGTCGATGGCCGACCTGGCGCAGCGCGGCTACCAGCCGAGCGCGCCGGTACAGCCGGGCGCCACCGCCACCCCGATCACGCTTGAAGGCAGCACCGGCAAGCAGTACTGGCTGGGCTTCCAGAACTACTACGCGATCACCCGCTACAACCTCTCGAAGATGTACGCGATGGCCGTGTTCCAGTTGTCCCAGGCCATTGCCGGACAGGAGCTGCCCCCGGCATGAACATCAGATGGCTGGTCCCAGGCTTGATCGTCCTCGCGCTGGCTGCCTGCAGCAGCGCGCCGAAGAAGCCGGCCACGGCCGGCCATGGTGGCAAGTCCGGCGGCACCCTGGTGCAGGGGCGCGGCTCGCGCCCGGCACACTGCCCGGAAGGGTCGCCGTACGCGGCGGCCAAGGAAGACCTGAGCACCCGCGGCAACTACACCGCCGGTGGCCTGTACAAGCCGGGCGTGCGCGACAGCACGCCGGATTACATTCCCAACGTGGCCTGCATTCCCGAGCCGGAAGTGACCGCCGAGGAGCGCTCGGCGATCGGCAACAAGTCGCCGTACGTGGTGCTGGGCAAGTCGTACAAGGTGCTCGACGACACCCGCAACTATGTCGAGCGCGGTACGGCCTCGTACTACGGCGCCAAGTTCCACGGCCGCCTGACCTCCAACCGCGAGGTCTACGACATGTACCAGTTCACCGCCGCGCACAAGACGCTGCCGCTGCCCAGCTTCGCCCGCGTCACCAACCTGGACAACGGCGAGTCGGTGATCGTGCGCGTCAACGACCGTGGCCCGTTCCATGATGGCCGCGTGGTCGACCTCAGTTATGCCGCCGCGGTGCGGCTGGGCATCACCCAGCGCGGTACCGGCAACGTGGAAGTGCGTGCGCTGCAACCGGGCGAGAGCAACCTGCTGGCCCAAAAGCCGTCGCGCCGCGAGCGCCGTGCCGCCGAAACGGCCGCAACCACCGCCGTGGCCAGCGCGCGCCCGACGCCGGCTGCACGTGCCACAGCCGACAGCGACATCGATCGCCTGGTCAAGCGCCTGCCGGGCGACAGCATGCCTGCGCGTGGCCAGCCTGCCACCACCCAGGGCGTGGCCAGCACCGTGCCGGATGTGGCGGTCAGCAGCCTGCCGCCGAGCGCGCCGCCGGTGCGCAGCACGGTGCCCGCTCCGGCTGTCGTGGCCAGCACCACTCCGCGCGCGGTGGCACCGGCACCGGTGCGCAGTGCATCGACCACGCCGGCCGCACCCAGCCTGTCGCAGCAGGTGGTGGGCGCGGTGATGGTGCAGGTCGCCAGCTTCTCCAGCCGCGACAATGCCAACCGCGCGATGGGCCAGCTCAACGCCGCCGGCATCGTCGGCGCGACCATCAGTGACATCGCTGCCGGTGGCCGCACCCTGTTCCGCCTGCGCGTTCCCGCCAGCGACCATGCCAGTGCTGCGGAACTTGCCGGCCGCATCGCCGGTCTGGGCCTGGGTTCGCCGCAGATCGTCAAGGATTGATCCGCCCGGGCCGGTGCTGCCGGCCCATGCTCCCCCGGCCTTACAATGGCCGTTACGTTCCACCCTCCATTCCCGGCCGTCCCCTGGAGCCTGCTGTCCAATGAATTTCCGTTCCGCCGCCACCGCCCTGGCCGCCACCCTGGTGGTGGGCCTGGCTTCCGCCCAGACGCCGCTGCCGACCCCGGCAACGCCGACGCCTGCCGCCGCTGCCGCCCCGGCCACTGTTGCCACTCCGCCGGCGCCCGCGCCCAGCGTGTCCAAGGCCTGGGTGCTGATGGATTACGCCACCGGCCAGGTGCTGGCCGGTGAAAACATCCACGAACAGCTGGCTCCGGCCAGCATCACCAAGGTGATGACGTCCTACGTGATCGCCGCCGAGGTGAAGAACGGCAAGGTCCGTGCGGATGACCAGGTGATGATGAGCGAGCGCGCCTGGCGCGAAGGTGGCGCCGGTACCGATGGCAGCTACAGCGGCTTCCCGGTCAACCAGACCGCGCGCCTGGAAGACATGGAAAAAGGCATGGCGATCCAGTCCGGCAACGACGCCGCGATCGCCCTGGCCGAACACGTGGCTGGCAGCGAGGAAGCCTTTGCTTCGCTGATGAACAGCTATGCCGCCAAGATCGGCATGAAGAATTCGCACTTCGTGAACGCCCATGGCCTGACCGCTCCGGGCCACCATAGCAGCGCCTACGATCTGGCACTGCTGGGCCGCGCGATGGTGCGCGATTACCCGGAAACCTACGCGTACAACAAGATCAAGGAATTCCAGGTCGGCAACATCAAGCAGCCGAACCGCAACCTGCTGCTGTGGCGCGATGGCAGCGTGGACGGCATCAAGACCGGTCACACCTCGGAAGCCGGTTACTGCCTGATGAGCTCGGCCCAGCGTGGTGACCAGCGTCTGGTGGCCGTGGTGCTGGGCGGCCAGTCGGAAAAGCAGCGTGCCGATGACAGCCTGGCGCTGTTGAACTGGGGCTTCCGCTTCTTCGAGACCCACCGCCTGTACGAACCGGGCAAGGCCGTAGCCGAGCACAAGGTCTGGAAGGGCACCACCGACAAGGTGCAGCTGGGCGTGGCGCAACCGATGCTGGTGAGCGTGCCGCGCGGCCGCTACAACGACCTGAAGCCGAGCATCGATGTGCCCAAGACCCTGGAAGCACCGTTCACCGCCGGCCAGCAGATCGGCACCGTGAAGGTGATGCTGGATGGCAAGCTGGTGGCTGAAGCGCCGCTGGTGGCGGTGGCTGCCGTTGAACAGGCCGGCTTCTTCAAGCGCCTGTGGGACAGCTTCTGGATGTGGTGGGAATCGGAATGATCCGCGCCCCGGCGTGGTGAAGGAAAAGGCCGGCGAATGCCGGCCTTTTCGTTCTGTAGAGTCGGGCCGTGCTCGACTGTCGTTGCCATCAACCGGCGTGCCGACCAACGGTCGGCACCTACCTACAGCGACCGGCTGATGGTGAAGCTGCCGAACACCGGTGCTTCGCGCTGGCCGTTGAACTCGCGCGTGCTGTGGTAACGCGCCGCAGCGAACTTCCAGCGTCCGTACATCACGGCCACGCCGTAGCCGCCGTAAGCCACCACATGGCGCTTGTCCACGCTGTGACTGTTGCGGAACGTGTTGCCGTCCAGCGTGATGTCGCGGATCACCCAGGCAGCGTCCGAGGTCGCGAACAGGTGCCAGGACCAGCCATTGGGACGGCCGCCGCGGGTCGGCGCAGTGTTCTCGCCGGCCGGGCGCAACGGCGTGCTGCCGAAGTCGTCCGGCAGCTTCCAGCCGAAGCGCACTTCACCGCCGAGGTTGGCCTTGGTTTCCAGGTTGCCGATCGATCCACCGTAGTGGCTGATGGCGTCCCAACCCCAGCCGTCGGCATTGACGCTGGCATCGCCCGGCCAGCGGCGCATGCGCTCATGGGTCAGCATGAACAGCGGCTCGTTGTGCAGCTGGTTGTCCCAGCCCTTGAATTTCTCGTCGCCCAGCACGTCGTGCACGGCGTTCTGCACCTGCTTGCCCTGTGCCCACGGGCCGACCACGCCCAGCGTCAGCTGGGTGGTCTGCAGGCGGTCGCCGCTGCGCGCATTGAAACCGAAGTTTGCGATCAGTACGCCGGCGTAAGGGCGGTCGTCCTCGATCAGGTCCCTACGGCTGAAATCGGTCGGCGTGAAGATGCCCTGGCCGATGCTGAAGATCATGTTCTGCTGTTCGAACTTGCCCGGGTGCAGCCCTTCCAGGTACTGGTTCACCCAGCGCGCCATGCGCGGCAGGCAGGGGTCGTCGGTGTAATCGACCAGATTGGGCGAGACCAGGGTCAACAGTGCACCGTTGGTGTAGCCCTGGTCCTGGTGGCGGCCGCCGAACAGGTCATTGTCGACGCGGAAATTGACCTGCGGCGGGTGGTCGCGCATTGCGTCCGGACCACATTGTTCGGCCGCCTGGGCGGTAAGGGGGAGGGCAGCAGCCAGCAGGCCTGACAGCCCGAGGGCTGCAAGGCGGCGTTGGGAAGGGGGGCTCATGTGAGAAGTTGTTTCTGTCTGTCGTTATATGCTGCGACACGGTACTCGCGCGAACGTGATGGAACGAGCGCGTTCGGATCACTTGTCTGTTCCGAAAACGACATTGTCTCGTGAAGACAATCCTGCCCTGTCCTGCGGTGCGCCACGGGGCCGGGGCCAATGCTGAACGGCCGTTCAGCTGCAACGCAGCGACTCACCGGTGCACTGTTTGACGTTGATGAATACTCTTGGGTTTGTTGCCCTGCGGCCCGATAATGGGGGGCATGGAAATCAAGTCCGACAACCCCGACCACGGCTTCCAGTTCCCCGGCCAGTTCGAGCTCAGTGCCATGGGCCCGGCCAACCGCGGCCTGGAACATGAGCTCCCCCGCCTGCTGCTGGCTGCCGGCATCGATGTCGTCAATGAACGCATCAGCTGGAAGCATTCCTCCAACGGCAAGTACGTGTCCGTCCGCATCGTGTTCAAGGCCGAGAGCCGCGAACAGTACGACCTGGCGCACCAGGCGCTGCGCGACCACCCGGAAGTGAAGTGGACGCTGTAGCCGACAGCTGCCCGGCCGAAGCCGCCCCGGAAGACCGCGCGCCGCGTCCGGCGCTGGTCCGCGACCTCGGCCGCCAGGCGTACGAGCCGGTGTGGCGCGCCATGCAGCGCTTCACCGACCAGCGCAGCGAGGCCGACGCCGATGAGCTGTGGGTGGTCGAGCATGACCCGGTATTCACCCTGGGCCAGGCCGGCAAGGACGAGCACGTGCTGGCGCCGGGCGAGATTCCGGTGCTGCACGTGGACCGCGGTGGCCAGGTGACCTATCACGGCCCCGGCCAGCTGGTGGTCTATCCGCTGCTGCGCCTGCCACGGCTGGGCATCGGTGTGCGCGACTACGTATGCCGCATCGAGCAGGCCATCATCGATACCCTGGCCGAGTGGAACATCGGTGCCGAACGCCGCGAGGGCGCCCCGGGCGTCTACGTCGGTGGCGCCAAGATCGCCGCGCTCGGCATCCGCGTGCGCCGCGGCTGCACCTTCCATGGCCTGGCCTTCAATGTGTCGATGGACCTGGAACCTTTCCACCGCATCAACCCCTGTGGCTATCAGGGGTTGCAGGTGACCTCGGTAGTAGACTTGGGCGGGCCCTCCGGGATGGAGGCCGTCAAGCCGGTGCTGCTGGACCACCTGGCCCGCCAGTTCGGCCTGCTGCTGCAGCCCACGCCCGAACTGCCTGATCTTTCTGCGGCCGCCTGACCGCCCCCCGGAACTGCCATGACTGAAACCACCGCCCGTTCCATTCCCCTGCAGATCGTGCAGGGCGACTCTCCGACCGCCGCGCCGTTGCAGGCCGGGGTCAAGCAGCTGGGCGGTGACAAGATCAACCGCTCGCCGGTGCAGTTCGCCGACGCGCCGGTGCTGCGCAAGCCGTCCTGGATCCGCGTGCGCATTCCTTCGGGCAATGCCGTGCAGAACCTGAAGGCCAAGCTGCGCGAGAACCGCCTGGTGACGGTGTGCGAGGAAGCCAGCTGCCCGAACATCCACGAGTGCTTCGGCCACGGCACCGCCACCTTCATGATCCTTGGTGAAGTCTGCACGCGCCGCTGCTCGTTCTGCGACGTGGCCCACGGCCGCCCGAAGCCGCCGGATGCCAACGAGCCGGCCAGCCTCGGCCAGACCGTGGCCGACATGGGCCTGAAGTACGTGGTGGTGACCAGCGTCGACCGTGATGACCTGCGTGACGGCGGTGCCCAGCACTTCGTCGACTGCATCACCGCCATCCGCGAAAAGTCGCCGGGTACCCGCATCGAAGTGCTGACCCCGGACTTCCGCGGCAAGGGCCGCATGGAACGTGCGCTGGAGATCCTGGCGCAGAACCCGCCGGATGTGTTCAACCACAACATCGAGACCGTGCCGGATCTGTACCGCAACGTGCGCCCGGGTGCGGACTACCAGTGGTCGCTGAACCTGCTGAAGAACTTCAAGGCGCAGCACCCGGACGTGCCGACCAAGAGCGGCATCATGCTGGGCCTGGGCGAAGACTTCGAACAGATCAAGGCCACCATGCGTGACCTGCGCGCGCACGACGTGGACATGATCACCATCGGCCAGTACCTGCAGCCGACCGCGCACCACCACCCGGTGCTGAAGTACTGGACGCCCGAGGACTACAAGGCGCTGGAAGTCTACGGCTACGAACTGGGCTTCAGCCACGTGGCCTCCGGCCCGATGGTGCGCTCGTCGTACCACGCCGACGTCCAGGCCAAGGGCGCCGGCGTTTCCTGACATCCTGCCGGTGGGTGGGAGCTGCTTCTCCTGTGGGTGCGGACCGTTGGTCCGCACACCTCTGCCTGCCGTAGAGCCGAGCCCATGCTCGGCTGCTTGCTGCCGGCCAGCCGAGCATGGGCTCGGCTCTACATGCATTCACAATTTGCTACACCGGCCCCGCTAGGCTGGTTTTCCACCGAGCGCGGCCGGGTGACAAACCCGGCAACTTTCGGCACTGTCGTGGTGTCTGAACACCACGCAGTCTCCCCCTTGGCAAGGCGCCTTCGAGCACGTCAATGAAATTCAAAGCCCCCGCATTCCTGATGGCCCTGGCGCTGGTTGCGCCGCTGGCGCTGGCGGCCAAGGCCGACTCGCCGGCATTGCCCGCCGCGGCAACCGCCGATCAGGTGACCACCTCCAAGCTGGTGTACGGCCTGTTGTCCGACAGCCGTTACGCCTACCGCCCGCGCGCGCTGGACGAGGCCACCTCCAAGGACGTGTTCAAGCGCTACCTGGAGACGCTGGACGGCGGCAAGCAGTACTTCACCCAGGCCGACGTGGCGCGCTTCGCGCCGTTCGAAGCCAACATCTCCTCGGCCATCCGTGGCGGCGAGCTGGAGCCGGCGTTCCAGGTGTTCGCGGTCTACAAGCAGCGCGTCGGCGAACGTGTGGCCTATGCGCGCAAGCTGCTCAAGCAGGAGCCGGACTTCACCACCGACGAGCGCTTCGAATACGACCGCAAGAAGGTGCCGTGGGCGGCCAGCAGCGCCGAACTGGATGAGCTGTGGCGCAAGTCGGTGAAGAACGACTGGCTGCGCCTGAAGCTGGCCGGCAAGAAGCCGGACGACATCCGCAAGACGCTGGACAAGCGCTACGCGACGCTGGAGAAGTCGGTCAATGAACTGAAGGGCGAAGACGTCTTCCAGTTCTTCATGAATTCGTACACCAGCGCGGTCGATCCGCACACCGATTACTTCACCCCGCGCACCGCCGAGAACTTCAACCAGGCGATGTCGCTGTCGCTGGAAGGCATCGGTGCGCAGCTGCAGCGCCAGGACGACGTGGTGGTGATCCGCGAGATCATCGCCGGTGGTCCGGCTGCGGTGGACGGCACGCTGAAGCCGGGTGACCGTATCGTCGGCGTCGGCCAGGGCAAGTCCGGCCTGGCCGAGGACGTGATCGGCTGGCGCATCGACGATGTCGTGGCCAAGATCCGTGGCGCCAAGGACACCCAGGTCAAGCTGGAATTCATTCCGGCCGCTGAAGGTGCCGACGGCAAGCACCACACCCTGGTGCTGACCCGCCAGAAGGTGCGCCTGGCCGAACAGGCTGCCAAGGGCGAGACCATGACCATTCCGGCCGCCAACGGCGAGCCGGCACGCAAGGTCGGCGTGATCAAGCTGCCGACCTTCTACCAGGACTTCGAAGGCCGTCGCCGCAATGCGGCCGATTACGCTTCGGCCACCCGCGACGTGGCCAAGCTGCTGGCCGGCTTCAAGAACGACAAGCTGGATGGCGTGGTGCTGGATCTGCGCAACAACGGCGGTGGTTCGCTGGACGAAGCCATTGAACTGACCGGCCTGTTCATCGAGCAGGGCCCGGTGGTGCAGGTGCGCGAGTCCGGTGGCCGCGTCACCGTCAACAGCGACCGCAACCAGGGCGTGGCATGGGATGGCCCGCTGGCGGTGCTGATCAACCGCGGCTCGGCCTCGGCCTCGGAGATCTTCGCCGGTGCCATCCAGGATTACGGCCGTGGCCTTGTGATCGGTGAGACCAGCTTCGGCAAGGGCACGGTGCAGAACATCGTCGACCTCGACCGTTGGCCGAGCGGTGAGACCCAGCGTTTCGGTCAGGTCAAGCTGACCATCGCCCAGTTCTTCCGCATCAGCGGCAGCAGCACCCAGCACAAGGGTGTGGTGCCGGACCTGGCCTTCCCGGCCAGCGTCGATGCCACCGAGTTCGGCGAGAGCACCTACGACAACGCGCTGCCGTGGACCCGCATCGCTGCCGTGCCGCACACCCAGTACGGCAACTTCGCGCCGCTGCTGCCGAAGCTGGAAACCCGCCATGACGCGCGCATTGCCGCCGACAAGGAATTCCAGTGGTGGAACGAGGACGTGCAGCAGTTCCGCACGGAGGCCGCGAAGAAGTACATCTCGCTCAACGAGGCCACCCGCCGCGCCGAGCGTGAGCGCCAGGACACCCAGCGCAAGGAGCGCCAGGCAATGCGCAAGGAACTGGGCCTGGCCCTGGACCCGCTGGCCGATGACAGCAACGACGACGGCCTGACGGGCAACGAGCGCGACATCGTCAAGGATGCCGCACGCGAGAAGGCTGCTGAGAAGCGTCCTGACCCGCTGCTGCGCGAGTCGGCCTCGATCCTGGCCGATGCGGTGAACCTGCTGGCCAGCGACCGCCCGCTGTCGGCGCAGGTGCTGCCGCAGTCCACCGGCGCCGGTCGCTGGGCGGACTGAGCCGGCGACGGCATGCGATACCGCAGGGGGGCCGGCATTGCCGGCCCCTTTTCGTTTGGGTGCCTCCGTCCCGGTAGCGCCGGGCCATGCCCGGCGAGCCACATGCCACAAACGACTTAATCCCCTCCGTCCCTTTTTTGTGCATGAACAGGCAGCAACGGGGTGGCGCGGTCATGCCGGTTTCGACCCGCCGCACACGGCCGCAGGACTACCCTTGGCGGTACCGTCCTCGCAGGAGTACCCATGCGGGCCTCCCGTCTTTCCAGTGCTGTTGTGGCGCTTGGCAGTGCCCTGATCCTGTCGGCCTGTGGTGGCCGCACCGCCGACAGTACCCTGCTGCGCGAATCCTTCGACTCCGGCGACACGTTCTCGCGTACCGTCGATGGCCGCCCGGGCGAAGCCTGTGAAGCCGCGCGACGCACCCTGCTCAGCCAGGGCTATGCCATCGCCCGTGCCGATGACGCACAGGTGGAAGGCAACAAGAACTTCCAGCCGCGCGAAGACGACCATGAGCAGCTGGTGCTGCGCATCTCCTGCGCGCCGCGTGGCAACCAGACGCTGGTGTTCGTCAGTGCGGTGCAGGACCGCTATGCGCTGAAGAAGAGCCCGACCTCAGCCAGTGTCGGTGTCGGTGCGCTGGGCTCGGTATCGCTGCCGTTCGGCAGCAACGACGATTCGTTGGTGAAAGTGGCGAGCAGCACGGTCACCGACGCCGATTTCTATCGCCGCTTCTTCCAGCGCCTGCAGCAGTACCTGCCGCCGGCTGCGGGCATGCCATCACCGTTGCCGCCGCCGCCCTCTGCAGTTCCTGAGCCCGCACCCGCCCGCACGGACCAGGGCTGAACGTGCACGGCGGGTTGATGGGCGCGGCCCTGCTGCTGGCGCCCGTGCTGGGCATGGCGGCCACAGCCGCCGACTGTACGCAGGGGCTGCTGCAGCGGCTGGGCTGGCGTTTCGATGAAGCCGCGCTCAGTACGCCGCAGGTCCACGGCGGCGCAGTGTGTACGCGCGCGTCGCTGGCCGAGTCGCAGGCTGCCGGCGACCTGCACGTGCGCTGGCCGGCAGACATGTCTGCTACAGCGCGCCAGGCGTTGCTGCAGCAGCTGCTGGACGATCCGGCCACGGTCTGCGCCTATGCGTTCCAGCTGGGTGCAGCCACGCAACGTGCCGCTACTGCATTGCAGGGCAATCCAGGATTCCGCTTCTCTGGCCTGCAGCTCGGTTGGATTGGCTTCGGCCTGCACGGCGCACAGGCGCAAGGCTGGCAGCGCACGCGAAGTTTCGGCCGTGGTTTCGTGCCCACTGCGAGCAACAGCCAGGCGCTGCAGGCGTTCTACAGCGGCAATGTGCGCGCCGAATGCGGAGTCGGCCGCCAGGTCGCGCAGCTGTCCGCCCAGCGCGAGCTGTATGGCGATGCTGCATTCGACGCCGAATTTGCCGCAGAGGAGTTGTCGATCGGCACGTTCCTCGCCCTGCACGGTACCGACAGCATTCTGCTCGGCGCTCATTCCGGCGATTTCTTCGCCGATGGCAAGGCGGTGCGCACCTCGGCGATGGGGCAACAGGCGTTCGTGGGCGTGCCCGGTTTCATCGAACATGTGTACGACAAGGGCACGCTGGACGACCTGAGCAACCAGGCCGAGAACTTCGTGGTGGTTGACGTGGGCGCGGACGCTGCGCAGGCCCTGGCCACCCACGGCGGCCTGGCCTGGTACGACCAGCGCAATGTCGAACTATGGAAACTCGCGCAGGACATCCCGCGGATCGGCCAGCGCTACTTCGAGCGCCTGCTGTTCGAGCGCGACCCGGACCTTCGTGCACGGCTGGAACCGCGCTACCACGCCACGCTGGCACGCATGGACCAACTGCTGGACGATCCGTTCTACCAGCAGTTCGTGATCTATGTGCATCCACGCGGTATACGTCCCATCGGCTACCACATCGCCCGCCTGCTTGATCGCAACCCACGAACGCCGTTTTCGATCGACCTGGCGGTGCACAATCTGCATACCACGCTCTACCGGCGTTGGCGCGAGGCGCAGCTGCGCCACTGCGCGGCTACCGGCAGGCCAGGCAGCCTGACCCTAGACCCCAACTGAAGGTGAAACAATGGATATTGCAATGATCGGTCTCGGCCGCATGGGCGCCAACATGGCCCAGCGCCTGCATCGCGGCGGCCACCGCGTGGTCGGCTACGACCCGGGCGAAGGCGCCCGCCAGCGCGCCGCCGAGGCCGGCCTGGAGGTGGTTGATTCTCTGGCCGCGGCCGTAGCCGCACTGCCGGTGCCGCGCGTGGTGTGGCTGATGGTGCCGGCTGGCGAAACCGTCGACCAGACCCTGGGCCAGCTGACCCCGCACCTGGCCGAGGGTGACATCGTCATCGACGGCGGCAACTCCAACTACCAGGACTCGATCCGCCGCGCCAAGGCGCTGGCCGAGGACGATCTCGGCTACGTCGACTGCGGCACCAGCGGTGGCGTGTGGGGCCTGCAGGAGGGCTACAGCCTGATGGTCGGTGGCGAAGCGCCGGTGGTGGAGCAGATCGCACCGCTGCTGCGCACGTTGGCACCGGCTGAAGATCGCGGCTGGGCACGTGTCGGTCCGTCTGGCGCCGGCCACTTCACCAAGATGGTCCACAACGGCATCGAATACGGAATGATGCAGGCCTACGCCGAAGGCTTCGCGTTGATGGAGCGCAAGCAGGAGATGGAGCTGGACCTGGCCCAGGTGGCCGAGGTGTGGCGCCACGGCAGCGTGGTGCGCTCGTGGCTGCTGGACCTGAGCACCGAAGCCCTCAAGCGCAATCCGTCGCTGGATGGCATCGCGCCGTACGTGGAGGATTCTGGTGAAGGCCGCTGGACCGTGGCCGAAGCGATCGCACTGGATGTGCCGGCACCGGTGATCACCTTGTCGCTGCTGGAACGCCTGCGCTCGCGTGAATCCAATTCGTTCACCGACCGCCTGCTGTCGGCGATGCGCAATGAATTCGGCGGTCACGCGATCAAGAAGTCGTAAGCACGAAGCCGGGGTCGGAGCCCTTTCCGCAGGAAAGGGCTCCGACCCCATGAGGCCACACGAGCGCATTCCGATCATTTCCACGCCATCCACGCATGGCGTGGATCTACTGTGCCGACCAACGGTCGGCACCCACCAACAGCCGCGGGAAACTGTCGAAGGCGGGGTGGGTCCGGTTGCGGGGGTGTCCGCGGCATGGATGCCGCGGCCAAGCCCCCAGGGAAGGGTTTACGGCGTCCCCCGCAACCGGCCCCCCCCCGCCATCCCACGGATAGCCGGCTTTTGCTGTTGCTGTTGAGGTTGCCGGCCAGCGGCCGGCACTACCGCTTCTGCGGGTGCAGGGCGCAGCCCTGCCGATCACCCCAACGCGATTCGCCGCCCTTCGCGCGCACTGTCCATGCCGGCCTGCAGCAGCCGCATCAACTGCAATGCCTGCACCGGGCTGACCGTGGCTTCTCCGTCGCCATGCATCGCCGCCGCGAACTGTGCATACAGCCGCCGGTAGTCACCGGGCAGGTTGTCGACCGTCGTGCGCTGCACGTTGTCTTCGGCATCGCAGCGCACCAGCTCACCATGCCGCGGATCGATACCCCAGCCTGGCGCACCGGGTGCCACACCGCGGCGCAGCTGCGCCTCCTGCACGTCCAGGCCGTGCTTGATCCAGCTTGCCTTGCTGCCATGCACGCTGAAATGCGGCGTCTGCGCCGCCACCAGCGAACCGGAATGGATGATCGCGCGATGCCGCGGGTAGTGCAGCACCGCGTGGAAGTAATCGATGCCGCTGCCACCTTCGCGCTGCACGGCCAGATCGGCATCGACCGCCTCGGGCCAGCCGAACAGCACCAACATCTGGTCCAGCAGGTGCGGGCCCAGGTCGTACCACAGGCCACTGCCGGGGCCATCCTGTTCGCGCCAGCGGTCGCGTACCTGTGGACGGTAGCGATCGAAGTGCGCATGGCACTCGGCAATGTTGCCGAGCGTCCCGTCCGCAAGCAGCGCCTGCAGCGTGAGGAAGTCGGCATCGAAGCGCCGGTTCTGGAACACGGTGGCGATGCGTCCGGCATCGCGTGCCGCAGCCAATACCGTTTCCGCTTGGGCCACGTCCAGCGCGAACGGCTTGTCGACCAGCACATGCTTGCCCGCAGCCAGTGCCGCGATTGCCAGCGGCGCATGCTGTTCATTCGGCGTGGCGATCACTACGGCATCCACGGCTGGATCGTCGAACACCTCCTGCGGCGTGGAACGCACGTGCACGTCGCTGAACGCGCGCAGCAGCGTGTCGCGCTGCGAGCTCACGATGCTGTGCAGCACCAGGCCCGGCGTGTGCTGGATCAGGGGCGCATGGAAGACGCGGCCGGCAAGGCCGTAGCCGATCAGGGCCAGATGCAGGTCGGGGCGCATGGCAGAGCTCCGGCAGTGGGAAGGGCAGGGTAAACGACCCGCGACGGCAACCCCAAACTGAACCGTTGCCGTTGAATGCGGGTCGATTCACGGCAGCGTGACCGCAGCGCCACGCGTGCTCTACGCCCACTTGTCCAGACTGGCAGCACATTCCGCAGGAGTACGACACGATGAGCAATACGACCCGCACGCTGATTGCCTCGGCCCTTACGCTGGCCCTGGCGCTGTCCTCCTCGGCCGCATTCGCCAACGATCCGGCCGCGAAGAGTCCCCCCAAGACCGATCATTCGGCAATGACCCACGCCGACCGCCATGATTCCAACGAGCCGGTGACCGACAGCTGGATCACCACCAAGGTGAAGGCTGATCTGCTGGCCAGCAGCAACGTTCCGGGCACGGAGATCAAGGTGGAAACGGTGAACGGCGTGGTCAGCCTCAGTGGCGCCGTGGCGACCCAGGCCGAGAAGGACAAGGCGGTCACCACCGCCAAGGGCATCAAGGGCGTGACCCGCGTCGATGCCGCTGCATTGAAGGTCAGTGCTGCTGCCAAGCGCTGACCCCGGTGGGCGCCCCATGCGGGGCGCCCACTGACCTGTAGAGCCGAGCCATGCTCGGCTGGAACTCCAAGGCAGCCGAGCGTGGGCTCGGCTCTACAGCATCGAATTCCGAACCCGTTCAGCCAACCGCGCTGGAAATTCCAGAGTTGTGACCGCCTGCGCTATATTGCCGGTTCCGCCGCAGTGGGGCCGGTAACGGCAGACGCTTTGCGGCTGTGCTGACGAGGAACTATGGCGCTGGTTTTCAGTGATGACATCTGGGACCGCTGGCGGTTGCCGGCCCTGGCGCTGGCCGCTGCCGCGATCATCGTGGTGCCGTGGTTGACCCTGCGCAAACTGCAGCAGGACAGCGAAGATGCGATGGCCTGGGTCAATCATACCCAGGCTGTCGGTGTGGCACTGCAACAGCTGCAGGCCGATGTACGCGATGTCGAATCGGCCGCGCTGACCCTGTCCAAGGGCGTGGACGCACCTGGCCTGCGCGAGCGCATGGCCAAAGCCAATGACCTTCCCGGGCGCCTGGCCGAACTGGGGCGGATGACCCGCGACAATCCTGATCAGCTGATCCGCATCGGCCGCATCGAGTCGATGCTGGAAGGGCGCATGGCGCTTGCCCGCGAACTGGCAAAGTCCGAGCCCAACAGTGATCAGCGCGAGCTGGTGCAGGATCTGAGCACGCGTTATCCGATCCGTGGCCTGGTGGAGGAACTGCAGGCCAGCGAGCAGAAACTGCTGACACAGCGTGCCGAGCAGGCTGCCCGCCAGCGCAAGCAGACCGAGCTGGTGTCGTGGAGTTCGCTGGTGATCCAGCTGTCGCTGCTCGGCCTGGTGCTGTGGCTGCTGCAGCGGCAGATTGGTCGACGCCTGCATGCCGAACGGCAGTCGCTGCGCTCGGCCGCACGTGCAGCCTCGGTGCTGCAGACCGTGCGTGAACCGATCGTGCTGCTCGACCGCGACCTGCGCGTGCAGCTGCACAACCCTGCCTTCGCCGAATTGTACGGGCTGCAGGATGAACGCGCCGATGGCCTGTTGCTGGATACTGTCGGCGACGGCGCGTGGAAAGATCCCGTGATGCGCCAGCGACTGTCCGATGTGCTGTTGCGCGGCCGCGAACTGTGGGACTTCGAGCATGAACAGCGCGCTGCCGATGGCATGGTGCGCTACATGCTGCTCAATGCACGGCGCATGCCGCTGCCGGACACCGACGACGAAGTGGTGTTGCTCACGGTCAGCGACGTCACCGTGCAGCGTGCCGTGCAGTTGCGGGTGGAGGAACTGAACCGCCAGCTGGAAGGCAAGGTTGCGCAGGTGTCCGAGGTCAACAGGGAACTGGAAGCCTTCAGCTATTCGGTCTCGCACGATCTGCGCGCGCCGCTGCGCCACGTGGCCGGATTCTCCGACAAGCTGTCGCGCCATCTGGGCGACGCCGCCGATGACAAGAGCCGCCATTACCTGGAGGTGATCTCCAGTTCGGCGCGGCGCATGGCGGCACTGATCGACGACCTGCTGGTCTATTCGCGGCTGGGCCGCGCGGCAATGCGCCAGCAGGCGGTGGACATGCAGTCGCTGGTGGCCGATACCCGCGCCATGCTCGATTCCAACCTGCAGGCCGAGGCCGAGAACAGCGGCCATGCGCACCACGTGGAGTGGAGCATCGCACCGCTGCCGATCGTGGTGGGCGATGAGAACATGATCCGCCAGGTCTGGCTGAACCTGCTCGGCAACGCGGTGAAGTACTCGGGCAACCGCGAACCGGCGAAGATCCGCGTGGACTACCAGCCGCAGCCTGACGGCGGTCATCAGTTCACGGTCAGCGACAATGGTGCAGGCTTTGACATGGCCTACGCCGGCAAGCTGTTTGGTGTCTTCCAGCGCCTGCACAAGGCCAGCGACTACCCGGGTACCGGCATCGGCCTGGCCAGCGTGCGCCGCGTGCTCACCCGTCATGGTGGCCGTATCTGGGCCGAGGCTGAACCGGACGTCGGCGCCACTTTCCACTTCTACCTGCCTCCCGCGACCGATGCGGACAAACAAGGGCCTTCTGCATGACCACTCTGCGCACCATTCTTCTCGCCGAAGACAGCCCGGCTGATGCTGAAATGGCGATCGACGCCCTGGAAGAGGCGCGTCTGGCCAACCCCATCGTGCACGTCGAGGATGGCGTGGAAGTGATGGACTACCTGTTGCGCCGTGGTGCTTTCGCCAACCGTGAGGAAGGCCTGCCGGCGGTGCTGCTGCTGGACATCAAGATGCCGCGCATGGATGGCCTGGAAGTGCTGCGGCAGATCCGCGAGCACGAAGAGCTCAAGCGCCTGCCGGTGGTGATCCTGTCGTCCTCGCGCGAGGAAAGCGACCTGGCCCGCAGCTGGGACATGGGCGTGAACGCCTATGTGGTCAAGCCGGTGGACGTGGACCAGTTCTTTGGCGCGGTGCAGACCCTGGGAAAGTTCTGGGCGTTGATCAACCAGGCACCGGAACTCGAGTGAGCCCATGCCCCTGACCGGTCCCGCCCTGGGGGCGCTGCGCATCCTGCTGGTGGAGGACTCACCGGAAGATGCCGAGCTGATGTCCGAACAGATGCTTGATGCGGGCCTGGAGGCCCGTTTCGAGCGTGTCGAGAGCGAGGCTGAACTGCGCCAGGCACTGGTCGCGTTCCAGCCGGACATCGTGCTGTCCGACCTGAGCATGCCGGGATTCTCCGGTGACGACGCGCTGCGCATCGTGCGCGAAACCTCACCGGAAGTGCCCTTCATCTTCGTCTCCGGCACCATGGGTGAGGAGAACGCGGTGGCGGCGCTGCAGAAGGGCGCCAATGACTACATCATCAAGCACCTGCCGGCGCGCCTGCCGTCGGCAGTGGCGCGTGCGATCCGCGATGCACGCAGCGCGATCGAGCGTGCACGGGTGGAAACCGAACTGATGCGCGCACAGCGCCTGGAAAGCCTGTCGCTGCTCGCCGCCGGCCTCAGTCACGACCTGCGCAACATCCTGCAGCCGCTGCTGATCATGCCGGACCTGCTGAAGGCGCGAACCGACGATCCGCAGCTGCACCATCTGGCCGATGTCATCGCCGAGTGCGGCCGCCGTGGCCATGAGATGGCCGAATCGATGCTGTCGTTCGTGCGCGGTTCGCGCAAGCCGAGCGAACGCATCGAGATCGATGGCCTGTTCGATGCGGTGGCGCTGCTGTTGCGCAGCAACGTGCCCGATGCGGTGCGCCTGGAACTGCAGGTGCAGGACGAAGGCCTGGTGGTCGACGCCAACTACACCGAACTGCAGCAGGTGATGCTGAACCTGGCGCTCAACGCGATCCAGGCGATGCCCAACGGCGGTCGCCTGAGCCTGACCGCCAGCCATGCCGGCCAGCGCGATGGCGTGGACTGGATGCATATCCGGGTGGCTGACGAAGGGATCGGCATGGATGCGGACACACTGTCGCATCTGTTCAATCCGTTCTTCACCACCAAGGCCGACGGCACCGGCCTGGGCCTGATCTCCTGCAAACGCATTGTTGAAGGCGCCGGCGGCAGCATCCACGTCAGCAGCCAGCCGGGGCAGGGCACCTGCTTCGAGCTGCGCCTGCCGATGCACGACGCCATTGATGGCAGTGAGCCGATCGAACAGCTGGTGGCACTGGGCAGTGGCCAGTCGATCCTGGTGGTCGATGGCGAAGCCACGCGCCTGTCGCTGCTGGGCAATGCGCTGTCCAGCCAGGGCTACCAGCTGCAGCTGGCGTCCGACGGCCCGGCTGCGCTGCGCTGGATGCAGCAGGAGGCGTTGCCGGCACTGGTGATCGCCGACGCCGGCTCCAAGCTGCTGCCGGCCAGCCAGCTGCTGGGCGAGATGGCGGCACTGGGCTATCGCGGCCCGGCGCTGGTGCTGGAGGACCCTGCGGTGCCGGTCTCGGTCGATGCATTCCCGGCCGGTGTGGAGGTGCATGTGCTGCGCAAGCCGCTGCAGATGCAGCAGGTCTTCCGCGCGGTGGCCGAAGCGCTGGGCTGAGTAAGCGTCGCCGGGCATGGCCCGGCGCTACCCACCGCCTTCGGTAGCGCCGGGCCGTGCCCGGCGGCAGGTCAGGTCGATCAATCCACGGTTTCCCAGGGGAACCGCGGCAGGGCGTCCACCGCCTGTTCCAGCCGCCGCGACCAGTTCTGATGGATGTCGGCATACAACGCCGAATCCGCGCCCAGCCGCAGTTGCTGGCCGATGCGCAGCTCGCCGTCGCGCAGCAGCGCAAGATCGATCGGCAGGCCCACCGACAGGTTGGAACGGATGGTGGAGTCCAGCGAGACGATCGCCGTGCGCGCCGCGTCTTCCAGGCGGGTGGCCGGGCTGAGAATGCGGTCGAGGATCGGCTTGCCGTACTTGGACTCACCGATCTGCAGGTAGGGCGTCTCCGGCGAGGCGGCGATGGCGTTGCCAAGCGGGTAGATCATGTACAGCCCGGGCCGCTCGCCGGCGATCTGGCCGCCGAAGATCAGCGTGGCCTGGGTGTTGACTCCATCGTGGCCATGTTCGCTGTGGCTGCTGTGCACCTGGCTGTCCACCAGCAGCTGGCCGACGTACTCGGCAGCCTCGAACAGGTGGGTCATGTCGTGCAGGTTGGGCGTGCGTCGTTCACTGGCGTCGCGCCCCAGGCGCGACACCAGCAGCTGGGTGGTGGCCAGGTTGCCAGCCGCCATCAGCACGTAGGCTGCCTGGCCGGGGTACTCGAACACGTGCAGCTTGCGGTGCACGCGCACATCGTCCAGCGAGGCATTGGTCCGGGTGTCGGCAGCGAAGACCAGGCCCTCGTCCACCTCGATTCCAACGCAATAGGTCATGTCGGTGCCCTATCATGTGCGTCCCGGATTGTAGGCAGGCCGCCGTGACGACGGCATGTCCACGCCCCCCAAGTGCCGTCACCTGAACCGCATGACCACCGTGCTCCTGAGCCTGGGCAGCAACGTCCAGCCCCGCCGCTACCTCCACGCCGCGGTGACGGCCCTGCGCGAGCGCTTCGGCGCGCTGCGGGTGTCGCCGGCCTACCGTACTGCCGCGGTCGGCTTCGACGGCCCGGCCTTCCTCAACAACGCCGTGGCGATCGACACCGACCTGCCGCTCCAGGAACTGGACGACTGGCTGCACGCGCTGGAAGACGCGCACGGCCGCGACCGCAGCGGGCCGCGCTTCTCCGACCGGACCCTGGACATCGACGTGGTGTTCTACGGTGACCTGGTGGTGGAAGGCCCCGGCCACCTGCGCATCCCGCGCCCGGAGCTGAAGCACGCCTTCGTGCTGAAGCCGCTGGCCGACATCGCCCCGGACTTCATCGACCCGGTCAGCGGATTGGACCTGGCCACGCTGTGGCGTGCGCACACGCAGTTTGGCGAAGCGTTCGAGGTGGTCGACCTGGAATGAGGGAGGTCGCCGGCCAGCGGCCGGCACTACCGGTAGTGCCGGTCGCTGGCCGGCAATGCTTCAACTGACCGTGCGCCCGCCATCCACGCGCAGGGTGTGGCCGGTGACGAAGCTGGCTTCGGCCACCAGCCAGTACACCGCTTCGGCAATCTCCTCGACCGTGCCGATCCGCGCCAGCGGCGTGCGCGCCAGCAGCGCCTCGCGGGCGAAATCGTCCTTGCCCTGTTCCGGCCACAGGATCGCGCCGGGCGCCACCGCATTGACCCGCACCTTCGGCGCCAGCTCCAGCGCCAGCGAGCGGGTGGCCATCTCCAGCGCGGCCTTGGCCATCGTGTAGGCGATGTGGTCCCGCATCGGGTCGGTGCCGTGCAGGTCGGTCAGGTTGACGATGCAGCCCTGCTGGCGGCGCAGGTAGGGCGCCGCCGCCTGTGACAGCAGCAGCGGCGCGCGCGCGTTGACGGCATACAGCTCGTCCATTGCCTCGGCGGTGACCTGACCGAGCGGGGTGGGGAAGAAGTTGGAGGCATTGTTGACCAGCGCGTCCAGGCGGCCGAAGTGGGTGACGGCCTGTTCCACCAGGTCGGGCAGGGCGTCGGCGTCACGCAGGTCGGCCTGCAGGGCCAGCACGCTGCCGGGGCGCACGTTGTCGAAATCGAACGCGGCCTGCTGCAGCTCGGCGCTGGAGGTGTTGGCGTGCAGCACCACCGACCAGCCACAGGCGTGGAACTGGCGGGCGATGGCCGCACCGATCCGGCGCGCGCTGCCGGTGATCAGGACCACGGGGTGGGTGTCGCTCATCGAGGGTCCTCCAAGGCTCGGCTATCCTGTGCACCATTGTCACCGCATTCGAAGACGCCATGCAGCCCACCTTCCCCCTGCCCGAAGCCGATGCCCTGGCCCACAGCGACCAGCTGGCCGCCGCCCTGCGCGCCGAGATCCTTGCCCAGGGCGGGGCGATGCCCTTCTCGCGCTTCATGGAGCTGTGCCTGTATACCCCTGGCTGGGGTTACTACAGCGCCGGCGCCAGCAAGTTCGGTGGCAGTGGTGACTTCACCACCGCGCCCGAGCTTGGCAGCCTGTTCGCCGGCAGCGTGGCCAATGCGCTGGCGCCGGTGTTCGCGCAGCTGGGTGCACAGGCGCGGATGCTGGAACTGGGCGGCGGTACCGGCGCCTTTGCCGAGGCCGTGCTGCTGCGCCTGGCCGAACTGGACGCGCTGCCGTCGCGCTATGCCATCCTCGAACCCAGCGCGGACCTGCGCGAGCGCCAGCAGCAGCGCCTGCAGCAGAACCTGCCGGCCGAGCTGGCCGCGCGCGTGGACTGGGTCGACCGCCCGTTCGAAGAGGACTGGGAAGGCGTGGTGTTCGCCAACGAGGTGATCGACGCGCTGCCGACGCCGCGCTTCCTGATCCGCGATGGCGAGGTCTATGAGGAAACCGTCGAGCTGGATGCCGAAGGCAACTTCATCCGTGGTGCGCAGCCGGCCGATATCCTGCTCAACGGTGCGGTGCGCCACATCGAGCGCTACCTGGAAAAGCCCTTCGCCGAAGGCTACCGCTCCGAGGTGCTGCCGCAGCTGCCGTACTGGCTGCAGGCGGTGGCCGGCGGCCTGCAGCGTGGCGCGATGCTGTTCGTCGACTACGGTTACAACCGCGGCGAGTTCTACCAGCACGACCGCGAAGATGGCACCGTGCGCGCGTTCTACCGCCACCACGTGCACAACGACGTGCACCGCTGGCCGGGCCTGCAGGACATTACGGCGTCGGTGGATTTCACCGCGATGGCCGAGGCCGGCATGCACGGCGGTTTCGAGCTGGCCGGCTACTGCAGCCAGGCCAGCTTCCTGCTCGGTAATGGCCTGGACCAGGTGCTGCTGCTGGCCGAGGAACGCACCGACGAGGTCGGCCGCATCCAGTTGCGCGACCAGGTGAAGAAGCTGACCCTGCCGACCGAGATGGGCGAGCGCTTCCAGGCCATCGGCCTGCAGCGTGGCGTCGATTTCGAACCGGCCTTCGAACTGGGTGACCTGAGCTGGCGCCTGTGAGCGAGGTGTTGCCGGTGATCAAGCCGTTGCGGCGGCCGCGGTTGTGGGCCGTGCTGTGGGGTTTGGCCGTGCTGCTGGTGATTGTGGTCTGCCTGATCCCGCCACCGCCGATTCCGTTGCCGGAAAACAGCGACAAGGGCGAACACTTCCTCGCCTATTTCATCCTGGCAGGCAGCGCGGTGCAGCTGTTCCGTCGGGGCCGCCCGCTGCTGTGGGTGGGCGTGGGCCTGGTGCTGATGGGCATCGGCATCGAGTTCGCGCAGGGCGCGCTGACCAGCAACCGCATGGCCGACCCGATGGATGCCATCGCCAACACGATCGGTGTGCTCGCCGGCATGGCCACCGCACTGACCCCGCTGCGCGACCTGCTGCTGCGCTGGCGCGGGTGAGGTTCCTGTAGAGCCGAGCCCATGCTCGGCTTTCCGGTTGAAAAGCAGCCGAGCATGGGCCCGGCTCTACAGTAGATCCACGCGATGCGTGGATCCGGCCGCAAAGCGCAACCAAGGTTGGCACCTACCTGAGCGTGACCTCATCCAGCACCCACATCGCCGGGCGCGTGTCGCCGGTGAAGTTGATGCACAGATCGCCGTTGCCAGCGGTGCCCTTCGGCAGCGCCGCGCGCAGGGTCACGAAGCCGTCGGCATCGGTCTGCGCCGGCAGCGGCACCTGAGCCAGCACCTTGCCCGTGCAATCACCGCGGCGGATCAGCATTTCACCGTGTGCGCTCCGGGCCTTTTCGAAGCGGCGCTTCGGCTCGTCGTGGGCCAGCTGGAAGTAGTACGGAATACGCCCCGCACGCACTTCCACGTTGCCGATGCCGTCCAGCTGCGCCTGCGGCCAGCGCCAGCACGGCTGGAAGATGTCCACGTTGAACACCGCACGCGTTCCCTCACGCGGGCCATCGTCTTCCAGGCGCAATACCAGGCCCTTCGTGCCCACGCAGCTGAGCAGCTCATCGCTGCGGCGGCTGAGCAGCGACTGCACGGTGAATGCGGCGATGGTCGGCTTCGCGGCCAGCATCTGCCCCTGGTAGAACGCCGCCGCCTGCACGGTGGTCGGCAGTTTCCCGGTCAGCGGCTGCTGGTACAGCGGCGACTGCGCGGTCACCGGTTGGCCATCGGTGCTGTAGCGCACTTCATAACCCAGCGGATTGGCCAGCGACACGGTCACTGTGCCGGCCGCGCGGTTGTCGGTGTAGTCCACGCCCACTTCGAACGGGGTCTGCGCATAGGCCAGGCCCCAGGCACGGTAGCGCTGCAGTTGGGAGGGCAGGCGCGCGAGGAAATCGCGGAAGTCGCGATGCTCCGACGTGCTCCAGCCGGTCTCGGCCACCGCGGCCAGGCGCGGGAACAGGTTGTGCTGCAGGCGTGCATAGCTGCGCGTGTGCTCGGTGAACATGTTGGCCTGCAGGCCCAGGATGTGCCCACGCTTGTCGGCGGCCAGCTCGGCCGGCACCGGCTCGAAGTTGTAGAGCTTGCCGAGGTTGACCTGGGTCGGACGGCCCGGCGGTTCATTTGGCGAGGCCGTCTGCAGGTAATCCAGGTACAGGTAGCCGACCGGCGACATGATCACGTCATGGCCGGCGCTGGCCGCAGCCAGGCCGCCTTCGGTGCCCTGCCACGACATCACTGTGGCCTGCGGCGGCAATCCGCCTTCGAGGATTTCGTCCCAGCCGATCAGGCGCCGGTCGTGTTCCTCCAGGAAGGTTTCCAGGCGCTTGATGATGTGGCTCTGCATGGCCATTTCATTCTTGATGCCCAGCGCACGCATGCGCTGCTGCACCCGCTTGGATGCTTCCCACTGGTCCTTCACCGCCTCGTCGCCACCGACGTGCACGTACCTGGCCGGGAACAGCGCGATCACTTCTTCCAGCACGTTCTCGAGGAAGGTGACGGTGCTGTCTTCCACGTTGAACAGGTTTGGGAACACGCCCCATTCGCTGATCGGCTTCAGCGGCGTATCGATGGTGCCCAGCTCCGGATACGCGGCAATCGCAGCAGTCGCGTGGCCCGGTACATCGATTTCCGGAATCACCTGGATATGCAGCTTCGCGGCATAGGCGATCACTTCGCGGATCTGCTCCTGGGTGTAGAAGCCGCAGTACGGATGCTCCTGGCCGCTGACCGGATCGATGCCGCCGTCACCGGCCGGCAGGCGGCAGCTGCCCACTTCGGTCAGCTTCGGGTAGCGCTTGATCTCCATGCGCCAGCCCTGGTCGTCGGTCAGGTGCCAGTGGAAGGTGTTGAGCTTGTGCGCGGCCATCGCGTCGAGCACGTGCTTGATCTCGTCCAGGCTCTGGAAGTGACGGGCGGAGTCGAGCATGAAGCCGCGCCAGCTGAAGCGCGGCGCGTCCTGGATCTGCACTGCGGGCAGCACGCCGTTGCTGCCGCCGGTGGCGAGCTGGGCGAGGGTGGTCGCGCCGTAGAACAGGCCGGTTTCGTTGCCAGCCTGCACCAGCACGCCCTGTGCGGTGCTTTCCAGCGTGTAGCCCTCACCGCTGTCGCGGAAGGTGGGCACGATCTGGAAGCGGATGCTGCCGGCCTTGGCGCTGACTTTGCCCTTGGCCAGTGCCAGGCGCGGGCCACCGCTGCGGGCCAGCAGGTCGGCGAACTGGTTGGCGACGCGCTGCGCGGCTTCGCCTTCGGCCTGCAGCACGGTATCGGCGCGCACGGTGATGCCGCTGCCCTGGCCGCGCTGCACGGTGGCCGGGGCGGGAATCAGCATCAGGCTGCCGGCGCGCAGCTGCGGGCCGGGTGCTTCAGCGGCAGGCGTGGGGTCGGCGGCAAGTGCCGGCAGCGCCGGCAACAGGGCGAGCAGGCTGCCCAGCAGCACTGCGCTGCGCATCCGGGCGCGGGAAGGCTTGACCATCGGTACGACTCCTTGGAACGGTGCGATGAACGCTATACATGAAAAACGCCGGGCCCGGAATGACCCAGGCCCGGCGTGCGTGCACGACTCGGCGATGTTGCTGCCGCTGGATCAGTACTTGAAGCGGAAGTTGAGGTAGTACTGGCGACCGTTGCTGTAGAACGAGGTCGGGATCGCCGCGGTCTGGTAGTACTTGTAGGTCGGGTTGTTGAGGTTGAGCGCATCGAAGCTGATGCTCAGCCAGTCGGTGGCCTTGTAGCTCAGCGACGCCGACAGGGTGCCGAAGTCATCCTGGTAGTACGGGTTGGCGCCGGACAGGCCGATCAGGAACGACGAACGGCGGGTGTAGCTGACGCGTGCACCGAAGGTATCGTTCTCGAAGTAGGCACCGACGTTGTAGGTGTTCTTCGAAGTGCCGAGCAGGTTGTCGGTTCCATCGGCCCAGGTGTGTTCGGTGCTGCCATCGGCGTAGGTGTAGTTGGCATTGACACCGAAGTACTCGCCGATCGGCTGCTCATAGGCCACTTCGATACCGCGGACCTTGCCGTCGGCATTGCGCGGGCGGGAGATGTTGTATTCCTCGAGACGGTTGGTCAGCTCGCTGAACAGCATCTCCTTTTCGGTGCTGAAGGCCACGTAGTCCTTCAGGCGCATCGAGTAGGCACCGATCGACAACATGCCGCGCGGCATGAAGTACCACTCCAGGTTGGCATCGAAGTTGGTCGACACCACCGGCTTCAGCTTCGGATTGCCGCCACCGCCAGTCCGGTTCAGGTCCGAACCGTAGGACGAGGCACCCAGTGCCGAGAAGTCCGGCAGGGTCTGGGTCTGCGAGGCGGCCACGCGCAGCACCAGGTCGTCGCGCAGGTCGTACTTGAAGTTGGCGCTCGGCAGCACGCGGTTGTGCTTGTTCTCGAAAGCTTCGCGGGTCCACGCGCCGAACAGGCTGCTCACGTCCGGCACGGTCGAGCCGGTGGCGGCGGCGTAGGTATCGATATCCTGCTTGATGTTGACGTAGCGCAGGCCGACGTTGCCGCTCCAGCGGTCGCCGCTGAAGTTGCCCTGTACGTACGCGGCGAAGTTCTTCTCGGACACCTTCCACTCGGCGCCGTAGTTGTGGCGGCCGGTCGGGCCGTCATTGCCGGACAGCCAAGTGGAGTTGTTGGTCACCGCTTCCTTCAGCGCACCCGGGGTGAAGTACCACAGGTCACGCGGGAAGCTGCCACCGATGCCGTTGGCAAAGCCGCCGGGGAAGTTGGCGGTAGCGCCGTTCTTCAGCGCATTCCAGATCGCGCCCGGGGTTGCGCCTTCCGGCGACTTGGCCTCGCGCTTGTGGTCGCCGAAGCGGGCGCCGAAATCGATCGAGTTCAGTACGCCAGCGTCGGCGAAGTACTGGTTGAAATCGAGCGTGGCCCACTTTTCCTTGTCGATCGCGGTGACCTGCTGGTTGCCCCAGGTGCCGAAGTCGGTCACGCCGCTCGGGCCGATGTTGCCACCGACGTTCCAGTCGATCGGCGAGCCGTTGCCGTGGGTTGCCCAGGTGGCGCCGCCACCACGGGCCAGGTTGACTTCGGCGATGTACTGGCGCGGCGTTTCGCCGGTGCCCTTGGTGCTGCCAGCCTGGAACTTCATGCCCAGGTTGTCGCTGATCTGCCAGTCGGCATCGAAGGTGATGTAGTTGGTCTTGGCCTTCGACTCGCGATAGATCATGTCGTACACCGCGTAGTCGCGGTCGGCCTGGCCGGCGAAGGTGGCGTTGGACAGCACGCCATCCTTGACGACGTAACCCGGATTCGGGGCCTGGCCCGGAATCAGGATCTTGTTGCCATTGGCATCTTCAACGGTACGGTCGTTGAGGATGCGGCCGCCCCACAGCATGAAGTTGCGGTTGTAGTTGTTCGCCTTCAGTTCCGAGCTGAAGCCTTCCAGGCCCAGGGTCAGGTTGTCCATCGGCTTGAACTGCAGCGACACCAGGCCGCCCTTGCGCTCGCGGGTCTGTTCAAACAGGGTCGAGCCGAGCAGGCCCGGCGCGTACACGCCGGCCAGGTCCGGGTTGGACTTGGCCACGGTGCCATTCGGATCGATCTGGAAGAAGCCGCCCGGGATTTCCTGCGCTTCGCGGCGCAGCTCGCGCTTCTGGCTGAAGGCCTGCACCATCACGCCGAAGTTGCCTTCGTCGTTCTTGTAGTTGAACAGTGCCGACAGCTGCGGGTCGTTGGACTTGGCCTGGTCCGAACGCACCATGCCGATGGAGCCTTCCGCAGTGAGCTGCTTGGAGAATTCCAGCGGCTTGCGGGTGAGGATGTTGACGGTACCGGTGGTGCCGCCGTCCTGCAGCTTGGCCTGCGAGGACTTGTTCACTTCCACCGAGCGCACCAGTTCCGACGGCAGCAACGAGTAGCTGACGCTGCGGCCGACGTTGTTGCCCTGGCTGAGCACGAACCAGTCGGCGGTGCCGACGGTGTGGCCGTTGATCAGGGTCTGGGTCAGGCTCGGGCTGGTACCGCGCAGGCTGACACGGTCGGCTTCGTCGAAGCCGCCTTCGTCGGCGCTGGACGAGCTGATGTTCACGCCCGGCAGGCGCTGCAGCGTATCGGCGACGTTGTGCGCGGGCAGCTTGCCCACGTCTTCGGCGGTGACCACTTCCACGCGTGCATTGGCTTCGCGCTTGGTATCCAGCGACTTTTCCATCGAACCACGGATGCCGGTGACCTGCACGGTATCCAGGTCGGTGGCGGTCTGGGCGGCCTGCTGCGCGTGCGCACTGAAGGCGATGCAGCTGACGATGGCGGCCGAAAGCAGGGTCTTGCGGGTGTTCATGATGTCTCTCCTCATCACTCGATTGGATGCCGGCGGCGGTGTTCGGTTACGGTTGCGATGACATGCGCGGGGTGGCGGCGAAGTCCCGTGCGTTGGCGTGCCACGTACTGCGTGCTGCGATTGCGTTGAAGCCTGTTGCGGTGTCAGGCGGCCGACTGCTGCTGCAGGTACCAGCTTGCAGCGCCGACCACGCCCAGCTGGCCGTGTTCGACGACCTTCACCGGGATGCGTGCCAGTGCTTCGCCCATCGGCCCCTTCTGCAGGTAGCGTTCGACGAAGGTGCTGGCGTGCAGGTATTCGCGGATCTGCGGCAGGATGCCGCCGGCCAGGTAGACGCCACCGTGGGCGCCGTAGAACAGGGCCATGTCGCCGATGGTGCTGCCGAGCAGGCCGCAGAACACATCCAGCGCCTGGCGCGCGCGTGCATCGGAATCGGCCATGGCGGCGGCGGTGACCGCATCGGGGCTGGCCAGCGTCGGTGCCTGCCCCTGCAGCGCACACACCGCGCGGTACAGGTTCATCAGGCCCGGGCCGGAGATCGCATGTTCGATCGATACATGGGCGCGGTCGCGCTGCATGTGGCGGACGATGGCCATTTCCAGTTCGGTGCTGGCGGCCAGGGTCGGCTGGCCGGCTTCGGTGGGAAGCACCACCGGGCCGTGCGCGGTGGGAATCCACAGTGCTGCACCGAGGCCGGTACCGGGGCCGACCACCAGGGTCGGGCCGCGCGTGGCGGTGTCCGGCCCGCACAGGTGCAGCACGCCGCTGGCGTCCACCTGCGCGGCGGCATAGGCCACCGCTTCGAAGTCGTTGACGATGTAGACCCGCTGCAGGCCGACGTCGGCTTCCACCTGGCGCGCCGACAGCGGCCACGGCAGGTTGGCGGTGATCACCGTGCCGTCCTCGCGGGCGTAGCCGGCGCTGGCGACCACGCAATGCGTGGGCCGCGGGCCTTCGCCGAGGAAGTCGGACAGGATCGCGCTGAGGCCGGCATGGTCGGCATTGCGGTACTTGCGGTACTCCAGCACCTGCACCGGGTGGGCGGCATCACCGCTGGCCTGGACCCTGGCCACGCGCACATGGGTGCCACCGACGTCGGCGGCCAGGAACGAGGGCGCGACTCGGGACAGGACATGGGCCGGGGCGGGGTGGCTGGCGGTCACGCGGGCTCCTGCTGCAGGTGGGGCCGGCCCCGGGATCGGGGGCGGCGATTGGGGCGGAGTCTGTAACCCCGCTGACAACGATGTCAACGAGTTCGTGACACTTTCGTTGCTGCATCGCAACGAATGCGACATGCAGTAAACGTTTACATGGCGTGAGTGCGGATTTCACGTTGGAACCGTTGCTGCACATGGGCCAAGGCCTCCGGCGCATTCAGCACGATGCGTTGCGATCGGGTTGCGCAGTGCAGCACGAGGTTCACGGGGCTGCGTGTGGAAGTTGACAAACCGCAGCTGTCCATCGAAAGAATGTGACAACGTTGTTCCCAGCCACTCTCCGACGCCGCGTTCTGCGGCCGTCGCCGCAGGAGCCCTCCTGATGTCCGCCGTCCCCGCTGCAAGCGCGCGCCCGAACGTGGCCACCTCCATCGCCATCGTTGGCGTGTTGTTCTTCCTGATCGGCTTCTTCACCTGGCTCAACGGCCCGTTGATCACCTTCGTCAAGTTGGCCTTCGAACTCAGCGAGGTCGGCGCCTTCCTGGTGCTGATGGTGTTCTACCTGTCCTACTTCTTCCTGGCCCTGCCGGCGTCATGGATCCTGCGCCGCACCGGCATGAAGAAGGGCCTCAGCCTGAGCCTGCTGGTGATGGCCGGCGGCGCGGCACTCTTCGGTGAATTCGCGACGCAGCGCTGGTACCCCGGCGCGCTGGGCGGGCTGTTCGTGATCGGCAGCGGGCTGGCCCTGCTGCAGACGGCGATCAATCCCTACATCTCCATCCTCGGCCCGATCGAGACGGCGGCACGCCGCATCGCGCTGATGGGCATCTGCAACAAGATCGCCGGCATGCTGGCGCCGGTGCTGATCGGCACCCTGGTACTGCATGGCATCGGTGACCTGGACAAGCAGGTGCAGGCCGCCGACGCGGTCACCAAGGTCGCGCTGCTCAACGAATTCGCCTCCAAGATCCATGCGCCGTACCTGGCGATGGCCGCGCTGCTGGTGGTGCTGGCGGTGGCCGTGCTGTTCTCGCCTCTGCCGGAGATCAAGTCCTCCGAAGCCAATGCAACGCCGTCAGGGGCACCGGGAACGGCCGAGCGCCGCAGCATCTTCCAGTTCCCGCATCTGTGGCTGGGCGTGCTGTGCCTGTTCGTGTACGTAGGCGTGGAAGTCATGGCCGGTGATGCGATCGGCACCTACGGCCACGGTTTCGGCTTGCCGCTGGACCAGACCAAGATGTTCACCTCGCTGACGCTGGGTGCGATGTTGGCCGGCTACGTGGTCGGCCTGCTGGCGATCCCTGGCCTGGTCTCGCAGTCGCGCTACCTGACCATTTCGGCAGTGATGGGCGTGGTGTTCTGCCTGGGCGCCTGGGCTACGCACGGCTACGTCTCGGTGGCCTTCGTGGCGCTGCTGGGCTTTGCCAACGCCATGATGTGGCCGGCCATCTTCCCGCTGGCGATCCGCGGCCTGGGCCGCTTCACCGAGACCGGCTCGGCCCTGTTGGTGATGGGCATCGCCGGCGGCGCGATCATTCCGCAGCTGTTCGCCGTGCTCAAGCAGCACATCGACTTCCAGCTGGTGTTCGTGCTGCTGATGGTGCCGTGCTACCTGTACATCCTGTTTTATTCGGTGGTCGGCCACCGCGCCGGCCTGCCGCAGGACAAGGCCTGATCGGCGATGATGGACGGCAGCCAACCCCAGGGAAAACCCATGCGCAGAGCGACCATCAAGGACGTTGCGGAGAAGGCCAAGGTCTCGCTGAAAACGGTCTCGCGGGTGATCAACAACGAGCCTTCGGTGATGCAGGCCACCCGTGCGCGGGTGCTGCGTGCCATTGCTGAACTCGATTACGAGCCCGATCCGTCGGCGCGCAACCTGCGCAGCGGCACCACCTTCGTGATCGGGCTGGTCTACGACAACCCGAACCCGTACCACATCATCGGCGTGCAGAACGGCGTGCTGGCCGCCTGCCGCGAGACCGGTTTCGGCCTCCAGATCCACCCCTGCGATTCCAGCTCGCCGCTATTGGCCGATGAGCTGGCCGACTGGGTGCAGCGTTCGCGGCTGGCCGGGCTGGTGCTGACCGCGCCGATGTCCGAGCGCCGCGACCTGATCCAGGCGCTGACTGCGCGCGGCATCAAGCTGGTGCGGATCATCGCCGCCACCGAAGACCCCGCCGACGGTGCCTGCGTGTTCGTCGACGACCGCGAGGCGGCCTACGAAATCACCGAGCACCTGATCCAGCTGGGCCACCAGCGCATCGGCTTCCTCTGGGGCGGCATCTCGCACCGCTCCTCGGGCGAACGCTATGCCGGTTACGAAGCCGCGCTGAAGGACTACGGCATGACCGTGGACAAGCATCTGGTGGTGCAGGGCGACTACACCTTCGACGATGGTTTCCGCGGCGCGCGCCGCCTGCTGGCGCTGCGCGAGCCGCCCACCGCCATCTTCGGTTCCAACGACGAAATCGCTGCCGGCGTGCTGGCCGCCGCCAAGTCGGCCGGCATGAACGTGCCCTACGACCTGTCCATTGCCGGCTTCGAGGACAGCCCGTTCTCGCGCCAGTCGTGGCCGCCGCTGACCACCGCCAAGCAGGCCACCGAGGACATCGCCCGCCATGCCGCGCGCCTGCTGATCGCGCAGCTGCGCAGCGACGCCTACGACGATGCGCCGGCACCACTGCACAACCAGGGCTTCGTGCCGCAGCTGGTGGTGCGCGGTTCGACCGCGCCGATGCGCCCGGCCGGCGTACGCCCCCTTCCTTCCGATCCTGCCTGAGCCTGCCATGTCGCTGTCAGACCCCACTTCCACCCTGATGTTCGCCGAGGCCGCTGAAGCGGCTGACGTGGTTGCCCGCCAGTTCTCGCGCAACCACGCCACCCTGGAATCCCTGGCCGCCAGCCTGCGTGCTGCGCCGCCCCCGTTCGTGGTCACCTGCGCACGCGGCAGTTCCGATCATGCCGCCACCTATGGCAAGTACCTGCTGGAAACCCAGCTGGGCCTGGTGGTCGCATCGGCCTCGCCGTCGGTGGGGTCGGTCTATGCCGCACCCCTGCAGCTGCGCGGCGCACTGTTCATCGTCATCTCGCAGTCGGGCAAGAGCCCGGACCTGCTGCGCAACGCCGAGGCCGCCAAGGCCGCCGGTGCGCGCGTGATCGCGCTGGTCAACGTCGAGGATTCGCCGCTGGCGCTGCTGGCCGATACGGTCATTCCGCTGCATGCCGGTGCCGAAAAGAGCGTGGCGGCGACCAAGAGCTACCTGGCGTCGCTGGCCGCACTGCTGCAGCTGGCTGCGTACTGGAAGCAGGACAGCAGCCTTCGCGCCGCACTGGACCTGCTGCCGGACGCGATGCGCGAGGCCTGGCAGTGCGACTGGAGTGCGGTGACCGAAGGCCTGGTCGAGGCGACCAACCTGTTCGTGCTCGGCCGTGGCCTGGGCCTGGGCGCGGCCCAGGAGGCTGCACTGAAGTTCAAGGAAACCTGCAGCCTGCATGCCGAAGCCTACAGCTCGGCTGAAGTGAAGCATGGCCCGATGGCGCTGGTTGACCGTGGTTTCCCGGTGCTGGCCTTTGCCCAACCCGACGAGACCGGCGCCGGTACCCGTGCTGTCGTCGAAGAATTCACCGCGCGCGGTGCACAGGTGTGGATGGCCGGTGCCGGTGGCAACCTGCCGGTGGCGGCCGCACCGCATCCGCTGTGTGCCCCGCTGCTGACCGTGCAGAGCTTCTATCGCGCGATCAACGCGCTGGCGCTGCGCCGTGGTTTCAACCCGGATCTGCCGCCGCATCTGAACAAGGTTACGGAGACGGTGTGATGGCCACGGTCCTGCGCAACGCCCGCATCCTGGCAGGCGAGGAGTTCCGCGACGATCTGGCGGTGGTGATCGAGGACGGTCGCATCAGCGCGCTGCTGCCTGACGCTGCACCGCAGCTGGGCCAGGCGGTCGAGCAGATCGATCTGGACGGCGGCTGGCTGCTGCCCGGCTTCATCGATGTGCAGGTCAATGGCGGCGGCGGCGCGCTGTTCAACAACACGCCCGATGTCGCCTCGCTGCGCACCATCGCGCGTGCGCACCGGCGCTTCGGCACCACCGCGATGCTGCCGACGCTGATCAGCGACGATGTGGACGTGATGCGCGAAGCAATCGCTGCGATGCGCGAAGCAATCGCTCAGGGCGTGCCCGGCGTGATCGGCATCCACCTGGAAGGCCCGTACATCGCGCCGGCGCGCAAGGGCACCCACGATGCCAGCAAGTTCCGCGTGCCGGACGAAGAAGAGATCGCGCTGGCCGCCTCGCTGGACAACGGCGTGACCCTGCTGACACTGGCGCCGGAACGCGTGCCGCTGGAGACCATCCGTGCGCTGGTCGAACGTGGCGTGATCGTTGCTGCTGGCCACACTGCTGGCACGTACGAAGAGATTCGTGCCGGACTGGATGCTGGGGTGCGTGGCTTCACCCATCTGTACAACGCGATGTCGCCGCTGCAGGGCCGTGAGCCCGGTGCGGTGGGCGCTGCGCTGGAAGACCGCGACAGCTGGATCGGCATCATTGTCGATGGCGTGCATGTGCATCCGGCCAGCCTGCGCGTGGCGCTGGCGGCCAAGCCGCGCGGCCGCCTGCTGCTGGTGACCGATGCGATGCCGCCGGTTGGCGCCGACGATCCCAGTTACGTGCTGTATGGCGAAACCATCACCGCCCTCGACGGCGTGGTGCGCAATGCCGCCGGTTCGCTGGCCGGCTCGGCGCTGGACATGGCCACCGCCGTGCGCAACACCGTGCAGCTGCTCGGCCAGCCGTTGGCCGAAGCCGCACGCATGGCCTCGACTTACCCGGCGCAGTTCCTCAACGTCGACGACCGCCTGGGGCACATCGCCGAGGGCTACCAGGCCGACCTGGTGCTGCTGGATGATGCCCTGCAGGTGCGTGGCACCTGGATTACCGGACAGTACGAGGCCGCCTGATGAACGCGACGCCGCCACGCCGGCTGGGCTCGATCGACGCCCTGCGTGGCATCACCGTGGCGGCGATGCTGCTGGTCAACAACCCGGGCGACTGGAGTGCGGTGTTCGCACCGCTGCGCCATTCGGAATGGCATGGCTGCACGCCCACCGATCTGGTGTTCCCGTTCTTCCTGTTCCTGGTGGGCGTGTCGATGGCGTTCAGCGTAGCGCCGCGCGCGCTGGACGCGTCGGTGCGGCCTGCACTGGCGCGTGGCGTGCTGGAACGCGCACTGCGCATCGCCGTTGCCGGCGTGCTGCTGCACCTGCTGGTGTGGTGGGCACTGCATACGCATCACTTCCGCATCTGGGGTGTGCTGCAGCGCATTGCATTGTGCGCGGCAGTGGTGGGCCTGCTGGCGGTGTACACGCGTCCGCGCGTGCAGGCGGCCGTGCTGGTGGCGTTGCTGGTGGGGTATGCAGCGCTGCTGCTGGGCGTGGGTGACCTTGCGCCCTGGACCAACCCGGCCAGCCGTCTCGACACCACCTTGTTCGCGCCATGGATCTACCAATGGCAGGCCGATACCGGTCTGGGCCATGACCCGGAAGGATTGCTGAGCAGCCTCGGCGCGTTGGCCAGCACGGTGCTGGGCCTGCTGGCCGGCGGCCTGCTGCGCAGTGGCCGCGCCGGTGCATTGGCGGCGCTGGGTGCGATCACCGCCGTGCTCGGCCTGCTGCTGACGACGGTGTTGCCGCTCAACAAGCAGCTGTGGACGCCCAGCTACGTGCTGTGGACCGGGGGCCTGGCCGCGCTGGCATTGTGGCTGGGCCACGCGCTGATCGACCGCAAGGGATGGCCCGCACTGGGCCGTCGCTTCGGTGTCAATGCGATCACCGCCTATCTGGGGGCCTCGGTGATGTCGGTGATCCTGCTGGCGACCGGTGCCTGGGAGTGGGTGTGGCAGCAGCTGGCTGCAGCGATGCCGCAGGTGCTGGAGCTGGCCTCGATGTTGCAGGCGTTGGTGTTCGTTGCGCTGTGGTGGGGCGTGGCGTGGTGGCTGGACCGACGTCGCATTTATCTGAAGATCTGAGCGCGGGCAAAGATAGTAGCGAACGGCTCATCCACGCATGGCGTGGATCTACTGGGCCAGGATTGCAGTAGATCCACGCCATGCGTGGATGCTCTTGGCGGGCCAATGATGGTGAACGCATTCATCGATATGCGGGGCGCGTGAGCACTTCCCGATTTCACATCGAAAGCGTGACCGGTTGCCTGCAATTTCACCTATCGAAACCATTCATGGCAGTGGCAGACTGCGTGAGTAGCGCCGTACATAGCATCCGCAGTTCCTGATCCCCGACCCAGGAGTGCCGTATGTCCCATGTCGTCCCGCCCGGGTTCCGCCGGCGTCGTTTGACCGTTTCCCTGGTCCAGATCCTGGCGGCGCCGTCGTTGCTCGCCTTGTCCGCCCCGGCAGCCTGGGCGGGATGCGATGCGTCCGCCCCCGCCGCCGGGCAGACCGTCACCTGTAGTGCGGCCGCGCCCAACCCCGATGCAACGCCAGTCACCCTTGGCGCCGGAGCCACCGGCGTTACCATCAACGTGCAGAGCGGCGCACAGCTGAGTAGCAGCAACGCCAATGCGATCTACGTCGCCCCGACGGCCAGCGGCACCATCAACAACCAGGGCAGCATCGCGGCCAGCGGCACCGTCGGTAGCGGCACCGCCGGTGGCATCAATGCCGACGCCGTGGTGACGGTCAACAATGCTGCCAGTGGCAGCATTTCCTCGGCACAGGGCTACGCGCTGTATCTGCAGGGGGGCAGCGGCGTCGTCAACGACGGCCAGATCAGCGCAGCCGCTGGCTGGGGCATCGCCTTCAAAGGTGCAGGCGACAGCAGCGTGGTCAACCGCGGCACCATCAGCGGCGGTACCGGTGGCGTGCAGTTCGGCGCCGGCAACGATCGCCTGCAGATGCTGGCCGGCAGCATCAGCGGCGGCGTGCAGCAGGGCGATGGCAATGATGTGCTGCTGTTGAGCGATGGCACGATCGACAGCGTCGACCAGGGCAGTGGCGATGACCAGATGACCGTCACCGGCGGCACCGTCACCGGCCTGGTAGCGCAGGGCAGTGGCCGCGATGATTTCGTCATGAGTGGCGGCACGGTCGGCGCGCTGCAGCAGGGCGACAACATCGATACCTTCCGCATGAGCGGTGGCCGCATCATCGGCGCGTTCGAGGATGGCGACCAGGCCTGGATGACCGGTGGCCGCATCGGCCGCGTCAACATGAAGCTGGACAAGAACCTGTGGGACCAGTCCGGCGGCACCGTGGATGGCAATGTGGTTACCGGTTTCGACACCGATACCATCATCATTTCTGGTACCGCCTACATCGGCGGCAACATCAGCGTCAGCGGCGGCAACGACAGCGTGACCATCACCGACGGCACCGTGCGCGGGCAGGTGCTGCTCAGTACCGGCAATGACACCTTCAACTGGAATGGCGGTGGCATCGTCTACGGCGCGATCGACATGGGCCCGGACAACGACGTGGCCAACCTCAGCAACCTCAACCAGGGCAACCTCGGTGCGGTTCCGCTGTTCGACGGTGGCGGTGGCATCGACCAGCTCAACCTGAGCAACGTCAAGACCACGGGCGTGGGCCGCTTCCAGAACTGGGAGGCGATCAGCCTGGCCAACAGCACCGAGCTGAGCTTCGATGGCGATCTGGTGCTGGGCGACAGCGGTAGCGGCACCGGCACGCTTACGGTGGATGACACCAGTACCGTCTACGCGGGCAGTGGGGGGCATGCCATCCGCCCATTCAACAGTGGTGCACTGGTGGAGATGGTCAATGCCGGGCGCATCGACCTGACAGGTACCGGCGCTGGCGACGTGTTCACCGTGCGTGGCAACTACCGCGGAGACGGTGGTGGCCTGTACCTGCGTACCGTGCTGGGCGCGGACAACTCCACCAGCGACCGTCTGGTGATCGACGGCGGTACTGCCACCGGGACCACCGGCATCGGCGTGCTCAATGCCGGCGGCAGCGGCGCCGCCACGCTGGCCGATGGCATCCTGGTGGTGCAGGCCTTGAATGGCGGCCGCACCGCGCCGGGTGCGTTTTCGCTGTTCGCACCGGTTGCGGCCGGTGCCTACGAGTACTACCTGTTCAAGGGCGGTGTCAGTGCCGGTACCGCCGAGAACTGGTACCTGCGTTCGACGCTGGTGACCGGGCCGACGCCAGCACCCAATGGTGGCGGCAGCGCGACACCGCCACCGCTGACGCCTCCAGTGGCCCCACCGCCGCCGATCACCCCGGCACCGCCGCCGCCGCCCGAAGGCGCCACCGATCCGGACCTGACCGCGGGCGAGACCGCGCCGCCACCACCGCCACCGGAACCCGCGCCGGTGGCGCCACCCAGCGATCCGGCCGTGCCGGACGTGCCAGTGGCCGGCGGTGCGCTGCCCGGAACCGGTGCCCCGCCGACGCCGGGTGCACGCCCCGCCGAGGGCGCAGTGGTGCCGCTGTACCGCGTGGAGACTGCCACCTATGCCGTGGTGCCGCCGCTCCTGCGGGAGACCTCGCTGGCCAGCCTCGGCACCTTCCACGAGCGGCAGGGCGAGCAGCGCCTGCTGTACAACCAGGGCGCATTCCGCACCGCCTGGGGCCGCTTGGTGGGGCAGAGCAGCGAGATCCACTGGAAGGGCGATGCGCAGCCCGGCTTCGATGGCGATGTGATGGGCCTGCAGGCTGGTCTCGACGTGTGGGCCGCTGCCTCCGACAACCACCGCAACCAGATCGGCGTGTTCGTCGGCCGCACCCGCGCGCAGGGCAAGACCACCGGCCTGGCACTGGGCTGGGAGAACGTACAGGTGGGACAGAACCGCCTGGACGACAAGCACGTGGGCCTGTACTGGACGCTCACCGACAGCAGTGGTGGCTATATCGACGCCGTAGCGATGCAGAGCCGCTACGACGGCCGCGTGCGTTCTTCGCGTGGGCTCGGCTTCGGCCTGAGCGGCGATGGCACCAGCGTGTCGGTGGAGGCCGGCAAACCGCTGCTGCACTTCGGTCAGTCCGCATGGTTGCTGGAACCGCAGCTACAGGTGATCTGGCAACGCACGTCGCTGGACGACCGCCGCGATGAGGTGTCGAGCGTGCGTTTCGACAACGACAACGCCTGGACTGGCCGCATCGGCCTGCGCCTGGCCGGCGATTACCAGCTGGCCGACAACGGCTGGCAGCCGTATTTCAAGCTCAATTACTGGCATGGCCGCTCCGGTGAAGACCGCATCCGCTTCGACGACGACGTGATCGTCAATTCGCAGCGCTCGCGCGCGCTGGAGGCCGGTGTCGGCGTGGTAGGGCGCTTCAATCGCACCATCAGCGCGTACGCCGTGGCCGACTACACGCGCGAGCTGGGCGGTGACCGCAACGAGAAGCGCCGCATCATCGAAGGCAACATCGGCCTGCGTGCGGACTGGTAGCGCGCGGTGCAGATGTCATGACCCGCTCTGGTGGGTGTCGACCTTGGTCGGCACGGTGCTTTCCGCCGCCATGACCTGCTCTGGTAGGTGCCGACCTTGGTCGGCACACATCCCCAACCGACGCCATTGACCCGCTCTGGTAGGTGTCGACCTTGGTCGACACGAACCCTGCCGCCGTCATGACTCTGTAGAGCCGAGCCATGCTCGGCTGCTTCAGTCGCAATTTCCCCAAGCCGAGCATAGGCTCGGCTCTACAGAACACTGGCGGGTGGCGAGATCGATCCCACCATGGCTATCCTACGGCTTCGATACATGACAAGGAGTCGTCGATGCTGGACCTAAGGAATGTTCGTGCCACCATGCTCACCACGCTGCTGCTTTCCTCTTCGGCCGCAGTTGCGGAGGAGACAGTGGAGCTGCCGTCGCCCGAAGCGCGTGAGCAGATGCTGCAATTGTTGGAAACCCAGTCCTTGTACCGTGGTCGCGTAGATTGGGACGACGTGCGCGCGCGCCTGAACGCGGCAGGCGATGACCGCGCCCAACAGCGACGTGTTCTGGATGAGGCCGCCGCACGCAGCAGCGGAGGCCATGGCCGTTGGTTTTCACCAAGCGAGCAGCGTCAGCGTTCCGAACGTGCTCAGCGCTTGAATGCCGGTCAGGCGACCGACCTCGCTGCCCCCAGTCATGCCAGTCCCCGCATCGGCGTGCTTCGGGTGAGCCCCTTCGTGGAAGACCTGCAACGCAGCGAATCGGAACGCTATGAAGCACGCAAGGTCTACGCGCTGGCGTTGCAGGGGCGTATCGCTGGCCTGGATGACGGCACGCGGTGCGGCTGGGTAGTGGATGTAAGCAGCAATGGTGGTGGCAACATGTGGCCGATGTTGTTTGGTTTGTTGCCATTGCTGCATGGAACGCAGGATACGCAGGGGGCGTTGATCGGCGCCTTCCGTAGTGCCGATGGATTGCTGTGGTGGCGGCAGGCGGAAGGTGAAGTCGTGCAAGGCAATGCCTCGATGCTGCGTTCACGACAGGGCGCGTATCGGTTACGTGCGGGCACGGCGCCGGTGGCGGTGGTGATGGGGGCAGGCACTGCAAGCTCCGGCGAAGCAGTGGCACTCGCGTTTCGAGGGCAACCTGGGAGTCGTAGTTTCGGTCAGCCGAGCGCGGGCTTTTCTACCGGCAATCGACCGACGACGCTGGTGGACGGTACCACCTTGTTGTTGACCCACAACGTGATGACCGATCGTAACGGGCAGGGCGACGGTACCAGGTTGCAGCCGGACGAGGCCACCGCCAGCGGACCGGCCACCCTTGCCGCCGCCCAAGCCTGGCTGCTGGCCCAACCCGCCTGCCAGGGCAGCTGACCCATGCTGCTGATCGGCCAGCAGGAACGGGTGCTGATCGTCGGCCCGACCGAAGCCCATCACTGCCTGCGCTGCCAGACGGAAACCGAGTTCGCACCGCAGTTGCGTTACAAAATGGCGCGTATCGACCTGCTGTTCGGCTTCACCTACCACCGCCGTTATGAGCTGGCCTGCACCCGGTGCGGGCACGGCTGGGTGCTGGACACCGACACCATGGACCAGCAGCTGGGTGGGGTGCCGATCCCGTGGCGGCACCGCTTCGGCCTGCCGCTGATGCTGGTGGTGGTGGCCGGTCTGGCGGCGTTGGGCTGGCTGTGGCGGCACCGATTCCTCGGTTGAGGACCGGGCCTGTTAAAGTCTGCCCTGCAATCACGTACCGGAAGCGACCATGGACCACGACACCCCGTTCGACCCCCTCAACGACCTCGAGGTGCGCCTGTTGCAGGCACAGGACGGCACGCTGACTGCGTCGCAGTTCCTCGACGGCCTGCTGACCTCGACGGCGTTCGTGCTGCTGGACAAGGCCATTGGCGAAGATGGCGCCTGGGACGAGAGCATCTCGCCGCTGGTGCTGACCAGCGAGAGCGGCGAGCCGATGTTCGCGGTGTTCACCGCCCCCGAGCGCGCGGGCCTGTGGCACGAGCAGCTGCCGCAGTTTGCGCATGCCATGCCGATCGCGGTGCACGCGCTGCTGGCCGGTATCGGCGACGGCGTCGGCCTGGTGCTGAACCCGGGCCTGGACGTGGGCATGGAGATGATTCCCGATGCCGTGGCCCAGCTGAAGCAGCGGGCTGCGGCGATCACCCGTGGGATGGCGCACTGATCCCGCGATTGTCTGGTTGCCGGCCAGCGGCCGGCACTACCCGTGGTGCCGGACGGCGGCGATGGCTTGCAAGTGCGTCCTGTTCAATGGAGAGGAGCATCGTGGGCAAGCGTTCTAACCGATCGCTGTGGGTCTATGAGGTCGGCCTTGTTGCGGGTTTGGCACTGGTAGCTGCGTTCATCACCCGGTTCAATCCGGTGGAGACACTCCGGCTGGGTGGATGGCTGTTCCTCTTGATGCAACCCATCTTGTTGGGTGCTCATGCTGTCGACCACTTCTCGCGTAAGCGTCGTCGATAGACGGGCGATCGGTGCCGGCCAGCAGCCGGCATCACCAGGTGCTTCAGCGGGCGGCAGCGATGGCTTTCACCCGCGCCTTGGCCAGCGCCTCGCCAATGGCCGGCCCCTTCAGGTGCGTGGTATCCAGATCCCGTGCCTGCACTGACAGCGCCGCCTGGTGCAGGCGCTTGAGCGTTTCGCCCTGCGGGTAGTCGGCATCCTCGAAGCCGAGCCGGCCGCGCTTGTCGGCCTCGCAGCACAGTGCGATGCGGGCCACGCGCTCCGGCCGACGCAACGCATCACAGCGGCCCAGTAGTTCCAGCACGGTGGCATCGCGCAGGTCGTCGATGCGGTGCACGTTCAAGTGCTCGCGGCACACCGCTTCGGCCAGCTGCTGGTGTTCGGTGGGAATCTTCAACCGCGCACACAGTGCCTTCAACGGCTTGATGCCGCGCTGCTCGTGCATGATGTGGCGCGGCCATTCCTCCGGCGGGGTCAGGCCCTTGCCGAGATCGTGGGTGAGGGCAGCGAAGCCGACCAGGTCATCGCCGGGGGCGAGCTTCGCGGCCATGTCGCTGACCATTTCCTGGTGGATGCCGGTGTCGACTTCCGGGTGGAATTCAGCACGCTGCGGTACGCCGTACAGTGCTTCCAGTTCGGGCAGGATCGGGCCCAGTGCCTGCGCATCGTGCAGCGTGCGCAGGAAGGCGGAGGGCCGTTCACTGACCAGCGCCTTGCGCAGTTCCTGCCAGACGCGTTCCGGCACCAGCGCGTCCAGTTCACCGCTGGCGGCGACCTCGCGCATCAGTGCCATGGTCTCTTCGGCGACGCTGAAGCCCAGTGGTGCAAAACGGGCCATGAAGCGCGCCGCGCGCAGCACGCGCAGCGGATCCTCGACGAAGGCCGGCCCGACATGGCGCAGCACGCGCTGTTCCAGGTCGCGGACACCGCCATAGGGATCGACCAGCGTGCCGGTGTCTTCGTCGCAGGCAATCGCATTGATGGTGAAGTCGCGGCGCTGCAGGTCTTCTTCCAGCGTCACCGCCGGATCGGCATCGACCACGAAGCCGCGATAGCCGCGGCCGGATTTGCGCTCGGTGCGCGCCAGCGCGTATTCCTCACCGGTCTTCGGATGCAGGAACACCGGGAAATCGCGGCCGATTGCGGTGTAGCCCTGCGCTTCCATCTGCGCAGGCGTGGTGCCGACCACCACCCAGTCGCGGTCGCCGGCAGAGCGCTGCAGCAGGCGGTCGCGCACGGCGCCGCCGACAAGATAGATCTTCATGGGGGGATGATCGCATGGCCGGCGCAGATGTTCCGGCACGACCGATGCTGAGGCCTCACGGCAGGCCGCGCCACTCCGGCACGAACAGGCCGGCCAGGAACCATAGGCCGTAGACGATCCACAGGCAGAGGACGTACAGCTTGATCTGGGCTTCGTCCCACAGGCTGCCCCAGCTGTCGACGAAGGCCAGCGACTTCCAGCCTTCCATCCAGGCCGCGCCACCCCAGCGCAGTACCCAGGTGGCGAACAGGCTCCAGGCGGCGAATATCCCGATCCAGGCCAACAGGCTCATTGCGTTCCCCTCCCCGGGAAATGGCTACCAGGTCGTGCCAGCCAGAAGCCGGCACGACCGCAGTGCGATCAATCGCCGCCCTGGTCGGCGTTGGCCGCGCAGCTGAAGCTCTTGCGCTTGTCCACCAGGCGGCCCATCAGGCGGTCGCTCAGCGGCAGCGCATCACCATTGAGGCGCCAGTCGTAGATCACGCTGAAGGCCAGCACGCGGGCCACGTACTCGCGGGTTTCCTTGTAGCTGATGGTCTCGATCCACAGGTCCGGATCAAAGCCCGGGCGCTGGCCCTGCCATCGTGCGGTCGGGGTCGGGCCGGCGTTGTAGGCGGCGATGGTCACGTACGGCAGGCCGTCGTACTTGTTCATCAGCTGGCGCAGGTAGGCGGTGCCGATGGCAATGTTGGTGTCCGGGTCGTAGAGGCTGTCGGCACCGCCGTAGCCAGTCAGGCCGATCGACTTGGCCACACCGGCACCGGTGGCCGGCAGCACCTGCATCAGGCCCATGGCGTTGGCAGGCGAGCGCGCACGCGGAGTGAAGGTGCTCTCGGCGCGGATTTCCGCCGCTACCCAGGCCGGATCGATCGCGTTGCGTGCCGATTCGCGGCGGATGGTGGCGTCGTGGTGCAGCGGGAAGCGCAGGTCGTACAGGCGCTGCTCCTGCGGCTGCTTGCCGAGTGCGAACACGGCGCGGTCGAACCAGCCGTTGTCCTGCGCCACGCGTACCGCCAGGCGGCGCTGGGTGTCATCGAAGCGCGACAGCGCGCTGTTCCATTCGGCCACGGCCCAGCCGGCGCGGTCGATCTGGTACAGCGCCATCGCGCGCTGGATGGCCGGATCGCGCGCGACCACTGCCTGTGCCTGCGCGCTGTCATTCGGCTTCCACGGGCACAGGGTGTAGCCCTGCTGCAGCTTGTCGGCGGCCAGGAAACCGTGGAAGGTGGGGGCACGCGCCGCATCGCGGAACAACGGCTGCGCCTGTTGGGCCTGCCCGGTCTTCTCCAGCATGCGGCCTTCGAAGTAGCGCCAGCGCGGGTCGCTGCGCTGCTTGCTGGCCATCTTGCGGATCGCGGTCAGCGCCGCCGGCCAGTCACCGCGCGACATCGCTTCGCGCACGCGCCATTCGTGCAGGCGTTCGTCATACGCCGATTCCGGCACCGCGTTGAGGCGGCGCGCCGAATCGGGCAGGTAGGAAGCCACCGTCCACAGTGCGATCTGGTACAGCACCTGGCCCTGCTGCTCGGCACTCAGGCCCAGCGCCTGGGCATACTGCGGCAGCTGCTGTTCGGTGGCGGCCGGGTCGGCCTTGGCCAGCTTGGCCAGGCCATCGGTGGCGATGCGTCGGCTGCGTTCGTTGCGCGGCCAGTTCAACGCGCTGGCATTGGGCTTGTCGACAAAGGCAGCGTAATTGTTCGCCAGCGCCAGGTCGGTGGCAGGCAGGCCACGTGCGGCGCTGCGCATCACGGCCGGCTGCTGGGCGTCGGCGGCGGCATCGATGCGTTCCCAGCGCAGGGCGTCGCTCAGGCCACCCTGCGCCTGCAGCACGGCGAAAACGGCATCACAGCCGTCCGGCAGCGACTTGCCGTTCTTGCGCCACAGGTCCTGCGCCTCGCTGATCCACTGCGGATCGACCTTGCCCGTCACCTGGCGCGCGGTCAGCTGCGCACAGCGCAGGCCGGCGTTGTCGGTGGGCACCCAGTTGGCGAGCAGGGTGGGCCAGTCCTGGCGGCGTGCGACCGAGGGCAGCCACACGCTGCGGAACGTGTTGGCCACGGCCTGGCCGTCATAGCGCTTGAGGAAGGCCTGTGCCTGCGCGGTATCGACGGTGTCGATGTTGCGGCGCAGGTTGGCGTACTCCAGCCATCCGTAAGCCGGATGGCGGCTGAGTGCAGCGGCCTGGCCGGGATCGAACTGGCCGCGTTCGGCGGCCGCGATCGCAGCCTTCAGCTGCGCGTTCTGGGCGTCGAGGGACTGGGCGTTGGCGCAGCCGATCAGCAGCGTGGTGGCCAAGGGCAGCAGGGACAGGGCAGTTGAAGTGCGTCGGGTCATGGCGACCAGCATAGCGGGCGATGGCTGAATTCAGTTTCGCATTGCGTGCACGCCGAGCGTCGGCAACGACAGCTGAATGACCCCGCGCAGGCCACTGCCGCAGCGGATGGGAGGCGTCGTAACGTCGGCCTTGGGCGAACGGCCCGGCTGCAGGGAGCGGCACATGGCGTTCAGTAGCGCAGGAAGAAGCGGCCCGCTGGCGGACATCAATGTCACGCCACTGGTGGATGTGATGCTGGTGCTGTTGATCATCTTCATCGTGACCGCGCCGATCGTGGCCCGGCCGATTGCCGTGCAATTGCCGCAGGCCACCGATCGGGTGGTCGACCGTCCCGAACCGCCACCGCCGATCGAGCTGCGCCTGGATGCTGCCAACCAGCTCAGCTGGAATGGCCAGCCGATGGCGATCGGCGAACTGCAGGCGCGCCTGCAGGCACAGGCGGGCGAACATGCCGGTAACCTGCCGGAGCTGCGCATCGCCACCGATCCGGCGGCCGAGTACGAAGGCATGGCGCGGATATTGGCTGCGGCCGAAGCCACTGGCATGGAGCGCATTGCGTTCGTGCGGTGAGTCCGGCAACGGGCGGCCTGCCATCGGCAGGCCGCTCCTACTGCGAGGGAACGTGGCATGCGATACGGGACACAACGCGCGACCTCGCTGATGGCCACCCCCAATCTGGCACCGCTGGTGGATGTGATGCTGGTGCTGCTGGCATTGGTGATTGCCACGCTGCCGATGGCGCAGGCAACTGGCCTGCTGGCGTTCCAGCAGCGCACCTCGTGCCCACCCTGGCCGGCGTCTTCGCCCCAGCCGATCAATTTGCGCATCGACGCAGCGGGGGCGGTGTTCTGGAATGGCCAGCCGCTGGACGCTGCCGCGTTGCAGCGGCACCTGATGCAGGCGCAGCAGATGCCGCAGCAGCATCGCCCGTGGGTGCACCTGGCGACCGCCGACGACACCGACTACGGAGACATGGCACGCGTGCTGCTGGCCGTAAGCCAGCATGGGCTGCGCGTCGCCGCGCCAGGCAACTAGGGACGGGGCACCGACTTGTCTACTTGATGAGCTGCGGCAGCTACCGGCGCGCGCTGTCGCAGCCTGCATCAAGGCTGCATGCGGTGAACAGTATCGTCCGGTCATAACCTGCAGCTATCTGACGCAATCGGCCTGCAATTGCGTCAATTCCGCGTGAAAGAGTGTCGATCATCACGCCGCGATTTTTACCACTTGTTTACAAAGGAGACGGCGCCGCCATGCAGGGAGGGAGTGCGGCGGCCCATGTCCCGACATTCCTTTGGAGAGAGAGCGAATGAATCACCTGCACCACCGCCCTTTGGCGGTTGCCGTCGCGCTGTGCGTGATGACCCTTGCACCGTTGGGTGCCGCTGCACAATCCACCACCAACCTGGATGCGGTGGAAGTCACCGGTACCCGCATCAAGCGCGCTGAGGTGGAGGGCCAGGTGCCGATCCAGACGCTGACGCGCGGCGATATCGAACGCACCGGCCTGACCTCGATCGGCGAAGTGCTGCAGCAGCTCACCGGTTCCGGTTCGGCGCTCAACGCCAAGTTCAACTCGTCCGGCAACTTCGGCTTCCCGCCCGATGGCAGTGGTGTAGGTGCCGGTTCGGCGCAGGTGGACCTGCGCCACCTGGGCGCCAAGCGCGTGCTGGTGCTGGTCGACGGCATCCGCTGGGTCAATGAGTCATCCGCATCCGGCGTCGGCTCGGCCACCGATCTCAATACCATTCCGCTGGCCATCGTCGAGCGCATCGAAGTGCTGGAAGATGGCGCGTCGTCGCTGTACGGTTCCGACGCCATTGCCGGCGTGGTCAACATCATCACCCGCCGTGACTTCGATGGCGGCCAGGTGACCCTGAACTATGGCGAGTACAGAAAGGGCGATGGCACGCAGAAGGGCGTGGACCTGGCCTGGGGCAAGAGCGGCGACCGCTTCAGCCTGTTCCTGGGCGCCAGCTGGACCAAGCAGGATCCGGTGTTTGCCAAGGACCGCGAGCAGTCGCGCTTCCCGATTCCCGGCACCGGGCTGGCGTTCGGCAGCGGTGGCATTCCGCAGGGTCGTTTCATGTTCACCGACCCGAACACCGGCGCGGTGCAGAACATCGTGCCCAATACCGGCGTGAGCAACCCGCGCTACGACGGCAGCGCCGGCTGCGCGCGCACCGATGACTATCACTGCTTCACCAGCGCCGACCGGTTCAATTTCGCCGAGTACAACATGGTGCTGACGCCCTCGGAGCGTAAGGGCCTGTTCGGTCAGTTCCGCTTCGACATCACCGACAACGTGCAGTGGTACGTCAAGGCACTGGGCAACCGTCGTGAGTCGACCAACCAGGCCGGCCCGGAGCCGCTGTTCTTCGGCCCCGATGGCGCCACCGGCAATCCGCTGGCCGACAACATCACCGTGTCCGCGCTCAATCCGTACAACCCGTTCGGCTTCGACCTGGTCTCGGGTGACAACCTGAGCCTGATCGGCCGCCGCCCGGTGGAAGGCGGCGCGCGCGTGTTCAAGCAGGAAGTGGACACCACGTATTTCGCCACCGGCTTCGTCGGCAACTTCCAGGCGGCTGACCGCAGCTGGTACTGGGACGTCAACGGCATGTACAGCAAGAACAAGGCCGAACAGACCAACTACGGCAGCTACAACATCTACAACGTCAACATGGCGCTGGGCGATCCGTCGGTCTGTGCGGCGACGCCGGGCTGCGTGCCGCTGAACATCTTCGGCGGTGTCGGTTCGATCACCCCGGACATGCTGAAGTGGATCCAGCCGGTGGTGCGTGACCGCAGCCAGAACGAACTGAGCCTGTTCACCGCCAACCTGTCCAGCGACCTGTTCACGCTGCCGGCCGGCCCGGTGTCGTTCGCTACCGGCTTCGAGTATCGCAAGTACGAGGGTTCGTACCAGCCCGATCCGCTGACGGTGGCCGGCCATTACAACGGCGTGCCTTCGCAGCCGACCTCGGGCTCCTATGACGTCAACGAGGCCTATCTGGAGTTGAGCGTGCCGATCTTCGCCGATTCGACCTTCGGCAAGAAGCTGGACCTGAGCCTGGCCGGCCGCTACTCGGACTACTCCACCTTCGGTGGCGAGTTCACGCCCAAGTACGGCCTGCGCTGGCAGGTGACCGACGACTTCGTGCTGCGCACGACCTATGCCGAGGGCTTCCGCGCACCGTCGATCGGTGAGTTGTACGGCTCGGCCGCGCGTGCCGATCTGCAGTTGTTCGATCCGTGCTCGGTGGGCCTGGGTGGAACGCCACCGCGTGGCAGTGCCGCCAACTGTGCCGCGCTGGGCGTACCGACCGGCTTCCAGCAGGCCAACTCGCAGATCTCGGTGACCACCGGCGGCAACCGCGAGCTCGATCCGGAACGCTCGCGCAGCTTCAGCGCCGGCTTCGTGTGGAGCCCGTGGTTCGGCAACAACGCCTCGTGGTCGGAACGCTTCGACGTTGAAGTGACGTTCTACCGCCACGCCATCGATGGCGCAATCCAGGCGATCAACGCGCAGACCCAGCTGGACCTGTGCGTGGATACGCTGGACCCGATCTACTGCAACGGCATCAGCCGTGCCAGCACCGGCGCGGTCAGCAGCTTCAACAACCGCCTGACCAATCTGGGTTCGATCAAGACCGATGGCTGGGATGTGGATCTGTTCTGGACGTTGCCGCAGAGCTCGATCGGCCAGTTCAAGCTGGGCTGGAAGAACACCTTCGTGGGTCGCTACGAAGCCACTGGTGCGGCGGGCCAGAAGCAGCCGCAGAAGCCGGGCGTGGAAGTGGCCGACAGCTCGATTCCGGAATGGACCAGCAATGCCAGCATCGGCTGGACGCTGGACCGCTGGAGCGCCAACTGGACCGTGCGGCATATCTCCGAGTTGACCGAAAACTGCGGTGACGCCTCCGTGTTCCCGGTCTGCAGCAACCAGGCTGCGGGCACCAACACGCTGTCGGCCACCACCTTCCATGACATGCAGGTGGGCTACAAGATCGACTGGATGAAGGGGCTGCAGCTGACGGCCGGCCTGAACAACGTGTTCGACAAGGATCCGCCGATCTGCCTGTCGTGCTCGTTGAACGGCTACGACGCCTCGACCTACGACATCCCGCGCGGCCGCTACTGGTACCTGCGCGCGGACCTGCGCTTCTGATGTAACGGTGGCAGTGCCGGTCAGTTCCGGCGCTGCCTTGCTGGTGTAGAGCCGAGCCCACGCTCGGCTCAGAGAATCAGCCGAGCGTGGGCTCGGCTCTACAGGTGCGGGGCGATCGTGCCCCGCGCCTGATCAGAACGCCCAGGTGAACGTCAGCGAGCCATTGCGGCCGTCGCCGTATGCACCGTAGCCGGTGATCTGCGAGTAGTACTTCTTGTCGAGCAGGTTGTTGAGGTTGGCCTGCACGCTGAACTCCGGCGAGATGCGGTAGCGCACGAACGCACTGACCAGCGCATAGCCTTCCTGTTCGAAGCGACCCACCACCGGTGCGGCGTAGTAGATGCGGTTCTGCCAGTTGGCACCGCCACCGACGGTCAGTTCCTGCTGCGACTGCGGGGTGTAGCTGGTGAACAGCTTCAATGCGGTCTGCGGCAGGTTGGTGTTGATGTCGGCGCCGTTGATGTCCTTTGCCACATAGCGCGAAGCACCGAAGGTCGCGTTCCAGCCGGGTGCCAGTTCGCCGTTCACTTCGAACTCGAAGCCACGGCTGACGGTACCGCGTGCAGCGATCGAGGCGAATTCACCCGGGCGGCCGATGATCGGCTCGCTGGTGACCTGGGCGACGTTGTCCTGCTCGATGCGGAACACCGCCAGCGAGGCGTTCAGACGGTTGTCGAACCAGGCGCCCTTGACGCCCACCTCGTAGCTCTTGCCGTCTACCGGATCGAGATAACGGCCGTTGCGGTCGCGCGCGGTCTGCGGCTGGAAGATCTCGGTGTAGCTGGCGTACGCGGAGTAGGTGTCGTTGATGTCATACACCAGGCCGGCGTACGGGGTGGTCACCTTGTGTTCGCGGTCGTCGTTCTCGCCTTCGCTCTTCCAGTTGGTGTAGCGCGCCCCGAGGATCAGCTTCAGCGGATCAGCCAGCGACAGGCGCGCGGCGGCATAGCCGGCTTTCTGGGTGATGGTGCCCTGGCTGGCCAGCGCCAGCGGGTTCCAGTTCGGCTGGGCGATGTTGCCGGTCCAGTCGAGATAGGAGCTGAAGGGATTCCAGCCGGTGCCGGGACCGCCCATCTGGAAGTCACCATGGTTGGCGAACTCGCGCTTGTTGTAGCTCAGGCCGGCCATGAACTGGTGTTCGCGGCCCAACAGCTGGAACGGACCGTCGATGTAGCCATCAATGCCGTCGACCTTGCGCTCGGTGTTGTAGAAGCCGGCCATCGGCGTGATGCCGGCGCCCGTGGTCTTGTTGAATGCGGTATAGGCCGGATAGAACAGCTTGTCGTCGGCCTTGGTGCGGTCGTGGGTGGCGCCGATCTTGAACTTCCAGCCATTGCTGAAGGCGTGCTGCAGGGTGGCGAACGCACGCTTGCTGGTGGTGTCCCAGTAGGTCCAGTCCGGCGACGGATTGAACGAGGTCGGATAGTTCGTCGGGCTGCCATCGGCGTACCACATCGGGAAGCCGCCCCAGGTCGCGCCATTGGCGCGCTTCTGCTGGTAGTCGTAGCCCACGCTCAGCTGCGTGTCCGGAGTCAGGTCGGCGTCGATGACGGCGTAGCCCAGCGTCTTGCGCTGGTTGTAGCGGTCCATCTGGCCGTCGGTGTCGAGGTAGCTGCCGATTACGCGGCCGCGCACCGTGCCACTGGCGTTGAGCGCGCTGCCCACGTCCACGGTGGTGCGGGTGCGGCCCCAGCTGCCGACGTTCACCGAGACGCTGCCGGTCAGTTCGGCGCTGTCGGCATGCTTGCGGATCAGGTTCACCGACGCCGACGGATTGCCGGCGCCGCTGAGCAGGCCGGTGGCACCGCGCACCACTTCCACGCGGTCATACAGCGCCAGGTCCAGGCCGGAATCGCCGTAGCTCCAGTTCTGCACCATCTGCGTCGGCAGGCCATCGAACTGGTAGGCATCGATGTAGAAGCCGCGCGCGTAGAACTCGGTGCGCTCGCTGTCGGACTGGGTGCTGGTGACGCCGGTGGTGTTGGCCAGCACGTCGATGATGTCGTCCAGCTTCTGATCTTCGATGCGCTGGTGGCTGATGATGCTGACCGACTGCGGGATCTCGCGCGGCGCCAGATCGAAGCGGGTGCCGGCCGAGGTGCGGCGCACCGAGTAGCCTTCGGCGCGTTCGCCCTTGACGACGACCTTGTCCAGCGTGGTCGGGTCGGCGGCGGTGTCGGCGAAGGCGGCCGGGGCCACGGCGCAGAGAACGGCAAACACGGCAACGGACAGCCGCTGCGGCGGCGGGGTACGGAAGGCGGAACGGTTCATGGGGGTCCTGGGCGAGCACGCGCGATCGGCCGGCATCCAGGAGGCGAGGCGCTACGGGTAGGGAGAGGACGGGCAGGCCGTCCTGGCACCACCGGAAACGAAAGAAATGGTAATACGAACTATTCCTATTTACAAATCATGAACAGATCGATGCGCGGGTGCGCAATGGCGGTCAGCGCAGCAGTGGCAGCGGGTCGCGGGCGCCGTCTGCGCCGTAGATGCCCCAGTGCAGGTGCGGGGGCGTGCCCTTGGCGTTGCCGCTGTCGCCCACATGGCCGAGCAGGTCGCCGGGCTGGACCACCTGGCCACGCGCCAGGTCCTCGGCCCAGCTTTCCAGGTGCGCGTAGTAGTAGCGCTCGCGTCCGGGCCCGATCACCCACACCTGGCGCCCGCCGAGCCCACGTTCGCTGACATCCGCGATGACACCGACCGTGGCGCTGCGCACTGGCGTTCCACGGCTGGCGAAGATGTCGATGCCGGCGTGCGAGCGGTCACGGCCTCGCGGCGCACCGAAGGTATCGGCAATCTGGCGTGGCCGCACGCCGTCCACTGGCACCGGCAGTTGCGTGGCCGGCGGCATCCGCGCGAGTGTCCACAGCATCTTCGGTGCGGCGGCCCAGGGACTGTTCCACAACGCCATCATCGCAACGACGGCAATGGCCAGCCACAGGCCGCGCAGCAACCAGCGGCGCAGGCGGTGGGCGTGGGAGGGCGATGTGCTCATGGTTTCGGAGTGTAGAGTCGAGCCATGCTCGACTGCTTCAGTTTTGCGGTCAAAAGGCAGTCGAGCATGGCTCGACGCTACAGGACCGGCAGCAGCGGAACCTCGAAACTCCGCTTCAGCGTGCCCAGTGCTACCGAGGTGCGGAAGCGCTCGATGTTGTCATCGCCACCGAACAGGCGCTCGGTGATCGCTTCGTACTCCTCCATCGACGCCGCCGAAAGCAGCAGCAGGAAATCGCCATCGCCGGTGATCGAGTAGCACTGCTGCACGGCCGGGTCGTCCTGCACGCGGCGCTTGAACGGCGCCACGCGTTCGCGCTGCTCGCTGACCACGCGCACCTCGACGATGATGGTCAGCGGTCGCCCAACCTTGGCTGCGGCGACCACCGCCACGTTGGCGGCGATCACGCCACTGTCCTGCAGGCGCTTGATGCGGCGTTGCACGGCCGGGGTGGACAGGTGCACGGCCTCGGCGATTTCGCGCTGCGGCAGGGTGTTATTCCGCTGCAGGAGGTCGAGGATGGCGCGGTCGAAGCTGTCGAGCACGGGAGCGATGGCCATGGCGAGCAGAAGTTGCACGAACAGGCTGTCAATTGAGCCAAGTGCTCGGCGCCGGCGCAATAGACTTTGCGCATGCAGACCTCACGACTCGCGCCGATGTTGCCGGCGCTGGCGGTGCTCGGCTCGGTCACCTCGCTGGCCATCGGCACCTCCTACGCAAAACACCTGTTCCCGCTGATCGGCGCCCAGGGCACCAGCGCGCTGCGTGTGGGCTTCTCGGCACTGTTGCTGCTGATGTTCTGGCGGCCATGGCGCTGGAAGACCAGCCGCGTGGACGCGATCACCATCCTGCGCTACGGGCTCACCCTGGGCCTGATGAACCTGCTGTTCTACATGGCCCTGCGCACGATTCCCTTCGGCATCGCGGTGGCCATCGAGTTCACCGGGCCGCTGACGGTGGCGATGCTGTCGTCACGACGCCCCATCGACTTCGTCTGGGTGGGCTGCGCGCTGGTGGGTTTGTTGCTGCTGCTGCCGCTGGGCGGTGGCCCGGCGCTGGATCCGGCTGGCGTGCTGTATGCGATGGGCGCAGCGGCGTGCTGGGGCCTGTACATCGTGTTCGGCAAGCGTGCCGGTCATCTGCACGCTGGGCACTCGGTCTCGCTGGGGCTGCTGGCCGCGTCGCTGGTGGTGGTGCCAGTGGGCGTGGTGCATGCCGGCGCCGCGCTGCTCGAGCCGAAGATCCTGGCGGCCGGCCTGCTGGTGGCGCTGGTCTCCAGCGCGATTCCGATGTCGCTTGAGATGATGGCGCTCAAGCGCCTGCCGAAGGAAACGTTCGGCATCCTGATCAGCATGGAACCGGCGGTGGCCGCGTTGTGGGCGATGCTGCTGCTGCACGAGCACCTGCATGGATTGCAGTGGCTGGCGATCGGCTGCACGGTGCTGGCCTCGGTGGGCAGCACGATGACCGCGCGGCGGTTGAAGGTGCCGGTGGTGCAGGCCGGGTAGCGGCAGAGAGCGTGCGGACCAACGGTCCGCACCCACCAGAGCGGCGTGCCAACCAAGATTGGCACCCACCAGGAGCGTTCAGCGCAGGGCGTCAGCCGGGACGTCGATCTGCATCGCCAGGGCGAGGTGATCGGAGAAGGCGGCCGGAACGGCCTCCACGGCGCGGGTCTGCAGGCCGCTGCTGACCAGGATGTGGTCGATGGCGCGGTCGGGGCGCCAGCTGGGGAAGGTCGGCACGATGCAGCCCGGGGGCTGCAGCCGGGTCTTCTGGTACAGCACCTGCATTTCCGGGCGCTCGGCCAGGCAGTTGAAGTCACCCATCAACACGGCGTTCGGGTGGTCGGACAACAGCTCGGCGATGAAGCCCAGCTGTGACATCCGCGAGCCTGCACCCAGCGACAGATGGGCCACCGCCACCGCCAGGCCGTCGGCGCCATCGCCGAACTTGGCCAGCAGCACGCCGCGCCCGCCGATGCGGCCGGGCAGGGCGTGGTCCTGCACTTCCACCGGTTCCAGCTTGCTCAGCAGGCCGTTTGCGCTGGAGGCGACCCCACCCATGCGCCGGTTCGGCTGGTGGCTCCAGTAGTTGAAGCCGGCACGCTGGGCCAGGTAATGGGTCTGGTTGGTGAAGCCCGAGCGCAGGCTGCCCGGGTCGGCCTCCTGCAGGCCGACGATGTCATGTTCGCGCGCCAGGGTGGCGATCGCGTCCAGGCTGCTGCGCTTGCGACCCGCCGGCAGCGCATGTGACCAGCTGCGGGTCACATAGTCGCTGTAGCGGCGGGTACTTGAGCCGGCCTGGATGTTGGCCGTCAGCAAGCGCAGGGTCCGTGTACGGGGGGAATTCACGGCCGGGAAACGCTTCTCTTGGATCAGTGAGCCTGGGCCGCACCGCGTTCGCGGGCGATCAGGTGGTCGGCAATGCGCAGCATGTCCGGGAAGCTCTTGCCCTTCACCAGGTACTTGCCGTTGACGATGATCGACGGGGTGCCGCTGATCTGGCTGCGCTGGGCGAACTGCTTGGCCGAGTTGGTCTTGGCATTCACTGCGAAGCTGCCCATGGTGGCGGCGAACTGCTTCGGATCCACGCCGTAGGCACCGTAGAACTTGGCGATGTCGTCAACCGAATCGGTGCCGCGCTCACCCTTCAGGGTCTTCTGCGAATGGATGGCAGCGTACAGGGCTTCGTGAGTCTTCTCCTGCACACCCAGGGTCTGCGCGGCGTAGAAGGCACGGGCGTAGTTGTCCCAGGTGCCGCCGAACATGGCCGGCACGTAGACGAAGTTCACATCGCTCGGCAGGCCGGCCTTCCACGGGCCGACCAGCGGCTGGAACGCGGCGCAGGCCGGGCAGACGTAGCCGAAGATCTCGGTCACTTCGATCTTGCCGGCGGCCGGCTGGAACGGCTGGCCGTTCGGGATCACCTGGTAGTCGGCGCCTTCCACCGGGGCCGGGCCGGTCAGCGCGGCGGTGGTCGGGGCTGGTGCAGCGGCCGGGGCGGCTTCAGCCGCGGCCTTCTCGCCTTCGGCAGCGGCCGGTGCGGCGCCTTCGGTACCCGCGGCCGGCGCAGCCGGTTCGGTGGTCGCCGGAGCTGCAGCCGGTTCGGCCGGGGCCGCGGTGGTGTTGGTGCTGCCGTCGTCGGCCTTGCAGGCAGCCAGGATTGGCAGCAGCGCTGCGAGGGCGAGGGCGTAACGGATCTTCATGGAAACGTCTCCAGCATCTGGAAAGGTGGGGCCGGCGTCATGCGCCGGCCAGGGGGAAATGATGACACGCGGCGGCGACAGCGCCGTGTCGGTGGTGGGTGTTGGTTCAGCGGCCGCGGGCGGCGCGGGCCTGGGCGATCAGCGCCGAGGCGATGCGCAGCTGGTCGTCGAAGCTGTCGCCACGCACCAGGTACTGGCCGTTGATGATCAGCGCCGGGGTACCCGGGATCCTGGTGCGCTGGGCGAACGCGCGGGCGGCATCGACCTTCTTCTGTACGGCATCGCCGCGCAGGGCCTGCAGGTAACGGTCCGGGGTCACGCCGTAGGCCTTGTAGAAGGTGGCGAGCTCATCGGCCGAAACGTTCTGCATCGGCAGCGAGCCGTCCTGGTGCAGGGCCTTGAACACGGCGCCGTGGCTGCGCTTGGCCACGCCGACTTCGTCGGCGGCGTAGTAGGCCAGGGCCCAGGCGTCCCAGGCGCCGCCGAAGGCCGCCGGAACCGGGGTGAAGCGTACGTCGGCCGGCAGCTTGGCTGCCCAGGCTTCCAGCTGCGGCTCGAAACGGGCGCAGTGCGGGCAGGTGTAGCCGAAGACTTCGACCACCTCGATCTTGCCGGCCAGCGGCTGGAACGGGCCCGGCTGGGCGATGCGCTCGTAGTCTTTGCCTTCGACCAGCGGGGCATTGGCAGGGGTTGCGGCGCAGGCTACCAGCGGCAGCAGCACCAGCACAGACAACAGCAGGCGGGAAATCAACCTCATCGACACGCATCTCCGTTGAAAAAAGCAACGCCGGCGCGGTCGCCGGCGTGAAGGAAACATACCGCAGGCGAGGGCCGCGGTGGCGGCCCCGGCCGACCAATGGTGGTCAGGGGGCGGCAGCCGGTTGTGCCGGCGTGGTGGCAACGGCCACGTCGTCGGCCTTGTTGTGCAGACCCTGCAGGTAGCTCGACAGTGCCTGCACCTCCTGCTCGCTCAGCTTCTGCGCGACCGTGGCCATGATCTGGAAGTGCGCCTTGTCGGTTTCGTTGGTCTGGCCGGCCTGGTATTCCTGCAGGCGGCGCGCGACATAGCTGGCGTGCTGGCCACCAATGTGCGGATAGGCCGGGCCGGGATTACCGGCGCCGCTGGGGCCGTGGCAGGCCATGCAGGCCGGCAGGCCGCGCTTGGCGTCGCCGCCGCGGTACAGCTGCTGGCCGATCTCGTAGAACTTCATGCCCTTGTAGGGGCCGTCGGTGACCGCCGTGTCATCGGCGATGCCGGCGGTGGCCTTCTGGGTGGCGAAGAACGCGCCGATGTCGCGCATGTCCTGCGGGGTGAGGTTCTGCACGAACGGCACCATCGCCACCGCCGCACCGGAGCTGCGCTGGCCGTTGGCGATCAGGGCCATCTGCTGGGCGACGTAGCGTTCGCTCTGGCCGGCGATGGACGGGTACATCTCCACTGTGGAATTGCCGTCGGCGCCGTGGCAGGCCGCGCAGGCCGAGGCCTTGGTCTGGCCGGCCTTGGCGTCGCCCCAGGTGGTCTTGCTGAAATCCACTTCCAGCGAGGCGGTGCGGATCGGCCCGTTGTCGGGCAGCGGGGTCAACGTGGTCTGCGCGAACGCAGCAGCGGCAACGACTACAGCAGTGGCAAGGGCGGATACGGCAAGAACGCGAGCGTGGCGCATGCTGAAGCTCCGTATGGACCGGGCCGGGCGGTGGCCGCCGGCATCGCCCGGATTATCAACGCCGTTTCCGCACACGGTCAACGCAGCAGTGCAGCAAAATGCCCGCAAAGGCCGCCGGCACGGGCGCGCGGCGCCGCAACATGCGATCCTAGGCACATGTCATTGCTCATCGAACGCGCCCGTTACCACCTTTCGGCCCACAACGTGCGGCAGCTGCCGCCCGACGAAGGGGCCGAAGTGGCCTTCGCCGGCCGCTCCAACGCCGGCAAGTCCAGTGCGCTCAACGCGCTGACCCGCCAGAACGCCCTGGCCCGTGTCTCCAAGACCCCCGGCCGCACCCAGCAGCTGGTGTTCTTCCAGGTCACCCCGGAAGCGCATCTGGTCGACCTGCCCGGTTACGGCTACGCCAAGGTGCCGCTGGACCTGCAGGCGCACTGGCAGGCCTTCATCGACAGGTATTTCCGTACCCGCGAAGCCTTGAAGGGCCTGGTGGTGGTGATGGATATCCGCCATCCGCTGAAGGACTACGACCGGCAGATGCTGTCCTATGCCGTGCAGCGTGGCCTGCCGGCGCACGCGCTGCTGACCAAGGCCGACAAGCTCAGCCGCAGCCAGCAGATGCAGTCCCTGCAGAAGGTGCGCAAGGAGCTGCAATCGGCCTATGGCGACAGCGTGAGCGTGCAGGTGTTCTCCGGCGAAGACCGTACCGGCGTGGACGAAGCCCGCGGCGTGATCGGCGGCTGGCTGGGGCTGGAATAAGGCTTCCGGTTTTCCTGTAGAGCCGAGCCAACGCTCGGCTGCCGCGCGCAGCGCGGCCAGGCCCAGGTTGCCGAGCATGGGCTCGGCTCTACAAGGGCTCATCGGCTCATTTCAACGGCGAATACTCCGCCGGCACCCACGCATAGGCCTTGCCCTCGCCACGCACATGGCCCAGGCCAGGGAACGGCAGGTGCGCACCGGCCACCCACCAACCATTGGCGGTGGCCTGCTGCAACAGCGCCCGCCGGCTGGCGATGGCCGCATTGCGGTCCGAATCCGCCTCAAATGCCGCTTCCGGATGCGCGAACTGCACCGCGTGGAAGTGCAGCACATCGCCCCATACCAGCAGTGACTGGCCCTGGCTGTCGAACCGGTAGGAGACATGGCCGGGGGTGTGGCCATGGGTGTCCATCGCCACCGCGCCGCCGGGCAGGGCATCGCCGGGGCTGAAGGTGCGCAGGTGGCCGCTGGCCTGGTACGGCGCCACCGCGTTGCGTGCCAGCGGGAAGGCGAAGCGCACGCCCTTCGGCGCGGTGGCCTCGCTGGCGGGGTTGAGCCAGTAATCGGCATCGGCCTTGGACAGCCACACCGTGGCATTGGGATAGGCCGGCTTGCCCTGTGCATCGAGCACGCCACACAGGTGGTCCGGATGGGCGTGGGTCAGCAGCACCTCATCCACCTCGGTCGGGTCGACGCCGGAGGCGCGCAGATTGCCCAGCACCTGGCCCAGGCCGGGGCCAAAGCACTGCGCGGTGCCGGTATCGACCAGGGTCAGGTGGTTCCCTTGGCGGATCAGGAACGCGTTGATCGCTGTCTGCAGGCCTTTCTTGTCCTCAGGTACGTAGCGACCTTCCAGCAGGCGGCTGACCAGCGTCGGCGGCACGTCCACCACTTCCTGCCGGCCCAGCGCGACCACGCCGTCGAACAGGGCGGTGACCTGCAGTGCGCCGACGCGCTGGTGATAGACGCCAGGCACCTGCTGGGTGGGGGCGGGTGAAGTAGCCTCGGCCAGCGCGGCCAGCGGCAGGGACGACAGGACCAGCAGCAGGGCGGAGCGCAGGGGCAGGTGGCGCAGGGTCATGGTGGTTCTCGGTGGATGACGGGTGGTTCCGTTGGCCTAGCGTGCCGTGGCTGGCGTGTGCGCGGCGCTCAAACCACTACGTGGAATGCTCAGGGAAGGGGGGGTGTCTGCAGGGCTGCGCCCTGCACCCGCAGAGGCAACGGCAACAGCCGAAGCAATAGCAGCAGCCGAAGCAACAGCAACAGCGGGCTATCTGTGGGATGGCGGGGTGGGTCCGGTTGCGGGGGACGCTGCAAGTACGTCCATGTAGCTCGGTCGCCGCATCCATGCGGCTCACGCCCCCGCAACCGGACCCACCCCGCCTTCGACAGTTTTCCGCGATCTGTTGGAAATGCTCTTGGGGTCAGATCCGTTTTCCGCAGAAAAACGGATCTGACCCCATTTTTGTTATCGATATCTGACAGATATGTCGACCAAGGTCGACACCTACCTACAGCCGCCGGAATCTGTCGAAGGCGGGGCACTGTGGGTTTGCGGGGTGTGAGCCGCATGGATGCGGCGACCAAGCCCCCATGGACGGGTTTACGGCGTCCCCGCAAACCCACAGTGCCCCGCCATCCCGCGGATAGCCCGCTGTTGCTGTTGCTTTGGCTCTTGCACTCGCTTCGGCAGGTGCAGGGCGCAGCCCTGCCGAACCCCCTCAAATGTCTGTGGGAGCCAGCCCGTACTGCTCGGCGAAGCGCTTGCTGAAACTCGCCGCAGACCGATAGCCCGCGCGTGCGGCCACGGTCTTCAACGGCAGGTCCGTGGTGTAGAGCAGCTGCATGCCATGCGCCAGCCGTGCCTCGGTGAGCAGCTGGCGCAGGCTGGTGTCCTCGGCAGCGAGCCGGCGGCGCAGGGTCGCGCCGCTCAGCGCGAACTGTTCTTCCACATCGCGCGACTGCCAGTCGCGTGCCGGTTCGGCGGCGATGCGGTCGCGGATCTGTTCGCCCAGGCTCGGCGCCTGCGGCAGCAGCAGGTTGCCATGGCCCTGCCGGCACAGGGTCAGTACCAGCGAGGCCAGGGCCAATCGTGCTTCGCTGTAACGCCCGTCCTGCAGCGATTGCCGCCATTGGCGCAGTACCGCGCCATGTTCGATCAACGGCAACCGCGCCATCGCCTGGCCAGGCGCGGGAAGCCCCTCGATCCACAGCGTGCGAGCGGCCGCCAGCACTTCGGCACACAGCGGCACGATGGCGCTGAGGTAACGGCCACTGCGCGGGTCGGGGGTGTTGACCACATCGATGCGGCAGCGCTGGGTCAGCAGCAGGATGTCGCCGGGAACGAACGCCAGAGACTGATGAGCGGTACGCACCTGCTTGCGGCCTTCCAGCAGGATCGCGAACTGCGGTTGCGGAATCTCCACCGAGCTGGCGCCATGCTCGCGACGTGCGGTGATGCAGGCATAGCCGTCGGCGCGCTCGCAGCCGGCCAGACTGGCCATCTCAGCCAGCAGTGCGGTGGCCGCGGGCAGCATGGCGGTCATGTCACGTGTGCGCCGAGCAGGCGACCGACGCCGGCGGCTGCGGCCATCGCCAGCGCGCCCCAGAACATCACCCGGATCGCGCCGCGTACCGGCGGTGCGCCGCCGGCCTGGGCTGCCATTGCGCCGGTCAGGCACAGGCCGAGCAGGGTGCTGGCGGTGGTCATCATCGCGACCTTGTCGACCGGCGCCAGCAGCGCGGTCAGCACCGGCAGTGCCGCACCGCAGGTGAAGGCGCCGGCCGAGGCCAGCGCTGCCTGCAGCGGGCGGGCGCGCAGGGTATCGGTAATGCCCAGCTCGTCGCGGGCGTGGGCGCCCAGTGCGTCGTGGGCGGTGAGCTGTTCGGCCACCTGCCGTGCCAGCGCCGGCTCCAGGCCACGGTGGCGGTAGATCGCGGCCAGCTCTTCCAGCTCGCTGTGCGGATCTTCGTGCAGTTCGCGTTTTTCCATCGCCAGGTCGGCGTCTTCGGTGTCGGCCTGGGTCTGCACCGAGACATACTCGCCGGCCGCCATCGACATCGCGCCGGCCACGGTGCCGGCCACGCCGGTGGCCAGGATGGTCGCAGCGGAGGCGCCGCTGGCGGCTACGCCGACCACCAGGCCGGCCACCGAGACGATGCCATCGTTGGCCCCCAGCACGGCGGCACGCAGCCAGCCGACGCGCTCGGAGCGGTGCAGTTCGGGGTGTCGTGAATGGCGGCTCATGCCCCCGAGTGTACGAGGGTCAAGAGGGCGTCGGTAGGATGCTGAAAACCGTCTCCGTCGCATGACGCAACGGGTCACCACGCTATAGTGCGCCCTTGCGATGGAAGGCTCCGAGCCCCACATCCCCCGCCACCGTCCAGCGAGCCTTCCCCTTGTCGAGCCCCAGCCACGTCGCCGATACCCCCATTACCGACCGCTCGCAGCTGGTGGCGGAGATCGCCTCCGGCGAAAAGCCCCGCGCGCGGTGGCGCATCGGCACCGAGCACGAGAAGTTCGGGTTCCGCCTGGATGACCTGCGCCCACCGACCTTCGAGGGCGAGCGCGGCATCGAAGCCCTGCTCAACGGCCTGGTCCGCTTCGGCTGGGAGCCGGTGCAGGAGAATGGCAACACCATCGCCCTGCTGCGCGACGGCGCTTCGGTGACGCTGGAACCGGCCGGTCAGCTGGAACTGTCCGGAGCGGCGCTGGAGACCATCCACCAGACCTGCGTGGAGACCGGCACCCACCTCAACGAAGTGGCACAGGTGGCCGGTGAGCTGCAGCTGGGCTTCCTCGGCATGGGCTTCCAGCCCAAGTGGAAGCGCGATGAGATGCCGTGGATGCCGAAGGGTCGCTACAAGATCATGCGGTCGTACATGCCCAAGGTCGGCTCGTTGGGCCTGGACATGATGACCCGCACCTGCACGGTGCAGGTGAACCTGGACTACGCCACCGAAGCGGACATGGTGAAGAAGTTCCGCGTGTCGCTGGCGCTGCAGCCGATCGCCACCGCGCTGTTCGCCGATTCGCCGTTCACCGAAGGCAAGCCGAATGGCTACCTGAGCTACCGCTCGCACATCTGGACCGACACCGACGCCGACCGTACCGGCATGCTCGACTTCGTGTTCGAGGATGGCTTCGGTTATGAGCGCTATGTCGATTACCTGCTCGACGTGCCGATGTACTTCTCCTACCGCGATGGCATCTATCACGACGCCAGCGGACAGAGCTTCCGCGACTTCATGCAGGGTAGGCTGCCGGTGCTGCCGGGTGCGCTGCCGACCCTGCGCGACTGGTCGGATCACATGACCACCGCGTTCCCGGAAGTGCGCCTGAAGAAGTACCTGGAAATGCGCGGCGCCGACGGTGGCCCGTGGAGCCGCCTGTGCGCGCTGCCGGCGTTCTGGGTCGGCCTGCTGTACGACGACACCGCACTGGATGCCGCCTGGGACCTGGTGCGTGACTTCACCCTGGCCGAGCGCCATGCACTGCGCGACGGCGTGCCGAAGGACGCGATGAACCTGCCGTTCCGCAGTGGCAGCGTGCGCGACCTGGCCCGCGAAGCGGTGAAGATTTCCGTTGAAGGCCTCAAGCGCCGCGCGGCGCGCAATGCAGACGGCCAGGATGAGAGCAAGTTCCTGGACGTGCTGCAGGAGATCGTCGAATCCGGCCTGACCCCGGCCGAGCGCAAGCTGGCGCTGTTCCATGGCCGCTGGCACGGCGATGTGGATCCGGTGTTCCGCGAGTTCGCGTATTGATCGCCATGCGGTAGTGCCGGCCGCTGGCCGGCAATCCCAGAAGAAAAACCCCGGCACTGCCGGGGTTTTTCTTTTTCACACCTGCCTTGGATCAGGCCGCGTTCTTCATCGTCGCCATGTCGATCACGAAGCGGTAGCGCACATCGTTCTTCGCCATGCGTTCCCAGGCTTCGTTGACGTTCTTGATGTCGATCATCTCCACATCGCTGACGATGCCGTGCTCGGCACAGAAGTCCATCATTTCCTGGGTCTCGGCCATGCCGCCGATCGCCGAGCCGGTCAGGTGCTTGCGGCCGAAGATCACGCTGCCACCGGTCAGCGGCGGGTCCAGTTCGGTCAGTACGCCGACCAGGCACATGGTCGCCTCGCGCTTGAGCAGGCCCATGTACGGGTTGGTGTCATGGCCGACCGGAATGGTGTTGAGCAGGAAGTCGAAGCTGCCGGCATGTGCCTTCATCTGTGCGGCATCGCGCGAGACCAACACTTCGTCGGCGCCCAGGCGCTTGGCATCGGCACCCTTTTCCGGGGTGGTGGTGATCATCACCACGTGCGCGCCGAGTGCCTTGGCGAACTTCACGCCCATGTGGCCGAGGCCACCCAGACCGATCACGCCGACCTTCTGGCCCGGGCCGACCTTCCAGTGGCGCAGCGGCGACCAGGTGGTGATGCCGGCGCACAGCAGCGGGGCGGCCGCCTTCAGGTCGAGGGTGTCGGATACCTTCACCACGAAGCGCTGCTCGACCACCACGTGGTCGGAATAGCCGCCGTAGGTCGGTGCGCCGCTTTCGCGTTCACGGCCGTTGTAGGTCCAGGTCGCGCCTTCGGCGCAGTACTGCTCCAGGTCGTGCTCGCAGGCGTCGCAGTGGCGGCACGAGTCGACCATGCAGCCCACGCCGGCGTGGTCGCCGACCTTGAAGCGGGTGACGTTGCTGCCGACCTCGGTCACGCGGCCGATGATCTCGTGGCCCGGCACCATCGGGTAGATCGAGCCACCCCAGTCGTCGCGGGCCTGGTGCAGGTCGGAGTGGCAGATGCCGCTGTAGAGGATCTCGATGCGCACATCGTCCGGGCCGACCGCGCGGCGTTCGAACTCGTACGGAATCAGCGGGTCGGTATGTGAATGGGCGGCGTAACCACGGGCGAGGGACATGGGGAATCCTTGGCAGGGTTTATCGAAAGGCGTTTTACAATACGCCCCGTTCCCAGCGGCAGGAATCTCGGATATCGGCATGATTCATCAAGTGGAACTGCACAATCATGGCCACTGACAACCTCACCCACCTGGCCGCGTTTGCCGCGGTCGCCCGCCACCGCAGCTTCCGCCGCGCCGGTGCCGAGCTGGCGCTGTCGACCTCGGCGGTGAGCTATGCGATCCGCGCGCTGGAAGAGCGGTTGGGGGTGGGCCTGTTCCATCGCACCACCCGCAGCGTGGCCCTGACTGAGGCCGGGCAGCGCCTGCTGGAGCGCCTGCAGCCGGCGCTGGGCCAGGTGCATGACGCGCTGGAAGAGATGAACCAGTTCCGTGCCGCCCCGGCTGGCCTGCTGCGCATCAACGCCACCCGCGCGGCGGTACCGACCCAGTTGGGGCCGCGACTGGCGCGCTTCCTGCACGCTCACCCCGACGTGCGGGTGGAGCTGACCGAGAACGATGGCCTGGTCGACATCGTCGCCGAGGGCTACGACGCCGGCGTGCGCCTGCACGAGTTCGTGCCCGAGGACATGGTGGCGGTGCCGATGGGGCCACCGCTGCGCGGGCTGATTGTCGGCTCGCCGGACTACCTGCGGCGACACCCGGCACCACAGCATCCGCGGGACCTGGCGGCACACGAATGCATCCGCTTCCGCTTCGCCAGCGGGCATCTCTACAAGTGGCAGTTCGAGCGTAGCGGGCAAGCGCTGGAGATCGATGTGCCGGGCCGGCTCACGTTGAGTGAGCAGGGCACCGTCGTGGGTGCAGTGCTTGATGGCATCGGCCTGGCCTACGTACTGGAAGACACGGCAAGGCCCTACATTGATTCGGGGCAGATGGTGGCGGTGCTGGAAGACTGGAGCGAACCGTTCGCCGGCTTCGCGCTGTACTACCCGAAGCAGCGGCAGATGCCCGGTGCGCTGCGCGCGTTCGTGGATATGCTGCGCGAATGAGTTGCGATGGATGATGTGGTGCCGACCAACGGACGGCACCCACCACCCACTGTCGTCCATGCGCGGATGGGGCAACCCTACGGCACCCGCAACACCGGCGCCAACAACGCCAGGCACTCACGCAGGTGCACCTCCACCGGCGCATCCTCGGCCACCACGCCGATCACGCGTTCGCGCAGCGGCTCGGCCACTGCCATTGCCAGGATCAGTCGCGCCATGCGTGCGGAATCCCCCTCACGCAGCAGCCCACGCTGCTGCTGCCGTTCCAGCCAGTCAGCCAGCAGCGCACGGCCGCGTTCGATGCCGTTGTCCAGATAGGCCTGCAGCAGCGCATCCTTGCCAGGGAAATCGGTAGCCAGCAGCCGGAACACCTGCACCGCCTGCGCCGACAGTGCCTGCGTGCACACCGCCTGCAGGATGTCCTGCAGCAACGGCAGCACCTCGTCGGCACCGTGCGCATCGCGCTGCAGCTGCGGCGCGAAGCCGTCGGTCCATTCGCGCACCGCCAACCCGACCAGTTCCTCGCGGTTGCTGGCGTGGCGGTACACGGTCTTCTTCGCCACCCCGGCATGGGTCGCCACCGCTTCGATCGTGGTCGCCTCGTAACCCTGTGCCAGCAGCAGCTCCAGCGTGGCCTGCAGCACGGCGTGGCGGACCTCGGCTTCCGGTCGAGCGGGGCGGCCGCGGCGGCGGCTCGGTGTTGTGGGCTCGGGCAGGGGAGGGCTGTTCATTGCCCCCATCTTACCGCATCCGGCTAATTGCGAAACGAATGACGTTTCCGTATTGTCGGGTCTCCCAACACCGCAGGAGACCCCGATGGATACCGCTGTGAACGCACGCGCCTGGCTGGACCACCACGATCTGCTCGACCCGGCGCCGATGCACCTGGAGACCGGCATCCAGCGCCGCGAAGACGGCACCCTGCTTGTCGCGGTGCGTACCGATCTGCACGGCTGCAAGGGCCGCATGCTGGACTGGTGGTTCACCTTCTTCGAGACCACCCAGCACATCCGCTGGTGGCATCCGGTTGATCATGTCGAGCATCGCGGCTGGGACGCGGCGTGGCAGCGCGGGCGCAGCTACCACGGTGCCAGCATCCATGCGGTGGAATCGCTGGCCGACATTCCGCCGGTGGCGGCGCGCCTGAAGTTCCATGATCCGCGCACGTTGTTGGTGCCAGAGCGCCTGCAGGCGGCACAGGATGCCGGCGATGTATCGGCGGTGATTGCCGCGCGCATCGGCTTCGGCGACCACGTGCGCCTGGATGTAAACGGTGATCCCTGCGACGGGCAGATGCTGCACGTGGCACGCGATACGCCGTTCGGCTGTGTGCTGCGCAGCCGCTTCGTGCTGGGCCTGGACAGCGCTGATCCGCACCGCGATGCCGGCGATGCGGTCGGCCTGGGCCTGCTCAAGCACTGCTACACGGAGTTCAGTTTCCTCTCGCGGCTGCTGCCGTCGCTGTACTACGGCGAACGCGCGAATGGCGAGGCGGTACCGTTGCCGTGGTGAACCGCGCGCCGGTCATTCGACCAGCGCGTCGTAGCCTTCAGCACTGAACTGGATCAGGCAGAAGCCGTGGCCGAACGGGTCGGCCAGCACGGCGATGCGGCCCCAGCGACGCTCGCGCACGGACTGCTCGAGTGTCGCCCCGGCTGCAACCGCACGCGCCAGCGCGGCGTCGATGTCATCCACTACCCAATCCAGGTGCAGCGGCGTCCAATGGCGCTCGTAGTCGCGCACGTCGCCGTCTTCGGTGGCGGCGCTGCCGGCGTCGTTGTGCAGCAGGTAGAGCGGCGCTGGCCCACCGAGCAGCTCCACCGCGCCCGGGCCGAGACGGCGGCCGATGCGCAGGCCGAAGGCCCGGATGTAGAAGTCTTCGGCAGCGGCGAGATCGGGGACATCGAGATTGACGATGAATGACGCGGTGGGCGTATCCATGGGCAGATCCGGTGGATGCGGGCGGGCAGTGTACGCCCGCATCCACGCATGGCGTGGCTCTATTGTGCGCGCGGGTAGTCGAGGTAGCCTGCTTCGCCGCCACCGTAATAGGTGCTGCGGTCGGGCGTGGCCAACGCGATGTTGCGCTGCAGGCGTTCGACCAGATCCGGGTTGGCGATGAACGGCTGGCCGAACGCGGCCAGGTCGATGGTGCCGGCCTCGACCAGCTGCAGGGCGCGTTCGCGGGTCATGCCGCCGGCCAGGATCACGGTGCCACCGTAGGCCTGCTTGAATTGCTGCAGGAAGGCCTCGCCCAGCACCGACTGGCCCGCCTGCAGGTTGTCGTTGAGGTGCACATAGGCCAGCCCGCGCGTGCCCAGTTCCTCGGCCAGGTACAGATAGGTGGCTTCGTTGTCGGGGTAGAACGGCATGTCGAAGGTGAGGTTGTTCGGTGCCAGGCGCACGCCGATGCGCTGCGCACCGATGCGCTGGGCCATCGCATCGACGGTGTCCAGGATCAACCGCGCACGATTGGGCAGCGAGCCGCCGTAGCGGTCTTCGCGCTGGTTGATGAGCGGGTTGAGGAACTGTTCGAACAGGTAGCCGTTGGCCGCATGCAGCTCGATGCCATCGAAGCCGGCGCTGATAGCGTTGTCGGCGCCCCGTGCGAAGTCGGCAATGATGCCGGGGATCTCGGCGGTCTCCAGTGCACGTGCCGGGGTGGGATCGGCATGGCCGCGGCTACCATCGGCCAGATACACGAACGAGGTGTTCTTCGGTGCGCTGGCCACCGGGCGGGTGCCGGCGCTGACCGGTTGCCCACCATCGGGTTGCAGCGAGCTGTGCGACATGCGGCCGACATGCCAGAGCTGGGCGAAGATCGTGCCCTGCGCGGCGTGCACCGCCTCGGTGACGAGCTTCCAGCCGGCCACCTGTTCGGCCGACCAGATGCCCGGCACGTCGATGTAGCCCTGGCCCTGCGGCGAGACCGGCGTGCCTTCGCTGATGATCAGGCCGGCGCTGGCCCGCTGCCGGTAGTACTGCGCGGTGAGTGCGTTGGCGACCGCGCCGGGGTTGCGGGCGCGGGTCATCGGGGCCATCGCGATGCGGTTGCGCAGGGCGGTGCCTGCCAGGTCGAAGGGGTGGAACAGGGCGGCGGTCATGTCGGTCATCTCAGTGCGGGGGAGGGGCGCCAGCGGCGCGATGCACACAGGATGGAGTTGACATGCAGGCGCATAAAGCGCTTCGATCTCCCTTGGTGCGGGACTATTTGTCCCCAATGGAGTGCGAACGATGCTGCCGCTGGAGTCCTTGAATGGCCTGGTGACCTTTGTCACCACCGCACGCTCGGGCAGCTTCACCGAAGCTGCCGATGCGCTGGGCATCTCGCGCTCGGCGGTGGGCAAGGCCATCGCCCGGCTGGAAACACGGCTGGGGGTGCGCCTGTTCCACCGCACCACGCGGCGCATCGCGCTGACCACCGATGGCGAGGCGTACTACGCCTCCTGTGCGGCGGCGCTGGAAGAGATCTCCGCGGCCGAGGCCTGCCTGGGGTCGGCCGGCCTGCCCAGCGGGCGGCTGCGCATCGACATGCCGTCCTCGTTCGGGCGGCTGGTGGTGCTGCCGGTGCTGTTGCGACTGTGCCGGCAGTACCCGGACCTGCAGTTGACGATGACCTTCACCGATCACTTCGTCGATCCGGTCGAGGAAGGCATCGACCTGCTGATCCGTTTCGGTGGGCTGCACCAGGCAGAGCATCTGGTGGCGCGGCGGCTGGGGCGCCAGCGGCTGGTCACCTGCGCATCGCCGGAATACCTGCAGGCATACGGCGTGCCGCGCACGGTCGAGGAACTGGCGCAGCACCGCAGCATCGTCGGCTTCCGTCATGGCCAGCCGGTCTGGTGGCGGATCGGCAGCGAGCAGGACGAGGGAACATTCATTCCCGGCGCGCCCTATCAACTCAATGATGGCGATGCGGTGATCGAAGCGGCCATCGCTGGCCTCGGCATCTGCCAGATGCCCATTTCACTGGTGCGCCGCCATCTGGATTCCGGCGCGTTGCAATTGGTGCTTGACGCGCACATGCAGCGGCACATCGACATCCATGCGCTGTGGCCACCGACGCGCCACCTGCGGCCCAAGGTACGCTATGTGGTGGACGAGCTGACCCGGTTGGCGGAACAAGGTCTGTTTGATTGAGCGGGGCCCGTACAGCGGGCCCCGCCTGTGAAACCGCTGTGGCTGGCCTACTTGAAGTTGTAGCGCAGGCTGGCCATATAGCGACGGCCCAGTGCATCCAATACATAGGGGAACGGACCGATGTCGTCGCCCACGTTGATCACCGACAGCGTCACGCGTGCGGCATCGGTGATGCGGTAGGTGACGTTGGCGTCCCAGGTGGTCCAGCTGTCGCGGTAGAAGTACTGACGGCTTTCCGGGGTATCGGTCATCGTGTACTGGGCGCGGCTGGTGTAGTTGGAGGCCACGCCGTAGTTCCAGTTGCCGATGCGATGCTGGGCGGTCCAGCGGAACTGGCGCTTGGGCTCGTTGAAGCTGCCCGCCTGTTCGACGAACGGCACGTCCCGGTTCGCGGCCTGGCCACGGTTCTTCGGCATGTAGCCGTAGAAGTCCAGGTCCAGCACGCCCAAGCGCGACAGGTCCCAACGGTAGCCGACTTCGGCGGTCCAGCCACGGAACATCAGTACCGGGCCGTTGCCATACTCGGTCTTGATGCTGGTAGCCACGCCGGTGCTCGGATCGCGCGTCACCAGGCCGCAGAAGCGGTTGGCGTTTGGCACGTTGGCGGCGTTGAAGTCGGCAGTGTCGAAGCAACCGGTGATGATGTCGTTGGCGCTCAGCGACGTGATCACGTTGTTGATCTTGATGTCATACCAGTCGGCGGCGACGCGCAGGCCCGGGATCCACTCCGGCGCGAACACGATGCCGGCCGTCCACGACTTCGCCGTTTCGTTCTGCAGGCGGGTGCTGCCGTTGGTCGAGCCCAGCGTATTGGTCGGTTGCTGGCGGAAGGTGTTCGGATCGGCGCCCGGGTAGGCGGCGAAGAATGCCTGGCAGTTGCGGCGACGCACCGCCGGATTGGAGCCGCCGCTGATGTTGTCCAGCGAGCACACTTCCGGGATGTTGTAGTAGGCCGGCTGCTGGGTGGTGTAGAGCTCGGCGATGGAGGGCGCACGCAGTGACTGGGTCTTGTTGCCGCGCAGCTGCAGGCCGGCGATCGGTTCGTACTGGATGCCGTAGGTGAACGCATTGAACGCGCCGGCGACGGAATTGTCGACGCGGCGGAACTTGGCGGTCAGGTCCAGGCGATGCAGGCCCGGGATGTCCCAGTCGGGATTGAACAGCGGTGCCAGCACTTCGGCGAACACTTCATTGGTGTGGTATTTGCCTTCCGCCGCCTGGGTCGGCACCGAACGACCCTGGCCCAGGCGCTGGTACTCGCTGGGGGTGAAGGAGCCTTCTTCGCGGCGGTGTTCGAAGCCGGCCGCGGCGGACAGCTCGCCGCCGGGAAGATCGAACAGGCCGCCGGATACCGACGCGTTGATGACGGTCTGGCGGGTCTGCGCCTTGGCCACGGTCCGGGTGGAGACGTAGTCCAGGGCTTCGCGCGACGCCTGGTTCTCGCCGAACAGATTCAGCGGGCGGCAGTTCGCATCGGCCGTGGTGCCCGGGCGGGTGGGATCACAGATGATGCGCCCGCTGGCGTCGGTGGTGACGTTGATCGCATTGATGAAGTTCTGCTGGATAAGGCCGGTGCCGAGGTAGTCGAAGTCACCGCGGCCATGGGTGACGCTGGCTTCCCAGTTGAAGTTGCGCTTTCCAACCTCGAAGAAGCCGTTCAGCCCAAGCACCGCGCGGGTCAGGCGGGTCTCGGTGCTGGCGTTGTTCATCGACAGGTCGCGCGAAGAGCGCGACAGCCGGAACGAGGTGATGCCGTTGTCGGCGAGGATCCTGCGGGTTTCCGCACTCAGGAACGGATTGCTGGCGCTGAAGGTCAGCGCACCGCTGGCGGTACCGCCGCCATCCAGGCGTGCATTGCCGAAGGACACGGCGTTGTAGACGTTCTGATCCAGGGTTTCGCGGGCGGTCGCTTCGTATCGCGATAGCTCGAAGAAGCCGCGCACGTTGTCGGTGAAGTCGAAGCTGCCGGTGGAGAACACCGAGCGTCGTTCAAGGTCGGCGATCAGCGGCACCGTCTCGAACAGGTTCAGGCCGTCACCGCCGGAGGCGTTGCCGCCCGCATAGCTGGTACCGGGATTGAACTCGACCAGCTTGCCCTCGTTGTTGAACTGCCACAGTTTGTCTTTGTTCGGACCGAAGCCAAGGATGTCGCCCAGGCCGTTGCGCGTGTAGCTGCCGGTCGCCGGCATCACCAGGCCACCGAAGGTCATGCTGGCGATGCGCCGGTTGCGGATCCAGACCTGGTCGGGGATGCCGTCGGCCGGTCCGGTATTGAAGGGAATGCTGCCGTCGATGCGGCCATCATTGGTTGGCCGGCGCAGGGGCTGGAAGTTGCCAGCGTTGGCTGCAGTGGGGTTGGCCTGCAGGCTGTAGCCCTGGCGGTAGAAATCACGTTGCAGCGCGTTCACGCCGTCGGCATTGTCCAGTTCCGCCGCCACCACGATGTGGCCCCGTCCATCGGCGAATCCGGTACCAAAGATGGCCGACCATGAGTAGCGCTCGTTGTCGTTCTTGCTGGTTCTGCCATAGCCGAGTTCGACTTCGGCGCCATCGAACTTGTCGCGCAGGATGATGTTGTTGACGCCGGAGATCGCATCCGAGCCATAGGTGGGGGCACCGCCAACGCTCAGACTTTCAATGCGTTGCACCATGACGCTGGGAATGGCGTTCATGTCCACCTGGATGCCCGAGCCGCCGCCGGCACCGAAGATGGTGGGCGGGGTAGAGGTCACGAAGCGGCGTCCATTGACCAGGGTCAGCAGGCGATTGCTGCCCAGGCCGAACTTGCTGGCGAAGTTGACGCCCGCACCGAAACCGGCCTGGTCGCCGCGTGAACTGACGCCGGCACTGACCCCGGGAATCCGGGTCACCGCGTCGATGAGGTTGGTGTCGCCATAGTTCTCGATCGATTCACGGCTGACCACCGCAGCGGGCTCCAGCGTGTCGAAGCCGGCGCGGTAGATGCGCGAGCCGGTGACGGTCATCCGGTCCAGCTGCACGGGGGTCTTGCTGCTGGCGGGCTCGGCCCCCTGTTCCTGCGTGGCGGCCTGCTGCGCCATGGCCGGTGCGGCGGCCACCAGCACCAATGCCGAACCCAACGCGACAGACAAGCGACTGCGGGCGAACAACGGTCGGTACATGATCTCTCCCTGGTCACGCCAATGTGACTCAGGGGTAAACGCAGGGGCGAATACGACACCCTAGGTCATGAAAAAGTAACAAATGAATCTATTTAATGTTCATTCATATTTTGGGGCTGATCTGTCCGTAGCGCATGCGCCGGCTGCACGATCTGGCTTCCTTCGTTCGCCCATGTATACTATCCCCCAGTATAGTTCCGAGGTGGCCCCGCCATGCCGCACTCCCCCGAAGAGAAGAAGAAGGTCCTGGCCCGCGTGCGCCGCATCCGCGGCCAGTGCGATGCGCTGGACCGCGCGCTGGAAGCCGGTGCCGACTGCGGGCCGGTGCTGCAGCAGATCGCGGCCATCCGTGGCGCGGTCAACGGCCTGATGTCCGAAGTGATGGAGGCCCATCTGCGCGAGGAGTTCGGGCAACCCGCAGCCTCCGACGAACAACGCGCCGAACGCGTGCGCGACATGAGCGCGTTGATCCGCTCGTACCTGAAATAAGCATCGGCGCCACATCGCGTCGATCGTCCTGCCATCCCATTCCCGCCTGATCCTGGAGAAGCCACCATGAAGTCCCGTGCCGCCGTCGCCTTTGGTCCCGGCCAGCCGCTGCAGATCGTCGAGATCGACGTCGCCCCGCCGAAGAAGGGCGAAGTGCTGGTCAAGATCACCCACACCGGTGTCTGCCACACCGATGCGTTCACCCTGTCCGGCGATGACCCGGAAGGCCTGTTCCCGGTGGTGCTGGGCCATGAAGGCGCCGGCATCGTGGTGGACGTGGGCGAGGGCGTGACCAGCGTCAAGCCCGGCGACCACGTGATTCCGCTGTACACCGCCGAGTGCGGCGAATGCCTGTTCTGCAAGAGCGGCAAGACCAACCTGTGCGTGTCGGTGCGCGCCACCCAGGGCAAGGGCGTGATGCCCGACGGCACCAGCCGCTTCAGCTACAACGGCGAGCCGCTGTACCACTACATGGGCTGCTCGACCTTCAGCGAGTACACCGTGGTGGCCGAGGTGTCGCTGGCGAAGATCAACCCGGAAGCGAACCCGGAACACGTCTGCCTGCTCGGCTGCGGCGTCACCACCGGCATCGGCGCGGTGCACAACACCGCCAAGGTGCAGGAAGGCGACAGCGTGGCGGTGTTCGGCCTCGGCGGCATCGGCCTGGCGGTGATCCAGGGCGCGCGCCAGGCCAAGGCCGGCCGCATCATCGCGGTGGACACCAACCCGTCCAAGTTCGAGCTGGCGCGCGAATTCGGCGCCACCGACTGCATCAATCCGAAGGACTACGACAAGCCGATCCAGCAGGTCATCGTCGAGATGACCACCTGGGGTGTGGACCACAGTTTCGAGTGCATCGGCAACGTCAACGTGATGCGCGCGGCGCTGGAATGCGCGCACCGTGGCTGGGGCCAGAGCGTGGTGATCGGCGTGGCCGGTTCGGGCCAGGAGATCTCCACCCGTCCGTTCCAGCTGGTGACCGGCCGCAAGTGGATGGGCACCGCGTTTGGTGGCGTGAAGGGCCGCAGCCAGCTGCCGGGCATGGTGGAAGACGCGATGAAGGGCGATATCGAACTGGCCCCGTTCGTCACCCACACCATGGACCTGGACAGGATCAATGACGCCTTCGACCTGATGCACGAAGGCAAGTCGATCCGTTCGGTGGTCCACTACTGAGCCGCGTCATGGGCTGGCTGGATGCCCTGCGCCGGCCGCGTGCGGAAGACCCGCGCGCGGCGCTGGTGGCCCCGATCGAGCAGGCGTTGCGTGCGCTGGGCTGGGTAGTGGGCGAGGTGGGGCCAGCGCGTACGGTGACCTCGGCCTTCGGCAGCGACGATGGCATGCCATTCGAGCAATGGCTTGCGCAGGTATTCCTGCCGCGCCTCTACGAGGCGCGCGCGGCCGGGCAGTGGCCACCGCGCAGCGATGTGGCGGTGGCGGCCTCTCGCAATCTTGATGGCCAGCCTGGCGTCGAACCATTGCTGCGCCTGCTGGCGCAGCTGGATGAGCTGATCAACAAAGGCATCCACGCCGCGCGTGGATAAGCCGACCAAGGTCGGCATCTACCAGAAGTACGCGTGCGCTGGCGCGCCGCGCAGGAGAGCACCATGGAACGCATTGAACACCGCGCCTGTTTCGGCGGCTGGCAGGACGTCTACCGCCATCATTCCACCACGCTGGGCTGCGACATGCAGTTCGCCGTGTACCTGCCGCCGCAGGCGGAAACGCAGGCACTGCCGGTGCTGTACTGGTTGAGCGGCCTGACCTGCACCGAGCAGAACGTCATCACCAAGGCCGGCGCGCAGCGCTATGCGGCCGAGCACGGTGTGATCATCGTTGCGCCTGATACCAGCCCGCGCGGCGATGACGTGGCCGATGCCGAAGGCTATGACCTGGGCAAGGGGGCGGGGTTCTACCTCAATGCCACCCGTGCGCCGTGGGCGAAGCACTACCGCATGCACGACTACGTGACACAGGAACTGCCGGCACTGATCGAGGCGAATTTCCCGGTCACCGATGCGCGTGGCATCAGCGGCCACTCGATGGGCGGTCACGGTGCGCTGGTGATCGCGCTGCGCAACCCGGGGCGCTACCGCAGCGTGTCGGCGTTCTCGCCGATCGTTGCACCCAGCCACGTGCCGTGGGGGCAGAAGGCCTTCCACGCCTACCTGGGCGACAACCCGGCGGACTGGGCGCAATGGGACGCCAGCGAGCTGGTCGCCGTGGCCCGTGAGCGCCTGCCGTTGCTGGTCGACCAGGGCGAGGCGGACGAATTCCTGCAGACCCAGCTGCAGCCGCAGCGCCTGCAGCAGGCCTGCGATGCCGCCGGCCATCCGCTGACCCTTCGCCTGCAGCCCGGCTACGACCACAGCTACTACTTCATCGCCAGTTTCATCGGGGAGCACATCGCCCACCACGCCCGCGCCCTGCACGGCTGAGGGCGTTCCGGTGGTGCCGGCTGCTGGCCGGCTACCTGCCGCCCTGTGATTCCCTGGGATTGCCGGCAGTAGCCGGCACTACCCTGGTGGTGCACGCGGAGTGTCGTTTTGCCGCAGTGGATCACGCCGCTGTGGCGTGCAGGCGCGCTATGGTGCGGCCATACGGCCTTGCGGATCGGGGGGATGCATGCCGGTAGTGCTGGCGATGCTGTACGTGCTTTGCCATGGGCTGGTCGTGGCGTTCTGGCCGAGCCCGGCGGGCGTAGGCTCTTTCGTATTCCTGACCGGTGCGCCGCTGCTGGCCGCTGCCGCGTGCCTGGTGCGGGCGCAACGTGACCGCGCCGCTCTGGGCTGGCGTGCTACCGCGATGGCACTGCTGCTGTGGGCCGGCGGCATGACGTTCAACATGGTGGATGCGCTGGGCGCCGGCCGGGCTGACTTCACCCCGCGCGTCAGCCTGTTGTTGTACGTGCTGTATGGCGTGCCGCTGGTGTTCATCCTGGCCCGGGCACGCCGCGAGCGCTTGAGCATCAGCCTGATCGACGCGGCGATGGCGGCGTTGCTGGGGGTGCTGTTCTTCGTGCACACCGCATCGTTTGCCGCCCGTGTCGAGGTCGACGCCCATGCGATGTCCAACATGCAGCGCATGTTCGACATCCAGAATCTGTGTATCGCCGGGTTCGCCGTGGTGCGATGGCTGGCCGGCGACGTGCCCGAACGGCGTAGATTCTTCCGCGCACTGGCGCTGTACGCTCTGGCCTATCTGCTGGTGGCCTACTACATCAACCATTACACATCCGATGATGCATTCGGTGCGTTCAACGATCTGCTGATCGACGTACCTTTTCTGCTGATCGCCTGCTTGGCGCTGGACACGGCGCCGGACACAGGCACCACGGCACACCCGAGGCTGGCGCGGACGGTACAGGCCGCCGGTCCGATCATCCTGCCATTGCTGCTGCTGGTGGTCGGCACGTTGGTGGTCGATCATGCGCGGCCGTTGGCGGTCGCGGGCTTCGTCGTAGCTACCCTTGGTTTCGGCCTGCGCAGCGTGTTGCTCCAGGCGGATCTTCTGGAACGCCAGGCAGCACTGGATCAACTTGCGCGGCAGGATGGCCTGACCGGCGTGGCCAACCGTCGCGAATTCGACGCACGGCTGATGTCCGAGTGGAATCGCGCACGGCGCAGCGGCACCGAGCTGGGCCTGCTGCTGGTGGATATCGACCACTTCAAGGCCTTCAACGACCAGCACGGCCATCCGGCTGGTGATCGTTGCCTGCAGGCGGTGGCCGGGGTGCTGAAGGCCATAGCCGGTCGCGGTGGTGACAGCGTTGCTCGCTATGGCGGCGAGGAATTCGCCGTGATCGTGCCGGGAAGCCCGCTCTCGGGCGTGCTGGCGCTGGCCGAGCGCCTGCGCGAGGCGGTGGCAGCGCTGCCGCTGCCGGAAGGGTCGGTCAGTATCAGCATCGGAGTGGGCTACCTGCATCCGCCGGCCCTGGCCAGTGCCGATCAGTTGCTGGCGGACGCCGATGCCGGCCTGTATGCCGCCAAGCGCGCCGGTCGCAACCAGGTGATCCTGCATGCGCACGTGCTCGACGACGAAGGCAGTGCGCACGGCAGGATGGATTGCTGAGCGCGCCAGGTAGCCGCTCCCTGTGCGCGATTGCGCACGGTCGGCGCGGCCGGGTCATCGCTGCCGCAGCCAGCCGGTGGGATCGAGCAGCCTCAGCCCGACCGGTGACAACGAGCGCTGTCGCAACGGCAGTTTTGCCGCCTGCACGGCTATCGCACAGCGCGCCAGCTGCTGGCGCAACGGTGCCAGCGTGTCGTCTTCGCGCGGGCGCGCATGCCGCCATTGTGCGATGCGCAGCAGGCAGACCAGCAGGTCCAGTTCGCTGGCGGCAATGAACGGAGAGCCGGCGGGCAACAGGTCGATCGGTGCCGTCGGCGCGGCCAGCAGCGGCAGCAGGTTGATGAACGCGTCGCAGCCTTCAGGATCAACGCCGAGGCCGCTCAGCTGTGCGAGTCCATCGGCTACGAGATCGGGGTCACGCAGCTGGCGTATCGCCGCCAGCAGCGCCTGCTCGCCACGGCCGAACTGGCGGCCGAAGGCACGGTAGCTGACCCGGGTGGGAAACAAGGGGGAACGGGAGGCCATGGCAGCTAGGGTTGTGGGTCGCGGGTTTCCACCAGCACGGGGCAGGGGGCGTGATCGATGGTCCATTGCCCGATCGAGGGTTCGAACAGGCGCTCCAGCCGGGACAGGTGGCGGTGGCCGATCACGATCAGGTCGCACTTCAGGCGCCTGGCCTGGTCGCTGATGACTTCGCCGGGGTCGCCGGAGGGGATCTGCGCGATGGCATCGACGCCGCGCTCGCGCAGCTCGGCCAGGGCTTCGGCCAGCACCGCCTCGGCGCGGGAGCGCTGGCGGGCGGCTTCCGGGTACTCGATACGGTCGGCTTCGCTGGCATCGGCCGCCAGCGCGAATTCGGGGTCGAGCACGCACAGCAGGTGCAGGCGGCTGCGGGGGCCGGCAATGGCCGCGGCCAGGTCCAGCACGCGCGCGTGCTGGGGGCCACCGTCCAGGGCGACCAGCAGGGTATTGAACATGGATGTCTCCTTGGCAGGCCGGGGATGGTCGCCGATGTCATCGCGCGCACCCATGCCGTGCGCGGCAGTCAATGAATGCGTAGAACGCAATCCATGGTGGTTGCAAGTGCCGTAGAGTCATCTGATTTACCGGAGACTGTCATGCCCCTGCCGGACCTGAACCTGTTGCTGGCACTGGACGTGCTGATTGACGAATGCAGCGTGGCCGCCGCTGCGCGCCGGATGAACCTGAGCGCGCCGGCAATGAGCCGCACCCTGGGCCGGATCCGCACTGCGCTGGGCGACCCGGTGCTGGTGCGTGCAGGCCGCGGTCTGGCGCCCACACCCCGCGCCCTGCAGCTGCGCGAGCAGGTCCGCGATGTGATCGAGCAGGCCCACCGCGTCTTCAACGCCGGTCGCGAAGTAGACATGCGCGTGCTCGAGCGGACCTTCAGCGTGCGTGCCAATGATGTGTTCGTCGGTGGTTTCGGCGGACGCCTGCGCGAGCTGTTCCGCCAGCAGGCGCCGCGCGCAGTGCTGCGCTTCGTGCCCGAGGGCGATACCGACGACGATGCGATGGCACAGGGCCGGATCGACCTGTACATCAGCACGGCCGGCAAGCATGCGCCCGATACCAAGGTGCAGAACCTGTTCAGTACCTCGTTCATGGGCGCAGCGCGCGAAGACCATCCACTGTTCGACGAGGAGATCAGTGCCGAGCGCTTTGCCGCGTGCGACCACATCGCGGTGTCGCGCCGTGGCCTGCCACGTGGGCCGATCGATGATGACCTGGCCACGCTCGGCCTGCAGCGTCGCGTGGCGCTGATCAGCCCGACCTTCCACGGTGCGATCTTCGCGGCGGCCGAATCGGACCTGATCCTGCCGCAGATGCCAAGCGTGATGCTGGAGCGGATCGTCAACATGCGCCTGCCGTTGCGCCTGTTCCCGCTGCCGATTCCGGTGCGGACCGCGGCCATCGTGCAGGCCTGGCATCCGCGCCTGGACAACGACGCCGCGCACCAGTGGCTGCGGCGCTCGATCAAGACCATGTGCGAAAGCGCAGGGGAGGCCTCGCGCTGACATCTGCATGCGTGCGCCCGGCGCACGCCTGGGATGCCGGCGACGCCATTTTTTACAGGATACCGGCTCCCTAGACTGCGCTCCCCGGAGTTTCACTGAGCGCATTCCAATGACCCCCAACATGCCGTGCACTGCACGGATCGGTGCCCGGCGATGAGTACGCCGGCCGCCGCTGTCCCGGCCGCCGCGCCGCCCCGTCCTGCCACCGCCCCCGGGCTCGATCGCCGCATTCTGGTCGGCCTGTGTGGCGTGCTGCTGGCGGTGCTGGTGTCGGGCTTCAACGAGAACATCACCAAGGTCGCATTGGCCGACATCCGTGGCGCGATGGGTTTCAGCGTCGACGACGGCAGCTGGGTCGTCGCCCTCTACAGCGCGATGTCGGTCAGCGCGATGGCGTTCGCACCGTGGTGCGCCGCCACCTTCTCGCTGCGTCGCTTCGCATTGGCGATGATCGGTGGGTTCATGGTGCTGGGCGTGCTGTGCCCGCTTGCCCCGAACCTGCAGGTGTTCCTGCTGCTGCGCGCGCTGCAGGGCCTGTGCGGTGGTGCACTGCCGCCGTTGCTGATGAGCGTGGCGCTGCGCTTCCTGCCCCCGGGCATCAAGCTGTACGGCCTGGCCGGCTACGCGCTGACGGCGACGTTCGGCCCGAGCATGGGCACGCCGCTGGCCGCGTTCTGGGTCGAGCAGGTGGGCTGGCACTGGGCGTTCTGGCAGATCGTGCCGTACTGCCTGGCCGCCATGGCGATGGTCGGCTGGGGCCTGCCTCAGGACCCGCTGCGGCTGGAGCGTTTTGCCCAGTTCGATGGCGTCGGCCTGCTGCTGGGCCTGCCGGCGCTGGTGCTGCTGGTGCTGGGCCTGGTGCAGGGCCCGCGCCTGAACTGGTTCGACTCGCCGATGATCACGCTGATGATCGGTGGCGGTGCCGGCCTGATGGTGCTGTTCATGATCAATGAATGGTTCCACCCCTTGCCGTTCTTCAAGCTGCAACTGCTGGCCAACCGCAATCTCAGCTACTCGCTGGTGACGCTGGGCGGCGTGCTGTTCGTGCTGCTGGCGGTGATCTCCATCCCGTCCGGTTTCCTGGCCAGCGTGCAGGGCTACCGGCCGTTGCAGACCGCACCGATGCTGCTGTGGGTGGCGTTGCCGCAGGTGATCGCGCTGCCGCTGGTGGCGGCGCTGCTGAACATCCGCGCGGTGGATTGCCGCTGGGTGCAGGCCACCGGCCTGACGATGCTGGCCCTGGCCTGCTGGCTGGGCTCGCACCTGGACGTGGCCTGGATCCGCGACAACTTCCTGTGGGTGCAGCTGCTGCAGGTGTTCGCACAACCCATGGCAGTGCTGCCGCTACTGATGCTGGCCACCGGCGGCCTGGCGCCGCAGGACGGCCCATTTGCCTCGGCGTGGTTCAACACGGTCAAGGGTTTCGCTGCGGTGCTCGCCAGCGGCGTACTGGATGCCGTCGCCCAGGGCCGCCGTCATTTCCATTCCACCGTGCTGGTCGACCGCCTGGGCGAGCAACCGTGGCTGGCCGATGGCCCGCAGCTCGGCGCGCGCCTGCATGCACAGGTGCAGGCGCTGACCTCGGCCGACCTGTACTGGGTGGTCGCGCTGGTGGCGCTGGCCTTCATTCCCCTCATTGCCTGGATGCCCACCCGCATCCACCCGCCACGTGCCGTGGCCTGAACCTTTCGCAGGAACCCCTCATGACGATCAATCGAACCACTCTCAACACCGGCCTGGGCCTGGGCGTACTGGCCCTGGCCATCGGCGCCTGGCTGCTGCTGCGCGACTCTGGCCACCAGAGCACCAACAATGCGTACGTGGTGGCCGACTACACCCTGGTGGCTCCGAAAATTCCCGGCTTCGTCAGTGCCGTGGAGGTGGAGGACAACCAGTCGGTGAAGGCCGGCGACGTGCTGGCCCGCATCGACGACCGTGACTACCAGGTCGCCCTGCAGGCGGCCCGTGCCGACCTTGCCAATGCCCGCGCACAGCTCGCCAACGCACAGGCCGCACTGGCCCAGCAGGATTCGCTGATCGCGCAGGCCAGGGCCAGTGTCGATGTCAGCCGTTCCGAACTGACCCTGGCCAGTGCCGACCAGCAGCGCTACCGCGAACTGGCCCGTGACGGCGCCGGAACCGTGCAGAACGCGCAGCAGGCGCAGTCGAAGCAGGCCGTGGCCAGTGCCCACCTGCAGCAGGGCCAGGCGGCGCTGTCGACCGCGCGCCAGCGCACCGACATCCTGACCGCCGGTGTGCAGGCTGCGCAGGCCGCGGTGCAACGCGCGGAAGCGGCGCAGGCCCGCGCAGAACTGGATCTGTCGCACACCGTGCTGCGTGCACCGATCGACGGCGTGGTCGGTCGTCGAGCAGTGCGCGTAGGTGCCTACCTGACCCCGGGTACACCGGTGGCCGCGGTGGTGCCGCTGAAGCGTGCCTTCGTGGTCGCCAACTTCCAGGAAACACAGATGACCCGCATGCAGGCCGGCCAGCAGGTCGAACTGAAGGTGGACGTGTTCCCGGGCAAGCCGCTGCGCGGGCACATCGACAGCATCGCGCCGGCCACCGGCGTCACCTTCGCCGCTGTCGCACCGGAGAATGCCACCGGCAACTTCACCAAGGTGGTGCAGCGTATTCCGGTGAAGATCGTGCTGGAGCCGGGCCAGCCGCTGCTGGACCAGCTGCGTGCCGGCATGTCGGTGGAAGCCAGTGTCGACCTGGGCAGCCGCGCGCGCGCGCAGAGCGTGAAGCACAGTCCGGGCCATGAGGCCGGGGAGGGCGCATGAGCGCAGTTGCCTTGTTCCGCAGCACCTTCGTCGCGGCCAGCCTGTGCACGGCCCTGGCTGCCTGCACGATGGGGCCGGACTTCGTACGTCCTCAGGCGGAACTGCCCAGTCACTGGCAGGGCGAGGCCGTCGCGGGCAACGCGATCGATCAGGACGCCGCCTGGTGGGCCGGCTTCGACGACCCACTGCTCGGACAGCTGGCCAGCCAGGTGCTGGAGGCCAACCTGGACCTGCAGCTGGCGGCCAACCGCGTGCAGCAGAGCCGCGCCGCGCGTGGCATCAGCGCTGCCGACCGTCTGCCCAGCGTCAGCGCAACCGCCAGCGGCGCACGCGCACGCAACAGCGAGGTGGGCTTGAACGATCCGTCCGGCAACGGCGGTCGTGATGACTATGGGCTGTTCCAGGCCGGCATCGGCCTGAGCTGGGAACTGGATCTGTGGGGCCGCGTGCGCCGCCAGGTGGAAGCCGCCGATGCGCGTGTGCAGATGGCCGAGGAGGATGCACATGCAGTGCGCATCGCGCTGCTGGCGGAAACCGCGCGTGATTATCTGCAGCTGCGCGCGACGCGGCAGCTGCTGGCGATCACCGAGGACAACCTCGGCATCGCCCACGACATCAAGCGCCTGACCGAAGCACGCCAACGCCAGGGCGTGGCCAGCACGCTGCAGGTGTCCAGCGCGTCCGCGCAGGTGGCATCGCTGCAGGCACGCATCGCGCCGCTGCGGCATCGTGAATCGCAGCTGCGCAATGCACTGGCGTTCCTGCTGGCGCAGCCTCCGCAGGCACTGGATGCGCAGCTGCAGAATGCATGCCGTGACTGGCCCGCACTGCCGGCCGTGGCGGTGGGGCTGCCCAGCGAACTGGCCGAGCGTCGCCCTGACATCCGTCGCGCCGAAGCGGCGTTGCATGCCGCAACGGCCGGCATCGGCGTGGCCAAGGCCAGTTTCCTGCCGCGTATCACCTTGAATGGCGACGCTGGCTTCCAGGCCAAGCAGCTGGATGATCTGGATGGCTGGAACGCACACCGTTTCAGCATCGGGCCGTCGATCAGCCTGCCGATCTTCCAGGGCGGCAGGCTCAAGGCCAACCTCGCGTTGAGCAAGCTGCAGCAGCAACAGTCGTCGCTGCAGTTCCAGCGCACGGTGCTGCAGGCCTGGCATGAAGTGGACGACGCCATCGATGGCTACGCCGCCGAACAGCAGCGCACCGTGCAGCTGCACGTGGCGGTGGACGAAAGCGAGACCGCGCTCGGTGCGGCGCGCCGGCAGTACCAGGCCGGCGTGGTCGACATGCTGGACGTGCTGACCACCCAGCGCATCGCACTGGACAACCAGGCTGCACTGGCCAACAGCCAGGCTACGGCGGCAATCGCGCGGGTGGAGCTGTACCGCGCGCTGGGCGGTGGCTGGTAGGGAAATGGAAACGCCGGGCCATGCCCGGCGGGCGGGTGCCTCAACGCACGTCGCGCAGTTCCCAATGGTGGCCGGCCAGCAGGCGCAGGCGCTGCTTGAACACGTCGCTGTCGATGCGGGTGGTCGCCACCAGGTTGATGCGCAGATCCTTCTGTTCGCCGGTTACGGTGGCATCCGGATCGGTCACGCCCCATTGCGGTTCCACCGCATCCGGGTCGGGTTGCTTGGCCTTCCAGCGCTCGAACAGCGCGCCGCTGCGCAGCGCGTCCTGCAGTTCCTCGGCGAAGCCGGCGGCGCCCTGCGAATGGAAGGACAGGTCAGGGTCGTTGCCGCGGGCCTTGGAGGGATCGGGCAAGCTGATGTGGTACTGCGCAGGCATGGAGTTCTCCTTGAAGTGCGGCAAGGCTGGCACAGTCGTGGTGGAATCGATGTGCAGATTCCAGCCACGGTTGGCCTTCATTCAAACCGATGTGGCCCATCGGCAAAGCCCACGGTGACCGCGCCCTTGCCGACATTGACCATGCCGGTCAGGCTCATCACCGATTCGTACACGGCCACGCCATGGGTGGCGCAGACCTCCTTCAACTGGGCGTAGCCGGGCAGGGTGCGCAGCTCGTCCAGCTCACCGCCGTAGCTGACGCACACCGTCGGTGTCATCAGCCCGGCACGCACACGTTGGCCGACCACCGCGAAAAGCTTCTGCACGGCGTTGTCGAAGCCCTTGATCTTGGCCACCGGCCCGGTCTCGCCGCGGTAGCCATGCAGCACCGGCTTGATGTCCAGTGCGCTGCCCAGCGCGGCGCTGAGCAGGCCGACACTGCGGTCGCCCTTGTGCCGCGCACGCGCGCGCATGTAGTACAGGTCACGGGTGACCATGTAGCCGTGCACGTTGCTGGCCAGTTCCTCCAGCCGCTCACGGATCTGCTGCACGCTGGCATTGCTGTCGCGCAGACGCACGGCTTCCACCGCGGTCACCGCCTGGGCAGCGAACAGGTTCTGGGTGTCGAGCACGCGCAGCGCGAACGGCGAGTTGTAGCCCGCTGCCTGACGCACCGGCTTGTAGTCGTTGAGGATGGCGAAGCTGGCCTGCAGTGCGTTGTCATGGATCGGGCTGCGGGTCTTGGTGATGGTCATGCAGAACACGTGGTCGTAGTCGATCACCAGCTGCTGCAGGAACAGGTCGCGGATCTGGTTGACGCTGAAGGGGATGGTTTCCGCCTCCGCGCCGTGCTCGGCCACGTGCGCGTGCAGGAAGCTCAGCGTGGCCTGCTCATCGCGGTGATCGGCCAGCACGGCTTCGCCGATCCGTACGGTGATCGGCAGCAGCACGATGTTGTGTGTGGCGATGAAGTCCGGCGGCAGGTCGCAGGCCGAGTCGACGACGATTCCGATGCGCATCCGCGGCTCCCCCTCCAGGGCGGTTGTAGGTTCGGAAACGTGAAATCTATCTCAAATCCCAGCCCGGCGCGCGAGGGAAACGCGCCACGCCCTGTTCAGCGACTGCGCTGCACCGCCACCGGCAGGTTGGCCAAGCGCTGCCATTCGGGCTGCCGCAGCAGGCCCGGATCGGCCAGCACCGCCGCCATCAGCGGATGCGCGTCGTTGCCCCAGAACAGGTCGTCGCCGATGGCCAGGGTGGGGACCCCGAACACGCCGGCCGCGATCGCGACCTCCGTGTTGCGCCGCAGCTGCTCCTTCACTGCAGGCCCGGCAATGGCGGATGCGACATCCTCGATGCCCAGCCGTGCGCCGGGTTCGCGCAGGGCTTCGGCGCTGTCGGCCGCGTTGCCGTCGCGCCAGATCCAGTCGAACAGTACGTCCACCGCCTGCACGCTGGAACCGGCGGCCAGGCACAGGCGCAGGGCGGACAGCGGGTTGAACGGATGGCCGGGCGGGAACCGCAGCGGTGTTCCCTCGGCCTGTGCGGTCCACAGCAGCTGGCGGTAGATGAAGCGGCGCTTGGCCGGAATCTCGGCCGGCCCGAGGTTGCCCAGGTGATGCAGCACCGCACCGAAGGCGATCGGCACGGTCTGGATCTGCGCGAACTGCGGCAGCTGCTTCAGCTTCTGCCAGTGCAGGTAGGAGTAGGGCGAAACGAAGTCGAAGTACCAGCGCAGTGTCGCCATCGGTGTGTCCTCGTGTGCGGTCAGGGCTGCGCGTTGCGCTGCAGGTAGCGGTCGCGCAGGTCGGTCTGGCGCGAGCGCATCGGCATCGCACGGCCGCCCAGCCAGACCTGCTCGGCATAGTGCGCCACGTCCAGCGGGTCGCCTTCCCACAGCACCAGGTCGGCGCGTTTTCCAGGCTCGATGCTGCCGATCTGGTCGGCCACCCCGAACGCCTGCGCCGGCACCCGGGTCAGCCCGGCCAGGCCATCGGCCCACGGCAAACCGTTGGCCACCGCGTTGCCGGCCAGCTGGCGCATCTTGCGCGCGTTGTGGGTGGCGTCGCCGCGCTGCACGAACGACACCGGCACGCCGGCGCGTTGCAGGCGTGCGGCATTTTCCAGGGTGGCGCCGATCTGGTCGAAGCTGGCCGGCAGGTTGGCCAGCACGTCGACGAACACCGGCACCTGTGCGGCGGCCAGCTCCGGCGCGACCTGCCACGCTTCGCTGGCACCGGCGATGGCGATCTTCACCTTCTCGCGCGCGGCCCAGCGCAGCAGCTGGCGGATGTCCGAGGCACGATCGACCTCCACCACGATGCGGCCCTGGCCGGCCAGGTAGCGGCTGAGTGCGCGACGCCCGGCCGGCGTCAGCAGTGCGTGCGGCGAGTCCGCAGCCACCTGTCCGCGTGCTTCGTCGATCATCTGCTGCAACAGCATCCATTGCGCGGCGCGTGAATGCCCGGTCAGTTCGGAGGCTGCCGCGCCGATGCGCAGGAACAGGGCGCGCGGGCCGATCGGGTCGGCGCTGCCGTCCAACCGCATCACGCCGCCCTGGCCAGCCACGAAACCACCGCCGGTGGCAGCGCCCAACGCAGTGAAGCCGATGCCTTCCAGGCGCGTGACCGGAATCAGCACCGAGGCCGGGTTGTAGGCGAGGGTGACGTCGAATTCCGGACGCAGTGGTTGCTCGCCGAGCTTCAACGAACTGTCCACCGTGCTCGATTCACCCGAGACCTCTTCGATGCCGGTTTCGGTGATACCGCCGAACAGCGCCGGCGTCAGGGGGCGGCCATTGGCCTCGATCACGGTGGCGCCGGCAGGCGCTGACAGGCCGTTGCCCACCGCGCGGATGATGCCGCCCTGCACCAGCACATCGGCGTTCTGCAGGCTGCCGCGCGTGCTGGCGGTATGCACCGTCGCGTTGCGCACCAGCAGGTCCTGTGCCGATGCGGATGCGGAAATGCAGGCCAGCACCATGACAGTAGAACCGAGCCATGCCCGGCTGCCCTTCGCGGCAGACTGCGCCAACTGCTTGAGCACCACCATCAGCGCACCTCCTGGCCGAGCTGGAAATCAGAACGCGGCGTGCTCGCCGGCGCGCCGCGGTCATACAGCCGCCGGCCGTCGATGAAGACCTGCTCAGCCAGTGCGTACGAACTGAAGGGGTTGCCGTTCCACACCACCACATCGGCCATCTTGCCGGCTTCCAGGGTGCCGGTCTGGCCCTCGATGCCCAGCGCCTTGGCGGCGTTGGCGGTCATCCAGGTGATGGCGTGCTCGGGCGTGATCTCCGCCATGCGCGCGCGGCGCGCGGACGCCATTACCTTGGCCGCTTCCTGGTTCAGGCGCTGGATGCCTTCGGGTGAATCGGAATGGACGATGGCACAGCTGTTCTTCGGCCGGTCGACCAGCGCGATGTTCTCGGGAATGCCGTCGAAGGCTTCCATCTTGAAGCCCCACCAGTCGGCCCAGAGTGCGCCGCAGACGCCGTCGGCGGCCAGCCGGTCGGCCAGCTTGTAGGCCTCCACACCGTGGTGGAAAGCGGCCACCTTGAAGCCGAATTCCTTGGCCAGGTCGAGCATGGTGGCCATCTCGTCGGCGCGGTAGCAGTGGATGTGCACGCGGATGTCGCCTTCGATGGCGCCGGCCAGCGTGTCCAGCTTGAGATCGCGCTTGCCGCCTGCATCCCCGGCGCTGTCGCCCTTGTCGCTGCCGAACCATCCCTTGCGCTTGGCCGGCATGGGTTTGTTCTTGGCGATGTAGTCGGCGGCGTCGATGAAGGCGGCACGGTAGCCGGCCACGTTGCCCATGCGCGTGGCCGGGGTCACGCCCTTGCCTTCGCCATAGACCCGCTTGGGGTTCTCGCCGCAGGCCATCTTCAGGCCCCATGGTGCGCCGGGGAACTTCATCGCCTGGTAGGTGATGGCCGGGACGTTCTTCAGGGTCACGCCGCGGCCACCCACCAGGTTGGCCGAGCCGGGCAGCACCTGCATGCTGGTCACGCCGCCGGCCAGTGCCGTGGCGAAGCCTGGGTCCTGCGGCCACACCGAGTGTTCGGCCCAGACGTTGGCGGTGACCGGTGCGGTCATCTCGTTGCCGTCGCTGTGCGCGCCGACGCCGGGGCTGGGGTATACACCCAGATGCGAATGCACGTCGATCAGCCCGGGGGTGACCCACTTGCCCTGCGCATCGATGCGGGTGACACCGGCATCGGCCTGCAGCTGGCGACCGACGGCGACGATGCGGCCGTCGCGCAGCAGCACGTCGGCGTTGTCCAGGCGCTGGCCGGTACCGGTCAGCACCGTGGCGTTCTGGATCAGTACCGGCGCATCAGGATGGGCCTGGTAGGTGCTGGAGTAGGGATCGGCGACGAAGCGCGAGGCGCCCACCGCCGGAGCCGTGCTCAATGAAAGCAGTGCCAGGGCTACCCCAGCGCGCAACAACGTCGATGCCATGCAGTTCCCCTTGCAGCCTGGTCCAACCGCCGACGCTAGCCCGGAGGCGGCGGGCTTGCCAAGTGACCTTCTTCACAGGCCTGCCGACGGTAGCTCGACGGCACCAGCCGGGTGGCTGAAAATACCCGGTCCCCGCCGTACCGGACCGCCCATGAAGAGCAAGCAGGAAATCGTCGACAACTGGCTTCCCCGGTATACCGGCGTGCCCTTGGACCAGTTCGGCCAGCACATCCTGCTGACCAACTTCGGGGGCTACCTGCATACGTTCTCCGAGCTGACCGGCGCGCCGGTCATCGGCCTGGACCGGCCGATGGCCAGTGCCACCATCGATGGCATCACCATGATCAACTTCGGCATGGGCAGCCCCAATGCCGCGATCATCATGGACCTGCTGTCGGCGGTGATGCCCAAGGCGGTGCTGTTCCTGGGCAAGTGCGGTGGCCTCAAGCGCAAGAACCAGCTGGGTGACCTGGTGCTGCCGATCGCTGCGATCCGTGGCGAGGGTACCTCGGGCGATTACCTGCCACCGGAAGTCCCGGCCCTGCCGGCCTTTGCCCTGCAGCGTGCGGTCTCGACCATGATCCGCGACCTCGGCCACGACTACTGGACAGGCACGGTCTACACCACCAACCGCCGGGTCTGGGAACACGACGAGGGCTTCAAGGAGCGGCTGCGGGCGATGCGCTGCATGGCCATCGACATGGAAACGGCCACGGTGTTCGCCGCCGGCTTCGCCAACCACATCCCCAGTGGCGCGCTGCTGCTGGTCTCGGACCAGCCGATGATCCCCGATGGGGTCAAGACCGAAGCCTCCGATGCCAAGGTCAGCTCCCAGTTCGTGGAAAACCATATCCAGATCGGTATCGAGGCGCTTAAGCTTATCCGGCGCAACGGCAAGTCGGTCCGCCACCTGCGCTTCGACGAATGATGATGAAGGCCGGGCGCGGGGCGTCCGGGCCTGGGAGTAGGTAATGGACGTTGCCGCGCAAGTGGTGGAATTCTGGAACGAGGCGGGCCCTGCAAAGTGGTTCGCCCGCGATGATGCGTTCGACGCGCAGTTCCGCCAGTTGTTTCTGGATGAGCATTTCGCCGCCGCTTCGCGCGGGCGTGAGCATTGGCTGGGCAGTGCCGAAGGGGCGCTGGCCCTGATGCTGCTGCTGGACCAGTTCCCGCGCAACTGCTTCCGCGGTACCGCCCACTCCTACGCCACCGATGGCCTGGCTCGGCATTACGCCATGCGCGCCATCGAGGAAGGCCTGGACCTGCAGCTGGTGCCGAAGCTGCGCGCCTTCATCTACCTGCCGTTCGAGCACTCCGAGGATCCGCTGGACCAGGACCGCTCGGTGGCGATGTTCGACGTGCTGGGTGACAAGGAATACCTGCAGTACGCCGAACTGCACCGCGACATCATCCGCCGCTTCGGGCGCTTCCCGCATCGCAATGCCGTGCTGGGCCGCATCCCCACGCCGGAAGAACTGGATTACCTGGCCGAAGGCGGGTTTGCCGGCTAAGAAAAAGGGGACGGAGGGGATTAAGACGTTTATGGCACAAACGACTTAATCCCCTCCGTCCCCTTTTTCAGTGCCGATCAGTACTTCGGCACGCCGTTGTCCACGTCTTCGGACCAGGCATTGATGCCGCCGGTGACGTTGAACACCTTGGTGAAGCCGAGGGCGCGGAACTGCTCGGCGGCCTGCGCGCTGCGGCCACCGTGGTGGCACATGAAGGCCAGTGCGGTGTCCTTGGGCAGGGCTTCCAGCTCGGCACGGCCGTTGCCGTCGAAGGTCTTGAACGGAACGCCCACGGCGGCGATCTCACGCTCGTCGGCCGGGCGCACGTCCACCAGGGTGATGTTGCCGGCACGCACCATGTCATCGGCATCACGCACGCTGATTTCCTGTACCGGCTTCGGCGCGTTCGGGTTGTCGATGGCCAGGCCCTTGCCGCGGATGTCGTCCACCCAGTCGATGGTGATGCCGTTGGCGCGACGGGCGCTGGACAGGTCGAACTGCACGCGCAGGCCGTTGGATTCGGCAGCGATCGCGCCTTCGTCATGCGGGGCCAGCTGGAAGTTCGGCTGGAAGCCGGCGTCGATGGTCAGCTGCAGGGCAGCGCCCGGAGCGTCGGCCAGCGCGCCCTTGAGCATTTCCACGGCGGCCGGGGTGACGGTGATGCTCGGCGGGGTGCGGTCCGGTGCGGCCAGCCCCAGCACGCTGCTCAGCTCACCGCTGGCAGCCATCTGCAGCACGATGTCGCTGCCGCCGACCAGTTCGCCGTCGATGTACAGCTGCGGGATGGTCGGCCAGTCGCCGTAGGCCTTGATGCCTTCACGGATTTCCTGGTCGGCCAGCACGTTGACGTGGGCGAACTCGACACCGAGGTCCTGCAGGGCGCCCACGGCCTTGGCCGAGAAACCACACTGCGGCATCGACGGCTGGCCCTTCATGAACAGCACGACGCGGTTGGCGTTGAGGATGGATTCGATGCGCGAACGCAGGGCGGGATCGAGGGACATGGACGTCGGGGTTCCGGGAATTCGAATCATCAATTCTACCCCCCATGGCATCATGGGGGATGAGCAACGCAGGAACATTGCATCGCATCCCGGCCCGCCCCTGGCGCTGGCTGCCCTGGCTGGTGGCGTCGCAGCTGGCCGTGATCCTGGTCTGGGTACAGGCTGGGTGGCACTGGGGGCTGCCGCTGATGGTGGCCAGCCACGCGCTGTTCATGGTGCCGGTGTTCCTGCCCAACAGCCGTTTCTACGCGCCGGTACTGAGCCGGGTGCCGGACGCCGGCAACAGTGTCTGGCTGACGATCGATGACGGCCCCGGCCCGGAAACCCGTGCCGTGCTCGACCTGCTGGATCGCCACCAGGCGCGTGCGACCTTCTTCCTGGTGGGGGACCGTGCGCTGGCGCAGCCGGAACTGGTGGCCGAGATCCTGCGCCGTGGCCACGACCTCGGCAATCACAGCCACAGCCACCCGCAGGCCCGCTTCTGGCGGCTGGGACCGGCTGCGATGCGCGCCGAGATCGAAGGCTGCCAGCATGCATTGCAGGCCCTGAGCGGGCATCCGGTGCGCTGGTATCGCTCTGTGGTGGGCATGACCAACCCGTTCGTGGCGCCGGTGTTGAAGGCGCTCGGCCTGGTGCGCGTGGGCTGGAGTGCACGCGGTTACGACGGCGTCGGCTGCACGCCGGAGGGCGTGCTGGCGCGTTTGCTGCCCGACCTGCGGCCAGGAGCCATCGTGCTGCTGCACGAAGGCGCCGCCCACGGCCACAATCTGGTGATCATCGAGCGCGTGCTGCAGGCGCTGGACGAACGCGGGCTGAAGGCGCAGCTGCCTACCGGCTGATACGTATGCGGTAGCGCCGAGCCATGCCCGGCGGATGCCACAGGTGCCGCTCCGCTCGCCGGGCATGGCCCGGCGCTACAGGTTCCGGCGTGCCACCAGCAGCCAGCTGTTGAACGGCGTACGCCCATGCAGCGGCCGGGGGGCGGTCACCTGCAATCCCGCTTCGGCAAGCGTCGTCTGCAGCACCTCTGGATCGGGGTAGTGGCGCGGCCGCGTGCCCATCCAGCCGACCAGCCAGGCCAGCCGGTCCGCCACCCGCGTGGTGCGGTCGCGGCCATCGCCGGTGGCCAGCGGCGTGCGCAGCAGCAGGCAGCCACCGGGAGCCACCCGCGCACTGGCCGCGCGCAGCAGTGCCTGCTGCGGGCCCGCGTCCAGGTACTGCAGCACGTCCAGCAGCAGGACGTGCCCGGCCTGCGCCGGTAGCGGCGCCTGCACATCCACGCAGTCGAAGCGCACGTCATGCAGTTCGACGGCAGCACGTTGCGCGCGGGCGATCTTGCCCGCATCCACATCCACGCCCAGGTAGCGTTGGGTGCCGCCGCGCTGGCGCAGTACATGGGCGAACAGGCCCAACCCGCAGCCGAGGTCCAGCACCGGCTGCCCGTCCTCAGGCAGATGCTGCAGCACGCCGTCGTACAGCGGATCGCTGCCGAGCTTGCTACGGGTGTAGTAGTAGTCGCGGCGGCTGCCCCAGGCCTGCGCCGGGCGGAACGCTTCGGCGATCAAGCGCGCCTGCGGGGACGTCAGGGGAGTACAGGGCAGGGGCGGGCCGTTCCGTGGCGTGCCGTCCATCGCTTCAGTCCGTGCCGCCAAGCAGATGCGTGGCCACCGGAAGGGCGCGTGCGCTCCACAGCGCGTACATCCGCGCTGAAGGATGCAGGCCGTCCTCGGCAATCATCGTCGGGTCTTCGCCCTGTGCGCGGCTGATGTCGGTGATGTCGACGAAGGCCACGCCGTGCCGGGTACTGATCACCTCGGCGGCGGCATTGAACTCGTCGGTCTGGATCTCGATCGCGGCCAGGTCGCGGCCACTGCCGGCACCGAACGGGGTGGCACCCCAATCGGGGAAGGACAGCACCAGCACGCGGCCGGCATCACCGCCGGCGAAGCCGATCGCCCGCTGCAGCAGGGCCTGGAACTGGCTGCGGTATTCGTCCAGAGGACGCCCGCGGTACTGGTTGTTGACGCCGATCAGCAGGCTGACGAAATCGAACGGACCCTGCGGTGCGGTCGCGTCGATACCCGCATCGAGCTCGTCAGTGGTCCAACCCGTGGTGGCGATCGTCTGCGGGTCGGCCAGATCGATGCCCTGCGCGCGCAGCGCGGCGGCGAGCTGATGCGGCCAGCGACCGTCGACCGCGACCGCTTCACCAATGGTGTAGGAATCGCCTAGGGCCAGATACGACAAGCCCATCGCTCAAGCCACCGACCGGCGGGGCTTCAGCGGCACGACCTTGGTCGCATCCTCGGCACGCCGCGCCAGCACGCGGTCGATGCGGGCGAACACATCGCGCATCACCGAAGCTTCCGGCATCAGGGTCACGCGGAAATGATGGCGGTAGGGCACGTTGAAGCTTGAGCCCGGCACTACCAGCACGCCTTCGTTGTTCATCAGGTCCAGCGCGAAATCGTGGTCGTCGAAGCCCTTCGCAGCGGCACCGACCACGGCCGGGAACGCATACAGCGCGCCGGCCGGCGCGACCAGTGACAGGTGCTCGCTGGCTTCGCAGGCCTCGATCACCGCGCGGCGGGTTTCATACAGGCGGCCGCCCGGCGTGCACAGCTCGGAGATGGTGTCCGGACCGTTCACCGCCGCCTCGATGGCGTACTGGCCCGGCACGTTGGCGCACAGGCGCAGTGCGCCCAACAGGTCCAGCGCGGCGCGGAAGTCGCCCAGGCGGGCATCGTCACCGCTGAGGTGGGCCCAGCCCACACGCCAGCCGCAGGCGCGGTGCACCTTGCTCAGGCCACTGAAGGTCAGGCACGGATGATCACCGGCCAGCGGCGCGACCGGCTGGAACACCGCGTCGTCGTACAGGATCTGGTCGTAGATCTCATCGACCAGCAGCAGCAGGTTGTGGCGGCGCGCGATTTCCACCACGCGCTCCAGCAGTTCGCGCGGGTAGCTGGCGCCGCTGGGATTGTTCGGATTGATCAGCACGATGGCGCGGGTGCGCGAAGAGACCAGCGTCTCGATCTCGCTCGGGTCCGGCTGGAAGCCGTTCTCCGGCGCGCAGCGGTAGTACACCGGCCGGCCATCGTTGAGGATGGTCGAAGCCGACCACAGCGGGTAGTCGGGCGAGGGCACCAGCACTTCGTCGCCCGGGTTGAGCAGCGCACGCAGTGACAGGTCGATCAGCTCGCTGACGCCGTTGCCGAGGAAGACGCGGTCCGGGTGCGCATCGGGCGCGCCACGGCGGGCGTAGTAGCTGGCGATGGCTTCGCGCGCCACCGGCAGGCCCTGCTGGTGGGTGTATGGGTCGGTGCGGCCCATGTCGTCGGCGATCGCGCGTTGCAGGTGCTCCGGCGCGCGGAAGCCGAAAGCGCCCGGGTTGCCGATGTTGAGCTTGATCAGCTTGCGGCCCTGCGCCTCCAGCTCCCGGGCTCGCCGCGCCAGTTCTCCGCGGATTTCGTAGCGCACTTCGGAAAGGCGCTCGCGGATGGCCAGGGGCTTGGGCGAGGTGGTGGACATGGGAGCTGGGCCGTCAAAAGGCATGGGGCTTCCATCCTACCGGAATTGCTGCACTGCATGGCAAGGGCTCCGGGCCCGTCACTGCTGGGCTGGCAGGGCGCTGGCACAGGTAGAATGGCGGCGATGACCCAGACCCCCGATTTCATCGCCCTGCAGACCATCGGCTGGCCCTGGCCGGGCCCGCCACAGCAGGCCGACTGGCAGGCCGCGATGGCCGCGCACCCGCAGGCCCGCCCGGCACGGGTGATCGAACAGCACCGCACCCACTACGTGGTGGCCGATGGCCCGGATGCATCGATCAAGGCCGAGTCGCTGCCCGAATGGCAGCGCCCGCGCTTCCCCAGCCATGAGCGGCCGGCGGTGGGCGACTGGGTGCTGCTCGATGGCATCCGCATCGTCGCCCTGCTGCCACGGCGCACCGCGATCAAGCGTGGTGCCGCAGGTGAGCACTACCACCAGCAGGTGATCGCGGCCAACATCGATACGGTGTTCATCGTCTGTGGCCTGGACGCTGACTTCAATCCGCGCCGCATCGAGCGCTACCTGCTGCTGGTCGGCGGTGGCGGTGCCGAACCGGTGGTGGTGCTGACCAAGGCCGACCAGACCGAATACAGCGAGGATGCGCTGGCGGTGCTGGAAGAGCTGGAGATGCAGGGCATCGCGCTGCATGCGATCAATGGCCTGGATGCCGACAGCGTTGCCGTGCTGCAACCGTGGCTGGGCCCGGGCCGCACCGTGGTGCTGGTGGGCTCGTCCGGTGCCGGCAAGTCCACGTTGACCAACACGCTGCTCGGCGAGCAGCGGATGAAGACCAACGCGGTGCGTGCCAACGATTCGCGCGGACGACACACCACCACCCATCGCGCGCTGATGCCGCTGCCGACGGGCGCCTGCCTGATCGACACCCCCGGCATGCGCGAGCTGAAGCCGACCGGTGAAGAGACGCTGTCGGAAGGCGGCTTCGCCGATATCGAAGCGCTGGCCGCACAGTGCCGTTTCAATGACTGCAAGCACCAGCAGGAACCGGGCTGTGCGGTACGTGCCGCGATCGAGGCCGGCGAGATCGAAGAGAGCCGCCTGCTGAACTACTTCAAGCTGAAGGAAGAAGTGGCCGCCGCCGCCGCCAAGCTGGCGGTTCGCCAGGCCGAGACCGCGCAGGAGCGTGGTGGCAGGAAGGGCAAGGGCCAGCAGTTCCGCCCGGCGAGCAAGAACCGCCGGCGGTAGCACAGCAGCCGGGCGTGGGCTCGGCTTTACAGTGGGTCCGCGGCGGAGTCATTTCCTGTAGCGCCCGAGCCGATGCTCGGGCGGCGGCGCGCAGCGTCGGACACAGCAGGGCGCTATAGTCCGCCCATGGAACCGACCGCGACGCTGGACCGTGACGTGGCCCACCATGCAGCGCTCGATGCGCGCCTGGTCGAGGCCGTGGGGGGCATCCGCCTGCTGGGCCTGACCAGCTGGCCGGCCACGCTGCAGGCACCGTTCCTGGACAGCGTGGCACGTGGACAGCCGGTGCTGCCGAAGGTGGATTACCCGAGGCTGGATTTCAGCGAGGAGCGCCACGCATTGGCTGCGATCGCCGCCGACTGCGATGATACTCACCCGCTGGGCCACTACGTGCGCCAGTCGGCGCAGAGCTGGGACCTGGCCGCGCAGCTGCTGGAAGGGTTGGGCACGGCGGCGGTCGATACCTGTTCGGTGCAGTTGTTCGGCGCGCCCGAGCAGCCGTTGCCAGGCAATGGCCCGAGCACGCGCGAAGCGGCGCGTCACTTCATCCAGATTGCTGCCGAACTCGATCACGAACTGCTGGCGCCGGAAGAGCAGGTGCCGGTCTCGGCCATTGCCCTGCAGCTGCAGCTGCAGAATGACCTGGATGCGTTCTTCGAATCGCGCATCATCCAGGTGCAGCTCGATCCAGAGCTGGTGTCCAAGGCCGCTGCCGGACCGACCCGCATCCGCCTGCGCACCAGTGCGCGCTTCAGTGCCTACGACCGCGCGCAGCTGTTCCACCACGAAGCGCTGGTGCATTCGCTGACCGCCTTGAATGGCCGCGAACAACCGGTGCTGCCCAGCCTGGCGTTGTCCTCGCCGCGGGTGACGGCCACCCAGGAAGGGCTGGCTACCTTCGCCGAACAGATCACCGGCAGCATCGACATCGAGCGCCTGAAACGCATCAGCCTGCGTACCGAAGCGATTGCCATGGCCCGCGAAGGCGCCGACTTCATCGAGGTGTTCCGCTACTTCTGCGATGCCGGGCAGAACGCCGAAGAGAGCTTTGCGTCGGCACAGCGCGTGTTCCGTGGGGTGCCGCCGAGTGGCGGCCTGGCCTTCACCAAGGACACGGTGTACCTGCGCGGCCTGGTGTCGGTGCATACCTTCTTCCGCCACATGTTGGCCGAGGACCGCCTGCAGGTCTGCCGCTGGTTGTTTGCCGGCAAGATGAGCCTGGCCGATGCGATCGCGTTCGCGCCGCTGTTCGAAGCGGGTGTGCTGAAGCCGCCGCGCTGGCTGCCGCACTGGGTGAGCCGGGCGAACGGCCTGGCCGGCATGCTGGCGTTTTCGCTGTTCGCCAACCGGATACGGATGGACCAGCTGGCGCCGGAATGAAAGGCGTTGGCGGGATGATGCGCTGGCGCCTCGATTGATATCGCTGGGCGGCGGTGGCGCACCCTGGCCAGGACACGCCGTGAACCCATCCATGGGGGCTCGATCGGCGCATCCATGCGCCTCACGGTCCTGGCCAGGGTGCGCCACCGCCGCCAGACAGTTTCCCGCGCGGGCGGCAGCACATCACCGCGCCGAAGGGATTGCGCTTGAAAAGCTTGAATAGCAAAGAGCCGGGCAATGCCCGGCTCTTTGCTCTTGCTCTTCTTTGCCCTCCGCACCGTGGCGCGGGAAACCGTCGAGCAGGGTCGGATGGGCAGGCGCAGGACCGTTGGCGCCATGGATGGCGCCATCGAGCCCCCATGGATGGGTTTACGGCGTGTCCTGCGCCTGCTCATCCGGCCCTGCCCCGCAGCGGTAATCAAGACGCCGCGGGGCAACGCTTTCGATTTAGAACTCCGCCGCCACCGTCATGAACAGCTGCCGCGGCGCGCTCGCATGGATCGCATACCGCGTGCCCTTCGGATCGGTCGGCGCGAACGAACTCAGCTGGCCGGCATAGCGCTTGTTGGTCAGGTTGGTCGCGTTCAACGACACCCGCACGTTGCGCAGGCCAAGGCCCGGGCCGAAGTCGTAGCCCGCACCGGCGTCGAAGGTGGTCACGCCCGGCACCGACTGGTCGTTGGTGTAGGTGTAGTAGCGCTTGCCGGTGTACTTGGCGCGCAGGCTGGCGAAGAAGCCATCGCGGTTCCAGCTGATCTCGCTGGAGGCCATGCGCTGCGGCGTATCCACCGTGATCTTGCCGGCCACCGGCACGATCGCGCCGCCCGAGGTGTAGTCATCCTCGTAGGTGGTCTTGTTCCAGGACAGCGCGTTGTACCACTGCAGGCCGTCGATCGGCTTGAGGATGAAGGTCAGCTCCGCACCGTGGCTCTTCACCGAACCGACGTTGATGAAGCGCGTCACGCACTCCGGACGCGTGCCGACTTCGATGCTCGAGCACGGGTTCAGCGACAGCAGGCGGTTGTCGAACTTCACGTTGTAGGCGGCGATCGAGGCCTGGTACTTCTCGCCGAAGGTACGGAAGCCGGCTTCAAGGCTCTTGGACTTCTCCGGCTCCAGGCCGGCGCTGGCCGCGAACGATTCCGGCGACACCTGCAACGGGCCACCGCTGCCGCCACCGACGAAGGCGGCGATGTTCTCTGCGTACGAAGCGAACAGCTCGTTGTTGGCGTTGAGCTTGAAGCCCAGGCCCACCTGCGGCAGCACCGACTTCTTGGCGGTCAGCGTGCCCGAGGCGATGCGGGTTTCCACGCCTGGCTGGGCGGTGGCGCGCATGCGGGTGTTCGGGCTCTTGATACCGACATCCACGGTCAGGCGCTGGTCCAGGAAGCGCATGCGGTCCTGCACGTAGAACTGGCGCGTGCGGATGTCGAAGTCCTGGTTGAACAGCAGGCGGTCCGGGTTCTTCAGGTACAGGTCGTCCAGGAACGGGCCGCTGATGTAGTAGAAGTTGCGCGACACGTTATGGTCGTTCTGCTCGTACCACAGGCCGGCTTCCAGTTCGTGGATGCCCACCGTCCACGACAGCGCGGCGGTCAGGCCATCGCGGTTGATCGTGTAGTTGGTGCTGCGGATCGAGATCGGCAGCATCTTGTCGGTACCCGGGTAGGACGGCTGGCCCGGTGCCCACCAGTGGCCCTGGCCACGGTTGTCGTGGTGGTAGGCCAGCAGCTTCAGGCGGCCCTGCTCGCCCAGGCGCAGGTCGGCATCGACCGAATAGAGGTTGTCGTCGCGCAGCGCGCGGCTCTGGTAGTAGGCATCGTCGATGCTGTTGACGCCGCCGCTGAACTTGCAGCGTGCCTTGTTGTAGGTGCCCGGTGCGCAGTACGCGGCAGCGACAGCGCGATCCCAGTCCGGCGCATAGATGTTCCAGTCGTAGCCCAGGCCACGTGCCAGCATGTCCTTGGACAGGTAGGCGTAGTTGGCCTGGCTGGCGCGCGAGGTCGCCACGAACGCACCGAAGCGGTGGTCGCCGACATTCCACACGGCCTTGGCGTTGAACTGGCGGGTGGTCTGGTTCTGGTACGGCGCGGCCCACATGTCCTGGTCCTGGTGCACGCCGGACACGTAGGCCGAGAAACCATTGATGTCGCCTGTATCCACGCGCAGGTAGCCGCGACGCTGGTTGTTGTCACCCACGGTGACGCTGGCGCGTCCACCGAATTCGGTGGACGGGTCCATCGAGAAGTACTGGATGGTGCCGCCCAGGTTGCTCGTCGACGCCACGCCCAGCGAGCCGATGCCCTGCGACAACTCTGCGCCGGCCAGGTTCTCGGCGATGATCGCGCGGGCAATGCTCAGGCCGTTGTAGTTGCCGTAGCTGTTGTCACCCAGCGGAATGCCGTCCAGCGTATAGCCGAGGCGGCTCTTGTCGAAGCCGCGCAGGCTGATGGTCTGCGATTCTTCGTTGGCACCGAAGGCGTCGTTGGACTGCACCGACACGCCCGGCAGGCGGTCGAGGATCTTCTGGCCGCTGGTGCCCGGCGGCAGCACCTGCTTGTCGACGGTGGTGATGCGCTGCACCTGGCGGGTCTCGCCCTGGCCGATCACGGAGACGGTATCCAGCGTCTGCGCGCTCAGCGCGGCATCGGTGCTGGCGCCGGTATCGGCGGCGGTGGCGGCATGGGCGCTGGCGGCGGCGGAGAGCGCGATCGCCACGGCGATCGTCAGGTGTCGGGTCTGCATGGTGGTCCGTTGCATTGGGGGGGGTCACCGGCACGCGTGCGCGGTGCATGGCCACTATGCGAACGGAACATGAAACCTTCTTTACGAAAAACCAACGAACGATGCAGGGCAGTGGTGCGTGTCCTGCAACATGTTCGTCATGGTGGTAGGCCGGTGGGAATCAGAAGCGCTCCCCAGGCCAGCTCAATTTGAGCTGGTCCATGCAGTCGCGGTCATGTTCGGAGAATGAGAACCCGATCTGGATGCCGTTCACTACTGTGCCGAACACCGTCGACTCGTCCAGGCTATGCCCTGACGGCACGGAAAGGACATTGAAGTCGGGGTAGCGACGACCCATCTGCTTTCGCGAGATGCAGGCGCCGCTCAGCCGCAGCGTAATGCCTTTGATGATTCGCCCCGACGCGTCGGTGTAGATCTGGCCAGAGGGCCCCTTGATCCTCCCAGCGACCACGAATGGCGCCAGATCGATGGTGGCGCTGTCGCCCCGGCCCATTCTTGCTTCCGAACGCGAGCCGGCCGGAGCCAGGGGTGATAGCTGCGCGACAAGGTCAGAGCGTGCCAGCTGCAAGGACCAGCGCTCCACGAGCCGCCAGGTTGCATCCGCCTCTTCCGCAGTGGCAGCAGGTGGGGTGGCCGCCAGTGGCGGGGTGGCGACCACAAGAAGCGCAATCAGCAATGCACGCATGCCAACCTCCTTGATCCGCGATTCCGGCCGTTCATCCATCGGGCTCGGCGAGCGTTGGCAGGTATAGCACCGGTTCTGCCGATGTATCGGGCAATACGTCCCGAAAATGCAGAAACAAAAAGGGGCCGGATCCCCCTCGCAAGCGAAGGTTCACCGGCCCCGCGCACTCCGTGGGGGAGGCGGTCCACGCCTTGCGTGGAGACAGGCTCAACCCATGTACAGGCCACCGTTGACCGGATAGTCGGCACCGGTCACATACGAGGCTTCATCCGAGGCCAGCCAGGCGCACAGGCCGGCCACTTCCTCGGGGCGGCCCAGGCGACGCACCGGTACCGACGCCGCCAGCCGGTCCAGCACATCCGGCGGGAAGCTGCTGATCGCCTGGCTGGCGATGTAGCCCGGCGACAGCGTGTTGACGGTGACGCCGCGTGAGGCCACTTCGGCAGCCAGTGCACGGCTGAAACCGTGCATCGCGGCCTTGGCGGTGGCGTAGTTCACCTGCCCGATCTGGCCCTTGTGGGCGCTGACCGAACCGATGTTGATGATGCGGCCCCAGCCACGCGTGGCCATGCCGTCCACCACCTGCTTGGTGAGGTTGAACAGCGCATTGAGGTTGGAGGCGATCACCGCGTTCCAGTCTTCCACCGTCATCTGCCGGAACAGCAGATCACGGCTGCCGCCGGAGTTGTTGACCAGCACATCGACCTCGCCCACTTCCGCTCGCACCTTGGCGAACGCGGCGCTGGTCGAAGCCCAGTCGGTGGCGTTGCCTTCCGAGGCGATGAAATCGAAGCCCTGTTCGCGCTGCTCGCGCAGCCAGTTGGCCTTGCGCGGCGAGTTCGGCGCGCAACCGGCAACCACGGTGTGGCCACTGCGGGCCAGGCTCTGGCAGATGGCAGTGCCGACACTGCCCATTCCACTGGTGACGTAAGCGATTCGAAGCGTCATTGCAGAAGGCTCCTTGGCAAAGGGTCAGGCGGCGAGGGGATACAGGCCGAACAGCAGGCTGCCGATCATCAGCAGCATCGAGATGGCGATGGCCCACTTCAGGGTGAACTTCTGGTGGTCGGCGAACTCGACCTTGGCCAGGCCCACCAGCAGGTAGGTGGAGGGCACCAGCGGGCTGAGCAGGTGCACCGGCTGGCCGGCCAGCGAGGCGCGCGCCATTTCCACCGGGGTGATGCCGTAGTTGCTGGCCGCCTCGGACAGGATCGGCAGCACGCCGAAGTAGAACGCGTCGTTGGACATGAAGAAGGTGAACGGCATCGACGCCACCGCCGTGATCACCGCCAGGTACGGGCCCCACGACTCCGGAATCACCGCCAGGAAGCTGTGCGACATCGCTTCGACCATGCCGGTGTTGTTGAGGATGCCGGTGAAGATGCCCGCGGCGAAGATCAGCGACACCACCGACAGCACGTTGCCGGCGTGGTTGACCACACGGCGGCGCTGCTCGGCCAGGTTCGGGTAGTTGATCACCAGGGCGATGGCGAAGCCGACCATGAACAGCACCGGCATCGGCAGCACGCCGATGATCAGCGCGGTCATCAGCGCCACGGTCAGTGCCAGGTTCACCCACAGCAGCTTCGGCCGCTTGATGTCTTCGGCATCTTCCACGGTCGGCAGCGCGTTGCTGTCGTCGGACACGCTGTTGTCCATCCAGCTGCCGCCCTTGGGCAGGGTCACAACACCCAGGCGACGGCGTTCCTTCAGGCCCAGGTACCAGGCCAGCAGCAGCACGCCGGCGCAGGCGATCACCATCGACGGGATCAGCGGCACGAACACATCGGCCGGGTCCACGTGCAGCGCGGTGGCCGCGCGTGCGGTCGGGCCGCCCCACGGGGTCAGGTTCATCACGCCGCCGGCCAGGATGGTCACGCAGGTCATGTTCAGCGCGTTCATGCCGAGACGCTGGTACAGCGGCAGCATCGCCGAGACGGTGATCATGTAGGTGGTCGAGCCATCGCCATCAAGCGAGATCAGCATCGCCAGCACCGCGGTGCCGAGCACGATCTTCATCGGATCGCCCTTGACGAAGCGCAGGATCACCCGCACCAGCGGGTCGAACAGGCCGGCATCGATCATCACCCCGAAGTAGAGGATCGCGAACATCAGCATCACGCCGGTCGGCGCGATCTTCTTGATGCCTTCCAGCATCATCTCGTCGATGCCGGCGCCGAAGCCGCCGATCAGCGCGAACAGGATGGGAATGGTGATCAGGGCGACGAGCGGCGACAGGCGTTTGCTCATGATCAAGTACATGAACGTAATGACCATGCCAAAGCCGAGGATGCTCAGCATCATCTGCGGACTCCTTGCGAATACAGGACGTGGGGGAGTGGAAGGGGCCCGGGCGGCATGCCCGGGAATCCGGGCTTAGAAGTCGTACTGCAGGCGTCCGGTGACCGCGCGCGTGCGGTCCACCGTCACCCCGGCCAAGCGGTCGCGGTTGCGGCTTTCGATCACGTTGAGCATGAAGCGCAGGTTGTCGCGCAGGTACCAGTTGCCACCCAGCGTCCAGGCTTCGGTGCTGCCACGGCGCAGGTCTGGCGCGCCATCGAGGTGCTGCGCACCCCACATCTGGTCGTAGCGCAGCGCTACTTCGAAGGCACCGGCCTTGTGGCGGATGTCCTTCACCCGCGCAAAGCGGCCGGTCTTGCGGTCGTATGCGCGGCTTTCGCCGGTGACGAACCAGCTGAGCATGCCGTAGGCGGCCATCACGTCGCCACGCTGCGCACCGTCATCGAAGGTGGCGCCACTGAACTCGCCCTGCCACGACAGCGGGCCGCGCACCTGCGCGTATTCCAGCGACCACTTGTTGACGTCGGTATCGCGGCCGGCGGAGAAGTCGACCAGGGTCAGGCGGCTTTCATCGGACAGGTGGCCGGCCGGGCGTGGTCGGATCTTCAGGCCCGGAACGCCGTTCGCGCCGGGGTTGTCATAGGCCTCGCGGGCCAGCGACAGGCCCAGGTGCAGCACGTCGCCGTCGCTGGGCGAGGGCGCCCAGGTAACGCGGCCACCCGCGGCGCGGCCCTTCACCTGCCAGGCATCGATGCTTTCCAGGCTGTAGATGCTGGCGGCCCAGGTGAAGTCACCCGGATTGGCCTGCCACGACGCGCCCAGCCGGTACAGCGGGGCCAGCGTGGTGCCGGCGTTGCCGCGCTCCAGGAAGCTGCCGTAGTTGGAGCTGGTACGGTCATCCAGCGAGAAGTACTGCTTGAACTGGCCGACGGTGAGCTTGCCGGCCTTGCCGAAGCTGCGCGCCAGGTACACGTCCTTGGCCTCGACGCGGTCGCCGGAGAAATCGGCCTCCAGCTTGTAGTCGACCACGAAGAACTTGCCGGATACGTCAACCCACGCGCGGCGGATTTCGGTGTCGTCCTTGTTCGGGGTGCCGCGGTTGTCGTTGTCGAAGGTAGCGAAGTCCAGGTGCAGGCGGCCACCGAGGGTGGCCGTGACCGGGCGGTCGTCTTCGGCAGCGAAGGCCGGCGCCGACAGGACAGCCAGCGCCATCATGGCGGCAGGACGCCGCCAGGCAAACGTGAATTCCACAAACCCTCCCAGGTGCGCGCCAGGCGCGCGGCAATCGTGGGCACCGGACGGTGCGCGGCCGCAGTCTGGGTCGGGCAAGCTGTCATCGTCCTGTCAACGGATTGTGCGGTGCAGCGTAAGGCGGCTCGCTGCTGCTTCCTGGCAGGGCCCGGCGAGCGCGGCAGCGGCATGCGGTAGCATTCGTTTCCCCTCCCACCCTCGTGCCCATGCGCCTGCTGCTGGTCGAAGACAACCCGGATCTGGCCGATGCGATCATCCGCCGCATGCGCCGCAGTGGGCACGCCGTGGACTGGCAGGCCGATGGCCTGGCCGCCGCCAGCGTGCTGCGCTACCAGAGCTTCGACCTGGTGGTGCTGGACATCGGCCTGCCCAAGCTCGATGGCCTGCGCGTGCTGGCCGGCATGCGCGAGCGTGGCGACAGCACGCCGGTGCTGATGCTGACCGCACGCGATGGCATCGAAGACCGCGTGCAGGCGCTGGATGTCGGCGCCGACGACTACCTGGGCAAGCCGTTCGATTTCCGCGAATTCGAAGCGCGCTGCCGCGTGCTGCTGCGTCGTGCACGAGGCCAGGCCAGCGAAGTGGTGCAGATCGGCGGCTTCCAGTTCGATAATGCCGCGCATCGGGTCAGTCTCGACGGCGAGCCTATCGAGCTACCCAACCGCGAGTACCGGCTGCTGGAGATTCTGGTCGGCCGCCTCGGTCAGGTGGTCGGCAAGGACGAGATCGGCAACGGCCTGTTCGGCTTCGACGACGAAGCCGGCCCGAATGCCATCGAGCTGTACGTCGGTCGCCTGCGGAAGAAACTGGCCGGTGCACCGCTGCGCATCACCACGGTGCGCGGTGTCGGCTACCTGCTGGAGGCCAGCGATGGCAGCGCCGACGCCGATGGCTGACGTACGCGCTGCGAACGCGGCGCCAGGTTCGCTGCGGCGCACGCTGCTGCTCTACCTCGGTGCGTTGCTGGCGGTGTTCGCGGTGGCGCTGCTGTTCGCCGCGCGCGACTATGGCCAGCGTGCGGCGAACCGTTCCTACGATCACCTGCTGGTGTCTTCGGCGCTGTCCATCGCCGATTCGGTGGCGCTGGTCGACGGCCAGTGGCAGGTCGATCTGCCCTATGCCGCGCTGGACCTGCTGGCGATGGCCCCGGAAGACCGCGTGTTCTATCGGGTGGCCGACAGCCGCGGCAACCTGATCACAGGTTATGGCGATCTGCCGTCGCCGCCGCGCCGTCCGGGCACGCAACCGCAGCTGTTCGACGCCGCCTACAGCGGCGAAACGGTGCGCTTCGTGGTGGTCGGCCGCAGTTTCGCCGCGGCCTCGGCGCAGGGCGAGGTGCAGGTGCAGGTGGGCCAGACCCGGCGTGCCCGCGAAGCCGTGGCGCAGGACATGGTCAATCGCGCGCTGCTGGCGATTGGCGTGCTGTCCGGCCTGCTGCTGGCGCTGGTGGCCTTCGGGGTGCACCGTGCGTTCCGGCCGCTGGTGCGGGTGGAGCGCGAGCTGTCGCGCCGCGAACCGTCCGACCTGAAGCCCCTCGACGCGCGCGTACCGCGTGAGATGGACCAGATGGTGGCGGCGCTGAACCGCTTCATGGAGCGCCTGTCCAGCAGCAACGAGACGCTGCGCGCGTTCATGGCCGAGGCCGCGCATCAGATGCGTACGCCGCTGGCGGCGCTGCGCGCGCAGGCACAGCTGGCGCTGGATGATGACGATCCGGAAGACATGCGGCGCAGCCTGCAGGCGATCGAGCGCAATGCCACCCATATGAGCCGCCTGCTCAACCAGCTGCTCAGCGATGCCAGCGTGATCCATCGTTCGCACCTGCAGCGCTTTGCAGCGGTGGACCTGGCCGAGACCGTGCACCAGGCCTTGCATGAAGCCCTGCCGCAGGCCGGACCGGTACCGCGCGTGCAGCTGGCGATGACCGCCGAGCCGGTGCAGGTGCACGGCGACGCGCTGCTGCTGCGCGAGGCGATCAAGAACCTGGTCGACAACGCACTGAAGTACGGCGGCGAGGGCCCGTTGCAGATCGCGCTGACCGTGGAAGGCGGTCAGGCGGTGCTGACCATTGCCGACCATGGCGCAGGCATCGCCCCCGCTGATGCCGAACGCGTGTTCGAGCGCTTCGCCCGTGGCGAAGGCGCGCCGTCCGGCGGCGCCGGGCTGGGCCTGGCCATCGTCAAGCGCGTGGTCGACAGCCATGGCGGCCGCATCGACCTCAGCAACCGCCCGCAGGGCGGGCTGATCGCCACCATCCGCCTGCCACGGAGCAGTCCATGATCCGCCTGTTCGCTGCTGCCGTTGCCTTGCTGCTGGCCCTGCCGGTACTGGCCGCGCCCGGCGACGTACGCCGTTTCCCGGCCCAGGCAAAGGCCACTGCGCAGCTGCGCATTCACGGCACCACCGACATCGAAGTGTTCGCGGTGGTGATCGCCGATTACCAGCGCCTGCATCCCGGCACCGAGGTGGTGTACGAGGACATCATCACCCAGGACCTGTACGCGCGTTACCTGCACGACCGCGGCGGGCCGGCATCGCCGGACCTGCTGATCTCCAGCGGCATGGATCTGCAGACCAAGCTGGTCAACGATGGCCACGCGCTGCCACACCGTTCGGCGCAGACCGCTGCACTGCCGGCCTGGGCACAGTGGCGCAACGAGGCCTTCGGCATCAGCTACGAGCCGGTGGTGATGGTCTACAACACCCGCATGCTGCCGGCCGCGAAGGTGCCGCACACGCGTCGGCAGCTGCTGGACCGGCTGCGCGCCGAGGGAGCACCGCTACGCGGCAGGGTCGGCACCTATGACATCGAGCGCAGCAGCGTCGGCTACCTGCTGTCTACCCAGGATGCGCAGCGTGGCAGCATCGCCGGTGCGTTGCTGGGCGCGCTGGGCGACAACGACGTGGTGCGCGAGGAGCGCACCGGCGTGCTGCTGGACAAGGTGGCCAGCGGACAGCTGTCGCTGGTCTACAACGTGCTCGGCTCCTACGCGCAGGCGCGCGTTGATGCCGGCGCACCGCTGGGCATTGTGGAGCCCGAGGACTACACGCTGGTGGTGCTGCGCACCGCAGTGATTCCGCGCACCGGCCCGCACCCGGAAGAAGCCCGGCGCTTCCTCGACTACCTGCTGTCGCCACGCGGCCAGCAGGTGCTGTCGCGCGAGGCACGGCTGATGCCGATCGTGACCGGCAACGCGCGCGGCGATGATGCGCCGGGCCGCAGCCGCCGCCCGATCCAGCTGGGTCCGGGCCTGCTGGTGTATCTGGACGCGCTCAAGCGCCGCCAGTTCCTCGATGCCTGGCGCAGCAGCGTGGAGCCGGCAGGGCGCTGAGGCTCCGGCCTGCCCGTACAATGGCCGCATGAGCGAATACACCATCCTGATCGCCGATGACCACCCGCTGCTGCGTTCGGCGGTGGTGCAGTCATTGCGGCAGAGCCTGCCGCTGGCGCAGGTGCGCGAGGTCGCCAGCGCCGAGGCCTTGGCCGAAGCACTCGACGCACATCCGGATGTGGACCTGGTGCTGCTCGACCTGACCATGCCAGGCGCGCACGGTTTTTCCGCGCTGCTGCACGTGCGTGGCTCGCATCCGGACATCCCGGTGGTGATCCTCTCGTCCAACGACCATCCGCGGGTGATTCGCCGCGCGCAGCAGTTCGGCGCCGCCGGGTTCATCCCGAAGTCGGCGCCGGCCGAGACCATCGGCGAGGCCGTGCAGGCGGTGCTCGATGGTGGCCTGTGGTTCCCGGCGATGGCCGCCGAGCGTTCGGAGGCCGATGCACTGCTGGCCAGCCGCCTGGCGCAGCTGACCCCGCAGCAGTTCCGCGTGCTGCTGTGCCTGGCCGATGGCCTGCTGAACAAGCAGATCGCCTATACGTTGGGCCTGGCCGAGAACACGGTGAAGGTGCATGTCACCGCGATCCTGAAGAAACTCGAGTGCCATAGCCGAACGCAGGCAGCGGTGCTGGTGAAGGCACTGGAGCCCGAGGGCGACGCCGGCATCGGGTTGTAGTTTCCGGCCAACGGCGCAGCCCCTCGTGGGTGGGTTTGGGTTGGTCGCTGAAAGCAGAAGCTGCGAGCGGGCCGGTCGGGTTGGGTGCGCGGGGGTGTCAGCCGCATGGATGCGGCTGCCAAGCCTTATCTGATGGAAATCTGGCAGCGTAGGTGCCGAGAGCCGGCGTGGGCCGCCGTGTAAGCCTGGATCTCGACGATCGCCTTGGAGCTTGGCGCCCACGCCGGAATCTCCCTTGATCCGCCCGAACAGTTGCTGGAGCTGACACTCGCAGTGATAAGACTGGGCAAGCGGGGGAGCTCTCGACCCTTCCAGACTATACGGAGTCCGGTGATGAACGGGATCGGGATTGATGTCAGCAAGCGCCAACTGGATGTCGGCACGACGGACGGAGAGACCCTGCAGGTCTGCAATAACCGCTCCGGCTTTTCTGAATTGGATGTTTGGCTGAAGAAGCGTCCGGTCAGCCAGATCGTGCTGGAAGCCACCGGCGGCTACGAACGACCGGTGCTGGATTTTCTGCACGCAGTGGGCCATCCGGTGGTCCGCGCCAATGCCCTGCGGGCCCGCAGGCTGGCTCAGGGGATGGGGCAGATGGCCAAGACCGACCGGTTGGATGCCTATGCATTGGCGCAGATGGCGGCCTTGGTGAAACTTCCGGCCTACCAACCGCTGGAGCCTTGGCAGCAGAAAATGCGGGAATTCGTGCGGGCACGTCGACAGGCGATGCACGCGCTGACCATCGCGCGGCAGCAGCTGGAAATGGTCGGTGATCGTGAATTGCGCCGGCTACTGCAGGCCAACATCACCCGCTTGCAGACGCTGGTTGAACGTCTGGGAAAGCAAATTGCCGAGCAGGTTACCCAGCAGCCTCAACTGGCTGTCCTGAAGTCGATGAAGGGCGTTGGCCCTGGCCTGCAGGCGGTATTGGCAAGCTATCTTCCCGAGTTGGGAAAGATCAGCGGCAAGGCCATCGCCAGCCTCGTCGGTGTGGCTCCGATGTCCCACGACAGCGGAACCATGCGAGGGAAACGCAGCATCCATGGCGGCAGAGCCGAGATCCGCCAGGTGCTCTACATGGCCAGCATGTCGGCCATGCGGCATGAACCTCAACTGCGCGATTTCTACCAGTCGCTGCGAGCCCGAGGCAAAGAAGGAAAAGTAGCCATCGTGGCGGTGATGCGGAAGATGCTGGTGATCCTCAACGCCCGGGTGCGCGACGCTGAAAACGGGTTGGTCCCAGCCTAAGGCCAGGCAGGGCGCAAGACCAAAGGCTGCCGGCCAGCGGCCGGCACTACCGTGCCCGTCTCATGGAGGGGCCAAGCTCCTCCATCAACACAGTTGCTCCAGGGACGGATTCACGGCGTCCCCCGCGCACCCAGCCCGACCGGCCCACCCACGGCTTTTGCTTTCCACGACCAACCAGACACCACCCACGAGGGGCTGCGCCGTTGGCTGGAAACTACCCGCGATGCCGGATCAGCAACTGACTCATCAGCGCCCGCAGCGCCGGCGGCTTCACCGGCTTGGCCATCATCCCCCAGCCTCGCTCGGCGGCCATCTCACGCAATCCCGCATCGCGCTCGGCAGTGACCAGCACCACCGGAGGGCGAGCCTGCCATAGTTCCGCCAGCGTCTCGTAAAGCACCGGTCCGTGGTGATCGCCCATGCGCACATCCAGCAGCACCAGCTCCGGTACCGCGCCTGTCGCTGCCAGCTGCAACGCGGCCTGCGGGCCATCGGCCAGCATCACCTCGCAGCCCCAGCGTTCCAGCAGCGCCCGGCTGGCGGCGCAGACGTGCGGATCATCATCGATCACCCACACCCGGCGCCCGCGCAGCGGATTGTCCGCGGCCGGTTCCTGCACCAGCACCGGCGCAGGTGCCGTAGCAGGAATCGCACTGGCGTCGCCGAACGGTACGCCCACCGCGAACACGCTGCCCTGGCCCAGCTGCGAGCGCAGGCGGATCGGATGGCCGAGCAGACGACCGATGCGATCGACGATCGCCAGGCCAAGGCCAGCGCCGCGCTGCTGGCCGTCGTGAAGGCGGCGGAACTCCTCGAAGATCTCGCCCTGCAGCGCATCCGGAATACCCGGGCCCTGGTCGTGCACTTCGATCCACAGCAGGCCTTCGCGGCGGCGGCAACCCAGCAGCACGCGGCCGCGTTCGCTGTAGCGCAGCGCGTTGGACAGGAAGTTCTGCAGGATGCGGCGCAGCAACGCTTCATCGCTGACCACCACCGCAGCGGTATCGACCCAGTCGACCACCAGCCCACGTGACTGCGCGGCGATGCCGAACTCGCGTGCCAGCGTCTGCAGCAAAGGCCCGAGCCGGAACGCCTGTACGCGCGTGGGCAGGCTGCCCGATTCCAGGCGCGCGATATCCAGCAGGCTGTTGAGGATCGCATCCTGCGCGGCCAATGCAGCATCGATGTGGTCGCTGGTCTGTTGCTGCGCCGGGTCACTCAGCTTGCCGCGCAGCACCGAGACGAACATGCGTGCAGCGTTGAGTGGCTGCAGCAGGTCGTGCACGGCCGAGGCGACGAAGCGGGTCTTGTAGCGGTTGGCCTGTTCGGCTTCGCGTCGTGCTTCGTCCAGGTCACGGGTGCGCTCGGCGATGCGGTGCTCCAGCGCATCGGCCAGCGAACGCAGTTCGCGCGCGGCGTTCTTGTAGCTGGTGATGTCGGCATAGCTGGTGACGAAACCGCCGTCGGGCAGCGGATTGCCACGGATCTCCAGCACCGTGCCGTCGTCCTTCTCGCTTTCGCGCATGTGCGGGCGACCGCTGCGCAGGTGGTTCAGGCGACGCTCGATGGCCTCGTCCACCGGGCCGGGACCGAGCAGGCCACGGCGTGCATTGAAACGGAACAGTTCCTCGATCGGGCGGCCGACGCGAACCAGGTCTGCCGGGAACCGGAACAGTTCCAGATAGCGCGCATTCCATGCCACCAGCCGCAGCTCGCGGTCGATCACCACCACGCCCTGCGGCAGGTGCGCCAGGCTGCGGCTGAGGCCGCTGTCAGCGTCGGTTGCGGCCTGCAGCAGGCCATCCTGTGCGGTGCGCAGTTCCTGTGCATGCTGCTTGAGCAGGGTTTCGAGTTCGCGGCGGCTGCGCAGGCGGTGTTTGGCCAGGCGCCGGCGCTGCTGCACGAACAGCACCAGGAAGCCCAGCGCCAGCCATGCGGCACCGCCGGTGAGTGCGGCCGCGCGCCCGGCAGATGTGGCTGCACTGGCATCGTGCAGCAGGTGCAGGTTCCAGCCTTCGGCGGGTAGCGGCAGGCTCTGCCACAGCATCGGCTGCGGCAACGTCGGGTCCAGCAGGCGCACCATGCGGCCGCCATCGGCCAGCACGTCTTCGGTACGCGCACGCAGTGGTTGCAATGCGCGGTCGGCGTACTGGCGGGCATCGAGCATCTCGCGGCGCTCGTCGGCGCCCAGCGGCCGCAGCAACCGGTAGCGCCAGCTGTCACGGTTGGCCAGGAACACCACGTCGTGGTCGTCGCTGGCCAGCACCACATCGGGGCTGCTCAACCATTCCTGTTCCAGCGCCGACAGCTCGACCTTGATCACCACCACGCCCAGCCGCTGGCCGTCTTCCTCGATGGCCTGCGACAGGTAGTAACCGGGCACGCCGGTGGTCATGCCGATGCCGTAGAAGCGGCCGCGGCCCTGCGCCAGTGCCTGGCGGTAGTAAGGGCGGTAGCTGTAGTTCTCGCCGACATTGGTGGTCGGCTGGTCCCAGTTGCTGGCTGCCACTGCCACGCCATCGTGGCCCACCAGGGTCAGGGTCGAGGCGCGGGTAACTTCATTGGCGCGTTGCAGCTTGAGGTTCAGCCGCTGCCGTTCGGCAGGCGAGGGCGGTACGCGCAGGGCGTGCAGAAGATCCGGATCCAGTGCCAGCACCTGCGGCAACGTGCCGAAGCGGTCGATGCGCTGCTGCAGGCCCTGTCCATACAGCTGCAGCTGGCGTTGCACCTGGCTGCTTTCCTCGCCGAGGGCGCGCCGCCAGGCGTAGTGGCCGGCGGCGACGGCGCACAGCACGGTGCCACCGACCATCACCAGGATGGTCAGCAACAGCATGCGGTGGCGGCTGAGCCAGTACATGGCGGCAGTCTACGCAGGGCCGGCGGGCGTGGCGTGCACGCCCGCCGGGATCTGACGTGGAAGGGGTCAGAAGTGCATCTGCGCGCGCAGTTCGAAGATCTCCGGCGTGCTGTGCACGCCACGACGGCTGGCGTCGACCTTCACGTAATTGGCCTGGAACTTGAAGTGGCTGGTCAGGTACCAGTTCGCGCCCAGGGTCAGGTCGTGCTGGCGGCCACCGAGGATGCTGCCATCGTCGAGGTCCAGGCGGCTGTAGCGGGCCACCAGTTCCACCGCGCCGTAGTCGTGCGCCGGCTTGATGTTGGCCACGGCACCTGCGTTGTACGGGCGCGATTCGCCGGTCAACACCCAGCTGGCCATCGCGTACTGGCCGCTGCCGGTGTAGTCGGGCTTGCCGTCATGACGGGTGACCGTGGCGCGCAGGGCTTCGGCCTGCAGCGAGAACGGGCCGCGGATCCAGATGCCTTCCAGGCCGGTGCGGCGGATCTGGTCGGCGGTGACCAGCGCGCCGGAATCGACATAGCGGATGTCGGTCAGGCCGGCCTCCGGGCGTGCGCGCAGGCGCGCGCTGGCCTCGTGGTGCACGTCGCGGCCATCGCTGTAGCCACGCGGATTTTCCTGCGAGTAGGCCAGGCCCAGGTGGATTACATCACCCGGCGCCTTCACCGGGGTCCACACCGCACGCACGGCCTGGGTGGTGCCGGGGTTGTCACCCTGCAGGTCCTTGCCGCCATAGGCGCCAGCCTGCAGCAGGTACTGCGGGCGCTCCAGCACCCATTCCACACCCGTGCGGCGGCCGGCGTAGAAGGCCTGCACGGGCAGTGCGGTTTCCAGGAAGCTGCCGGCGCGCGAAGACGTGTTCGCGTCCAGGCCAACCGGGGTCTTCATGTAGCCGAAGCGGAAGCGGCCGATGTCGCGGCCGAAGAAGGCCTTGCTTTCGAAGCGCACGAACACGTCCAGCCAGGTGTCGGACTGGAAGTCGTAGTAGACCATCGCGTCGTAGACGCCCTTCTTCTTCAGCGTCGCGCCGAACTCCTTGCGGCGCACGGCGTCATCGTCCTCAAGGCCGCTGCCCGAGGAAAAATCGTTGTAGTCGTAGGCGATGTTGGCGGTCGCGGCCAATTCGGTGCCGTCGCCGAAGGCGTACCTGGTCGGCCAGTTGTCGAAATCGGCAGCCGAAGCGAAGGCGGGAAGCGCGGCCAGCGACAGGGCCAGCAAGGTGGGAATCGGGCGCATTAGGTGCGGCTCTCTCAGATTGCGTGTGGACAGGACAACAACGGCCGCAAGGGCCGGAACTTTCGCAATGACGCGCCCGGCCGTTCAGCCCGGGCCACCGGCCTCCCCGTGATCGGGCGGTGCGGCGCCAGTGTAGGCATCGCGGCCACCTGAACCGGGGGGCTAGTACCAATAGGTTATCTGCGCCAGCGTGCCCGGCGCGTACAAAGGCGTCCATTGGTCGCACCCCCTGCGCGTGCAGCACAGGGCCTGCGATCAGTTTCCACGGTTACGGTTCCCGTGCAGTCCCGGGGCCGTACGTGCCTGAAAACGCCCCTTCCGGAGTCCGCCATGCACATCCCGACCGCAGCACCGGTGCCTGCAAAGCCGTTGCCGATCTATCGCCAGCTGTACTTCCAGGTGATCGTGGCGATCGTCCTGGGCGCCATCCTCGGCCACTACGAGCCGTTGATCGGCGAGAAGATGAAACCGCTCGGCGATGCCTTCATCAACCTGGTGAAGATGATCATCGCGCCGGTGATCTTCCTGACCATCGTCACCGGCATCGCCGGCATGACCCACCTGCGCACGGTGGGCCGCGTGTTCGCCAAGGCGATGGCGTACTTCCTGTTCTTCTCCACGCTGGCACTGATCGTCGGCATGATCGTGGCGCACGTGGTGCAGCCCGGCGCCGGCATGAACATCAACCCGGCCGAGCTGGATCAGACCGCGGTGCACAGCTACGTCGAGAAGTCGCATGACCTGACCCTGGTCGGCTTCCTGATGGACATCATCCCGAAGACGCTGCTCAGCGCGTTCGTCGATGGCAACATCCTGCAGGTGCTGTTCGTGGCCGTGCTGTTCGGCATCGCGCTGGCATCGGTGGGCGAGAAGGGCAAGCCGATCGTGAACTTCCTGGAGGCGCTGGTCGCCCCGGTGTTCAAGCTGGTGCACATCCTGATGAAGGCCGCCCCGATCGGTGCCTTCGGCGCAATCGCCTTCACCATCGGCAAGTACGGCGTCGGCTCGCTGATCAACCTGGCCTGGCTGGTGGGCTCGTTCTACCTCACCGCGTTCCTGTTCGTGGCGGTGATCCTGGGCCTGGTCTGCCGCCTGTGTGGCTTCTCGGTGTTCAAGCTTGCGCGTTACCTGAAGGCCGAACTGCTGCTGGTGCTGGGTACCTCCTCGTCGGAGTCGGCGCTGCCGTCGCTGATGGAGAAGATGGAACGCGCCGGGTGCAGCAAGTCGGTGGTGGGCCTGGTGGTCCCGACCGGCTATTCGTTCAACCTGGACGGAACCAACATCTACATGACCCTGGCCGCGCTGTTCATCGCCCAGGCCACCAACACCGAACTGACCCTGGGCCACCAGATCGCCCTGCTGCTGGTCGCCATGCTCAGCTCCAAGGGTGCCGCTGGCGTTACCGGCGCCGGCTTCATCACCCTGGCCGCGACCCTGGCGGTGGTGCCGGAAGTGCCGGTGGCTGGCATGGCGCTGATCCTGGGTGTGGACCGCTTCATGAGCGAATGCCGCTCGCTGACCAACTTCATCGGCAATGCCGTGGCCACGGTAGTGGTCTCGCGCTGGGAGGGTGCGCTGGACCGCAACCGCCTGCAGCTGGCGCTGGATGGCCGCGAAAGCGAACTGCCGCCGCTGATCGATGCCGTGCCCGAGGCGCTGCCGGCCAGGGGCTGATCCAGGTGTGTGGTACCGCGGGGCCGATCACGACAGTGGTACGGCCCCGCGGCGTTTCAGGGCGTCCCATGGCTGTCATGGCAGACGCCGAAGCTGGTATCCCGGTACCGTCGCATACGGCACGGAATTGTGCGGTCGCAGCATGCCTGCGACAGGATAGCGACAGGTCCAGACGCTCCAACGGGGGTATCATCCCCTGTCCCTTCTGCCCATTCATGTAACCCACATCGATGTCCAACGAAGATTTCAAACAGGCCGCCCTCGATTACCACCGGATGTCCCCGCCGGGAAAGATCAAGGTTTCCGCTACCAAGCCCATGCTGACCCAGCGCGACCTGTCGCTGGCGTATTCGCCGGGCGTGGCGTACGCCTGTGAAGCGATCAAGGCCGACCCGCAGCAGGCCAGCGAGCTGACCGCCCGCGGCAACCTGGTGGCGGTGATCTCCAACGGCACCGCGGTGCTGGGCCTGGGCAACATCGGCGCGCTGGCCGGCAAGCCGGTGATGGAAGGCAAGGGCGTGCTGTTCCAGAAGTTCGCCGGCATCGATGTGTTCGACATCGAAGTGGATGAAACCGACCCGGACAAGCTGGTCGACATCATCGCCTCGCTGGAGCCGACCTTCGGTGGCATCAACCTGGAAGACATCAAGGCGCCGGAATGCTTCGTGGTCGAGCGCAAGCTCCGCGAGCGCATGAAGATTCCGGTGTTCCATGACGACCAGCACGGCACGGCGATCATCGTCGGCGCGGCCGTGCTCAACGCCATGGCGATCACCGGCAAGAAGATCGAGGAAGTGAAGCTGGCGACCACGGGCATGGGCGCAGCCGGCATTTCCTGCGTGAACATGCTGGTGCAGCTGGGCCTGAAGCCGGAGAACATCCTGGCCTTCGACCGCGAGGGCGTGATCCATACCGGCCGTACCGACCTGGACCCGGAAAAGCAGCGCTATGCGCGCGACACCGACAAGCGCACCCTGGCCGAGATCGTCGACGGCGCGGACATCTTCCTGGGCCTGTCGGCACCGGGCATCCTGACCGCCGACATGGTCAAGACCATGGCGCCGGATCCGGTGATCTTCGCGCTGGCCAACCCGACCCCGGAAATCATGCCGGAACTGGCGCGCGCCGCGCGTCCGGACGCGATCATCGGCACCGGCCGTTCGGACTACCCGAACCAGGTCAACAACGTGCTGTGCTTCCCGTACCTGTTCCGTGGTGCGCTGGACGTGGGCGCGACCGCGATCAACGAGGAAATGAAGATCGCCTGCGTGCGCGCCATCGCTGCGCTGGCGCGCCGTGCGGCCACCGACATGGGTTCGGCCTATGGTGGCGAGACGCCGAGCTTCGGCCGTGAATACCTGATCCCGCGCCCGTTTGACCGCCGCCTGCTGGTGGAGCTGTCGGCCGCCGTGGCCCAGGCCGCGATGGATTCGGGCGTGGCCTCGCGCCCGATCGCCGACATGGGCGCCTACCGCGACAAGCTGGCCCAGTTCGTCTACCGCACCAGCCTGATGATGAAGCCGGTCTACGACCGCGCGCGCAGCGACAAGCAGCGCGTGGTGTATGCCGAGGGCGAAGAGGAAGTGGTGCTGCAGGCGGTGCAGAACGTGGTCGATGACGGCCTGGCGCACCCGATCCTGATCGGCCGCCCGGAAGTGATCGAATCGCGCATCGAGCGCCTCGGCCTGCGCCTGAAGATCGGCGAGAACGTTGAAGTCACCAACATCAACGACGACCCGCGCTTCAACGAATACTGGCAGTACTACCATGGCCTGACCGGCCGCCGTGGCGTGACCGTGGCCGCGGCGAAGAACCTGATGCGTTCGCGCCCGACCCTGATCGCGGCGGTGATGGTGGCCCGTGGCGAAGCCGATGCGATGCTGACCGGCATCGTCGGCCGCTTCCACAAGAAGCTGGGCTACGTGCGCAGCGTGCTGCCGCTGGAGCCGAAGGTCACCTCGACCTCGGCGATGACCGGCGTGATCAACCAGCAGGGCGTGTTCTTCTTCGTGGACACCCACGTGCAGGAAGACCCGACCGCCGAGCAGCTGTGCGAAGCGACCCTGCAGGCGGCCTACCGCATGAAGCTGTTCGGCATCGAGCCGAAGGTGGCGCTGCTGTCGCACTCCAACTTCGGCAGCCATGATTCGAAGGATGCGCTGAAGATGCGCCAGGTGCGCGAGCTGCTGCTCAAGCGCAACCCGCGTCTGAACGTGGACGGCGAAATGCAGGGCGACACCGCATGGGATGAAGCGCTGCGGCAGAAGCTGCTGCCGGGCTCGACCCTGCAGGGCCGCGCCAACCTGTTCGTGCTGCCGAACCTGGAAGCGGCCAACATCGCCTACAACCTGGTACGCGTGTTCACCGACGGCGTGGCGATCGGTCCGATCCTGATGGGCGTGAACAAGCCGGTGCACATCCTGACCACCAGCGCGACCTCGCGCCGGATCCTGAACATGACCGCCATTGCGGCGGTCGATGCGCAGATCCGCAAGCAGATCGAAGCGGAAAAGAAGGCGTAAGCCTTCGTTCCGCTGCGATCTGCAGAAACGCGCCCTTCGGGGCGCGTTTCGTTTCCGCCCAGCGGAAACCGGATCGGGTAGCGCCGGGCCATGCCCGGCGAGCGCGCAGCGCGGCGCTTCTCGCATTCCGCCGGGCATGGCCCGGCGCTACCCGATGAATTGCAGTCCGGCGGTCATTTCCCTGCAACGCCGCTGCGGCCCAATACGCCCACGCGGCCTGGCCGTGGGAAGGGACCGGACCGGCCTTCCCACCCTGGGCCCGACCAACTTTCCATGGGCGAGGGTGTCATGCGCAATCGAGTGACGCGGCGGTACTTCCAGCAGTTGTTCGCGCTGTACGCCGGCTTCGTGCAGTCGCGCTGAGGCCGCGATGCGGTAGCGCCGGGCAATGCCCGGCGAACGTAAAGTGCGTGGGGGCTCAGTGCCGCTTGCCGCGGCGTGCAGGGGCCGGCGGCGGTGCATCCGAACGCGGCTTGGCGTACTGCGCCCACAGCGCTGGCAGTGCCTTGCCGGTGTGCTTCTGCCACAGCGTCGGTGCATAGCGGCCGTCGCGCAGGGCCTTGTCCAGTGCGAGCACCAGTCCCGGGTGTTCGGCGTCGGCCCACTTCAGGAACGCACCGGTCACCCGGTAGCCACTGTCGAAGTTCTGCCCCTTCTCGACCTTGCCCGGCAGTGCCCAGCCCGCGGCGGCATTGTCCATGCCGTAGCGGTCACGTGCGTAGTCGGCGATGCCTTCCACCAGCCAGCCCGGCACCCGCGCGTCGCCGTAGCCCGGATAGCCCTGCACGATGTGCATGGCCTCATGGGTGACCAGGTCGATGTCGTTCGGGTGTTGCGCCAGCCACCCCGGGTTGATGGTGATCGTCGCTGCGTGGTCCTTGTCGCCGACGAAGGCGATGCCGGTGTAGGCCGGATCGATCACGATGCGCACCATGGACGGCGCCGCCGGATGGAAGTCCGCACGTTCGCGCAGATAGGCGAAGAAGAACGTATCGATCACCCGCTTGCGCTGCGGCGCGGCCAGCGCGCCACGGGCGTCCTGGTAGTTCAGCGTCACGCCGTCGCGGGTCAGCTGCGTATCGAACGCCTGGGTCTGGCCGAAACTGGAGAAGGACAGGGCAACAAGGGCCAAGGGCAGAAGACGGAAGCGCATGCCGCTCATTGTACGGTGCCGGCCGCCAGCAGTTCGATCTCCGCCAGCGGCAGCCGTGCCGGTGCCGCCAGGCGCAGGCGGTACTCGCTGTAACGACCGGGTTTGGCGATCCGGAATGGACGGGTCTGGCGGGCGGATTCGAAGTCTTCGCCGCTGCGCTGGTCGAGCATGGCCCAGCTGCCGCTGCCGTTGCGCGCTTCCAGCGTCCACTCACCGCCCTGGATGCGGCCGTCGCCGCTGGTCAGCGTGTACATCGTCGGGGTGCCCTCGGCCAGGCCGGTCAGCGCGATGGTTGCGCCGCTACCCAGGCCCACCGTCGTGCCGGCATCGTCATCGAGCAGCGCGGGCAGGGCACGGCCATCGGCCAGCGTCGCCTTGGTGCCGCTGCCGAGCAGGTCGTGCAGCAGCTGGGGGCGCTGGCCGCGCGGGGTCAACGAGCGCGGCACATCGTCCACGCCACTGCCCCAGCGCGAGGGACGGGGGCCCATCACGAAGTCGAGGGTCGCGCCCTTGGCGATCAGGTCGTGCGGCACCCAAGTCTTCGTCCACGGCGTACCGTTGATCTTCAGCGACTGCACGTAGACGTTCTCACGCGAGTTGTTGGCCGCGTTCACGGTCAGCACCGCGCCACCCTGCAGTTCCACCCGCGCGTGGCGGAATGCCGGCGAACCGATCACGTACTCCGGGGCGCCCATGCGCAGCGGGTACAGGCCCAACGAGGCCAGTACGTACCATGCCGAGGTCTCGCCATTGTCCTCATCGCCCGGGTAGCCCTGGCCGATCTCGCTGCCGACGTACAGCCGCGACAGGATCTCGCGCACATGCTGCTGGGTCTTCCACGGCTGCCCGGCGTACAGGTACATCCACGGGATGTGGTGTGCCGGCTGGTTGCTGTGCGCATACATGCCCATGCGCACGTCGCGCGCTTCGGTCATCTCGTGGATGGTGCCGCCGTAGGAACCGGCCAGTGCCGGGTCCGCGGTTTCCGGTGTGGCGAAGAAGGTGTCCAGCTTCGCCGCCAGCTTCTCGCGGCCTCCGTACAGCGCCGCCAGGCCCTCGCCGTCGTGTGCGGCGGTGAACGCGAACGTCCAGCCGTTGGATTCGGTGTAGTCGTGGCCCCACACGCGCGGGTCGTAGGCCTTGGCGTCCACGCGCCAGCGCCCATCGGCCTTGCGGCCCTGGAAGAAGCCGGCGTCCGGGTCGAACATCGTCGCGTAGCTGGCGGCGCGGTGGCGGAAGTAGTCGGCTTCGGTGCTGTAGCGCTCGCGTGCCGCCGGCGTGGCCGCGCGCTTGGCCAGGGCGTCGGCCATGTTGGCGATGCCGAAGTCATTGAGTGCACCTTCCATCGTCCACGACATGCCTTCGTGCACGTCGGCGCTGGCATAGCCACGGAAGGTCGAGCGGTCCATGCCCTTGCGGCCGACGTGGCGGTCAGGCGGGACCACGGTCGCGTTCTTCAGCGCGGCCGCGTAGGCCTCTGCCGGATCGAAGCCGCCGACGCCTTTCAGCCACGCATCTGCAAAGGCCACGTCCGAGCTGGTACCGACCATCAGGTCGGCGTAACCCGGCGACGACCAGCGCGCGATCCAGCCGCCGGCGCGGTACTGCTCGATGAAGCCCTGCACCAGCTGGCCGGCATCGTCGGGCGTGAACAGCGCATAGGCCGGCCAGGTGGTGCGGAAGGTGTCCCAGAAGCCGTTGTTGACGAATACCTTGCCGTCGCGCACGGCGGCGTAGCTGCGGGTCGCGCTGCCCTCGGTGTTGTCATCGCTGGCGCTGGCCTGGTTGGCGTAGCGCCACTCCGGTGCGGCGGCGCTGCCCACGTTCTCATGGCCGGAATTCGGGTACAGGAACAGCCGGTACAGGCTGGAATACAGCGTGGTCTTCTGGTCGTCGCTGGCATCGCCGATGTCGAAGCGGGCCAGGCGTGCGTCCCATGCATCCTGCGCACGGCCGGACACGCTTTCCAGCGTGTCGGCCGCGGCGATTTCCAGTGCCAGGTTGTGCCGCGCCTGCTCCACCGAGATCAACGAGGTGGCGATGCGCATGGTCACCCGCCGGTCGCTGCCCGCATCGAACTTGATGTAACCGGTCGGGCGACCGGTGTCGAGGCGCCCACTGCTGCGCCAGGGCTTGTCGAAGCGGGCCACCACGTACATGCGGCTGGCGCCGTTGGACAGGCCACTGCGCGTGTCGGTATAGCCGGACAGCGTCTGCGTGGCGGCGTCCAGAGTCAGGCCACCGCGTGCATCGACATTGTCGAACAGCAGGTTGGCGTCGCCGCCTTCGGGGAAATCGAAGCGGAACAGCGCCGCATGATCGGTCGGCGCGATGGCGGCGGCGATGCCGTTGTCGAAGCGCACGTCGTAGCGGTAAGGGCGGGCGCTCTCGTGGCTGCGATCGAACGACAGCGCGCGCTTGCGGCGGTCGGCCTCCGGCACGCCACGGCTGGCCGAGGGCATCACCTGGAAGGTCTGGCGGTCGCCCATCCACGGGCTGGGCTGATGGCTCAGCGCAAGCGCCTGCAGTTGCGGGCGGTTCTGTGCGTCGTTCTGTTCGTTCCAGCGGTACAGCCAGTTCAGTGCGCCGGCATCGGTCACCGGAGTCCAGAAGTTGAAGCCGTGGGGTACCGCCGTGGCCGGGAAATTGTTGCCGCGCGAGAAGGTGCCGTTGGCCTGGGTGCCACGGGTGGTCAGCACCCAGTCGGAGACGCGTTGCGGCTGTTGTCGCGGCTGAGCATCCAGGCGCACGTCGTCGATCCAGCCGGCGACCGGTGCACCGTCGGCACTCGCCACCTCCAGTTCGATCGCCACCACGCGGCGACCGTTCAGCGCGGGCACGTCGCCCAGTCGCACCGCCTTGCGTGCCCATTGCTGCGGATACAGCGTCTTCGACACGCCCTGCGCGTGTGCGCCAAGGGCTATACCGTGCTGGTCGCGTGCCGCGCCGGCCGAAACGCGGCTGCCATCGTCCAGCAGCAGGTCCAGTGACACATAGGTCGAGGCCACGGTGTCCTTGCCGACGATCTCCGGCAGCACCAGCCACGACAGGGTGGTATCGGCCTCGATGGCCATGTCCACCTTGAACAGCTCGCGCCGCGCACTGCCACCTTCGCTGCTGTAGCGCAGTGCGTGCAGGCCGCTGTAGCCCGCATTGCGCTTGGCGGCGTAAGGCGCCGCAGGGCCGTTGCCGATCCTGACCTGCAGTGCACCCGCGGCCTGCGACGGGGCAGGTTCGCCGGGCTCGAACGAGGTCTGCAGTCCCTGTGCCAGCACCGGCATCGCGGTAGTCGCACAGGCCAGGGCCAGGGCGAGCGGAAGCAGGGCGCGGCGTGGATCGGACAGGGTCATGCAAGGGTCTCCCGGAAGGGCAGGCGGCGGGCAGAACCCGCATCGGCGGACACCACGGACAGCATCGCTCCGCCCGCCGGGATGGCAGTGGAAGAAGCGATGCCGGTCCGGTGGGGGCGGGCCATGCGATCGGGTCGGATTGGGGCAGGCCGGTTCACGACCTGGCCCGATCCTGCAACAGCCGTGGCAACCTGACAAGTGCCATTTAGTTCGATCCAAATGCGGGAAATATCGTTGTCGGCGGTTTCCCGTCGTGATCCTGCTGGTTCGGTCGGGAATTTCCACCGGCACCCCATCCCGAGGTGGCATGCAAGGTCGCAGGGAATCGGCCCGGTACGCGTAAAGACCCGTTGCGGCGCAATGTCGGGGCGGCCCAGATGCTAGAATCACAGGCCTCGCAACCCGTTCATCGACATCCGCCATGAGCCATACCGCCACTGCGCCCGCCAACGCCGAGAAGCGCTACACCGTGCACCGCAGCGATCTGCCGCTGAGCTGCCCGACCCCGGAAATGGCGCTGTGGAACTCGCATCCGCGCGTGTACCTGCCGATCGAAGACGAGCCCAATGGCGAAGCGCAGTGCCCGTACTGCGGCTCCGTGTTCGTGCTGGCCGACTAAGCGGCCGCCCCTTCGATGCGCCGATTGACCGTGGTGCAGTTGCTGCCGGCGCTGCACTCCGGCGGTGTCGAACGCTCGACCCTGGAAGTCGCTGCGGCCCTGGTCGCCGCCGGCCATCGTGCGCTGGTGGTCTCCGCCGGTGGCCGCCTGGTGCAGCCCCTGCTCGATGGCGGTGCCGAGCACCTCACCCTCGACATCGGCCGCAAATCGCTGCTGACCCTGCGCCACCTGCCGACCCTGCGCCGACTGTTCGCCGAGGTTGGCGCGGACGTCGTGCATGCCCGCTCGCGGCTGCCGGCCTGGCTGGGGCTGTACGCGATCCGCGCCATGCCCGCCACGCAGCGCCCGCACTGGGTGACCACCGTGCATGGATTGAATTCGCCCAGTCGCTACAGCGCGGTGATGACCAGCGGTGAACGCGTGATCTGCGTGTCCAACAGCGTGCGCGACTACGTGCAGCGGCACTATCCGACAGTTCCCGAAGCGCGGCTGCAGGTGATTCCGCGCGGCGTCGATGTCGCACAGTTTCCGCGCGTGGCCCGCGCCGACCGCCGGCCACGACTGGCGCTGGCAGCCGACTACCCGTGGCTGGCGCAGGTTGAGGGCCCGCTGCTGCTGCTGCCGGGGCGGGGCACCCGGCTGAAGGGACATGCTCATGCGCTGCAGTTGCTGGCGGATGTACGCGCCGCCGGTGTGCCGGCACAGCTGTGGATGCTGGGCACCGATGAACCGGGCCGTGAAGCCTACGTGGCCGACCTGCGCCGGGAGGCCGCTGCTTTGGGCGTGACCGACGCCGTGCAGATCAGCACACCGACCGCGCGCATCGCCCAGGCCTATGCGGCCAGCGATCTGGTGCTGCAGCTGTCGGACAAGCCCGAAGCATTCGGCCGTACTGTGGTCGAGGCGCTGTCGGTGGGCCGCCCGGTGCTGGGCTGGGATCATGGTGGCGTCGGCGAACTGCTGCGGCAGCTGCAACCCGCTGGTGCGGTGCCGCTGGGCGATGCACGCGCGCTGGGTGAACGTGCGCTGGCCCTGCTGGCGCAGCCGCCGTCCTTGCCGACCCGCATCCCGTTTACCCTGCAGGCCATGCAGCGCGATACCCTCCGCCTCTATGCCGACCTCGCCGGCTGACCCCGCCGTCACCGTGCGCGACGACCGCGCCGGGCGCTGGGCGCCCTGGTGGGTGCTGGCGTACGTGGCGCTGTGGCCGTTGCCGGGCATCGCTGAAACCGTGCTCGGTCTTGGCGCGCTGTATGCAGCCGCGCGCATGGTCATGCGCCGCCTGCAGCGCCGCCCGCACCTGTTGAGCACGGCAGCGTGGGCGCTGACCTCGATCCTGTTCCTCGGCTATTGGCTGCCGCAGGCGTTCTCGGCGTTTGATGCGATCGATCCGGCAGCGTCGTGGACGAAGGCGGCCGCCGGCCTGCGCTACCTGCCCTTCATGTGGCTGGTGGCGATCGCGGTGGCCACGCCCGAACGGCGGCGGCTGACCTTCGGTGGCCTGGCGCTGATCACCGGCGCATGGACCCTGGATGCGCTGGTGCAGGCGCTGGCCGGAACCAGCCCGTGGTTCTGGTCGCTTGAGCAGCTGAAGCTTGCGGTGAGTGGTCACGCGTTGTGCCCGGCCACTGAGGCGGCCGTGGTCGATCGCCTCAGTGGGGCACTCGGGCCGTGCAACCTGAAGTTCGGCCAGGTCCTGGCCAGTCTCTCACCGTTCCTGTTGTTGCCGCTGGCGCGTCGCTTTGGCAATCCGGGTTGGGTACTGGCCGCGGCGGCGCTGGGCTGCGTGCTGCTGCTGGCCGGCTCGCGCGCATCGTGGATCACCTTCGCGCTGGTGCTTGCCTACAGCGGCGTGCGCCAGTTCGGCTGGAAACGGTTGGTGCTGCTGGCGCTGGTCGCTGTCCTCGGTGCGGGCGCGCTGACCGCCAGCGTGCCGCAGCTGCGCGAACGCTTCGCGCGAACGGCGTTGGCCTGGGATGGAAGCGAGCGCGGTGTCGACGAGGCACTGTCAGGGCGTGCGCGGATCTGGGACGCCGCGGCCTGCATGATCGAGCAACATCCGCTCAATGGCGTCGGTGCACGCGGCTTCCGCGATGCCTATCCGGCCTGCGTGTCTGGCGACGAACCGGCGGTGTGGGGCGATGCCCCGGCGTTGCATGCCCATCAGATCGTGCTGGAAATCCTGGCGGAAACCGGCGTGCTCGGCCTGCTGCTGTGGTTGGCAGCCGTGGCCCAGGCCTGGCGGGCCTGGCGCTATGCACCGATGGCCGCGCGTGAGCGGGCCCGCCCGGCGATGCTGGCGCTGGCGGTCACCGTGTTCCCGCTCAACACGCATCTGGCGTTCTATTCCGCGTTCTGGGGTGGCCTGACCGTGCTGCTGGCGGCGTTGTTCGCCGGCAGCCTGTTGGCCCGCGAATCGGATGAATCTCCGCCGATGCAGTAGTTGCCAACCTTGGTTGGCGCCTCGGGACCGGCCTCGGTTCATCGGCGCCAGCCAAGGTTGGCGACTACCATGAGCACGCCGGCCCTTCCACCGCATCCCGTTATTTGTAGAAGTCGCTCCGCCCGCCCGGCTGGCGCTTGAAACGGCGGTGGATCCACAGGTACTGGTCGGGGGCCTCGCGCACCATCTCCTCGATGGCCTGGTTGACCCGCGTGGTATCGGCTTCCACATCCTCGCTGGGAAAGTTCTCCAGCGGCGCGCCGATCTTCAGGAAGTACTTCCCGCCCTCGCGGCGGTGGAAGTAAGGAATCACCGCACAACCGGTCATCCGCGCCAGCTGGTGGGTGGCGGTAATGGTGGATGCGGTATGGCCGAAGAAGGGCACGAACACGGTGTCCTTGCCGCGCATGTCCTGGTCCGGCGCGTACCAGAGGAAGCCGCCCTTCTTCAGGTGGCGCACGGTCGCGCGGATGTCTTCATTGGCGAACATCGCCTTGGCATAGCGCAGGCGGCCGAACTTCACCGCCCACTCGTACACCGGGTTCTTGTGCTTGCGGTACATGCCTGAAAGATCGACGTAGTCGCACAGCAGGCGGCCGCACATCTCCAGGGTCATGAAGTGGCCGGACACCAGCAGCACGCCGCGGCCTTCGGCCTGCATCTGCCGCAGATGCTCGAGGCCTTCGATCTTCACCTGTGGGCGGATGCGGTCGATGCTGCCCCACCAGGCGCGGATGCACTCGAGCACACCCACGCCCAGCGCGTCGAAGCTGTCGCGCACCAGGCGCTGGCGCCAGGCTTCGTCCTTCTCCGGGAAGCACAACTTCAGGTTGACCTCGGCGGCGCGACGGCGGCTGCCGAGCAGGCGCCAGCTGATCCAGCCGACGCCACGGCCGAGCGCACGCTGCAGCATCCACGGCAGGCGGGCGATGGCGAAGGCGCCGAGCATGGCGGTGAACATCGGCCAGTTGCGGGGATCGCGCAGCGACGGGCGGATGGCGGTGGTGGCATCGGACATGGCGCCATTCTACCAACCCGGCTGCGTGTCTTTCCCGGGGGGCTCCCGTATCCTTGCCGCATGCGTAAAGACCCTGTCGAATGGATCCTGCGCGGCCTGTATTCGGCCGTGCTCTACATCCTGCTGCCGATCACCGTGTACCACCTGGTCTGGCGCGGTTTCCGGGTCCGTGAATACTTCCGGCGCTGGGATGAGCGCTATGCCTCGTATCCGCAGCCGACAGGCCAGCCGCGGGTCTGGCTGCACGCGGTCTCGGTGGGCGAGGTCAATGCCGCCGCGCCGCTGGTCAATGCCCTGCGCCAGCAGCGTCCGGACATCCGCTGGGTCATCACCACCATCACCCCGACCGGTTCGGAGCGCGTGCGCGCGCTGTGGGGCGATGCGCTGGACCACGTCTACCTGCCGTACGACGTACCGGGCAGCGTCAACCGCTTCCTCGGCCACTTCCAGCCCAGCCTGGCGCTGATCCTGGAAACCGAGCTGTGGCCGAACATGCTGTTCGGCTGCCGCGACCGCCGCATTCCGGTCTACATCCTCAACGCCCGCCTGTCAGCGCGCTCGCTGCGCGGTTACCGGGTGCTGGCGGCGCTGATCCGCCGTGCGCTGCGCACGGTTACCTGCGTGGCCGCGCAGTCGCAGGACGACGCCGAGCGCTTCGTGCAGCTGGGGGCTGCGCGGGAACAGGTGCAGGCGCTGGGCAACCTCAAGTTCGATATCGCCACGCCGGATGTGCAGGGCTTCGTCGAGCAGTTCCATGCCTGCGTGCCCGCCGGGCGCCCGGTGTGGATCGCGGCCAGTACCCACGATGGTGAGGAGCAGGCGGTGATCGACCTGCATCGGCGCCTGCGCCAGCAGCACCCCGACCTGTTGTTGCTGTGGGCACCACGGCACCCCGAGCGCTTCCCGAAGGTGGAGGCGCTGGCGCGCGAGCAGGGCTGGAACGTGGCGACCCGTCGCGCGAAGCAATGGCCGGAGGCCGGCACGGATGTTTTCGTCATCGACACCCTGGGTGAGCTGATGCCGTTCTATGCCTGTGCACAGGTCGCCTTCGTCGGCGGCAGCCTGCAGCCGATCGGTGGCCACAATCTGCTGGAACCGGCGGCGATGGGCACTGCCGCTGTGACCGGTCCGCACCTGCACAACTTCGCCGAGATCTCACGGCGCATGCGAGAGGCCGGTGCCTTGCTGATCGGCGAGGACGTGCAGGCGGTAGGTGACCTGCTGCAGCACCTGCTGGGCGACGCCCAGGCGCGCGAGGACATGGCCCGTGCCGGTTGCACGCTGGTCAGCAACGGCCGCGGTGCCCTGCAGCGCACGCTGGCGCTGGTCGCGCCACACCTGCCGCCCCCGCGCAGCTGAGCCGGGCAGCAACACCGCCAGGGCGGACGCTACGCGGACCGACTGACGTGATCGACTGCATCAATTCTGCTTAGCAGCCGGATTCCTGTCGCAGCAGGACCGGATGCGTGGCTGCGAACGTGTTTGTGGTCACATCGCGGTGCGCACAGTACGGATTCTGATACCGCCACTTGGCGCACGCTGCCAGCCTCCTGTCGACCGCGCTTGTGCGGATTCAAGAGGGCTTGCGATGGACAGCGATAACCGCCGTGGCCGGCACGCGCTGCTGGGAATGGATCACTTCGCGATGGTGGCGTTGACCCTGCTGCTGGGTGGCAGCGTGATCGCCTTGGTTGGCCAGTACACCGCCGCCCAGGCGGGTCCGGCCATCGTACTGAGTCTGCTGCTGGCCGCACTGGGCACGGCGCCGATGCTGTATTGCCTGCACGTGCTGAACCAGCAGCAGCCCGCAGCCGATGGCCTGCACGGCCTGCTGCGGGCCGTTTGGGGCACGGCAGCCGCGCGCCTGCTGGGTACTGCACTGCTGCTGGAACTGGTGATGACCAGCGCCGGCGTGGCGCAGTCCACGGCCAGCCACGCGCGTGCCGTGTTTGCCAGTCGCGGTATTGAAACCGGCAGCGCGCTGCCGGATCCGGTGATGGCCGTCACCAGTCTGCTGGTGCTGGGTGCGTTCGTGCTGCTGCCCCCGCGTCGCATCGCGCTGACGGTCTGCGTGTTGTTGACGGTGAAGATCGGTGTCGGGCTGTTGCTGTTGGCGCTGGCGGTTCGCCACGTGCACTACGCCAACTGGATTCCGTGGCTGCCGGACGCCACCGCGCCCTATCGATTCGGCCCCGGCGGGGTGCTGGCGGCAAGCGTACCCTTGCTGGGGGTGTTTGCCAGTGTGGGGCTGGCACTGGGATTTCCCGGACGTGGCCGGCAGGCGCGCACGCGATCACCCTGGCTGCTGGCGGCCGCGCTGCTGCTGGCGATGCTGCTGCTGATCATGCTGGCCGCGTTGCAGGCCGGCCTGGTCGAGTTCCCGGTATTGGACAGTACGCGGCCGTTGTCGGTGGCATTGCAGGGCCATCCGCAGTTGCAGTGGCTGCTGCCGTTGCTGCCGCTGGCGGGCATGGCCGGGCTGGCAGCACTGCTGCTGGTGCTGTTGTCGCTGGCCGCACACCTGGCAGCGCAGCTCCGGCCTGTGGCCGGTGATGAAGCGCCCGCGTTCCGGACGCGGCTGATACCGGTCACCGTGGTGCTGACGGCGGCGCTGCTGGCCTTGGGAGCGCCGGCCGGCGCATTGCCGGTGCTGCCGGGTCCAGCAACCCTGCTGGTGATGGCAGCCTTGTGCCCGGCGGCACTGCGTGTCCGTGCGCCGATGCCGGGTGCTGCAATGGTGCTTGCGCCCCTGGCCACGGCGCTGTGCGTGCTGGCCGCAGTGGAACGGGCAGGCGCGTGGCCGGGCTGACGGCCGGCAGATCTGCGCCATGCGTGGGTCGGGCCGTACGCGCCGCCCACAAAAAAGCCACCCTCGCGGGTGGCTTCTTCGCTGCCGGCAGGGCGACGACTCAGTGCGTGGTCGTTGCCGGGTTGCCGGCGTCCTGGGTCAGCAGGCGGTTCACGTCCTGCAGCTCGGCCACGTCCAGCGCACCCAGCGACTGGCTCAGCAGCAGACGGTTCTGCAGGAAGGTGTAGCGGGCCTGGGCGTAGTCCAGCTGCGCCGAGAACAGGATGCGCTGGTTCTGGATCACGTCCAGCACGGTACGGGTACCGACTTCCAGGCCAACCTGCGACGCGTCGTATGCACTCTGCGCCGAGACTACCGCAAGGCGGCGGGCCTCCACTTCGCTGATGCCCTGCACCAGGGTCTGGTAGGCATTGCGGGTGTTGCGGTCCAGGGCACGCTTCTGCTGCTCGTAGCCGTCCTGGGCGATGTCACGCTGGGCCAGCGCCTGGCGCACGTTGGACTGGGTGGCTCCGCCAGCGAAGATCGGCACGCTCAGGGTCAGGCCGATGCTGTTGGTGCGCGCGTCCGGCGACAGCGAGCCGGCGCCGGTGCTGTCACCCCAGGTCGCGGTCTTGCCCCAGCTGCCGCCCAGCGACAGGGTCGGGTAGTGGCCACCACGGGCGGCCTGCACGCCGGCTTCGGCGGCGCTGACCTTCAGTTCCTGCGCCTTCAGCGCCGGATTCTGGGTGGTGGCCTGGTGCACCAGCTCGTCGATGTTGCCGCGGTTGGCCGGCACTTCCGGGCGGAAGTCCGCCGGCAGGCCACGCAGGTTGACCACCGGCTGGCCGGTCAGTTCGGTCAGGGCCTGGTAGTTATCGGCCAGGGTGTTCTGCGCAACGATGGTGTTGGCGCGCGCCTGGTCGTACTGGGCGCGGGCTTCGTGCACGTCGGTGATCGGCGCCAGGCCCACTTCCAGGCGCTTGTCGGCGAAGTCGAACTGCTTCTTCGCGGCCGCTTCGTTGGTCTGTGCGGCGTTCAGCGATTCGATCGCCACCAGCACGTTGAAGTAGGCCGCCGAGGTGCGCACGATCAGGCTGTCGTTGGCCGAATCGAGGGTGAAGTCCGCCGCCTTGCTCAGCTCACGCTGCGAACGCAGGTTATTGATCTGGGTCCAGTTGAACAGCGTCTGGCTGCCATCGATCGTGTAATTGCGGCGCTTGTTGGTGAACGAGCCGGAGTTGATGTCGGCGTTCGGCTCGCTGCGCGTGCGGTTCAGCGTGGCCTGGCCGTTGATCTGCGGCAGCAGGGCGGCGCGCGCCTGCACGGCGCCTTCCTTGTCGACCAGCCGGGTCGATTCGGCGGCGGACAGCTGCGGATCGCCGTTGCGCGCCATTTCGTAGACCTGCAGCAGGTCGGCGGCATGGGCGGACAACGGCAGCAGGGCAGTGGCCAGCGCAACAGCGAGGGATCGGCGGATCATTGCGGCTTCCTTGGACTCAGAGGTGGAACTGGGGTGCCGGGGCGGCACCGCGCAGGTAATCGATATCGGTCTCGAACAGGGACTCGGTGCTGCCGTCGGCCTTGACCAGCAGGGCCTCCATCGCCGGCGAGCGGCCGTGGATCACGAACAGGCGACCACCCGGACGCAGCCACGAGGCGAACTGTGACGGCACCACGTCGACCGCACCAGTGACACAGATCACGTCAAAGCGGCGTTCGGTCTGCCAGGACAGGGCGTCAGCCACTTCCACGCGGACGTTGGTGCCCAGGCCGGAAGCATCCAGGCGGGCACGCGCGGCGGCGGCCAGTTCCGGGTCGATCTCCAGGCTCAGCACGTCGCGCGCCAGCGCGCCGATGCAGGCTGCCAGGAAGCCGCTGCCGGTGCCGATTTCCAGCACTTCGTCACCCGGCTGCAGATCCAGTGCCTGCAGGGTACGGCCCTCGATGACCGGCTTCATCATCTTCTGGCCATGGCCGATCGGCAGTTCGACATCGGCGTAGGCCAGCGCCCGGTGTGCATCGGCGACAAAGGCCTCGCGCGGCAGGCGGGCCAGGACGTCGAGCACCTTGATGTCCAGCACGTCCCAGGGACGGATCTGCTGTTCCACCATCAGTTCGCGGGCGTGGGCGTAATCAATCGTCATGAGGTTCAAATCCAGCGCAGTGGGCCGGCCATTTTACCGGTGCCGGAGGCCGGCGGCGCGCCCAGAGCATCAGCTGCCGGGTGGCCGGGGTCGCAGTGCCGGAAGTCATCGCGACCTCCGGTTCGTTCAGTTTTGGTTATTCAGCCGTCCCGGCCCCTCGCGGCGCATAAGCGCGCAGGAAGAAGTCGATGCTGGCGGTCACATGGGCAAGAGGGTCGCACTCCACCGGTGACAGTGGCATGCCGCACATCATATGCATGTGCACTTCGCCCTTGACCAGGGTCAGGAACTGCTCGCCAGCCAGCGAATAGTCGGTGATGTCCAGTTCGCCGCGCTCGGCGCGTGCCCGCAGGAAGTCAGCCAGGGCCTCGCAGGTGCGCTCCGGGCCTGCCTTCCAGAACAGCTCGCGCAGGCGTTCGTCGGTCTCCGGCGCCATCATCATGCGCTGGATCGAGATCGCCGCGTCGGAGGTGATCAGTTCGAAGAAGGCCAGGCCGATGCCGATCAGCTGGTCGCGCAGCGGGCCGTCCGCGTCGGCCACGAACAGGGCATCGGGCAGCATTTCAATGCACTTGGACTGCACGGCCTCGGAGAACAGGGTCTCCTTGTCGCCGAAGTGGCTGTACACAGTCAGCTTCGAGACGCCCGCCTGAGCAGCGATGGTGTCCATGCTCACGCCGGTATAGCCCTGTTCGATGAACAGTGCCTTGGCTGCTTCAAGGATCGCCGCGCGCTTGCCGAGGTCCTTGGGACGCCCGGGTCCGGCGGCCTTGGCAGCGGGCTTGGCCGACGGCTTGCGGGAAGTGGGAGAACTCATCGCGACAATACTAGACCAAGCGGTTCGATATTTATACTATACCGGCCGGTTTATTAAATTGGGCCGGCAGTCGCGGCTCTCCCCTTAGTTGCAACCCTGCGTTTTCAGGACGTTGACCGATGAAGATCGTGCGCTGGATGGGCGGTATGGTGTGGGTGGCTGCGCTGGCAGCCTGTTCGGGACAGGAACAGGCGCCACAGGCGGCCGTGCCGGTACTGGTGGTTCACCCCGGCGAACAGGCCGGACAGGCCCCGGCTGCGTTCCCGGGCACGGTACGTGCCCGCCAGGAAAGCCCGCTGTCGTTCCGCGTCGGCGGCAACCTGGTCAAGCGCCATGTCGATGCCGGGCAGCGGGTAAAGAAGGGCGACGTGCTGGCCGAGCTGGATGCAGCCGACTTCGCATTGCAGGCGCGCGCTTCGCAGGCGCAACTGGCCGCAGCTGAAGCCGATCTGGTGCGCGCCCGCGACGATCTCAATCGCTACCAGGTGCTGGCCGACCAGCAACTGGTCAGCCGTTCGCAGCTGGACCAGCAGTCCGCCGCCTTCAAAGCGGCGCAGGGCCAGGCCAACGCTGCCCGCGCCAACCTCGATATGCTGCGCAACCAGGCCGACTACGCGCAGCTGCGCGCACCGGCTGACGGCGTGATCGCCAGCCGCGAGGCCGAGGCCGGGCAGGTGGTGTCCGCCGGACAGACCATCTTCAACCTGGCCGCCGATGGTGGCCGCGAAGTGCTGATCGACCTGCCCGAAGCCACCATCCGCGACTACGCGGTCGGCCAGCCGGTCGAGGTGGAGTTGTGGAACCGCCCGGGGCAGCGCCTGCCGGGCACGATCCGCGAGATTGCTGCCGCCGCCGATCCGCAGGCGCGCACCTACGCGACGCGGGTCAGTCTGGCCGCCGATGCGCTGGCCGATGTCGAGCTGGGCCAGAGCGCGCGCGTCTACAGCAGCGCCGGCCGCCACGGCACCCTGCAGCTGCCGCTCGGCGCGCTGCAGCGCGGTGCCAACGGTGCCGCCAGCGTGTGGGTGGTCGATCCGGCCAACAGTACGCTGAAGGCCGCAGCGGTCACCACTGGGGCGTTTGGCAGCGAGACGGTTCCGGTACTGTCCGGCGTGAACGCGGGTGACTGGGTGGTTGCTGCCGGCGGACACCTGCTGCGCGCCGGCCAGCCGGTGATCGCGGTGGATCGTCAGAACCGCCCGGTGCTGAAGCCGGCTACGCCGGCGGCTGCCGCCAAGGCCAAGGAGTAAGCCGGTGCGCCGCTTCAATCTTTCCGAGTGGGCGCTGGCCAATCGTCCGCTGGTGTTGTTTGCGATGCTCGCCTTCGCCCTCATCGGCGCATGGTCGTACAAGCATCTGGGCCAGTCCGAAGACCCGCCGTTCACCTTCAAGGCGATGGTGGTGCGCACGCTATGGCCGGGCGCCACCGCCGAGCAGGTCTCGCGGCAGGTGACCGAGCCGATCGAGAAGGCGTTGATGAACACCGGCGAGTACGAGTTCATCCGCTCGTACTCGCGCCCGGGCGAATCGCAGGTCATCTTCATGGCCCGCGACAGCCTGCGTTCCAGGCAGATCCCCGACCTCTGGTACCAGGTGCGCAAACGCGTGGGCGACATCCGCCCGACGCTGCCGCGCGAAATCGTCGGCCCGTTCTTCAACGATGAGTTCGGCGATACCTACGGCAACATCTATGCGTTGACCGGCAAGGGCTTCGACTATGCGGTGATGCGTGATTACGCCGACCGCATCCAGCTGGAACTGCAGCGCGTGCCCGACGTCGGCAAGATCGACCTGGTCGGCCTGCAGGACGAGAAGGTGTGGATCGAGCTGTCCAACACTCGTCTGGCGACGCTGGGCGTGTCGATGCAGCAGGTACAGCAGGCGCTGGCCGACCAGAATGCGATCACCGGCACCAGCTTCTTCGAGACCGCCACCGACCGCGTGCAGCTGCGCGTGACCGGCCAGTTCAACGACATCGAAGCGATCCGCCAGTTCCCGATCCGTGCTGGTGAGCGTACGGTGCATCTGGGCGACATCGCCGAGATCAAGCGTGGCTTCGCCGATCCGGCGTCGCCGAAGATGCGCTTCATGGGTGAAGAGGCCATCGGCCTGGCGGTGGCGATGAAGGATGGCGGTGACATCCTCAAGCTCGGCGCCAACCTCGATGCCGAGTTCGAGCGCCTGCAGAAGACCCTGCCGGCGGGCATGCAGCTGCGCAAGGTGTCCGATCAGCCGCAGTCGGTGGAGGAGTCGGTCGGCGAGTTCGTGCAGGTGCTGACCGAGGCGGTGGTGATCGTGCTGCTGGTCAGCTTCTTCTCGCTGGGCCTGCGCACCGGCCTGGTGGTGGGCGTGACCATCCCGCTGGTGCTGGCGATGACGTTCTTCGTCATGCACTACTTCGACATCGGCCTGCACAAGATCTCGCTGGGTGCGCTGGTGCTGGCGCTGGGCCTGCTGGTGGACGATGCGATCATCGCGGTGGAGATGATGGCCACCAAGATGGAACAGGGTTACGACCGCCTGCGCGCGGCCAGTTTTGCCTGGGAATCAACTGCGTTCCCGATGCTGACCGGTACGCTGATCACGGCGGCCGGCTTCCTGCCGATCGCTACAGCGGCATCGAGCACCGGTGAGTACACCCGTTCGCTGTTCCAGGTGGTGACCATCGCGCTGGTGGTGTCGTGGATCGCGGCGGTGCTGTTCATCCCGTACCTGGGCGACAAGATGCTGCCGGACCTGTTCAATCCGCAGCCGCCGAGGCCGGGCAGCCTGTCCGCGCGCTGGCTGGCCAGGCGCCAGCAGTGGGCCGACCGCTACCCGGCGCTGGCCAACCTGATCGCGCCGCCGCAGCACGGGCATGACCATGATCCGTACCAGCGCCCGTTCTACCGCAGTTTCCGTCGCTTCCTCGATGGCTGCCTGCGTCACCGCTGGTGGGTGATCGCCGCGACCATCGCGCTGTTCGTGTTCTCGCTGATGATGTTCCGCTTCGTGCCGCAGCAGTTCTTCCCGGATTCGACCCGGCCGGAATTGATGGTGGACATCGAGCTGGCCGAGGGCGCGTCGCTGCGCTCGACCCAGGCCCAGGCCGAGAAGCTGGAGAAGCTGCTGTCCAGCCGCGAGGGCATTGCCAACTACGTCTCCTACGTGGGCACCGGTTCGCCGCGCTTCTACCTGCCGCTGGACCAGCAGCTGCCGGCCACCAACTTCGCCCAGTTCGTGGTGCTGGCCAAGGACATCAAATCGCGCGAAAGCACCCGCGACTGGCTGCTGCACGAAGTGATTCCGAAGTTCCCGGACGTGCAGATGCGCGTGACCCGCCTGGAGAACGGCCCGCCGGTCGGCTATCCGGTGCAGATGCGTATTTCCGGCGAGCACATCGAGAAGGTGCAGGCGATCGCGCGCCAGGTCGAAGCCAAGGTGCGTGAGAACCCACACGTGATGAACGTGAACCTGGACTGGAGCGAGCCGAGCAAGGTAGTGCGGCTGGTGATCGACCAGGAGCGCGCCCGCGCGCTGGGCGTGAGCAGTGCCCAGGTCAGCCAGTTCCTGTCCAGTTCGCTGGCTGGGCAGTCGGTGAGCGTGTACCGCGAAGGCAACCGCCAGATCGAGATGCTGCTGCGTGGCCCGGCCGATGAGCGCAACCAGCTGGAGCTGCTGTCCAGCCTGTCGATGCCGACCGCCAACGGCGGCAGCATCACGCTGTCGCAGGTGGCGACGATGGAGTATGGCTTTGAGGACGGCATCATCTGGCACCGCAACCGGTTGCCGACGGTGACCGTGCGTGCCGACATCAGCGACGGCATGCAGCCGCTGGACGTGGTGCACCAGATCCTGCCGACGCTGGACGGGATCCGCGCTGAACTGCCCAGTGGCTACCTGCTGGAGACCGGCGGTACGGTGGAGGATTCGGCCCGTGGCCAGAACTCGATCAAGGCCGGCATGCCGCTGTTCCTGGTGGTGGTGGCCACGCTGCTGATGCTGCAGCTGCGCAGCTTCTCGCGTGCAGCGATGGTGCTGGTGACCGCGCCGCTGGGCATCATCGGCGCGACCCTGTTCCTGCTGCTGTTCCGGGCGCCGTTCGGCTTCGTCGCGCTGCTGGGCACGATCGCACTGGCCGGCATGATCATGCGCAACTCGGTGATCCTGATCGACCAGATCCAGCAGGACATCGATGCCGGGCATGACCGCTGGCATTCGATCATCGATGCCACGGTGCGCCGTTTCCGCCCGATCGTGCTGACCGCGCTGGCGGCGGTGCTGGCGATGATTCCGCTGTCGCGCAGTGCGTTCTATGGCTCGATGGCGATTTCGATCATGGGTGGCCTGATCGTGGGCACGGTGCTGACCCTGGTGTTCCTGCCGGCGCTGTACGCGGCGTGGTTCCGGGTGAAGCCGGACGAATCCGGGGCATAACGCCCCGGGTTCTACGGCCACCGCCTCTGGTAGGTGCCAACCTTGGTTGGCACTGCGGCTTGCATCCACGCATGGCCCGGATTGATCTGCTCGCGGGATCTGCTTTCTGTAGAGCCGAGCCATGCTCGGCTGCTCTTCGCGCGATGACGGGATGAGTCGAGCATGGCTCGACGCTACAGAAGCATCTACGCATGGCGTGGAGCTACTGCAGCTGCAGGCCGCTCCGCAGCACCGGCAGCAGCCATTCGATGAACACCTGCACGCGCAGCGCACGGTGGTGCCGATGCGGTTGCAACAGAGTCACCGGCAACGGCTGCGCCACATACTGCGGCATCACTTCCACCAGTTCGCCGGATTGCAGTTCCGCCTGCACGTCGTAGCGCGGAATCTGCAGCAAGCCCAGCCCGGCTACGCAGCACGCGATCGACGCCTCGGCGCTGTTCACCCGCACCCAGCCGGGCATCGGCAGCGTGCGCAGCTGGCCGCCGTCCTGCCACTCCCACGGTTCCACCCGTGCCGTGGTCGGCGACGCATAGTTCACCGCGCGGTGCTGCTGCAGGTCGGCAGGATGCTGCGGTACACCATGCTCGCGCAGGTAGGCCGGCGCGGCGACGTTGACGAAGTCGAGTTGTCCCAGTGTGCGCGCCACCAGGCTGGAGTCACCCAGCTGACCGACCCGCAGCACCGCATCGCAACCGTCTTCGATCAGGTTCACCGCGCGGTCGGTCATGCCCAGGTCGACTTCCACCTGCGGATACTGCGCGAAGAACCCTGGCAGCGCCGGAGCGATGATGCGACGGCCGATGCGACTGGGCACGTCGATCTTCAGCAAACCGACCGGTTGCGCGTCGTCTTGCCGGAACAGCGATTCAGTGTCTTCGACTTCGGCGATCAGGCGCAGGCAGCGGGCATGGAACACGTCGCCATCATGGGTGGTGGACACCCGGCGGGTCGAGCGCTGCAGCAGGCGGGTGCCGAGCCGCTGCTCCAGCTCCGCAATGGCTGCCGAGACGGTGGAGCGGGGTAGGCCGAGCTGGTCGGCGGCGCGGGTGAAGCTGGCGCACTCCACCACCCGGGTGAAGATGCGGAAGCGATCGATCCGGTCCATTGTTCGCTGGCTCTGGAAAGTTAAGTCAATGTGGCGGGCTTTATCCGCATTTTCTGCACGATATCGTCGTCAGGGCAGGGTTGCCACCCCGGGCAGCCTCCTCCCCGAGACCGAAGCCATGACCGACCATTCCCTCAAGGGCAAGACCGTGCTGATCGCTGGTGGCGCCAAGAACCTGGGCGGCCTGATCGCCCGCGACTTCGCTGCACAGGGCGCCAAAGCCATCGTCATCCACTACAACAGCGCCGCCACCCAGGCCGATGCAGAGGCGACCGTCGCCGCCGTGCAGGCCGCCGGCAGCAAGGCGGTGGCCCTGCAGGGGGACCTGACCTCGGCGGCAGCGATGGAGCGCTTGTTCGCCGATGCCGCGGCCGCAGTCGGCCGTCCCGACATCGCCATCAATACGGTCGGCAAGGTATTGAAGAAACCGCTGCTGGACATCAGCGAAGCGGAGTACGACGAGATGAGCGCGGTCAACGCCAAGGCGGCGTTCTTCTTCCTCAAGGAAGCCGGCCGCCACGTCAACGACGGTGGTCGCATCTGCACCCTGGTCACCTCATTGCTGGGTGCCTACACGCCGTTCTATTCCAGCTACGCCGGTACCAAGGCGCCAGTCGAGCACTTCACCCGCGCGGCGTCGAAGGAGTTCGGTGAACGCGGCATTTCGGTGACCGCGATCGGCCCTGGTCCGATGGACACGCCGTTCTTCTACCCGGCAGAGAGTGCCGACGCGCAGGCGTACCACAAGACCGCGGCGGCGCTGTCCGCATTCACCCGCACCGGCCTGACCGATATCACCGATATCGTGCCGTGGATCCGCTTCCTGGTCACCGATGGCTGGTGGATGACCGGGCAGACCATCCTGGTCAATGGTGGGTACACCACCAAGTAAGGCAGCCACGCATGGCGTGGATCTACAGTAGAGCCACCCCATGGGTGGCTGCGCACAATGACCAAAGGGAGAGGCGCCACGCATGGAGTGGCGCCATCGGATCAGTTGAGTTTGGCCAGCACCGCATCCGTGGCGGCGGCGGTACTCACGGCCTGGCCCTTGGCGGCCAGGTCGGCAGTGAACACCCCATCATCCAGCACCGCATGCACGGCCGCTTCCACCGCGGCGGCTTCGGCTTCCAGGCCCAGCGAATGGCGCAACAGCATCGCCGCGCTGAAGATCGTTGCGTACGGATTGGCGATGCCCTTGCCGGCGATGTCCGGGGCCGAACCGTGGATGGGCTCGTAGATGCCCACCGCGCCCGGTTCACCCAGCGAGGCCGACGGCAGCAGGCCCAGCGAACCGGCCAGCATCGAGGCTTCATCGGTGAGGATGTCCCCGAACATGTTCTCGGTCACGATCACGTCGTACTCGCGCGGCTTGGCCAGCAGGTGCATGGCCATCGAATCGACCAGCTGGTGCTCCAGGGCAACGTCCGGGAACTCCTCGCGGCCGATGCGCGCGGCGACGTCACGCCACAGGCGCGAGGTTTCCAGCACATTGGCCTTGTCCACCGAGGTGACCTTGCCGCGACGCTGCTGCGCCAGGCGGAAGGCACTGCGCAGCACGCGTTCGATCTCGGCCACGGTGTAGCGGCACAGGTCGCTGGCGCTGTCGGCGTCGCGGGTCTTGTCGCCGAAGTAGATGCCACCGGTCAGCTCGCGCACCACCACGAAGTCCACGCCCTGCAGCAGCTCGGCCTTGATCGGCGAGGCATGCAGCGCGGCTTCGTGGGTGCGCACCGGGCGCAGGTTGGCGTACAGGCCCAGCGCCTTGCGGATCGCCAGCAGGCCCTGCTCGGGGCGCACCTTGGCGTTCGGGTCGGACCACTTCGGGCCGCCAACCGCGCCCAGCAGCACGGCGTTGGCGGCCTGGCAGGCAGTCAACGTGGAGGCGGGCAGCGGTTCGCCATGACGGTCGATGGCGATGCCGCCGATGTCGTGCTCGCTGAAGGTGAAGGTGTGGTTGAAGCGTCCGGCGACGGCCTTCAGGACGGCCACTGCCGCGGCGGCCACTTCCGGGCCGATGCCATCACCGGGCAGGACAACAATCTCAGCGTGCATGCTCACTCTCGTAACGTTCGATTTCAGGGACACGGCCCAACAGATACCCCAACTGGTCGACGCCTTCCAGCAGGCAGGTCTGCGAGAAGCCATCCAGCGGGAAGGAATAGACGCGGCCATCGGGCGTGTGCAGTTCGCGCGCAGCCACGTCGATGGTCAGCTCATCGTCCGGGCGCTGCATCAGCGCCTGCACGTCGGCCTCGTCCAGCACGATCGGCAGCAGGCCGTTCTTCAGCGAGTTGCCGCGGAAGATATCTGCGATCTCGCTGCTGACGATGGCACGCAGGCCCAGGTCGGTCAGTGCCCACGGCGCATGCTCGCGCGAGGAACCGCAGCCGAAGTTGCGGCCCGCCAGCAGGATGCCGCGGCCGGCATTGTGCGGCTGGTTGAAGGCGAAGTCAGCCACCGGCGAACCGTCGGCCTGCCAGCGCCAGTCATTGAAGGCGTTGCGGCCCAGGCCGGCACGTTCGGTGGTGGACAGGAACCGCGCCGGGATGATCTGGTCGGTGTCGATGTTGGTCTGGCGCAGCACCACGCTGGCCGAGGTCAGGGTACGGAAACCGGCCATCACGCCACCTCCTGTGCGAACAGTTCGCGGGTATCGGCAACGTGCCCGTTCACAGCGGCCCACGCCGCGCTCATCGGCGACGCCAGCAGCGTGCGCGAACCGGGGCCCTGGCGGCCTTCGAAATTGCGGTTGCTGGTGCTCACGGCCAGCTGGCCGGGTGCGACCAGATCGCCGTTCATGGCGATGCACATCGAGCAGCCCGGCTCGCGCCACTCGGCACCGGCCGCGCGCACGATTTCGTGGATGCCTTCGGCCTCGGCCTCGCGCTTGACGATCTCCGAGCCCGGCACCACCAGCATGCGCACGCGGTCAGCGACGCGGCGGCCGCGCAGGACCTGCGCGACTTCGCGCATGTCGCTCAGGCGGCCATTGGTGCACGAACCGACGAACACCACGTCCACCGGCGTACCGGCCAGCGCCTTGCCCGCCTGGAAGTGCATGTAGTCCAGGCCCTTCTGTGCGGCGGCATCGTTGGCCGCCGGAATCGGCGCGTCCACTGCGATGGCCGTGCCCGGATGGGTGCCCCAGGTCAGGGTCGGGCGGATGTCGGCGGCGTGGATGTGCACTTCGCTGTCGAAGCGTGCGCCGTCATCGCTGCGCAGCTGCTGCCAGCGCGCCACGGCAGCGTCGAAGTCGGCGCCCTTGGGGCCGCGCGGCGTGCGGGCGACGAAGTCGAAGGTGACCTGGTCCGGCGCCACCATGCCGGCACGCGCGCCGGCTTCGATCGACATGTTGCACAGGGTCATGCGCTGTTCCATGTCCATCGCTTCGATGGTGCTGCCACGGAACTCGATGACGTGGCCGGTGCCACCGTTGACGCCGATCACGCCGATGATGTGCAGCACCACGTCCTTGGCACCGACGCCTGGCGCCAATGGGCCATCAACGGTGATGGCAAAGGTCTTGGCCTTGCGCTGCAGCAGGCACTGCGTGGCCAGCACGTGGCCGACTTCGCTGGTGCCGATGCCGAAGGCCAGCGAACCGAACGCACCATGGGTGGAGGTGTGACTATCGCCGCAGACGATGGTCATGCCCGGCTGGGTGAAGCCCTGTTCCGGCGCGATCACGTGGACGATGCCGCGGTTGTCCGAGGCCATGTCGAACAGCTCGATGCCATGCTCGGCGCAGTTGCGCGCCAGCGTGGCGACCTGTGCCTCGGAGGCGGCGCTGGCATAGGGCAGCGTGCCGTCAGCGGCGGCCGGCAGGGTCGGCGTGGAGTGGTCCATCGTCGCCTTGGTGCGGTCCGGGCGGCGCGGCGACAAGCCGCGCTCGCGCAGCTCGGTGAACGCCTGCGGCGAGGTCACCTCGTGGATCAGGTGCAGGTCGATGTACAGCACGGCGGGCGCGCTGTCGGATTCGGGAACCACCACGTGGGCGTCCCACAGTTTGTCGTACAGGGTGCGGGGTGCGGAAGTCATGCGTATGCCTGGCAGAAGTACGAAATAGCGAACATCAGTAAAGAAAGCGGAACGGTCAAGTCAGCGACGGCGGGCGAGCACGCGCAGCCGCACGTAGTCCGCCAGCGCCTGGCCGGCGGCATTGCGCGGCAGCTCGGCCAGCAGCGCGGTGGCGGCCTCGCGCACCGTAGCGCGTGCCTCGGCTGGCAGGTCGTCCAGCAGCGGCGCGGCGAAGACGCGCAGCCAGCCGGCCACGCCGGTCGGCAATGCCGTTGGGTGCGGCGTGCACTCGATCAGCTGCACCTGGAAGCCATGCTGGCGCAGGCGGTCGGCGTAGGCATCGGCCGTCGGGAAGTACCACTGGAAGGCGCTGGCGCCATGGCCGTGCGCCACGCGTGCGGCCTGCACGGCCGCGATGATCGTGGCCACGTTGCCATGGCCGCCAAACTCGGCGACGAAGCGGCCACCGGGGCGCAGCGCGCGGCGTACGCCTTCCAGCACGCGGTCCGGGGTGCCCATCCAATGCAGTGCCGCGTTGCTGAACACGGCATCGAACTCGCTGTCGAACGACAGTGCGTGGCCGTCCATCACCTGGGCATCGACACCGCGCGCGCGGGCGGCGATCACCAGTTCCGGCGAGGCATCCACGCCGTGGATGCGTGCGCCGCTCAGGGCCAGTTCGGTGCTGAGCACGCCATCGCCACAGCCCAGGTCGAGGATGCGCTCACCGGCGCGCGGGTCGAGTAGGCGCGAGACCGCGCCGCCGAGCAGCGGGACGAAGCCGGCGTCGATCGCATAGTCCTGGGCGTTCCACTGCTGGCCAGCGGCGCTGGCCGGGGTGAAGGTGTCGAAGGCGCTCATGGCGGGTTCCTCAGGCGGTGGCAGGGGTGGGAACGTCGGTGCTGTTGTGGGCGGTGGCCTGGCGCTGGCGCAGCAGGCGGTTGGCCACATCCAGCCAGGCCAGCGCGGAGGCTTCGATGATGTCCTTGCTGGTGCCGGTGCCGTCGTACTCCACGCCTTCGTGGCGCACGCTCAGGTTGGCCTCACCGCGCGCATCGGCGCCGATGCCGACGCTGTGCACGTGGTAGCTGTCCAGCATCAGCTGCACGCCGGTGGCGGCCGACAGCGCGCCGAACAGCGCATCGACCGGGCCATCGCCCTGCGCGGTCTCGGCCACGCGGTTGCCGTCCGGGTCGGACAGTTCGACCAGCGCGTTGGCGCGGCTGCCGACATCGCTGATGGTCATCGAGGCCAGGCGGTAGCCCTGCGCGTTGGAGCCGCCCTGCATCAACGTCTGCAGGTCGGCATCGGTGACCACGCGCTGCTGTTCGCACAGGCCTTTGAACTGCTCGAACACCAGCTTCAGCTCGTCCTCGTCCAGCCAGAAGCCCAGTGCACGCAGGCGCGCTTCGACGGCGGCGCGGCCACTGTGGCGGCCCAGCACCATCTGCGAGTCCTCCCAACCCACGTCTTCCGGGCGCATGATTTCGTAGGTGCCGCGATGGCGCAGCATGCCGTGCTGGTGGATGCCCGATTCGTGGGCGAAGGCATTGGCGCCGACGATGGCCTTGTTGCGCTGTACCGGCATGCCGACCAGGCGCTGCAGCAGCTGCGAGGTGCCGACGATGCGCGGGGTGTTGATCGAACTGTCCTGCTCGTAGAAGGCCTGGCGCACCTTCAGCACCATGGCGATCTCTTCCAGCGAACAGTTACCGGCGCGCTCGCCGATGCCGTTGACGGTGCACTCGACCTGGCGCGCGCCGCCTTCGATGGCGGCCAGCGAGTTGGCCACGGCCAGGCCCAGATCATTGTGGCAGTGCGCGCTGAAGATCACATTGGCGGCGTTCGGAACGTCGGCGACGCCGGCGATGACCTGCTGGAACATCGCGCGGATTTCTTCCGGCGTGGTGAAGCCGACGGTGTCGGGCAGGTTGATGGTGGTGGCGCCGGCGGCGATCGCTACGCGCGAGACCTCGATCAGGTAATCCAGCTCGGTACGGGTGGCATCCTCGGCCGAGAATTCGACATCGTCGATGTAGGAACGCGCCAGCGCAACGTGCTTGCGTACCGACTCCAGTACCTGCTCGCGGGTCATGCGCAGCTTGTGTTCGCGGTGCAGCGGGCTGGTCGACAGGAACACGTGCAGGCGCGGGTTGGCCGCGGCTTCCAGTGCACGTGCCGAGGTCTCGATATCGGCCTGCAGGCAGCGCGACAGCACCGCCAGGCTCAGGCTCGGTCGGCGCAGTTCGCGGCCGATCAGTGCCATCGCCTCGCGGTCGGACTGCGAGCTGGCCGGGAAGCCGGTTTCGATGATGTCCACACCCAGTTCGTCCAGCGCACGCGCCATCACCAGCTTCTGCGGCGGGCTCATGCTGCAGCCGGGGGACTGCTCGCCGTCACGCAGGGTGGTGTCGAAGATGCGGATGCGCGGGGTGGTAATTCGTTCGATGGTGGTCACAGGGAAATCTCCTCGACAGCGGGTGCGACGGCTTGCAGGGGGGAAGGGGAAGAGGTGGGGGAAGCGGTGGCGCTGGCCTTGCCGGGCGAGCGCGGTGTTTCGCTGCGCCGTCGCCGCGGTTTGCGTGGCGGGCGCGGACGGATGTCGGTGAGCAGGCCGGCCAGGACACCGGCATCGATGTTCCCGCCGGACACCACCGCGCACTTGCGGCGGCCGGCAACGCGGCGGCCGGCGGCCAGCGCCAGCGCACCGGCGCCCTCGGCGATGATGTGTTCTTCCAGCGCCAGCCGCACCAGGGTCTCGCGCAGCTCGGCCTCGCGCACGATCACCACGTCGTCCAGCAGCGAGGTGCACAGGCGGCGGGTCAGGAAGCCGGGGATCTTCACCCGCACGCCATCGGCCAGCGAGGCGACGGGGGCGATCTCACGGACATCGCCACGGATCGCGCGCGCCATCGAGTCAACGCCTTCCACCTGTGCACCAACCACGCGCACGCCCTGTGATTTCAGTGCCAGTGCAACGCCGGAGGCCAGGCCACCGCCGCCGATCGGCACGATCACCACGTCCGGCGCGTGCGCGGCCAGCTCGATGCCGACCGTACCCTGGCCGGCAATCACATCGGCATCGTCGAACGCGGACAGGAAGCGGTAGCCATGGCGCTGTGCCAGTTCGACCGCGAAGGCGTAGGCCTCGTCGTAACTGTTGCCATGCTGACGCACGGTGGCGCCCCAGTGGGCAACACCGGCGATCTTGGTGGCCGGTGCGCCGTGCGGCATCACCGTGATGGCCGGTACGTCCAGACGGTAGGCGGCCCAGGCCACGCCTTGGGCGTGGTTGCCGGCCGAGGCGCAGATCACCGGACGGGTGTCGCCGCGTTCGCGGCCGGCCAGCAGAGCGTTCAAGGCGCCGCGCACCTTGTAGGAACCGGTGCGCTGCAGGTTCTCCAGCTTCAGCCAGGTGCCGAAGCGCTCGGCATAGTGCAGCGGGGTGGGCGGCAGGAAGCGGCGCAGGCGGGCCTGCGCTGCCAGAACGTCGGCAACGCTTACGTCGCCGACATCGCTTTCCTGGCTGGCATCAGCGGCCGGCATGGGCCACCAGCGCGGTGCCGAAGACCGCCGCGTGCGGGCACGGGCGACGAAGAAGACGCCTCCGTACCGGCACCGTGGTCGCTACGGTACGGGTGTTCATGGCGATACTCCTTCCACGGCGGTGACCTGTACGGACACGCAGTCGTAGATCTTCTCGATCTGCCGGCACAGCGTTTCCGCCGGGCGCTGGCCATCCACCACGAGCTGCAGGTGCCAGCGGCCATCGTCGGCAGCTACCGGCGCGCCGCTGATCGCACGCGGCGCGAAGCCGCGACGTTCGGCCATGCCGATCACGCGCAACAGCGCGCCTTCGGCCGGGTGCAGCACCAGGTCAAGCCGGTATTGCATTGGGGGTCTCCTGGCGGGCATGGGCGGGGTTGCTTTCCAGCATCGTGCTGTTGGCGGTGTTCGGCGGCACCAGCGGCCACACGTTGGCGCGTGCATCAATGGCCACGTGCAGCAGTGCCGGGCCCGGTTCGGCCAGCAGCGCGGCCAGGCCGCCTTCCACGTCGTCGCGGTTGTCGATGCGGGTGGCGGCGATGCCGAACACCTGCGCCAATGCCACGAAGTCCGGGTTGTCGGACAGGTCGATCTCGCTGTAACGCTCGGCGAAGAACAGCTCCTGCCACTGCCGCACCATGCCCAGCGAACTGTTGTCCAGCAGCACGATCTTCACCGGCAGGCGGCAGCGGGCGATGGTCGCCAGCTCCTGCACGTTCATCATGAAGCTGCCATCGCCGGACACCAGCACCACGGTGCGGTCGGGGCAGGCGAACTGCGCGCCCATCGCCGCCGGCAGGCCGAAGCCCATGGTGCCCAGCGCGCCGCTGGTCAGGTGGTTGCGCGGGTGGTTGAAGCGGCAGTGCTGGGCCACCCACATCTGGTGCTGGCCGACATCGCAGGCGATCACCGCATCGGCCGGGGCCAGCTCGCTCAGGCGCTTCAGCAACGCCGGCGCGTAGATGTGCTGGCCGGGTGCATCGTAGCGGGCCGCGAAGCGATCGCGGTGCTGCGCGCAACGCTTGCGCCATGCATCCTGGTGGGCCCTGGGGGAGGGGAAGGCCGCACGCAGGGCACGGATGGCATGGCCGACATTGCCAGGCACGGCGACGTCGGCGCTGCGCAGCTTGGAGATCTCGTAAGCGTCCGCATCGATGTGGACGACGCGGGCGAATGGCGCGAACTCGGCCAGCTTGCCGGTGGCGCGGTCATCGAAGCGCGCCCCCAGCACCAGCAGCAGGTCGCTTTCCTGCACGGCCATGTTGGCCGCGCGGGTGCCATGCATGCCCAGCATGCCCAGCGACTGCGGATGGCTGGCCGGCAGCGCACCCAGGCCACGCAGGGTCATCACCGTGGGGATGGCGCTGGCCTCGACGAAGTCGCGCAGGTCCTGCACCGCATCACCCAGCGCGATGCCGCCACCGGCGTAGACCACCGGCTTCTCGGCCGCCGCCAGTGCGGCGATCGCCTCGGCGATGGCGGCCTCGGCCGGCGCCGGCGGCGGTTCGACGCTGCTGGGCACATGCACCGGCAGATGGCTGGCATCGGCCAGCTGCACATCCTTGGGCAGGTCGATCAGCACCGGGCCGGGACGGCCCTCGCGGGCGATGCGGAAGGCATCGGCCACCACGCGCGGCAGATCATCGACGCTGCGCACCAGCCAGCTGTGCTTGACGATCGGCATCGTCAGGCCGAACACATCCAGTTCCTGGAAGGCGTCGGTGCCCAGCAGCGGCGTGCCGACCTGGCCGGTGATGCAGACCATCGGCACCGAATCCAGCATCGCGTCGGCAATGCCGGTGACCAGATTCGAGGCGCCGGGGCCGGAGGTGGCCACGCAGACGCCGACCTGGCCGCTGGCGCGGGCGAAGCCATTGGCCGCCAGCGCTGCACCCTGCTCGTGGCGCACCAGGATGTGCTTCAGCGACGAATCCACCAGCGCGTCGTAGAACGGCATGATGGTGCCGCCGGGATAGCCGAACAGCGTGCGGACGCCCTCGGCCTCCAGCGCCTGGGTCAGCCAGCGCGCGCCGTTGGGCGGCGCGCTGCGGTGTGTGGGAGAGTTCATGGGGGACCTTGCAGAGCGGGTGGGGGTGCCGCGTTGTTACGCGGCTTGACCTTGCAACCAGACCATCTTGGCGCGCAGTTCCTTGCCTACCTTCTCGATCGGGTGTTCCAGGTCGGCCTGCTTGAACTTGTTGTAGTTCGGCAGGCCCGCTTCGTACTCGGCCACCCAGTTCTTGGTGAAGGTGCCGTCCTGGATGTCCTTCAGCACTTCCTTCATGCGTGCCTTGGTGCCGGCATCGATCACGCGCGGGCCGCTGACGTAGTCGCCGTACTGCGCGGTCTCGGAGATGAATTCCAACATGCGCGAGATGCCACCTTCGTAGAACAGGTCCACGATCAGCTTCAGTTCGTGCAGTACTTCGTAATAGGCGATCTCCGGCTGGTAGCCGGCTTCCACCAAGGTCTCGAAACCGGCCTGCACCAGCGCCGAGGCACCGCCGCACAGCACGGCCTGCTCACCGAACAGATCGGTCTCGGTTTCTTCCTTGAAGGTGGTCTGGATCAGGTTGGCGCGGGCGCCGCCGAGGCCGGCTGCATAGGCCAGGGCGTACTCAGCCGCCTTGCCGCTCTTGTCCTGGTAGACCGCCCAGATGCACGGCACGCCGCGGCCGATTTCATACTCGCGGCGGACCAGCGCGCCCGGGCCCTTCGGTGCGACCAGTACCACGTCGAGATCGTCACGCGGCTTGATCATGTCGAAATGAACGTTCAGGCCGTGCGCGAACAACAGCACCGCACCCTGCTTCATGTTCGGCGCCAGCACGTCGTCGTACAGCTTCTTCTGCACCATGTCCGGGGTCAGCACGGCAACCAGGTCGGCATCCTTCACTGCATCGGCCGGGGCCTTGACGGTGAAGCCATCGGCCTGTGCCTTGACCTCGGTCGGGCCGCCCGGACGCAGGCCTACCACCACGTCGAAGCCGGATTCGCGCAGGTTCAGTGCGTGGGCGCGGCCCTGGCTGCCGTAGCCGATGACGGCGATCTTGGTCTGGGGCAGGTCGTTGGTGCTCATGGGGGAGGTTCCTTGCGGTGGGAAGAAAAAAGAACGGCCGGTCGTCGAAGGTGACGTGCCGGCCGGTCAGGGGAAAGCGGTGGAGGAGGCGCCATGCGTCGCACAGGCACAGCCGCTACGAGGCGTCGTGGCGGTGCTGGTCCAGGTTTTGAAGTTGGCGTTGTTCATGGTGGTTGCGTCTGAAACCAGGTCCTGAAATGAAAAAACCCGCACCGGGGCGGGTGCGGGTTTTGATGAGTTCCGGTGTGTTTGTTGCTTACACGCTGGCTCGTCCCGCACCTGTTGGCTGGGTAATAAGTACGAGCACAAGAATCGAACGCAGCGAGGCGGCGCCGGTGTCGGCGGCTTCAATGTGGGTTCGCGGTGGCGTGTTGTGATGCAACATGTGATCGAGAGAAACACAGCCATTTCGGCGCTGTCAACCCTCGCGACGGATTTTCTATCGGTTTCCGGCGCATCCCCCGCAATCGCTTGCGGCACAAGGATGGTTGCTGCTGAAAGTGTTTCGGTGAACCCGAATTCACTCCTTTCAGTGCGTTTTTTGCGCGGATTCCGGGCTGTTTTCGCCTTGCTGGGTGCGGGCCTGGGTCCGCACCCACCGAAAGACCATCGCCCATGACCTCTGCCCGATACCGCGTGAAGGCCGCAGCGGCGAAGATCGGAGCACCACCCTTCCATCGGAACCCGACCGTGTCCCGACGCCTTGCCCGTTCCCTGCTCGCCACCGCCGTGCTCGCCGCCATGCCTGCACTGTCCTTCGCCGCCGACCGCATTACCGGCCAGACCTTCGCCACCCGTTCGGAGGTGATCGCCCCGCACGCGATGGCCGCCACGTCGCAGCCGCTGGCCACCCAGATCGCGCTGGACGTGATGAAGGGCGGCGGTTCGGCAGTGGACGCTGCGATTGCCGCCAACGCCGCGCTCGGCCTGATGGAGCCCACCGGCAACGGCATCGGCGGCGACCTGTTCGCCATCGTCTGGGACCCGAAGACGCAGAAGCTCTATGGCTACAACGGCTCGGGCCGCTCGCCGAAATCGCTCACCCTGGCCGAGTTCCAGCGCCGTGGCCTGAAGGACATTCCGGCCACCGGCCCGCTGCCGGTGTCGGTGCCCGGCGCGGTCGATGGCTGGTTCGCGCTGCACGAACGCTTCGGCCGCAAGCCGATGGCCGACAACCTGGCGCCGGCCATCCGCTATGCCCGCGAAGGGCACCCGGTGGCCGAAGTGATCGCGTACTACTGGGACCGCTCGGTGCCGAAGTTGTCGCAGTACCCGGGCTTCAAGGAGCAGTTCACGATCAACGGCCATGCCCCGCGCAAGGGCGAGATGTGGAAGAACCCGAACCTGGCCAGCACCCTCCAGAAGATCGCCGACGGCGGCCGCGACGCCTTCTACAAAGGTGACATCGCCCGCACGATCGGTGATTACTTCAAGGCCAATGGTGGATACCTGAGTTACCAGGACATGGCCGACCACCATGGTGAATGGGTCGAGCCGGTCAGCAGCAACTACCGTGGCTACGACGTGTGGGAGCTGCCGCCGAACAGCCAGGGCATCGCTGCGCTGCAGATACTCAACGTGCTGGAAGGCTACGACTTCTCGAAGATCCCGTTCGGTTCACCGGAGCATGTGCACCTGTTCGTTGAAGCGAAGAAGCTGGCCTTCGCCGACCGTGCACGCTTCTACGCCGACATGGCATTCCAGCCGGCACCGGTGCAGAAGCTGATCTCCAAGGAGTACGCCACGCAGCGCCGCGCGCTGATCTCGATGGACAAGGCGTTGAAGGAAGTGCAGCCGGGCACGCCGAAGCAACTGGAGGAGGGCGACACGATCTACATGACCGTGGCCGATGCCGACGGCATGATGGTGTCGCTGATCCAGTCCAACTACCGCGGCATGGGCAGTGGCATGGCGCCGCCGGGGCTGGGCTTCATCCTGCAGGACCGTGGCGAGATGTTCGTGTTGCAGAAGAATCATCCCAACGGTTATGCGCCGGGCAAGCGCCCGTTCCAGACCATCATTCCGGCCTTCATCACCAAGGGGGGCAAGCCGTACGCCAGCTTCGGCGTGATGGGCGGCGCGATGCAGCCTCAGGGCCACGCGCAGATCGTGATGAACCTGGTGGACTTCGGGATGAACCTGCAGGAAGCCGGCGATGCGCCGCGCATCCAGCACGAAGGTTCAACGGAACCGACCGGGCAGGCCACGGCGATGACCGACGGCGGCGAAGTGAATCTGGAAACCGGCTTCCCGTATGAAACGGTGCGCGCGCTGATGCGCAAGGGACATCGCATCGTGTTCGCCGACGGCCCGTATGGCGGGTACCAGGCGATCATGCGTGATCCCGAGACCGGGGTGTATTACGGCGCGTCGGAGAGCCGCAAGGATGGGCAGGCGGCGGGGTATTGAGGTTTCCCGGCCACCGGGCTGAGCCCCCTCTGCGGTGGTGGTTAGTGGAAGCGGGATCATGTGATTGGGCCGGGCGGGTGGGCTGTTCGGGGGGACGCCGTGAATCCGTCCCTGGAGGCTTGGCAGCCGCTTGCTCGTGTGCGCTGTCCTGCGCACACGGCAAGACCGGGGTTGGGCGTCCTGCCCAACCCGCCCGAGGCATGCCTCGGGCCCATGCGGCTGACACCCCCGCCCAGCCCACCCGCCCGGCCACGGACAGTTTCCTGCGGCCGCCACCGCAGGAAGAGAAAGAAGAAGATCAAAAGCAAAGACAACAGCAACAGCAACAGCCGCGCGCTGTGGGTTGGGGTCGGATCCGTTTTCCGAAGGAAAACGGATCCGACCCCTTCTTGTTTTCCGATACACCTGATCCACGCGTGGCGTGGATCTACTGCCGTCACCGGGAAATTGTCGGAGGCGGGGAGGGGGCCGATGGCGGGACCGTCCACGGCATGGATGCCGTGGCCGAGCCTACAAGGACGTACTTGCGGCGTGTCCCGCCATCGGCCCCCTCCCCGCCAAACCAGCAGAAATCCAGAGCCGCTTTTGAAGTTGCTGTTGCCGTTGCTTGAGAAAAGCGGTGCAGCCGCAGGCTGCAAAACCCCCTCAATCCTGATCGTGCGCGCGCGCTGCCTCCGCCTGGGTCTCCTCCTGCGCCGCCATCTCGCGTGCGATCCACGCATCGATCATGTGCCGCTGGCGCTGCGCCTGCCGCCGCTCCCGCGTGTACTCCTGGTCCAGCACCCGGTACAGCGACACCATCACAAGAAGCATCAGCAGCGCGAACGGCAGCGCTGCGATGGTGATCATGCCCTGCAGCGCCTCCAGTCCGCCTGCCAACAGCAAGGAACCCGCCACCAGCGCAATGCCGACACCCCACGCCACTTTGTGCTTGCGCAATGGCTCGCCAGCGTCGTCCGTGGACATGCTGGCCAGTACCAGTACCGCAGAATCAGCCGAGGTCACGAAGAAGATCATCAGTAGCACCAGCGCAATGCACGACAGCAGCAACGGCAGCGGCATGCTGTCGAACATGGTGAACAGCACCGTTTCATAGCCGTTGCCCAGCGCCTGCAGCAGGTCGGCCTGGCCGAAGATCTGCATCCAGATCGCGGTGCCACCGAACACCGAGAACCAGAAGAAGCCCAGCAGCGTCGGTGCCAGCACCACGCCGATCACGAACTCCCGAACACTGCGCCCGCGCGAGATGCGCGCGATGAACGAACCGACGAACGGTGCCCAGGAAATCCACCAGGCCCAGTAGAAGATCGTCCAGTCCGCGACCCAGGTGCTGGACGAGAACGGTGACATGCGCAGGCTCATCGTCACCAGCTGGTTGAGATAGGAGCCCAGCGTGGTGGTGAACGTGTTGAAGATCGCGCCAGTCGGGCCGAGTACCAGCACCAGCGCCAGCAGCAGCGCCGCCAGTGCAAGGTTGAAGTTGGACAGCCATTTCATGCCGCGGCCGACGCCGCTGAGCGTGGACGCCATGTACAGAACGAAGGCCACCGCAATGATGGTCAGCTGCAGCGGCACGCCCGCCTGCACGCCGAACACGCGTTCCACGCCGGCTGCGATCTGCACCGTGCCGAAGCCGAGAGCTGTAGCCACGCCAATCGCAGTGGCGACGACTGCGGAGATGTTGACCACATGCCCGATCCAGCCACGATGGTGACGGCCGATGATCGGTTGCAACATATCGCTGATCTGGCCACGGCCGTTGCGGTTGAACTGGAACCAGGCCATTGCCAGGCCGATCAACGCATAGATGGCCCACGGGTGCAGGCCCCAATGGAAGAACACGTAGCGCATGGCAGCACGCGCAGCGTCCATGCTTTCAGGTGCCAGCCCTTCCGGTGGTTTGCTGAAATGCGAAATGGGCTCGGCGGCGCCCCAGAACACCAGGCCGATGCCCATGCCGGCGGCGAACAGCATCGACATCCAGCTGGCCCGCGAGAATTCCGGTTCGGCGTCTTCGCCACCGATGCGCAGGTTGCCGAAGCGGCCGAAGGCCAGGTACATCAGGAATACCAGGGCCAGGAACACGACCAGCAGGTAGAGCCAGCCGATGCCGCGGATGAGTTCGCCGAGGATGCTCTGCACCACGGTATTGAAGGGGCCGGGTGCAACACCGGCGAGCAGCACCAGCAGCAGAACCAGTGCAATGGAAACGCGAAACACCATGAAGGGGCTTCTCCGATCAAGGGATTGAGGGGAGCGAGCAGAGCTTGCTGCGAGGGGCCGGCGACATGCAGCACAGGCCGGGCAGGGGCCGCGAAGGCGGCGAGGAAACACCGGCCGCAGCGGCACGATGCGCGTGCACGTTACTGAATGCGATGTCACGGTTCTGTTAATACAGAAACAGCGGATCCACGCCGTGCGTGGATGGAACAGCCAGGAGCTGCGGTGCGTTCTATGGTCTAATGCGCACCAAGAAGCGGGGGTACCGCGGCCATGTGGCCACGGTTGAGACAGTCCCTTGGAACCTGATCCGGCTCATACCGGCGTAGGGAAGCTTTGCAGTGCAGCCATGCCCGGACTCCGCCCTAGGACCGTCCGGGAGCGGCAGCAGTGCGCCGCCGCTTCGTCCCTGACCTTCCTGGACGATGCCCGATGAACGCACAGCTCTCCGCCCTGCAGCAACAGGCCCAGCAACTCTCCGAATCCGTGACCCGGCCCATCCCCGGCTCGCGCAAGATCCACGTGCCCGGCTCACGTCCGGATCTGCAGGTACCGATGCGCGAGATCGCGTTGACCCGCACGCCGACGCTGTTCGGCGGCGAAGAGAACGCACCGGTCACGGTCTACGACACGTCCGGTCCGTACACCGATCCGGAGGTGCGCATCGATCTGTCGGCCGGTTTGCCGGAACTGCGCCGCGGCTGGGTGGAAGAGCGCGGTGATACCGAGCAGCTCGAAGGACTGAGTTCTTCGTTCGGCCGCGATCGCGAGCAGGACCCGAAGCTCGATGCGGTGCGATTTCCCGCGCGCAGCCTGCCGCGCCGTGCGCGTGCAGGTGCCAACGTCACCCAGATGCACTACGCGCGCCGTGGCATCATCACGCCGGAGATGGAGTTCGTCGCCATCCGCGAGAACCAGCGCCTGGACGCGATCCGCGATGCCGGCCTGCTGCAGCAGCACCCCGGCGAGGCATTTGGTGCCTCGATCCAGAAGATCATCACACCGGAGTTCGTGCGCGATGAGATCGCACGCGGCCGCGCGGTGTTGCCCAACAACATCAACCACCCGGAAAGCGAGCCGATGATCATCGGCCGCAACTTCCTGACCAAGATCAACGCCAACATCGGCAACAGCGCGGTGTCCTCGGGCATTGCCGAGGAAGTGGAGAAACTGGTGTGGGCGATCCGCTGGGGCGGTGACACGGTGATGGACCTGTCCACCGGCAAGCACATCCATGAGACCCGCGAGTGGATCATCCGCAACTCGCCGGTGGCGATCGGTACCGTGCCGATCTACCAGGCGCTGGAGAAGGTCGACGGCCGTGCCGAAGCACTTACCTGGGAAATCTTCCGTGACACGCTGATCGAGCAGGCCGAGCAGGGCGTGGACTACTTCACCATCCACGCTGGCGTGCTGCTGCGCTACGTGCCACTCACCGCCAAGCGCGTGACCGGCATTGTCAGCCGTGGTGGCTCGATCATGGCCAAGTGGTGCCTGGCGCACCACAAGGAGAATTTCCTCTACACGCATTTCGAAGACATCTGCGAGATCATGAAGGCCTATGACGTGACCTTCTCGCTGGGTGACGGCCTGCGCCCGGGCTGCATCGCCGATGCCAACGACGCCGCGCAGTTCGGTGAGCTGGAAACGCTGGGCGAGCTGACGAAGATTGCCTGGAAGCACGATGTGCAGACCATGATCGAGGGCCCCGGCCATGTGCCGATGCAGCTGATCAAGGAGAACATGGACAAGCAGCTGCGCGAGTGCGGCGAAGCGCCGTTCTATACGCTGGGCCCGTTGACCACCGACATCGCGCCGGGCTACGACCACATCACCAGCGCGATCGGTGCAGCAATGATCGGCTGGTTTGGTACCGCCATGCTCTGCTACGTGACGCCGAAGGAACACCTCGGCCTGCCCAACCGCCAGGACGTGCGTGACGGCATCATGGCCTATCGCATCGCCGCGCACGCGGCCGACCTGGCCAAGGGCCATCCGGGCGCGCAGGTGCGCGACAACGCGCTGAGCAAGGCGCGCTTCGAGTTCCGCTGGGAAGACCAGTTCCATCTTGGCCTGGATCCGGAGAAGGCCAAGGAATTCCATGACGAGACGCTGCCGAAGGATGCGCACAAGCTGGCGCACTTCTGCTCGATGTGCGGTCCGCACTTCTGTTCGATGAAGATCACCCAGGACGTGCGCGACTACGCCGAGGCCGGCATGAAGGAGAAGTCGGCGGAGTTCCGCGCGGCCGGTGCCGAGGTCTACCGCCAGGGGTGATGCGGAAGCGGGGGTGCCGGCCAGCGGCCGGCACTACCGCTCATCACACCGCTCCCGGCTATCCTCGGCCCACCACCCTGGGGAAAGGACGCCATGCCCGTTGCCATCACCACCCGCTGGCTGGCCATTGCCCGCCGTCATCCTTCGGCCTGGCTGCTGGGGGCCCAGTTGATCGCCGTGCTGCTATACCCCGCGCTGGATGACACCGCTGCGGGCCGCGCGGCGCTGGGCATGTTCGGCATGGCGGTACTGGGCCTGGCGCTGTGGGTGGTCCAGCGCAGCCCGCTGGGCACTTGGCTGGCGCTGCTGCTGGCCATTCCTTCGGTGGTGTTCTCGCTGGCCGGTGCATTGCTGGATCGCAGTGCGCTGCTGACCACCGCGCAGCTGCTGGAAAGCCTGCTGTACTTCTATACGGCCGGTGCACTCATCGCCTACATGCTCCAGGACCATAAAGTCACCCGCGATGAACTGTTCGCGGCAGGTGCGACATTCACGTTGCTGGCCTGGGCCTTCGCGTTTGCTTTCGCCGTGTGCCAGCAGTGGTATCCGGGCAGTTTCCAGGGCACCGGTGGTGGTGCACAGCGCACCTGGATGGAACTGCTTTATCTGAGCTTCAGTTTGCTCTCGGGTGTCGGCCTGAGCGACGTCGTGCCACTGCATCCGCAGGCGCGTGCATTGGTCATGCTGGAGCAGTTTTCAGGCGTGATGTACGTGGCTTTGGTGGTTTCGCGACTGGTCGGATTGACCATGCTGCGGCGCATGTGAAAATGAACGCCAGATAAAAATTCCGCGCCCCGCAGGGCGCGAATGGTGCAGCAAATTATGTGAATGCGTCGGCGAGAGAGAGCCTGGATGTCGACCACGCGATAGGCGAGGTAACCCGCATAGGCTAGTATTCGCCCGCTTCATTGTTTTTGCGGTATGCGCCGATGCTTTGTGCGGAGTCTGGCTTTTTGCTGTTCCCAGGACGGGAGGGTATCGAAGGCAAACGCTGCCCCGGACCTGTCTCTACTGTGTAGCGGAAAATGAACAGCAGTGAAAACCAGCCCCCCGGATTCGATCGGATCCGGATCGGAGAGTGCACTGTCACTCTGTCCTCGCGAGAAGTCGAGGTCGTCGGTGCGCGTCGCCCGCGTCGGCTGACGCCGAAGGCGCTGGGCGTGCTGCGTGTACTGCTGCGCCAGCCCGGGCGCGTTGTCACCCGCGATGAACTGTTCGCGGAAGTCTGGCCGGACACGCTGCCGACCAATGATGTGCTTACCCAGGCCGTCACCCAGCTGCGCAAGGCGTTCAGCAACGACGACGACAACGGCCAGGCCTATATCGAGACCATCGCCAAGACCGGCTATCGCCTGCTGGTGCCGGTGCAGGTACTGGACGATGTCGAGGCGGCACCGTCCTCAGAAGCCGATGACGGAATCGCGGACCTGCAACCGGTGATGGGCATCGCCGAGGAGAGGCCGGCACACGTGCAGGCATCGCGCCGCCGCTGGCGCCATGTCCGCCGGCGCGTGCTGCTGGTGCTGGGCGTGCTGATGCTGGCCACGGTGGTGGTGCTGGCCGCGCTGCTGCTGCGGCGGGCACCGGCCAGCAGTTCAGCGGTGGATGCGGCCGTGGAGAACGGCACGCGCGTGATCGGCAGCCCGCAGCGTCCCTATCGGTTGATCACCGCAACCAGCGGTTTTGAAACCTATCCCACGCTTTCACCCGATGGCTCGTTGGTGGCCTATGAAGGCGCCAACGAAGACGGGCAAGGGGGTGGGGCGATCAAGGTACAGACCTCCGGCAACGCGCCAGCGCGGCAGCTGCTGGCTCCGCCGGCCGGCTCGGTTGACCGCTTCCCGAGCTGGTCGCCGGATGGACGCGAGATCGCCTTCGCGCGGTTCAGCAACAACGGCGGCTGCCAGGTGCTGATCGCCAGCGCGACCGGTGGTGCCCTGCGCCAGGCCACGCGGTGCGATGGCACCGAGCTGCTCAGTTTCGACTGGACGCCGGACGGCCGTGGCCTGGTGTTCGGCAGCATGGTGGGGCGCTATGCCCATCGGGGCATCCGCAAGCTCGATCTGGCCAGTGGCCAATGGGAGGCGCTGGACTACGGTGTTGCCGAGGATGACTTCGACTATGCGCCGCGCTACTCGCCTGATGGCAAGTGGCTGGTGTTCGTGCGCAATCCGCAGCTGGGCGACCTGTGGCGCATGCCGGCAGCGGGGGGCACGCCCGAGCAGCTGACCAGCGAGGCCGCTGAACTGCGTGGCTGGGCCTGGTTGCGTGATGGCCGGACGATCGTGTTTGGACGCCGTGTCGACAGTGAAGTGCGCCTGTACTACCTGGACGTCGAGAGCCGCACGCTGCGCGATGCCGGGCTCGACGACGCACAGTGGCCGGCCACTGCGCGCCGCGCGGGCATGCTGGCCTTCGTCCATCGGCGCGCGCAGTTCGGCATCTTCAAGGTGCCGATGGAGGGCGGCTCGCCGCCGCAGCGCTTGTTTGCGTCCAGTGGCCGGGATGGGCAGCCGATGGCGGCGCCGGATGGACGCCAACTGGTGTTCACGTCCGATCGTTCAGGCAGCTTCGCGCTGTGGTGGGCGGACATGGAGCGCCCCGATTCGCTGCGGCCGATCGAAGGCTTGCGGCCCGAGGCACGTCAGGCACCGGACTGGTCGGCCGACAGCCGCCGGTTGCTGGTGGTGGGGCGCGACGAGCACGGACGCACAGTGGTCTATGAGATCGCCCCACGTGACGAACGCGTCCAGCCGTTGCCTGTCCCGTCGGAGCAGCCGCTGCAGGCACTGTACGGGGCACGCCCGGACCAGCTGCTGGTGGTCGAGCGCGATGACCAGCAACAGACCCGGCTGAGCCTGTTTGATCGAAGCGTGCAGCCCTGGCGCCGCCTGGCCAGCATCGACGGTGTTTCGCAGGCGCGGTTCGATCGCAGCAGCGGGCGTGTGCTGTTCACCCGCCTGGCCGCAGGAGGCCTGTGGTCGGTGGATGCGGCGTTGGCACCGGCAAGCGTGCAGCAGATCAGCGATGACCGGCCCAGCCGGTGGCGGTACCGTGCCTGGACTGTGGCCGGCAGCAACGCGATCGGCTACCTCGGTACGTCCACCCGTTGTGGCACCACACTGGTGCTGATCCAGGCCGGGCGCGAGGAACCGGAACGCTGCCTGGATGCGGAACGCCTCAGTGCCGGCAACGGGCTGAGTGCCGGCGCCGATGGGCACACGCTGTTCGTGGCAATGGCGGTCAGCGACGGTGCCGACATCGGCGTGATGCGCTTGCCCGAGCGCTCGCCGACGCTGCTTCCGGCGTTCTCCAAGTTGTTGTTGTTCAACGGAAATGGGCCTTCGTAATTTCTTCGTGGCGACCTCGCCGCGAATTCGTGGCGATCTCGTCTGACTTTCCTGACGTGGTGCCGCCTGATTTGGCAAAACGGAGGCCTGTACTAGGCAAACCGTGGTGCCCCCATGCGTCAACTCTCGCTGGCCGATCGCGGCCAAACCGTCTCTCTGGACCGGTCGCTCGACGATGCTGCGCCGACCTGCCTGGGCGTGGCCCGGCTCGGCAGCCTGCAGACCGCAGGCAGCAGCTTCACTGTGTGGATGCAGGTGCGCGGCAGCTCCTGGGTGGAAGCCAAGGAAGGACGCTTCCGCTTGCGCCAGGGCGAGTGGATCGCCTTCGAGAAAGAGTCGCGGCCGCTGGTGCAGGCAGGCCGCAACGGCTTGTGCGTTGGCCTGAACCTGACTGTCGAAGCACTGCGCGTGCTGGCCGAGATGGCCGACTGCGGCCTGTACGCCGGGCGTGGCCGCATGAGCCGTGGCGATGCCCGCGTTGCGCTGCGCCTGTGGCGCGATGCGCTGGCCAGTGGCCAGCCGGCACAGGCACTGCGCCCGCTGCTGCTGCATCTGGCGGGCCTGCAGCGTGGGCTGGCCGACAACGTGCAGCGTTGCCCGGGTCGCTCGCGCAGCCGCAAGCGCCAGGTATTCGGCCGCATGCAGCGCGCCCGCCTGTACCTGGAAGGCAACAGCCACCGCGTGGTGCGCATCGGTGAACTGGCCGAGCTGACCAACTTCTCCAGCTGGTATCTCTCCAAGACCTTCCAGAGCCTGTACGAGGAAAGCCCGCAGTCGCTTTCAGCACGTTTGCGCCTGGAACGGGCGGCCGACCTGCTGCGTGACACCGACATGATGGTTGGCGAGGTCGCTGCGGCCAGTGGCTTCGACAACTGCTGCAGCTTCGCGCGTGCGTTCCGCGCCCGCTACGGCCAGTCCGCATCGCGCTTCAGGGAAAACGGCGGCTTGCTGCCGCCACAATCTGCAAAGTCTCCGGTTGGCTCGCGCAAATACAGCGCTGCAACGCAATCGTAACGTGCTGGGGTGTTTTAACACGCTGCTAACACGTACCTTGGAGAGATAGATGAACGTTCGTAATCCCGCAGTGCGGCTGGGCCTTCTGCCGGCTGGCATTGCGTTGGCGCTGACGCCCGCCTTTGCTTCTGCGCAGGAAGCAAAGGATGCGACCACCCTGGATCGCATCGAAATCACGGGCTCGCGCATCCGCGGCGCCTCGATGGAGACCCAGCAGCCGGTCCTCACGCTGAGCCGTGAGAACCTGGAAAAGCAGGGCTACACCACCGTCGCCGATGTCCTGCAGAACCTGACCTCGGCAGGTTCGCCGGCCATTTCCCGCGCGGACTCGCTGTCCTCCGGCGAAAACGTTGGCGGCTACTACGTCGACCTGCGCAACCTTGGCGCGCAGCGCACCCTGGTGCTGATGAACGGCAAGCGCCTGGGCGCGACCACTGCCGGCTACCAGGATCTGAGCCAGATTCCGATGGCTGCCGTCGAGCGCATCGAAGTGCTGAAGGATGGCGCCTCCGCCATCTACGGTTCGGACGCCATTGCTGGCGTGGTCAATGTGATCACCCGCAAGCGCTTCGATGGTGCTGAAGCCAGCGTCTACGTTGGCCAGTACGGCCGCGGCGACGGCGACACCAACACCTACTCGTTCACCCTCGGCTCTGAAGGCGAGCGTGGCGGCGTGACCCTGTCGGCCGAGTACTCCAAGCAGGATCCGGTGTGGGCGAAGGATCGTTGGTTCAGCCGCGACGGCGGCCTGGGCCCGAATTCGACCTCTGCCGACTGGAGCCCGCTGAGCCAGAACAGCACCTGGTGCGACCCGCGCGTGTGGGGCGACTGCAAGCCGCGCGCTGCAGGCCAGCCGCAGCCGGAGTGGAAGACCCTGAATCCGGGCGGTGACCCGAAGAATGCGGCCGACTACCACCTGCTGACTCCGGCCGAGTACTCCAACGCCAACCAGCAGATGATGGTGCAGACCGGCATCGAGCGTAAGTCCGTGTATGTCAACGGCAGCTACGATCTGGCTGATTCGATCACCTTCAATGCTGACGTGCTGTACAACCAGCGCACCACCGACCAGCAGATCGCGGGTTACCCGTACCAGTCGCTGTCGTTCGGTACCCCGCTGTCGAAGGACAGCGCGTTCAACCCGATCGGCCAGGACGTTGAGTTCCGTCGCCGCCTGTGGGAAGTGCCGCGTACCACCAAGAGCGACCTCAAGACCCTGCGCTTCGCGCCGAGCCTGAGTGGCTTCTTCGAGTTTGCCGGCAAGACCTGGGACTGGGACGTTGGCGCGCTGTGGAACCGCAACGAGCTGACCAAGACCGGCTACGGCGACATGAGCCTGATCGCTTCCGAGCAGGCACTTGGCAAGTCGTTCATCAACGGCCAGGGCGTTGCTCAGTGCGGGACCGCCGCCAATCCGATCCCGCTGAGCCAGTGCCGCCCGTGGAACCCGCTGCTGCCTTACGGCGTCAACGGCCAGGGCTCGCTTGCCGACCGTGATCTGCAGAACTTCCTGTTCCCGACCTACACCGACACTGGTGTGACCAAGACCACCAGCTACACCGCCAACCTGTCCGGTTCGCTGTTCGAGCTGCCGGCCGGTGACCTGGGTGTGGCCATGGGCTACGAGCACCGCAAGGAAGAAGGCCGCTTCGTGCCGGACGCCTTCCGTCAGTCGGGCCAGTCGACCGGCCTGGCGTCGACCACCACCTCGGGCAACTACTCGCTGGATGAGTTCTACCTGGAACTGAACGTGCCGATCCTGTCGGACCTGCCGTTTGCCAAGGAACTGACCTTCAACGTCGCAAGCCGCTACTCTGACTACAGCAACTTCGGTGACACGATCAACTCGAAGTTCGGCCTGGTGTGGCGCCCGATCGACGAACTGCTGGTCCGCGGTACCTACGCAGAAGGCTTCCGCGCACCGACCGTTGACGATCTGTACGGCGGCACCAACTCGAGCTTCGAGCGTTATACCGATCCGTGCGGTTCGACCTCGCCGGGCAACGTCGCTGGCAATGCTGCCTGCGCCGCGGCTGGCGTGCCGGCCAACTACGTGCAGGTCGGCCAGGGCTTCGCGCCTTGCAGCACCTTCCCGTGCGCGACCCCGGACCAGTTCGTCAGCGGTTCGAATTCGGCTCTGAAGCCGGAAACCTCCAAGAGCAAGACGGTTGGCCTGGTCTGGAGCCCGCGTTGGGTGCAGGGCCTGGACATCTCGCTCGACTGGTACCGCTACGAGCTGAAGAACATGATCATCGCTGACAGCGTTGATCGCATCCTGCGTGACTGCTACGTGCTGGGCAACGCAGCTCGCTGCGAAGGCGTCACCCGTGCCGCTGATGGCCATATCGAGGCGCTGACCTACGGCCTGGCCAACCTCGGCTCGATGGAGACCGAAGGCTACGATCTGGGTGTCAAGTACCGCCTGCCGGAACTGTCGATCGGCAAGTTCAGCATCGACTGGCAGACCAGCTACCTGGCCAAGTACGACGAAGCCGGCCAGAACAAGAAGGGTGAGAACATCACCATCGGTCGCGTTGGTGAGCCGGGCCTGTTCCGCGTCCGTTCGAACCTGGGTGTCAACTGGGAGCTGGGTGACTTCGGCGTCAACTGGACTGCCCGCTACTACTCGGGCATGAAGGAAAGCTGCATCGACGACGCATGGTGCGACGCTCCGAACCACTACGCCAATGGTGAGCCGGATCCGCTGCGCCACACCGGCTCCAACACCTTCCACGACGTGCAGGTCAGCTGGAAGGCTCCGTGGGATGCCACCATCGCCCTGGGTGCGAACAACGTGTTCGATCACCGCGGTGCGCTGCAGTACTCGGCGCCGAACTCGAGCTTCGCCTACTACGGTGGCTTCGACGTCGGTCGCTTCCTGTACATGAAGTACACCCAGCGCTTCTGATAGTTCGAAGTGCGATAGCAGTACCAGGAGGGCGGACCGCAAGGTCCGCCCTCTTTCTCTGTAGGGGAATTCCGAAATATCTTGGAAGGTGAGGGAAGTCACGTTCCCGTCGTGTCGTATTCAACACAGTTGCTGGGTCCACTTGCGGACACTTGCACATGGGGAGAGCGATGAAGAGCACGCTGTTGCACAAACTGTCTGCTGCTGCACTGATCTATGCAACATTGGTGGGTGCGGTGTTCGCCCAGACCGGTGGCGTCTGTGGGGGCGGGCTGTACTGCGAGGAGCTGCGTCAGGAATGCCTGGCTGCAGGCAAGTCGAAGGTCCTGTGCGATCTGCAGTATCGCCACTGCGTGCAGGATGCCTGCGGCGCGCGCTGATGCAAATAAAGGCGCGCCCTTGGGCGCGCCTTCGAGGTTCTTCCTGCGTTGACGGCTCAGACCGCGCTGGGCACCAGTCCCATCAACGCATTGGCATGCTCGCGCCACTGCGGCAGCCTGTTGAGTACACCTGCGCGCTGCAGGTAGTCCTCGTCCACCGGATCACCATTGACCAGTGCCAGTGCCACGTGCACCGCGCCGGTCACCCAGAAGCTGCGCGTATTGGCACGCTGCGGCTGCAGATGGAACGCCACCGCCTCGATGATCGGCATCGGCAGGCCCCACAGGCCGAGCAGATAGGCACCGGCTTCGGCGTGGCCCGGGCGGGTGTCACCGGCCAGCGACGGTTCGCTGCGCTCGTTGCGCACGCCGGGCAGCAGCAGGCCGATGTCGGCCAGCAGCGCGGCGGTCGCGCCCAGTTCGGCGCTGGATTCGGGCAGCAGGCGTGCCGCCAGCCGCGAGGCGAGCAGGGCGCGCTGCTGTAGTGAATTGCGCTCGGCCGTGGACAGTGTCGGTGCCGAGAACACCTCGCTGGCCAGTACCAGATCGCGCAGCGTCGACAGGCCGAGGCGGGTCACGGCGGTGCGCAGGTCGGCGATGGTGCGGCCCTGGCTGAAGAATGCCGAGTTCGACAGCTGCAGCACCTTGGCCGCGATCGCCGGATCAGCGGCCACCAGCTTGGCGACGTCGGCGCTGTCGGCGTCGTCGTCATGTTCCAGTGCCTGGGTCAGGCTCAGGTACAGGTGCGGCGGCGAGGGCAGCTTCTCGATACGGCCGATGGCGTCGCGCAGGCGTGGGCTGTCCAGCACTTCACGCAGCTCTTCCAGGCTGGTCAGCGCTTCCAGCAACACTTCCGGTGCCAGCGGCAACGGCAGGAAGCGGTGGGCCACGCCGATCAGGCGTGCCGGCGGCGGCCGGTTGCCGTGCTGGGCGTCCACCAGCGCAATGCGGATGGTTTCCGGGCGCAAGGTCCGGATCTGGCCAAGCAGCGTGGTGGCATTGAGATCCGGCAGTTGCGGGCAGACGATCACCGCATCCACGCCCTGCGTGGCCACCGCGGTCATCGCGGTCTGGCCATCGGTGGCGGTCAGCGGCTGCCAGTCTTCCCCAAGATCGGCAATGAATTCGGTCAGCTCAGCCGGCAGGCTGGCTGCATCCCCAACAAGCAGAATACGCACGACACATTCCCCTGGCTGTCTCGACGATGGATGTCGACGACGTGTGAAGTGACGCAATTTACCTAATACGGCGGCAAGAGTGATGTGCCGTCGTCATGAAACGTGACCCGCATCGCTCCGGCGGGGTGCCGCCGGAGCGATCCGGTTCAGGCTCAGGCCTTGCTGTCGAGATGGCGCTGGTGCGCCTCGATCAGGATCTGCTTGGCCTCAGCGGCGCCGCCCCAACCGTCGAGCTTGACCCACTTGCCCTTCTCCAGGTCCTTGTAGTGCTCGAAGAAGTGGCCGATGCGCTCCAGCCAGTGGCTGGACACCTGGGCGATGTCTTCGACGTGGGCGTAGCCACTGAAGATCTTCGACACCGGCACGGCCAGGATCTTCTCGTCGCTGCCCGCCTCATCGCTCATCTTCAGCACGCCGACCGGACGGCAGCGCACGACCGAGCCCGGCACCAGCGGCAGCGGCAGCACCACCAGCACGTCGGCCGGATCGCCGTCGCCGCACAGGGTGCTCGGCACGTAGCCGTAGTTGCAGGGGTAGCGCATCGGGGTGGACAGGATGCGGTCGACGAAGATCGCGCCGGTTTCCTTGTCCACTTCGTACTTCACCGGCTCCGAGTCCTTCGGGATCTCGATGATGACGTTGATTTCTTCCGGCGGGTTCTTGCCGGGCGAGACGAGTTCCAGACCCATGGTGTGCTCCAGGTGGGGGGTATAGACGGATAGCCCCCCATTTTATGCCTTTGCCGGGCGCTGTGCAGGGGAGGGGGCCGACGGCAGGGCGTGGAAGGCGCCGACCCGGCGGGCCGGGGTTGACCGATGGGGCCGGGCGGCGTGCGCGCGCAGGCTGGATGCACCTACCCGAGGAGTTCCCGCATGAAACCATCCGCCCTGTCACTCGGCCTGTTCTGCGCGCTGCTGATCGCGCCCGCCGCCCAGGCCTTTCCCTACGTGGACCTGATCGACTACCCGCACCAGGAAGCCAACTGGGACCGCTTCTTTGCCCTGGAAGGCCGGTTGCAGCATGGCTTCGACAGGATCTGCGGCGACACCTTCTGCGAGGGCGAGTACAGCGACATCCAGGCGCTGCGCCTGCGGTGTTCAGTGGATGCGGTGCACGGCACGGTGCGTGAGTGCCTCTGGGCATTTGCCGCCAGTGACCTGGCCGTGTCGCGGAACGACGGTGCGATCGTGGCCCGGCAACCGACCTGGCTATGCCGGCTGCCGCTGGTGCCTGGCACCCCGGTTGAGGACTTCCATGCGGCGCTGGCGGCCCGTAATCCGCTGCATGATCCGTTGCCCGGCACGTCGGAGAGCGTCTATGACGGGCTGACCGGCTGCATCCACTGATGCGAACGTGACTGATTCTCATTAACGGAGTAGCATGCGCGGCGCCTTCCGTCTGTCGTCCCGGTTCCGCGCATGTCCTCCAATGCCGCCTCCCTTACCGAACTGCTGATCCGTGAGCGGCCGGCACTGCTGCGCCGGGTGCAGCGCATCCTCGGCGGAGACAATGGTGCCGAGGACGTGATCCAGGCCGTATGGTTCAAGGCCCGAGGGGTCGACGACAGCCAGGCCATCGACAACCCGCGGGCCTATCTGTACCGGCTGGCCGCCAACCTGGCCACCGACCACGGCCGCGAATCGACCCGACGCAACCGCCTGCTGGCCGACCACTACCTGTGGGGGCCGGACGAGGTCATCTCGACTGAGGAACAGGCCATGGCCCAGGACGAGCTGCAGCGTGTGCTCGACGCGGCGGGGCACCTGCCGGAGCCGACCCGCACCATCTTCCGGCTCAACCGCCTGCAGGGCCTGACCCAGGCCGAGATCGCCCGCCGTCTCGGGGTGTCGGTGACGACCGTCGAGAACCATGTGCGCACCGCCCTGCAGCGCCTGGCCTGGGCACGCAGCGGCCGATGATCGCCCCGGCTTGGGGCTGGCCCTCGCTGAAACGTCTTGATCACTGGACCGTGGATGCGGTCTAGTTCCTCCGTCCGCGCTTGAATGCGCCTGTCCGCCAGCCGATGAGCCCGCCGAACACGCTGCCCGCCGCCAATGACGATGCCCTGGCCGAACAGGCCCGGGGCTGGATCGCGTGGCTGGCCTCGGGTGACATCGGCGAGGGGCGCATGCACGAGTTCGAGCGCTGGCTGGCACAACCGGGGCACCGACGCGCCTTCGAACACGAGCGCGCGCTGTGGCGCAGTGTCGGGCCACGCCCGCAGGTCCGGCCCGCCGAACGCCCGCGGCCGCATCGAATGCGCTGGGCAATGGCCGCTGCAGCCGCGCTGGCGATGCTGGTGGCATGGCCGGAGGCCTGGTTGCGGCTGCAGGCCGACCATCGCAGCACGCACGTCGTGCAGAACGTGCAATTGCCCGATGGCAGCCGCGCAGTGCTGGATGCGGACAGTGCGATTGCCGTGCGCTTCAATGCACATGCACGCGAGATCGAGCTGCTGCGCGGGCGTGCCTGGTTCGAGGTCAGCCCGGATGCGCAGCGACGTTTCAGCGTGCGTGCGGGCAACGGCGTGATCGAGGACATCTCGACCGCGTTCACCGTCGCGCGCGGTGATGACCAGGTTGAAACCCAGGTCGGGCAGGGCAGGGTGCGCGTGGCCAGCCCGGCCGACGGTGGCTGGACCTATCTGCAGGTGGGCCAGCGTGCGGTCTATGGCGAGCACAGCGGCGTGACGCGTCTGCGGGATGTGGCTGCCGACAGCGTCGGCGCGTGGCGGCAGGGCGAGCTGCTGCTGGAGCAGGCCAGCGTCGCCGACGCCGTGCAATGGGTGGGGCGTTACCGCGCCGGCCCGACCTTCGTGCGCGGCGATCTGTCGCGACTACCCGCAGTGAGTGCCGCATTGCGCATCGATCGCCCGGAGCAGGCGCTGGATGCACTGGCCGCAACAGCAGGTCTGCAGGTCACCCGCCTGCCGCTCGGCGTCGCCATCATTCACCAGTAGATCCACGCCATGCGTGGATGAAGGTCCCAGTGTGCCGACCAACGGTCGGCACCCACCACGATCACCGGCCGGTCGGCACCTGTCGCGACCGCAAATCGCTCTTGGGGTTGCCGCGCGCCCAACCGTCTTACCCCGCGAACGTACCCGCCGCCGCCACGTACGTCGCCGTGTCCGCCTGTGTTGCGGATGACGCCGCGCCTGCGGCACCGATTACCTGACAGGTTCCCCATGTTCGACTCCCACCGCCCGGGCCGCGTGCTGCGCCCGTCCCGCCTGTGCATCGCCCTGTTGGCCGCCGGCCTGGCCAGCGCCGCACCGTCCGTGCTGGCACAGAGCGCCACCGGCAACCACGCTGACGTGCAGCGCTTCGACATTCCAGCGCAGCCGCTGGATGAAGCGCTGCGCAGCTATATGCGCCAGTCCGGCGTGCAGGTCGTGTATCCGGCCACCCTGGCCCAGGGCGTAACCTCGCGTGCGGTCAAGGGCAGCCTGCCTGCCAACGAGGCGCTGCAGCAGCTGTTGCAGGGCAGTGGCCTGGCGGTGCACCGGGTCAGCGCAGATGCAGTCACTCTGGAAGCGGCGACGCCGGTGCAGGCCGACAGCGGTGTGATCGTCACCGACACGCTCAGCGTGGCCGGCGACCGCGTCGACAGTGGCGCGACCAGCGATGAGGCGCGCCTGCTCGACAGCTATCGCAGCGTCGGTTCCACCACCACGCTCAACCGCACGCACCTGGAACGCTTCCGCGGCACCTCCAATGGCGACATCATCAAGGGCGTGGCCGGCGTCACCGCTGGCGATCCGCGCGTGGGCAACGGCTTCGACGTCAACATCCGCGGCATCCAGGGCCAGGGCCGCGTGCCGGTGATCATCGATGGCGGCCAGTCCAGCATGGATACCTACCGCGGCTATGCCGGCCAGTCACAGCGCACCTACCTCGACCCGGACCTGATCTCCACCCTGACCATCACCAAGGGCCCGAGCCTGCAGGCCAACGCCTCCGGTGGCATCGGCGGCGTGGTCGAGATGGAGACGCTGAAGATCGGTGACGTGCTGCGCGAAGGCCGCGACTTCGGCGTGCGCGTGCGTGGCGGCCTGGCCAACGCCAGTGCCAACAACCTGCCGTCCTACAGCGCCGCGCCGCGTTCCGATCGCAGCGCCACCGACAGCCAGTTCTTCAACGTGGCCGCAGCCGGTCACTGTGACCGCTTCGATCTGGTCGCCGCCTATGCTTACCGCGACAACGGCAACTATTTCTCCGGCAAGCACGGTTACGACGACTTCCCGCAGACCCGTCGCACGCTGGCACCGCTGAATCCGCCGCGTACCGAAGTGTTCAACACCTCGTCGCGTTCGAAGTCGGCGCTGCTCAAGGGCACCTGGCGCATCGACGATGCGCAGACGCTGGAAGCGGGCTACCGCCGCTACGAAGGCACCGCCGGCGAGATCATGGCCTCGCAGATCATCCGCGTCGACCGCGATCGCATTCCGCAGTGGGACCCGGGCCATGTCGACATGGACAGCTACACCCTGCGCTACCGCTTCAATCCGGACAGCGATCTGGTCGACCTGCGTGTCAACGCCACATACACCGATACCGACAGCGTGATGTACAACAGCCTGACCGGCATCACCCCGTGGTACTTCGACCGCCGCACCGAGTGGTATGACGCGCCCAGCTTCAGCGGCGACCCCGGCTACAAGGATGCCTACCGCAATCCGCTGCGACAGAAGCGCTTCGGCCTGGATGCCAGCAACACCTCGAAGTTCGACACTCGTGCTGGTGCGTTCACCTTCGACTACGGCCTGTCCTACAGCGACGAAGACATCGCGCCGGGCAGTTCGGGGCCGGTCATGCACGACGATCTGGTCAACAACCGCTTCCTGCGCAACGCCGAGCGCAAGGAATACAGTGCCGTGGCCTCGCTGAAGTGGCAGCCCGATGAGCATTGGGAACTGCTGGCCGGCGGACGCTGGAACCGCGTGGATGTGCATGACCGCAACCGCCTGGCCACGCCCGACGCCTATGAGGTACAGGGCCAGTACCGTTACACCGAACTGCTCAATGGCAACCCGGCGCTGCCGTCGTGGCGGGCCAAGCGCATCGCGCTGCTGAACTGGTACCCGGACGCCAACGGCAACTTCACCCAGGAATCACTGCTGGCCTCACCGTACAAGAAGGGCGCGGTGGGCGACATCGGTGGCTGGAACTTCTACGACGCAGGCAAGGCGCAGGACCTGGAAGTGCCGGTCAGCTGGACCTGGTCGCAGCCGATCCGCCGTCGTGACACCGCGTTCTCGCCGACCGCCAGCGTGGCCTATCGCTTCAGCGAAGACACCATGGTCTACGTAAAGTACGCCGAAGGCACCAAGCTGCCGAGCCTGTTCGAGACCACGCTGGGCCTGTTCACCGCCGCCAAGCCGGTGGGCGAGCTGAAGCCGGAGCGTGCGCGCAGCTGGGAAATCGGTGCCAGCACCATCCGCTACGACCTGTTCACCGCCGGCGACCGCCTGGCGCTGAAGCTGGCGTACTTCGATACCCGCATCGACGACCTGATCACCCGTGACTATCGCACGCTGTCGGCGGGCCTGATCCGCAACGTCGACCAGTTCAAGGTCTCGGGCATGGAGTTCCAGTCCAGCTATGACAGCGGCAAGGTGTTTGCCGATCTTTCCGCGCACTACTACTTCAAGGCCAAGACCTGCGCGCCGGACATCGCCGCAGAGCGCCGCGCCTATGGTGCACAGCGCAAGAACGATGAACTGGCCAGCACGCCCAACTGCGTGGACGGCGGCTTCGAGGGTTCGTACACCAATACACAGAATCCGCCGCGCTACATGGTCAACCTGACCCTGGGCTCGCGCCTGTTCGACGAGCGCCTGACCTTCGGCACCCGCGTGGTCCACAACGCCGGCCCGATCAGCAAGCTGGACAAGGACTGGAACGTGGGCCTGTCGGCGATCCAGCAGCTGTACCGGCCAACCACGCTGGTGGACCTGTTTGCCAGCTGGAGCTTCAACGACCAGTTGTCGGTGGAAGCGGGCGTGGACAACCTGACCGACCGCTACTACCTGGACCCGCTGGCGCTGGGCGTGATGCCGGCACCGGGCCGCACCGCGCGGCTGGCGTTGACCTGGAAGTATTGATCGGTCGCGGATGGGCGGTGGGGTTGGATCCCTTTCCTGAGGAAAGGGCTCTGACCCCATCGGGCTCCGACCGCCCTCGGTGGGTGCGGACCTTGGTTCGCACCGCTTCCGCCGTGTGATCGCCAGCGCCGGGCCATGCCCGGCGTCTGTTTACAGCCCGGTCGAAGCCTTCACCGCATCTTCGTGCAGCGACTCGTTCAGCTCATCCACCACCGTGCTCCATGCCGCATCGGCCTGCAGCGATTCGGACAGGAACTGGCGCTGGGCATCGTTCCAGTAGGGGGCCTCGACCACTTCAACGTCGGTGGCCAGCTGGTGCTCGCGGATGAAACGGGCGATGGCCTCGGCGCTGGCGTCCAGGCCCAGCTGCAGGAACAGGTTGGTCATGCGCGGTTCGGTGGTGATCATCATCGGTTCCTGCTGGAAGAAGGGATGGTCCATTATCGGCGCACACGGCCTTGGGGAAAGCCCCGCGGCGAACGTCTACAGCACGACGACCCCCTTGGCATCCCCCATGAACGCACACATCGCTCCCGAAGACAGCCGCAGCCTGCGGCTCAAGGCCGCCACCCGCGACAGCCACGGTGCCCTGGACAAGCGCATCATGGCCGGCGACATCTTCGCCGACCGCAGTAATTTCGCCCGTTTCCTGCGCGTGCAGTATCGGTTCCACCGCAGCATCGATGCGCTGTATGCCAACCCTGCGCTGGACGCACTGCTGCCCGATCTCGGTGAGCGCCGCCGCCTGACCCAGGTCGCGCGCGACCTGCAGGACCTGGAGCAGACCCTGCCAGGCGCGGACATCGACGCGCTGCCCTCGGACCTGGCGCTGCCGGCCGCCCTTGGCTGGCTGTACGTAGCCGAAGGCTCCAACCTCGGCGGCACCATTCTCTACAAGATGGCCGCCAAGCTCGGGCTGGACCGTGACTTCGGCGCCCGCCACCTGGCCGCGCACCCGGATGGTGCGGCACGCCACTGGCGTGAGTTCACCGCCGCGCTGGACGCGGTGCCGCTGAGTGCCGAGCAGGAGCAGCAGGTGATCGACGCAGCCGATGCCGCGTTCCGCAGCGTGCACGGCCACGTCGAAGTGGAATTCGCCTGATGCACGGCGCGCGCCCGCAGGCGCAACGCTGATGCGCTGGCTCTGGTTCGCGCTGGGCTGGTTGATGGTCGGCCTCGGGGTAATCGGCGCGTTGCTGCCGGTGATGCCGACCACCATCTTCCTGATCCTGGCCGTGGGTTGCTTCGCACGCAGCTCGCCGAAGTTCGAGCAGCGCCTGCTGGCACATCCGCGCTACGGGCCGTCACTGCGGCTGTGGCGTGAGCAGGGGGCGGTGTCGCGCAAGGGCAAGGCGTTCGCCAGTGCCGGCATGGCGGTGGGCTTTGCCCTGTTCTGCTGGGGTGCGCACCCGTCGTGGCGTCTTCTGCTGGGCGTGGGCCTGTTCTTCGCGGTCAGCGCCGGCTACGTGCTCAGTCGACCCGCACCGCGGCTGGAGCCCCATCCGGTCGTGGAAGTGGACGACGCCCATGATCCGCGCGCGGCCCGTCGTCGCGCAGCGACCCCTGATGCTGATGGAAACCGAGACGATGCTGCCTGCTGACCTGGCTCCTGTGGCCGCCCCCGCATTGACCCCGTGGGGCATGTACCTGGCCGCCGACGTGGTGGTGAAAGCCGTGATGATCGCGCTGGCATTGGCGTCGCTGGCCACCTGGACGGTGCTGCTGGCCAAGGGCTGGGAGCTGGCCCGCCAGGCCCGGCAGCTGCGGGCGGCGCGCGCGCTGTTGCTGCAGGCGCCGAGCCTGCCCGGCGAGAGCGCCGATGCCAGTGTGCAGCAGGGCACTGCGCTGGCGATGTTGGATGCGGCCCGCACCGAACTGCGCCTGTCGCAGGATCTGGAAGGGCGCGACGGCATCAAGGAACGCATCGCCTCGCGCCTGGACCGCATCGAACTGGAAGCCGCACGCGTGCAGCGGCGCGGCATCGGCGTGCTCGCCAGCATTGGCGCGGTGGCGCCGTTTGTCGGCCTGTTCGGCACGGTGTGGGGCATCATGAACAGCTTCATCGGTATCGCCCACAGCAACACCACCCACCTGGCGGTGGTCGCACCCGGCATCGCCGAGGCGCTGCTGGCCACCGCGCTCGGCCTGGTCGCCGCGATCCCGGCGGTACTGGTCTACAACCACTTCAGTCGCGTGCTGGCCGGTCTGCGTGGCCTGCTCGGCGATCTGTCGGCGGCCGTGCAGCAGCTGGTCTCGCGCGATCTCGACCGCGCCCTTCCACGCGCTGCAGCGGCGTCGCTGCGTGCGGTGCACTGAGAGGCGGCGATGGCCATCAGGACCGCGTCCGACCGCGACGACACGCCGGAAGAATCGCACGAGATCAACGTCACGCCCTTCATCGATGTGATGCTGGTGCTGTTGATCATCTTCATGGTGGCGGCACCGCTGGCCACCGTGTCGGTACCGGTGCAGCTGCCGGCCAGCAGTGCCAGTGCCACGCCGCCGGAACAGGCGCCGGTGTACGTGACCGTGCAGGCCGATCTGTCGCTGCGTGTCGGCGAGCAGGCGGTGGCACGCGACGGGCTGGCCGCTGCGCTGCAGGTAGCCACCCACGGTGACACCTCGCAACGCCTGTTCCTGCGTGCCGATACCCGCGTGCCTTACGGTGAACTGATGGCAACGCTGGATGCGCTGCGTGCGGCGGGCTACCTGAAGGTGGCACTGGTTGGACTGGAGCAGGGCGCGCGATGAGCGGACTGCGGCGCTGGGCGACCAGCCTGGCGATCGTGCTGCTGGTGCATGCGTTGCTGGTCAGCGTGGCCTGCTGGTGGGCGGCGCGCGCACCGGCGGTGGCCGCCGCAGCGCCGCCCGCTGCATTGATGCTGGAGCTGGCGCCGATGGCACAGGCGCCTCCGGTGCCGCCGCGCGAGGTTGCCACTGGGCCGCTGCAACAGCAACAGCAGCGACAGGCGCCGAAACCGGCCCTGCGTGAGCAACCCAAGGCACCGGTGCAGCCGCAGGGTGACCTGCCACCGCCGCGTACGCCGGAGCCGACGCCCTCGCCGGACACCGCCGAGGCCAATGTCGCGCAGACCAGCGCACCGCCGCAGGTGGCGGCCGACGCGGCCGCACGCTACACCGCACCGCAGACCACCGCCGGCGAGCGCAGTCGCGCCGAGGCCACCTGGGAGGGGCGCCTGCTCGGGCATCTGCAGAAGCATCGGCGCTATCCGCGCCAGGCCGAGCGGCTGCGCCAGCAGGGCGTGGTCTACGTGCGTTTTGCCGTGGCCCGGGATGGCGCGGTCTCGGGGCTGACACTGGGCCGCAGCAGTGGCTTCGCGTTGCTCGACCAGGAGACGCTGGACACCGTGCGACGTGCCAGCCCGGTACCGGCGCCGCCGACCGAGGTAGCCGGCGACCCGGTGGACGTGATGGTGCCGGTGTCCTTCTTCCTGCGCGGGCGGTGATTGACGATGGGGTCGGATCCCTTTCCGCAGGAAAGGGCGCTGACCCCATTCGGCGCCGCCATCCACGCATGGCGTGGATCTACAACAGCGGTACCAGCAGCAGCGCGACGATGTTGATGATCTTGATCAGCGGGTTGATTGCCGGGCCGGCGGTGTCCTTGTACGGGTCACCGACGGTATCACCGGTCACCGCGGCCTTGTGCGCTTCGCTGCCCTTGCCACCGAAGTGGCCGTCCTCGATGTACTTCTTGGCGTTGTCCCAGGCGCCGCCGCCGGTGGTCATCGAGATGGCCACGAACAGGCCGGTCACGATCGTACCGATCAACAGGCCGCCCAGTGCGCGCGGCCCGAGCAGCAGGCCGACCACCACCGGCACCGCCACCGGCAGCAGCGAGGGCACGATCATTTCGCGGATGGCCGAGCGGGTCAGCATGTCCACCGCTTTGTCGTACTGCGGCTTGCCGGTGCCCTGCATGATGCCGGGGATCTCGCGGAACTGGCGGCGTACCTCCTCCACCACCGCACCTGCTGCACGGCCGACCGCTTCCATCGCCATCGCACCGAACAGGTAGGGGATCAGGCCACCGATCAGCAGGCCGATGATCACCGTGTGGTCGCTGAGATCGAAGCGGAACTCCTGGCCGGGATGCGCGGCCTGCAGGTTGTGCGTGTAGTCGGCGAACAGCACCAGTGCGGCCAGCGCTGCCGAGCCGATCGCATAGCCCTTGGTCACCGCCTTGGTGGTGTTGCCCACCGCATCCAGCGGATCGGTGATGTCGCGGATCTCCGAGGGCAGCTCGGCCATCTCGGCGATGCCGCCAGCGTTGTCGGTGATCGGTCCATAGGCATCGAGGGCGACGATCATGCCGGCCATCGACAGCATCGCGGTGGCGGCGATGGCGATGCCGTACAGGCCGCCCAGCGCGAACGCGCCCCAGATCGCTGCACACACGGCCACCACCGGCAGCGCGGTGGACTTCATCGAGATGCCGAGGCCGGCGATGATGTTGGTGCCGTGGCCGGTGGTCGACGCCTGCGCCACGTGCTGCACTGGCTTGTACTGGGTGCCGGTGTAGTACTCGGTGATCCACACGATCAGGCCGGTCAGGACCAGGCCGATCAGCGCGCATCCATACAGCGCGATGGGACCATGCACATTGTCGGCCATCAGCCCGGTGGTGATCGGGTAGAACGCGATCGCGGCCAGCACGCCGGAGACGATCACGCCCTTGTACAACGCGCCCATGATCGAGCCGCCAGGCTTCACCTTGACGAGCAGCGCACCGATGATCGAGGCGATGATCGACACACCGCCCAGCACCAGCGGATACAGCACCGCATTGGCGCCCGCCTCGGCCAGCATCAGGCTGCCCAGCAGCATCGTTGCGATGACGGTGACCGCATAGGTCTCGAACAGGTCGGCGGCCATGCCGGCGCAGTCGCCGACGTTGTCACCGACGTTGTCGGCGATCACCGCCGGGTTGCGCGGATCGTCTTCGGGAATACCGGCTTCGACCTTGCCGACCAGATCGGCGCCCACATCGGCGCCCTTGGTGAAGATGCCGCCGCCCAGACGCGCGAAGATCGAGATCAGCGACGAACCGAACGCCAGACCGACCAGCGCGTGCAGCGCCTGTTCCATCGGCAGGCCCATCCGCAGCAGCAATGCGTAGTAGCCGGCCACGCCCAGCAGGCCCAGGCCGACCACCAGCATGCCGGTGATCGCACCGCCGCGGAAGGCGACGTCCATTGCGGCGCTGATGCCGTGGCGTGCAGCTTCGGCAGTGCGCACGTTGGCGCGTACCGACACGTTCATGCCGATGTAGCCGGCCGCGCCGGACAGCACCGCGCCGACCGCGAAGCCGATCGCGGTGTACCAGCTGAGGAACACACCGACCAGCACGAACAGCACCACGCCGGCCACGCCGATGGTCAGGTACTGGCGGTTGAGGTAGGCACGCGCACCTTCCTGGATCGCGGTGGCGATCGCGACCATGCGTTCATTGCCGGTGGGTTGGCGCAGGATCCAGCGCGCCGAGACGATTCCGAACAGGATCGCGAGAATGGCGCAGCCCAGCGCCAATGAAAGCCCGTGACGTTCCAGCATTAGACCCCTCCGCAGAATGGATGTAGGCATCCAGTGGCGATGAACGGCACCACGAGGGGGACGACGGGCTGCAGCCTGGAACCAACCCGTACCGACCTTGGTGGTCGTCCGACGTATGGCGGTGTTCAGCATTCCCTGGTGCCCGCAGTATGCGTTCGGCGCACTGTAGAGTCGAGCCGTGCTCGACTGGCTTCCAGAGGCCATGCTCGACTGGCTCCTGGGAGCCGCGCCGCACGACCCGTAGGGCGCCCTCCAGATGAACGCATCGCCATGCGCGCGGAACCCGCCGCCAGTCCATGGACATGATTCGAGAGCCGCAGGCCTTTGCACCCCGTTAAGCCAGCCTCTGCAAGCCTGCGCACAGTCCCGTAGGAGATTCCCCATGCGCCTGTCCCTGTTGATGCTTGCCGCCCTGGTCCCGGCCGTACCGGCACTCGCCGCGGAAACCCCGGAGCTGCAGCGCGCCGTGGGTGCTCCCCAGGCAGTGGGCGCAGTGCACACCCTGCGGCAGATCCCCGAGGCCTGCGCGCGCCTGGAAGGTGCCTTCACCGGCCAGGCGGCCGAGCCGTACCGCTTTGCGCCGGTGCGGACCAGCGAGCAGTGCCAGCCACGCGCGCGCTTCGTCGACTACGCCAAGGCACAGCCAAGTGCCGACAAGGGCTGGAAGCTCAATGATGTGATCCGCGTGCCCAGCGCAGCATGCCCGGCACAGCAGGCGGTGGTGCGCGTGTGGCGACTGCCGTCGAGCAACAAGGTCGAGCTGGACGGTCAGGGCCAGTCGCGCATCTATCTGGAAGAAGCCAAGAAGCAGGCCGCGGCCGGCCAGATTCCGCAGGTGACCATGTTCGCCGCGCAGCTGCAGATGGAAGGCAAGGCCTGCAATTGAAGTTGCGTGGGCGGTGCACCCACGCAGTCATCCCCCGGTAGTGCCGGCCGCTGGCCGGCATCTGGGTGATCACTCCGCCAGCATTGCTCCCCGCGCTACCAGCAACTCGCGCAATGCCTTGCGATGGCAATGCGCTTCATCCTCGCAGTAGCACCCTACGCTGATGTCGCTGTGCCGTGACATCGCGGCCAGCAGGTCCAGCGCGTGGGCCGCATCCGGCGCCCTCATCTCGGCCTTGTAGTGGCGGAAGAACGCAGTCCAGTCGGCGGCCGACTTCGCCTCATGCGCCTGCTTCACCAGCTCGGCGCTGGGTGACAGGGTCGGGAACCAGACGTCATACCAGTCCTGCCGGGCGAACTCGCTGCGCGGCACGCCACGCGGCGGGCGCCGCACGGTACCGATACGCAGCCCCTCGCTGGGGTGGCGCGGCATACCCAGTCGAACAACACGCAATGCCATGATGATCTCCAGGCGGCGCATCCATCATCCAACGATGCACGTGCGCCAGGCGTGAACCGCTGTGGAAACGAAAAGGCCCGGGCGCCTGCGCACCCGGGCCTTTTCCAATGCCGGCAGCGGATCAGTTGCCGCGGCAGTCCTTCAGCCACAGCACACGACCAATCTGGTCGTAGCTGTCGACCACGCCGGTCAGCGTCACTTTCTCGCGCGGGCGCAGGGCCAGCGCATACGCGGCCTGGTTGGCTGCGAACGAGCAGGAAATGGCCACACGTTCAAAGTCGATGCTGCCATCGCTGGGCAGGTCGAAGCTGGTGTTGTAGGTGCCGCCACTGCGCAGCACGGTGGTGATGCGACCGGTGATGGCGTAGGTCTTGCCCTTGTAGCGCGGCTCGACCGCGGCCGGGTTGTCCTTGTTCTGGTTGCGCAGCTGGAAGCCGAAGCGGTCGGCGGCAATCGTTACCACCGACGCCTGCGGAGTGGCCTTGGCTGCCTGTTCGCCAGCCTTGCCCGGCTTGATCTGGTTGAGCAGCTTGCACATTTCTTCACGCACGCCATCGGCCGAGGCAATGGCGCCCTTGTTGACCTTCACCACCATGCCGACGGTGCCCTGGCCGCCTTCGGAAGTGGCGCTGATGATCATCGGGATCGGCTTGTGGGCCATGGATTCCGGCTCTTCGATCAGCATCGAGCCGCCTTCCACGTCCTCGCTGAGGACGTCCATGTTGGCGTTCTTGGCGATCACCCGCATCTGGCCGATGGCACTCGCCACGGTCAGGTCCGGATGGGTGACCGATGAAGTGAAGGTCGTGCCGACGAAGGGATTGCCCTTCTTCTGGAAGTTGCTTTCGCAGGTCGCAGCGAAGGCGGGTGCGGCAGCACCGCACAGCAGCGCGGCGATCAGGATCGGGTGCTTCATGGTTACAGTCCTTGTGAAATGGCAGCACAGGCCCAGGCCAGGTGGCCGGGCAGCGTCGAATCTGGCTTGCGGCGGCCCCTTTGCCCCGGGCCGGAGCCCGATTGTGGGGTGCTTCGGTGGTCGCTGCAATGTGCCCTGCGCTCCGCACAGGGCGCAGGTGCACCTCAGCCTTCGAAGGCCGGCAGCTTCTGCTTCACCGCCACGTTCTTGAGGGTGACGTACTTGGGCAGTCCATCGGTGCCATACGGCAGCGGGGCTTCGCCCTTGATCAGCGGCGACAGGTAGGCGCGCGCTTTGGCGGTGATACCGAAGCCGTCGCGGCGGATGAAGCCGGCGGGCATCTTCTTTTCATGGTTGGCGATCTTCGACAGCGGCGCCGCTTCGATCTTCCAGCGGTACGGTGCGTCGCTGCTGCGCACGATCACCGGCATCACCCCGTTCTGGCCCTTCAGCGCCAGCTGCACCGCGGCCTTGCCGACCGCCTGCGCCTGCTCCCAGTCGGTCCTGCTGGCCAGGTGGCGGGCCGAGCGCTGCAGGTAATCGGGCAGCGCCCAATGGACCTTCAGGCCCAGCTGGTCCTTGACCCGGCCAGCCAGGTGCGCGGCCACGCCGCCCAGCTGCGAGTGCCCGAACGAGTCCTTGCCGCCACCGGCATCGGCGACGAAGCGGCCATCGGCGGTGGCGATGCCTTCCGACGCCACCACCACGCAGTAGCCGACGCGGTCGACCACGGCCTTGACCTTGGCCAGGAACGTCGCCTCGTCATAGGCGCGTTCGGGCAGCAGGATGATGTGCGGCGCTTCGTCATCGCCGTTGCCGGCAAGGCCGGCGGCCGCAGCCAGCCAGCCCGCGTGGCGGCCCATGGCCTCGTAGATGAAAACGCGGGTGGAGGTCTCGGCCATCGCCGCCACGTCCAGCGCCGCTTCGCGCACCGAGACGGCGGTGTACTTGGCCGCCGAGCCGAAGCCGGGGCAGGTGTCGGTCACTGCCAGGTCGTTGTCGATGGTCTTGGGCACGCCGATGCAGGTCAGGTCGTAGCCGGAGGCCTTGGCCAGCTGCGAGACTTTCAGCGCGGTATCGGCCGAGTCGTTGCCGCCGTTGTAGAGGAACCAGCGCACGTCGTGCGCGCGCAGCACCTCCAGCAGGCGGTCGTAGCGGGCGCGGTCGGCGTCCAGCGATTTCAGCTTCACCCGGCACGAGCCGAAGGCGCCACCCGGGGTATGGGCCAGGGCGCGGATCGCGGCGGCGCTCTCCTTGCTGGTGTCGATCAGCTCCTCGCGCAGCGCGCCGAGGATGCCGTTGCGGGCGGCAAGGACCTTGATGCCCTTGGCCCGGGCCTGCTCGATCACCGCTGCCGCCGTGGCATTGATGACCGCGGTGACACCGCCGGACTGGGCGTAGAGGAGAGTACCGTTGCGCATGCTTCTACCTGCTCGGGGGAGGGGACATTGCAGGGACATTACCCGGATGCGGTAAAGTGGCGCTATTGCGGTGCAGCGATACCGGTCCGTCCGGGACGCGAACCTTCTTTGTTTTCAACACGTTGGAGTCAGGTCAATGCGATTGGTTCTGTTGGGACCGCCCGGTTCGGGCAAGGGGACACAGGCGACGCGCCTGAAGGAAAAGCTGGGGATCGCCCACATTTCGACCGGTGACATGCTGCGCGCGGAAATCGCCGCCGGCACGGAGCTGGGCAAGCAGGCCAAGACGGTGATGGATGCCGGCAACCTGGTGTCGGACGACATCCTGCTGGGCATGCTGGAGTCGCGCCTGACCCAGGCCGATGTCGCCAAGGGCTTCATCCTCGATGGTTACCCGCGCAATGTGGCCCAGGCCAATGCGATGGACGGCCTGCTGGCCAAGATCGGCCAGCCGCTGGATGCCGTGGTGCAGCTGGACGTGGCCACCGAGCTGCTGGTCGACCGCATCGCCGGTCGCGCCAAGGAGCAGGGCCGCGCCGATGACACGCCGGAAGCGGTGCGCCAGCGCCTGCAGGTCTACAACGACCAGACTGCCCCGGTGGTGGACTTCTACGCCGGCCGTGGCACCCTGGCCCGCGTCGATGGCGTCGGCGAGCTGGACGAGATCGAAGCCCGCATCCTGGCGGCGATCAAGGGTTGATCCTGCAGGGCCGGTGCACTGCCGGCCCTTCGGGCGCAAAAAACACAGGCCTGGTCCGCGAGGACCAGGCCTGTGTCGTTTGATAGGCGCCAGCAGAGGGCTTGCTCAGGGCCCCGCAGCATGAGCTCCCTTGGGGATGGCCTCTTGGGGAGTAGGACCGGTTCGGGTACTGCGGCTGGCAGTTCGAATTGTGTCCGGGTTCACAGAACATCGCTATCGGGATTTCCCTGACAGAAGATTGGAGTTTTCTCACATCCTGTGTAGGACTTGTCTTACCCCGGATCGGACATTGGCCCTATACAGCCGTCATCGGTCACAATCCTCGGTCATGAGCAGCGTACATATCCTTGCAATCGCCGGCACCTTCATGGGCGGCGTGGCCGCCCTGGCGCGGGAACTGGGCCATACGGTCAGTGGCAGCGACCAGGCCATCTATCCGCCGATGTCGACCCAGCTCGAGCAGCTGGGTATCACCCTGGACCAGGGCTACCGCGCCGACAGCGTGCCACCGGGCACCGACGAGGTGGTGATCGGCAACGCACTCTCGCGCGGCAATGCCGCCGTTGAGGCCGTGCTCGACGCCGGCCAGCACTACATTTCCGGTGCCCAGTGGCTGTCCGAACAGGTGCTGCCGGGCCGCGACACGCTGGCCGTGGCCGGTACCCATGGCAAGACCACCACCACCACCATCCTCACCTGGCTGCTGGAAAGCGCCGGTCGTTCTCCCGGTTTCCTGATCGGCGGTGTCGCCGAGGATTTCGGCGTCTCCGCCCGCCTGGGCCAGGGCCGCGAGTTCGTGGTCGAGGCCGACGAGTACGACACCGCCTTCTTCGACAAGCGCAGCAAGTTCGTGCACTACCGGCCGCTGGTGGCCATCCTCAACAACCTTGAATACGACCACGCCGACATCTTCCCGGACGTGGCCGCGATCCAGCGCCAGTTCCACCACCTGGTGCGCACGGTGCCGGCGCGTGGCCGACTGATCGTCAATGGCGAGGATCAGCATCTGGCCGAAGTGCTGGCGATGGGCTGCTGGACCCCGGTCGAGCGCTTCGGCTTCGATCCATCGCTGGAGTGGCATGCGGAACTGCTCGCTGCCGATGGCAGCGCGTTCCGCGTGCACCACCGCGGGCAGGCACTGGGTGATGTGCAGTGGTCGTTGCTGGGCCGCCACAACGTGCTCAACGGCCTGGCGGCGCTGGCAGCCGCACATGCGGTGGGTGTTGCGCCGGCCGAGGTGATCCCGGCGCTGGCGCGCTTCCGCAGCGTCAAGCGCCGCATGGAAGTGATCGGCAGCCACGAGGGCATCACCGTCTACGACGATTTCGCCCACCACCCGACCGCAATCGCCACCACGCTGGAAGGGCTGCGCGCCAAGGTGGGCGATGCGCGCATCGTGGTCGCGATGGAGCCGCGCAGCAATTCGATGCGGCTGGGCGCACACGCGCAGGCGCTGGCCCCCTCGCTGGCGCTGGCCGATGAAGTGGTGTTCCTGCATCGCCCGGAACTGGCCTGGGATGCTGCTGCGGTGATCGCCGCAGTGCGTGGCGAAGCGCACGCGGTGCCCGATACCGACGCGCTGCTGGCGCAATTGCAGGCCAGCGCGCGCAGGGGTGACCACGTGGTGTTCATGTCCAACGGTGGCTTCGACGGCGCACCGCGCCGCTTCCTTGCCGCGCTGCAGGCCCGATGAGCGTCGACGGTTCGCTGCCGCTGTTTCCGCTGCACACCACGCTGGTGCCAGGTGCGGCGGTGGGCCTGCGCGTATTCGAACGGCGCTACCTGGATCTGGTGCGCGACAGCGGCCGCAGTGGTGAGGGCTTTGGTGTCTGCCTGATCCTCGACGGCCAGGAAGTGGGAGCCCCGGCAACGCCGGCCGCGTATGGCGTGCAGGTACGCATCGAAGACTTCGATGTCGGCGCCGACGGCGTGCTGCAGTTGCGTCTGCGCGGCACCCGCCGCTTCCATGTCGAGCGCACCCGTGTGCGCGACAACGGGCTGGTGGTGGCCGATGTGCGCTGGTGCGAGGAAGACCCCGACGACGAACTGCGGCCGCAGCATGCGCTGCTGGCCACGGTGCTGGGGCACATCATCGAACAGGCGGGTGAAGCCTATGCACCGGCCAACCCGGCGTTGCTGGACCAGGCCAGCTGGGTCGGCTGGCGGCTGGCCGAGCTGTTGCCGCTGAGCGAGCAGCAGCGGTTGCAGCTGCTGCAGATGGACGACCCGCACCAGCGGTTGCAGCAGTTGCTGGGCTGGATGCCGTAGAAGCCTGCCTCGGGTGGGTGTGCACCTTGGTGTACACGCTGGGGCATGCGTGGAATGCCATCCACGCATGGCGTGGATCTGCTGTAGAGCCGAGCCTATGCTCGGCTTGATGAATCCCGCGAAGAGCAGCCGAGCATGGGCTCGGCTCTACAGTGGGTGGCCGCGCACCGGTACCGGTCAGGGCGTGGTGGTCTTCAACCGCAGCACCGGCAACCCGGTTTCGCTGTGCACATCCTCGCGCTGCGGCAGGTCCTGCACGGCGTCCTTCACGGCATTCAATGCCGGGTCGACACCACGCAACGGGTGCCACATGCCGATCCATTCGAAGTGGCGCTCGTAGCGCAGGGTCTGCGCGCTGCCCAGCCACAGCGGCGTGCTGCCCGGCTGCAGCTGCGCGGGCGCCGGCCACAGGCGCAGCACATAGCGCTCATCCGGCTGCGCGCCCTGGCGCACCATCAGCAGTGCTTCCACGCGGGTGTCCAGCGTGGCCGGCAGCACCGGTAGTTCGTCGGCGCCGGTGTTCTTGTCCAGCATCAGCAGCGCCTGTTGCCAGCCCGCCTGTTCCTGCCGCTTCCAGCCGCGTGCTTCCAGCTGCGCTTGCAGCGGTGCCAGCGGCCCGGCCACCTGCACGTCCAGCGGCCAGCGCTGGTCGTCGTCGAACTCATTGCGGCGCGCTGGCAGCGTCACCCAGTCGTGCTGCCACCAGGCCTGCATGTCCATCGCCTGTGGTGCCGGCAGGGTCGGTTCGAAGCGTTCCAGCTTCACCGGGATGTTGCGCGGCGCATAGCACATGGCCGCCACGGCGAAGACGCCATAGAACAGCCAGGCCACCGGTTTCACCCAGAACGAACGGTTGAAGCGGCGGCGGTAGGCGATGCCCAGCACCAGCAGCCAGAACGTGCCGAACAGCATGCCGCCTATCACGTCGCTCAGCCAATGCGCACCCAGGTACAGGCGCGAGAAGCCGATCAGGCTGACCACGATGCCCGACACCAGGTAGGGCCAGACGCGGGTGCGGCCGGGCATCTCGCGGGCGATCAGCACCGCGAAGAAGCCGAAGGTGATGGTGGCCATGGTCACCGACACCGAAGGGAAGCCGAAGCCACTGCTGGCGTCGACCGGGCGCACCACATCCACGGTGGCACCCAGCAGCATGGTCAGCGCCAGGCCGAAGGCGAGGGCAGCCAGCCAATGTGCGGCCGCCATCCAGCGCCGGCGCCAGATCAGGTAGCCCATCGCTGCAGCGGTGGCCGGCAGCAGTACCTGCCAGGCGCCCAGCGACGCCAGCGCGGCCATCGGGTAATCGGCCAGCGGGTTGCGCAGCGCCAGCATGGCCTGGTGCACCAGCAGGTCGATCGCCAGCGGCTCGCCGTGCGCGACCACCACGGTCAGCAACGCGAACCAGCCCCAGCCCAGTACCAGCAGCATCAACGCCAGCATTGCCAGCGGCACCGATTCACGGCGCTTGGGATCAAGCACGCCGACGGTATAGCGGCCCAGCGTCGGGTGGCGGTTGGACCAGTCCAGCAGGCGTGCCAGCCAGTTGTCCATGCGCGCGGCCGACCAGCGGTAGCCGTACAGCACGATGGCCCAGACCAGGCCAAGGATCACCGCCAGCAGGCCGACCACCACTACCAGTCGCCCGGCCACGGCGGCCACCGCGTCATACGCCTCACCGAGGATCCAGCCCGGGGCCAGGAACAGTACGGCCCAGGAGATGCTGGCGATGCCGCTGGCCTGCACGTAGCGGCTGGCCGGCATCTTCATCATGCCGGCGATGGCCGGCACGAATGGGCGGATCGCGCCGACGTAGCGTGCGATCAGGATGCTTTTGAAGGCGTTGCGGCGGAACAGGTTCTCGCCGCGGTCGAGCAGCTGCGGGTAGCGGCTGAACGGCCACACGCCACGCAGCCGGTCGCCCCAGCGGCGGCCGATCCAGTAACTGATGCCGTCACCGGCGAACGCGCCCAGGGCTGCCGCCGCCACCGCGTACGGCCCGGAGATCTGGCCCAGGCCGATGAACACGCCCACCGCGAACAGCAACGGAAGCGCCGGCACGATCGCGCCGAGAATGATGACCGCATCGCAGAAGGCGATCAGAAAAATGACCGCACCCGCCAACACGGGATGAGCGGCAATCCACGCGAGGGTGGCGTCGATCCATGAAGAGTCCATTGCCCGATTATAGGGGCGTGAAGGTGACTGGTTCCCAGCCGCTTCGTGACCGTTTGCAACCAGTGCCATCGCCTAGAATGGGCCCATGCCGCATACGCCTGACGCTCAACCGCATGCTTTGAAGGCCGACAGCTTCGGCCGGATCCTCCTTGTGAAAGGGCCTGATGGCCCCTTCGTGCGCCGTGATCTGGGCGCCACGCCGCTGTGGTTGCGGCTGCCTGCGTGGTGGCTGGCCCGCCGTGAAGCCCGCGCGCTGAAGCACATTCACGGCATGGCCGACGTACCGCAGCTGCTGGCCTGGAATGGCCATCACCTGGATCGCAGCTTCATGGCCGGCGACGCCATGTACCAGCGCCCACCGCGCGGCGACCTGGCCTGGTTCCGCGCCGCGCGCCGGTTGCTGCAGCAGCTGCATCGCAACGGCGTGGCCCACAACGATCTGGCCAAGGAAGCCAACTGGCTGGTCACTGAAGATGGACGGCCGGCGCTGATCGACTTCCAGCTGGCGGTGATCGGCAACCCGCGCTCGCGCTGGATGCGGCTGCTGGCGCGCGAGGACCTGCGCCACCTGCTCAAGCACAAGCGCATGTACTGCCGTGAATTGCTTACGCCGGTGGAGAAGCGGTTGCTCAAGCGCACCTCGTGGGTGCGCGAACTGTGGTTTGCTACCGGCAAGCCGGTCTACCGCTTCGTCACCCGCCGCATCCTGCATTGGGAAGACAACGAAGGGCAGGGGCCCAAGCCGTGAAGGCTTCGCGGATAGTGACCGGCCCGCCGAGCGCGGGCAATGTGTTGCGTGCGCAGTTGCCTGGTGCCGACTTCGTGCACGCCTGTCAGGCCACCACCCGGCGCGACGGGCGTACCGCACTGCAGGCCTACCGCGACATGGCGGCGACCATTCCCGGCTGGTTCGATGGGCTGATGGCGCTGCGCAACCACGGCATGCGCCTGCTCGGCATGAAGCATCTGGGCTCGTTGCGGGCGGTGCAGGTTGTCGAAGATCCTCAACCCGGCCAGCGGCTGGGCATCTTCACCCTGCAGTCGATGGATGACGATGCCATCGTGCTGGAGGACAACGACCGCCACTTGCGTGTGCAGCTGGCCCTGCAGTGGCAGGGCGACGTGCTGGAAGTGGCGACCGTGGTGCATACGCACAACGCGTTCGGGCGTGTATACATGCTGCCGGTTGCGCCGTTGCATCGGCTGATCGTGCCGCATCTGCTGGAGAAGCAGGTGCAGGCCTACCGGTAGATCCACGCCATGCGTGGATGCGGTTTGTGATCCGCGGGCTGCTCAACGGCTAAACGGCTCATTGCCCAGTGCCGCATGAATGTGGATTCCATCGGCAGCAGAAGGCTCGCGACATCCAAACCAGGGACAATCCGCAAGAGAATGATCGAGGTGATGCATGTGGTATTGCGCGCACGCAATTTTCTATTACGAGAGCCCAGGCCAGGGCTCGTTCCTGGTGCATGAGAACGTGTACCTGATCAGTGCCGACAACGATGAACACGCTCTTGAGAATGCAGAAGCGCTTGCTTCCGGGTATGAGGATCTGACCGGTCGCCTGGTGGGTGAAGACGGTAGGCCGTACCTTTATCGATTCGCCGGAATCCGCAAGCTGATATCTGTGGAGCCTGGTCAGGACACCGCCGAGGGGCGCCTGCACTCCGGCGTGGAGGTCACGTACTCCGTGATGGCGGTGGATACGTTGGATCAGGTGAAACGGCTTGCCCGTGGTGATGGCGTGGCAGTGCTGTACCAGGAATAGAAATGTAGAGCCGAGCCATGCTCGGCTGCATTCAATGAGCCGAGCATGGCTCGGCTCTACAGGGGGCGGTGGCCTTACGGCGTCGCCGGCACCACCTGCTGGCCGATGAAGTTGCGCTTGGCGTCGAAGTCATAGGCAATCTGCAACTGCCCCACATCCGGGCAGGCGTGGCAGTCGCGCAGCGGCGTGCGGTACAGCAAACGGATGCCACCGTTCTCCAGCGGCGAGGCGCCGGCCGACTGCGCCGGTGCGAACGGCGTGGCTTGCGGGTTGGCCTTCAGCAGTTCCTGCACAGTGGGGTCGGCACGCAGGGTGTCGTCCAACTGCACGGCATCCACATCGATGCGCTTGCCGCTGGCATCAACCAGACGGGTACCTTCATTGGTGTTGGCGCGGAACGGATACTCGACCGTGGCAATGCCCAGTCCTTCGTTCTCGTGCCAGGCGGTCACATAGGCCAACTCACCGCCGGTGGACAACTGCTCGGCGGCGGTGATGGCCTCGGCACTGGCGCCACCGGCGCGCATCGCGTCGCGAAGGCAATCCCGGGTGGCCGCATTCTCGCCCTGGCGGCAGGCGTTGAGGTCGCCATCCCAGACCACCGCCTCGCTCCAGCGCATCTTGCCGTCGGCGGCGGCCTTCTCCGCACTTGGCGCGTCACCGGCGGGCGGCTCCTTTCCGGGTTCCGGCGAACGGCCCTGGCAGGCGGTCAGCAGGGCAAGCCCCAGGGCAGGCAGCAACAGGCGGGAACGGCGCATGGCGTGGACCTCGTGCGTTGTCTGGAGGCCCGAGTATCGTCAAGGGCGGGTGAACTCCGCGTCGGCGCGGCATACTAGCGGCTCATTGCATACGCTGGAGTGTGGAACGTGGGCAGTCTGCAGGGCAAAACGCTTTTCATCACCGGTGCCTCGCGTGGCATCGGCCTGGCCATCGCACTGCGCGCTGCGCGCGACGGCGCCAATGTGGCCATTGCGGCCAAGTCGTCGGTGCCGAATCCGAAGCTGCCGGGCACCATCCACACCGCCGCCGAAGCGGTGACGGCTGCAGGCGGGCAGGGCCTGGCGCTGAAGTGCGACATCCGCGAGGAAGAGCAGGTGCAGGCGGCGGTGGCGGCCACGGTCGACACCTTCGGTGGCATCGACATCCTGATCAACAACGCCAGCGCGATCTGGCTGCGCGGCACGCTGGATACGCCGATGAAGCGTTTCGACCTGATGCAGCAGGTCAATGCGCGCGGCAGTTTCCTGTGTGCGCAGGCCTGCCTGCCGTACCTGCTGCAGGCGCCGAATCCGCACATCCTGACCCTGGCACCGCCGCCGAGCCTGGAGCCGAAGTGGTGGGGCGCACATACCGGCTACACGCTGGCGAAGATGGGCATGAGCTTCGTCACCCTGGGCCTGGCCGCGGAATTCGGCCCGCAGGGCGTTGCGGTGAATGCGCTGTGGCCGCGTACGGTCATCGCCACCGATGCGATCAACATGATTCCGGGCGTGGATGCGGCTGGCTGCCGCACGCCGCAGATCATGGCCGATGCCGCACACGCGGTGCTGGTGCGCGAAGCTGCCGGTTTCCACGGCCAGTTCCTGATCGACGATGAAGTGCTGGCGCAGGCCGGTATTACCGATCTTTCGGGCTATGCAGTGGATCCGTCGCGTCCGTTGTTGCCGGATCTGTTCCTGGATTGATCGCGCGTCGCCGGAAGAGGCCGAGGGCTGCGACCCTCGGCCTGCTGCGCTAGAATGCGTGGCTGTAATCGTTTTCAACAGGGATGTGAACACATGTCACGCACTCTTTCCGTCGCGGCGCTGGCCGCTTCGTTGTCGTTGATCCTGACCGCCTGCGGTGGCAAGGCCCCCGCAGCTGCGGGCGGCGCCGCTGCCTCCGGCACGCCGGACGCCAGCGCGGCACCGTCCGATACACAGCAGCAGTTGACCGCCAAGCTCAATGCCTACATCGGCTGCTTCAACGCGCTGGATTCGAAGACCCACGGCAGCATCCAGTCCTACACGCGCTGGATCAAGGACGTCGACGCTGGCCCGACCGGGCGCGAGACGCACGTGTACGGACCGTTCGAGATCAGCGATTACGACATGAAGCAGTGCGACGCCCCGGTGACCGGGGCGATCGCTGCCAAGCCGGCGCTGGCCGAACTCGATGCTGCTGCAGGCCATTACCAGCAGGCGCTGAAAGCGCTGGTGCCGGTCAGCAAGGACGCGCACGACTACTACGATCGCCAGGACTACGAAGACGACCAGTTTGCCAAGGGCAAGCAGCTGCACGCGCCCTTGATGGCCGCCTTCAAGGATTTCGTGGCTGCCAGCGAAACGTTCAATGCCGAGCTGGAGCGCCAGAACGACGCCGCCCAGCGCGAGCAGCTCAAGGCGCTGGAGCAGGCTGAGGGGCGCACGCGCGAGTACTACCGCCTGGCGATGATGCTGGAGGCCAAGGCCATCATGGATCTGATGAGCGAGGATGATTTCGATCAGGCCAAGGCCCGCGAACGCCTGGATGCCTTCAACCGCATTTCCGATGAAGCGCACGCCAAGGTTGCAGACCAGGAGCCGGGCAAGTCGGACTGGGAAGGCTTCGAACGTGGGGCCGAGAATTTCCGGCGCGAAGGCAAGGAGCGGCTGCAGCGCGTCAGCGAGAAAAAGCCTTACACCGATTTCGAACGACGCATGCTTGATTCGCCGTCGATGGCGCCGCGCGGTTCGGCCAGCAAGCTCATGCAGGAATACAACTCGCTCGTTTTCCAGAGCAACCGCCAGTGACCGGCGCGCCAGCACTCATGCGAGAGACCAGGACGACGTCCTGTCTGCGTATCGCGCCGCTGCTGCTGATCGGCGCTGTGGCGGGCCTCAGCGGCTGCAACAGATCGGCAGGGCTGGGCGTGGCCGACCCCGGGCTGGAGAAGGTGAACGCCTACATCGAGTGCTACAACGGCGTTGAACAGCCCATCCACGAGGGCTTCCAGGCCTACACCAGCTGGATGAAGGACCCCGAAGCCGGCCCGACCGGCAAGGAAGCGCAGCCGCGTTCGCCCGGAAAGGTGCTGTCGCACCGCGTCGAGTACTGCGGCCAGCCACTGACCGACGCGCTGGCGAAGACCCCGGCACTGCCGGTGGATGGCCCCGCGCGTGACTATCAGCAGGCATTCCAGGCATTGAACACCCTGGTCGAGCGTGCCGATGGCTACTTCACCCGCGAGGACTATCGCCGTGATGGCGGTGAAGGGATGCGCAGCCAGCATGCCCCGCTGATGCAGGCCTACGCCGATTTCTTCAAGGCCAGCGAAGCGATGGATGTGGCGCTGGAAAAGAACGAGAACGATCGCCGTGCCGCGCAGCTGAAGCAGATCGAGGAAAGCGAAGGGCGCTCGCTGGCCTACTACCACCTTCGCCTGCTGGGCGACGGCAAGCGATTGGCCACGGCGTTCCAGGACGACGCACCGGACGTCGCGGCGCTGCGCGCGCAGCTGGCTGACTATCAGGCACTGGTGACGGAAATCCAGAACGGGGGTGTCGGCAAGGACGACCCGATGTGGGGCCACGTGCAGCGTTCGGCGGACAAGCTGGTACGTACCGCGGGACGCGGCGTCGAGCGTCTGGAGCAGCACAAGCCGATCACCGCCGAAGCGCTGGCGGCAGAGCGGAAGGCGTCGGGCAGTTGGCTCACCACCGACCCGGAAGGGGCGCAGTCAACGATCCTTGCCGCATACAACGATCTGGTGACCACCAGCAACCGCATGCGATGAGCAACGGCGCACGCATCCCTGCGTAAGCGCCCAAGGTAGTGCCGGCCGCTGGCCGGCATATGCCTCAATGGTTGAACGCATCCGGCAGCTTGCCACCGCACTTGCGGCAGTGCAGTGCCTCCGGCTCATGGCCTTCCAGCCCACAGTCCGGGCAGCCACGCGCATCGCGGCGCGCGGCCTGTTCGGCTTCACGCATTGTGCTGGCCAGTTCGGCGGTGTAGATGCCGGTGGGCACGGCGATGATGCTGTAGCCGATCAGGATCAGTACCGAGGTGACGAAGCGGCCGAGCACGGTCTGCGGCACGATGTCACCGAAGCCGACCGTGGCCATGGTCACCACCGCCCAGTACATGCTGGCCGGGATATTGGTGAAGCCGTGTTCGGGGCCCTCGATCACGTACATCAGCGCACCGGCGATGATGGTGATGGTGATCACCGTGAACAGGAACACCAGCACCTTGCGCCGGCTGCGCCACAGCGACGTCATCAACACGCCGCTTTCCTCGATGTAGCGGGTCAGCTTGAGGATGCGGAATACGCGCAGGATGCGCAGTGCGCGCACCACCAGCAGGCTCTGCGCGCCGGGGATGAACATCGACAGGTAGGCGGGCAGGATCGACAGCAGGTCGATGATGCCCCAGATGCTCACCGCATACCGCAGCGGGCGCTTGACCACCGCCAGCCGCAGCAGGTACTCGGCGGTGAAGATGATGGTGAAGCCCCATTCCAGGATGTACAGGCCGGTGGACCATTCGGCGTGCAGGTGCTGCACGCTGTCGATCATCACCACCAGGATGCTGGCGACGATCGCCACCACCAGGATCAGGTCGAAATTGCGCGAAGGGCGGGTGTCGTGGCGGTAGATGATGTCGAACCACCGACGGCGCCAGCCGGTCTCGGTGGCGGGGTTCAGCTGGGGGGCGGAAAACGGTCGCATGGGCGCATTGTGCCGCAGGGGTTCCGGCGCGAGAATGGGGATTCCTGAATCCTGCCGACTGCCATGACCGCCGCTACCGATCCGCTGATCTCCCTTTCGCACTATTACCTGCCGGTCTACAAGCCCCGCCAGGTGGTACTGGAGCGAGGCCAGGGCGCCCGCGTGTGGGACAGCCAGGGCCGTGAGTTCATCGACCTGGCCGCCGGCATCGCCGTGTGCGGCCTGGGCCACAACGACCCGGACCTGGTGGCCGCGCTGGTCGAACAGGCCGGCAAGCTCTGGCATACCAGCAACGTGTTCTACAGCGCGCCGCCACTGCACCTGGCCGAGGAGCTGGTGAAGGCCAGCCGCTTCGCCGAGCGCGTGTTCCTGTGCAATTCCGGCGCCGAAGCCAATGAAGTGGCGATCAAGATGGTCCGCAAGTGGGCCTCCAGCCAGGGCCGCCCGGCCGACAAGCGGGTGATCATCACCTTCCGCGGCAGCTTCCACGGTCGCACCATGGGCGCAGTGACCGCGACTGCCCAGCCGAAGTACCAGGAAGGCTACGAGCCGCTGCCCGGTGGCTTCCGCTACATCGATTTCAACGATGAGGTGCAGCTGGAAACTGCGATGGCCGCCGGTGACGTGGCAGCGGTGATGCTGGAGCCGATCCAGGGCGAGGGCGGCGTGATGCCGGCCAAGTCCGGCTTCCTCAAGCGCGTGCGCGAGCTGTGCGACCAGCACAACGCGCTGCTGGTGCTGGATGAGATCCAGGCCGGCATGGGCCGCACCGGCACCCTGTTCGCGCACTGGCAGGACGACGTGGTGCCGGACATGGTCACCCTGGCCAAGGCGCTGGGTGGCGGCTTCCCGATCGGTGCGATGCTGGCCGGCCCGAAGGTGGCCGAAACCATGCAGTTCGGTGCGCACGGCACCACCTTCGGTGGCAACCCGTTGGCCGCTGCGGTCGCACGCGTTGCGCTGCGCAAGCTGGCCTCTGCGGAGATCGCCGCCAATGTCAGCCGCCAGTCGAAGGCGCTGCGCGATGGCTTTGCGCGCATCAACGAAGAATTCGGCGTGTTCAGCGACGTGCGTGGCCGTGGCCTGATGCTGGGCGCGGTGCTGAGCAAGGACTTTGCCGGCCAGGCCGGTGCGATCCTCGACCACGCCGCCGAGCAGGGCCTGCTGACCCTGCAGGCCGGCCCGGACGTGCTGCGCTTCGTGCCGTCGCTGAACATCACTGATGAAGAAGTGGCCGAAGGCCTGAAGCGCCTGCGCGCAGCGATTGCTGCGTTCATTGCCGCGCGCTGACGCCGGAAGAGGCATCTGTAGAGCCGAGCCTACGCTCGGCTCATCGCGATGTCAGGCAACAGGAGCCGAGCATGGGCTCGGCTCTACAGCGCGTCATGCGATCCGATAGCGCTTCAACACCTTGCCCAATCCCCGGCCATCGCGCACGGTTTCCGCGTGCAGGCCGGCAGCGCGTGCGCCGCGCACATTGGCGAACAGGTCATCAATGAACAGCGTGTGCGAAGGCGCCACGCCGAGTACCTCAAGCGTGCGCAGGAAGACTTCCGGTGCGGGTTTGCGCAGGCCGAAACCGGCGCTGCAGAACACGCGCTCCCGCAGGGCCGGGAACAGTTCCGGCAGCAGGGCGGGCAAGGCCTGCTGCATCAGCGCGCCGTTGTTGGTCAGCACCGCCATCGGCAGCTGCAGGGCCTGCAGCCGCTGCAGCACGGCAGCCTGCGGATGGCTGGCGGCCCGCCGCGCCGCGGTCCATGCAGCCACATCGACCGTCGTGCCCAGACGCTCCCCCAGCTGCGCCAGATAGGCCGGGCCATCCAGCGTGCCATTGTCATGCGCCGCTTCCAGTCCGCTGTCATACAGCGCGGCCTGCACGGCCTGCGCCGGAACCTGCAGCGCCTGGGCCAGGTGCAGCACGCGTTGCGCGCGCTGGTACTGCACCAGCACGCCATCCACATCCAACAGCAACAGATCGATACGCATCGGCCGAGCATGCCATTGCAGTGAACACTCGGGAAACCCTGGAGCAGCCATGCGACAGACGGTCGCAGACGCGGCCACAGGGGCCTGCCTAGAATGGCGCTTGAATCCGCAGGAGATGCAACGATGAAGGCTTGGAGGGTGGCAGTGGGAGTGGGCGCGCTGATGCTGGCGCCGTCGGCGATGGCGCGGGTGTGTGCGGTGAGCATCGACAGCACCGACCAGATGAGCTTCAGCAGCCGCGAGATCAAGGTCGCCGCCGACTGCACCGCCGTGGACCTGACCCTGCGCCACACGGGCAAGCTGGCCACTACCGCGATGGGACACAACTGGGTGCTGACCCGCACCGCCGACTATCAGCCGGTGGCGATGGCGGGCATGCGCATGACCCTGGCCGACAGCTACCTGCCGAAGGCCGACAAGCGCGTGCTGGCGCACACCAAGGTGATCGGCGGTGGTGAGACCACGCGCGTGCGTTTCTCTACCCAGGGCCTGCAGAAGGGCGGTGACTACACCTTCTTCTGCTCGTTCCCCGGCCACTTCGCGATGATGAAGGGCAAGTTCGTCTTCGGTTGATGCCGTTTGTAGAGTCGAGCCATGCTCGACTGCTCTGTGCCAACCAAGGTTGGCACCCACCAGATGCGGCAGTGCCAACCAAGCTTGGCACCTACCAGAGCAGGGCTCAGCCCTTGGCGGCCTTGAACGCCACGCGTGCAGCGGCCAGCGTTGCTTCGATCACGGCATCGTCGTGCGCGCTGGACAGGAAGCCGGCCTCGTACGCAGACGGTGCCAGGAACACGCCCTGGTCCAGCATTGCGTGGAAGAAGCGGTTGAACGCCGGAATGTCACAGGCGGTGGCCTGTGCATAGGTCTCCACCTTCTCGTTGGTGAAGAACAGCCCGAACATCGCGCCCACGCGGGTGGTGGTCACCGCCACGCCGGCGTCGGCGGCGGCGGCTTCCAGGCCGGCGCACAGGCGCGCCGTGCGCTCGGCCAGGTCGGCGTGGAAACCCGGCTGCTGGATCAGCTCCAGCATCGCCAGGCCAGCGGCCATTGCCACCGGATTGCCGCTCAGCGTACCGGCCTGGTAGATCGGGCCGGCCGGGGCGATCTGCTGCATCAGCTCGCGACGACCGCCGTAGGCGCCCACCGGCATGCCGCCGCCGATGATCTTGCCGAAGGTGGTCAGGTCCGGGGTGATGCCGTAGTGCGCCTGCGCACCGCCGAGGGCGACGCGGAAGCCGGTCATCACTTCGTCGAAGATCAGCAGCGCGCCATGCTTCGTGCACAGTTCGCGCAGGTGCTGCAGGTAGCCCTCGCGCGGCGGGATGCAGTTGGCGTTGCCGACCACCGGTTCGATGATCAGGCCGGCGATGTCGTCACCCTGCTGTTCGAACAGCGCGGTGGCGGCTTCGAAATCGTTGTAGGGCAGGGTCAGGGTCAGCTCGCTCAGGCCGGCCGGGACGCCTGGCGAGGTCGGCACGCCCAGGGTCAACATGCCACTGCCGGCCTTGACCAGGAACGAGTCGCCGTGGCCGTGGTAGCAGCCTTCGAACTTGACGATGCGGTTGCGGCCGGTGGCGCCACGCGCCAGCCGGATCGCCGACAGCGTGGCCTCGGTGCCGGAGTTGACCATGCGCACCATCTCGCACGACGGCACCAGCCGGGTGATGGTTTCGGCCATGGTCACTTCGGCCGCGCACGGCGCACCGAACGACAGCCCGTTGTCGATCGCCTTCTTCACCGCCTGGCGCACCGCCGGGTGGTTGTGGCCGACGATCATCGGGCCCCAGGAACCGACGTAGTCGATGTAGCGGTTGCCGTCGACGTCGTACAGGTAGGCGCCGTCGGCGCGTTCGACGAAGAACGGCTCGCCGCCGACCGACTTGAACGCGCGCACCGGCGAATTGACGCCGCCCGGCAGCAGCTGCTGGGCGCGGGAGAACAGGGCGTGGGACTGGTCGTGGTTCATGGGGCTTTCCTGGGCGTTACGCGAACTGGGCGAGGTAGGCGCGCTGGGTCGCGACCGGGTCCTGCGCGGCGTAAATGCCGCTGACCACGGCCACCAGGTCGGCGCCGGCGTCGATGATGGGACCGACATTGTCCGGCGTCAGCCCGCCGATCGCCACCCGCGGCACGCCCAGTGCGGCGCTTTGCCGCAGCAGGTCGGTATGGGCGCGGCTGGTGGTGATCTTGGTGGTGGTCGGGAAGAACGCGCCGAAGGCCACGTAGCTGGCGCCGGCAGCCACGGCCTTCTCGGCATTGGCCAACTGGTCGTAGCAGGAGGCGCCGATGATGGCGTCGGGGCCGAGCAGGGCGCGCGCGCTGGGGATGTCACCGTCGGTGCCGCCCAGGTGCACGCCGGCCGCGCCCACGGCCTTGGCCAGCGCCGGGTCGTCGTTGATGATCAGCGGCACGCCGCGCTCCGCGCACAGCGCCTGCAGTGCGGTGGCCTGTTCCTGCCGCAGCGCGTCGTTGGCGGTCTTGTTGCGGTACTGCAGCCAGGTGGCGCCAGCGGCCAGCAGCGGCGCGGTACGGGCCAGCAGGTGCACGGTATCGGGCTCGTCCGGGGTGATCAGGTAGACGCCGCGGGGCGCCGGGGAAGCAGAAGTCATCGATGGCTACCGGTGCGTGGGCCGCGATGGGACAATGGCGGCCCGTGAATCCAGCCCTGATTATCCGATGAGCGATGCCACCCCCACCACCTTGCGCACCTGGATGTGCGTGGTCTGCGGCTTCCTTTACAGCGAAGCGGAAGGCTTGCCGGAGGAGGGCATCGCGCCGGGGACGCGCTGGGAGGACATCCCCGAGACCTGGACCTGCCCCGATTGCGGGGTGACCAAGGCCGATTTCGAGATGGTTGAAGTCGATTGACCGGTAGGGCCTGCAGGCCCTTCTGTGGGTGCGGACCGTTGGGGTGGGTGTGGACCGTTGGTCCACACGCCGACTCCCTCAATGCAGCCGCGGCACCGGCCCGCCCAGGTCGATCAGCTTCTCACGCAGCCACTGCGCATCGCTGGCCTCGGGATTGCGCTTCAGGTACTGCCCCAGGTCGTGGCGGGCACCGGCCAGATATTCCAGCTGCAGATAGGCCAGGCCGCGATCCCGCAGCGCGTCGTCCTGCTCCGGGGCCAGCTTCAGCAGGCGATCGGCACTGCGTGCAGCGCGGTCCCACTCGCCGGCCTCGGCATACACGCCATGCAGGTTACGCAGCATGCGCATCAGGATCGCGCGCGCCGGCGCCGGGTCAAGGATCTGCGCCAGCACCTGGTCGTCCGGCATCTGCCCACCCAAGTGTGATTTGGCCCGCTCGCGCAGTTCGTCCACGTCCAACGGGCGGCCACCGTTGAACGGGTCCATCACCAGCACGCCGTCGTCCACCGGCAGGCGCACCAGGAAGTGGCCGGGGAAGGACACGCCATCGAGCGGAATGCCCAGCCGGCGCGCGACTTCCATCTGCACCAGCGCCAGTGAGATCGGGTTGCCCAGGCGCCGCTCGAATACCTGGTTGAGGTAGCTGTTGCGCGGGTCGTAGTACTCGTCGTGGTCGCCGCTGTAGCCCAGCTCGTCGAACAGGTGGCGGTTGATCGCTGCCATCTTCAGCGGGCTGTTGTCGATGCTGTCCACTTCCGAGCGGAGGTGGTCGACATGGCTCTGGATCAACGCGTCGTAGGTGGACGGCTGCAGATCGGGGTATTCATCGCGCGCGATCAGCAGTGCGGTCGGCAACAGTGGCAGCGCCTCGTCTTCGAGGTCGGCCAGTGCATCCCAGTCGGGGAGAGAGATCCGGTCCTGCATGACCACAGACTGGCGACATTTGCAGGCGGTTTCAAGCGGTGCCGCGTGAAAAAGTCACGGCCTGGGGCGATGGGTTTCCGGTGGGTGTGGACCTTGGTCCACACCACAGCCAGCCAGCGCGCGGCAAGTCAGTGCCGACCAAGGTCGGCGCCTACCGCTCCTCCTCAACGCAGGGCGAGGATCTACTCGATGCCCGGGCCGAAGGTCAGCGCGGTGCCGTCCTTCAGCTTCAGCTTCTCGGCCTGGCCCGCATTGAGCTCCAGCACGTACCGGGCCGGGCCACCGCTGGGATACGGCGGGCACATGTCGCCGGCCGAGCACGGCGGAACGTCGCGCTGCTGGCTGACCAGCCTGCGCTCGCTGTCGAAGTACAGGATGTCCAGCGCGATCTTCGTGTTCTTCATCCAGTACGCCTGCATTTCCTCGCGGTCGTGGATGAACAGCATGCCGTGGTCGGCGGCCATCTGGTCGCGGAACATCAACCCGCGCGCGCGGGTTTCATCGTTGGTGGCCAGCTCGACCTGGTAGCGGGCGCCATCCAGCTCGACCCAATGGCGGGCCGCATCGGTGGCGCAGCCGGCCAGGGCCAGCAGCGGAAGCATCAGCAGCGAACGCAACAGCGACATCGTCAGGATCCTTCGAAAGGGTCAGAGCACGACCGGCGGCTCGCCGCCGACGATCACCACATCGGCGCGACGGCGCGCGAACAGGCCCACGCAGACCACGCCCGGCAGCTGGTTGAGCTCGCGCTCCAGCTTTTCCGGATCGGTGATCTGCAGGTTGTGGATGTCCAGGATCTGGTTGCCGTTGTCGGTGACCACGCCTTCGCGCCAGGTCGGCTGGCCGCCGGTCATGTCGCGGATCTGGCGGGCGACCAGGCTGCGCGCCATCGGGATCACTTCCACCGGCAGTGGGAATCTGCCCAGCACCGGCACCTGCTTGCTCGGGTCGACGATGCAGATGAAGCGCTCGCTGGCCTCGGCGATGATCTTCTCGCGGGTCAGCGCGGCACCGCCGCCCTTGATCAGGCACTTGTTGGCGTCGCACTCATCGGCGCCGTCCACGTACAGCGACAGGTTGCCGCTATGGTTCAGCTCGATCACCTCGATGCCGTGCTGCTTCAGGCGCGCGGTGCTCTGCTCGGAGCTGGATACGGCGCCCTTGATGCGGTGCTGGATGCGGGCCAGGGCATCGATGAAATAGGCCACGGTGGAACCGGTGCCGACACCGACGATCATGCCGTCTTCTACGTACTCGATGGCTTTCTCGGCGGCCAGGCGCTTGGCTTCGGACATGGGAGAACTCTCAGGCAGGGAATCAGGATTTCTTTTCCAGCGACAGCAGCAGCTTCCACTGCGCGGCCGTCACCGGGAACACCGACAGGCGGTTGCCCTTGGCAACCAGCGGGAAGCCTTCACCGAGCTCTTCGGCGTGCAGCTTGATCTCGTCCAGCGCGATCACCTGCTTGAGCTTGCGGTCGAAGGCCACGTCCACCAGCATCCAGCGCGGGTTCTCGCGCGTGCTCTTGGGGTCGTGGTAGTCGGATTTCGGATCGAACTGGGTGTCATCCGGATAGGCCGTGCTGGCCACCGTGGCCAGGCCGACGATGCCCGGCACCTTGGTATTGGAGTGGTAGAACAGGATGCCGTCGCCCACCTGCATGCCATCGCGCATGAAGTTGCGCGCCTGGTAATTGCGCACCCCGTTCCAGGGTTCGACCTTGACCTTGGCCAGGTCATCGATGGAGAAGGCGTCCGGTTCGGACTTCATCAGCCAGTAGCGCTTGCGGGCGGTCATGCGTTCACGGGGGCAGCGGAGGGGAACAGGGTGCCGTCTTCGGTGCAGATCGCATCCACGGGCACGTCCCACGACGCCACCGGCAAGGACTCGACCTGCTGCACCGCGAACGCAGCACCGACCAGCCAGGGCGGCGCCGGCCGGTCGTGGCGGAAGGCGAAGCTGCGATCATACCAGCCGCCCCCCATGCCCAGCCGCCGGCACTGCGTGTCGAAACCCACCAGCGGGGCCACCACCAGCGCCATCTGTGCTGGTTCCAGGGTGTCTTCCAGCGCCACGTCCGGCTCGGGAATGCCGTAACGGTTGCTGGTCAGCGGCTGCCCCGGCCGCCACGGCGCGAAGCGCAGCACGTCACCGGCCAGCACCGGCAGGCAATAGGTCAGTCCTTCGGGCAACTGCAACTGCCAGCGGTGCAGGGCGATTTCGCCATCCAGCGCCCAGTAGCCAGCCACGGCGCCTTCGCGCGGGGCGAACGGCAGCGCCAGCAGGGCATCGGCAAGGGATTCGGCGGCGGCGATGCGCTCAGCGGCGGAAAGGTCACGGCGGCGTTGCCGCAGGTCGTGGCGCAGGGCCTGGCGCGGGTCGGTCATGGCAGCGTGCGGCAAGGATCAGCCGTCATTGTGCCGCAAAGAACAAGGGCGACGCCCGAAGACGCCGCCCTTGCTGGAATATTGCATTCTCCGCAATGTCGATGCATGCGAAACGACCTTGAACCCGGGGGCTCAAGTGGGAACGCTGGAGAACCATCGGGCTTCCCGCTACAAGGCGGACCTGCACTCCCGGCGCTGTCGCGCTCCCGGTGTCGTTCTTAAGGGACAAGGCGAATGTTTGCACATGCCGTCGAGTACCGCAGAGAACGCGTGGCCATTATAGCCAGCACGCAGGATCTGGATAGGCCGTTCGTCGGCAACAGTCCGTGCCAATTCAGATATGAGAAGACGCGTTGTGCACGGTCTTCAGGTGCCGCCGTCGATGGCGCGGTCCAGCCGCCGGTTCAGGTCCGCCAGCGTCTGCTGCAGGGCCACGGCCTGGCGGGCGTTCTCGTCGCGCAGCAGCTGCAGTTCGTGGGCCAGGTTCAGCGCGGCCAGCACGGCGACACGGTCCACGGCGGCCATGCGGTTGCTGCCGCGGATCTCGCGCATGCGCGCATCCAGCAGGCGCGCGGCGGCCATCAGGCTGTCGCGTTCATCGCCGCCGACGCCCACGGTGTATTCACGATCGAGGATGCGGACACTGACCGGTTCGGCGCTCATGTGTGCTGCTCCAGGGATTTGAGCCGGCTGATCATTGCTTCCACCCGCGAACGTGCCTGCTCATTCTTGGCCAGCAGCGTCGAGCGCTCGGCCACAAGCTGTTCCTGCTGGTGGCGCAGGCTGCGGTTCTCCTCGGCCAGGCGCTGGTTGCGTTCAAGCAACGCTTCCACGCGGGCGGCGAAGTCCTGCAGCTGGGCAAGGGGGTCGGCGGGTTCCATGCAGGCACGATAGGCAAGCCGGGCAAGGGCGGTCAAGCGCTGTCGCAGCAAGGCCGGAGGGCTACCGGGAGGATGCCGCCGGGTTGCTACACTACGGGGTCTCACGGGCGCGCGCGTGCGCGCTCCGGGTTTCCTTTCCGAACGAGCCGCACGATGACCGAACTTCCCTCCGTCGACGACGTTACCCGCGCCAGCCAGGAGCTGGGACTGGGCGCCACCGCTGCCGAGCTGCATGGTGCGCTGTGTGGCTGGCTGGCCGCCGGCGGTGCCCCCGGCAACGACTGGCCGGCGCGCGTGCTGGCCGACGACAACCTGCCGCCGGTGGCCGCCGACAGCGTGCTGGGGCAGCTGCTGCAGGCCACCATCAAGCAGCTGGAAGACCGTGACTTCGCCTTCGAACTGCTGCTGACCGACAACGATGACGTGTCCGCGCAGGCCGATGCCATGTTCAGCTGGACCCGCTCGTTCCTGGGCGGCTTCGGTCTGGGCAGTGGTGGCAACCGGCCAGCCCTGTCCGAAGAGGGCGAGGAAGCGCTGACCGACATGGCCAGCCTGGCCCGCGCCTCCAGCGAGGATTTCGAGGCCAGCGGCGATGATGACGACGAAGCCCTGTCGGAGATCGAGGAATTCATCCGCGTGGCGGTGCTGCTGCTGCACGGTGACGTGGTGCTGGCCTCGCGCCATCGGCAGCGCCTGAACTGATGGACATCAAGCAGCGCACCGGCATCGCGGCCGGCGAATACAAGCGTCGCCGCCGCCAGCTGATGGACATGGCCGGCGAGGACGCGATCCTGGTACTGCCGGCCGCAGCCGAGAAGGTGCGCAGCCTCGATACCCATTATCCGTTCCGCCAGGATTCGGACTTCCAGTACCTGAGCGGCTTCCCGGAGCCGGAAGCGGTGCTGGTGCTGATTCCGGGCCGCCGCCACGGCGAGGCCATCCTGTTCTGCCGCGAGCGTGATGCCGAGCGCGAGGCCTGGGACGGCAGCCGCGCCGGCCAGGAAGGCGCGGTGGCGCAGTACGGCATGGACGATGCCTACCCGATCGACGATCTGGACGACATCCTGCCGGGCCTGCTGGAAGGGCGCTCGCGCGTCTACTACCACTTCGGCCGCGATGCCGACTTCGACCTGAAGCTGATCGGCTGGGTCAACCGCGTGCGTTCGCAGGTGCGCCACGGCGCGCAGCCACCGCATGAGTTCCTGGAGCTGGGCCACCTGCTGCACGAGCAGCGCCTGTTCAAGTCGGGTGCGGAAGTCGCGTTGATGCACCACGCCGCGCAGATCAGCGTGCGTGCGCATCTGGCTGCGATGCAGGTGGCCAAGGCAGGTATCCACGAATACGAACTGCAGGCCGAGCTGGAGCGTGTGTTCCGCGCCAACGATGCCGTGCCGGCGTACTGCAGCATCGTCGGTGCCGGCCGCAACGGCTGCATCCTGCATTACCGCGACAACAACGCGCGTTCGCGCGATGGTGAGCTGGTGCTGATCGATGCCGGTGCCGAATACCGCGGCTACGCCAGCGACATCACCCGCACCTTCCCGGTGAATGGCCGCTTCAATGCCGAGCAGCGTGCACTGCACGACCTGGTCGGCGATGCGCAGGCCGCGGCGCTGGCGCAGGCCAAGCCGGGCGTGCCGTACGAGGCCGGCCACCTCGCCGCAGTGCAGACCCTGACCGAGGGCCTGCTGCGGCTGGGCCTGCTGAAGGGCACGCTGGAAAAGAACGTGTCCGAGGGCCTGTACCAGCGTTTCTACCGGCACAAGACCGGGCACTGGATCGGATTGGACGTGCACGATGTAGGCGATTACCGCCTCGCCGGTGATTCACGCCTGCTGGAGCCGGGCATGGCGTTCACCATCGAGCCGGGGCTGTACATCGGCGTGGACGACACGACGGTGGAGCCGCGCTGGCGCGGCATCGGCATCCGTACCGAGGATGACGTGCTGATCACCGATGACGGCCATCGCGTGCTGACCGAAGGCCTGGCGCGCAGCGCCGACGAGATCGAAGCGGTGATGGCGGGGTAAGGGGGGTCGGCAGGGCTTGCAGCCCTGCACCCGCAGAGGCAACAGCAACAGCAACAGCGGGCTATCCGTGGGATGGCGGGGCACTGTGGGTTTGCGGGGACGCCGTGAATCCATCCCTGGAGGCTTGGTCGCCGCATCCATGCGGCTCACACCCCGCAAACCCACAGTACCCCGCCTTCGACAGGTTCACGGGGCTGTTGGTGGGTGCCGACCGTTGGTCGGCACATCTGTCAGACATCGAATGAATCATCCACGCATGGCGTGGATCTACTGGCAATTGCGGCTGTTGGCACGCGCGGCTGTTGGTAGGTGTCGACCTTGGTCGACACGGAGCGAGCGCAGCAAGCGACCCGCTTCTGCTTTTCTTTTTCTTTTCCGTGGTTGGACGCGCGCAGGAAACTGTCAAAGGTGGGGCGGGTAGGCCATGCAGGGGCGTTGGCGCCATGGATGGCGCCATCGAGCCCCCATGGATGGGTTTACGGCGTGTCCTGCAAACCCACCCCGCCCGGCAAAGCGCGGCTTTTGCTCCAAGCGACCAACCACGAGGGGCTCAGCCGTTCGCCGCCGCAAACGCCGGCCGCGTCAGGTTGTCCGCCTCGCCCTCTGTGCACAGCACTTCGTCTTCGATGCGGATGCCGCCATACGGGCGGAAGAAGTCCACGCGCTCCCAGTTGATCGCGTCGCCATGGCCGGCGTCCTTCACTTCGTTCAACAGCATGTCGATGAAGTACAGGCCCGGTTCGATGGTCACCACCATGCCCGGTTCCAGCACGCGGGTCAGGCGCAGGTACGGATGGCCGGCCGGGCGCTCGATGCGGCCGCCTTCGTCGCTGGCCGCGAAACCCGCCACGTCGTGCACCTGCAGGCCGATCAAGTGGCCGATGCCGTGCGGGAAGAACGCGGCGCTGACGCCGGTCTCCAGCGCGGTCTGCGGCGATACCTTGATCACGCCGAAGTCCTTCAGCACGCCCATCAGCGAAAGATGCGCGTCCACGTGCAGCTGCTTGTAGTCGAAGCCCGGGCGCACCGCCGCGCACATCTGCTGCTGGGCGGCGTCGACGGCGGCGATCATCGCCGCAAACTCGTCGTGGCCCTGCGCGGCGTAGGTGCGGGTGATGTCGCTGGCGTAGCCGTAGGCGCTGGCACCGGCATCGATCAGGAAGCTGCGCAGCGGCTGCGGCGCCTTGCGGCCCAGCTCGGTGTAGTGCAGCACCGCAGCGTGCTCGTTCAGGGCCACGATGTTGCCGTACGGCAGCTCGTTGGCGTCCTGGCCGACGGCCTGGCAATAGGCCATGTGGATGCTGAACTCGTCGGCGCCGTTGCGGAACGCGGCTTCGGCGGCGCGGTGGCCACGCACGCCCAGCACCTGCGCCTGACGCATCAGTGCGATCTCATACGGCGTCTTGCTGCCGCGGTGCCATTCCAGGTAGTTCACCACCTGCGCCGGGTTGTTCGGCACGAAGGCACCCAGCGCGCTCTGCGGCTCGCCCAGGATCGCGCAGCGCGCCGGATCGGCCGGCAGCAGGGCCAGCGCCTCTTCGGGCTTGCGGATGATGTGGATGTCGAAGTGCTCCACCCACCAGCCGCTGGGCGCGTCCGGCACCACGTGCCAGTAGTCGAAGGGCTGGTGGAAGATCACGGCCGGGCGCTTGCCCGGGGTGAACACGATCCAGCTGTTGGGCACGCGGGTCAGCGGCAGCCAGGCCTTGAACTGCGGATTGACCGCATACGGGTAGTCGCGGTCGTCGAACACCTGGTAGTGCAGGGTGCCGCTGGGCACCACCAGGTGATCGAAGCCACCGCGGGCCAGCGCCTGTTCGGCACGTCGGCACAGCACGGCCAGGTGGTCGGAATACAGGGCGCCGGGGTCTTGCTGGATCATTGCGGTGGCTCGACACGGAAAACGGCCCTAGATTCTGCCGCATACCGCGAAAAACCGCTGTGCCGGAACCGGCACTCAGGCCGTCGAAACCGGTCCCTCGTCGCTGTCCTCGCCCACCCACTGCCGCAGCAGCTGCCGATGCTCGCGTGACAGGGTGAGGAAGCGGAAGCCGGTCCAGCTCTGCCCGGGTACGTGCGCGGGCTCGCTCCATAGCAGATGCACGCCCACGTCGATGGCCTGCTGGCGGCCATCACCCAGTGGCAACGGGAAGCGCAGCTGGTACAGCGCATCCTCGCGCAGCGGCACGCTGGCCAGCATCAGCATGCCGGTTTCGGAGACATTGCCGAGGCGCCCGACCACGCACTCGCGCATCTGGTCGGTGACCGGCACCAGGTCCGAGACCTGGCGGCGCGGCGCGCGGCGGGTGTCCTGCGGCGGTACGGCTTTCATGCGGGGGTCTCCTGTGCGCGGCCCGTGGCCAGTGCACGCAGCGCACCGAGGCTGGCTTCCCAGGCACGGTCGACCAGCCGGCCCTTGTCTTCGGTGACCAGCTGCGCGCGCCCGGCACTGATCTGCCGTGCCAGCGTATCCAGGTCGGTATCGGTGATCTTCTGCCCGCGCGCATTGACGAACAACGCGTGGCCGGTCAGCAGGCTGTACCAGGACAGGCGCTGGCGGCGCAGCGTGCCATCGCCCGTATCGATGTCGAACCAGCTGCCGAACGGCAGCGTGGACAGCTGCTGGTAGGCCGCTTCTTCAGTACTGCTGCGCGGTGTGGCAGGTGCGGTGCCACTGTTCGTGCCGGCGTGCTCGCCCAAGCGCGCACGTGCCTTCAGGCGTGCGCTGAGCTCGGTACGCGAGGTGCTTTCATCCTCGCCGCCGGGCGTGGCCAGCCTGCGCGCGACGGCGGCGGCTTCCTCGGCGTGGTAGCCGACCTGCAGCAGTGCGGCCTCCACGTCCGCTGCCAGCGCGGTATCGGTGCCGCCAGGGGCGTCGACGGCCTGTGCGGTGATGGCAGCGATGCGCTCGGTCTGTTGCAGGCGCTCCTGCCACTGTGGCGAATCGTCACCATGGCGCAGGCGGGTGAGGGTCAGTGCATCGGCCCAGGCCTGGCGCAGCAGGGTCTGCACGAAGCGCGGCGGCGACTGCGTGTCGCAGCACTGGTCGATCTGTGCGGTGGCCTGGCGACGGGCCAGTTCCAATCGTTCCTTGCCGCGGGCGGCTTCCACATGGCGGCGCTCGGCCAGTTCGGCACGATGGGCCGCCGCGCGCTGGTGCTGCTGCACGTCTTCGTTGGCGGCGGCAAAGGCCTCCGGCGCACGTGCATCCTGCCCCAGCAGGCCCTGCACGCTTTGCGCCATGCGCTGCAGCAGCTGTGGGTCCACATCGTCATCGCCCAGCCAGTTGGCGCCGACTTCGGCGATCTGGTTGAGCAGCTCACGCGCGGGGTGTTCGTCGCGCACGAAGAAGCCCGGGTCGGCCATGGCCGCGCGTGCCAGGGGCACCTGCAGGCGCGCCAGCAGGGCGGCCGGCACCGGATCGGGACGCTGCTGCTGTTGCACCTGCTGCATCAGCATGCGCAGCAGGTCGAGGTTGTCACGGTCGTGACTGCCCAGCTGGGCCTGCGCACCATGCTCGCTGCGCAGCTGCGCGACCACGGCAGCCTGCAGGTCGGCCACTCCGGTTGCGGCACTGGACTGGGCCTGCAGGCGCGCGAGGACTGCGTCGACTGCCGCGCTGGGCACTGCGCCGCTGTCCGCAGGGGCAGGGCTGGCATGCCGTGCCTGCTGCAGCAGTTCATGCAATGCACCGCCGGTGGACGTGGTTACGCCCGGCGTGGCGGGGCCGGCTGCGCCGCCCCCGTGGAAGGCGTCCTGTACCAGGCTGGACCAGGAGCCGGCCGGTGCCGAACCGTTCCAGCCGGTCAGCGGGGCTGCGGCGCGCTTGGCCGGCTGCGTGGTGCGGCCGCCACCCACCGACTGGGTGATGATCCGCCGCGTGCTCGACGAGCGTGCCAGGTAGGGGGTGTAGACCAGCCCCGGCAGTACGCCGGACTGGGCCAGCAGGGCATTGGCACGGTCAAGGATATCGCCCAGCCGTTCCAGCACCTGCCGTTCGAAACTGCGATACAGCGCCAGCTGTACCTCGACGCTCAGCGCGTCCTGTTCGGCAATCCGGCGCACCATCGCGCACAGTGCCTGCGGTGCCAGTGGCAGGGTGTCGGCCTCGAAGGCCGGCGCCGCCGCCAGTACGCCCAGGCGTTGGCCCAGCAGGTTCAGTGTATTGGTTGAACGCAGCGTCTCGCGCCGCACCATCTCGGTCAGCAGCAGGTCGCGATCCACTTCATGCTCATCGACCAGCGACAGCCCGAGCATGCCCGGCAGCGCTGGCGGCGTAGCACTGGTGCTGACACCGCTGGCCGGTTCGCGCAGCCGTGCGAGGGCATCGGCCACGGCGTCGAGCATACGGTCGGCGAAGTGGCCGGAGAACGCATGCAGCTGCCCACGCTGGGCCATCAGCTCGGCCTGCTGCTGCGGATTACGTGCGCGGTCGGCGTCGTGAAGCAGATTCTGCTCCAGCGCCTCCACCGTCAGGATCAGGGGCGCGGCCAGCGTCTGCCGGCACAGGCCGATCAGCGCGCCCAACAGCTCACGTACCCGCGGTGGCAGGTCGCTGGCGGCCAGTCGGTTCTTGTCGGCAGGAGTGATGGAAAAGACGGCTGACATCGGCAGGCGGTACCCGGATTCCCGCGGATCGATCTGGTGAATCTACCGTGTCGGCCGCTGTCGGCGCTACTTTAGGGTGGATGTGCCTTCCGTTCGCCAGGCATTGCCCCGGTCACGCGAGATCAATCTTCCAGGAACAGGCTCACCACATCGTTGGTGAAGCGGCGGCCCAGCTCGGTCGGCTGCACATGGCCATCCGTCACGTCCAGCCAGCCGCGCTGCACGGCCTCGGCCAGCGGTGCGTCCAGCACGCCGCGCGGCAGGCCGGTGCGCGACTCGAAATCGCGCAGGCCGAAACCTTCGTGCAGGCGCAGCAGATTCAGCATGTACTCGAACGGCAGGCGCTCGGGCGCGATCACATCGTCACCACCGAACGAGGCCGGGGTACCCGCGCTGTCCAGGTAGGCCTGCGGATGCTTCAGCTTCCAGCGGCGCAGCACGTGTTCCTCGGCGCCCGAGCTGATCTTGCCGTGCGCGCCGGCACCGATGCCCAGGTAGTCGCCGAAGCGCCAGTAGTTCAGGTTGTGGGCGCTCTGCCGGCCGGGGCGGGCGTAGGCACTGACTTCATACTGGCCGAAACCGGCCTGTGCCAGCAGGGCCTGGCAGTGTTCCTGCATGTCCCAGGCGTTGTCTTCATCGGGAATGCCATGCGGCGGCCGCGCGAAGAACACCGTGTTCGGTTCCAGGGTCAGCTGGTAGTGCGAGATGTGCGCCGGCTGCAGCGCGAATGCACGTTCCAGGTCGGCCTCGGCGCCGGCCAGGGTCTGTTCCGGCAGCGCGTACATCAGGTCGATGTTGAAGTTGTCGTAGCCCGCGTCCTGCGCCATCTTCACCGCGCGCTCGGCTTCGCCACTGTCGTGGATGCGGCCCAGGCGCTTGAGCATGGCGTCGTCAAAACTCTGGATGCCGAAGCTGAGGCGGTTCACGCCGGCCGCGCGGTAGCGGTCGAAACGACCGTGCTCGGCGGTGCCCGGGTTGGTCTCCAGGGTAATCTCGGCATTGGGCGCGAAACGCAGGCGCGCGCTGGCCTGCTGAAGGAAACGGTCGATCGCTTCCGGCGGGAACAGGCTGGGCGTACCACCACCGAAGAACACGCTGTGCACCACCCGGCCCCAGACCAGTGGCAGGTCCTGGTCCAGGTCACGCAGCAGCGCGTCGATGTAGGCATCGAATGGCAGTTCGCCCTTGGCCTGGTGCGAATTGAAATCGCAGTACGGGCACTTGCGCACGCACCACGGCAGGTGCACGTACAGCGACAGCGGTGGCGGCACCAGCCGCGGCGGGCTGTCGTGGTCAGCGGAGCAGGCTTCGCCGGGCAGGTGGTTGCAGTGGTCGTGGGCGTGCGGCATGGGCTTCTTCGGTAGTGCCGGCCGCTGGCCGGCTTCCCTGGTTCGATCGGGTGGCGTCAGTACAGCGTCGCCAGCTGTTGCTTGAGCTGCTGCAGGGCAATGGCGCGGTGGCTGATGGCGTTCTTCAGCGCCGGCTCCATTTCCGCGGCGGTCAGGCCGTGGGTGGTGTCCAGGAACACCGGGTTGTAGCCGAAACCATTCGTGCCGCGCAGCTCGCGGATGATCTGGCCCTCCCAACGGCCTTCGCAGATCAGCGGCTGCGGGTCGGTGGCGTGGCGCAGCAGCACGATCACCGCATAGAACCGGGCGCTGCGCTGGCCGTCGGGAACATCGGCCATCGCGTCCAGCAGCTTGGCGTTGTTGGCCGCCGCGTTGGTCGGGTGACCGGCATAGCGCGCGCTGTACAGGCCCGGCGCACCGCCGAGGGCGTCGACGATCAGGCCCGAATCATCGGCCAGCGCCGGCAGGCCGGTCGCTTCGCAGGCGGCGCGCGCCTTCAGCAGCGCGTTCTCGACGAAGGTCAGGCCGGTCTCTTCCACGTCACCCAGGCCGAGTTCGGCGGCCGAGGTGATCTGCAGCGGCAGGTCGGCGAGGATCTCCTGCATCTCCACCAGCTTGCCGGCGTTGTGGCTGGCCAGTACCAGTTTCTTCATTGACGGGGCTCCAGCAGGTCCCAGGTGTTGCCATACAGATCGCGGAACACCGCAACCGTTGCATAGGGTTCTTCGCGCGGCGCTTCCAGGAACTCGACGCCGGCGGCCAGCATCGCCGCGTGGTCGCGGTGGAAGTCATCGGTGTTGAGGAAGAAGGCTACCCGGCCACCGGTCTGATTGCCGATGCGGCTGCGCTGCTCCTCATTGCTGGCACGGGCCAGCAGCAGCGCGGCGGCGCTGCCGTCGGTCGGGCCGACCACCACCCAGCGCTTGTGGCCCTGGTCGATGTCCTCCAACAGTGCGAAGCCGAGCTTGCCGGTGTACCAGGCGATGGCTTCGTCGTAATCGGCCACCACCAGGGTGGCCAGGGCAAGGCGCCGGTTCATGCCGACAGCGCTGCCTGCTGCGCGGCCAGCAGCTCGCGCACGCCCTTTTCGGCCAGGCCCAGCAGCGCGTCCAGCTCGTCGCGGCGGAAGGCATGGCCTTCGGCGGTGCCCTGCAGCTCGATGAAGCCGCCACCGTCGTTCATCACCACGTTCATGTCGGTGTCGCAGTCGCTGTCTTCGGCGTAGTCCAGGTCCAGCACCGGGGTGCCGCGGTAGACGCCCACCGACACGGCGGCCACTGCGCCCAGGATCGGGTTGCGCTTGATGTCGCCGCGCTTCATCAGCACGTTCACTGCATCGACCAGGGCCACGTAGGCGCCGGTGATGGCGGCGGTGCGGGTGCCACCGTCGGCCTGCAGCACGTCGCAGTCGAGGGTAATGGTGCGTTCGCCCAGCGCGTTGCGGTCCACGCACGCGCGCAGGCTGCGGCCGATCAGGCGCTGGATCTCCAGCGTGCGGCCGCCCTGCTTGCCACGGGCCGCTTCACGGTCACTACGGGTGTGGGTGGCGCGCGGCAGCATGCCGTACTCGGCGGTGACCCAGCCTTCGCCCTTGCCGCGCAGGAAGCCCGGCACGCGGTTCTCGACGCTGGCGGTGCACAGCACGCGGGTTTCACCGAAGCACACCAGCACCGAACCTTCGGCGTGGCGGGTGAAGCCGCGTTGGATGACGACCGGGCGGAGCTGGTCGGGCTGGCGGCCGCTGGGGCGGGAATCGGACATGGTGCGGGTTCCGTAATGGCGAGGGAGTACGCCGCCACGCCCGCGGCCTTCACGGGGCGGGCAAGGGGCTCTGGTGAGGGCGCTAGGGTACCATTCCCCCTTTGCACGCACCGGACACAATCCATGATTCGAAGCATGACCGCCTATGCCGGCGGCGAGCGGGTCACCCCGTGGGGCACGCTGGGCTGCGAGCTGCGCTCGGTCAACCACCGCTTCCTGGAGGTCGGCACCCGCCTGCCCGAGGAACTGCGGGCGCTCGAACCGCAGCTGCGCGAGCGCATCGCCGCACGCCTGAGCCGTGGCAAGCTGGATCTGGTGATGCGCCTGCGCGCGCCGGAAGCGGCGGCCAACCTGCAGGTGGACGAGGCCCTGCTGGGCCAGCTGGGCCGCCTGGCCCACCGCCTGACCTCCGATTTCCCCAACCTGCAGGTCAGCTTCACCGACCTGCTGCAGCTGCCGGGCGTGACCCGTGGCGAGGCCACCGATGCCGCCGCCCTGCAGGTCGAGGCACTGGCCCTGCTGGACCAGGTGCTGGACGGCTTCGTCGAGGCCCGTGAGCGCGAAGGCGGCAAGTTGTCGGCCGCCATCAGCGAGCGCGTGGACGGCATCGAACGCATCGCCACCGAAGTCCGCACGCTGATTCCGGCCATTCGCGACGGCCAGCGCGCCAAGCTGGCCGCACGCCTGGCTGACCTGCCGCACCCGGTCGACCCCGGCCGTGCCGAGCAGGAGCTGGTGCTGTGGCTGCAGAAGCTGGACGTGGATGAAGAGCTGGACCGTCTTGGCAGCCACATCGTCGAGATCCGCCGCGTGCTCAAGCAGCGTGAGCCGGTCGGCCGCCGCCTGGACTTCCTGCTGCAGGAGTTCAACCGCGAAGCCAACACGCTGGGCTCGAAGTCGGTGGACAGCCGTACGTCCAATGCCGCGGTGGAGCTGAAGGTGCTGATCGACCAGATCCGCGAACAGGTGCAGAACATCGAGTGATGCTGCACCCGGCGAAACGACAAGGGCGCCTTCGGGCGCCCTTGTCGTTTCCGCGCATCAGCGCACGCTGACGCCCGGTGTTCCAGCGCTCAAGCGGCCGATCACGGCTGCCTGGACGAACCCTGCGTCGTGGAAACAGGCCAGCACCGCATCCACCGCTTCCGGGGCACAGGACACCAACAGCCCGCCACTGGTCTGCGGATCTGTCAGCAGCGGCTGCCAATATGCTGGCAACCCCTCGGCGAAGTGCACCTCGGTGCCATAGGAGGCCCAGTTACGGTTGGAGGCGCCGGTCACGCAGCCACGCTGCAGCAGCTCCAGCGCCTGTGGCAGCAGTGGCATCTGTGCACTGTCCACCTCGGCGGCAACGCCACTGGCACGGCACACTTCCAGCAGGTGGCCGAGCAGGCCGAAGCCGGTGACGTCGGTCATCGCATGCACGCCGTCCAGCGCCGCCAGCGGCACGCCCACGGTGTTAAGTCGGGTGGTCGACTCGATCATCTGCCGGTAGCCGTCGGCGTCCAGCACTTCTTTTTTCAGTGCTGACGAATACACGCCCACGCCCAACGGCTTGCCCAGCACCAGCACATCGCCGGCGCGGGCATCGGCATTGCGCTTGAGCCGCTGCGGGTCGAGCACGCCGATCGCGGCAAGGCCATAGATCGGTTCCACCGAATCGATGCTGTGGCCACCGGCCACCACGATGCCGGCATCGGCGCAGGCGCGTTCGCCGCCCTGCAGGATGCCGCGGATGGTGTCCTGCGGCAGCGTGTTGATCGGCATGCCGACGATGGCCAGTGCGAACAATGGCCGGGCACCCATCGCGTACAGGTCCGACAACGCGTTGGTGGCGGCGATGCGGCCGAAGTCGAACGGGTCGTCGACGATGGGCATGAAGAAATCGGTGGTGGCGACAATCGCCTGGCGGTCATCAAGGCGGTACACCGCGGCGTCGTCGCTGGTCTCGCGACCAACCAGCAGCTCAGCCGGTGCCGGAAGCGCCGGAACGCCGCGCAGCAGTTCGCTCAGCACGCCCGGCGCGATCTTGCAGCCACAACCGCCACCATGTGCCAGAGAGGTCAGTCGTTGTGGGGCATCGGCCGTCGAAGGGGCGGGGGACTGCGCGTGCGTGGCCATGCCGACATCTCCTGCGGAAACACGAATGGCGGAAGGCAGCAGGAGTCGAACCTACCAGGGAACGATCGACGCCCCCTACTGGGTTTGAAGCCCAGCCGCATGCCCGGATGCGCATGCCTTCCGAAAGTACCGCGGTACCGGTGGGCTCAGTCGCGCGCTGCGTTCCACTGCAGGTCGCCACGCGGCCGATGCTGGTCACCGACGCGTCGAGTGTAGCCAACGCGATTGAAGAACTCCAAGATCTGGATGCTGCGCTTGCGGCCCAGGCCGATGGCATCGCGGAAAGCGGCCGCATCCACCGCGCCGCTGGCCTGCGACAGCTGCGCGACGATCGTGGCCAGCTCGGCAATGCGGGCCGGTGCATAGAACAGGTCCGGTACCACCTGGAACAGTTCGCCACGTGTGGTGGCGCGGCGCAGGACGGCGCGGACCTCGTCTTCGGCCAGGCCGATGTCGGCGGCCAGGGTGCGCACCCACGGCGGATCGAAGCCACCGGCGTGCAGTTGCGGCAGCACGCGTTCCAGCAGCAGACGCTCGCGTTCCGGTGGCGCATGGTCATGGCCGGGCAGGCGCCACCAGGCGCCCACGCGCTGCACGCTGCCGTCGTCCAGCAGGTCCTGGAGAAGCGCGTTCCACAGGCTCGTTGCCAGTGCAGGCAGGGTGCTGCGTTGCAGGCGCCCGCTGTCGACACCGGGTTCGTCAGGGCGTCGTTCATGCCAGCCACGCAGTGAGGCGATTACCTGTTCGCGTAGCACCTGCCAGTGCGCAGCGAGGATGACCACCGTGTCGTCGCGGGTGGCGATGCGCTGTGCGCCTGCGGGAAGATCGATCCGGTCGGCGGCGCGCCGGCAGTAGCGCTGCAGTGCGGCCAATGGAATTCCGGTGGCCGCCTGCTGAAGCAGCGGGCCAACATCTGCGCTGGTGGCCAGCTGTTCCAGCGCCACCAGCCACGCCAGGCGTGCAGGGCTGCGCCGGCGCCGCTGTGGCGGGTCCGGATCGAGCACGATGCCGCCGCCCAGCGTGTGGGTGGCCGCTGAATCGCGGGCGATGAAGCGATCACCACACATCGCACAGACCGGTGCATCGAACACCAGCTGCACCAACTGCCCATCGCCTTGGTCCGGGTCCTCCAGCAGCACCACATGGGCCTGCCGGTGCATCGTGCCCCAGTGGATATGCAGCGGCGCCCAGTCGCGCAACGGTGCGGCCAACGCGGACAGCCGCAGCCGTACATCAACGCGGGTGGTGGCCAGCAGTGCGCGCGGGTCGGCGATCCAGTCGCCACGGCGGATGTCGTCACGGGCGATGGCTGCCAGGTTCAACGCGCAGCGCTGCCCGGCCATCGCGTGGTCGCTGGCCTGGTTCTGCGCGTGGATGCTGCGTATGCGTACTTCAGTGGCGGCCGGCATCAGCTGCAGATGCTCACCCACCAAGGCGATGCCGCCATGTACCGCGCCGGTCACCAGCGTGCCGTGGCCGGCCAGCGAGAACACGCGGTCCACCGGCATGCGGAACAGCTCGCTGCGCAGTTCGGCCTGGCGCGCGCTGGCGTCGTCCGCCGCCCACGCGTGCAGCTGGGTACGCAGTGCGCTGATGCCGGCATCGTCGGGTGCGGTGCTGTTGCAGGCGAACAGAGGAGAATCCTGCAACGGTGTCGCGGCGAGCAGCGCAGCGATCTCGATCTCGACCCGGGCGACGCGCGCCGCATCCACACGGTCGATCTTGGTCAGGGCCACCGCACCCCGGTTCACGCCCAGCAGTTGCAGGATGGCCAGATGCTCGCGGGTCTGTGGCATCACGCCGTCGTCGGCGGCGATCACCAGCAGGGCGACATCGATACCCGTCGCACCGGCCACCATCGTATGCACGAAGCGCTCATGGCCCGGCACGTCGACGAAACCCAGCGTCGTCGCCGGGCCTTCGACGTCCCTGCTTTCCACCGGGACATAGGCGTAGCCCAGTTCGATCGAAATGCCGCGCGTACGCTCTTCCTGCAGGCGATCGGTTTCGATGCCGGTCAGTGCGCGTACCAGGCTTGTTTTGCCATGGTCGATATGCCCGGCGGTGCCGACGATCATGCCTGCAGCGCGCTCCATTGGGCGAGGAAGGCCGCTTCGTCCCCGGGTTCCAGGCAGCGCAGGTCCAGCCACAACGCGTCATCGGCAATGCGGCCCAGCACCGGGCGCGGTAGCTGACGCAAGCGCTTGGCCAGGCGATCCAGTCCGCCACGGCGTGCGCTGGCAATGCGCAGTCCGGCGCTGGCAAGCTGCGCCTGTGGCTGCGCGCCGCTGCCGATCTGGCTGTGCATCGACGCAGGCTCGAGGGTGTAGTCCGCCGCCAGCGAGGCACGCATCGGCTGCAGCAGGCGCTGGGCCTGCGCATCGATGTCGTTCTGCGTGCGCGACAGCGTGCGCAGGGTCGGTAGGCGCTGTGCCAGCAGCTCCGGTTCGCGGTACAGGGCCAGCACCGCTTCCAGCGCAGCCAGGCCCATCTTGTCCATGCGCAGCGCGCGCTTGAGCGGGTTGCGGTTGATCCGCGCGATCAGGTCGGCGCGGCCGGCGATGATGCCGGCCTGAGGCCCACCCAGCAGCTTGTCGCCACTGAACGAAACCAGATCGGCGCCGTCTGCCAGCGTTTCCTGCACAGTGGGCTCGTGCGGTAGGCCGAACGTGGCCAGATCGCACAGGCTGCCACTGCCCAGGTCCACCACCAGCGGCAGGCCATGTTCGTGCGCGATTGCCGCCATCGCAGCGGTGTCGACCTTGGCGGTGAAGCCGGTGATCGCGTAGTTGCTGGCGTGCACCTCCATCAGCAGTGCGGTGCGCGCGCCGATGGCGTTGGCGAAGTCAGCCGGATGGGTGCGGTTGGTGGTGCCCACTTCCAGCAGCCGGGCACCGGCGCTGCGCATCACGTCGGGAATGCGGAAGGCGCCACCGATCTCCACCAGTTCGCCGCGCGACACCACCACGTCGCGGCGGTTGGCCAGGCTGTTGAGCAGCAGCAGGACCGCCGCCGCATTGTTGTTGACCACGGTGGCGGCTTCAGCGCCGGTCAGTTCGCAGATCAATGCCTGCACCCGTGCATCGCGGTCGCCGCGACGACCACGAATGACGTCGAACTCCAGATCCACCGGCGCGGTCATCGCGCGGCTGACCGCGTGCACGGCGGCATCGGGCAGCAATGCGCGCCCGAGATTGGTGTGCAGTACGGTGCCGGTCAGATTGAACATCGGCTGCAGATCCAGCCGTGCATCGGCCGCCAGTGCGGACTCGATCTCCGCGACCAGCGCCGGACCGCCAACCGCTTCCTGCAGCTGCGCGGCCGAAAGCTGGCCGGCGCTGATACGGTCGCGCAGCACCTGCAGGTGCGAACGCAGCAGCTGGGTGATGCGGCTACGGCCGTGGCCCTCGATCAGTGCTGCCAGGGCAGGCAGGCGCAGCAACCGGTCCAGCGAGGGCAGGGCGGAAACCGATGCCGGGGTGGAGGGCGTGGCTGTCATCGCCTCACTCGCCGTCGGATTGCCACAGCAGCGGATTCTGGCTGGCGCGCGCATAACCTTCTTCGCCCAGCAGCAGGTCCAGCGCCAACGTGCCGAGGTCATCGGCGACCGGTTCCAGTGAGGGATCCTTTTCCAGGTACAGGATCTTGCGGTAGCTGTGGCAGTGGTCGCAGGTCTCGGCACGGACCGCGCTCTCGCGCACGGCCTCGCCGCTGTCGCCATCCACATCGGCCAGGGCGCGGTAGGCGATGTCCTTGCCGGCGGTGCCACACTGGCTGCACTGCACGCGCACGTAGTGCCACTGGCACGCGCACAGCGAGCACGACAGGTAACGGTAGGACGCATAGGGTGGGCGTGCCTGCACCACGCTGACCACCGGTAGCGAGCCGCACAACGGGCACAGGCCGGGTGCATCGGCCAGCGGTTTCAGGTCGGTGGAGCGGAAGCTGTCCGCCAGCACCGCCCAGTAGACCTGCAGTGCGTTCATTACCAGCAGCGCCGCGACCGCGTCCACCGATGGCGCATCATCACGCTCCAGCACGGCATGGGCCTGCGCCTCCAGCCAGGCATCGTCGGCCGCGGCGACGCGCTGCAACTCCTGGCGGGTTTCCGCCGGCAGCCCGGCTTCGTCGGCACAGTGCTGGCACAGCGTGCGCAGCCAGTCGCGCCAGCGTCCATCCAGGTGAAGTGTGTTGGCCGGCCGCAACGGCATGCCGGCACCGACCGCCGCACTCGACTGCTGCGCACGTGCCTGCGATTGCAGCGCTTCGCGTTGCTGTGGTGTCAGTTCGTCCAGCAGTGCCTGCTGTGCATCTGCCAACGCCGCCAGCAACTGCAGGTAACCGCCGATGGCACTGTGCGCAGCCAGGCTGCGCAGGCGCGTCGCGCGCTCGGCGAACAGGGAAGCGACATCGGGCAGGATGATGCGCGGAACATCGCGCGAGGCCAGTGTCTCGATCTCACCGGGTTCAAGGATGCGTTGCGCCATGCAGGGCCAGCCAGAAGAACCAGCCTCCATCCTCGCCGTTGTCGGCGCTGGCGTCCAGCGTGTTCGAGGCAGAGCAGTCGAGCATGGTTCGACTCTACAAAAGTCGGTTTCGGTCGTTCCCGTGTTCATCGTGTCGACCAAGGTCGACACCCACCAATCGCAACGAAGAACGCCGTCCCGACAGATCGCAGGAAACTGTCGAAGGCGGGGTGGGTCCGGTTGCGGGGGTGTCCGCGGCATGGATGCCGCGGCCAAGCCCCCAAGGACGGGTTTACGGCGTCCCCCGCAACCGGACCCACCCGGCCACCCCTCAGGAAGCCAGCTTTTGACGTTGACGTTGACGTTGACGTTGACGTTGACGTTGACGTTGCCTCTGCGGGTGCAGGGCCGCAGGCCCTGCCGCTACCCCTCTTCCCGGCGCCCGCGCAGGATGTCCCGGAACCACTGCCGGTGATGCTTGTACGCCCACCCGTAGGTCACCTTGCCCTGGGTCATCGCCCGCACCGACCCCTTGATCCAGATCGCCGCATAGATGTGCACCACGATCGCGCAGATCAGCACCCAGCCGAACAACGCGTGGGCAAGCACCGAGAAGCGGATCACCCCGATCGGGAAGAAGTGGCTGAAGTACTGCCGCCAGATCACGAAGCCGGTCAGCAGCAGCGCCGACAGGCAACCGATGATCGCCCAGAACAGCAGCTTCTGGCCGGCATTGAAACGGCCCACCGGCGGCAGCTTCTCATCCTCATTGCGCAGCACATCGCGCATGCCGCGCATCCACTTGCCATCGTCGGCGGTCGGCAGGTTGTCGCGCCACATGCGAAACGCCAGCAAGGCGAAGCCCACCACCATCACCAGGCCGATGAACGGATGCAGGATGCGCGTCCACGGCCCACCGCCGAACAGCTGCGTCAGCGGAAACAGGGCAGGGTGGAACAGGGCCAACCCGGACAGCGCGGTCAGCACGAAGCAGATCGCCACGATCCAGTGATTGATGCGGGTCGGCGCACGGTAGCGGATGATCTGGCGCGGGTGCGGGGCGTACTTCATGGCCGCTGCTCCTCTTCGATCTGCTTCGCCTCGTGTTCGGCTTCCTCTTCTTCCTCGTCATTGACCGTGTTGCGGCCGATGCCGATGTAATGCAGGAAGCCGGCGAAGGCGGTGGCGGCGATCGCCAGCACGCCCAGCGGCTTGGCCACGCCCTTCCAGACCTCCACCATCGGGCTGATGCGTGGGTCCTTGGGCAGATCGGCGTACAGCTCGGGCTTGTCCACATGCTGCAGCACGTACATCACGTGGGTACCACCCACTCCTTGCGGGTCGTACAGGCCGGCGTTCTCGTAGCCGCGCGATTTCAGGTCTTCCACACGGCCGGCCGCATGCTCGGTCATCGCCTGCTTGCTGCCGAAGGTGATCGCACCGGTTGGGCAGGTCTTCACGCAGGCCGGCTCCTGGCCTACCGCCACCCGGTCCGAACACAGCGTGCACTTGTAGGCCTTGTGGTCCTTCTTGGAAATGCGCGGCACGTCGAACGGGCAACCGGTCACGCAGTAACCGCAGCCGATGCAGTTCTCTTCCTGGAAGTCGACGATGCCGTTGGCGTACTGGATGATCGCGCCGGGCGATGGGCAGGCCTTCAGGCAGCCCGGGTCGCTGCAGTGCATGCAGCCTTCCTTGCGGATCAGCCACTCCAGCTTGCCCTTCTCGTCCTCGTACTCGCGGAACTTCATCACCGTCCACGACTGGTCGCTGAGGTCCGGCGGATTGTCATAGCTGCCAACGCAGCTGCCCACTTCGTCGCGCAGGTCGTTCCACTCCATGCACGCGACCTGGCAGGCCTTGCAGCCGATGCATTTGCTCACGTCGATCAGCTTGGCGACCTGGCCGGTGTGCGCGCTGCGCGCCTGTGGCGAGGGCGTGGTGGTGGCCGAGCGGCGGATGATGTCCAGCGATTGCAGTGACATGGCGTGTCTCCTACACCTTCTCGACCTTGACCAGGATGCACTTCGATTCGGGCGTCTGCGAGTTGCCGTCACCGATGGCGTTGGTCAGCGTATTGGCGATGTAGCCGGGTTTGGCCGCACCGAGGAAACCCCAGTGGATCGGAATGCCCACCTGGTGCACGGTCTTTCCATCGATCTGCAGGGCCTTGATGCGCTTGGTTACCATCGCAACGGCTTCGATATGGCCGCGCTTGGAACTCACGCGCACGCGGCTGCCGTTGTTGATGCCCAGCTCGTCGGCCAGTGCAGCACCGATTTCGACGAACTGTTCGGGCTGGATGATGGCGTTGAGCTTGCCGTGCTTGGTCCAGAAGTGGAAATGCTCGGTCAGGCGGTAGGTAGTGGCCACGTGCGGGAACTCGTCCGGCGAACCGATCTGGGCACGGTCGCTGGCGAACACGCGCGCGGCCGGGTTGTTGAGCGTCTGCGCCTGGCCCGGGCTGAGCGGGTTGCTGCGCAGCGGAGTATCGAAGGGCTCGTAGTGCTCCGGGAACGGTCCCTCGGCCATGCCGGCCTTGGCGAAGAAGCGCGCGATGCCTTCGGGGTTCATGATGAACGGGCCCATGCCGCCGGCCGGGTCTTCGTCGGCCTTGAAGTCCGGCACGTCCACGCTGCCCCAGTTCTTTCCGTTCCAGGCCAGCAGCGTGCGCCGCGGATCGAAGGGCTGGCCGGCCACGTCGCACGAGGCGCGGTTGTACATCACGCGGCGGTTGGCTGGCCACGCCCAGGCCCAGCCCAGCGTGTTGCCGATGCCGGTGGGGTCGCTGTTGTCACGCCGCGCCATCATGTTGCCGGTCGGGCCCCAGGCACCGATGTAGATCCAGCAGCCAGAGGAGGTGCTGCCGTCGTCGCGCAGGTCGCCGAACGCAGCCAGCTGCTCGCCGGCCTTGCGCACCAGTTTGGTCGGGTCCTTCGGATCGAACACATCGGCCAGCGCCTTGCCGTTGTATTCCATCGCCAGTTCTTCCGGCGTCGGCAGTTTCGGGTTGGAATACTTCCAGGCCAGGTCGCGCACCGGCTCCCACCACGCGCCGCCGTCCTTCTCGTACATCGCTTTGATGCGATGGAACAGCTCGGACATGATCTCGATGTCGCTGCGCGCTTCGCCCGGCGGATTGGCCCCCTTCCAGTGCCACTGCAGCCAGCGCGAGGAGTTCACCACCGCGCCGTTCTCCTCGGCGAAGGACGTGGTCGGCAGGCGGAACACTTCGGTCTGGATCGTGCTCGGGTCGACGTCGTTCAACGCACCGTGGTTCTGCCAGAAGGCGATGGTCTCGGTTTCCAGCGGGTCCATGCTGACCATGAACTTCAGCTTGGAGAACGCACTGATCAGCTTGCCCTTGTTCGGCGCCGAGGCCAGCGGATTGAAGCCCTGGCAGATGTAGCCGTGGATCTTGCCTTCGTTCATCAGCTCGTACGCCTGCAGCATGTCGTACGGCTTGTCGAGCTTGGGCAGGTGGTCGAAGCACCAGTTGTTGTCGGCGGTGGCAGCGTCGCCCCACCACGACTTCATCAGGCTGACGTGGAACTTCGGGTAGTTCTGCCAGAACGACATCTGGTTGGCGCGCAGCGGCTTCTGCGTGCGCTTGGCGATGTAGGCGTCGTAGTCCTGCTCGTCCTGTTTCGGCAATGTCAGGTAGCCGGGCAGCAGGTCGGACATCAGGCCGATGTCGGTCAGGCCCTGGATGTTGGAATGCCCGCGCAGCGCGTTCATGCCACCACCGGCCACGCCGATGTTGCCCAGCAGCAACTGCACCATGGTGCCGGCGCGCACGTTCTGCGCACCGATGGAGTGCTGCGTCCAGCCCAGCGCGTACAGGATGGTCATCGCCTTGTCCTTGCCGGCGGTGGACGCGATCATCTCCCAGACCTGCCGGATGCTGTCGGCCGGCGTGCCGCAGATGCGTTCGACCATCTCCACGGTATAGCGCGCGTAGTGCTGCTTGAGCAGGTTGTAGACGCAGCGCGGGTCCTTCAGCGTCGGGTCGCTGCGCACGAAGCCATCGTCACCGTAGGCGTAGTCCCAGCTGGAACGGTCGTAGCTGCGCTTTTCTTCGTTGTAGCCCGAATACAGGCCGTCCTTGAAGGCGAACTCGTCCTTCACCAGGAACGACATGTCGGTGTAGTTCAGCACGTACTCGTGCTGGATGCGGTCCTCGGTCAACAGGTAGTTGATCAGGCCGCCCAGGAACACGATGTCGGTACCGGTGCGGATCGGCGCGTACACGTCGGCCACCGCGGCCGAGCGGTTGAAGCGCGGATCGACCACGATCAGCCGGGCCTTGTTGTGTGCCTTGGCCTCGGTCACCCATTTGAACCCGCACGGGTGCGCCTCGGCGGCATTGCCACCCATGATCAGGATCAGGTCGGCATTCTTGATGTCGACCCAGTGATTCGTCATCGCACCACGGCCTAGCGTCGGGGCAAGACCTGCCACCGTCGGGCCGTGTCAGACACGTGCCTGGTTGTCGAATGCCAACATGCCAAGGGAGCGGACGACCTTGTGGGTCAGCACCGCGGTTTCATTGCTGGTGGCCGAGGCTGCCAGCATGCCGGTGGTCAGCCAGCGGTTGACCGTCTGCCCGGCCTCGTTCTTCTGCACGAAATTGGCATCGCGGTCTTCCTTCATCAGCCGTGCGATGCGGTCCAGTGCATCGTCCCAGCTCAGCCGCTTCCACTCGTTCGAGCCCGGCGCGCGGTACTCGGGGTAGAGCAGGCGCGACTTGCTGTGGATGATGTCGGCCAGGCCGGCACCCTTCGGGCACAGCGTGCCGCGGTTGACCGGATGGTCCGGGTCGCCTTCGATATGGAAGATGCTCGGCTCGGCGTTCTTGGCGCCATCGCCGAGGCTGTACATCAGGATGCCGCAGGCCACCGAACAGTAGGTACAGGTGTTGCGGGTCTCGGTCGCGCGGGTCAGCTTGTACTGCCTGACCTCCGCGAGCGCGATGTCGGGCGCGAAGCCCATCAGTGCCAGACTGGAGCCGACCAGGGTTGTCCCGGTCACTTTCAGGAACTGGCGGCGGCTCATCGATGGCATGCCGTTCTCCTGGGATGGCGGGGAGGCGCAGGCCTCCGGGCTGTCGTTGGGTACGGCCCGGTTATAGCACAGGCCCCCGCACGCCCATGTGGCACAAGGCCCGGCGCCTGCCGGGCGGGCGCGCAACGGGGCGGCTCTGGTAAAGTTGCGTGCCCGCACCCCGGGGAAAGCGTCTGCCGGGCCTGGTTCCAGGATGTTCCGCGCAGCCCCCGCCGTCCTGGCGCGATCCTCCGCGCCGGATCTGGAACATCGAGGAAAAATTTTGCGAAATCAACCCGTTGGATCCCCCGCATGAGCGCACCGTCGAAGCCGTCGGAGGCCGTTGCGCGCGGCACGCTGTACATCGTTGCCGCCCCGTCCGGTGCCGGCAAGAGCAGCATCGTCAATGCCACCCTGGCGCGTGACCCGCAGATCGCCCTGTCGATCTCCTTCACCTCGCGTGCGATGCGCCCGGGTGAAGTGAACGGCCAGCACTACCATTTCGTCTCTGCGGAAAAGTTCGAGGAAATGATCGCCGCCGGCGACTTCTTCGAGCATGCCTGGGTGCATGGCGACTGGAAGGGCACCGCCCGCCAATCAGTTGAACCGCAGCTGGCCGCCGGCCAGGACGTGCTGCTGGAGATCGACTGGCAGGGCGCGCAGCAGGTGCGCCAGCTGGTGCCGGGCACGGTCACCGTGTTCATCCTGCCGCCGTCCAAGCAGGCCCTGCAGGACCGCATGCGCAAGCGCGGCCAGGACAGCGAGGCGGTCATCGCCCAGCGCCTGGGCGCGGCCCGTGACGAGATGCTGCACTTCAACGAGTTCGACTACGTCATCGTCAACGAGGTGTTCGACACCGCCGTCGACGAGCTGTGCGCCATCTTCACCGCCAGCCGCCTGCGCCGGGAGGCCCAGAAGGTCCGCCACGCCGGCCTGATCCAGGCCCTGTTGACCCCTGATTCGGGCGCAACTGACTGATTCCAAAAGAATCGGGTGAGGGTTGGCTTGATTTTGTCCAGCCCCTGCCAGTACACTCCGTCCCCTTTCCCTCATTCGACTGAGCGGCCGACCGGTCGCCGGGAGCCCGTATGGCCCGCATCACCGTAGAAGATTGCCTGGAAGTCGTTAACAACCGTTTCGAACTGGTCATGATGGCTTCCAAGCGTGCCCGCCAGCTCGCCAACGGCGTGCAGGCCACGCTGGACAACAGCGAGACCGAGGACAAGCCGACCGTGCTGGCGCTGCGCGAAATCGCCGCCCGCAAGATCGACAACGCGCTGATCGACGAAGTCGAGAAGGCCGAGCGTGAGCGCGCCGAGCGCGAAGCGCTGGAGTGGGCCGCCGCCGAAGTGGTCGCCGACGAAGACATGTCCAAGAACGACGATTGATCGCATCGATCAACGTCATTGCTGGATCGCCGAACAGCCCGCCCCGTGCGGGCTGTTTCGCATTCAGGATTTGCCGTAAACGTCGCGCTGGAATAGGCTTCGGGCATGAACCCAGGCCCCACTGCCAAGGTCGCCGCAGCCCCCGCTGCCGCCGTACCCGACTACGTCCTCCAGCTTGAACGCGCCGCCCATTACCTGCCGCCGGAACAGCTGCCGCTGTTGCGCCGCGCCTGGGAAGTCGGAGCCGCCGCGCACGCTGGGCAGACGCGCAAGTCGGGCGAGCCCTATATCACCCATCCGGTGGCCGTGGCCCAGGTGCTGGCCGAGCTCGGCCTGGACGTGGAAGCGCTGATCGCCGCGATCCTGCACGACACCATCGAAGACACCCCGCTGACCCGTGAGGCGCTGGCTGCCGAGTTCGGCGAAGCCGTGGCCGAACTGGTCGACGGCGTGACCAAGCTGGACAAGCTGAAGTTCCGCGACCGCCAGGAAGCGGCCGCCGAGAGCTTCCGCAAGATGCTGCTGGCAATGTCGCGCGACCTGCGCGTGATCATGATCAAGCTGGCCGATCGCCTGCACAACATGCGCACGCTGGGCGCGCAGAGCCGCGAAGCGCGCGGCCGCATCGCCCGCGAGACGCTGGAGATCTATGCGCCCATCGCCCAGCGCCTGGGCATGAGCCTGGTCAAGAGCGAGTTGCAGAACCTAGGCTTCAAGGCGCTGTATCCGTGGCGCCACGCGATCCTGGAAAAGCACATCCGCAGCCAGCCGGTGGTACGCCGTGAAGCGCTGGCACAGGTGGAAGTTCAGCTGTCGCAGCGGCTGGCGAAGGAAGGCATCGAGCACCGCCTGGTCAGCCGCATCAAGACGCCGTGGAGCATCTACAACAAGATGCGCGACGAGAACAAATCCTTCGACCAGGTGATGGACGTGTTCGGCTTCCGCCTGGTCGTGCGCAGCGTGCCCAGCTGCTACCACGCGCTGGGGTCGGTGCATGCCACCTTCAAGCCGCTGGATGGCCGCTTCCGCGACTTCATCGCCATCCCCAAGGCCAACGGTTACCAGTCGCTGCACACGGTGCTGTTCGGGCCGTATGGCTCGCCGATCGAAGTGCAGATCCGTACCGAGGAAATGGACCTGATCGCCGAACGCGGCGTGGCCGCGCACTGGACCTACAAGTTCGGCGGCGATTCACCCAACAGCGCGCAGAGCCGTGCGCACGCCTGGATCGTCGAGCTGATCGACTCGCAGCGTGCTGCTGGTTCCTCGCTGGAGTTCCTCGACAACGTCAAGGTCGACCTGTTCCCGGACGAGGTCTACCTGTTCACCCCGAAGGGCAAGATCCTGGCGCTGCCGCGCAACTCCACCGCGCTCGATTTCGCCTACGCCGTGCATACCGACGTCGGCAACATGGCCGTGGCCTCGCGCGTGGACAAGAAACTGGTGCCGCTGCGTACCAAGCTGGTGTCGGGGCAGTCGGTGGAGATCATCACCGCACGCTCGGCCACGCCGAAACCGCAGTGGCTGGAATTCGTGGTCACCAGCAAGGCACGCACCGCCATCCGCCACCAGCTCAAGCAGCTGGAGCACGAGGACGCCGTGCAGCTGGGCCACCGCATGCTCGACCGCGCGCTGGAAGCGATGGATTCGTCGCTGGAACGGCTGCCGAAGGGGCGCCTGGATGCGTTCCTGGCCGAGCATCGTTTCCCACGCCTGGAGGCGCTGCTGGCCGAGGTCGCACTGGGCAACTGGATGCCGACCCAGGCCGCGCAGGCGCTGATGGCCTACGCCGAACTGCGTGGCGGCCCGCATTCGCGCCACCACTCGCAGGAAAAGATCCTGATCAACGGCAGCGAGCGCGGCGTGGTCACCTTCGCCGGCTGCTGCCAGCCGATTCCCGGCGACGAGATCATGGGCTACCACACCGCCGGCAAGGGCATCGTGGTGCACCGCATGGACTGCCCGAACCTGGCCGAGCTGCGCAAGTCGCCCGAGCGCTGGGTGCCGATCGGCTGGGACACCACCGTTTCCGGCGACTACGACACCTCGCTGGTGGTGGAAGTGGAGAACGGCACCGGCGTGCTGGCGCAGCTGGCCGCCGCCATCGCGCAGAGCCACTCCAACATCGAGCGCGTGGATTACCTGGACCGCGACTTCAACGCCGCCGTGCTGGCGTTCAACATCCAGGTACGCGACCGCAACCACCTGGCCGAAGTGATGCGCCGCCTGCGCCGCCTGTCGGTCGTGCAGTCGGTACGCCGCCAGTAGAGCCACGCCATGGGTGGATGCTTTCTGTAGAGCCGAGCCCATGCTCGGCTGCTCCAGCCCGAGGCAGCCGAGCATGGGCTCGGCTCTACAGACGGCGCATCACATGACCGGATTGCCGTAGATCCACGCCATGCGTGGATGCGCGCCCACCCGGTACAATCAGCGCTCTGTTTTCCCCCAAGCACCGGAGCGACCCATGTCCCGCCAGATCATCAACACCGAAAAGGCTCCCGCCGCCATCGGCCCGTACTCGCAGGCCGTGCGCGCCGGCTACACCGTGTACTTCTCCGGCCAGATCCCGCTCGACCCGGCCACCGGCGACATCGTCGGCGCCGGGGACGTCGAAGCACAGGCCCGCCGCGCCTTCGACAACCTCAAGGCCGTGGCCGAAGCCGCCGGCGGCTCGCTCGACAAGGTCGTGCGCCTGGGCCTGTACCTGACCGACCTGGGCGAGTTCGCCAAGGTCAACGCGGTCATGCAGGACTACTTCCAGGCCCCGTACCCGGCCCGTTCCACCATCGAAGTCTCCGGCCTGCCGAAGGGCGCCAACTTCGAGGTCGACGCGGTGATGGTCATCGACTGACCGCCACGTGGCACGCAAGGCGGCGGTCACCCCGGTCCTGTCACCGTCCGGCGAAGCATCCCTGGCGATGCTCGCGGGCGTCGGTCCGGCCGTGGCCGCCAAACTGCAGGCGCGTGGCCTGGCCACCCTGCAGGATCTCTGGCTTCATCTGCCGCTGCGCTATGAAGACCGGACCCGGCTGACCCGCATCGAAGACCTGCGTAACGGCGTGCCGGCGCAGGTGGAAGGGCGGGTGGTCGCGGTCGAGCGCGGCATGCGCTACCGGCCGATGCTGAAAGTGGCAGTGGAAGACGAAGGGCAGGGCACCCTGGTGCTGCGCTTCTTCCATTTCCGCCAGCAGCAGGTCGGCCAGTTCGCGGTCGGCAACCGGCTGCGCTGCTTCGGCACGCCCAAGCCGGGCCACCTGGGCCTGGAAATCGTCCATCCCAGCTACCAGGTGCTGGGCCGCAACGACGATCCCGAACTCGGTGACCGCCTCGACCCGGTGTATCCCACCGTCGAAGGCGTGGGCCCGATGACGATGCGCAAGCTGATCGGCCAGGCGCTGGACCGCCTGCCCGAGGAAAGCACGCTGGAACTGCTGCCCAGCGGCTGGCTCGATGGCCTCGGCCTGCCGTCGCTGCGCAGCGCGCTGCTGACCGTGCACCGGCCGCCGCCCGATGCCGACCTGGCCGCGCTGGCCGCCGGCACTCATCCGGCCCAGCGCCGCCTGGCGATGGAAGAGCTGCTGGCCCACCACCTCAGCCTGCGTCGCCAGCGTATCGCGCTGCAGGCGCATCATGCGCCGCCGCTGGCCGGCCCCGGCAAGCTGGCCAAGGCGCTGCTGAAGCAGCTGCCGTTCGCGCTGACCGGCGCGCAGGCGCGCGTTTTCAAGCAGATCCGCGAGGACCTCGCGCGCCCCAGCCCGATGTTGCGGCTGGTGCAGGGCGATGTCGGCTCCGGCAAGACCGTGGTCGCCGCGCTGGCGGCGATGCTGGCGGTGGAGCAGGGCAAGCAGGTTGCGCTGGCAGCACCGACTGAGCTGCTGGCCGAGCAACACCTCAACAATCTGCGCGGCTGGCTGGAACCGCTCGGCGTGCGCATCGCCTGGCTGGCCGGCAAGGTCACCGGCAAGGCGCGCGCGAAGGTGATGGAGCAGGTCGCCAGCGGCGAAGCGCAGGTGGTGGTCGGCACCCACGCGCTGATGCAGGAGGCGGTGGTGTTCCAGGATCTGGCACTGGCCATCGTCGACGAGCAGCACCGCTTCGGCGTGCACCAGCGCTTGGCCCTGCGCGACAAGGGCGCAGGCGGCAACAGCGTGCCGCACCAGCTGGTGATGACCGCAACGCCCATTCCGCGCACGCTGGCGATGTCCGAGTACGCAGACCTGGATGTCTCGGCCATCGACGAACTGCCGCCGGGCCGCACCCCGGTGCAGACCGTCGCATTGAACAACGATCGTCGCCCGGAGCTGATCGAGCGCATCGCCCTGGCCTGCCAGGAAGGGCGGCAGGTGTACTGGGTGTGCACGCTCATCGAGGAAAGCGAAGAGCTGGATGCCACGCCCGCGCAGGCCACCTACGAATCGCTGCAGGCGCTGTTGCCCGGCGTACGCGTGGGGCTGGTGCATGGCCGCCTGAAAGCCGCCGAGAAGCTGGCGACGATGGTCGCGTTCAAGGCCGGCGACATCGATCTGCTGGTGGCGACCACGGTGATTGAAGTGGGCGTGGATGTGCCGAACGCCTCGCTGATGGTGATCGAGAACGCCGAGCGCCTCGGCCTGGCCCAGCTGCACCAGCTGCGCGGCCGCGTCGGTCGTGGTTCGGCGGTATCGCGCTGCGTGCTGCTGTACCAGGCACCGCTCTCGCAGATGGCACGCGAGCGCCTGCAGACCATGCGCGAAACCAACGATGGTTTCGTCATTGCCGAAAAGGATCTGGAACTGCGCGGCCCCGGCGAACTGCTGGGTACGCGGCAGACCGGCCTGGCCGGTTTCCGCATCGCCGATCTGGCCCGCGATGCCGGCCTGCTGCCCGGCGTGCACGACCTGGCCGAGCGCCTGCTGGACCAGCAACCCGCGCTGGCCGACCGCGTGGTGCAGCGCTGGATCGGCACCGCCGTGCGTTACGCCTCGGCCTGATCCCTGTAGAGCCGAGCCCATGCTCGGCTGCCGTTCGCGCTGCGCGCGTGAATCGAGCATGGCTCGACTCTACAGACATCGCTTTCGATCATTTCCATCTTCATCCACGCATTGCGTGGATGTGTCGACCAAGGTCGACACCTACCAACAGCGGTAGCGATCTGTCGAAGGCGGGGTGGGTCCGGTTGCGGGGGTGTCCGCGGCATGGATGCCGCGGCCAAGCCCCCATGGACGGGTTCACGGCGTCCCCCGCCACCGGACCCACCCCGCCATACCCCAGGAAACCAGCTTTCGACGTTGCTGTTGCCGTTGCCGTTGCTCCTGCCTCTGCGGGTGCAGGGCGCAGCCCTGCCAGAACCCCAACACCCCGTACTTGCAACGGTCATCAACCCGGTCCACACTTCGTTGCCGATCTGAAGACGGCAACGATGACCCACAAGATCCCGCTGTTGATCGACACCGACCCCGGTGTGGACGACGCCCTGGCCCTGCTGATGGCCTTCGCCGATGAACGGCACGACGTGGTCGCCCTGACCATCGCCGCCGGCAATGTCGGCCTCGAGTACACCGTCCGCAACGCCCTCAAGCTCTGCGACATCGTCGGCCGCGCCGACGTGCCGGTGTTTGCCGGCAGCCCGGATCCGCTGCTGCATCCCTCCGTCGACGCTGCCCACGTGCATGGCCGTGACGGCTACGGCGACGTGGACCTGCCGCCGCCCAGCCGCCAGGCCGAAGCCGAGCACGCCGCACTGGCCATCCTGCGCCTGTCGCACGAGCACGCCGGCGAACTGATGCTGGTGATGCTCGGCCCGCTGACCAACCTCGCACTGGCGCTGAAGCTGGACCCGACCCTGCCACAGCGCATCAAGCGCATCGTGGTGATGGGCGGTGCGGTCACCTGCCACGGCAACATCACCCCGGCGGCCGAATTCAACATCGCGTTCGATCCGGAAGCGGCGCACGTGGTGTTCACCTCGTTCAAGCACCTGCTGGTGTCGGACTGGGAGGCTACCGTCGCCCATGGCCTGCCGCTGCAGGACGCCGAGAAGTGGCTGCAGGCCGATTCCGATCGCGCCCGTTTCTACGAGCTGATCTCGCGCAAGACCCGTGGCCTGTCCGAAGACAGCAAGGGCGGCCGCTGGTACACCGCCGATGCGGTGGCCATGGCCTGGGCGCTGAACCCGGAAGGGCAGCTGCGGGTCGAGTCGCGCCCGCTGAACGTGGAGCTGAACGGCGCGTTCAGCCGCGGCGCCACCATCGTCGACTGGAACCGCCAGACCGGCCAGCCGGACAACTGCGATCTGCTGATGGCCTACGACCAGCAGCGTTTCGAGGCCCTGGTGCGCCAGGCCCTGGGCGCGGACTGAAGCCGATTGACCCGCACCGGTTGCCCCGAGCGGCAACCGGTGCTTATAATGCCGCTCTTGACCACCAGCCCATTTACGGTGTGAGCCCATGAAGGCCGATATCCATCCGAACTACCGCGACGTCGTCTTCCATGACGTCACCTCCGATTTCAAGATCCTGACCCGCTCGACCATGGCGACGAAGGAAACCATCAAGTGGGAAGACGGCAACGACTACCCGCTGGTGAAGGTTGAAATTTCCTCGGCTTCGCACCCGTTCTACACGGGCAAGCACAAGGTCATCGACACCTCGGGCCGTATCGACAAGTTCCAGAAGCGCTACGCGCGCTGATCTGTCGATCCAGCTTCGAACCAACGGCCGCGCTCTGCGCGGCCGTTTGTTTTTCCCCAACGCCAACCCAACGGGCGTTTGGATGGACGGAACACTGCGTTCGTGTGACAACACTTTTGCCGATCCGGGCCGCTCAACGGCCGGCGTCTGGTCGCCTGTCGTATACGACTTCTGTCTAGCGCCGGGCAAATGCTGCTGTGCGATAATGACCTGATCCCCGGCACAGGCCGAGGACGTCATTCACGTGCCTGACCAATGCGCTTGGGCAGGCGCCTTCCCATGAAGGAGCGCACACAGTGTCCGATCTTGATCAGGTCACGCTCAACGCCGGCGATAAGTCGGTCGTTCTGCCCGTCATCAAACCCACCCTTGGCAACGACTGCGTCGACATCGCGAAGCTGACCAAGGAAACGGGGTATTTCACCTACGATTCCGGCTTCACCGCGACGGCCAGCTGCAAGTCCGCCATCACCTACATCGATGGCGACAAGGGCGTGCTGCTGTACCGCGGCTACCCGATCGAACAGCTGTCGGAAAAGTCGAGCTACGTCGAAGTGGCCTACCTGCTGATCAACGGCGAGCGCCCGAGCGCCGAGCAGCTGAAGGCCTTCACCGATGAGCTGACCGCCGAAGCCAACGTCGATGAGTCGGTCAACACCCTGATCGGCAGCTTCGCCAAGGATGCCCACCCGATGGCCATCCTGGCCGCTGCGATCGCGCAGCTGTCGGCCATCTATCACGACTCGCTGGACCTGTCCGACGCCGAACAGCGCCGCCAGGCCGCCGTGCGCCTGATCGCCAAGGTGCCGACCCTGTCGGCGCTGATCTACCGCCACGGCAAGGGCCTGCCGGCCAACAAGCCGGACACCTCGCTGGACTACGTCAGCCGTTTCCTGAAGCAGACCTTCGAGTCGGCTGACGGCCAGTACGACCTGAACCCGGACGTGGTCAAGGCGCTGGACCTGCTGTTCATCCTGCATGCCGACCACGAGCAGAACGCCTCGACCTCGACCGTGCGCCTGGTCGGTTCGACCGGTGCCAACCCGTACGCGTCGGTCGCCGCTGGCGTCACCGCGCTGTGGGGTCCGGCCCACGGCGGTGCCAACGAAGCCGTGCTGAAGATGCTGGAAGAGATCGGCACTGCCGACAACGTCGAGTCCGCCGTGGTCAAGGCCAAGGACAAGACCTCCGGCTTCCGCCTGATGGGCTTCGGCCACCGCGTCTACAAGAACTTCGACCCGCGCGCCAAGGTCATCGGCGAGATGACCAGCAAGGTGCTCAAGCAGCTGGGCGTGCAGGATCCGCTGCTGGACGTGGCCGTGAAGCTGGAACAGGCCGCGCTGCAGGACGAGTACTTCGTCGCCCGCAAGCTGTACCCGAACGTCGATTTCTACAGCGGCATCATCTACAAGGCGCTGCAGATCCCGACCGAGATGTTCACCGTCATGTTCGCCCTGGGCCGTACCTCCGGCTGGGTGTCGCATTGGCTGGAACAGCAGGTCGACCCGGAAATGAAGATCGGCCGTCCGCGCCAGGTCTACACCGGCAGCGACGTGCGCGACTACCAGGGCTGATCGCCCGCGTAGGTTGTGCTGAGAACGCCCCGCATCCGCGGGGCGTTTTTTTTGCGCGGACCTGGTAGGTGCGGACCGTTGGTCCGCACGATTTCGGCGCCCGCGAAAAATCATCCACGCATGGCGTGGATCTACCACCGCATCCGCCTTCGGTAGGTGCCAACCTTGGTTGGCACGCTCTTCATCGCGCCAAGACCGCGTGATTCAAGGGTCTCGCCAGCTTCACGACCGCTCGCGCAGCCTCAGGACGCCAGCTGCATCCGCAGCACCTGAAATGGAGCGTCCATCCCGATGAGTACCCGATTCGACCCACCCGAGCGCGGCCCGCTTGGTCCCGACGTCGCCACTGTCGTCACCGCCCCCATCGTCGCCCCTCCCAGCGAAAGCGCCGTTTCCTGGGGCGCGATCTTCGCAGGTGCCGCCGCTGCCGCCGCACTCTCCCTCATCCTGCTCATCCTCGGTGTCGGCCTTGGCCTCTCCTCGGTGTCGCCGTGGTCGTTCGAAGGCGTCAGCAAGGAAACCTTCGGCTGGTCCAGCATCGCCTGGCTCACCTTCACCGCACTGGCCGCATCGGGTCTGGGCGGCTACCTGGCCGGCCGCCTGCGCACCAAGTGGACGCAGATCCATGGCGATGAAACCTATTTCCGCGATACCGCGCACGGCTTCGTGTCGTGGGCCGTGGCCACGCTGCTGACTGCGGGCCTGCTGACCTCGGCCATCGGCGGCGTGCTCGGCACGGGCGCGAAGGTGGCGGGTGCCACTGCAGGCGCTGCCGCATCCACGGCCGGCGTTGCGGCCGCAGGTGCCGGTAGCGCCGTCGCGGCCGCACCGGAAGGCGACCTCAACTATTGGGTGGATTCCCTGTTCCGCAATGCCACCAACGCCGGTGCTGCCGATCCCACGGTACCGCCACCGCCGGGCGCGCTGTCGGATCCGAACGCGGCTCCGCCGCCGGCACCGAATGCGGGCCCGCGCGAGGCCGGCATGGCGCCGCCGCGCCCGATGCCGGGCCGTGCACCGGCCGGCGACCGTCGTGAACTGCGCGCCGAAGTGAACCGCATCATCGTCAACAGCCTGCAGGGCGATGGCCTCGACCCGGCCGACACCCAGTACCTGTCGCAGCTCATCGCGCGCGAAACCGGCATGAGCCAGGCCGAAGCGCAGGCCCGTGTGACCGATGTGCAGACGCGCATGCGTGCCGCGCTGGAGAAGGCAAAGACCACCGCCAAGCAGGCGGCCGACGATGCCCGCAAGGCCGCAGCGTATGCCGCGCTGTGGCTGTTCATCACCCTGCTGATCGGCGCGTTCTTCGCCAGCCTCAGCGCCACCTGGGGCGGCCGCCGCCGCGACCTGTAACCCGCATTCCATGCAAGGAGACCTGCCATGAAAATGATTCTGCTCTGGCTGTTGGGCGTGCCGATTCCGCTGCTGATCCTGTACGCAATCTTCTTCTGAGATTGCATCGTTGAGTGGGACCCGTCAGGCCGCCGTAAGGCGGCCTGATGCCATCCCGTCGTGCGTGAGCATGTGTGCAGCGTCGAGCCCTGCTCGACTTTACAAAAGCAAGCCTCGGTAGCTGAACTACGACTCCGCGCACCGGCTCGGCGAACACCCCAGCGCACGCCGGAAGGCCGTAGAAAATGCGCTCGGAATGGATGCTGAAAGAGGCGTCGGGTCCGCGATGAATGGTTTCTGACGTCGGATGTCGTTTTCACATCTTTTCGGAGTTATTGCATGGGCGTCACTATCGAGGCGAGGGAAGCTGTGGGCACTTATCCCTGCATGGACAACACCATGAACCGACGACTCACCCTTGCGCTCATCGCCACCACGTTGAGCCTGCTCAGCGCTGGGGCCTTTGCCCAGTACACCGGCCCGGGCGCCACCCATGCCGTCACCACGGTTGCCGAGGCGCGCGCCCAGCGTGACGATCAGCCGGTGGTGCTGCGGGGCACGCTGGTGGCCAGGATCGGCCACGAGCGCTACCGCTTCAAGGACGCCACCGGTGAGATCGATGTGGAAATCGACGACAAGGATCTGCCCAGCCACCAGGCCGTCAGCGCGACCACCGTGGTGGAGCTGCACGGAGAGGTGGATACGCACCGCTTCAAGCCCACCGACATCGACGTGGAGTACGTCGCCGTGGTGCCTGCGCATTGAAGGTCGTTCGCGATTTCTACACGTAGCGTCGAGCCGTGCTCGACTCATGCGCACACGGTGCGCCTCAAGCGACAGTCGAGTATCGCTCGACGCCACAAATGCAACGCAATGAGGTTTCTTGCATTCAAGTCGTGAGGAAATTTGCATAATCCTCAAACATTGAAAGCCCTCAAGAATTCTTCTTAACGTCCAGCTATTTAGGAATTGTTGCATGGCCTGCGTGCGGTAGGCCTACCTACCATTCTCTCGTCGCCCGTGACCACCTCCACGGGCGGCGCCTCCCTCCCTTTCTCCTTGGGGAGGGGGGCTTTCAAATTCCCCCTGTCCGAGAGAGACACACATGCACGCCATTCTGAAGAAGGCCACGCTCGCTGCAGCGCTGGCCACCGTTTCGCTGTCCGCCAACGCGTTCGACGCCGACATCAAGGTCTGGGCCAACGTCGACCCGACCCTGGCCCTGCTGAAGGCCGATGGCACCGCGCTGGACTCCGTCGTGAACCTGGTCCACAACCCGGTCAGCGGCCTGGTGCCGTGGACCCAGCAGGTGCGCATCTACTCCAACGACGAAGACAAGGACATCGAAGTGCGCGTCGGCAGCGCCCCGCAGCTGCTCAATACCGATGGCAGCGGCGCCCCGGTACCACTGACCGTCAGCCTCAACGGCAAGGCGCTGACCGTGGCCGCACAGGACTTCACCGCCTCCGACCTGTTCGACGGCGCGCTGCCGGGCGCATCGATCCCGATGCCGCTGCGCATTGCGCAGACCACCCAGGCGCCGATCGCCAAGGGCGGTACCTACGAAGGCATCGTCACCATCGCCATGCAGCAGAAGACCGCCAGCCCGTAAGGCGCCCGCGCCGGCCCGCATCCCGGGCCGGCCGCTTCCGGTAACACCCCCATGAAATTTCCCGCACCCGCCGTCACCCGGCTGGCGGTCGCGCTCGCCCTGTCGTTGGCCACGCCCTTGGTCGCGGCGCGCGGCGTTCCCGCCGGTTTCGAGGATCTGGTCGAAGGCCAGACCGAACAACTCGAGGTACGCCTGTTCGGCCGTTCAACCGGGCTGGTGCCGGTGCGCGTGACCCTGGAGCACGTGCAGCTGGAAGCACCGGCGGAGGCACTGCAGGCATTGCAGCTGCCCGCCGAGGCACAGGCCGCGTTGTTGCCCGCGCTGTCGCAGCCGCTGCCACGCAACAGCCATCTGGCCTGCCGTTACGGTGGCGCCAGCGCCGGTTGCGGTTACATCGATCCCCCCGAGGAGCCCACCGCCGTGCGCGCGCTGTATGACGAAGGCGAGGGCGCCGTGCGCCTGTTCGTCGCCCGCCAATGGATTCCCGGCGAACCGGCCGCCGAGCGCTACCACCAGGTCAGCGCCAATGCCGAAAATGCCTTCCTGCACCAGCACACGCTCAACGTCAGCGGCGGCCGCGGCTACCAGTCGCTGGCCGCGCAGGGCATGGGCGCGCTGGGCGTATTGCAGCGCGGGCACCTGTCTGCCGATTGGACCTTCAGCCAACAGCACTATCGCGGCGGCCGCGCCAACCGCGACTTCCAGCTGGACAACGCCTATTACCGCCATGACCTGGGGCAGCAGCACTACCTGCAGGCCGGGCGCATGGACCGCCGCAACCTGAGCAGTCCGCAGGGCGGCACGTTCAGCTTCAGCATGCTGCCGATGGACCGCTTCCAGGGCCTGCGCCTGGGCACCACGCAGGCCTACGTGGATTCGGCGGCCGCCGTACAAGCCACGCCGCTCACCGTGCTGCTGGCACGCGATGCACGGGTGGATGCGTTCGATGGCGAGCGCCTGCTGCAGACCTTCTACCTGCAGGCCGGTATCAACCAGCTCGATACGCGCCGGTTTCCGCTGGGCAACTACACCGTCACCCTGCGCATCTACGAAGACGGCGTACTGGTGCGCAGCGAGGACGCGCCGTTCGACAAGGGCGGCGACTGGACCGACAGCAGCGTGCAGTGGTTCATGCAGGGCGGCCGCCGTAACGAGCGCCGCAGCGACCGTTTCAACGACGAGCTGGCAGCGATGGCCGGCCTGCGCGTGCCGGTATCGCGCAACGTGGCAGTGACCGCCGGTGTCGCCGACCTCGGTGGCTTCAGCTATGGCGAACTGCGGCTGGACCTGCGCCATGTGTTCGCCACCCAGGAGATCCGCGGCGCTTTCAGCGGCATGCACGGCAGCGATGGCAGCCGTGGCCAGCAGCATCAGCTGTCCTACCGCCGCCGTGCCTCGTGGAATGTGTACCACCAGCGCATGCGCGGCCGCGCATGCCAGTTCGAGGACGACGCGCGCGACCGGCTCGGCTGTGCCGACTCGCTCAGCGCCTCGATGGCGCTGCCGGTGGCGGGCGGCAATGCCTACGTGGCCTACACCCGCCGCCAGACCTGGCGCGCAGGCACCGTGCAGCCGGGGCTGGGGGATGATCCGCTGGCGGGGCTGGACCCGCTGTTGCCGCCATGGCTGCCACAGCCCTCGCGCGTGCCGCAGCTCAGCCGCACCTGGCAGGCCAGCTACAGCCGCAGCCAGCGCTGGGGCGAGTTCAGTGTCTCCAGCCGCATCGGCGTGTGGCAGCAGACCAGTGGTGGCGGCCTGCGCGATGGTCGTGACCGCGGCATCTATTTCAACGTCAGCCTCAACCGCCTGCAGCGCGGCGACCGCGGCAGCTCACAGCGGCGCTACGGCCTGGATGTGCGCCAGCCGCAGCACGCACGACCGGACATAAATTACAGCGCCGGCCAGACCCTGCGCCAGGAATACGAAGACCAGTACCGCGAAGTGTCGGGCGAACTGCGCGGCAACAACAACGAACGCTACAGCGCCACTCTGAGCGGGCAGCTGCAGAACCGCATCGGCCAGACCGGCGCCACGGTATCGCGCTACCAGCACCAGGGTGGCAATGAAGTGGCGTACAGCGCTACGCACAGTTCCGGCCTGGCCATCGGCTCGCGTGGGCTTTACTGGGGCGCAGGCGTGGGCGCCGATGCCGGGCTGGCGGTGCAGGTGGACGGCACCGACGACCTGGACCTGACCGGCGTGGCCGCCGAGCTGCAGGTGGGTGGCCTGCGCCGGCAGCGGCTGAAGCTGGGCGAACGCCGCCTGCTGCCGGTGTCCGCCTACCAATCGCACCGCGCCGAAGTGCAGGACGCCAGCGCACTGGACAGCATCGCGGCGGTGCGCGTGAGCGGTGTGGGCGGTGCGCGCCCGCTGTTCCTCTCGCCCGGGCGGCTGGTGCGCATGCCGGTGCCGATTGAAGTGACTTACACCTTCATCGGCAACGCCCACGACATCGCCGGTGCACCGCTGCGCGGCGCCCGCATTCTCAACGCGCCGGTGCCCGGCACCGGCAGCAACGGAGGCTTCGTGGCTGACTTCCCACGACGCGAAAAGACCCTGTACCTGCTGCAGGACGACCGGCTGCTGCACTGCCCGCTGCAGGTGCGCGAGCGCCGCAGCGTGGTGATGCTGGTGGGCGCCGTGCAGTGCGAACCGTTGGCCGTGGCGCAGCTGCCGCCCGATATCCGCCATCAGGCACGGGTGACGCGACTGCTGCAGGAGCAGGCGTTGATTGCCGCCACGCCGCAGACCGCGGCCGCGGGAGGTGCGCAGTGAGCCGGCGGTTGTGGTGGGTGATGGTGGTGCTGTGCGCGCTGGTGGTGCTGATGCCGCGAGCGATGGCGCAGCGGCCGCCGGAGACGCATCCGACGAGTGAGCATCGCGACATCGTGATGAGCTGGGATCGCGCTGCGATGCCCGGGGAGATCGAGTTGTGGGCGCCGAGGACGGTTATGGGCTACAGCAGGGATCAAAGTCTGCAGTACGGTCGGATCCATCTGACATGCGAATCGAACTCGACCACGAGTACAGGCTTGTGCCCGACTAGTGGACTGGAGAGCCTCGAAAGCGGGCCGGCGCCCATTCTGACGCGGATGGTCGAGGAGCGCAGCGGTTTGACTGCAGACCTTCGCGTCATGGCGGCTCTAAGTCGAGCGATTGGCGAACGTGCCTGTGGTCCAGAGTTCTGGCTTGGCTGGAAGCGACCGATCTGGACCTCGCGCCAAGAGGAGTGTGGCGGCGAGAAAGCAATAGGGACCTCTGTTGAACTGCTTCTTCCGGAGAGCGAACTGAATCAGCTTGTCGCTGGTCGTTGGCACGGGAAGCTGATCTTGAACTTGAGGACTGATCCAGCGGGCTCCGTTCTTGCTGTGAACACTTTCAATCTTGCGTTCACCATCACCGACTACAACGCGGTCTCCATCTACTTCCCGCTCTTCGATCAGGTCACCCCGCACGTCGGCCTGAACCTGCAGTACGACCCGATCGCACAGACAGTCGGCGGCCGAACTCAACTCGACATGTGCCTGTACGACGGACTGGGTTCGCAAAGCCAGTACCTGGGCGTCACCGTGCGCGATAGCGGGCCACGTCCTCCGGGGCCTTCCGGCTATTCGGTCTGGCATACCGACGGCGGCAGTGATGCCACGCAGCGCGTGGACTACACCGTCACCCTCGATCACAACGGCAGCGCCGTTCCCCTTCGAAACGGCGTGGAGCAGCTGCTGCACGGCATCGACACCGCAAAACTGCGCTTGGTGCTGCTGCCTGGGATGACGCAACCCGTGTTCTGCGTGCCCACGCCGTTGGCGCTGGATACCCCCCGCGTGCCGGTCAGCAGCAAGCGCCCCGGCTATTACGACGGCGATCTCAAGGTGGAACTGCGCGTTCCCACCGTCACGCCCTGATTCCCATGGAGCCCCCGATGAAGCCTCTCATTCGTTGCCTGCTTCCCTTGTCGCTGCTGATGGCGATGCCTGCCCACGCCAATCTCACCGTGCACCCCATGCGCACGTCGGTGGACGTGAAGAAGGGCGCGCAGATCCGCATCTATTCGCAGTCCACCCAGCCGCAGTACGTGCAGGCCTCCATCAAGCGCATCGTCAATCCAGCCGGCGCGGATGAGCAGGAGGTCGAGGTCGAGCCCGGCGAAGCCGCCATCGCCATCACGCCTGGCAAGTTCGCGCTGGCCGGTGGCGGCAATCGTCTGATCCGGGTGATTCCGCTGCAGCCGGTCGAGAAGGAAACCGCCTACCGCGTGTACTTCGAAGGTGTGCGTGGCCCTGAAGGGATTGAACGCGCAGGCGAGGGCGAGCGCGCGCAGGCCAACATCGGCGTCAGCCTGGTCTGGGGCGCGCTGGTCAATGTGCTGCCTGCGCAGGCAGCCATGGCGGTGCAGGTGGAAGGCAATCGCCTGCGCAACACCGGCACGGTGCGCGTGGGCATCACCAGCATTGCCGACTGCGATGGCGCGCGCTGCACCGCGCACGACGTGTCGCGAAGCCTGTATCCCGGCAGCGCGTTGGATCTGCCGTTCCCCGTGCAGCCGGGGCACACGCTGCAGATGCGTTACCGCCTGACCCGCGATGGCTATCGCGAGCACGTACAAACCCTGGCGCCCAGCGCCGGTTGATTCCCCAGCCCCGCCAGCGAGTGCTGGCGGGCTTTCACTTGAACTGGCTGTTAAGGAGTAAGCAATGAACCGTATCTACAGACGTGTGTGGAATCGAACCCGCCAATGCTGGGTTGTCGCCAGCGAACTGGCGTCGACCGCAGGTAAGCCGCGGTCAACGGCTGCGGGCGCAGTGTTGCTTGGGCTTGTTCTTGCGGTTCCCTCTGCGGAAGCCAGCGACATCATCGCGGCTGATGAGTGCGATGAGTCCATCTGGCAGGCGCTTTGCCTGAACGCGGGGGTGCGCGCAGGATCCTCTTCCGCATACTCGCTGTTCTCAGCTACGCCACGTGCGGGCATCAATGCGCTGGAACTTGGCTATCAAGCGAAAGCCAATGGCTATGGCAGTTCGGCCGTGGGTCCGGAAGCGAAGTCCGAAAACTTCTACTCCGCTGCGTTCGGCTGGAGGGCGCTTGCCGGTGCATCCTACAGTGTTGCCGCGGGTGCCAACGCTCAGGCGACCGAGTCCTTCGCCATAGCGATGGGCAGGGATTCAAAGGCATCCGCCATGAGTGCAGTTGCTATTGGCGGTCAGGCCGCCGCCAGTGGGCAGTCATCGGTCGCACTTGGAAGCTCTGCCGTTGCATCTGCAGATAGCGCTCACGCGCTCGGGTATCTGAGCCAGGCAACGGCAAAGTACGCGACTGCGGTGGGAACAGTAGCCAAAGCATTCGGCGCATACTCAATCGCAGTGGGCAACCACGCGACGGCCATTGGCGACGATGCCATCGCAATTGGACGAAGCGCAAGGACCGTGGACAGTTCCGCTGGCATCTCGCGAATTGCCATCGGTGGTGGAGCGTTTGCCGGGACCGGCGGCTACACGGGAGCCATCGCTATTGGCGGCTCTGCCAGTTCGGAGTACGACGGGATTTCAGTGGGCTACGGTGCGAAAGCAACAGTCTCCGGAAGCATCGCGTTGGGATCTCATTCACTGGCCAACGAGGCCAATTCCATCTCTGTTGGCAATGGTTCGATCAAGCGGCGCATCGTGAATCTGGCCGACGCACGACTGTCGACAACCAGTACCGATGCGGTAACCGGCAAGCAGCTCAATGCCACCAACGGTAATGTCGCCAGTGCTCAGGCCGCAGCCGACGCTGCAAAGGCGACGGCCAATACGGCCAATACCAATGCCAATACAGCGTTGGCCAAGGCCAATGCGGTCAGCGGCCTGGTCAGCCAGGTCTCGGCCAGTGGCAACGTGCGCCTGGGCGGCGAGAACACTGGCACCGTGCTGGATGTCCGCAACAAGTCCAACGCTGTTCGCAGCATCACCGGCCTGAAGGATGGGGCGCTTTCTACATCCAGCACTGAGGCCGTGACGGGTAAGCAACTCAATGCAACCAACGCCAATGTCAGCAAGGCGCAGGCAGCAGCCGACGCGACGGCTACACGGCTGAACGCCAGCGCAGTGGCCCTTGGCGCGGGAGCTGTCGCGGAGCAGGCCAGCTACGGTATCAGTACTGCGCTCGGCAACAACGCCAAAGCCTACAACGGCAAGAGCGTCGCCATGGGCGCAGACGCTCGCGCGACAGTGGATGACGCGGGTAACAAGATCAGTGGCAACGCGGGTGTGTCCATCGGTGCTGGAACCCGCAGTGGCAACGGTGCGGTGGCGCTTGGACTGGACGCTGTGGCAACGGGTGATCGAGGCGTTGCCGTCGGCCATGAGGCGTCTGGTAAAGGCACGCACGCCACCGCTCTGGGCTTCCAGAGCAACGCGTCGGCCAACCAGGCCACGGCGGTCGGGCGCGGGGCGGTTGCCAGCAGCCTGTATGCCTCGGCACTGGGTAATCAGGCGAGCGCCACGGCGCAGAGTGCGTTGGCCCTTGGTGATCGCGCCAATGCGGCACACGCGGGCGCTGTTGCGCTCGGCAATGGCTCAGCCACGACTGGGACCAATCAGGTCTCGGTGGGCAATGGCTCGTTGAAGCGCAAAGTGGTCAACGTGGCGGATGCCGCCCTGAGTACGTCCAGCAGTGAAGCGGTGACCGGCAAGCAGCTGCATGCCACCAACACCAGCGTGGCTGCTGTGAAGGCGACCGCGGACGGTGCGCAGGCGCGCGTGGCGGTACTGGATGGCCTGGTGGGGCAGGTGTCGGCAAGCGGCAACGTACGGCTGGGCGCAGACAACACCGGCACCGTCATCGACGTCGCCAACAAGAGTGGCGCCAAGCGCAAACTGCAGAATCTGGCCAATGGCGTGCTCAGTGCGTCCAGCACGGATGCAGTGACCGGGCAGCAGCTCAATGCCACCAACAGCGAAGTGGCCAGTGTGCGCACGGCGGCAACCGCAGCGAAGACGGCGGCCGATGCCGCCCGTGGTGTAGCCGATGGCGCTATGCAGAAGGCTGATGCCTTGGGCGGACTGGTGGGCCAGGTGTCTGCCAGCGGCAATGTTCGCCTGGGTGCAGAGAACACTGGGACCATCGTGGATGTCGCCAACAAGACCGGGGCCAAGCGACGCATCTACAACATCGCCAACGGCACGCTGAGCGCGGGCAGTACGGATGCGGTGACCGGGCAGCAGCTGTTTGCGACCAATGCCACGGTGGAGGCACAGCGACAGGCTTTGGCTGGGCATGCGCAGCAGCTGACGGATCAGGACGGGCGTATCGCCGACAACCGGGTCGAGCTGGATGCGCTGCGTACGGATTTCGACAACTTCGATCCGGATCTGGATGGCGTGGTCAAGTTCAGTGCTGATCGTCGCTTGGTGGATATGGAGGGCGCCCGCGTATCGGGTGTGGCAGCGGGGGATATCAGTTCTGCGACCAGCACGGATGCGGTGAATGGCGGGCAGCTGTTTGCGACTAACGATCGGGTAGAGAAGATCGAAAAATCAAATGGCTACCTGAGAGTTGGAGTGGATGATGAGAGCAATTACGCGCAGGCGGGATTGATGGGTGTGGCGATTGGAGATTCGGCAGAGGCAGCCATTCACTCTGATGGGGCTACCGCAGTTGGTTCATTCGCGCGCGCTCGTGGGCAGGGCTCCGTGGCTCTTGGCAGGGGGGCGCTTGTCGACGCCGCAGCAAAGAGTGGATTTGCACTTGGGACGGGTTCTAATGTCTACGCATCGGGAGGGGCAGCACTGGGTTCCTTCAGTCAGATTGAATCAGGAGCGGAAAACTCAGTTGCGCTAGGCACCGGTTCCGTAGCCGAGGACGCAAACGTTGTGTCCGTTGGGAACTCTCGGCTTATGCGGCGGATCGTCAATGTGGGGCGAGGGGTGAACTCCAGTGATGCAACTACTGTTGGGCAACTGAGCGAAGCCTTGGCTGCTCTTGGCGGGGGCGCAGGTCTGGATCGAAATGGCGATGTCGTTTCTCCGACCTACAACCTCCAGGGGGGAACACAGAAGAACGTTGAAGACGCCTTAGTTGCGCTGGATGGTGCGGTGGTAAGGGCTGACAGTCGCGTAGATGGCCTCGAAGGCCAGCTGCGTGCGACATTCCAACAATCACCATCGACCCGGGCGGATGGAGTTGGTCAGCTGAACTTGGCAGGTGCGCAGGGCATGGTTCTGTCGAATCTGGCCGATGGACGCATTGCGGCAGGCAGCCGTGATGCGGTGACTGGCAATCAGCTGCATGCTGCGGAGCAGAAGATCGAGCACAACAGACGCGACATTGATGCAATGCGGCGCGATTGGCGTTTGGATCAGAGGAATCTGCTGACTGAGATTAGCGATGGAGCTCTCATCGATTTCGGCGGCGCACGCCTGACCGGTGTCGCCGATGCGCGTCTCTCCGCGGATAGTTCGGATGTGGTGCGTGGGAGCCAGCTATTCGAGACTAATCAGCGACTGAATGACATGGAGGGCAAGGATAGGTTTGTATCTATCGGAAGCGGTGGAGAACAGAATGCAGCATCTGCTGGGGCGTTCTCCGTCGCAGTTGGCGATTCGGCGATGGCCGCAAAGGGAAACGAGGGGGGCGTTGCTATCGGCGCGTACGCTTACGCAGGGGGAATGAACTCGATTGCTCTCGGTCGCGCAGCTTCTATTCGAGACGGAGTTAACGACGGGTTTGCAGTCGGCACGCGATCATTGGTGGAAGCTGATGCCAGTATGGCTATTGGTGCCGAAAGCCGAGTTTCTGCAGGTGCTAAGTATAGCGTTGCACTAGGCAGTCTCTCGGTGGCTGACGAGTTTGGTACTGTGTCAGTTGGTCACGCGACATTCCAGCGTCGCCTCGTCAACGTAGCCAACGGCCGCAACACCAACGACGCAGCCACCATCGGCCAGCTCCGCGGCGCCCTGTCCACGCTCGGCGGCAACATCGACGCCAACGGCAACGTCACCACCCCCGGCTTCAACGTCCAGGGCCAGCACCAGAACACCATCAACGACGCACTTACCACGCTGGACTCCGCCGTAGTCAGCACAGGCTCCCGCATGGACCGCGTCGAAACCCAGCTCCGCTCGGTCTTCCAGGAAACGCCCTCCACCCGCAGCGACGGCACCGCCCAGCTCACCCTGGCCGGCGCCAACGGCATGGTCATCTCCAACGTGGCCAACGGCCTGATCGCCGCCGGCAGCCGCGAGGCGGTCAACGGTGGCCAGCTGCATGCGGTGCAGCAGCAGCTCAATGGCCGCATGGATGGCCTGGAGCAGCGCGTGGATGGCCAGCCGCAGTCGCGTGCGCTGTCCACGGCTTCGGCCGCGCCCACCGAGCAGGTCACGCCAACGCCGGAAGCCAGCGATTCACCGCAGGTGGCCTCGGCAGGCGAGGGCACGTCGCCCACGCCGCAGCCGAAGTCGAAGAAGGACGACACGCCGTCGCCCACGCCACAGGTCGATACCGCCGAACTGGAGAAGATGCTGGCCCGCGCCAACGAATACACCGATGGTGCCATCAGCAACTTCGAACGCCGCCTGGACAAGATGGACAAGCGCTTCAACCGCATGGCGGCGATGAGCAGCGCGCAGACGGCCATGGCCATGAACACCGCTGGCTTGGCCACCTACAACCGACTCGGCGCGGGCGTGGGCTATGCCGAAGGCGAATCGGCCATGGCGGTGGGCTACCAGCGCGTACTCAACGAAAAGGGCTCAGCCACCTTCAGCCTCAATGGTGCGTTCACCAACAGCGGTGAACGCAGCATGGGCGTGGGTGTGGGCATCGGCTGGTAAGCGATGGAGCCCCGGCGTGACGCGCGTAATCCACCCCGTCGCGCCGGGGTCCTGGCCAAGGAGATGGCAATGTACAGATGGGTAAGCGGCTTCATCAGCTATCGCACGTTCTATATCTGGCGGGCGCGCTATCGCTACTACACACGGAACCTGGATCTGTGGACGCTGATGAGCGGTCTATGCATTGCCGGTCTGCTGCTGGTGCTGTGGTACATGTGGCAGATGCTGGGCGTGCCGCCGCCGCGCATACATCCGGATACAGCGGCGCTGCGCATCGAGGGCGTCACCCACGAGGCGATCCATCGCATCGTGCTGGTGCGCCACGCTGGCAGCACGCGGGGGGCCGAGTTCACCACGCCGGAGGACGTGCGGGCGAGTACGCTGCGCACGATGCGGGTACGGCAGGTGATGGACAGCGAAGTGGTGTGGCGGCTGAAGGCCGACATGCTGGCGGACATCGCTGACTACATCAACGTCACAGGCGGGTGCTTTCCCTACGACTGCCGGCAGATTCGGGATCGGTTGGATCCTGTGCGCAAGGCCGCTGTGGAGAATGCGCAGATCAACGCCTCACTGGCGACGATCCTGGACGTGCCGCTGGACCAGATGCCGCTCTTGAAGGGCGGCGAGCGTGAGCGGGTGAAGAGTGGGTGGTCGGATACGTTCAACGACGTCTACTTTCAGGCCGGCTTGCTGCGGGACCTGCAGGCCATGCATGCGCAGATGATGCGGGAGTATCCGCAGCGGGCCCCCGCGCCCTGGTTGCCGCGGTTGCTCAGCGACCCGCTGCGCGATACCCGTTTCGTCTGGTAGCGGGAGCATGATGGGCGCCATCTGCCAGAGCAGGTAGCGCAGCTTTTGTAGAGTCGAGCCGCGCTCGACTGCTCTTCGGCCAGCAATCGGTTGCCTGAAGCACGGTGCGGACCAACGGTCCGCACCCACCACTGGCAGGTACCGCTACGCGCGTCGGCCATGGGCCGGCGCTGCCGTCATCCGCCGATGTACGCGGTGATCTCGGCCTCGGCCAGCACCTGCCGCAACTGCGCCACGGACGCGCGCCGCATCGGCTTCTCATCCACCGGCGACAGCGGTGCTTGGCGCAGGGCGTCGTACGGCAGTACGGCCAGGTCGAAGGTCAGTTCCTCCGCACTGAACACCCACACCGGCACATCCAGGCAGCGTTCGCGGTCCATGCGCAGGCGGCGCGTCCGTGATTCGGCGGGGATGCCGTGCTCGTCCAGGAAGCGATGCACGGCTTCCGGGTCGTCGCTGTGCAGGTGCAGCTGCACGGGGCTGTTGGCGTCGGCGGTGCCGTCCAGCACTGGGCCAGCCAGGCGAGGTGAGAAGCCGTGCAGGAACTCCAACGCGCGCATTGCGGCTTCGCGGCGGCGCTGCAGTTCGTTGCCGTGCTGGGGCCCGGAGAACAGCCGCTGGTACTCGCGCAGGGCGTCTTCGATCTCGGTGTTGCGGGGCAGGGAGGCATCGTCGTGGATGCCGAGCCGGCTGGCGGCCTTCAACTTGGCCTGGTGGTAGTCGCGGATGCCGCCTTCGGCCATCAGGCGGGCGGCTTCGTGGGCGAGGCGGTGGCGACGCTCGCGGGTCTGGCTGGCAGCATGCTGACGGGCGCGGTGCATGCGATGACTCCCTGTTGCGACCTGGGTACAGAGTAGCGCAGGGATGTGACATCTGCGTGGGTATGGCGCGGAGATGCCAACCAACGGTTGGCAGCTACCACGGCAAACGGGTGCCGTTGATCCTGTAGAGCCGAGCCCATGCTCGGCTGCTCTATCGCGAGCGCCCGGAGCCGAGCATGGCTCGGCTCTACAAAGGCGGCGCCAACCAAGGTTGGCATCTACCGGAGCAAACGGGTGCCGTTGATCCTGTAGAGCCGAGCCCATGCTCGGCTGCTCTATCGCGAGCGCCCGGAGCCGAGCATGGGCTCGGCTCTACAAAGGGCAGTGCCAACCAAGGTTGGCACCCACCTGTGCCTTCCTCAGAAGATATCGAACGCGGCGGCGTCGGCCTGCGGCGTATTGAGGTTCAGGTCGTAGTCGGTCAGGCGGTCCATGTCTTCCACCTTCACCCACTCGGTCGCGCCGTTGAGGGTGGCCTGGACCATGCCGCTGGGCGGTTCGTTCTGCGCGATCGGGGTGTCCTTCAGCGCGGTGCGCATGTAGTCGATCCAGATCGGCAGGGCGGCCTTGCCACCGTATTCGCGGTAGCCCAGCGAGCGGAAGTCGTCGCGGCCCACCCACACGGTGGTCACGTACGGGCCGCCGAAGCCGGAGAACCAAGCATCGCGGTGGTCGTTGGTGGAGCCGGTCTTGCCGCCCACGTCCTCGCGGCCGAGCACCTTGGCCTGGGCGCCGGTACCGCGCTGGACCACGTCGCGCATCATCGACACCAGCTGGTAGGCGGTGCGGGCGTCGATCGCGCGTGGGGCGGTGCGGGCATCGGGGTTGACCGGCGCGGCCGGGGTTTCGGTCTTGGCTTCGGCCTTGGCCGCAGCGGCCGGGTCTACCTTCGGCGCCGGGGCGCCGAAGTTGAAGCCGTCCACCACCTGGTTCACCGGCTGGTCGCTGCTGCCGGCGCACTCGCGGCAGGCCATCGCCGGGTTTTCCTTGAACACCAGGTTGCCGTCGCGGTCGTTCACCTGGTCGATCAGCCAGGTGTCCACGCGCGAGCCGCCGTTGGCGAACACAGCGTAGCCACGGGCCACCGACAGCGGGGTGAGCGACGCCGTACCCAGCGACATCGACAGGTTCGGCGGCAGTTCCGATTCGGCGAAACCAAATTCGCTGATGTACTTGCGCGCGTAGTCCACGCCCATGCCATCGAGCAGGCGCACCGAGACCAGGTTGCGCGACTGCACCAGCGCTTCGCGCAGGCGCATCGGGCCGCGGAAACCGCCGCCGTCGTTCTGCGGGGCCCAGGTCTTGCCGCGGCGGTCGCGGAACACGACCGGGGCGTCGAGCACGATCGAGGCCGGGTTGTAGCCCTTGTCGAAGGCCGCGGCGTAGATGAAGGGCTTGAAGCTCGAACCCGGCTGGCGGCGGGCCTGGGTGGCACGGTTGAACTTGTTGCCGGAGAAGCTGAAACCGCCAACCAGCGCCTTCAGCGCGCCGCTGTGGGCATCCAGCGAGACCAGCGCGGACTGGCCGCGCGGGAGCTGGTCCAGCAGCCACTCACCTTCCTTGGCACCGGCACGCACGCGCACGATGTCACCGCGCTGCACCAGCTTGCCCGGGGTCTTGTTGGTCCACTTGGCGGCACCGGCCGGCAGCACGATCTCGCTGCGGTTGGCCAGCACCACGGTGGCGCTGCCATCGGCACCGGTGCTGGCAACGATGGCCGGCAGCAGGCCGGCCTGGCCGTACAGGCCACGCAGGTGCTCGGCCAGGGCGGCGGCGTCTTCGCCGGCACCCACCTGGACCTGCTTCTCCACGCCGTGCCAGCCGTGGCGGTGGTCGTACAGCAGCAGGCCGTCGCGCACCGACTGGTTGGCGGCGGTCTGCAGGGTCGAATCGATCGTGGTGGTGACGTGGTAGCCCTTGTTGACCACGTCACCGCCGAAGCGGGCGATCATTTCCTGGCGCACCAGCTCGGCCACGTACGGGGCATCGACCTGCACCGGCGGCTCATGCGCGGTGGCGTGCATCGGCACGGCCTTGGCCGCGTCGGCCTCGGCCTGGCTGACGAACTTCAGGTCGGCCATGCGCTGCAGCACATAGTTGTCACGACGCTGGCGGGCGCGCTCCGGGTTGGAGATCGGGTTGCCCGAGGACGGGAACTTGGGGATGCCGGCCAGCGAGGCCATCTCGTCCAGGTCCAGCTCGTTCAGCTTCTTGCCGTAATAGAACTCGGCGGCGGCGGCCACGCCGTAGGCGCGGTTGCCGAAGAAACTCTTGTTCAGGTACAGCTCGAAGATCTCGTCCTTGCTCAGCTCGGACTCGATCTTCCGCGCCAGCAGGATCTCGGCCAGCTTGCGGGTGTAGCTGTACTCAGAGCTGAGGAAGAACTGGCGGGCCACCTGCTGGGTGATGGTGGAGCCACCCGGCACGCGCTTGTCGTTGGTGGTGGCCAGCAGCCACACCGCACGGCCGATGCCCATGTAGTCCACGCCGCCATGCTCGTAGAAGCGGGCGTCCTCGGTGGCCAGGAAGGCCTGCTTCAGGCGCTCGGGCACGTCCTTCATGGTGATCGGGGTACGCCGGGTCTCGCCGAACACCGCCATCAGCTTGCCGTCGGCAGCGTAGACGTACATCGGCTCCTGCATTTCCACGTCGCGCAGGGTCTGCACGTCGGGAAGCTTGGAGGACACGGCGTAGTACAGACCGCCTACGGCGGCCGCGCCGATCAGCGCCAGGACCAGGACAATCAGGAAGATCCAGCGCAGCCAGCGGCGGAGTCGAGTCATCGGGTTCAGATTCCGATTGCGAATTTCGTGGTCGCAGAGTATAGATTACGCAAGGTGGCGGCTGGGGTCGTCGCCGGGGAGCGCAAGGGGAACAGTCAGGGGCTGCATGGTGAATCCGTGAGGGACTTCACAGCAGGGCCGTTGCCATTTGCTAAGAATACGTTATTAATGCTCGGGCGCAGGTCTTGCGTCCAAGTGCCCGTCGGCAGGGGAGAAACCGTGGGGCTCATCCCAAAAAGTCAGTCGCCGCTTGTAGGCGTCGACATCAGTTCGACTGCGGTAAAGCTTTTGCAGCTGTCCCGCAGTGGCAACCGTTTTCGTGTGGAACATTACGCCGTGGAACCTCTTCCGCCGAACGCGGTGGTGGAGAAGAACATCGTGGAAGTGGAGGCCGTGGGTGAGGCCATCCGCCGTGCGATGAACCGCTCGGGGAGCAAGGCCAAGCTGGCCGCTGCCGCCGTCGCCGGTTCGGCGGTGATCACCAAGGTGATCCCGATGCCGGCCGAGCTCGACGAAAACGACATGGAAGCCCAGATCGAGCTGGAAGCGGTCAACTACATTCCGTACCCGATCGAGGAAGTGAACCTGGACTTCGAGGTGATCGGGGCGATCCCGAACAACCCGGAGATGGTCCAGGTGCTGCTGGCCGCGTCGCGTTCGGAGAACGTGGAACTGCGCCAGTCGGCCCTGGAACTGGGTGGCCTGCAGGCCAAGGTGATGGACGTGGAGGCCTTCGCGGTCGAGAACGCCTATGCCCTGGTGGCCAGCGAGCTGCCGGTGTCCATCGAGGGCGTGGTCGCGCTGGTCGACATCGGCGCCACCATGACCACCCTCAACGTCCTGCGCGGTGGCCGCAGCCTGTACAGCCGCGAACAGGTGTTCGGTGGCAAGCAGCTGACCGACGAGATCATGCGCCGTTACGGCCTGAGCTACGAGGAGGCCGGCCTGGCCAAGCGCCAGGGTGGGCTGCCGGAAAGCTACGAGATGGAAGTGCTGGAGCCGTTCAAGGAAGCCACGGTCCAGCAGATCAGCCGCCTGCTGCAGTTCTTCTACGCAGGCAGCGAGTTCAACCGCGTTGACCACATCGTGCTGGCCGGCGGCTGCGCCGTGCTCGGCGGGCTGCCGGAAATGGTCGAGGAACAGCTGGGCGTGCCGACCGTGGTCGCCAACCCGCTGGCGCAGATGACCCTGGGGCCGAAGGTGAACGCACATGCGCTGGCCCAGGATGCCCCCGCGCTGATGATCGCCACCGGTCTGGCGCTGAGGAGCTTCGACTGATGGCACGCATCAATCTATTGCCCTGGCGCGCCGAGCGGCGCAAGCAACGCCAGCGCGAGTTCTACGCAATGCTGGGCATGGCCGCGATCGGTGGCCTGCTGCTGTCGCTGGTGATCTGGTTCTATTACGACCGCCAGGTGAGCGGCCAGATGGACCGCAACGCCTATCTGGAAGCCGAGATCGAAAAGGTCAAGGAACAGAACAAGGAGATCGACCGCCTCGACGCGCAGAAGGAACGCCTGCTGGCCCGCAAGAAGGTCATTGAGGAACTGCAGGCCAAGCGCTCGCAGATGGTGCACCTGTTCGATGCGCTGGTGCGCACGATTCCCGATGGCCTGGTGCTGACCGCGCTGAAGCAGGAAGGCGACGTGCTGACCCTGGAAGGCCGCACCCAGTCCAACGCCCGTGTTTCGGCGTACATGCGCAACCTGGAGACCTCCGGTTGGATGACCAACCCGGAACTGTCGATCATCGAAGCGCGTGATCCCGAGAAGGACAAGGACGGCAAGGTTGGCCCGCTGGCCGACATCAAGGCGCTGCCCTATGTGTTCGTGGTCAAGGTGAAGCTGCCGGCACAGAGTGAGGAAGTGGCCGGAACGCCAGGCCTCAACGCCGATGGTTCGGTGGCAACGCCGGCTCCGCCCGCAGTGGCCCCGCTTGCCGCCGGCCCGGATGCAGCGGCGCCTGCTGCACCGGCCGCAGGCCAGCCCGCTGCTGCTCCGGCTGCACCCGCCCCCACCGCCGCGCCGGTCAACGCACCTGCTGCCACCCCGGCCGCGCCGAACCAGCCGGCAGCCCCGGCTGCCAAGCCTGTGCCGAAGCCCGAGGGCAGCCGCCTGGCGCAGCCGCCGCAGGCCTTCAACGCCCCGCTGCAGGGGGATCGCGCATGAGCCAGAAAATCGATCTGAAGAACCTGGATTTCAACGACATCGGCAACTGGCCGCAGAAGGCCAAGATCGTCTTCTGCTCGCTGTTGGCGCTGGTGATCATGTTCGTTGCGTGGATGCTGCTGATCAGTGGCAAGCGCGAGGAACTGGCCGGCCTGGAATCGAAGGAAGTCGATCTGCGTGCCGAGTTCACCAAGCAGCAGGAGCGCGCGGTGAACCTGGCACCGCTGAAGCAGCAGCTGGCACAGATGGAACAGGTGCTGCAGCAGATGCTGCGGCAGCTGCCCAGCAAGACCGAAATGCCTGACCTGATCATCGACATCTCGCAGACGGCGTTGTCCAGCGGCCTGACCAACGAGCTGTTCGAGCCGGAGCAGGAGCAGGTCAAGGAGTTCTACGCCGAAAAGCCGATCAAGCTGCGCATGGTGGGCAGTTACCACCAGTTCGGTGCTTTCGTCAGTGGCGTGGCGTCGCTGCCGCGCGTGGTCATCCTGACCATGCACGACATCAACCTCAAGCCCAAGGACAAGGCCACCGGCAACGCCCGCAGCGGTGCGCTGGAACTGTCCGGCACGGTCAAGACCTATCGCTATCTGGATGAGACCGAGGTGCAGGCACAGCAGGCGGCTGACGCCGGCAAGGAGGAGAAAAAGTGATCCGTTCCCTCTTTGCGCGTTGTGGGGTGGCAGCGGTCGTGCTGATGCTGGCCGCGTGCGGCCGCGATGTGACCAGCACGCCGGGTGATGCGCCGAACCTTGAAAAGTGGGTGGAAGGCGAGCGTGCCCGACCGGCGCAGCCGCTGGAGCCGCTGCCGGTGATGCAGCAGTTCGAAACCTTCGAATACTCCGCACAGGGTCTGCGCGACCCGTTCACCGATGCCTGGACCAATCCGCAGCAGGGGAATGGCGGATTGCGTCCGGATCCGAACCGGCGCAAGGAGCCGCTGGAAGGCTTCCCGCTGGATGCACTGGACATGGTCGGTACCATCGGCACCGGCGCCGCTACCGTGGCGCTGGTGATGGGGCCGGACAAGGTGACCTACCGGGTACGCCCGGGTGGGTACCTTGGGCAGAGCGACGGGCGGGTCACGGCGGTCTTCGAGGACCACGTGGAGCTGATCGAACTGGTGCCGGATGGCGCGGGCGGCTGGCTGGAACGGCCGGCAACGCTCTCGCTTGAAGATCAATGATCGTTTACTGGGGATAGCACGATGACCTTTCACCAAGCCAAGGGGCTGCGTCCCATCCGGCGCTCTACCTTGAACCGTGTCAGCGCGTTGGGAGTCGCGCTGATGCTGGCCTGCGCTCCGGCGCTGGCCGCCGCACCGGCCGAGAAGCCGGTGGGCGCCACTGTGGCACCGGCGGCAGCGCCGGCGGGCCTGTCGGTGGCCAAGATCGATTTCAAGCGCGGCGATGATGGCGCCGGGCGCCTGATCGTCCAGTTCGACGGCCAGGGCGCGGTCCCGGACCTGCGGACGCAGGGCAACAGCGTGGTGGTCGATGTCGGTAACGCCCGGCTTCCGGCCAACCTGCAGAAGCCGATGAACGTCACCGACTTCGCCACGCCGGTGCAGCGCATCGACGCCAAGCCGTCCGGTGCCGGTACCCAGCTGGTGCTCAGTACCGGTGGCGCGGTGGAGTCGCTGGCCTACCAGAGCGGCAACGAGTACGTGGTGGAGATCAGCCCGCGGCAAGCGCCCGCCGCGGTGGGCGCGGTCACCGCCGGCAGCGTCACCCAGGCTGCCAAGGCGGTGGGGCAGCGTGGCTTTACCGGCAAGCCGGTGACCTTCAACTTCCAGGACGTGCCGGTGCGCACCGTGCTGCAGTTGATCGCCGAAGAATCCAACCTCAACGTGGTGGCGTCCGATTCGGTACAGGGCAATGTGACCCTGCGCCTGGTCAACGTGCCGTGGGACCAGGCGCTGGACATCGTGCTGCGCGCCAAGGGCCTGGACAAGCGTCGCGATGGCAGCGTGATCTGGGTCGCTCCGCAGGCTGAGCTGGCCAAGTTCGAGCAGGAGAAGGAAGACGCGCGCATCGCCATCGAGAACCGCGAAGACCTGGTCACCGATTACGTCCAGATCAACTACCACAGTGCCACGCAGATCTTCAAAGCGCTGACCGAGGCCAAGGGCATCGGCGGCGGCAGTGGCGGCGGCAATGGCGGTGGTGGCGGTTCGTCGCAGGAAGACAGTGGTTTCCTGTCCTCGCGCGGCCGTATCGTGGCCGACGAGCGCACCAACACGCTGATGATCAGCGACATCCCGAAGAAGCTCGCGCGCATGCGTGAGCTGATCGGTGTGATCGACCGTCCGGTTGACCAGGTGCTGATCGAAAGCCGTATCGTCATCGCTACCGATACCTTCGCCCGCGAGCTGGGTGCGAAGTTCGGCATCAGCGGCAGCCGCGACAACGTGTACTTCAGCGGCAGCCTGGATGCCAATGCCGAAACCCGCAAGTCGCAGGTCGATACGGCGCAGGCCAACGCCAAGGCGATTCGCGAGTGGCAGGCCGGCGGCAGCGTCGGCCCGGCGCCGATTCCCAGCGGCCCGACCATCAAGCGCGGCCTGAACTGGAACCTGCCGGTGGCCGCAGCCAACAACCCTGGCTCGCTGGCGCTGTCGATCCTCAACGCAGGCTACCTGCTGGACGTGGAGCTGTCGGCCATGCAGGAAGAGTCGCGAGGTGAGGTGATCTCCAACCCGCGCGTGGTCACCACCAACCAGCGCGAGGCCATGATCAAGCAAGGCAAGGAAATCGGCTACGTCACCATCAGCGGCACCGGTGCTGCCGGTGGCGCCGGCTCCACCCCGAACGTGCAGTTCAAGGAAGTGGTGCTGGAACTGCGGGTGACCCCGACCATCACCAACGACAACCGCGTGTTCCTCAACATGCAGGTGAAGAAGGATGAAGTCGACCGCCTGATCGAGCTGCAGGGCTACGGCACGGTGCCGTCGATCAACCGCCGCGAGGTCAACACCGCGGTGCTGGTCGAGGATGGGCAGACCGTGGTCATCGGTGGTGTGTACGAGTTCACCGACCGCAGCAGCATCAGCAAGGTGCCGTTCCTGGGCGACGTGCCGTTCCTGGGCAACCTGTTCAAGAAGCGCGGCCGCAACAAGGACAAGGCCGAGCTGCTGGTGTTCGTGACGCCGAAGGTGTTGCGCGTGGCCAAGCAGAACTGAGCCCGCGCCACCCGCGAAACGAAGAAGGGCCGCCATGCGCGGCCCTTCTTCGTTTCCACCCGTAGATCCACGCCGCCATGTCCAGTAGATCCACGCCATGCGTGGATAGCCCAGTAGATCCACGCCATGCGTGGATAGCCCAGTAGATCCACGCCATGCGTGGATGGGCCGTTCAGCCGTTCTTGATGCCAATCGCAGGGCACCCTGCGATGATGTCGGGAACCCGTGCCGTCCCGCGCCGGTCAAAGGCCCCCATGAACCTGCCACCGCCGATGCCCGAAACCGTCTCGCCGCCGCCCGCGCCGGCCACCTCCCGCCTGCATGGCGCCTTCACCCAGCTGCGCGATGCCCTGTCGGCCGAGATCGTCGGCCAGGCGGCACTGGTCGAACGCCTGCTGATCGCGCTGCTGGCCGATGGCCACCTGCTGGTGGAAGGCGCTCCGGGCCTGGCCAAGACCACGGCGATCCGCGCGCTGGCCTCGCGCCTGGAAGCTGACTTCGCCCGCGTGCAGTTCACCCCGGACCTGCTGCCGGCCGACCTGACCGGCACCGAGATATGGCGTCCGCAGGAAGGTCGCTTCGAATTCGTACCCGGACCGATCTTCCACCCGATCCTGCTGGCCGATGAAATCAACCGCGCGCCAGCCAAGGTGCAGTCCGCACTGCTGGAAGCGATGGGCGAGCGCCAGGTTACCGTTGGCCGCCACACCTACGCGCTGCCGCCGCTGTTCCTGGTGATGGCCACGCAGAACCCGATCGAGCAGGAAGGCACCTTCCCGCTGCCGGAAGCACAGCTGGACCGCTTCCTGATGCATGTGCGCATCGGCTACCCGGACCAGGCTGCCGAATCGGAGATCCTGCGCCTGGCCCGCGAGCGCGCCCGTGGCGCATTGGGCGAAGCCGCACCGGCGCCGGAAAAGCTGCCGATGCAGGATGTGTTCGATGCCCGCCGCGAAGTGCTGGACCTGCACATGGCGCCGGCGCTGGAGCGCTACCTGATCGAGCTGGTGCTGGCTTCGCGTGATCCGGCGCGCTATGACGCTGGCCTTGGCCGCCGCATTGCCTGGGGCGCCAGCCCGCGCGGTTCCATCGCACTGGAACGCTGCGCGCGTGCGCGCGCCTGGCTGGCCGGCCGCGATTTCGTCACCCCTGATGATGTGCGTGCGGTCGCTGCTGACGTGCTGCGCCATCGCGTGCTGCCCAGCTACGAAGCTACTGCCGAAGGCTGGGATGGCGAACGCCTGGTGCAGGAGCTGCTGGCCCGGGTGCCGGCACCCTGAGCCTGCGCATGACCGATCCATCCCTGGACCACGCCTCCTCCGTCAGCGACGGTGACGGGCTGCGCCCGCAGCTGTCCGAACTGGTGGCGCTGCGCCGCCTTGCACAGCGTCCGCCGCCGCCACGCCGTGGCCGTGCCGGCAACGCCGGGCAGGCGCCGTCACCGCTGCGTGGGCGTGGCATGGAATATGCCGAGTCACGCGAGTACGTGGCCGGTGATGATGCGCGGCATATCGACTGGCGGGTGACCGCACGGACCGGTCGTGCCCATACCAAACTGTTCCAGGCCGAACGCGAGCGGGTCAGCCTGATCGTGGCCGATACCTCGCCGGCCCTGTACTTCGGCACCCGCGTGCGCTTCAAATCGGTGCAGGCCGCACGTGCAGGCGCCGTCGCCGCGTGGTCGGCGCAACGTCGTGGCGATCGCATCGGCGCCCTGCGTGGCAGCGACCGTGAACCACCGATCGCACCGGCAGGAGGCCCGCGCGGCGTGCTGCGCGTGCTGGATGCGCTCACCCGCTGGTATGCGCAGCCCCCGGCCGATGACCTTGGCCTGGAACGCGCGCTGGACCATGCCGGTCGCGTCCTGCGCCCCGGTGCACGTGTGCTGGTGCTGGCCGATCCGCAGCAGGCCATCCGTATTCCGCCTGCGCGCTGGAGCGCGCTGGCCCAGCACCATGACCTCAGCCTGGTGCTGCTGGTCGATCCATTGGAACTGCAGCCTCCGTCGGCCGCGCTGCAGTTCCAGACCCTGCACCAGCGCATCGGCCTCGACCTGCGCCGCAGCGAAGTGCAGGCGCACTGGCAGGCGCATTTTGTCGAGCCGCTGCAGGAACTGCGGCGCCAGCTCGGCGCGCGCCGCGTCGACGTACAGGTGCTGTCCTCCGATGCGCCCAGCGACACCTGGCTGGCACCATCGCCCACCGAGGTGCCGGCATGAGCGCGAACCTGCCGCTGCGCGATGTGCAGCTGCCGCCGTCCCCATCGTGGTGGCCACCGGCACCGGGCTATCTGATGATCGGCGGCGTGGTGCTGCTGTTGCTGGTGGCGATGGCCTTCCTGTGGTGGCAGCGCCGCCGACGCCGCCAGCGCTGGTTGCAGCTGTTTGATCAGGAGCTGGCAACCACCGCCGATGCGGCTGCCGAACTGGCGGCGATCGCAGGGCTGCTGCGTCGCGCTGCACGCCAGGCACAGCCCGGCAGTGAATCCCTGCGCGATGACGCCTGGTGGCAGCGCGTGGATCCGGAAGGCACGCTGCCCGCGGCACGTCGCAGTCTGCTGGCCGAAGGTGCCTATCGCCCGCGGGTGGACGCCAACGATGTGGCGGCGCTGCGCAGCTGGGCGCGCGAGCGCTACCTGGCCATGCTGCTGGAGCGCCGCCGATGAACCTGCTGGCAAGTTACTGGCCATGGCCGGACCTGCAGCTGGCGTGGCCGCTGGCCCTGCTGGCGCTGCCGTTGCCGTTGCCGTTGCTGATGCGCTGGTGGAAGCGTCGTGCCGACCCCGGCGCTGCGCTGCGCGTGCCCTATGCAGCGACGGAACTGGAAGCGCTGGCCGGTGGCGGCCGCGTCGATGTGTCGTGGCTGCGCACGCTGCTGTTGTGGCTGGGCTGGTGCGCGCTGTGCATCGCACTCACGCGCCCGCAGCAGTTGGGCGAGGCCATCACCCCGCCGCAGCAGGGCCGGCAGATGATGCTGGCGATGGACGTGTCCGGCAGCATGGGCGAGGGCGACATGGTGCTGGGCGGGCAGGCGGTGGATCGCCTGACCGCGGCCAAGGCCGTGCTCGCCGATTTCCTTGATCGTCGTGCCGGTGATCGCATCGGCCTGCTGATCTTCGGCGACCGCGCCTACACGCTTACGCCGCTTACTGCCGATCTGGCCAGCGTGCGCGACCAGCTGCGCGACAGCGTGGTCGGCCTGGCCGGGCGCGAGACGGCCATCGGTGATGCCATCGGCCTGGCAGTGAAACGCCTGCGCAGCCAACCGGAGGGGCAGCGCGTGCTGATCCTGCTGACCGACGGCGTCAGCAACGCCGGGGTGCTGGAGCCGCTGCGTGCGGCGGAAGTGGCCCGCGCCGAAGGTGTACGCATCCACACCGTCGCGTTTGGTGGCGATGGCAGCATGCGCCTGTTCGGCATTCCCATTTCCGCCGACCAGGATCCGGTCGACGAGGCCACGTTGAAAAAGATTGCCAGCATGACCGGTGGCCAGTTCTTCCGCGCCCGCGATACCGCGCAGCTGGCCGGCATCTACGCCGAACTGGACCGGCTGGAGCCGATCGCGGCGAAGGGGCCAAGCCTGCGACCGCGCGAGGAGCGCTATGCCTGGCCGTTGGGCCTGGCGTTGTTGCTGGGGGCGTTGGCATGGGTGTGGCCGGAGCGCCGCCGATGATCGCGTTGGCATCCCATCTTCCCGACTGGAATGCGCTGCACTTCCTGCGCCCGGAATGGCTGTGGGCCTTGCTGGCATTGCCGCTGATCCTCGCGCTGGCGTTGTACCGGCAGCGGCGCAGCGATGTGTGGCGAACAGCAGTCGATGCCCACCTGTTGCCGCATCTGCTGGCTGCGGGCACGCGCCGCCGTGCACGCCTGCCCTGGGCCGTGCTGCTGGGCTGGACGCTGGCCTCGCTGGCCATGGCCGGGCCGAGCTGGCGCCAGCAGGCACAGCCGATGTTCCAGGCCAGCGCACCGCTGCTGGTCGTGCTGGATCTGTCCAGCCGGATCAATGCCACCGACCTGCCGCCGTCGCGCCTGCTGCAGGCCCGGGCGAAAGTGGGTGAGCTGCTGCGTGCCCGCCAGGGCGGACAGGTGGGCCTGGTGGTCTACGCCGAGGATGCCTACACCGTGGCGCCGCTGACCGACGACGGCAGCAACGTTGCGCTGTATCTGGACGCGTTGTCGCCGGATGTGATGCCACGCGACGGCCAGCGTGCCGACCGCGGTATCGACTGGGCGACGCGGTTGATGCGCCAGATCGGGGCATTGCGGGGGCAGATCCTGCTGGTCAGCGATCAGGCGGATGATGAAGCGGCACTGGCCGCTGCGCAGGCGCGCAGCCTCGGCCTGCAGGTGTCGGTACTGGGCCTGGGCACAGCTGCCGGTGCGGCGTACCGGGATGGCAGTGGGCAGATCCGCCAGGCCACGCTGGATGAAGGCAGCCTGCGTGCGGTGGCTACCGCCGGTGGTGGCCGCTATGCCCGCATCGCCGCCGATGACAGTGATCTGCGCGCACTGGGTGTACTGGATGCACGCGAAGGTACTGCGGCGCAGCGGCCCGGGGAGGGCAAGCAATGGCGTGATGAAGGGTTCTGGCTGCTGCCACCGGTGATGCTGCTGGCGCTGCTGGCCTTCCGCCGCCGCGCGCTGCTGGCGGCGGTGCTGGCGGTGGGCCTGCTGCCGTGGATGAGTGATGTGCAGGCGCAGGCACCCGCCGTGCCGGCTTCACCGCCGGTGCAGGGCACACTGTGGAAGCGCGCCGACCAGGTGCAGCACCAGCGTCTGGCCGAAGGTGCGCAGGCGTACCGCAATGGCGATTTCGCCAGTGCCCGCAAGCAGTTCGAGGGCATCGACAGCGATGCGGGCTGGTACAACCTGGCCAATGCACTGGCCCGCCAAGGCAACTACGACGAAGCCATTGCCGCCTACGACCGCGCGCTGGCACTGCATCCCGGCATGGCCGACGCGGTCGCCAACCGCGCCGTGGTCGATGCCGCGCGCAAGCGCAAGCAGTCGGGTGGCAAAGGCCAGGATCAGCAGAAGCCACCGCAGAACGGGCAGCAGAAGCCACCGCAGAACGGCCAGGGGCAGCAGAATCCCCAGGGCCAGCAGCCGCAGCAGGGCCAGCAGAATCCCGGCCAGGGCCAGCCGCAACTGGGCCAGCAGGGGCAGCCCAGGCCCGGTGACGACAAGAACCCGTCGAGCCCGCAGCCCGGCGAGCGTGGCCGCGATGGACAGCAGGCGCCACCACAGGTGGAGGATGCCAAGGCGCAGGCGCAGGCGGATGAGCAGCAGCGCCAGCGCATGCAGCAGGCAATGCAGCAGGCACGTGAGGGCAAGGGCGAACAGGATGGCAAGCCCGTGCCAGGCAGCGACGGCACCACCCCGCGCCAACGCGAGGAGCAACAGGCGGTGGAGGCGTGGATGCGGCGCGTGCCGGATGATCCGGGCGCATTGCTGCGGGCCAAGTTCCAGCTGGAAAACGAACGCAGGAAGAGGGAAGGGCGATGACGCGGGCGATCAACATGCACGGGCGCTGGCCACTGCAGGTACTGGCAGCACTGCTGCTGTGGCTGCCGCTGCTGGCGTGGGCGCAGCCGCGCGCGTGGCTGGACCGCGACCGCATCGCGATGGGCGACACGGTCACTCTCAATGTCGAGAGCGATCAGGGCGCGCCAGACTTCACGCCGTTGCGTACCGACTTCGATCTCAGCGGCCAGACCAGCAGCCGTCAGGTGGAGTGGAGCAATGGCAGCATGCAGCAGCGCAATCTGTATGGCGTGGCACTCACGCCGCGGCGTAGCGGTGCACTGGTGGTGCCGGGCCTGCAGGTGGGCAGCGTACGTACTGCGCCGTTGACCCTGCAGGTGGATGCCGCTGCCGTGGCCGGCCCCGACAGCAACGCGGTGGCCTTCATCGAAACCGTTGTCGATGACCAGACGCCGTATGTGCAGCAGAGCGTAGGCGTGGTGGTGCGGTTGTATTTCGCTTCGCAGCTGGCCTCCGGCGAACTGGTGCTGGATACCCCCGCCGGTGCGTCGTTGCAGCGGGTGGGCGATGACCGCACCGATGTGCGGCAGGTCAATGGCCGCCGCTACAACGTGGTCGAGCGGCGCTTCCTGCTGATCCCCGAGCGCAGCGGTGCACTTCGGCTGGCCGGTGCGCGTTTCAGTGGGCGCAGTGCCGGTGGCTTCTTCGACGACTTCTTTGGCGGCGGCGACGGGCGGATGAATGCCACCGGCGCCGACCGCACGTTGCAGGTACAGGCACAGCCGGCACAGGCGCCGCAGCCGTGGCTGCCGCTGCAGGGCCTGCAGCTGCGCTACACCAGTGCACCGACCAGCGCACGTACCGGTGAGGCGGCCAACGTGGTGGTCGAGGCGATTGCCGACGGTGCCACCCGCGCGCAGTTCACCGACCTGCCGGTGCCCGACGTTGGCAGCGCCGCGCAGGTGTTCGCCGAACCGGCGCAGTACGAAGAGACCTTCAACGGCAGCACGCCGCGGCTGAAGATCACCCGCCGTTACTCGATCGTGCCGCGCCAGCCGGGTTCGCTGGTGGTGCCGGGGCCGCGCCTGCCGTGGTGGGACGTGCGCAACGGCAAGCCACAGGAAGCGAAGCTGCCGGACCTGACACTCGCCGTCGCAGCCGGTAATGGCGGTGGCAGTGCTTCACCTGCGCCGCTGCCGCCGATCGACACCGATGCTGCGCTGCCGGGGGGCGATGGCCAGGACAGTCGTATCGCGGCCACCGATCCGCGCGCCAGCGGCCTGGCCGAGCGTCCGTGGCCATGGATGGGCGCCGCCATCGGCCTGGCGCTGCTGTGGCTGCTGACCCTGTTGTGGGGCTGGCAGCGTGGCCGTCGCCCGCGCGTGGCGTCGCCTGAGGCGGGCAGGGGGGCTGTGCCGGCTGTGGCGACTGGACGTGCCGGCCTGGCCGAACTGCGCCGCGCGCTGGATGGTGAAGGCTTCGATCAGGTAGAAGCTCAGCTGTGCGCGATGGCCGGCGTTGAACGCATCGAGCAGGTCATCGCGCGGTTGGATGACCCGGCCCAGCGCCAGGTGCTGCAGGACCTGCAGCAGGCCCGCTGGGGCGGGCAGGGTGATCTGGCGCCGCTGCGCACGCGCCTGCGCGAGGTCTTCCGTGACGGACCGCACTGGTCGGCGGCGGCGATCACCGCTGACACTGGCCTGGCGCCGCTGTATCCACCGCGGCGAACCTGAACCGGCGCCGCTTGCGCGCTTTGTTAGAGTGCATTCATTTTTCGAGGAAACCCGCGCATGACAGCAGCTGCTGCCGACAAGAAGAAGTTGCCCCTGCATTGGAAGATGGGCATCGGCTTTGCGATCGGCCTGATCCTGGGACTGATCGTGCACGCCCTGGGTGGCAGCGTCGATGGTCTGCAGGCCGGTGCCAAGTGGGTAATGGACTACATCACCACCCCGGCGTCGGGCCTGTTCCTCAACCTGATCTTCATGCTGATCGTGCCGCTGATCTTCTCGGCGCTGATCATGGGCGTGTCGGAGATGGGCGACATCCGCGCCCTCGGCCGCATCGGCTGGAAGACCCTGGCGTATACCGTGCTGCTGTCCGGCATTGCCGTGGGCATCGGCCTGGTGCTGGTCAACCTGCTCAAGCCGGGCGCGGGCGTCGATCCGCAGGTCGCCGCGATGATGCTGTCGGAGAACGCCGAGCGCAGCAAGGAAATCGTTGCTGGCATCCATGGCACGCCGAAGGGCATGGACATGCTGCTGTCGATCGTGCCGAGCAACGTGCTGCAGGCGGCGTCTGACAACGGCGCGATCCTGTCGCTGATGTTCTTCGCGCTGATGTTCGGCATCGGCATGGTGTTGACCGACGACGAGAAGGTCGCCCCGCTGCGCCGCGCCATCGAAGGCGTGTTTGAAATCTCGATGACCCTGATCAACCTGGTCATCCGCCTGGCGCCGTACGCGGTGGCCTGCTTCATGTTCAACCTGGCCGCGCTGTTCGGCTTCGAGCTGATCATCCGCCTGGGCGCCTACGTGGGCGTGGTGGTGCTCGCGCTGGGCCTGCACATGATCGTGACCTACGGCACCGCCGTGTGGCTGTCCGGCCGCTCGCCGCTGTCGTTCTTCCGCGATACCCAGGAAGCGACGGTGATGGCGTTCTCCACCGCCTCCAGCAACGCCACCCTGCCGACCGCGCTGCGCGTGGCCGACCAGATGGGCCTGCCGCAGCGCGTGTCGCGCTTCGTGCTGACCGTGGGCGCCACCGCCAACCAGAACGGCACTGCGCTGTTCGAGGGCGTGACGGTGATCTTCCTGGCCCAGTTCTTCGGCGTGGACCTGAGCATCGGCCAGCAGATCATGGTGATGGCGGTCTGCATCCTCGGTGGCATCGGCACGGCCGGCGTGCCCTCGGGCTCGCTGCCGGTGGTGGCGATGATCTGTGCGATGGTGGGCGTGAACCCGCTGGGCATCGGCCTGATCCTGGGCGTGAACCACTTCCTGGACATGTGCCGTACCGCGCTGAACGTGACTGGCGACCTGGCCCTGACCACGCTGGTGGCCAAGGGCGAAGGCCACGATGGCCCGGCGCTGGGCCCGCAGCAGGACTGAGTCCGGATTCCCGCCCCCGGACTCCGGGGGCGGGTAGTGCCGGCCGCTGGCCGGGTACGCGTCATCGCATGCGCGCTGCCGCTCCCACGTTTCGCGATGCGAATCGTAGGCCCCCCTTACCGGCTTCCACACCCCCGCGCCTAGGGCGCAGCCCCCGGACTCCGGGGGCGGTAGTGCCGGCCGCTGGCCGGCAACTTCATGATCTTCATTGAATTCTGCGCAGTTGGCGGCCAGCGGCCGGCACTGCCGGGCACGGTGAACCGACCCCCCGCCCGGCGACTATGGGACAATAGGCCGCCCGCACGTCCGCGGCCGCCTCCCGATTCCGACAGAACCATGACGCAGCCTACCCGTCGCCAGTTGGCCAACGCCATCCGCTTCCTTGCCGCCGATGCGGTTGAAACCGCAAAGTCCGGCCACCCCGGCATGCCCATGGGCATGGCCGACATCGCCGAAGTCCTCTGGAACGACTACCTCCGCCATAACCCGAGCAACCCGCACTGGTTCAACCGCGACCGTTTCGTGCTGTCCAACGGCCATGGTTCGATGCTGCAGTACGCGCTGCTGCACCTGAGCGGTTACGACCTGCCGATCGAGCAGCTCAAGCTGTTCCGCCAGCTGGGCAGCCACACCGCCGGCCACCCGGAACGCCATGAGACCCCGGGCGTGGAAACCACCACCGGCCCGCTTGGCCAGGGCTTTGCCAATGCCGTGGGCTTCGCCCTGGCCGAGAAGCTGCTGGCACAGCGCTTCAACCGCCCGGAGCTGGAAGTGGTCGACCACCGCACCTGGGTGTTCATGGGCGATGGCTGCCTGATGGAAGGCGTATCGCATGAAGCGGCGTCGCTGGCCGGTACCTGGGGCCTGCACAAGCTGGTCTGCTTCTGGGACAACAACCACATCTCCATCGACGGCAACGTCGAGGGCTGGTTCACCGACAACACCCCGGAGCGTTTCGAAGCCTATGGCTGGAACGTGGTCCGTGACGTCGATGGCCACGACCCGGAAAGCATCAAGGCCGGCATCGAGGCCGCGCTGTCGCAGAGCGACAAGCCGACCCTGATCTGCTGCCGCACCACCATTGGTTTTGGTTCGCCGAACAAGGCGGGCAAGGAATCCAGCCACGGCGCACCGCTGGGCAAGGACGAACTGGAAGCCACCCGCAAGCAGCTGGGCTGGGAGTACGGTCCGTTCGAGATCCCGCAGGCGATCTACGACGGCTGGCGCGCCAATGGCGCCGGCACCCTGCGCCAGGCCGAGTGGGAACAGCTGTTCGACAAGTACGCCAGCCAATACCCGAGCGAAGCCGCCGAGCTGACCCGTCGTTCGCACGGCGAACTGCCGGCCGACTTCGTTGCCAAGGCCGATGCCTACATCGCCCAGGTGGCGGCTGAAGGCCCGACGATCGCCTCGCGCAAGGCCTCGCAGCTGGCCATTGAAGCCTATGCTCCGCTGCTGCCGGAAATCGTCGGCGGCTCGGCCGACCTGGCGCACTCCAACCTGACCCTGTGGAAGGGCAGCAAGTCCGTTGCCAGCGACGACGCCAACGCCAACTACGTGTACTACGGCGTGCGCGAGTTCGGCATGACCGCCATTGCCAATGGCCTGGCCCTGCACGGTGGCTTCATTCCGTTCGACGCCACCTTCCTGGTGTTCAGCGACTACGCCCGCAACGGCGTGCGCATGAGCGCGCTGATCCCGGCCCACGCCATCCACGTCTACACCCACGACTCGATCGGCCTGGGCGAAGACGGCCCGACCCACCAGCCGGTGGAGCACCTGGCTTCGCTGCGCTACATCCCGAACAACGACGTGTGGCGTCCGTGCGATGCGGTCGAGTCGGCGGTGAGCTGGAAGGCCGCGATCACCCGCCAGGACGGCCCGAGCTGCCTGGTGTTCAGCCGCCAGAACCTGCCGCACCAGCCGCGCAGCGCCGAGCAGATTGCCCAGATCGAGCGCGGCGGTTATGTGCTGGCCGATGCTGCCGGTACCCCGGACGTGATCCTGATCGCCACGGGCTCGGAAGTCTCGCTGGCCACCGAAGCCAAGGCCCAGCTGGACGCGGCCGGTATCAAGACCCGCGTGGTCTCGATGCCGTCCACCGACGTGTTCCTGCGCCAGGATGCGGCCTACCGTGAATCGGTGCTGCCAAATGCCGTGCGCAAGCGCGTGGCCGTGGAAGCCGGCGTCACCGGTTTCTGGCGCCAGTTCGTCGGCCTGGACGGTGCTGTGGTCGGTATCGACACCTTCGGTGCCTCGGCGCCGGCCGATCAGCTGTACAAGCACTTCGGCATCACCACCGCCCACGTGGTGGAAGCGGCCAAGTCGCTGTAAGCAGCATCGCAGCGTGATGAAGGAAAGGCCGGCGCAAGCCGGCCTTTCTCGTTTTCCTGGGTAGATCCACGCCATGCGTGGACGAGAAAAGGGGACGGCGTGTTCCGCCCGACGGCACCGCTGTCGCGTTGGCCTCTTCATCTGGCCTGCGTTCCTTGCGAAAAGGAGAGTCTGCCGAGACAACCTCAATAGTAAAAATGGTCAACAAGCGCGGCGCAGAAACCTATACTGGATTTGCGGAGTGTAAGGTGTGGCCTTACACTGGTGCTGCATGATCGTCAGCTTCAGGCATAAGGGCCTGAAGGCGCTCTATGAGCGGGGCGACATTTCCGGAGTCCGTGCCGATCATGTGGCTCGGTTGCGGCGTTTGCTTCTGCAGTTGGATCAAGCCCGGCTGCCTGGAGACATGGGGCTGCCCGGAAATCGCCTGCATCCCCTGCACGGAAGCTATAGCGGCTACTGGGCTGTGAATGTCTCGGCGAGTTGGCGATTGGTGTTCCGCTTTCGTGGGCTCGACGTCGAACTGGTCGATTACCTTGATTACCACTAGGAGTCTGCTCGATGCCGTTGCATGATCCGCCGCATCCAGGAGAATCGCTGCGCGAAGACATCCTGCCGGCGATCAGCATGTCCATCAGTGCGCTGGCGCAGCACCTTGGTTATTCCCGTGGACAGCTGTCGACCATCATCAACGGGCACGCCGGCATCTCTGCTGAACTCGCGTACCGTCTTGAACTTGCGGGCCTCGGCAGTGCTCGTATGTGGCTGGCGATGCAGGCGGCCTATGACCTGTGGCAGGTCGAGCATCGAGAGCATCCGCCCATTGCCCGCCTGTATCTTGAGGATGCAGTGAGGATCGGACAGTAGATCCGCGCCATGCATGAATAAAGAAGGGGACGGAGGGGATCAAGTCGTCTGTGCATGAACGACTTGATCCCCTCCGTCCCCTTTTCTCAGGCAGTGCGTGCCAGCGCCAGGCGCAGCAGTCGCGCGTCCAGGCGCTCTGCGAAATCCGTCGGGGCCTGCAGACCCATGCGCTGCAGGTACACCGCATCGCCGTCGCCGGCCGGTTGCCGCAACGCTGCCCAGACGGTACGCAGCTTGTCGCCGCGGGTCTGCGTGTTGGCCTTCAGCCAACCCAGCGCTTTCACCAGCACCTGCTCGATCTCGTTGAAGTCGCTGCCCAGCGGATAGTCCGGCAGGCTGCCATCGGCGCGGAATGGTGCCAGCGCTGCCGCCAATGCCTGCGGCGTATTGCGCTGCAGGCGCGCCGGGTGCGGTTGCGCGGTCGCCAGCAGCTTGCGCGCGGCATGTGCCTGCTGCAGCAGATCGCCCTGGAACGGGGCTTCGGTGATCGCGGTCATCGCATGCACGCAGTCCTCGTCGGTCAGACCTCGCAGGTCGGCGATGCCGTACTCGTTCAGGTAGATATCGCGCAGGTGGCGCGGGATGGTGGTGTGCCCGTAGTTCCAGCGCACGTTGGACTCGCGCCGGCCCTTGTCATCGCGCGCGGCGCGGAACATCAGCACGCTGCGCGCTTCCGGCAGGGCATGTGCCATCGCCACGAAGTTGTACTGGCCACCCACGCCGGACACCACGCGGCCATCGTCCAGCGCGTCCGACACCGCTGCACCCAGCGCGGTGGCCATCATGCAGGAATTGAAGAAGCGCGCGTGCCGGCGCTGCAGGCGTTCCAGCGTTTCGTTGCCACCGTACAGCTGGTTGATCTCGCTGATGCGGCGCATGCCGATCGCACGACACTCATCTTCCGGCAGCGTGCGCAACCACTCGTAGAACTCCGGCGAGCCCAGGTAGAACGCGCCGTGCAGGTACTCGCCCTCGGCGGCCAGGGTGGCGTGGTCGATGGACAGCGTGCTGCCATTTTCGATGCGCTGCATCAGCGCCAGGTCGTCGTGCACCTTGCGCTTGATCACCCCGGTCTGTACCAGCCGGCGGAAGCCCTCGTTGAGCATCTCGCTGCAGCCGTACAGGCCCACTTCGAACGGATCCAGCCCGCCGATCTCCTGCACCAGCGGGTGGCTGGCCAGCTGCGGATCCAGCGCGTGCAGCACGCGGCGGTAGCGGGCGTTGTCGGTATGGCGCAGCACCAGTGCGTGGCTGAGTGCATCGGCCAGCGTGCCGATACCGATCTGCAGGGTGCCGCCGTCGCGCACCAGCGTGCTGGCGTACAGGCCGATGGCGTAGTCGGCATCGCCGACCGGCTGCCGCGGCAGCCCGAACAGCGCCGGGTACGGCGGCGGCGGGGTGATCACCAGATCGAAGAACGACACATCGACCGTCGCCGAGCCGCCCAGATAGGGCAGCTGCGGATCGATCTCGGCGATCATCAATGGGCGCGGCAGGCCGCGCGCGGTCATCGCATCCAGGGTGTCCTGGGTGATGTCGTTGTTGCACGACAACGACAGCCGGCGGTCATCCGGCCGCATCGCCACCTTCTGCACGATCACCTGCGGCGCGCGCTGGGCGACCGCATCGGCGGCGTGGGTGTAGTTCAGGCTGGTGTAGCTGGACTGCGCCTGCCGCGAACCGAGCAGGGCGCCGGACTGCATGTAGAACTCTTCCACCTGCACATGTGCCGGCAACGCGTCGCGCGCGATCGCATCGGCATAGGCCAGGCGCGGGAAATCGTCGCCGAAATGGCGCTGCGCGAACGGTGCCATGAAGCGCGCTTCCAGACCGTTGCCGCGCGCCTTCGGCGGATTCAGCGACAGTGCGGTATACAGCTGCAGCGGCCGCGAAGGGTCGTGCTCGACGCGTGCGTAGAGGGCATTGAGCAGCCGGTGTGGCTTGCCCAGTGCCAGCGGTGCCCCGATCCGCAGCGGCCCGTCCACGCGCGCAAACAACCAGTCGACGGCGGCGTCCAGGTCGGTGAGGTGTTCGGTCATGCGGGGCGGTCCTGCGTGTGGGGGAGTGCTGGCATTACAGCATGTCGGGCTTGAACCGCCGTCGACGCGAGACTTCCGCGCCGGACACCATGAACTGCCCATCGCCGCGGTAATGCACCGTGCGCGGTAGTTTCGGCCGTGGCGCGACGTGGGCGCGCACGATTTCCCAGATGAACAGGTTGCTCGATTGCACCTGGCTGTCGTCGTAGAGACGGCATTCGAAGCAGGAATGGCATTGCCCGACCAGCGGCGCGCCGACCTCGCGCGCAGGTACTGCATCCAGCCCGAAACGCGCGAACTTGTCGACCTCGCGGCCGCTGCAGTTGCCGATGTCGACCACGGTATCGAGCAGCTCCACGCCGGGTACGTTGATCACGCACTCGCCACTACTGACGGCCAGTGCATGGCTGTGGTTTTCATTCCACAGGTAGGTGGCGACCAGCGACGGCGAAAAGCCCATCACCATGTGCCAGCCCATCGTCATCAGGTTGCGCTGGCCCTGCCACGCGGTACTGACCAGCACGATCGGGCCGGGTTCGAGCAAGCGGCGCGCCTGCTCGACCGGGAAATCCTTCTTGGACAGCGCTTTCATCCGGGGCCTGGGGCGGGAGGAATCGATGCTGGCGCACGTGCGATGAACCTGGAGTAGAGGGGCTTGACAGGCGATTCGATTACGCGCGTAATCGGGCTGTCGATTACGGATGTAAACCATGACCCCGATCAGCGAAGCCGAAGCCGTTGTGATGGAGGTGCTGTGGCAGCAGGCACCGCGTAGCGCCGATGACGTGGTGGCCGCGCTGGCCCACCGCGACTGGGCCGAGCCGACCATCAAGACCCTGCTCAACCGCCTGCTGACCAAGGGCGCGATCGCTGCCGAGCGCGATGGCCGGCGCTACCTGTACCGGCCGCTGCTGCAGCGCCAGGCATGGGTGGAGGCGCAGAGCCAGGACTTCATCGGGCGTGTTTTCGAGGGGCGCGTGGCGCCGCTGGTCGCGCACTTCAGCGAGCGCGGCCAGTTGAGCGCGCAGGACATCGCCGAACTGAAGAAGCTGATCCAGGAGCTGGACCATGACTGAGCTGCTCGACGGATTGTGGCAGGCCAGCCTGTGGCTGGCGGTGGGCGCGGTCCTGCTGGCAGTAATGCGACCGCTGCTGGTGCGGATGGGCGGCGCGGGGCTGGCCTACCGCAGTTGGTGGCTGCTGCCGATGCTGCTGGTGGCACTGATGCTGCCGTTGCCGCAGGTTGCGTTGTTGCAGCAGGTACCCACGCTGCCGCTGAAAGTGATGCCCGGTGCCATCGATGCCCTGAACGGGCCGTCGTTGCCATGGGCCGGGCTGTTGCTGGTGCTGTGGGCACTGGGCACGGGCCTGTGCCTGCTGCGCGACCTGCGCGCACAGCGTCGTTTCGAACGACGGATGGGCCCACTGAAGCTGCGTGCCGATGGCAGCTGGCAGGCCAGCGGCGACCCCGGCCTGCCGGCCCTGGTGGGCCTGTGGCGGCCGCGCATCGTGGTCGGTCCGGCATTCGACCAGCAGTTCAGCGCACAGGAACAGGGGCTGATCCTGCAGCACGAGCGCAGCCATCGCCGCCATGGCGATCACTGGGCCAACGGCGCGCTGCTGCTGGCGCGCGCGGTGTTCTGGTTCCACCCGCTGCTGCCATGGGCGGCACGCCGCTTCCTGCGCGATCAGGAATTGGCCTGCGATGCCCGCACCATCGGTCCGCAGCCTGCGCTGCGCGGCCTCTATGCCAGCACGCTGCTGAAGGCGCAGCTGGTCCACCCGGTTGCGCCCGCGGTCTGCCATTGGCGCAGCCAACCCGTGTTGAAGGAGCGTATCGCCATGTTGAAGCAGTCCAAGCGGAAGGCATTGCCGTGGGTGTCCGGGCAGGTGCTGGTGGTCGGGTTGTGTGTGGGCATGGGGGCGGTGGCATGGGCCAGCCAGAGCGCTGTGGAGGCTGGCCCGGCAGCGCCCGTCATGGATCGGGAGATCCAGGTCGACAAGATGCCGCCACCGTCCTATCCGAAATCTGCGATCGAGCAGCGTCAGGTAGGCGTGGTGAACCTGCGCGTGGAAGTGGATGCACAGGGCCATCCGACCGATGTGCGGGTACTCAGTGCGACCAATCCGGGGGTGTTCGACGCCGTCTCCGTCGCCGCCGCGCGCAGCTGGACCTATCGTCCCGCGGTGAAGAACGGCAAGCCGGTGGCCGGTGCCGTACGCATTCCGATCACCTACGCCATGGATGACACCGAGGACGCGAAGTGAAGTCCGCGCCGCTGTTGATGATGGCGGCGCTGCTGGTGGGGTGTGCAACCCAGGATCGCCTGACCACCGTCGATACCCGCAGCGAGAATGTCGGTCACCAGCGCCTGCAGCCGCAGACGGGCGGCGGCAGTGGGCAGCCGCAGGTGTATTCGCTGGGTGCGACCGAGGGCTACCGGATGCCGCAACTGTACGCGGCACCGGACCCGGAGGTCGGTGATCGCGACCCGCGCGCGGAACTGGCGCCGACCACCATCTGCCTGCAGGTGGTGGTTGATGCCAACGGCGACGTCGAGCGCAGCCTGCCATTGACCGATCGCCCGGAGTGCGTGGCAGGTGCTGCGGGCGAGAATGCGCCCCTGCTGCAGGCAGCGCAGGAAGCCGTGGCGATGTGGAAGTACTCGTCCGCAGCGGTCTGCCACTTCGCGGCCGGCAAGGTGCCTGCCAATCGCGGTGACTGCCGGGGCGCCGAGCGTGTCGAGCCGGTGGCCGTCACCCTGCAATATGCCTTTACCTTCGAGATCGTGAAGGGCCAGCACGTGGTGCGCACGCAGGGAAAATGATCGCTCGCGATGACCGGGGTAGCGCCGGGCCATGCCCGGCGGGCGCAGCGACGTGGATCAGGCCCCGCCCTGGATGTTGGCCTTCACTGCGGGCTGCATCAGCTTCGGTTCTTCCAGCGTCGCATCGCGGGCCTGGCGCACGCTGACGAACTCTGCCTCGGCCACGCCGTCGTGCACGTGGATGTTGTGCGCGCGCTGTTCGCCGATGGTGGTTTCGTTGGCGAACCCGCGGCCACCCGGGCCGTAGTCGTGGCAGACAAACACGCGCGTCGCATCGGGCAGGGCCAGCAGGCGCTGGATCGAGCGGTACAACTGCGCGGCATCGCCGCCCGGGAAATCGCAGCGGGCAGTGCCGCCGTCGGGCATGAACAGCGAGTCGCCGGTAAACAGCGCATTGTCGATCAGATAGGCGATGCTGTCGCTGGTGTGGCCGGGCACGGCGATCACCTGGCAGCGCAGTTCACCCAAAGCGAAGGTTTCGCCATCGCTGAACAGGTGGTCGAAGATCTCATCGGCCGCGGGAAGCTGCAGGCCATAGCGCGGTGCGAACGTGGCCTGCACCGCGCGGATGCCTTCACCGATGGCCAGCGTGGCCTGCGGGAAGCGCTGCTTGAGCCGGCGCCCGGCCGACACATGGTCGGCGTGGGCATGGGTTTCCAGCAGCCAGCGCAGCTGCAGGCCCTGTTGTTCGATGGCCTGCAACGCGGCCTGCAACGGCGCTTCACTGCTGGCATCGGTATCCGGGTCGTAGTCCAGGACCGGGTCGATCAGCGCCGCCTCGCCGCTGGCCGGGTCGCTGACCAGGTAGCTGAAGGTGTTGCTGTCACGGTGGAAGAACGACTGCACCTGGACCGACATCGGAACTCTCCTCAGCGCGTGCCGAGCACGCGGTTCAGCAACTGCGCCAGGTTCTCACCGGCCAGTCGCAGCTGCGCTTCGGCCAGCGGCCGGTAGCGTTCGGTGTATTCGTCACCGATTTTACGCGTGGCCGGATAAACGCCAGCTTGCATGGAGACGCGGCAGCTGGCCTCGGCCCACGTCTGCGGGTCGCGCTGCGGGTTGGACTGGCGCGCCAGCTTCGGCGCGCGCTGGCTCTGCAGCAGCGGCAGATAGCCCGCATCGTCCAGCTTGCGGGTATTGAGCATGCCGCTGTCCCACAGCGAGTGCAGGTTGGTACCGCGGTTGCCGAACTGCAGCTGGAAATCGTTGCCGCCCTTGTCGTGGGCGTAACCGGCGTGCATCGGCTGGTGGATGTCGCCGACCAGATGCACCACGAACTTCAGCGCCTGCAGGCGCTCGCCGTCGGTCAGGCTGCGATCGCCGAGGATGGCGCTCTGTGCCTTCAGGGCCTCGACGATGCAGTTGCCGTTTTTGCAGTGCTTCGGTGCTTCGTAATGGCAGTTGTCTTCGGCGATGTTGACGTAGTGCCAGCCGGCCGAGCGGCGGCCCAGGCCCGGGTCCTTGGCGCGCAGCTGGTCGGCCCACGGCGCGATGCTGGCCAGCGTGGCGTCCGGTTCGGTGGCCAGCAGGCGGTCCACTTCGGCGCGGGCGGCGGGGTTGAGGCGGGCGTCGGCGACTTCGGCGACAAGGCGGTGGCCTTGCGCGCCCCAGGCATGTGCGGGGGCGGAGACGGACAGCAGGGCCGGCGCCAGGGCGGCGGCGAGGAACAGGGAGTGCAGGGCTTTCATGTGCACATTCTAGCGGGGTAGGTGGATTGAAGAGCGGCGCGTTCCTGTTCCGAAGTGGGAGCGCAGAGGGAGGGGCGGCGGGACACGCCGTGAATCTGTGGTGGTCAAGTATTTTTGGACACTCCCAAAGGGAGTTCAGGCCACCTGCCCTTCACAAAGCGCAGGTGGCACAAGGCCGTTGGCACTGTGCGGCCGACGGTGGTTGTACCAGTCCACGAATTGCTCGATGTCTGCTGCAGCCTCCTGTCGAGTGGGGTATTTGGAGTAAAGCCACTCCCCTTTGAGGGTGGCGAAAACCCGTTCCACCACCGCGTTGTCCCAGCAGTTGCCCTTCCTGCTCATGCTTTGGGTGATGCCGTTGTCACGCAGAATTTCGGCCATGGCATGGCTGGTGTACTGCCGACCTTGATCCGAGTGGAAAAGTAGTCGCCCGTTGGGACGACGCTGTTTCAGAGCCCCACGCAGGGCTCTGACGGCCAGCCAGGCATCCCCTTCGTGAGAGTGGGCCCAGCCCACGATCCGTCGGGCAAACAGATCCACCACGATGGCCAGATAGAGCCAGCCTTGCTGGGTCGGGATGTAGGTGATATCCCCTGCCCAGACTTGGTCGGGTGCCTCCGGGTTGAATTGGCGTTCCAACACGTTGGGCGCGGTCAGTGCCTGCGGCCCCAGACTGTGGTACTTGTGCCGCCGGTGCTGCCGCGCCCTGACGCCGGCCCGGCGCATCAGCGTCCGGGCGCGGTAGCGACCCACTGGCAGGCCGCGATTGGTCAGCTCCCTGGCCATCTTGCGAGAGCCACAGCTCCCCCGGTGGGACTGATGAATGCGACGAACCAGATCAACCTGGGCCAGCAGTTCCCGGTCAATCCGGGGCTCCCGGTGCAGCCAGGCGTAGTAGCTGCTACGGGGATAGTCCATCAACTGACACACCAACCGGATCGGAGCGACCTTCCCCAATTCCTGGATCACCTGTTCCGGTGATCGCTGTCCCGAATGAAGAAGGCGATGGATTTTTTTAGTAGGTCGCGCTCCTCCTTGAGCCTGCGATTCTGGGCCTCCAGCTCGGCGATTCTGACCTGGGCATCTACGGGCGGTGCCTCGGCCTGCGGGTCATGTTTTCGACGCCATTGCTCGATCCAGCGCCTCAGCGCCGTCGGGCCGACATCCATCAGCTGGCAGACGTCCCTGACTGTCTGCCCCTCCACAACCACAAGGCGAACCGCCTCGTCCCTCATGCCCTGAGTGATCTGCTTTGCCATGGGTCTACCTCGATGCTTGAAATTGATCCTATCGAGTGTCCAAGTTGATTAGACCACCACAATCCGTCCCTGGAGGCTCGATGGCGCCATCCATGGCGCCAACGGTCCCGCCGCCCCTCCCTCTGCGCTCCCCTCCAAACATGGCCGCGGAGGCGGATGCAAACGTCAAAGGCAACATCAAGAACAAATGCAGGATCAAAATCCGCCTTCTGCAATTGCAGGCAACCATTACGCCTCGGATGTGCAGGCTCCCCGCCTTGCCCCAGCTCCGGAACCGCTTCAGTCCCAGGCACAAAAAAGCCCCGGCAATCACCGGGGCAACATGCTGCGAGGGTTTCGCGTGCAGCGGGGGAGCGGGGGCGAAGCCCCCGCGCTCAACACACCGCTTTAGAACTTGAAGACGTACGAAGCGCCGTACACCAGCGGATCGATGTTGACCGTGCCGATCTTCTCGCCGTTCAACTTCACCTTGCTGTCGATGTCGATCCAGCGCATGTCCACGCGCAGCGCGCCCTTCTCGCCGATCGCGAAGTCCACGCCCGCATGCGCGGCCAGGCCCCACGAATCCTGCAGCTTCAGGCGGCTGTCCTTCAGCGCACCGGTGGTGTCTTCGCTGAAGAAGGTCGTGTAGTTCACGCCCGCACCGATGAACGGCGACACCTTGCCCTTGCTGTTGAAGTGGTACTGCACGGTCACCACCGGCGGCAGCTGCTTGGTGCTGCCCACGCGGCCCAGGCCATTGATGTTGATGTCGTGCTTGAACGGCAGCGCGGCCAGCACTTCGATGCCCAGGTTGTCGGCGATGAAGTACTCACCGGTGATGGTCGGCTTGACGTCGTTGTCGACGTCGACCTTCAGGGTGTGGCCGGCCAGCCAGCCGTTGTTCGACTTCGGGGCCACCTGGTGCACGCCGGCGGAAATGGTCCAGTCGCCCTTGGACTGGGCCATGGCCGGGGCGGCGGCGAGCGACAGGGCGGCGGCCAGGCTGGCCACGATCAGGGGGGAGGTCTTGCGCATGGGGGTGATCTCGTTGCTGGGTGGATGTGGCCAGTTTCGGCCTCACATCGCGCTAACGCTTTGATCCGGATCAAATCCTGTCTGCCGGCCCGCTGCCCGCCGGGGCTGGCCCGCGGTGGCCAGCCCCGGTTTGCTAGACTTGTGGGCCCTATCCATCCCGCCGCACCCGTCGCGGCCGCAGGAGCTTGAGAACATGGCAATCAAGGTTGGTATCAACGGTTTCGGTCGCATCGGGCGTAACGTCCTGCGCTCGGCGGTGCTGAACTTCGGCGACGACATCGAAATCGTGGCCATCAACGATCTGCTGGAGCCGGACTATCTGGCGTACATGCTCAAGTACGACTCCGTGCACGGTCGTTTCAAGGCCGACGTGGCGGTGCAGGGCAACGACCTGCTGGTCAACGGCAAGAAGATCCGCCTGACCCAGGAACGCGACCCGGCCAACCTGAAGTGGAACGAAGTGGACGTGGACGTGGTGATCGAGTCCACCGGCCTGTTCCTGACCAAGGAAACCGCGCAGAAGCACATCGATGCCGGCGCCAGGAAGGTCATCATGTCGGCCCCGTCGAAGGACGATACGCCGATGTTCGTCTACGGCGTGAACGACAAGACCTACGCCGGCCAGGCGATCGTCTCCAATGCTTCGTGCACCACCAACTGCCTGGCCCCGCTGGCCAAGGTCATCAATGACAAGTGGGGCATCAAGCGTGGCCTGATGACCACCGTGCATGCGGCTACTGCCACCCAGAAGACCGTCGATGGCCCGTCCAACAAGGACTGGCGCGGTGGCCGTGGCATCCTGGAAAACATCATTCCGTCGTCCACCGGTGCGGCCAAGGCCGTCGGTGTGGTCATCCCGGAACTGAACAAGAAGCTGACCGGCATGAGCTTCCGTGTCCCGACCTCGGACGTGTCGGTGGTCGACCTGACCGTCGAGCTGGAAAAGGAAGCCACCTACGCCGAGATCTGCGCTGAAGTGAAGGCACAGAGCGAAGGCCCGCTGAAGGGCATCCTGGGCTACACCGAAGACAAGGTCGTGGCCACCGATTTCCGCGGCGAGACCTGCACCTCGGTGTTCGACGCCGAGGCCGGCATCGCCCTCGACGGCACCTTCGTCAAGCTGGTCACCTGGTACGACAACGAGTGGGGCTACTCGAACAAGTGCCTGGAAATGGCCAAGGTCGTCGCCGCCAAGTAAGGCCGGCGAAGATCGCACGCGGACCCCGGCCTGGCCGGGGTTCGTCGTTTATGGGGCCAGCCCTGTCGTAGCATGGGCCGGTCGACCGCTGCCGCTGGGGCGCGGGATTGCAATGGAAGCATGCAATGGAAGCATTGATCGCCCTGGTGGTACTGGTCCTGCTGGCCATCCCGCTGCTGCTGGTGGTGGCGCTGGTGATGATTGCCGGCCTGCGCCGCCGTGTGGCCGCGCTGGAAGGTGCCCTGGCCGCCGCGCCGGCCGTCCGGCCGGTTGCAGCCGAGCCTGCGCCAGAACGGGCTGCGCCCATGCCTGCGGCCGGCGCCGATCCGCCGTTCCTGCGGCCGGTGGCGGCTGCCGCACCGCCTCCGTCCCAGCCAACGCCGCCGCCGGTGCGCGAAGTGGTGCCTGCAGCAACGGAGGTGCCGCGCCCGGTCGCACCACCGCCAGTGCCACACGCGCCGTTGCAGCCGCCGTTGCCTTCCGAGCCGGCGCTGCCCAACTTCATCGAGCGCGGCATCGGAGCGGTCAAGCGCTGGTTCACCGAGGGCAACGTGCCGGTCAAGATCGGCATGCTGGTGCTGCTGGCCGGTGTTGCCGCGCTGTTGAAGTACGTCAGCGACCAGGGCTGGCTGGTGCTGCCGATCGAGCTGCGCCTGGCCGGTGTCACCGTGGGTGCGCTGGGCCTGTTGGCGTTCGGCTGGCACCAGCGCGAGCGCCGGCGCCTGTTCGCACTGGCGCTGCAGGGCGGTGCCATTGGCGTGTTGCTGCTGACCATCTTCGCCGCATTCAAACGGTTCGAGCTGCTCAACCCCGGGTTTGCCTTCGCCAGTTCGATCGCGCTGGTGGCCGGCCTGTGCGTGCTGGCGGTGGTGCAGAACTCGCGCACGTTGGCGGTGCTGGGCATCCTCGCCGGCTTCATGGCACCGCTGTGGCTGTCCACCGGCAGTGGCAACCACGTGGGGCTGTTCAGCTACTACGCGGTGCTCAACGCTGGCATCTTTGCCATCGCCTGGTTCCGTCCGTGGCGTGCGCTGAACCTGCTTGGCTTCGCTTTTACCTTCGGCATCGGTACGTTCTGGGGCGTGTTGCAGTACGCGCCGGACAAGTTCAGCAGCACCGAGCCGTTCCTGCTGCTGTTCTTCGCCTTCTACCTGTTGATCCCGCTGCTGTACGCGCGCCGGCAGCCCGCCGGGCGACGTGACCTGGTCGACGGCAGCCTGGTGTTCGGCACGCCCTTGGTCGCCTTCTCGATGCAGGCGGGCATGCTGCACGAGCAGCCGATGACGCTGGCGCTGTGCGCGCTGGGCCTGGCGGCGATCTACGCCGTACTGGCGCGGGCACTGATCGCGCGCGCGTCTTACACCGTGCTGGCGCAGTCGCATGCGGTGCTGGCGGTGGGCTTCGCCACGCTGGCGGTGCCGCTGGCATTGTCTGCGCGTGCCACCGGCGCGGTGTTCGCGCTGGAAGGTGCGGGCCTGGCCTGGCTGGGCCTGCGCCAGAAACGCTGGCTGCCGCAGGTGTCCGGCGCGTTGCTGCAGATCGGTGCTGCGTTCGCCTTTGTGGCCGGCGCCGACCACTGGCTCGAAGACGCACGCTTCCTGCTCAACCCGACCGCCATCGGCGCGTTGCTGCTGGCCATTGCCGGCTTCGCGTCGGCGTGGAGTTACCAGCGCAGGGAGCGCCATGAGATCGCACTGGTCTACTACCTGTGGGGCCTGCTGTGGTGGCTGGGCGGTCTGGTGCACGAGATCTTCCGCTTCTTCCCGCAGCGCACGCAGGCCGATGCGTTGCTGGTGCTGGTCGCGGCCACGGCCTGGCTGGCGGCTGAAATGCAGCGCCGCCAGCCGGCACGCGCGCTGGGCGTAACCGCCCTGGCGATGCTGGCCCTGGGCTTCCCGCTGGCGCTGATGCAGAGCGATGCGCACCAGCAGCCGTTCGCCGGCTATGGCGCACTGGCCTGGGCGGTGTTCGCGGCGCTGGGCGTACGTACGTTGCTGTGCCTGCGTCAGGGCGGCGACACCGTGGCACGCATCGCGCAGTTCCTGTGGTGGCTGCTGTGGCCGTCGCTGCTTTCGTTGCTGGCCCTGTGGGGCGGCGGCGAGGCCGGGCTGGCACAGGGCTGGACGCTGCTGTTGTTCACGCTGCCGTGGCTGCTGATGGCGGCGCTGTCGTTGTGGCGCTGGAATGCACTGCGCTGGCCGTTGGGGGCTGCCTTCGACAGCGTGCGCCTGCCGTTGCAGTGCGTGCTGTTCGGCCTGCTGTCCGCAGGCTGGCTGTTCGGCCAGTTGCTGCCGGGGGACGCCGCGCCGCTGCTGTGGCTGCCGGTGTTGAACCCGGCCGAGCTGGGGCAGTGGTTGAGCCTGGCGCTGCTGGCGCGCTGGCTGTACAGCGGGCAGGCGCCGCAGGCACTGGTGAAGATCCGGCTGCCGCTGTTGGCATTGGCCACCTTCGTCGCGCTGACCAGCCTGGTGCTGCACGGCGTGCATCAGTGGGGCGGCCTGTCGTGGAGTTCGTCGATGATGCGTTCCAGCCTGGCGCAGACCAGCCTGACCGTGCTGTGGAGCGTGCTCGGCGTGATCGCCTGGGTCTGGGGTTCGCGCCGCGGCCAGCGCGTGTTGTGGATGGTCGGTGCCGTGCTGATGGGTGTGGTGCTGGCCAAGCTGGTACTCATCGATCGCCAGCACCTGGGCAACCTGCTGGGTATCGCATCGTTCATCGCTTACGGCCTGCTGTGCACGGTCGTGGGTTATCTGGCACCGGCACCGCCGAGCGCGGCGCCGACCGTGGAGGAAAAACAATGAAGACGTGGAGCAGGGCGCTGCTGCCGGCGATGTTCGGCATGCTGGCCGCCGTCACCGCACAGGCCGCCGATTACCGTACCCAGTACGCCGAACAGTGGCCGCTGACGTTGTCCAGCGCACAATCGGGTGCCTACCGTGTTGTGCTGGAACCGGCGATCTACCGTCGCGCCGGCAGTGCGGACCTGGGCGATGTGCAGGTGTTCAATGCCGCCGGCCAATCGTTGCCGTCGGCCTTGCTGGCGCCGGATCAGCCGCTGGCGCAGCCGCCGGTGCAGCGTGAGCTGCCGTGGTTCGCGTTGCCGCCATTGGCCGAAGCACAGCGCAACGACCTGCAGTTGCTGACCGAGCGCGATACCGATGGCCGTGTGCGTCGCGTGGAAGCCCGCGTGAGTGGTGGTGCGGCGGCGAGCGGGCAGGGTGGCTGGCTGATCGACGCCAGTGTGCTGGGCCAGCAGCCGCTGGCGGCGCTGGTGCTGGATTGGGCTGACAGTGGCCAGCCGTTGCAGGCTCAGGTGCAGCTGGACGTCAGCGACGACCTGCAGCACTGGCGTGCGATTGGCCGCGACATTCCGCTGGTGGATCTGCAGCGCGCCGGCAAGCGCCTGCTGCAGCGCCGCCTGCAGGTGGATGGTGAAGCGCGCTATCTGCGCGTGCTGGCGCAAGGCGATGCGCGTCTGCCGACGCTGCGCAGCGTACTGGCCGAGCTGCCGCCGGCACCGGCGACGCTGCCGTGGGAATGGTTGTCGCTGGAACCGACCTCGAAGGGCAAGGGCGAATACACCTTCGAGATGGATGGCCGCTTCCCGGCGGCACGTGCCGACGTGGCCAGCACCGACAACAGCCTGGTGCAGTGGACATTGTTCAGCCGCGATGACCAGAGCGCGGAATGGCAGCGCCGCAGTGCACCGTGGATTGCCTATCAGCTGCAGCAGGGTGCGCAGGGCCAACGGCAGCAATCGGCCGCGCAGCCGCTGGGCGGGGTGCATCGGGATCGCTATTGGAAGCTGGTGGCGAACCCGGCCGAAACGGCCACCGCACCGACTCTGCGCCTGGGTTACCAGCCCGAAGTACTGGTATTCCTGAGCCAGGGCGCGGCGCCCTACGCGTTGGCGGTGGGCAGCTCGACCGCGCGCCGCACGGAGGCGCCGATTGGCGTGCTGATCGAGGAACTGCGGTTGCGCAACGACCCGTCGTGGCAGCCGACGCTGGCGCGCCTGGAAGGCAGCCCGGAGCCGCTGGCCGGCGACGCGGCGCTGAAACCGCAGCACGATTGGAAGTCGTGGTTGCTGTGGGCGTTGCTGGGTCTGGGTGTGCTGGTAGTGGGCGGTCTGGCGGTCAGTCTGCTTCGGCAGAAGCCGGCGCCTTCGGCGTAGGTTCCGGCGAACGGCGCAGCCCCTCGTGGGTGGGCGGATGGTCGCGTAAAGCAAAAGCCGTGCTTGGCCGGGCGGGGTGGGTTCGCGGGAGACGCCGTGAACCCGTCCCTGGGGGCTTGGCCGCGGCATCCATGCCGCGGACACTCCCGCGAACCCACCCCGCCCGGCCTCTGACAATTTCCGTGTGCGTCCACCCACGGAAAGAAAAAAAGAAGAGCAAAAGCTGCTTGGCAGGGCGCTCTTTGTAGAGCCGAGCCCACGCTCGGCTGCTGTTCGCGATAGACCCAGCCGAGCACGGGCTCGGCTCTACATTTTTCTCCGACATCAGAAACCGATCTTGCCTTTGCCGTCCGCTCCGCCTCATGAACCTGTCGAGGCCGGGGTGGTGTGGGCTCGCGGGGGCGTAAGCGCCATGGATGGCGCGCCCGAGCCTCCAGGGATGGATTCACGGCGTCCCCCGCGAGCCCACACCACCCCGGCCCACCCCCAGCATCATGAAGCGTCAGCGCTTTGGCAGTTGCCGTTGCCGTTGCCGTGCGCCTCTGCCTGCCGCAGGCATCGACCCTCCCACCACCCGCACCCGATACAATGGCCGTCTGCCGTACCCCGGCATCCCGTCCCTGAGCCAAAGAGTTGCCCATGTCCATCGTCCGCATGACCGACCTCGACCTCTCCGGCAAGCGCGTGCTGATCCGCCAGGATCTGAACGTGCCGATCGAGAATGGCCGCATCACCTCCGAACAGCGCATCACCGCTTCGCTGCCGACGCTCAAGCGCGCGCTGGAGCAGGGCGCGGCGGTGATGGTCACCTCGCACCTGGGGCGCCCGAAGGAAGGCGTGTGGAGCGAAGCCGAGTCGCTGGCGCCGGTTGCCCAGCGCCTGTCCGAGCTGCTCGGCCGCGAGGTTCCGCTGGTGCGTGACTGGGTCGACGGCGTCGACGTGCAGCCGGGTCAGCTGGTGCTGCTGGAAAACTGCCGCATGAACGTCGGCGAGGGCAAGGACGATGAAGCCCTGTCGAAGAAGTACGCGGCGCTGTGCGATGTGTTCGTGATGGATGCCTTCGGCACCGCGCACCGTGCGCAGGCCTCCACCCACGGTGTCATCCGCTTCGCCCCGGTGGCGGCCGGTGGCCCGCTGCTGATGGCCGAACTGGACGCGCTGGCGCAGGCGCTGGATGCACCGGCCAAGCCGCTGCTGGCCATCGTCGCCGGCAGCAAGGTCAGCACCAAGCTGGAACTGCTGGCCAACCTGGTCGGCAAGGTCGATCAGCTGATCGTCGGTGGTGGCATCGCCAATACCTTCATTGCTGCCGCCGGCTACAACGTCGGCAAGTCGCTGTACGAGCCGGACCTGCTGGATACCGCCAAGAAAATCGTGGCCGATGCCAAGGCGCGTGGCGCCGACATTCCGCTGCCGGTGGACGTGGTCACCGCCAAGCAGTTCATGCCGGACGCGGTTGCTGAAGTGAAGGCGGTCGACGCGGTTGCCGAAGACGATCTGATCCTGGACATCGGCCCGCAGACCGCTGCGCAGTACGCGCAGCTGATCGACAAGGCCGGCACCGTGGTCTGGAACGGCCCGGTCGGCGTGTTCGAGTTCGAAGCCTTCAGCAAGGGCACCGAAGCGCTGGCCCGCGCCATCGCCAGCTCGCCGGCATTCTCCATCGCCGGTGGCGGCGACACCCTGGCCGCGGTCGACAAGTTCGATATCGCCCAGCAGGTCAGCTACATCTCCACCGGCGGCGGTGCGTTCCTGGAGTTCCTGGAAGGCAAGACCCTGCCGGCGGTGGCCGCACTCGACGCGCGCGGCGCATGAGTGCCGAGCGCGGCAAGGATGTGCTGTTCTTCGACCTCGATGGCACGCTGATCGATTCGCAGGTGGGCATCACCGCCTGCATCGCTTACGCGCTGCAGAAGATGGACCATCCGGTGCCGCCGCAGGAGACGCTGCTGGGCTGGATCGGTCCGTCGCTGCGGACCACCTTCGCGCCACTGTTCGTTGAACCGGCGCGGGTGGAACAGGCGGTGGGCTACTACCGTGAGCGCTTCGACGCCGAGGGCTGGCGCGAGCATACGGTGTACCCGCAGGTGGAAGACACCCTGCGCACGCTGCACGGTCGTGGCCACCGCCTGGCGGTGGTCACGGCCAAGAACGAGCCGCATGCGCGCCGCATCCTCGCCCACCTGCCGTTCGGCGGGCTGTTCGAGGAGATCGTCGGTTCGACCCTGGACGGTTCGCGCAGCCACAAGCCGGAACTGGTGGGTGAGGCATTGCGCCGCCTGCAGGTGCAGCCCGCGCAGTGCTGGATGATCGGCGACCGCCGCATGGACATCGAAGGCGCACGCCACCACGGCCTGCGCAGTGTCGGCGCGCTGTGGGGTTTCGGCGGTGAGGCCGAACTCACCGAAGCCGGTGCCGGCCAGCTGGCCCGTGAGCCAGCACAGCTGACGACGCTGTTGGCCTAGGCTCCTGTAGAGCCGAGCCCATGCTCGGCTGCTTCGGCGTGTGCCCAGCCGAGCATGGGCTCGGCTACAGCACGCCCTGCGCCAGCGTATGTCCGGCCGATGTCCGTTCCATGACCCGCGAAGTCAGGCAGCACAAGGCTGTAACCGTATACATGCGGCGTGAAGGATGTGCTAATTTCCGTTCTTTATCGGGAGAGGCCCATTCACCATGTTCGAGCGTCAGCGTCGCACCAAGATCCTTGCCACCCTCGGTCCGGCCACTGATCCGCCGGGCGTGCTGGAGGATCTGTTCCGCGCCGGCGTCAACGTGGTGCGCCTCAACTTCAGCCACGGCGATCCCTCCGGCCAGGCCAAGCGTGCCGCCGAAGTGCGTGCTGCTGCGGCCCGCGTGGGCGTGGAAGTGGGCATCCTGGCTGACCTGCCGGGCCCGAAGATCCGCATCGAACGCTTCGCCGAAGGCAAGGTGCAGCTCAAGGCGGGTGACCGCTTCGACCTGATCGCCAGCGCCAACGCCGGCCCCGGCGATGCGACCCAGGTGGGCGTCAGCTACCTCGGCCTGCCGCAGGACGTCGGCCCGGGCGATGTCCTGCTGCTCGATGATGGCCTGATGCAGCTGCAGGTGGTGGAGGTGCAGGGCGAGCGCATCATCAACACCGTACTGAACGACGGTGTGCTGTCCGACCGCAAGGGCCTGAACAAGCAGGGCGGCGGCCTCTCGCTGGGCGCGCTGACCGAGCGTGACAAGGAGCTGATCGGCATCGTCGCCAAGATCGGTGTCGACTTCATCGCCGTGTCGTTCTGCCGCAACGCGCAGGACATGAACGATGCGCGTGACATCGCCCGCTCGCATGGCTGCGATGCTGCGCTGGTATCGAAGATCGAGCGTACCGAGGCGATCGAGAACCTGGAAGAGATCGTCGAGGCCAGCGACGTGGTGATGGTGGCCCGTGGCGACCTGGGCGTGGAAATCGGCGACGCCGAACTGCCGGGCCTGCAGAAGAAGATCATCAAGGCCTCGCTGGCCCAGAACAAGGTGGTGATCACCGCCACGCAGATGCTGCAGTCGATGGTCGAAAGCCCGATCCCGACCCGCGCCGAAGTGCTGGACGTGGCCAACTCGGTCATCGACGGCACCGACGCGGTGATGCTGTCGGCCGAAACCGCTGCCGGTGCCTACCCGGTCAAGGCCGTGGAAGCGATGGCACGCATCTGCCTGGGTGCCGAGCGCCAGTTCCAGACCGAGACCGACTTCAACGCTTCGCCGCGCAACCTGGAACGTGCCGACCAGGCCATCGCCATGGCCACCATGTTCCTGTCGCAGCACGTGGGCGTGCGCGCGATCGTGGCGATGACCGAATCCGGCGGCACTGCGCGTTACCTGTCGCGTTTCCGCGCCAAGGCGCCGGTGTTCGCGGTCACCCGCCATGACGGCGCACGCCGGCAGATGGCGCTGATGCGCGACGTCTATCCGATCAATTTCGACAGCCGTGGCCTGACCCCGCGCGAAGCGGCGCGTGGCAGCATCCGCCTGCTGGTGGAAGCCGACCTGCTGCAGGCCGGCGACCGCGTCGTGTTCACCAGCGGTGAGCACATGGAAACCCACGGTGCCACCAATACCCTGCGCCTGCTGGAAGTGGGCGAAGACGGCCGCGCCATTGGGCTGGGCGACCTGTAAGGTACGCGCCATCGCATGCGCGCTGCCGCCCCACGATCTGCTGTGCAGATCGTGGGCCCCTTCTTACCAGCATCCAGACCCCCGCCGCTGCACGGCCGCCCCCTGACTCAGGGGGCACTCGTCCCGGGATCCGGGTTTGCGCGGTACCCACGCTCAGTCCGCATGGGTCAATGATTGTCCTGCGCGGGCATTGGAATCGTTTCCAGCCTGGCCTCCACGTCGGGGCAACGGGTAGCGGGGCTATACTTACGTTTTTCCCGCACCCGCCACAGGAAGTACATGAGCATCGAACAGCTGGCTGAAACCGCCCAGGCCATGGTTGCCCCGGGCAAGGGCATCATCGCGATCGACGAATCCACCGCTACCATCGCCAAGCGTTTCGCTGGCGTCGGTATCGAGAACACCGAGGAGAACCGTCGTGCCTACCGCGAACTGCTGCTGACCACGCCGAAGCTCAACGAGCACATTTCCGGCGCCATCCTGTTTGACGAAACCATCCGTCAGTCGACCAAGGACGGCGTGCCGTTCGCCAAGTACATGGCTGACCACGGCATGATTCCGGGCATCAAGGTGGACAAGGGTGCGCACCCGCTGGCCGGCTGCCCGGGCGAGCTGGTCACCGAAGGCCTGGACGGCCTGCGCGAGCGCCTGCAGGAGTACTACAAGCTGGGTGCGCGCTTCGCCAAGTGGCGTGCGGTCATCAACATCGGCGAGAGCATTCCGTCGGGCACCTGCATCGAGTCCAACGCTCACGCGCTGGCCCGTTATGCCGCCCTGTGCCAGGAATGCGGCCTGGTGCCGATGGTCGAGCCGGAAGTGATCATGGACGGCGACCATGACATCGAGACCTGCTACGAAGTCACCGAAGCCACCCTGCGTTCGCTGTTCGACGCGCTGTACCAGCAGAACGTGCTGCTGGAAGGCACCATCCTGAAGGCCTCGATGGTCATCTCCGGCAAGAACTGCGATGAGCAGGCCGACGTCGAGGAAGTGGCTGAGTCGACCGTGATGTGCCTGAAGAGCACCGTGCCGGCGATCCTGCCGGGCGTGGTGTTCCTGTCCGGTGGCCAGAGCGACGAGCAGTCCACCGAGCACCTGAACGCGATGAACCAGCTGGGCAACCTGCCGTGGCCGCTGAGCTTCTCCTACGGCCGCGCCATGCAGCAGGCCGCGCTGAAGCTGTGGGCCAAGGACATGAAGGGCAACTACGCCGCTGCCCAGAAGACCGTGTACGAGCGCGCCAAGGACAACGGCCTGGCCGCGCTGGGCAAGTGGAACGGTTGATCCGTCCCATCGCTGGATGAACAAGGCAGCGCCGGCATCACGCCGGCGTTTGCTTTTGCGGGTATCTTTTCCGCCCCCGCGTGCCCGGCCGGTACGCGGGAACCACATGGAAGGCCAAGGAGAAACAACATGCGTTTGGCAGCACTCACACTGGCCGTCGCCACGGTCCTGGTCGCCGGCGGGTGCAACCGTCTCGGTGGCGGTGGTGACGCAGGCAAGGCCGCGTCGCTCGATTTCGACAAGCCGGTGTCCGGCGAGATCACCTCGCGCAGCGGCATCAACTACAACGACGGCAGCCACCACCAGCTCTACCAGATCAAGCTGGAAGACAAGCAGCTGGTCGGGCTGAAGCTGACCGGTTCGCTGAGCGGCTCGATCGCCGTGTTCAACAACGGCAGCCTGGTGGCCAGCAGCAACACCGGCTACGAGCGCGAAGGCGACGTTTCGCTTGCCTTCCGTGCCAACGGTGGCGGCACCTACCAGGTGGCGGTCAACGCCAACGGCTCGACCGATTACGGTCCGTACCGCCTGCGCGCCGAGAAGCTGGTGCCGTATGACGGCAAGCCGCTCGCGGGCAGTGGCGAGATCGTCGACATGCTGGCCGGTGGTTCCCAGGACTACACCCTGCAGGTCGACAAGGCCGGCCTGTACGAGATCCGCCTGGTGTCGGAGGTCTTCGATCCGGTGCTGAAGCTGTCGGGCCAGGGCGTGGATGCCGAGAATGACGATGGCGGGGACAGCACCAACTCGCGCCTGACCCTGTCACTGAAGCCGGGCAAGTACACCCTGACCGCACGTGGCCTGGGCGACGGCGTCAATGGCATGTTCACCCTGTCGGCCAACCGCATCGAGCTGCCCGGCAATCTGGTCGAGCGCGATGGCACTGCACTGCCGAAGTCGGGCAGCGTGTACACGATGCTCGACAACGATGGCCGCCGCCGCTTCCTGCTGACCCTGGACCGCCCGGCCGACGTGCGCCTGGATGCGATTTCCAGCCAGGTCGATACCGTGCTGCGCGTGGTCGGTGGCGATGTCGAGTTGACCGACGACGACGGTGGCAACGGTACCAACTCGCGCCTGGAAGAGACCCTGCCGGCCGGTCACTACACTGTCGACGTTTCCAGCCTGAACAATGGCGCAGGCATGGTGGAAGTGCGCGTGCAGGTGGATGGGGCCAGTGCTGACGGTGCTGCGGCCTCTGCGGCCCGCGCTGCGGCCGATGCCGCCGCCGTGGCCGATGACGCTGCAGCGGTGGAAGCTGCCAGCCGTTGAGGTGGTCCACGCGTAGCGTGGATGACATCAAGGCTGCAACGGAAAAGGCCGGGCAATGTCCGGCCTTTTCTTCTACCTGCCGCGCTGCGGTTCAGTGCGCAGCGGCGAAGCCCGCGTCACCCAGGGGCGGGAGCATCGACCCGCGCGGTTCGCTGTCGGCGCTTTGCCCGGCGGCACTCAACGCCTGCTGGTAGGCCTTGGCCGTAGCGGTATTGAACGCCACCAGCACGATGCGCATCGGTTGCGCGTGGCTGCGCTGCCAGGCCAGTGTTTCGGTCACTGCAATCTGTGCGGCCTGGTACAGCGGATAGCCGTATACGCCGCAGCTGATGGCCGGGAACGCGATCGACTGCACACCCAGCGATTCGGCCAGTTGCAGCGACTTCCAGTAGCAGTTGGCGAGCAACGCCGGTTCATCGCGCTGGCCGTCATGCCAGACCGGGCCCACCGTGTGCAGTACATAGCGTGCAGGCAAAGCGTAAGCGCTGGTGGCGCGTACTTCGCCGGTCGGGCAACGTACGCCCGGGCGCAGTTCCGGCAGCTGCTCGCATTCGGCCAGCAATGCGGGGCCCGCTGCACGATGGATCGCGCCGTCCACCCCGCCGCCACCGAGCAGTGTTTCGTTGGCCGCGTTGACGATCGCATCCACCGCCAGGGTCGTGATGTCGCCCTGCCAAACTTCGATCTTCATGCGTCCGTCTCCTGCCTGTGAGGTGATCCGCGCAGCATCTGCGCCGGCTGTTCCCACGGTAGGGGACAGGGCATCGATACTGCGTCATGACCGTCTCACGCGCTGCGATCCGACGGTCTTCACGCACGATGGCGGGCGACGCCTTCACGCAGGCTGAAGCGGAGGAGGGCGGCTCCCTTCCCCTGCGGAAAAGGAAGCCGACCCCGGGTGTCACGGCAGGCCGGCCAGCCAGTCGTCGTCGGAACCCTCATTCACATCGGCGAACAGCGGCGTGGAGAAATAGCGTTCACCGGTGTCCGGCAGCATGGCGAGAATCACTGAGCCCGGTTCGGCACGCGCGGCCACGTCCAGTGCGCTGGCCACGGTAGCGCCGGCGGAGATGCCGACGAAGATGCCTTCCTCCGCAGCCAGTCGGCGTGCGGTGGCTATGGCGCGGTCATCTTCCACCGTCACCAATTCATCCACCACATCGCGGTTGAGCACATCCGGCACGAAGTCCGGGGTCCAGCCCTGGATCTTGTGCGGCTTCCAGTCATCGCCCTTCAGCAGTGCGGCGCCGGCCGGCTCGGTGGCGATGATGCGGGTCTGCGGGCGCGCGACCTTCAGTACTTCACCCACGCCGGTGAGCGTACCGCCGGTGCCCCAGCCACTGACGAAGTAGTCCAGCCGCTTGCCGGCGAAGTCGCGCAGGATCTCGGCGGCGGTGGTGTTGCGGTGATACGCCGGGTTGGCCGGGTTGGCGAACTGGCTGGCCAGGAACCAGCCATGCTGCTCTGCCAGTTCAGCAGCCTTGCGCACCATGCCGCTGCCGCGTTCGGCGGCCGGGGTCAGGATCACCTTGGCGCCATAGGCGCGCATCAGCTTGCGGCGCTCCACCGAGAAGGTCTCGACCATGGTGGCCACGAACTTGTAGCCGCGCGCGGCGGCGACCATCGCCAGTGCCACGCCGGTGTTGCCCGAGGTGGCCTCCACGATCGTGTCGCCCGGCTTGAGCACCCCGCGCGCTTCGGCGTCGAGGATGATCGCCAGCGCCAGGCGGTCTTTCACCGAGCCGCCCGGGTTGAACGACTCGACCTTGGCGTAGACGCTGACCTGCGGTGGCGCCAGGCGCTGCAGCTTGACGATGGGGGTGTTGCCGACGGTATCGAGGATGGAGTCGTACAGGGCCATGGAAGCGCTCCGGAAACGGGGCCGCGCCGGGTTTCGGCGGGCGAAGGGGGAGGGCTGGCTGTTCAGGCCAGCGGCTGCCGGCTGACCGTAGCGCCGGCATATGACGCCCGGAAATGACCAGATACCTTTCTTAAACAACCTTTGGTTATAAGCTGGTGACGGCAAATGACCCTAGAGTGGACCTCCGCCCCACGCCGCCTGCCTCCCATGACGCTGACCCAGCTGCGCTATCTGGTTGCCATCGCCGACGCCGAGCTGAACATCACGCTGGCTGCCTCGCGCGTGCATGCCACCCAGCCCGGCCTGTCCAAGCAGCTCAAGCAGCTGGAGGACGAGCTTGGCTTCCTGTTGTTCGTACGCAAGGGCCGCAGTCTGGAGTCGGTTACCCCGGCCGGCACCGAGGTCATCGCCCGCGCCCGTGCGGTACTGGCCGAGGCCAACAACATCCGCACCTATGCGGCCAACCAGCGCCGCGAGAGCCAGGGCCAGCTGATCCTGACCACCACCCACACCCAGGCGCGTTTCGTGCTGCCGCCGGCGGTGGCGGCGATCAAACAGGCCTACCCGCAGGTGAGCGTGCACCTGCAGCAGGCCGGCGAAGCCGATGCGCTGGATCGCCTGAACCAGGGTGATGCCGATATCGCCATCATCAGCACCGCCGGCGGTGAGCCCACCGATGGCATCGCGGTGCCGCTGTTCCGCTGGCGGCGGCTGGTGGTGGTGCCGAAGGGCCACCCGCTGGACCGCGCCGGCCGCGCCCCGGACCTGGCCGCGCTGGCCCGCCAGCCATTGATCAGCTACGAGTCCTCGACCCGTCCGAACTCGTCGCTGCAGCGTGCCTTCGCCGCCAATGGGCTGGCGCCCGACCTGGCACTGACCGCGCTCGATGCGGATCTGATCAAGACCTACGTGCGTACCGGTCTGGGTGTAGGCCTGCTGGCGGAGATGGCGGTCAGTTCCAACGATGAAGACCTGCGCTCGTGGCCGGCCCCGGAGCCGATCACCGAGTGCATTGCCTGGGCGGTGCTGCCGCGCGACCGTGTGCTGCGTGATTACGCGCTGGAGCTGGTGCATGTGCTGGCACCGCAGATTGATCCGCGCGATCTGCGGCGGGTGCTGGACGGCAACCAGGCGGCGGCGTGGCCGGTGCCACCGACGTGGGAGTCATTGACCCAGACCATCACGGTGTGAGGGGTTGGTCGAGCAGGGCTTGCAGCCCTGCACCTGCTGCGGCATTCAAGCAACAGCAACAGCAACAGCAACAGCAACAGCAACAGCAACAGCAACAGCAGAAGCGGCATTCCGTGGGTTGGCGGGGCGGTGTCGGAGTGCGGGGACGCTGCAAGTACGTCCCTGTAAGCTTGGCAGCCGCATCCATGCGGCTGACACCCCGCACTCCGACACCGCCCCACCCCTGACAGATTCCGGCGGCTGTTGGTAGATGTCGACCTTGGTCGACACGGTAGATCCACGCCATGCGTGGATGAATCTCCATCGAAATCGAATATTTCGAATTGAAATCGAAAAGCATCCACGCATGGCGTGGATCTACTGCAGATCGCGGAGATCTGTCGAAGGCGGGGTGGGTCCGGTTGCGGGAGTGTCCGCGGCATGGATGCCGCGGCCAAGCCCCCATGGATGGGTTTACGGCGTCTCCCGCAACCGGACCCGCCCCGCCATCCCACGGATTGCCCGCTTTTGACGTTGGCGTTGACGTTGATTCGGCGGGTGCAGGGCGCAGCCCTGCCGATAAACCCCTCCTGCGACGGTTCGTCGCACGGGCAACCCTGGACCCGGCTCTACACTAGCGGGGTGACCCGCCTGTCCCGCCCGCAGCGCCTTCTGCTCCAGCTCGCCGTCCTGGCGACGCTGCTGATGGTGCTTGCGCCCCTGGTCAGCCGCGCGCTGCAGGCGCAGCCGATGGAGCACGCCGCGATGGCAGGCATGGACCACGCCGCCATGGGCCACGACATGCACGACATGGCCATGGCCGGGCACGATCAGCATGGCGCTGCGCCGGCAGCGCCCAACCGCCCAGCCGACCCCCACGCCATGCACGGCGAAGCCTGCGAATACTGCGTGCTGGCCATGCGCCTGCTGCCGTGGCTGGCGGTGCTGGTGCTGCTGTTGCCGCTGCTGTGGCGGCCGCGCCTGGTGTTCCCGTGGTCGCAACAGGTGCTGCCGGCACTGCGCTGGCCGGCGCATGCCGCACGTGGGCCGCCGCGCCTCTCCATCGTCCGCTGATGTCCCTATCGAATCTGCCGCACGACGCCTGACCGGGCGCCGTGCGCGCGTGCGTACTTTGGAGCTGTTCCGATGAAAATGACTTCCCGCCCCGCGGGCGCCTGCGCGCGCCTGCCGGTTGCCCTTGGCCTGGCCGTGGCCGCGTCACTGGCCCATGCTGCGCCTGCCGAGCAGGCGCGCACCCTCGACACGATGGTGGTCACCGCCGCCGCACCGTCCTCGCCGCTGCACTGGGTGACCGATCCGCGCCTGCCGCGGCAGCCTGTGCCGGCCAGCGACGGTGCCGATTACCTGAAGACCGTCCCCGGCTTCTCCGCCATCCGCAATGGCGGCACCAACGGCGACCCGGTGCTGCGCGGCATGTTCGGTTCGCGCCTGAACATCCTCAGCAACGATGGCAACCTGATCGGCGCCTGCCCATCGCGCATGGACAATCCGCTGTCCTACATCGCGCCGGAGAGCTTCGACCGATTGACCATCATCAAGGGCCCGCAGAGCGTGCGCTGGGGCGCCGGTGCCTCGGCCGGCACCGTGCGCTTCGAACGCGATACGCCGCGCTTCGAGGAGCCTGGCCTGCGGGCGGACGCCAGTGCGCTGGTTGGCTCGCGCAACCGCAACGACCAGGTGCTGGACCTGACCCTGGGCAATCCGACCGGCTATGTACGCGCCAGCGGCAACCGTTCCGAAGCTGACGACTACAAGGATGGCCACGGTGATGTGGTGCCCTCGAAGTGGCGCAAGTGGAATGGCGACGTGGCCATCGGCTGGACGCCGGATGTCGACACGCTGCTGGAAATCTCCGCCGGTGCCGGTGATGCCATCGCGCGTTACGCCGGGCGCGGCATGGACGGTGCCGCGTTCGAACGCACCAGCTATGCCGCGCGCTTCGAAAAACGAAATCTTCCCGGTGCGTGGGACACGTTGCAGGCCAACGTGTACTACAACGAGGCCGACCACGTGATGGACAACTACACGCTGCGCACGCCGAACCCGCACAGCATGATGCCGATGCCGATGGCGTCGAACGTGGATCGCCGTACCCAGGGCGGCCGGGTCAGTTCCGAGTGGCGCTGGCAGGACGTGCAGCTGGTGGCCGGTGTGGATGGCGAGGACAGCCGCCATCGTGGCCGCATGGGCATGGGCCGCGACACCTACCGACAGGCCGTCTGGGAGACCGATGCCAACTTCCGCCGCTATGGCGTGTTCACTGAGTTGACCCTGGGCGCCGGCACCGACCAGCGCTGGATCAGCGGCCTGCGCATTGACCGCGCCAGCGTGCGCGACGAGCGGCACTCGATCCGCGGAATGATGGGGAACATGCCCAATCCGACTGCGGGCCAGCGCCGCAAGGAATGGCTCGGCAGCGGTTTCCTGCGCTACGAGCAGGATCTGGCCGATGGCCTGACCTGGTATGCCGGTCTCGGCCACAGCGAGCGCATGCCCGACTACTGGGAGCTGTTCTCGCCCAACCATGGCCCAGCCGGCGCGGTGAACGCGTTCACCGGCGTGCAGCCCGAACGCACCACCCAGCTCGACGTCGGCCTGCAGTACAAGGGACCGCGCGTGCAGGCCTGGGTCTCGGCGTACGCCGGGCAGATCCAGGACTACATCCTGTTCACCTATCACGGCAGCGGCATGATGGGCCTGAGCCAGGCCGACAACGTGCAGGCGCGCATTGCCGGTGCCGAGGCCGGGCTGGAAGTGAGCCTGGCCGAACGATGGAAGCTGGGCGGTACGCTGGCCTATGCCTGGGGCGAGAACCGCGACCAGCAGCGTCCGCTGCCGCAGATGCCGCCGCTGGAAGCACGCCTGAGCGCGAACTGGGAAGGCGAGCGCTGGAGTGCCGGTGCGCTGCTGCGCGCGGTGACCCACCAGCATCGTGTCGCCGATGGCCAAGGCAATGTGGTTGCGCAGGACCTGGGGCCGAGTGCCGGCTTCGCCACCTTCGCGCTCAATGCGGCCTACCGCTTCAGTTCGCAGCTGCAGCTCAGCGCGGGTGTCGACAATCTGTTCGACCGTGCCTACAGCGAGCATCTGAACCTGGCCGGCAGCGCCGATTTCGGCTTCCCGGCCGATCCGGTGCGCATCAACGAGCCGGGCCGCAGCCTGTGGATGAAGGTGAACTACCGGTATTGATCCGCCGGGTGTAAAAAAACCGGGGCCGGATCCCCGCCAGGATCCGTCCCCGCCCGACGCCCTCTGCCGGGCAGCTTCGACTCTACGATGGCAACGCCTGCGGTGCACGGCTGGATACACCTCGACACACGCCGACATCGCCACGACCCGCCTTGCACGGAACGGATTCCGGGCGCTATCACGGCACTGGTTCCACGCTGGTAAACGCTTGGCACATACCGCTTTTGCGGGCCCTTGCCTACACTCGGCGGCCGTGGATCAATCAGGACCATTCATGTTGGCTCGTATCGCTTCGACCCTGGCCCTTGGCCTCAGCCTGGCCGTGCTGGCCGGGTGCGCAGGCAAACAGGAGGCCGCCGCGCGTCGGCAGGGAGAAGCGGTGCCGGTCACCGCGCAGGTCGTGCAGTCCCGGCAGTGGAACGACACCCTGCAGGCACTGGGCACGGCCAAGGCACGCGAGTCGATCAGCGTCACCGCCAAGGTCAGCGAGATCGTCGAGAAGGTGCACTTCGAAAGCGGCCAGCACATCGCCGCCGGCGCACCGATCGTGACCCTGCGCGGCCAGGCCCAGGAGGCTGCGCTGGTGCAGGCGCAGGCCACCTTCCACGAGGCCGACCAGCTGTACAAGCGCCAGCGCGAGCTGGCCGCCCAGCGGTTGGTGTCCAGCGCCACGCTGGATACGCAGAAGTCGATCCGTGATGCCGCCGAGGCGCGTGTGGCGCAGATGCAGGCGGATATCGGCGACCGCCGCGTGCGTGCGCCGTTCGCTGGGGTCCTGGGTATCCGCCAGGTGAGCCCGGGCACGCTGCTGACGCCGACCACGGTGATCGCCACGCTCGACGACATCGAGCACATGCACATCGATTTCCAGGTGCCGGAAGTGGAACTGGCCGCGCTGGGCGTCGGTGACAAGGTCAGCGCCACCAGCGTGGCGTGGCCGGGCCGCACCTTCGAGGGCGTGGTCAGCACCATCGACGCACGCATCGACCCGGCGACCCGTGCGGTGACCGTGCGCGGCGATTTCGCCAACAGCGACCACGCGCTGCGCCCGGGCATGCTGCTGGACGTGCGCCTGTTCCGCCCCGAGCGTCCGGCGCTGGTGGTGCCGGAAATCGCCGTGGTGCAGGTGGGCCGCGACACGTTCGTGTACCGCATCAAGAGCGACGACAGCGTCGAGCGCGTGGACGTGGTGACCGGTGCGCGCCGCGCCGGCGTGGTTGAGATCAAGCAAGGCCTGGAAGCCGGTCAGCGCATCGTGGTAGATGGCACCGGCAAGCTGCGCCCAGGCCTGAAGGTCGCGGCCAAGGATGCGGCACCGGCCAGCGGTGCAAAGCCCGCTGACGCCGCTGCACCGGTCGCGGCCGAGGGCCACGGCGGATGAAGCTGTCCGACGTCTCCATCCAGCGGCCGGTGTTCGCCGTGGTGATGAGCCTGTTGCTGCTGGTGCTGGGCGTGATGTCCTTCACCCGCCTGACCCTGCGCGAACTGCCCGCCATCGATCCGCCGATCGTCTCGGTATCGGTGGACTACACCGGCGCCTCGGCAGCGGTCATCGAAAGCCGCATCACCCAGGTGCTGGAAGATGCGCTGGCCGGCATCGAAGGCATCGATACGATCAACGCGCGCAGCACCAACGGCCGCTCGCAGGTCAGCATCGAGTTCACCTCCAACCGCGATATCGAAGCGGCGGCCAATGACGTGCGCGACGCGGTCAGCCGTGTCGCCGACCGCATGCCGGAAGAAGCGCGGCCGCCGGAAATCGCCAAGGTCGAAAGCGATGCCGACCCGATCATCTGGTTCAACATGGTCTCCTCGACCATGGACACGCTGGAGCTGAGCGACTACGCCGACCGCTACGTGGTCGACCGCTTCTCCAGCCTCGACGGCGTGGCCCAGGTCCGCATCGGCGGCCGCCAGCGCTATGCAATGCGCATCTGGCTGGACCGTGACCAGCTGGCCGCACGCGGGCTGACCACCGGCGACGTGGAAACCGCGCTGCGCAACGAGAACGTGGAACTGCCGGCCGGGCGCATCGAGTCGACCGACCGTGATTTCACCCTGCGCGTGGAGCGCAACTACATCAAGCCGGAAGACTTCGCGACCATCCCGCTGGGCAAGGGCCGCGATGGCTACGTGGTGCGCATGGGCGACGTGGCGAAGATCGAGCTGGCCTCGGCCGAGCGTCGCGCATACTACCGCAGCAACGGCGAGCCGGGCATCGGCCTGGGCATCGTCAAGACCTCCACCGCCAACTCGCTGGACGTGGCGCGCACTGCGCGTGCCGAAGCCGAGCGTGTGGCGCTGTCGCTGCCCAAGGGCACGCAGATCTTCGTTGCGTTCGACAACACCACCTTCATCGAAGCCGCCGTGGACCGCGTCTACGCCACGCTGGTGGAGGCGATGATCCTGGTGCTGGCGGTGATCTGGCTGTTCCTCGGCAGCTTCCGCGCCGCACTGATTCCGGCGGTGACGGTACCGGTGTGCCTAGTCGCGGCGTTCATCGCGCTGTATGCGTTCGACTTCTCGATCAACCTGCTGACCCTGCTTGCTCTGGTGCTGTGCATCGGCCTGGTGGTGGACGATGCGATCGTGGTGGTGGAGAACGTGCAGCGCCGCATCGACCTGGGCGAGCCGCCGCTGGTGGCCTCCAAGCGGGGTACGGCGCAGGTCGCCTTCGCGGTGATCGCCACCACCGCCGTGCTGGTGGCGGTGTTCCTGCCGGTCGGTTTCCTGGAAGGCAACACCGGGCGCCTGTTCCGCGAACTGGCAGTGGCGCTGGCCGCCGCAGTGGCGCTGTCGGCGTTCGTGGCGCTCACACTGACGCCGATGATGGCCTCCAAGCTGCTCAAGCCGCATACCGGGCAGGCACCGCGCGGCCTGCACGGCTTCATCAATCGCAACCTGGAACGCCTGGCGGGTGCCTATGGGCGGGTGCTCGATCATCATGTGGATCGCACCTGGATCTATCTGCTGGTGATGGTTGCTGCGTTGGCGGCCAGCTGGTTGCTGATCAAGGTGCTGCCGTCGGAACTGGCGCCGGCCGAAGACCGCGGTTCGTTCCAGATCATGATCGATGGACCGGAAGGCGCCGGCTACGACTACACCGTGCAGCAGGTGCAGCAGGTGGAAGCGCTGCTGGCGCCGCACGTGGGCGCGGACAAGCCGATCGTGCGCGCCAACCCGCGCGTGCCCGGCGGCTTCGGCGCCAGCGAGGAAATGCACACCGGCCGCGTCAGCGTGTTCCTGCAGCCGTGGCGTCAGCGCAGCGAAGGCACGCCGGAAGTCGCCAACGAACTGCAGAAGGAGCTGGACACCATCCGTGGCGTGCGCGTGCGCACCCAGGTGGGTGGCGGCCTGGTGCGCAGTGGCGGGCAGCCGTTCCAGATCGTGCTGGGTGGCCCGGAATACGCCGAGATCGCGCAGTGGCGCGACCGCATTCTGCTGCGCATGGCCGACAATCCCGGCCTGGTCGGCCCGGACTCGGACTACAAGGAAACCCGGCCACAGATGCGGGTGAACATCGACCGCCAGCGTGCGGCCGACCTCGGCGTGCCGGTCACCGCGATCGGTTCGGCGCTGGAAACCATGATGGGTTCGCGCCGTGTCACCACCTTCGTCGACAACGGCGAGGAATACGACGTACTGGTGCAGGCCGGTCGCGATGGCCGTGCCAGCCCGGCCGACCTGGCCGCGATCCGCGTGCGAGCCACCTCCGGCGAACTGGTGCCGCTGTCCAACCTGGTCACACTGAGCGAAGTGGCCGAGGCCGGCACCCTGAACCGCTTCAACCGACTGCGTTCGATCACCATCAGCGCCGGCCTGGCGCCGGGCTATCCGCTGGGTGAGGCCATCGCCTGGGCGCAGCAGGTCACGCGCGAAGAGCTGCCGCAGTACGCGCAGGTGAACTGGAAGGGTGAATCGCGCGAGTACCAGAGCGCTGGCGGCGCTGTGCTGCTGACCTTCGCGATGGCCCTGCTGGTGGTCTACCTGGTGCTGGCCGCGCAGTTCGAGAGCTTCATCCACCCGCTGACCATCATGTTGACCGTGCCGCTGGGCGTGCTCGGTGCGTTGGTCGGATTGTGGGTGAGCGGCGGCACGGTGAACCTGTTCAGCCAGATCGGCATCGTCATGCTGGTCGGCCTGGCAGCGAAGAACGGCATCCTCATCGTCGAATTCGCCAACCAGCTGCGCGACGACGGAAGAACCGTGCGCGAAGCGATCATCGAATCGGCGATGGTGCGCCTGCGCCCGATCCTGATGACCTCCATCGCCACCGTGGTCGGTGCGATTCCGCTGGTGGTGGCCGGTGGCCCCGGTTCGGCCAGCCGTGGCACGATCGGCATCGTGATCATCTTCGGCGTCACCCTGTCCACCTTCCTGTCGCTGTTCGTGGTGCCGGCGTTCTACGCGCGGCTGGCCCCTTACACCCGCTCGCCGGAAGCGGTGAAGCGCGAACTGGAGAAGCAGGAAGCGGAATCGCCCTCGGTGGGCGGCCATGCCTGATCCGACCACTCTGCTGCGGGGCGACGGCTTCCAGCTGCGCCCCTGGCGCCCGGATGATCTGGAATCGCTGCTGCGCCATGCCAACGACGCCGAAGTGTCGCGGGGCCTGCGTGATCGCTTTCCGTACCCGTACACGCGCGAGGATGGCGAGGCCTTCCTCGCGGGCCGCGTGCTGGCCCCCGGCACCCTGAACCTGGCCATCGAGATAGACGGCCAGGCCTGCGGCAGCGTCGGTGCCCAGCAGGGCGTGGCCGAACGTGGGCATACCGCCGAACTGGGTTACTGGCTGGGCCAGGCCTACTGGGGCCAGGGCGTGATGACCCGCGTGGTCGGCCAGTTCGCACCGTGGGTAATGGACGAACTGCGCCTGTTCAGGCTGCAGGCCACCGTGGTCGACTTCAACCTCGGCTCGGCCCGGGTGCTGGAGAAGAACGGCTTCCAGGAAGAAGGCGTGGAGCGCTGCGCGGTCTACAAGCGCGGCGTCCTGCACGACCTGCGCCGGTTCGCCCGGGTACGCACGCAGCTGCCCTGAAGACGCGGGCTGGCCGCTGTAGAGCCGAGCCCATGCTCGGCTGCCCTCGGGGCCCAAGCCGAGCATGGGCTCGGCTCTACAAAACAGCGCTACCGCAGCGGCCTTCGATCAGGGAGAATCGACCGGTCCCTTCCAGCCGACGGGACGTCCTTACAACCCGCCGACTGGAGAGAGCGCGCGTGGAAGCTACCGTACATTTCATCAACAGCATCATCTGGAGCAAGGCGCTGATCTTCATGTGCCTGGCCGCCGGCCTGTTCTTCAGCCTGCGCACGCGCTTCATGCAGATCCGCGGCTTCTTCGAGATGTGCCGCCTCACCGTCAAGGGTGAGAAATCCGACGCCGGCGTGTCCTCGTTCCAGGCCCTGGCCATGTCGATGGCCGGCCGCATGGGCATCGGCAACATCGCCGGCGTGGCCACCGCCATCGCCTTCGGCGGCCCCGGTGCCATCTTCTGGATGTGGGTGATGGGCTTCCTAGGCGCGTCCACGTCGTACGTGGAATGCACCCTGGCGCAGATCTACAAGACCAAGGACGCCGAAGGCCGCTACCGCGGTGGCCCGGCGTACTACATCGAAAAGGCCATGGGCCTGAAGTGGTACGCGCTGGCCTTTGCCATCGCCACGATCATCGCCGCCGGCTTCCTGATGCCGGGCGTGCAGGCCAACGCCATTGCCGACAGCATCATCAACGCCTGCCGTGGCACCGCACTGTGCGGCCCGCTCGATGGCCAGGCCTTCGGCATGGAATCGGTGCAGGCGCTGAAGCTGGGCATCGGCATCGTGGTCGCGCTGTTGCTGGGCGTGGTGATCTTCGGCGGCGTCAAGCGCATCGCCAACTTCGCCGAAGTGGTGGTGCCGTTCATGGCCGCCGGCTTCATCCTGATGGCCATCGTCATCATGATCATCAACTACGACCGCGTGCCGGAAATGTTCGGCATCATCTTCAAGAGCGCCTTCGGCACCCACGCCGCGTTCGGCGCGATGATGGGCCTGGCGGTGGAGTGGGGCATCAAGCGCGGCATCTACGCCAACGAAGCCGGCCAGGGCTCGGGCCCGCACGCGGCAGCCGCCTCGGAAGTCTCGCACCCGGCCAAGCAGGGTTACGTGCAGGCTTTCGCCATCTACTTCGACACCATGATGGTGTGTACCGCCACCGCGTTCCTGATCCTGGCCAGCGGCACCTACAACGTGTACTCGCCCGTGGCCGGCGCCGAGCCGATCTTCCAGGGCCTGGCCGGCATTCCGGAAGGCGCGGGCTACGCGCAGGCCGGCGTGGAAGCGGTGCTGCCGGGCTGGGGTTCGGCGTTCGTATCGATCGCCATCTTCTTCTTCGCCTTCACCACCATCATGGCGTACTACTACATGGCCGAGACCAATCTCAGCTATGTGAACCACAACAAGAAGCGCCCGCTGACCGTGCTGCTGCTGCGCCTGGGCATCATCGGCATGGTGGTGTTCGGCGCGTTCCACAATGCCACCCTGGCCTGGGCGCTGGGTGACATCGGCGTGGGCCTGATGGCCTGGCTGAACATCATTGCCATCCTCATCATCCAGAAGCCGGCCATGCTGGCCCTGCGTGATTACGAACGACAGAAGAAGCTCGGCCTCGATCCGATCTTCGACCCCGATGCCCTGGGCATCAAGAACGCCGATTTCTGGCGTCAACGCAAGCTGGAGTTGTCCCGTAGTGAATGATCCCTGGAAGAACGCCCGCCGCCCGTCGTCGCGACCGCCGCGGGCCACCCCGCTGCCACCGCGTGAGGGCGGCACCTCGCCACCGCCGGGGCGTGGCAACGACGAACTACGCCTGTATGGCTGGAACGCCGTGCAGGCCCTGTTCGCCAAGCGCCCGCAGGCGCTGCGCAAGCTGTACCTGGTGGACGCGCTGATTCCGCGCATGCAGCCGGTGCTGAAGTGGTGCGTGGCCAACCGCGTGGGCTATCGCGTGGTGGAAGAGGGCGATCTCAACAAGCTGGCCGCCACCACGCACCACGAAGGCCTGGTGGCTGACGTGCTGCGCGCGCCGGTCGTGCCGCTGGCACAGTGGCTGGAGGATCTGGGCGAAGGCCCGGCGTTGGCGCTGTGGCTGGACGGTGTCGGCAATCCGCACAACTTCGGTGCGATCCTGCGCTCGGCCGCGCACTTCGGCGTCAAGGCGCTGCTGCTGCCGGCTGGCAGCACACTGGCGCTGTCCGGCGCTGCCGCACGCGTGGCCGAAGGCGGTGCGGAATCGGTGCAGCTGGTGCAGCTGCCGGAGACTGCTCAGGCGATGGCGCAGCTGCGTGCGGCCGGCTTCGGGCTGGCCGCGACCCTGGTGGAGGGCGGTGATGACGTGTTTCGCGCGTCCCTGCCGGACAGGCTGGTGTATGTGATGGGCGCCGAAGGCGAAGGCATGGACCGCAACCTGGCAGGGCAGTGCGATCTGCAGGTCTCCATTCCCGGCAGCGGTGCGGTGGAGAGCCTCAACGTGGCCTCGGCCACGGCGGTATTGCTGGCGCAGTGGGCCAGCCGCCGCAGCTGAGTGGCGCCCGGTGGGTGCGAACCTTGGTTCGCACCGCTCCTGCTGCTGCGCTCGCCGGGCATGGCCCGGCGCTACCGATGCGGGATCTTCTTTGGTGGGTGCGAAATCTGCCTTGGTGGGTGCGAACCTTGGTTCGCACCGCTCCTGCCGTTGCGCTCGGCCGGGCAGGGCCTGTCGCTACCGCATCATTCGTTCGGCGGCGTGGTCGCCTTGGCCTCGCTGCCGAAACTGCCATCAGCCTCCGCCGCCAGGTACGCGAACACGGTATACGCGGCCACGTTCTGCGCCAGTGCCTTCGGGTCGATCTTGTCCAGCGTGTCGTCGGCGGTGTGGTGCAGGTGGAAGTAGTCCGAGCCATCCTGCGCCAGCCACGCCCACGCACCGCCCTTGGCGGCCAGCGGGCCGACGTCCGGGCCCGGGCCACCCTTGTCGGCCTGGTACTCGATGCCCAGCGGCTTCATCACTTCGGCAATCTGCCTGGTCGCTTCGCGCGAGCCTTCCGGGTTCGGCGAACCGGTATTGAAGGCGTAGATGCGGCCTGCGCCGAAGTCGCTCTCGGCAGCCAGCTGGTGCAGGGCCACGTCCTTTGCATGTGCTTCGGCGTAGGCCTTGCCGCCGTACAGACCCTGTTCTTCGTTGGCGAACGCGATCACGCGGATGGTGCGCTTCGGTGCCTGCTTCAGCAGGCCGATCAGGTGACCAGCAGCCATGGTGATGCCCACGCCTGCGCCGTCATCGACCGCGCCGGTGCCCAGGTCCCACGAATCCAGGTGACCACCGATCACCACCACTTCCTTCGGCAGGGTGTGGCCAGTGATCTCACCGATCACGTTGTACGAGGTGGCGGTGCCATCCCAGCCGCAATCCAGCGCGACCTTCACCGTGGTGCTGCCACGGGCCAGCAGGCGCGCCAGCTGGTCGGCATCGGGCACCGACAGCGCCGCCGACGGCACCGGGGTCAGGCCGTCATCGAAACGGGTGATGCCGGTGTGCGGCACGCGGTGCGAGTCGGTACCGGCCGAGCGCATCAGGAAACCGACTGCGCCCTTGCGGATCGCTTCGGACGGGCCCTTGCTGCGGATCGCGCCGCCACGGCCATAGTCGCGGCCATCGCGGAACGGCAGCATCTGGTAATCGACGAAGGCAATCTTGCCCTTCAGCGAACCGGCCGGTGCGGCCTGCAGTGCGGCCAGGTCGGCGAAGCGCACCACTTCCGCTTCCACCGTGCCGCCCGGGCTGCCGCCCAGTGCGGTGATCTGCAGCGGCTGCGGGTTTTTGCCGGTCACTGCGGCGTGCTCACTGCGGCGTTCCCACTTCGGGAAGGTCACCGGCTCCTTCCAGACTTTGTCGAAACCGAGTGCCTTGAACTTGGCCTCGGCCCAGGCCACGGCACGGGCGTCAGCCTCGCTGCCGGCAATGCGCGGGCCGATTTCGGTGGTGAGCGATTCGACCACCTTCCAGCCGGTGTCATCGGCCAGCGCCTGGTCGCGCAGCTGTGCGGCGGTGGCCAGCGACGCCGGGGCCAGGGTGGTGGTGTGCGGCGCCGCGAAGGCCGGGGCGGCCAGCAGGGCGAGGGAGGATGCGATGGCAAGGACGCGGCGACGCATGGACAGCTCCGGGAAGGGACCAAGCCTTGGAGCTTAACAGTCGTTCAGCCCGGTGCATGGGCGGGAGGTCATGGCTGGCGCGGATGCTGTTTTCCGCCAGATGCAGCAAAGCGAAAGCCCCGCCGGGGCGGGGCTTTCGCCTGCTTCTGTAGAGCCGAGCCAATGCTCGGCTGCCTTTTGCAGATCAGCCGAGCGTGGGCTCGGCTCTACAGGTGGGAGGGGCGCCGGTAGGCGCCCGATACCTTATTTCTTCAGGCTGTCGCGGATCTCGCGCAGCAGCACCACTTCCTCGGCCGGCGCAGCGGGAGCGGCTTCCTTCTTGCGCGACAGGCGGTTGATCACCTTGATCACCAGGAAGATGGCGAAGGCCACGATCACGAACTGGATCAGCGTATTGATGAAGTCGCCGTAGCCGATCACCACCGCCGGAATCTCCTTGCCATCCGGCCCGATGCGGGCCGGCGACAGCGTCCACGCCAGCTGCGAGAAATCCACCTTGCCGATCAGCATGCCCAGCGGCGGCATGATGATCTTCTCGACCAGCGCCGTCACGATCTTGCCGAAGGCCGCGCCGATCACCACGCCGACGGCGAGGTCGATGACGTTGCCGCGCATCGCGAATTCCTTGAACTCGGTGAGCATTCCCATTGTTGTTTTTCTCCGGTGGGGGAAGTGGACAGCGCGCAGGGTAGCGCAGGTGATGTCAGCCGGCGATCACGCCGTGGCGCTCGGCCACGTTTTCCAGGCGGGCACTGAAACGGTCGCCGGGCTTCAGTGCGGCCACCCCGGACGGGGTACCCATGAACACCAGGTCGCCGGCACGCAGCTGCCACAGCTTGGACAGCTCGTGCAGGATCTCCGGCACGTTCCAGATCATCTGGTCCAGCAGCGCCTGCTGGCGCACCTCGCCGTTGACCTCCAGCGACAGGTTCAGCGCGGCCAGGTCGCCCACTTCCTCGGCGTGGACGATTTCACTGATCGGCGCGGAGGCATCGAAGCCCTTGGCCGCGTCCCACGGGTGGCCCTTGTCCTTGGCGGCGGCCTGCAGGTCGCGGCGGGTCAGGTCCAGGCCAACGGCGTAGCCGTAGACCAGCGCATCGGCATCGGCCACGGCCAACTCGCCCGCGGGCGCATCACGGCCGATCGCCACCACCAGTTCCACTTCGTGGTGCAGGTTGGCAGTCGCCGGCGGGTAGGGGATGGCATCGTCGTGGCCGACCACGATCGCATCGGCCGGCTTGCTGAAGAACATCGGGCGGCCGCGGTCATCGGCCGCGGGCACCGCTGCGCCCATTTCGCGGGCGTGGTCGGCGAAGTTGCGGCCGACGCAGTAGATGCGGTGCACGGGGAAACTGCCGCCACCGGCTACCGGCACACGCGGCAGTGCTACGGCAGGGATCACATCGGAGACATCGGACATGCGGGCATCCAGGAAGGGCGTGCCCGCAGTCTAGAACGCATGGCGCCCGCCGTCAGCGGGCGCGGATGGCGTAAGTCAGCGCGAGACCGGCAACACCGGCTTGCGCACCACGCGGTACTCGCCCTCGACCACGGTCGGGTCGACCGGACGCGCGGCACCCGGCTTGCGCGAGGCCAGCAGCTTCCACGCCAGGCCGACCATGATCATCGCCGCACCAACAAACACGCCGATGAACACCATCGCGGCCAGGATCGCCAGGCCAAGCAGGCCCACGGCAACGCGCACCAGCGGGTGACGAGGCTTGCGCGGCGCGAACAGGGTGCGGAACTGGTTGAAGGCGGATGCGCGATTGAACATGGCGGCTCGATAGGCTGGGATCAGCGAAAACAGAGTATCGGGACGCGCCACTGTCATTGAGTGAAAAACTCGTTAAATATAGCCTGTGCTTATTACGGATCAATGACTTGTGTTCATGTCGCAGCCAGTCACCTGAGTGGGCATGCGACAATGCGGGTTTACTGTCCGAGCCTTCGCCATGACTGCCGCTGCTTCCCTGATCGCCCTTGATGCCATTGCCGATGGCGCGTTTGCCGAGGTCGAAGCGGTGGTGGATGGCGATGCCGAATCGCTGGTGCTGTACCGCGACGGCGCGCAGGTGCGTGCCTTCCTGAACATCTGCCCGCACGCCGGCCGACGCCTGGACTGGGCCCCGGGCCAGTTCCTGAAGAGCCGCGAAGGCCACCTGGTCTGCGCCGCACATGGCGCCTCGTTCGCGCTGGACAGCGGCGACTGCATCGCCGGTCCCTGCAAGGGCGACCGCCTGCGCGCAGTGCCGGTGGATGTGCGCGACGGGCAGGTTTACCTGGCCTGATGTAACCGGTGCGCGAACCAAGGTTCGCACTCATAGGATCAATGGGGATCCAGAGATTCATCCACGCATGGCTTGGATCCACCGTGTCGACCAAGGTCGACACCCACCAGAGCAGAACGCCGACAGCTCGCGGAAAACTGTCGAAGGCGGGGTGGGTCCGGTTGCGGGGGCGTGAGCCGCATGGATGCGGCGACCGAGCTTACAGGGACGTACTTGCAGCGTCCCCCGCAACCGGACCCACCCCGCCATCCCACGGAATGCACGCTGTTGCTGTTGCTGTTGCTTCGGCTTCGGCGGGTGCAGGGCGCAGCCCTGCCAACAAACCCAACCCTCAGAACATCAGGTTGATCATCAACACCACCACACAGGTGTAGATCAGCGACAACGGTCCGCCGACCCGCCACATCTCGCGCGGGGTGTAGTTGGCCGGACCGGTGATCATCGAAATCACCGGGTTGGAGGCCGTCATCAGGTTGTTGGACGCCGACAGCGCCACGATCAGCGCGAACGCCGTCGGGTTGCCACCCGCCGCCAGTGCCAGGTTCACCGCAATGGGCACCATCACGATGGTCGCGCCCACATGGCTGATCACCAGCGAGAATGCCGTGGTCAGCAGCGCCAGCGCCACCTCCAGCACCCACACCGGAATACCTGTGGGAAGCTTGTCGATGGTATGGCCGGCCACCCATGCCGCCGCACCACTGGAATCCATCGCCCAGCCGAGCGGAATCAGCCCGGCCATCATGAACACCGTCTTCCAGTTGATCGAGGCATAGGCCTCGTCCATGCGCAGCACGCCGGTCAGCAGCATGCCGGCCACGCCGGTCATCAGCGTCAGCGCCACCGGCAGCTTGCTGGTCAGCGCGATCAGGATGGTCAGCGCGAAGATCGCCATCGCGATCTTGAACTTGTGCGGGCGCTGCTCGCCGGTCGGGTAGTCGGTCACCACCACGAAGTCACGGCTGCGCGCGGCCTGCGCCAGATCGGTCCAGATGCTGTGGAAGACCAGCATGTCGCCGGCGCGCAGCTGCACGTCGCGCACGTCCTCGCGGATCACCTGCTTGTCGCGGTTGATCGCCAGCAGGCTGATGCCGCGCTCCTTGCGCAGGCGCAGGTCGGCGGCGCTCTTGCCGATCACGTTGGAGGTCGGCGGCACCACCGCCTCGGAAATACCGGCACGGCTCGGGTTGAACAGGTCGCCCAGGTGCTTCAGGCGCGAAGACATGCGCAGGAACTGGTTCTGCGCGAAATCGTTGATCTGCTCGCGCGGGCCCATCGCACCGAGCACGCTGCCGACCCAGATGCGCATTTCCGCTGGCGGCGCCAGGCGGGTGTCGTTGCCGGTTTTCAGGGCCAGCAGCAGCGGGGCATCGTGCAGGTTCTCGGCCTCGCCCAGGGTCATGCCCACCAGCGGGCTTTCGGCACTGACCACCAGCTCGAACACATCGCCTTCGATTCCGTAGGTCTTGGCGAAGTAGCTCTCGGTGCGCGCGGGCGTGACCCCGTCGTTGACCAGGTTCTCTTCCTCGATCAGCTTGCGGTCGCCGTAGTAGCGGAAGTACAGCAGCGAGGCGATCAGCAGGGCCACGCCGATCGGCAGCGGCGCGAACATGCGCAGCGGTTCGATGGTGGCCAGGCCCGAGGGCAGGTTGTTGTTGGCCGAGGCCAGCAGATCGTTCAGCAGGATCAGCGGCGAGTTGCCGACCATGGTCAGCGCGCCGCCCATCACGATCGCCGCCGAGATCGGCAGCAGCAGGCGCTGCAGGGTCAGGCCGGTGCGCGCTGCCAGTCGCGAGGCGACCGGCAGGTACAGCGCCATCACCGACGGGTTCTGCATGAAGGACGAGTTCAGGCCGGCGATGGCCGTGGTCATCATCAGCAAGCGCTGCTCGACGCCATGGCCGCGACGCAGCAGCCAGGCCGCCAGCCGGTTCAGCGCCCCGGTGCGGTCCAGGCCCGCACCGAGGATGGTGGTGGCGATGATGCTCATCACCGCGTTACCGGAGAAACCGCCGAAGATTTCCTCCGGCGCGATCAGGCCGGTGACACCCAGCACCACCAGCACCACCAGCGCGACCACGTCGGCGCGGATGCGCTCGAACAGGAACATCGCCATCGTGAAGCCGACCAGCCCGAGCACGAGCTTCATGTCGTTGGTCAGCGTCAGCGCGGTATCCATGTGGGGCGCGGCGTCCTCAGGCGATCGTCAGGTGCGGTCGTACAGCAGGTCCCAGACGCCGTGGCCGAGCTTCTGGCCGCGGGTCTCGAAGTGCGTCTGCGGGCGCCAGTCCGGGCGCGGCACGCTGCCACGCGGGCCGGCACGGTTGACCAGGCCGGCAGTCGCGTCAAGCACGTCCCACATCTGCTCGGCGTAGTCTTCCCAGTCGGTGGCGCAGTGCAGGCGGCCACCCGGGCGCAGCTTGCGCACCAGCAACTCGGCGAACGCCGGCTGCAGCAGGCGGCGCTTGTTGTGGCGCTTCTTGTGCCACGGGTCCGGGAAGTAGATGCGCACTTCATCCAGCGCGCCGTCGGCGATCTCGTTCTGCAGCACTTCCACCGCATCGTGGTGGTACAGGCGCACGTGGTCGGCGTTGTCGTCGGCCAGCGCGTTCAGCAGCCGGCCCACGCCGGGCGCATGCACTTCGATGCCGATGTAATCGCGCGACGGGTCGTGCTGGGCGGCAAAGCGCAGCGCGGCACCGTTGCCGAAGCCGATTTCCAGCACCTTGTGCGCCGGGCGCCCGAAGGTGGCGTCCAGGTCACGCGGCTGGCCGTTGTAGTCGATGCCGAAGCGCGGCCAGCGTTCGTCGAACGCGCGCTGCTGGGCGGGGGTGAAGCGACCCTGGCGCAACACGAAGCTGCGCACCTCGCGGCGGCCTTCGCTTACGGTGAAGGGCTTGGGCGGAGCCTTGGAACCGGCGCTGTCGAAAGGATTGGTCATCAGCCGATCAGCCCATCCACCGGAGAGGAGGCGCTGGCGTAGCGCTTGCGCGGGATGCGCCCGGCCAGGAAGGCCTCGCGGCCGGCCTCGACCGCCTTGCGCATGGCACTGGCCATCAGCACCGGGCTGCGTGCGCCGGCAATGGCGGTGTTCATCAGCACGCCGTCGCAGCCCAGCTCCATCGCGATTGCCGCGTCCGACGCGGTGCCCACGCCGGCGTCGACGATGATCGGCACCTTGGCGTCTTCGATGATCTGCAGCAGGTTGTACTTGTTCTGGATGCCCAGGCCCGAACCGATCGGTGCGGCCAGCGGCATCACCGCAGCGCAGCCGATCTCTTCCAGGCGCTTGGCCAGGATCGGGTCGTCGGAGGTGTAGACCATCACCTCGAAGCCGTCCTTGACCAGCTGTTCGGCGGCCTTGAGGGTCTGCATCACGTCCGGGTACAGGGTCTTCTGGTCGCCCAGCACTTCCAGCTTGGTCAGGTTGTGGCCGTCCAGCAGCTCACGGGCCAGCCGGCAGGTACGCACCGCGTCTTCGGCGGTGTAGCAGCCGGCGGTGTTGGGCAGGATGGTGTAGCGCTCCGGCGGCAGCACGTCGAGCAGGTTGGGCTCGCCCGGGTTCTGCCCGATGTTGGTGCGGCGGATGGCCACGGTGACGATCTGGGCGCCTGCAGCCTCGGTGGCCAGGCGGGTTTCTTCCAGATCCTTGAACTTGCCGGTGCCGGTGAGCAGCCGCGAGCCATAGGTCTTGCCGGCGATCACCAGCGAATCGGGGGAGACATGAACGTTCATGGCGCGATTATCGCCTATCCGCCTGAAGATGGGATCACGCAATGGCGTGCCGGCCGTTGGCCGGCAAACCCGCGCAGGTCTCAGCCCCCGCCCAGCGCGTGCACGATTTCCACGATGTCGCCTTCGGCCAGGGCGTGCTCGCCATGGCGGCTGCGGCTGACGATCTCGCCGTTGACCTCCACCGCCACCCGGCGCTGCAGCAGCTGCTCGGCCTCGAGCAGGTCGTGGAGGGTCGCCGAGGCGGGCAGGGTGCGGGGTTCGCCGTTGAGCTGGATGTTCATCCCTGCATTGTCGCTGATAGCCCGTCGGGATCGGAACGTTTGCAATTTGAACCGGGCGCCAGCTCCAGCACAGCGGGTTCCGGCGTGATCAGGCGACAATCCATGCGGCGGCGCAGCGTGAGCAAACCGCGGCGCGGTGAAACCATTCACCGTGCGCCGGCGTACGTGCGCCGGATCCTCAACGATATCCCCACAGGAGTTTCTTACATGTTGCTCAGCAAACGCCCGATCCGCTCCCTGATGGCGGCCGCGATCGCGCTGGCCGCGCTTCCGGCCATGGCAGGCGAAAGTCCGTATTCCAAGGCGGTGTTCTTCGGCGACAGCCTCACCGACGCAGGCTATTTCCGCCCGCTGCTGCCTGAGGCCACCCAGGGGCTCTCCGGCCAGTTCACCACCAACCCGGGCTGGGTGTGGTCGCAGCAGGTCGCCAACTACTACGGCCTCAACAAGGACCCCAACGGCAACGGCCAGAACGGCGACAACTACGCTGTCGGCGGTGCCCGCGTGTCGGTCGAAGGCGGTGGTGCCCTTGGCGCGATCCCGTCGCTGAAGTCGCAGGCGGCCCGTTACCTTGCCGCAAACGGCGGCAAGGCTGATCGTAATGCCCTGTATACCGTCTGGGGCGGCGCCAACGATCTGTTCGCCGCGGCCGGTGCTGCCGGCGCGGGTGCGTCGCCGGCCCAGGTGCAGGGCATCATCGGCGCGGCGGCCACCGACCAGATCGCGCTGGTCGGCGCCCTGAAGCAGGCCGGCGCCCAGTACGTGCTGGTGCCGAACCTGCCGGACGTGGGCATCACCCCGCAGTTCCGCGGCCCCAACGCGGCAGCCGCCACCGCCATGTCGGTGGGCTACAACAAGGCGCTGTACGGCGGCCTGAAGCAGGCAGGCATCGAGTTCATTCCGCTCGATACCTTCAGCATCCTGCGTGAAGTGACCGCCAACCCGGGCATGTACGGCTTCACCAACGTCACCGGCACCGCCTGCAAGATCAACCCGGCCAACACCACGGGCAGCATCATCGGCTGCAACCCGACGACCTACGTCAGCCCCGATGCGTACCAGACCTATCTGTTCGCCGATGGCGTGCATCCCACCGTGACCGGTCACCAGCTGCTGGGCCAGTACGCCGTCTCGGTGCTGGAGGCTCCGCGCCTGCAGCAGGTGCTGAGCCACTCGGCACAGACGGTCGGCCGTTCGCGTGCCGACCAGGTCAGCAACCACCTGGGCGCCCGTCCGGCCGATGGCCTGTCGTGGTGGGGTGGCGTGCGCGGTGACATGCAGCGCTATGACCACGCCGACCTGTACGACGGCGTGGCGCCGGCCGGACTGTTCGGTGTCGACTGGGCACGTAACGGCGTGGTGGTCGGCGGCTTCGCCGGCTTCGGCCGCATGAGTGCCGACTTCGGCAACAGCCGTGGCGACTTCACCCAGAAGGACACCACCGCCGGCCTGTTCGCTGCCTGGTATGGCGACCGCGTCTGGGTCAACGGCCAGGTCAGCTACACCTGGTTGTCGTATGACGTGAACCGCAAGGTCCAGCTGGGCCCGGCCACCCGTGAGCATGGTGGTTCGCCGGATGGCAGCAACCTGACCGCTGCACTGAATGCCGGTTACGAGTTCGGCACCGAAGGTGGCTTCCGCCACGGCCCGATCGCTTCGGTGGTCTGGCAGAAGGTGAAGATCGACGGCTACACCGAAAGCGCGACCGCCGGCACCATGGCTACTGCGCTGGGTTACGACCGCCAGAACGTCGACTCGACCGTCGGCCGCGTCGGCTGGCAGGCCCGCTTCGATGGCGGTACCGTCAAGCCCTACGTGCAGGTGACCTACGACCACGAGTTCGAGGACACCAAGCAGGCCAGCGCCTGGCTGCAGACCCTGCCGGAACTGGGCAGCTACCGTGTGCCGGGCCTGGACTTCGACAAGAACTACGCCACCGCCGTACTGGGTGCGCGCATGGACCTGTTCGGCCTGCAGGGCAACGTTGGCCTGAGCACCACGGCTGCGCAGAAGCGCGCCCGTGACGCGACGATCTTCGCCACCGTGGGTGGCAGTTTCTGATGAATGCAACATCCCGGGCACCGCAAGGTGCCTGGGATGCCTGCACGGCAGCGCCGGGCCGTGCCCGGCGGGTGCGGCGGCCACCATTGCGCAACACCGGCCGCTCCGCATAGACTTTCATCCGCAATGCGGGCGTAGCTCAATGGTAGAGCTGTAGCTTCCCAAGCTACTGACGTGGGTTCGATTCCCATCGCCCGCTCCATGTCTCCATGGGTATTCACCCTAGGCAGACGCGGCGCACTCGTTGAACCACACCCAGGTCGAGCGTGTGGCAGCAGCGCAGGAATCTCTTTCCCCAGTGTTGGGCTGTGGCTCCTCCGAACCACAGCCCGAGTGGCTTATGCGCCCGCTTGCGCAGCCGCGTCCTTGGCCGCGGCAGTTACAGAGCTCCCGAAACCGGTATAGGTCGATCCGTTGCAGTGCAGGTATGCGCGGAAGACGACGCCATTCAACTCGGCGTTGTCAAAATAGCAGTGCGTACCGGTCTTGGAAGATTTCTTCACAAGCCGCATTGCCATCGCGTTTGAATCGTCGACGCTGGAGCCAAGGCCGGCAACGCTCCAGGATTGGCCCGGGCGAGTGCAGTTGTAGGGATACTTATAGCCATGTGCCGACCCATAGTAGTAGTCGACATTGCACCGCGCCTGCGTCGCCGCCAGGGTGATGGCCAGCTCAAGCAGGTTCTGTCCCGCAGTGGTGGTCGTCATGCCATAGGCGGAAATCGGAGTGGAACTGCACTCTCCTTTGATACCCACACCCGGTGCCGGGATGCTGACATAGGGATCGCGTGCGAAAACACTGCATACCGGGCCTTCCTCGGCGACGGCCAGGAAGCCATTGGTGTTGGCCGTCGCAGCATCGATATTGCTGCCAACGCCCGCGACCGTACCGTTCTTGCCGCAGCGCCGGATCACCACGCCTCCGCCGTTCGGCAGCATGTCCATGCCGGGGTCGCAGATGCCCGGCCCGATCGATGCTGCTGCGGCTCTGGCGTAGTCACTTTCTGCGTTTGCGGCCATCGGGGCCTGGGTGGAAAGCAGTGCAAGCATCAGCGGAAAAGAAATCGCAGCCATTCAAAACCTCGAATCCATGAGTGAGCAGTGACGCTAGCAGAGGCGCCATTCTGGAAAACTGGAATTCGACCCATCCGCCACTGCTGCAAGCCAGTGATTCGATTCAGAATGCCCGCGTCTGTGAAAATGTGCGGTAGTTCGCGCTGCGTCTCCGGCTGCGCGACTGCTGCGGCGGGCTCCTGCAACCTCCGCTGTCTGCCGGGCCCGTCGGGCCGCAGGGTTCAGTTGGTGCTGGGCTTGGGGATGCTAAAAGATCGTTAACCGTCGACCTATCGTCCGCTGCCCGGAGCGCGAATGATCCCCGCACTTTTGCCCCTCAGGCGTTGCTTTGATTTTTCAGGGCGATCCAACCGGAAAGAGTTCTGGTCGTACTCCCTGTCTGCTGCGCTTGTGGTGGCAGCGAGCTACACCTTGATGGACGGCGGATACTGGCTGACGGGCACCGTGCTGCTCGATGGGGAGGCCTTCGAGCCGTTCCGGATGCTGGGGTGGGGCATGACGGTCTGCGCGGTCATCGTCCTCCTTCCGCCGATGCTGGCCCTGGCCGTTCGACGACTGCATGACATCGACGAGTCTGGCTGGTACGTCGTGATCGCCTTCATCCCGTTGGGCGTATTCGTCCTCTTCCCGGTCATGCTGCTGCCGGGCAACGAGGAAGAGAATCGATTCGGCGGCATTTCCGGTCTGCCGGGCGCCTGACTCAGCGCCGGGCGAAGTCCACCAGGTCGGAAGGGTAGTGCGGGCAGGTGCGCAGCGCGGCATCGTCGCCGCCATACAGCACCACCAGCGCTGCTACCTCAAGCGCCCAGTAACCCCAGGCATTCGGTCCGGTCAGGCGTCGGGTCCGCTTCTGGGCTTTGGGCGACAGCAGGAAGAAGTCGCGGTACTGCACCTGCAGGTAGCCGGCCAGCAGTGAAGGGTCGAACGCTTCACCGTCGCGCAATGGCGCGAACAGCTCGGCGAACGGGCGCGGATGGAATATCGCATCGCTGGCTTCGGCAAGGCCGAGTGCCGGCGCGCTGAGGTAGTCCAGCACGCGGTCGGTTTCGAAGCAGAGCACCTGCTCCACCAGCGCCGGAAGACGATCCTGCGCATCCAGCAGCACGCCCAGTGACAACAACTGTAGTGCGTATTCGTAGTGCTGCGTTGTGCGCGATTGCAACGACGCGGCCAGCGCGATGTCGTGGCCTTGCTGTTGCAGGCTGTCCCGGGCTAACGCCAGCAAACGTGCGTGTTCCAGCCACAGCTCTGTCACGTCGGCATGCATCTGCTGCAATGCCGTGGGGGCGAAGCCGCGGTCAATGCCTTTCAGCAGCAGGTTGCTGCCGGTCTGGGCAACCGCTTCCCAGCCGTAGGCATGCTCCAGCGCCGCATGACCCTGCAGCGGTTCCTCCGCAGGTTCACCGCCATTGCGCGCATGACGCGCAAGCAGGGCCATGCCCGCGTTCCAGTCCGCCTGCCAGTCCGGCAGGCGAAGCATGCGGCGCGGTACTCCCGGATCCTTGGCCAGTGCTCTCCACCGCGGTAGTACGTCCAGCAGCAGATTCCGGTGCTTCACGGCAGTCATTGGTTCCATCATCAGGGAAAGTCTAGCGGCAATGCCGGTTCGACCCCCATTGCCTGGCACCGCGTTGAAGGTTTGAATGGTGCGCAATCGCAGTCACCCTGCCCGCATGACCGTTGATCGAATCGCCCTCCGCCGTTTCACCCAGTGGCTGCCGTTCCTGGTCCTGGTCGCCATCTGCGTGGCCTGGTGGTCGCCGCTGGGCGTGGTTGTCGCCCTGGCCGCGTGCCTTGCAGTGGGCGGCGTGCTGCAGCGCTTCGATCTGGTCGGCGATGCCGTAGGCGGCGCACTGCTGCGCTCGCGGGCGACGCTGCCCTTTGCCACCCGGCCGCCCACGCATGATGTCCTGTTGGATTGGGGTGAGCTGGGCATGGGAGGGCCGGCCTACAGCACCCAGATGCTGCGCGATGGCGCCATTGTCGAGGGCGTATCCACCGGAGGCAGTCACGATGCCAGTGGCGAGTGGCAGACGCTGGCGGGAAGCGCGCTGCGCGTGGCCAGTGGTTACATTGATCGCAGCGAAGCGGTGATCGTCTACGACGAAGCGGACAAGAGGGTGATGTACCTGCTGGCGATTGTTCCCAGCCTGTTCTGGCAGGAGCTGCACGAGCGCCGGCAGCTTGGCGGGGATGCCGAAGCCGCGATGTGGTTGCGGGATCTTCCCTGCCGATCGAGCACGCTGCGCTCCTGCCGGGGTCTATGGCTGGAACCGGAGCATCCCGCACTGGCCGCCGGGCTGCCGCAGGCATTGCGGCATGTCCTGCCGGATGCCCGGGTGCTGCGGGCCATCCCGCTGCTGCCCGACGATCTGCGCCTGACCGCGCATCCGACCCTGTTCGCGCGCATCTGCCCGTACGCGCTCTGTCTCGATGGCGAGCCCAGTGACCGTCACGCCTGCGATCTGGAGACGGTGATCACCAGCCCGTCCGGACGATGCGTGGTGGTGGCGGGCAGCGTGCTTGATGGGGATCTGCGTCCCATCGAGGGCGTATGGCTCGTCCACTGGCAGGGGCGTTGGCAGGCCATTGGCCGCCGTGCGACGGGCGGCAGCGGCAAGGCCCGCAGTGGGGCCTGGATCGATGTGATCGAGGCCGGCGATGACGGTACGCTTCGCTGCGACGCCTATGAGGAACACTGGACGTTCGACGCGATCACACGCATCCCCACGCCACACACGGCACTCGCCTTGCCTGTGGAATGGCGGGAAACCGCACTGGCCGTGCGTGTCCGCGATGGGCACTTCTCGTTGCGCCTGCCCCGCGCGGTTCGGCGGCGCCACGCATCCCTTGGATGAGCCATGAGGATGTCCCCGGCGACGGTGCGGCCATCGCCGGAGACGGTGCGGCGGCTACCGGCCGTCAGTCAGAGTAGAAGCCGTTGCCGAGGGTGCCGGGCAGACCGGGTTCCGGCCATGGCATCAGTGACGTGCAGGCGTCATACAGCGTGCAGAAGTCCTGCCGAAGTTGCGCAGGCACCCAGCTGCCGTAGGAAACGTCGGTCGAGTCGCCCTGGCAGGCGTAGGAAACATCGATCCAGCGGGTATTGGCGTGTGAGGCAACGCCCTGGTGCTGTGTCTTGCCTGTGCAGTAGCGCAGGCCCTGGCCGATCAGCGTGTTGTTGGCATCGAAGTAGAGCCGGGAGACTGCATGGGTCGGCGCAGCCTGTACGTCTGCGGCGCCTCCCACCAGGGCAAACAGCAACAACAGCGGAATTCCCATTCGCATCTGTGGTTCTCCTTGGGGTGTGTAAGCCGGTCGTGTTCTGTCCATCAGCCGGCGAAAGGCATCTTCGCACAGCCCCGTCAGGCACGCAGATGCGGCGGCCTGCTGGGCATCATCCACCCGCCACACGCCCGCGCTATGCTGCGCGCCTGCCGTCCGATCCTGCCGCGATGAAGCTCGCCATCCTGTCCCGCAACAGCTCCCTGTACTCCACCCGCCGGCTGGTCGAGGCGGCCCGCGCGCGCGGCCACACCGTACGCATCCTCGACCCGCTGCGCTGCTACATGCGCATTGCCGCCGATGGTTTCTCGATGCACTACAAGGGCCGGCCGATGACCGGCGTGGACATGGTCATCCCGCGCATCGGTGCCTCGATCACCCGCTATGGCACCGCCGTGCTGCGCCAGTTCGAGCTGATGGGGGCGCGTACGCCCAACCCCTCCGACGCGATCCTGCGTTCGCGCGACAAGCTGCGCGCGCACCAACTGCTGGCCGCCAAGGGCATCGACATGCCAGTCACCGTGTTCGGCGACAACCCGGATGACACCGTCGACCTGCTGTCCATGCTCGGCCCGCCGCCACACGTGGTGAAGCTCAACGAAGGTACCCAGGGACGGGGGGTGATCCTCACCGAGAAGGCCAGTGCGTCGCGTGGCATCGTCGAGGCCCTGCGGGGCCTGTACGCCAACTTCCTGATGCAGGAGTTTATCGGCGAAGCCAAGGGCGCCGACCTGCGCTGCTTCGTGGTCGGTGACCAGGTGGTGGCGTCGATGCAGCGGCAGGCGCCGGAAGGGGACTTCCGCTCCAACCTGCATGCCGGCGGCACCGCGGTGGCGGCCAAGGCCAGCCGCGCCGAACAGCAGGTGGCGGTGCGCTCGGCCAAGGCGCTGGGCCTTTCGGTCTGTGGCGTGGACCTGATCCGCTCCGCGCGCGGCCCGCTGGTGCTGGAGGTCAACTCCACGCCAGGGCTGGAGGGCATCGAAGCCGCCTGCGGGGTAGATGTGGCCACGCGCATCATCGAGCACGTCGAGAAGCTCAAAAAGCCATGATCAATCAATGGCTTGAAATTCTCATGGGCAAATGAGGCCGGCTTTAACATGCCTTTAATCGGCGCCGGCGTAGCCTTCAGCGAACCGCAGCTCTGCCTCTCAGCAGGATCGGTATCGGGATACGACTTCAGACCCAGGCGGGGCACCGCCTGGGTCTTTTTTATGCCAGCCGCAGGTCCCTTGTGGAGGCAACGTGACGGCCGTAGAGTGGCGCCCATCGTTCCTGGATGGATCCGGAGGCTGGCGATGTACCGCATCACGATGATCGCGTTGTTGCTGGGGCTGTCTGGTGCTGTCTCCGCCAAGCCGGAGAAGACCGCCATACAGATGGACGTGCAGGCACCGGTGGCCGAGCAGGTCCGGCGGGTTGAAAAGGCCCTCGATGACGGCGAATACAGCGAGATTTCCGCTGACGACCGTGCCCAGGTGCAGCAGGCACTGGCGCGCATCACCCAGCGCATGGGTGACCACCGCACGCTTCAGGAGCTCCCGCCGCAGGTCCAGGCGGAGGTCTTCAACGACCAGGAGCGGATCAACACGGTTCTTGTCCGCGCCCATGAAGACAGCCGCCAGATCTGCCAGCACACCCGCACCACCGGCAGCAACATGCCTAAAAGCCGCTGCCTGACCGTGGCTGAGCGCCGCCGGATCGAGGAGAAGGGCAAGGCCCTGCTCAACGACCAGCGCACCTTCAACAACTTCAACCCTGCCACCAACCACTAGGCCGTCCGATGCCCCTGCGCATGGCACTTGCTGGCGTGAAGGTGGTGCGAATACAGTCAGCACTCAACTCAAACAAGGATTCGTTTGTCATGAAGTCCCTCCTGATGTCGGCGGTCCTGATCTCGGGCCTGACCCTGGCTACCGCCGCCTCTGCATCGAACCAGGCCGGCGAGGTCTTTATCCCCGGCAAGCCGCTGCAGCAGCAGATCGAGCGCATCGAAATCGAACTCAACGATGGCGAGACCTACAGCGAACTGAAGCAGACCGACCGCAGCCGCGTGCGCGAGGCGCTGGTGCGCATGCGTACGGCCGTCGAGCAGCACCCTGACCGCGATTCCATGCCTGAACAGGTACGAACCGATGTCTTCAACGACCAGCAGATCGTGAACACGGTTTTGACACAGGCACGTGAAGATAGTCGTCTAATATGCCAACGTGAAAAGGCCACGGGTTCGAACCGGGCCACGACGCAGTGCACTACCGTTGCCGAGCGCGCCCGGCGGAAGGACAAGGCACAGCGTGATATGGGCCAGGCCCAGCGCGTCGGCAAATTCGTCAATTAGAGGTGACAGTGAGAATCCTGGTAATCGAAGACAACAGCGACATTGCGGCCAACCTGGGCGACTACCTGGAGGACCGGGGCCACACCGTGGACTTCGCGGCTGACGGGGTTACCGGTCTGCACCTGGCCGTGGTGCACGAGTTCGACGCGATCGTGCTGGATCTCAATCTGCCAGGCATGGACGGCATCGAGGTCTGCCGCAAGTTGCGCAATGAAGCGCGCAAGCAGACCCCGGTGCTGATGCTCACCGCCCGCGACTCGCTGGACAACAAGCTGGCCGGTTTCGATTCCGGCGCGGACGACTACCTGATCAAGCCGTTCGCGCTGCAGGAAGTGGAAGTGCGTCTGAACGCCCTGTCGCGACGCGGCAAGGGCGTGCAGACCCGCGTGCTGGAAACCGGCGATCTGGAATACAACCTGGATACGCTGGAAGTGCGCCGCCAGGGCAAGCTGCTGCAGCTCAACCCGACCGCACTGAAGATTCTGCAGGCGCTGATGGAAGCGGCCCCGGCCGTGGTGACCCGGCAGGAACTGGAAACCCGTGTGTGGGGCGAGGAACTGCCCGATTCCGATTCCCTGCGCGTGCACATCCATGGCCTGCGTGCGGTGGTCGACAAGCCGTTTGAAGTGCCGCTGATCCAGACCCGCCATGGCATCGGATACCGCATCGCCACCCCGGAAGCCTGATTCGGTGGCAACCAAGGGGGAGCGCCGGCGCACGCCTTATCGGCGGCGCCTGCGCAGCCGCATCATCGTTTCGTTCGTGTTGTTGGGGTTCTGCCTGACAACACTGTTCGCGTTCGCTACCAACTGGGCCCGCCTGCGCGTGGAAAACCAGTTGGTGGAAGAGTTGATGAACCGCAACATCGACGAGTATGCGCGCCGCTATTACGAGCACCCCGGGCATAACCCGGACGCACCGGTGCTGCAGATCAGGGCCTATGCCTATTCCAAGGACAAGTTCGACCGGGTGCGCGAAGAACGCGCGCAGTGGGCGGGCTTCTCCGATGGCATCCACAGCGTCAGCGGTGACGAGCACGGCGAGCCGTACTCCTACAAGCTGGCCGTGCGCAAGACGCCCGACGCCTGGTTCTTCCTTGCCTATGACATGACCGACAGCGTGCGCGGCGGCAAGCAGCTCAACCGCGCGCTGGTGCTGTCGGTGCTGGTGTTCAGCGTGCTGTCGCTGGTGCTGGGCTGGTGGTCGGCGTCGAAGGTGATGAAGCCGGTGTCGGATCTGGCCGCGCGGCTGCGCGCCTATCGCGGCGGCACCAGCGATCCCGAACCGCTGGCGCCACGCTTCCCCGACGACGAAGTGGGGCAGTTGGCACAGGCGCTGGACGACTATTCCTCGCGACTGACCGAAGTGGTGCAGCGCGACCGTGAATTCAATGCAGACGTCAGCCATGAGCTGCGCACGCCGTTGGCGGTGATCCGTGGCGCCACCGAGCTGCTGCTGACCCGGCCCGGCCTGGACGAGAAGGTGCTGCAGCGCCTGCAGCGCATCCAGCGTGCCGAACAGCAGTGCAGCGACCTGATCGGCGCGCTGCTGCTGCTGTCGCGCAACGAGCGCGGGCAGGGCACCAGCAACGTCGCCCGCGTGGCCGAGCAACTGCTGGACGCGCATCGTGCGCAGCTGGGTGGCAAGCCGCTGGAACTGCTGCTGGAAGGTGAGCGCAACCTGGTGATCGATGCGCCCGAGGCGGCGCTGTCGGTGGCACTGGGCAACCTGATCGGCAATGCCGTGAAGTACTCGCAGGACGGCGAGGTACGCGTGTTCGTCGGCACCAATTCGGTGTCGGTGACCGACAGCGGCCCGGGCCTGAGCGAGGAAGACGCAGCCAAGCTGTTCCAGCGTGGCTACCGTGGCACCCACGCCGGCCATTCGCAGGGTGGCGGCATCGGCCTGTCGATCGTCAGCCGCCTGTGCGATCTGTACGGCTGGCAGGTGAGCGTGCGCCCCGGTGGCCAGCGTGGCGTGATCGCCACCCTGACGTTCTCGCCGAAGCCGTTGTAAGGGCCCGTGCTTTGGTGGGTGCCGACCTTGGTCGGCACGAACCTTGCCGACCTTGCATCGCGCGCTGTGTCGCTTGTGCCACCGAATTCCCCTCGCGCGATGATCGGGCCTCAGGCCCAACACGACACCACCGTGATCGCTGCCGCGCCCCGCGCGTGTTCCAGCGCACGCATTGGCAAGCCCGCGCCGCACTTGGGAATTTCCTTACAGATCGCCGCGTGTGGCGATGGCCTGATGACCTGGCCGGGGCAGGTGCCTTGGCCGGGATTGGCGTCCTGAAATCAACTGTTAGATGGAAAGCTTCCGATGCCTTGCGCGGCATCGCGGACAATGCACCGTGCTCGCTTCATGGCGGGCGGTGCGTGGGGATTCCCGGGAATCCGCCGGAGTTTCCATCCATCTGGGAGTTGTCCGGTACGCCAACCCGCACCGTCCGCCACCTTGCATCTGCAGGTGGCCTGCCGACTGCGAGGAGCTCCACCATGTCCACCCGCCCGCTGTTCCCCCAGCTGCACGCCCTGATCGGCGACGCCGCCCACCTGCTGCCTGCCGACGTCGCCGAGCGTGTCGAAGTTCTGCTGGATGACCCCAAGGACCTGCTGCCTGCCCTGCTGGCGCGCATGGATGGCCGCGACGCCGCCGACGGCCAGCCGCTGGACGTGCAGGGGGCCAGCCCGGCGCGGGCAGCCATGATGGCCGGCCTCAGCCGCACGCTTGCCGGTCTGAATACCCTGATCCAGCTGCTGCACGCTGCCGAACTCGCGCGAGAGCAGGGCGGCGCGCGCCAGCAGCTCAATCCCGATGTGGTCGACGGCCTGCTGCTAGGCGCGCGCGAACTCGCCCGCTACGCCCGCCTGCAGCTGGAGTAGATCCACGCCACGCGTGGATGCAGAGCGTTTTGTAGAGCCGAGCCGATGCTCGGCTTGATGGTCGCAGCCGAGCATCGGCTCGGCTACAGAAGATCCCCAGAACCACGCCATGCGTGGATGCACTTCGGTAGTGCCGGCCGCTGGCCGGCAACCCGGCCTCAACCCCCGGCCAACCCCAGATACCGCGCATGCAGCTGTTCCACCTGCACCTGCAGGTCCTCCGGCTGCCCATCATTGACCACCACGTCATCGGCCAACGCCAACCGCTGCGCGCGGCTGGCCTGGGCAGCAATCATCCGGTCGGCCAGCGCCGCGTCGATACCATCGCGCTGCATCAGCCGGGCGTGCTGCACGGCTTCGGGCGCATCCACCAGCAACACCCGGTCCAGCCACGGGTAGGCCTTCCGCCCACCCACCTCGGTCAGCAGCGGAATGGCCGCAATCGCATAGGCGCTGGTGGCCTGCTCGCACTGCTGCTGCATCAGCAGGCGGATAGCCGGGTGGGTGATCGCTTCCAGCGCCGTCCGCTCCGCCGGGTCGGCGAACACGTGAGCGCGCAGGCGGGCCCGGTCAAGGCTGCCGTCGGCCAGCAGCATGTCGGCGCCGAAACGCTCGGCAATGCGGGCCAGCGCCGGGCTGCCGGCGGCCACCACGGCGCGGGCGGCCAGGTCAGCATCGGCCACCACGATGCCCAGCGCCTCGAAGCGCCGGGTTACTTCACTCTTGCCCGAGGCGATACCACCGGTCAGGCCAACCACATAGCGGCTCATGGGGACTCCCCTCAGCGCAGCCCGCTCATCACCATGTACTGCTCCACCAGCGGCGCACCCCACATGAAGTACAGCCAGCCAGCAACGGCCAGGTAGGGGCCGAACGGGATGGGCGTGGCGCGGTCACGGCCCCGGCTGTACAGCCAGATCGAGCCGATGATGGCGCCCAGCACCGACGACAGCAGGATGATCGGCAGGATGCCCTTCAGGCCGCACCAGGCGCCCAGCGCCGCCAGCAGCTTGAAGTCGCCGTGGCCCATGCCTTCCTTGCCGGTCAGCTGCTTGAACAGCCACCAGACCGTCCACAGCGACAGGTAACCCACCGCCGCGCCTACCAGGGCAGGCTTGGCCGGCATGTACAGGTTGTCGATGCTGCCTATCAGCCCCAGCCACATCAGCGGCAGGGTGAGCTGGTCGGGTAGCAGCTGCGTGCGCAGGTCGATGCCGGACAGGGCAATCAGGAAGCAGGTCAGCACGATGGCGCCGAAACCCTGCCAGCCGAAGCCGAACTGCCAGACGCAGGCCAGCACCAGCACCGAGGTCAGCGCCTCCACCAGCGGGTACTGCAGCGAGATCGGCGCCTTGCAGTGGCGGCATTTGCCACCCTGGATGATCCAGCTGAACAGCGGGATGTTCTCGTACCAGCTCAGCTTGTGCTTGCAGTGCGGGCAGTGCGACGGCTCGACTACGATCCCCGGTGGGGGTGGTTCATAGAAGTCCGGTTCCTCCAGGACTTCGCGCGCATCGCGCTTCCACTGCCACTCCAGCCGCTTGGGCAGCCGTAGGATGACGACGTTCAGGAAACTGCCCAGCAGCAGTCCCAGGGCGGCCGCGGCGGGATAGCCGAGGCCAGGGTGCTGGTCGAGAAATGCCATTGATACCTTTAGCCGACGACGGCGCCAAGTTTGAAGATGGGCAGGTACATGCCGATGACCATACCGCCAACGACGACACCGATGAAGACCATGATCATCGGTTCGAGCAGGCTGCTCAGGGCGTCAACGGCATTGTTGACCTCCTGCTCATAATACTCGGCAACCTTGAACAACATGGCGTCCAAGGCACCGGCCTCTTCGCCGATGCCGGTCATCTGGATGACCATGTGCGGGAACAGGTTCAGCTGCTTCATGGCTACATTGACCGGATAGCCGACCGACACGTCGTCGCGCATCCGCAGTACGCCTTCCTCATAGACCTTGTTGCCGGTAGCGCCGGCAACGATGCCCAGCGCCTCCACCAGTGGCACGCCAGCCTTGAAGGTCACCGCCGTAGTGCGGGCGAAGCGGGCGATCGAACTGTTATGCATGATCTGGCCGATCACCGGCACCCTCAGAATCAGCCGATCCATGGTGTGCTGCATGTTGGGTGATCGTTTGTAGGCCATGGTGAACGCAACGACGGCGCCAATCGCCACGATCGCTATCAGCCACCACCACGAAACCATGAAGCGTGACAGATTGACGATCATCTGGGTGAATGCTGGCAGGTCCGCGCCGAAACCACGGAACACTTCCTCAAACTGTGGTACGACGAAGATCAGCATGATGGCACTGACCACCAACGCAACCACCACCACCATGGCAGGATAGAACAGCGCCTTCTTGATCTTGCCCTTCAGCGCTTCGATGTTTTCCTTGTAGGTGGCGACCGTGTCCAGCACCGTTTCAAGCACACCGGCGCCTTCCCCGGCCCGGACAAGGTTCCGGTAGAGCTCGTCGAACTGCACGGGATGCTTGCTGACCGCCTCATATAGCGAGGAACCGCCCTCGATATCGGCGCGGATCCCTTCCACCATCTTCTTCATGCGTGGGTTCTTATGCCCACTTGCGATGATGTCCAGCGCTGAGACGATCGGCACACCGGACTTCATCATCGTCGCCATCTGACGGCTGAAGAAGGCAATGTCCTTTGGTGAAACCTTGCTGCCGGCTGCTCCGAACAGTGGCTTCGGCTTGGGCTTTACCGTGCCGGGGTTGATGCCCTGGCGCCGCAGTTCCGCCCGCAGCAGATTCGCGTTCTTGGCGACCTGCTCCCCTTTCATCTTCACGCCCCGCTTGTCGGTCCCCTCCCAGACAAACGGTTGCAGCTCCGTGGTGGTGCGAGCCACGGGCTCTTTCTTGATCGCACTGCGACTGACAGACATGTTGGCTCCCCAAGGCCCGCCATCCCCAGGCGGGCATCATGACCGGCGATGGTAGCCGGTTCGGGGCCGTCCGGGGAGTGTGCCAGCGTGACGTTGCGCAGAGTTCTTGACCAGCGGAGACGAAAGGTGACGCGCTGCGTCACATTGCCGCGTCCATCGCAGATTCGGCCGGAGGGGGTTTCCATCCGCGAAATTGCTGCCATCATGGGCAGGGGGAAATCGAGGAGACGCTGCCATGGGAGATTGGCACGTAACCTGCGTTGATCCACCCGCGGGGACGGGTAGCCTGCTCAACCGGCCATTGGCTGGTCGGCCGCCACCCCGACATCAACTACCACTCATCTTGGGGACGTACCACCATGAAGAACCAGAAGGGCTTCACCCTGATCGAACTGATGATCGTCGTTGCGATCATCGCGATTCTGGCTGCCATTGCCATCCCGCAGTACAACGATTACACGGCTCGTGCTCAGCTGACCGAGGCTTTCACCTTGGCTAGTGGCCTAAAGACTCCTGTCGCTGAAGCTTATGCCCAGGATAGTGCCACGACTTCCTGTGCCGTTCCGACTGGCACGGTTACCTCGGGTAAGTATGTGACCAGCATTACGCCGACGGGTGCTGCCGATAGCTGCAAAATTGTTGCAAAAATGAAGGGCTCCGGCGTCAACGACAAAGTCAAGGATGCCGAGATTACCCTGACCTATAAGCCGTCGACCGGCGAATGGTCCTGCAATAGCAGCGTCAATGCTGCATTGACGCCGAAGGCCTGCACTGCTGCGGCTGCTGGCGGTGGCGGTGGCGGTGGCGGCACCACCCCGTAAGAGTCAAAGCTTCTTTGGCTCAATAGAGCCCCGGCCGCGCCGGGGCTTTTTTTTGGCATGAACCCTGCTTCGCAGGGAATATCCGTCTGCGCGTTGGGGAGCGCCTCCATGAACAAGCAAACCGGTTTCACCCTGATCGAATTGATGATCGTTGTAGCCATCATCGCCATCCTTGCAGCTATCGCTATCCCGCAATACAACGACTACACCGCGCGCAGTCAGCTATCCGAGGCCATTGTGCTGTTGGGGGGGCTGAAGACGCCGGTGGCCGAGCAGTTCGCCAATAGCAACGGCGCGGCATCCTGCGCACTGCCGGACAGCGCAGTCCTGACTGGCAAATATGTCGACGGTATCAAGGCGACAGCCGCGGTTCCTTGTGTCATCACGGCGACGATGAAGGCCACAGGCGTGAACGACAAAGTGAAGTCCGCCACTGTCACCATCACCTATGCCGCGAATTCCGGCATATGGGACTGCAAGACCGATGCTCCGGCTGAAGTGGCGCCCAAGGGTTGCCCTCACGGTTGATGCTGCTGGGCATTCCGTGCAAGCGGTGTGTGGGGTAGGCTGCGCGGGGGAGTAGGAGTACACACATGAACACAGTTGTCACCGCCAACCTTGTCGGCATCACCGGCTTGGCCCGTCGCTTGGTCCAGGACGGTGCCTTGGACGAGGCCTCCGCCCGCGACGCCATGGCCAAGGCGGCGGCTGCCCGCCAGCCGCTGCCTACGTGGTTCGCGCAGAACAAGCTGGTCAGTGCCTCGCAGCTCGCCGCCGCCAATGCAGTCGAGTTCGGCATGCCGCTGTTCGACGTTTCCACGTTCGACACCAGCCAGAACGCGATGAGCCTGGTCAGCGAGGAGCTGCTGCGCAAGCACAACGTGCTGCCGCTGTTCAAACGCGGCGGCAAGCTGTTCGTGGGTACCAGCAACCCGACCCATGCGCTGGACGAGATCAAGTTCCACACCAATCTGGTGGTGGAACCGATCCTGGTCGATGAGGACCAGATCCGCCGCACGCTTGAGCAGTGGCACGCCAGCCACGATGCCATCGGAAACGCACTGGGTGGCGATGACGAGGGCATGGGCAACCTGGATGTCGCGGCTGGTGACGAAGATCTCGGCGCCAGCAGCGGCGACTCTGGCATCGACGCCAAGGGTGACGACACCCCGGTGGTGAAGTTCGTCAACAAGGTACTGGTCGATGCGATCCGCAAGGGCGCATCGGATATCCACTTCGAGCCCTACGAAGACGATTACCGCGTGCGCCTGCGCATCGACGGCCTGCTGAAGATGGTGGCGCGCGCGCCGGTGAAGTTGAACCAGCGCATTGCCGCGCGTTTGAAGGTGATGGCGCAGCTGGACATCGCCGAGAAGCGCGTGCCGCAGGACGGGCGCATCAAGCTGAACCTGTCCAAGACCAAGCAGATCGACTTCCGCGTCAGCACGCTGCCGACCCTGTTCGGTGAAAAAGTGGTGCTGCGTATCCTCGATGGCAGCGCGGCCAAGCTGGGCATCGACAAGCTGGGCTACGAACCAGACCAGCAGAAGCTGTTCCACGACGCCATCCACAAGCCGTATGGCATGGTGCTGGTGACCGGCCCGACCGGTTCGGGCAAGACCGTGTCGCTGTATACCGCGCTGGGCATCCTCAACGACGAGACGCGCAACATCTCCACTGCCGAAGACCCGGTGGAAATCCGCTTGCCCGGTGTCAACCAGGTGCAGCAGAACAACAAGCGCGGCATGACCTTCGCCGCGGCGCTGCGCTCGTTCCTGCGACAGGATCCGGACATCATCATGGTCGGCGAAATCCGCGACCTGGAGACGGCCGAGATTGCGATCAAGGCGGCGCAGACCGGCCACATGGTGCTGTCCACGCTGCATACCAACGATGCGCCGCAGACCATCGCGCGCCTGATGAACATGGGTATCGCCCCGTACAACATCACCAGCTCGGTGACGCTGGTGATCGCGCAGCGCCTGGCACGCCGGTTGTGCGGCAACTGCAAGCGTCCGGCCAACCTGCCGGAGCATGCGCTGCTGGCCGAGGGCTTCACCCAGGCGCAGCTGGATGCGGGCATCCAGCTGTACGAGGCGGTGGGCTGCGATGAGTGCACCGAAGGCTACAAGGGCCGAACCGGTATCTACCAGGTGATGCCGATGACCGATGAGATCGCCACGATCGTGCTGGCCGGTGGCAATGCGCTGCAGATTGCCGAGGCGGCGCAGCAGATCGGGGTGAATGACCTGCGGCAGTCGGCGTTGAAGAAGGCGGCTGCGGGCGTGACCAGCCTGGCCGAGATCAATCGCGTGACCAAGGATTGAGGTAGAGCCGAGCCTATGCTCGGCTGATGGCCCGAAGAGCAGCCGAGCGTGGGCTCGGCTCTACAGTAGATCCACGCCATGCGTGGATGATCGGCCACGGATCCCATGATAGATCCACGCCATGCGCGGATGGCGCGGCGGCGCAGCGCCAACCAAGGTTGGCGCCTGCCAGGGCCGTTCAGCCCTTACTCCATTCCCAGCTTCTTCAGCTTGTAGCGCAGCGCGCGGAAGGTGATGCCCAGCTGCGCGGCGGTCCGGGTCTTGTTCCAGCGGTTCTCTTCCAGCGCGCGCTGGATGGCGCTGCGTTCCAGTTGCTCGATGTACGAGGGCAGGGCGGCGCCGCCCGGCTGCAGGTCGGCCACGGCTTCGGCGGGAGCTGCGCCGCCGGGCGCACGCGGGGCGTGCTGCGGCAGGCGCAGGTCGTCGGCACCGATGCGGTCTTCCTCAGCCAGTGCCAGCGCGCGTTCCAGAATGTTCTCCAGCTCGCGCACATTGCCCGGGAACGCATAGTGGGCCAGCGCCTCCAGCGCCGACGGGGCCAGCAGCGGGGTGGCACGGCCGTGGCTGCGGGCTAGCCGCGCCAGTACGGCGGCCGCCAGTTCCGGCAGGTCCTGGCGGCGCTCGCGCAGCGGCGGCACCTTCAGTTCGATCACGTTGATGCGGTAGTACAGGTCGTGGCGGAAGCGCCCGTCTTCGACCAGCTCGGCCAGGTCCTTGTGGGTGGCAGAGAGGATGCGTACGTCCACCGGCTCTTCGTTGGCAGCACCGACCGCGCGCACCGACTTCTCCTGGATCGCGCGCAGCAGCTTCACCTGCATCTGCAGCGGCAGCTCGGCCACTTCGTCCAGGAACAGGGTGCCGCCGTGCGCCGCCTGGAACAGGCCGGGCTTGTCGGCATGCGCGCCGCTGAAGCTGCCTTTGCGGTGGCCAAAGAATTCGCTTTCCATCAGCTCGCCGGGAATGGCGCCGCAGTTAACCGGCACGAACGGGCCGGCCGCACGCGCGCCTTGGGCGTGGATGGTGCGAGCGACCAGTTCCTTGCCAACCCCGGATTCACCGAGGATGTAGACCGGTGCCTGGCTGCGCGCGACCTTGCCGATGGTGGTGCGCAACACGTCCATGGCCGGCGAAGCGCCCAGCAGGCGTGCAGCCTGTTCGGTGGCGGGGCCGGGCGCAGGGCGTTCGGTGTTGTTGAGTTCCAGTGCGTGCTTGACCAGGCCACGCAGCACCGAGATGTCCACCGGCTTGCTGACGAAGTCGAAGGCGCCGGCTTTCAGCGCTTCCACCGCCAGGTCCATGCTGCCGAAGGCGGTGATCATCGCCACCGGCGTGCGCGGGTAGTGCTGGGCGATTTCGCTGACCAGCTCAATGCCGTTGCCATCCGGTAGGCGCATGTCGGTGATGCACAGGTCGTACGGATTGCTGGCCAGCAGCTCGCGTGCTTCGGCCAGGTTGGCGGCGGTACTGATGCGCAGCCCCATGCGGCCGAGGGTCAGTACCAGCAGTTCGCGGATGTCGCGTTCATCGTCGACGACGAGGGCGCTGCGGGTTTCGTTCATGGGCGTGAAAGATAAACGAGGGGGCTGGAAGCGACAAATGTTTGACGCACAGATTTGGAATCAGGTGGGCAACAGCGTGTGCGGGCCGGGCAGCACCAGGCGGAAGCAGGAGCCGCCTGCCGGCACTGGAATGTAGTCGAGCCGTGCTTGGTTGGCGCGGCACAACTCGCGGGCGATATACAGGCCCAGGCCGGTGCCGTGCTCGGAGGTGGTGAAGAACGGACGGAACAGCTGTGCGGCCACGCTCTCGGGAATGCCGGGGCCACGGTCCATCACGTCGATCACCGCGCTGCGTTCGTGCTGCGCCACGCGCAGGCGCACCCGCGCCGGCTGCTGGCCGATGCGGCCGTACTTCAGTGCGTTGTGCACCAGCACGGTGAGCACCTGGTACAGGTGCTTGGTATCGACCTGCGCCATCACCGCCGTGTCGCTGATGATCGGTTCGATGCTGTCGGTCTCCAGCGTCTGGCCCTGCTTGTACTCCAGCACGAAGCGGCGCACGAAGGCGACCAGGTCCACGTTCTCGGGCGTGGCGCGTTCGCGCCGTGCCAGCCCCAGCACGCTCTCGACGATGCCGTTGGTGCGTTGGCACTGCTGGCGGATGATCTGCAGCAGGCGGCGGTCACTCTCGTTGAAACCGGTGCCTTCCTCGAGCAGCTGCACGGCGTAGTTGATCGCCGCCAGCGGATTGCGGATCTCGTGGGCGAGGCTGGCCGAGAAGCGGCCCATCGCCGACAGGGTGAGCGATTCGGCGCGCCGGGACACCACGCTGGAATCGTCTAGGAACACCAGGGCCAGCTCGCTGCCGGCCAGCAGGCGGGCGAAGCGTGGTTGCACTTCCGGCTGGTCGGGGTTGAGCTGCAGCGGCAGTTCGTCCTGCGCCCAGCCGTTGCGCCAGCGCTGCAGGCGGCGCGCCAGTTCCGGCGCGGCACTGGCCAGATCCAGGCGTCCTGTCTCACCGATGCCGTCGTTGTCGCCGAGCAGCATCGAGGCCGCTTCATTGGCCAGGGTGATGCGGTTGTCGGCGTCCACCACCAGCACGCCGGTGCGCATGCGGCGGATGATCAGTTCGTTGATCTGGAACAGGTTGGCCACTTCGTCGCCGCGCTGGTTGGCCAGCTGCTGGTTGCGGCGCGCGCGGTTGCCCACCTGGTAGCTGATGAAGGCCAGCGCCAGGTAGCTGGTGGCGAACATGGCCAGCTCGGCCAGGGTGCGGGTGGGGTCGCCGCCTTCGAGCACCTTCCAGAGGTATTCGGTACCGGTGGCCAGGCTGGCAGCGATTGCCAGGCCCAGGCCCCAGGTCAACGGCAGCAGGGTGGCGGCAGCGGCGATGTTGAACAGCAGCGACATCGAGATGCCGGCGCTGGCGCCGGGCAGGGCATGCGCCAGCAGGGTGGCGGCGATGATGTCCACCAGCACGCTGCTGACCACGATCGGGCGCAGCCAGCGTTCGTTGCGGCCGATCGCCAGGGCCAGCAGCGACAGCAGCAGATAGATGGCCGCGACGGTATCGGCCAGGCGCGGGTGATGGGCCTCGCCGACCATGCCGGACAGGGGGCTGTAGAGCAGGCCGGCGATGACCGCGGCGATCAGCACCCGGTACAGCGCGAAGAAGTACAGCTCACGCCGCGGAATCGATTCGATGCGGTCGATCAATGAAGCACTGGGTGACACGCCGGAACTCCCCTTCTGGCTGCCTGGGTCTGGAATCTGCGGCGGCCCTGCCTGGCATCCCCTGAAGCCGGGCGGGTACGTCGCTTCTCTGTGGCCTGCGGTGGAAGCAGCCGGGCAGGCCCGGCACTACACACCTTGGTTGACCAGTATAGGGCCCCCGGCAGGACGCCGCCGGAGCCGCCCGGATCGCGCATTTGGCCTGCCGTGGATACCGGTGGCCAACGGCGGCCCGGGCGCAACTGCCTGAATGGTGGTGGAAATCTGGCCAGGTCTGGCGTTTTGTACAGACTTCTTTGCGCCCCGGCGCTGGCTCGGCCACAATAGTGGGCCCGCCGCGGTCCATGCCGGCGCCCCGCCGGGGCCCTGAGGAATTGCGTGCGGTCGTTCCTATTCCCACGGTGACGCATGAATTTCCACGAATACCAGTCAAAACAACTGCTTGCCGAGTACGGCATCCCGGTCCCGGCCGGCAAGGTCGCTGCGACCCCGGACGAAGCGGTTGCCGCTGCCAACTCCCTGGGCCAGGGCCCCTGGATGGTGAAGGCGCAGATCCACGCTGGCGGCCGCGGCAAGGCTGGCGGCGTCAAGTTCTGCAAGACCACCGACGACGTGAAGGCCGCTGCGGCCAAGATGCTCGGCACCAAGATGGCCACCTACCAGACCGCTGGCGTTGAACTGCCGGTCAACCTGGTGCTGGTGACCACCGCCGGCGAGATCGTCAAGGAACTGTACCTGTCGGTGCTGGTCGACCGTGGCACCAAGACCATCACCTACATCGCCTCTTCGGAAGGCGGCGTGGAGATCGAGCAGGTCGCCGCTGAAACCCCGGAGCTGATCCACTCGCTGAACGTCGACTTCGTCGAAGGCGTGCAGGGTTACCACGGCCGTGATTTCGGCTTCAAGCTGGGCCTGACCGCCAAGCAGGCCGGCCAGTTCGCCAGCATCATGGTGAACCTGTACCGCCTGTTCAACGAAAAGGACCTGGCCCTGGTTGAAATCAACCCGCTGGCCATCCTGGACGACGGCAACCTGTACGCGCTGGACGGCAAGTTCGACAGCGACGACAACGCCGCGTTCCGCCAGAAGGCCCTGGTCGCCATGCGCGACAAGACCCAGGAAGATCCGACCGAAGTGATCGCTTCGGAGCTGGACATCAACTACGTCACCATGGACGGCAACATCGGCTGCATGGTGAACGGCGCCGGCCTGGCCATGGCCACCATGGACGTCATCAAGCTCAACGGCGGCGAGCCGGCGAACTTCCTGGACGTGGGCGGCGGTGCCAACAAGCAGCGCGTCATCGAAGCGTTCAAGCTGATCCTGTCCTCGGACAAGGTCGAAGGCATCTTCGTCAACATCTTCGGCGGCATCGTCCGCTGCGACATGATTGCCGAAGGCATCATCGCCGCTGTGAAGGAAGTGGGCGTCAAGGTTCCGGTCGTGGTGCGCCTGGAAGGCACCAACGTGGAAGAAGGCAAGCAGCTGCTGCGTGACAGCGGCATGGCCATCATCCCGGCTGACAACATCAACGATGGCGCCAAGAAGATCGTTGAAGCTGTCAAGAACGCTGCCTGATTCGACACCAAGGAATTCCCATGTCTGTTTTGATTAACAAGAACACCAAGGTGATCGTGCAGGGCTTCACCGGCCAGCAGGGCACCTTCCACGCCACTCAGATGATCGAGTACGGCACCCAGGTTGTTGGCGGCGTGACCCCGGGCAAGGGTGGCACCACCCACATCGACCTGCCGGTCTTCAACACCGTTGCCGACGCCGTGCAGAGCACCGGCGCCAACGCCTCGGTCATCTACGTGCCGCCGCCGTACGCGGCCGACGCGATCCTGGAAGCCGCTGCTGCCGGCATCAAGGTCATCGTCTGCATCACCGAAGGCATCCCGGTGCTGGACATGCTGCGCGTCAAGAACGTGCTGACCCGTTCGCATCCGGACACCGTGCTGATCGGGCCGAACTGCCCGGGCGTCATCACCCCGGGTGAGTGCAAGATCGGCATCATGCCGGGCCACATCCACCAGCCGGGCAAGATCGGCATCGTGTCGCGTTCGGGCACCCTGACCTATGAAGCGGTCAAGCAGACCACCGAAGTCGGCCTGGGCCAGTCCACCTGCATCGGCATCGGTGGTGACCCGATCAACGGCCTGAACTTCGTCGACTGCCTGAAGCTGTTCAACGAAGACCCGCAGACCGAAGGCATCATCATGGTTGGCGAAATCGGCGGTGACGCCGAAGAAGCCGGCGCCGAGTACATCAAGAACCACGTGAAGAAGCCGGTCGTCGGTTTCATCGCCGGTGCGTCGGCTCCGGCCGGCAAGCGCATGGGCCACGCCGGTGCGATCGCCTCGGGCGGCAAGGGCACCGCGGAAGGCAAGTTCGCCGCGATGGAAGCTGCCGGTGTTGTCACCGTCCGTTCGCCGGGCGACCTGGGCGCTGCCATCGCCAAGCTGGTGAAATAAGAACGACTGCCTCTGGCAGCCGATTCTGTAGAGCCGAGCCCACGCTCGGCTTGCTTTGGAAAAGCCGCCCTCGGGCGGCTTTTCTGCGTCTGGCGGCCGCCTGGTCGGCCCATCCACGCATGGCGTGGATCTACTGAGCCAGGGCTGTCCACGCAGTGAGCGCGCCCGGCACGCGCATGGCGCAGCGCTACAATGGCGGCATTGCAACCACAGGCTGGATTCCCATGGCTTCGATCCGCATCGCGATGGCGCAGTTCGACTTCCCGGTCGGCGATGTCGCCGGCAACACCGAGCGCATCATCGAGATGATCGGCCAGGCGCGCGACGAGTACGGCGCCGAGCTGGTGATGTTCCCCGAGCTGGCGGTGAGCGGTTACCCGCCGGAGGACCTGCTGCTGCGCCCGGGCTTCCTGTACGAGTGCGAGCAGGCGATGACCCGCATCGCTGCCGCCTGCCGTGGCATCACCGCCGTGGTTGGCTGGCCGCAGGCGGCGGGTGCGGTGGTCTACAACGCCGCCAGCGTGCTGCGCGACGGGCTGGTCGAGCAGACCTACCGCAAGCGCGAGCTGCCCAACTACGCGGTGTTCGACGAGCGCCGCTACTTCGATGTCGATCCGGATGGCGGCAGCTGCGTGTTCGAGGTCAACGGTGTGCCGGTCGGCCTGCTGATCTGCGAGGACCTGTGGTTCGCCGAGCCGTTGGCCGACACCGTGCGCGCCGGCGCGCAGCTGGTGGTGGTGCCGAATGCGTCGCCGTACGAGCGGGGCAAGCATGCCCAGCGCGATGCGGTGCTGGCCGCGCGCACCCGTGAGAGCGGGGCGGCGATTGCCTACCTCAACGTGGTCGGTGGCCAGGACGCGCTGGTGTTCGATGGCGCCTCGGTGGTGGCCGATGGCGACGGTACCGTGCACCCGGCCGCCGCCGCCTTCGTCGACCAGTGGCTGGTGGTGGAGTACGACGGTGAAACCCGCCGCTTCATGCCGCACGTGTGGATGGACGATGGCGACGAGAGCATGGACGCGCTGGCCTGGCGTGCCGTGACCCGTGGCATCCAGGACTACTGCCGCAAGAACGGCTTCAGGAAGGTGTGGCTGGGCCTGTCCGGTGGCATCGATTCGGCACTGGTGCTGGCCATGGCCGTGGACGCGATGGGCGCCGAGAACGTCACCGCCGTGCGGTTGCCGTCGCGCTATACCGCAGGCCTGTCCAATGACCTGGCCGCCGAGCAGTGCCAGGCACTGGGCGTGAAGCTGGAGGCGGTGTCGATCGAGCCGGCGTTCAAGGGCCTGATGGAATCGCTGGCGCCGATGTTCGAGGGCACCACGCCGGACGTGACCGAAGAGAATCTGCAGTCGCGCAGCCGTGGCGTGATCCTGATGGCGCTGGCCAACAAGTTCGGCGGCCTGCTGCTGACCACCGGCAACAAGAGCGAGTACGCGGTCGGTTACGCCACCATCTACGGCGACATGTGCGGTGGCTATGCGCCGTTGAAGGACCTCTACAAGACCGAGGTGTTCGGGCTGTCCAAGTGGCGCAACACCGTGGGCGGCGCACCGGTGATCCCGCCGGCGGTGATCAGCCGCCCGCCGTCGGCCGAGCTGCGCGAGAACCAGCTGGACCAGGATTCGCTGCCGGCCTATGACGTGCTGGATGGCATCCTGTACCGCTACATCGATCAGGAGCAGTCGCGCACGGAGATCGTGGCGGCCGGTTACGACGCGACCGTGGTCGACCGCGTGCTTCGCCTGGTGCGCATCAGCGAGTGGAAGCGGCATCAGGCCGCGCCCGGGCCGAAGGTCTCGCGCCGGGCGTTCGGCCGTGAGCGTCGTTACCCGATCAGCAACGGCTACAAGGGCTGAGGCCCGGTCCAGCAGACGACAGGGAGTGCCGGCCGATGGCCGGCAACCCGTTGGCCCTCTCCGGTGGGTGCGGACCCTGGTCCGCACGATGGTCGAAGATCATCCACGCATGGCGTGGATCTACCGGGCTTCGCCGAGCAGCTGTTCGAGGCCGGCGGTTTCCGCAGCGTCGCTGAAGTGGCCGCCCTCAAGCCGTGCACGCACAAATGCCAGGCCATCCGCCGCCGCCGCATCCAGCGTGCCGCGGTGGTCGACCGGGTAGCGTCGGAACGCGACCGGCTCGCCTCGCAGGGCCAGGCTTGCGGCGTACAGCAGCGTGGTCAGATAGGGCACATCGCGGTCCGCGCTGCCATGGCCCAGCATCAGTGGTTGGCTGAAGCCGCGGCGCGGTACGCCGAGATAGTCGTACAGCACCGCCCAGATGCCCGGCACGCTGGTCAGCGGTGCAGTGAACATGCTGCCGATATCCGCACCGTCCAGGGTGGCGGCCAGTTCGCCCAGGCACTGCTCACGTGCCGCTGCCACGCGGGCGCGGCCGGTGTCGCTGAGGACGCGGTCGATCTGCGGCGCGACCTGCAGCAGGCCGTCGAGCAGATACGCGTGATACGCGTTGACTGCACCGGGATTGGGGCTGCGGTTGTCCGGTTTCATCACCAGCGCGGTCAACTCCACTGCCGTGGGCGTACCGGTGGAGAAGCTGCCACGGTAGTGCAACGCCGGCCCTCCATGGGTGGGGGCGATGTGGCCTGCCGTGAGCGCGGCGGCGCCACCCTGCGAATGGCCGACCGATACCCAGCGCGGCGACAGCGCGTTGCCCAGTTACTGGCGGCTGGCTTTGACGAGGTCGATGGCGTTGCGCGCGGCAGTGCGCACATGCAGATAGGCATGGTCACCTGGACTGCCAAGGCCCTGGTAGTCCGCAGCGACCACCGCATAGCCCTCCGCCAGGAATTGATCGAGGAAGCGCCCGTCGCGTTGGGGTTGGTAGGGGCCGGACACCGATGGCGCACAGCGATCCGCGATGCCCTGGGTGCCATGTGCCCAGGACACCACCGGCCAGCCGCCTGCAGGAGCCGCGCCGGCGGGCAGGTACAGCAGGCCGGTGCCTTCGGCCAGCTGGCCGCGATGATCCGGGGTGCGGTAGTGCAGCTTGTAGGCCTGCGCGGCCTTGGACGGCACCCATGACGCGCGATAGGGGGCAGCAGACAGCAGGTCGCCCGGTGCAACCGGTGCGGCGGCCAGGGGGCCCGGGGACAGCGCCAGCAGGGCAGTGGCGAGGAGGCCGGCGAGAGGGCGGAAACGGCGGGGTAGTGGGATCATGAGGCGCTCCTTCACGGCCGGGATGGCCGTTGCGCCGCAGTGTGGAGGGGCTCGCCCGCGCCGATTGGGACCGGCGTCGCATCCGCCGGGGATTCGTAGAATTCCTAGTGTCGTGGTCCATGGGCGCACGAACCCTCCACGCATGGCGTGGATAACCGACAAAGAAAAGGCCCCTTGCGGGGCCTTTTTCTTATTTCTTTTCCAGTCGCGCGTTGCGCTGGCCGGTGCTGGCGGACTTCTCGCCAGCGAACGGGTTCAGCTTGCGGATCATCCACGGGTACTTCGGCCACTTGCCTTCCAGCCACGGGTGGTCCGGCTGGTTCAGCTTCAGGACGCGGCGGGCGTCGTCGGCCATGGTCTTGTTGCCCAGGTGGGTGTAGGAATCGGCCAGGACGGCGACGGCGTCGTACTGGAACGCGCTCTGCGGGTAGGTTTCCAGCAGGTAGTTGGCGCGGCCGGCGGCCGAGACCCAGGCGCCGCGGCGCATGTAGTACAGGGCGTTGTCGAGCTCGTGCTGGGCGAACACGTCACGCAGCTCCAGCATGCGCTGGCGCGCATCGGCGGCGTACCGGCTGTTCGGGTAGCGGTCCACCACGATGTTGAAGTCCGAATACGCCTGGTGCGGCGTGGACAGATCGCGCCGGCTGGCATCCAGCGACCATACGCGACGAAGGAAAACCGTACTGCGATTGGAGTTGGCCAGGCCGCGCAGGTAGTACAGGTACGCGATGTTGCGATGGGTCGGGTAGGTACGGATGAAGCGGTCGATGCTGGACACCGCGTCATCGTGCTTGCCGGCCTTGTACTGGGCGTAGGCGGTCTCGATCATCGCCTGCTCGGTGTACGGGCCGTACGGATACTGGGCCACCAGGCGGCGGAAGCTGGCTTCGGCGCCGCTCCAGTTGCCACCCTGCATCAGCTTGTGGCTCTTCTCGTACAACTGTTCGACCGGCGTCCCTTCATCGGGGCGATCGCCCTTCTTGGCACCACGGTGGCAGCCGGTGGCGGCGATGACCAGCACCAGCAGCAGGGCGGTGAGGCGGACGGGCGCGGAGAGCATGGCGGAGCGTCGGATCATGGGGTCGAGGCGGGACGCGGCTGGAATACGAAGGGTCGATGATAGCCTAGTGTCCTGTCCAGCGACTGAAACCGGCCGCCGGGACCCCAAAATTTCAAAGAATGCCCCCCTGCCATGTCTGAACAACCCTCTGAATCGGCCCGCCAGGCCATCGTCCCCGACACCGCTGCCGGCCGCCGTTTCGACGCCGTCGTGGCCGAACTGTTCCCCGAATACTCGCGGTCGCGCCTGACCGAGTGGATCAAAGCCGGTGAGGTCCTGCTGGACGGCGCCCAGGTGCGTCCGCGCGATCCGCTGCGCGGCGGCGAGGTGGTGACCCTCAACGTGGTGCTGGAAACCCAGACCGACGCCCAGCCGGAGGACATCCCGCTGGACGTGCTGTTCGAGGACGAGCACCTGCTGGTGATCAACAAGCAGGTCGGCCTGGTGGTGCACCCGGGCGCCGGCAACCACAGCGGCACCCTGGTCAATGCCCTGCTGTTCCGCGACCCGTCGGTGGCGGTACTGCCGCGCGCGGGCATCGTGCACCGCCTGGACAAGGACACCAGCGGCGTGATGGTGGTGGCCAAGACCCTGGAAGCGCAGACCGCGCTGGTCGAGCAGTTGGCCGCACGCGACGTGCACCGCCAGTACCTGGCCATCGTGATGGGCGCGCTGGTGGCCGGCGGTACCGCTGATGCCCCGATCGACCGCCACCCGCGCGACCGCCTGAAGATGGCCGTGCGCGAGGACGGCAAGGAGGCGATCACCCATTACCGCCTGCGCGAGCGCTTCCGTGCGCACACCGCACTGGAGTGCCGCCTGGAAACCGGCCGTACCCACCAGATCCGCGTGCATATGGCGCACGTGCGCCATCCGATCATCGGCGACCCGCTGTACGGCGGTGCATTGAAGCTGCCCAAGGGCGCCAGCGACGAGCTGGTGGCCGCGCTGCGCGGCTTCAAGCGCCAGGCCCTGCACGCCGAGACGCTGGAGTTCACGCACCCGATCACCGGTGAGCCGGTGCGCAACACCGCGCCGGTGCCGGACGACATGCTGCACCTGATGAAGGTGCTGCGCGAAGACAGCGAAGCCTTCGCCGCGCGCGAGCGGGACCGCTGGTGATGGACGCCGCGCTGCCCTTGCTGCAGGCGGACTGGCCGGCGCCTCCGGGCGTTCATGCGCTGACCACGCGCCGGCACGGTGCGGGCATCTCGCCGGCGCCGTTCGCGCAGTTCAACCTGGGCAACCGGCACGCGGCCGATGGTGATACCCCCGCCAACGTCGAGCACAACCGCCAGCTGCTGCAGCAGGGGTTGGCGCTGCCGTCGGCCCCGCACTGGCTGCGCCAGGTGCACAGCAGCACTGTGCTGCGCTTCAGCGCGCCGCCGGTGCCCGGCGCCAGCGAACCGGTGGCCGATGCCGCGGTGACCTCGGTGCCGGGCGTGGTGCTGGCGATCCTGACCGCCGACTGCCTGCCGGTGGTGTTTGCCGCCGCCGATGGCAGTGAGGTGGGCGCGGCCCACGCAGGCTGGCGTGGCCTGGCCGACGGTATGCTGGAGGCCACGGTGGCCGCCATGCAGACGCCGCCGGCGCAGCTGCGGGCCTGGCTGGGCCCGGCCGCCGGACCGGCCGACTACGAGATCGGCGAGGAGGTCTACCACGCCTTCGTCGGCCATGATCCGGCGGCCGAAGCGGCGTTCGTGGCGACGCGGCCGGGTCACTGGAAGGTCGATCTGTTCGCGCTGGCCCGCCAGCGCCTGCAGGCGGCGGGCATGGACCCGGCGCAGGTGCATGGCGGCACGGTGTCGACCATGGCCGATCCCGACCTGTATTCGCACCGGCGCGACCGTCGTACCGGACGCATGGCGACCCTGGCCTGGATCGCGCGCTGACCCCGCCGCTGTTCGCGCGTGTGCTGGGGCCGGCCTTCGCCACCCTGGCCGCGCCGGTGCAGGCGCTGCATGCCGCGCCGTTGCCATGCCGCTACGTGGGGCAGGCGCGCATCGTGAGGGGGTGGCACTGGCTGGTGCCGCTGCTGGCTGCGTTGGCACGGTTGCCAAAGGACGGAGACGCGCTGCCGACCGAAGTGGCGTTCAGGGCACACGGGCAGGGCGAGCAGTGGGCGCGGCGTTTTGGGCGCTGGCCGATGGTGTCGCGGCTGTGGGCGCATGAGGGATACCTGCGCGAGCAGTTGGGCGCGGTGCGCTTCGAATTTGATCTGCAGGCCCGCGAAGGTGGCATCGACTGGTCTGTGCGGCGGGTCTGGGCCTTCGGGCTGCTGCCGCTGCCGAGGCGCTGGTTTGGTGGCGTGCGTTGCCGCGAAGCCTGGCAGGGTGAGCGCTACACTTTCCTGGTCGATGTGACGCTGCCCTGGGTGGGAGCTCTGATCCGCTATGAAGGCTGGCTCGAACCGCAGTGAGGCCGCCGCCGAGGTTGGCAGCGCGGTGATCGTATTCGATGGCGTATGCGCGCTGTGCAACCGCTGGGTGCGCTTCCTGCTGCGCTTCGACCGCAGGGGGCGCTATCGCTTTGCGGCGATGCAGGGTGCGCAGGGCAGCGCGATGCTGCGCGCGCACGGGCTGAACCCGCAGGACCCGATGTCGTTCCTGCTGCTGGACGCGCAGGGCGCCTGGACCGATACCGATGCGATCCTGCGCGTGCTGGCGGGGCTGGGCGGCGCCTGGCGTTTGAGCGGCGTGCTGCGGGCAGTGCCGCGCGGCTGGTGTGATGCCGCGTATCGCGCGCTGGCGCGCAACCGTTACCGCTGGTTCGGGCGGCATGACGCTTGTTACCTGCCCGCACCGGAGCAGGCCGCGCGGTTCCTGGATTGAAGAAAAAAGGGGACGGAGGGGATTAAGTCGTTTGTGCACAAACGACTTAATCCCCTCCGTCCCCTTTTTCCCTCAGCCTTCCAGCGCGTCGAGGTAGCTGCGGCGCCAGTGGTTGATGTCGTAGGTGCGCAGGTGATCCATCATCGCGTGCCAGCGCTCCTTGCGCCTGCTCAGCGACATCGTCGCTGCCGTGGCGATGGCGTCGGCCACGCCGTCCAGATCATGTGGGTTCACCAGCAGCGCCTGCTTCAGTTCGTCGGCAGCGCCGGCCAGCAGTGACAGCACCAGCACGCCGGGATCTTCCGGGTCCTGCGAGGCCACGTATTCCTTGGCCACCAGGTTCATGCCATCGCGCAGCGGCGTGACCAGGCCGACCGCCGCCGCCCGGTAGAAGCCGGTGAGCGTGGCATGGGTGAAGTTCTGGTTGACGTAGCGCAGGGGTGTCCAGTCCGGCTCGGCGTGGCCGCCGTTGATGTGGCCGGCGATCTGTTCCAGCTGGCTGCGCAGCTGCCGGTACTCGGTGACGTCGCCGCGCGAGACCGGCGCGATCTGCAGGTAGGTCAGCGAGCCGCGCTGGTCGGGGTGGCGCTCAAGATAGCGCTCGAAGCCGAGGAAGCGCTCGGGCAGGCCCTTGGAGTAGTCCAGGCGATCTACGCCGATCGCCAGCTGGCGGTCACGCAGGCTGTTGCGCAGATTCTTCACCGCGGCCTTGGTGGCGGCGGTGCCGGCCTGGCGTGCGATCAGCTCGGTGTCGATGCCGATCGGGAAAGCCGCCGCACGGAAGCGGCGCCCGCCCGGTGCTTCCAGCTCGCCGTTGTCGAGTACGCGGCCACCGCCGAACAGGCGCAGGTAGGTCTGGAAACGATCGGCGTCGCGCTGGGTCTGGAAGCCGACCAGATCGTAGGCGTACAGCGCGGAGAACAGTCGCAGGTGGTCGGGCATCGCCTGCAGCAGGTCGGCCGACGGCATCGGGATGTGCAGGAAAAAGCCGATGCGGCAGCCGATGCCGCGCTCGCGCAGCAGTGCGCCGAGCGGGATCAGGTGGTAGTCGTGGATCCAGACGATGTCATCCTCTCGCAGCAATGGCGCGAGCTTGTCGGCGAACAGCGCATTGACCTTGTGGTAGGTCTCGCGGGTGCCGCGGTCGTAGTCGACCAGGTCCAGCCGGAAGTGCAGCAGTGGCCACAGCGTGCGGTTGGCGAAACCATTGTAGTAGCCATCGACTTCGCGCTTGCTCAGGTCCATGGTGACGTAGTCGATGTCACCGTCCTTCTGCCGGTGCAGCGTGCCGCTGCCTTCCTTTACGGTCTTGCCGCTCCAGCCGAACCACAGGCCGCCGCGCTCCTTCAGGGCGGCCAGCAGGCCGACCGCCAGGCCGCCTGCGCGGTTCTCGCCGGGCACGGCCACACGATTTGATACCACGACCAGACGACTCACGATGCCTCCTGCCAGGACCGCGACAGGCGCATCGCGGCGGTGATCAGGCCGACGTGCGAATAGGTCTGCGGGAAATTGCCCCAGGCCTCGCCACTGTCGAAGGCCAGATCCTCCGACAGCAGGCCCAGATGGTTTCGCTGCTTCAGCAGCAGCTCGAACATCTCGCGTGCTTCGTCCATGCGCCCGATTGCCGCCAGCGCATCGATGTACCAGAAGGTGCAGATGGTGAAGCTGGTTTCCGGCTCGCCGAAGTCATCCGGCGCGACATAGCGGTACAGCGAATTGCCATGCTTGAGGTCGCGGCCGATGGCGTCGACGGTGGCAATGAAGCGCGCATCCAGCGCGTCGATGAAGCCGATATCGGCCAGCAGCAGCAGCGAGGCATCCAGCCGATGGCCACCGAAGGTATCGGTGAAGTGGCCCAGCTCCTCGCTCCAGGATTCGGCCATGATGCGCGCGTGGATGGTGTCGGCGCGCTCGCGCCAGTAGCGGGCGCGGTCATCACGCTTCAGGCGCACGGCGATCTTGCACAGGCGGTCGCACGCGGCCCAGCACATCGCGCTGGTATAGGTATGCACTTCGGTGCGGCCGCGGAATTCCCACAGGCCGGCATCGGGTACGTCATGCAGGGCGAACGCCTGTTCGCCCAGGGGCTCCAGGCGGGCGAAGGTGTGCGCATCACCCGGGTCCTGCAGGCGCCGGTCGAAGAACAGCTGCGTGGACGCCAGCACCACGCTGCCGTACACATCGTGCTGGCGCTGCACCCAGGCCAGGTTGCCGCGTCGCACCGGGCCCATGCCACGGTAGCCGGACAGGCTGGGTACTTCGTCCTCGTCCAGCTTGGCTTCGAAGCCGATGCCATACAGCGGGTGCAGCGTGCCGTCGGTGGTGGCCAGGTTGAAGATGTAGCCGAGGAACTGCTCCATCGTGCGTGTTGCGCCGAGGCGGTTCAGCGCGCGCACCACGAACGCGGCATCACGCAGCCAGCAGTAACGGTAGTCCCAGTTGCGCACGCTGCCGGGGGCTTCCGGAATGGAGGTGGTCATCGCCGCGATGATCGCGCCGCTGTCCTCGTACTGGCACAGCTTCAGGGTGATCGCACTGCGGATCACCGCGTCCTGCCATTCCAGCGGAATGGACAGGTAACGCACCCATTCGCGCCAGTAGTCGCGGGTGCGTTGGAAGGCTTCCTGCACATAGCCACTGATCGAGCGGTTGAGCGATTCATCCACGCCCAGGATCAGGTGGATGGGATGGTTGAGTACGAACGGCAGACCGTCGCGCACGAAGCGCACCGGTACATCGGTGGTCAGCCGCAGCACATGCTCGGGCAGGATCCAGCGCACATGGTTGCTGCCCCAGGTGGACTCCGGCACGCGCGCGCCCCAGTCCGCCAGTGGTCGCGCACGCACGGTGATGCGCGGACTGCCGGCCAGCGGACGCACCTGGCGGATCAGGCTGACCGGGCGGTAGAAACGGTCGTTCTGGCGCCAGCGCGGGGCGAAATCGAGGATTTCCAGTTCGCCACCGTGCGCGTCGCGCAGGACGGTGCGCAGGATCGCGGTGTTGGTCAGGTATTCCTGCTCGCTGCTCGCGAAGTCCTCCAGCTCGATGGCGAAGTCGCCACCGGTCTGCTGGTTGGGACCGAGCAGGGCACAGAAGGTGGGGTCGCCGTCGAAGGTGGGCAGGCAGCTCCAGACAACGCGGGCACGTTTGTCGACCAGGGCGCCGAAGCTGCCGTTGCCGACCACGCCCAGATCAAGATCGGGTTGGGTCATCACGCGGTACATCTCGGTTGCGGCCGTGGGGTGGCCGGGTCAATAGGCATTCTCACGCAGCCAGGCGTGCACGCTGCGTATGTCGGGCAGCGCGAACACCGCCTTGCTCGGTTCCCGCTCGCCCACCAGCACGCTCCAGCCATGCTGGACGTTGGCGGCGTCGAAGCCGAATTCATCGGTGAGGTCGTCACCGAGGAACACCGGCAGGCGGCCGCGGAAGGGCAGGTACTGCATCATCCGGCGCACGGCACGGCCCTTGTCGGTGCCGACAGGCACGAACTCGACCACATGGTCGCCAGGTTGCAGGCGGTAGCTGGCACGGCCGCGCACGTGGCGGTCGGCGAAGGCGCGGACATCGCTGGCGGCATGCGGCGCGCCGCGCCAGTGCAGGGCCAAGCCGACGCCCTTGTCTTCCACCAGTACGCCGGGATGGCCGTGGGCGAAGCGCATCGCCTGCTGGTGCAGTGCGTGCAGCCACTCGGCGGTGTCGTCATCGTGTTCGTCACGCAGCACACGACCATCCTGGCCACGCAGTTCATGGCCGTGCAGGCCAGCGGCAGGCAGTTGCAGGGGAGCGAACAGTTGATCCAGCTGTTCAAGCGGGCGACCACTGACCAGTGCCACGGCACCTTCCAGGCGGTCGCTGATGCGGCCGATGGCTTCACGCACATCCGGCAGCAGCTGCACGGCATCCGGGCGCGCAGCGAATTCGATCAGGGTGCCGTCGACATCGAGGAACAACGCGCAGGCGTCGTCCAGCAATGGCGGTGGCGGACGCAGGGGGAGCGGTTCAGCCATGACGCCCAGCTTGCCAGCGTGGGCGTGTACGTGGGGTCGAGGGCAGGCTACGGCCTTGCTTCGGTGGGTGCCGACCGTGGGTCGGCACAAAGGGTCAGCCTGCATTGAACCCAGACAGTGCGGACCAACTGTCCGCACCCACCCAAGGCAATTACACCCAGAGCAATCAGAAGGTATAGCGAACGCGGCCGTAGTAGTAGGCGCCGTTGCTGCCGATCGGCGACAGCACGTCGTACGGCAGGTTGCCGAAGTAGTGGATATCGCTGTTGGATCGATCCGGGTAGTTGTCGGTCAGGTTCTGCCCGCCGATGGCCACGCTCCACTGCGGGGTGATGCGGTACTCGACCTCGGCATCCAGCTGCCACTCGGCCTGGTAGGTCTGGCGCGGGATGTAGCCGTCACCGAAGTTGAACACGCGGGTGGCGCTGCCGTAGCGGTTCACGCGGCTGCTCAGCGACCAGTGGTCGTTGCTCCAGGCTGCCGAGAAACTACCGCGCGTGTGCGGCGTGGCGTCGGTGAGCGTGTTGGTTTCTTCGATGCCGAACAGCACGTAGTCCGGGTTCAGCGCACGCAGCTGTGCCGGCGTGGCCAGCACGTTCTTCAGCGTGGTCTTGGTATACGCATAGGTGCCGGTCAGCAGCAGCTGGCCATCGCCCAGCGACTGGCGCCAGTTGGTCACCAGCTCGGCGCCACGGGTGCGGGTGTCGGCGGCGTTGACGAAGAAGCTGGCGCTCTGCAGGCCACTGACGCCGTAATTGGCCGCCACATAGTCGGTCAGCGCATCACCGGTGATGCTCTCCGACAGCGCGATGCGATCGTCGATGTCGATCTGGAAGAAGTCCAGCGACAGGTCGAAGTGCTCGCCGATGCGGCTGGTGAAGCCCAGCGAGGTGTTGATCGACTTCTCCGGCTTCAGGTTCTGCGCACCCAGGCCACGCGCGATCGGATTGTTGACCGACAGCAAACGGCCCTGCACCAGCTGGCCGCCAGCGTTGTAGCCGGTGGAGGTGGACTCGTAGCCGATCTGTGCCAGCGACGGCGCACGGAAGTTGTTGGAGATGGCGCCACGCAACGCGAACGCCGGGGTGAATTCGTAGCGCAGGCCGAGCTTGCCGGTCAGTTCACCGCCGAAATCGTCGTTGTGCTCGTAGCGCGCGGCCAGATCGGTGGAGAACTTTTCGCCGAACTGGCTGGACAGGCTGGCATAGGCGCTGGCCACATCACGCGACAGGGTGGCTGCATCCTGCGGGGTCAGGCCGCCACCGGCCTGCGAACCGGTCGGGCGGTCGGTGTACGGGCCGGCCGCATAGCTGGCCGGGTCGCCGGGACGGGTCTGGTAGCGCTCATGGCGCGCTTCCACACCCAGGCCCAGGGTGTGGCTGATGCTGTCGCTCTGGGTGAACACGCGACTCAGATCGAGGTTGCCCACGGTCTGCGCGTATTCGTAGTCAGCGGTCTTGAAACGGGTCGGGCTGGTCGGGCCCAGCGAGGCGTTGAGCGAGTCGCGCAGGCGGTAGGTGAAGTCGTTCTGCCCGTAATCCAGGCTGCCGTCGTAGCTCCATTCGCCCCACTGCCCACGCACGCCGGCCACGGCCTGCACGTCGCGGTTCTCGCCTTCGGAGATCGGCCGGTAACCGTTCGGATAGATCTCCTTCCAGTTGGCATCGCCATCGGGGTAGCGGAAGTAGTTCGCGCCTTCGGTATCCCGCTGGTTGAAGGTACCGAACGCGTAGAACGTCGAGGTCTGGCCCACCGGGATCTCGGTGTTCAGCCACAGGTTGATGTCCTTGCTCTTGCCATCGCCCAGCACATAGTTGCGCTTGCCCTGCAGCGCCAGGTTGCCCGGGGTCTGGTCCCATGGCGGAATCTGGTCGAAGCCGGCGCGGTTGGTGCCGTTGCGGTGCTTGTATTCCAGGCCGACGCGCAGGAAGCCGCCGTCTTCGCCCAGCGAAGTGCCGACCTTGGCGCTGATGTTGCCGGTCTGGCCGTCGGTGAGAGTGCGGCCGATCGGCTTGAGGTCGGTGTGGTTGGCGCCGTAGCTGGCCTCGATCTCCCCGCCGTCACCGCCGTTGTCGAGGATCACGTTGATCACGCCGGCCACAGCGTCCGATCCGTACAGCGCGCCGGCGCCGTCGCGCAGCACTTCGATGCGCTTGATCGCACTGACCGGAATCGAGTTGAAGTCGACCGGGGTGGTGCCCTTGCCGATCTTGCTGTCGGTGTTGACCAGCGCGGTGTGGTGGCGGCGCTTGCCGTTCACCAGCACCAGCACCTGGTCCGGCGACAGGCCACGCAGCTGTGCCGCGCGCACGTGGTCGGCGCCACCGGAGTTGGACTGGCGCGGGAAGTTGAACGACGGCAGCAGCGCCTGCAGCGCACTGCCCAGCTCGCCGTTGACCACGCCGGCCTTGCGGATGTCCTCGGCGGTGAGCACGTCCACCGGCGAGGTGGATTCGAGCACGGTGCGGTCGGCGGCACGGGTGCCGGTGACGATCACCGTGTCCAGGTTGGTGGCGTCCTGGGCCAGGGCCGGGACGGCGGCGGAGGAAAGCGAGAGGGCGATGGCGAGGCCGAGCGGCGACGCGGGCAGGCGGGCGGACATGGGGGCTCCAGCAACAACGACGACGGGGAAGGGAGAGACAGTTTCACTTACATCCATCCGGATGAAGCGATATATTATCTTCGCGTGATGGCCGGTGCCGATGCAAGCCCCTGCCAGTCCGGCATGAGCTGATGCCCTGCTGGCATCAGCACGCCGGGCCGGTGGCGCTGTACGCTGCCGGCTCGCCTTGTCCCCCTTCCCCGGAGCTGTACCGATGAAACACCTTGGCCTCGTCTTCGCCGTGCTGCTGGCCACCAGCGGCTGCGCCAGCCTCTCTTCGCAGGCGCCCAGCGCCTATGCCACGGCCACCACCGCCGAACTGAAGGGCGATGCAGCACGCCCGTCCGCCGGCCATGGCTGGGTGCGCAGTGAGCTGTACTTCGGCGTGGGCGAGGAGCAGGGCGCCGGCAACCGCCCGCAGGCCGACACCATCAGCGAGGCGCAGTGGCGCACGTTCCTGGACAAGGAAGTGACCCCGCGCTTCCCGGATGGCCTGACCGTGTTCGATGCCTACGGCCAGTGGCTGTTCCGCGGTGATGCCGCGCCCAACCGCCTGCGCACGAAGGTGCTGGTGGTGCTGCACGAGGACACCCCGCAGCGCCGCGCCGATATCGAAGCGATCCGCCTGGCGTGGAAGCAGCAGACCAAGCATCAATCGGTGCTGTGGTCGCGGCAGCCGGTCGAGGTATCGTTCTGAGTTGAAGGCACCACCGCGGTGCCGCAGGGAGCGATGATGAAACACAGGGAATGCGTGCTGGGCCTGGTGCTGGTGGGATTGCTGGCACCGTCGGCGCAGGCCAGTGGCGACGACGTCGAAACACTGCGGTTCCAGGTGGCCGCGCACGTGCAGGCGCACGCCGATCCCCAGCAGGATGGCAGCATCGCCGTGCAGCTGTCGCCGTCGGGAAAGCGCCAGACGCTGGCGGGCGCGGCCGATGCCGACGGCAATTCGCGCTGGGGTCTGGAGGACGTCGACTTCGATGGCTACCCGGAACTGGTCGCACGCGCCTCGGTGGGCATGGTCAATGAAGCGGTGACGGTGTACCGCTTCGATCCGGCCAGTGCTTCGTATCGCGTGCTGCAGGCCGACACCCACGGCAAGGACAGTTGCGGTGACCTGATGGGGCTGAGCGTGGACGTTGCCACCCGCACCCTCACCAGCAGTTGCCGCAGCGGGCCGATGTGGTACGCCGACCAGTACCGGTTCGCGGGTGCGAAGCTCTACCTGTACCGCGCCGAGAGCGTGTTGATGCTGGGCGATACGTTGAACGCCGCGCTGCAGTGGGAACAAACCGAAGAACAGGGCCCTCTGGCGGTCTGGCGCACCTATGACCCCGCCGGCGGTGTGCTGGAGAGCGCCATTGCCGATGGCCTGGGTGCACCACCGGATGGGCCGTTGCGTGGTCAGCAGGCCACCGTGGTACCTGCGCGCCTGTTCCTGTTCGACCGGCCCGGTGCGTCCAGCACCAAGCGTTACCTCGTGCAGGGCGACCGCGTGGAAATGCTGGATGAACAGGCCGGCTGGGTGAAGCTGCGCTACCGCAACCCGAAGCAGGGCGCGGTGCTGGGCTGGATCAACGTCAATGATTGACGAGACCTCTGCCCGCAGTTTGCACATCGAGGCGACGGGCGACGTGCCCACGGGGGCATCACTTCATCAGGTCTAGCCTCGGGCGTTCCCCCGTTCGAGGATGTATCCGATGAGCAAGCGCGTGGCCGAAATCGTGGTGGACGCCCTGCAGCAGGCCGGTGTCCGCCGTTGCTACGGCATCGTGGGCGATACGCTCAACCATGTGACCGATGCGATGCATGGCAGTGACATCGCCTGGGTGCACGTGCGCCATGAAGAAGTGGCGGCGTTTGCCGCCGGCGCCGATTCGCTGGTGAGCGGCGAACTGACCGCCTGCGCCGGCTCCTGCGGACCCGGCAGCCTGCACTTCATCAACGGCGTGTTCGAGAGCAACCGAAACCGTGCGCCGATGGTGCTGATCGCCAGCCAGGTGGTGACCAGCGAGCTGGGCATGGAATTCCCGCAGGAAGTGGACTTCAAGGCGGTGTACGCCAGTTGTTCGGTGTTCTGCGAACAGGTGCACAGCGCCGAACAGGCACGCCGCGTGGTCACGTTGGCCTGCCAGGCGGCGATCAGCCGCCGCGGCGTGGCGGTGGTGATCCTCCCGGCCGATATCAGCCAGGCCGAGGTCAAGCACGATGTGCCGTTCTCGGTGCACTACACCCAGCCGGTATTGCGTCCTTCCGACGCCGAACTGCAGCGTATCGCCGAGCTGCTGGGGCAGGGCAAGCGCATCGGCATCTATGCCGGCGCCGGTTGCCAGGGCGCGCACACGCAACTGCTGGAGCTGGCCCGACGCCTGCAGGCACCGGTTGCGCATACTTCGCGCGCCAAGGATTTCGTCGAGCCGGACAACCCGTACAACATGGGCATGACCGGCATCTTCGGCATCGAGTCCGGCTTCCACACGCTGATGGAGTGCGACACGCTGCTGCTGCTCGGCGCCGATTTCGCCTGGGGCCAGTTCTACCCGGACAAGGCCACGATCATCCAGGTCGACCGCGATGGCAGCCACCTCGGCCGCCGCCACCCGGTGAACCTGGGCGTGGTCGGTGATATTGCCCCGACGCTGGATGCCTTGCTGCCGATGCTGCCGCCGCGCGAGGACAGCAGTTTCCTGGACGAGTGCATCGAACGTCGCGACAAGGCGCTGAAGAAGCGCGAACAGGAAGAACAACCGGGCGAAGGCGAACTGATCCATCCGCAGCACCTGACCGCGCTGCTGTCGAAGCACGCCAGCGACGATGCGCTGTTCACCGCAGACGGGGGTTCTCCGATGGTATGGGTGCTGCGGCATATCCGGGTGAATGGCCGCCGCCGCACGCTGACCAGCCTGTTGCACGGGACCATGGCCAACGCGATGCCGCAGGCGCTGGGGTTGCAGAAGGCGTTTCCTGGCCGGCAGGTGATTTCGCTGTCCGGCGATGGTGGCCTGGCGATGCTGTTGGGTGACCTGCTGACCGCGGTGCAGGAAAACCTGCCGATCAAGGTGGTGGTGTTCAACAACGGCTCGCTGAATTTCGTCGAGCTGGAGCAGAAGGTGGAAGGCCTGCTGGACAACTACACCGACCTGAAGAACCCGGACTTCGGTCGCCTGGCCGAGGTGATCGGCTTCCACGGCCGCACGGTGACGCGTAGCGAGGATCTGGAGGAAGCGGTGCAGGATTTCCTGTCACAGCGTGGCCCGGCGCTGCTGGACGTGCATACCAGCCGCGCCGAGCTGGTGATGCCGCCGCAGATCGAGGCCAAGCAGGTGGCCGGTACCGCGCTGTATGCGGCCAAGGCGGTGTTGAACGGCCGCTTCGACGACGTGAAGCATCTGCTGGTGGACAACTTCCTGAAGAAGTAGGGGGTGGTCGATGCAGGGCTGCGCCCTGCACCCGCTACGAGCCAGAGCCAGAGCAGAAGCGGGTTTCCTGAGGGATGGCGGGGTGGGTCCGGTTGCGGGGGACGCTGCAAGTACGTCCATGTAAGCTCGATCGCGCCATCCATGGCGCTCACGCCCCCGCAACCGGACCTACCCCGCCTTCGACAGTTTCCTGCGATCTGTCGGTAGATCCACGCCATGCGTGGATAACCTGGAAATGATCGAATTGTTCGTGTAGAGCCGAGCCATGCTCGGCTCAGAGCGAAGCGACCCGCTTTTGCTTTTGATCTTTTGATTCCTTTCCGTGGCTGGCACGCGCAGGGAGTTGTCAGGGGCCGGTCGGGATGGGCTGCGCAGGACCGTTGGCGCCATGGATGGCGCCATCGAGCCCCCAGGGACGGGTTTACGGCGTGTCCTGCGCAGCCCATCCCGACCGGCCCAACTCGCAATGCCATTCGACTAACAGTCGACTCTACCCGCGCCCAGCCACGAGGGGCCCCGCCGTTGGCTGGAACCCATCATTCCACCGCGGAATTGGCGCCCGGGCCCCGCTGGGCCTACCATCGGCGGTCCCCACCCCCACCGCCCCTTCCATGTCCGCTCCCGCTTCCGCCGCACCGCGTCGCTGGTTCGTCGCCGGCGACTTCAACGGCTTCTTCGGCCTGGTCGTCGACAACCTCTCCATCCTCGGCTTCATTGCCATGGCCCTGGTGGGGATCTTCCAGTTTCCCGCCGACGTAGTGTTCGGCCGCATGTTCCCCGGCACCGCCTTCGGCGTGCTGGTCGGCAACCTGCTGTACACCCTGATGGCGCGCCGGCTGGCCGCGCGCACCGGCCGCGACGATGTCACCGCCATGCCGCTGGGCCTGGATGCACCGACCAGCATCGGCATGGCCCTGCTGGTGCTCGGCCCGGCCTTCATCGCCTTCAAGCAGCAGGGCATGGACCCGCATGTGGCGGGCATCGCCACCTGGCAGCTGGGCATGGCCGCGCTGGTCATCATGGGCGTGCTCAAGTTCGTGCTGTCGTTCTTCGGCGAAGCGGTCACCCGAGCGCTGCCCCGCGCCGCGCTTCTCGGCTCCATCGCGGGCATCGCGCTGGTGCTGATGGGCCTGCTGCCGCTGCTGGAAACGCTGCGCTCGCCGCTGGTCGGCTTCACCACGCTGGGCCTGCTGCTGTATGTGCTGATCGCCAAGGGCAAGTTGCCGGTGCGTGGCCCCGGGGTGCTGCTGGCCTTCGTGTTCGGCACCGTTCTTTATTACGGCCTCGGCCTGGCCGGGTTGGGCGCGCCGGGCTTCCACGTGCCGGAGTGGGTGCCGCCGCAGGTGGTGCTGCCGCTGCCGACGCTGGGCTTCCTCGAGGGCCTGCCCACGGCGATGACCTACCTGCCGTTGCTGCTGCCGTTCGGCCTGCTGATGGTGGTCGGCGGCATCAACGTCTCTGAAAGCGCACGCGCGGCTGGCGATGACTACCGCACCCGCGACATCCTGCTGGTGGAGGCGGTAGCCACGCTGGTGGCCGGTGTCTGTGGTGGCGTTGCACAGACCACGCCGTACATCGGCCAGCCGGCCTACAAGCACATGGGTGCGCGCAGCGGCTACACGCTGCTGACCGGCCTGTTCGTCGGCATCGGCGGCATGCTGGGCATCATCTCCGGGCTGGTGCAATGGCTGCCGCTGGCGGTGCTGGCACCAATCATCGTGTACGTGGCCATCGACATCACCACCCAGGCCTTCCAGGCCACGCCACGACACCACACCGGTGCAATGGTGTTCGGCTTCCTGCCGTCGGTCGCGTACCTGCTGGCGATCAAGGCGCCCGGCTGGATCGCACCGGACCAGCTGCCGCAGTTGCTGACCAAGCTCGATGGCCATGGCCTGCCGGAACTGGCGGTGATTTTCACCCTCGGCAACGGCTTCATCATCACCTCGATGCTGTGGATTTCGGCGGTGGCGGCGATGGTCGACGGCCGCCTGCGGCGTGCCTGCGGTTTCCTGCTGGTGGCGGCGGTGCTGACCCTGTTCGGCCTGATCCACTCGGTGGACCCGCGCGGCGGCATCTACCTGCCGTGGGATCTGGACGGGCTGGCACGCATCATCAGCTGGCAGTTCGCCGGTGCCTACGTGGCACTGGCGTTGCTGCTGGGGTTGTTGTCGCTGCAGAAGCAGCCGGTGCAGCCGCTGGGTGAAAACAGCTGACCCCACGGTAGTGCCGGCCGCGGGCCGGCAACGCGGTGGGCTGCAGACGCATCATGTGTGGTTGCCGGCCAGCGGCCGGCGCTACCGTTCGGCGTCCAGTTCCGGGTAATGGCGGAAGATGCCGTTGGTGTTGAATGGCAACCGCCGCTCCGAGGCCAGATAGGCGGCGATGTTGGGCCGCTTGGCTACCCGCTCCTGCAGCGCACGCAGCAGGGGCAGGGTGGGTGCCAGTGCGCGCATCCGGCGTGGAAACATATAGTCCAGCCCGCTCAGCAGCTGGAACAGCGACAGATCCACGTAGGAGTGCTCGCGCAGCGCATGACGGCCGCCATTGGCGGCCAGCACCTGCTCGAAGTAGCCGAGGAACTTCGGCAGCCGCTCGCTGCGCAGTGACGCGGCGCGTGCCTTGGCCTCGGTCTTCTGCTCTTCGTAGTACTTCGATGCAGCGATCGGATGGTGGGTGTCATGCACCTCGGCCACCAGATCAGCGATGGTCAGCTGCAACTGCAGCGCCTGCACCCGCCGTGAGGCCGCCTGCGGCACCAGGTCCAGCGTCGGGCCCAGGAAATCCAGGATGGCTGCGACCTGTGCAATGACCTGGCGACCGGCCTTCAGGAATGGTGGTGCGAAGGGCTGCGCACCTTCACTGCTGCCATCGAGAAACGGCTGCATCACTGCATCGCCGTGCACCCGCGCCATGTCGATGTAGTCGGCACCGGCGTCTTCCAGCGCCAGGCGCACGAACTCGCCACGGCCCTGAATGCCGGTCCAGTAATACAGCGCGTACTGCATGGCAGTGCCTCCACAGGACAAGACCCACAGCGTCGCGCGGGGCATGCAAAGCAGGCGTGAGCGCGGCTCTGGTGCAAGCGCGAACCCGAACGGCAGCGGAACAGGTGGGGAACCCGTTGGAATCGATGGGGTCACACCTTCTCCATGCGTGTGAAACGAGGTGCTGCATCATGCAGAGTGGAAAGGCGGTATGGCCCTGGGTGTTGGGCGTGGTGGTGATCGGTGGCGCGGGCGGTTGGTTGTTCCGCGATCAGCTGAAGCGCCTGGCCGACGGTGTTTCGGTGCCGGTGCAATCAACCCCTGCCAGCGCACCGCCACAACCGCAGGCGGCCGCAGAACCCGCGCCAGCGCCGCCCCCGATGAGGTATCCGCTGGATACCGAGGCCGCGGCCGATCCGGCGCTGCCGAAGCTGGCTGACAGCGATGCCGCTGCCTGGGGCGCTTTGAGTCAGCTGTTCCACGGCGAGGGGCCGCTGACCCTGCTGCTGCGCGATCACCTGATCCAGCGCTTGGTCACCCAGGTCGACAACCTGGACAAGCCCAGCGTACCGCCGACCGCACTGGCCGCGCGGCCGCTGCCGGGCAACCTGCAGGTCGAGCCCGGTGAGGGCGGCGAACGCATCGCCGCCGACAACGCGGCGCGCTATGCGCCCTATGTGCAGGCCTTCACCGCGCTCGACCCGGCGGCGACGGCGACCACCTACAAGCGCTTCTATCCGTTGATCCAGCAGGCCTATGTCGACCTTGGCCGGCCGGAGGGCTATTTCAACGACCGCCTGGTCGCGGTGATCGATCACCTGCTGGAGACCCCGGAACTGGCCCAGGCGCCGCTGGTGGAACGCGATGAGCGCGGCCGCTACCGCTTCGTCGATTCGACCCTGCAGTCGCGCTCGATCGGCCAGAAGGCCCTGCTGCGCATGGACGTGGCGCAGGCCCGGGCGGTCAAGCAGCAGCTGCGGGCGATCCGCAGCGCGATCACCCGCTGAACCCGTCCACCGTGCGGAACTGATCGGGATCAACGCGCCGACCACACCCATTCCGGCATGCTGGCCGCAGGCTGACTGGCCTCGGGGTGCAGTCGCAGTCACCCTTGAAACCGGGTGGGGCAACCGCATCTTTCCAGCATCGCCGGCACGGGCCGGCCCAGATGACCGATGAGGTTTCGCAATGCGGATGGACAAGCTCACCTCGCGTTTCCAGCAGGCGCTGGCAGACGCACAGTCGCTGGCCGTGGGCCGCGACAACAGCATCATCGAACCGGTTCACCTGTTCAGCGCGCTGCTGGACCAGCAGGGCGGCAGCACGCGCCCGTTGCTGGCCCAGGCCGGGGTGAACGTGCCGGTACTGCGCGAGCGCCTGACCGAGGCGCTGGATGCGCTGCCCAAGGTGTCCGGCCAGGCCGGCAATGTGTCGATGGGCAACGACCTCGGCCGCCTGCTCAATCACACTGACAAGCTGGCCCAGCAGAATGGCGATGCCTTCATCGCCAGCGAGTGGTTCGTGCTGGCCGCGCTGGAAGACGGCGGCACGCTGGGCATGGCGCTGCGCGCCGCCGGTGCCGACAAGAGCCGGTTGCAGGCCGCGATCGACAAGCTGCGCGGCGGCGAGAACGTGCAGTCGGAAAACGCTGAGGAACAGCGACAGGCGCTGGAGAAGTACACCATCGACCTGACCGCGCGTGCGGAGAGCGGCAAGCTTGATCCGGTGATCGGCCGTGACGAGGAAATCCGTCGCACCATCCAGGTGCTGCAGCGCCGGACCAAGAACAATCCGGTGCTGATCGGCGAACCCGGCGTGGGCAAGACCGCGATCGTCGAAGGCCTGGCGCAGCGCATCATCAACGACGAAGTGCCCGAAGGCCTGCGCGGCAAGCGCGTGCTGTCGCTGGACATGGGCGCGCTGATTGCCGGCGCCAAGTTCCGCGGTGAATTCGAGGAACGCCTGAAGGGCGTGCTCAATGACCTGGCCAAGAGCGAAGGGCAGATCATCCTGTTCATCGATGAGCTGCACACCATGGTCGGCGCCGGCAAGGCCGACGGTGCGATGGATGCCGGCAACATGCTCAAGCCTGCGTTGGCACGTGGCGAACTGCACTGCGTGGGCGCCACCACGCTGGATGAGTACCGCAAATACATTGAAAAGGACGCTGCGCTGGAGCGCCGCTTCCAGAAGGTGTTCGTGGGTGAGCCGTCGGTGGAGGACACCATCGCGATCCTGCGCGGGCTGAAGGAAAAGTACGCCGTGCACCATGGCGTCGAGATCACCGACCCGGCCATCGTCGCGGCGGCCACGCTGTCCAACCGTTACATCACCGACCGCCAGCTGCCGGACAAGGCCATCGACCTGATGGACGAGGCGGCCTCGCGCCTGCGCATGGAGATCGACTCCAAGCCGGAGGAACTGGACCGCCTGGAACGCCGCGTGATCCAGCTGAAGATCCAGCGCGAGATGCTGAAGAAGGAAAAGGACGAGGCCTCGCGGCAGCGCTTGGCTGATCTGGAAAACGACATCGATGCGCTGGAGCGCGAGTTCTCCGACCTCAATGAAATCTGGAAGTCGGAGAAGGCGGCGCTGCAGGGTGCAACCAAGATCAAGGAGCAGGTCGAGCAGGCCAAGCTGGAGCTGGAATCTGCGCAGCGCCGCCAGGATTTCGCCAAGATGAGCGAGATCCAGTACGGCCTGCTGCCGCAGCTGGAAAAGCAGCTGGCCGCTGCGCAGGAGGCCGAACACAAGGACTTCAAGCTGGTGCAGGACCGGGTCACCGACGAGGAGATCGCCGAGGTCGTTTCGCGCTGGACCGGCATTCCGGTCAACAAGATGCTCGAAGGTGAGCGCGACAAGCTGCTGCGGATGGAAGAGGTGCTGCACAACCGCGTGGTCGGCCAGGAGGAAGCGATCAAGGTCGTCTCCGATGCGGTGCGTCGTTCGCGTGCGGGCCTGTCCGATCCGAATCGTCCGGCCGGCTCGTTCCTGTTCCTCGGCCCGACCGGCGTCGGCAAGACCGAGCTGTGCAAGTCGCTGGCCGAGTTCCTGTTCGACAGCGCCGATGCGATGATCCGCATCGACATGAGCGAATTCATGGAGAAGCACAGCGTCGCCCGCCTGATCGGTGCCCCCCCGGGTTACGTTGGCTACGAGGAAGGCGGCTATCTGACCGAGGCCGTGCGTCGCCGTCCGTACTCGCTGATCCTGCTGGACGAAGTGGAGAAGGCGCATCCGGATGTGTTCAATATCCTGCTGCAGGTGCTGGACGATGGCCGCCTGACCGATGGCCAGGGCCGCACCGTGGACTTCCGCAACACCGTCATCGTGATGACCTCGAACCTGGGCTCGCACCAGATCCAGGACATGAGCGCCGACGACAGCCCTGAGGCCTACACGCAGATGAAGGCGGCGGTGATGGGCGTGGTGCAGGCGCACTTCCGTCCGGAGTTCATCAACCGCCTGGATGACATCGTGGTGTTCCACCCGCTGGACAAGCAGCAGATCAAGCAGATCGCGCGCATCCAGATGCGGGGCCTGGAAAAGCGCCTGGCCGAGCGCGGGCTGAAGCTGGAGGTATCCGATGCAGCGTTCGAGCTGCTCGGCAACGTCGGCTTCGATCCGGTGTATGGCGCGCGTCCGTTGAAGCGCGCGATCCAGGCGCAGCTGGAGAATCCGTTGGCGCAGAAGATCCTGTCCGGCGCCTTCGTCAACGGCGACACCATCGAAGTCGGCAACGACGGCGGCCACCTGGTGTTCGCCAAGGCCTGACCCCGCAAGCGCCCCCCTCTTCGAGTGGGGGCGCCATCGCAGGCTTTCCCGGTGCAGAATCGCCTTGTTGCACTTTTGCCCGGACAAGGAGAACCGCATGGATGGCACACGCCTGGCTTCACTCTGCATCGCACTGGCACTCGCTACGTCGGCCACCCATGCCGCCGCTGCGGAGCAGGTGCAGCTGCCGCCGATGAAGGGCTACCACCAGGCCCACCAGAACACCGATGCGCAGGGCAACCGCATCACCGAGTACGTGCCCAACGGGCAGACCGTGCAGGACTGGGCCGACATGGTCACCGTCAACGACGCGCCGAACAGTAGCCACGCAAGCCCGCGCGAGTTCCTCGGCATCATCGAAGCCGGTTGGCGCATTGCCTGCCCCGACGCACAGAGTCACTGGATCCGCGAGGGCGAGGAAGGTGGTCGCCCGTTCGCGTTGCTGATGCTCAGCTGCCCGGAGAACCCGGGCACCGGCAAGCCCGAGTTCACCTGGATCAAGGGCATCCAGGGCACAGAGGGCTTCCACACCGTGCAGAAATCGTTCCGCTCCGAGCCGGAGAAGGATGACGTCGTGCAGTGGATAGGTTGGCTGCGCGAGGTCGAGCTGTGCGGCAGCGGCCAGGCACCGGCCTGCCGCTGACCGCAGGGATCAAAGGCCGCCGAGGGGCGCCCTTCCTGCATCAGAAGCGGTGCGTGTAGCCGCTCATCAGCCCGAACTGGTTGGGCTTCTGCACGATCGGGCTGTCGGCTGCATCGCCGAGCAGGCGCGTGCCCTCGGCCGAGATGTACCAGTTGCCGTTGCGGCCCACGCGGTGGCTCCATTTCAGGCCGAGACCGGCACTGACCAGGCCGGCCTTCGGCTTGTGCTCGGCAAAGCCGGTGCGCGCGGCCTGTTCCGGGCTGACGCCGTACCAGGTCTGCATGTAGCCACGGTTGCCGTAGTCGGTGGAGACGCTGCCGCTGACCACGCCGCCGGCCAGGTCGAACAGCGGCATGCTCAGGTTCAAGTGGATCTGTTGGGTGGCCAGGCCGTTTTCGGCCTTGTCCTCGTCCTTGCGGGTGAACTGCCAGGAGCCGCTCAGCACGACTTCGCCCAGCGTATAACCAGCCGAGACACCGACCAGGGGACGGGAATCGATATCGCCCATGCCGCGCAGGAAGTCGGAACCACCGAGCAGCGAATCCTTGTCCTTGCGGATGCCGCTGGCACCGACATAGGCCCGCACGCGGGTGTGCTCGCCGATGGACGTGCCCCAGCCGATGCCACTGGTGCCCAGAAACCAGCCACCCGGCGAGGTGACATCGAAGGACAGCATGGGCGACGCCTGATACTCCTTGCTGCCGCTGTAGCGAGGGGTCGCACCGGCACCGGCGGCGACTTCGAAGGTCCAGTGGTCATCCTTGGCGTGGGCGATCGGCGCGGCGAACAGCGGCAGCAGGGCCAGGCAGAGCAGGGTGGGGGAACGGCGAAGCTGGGACATGGAAACTCTCGACAATGGGAGGAAAGCAGCGCTCGCATCCGGCGAGTGCTGCAGGGTCGTTAGCGTGGCGATACGCCGGCGACCGATCCGTCCGCAGTTGTGCGGGAGTTGTAATCAACTGTAATCGCGCCCGTGGGCGTTCAGCTGGCAGCCAGCGGCCAGTGCATTTCCAGGCGCGCGCCACCCAGCGTGGCGCGGCTGATGCGCAGTTCGCCGCCGTGGCGGGCCGCAATGCGGTTGACGATGGCCAGGCCCAGGCCGAAGCCGCCGGTGTCACGGCTACGGCTGTCGTCCAGGCGGGTGAACGGACGCATCACCTTCTCGCGATCGGCTTCGGCGATGCCGGGGCCGTCGTCGTCCACGCGCAGGCAGGCGCGACCGCCGGCACCGACCAGCGAGACTTCCACCTGCGAATGCGCGTGGCGCAGCGCATTGCCCACCAGATTGCTGAGTGCCAGTTGCAGCAGGCGCGGCTCGGCATCCACCCGTGGCAACGCACTGGGCTGCACGCGCAGGACCACGCCGGCACGTTCGGCATCACGGCGCACATCGGCCAGGCAGGCCTGCAGCCAGTCGTTGGCTTCGATGCGCTGCATCGGCTCGCCTTCGCTGGGATGCTCCAGACGTTCATACGCCAGCAGTTCGCTGACCAGCCGATTGAGTTCGGCCAGGTCGCCGTGCAGCCCCTGTGCCAGCCGTGCCCGGCGTTCGCGATCGTCGCTGTCCTGCATCAGGTCCAGGCCGAAGGCCACGCGCGCGATGGGTGTGCGCAGTTCGTGCGAAATGGCATGGGTGAGGTCGCGCTGGCGCTGCACCAGCTCGGCCACGCGCGCGGCCATGCGGTTGGAATGGTCGACGATCACCCGGATCTGCGAGCGTGGCGAAACCTGCGCGCGCGCCTGCAGATCGCCCGAACCGATGCGGTCGGCGTGCCGGCGCAGCGCTTCCAGGTCGCGCCAGAGCAGGCGTACCCAGGCATACAGGCTGGCGCCGACCAGCAGCAGGATGCTGAGGTAGGCCGCGATGGTCATGTACGTGGTCATCTGCACAGCGCCAGGCAGGCGCAGTTGCAGCCAGCGACCGCCGACGCCTTCGATGGGCAGCAGGACCTGCTGGTACTGATCGCGCACGATGAAGCCATCAGCCTTTACGGCCGCCTGTTCCTGTGGGGCGAGTGCCGGAGGCGTGTCGAACAGGGTCAATGCGATGCCATAGTGCGGCTGCCACTGCTGCAGGCGCTCACGCTGCTGGCCGGCATCCAGGCCAGCCAGGCCACTGCGCAGGGCGTACACCTGTCCGCGCACCTGCTGGACGAAAACGCGATCCTGCACGGGCGTGTAGATGCCGTCCAGGATGTGGTTGAGGAAGAACACCGACACCAGGAAGCAGGCACCGGTGACGAACCACAACCACAGGAACAGCCGCTTCATGCCGTCCAGGCCGATGGGTTGAACTGATAGCCACGGCCCCACACGGTCTTGATCCGCCGCGGTTCGCGCGCGTCATCGCCCAGCTTGCGGCGCAGCTTGCCGATGCTGACATCGACGCTGCGGTCCAGCCCGTCGAAGCCGATGCCGCGCACCGCCTGCAGGATCTGGTCGCGCGAGAGGATCTGCCCAGGCTGGCTGGCCAGCAGCCACAGGATCTCGAATTCGGTGGTGCCCATGTCCACCGGCTGTCCATGCAGGTGCACCTCGCGTTGCATCCGGTCGATCAGCAGTTCGCCGTGCATCAGGCGGCAGGGTGTGCCGGTGTTGCTGCTGCCATGGCGACGGCGAAGCAGCGCGCGCAGGCGGGCCAGCAGCAGGCGCGGCTCGATCGGCTTGTGCACATAGTCGTCGGCGCCCGATTCCAGGCCCAGCACCTGCTCGATGTCGTCCTCGCAGGCGGTCAGCATCAGGATCGGCACATCGGAGAAACTGCGGATCTGCCGGCATACGTCGATGCCACCGAGGCCGGGCAGCATCAGGTCCAGCACCACCAGCTCGGGCGCATGCTGGCGGCAGGCGGCGCCGGCGAGGTCGCCACGCGCGACGTGCTGCACGGCGAAGCCATGTTCGTGGAGGTAATCGCTGACCAGCTCGGCCAGGCGACGGTCGTCCTCCACCAGCAGTACCGACGTGGGCGCACTGCTGGGGGTGGGGGTCCAGGGGGATGGCTGCATGCGTGGGGCCTCCGTGCCCGGGCAGGAGCGCCCGGCGGCGAAGCCTAGCAACGGCCCATGACGGCTGCCTGAATCGCGGCCAACGTGATAACCGGCGGTACGGGCGTCATCGCCAGTGGCTTTCAGCGGGCGCCCCCGGCTGTCCTATGGTGGCGGTTTCCCCGGATGGAGCCTGGTGCAATGAGCGACCCGCAGTGGCAACTGGAAACCTTGGCCGTGCACGGTGGCTACCGTCCCGACCCAACCACCCGGGCGGTGGCTGTGCCGATCTACCAGACGGTGGCGTATGCCTTCGATGACACCCAGCACGGCGCCGACCTGTTCGATCTGAAGGTACCGGGCAACATCTACACGCGCATCATGAACCCCACCACCGATGTACTGGAGCAGCGCCTGGCCGCGCTGGAAGGCGGCATCGGTGCGCTCGCGCTGGCCTCGGGGCAGGCCGCGATCACCTATGCCATCCAGACCATCGCCGAGGCCGGTGACAACATCGTCGCCTCCAGCGCGCTGTATGGCGGCAGCCTCAACCTGCTGGCGCACACGCTGCCGCAGTACGGCATCCAGGCGCGCTTCGCCGACCCCGCAGATCCATCCGCGTTCGCCGCACTCATCGACGAACGCACCAAGGCGGTGTTCGTCGAATCGATCGGCAACCCGCGCGGCAACGTCACTGACATCGCTGCCATCGCCGAGGTCGCGCATGCCGCGGGCGTGCCGCTGATCGTCGACAACACCGTGGCCACGCCGTTCCTGCTGCGCCCGTTCGAGCACGGCGCCGACATCGTGGTGCATTCGCTGACCAAGTACCTGGGCGGCCACGGCACCAGCCTGGGCGGCGCGATCATTGATTCCGGCCGCTTCGACTGGGCGGCGCAGCCCAAGCGCTTCGCTCGCCTCAACCAGCCCGACCCGAGTTATCACGGCGTGGTCTACACCGAAGCCCTGGGGCCGGCCGCCTACATCGGCCGCGCGCGGGTGGTGCCGCTGCGCAATACCGGCGCTGCGTTGTCGCCGTTCAATGCGTTCCTGATCCTGCAGGGCATCGAGACCCTGGCGCTGCGCATGGAGCGCATCAATGCCAATGCGCTGGCCGTTGCGCAGTACCTGAAGGCGCACGACAAGGTCGCCTGGGTGCGTTACGCGGGACTGGCCGACGACCCCGAGCATGCCGCCGCGCAGCGCTATCTGGGTGGACACGGCTCGGGCGTACTGACCTTCGGCCTGCCGGGCGGCCGTGAAGCAGGCGCGCGCTTCCTTGATGCGCTGAAGTTGTTCACCCGCCTGGTCAACCTGGGCGATGCGAAGTCACTGGCCACCCATCCCGCCTCGACCACCCACCGCCAGCTGGATGCCGCCGAACTGGCCAGGGCCGGCGTCAGCGAGGACACCGTGCGGCTGTCGATCGGCATCGAGCATATCGGCGACCTGCGTGCCGACCTGGAACAGGCCTTGGCCGGCGCCTGAGGCCGATCTCCGATCGCGCAGGATCGGTTACGCGTGTGGCAACGGGATCAGGCAGGATCGCAGCCATGTCCTCGACAGGAGATGGTGATGAAGCGAATTGCGGGTCTACGCCGGGCGCATGGCATCGAACGGGTGATTGAGCATCTTCAGGCCTGCCTGCGTGAGCGGCAGGCCTTGCCGGACGTGACGACCCTGGCAGCCGTTGCACATCAATCGCCGTTCCACTTCCAGCGTCTGTACCGGGCAATGACCGGTGAGAGCCCGGGGCAGACGCTGGACCGGTTGCGCCTGCTCACCGCCTTGCAGGCGCTGCAGCACCCAGGCGCCAGTGTCACCGATGCCGCGTTGGCAGGAGGCTATGAGAGCGCACAGGCATTGGCGCGCCGTTGCCGGCAACGTCTGGATGCCACCCCGAGCGGGCTGCGCGACGATCAGCAGCTGCGCGAGCACTGGGAGCAGGTTCTGGCGCAGCCCCCGGCCGACGTGGGCGAACAGACGGCCGCACCATTGAGAGTACAGGTGAAGGCACTGCAACCCTTCGAAGTGGTGCTGCTGCGTGCGCAGGGGGCCTTCGCCGACCTCGACTCCAGCTTCGGTGAACTGTTCGCATGGGCGCAGGGACAGGGACTGACGGACGCATTGCTGCACTTGGTGGGTATTGCGGTGGATGATCATCGCGACGTGCCCGCGCGGGAGCACCGCTTCGACTGTGGCATGGGTTTCGCGACTCTGCTTCCTGCCTTGCCATCGCGCTTCCGGCGGCAGACGTTGGGCGACGGCCATTACGCAGTGGTGCACCATGTCGGACCCTACGAAGAGCTGCAGGCGTTGGGCGATGCGCTGCTGCGCGACTGGTGGCCTGGCAGCGGACGCACGCTGGGCGAGGCGCCTCTGTACTTCCACTTCCTTGATGATCCCGAACGGGTACCCGCCGAGCGCCTGCGCGCCGAGGTCTGCCTTCCACTGGCGGACTGATAGCCGCGGGCTTGGTGCATATCGCCACAGGCGATCACCACCCGCGCCGCAATGCGCTACGGTGGAACTGCCTCTCCAAGGCATGGCAACGTGGCGATCCAGATCCCCGGTCGATGCGGGTCGACCGGGGATTCTTTTGTTTCCGGGGTCAGATCCGTTTTCCTGCGGAAAATGGATCTGACCCCATGCACCGCCGTGTCGACCAAGGTCGACACCCACCAACAGCAGCGGAAAACCGCCATCCCACGCAATGCCAGCTTTTGCCGTTGCCGTTGCCGTTGTTTCGGCAGGTGCAGGGCTGCAAGCCCTGCCGCACGCACACCCCTCACACCACCGGAATGCTGTGCTGCCCCAGATTCCGGTACGGCGGCGTGGACATCACCATCTCCGCCAGCGAATACGCCAGCTCACGTTCGGCCATCACCGTGCCATCGGCGCCGTGCTCCAGCAGATGCTTCACTTCCGCATCGCTGTGCGCGCGCGCCAGCAGGGTCAGGTCCGGGTTGATCGCCCGCAGCTTGGCCAGCGCCTCACCGGCTTCCAGCGGCTGCGGAATGGCCAGCACCGCGATCTTCGCCCGCTCCGGGTGGGCCTCAGCCAGCACCCGGTCGGCAGCGGCACTGCCGCGGATCGCCGCCAGGCCCTTGGCGTGCGCCTGTTCCACATGTTCCTTGTTGTCATCGATCACCAGCACCGGCACGCCGCGATCACGCAGCACCTGTGCCAGCTCGCTGCCGACCCGGCCATAGCCGATCACGATCGCGTGCCCGTTCAGATCACGCGATGGACCGATCGCCTCTTCCGGCTCGGCCGGCTGCGGCTGCTGTTCCTGCTTGGCCTGCCAACGATCCAGCAGCCCGAATACCAGTGGGTTGAGCATGATCGACACCAGTGCGCCGGCCAGTACCAGCGACTGGCCTTCCTTCGGCAGGATCTGCAGCGCCACGCCAAGGCCGGCGATGATGAAGGCGAACTCGCCGATCTGCGCCAGGCTGGCCGAGATGGTCAGCGCGGTGCTGGTCGGGTGGCCGAATGCGCGCACGATGAAGAACGCCGCGGCCGACTTGCCAAACATGATGATCAGCACCGTGGCCAGAACCTGCCACGGGTGTTGGATGAGGATGTTCGGGTCGAACAGCATGCCGACCGACACGAAGAACAGCACCGCGAATGCATCGCGCAGTGGCAGCGAATCGGTTGCGGCCTTGTGGCTCAGCTCCGATTCGTTGAGCAGCATGCCGGCGAAGAACGCGCCCAGCGCGAACGAGACGCCGAACAGCATCGCCGAGCCGAACGCCACCCCCAGCGCGATCGCCAGCACCGACAGAGTGAACAGTTCGCGCGAACCGGTGCCGGCAATGCGCTCCAGGATCCACGGAATGACCCGGCGCCCGACCACCAGCATCACCGCCACGAACAGGCCCAGCTGCACGAAGGTCCAGCCGATGTCGGCCAGCACGCTGCCCAGCGTGTGCGATTCCTTGGCTGCATCGGGGCCGAACACACCGGCCATCACCGGCATCATCACCAGCGCCAGCACACAGGCCAGGTCTTCCACGATCAGCCAGCCGACCGCGATCTTGCCGCGCATCGTTTCCAGCAGTCGGCGTTCTTCCATCGCCCGCAACAGCACGACGGTACTGGCGGTGGCCAGCGAGAAACCGAAGATGACGCCATGGATGGCCGGCCAGCCCATCAGCGAGGCCACGCCCCAGCCGAGCAGGGTCGCAACCGCGATCTGGCCGATGGCACCGGGAATGGCGATGGCCTTGACCGCCATCAGGTCCTTCAGCGAGAAGTGCAGGCCGACGCCGAACATCAGCAGCATCACGCCCAGCTCGGCCAGCTGGTTGGCCAGCGCCTGGTCGGCGACGAAGCCGGGGGTGAACGGACCTACGCAGATGCCAGCAACCAGGTAACCGACCAGGGGAGACAAGCGGAGCTTGTTGGCCAGCGCGCCGAAGATGAAGGCGAGCCCCAGGCCAACGGCAACGATGTTGATCAGGTCGGTGTCATGGTGCATCGGCACTCGCAGGAAATCGGGGGGATGCCCCGATTTTCACCGATGCGGCCACATACGGCAAACCCGACCAGCGTATCGGATCGTTGCGTGGGCGGCTTGTACGGGCGAGATATCAAGCCTTGTTGAGAGAGGGCAGGCCCCGACGGGCCGAATGGTGCCTACCTATGGGGGGCTCCAGGCGTAGCCGTCGACGATCACACCATCTGCCGGCGCTGGGTCTCTTCCAGGGCAGGCTCGGCCTGCTGCGGCGAGGCGGCCAACTGCTTGTCCAACTGATGAATCTGCCGCAGCGACTCCGCAACGGGTGGCTGAAGGGCCGCTTCAATGTGGATGTGGGCACGCAGATGGCCCGGGTCATCCAAGGCTCCCTGAATGACGAAGATGTTCTCCGGCCGTGGGGGCTGACCAGTCGGCAAGCCCAATACCACATGGTCGATCCGTTCCAGACCTTGTGCCCGGGCAAGTTGGGTGAGGCTGGCCGCCATGCGTTGGCTGGATTCATCAGATGCGCGACCCAGCGATGCGTCCAGCGGATGGACGCCGGCGAGTGCCTGCTGGTGAAGCGATGCCGAGGCATCGCTCAGCGATGGGATGCTGGTTTCCGGCCGTTCGGTTGCCGGTTGCGGCTGCGAAGGACTGGTGGGCCGCACGCGCTCTGCCTTGCGAATGGACTCGATCAGCTCCCGCGGTGTATCGGTGAACAGCAGTTCGCCTGCATCCAGGGACTGCCCAGTAACCTTGTTCACGGTACTGGTCGCCCACGATGCGCAGGTATTGCCATATGACCAGGTGACATTTTCGCCCAAGGCCTGGTCAAGTCGCTTGACCTGCTCGGGTGTCAATTCGTAATAGCGTGAGGCCGAAGGTGTGGCCCGGGCTTCCATGCCTTCGCGGATGTCCGAACCTGGGCCATTGTCCTCAACGAGTGGATGGTTGTCTGGCCACAGGCCATGGAACGTCGTATGGCCGTTTCGCGTCACCGAGATCCAGGCGTGGCCGTCCACGAACTGATTGAACGACCCCTGTGTATTGGGGTCTACGTGACTGTGGATTCCAAGGACGACCTTGTCGCTCATGGGATGCTCTTACGGAAAAATCTGTGTTTCGCCATCGGCGAACAGCATCACCACGCGCGGCGCCATCAAGGGAATTTCCTGACGGGCCGGGCCAGCAGGTCCGGGCTTCACGTCGCGCCGCAGCATGGTTGTGCATTGGCCGGATATGGGGCAGCGATCAACAACGACTTTCATGGTGCCCCCTTCCACCACATAGCTCATCCCTGCCGCGTAATACATGCTTTCCATCGGTTCATTGAACTGGACCTGGAGCTTCGACGCGGAGAGCTGGGTGACGACGATCGGCTCAAGGCTCGATTTGGAATAGCTGGGTTTCACGTGATCTCCTGAACACCCTGACAGGGGGGCCGCCAGCGCAATCCACGCGAGCGCAGCGTACACATGGCGGCGAGTGATGCAGGCTCTCGTCACGGAGCGGCTCCTTCGTTGGTCCGCTGATTATGCACGGGGCGACCTATGAGGCGCGTGCAACAGAGCACAGCTTGGAAACCGGGTGGGGAGCCGGCGCGGTATGCGTTCACGACCGCGCCCGCCGGGCGGAATGCCGGCGGGCGTGTGGAGCAGCGGCCGGGCAGGGCCCAGCACGCCCGTTACCGCTTACCAGGTGTACTTGATGCGGCCGTAGACATACGCGCCGTTGAAGCCGAACGGCGAGTAGTTGCTGTAGGGCAGCATGCCGAAGGTCGAGTTTTGCAGGTCTTCGGTGCGGTCGGGGTACTTGTCCAGCAGGTTGTCGGCGCCCACGGTCAGGGTCCAGTTGCTGCTCGGCTTGTAGCTGGCCGAGGCATCCACCACCCAGGCGTCGCCGTAGGTCTGGTCGCGCAGCGCGGTGGCCGAGTTGCGCACGGTGAACCTGCCGTAGCGGGTCGCGGCCAGGCCCAGTTCCCAGTGGTCCGAACGCCAGGTGCCGCTCAGGATCGCCTTGTCGCGCGGGTAGCTGTCCTCGATGCGGCCAATTTCATCGCGACCGATCAGCGACTGGGTCAGGCCCAGCGTGCCGAACACCGGCGGGGTGCCACCGACGCGGCGCACTTCGGTGTCGTTGTAGCTGTATGCAGCGGTCAGCTCCAGGCTGCTGGCGTTGAACGGCACCGTGTAGCTGGACACGAAGTCGACGCCACGAGTGCGCGTATCCAGGCCGTTGGTGAAGTAGGAGAACGCGGTCACCTGCGGCAGGCCGAGGGTGCCCAGCAGCGCGCTGGTGGCGGCATTGGTGGTGATGCTGGACGACAGCGCGATGCGGTCATCAATGTCGATCTGGTACGCGTCGACGGTGATGTACAGGCGGTCGACCGGCTGCAGCACCAGGCCCAGGCTGTAGGAGGTGGAGGTCTCGGCCTTCAGCGGCGAGGCGCCCAGCGCCTGCGCAGCCGGGCTGGTGGTCGGGAAGGTGCCGCGCTCGACGAATACGCCATTGAGGAACTGGCTGGTGACCGCCTGGTAGCCCTGCTGCGCCAGCGAGGGCGCGCGGAAGCCGCTGGAGGCGGTGGCCCGCAGCGCGACCTTGTCGGTGAATGCATAGCGCGCCGAAAGCTTGCCGGAGAAGCGGTCGCCGAAGTCCGAGTAGTCCTCGTAGCGGCCGGTGATGCCGGCCGAGAACTTCTCGGTCAGGTCCGCTTCCAGGCCGGCGTAGACGGCGTAGTTGTGGCGGTCGGCATGCACTTCATTGGTCGGGGTGAAGCCCGCGAAGCCCTGCGCACCGCTGCCGGTGTACGAGTTCAGTTCGCCCGGGTTCTGGTCCCACTTTTCCTTGCGGTACTCACCGCCGAAGGACAGCGTGACCGGGTAGGCCAGGCCCCAGTCCAGCGACTTGGTCAGGTCGGCATTGAAGATGTCCTGCTGGTACTTCAGCGTGCCGTCGTAGAACGAGCGCGGGCTGCTGGCGCCGAGGCTGTAGTTGATGCTGTTGCGGGTGTGGAAGTCGAGGGTGTTCTCGCCGTGGTTCAGGCTCAGGTCCCAGGTCCAGCCGTTGTCGGTGTTGCCCTTGACGCCGGCCACCAGCGAGCGGTCCTTGGAGTACTGGTTGATCTCCGGCACGAAGCCGTCCGGGTAGGTCTGCGCCAGCAGCGCGGTCTGCCCGTTGTGGTTGCGCGAGCGGTAGAACGCGAACGAGGTGATGTCGCGGTTGCTGAGCAGCGCGCTGGCGTAGCCGGTTACGTGGTCGCTGAAATCGAAGCTGGCGTTGGCCGAGGCGGCGGTGGCATCCACGCGCGGGTCGCCGACGATGAAGGTCTTCTGGCCGATGCTCGGAAAGTTGCCGGTATTCGGCGTGGTGCCGCGGTACGGGCCGGCGCGGTTGCTCTCGTCCTGCTGGCTGATCTGGCCGGCCACATGCACGCGGCCACGGCCATTGCCGAACTCGACGCCGGTATCGCCGGAGAGCTGGTACTTGTTGCCGTCACCGGCCGAGTACTGGCCGTAGTCCACGGCCAGGCTGCCGCCACGGCCGCTGCCCTTGAGCACGATGTTGATGACGCCGGCGATGGCGTCCGAGCCGTACTGCGCCGACGCGCCGTCGCGCAGCACTTCCACGCGCTCGATGGCGGCGATCGGGATCGCGTTGATGTCCACCGCCGACGAGCCACGGCCGATGCTGCCGTTGACGTTGATCATCGCCGAGGTATGGCGGCGCTTGCCGTTGACCAGCACCAGCACCTGGTCCGGCGACAGGCCGCGCAGCTGGGCCGGGCGCACGCCGCTGGTGCCGTCGGTCAGGGCCGGGCGCGGGAAGTTCAGCGAGGGCAGCGCGCGCGACAGCGCGGTGGCCAGCTCGCTTGTGCCGGTGGACTGCAGGGCTTCGGGGGTGATGATGTCGATCGGCGACTGCGATTCGGCGACGGTGCGGTCGGCCACGCGGGTGCCGGTGACGATCACCGTGTCCAGGGTGTTGGCGGCGGTGCTAGCCTGCTGGGCAGCGGCAACGAACGGAGAGCCACCGAGTGCGACAGCGACGGCGGCGGCGATCAGGCTGGTCTTGCGGGTCATCGGGATGGGGCTCCGGTTGGCGGGGGCGGCACCGGAATCGACATCACGGGGGTGAGGCGGACGGCGGTTGTTGCGGTGCGCAATACAGGAATTAACGGGATATTCAGCGCCTGTCAAATGCCGGTCATCGGGAAAAACGTTGCAGCAGCAACCATTTAGCCCGAATTGGCACTGGCGGGGGAGGGAGCCCGGGACGCGCGCGGCGAGGACGTGGGAGAGAGGAACGCCGGCCGCCGCGCATCCCGGGACGCGTCAAGTATTCGTTAACGCTAGAATTGCGTCGCAGGAACAGTGCTCACCAGCACATTCCATCTGGTTATATGGACGCCTTCCCCGATGATTTCCCTTCGTAATTTCGCCTTGCGCCGTGGCGAGCGGCTGCTGTTGTCCAATGTCGACCTGACCCTGCACGCCGGTTACCGGGTGGGTGTGGTCGGCCGCAACGGTGCTGGCAAGTCCAGCCTGTTCGCGGCGGTGAAGGGCGAGCTGGAGGCCGACAAGGGCGATGTCGATCTGCCCGGCAAGGTGCGCATCGCCAGCGTGGCCCAGGAAACCCCGTCGCTGCCCGACCCGGCGCTGAGCTTCGTGCTCGGCGGTGACATCGAGGTGGCCGCAGTGCTGGCCGCCGAGGCCGAGGCGACCGCCCGCGAAGACTGGGAGGCCGTGGCCGAGGCGCACACCAAGATGGCCGAGCTCAATGCCTACGACGCCGAAGCGCGCGCCGGCAAGCTGCTGCACGGCCTCGGCTTCCCGGCCGAGACCCATCACCGTGCGGTGTCCTCGTTCTCTGGTGGCTGGCGCGTGCGCCTGAACCTGGCACGCGCGCTGATGATGCCCAGCGACCTGCTGCTGCTGGACGAACCGACCAACCACCTGGACCTGGACGCGGTGTACTGGCTGGAACAGTGGCTGCTGAAGTACCCCGGCACGCTGCTGCTGATCTCGCATGACCGCGAGTTCCTCGACAACGTGGCCACCCACACGCTGCACCTGCACGGTGGCGGCGCCAAGCTCTACCCGGGCGGCTACACCGATTTCGAACGCCAGCGCGCCGAACAGCTGCGCCAGCAGCAGATCGCGCACGAGAAGGAACAGGCCGAGCGCGCCCACCTGCAGAGCTTCATCGACCGCTTCAAGGCGCAGGCCAGCAAGGCCGCGCAGGCGCAGAGCCGCATGAAGCGCCTGGCCAAGCTGGCCGGCACGGAAGCGGTGCGCGCCGAGCGCGAGTTCCGCATCGAGTTCGCGCCGCCGGCCAAGCTGCCGTTCTCGCTGATCCGCCTGAATCACGTCGAGGCCGGCTACGGCAAGGACGCGGTGATCCTGCACAACGTCGGCTTCGGCCTGGAAGCGGGCCAGCGGATCGGCCTGCTCGGCCCGAACGGTGCCGGTAAGACCACCCTGGTGAAGACCCTGGTGGGCGAGCTGGCGCCGATCGTTGGCGAGCGCATGGCGCATCCGGACCTGAAGATCGGCTACTTCGCCCAGCACACGGTGGAGTCGCTGCACGAAGGCCAGTCGCCGATGGAGCACTTCCGCGAGATCGCCCCGGACGCACCGAACCAGTCGTTCCGCGATTTCCTCGGCAAGTGGAACTTCCCGGGCGACCGTGCATTCGAGCCGGTGGATGGTTTCTCCGGTGGCGAGCGCGCGCGCCTGGCGCTGGCGCTGATCGCCTGGCAGCAGCCGAACGTGCTGCTGCTGGACGAACCGACCAACCACCTTGACCTGGAAATGCGCGAAGCGCTGGCCGAAGCACTGGCCACCTTCGAGGGCGCGATCGTGATGGTCTCGCATGACCGCCACCTGATCGGTCTGGTCTGCGACACCTACTGGCGCGTGGCCGATGGCGTGGTCGAACCGTTCGATGGTGACCTCGACGCCTACGCCGCGTGGCTGCGCACCCGCCCGCAGGCGCAGGGCACCAAGGCGCGCATGGATCAGGTGGAAGAGCCGGTAGTGGTCAAGACCGCCCCGGTGGCGCAGGTGGTGCAGAAGAAGCCGGTGAACCCGCACAAGCTGGCCGCCGCCGAAGCGAAAGTGGCCGAGCTGGAAGGCGCACTGGCCGAACTGGATCGCCAGCTGGCCGACCCGGCCAACTACGCCGATGCCACCCGCATGGCCGTGATCGGCCGTGACCGCGAAACCGCCGCCGCCCAGCTGGAAAAAGCCGAGGCAGCGTGGATGGAACTGCTGGAGTCCTGATCACGCAAAAAAAGGGGACGGAGGGGATTAAGTCGTTTGTGCCACAAACGACTTAATCCCCTCCGTCCCCTTTTTTGTTACGTGCCCTGCGCCTGCAGCCATTCGCGGAACCGCTTGGCCGGCTCGCGCTCGGCACGCGATCGCAGCCGCGTCAGCCAGTAGCGCCCCAGCTCCAGCGTGGTGCTGAACGGCTGCAGCAGGCGACCCTCGGCCAGTTCCTGCTCGAACATGCGCAGCGGCAGCAGCGCCACGCCGGCGCCGCCGACCGCGGCCATCGCCACTGTCAACGACGAATCAAACACCGGTCCGCGGGCTTCCACGCCGCTCACTCCTGCCGCCTGCAGCCAGCGCGGCCACTCGTCGCTGCGGTAGGAGCGCAGCAGCGGCAGCGTGCCCAGGTCGCGCGGCTGCTTCAGCCGCCGCGCCAATGCCGGTGCGCAGAGCGGTGCGAAGGGCGCATCGAGGATCGCGGTGCAGGCCTGGCCCTGCCAGTCGCCATCACCAAACCGGATGGCCAGGTCCAGGCCTTCGCCGGCCAGGTCGATGCGGTTGTTGTGGGTCTGCAGGCGCAGCTCGATGTCCGGGTGCGCGGCCTCGAATGCGGCCAGCCGTGGCAGCAGCCAGCCGGTGGCGAAGGTGCCGACCACGCCCAGCGTCAGCACTTCACGGGCCGGCCCGCCGGTATAGCGCGCAATGCTGGCGGAGATGCGCTCGAACGATTCGTTGAGCACCGGATACAGCGCCGCGCCTTCGTCGGTGAGCGCCACGCCGCGAGGCAGTCGGTGGAACAGGCGGATGCCGAGCCGGTCCTCCAGCCCACGGATCTGGTGGCTCAGCGCGGCCTGGCTGACACACAGCTCCAGCGCGGCGCGGGTGAAGTTCTGGTGACGGGCGGCGGCCTCGAAGGCGCGCAGCGCGTTCAGTGGCAGGGTGGGATGCAGCATCGTCGAGTCGTGAGCCTGGATGATGGCTGATCCTAACGCCTGGGCAGGGAAGGCCGCTAATCGCAGGAATTGATGCAATAGACATCAATAAATCTAATGGCTGGTGCTGAATTTTCGCGCTGGTCGTCCTGGCCGTGGGTTCCAATAATCGAACGGTCCCCAGGAGAACCCCCGCATGCTCGCCCGTCGCCGATTCCTGCAGTTCAGTGGTGCCGCTGTTGCTTCTTCGCTTGCCCTGCCGTTGCTGGCACGTGCAGCGGGCAAGGCCGCCGCCAACGCACCCACAGACACCGCCATCAACGCCGCCGGTGATTTCGCCGCGCTGGAAAAGGCCTGCGCAGGACGCTTGGGCGTGACCCTGCTCGATACCGCAAGCAGTCGCCGCGTCGGCCATCGCCAGGACGAGCGCTTCCCGATGTGCAGCACCTTCAAGAGCATGCTGGCCGCAACCGTGCTCAGCCAGGCCGAGCGCGCACCCGCGCTGCTCGACCGGCGCGTACCGGTGCGCGAGGCCGACCTGCTCTCGCACGCACCGGTCACCCGCCGTCATGCCGGCAAGGATATGACCGTGCGCGACCTGTGCCGGGCCACGATCATCACCAGCGACAACACCGCCGCCAACCTGTTGTTCGGCGTGGTCGGTGGCCCGCCGGCGGTGACCGCGTTCCTGCGCGCCAGCGGTGATGCGGTCAGCCGCAGCGACCGGCTGGAGCCGGAAATGAACAGCTTCGCCGAAGGCGACCTGCGCGACACCACCACACCGGCGGCGATGGCTGGTTCGCTGCAGCGTGTGGTGCTGGGGAAAGTGCTGCAGCCGGCATCGCGGCAGCAGCTGGCCGACTGGCTGATCGACAACGAGACCGGCGACGCCTGCCTGCGCGCGGGCCTCGGCAAGCGCTGGCGCGTTGGCGACAAGACCGGCAGCAATGGCGAGGACGCGCGCAACGACATTGCCGTGTTGTGGCCGCGCGCGGGCGGCGCACCGTGGGTGCTGACCGCCTATCTGCAGGCCGGCGCGATCAGCAATGAGCAGCGCGCCCTGGTGCTGGCCCAGGTGGGCCGGATCGCCGATCGACTGATTGGATGAGGTAACCGGGGTCATTCAAACGTGGCTTGCCGGATCGGTTCGGCGCGCGCATCCTGCGCGCGTTCGAACCCCACGGAAGACCCCGATGAGCCATGAGTTGATCTACCTGCTGCTGATCTTCGCGCTGCTGGTGATCCCGCGCGCGCTGCAGCGCTTCAGCCTGCCCGCACCACTGACCTGCCTGCTGTTCGGCATCATCGGCATGCTCTGGCTGGGCGACCAGGCCCACGATGCGGTGATCGGCCTTCTGGCCACGCTGGGGATTTCCTCGCTGTTCCTGTTCGCCGGCCTCGAAGTGGACCTGCAGGCGCTGCGCCGTGGCATGTGGCCGCTGCTGGCGCATCTGGTGATCCGTACCGGCACGCTGTTCGGCGTAGGCTGGCTGGCCTGGCGCTACGCGGGATTGCCCTGGCAGGCTGCCGGCCTGCTGGCCCTGGCGCTGCTGACGCCCTCCACCGGTTTCATCATGGATTCGCTGTCGCGGCTGGGCCTGAGCGAGGACGAGCGGTTCTGGGTGACCAGCAAGGCCATCGCCGGCGAACTGCTGGCGCTGGCAGCGTTGTTCATCGTGCTGCAGGCAGGCGATCCGGGGCATATGGCGCTGTCCAGCCTGGCCCTGCTGGCGATGATGGTCGGCCTGCCGCTGCTGTTCATCGGCCTGGGCCGTTGGGTGGCGCCGCACGCGCCGGGCTCGGAATTCTCGCTGCTGGTGATGGTGGGCATGGTCGCGGCCTACATCACCTACCTGCTGGGCGTGTACTACCTGGTCGGCGCGTTCATCGCCGGGCTGGTCGCGCGCCTGCTGCACCAGCGCATGCCGTTGCTGGCCTCGCACGAGAACCTGCATGCGCTGCGCCTGTTCGCCTCGTTCTTCGTGCCGTTCTACTTCTTCAACGCCGGCACCAAGGTGCCCGCCGAAGCGCTCAGCTTCGAGGCCCTGGGGCTGGGCATCGTGATCACCCTGGTGGTGCTGCCGCTGCGCATCGGCGTGGTCTGGCTGCAGCGCCGGGTCATGTTCGGCGAGAGCTTCCGCAGCAGCCTGCGGGTCTCGCTGGCATTGGCTCCGACCCTCATCTTCACCCTGGTGCTGGCGGCGATCATGCGCGAGCGCTTCCAGATTCCGGCGGTGCTGTTCGGCGCGCTGTTGCTGTATGCGGCGTTGACCACGCTGCTGCCGTCGCTGGTGTTCCGTACCCCGTTCGATGTCGATCCGGTCGAGCAGGAACCTGCGGGTGAAGGCGAAGCCGCGCCGGTGGCAGCCACAGAAACACTGCCGGCGGCATCTGCCCTCGATCGCTGAGCGGATGCTGCGCGTGCGGTTTGCGCACTTCGGCCATGGCCGTTAGGGTTGGGGTATGAAACTGCCTGCCGCCGTCACCGCTTCCGTCCTCCTGCTCAGCCTTGCTGCCTGTACGCAGCGCTCCGACACGGTCGCCCATGATCTGGCGACCGCGCCGGCCGATGCCTTCATGGCCGCCATCGCCGCGCATTGCGGCCAGGCTTACGCCGGCAAGGTGGTGGAGGACACGCCGGCGCCGACAGGGAAGGACCCGTTCGCCGGGCAGCGCCTGGTGATGCATGTGCGCGGCTGCGCCGATCCGGCGCATGAGCTGCGCATCCCGTTCCACGTGGGGGATGACCACTCGCGTACCTGGGTGCTGATCCGCACGCCGAACGGGCTGCGCCTGAAGCACGACCATCGCCACGAAGACGGCAGCCCCGACGCGATCACCCTGTACGGTGGCGACAGCACGCCGCCGGGCACTGCCGAGCGCCAGCAGTTCCCGGCCGATGCCGATTCGGTGGCGATGTTCCGCCGCGCCGACATGCTGGCCTCCACGCACAACACCTGGGCGATGGAAATCGACCCCGACCAGACGTTCGTCTACGAGCTGACGCGCCCGGACGGCCGCCGCTTCCGCGTGCAGTTCGATCTGAGCAAGCCGGTCGACCTGCCGCCGCCGCCTTGGGGTGATGAGGCCGCGCAGCCAGCCCGGTAGCGCCGGGCCGTGCCCGGCGGGTTTTCTGCAGTTGACCGCGCCACTGCGCTCGCCGGGCATGGCCCGGCGCTACCCCTCACCGCGTGCCGAAACGTGCCCGGCAGCCGTTGCTCACCCACACCTGGCCACGCGAGTAGCCCCAGCTGCGGCCTTCCTGGCAGGCACTGCCGGACAGCTGCTGCTGCAGCACCGGGCGGCCCTGGCGCTCATCCCAGTCGCAGGTCTGCGAGCGGTTGTTGTTGCTGCTGCAGGTCACCGTGTAATTGCTGTTTCCGCCGCCCCAGCCACCGCCGCCACCGCCCCAGCCACGGGCTTCGGCGAATTCGGCACGGCAACCGCCACTGACCCAGACTGCGCCATTGCGCACGCCCCAGGTACGCCCTTCGTTGCAGGGGCTGCCAGACAGCTGGCGGACCAGGCGGGCATTGCGCCAGCCGACCGGGCAGCTGCGCTCACGGTTGTTCTGGCTCTCGCAGCGGATGGTCTCGCCGGGCCGGCCGTTGTTGCCGCCCCAGCCACCGCCATTGCCGCCGCCCCAGCCACCGCGGGCCTCGACGAACTCCGCTCGGCAGCCGTTGGTGACCCAGATGCTGCCGTTACGGCTGCCCCAGGTTCGTCCTTCATCACAGTCCGAGCCGGACAGCTGGCGCACCAGCTGCGCATTGCGCCAGCCGGTGTTGCAGACCCGTTCGCGGTTGTTCTGGCTTTCGCAGCGGACCACGCCGCTCTGCGCATGCGCGGAAGGGGCGGGCAGGGCAAGGGTACCCAGGGCACCCAGGCTGAGGGTTACGGCCAGGCTGGCCAGGGACAGCGGTTTCATGGCGGCATCCCATACGGTGGCAGGTGCCCGACTATAGGGAGGGGGGCGATCAAGCCGGTGTGACTGGCCGGATTTGCCCCGGCCGGGGCCTCGGCCGCAGAATACGAGGCTTTCCGGCCCCCATCCGGTGCCGGCGTTCTCCAGCGGAGCTTCCCCCCCATGCGTACCCACTTCTGCGGCCTGGTCGATGAGACCCTGATTGGCCAGACTGTCACCCTCGCCGGCTGGACCGACGTGGCCCGTAACCAGGGCGGCGTCTGCTTCATCGATCTTCGAGATCATGAAGGCATCGTGCAGGTGACCGTGGAAGTCGACAACGCCGACGTGTTTGCCGTGGCCGCGTCGCTCGGCTATGAGGACGTGCTGCAGGTGGAAGGCGTGGTGCGTGCCCGCCACGCGGTGAACGACAAGATGCGCACCGGCAAGGTGGAAGTGATCGCCACTGCCATCACCGTGCTGAACAAGGCCGCGCCGCTGCCGTTCCACGCCCACGAGAACCCGGGCGAAGAAACCCGCCTGAAGTACCGCTACCTGGACCTGCGCCGCCCGGAGATGCAGCGCATGCAGCGCACCCGCATCAAGCTGGTGCAGGCCCTGCGCCGCCACCTGGACGAGAAGGGCTTCCAGGACATCGAGACCCCGATCCTGACCAAGGCCACCCCGGAAGGCGCCCGCGACTTCCTGGTGCCGGCGCGCATGCACCCGGGCGAGTTCTACGCCCTGCCGCAGAGCCCGCAGCTGTTCAAGCAGATCCTGATGGTGGCCGGCTTCGACCGTTACTACCAGATCGCGCGCTGCTTCCGCGACGAAGCCCTGCGTGCCGACCGCCAGCTGGAATTCACCCAGCTGGACATGGAATTCGCCTTCGTCCGCGAGCGCGACGTGCAGGACTTCGTCGAAGACATGATCCGCGCCATCTTCAAGGAAGTGGTGGACGTGCAGCTGGACGCCAGCTTCCCGCGCATGACCTGGGCCGAGGCGATGCGTCGCTACGGTTCGGACAAGCCGGACCTGCGCATCGCGCTGGAACTGGTGGACGTGGCCGAGCTGGTCAAGGACAGCGAATTTGCCGTGTTCACCGGCCCGGCCAACGATGCCGAAGGCCGCGTTGCCGCGCTGCGCATCCCGGGCGGTGCAGCGCTCAGCCGCAAGCAGATCGACGAGTACGCCGCGCATGCCGCCAAGTACGGTGCCAAGGGTCTGGCCTACATCAAGATCGCCGACAACGGCGAAGTCAGCTCGCCGATCCAGAAGTTCTTCAGCGAGGAAAGCTTCGCTGCGCTGGTCGCGCACGTTGGTGCCGGCAACGGCGACATCGTGTTCTTCGGTGCCGGTGGCTACAACAAGGTCTCCGACTTCATGGGCGCGCTGCGCCTGAAGGCCGGCAAGGACTTCGGCCTGGTCGCCGACGGCTGGGCACCGCTGTGGGTCACCGACTTCCCGATGTTCGAGTGGGACGAGGAAGAACGGCGCTACGTCGCCCTGCATCACCCCTTCACCGCACCGGCCGTGGACGACATCGCCGACCTGCGCGCCAACGCCCGTACCGCCGTCTCGCGCGGCTACGACATGGTGCTCAACGGCAATGAGATCGGCGGTGGTTCGATCCGTATCCACCGTCCGGACATGCAGAGCGCAGTGTTCGAGCTGCTCGGCATCGGTGCCGAAGAAGCCCGCGCCAAGTTCGGCTTCCTGCTCGACGCGCTGAACTACGGCGCGCCGCCGCACGGTGGCATCGCCTTCGGCATCGACCGCATCGCCGCGCTGATGGCCGGCACCGAGTCGATCCGCGACGTCATCCCGTTCCCGAAGACCACCGGTGCACAGGATCTGATGACCGACGCGCCGTCGCCGATCGTCGACGCGCAGCTGGCCGAAGTGCACATCCAGGTTCGCCCCAAGACCAACTGATCAGGAGATCCAGGCAATGACCGAGTTCGCGTTTTCGCTGGAGTGGGAAAAGCTGGGCAATGAAGGCGCTGAGGCCAATCTGGTCACCGAGCGTGCACGCGTGTTCGGCGGTTGGCTGGTTCGTGTGGGTACCAACCCGGCGGCGATGGCCCTGACCTTCGTCGCCGACGGCGAAGGCCGTTGGGACGGTGAAGACTTCGGCGTCGAGGATTACGAGGACGACGAAGAGGAAGAGTACGACGAGGACGAGGACGAGGAAGGCGAGGAAGAAGAGGACGAGGACGAAGAGGAATACGAGGAAGAGGACGAGGAAGAAGAAGCGGAGTCGCCTGAAAAGGCTTGACCCGCCCTTCGCCCTGACGTCAACTTCCTGCATGTATTCGATCCGCCGCGCCACTGTGGACGACGCGCCGACCCTGTCGGCGCTGGCTGCCCGCACGTTCACCGAAACCTTCGGCCATCTGTATCCGCCGCAGGACCTGCAGGCCTTCCTTGAGGAGGCCTACACGGTCGAGCGCCAGCGCGTGATCCTGGCCCACCCCGACTACGCGGTGTGGCTGCTGGAGCTGGACGGGGAGGCGGTCGGCCATGCCGCCGCCGGCCCCTGTGGCCTGCCGCATCCCGAGGTGAAACCCGGTGACGGCGAACTCAAGCGCCTGTACCTGATCAAGGCCCAGCAGAACTGTGGCTGGGGCAGCCGCCTGCTGGAAACCGCGCTGGCCTGGCTGGAGCACGAAGGCCCGCGCACGCTGTGGCTGGGCGTGTGGTCGGAGAACTTCGGCGCACAGCGCTTCTACGCCCGCTATGGATTCGAGAAGGCGGGCGAATATCTGTTCCCGGTCGGCGACACCCACGATCTTGAATTCATCCTGCGCCGCACACCGCGCGCAGCCTGACGTTCACCGCCGCTTGCTGCGCGCGCGTGTTCAATCACCGTACGTTCCCGCCCCGCTGACCGCCAGGCTGTTTGCATGACTCCCCCCGTATTGCTGCTGCATGGCATCTGGAATGCCCGTGCCTGGGTCGGGCCGCTGGCCTGGCGCCTGCGCGCACGTGGTTTCCAGGTGCACGCGTTCGGCTATTCCTCGGTATTCGGTGGTCCCGACGTGGCCGTGCCGCAGCTGCTGGAGCGGCTGACCGATGCCGGCCCGTTGTCGCTGGTCGGCCACAGCCTGGGGGGATTGCTGGCGCTGGAGGCCTTGCGCCGCCAGCCGCAGCTGGATGTGCAGCGCGTGGTCTGCCTGGGCTCGCCGCTGCGCGGCAGTGGCACTGCGCGTTCGTTGTCCGAGCACGGCTGGGGCCTCGCGTTGGGGCGCAGCAGCGACCTGCTGCTGGATGGCCTGCCGGACTGGCAGGGCAGGGCCGAGGTTGGCCTAATCGCCGGTTCGGTGCCGCATGGGCTGGGCAGCTTGCTGGGGGCCATCGACGATGCCTCGGACGGCACCGTGGCCCTGGCTGAGACGCGCCTGCCGGGTCTGGCCGACCATTGCGTGGTCCGCACCAGCCACAGTGGCCTGGTGGTGTCGCCCGATGCCGCGCGGCAGACCGCGCATTTCCTGCGCCACGGCCAGTTCGACCACAGCCGCGACGCCGCCGCCGCGTAAGTTGGTGGGAGCGAACGGCCTGCCAGGGTGGGTGCGAACGGCACCAGGGTGGGTGCGAACCGTTGGTTCGCACGCTCTTCGCCGGGCATGGCCCGGCGCTACCGGGAAAAGCACCGCCAGATCGCCAGCGGTAGCGCCGGGCCATGCCCGGCGAGCGCAGCGGCATCCATCGGGCCTAGACACGGTTGCAGCGCCCGATCAGGTAGAATCCGCGCCTTGATCCTGAAGCAGCCAGACGGTAGCACCCATGGGTAGAGGCCCCTCCATCGAAGCCCGCAAGAACGCGTCCGACGCGAAGCGCGGCAAGATTTTCACCAAGATCATCCGTGAGATCGGCGTTGCCGCGCGCGGCGGTGGAGGCGACCCCAACAACAACCCGCGCCTGCGCGTGGCGATGGACAAGGGCCTGGCCGTGAACATGTCCAAGGACGTGATCGAGCGCGCCATCAAGAAGGCCACCGGTGAACTGGAAGGCGTCGATTACGAGGAAATCCGCTACGAGGGCTATGCCCCGGGCGGCGTGGCCGTGATCGTCGACTGCCTGACCGACAACCGCGTGCGCACCGTGGCCGATGTCCGCCATGCGTTCAGCAAGTGCGGCGGCAACATGGGCACCGAAGGCTCGGTGGCCTTCATGTTCAAGCGCCTGGGCGTGCTCAGCTTCGCCCCGGGCGTCGACGAGGAAGCCATCACCGAGGCGGCCATCGAGGCCGGCGCCGATGACATCGTGGTCTATCCGGACGATGGCTCGATCGATGTGGTCACCAGCCCTGACGCGTTCAACGCGGTCAAGGATGCAATGACCGCTGCGGGCCATGTCGCCGACCACGCCGAGATCACCTTCCGCGCCGACAACGACATCAAGGTCGAAGGCGACGTCGCCCTGCAGGTCAAGAAGCTGCTGGACATGCTGGAAGACCTGGACGACGTGCAGGACGTGTACTCCAACGCCGAACTCGGCGCCGACGCCTACGCCTGAGCCGTCTTCGACGGCCTGGGCGCGGGCCGTTGAACGGTCACCGCGGACAGTCATGAGCCCATACGCCTGCCAGCGCCTCCCGTTCCGCCCCGCCAGGAGTGCCGCATGACCCGCATCCTCGGCATCGACCCCGGTTCGCAGCGGACCGGGGTCGGCATCATTGATGTCGACGCCACCGGAAAGGTCAGCCACGTGCATCACCAGCCGCTGGTGCTGCTGGGCGCCGACGACTTCCCGCAGCGCATGAAGCTGCTGGTGCTGGGCCTGGCCGACCTGTGCCGGGAATATCAGCCCAATGAAGTGGCCATCGAAAAGGTCTTCATGGCGCGCAATCCCGATTCGGCACTGAAGCTGGGCCAGGCGCGTGGCGCGGCGATTTCCGCCGTGGTGCTGCGCGACCTGCCGGTGCATGAATATGCCGCCAGCGAGATCAAGCTGGCGGTGGTCGGTCGTGGTGGCGCCGAAAAGCAACAGGTTCAACACATGGTCGGGCTCATGCTCAACCTGAAAACCAAGCTGCAGGCCGACGCGGCCGACGCGTTGGCGGTGGCTATCACCCATGCCCACGTAAGGGCAACGGCCAACCGCCTGGGGCTCAGTGCCCGCCAGGCGTGGGGCCGCAAATGAGGAGCTGCACGCAATGATCGGTCGACTGCGCGGCATCGTCGCCTACAAGGCGCCGCCGTGGCTGGTGGTGGACGTGAACGGAGTGGGCTACGAGCTGGAGGCGCCGATGAGCACCTTCTATGACCTGCCCGAGCTCGGCCGCGAGGTCACCCTGTACACCCATTACGCGCAGAAGGAAGACAGCGTCTCGCTGTACGGCTTCCTGCGCGAGGGCGAGCGGCGCCTGTTCCGCGACGTGCAGAAGGTCAGTGGCATCGGCGCGAAGATCGCGCTGGCCGTGCTGTCCGGCGTCACCGTCGAGGAGTTCGCGCGCATGGTCCAGGCCGGTGACATCACCGCGCTGACCCGCATTCCGGGCATCGGCAAGAAGACCGCCGAGCGCATGGTGCTGGAGCTGCGTGACCGCGCCGCCCAATTCGGTGCCGGCGGCGCGCTGCCCACCGGCAGTGGCCCGGCTCCGGCCGACCCGCTGTCCGATGCGACCGTGGCGTTGCAGCAGCTGGGCTACAAGCCGGCCGAAGCCGCGCGCATGGCCCGCGACGCCTTCAATGAGGGCGACGAAGTGGCCACCGTGATCCGCAAGGCGCTGCAGTCGGCGCTGCGCTGACCTGCCTTTCTTTCCCCCAACCCACCGCCTGAGCTTCGCCAGGAGTCCCATGTCCAGCAGTCAAACCCCGCACGCCGCCGCCCCAGGCGGCCATGGTCACGCCCCTCCAGCCGGAGGCATGGCGCTGATCATCGGTGCGATCGGCGTGGTCTTCGGCGATATCGGCACCAGCCCGCTGTACACCCTGAAGGAGGCGTTCTCGCCGCACTACGGGCTCAACAGCGACCACGACACGGTACTGGGCGTGCTCTCGCTGGCGTTCTGGGCACTGAACATCGTGGTCACGCTGAAGTACGTGACCATCATCATGCGCGCCGACAATGACGGCGAAGGCGGCATCATGGCGCTGATGGCGCTGACCCAGCGCACGCTGCGCAACGGGTCACGCTCGGCGTACGTGGTCGGCATCCTCGGCATTTTCGGTGCCTCGCTGTTCTTCGGCGATGGCGTGATCACGCCGGCGATTTCGGTGCTGGGCGCCGTCGAAGGCCTGGAGGTGGCCGCGCCGGGCCTGCATGCCTTCATCGTGCCGATCACCGTGGTGGTACTGCTGATGGTGTTTGCTGCGCAGCGCTTTGGCACCGAGAAGATCGGCAAGGCCTTCGGCCCCATCACGTCGGTCTGGTTCATTTCGCTGGCCGCGATCGGTATCTACAACATCGTCGACGCGCCGGAAGTGCTGAAGGCCTTCAACCCCTGGTGGGCGATCCGCTTCTTCATGGAGCACAGCTGGCACGGCATCTTCATCCTCGGCGCGGTGGTGCTGGCAGTGACCGGCGGCGAAGCGCTGTACGCCGACATGGGCCATTTCGGCGCCAAGCCGATCCGCCACGCCTGGTATTTCTTCGTTCTGCCGTGCCTGGTGCTGAACTACCTGGGGCAGGGGGCACTGGTGCTCAACCACCCAGAGGCGCTGAAGAACCCCTTCTTCGAGGCGGTGCCGCCGTGGGCGCTGTATCCGATGATCATCCTGGCCACCATGGCCGCGGTGATCGCCTCGCAGTCGGTCATCACCGGTGCGTTCTCGGTCTCGCGCCAGGCCATGCAGCTGGGCTACATCCCGCGCATGCGCATCAAGCACACCTCGCACGACACCATCGGCCAGATCTACATCCCGGGCATCAACTGGGGCATCGCGGTGATGGTGATCGGCCTGGTGCTGGCCTTCCGCAGCTCGTCCAACCTGGCCGTGGCCTACGGCATCTCGGTGTCGGCGACGATGCTGATCGACACCCTGCTGCTGGCCCTGGTGGCCCGCTCGCTGTGGCCAAAGGCACGCAAGTGGATCCTGCCGCTGTGCGTGGTGTTCTTCATCATCGACCTCGGCTTTGTCATCGCCAATGGCGCCAAGCTGCTGCAGGGCGCCTGGTTCCCGGTGGTGCTGGGCATCTTCCTGTTCACCATGATGCGTACCTGGCGCCGTGGCCGCGAGCTGCTGCGCGATGAGATCCGCAAGGACGGCATCCGCCTGGATACCTTCCTGCCGGGCCTGATGCTGGCACCGCCGGTACGCGTGCCGGGCACTGCGGTATTCCTCACCGCCGACCCGACCGTGGCCCCGCATGCGCTGATGCACAACCTCAAGCACAACAAGGTGCTGCACGAGCGCAACGTGTTCCTGCACGTGGAAACCCTGCCGATCCCGTATGCGATGGAAGGGCAGCGGTTGAAGATCGAATCGGTGGGCGACGAGTTCTATCGCGTCTACGTGCGTTTCGGCTTCATGGAAACGCCGGACGTACCGCTGGCGCTGATGCGCTCGTGCGACCACGGCGGCATCTACTTCGACCCGATGGACACCACCTTCTTCGCCAGCCGCGAAACCATCGTGGCCACCGCCAACCGCGGCATGCCGATCTGGCGCGACAAGCTGTTCGCGCTGATGCACAGGAATGCTGCTCCTGCGACCGGCTTCTTCCGGATTCCGGGTAACCGGCTGGTGGAACTCGGCGCGCAGGTGGAGATTTAATCTCCACCGTCGATCCATCCAACCTACCGTGTCGACCAAGGTCGACACCCACCAAGAGCAGGCCATACCGTGTCGACCAAGGTCGACACCCGCCAGGAGCAGGCAGAGCAGGCCACGCCATCCAGACAGACTGCGGCGATCTGTCGAAGGCGGGGGTGGGTCCGGTTGAGGGGGTGTGAGCGGCATGGATGCCGCGACCAAGCCCCCATGGATGGGTTTACGGCGTCCCCCGCAACCGGACCCACCCCGCCAATCCCCAGGAAGACCGCTTCGGCTGTTGCTCTGGATGTTGACGTTGCCTCTGCGGGTGCCGGGCGCAGTCCGGCCGAAACCCGTACTTTTGCCGCATAATCAGCACATGACCGACGACCGCATCATCGGCGCCGGCGCCACCCGCGAGGATGACGCCGCCGACGCCAGCATCCGCCCCAAGCGCCTTGCCGACTACCTCGGCCAGGTACCGGTGCGCGAGCAGATGGAAATCTACATCCAGGCGGCCAAGGGGCGTGGCGACGCGCTCGACCACGTGCTGATCTTCGGGCCGCCCGGCCTGGGCAAGACCACCCTCAGTCATGTCATCGCCAACGAACTGGGCGTGGCCCTGCGGGTGACCTCCGGCCCGGTGATCGAGAAGGCCGGTGACCTCGCCGCGCTGCTGACCAACCTGCAGCCGCACGATGTGCTCTTCATCGACGAGATCCATCGCCTGTCGCCGGTGGTCGAGGAAGTGCTGTACCCGGCGATGGAAGATTTCCAGATCGACATCATGATCGGCGAGGGCCCCGCCGCCCGCTCGATCAAGATCGACCTGCCGCCGTTCACCCTGATCGGTGCCACCACCCGTGCCGGCCTGCTGACCGCGCCGCTGCGCGACCGCTTCGGCATCGTCCAGCGCCTGGAGTTCTACAGCGTCGAGGAGCTGACCCGCATCGTGCGCCGTTCGGCGGCTATCCTGGCCATCGACTGCACCGCCGATGGGGCAGGGGAGATCGCGCGCCGCGCGCGTGGTACCCCGCGTATCGCCAACCGCCTGCTGCGCCGCGTGCGCGACTACGCGCAGGTGAAGGCCGGCGGCCACATCGACGAGGCCGTGGCCCAGGCTGCGATGAAGATGCTCAAGGTCGACCCGGAGGGCTTCGACGAGCTTGACCGGCGCCTGCTGAAGACCATGGTCGACTACTTCGATGGCGGCCCGGTCGGCATCGAATCGCTGGCGGCAGCGCTGTCCGAAGAGCGCGGCACGCTGGAAGACGTGGTTGAACCGTACCTCATCCAGCAGGGCTTCCTGGTGCGTACCGCGCGCGGCCGCATGGCCACCCACAAGGCCTACCGGCACATGGGCCTGAAGCCGAAGAACCCGCCGCAGGACCTGTTCGCGGAGGTTCCCGATGTCGGTTGAGCCCCGATTCAGTTGGCCGACACGCATTTACTGGGAAGATACCGACGCAGGTGGCGTGGTCTACCACGCCCGCTACGTGGCCTTCATGGAACGGGCCCGGACCGAATGGATGCGTGCGCTGGGCTACGGCCAGGAGCGCATGCGCGCCGAGCATGGGATGGTCTTCGCGGTGCGCTCGATGCAGATGGATTTCATCAGGCCGGCACGGCTGGATGACACCCTGCAGGTGAGTGCCCGCCTGGTCCAGCTGAAGAAGGCCAGCATGGTCTTCGACCAGCAGATCCTGCGCGACGGCGAACTGCTGCTGTCGGCGCAGGTCCGCATTGCCGCACTGGAAGCGGCCAGTTTCCGCCCGCGTGGCATGGACGAGGCCGTCCTTGCCGTGCTGCAACCCCACCTCCACCCCGAATCCGAACACTGAGGAACAACGGATGATCGCAACGCTCCTGGCCCTGCAGGCCACGGTCACCGAGGCACTGCCGGCCGACGTCAGCAACGCCGCGACACAGACCCTTGCCCAGGCCACCACCGGCGGCGGCATCAACTACCTCGAACTGATGGCCAAGGCCAGCCTGCCGGTGAAGATCATCGTGCTGCTGCTGCTGGTCGGCTCGTTCGTCAGCTGGGTGATCATTTTCCGCAAGGCCCGCGTGTTCAAGCAGGCCACCCGCGAAGCCGACGAGTTCGAGAACCGCTTCTGGTCCGGTGCGGACCTGGGCAAGCTGTACAGCTCGGCCACCGACCGCAGCCGCAATGTCGGCGGCCTGGAAGCCATCTTCGAAGCCGGTTTCCGCGAATACACCCGCCTGCGCGACAAGCGTCGCCTGGATGGCCGCGCGCAGCTGGAAGGCGCGCAGCGTGCCATGCGCACCACCTACACCCGCGAAGTGGACCAGCTCGAGCGCAACCTGGAGCTGCTGGCCAACATCGGCTCGACCGCGCCGTACGTGGGCCTGGTCGGCACCGTGTTCGGCATCATGGTGACCATGCACGACATGATCAGCAGCGGTGCGCAGGCCGGCATCGCCGCCGTCGCGCCAGGCATCTCCGAAGCCCTGTTCGCCACCGCCATCGGCCTGTTCGTGGCGATTCCGGCAGTGTGGGCCTACAACCGCTTCACCACCCGCGTAGAGCGCATGTCGGTGCGGTTCGAGACCTTTGCCGAAGAGTTCAGCTCCATCCTGCAGCGCCAGAGCGCTGGCGACGAGTAAGCGCCTGACCCGGGAGTCCAAGCCATGTCCGCTGCCATCGGTCGCCGCAAGCGCCGCAAGCTGAAATCGGAAATCAACGTCGTTCCCTACATCGACGTCATGCTGGTGCTGCTGATCATTTTCATGGTCACCGCGCCGCTGCTCACGCTGAGCTTCGACGTCGACCTGCCGCAATCCAACGCCAAGGCGCTGGAGAGCAAGCAGGACCCGGTGATCGTCTCGGTGCGCCAGGACGGCCAGCTCAGCCTGAAGCTGCCCGACGCCAAGGAACCGACCGCTGTGTCGGCCGAGGAACTGGAAGGCCGCCTGGCCGGCATCGCCGCCCAGGACAAGGGCGTGCGCGTGATCGTCGCCGCCGACCGTGCCGTGGCCTATGAAAAGGTCATCGCTGCGATGGATGTGATCAAGCGCGCCAAGGTAGACAAGGTAGGCCTGGCCACCGATGCACGCTGACGCCCTGCCACCTCCACAGCAGCGCGAACCCGGCTGGGGCCTGCCCCTGGCGCTGGCGTTGCTGGTGCACCTGCTGGTCGCGCTGGTCTTCATCGTGGCCTGGTTCTGGTCGCCCGAGCGCAACACCGACGCCGCCGCAGGCGATCCCTCGGTCGAGGCCAGCCTGGCGCTGTCCGCGTCCGAGGCCTCCGCCGCACGCCAGGCCCTGCGCCAGTCGGAGAAGCTGGAGGACCTGCCGCCGCCGGTGGCCGAACCGATCCCCGTACCGGAAGACACCATTCCGCCGCCGCAGCCGATTCCCGAACCGCGCCCGCAGGACGCTCCCACGCCCCAGCAGCAACAGGCGCAGGAGCGCGTCGCACAGCCGGACACCAAGGACCAGGAAGCAGTGAGCGCGCTGGCCATCTCGCAGGAGAAGGCCAAGCAGGAGCAGGAAGCCAAGCGCCGCCAGGAGCAGATCGACCTGACCGAACGCAAGCGCCAGGAAGAAGCGGAGCAGAAGCTGCGCCTGGCCAAGCAGCAGGAAGAAGACGCGAAGAAGAAGCTGGCCGATCAGGCGCGCCAGGCCGCAGACAAGGCCGAGGCCGAGAAGCAGAAGAAGATCGCCGAGATCCGTGCCCGCCGCGAGCAGGCCGAGAAGGAAGCCAAGCTGGCCGAGCAGAAGCTGCGCCAGGTGGCCGCCGCGCGCAATGCAGCCGGCAGTGCCGCTGCCGGTGCCAGCGGTGCGTCCCAGCCAGCCGCCGGTGGTGGCGGTAACAGCGATGACCTGACTGCCAAATACGCTGCGGCCATCCAGGCCAAGGTGCGTGACACCTGGACCCGCCCGGACAGCGTGCCGCTGGGGCAGAAGTGCCAGGTGACCATCACCCAGATCCCGGGTGGCCAGGTGCTGCAGGCCAAGGTGGGCGCGAATTGCCCCTATGACGAGGCCGGCAAGCGCTCGATCGAGGCCGCCGTGCTCAATGCCCAGCCGCTGCCGTACCGGGGCTTCGAGTCGGTGTTCAACCGCACGCTCAACCTGACCTTTACCGCGCAGGATTGATCGGGCGAGGCAGGGCGGTCATCAGGCCGCCCACGCCCACGGATGTCGCACTTGCCTCTGGTGTGCTCGGATTCGACCGGGCAGGCTGTGGGCTGCTGTCGAACACCGTCCTGCAGGGCGGCGTGACCGGGGCAGACGGTGCGATGTTAGCCACGACGTTAACGGTGCGTGAGAGGACGGGCTGGAACTGACCCGGAATTCACGTACCCTTGGTTCATGATTGCGAAGCGGTTCACTCCCGCTTTGCTATCCCTCGTTCCGGTTTCCCCCTATTGAGCGCTCCATGAAAAAGATGCCTCGCTGGCTTGCCGTGTTTGCGGCCCTGTTGCTGCCCTTTGCTGCCGTCGCGCAGCAGAAGGGGCTGGATATCGACATCATCGGCGGCAATGCCTCCGCGCTGCCGATCACCATCGTGCCGATGCCCTACCAGGGTTCGGCGGCTGCACCGCAGACCGACGTCGCTGGCGTGGTCCGTGCCGACCTGGAGCGTTCGGGCCAGTTCCGCACGCTGCCGGAAGCGCAGATCGTCGAGAAGCCGGTGCGCGGCGGCGACATCCAGTTCGCCACCTGGCGCGCGCTGAAGCAGAACTACATCGTGGTCGGCCGCGTGCTCGACGCCGGTGCCGGTGCCTACCGCGTCGAGTACGAACTGTTCGACGTGCCCAAGGGCGAGCGCCTGCTGGGCCTGGCGATGACCGCCCGTGGCAATGCCATGCGCGACGTCGCCCACCAGATGGCCGACGCCATCTACGAGAAGATCACCGGTGTGCGCGGCGCCTTCTGGACCCGCATCGCCTACGTGACCGCCAGCGGCAAGGGTGATGCCATGCGCTACGCGCTGATGGTGGCCGATTCCGACGGCTTCAACCCGCAGACCATCGTGCGCTCGGCCGAGCCGCTGCTGTCGCCGTCGTGGAGCCCGGATGGCAGCAAGCTGGCCTACGTCAGCTTCGAGCGTGGCAATTCGGCCATCTACATCCAGAACATCGGCACCGGCGCCCGCGAGCTGGTCACCAGCTTCCGCGGCATCAACAGCGCTCCGGCGTTCTCGCCGGACGGCCGCAAGCTGGCCCTGACCCTGTCGCGTTCGGGCAACCCGGAAATCTACGTGATGGACCTGGGCAGCAAGCAGCTGACCCAGCTGACCAACCACTTCGCCATCGATACCGAGCCGACCTGGGCGCCGGACGGCAGCGCGGTGTACTTCACCTCCGACCGCGGCGGCCGTCCGCAGGTCTACAAGGTCGGTGCGGGCGGCGGCAGCGCCGAGCGCGTGACCTTCCAGGGCAACTACAACGCCAAGCCCTCGGTGTCCTACGATGGCAAGAAGATCGCCGTCGCCCAGGGCTCGGGCAACAGCTACAAGATCGCGATGATGGACAGCTCGCTGGGTTCGCCCCGCTGGAGCACGCTGTCCCCGGGTTCGCTGGATGAATCGCCCAGCTTTGCGCCCAACGCAAGCATGGTGCTGTACGCCGCCCGCGAAGGTGGCCGTGGTGTGTTGTATGCCGTTTCGGCCGATGCGCGGGTTCGCCAGCGCCTGGTCCTGGCCGATGGTGATGTGCGCGAGCCGGCATGGTCCCCATACCGTACCCAGCGCTAAAAGAGTGTTAATATTTTCGCTGTCTTGAACCCCTCATCGGCCTAGGAGCCACAAAGGTATCGCCATGAACAAGTCCACCCGCGTTCTGCTTGTTTCCCTGCTGTCTGTGGCCGTCCTGGCCGGTTGCTCGAAGAAGGTGAAGGAAGAGCCGGCAGCCCCGGTTGACACCGGCACCTCGACCACCACCCCGACCGGTCCGTCGACCTCCGGCCTGTACGGCCCGGGCGACCTGGACACCGACGCTTGCCTGCGCCAGCGCGTTGTCTACTTCGACCTGGACAAGGAAGACGTGAAGCCGGAATTCCAGGCCATCATGGCTTGCCACGCCAAGTACCTGCGTGACCGTCCGTCCTCGCGCATCACCCTGCAGGGCCACACCGACGAGCGCGGTTCGCGCGCGTACAACCAGGCCCTGGGTGAGCGTCGTGGCAACGGCGTCAACTCGGCCCTGCAGGCCAACGGTGGCTCGGCTTCGCAGCTGACCGTCGTGTCCTACGGTGAAGAGCGTCCGGTCTGCACCGAGTCGAACGAGTCCTGCTGGTCGCAGAACCGTCGCGTCGAAATCGTCTACACCGCGCAGTAATCCATGCGCATTGGCATCAAACTGATGCTGGTCGTTGCGGCAGCCCTCGTGGCTGCCGCACCGGCGCATGCACAGCGACAGAGCCTGGCCGACCGCGTTGGCGCGATCGAGCAGCAGATGTACAACAACAGTGCCAACCAGGACCTGTTGAACCAGATCAATCAGCTGCGGCAGCAGGTCACCAGCCTGCAGGCCTCGATCGAGCAGTTGCAGCACGACAACGCCCAGCTCAAGCAGTCCGCCCAGGACCAGTACCTGGATCTGGACAGCCGCCTGAACCGGTTGGAAGGGGGCAATGCCGCCCCGGCCCTGCCGCCCGTTCCGGCGAGCGCGCCGAAGGCCGCACCGGCTCCGGCAAAACCCGCAGCGGCGGCCACTTCCGAGCGGCCGCCTTCCGTCCATGGTGATGCCGGCAGCCTTGCCGCCACCGGTGACGAGCGCACCTCCTACAACGTTGCCTTCGATGCCTTGAAGGCTGGCAGGTACGACGATTCGGCGCAGCTGTTCCTGAGCTTCCTGGAGTTGTACCCGAATGGCGTCTACGCGCCGAACGCGCTGTACTGGCTGGGCGAGAGCTACTACGCCACCCGCAATTTCCCGATGGCCGAGACCCAGTTCCGCGAACTGCTCTCGCGCTATCCGACCCACGACAAGGCCGCTGGCGGCCTGCTCAAGGTCGGCCTCTCGCAATACGGCGAGGGCAAGGTCGACCAGGCCCAGCAGACGCTGGAGACCGTCGTGGCGCAGTACCCTGGCTCGGACGCCGCGCGCACCGCGCAGGACCGTCTGCAGTCCATCCGCCTCGGCAAGCAGATCCGCTGATCCGCTGACCGGGCGTACAATGGGTGCCCTGTAGAGCCGAGCCCATGCTCGGCTGCTTTCGTTTCCGGACCGGCAAACCCGTCCGGTTGCTGTTGTAGAGCCGAGCCATGCTCGGCTGCTTTCGTTACCGGCCACGGTAGCCCACCCGCCACGTGTCCCACCAAGAACTTCCCGCCATGACCGCCGTTACCCCGTCCAGCGCCGCCGCCACCCCCAGTGAGATCGTGCAGTCGCCGCTGCCACGCCTGAAGATCACCGAGATCTTCACCTCGCTGCAGGGCGAAGCCGATACCGCCGGCTGGCCGACCGTGTTCGTGCGCCTGACCGGCTGCCCGCTGCGCTGCCAGTACTGCGACACCGCCTATGCCTTCCATGGCGGCACCTGGTGGGACATCGACGACATCGTGGCCGAGGTGCTGGCCCAGGGCGTGCGCCACGTCTGCGTGACCGGCGGCGAGCCGCTGGCGCAGAAGCGTTGCCTGGTGCTGCTGCAGAAGCTCTGCGATGCCGGCATGGACGTTTCGCTGGAGACCTCCGGCGCGCTGGACGTCAGCGCGGTGGACCCGCGCGTATCGCGCGTGGTCGACATCAAGACCCCGGGTTCGGCCGAAGTGGCGCGCAACCGCTGGGACAACCTGCCGCTGCTGACCGCCCGCGACCAGATCAAGTTCGTCATCTGCAGCCGCGAGGATTACGACTGGGCCAAGTCCCTGCTGGCCGAACACGATCTGGTCAAGCGCTGCACGGTGTTCTTCTCGCCCAGCAAGGGCGAGATCACCGCGCGGCAGCTGGCCGACTGGATCGTTGAAGACCGGCTGCCGGTGCGCTTCCAGATGCAGTTGCATAAAATCCTGTGGAACGACGAGCCGGGCCGATGAGCCCGCGCAGCGTTCCCTGATGTAGCTCCGGCGCGGGACAGCGTGCTGGCTTTCCCCTCCCAACCGGACGTTTTTCCCATGAAGAAGGCAGTCGTGCTTCTCTCCGGCGGCATGGATTCAGCCGCCGTCATCGCCATGGCCCAGGAACAGGGCTTCGCCGTGCATGCCCTGAGCGTGCGCTACGGCCAGCGCCACACCTCCGAACTGGATGCCGCCGCCCGCGTGGCCAAGGCCCAGGGCGTGGTCGCGCACAAGACCGTGGACGTGGACCTGCGCAGCATCGGCGGCTCGGCACTGACCGACGACATCGACGTACCCGAGGCCGGCGGCGCCGGCATCCCGGTCACCTACGTGCCGGCGCGCAACACCATCATGCTGTCGCTGGCGCTGGGCTGGGCCGAAGTGCTCGGTGCCAATGACATCTTCTGCGGCGTCAACGCCGTGGACTACTCCGGCTACCCGGACTGCCGCCCCGAGTTCGTGGCTGCATTCCAGGCACTGGCCAACCTGGCCACCAAGTCGGGCGTGGAAGGTGCGGGCATCAAGGTGCACGCGCCGCTGCAGTTCCTCAGCAAGGGCCAGATCGTCAGCGAAGGCGTGCGCCTGGGCGTGGACTTCGGCCTGACCGTGTCCTGCTACAACGCCGACGCCAACGGCGCTGCCTGCGGCCACTGCGACGCCTGCCGCCTGCGCGCGCAGGGCTTCGCCGAAGCCGGCGTGGCCGACCCCACGCTGTACGCCTGAGGTGATGGGGGTGATGCCCCCCGTGGTGGGTGCGAACCGTTGGTTCGCACGCTCTGTCCCGGCGCTACCGGCGGCTGGAGTCTGGTAGCGCCGGTCGCTGGCCGGCAGCCTCATCAGGCAACCATCCCGATGCTTCGATGAAGGCCCGCACCGCCTTCGGATCGTCATAGTCCAACTCGATCATCCGCGCGATACCGGCCTTCTCGTCGGCCTGCTGGCGCATGTACTCCTGCGCGATGCGATACCCAGCGTAGTACCCCACATCACTCACCCCGAATGGATTGCGGGCGCTGTTGTAGAGCCAGTTGTCGAGGTTACCCCCGTCCATCTCTGCAATGAAACGCGTGCGGATGTCCGCCTCATGCGCGGGTCCGTAGCTGTACAGCGGAAGCGCCGGCCGACGCCCACTCAGTCGTTCGGCCACGTACTCGGCAACACCCTCGCGCACCGCGTACTGGGCCAGGCTGCCGGTGGTCTCGCGCTGCTGGGTATGCACGTACTCGTGCAGGTTGTTCTGCGCGTTGTTCGCCCCCGGACGGCTGTCGTAGAAGATCCGTAGCCGCTCGCGCATCTTTTCGGGCAGTTCGCTCACGTCCACGCGCTCATCGCCCAGCGCCATCTCGGCACCGATCAGCACCTTGTCGCCCAGCGTGGTGCCACCGGTGCGCAGTACACCGACTGCGTAGGTGATGGTGGCCGGGCGCAAAGCCGGGTAGAGCGCCCGGAATTTGGAAAGATCCCGTTCCAGTGTGGCGCTGGCCTGCTGCGCGTTGGCGGTCAACGGCCGAACCGACGTCCAGAAGCGCGGCCACGCACGCATGGCCTCGGCGTATTCGCGGGCGGTGTAGTTGCGGACCTGCATCAGCGCATGCAGGCCGGGGCTGCCTGGATCGATGTAGCGCTCCTGCACGAGTGCGACCTGGCGTTCAACGTCGGGCTCGGCGCGTACCGCGTCATAGGTGGCCCAGAAGCGGCCGATGTCGTCGGTGACGACCTGGGGCGGGGCGGCCAGTGCCGCGCAGGGCAGCAGCAGGGCGGCAATGAGGCAGAGGGGCAGGCGCATCCGTGGCTCCGGGGAAGGATCACAGATGGGATGCGACGACGGCCCGGAAGGTTTAAGCCGGCGGCCCAGATCGGGTAGTGCCGGCCGCTGGCCGGCAACCTCGACGCACCAGGGTTTCACCCGGCCCGGCAAAGTAGGGTAGAATGCCAACCCCGCCGAAAGGCTGGGGCAGTGCAATGGGCCGTTAGCTCAGTCGGTAGAGCAGAAGACTTTTAATCTTTTGGTCGAAGGTTCGAATCCTTCACGGCCCACCATATGCACCAAGGGTTTCAGTCCTTCCCCCTCGCTCCGCAAAATATCGCCCGCTCCGCAATTCACTTCGTCGGGCTGGTCAGCGCACCGCGGCGCTTCCGCACATGGATCTCTGTCGTGGTCACTGACTTGTGGCCCAGCTGCTGCTGCGCCTGGCGAATGTCGCCGGCCGAATCGGCCTTGTCCGTGCCTGCCTTCGCGCGCAGGTCGCGGAACTGGAATACCTTCTTCGGGATGCCGGCGCGCTCGCGTGCTTTGTCGAATCGATAGCGCAGGGCATGTTTCCCGATCGGAAGCCAGTCCTCGCCCAGCAGCAGGCGCGTGCTGATCGGTGCGTCATCCGGGCGCTTCAGCGACAGCAGGCGATCGATCAGCACCTTCAGCTCGCCGGTGATCGCGATGCGCACCGGCGTCTTGGTCTTGCCCTGTCGCAGCACCAGCGTCCCGTCCTTGATGTTGCGGCGGTCCAGCTCGCGCATGTCGGTCGGCCGCTGACCGGTGAGGTAGGCAAGGTCCATCGCATCTTTCAGCACCTGGTCGGCGGCGTCGTACACGCGCTGCAGAATGTCGTCCTCCACGTACACGTCGCGGCCGTCCTCTCGGAATCGGTTCACGCCGGCGCATGGGTTTGGTAGGTCCGTGTAGCCCTTCTGCCGGCACCGGTTCCACAGGTGGGAGAGCAGCGACTTTTCACGGTTCGCAGCCACAGGCGCGCTGCGGCGCCACTGCAGGCAGTTGAACACATGCGTCGGACGGATCGCGTCGAGCGGACCCGGTGGGTCGTCGAAGAACTGGATCAGCGAATCGAGCTCGCGGTTGTTGTTCCGCCGCGTTCCCTCAGACTTCGTCGGAATCACCTCGACGCGGTAGCGCTCGGCGGCCTGCCGGAACGTCAGCTTTGCATCGGCGGGGATCGTCGCCGCACGCTCAAGCTCGGCCCACTTCTGGATGGCCAGGCCATAATCGCTGCCCAGCGCAGTTTCCTTGCGCGGCTTGCCACCGTGGTCGTAGTAGTAGTGCACCACGCCGGATTTCTGCTTCCGGGGGCGGAACCGGGGGATAGCCCCCGGCTTCTTGGGTTTCCTTCCCATTACGCTGCTGCCTTGTTCGGTTTCCATTCCGTCGCCGGCGGCGTCTTCGGCTCCGGCTTGCCCTCGATCGCGGACCACAGCACCACTGGCCACCCGTGGGCGTCCAGATAGTGCCGGATCCCGTTGTTGCGCAGGAACTCAGCTTGGCCCTTGCGCCGCGGCGTGCGGCACAGCGCCTTGATATCGTCACAGGACAGGTACCGCGCCACCTCCTGGCCGTAGAAATCGCGCAGCAACGCGTTCACCAGCTCGATCACCAAGACATCTCGCTCAAATGCTCCTTCGCGGAGTACGAGGCCATGGCCGAGCTGATGCGCACCTCGGTCGGGCGCTTTGTGGTCTCGATCAACGACCATCCTGAGATCCGCGAAGTGTTCGCCGGCTTCGACCTGGTGCCGCTGCAGCTGGACTACACCAGCGGCGGCGGGCAGGGAAGAGGAAAGAAGTTCGGAGAGCTGATCATCAAGAGCTGGGACGACAGCCAAGCCACCTTGCTGTAGACGTCACGCAACATGCTGGAGCAGGTCCTCGCGATTGTTGCGTGGCGTGTTGACGGCGCGGCTGAGGCGGCAGGCCAGCTATTGCTGGCGGCTTGCTGCGCCTCTCGTTCATTATTTTCGTGTCGTATCGCAGTGTAGTAACGAGACAGCGCGCACCATCGTCTTGCGGTGAATTCATCGCGATGGAGTGATTTATGTATGAACGACGTCGACGGCTACAGATACGCATCCAGCACCAACTTGAAGGGCTGCGAGCGATATGGATACGGGTCAAGTATCGGAGTGAAAGGCTTCAAGCGATACGGGTACATGCTCGACGCAGAAGTGATCGTTCCATGGAGGCTGCGTTCCTGCGAGCAGCGAATCCAGCTCAAGATATTCAGTGAGAGTCGTGCGCGAATATAGTGGAGTATGTTTGGAATGCTGAAGTCTTGTAAGGGTGAGTGATAACGATTGGTGTGAAATTGCAGTGGATGGCGTATAAATGCGCCGTCCATCTTCGTTCCGTTTGCCTGCAGGTGGTTTGGTGTGTGGCTGATTAGGTGGCCGTGCAGCGCGACTCCTTGAGAGGTCGGTCGTCAACAGAATAGGGGGCGTCATCAGGAGAGGAGGTGGTCCCAGCATCGAGACGCAAGGCGTCTTGCAGCGGCCTCATTGTCTGCACGGCCAGAACGCATTTCTAGCCTTCTAATCAAGTCATCGGCCCAGGCGTCACGGCTTCCGTGGGGATCTCTTGTGTAGATATCACATGCAATTTTGATGATTGGCTGGATATCTAGTCCGAAACTGGCCCCTGGGAATTCTCCAGTCCCGAACTTAGCGCGCCAGTGGACAATTTCTCGTTCCACATCAACATAATTTTTATCCCTGCTCATGGCACTTTCCTCGAATGCACCGAGGTCACTGTACGCCTGTTGGTCGAATGGGCTCATTCATGTGCCTGGTTCAGTCTTCTCTTGCAAAGCGACCTGCAGCTAACGGGGGGGAGTGCATGCTTCTGATGCGGTGAGTCCACCGCGATGGAGTAATGTTATGAATGACTTCAAACGTGATGCATCCAATACCAACAAGCCGGCTGTGGCGGAGCCGGATGCAGGGAAGCAGAAGCAACAGCAACAGGAGCAGGAACGCCAAGACAAGGAGTCCAAAGAGCGTAACGCCAATGAAGGCGGGGCTCATAAGTCGAATAAGTAAGATCGACTGCGAGTAGTTGAGAGAGGGTGGCGCAGGCTTGCGCTGCCCCTTTTCTGTAGAAGGAGCGGCGATCCGTGGACAGGTTGAGAGATAGGAGCACGGATGCAGAGACTTTGATGGTGCGGGTGGCCTATCAGCTTAGGTGCCCGTCTGAGACGACGTTGCTGCCATGCAAGAGGTGCCGGAGACCAAGCCCTGGCGGCTACCTATGTGCCAATTGCCTATGCGACGACCTCGCCGTTCTGATTGAGAACACGGGGGCTGCAAGTAGATGGCTTTCCTCAGTAAAGATTGCTATCCAGGATGAAGGGACTGTCCTTCGATATGCGAGGAAGGCTGCATCTAAATAGCTTTTTCTCCTCCGCCTTCAAGTCGGTAGCGTGAAGGGCATGGCTTCGAAGTTTGACATTGAACTAATCAGGGAGAAGTGCCATGGGCCTTCAAACCATGCAGTCTAGAATTGAGACCCGCCTCAATGACTTGATAGAGATATCACGAGACGGGAAGGCGTTCTATGAGGAGGCCTCGGATCGAATAGAGAGCTCGGAGCTTTCCGATCTCTTTATGGGCATTGCAGGCGTTAAAGGCGAGCTGGTCGAAGAGATCAGTAGAATTGTCTCCAGAAGTGGTGGTCGTCCTGCAGAGCGAGGCACATTGGTGGGTGCAATGCATCAGTATTATGGGAAGATGCTCGCGGCGTTTGGCGAGACCCAGTACCAATACTTGAAAGAGTTGGAGAAGTCTGAAGAGCGTCTTGTTCAGACGTTCAACGAAGTTCTCAATGATCCGGAGCTATCACAGGACGTGAAGAGGGAGGTTGCGCGGATGATTCCCAAGGTCAGTGAATGCCATTCCGTCATGTTGAATCGGCTGCAATCGATGCATCGACACTAAGGTCGAATTTTCCGCTGCTATCGGATAGTCCACATATGTCCTGCGCGTACGCTCGGCTCACACGTTCTGTGGTTGGAGTGGTCGAAATGCGTTGCAGAGTCGTAGCGCTGGCGCATCGGCCTGACTTGTTGATCAGGTTCAGTCGATTGCAAAGCCGTTGACGTGAGCCTGCATACGCAGTCGCGACGAGCAGAAGCCAGCGCCGACAAGCTTGAGGGCCGGATACGCCCAGATGCGTTTTGCGTCGTTGGCCTCCGTAAAATGGCTCGGGACCAAGACGAAATTCGCGACGAAGATAGGCAGTCCTCCATAAAATATCTGGGGGCAAGTAATTGATTTGTAAGCAAGGATGGGCGGACTTTTAATCTTTTGGTCGAAGGTTCGAATCCTTCACGGCCCACCAATTGCATCCAATGACCCAGGTCATTCAGAAGGGCACCGCAATGCGGTGCCTTTTTTGTTGCGCTTCTCCACGGCAACTACTTCGTCCGCGCAGTCTTCGCTTTAGCCGCCGCCGCGTCAGCAGCCTCCTGTGCGGCCGTTGCTGCTGCATTCGCAGAACGTGCCGCCTCCGCTCTTGCCGCCTCGAAATAGGTGAGCCGCTGCAGACTGGTTCTGCGTTCCAGTTCCATTGCTGCGGCGAAGCTCTCCGGATGCTTTGCAGCACAGGCCTCCTGCACCAGTTGCACGGCACGATCAGACAGCCCGGGCTGGATGTTGCCGAGCAGGCAATCGGCATACGGTACGGGCGCGGCCGAGCTGGCGGCCAGCGCGGCGATGAGCAGGGCACTCAACATGCAAACCTCCTTGTAGGTTTTGAAGGGACTGGCAACCAGTCCCTCCCAAGTATGGACCGGATCTGGGTGCAACGGCGGCTACGCCGGCCGGATATCCCGGCACACCCGTTCCGCCAGCCCGCGGCAGGCGAAGAACAACCCATCGATTAGCCCCTCATCCAGATGGCGGTCGGGCGAGGCCATCGACCGGCAGCGTTCCGCGGCGTGCAGCATTTCCGCCACGGTCAGCATGCCAATGGCGGCACGCTCCGCGTGTGCCATCGCCTGTTCCCGCCCGGGCGGCAGATCGGTTTCCGGCCAGGGCAGACCGTCGGCGCCGTCGCCATCGCGGATGCCCTTGAGGCATCCCCATAATGCGCATCCACGCATGGCGTGGATCTACTTTCGCCTGAGAACAATCGCTGCGATGACGGCTGCGATGCCGACCGGGATCAGGACGACCGCCAGAAGAATGATCCAGTGCCAAATGCTGAATCCCCCCATGTCCCAACTCCTTGTAGGAAACGATGAATGCTAGCAAACGCGATTGCAGTCATTTCCCGATACAGTTCAAGCATCGCGCAGCGCCGTAGCATACAGGCAGGCTTGCCGAATCGGCCGACGCCTTGATCTTGGCGTTATGCTCGGCACTTTCCCAGGATGGGCCGCTCCATGCGCTTGATCGTGCTGTCGCTGTTGTTGTCCGCTGTCTCCGCCGGGCCGCTGATGGCCGCCGAAACCGCGTCGCCCGCTGCCGCAACTCCTCTGGTCATCGGCGAGACCTTCACCATCGAGTCGAAGGCGCTGGGCGAAACCCGCCGCATCAATGTTTACCGCCCGCAGCCGTGGGGCCTGGATCCGAAGGCGCCGCTGCCGGTGCTGTACATGGCCGATGGCGGCATCGGTGAGGACTTCCTGCATGTGGCCGGGCTGGTGCAGGTGCTGAGCGGCAACGGCAGCATGCGTCCGTTCCTGCTGGTCGGCATCGAGAACACCGAGCGCCGCCGCGACATGACCGGCCCCAGCAAGGACCCGCAGGACCAGAAGATCGCGCCGCGCATCGGCGGCTCGGCGGCCTACCGCACGTTCCTGCGCGATGAACTGATGCCACAGGTGCGCCAGCGCTACCCGACCACCGACGAGCGCGCACTGATCGGAGAATCGCTGGCCGGCCTGTTCGTGGTCGAAACGCTGCTGCAGGAACCGACACTGTTCAACAGCTACATCGCGCTGGACCCCAGCCTGTGGTGGAACCGTGGTGCAATGCTGGCCGGGGCGGCCAAGCAGCTGCCGGCGGTGACGCGTGCGCAGCCGCGCGTATTCCTGGCCAGCAGTGGGCAGCCGGAGCTGGCCGCATCCACTGCACGACTGGCCGAGTTGTTGCAGCAGGCTTCGCCGTCGCCGCTGGTGAAGTACCTGCCGTTGCCGGAAGAAACCCACGCTACGATCTATCATCCGGCCGCATTGCAGGCGCTGCGCACACTGTTCCCGGCGCCGCCGGCCTCGCCCTGACCGCACTGGCAGCGGGTTGCGCACCATGCAAGGATGCGGCAGCGGCGCCATCCGGTGCGCCGCCCGCAATGGGAGCGTGTGGATGCAGCGTGTGCGTGGATGGAGTGTGGCGGCCTGCCTGGCCGTGAGTGGCTGTGCGATGTCGGTGGCGCCGCCGGCAGCGCAGAGTGAAGCGAAGGAGAGCCCAGCCGCCGCAGTGTCGGGCGTGGTGCTGCCGGATACCGAAGCGCTGCGCGTGCACGATCCGATCGGCCGCGATTATCCGGTCTGGGTGGCGTTGCCGGCCGACTACGCCGCACATCCGGAAAAGCACTATCCGGTGCTGTACGTGACCGACGCGCTGTACAGCTTCCCGCTGGTGCGCAGCGTGCGCAACCTGGTGGGCCAGAAGGGTGTCAACCTGGAGGATTTCATCCTGGTCGGGCTGCCGCCGCAGGAAGGGCTGACCTCCAAGCAGAGCCGCTCGCGCGACTATACGCCCAGCGATCCGGCGCGTACCGATCCGCGTGATTACAGCGATGACGTGAGCTACGGTGGCGCGGCGCACTATCGCGGTTTCCTCGCCGAGCGGGTGCTGCCGATGATCGATGCGCGCTACCGCACTGATCCGGCGCGGCGCGCCTATGCGGGTCATTCCTATGGTGGCCTGTTCGGCGCCTATGTGCTGACCACGCGCCCGGACATGTTCCGCACCTACATCCTCTCCAGCCCATCACTGTGGTTCGACGACCATCGGGTGCCGCGCATGCAGGCCGAGGCCAAGGCGCCGGCGCAGCCGACCACGGTGGTGCTGTCGGTGGGCAGCTTTGAGACGGTCAAGCCCGAACCGCGTTATTTCACCCGCAACGACATGCTGCGCCACAACGCAGAATTCGCCGAGCAGCTGCGCAGCAGCGGGCGATCGTTGAAGGTGGAGAACATGGTGATCGATGACGAGGATCACTTCACGGTCTACCCGGACATGATCACCCGCGCACTGCTGAAGGTGTTCCCGGGTAGCGGGCCGTACAGCAGCGGTTGATCGCAGGTTCAATCCACGCATGGCGTGGATCTACCGGGGTTGTTGACGTGGATCCACGCCGACGAGAAACGGAATCAGTAGATCCACGCCATGCGTGGATGATCCCCTCAGGCCGCGCTGGCCTGCGGCGGCGGCATCAGCGCGGCATCCGCTGCGTGCCGGAAGCACAGGCGGATGGCATCGAGCAGCTCGCTCATGCTGTATGGCTTGGGCAGGAAGTGGATGCCGGCGCGCAGCTGCGGCAGCACGCGATGCTGATCCATGCCGGAGGTGACCAGGATCGGCAGCTGCGGCAGGTGCTCGCGCACGCGGTTGGCGGTTTCGATGCCGCTGATGCCGCCCAGGCAGACGTCGGTGAACAGCAGGTCGAACGGTTCACCGGCGTTGAGCAGGCCCAGCGCGGCCTCGGCGCTGCTGACAGCGGTGACCTGGCAGGCCTGGCTTTCCAGGGCGAGACGGCTCAGTTCCTGGGTTTCCTCGGCGTCCTCGATGAGCAGGACGCGCGGTTCCACAAAGCGCTTGGACAGCAACATGACGCGGCAACTCCGGACAACAGGGGGAGCAAAAGGCGCGCAAGTATGCGCAAGCCGGTAGTGATCCCGGCGTGCACGGCAAGCTAAGTGGGCGTTACAACCGCGTCTGGCGCCGGCGATGCACGTGCCAGGCCAGGATCGCGACCGCGAGCAGGGCGGTGCCGATGCGCAGGCCGGTGGCCTGCCAGCCCAGTGCAACGGCGTCATCAAGGCTGAACACGTTCCAGGCCAGGTTCATCGACACGTGCAGGACCAGGCCGCACCACAAGGTGTCACCGTCGAGGTGGTCGAGCCAGGCGAAGATGAAGCCGCCCAGGGCGATCACCGCGCCGACGAACAGCGCGAGGCCGCCGCCGTCGAACCCGCCGAAACCCAGCCAGTGCACCCAGCCGAACAACAGCGCCTGCGGCAGTGCGAGCCATGGCCAGGGGGCGCGCACGATCTTCACCAGCAGCACGAAGCCGAGGCCGCGGAACAGCACTTCCTCGGCCAGTGGGAACAGCACTGCCAGCATCGTGGCGTCCAACGCGGTCAGCGCGGTGTTCGGTGAACCGAGCAGCGCCAGGCCCAGCCAGCAGGGCAGGCTGGCCAGCAGTACCCAGAACGGGCCGCCCCAGCCGTTGCCGCGCAGCCCCAGGCTGGTCATCAGGCCCATCCCGCGTGGCCGCAGCAGCGCGGCCAGCAGGAGTGCCACGAGCACGGCCAGCGCGTTGTCGAGCAGGCTGCCGCCGTAAGCAATGGGCAAGGCGGGAATCGGCGTGCCTGCGGCGGCTGCGATGTCGCGCAGATTCAGGCCAACGCCGACGCCGAGCAGCACCAGCAGCAGGCGCGCGGCGCTGGGCAGGCGGGACAGGACGGTCATGCACGCACTCCCTGCGGAACCAGCATGCAGTGTGGAAGGGGCCGGGCACGCTGGTACGCGCCGGAAGTCCCTGTGCCATCGGTCATGTGTTGCCGCACAGTCATCACAGGGCAGGTACAGTCGTTACCAGACCGACAGGAGCAATGCCGATGCTGTGCCCCGTGTGCAAGACCCAGACCCTGCAGATGGCCGAACGCCATGGCATCGAGATCGACTATTGCCCTGGTTGCCGTGGTGTCTGGCTGGATCGTGGTGAACTGGACAAGATCATCGAGCGCGCGGGTGCGGGTAGTGCGGTACCGCCGCCCGCCCCGGCGCAGTCGCAGCCGGCCGCCGCGCCGCCGCCGGTGATGCATCGCGACACCCGCCATCTGGGCCAGCGCTATGAGGACAACCGTGGCCAGCAGTACGGCCACGGCTACAAGAAAAAGAAGAAGGACAGCTTCCTGTCGGAGCTGTTCGACTTCTAGCCGCTTCGCTCTTTGTAGCGTCTAGCCATGCTCGACGCTACAGGAGCCGCATGATCACGGCCGGCGCAGGATGAACTCGCGGTCATGCGTGTCGCCGACGATGAAGTCGTACTCGCCGACCTTGCTGCACCCATAGCGCGCGTAGAAGCGCTGCGCGCCGAAGTTTTCTTCCCATACGCCCACCCACAGGGTGCGGCGCTGCGGCTGGTCCAGCCAGGCCATGAACGCGTCCATCATGCGTGCACCATGGCCGCCGTTCTGGTGTGCAGCCAGAATGTAGAACCGCTTCAGTTCGATGTCGCCCTCGCATGCATCCGTGTGCGGCAGGGTGTTGGCACCGGCGGCCAGATAGCCGACCACGGCGTCACCGTCCATCAGCAGCCAGATGGCACTGCGTGGGTCGGACAGTTCGATGCGCTGCGGTTCGCTGCTGTAGTGATCCTGCAGGAAATCGTGCAGGTCCTGCGGCGGATATGAGTCGCCCCAGGTCTCGGTATAGGTGGCGATGGCGATCGCCGAAAGCGTGTCGACGTCGGCGAGGGTGGCGCGGCGGATCTGCAACGACATGGCGGTGCCTGCATTGGAACGTGGCGCAGTGTAGCCGGCCCCGGCGGCTGCCGGGGCTGGCCACTGCTCACGTAACGCTGCTCAGAACCACATGCGCACGCCAGCGACCCAACGCGTGTCGCGCGCGTGGTCACCGGCATAGTCAGAGGTGTCGCCGAAACTGCGTTCGTGGCTGATGCCGATGTACGGCGCGAAGCGGCGGCTGAACTCATAGCGCAGTCGCAGCCCGGCTTCGACCTTGTTCAGGCCACGGCCGATGCCGTACTCCGGTTCATCCTTGGCTGCCACTGTGGCTTCCAGCAGCGGCTGCAGGATCAAACGGTTGGTCAGCAGCACGTCGTACTCGACTTCGGCCTTGGCCAGCACCTGGCCGCCGGAGCCCATGTACAGCGTGGCCGAGCTCTCGAACTTGTAGGGCGCCAGGCCCTGGATGCCGATGGCCGCCCACGTGCGGGAGTCGGCCGGCCGGAAGTCCTGGCGCACACCGACCAGCACGTCCCACCACGGCGACACGCTGCGGCCATACAGTGCTTCAAGCGACGATGATTCGGTGCGGCCACGGCTGCGTTCGCCATCGGTGCGCAGCCACAGGCGGTTGATGTTGCCGCCGATCCAGCCGGTGGCTTCCCAGGCCTGGCCGTTGCTGCTCTTGCCGTCCCAGTGTTCGAGGCGGTCAATCAGCAGCAGGCTGTTGATCTCCGGCGCGTGTTCCATCGCGCCATGCGCGATCGGTGGGAAGGCGGCAGCGCGGTCGGCGTCGGTCGGAACCGGGATCGGCTCGCGAGGTTCGGTGGGTGCGGGCGTGCCGTGACCCATCGCCGCGTGATCCATGCTGGAGTGCTCCATCGTGGAATGATCCATCGCGGAATGGTCCATCGTCGCCGGCTGCATCGCGGCGTGGTTCATCTTCGAGTGATCCATGGTCGAGTGGTCCATCTTCGAATGATCGACCGGTTCGGCAGGCGTCTTCGCGGACTTCGTGGCCTTCGCCGGCGCGTCCATCGCGGCCATGTCATGGCCTGCGTGCGACTGCGCGAACACCGGCAATGCGGCGGTCAGGCCCAGGGCCAGCAGGCTGGGGGAAAGCAGTGAGCGGCTCATTCTTCGATCCTCACTTCGCGCATCATGCCCGCTTCCATGTGGTACAGCAGATGGCAGTGGTAGGCCCAGCGGCCGAGCGCATCGGCGCGCACGCGATAGCTGCGGCGCGTGCCCGGCGGCATGTCGATGGTGTGCTTGCGCAGCTGGAATTCGCCCTGTGCGTTTTCCAGATCGCTCCACACGCCGTGCAGGTGGATCGGGTGCTGCATCATGGTGTCGTTGACCAGCACGATGCGCATGCGCTCCCCGTAGTTCAGCCGCAGCGGCTCGGCGCTGGCGAACGGGATGCCGTCGAACGACCAGGAGAATTTCTCCATGTGGCCGGTCAGGTGCAGCTCGATCTCGCGGCTCGGCTCGCGGCCATCAGGATCCTCGAACAGGCTGCGCATCGCGCCGTAGGTCAGCACCTGGCGGCCGTTGTCGCGCAGGCCGATGCCGGGGTCGTCCAGCTTCGGTTCGGTGGCCGAACTCTGCATGTCCACCAGCGGGTTGTTGCGTTCGCTGGCCGGATGCTTCGGTGTCTTGCTGGCGGTATCGCCGCCGTGGGCGCCGTGGCCCATGCTGGCGCCGCAGCCGCCTTCCATGCCCTTCATCGCGGCCATGTCGTGGCCACCGTGGCCACCACTGCCCATGTCGTGCCCCATGTCGCTCATCGTCAGCAACGGGCGTGGGTCGCGCGCGGGAATCGGTGCCTGCAGGCCATGGCGAACCGCCAGCGTGCCGGCGGCGTACCCGGTGCGGCCCATGTCCTGGCAGAAGATCGTGAAGGCGTCCTGGCCGGTGGGTTCGACCAGCACGTCGTAGGTTTCGGCGGGAGCAATGCGGAATTCGTCGATGCTGACCGGGTGGATGTACTGGCCGTCAGCGGCGACCACGGTCATCTTCAAACCGGGGATGCGCACGTCGAAATAGGTCATCGACCCGCCATTGATGAAGCGCAGCAGCACCTTTTCGCCGCTGCGGAACAGCCCGGTCCAGTTGCCGGCCGGCGCGGTGCCGTTCATCAGGTAGGTGTAGGTGTGCGCGTTGATGTCGGAGATATCGGTCGGCGTCATCCGCATCCGGCCCCACATGCCGCGGTCGGACAGCGCGGCCGACCAGCCGTCGCGCTTCACGTCACGCAGGAAGTCGGGCAGCGTGCGCTTGTAGTAGTTGTCGTGCTCGGCAAGCTTCTTCATGCGCCGGAACAGCGCGCCCGGGTCCATGTCGGTCCAGTCGGACAGCATGATCACGTGCTCGCGGTCGTGGTGGTACGGCGCCGGTTCGGCCGGATCGATGATCAGCGCACCGTACAGGCCGGCCTGCTCCTGGAACATCGAGTGGCTGTGGTACCAGTAGGTGCCCGACTGCTTCAGCTGGAAGTGGTAGTGGTAGGTCTCGCCGGGGCCGATGCCGTTGAAGCTCAGGCCCGGCACGCCGTCCATGTTGGCCGGCAGCAGGATGCCGTGCCAGTGGATGGAGGTCGGGTGGCGTCCCAGCGTGTTGCGCACGAACAGGTCCACGGTCTGGCCTTCGCGCCAGCGCAGGATCGGGGCCGGCAGCGAGCCGTTGACGGTGATCGCCGGGCGGGTGCGGCCGGTGAAATTGGCCAGCGATTCGCCGATGGCCAATTCGATGCGGGTGTCGCTGAGCACGGCGGGGGCGCCGGCCAGGCGTGGGGCAGCCGTGGCGGCGGCGAGCGCGCGCTGCGGCACGCCGACAGCGGCGATGCCGGCAACCACGCCACCGGCGGCCAGGCCCTGCACGAACAGGCGGCGCGACGGCATGGGCACAGCGCCCGGACCGGGGGGAATGCGGGTATTCATGGTGGTGACTCCAGACACGTAAAGACGCCGGCAGGTGGCCGGCTACGGTGCGCAGGGCGCACGGTGTGTGTGGAATCAGCCGATGGGAGGGCGGGAGATCGGCGGCAGCGGCGGCGCCGGCCGGCCAGTGGCCGGCATCGGCTGCGGCGCCAGCGACAGTGCCGGGCCCGCCAGATACGGCAACGGCTGCACCACCAGCAGCGGGTGCTGGGCGCAACTGCGCACACAGTCCTTGATCTGGCAGTGGGCGTCGTGCGCGGGGGCCTTGGCCTGCGGGGCCTGGTCGGCCTGCATGGCGGCGTGGTGGTGGCAGTCGGCATCGCCGCCATCAAGGGCGGCTACCGCGTGGGCCATCCGGCCCATTTCCTCGTGACCACTGGCCATGGCCGCGTTCAGCCCGTTGAGCAACAGGCTGAGCATGAGCACGACACGGAGCAGGGTCGAGGCCAGGGACATGGCGTTAATCTAGCTGCAAGTGGGCGCGGATGCACTTCCGGCTGAATGGCCGGTTCAAGGTTGGACCAGCATCAATGTAGAGCCGAGCCTGCGCTCGGCTGCTGTTCGCGCAGAGGCAGCCGAGCGTGGGCTCGGCTCTACAGGGGCCCGCCGCTAGCCTTCTTCGCGAACGATTTCGACCAGGCGTGGGCCGTAGCGGCTCAGCTTGGTGCCGCCGATGCCGCCGACCCGCGCCAGTTCGTCGAGGCTGGTCGGGCGTTGCTCGGCGATGTTGCGCAGGGTGCTGTCGTGGAAGATCACGAAGGCCGGCACGTTCTGTTCGCGGGCCAGTTCGGCACGCAGGCCGCGCAGGGCGTTGAACAGGGCCAGATCCTGCGGCAGTACCGACAACCCGGTGCGCTGTGCGCTGCGCTCGCGTCCGCTGGTGCTGCTGGCCGGGTCGCGGCGCATGCTGATCTGGCGGCGGCCGGTCAGCACGTCGCGGCTGGCATCGGTCAGGCGCAGGCCGCCATGGCCCTCGCTGTCCACTTCCAGCAGGCTGGCGGCGACCAGCTGGCGGAACACGCTGCGCCAGGTGCGTGCATCCAGGTCGCGGCCGATCGCATAGGTGCTCAGCTTGTCGTGGCCCTGCTGCTTCACCTTCTCGTTCTCGCTGCCACGCAGGACGTCGATCAGGTGACCGACGCCGAAGCGCTGGCCGCTGCGGTAGACGCAGCTCAATGCCTTCTGCGCGGAAATGGTGGCATCCCACGAAGCGGGCGGGGTCAGGCAGTTGTCGCAGTTGCCGCAGGGCTGCGGATAGGTCTCGCCGAAACCGGCCAGCAGCACCTGGCGGCGGCACTGCATGGATTCGCAGTAGCCCAGCAGGTGATCGAGCTTGCCCCGCTCCAGCTGCTTGCGTTCTTCGCCGGCTTCGGACTGCTCGATCATCTGCTTGAGCAGCACCACGTCGCCCAGGCCGTAGCACAGCCAGGCTTCGGCGGCTTCGCCATCACGGCCGGCGCGCCCGGTTTCCTGGTAGTAGCCTTCCATCGACTTGGGCAGGTCGGTGTGCGCTACGAAGCGCACGTCCGGCTTGTCGATGCCCATGCCAAAGGCGATGGTTGCGCACATCACGATGCCGTCCTCGCGCAGGAAACGGCGCTGGTTGTTAGCGCGCACTTCCGGCGGCAGGCCGGCATGGTAGGGCAGGGCGTTGAAGCCTTGGCCGCAGAGGAATTCGGCAGTCTCCTCGACCTTGCGCCGTGACATGCAGTAGACGATGCCGGCCTCGCCACGGTGGCCGCGCAGGAAATCGGTCAGCTGCTTGCGGGCATTGTCCTTCTGCACCACGGTGTAGCGGATGTTGGGGCGGTCGAAGGAGCTGACGAAGTGGCGTGCTTCCTGAAGGTCCAGGCGCTCGGCGATCTCGCGCTGGGTCGGCGGGTCGGCGGTGGCGGTCAGCGCGATCCGGGGGATCTGCGGCCAGCGCTCGTGCAGCACGGTCAACTGGCGGTATTCGGGGCGGAAGTCATGGCCCCACTGCGACACGCAGTGTGCTTCGTCGATGGCGAACAGGGCGATGTGGCTGCGTGACAGCAGCGACAGGAAGCGGCCGGTCAGCAGCCGCTCGGGGGCGACATAGAGCATGTCCAGCTCGCCCGCGAGCAGTTCGCGCTCGACGCGGCTGGCGGTCTCGGCGTCAAGGGTCGAGTTCAGGTACTCGGCACGCACGCCGAGCTGGCGCAGGGCTTCGACCTGGTCCTGCATCAGCGCGATCAGCGGCGAGATGACGATGCCACATCCGTCACGCAGCAGGGCCGGCACCTGGTAGCAGAGCGACTTGCCACCGCCGGTGGGCATCAGCACCAGGGCATCGTGACCGGCAGCCACATGCTCCACGATGTCCTGCTGGGGACCACGGAAATCGTCGTAACCAAAGACGCGTTGAAGCAGGTCGTGCGCGGGACGGGAAGCCATCGCGCTAGTTTACCCCGGCGGGGGAGTCGGCAGGGCTGCGCCCTGCACCCGCTGCAAGCCAGTGCAACGTCAAAGGCAACAGCCGGCTCTGGGGTGATTCGTGGTTTGGTGGGGCGGTGTCGGATTGCGGGGACGCCGCAAGTACGTCCCTGTAGGCTTGGCAGCCGCATCCATGCGGCTGACACCCCGCAATCAGACACCGCCCCACCTTCGACAGTTTCCCGCGGCCGTTGGTGGGTGTCGACCTTGGTCGACACATCTGTCAGATATCGACAAACAAAATGGGGTCAGATCCGTTTTCCTGCGGAAAACGGATCTGACCCCAATGGCTTTGCTGGCAGATCGCGGAAAACTGTCGAAGGCGGGGTGGGTCCGGTTGTGGGAGTGTCAGCCGCATGGATGCGGCTGCCAAGCCCCCAAGGACGGGTTTACGGCGTCTCCCGCAACCGGACCCACCCCGCCAACCCACAGGAAACCAGCTCTTGCTCTTGCTCTGGTAGTTGCTGTTGCTTCGGCCTCTGCGGGTGCAGGGCGCAGCCCTGCCGAGCCCCCCAAACTCTTACTGGAGCAGGGAACGCAGCATCCAGGCGTACTTCTCGTGCGTCTGCAGCCGCTGGGTCATCAGATCCTCGGTCGGGGCATCGTCACCCTTGGCCGCCACCTCCAGCACTTCACGTGCCGTACGGCAGACCGCTTCGTTGGCGACCACCAACTGGCGTACCATTTCACGCCAGTCCGCACTGTCGGTCAGGCCCGGTTCCTCGACGATCGAGGTCAGCGCAGCGAATTCCCGGTAGGAGCCCGGGGCATTGAAGCCCAGCGCGCGGATGCGCTCGGCCACATCGTCCAGTGCCGCCCACTGCTCGGTGTACTGCGTCTCGAACATGGTGTGCAGCGAGTTGAACATCGACCCGGTCACATTCCAGTGGAAGTTGTGCGTCTTCAGGTAGAGCGTGAACGCATCAGCCTGGAAGCGCGACAGACCGTCGGCGATCTTCTTGCGGTCGCCCTGGGTGATCCCGATATCGATGTTCGGCGCCGACGGTGCCGCCGCTGCAAGCTTCTGCTTGCCGGTCTTGGCCTTGGTCGTGCTCTTGGTCTTCGCCATGGGGTTCCTCCTTGTGGAATCGTTGGCCTTCACAATAAACCGGTCGTGATGACTGGTCGCTTTCAAAGTTTTGAACGAACCGATTGATGAACTCTATCGATAAAAATCCATCGCCCCGCCTGCGCCAACAGCGCGCCGCCATCGACGGCGCCATGAGCCGCGACCGGGGCCGTTTGCTGGGGATGCTCTCGCGGTGCCAGGCCAAGCCACAGGATGCGGCACTGGCCGCCACCTTCGAGCAGGCCTTGCAGGCGTCGGTGCAGCGCCGGCAGTTGCGGGCGCAGCAGCAGCCGTCCATTACTCTGGACCCGCAGCTGCCGATTGCGCGTGAAGCCGACGCGATCATCAAGCTGATCCGCGACCACCAGGTGGTGGTGATCGCCGGTGAAACCGGCTCGGGCAAGACCACCCAGCTGCCGAAACTGTGCCTGGCTGCAGGCCGTGGCCAGGCCGGCATGATCGGCTGCACCCAGCCGCGACGGATTGCCGCACGTGCGGTGGCCAGCCGCGTGGCGCAGGAACTGCAGAGCGAACTGGGCCAACTGGTGGGCTACCAGGTGCGCTTCAACGACAAGGTCAGCGAAGACAGCCGCATCAAGTTCATGACCGACGGCATCCTGCTGGCGGAGATCGCCAGCGACCGCTGGTTGTCGAACTACGACACGATCATCGTCGACGAGGCGCACGAACGCAGCCTCAACATCGACTTCCTGCTGGGCTACCTGAAGCAGCTGCTGCGCAAGCGCCCGGACCTGAAGCTGATCGTCACCTCGGCCACCATCGACACCGAACGCTTCGCCCAGCATTTCGACAATGCGCCGGTGATCAGCGTGGAAGGCCGCACCTACCCGGTGGAAGTGCGCTACCGCGCGCTGGAAGGCGAGGGCGAACAGGAGGGCGAGCGCACCGTCAACGACGCCATCGTGTCGGCCATCGACGAGATCACCCGCCTGGATGCGCGCGGCGACGTGCTGATCTTCCTGCCGGGCGAGCGCGAGATCCGCGATGCGCACCAGTCGCTGGAACGGCGCAAGTACCGCAACACCGAGGTGCTGCCGCTGTACGCGCGGCTGTCCAACCAGGACCAGGACCGGGTGTTCAACCCGGGGCCGAACCGGCGCATCGTGCTGGCCACCAACGTGGCGGAAACCTCGCTGACGGTGCCGCGCATCCGTTACGTGGTCGATCCGGGCTTCGCCCGCGTCAAGCGCTACAGCCCGCGCAACAAGCTGGACCGGCTGCATATCGAGCCGATCTCGCAGGCCAGTGCCAACCAGCGCAAGGGCCGCTGCGGGCGTATCGCCGAGGGCATCTGCTACCGCCTGTACGCCGAGTCTGATTTCCAGGCGCGGCCGGAGTTCACCGATCCGGAAATCCGCCGCTCCAGCCTGGCCGGGGTGATCCTGCGCATGCTGCAGCTGGGCCTGGGCCGCATCGAGGAATTCCCGTTCCTGGAAGCACCGGACGAGCGCGCGGTAGCCGATGGCTGGCAGCAGCTGACCGAACTGGGCGCGATCGATGCCGAGCGGCGCATGACCACCATCGGCAAGCAGATGGCACGCCTGCCGGTGGACGTGAAGCTGGCGCGCATGCTGGTCGCTGCGCAGGCTGCCGGTTGCCTGCGGCCGATGCTGGTGATCGCCTCGTTCCTGGGCATCCAGGACCCGCGCGAACGCCCGCCCGAAGCACGCGGTGCGGCCGACAGCGCACATGCGCAGTTCGCCGATGGCCGCTCCGAGTTTGTCGGCGTGCTGCGCCTGTGGGATGGCTACCGGCAGGCCCACGAAGACCTGACCCAGTCCAAACTGCGCGACTGGTGTGGCCGTCATTTCCTCGGCTTCCTGCGCATGCGCGAGTGGCGCGAGCTGCATCGCCAGCTTCGCCTGCTGTGCGAAGAACTGGGCTGGAAGGAAGAGGCCAACGAGGCCTCGATGGCACCGTTGCTGGCCGGCAGCAGTGCGCCGGCACCGGCGCGTGACGACGCCGCGGCGGTGAAAGCCACCCGAGGCCAGCTGCACCGTGCCGCGCGCCTGGCCCGCGAAGGCAAGGCCGAGGCCGCACCGATGCCGGTGGCCGTGCGTGCGCAGAAGGAACAGACGCCAGTTGGCGGCGGTTTCAGTGAACGCGTGCGCGCCGCCGCCTACCAGACCCTGCACCGGGCGCTGGTGGCGGGCCTGCCGACGCAGATCGGCCACCGCACCGAGAAGGGCGATTTCCAGGCACCACGCCAGCGCCGCTTCCTGCCGTTCCCCGGTTCGGCGCTGTCCAAGCGGCCGCCGCCGTGGCTGCTGGTGGCCAACCTGCTGGATACGCAGAAGGTGTGGGGCATGACCCTGGCCGTGATCGAGCCGGACTGGGTAATCGCCGAACTGCCGCACCTGCTGCTGCGCAAGCACTTCGATCCGCACTGGTCGCGCGCGCAGGGACAGGTGCTGGCGTCCGAGCAGATCAGCCTGTTCGGCCTGGTGCTGGCGCCGAAGAAGCCGGTGCACTACGGCCGCATCGAACCGGGCGAAGCGCATGACATCTTCGTGCGTCAGGCGCTGGTGACCGGCGAGATCAACACCCGCGCCAGCTTCGTGGCCGACAACCAGAAAGTGCTGGAGACCGCCCGCGAGGAAGAAGCCAAGCTGCGCCGCGCCGGCATCGTCGCCGACGAGGACTGGCAGGCGCGCTGGTACCTGGACCGGGTGCCGCCGCAGATCCATTCGGCGGCGGGGCTGGATACCTGGTGGAAGGGGCTGGCGCCGGAACAGCGCAAGACCCTGCACTGGTCGCTGGTCGATCTGTTACCGGGTGAGGGCAGTGAACAGGAGCGCTATCCGAAGTACCTGGCGCTGGGCCAGGCGCGCTTGCCGCTGCACTACCGCTTCGAACCGGGCGCCGACGACGATGGCGTGACCCTGGATGTGCCGCTGCACCTGCTCAATGCGCTGGACCCAGTGCAACTGGGTTGGCTGGCGCCGGGTTTCGTCGCCGACAAGGCCTCCGCATTGATCCGCAGCCTGCCCAAGGCGATGCGCCGCAACTACGTGCCGGCGCCGGACTTCGGCCGCGCGTTCTACGAGGCGTTCCCGCAGCCCAGCGCCGATGCCATCACCGGCGAACTGGCGCGTTTCCTGTCGCGCGCAACCGGCGCGACCGTGACCGCGCTCGATTTCGAGCCCGGTTCGATCGAACCGCACCTGCACATGAACCTGCGGCTGCGCGACGAGCAGGGCAAGGTGCTGGCGACCTCGCGCGATCTGGATGCACTGCGCGCCAAGTTCGGCGGTCGTGCCGGCGATGCCTTCGCTGCACGCGCCGGCCGCGAGATGGCGGCCGATGGCCTGCGTACGTTCCCGGCCACGCCGATTCCGCTGCAGGTGCCCGGTGAAGCAGGCGTGCCGGCCTATCCGGCATTGCTGGACGAGGGCGACAGCGTGGCGCTGCGCATCTTCGCCGACCGCCAGCAGGCGCTGGAGGCCCATCCGCTCGGCGTGCGCCGCCTGCTGGAAATCGCCTTGGCCGAGAAGGTGAAGCAGGCGCGCAAGCAGCTGCCGGTCGGTGCCAAGACCGGCCTGCTGTATGCCGCGATCGAATCGCAGGAGCGCCTGCGCGGCGACCTGGTCGATGCAGCGATGAACGCAGTGCTGGCCGAGGGGCTGGAAGACATCCGCGATGCGGCGACCTTCGAGCAGCGACGCGAGCATGCGGCCAAGGCCCTGTTCGGTGAGGCGATGTCGCGGCTGAAACTGGCCGAAACCATCCTGGCCCTGGTGGCGGAACTGAAGCCGATGCTGGAAGCGCCGTTGATGGGCTGGGCGCGCGGCAACCTGGACGACATGGAAGCGCAGCTGGCCGGCCTGATCCATCCCGGCTTCCTGCGCGACACGCCGGCTGACGCGCTGGCGCAGTACCCGCGCTATCTGAAAGCGATGATCCTGCGAACCGAGCGTGCCAAGCGTGATCCGCCACGTGACCAGGCGCGCATGCTGGAACTGCACCCGTTCCTGGAAGCGCTGGAAGTGGGAGAGCAGCAGGGACTGCGCGAGCGCCCGCAATGGCAGGCGCTGCGCTGGGATCTGGAAGAGCTGCGGGTGTCACTGTTCGCGCAGGAGCTGGGGGCACGCACCGGCATCTCGGCGAAGAAGCTGGCACAGCGGGTGACCGCATTGCGCCAGGCGTGACGTCGTTGCTGTAGAGCCGAGCCCATGCTCGGCTGCTTTTCGATGCCTCGTCGCTTCCCCTGCAGATCGCAGCCGAGCGTGGGCTCGGCTCTACACAATGGGCGGCGTTACTTGGTACGGCGCACCTTCGGCTGGGTGTTCACGCCGTCGACCTTCAGGTACCACACGCCCATCACGCCGGGCTTGATGCTGACGGCGGGGGACTGCTTGCGCACACCGGCCAGGGTGCTTGCATCGGTCTGCTCCCATTCCTGGCCGTTGTCCAGCACGTAGACGCGGCCTTTGCCGAAGCCGCGGAATTCGCCCTGCAGCACGCCGACAATCGGCTCGCTGCTGCCGAAATCGAAGAAGCCGCGATTCTTCACGATCACTTCCTGGCGGCCTTCCTCGCGTGCCGATTCCCGTACGGCGGCAACCGCCTGGGTGGTGGCGGCTTCGACCTTGCCCTGCAGCCAGCGGTTCAGCGTGGCCAGTTCCTGCGCACTGAGCTTGTCCAGGCCAGCAGCCTTGAACTCGGCCGGTGACATCTGCTGCTGCAGGTCCCCCTCCACCACACGCTGGGCCAGCGCAGGCGCCGACAAGGACAGCAACAGTGCGGCACAGGCCAGCAGCCGTAGGCGGAAACGCGGGGCGATCGAGGACATGTCGGGACTCTCCTGGGTTTGACCGCGAGTGTAACGGCATGTCTTCATGCCGGGTGATGGTGGCCGCGGTGATTGTCCCTGAACGGCGCCGGCGCTAGTGTAGAGGCCTCTGTCTTGCCTGCTCGATGCTGTGAACCGCGCTTCCGTCCCCGGCCTGGATGCCTTGTTGAACCGTCCCTCGGCAGCCGTGCTGCCTGCTCCGCTGCGCCAGGCCCTGCGCGGGCACTGGGAAGCGCCGGAATGCGACCACCAGATGCGCGCCAGCTGGTCGGTGCTGGGTGACACCCTCGACGCACTGGCGATGCTCTCCGCCGACGAAGGCGCGGTGGTCGCGGCCCTGCTGTTCGACCTGCCAGGCCTGCGGGCGAGCCTGGAACAGCTGCCGCTGGGCAACCACAAGGCCGCGGTGATCGGCCTGCTGGATGGTCAGGACGCCGCCGACCCGGTGTGGGCGCTGCATGCCGGCCGTGAGGCAGGGCGCAACAGCGAAGGCCTGCGCCGCCTGCTGCTGGCGATCATCCGCGACCTGCGCGTGGTGCCCATCCTGCTGGCCCGGCAGCTGGCGCGGATGCGCGCGGCCGACAAGCTGGATGACGAGCAACGCCGCGCGCTGGCACAGCTGACACGCGACATCCACGCGCCATTGGCCAACCGCCTGGGCATCTGGCAGCTGAAGTGGGAGCTGGAGGACCTGGCGTTCCGCCACCTGGAACCGGAGACCTACCGTCGCATTGCGCGGGAGGTGGACGAAACCCGCATCGCCCGCGAGCGTTACGTCGAGAACGTCAAGAAGGTGCTGTCGCGCGAGCTGGTCGCGCAGGGCATCAAGGCCGAGGTCAGCGGCCGTCCAAAGCACATCTACAGCATCTGGCGGAAGATGCAGAAGAAGCGTCTGGCGTTCGACCAGCTGTATGACATCCGTGCGGTGCGCGTGATGGTCGACGACGTCGCCGCCTGCTATGCCGCGCTGGGCGTGGTGCATGCACTGTGGGCGCCGGTGCCGAGCGAGTTCGACGATTACATCGCCCGGCCCAAGGCCAACGACTATCGCTCGCTGCATACCGCCGTGGTCGGCCCGGAAGGGCGCACCATCGAAGTGCAGATCCGTACCCATGAGATGCACTCGCAGGCCGAGCTGGGCGTGGCCGCGCACTGGAAGTACAAGGAAGGTGGCAAGGGCGCGGAGAAGTCCTTCGACCGCAAGATCACCTGGATGCGCCAGCTGCTGGAGCAGGCGCAGGACGGGCAGGGCAATGAGCTGGCCGGGGCGCTCGATGCCGAGCTGACCGAAGACCGGGTCTATGCACTCAGCCCGAAGGATGAGGTGCTGGATCTGCCGCAGGGCGCCACGCCGCTCGATTTCGCCTACCAGGTGCACACCATGGTGGGCCACCGCTGCCGGGGCGCCAAGGTCAACGGTCGCATCGTGCCGCTGACCTATCGCCTGCGCAGCGGCGACCGCGTCGAGATCCTGACCGGCAAGGAGGCCGACCCCCGCCGCGACTGGCTGATGCCGGCCAACGGCTTCCTGGCCAGCAACCGCTCGCGCGAAAAGGTACGCAGCTGGTTCCACAAGCTGGACCGCGCGCGCAACGTGCAGGCCGGGCGCGAACTGCTTGAGCGCGAGCTGAAGCGTCTGGGCCTGCAGCACTCGGACCTGGCGGTGGCGGCGAAGAAGTTCCATGCCGACAGCGTTGACGATCTCTACATCCAGGTGGCGCTGGGCGATACCGGCCCGAACCAGGTCAGCCGTACCCTGCTGGAAGCCGAACGTGCAGCGAGCCAGCCGGCGCCCGCGCCGACCCTGCCGCGGCCGACCGCGCGCCGCGAGAACCTGGGCAAGTCCAAGTTCACCGTGCAGGGCGTGGGCAACCTGCTGGTGCAGCTGGCACGCTGCTGCCAGCCGGTGGCTGGCGAGCCGATCGTCGGCTACCTGACCCGTAGCCGTGGTGTCACCGTGCATCGTGCAGACTGTGCCGCGCTGGCCCGGCTGGCAGCCACCAGCCCGCAGCGCATCCTGCCGGTGGAGTGGGGCCAGGCCGGCGGCGGCTACGAAGTGGACGTGGTGGTCACTGCGGTCGACCGCCGCTGGTTGCTGAAGGACATCACCAACCTGATCGCCCAGGAAGACGCCTACGTGCTCGACATTCACAGTGACAATGTACGCAACAGTGGCCGTGCCCACCTGCGCCTGCGTCTGAAGGTGAGCGACTACGGCCAGCTGTCGACCCTGCTCGGCAAGCTGGATGCGCTGCCCGGCGTGAGCGAGGCGCGTCGCCTCGGCTGAGCTTCACGCTGCCCCGGCTACCCTGCACGCATGGAACGCGAGCCCCCGCATCGCCCGCATGGCGCTGAACACCCTGCGCTGGACCGCGTCCGCCGTGAAGGCCGTTGGTGGTGGCTGCAGGCACGCCACGCGCGCCGGGTGTGGCGCTGGGCGCTGGTCGCGGCGCTGGCGGTGTTCGTGCTGCTGGTGCTGCTGCGCAAGCCATTGGCCGACTGGTTCTGGGATGAGCCGCAGATCGAACAGTTGCTGGCCGAAGGTGACCGCGCGCTTGCCACCGGCCGGTTGAGCGCGGCCGACGGCAGTGGTGCGCGCGAGCGCTACCAGGCCGTGCTGGCGCTGGATGGTGATCGTCCGCAGGCCCGCGAAGGCCTGGCCCGTACCGGCGCCGCGGCCCTGCAGCAGGCCAGCGAAAAACTGCAGGCCAACGACCTCGAGGGCAGCGCGAAGGCGCTGGCACTGGCCCGGGAGCTGCAGGTGCCGCAGGCCGATGCGGACGCCGTGGCTCGCCAGCTGCAGGCCCGGCGCAGTGCAGGCGCCGGCATCGGTGCACTGCTGGCGCAGGCGCGCAACGCCTTTGCAGCGGGCCGGCTGGACGAAGGTGACAGCAGCGCGCTGCCCCTGTTCCAGCGCATCCTGGCATTGCAGCCGGACAATCTGCCGGCGCTGGAAGGTCGCGAGGACGCACTGAGCGATCTGCTGCAGCAGGCGCGCATCCTGGCCGGGCGCGGCGAGCTGGCCGAGGCAGCGACGATACTGCAGCGTGCGCGCCAGTTCGATGCCGGCCACGCCGATCTGCCCGCAAGCCAGGAAGCATTGGCACAGGCTGTCGACCAGCGCCTGCGCCAGGCCCAGCGCGCCTTGCAGCGGCGGCAGCTGGAATCGGCAGCGAAGGGATTCCTCGCCGTGCTGGCAGTGGCGGTTGATGATTCCAGTGCCCAGCGCGGCCGCGAACAGACCTTGCAGGCGGTGCTGGCGCGCAGCCAGAAGCGGGCCGACGACTTCCAGTTCGAGGCGGCGCAGGCCGATTCCGCGCTGGCGGCGGAACTGGGTGCTTCGCCGGCCGCGCAACAGCAGCTCGCGCAACGCCTGCAGCGCGCACAACAGGCGCAGAAGGCGCTGCAGCAGCCGGCGGTCAGCAACACGCAACGCGAACGCCAACTGCGCGACCGCCTGCGCAGGATCGAGCGCGCCGAACGTGCCGAGCAATGGATCAGCCCCCCCGGCCACAGTGCGTTCGACGCGTTGCGCGAAGCGCAGTCACTGGCGCCACGCGATGCACGGGTGAAGGCTGCCGCAGCGCGGCTGCTGCCCGCCAGCCGCCGCTGCTTCGACGACAACCTGCGGCAGAACCGCGTGCAGGCCGCAGGTGCCTGCCTGCAGGCCTGGCAGACCCTGTCGCCGACCGCGACCGGACTTGCCTCGGCACGCCTGCGCCTGGCCCAGCGATGGCTGGCGATCGGCAGCGAACGGCTCGGCAACGGCGACCTGGCTTTCGCGGCGCATGCCGCCGGACAGGCCCGTTTGCTGCAGCCGGACCTGGCCGAGCTGCCAGCGTTCGAAGACCGCCTGCGCCGCGCAGGCGGGCGCCCGGATTAGGTGAAGAACACCCGCTGCACGGTTGCCCGGGCGGCGTCCAGCGAGAAGTGCTCTGCGATGTTGGCCAGGCCGGCATCGGACAGCTGCTGCCACAGCTGCGGATCCTGGTACAGGCGGACCACCGCATCGGCGAATCCCGCCGCATCATCGGCCACCAGCACGTCCTGGCCCGGGCGCAGGTGCATCCCTTCCACGGCGCAGGTGGTACCTACCACCGGCTGGCCATGGGCCATGCTCAGGTTGATCTTGCCTTTCACGCCGGCACCGAAGCGCAGCGGCGCGATGGAAATGCGTGCGCCGTCCATGTAGGGCGTGATGTCCTCGACGAAACCGTGCATCTGCACGCCGGGCTGGCGTGCGGCCAATGCCAGCAGCGAATCGGGTGTGGCGGCACCGATGCAGTGCAGGCGTACATCGGGCAGACGGGCGCGGATGCCGGCGAAGACTTCGCCGATGAACCACTCCATGGCATCCAGGTTCGGCGGATGGCGGAAGCCGCCGACAAACACCAGATCATGGCGCTGTTCGAACGGCCTGCCGGCGCCGGCGACGTCGTGCAGGTTGGAGATCAGTTCCACCTGCACGGAAGGGGCGTCGGCCTGCAGCTGCTCACGCTCGGCGGCACTGACCAGCACGGTGACGTCGCACTGCTCCATCACCGCCAGCTCGCTGGCGCGGGTGCGCTCGGCGGCGCGCAGCAGCCCGGCATCACCGGCGACTTCGGCACCACGGCGTTCGCGCAGGTAGTGCAGGTCCACGGTGTCGAACACGGTGCGTGCCTGTGGCGCATAGCGCTCCAGCAGCGGCAGGCACTCGTGGGCGACATGGTGGCGGACCAGCAGCGCCACGTGGAAGCGTGCACCGTGCGTTCGCAGCCAGCTGGCGACGCCATCGAGGAACGGTGTATACCAGACTTCCACGCCCATCCGCTGCAGTGCTTCGGTGGCGGCACCGCCATGTTCGCGGCGGGTGGGAACAAACACCACATGAGCGCCGCCCTGCAGCAGCAGGCGGATCAGGTTCACCTGGCGCAGTGACGCGGAATCGCGATCCGGTTGCGGTACTTCCTCGTCCAGGATCAGCACCTGGCGTCGGCCACGCAGCAGCAGCGCCGGTGACGGCACTCCGCCCACCGCCGGATGGCGGGCCAGCTCGGTGGCCCAGCGGGCGGCGAAGATGGCCTGGTTGCGCACCTGATAGGCCTTCACTCCACTGCCGGTGTCGGTGCCGTTGCTGGTGCCCTCGTCGTGGATCACCCGGCTGGCCGGCTGAACCAGCACGCGCAGGCCCTGTGCACGCACGCGGAAGGCCAGGTCGGTGTCCTCGTAGTAGGCCGGCTTGTAGCGGGTATCGAAGCCATCCAGCTGCTGCCAGAGGGCGCGCGGCAGCATCAGCGCCGCACCGGAGCAGTAGTCGACGTCGCGCAGGCTGGCAAAACGCGGGTCGTCCGCGGCCTCGAAACGGCCATAGCTCCAGCCGCTGCCGTTGGCGAAGATCACCCCCCCTGATTCCTGCAGGCGGCCATCGGGGTAGAGCAGCTGGCTGCCGACCAGGCCGGCGCCGGACGTGCTGGCGAACGTGTCCAGCAGAGCGTCGAGCCAGCCCGGCTGCGGCACCGTATCGTTGTTGAGCAGCACCACGTAGCGGCCGCGTGCGCGCGACACGCCATCGTTGCAGGCCTCGATGAAGCCGCCGTTTTGCTCGCGCACTTCGTAGCGCAGTCCGGCTACCTGCGGCATCCACTGCACGGTGGCGTCGCTGCTGCCGTCATCCACTACCAGGATCTCGCACGCGGCCAGCGGCGGATGTGCCGCCAGGGCGCGCAGGCAGGCCAGGGTGTGGCCGGCGTGGTTATAGACCGGGATGACGATGCTCACTTCCGGCGTCTCGCTGAACGGCACCGTGAAGGGGGCGAAATCCTTCGTCGGCGGCAGGAACAGCGGCGTTCGCGGCGCGGGAACGGCGCGCTGGGTATGCACGCGGATGCGCTGCCAGGTCGCCCGCCACCCACGGGTACGCAGGCTGGCCAGGCTCCGGCGGGCCAGGCCCGTGAGGCGGTTGATCAGGTATCGGATCTCGGCCAGGGACATCGCCATCCGGTTGCAACTCCAGCTTAAGCAGGGGAACCCGGGAGAATCCGCCAGCCGTAGCGGCTGGGGTAGACTCGCCAGACCCTACATTCTCGCATTCCCGTGCCCCGACGCTACGATTCCGACGACATCGACGATTTCGACGACGACGACCAGCAGGACAACGGCCCGCTGTGGCGGCGTCGCCTGATCACCTGGAGCATGGCTGCGGTCGCGTTGGGATTGGGTTTCCTCATTCCCTATACGCTGTACCTGAACCAGCAGGTGACCCAGCGTTTCGGTGAACTGCGCTGGCAGATCCCGACGCGTGTCTATGCGCGCCCGCTGGTGCTCACCCCCGGCAAGGCGATGGATGCGTCCACGCTGAAGACCGAGCTGGCCGCCTCCGCCTACCGCGATGACGGCCAGGGCAAGGAGCCGGCCACCTATGCGGTGAACGGCGGGCGCTTCGTCATCTCCAGCCGCGGCTACAACGACGTCGATGGCCGGGTTGCCCCGCGCCGGCTCGAGCTGTCGCTGGCCGATGGTGCGGTCGCCTCGCTGCGTGACGCCGACAACCGCAAGGCGTTGAAGGCCGCACGGTTGGACCCGGCCCGCATCGCCACCCTGTACGGCCAGAAGCAGGAAGAACGCCGCCTGATCCGCATGGACGAGGCGCCGGACCTGCTGGTGACCGGCCTGCAGGCGGTGGAGGACAAGGACTTCAACCGCCATCACGGCATCGATCTGTCGGGCATCGCGCGCGCGGTATGGGTGACCATTCGCTCCGGTGGCCAGAGCCGCCAGGGCGCTTCGACGCTGACCCAGCAGCTGGCCCGCAGCGGCCTGCTCGGCATCGGCAAGGAACAGACGGTTACCCGTAAGTTCAACGAAGTGCTGTACGCGCTGATCATGGAAGCGCGCTACGACAAGCGCACCATCTTCGAGGCCTATCTCAACCAGGTGTACCTGGGCCAGCGTGGCAGCCAGGCGATCCATGGCATGTCGTCCGGCGCCGAGTTCTGGTTCGGCCGCGACCTGCAGTCGCTGGAGACCGAGCAGATCGCGTTGCTGATCGGCTTGGTCAAAGGCCCGTCCTTCTACGACCCGCGGCGCAATCCGGAACGCGCGTTGGATCGCCGCAACTTCGTGCTGGGCAAACTGCACGAGGCCACGCTGATCGATGACGCCGAGTACCAACGTGCGTTGAAGGCCCCGCTGGGCGTGCCCAAGACGCCGGGCCTGGTTGCCGCCAACCGCTTCCCGGCCTATGTCGATCTGGTCCGCCGCCAGCTGGGTCATGACTATCCGGAATCGGCGCTGCAGGGCGCCGGCCTGAGCGTGATGACCGGCATGTCGCCGTCCGCGCAGGCCTATGCCGAAGGCGCGGTGACCCGCACCATCAAGTCGCTGGAAAGCAAGCGCCGCCCCGAACTGCAGGCCGGCATGGTGCTGACCGACGTGCACAACGGTGACGTGCTGGCGGTCATCGGCAGCCGTGAGGTGTCCGAGGTCGGCTTCAATCGAGCGATCGAAGCACAGCGCCCGGTCGGCTCGCTGCTGAAGCCGTTCGTCTACCTGCTGGCGCTGGCGCAGCCGGATCGTTACTCGCTGGCCAGCTGGGTCGATGATTCACCGGTGACCGTGCAGCTCGGCCGCGGCCGCAACTGGAATCCCGGCAACGCGGACAACCGCAGCCACGGTACGGTGCGCCTGATCGATGCGTTGGCGCATTCCTACAACCAGGCCACGGTGCGCGTGGGCATGCAGGTCGGCCCCGAGCGCGTGACCCAGCTGATCCACGTACTGGCCGGCATCAAGGCCGAGGCCAACCCGGCGGTGATCCTCGGCTCGACCGACCAGAGCCCGTACGCGATGGCACAGCTGTACCAGTTCCTCGCGTCCGGTGGCGAGATCCAACCGCTGCATGCGGTGCGTGGCGTGCTCGATCCGCAGGGCAAGCTGCTCAAGCGTTACGACAAGACCCCGGCACCGGCGCAGGAGGGCGACTCGATTGCCGCCAACCTGATCAGTGTCGGCCTGCAGCAGGTGGTTGCCAGCGGCACCGCGCAGCGCTTGAACGCCGATGGCCTGGGCCGCCTGCAACCCGCCGGCAAGACCGGTACCACCAACGATGGTCGCGACAGCTGGTATGCCGGTTACACCGGCGATCACCTGGCGGTGATCTGGATCGGCAACGACCAGAACGAGCAGGCCGGCCTGTACGGTGCCACCGGCGCGATGCGGGTCTGGTCGGGTATCTTCCAGCGCCTGCCGAGTGCTCCGCTGCGGGTCAGCAACAAGGGCCTGGACTGGCAGTCGGTGGCGCCCACCGGACTCAACAGCACGGATGAAGGCTGCCCGGGCGCGCGTCGTTTCCCGTTCGTGGTGGGCTATGCACCGGCCTATGCACCGTGCGCGCCGGCGGTGTCGCCGGACGGGCAGGGTGCCGAAGGCGAGGGCGGTGGCTGGCGCAGCTGGTTCGGCCTGGACCGCAAGCCGGAAGCGCCTGCCGAACCTGCCGCGGCGCCCGCCGCCGCCACTCCTCCCCCGAGCCGATGATGCCGATGAACATGCGATCCCTGCTGCAGCCCCTGGCCCTGACCGGCCTCAGCCTGGCCCTGGCCGCCTGCGTGACCAGCGCGCCGCCGGTGGTCACGCCGGTCGATACCACTACGCCGGCACAGCGCCTGGCCGCGGTGGATGCGGCCGCAGGTCCGGACGACAAGGAGCTGTCGGTGCAGCCGCTGCGTGATTCGCAGGTGGAAGACCTGCGGGTGACCGCGCAGGCGCAACGCCAGGCGAACGACCTGGCCGGTGCCGCCAGCAGCCTGGACCACGCGCTGGAAATCGTCGCCGGCGACCCGGCGGTACTGCAGGAACGTGCCGAACTGGCGCTGCTGCAGGGGCAGTGGGCGCAGGCGGAGACGTTCGCGCGCAAGGCGGTGGATCTGGGCTCGAAGACGGGGCCGTTGTGCCGGCGGCACTGGGCGACGATCGAACAGTCGCGCCTGGCGCGGGGCGAGAAGGAAAATGCGGTGTCGGCGCATGCGCAGATTGAAGGTTGCACGGTGCCGGGAATCAAGCGGTACTGAATTTTCAGCCAACGGCGCAGCCCCTCGTGGCTGTGGGTTGGTCGCTGAAGCCAGAAGCAAAAGCCGCGCTTGGCCGGGCGGGGTGGGTTCGCGGGGGACGCCGTGAACCCGTCCCTGGGGGCTTGGCCGCGGCATCCATGCCGCGGACACCCCCGCGAACCCACCCCGCCCGGCCTCTGACAGTTTCCGTGTGCGTCCAGCCACGGAAAAGAAAAAGAAGATCAAAAGCGGGGCGCGCGCTGCGCGCACTTGCCACTTTCCTTTTCCTTCCCCGTTCCACCAACCGCTTATGAAATGGCAGTTGAGCAAGCTCGACGCTGCGCCGCGCGCGCATCCGTCACTGGGAAACTGTCGAGGGTGGGGCGGGAGGGGCAGGCAGGACCGTTGGCGCCATGGATGGCGCCATCGAGCCCCCAGGGATGGGTTTACGGCGTGTCCTGCCTGCCCCTCCCGACCCGCCCAGCACGTAGAAACCCAGAGCCATGAACCAAGCTGTTGCCGTTGCTTTTGCGGGTGCTCTGGCTTGAAACGGGTGCCGGGCAGCGCCCGGCCGGGTATCCTTTCCCTCTGATGTCCGACCTTGTCCATGCCAGCCGCGAAGCCCTCAGCGACGGCGGCGCGCTCGCCTCGCACCTGGATGCATTCGTCCCGCGTCCGGCACAGCTGCACCTGACCGAAGCCATCGCCGATGCGCTGCAGCAGCGTGATCTGCTGCTGGCCGAGGCCGGTACCGGCACCGGCAAGACGTTCGCCTACCTGGTGCCGGTGCTGCTGTCCGGGTTGCGCACCATCATCTCCACCGGTACCCGCGCGCTGCAGGACCAGCTCTACCACCGCGATCTGCCACGGGTGCGCCAGGCACTCGGTGTCGGCCTGCGCAGTGCGCTGCTGAAGGGACGCGCGAACTACCTGTGCCGCTATCGCCTGCAGCAGGCGCGTGGCGAGCCGCGTTTTTCCAGCCCCGAACAGGCTGCGCAGTTCCAGCGGATCCTGGCCTGGTCCGGTCGTTCGGAGTTCGGTGACATCGCCGAACTGGAAGGCCTGGCCGATGATTCGCCGCTGCTGCCGATGGTCACCTCCACTGTCGACAACTGCCTGGGGACCGACTGCCCGTTCTGGGATGACTGCTTCGTGGTGCGCGCGCGGCAACGCGCGCAGGCCGCCGATGTGGTGGTGGTCAACCACCATCTGCTGTTGGCCGACCTGGCACTGAAGCAGGACGGCTTTGGCGAGTTGTTACCTGGGGCGCAGGCCTTCGTCATCGACGAGGCGCATCAGTTGCCCGAACTGGCCGCGCAGTTCTTCGGCGAAGGTTTTGGCATGCGTCCGTGGCAGGAACTGGGCCGCGACTGCCTGGCCGAAGCGCGCGGCGTCGGGGGCGCGCAGTCGGCGCTGCAGGAACCGGTCGACCAGTTGCAGCAGGCGCTGTTGGCGCTGCGCTCGGCAATGGAAGGGCTGCCAGCGCGTGGCACGCAATGGCGTGCACTGGCGATGCCGCAGGTGCGTGATGGCTTCGATGCGGTGATGGCTGGCCTGGTGACGCTGGAGCAGGCGCTGCAGCGGCTGCGCGAAGCGGCTGCCGGCCTCGATGCCTGCCATGCGCGTGCGCGCGAAGCGGTTTCGCGGCTCAGCCGCTGGCTGGGGGATGACGAACCCACCCTCGATTTCGATACCGATCCGGAGGAGACCGCCAGCGCCGCCGATGTGCTCTGGTACGAGCTTACGCCGCGTGGTTTCCGCTGCCAGCGCACGCCGATGGATGTGTCCGGTCCATTGCGCGAGCATCGCGAACGCAGTCGCGCCGCATGGATCTTTACCTCGGCGACACTGACCGTGGGCGGTGGTTTCGATCACATCGCCACCCGCCTGGGCCTGGACGATCCACATACGCTGGTCCAGCCAAGCCCCTTCAATTGGCCCGAGCAGGCGTTGTGCTATCTGCCCGAGGGCCTGCCTGATCCGGCCGCGCGTGGTTTCGGAACCGCGCTGATCCAGACCCTGCGGCCGGTGCTGCAGGCCTCGCAGGGCAGGGCGTTCCTGTTGTTCGCCTCGCACCGTGCATTGCGCGAGGCCGCCGAGGCACTGCGTGATGGGCCATGGCCGTTGTTCGTGCAGGGCGAGGCGCCGCGCGCGACGCTGCTGCAACGCTTCCGCGAATCGGGCAATGGCGTGCTGCTGGGCTCGGCCAGTTTCCGCGAGGGCGTGGACGTGGTGGGTGAGGCGCTGAGCGTGGTGATGATCGACAAGCTGCCGTTCGCGGCACCGGACGATCCGGTGTACGAGGCGCGTCTGGAGGCGATCCGCAGCCAGGGCGGCAACCCGTTCCGCGATGAACAGCTGCCGCAGGCGGTGATCGCATTGAAGCAGGGCGTCGGCCGCCTGATCCGCAGCGAGAGCGACCGCGGCGTGCTGGTGCTGTGCGACCCGCGCCTGCTCAACCGGGGTTACGGCCGGGTGTTTCTCGATTCACTGCCACCGTTCCGCCGTACCCGCAACCTGACCGATGTGCAGGCCTTCTTTACGCCACAATGGGCGCCCGTGGCCGATGATGCGGCTGCCCCGGCCGCTGTTGCGACCGGCCCCGAGCCGGCGCCCGGTGCCACGTTTCCCCTGTTCTGACCCGATCCGATGAAACTGCTCGCCTTTGAAACCGCCACCGAAGCCTGTTCCGTTGCCCTGCATGTCGATGGGCAGGTACTGGAACGCTTCGAGATCGCCCCACGCCGGCATGCCGAACTGAGCCTGCCGTGGGCCGAGGCGCTGCTGGCCGAAGCCGGCATCAGCCGCCGCCAGCTGGACGGCATCGCGCTCAGCCGCGGCCCTGGTGCGTTCACGGGCGTGCGCCTGGCGATCGCCATCGCGCAGGGCATCGCACTGGCGCTGGACCGGCCGCTGTTGCCGGTCTCGACGCTGCAGGTGCTGGCGCTGCGGGCACCGGAAGAAGAAACGCAGATCCTGTCGGCGATCGACGCACGGATGGGAGAGTTGTACGTTGCGCGCTTCGAGCGTGTTGACGGCCTGCCGCTCGCGCGCGATGGCGAGCGTGTGTGCGCACCGGATGCAGTGGCGTTGCCGGACGGGCTGTCGGCCTATGGCGTCGGCACCGGCTTCGGCGCGGCCGACGGCGCGCTGGTGGCGCAGTTGGGCAGTGGCCTTCGGGGATTCGATGCGACAGCACTGCCGCGGGCATCGGATGTGCTGGCACTGGCGGTGCCGGCGTTCGCGCGTGGCGAGGCGATTGCGCCGGAGAGGGTCGAGCCCGCGTACCTGCGTGACAACGTGGCGCTGACCCTGGTCGAGCAGCAGGCTGCGCGCGAGGCGAAGGCGAAGGCCAACGGCTGAGCCCCTCGTGGCGGAGCGCGAAAGCACAAGCCGTGGTTTGGCCGGGCGGGTGGGCTGCGCAGGGGGCGCTGCAAGTACGTCCATGTAAGCTCGGTCGCCGCATCCATGCGGCTCACGCCCCTGCGCAGCCCACCCGCCCGGCCTCTGACAGTTTCCGTGCGCGTCCGCCACGGAAGATCAAAAAAAGAAAAGTCAAAATCAAAAGCGGGTCGCTTCGCTTGCATCCACGCGTGGCGTGGATGTGTATCGACCAAGGTCGACACCTACCAAAGCAATGGTGCGCCGCGATCTGTCAGAGGTGGGGCGGTGTGGGCTTGCAGGACCGTTGGCGCCATGGGCCCGAGGCATGCCTCGGGCGGGTTGGGAAGGATGCCCAACCCCGGTCTTGCCGTGTGCGCAGGACTGCGCGCACGAGCAAGGCGCCATCGAGCCCCCCATGGATGGGTTTACGGCGTGTCCTGTAAGCCCACACCGCCCCGCCAGGTCCAGCATCCCCGCCGCCGCTTCTGCTGTTGCTTCGGCTGTGGCCGTTGCCTCTGCGGGTCCCGGGCCGCAGGCCCGGGCAACAAACCCCTACCGGTCGTCGTGCAGGGTGCCGCCCGGCAGGAACACCCACGTGCGGGTGACCTGCAGGATGTCGATCTCGTCTTCGGTCTTCGGCAACGGCGGGAACGGCTGGGCCAGCTTCACCACCCGCAGTGCCGCCTCATCCAGCAGCGGCGTCCCGCTCGAACGCAGGATCCGGCTGCTCTCCACGCTGCCATCGCGGCGCACCCCCACGCTGATCACCACCTGGCCACCGAGGCGGCGCTGCCGGGCCTCGTCCGGGTAATTCAGATTGCCTACGCGCTCGGCGCGGTCGACCCAGGCACGCAGGTAATTGGCATAGGCATATTCGCGCGTGCTGGCCGACACGAACTTGCGGTTCGGGCGCTTGGCGTACTGCGCCGAGCGCAGATGCACTTCGGCAGCCAACCGCGCCATCTCCACATCGCGCTGCTCGCGCGCGCTCAGCGGTGCGTCCGGTTCGGGCTGATCCGGCGTGGGGCGGGACTGTGCCTGCGCCACCACCTCTTTGCCATTGCGGCTGCTGACCACCCGTGCCTGCGGCGGCGGAACCGGCGCGGCCGATTGCTGCTGCTGCGGCACCGGGCTCAGCCCGGACTGGGCCTGTGGGACGATGCCGGCCTGGTTGTCGCGTGGACGCTGTGCGCGGTCGTGCTCGCCACCGCCTTCCTGGTTGGCCGCGGCCAGGAAATCAGCCTGCTTCGGCGTCAGCGCGGTGCGGGTCTGGCTGAAGATCACTTCCAGCGTCGGCACCAGCGGTGCATCGCCCTTCACGGCAAAGCCCACGCCCAGGATCAGCAGGGCGTGGACCAGCACAGACAGCGCGATGGTCGCCCCCAGCCGTTGCGCTTCGCGCGGCGGCGGGGGCAGGACGGCAGGTGCGGACGGCATCAGCGCAGGCCGGCCTCGAGTGCGTCGAACAGGGTGCCGGCAATGTTCAGGCCGTACTGCGCGTCCAGTTCGCGCACGCAGGTCGGGCTGGTCACGTTGACCTCGGTGAGGTAATCACCGATCACGTCCAGGCCGACGAAGCGCATGCCGCGACGCTTCATCTCCGGGCCCACCTGGGCGGCGATCCAGCGGTCGCGCTCGCTCAGCGGGCGGCCTTCACCGCGGCCGCCGGCGGCGAGGTTGCCGCGGAATTCGTCGCCCTGCGGGATGCGCGCCAGGCAGTAGTCGACCGGTTCGCCATCGACCAGCAGGATGCGCTTGTCGCCGGCGGTGATGTCGGGAATGAACTTCTGCGCCAGCGCCATCCTGTGGCCGCCGTCGGTCAGCGTTTCCAGAATCACGTTCAGGTTCGGATCGCCCTGGCCGCTGCGGAAGATCGAGCGGCCGCCCATGCCGTCCAGCGGCTTCAGCACGGCCTGGCCATGCTCCAGCGCGAAGGCCTTCAACGCCTTGGCGTCGCGGCTGACCAGGGTCGGCGGGCAGCACTGCGGGAACAGCAGCGCGGCCAGCTTCTCGTTGTAGTCGCGCAGGCCCTGCGGGTTGTTGACCACGCAGGCGCCGGCCGCTGCGGCCACGTCGAGCACCTGGGTGTCGTAGATGTATTCGGCGTCGACCGGCGGATCCTTGCGCATCAGCACGATCTGGCCGGGGCCGAATTCGGTGCGGCTGAATGCGCCCAGCTCATACCAGCCGGCCGGGTCATCGCGCACCTGCAGCGGCGCGGTCTGGGCCACCGCTACGCCGCCCTCCAGGGCCAGGCCGCCCGGGCGCACGTAGTGCAGGGCATGGCCGCGGCGCTGGGCTTCCAGCAGCATGGCGAAGGTGGTGTCCTTGGCGATCTTGATGTGGGCGATGGGGTCCATCACCACGATGACGTTCAACGGCATGGGCGCACCTGTCAGGCAAGGCGTTGATGGTAGCGGCAACGCCGCCCGCGCGCCTCCCCGCCGTACTGCAACGCAGCGTCCGCCCGGCGCCCGCGCACGCATTGCGAAACCCGTCACGTTCAGGAGGGTGCCATGCCCCGCGCCATGGGGCGGCCTTGAAGCGGGCGCGGAAAGTGCGATATAGATACGCTTTCGTAGCGGCCCCCGCCAGAGATCGGGCCGTGCGCTTGGGGATAGGCAATGACTGAAAACACGACTGCGGGCGGGGAACTCGCAGGACTCCGGGTGATGGTCATCGATGATTCGAAGACCATCCGCAGGACTGCGGAAACGCTGCTCAAGCGCGAAGGCTGCGAGGTGGTCACCGCCACCGACGGCTTCGAAGCGCTTGCGAAGATCGCAGACCAGCAACCGCAGATCATCTTCGTCGACATCATGATGCCGCGCCTGGACGGGTACCAGACCTGTGCGCTGATCAAGGGCAACCAGCTGTTCAAGGCGACCCCGGTCATCATGCTCTCGTCCAAGGATGGCCTGTTCGACAAGGCGCGGGGACGCATCGTCGGCTCGGAGCAATACCTGACGAAGCCTTTCACGCGTGAAGAACTGCTGGGTGCCATCCGCACATACGTCAACGCCTGACCAGGGGGGAAAGGCACAATGGCTCGTATCGTTCTGATCGAGGATTCACCGACCGACCGCGCGGTGTTCACCCAGTGGCTGCGCCGTGCCGGCCATGAGGTGCTGGAAGCGGACAACGCCGAGGATGGACTGCAGCTGGTCCGCGACCAGGTGCCGCAGCTGGTGCTGATGGACGTGGTTCTGCCCGGCATGAGCGGCTTCCAGGCCACCCGTGCGATGGCCCGTGATGCGGCGATCAAGCACATCCCGGTGATCATCGTCAGCACCAAGGCGATGGAAACCGACAAGGCCTGGGGCCTGCGCCAGGGCGCGGCCGATTACATCGTCAAGCCGCCGCGCGAGGATGAACTGATCGCGCGGATCAACGAGCTGGTGGCCTGATGCGCTCGCCCTTCGACATCCTCGAAGCCTACGAACGGCGCAGCCTGGCCCACGCGGTGCAGCTGCCCGAGCGGCAGTTCGCCCAGGACCTCTGGCGTGGCGTGGGTTACCGCGTCGGCCAGCGCCGGCTGGTGTCCGATTTCCGCGAAGTGGTGGAAATCGTGCCCATGCCGCCGGTCACCCCGGTGCCGTGCGCACAGCCGTGGCTGCTGGGCGTGGGCAACCTGCGCGGCAACCTGTTCCCGGTGGTCGACCTGAAGTACTTCCTGGAAGGCACGCGTACCGTGCAGCAGGAAGGCCAGCGCGTGCTGATCATGCGCCAGGCCGGCGGCGACGTCGCGCTGACCATCGATGAGCTGTTCGGCCAGCGTAGTTTCGAACTGGACCAGCAGATCGAAGCCGGCACGCTGGCCGAAGGGCGTTACGGCCACTTCGTCGATCGCGCCTTCCACGCCGACGACCACGACTGGGGCGTGTTCTCGCTCTCGCTGCTGTCGCGTACCCCTGAATTCCGGCAAGCCGCGGCCTGAGGCCGGGCAACGCCCCCTGCATTGAAGATCGAGGTTGAACGATGAGTACTGCTTCGGACGCCACCAAGACCGGCAAGCTGCGGCTGGGCGGCAGCAACCTCTGGCTGTTCCTGCTGCTGGCATCGATGATCCTGTTCGGCGTCAACACCGGCGTCGCCACCTGGCAGGGCAGTCGCCTGGCCGATGCCGGTTCCAAGGCGGCCGACCTGCAGGTGCTGTCACAGCAGCTGGCCAACCAGGGCCGTGACGCGGTGGGCGGCAACGCGCAGGCGTTCACCGCCTTCAAGGCCACCCGCAACGCGATCGAACAGAACGTGTCGACCCTGCAGGGGCGCTACGGCAAGGAACCGGGCGTGTCCGGTGCGATCGCCACCCTGGGCGAAACCTGGGCGCCGCTGGGCAAGCAGGCCGGGCAGCTGGTCGCCAGTGAACCGGCGGTGCTGGCCCTGGCCGGCAACGCCAACAACTTCACCGGCGCCGTGCCGGGGCTGCAGGCCCAGCTGAACGAGCTGGTGCGTGCGATGTCCGCTTCCGGCGCCCCGTCGTCGCAGGTGTACAGCGCCCTGCAGCAGGTGGTGGTGGCCGGCTCCATGGCCCGCCGCGTGACGGAAATGCGTGCCGGTGGCACCGCCGCTGCCACCTCGGGCGACGCACTGGCCCGTGACATCACCGTGTTCTCGCAGGTGCTCGACGGCCTGCGCAACGGCAACGAGGAACTGGGCATCACCGCCGTGCGCGGTGCCGCCGCCGTGGCCGCGCTGGAGCAGTCGCAGCAGAAGTGGGAAGCGATGAAGCAGGACGCCGACGCGATCTTGGCCAGCTCGCGCCAGCTGTTCGCGGCGCAGTCGGCGGCCACCGCACTGGGCCAGGGTTCGGCGCACATGCTGGACGACAGCCGCAAGCTGTTCGAGGCGTTCTCCTCGTTCGGTTCGGTGTCCGATACCCGCCTGTTCCCGAATTTCTGGATCGGCGTGGTCTCCGGTGCGCTGTCGCTGATTGCGATCATCGGTTTCGTCTCCACCAACGTGCGCAGCCGCTCGCGCGAGCAGGAACTGCGCTACCAGACCCAGGTGGAGTTCAACAGCCGCAACCAGCAGGCGATCATGCGGCTGCTGGACGAAATTTCCTCGCTGGGTGAGGGCGACCTGACAGTGAAGGCCTCGGTGACCGAGGACATGACCGGCGCCATCGCCGACGCGATCAACTACGCCGTCGACGAGCTGCGCCACCTGGTGACCACCATCAACGACACCTCGGCCAAGGTCGCGCTGTCCACCCAGGAAACCCAGGCGACCGCCATGCAGCTGGCAGAGGCGGCGGGCCACCAGGCCAACCAGATCACTTCGGCTTCGGACCGCATCGGCGAAATCGCGGCGAGCATCGAACAGGTGTCGCGCAACTCGGCCGAGTCGGCCGACGTGGCGCAGCGCTCGGTGGTGATCGCCGCCGAGGGTGCCGGCGTGGTGCGCGAGACCATCCAGGGCATGGACCAGATCCGTGACCAGATCCAGGAAACCTCCAAGCGCATCAAGCGCCTGGGCGAGTCGTCGCAGGAAATCGGCTCGATCGTGGAACTGATCAACGACATTTCCGAGCAGACCAACATCCTGGCGTTGAACGCTGCGGTGCAGGCAGCGTCGGCCGGTGAAGCGGGCCGCGGCTTCGCGGTCGTGGCCGACGAAGTGCAGCGCCTGGCAGAACGTACCTCCGGCGCGACCCGACGCATCGAGAACCTGGTGCAGGCCATTCAGGCCGATACCAACGAAGCGGTCACCTCGATGGAACAGACCACCGCCGAAGTGGTGTCCGGTGCACGCCTGGCCGAGGACGCCGGCACCGCGCTGACCGAAATCGAACGCGTGTCCAATGCACTGAACACCCTCATCAAGAACATCTCCATCGCCGCCCAGCAGCAGTCCGCCGCGGCCTCGGACATCACCCGCACCATGGGCGTGATCCGGCAGATCACCGGCCAGACCTCGCAGGGTGCCGGGCAGACCGCCGAATCGATCGGCCACCTCGCGCAGCTGGCGGCCGACCTGCGTCGTTCGGTCGCCGACTTCAAGCTGCCGGCGTGACGCGGGCAGGGCGGCGAGCAAGGAACCAGTCGATGAAGCATTTCCATTCCCCACGCCAGAACTCGCGCGGCTTCCGCGCGGCGGCGAACGGAGCGCGTCCATGAGCAGTCTGCGCGATGCGATGAGCCACGCAGCGCTGGGTTGGGTCAAGCCCGAGCTGGACGAGACCCTGCGCCAGGTGCGCAACGAGGTCGAGTACTACGCGGAAGACCCGGCCGATGCCAGCCGCATGCGCATCTGCGCCGGCTACCTGCACCAGGTGCAGGGCACCCTGCGCATGGTCGAACTGTATGCCCCGGCGATGGTGGCCGAGGAGCTTGAACAGCTGGCCAATGCCATTGGCGCCGGTGGCGTGGCCGATCGGGATGAAGCCTGCGCGACCCTGATGCGTGGCAGCGTGCTGCTGCCTGACTACCTGGAGCGCCTGCAGAACGGGCATCGCGATATTCCGATCGTGCTGATGCCGCTGCTCAACGAAATCCGTGCCGCGCGTGGCGAAGAAGGCGTGCATGACAGTGTGCTGCTGGCATTCGCACCGGACAGCGTCACCGCCACCGAGGCCGAGCTGGACCATGCCCGCGGCAGCCTGAGCGGGCGCAACCGCGAGCTGCTCGATACCGTGGGCAGTGCGGTGAAGGAAGAACTGCTGCGCATCAAGGATGCGCTGGACCTGCACCTGCGTACTGGCGGCGCGCCGGAACAGCTGCAGACCCAGGCCAACGAACTCGGTGCGGTGGCCGATACGCTGGGCATGATGGGCCTGGGCGTTGCCCGCGGCGTGGTCGTGCAGCAGCGTGATGCACTGCGTGGCGTGGTCGAAGGGCGCCAGCAGATCGACGAGAACCTGCTGCTGGATATCGCCGGGGCACTGCTGTACGTGGATGCCTCGCTGGATGACCAGGTTGCTCATCTGGGCGCCGGCGGCAGTGGCGAGGACGATCCGAGCGCGGTGGAGAACCGCCGCACGGTTGAGGTGCTGGCGCATGAGGCCATCGCCAACTTCGCCGCCGCGCGCGAGCACTTCGTCGCGTTCATTGAAACCAGCTGGAACCATGCCGAGCTGCAGGACGTGCCGCGCCTGCTGGGCGATGTCTCCGGCGCGCTGCGCATGCTGGATCTGGGCACGGCTGCCGATTACCTGCGCGGTGTGCAGCAGTACATCGAAGCCGAGCTGATCGGTCGCCAGCGCGTGCCCAGTGGCCGTCAGCTGGACACCCTGGCCGATGCCATGGCCAGCCTGGAGTACTACCTCGAAGCACTGCGCGACCGCCGCCCGGGTCGCGAGGACATTCTCGACATCACCCGCAGCAGCCTTGAAGCGCTGCGCTACTGGCCGTTGCCGGATCGCAACACGGTGGAACCTGTTGCCGCCGCGCCGATTCCGTTCGCATCGCTGCTGATCGAACGCGAGCCGGTCGCGCTGCAGGCCGAGCCGTTGCAGCCGGAGCGCATCGAGATTCCGGTGCAGCTGGCCGCGCCCGCCGCCGGCACTGTGCCGGTGCCGCTGCCGGACTTTACCTTTGATCCGCCACCGGCCACGCCTGCACCGGAGGTGGTGGACAACAGCCTGATGTTCGGTGCGCTGGGGACCGTTGCATCCGCACCGCTGTCGCTGCAGGACGACGCAGATGCGCCCTTGGTCTTCGCCGCCTCCAGCGCGCCTGCACCCGACGTGCCGCAATGGGATCTCGCACCGTTCCATTCCGACTCCGATCCGGCCGCGAGTGCCGAAGACGAGCGCAGTCCGACCTTCGCCAGCTTCGAGCCGGTCAGTTTCGAACGGGCCGAAACCGGAGTGGGATCGGCGCCGCAGTGGACACTGTCGGAGGCAGCGCCGCCGGCAGTGGCCGATGCGGCCGTGATGGCTGTCGAGGGCGACGTCGACGCCTCGGTGCCCTTCGACACCGCTGACTTTGCCGTGCCGGTGTTCGACCCGGTCGCTGCCGAGCACGATGCGGTTGCCGCCGGCGAGGACGTGGTATTCCGTTTCGACGGCGATGCACTGGACAATGCCGACGACGTGCTGTCGCTGCACGCGATGGAGACGCTGTCGCTGGACGACGACGCCGGATTGCATCCGTCGCTGGAGATCGTCGATGCCGCCACGCCCCTGCGGGTAGACGAAAGCCCTGTGGTTGCCGGAGTGGACGCCGTTCCGGCGGATGTGCCGGAGGACGTGCCCGCGCCGATGGCCGAGGTGCTGGCGCCGGCCTCCGATGCACCGGCACCGGCGGTGTCGGTGATTGATATCGACACCATCGCTCCCATCGATTTCAGCGAAGCCGACGCGCAGTTCTTTGCCGAGCTGAGCGCCGCGGCGGCCGACTTCAATCCGCAGGCCATGGCGGCTCCGCCCGCTGCGGACATCCCGGTCGTGGCTGGGACCGAGGCCGGCTTCGAGGCCGGCTTCGACGACGATGCCGAGAACATCGACGAGGACATCCGCGAGGTGTTCCTGGAAGAGTTCGACGACGAGCTGACCAACCTTGGCACGCTGCTGCCGGCATGGCGTGTGCAGCTGGACAACATGGACCGGCTGCGGCCGATCCGGCGCATCTTCCACACCCTCAAGGGCAGTGGCCGCCTGGTGGGGGCGCGCACCCTGGGCGAGTTCGCCTGGAAGATCGAAGGCATGCTCAACCGCGTGCTTGATGGCAGCCGCCCGGCCACTCCGGCCGTGCTGGCGATGGTCGATAACGCACATGCCGCGCTGCCGCAGCTGAACGCCGCGCTGCGCCATGGCCAGCGCATAAGCGTGGACCTGCAGGCGATGCAAGCCATCGCCGATCGTGTCGGCGCCGGTGAGGAAACCTATTACGTGCCGCTGCCGGTAGCGGCCGCACCGGTGGCCGAGGCCGAAGGCGAGGACGAGATCAGCCGCATCCTGGCGGCCGAAGCCATCGCGTCGGTGCAGGACGAAGCCGAGCCGGTGCCCGAGGCCGTGGGCACGCCAGCCAACATCGACAGCGTGCTGCGCGAGATCCTCGAAGCCGAAGTGGAAGTCCACCAGGCCACCCTGCAGGATTGGCTGCGCTCGGCGCAGCAGGCACCGCAGCCGGTCAGCGACGCGCTGCTGCGCGCAGTGCACACCATGAACGGCGCCTTCGCGATGACCGAAGTGCCGGAAATCACGGCGGTTACCGGCGGTGCCGAGTCCTACATCAAGCGCGCGCTGGCCGCCGACGTGGTGCCTGGCGACGAAGGCGTTGCCGCACTGGATGCGACTGCGCAGGCGATCACCGCGACCATGGAGGCGCTGCAGGCCGAACAGCCGCGCATTGTTCCGCAGGGCGCGTTGGTGCAGCGGCTGCAGGTATTGGCCGGCGAGCTGCCGGAAGCACACTGGCCGCTGTTCGCGCTGGAAGACGAGGATGAGGAGGGCGTCGAGCTGGCGGCTGATGTCGAGCCGGCATCCGAAGCCGAAGCGCCGCTGGCTGGGCTGGACGCGCTGGACGAAACCAGCATGCCGTCCGCTTTCGATGCGGAGCCCGATCTCATTGCCGAGCCGCAACTGCTTGCCGAAGATGCGCTGGAACCGGTTCCAGCTGCAGCCGAGCCGCAGCCGCTGGATGTCGCGGCCGACAGCGGCCTGGACGTGGGCGAGCTGACCGCCAGCGACGATCTTTCGCGTTACTTCGACGCCGGCTGGGCGTCGGTGCCAGGCGAAGATGAACCTGCCGTGGCGGACATCGGCACGATTGAATCGATCCAGCCGGTCGAGAGTGCGCCTGTTGTCGAAGTGGCCGACGTAGATGCCGTGCCCACGATCGCGACGGTCGAAGACGCTGATCTGACCATGGCCGACGATCTGTCGCCGTACCTCGACGCCAGTGCGCTGCCGGTGGATGACCGTGACGCGGAAGAGCTGCCGGTGTCTGCGGAAGTTGACGCGATCGACCTGAATACGTCGCTGTCCTTTGATTCGGGCCGTGGCGATGACCGCGTCATTGACGACGCTGCTGCACTGCCACTCGACAGCGGGCTGTCGAGCCTGCAGGATGAAATGGCTGTGCCGGGTTTTGCAGAACCGGTCACGCTGGCAGCCGCGCTCGAGGCCGGCCTGCACGTGATCGAGGAAGAGCAGACCCTGGACGACGACGGGCAATCGCCCGTGATCGGCCTCCAGGCCAGCGAACTCGCGCCGGGCGAGGCAGATGCCTTTGCCGAGGATGCGGACGTCGGCGGGGAGGCGGCGGTCGGTGAAGGAGAGAGCGCCGATCAGCCGTCCCCGGCGACGGTGATTGAGGAGATCACCGCGGAGCCCCCGCAGGGCAGCGCTGCTGCGGTGCGCTTCTTCGAGATGGAAGAGGCGCCGGGCCAGGGCATGGTCGAAGCCGATGCCGACGCCGATGCCGATGCCGAGATTGCAGAGGCCGAGATTGCAGAGGCCGACGTCACGCCCCGTGCGCCGCACCTCGAGCAGGCGCCTGATGCGGCCGATGCCGAAGACGGCGCCGACGCACTTGACTTCAGCGTGTACGACCGCGAGCTGGTCGATATCTTTGTCGATGAAGGCAAGGACCTGCTCGACCACTGTGATGGCCTGATCAGCGAACTGCGCGATGCACCGCAGGATCGCGAGGTGCTGGCCGGCCTGCAGCGTGACCTGCACACCCTCAAGGGGGGCGCGCGCATGGCCGGCATCAACGCCATCGGCGATCTCGGCCACAGCATCGAATCGCTGCTGGAAGCCGTCGCCGCCGGTCGCACCGAGATCGAGCGCCGTGATGTGCAGCTGCTGGAGCGTGGCTTCGATCGCCTGCACCAGCTGCTTACCCGCACCGGTGATCATCGCGTAGTGGAACCAGCGCAGGACCTGGTCGACGCGTTCGAAGTGCGTACCACCACCGATATCGCTGCGGCAGCGGCGGCCACCGTCGCGAGCGTCGCAGAAACCGACTCGGCACCGGTCGCCAGCCCGGCTCCGGCACTGCTCGATGCGCCGTTGTCGGCACCGCTGCCGGCAGAAGGCGTGGTCGATGAAGATCCGCTGGCGCGTCCGCAGCAGGAGCAGGTGCGCGTGCGCGCCGACCTGCTCGACCGCCTGGTCAACCATGCCGGTGAAGTGGCGATCTACCGCTCGCGGCTTGAACAGCAGCTGGGTGCCTTCCGTGGTGCCATGGGCGAACTGGAGCGCACCAATGCGCGACTGCGCGACCAGTTGCGCCGACTCGACCTGGAAACCGAGGCGCAGATCGTCGCCCGCTACCAGCGCGAACAGGACCAGGCCGACCAGAAATTCGATCCGCTGGAACTGGACCGCTTCTCCACCCTGCAGCAGCTCAGCCGTGCGCTGAACGAGTCGGCGGCCGACCTGGGTGGCCTGCAGGGCGTGCTTGACGATCTGTCGCGCCAGTACGATTCGCTGCTGCAGCAGCAATCGCGCGTCAGCTCCGAGCTGCAGGATGGCCTGATGCGCGCGCGCATGGTACCGTTCGACGGCCTGGTGCCGCGCCTGCGCCGCGTGGTCCGCCAGTCCGGCATGGATACCGGCAAGCAGGTCCACCTGACCCTGGAAGGTACCCACGGCGAACTGGACCGCAACGTCCTCGACCGCATGGTCGCGCCGCTGGAACACATGCTGCGCAACTCCGTGGCCCATGGCCTGGAGGCGCCGGAGCAGCGCCGCGCCGCCGGCAAGCCGGAGGAGGGCGAGATCGCCATCCGCCTGCACCGCGAAGGTTCGGAAATCGTGCTGGAAGTGGCCGATGACGGCGCCGGCCTGGACCGCGAAGCGATCCGCCGCCGCGCCATCGACCGCGGCCTGCTGGCCGCCGATGCACAGCCGAACGAGCAGGAGCTGGACAACCTGATCTTCGCGTCCGGCTTCACCACCGCCGATCAGGTCAGCCAGCTGGCCGGCCGCGGCGTGGGCATGGACGTGGTGCGCAACGAAGTGCGCCAGCTCGGCGGTTCGGTCGACATCCAGTCGGTGCGGGGCCAGGGCGTGCGCTTCACCCTGCGCCTGCCGCAGACGCTGGCCGTCACCCAGGCGGTGTTCGTGCAGATCGGCGAAACCACCTTTGCGGTGCCGGTCGCCTCGGTCAGTGGCATCGGCCGCCTGTCGCGCGAGCGTTTCGAAGCGGCCGACAGCAGCTATCGCTACAGCGGCGAGGACTATCCGCTGTACGACCTCGGCAGCCTGGTCGGGCAGGCTCCGGCGCGTGCCGACGGCCAGGACCAGGTGCCGCTGCTGCTGGTCCGCGCCGGCGACCTGCGTGCCGCCGTGGCAATCGACCAGGTGCTGGGCAACCGCGAAATCGTGGTCAAGCCGGTCGGCCTGCAGATCGCATCGGTGCCGGGCATCTACGGCGCGACCATCACCGGCGATGGCCGTGTGGTGGTGATCCTGGACGTGGCGCCGCTGGTGCGCCGCTTCCTCGCCAATCCGACACTGCCGGTACTGGCCAATGCGCCGCGCCAGGAGCGCCAGGTGCCGCTGGTGATGGTGGTGGACGACTCCCTGACCATGCGCAAGGTCACCGGCCGCATCCTCGAACGCCACAATTTCGAGGTCAGCGTTGCCCGCGACGGCGTGGAGGCGCTGGAACGCCTGGAAGAGCGCGTGCCGGACCTGATGCTGCTGGATATCGAGATGCCGCGCATGGATGGCTACGAGCTGGCCACCGCGATGCGCGCCGACCCGCGCTACAAGGATGTGCCGATCGTGATGATCACCTCGCGCAGCGGCGACAAGCACCGCCAGCGCGCCTTCGAGATTGGTGTCCAGCGCTATCTGGGCAAGCCGTACCAGGAACTGGACCTGATGCGTAACGTGTACGACCTGCTGGGGATCGCCCGTGTCCGTGAGTGAAACCCAAACGGCTCCGGCCGTTGCCCTGCTGGCCCGCCCCGGCGCGGCGCGTGAGCGCCTGCGCGAGGCGTTGTCGCACGCCGATGTACAGCTGGTGCTGGAAGATGACCCCAATACGCTGGAGGTGCGGGTCCTGCAGGAGGCGCGCCCGCAGTTCGTGGTGATCGCGCTGGAGGCCGCCATTGAGGATGCATTGGAGCGCCTGGAAGCGGTGCTGTCCGCACCGGGCCTGACCCTGGTCTTCGACGAGGCCGAGCTGGCCGCACGTCGTGATGGCTGGGAGGCTCAGCGCTGGGGCCGTCATCTGGCCGCCAAGCTGCATGGCCACCAGCAGGTGTTGCCGCCGGGGGCCGAAGAAGAACCCGGCCTGCAGCTGGAGCCGGGCCACCCGGCACCACCGCCGGCGCCGCAGGAAGAAGCGTTGCAGCCGCACCTGGACCAGGCATTGAGCTGGGCCGACGAGGTCCCTGCTGACAGCCTGTACTCGCCGCCCGCGCAGCTGCACGAACCGATCGCGCTGGAACAGGCGCTGGCGGCGTTGCAGCCGGTCGTGCCCGAGCCGCTGGAGCCGCCCGTACTGCCGTCGCTGGCAGATACCGCGCCCGCAGCAGCGCCCCTGCCGCCGGTCTCCTTCGACCACACCGCTTGGTCCCTGGTCGAAGACGGGGCCGATGCCCCGGCCGCCGCTCCGCACCACGCTGCAGTGGAGGCATCGCTGCCTTCCTTCGATACCGGTCATCTGAGCCTGGTCGACCTGGATGCCGCAGCGCCCGTGGGCGCACGCGCCGGATCGCTGCTGGTGCTGGCCGGCATCGGTGGCCCGGACGCGTTGCGTCGCCTGCTCGGCGCGCTGCCGTCTTCGCTGAGCGTGCCGGTCCTGGTGCACATGCGCCTGGATGGCGGACGCTACGGCAACCTGGTCAAGCAGATGGCACGCGTGTCGCCGTTGCCGGTGCAGCTGGCCGAAGCTGGCCAGCGTGCAACACCCGGTGAAGTGCACGTGCTGGCCGATGACATTGGCGTGCAGGCAGCCAGTGACGGCCTGCATTTCGTCAGCGACGCGCAGGGTATTTCGATTGCCGCGCTGCCGGCTGACCACACTGCGCTGGTCCTGCTCAGCGGTGCCGATCTTGCGCATGTTAGTCCGGCGCTGGATCTGGCCGCCGCCGGCGCCTGGGTGGCCGGGCAGGTCGGCGAGGGCTGCTATGACCCTGCCGCAGCCACGGCGGTGGTCGCCGCTGGCATGGTGGCGGGTGAGCCACAGGAACTGGCGCAGGCCATCGCCTCGCGCTGGGGCTCGGAAGACGATAACGGAGAGGCACCATGAGCTACGCCAGCAATGATGAAATCCGCGGCGTCCTGATCCAGGCCGGCAACGAGCGCGTACTGCTGCCCAATGCCACCGTGGCCGAAATGATGTCGCGCGTGCCGGTGCAGCCGGTCTCCGATGCGCCGCGCTGGCTGGTTGGCGAAATCGGCTGGCACGGCTGGCAGGTGCCGCTGGTGTCGTTCGCACGCCTTTCGGGGCTGGGCGAAGAGGCGGTGGCCGGCCACAACAAAGTGGTGGTGCTGAAGGCCCTGAGCGGCAACGCGCAGCGCCCCTACTATGCGCTGCTGACGCAGAATTTCCCGCAGCTGATCTCGGTGCCGCGCGACGGCCTGCTGGCCGACGCCTCCGAAGAAACCCTGCCGCAGATCGTGCACATGCGCGTGCTGCTGGGTGAGCAGAGCGCGCTGCTGCCAAACCTGGATGCACTGGAAGCCGCGCTGGATTCACTGGCGGCCTGATGGGGAATCCGCCGGGCATGGCCCGGCGCTACCACAGGTGACCCGGATTCCCGGGGTAGCGCCGGGCCATGCCCGGCGAGCGCCGCGGTCACCGGACCTGCTCCTTATCCCAGATCGCCCAACCGCGCCTGCAGTGCCGCGATCGCGGCCAGCCCCGCGGTTTCCGTGCGCAGGATGCGCGGGCCCAGCTGCAGCCCCTGGAAGCCTGCCGCCGCCAGTTGATCGCGGTCGCGCGGCGACCAGCCGCCTTCCGGGCCGATCGCGATCACGATGCCGCCTGCCGGAGCGGCCGCCAGCGTCGACAGGCGATGTGCGCCCTGCGGGTCCAGCGTCAACCGCAGCGTATCCACTGGCAGTGCCGCCGCGGCCTGCGCCAGCGACAGTGGCGAGCCCACCTGCGGAATGCGCGCGCGCCCGGACTGGCCGCAGGCCGAGGTCACCACGTTGTTCCAGTGCGCCACGCGCTTCTCCGCCCGAGCTGCATCAAGCTTCACCTCAGTGCGCTCGGCGTTGACCGGAATGATCGCCGCCACGCCCAGTTCGGTGGCCTTCTGCAGGATCAGGTCCATCTTCTCGCCGCGCGCGATGCCCTGCAGCAGAGTGATCGCCAGTGGCGATTCATTCTTGATGGCCTGCACGGCGTCGATGCGTACCTGCACCTCGCGTTTGCCGGCCACCGTCAGCGTCGCGCTGTAGTCGTGGCCATCGCCGTTGAACAGGACGCAGGTATCGCCTTCGCGCAGGCGCATCACCCGCACCAGGTGGTTGGCCGTCTCTTCCGGCAGGGTCACGGTCTGGCCGCTGTGCAGCGCCAGGTCGATGGGGCAGCGGGTCACGCGCATGCAATCGCCTCGTCAATCGCTGCCAGTGTGGTATGTGCCAGCAGCTCCAGTTGTTCGTCGTCCACGCAGTAGGGTGGCATCCAGTACAGGACGTCGCCCAGCGGGCGCAGCACCACGCCGCGCTTCAAGGCGGCCTTGTAGGCGTGCAGGCCCAGCCGCATGGCCGGGTCGAACGGCGTGCGCTTGTTACCGTCGCGCGACAGCTCGAAGGCCACCACCATGCCGGCCTGGCGCACGTCGGCCACGTGCGGATGGTCGTTGAACGGTGCCGCCAGCGTACCCATCACGGAAGCGATGCTGCGGTTGCGGGCGATCACATCGTCGTCGCGGAAGATGTCCAGCGTCGCCAGCGCGGCCGCGCAGGCCAGCGGGTTGCCGGTGTAGCTGTGCGAGTGCAGGAACGCGCGCTCGCGCGAGTCGTCAAGGAAGGCGTCGTACAGCGCCTGCGTGGCCAGCACCGCGGCCAGCGGCAGGAAGCCGCCGGTCAGGCCCTTGGACAGGCACATCAGGTCCGGCATCACCCCTGCCTGCTCGCAGGCGAACAGGGTGCCGGTGCGGCCGAAGCCGGTGGCGATCTCGTCGGCGATCATGAACGCGCCATGGGCATCGCACAGTTCGCGCACGCGCTGCAGATAGACCGGATCGTGCATGCGCATGCCGCCGGCACACTGCAGGCGCGGTTCCAGGATCACCGCGCAGATCTCGCCCGGATGCTGGTCGAACAGGGTGGCCAGGCCATCGGCGGCCTGGCGTGCGCGATCTGCTGCACTCTGGCCGGGCTCGGCCAGGTAAGCGTCGGGCGAGGGCGCGAACAGCCCTTCGGCCAGCAGCGGCGCGTAGACACGGCGATACAGCGGGATGTCACCCAGCGCCAGCGCGCCCAGGGTCTCGCCGTGGTAGCCGTTCTCCAGTGCGATGAAACGCGTGCGCCGCGATTCCCCACGGTTCTGGAAGTACTGGAAGGCCATCTTCAGGGCCACTTCCACGCCGGCCGAACCGTTGTCGGCGTAGAACACCTTGGCCAGCGGTTCGCGGCCAGGCTGGTGCGGGGCCAGGGCCAGCAGGCGTTCGGCCAGGGTAATGGCCGGCTCATGGCCGAAGCCGGCCAGCATCACCTGTTCCAGCTGCGTCGCCTGGGCGGCGATGGCGCCACCGATGCGCGGTTCGGCATGGCCGAACAGGTTGGTCCACCAGCTGCTGACCGCATCCAGATAGCGATTGCCATCGTGGTCGATCAGCCAGGCACCTTCGCCACGGGCGATCGGCACCAGCGGCAGGGTGTCCGGATGCTCGCGCATCTGCGTGCAGGGGTGCCACAGCACCTGCAGGTCGCGCTGCCGCCAATGGTGGGCCAGCGGGGAGGGGGTTGGGTCTGCTAGCATTTCGGGCTCATGAACATGTTGCTGCCTGCACATTCTATCGGCCCCGGCGCAGGCGCCGGCCGCCGCGGAGATTCCGCATGAACGATGACCGTGCCGGCCGTCGCTTGCCGATCATCCATCGGATCACCGATGAGGAGAACGGTCCCTTCCAGCGCCAGCACCTGGACCTGGAGTTCTCCAACGGCGAACGCCGCCGCTTCGAGCGCCTGGTCAGCCGTGGCCATGGTGCGGTGGTGGTGGTGCCGATGCTCGACGACGAGACCGTGCTGCTGGTACGTGAATACGCCGCAGGCATGCACCGCTACGAACTGGGCCTGGTCAAGGGCCGGATCGATGCCGGCGAGACTCCCGAGCAGGCTGCGGACCGCGAACTGAAGGAAGAGGCCGGTTACGGTGCGCGCCGGGTCGACGTGCTGCGCGCAATGACCCTTGCCCCGACCTATATGAGCCACCAGTCGTGGCTGGTGGTGGCGCGCGACCTGTACCCGGAAAAGCTGGCCGGCGACGAGCCGGAAGAACTGGAAGTTGTCCCGTGGAAGCTGGCCGAGCTGGACCAGCTGATGCTGCGTGAGGACTTCTCCGAGGGACGCTCGCTGGCGGCGCTGTTCATCGCCCGCCAGTGGCTGCAGGGATTGCGATGATCAAACTGACCACGGACCTGCGCGAGACCGCCATCGCCATCGCCCAGGAAGCCGGACAGGCCATCATGCAGGTCTATGCCGATGGCTTCGAGGTGCAGATCAAGGACGACAACAGCCCGGTCACCAGTGCCGACCTGGCGGCCAACCAGGTCATTGAACAGGGCCTGCAGCAGCTGACCCCGGACCTGCCGATCCTGTCCGAGGAATCGGCGCAGGTGGGCTGGGAGCAGCGCCGCCACTGGGGGGCCTACTGGCTGGTCGACCCGCTCGACGGCACCCGCGAGTTCGTCAAGCGCAACGGCGAGTTCAGCGTCAACATCGCGTTGATCTACCAGGGCGCACCGGCTTTCGGCGTGGTGCTGGCCCCGGTCACCGGCATCGTCTGGCATGCCATGCGCGGCGAGTTGGCCTATCGCCGGCAGGGCCTGCACGACACCGTGCTGCGCACCCGTACACCGGCCACCGCACCGTTGCGGGTTGCCGCCAGCCGTTCGCACCGCTCACCGGAGACCGAGGCGCTGCTGGCGAGGATGGGCCGCATCGAGACCATCGCGCAGGGCTCGTCGCTGAAATTCTGCCGGATCGCCGAAGGTGGCCTGGATGTCTATCCGCGGCTGGGTCCGACCTCTGAATGGGATACCGCTGCCGGCCAGTGCGTGCTGCACGCCGCCGGTGGTGCGGTACTGTCGGCCGCGACCGGCAAGCCGTTCCGCTACAACCGCCGCGAGACCCTGTTGAACGGCGATTTCATTGCCCTTGGTGATACCAGCCTGCCATGGCGTGACTGGTTGTCCGATTGACCCTGGAGGCCGCATGAGCGCGCACGACACCCCCACCACCGGCAGCGCCGCAAGCAACGAACTGGAGCGCCTGCTGGCGATCATGGCGCGCCTGCGCGATCCGCAGGGCGGCTGCCCGTGGGACCTGGAGCAGAACTTCGCGACCATCGCGCCGTACACCATCGAGGAAGCCTACGAGGTGGCCGATGCGATCGCCCGCGGCGACCTCGACGACCTGTGCGACGAGCTGGGCGACCTGTTGTTGCAGGTGGTGTTCCATGCGCGCATGGCCGAAGAGCAGGGCAGCTTCGCCTTCGCAGACGTGGCCCGCGCGATCAGCAACAAGATGCAGCGCCGCCACCCGCACGTGTTCGCCGAGGTCAGTGTCGATGATGCCGACGGGGTAATGCGTAACTGGGAGGCGATCAAGCGCGCCGAGCGCGCCGCCAAGGGCGAGCAGGACACCTCCGCGCTGGCCGGCATCTCGCGCGGCCTGCCGGAATGGCAGCGGGCAGTGAAGCTGCAGTCGCGCGCGGCCAAGGTCGGCTTCGACTGGCCGGGCCCGTTGCCGGTGCTGGACAAGGCTGCCGAGGAACTGCAGGAGCTGCGCGAGGAGTTCGAGCGCGGCGATATCGCCGGCAACAAGGCGCGCCTGCAGGAAGAACTGGGCGACCTGCTGTTCGTCTGCGCCAACCTGGCGCGCCACGCCGATATCGATCTGGGTGCGGCGCTGCGCGGGGCCAACCACAAGTTCGAACGTCGCTTCCGTGCGATGGAAGCGCAGGCCGATGCGCAGGGTGGGGCGCTGGCTGCGATGGACCTGGAGGCGCAGGAAGCGCTCTGGCAGCACGCCAAGGCGGCGGAGAAGGCGTGAAGACACTCGGCCTGTTCCTGCTGACGGCGCTTGCCGAGATCGTCGGCTGCTACCTGCCGTGGTTGTGGCTGCGCAAGGGCGGCAGCATCTGGCTGCTGCTGCCGGCGGCCGCCAGCCTGGCCCTGTTCGCCTGGCTGTTGACCCTGCATCCGACCGCCAGTGGTCGGGTCTATGCCGCCTACGGTGGCGTCTACATCGGCACCGCGCTGTTCTGGCTGTGGCTGGTCGATGGCATCCGTCCCAGCCGCTGGGACCTGTTCGGCGCCGCGCTGTGCCTGGCCGGCATGGCGGTGATCATGTTCGGGCCGCGCACCTCATCGGTGTAGGTCCGGGCAAGGCGGTTCTGTAGAGCCGAGCCCACGCTCGGCTGCTCTTCTTTCCGACCGCGCTGGCACGCGCAAGCCGAGCATGGTTCGGTGCTGCAAGGCAGCGCAGCGCCCCCCGAAAGGCGCATGATGGGCCTGACCACGGCCCCCGGAGCATGCGCATGTCCCGCTTCGCCAGCTTCCGCGAGTTCTATCCGTTCTATCTCAGCGAGCACCGCCACCCGGTATCGCGCCGGCTGCACTTCATCGGCAGCTGCGGCGTACTGCTGCTGGTCGCGGCAGCGATCCTGCGTGGGCAACCGATGCTGCTGCTGGCCGCCCTGTTCTGCGGTTACAGCTGCGCCTGGGTCGGCCATTTCTTTTTCGAGAAGAACCGCCCGGCCACCTTCCAGCACCCGCTGTACTCGTTCATGGGCGACTGGGTGATGTTCGCCGACATCCTGCGCGGGCGCGTGCCCTGGTAGCGCCGCTGTGAATGCGGCCTTCACGCGCTATGCTGGGGCCTGGACGTCATCGATAAGGAAAGCAAGATGTTCCCGACCATGTTCTTTACCGTGGTACTGGCCTTCGTGGCCGTGGTGATCCTGTTCAAGGCGGTACGGATGGTGCCCCAGGGCTACGAGTGGACCGTCGAGCGCTTCGGGCGCTACACGCACACCATGACCCCCGGCCTGCATTTCCTGATCCCGATCGTGTACGGGGTGGGGCGCAAGGTGAACATGATGGAGCAGGTGCTGGATGTGCCCAGCCAGGAAGTGATCACCAAGGACAACGCCGCCGTGCGCGTGGACGGTGTGGTGTTCTTCCAGGTCCTGGATGCCGCCAAGGCCGCCTATGAGGTGGCCAACCTGGAAGTGGCGATGATCGCCCTGGTGCAGACCAACATCCGTACCGTGATCGGTTCGATGGACCTGGACGAATCGCTCAGCCAGCGCGAGGTGATCAATGCCCAGCTGCTGAGCGTGGTCGACCATGCCACCAATCCCTGGGGCGTGAAGGTCAACCGCATCGAGATTCGCGACATCCAGCCGCCGCGCGATCTGCTGGACGCGATGGCGCGGCAGATGAAGGCCGAGCGCGAAAAGCGCGCGCAGATCCTCGAGGCAGAGGGTTCACGCCAGTCGGAGATCCTGCGCGCCGATGGCGAAAAGCAGGCGACCGTGCTGGAGGCCGAAGGCCGTCGCGAAGCTGCATTCCGCGATGCCGAGGCGCGCGAGCGCCTGGCCGAGGCCGAAGCGATGGCGACCAAGGTGGTGTCGGCGGCGATTGCCGAGGGTGACGTGCAGGCGATCAACTACTTTGTTGCGCAGAAGTACGTGGAAGCGTTCAAGGAACTGGCCAGTTCGCCGAACCAGAAGCTGGTGCTGATGCCGATGGAGGCCAGTGGCGTGATCGGTTCGATCGCGGGCGTGGCCGAACTGGCGAAGCAGGCGCTGGCCAGCCAGGACAACAAGGCCGCCGGCAAGCGGCCGCCGCCGCTCGGAGGCTGACATGCGTTGGGAAGTCGTCGGTTGGGGCGCGTTGGCGCTGCTGCTGTTCGCGGCAGAGGCGTTGGCACCTGGCGCGTTCATGCTGTGGATCGGCATCGGCGCAGCGGCGGTGTTCGTATTGGTTGCGGTGTTCAGTGACATTCCGCTGTTGTGGCAGGTGATCGCTTTCGTCCTGCTGAGTGTGGTCTCGATCCAGTGCTACCGGCGCTGGGGGCGGCCGCGGGCACGGCCCAGCGATGCGCCGTTGCTCAACCGCCGCGCCGAGCAGCTGGTCGGCCGGGAGGTGGTACTGCAGCAGGGCATCGTCGGTGGCCAGGGACGGGTCAGCATCGACGATGCGTCCTGGCAGGTGAGCGGTCCGGAGCTGCCTGCGGGTACGTGGGTGCGGGTGCGCAGCGTGCAGGGCACGGTGCTGGTGGTCGAGGACGCAGGCCGCCCCCTGTAGAGCCGAGCCCACGCTCGGCTCCCACACGAAGAGCAGCCGGGCATGGGCTCGGCTCTACAGCTCCGGCGCTGCGCTGCGGCACGCCTGTGGGCGACCGATCTGGGATAATGGGGATTCTTGTTTCCTCTGCTGCCGGACCCGGTCATGACCCAGAAGACGCTGCTCAACGATACCCACCGCGCCCTTGGCGCCAAGATGGTCGATTTCGGGGGTTGGGACATGCCCATCCACTACGGCTCGCAGCTGGACGAGCACCACCAGGTGCGTCGCGAGTCCGGTGTGTTCGACGTCAGCCACATGACGGTGGTCGACCTGCGCGGTGAGCAGGTCAAGCCGTTCCTGCGCCGCCTGCTGGCCAACTCGGTCGACAAGCTGAAGGTGACCGGCAAGGCGCTGTACTCGTGCATGCTGAACCCGCGCGGCGGCGTCATCGACGACCTGATCGTCTACTACCTGGGCGACGATTTCTTCCGCATGGTGGTCAATGCCTCCACCCGCGAGAAGGACCTGGCCTGGCTGCGCGAGCAGGCTGCGCCGTTCGGCGTCACCGTCGAGCAGCGCCCGGACCTGGCCATCCTGGCCGTGCAGGGACCGCAGGCGCGCGACATCGTGATCGGCCTGGCGCGTGATGCGGACCGTCAGGCGCTGACCAAGCTGGGCCGTTTCGCCGCCCTGCAGGTGCAGTCCGATGACGGCGTCGAACTGTTCGTCGCCCGTACCGGTTACACCGGCGAAGACGGTTTCGAGATCCTGCTGCCGCAGGACGCAGTGGTCGCGTTCTGGAACCGCCTGCTGGCGGCGGGCGTGAAGCCGGCCGGCCTCGGCGCACGCGACACGCTGCGCCTGGAAGCCGGCATGAACCTGTACGGCCAGGACATGGACGAAGAGATCAGCCCGTACGAAGCGGCGCTGGCCTGGACCGTGTCGCTGGACGAAGGCCGCGACTTCATCGGCCGCGACGTGCTGGAAGCGCAGAAGGCCGCCGGCACCGCACGCCAGATGATCGGCCTGGTGATGGACGAGAAGGGCGTGCTGCGCCACGGCCAGGCGGTGACCACCGCGGGCGGCCAGGGCGAGATCCTGTCCGGCACCTTCTCGCCGACCCTGGCCAAGGGCATCGCCTTCGCCCGCGTACCGGCCGGTGAACTCGGCGAGGTCACCGTCGACATCCGCGGCCGGCAGGTACCGGTACGCGTGGTCAAGTTCCCGTTCGTGCGCGAAGGCCAGGCCCAGCCCGGCGTGCTCGCCGACGCCTGATCCGAAACTGCCGATCGTCACTGACAGCAGTGGCGGCCGGTTGGTTACACTAGCCCCGTTTTTTCCACCCCTGCATATCTCTGGAGCAGTCCCATGAGCGAGATCCCCGGCGACCTCAAGTTCCTCAAGTCCCATGAGTGGGCCCGTGTCGAAGGCAATGGCCGTGTCACCGTCGGTATTTCCGACCACGCCCAGGGCCTGCTGGGTGACCTGGTCTACGTCGAACTGCCGGAAGTCGGCGCTGACGCAAAGGCTGGCGAGCAGATCGCCGTTGTCGAATCGGTGAAGGCCGCCTCGGACGTCTACAGCCCGATCAGCGGCAAGGTCGTCGAGGTCAACTCGGCGCTGTCCGACAAGCCGGAAACCATCAATGAAGATGCCTACGGCGAAGGCTGGATGTTCGTGGTCGAACTGACCAACGCCGAAGAGCTCAACGAACTGCTGGATCCGGACGCGTATGCCGAAGCCCTGGAAAACGACGACCACTGAGTCGTCACTTCCGGGTTCTGGAACGGCCACCTTCGGGTGGCCGTTTTTGTTTTGGTGAGTGCGTCGGACTCATGACGGCGGGTTCGCTCTGCACCCTCGGCGTGGCATCAGCCGACAGACGAACGGTGCCGATCGGCGTGCGCAGTTTTGCGCAAATCCGCGTTTCCGCCCTGCGCCGAAGCGATCAGATGTGAAAACTCTTCGCCCCCCGTTGCGGCCCCGTTGTGCTGGCGTTGGCGACGGTGCCGGTGACCATCGGCGATGCACGTGCGCTGTTGTCCAGAACATGTGCCTATCTGCGCAGAGTGCTTATTTCAAGTGTTTTTTGTTCAGAGAGCGCATCGGCGTCGTCGCATGCGACGCGCGTGCGCGCCGCTTCAATGGTCGTAGCAGGGCGCGCACGGCGGTGGTGCGGGCGGCGTCCGGGATGGCGCGGATGTGAAAATTTTTCGCGGGGGTTGTTGACAGTAAAAAAAACCGTGATTAGGTTTCGCCTCAGCAGACCTTGCCTGCCCAACCGAGTGCGCAGAATCAATCGTCCGATGCGAAGCAGCCCCTTCAAGACCACCGCGACCCTGATGACGGTGGACATGGCCCCGCTTCCCCCGGAGAAATGCAAGGCAACTCCCGTTCCGATGTCCGCTCCGCCGATCGAGGCGGGCATTGCCGCATCCGTAACGGCGCGCCTGACGCGCCGGCGGTCCCCGCACGCAGCATCCGCGGGTTTGATCCAACTGGGCGTTTCAACTCCCTATCACTGACGAGGAGCCATCCCATGGCAACCAAGAAAGCTGCGAAGAAGAAGCCCGCCGCCAAGAAAGCGGTGAAGAAGGTCGCGAAGAAGGCTGCTGCCAAGAAGGCAGTGAAGAAGGTCGCGAAGAAGGCGACCGCCAAGAAGGCAGTGAAGAAGGCTGCGAAGAAGGTCGCCAAGAAGACCACTGCGAAGAAGGCAGTGAAGAAGGCGGCGAAGAAGGTAGCCAAGAAGTCCACTGCCAAGAAGGCCGTCAAGAAGACCGCGAAGAAGGCCGTCAAGAAGGTAGCCAAGAAGGCCACCAAGAAGACTGCCAAGAAGGCAACGGCCCGCAAGCCGGCCAAGAAGGTCGCGAAGAAGGCGACTGCCAAGAAGGCCGTCAAGAAGACCGCCAAGAAGGCAGTAAAGAAGACCGCGAAGAAGGCCACCAAGAAGGCTGCCCCGAAGAAGGCAGCGAAGAAGGTTGCCAAGCGCAAGCCGGCCGCCCGCAAGAAGAAGGCCGCTCCGGTCGCTCTGCCGGCAACCCCGGCGCCGCTGATCTAAGTACTTCCCGATAGCCGCATCCTGAAACCCCCTTCCCTGGCTGCCCAGCGGGGAGGGGGTTTTTTTATGGAGCGGTTTGTAGCGTCGGGCCATGCCCGACGGCTTTTCTGACGGTCGACGCTAGCGGTGCGGCGACGGTGGAAAGCGCTCCACCAGGAAGTCCAGGAAGCTGCGCAGGCGGGTCGAGTGGTAGCGATCGTGGGCGTAGACCACGTGCATCGGCCGACCGGTCTGGCCATGCTCCGGGAACAGCTGCACCAGGCGTCCGGCGTCGACGTCGGCAGCCAGCAGCAGTGCCGACTGCAGCACGATGCCCAGCCCATGCAGCGCCGCCGTGCGCAGTGCTTCGCCGTTGTTGATCTGCAGCCGGCCGTCGGGCACACGCTCAAGCCCGCCAGCATCGACCTGCAGCCACTGCGCCAGTGCGCTGGGTTCGAAGGACAGGCATTGGTGCCGGGCAAGCGCCTGCAGGTCGGAGGGCGTACCGTGCCGGGCGAGGTATCCGGGCGATGCGCACATCATCAAGCGATACGGTGCCAGCGCACGCGCCACCAGCATGCTGCTGTCGGCCAGCGTGCCGATGCGCAGCGCCGCTTCGAAACCCTCCTCGGCGAGGTCGACCACGCGGTCGGTCAGCGTGGCTTCGACCCGGACCTCCGGATGGCGCGCCATGTACTCGGCCAGTGCCGGTACCAGCGCATGCGTGCCGAAGATCACCGGCGCACTGATGCGCAGCGTACCCGCCGGTGCCAGCTGCTGGTGCTGCGCCTGCGCATCGGTTTCTTCCACCAGGCGCAGGATCTCCCGGCAGCGGGTGTAGTAGTCCTCGCCGAAGGGCGTCATATGCTGGCGCCGGGTGGTACGGCTCAACAACTGCATGCCCAACCGTGCCTCCAATGCGCGCAGATGCTTGCCGACCATCGTCGCGGAGATATCCATCGCCGCCGCCGCTGCACTGAGGCTGCCCTTGTCCACGATCAGCACGTAGACCTGCATGCTTTCCAGCAGGTTCATCTGACACTCCGGGTGTTGAATGCTGAAACCTGCGCGGAGTTTATCAATCAGGGGTGATCAAACAGCATGTCGTGCAAGGGCTGGATTGGCCGGCCACGTGGACAGGAGAACACCATGGACTTGAATCTTGCAGGCCGTACCGCATTGGTCACGGGGGCGGGCAGTGGCATCGGTGCCGCCGTCGCCAGGCATCTGGCGGCCCAAGGCGTGCGCGTCGCCATCACGTCGCGGCAGCGCGCGCCCCTGCAGGCGCTGGCGGCGCGGATCGAAGCCGAAGGCGGCGCGGCACCGGTCATCGTGGTCGGCGATGTCACCGTCGCCGACGACGTCCGGTCCATCGCGGAGGCATCCCGGGAGGCATTGCAGCGCGTGGACATCCTGGTCAATGCCGCAGGGGGCTCCCGGCCGACCACGGTGGATGCCGATGACGAGGTCTGGGAGGAAGCGATCGCCCTGAACTTCTCCGCCGCACGACGGCTGACCCAGGTGCTGTTGCCCGGCATGCAGGCGCAGGCATGGGGACGGGTGATCAATTTCAGCGGTTCGATGGAGCCACGTTCGGTGAATGCCGCCACCGCGGCGAAGGCGGCGCTGCATCTGTGGAGCAAGGGGTTGTCGTCGGAGGTGGCCGGGCAGGGGATTACGGTGAATGCGATTGCACCGGGGCGCATCAACAGCCCGCAGATTCTTGATCGCCTGCATCCCACCGAGGAAAGCCGGCGCGAGTTCATTGCACGCAACATTCCGATCGGGCGCTTCGGCGAGCCGGACGAAGTGGCGCCGCTGGTGGCCTTCCTGGCTTCGCCGCTGGCCGGCTACATCACCGGTGCGGTGATTCCGGTGGATGGCGGCATGCACTACTTCGCGCATTAGCGCTGCGGAGCTGTAGAGCCGAGCCCATGCTCGGCTGCCTCGCGCCAGAATTCCGCTCAGCCGAGCACGGCTCGGCGCTACACAACAACAAAAAGGGCAGCCCTCAGGCCGCCCTTCATGTTTACGGTCGAGCCCGCCTGATCAGCGCGGGGACGCCACCGCGCGGTTGCTCGAGGCACCCTTGCCCTTGCGCTTGTCCTGCTGCGCCGGGCTTGCGCCCTCGGCCATCAGGTTGTCGCTGCCGAAGTCGGTGTCCACATCCAGCCAGCGCTGCGTCGGCAGGCCGAGCGCGGAATCGAGCACGGTCGGCAGCAGGCCGCTGGGCAGGCCGCTTTCGCCGTTCCACATGATGGCGATGCCGAGATCGCGCTCCGGCACCAGCGCGACCAGGCCACGATAGCCCTGCACGGCACCGGCATGGAACACCACATCGTGGCCGGCATAGTCGAAGGTGCGCCAGCCCAGTGCGTAGCCGGCCGAATGCAGGCGCTCGCGGCGCCAGCCCGAACGCATCTCCCCGGGGGTGTTGATCAGGCTGGAGTGCAGGGTGGCCAGCAGTGGTGCCGGCAGCACGTCCGGGCGGTGGCCGGTGTGGGCCAGCAGCCATTGCGCCATGTCGCTGGCGCTGGCGTTGACGCCGGCAGCCGGGGCGACGCGGTAGTAGGTCGGCTTCGGTGTCAGCGACACCCAGCCATTGCGGCTGCGCACGTGCGGACGCGCCCAGCGCGAGCTGGCCTGGATGCCGGCCAGGCCGAGGCTGGCATCGTTCATGCCCAGCGGCTTGAAGATGCGGCGCTCGACCGACTGCTCGTAGAAGCTGCCGGAGGCCGCGTAGACGACGTCGCCGATCAGGCTGAAGGCCACGTTCTGGTAGGCGTAGCAGTCGCCCGGCAGGCACTTCAGGCTGGTGTTGGCCAGCTTCTGGGTCAGCGCGTAGTACTCGGCGTTGCCTTCGATGTCGCGGTCGTAGGCGTTGTAGGGCAGGCCGACGCGATGGCTGAGCACGTCGGCCACGGTCAGGCGATCGGTCGCTTCCGGCGAGTTCAGGCGGAAGCCCGGCACATAGTCGGTGACCTTGCTGTCCCAGCGCAGCGTGCCGTCGTTGACCAGCAGGCCGGCCATGGTGCCGGCGAAGGCCTTGGACAGCGAGGCCAGGCGGAACACGGTGTGGGCATCGACCGGCAGCGGGTTGTTGACGTCGGTAACGCCATAGCCGCGCGCGCTGAGGATGCGGCCGCCCTGCACGATGGCCACCGCCATGCCCGGCACGCGCTCGCCATAGGTAAGCTGCTGCGCCATCGATTCGATATTGGCCACGTTGAAGCCGGCCGCCGGCAGCTGCACCTGCGGCACCAGGCCGGTGCGGTAGGCGGCGGGCTGCGTGTGGGCGACGGCGGTGGCGGCGGATTCGATGTTGGCCGGCATCGGCGGCAATGGCGACGGGGTCTGCGCGGTGGTGGACAAGGCAACGGGCATCAACATGCCCAGCAAACCGGTGGCCGCCGAACGGATCGGACGACGCAGGCTGTTCTTTTTCATCGTGGAGACCCGTGCGCGACTGCTGATGGCGATTCTAGCGCCGCTTTTCCCTTGTGCACAAACAAAGCGAAGATGAATGCGCATCTCGTTGAAAAAGTTGGAATTTTGACGCCCTGAAAGCATGTGTCGGAACGTGTCGTATGGGTGCGGCCGTGACACTGCGTTGCAGCCTTCTGCGTGGCTGCTGCTGGCGATGTTGCAGTGCATTGGCTAACGTACGCGCTTCACCGCCCCCCGGAGCCTGCCATGCCGCTGTCCAACCGCCGTCTTCTGGCGAGGGACGCCGCGTGAGCGCGGTGAAGGGCAAGGGGCCGCTGCGTGGGCTGACGGTGGCACTGCGTGAGTCGCCGGCGCTGTGGTGGTCGTTCCTGTACTTCTTCTGCCTGCTCAGTGGCTACTACGTGCTGCGCCCGGTGCGTGAGGCGATGGCTGCCTCGGCCGACCTGGAGACCGTGTTCCCGCCGATGCTGATCGCCTGGTTTGCCAGCCATGGCATCGCGCTGAAGGACTTCGTCCTGCAGTTCCTGTTCTCCTGCGTGTTCGTGATCATGCTGGTACTGCAGCCGGTGTACGGCTGGCTGGTCAGCCGCTTCCCGCGGCGGGTGTTCCTGCCGGCGGTGTATGGGTTCTTCATCGTCACTCTGCTGGGCTTCTACGTACTGTTCGATAGCGGTGTGCCAGGCCGCGGGATGGCGTTCTTTTTCTGGATCACCGTCTTCAACCTGTTCGCGGTGGCGGTGTTCTGGAGCTTCATGGCCGATGTGTTTTCCAACGCGCAGGCACGTGCCTTCTACGGTTACATCGGCGCGGCCGGCACCATCGGTGCCTTCCTTGGTCCGGTCATCACCAGTGCGCTGGTGCAGCGCGTGGGCATTGCCAATCTGATGCTGGTCTCGGCAGGCTTTCTCGCCATCTGCCTGTTGAGCATCTGGCGGCTGCGGCACTGGGCGGTGCTGCGTGAGCAGGAGCAGCAGCTGGTATCCGGCGAGCAGCCGATGGGCGGCAGCGTGCTGGACGGCCTGAAACTGATCGTGCGTGAGCCGTTGCTGCGCTGGCTGGCGATCATGGTGGTTTTCGGTGTGGGCGTGGGCACCCTGCTGTACAACCAGCAGGCCAGTATCGTGCGTGCAGCGTTCAACGATGCAGGCGCTGCCACGGCCTTCTTCTCGCGTATCGATCTGGCGGTGAACGCACTGGCGCTGCTGATGCAGCTGGGCCTGACCCGCTGGCTGCTGTCGCGCCACGGCATCGCGCCGGCCCTGTTGATCCCTGGCTTTGCGATCCTGATCGGCTTCTCGGTGCTTGCCGCATCACCCATGCCGTTGATGGTGGCCGTGGTGCAGGTGATGACCCGCGCCAGCGAGTTCGCATTGGCCAAGCCGGCACGTGAAACCATCTATACCCGCGTGGACCGGCAGTGGCGTTACAAGGCCGGCGCGGCCATCGATACGGTGGTGTACCGCGGCGCGGACCTGAGCTTTGCGTGGGTGCACAAGGGCTTGTCGCTGTTTGGTTCACATGTGGTGTTCATCGGTGGCGTGGTGGTTGCCGCGTGCATGACCGCCGCCGCGTTTGGTGTACTGCGCGAAGAAAAAAAGCTGCCGCGCGACCGCTGATCCCGTCCAGTCATTTCGAGGAGAGAAACCATGTCGCTGATCGCGCTGCTGCTGACCGTGCTGGTCGCGGTGCTGCACCTGTACTTCCTGGTGCTGGAGATGTTCCTGTGGACCCGTCCGCTGGGCTTGAAGACGTTCCGCAACACGCCGGAGAAGGCGGAGACCACGCGCGTGCTGGCGGCCAACCAGGGCCTGTACAACGGCTTCCTGGCGGCGGGCATCGTGTTGGGGCTGGTGATGGCGCAGCCGGTGCTGGTGACGTTCTCGTTGGGCTGCGTGGTGGTGGCGGGGGCCTATGGCGCATGGAGCGTAAGCCCGCGCATATTCATGATCCAGGCCGTACCGGCGATCCTGGCACTGGTGTTGCGAGTGCTCTGAAGTGGGCGCGTGCTGGCAAGCGCCATCGCTCAGCGGCTGATGGCGCGCATGAAGCCCAGCCACATTGGCACGGCATGCAGCGCCGCACCCAGCACGAACAGGCCTGTCAGCAGGTGTACGCGCCAGTCGTTGATACGCAGGAAGACGAATTGTTCAAGCGTGCGGCCCACCCAGAACACCGCCATGAAGCCCAGCAGGACCACCCCCAGACGAGTGTCGACCAGGTCCGGGGCAAAGATCAGCGCGATCAGCCCCATTCCCAGGAACACATAGATCACGCGCAGATTCAGGATCTGCATGATCGCGCGATTGGCCGTGCCGAGCTGGGCGAGCTCGCGTTTCCAGCCGAACAGCCGCCAGAACGCCAGATGGAAGGCGGCAAACCCCAGACTGTGAATGCCTGCCAGGCGCACCAGCAGTTCAGTGGTCGTCATGGTTGATCAGCCTGTGCGCGGAGGGCGTGGCGATACCCACATCGCGATGGTCGCATGGAACACCTCGGTCCCTGCCGCATCGGTCACGCTGACCTTCACCGGCAGGTCGTAGCCGTCCGCAGCACTGACGATGGACAACACTGGCGTCGCCACGGCCTTCAACGTGCCCAAGGCCTTGGCCTGGTATTTCACGTCCATGCCCTTGGGGATCCAGCGCATGTCTGCCGGCAGGCTGGCGTCCACCATCAGCCCGGCGGTCAGCTCCGCCAGGTTGCACATCGCGATCGCATGCACCGTGCCGATGTGGTTGCGCACCTTGCGGCGATCGGCCAGCGTGCCTTCGCAGCGGCCGTGTTCCAGGCGGGTGATGCGCGGTGCGATGCTGGCGAAGTAGGGCGCCTTGAAGCAGACCGCGCGCGAGAACAGCCAGTTGCCGGCGGGCCAGCGCTGCAGGCGGTGGTAGAGCGAAAGCAGGGGCGTGGACATGAGCGGTTTCCGGTCGGCGGATAGAACGACGGCGGGCCGAGGCCCGCCGTCGAGGCAACGCGTGTCGCGGGCGATCAGGCCGCCTGCGAATGCGGGTCCTTGTGCTGGCGGTCGTAGTAGCTGGCCGCGCGCAGCTCGTGGGTGTCGAAATCGTCCACGGTGATGGTGTCCAGGGTCAGCGTGCGCAGCTCTTCCAGCAGGCTGCGCTCGTCCTGGGTGATCACGCCCTCGGCCACGGCTTCGTCCAGCTGGGCCTTGAAGTCCAGCGCTTCGATGCCCTTGCTCTTCAGCGCCTTGAGGAACTTGCGCTCCACCGGCTCGGCCATGATCGCCTTGCTCAGGTAGCTGTTGATGCGGCCACCCGGGTTGTTCTCGCACGGGGTCAGGAACACGCCGCTGGCCAGACGATCACGCGCTTCGTTCGGCGCCATCAGCAGCGCGGCGACGCGGCGGCTCAGACGGTCGCCCGGAGCCTCGGCACGACGGCCCAGCGGGAAGATCAGCGCCCACATCAGCCAGCCGATCGGACGGATCGGGAAGTTGCGCAGCGCGGCCGACAGCGATTCCTCGATCTTGTGCACGCTGTCGTGGAAGGCCCAGGCCAGCAGCGGCTGGTCGGCCTGCGGTGCGCCTTCGTCGTGGTAGCGCTTGAGCATGGCGCTGGTCATGTAGACGTGGCTCAGGACATCGCCCAGGCGGCCGGACAGCGATTCCTTGAACTTCAGCTTGCCGCCGAGGGTCATCATCGAGATATCGGCCATCAGCGCCAGGTTGGCCGAGTAACGGTCCAGCTTGCGGAAGTAGCGGCGGGTATAGGCGTCGCCCGGGGCGGCGCCGAAGCGCGCGCCGGTCAGGCCGAACCAGAACGAACGCACGGCATTGGAGATACCGAAGCGGATGTGGCCGAACAGGCTGCGGTCGAACTCCTGCAGGCCGGCGCGGGTGTCCGGATCCTGCGCGGCCTTCATTTCCTTCAGCACCCACGGGTGGCAGAGGATGGCACCCTGGCCGAAGATCAGCAGGCTGCGGGTCATGATGTTGGCGCCTTCCACGGTGATCGCGATCGGCGCGGCCTGCCAGCTGCGGCCGGCGAAGTTGCGCGGCCCCAGGATGATGCCCTTGCCGCCGATCACGTCCATCATGTCCGAGATCACCTCGCGGCTCATGTTGGTGCAGTGGTACTTGGCGATCGCTGACGGCACCGACGGCACGTCACCACGGTCGACCGCCGCGGCGGTGGCCTGCGACAGCGCGCTGATCTTGTAGGCCTTGCCGCCGATGCGGGCCAGCGCTTCTTCCACGCCCTCGAAGCGGCCGACCGACAGGCCGAACTGCTTGCGGATGCGTGCGTAGGCGCCGGTGACGGCGGCACCGGCCTTGGCACCGCCACTGGCGGTGGACGGCAGCGTGATCGAGCGGCCCACGGCCAGGCACTCGTTGAGCATGTTCCAGCCCTTGCCGGCCATGGCTGCGCCACCGATCAGCTGGGTCAGCGGAATGAACACGTCCTTGCCGCGGATCGGACCGTTCTGGAAGGTCGAGTTCAGCGGGAAGTGGCGACGGCCGATTTCAACACCAGCGGTGTCGCGCGGCAGCAGGCCCAGGGTGATGCCGATGTCGCGGGTATCGCCGATCAGGCCATCCGGGTCGTACATGCGGAAGGCCAGGCCGATCAGCGATGCGACCGGCGCCAGGGTGATGTAGCGCTTGTCGAAGGTCAGCTTGACGCCGAGCACCTGCTCGCCGTTCCACTCGCCCTTGCAGACGATGCCGTAGTCCGGAATGGAGGTGGCGTCGGAACCGGCGAACGGACCGGTCAGGCCGAAGCAGGGCACCTCGCGACCATCGGCCAGGCGCGGCAGGTACTGGTCCTTCTGTTCCTGGGTGCCGTAATGCACCAGCAGTTCACCCGGGCCCAGCGAGTTCGGCACGCCGACGGTGGAGCTGACCACCGAAGACACCGAGGCCAGCTTCTGGATCACCTTGTGGTGGGCCAGTGCGGAGAAGCCCAGGCCGCCGTATTCCTTCGGGATGATCATGCCGAAGAACTTGTTCTTCTTGATGAAGGCCCACAGTTCCGGCGGCAGGTCGGCATGGACGTGGGTGATTTCCCAGTCGTTGACCATCGTGCACAGCTCTTCCACCGGGCCATCGAGGAAGGCCTGTTCTTCGGCGGTCAGCTGCGGCTTGGGATAGTTGAGCAGGATGTTCCAGTCCGGATCACCGGTGAACAGTTCGCCCTCGAAGCCAACCGAGCCGGTTTCCAGCGCGATGCGCTCGGTCTGCGACAGCGGCGGCAGCACCTTGCGGAACACCTTCATCATCGGGCCGGTCAGCAGCGGCTTGCGGATGAACGGCAGCAGCAGCGGCACGGCGATGACGGCCAGCACAGCGGCCGCGACGATCGTGGCGGTCTGGTTGACGTAGGGAATGAACCAGCAGGCGGCCAGCAGGGCCACGCTGATCAGCGTCCAGGTAACCAGCCGCATGCGGTGGTAGGCGACGAACGCGCCTGCCAGCAGCAGGGCGAGGAAGGGAAGAACGATGCTCATGAGCGTGCTCCGGTGACGTGCTCGTTTGTGGCGGACGAAGCCGCAGCGTCTGCTGCGGGCAACACGTCCAGATAGTCCAACACAGTAGCGGTAAAGGCGTCGTTGTCATCGCCGGCGACCATGTGCGTGGCCTGCGGCAGCTGTACATGGCGCGCGTGCGGCGCCAACGCCAGGAATTCGGCCACGGTCTGCGGCGTGACCAGGTCGCTGCGGCCGCCGCTGACCAGCAGCAGCGGGCACTTCACCTGGCGCGCGGCCTCGGCCAGTGCGTCCTGGTGCTGCTCGCTGTCGCGGGCCAGTTCGGCCACCAGTCGCGGATCCCAGTGCCAGCGCCAGCGGCCGGGGCCGTCCTCGCGCAGCAGGGCGCGCAGCGACTGCTCGGATTTGCGCGGGCGGTGCGGCATGTAGGCCGAGATCACGTCGGCGGCCTGGGTGAGCGAGGCGAAGCCGTCGGGATGGGCGGTCATGAAGGCCAGGATGCGTTCAACACCGGCGGTATCCCAACGCGGGGTGATGTCGACCAGCACCATCGCCGAGAACAGGCCCGGCCAGCGCGATTCGGCCAGCAGGCCGAACAGGCCGCCCATCGAGGCTGCGACCAGCACCGGCGGGCGCGGCTGCTCGCCGGCCAGCACGATCAGGTCATCGGCGAACTGTTCGCCGTGGTAGGGCAGGTCGGCGGCATTCCAGTCCGAATCGCCGTGGCCGCGTGCGTCATAAGCCAAGGTCTGCAGGCCGGCTGCAGACAGGGCACGCGCGGTGGCATTCCAGGCATGACGGGTCTGGCCGAAGCCGTGCGCGAACAGCACCCGGCCACGACGACCGTGGTCGCTGGCAGTGGCGGCGAGGCGGGCGCCATGGGCCGCCTCCAGGCGCAGGTCATGGAACGCAGCGGGAGTAGGGGACGTAACCATACTTTCTAGTATGGATCGCCTGTGAGGGAAGTCAATACTGCATCGTATGGTGCAGTGCGACAGGCCTGCAGGAGAGGCCTTTGACGGTTTCGCCCGCAACGGCGTACTGCAACGAACCCCGGCGTATGGTTAAATCAGCCCATGAATCAACCTGACGCTTCCGCCGGCGAACCGCGCGCCGGCCGCAACAGCCGCCTGAGTGCCGAAGACTGGGCCCAGGCGGCCCTCGACCTGATTGCTGAACAAGGCGTAGGCGCCGTTGCGGTGGAACCGCTGGCGCGGCGACTCGGCGTGACCAAGGGCAGTTTCTATTGGCATTTCCCCTCGCGTGACGCCTTGTTGCAGGCCGCGCTGGAACGCTGGGAACTGTTCGAACAGGAACAGGTGTTCGGCAGCCTGGAAGACGTACCGGACCCGCGCGTGCGCCTGCGCCAGCTGTTCCAGATGGTGGCGCATGAAGTGCAGCCGCACATCATCTACAGCGAGCTGCTGAAGGCATTGGACCATCCGATGGTGCGGCCGGTGATCGACCGCGTGTCGCAGCGCCGTCTCGACTATCTGATCGCCTCGTTCCGCCAGGCAGGGCTCAGCTCGACCGATGCACGCCATCGCGCACGCCTGGCCTACGCCGCCTATGTCGGCTTCCTGCAGCTGTCCCTGCAGCTGCAGCAGCCCAAGCAGGCGCGCGAGGATTTCGAAGCCTATGTCGAGCATCTCATCGAGACGCTGATTCCGAACGGTTGAGCGTTGTTGCTGCGTTGAGTGCAGAAAGGCCGCGGCAATGCCGCGGCCTTTTCCGTTGATGCATTCACCGCATGGAACATACAAAAAACAACGGCCCCTTGCGGGGCCGTTGCTGCATCAGCCGATCAGTGGATCGATCAGAACTTCTGCTTGTACTGCATGTACATGTAGCGGCCCGGCAGGTCGTACTGCGGGTCGAACATGTTGTACGAGGTCGAGTACGAGACCGGCGGGTTCTTGTCCCACACGTTGTTCAGGCCGACCATGATGGTGCCCTTCCACGGCGTGTTGTAGCGGAACTGGACGTCGTGGTAGGTCGTGGCGCCCATGTGGTTTTCGCGGTTCTCGGGATCCGAGCAGTAGTTGCGCAGCGAACCACCCAGCAGGCACGACTCGGTCATCCCCGACTTGTAACGCAGGCCGTAGTTGACGCCGAAATCACCATAGGACCAGTCGACGTACAGGTTGGAACGGATGCGCCAGTACGGATCCTGGTCGAGGTAACGTCCCTGGCGACCTTCGACCTGCGAGTCTTCCGTGGCCTTGGTTTCCCACTTGCTCAGATAGGTGCTGTCGAGGGTGACGGTGAACTGGCCGATCGAGGTTTCCGGCAGGCGGTACAGGATGCCCAGATCCCAACCTTCCACCTTGTACGATGCCAGGTTCTGCAGCGGCATGTTGACGTTGGTGATGGTGTAGCGCTCGGCGGCAGTGCCGTAGGTCGGGTCACGGGTGATCAGGCCGCAGTAGGCTGCCTGCTCAGCCGGCGAGCCGCCGTAGCAGTAGTTCATGATGTCCTGGATCGCCGGACGGGTGATGGCGTCCTCGATCTTGATCTGCCACCAGTCCAGGGTGACGTTCAGGCCGGTCACGAAGCTCGGGCTCCACACCAGGCCCAGCGTCTTGCTGGTCGAGGTTTCCGGCTTCAGGTTCGGGTTGGACTTCCAGGTGAACGGTTCGGCGGTCTGGGCGGCACCGGACTGCGGCACGCCGTCATCGTCGCGGGTATTGGGCTGCACGAAGCCAGCCGGAACACCCTGGGCAATACACTGCGCCAGCACTGCACCGGTCGGGCCATTGGCGGCCGCGCACGGGTCAGCGTAGGTTTCGAACGAGTCGCCGTCACCTGCGAACAGGTTGCTGATGCTCGGCGCGCGGAAGCCTTCCGAGTAGTTACCGCGGATCATCAGGTCGTCGATCGGCTTCCAGCGGAAGCCGAACTTGTTGTTGGTGGTGTTGCCGAAGTTGCTGTACTTCGAGTAGCGGGTTGCCGCGCTGAAGTCGAGCAGCTTGGCGCCCGGCAGGTCAGCCAGCACCGGGATCGACAGTTCCAGGAAGAACTCGTCCAGGTCATAGCTGCCCTTGGTCGGCTTGGCGCCGTTGCCGGTGCTCAGGCCAGCAGCAATGAAGGCGTCCGGATCGAACTGGCCGGATTCCTTGCGGTACTCGTAGCCCGCGGCGAACGCCAGGGCACCTGCCGGCAGCTGGGCGATTTCACCGGAGATGTTGGCGTAGTAGCCCTTGGACACCAGGTTGGAGGAGTCGTGGGCGGTGAACGAGGTGTAGTCGATGGCACCCTGGCTGATCGAGCCTTCCGGACCCAGCGCATTGACCGGCACGCAACCCTGGATGATGTCGCCACCCGGAGCGGTAACGCACACCGGCACGCCACCACGAAGCTCGGACGGACCATAGGCGTTGCGCAGGTTGGCCAGGTTGAACAGGCCATAGGTCAGGTCGTTCTGGTCAGTCTTGTCGTAGCGGTAGCCGACGTCCCAGTCGAAGTTGCGATCGGCGAATTCGAAGAAGCCTTCGAAACCACCGTAGAAGTGCCAGTTCTTGACGTTCTGGTTGAACGAACGGCCGCCGCTCTCGTTGAAGCGACGGTTGACGCCGGTCAGGTCTTCACCGGTCGGGTTGTACATGCTGTCCTTGCTCAGGCGCATGCCAGTGACGGGCATGGCGGCCAGCAGCTGCTCTGACTTGCGCTCGTTGTACATCGCCTCGGTGCGGAAGGTGACGTTGTCGGTGATGTTGTACGAGCCCGATGCGAACAGCGAGGTGCGCTCCTGCGGGGTCAGCAGGTAGTTGTCCGGTGCGGTGTTGTAGCCGTGGACGTTGGCGTTGAACGGCGTTTCCACGCCGTTGATCTGGACATAGCGCTCGTCATTGCGCAGGTAGGAACCCGGCATGCCGGTGCTGCTCTGGCCGTCGAAGAACGGCGGGCCACCGGCGGAGATCTTGCGATCGCCAGCCATGACCTTGTCTTCCTTCACGTAGGAGACACCCAGCATCACCGACGCACGGTCGGTGGTGGTGCCGATGGTGAAGTCGGCCGCTTCGCGTTCGCCGTCACCAGCGCTGTACTGGCCCTTGTAGAAGTTGGCTTCCGCGCCATCGAAGTTCTGCTTGGTGATGATGTTCACCACGCCGGCGATCGCGTCCGAACCGTAGATGGTCGATGCACCGTCCTTCAGGATGTCGATGCGCTCGATCATCGCGGTCGGGATGGTGTTCAGATCGACGCTGCCATCCAGGCCGGTGGTCCAGCGGCGGCCGTTGACCAGCACCAGGGTGCGCGCAGAACCGAGGTTGCGCAGGCTGATGCCGGCCGAACCATCACCACCGTTGTTGAACGTACGGTTCAGGGCGGCACCGTTGGCGGCAACGCGCTGCAGGATGTCGGCGACCGAAGTCACGCCCTGCTTTTCGATATCGGCGCGGGTCAGGCTCAGGACCGGCTGCGAGGTTTCGATGTCGGTGCTCTTGATGCGCGAACCGGTGACCGAGATGCGGTCAAGGTTGGTCGCTTCCTGGGCCTGGGCGGTGGCAGTGGACGCCACACCGGCAACGAGCGCGACCAGAACGGCATCGCGCAGCTTGTTGGACTGGAAATTCATTGGCTCTCTCTCTCCAAGAAATCTTGGCTGGGTTAATGCCCGGCGGGGGAGCGAAAAGCGCTCCCAAATCGCGAGGACTGAGCCGATAGTAGCGGGCGTTCGCCAAGAATTAAAGCTGCGTTAATCAAGTCTGTGTTTTTGGTAAAGATGAAAATTAATGAGCAAAATCAATGAGTTGAATTGCATCTGCGATCACAATGTCTCGTTTGTTAGCGCAAAGTGATGAAAAAAGTTTCCATTGATGTGTATCGCAGTATGTCGACATGAATTGCGCGGTATCCAATTCGTCGAAAAGCGCTTGACGTGTATCACGATCGCGCATACGCAACGGGCGCCTTTCGGCGCCCGGGAGGAGTCACTGCAGGAAGACCCGCGTGGTGGGGTCAGAGATCCTGTTCGTAACGCACGTACGGCACGGTGCCGTCGTCGTTGCTTTCATTGCGTGGGGAGAACGGATTCTTGCCGCGGCTGATCACGTTCTCGGCGCCAACGGTAAGCTGGCCGGACCACGGGGTACGCCAGGTCAGGCCGATGCCCAGGCCTTCCCACTTGCCGGGCTTGCCCGGTACGTCGATCACGCGGCCGATGATGCTGCCGGTGAAGTTGCCGTAGCCGGCGCCGATGCTCAGGCTCTTGCTGTCCCAGCGGTCGACGATGGACGGCGCGGCGTCGGCCAGCGGTACCAGGCGGGCCTTGGCGTAGGTACCGGCAATCGAGACAAAACCCTCGCGGCCGATGTTCTTCTGCGCGAATACGGTCAGGTCGTTCTGCTCGGCGCGCAGCGAGGGTGTCTTGTTCGGGCCGGACAGCCACGCCGGCAGCGTTTCACGGCCGGTACCCGCGGTGATGCCGAGGCGGCTGTTGCCGCGGTTCAGCGCGGCGGTGCCGGTGAAGCGGCGGCTGTTGAGGTCGTCGTCGTCACCCAGGCTGGCCAGCATGCAGTGACTGGCCAGGCCGCTCATGCTGGTCCCGCTGCTGCTGTTGCAGAGCAGGCCCAGTGAATCGCCGGATGACAGGCCGAAGGCCGCATCCAGCGAGTTGCGGCCGAAGTGCCAGCGGGCGCCGGCGGCCTGTTCACCCGTGGGCTCCAGGTACAGCAGGGCCTCGACCTTGCCGCTGCCCTTGTTCCACACCGGCAGCACGGTCCGGGTGTCCTTGCTCTGCGCGTGCACGCCCGTGATCGCGCCAAGGGCGATCAGCAGGGCCAGCGGTAGACGCAGGAAGGTACGCATCGGACCAGTTCAGACAGGGACGGACAACGGAAGTTCCCGCAGAGACGGGAACTTGATCCTAGGGTGTTTATGAATTCTTAACAAGCCTTGATCCCCCCAGATGCAAGACAAGCCGTTTACTGAAGCCGTTCGGGCGCCGGTACAGTCCCCTCGGCGCCGTGGAACAGTATGCCGAACTCCGTCAAAGGAAAGTGATACTCCCGCCCGCAGAATTCGCAACGGACCTCGACGGCGCCGGTGTCCACGGCCGCGGCACGGGCCTCGTCCTCGCCCAGCGACTGCAGCATCGATGCGACCCGCTCGCGGGAACAGGAGCAGGCGAAGGACAACGGCTTGTCGCCCATCAGTTCCGGCTTCTCTTCGTGGAACAGGCGGTGCAGCAGCTGCTCGGCCGGGGTCGCCAGCAGCTCGGCCTTGCCCAGGGTCTCGAACAGGGCGCTGGCACGCGCCCAGCCGTCCTCGTCACCCTCGTCGCCCGGCAGCTTCTGCAGCAGCAGACCGGCGGCGCCATTGCGGTCGGCGGCCAGCAGCAGGCGGGTCGGCAGCTGCTCGGACTGGCGGAAGTAATCCTCGAAGGCCTCGTCCAGCTCCGGTGCGGTCAGCGCGACCAGGCTCTGGTAGCGCTGCGGCTCGCGCGGGTCCAGGCCCGGGTTCTCGATGGTGATCGCGAGGAGGGCGTCATCACCCAGGCGGGACAGGTCGCGCGGCGCATCGGCGCCCTCGCTGAGCTGGGCGATGCCGCGCAGGGTACCGGCGGCGGTGCACTCGGCGAACAGGGTGCGCAGGGCGGTGCTGCTGCGCAGCTGGATCGAGAGGCGGCCATCGATCTTGGTGTGGCCGGTGAACAGCGCCGAGGCCACGCAGGCCTCGCCGAGCAGTTCGGCGGCGGTATCCGGGTACTCGGCGTGGGACAGGATCTCCTGCCAGGTGGCCTGCAGGCGCACGTGGACGCCACGGACGCCAGCGTCGGGAAGCAGGAAGCGGATCAGGGAATCGGGGTTGGCGGTCATCGGCTCACATCGCGCGTAAACGAGGGCGGTTGCCGGATAATGCGCCGACAACCAGATAGAAGAAGGATGCACCAGTAATGGGGGCAGGGGGAGAGCAGCACAAGGTGGAGGCCATCGCGGAAGTCCCGCGCCGCAGGCGCTGGCGCTGGAAACGGCTGCTCTGGCTGCCGCTGCTGCTGGCCGCTTTCAGCTGCCTGCAGGTGCTGGTGCTGCGGTTCATCGACCCGCCGGTATCCACGGTCATGCTGTGGCGCTATGGCGAGGCCTTGGGCGAGGCCGACTGGTCCTATCGCCTGCACTACCAGTGGCGCGACCTGGACCAGATGGCAGCGAGCCTGCCGATCTCGCTGGTGGCCGCAGAGGACCAGCGCTTTCCCGACCACAACGGCTTCGACCTGCAGGCCATCGAGAAGGCCCGCGACCACAACGCCAAGGGCGGGCGCCTGCGGGGGGCCAGCACGATCAGCCAGCAGGTCGCCAAGAACCTGTTCCTCTGGCAGGGCCGCAGCTGGGTACGCAAGGGCCTGGAAGTCTGGTACACGGTGCTGATCGAAGCACTGTGGCCGAAGGAACGCATCCTGGAGATGTACGCCAACATCGCCGAGTTCGGCGATGGCGTATATGGCGCGCAGGCAGCGGCACAGACGTTCTGGGGCAAGGACGCGGCCCGGTTGAGTCCGGCCGAGAGTGCGCGGCTGGCGGCGGTGTTGCCGGCACCGCGACGCTACAACGCGGCCAAGCCAGGGCCGTACGTGCAGAGGCGCGCGGCATGGATCCAGCGCCAGGCACGACAGCTGGGCGGCGCGTCCTATCTGTCGGAGGACTGAGGCGGGCGCGCTGCGATCGGCAGGCGGCGGGTCGTGTGCGCGCCGGCAACGTACAATCCGGACATGAACCGCGAACGGCTCACTTTTGTCATCGCCGCCTACAACGAGGCCCTGGCACTGCCGCTGCTGCATCCACGGCTGTGCGCGGTGCTCGATGGTATGCCCGACGTCGATGGTCACATCCTGTATGTGGACGACGGCAGCCACGACGGGACCTGGCAGGTGATCGCAGGATTGGCGCAGGGCGACGCGCGCGTATCGGCGTTGAAGCTGTCGCGCAATTTCGGCAAGGAGGCCGCGCTGACTGCCGGCCTGGATCTGGTGCGCGAAGGCGCAGCGATGATCCTGGACGCCGATGGCCAGGACCCGCCGGAACTGGTGCCGCAGTTCGTTGCGCGCTGGCGCGAAGGGCATGACAACATCTATGGCACGCGCATGGCCCGCGATGGCGAGGCCTGGATCAAGCGCGCCACGGCGGCGGCGTTCTACCGGGTGATCGGTCGCCTCTCACGCACGCCGATCCCTGCCGATACCGGTGACTTCCGCCTGCTGTCGCCGCGCGCGCTGAGCGCGCTGCGCGAGATGCGTGAACGCCATCGCTTCATGAAGGGTCTTTTCAGCTGGGTCGGATTCAAGCGGATTGCCGTGCCCTACCACCGCCACGCGCGCGTGGCCGGCTCCAGCAAGTTCAGCCTTTGGCGGCTGTGGAACTTCGCGCTGGAAGGTATCACCGGGTTCTCGACCGTTCCCCTGCGGGCGGCGACCTACATGGGCCTGGCCACGGCGGCGGTTGCTTTCGTATTCGGTGTATGGGTGATCGCCAAGGCGGCCCTGTACGGTGACCGGGTGGCGGGTTGGCCGACGATGATGGCGGTGATCCTGTTCCTGGGCGGGGTGCAGTTGATCGCCCTGGGCCTGATCGGTGAGTACCTGGGACGGCTGTACGAGGAATCCAAGCAGCGCCCGTTGTACCTGGTTGACGCGTGGCTAGCATCCACCGTGGCAGACTCGGCCCTGCAACCCACCCTCGGAGGGCAGGCAGATGACCACGGTACAGCAACTGTTGGACGGCAAGTCTCCTGAAGTACATGCGGTCGCGCCGGATGCGGCGGTGATCGATGCGATCCGGTTGATGGCGGAAAAGGGCATTGGCGCGGTGCTGGTGATGGACGGGCCGCGGCTGGTCGGGATCCTTTCGGAGCGCGATTACGCACGCAAGATCGTGCTGCGTGATCGTTCGTCGCGGGATACGGCGGTGGCCGAGATCATGACGGCGAAGGTGGTGACGGTCTCGCCGGGCGAACAGGTAGAGCACTGCCTGCAACTGGTGACCGATTACCGCATCCGCCACCTGCCGGTGGTGGAGGGGGCGCAGGTGCTGGGGGTGATTTCCATCGGCGACCTGGTGAAATCGGTGATCGATGCGCAGCGGCGCGAGCTGGATCAGCTGCAGCAGTACATCGTCGCCGGGTGAGGGTGTCGCTGGCGGGCCTGCGGCCCGCCGGCCCGCTTTTCGAAGCCAGAGCCGCAGCCAAAGCCAAAGCCAAAGCCAAAGCCAAAGCCAAAGCCAAAGCCAAAGCCAAAGCCAAAGCCAAAGCCAAAGCAGCGCCTTCCTGATACGTTGGGAGGCGGAGGGTGCGGCTGGGCAGGACACGCCGCAAGTACGTCCCTGTAGGCTCGATGGCGCCATCCATGGCGCCAACGGTCCTGCCCAGCCGCACCCTCCGCCTCTGGACACATTTCTGCGAGCGCGGTGTTTACATGCGCGGTGCCTCGCCTTGGGTAGCTGCCAGCCTTGGTTGGCAACGGCTTTTGACTCTGCTTTTTTCTTTTGACTTTGAATTTCCGCTCTCGTTCCGCGCGCGCAGGAAACTGTCCGGAGCCGGAGCAAGGCGGCAGGCAGGACCGTGAGGCGCATGGATGCGCCGACCGAGCCTACAGGGACGTATTTACGGCGTGTCCTGCCTGTCGCCTTGCTCCGGCTCTACGCGCGGGAAAAGAGGCGCCGCGAACAACGCTGTAAACCTACTTCGCATACTGCCCCCCGCAGTCGGCATCCTTGCCCGGCCCCAGTTCGATCGTCGCCAGCAACGCCGCCGGCGGCGCGATGCTGCCCAGCGCCAGGGCCACGGCGCCACGAATACCCAATGCCTTGAAGTCCGGGCGGAACGACGGATCCTTGAACGTGCCGCTGATATACAGCGGAGAGCGCAGAACCAGGATGCTCTTGTCCTTCGGGCGAGGCTTCAGCAGCAGGTCCAAGGTCTCGTCGCGCAGGCTGACCGTGCCTTCGCCGATGAGGATCGTGTCGGTGGTATCCACCGCCAGTGCCTGGCTGGTCATCAGGCCGTCGCGCACGCCGAAGTCGGCGAAGGCGCAGCGCAGGGGGATCTGCTTGTCGCCGGTCACCAGGAATTTCAGCGATTCGGTAATGTCCAGCCCCGCCAGTTCCATTACCAGGTTACCGACATGGCCGCGGCCCATCGCCAGGCCGACCTTGCCATCGCTGCTGCCCAGCATCGCGGCGATCGAGTTGCCACGGCCGCTCAGGTCCACTTCGCCGCCGATGCCGCCCTTGGCCTGCTCGGCCAGCTTCGCGTCCGGGAGCAGCTGGCCCAGCTGCACGCCGCGCACGCTGGCCTTCAGCGCGGTGCGGATCTGCGGCTGACGTGCATCCATGCGGATCGTGCTGCGGATATCGCCGCCGGCCACACCGAAGTTCAGTGGGTCCAGCCGTAGCACGCCGTCATCCAGCAGCAGGTGCGCATCCATGTCGTCCAGCGGCAACGAAGGGGCGTTGATGCGGTGGGCCTTCCAGCGCACGTCGGCATCCATCGCGCGCAGCTTTCCGAGGTTGTAGGGCGTGTCGGGCAGCACGCGTGCACGGGCAGCAACGCGTGCTGCCTCGGCCTTCTGTTCTGCGTTGGCGGTTTCGCCGCCGCCGGTCTTCGGTGGCGCGCCGACGAAGCCGGCCAGGTCATCGAAGTCCAGGCGCCTGGATTCCAGCGTCGCGGTCAGTCGTGGACGGTCGCGTCCCACCTCGAACTGCAGGTTGCCCCCCAGGTCGCTGTCGCCGACCTTGCCGGTGAAGCCGTCGTAACGCCAGACGTTGTGGTCGCGCTTCAGGCGTCCGTCCAACGCATAGGGCGGTGAGGGCGGGATGGCGATGCCGAGCAGCGGGTAGAGATCGGCCAGATCCTGGCCACTGAGCGCGAACTGCAGGTCGAACACGCGCAGCTGAAAGGGGTTGGTGAGCGTGCCGCGGGCCACTGCGTGGGTGGCACCGGCGCGGCCGTCGAGGTGGATGCGGAACGGGTGGTCGCTGTCGGTCAGTTCCAGCGGTGATTCGGTACCGCCCTGCAGGGTGAACGGGTTGCCCTGCCAGCGGCCCTTGCCCCGCACCAGCAGCGGCGGCGAGGCATCGGCCTGTTTCGGTTGGCCGCTGCGCACGCCCACGCGGATGTCGGTGCGGCCCAGTGCGTCGAGGAACTGCAGCCGGCCGTCGTCGATGCGCAGGCGCTTGAGTTGCGGGCTTGTCCCGCCTCTGCTGTCACCCAGGAAATCCCAGTTGCCCGGCTCGCCCTTGCGCGGGGCGGTTTCCAGCAGCACGTCCGGTCGGGTCAGGCGCACTTCCGGCAGCTGCACGCTGCCGCGCAGCAGGGGCCATACCCGCACGTCGATCTCGACGCGGTCGGCCGTGGCCATGTTCGGCTGCTTCGCCCAGGCGGCATTGGCGAAGGTGATCGCATCGGCACGGATGGTGCTGGTCCGGCCGAGGTCGACATCCAGGTGGCCGATGTGCAGTGCACGACCGGTGCGTGCCTGCACCGCGCGCTCGACCGGACCCTTGAACCAGTTCCAGTCCCACAGCGCGATCACCACCAGGATCACTGCCAGCAGGAAGACCAGGACCGTGAGCCAGCGCCGGCCGCGCGGGCCAGGTCTGCGGAGGCGCCAGCGGGAAGCGCGCGTTGCGGCAGGGGAGGCGGCAGCATTCACGCTGCCATGGTTGCCCCTTCATCGTGGACGGGGCGCGAAGCGTCCATGTGCGTGGTGTGCACAACCCGCGCCGTTACAGCACCTGCATGGTTACCGCGACGAAGTGGCAGACGCTGCCGCCGATCACGAACAGGTGCCAGATCGCGTGCGAATAGGGGATCGATTCGCGGTGATAGAAATAGGTGCCCAGCGTGTACGACAGGCCGCCGGCCAGCAGCCAGCCCAGCGTCCAGCCGTCGATCGAGGCCAGCATCGGCTTGATCGCCACGATCACCAGCCAGCCCATGGCGATGTAGATGCCGGTGGAAAGCGCCTTGAAGCGGCCGGTGTAGAACAGCTTGAACACCACCCCGGCCAGGGCCAGGGTCCAGATCGCGGCGAACAGGCCCCAGCCCCACGGGCCACGCAGGCCGATCAGGGTGAACGGGGTATAGGTGCCGGCGATCAATACGTAGATTGCGCAGTGGTCGAACACCTTCAGGCGGCCCTTGGCGACCGGGTGCTGGATGGCGTGGTACAGCGTGGAGGCGGTGTACAGCAGCAGAAGCGCAATGCCGAATACGATCGCGCCGGCCAGCTGCCAGCCATCGCTGTAGATGGCGGCCAGGGTGATCAGTACCGCACCGGCGCCCAGAGCGAGCACGGCACCGAGGCCGTGGGTCAGGGCGCTGGCGATTTCTTCGCGGATCGAAGCAACGGAAGTCGTGGACATGGCGTAGGCATCGTTCGCGGGGAGGGGGACCCGCACCCCCCTATCATCGCCGCGATGGGCGGCGTCTGCACGCCCGTCACCGTATGGTCGATGAATTGCCGGCCTGCGCCGGGTCCATGGTAGATCCACGCCATGCGTGGATGAACGCCCGGCACTGCAGGAGTCAGAGCCCTTTCCTGCGGAAAGGGATCCGACCGCGTGGCATCAGCCCACCGAAACCGTATGCGCCGCTTCGCGGGTGGCCGAGAAGCGCACGTCCGGCGAGCGTTCCTGCGCCAGCTGAAGGTTGACCCGGGTCGGTGCCAGGTAGACCAGGTGGCCGGCCGCATCCAGTGCCAGGTTCAGTGCGTTCTTCTCGCGGAACTCTTCCAGCTTCTTTTCGTTGCTGCAGTGGACCCAACGCGCAGTGGTCACGCTGACCGGCTCGAATGTGGCTTCCACGCCGTACTCGTCCTTCAGGCGGTACGCGGCCACGTCGAACTGCAGCACACCGACCGCACCCAGGATCAGGTCGTTGCTGGTCAGCGGGCGGAAGAACTGGGTCGCACCTTCCTCGGACAGCTGGGCCAGGCCCTTCTGCAGCTGCTTGAGCTTGAGCGGATCACGCAGGCGTGCGCGACGGAACAGCTCCGGGGCGAAGTTCGGAATACCGGTGAAGGTGACCGCTTCGCCTTCGGTGAAGGTATCGCCGATGGAAATGGTGCCGTGGTTGTGGATGCCGATCACATCGCCCGGCCACGCTTCGGCGGCGATTTCACGATCGCTGGCCATGAAGGTCAGGGCGTTGGCCAGCTTCATTTCCTTGCCGGTGCGCACGTGGAAGGTCTTCATGCCGGCGCTGAAACGGCCCGAGCAGACGCGCATGAACGCCACGCGGTCACGGTGCTGAGGATCCATGTTGGCCTGGATCTTGAACACGAAGCCGGTCAGCTTGTTCTCTTCCGGGGCAATCTCGCGGCCGGTGGTGGAGCGTGCCTGCGGCGACGGCGCATGCTCGACGAAGAAGTCCAGCAGCGGCTGCACGCCGAAGTTGTTCACGCCCGAGCCGAAGAACACCGGGGTCTGCTTGCCGGCGCGATAAGCGTCCAGGTCGAACGGGTGGCTGGCGCCCTGCACCAGTTCCAGTTCGTCGCGCAGGTCGGCCAGCATCTGTGCACCGATCTTCTCGGCCAGGCCGGGGGCATCGATGGACGGGAAGATGGTCGAGTCCTGGCGGGTGAAGTTGCGGCCCGGTTCGTACAGGTGCACTTCGCCGGTGAGCAGATGCACCACGCCCTTCAGGCGCTGGCCCATGCCGATCGGCCAGGTGACCGGGGCGCACTGGATGCCCAGCACGGTTTCCACTTCATCCAGCAGCTCGATCGGGTCCTTGCCCTCGCGGTCGAGCTTGTTGATGAAGGTCATGATCGGCGTATCGCGCAGGCGGCACACTTCCATCAGCTTGATGGTGCGTTCTTCCACGCCCTTGGCCACGTCGATCACCATCAGCGCCGAGTCCACCGCGGTCAGCACGCGGTAGGTGTCCTCGCCGAAGTCGGCGTGGCCGGGGGTGTCGAGCAGGTTGACGATCTTGCCTTCATACGGGAACTGCATCACCGAGGAGGTGACGGAGATGCCGCGCTCCTTTTCCAGCGCCATCCAGTCGGAGGTGGCATGGCGGGCAGCCTTGCGGCCCTTCACCGAACCGGCCATCTGGATCGCGCCTCCGAACAGCAGCAGCTTTTCGGTCAGCGTGGTCTTGCCGGCGTCAGGGTGGGAAATGATGGCGAACGTGCGGCGACGCGACGCTTCGTTGGCGACTTCGGACATGGCAGTGGCGCCCGCCCGGGGCGCTTTTCAAAGAGATAAGCGCCCGATTATACCGGCCGGGGCCGGTCAGCGCCCGATCCCGCCGTCGGCCTCGCCGTGGCGGGCGAACTGCAGCTGGCCCTGCTCGGCGAAGATGCGTGCCGGCACCGAGCGCAGGCCCATGCCGCGGTTGACCTGTACCACGAAGTGCAGGTGTGGGGCGCTGCTGTAGCCACTGTTGCCGGACAGGCCGATCGGCTGCCCGGCCCCCACCGCCTGGCCGCGACGCACGCGCATGCCGCCGGCCTGCAGGTGGCCGTACAGGGCCATGCTGCCGTCGCTGTGCAGCACGCGGATGAAGTTGGCGCGGCCACCATCGCGTTCGCGGTCCTGGCCGTTGCCACGGAAGCCATCCTGGATCTGCATCACCGTGCCCTCGCGTGCGGCCAGCACCAACGTGCCTTCAGGCAGCGCGAAGTCGACCGCATCGCGGTTTTCCTCGTCGTCGTGGCTGAACCGGCCCTGCGGCGCCTGGTCCACGCGTGGACGGGCCGCATCGAACGGCAGGCGATAGGCCACATCCTCGGCCTGTGCGGCCGGATTGCCCGGTACCGACTGCAGGCGCAGGTCCAGCGTGCGGCCGTCGAGCGGGGCAGGCAGGTGGCCGACCACCAGGCTGCTGTCGCCCTGGATCAGCGATTGCACCGGCAGCCCTTCGACCGGGTGTCCGGGTGCAGCGCGCAGCTCGATCTGCAGCGGTCCGGCCAGGGTGTTGTCGATGCGGGCCTGCCATTGCGTGCCGACCGGTTGCAGGCGCAGCTGGGCCATCGGTGCGGCAGCCTCGGCATCGCCTGCGCGGGCGGCAGAAGCGGGAGGAGGCACCAGTCCCCAGCCCTGGCGCCAGTCGCCGGCGCTGGCCGTCGCACTCGCCAGCAGGGGCAGCAGCAGCCAGGTCAGGGGCAGGCGTGGCATCGGGGGGTTCCAGCGGCAGGGACCGCCGGGACTGTACCGGATCCTGAACGGGACAACCGCGACGCCCCTCGCATACCCGGGACGAAAATATTCATCGCTTTATCCGCATGAAGGGATTGACAGTGCGCGGAAGGGCTGGCATCGTGGCCTCACCATCGAGACCGGCAGAGGGACAGGCCCTTTGAAGCCGGGGCAGCCCGCAGGCGCGCAAGCGTCCGCGTAGGTGCCAAATCCTGCGGGGATCGTGGCGTCCACCGAAAGATGGTTCGAACCATGCACCACACGTGCATCTCGAACGCGGGCCCCGCGAAGGCTCGATGGCCGATTCCCCAACCGGATCCCGCCATGAGCTTCGCCGCCAGTACCGCCGTTCGCCCCGAACCCTTTGTCCCCGTCAGCGTGCCGGTCGAAGACCGTGTGCATGCCGAGCGCGGTGAGTTCGCCGCGGTGCTGTCGATGCGTCATGCCGGCCCCAGCCCGGTGCGCCTGCGCTACGAGTGGGTCGGCCCGGCCAACGCGCCGGTGGTGGTACTGGCCGGCGGCATCTCCGCGCATCGCCATGTGGCCTCCAACGCACAGTTCAGCGAGAAGGGCTGGGCCGAAGAGTTGGTCGGCAGTGGTCGCACGCTGGATCCGCAGCAGCTGCGCGTATTGGCGTTCGATTTCATCGGCGCCGACGGTGCGCTGGACGTGCCGATCGATACCGCCGATCAGGCCGACGCATTGGCGCTGGTGCTGGATCATCTCGGCATCCGCGCGCTGAAAGCCTTCGTCGGCTATTCGTATGGCGCGCTGGTCGGCCAGCAGTTCGCGATCCGTCATCGTGCCCGCGTGCGCCAGCTGGTGCTGGCCAGCGGTGCGCATCGCCCGCACCCGTATGCCGCCGCCTGGCGCGCGTTGCAGCGCCGCGCCGTCGCGCTGGGCCAGCTGCAGTGCGGCGAAGATCATGGCCTGGCGCTGGCCCGGCAGTTCGCCATGCTCAGCTACCGCACCCCGGAAGAATTCGGCGAGCGCTTCGATGCCGCGCCGGAAGTGATCAACGGCCGCGTGCGCGTGGCCGCCGAAGACTATCTCGACGCCGCCGGCGCGCAGTACGTCGCGCGCACACCGGTGACCGCCTACCTGCGCCTGTCCGAATCGATCGACCTGCACCGCGTCGACCCCGCCGCGATCCTGCCGCCGACCGTGGTGGTGGCCGTGGAGGGCGACCGCCTGGTGCCGCTGGCCGACCTCGTCGGCCTGGTCGAAGGTCTGGGCCCGCGCGGCAGCCTGCGCGTGCTGCGCTCGCCCTACGGCCACGACGCCTTCCTCAAAGAAACCGATCGCATCGACGCGATCCTCGCCACTGCCTTCCGCACCTCTGGAGAGTCCGCATGAGCCTGCACGCCAACGAGCCGTCCTGTAGTCGCACCACCGCCGCCGTCCGTGCCGGCATCGATCGCGATACCGCCCATGGCGCGGTCACCCCGCCGATCGTGCTGTCGTCGAACTTCAGCTTTGAAGGCTTCGGCAACAAGCGCCAGTACGACTACACGCGCAGTGGCAACCCCACCCGCGACCTGCTGGGTGAGGCGCTGGCCGAACTGGAAGGCGGTGCCGGCGGCGTGATCACCGCCACCGGCATGGGGGCGATCAACCTGGTGCTGAATGCACTGCTGCAGCCGGGAGATACCCTGGTGGTGCCGCACGATGCGTACGGTGGCAGCTGGCGCCTGTTCAATGCGCTGGCGAAGAAGGGCCACTTCGAACTGGTCACCGCCGACCTGACCGATCCGCGTGCACTGGCACAGGCGCTGGCCACCCAGCCGAAGCTGGTGCTGGTGGAAACCCCGTCCAACCCGCTGCTGCGCATCACCGACCTGCGCTTCGTCATCGATGCCGCGCACAAGGCCGGTGCACTCGTGGTGGTCGACAACACCTTCCTGTCGCCGGCGCTGCAGCAACCGCTGGCCTTCGGCGCAGATCTGGTGCTGCATTCCACCACCAAGTACATCAATGGCCACAGCGATGTGGTGGGTGGTGCGGTGGTCGCGCGCGATCAGGCACTGCACGAGCAGCTGGTGTGGTGGGGCAACGCGCTGGGCCTGACCGGTTCGCCGTTCGATGCGTTCCTGACCCTGCGCGGCCTGCGCACGCTGGATGCGCGCCTGCGCGTGCACCAGGAGAACACCGCGTCGATCGTTGCCCTGCTGGACCAGCATCCGGCAGTCGGTAGGGTCTACTACCCGGGCCTGGCCGATCACCCCGGGCATGCCATCGCCGCACGCCAGCAAAGCGGCTTTGGCGCGATGTTGTCGTTCGAACTGGCCGACTGCGAAGGCGATGATCCGCATGCCGCAGTGCGTGCCTTCGTCGATGGCCTGCGCTGTTTCACCCTGGCCGAATCGCTGGGCGGCGTCGAAAGCCTGATCGCGCATCCGGCCACCATGACCCATGCGGCGATGACCGCCGAAGCGCGTGCCGCCGCCGGCATCAGCGAAGGGCTGCTGCGCCTGTCGGTCGGCATCGAGGCCGAGCGTGACCTGCTGGCAGATCTGGGCGCCGCGCTGCAGCGCGCCGAAGCGGTGATTGATGCGGCCGCGCGTCGCAAACAGGTGGTGGATGCATGAGCGCGCTCGCCGCTGACATTCCTGCGCTGGGCGTGGGACGCCTGGCGCTGCTGGGCACTGGCACGGTCGGCTCGGCCTTCGTGCAGCGTTACCAGGCATTGCGGGCGCGTGGGCTGGAACTGCCCAGCGTGCAGTGGCTGGCCAATTCACGCACTGCGCTGGAGATCGATCGTGACCTGGTGTTGCCGCTGGAGCTGGCACGGCGTGCACCGCGCGATGGCCAGAGTTCGCCGCCGTGGGCCAGCGCCGAAGGACTGGAACGTGGCGACGTGGTGGTCGATGCCACCGCCAGCGAAGACGTGGCCGCACGCCACGTGCAGTGGCTGGCACGCGGCGTGCACGTGGTGACCGCCAACAAGCTGGGCCGTGGTGCGCAGCTCGCACGCGCGCAGGCGATTGCCGAAAGCTGCGCCGACAGTGGTGCGCGCTATGGCGACAGCGCCACCGTCGGCGCGGGCCTGCCGCTGCTGAGCAGCCTGCGCGCGCTGGTGGCCGGTGGCGATCACATCCATGCCATCGAGGGTGTGCTGTCCGGTTCGCTGGCGTGGCTGTTCCATCGTTACGACGGCCAGTCGCCGTTCTCGGCGGCGGTGCGCGAAGCGTTGGCGGCCGGCTATACCGAGCCCGATCCGCGCCTGGACCTGTCCGGCGAAGACGTGCGGCGCAAGCTGCTGATCCTGGCCCGCAGCAGCGGGCTGGCGCTGGATGCTTCGCAGGTGCAGGTGGATTCATTGGTGCCTGAAACGCTGGCAGCGTTGCCGCTGGAGGATGCACTGGGGGCACTGGAGCAGCTGGATGCGCCGTTGCAGGCGCGTTGGCAGCAGGCGCGCGACAACGGCCACGTGCTGCGTTTCGTTGGCCGTGTCGATGGCGCGGGTGCGCAGGTGGGCCTGCGCGAGCTGCCGGCCGATCACCCGTTGGCGCAGGGCGCGGGCACCGACAACCGCGTAGCCATCCACAGTGACCGTTATCAGCGCCAGCCGTTGTTGATCCAGGGCCCGGGCGCTGGCGCGGAAGTCACCGCCGCCGCGCTGCTGGATGATGTGTTGCGGATCGTGGGTTGATCGCACCGCTTCTGTAGAGCCGAGCCCACGCTCGGCTGCTCCTGACAGAATCCCCATCCCGCCTGATGAGCCGAGCGTGGGCTCGGCTCTACAGGGGCACGCCTGCCGGTCAGCGAGACTTCAACGCCTTCAACAATGCGCTGTTGAACTGCTTCGGGTCCTGCACCTGCGGCGAATGCCCCAGTTCGGCGAACTCGACCAGCGTGGCGCCGGGAATCGTCGCGGCCGCGGCCTTGCCGAGCACCGGGTAATTGCCCAGCGTCGCCTTTACTGCAGGTGGTGCCAGGTCACGGCCGATCGCGGTGCGGTCCTTCTGGCCGATGAACAACGTGGTCGGCACCTGCAGGTTCTTCAGTTCGTAGACCACCGGCTGGTTGAACACCATGTCCGAGGCCAGCGCCTGGCTCCATGCAACGGCCTGCTTGCCCGGGCCTTCGTACATGCCCGACTGCATCCGCGCCCACGGTTCATACGCCGGTTTCCATTTGCCGTCGTAGTACACCTCCAGCTGGTAGCGGCGGATGCTGTCATAGCTGATGTTCAATTCGCCGGCGTACCACGCGTCCACGCTGCGCCACGGCACGCCCAACGCCTTCCAGTCTTCCAGACCGATCGGGTTGACCAGCGACAGGCTGCGCAGGTCCTGCGGGAACATCAGCGCGTAGCGCACCGCCAGCATGCCACCCATCGAATGGCCGACCAGGTGCACCGGCACATCGCCCAGTTGCAGCTGTTGCAGCAGGGCATGGGTGTTGGCGGCCAGCTGCGCGAAGGTGTACTGGTAGCGCTCGGGCTTGCTGGATTTGCAGAAACCCACCTGGTCCGGGGCGATCACCCGGTAGCCGGCGGCAACCAGCGGCTTGATCGATTCCTTCCAGGTGGCGGCGCAGAAGTTCTTGCCGTGCAGCAGCACCACCACACCGATGGGCGCCTTCTTCGGCGCGATGTCCAGGTAGGCCATTTCCAGCGGCTGCCGCTGCGATTCCAGTGCGAAGGTCTTCACCGGATAGCCGTAGTCGAAGCCTTCCAGGCGTGGCCCATAGGTCGGCGCAGCCAGGGCAGGCAGCGGCAGGCAGGCAAGCAGGGCGGCAGCGATCACGCGCATGGGGCGGTCCGGGGGCAGGGAGCCCCGAGCCTAACCGGAATGCGGTGACGGTGTCGTTCGGCGCTACAACTCAGCACTCGATGACGTTCACCGCCAGCCCACCGCGGCTGGTTTCCTTGTACTTGTCCTGCATGTCGCGGCCGGTATCGCGCATGGTCTTGATCACCTTGTCCAGCGACACCTTGTGCTTGCCGTCGCCACGCATCGCCATGCGCGAGGCATTGATTGCCTTCACCGCGCCCATCGCGTTGCGTTCGATGCAGGGGATCTGCACCAGGCCGCCGATCGGGTCACAGGTCAGGCCGAGGTTGTGTTCCATGCCGATTTCCGCGGCATTCTCGATCTGGCTGGGGTTGCCACCCAGCGCTGCGACCAGGCCACCGGCCGCCATCGAGCAGGCCACGCCCACTTCGCCCTGGCAACCCACTTCGGCGCCGGAAATCGAGGCGTTTTCCTTGTAGAGGATGCCGATCGCCGCCGAGGTCAGCAGGAAGTCGAACACGCGCTGCTCGTTGGCGCCGGGGCAGAAGCGGTCGAAGTAGTGCAATACCGCCGGCAGCACACCCGCGGCACCGTTGGTCGGCGCGGTCACCACGCGGCCTCCAGCCGCGTTTTCCTCGTTCACCGCCAGTGCGTACAGGTTGACCCAGTCCAGCGTGGTCAGCGGATCGCGCATCGCCGCTTCCGGCTTCGACGACAGCTCGCGGTACAGCGCCGGTGCACGACGGCCCACCTTCAGGCCACCCGGCAGCACGCCTTCCTCACGGATGCCGCGCGTCACGCACGACTGCATCGCACTCCAGATCTCGCGCAGCTGCGCGCGGATCTCGTCCTCGCTGCGCCAGCACTTCTCGTTCTCGAACATCAGCTGGGCAATGCTCAGGCCGCTGCGCGCGGTCTGCGCCAGCAGCTCGTCGCCGCTCTTGAACGGGTAGGGCAGCGGGGTTTCGTCGGGCACGATGCGGTCATCGGCCGCGTCGTCCTGGTTGACCACGAAGCCACCACCGACGGAGTAGTAATCGCGGGTGGCGATCACTTCGTCCTCGGCGTTGTACGCGGTGAAACGCATGCCGTTGGTGTGGTACGGCAGCTTCTGGCGCTTGTTCATGCCGAGGTCGCGCTTCTCGTCGAAGGCGATTTCGTGCTGGCCCATCAGCTGGATGCGCTTGCTGCTGCGGATGCGCTCCAGCGTGGCCGGAATGATGTCCGGATCGATCAGGTTCGGGCGCTGGCCTTCCAGGCCGAGCAGGATCGCCTTGTCGGTGCCGTGGCCGCGGCCGGTCAGCGCCAGCGAGCCATAGACATCGGCGCGGATGCGCGCGACCTCGTGCAGGCGGCCCGGATCCAGCAGCCAACGGTGGATGAATCGCTCGGCGGCCTTCATTGGCCCGACGGTGTGCGAGGAGCTCGGGCCAATGCCGATCTTGAAAACGTCGAACGTGCTGACAGCCATGGTTGCCGTACTGCGGGTACCGGAAGAGACCGCTATTCTAGCGGTTCATGCCGCACTTCCATGGCTGCGGCGCAGCATTTCCGCCAAGGGGTCCCATCCGGTGTTGACTCTGTTCCAGCGTGACGACTGCCACCTGTGCGACATGGCCCTGGCCGAGCTGGCCAAGGCCAGGGCGCCGGAGTTCGAATCGGTGTTCCTGGATGACCAGCCGGCGCTGGAGCCGCGCTACGGCGCGCGGGTGCCGGTGCTGCGCGACGAGCGCGGTGACCGTGAGCTGGACTGGCCGTTCGACGCGGCCACGGTTAAGGCCTGGCTGGCTGAAAGCTCACTGTAGAGCCGAGCCATGCTCGGCTGACGCGCGCAGCGCGACCTGGACGGCAGCCGAGCATGGCTCGGCATCTACAGGATGCGGCCGGGGCCGTGCCCCGGCCCATCGCTCATTTCGCGTCGAACTTCACGATCGTGCTGATCGCGGTTTCGTCCGGGATGGTCTTGGTGTCGGCCCAGTCACCGCTGCCGACGCCGAAGTCCAGGCGCTTGACGGTGGCCTTGCCGGTCAGCACCGGCTGGGTGCCCGGCTTCCAGGTGAAGGTCAGCGTGACTGGCTTGCTGACCCCGCGCAGTTCCAGGGTGCCGTCGGCGGCGAACTGGTCGTTGCCCACCGCTCGGAAGCCCTTGGCGGTGTAGCGCGCGGTGGCGAACTTGCCGACGTTGAAGAAGTCGGCGGTCTGCAGGGTCGAGTCGCGGTCGCTGTTGCCGCTCTTGGCGCCGGCCAGCGGGATCACCACGTCCAGCGAACCGGCGGCCGGGTTGGCCGGGTCGAAGCTGAGCTTGGTGGCAAAGCCCGGGAAGCTGCCGGTGAACACTTCGCCGTCGTACTTGGTCGCGAACACCAGGATCGAACCGGCACCGGGGGCCTGCGCGTAGTTGGCGGCGAGCACCGGGGCGGTGGCCAGCATGCCGGCCAGGGCGGCGGCCACGGCGGCCGGAGTGGTCAGTTTCAGGTTCATCGGTCAGTCCTTCTGAGGGGAGGTGAGCCAGCCACGCGGCAACATGCGGGACAAGGTCGCATCGCGCTGGAACAGGTGGTGGTAGAAGGCAGCGCCGGCATGGGCCAGCACCACCGCGATCAACAGCCAGAAGCCGTATTCGTGGATGGCATGGGATACCGCAACGACCTGCGGGTCCGGGCCACTCAGCTTGGGCACGTCAACCAGGCCGAACCAGCGGAACGGGCGCAGGCCGCTGGCCGAGTCGTACAGCCAGCCCGATAGCGGGATGGCAAACATCAGCACATACAGCAGCACATGGGTGGCACTGGCGATGCGCTCCTGCCAGCTGGGCACGCCCGGCACCGGCTTGGGGGCACCGGCATACAGGCGCCAGCCGAGGCGGAAGAGTACGAGCGCCAGCACGGTGATGCCGATCGACTTGTGCGCGGTATAGACCCAGAAATACTTGGGGGTCTTGGGCAGTTCGCCCATGGTCAGGCCGACCACGCCGAGGGCGAGGATCAGCAATGCGATCAACCAATGCAGGATCTGGCTGACACTCCCCCAGGCGGCGGGGGTGTTCTTGGCGGTCATGAAGGGTCCTCTAGGGGGCCGTCTTGGGGTCGGAGTGTGGAACGGGAGCGGGAGTTCCCGGGGCGTCGCTGCGGTCGAGTGTGGCTTCAGCCTCGATCCTCAGCTGTACTGCATCACCGATGACGCCCGGCCAGGCGGTGATGCCGAACGCGCGCCGGCTCAGCGTGGTGCTGGCGGAAAAACCGGCGGTGCGTCGGAACGGGGGCAGGGGATAGCGCTTGATGGCGTTGAGGGTCACGTCCAGCGTGATCTCCTGGCTGACCCCGCGCAGGGTCAGGGTGCCGATCACGTGGGCGCGCCTGGCATCGATCGGTTCGACCCGGCTGGAGACGAAATGTGCCTTCGGGAAGCGCTCGCCGTCCAGAAGGCTGCGGGCCAGCGTGGCCTGGTTCCACTTGGCATCACCCAGGTCCAGTCGCGACACGGGGACCTCGACATCCAGTGTGGCCTCGCGCCAGTTGTCGGGATCGAACTGCAGGCGGCCCTCACTGCCGGAGACCGTGCCCATCGCCTGCGAGTAACCCGCGTGGTCGATGGTGAACAGCACACGCGTATGCACCGGATCGAGGCGATAGGTATCTGCATCCGCCCAGGCGGGGGCGGTGGCGAGCAGCATCGGCAGCAGGGCCAGGCAGGGACGCATCGATGGCGGGCTCCGGAAAGGGGGACGTTGCGATCATACGCACAGCCCCCTGCCAACGTTGCGTGCATGGCTGCAACAGTTCGTGGTGGGTCCACCGGTGGAAACAGGCTGTTGCAGCCATGAAGCCGGCCCTGTGTGACAATCGGGACAGGACAGGGGGTTCAGGATGACGAGCGGTTGGCGCCGGTGGTGCCGAGGCATCGCGGGAATGGGGCTGCTGCTGATGGCGTTCGCCACGGCGGCCACGGCCCTGGACATGGCGGAAACACCGCGCCTGCGCCGTTTCGGTGCCGCCGAAGGCATGCCCTCGCGCATGGTGCTGGCGTTGGCCGAGGACCGCCAGGGCCATATCTGGGCTGCCACCGATGGTGGCCTGGTGCGCTATGACGGCGGCAGCCTGCGGGTCTGGGAACATGATCCGGAGCAGCCGGGATCGCTGCCCGGCAACGAGATCGAGACCCTGCTGGTCGATCCCCTGGATCGCGTCTGGGTCGGCATCAATGGCAAGGGCGTGGCCCGGCTGGATGCTGACCGCGAGCACTTCAAGACCTTCGATGCGGTCAACGGCCCCTGCATGAGCCAGTTCTGGACGTTGGCTTACGCCGAGGATGCACTGTGGATCGGCACCAGTGGCCATGGCGTCTGCCGTTTCGGTGAAGACGGCAGCCTGCGCTTCTTCGAGCATGATCCGGCCCGTCCTGGCGGGTTGCCCAGCAATACCATCTACAGCAGCCTGGTCGATGCGCAGGGGCGCCTGTGGATCGGCACCGAGGCGGGCATTGCGCGCTGGAACGGAACTGGATTCGAGGCTGTCGCGCCGCGCGAACTGGGGGCGCTGAGTGTGTTGCGCCTGAGCCGCGACCCCGATGGCTCGATCTGGGCCGGCAGCCAGAACGACGGCCTCTACCGTATCGACGCGCAGGACCGGGTCAGTCGTCCGCGCTGGACCGACAGTGCACGCCTGCGTTCGGCACTGGTGCTGGCCGATCGCCAGGGGGGTTACTGGGCGGGCACCTCCGATGGCCTGTTGCGCGGAGATGCCAGCATGCTGCGGCGGCTCGACGGCGACCGTGGCAGTGGTTTCCTCACTGCCCAGAGCGGTGTGCTTGATCTGATGCAGGACCATGAGGGCGGATTGTGGGTGGCGCTGCTGACCCAGGGCCTGGCCTACCTGCCGCCGGACTGGCGCCGGTTTTCGATCTGGAACCAGCTTGACGGCAAGCCGCTGGACAGCCAGTACCTGTTGAGTGCAGCCAGTGATGGCCGGAATTACTACGTCGGCTCAGCGCATGGCGTGTACCAGCTGGACGCGCAGGGAGTGCTGAAGTTGTTGGCCAGCGATCGCGAGATCGGCCGCGGGGCGGTGTGGTCGGTGCTGCCGCGGCCGGACGGGCGCCTGTGGCTGGGGCGTGCCGGCCGCATCAGCGTGTATGACCCGGCCACCCGCGCGCTGCACGATTGGCATATCGATGGAGGGGCCGACCTGCGCCAGCGCATCGATCTGATGCGGCAGGCCCCCGATGGCACGGTCTGGCTGTCGGTGATGAACCTGGGCCTGCAGCAGCGCAGCGCCGATGGCCGCGTGCTGCGTAGTTTCCCGCTGGAGGATCTCCGCAAGACGGCCGATTCACCGGTTGAGCAGATCCGCTTTGATGCCCAGGGCAAGGCCTGGGTGATGGGCGACATGGGGATCTGGCGTGAACAGGCCGGGCGTTTCGAAGTGGTGCCGGGCGTTTCGCGTGGGCTGATCTACGATCTGGTGTGGGTGGATCCACAGCAGCTGTGGCTGGCCCGCCAGGGCGCGCTCGAGCGCTACCAGTGGGATGGCATGAGCCTGCGCCTGATCCAGCGCATCGATGGCAGTGCTGGCGTGCCGTCGGTGAGCATGGGGGGACTGGCGTTGGCCGAAGATGGCCGCCTGTGGGCGACCACGCCACGTGGCCTGCTGCGGTGGGACCCGAAGGCGCGCCGCCTGCAGCAGTTCAACGAACGCGATGGCCTGCCCGATGCCGAGTTCACCAGCCGGCCGCCAGCGGTGAATGCCGATGGTCGCGTGCTTGCGGTGGCCCAGACCGGCCTGGTGGTGTTCGATGTGAATGCTGCCGATGCCGTGTTGCCGCCGTCGTCGCTGGTGATCGCCGAGGTCCGCGTGCGGCGCGATGATGCCCGTGGTTGGCAACCACTGCCGACCACCGGCACGCTGTTGCTGGGGCCGGATGATCGTGATCTGCAGATCGATGCACGACTGCTTTCCTATGCCAATCCGCAGGGCAATCGTTACCGCTTCCGGGTGCAGGGCTACGACCAGAACTGGGTGGAGCAGGGCGGTGACGGCCAGCGCACGTTGTCGCGGCTGCCGACCGGCAGCTACGTCATTGAAGTCCAGGCAGCCACGGCCAGTGGCGCGTGGACGCCTTCGCAGCAGTTGCAGGTGAAGGTGCTGCCACCCTGGTGGCGCAGCGGCATGGCGATCTTCGGCTACCTGCTGATCGGCTCGCTGCTGCTGCTTATCCTGGTGTGGTCGATCCGTGCGCGCCTGCGCCGCCGCCAGCAATGGCAGTTGACCGTGCACAAGCAGCAGCTGGCAGAGCAGGCCTCACAGGCCAAGAGCCGGTTCCTGGCCACGCTGGGCCATGAGGTACGCACGCCGATGACCGGTGTGCTCGGCATGAGCGAACTGCTGCTGGCCACCCCGCTGGATGCGGTGCAGCGCAGCTATGCAGGCTCGATCCAGCAGGCTGGCAGCCACCTGCTGCGGCTGGTCAACGACGCGCTGGATCTGGCCCGCATCGAGGCCGGCCGGCTGGAGCTGGACCTGCGCCCGTTCGATCTGGCCGGCCTGCTCGACCAGGTGCAGGCGTTGATGCAGCCGATGGCGAAGCAGCGCAACCTGGAGTTCCAGCGTGGGAGCGATCCGCCGGGGCCGGTCAGCGTCAGCGGCGACGAGATGCGCGTGCGGCAGATCCTGCTGAATCTTCTGGGCAACGCAATCAAGTTCACCGAGCGTGGGCACGTCGGCCTGGCCGTGCGACTGGAGGAGAATGGCGGCGGCCTCTGCTTCGAAGTGCATGACACCGGCCCGGGCATCAACGCCGAGCAGCAGGACCGCCTGTTCCATCGCTTTGAACAGGCGGACGGCCCGCGCACTGCGTCGCGCTATGGCGGCAGCGGGCTGGGCCTGGCGATCTGCCAGGAGCTGGCCGTGGCCATGAACGGACGCATCGAAGTGGACAGCCAGCCGGGCAAGGGCGCGCGTTTCCGGGTGTGGTTGCCACTACCCTGGATCCGGCAGGCCACCAATGCGCCGGGCGAATCGCCGGTGCTGCCGATGCTGCCGCCACTGCGCATCCTGCTGGTGGAGGATGACGCGACCGTGGCGGAGGTCATCGCCGGCCTGCTGCGTGGCCGTGGGCACGATGTGGTGCACGTGCTGCATGGCCTGGGCGCGCTTTCGGAGATCGCCACCGATGGCTTTGACGTGGGCCTGCTGGATCTCGATCTGCCGGCGCTGGACGGCACCGCCATCGCCCGCCAGCTGCGCACCATGGGCTATGAACTACCCCTGGTGGCGGTCACCGCACGCTCCGATGCCTACGCTGAGACCCAGGTCCTGGCGGCCGGGTTCGATGGCTTCCTGCGCAAGCCGGTGACCGGTGACATGCTGGTGGCTGCCATTGCCCAGGCGCGCGCAAAACGGCAGACCACCCTTTGAATGCGGCAGTGCCGGGCGTGAACGGCGCGACTTTCGGTTTACCATGCCGACGCCCGTAGTGCGGGAATCATCAGAAGCAGCGTGAGGAGGCAATCGGTGGTGTATCTGCGGGCGGCGATGCTGCTGCTGGTCCTCCTGTGCTGCCTGTCGCCCGCTGCGGCGCAGCCGGTGCCACCGAGCCCGCGCCAGGTGACGGTGTTCGACGGCTTGCCGTCCAATACCGTGAACCGCATGGCCGAGGACCGTTACGGTTACCTGTGGATCGCCACCAACGACGGCCTGGCCCGCTACGACGGGCGCAACTACCGGATCTGGCGTTCGGAAGACGGCCTGCGCGACAACCGCATCTGGACGGTGCTGGTCGATGCCCGCAACCAGCTCTGGATCGGCACCGAGAACGCCGGTCTTGTACGGATGTCGGCCGATCGCCGCCAGCTGCATTTCTACGACCGCAGCAGCCAGCCGTTGATGGGCACCAACACGGTCTGGAGCCTGGCCACGACGCCGGATGGTTCGGTCTGGTTCGGCACCCACGAAGGTGGTCTGTACCGCCTGGACAACCAGGACCGGCTGCAGCGCTTCCTGCCCGAAGCGAACAACCCACGCAGCCTGCCGGCCGCATCGGTGCCGTACCTGGCAACCCTGGCCGATGGCAGCCTGTGGATCGGCACCAAGCATGGCGTCGCGCGCTGGACCGGCACGGACTTTGAACGGGTCGGTGCCGGCATCGTTCCCAGCCAGTTGATCAATGGCCTGACGGCCGAGCCCGATGGCAGCCTCTGGATCAGCACGATGGCCGGTGCCGTCGTGCGTCGCCCCGACGGTCGTTTCGAGGCGCCGTCCTGGAAGCTGCCCGAAGGCGAACAGGTGCTGGGCATGATGCTGCGCGACGAGCAGGGCGGGCACTGGCTGGACACCCGCACCGGCCTTGGCCGGGCGGTCGATGGCCAGTACCAGGCCGTGCCCCTGTACAGCGCCGTGGCGCGTGGTCCGGTGCGCCCGAACTGGACCGGCGCCTACGAGGATCGCGAGGGTGGTATCTGGCTGGCCAGCACCAACGCCGGCCTCTGGCACCTGCTGCCGCGTTGGTGGCAGTTCTCGGTGCTGTCGCGGCTGGAGGACGACCCCCGCTCGCTGCGCAACGCTTTCGTGCTGGGTACCAGCCCGTCCAGCAACGGCGGCATCTGGACGGTCGGCAGCCACGGCGCGCTGGACCGCTTCGATCCGAAGACCGGCAGCATCGAACAGCATCGCACCTGGGTCAACGGCATGCACTGGCTGACCTCGGTGCGCGAGGATCGCCGCGGCCAGGTCTGGATCGGTTCCAACGACGCACTGCTGCGCTATGACCCGAAGCGGCGTGATCTGCGCCGCTGGGGCCGGGATGCCGGCGCCGACGCGACCATGGAAGGGGTCATCGAATCGATGATGACCTGTGATGGTGACAGTCTCTGGCTGATGCTGTCGGCGGGTCTTCAGCAGCGCGATCTGGATGGGCGCCTGCGGCGCCAGCTGGACAATGGCCAGCGCGGATTGCAGCAGGGCCAGCTCAATCTCGACGTGGAATGCGGGCCTCAGGACCATATCTGGCTGGCCAGCAGCCGTGGCCTGCTGCAGTGGCTGCCGGAAAGCGAGCGTTTCCAGCCGGTGCCGGGTGCACCGGCGACCGCGATCCATGCTCTGCACGTGGGAAGCGATGGCCAGGTCTGGCTGTCCGAGGATGGCCGCCTGTCGCGCTACCGCTGGAGCCAGGGCCGGCTGGAGCGGCAGGCCGTGATTGGTGCCGAGCAGGGCTACCCGGCGATCTCCGCCTCGGGACTGGTGGTCGATGCCCAGGGGGTAGCGTGGGCAACCAGTGCGCGTGGCCTGGTGCGCATCGGTGCCGATGGCCAGAGCGTGCGCCTGTATGGCGTGCACGACGGCCTGCCGAGCCAGGAATTCCGTGAGCACACGCTGGTGATGTCGGGAGACGGCCATCTGGTGGCGGGTACGCCGGCCGGTGTGGTGGTGTTCGACCCGGAGCAGGTGCGGCCCTCGATGCGGCGTGCGCCGCTGGTGATCGAGCGGGTGGAGGTGCGCCGCAACGAGCAGGTGCTGGACCTCACCCACGACACGCCGTTGCAGATCGCCGATGGCGACCGCGATCTGCGCATCGTCGCGCGCCTGCTGTCATTCGCCGATTCGGCGTCCAATACCTATCGTTACCGGTTGGCCGGCTACGACCCGGACTGGGTGGAAGTGGGACCGGCCGGTGAGCGCCTGTTCTCGCGGCTGGCACCGGGCAGCTATCGGCTGGAAGTGCAGGCGCGGTCGGCCGACCATGTCTGGTCACGGGTGCAGAGCCTGGAATTCCGCGTGCAGCCACCGTGGTGGCGCAGTTTGTCCGGCCTGCTGGTGCTGGCCTCGTTCGCGCTGCTGCTGACCAGCTGGTTCGCTTGGCTGTACCGTCGTCGCCTGCAGCGCCGCCACGCCTATCAGCTGGCGCTGCACAAGCAGGAGCTGGCCGAACAGGCATCGGCCGCCAAGACCCGCTTCCTGGCCAACCTTGGCCATGAGATCCGCACGCCGATGACCGGTGTGCTGGGCATGAGCGAGCTGCTGCTGTCCTCGCCTCTGGATCCGCAGCAGCGCGGCTATACGCAATCGATCCGCCATGCCGGCGAGCACCTGCTGCACCTGGTCAACGATGCGCTGGACCTTGCGCGGATCGAATCGGGTCGTCTGGAATTGCAGCACAAGCCGTTCGCACTGAGCAGCCTGCTGCAGGACCTGACCGCGCTGATGGGGCCGTTGGCGGCGCAGAAGGGCCTGCGTTTCACCCTCGACAACCAGCTGCCCCCCGGCCTGCAGGCCACCGGCGATGCAATGCGGGTCCGGCAGATTCTGCTGAATCTGCTCTCGAATGCGGTCAAGTTCACCAGCCGCGGCACCATCACCCTGCACGCGCGCGGCGACGCCGAGCTGCGATCGCTGCATTTCGAAGTGCGCGACACCGGCCCCGGCATCAGCCAGGAGCAGCAGCAACGCCTGTTCCGCCGCTTCGAGCAGGCCGATGGTGCACGTACCGCGGCGCAGTACGGTGGCAGTGGCCTGGGCCTGGCGATCTGCCGCGAACTGGCGCACGCGATGCAGGGGCGGATCCAGGTGGAGAGCCAACTCGGTCGCGGCACCTGCTTCGGCGTGACGTTGCCGTTGCCGATGGTGGTCGATGCCAATGCCGAAGCAGATGGTGAAACGCACCGCGAGGACGCGGCGAACATGCCGCCATTGCGGGTACTGCTGGTGGAGGACGATGCGACCGTGGCCGACGTGGTGCGCGGGTTGCTGAGTGCGCGCGGGCACGAGGTCGTGCATGCGGGGCATGCGCTGGCGGCGCTGCGCGAGATCAGCGCCGGTGATTTCGACGTCGGCCTGCTGGATCTTGACCTGCCGGGCCTGAGTGGCTTCGAGCTGGCCCAGCACCTGCGCAACCAGGGCTATATGCTGCCGCTGCTTGCCGTGACCGCGCGGACCGATCCGGACCTGCAGCAGCAGGTGGAAGCGGCCGGCATCGGCGGTTTCCTGCGCAAGCCGGTGACCGGTGAGCTGCTGGTGGAAGCGATCGCCCGGGTGATGGGCAGGTAGGAGGGGGCGGCAGGGCCTGCGGCCCTGCACCTGCTGCAAGCCGGAGCAACAGCAACAGCCGAAGCAAAAGCTGGCTTCCTGTGGGATGGCGGGGTGGATCCGGTTACGGGGGACGCTGCAAGTACGTCCATGTAAGCTCGGTCGCCGCATCCATGCGGCTCACGCCCCCGCAACCGGACCCACCCCGCCTTCGACAGAATTCTGCGATCGGGTAGATCCACGCCATGCGTGGATGCGTTTCGATTTCAATTCGACCTATTCGATGTTAATGGACGTTCATCCACGCACGGCGTGGATCTACCCGATCGCGAAAATCTGTCAGAGGTGGGGCGGTGTGGGCTTGCAGGACCGTTGGCGCCATGGATGGCGCCATCGAGCCCCCATGGACGGGTTTACGGCGTGTCCTGCAAGCCCACACCGCCCCGCCATCCCACGGAATGCCTGCTTTTGCCGTTGCTGTTGCCTTGGCTTGAAGCCTCTGCAGGTGCAGGGCCGCAGGCCCTGCCGAACCACCCTCACTCCGCGACGTGCTCGACCTGCCGTGGCTCCGGCTTGGTATCGGGCAGCTGCCAGAAGATCATCGTCGAAGTCAGGGTGATCGCGCCCACGCACAGGAACGTCGCATGCAGCGCCGCGGTCGCGCTGTTGCTGTCCAGGTGGTTGCCGAACGCGGCCAGCAGGCTGCCCGCAGCGGCGGCCCCGAAACCAGCGGCGAGCATCATCACCATCGACAGCAGGCTGTTGCCGGAACTGGCGAATTCGCGGTCCAGGTCGCGCAGCGTCACGGTGTTCATCACGGTGAACTGCAGTGAATTGACCGCACCGAAGAACGCCAGCTGCAGCAGGCGCCAGGCCATGTGCTGGCCCGGTGTCATCAGGATGAAGCTGGCCATCGCCAGGCCGACCAGCACGGTGTTGACCATCAGCACGCGGCGGTAGCCGTAGCGCTCAACCAGCTTTACCGCCAGCTTCTTCGACACCATGCCGGCCGCTGCCACCGGCACCATCATCAGGCCGGCGTTCATCGGGCCCAGGCCCAGGCCGACCTGCAGCAGCAGCGGGATCAGCATCGGCATGGCGCTGCTGCCGATGCGCGAGAACAGGTTGCCAAGGATACCGATGCGATAGCTGGGCACGCGGAACAGGGCCAGCGAGAACAAGGGGGCGGTGGAATTGGCGGCGTGCAGCCAGTAGCCCACCAGCGCAGCCAGGCCGGCCACGGTCATCAGCATCACCAGCGCATGTGGCGTGCCGAGTCCAGAGATGCCGTCCAGCGCCAGTGACAGCACCACCATCGCGAAGGCCAGCATGATGTAGCCACGCAGGTCGAAGCGGGTGCGATGGCTGGCGTAGTGGTCGGGCATGATCTTCATCGCGGCGATGAAACCGATCACGCCGATCGGCAGGTTGATCAGGAACACCCAGTGCCACGAGGCGATCTCGACCAGCCAGCCACCCAGCGTGGGACCGATCAACGGGCCGACCAGCGCGGGGATGGCGATGAAGCTCATCGCACGCAGGAAATCCTCGCGCGGCACCGAACGCATCACCGCCAGGCGACCGACCGGCAGCAGCATCGCACCGCCGATGCCCTGCAGCACGCGCGCACCGACCAGCTGGTGCAGGTGCTGGGCCAGCGCGCAGGCCAGCGAGCCGAGGGTGAACAGGATGATCGCCACCAGGAAGGTGCGGCGGGTGCCGTAGCGGTCAGCGATCCAGCCGGAGGCGGGAATGAAGGTAGCCACCGCCAGCGCATAGCTGAACACCACCGACTGCATCTGCAGCGGGCTTTCGCCCAGGCTGGCGGCCATCGCCGGCAACGCCGTGTTGACGATGGTCGAGTCCAGCATCTGCATGAAGATCGCCAACGAAACCAACCACAGCAGGGGGCGCTGGCGGTTGTAGGTCGATGGCGATGTGGACATGGGGCGCGGCCGGTGCAGCGTTGGGGAGACCATGATCGCGCACTGCGGGTCACGGCGCGATCAACATCGCGCCGCAACCGCATGCGCAAGGTTCAGCGCTGGCTGTGCGCGTGCACCGCGTCGACCAGCACCTGCACGTGCGCCGGGTCCATGTCCGGCGACATGCCGTGGCCAAGATTGAACACATGGCCCTCGCGCGAACCACCGTTGCCCGCGGCATAGGTGTCGAGCACGCGTGCGGCAGCGGCGGCGATCGCATCCGGCGAGGCGTACAGCGTGGTCGGGTCGAGGTTGCCCTGCAGGGCAACGCGGCCACCGGTGCGGCGCATGGCCTCGTCCAGGTCCAGCGTCCAGTCCAGGCCCAGCGCATCGGCGCCGGTCTGCGACAGCGCTTCCAGATGCAGGCCGGTGCCCTTGCCGAACAGGATCAGCGGCGTGCGCTCGCTGCCTTCGCCACGCTCCAGGCCCTCGGCAATGCGCTGCAGGTAACGCAGCGAGAACTCGCGGTACATCGACGGCGACAGCACGCCACCCCAGGTGTCGAACACCTGCAGCGCCTGCGCACCAGCCGCACGCTGCGCGCCGAGGTAGGCGATCACCGCTTCAGTGGTGACCTCCAGCAGGCGGTGCAGGGCCTGGGGGTGGTTCAGCGCCATCGCCTTGATGCGCGCAAAGTCCTTGCTGCCGCCGCCTTCCACCATGTAGCAGGCCAGCGTCCACGGGCTGCCGGAGAAGCCGATCAACGGCACCTGGCCATCCAGTTCGCGGCGGATCAGGCGCACCGCGTCCATCACATAGCCCAGGTCCTGTTCCATGTCCGGCACGGCCAGCCTGGCGATGGCCGCTTCATCACGCACCGGGTGGCGGAACTTCGGGCCTTCGCCTTCGACGAAGTACAGCTCCAGGCCCATCGCGTCGGGAATGGTGAGGATGTCCGAGAACAGGATGGCCGCGTCCAAGGGGAAGCGGCGCAGCGGCTGCAGGGTGACCTCGCAGGCGATCTCCGGATTCTTGGCCATGGCCAGGAAGCTGCCGGCCTTGGCCCGGGTCGCGCGGTACTCCGGCAGGTAGCGGCCGGCCTGGCGCATCAGCCAGACGGGGGTGCAGTCCACCGGTTCGCGGCGCAGGGCGCGCAGCAGGCGATCATTGCGGAGAGGGCTGGTCACGATGGGCATTCCTTGGACGAAAGTTGGCAGCGGCGTCAGTCGCCGTGCGAAAGGATCTGGAAGCCGCGATGCAGTTCGGCATCGCGGGCCTTCTCGAAAGCATGGCGGGCTTCGTCGGCCTGCAGGAACAGCTCGCGCCGCAGCTGCGAGCGGGCACCGACGCGGCCGCTTTCGCGCAGCAGTTCCCAGCCGCCGAACAGATCCGGCTGCAGGCTCAGGCGCAGGAAGCGCGGTGCCTGCGCACCGGCGTCGGGATGTTGCAGGTAGACGTGCATGGCGCCGATTGTATCGCCCCGGGGCGGCACGGACCTGTAGAGCCGAGCCCACGCTCGGCTGCGCTTCATGCCGCAGCACAATCCGTCAGCGCCGGGCCATGCCCGGCGAACGCGGAAAGGTCAGCCCGCGCCCAGCACCTTCAGCACCGCCGCCTCATCCACGTCCGGCACCACCTCGGCACGGCCCATGCCGCGCCACAGCACCAGGCGCAGGCGGCCGGCCACGTTCTTCTTGTCCAGCCGCATGCGGCCGAGCAGGGCCTGTGGGTCCAGCCCGGCCGGAATCGCCACCGGCAGGCAAAGGCGTTCCAGAAGCGACTGCAGGCGCGCGCGGTCGGCATCCTCGGCCAGGCCCAGGTGGGTGGACAGCTTCGCCGCCAGCACCATGCCCACCGCTACGGCCTCGCCGTGGTTCAGCGCATCGCGGCCCGGGGCCGAGTAGCCCTGTTCGGTCTCGATGGCATGGCCGAAGGTGTGGCCCAGGTTGAGCAGGGCACGCTCGCCCTTCTCAAACGGATCGCGCTCGACGATGGCGGCCTTGTGCCGGCAGCTGCGCGCGATGGCTTCGGAAAGCACGTTGTCTTCACCGGCGATCAGCGCATCGGCATGCTGCTGCAGCCATTCGAAGAACACGGCATCGCCCAGCGCGCCGTACTTCACCACTTCGGCCAGGCCGGCACGCAGTTCGCGCGGCGGCAGCGTAGCCAGCACGCGGGTATCGGCAATGACTGCGCGCGGCGGATGGAAGGCGCCGACCAGGTTCTTGCCGGCCGGAATGTCGACCGCGGTCTTGCCGCCCACCGACGAATCGACCATCGCCAACAGGGTGGTCGGCAGCTGCACGCAGTCCACGCCGCGCATCCAGCAGGCGGCTGCAAAACCGGCGAGATCACCGACCACGCCGCCGCCGAGGGCGAACACGCAGGCGTCGCGGGTGGCGCCAAGCGCGGCCAGTGCTTCGATCGCACGGCCGAACTCGGCCAGGGTCTTGGAGGCTTCGCCTGCGGCCAGCACGTGCTCGCCGACGATCAGGTCGGGGCGTGCGGCCAACAGCGTCTGCTTCACGGCGTCCAGATAGCGTGGGGCCACTTCGCTGTCACTGAGCAGCAGCACGTGGCGGCCGCGAACATGCGAGGCCAGCGCAGCGCCGTCGGCCTGGGCACCGGGGCCGATGGTGATGGTGTAAGGGCGGTCGCCGCCAACGGCGACCTGCAGCAGGGCGGGGGAAGTCATGCGGTCAGGTCCTGGCGCTGCCATTGCGTGGCCAGCTTGACCACCAGGTGGGCGGTCGCGTCGGCAGCGGTATACGGGTCGGTATCGAGGGTGAGGTCGGCCAGTTCGCGGTACAGCGGGTCGCGGTGTGCGGCCAGATCGTGCAGCACCTGCTCGCGGTCCGGGCGCTGCAGCAGCGGCCGGCCCTTGTCGCGGGCCAGGCGTTCCAGCTGCGCGGCCACGCTGACCCTCAGGTAGACCACGAAGCCGCGCTGGGCGATCAGTGCACGATTGCCAGGATCCAGCACCGCGCCGCCACCGGTGGAGACCAGCTGGCCGCGGCCTTCCAGCACGCGCGCAAGCGCCTCGCGTTCATGGCTGCGGAAGCCGGCTTCGCCGGAGTGCTCGAAGATGGTCGGGATGCTGGCGCCGGCGGCATCGACGATGGCCTGGTCGACGTCGACGAAGTCCAGCGTGAAGCGCTCGGCCAGGCGGCGGCCGATGCAGGTTTTGCCGGCGCCCATCGGGCCGATCAGGATCAGGTTCGGAGCAGGATTCATGCTCTCTGATGCTAACACCTCCGTGCCCTGGCCTTTACGTTCTTCACGTCAGGGTAGGCGTTCCTGCGGGATCTCCCGCGCCAGTCGGAGTACAGGCCATGACGGTCGCCAAGGTCATCGAAATCACCGCCTCCTCGCCGAAAAGCGTGGAGGACGCCGTGCGCAGCGGGCTGAAAAAGGTCTCCGAGACGGTCAAGGGCATCCAGGGCGCCTGGGTGAACGAGACCAAGGTGGTCACCAATGGCAGTGGCGAGATCACCGAATGGCGGGTCAACCTGCGGGTGACCTTCCTGGTGGAATAGGCGCGCTCAGCGCACGTCCTGCACCTGTCGCTGGCCGTCCAGCACCACCACGTGGTCGGCCAGAGCGGGCAGGGCACGCAGCGCCTGGCGGCTGACCCGCTCGTAATACTGCACGAAGCGCTCCAGCTGTGGCCGGCTCATGCCGTGCCGGCCCGGCTGCGCGGCCTGCAGGTTCTGCTCCTGCTGCCAGCGCCAGCGTGGTACCACCGAGAAATCCGGTGGCTGCAGGAACCACAGGCGGTCGCAGCGCTGCCACAGCGCAGGATAGTCGCGGGCCAGCGCCTGGTTGCACCAGCGCCGCCAGCGGCCATCGGCGTCGGCCTCCCGTTCCAGCGCGTTCAACGGGCTGTCCAGCGCGTCGTCATCCTGCGCAGGCGTGCCCAGGAACCAGCCTTCGAACACCAGCAGGTCCAGCGGTTGTTGCAGCTGCGGCCATTGCGCTTCGGGCAGGCGTTCATCGGCCAGCTTGTCGAAGCGCGGCATCGCGAAGGGCTGGCGTGCGGCCACTGCATCCAGTACCGCGTGGGCCAGCGGCAGGTCATGGGTGCCAGGCGGGCCGCGGGTGATCAGCAGCGGGTGCACCTGGCGGGCCAGTCGCTGGCGCTGCACGCGGGTCAGGTAGACATCATCGATCGACAGCGTCGCCGCGTTCAGGCCGCGTGCCTGTGCACGTGCCACCACCTGCGCGGCCAGCGTCGATTTGCCGCTCCCCTGCAGGCCGCTGATCGCCAATACTGGAACTGCTGCGTCGCTGCCCAGTGCGTCGTCCAGCACCTGTTCGGCCAATGTTTCGGGGAATCCTTTCACCTGGGGCATATACGCAGCAGCGGCCATGCAGCCACAATAGCCCAATCCGTGTGAGAAGAACGCAATCATGAGCGACCTGTACGCCGAAGCCCTGTCCACGTTTGCCGGCCTGTTCGAAGAGGCCAAGCAGAGCCGCGAGGTCGAGCCGAATGCGATGACCGTGGCCACCGCCGATACGCAGGGTCGTCCCTCGGCACGCACCGTGCTGCTGAAGGCGTTCGATGAGCGCGGCTTCGTGTTCTACACCCATCTGGACAGTCACAAGGGCCAGGAACTGCAGGCCAATCCGCAGGCGGCGCTGTTGTTCCTGTGGCGCAGCCTGCGCGAGGCCGGCATCCAGGTGCGCATCGAGGGGCGCGTGGAGCAGGTGGCCGACGCCGAAGCCGATGCCTATTTCGCCAGCCGTCCGCGGATGAGCCAGATCGGCGCCTGGGCCTCGCAGCAGTCGAAGACGCTGGCAACGCGTGAAGAGTTCGACGCGCGCGTTGCCGGGATCGAAGCCCGCTTCGAAGGCAAGGACGTGCCGCGCCCGGAGGGTTGGAGCGGCCTGCGCGTGGTGCCCGACCGCATCGAGTTCTGGTACGGCGCGCAGTTCCGCCTGCACGAACGCTGGTGCTATGAAGCCGGTGCCGAAGGGCGCTGGAGCAAGCGCCTGCTGTATCCGTAAGTCGGGGCGGTGCCGGGGCTGCGGTAGAGCCGAGCCCATGCTCGGCTGTTGTCCCTGCAGAAGCAGCCGAGCATGGGCTCGGCTCTACAGACCCTCCGCGCGCAGCCAGCGCCATAGCGTGGTGCGTGATACGCCCAGCGCCTGTGCCATGCCCTCGCGGTCATTGCGATGTTCCTGCAGCAATGCTTCCAGCTGCGCACGCGGCGGGCGTTTGCCGTTACTTTCCAGCGGCAGTGCCGTCGCGCCTTCGCTTGCCAGCTCGGGCGCAAGCTGCAGCAGTCGCGAAGCATCAATAGGCCCTTCAGCCGGCTGCCAGTGGATGCGCAGGCGATCCACCAGATTGCGTAGTTCACGCACGTTGCCGGGCCACTCGGCCGTGGTCAGCACCGCCAGTGCATCCTCATCCAGTGGCGCGTCGATGCCACGCAGCTGGCGGAAGAAGTGCTGTGCCAGCAGCGGAATGTCCCCGCGCCGGGCACGCAGCGAGGGCAGGGCGATGCGCAGCGCCGCCAGCCGGTAATACAGGTCGCGACGGAAGCTGCCTGCTGCTGCGCGCTGCTCCAGCGATTGCAGCGTGGCGGCTACCACGCGCAGGTCGACCGGCGTCGGTTCGGTGGCGCCCACGCGCAGCACTTCACGTTCTTCCAACACCCGCAGCAGGCGGGTCTGCAACGGCAGCGGCAGCTCGCCGATCTCATCCAGGAACAAGGTGCCCCCGTCTGCGGCTTCAACCAGGCCGACGCGTCCGCCGCGACGTGCGCCGGTGAAGGCACCATCGCTGTAGCCGAACAGTTCTGCCTCCAGCAGCGATTCGCTGATCGCGCCGCAGTTCAGCGCGACGAAGCGACCCCGCCGGCCGCTGGCGGCGTGCAGCTGGCGCGCGACCAGTTCCTTGCCGGTGCCGGTTTCGCCACTGACCAGCACGGTGCTGTCGTGCGGTGCATAGAGCGTAATCTGTGCGCGTACCTGTGCCATCGCATCGCTGTCGCCGAGCAGTTCATGCGCGTCGCCACGTACTGCCGGGCGCCGGCGTGGGGTGGATCGGTTGCCACTGGAGCGGGCCAGCGTCTGGGTCAGTTCCAGCGCATGTTCGAACGCCTGCCGCACCGAGTCGGCCGAGTACAGCAGCACGCCGGGCAGGCCGGCCTGTTCGGCGTGATCGATGGCCATGCCGGTGCCCACGATCACTTCGATGCCATTGGCGCGCAGGTCAGCGATGCAGTCGCGCGCATCCTCGCGGGTGACGAAACGGCGATGCTCGATATCCAGGCCGAAACTCTGCTGGAAGTTGCTGAACACCGGTACGTCGCTGGCGTGGGTGACCAGGCCGATGCGGCTGGCGATCCGTCGTGCCCGGGCCAGCGCTTCCATCAGGTCGAAGCCGTTGGCCTGGATCGGCACCAGCGGCAGCTCCAGCCGGCCGCGCAGCCAGGCCGCGTTGGAGCCGCCTGCGATGACCACGTCGCAGTGCTCGCGGCGCAGGCGCTGGCCGATCACGTCCACGGCTTCCTCGAAACCGAGGTTGATCTGCTCGATGCGCGCGCGGCGGTCGAACTCCGGAATGACGTCGCCGAGCAGACCGGTCAGCCGCGAAACGCTGACGGTCCAGATCACCGGGCGACCGGGGTCGGCGTCGGCGTGGCGCAGGGGCGAGCGGGGCAGGTACATGGCGGCGTGCGTGGGACGGGGTGTTTCATGATACATCTGTTTCAATGTTTCATTTGTTTCACCGCTGCATGGCGGTCATGCCCGTGAAATCAACGGCTTGCAGCTTGGCATGGTGCTTGCGCTTTCTTTTCCGTACCTCAACCTGGATCGCCGCATGACCGCTTCCACCCCCTTCTCCGCCGGTGCCCGCTTCCGCGAGGCGCTGGCTGCCGAATCGCCGCTGCAGGTGATCGGCGCGATCAACGCCAACCACGCCCTGCTGGCCAAGCGCGCCGGCTTCCGCGCCATCTACCTGTCTGGTGGCGGTGTTGCCGCCGGCTCGCTGGGCCTGCCGGACCTGGGCATCAACACCCTGGAAGACGTGCTGGTGGACGTGCGCCGCATCACCGATGTCTGCGACCTGCCGCTGATGGTCGACATCGACACCGGCTTCGGCCCGAGTGCGTTCAACATCGCGCGCACCGTGAAGTCGCTGATCAAGGCCGGCGCGGCCGCCTGCCACATCGAAGACCAGGTCGGCGCCAAGCGCTGCGGTCACCGCCCGGGCAAGGAGATCGTCTCGCAGGGTGAAATGGTCGACCGCGTGAAGGCGGCTGCCGATGCCAAGACCGATCCGGACTTCTTCCTGATCGCGCGTACCGACGCCATCCAGGTGGACGGTGTGGACAAGGCCATCGAGCGCGCCATTGCCTGTGTCGAGGCCGGTGCCGACGGCATCTTCGCCGAGGCGGCCTACGATCTGGACACCTACCGCCGCTTCGTCGACGCGGTGAAGGTGCCGGTGCTGGCCAACATCACCGAATTCGGTGCCACCCCGCTGTTCAGCCGCGATGAACTGGCTTCGGCCGGCGTTGCCATCCAGCTGTTCCCGCTGTCGGCCTTCCGTGCGGCCAACAAGGCGGCCGAGAACGTCTACCAGGCGGTGCGTCGCGACGGCCACCAGCGCAATGTGGTGGAGACCATGCAGACCCGCGAAGAACTCTACGACCGCATCGGCTACCACGCCTTCGAGCAGCAGCTCGATGCACTGTTCGCCGCCAAGAAATAAGCAGTACCCTGCACCATCAAGTTTTCGGAGGGAAACATGAACGATACGACCGCAACCCCGACCTTCAAGCCGAAGAAGTCCGTCGCCCTGTCCGGCACCGCTGCCGGCAACACCGCGCTGTGCAGCGTGGGCCGTAGTGGCAACGACCTGCACTACCGTGGCTACGACATCCTGGACCTGGCCAACACCAGCGAGTTCGAGGAAATCGCCTACCTGCTTGTGCACGGCAAGCTGCCGACCCGCGCCGAGCTGGTTTCGTACAAGGCCAAGCTGAAGTCGCTGCGTGGCATCCCGGCTGCGGTGAAGGCGGCGCTGGAAGAGTTGCCGCCGTCGGCACACCCGATGGACGTGATGCGCACCGGCGTGTCCGTGCTCGGCTGCGTGGCGCCGGAGAAGGACGATCACAACCATCCGGGCGCACGTGACATCGCCGACAAGCTGATGGCCTGCCTCGGCTCGATGCTGCTGTACTGGTACCACTGGAGCCACAATGGCCGCGCGATCGACGTGGAGACCGATGACGACTCCATCGGTGGCCACTTCCTGCACCTGCTGCACGGCGAGAAGCCGCAGGAATCGTGGGTGAAGGCGATGCACACCTCGCTGATCCTGTACGCGGAACACGAGTTCAATGCCTCGACCTTCACCTGCCGTGTCATCGCCGGCACCGGCAGCGACATGTACAGCGCGATCTGCGGTGGCATCGGCGCGCTGCGCGGTCCGAAGCACGGCGGTGCCAACGAAGTGGCGTTCGAGGTACAGAAGCGCTACGACACCCCCGATGAGGCCGAGGAAGACATCAAGGCCCGCGTCGAGCGCAAGGAAGTGGTGATCGGTTTCGGCCACCCGGTCTACACCGTCTCCGATCCGCGCAACAAGGTGATCAAGGACGTGGCCCGCGAGCTGTCCGAAGAGCAGTCCAGCATGAAGATGTACGACATCGCCGAGCGCCTGGAATCGGTGATGTGGGACATCAAGAAGATGTTCCCGAACCTGGACTGGTTCAGCGCCGTGAGCTACCACATGATGGGCGTGCCGACCGCGATGTTCACTCCCCTGTTCGTGATCGCCCGCACCGCCGGCTGGAGCGCGCACATCGTCGAGCAGCGCATCGACGGCAAGATCATCCGCCCGAGCGCCAACTACATCGGTCCGGAAGACCGCGACTTCGTCGCCATCGACAAGCGCGTCTGATCCACCTGCTGTACCCATCCGGCCGGCCGCGTGCCGGCCGGATGCTTTCGCCGCCGCACCGCCGGCACCCGGCCCGCCTCAAGCACTCCGCCAGCCCATGAATACCGATTACCGCAAGAACCTCCCCGGCAGCGCGCTGGACTATTTCGATGCGCGCGCCGCCGTCGATGCGATCCAGCCCGGCGCCTATGCCACCCTGCCGTACACCTCGCGCGTGCTGGCCGAGAACCTGGTGCGCCGCTGCGATCCGGCCACGCTCGGCGATTCGCTGAAGCAGCTGATCGAGCGCCGCCGCGACCTCGACTTCCCGTGGTTCCCGGCGCGCGTTGTGTGCCACGACATCCTTGGCCAGACCGCACTGGTCGACCTGGCCGGCCTGCGTGATGCGATCGCCGACAAGGGCGGTGACCCGGCCAAGGTGAATCCTGTGGTGCCGGTGCAGCTGATCGTCGATCACTCGCTTGCGGTGGAGTGTGGTGGTTTTGATCCGCAGGCGTTCGAGAAGAACCGCGCCATCGAGGATCGCCGCAACGAAGACCGTTTCCACTTCATCGACTGGACCAAGCTGGCGTTCGAGAACGTGGACGTGATTCCGCCGGGCAACGGCATCATGCACCAGATCAACCTGGAGAAGATGTCGCCGGTGGTCTACGTGCAGGACGGCGTGGCCTTCCCGGATACCTGCGTGGGCACCGACAGCCACACCCCGCACGTGGACGCGCTGGGCGTGATCGCGATTGGTGTTGGCGGCCTGGAAGCGGAGAACGTGATGCTGGGCCGTGCGTCGTGGATGCGCCTGCCCGACACCGTCGGTGTCGAACTGAGTGGCCGCCCGCAGCCGGGCATCACCGCCACCGACGTGGTGCTGGCCCTGACCGAGTTCCTGCGCAAGGAGCGCGTGGTCGGAGCCTGGCTTGAATTCTTCGGCGAGGGTGCTGCGGCACTGACCATCGGTGACCGCGCCACCATCTCCAACATGTGCCCCGAATACGGTGCCACCGCCGCGATGTTCTACATCGACGGGCAGACCATCGATTACCTGCGCCTGACCGGCCGTGAGGATTCGCAGGTGGCGCTGGTGGAGAACTACGCACGCACCACCGGCCTGTGGGCCGACGATCTGGCGACCGCGCAGTACGAGCGCGTGCTGCGCTTCGACCTGTCCAGCGTGGTGCGCAACATGGCGGGCCCGTCCAACCCGCACAAGCGCGTGGCCACCGCGGAGCTGGCCGAGCGTGGCATTGCTGATGAAGCCAAGCTGGAAGCCGGCAAGGCCGAGCAGGCGCAGGGCCTGATGCCCGATGGCGCGGTGATCATCGCCGCCATCACCAGCTGCACCAACACCTCCAACCCGCGCAACGTGATCGCAGCCGCGCTGCTGGCGCGCAACGCCAACGCGCGTGGCCTGCAGCGCAAGCCGTGGGTGAAGTCGTCGCTGGCGCCGGGCTCGAAGGCGGTGCAGCTGTACCTGGAAGAGTCCGGCCTGCTGCCGGACCTGGAGCAGCTCGGTTTCGGCATCGTCGCCTTCGCCTGCACGACCTGCAATGGCATGAGCGGCGCGCTGGACCCGAAGATCCAGCAGGAAATCATCGACCGTGACCTGTACGCCACGGCCGTGCTGTCGGGCAACCGCAACTTCGATGGCCGCATCCATCCATACGCCAAGCAGGCCTTCCTGGCCTCGCCCCCGCTGGTGATCGCCTATGCCATCGCCGGCACCGTCCGCTTTGATATCGAGAAGGACGTGCTGGGCGTGGATGCCGATGGCAACGAGGTGCGCCTGAAGGACATCTGGCCGAGCGACGCCGAGATCGACGCGGTGGTGAAGGCTTCGGTGAAGCCCGAGCAGTTCCGCAAGGTCTACAACCCGATGTTCAACGTGCGCGTGGAGCATGGCGCGGCGGTCAGCCCGCTGTACGACTGGCGGCCGCAGAGCACCTACATCCGCCGCCCGCCGTACTGGGAGGGCGCACTGGCCGGTGAGCGCACGCTGGCGGGCATGCGTGCGCTGGCGGTGCTGCCGGACAACATCACCACCGACCACCTGTCGCCGTCCAACGCGATCATGGCCTCCAGCGCCGCCGGCGAATACCTGGCGAAGATGGGCCTGCCGGAAGAAGACTTCAATTCCTACGCCACCCACCGCGGCGACCACCTGACCGCGCAGCGCGCCACGTTCGCCAATCCGAAGCTGTTCAACGAGATGGTGCGCAACGACGACGGTAGCGTGAAGCAGGGCTCGCTGGCGCGCGTGGAGCCGGAAGGCAAGGTGATGCGCATGTGGGAAGCGATCGAGACCTACATGGACCGCAAGCAGCCGCTGATCATCATCGCCGGCGCCGACTACGGCCAGGGCAGCTCGCGTGACTGGGCCGCCAAGGGTGTGCGCCTGGCGGGCGTGGAAGCGATCGTGGCCGAGGGCTTCGAACGCATCCACCGTACCAACCTGATTGGCATGGGCGTGCTGCCGCTGGAGTTCAAGCCGGGCACCACCCGCCTGACCCTGGGCATCGACGGCACGGAGACCTTTGACGTGATCGGCGAGCGTACCCCGCGTGCCGAACTGACCCTGGTCATCCACCGCCGCGACGGCCAGGACGTGATCGTGCCGGTCACCTGCCGCCTGGACAGCGACGAGGAAGTAGCCATCTACGAGGCCGGCGGCGTGCTGCAGCGCTTCGCACAGGACTTCCTGGAAGGCGCCAAGGTAGCGTGACGCAACCGACGGCCCGGCAACGGGCCGTCTTTCATTGCAAGGGATCTTTCATGGCATTTCTCCCCCAACTCCGCATTCCCGCCACCTACATGCGCGGTGGCACCAGCAAGGGCGTGTTCTTCCGCCTGCAGGACCTGCCCGAAGCCGCGCAGGTGCCGGGTCCCGCGCGCGATGCGCTGCTGATGCGCGTGATCGGCTCGCCCGATCCGTATGGCAAGCAGACCGACGGCATGGGCGGCGCCACCTCCAGCACAAGCAAGTGCGTGATCATCTCCACCGCCTCGGTGCCGGACCACGACGTGGACTATCTGTACGGCCAGGTCTCGATCGACACCGCCTTCGTTGATTGGAGCGGCAACTGCGGCAACCTCAGCACCGCGGTCGGTCCGTTCGCGATTGCCAATGGCCTGATCGATCCCGCCCGCGTGCCGCGCGATGGCCTGTGCACCGTGCGCATCTGGCAGGCCAACATCGGCAAGACCATCATCGCCCACGTGCCGATGCGCGACGGCGAAGTGCAGGAGATCGGCGATTTCGAACTGGACGGCGTGACCTTCCCGGCGGCCGAGATCCAGCTCGAATTCATCGATCCGTCCGATGATGGCGACGCGGGTGCGATGTTCCCGACTGGCAATCTGGTAGACACCCTGGAGGTGCCGGGCGTGGGCAGCTTCGAGGTGACCATGATCACCGCCGGCATCCCGACGATCTTCCTCAACGCCGCCGACCTGGGCTACACCGGTACCGAGCTGCAGCCGGCGATCAACGAGGACAAAGGAGCGCTGGAGCGCTTCGAGAAGATCCGCGCCTACGGCGCCTTGCGCATGGGTCTGATCAGGAACCTGGAAGACGCGGCGACCCGCCAGCACACGCCGAAGGTGGCCTTCGTGGCACCGGCGCAGGACTACGTGTCGTCCAGCGGCAAGGCGATCCCGGCGTCGGCCATCGACCTGCACGCGCGTGCGTTGTCGATGGGCAAGCTGCACCACGCGATGATGGGTACCGCGGCGGTGGCGATCGGTACCGCCGCGGCAATCCCGGGCACGCTCGTCAATCGCGCCGCCGGTGGCGGCGAACGTGAGGCGGTGACCTTCGGCCATCCCTCGGGCACGTTGCGCGTGGGTGCGCAGGCTGGTCTCGTTGACGGCCAGTGGACAGTGACCAAGGCCATCATGAGCCGCAGCGCCCGTGTGCTGATGGAAGGCAAGGTGCGGGTGCCGGCCGAATGATGTACTGGTAAACGCCAACCAGGGTTGGCGACTACCGGGCCGCAGAGACCGATTGCTTTGGTAGATGCCAACCTTGGTTGGCATGGTGCGCGGGCAACTGCGCACCGCAACGAGGAGATCGACGATGTCCGACAACCACACCCCATCCAACGAGCGTGCAGCGTGGGATGCGCTGCTGGTGGATATCGTCGATTACGTGCGTGACGCCCGCATCGACTCACCGCTGGCGTTCCAGACCGCGCATCACTGCCTGCTTGATACGCTGGGCTGCGGCCTGGAAGCGCTATCCTTCCCGGCCTGCAGCAAACTGCTCGGCCCACTGGTTCCGGGCATCAGCGTGGTCAACGGCGCGCGCGTACCGGGCACGCACTACGTGCTGGACCCGGTGCAGGCCGCCTTCAACATCGGCGCAATGGTGCGCTGGCTCGATTTCAACGACACCTGGCTGGCCGCCGAATGGGGCCATCCATCGGACAACCTGGGCGGCATCCTTGCCGTCCTTGATTGGCTGGGGCGCAACGCGCAGGCCCTGCGTCGTCCGCCGCCGACCGTGCACGACGTGCTGCTGGCGATGATCAAGGCGCACGAGATCCAGGGCGTGCTGGCCCTGCAGAATTCCTTCAACCGCGTCGGGCTGGACCATGTGGTGCTGGTCAAGGTGGCCACCACCGCCGTGGTCGCGCAGCTGCTCGGCCTGGACCGCGAACGCATGCTCAATGCAGTGTCGCTGGCCTGGGTCGATGGCCAGGCGCTGCGTACCTACCGGCACGCGCCCAATACCGGCTCGCGCAAGAGCTGGGCCGCTGGCGATGCGACCAGTCGTGGCGTGCGTCTGGCGCTGATGGCAGCCAGCGGCGAGATGGGCTACCCCAGCGTGCTGAGCGCGCCGACCTGGGGCTTCGAGGCTGTATCCATGCACGGTCAGGCACTGACGCTGGGGCGACCGCTGGGCAGCTATGTGATGGAGAACGTGCTGTTCAAGATCAGTTACCCGGCCGAGTTCCACGGCCAGACCGCAGTGGAGGCGGCGGTCACGCTGCACCAGCAGCTGCGCGCGATGGGACGGCGGGCCGAGGACATCGCGCACATCGCCATCCGCACCCAGGAAGCCTGCATCCGCATCATCGACAAGCAGGGGCCGTTGCATAACCCGGCCGACCGCGATCACTGCGTGCAGTACATGGTCGCCATCGCGTTGCTGCACGGGCGGCTGGTGGCCGAGGATTACGAGGACGACGTTGCCGCCGATCCGCGCATTGATGCGCTGCGCGCGAAGATGGCCTGCCATGAAGACCCGCAGCTCAGCGCGGATTATCTGGATCCGGACAAGCGCAGCATCGCCAACGGCCTGAGCGTGCGCTTTACCGACGGCAGCGAATTGCCGGAGGTACTGGTGGAATACCCGCTTGGCCACGCCCGACGCCGCGAGGAAGGCATTCCGCTGCTGATGGACAAGTTCCGCCGGCACCTGGCCCATCGCTTCCCGACCGCCCAGCAGCAGCGCATCTGGGCCGCTTCGCTGGACCCGGTGGCGCTGGCGGCGATGCCGGTGACCGACTACGTGGACCTGTACCTGCCGGGGTGAGGGCGCTCTGGTAGATGCCAACCTTGGTTGGCATGGGGGGGCGCCAACCAAGGTTGGCGGCTACCGGGTCCCGGGCGGGACCGGGTTTCCGACCGCCGGGGCGTCAACACCTTGACGCGGCCTGCCTATAATGACCACCTCGATCAAGGAGTGACGACATGAGCGGTCCGGCACGGCGGAAGCGGTGGGGATGGGCGGCGGCTGTACTGGCAGGAGGCCTGTTGCTGGGCCTGGCCGGCTGCCGCAACGACAGCGGGCAGCTGCCCAAGGCCAGCGGTGAAGCCATCACCACCAAGGCCGAGCAGGTGAAGGAGTTCACCCTGCTGCGTGCCTACCCGGACCAGAAGAATGACGGCTTGTCGCTGGCGCTGGAGTTCTCGCGCCCGCTGGTCGGCACCCAGGATTTCGACAAACTGGTGCGCTTCGAGGAAAAGGTCGGCACCGACGACAGCAGCTGGACGCTGTCCGATGACGGCCTGACCCTGCGCTACCCGTTCGTCGAGGCCGGCAAGGAGTTCAGCCTGGTGGTCTCGCCGGACCTGCTGGCCGCCGATGGCAGCCGGCTGGGCAAGGAACTGAAGCAGAAGGTGTTCAGCGGCGAGCTGAAGCCGGTGGTCGGCTTCGCCTCGCAGGGCAGCGTGCTGCCGGCCAAGGACAGCCGTGGCCTGCCGGTGGTGTCGGTGAACGTGCCGGAGGTCGATGTCGAGTTCCTGCGCGTGCGCGAGAAGGACCTGCCGACCTTCTTCAGCCAGTACCAGCGCGGCGGCCGCCGTGGCAGCTGGGAGCTGAGCAGCGACTACGAGCGCAGCCCGATCAACAAGCTGGCCGAGCCGGTCTACGTCAACCGCTTCATCCTGGGCGGCAAGCAGAACGAGCGGGTGCTGACCTACCTGCCGACCCAGGACATCAAGGAACTGCAGGAGCCGGGCCTGTACTTCGCCCTGCTCAAGCGCACCGGTGACTACGAGGGCGAGTTCGATACCGCGTTCTTCTCGGTCAGCGACATCGGTCTGCATACCCGCGCCTACAAGGACAAGCTGTTCGTGCACACCGCCGGCCTCAAGGACGGCGCACCGCTGAAGGGCATCGACCTGCGGGTTCTCGATGCCAAGGGCGAGGTGGTGCTGAAAGGCAGCACCGACGGCAATGGCAATGCGCTGCTGAACTACACCCTGGATGCAACCCACGTGCTGGTCGCCAGCACCGGCAAGGACACCAGCTTCCTGCCGTTCAACCAACCGGCGCTGGACCTGAGCGAATTCGCCGTGGCCGGCCGTGACAACGCTTGGTTCGATGTCTATGCCTGGTCCGGACGCGACCTGTATCGCCCGGGCGAGACCGTGCGCCTGTCCGCGCTGCTGCGTGACAACGATGGCAAGCCGGTCAAGGCGCAACCGGTGTTCCTGCGCCTGAAGCAGCCCGACGGCAAGACCTTCCGCGAGACCCGCCTGCAGCCGGGTGACCAGGGCTACATCAATTTCGAGCAGGTGATCCCCGCCGAGGCGCCGACCGGGCGCTGGCAGGTCGAGTTCCGCACCGACCCGGCCAGCAAGGAAGCGATCCAGGGCATGACCCTGCGCATCGAGGAGTTCCTGCCCGAGCGCATGAAGCTGGACCTAGACAGCGCGCAGAAGACGCTGAAGCCGGGTGAGGACCTGCGCCTGCAGGCCAATGGTGCCTACCTGTATGGTGCGCCGGCCGATGGCAACCGCTTCACCGCGCGCATGGCAGTGGCGGCCGAGCAGCAGCCGGTGGAGGGCCTGCCGGGCTACTTCTTCGGTGACCCGACCCTGCAGCTGCCGCGCGAAGCCAAGGACGTGATCGACACCACGCTGCCGGCCAATGGCCAGCTGCGCGAGGACGTGGCGTTGCCGGAGGAGGCGGCCAAGGCCAAGGCACCGATTGCCGTGGTGCTGTCCGGCAGCCTGTACGAGACCGGCGGCCGCACCGTCACCCGTACCCTGAAGCGGGTGATGTGGCCGGCCAATGCGCTGGTGGGCGTGCGCCCGCTGTTCAACCCCGAAGACGGCGCCGATGCCAACGGCAATGCGCGCTTCGAGCTGATGCGCGTGGACGCGGCGGGCAAGCCACAGCCGGCCAAGGGTCTGAAGATCACCCTGGTGCGCGAGCTGCGCGATTACCACTGGACCTTCAACGACAACCGCTGGGACTACGACTTCACCCGCCGTTTCGAGAACAAGGAAACGCGCACCGTCGATGCCGGCAGCAGCGCGGTCGCCTTTGATTTCCTGGTAGAGTGGGGCGAGTACCGGGTGGACGTGTTCGATCCGACCACCGGCCTGACCAGCCGTTATCCCTTCCGTGCGGGCTGGAGCTGGGGTGATGACAACCGTGGCCTGGACGCGCGCCCTGACAAGATCAAGCTGGGCCTGGACAAGACCGGCTACAAGGCAGGCGACACGCTCGAGGTGACGGTGACCCCGCCGCACGCCGGCAAGGGCATCCTGATGGTCGAGACCGACCGCATGCTGTACGTGCAGGACATCGACGCCAAGCCGGGGTCGACCTTCAAGATTCCGGTCACCGCCGACTGGGAACGCCACGACGTCTACATCACCGCGCTGGTGTTCCGTGGCGGCAGTGCGCCGAGCAAGATCACCCCGGCCCGCGCCGTGGGTGTGGTGCACGTGCCGATGGACCGCAAGGGTCGCACCGTGGCCGTCGGCCTGGTCGCGCCCAAGCAGATGCGCCCGGAGCAGGACCTGCCGGTGACGGTCAGCGCGCCGCAGCTGGCCGGCAAGACGGCGCATGTCACCGTCTCGGCGGTGGACGTGGGCATCCTCAACATCACCCGCTTCCCGGTGCCCGACGCCGGCGCGCACTTCTTCGCCCAGCGTCGCCTCGGCATCGATGCCTACGACATCTACAGCCGGGTGATCGAGAGCTTCGACGGCAGCAGCGGCAAGCTGAAGTTCGGTGGCGACATGGCGCTGCAGGCGTTGCCGCAGGCCAAGCGCCCGACCGCGCGCGTGCAGACCGTGGACCTGTTCTCCGGCCCGGTGCAGCTGGATGCCAAGGGCAATGCCCGCATCCGCCTGAAGGTGCCGGACTTCAACGGCACCCTGCGCGTGTCGGCGCTGGTCTACAGCGATGACCAGTACGGCAAGCGTGACGTGGAAACCATTGTGCGCGCGCCGATCCTGGCCGAAGCCAGCATGCCGCGCGTGCTGGCCCCGGGCGACCGCAGCACCGTGACCCTGGACGTGCAGAACTTCACCGGCAAGCCGGGCCAGTTCAACGTGAAGGTGGAAAGCGAGGGCCCGCTGAACCTGGGCGAGGGCAGCCGCAGCGTGCAGTTGAATGCCGATGCCAAGACCACGTTGAGCTTCCCGTTGTCCGCACGCGAGGGCCACAGCGTAGCCAAGGTGCGGGTGCGCGTGGATGGCAACGGCTTCAAGGCCGATCGCCGCTACGACCTGCCGGTGCGTGCGGCGTGGCCGCAGGTGCTGCGTTCGCAGGTGCGCACGCTGGATCCGCTGGCCGCGGTCAGCCTCGACAACAGCCTGACCGATGGCCTGATGTCCGAGTCGGTGAATGCCCGCCTGCTGGTCAGCCCGCTGCCGCCGATCCCGTTCGCCAGCGCACTGCAGGGCGCGCTGAACTACCCGTACGGCTGCGCCGAGCAGACCACCAGCAAGGGCTACGCTGCGCTGATCCTGGACCAGGCGACGTCGTCGATGCTCGGTGCTGACGGGCTGGATGCCAAGTCCCGCCGCGAGCGCATGGAAGGCGCGTTCGGTCGCCTGGCGTCGATGCAGGTGGCCAATGGCAACTTCTCGATGTGGGGTGACGACGGCTACGTGAACCCGTGGCTGACCCCGTACATCACCGAGTTCCTGCTCGATGCCAAGGACGCCGGTTTTGCGGTGCCCGACAACGTGCTGCAGAAGGCGCTCAACCGCCTGAGCGAGGATCTGCTGTCCGGCGGCAACCAGTTCTACGGCCAGGACGACCGCGAGAAGCTGAAGTTCGCCAACCAGGCGTATTCGGGCTACGTGCTGGCACGGGTCAACCGTGCGCCGCTGGGTACCCTGCGCACGCTGTACGACAACGAGCGCAGCAAGGCGGTCGGTGGCCTGTCGCTGGTCCACCTGGGCGTGGCGCTGTCGCTGCAGGGTGATGCCAAGCGCGGCCAAGCGGCGCTGGCCGCGGCCTTCGCCAAGTCCAGCAGCGAACGCCCGTCGTACTTCGGCGATTACGGCAGCGCGATCCGCGATGACGCGCTGATGATCGCGCTGACGCACGAGAACAAGCTGGCCAAGCCAGCCTGGGATGCGCGTGCGGTCGATCTCGGCCGTGGCCTGGATGCGCGCCGAAATGCCGGCTGGATGTGGCTGAGCACGCAGGAACAGGTGGCGATTGCCCGCCTCGGCAAGGCGCTGGCTGCCAATCAGAAGGCGCTGGTGGCCGGTGAGCTGGTGATCGGTGGCAGCACCGAGGCGATCAGTGAGCGCAAGCTGTTCGGCCGCAACTTCAGCGCCAGCGAACTGGCCAGCGGCGTGCGCTTCACCCCGCAGGGCCAGCCGCCGATGTTCGCCAGCATCGACGTGGCCGGCATCCCGCGCAGCGCACCGGCGCCGGACAACAGCGTGCTGGGCGTCGAGCGCAGCTACTACGGTACCGATGGCAAGCCGTGGACGCCGCGCCCGCTGAAGGAAGGCGAAGCGCTTATCGTGCGCGTCACCGTCACCGCTGACACCACGATGCCCGATGCACTGCTGACCGACCTGCTGCCGGCCGGCCTGGAGATCGAGAACTTCAACCTGGGCGACGCCAAGCAGTGGGCCGACGTGGTGGTCGATGGCATCACCATCAGCGATCGTGGTGAAGCCGCCGATACCAAGCACGAGGAGTTCCGCGACGACCGCTACGTGGCTGCGCTGAAGCTGTCGCGTGGCAGCAAGGCCAACGTGTTCTACCTGGTACGCGCGGTGACCCCGGGAACCTACTCGGTGCCGCCGCCGCTGGTGGAGGACATGTACCGGCCGCAGCTGCGCGGCGTCGGCCGCAGCAACCCGACCACGATCACGGTGGTACAGCCGTGACCGCGCGGACGGGCCGCGACGGCGCGGCCCGTCCTGATGGCAATTCGCAATGAATGACGCAATGAAGACCCGGCTGGCGGCCCTGCGCCGCCGGCTGCGGCCGCTGTGGCCGTGGTTGCGCTGGGGCACGGCCGCCTCGCTGGCGCTGCTGCTGGTGCTGGACTTCGCTTTCCCGCCGCCGCTGCCGAAGCAGCGTGATACCAGCACCCTGGTGGTGGCCGCCGACGGCACGCCGCTGCGTGCCTTTGCCGATGCCGAGGGCGTGTGGCGCTATCCGGCTTCGATCGACAGCGTCTCGCCGCTGTACCTGCAGGCGTTGCTGACCTACGAAGACCGCTGGTTCTGGCGCCATCCTGGCATCAACCCGCTGGCGATCCTGCGTGCCAGCGGCCAGTTGCTGCGCGGCGGCCGCATCGTGTCCGGTGGCTCGACCCTGACCATGCAGGTTGCCCGCATCCTCGACCCGCATACGCGCACGCCTTGGGGAAAGCTCAAGCAGATGCTGCGCGCGGTGCAGCTGGAAGTGCATCTGAGCAAGCAGCAGATCCTGGCCCTGTATCTGGAGCGCGCGCCTTACGGCGGCACCATCGAGGGCGTGGAAGCGGCCAGCTGGGCCTACCTGGGCAAGCCGGCGGCGCAGCTGTCGCATGCCGAGGCCGCGTTGCTGGCGGTGCTGCCGCAGGCGCCAAGCCGGCTGCGCCCGGACCGCCATCCGGAAGCGGCGCAGAAGGCGCGCGACAAGGTGCTGTCACGCATGGCCGAACTGGGTGCGTGGACGCCGGAGGAAGTGGAGGACGCGCGCATCGAGAACGTGGTGGCGCGCTCGCTGCGGCCGCCGCTGCATGCGGCACTGCTGGCGCAGCGGCTGCATTCAGCGCAGCCGGGCAAAGCGCGCATCCAGAGCAGCATTGATATCGGCCTGCAGCGCACGCTGGAAGAGCGCGTGGCCAGCTACTTCTCGACGCTGCCCGAACGCACCTCGTCCGCCCTGCTGGTGGTCGACAACCAGACCCTGCAGGCACGTGCCTATGTGGGCACGCTGGCGTTCGGTGACCGCCAGCGGCTGGGGCACGTGGACATGGTGCAGGCCTGGCGCTCGCCGGGGTCCACGCTCAAGCCGTTCCTGTATGCGATGGCACTGGATGACGGCCTGATCCATTCGGAAAGCCTGCTGGTGGATGCGCCGCAGAGTTTCGGCAGTTACCGCCCCGGCAACTTCGACATGGCCTTCAACGGACCGATCGGCGCTTCCAGTGCATTGCGCCTGTCGCTCAACGTACCCTCGGTAGATCTGCTGCAACGGGTCGGTGCTGCGCGTTTCGCCGCTCGCCTGTCGCACTCCGGCATCCAGCTGCGTTTCCCGCCGGGCAGCACGCCTAATCTGTCGCTGATCCTGGGCGGCACCGGCGCGCGGTTGGAAGACCTGGTCGGCGCGTTCGCCGCGCTCAACCGCAATGGCATCGCCGGGCGCGTGCGTTACACCGACGATGAGCCAATGATCGAGCGGCGCCTCGCTTCGCCCGGCGCAAGCTGGATCGTCCGCGAGATGCTGGAATCGAATCCGCGGCCGGGCTATGGCGTCGGGACGTTCGATGTCGGTGGCCGCCCGCGTGTGGCGTGGAAGACCGGCACCAGTTACGGGTACCGCGATGCGTGGGCCATCGGCAGTACCCGTCACTACACAGTGGGCGTGTGGGTGGGGCGACCAGACGGCACGCCGTTGCCGGGCCAGTATGGTGCGGTTACCGCACTGCCGCTGATGTTCGAAGTGGTGGACAGCCTGCCGCGCCAGCGTGGCGATTCCGCTGCTGCGCCAATGCCGGCCAGTGTCAGCCAGGAAGACATCTGCTGGCCGACCGGCGAACGTGCCGAGGGACTGCCAGCTGCGCTCTGCCAGCGCAGGATGCAGGCCTACCTGCTGGACGGTGCAGCACCACCGACCTTCCCCGAGCGCGAGGCGCGGCGCTGGCAGCCGGGGCGGCAGCGCTACCTGGCCGATGCGCGGACCGGTCTGCGTGTCTCCGCTGATTGCCGTTTGCCGCATGAGGAAGTCGCGCGTGAGATCGCGCGCTGGCCGGCGCTGTTGTCGCCGTGGTTGTCCAAGGCCACGCGCGAGGCCTCGCAATTGCCAGCGCTATCGCCTGACTGCCGCGACGATGGGCGTGAGGCCAGTGTCGCGTTGCACATCGATGGCCTCAATGATGGCGCAGCACTGGCGCGTGCACCCAACGCCGAACATGGCGTACGCCTGCAGCTGCGCGCGCTGGGCAGCGAGCAGGCGGTGGACTGGTTGCTGGATGGACGCTGGATTGCGCAGACCCACGGCGCGCAGTTGATGCAGCGCGAGTTCGCCGATCCGGGAGCACACACCCTGACCGCGCTGGCGGCAGATGGCGCGTGGACCCAGGTACGGTTCAACGTGCTGCGGTAGGTGCCGACCTTGGTCGCCGCTTTCCGTATATTTGCGACGCTGTTGTAGAGCCGAGCCCATGCTCGGCTGCTCTTGTGACGTGCGTGGTGCAGTCAGCCGAGCATGGGCTCGGCTCTACAACGCGGCAGATGGCAGCGAGCGTGTGGCGTAACCGCTATTCCCCGATCCACCCATCCAGCAGGTCGGCGAATTCGTCGGCGTGTTCTTCTTCCTGCGCCAGGATCTCTTCGAGGATGCGTTTGGTGGTGGTGTCGCGGTCGCCGATGAAGTTGATCATTTCGCGGTAGCTGTCGATGGCAATGCGTTCGGCCACCAGGTTCTCGCGCACCATGTCGCGCAGGTCGCTGCCTTCCTTGTACTCGGCGTGCGAGCGCGCGGTTAGCGTATCCGGGTTTAAATCGGGCTCGCCGCCGAGCTGGACGATGCGCTCGGCCAGCTTGCCGGCGTGTGCCTGCTCCTGCTGTGCGTGCTCCAGGAACTCGGCCTTGACCGCGTCGGCCAGCATGCCCTTGGCCATGAAAAAGTGCCGGTAGTAGCGCAGCACGCACACGTACTCGGTGGCCAACGCGTCGTTGAGCAGCTTGATCACTGCCTCGCGGTCGGCATTGTAGCTGTCGGTGATCGCACCATCTTCGATGTTGCGCCGGGCGCGTTCGCGCAGGGTCTTGCGGTCGCTGATGCCGGGAACCTTTGCGGCAGGCTTTGTGGCTTTGGCTGGCTTGCTGGACATGGCTGGCCGTTTCCTCTTGCGGTGGAAGATCAGGTGGGCAGGTGCTCCAGCACGTACTCGGCTGAAGAGACTTCGAACTGGCCCGGCTGTTCGACCCAGGCCGCACGCACCACGCCATCGACCACGTACAGCGCGAAGCGGCGCGAGCGGATGCCCATGCCCGAGGCGCTGGCGTCGAGCTCAAGGCCGAGCGCGCGGGTCAGTTCGGCGTTGCCGTCGGAGAGCATCAGCAGGCCGTCGGGCACGCTCTGGTCGGCAGCCCAGGCCTTCATCACGAACGGGTCGTTGACGGCCATGCAGTAAACATCGATGCCGCGCTGGCGGAAGTCCTGGAATTTCTCGACGTAGCCGGGCAGGTGGCGCGCCGAGCAGGTCGGGGTGAACGCGCCGGGCACGGCGAACAGCACCACCTTGCGCGCATCGAACAGCGAATGCGTATCGAGTGTTTCGATGCCCTCGCGGATGCGCTTGAGGGTCACTTCCGGAATGCGGTCGCCGACATGGATGGTCATGGGGAACTCCTTGCTGGGGCAGGCTAGTGGGCCGGATGGGACAGGGGCGTCAAGACATTGGAAAACCTGCGTGCAGGCCCCATCTTCGGGCTTTGCGGCAGGGGCTTCCAGCCACAGCGTGGGGCATGGGGATGGCAGCCGCATTGCGCAGGATCAGTCGGCCTCACCGGCGCCGCACGAGGCCCGGCGTAGCATCGCCGGCGCGTAGAATGAACCCGGGGCGGCGCCACCGGCGCGGCCGAAGCGAATCGAGGTAGCTGGATGGAATTCAAGGATTACTACGCCACCCTGGGGGTGGAACCGAGCGCGGGCGAGGCGGAGATCAAGACCGCCTACCGCCGGCTGGCACGCAAGTACCACCCGGACGTCAGCAAGGAGGCCGGGGCCGAAGACAAGTTCAAGGCGGTCAACGAGGCCTATGAGGCGCTGCGCGACCCGGAGAAGCGCGCGGCCTACGACCAGCTGCGCGCGCAGGGCTATCGCCCGGGCGAGGAGTTCAACGTGCCGCCGAACTACGGCGGCGCCGGGGGGTTCAATTTCGAGGAAGTGTTCGGCGGCGGCGGCCCCAACGGCGGCTTCAGCGACTTCTTCGAAAGCCTGTTCGCGCGCCAGCGTGGCGGTGGCGGCGCTGGTCCGGGGCCGGGCTTCAGCAGCCAGGGCCATGCGCCCAATCGCGATACCCGCGCCAAGCTGTCGGTACCGCTGGAGGCGGCCTACAACGGTGACAGCCTGCGCATCACCGTCAACGGCAAGCAGCTGGACGTGCGCGTGCCCAAGGGCATCCGCCCGGGCCAGGTGATCCGCCTGGCAGGGCAGGGCAACCATGGCGGCAACCTGCTGCTGGAAGTGGAATACGCCGCGCACCCGCAGTTCGAGGTCGATGGCCGCAACATCCTCTATACGCTGCCGGTCACACCGTGGCAGGCCGCGTTGGGGACCAGCATCAGCGTGCCGACCCTGGGCGGTGCGGTGGAGCTGAAGATTCCGGCCGATTCCGATGCCGGGCGCAAGCTGCGCCTGCGTGGCCGTGGTCTGCCGGGCAATCCGGATGGCGACCAGATCGTCGAAATCGAGATCGTGGCCCCGGCTGCGACCGACGAGGCGCAGAAGAAGGCCTATCGGAACCTGGCCAAGGCGTTTGGCGAAACGATCTGAGATCGATTCTGGTGGGTGTGGACCTCGGTCCACACGCCTTTCGGCCGTTCAAGGCGTGCCAACCAAGGTTGGCACCCACCGGAATGTTTCAGCCCTGCCCGGCGAACACCCGTTCCAGCACCTCGGACAGTTCATCTTCCGAGAACGGCTTGGTGATGTAGGCCTTGGCGCCCTGGCGCATGCCCCACATGCGGTCGGTGTCCTGGTCCTTGGTGGTCACCAGGATCACCGGAATGTGCCGGGTCGCCTCGTCGCGGGCGAGGGTGCGGGTGGCCTGGAAGCCATTGAGGTTGGGCATCACCACGTCCATCAGGACCAGGTCGGGCAGCTCGGCCTTGGCGGTTTCGACCCCGGCGGCGCCATCGGTGGCGGTCAGGATCTGGTGCCCGAGCTTCTCGACGATGCGCTGTATCCCCAACAGCTGCGACGGTGAGTCGTCGACGATCAGAATGCGTGCCATGTTGTTCCCCATGTAATGCCCGCAGTGTAGTGCGGGCACATTACCGGCGGGAGGGGCGCGTCTGCCGTCCGTCGCCTGCCTGCGACGTTCAGTCGATCCGCACCACCGTGCGCCCCAGCGAGCCGCCGGCCAGCATCCGCTGGAACACGGCGGGCAGGCCATCCAGGCCGACTTCGGCAGTGCAGATGCGGTCCAGGTGCTGCGGCTTCCAGTCACTGCCCAGTCGCGACCACACCTCTTCGCGCAGCCCGCGCGGCGCATTGGCCGAGGACACCCCCAGCAGCGAGACACCGCGCAGGATGAACGGCATCACGGTCATGTCCAGCGTCGGGCTTGCGGCCAGACCGGCACTGACCACGCTGCCGTAGGGCACGGTCTGCGCCAGCAGGCTGGCCAGCATGTCGCCTCCGGCATTGTCGAGGCCACCGCCGAAGCGCGCCGACTGCAGCGGGCCGGTATCGGCCAGCGCGTCGCGTGGCAGTACCTCGGTGGCGCCGATGCTGCGCAGGAAATCGGCCTGGTCCTGCTTGCCGCTGACCGCGTGCACGCTGTAGCCGGCACGGCTGAAGATCGACAGCGCCAGCGCACCGACGCCGCCGCTGGCACCGGTGACTGCCAGCGGGCCGAGTTCCGGGGTCTGCCGGTTGTCCTGCATGCGCAGCAGGGCCAGCGCCGCAGTGAAGCCGGCGGTGCCCAGCACCATCGCTTCGCGCGGGGTCAGCCCGGCCGGCTGGGCGATCACCGCGCGCGATTCCAGCCGCACGTACTGGCTGTAGCCGCCATCACGGGTCTCGCTGAGGCCGCAGCCGGTGGCCAGCACCGCATCGCCTTCACGCCAGTCCGGGTCGGAGCTGGCGACCACGGTACCGGCCACGTCGATGCCGCCCACGAGCGGGAAGCGGCGCAGGATTTTCCCCTTGCCGGTACCGGCAAGGGCATCCTTGTAGTTGACCGAGGACCAGTGGGCGCGGATCAGCACCTGGCCGGGGTTGAGGTCGTCGATCCGGAGCTGGGCAAGGCCGCTGCGGTAGCCGGCGTCGTCGTTTTCGATGCGGAAGGCGGTGAACGGGGTGGTGGGGGCCATCGGCGTTGCCTGACTTCGAGGAAAACGCCACCTTACCCCGTTGCCCCCCTTTCGATCCTGCCGATCCGCCCCATCTTGTATGATCGGTGATGGTTTCACGGCTGGCGGTGCGGGAAGGGCCCGCGCCGCAGCCCACATCTTGATGGAGCGTGCATGGCCTGGAATACACCCGGCGGCAACAAGGGCGGACAAGGCCCCGAGGACAATCGACGCGGGCCCTTCGGGTCGCGCGGCGGTGGCAATGGTGGTGGCTGGGGCGGACTGCCCGGGCCGCTGAAGGACCTGTTCGACGGTGGCATCGTGCGTTGGGTGGTGGCAGCCGTGGTGTTGCTGGTGCTCTTCTCCAGCTTCCAGCTGATCGGCGAACAGCAGCGTGGCGTGGTGCTGCGCTTCGGCCAGTTCTCGCGCATCCTGCAGCCCGGCCCGAACTTCAAGCTGCCGTGGCCGATCGAATCGGTCACCAAGGTCAATGCCACCGAGATCAAGACCTTCTCGATCCAGGTGCCGGTGCTGACCCGCGACGAGAACATCGTCAACGTCTCGCTGAACGTCCAGTACCGCATCGACGACCCGCAGCAGTACCTGTTCGGCACCGTGGATGCCAACCAGGTGCTGGAGCAGTCGGCGCAGAGCGCGGTGCGCGAGGAAGTCGGCCGCGCCGACCTCAACGCCGTGCTGAACAACCGTGGCCCGCTGGCCGTGGCCGCCGAAGAGCGCCTGCAGGCGCTGCTGAAGGCGTTCAAGACCGGCCTGACCGTGACCGGCCTGACCCTGCAGGACGCCCGTCCGCCGGAAGAAGTGAAGCCGGCCTTCGACGAGGTCAATGGCGCCCAGCAGGTCAAGGAACGCCTGATCAACGAAGCCCAGGCCTACGCCGCCAAGGTCGTGCCGGAAGCCCGAGGCCAGGCCTCGCGTGCCCGTACCACCGCCGAAGGCTACAAGCAGGCCGTGGTGTCCAAGGCCGAGGGTGACGCGCAGCGCTTCAGCCTGTTGCAGGCCCAGTACAAGGACGCTCCGGAAGTGACCCGCAAGCGCCTGTGGCTGGAGACCGTGCAGCAGGTGCTGAGCGAGAACCGCAAGGTGATCGGTGGCGATGGCCGCCAGCTGATCTACGTGCCGATGACCGGCGATACCCGTCCCACCACCTCGGCTCCGCCGGGAGTGACGAACCCGGAGGTGGTGATGCCGTCGCTGCCGGGTGCAGCGGCGGAAGCTTCCCGTGATCCGGGCCGGCCGGTGGGCCGCCCGACCGGGCGACCGAGCGGCCGTGAGGAGGGCAGCCGATGAAGAGTCCTATCTGGATCGCCGTGATCGTGGCGGTGGTGCTGGGCCTGCTCGGCTCGGTGTACGTGGTCCGTGAGGACCAGACCGCCATGGTCCTGAACCTGGGCAAGGTGGTGCGTTCGGACATCAAGCCGGGCCTGCACTTCAAGGTGCCGGTGGTGGAAACGGTGAAGGTCTTCGACCGCCGCTTCCAGGTGCTCGACACTGCGCCGGCGCGTTACTTCACCGCCGAGCAGAAGGACGTCAGCGTCGACTTCTTCGCCATCGGCTACATCTCCAACGTGGGTGACTACTTCCGTGCCACCGGCGGCGATCCGCGGATCGCCAATGCCCGCCTGGCACCGATCATCACCGACTCGCTGCGCAACCAGATCAACTCGCGCACCCTGCAGCAGCTGGTCTCCGGCGACCGCAGCGAGCTGATCGCCGAGCAGCTGAAGGGAATCAACGAAGCCGTGGCCGGCCTCGGCATGCAGATGATCGACCTGCGCATCAAGCAGGTGGACCTGCCCACCGACAGCCAGGTGATCAATGACGTGTACGAGCGCATGCGCGCCCAGCGCAAGCAGGAAGCCGCCAAGCTGCGCGCCGAGGGCGAGGAGCAGTCGCTGACCATCCGTGCCCAGGCCGACCGTGACAGCACCGTGCTGATCGCCGAGGCCGAGCGTGATGCCCAGCGCCTGCGTGGTGAAGGCGATGCCGATGCCGCCCGTATCTACGGCAAGGCCGGCTCGGCCGATCCCTCGTTCTACGCGTTCTACCGCAGCCTGGAGGCCTACCGTGGCTCCATGACCGACGGCAACGGCGTGATCGTGCTGGACAAGAACGACCCGTTCCTGCAGTACCTGAAGAACGACCGCTGAGGTCGCAGGGCACTACCCCACGGGTCCCGGCCAGACGCCGGGCCCCGTGCTTTTTCCGGAGTCCCCCCATGAAAGATCTGTTCGCCGCCGTCTGCCTGATCGCGGTGCTGGAAGGCCTGTTCCTGTTCGTCGCCCCGTTCGCCTGGAAGCGCATGGCCGAGCGCCTGCTGGACCTGCCCAGCCCGGCCCTGCGCAGCTTCGGCGGGCTGGTGCTGCTGGCCGGCCTGAGCCTGCTGTGGTGGGTGCGGCACTGAACCCCGCCCTGTAGCGTCCGAGCCCATGCTCGGGCGGCGCCGCGCAGCGGCGGGAAGGCAGCCGAGCATGGGCTCGGCTCTACATGAGACGCCGGCCTGACCGGCCGGTGAAGCCGTCCGTCGGAAAGGTGGCACCCGACCCCGGAAACCCGGATAATGCACAAAAGCCGGACGGGCCTCCCCGTTCGGCTTTTTCCGTGTCTGGGCCTTCCATCGCCGGCTGCTCCCCGTTTGGAGCCGCCCTCCAGGTGCTGGCCAGCCCCGCCACGGTTTACCCGTCCGCGGCCCCGATGGCCGCAACATATGAGGAGCCCGTCATGGGTCAGTCTGTCGTAGTGCTTGGTGCCCAGTGGGGCGATGAAGGCAAGGGCAAGATCGTCGATCTGCTCACTGAGGAAATCGGCGCCGTCGTGCGCTTCCAGGGCGGCCACAACGCCGGCCACACTCTGGTCATCAACGGCAAGAAGACCGTCCTGCACCTGATCCCGTCGGGCATCCTGCGTGACGACGCGCTGTGCCTGATCGGCAACGGCGTGGTGATCTCGCCGGCCGCGCTGCAGAAGGAAATCGCCGAGCTGGAAGCCTCCGGCGTGGAAGTGCGTTCGCGCCTGAAGATCTCCCCGGCCGCGCCGCTGATCATGCCGTACCACATCGCCCTGGACCAGGCGCGCGAGCGCGCCGCCGGCGGCAAGGCGATCGGCACCACCGGCCGTGGCATCGGCCCGGCCTACGAAGACAAGGTGGCGCGCCGCGGCATCCGCATCGCCGACCTGCATTACCCGAAGCAGCTGGAAGAACTCCTGCGCACTGCGCTGGATTACCACAACTTCGTGCTGACCAAGTATCTGAACACCGATGCGGTCGATTTCCAGAAGACCTTCGACGAAGCGCTGGCCTTCGGCGAATACGTGCAGCCGATGAAGTCCGACGTGGCCGGCATCCTGCACGACCTGCGCAAGCAGGGTAAGCGCGTGCTGTTCGAAGGTGCGCAGGGTGCGCTGCTGGATATCGACCACGGCACCTACCCGTACGTCACCAGCTCCAACACCACCGTCGGCGGTGCACTGGCCGGTTCCGGCGTCGGCGCCGATTCGATCGACTACGTGCTGGGCATCGCCAAGGCCTACGCGACCCGTGTCGGTGGTGGCCCGTTCCCGACCGAGCTGGACGACGAAGTCGGCCAGGGCATCCGTGACCGCGGCGCCGAGTACGGTGCCTCGACCGGCCGTCCGCGTCGTTGCGGCTGGATGGACATCGTCGCGCTGAAGCGCGCCGTGGCCATCAACGGCATCAGCGGCCTGTGCATCACCAAGCTGGACGTGCTGGACGGCATGGAAAAGCTGAAGGTCTGCATCGCCTACGAATACAACGGCAAGCGCACCGAGTACGCGCCGCTGGATGCGCAGGGCTGGGAAGAGTGCACCCCGGTGTACCTGGAGTTCCCGGGTTGGAGCGAGAACACCCACGGCATCACCAACTGGGACGACCTGCCGCCGGCCGCCCGTGCCTACCTGCGTTCGCTGGAAGAGCTGGCCGGCTGCCCGATCAGCATCGTCTCCACCGGCCCGGACCGCGACCACACCATGGTCCTGCAGGATCCGTTCGCCTGAGTGAGTGACCGGTAGCGCTGGGCCATGCCTGGCGTCGCTGCAAGAAAAAGCCCCGCGAACGCGGGGCTTTTTCGTTACTGTGTCGCCAGTGCCGGCGAGGAAGCGAAGCGATGACCAGGATGTCAGCGTGAAAGGCGAGACCGTGGTGCGGATCACCCTATGGGTGTTGTGGAGCCTGTGGGGCATCGCCTGCGCGGTTCTGGCGCTCGGCGCCATCGCCAACCATCTGGCCTCGCGCACCCAGACCCTGCCGCTGCTGCTGAGCCCCGGCGCGACGGCTGAGGTGACGGTCTACCGCTTCATCGATGACCAACTGCGGCTGCGCCTGCGGTATGCCGCAGACGGTACTGAGGCTGACCCTGAAGTGCTGCTGCGCATCGACACTCCCACCGATCATGGGGACTTCCGCGCAGGAGAGCGTTCGGGAGTGGCCGGGCAGGGTATCAACCGCAGGCTGGCATCGGTTGAGTCCAGCGGGCTCATGGCGTCCTACTTTGGATATGGCCGCGGTGATGCATTGCCACGCGGACGCTCATGGCTGCGGGTAACCGTACTGGAGGTGGACCCGGCGCTGGCGGGCAGGGCGGCCGTGATCGAACTGCAGCCCCCGCTGGACCTGCTGAAGCTGACCGACCTGGATTACGTCTGGCTGTGGCCGTTCTTTTTCTGGAAGGTGGCGGCACTGTTCCTGCTGATTCCCGGGGGCGCGTTGGCGGTGTTCACGTTCACCTTGCGGCGCTGGCAGCGCCGGGCGTCGAAGCAGCCGATTTCAGCAGCGGATACGGATTGATCGATTCCCCCTTCCACCACTGCTTCTCCGGCCCCAGTACGTGTACTTCGAAATGCAGGTGCGGGGCCTCCGCGCTGGCATTACCAGTGCTGCCCACATAGCCAATCACATCCCCGCGTTTGATCACCTGCTTTTCGCTCAGGCCATCGGCATAGCGCTGCAGATGCGCGTAGTAGTAGCACCAGCGTCCGCTGGGCTCGAAATGGTAGATGGTCAGCCCACCGCGCTTGCTGTCGAACAGCTTCTCCACCGTGCCGTCGGCCACCGCCAGCACCGGCGTACCGGCATCGGCCATGATGTCGATCGCATCGTGCACGCGGCCCTCGCTGCGTGCATCGGTGAAGGTGTCGCGCAGTTGAGAGGGCAGTACCCCCTGCACCGGCAGCAGCAGGGTGCCCGAGGCTGCGTCGATGCCAGTCGGTGCCGTCGCGCGCGGCGCGGCAGCTTGCATCGACGGCGTTGTGGCCACGCTGGGCTGCGCTGCAGGAGTGGACGCGGCCACGAATTCGCCAGCATCGCGGCGCAGCCACCAGCCCAGTCCCACACCCAGCAGCACGCCCAGCACGATCAGCTGCGAAAAACGCATCGGCTCACTCCTGCATCACCACGGGGACGGAGGTATCCACCGCATCGGCCACGCGCAGCGCATCCCAGTTGGTCATGCGTACGCAGCCATGCGATTCGGTCTTGCCTACATGGCCCGGTACCGGCGTTCCGTGGAGGCCATAGTGGGGCTTGGACAGGTCGATCCAGACCCGGCCGACCGGATTGTTCGGGCCTGGCGGCAGCGTGGCTTTCTTCTCGCCTTTGCGCGCATCCCAGAACAGCTTGGGGTTGTAGTGGAACGGCGGGTCGCGATAGACGCCGAGAATCTTCCATTCACCGATCGGCAGCGGATCATGCTGGCTGCCGGAAGAGACCGGCACCTGCGCGATCACCTTGCCCTGCACATCCAGCAGCTGCAGGGTGGAATCGGACTTGTCGACCACGATCTTCGCCGCCTTCGGCAATGCAGCCGGTGCGATGTTGGGCACCTGGATGCGGCTGCCGGCCTTGGCCAGATCGACGCCGGGGTTGAGCGCCTTCAGCAATGCCGGCGACGCATGGAAACGCTCTCCCAGTGATTCCTCGACGCTGCTGTAGCCCAGTGCCTTCAGCTTTGCCTGCGCGGCGGGCGTCTTCGGAACGGCGATGAACGGCCCGGCCACGTCCTCGGCGGTCAACGTGTAACTGGCAAGCGGCGTGGTCGCATCGGCCTGCAGTGCTTTCCAGGTGGCATTGTCCAGCTCTCCGCTCACTGTCAGGCCGTGGGCCGCCTGGAAGCCTGCCACGGCCCGGCGCTGATTGCTGCCGACTTCACCGTCGATCTCGCCCGGGGAGAAATTGGCGCGATCCAGAAGCACCTGGGCGTGCAGTGGCGAGCGCGCCGCGGTATCGGGTCCGGCCTTCTCGGCAATGGGCTCCGGCAGCTGGTCCGGCGGCGGCACCTGCGCGAAGGCGGGGGACATCAGCAATGACAGGGCGAGCAGGGCGGGGCGGTGTACGGGCATGGAGATCTCCGGCAGATGGCAGCTCCACCCTGCCCGGAGAGGCTGCGCAGCCCCCGTGAAAGCAACCTGATGCCGGCATGAGCAGTGCGGTCCCGGCGGGCGGTTGGACCTTGCCGCAGAAGCGCGGCGCGTGGCCTCACCAAGGTGAACGGCTGCCGACGCGCGTGCGTGTTGCCGATCAAGATTGCCGGTGGCACGGCCGATAGGGGCGCATCCCCCCGTTTTGGATGTACCGATGAACTACTTGAGGAATGTCAGGGTTGCCTGGCGTCTTGGGCTGGGCTTTGGCCTGCTGTTGTTGCTGGTTGCCGCCGTGGTGGCCACCGGCGCCACCGCCAGTGTCGTGCAGAAGCGCGCGATGCAGCAGGTGGTCGACGTCAGCGTGGCCAAGGTGCGCCTGCTGTCGCAGATGCTCGATGCCAACAACCAGATGATGGTGGTGCGCCGTGAAATGCTGATCCGCCAGGGCGAAGCGCGCGACAGCGACGAGCAGCGCATCGCCGATCTGGTCAAGCGCTATGAGGCCAGCTGGACCGCCTATCAGGCACTGCCGGGTGATGCGGAGGGCAAGGCCATCGCGGAAACCATCGCGGCCAAGCGCGCCATCGCGCGCCCGCTCAACAAGCAGACCAGCGAACTGATGGAGCAGGGCGACTACCCGGGCGCCGTGGCGCTGACCCTGGGCCCGGTGCAGGAAGCGGCCAATGGCTGGAACAAGGCGCTGTCCGACGGCGTGGACTTCGAAGAGAAGGAAAGCCGCGATGCAGCCGCCGAGGCGATCAGGCTGGGCGAGCGCAGCCTGCTGCAGCTGCTGGTGCTGGGCGGCGTCGCACTGCTGGTCGGCATCGGCGCCTCGGTGATGATCGGCCGCAGCCTGACCGGCCCGCTGGCCCGCGCGGTGAACCTGGCCGAACGGCTGTCCAAGGGCCAGCTGGACCAGGAGTTCCGTCTGGGTGGCCGTGATGAGCTGACCCAGCTTGGCGAGGCGATGGCCAGCGTGCGGCAGAGCGTGCAGGCGGCGATCGGCGCGCAGCTGCAGATGGCCGAACAGCATGAGGCGGGCGCGATCCGCTATCGCATGGACGCCAGTGCGTTCCCTGGCGATTTCGGCCGCATGGTGCAGGCGACCAACAGCCTGGTCGAATCGCACGTGCAGGTGGAACTGCTGATGGCTGAAGTGATGCAGCGTTACGCCATCGGTGACCTCAGCCGCGACCTGCCGGACTACCCGGGCGAGAAGGGCACGCTGACCCGCACCCTGGCCGCGGTGAAGCAGAGCCTGATGGCGATCAACGCGCAGATCGATGAACTGGCCCGCGCCGCGCGTGCCGGTGATTTCAGCATGCGTGGCGATGCCACTGCGTTCCAGTTCCAGTTCAAGGCGATGGTCGAGCACCTCAACGGCATGATGGCCAGTTCGCAGTCCAGCATTGCCGATGTCTCCGACGTGCTGCGCGCGATCTCGCACGGCGACCTGACCGCACGCATGGATGGCGAGTACGACGGTGTGTTCGCCCGCATGCGCGACGACGCCAACACCACCACTGCGCAGCTGACTGGCATCGTGCGGGGCATCCAGGTGGCTGCCGACAGCATCAACAACGCGGCGCAGGAACTGGCCGCCGGCAACAACGACCTGTCGCGCCGCACCGAGCAGCAGGCCGCCAATCTGGAAGAAGCGGCCGCATCGATGGAGGAACTGACTTCCACCGTACGCCAGAACGCCGAGCTGGCACGTCAGGCCGACAGCGAAGCGCATGCCGCCGGTGCCGCGGTGCGCGAGACCGAGCAGGCGATGGCACAGATGGCATCTGTCATGGGCGAGATCGATCAGTCGTCGGCTCGCATCTCGGAGATCTCCACGGTGATCGACGGCATCGCGTTCCAGACCAACATCCTGGCGTTGAATGCTGCAGTGGAAGCTGCGCGCGCAGGCGAGCAGGGCCGTGGTTTTGCCGTGGTCGCCAGCGAAGTGCGCACGCTCGCGCAGCGTGCCGGTGTCGCCGCCAAGGAGATCAAGGAGCTGATCGAAGACGCCGCTGCCAAGGTGAAGAGTGGCCTGGCGGTGACCGTTGAATCGGAAGCCGCGATCGCGCGCGTGGCCCAGGCCAGCTCGCGCACCACCCAGCTGATGAGCGACATCGCAGCGGCCAGCAAGGAACAGGCCGCCGGCATCGAGCAGGTCAACCAGGTGGTGGTGCAGATGGATCAGGTGACCCAGCAGAACGCGGCCCTGGTGGAAGAAGCCACTGCGGCGAGCCGCGCGCTGGAAGAACAGGCGCATGCGCTGACCACGTCGGTGGCGGTATTCAAGGTGGAAGGCGCGGCGGTCTCTGCTGTGCCCCGTCGCGCAGCCTGAGCGGGCAGTGCAGCGACAGGAATACGGCCGCCTTGAGCGGCCGTATTTCGCTGGAAGGAGCCCGTCTACTGCTGAAGGCCGTGCTGACGCAGCCGAAGTTGCCGCATGGATGAGGGCGCTCCCGTCCTGACCGAATCTTCAGCCGAGTGCACGCGTACGCGCAGCTTTCTTCGCCGCCGCCTTGCGCACGGTCTTCTTCGCGGCCCGCGTCTTGGCCGCCTTCTTTGCGGCGGCGCTCCGCGAGGCGGCCGTACTCCCCTTATTGGCCGCAGCCTTCTTCGCCGTCTTCTTTGCGGCCTTCTTGGTGGCCTTCTTTGTGGCGGTCTTGCGAGCGGGTGCCTTCTTTGCCACCGCTTTCTTCGCAGGTGCCTTCTTCGCTGCCGTCGCCTTGGTCGTGGCCTTCTTTGTGGCCGACTTCCTGGCAGGCGCCTTCTTGGCAGCCTTCTTGCTGGTCGCCTTCTTCGCGCCCTTGCGGGCACTGCCGCTACGCTTGCCGCCGCCGTCCTGCTTGTTCACGGTGGCCCAGGCGATGCGCTCGGCAGTCCCTTCACTCGCGCCGCGATCACGTTCGCTTTCCTCGATGTGCTCGGCCTGGCGCTTCTGTTTCTCGGTATATGCGGATTTGTCACCACGGGGCATGACGGATCTCCTGTCGTAGTAGTCAGGCCAGCAGGCGCAGCTTGGGCTCGCGCGCCCACTGACGAGTGGCGGCCGCCGCCAGGAATGCCTTGGCGTCTTCCGCTTCGACGATGCCGGCGTCGTTGCCGACCCTTGCCGCCTTCAGCAGCGCCTGGCCGCCTGCGTCGCTGGCGATGGCCTTCAGGTGCGCCCACGCCTGGCTGACGAATTCGACGGCTGCACTCTCTTTCGACAAGGCCTTCGCGGCTTCCGGGCTGAGCACCACGGCCACCGCATCGAACACAGCCGATGGCGTGCCCGCCAGTTGCCCATCCGCCGTCTGCATCGCCCCATCGCTCAGCGTGGCGCCGCCTACTTTGGGCGCGACCAGCTTCACGTCTGCACCCGCCTTCCGGGCCGCTTTGCTCAGGCTGGCCATCACGCGCGCGTCGGAGCCCTCATCAAACAGGATGCCGATGCTGCGCCCTTGCAGGGTGGGCTTGTTGCGCCCGATCACGCGCACCTCGGGAGCGGCAGGCATGTCCTGCACCGGCGTGGCGGTCGGCGCGGGGTCGGGCAGTGCAGGCAACGCGAGCCCATCAGCTACGCGCTGCGCCAGTGATTCGTCGATGTTGCGCAGGTGGCTGACGGTACGCACCCGCACCTTCAGCGTTTCCACCTTGGACAATTCGAACACGAGTGCCGATGCCAGATGCGCCTGTTCCGGCTTCTCAAGGCTACGGAAGAACATGCGTGCCTGGCTGTAGTGGTCGGCGAAACTCTCCGCGCGGGTGCGACCCTTGCGACCATCGTCGGCGCTGGCATGGCTGCGGAATCCGGCAGGCGTCTCGCGCGGGGTGTCCTCCTGCAGCGAACTGGGATCGTAGGCCACCCGGCCCTTGGGCACCTGCATCTGCATGTGGCCGTCGCGCTGATGATTGGCAAACGGGCACTTGGGCGCATTCACCGGGATCTGGTGGAAGTTCGGGCCGCCCAGGCGCAGCAGCTGGGTGTCCAGATAGGAGAACAGGCGCCCCTGCAGCAGCGGGTCGTTGCTGAAGTCGATGCCCGGTGGCACGTTGGCCGGGCAGAAAGCCACCTGCTCGGTCTCGGCGAAGAAGTTGTCCGGCCAGCGGTCCAGCACCATGCGCCCGATGACCTGCAACGGCACCAGCGATTCGGGAATGATCTTGGTCGGGTCCAGATGATCGAACGGGAATGCGTCGGCCTCTTCTTCGGTGAACAGCTGCACTGCCAGTTCCCACTCCGGGAAGTCACCGCGCTGGATGGCCTCGAACAGGTCCCGGCGATGGAAGTCGTTGTCGGCCGACTGCAGCTTCAGTGCTTCGTCCCAGACCGTTGACTGGATGCCAAGCTTCGGCCGCCAGTGGAACTTGACGAAGGTTGACTCTCCCGCCTCGTTCAGCAGGCGGAAGCTGTGCACACCGAAGCCTTCGATCATCCGCAGCGAACGCGGTATGGCGCGGTCGCTCATCGCCCACATGATCATGTGCATCGACTCGGGCATGAGCGAGATGAAATCCCAGAAGGTGTCGTGGGCCGTGGCGGCCTGCGGAAACGCACGGTCCGGTTCCATCTTCACTGCGTGCACCAGGTCCGGGAATTTCATGGCGTCCTGGATGAAGAACACCGGAATGTTGTTGCCAACCAGATCCCAGTTGCCCTCCTTGGTATAGAACTTGACCGCGAAGCCGCGCACGTCGCGGGGGGTATCCACCGAGCCCGCGCCGCCGGCTACCGTCGAGAAACGGGTGAACACGGGCGTCTTGACGCCTACCTCGGTCAGGATGCGCGCGCGGGTATGGGCGGCCAGTGACCGGGTCAGCTCGAAGTAGCCGTGTGCTGCGCTGCCACGTGCGTGCACGATGCGCTCGGGAATGCGTTCGTGATCGAAGTGGGTGATCTTCTCGCGCAGGATGAAGTCCTCCAGCAGCGTGGGCCCTCGGGGCCCCTGCCGCAGTGAGTTCTGGTTGTCCGCCACCGGGATGCCCTGATCGGTGGTCATCACCGGATGGGTACCCCCGGCCTGCTGGTGCAGTTCATCGCCGTCGCCCCGGCGGTGGTTTTCGGCAGGGGCGGTTGCGCGCTTGCCGGTCGGCTTGCTGGCGGCCATTGACGTTGGCTCCGGATCATCAGAAGGAACCACGACACTGGAACCAGCCCCGTTAAACCGAGGTCCGGCAGAGGTGAACGTACAGGCAAAAGCAGGCTCGGGTATGCTTGCTGCATGCGAGTCGAGCCCGCCGACATCGAAGCCCTGTTCGACGCCATCCCGGATGTGCTGTTTTTCATCAAGGACCTTCAGGGGCGTTACACCCACGTCAACCAGACCATGCTGCGGCGGCTGGGCCTGCGCGCGCGCAAGGACGTGATCGGGCGTACCGCGGCCGAGATCTACCCGACCGGGCTCAGTGCGGACTACGTCGATCAGGATGCCCGCGTGCTGTCCGGCGAGGTGATCGAGAACCTGATGGAGCTGCACCTGTTCGCCAACCGCGAACCGGGCTGGTGCCTGACCTGCAAGCGCCCGCTGGTGGTCGATGGGGCCATCGAGGGCCTGATCGGCATTTCCCGCGACCTCGGCCAGAAGGACAGCCTCGGTACCCAGTACGAGCAGCTACGGCTGGCCCTGGCCCACCTCAATGCGCACTACGCCGAGAACGTGCGCATGCAGACCCTGCTGGACATCACCGGCTTTTCGCTGTCCAAGCTGGAGCGCAGTTTCCGCAAGGTGTTCCAGATGACCCCTCAGCAGGTGCTGACCCGGCTGCGCATCCAGATGGCCATGCACCTGCTGCACGGCGACGACAGCATTGCCTGCATCGGCCAGGCCTGCGGTTTCAGCGACCAGAGCGCCTTTACCCGCAAGTTCAAGGCTGAAACCGGTTTCTCGCCGCGCGCCTACCGCGCCCGCATCGGCGGCAGTGTCGGCGAGCCAGCGCTGGCCTGAGCCGCCTGCTGCGCTGTGCCTATCCCCGCAGGCATGGGACAGGGTAAGGTGTCGCCCCTGTAGCCCGCCGCCAGCCCCGCCGATGCCCAACTCGATTCCGACCGCTTCGCCGTCCCGCCTCGGGCATTCGCTCAAGCCCCGCCAGCTGATCATGATGGGCCTGGGCAGCGCCATCGGCGCCGGCCTGTTCCTCGGTTCGGGCGTGGGCGTGCAGGCGGCCGGTCCGGCAGTGCTGGTGTCGTATCTGGTCGCAGGCGCGCTGGTGATCATCGTGATGAACGCACTGGGCGAGATGGCGGCGGCCAAACCGACCAGCGGCGCGTTTTCGGTGTATGCGGCCGACGCCATGGGCGCCACCGCCGGTGCCACGGTCGGCTGGTTGTGGTGGGTGCAGCTGGTGATTGTGATCGCCGCCGAGGCGGTGGGCGCGGCCGGGTTGCTGGCCACGGTCTGGCCTGCGGTGCCGGTACCGATGGCAGCGCTGGCCTTCATGCTGTTCTTCACCGCGATCAACCTGCTCGGGGTGAAGAACTTCGGCGAGTTTGAGTTCTGGTTCGCCATCCTCAAGGTCGCGGCGATCCTGGCGTTCATCGCCATCGGCGTGGCGCTGCTGATGGGCTGGCTGCCGCAGGTGACCTCGCCGGGCTTGAGCAACTTCACCGAACATGGCGGCTTCGCACCCAAGGGTCTGGCCGGTATCGGTGCCGCGCTGCTGGTGGTGGTGTTCGCCTTCGGTGGTACCGAGATCGTGGCCGTTGCGGCGGCGGAGACCGAAGATCCGGAGCGCAGCATCGCCCGTGCCATCCGCACCGTGGCGTGGCGCATCCTGGTGTTCTACATCGGCTCGCTGAGCGTGATCATCGCTGTGGTGCCGTGGACCAGCGAGGCGCTGAAGTCGCCGTTCGCCGCCGTGCTGGATATCGCCCGTATTCCGGGTGCCGGCACTGCCATCACCCTGATCGCGGTGATCGCGCTGCTGTCGGCGCTCAATGCCAACCTCTACGGCGCCTCGCGCATGATGTACTCGCTGGCGCAGCGCCGTGAAGCGCCGGCCGTGCTGGGCTGGACCGATCCGCGCCAGGTGCCGGTGATCGCCGTGCTGGCCAGCGTGCTGTTCGGCTTCGCCGCCACGGTGATGGAGTTGCTGTTTCCGGACCGGGTGCTGCCGGTACTGCTGAACATCGTCGGTTCCACCTGCCTGCTGGTGTGGACGCTGTCGCTGGTCTCGCAGCTGGTGCTGCGCCGCCGCGCCGATCGCCTGGGCACTCGCCTGCCGTTCCGCATGGCCGGTTTCCCGTGGCTGACCTGCTGCGCGCTGGCGATCCTGGCGCTGATCTTCGGCCTGCTGCTGAGCGAGGCGCACACCCGCCTGCAGTTCCTGTCGATGGTGGCGCTGACTGCCACGATCGCCGCTGGCAGCGCCATCGCGCGGCGCATGCGCGAGGCGTGATTCTGTAGAGCCGACCCACGGTCGGCTGCTGTTCGCGCGGCCGCCAGCCGAGCATGGGCTCGGCTCTACAGCAGGCATACATCCACCGTGCCATCCTGATCGCGTGGGCCGCCAGCGGCCCGTCGACCGGGAGTACCGCATGCTGCGCAGCCGTCCTTTCCTGATGTTCACCGGCCAGGCCGAGGCCGCCCTGGCCCTGTACGCCGAAGCCTTCGCCGATTTCCGCCTGCTGGCAATGCAGCGCCATCCGGACGGCGCCGGTGCCGGCGTGCCCGGGCAGGTCCGCCAGGCCATCTTCCTGCTGGGCGGCACCCACTACCTGTGCTTTGACAGCCTGGACGTGCACGACTTCACCTTCAGCCCGTCGATCTCGCTGTTCGTCGAGTGTTCCGGTGCCGAGCAGTTCGAGCGCGCCGCGCGTGTGCTGGGCGAGGGCGGCCACTGGTTGATGCCGGTGGGCGACTATGACTTCAGCAACCGCTACGGCTGGGTGCAGGATCGCTTCGGCGTGTCGTGGCAGTTGAGCCTGGGGCAGATGCCGGACCCGTGATCGGATGTTTGTGGGTGTGGACTTTGGTCCACACACCCTCATGAAAACGGCCCGCTTGCGCGGGCCGTTCTCTTTACCGATGCAGCGAGGAATCAAGCCTCGACTTCATCATCCTTGTAGGCATCGACCGGAATGCAGGCGCACATCACGTTCTTGTCGCCGTACACGTTGTCCACGCGTGCCACCGGCGGCCAGTACTTCTGCAGCTTCAGGCTGGGCAGCGGGAACGCAGCCAGTTCACGCGGGTAGGCGTGGGTCCATTCGCTGGCGGTCACCGCGGTGGCGGTGTGCGGCGCGTTCTTCAGCGGGTTGTCTTCGCGGTCCAGGCGTCCGTCTTCGATCGCGGTGATCTCCTCGCGGATCTGGATCATCGCGTCGATGAAGCGATCCAGCTCGTGCAGCGATTCGCTCTCGGTCGGCTCGACCATCAGCGTGCCGGCCACCGGGAAGCTCAGGGTCGGGGCGTGGAAACCGAAGTCGATCAGGCGCTTGGCCACGTCCTCGGCGCCGATGCCGCTGGTCTTCTCCAGCGGGCGCACGTCCAGGATGCACTCGTGCGCCACCAGGCCGTTGCGGCCGGTATACAGGGTCTTGAAGTGCGGGGCCAGGCGCTTGGCGATGTAGTTGGCGTTGAGCTGTGCGACCTGGGTGGCCTTGCGCAGGCCTTCGCGGCCCATCATCGCGATGTACATCCAGCTGATCGGCAGGATCGAGGCGCTGCCGAAGCTGGCCGCGCTGACCATGCCGACCGGGCCGTTGTCACCCAGCTTGCCCGGCAGGAACGGCGCCAGGTGCTCCTTGACCGCGCACGGGCCAACGCCCGGGCCGCCACCGCCGTGCGGGATGCAGAAGGTCTTGTGCAGGTTCAGGTGCGAAACGTCCGAACCCCACTTGCCCGGCTTGGCCACGCCGACCAGGGCGTTCATGTTGGCGCCGTCGGTGTACACCTGGCCGCCGTGCTTGTGGATGATCTCGCAGATCTCCACCACCTCTTCCTCGAACACGCCGTGCGTGGACGGGTAGGTCATCATGATCGCGGCCAGGCGGTCGCTGTACTTCTCGGCGTTGAGGCGGATGTCCTCGACATCGACGTTGCCGTTGGCATCGGTCTTGGTCACCACCACCTTCATGCCGCACATCTGTGCCGAAGCCGGGTTGGTGCCGTGTGCCGAATCCGGGATCAGGCAGATGTCACGGTGATCTTCGCCGCGCGAACGGTGGTAGGCGCGGATCGCCAGCAGGCCGGCGTACTCGCCCTGCGCGCCGGAGTTCGGCTGCAGGCTGACCGCGTCGTAGCCGGTGCATTCGACCAGCATCGCTTCCAGCGTGTCGATCAGTTCCTTGTAGCCCAGCGCCTGGTCGGCCGGCACCAGCGGGTGGATCTGCGAGAACTCCGGCCAGGTCACCGGGATCATCTCGGCGGTGGCGTTGAGCTTCATGGTGCACGAGCCCAGCGGGATCATCGTGCGGTCCATCGCCAGGTCCTTGTCGGCCAGCGAACGCAGGTAGCGCAGCAGTTCGTGCTCGCTGTGGTGGGTGTTGAACACCGGATGGGTCAGGAACGCGGACTGGCGCAGCAGGCCGGCCGGCAGCGCGTCGGCGGTGCTGGCATCCAGCGCGTCGACGTCCAGCGAAGCACCGAACACTGCAGCCACGGCGACGATGTCGGCGCGGGTGGTGGTCTCGTCCAGGCTGATGCCGACCGAGTCGCTGTCGATCGCGCGCAGGTTGTAGCCGGCGGCGCGGGCCTTGGCATGGATCTCATCGGCGTGCACGCCGGTGACATGCAGGGTGTCGAAGAAGTCGCCACCAACCTGCACGCCGGCATTGCGCAGCGCTGCGGCCAGGATCGAGGCCAGGCGATGGGTGCGGCGGGCAATGCGGGTCAGGCCTTCCGGGCCGTGGTAAACGGCGTACATCGAGGCCATCACCGCCAGCAGCACCTGCGCGGTACAGATGTTGGAAGTCGCCTTCTCGCGGCGGATGTGCTGCTCGCGGGTCTGCAGGGTCAGGCGGTAGGCCGGGTTGCCCTGGGCATCGACCGAAACACCGATCAGGCGGCCCGGCATCGAGCGCTTGTAGGCGTCACGGCAGGCCATGAAGGCGGCGTGCGGGCCACCGAAGCCGAACGGCACGCCGAAACGCTGGCTGTTGCCGACCACGATGTCCGCGCCCCATTCGCCCGGGGCGGCCAGCAGGGTCAGGGCCAGCAGGTCGGTGGCCACGGCCACCAGGCCGCCGCGTGCGTGCACGGCATCGACCAGCGCCTTGTAGTCGCCCACCTGGCCGAAGGTATCCGGATACTGCAGCAGCAGGCCGAAGGCTTCCGCTTCCAGCGCTTCGGCCGGGGTGCCGACGCGCAGCACGATGCCCATGGGCTCGGCGCGGGTACGCAGCAGTTCCAGCGTCTGCGGATGCACGGCGTCGTGCACGAAGAAGGTGTCCGACTTGGACTTGGCCGAACGCTTGGCCAGGGTCATCGCTTCAGCAGCGGCGGTGGCTTCGTCCAGCAGCGAGGCGTTGGCGATTTCCATGCCGGTCAGGTCGGCGCACAGGGTCTGGAAGTTGATCAGCGCTTCCATGCGGCCCTGCGAGATTTCCGCCTGGTACGGAGTGTAGGCGGTGTACCAGGCCGGGTTTTCCAGGATGTTGCGCAGGATCACGTTCGGCGTGTGGGTGCCGTAGTAGCCCTGGCCGATGAAGCTGCGCAGCACGGTGTTCTTGTCGGCGATCGCACGGATCTTCGCCAGTGCCTGTACTTCGGTCATCGACTCCGGCAGCGCCAGCGGTGCCGGCGACTTGATCTTGGCCGGTACGATGGCATCGGTCATGCCATCCAGCGACGCGTGGCCGACGACATCGAGCATCTGCGCGATCTCGGCGTCGTTGGGGCCGATGTGGCGCTCGACGAACGCGTTGTGGTGCTCGAGCTCACGCAGGGAAGGGGTGTTCTGGGACATGGCGAAGGATCCGTCAGGAAAGGGCACACGCACGGGCACAAGCCGCCGGTCGGCGGTCTGCGGGGCGCCCCTCTGTCCTTTTGCCTGAGAGTTTAAAAGCGCGGAAAACCGCAGCTTCGTGCCCCTTCGGCGCCGGATCGAACCGGTCTCTCCAGAGTTGTGTTACGGGTGGTATCGGGCCTGAGCGATTACGGGCGTTGCGCCTTCGGCAGCGGTGTTCCGCTTCTCCCACCGTGTTGCCCGCCGATTATAGCCCGTTGCGGGCCCGGCCAGCGGCCGCCGGTCGGTGCCGCCGCGCCTGAATGGCCGATGGCCCGGCCGTGCGTTTTGTGCAGTGCTGCATGGCATCAGGCGCAATCCCCACCTATGATGGGCGGATACCCGAATTCATCTGGCGCCGTCCCCGTTGTTGCGGGACCGGCGCCCGCCGTGCGTGCCCCGCATGGCCCTGCCGGACGCTTCCTCCATGACCGCCGCTGTTGCCCCTTCCACCCGCCGCATGGCCCTGCTGCTTGCCGGCCTGGCCATGTTCGGCCCGTTCTCGATCGACACCATCTTCCCGGCGTTCCCGCAGCTGGCCCAGCGCCTGGCGGTGGACGAGGTGGCGGTGCAGCAGACCATCAGCGTGTACCTGCTGTTCTACGGCCTGATGAGCCTGGCGCACGGCCCGCTGTCCGATGCCTGGGGCCGCAAGCGGGTGATCCTGGGCGGCCTGGTGGTGTTCGTCGGCGCCTCGGTCGGCTGCGCGCTGTCCACCGACCTGTCCACGCTGCTGGCGTTCCGCGCGCTGCAGGGCCTGTCGGCGGGTGTCGGCATGATCGTCGGCCGCGCGGTGATCCGCGACCTGTACCACGGCCACGATGCCCAGCGGCTGATGAGCCAGGTGTCGATGCTGTTCGGCATCGCTCCGGCCATCGCACCGATCATCGGTGGCTGGATCCTGCTCAGTGGCGCCGGCTGGCCGCTGATCTTCTGGTTCCTGGTGGTGTTCGGGCTGGTGCTGTTGGCGGCCACCGCGCGCTTCCTGCCGGAAACCCATGCGGTCGAGGCACGGGTGCCGCTGTCGCCGCGCGTGCTGCTGCGTGACTACGTGCGCATCGGCTTCAACCCGCGCTTCCTGCGCCTGGCGCTGGCCGGCAGCATCGGTTTCGGCGGCATCTTCCTGTACATCTCCTCGGCACCGGTGTTCGTGATGCAGCACCTGCACCTGGGCGAGGGCGGTTTCGCCTGGTTGTTCATCCCCACCATCGGTGGCATGACCACCGGCTCGTTCCTGTCCGGGCGCATGGCCGGGCACACCACGCCCACACGCCAGGTCGCCATCGGTTTCAGCCTGTGCGCGCTGTCGGCGCTGCTGAATGTCGGCTACGTGGCGCTGTCGCCGCAGTTCGTGCTGCCGTGGGCGGTGCTGCCGATCTTCCTGGGCGGCATGGGCATGGCCCTGATCTTCCCGATCCTGGCCTTGGCGGTGCTGGACATGTACCCGCACCAGCGCGGCCTGGCCTCGTCGCTGCAGGCCTTCGTGCAGCTGATGATCAGCACCGTGGTGGCCGGCGTGGTGTCGCCGCTGCTCAGTGCCAGCCCGCTGCACCTGGCGCTGGGCCAGGCCGCGTTCTTCGGCGCCGGATTCGTTTTCTGGTACTGGGAACACCAGCGTGAACGCGCGGCGCAGGCAGCCTGCACGGGCCATTGAGCAGCGCGCAGGGGTAGGGCAGGCCGCGATGCCCGTAACGCTTGCGGCGAGGAACGACCGGACTAGGCTGGGGACTCCAGCCAGCCGGTGCGTGGATGCACGACAGCCAGCCGATCCGATGTCGTTGCATGAGGTTCCCCCATGGCTGCGCAGCAGACCTATCGCCTGTTCGAGGTGGCGCTGAAGGAGCGCCGCGTTCTTTCCCCTTCCCTGGACCGCATGGTGTTCACTGGTGCCGACGTGGCGCGGATGAAGACCGAAGGCCCGGACCAGCGCATCAAGGTGTTCTTCCCCTTGCCCGGCCAGGACGTGCCGCAGGTCCCCAGCGGCGAGGACTGGTATCCGCGCTACCGGGCGCTGCCGGACGACCAGCGCCCGCCCATGCGCACCTACACCATCCGCCACCTGCGCGCCGAGCAGGGCGAGGTCGACGTTGATTTCGTGCTTCATGGCGAGACCGGGCCGGCCTCGCGCTGGGCCATCCACGCGCGACCGGGCGACCGCGTAGTGCTGCTGGCCCCCGATGCCGACTGTGCCGACAGCAGCGAAGGCTGGGAATGGAAACCGCCGGCGGGAGTCGGCCAGGTGCTGCTGGTGGCGGATGAAACCGCGCTGCCGGCGGTGGCCGGAATTCTTGAGGAACTGGCGGCCATGGTCGACCCACCGCGCACGCTGGCGCTGCTGGAGGTGGCGCAGGCCGGTGATGCGGTGCACCTGAAGGCGCCCTCCAGCGCCGAGCTGGTCTGGCTGCCGCGCGGGCAGGCCGCCTACGGACAGCCGTTGCTGCAGGCGGTCCAGGCGCGGTTGGCAGCGACCTCGAGCGTGGCTGCCGGCGATGCGCTGGAGGAGATCGACGTCGATACGCAGATCCTCTGGGAGCAGGCTGATACCCGCGTGGCCGGTCCGCTGTATGCCTGGGTGGCGGGTGAGGCGGGGGCGGTGATGGCGATCCGCCGCCACCTGGTGCGCGATTGCGGGCTGGACCGCCGCGCGATCACCTTCATGGGCTACTGGCGGCATGGCAAGGTGCTGGACTGACCTGACTGGATCGAGCACGCGTGAAGCAGCGCTGCGGGCGGGGTGCGCTATCCTTGCGCCCCCCTTCGCAGCGGTACCGCACCATGTCCACCAGTTCCAAGACCCGCCGCGACCAGCGCCGTCGCCAGGAAAAGCAGGCCGCCAACAAGGCCGCCGCGCAGGCGTCGCCGGTGGAACCGCATGCCGAACTGCGCGATGCTCAGCGCACCCTGCTGGCCGGTGTCGTGCGCCGCGACGGTGAATGGGTGCTGGGCATGGACGGCCGCATCGCGGGCCACAGCGAGAGCGCTGCGCAGGTGCTGGCGCTGATCATGCAGGCCGGTGAGCTGCACGAGCGCAATGGCACGCCGGTGCGCCTGATGTACTCCGATGCACTGCGCGATGCCGCACAGGCCGAAGCGCAGGAGAAAGGCCAGACCTTCGAGGAATTCAAGGCCGAGCTGGCCGCGGCGATGGCGGCGAAGAAGAACAGCTGATCCGCCGTGGGTAGCGCCGGGCCATGCCCGGCGAGCGCAGCGGTGCGATGAAGAGCCGCCGGGCATGGCCCGGCGCTACCGGAAACATCAGGGGCGGATCCTCGCGGACCCGCCCCTTTTCTCATTTTGCTGCCGGGGCCGCGTTGGCCTGCCAGCCGCACATCTGGCCTTCGTTCTGCTGCTTCAGCCACTCGTTGACCGGGGTGAAGTACTCGATCATCGGGCCGGCATCGAGCTTGTCGGTACCGGTCAGTTCCTTCAGCGTGGCCTGCCACGGCTGGCTGGCACCCTTGCTCAGCATCGCCCAGTACTTCTGGCCGGCTTCCTTGTTGCCGTAGAAAGTGCACTCACGCAGCGGGCCCTTGTAGCCGGACGCGTCGCACAGGCCCTTGTAGAACTGGAACTGCAGGATGCGCGCCAGGAAGTAGCGGGTGTACGGGGTGTTGCCCGGCACGTGGTACTTCGCGCCCGGATCGAAGAACTCTTCGCCACGGGTGCTGGCCGGCGCCACGCCCTGGTACTTGGCCTTCAGGTCCCACCACGCCTTGTTGTAGTTGTCGGCGGTGATCGAGCCATCGAACACGCCCCAGCGCCAACGGTCGATCATCAGCCCGAACGGCAGGAACGACACGCCCGACAGCGCCATGCGCATCTGGTTGTTGATGACCGCCTCGCGGCTTTCGGTCGGCGCATCGACCAAGCCGATCGAGCTGAGGTACTTGGGCGTCATCGCCAGCACGATGGTGTCGCCGATTGCTTCATGGAAGCCATCGTTGGCACCGCCCTGGAACAGCGGCGGCAGCGGGTTGTAGGCCAGGTCGTAATAGATGTGGCCCAGCTCGTGGTAGATGGTGGTGAAGTTCTCTTCGTTCGGCTTGATGCACATCTTGGTGCGCACGTCGCCTTCCATGTTCATGTCCCAGGCGCTGGCGTGGCAGACCACGTCGCGGTCGTCAGGCTTGATGAACTGGGTCTTTTCCCAATAGGACTGCGGCAGCGACGGCATGCCAAGCGACACGTAGAAGTCCTGCGCGCGCTCGGTCATCTGCTTGGCGGTACGCAGTTCGGCCTCACGCTGCGCCTTGTACTGGGCGGCCACGTTGGCGTCCTTGCCGGCCTTGGCCAGCGCCGCGCTCAGGTTGGTCTGGTACTGCTTTTCCAGCGCTGCGGTGATGTCCAGGCTGCCAGCGCCCGGATACGGTTCCAGCTGGTCCCACAGGTTCGACCAGTCCTGCTGCCACATGTTGCCCAGCAGGTGCGCGGCGATCAGGCCGTTGCCCACTTCGGCCTTGTCCTTGCCGTAGGTCTTGTCCAGCTTGCCGCGTGCGTAGCAGTGCAGCTGCTCGTACATCGGCTTGACCTGTTCCCACAGGCGATCGGTTTCCGGGCCGATCTGCTCCGGCGGCATGTCGTAGCCGCTGCGCCACATCTGGCCGGCATCGGTGAAGCCCATGCCCTTGGCACCTTCGTTCACCAGGCCGACGAACTTCTGGTAGTCGCCGCGCATGCTCTTGGTGGTGCTGTGCCAGCCCTGCCAGGCGTCGAGCTGCTTGTCGTAATCGCGGCTGCGTGCCAGTACCTGTTCCAGCTCGCCCAGCTGGCGGCAGGAGTTGGGATCGTTGGCGTCGGTGCAGTACTTGCCGGCACCGTAGCTGCCTTCCATGCGGGTGGCGATCTGGGTCAGCTCGGCCAGCTTGGCCGGATCGCGTGGCGCCGGCATCGAGGACATCAGTTTCAGCAGGTGGATCGCGCGCTTGCTGTCCTCGCTCATCGGCTTGCCATCGAACTTGGCGGCCTGCTCGATCCAGCTGTTGAGCTGGGTCAGCGAGCGCTCGTTGGCCTTGGCCGCGATGCGTTCGGAGTCACTGTTGATGTAGGTGGAGGACAGCCACTGCGCCGAGGTCATCTCCGGGTAGGCGGCCTTGAATTCGGCATTGATGCGGGCCACGAACTGGTCGGCGGTTTCGCCGGCCGGGGCGCTGCTGCTGGCGGTATCGGTGCCTGGGGCAGCTTCCTTCTTGCAGGCGGCCAGGGCCAGCGTGGCGACGGCGACTGCCGAGGCCAGCAGGAGATGACGGTGTTTCACGGGCGGTCCTTGGGTGGTGAACGACGGCCGAAGGCTAGTGGGCCGTCGCTGCCACCGCAAGTGGCGGAAGTCGGCCGGGCGGCGCCCGGCACCCGCAGAGGCTTTCAAGCAACGGCAAAGCCGAAGCAACAGCAACAGCGGACTATCCGTGGTTTGGCGGGGCGGGTCCGGTTGCGGGGGGCGCCGTAAATCCGTCCATGGAGGCTCGGTCGCGCCATCCATGGCGCTCACGCCCCCGCAACCGGACCCACCCCGCCTTCGACAGATTTCCGCGACCTGTCATTGATCCACGCCATGCGTGGATGCTTTTCGAATTCAATTCGACTATTCGATTCCGATGGAAATTCATCCACGCATGGCGTGGATCTACCAGATCGGGACAATCTGTCAGAGGTGGAGCGGTGTCGGAGTGCGGGGTGTCAGCCGCATGGATGCGGCTGCCAAGCCTACATGGACGTACTTGCGGCGTCCCCGCATTCCGACACCGCCCCGCCAAGCCACGAATCTCCTGCTTCTGCTGTTGCCGTTGCTTGTGCAGTGGCCTCGGCGGGTGCAGGGCGCAGCCCTGCCGACAAACCCTCAACTCTCGCAGTTGGCGAACACGTCGCGATCGCGCTCGTACAGCGCCGTCTTCACCTGCATCAGCCCCAGCACCGACGGGAACAGGTTGTCGTGGTCGGTATAGGCCGCCGAACGCCTGCGCACGCATTGCAGGTCCAGCCCGCGGCTGCTGGCGAAGCCCGGCGAGAACCACATCGTCATCGGCACCCGGGTCTGCTCGGCCGGGGCGATGGCGTAAGGCACGCCGTGCAGGAACAGGCCCTTCTCGCCCAGTGACTCGCCGTGGTCGGACAGGTAGATCATCGCCGTGTCGTAGTCCTGCATGCCCTGCAGCGTGCCGATGGTCTTGCTCAGGAAGTGATCGGTGTACAGCACGGCGTTGTCGTAGCTGTTGGTGATCTCTTCGCGCGAGCAGCGGCCGATGTCACGGGTATCGCAGGTTGGCTTGAAGCGGGCGAAGGCGGCCGGATAGCGCTCGAAATAGGCCGGGCCATGGTTGCCCAGCTGGTGCAGCACCACCACGCGGTCGCCGGGCTTGGCACGCACCTGGGTGGCCAGGTCCTGCAGCAGGATCTCGTCCATGCAGCGGCCGTCGGCGCACAGGCCCGGGGTGGTCGCATCGGACAGCGACTGGAACTCCAGGCCTTCGCACACGCCCTTGCATCCGGACTGGTTGTCACGCCACAACGGTGCGATGCCGGCACGGTTCAGCACATGCAGCAGCGACTGGTGTGCACGGATCTTCTTCTCGTCGTAGTCGTGGCGTCCCCACGGCGAGAACAGGCATGGCAGCGACACTTCGGTGCTGGTGCCGCAGGAGTGCATGTCGGGGAAGTTGATCACCGGTGCCTGGGCCAGTTCCGGGGTGGTGTTGCGGCCACCGTTGAGGCCCCAGTTCTGTGCGCGCACGGTTTCGCCCATGACGATCACCAGCAGGCGCGGCTTGCTGGCAGGTGCACGCGGGGTGGCCTTGGCATCGGTACCGATCGGCAGCTTCGGCGCGCGCTGCACCGGGTTGTCGCCACGCAGTGCGCGCGGCATGCCCAGCAGCACGTTGGCCGGGGTGGCGAGGTAACGCACTTCGCGCTGGTTGCGCATCAGTGCCGAGATATCCTGGAACGAGATCAATGCGCCGCCTACCGCGGTCACTGCCGCCACCACCAGGAAGCCGACGCGCCAGAGCAGGCTGCGACCCCAGCTGCGACGGCGCAGCTGCACGCGCCACAGCACGATCATCGGCAACACCGCCAGCAACAGCACCGGCCACACCAGCGACACGGTCATCAGCTCGCGGCTTTCCTTGGGATCGGTCGCCAGCACGTTGCGCAACATGTCCGCATCCAGGTAGATGTGGTAACGGCTCATGTAGTGCGCGGCGAATGCGGTCACCAGCAGCAACAGGCTGATCACCACCCTGGCGTTCCAGCGCCAGACCAGGATGCCCAGCAGCACGCCGTGCGCACCCAGCAGCAACAGCAGCAGCGACAGCGCGTAGCGCAGGCTGCCCGGATGGCTGGCCATCGCGCTGTGCCAGAACAGGCCGTTGCCGGCCACCGCGAAGAACAGGCTGGTCAGTGCGATCAGTGCTTCGGTGGACAGCTGCGGCCGCCAACGGCGAAGGTTCGCCAACGCGGGAAGGCGGGCGGGGCGTTGGACCGATGCACTCATGCGTTTGCCTCCTGGCGGTGGGGACGGTCCAGCTGACGACGTGCCAGGACGCGTTTGACGATCAGATACAGGCCCAGCGAAAGCAGCCAGCAGATCAACGCAGTGGCAACGTCATGCGAAAGGAAATGGGCGCCCCGCAGCTGCTGGCTGATGCCGAATACCAGGCCGGTGCCGAGGCCGATCCACAGCCCGGCCAAGCGCCAGGACGGGCGCCACAGCAACGCGAAGAAATACAGGCAGAGCCACGCGTAGCCTGCGCTGGCATGCCCCGCAGGGAAGCAGGCCTGCGCGGCCATTCCGGCCGGGCGTGTGGTGAACAGACCGATGAAAGGCTGGTTGCCACCATAGCGGAGCAGGTCCCAGGGGCATTCCATCGGCACCAGCGACTTCAGAAGGGAGATCACGCCGGTGCCCAGCGCCATGGCAATCACGACATAAAGCAGCGCCCATTGCAGGGTGCAATCGCGACCCTTACGCCAGTGGTGGAAACACAGCAGGATCGCGACCAGCGCCGCTGCCGTGCTCAGCCACTTGCCGGCCTTGTGCACCAGGGTGCGGGTGCCCCAGGCGTCCTGCAACGCCCAATGGCCGCCCTCAAGACGGAACAGGTGGTCGGCCACCCATTGATCACCGCCGAATCCCATCAGCAGCGTAAACACGGGCAGACCGATTGCGACAGGCAGCCAGAGGTGAGTTACGGCAAATCGTGACGCCAGTGGCGATGTCGCAAGCGGCGCTACCGAATCAAGGGGACGGACGGGCATGCTGGGAAAGGGCGGTTCGGGAATCCGCGGTCATGCTCGTCACCTGGATGTCGGAGAAGGGTCGGACGCTCGTTCGTGCCGGGTTAATGCTTGCCCGGCACATGTCAACGTTCAGTCTTCTTCGGCGGTCGATCCTGTCCGCTCGGCGTGGCAGTCCGGGTTCCATGCAGTACCGGGAAGCAGTTGCCAACGATTCCTGTTGGCGACACCGATGTCGATCACCTTGGCCGGATCCACGCAGGGGCTCATCGCGTCGTCCAGCACCAGCAGCCAGCGCTTGTCCGGTGCCTCGGCCAGCCACGGGCCGGCATCGTGCCATTGCTCGGCCCAGGGGCGCTTGAAGCCGAACTCGCGTACCGGGCGGTCGGCCTGCAGCAGGTTCTGTTCGCGCCAGGCCACCAGCGCCAGTTCGGCGTCTGGTCCGATCCGCGCGCCGACCCGGCGCATCAGCGCCGACGCCGAGGCGTAGGGGTCCAGCGCCGGAATCAGCACCAGGCCGTAGAGCATCCACAGCATGCCGTGGGTCAGCAGCACCAGCGTCGCGGCACGACGTACCCGCAGCCACACGATCAGCGTGGCCAGGGCAATGGCGAAGGTCAGCAGGCCATCGCCCAGCACCGGCAGCAGCGTATCTGGCATGGCGCGGCGTTCCAGTTGCGCCAACGCCCACGGGTGCTCGGTCATCAGCATCACGCCGAGCACGCCGGTGGCCAGCATCAGCACCACGCTGTAGCCGAACAGGTAGCGGCGCACGCACAGGCGGCGCAACAGGCCGGGCAGCAGCGGGGCCACGGCCAGTGCCATTGCCGGCAGCATCGGCAACAGATACACCTCGCGCTTGCCCGGGCTGGCACTGAAGAACACCAGTACCAGCACCGCCCAGCCCAGCAGCAGCCATTGGCGACGGTCGCCACGGCGGATACGGCGCCACCAGGGCTTGAACAGCATCGGCAGCAGCAGGCTGCCCGGCAGCCATAGGGTCAGGATCACCTGCAGGTAGTACCAGGCCGGCTGCCGGTGGTGCCAGGCATTGGCGTAACGGGTACCGGTCTGCTTGAACAGCAGCTCATGCGCGTAGGCCTGCAGTTCGGCGCTGGGCGTGTGCAGCAGGGCCCAGCCCAGCGGCGCCAGCCACACGCCCACGCCCAGCAGGAACGCCGGGATCAGCCACAGCAGCGTTGCCGGGTGCGGACCCTCCACGCGGTACCCGCGACGGCGCTGGTACAGCCACCAGCCGAACCAGGGCAGCACCATCAGCAACGGCAGGAAACCCACGCCCTTGGTCACCGTGCCGACGCCTGCGGCGAAACCGGCCAGCCACAGCGCGGGCAGGTTACGACGTTCGCACAGGTGCCGCATCAAGCCCCACACGGCGACGGTGGTCATCCCCACCAGCACCATGTCGATCTGCGCACGCTTGGCCATCAGCCCGAACTGCAGGGTGCAGAACAGCGCCGCGAGGGCATAGATGGAATGCCGCGGCGACCACAGCCGCCGTGCCAGATCCGACACCAGCCACAGGCTCAGCAGGGCGCCCAGCAATGACGGCAGCAGGAACGACCACTGCCAGCTGCCGACCACCTCGTAAGCGGCCGCCTGCAGCCACATGAACACCGGTGGTTTCTCGGCATACAGCTCGCTGCCACGATGCGGCAGCAGCCATTGCCCGCTCTCGACCATGGTCCTCGCGGCCAGCACGAAGCGCGGCTCGTCCGGCGGCTGCGGCTGCCGAAGGCCGATGCCCGCTGCCAATGCAGCAATGATCAGCAGCCACAACAGGGGCAGGCGCCAACGGCGGGGCAGGGCTACGGGCACGGCAGGCTCCGGGAGCAAAACGGCCATTCTGAGGTGGCGGGGGTGGGAAAAGCGTCAGAAGGGGGGCGGGACGACCGCATTCCGACATGGGCGGCGCTACCATGGTACGAACTTCCGTGGATGTTTCGTGCATGCGTCTGTTGGTGATCGAGGACAACCGCCAGCTGGTGGCCAACCTGTTCGACTATTTCGAGTCGCGCGGGCATGTGCTCGACGTGGCCCCGGATGGCATCACTGGCCTGCACCTGGCCGGAAGCCATCCCTACGACGCGGTGATCCTGGACTGGATGCTGCCGCGCATGGAGGGGCCGGAGGTGCTGCGCCGGCTGCGCACCGAGCATGCATCGGAAGTGCCGGTGATCATGCTGACCGCGCGTGACGAGCTGCCGGACAAGATTGCCGGCTTCCGTGCCGGCGCCGACGACTACCTGACCAAGCCGTTCGCGCTGCCGGAACTGGAGGTGCGGCTGGAAGCGCTGCTGCTGCGCGCGCAGGGCCGCAACCCGCGCAAGCGCCTGCAGGTGGGCGACCTGGTGCTGGATCTGGCGACGCTGGAGGCCCAGCGTGAGGGCCAGGTGCTGCACCTGTACCCGGCGTGCCGCAAACTGCTGGAAGTGCTGATGCGGGCCAGCCCGGGTGCGGTGACACGACAGCAGCTGGAGTTCGCCCTGTGGGGCGACGAGCCGCCGGATGGTGACCTGCTGCGCTCGCATGTCTACGAGTTGCGTCGCAGCGTTGACGGCCCGTTTGCCGAGAAGCTGATCCACACCCTGCCGCGGGTGGGTTATCGGCTGGCCGTGACCACCGGCAGCGACGCTGGCAAGGATACTGATGAAGGCGCGTAAGCCCGGGCCGCTGTACCGGCGCGTGCTGTGGTGGTTGCTGGGCTACCTGGCGCTGCTTTCGCTGGCGGTGTTCAGCGTCGGCAATTACGTGCATGAGCATGCCGAGCACGCTGCCTGGCGCGCGCTGCTCAATTCCGAACTGGACAGCATCGTCGAACATGTCGAACACGAGCCGCACTACCGCTGGCAGGATTCGGACACGCTCAGCCTCTACCGCTTCGACGCGGTCAACCTGCCCGACAGCCTGCGTACCCTGCATCCCGGGCTGCATGACGGGGTGATGGTGAAGGGCCGCGAGACGGCGGTGATGGTGCGCGAGACCGAATCGATGGGGCGGGTCGCGCTGGCGCTGGATATCTCCGACTTCCACGATCTGGAGCAGTTCGCCACGCGCTGGGTGATGCTGGCGGGCGTGATCATGATCTTCGTCACCGTGCTGATGGCGTCCTTCGGCATGGAGCGGATGGTGCGACCGTTGAGCCTGCTGGCGCAGCGCATCGCCGATCTGCGGCCCGGTGCGCAGGGGCAGCGCATAGAGGTCGACCCGCGTGGCAGCTCCGAGCTGCACACGATTGCCGGTGCACTGAACGATTACCTGGACCGCAACGAACAGTTCGTCGAACGCGAGCGGGTGTTCATCAGCACCGCCAGCCATGAACTGCGCACGCCGATCGCGGTGATGACCGGTGCCGCCGAACTGGCGCTGGAGCAACCGGGCCTGCCCGAGCGTGCGCGCCAGCAGATGCAGCGGGTACTGCGCACCGCGCAGAGCGTGGAGCAGCTGATCGAACTGCTGCTGGTGCTGGCGCGTGATCCGGCACGACTGGCGGCGCGTGCCGAGCGCATCGCGCTGGACCAGCTGCTGCCGGAGATCGTCGACGACCATCGCCATCTGTTGGGCGACAAGGACCTGAGCATCGGCATCCAGGCCGCGCCGGTGGACATCGTCGCGCCGCTGGCAGTGGTGCAGGCGGCGATCGGCAACCTGGTGCGCAACGCCATCGAGAACAGTGGCCGTGGCCACATCGAATTGCGGCTCAGTTCGGCGGCGGTGCTGACCCTGCAGGACCCCGGGCATGGCATGAGCCCGGAGGAGATCGCGGCCATCCACGCGCGGATGGCCCGTGGCGAGCGCGCCGATCGTGGCGGCGGCATCGGGCTGGATCTGATCGCGCGGCTCTGCGAGCACCTGGGCTGGACCCTGCAGCTGCAGCCCTGCGAGCCGCGTGGCACGCGTGTCACGCTCGATTTCAGTGCCTCGCGACCGGGCTGATCCGGCCGTCCTGGTAGATGCCAACCCTGGTTGGCATGCTGCCCGTCGACCAAGGTCGACGCCTACCCACGCAATGGCTGTCCGCGTCAACGCCCGTTCGGCCGCGCCACATGCTGGTCGATCAGGATCACGTTGCCGTCGGGATCGGCCAGCTGCAGGTAGCCGGTCCCCTGGCCATCGGGATCGGTGCGGACTGCCAGCGCGATGCCCCTGGCGTCCAGCTCCGCCTGCAGCTCGCGCACATCCTGGAAGTGGGTCAGTTCCTGCTTGTGCTGGTCCCAGCCGGGGTTGAAGGTCAGCAGGTTGCCCTCGAACATGCCCTGGAACAGGCCGATCACGGTGCCGTTGCTGCGCAGCACCAGCCAGTTCTGTGCTGGATCGACGCCGGTGACCGAGAAGCCCAGGGCTTCGTAGAAGGCACGGGAGGCCGCGAGATCCTTCACCGAGAGACTGACCGAAAAGGCGCCAAGCTGCATGAGTAGGCTCCCTGAGGGGATGGAGGCGTGGTCGGCACTGCAGCATGACCCGGCGTGAAGACAATGTTAATCTCGACCTGCGCCGCTTTATGCGGCGCTTTTTTTTCTCCGCTCTTTCGATCGACAGAGGATCCCGTGCCGACCGAACCCGCTACTGCCCTGATCAGCAACGACATCGTTGGACTGGGCCTGATTGCCGCCACCCTGGCCCTGATCTTCTGGGCCGCCAGTGGTCCGACCCCGCTGCTGAAGAAGATCTTCGCCTGGGTGCCGGCACTGCTGCTGTGCTATTTCATCCCCGCCATCTACAACACCGCTGGTGTCATCGATGGCCACAACACCTCGCTGTACAACCCGGTCGCGCGTGACGTGCTGCTGCCGGCCGCGCTGGTCCTGCTGACCCTGTCGATCGACCTGAAGGGCGTCATCAAGCTCGGGCCGAAACTGCTGCTCGTGTTCTGCGCCGGTACCGCCGGCATCATGCTCGGCGCTATCGTCTCGTTCCAGCTGATGAAGCTGATCCATCCGGAAACCGTGGCCGGTGATACCTGGGCGGGCATGGCGGCGCTGGCCGGCAGCTGGATCGGTGGCGGCGCCAACATGGTCGCCATGCGCGAAGTGTTCGGCACCGATGCCACCACCTTCGGCCAGTTCGCCGTGGTCGACGTGGCCTGCGCCAGCCTGTGGATGGCGATCCTGCTGTTCCTGGCCAACCGCGCACAGCAGATCGACACCCGCAATGGTGCCGACACCCGCGCCATCGACGAGATGAAGGCACGCATCAGTGCCTACGAGGCGCAGAACGCGCGCATTCCCAGCATGACCGACCTGATGGTGATCGTCGGCGTGGCACTGGGCGGCGTCGGCCTGGCCCATGCGATCGCCGCGCCGCTGGCGGGCTGGTTCAAGGCCCATGTCAGCTGGGCCAGCCAGTTCAGCCTGGACAGCCAGTTCGTGTGGGTGATCCTGCTGTCCACCGCGATGGGCCTGGGCCTGAGCTTCACTCGTGCACGCAGGTTGGAAGCGGCCGGTGCATCGCGGCTGGGCACGGTGTTCCTGTACTTCCTGATCGCCTGCATCGGCATGCAGATGAACCTGTTGTCGCTGCTGGACCGGCCATGGCTGTTCCTGCTCGGTGCGATCTGGATGGCCACGCACGTGCTGGTGCTGTGGGTCGTGGCCAAGCTGCTGCGCGCGCCGCTGTTCTTCTTCGCCATCGGCTCGCAGGGCAACATCGGCGCTGCGGCCTCGGCGCCGGTGGTGGCAGCGGCGTTCCATCCGACGCTGGCCCCGGTGGGCGTGCTGTTGGGCACGGTGGGCTATGCCACTGGTACCGGCCTGGCGTATGTCACCGGTCTGATCCTGAAGTGGATGGCCACCGGCTGAGGAGGCCAGCCAGGCGGCGCCCGGCACCCGCGGTAGTGCCGGCCGCTGGCCGGCAACCTCAACATCAAAAGCCAGAGCGGCATTCCGTGTGATGACGGGGGGGGGTGCGGTTGAGGGGGACGGCGTGAATACGTCCATGTAGCCTCGGTCGCGCCATCCATGGCGCTCACGCCCCCTCAACCGGACCCACCCGCCTTCGACAGGTTCACGCGGCTGTGGGTAACGGCGACTGCTGGTACGCGCGGCTTTTGGTAGGTGTCGACCTTGGTCGACACCATTTTTCTGTCAGATATCGATAAATAAAACGGGGTCAGATCCGTCTTCTTTCGGAAAACGGATCTGACCCCGCATGTGTCTCGCCGTCACCGGCAATCCGACACCGCCCCGCCAAGCAAACAGAAACCCAGAGCCGACGCTCCAGCAGTTGCAGTTGCAGTTTGTAGTTGCTCGGGCTTTTGCGGGCGCCGGGCTGCAAGCCCGGCACCCAACCCTCAACAGCAGCGGCCGCCATTGCGTCCGCCGTAACGCGCTTCCTGGCGTTCGCGGAAGAACGTCTTGTAGTCCATCGGCTCCTGGTCCGGATGCTTTTCCAGCATGTGCCGGACGTAGTTGTCGTAATCAGGAATGCCACAGCACAGCCGTGCGGTCTGCACCAGGCGCCGCCAGATGCGGCGGTGGGCCTGGTACTGGCCGGCGGGAACCAGTTGCGTGCTCATCACAGATCCACCATTTCATGCGGCTTCAGCGCCACGTACGGGGTCTCGCGGTCGCTGCGCTGCGGATTGCGGCGGGCCGCCAGGATGGTCTTGATCGAATACACCAGCACCGCGCCCACCACCAGCAGGAACAGCGCGGTCAGGCCGGTGTTGACGTAGGCGTTGACCACGATCTGCTTCATCTGCGCCACTGACTTGGCCGGTGCGGTGATGGTGTCGCTGGCGAGCGCGGCCTGGAACTTGTGTGCCTGTGCCAGGAAGCCCTGTGCCGGGTTGCTGTCGAAGATCTTGATGAAGCCGGCGTAGGTGGTGCAGATCAGCAGCCACACTGCCGGTACTGCGGTAACCCACGCATAGCGGTCACGCTTCATCTTGAACAGCACCACCGTGCCCAGCATCAGCGCGATACCGGCCAGCATCTGGTTGGAGATGCCGAACAGCGGCCACAGTGTCTGGATGCCACCGAACGGATCGACCACGCCGGTGTAGAGCAGGTAGCCCCACAGCGCCACGCAGCCTGCGGTACCGATGATGTTGGCGGTCCACGACTCGGTCTTCTTCAGGGCCGGCACGAAGTTGCCCAGCAGGTCCTGCAGCATGAAGCGTCCGGCGCGGGTACCGGCGTCCACCGCGGTCAGGATGAACAACGCCTCGAACAGGATCGCGAAGTGGTACCAGAACGCCATCATCGCGTCGCTGCCACTGGGAATTGCTTCGTGCAGGATCTGCGCGATGCCCACCGCCAGTGTCGGCGCACCACCGGCACGATGCAGGATGGTCGGTTCGCCGATCGCCGCCGCGGTCGCAGTCAGCTGTTCGGGCGTGATGGTGAAGCCCCAGGTGTTGGTGATGTAGTGCGCCGCCGAGGCCGCGTCGGCACCGATCACCGCGGCCGGGCTGTTCATCGCGAAGTAGATGCCCGGGTCGATGATCGATGCGGCCACCAGTGCCATCACCGCTACGAACGATTCCATCAGCATGCCGCCGTAGCCGATGTAGCGCATGTGCGCTTCATTGGCCAGCAGCTTCGGCGTGGTGCCCGAGGAAATCAGGGCATGGAAACCAGAGACCGCACCGCAGGCGATGGTGATGAACAGGAACGGGAACATGCCGCCCTTCCACACCGGACCATCACCGCTGGCGGCGAACTGGGTCAGCGCCGGCATCTTCAGTTCCGGCATCACCACCAGGATGCCGATGGCCAGCGCGATGATGGTGCCGATCTTGAGGAAGGTCGACAGGTAATCACGCGGGGCCAGCAGCAGCCACACCGGCAGCACCGAGGCGACGAAGCCGTAGCCGATCAGCATCCAGGTGATCTGGGTGCCGGTGAAGGTGAACGCCGGGCCCCAGACCGGATCGGCGGCGACCTTGCCGCCGTACCAGATCGCAGCCAGTAGCAGGATCAGGCCAACCACCGAGATCTCGCCGATCTTGCCGGGGCGGATGTAGCGCATGTACACGCCCATCAGGATCGCGATGGGCATCGTCGCGATCACCGTGAACATGCCCCACGGGCTTTCGGCCAGCGCCTTGACCACCACCATCGCCAGCACCGCCAGGATGATGATCATGATCAGGAACGCGCCGAACAGCGCGATGGTGCCGGGCACCTGGCCCATCTCTTCTCTTACCAGGTCGCCCAGCGAACGGCCGTTGCGGCGGCTGGACAGGAACAGGACCATGAAGTCCTGCACCGCGCCGGCCAGCACCACGCCCACCACCAGCCACAACAGGCCGGGCAGGTAGCCCATCTGCGCAGCCAATACCGGGCCGACCAGCGGGCCGGCACCGGCGATGGCGGCAAAGTGATGGCCGAACAGCACGTGCTTGTTGGTCGGCACGTAGTCCAGGCCATCGTTGTTGATCACCGCCGGGGTGGCCCGGGTCGGATCCAGCTGCATCACCTTGTTGGCGATGAACAGGCTGTAGAAGCGGTAGGCGACCAGGTACAGCGAAACCGCTGCCACCACGATCCACAGTGCGTTGATGTGTTCGCCGCGGCGCAGGGCCACGGTGCCCAGACAGAATGCGCCGAGCAGGGCGAGTACCGCCCAGCCCAGTTTGGAAAACCCTTTCATGAGGTGCTCTCTCCCGGAAAGACAGACAAAGAGTCCCGCGTGCCCTCGACAGGGTCAATTGGCACAGGACGAATCGGCGGTAGTACTTTGGTCGTACGTTTGTTGTGCTGACGTGCAGCGAACATCAGGGATGGAACAATCGGTTGCGGCGCCGTCCATTGGCGTGCGGCCGTGTGGCGCCCATCTTCAGTGGCATCCATCCAACAGGAGTCGCCATGAGCTTTCCCGAACCGGTCCGCGTGCTGCGGACCATCCGTGGCATGCCCACCTCCGACGGTGCCGGCGTGCGCCTGACCCGCGTCATCGGTGGCCCCACGCTGCCCGACCTGGATCCGTTCCTGCTGCTCGATGAGTTCGGTACCGATCGTGCCGAGGACTACATCGCCGGGTTTCCGGAGCATCCGCACCGCGGCTTCGAAACCGTCACCTACATGCTCGACGGGCGCATGCGGCATCGCGACAACCACGGCAACGAAGGCCTGCTGACCCCGGGCAGCGTGCAGTGGATGACCGCTGGCCGTGGCCTGGTGCATTCGGAGATGCCCGAGCAGGAGAGCGGGCAGATGCGCGGGTTCCAGCTGTGGGTGAACCTGCCGGCGAAGGAGAAGATGACGGATCCGAAGTACCAGGAATTCGCGCCCGAGCGCATTCCCGTGGTGCACCCGGAGCCGGGCGTGGACGTGAAGGTGATTGCCGGCAGCGTGGATGGCACGCAGGGCCCGATCGTGCAGCCGGCCACCGATCCGCTGTACCTGGACATCACGCTGGCCCCGGATCGCGCCTGGACCTATGCGTTGCCGGAAGGGCACAACGCCTTTGCATACGTGTTCGAAGGTGGCGTGACCGTGGGGGAGCAGGACGCCGCGCGTGACGTGGCACGCCAGGAGCTGGCGGTGCTGGGCGGCGGTGAGCAGCTGCACCTTTCGGCCGGCAGCGAAGGCGCGCGGCTGATCCTGGTGGCCGGCCGTCCGCTGCGCGAACCGGTGATGCGCCACGGGCCGTTCGTGATGAACACACGGCAGGAACTGATGCAGGCCTTCGTCGATTTCCAGGAAGGCAAGTTCTGAGGGAGTGCCGGCCGCTGGCCGGCAACCTCTTCTGATCGGGAACGAAGCGTTTGCCGGCCAGCGGCCGGCACTACCGTCGGATCGGGTCGCATTGCGGGGATGCTGCCAGGCAGTCATCCCCGTCACCTTCAGCGCCCCGCGGCCACGGCCGACGGGGTCAGGCTCATGCCCTGCGCCAGCTGCTGCAGCGAGCCCAGTTCCTGGGCGCTGTCCGGATACAGCGAAATCTGCGCGTAACGCCCTTTGTCGAGCTTGACCACACTGATGCGGCGCTCGGCATAGCCGGGCGGCTGCTGGCCTCCCAGATCGGGCTGGTACCAGTACAGCGACTCACCGCCGAAGCTGCCCTTTTCCTGGCGCAGCGAGCGGTTCAATGGAAGGTTGGGATCGCGCGCACTGAGCATCAGGCTCAGTACCTCGCGGCCGTCCCCGGTGCTGGCGCGGCAGACCAGGAAATCGGCCTGTGCCTGCTGTTGCCACTGCAGGCCACTGCTGGCCGGCAATGAAGGACATTCGGTGGGAGCCTGCGCAGCGGCCTGGGCCGCAGCGAACAGCAGGCTCGACAACACTACAGGCGCGAACTTCATGCATCCCCCAAGGTGGTGTGTCGTTGGCTCCGCCGGATGGACCGGCAGCCTTGGCATCCCATCCCCGGATGCCACCCCGGCCGGCATGTGCACGGACGGTCAACTCAACCTTAACGGAACGTGAGCAATCGCACAAATTGCGGTTACAAGCGTAACCATTGCGGCCGAAGGTCGGCCGCAATGGTTCGCAGGCCTCAGCGGTCGTTGCCGATCCACTTGTAAATGATGCCGCCGATCGCGCCGCCCAGCAGCGGAGCGACCCAGAACAGCCACAACTGGCTGACCGCGCCGCTGCCGGCGAAGAAGGCCACCGCCGTGGAGCGGGCTGGGTTCACCGAGGTGTTGGTGACCGGGATGCTGATCAGGTGGATCAGGGTCAGCGACAGGCCGATCGCCAGCGGCGCGAAGCCGGCCGGCGCCTTGCCATGGGTGGCGCCCATGATCACGATCAGGAACACCGCCGTCAGTACCACCTCGCACAGGAAGGCGGCCGCAACGCTGTAGCCGCCGGGCGACAGCGCGCCATAGCCGTTGCTGGCGAACGCACCGGCCTGGCTGCCATCAATGGCGAAGCCACTGGCGCCGGAGGCGATCTGCAGCAGGATGAAGCCGGCCATCAGGCCGCCGGCGACCTGGGCGATGATGTACGGCACCAGGTCCTTGGTCGGGAAGCGGCCGCCAGCCCACAGCCCGACGCTGACTGCCGGGTTGAAGTGCGCGCCGGAGATGTGGCCGAACGCATAGGCGCCGGTCACCACGGTCAGGCCGAAGGCGAGCGCCACGCCGAGGAAACCGATACCCAGCGGATTGCCGTCACCACCGAACTTGGCGGCCAGCACCGCGCTGCCACAGCCACCCAGAACCAGCCAGAACGTGCCGAGGAACTCGGCGGACAAGCGTTTACCCATGCTCATGTGTTGCACTCCTTTGACGGTTGAAAGTGTGATTTATGTCACATTTCAGTGATCAGCGGGTGACTGTAGTGTCAACGCCGGGTGCAGGGATACACCTTCGGATGTGTGCAACACGCGATGTTCAGTACTGCGGCAGCGGTATGAACTCCTTGTCGTCGCCCGGGATGGTGCCGAAGCGACCGGCCTCCCAGTCGTGCTTGGCCTGCTCGATGCGCTCCTTCGAGCTGGACACGAAGTTCCACCACAGGTGACGCGGGCCATCCAGCGGCTCGCCGCCGAACAGCATCGCCTTCACCGGCGTCTTCGCGCGCAGGCGACCTATCGCACCGGCTTCGGGGATCACCAGGTGCTGGGCGGGGATGTCCACGCCGTCCAATTGTGCGTCGCCTTCGAGGATGTACAACGCGCGCTCGCGGTGGCCATTGTCGATATCGATCTCCGCATCCGGGTCGAGGTCGATTGCTACGTTGAGGGTGTCGGCGAACACCTTCACCGGCGATTCCTCGCCATAGGCGCGCCCGGCGATCACCCGCAGCCAGGCACCATTGCGGCGCTGCTCGGGGAGGGTGGCCGCGGCATGGTGGTAGAAGGCCGGTTCGATTTCCTCATGCGACTTCGGCAACGCCACCCAGGTCTGCATGCCGTGGATCGGGTTGTCATGGTCGCGGTCCGGTTGCGGCGTGCGCTCGGAATGGGCGATGCCGCGACCGGCGGTCATCCAGTTGACGTCACCGGGACGGATCACCTGGTCCGACCCCAGCGTGTCGCGGTGGCCGATCGCGCCCGACCACAGGTAGGTCACGGTGGCCAGGCCGATATGTGGATGCGGGCGCACGTCGATGGCGGTGCCGGGGTGCATGAGTGCCGGGCCCATCTGGTCGACGAACACGAACGAGCCGATGCTGCGCGCCTGCAGGGTGGGGACGGCGCGACGGACTTCGAGGCCGCCGATGTCGTGCACGCGCGGGGCGATGATGGTGGTCATGCGGGCGTTCTCGCTGGCAGGGATCAGGTGGTCAGCATCGCATGCAGCTGTGACGGGCACATGCCCCGTATGGGTAACAGGTTGTTCCAGCCAACGGCGCAGCCCCTCGTGGCTGTGGGGTTGGTCGCTGAAGGCAGAAGCAAAAGCAGAAGCCGCGCTTGGCCGGGCGGGTGGGTGGCGCAGGGGACGCTGCAAGTACGTCCATGTAAGCTCGATCGCCGCATCCATGCGGCTCACGCCCCTGCGCCACCCCCCCGCCCGGCCTCTGACAGTTTCCGTGTGCGTCCAGCCACGGAGAAGAAAAAAGAAAATCAAAGTCAGAATCAAACGCCGGTCGCTTCGCTCCTGGTGTCGACCAAGGTCGACACCCACCAGTTCGTAATGATCCGTGCCGACCAACGTCGACATCTACCAGCCATCGCAGTTCACCCACCGTCACCGGGAAACTGTCAGGGGTGGGGCGGTGTCGGGTTGCGGGGTGTCCGCGGCATGGATGCCGCGGCCAAGCCCCCAAGGTGAAGTGACCCCCGGGAGTTGGACACCAGACCCAACCCCGAGGGATACATGAACAGATACGACGCGCGTTTCAAACTGCAGGTCGCCAAAGAGGCCTGCAAGACCTCCACATCGGTCAAAGCCGTTGCTCGTCGCCACAGCCTGGAGTTCTCCACGGTCAGGCGCTGGGTGGCGACCTATCGGCTGCACGGTTGGCGCGGGTTTCACCGCCAGGCCCGGTCCTATGACCTCGCGTTCAAGCTGGCTGTCCTGGAGAAGATGAGCCAGGACGGCATGTCCGGGCGCGAAGCCACCACCTACTTTCAGATTGGTGATGCCGGCGCAGTGGGGCAGTGGCGGCGCCTGTATGCTCAGGGCGGTGCCCAAGCGTTGGCACCGCCCCTGCCGCCGCCCCGAAAGCTGATGAAAAAGACCCGTTCGTCCAAGCCACCTGAGGATATGAGCCGCGATGAGCTGCTCAAGGAAGTCGCCTATCTGCGTGCGGAGACCGACTACCTAAAAAAACTCGATGCCTTGATCCGGGAAGAGCAGGCGGCGCAAGACGCAAAGCGCAAGCCATCCAAGGATTGAGGCAGGTTCATACACTGTCGCTTCTGCTCGAAGCGGCAGAGCTGTCACGCAGTACGTTCTATTACCAGAACCATGTCCTGGCCCATCCGGATCAGGACGAGGCAGATCTGCGCGAGCGCATCCGTGCAATCTACGATCAAAGCCAAGGGCGCTATGGCTATCGCACGGTAACGCTGGAATTGGCCAATCAGGGCCATCGGACCAATCGCAAGCGGGTACAGCGCCTGATGGGGGAGATGGGCCTGAAATCGCGCGTGCGCGTGAAGCGCTATCGGGCCTTCAAGGGGGCGGCCAATATTGTGGTTGGCAATGACCTCAATCGTGAGTTCCAGGCCGAGCGGCCCAACCAGAAGTGGGTGACCGAGTTCAAGGTGCAGGGCATGAAGCTGTACCTGTCGCCGATCATGGACCTCTACAACGGTGAAATCGTGGCTTATCAGATCAAGCGCCAGCCCGTGTTCGATCTGGTGGGTCAGATGCTGGAGGAGGCCATCAGCAAGCTTTCCCCGGATGAGCGCCCCATGATCCATTCTGACCAGGGCTGGCAGTACCAGCATGAAAACTACCGGCACATGCTGGAAAAGCACTCGTTGAAGCAAAGCATGTCCCGGCGTGGCAACTGCTTGGACAATGCGGCAATGGAGAGCTTTTTCGGGACGCTGAAGTCGGAGTTCTTCTATCTGAACAGCTTTGACAGCATCGAGAGTCTGGAGGCTGGGCTGGTGGAATACATCCAGTACTACAACGAAGAGCGCATCAAACTGAAACTGAAAGGCCTGAGCCCGGTAAAGTACCGGGAGCAGGCCCAATCGGCCGCCTGACCCCGTCCAAGTCTCGGGGGTCACTTCAAGGACGGGTTTACGGCGTCCCCGCAACCCGACACCGCCCCGCCCAACAAACAGAAAAGCCAGAGCCGCTTTGGCTCTGGCTCTGGCTTTTGCTTCGGCGGTTGCCTCTGCGGGTGCCGGGCCGCAGGCCCGGCCGATAAACTCAAACCACTGGTTCGCGCAGGGCGGGGTTGTCCCAGCCGGGGCGCGGGGCGAAACGGTCGCCGTGGCGCTGCTGCAGCGCCTTCAACCGCTCGACGATCGCATCGGCTCCCACTGCGCGGATGTGCTGGATCGGACCGCCGCGGAACGGGGCGAAACCGGTACCGAAGATCACGCCCGCATCCAGCAGGTCCGCATCGGCCACCACGCCCTCGTGCAGGCACGCCACGGCCTCGTTCAACAGCGGCAGGATCAGGCGGTCCTCCAGATCGGCCGGGGCCTGGTAATCGCTGGCCACGTCCGGCTTCTTCGGCTTGCCGTTTTCCCAGGTGTAGATGCCCTGGCCGTCCTTCTTGCCACGCTTGTCCGGTTCCACCGTCTGCAGTGCGGCCGGAATCTGCAGGCCCAGGAACGGTGCCAGTTCGCGGCCGACGCCTGCGGCCACGTCCAGGCCCACGGTGTCGATCAGTTCGATCGGGCCCATCGGCATGCCGAATTTCACTGCGGCCTTGTCGATCACCGGGCCCGGAATGCCCTCGGCATACGCGGTGGCGGCTTCCAGCATGTACGGGAACAGCACGCGGTTGACCAGGAAGCCCGGGCTGCCGGCCACCGGCACGGGGAATTTGCCCAGCGCCTTGCAGAACGCGGCCAGGCGGCGCTCGGTCTCCGGCGCCATGCCGTCGTGATGGATGATCTCCACCAGCGGCATCTGCGCAACCGGGTTGAAATAGTGCAGGCCAGCGAACTGCGCCGGGCGCTGGATGTGGTCGCGCAGTTCCACCAGCGGAATCGACGAAGTATTGGTGGTCAGCAGCGCGTCCTGCTTCATCTTCGGTTCGAGCGTCTGGTACAGCGCACGCTTGGCTTCCGGGTTCTCGATGATTGCTTCGATCACCAGGTCGGCCTCGGCCACGCCGTTGCCTTCCAGATCGGCACGCAGGCGCGCGGCCACCGCCGGGCGCTTGCTCTCGTCGCGCACCTTCTTGGCGAACAGAGCCTGCGCCCGTTCCATGGCCGGGTCGATGAAGCGCTGCTCGCGGTCCTGCAGCGTCACCTCGAAGCCCTTGTAGGCGGCCCACGCGGCGATATCGCCGCCCATCACGCCGGCGCCGACCACGTGCACGTGGCGGATGCCGGAGTCACCGCCGCCCAGGCCCTTCAGGCGCTCGGTCAGGAAGAAGATGCGGATCAGGTTGCGCGCGGTCGGCGTGCTGGCCAGCTTCACCACGGCGCGGCGTTCGGCATCCAGACGCGCCTGGATCGGCTTGCCGCCGCTGCGCTGCCAGGTGCTGATCAGCGCGTAGGGCGCCGGGTACTGGTCCTTCTTGGCTTTGCGTGCGACCTGCTTGACCATCTGCGGTGCCAGCAAAGTGCGTGCCAGCCAGGTGTTGGTGGCCCAGGCCGTCGCGCGCTGCTTGAACGGGCGGGTGGTGCCGGACAGTGCCAGCGCCACGGCGGTGTCGAGCACCACCGCCGGCGCCACCACCTTGTCGACCAGGCCGATGCCACGCGCGGCCGAGGCCGACAAGGTGCGGCCCGTCAGCATCATGTCCATCGCTGCCGGCGCACCGACCAGCTGCGGCAGGCGCGCGCTGCCGCCCCAGCCGGGGAAGATGCCCAGCTGGGTTTCCGGCAGGCCGATGCGCGTGCTGCTGTCATTGGAGGCCACGCGGTAGCGGCAGGCCAGTGCCAGTTCGGTGCCGCCGCCCAGGCAGTGGCCGTGGATGGCCGCCACGGTCGGGCAGGGCAGCTCGGCCAGCTTCTGGTAAGTGGCCTGGCCGCGGCGGATGGCGTCGTTGACGGTGCCGCGGCGGTCGAACTCCTGGAACTCCTTCAGGTCCGCACCGGCAATGAAGCCGGCCTTCTTCAGCGACTGGATCACCACGCCCTTGGGCGGGTCCAGTGCAATGCGCTCGAGCAGGTCGCCCAGTTCCAGCAGCACGTCCTGCGACATGGCGTTGACGCTGCTGTCCTGACGATCCAGGGAGAGAACCACCACGCCGTCGTCGCGGATCTCGGGGTGCCAGTGGCTGAAGCGGAGACCATCGAAGCCTGAGAGCATGGACGTTCCATCCGGTTGTGTATGGAGAAGCGGCTATGATCCAGAGGTTGTTTCCCCCGCGTCAAATCCCAATAGCAGGGGAGTGGCGACCCCGGATCCATGGCCGTGGACCGGAACGCTAACGGAACGGTGGTTAAAAGCTGGTGCGGCGCCAGGTGATCGGCGACTGAACTTTTCCCGGGATTGGCAGTCTCATTGCCCGACGTCGGTTGGGCTGACAGGAGTGCGGCCCCTCATGGCCGATGTTGATACACCTCAGGAGCTGGATCTGGAACTGGTCCGGCGCGTGCAGCACGGCGAGAGCGCCGCGTTCGATGTCCTGGTGCGCAAGTACCAGCATCGCGTGGTGGCCCTTGTCGGTCGCTACATCGCCGACTGGAGCGAATGTCAGGACGTCGCCCAGGACACTTTCATCCGTGCCTACCGCGCGATCGGAAGTTTCCGTGGCGATGCCCAGTTCTCAACCTGGTTGCATCGAATCGCCGTGAATACCGCCAAAAACTACCTGGCTTCACACAATCGCCGACCGCCGACCGATGACATCGACATCGGGGATGCCGAACAGTTCGACAGCGGGACGCGCCTGCGCGACACCGACACGCCCGAACGCGAGTTGATGCGCCAGGAACTGGAACAGACGGTAATGAAGGCCGTCAACGCGCTGCCGGAAGAGCTCCGGTTGGCGATCACCCTGCGCGAGGTGGAAGGCCTGAGTTACGAGGATATCGCGCAGAAAATGGGGTGCCCGATCGGCACCGTGCGCTCACGGATCTTCCGGGCGCGCGAGGCGATCGACACCGAACTCCGGCCGCTGTTGGACATCGGCAGCGCCACCCGTGAGAAGAGCCGCGTATGACCAGTAATCCGTTCAACGAATCGCAGAACCACCAATCGCCCGCCGGGCAGCGCCTGGACCAGCGCCATCGCGAGCAGCTGTCGGCCCTGGTCGATGGCGAGCTTGGCGCCGATGAAGCGCGCTTCCTGCTGCGCCGGATGGAGCACGACCCCGAGCTGGCCGGCTGCCAGGAACGCTGGCAGCTGCTGGGCGACGTGATGCGCGGACAGGCGTCGGCGCTGGCGCCGGCCGGCTTCAGCGCCGCCGTGGCCGCCGCCATCGCCGCCGAACCGGCGCCGCAGGCCGAGCCGCGTCGTCAGGTACGCCGCAGTGGTTGGCGGGCTTGGGGCGGTGGCGCCGCACTGGCCGCATCGGTGGCGGCGGTGGCCCTGTTCATGGGCGGTGAGAAGCTGAAGGAGGCCACCCCGGGCGAGCCGTTGGCACCGCAGGTGATCGCCAGCCAGGCCGAACTCGCGCCGGCACCGACGACGCCGGCTCCGGTGACCGAAGCCTCGGTGGATAACGCCGCAATGGCCGCGGCCGGTGTACCGGCAGTGGCCATGGCGGCAGCCAGCCGGCGCCAGGACACCCGTCGCGCCAGCGCTACCCGCAGCCAGCAGGCCGCGCGTGCCGCCCAGCGTGAGGACATGCCGCAACGCGCTGTGGCCGCCGCACAGGCGCCGTTGACCCCGACCGTGCCGGCCAATGCCAGCCGCAACATGCCGTTCGGTGAGGTCGGTGGCCTGCAGGCGCGACCGTGGCCGCGCTCCAGCCTGGCGCCCGCTGCCGGCGGCGCGCTCAATGCGAGCTTCCCGGCCCATGCCGGGGGCGCGGCGTTCTACCCGTTCGAGCCGCGCCTGCAGGACGACCTGCCGGTGCCGCCGCGCCCGCGCGACTGAGCCGGGCGCTTTCATGCCCCGCCGTCGGCGGGGCCCGTATTCCTTTTTCCATCCGATCCGGAGGTTGCCGTCCGATGACTCCCCGACTCCGCACGCAGGCCATGGGCCTGCTGGCCCTGACCCTGCCGTTGATGGCCTGCGCGCAGGCCCCGGCTCCGGCCGCCCAGACCCAGGCCGCGCCGGCCGCCGCGCCGCGGGCGCCGGCCCAGCCGCTGGTCACGGGCCTGCCTGACTTCACCAATCTGGTCGAACAGGTCGGGCCTGGCGTGGTCAACGTCGACACCACCATCGTCCGCAACAACCGCCAGGCCTCACGGGGCCCGATGGGCGGCGGCGATGACATGCCGGAGTTCTTCCGCCGCTTCTTCGGCCCGGATTTCCCGATGCCGGGGCAGGGCCCGGGCGGCCCGGACGGTGGCCCGAGCATCAAGGGCCGCGGCATGGGCTCGGGCTTCATCATCTCGCCCGATGGTTATGTACTGACCAACTACCACGTGGTGGCCGATGCCAGCGAGGTGAAGGTCAAGCTGGGTGACCGCCGTGAGTTCACCGCGAAAGTGGTGGGCAGCGACCAGCAGTACGATGTCGCACTGCTGAAGATCGACGGCAAGAACCTGCCGACCGTGCGCGTTGGCGACTCCAACTCCCTCAAGCCGGGTCAGTGGGTGGTCGCGATCGGCTCGCCGTTCGGCCTCGATCACTCGGTCACTGCCGGCGTGGTCAGCGCCCTCGGCCGCAGCACCGGCGGTCCGGACCAGCGTTACGTGCCCTTCATCCAGACCGACGTGGCGATCAACCAGGGCAACTCCGGTGGCCCGCTGCTGAACACCCGTGGCGAAGTGGTCGGCATCAATTCGCAGATATTCTCCGCGTCGGGCGGCTACATGGGCATCAGCTTCGCGATCCCGATCGACCTGGCGATGAGTGCGGTCGAGCAGATCAAGAAGACCGGCAAGGTCACCCGCGGCCAGCTCGGCGCGGTGGTGCAGGAAATCGACGGCCTGAAGGCGCAGGCGATGGGCCTGCCGGACAGCCGCGGCGCCCTGGTCAACCAGATCGTGCCGGATTCGGCTGCAGCCCGGGCCGGGGTGAAGATCGGCGATGTGATCCGCTCGGTGAACGGCGCGCCGGTCAACAGCTGGTCCGACCTGCCGCCGCTGATCGGCGCGATGGCACCGGGCAGCCGGGTCACCCTGGGCGTGATCCGAGATGGCAAGCCGCGTGACCTCAGCGCCACCCTGACCGCCCTGACCGAAGACGGGCAGGCCAGTTCGCGTGGCCCGGCCACCGGCGACAGCGATGCGGCGCCGCAGGCCGGCGCCAATGCCCTGCTGGGGCTGGACGTCAGTGACCTGACCGCGCCGCAGCGCAAGCAGCTGGGCCTGGAATCGGGCGAAGGCGTGCGCATCACCGGGGTCAAGGGCCAGGGCGCGCGTGATGCGGGCCTGTCTCCGGGCATGGTGATCCTGCAGGTGGCCAGCACCCAGGTCGGCAGCGTGGACGCGCTGAACCGCGCGCTGTCCAGCTACAAGAAGGGCGACGTGGTGATGCTGCTGGTACGCACGGGCAGCGGCAACAGCGCGTTCGTAGCGGTCAAGGCCGGCCAGTAAGGCCTGCCGGGGCCGCTTCGGCGGCCCTTGCTTCTCCTCCGAAGCCCCGCCCCGGCGGGGCTTCGGCCGTTCCGGACCCGGTCCGATGAGGCCGTTTTCGCGGGCGGGCGCCGGGCATGCGATAATCGACCGTTACCCTGACGACGCCGCGCGCCGCCGCCACCTATGTCTTCTGATTCGATGCGGAACATCCGCAACTTCTCCATCATCGCCCATGTCGACCACGGCAAGTCCACGCTGGCCGACCGCATCATCCAGCTCTGTGGTGGCCTGCAGGCCCGCGAGATGGAAGCGCAGGTGCTCGACTCCAACCCGATCGAGCGCGAGCGTGGCATCACGATCAAGGCGCAGTCGGTGTCGCTGCCGTACCTGGCCAAGGACGGGCAGACCTACCATCTGAACTTCATCGACACCCCCGGCCACGTCGACTTCTCCTATGAAGTCAGCCGCTCGCTGGCCGCCTGCGAAGGCGCGCTGCTGGTGGTCGATGCGGCCCAGGGCGTGGAAGCGCAGTCGGTGGCCAACTGCTACACCGCCGTGGAGCAGGGCCTGGAAGTGGTGCCGGTGATCAACAAGATCGACCTGCCCACCGCCGACATCGAGCGCGCCAAGGCCGAGATCGAGGCCGTGATCGGCATTGACGCCTCCGACGCCGTGCCGGTCAGTGCCAAGACCGGCCTGAACGTGCAGGACGTGCTGGAAGCGATCGTGCATCGCATCCCGCCGCCGGCGCCGCGCGACACCGACAAGCTGCAGGCGCTGATCATCGACTCCTGGTTCGACAACTACCTGGGCGTGGTCTCGCTGGTGCGCGTGATGCAGGGCGAGATCAAGGCCGGTGACAAGCTGCAGGTGATGTCCACCGGCCGCAACCACCAGGTCGACAACGTCGGCGTGTTCACCCCGAAGCGTAAGGTGCTGCCGGCGCTGCGTGCCGGTGAAGTGGGCTGGGTCACCGCCAGCATCAAGGACGTGCACGGTGCGCCGGTCGGCGACACCCTGACCCTGGCCGGTGACCCGGCACCGAAGCCGCTGCCGGGCTTCCAGGAAATGCAGCCGCGCGTGTTCGCCGGCCTGTTCCCGGTCGATGCCGAGGACTATCCGGACCTGCGCGAAGCGCTGGACAAGCTGCGCCTGAACGATGCCGCGCTGCGTTTCGAGCCGGAAAGCTCCGAGGCGATGGGCTTCGGCTTCCGCTGCGGCTTCCTCGGCATGCTGCACATGGAAATCGTGCAGGAGCGCCTGGAGCGCGAATACAACCTGGACCTGATCAGCACCGCGCCGACGGTGGTGTATGAAGTCCTGAAGACCGATGGCTCGATCATCAACATGGACAACCCGGCCAAGCTGCCGCCGGTGAACCAGGTCGAGGAGATCCGCGAGCCGATCATCCGTGCCAACGTGCTCACTCCCGAGGAGTACATCGGCAACATCATCAAGCTGTGCGAAGAAAAGCGCGGCAGCCAGATCGGCATCAACTACCTGGGCAGCCAGGTGCAGATCAGCTACGAGCTGCCGATGGCCGAAGTGGTGCTGGACTTCTTCGACAAGCTGAAGTCGGTCAGCCGTGGCTACGCCTCGCTGGACTACCACTTCGTGCGCTTCGACGCCGGCCCGTTCGTGCGCGTGGATGTGCTGATCAACGGTGACAAGGTCGATGCGCTGTCGCTGATCGTGCACCGCAGCCATGCCGACCGCCGTGGCCGCGAGCTGTGCGAAAAGATGAAGGACCTGATCCCGCGCCAGATGTTCGACGTGGCCATCCAGGCCGCCGTCGGCTCGCAGATCATCGCCCGTACCACGGTCAAGGCCATGCGCAAGAACGTGCTGGCCAAGTGCTATGGTGGCGACGTTTCGCGCAAGAAGAAGCTTCTGGAAAAGCAGAAGGAAGGCAAGAAGCGCATGAAGCAGGTCGGCCGCGTGGAGATCCCGCAGGAAGCGTTCCTGGCCGTGCTGCAGATGGACAACAAGTAAGCCCGCACCGGCCCTGCGGGGCCGGTCGTCTGGTGACGTTGCAAAGGACCCTGAATGAAACTGTTTGAGATCCTCCTGGTCGTGCTGACCCTGGCCTCGGGCCTGATCCTGCTTGCGGACAAGCTGTACCTCGCCAAGCGTCGCGCCCAGCGCGCCGGCCTGCTCGATTCCGAGCCGGTGCTGGTGGATTACTCGCGTGCGTTCTTCCCGGTGCTGGCGATCGTGCTGATCGTGCGCAGTTTCATCGCCGAGCCGTACAAGATCCCGTCCAGCTCGATGATGCCGAACCTGTTGATCGGTGATTTCATCCTGGTCAACAAGTTCTCGTACGGCCTGCGCCTGCCGATCAGCAACACCAAGATCGTGCCATTTGGCGAGCCGTCGCGTGGCGATGTGGTGGTGTTCCACTTCCCCGGCCACAGCGACAACGACCCGGCAAAGGGCGAGAACTTCATCAAGCGCGTGATCGGCGTGCCGGGTGACACCGTGGTCTTCGAAGGCGACGGCATGATCCTCAATGGCGAACCGCTGAAGTACGACAACAAGGGCATCTACGCCGGCCACAAGGGTCAGGGCGAGGGCGCCAACCTGCTGGTCGAGCACCTGCCGGGCCGCACCCACACGGTGCTGGAGACCGACTACCCGCGTGGCCAGGGCCAGTGGACCGTGCCGGCCGGCAAGTACCTGGTGATGGGCGACAACCGTGACAACAGTGACGATGGCCGTTTCTGGGGCCTGCTGCCGGAAGAGAACCTGCGCGGCAAGGCCTTCCTGATCTGGCTGAACTGCCAGGGCTGGTTCTGCAAGGATGGTTTCGAGCCGTCGCGGATCGGCTCGAGCATCAACTGACCGGGCATCAACCGGGTATTTTCACATCCAACGCGTATCTGGGGAGAACGCAATGAAGACGATGAACACGCAGCGTGGCATGACCCTGACCTCGTTCCTGACGGTCCTGATCGTGGTTGGCTTCTTCCTCTACATCGGCATGAAGCTGTTCCCGATGTACCAGGAGTACTACGCGGTGCGCTCGGCGATGAAAAGCCTGGCCAACGAGCCGGGCGTGGGCAGCATGGAGCCGGCGCGCATCCAGGACCTGTTCTTCAAGCGCCTGTACATCAACTACTCGGACAATGTGAAGCCGGCCAACGTGAAGTTCGACCGTCGCGACAATGGCTGGACCCTCAAGGTCAACTACGAAGTGCGCCGTCAGCTGATCGGCAACCTCGATGTGGTTGGCAAATTCGATTCTTCCCAGGACCTGACACGAAGCGGTGCCCAGTAAATTCATCCAACGTGGCGACCTGATTGGTCATGCCTTCAGCGACCCGGCCCTGCTCAAGCAGGCGCTGACGCATCGCAGTGCCGGTGCGCCGCACAACGAGCGCCTGGAGTTCCTCGGCGACAGCATCGTCAACATGATGGCGGCCGAGGCGTTGTACCGACGTTGGCCCAAGGCTGACGAAGGGGCGATGACCCGTGCCCGTGCCGAGCTGGTGCGTGAAGGCGCGCTGGCGGTGATCGGGCGCACCCTGGAACTGGGCGAGCGGCTGACCCTGGGCCCGGGCGAAATGAAGTCCGGCGGTCATCGCCGCGACTCGATCCTGGCCGATGCGGTGGAAGCCGTGGTGGCTGCGATCTACCTGGATGCCGGCTTCGAGGCCTGCCGGGCGGTGGTACTGCCCTGGTTCAGTGCTTCGATCGAGGCACTGCCGGCCTCCGGCCGGCCCGAGAAGGACCCCAAGACCCGCCTGCAGGAATGGCTGCAGGCCCGACAGAAGGCGTTGCCGCAGTATGAACTGGTGTCAGAATCCGGTGACGACCACGCCAAGCACTTCCGGGTACGCTGCAACGTAGCCGACCCGGCCGCCAGCATCGAGGGCGAAGGCGCCTCGCGGCGGCTTGCCGAACAACAGGCGGCTGCAGCCGTCCTAGAACAACTGGATTCCAAGTGAGCGAACAAACTACCCATCATTGCGGCAGCGTGGCCGTCATCGGCCGCCCGAACGTGGGCAAATCGACCCTGACCAATGCCCTGGTCGGCGCCAAGGTCAGCATCGTTTCCAACCGCCCGCAGACCACGCGCCATCGCCTGCTGGGCATCGCCACCTATCCGGAAGGCCAGTTGGTGCTGGTCGACACCCCCGGCCTGCACAAGGTGCAGAAGCGGGCGATGAACCGGGTGATGAACCGTGCCGCGCGCGGCTCGCTGGAAGGCGTCGATGCCGGCCTGCTGGTGATCGAAGCCGGTCGCTGGGACGAAGAAGACAGCCTGGCCTTCAATGTTCTGCGCGACGCCGGTATCCCGGTGGTGCTGGTGGTCAACAAGATCGACCGTCTGAAGGACAAGGGCGCGCTGCTGCCGTTCCTGCAGGAAGTCACGGCCGGCCGCGATTTCTCGTCCGTGCACCCGATCTCGGCGCAGAAGCGCAACGGCCTGGAAGCACTGGTACGCGACGTACTGGCGCTGTTGCCGGAAGCGCCGCCAATGTTCGGCGAAGACGAGATCACCGACCGCAGCCAGCGTTTCCTGGCCGGCGAGCTGGTGCGTGAGCAGCTGATGCGCCAGCTCGGCGAGGAACTGCCGTACGCGACCACCGTGGAAATCGAGCGCTTCACCGAAGATGGCAACCTGCTGCGCATCGGCGCGGTGATCTGGGTCGAGCGCGAGGGCCAGAAGGCGATCGTGATCGGCAAGGGTGGCACCCGGCTGAAGGAGATTGGTGCCAAGTCCCGCCTGCAGATGGAACGTCTGTTCGGAGCCAAGGTGTTCCTGGAGACCTGGGTGCGCGTGCGTGAAGGCTGGTCCGACGACGAGGCCGCACTGAAGGCCTTCGGTTACGAGTAAGCCGTTGCGGTCGCTTCGATGATGATCGAGGACGACACTGGCTTCGTGCTGCACGCACGGGCCTACCGCGAGACCAGTCTGCTGGTCGAAGTGTTGAGTGCGCAGCATGGCCGGATCGGCCTGCTCGCGCGTGGCGTATCCACCGCCAAGGGACAGGTGCTGCGCGCTGCTCTGCAGCCGCTGCAGTGGATCCGCTTCAGTGCCCAGCAGCGGGGCGAACTGGCCCAGCTGCGGGGTGCCGAGGCGCTGGATGCCGCGCCACGCCTGGTCGGCCAGGCGATGCTGGCCGGCTTCTACCTGAGTGAACTGACCCTGCGCTTGGCCCCGCGCCAGGACCCGCTGCCTGAGTTGTACCTGGCCTACGGCGAGGCACGTGCGCGGCTGGCCGTGGGCGCCGGCCTGGCCTGGACCCTGCGTCGCTTCGAACGCGAGCTGCTGTCCGCGCTGGGCCTGGGTTTCGATCTGGACAGCGCGAGCGACGGCCAGCCGATCGACCCGGCCGCGCGCTACGAACTGGATCCGCAGGAAGGCGCGCAGCGCCTGCTGAGCGAGCGCGGTGGGGAACGCCGGGCGGCGGCGACTGGCTCGGCGCTGCTGGCGTTGGCGGCCGACGAAGAGCCCCATGCCGCCGACCTGGCCAGCCTGCGTCTGCCGATGCGGCGGGTGCTGGCCCATCACCTGGGCGCCCGCGGCCTGAAGTCCTGGGAAATGCTCGAGCAGCTCGCGCCCCGCAGGTAGGGGATGTTCGGCAGGGCTTGCAGCCCTGCACCTGCCGAATCAACGTCAACGTCAAAAGCAAAAGCTGGTTATCCGTGGGTCGGCGGGGTGGGTCCGGTTGCGGGAGACGCCGTAAACCCGTCCTTGGGGGCTTGGCCGCGGCATCCATGCCGCGGACACTCCCGCAACCGGACCCACCCCGCCTTCGACAGATTCTTGCGAGCTGTTGGACATGCCGACGGGGTCAGATCCGTTTTCCGAAGTAAAACGGATCTGACCCCAGTTTGAATTTCGATATCTGACAGAGATTCATCCACGCATGGCGTGGATCTACTGGCCACCGGTCAACTGTCGAAGGCGGGGCACTGTGGGTTTGCGGGGTGTGAGCGCCATGGATGGCGCGACCAAGGCTACATGGACGTACTTGCGCCGTCCCCGCATACGCACAGTGCCCCGCCATCCCACGGGATGCCCACTATTGCCGTTGCTTCGGCTGTTGCTCTGGCTTGAGGCAGGTGCAGGGCTGCAAGCCCTGCCGCCCCCCCCTCAGTGCAGGAGCGCTGCCACCGCCGCGCGGAACCCGTCCTGGGCCTGCCCGGACTCCGGCGCATGATGCAGCTGCCGCACCGCGCGTCCCAGCCGTGCCGCGCCGACGAAGCCACAACTGGCCTGCAACCGGTGCAGCTGGCTGCGCAGCTGGCGCTCGTCGTGCTGGTCCACGGCCTGCTCGACCGCGTCGCGTACCCCCGGCAACTCGGCCAGGAACAGCTCGCGCAGGGCTATCAGGTGGTTGCGCTGGCCATTGAGCGCGGCCAGTGCCGCGGTCTCGTCCCAGTCCTGCACCTGCAGCTCCACCGCAGCCGGAGCCGGCGCAACGAAGATCCCCGCGGGGCTGTTCACCAGCGCGCGGCGCACGGCTTTCAGTAACTGGTCGCGGCCCAGCGGCTTGACCAGCGTGTCGCTGAAGCCAGCTTCACGCAGGCGGGCATGGATGGAGGTGTCGCCGTCGGCGGTATGCGCCAACGCCGGGGTGTCGGGGTGTGAACGGCGCAGTTCGCGCAGCAGCTGCGCGCCGTTGCCGTCCGGCAGGTTGACGTCGATCAGCCACAGGTCATGCGCGCCGGGTTCGGCGCTCGCCAGCGCACTGGCCAGTGAATCTGCGGTGTCCACGTCCGCCGGTAACGTTTCCAACGCCGCCTTGAAAAAACCGCGGCTGATGATGTCGTCCTCGACAAGCAGGAAGCGGGGCCGGCTGGCCCGCGGGGTCATCTGCATCAGGGCTGCCTCCATGTCAGCTGTTGCAATCATCAAGCACGGCGGCGGCGGGCGCAAGCGGGTCCGGGCCCTGCCGGTCAGGATCTGCGACAATACGCCCCCATTTTTGCCCGCAGCCTGTTGCCACGTGGCCCGATCCCGCTCCCGCATCGACCGTACCCCGTTCCAGACCGAGATCCTCGACCTCAGCCATGATGGTCGCGGCGTCGCCCGCCGTGAGGGTGAGGGCGGCAAGGTCACCTTCGTCAGCGGCGCACTGCCGGGTGAGGTGGTCATGGCCGAACAGACCGCCCGCAGCCGCCATTTCGACGAAGCGCGCACGGTGGAAGTGCTGAAGGCCTCGCCGCAGCGCGTCACCCCGAAGTGCCCGCACTTCGGCACCTGTGCCGGCTGCGTGCTGCAGCACCTGGACGAAGACCAGCAGATCGTGGCCAAGCAGCGCGTGCTGATGGACAACCTGGAGCGCATCGGCCACGTGAAGCCGGGAACCGTGCTGGCGCCGCTGGTCGGCGAGAGCTGGGGCTACCGGCGCAAGGGCCGCTTCTCGGTGCGCCGGGTCGAGAAGAAGGACAAGACCCTGGTCGGCTTCCGTGAACAGGATCCGCGTTTCGTCGCCGACCTCAGCCAGTGCCTGACCGTGATCCCGGAGATCGGCACCAAGGTCGAGGCGCTGTCCACCTTCATCGAATCGCTCGATGGCAAGCGTGACATCCCGCAGATCGAGTTCATCGCCGGTGACCAGGCCGTAGTCCTGACCGTGCGCCACCTGCAGCCGCTCAGCGACGCCGATCGTGCGGCCTGGGCCGCCTTCGGCCAGCAGCATGGCTTCGTGATCTACCTGCAGTCCGGCGGCGTGGACACCGTGCAGCCGCTGGACGGGCAGGGCGTGCCGCTGTCGTTCCGGCTGGCGCCGTGGGACGTGGAACTGGCGTTCCGCCCGCTGGACTTCATCCAGGTCAATGCCAAGCTCAACGAGAAGATGATCGCCCACGCCCTGGACCTGCTGGAACCGGGTGAGGACGAGCGCGTGCTGGACCTGTTCTGCGGCCTGGGCAATTTCACCCTGCCGCTGGCGCGCCGCGTGCGCGAAGTGGTCGGCGTGGAAGGCGATGCCGGCCTGGTCGCGCGTGCCCGTGAGAACGCCGAGCGCAATGGCCTGGCCAACGCCCAGTTCTTCAGCGCCGACCTGACCCAGGACCAGCGCAGCACGCCGTGGATGCGCCAGGGCTTCGACAAGCTGCTGCTGGACCCGCCGCGCTCGGGCGCGATCGAAGTGCTGCAGCAGCTGCCGCTGAAGCAGTTCAAGCGCATCGTCTACGTCAGCTGCCACCCGGGCTCGCTGGCCCGCGATGCCGGCTATCTGGTCAACGAACAGGGCTTCACCCTGGTCAGCGCCGGTGCCATGGACATGTTCCCGCACACCGCACACGTGGAAAGCATCGCGGTGTTCGAGAAGCGCTGATCTGTCATGCCCATCGCGCATAATGGTGCGATGGGCATCGAAATCGAACGCAAATTCCTCGTCAGCAGCGATGGCTGGCGCGCCGCCGCGCACCGGGTGATCCCGATGGCGCAGGGCTACATCAACGACATGGGGGCGCTTGACCGCGGCACCCAGAACGCCTCGGTGCGGGTGCGCATCGAAGGCGACCACGCCGCGTTGAACCTGAAGTCGCGCACCATCGGCCATACCCGCCAGGAGTTCGATTACCCGATCCCGGTGGACGATGCACGCGCACTGCTGGCGTTGTGCGTGGGTGGTCTGATCGACAAACGCCGTCATCTGGTCGAACACGCCGGCCTGACCTGGGAGGTGGACGAGTTCCTCGGCGACAACGCCGGCCTGGTGGTGGCCGAGGTCGAGCTGGACAGCGCCGACCAGGCGATCGACCTGCCGGATTGGGTGGGTGCCGAAGTCACCGACGATGCGCGCTACTACAACGTCGCGCTGGCCAGTCACCCCTATTCACAGTGGTGAACCCCAAAAAGGGGACGGAGGGGATTAAGTCGTCTTTACCCCACCTGTGCGGGAACCGACTTAGTCCCCTCCGTCCCCTTTTAACGAGGGAGGCGGGCCCCATGTCGTGGGGATGAGAATCGATATCTACTCCGACGTGGTCTGCCCCTGGTGCTGGATCGGCAAGCATCGTTTCCAGCAGGGCGTGCAGTTGCTGGGCGCGAACGCGCCTGAACTCGATATCCACTGGCAGCCGTTCCAGCTGGATCCGGATGCGGACGCCACCCCGGTGCCGCTGCGCGAGGCCTACGTGCGCAAGTTCGGGGGCGTCGAGCGTACCGAGCAGATCCTCGGCCAGACCCAGACCACCGCGCGTGCCGAGGGCCTGCCGATGGACTTCAGCCAGGGCCAGGTGCGGGTGACCACGCTGCCGGCGCACCGGGTGCTGTGGCTGGCCGGCGAGCATGGCGTGCAGGATGCGGTCGGCGAGGCTCTGTTCCGCGCTCACTTCGAGCACGGCCAGAACCTGGCCGACCCCGCGGTGCTGATCAAGGCCGGCGTGGCGGGCGGCCTCGACGCCGGCGAAATCGCGCAGATGCTGGCCTCCGACCGCGGCCTGGCCGAGGTCGAAGCCAAGCTGGCGCAGGCCCATGCATTGGGCGTTTCTTCGGTGCCGACCTTCGTCATCGATGGGAAGTGGGCCATTTCCGGGGCACAGCCGCCGGAGGCCTTCGCCAACGCCCTGCGCCAGATCGCGGCCGAACAGGGCGCTCCGGCAGCGTCGGCTGACGGCGACGAGGCCTGCGGCCCGGACGGCTGCAAGGTCTGACCTGCCCCCCCAAAAGGGGACGGAGGGGATCAAGAGGTATCCAGCCCACCTGGGTCGATTGCGCCTTGATCCCCTCCGTCCCCTTTTTCTGACCACTGCGCCTGTCGGCCGGTTCTGCGACAATGCGGCACTGCGCCATGCGGGCGCGCGTTGTGGAGATCGACCATGCTGCTGATCGGCGTTGCCGGTACCGAACTGACCGCCCAGGAACGTGACTGGCTGCAGCACGATGCCGTGGCCGGGGTGGTGCTGTTCAAGCGCAACTTCGCCTCGCGCCAGCAGGTGACCGATCTGAGCGCGGCCATCCGCGCCGCTGCCCCACGCCCGCAGCTGATCTGCGTGGACCAGGAAGGCGGCCGCGTGCAGCGTTTCCGCGAGGGTTACAGCGATCTGCCGCCACTGCAGGACATTGGTGCGCTGTATGCCACCGACCCGCAGCAGGCCTTGGCATTGGCCGAACGGCACGCCTGGCTGATGGCCAGCGAGGTACGGGCCAGCGGTGTGGACCTGAGCTTCGCGCCGGTGGTCGACCTTGGCCGTGGCAACCGTGCCATCGGCAACCGCGCCTTCAGTGAAGACCCGCAGGTGGTGGCCGCGTTCACCGCCGCCTACGTGCGCGGCATGCATTCGGTCGGCATGGCCGCCACGCTCAAGCATTTCCCCGGCCACGGTACCGTGCTGGAAGACACCCACGTCGATACCGCGATCGACCCGCGCGCGCTGGACGAGCTGCGCGCGCAGGACCTGGTGCCATTCCAGGCCGGCATCGCCGCCGGTGCCGACGCGGTGATGATGGCGCACGTGATCTACCCGCAGATTGCGCCTGAACCGGCCGGCTATTCGCCGCGCTGGATCCAGGACATCCTGCGCGGCGAGCTCGGCTTCCGCGGCGTGGTGTTCTCCGATGACATCGGCATGGCCGCCTCGCACAGCGCCGGTGGTGTGCCCGCGCGCGTGCACGCGCATCTGGATGCCGGCTGCGACGTGGTGCTGGTCTGCCACCCGGAACTGGTCGATGAAGCCCTGCACGCGGTGCAGGGGCGCTCCCTCAATACTGCTGCGCTGCTGGGCCTGATCGGCCGTGGCGCGCTTGGCTGGGATGGCCTGCTGGCCGATGCCCGCCATGGCGACACCCAATCCCGTCTGCTTGAAACCCTTGGAAGAACCGTCTGATGCCCAACCTCACCATTTCCCAGGCCCTGGCCCAGGCTGACCTGCTGGTCGACCGCCCCACCATCGACAAGGCCATCGCTGGTATCGCCGACGCCATCGCGCGCGATTACAAGGGCGAGGTGCCGCTGTTCCTGTCCATCATGCACGGTGCGCTGCCGTTCGCCGGCCAGCTGGCACTGGAACTGGGCGCGCGCGGCCAGGACGTGCAGTTCGATTACCTGCACGCTACCCGTTACCGCGGTGAAACCACCGGCGGCGACCTGGTATGGAAGCACAAGCCGGCCACTTCGCTGTTCGGCCGCCGCGTGCTGCTGGTTGACGATATCCTGGACGAGGGCTACACCCTGCAGGGCGTGCGCACCTGGTGCCTGGAACAGGGCGCGACCGACGTGCGCATCGCCGCGATGACGGTGAAGAAGCACGACCGCGCGCTGCCGGACGTGACCGCCGACTACGCCGGCATCGAACTGCCGGACCGCTACGTGTTCGGCTTCGGCATGGACGTCAATGAAACCCTGCGCTGCGTGCCGGCCATCTACGCGATGAAGGAATAACGGCGCAGCCGCCCGCGGCGCGTCTTCTTCTGCCGCCGGCATCCTCGGGTGCCGGCGTTCGTCTTTTCATGGAGTGCTTCGAATGCAACAGATCGCCCTGGCCGTGATCGGCGGTACCGGTGTCTACAATCTGGCCAAGCTTGACGATGTGCAGACCCACGAGGTCGACACCCGCTTCGGCCGCCCGTCGGGCCCGGTGCGCGTCGGTACGCTGCTCGGCCATCGCGTGGCGTTCCTGGCGCGGCATGGCGAAGGCCATTCGCTGCCGCCGCACAAGATCAACTACCGCGCCAACCTGGCCGCGCTGCAGCAACTGGGCGCGCAGCGCGTGCTGGCGTTGAACACGGTGGGGGGCATCACCGAACACTTTGGTCCGCGCGTGCTGGCTTGCCCGGACCAGATCATCGACTACACCTGGGGCCGCATCAGCACGATCTGTGAAGAAGAAGGCACCGACGTGGTCCACGTCGATTTCGGCCACCCGTACACGCCGATGCTGCGCAGCAAGATCCTGGCCGCGGCCAAAGTGACCGGTGTCACGGTCCATGACGGTGGCTGCTACGGCGCAACGCAGGGCCCGCGCCTGGAAACCATCGCTGAAATCGCCCGTATGCGCCGCGACGGCTGCGACCTGGTGGGCATGACCGGCATGCCGGAAGCCGCGCTGGCACGCGAGCTGGGGCTGGATTACGCCTGCCTGGCGATCATCGCAAACTGGGCTGCCGGGTGTGGTGATGGCGAGGAGATTACGATGGCCGAAGTGCTGGCCAACGTGCAGGCGGCCGGCAACGGACTTCCGGAACTGGTGGGCGAATTGGCACGGGGGTGATTGTCTTCCCCGAGCAAGCTTTGCATACTCAGCTTGTGCGCGGGTTCAGCGTACACCACCCATTCATTGCATAAGGTCTCGCATCACCATGCCGAACGGTACCGTCAAGTGGTTCAACGACGCCAAGGGATTTGGCTTCATCTCGCCGGAGGATGGCAGCGCCGACGTGTTCGCGCACTTCTCCGCCATCAACTCCAAGGGCTTCCGCAGCCTGCAGGAAGGCCAGCGTGTCACCTATGACGTGACCCAGGGCCCGAAGGGTGCCCAGGCTTCGAACATCACGCCGGCCGAGTGATCCACTCGACAGTGCGTTGAAAACCCCGCTCCGGCGGGGTTTTTTTTTGCGCGGCATGCCTGCGGCCCGTTCGCGATCCACCCACCTCGGGCACAATGCGCCCATGAAGGAACGACTGCGCATCGCCGTGATCGGCTACGGCACCGCTGGACAGGCAGTGTCCATCCTGCTCACCCGTGACGGCCACGAGGTGGAGATCTTCGAACGCGTGCCCACGCCGGGACCGGTTGGCGCCGGCTTCCTGCTGCAGCCCAGCGGCCTGCAGGTACTGTGGCAGATGGGCCTGCTTGATTCCGTGCGCGCACATGCCGCGCCGGTGCACCGCCTGTATGGCGACACGCCGTGCGAGCGCGCGGTGATGGACATGCGTTACGACGGACTGGATGCGCGCCTGCACGGCCTGGGCATGCAGCGCGGGGCCTTGTTCTCGCTGCTGGATGAAGCGCGCGCGGGTGCAGGCCAGTTGCATGCGGGCGTCAGCATCGCGGCGGTGGATGCCGAGCAGGGCCGCCTGCGCGACAGCGACGGTCGCGTGCACGGTCCGTTCGATCTGGTGGTGGCCGCCGATGGCGCCGCCTCGACGCTGCGCGGCACGATCGCCGGCGGTGCCGGGCTGGACCGCGTGTATCCGTGGGGGGCGCTGTGGTGCCTGCTGCCGGCCGAAGACTGGCCGCACGTGCGGGAGCTGCGCCAGCGCTACGTGGCCGCGCGCAAGATGATCGGGCTGCTGCCGGTCGGTACGCGCCCCGGTGATGACACGCCGCGCCTGAGCTTCTTCTGGAGCCTGCCACGCGCCGACTTCGAGCGCTGGCAGGCCGACGGCATGGCCCCCTGGCTGGATGAACTGCATGCACTGTGGCCGCAGGCCAGTGCGCGCTTCGCCCATCTGCGCGATGCCGGCCAGATGGCGCGCGCGGTCTACCGTGATGCGGTGATGACGCGCTGGCACCAGGGCCGCATGGTGCTGGCCGGTGATGCCGCGCATGCGATGAGCCCGCAGCTGGGGCAGGGCGTGAACATGGCGCTGCTCGATGCGTTGGCATTGCGCGATGCCGTGCGCGCGCAGGGGGGCGGTGCCGAAGCGTTGCAGGCGTACCAGGCGCAACGCAGGGCGCACGTTGCGGTGTACCAGCGCTGGAGTCGTTGGCTGACGCCGCTGTTCCAGTCCAACCGCGACGCCTGGGCCAAGGCGCGTGATGTGCTGCTGGGCCCGATGGGGCGCCTGCCCGGTGGTCGTGGCCACATGCTGCGGGTGCTCAGTGGCACGCAGCATGGTTGGTTTGGCTCGCTGGCACTGCATCCGGCTTTCGTCGACGCACTGGCCATCGCAGCGGAGATGCCTCGCATCAACGCGATCACGGCCAATGCGTGAAGCGCGTCGTCACGTGAATTAACGGTTGCCTCACCGCGGATATGCGAGAAGTAGGTTGCACGCGATTGCGCGTCGCCCGTTTTCCTTTCCGTGATCAACATCGCGCGTGGCCCGGGCGGCGCTGCCGTTGCGGCCTGTTGCGGCCCGGACGTGCCGCCTGTTGTTGAAGAGGAGGACGCCATGTTGTTCGCGGTCGAGGAGCTGGAATCGGAAATCTGCAAGCTGCGCGGATTGCTGCAGATGCTGCACGAGGACCAGCCCGACGTACTGGAGGACGTGTTCGAGTTCCATGTCGGCAACCTGATCAGTCATGCATCAGCGGAGCACCACGCACGCATCCGCACCTGCGCGCAGGAGATGCTGGCGGCGATCCAGGCGTTGCCGCGACGACGTGAAGATGACACGCCTGATTTCCGGTTGATGCCGCAGCTGGGTATTCGTCCGGCCTGATTCAAGCCTCCGGCAGTTCCACCAGGCCGCCCTGCACGCAGACGATCATCTGCTCGCCAGGGACGGGGGCAGGGACGATTCCGGCGGTAAACGCGGAGAAGGCGGGCAGGATTGTCATCCGGTCGCGCAGCCAGAACGCGGCGAAGCGCCGCCGCAGGGGCGGCAAGGCAACCTGCGGATGCAGATGCCCGGCGATCACATGCAGCTCTGCATCGGGCATCGGCTCATGCCGAAGCAGGAACGGCCCCAGCCGTACTTCATCGTGGATCTGGACCTGCAACTGCGCATGCGGCAGCTGGCGGTCGTGATTGCCGCGCAGAACATGCACGTCCAGTGCAGCATTGCGTTCACGCCATCCCAGCCATTGCTGGTACCAGGCAGCGCGATGCGCTGGCCCATGCAGGATGTCGCCCAGGATCCACAGCTCGCGGCAGGCATGCCTGTACAGCAGCCCCTGCAGGCGTTGCAGGTCTTCGCCGGTGCCGCCGCTGGGCAACGCGATGCCGGCACGACGGAATGCATCGGCCTTGCCCAGGTGCAGGTCGGCGATCAACAGCGCCTGCCGCGCAGGCCAGTACAGTGCACGCGCGCCAAGCAGAATCAGCGATTCGCCGGCGCGCAGCAGCGGCAGTTCATCGGCCATGGCGGCGCTCCAGCTGCTGGGCCGCGCGTTGCACACGGGTGCGCCAGTCTTCGTTGCTGAACTGCCCGCGCAGGCGTTCGGCCCACAGTGGAAAGCCCAGCGGTGTGAGTGACGCCGGGTGCTGCACCGAGAGGACCTGCATGCCGATCCTTGCCAGTACCTGCTGCAGCCCTGGGAGGTCCAGGCTGTCGTGCAGCACTTCGCGTTCGGCCAATGCCAACAGCAGGTGGCCGGGATCATGCTCGCGCAGTACGTCGTAGAGCAGGCCCGCCGAGGCCTGCAGCTGGCGCAGCGACCGCGGCATGCCGCCGGGCAGGCTGGGCACCAGCAGGCCGGATACGCGTGCGATGCCACGGAACTGGCGCCGCGCCAGCTCGCCCAGGTTCACTGCCGCGCGCAGATCGTCCAGCAGCTGATCGGGGGTGAACAATGCGCGCCATTGCGCCGCATCCAGATCGATCGCCTGCGCCAGTGCCAGCACCAGGCCATGATCGTTCACCGCATAGCCGATGCTGTTGCGCTGCCAGCGGGTACAGCGCAGTGCCAGCAGGGCCGCCAGCGCCTCGTGCACGTGGCGGCCGGCAAAGGGGTAGACGAACAGGAACTGGCCTTCGCGGCGCCGCACCTCTTCCACCAGCAGATGTTCCGGGCCGGGAAGCGCCGACAACTGCTGCTGCAGTGCCAGCAACGGTGACAACCAGCGTGATTCGGCACTGTCGTCGGCACCGGACAGTACCCACTCCAGCTCACGGCCGAGCGGCATCGACAGCGGCAACTGGCCTCCCTGCCAGCGCGGCACCACACCATCACCGCGCCCTCGCGCCAACCGCACGAAGGCGGTCATGTCGCGCAGCTGCACCAGTTCCAGCAGGCGCCCGGCGAACTGGAAGCGATCACCACGGCGCAGGCGGCTGGCGAACTGTTCCTCCACGGCGCCCAGGCCACCCCCACGCAGGAACTGCACGCGCACGCTGCCATCGCTGCTGATGGTGCCGATCGACAGCCGATGACGCAGTGCCTGGCGGCGATCGTGCATGCGGTAGTAGCCGTCGTCATCGCGCACGACCTTGTGGAAATCAGGGTACTGGGCCAGCGCCTGGCCGCCCTGCACGATGAAGGTCAGCACGGCCTGCCATTGGTCGTCGCCGAGCGATGTGAAGGCGTGGGTGCGCCGCACCTGCGCCAGTAGCGCGTCGCTGTCGAAGCCACCGGCCAGCGCGCGGCTGACCGCATGCTGGGCCAGCACATCCAGCGACAGTGTCGGCGGCCTGCGTGCTTCGACCACGCCTTTGGCCAATGCACGGCGCACCGCCGCGTACTCGGCCAGTTCCAGCGCATGGCTGGGCACGCACAGGATGGAACCGCTGGCACCGGGGCGGTGGCGCGCACGTCCGGCGCGTTGGCGCAGGCGGGCCACACCCTTCGGGCTGCCCAGCTGCAGTACCTGCTCAACCTCAGGGAAGTCCACGCCGAGGTCGAGGCTGGAGGTGGCAACCACGCAGCGCAGCACGCCCGCGCGCAGGCCATCCTCCACCTGCTGGCGCAGCGCCGGATCCAGTGAGCCGTGGTGCAGCGCAAGCGTGTCCTGGTCCTCGGGCCAGACCGCGGCCAGTGCCTGATGCCATAGTTCCGCCTGCGCACGCGTATTGGTGAACAACAGGCTGCTGCGTGCCTGCATCAACGCGCCCAGCACGCGAGGCAGTTGCGCCAGGCCCAGATGCCCCGCCCAGGGGAAACGTTCGCCGGGGTCGGGCAGCAGGCTGCGCACGCTGATTGCGCGCGGACGTACACCTTGCACGATCAGTGCATCCGGCTGCCCGGGCAGCAGCACGTCGCGTGCTTCATCAAGATTGCCCAGCGTGGCCGAGAGCCCCCACAGCTGCAACGCGGGGGCGATGTCGCGCAGCAGCGCCAGGTTCAGTTGCAGCAGCACTCCCCGCTTGTTGCCCAGCAGTTCATGCCACTCGTCCACCACCACGCAGCGCAGCTGGCGCATGCGTGCCACGGTATCGGGATAGCTCAGCAGCAGCGCCAGCGATTCGGGCGTGGTCACCAGCACGTCGATGCGGCCTTCGCGGGCCTGGCGCCGCTCGCGGTTGCTGGCGTCACCGCTGCGCAGGCCGACACGCCATCCCAGTCCCAGGCCGTCGACGACGGCCTGAAGGGCGCGGGCGGTATCACTGGCCAACGCGCGCAAAGGCGTCACCCACAGCACCTGCAGTGGGCGCACCGCGCTGGCCCGGCGGGGCGAGGGCGGTGGATCGATAAGCGCCTGCAGCAACGGCCCACCGAACATCGCCAGCGTCTTGCCGCTGCCCGTGGGCGTATGCAGCAACCCGGATTCGCCGGCCAGGTAGTGGCGCCACATTGCGCGCTGGAATGGCAGTGAGCGCCAGCCGCGTGCCGCGAACCAGTCTTCCAGCCTGCGCAGCGCCTGGCTGCGGTTCATCGCGCCAGCGCCTGCAGCGTAGCCAGCTGATCGGCCTCGCTGGCAGGCTTGTCGTGGCGCCAGCGCAGGATGCGCGGAAAGCGCACGGCGATACCGGATTTGTGCCGGCTGCTGCGGTTGACCGCTTCGAAACCCAGTTCGAACACCTGTTCGGCGCGCACGCTGCGCACTGGACCGAAGCGCTCGCGGGTGTTGGCGCGGATCCAGCGGTCGAGCGCGAGGATCTCCTTGTCGTCCAGGCCCGAATACGCCTTGGCCACCGGCACCAGCGTGTCTCCGTCCCAGACGCCGAAGGTGTAGTCGGTGTACAGCGTGCTGCGCCGCCCATGGCCGGCCTGGGCGTACAGCAGCACCGCGTCGATCGTGAGTGGATCGACCTTCCATTTCCACCAGTCGCCGCGTCGTCGCCCGGTCTGGTAGGGCGAGACACGCCGTTTCAGCATCAGACCTTCCACGCCGCGTTCGCGTGCCACGTCGCGCATCGCTGCTGCCCGTTGCCAATCGTCGGCGTCAACGTCGGGCGACAGCTGGATCCGCACATCGTCCAGCGCACCGATGACCTCAGTGAGCCGCGTACGCCGTTCCTGCAACGGCAGCTCACGCAGGTCCGCGCCATCGACTTCCAGCAGGTCATAGGCGAGCACGCGCACCGGCGTGTTGCGCAGGGTGGCCGCACCGGGTTTGCGGCGCTGGATGCGGGTCTGCAGCGCGGTGAAGGCACGCGGCAGGTTGGCGTTTTCGTCCCAGGCCAGCAGCTCGCCGTCCAGTACGCAGCCATCGGGAAGCGCCATCGCCGCCTGCTCGATTTCGGGGAAGCGGCCATCCAGCCGCTCTTCGCCACGCGACCACAATGCGACCTCGCCACGCCGGCGAAGCAGCTGCAGGCGAATGCCATCCCATTTCCATTCCAGCAGCCAGTCATCGATCGGGCCGAGCCGTTCGGCAGGTTCACCTTCCAGTGGCGATGCGAGGAAGAACGGGTAGGGCTGCTGACGGTCCAGCGGAAGCTCATCCGGCGACAGCAGCTGAGCCAGCAGCCCGGGCGAGGGCACCCACTCGCCAAGCATGCGCTGGGCGATGCGTGCGATGTCCAGGCCGGACCATTCGGCCAGCGCCTGCTGTACCAGCCGCTGCGAAACACCTACGCGCAGGGCACCGGTCAGCAGCTTGTTGAACACCAGGCGTTCGCTGCTGCACAGCTGCTGCCAGCCTGCGACGACCGCCGCACGGCGCACTGCTTCGGCTTGATTGGCCACCGCCAGCAGATGTTGTTCGATCCATTCGGCCAAGGGGCGGTCGACAGCTGGCCGGGATGGATCATCCAGCAGCAGGGTCAGCGTTTCGGCCAGGTCCCCCACCTGCGCATAGCTGTCCTCCACCAGCCAGGGCGGCAGGCCCGATTCCTCGCTCACCCACGCGCGCAGTTCGCTGCTGGCGGCGATCTTCCGGCGTGCGCCGCCCACCTTGCCGCCGCTGAGCAGGTACAGCGCCCATGCCGCGTCATGCGCACGCGCCTGGCGGAAGTAGTCGACCAGCGCCGCACGCTTGTCCAGCGTGGCGGTGCTGCGATCCAGGCGCTGGTAGAGCGCAGCGAATGCCTTCATTCTTCGCTCCCGAAATCGGTACGGAAGGCTTCGGCAGCCACGCCGCGCTCGCGCAGGAACGGAATCAACGCATCGGTATTGCCATGGGTGGCGATCACCCGCTGGGCGCCCGTCTGTTCGATGGTCTGCAGCAGTGCTGGCCAGTCGGCGTGATCGGAAATGACAAAACCGCGATCGACATTGCGACGCCGCCGATTGCCGCGCAGCTGCATCCAGCCGGATGCGAAGCCCAGCTGGTGGCGGCCGAAGCGACGCATCCAGGGCGTGCCCGCAGCTGACGGCGGCGCGAGGATCAGCTGGCCGGCGGCATCCGGCTGACGGCCCTGTTCGGCCATGGTGAGCGTCTCCAGCATCGGTACGCCGGCCTGCCGGTAGACCGCCACACCATTGGCGATGGCGCCATGCAGCCAGGCCGGGCGATCGTCCAGTGGCCGCAGTTCGGCCAGCACCCGTTGCGCCTTGCCCAAGGCATAGCACAGCAGGATCGCCGCTTCGCCACGTTGTTCGCATTCGCGGCGCCACGCCACGATTTCCGCCGCCACCGCCGGCGTGTCCGGCCAGCGGTAGATGGGCAGGGCGAACGTGGCTTCGGTGATGAAGGTATCGCAGGGCACCACTTCGAACGGCGCGCAGGTCGGGTCGGGCTGGCGCTTGTAGTCGCCCGAGGCCACCCAGACCTGCCGGCCGTCGTCGATGCGTACCTGCGAAGAGCCGAGGACATGGCCGGCAGGGTGCAGCGATACCTGCACCTTCCCCAGGCGGAACGGCACGCCCTCGACGTGCGCCTGCACCGGCACGTCACCCAGGCGCCAGCGCAGGATCGGCAGGCTGCCTTCGCTGCAGTGGTACTCGCCCATGCCCGGACGGGCATGGTCGCCGTGGCCATGGGTGATGACCGCGCGCGCTACCGGTCGCCACGGGTCGATATGAAAATCGCCGGCGGCGCAGTACAGCCCCTCCGGGCGCAGCACCACCAGATCGTCGTTGCCTGCCATGCGGTCACTGTGGCCTGCGTCTCGTGCAGAGGGTGAGAACCGGCCTGAACACGGGCTTGGCAGGCGATGCGGCACAATCGGGCCGCAGACCTCTTGCCGCCAGGATGGACCGGATGAGTGGACCCAGCTTCAGCAGCAACGCGCCGTATGAAACCCATGTGGTGCTGAACCAGCCGCCGCCGTTCGCAGGGCGACAGTTGTGGACCGACGACGTGGCGCTGATGGAAGCCGTGCAGCGCGAAGGCGCCGCCAGCTTCGCGCCGCGGCTGGGTGTCTATGGTGCACTTGCCGGTGATGAACTGTACCGGCTCGGCTTCGATGCCAACCGTGATCGTCCGCGGCTACGCACGCATGATGCACAGGGCCATCGCATCGACACGGTGGAGTTCCATCCGGCCTATCACCGGTTGATGGACGCGGCCAAATCGCACGGCGTCGCAGGATTGTCCTGGCATGAGCCGCAGCCTGGCGCACACGTGGCACGTGCGGTGTTGAGCTACCTGCATCACCAGGCCGAGGCGGGCACCAGCTGCCCGTTGACCATGACCCATGCGGCGGTGGCGGTGCTGCATTCGCAGCCGCATCTGGCCGAGTGGGCGCGCAAGGCCGCTGCACCGGTCTATGACCCGCGCGACGTGCCGGTGGCGGACAAGGCCGGCATCACCCTGGGCATGGGCATGACCGAGAAGCAGGGCGGCTCGGATGTCCGTGCCAACAGCACGCGCGCCGAACCGATCGATGGCGAGCGTTATCGCCTGGTCGGCCACAAGTGGTTCTTTTCCGCGCCGATGTGCGATGGCTTCCTGGTGCTGGCGCAGGCGCCGGGAGGACTGACCTGCCTGCTGATGCCGCGCCGGCTGGCCGATGGTGACCGCAATGCGTTCCGGTTGATGCGGCTGAAGGACAAGCTTGGCGACTGGGCCAACGCCTCCAGCGAGGTCGAGTTCTGCGGCGCACAGGCATGGCGCGTGGGCGAAGAGGGGCGCGGCGTGGCCACCATCATCGGCATGGTGATGATGACCCGCCTGGACTGCATGCTGGGTGCGGCGGCAGAGATGCGCATGGCGCTGGCGCAGGCGCTGCACCACGCACGCCATCGACGCACCTTCGGCAAGCTGCTGGTCGAGCACCCGTTGATGACCAACGTGCTGGCTGATCTGGCGCTGGAGTCGGAAGCGGCCACGGTGTTGGCGATGCGCATCGCACGCGCGGTGGATCGTGCCGGTGTGGATGCCAATGAAGCGGCGATGGCGCGGTTGGGGACGGCACTGGGCAAGTACTGGCTGTGCAAGCGCGCACCGGCTTTCGTCAATGAGGCGCAGGAATGCCTGGGCGGTGCCGGCTACGTAGAGGAGTCGATGCTGCCGCGCCTGTACCGGCAGGCACCGTTGAATTCGATCTGGGAGGGCAGCGGCAACATCCAGTGCCTGGATGTGCTGCGCGCGCTGGCGCGTGAGCCGGAGGCGATGGCGGCGTTGCGCGGTGAGCTGGCGTCGGTGGCTGATCGTGATGCGCGCTATGCAGCGGCATTGCAGCGTTGGGCAGCGGCGCCGCCACCGGAGGAAGCGCAGGCGCGGCTGTTCTGCGAGCGTACCGCGCTGCTGCTGCAGGCGGCGCTGCTGCTGCGTGCGCGCAGTCCGATGGCGGAGGCGTTCGTGCGCAGCCGGCTGGAAGGGGAGCATGGGCTGGCGTTTGGGACGCTGCCGGCGGGGCTGGAGCTGACGGCGATGCTGGCGCGCGCGCTGCCGTAGGGAATGGCCAACGGCGGTGCCCCTCGTGGTGGGCGCTGATACTGATAGATGGGCCGCGCGGGTAGGTCGCGCAGGGGGCGCCGTGAATACGTCCTTGTAGGCTCGGGCGCGCCATCCATGGCGCTTACGCCCCTGCGCAACCTACCCGCGCGGCCTTGGACGGTTTCCGTGCGGTCCACCACGGAATCAACAGAAAGAGCGGAGAGCGAAAAGCAGAAAAGCCGCGGCAGTGCCGCGGCTTTTCCTGTAGCGCCGAGCCGATGCTCGGCTGCCGATACACCTCAGTGCTTGGCTTCTTCCTTGGCGGCGTTGGCCTTGGCGTCATTGGCGACATCACGTGCCTTGTCGGCAACCTTCTGCGCGGCGTTGGCGGTCGCGTCGCTGGCGTGTGCGGCGGCGTCGGTTGCGGCGTCCTTGGCCTTGTCGGCCGCGTTCGCGGTGGCGTCTGCAGCCTTGTCCAGCGCCTGCTGGGTATCGGCGGCGGCCTGCTCGGACGCGGCAGCGGTCTTGTCGGCGGCGTTGCGGGTGGCTTCGGCGGCCTTGTCCACGGCGTCACGGGCGGCAGCGCCTGCGCTGTCGGCAGCCTGCTGTGCGTCCTGCTTGGCCTGTTCGGCTTCCGGGCCCTTGCAGGCGGCCAGGGCCAGCAGCAGGGAGGCGGCCAGCAGGGTGGTGGTGATCGGACGAATCTTCATGGCGGTCTCCGGTACTGCAATGGATGGGGACGCCAGCCTATTCATGCCGTTGTGAAGACGGGGTCGCGATGCAGCGGCTCCGTCGCGCGCATTTCGACAAAAGAAAAAGCCGCTGGCGAACCAGCGGCTTTTCCAGAACAGCGTGAAGAAAGAAGTTATTACTTCTTGGCTTCTTCAGCAGCGTCCTTGGCCTTCTCAGCGGTGCCTTCAGCAGCCTTGGCAGCGTCAGCAGCGGCGCCGGCAGCGGCGTCGGTGGCAGCAGCGCCAGCCTGGGCAGCAGCGTCAACCGAAGCGTCAGCAGCGGTGGCGGCGGTGTCAGCGGCCTGCTGGGCAGCGTCGGCGGTCTGGGCGCCAGCAGCGGCGGCCTGGTCGGCAGCAGCCTGGGCTTCGGTGGCGGCTTCGTTGGCCGAAGCAGCGGCGTCCTGGGCAGCTTCCTGCTTCGAGCAGGCGGCCAGGGCCAGAGCCAGGGACATCGCGACCAGCAGCTTGTTGATGCTCATTGTGTGAATCCTCGTCGTTAGAATTAGGCAACGCGCATGCTGCGCGCCGACAACATGATGACAAGCCAAGATTGGGTGTCAAGCGATCCCGCATTCATTTTTGCGAAATCATCGTTAAATCCATTTAAATCAATTCGATGGCGATAGCCGTTGCTTCGCCACCGCCGATGCACAGGGTGGCAATGCCGCGCTTGCCACCGCGCGTGCGCAGGGCGTTGACCAAGGTCACCACCAGGCGTGCACCGGAGGCACCGATCGGATGGCCCAGTGCGCAGGCACCGCCATTCACGTTGAGCTTCTCATGCGGGATGCCCAGTTCGCGCATCGGCGCCATCGCCACCACGGCAAAGGCTTCGTTGATTTCAAACAGATCGACCTGGTCCAGCGACCAGCCGGTCTTGTCCAGCAGCTTGTGCAGCGCGCCGATCGGGGCGGTGGTGAACCACTCCGGTTCCTGCGAATGGGTGGCGTGGCCGACGATGCGGGCCAGCGGGGTGATGCCTCGCGCGGCAGCGTCCTCTTCGGTCAGCAGGACCACTGCGGCGGCGCCGTCAGAGATGCTGGAGGAACTGGCGGCGGTCACGCTGCCGTCCTTCTTGAAGGCCGGGCGCAGGGTCGGGATCTTGGCGATGTCCGAGCGGCCGGGCTGCTCGTCGGTGGTGACCTCGACCTCGCCCTTGCGGGTGGTGACCTTCACCGCGACGATTTCATCGGCGAACGCACCGTTGGCCTGGGCCGCCTGCGCGCGCTTGACCGATTCGATGGCGTAGGCGTCCTGCTCTTCGCGGCTGAACTGGTACTTGTCCACGGCGCATTCGGCGAATTCACCCATCGCCTTGCCGTCGTATGCGTTGACCAGGCCATCGTGGGCCATGTGATCGACCGCCTGGAAGTTGCCGAAGCGGTTGCCGGTGCGCGAGTTGGGCAGCATGTGCGGCGCGTTGGACATCGACTCCATGCCGCCGGCGACCACGATGCTGGCCGAACCGGCCTTGATCAGGTCATGGCCGAGCATGATGGTCTTCATGCCCGAGCCGCACACCTTGTTCAGCGTGGTGGCACCGGTTGACAGCGGGATGCCGGCAGCGATCGCCGCCTGGCGGGCCGGCGCCTGGCCCAGATTGGCCGGCAGCACGCAGCCCATGAGGACTTCGGAAACGTCGCTGGCCGGGATGCCCGACTGTTCCAGGGCGGCGGCGATGGCGGCCGCGCCAAGGGTCGGGGTCGGCACGCCGTTGAACTGGCCGAGGAAGGAGCCGATGGCGGTGCGCTTGGCGGCGGCGATGACGATGTTGGACATGGCAATCTCGTTGATGCGTAAGCAATGTTCGGAAAGGAGACCGTGGGCCGTTGGAAGCGCCCCGGTTTCCCGGCAGACTGCGTGGGGGTCGGCCCAAGTATAGAGGGTCGGGGAGGGCCGCCGTTGGACGGCGCCGCATGCCTGCCGGCACAAGGGCGGGCCAACGTTCATGGGAAGGAATCGATGAAACGCACGACGACGGTGAGATCTGCCCTGGCAACCGCGCTGGCACTGGCGCTGACGGCCTGTGGTGGAGGTGGCGGGGGCGGCAACGTGCGCATCGATACACCGCCACCACCGCCGCCACCGACTACCCCGCCACCGACTACCCCGCCACCGACGACGCCGCCTCCGGTCAAGCCACAGGAGCCGGCTTTCGACGCGCATCTGTCAGTCACCAATGCGCGCGCCGCACAAGCTGCCGGCCTGACCGGTCAGAACGTGCGCATCGGCATCGTCGATTCCGGCGTGCAGCGCAATGCGGTGGCATTGAATGGCCGGGTGCTGGCCAACCTCAACTACATCGATCCGGCCAGAAACAATCTGGGTGTCGATGATGTGGTCGGCCACGGCACCGCCGTGGCCAGCCTCGCCGCCGGCGCGGCAACGGGCTCCTGGCCGGGCGGCATCGCGCCAAAGGCGCAGATCGTGTCGGCACGGATCATTGCCGACAAACCGCCGACCGACGACGGCAGCGGACGCGGCAATGCATTCAGCGGACCGCTGGGTGTGGCCCAGGTCCACCAGGACCTGATCAGCTACAACGTGAAGGTGATGAACAACTCGTGGGGCGGCCTGTACTGGACCGACCTGCCGACCACCGCGCAGGTGGCCGCCGAATATCGTCCCTTCGTGATCAACCACGGCGGGCTGGTGGTGTTTGCCGCGGGCAATGATGGCCGCAGCGAACCGAGCAGCCTGGCCGCGCTGCCCAGCCAGCAGGGCGTGGCCGGCACGCTGCCGGCCGCCGATCTGGAGCGCGGCTGGCTGGTGGCCACCGCCGTGGATCCGTATGCGCCCGGTACGCTGGCCAGCTATGCCAATGCCTGCGGCCAGGCAGCCCGGTACTGCCTGGCGGCGCCAGGCAGCGCGGTCTATCCCGATGCCAATGGTGGCAGCTACTACTGGAACTACGGCACGTCATTTGCGGCGCCCTTGATTTCCGGCGCGGCGGCGCTGGTCTGGGAGCGCTTCCCGTACTTCAGCAACGATCTGGTGCGGCAGACCCTGCTGGGCACCGCCAAGGACATCGGCGCGCCGGGCGTGGATCCGGTGTTCGGCTACGGCCTGCTCGACATCGGCCGTGCGATCAACGGTCCGGGCCGTTTCGACTGGGGGGATGTGGTCGCCAACGTGGATCTTGCTTCGACCGGCTCGGCGTGGCGCAACGATATCGTCGGCAGCGGCGGCCTGGTCAAGCAGGGCGGGGGCACCCTGGTGCTGGCCGGCAACAACAGTTACACCGGCGCCACCCGCATCGAGCGCGGCATCCTGTCGCTGCAGAACGGTGGTGTGGTCCGTTCCAATGTGACCATTCTCGGCCAGTCCGATCCGGATTCGACCGGCCTGCAGTTCAATGGCGGCACGCCCCGCGTGATCGGCAATGTGGTCAACGGCAGCAGCGTGTTCCTCACCACCGGCAACACCACCGGCACGATCGAGGGCAACTACACCCAGCAGGCCGGTGCACAGCTGATGATCGCACTGGGCGCCAATGCGCTGCAGGTCACCGGCAATGCCGCGATCGACGGTGGCGTGCGCGTGCATGGCTTCGTTTCCGGCTACGTGCCACAGAACGGCAGCCGGCAGGACCTGATCCACGCGGCAGGCGGACTCAGTGGCACCTTCAGTACGCCGGCTACCTCCAGTGGCCTGCAGGGGCTGTCGTTGCTGCAGAGCAGTTACGGCTACGACAGCAACAACGCCTGGTTGAACCTGACCCAGGTCAGCGTCACCGCAGCGGCCAGCGGCCTGGGGGCGTCCGCCCAGGCGGCAGCACAGCGCCTGGAAGGTGCATTCGCAGCACTCGACAAAAACGCAGGGCTGCAGGGATCGGCCTTTGGTGCAGCGGCCGGCGCCCTGCAGTGGACCGGCGGTGGCCCGCAGGGCCTGGCCGCCAGCCTGCAGAGCCTGTCCGGTCAAGCGCACGCCCGTGCCGAAGCGGCGACCTTCGACAGCATCGACATGTCGCGGCGTGCGATCGCCGAGCGCTTCGATCGTGTACAGGCCGCACCGCGCCTGCGCGGGAGCTGGCAGAGCGCGCTGGGTGAGGCGGGGCAGGGCAGCTTCGCCGGCAACGCCGCCGACAGCCGGGGCTGGATGGCCGGCCAGGATCTGCCACTGGGCAGTAACGGCCTGATGGGCGTGGCGTTTGGCGAGACCCGAAGTAATGGTGGCAGCAGTTTCGGCGGCGATCGTGGGCGTGATCGCCAGGCGCAGGCGCAGCTGTACGCGGGCTGGAATCTGGGGCGTGGCTACGCGCTGGCCCAGGTCGGAAGCGGCCAGTTCACCCGCGCGCTGGATCGTCAGCTGCTGCTCGGTGCGGGCGCCTATGGTGTCTCTGCGCGGTATGGTGGCCGTTTCAGCAGTGCCAGCGTGGAGGGCGGGTACCGGCTGGGGCGTGCAGGCGCATCGTTGACGCCCTACGTCGGCGCCAGCACCACGCGCGTGGATACCGACGCCTTCAATGAGCTCGGCGGCTTCGGTTTCGGCCTGCGGGGCGATGCCAATCGCGTGCAGCGCAGCCAGATGCTGGCCGGTATCCGCGGCGAGCGTGGCTGGGGGCGTTGGACGCTGCGTGGGCATGCCGAATGGCAACAACGGATTGATGGCGCGGATGCGGACTGGCAGGCCAGTTTCGTCGGCGTCGATGCCTGGGCACCGCTGGCGGGCTGGAACGTACCGCGCGGCAGTGCGCTGATCGGCGTGGCGCTGGAATCGTGGTGGGGTCGCAATGGCCGCCTGAGCCTGGGCTTCGACCAGCGCGTCGGTGGCGAAGGTGCGCGGCAGGCAGCCTTGCGCTACAGCACCGGCTTCTGAAGGACAGGTCGCGCCGGGTCATGCCCGGCGCGACGTCGGCTGGCTCAGCCGCCGCGCAGGTTGCCCAGGCGCGGGGTGCTGCGGCCCAGCGGCATCTTCAGCTTGCCGATCGACAGGATGCGGCTCTCGGCGATGCGGTCGGCGGCACGCTGCGGCGCGATGTTCTCGCGCTGCGACAGTTCGAAGATGCGGGTGAGGTTGTGGTAGATGCTGCGGATCAGGCGCATCGCGCGTTCGCGGTTGTAACCGTCGATCTCCAGCGACACGTTCATCACGCCGCCGGCATTGACCGCATAGTCCGGTGCATACAGGATGCCGCGCGCATGCAGCTCGTCGCCGATCTCCAGGCTCGACAGTTGGTTGTTGGCGGTGCCGCAGATGATCTTCGCCTTGATCCGCGGCAGGGTGTCGGCGTTGATCGCGCCTTCCAGCGCGCACGGTGCGAACACGTCGGCGTTCACTTCATGGATCTCATCCGGCTTGACTGCTTCGGCACCGAAATCGCTGACCGCGCGATCAACCAGCGCGCTGTCCAGGTCGGTGACGTAGAGCTTGGCGCCGCGGTCGCGCAGCAGCTTCACCAGTTCCATGCCGATGTGGCCCAGGCCCTGCACAGCGATGCTGGTCTTGCCCACTTCCTCATGGCCGAACTTGAAGCGCATCGACGCCATCAGTGCCTGCAGCGCACCGTAGGCGGTGAACGGAGCGGGATCGCCGGAGCCACCATGGACCTGGTGCACGCCTGTCACGAACTGGCTTTCCAGGTAGATGTTCTCCATGTCGTTGACGTCGGTGCCGACGTCCTCGGCAGTGATGTAGCGCCCGCCCAGGGAATCGACATAACGGCCGAAGGCACGGAACAGCACCTCGGTCTTGTCCACTTTGGGGTCGCCGATGATCACCGCCTTGCCGCCACCTACGTTGAGGCCGGCCAGTGCATTCTTGTAGGTCATCGTCCGGCTCAGCCGTAGCGCATCGGCCAGCGCCTCGTCGGTGCTGGCGTAGGGGCGCATGCGCACGCCGCCCAAGGCCGGGCCGAGGGTGGTGTTGTGGATGGCGATGATCGCCTTCAGGCCGGCGTCGTGGTTGTGGCAGAACACCACCTGTTCGTGGCCGGTGGTGGCGAGGGTTTCGAATAGCATGGCGTCTCCGATGGCGCGATCAGCGGCGAACTGCAGCGAACGGCCAGTGAACGGTAGGGTCCCAAAACAAAAAAAGCGACGTCGTCGGTGCAGGGGGACGGGTCGCGCGGCGCCATTCTAGTCCATTCCCCCGGCCGGTGCCGTCGACATCGGCGACCTTCCGGTTAAAGAAGATGAAAGTGCGGCCGATGCTGCGACGACGGCGGGTGGCCGGATTCGCGTGAAGAGGCAGGGCGGTCAGTGACGGCAAGGGCACCACAACGACAGGGCGGGCGGCGATGACGCCGGCCTGGTGGCGATCGCTGCGCGGCTGGCTGGCGCGCTCGACCGGGGCCGCGCCGTCCCGGTTGGCGGCGGTGTCGCGGCAGGCGGTGGCGGCGGCTGCGGCCAGCCTGCAGGGTGAGGCGCTGCCTTCGGCCGAGATCGCTGCACATCTGCAGCGCGGCCTGCATGCGCTGGCCCTGTACCCGCGCCTGGCCGGTGGATCCACGCCGGTGCAGGCCGCGGGACTGGGCGAGGCGGTGGCGCGCGCGCTGCAGGACCGGGACTGGGCGGCCCGTCAGTTGCCGCGCCGCCCGCAGCTGCTGCCGCAGCTGATCCAGACGGTCAACGACGATGCGGCATCGGCGCGGGTGATGGCGGCGATCATCGGCCAGGACCCGGTGCTGACCGGCAACCTGCTGCGCATCGCCAACAGCCCGGCCTACAAGGTGCACGAGCGCCCAGTGGAAAGCCTGCAGCGGGCGGTGACACTGGTCGGAACCGAAGGCGTGCGACAGATCATCAGCGCGGTGCTGGTACAGCCGGTGATGCAGGTGCAGTGCGAGGTGTTTCCGCAGTTCAGCACGATCATCTGGGAGCACGCGCTGCTGGCTTCGCGCGCAGCCGCTGACCACGCGCGCACGGTCACCTTCGGCGATGCCTTCGCCGCCCAGTGGCTGGGCCTGGTACAGGGGCTGGGGGCCGCACTGGTGATGCGCCAGCTGCTGCAGGAAGCGCAGGCACGCGATGAGACGGTGGAGCCGGCGCTGGCGCTGCAGCTGCTCCAGCAGTGGTCGCTGCCGTTGGCGCAACGCGTGGCTGCGGCCTGGGAGCTGCCCGAGCCGGTGCACCAGGCACTGGCGCCCGAGGCGGATGGCCCGCTGGCTGACAGCCTGCGCCTGGCCAGTGCGGCCGCAGCGGCCAGCCTGCTGTGCCGGCATGGACATGCCAGCCAGAGCCGCATGCTGGCCCTGCTCGAACAGTTGCCTTCGGCGCCGCCGCATGCCCTGCGCTGGATCTGGCGGCGCCTGCACGGGCGCAGCGTGGAAACACGCGATGACGCTGGACAGGAAGAGGCGGGTCCGGCGCCCTGAGCGTTACAGCTGCGATTCCACCGGCAGCCAGCTGATCACCCGCGACAACCAGCGCTTGCGCGCCGTTGCCCCTGGCTCGGCCTCCACCCAGTGTGGTGGTGGTTCACGCTCCAGCCAGCGCAACCGGTAACGGTCGTCCAGCGCCAGCCACCAGCTGTGCCTGGGATCGGCCAGGCGCAGGTACTCGTCCCGCAGCTGTGCGCCCAGTACCGGATCGTCGAACAGCACGCCCATTTCAGTGTTCAGATAGGCCGAGCGCGGGTCGAGGTTGAACGAACCGACGAAACCGCGGCGGTCGTCGACCAGGAACGCCTTGGTATGCAGGCTCGCGCCGCTGCTGCCGAACACGCCGGCATCGGCGGACTGCCCCTGCGCTTTCAGTTCGTACACGTGGACGCCAGCTTCGAGCAATGGCACGCGGTAGCCCATGTAGCCACCGTGCACGGCGGCAACGTCATTGGCGGCCAGTGAGTTGGTGACCACGCCGACCTGCACGCCCCGCCCGGCCATGGCCGAAAAGCCATCCAGGCCTTCGTTGCCGGGTACGAAGTAGGGCGAGATCAACAGGACCTTGTGCCGGGCGGCCTGCAGCTCACTGATCAGGGTCGACACCAGCCAGGCAGCGCGATCGTCCTTGCGGTGCTTCATCGGCGGGTCCGACACGATGCGCACTGCACCGCTCCAATGTAGCGGCTCAGGGCTTGGGCGCTGCCGTTTGCGCGATTCGGCCACGCGCGCAAGGTAGGGCCGGGCCACGTCGCGCTGCGCTTCGTGATCCGATTCGCGGACCAGCAGGCGTAGCTGTGCATCGGTATGGAAGGCAAGCGCCGATACCGGTATGGCCGCTTCACTGTTCCAGTAGTCGTCGAAGATGCGGTTGGCCTGCTCCACGGCGGGGCCGGCAACCAGCAGATCCAGGTCCTGGAAATTCACATCGGTGCGTGCGCTGAAGTACTCCTCGCCGATGTTGCGGCCACCGACGATCGCGACTCGGCCGTCGGCAATCCAACTCTTGTTGTGCATGCGGTGGTTCACGCTGAAAGCGCGCTGCACCAGTTCCAGCGTGCGCGCGATGCCGCTGCGGTTTCGGAACGGGTTGTAGAGGCGGATTTCAATGTTCGGGTGCCGGTCCAGCGCCATCATCAGCGCGTCCTTGTCCTGGGCGTTCATGTCGTCAAGCAGGATGCGCACGCGCACACCGCGCTCGGCGGCGTCGTACAGCGCCTTGGCCATCAGGTGGCCGATCAGGTCGTCGTGCCAGATGTAGTACTGCAGGTCCAGGCTGCGGCCTGCGTGCGTGGTGATCATCGCGCGTGCGGCGAAGGCATCCATGCCATCACTGAGGAACGCCACGCCGGACTGTCCGGGGTGTGCGTCCTGCAGCGGCACGATTTCCTGGTCGATGCGGGTCTGCGCCGGCTGCAGTGGCAGCACATGCGAGGGTGCGCCCTGCGCCCGTGGCGTGAGATGGTCGGCCAGCAGCAGCCCGGACAGGACCAGCAGCAACAGCGCGGCGAGGATGATTGCAGCGACGCGCAGCAGGCGTCGCCACAGGGGCTTGGGCAGGCTCATGCCCCGATGGTAGAGCCACGCCATGCGTGGATGAAAGCCAACAGATTCATTGCAGTAGATCCACGCCATGCGTGGATGCCTTCTTCAGGCAATGTCACGCCATGCGCGGATGACTGGAACTTCGCGGTCAGAACCGCTCGTCGCTGCCCAGGTAACGCCACTGCCGCGCGGGCAGCGGTCCCAGTGCCACGCGGCCAATGCGCAGCCGGCGCACGGCCGTCACCTGCAGGCCGGCAGCGGTGACCGCCACGCGCAGGCCCTTGGCCGTCAGGCCCTTGCCCGCGAAGCGCAGGCGCTGCTCGCTCTGCCAGCTGACCTTGGCGCCGCCCGATTCCTGCTGCAGCCGCGCCATCAGCCACGGGCCGCGCTCGGGCCCGCCTTCGGCCACTTCAATCAGGTATTCCTGTTCGGTGCGGCCCAGATTGCGCTGCAGATGGGCCAGCGTGGCCGGATCCTGGCTGACCACCACCAGGCCGCTGTCGCTGGCCGGAAGCGAGGCGGCCAGCTGCAGTCCGTGGAAGTGGCGCTGCAGCGGACGGATGTCGCTGGCGTCGAGTTCGCTGCGGCTGTCACTGCTGACCAGCGCGCACAGGGTTTCGGCGGCAACGCCAGCCGGTTTGTGCAGCAGCATGCTGACCCGCTCGGCCTTTTCATCGCTGGCCTGCTCGGCCACGACGATCACCGCGCTGTCATCGACCGGACGCTGTGGCTGTTCCACCACGTCGCCGTTGACCGTGACCCAGCCGCCTTCGATGTAGCGTCGCGCCTCGCCGCGTGGGATGCCGAGCAGAGCGGACAGGCGTTTGTCGAGACGGATCGGTTCCATGGCGGAAAGGTCAGGCAGGGGGCGCGCAGTGTAGCTGCTGCGGCCGGTCAGCGCTGGCCGCGGTTGGCCAGCTCGGTCAGGTACAGGCGGGTATCGAACTCCAGCTGCAGGTAATCCGGCTCCATGTGCTGGCACAGCTGGTAGAAGGCCTTGTTGTGGTCGGCTTCCTTCAGGTGGGCCAGCTCATGCACCACGATCATGCGCAGGAACGCGGCCGGTGCCTGGCGGAACACGGTGGCGATGCGGATCTCACGGCTGGCCTTGAGGCGGCCGCCATGCACGCGGGAGATGGCGGTATGGGTGCCCAGCGCGTGCTTGATCACTTCCAGCGTGTTGTCGTAGCAGACCTTGTTGAGCGGCACCGACTTGCGCAGGTAGCGGTCCTTCAGGTCCTGGGTGTAGTCGTACAGCTGGCGGTCGCTGCGCACTTCGTGCGGGTCGGGGTAGCGCTGCTGCAGCCAGGGGCCGAGTTTGCCCTGTGCCAGCAGGTCGCTGACCTGGGCGACCAGGGGTTCGGGATAGCCGTTGAGGTACTTCAGGACTGCCATGCAGGGGCGGCGGGGCGTCGGTAGAATGGAGCATCCAAGATTACACGCGGTACGCATCGACCATGGCAAAGCCCAACGCGCTGCAGGAACAATTGCTCAAGGCCGGCCTGGCCAAGAAGTCGCAGGCCAGCGCTGCCGCGAGCGCGCAGGCCAAGGCCCGGCAGGGCAAGGCCGAATCGACCTCGGCCGACGTCCAGCGCGAGGCTGAACGGGCCCGCGCCGAGAAGGTCGAGCGCGACCGCGCACTGGCCGCCGAGCGCAATGCCCAGGCCCGTCAGGCTGAACAGAAGGCGCAGGCGAAGCAGATCATCACGGCCCATGCCGTGCCCCACAAGGGCGACGACGAGTACCGTTTCAGCGATGGTGCGGCGATCCGCACCCTGCTGATCGACCCCAAGCTGCGCAAGGCGCTGTCGGTCGGCGTGCTGGTCATTGTCGCCAATGGCGAGGGCTACGCCCTGCTGCCACGTGCTGCTGCCGAGAAGGTGCGTGAGCGCGCCCCGGAGGCGATCATTGTCGACCATGGCCAGCCGGGCTCGACCGCCGAGATCTCCACCGGCAACGCCGAGGACGACGCCTACTACGCGCAGTTCCAGGTGCCGGACGACCTGGTCTGGTAAACAAGAAGGGGACGGAGGGGATTAAGTCGCAATCGGCTTGATCGAACCCATCCGCGCTCTGTTCGTCTTCCTGAAGAGCAGCCGAGCGTGGCTCGGCTCTACATTAAGGCGTGCCTTTTTGCCGGGGTGTATCGTCTCCATATCAGGCGACACACCTGCGGAGGATGGCCATGGCTACCGGTTGGGCGGGAGACGGCGCGGTCCAGGACCAGATCGACGCCACCGTCGACGATGCGATCGCCCGCGCGCGGCGCCAGCTGCGCGAGGGCCCGGGTCTGGAGCACTGTGAGGAATGCGACGCGCCGATCCCGTTGGCGCGGCGCCAGGCCGTGCCCGGTGTCCGGCTGTGCGTGGCGTGCCAGCAGGCGCATGACGACGAAGAACAGGCGCATGCCGGCTACAACCGGCGTGGCAGCAAGGACAGCCAGCTGAGGTAAAGGGGGTTTTTATTGCAGGGCTGCGCCCTGCACCTGCCGAAGCCAGAGCTAGAGCCAGAGCAACGTCAAAAGCGGGCATTCCGTGGGATGGCGGGGCGGTGTGGGTGGTCAGGACACGCCGTAAACCCATCCATGGGGGCTCGATGGCGCCATCCATGGCGCCAACGGTCCTGCCCACCCACACCGCCCCGCCTCTGACAGATTCCGTGTGCTGTTGGCGGGTGCCGACCGTTAGTCGGCACATCTGTCAGATATCGAATGAATTCATTCGTGCCGACCAACGGTCGGCACCCACCAAAGCAGAACGCCGTTCCGACAGCTCGCGGAAATCTGTCGAAGGCGGGGTGGGTCCGGTTGAGGGGGCGTGAGCTGCATGGATGCGGCGACCGAGCTTACATGGACGTACTTGCAGCGTCCCCCTCAACCGGACCCACCCCGCCATCCCACGGATAGCATGCTTTTGCCGTTGCCGTTGCTCCGAGCAGGTGCAGGGCGCAGCCCTGCCGAAAACCCCACCCTCAGCCGTCGCCCTGGATGCCACCGGGGGCCTGTGCCGGGTCGCGCCAGCGGCGGACCGTGCGCTGGAAGAACAGGTTGTTCGGCAGCTGCAGCACCGTGCCTTCGTGGCCGTCGCCGGTCTCCTGCAGCGTGGTGTAGATCAGGTTCACGTCGATCACCCGGCCCTTCAGGCCCGGCTTCTCGCCGTTCTCCAGCACCTCGATGTAGTCGTGCAGGCGGAACGGGCGGGTGGTGAAGATCAACAGCGTGCAGAAGATGTTGGACAGCACGCTCCACGCCGCGAAGAAGGCCACCGCGCCCACGGCGGCGAAGCCGGTAAACGCGGTCCACAGCACCGACGGCTTCGCGCCGAGCAGGCTGAGGATGTAAAGCAGGGCACTGAAATAGACCACGAAACTGGTGATCCGGCGTGCACCCATCACCATTTCGGGCGGCAGCGTGTAGTGCTCGGCGAAGCGGCGGATCAGGCGACGGGCGAGCACGCGCAGGAGCCACGCAACCAGCAGCACCAGTACGATCTGCACGGCGACGCCGGCGTAGTTCAGCCACGGGTGGGTCCAGGCGGGCAGGTGATCCTTCAGCGACAACATCATGGGGCGACTACGGAGGGGGAAACGGCCCCCGATGTTACCCGGCGCGTGCGGGGGATTCGACCGCCGGGGTCCAGGCCAGGCACACCAGCTCCTGGCGGTGCTGCTGCAGGCAGGCGCGGCCGTTGTCGGGGCGCAGCTGCAGTGACAGGCCCAGCGCCTGCAGCAGGACGCAGGCGGTGATCACCAGCAGGGCGGCGCAGGATGGGCTGGACATGGCAGGACTCCTGGACGGCAATTTTGCGAAGGACCTTCCATGGATGCAGCAGCCATCAAAAAGGTTGCATGGCATCGATCATGGATGAGCTCTAAACCTTTTTCCGGGTTGCCGCATCCAAGCGATATGCTCGATACCACCATGCCCGCGCTGCCTGCCGCCAACGACGCCGTCGACGAACCCGCCCTGGTGCGGGCGGCCGCCGCCGGCGACACCGCGGCCTATGAACTGCTGTATCGGCGCCACGCGCCCCGGGTATTCGCTGTGCTGTGGCGGCTGTGTGGCGGCCAGCAGGCACGCGCCGAGGACGCGCTGCAGGAAGCGTTCCTGCAGGCATGGAAGGCGCTGCCGGGCTTCCGTTTCGAGAGCAGCCTGTCGACCTGGCTGCACCGGCTGGGCGTCAACGCCGCGCTGATGGAACTGCGCGGGCGTGCTGCCGGGCAGGACCATGACAGCCTCGACGAAGTGGACGGAGGGTTGCAGGAACTGGCGGTACACGACCGCTGTGCCGGCACCGAACGCGACCTCGAACGGGCGCTGTCGACACTGCCGCCACGGGCACGTGCGGTACTGGTACTGCACGACATCGAAGGCTGGAAACACCAGGAAATCGCCGAACAGCTGCAGATGGCCGTCGGCAGTTCCAAGGCACAGTTGCATCGTGCGCGCGGCCTGTTGCGCGCACGGCTGGGAGACATGACATGAATACACACGACCACGATTCCGACCACGATCTACTGGCACGGCTGCGCGCGCTGCCAAGCGAGCGCGACGTACCCACCGATGGCTGGGCACGCCTTTCGGCCCAGCTGCCGCCGCGTGAGCCGCAGGCGGCGCCTGCGCCGGGCGACAACGTGGTGGCCCTGCCGAACCGTTCGCGTCGGCGTTGGTGGTTGCCGGTGGGTGCGGTGTTGGCGGCCAGTCTGGCGGTCTACGCCGTGGCGCCGTGGCGCCATGCGCAGCCAGAGGTGCCGGTACCTTCAGCACTACAGCTGCAGGCGGCGGCGATGACCGAGCAGTACCAGCAGGCCGTTGCTTCGCTGCCCGATGGACGGGCGCCGGAATGGCAGCCGGCCCTGCACGAACTGGATGAAAGCGCGGCGCAGATCCGTGCCGCCCTGGCGCAGGACCCGCGTGCGCCGCACCTGCTTGGCCAGCTCAAGCGCACCTATGCGCTGCGGCTGGAACTGACCCGGCAGGCGGCCTATGCCGCCGAGTCCGGCTTGACGACCTGAGGAGACCCCCATGACCCGAACCCTGATTTCCTGCTGTGTCGCGCTGCTGCTGGCCCCTGCCGTAGCACTGGCCGACACCCGCATCGACGAGCGCCACACCCTGGCCGCGGGCGGTCGCATCGAGCTGAGCAACGTGGCCGGCAAGGTGACCGTGCGCGGCTGGGACCGCAATGACGTGCAGCTCACCGGCACGCTCAGCGACGGCCTGCAGTTGCGCCAGGAGAAAAGCGCCAACCGGGTGCGCTGGGAGATCGAATATCCGCGCCGCAGCAACAATGGTGGCGCGACGCTGGTGCTGAACGTGCCGCGCTCGGTGGAGCTGCTGCTGAGCACGGTCAGCGCCAGCCAGGACATCAGTGGCATCGATGTGCGACGGCTGCAGGCCGACACGGTCAGCGGCAGCCTGAGCGCAGCTGGCCGCAGTGGCGACAGCAAGCTCAACACGGTCAGTGGCAGCGTCAGTGCACGCCTGCAGACGCCGAAGCTGGACGTGAATACGGTCAGTGGCCGGATCGAGGCCGGCGGCGGGGTATCCGGTGATATCGGTGCGCAGACGGTGTCCGGCCGGGTCGAGGTGGACGCCGGGCGCGTGCAGCGGCTGGCGGTGGAGACCGTCTCGGGCAGCATCGATCTGGCAGCAGCCGGATTGGCACCCGGTGGCCGCATCAATGTCGAATCGGTCAGTGCCTCGGTCACGCTGAGCCTGCCGCGCACGGTGTCGGCACAGCTGTCGGTGAACAGCTTCAGCGGGTCGATCAACAGCGATGCCGGGCAGGTGGAGCGGCCGCGCTATGGGCCGGGCAGCCACCTCGATACGCGGCTGGGCGGCGGCGACGGTGACATCCGCATCCAGTCGCATTCGGGCAGTGTGCGGGTACGCCTTGACCGCTGAGCGCGATCCGGCAGGCCGCGGCGGCAGCGCCGCCGCGGTCAGTGTTGGGTCAGCTGGCCTTCTTCAGTGCCCAGGTGGTGCCGAGGACTTCGATCTTGCCACCGGCCTTGCGGAACGCTGCCAGGTCCGAAGCGATCGAATCGCTGCTGACCACGGTGCTGGCGGCCGCGCCCTTGCGTTCGCTGCGGATGCTGTTGCTGGCCTTCGCGGGGGTCTTTGCCTTGCGGGGCATGGTTGCTCCTGTCAGGTGGAAGGGGAGGAAAGCGCCCAGGCGTCGGCCTGGCGCAGGTAGTCCTGCCGCTCGCGGCGGCAGTCATCGCCGCCCATCGAAAACTGGCGGCAGATCGCCGGGCGCTGCGAATAGATCGTGCAGCGCAGGTGATAGGGATCGATCGCCGCGCACCAGCCTTCCTCGTTGCGCGCCATCACGGCACGGCCGTGGGTGTCGCGTGACAGGAACTGGCCAGGCACGTGGTCGCCGGGCTGCAGCAGCACGGGCAGCCGGCAACAGACCGCGTCACAACGGCGGCAGTCGATGGGTGCAGGTGCTGCGTCAGGTTGTAAGGCCACAGGGGCCTGGCGGGTGCCCAAAGCGGGTCTCGATGGCGGCTCAGGTGCTGCGCGGACCATGAACGAGCCAGGAAGGCATGGCCGCTAGGCCCGCAGGGCGGGCCAGGCTGCACCGTGGACACACACCGGCGTGGCCGGTGGAAGGTGCAGCGGAGTTCTAGCCGACCAAGAGTAACTTAGACCGCGTAACGTTTTGTTAATCCTGGCTGGCTGCCGCCAAGGCCAGGCCCTGGACCACGCCCAGCGAGGGCTCGCCGTGGACCATGCGGGCGCCCGGGAAGGCCTCGGCCACGGCCTGGCGCAGGTAACCGGCGCGGGACATGCCGCCGGTGAGGAACACCGCATCCGGGTCGCCCCCGATGTCGCTGCGGACCTGGGCCAGCAGTTCCCGGATCTGCTCCAGGTAGCCATGGGCGGCGGCGGCCAGGCCATCGGCGCTGCTGTCGGCATGCAGGTCGCGGGCAATGTAGTCCAGCGTGCTGCGGTGCTCGCTGGCGGCACTGAGGGCGATCTTGGCGCGTTCGACGTCGCGGTACAGCCGCGCGGTGTTGCCGGTGTCCTGCAGCGCCTGCAGGCGGTCGCCCCAGGGCGCGTCGACATGGTCGTACTTGTGCAGGCGGAACTCGCGCTGGCGGGTCATGTCCTGCACGGTGGCCGCTTCCACGTAGTGGTGGGCCGGCACGCGGGTGATGCCGCGGCCGAACAGCGGCATGTAGCTGGACAGGCTCAGCGCCAGGTCGATGTCGGTACCGCCGCGGGCGATACCCCAGGCGCGGTGGATGCGCGGGGCGTCGTCGCCGCCGACTTCGGCATGGGCGATGTCGGTGGTGCCGCCGCCGATATCGACGATCACCGCCTGGTGCCGCTCGCGGCTTTCGGCGTGGTAATGCATGGCCGCCGCGGCCGGTTCCTCGAGGAAATCGATCTGGTCGAAGCCGGCCTGGGTGGCGGCCTCGCGCAGGATGTCCAGCGCCTGGTCGTTGCCGGCCGCGCCGATCGAGCTGCGGAACTGCACCGGGCGGCCGAGCAGGGCGGCACGCAGCGGCTGGCCGAGCTGGGCGCTGGCAGTCAGGCGGATGTGCTCGAGGATGTGCGCGGCGATGCCGGTGATGGTCTGCTTGGCGCGCGGGTGCAGGTTGTAGCCGAGCATCGACTTCGGGCTCTGCACCAGGTTGCCTTCGTGTTCCTCGAAATAGGCTTCCAGCGCGTCATCGCCGTAGACCGCGTTCTGCAGCAGGTCGCTGGCGCTGCGTTCCTTGCCGGCGCGGGCTTCCATCCATTCCCGGCGCAGTGCGCGCAGGGCTTCGCGGCGCAGTGCCTGTGGCGTGCGTTCCTGGCCGGCGGCACGGGCTGCGCGCGCGGCGCTGTCGATCATCTGCTGCAGCTGGTGTTCCTGGCCGTCATCGAGCTGGAAGTCGTCCGGATCGGGCACCACGCCGGGGAAATACACGCTGGTGCGGAACTGCTCGGCATCGCCGAAGCGGATCGGCAGCAGTTTTCCCTCATGCACGATGGCGGCGGCGGAGTTGCTGGTACCGAAGTCGATGCCGAGGCGCATGGGGAGTTCCGGGGGCGATCAGGGGCCGCGCACTCTGCTGCAGTTCGCCGCCGACTGCAAGTTCCAGCGGGCGTGCTGTTCTGGTCCGGGTCCAGTGGGCAGCCCGGAGCCCGCCCGGAAAAGGGCCGGGGAAGCCGGCCGGTTACAATGGCGGCTGTTGATTCACTTTGAGGTATTTGCTGATGTCTTCTGCCCCCGCCTGCCCGCAGTGCACCCTGGAAAACACCTACGCCGATGGTGCGCTGTGGATCTGCGCCGACTGCGGTTTCGAATGGACCGCCGAGGAAAGCGCCGGTTCCACCCTGGTCGTGCGTGACAGCAACGGCAATACCCTGCAGGCCGGCGACACCGTCACCGTGATCAAGGACCTAAAGGTGAAGGGGTCTTCGATCCCGCTCAAGCAGGGCACCGTGATCCGCAACATCCGCCTGGTCGAGGATGATGCCGAGCACATCGAAGGCAACTCGGACAAGATCAAGGGCCTGGTCCTGAAGACCTGCTTCCTCAAGAAGGCCTGATCACCTTCAGCGCCTGGCCTGCTGCTGCGCGCGCCAGCGGGCCAGGCTGTCCAGCTTGGCCTGGTAGCGCGCCTGCTCCGGCGCGCCCCCCAGTTCCTGTGCACGCAGCAGTTCGCGATCGGCGCGCTTGAGCTGGCCAGCCAGGAAATAGACCCGCGCCAGCCCGAAGTGGAACTGATGCGCGGTGTCATACAGGCGCACGGCCTGCCGGTAATAGCGGATCGCCTGGTCCAGCTGGCCGGCCCGTTCGGCCTTGGCGCCGAACATGTACTGCGCGAACGGGTCTTCGCGCTGCACCGATTTCAACCGGCGCTCAAGTGACTGCGCCTGCGCGGTCAAGCCCAGGCTGCGGAACAGCGCGGAGGCATTGGTCAGTGCGGCATCCTGGCGGCCGTCCAGCTGCAGCGACCGGTCCAGCGCCTGCCGCGCCGCCTCGTTGTTGCCTTCGCGGTGGTCGAGCACGCCGAGGTTGTTCCACACTGGAGCGAACCCGCTGTCCTGAGCCACGGATGCGTCGAAGAATGCACGGGCGCCGCCGAAGTCACCGTCGGCGAGGCGCTCCGCACCCCGGTTGTTGTAGAAATGCGCCAATGCCCGCGCACGGCTCACGGGAACCGGCCCGCGGCGGTCATAGAGCACATTGCGATCCAGGTCGACGGTACCGAAACGCCCGCCGACATCGACGCCGGCATTGACGTGGCCGACGCTGTAGACCACGCCCGCGTCCTGGTCCTGGTACCAGGACACCACCTGCCCCACTTCCTGCACGCGGGCCTGGATGCCCGCCTCCCGCGCAAGCGTTACGAACAGCAGGGTGAAGGCCAGGCAGTTGGCGCGGCGGTGCTGCCAGATATCGCTGACGGTGTAGGTCGCATTGGCGTCGTACTGCAGGTCCAGCCCGTGCTGGTCGAAGATCATCTCCACGAGCGCCTGCAGGCGCTGGTCGCGGGAGTAGCTGCGCTGGATCACCTGCTTCTGGAGCATCGCACGCAGGTCCGCGGGAATGGCGAACACTTCTTCCGGGGTCGGCACGCGTGCGGCCGACACGGTGATGGTCGGGGTCGTCACCACATCGGCGGGCGGTGCCTGGCCTGCGCCGAAGGCAGGAGCACAGAAGGCCAGCAGCGAAAGGGTGAGGCAATGGGCGGCAGAACGGTACATGACGGTTCCCGGCAGCGGCGGGCGCTCCCGCCTGTGGCGAGTGTATTCCCATGGATGTCCAGCTGCAGCGACCGTTGGTCGGCGCCGCGTTCATCCACAACCGATGTGGACCAGCGCGCGACAAAGCTGTGGACAACTGGCTCCGGGCCTCGCCTGGCAAGCGTTGTGAGTGCGTGGTGAAAAAACCGCCAGCTTGCCCGGCGCCGGCACAGGCGGGATGATCCGGGCATGGACTTCTCACCGCTGACGCTTGCCCCGGCGCAGTGGCAGGCGCTGCAGGACAGCTATGCCACGCCGCCACGCGCCTACCACCACTTCGGCCATGTGCGCGCGGTGCTGCAGCACTGCCAGGAGGTGGCCGATGGCCCCGGCTGGAAGCAGCCGGCCGAGATCTATCTGGCCGTGCTCTATCACGACGCGATCTACCAGGCGGGGCGCAAGGACAACGAGGCGCGTTCGGCGCAGCTGGCCCTGCAGGCGATCGCACAGGCGCCGGAGCTTGCCGGTGTCGACGCTGCTCGCGTGGAGCAGTTGATCCTGCTGACCGCCCGCCATGGCGCGCTGGGTCCGGAGGATGTGGATGCCGAGGCGGCGCTGTTCCTGGACTGCGACATGGCGATCCTGGCTGCACCGGAGCCGGTGTTCGCCGCCTATGACCGTGGCGTGGCCGAAGAATACAAGGGCGTGGTGCCCGGCTTCCTGTACCGTGCCGGCCGTCGCCGATTCCTGCAGGGCCTGCTGCGCGCACCGCGGATCTTCCTCAGTGAGTTCTTCCACCAGCGCCTGGACGCGGCCGCCCGTGACAACCTGCGTCGCCAACTGGGTGGTTGAGCCGGCCCGGTACACTGGTGTCCTGTTTCCAATGATTGTTGTTTCCGACCGTGTCCGTTCCTGATCCCGATCCCCGCCCGCTGCCACCGGAAGAGCCCGGTCCCAACGAGTGCTGCGGCAGTGGCTGCCCGCTATGCGTGCTGGACCTGTATTCCGATGAGCTGCAGCGCTACCGCAAGGCACTGGCCGAGTGGAAGACGCGGCATCCCGAGGCCGCACCATGAGCCGTGCGCGCCCGGCGGCGGTGCTGGCACTGGTGGCGCTGCTGCTGTTCGTGGCCACCGCGCTGTGGACCCAGGTCGCGCGCAGTGATCTGGACTGGGTGCGGGCGACCTTGAGCCTGTACCTGCACGGGCCGTGGGGGCTGGCGTTGCGTGCTGCCTACTGCCTGCTGGCGCTGGCCATTGCCGCACTTGGCATTGCGCTGTATCGCGGCAGCATCGGCCCGCGGCGCAGTGCGGCCGCCCCCTTGCTGTTCACGGTTTCCGCGCTGGGCCTGGCGACGGTGGCGATCGGCGACAGCTGGCTGCCTGAAGCGACGCCGCTGCTGGCACCGTTCATCCATGGACTGGCAGCCAACACGGCGTTCCTGTGTGCCAGCGTCGGCATGCTGTTGCAGGCTTGGTACCTGCGCCGCGAACCGGGTTGGCAGTCCGCCGCGGGCCTGCTCTGGGGCTGGGCATGGCTGGCCTTCGTGCTGCTGTGGCTGCATGTGCTGTGGCGTGGTGGACCACCGCGTGGGCTGGGACAGAAAGTGGTGATCGCGGTGATCGTTGGCTGGCTGCTGTATCTGGCGATGGCCCTGTACCGTCGCAGCCGCCAAGCCGCGGCCCACTGAATCCCCAACGGCCTGCGCCGGTACGTGCCGTGCACGCGGCGGCGGCGTATCGTGTGCGCATTCCATCGGGGATGCGATATGAAGCGTGCAGGGCTGGGCAGGGCAATGGGTGTGGTACTGGCGCTGGCCGCGCTGCCGGCGACGGCGGCCGTGACCCCGCAGCAGTTCAGCCATGGGCGGTTCGAGCAGATTCCGGTGCACATGCCGGCCGGCACGCCGCAACGGGTGGTGATCTGGTTCCACGAACCCACGGCCGGCGGTGACACCAGCCGCCTGCCGATCGAGGCCCTGCGTGCCGATGGCGCGCTGGTCGCGGCAGTGGACATTGCGCACCTGCGCGGTGTGCTCAAGCGCGAGGGGGACCCGACCTGTTCGTTCGGTTCCGGTGACGTCGAGAATTTCTCACGCTGGCTGCAGGCCTCGCTGCATCTGCCCGGCTACCACCTGCCGCTGGTCGGCGGTGATGGCGAAGGTGCCGAGATGGCCTATTCGCTCGCGGCGCAGGCCGATACCCAGGTGTTCGCCGGTGTACTCACCACCGGCTTCTGCCCGGACCACAACCACCAGCGCATGGTCTGCGGCGATGGTGTGAAGCACAACAGGCTGCAGCCGGCCGAACTGAATTTTCCGTGGTTGAGCGCGGCAGGTGATCACGGCTGCAAGGTGGGCCAGGTCAACCAGTTCGTGCAGCAGGTCGCCATGGCGCGCGAGTTCAAGCGCACTGCCCGCGGTGATGCGTCACCGGGCCTGGTGGCTGCGGCACGGGTGATCGGCGCGCAGGCCGGCGTCAGCCTGGCCCCCCCGCCTGCTGCACTGAAGGGCCTGCCGGTGGTGGAAATGCCGGCGACCGGCAACGGCGATACGCTGGCGGTGTTCGTCTCCGGCGACGGTGGCTGGGCTGGCCTGGACAAGAACGTGGCGTCGTCACTCAACGAGCATGGCGTGGCGGTGGTCGGCATCGATTCGCTGCGTTACTTCTGGAGCGAGCGCACACCGAAGGGCTTTGCGGGCGACCTGCAGAAGATCATCGACCACTACCGCCAGCAGTGGCACCGCGACAAGGTGATGCTGATCGGTTTCTCGCAGGGCGCCGACGTGCTGCCGGCCACGATCAACCAGCTCGACGCCGGTACCCGCGAGGCGCTGGAGCGCATCGTGCTGCTGTCGGTGGGCAGGAAGGCCGACTTCGAATTCCATGTCAGCAACTGGCTGGGCGGTGGCGGCGACGGCCTGCCGATCGCGCCGGAAGTGGCCAGGCTGCCGGCGGAAAAAACGTTGTGCGTGTACGGCGACAAGGATGAGGACGCACTGTGCCCGGACCTGCCGGCCAATGACGGCGTGAGGAAGGTGAAGCTGCCGGGCGATCACCATTTCGGGGGGGACTACGATCGCTTGGCCGAAGTGATCCTCAAGGGCGGGGCGTAGCGTCAAGCCATGCCCGACGCATCGTGGCTTCAGTTCCGCCGCGGATCCAGCGAGATCAGGCGCGTGGCATCCAGCAGCGCGGCCGGCAGATGCATGCCGCCGGGCGCCGCGAGATAGCGTGGCCGCCACTGCGGATCGAACTTCGACTTGAAGCGGCGCAGGCCACTGAAGCCATAGAAGCGTTCGCCATGCCGCGCCAGCAGGCCGGCCAGGCGGTTCCAGCGACCGGCCAGCCGATGCTGGGCCAGACCGGACAACGGCGCCATGCCCAGCGAGAAACGCGCATAACCCTGCGCGCGGCCCCACAGGAACAGTTCGATGAAGAGGAAGTCCATCGTGCCCTTCGGTGCTTCGTTGACGTGGCGCATCAGGTCGACCGACAGCTCGGCGCCGGCCGGTGCCTGCCACAGGTTGGCGAACGCCACGATCTGGCCTTCGGCCTCGACCAGCGCTACCGGGAAGCGCACCAGGTAATCGGGGTCGTAGCTGCCCAGCGAGAAGCCCTTCTCATCGCCGGCCTTGTCTTCCAGCCATGCATTGGAAATTGCGTGCAGGCGCGGCAGCAGGCTGGGAATTTCCTCCACCGGTGCCACGCGGAAGGACAGGCCGCTGCGCCTGCCCCGGTTCCAGGCCTGGCGCAGATCGGCACGTTCGCGACCTTCCAGCCCGAAATCATGCAGCGGCACCATCGCTTCCTCGCCCAGCTTGACCAGGCCCAGGCCCAGGTCGAGGTAGGTCTGCCAGTAGGTCTCGCCCACCTGGTAGAACACCGGGCGCAGGCCCAGCCGGTCGGCTTCCTCGCGGAAGCGCCAGATCAGCGCGCGCGCCACGTCAGGCGGGCCGACCGGGTCGCCCATCGCGATCAGCGAACCGCCATAGCGCTGCATCATCACGAAGCCCTGTTTCGCATCATCGCGCAGCACCGCCTTGTCGGCGGTCAGTACCAGGCAGGCCTGGGTATCGGTGGCGCCGGCCAATACCGGCGCCAGTGATTGCAGCGTGGCTTCGTCGGCGGCCGGCAGCGGGCTGCGGGTGCTGTGCAGCAGCCGCGCCAGGCCGAATATCACCAGCGCGATGGCTACCACCAGCAATGCACGCAGCGCGCGCGGTGCGTTGCCCGACACCGCGAACTGCCACCACAGCTCGTTCTGGTACTCGACATGGCTGTAGGTGAAGAACAGCAGCCAGGTGACCGCGACCAGCACCAGGCCGAGATTGCGCAGCCACGGCCACGACCAGGCTTCGTCCAGCAGCGCGCCCTGACGGTAGAACTCGCGGCGTGCAGCCCACAAGGCCATCGCCACCAGCACCGCCGAGACTGCGATCAACGGTTGCCCGCCGCGCAGCCACAGCGGCAACGGGGTGACAACGCACACCGCCATCGCCAGCATCCACGCCGCGTGGCTGCGCCGGGCCAGGCCCTGGCCGATCAGCAGCAGCGCGACGCCACTGAGGCTGCCGATCAGGTGTGAGGTTTCCAGGATCGGCAGCGAGGCGTTCACCAGGTGACGGCGTGGCGTCGGCAGCGTGCCGTCGATGACCAGCGCGGCGCCGATGCTGAACACCGCCAGTGCGATGATCTGCGGCAGCCATGGGCGCAGCGCGTTCCAGCCAGCACGGGTTGCCCCGGCGCTGGCCTGCAGCGGCTGACGCAGGGCGGGCGCAAGGGCAAGCAGGGTGGCCAGCACCAGCGGCAGCACGTAGTAGGTGACGCGGTAGATCAGCGCTGCCGCCAGCACCGCTGCCGGTGCCACCTGCGGCAACAGCTTCAGCAGGCTCCACTCGAACACACCCAGGCCTGCGGGCACGGTGGAGACCAGGCCGGCCAGCACTGCCACCAGGTAGAGGCCGACGAAGCCCGGCAGGCCGGTTGGCGTGGAGTCCGGCAGCAGCACGTAGAACGCGGCACTGGCCAGCACCAGCTCGATGACGCTGAGTACGGTGACACCGATCATGGTGCGGCGATCGGGCAGCCACAAGGCGTGACCGAGCACACTGAACTGCCGTCCGTCGCGGCCGACCAGCAGCACGGTGCCGAGATAGGCGAGCAGGGCGACGATGCCGACGATGCGCACGGCATCGGGATTCAATGGCAATGCCAACGCTGCCGCCGCCGGTTCCATGCACAGGGCCACGCTGATCAACAGCCATGCACCGAATACGAAACCGAGCGTGCTCATCAGCACCACCTGGCCAATCTGCGCCAGGTCCAGGCCGGCGCTGCGGTAGCCGCGCAGGCGCACCGCGCCACCGGTCAACGCGGCAAAGCCCACGGTCTGGCCCAGCGTGTGCGCAAGGAACGCGGTGATGCCGACGCGCGCGGGGTGCACGCGGATGCCGCTGCGACGCAGGCCGATGGCATCGAAGCCGATCAGGCAGGCGTAACTGGCCAGGCCGAGTACCACGGTGAGTGCGATCTGCGTGCCGCTGAGCTGCCGGAACGCCTGGCGGATCGCACGATAGCCGTGCTCGTCGAACTCATTGGCCAGGCCGTGCAGGGCCAGGGCGAGGATCAGCAGCGGGATGACGATGGTGGCAACCCGCTTCCAGGTTGGCGTGGAAGGGGCAGTGGTGGAATCGACGGGGGCGGTCATCGGCGCAAGGGTGCGGCAGGAGGGGCGAGGGCGGTGTCAACGCGGGCGTGGCGCATCGTGCGCCTGTCATCGTCATTTGACCAGTGGGACCGTCGGAGCCCGGTAGTGACGTGTCGCGGAGGGTACCCGTGCACCCACCGGCGACCGGTTTGGAGGACAATGCAGGCCTGATCAACCGCAGGAGCCACGCCCATGATGGAGCGTTACGACGTCGGACCGCGCATGTCCGAAATGACCGTATACAACAAGGTCGCCTACCTCTCCGGCCAGATTCCGGAAGACACCAGCCAGGACATCACCGGCCAGACCCGGCAGGTGCTGGCGGAGATCGACAAGCTGCTGGCGCTGGTCGCCAGTGACCGCCAGCACGTGCTGCGCGCCGAAGTGTTCCTGGCCGACATGGCCGACTTCGACGGCATGAACAAGGCGTGGGACGAGTGGGTGGTTGAAGGCGCGACCCCGGCACGTGCCACGGTCGAGGCCAAGCTGGCCCACGCTGACTGGAAGGTCGAGATCGTGGTGACGGCGGCAGTACCGTAACGATTGAATGGGGTCAGATCCTTTTCGCTCAGGAAAGCGGATCTGACCCCGTTACAGCGGCACCAGCTCGATGCAGTCCACCGGGCATGGCGGGATGCACAGCTCGCAGCCGGTGCACAGATCGGCGATTACCGTGTGCATGTACTTGGCGCCGCCGACGATGGCGTCCACCGGGCAGGCCTGGATGCACTTGGTGCAGCCGATGCAGTCGGCTTCCACGATCAGCGCCACCTGCGGCGCCTTGTGCTCGCCGCGCGATCGATCGAAGGGGATGGCAGGTACTCCGAGCACCTGCGCCAGTGCGCGCGCACCGGTATCTCCGCCCGGCGGGCAGCGGTCCACGCCTGCCTCGCCGCGAGCCATCGCCTGCGCATACGGGCGGCAACCGTCGTAGCCGCATTGCCCGCATTGGGTCTGCGGCAGCAGGCGGTCGAGGCGTTCGGTCAGGGGCGGGATCAGGCTCATGCGTGGCGAAGGCTGCGCGTTGGGGTCATTTCAGGGGTTTGCCACGGAACCAGCGCTCGTGGGCCAGGGCCAGCATCGGCTTGTCTTCGGAACTGTCACCGTAGGCATGGATGCGCACGTAGCGCGACAGGTCGAACTGGCGACGGATGTGCTCAACCTTGCGCGGGCCACAGTCGCCACCGGCATAACGGCCTGTGAGGCGGCCGTCCTGGCTCTCCAGCCGGTTGCAGATCAACTGCAGGCCCAGCTGTTCGCACCATGGCCGCAGGTACAGGTCCAGCGAGCCGGACACGATCACCACGGTGTGCTGCTGTTCCTTGTGCCAGCGGATCTGCTCCAGCATTTCCGGGCGCACCACGTCGGGCAGGAACTCACGCGAGAAGCCGGCGGCCAGCGTGGCGATGTCATCGCTGTGGCGGTCGCTGAAGGTCAAACGGGTGACGCGCGCGCGGATGCGCTCGGCCGAGATCAGTTTCAGCTTGTACGCGGCCAGCCATGGACCAATCTTCCACCACGCCTGTGCCAGCTGTTCGGCGGTGGCCACGCGGCGCAGGAAACGGCCGTAGGTATCGCAGGTGGTCACGGTGTGGTCGAAGTCGAACAGCGCCAGTTCCATTCCGTTGCCTCCCATCGCGTTGCCTCCGGTGGCCGGTGCTGCCGGCGGGCGTGGCCGCAACCACGCCCGCTGCGGGCATCAGCGGACCGGCATGCCCGGCTGTGCGCCGCTGTCGGCGTCCAGCAGCGCCAGTGCGCCGCCGTCGAAACCGGCCGACAGGATCATGCCTTCGCTCAGGCCGAAGCGCATCTTGCGCGGGGCCAGGTTGGCGATGAACACCACGCTGCGGCCAACCAGCGTTTCCGGCTCGCCGTAGCTGCCGCGGATGCCGGAGAAGATCTGGCGCTTGCCCAGCTCGCCGGCGTCCAGTTCGAAGCGCAGCAGCTTGTCCGAACCTTCCACAAACTCGCAGACCAGCACCTTGCCGATGCGCAGGTCGAGCTTGGCGAAATCGTCGATGCCGATGTAGGCCGGGGCGTCGGCGCTCTTTGCGTCGTCCTTGGCCGGGGCCGAGGCGGCCGGCTTGACCGCTTCGGTCTTGGCGGCGGGGGCGGCAGCAGCGGCCGGCTGCAGGGTGTCCTTGGAGGCGTCGATCATGGCGTCAATCTTCTTCGGGTCGATACGGGTGAACAGCGGGGTGTAGTCGGTGATGCGGTGGCCCAGCAGCGGTTGCGCCAGTTCGGTCCAGTCGTTGACCGGCGCTGCCAGGAAGGCCTCGGCCTGCGCGGCGGTGGCCGGCAGCACCGGCTTCAATGCGGTGACCAGCACGCGGAACAGGTTCAGGCCCTGGCTGCACACGGCCTGCAGCTGCGCGTCGGCGCCTTCCTGCTTGGCGATGACCCACGGCTTGACGTCGTCGATGTAGCGGTTGGCTTCGTCGGCCAGGGTCATGGTCAGGCGGATCGCCGCGGCCGGGTCGTTGCGCTCGTAGGCTTCACGGATCGGCGCCAGGCCGTCGACGAAGCGCTGGTACTGCGCGGCATCAGGCAGCTGCGCGGCCAGCTGGCCGTCGAAGCGCTTGCTGATGAAGCCGGCGCAGCGGCTGGCCAGGTTGACGAACTTGCCGACCAGGTCGGCGTTGACGCGGGCGATGAAGTCACCCAGGTTCAGGTCGAGATCGTCGACGCCTCCGCCGGACTTGGCGGCGTAGTAGTAGCGCAGCGCTTCCGGTTCCAGGCCGGCGTCGAGGAAGGTGCGGGCCATCACGAAGGTGCCGCGCGACTTGCTCATCTTGGCGCCGTCCACGGTCAGGTAGCCGTTGACGTGCAGGCGGGTCGGCGCGCGGTGGCCGGTACCGTGCAGCACCGCCGGCCAGAACAGGCCGTGGAAGTTGACGATGTCCTTGCCGATGAAGTGGTGCAGCTCGGTGGCGGTACCGGCGCGCAGATGCGCTTCGAAGTCCTCGCCGATCCTGCCGCACAGAGTCTGGAAGCTGGACAGGTAGCCGATCGGCGCGTCCAGCCAGACGTAGAAGTACTTGCCCGGCTGGCCGGGAATCTGGAAACCGAAGTACGGTGCATCGCGCGAGATGTCCCACGCGCGCAGGCCACCTTCGGCATTGAGCCACTCACCGAGCTTGGCCTTCACGCCCGGCAGGGCGACGTCGCCGGTCAGCCATTCGCGCAGGAACGCGTCGAAGTGGCCCACCTCGAAGAAGAAGTGCTCCGAATCGCGCATTTCCGGCGTGGCACCGGAGATCACCGAACGCGGTTCCTTCAGGTCGGTCGGCGCATAGGTCGCGCCACAGACTTCGCAGTTGTCGCCGTACTGGTCGGGGCTGCCGCAGTTGGGGCAGATGCCCTTGACGTAGCGGTCGGGCAGGAACATGCCCTTGGCCGGGTCGTAGAACTGCGCCACCGAACGGCGGCTGATGTGACCGGCCGCTTCCAGCTTCAGGTAGAACTGCTCGGTCAGCGCCTTGTTGGCCGCCGAATTGGTCGAGTCGTAGTGGTCGAAGGCCACGCCGAAGGCGGCGAAGTCACGTTCGTGGCTGGCCTGGATGTTGGCGATGAAAGTTTCCGGGGTGACCCCGGCCTTTTCCGCGGCCAGCATGATCGGCGTGCCGTGGGTGTCGTCGGCGCAGACGAACCAGGCCTTGCCGCCGCTCATTCGCCGCGCACGCACCCAGATGTCGGCCTGGATGTAGCCGACCAGGTGGCCCAGGTGCAGCGGGCCGTTGGCGTAGGGCAGGGCGGTGGTGACGAGCGCGGTACGGGTCATGGTCGCGGGGTGAAGCCGAGGGGAACCGAAGAGTATCGCATGCCCGCAACGAGGTGACCCGGCCGGGGCCGGGTCACGGGGGTGAAGCAGGGGGGGCGCTTATTCGCGCTGCCAGGTCTGCGCGCGGCAGATGAAGGCGATGCAGCCGGACACGTCAAGCCTGGTTCCGCCGGGCTGCAGTTCCATCTTCGACTTGTAGGTCTTGCCATTGGCCGGATCGAGGATGGTGCCGCCGGACCACTTGTTGGCGCCGTCGGCCTTCAGGTTCCAGAGGATGGTCATGCCCTTCACCGGCTTGTTCCTGTTGGCGCCTTCACAGCCGTCACAGACCGGGTTCGGGCCCTTGTCCGAGTGCAGGATGTCGACCACCTTGCCGGTCAGGGTGCCGTTGGCGGCCTGGGTGATCTCGACGATCGACTTCACCTTGCCGGTCTTGTCGTCGATGGTCTTCCAGCGGCCGGCGGCGCCATCGGCGGCCTGCGCCGAGAGCGCGGCCAGGCACAGCGGCAGTGCCAGCAGCAGGGTCTTGAAGGTCTTGCGCATGGTCCCCTCCCAGGGTTCATTCCGGCACGGTGCCGGTACGGGTCGACTGTATACCCATTCGGCGGGGTATGGGGAAGGGGGGGCTTGCAGGGCTGCGCCCTGCACCTGCAGAGGCAACGGCAACAGCCGAAGCAACCGCAACAGCGAGCTATCCGTGGGATGGCGGGGCGGTGTGGGTGGGCAGGACACGCCGTAAACCCATCCATGGGGGCTCGATGGCGCCATCCATGGCGCCAACGGTCCTGCCCATCCACACCGCCCCACCTCTGACAGATTCCTGCGATCTGCCGGAATGGCACGGCCTGCTCTCGGTGGGTGTCGATCTTGGTCGACACGTAGATCCATGCCGTGCATGGATGAATCACGATTGAAAAACGCTCAACCGACTTCGTACAGCTCCAGCGGCAGGCCATCCGGGTCGGCGAAGAAGGTGAAGCGGCGTCCGGTGTACTCGTCCACGCGGATCGGTTCGCAGGTCACGCCATGCGCGGCCAGGCGCTGGATGAAGGGTTCCAGTGCAGCCACGCGGAACGCGAGGTGGCGAAGGCCCTGGGCTTCGGGGCGGCTGGGGCGCGGCGGTGGTGAGGGGAAGGAGAACAGCTCCAGCTGGCCGCCGTCGGGCAGGGCCAGGTCCAGCTTCCAGGAGTCGCGCGCGGCGCGATGGTTCTCGGCCAGCACGCGCAGGCCGAGGATGCGCACGTAGAAGTCCTTCGAGCGTGCGTAGTCGCTGCAGATCAGCGCAGCGTGGTGGATGCCCAGCAGGGCGTCGGAACCGGGGGTCATTGCAGGGTGTCCAGCCAGCGCTGGGCGATCTTCTGCGCCAGCGGATAGGGTTCGGGATCGTTGCGGTTGGTCAACACGATCACGGTCAGGTGCTTTTCCGGGTGGCGCACGATCACGTTGCGGAAGCCGATGCTCTCGCCGCTGTGCCATTGCACCGGGCCATTCAAGCGCCAACCGAAGCCGTAGTGCGGCACGTCGGCTTCGGGCGTCGATGTGGCCGGGCTGAACATCGCCTGGCGCGAGGCCTTCGACAGCAGGCGGTCGTCGTACAGCGACGCATCCCAGCGGGCGAGGTCGTCCAGCGAGGAATAGATCCCGCCGTCTCCCAGTACGGCGCTGGTGGTGCTCTGGTCGGTGCGCTGCCAGCGGCCGTCGATCCGGCTGTAGCCATAGGCGCGTGCGGCGACCGTGTCCACGCCGTCCTGGTGGGCCACGGTATGCGCCATGCCCAGCGGGCGGAAGATGCGCTCCTGCAGGAAGGTCGCGTAATCTTTCCCGGACGCGCGGCCGACGATCAGTGCCAACAGCGCGTAGCCGCTGTTGCTGTAGCGGTACTGCGTGCCGGGTGCGAAATTCAGCCGGTCCTCGTGCGACAGCAGGGTCAGCACGTCGGCGTCATGCACCTGCCGGGGGTCAGCCGGATCCATCAGGTCTTCGTAGTCGATCAGGCCGCTGGTATGCGAGAGCAGCTGGCGGATCGTGATGGCCGCCGCTGCCGGCGGCAGCTCGGGCAGCCACTGCCGGGCAGTCTGCTCCAGCTCGAGCCGGCCGTCTTCCACCAGCAGCAGCACCGCCGCGGCGGTGAACTGCTTGCTGACCGAGGCCAGCCGGAAGTTGCTTGCCGCGGTGACCGCAGTACCGTCTTCCACTACCGCCAGGCCGTAGCCGCGGCGGAACACCGGTTGCCCGTCGTGCAGTACCAGTACCGCAGCGCCGGGTACCTGACCGTCGTAGGCCTGCATCAGGCCGTCGATGCCCGCATCCGGTGGAGTCAGCACCGGTGCGGCGCAGCCCGCCACTGGCAGCAGGCCCAGCACGACGGCGAACAGGGCGACGGCAGGGCGCATGGCGGCTCCGGAGGGGGTCAGGGTGAAGGGGCAGGTGTGGCGCTGGCGGGCTGCGCCATCCAGCGTTCCATCTTGCGGTCCAGCACGTCCAGCGGCATCGATCCGTCCTTCAGCAGTTCGGCGTGGAAGCGGCGCAGGTCGAAGGCGGCGCCCTGGCGTGCCTTGGCCTTGTCGCGCAGGGCGACAATGGTGGTCAGGCCGGCCACGTTGGACAGCGCCTGGCCGGGCTGGGCCATGATCCGCTCGACTTCGGCGTTGGCGTCGTCATTGCTCATGTCCACGGTCTTCTGCAGGTAGGCCACGGCCTGCTGCTTGCTCCAGCCCTGGGCGTTCACGCCGGTGTCGGCCACCACGCGGGCAGCGCGCAGCAGGCGCGAATACAGGTAGCCGATGCGGTCGTAGGGATCGGTGTAGATGCCGAGGTTCTCACCCAGCGTTTCGGCATACAGCCCCCAGCCTTCGACGAAGGCGAGGTCGCCACCGAGGCGGCGGAAGCGCGGCAGCTTGGCCAGCTCCTGCTGCAGGCCCAGCTGCACATGGTGGCCGGGGATTGCTTCATGCAGGTACTGCACCGGCACGTTCCAGCGCTTGCGGCTGGGCAGGTCGCGGGTGTTTACGTACAGCACGCCCGGTTGCCCGGCCGCAGACGGCTGGTAGGCCGCTGCTGCAGCGGTCAGCGCACGCTCCGGTTCCACTGCGCGCACGTCCAGCGTGGACTTGGGCAGGGTATCGAGCACCTGCGGCAGGCGTGCGTTGACCTGCTGCTGCACCTGGCGGTAGCGGTTGATCAATGCGTTGGCGTCACCGTACTGGAACTGGCGATCGTTGCGCATGCTGCGCAACAGCTTGGACGGCGTGCCACGCAGCTTGGCATCCTTCATCACGGTGGCGATCTGCGCCTGCAGCTCCTGCACGCGCTGTTCGCCCAGTGCGTGCAGCTGCGCGGCGGTCTGGTCGCTGGCAGTGGTCTGCACGATCAGGTTGGCGTACCAGGCCTGGCCATCGGGCAGTGCGCCCAGGCCGCTGCTGGTGCGCGTGGCCGGCAGGTATTCGGTGGCGATGAAACCGCGCAGGGCGCGATAGGCTGGCATGATGCGCAGCTCGATCATGCGCTTGTACTCGGCGCTGATGCGCGCCTTGTCCTCGGCCGCGATGGTGTTGGGCATGGTGCGGATCGGCGACCAGAAGATGCTCTCTTCAGCAGTCGGCTTGATGACCGCATCCAGCTGCGGCAGCACCTTCTCCATCAGGTCGCGCGGCTGCACCACGCCGGCCTTCATGCCCTGGCGCATGTTGTCGATGGCCTGGTCGAACAGCTCGGGAATGCCCAGCGAGCGACGCGACCAGGTGTCGTAGTCCTGCACGGTGTTGAACGGCTGTGCGCCGGCGCCCGCGCCGAGGATCGCCATGATGCTGCCGACGTTGTAGTACTGGCTGATCGGCATCATCCAGCTCGGATAGCGTTCGGCGGCCAGCGAGGCGCGCGCATCGCGCACGAAGATCTCGTAGCTGAGCAGGTCCTGGCCCTGCAGGCCGTCGCTGCCGAGTTTCTCGACCTTGCCCAGCCACTCGGTGGTGAAGTCGTGCGATTGCTGGCGCCACGCGGCGGACAGGATGTTGGGCAGCTGGTCGTTGTAGCGGGCCTCGCCCTGGAAGGTTGCCTGCAGCGGATTCAACCGCATCGAGGCATCCCAGTATTCGTCGTACAGGCGCTCCAGCTGCACCTGCTTGGGCACGGCCCGGGCCGCTGCGGCCGGACGCGGCGCGGCGCGGCGCGCCGAACTGCCACGGGCCGGCGCGGTGGCGCGGGCGGGCCGGGCCTTGGGCTTGGCGGCCTGGCGGGTCTGCGCGGCGGCAGGGCGGCTGGCCTTCTTTTTCGCTGCTTCGGCCGACGGTACGGCGCTGAACAGGAACAACGCGGCAATGGCGGCGGCCAGTACGCGGGGGGAATACGGCATCAAGAAGCTTCCGTGGAACACAGACCGTGGAGCTTGCACGATCCGGCCGCGTACGGCCAGCGTGAAGGCGCAGTCAGCTTTCCGCTGCTGGGGCTTCAGTCAGCCGCGGCGGCGGCCCGCAGCGCGGCCGCCCTGTCTGCGCCCAGATAGCGGGTGATCGCACGCCGCATCAGGTACAGCAGCGGAATCAAGGCAATCGCAAAACCCATCTTGTAGATGTAGTTGACGCTGCTGACGGCCAGGAACAGCGAGGTCGGCCAGTGCTGCGGGCCGAGCACGAAGGCGATCCAGATCACCACGAAGCTGTCCACCACCTGCGAGATCGCGGTGGATCCGGTCGCACGCAGCCACACGTGGCGCTCGCCGGTGGCCTGGCGGATGCGGTGGAACACTGCCACGTCGATCAGCTGGCCGAGCAGGAAGGCCACCAGCGAACCGGCGATGGTCCACATGCCCTGGCCGAACACGGCTGCGAACGCGGCCTGGTAATCGGGCACGCCGTGGCCATCCATCGACGTGACCCACCAGCTGGCCGGCGCCAGTGAAATGGCGGCGAAGGCGAACAGGAAGCCGTAGCCGATCAGCACCACCGCCAGCCACGAGATGAAGCGCACGCCGCGCTTGCCGAAAAACTCGTTGATGGTGTCGGTCATGATGAACACCACCGGCCAAAGCAGGGTGCCGGCGGTGAAGCTGAGCGAGCCGGTCTGGCCGAACAGGTTCCAGTTCAGCGGAGCGATGCCGAGGGTGTCTTCCAGCGCGAAGATCTTCACCCCGATCAGCTCGGCCAGCACCGCATTGCCGCAGAAGAACGCGGCCAGCACGATGAACAACAGGACCGCGCGGTCCTGCAGCGGGCGCTCGATCGGCGCCGGGGTCATTCGGTGCGTTCGCCGGCGCGGGTGAACGGCACGCTGGACGGCGCCACGGCTCCGCCGGAAATGATGAAGCTCATGGCCTGGTCGACGGTCCAGTCGGTCGGGGTCAGCAGTTCCACCGGCACGATTTCCAGGTAGCCCGAGGTCGGGTTCGGCGTGGTGGGCACGTACACCGCGGCCAGCTCACGGTCGGTGCCGTGTTCCTTGATCACGCGGGTGACCAGGCCGACCGATTTCATGTCGCGGTGCGGGAAGTCGATCAGCACCACGCGCTGGGTGCTGCCCGGCTCGGTCTGCAGCATGTCCAGCAGCTTCTTGGCACTGTCGTAGATGATGCTGGCCAGGGGGATGCGCTTGATGACCGCGCCGACCCAGCGCAGCAGGCGCTGGCCAAGCACGCGGCGACTGGCCACGCCCACCGCCAGGATCACCAGCAGGGTCGCCAGCAGGGCGATGGTGTCCTGGATCCACTCGGCGCGGACCCAGCCCAGATAGTGCGGGAAGCTGGTTGCGATCTGTTCGGACAGCGGCACCACCAGCGGGCTGGAAATACCCGACAGCAGCACGAACACGAACTTGACCACGACCCAGGTCAGCCAGATCGGCAGCAGGGTGAGCAGGCCGGTCAGGAACAGGCGCTGCAGGGAGGGGCGGGGGACCAGGGCGGGGGCTTCGAGCGACATGCGCGCATTGTAGCGGTCACTGCAGGTCGATTACGCTGGGAAATCGACTGCGGCAACGGCACATGGAAGGGAAGCTGTGTTGAAGATTCTGCGCGGACTGGGCTGGACCCTGGCAGGCCTGCTGGTGCTGGCCATCGTGGTGTGGTGCGCCTCGCGCATGTGGCCGGTACCCGAATCGCGGCTGCAGGCGCAGCAGCGACTGGAAGCACGCCTGCCGGCGACCGGGCACAACGGTTATGCCTTGTTGTGGACGCTGCCATTCGACGACCTGGATGCCCAGCAGCGCGAGCAGGCGCTGGCCGAGGATGTACGGCGCTGGGAGGCCGACCCACACGGTGGAGGCGGCGGCCGGACACACCTGGTGGCCAACCATGCCGAGCTGCACTCGCGGCCCGGTGCCAGTTGCGGGCCGGCCGCCAGCGGCTGTCTCGTCCAGGTCCGCGCGGACCCGCAACGCTTCGTGGAGGCCCACGCCGGCCACCAGCAGTTGCATGCGCGGCTGGATCAGCTGGCCGAAGCGGACTACTTCATGTCGCCGTTCCCGCCGAAGGGCGAGGGCATTCTGGTCCCGTTGCCGGCCTATGGCGTGGTGATGGACGCCACCAGCGCACGCGCGCTGGCGTACGTGCAGGGCGATATCGACGGTGCTCTGCGTGGCGCCTGCCGTGGCCTGCAGCTGGGCCGGCGGCTGGTGCCCGGCAGCAGTTATCTGGTCGAGAGCATCATCGGTGCCAGCCTGGTGCAGGCCAATGCCCAGCTGCTGGCTGACATGCTGGTTGAACTGCCTGCCGACCATCCGTTGCCAAGGGAATGCGAACAGGCGCTGCAGCCGCTGCGGGCCGAAGAGCAAAGCCTGTGCCGGGCAATGCAGGGCGAGTACGCGATGAGCCGGGCGGCGATCGAGACATCGGCGCGGGAGTTCGGCGGCGTGCTGGTGCTGGATCGCAGCAGCACCCTGGCCCGCGCGGCCGGCAATCTCGGCTGGGCCTGTGGCGCGGCAGCCACAGCGGCACTGGAAGTGGATCGCCCGTTGCCAGTGCCGGCGCCACCGCAGCATGACTTCGGTTGCCTGTCGAACGTCATGGGCTGCGTGCTGACCGATATCGCCGCGCCGATCTATCCTGCCTATTCGTCACGGCCACAGGATGCTGCGGCGATGGTGCGGCTGCTGGGGGCGCAGCGTTGGCTGCGGCAGCAGACGGATGATCCGGTGCACGCCTTGCAGCGGCTGCCGGCGCAGTTCCGCTCGCCGGTGCGGTCGCCGCAGCTGTCCGCCGATGGCCATCATCTGCAGGTGCCACGTCGTTCGCCGCCGCGTGGCAACGCTGAGAGCCCGTGGTTGTCCGTACCGTTGGTGGCCGGCGCCGGCGCAACCGCCGCTGCCCGCGACTGAGCCGTGGCTCAGTCGGTGCCGGCCTGCGGATTGAATGCCCAGCCATCGCCGACCGTCTGCAGCGTCCAGCGACGGGTGCCGCGCAGTGGCTGCCAGCGCACGCTGTCCTTGTCGTTGTCGATGCTGCCTTCGGCGTGCCTTACCTTGCGCGTGGAGAAGTTCACGCTCAGCGATTCGGTCTTTCCGGAATTGCGCATTACCGAATCCTGGTCGTAGCCGATCAGCGCGAACGCGCCGTCCTGCCAGCGGAAAGTGAAGGCGGTGGTACCCATCGACCAGCTTCCGGCGCTGGCGAATGAAAACAGCGCGACCTTCAACGTGCCACGCTGGATGCTGACACCCCCTTCTTCAAGCGGATCGCTCATCACTGGGTTCTCCGGGCGCGGAATCAGCTGATGGTCCTGCACCGCCAGCACATAGCCGGTTGGCCGTGACCATGCCACGGCGAGAATGCGCGGGTTGCTGTCATGCGGCGAGGGGCCGAAGCCATCGTGTTCGATGACGTTGCGCGGGTCCTGCTGGCGCAGTACCAGGACCAGATCAGCGCGGCCATCCTGGTCGAGATCGCCTTCGATGCTGGATTCAAGCGTCCAGCCGTTGGGCACGAACCCGGCGGCAGTGGCAGCCTGTGCCGGCAGCGTCGGGTACTGCACCGGCGGCAGGTCCAGCGCATGGGCCGCGCACGGCAGGGTGCTCAGCAGTGCAGCAAGGGTGTACGGGCGCATCGGGGCCTCCATGGCAGAGGCCAGAGGATAGCGTCCCAGCGATGATCAGCGTGCGTGTGGCTTCAGGCGCAGATAGACCTGCTTGCGGACCTGGGCGACCACCTCGCCGCTCTCATCGATCACGTCGTTGCTGAACCAGCGCAGCACCTTCTCGCCACTGGCCGCTTCCGCGCGCAGTTCGTCCAGCAGCGCGTCGTCGATGCGGAACGACGTCCGCACGATGCCACGGCCCGGCTTGAGGAAGTCGATGGCGCCGGCGCGGTCCCACACGTAGTAGTCGCGGCCGAGGATGTGCAGCAGGCCGAGCATCCAGAACGGATCGGTCATCGCGAACAGGCTGCCACCGAAGTGGGTACCGACGTAGTTGCGGTTCCATGGTCGCAGGCGCAGTTCGACATCGATCTGCCGGTAGTCCGGCGTGATGCGGGTGACGTGGATGCCGGTGAACAGGAACGGCGGCCAGAGATTGATGCCGAAGCGGAACAGGCGGGCGTTCATGCGGGTCCGGGGGCGCAGGGCGAGGTGTCCAGTCTAACCATTCGCATGCGTATGTTGCACCCCGGGCGGCGAGGGTCATGCCTCGCCGTCGATCACATACCCGTCGCGGCCGTTGGCCTTGGCCTGGTACAACGCGGTGTCGGCGCCTTCGACGAAATGGTGCGGTTGCAGCGTGCCGTCGGGTACGCGGGTGAACACGCCGATGGTGAGGGTGACGCCTGCTTCGCCGCCGTCACCGGGCGCCGGCAGTGCACGCACGCAGGCGATCAGGTCCTCGATGACCTGGCGTGCGCCTTCGGCCGGGGTATCCGGCAGCACCAGTGCGAACTCATCGCCACCGTAGCGCGCGGCCATGTCGCGTGGACGTCGCGCATGTGCACCGATCAGGCGCGCGACATCGCGCAGCACGCGGTCACCGACCTGATGCCCGTGGCGGTCGTTGTGGCGCTTGAAATGGTCAACGTCGATCAGCGCGAGGCTCAGGGATTTGCCACTGCGTCGCGCGGCATCGCATTCCTGTTGCAGCGACTGCTCGAAACGCAGGCGATTGCCGAGACCGGTCAGCGCATCGCGATTGGCCAGGCGGTGCCAGGCCGAGACTCGCCAGATCGCCCAGGCCAGCAGCACCAGCAGGATGCCCAGCATTGCGCTGGCCGGTGCCCACCACAGGTCACCGGCGCGCAACAGCAACCAGCTCAGCAGCGGTGGAAGCGGCAGCGAGCACAGCGCAGCAAGCCATGGCAGGCGCAGGCCGAGCAGGATCACGCACAGCGCCACCAGCACGCCGCTGATGGCGTGCTGCCAGAGGCGGGGCAGCAGATCGATCTGCTTGTGCTGCAGCAGCATCGACGCGATGTTGGCCTGGTACTCACTGCCGCTCATCCAGAACTCGCGGGTGGTCGGGGTCAGCAGCCGCGGTGCGATGCCGCTGGCGGTCATGCCTACCACGATGCGGCGACCGTGCAGCATAGCCATGTCCACGTGACCATCCAGCACGTCGGCATAGGACACCTGTGGCAGGCGCTCGGGCGGCCCGGCATAGCGCACGCGCACGTAGTCGTTGCGCCGCCATTGATAGGGCGAACCGATCTGCGGATCAGGGTCGGGCAGGCCGTGCACCGCGCCCGGCGGCAGGGCGGCCAGCGCCAGGCCCAGTGCCGGCCAGTGAGCCTGGCCGATGCCCGCATGCAGATACACACCGCGCGCGACGCCATCGCCATCCACTTCCACGTCGGTATGGCCGATCGCCGCGGCACTGGCCGCGATCTGCGGAATCGGCAGCATTTCCTCGGCCATGCGGTCGCCGGCGGCCGGCGCCGCGAGTACCGGCAGCACCACCCGGCCATTGCGGCGGATCGCTGCGGCCAGTTCATCGTCCTGGCGGCTGTCGCGTCGATCAGGTTCGGACAGCATCAGGTCCAGCGCGACGCGCTCGGCACCGGCGTCGGTCAGCCGGTCCAGCAGGCGGGCATGGATCGAGCGGGGCCAGGGCCATTGGCCGATGCGCTGCAGGCTGCCCTCGTCGATGGCCACGATCAGCACGCTGGGGTCGGGGCGGTAGTCCCAGTTGCCGACCATGGCGTCATAGGCGGCTTCGTCCTGCCGCCACAGCCACTGGCCCTGGCTGGCGATCACCGTCAGTACGCCGGCCAGCAGTGCCAGCAGGATCCGCTTCGACCACGGCAGCGGCGAGCGCCTCATAACAACAGCAACAGCAGCAGGGCGCCACCGCCGGCGCCGTAGCACAGGCGGCAGGGCAGCTTGATCTGCTGGGCCGGTGAGTACTCGCCCGCATGACCGTCGTCGTCGATGTACTGCACACGCACATGCAGGGTGCCGCTCCACGGCCGCTTGAAGCTGACCTGCGGCTCGCTCACGGTCTGGTCGACCAGGGGCGTCCTGAAATCGCCACGACGGTCCACCTGCACCCTGTAGCGCTGGCCTTCGCTGCCGGCCTGCCAGCGCAGGGTCAGCTCGCCATGCGCGGCTTCAGGCGGCTGCAGGGCAGGGTCGACCGGTTCATTGCTCAGTTGCAGGGGCAGGGCCTGGCCGTAGCGGCCCTGGTGGCCGTTGCCATCGCGCGACGCCACCCGCCAGAAGTACTCGCCGGGCGGCAGCGGCTGCGCCAGGCGCAGGTCGGTGCCTTGGGTGCTCTGTTCCTGCAGCGGCTGCACGAAGCTCGGCTCGGCGGCGATCTGCAGCACGCTGCTGCGCGCGCCCGGCGCCTGGCTCCAACGGAAGCGCGGGCGGTCGCTGTTGACGGTCTGCCCATGCAGGGGGGCCACGGTGAGCGGCGGTGGGGGCTGGTCGCTGAGCTCGAAATCGGCGCTGGCGTCGAGGCCTTCCACGCCCTGCGCATCCACGGCGCGCAACAGGATGCGCAACTGGCCGGGGGGCAGGTTACCGATCGCCAGCCGGGTGTCGGCAGTGGTGGCGGCAAACAGCAGGATTTCCGGCGTCGCTGCCTGCACCACTTCAACGCGGTAGCGCGCGGCGCCGTCGACGGGGTCCCAGGCGAGCAGGGTCGGCAGGGGCGCCAGGCGCACATCGTCGCTGCGCAGCTGCGGCGCGGGAAGAAGGGCGGAGACAGCGTCCGGTGCGGCATCGGCGCTGATGCTGCGGCTGGCCTGTCCAGGCAGGACCAGGCGTTTGCCGTGGGTGTTGCCGACCTGCACCTTGCCCTGCAGTACCTCGGTGGCAGCGACGTGGCCGGTGTCACCGGCGCTGACCCGGAATACGGTACCGCGCACGCTGCTGGTCGCCGTAGGTGCATCGATGATGTAGCGCGAGGCCGGGCCACGGGCAGGTGTCACCCGGTTGCTCGCGCGGCCCTGCTGCAGGCGCAGGCGGGTATCGACCATGCCGGTGTGGCCGTAGCGGCTGAGCTGGTCCAGGCGCAGCCGGGAATACTCGCGCAGCTGCAGGCGCGAGGCGTCGGCGAATTCAAGCGTGACGCTGGAGTCGCCTTCGGTCTGCACGGTGTCACCAATGCGAAGTTGTTCCCCGGCGAGTATCGCGCGCGTGGCGCTGCCATCGGCGCCGGACAATTCCACCTTGCCGCGCACCGACAGCACCCGGGCAGGTGCCGGTTCGATGCGCAGCCAGCTGATCGGGAAGCGCAGCAGCTGGCCCGGCGGCAGCTGGTAGGGGTTGTCGATGCGGTTGTGCTGTTGCAGCTGCTGCCAGCGCACCGAGGGCTTGAGGTACAGGCCTCCCAGATCCCACAGGGTATCGCCGGGACGGACCCGGTAGTTCCAGTCCTGGGCGGCGGCGATGGCCGGCAGGAAGAGAAGAGCGCAGAGCAGCGCGCCCTGGAAGCGCATGGCGAACGACAGCGAGCGGACGAAGGTCACAGTTTGCAATCCCGGCAATGCGGGGGCGCAGCTGCAAGACCCCATGGCCCCGACCTCATCCCCCCGAACGGATCGTGGCGGCCGTACGGCCGCCATCCCGCGCATTATTGCCCGCGTTCAGTGCAGGGATTCTGAACGAAGTGGGTTTCCGTTCAGAACAGCAGGGAGGCCATCCGGCGGCGGTACTGGCCGACCAGGTCCTCGTCGGAGATCACATTGAAGGCGTCGATCAGGGCCTTGCGCGGCAGTCCGTCCTCGAACGTGCGGTCGATCCGCAGCATTTCCAGGAACTGGGCCAGCGCGGCTTCGTCGTGGCCACCGAGCAGCAGCTGTACGCCGCGCAGGTGGCGTGCCTTGAGGTCCTTGCCATCGGTGGCGATGCGGGCGTCCAGCACTTCAGCGGCCGGGGCGTCCTTCAGGGCCGAGGCGAAGGCCAGCCGGGCGCGTGCACGCACAGCCCGGTCGTCGGTGGACAGGTTGGCGGGCAGGCCGTCAATCAGCAGGCTGGCTTCATCGACGCCTCCGATCTGCAGCAGGGCCAGCGCCAGGTCGAGTTTCAGCTCGTCCTTGTCCGGCTCGGCGGCGATCTGCGCGCGCAGTACGTCTACCTGCGCCTGCGGGTCCAGCGGGGCTTCATCTTCGGCGACGGCGTCGCCGATGTCGGCCGGCACGATGCCGTGCTGGGCCAGGAACTCACGCAGCTGGCCTTCCGGGATGGCCCCTGGGAAGCCGTCCACCAGCTGGCCGCCCTTGACCAGGAACACGGTCGGCACCGAGCGGATCTGGAAGGCGGCGGCGATCTGCTGTTCCTTGTCGACGTCGACCTTGGCCAGTTCGAAGGCGCCGTTGTACTCGGCAGCCAGCTTTTCCAGCATCGGCCCCAGGGTCTTGCACGGCCCGCACCAGGTGGCCCAGAAGTCGACCAGCACCGGCGTCTGCAGCGACTTCTGCAGGACTTCGGCCTCGAAGGTCGCAGTGGTGGCGTCGAATACGTAGGTCGTCTCGGTCATGGGGGGAAGCATCGTTTGGCGTCTGGAGACCGATTCTATGGTGACGATCGATGCCGGTCTCAACCCGGGTTGTAGTAAATGCCTGACAATGCAGGCTTCCTGTCGCCGTTCTTTCCGGAGCCTGCATGTCGTCCCTGTCCCCGTTGCTGCGCCTGTCCGGCCTGTCCGGCCTGGTCGCCGCGCTGCTGTTCGTGCTGGCGGTGCTCGGTTTCGGTGCCGGCCTGGACGGCTACGCGCAGGCCCGCCACCCGGTAGCGCTGCTGGGGGCACAGGGGGTGCCGCATGCGCTGGCCTTCAATCTGCTGGGCTTCGTGCTGCCGGGGCTGCTTGCGGTGGTTGTGGCCGAGTGCCTGCGCCGCAGGCTGCCGGCAACCGCCGGCTGGGCGCCGCGGGTGGGCAGCCAGATGCTGCTGCTGGCCGGGTTGGCGTTCGCCGCGATGGGGTTGCTGCCGCTGGATGTGGACGACCTGCACGGGCCGGCCAGCCAGCTGCATGCCAGCGCCTGGATGATCTGGGTGCTGGGTTTTGTCGCCGGGACCTTGTTGCTGGGCACGTCGCAGGTGCGCCAGGCGCATGGGCGCGCGCTGGGCGCCGTGGCGCTCGCCTGTGGTGTGCTGGCCGCGCTGGCGGCGTTTGCCCTGCAGGGCGTGCTGCCGGCGCCGCTGGCACAACGGCTTGCGTTCGCCTGCTGGGCGGTCTGGCTGGCCTTGGCGCTGCCACTGTCGCGACCGCGCTGAGACCGGCGCCGGACGCCCGCGGCGCCGGCATCCGGCAGGCAGGATTGGAGACGTTTGCCGCACTGCGGTACGCTGTACCGCTTTGCCGCCGCAACCGCGTGTTCCATGACCAGCGCTGAAACCAACGCCTACGACCCGCAGCAGGTTGAATCCGACGCCCAGCAGTACTGGGACGCCACCCGTGCCTTCGAGGTCGACGAGACTTCGGACAAGCCGAAGTACTACTGCCTGTCGATGCTTCCGTACCCGTCCGGTGCGCTGCACATGGGCCACGTGCGCAATTACACGATTGGCGACGTGATCAGCCGCTACAAGCGCATGACGGGTCATAACGTGCTGCAGCCGATGGGCTGGGACGCGTTCGGCCTGCCGGCGGAAAACGCCGCGATCAAGAACAAGACCGCGCCGGCGGCGTGGACCTACAAGAACATCGACCACATGCGCAGCCAGCTGAAGTCGCTGGGCTATGCCATCGACTGGTCGCGCGAGTTCGCCACCTGCCGCCCGGACTATTACGTCCACGAGCAGCGCATGTTCACCCGCCTGATGCGCAAGGGCCTGGCCTACCGCCGCAACGCGGTGGTGAACTGGGATCCGGTCGACCAGACCGTGCTGGCCAACGAGCAGGTCATCGATGGCCGCGGCTGGCGCTCCGGCGCCCTGGTCGAGAAGCGCGAGATCCCGCAGTGGTTCCTGCGCATCACCGATTACGCCCAGGAGCTGCTGGACGGCCTGGACGAGCTGGACGGCTGGCCGGATTCGGTCAAGACCATGCAGCGCAACTGGATCGGCCGCTCCGAGGGCCTGGAAATCCAGTTCGACGTACGTGACGTGGACGGCGGCGTGCTGGATCCGCTGCGCGTGTTCACCACCCGTCCGGATACCGTGATGGGCGTGACCTTCGTGTCGATCGCCGCCGAACATCCGCTGGCGCTGCATGCGGCGAAGAACAACCCGGAACTGGCCGCGATGCTGGCCGACCTGAAGCAGGGCGGTGTGTCCGAGGCCGAGCTGGAAACCCAGGAAAAGCGCGGCATGGACACCGGCCTGCGTGCGCTGCATCCGGTCACCGGCGAGCCGGTACCGGTGTGGGTCGCCAACTTCGTGCTGATGGGCTACGGCACCGGTGCGGTGATGGCCGTGCCGGGGCATGACCAGCGCGACAACGAAGTGGCCAACAAGTATGGCCTGCCGATCAAGCAGGTGATCGCGCTGAAGGATGCGCGCACCGAAGAAGAGCGCACCTGGGATGGCAGCCGCTGGCAGGACTGGTACAGCGACAAGAGCCGTGCCTTCGAGCTGGTCAACTCGGCCGAGTTCGATGGCCTGGATTTCCAGGGCGCCTTCGAAGCCCTGGCCGAACGATTCGAGCGCAAGGCCCAGGGCCAGCGCCGCGTCAACTACCGCCTGCGCGACTGGGGCGTGAGTCGCCAGCGCTACTGGGGCTGCCCGATTCCGGTGATCTACTGCGCCAAGTGCGGTGCGGTGCCGGTGCCGGAAGAACAGCTGCCGGTGGTGCTGCCGGAGGACGTGGCGTTCTCGGGTACCGGTTCGCCGATCAAGACCGATCCGGAATGGCGCAAGACCACCTGCCCGGACTGCGGCGGTGCGGCCGAGCGCGAGACCGATACCTTCGACACCTTCATGGAGTCGAGCTGGTACTACGCCCGTTACACCTCGCCGGGTGCCCGTGACGCCGTCGACAAGCGCGGCAACTACTGGCTGCCAGTGGACCAGTACATCGGTGGCATCGAGCACGCGATCCTGCACCTGATGTATTTCCGTTTCTACCACAAGCTGCTGCGCGACGCGCGGATGGTGGACAGCAACGAACCGGCGCGCAACCTGCTGTGCCAGGGCATGGTGATTGCCGAGACCTACTACCGCCCGAACCCGGACGGCTCGAAGGACTGGATCAACCCGGCCGACGTGGAAGTGCAGCGTGACGAGCGCGGCCGCATCACCGGCGCCACCCTGATCGCCGACGGCCAGCCGGTGGTGGTCGGTGGCACCGAGAAGATGTCCAAGTCGAAGAACAACGGCGTGGACCCGCAGGCGATGGTCGACAAGTACGGCGCCGACACCGTGCGCCTGTTCTCGATGTTCGCCGCGCCGCCGGAACAGTCGCTGGAGTGGAACGAAGCCGGCGTGGATGGCATGGCCCGCTTCCTGCGCCGCCTGTGGGCCCAGGTGCAGAAGCATGCTGCCGACGGTGCCGCTCCGGCACTGGATGTTGCAGCACTGGATGCCAACCAGAAGGCACTGCGCCGCAAGACCCACGAGACCATCGGCAAGGTCGGTGACGACTATGGCCGCCGCCACAGCTTCAACACCGCCATTGCCGCGGTGATGGAACTGATGAACGCGCTGGCCAAGTTCGAGGACGGCAGTGCGCAGGGGCGTGCGGTGCGCCAGGAAGCGCTGCAGGCCGTCGTGCTGCTGCTCAACCCGATCACCCCGCATGCCAGCCATGCCCTGTGGCAGGTGCTGGGCCACGGCGAGACCCTGCTGGAAGACCAGCCGTTCCCGCAGGCCGATGCCGGCGCGCTGGTGCGCGACGCGCTGACCCTGGCCGTGCAGGTCAACGGCAAGCTGCGTGGCACCATCGACGTGGCGGCCGACGCCGCGCGCGAGCAGGTCGAGGCACTGGCCCTGGCCGAGCCCAACGCGGCCAAGTTCATGGAAGGCCTGACGGTGCGCAAGATCATCATCGTGCCCGGCAAGATCGTGAACATCGTCGCCGCCTGATGTACCCCGCACCGGCCACCCGTGTGGTGGCCGGTGCCATTCCGGTGCAGGGCCAGGCGTTTGATGGCCCTGCATTCACGCGGCTTCGGGCACGCTGTGTGTTGCCGTGATCGCCCGGCTCCGCCAGACTGTCTCCATGACCCGAATCCTGCTTGCCCTCGTTCTTGTCCTCGGCCTTGCCGGCTGCGGTTTCCATCTGCGCAACAAGCTGATGCTGCCGACCGACACGGCACCGGTGAAGGTGGTTTCCACTGCGCCGTACAGCGAACTGGTCAAGCTGCTCAACCGCAGCCTGCTGGCCTCCGGCGCCAGGCTGGCCGATGAGGACAGCAAGGAACCCAGTACCCAGCTGCAGGTGCTGTCCGAACGCTGGGGCGACCTGCCGATCGCCATCGACTCGCAGGGCCGTGCGCAGGAATACAGCCTGCGCTACGCGGTGATCTTCATCTTCCGTCGCGAAGACGGCAGCGAGCTGGTGCCACAGCAGGTGATCGAGCTGTCGCGCGACTACGTGTCACCGCCGACCGACGCCACCGGTACCACCACCGAACGTGAAATCCTGGCCAATGAACTGCGCCGGGAAATGTCCGCCTCGATCATCCGCCGCATCGACAGCGTGGTGCGTGCCGAGATCGAGAAGGGTGGCAGCCTGTCGGCGCCGAAGGACAAGCCGGTTGAAGGCGTGGAGCCGGCCGAGCCGGTTCCCGCAGCCAAGCGCTGAGTCGCGACGATGGAACTGCGTCCGGAGCAGCTGGCCAGCCAGGGCGCTGATACCGCGCTGGCGCCGGTCTACCTGATTGCCGGCCCGGAAACCCTGCGCGTGCTGGAGGCGGCCGACGCCATCCGCGCGCGCGCGCGCGCCGCCGGCATCGGCGAGCGGGAAGTGTTCGATGCCGATGGCCGTGATTTCGACTGGAACCAGCTCGATGCCAGCTTCAACGCGCCCAGCCTGTTCAGCGCCCGCCGCCTGGTCGAGGTGCGCCTGCCCAGCGGCAAGCCGGGCAAGGACGGGGCCGAGGTGATCAGCCAGTTCTGCGCCAATCCGGCGCCGGACGTGGTGCTGATGATTACCGCCAACGAATGGAGCAAGGCCCACCAGGGCAAGTGGGCCGAGGCGGTCAACCGCATCGGCGTGCTGTCGGTGGCTTGGGCGATCAAGCCGCACGAATTGCCGGACTGGATCGAGCGCCGCCTGCGTGGCAAGGGCCTGCGCGCGGACCCGGCCGCCGTGCAGCGCCTGGCCGAGCGGGTGGAAGGCAATCTGCTGGCTGCCGCCCAGGAAATCGACAAGCTGGCGCTGTTGGCCGACGGCCAGCCGCTGGACGTGGAACGGATGGAATCGCTGGTGGCCGACGCCGCGCGCTATGACGTGTTCCGGCTGGTGGAGGCGACGTTCTCCGGGCAACCGCCGGCGGTGCTGCGCATGCTGGCCGGCCTGCGCGGCGAGGGTGAGGCGGTGGCTGCACTGATGCCGATGGTGATCCGCGAACTGCTGGCTGGTGCAGGCCTGGCCCGGGTGCAGGCCCGTGGCGGTAACCTGGCCGCCGAGATGAAATCGCGCGGCATCTGGGAATCGCGGCAGGCGCCGTACAAGCGCGCGCTGCAGCGGCATCCGGAAAGCAAGCGCTGGGAGCGCTTCGTGGCCGAAGCCGGGCTGGTCGACCGCATCGCCAAGGGGCGCGCCGACGGTGATGCCTGGCTGGCGCTGGAGCGCCTGCTGGTGGCCGTGGCCGAACCGCGTGCCGTGCGCCTGCTGGCGCGGGCCTGAGCAATGAGCCTGCGGATCTATTACGGGGGCACCTTTGATCCGGTGCACCTCGGGCACCTGGCGATCGCGCGGGCTGCCCGCGACGAACTGCAGGTTGCCGTGCGCATGCTGCCGGCCGCCGATCCGCCGCACCGGGCCGTGCCCGGCGCCACGGCCGAGCAGCGCTGCACCATGCTGTCGCTGGCCATCGGCGACGAACCGGGTCTGCTGCTGGACCGTCGCGAGCTGGACCGTGCAGCGCGTTTCCCCGGTCGGCCGTCCTACACCGTGGACACCCTGCGCGAGCTGCGTGGCGAGCTGGGTCCGAGCCGGCCGCTGGCCTGGCTGGTCGGCGCCGACAGCCTGCTTGGCCTGTCCCGCTGGCACGAGTGGGAGGCGCTGTTCGGGCTGGCTCATTTCGTGGTGGCGGAGCGCCCGGGCAGCCCGTTGCAGGCTGCGGTGGATGGCGAGCTGGGCCAGGCGCTGGAAGGGCGCTGGGCCGACACCGAGCAGGCCCTGTTCGCCAGCCCGGCCGGGCGCATCCTGCGCCTGCATCATCCGCTGCGCGAGGAATCGGCCAGCGCCGTGCGTTCGCAGATCGCCGGCGGTGGCCCCTGGCGCGCCCTGCTGCCACCCGGCGTGGCGGACTATGTGGCTGCACACGGGCTGTACCGCCCGGCCAGGCCGTGAATGGCGCAGCGGCGCCATCCCCGTATAATCGCCCCCACGTTTATCGAGTCGATCCACTTTGAGCAACCAGACCCAGCCCCAGACCATCAAGGTCGATCTGCCCAGCCCGCCGCCGTCCGTGCCGGAACTGCTGGCCAGCGTCCGCCAAGCCACCGAAGACCTGAAGGCCAAGGACCTGGTCGAGATCGACGTGCGCGGCCGGTCCAGCGTTGCCGACTACATGATTGTCGTTTCGGGCACCTCGACCCGCCACGTCAAGTCGATTGCCGATGAAGTGGTGCGCTTCGCCAAGAACATCGACGTCATGCCGCTGGGCGTGGAAGGCGAGCGTGAAGCCGAGTGGGTGCTGGTCGATCTGGGCGACGTGATCGTCCATGTGATGCTGCCGCGCGTGCGTGAGTTCTACGCCCTCGAGCGCCTGTGGACCGTCGGCGACCAGCCGCCGTCCAGCGACGACGAAGTGGCTTGAGCCACGCGTTGATGCATCCCTTCGACGGCGCCGATGGCGCCGTCGACGTTTTGGAGGACCGTTGATGAAAGCCCGCCTGATCGCCACCGGTGAACGCGCCCCCAGCTGGGTGGCGCAGGGCTTCGCCGAGTACCAGAAGCGGCTGTCGCACTGGCTGCCGTTCGAGCTGGTGGAAATCGAGCCCGGCCTGCGCGGCAAAGGCCGTGATCCGCGCCGCGCCACTGAAGATGAAGGCAAGCGGGTGATCGCTGCGCTGCCGAAGAATGCCTATGTAGTGGCGCTGGATGTGCCGGGTCGCCAGCTCAGTTCCGAACAGCTGGCACAGCGCCTGGAACACTGGCGCGGGCAGGGCAGGGACCTGGCGTTCCTGATCGGTGGCCCGGAAGGGCATTCGCCGGAAGTCTCCGCGCTGGCCGACGAGAAGTGGTCGATTGGACCGCTGACGCTGCCACACATGCTGGTACGCCTGGTGGTGGCCGAGCAGCTGTATCGGGCTGCCGCAATGATCGCCAATCACCCCTACCATCGCGCGTGAAGAGTGGTTATACTAGTCGTCTGCCCGAATAGCTCAGCCGGTTAGAGCACTTGACTGTTAATCAGGGGGTCGTTGGTTCGAGTCCAACTTCGGGCGCCACCTTGAGAAACCTGCATCGCGAGATGCAGGTTTTTTTTTGCGTCTTTGTGGAGTCGAGCTTGCTCGACTGTTGTTGTGGAGCCGAGCCGTGCTCGGCTGCCTGTGCGAAGCCGAGCGTGGGCTCGGCTCTACAGTGCCAGCGCTCCTCGCCAGAACGCCACCAGCGTGGCGATCGCCACGATCAGGATCGCACCGAACAGCACCCATTCCCAACGCGTGAATACCCGCTCGCCGCGTTGGCGCCGGGTCAGTGCGAACAACACCACGCCGGGCACGTACAGCAATACCGACAGCAGCAGGTTGTCCAGGCCACCGGCATACACCAGCCACAGCGCATACGCACTGGCCAGCACTGCCACCCCGAAATCACGCCAGCGCACACCCGGCTCACCGGCATAGGCCTGCCCGCGCCAGGCCAGCTGCATGCCGAATGCCGTGGACAGGAAGTAGGGCACCAGGCTCATCGATGCGGCCAGCAGCACCAGCCCGGTGTAGCTGCCGGAACTGACCAGCACCAGCAGCAGGAACAACTGGATCAGGCCGTTGCTCCACCACAGTGCATTGGCCGGCACGCCGCGCGCGTTCTCACGGCCCAGGAAGGCGGGCATGGTGCCGTCACCTGCAGCGGCATAGAGCACTTCGGCGCACAGCAGCACCCAGGCCAACAATGCACCGAGGACGGAGATGATCGAACCGATGATGATCACCGTCGCGCCCCATTCGCCGACAATGGCGCGCAGCACATAGGCCATCGACGGATTGGGCAGTCCGGCCAGTTCCGCCTGCGACAGCACGCCCATCGACAACAGGCTGACCAGCACCAGCAGCAGCCACACGCCCAGGAAGCCGATCACCGTGGCGCGACCCACGTCGGCGCGCCGTGCCGCGCGCCGCGAATAGATGCTGGCCCCTTCGATGCCGATGAACACCCACACGGTCACCAGCATCATGCCGCGCAGCTGCTGGCCAAGGTCGCCGAGTGCAGGCGTGCCGAGGAAATCGGCGCGGAACACGTCCATGCGGAACGCGCCGGTGGCCAGGATCAGGAACAGCGCGATCGGCAGCAGCTTGGCCACGGTCACCAGGCCGTTGACGATGGCTGCAGTACGCAGGCCGCGCAGCACCAACAGGTGCACCGTCCACAACAGCAATGACGATGCGGCCACGGCGGCCGGGGTATTGCCTTCGCCGAACACGGGCATGAAGTGGCCAAGGCCGCTGAAGATCAGCACGAAGAAGCTGGCGTTGCCGAGCACCGAGGCAACCCAGTAACCCCACGCAGCGGAGAAGCCGATGTAATTGCCGAAGCCCTCGCGCGCGTATGCGTAGATGCCGGTATCGAGATCAGGCCGGCGGTTGGCCAGCGCCTGGAACACGAACGCCAGCATCAGCATGCCCGCGCCGCTCACCGCCCAGCCAATCAGCGCGGCGGCCGGACCGGCGCTGCGCGCTACGTTCTGTGGCAATGAAAAGATACCGGCGCCGACCATCGAGCCGACCACCAGTGCAGTCAACGCGGGCAGGCCCAAGCGCTGCGATGTCGCGGCCATGGAGATCCCCTGCGGCGGTGATGCCGCGTGCACACGGTAGCCTTGTGCCCGTGAACATGCCTGCAAGGGGCAGAACGACGAAGGCCCGGGCAGCTGCCCGGGCCTTCGAAGTTGCGTTGAAGCGTGTTGCCTGTATTACTTGAAAGTGTACTTGGCACCGACGGTGAAGTAACGACCGATGGCACCACTGAAGTGCAGCGGGTTGTAGTTGACACCACCGTAGGTGGACGGATCCAGCGGGGCGATGCGATCGAACACGTTCTGCACCGAGGCGTTCAGCTCGAAGGCTTCAGTGATGTTCCAGCGGCCCGACAGGTCGAAGGTGGTGAACGAGGAGATCTTCTTGACGTCCGTGCCGTCCGCATACGCGAACAGGTAGGATCCATTCGGGCCACGGAAGTCCTTGTTGTCCATCTTCGAGATGTAGTTGGCCACGCCGCTGACGCTCCACGGGCCCTGCCTCCAGGTGGTGCCGAAGTTGATGCGGTCCTTCGGGGTGCCGATGCAGTTGGTCACGTCGCAGTTGCCGTGAGTACCTGCGTAGTCGACGGTCACGTCGGCATCGGTGCGCTCGAACTTGAGTACATGGCTCCACTGCAGGTCCATCTCCAGCTGGCCAGGGCCGATGTCGAAGGTCTGGCGGATATCGGTATCGATACCCCGTACCCGGGTCGATGCAGCATTGATGTACTGCGTGTTGACCGCCAGGATGCTGCCCGTGCCGGGCACGCCGTTGAGCAGGTTGCTGTCACGCAGTACGTTGCCGGCGGCAATGGCTTCGGAAGTGCTGCCCTGGGCGATTTCGTTGGTGCGCTTGATCTGCCAGGCATCAATGGTCAGCGAAGTCGTGGCCGTGGGCTGCAGGACGATACCCACCGAGTAGCTCTTGGATTCTTCCGGCTTCAGGTCCTTGTTCGGGCGGGTGATGATGGCGACTGGCAGGGCGCCACAGTCGTCGTCGTTCGCACCTGGTGCGGGGTTGCCGCCGGGGCAACGTACCGGATCGGACGCGTTGGAGAAGGCGGCCAGGCCACCATCTCCGTTCTCGGCCGGGTTCGGTGCACGGAAGCCTTCGGCGTAGCTGCCACGCAGTGCGATCCAGTCGGCCGGGGTCCACTTGATGCCGATCTTCGGTGTCGCCTTGCCTTCACCGCTCTCGTACTTGTCGTAGCGAACCGCACCGGACAGTTCCAGGGTTTCCAGCACGGGCGCAGACAGCTCAACGTAGCCGGCGTACACGTTCTGGGTGCCGTCGTAGGCCGAGTAGCCCAGACCGATGATCTGGCCTTGGTCGGTATAGGTCTGCGGGGTCAGGCTGTTGCTGGTCTTGCGCCATTCGGTACCCAGTGCCAGGCCCAGCGGGCCACCCTTCAGGTCCATCAGGCTGCGCGACACGGTGAAGTCGAACATGTCCAGGCTGGACTTGGCTCGGGCACTGATGTCAGGCGAGATGAAGTCGTACAGCGCCTGCGAGTTCATGCCGGCGTTGTCACCGATACGCCAGACACCACCGGCGCAGTTCGGATTGGCCAGTGCGCAACGTACATTGTTGTAGTTGAGGAAGCCGGTACGCTTGTTGACCAGGTCGGTGCCGGAGTGCAGATACGCGGTGTCGTAGCTCCAGTCGCCCCAGTTGCCCTTGATGCCGACCAGGAAGCGGGTGAACTCATTGGTGTTGTTGGTCACGCGCGGACCGACATCCCATGCCGAATAACGCAGGCGAGAGGCCTGGCCGGGAATCGGATTGTCAGGATGGTTCGGACCCAGCACCGTAGCGCCGTCACCACTGTTGGCATTGACCGGGCCTTCCGGATAGCCCCAGCCACCTGAGACGCCCGACGGGGTGTTGCTGAAAGTGGTTTCCTTCTTCGAGTAGCCGATCTCGGTGTAGATCTCACCACCTTCACCAAAGGCAAAGCTGGCACGGCCAAACACGTTGACGTACTTCTCTTCCGGGGTCAGGTCGCGATACAGCTGGTTCGGATCCCACAGGCAGCCCTGCGCCTGCGCCGTAGCCTCGGTCTGGCCTGGAATCGTGGTCAGGCCAGCACAGCCCGGCAGGGCGACCAGGAAGGCAGGATTATCTTCGGTTACATTGCGGTCGTCATACACCGAACCATTCGGACCAACACCACCGCGGGTCTTGCCGCTGAGGAAGGCGCCGCCCAGGAACTGGGCATTGTTGCCGTAGCCCCACGGGCGGGTATCGCCGGTACCGATCCACTTCCGGTTCTTGCGATCACTGATCTTGATGGCATCGGTCTTTGCGACATCCAGGCTGAAGAAAGCGTTCCAGCCGTCGGTGGCCAGATCGCCGGTACCGGCGGTCAAGGTCGCCTTCTTCGCGTCGCCATCGCTGTCGCCGGACAGGCCGTAGGAGCCCCGAAGGATCGCGCCCTGGAAATCACTGCGCAGGATGATGTTGACCACGCCCGCGATGGCGTCGGAACCGTAGATTGCCGAGGCGCCGTCCTTAAGTACTTCCACGCGTTCCACGGCGTCGAGCGGGATGGTGCTCAGGTCGGTGAAAACCTTCTGGCCGTCATCGGCCAGGCCGTAGGTGGCCATGCGGCGGCCATTCAACAGCACAAGCGTCGAGCCGGCACCGAGGCCGCGCAGCGAGATGCCGGCGCCACCACCGGCGAAGCCGTTGCCGAAGGTCTTGGGAATGGAACCGGAACCGTCGGCGGTCAGCGTCTGCAGATATTCGGCAACCGTGGTCTTGCCGGTGCGGTCGATTTCCTGGCGGGTCACCACCTGCACCGGGGACGGTGTTTCAGTGTTGGTGCGCGGGATGTTCGAACCGGTGACCGTGATGCGGTCCAGGTTGGTGGCCTTCTCCTGCGCGAAAGCGGAGGTGGAAGCCACGGCGCCAACCAGCAGCAGGGTGCCGCCGGTAAGGATATGGGTGATGGACGATGCCAGGGTGGTGCGGCGGCGGCTGGCGGGCCGTTGGATCAGGTGTTTCACAGCTTCTCTCCTAACTGGAAAACCGTAGCGTTGAGGGCTGTCTCCGGTAGATTCCGGGACGGACCAATCTAGGTTTCCGGCGGGTGACGAAGTCGTGAATTTTTGCTTAATCAATAACAGTTGATCCTGTTCCGTCCGTGCCCGCCCGGACGGAAGGGCCGGCCCGGCAGATGGCCGGGCCGGCGATCACTTCAGTCCGGCAGCGAGAACTGCACCGGCACCATGCCGATGGCCGGCACGGCCACGCCATCACGCTGGGCCGGCTCGAAGCGCCAGTGCCTGAGCACCTGCTGGCGTGCGGCCTGGTCCAGGCTGCGCGAGCCACTGCTGCGCTCGATGCTGACCACCGCCGGCTGCCCGTGGGTGTCCACCTCTACCCGCAACAGCACCGTACCCTGCTCGCGGTTGCGCAGTGCCGCCAGCGGGTAGGCCGGCGGCGGGGCGCTGCGGTATTGCAGCTGGGCGCCGGCCAGTGGTGTGGCGGTATCGATGCTCGGTGCGAGCTGGGGCGGGGCCGGTTCGGCGGCCGGCAGTGCGATGCCCTGGGTTTCCTCTACGGTCGCGGTGGGTGCGGGCAGCGGCGGTACCACCGGCTGCGTCCGCGGTTTGGGCACCACCTGGACGATCTCTTTCGGCGGGATCGGAACCGGCGGCGTGGGCGGTGGCGGGATCTTCTCGATCAGCCTGACCGCAGTCTTGTCACGCGGGACCTGCACAGCCTGGTAGGTCGCCGGGATCAGCAGCAGCAGGAAGGCCAGCAGATGCAGGGCGATGGCCGCGCTCCAGGCGGCAACGCGGGCGGGGTCGAACTGCGGGGATGCAACGGGATACGTACGAACCATGGTCCACCTCCATGCCAGTGACGAAGTCCTCAACGCACCAGGGCCCGTGGCGGGGTTGCCGCACGCGGCTGGCAGTCCATCAGTAGCGCGACATGGCGGCCACTGCCTAGAGGCAGGGGGGCGATCGTTGGGCTGGCCTTCAGCCAGTGCCGGCTGCGGACATGAAAAAAGGCGGATCCCCTGCGGGATCCGCCTTTGCCGGCAATGACGGACGGGATCAGCGACCCAGTTCGAACACCACGTCCAGGTTGACCGAGACGGTCGATTCACCCGGTGCGACCGGGGTGGCCTTGTCCATCGCCGCGCCGGCCGACATGGCCCGCATCATCGGCATCGGGCGGTAGCCGCCGCCGGCGTTCTCGGAAATGCTGACGATGCGGCGCACCTGCAGGCCCAGCGACTTTGCATAGGTCTGGGCGCGGGCCTGGGCCTTCTTCAGTGCAGCCAGGCGGGCTTCGTCATAGACCGGTTCCGGCTGGTCGATCTCGAAGCTGGGGCCATTGATCTGGTTGGCGCCCTGCGCAGCCAGTGCGTCCAGCACCTTGCCCAGCTTGGCGATGTCGCGCACCTTCAGGCTGACCGTGTTGCTGGCCTGGTAGCCGGTGATCTTCGGCGCTTCGTTGTCGGCATAGCGGTACTGCGGGTTGAGGCTGACGCCACTGGTCTGCACGTCGCGCTCGGCGATGCCGGCGGCCTTGATCGCGGCCAGTACCTTGTCCATCTGCTGGGCGTTCTGGCGCATGGCGCTGTTGCCATCGGCGGCCTGGGTGACCACGCCGGCCGACAGGGTGGCCACGTCCGGCACGCGGGTGGCCTCGGCGTTGGCCGAGATGTTCAGCAGGGTGCCTTCGGCCGGAGCGGCGATCGACGGCGACGACGGGGCAGCATGGGCGGTCATCGAGGTTCCAAGGGCGAGGGACAGGGCGAGCAGCAGCGGGGTGGCGGTCAGGCGCATGGAGAACTCCTTGTTGTGCCGTTGAGGGTGGTGTCGTAGCGATGAACGCGCTGTGAGCCCGTTCGGGGTTGAGCGCGTTCCAGAACGGGTTGCCGACGATTCAGGTGGCAGCCTCAGGTTATGCTGTGCCGATGCTCTACCTTGCTTCCCGCTCCCCCCGACGCAACCAGCTGCTGGCCCGACTCGGACGCCCCTTCCAGGCCTTGGACCTGGAGGTCGTCGAGCAGCGCGCGCCCGCTGAAAGCGCCGAACAGTATGTCTGCCGGGTCGCCGCCGACAAGGCGCGCGCCGGCCTGGCCCGGGTGCTGGCCGATGACCCGCAGGCGCGGGTGCTCGGTTCGGACACCGAGGTGGTGCTGGACGGCGACGTGTTCGGAAAGCCCACCGACGCCGCCGATGCGCGGGCGATGCTGGCGCGTCTTGCCGGGCGTACCCATCAGGTGATGACCGCGGTGGTGGTGGTCGGCGCAGACGGGCTGGACAGCGAGCTGGTCATTTCTGAAGTGACCTTCGCCCCGATCGACGCCGCCGACATCGCCGCCTACGTGGCCACCGGCGAACCGCTGGACAAGGCGGGGGCCTACGCCATCCAGGGCGGGGCCGAGCGCTGGATCGAGCACCTGTCCGGGAGTTACTCCGGGGTGATGGGGCTGCCGTTGCTGCACACCGATCGTTTGCTGGCGCGCTGTGGCGTGCCGGCCCCCACTGCCGATGCCGCCAGGGAGGCTGCCGATGTCTGAGGAAATCCTGGTCAATGTGACCCCGCGCGAGACCCGGGTCGCGGTGATCGAAAATGGCATGCTGCAGGAACTGCACATCGAGCGCGGCTGGCGCCGGGGTGTGGTCGGCAACATCTACAAGGGCAAGGTACAGCGGGTGATGCCCGGCATGCAGGCGGCCTTCGTCGAAGTCGGGCTGGAGCGTGCCGCGTTCCTGCACGCCAACGACGTGGTGCGGCCGGCGCCGGTAGCCAGTGCCGACACCGAGAACACCACGCTGCCGCCGCCGTCCAGCGTGCCGATCGTCGAGCTGCTGCGCGACGGCCAGGACATCGTGGTGCAGGTGGTGAAGGATCCGATCGGCACCAAGGGCGCCCGCCTGACCACCCAGATCAGCATTCCCTCGCGCTACATGGTGCTGCTGCCGCAGTCCAAGGTGGTGGGCGTGTCGGCGCGCATCGAGGATGAAACCGAGCGTGCGCGCCTGAAGGCGCTGGTGACCGAACTGTCGGCGCAGCACGGGGGCTACGGCTACATCGTGCGTACCAATGCCGAGGGCCAGCCGGCCGAAGCCATCGCCGAGGACATCGCCTACCTGTCGCGCGTATGGAACGTGGTCGAGCGTCGTGGCCGCGAAGCGGCCTCGTGCAGCAACATCTATGAAGACCTGAGCCTGCCGCTGCGATCGGTACGCGACCTGATCCGCAAGGACGTGGACAAGGTGAAGGTGGACTCCAAGGAGACCTTCGCGCAGTTGCAGGCCTTTGTTGCCAAGTACATGCCGGTGCTGGCGGAGAAGATCGAGCTGTACAGCGGCGATCGCCCGATCTTCGACATGTTCGGGGTGGAGGACGAGATCGGCCGCGCGCTGGACAAGCAGGTGCCGCTGAAATCCGGTGGTTACCTGGTGATCGACCAGACCGAGGCGATGACCACCATCGACGTCAACACCGGTTCGTTCCTCGGCCAGCGCAACCTGGAAGAGACGGTGTTCCGCACCAACCTGGAAGCGGCACAGGCGGTGGCACGGCAGCTGCGCCTGCGCAACCTGGGCGGCATCATCATCATCGACTTCATCGACATGGATGATGCCGAGCACCGCCGCCAGGTATTGCGTACGCTGGAAAAGGCGCTGGCCCGTGACCATGCCAAGACCACGGTGTACGACTTCTCGCCGCTGGGCCTGGTGGAGATGACCCGCAAGCGCACGGTGGAAAGCCTGGAGCGCCAGCTGTCGGAAACCTGCCCGCAGTGCAGCGGCCGCGGCAGCATCAAGACCACCGAAACGGTGACCTACGAGATCTTCCGCGAGATCACCCGTGCCGTGCGCCAGTTCGATGCCGCGCGCCTGCTGGTGATCGCCTCGACCAAGGTGGTCGCGCGCATCACCGACGAGGAATCCGCGGCGGTGGCCGAGCTGGAGGAATTCCTCGGCAAGAGCATCCGCTTCCAGGCGGACGAGCAGTACCTGCAGGAGCAATTCGATGTTGTTCTGCTCTGATCCTCGCCGGCCGCAGGCCGGCGGTGGCCGATGAGCGCGCCGCCGCGCCTGCGACTGCGAAGGATCCGCCGTCATTTCATTGCCGCCTGCGCGGTGGGCCTGGTCGGGCTGGCACTGCTGGTGGGCACCCTCAGCCAGCTGCTGCCGCTGGCCGAGCGCCATCCCGACAGGATTGCCGCCTGGTTGAGTGAACGCGCCGGCCAGCCGGTGCGTTTCGACCAGCTGCAGACGGCCTGGACCCGGCGTGGTCCGCTGCTGCAGCTCAAGGGCCTGCGCATTGGCGCCGGCCAGGGCCTGGCGATCGGCGAGGCCGAGGTGCTGGTATCGATGTACAGCGGGCTGCTGCCCGGCCGCTCGTTGACCGAACTGCGCCTGCGTGGCCTGGCACTGGACCTGCAGCAGGGCGAGGACGGCCGCTGGTCGGTGCGTGGCCTGCCGCAGGCCGCCAATGGCGGGGACCCGCTGGATGCGCTGCGCCGTCTGGGCGAACTGCAGGTGATCGGGGGCCGCCTGGGCGTGCATGCGCCGGGGCTGGGGATCGATACCACGCTGCCACGCATCGACGTGCGCCTGCGGGTCAATGGCGACCGCCTGCGTGTAGGCGTGCGCGCCTGGGCCCAGACCGAAGCGCTGCCGTTGACGGCGGTGCTGGACGTGGACCGCGTGCGCGGCAACGGCCAGGCCTGGCTGGGCGCCGATCCGGTCGATTTTCATGCCTGGTCGCCGCTGCTGGCGGCCGGCGGTGTGCGCCTGCGCGAAGGCAAGGGCGAACTCAACCTGTGGCTGACCCTGCGCGATTTCGCGCCGGTGGCGGTGACCACCGATTCGGACCTGCGTGATGTCCGCATCGATGGCGCACCGATGCCCGCGATGGCGGCTCCGCAGCTGCAGCTGCAGCGGTTGCAGGCACGCCTGCGCTGGCAGCGCCAGGCCGATGGCTGGGCATTGCAGGTGCCGCGCCTGCGCCTGAAAACCGAAGAAGGCGAGCAGCAGCTCGATGGCCTGCAGCTGCAGCTCGGCAAGCAGCTGCGGGTCAGTTCTGGCGAAGTGCAGGCCGGCATCGCGCTGCGTGCGCTGGCCCTGAGCGATCGTCTTGAACCGGGCCTGCGTCGCTGGCTGTTCCTGTCCAGGCCGCAGCTGGACGTGCGCGAGCTGCAGCTGGCGGGCGAACGCGATGGCCCGCTGTGGGCGCAGGGCGAACTGCAGTCGCTGGGCTTCGCCAGCGTGGGCAGTTCGCCCGGCCTGCGCGGCCTGGGCGGGCGCTTCGAAGGCGACGCGGATGGCTTCAGCCTGCAGCTGCAGCCGCAACGCCAGCTGCAGTTCGATTGGCCGACCGGCTTCGGCGTGCGCCACGATCTGCACCTGGCGGGCCAGGTGGTGGGCTGGCGCGATGAAGGCGGTGGCTGGCGCATCGGCACGGCAGCGATGCGCGTTGAAGGCACCGATTATGCGGCGGACGTGCGCGGTGGTGTCTGGTTCCAGGGCGACGGTACGCGGCCGTGGCTGCAGCTGGCGGCCAAGCTGGACGACGTGCCGATGACCGCGGCCAAGCGCTTCTGGATCCACTCCAAGATGAGCAAGGGCGCCACCGACTGGCTGGACATGGCGCTGGCCGGTGGGCAGGTGCGCAACGGCATCGGCCTGGTCAGTGGCGACCTGGACGACTGGCCGTTCGACAACAACGATGGCCGCTTCGAGGCGACCGGCCATATCACCAATGGTGACATCCGCTTCCAGCACGACTGGCCGTTGATGCGCCAGGTCGACGCCGATATCGCCTTCATCGGCCCCGGCTTCGACATGCACGGTCGCGGCGATCTGGCCGGCGTGGCGGTGCAGAAATTCGAGGCGGGCATCCAGGATTTCGGACAGCAGCCGCTGTACGTGCGTGCCGATGCGCAGAGCGAGGCCGGCAGGCTGCTGGCCATGCTGCGGCAGAGCCCGCTGCACAAGGATTATGGCGACACCCTGGACAACCTCACCGCTGCGGGCCCGGCGCATGTGACCTTCGATCTGCTGCAGCCGCTGCACCACGATGAAGGTGGCGGCCACCTGCAGGGAACGGTCGATCTGGCCGGCGTGAAGCTGGTCGACAAGCGCTTCCAGCTCACCTTTGACAACATGCACGGGCAGGCGCGCTACAGCAACGGCGGTTTCGGCGCCGAGGAACTGGCGGTGCGCCACCTCGGCCAGGACGGTCGTCTGAGCCTGCGTGCCGGTGGCTACGTGCACGACAGCAAGCTGGCCTTTGAATCGCAGTTGTCGGCCAACCTCGATGCTGGCGTGCTGATCGACCGCGCGCCGGAAATGGCGTGGCTGAAGCCCTACATCGCCGGCACCTCGCCGTGGACCATCGCGGTCAATCTGCCCAAGGTCGCTCCGGGGGCGCCTGCGCCGCCCAGCGAGCTGCGGTTGAGCTCCGATCTGGTCGGGACCCGGCTGGATCTGCCGGCGCCGCTGGACAAACCGGCTGCCGACCCGTTGGCGACCACCGTGGCTGCACAGCTGCCGATGGGGGCCGGCCGCATCGACGTGGCGTTCGGCCAGCGCCTGGCGCTGGCTGCGCGCAGCCACAACAACCAGACGGGTGTGCAGGTGACGCTGGGCAGCGACCATGCCGATCGCGAGCCGCCGCCGAGCGGACTGTCCGTGAATGGCCGCAGCCCGACCCTGGACGCGCTGGAGTGGATCGGCCTGGCCCGTGGTGGCAACGACGATGACGGCATGCCGCTGCGTGCGGTGGATGTGCAGGTCGGCAAGCTGATGCTGATCGGTGGCGTGTTCGAGCAGACCCGGTTGCAGCTGCGCCCGGGAGCGCAGGCACTGGATGTGCGCCTGGACGGCCCGTCGCTGGCCGGGCGCCTGACCGTCCCCAATGCAGACGGCGGCACCATCAGTGGCCAGCTCGACCGCGTGCACTGGCAGTCATTGCCGGCGGCTCCAGGTGCACCGGCCGCGCCGGCACGGGTACAGGCCGGCGCCAACGACATGGACCCGGCCAAGCTGCCGCCGTTCGCGCTGGACATCGCCGACCTGAAGTTCGGCAAGGTGGTGCTGGGCCAGGCGGTGCTGCGTACGCGGCCGCTGGCCAATGGCCTGAACGTGGATGAGCTGCGCTTCCGTGCGCCTGACCAGGAGATCGACATCAGCGGTCGCTGGCTGGGCCGCACCGGTGGTGCCCGCACCGAGCTGACCGCTCAGGTGCGCAGCGAGGATCTGGGCGGACTGATGCAGAACCTCGACTACGGCGGCCAGCTGCGTGGCGGTTCCGGCCAGGCGCAGCTGCAGGCCACGTGGAGTGGGGGGCCGTCGGACTTCCAGCTGGGCAACCTGCAGGGCCGCCTGGACCTGCACGCACGCAACGGCCAGCTGCTGGAGCTGGAACCCGGCGCCGGCCGCGTGCTGGGCCTGCTCAGCGTGACCCAGCTGCCGCGGCGCCTGATGTTCGACTTCCGCGACTTCTTCTCCAAGGGCTTCGCGTTCAACCAGATCGACGGCAGCATGCAGTTCGGCCAGGGCATGGCGCGCACAGACAAGGTGCTGATCGAAGGCCCGGCAGCCAACATCACCATCCGCGGCCAGGCCGACCTGCGCAACCAGCAGTTCGACCAGACCATCGACGTCAACCCGCGCGCAGGCAATCTGCTGACCGTGGTGGGGGCGGTGGCCGGTGGCCCGGTGGGGGCGGCGCTGGGCGCGGCCACCAATGCGGTATTGTCCAAACCATTGGGCGAGATTGGCGCCCGTACCTACAAGGTGACCGGTCCATGGAAGGAACCGAAGGTGGAAGTGATCGAGCGCAGCCGCGACAAGGCTCCGCCACCCGCGCCGGCACCGGCACCGGCCATTCCGCCGACCGTCACCGGCCTGCCGCGCGCGCGTTGAGCGCGGCTTTCCTGTTCACGGGGCTTGCCTGAGCGCCCCCGCATCCCCAGATCGAGAACCATGACTGATATCGCCCTGACGCTTGCCCAAGACCGCCTGCTGCGCCCTGGTGGCCTGGATACCGCTGGCCTGGAGCGCACCTTCGGGCAGTTGCTCGGCCCCGGTGTGGACTTTGGTGACCTTTACTTCCAGCACGCCCGCCGCGAGAGCTGGAGCGTGGAAGACGGCATCGTCAAGGACGGCGCGCATTCCATCGAGCAGGGCGTAGGCGTGCGGGCGATTTCCGGCGAGAAGACCGGTTTCGCCTACTCCGACGACATCCATGCCGATGCGCTGCGGGTGGCGGCGCAATCGGCACGTGCGATCTCGCGCGAAGGTGGTGCCCAGACCGGTCGCTCGCTGCTGCGTGGCAACGCGCGCGCGCTTTACCCGGCGCTGGACCCGATCGACGGCATCGGCAACGAGGCCAAGGTCGAGGTGCTCAAGCGCCTGGACGGCTACCTGCGTGCCGCCGACCCGCGCGTGAAGCAGGTGATGGTCAGCCTGTCCGGCGGCGTCGATACGGTGCTGATCGCCCGCAGCGACGGTGTGCTGGGCGCTGACGTGCGCCCGCTGGTGCGCCTGAACGTGCAGGTGATCGTCGAGCACAACGGCCGTCGCGAGTCCGGCTATGCCGGTGGCGGTGGCCGTTACGGATATGAGGAACTGTTCGCGGACGGCCGCCCGGAAGCCTTTGCCCGTGAGGCGCTGCGCCAGGCGCTGGTGAATCTTGAGGCGGTACCGGCACCGGCCGGCGTGATGCCGGTGGTACTGGGCCCGGGCTGGCCCGGCGTGCTGCTGCATGAAGCGGTCGGCCACGGCCTGGAAGGCGACTTCAACCGCAAGGGCACCAGCGTCTACGCCGGCCGCATCGGCGAACGCGTGGCCGCCCCGGGCGTGACCATCGTCGACGACGGCACCCTGGACGGGCGCCGCGGTTCGCTCAACATCGATGACGAGGGCCACCCGAGCCAGTGCACCACGCTGATCGAGGACGGCATCCTGGTCGGCTACATGCAGGACAGCCTCAATGCCCGCCTGATGGGCGTGGCGCCGACCGGCAACGGGCGTCGCGAGTCGTTCGCGCACCTGACCATGCCGCGCATGACCAACACCTACATGCGCGCCGGCGAGCACGATCCGCAGGAAATGATCCGCTCGGTGAAGAATGGCCTGTATGCGGTCAACTTCGGTGGCGGCCAGGTCGACATCACCAGCGGCAAGTACGTGTTCTCGGCCACCGAGGCCTACCTGATCGAGGATGGCCGGATCACCGCGCCGGTGAAGGGCGCGACCCTGATCGGCAACGGCCCGGAAACCATGCAGAAGGTGCGCATGGTCGGCAACGATTTGGCCCTGGACGAGGGCGTCGGCATCTGCGGCAAGGATGGGCAGAGCGTGCCGGTGGGTGTCGGCCAGCCCTCGCTGTTGATCGAGGGCATCACCGTCGGCGGTACCCAGGCCTGAGCCGGGCGATGGCCAGTGCCACCGCCCCTGCCGGCGAGGACTCAGTCCTCGTCGGCTTCGTCGGTTTCAATGGGGGCGGCGTCTTCGGCGCTGGCCTTCAGGCCCAACGCGGCCGGCAGCATCAGGGCACGCAGCACCTGGAAAATTTCGCGGTAGGCGCGCGGCGGCTTGTTCTTCGCCTTCTCGGCCTGGGCATTGCGCACCAGCGTGCGCAGCTGCTGGCGGTCGGCCTGCGGGTAGTCGTCCAGCAGTGCCGCCAGTGCCTTGTCACCCTCGGCCAGCAGGCGCTCGCGCCAGTCTTCCGCGCGGTGCATCATCGCCACTTCGCGGCGGCCGGTTTCGCTGTTGGCGTCCAGGGCATCGCGGATCGCATCCAGCGTGGCGTCTTCTTCGCGGCGCATGTGCTTGGCCAGGAACGCCAGCTGGCGCTTGTGGGCGATGTGGGCGGTGATGCGCTTGCACTCGGCGATATGCGGCAGCAGGTCTTCCGGAATCGGCAGGCGCGCCAGCTGGGCCGGGGTCAACGACACCAGCTTCTCGCCCAGGGCCAGGACGTCGAGCGCATCGCGCCGGTTCTGGCTGCGGCTCTTGTCGTGGAATTCACCGGTTTCTTCGTCGCGTCCGCGCATCGTTCCTACCTGATCTCAAAAAAAGTCGCCCGGCGTGATGCCGGGCCCAACCCGTACAGGATAAAGCATTGAACGTGATCGCCCCTGAAGTCGCTGTCGGCGACGACAGCCCGGCCCGGCTGGAACGGCTGGCCGACCTTTCCCAGCAGCTGCTCGACCGTGCCCGGGCGCTGGGCGCCAGCCAGGCCGAGGTCAGCTGCAGCGAGGACCGTGGCCTGGAGGTCAATGTCCGCCTTGGCGAGGTTGAGACCGTGCAGTCCACCCGTGACCGCGGTATCGCCGTCACCGTCTATTTCGGCCAACGCAAGGGCAGCGCCAGCACCGGCGACCTGAACGAGGCCAGCCTTGCCGCCACGGTCGAGCAGGCCTGCGCGATCGCCCGCCATACCGAGGACGACCCGGCCGCCGGCCTGGCCGAGGCGGCGCTGATGGCCACCGATTTCCCGGATCTGGATGCCTGGCACCCGTGGGCACTGCAGGCCGACGAGGCGGTGGACCTGGCCCTGGCCTGCGAGAACGCAGGTCGTGAGGCCGATGCGCAGATCCGCAACTCCGACGGCGCCTCGGTGTCGAGCATGCAGAGCCTGTCGGTGTACGCCAATTCGCATGGCTTTTTCGGCCGTGAGCGTGGCACCCATCATTCGGTGGGCTGTGCGCTGATCGCCGGCCAGGGCGATGGCATGCAGCGCGATGGCTGGTACACCAGCGCGCTGGCCCGCGAGGACCTTGAGGAGGTGGGCCTGGTCGGTCGTCGTGCCGCCGAGCGTACCGTTGCCCGCCTGCAGCCTCGCTCGATGGCCACCGGCAGCATGCCGGTGCTGTTCGCCCCGGAAGTCGCGCGCAGCCTGGTCGGTCACCTGCTGTCGGCGGTGTCCGGCGGTGCCCTGTACCGCCAGGCCAGCTTCCTGCTGGACAGTGTTGGCCAGCAGCTGTTCCCGGACTGGATGCAGATCGAGGAACTGCCCCACCTGCGCCGTGGCCTGCGCTCGGCCGCCTTCGACGGTGACGGCGTGGCCACCCGTGCTTCGGCCCTGGTCCGTGACGGCGTGCTGCAGCGCTATGTGCTGGGCAGCTACTCGGCGCGCAAGCTGGGCCTGCAGACCACCGCCAATGCCGGTGGCGTGCACAACCTGCAACTGGCCGCCAACGCGGGCTCCCTGCAGGAGATCGCCCGCCAGATGGGCGATGGCCTGCTGGTGACCGAGCTGATGGGGCAGGGCGTGAACGGGGTGACCGGCGACTACTCGCGCGGTGCCGGCGGCTTCCGCGTCGAGAATGGCGAGATCCAGTACCCGGTGGATGGCATCACCATCGCCGGCAACCTGCGCGAGATGTTCAGCAGCATCGAAGCGGTCGGCAGCGACGTCGACCCGCGCTCGCACATCCGGACCGGTTCGATCCTGCTGGGGCGGATGACCATCGCCGGTAATGATTGATGGCGTCGATGGCGTAAGCTATGCCCGCCTGACGCAACCAGCTTGGTGCTGGTGGGTCAAGACCACCCAATGAAAAGGAGTTTTGTCGTGAGCGAATTCGATAACGTCCCGCCGCCGCCGGCCACCACCGACGTGCCGGCCGACCAGCGCACCATGGCCCTGGCTGCCCATCTGCTGGGCATCTTCACCGGCTTCATCGGCGCACTGATCATCTGGCTGATCAACAAGGACGATGCTGGCAAGGCTTTCGTGACCGACCAGGCCAAGGAAGCCCTGAACTTCCAGATCACCGTGACCATCGCCATGGTCATCAGCATGATCCTGACCATCGTGATCATCGGCGTCTTCCTGGCCCCGATCGTCGGCATCATCAGCCTGGTGTTCAGCATCATCGCAGCGGTCAAGGCCAACAACGGCGAAGCCTATCGCTACCCGTTCGCGCTGCGCCTGATCAAGTAATACCGGCTGCATGCGGAACTGAAAACGCCCGGCATTGCCGGGCGTTTTCATGTGCGGGGAGCGACGGGCGGTGCCCGGGGAGCGATCAATGGTCGCGTTCGACCGCCAGCGTCGCCAGCGCACGCAGCGCATCGGCTTCCTCGCCATACCCGGCCAGGATCGACTGCATGCGTGCAGCGAGTTCGTGCAGCTGGGCCTTTGCGCCGTCCATGCCAAGCAGGGCGGGGAAGGTGCTCTTGTCCTGCGCCTGGTCCTTGCCGGCGGTCTTGCCCAGCTGCTCGGAACTGGCCTCGACATCGAGGATGTCGTCGCGTACCTGGAAGGCCAGGCCGAGTGCATCGGCGAAGCTGTCCAGCTGGGCCAGCTGCGGTTCGTGGGCCTGGCCACACAGCGCGCCCATGCGCACTGCCGCGCGGATCAGGGCGCCGGTCTTCAGCGCATGCATGCGGGTCAATGCCGCCAGCGTCTGCTGCTGGCCGGTGGCATCGATATCCAGGGCCTGGCCGCCGCACATGCCGGACGCGCCGGAGGCGTGGGCCAGGGTCTGCAGGCAGGCCACGCGCAGCGTGGCCGGCAGCGGTGCATCGGCCAGCAGGCCGAAGGCACGGGTCTGCAGCGCGTCGCCGGCGAGGATCGCGGTAGCTTCGTCGAAGGCGATGTGGGTGGTCGGCTTGCCACGGCGCAGCGCGTCGTCATCCATCGCCGGCAGGTCGTCATGCACCAGCGAGTAGGCGTGGATGAGTTCGACGGACATAGCCGCCGCATCCAGGCTTTCCAGCTGTGCACCGAACAGGTGGCCACTGGCGTAGACCAGCAGCGGGCGCATGCGCTTGCCACCGCCCAGCACCGAATAGCGCATGGCCTGGTGCAGGCGCTGCGGTGCTTCGGCAGGCGAGGGCAGGGCAGCGTCGAGCTGGCTTTCGATACGGTCGCGCCAGCGCGCGAACAGAACCTCAGCCGTCATGGCTGGGCGGATCGAAGGGTTCGGCTGCTTCCGGCTGCGCCGGATCGCTGAGCAGGCGCACGCGCAGTTCGGCCTGCTCCAGTGCCTGCTGGCACTGGCGATACAGACCGACGCCACGTTCGTAAGCACTGAGCGAGGCTTCCAGGGTCAGCTCGCCGGTTTCCATCTGCTCCACCAGCTGTTCCAGCGATTCGAGCGACTGCTCGAACTGGGCAACCGGGGAGGCGTTTTCGGGGGACTTCTTGGCCATGTGGCAAGTGTGGACGGGCCGCGCGCGGGGGTCAATTCACCAGCCGCCCGGACGCCACTGCAGCTGTGCCTGGTGGGCCTGCAACCAGGCCTGCAGTGGCGCGGAGATGACCACGTCGGCGGCGGCCAGCAACTGCGGGCCATCAAAGATCAGCGGCAGCTGCGCGCGTCGCCAGGGGGCGAGATGTTCGCGTTGCAGGCAGTCCTTCAACGCGTGCGAATGCTGGCGACCGGGCAGCAGAATGCGCTCACCGCCCACGCGTGCACGGACCTGCAGCGGGCGTTCGAAGGCCGGGGTGCCCTGCAGGCGCAGCTGTCCGCCATCGGGCAGCGGCAGCGGTGCGCGTCCATCCCATTCGACCTGCCACTCGAGGGGAAGCGCAGGCAGCCGGGCCGGCAGCAGGTAGGCGTGGTCGCGCCACTGCTGGATCGTGTGATCGTGCCAGCTCACACGGGCCTGACGATCGTTGTCGGCCGGCAGCAGCTCGTCCAGTGCCTGCTGCAGCACCGTGGCCGGCAGCGGCGCCGCACCGTGGCCGGCCACCCAGGCACGCAGCACGCGTGCGGCACGACCCGGTGAGACCTGGCGTAGCAGCTGCAGCGACAGCACGCGTGGAGCGACTTCCAGGTGTGCGATCAGCTCGGCGTCTTCCTCATCGAGGAGTTCGCGGGTCTGCCCGCAATGCGCTGCGCTGCCCGCCATTGCCGCAGCGGCATGCGGCCAGCGTTGGCGCAACAGCGGCAGCACCTGCAGGCGCAGGAAGTTGCGATCGGCGTGGTCGTCGCCATTGCTGGGGTCTTCGATCCAGTGCAGCGCATGGTGGCGCGCGTAATCGAGCAGTGCACTGCGCGGGGCCGCCAGCAGCGGCCGCCACAAGGGATGTTCGCCAAGGCGGCTGTGCGTGGACATCGCCGCCAGGCCATCGACGCCGGAAGCGCGCAGGGCGCGCAACAGGAATGTCTCGGCCTGGTCGTCCTGATGCTGCGCCAGTGCCAGCGTTTCGCTGTCGCGCAGCTCGGCCGCGAATGCGGCGCGTCGCGCCAGTCGCGCGGCACCCTCGGTGCCCAGGCCTGTGCCGTTCTCGACCTGCACGCGATGCACGGCCAGCTCAATGCCCCAGGCGTCGCATTGCTGCTGGCAGTGCAGCACCCACGCATCCGCATCGGGCTGCAGGCCGTGGTGCACGTGGACCGCGCGCAGCGCAGTGCCGGAAGCTTGTGCGCAGCGCCACAGCCAATGCAGCAGCACGGTGGAGTCGACACCACCGCTGTAGCCCACCAGCAGCGGCGCATCCAGCGGAACGAGGGCAGGGAAGGCAGTCACGGCGGCAAGTATAGGGTTGCTCGGCAGGGCTGCGCCCTGCACCCGCAGAGGCGCAAGCAACAGCAACGGCCGAAGCAACAGCAGAAGCGGGGTTCCTGAAGGATGGCGGGGTGGGCCCGGTTTCGGGAGACGCCGTAAACCCATCCATGGGGGCTTGGCCGCGGCATCCATGCCGCGGACACTCCCGCAACCGGACCCACCCCGCCTTCGACAGTTGGCCGCGATCTGTCGGAACGGCGTATTGCCCTAGTGGGTGTCGACCTGGTCGACACAGTAGATCCACGCCATGCGTGGATGACTCATTCGATATCTGACAGATGTGTCGACCAAGGTCGACACCTACCGACAGCCGCGGAGATCTGTCAGAGGTGGGGCGGTGTGGGTGGGCAGGACCGTTGGCGCCATGGATGGCGCCATCGAGCCCCCATGGATGGGTTTACGGCGTGTCCTGCCCACCCACACCGCCCCGCCATCCCACGGAACGCACGCTGTTGCTGTTGTTTTGGCCGTTGCCGTTGCCGTTGCGTCTGCAGGTGCAGGGCGCAGCCCTGCCGAAAACCCTACTTCACCCGACGGCCCGAGCGGTCGATGTGGAACCGCTCTCCGCCTTCCATCGGCGTGTGGCCATCGGCATCCGGCGTGCCGCGACGGCAGCCGTTGCAGACCTCGGCCACGCCATCCTGGAACGGCCACCCGAAATCGAACGTACCCGGCACCACCTGGCGGAACTTCAGGTCGAAGTAACCCACGCGATTGCCGACGCGGCCGCGCAGCAGGCCTTCCTGCGGCGTTTCCGGACCGTTGTCCCAGGTCAGCACCGGCAGGCTGCGACCCTTTCGGTTGACGTAGTGGAAGCCTTCGCCTGCGTAGACCACGGCCAGGCCGTGGTCGTCGTAGTTCAGGTCCTTCAACGTGTCGGCGCTGATCTTCGGCCGGTGATTGACCACCTCGCAGTTGGGCAGCGGCCACAACCCGTGTTCGTCGGTCAGCAGCTTGCACGCAGGTGCCTGTGCCGTTGCAGTGGCACTGGCCAGCACGCCGAGCAGGGCCAGCGACCGCGCGAAGCGGCCGCTGGCAGGCGCAGGGCGGGCCTGCCGTGCGATCACTTGGCCTCGGCCTTGCGTTCGAAGGCCGTCGGCGCCGGCAGCTGCACCGGCACGCCCTTGTCGTCGCAGGTGCCGGCCTGGCACAGGCGCTCGCGCAAGGCCGGGGTGGCCTGCACGATCATGTGGTAGATCGCGTTCTGTTCCAGCGTGCCGCGGATCGCCTTGCTGCCCGGGCCGCGTGCCCAGATACCGACGTCTTCGCCGCCGTGCGACTCGGACTTCATCGGCACCAGTGCTTCCTGCATGTAGTCCGGATGCTCGGTGTCGACCTCGCGCAGGTTCGGGCGGCCGTTGGCCGGTTCGAAGCTGCTCGGGTTGTGCGGGTAGCGCTTCGGGCCGGCCGGCTGCTGGTTGCTGCTGCCGGTATGGCCCGGGCCATTGGCGTAGCTCAACGTGGTGTACGGCTGGCCGGTGCCGTCCAGCGCGTAGTCCAGCTTGCCGGCGCCATCTTCGCCACCCTTGTCCTTCACCTTGCCCAGGATTGGATTGCCGCGTGCCGGGTAGCCGACGAAGTTCAGCGTGTGCGAGTGGTCGGCGGTGACGATGATCAGGGTGTCGTCGGCCGAGGTCAGTTCGTTGGCCACGCGCACTGCATCGGACAGGGCCACGGTCTCGGTCAGTGCACGGTAGGCGTTGCCGCTGTGGTTGGCGTGGTCGATGCGCGCGCCTTCGATCATCAGCACGTAGCCTTCCTGGTGCTTCGACAGATTCCTGATCGCCGCAGCCGTCAGTTCGGCCAGGCTCGGCTCACCGCCCGGATCCTGCGGTCGCTCGTACTCGTAGCGCATGTGGTCCGGCTCGAACAGGCCAAGGATGGCCGGCGCATTGGCGGCGGCGGCCAGCTGCTTGCTGTTCCAGACGTAGGCGCCCTGCGGATGGGCCTGCTGCCATTCCTGCACCAGGCTGCGGCCATCCAGGCGCTGGCCGACCTTATCGTCGTACTCCGGATCGCGCTCTTCCACGGTGGTGAATTCTCCGCGGCCACCGCCGAGGGCGACCAGCGGGCCGCGGCCATAGCGCGAGGTCGACAGCAGCTGCTGGGCGATGTCCTTGCAGCCTGCCGCCTTGGCCGCTTCAGTCAGGTCGGTGTCGTTTTCCCAGTTGCGCTCGGGTGAATGTGCATAGGTGGCGGCCGGGGTGGCATGGGTCAGGCGTGCGGTGGACACCACGCCCGTGGCCAGGCCGGCGCTGTCGGCCAGCTGCAGCCAGGTCAGCAGGCCCTTGGACAGGCTGTCGGCGCAGTCGGTGCGGCTGCCGGCGCTGACGCCGATCGCGCCCATGTGGGTCTTCACGCCGGTGGTGATGGCGGTCATGGTGCCGGCCGAATCAGGGGTCTGCGAATCGGTGTTGTAGGTCTTGCTGAACGCCGTGGCCGGGAAGCGTTCCCAGGACAGCAGGTTCTCTTCGCCCGAGCCACCCTTCTGCTGGCCTTCGTAGATGCGCGAGGCGGCCACCGTGGTCAGGCTCATGCCGTCACCGAGGAACAGGATGACGTTCCTGGCCTTGCCGGACATCGCACCGTTCGCTGCAGCCTGGGCCGCGCCGCTGCGGTACCACCACTGCGGCGTCTCGCCGGCCGGGTGGGTAACGGGATCGACGGCGACCTTCAGGCCGGCCGGAGCGGACGCGGGGGAGGTGCTGGCGCAGGCGCCCAGCAGCAGGGTGGTGGCGCAGGCGGCCAACAGGGAGACGGAACGGCGCATGGACGCTGGGATCTCACAAACTGTAACGGGACGTTCATTATGCCCGCCCTCGCAAGGCACGCCGATGACACACTGATTTGCCGGCCGGGCGGTCGTTCTGCGGGCCGCCTTGGGCTATCGTGCCAGCATCCCTTCCTTCCCCTCTGGATTGCCTATGAAGCTGGTCTCTGCCTGGCTGCGGATTCCATTCTGGCAGCGCGTGGTCGGTGGCTTCGTGCTCGGCGCGCTGGCCGGCTGGGCGCTCGGCCCGGCCGCGGAAACGTGGTTCGGCCCGCTCGGCGAGCTGTACGTCACCCTGATCAAGATGATCGCGGTGCCGCTGGTGTTCTTCGCGGTCATCAACGCGATCTCGTCGCTGCACGGCCAGAAATCGGTCGCCGCGCTCAGTGGCCGCACCTTCCTGTGGTTCGTGATCACCGCTGCGCTGGCGGTGTGCGTCGGCCTGGGCGTGGGCACCGTGCTGCAGCCCGGCGCCGGTGGCCTGCAACTGACGATGGCCAGCAACTACGTGCCGCGTGAAGTGCCCAGCGTGGTGCAGGTGCTGCTGGATGTGGTGCCGGCCAATGTCTTCTACGCGCTGTCCGGCATCGGCACCAAGGTCAACGCCGCCGGTGAAACCGTGCTGGCCGCGGGCCGTGGCTCGATCCTGCCGGTGATCTTCTTTGCTGGTCTGGTCGGTTTCGCCATCGTCAAGCTGGGCGAGAAGGTGACCGAGGCGCGCAAGCTGGTCGGCCAGATGAGCGACATCATGATCCAGGTGACCCGCTTCGTGCTGGAAGTCACCCCGATCGGCACCTTCGGCCTGATCGCTGGCCTGGTCGGCAGCTACGGCTTCGAGAAGCTGCTGCCGCTGGGTCATTTCGTGCTGGCGCTGTACGTGGCCTGCGCCCTGCACATCGTGGTGGTCTACAGCGCGCTGCTGCTGGCGCACGGCCTGAACCCACTGAAGTTCTTCCGTGGCGCCGCGCCGGGCATGCAGGTGGCGTTTGTCAGCTCGTCCAGCTTCGCCGCGATGCCGGTGGCGCTGCGTTCGATCACCCACAACCTGGGTGTGAACAAGGACTACGGTTCGTTCGCGGTGCCGCTGGGCGCCAGCATCAAGATGGATGGCTGCGGCGCGATCTACCCTGCGCTGTGCGCGGTGTTCATTTCGCAGTACAGCGGTGTGCCGCTGACCCCGGAACAGTACGTGGTGGTGCTGATCGCCTCGGTGCTGGGCAGCTTCGGTACCGCCGGCGTGCCGGGTACTGCGGTGATCATGGCCACGGTGGTGCTGAGCGCGGCCAACCTGCCGCTGGAGACCATCGGCTACCTGTATGCCATCGACCGCATCCTGGACATGATGCGCACGATGACGAATGTGACGGGCCAGATGCTGGTGCCCGTGATCGTGGCCAAGGAGACCGGGCTGCTCGATCAGGCGGTGTATGACAATCCGTCCAGCAATGTCGGGGTGGACGATCCGGACCCGACACCGCCACGCGCCTGAGGTTGCGTGGAGATGAAAGGCCCGCCCAGACCGGCGGGCCTTTTGTTTGGGAGATGGCCGACGCGGTGCCGGCCAAGGTGGGCCCCTGGTAGATCCATGCCATGCGTGAATGGAGGCAGTGCCGACCAACGGTCGGCACCCACCAGGGCAGGCGGCGCCGTGCCGACCAAGGTCGGCCCCTACCGGGGGCGCAAACAAAAAAGCCGCTGCAGGGCAGCGGCTTCTCGCATCAGGCGGCGCGGAGGCGCCAGCGGGTGTGTCAGAGGTCGACCCGGCGGGCCTGCATGAACTTGTTGCCCCAGTAGCCGCTGAGCAGGGTGTCCACGCGGACGTCCTTGCCCGAGCTGGGCGCGTGCAGGAAGCGGCCATCGCCGACATAGATGCCGACGTGGTCGACGCGGCCCTTGCGGCCGAAGAAGACCAGGTCACCCGCCGCCAGCGCGGTACGGTCGTTGATCAGCTCGGCGTTGTCGTCGTGGGCCATTTCGCGCGAGACGCGCGGCAGCTCGATGCCCAGGGCCGAGCGGAACACGTAACCAACCAGGCCACTGCAGTCGAAGCCGCTGTCCGGGTTGCTGCCGCCCCAACGGTACGGGGTGCCCAGCAGGGTCATCGCACGGCGCAGCAGCGACTGCACCTTGCCGTTATCGGCGGCGGTGCCGACAACGCTGCCATTGGCGGCGCTGCTGGTGTCGTAGTTGGCGAGCAGGCGGCTGAGGTCACCGGCCACCACGGCCGAGCGGTCCATCAGCGGAATGGTGTCGTTGGCGGCCAGGTGCGGCAGCAGGGCGGCCAGCGTGGCGCTGGCGGCGGCGTCGACGCGGCTGCGCTGCGGAGCGGCAGCCTCGGCCTTGGCGGCCGGTCGGGCGGTGCTCTCGGCCACCGGGGCCGGGGTCACATCGGAGGAACGGTTCGGAGCGGTCTGCGACCAGGCCGGAAGGCTGGTCAGACAGAGTGCCAGGCCAAGCAACAGCGGGCGGGCACTACGTGAAGATACGGAAGTCTGGCCTTCGCTTTTCAGGTCGTCAGTCGTCACGCGTCGGTCACAGGAAAAAAACGATGGGGCATCATGCCCTGTAAAAGCGCGGATAAGTTAAAAATTCCGTTAGTAATTCGTTAGTTGCATGGTGATGTCCGTCACAGTTTTGAACATATCGCCTGTTCATTTTAGCGAAGGACGCGTTTCGCCCCTGTGTAGTGGTCCTTCCAGTAGGGACCGCTGAGCGAGTCGAGGCGCACGGTGCCGCCGGTGCTCGGCGCATGCACGAAACGCCCTTCACCGACATAAATACCGACATGGGTGACGCTGCCGCGGCTGCCGAAGAACACCAGGTCGCCGGTGGCCAGGCGCTGCGGATCGATCTTCGGACCCTGTACTGCCGCCAGGTCGCGCGAGGTGCGCGGCAATTTCAGGTCCAGCATCTCGCGGTAGACGTAGGCGACCAGGCCGCTGCAGTCGAAGCCGGAATCCGGGGTGTTGCCGCCGTAGCGGTAGGGCGTGCCGACCAGGCTGATGGCACGCATCAGCACCGAGTTGGCGGCTTCGGGGTTGTCCGGCACGGTCTTCGGCCAGTTCGCCGTCGGCGGGGGCGGCGCGGGGCGGGTGGCCTTGCCGCCGCCGCAGGCGGTCATCAGCACGGGCAGGGCCAGCAGCAGGGCCGGGGCGAGGAGCCGGCGCAGGCCGGACGAAACTGGCGTGATGTGCATGATCTCCGGATAATGCGCCACCTTAGGATTGGCCGTCATGATGGCGGCGTCCCCGCCGGGCGACAACCCGCCCCAACCCGCCTGCCTTCGGCAGATCCAGACAGAGTTGCGCATGAAGATCGAAAAAGACCGCGTTGTCCGCTTCCACTACACCGTTTCCGAAGCCGGCCAGGAGCCGATTGAGTCTTCCAAGGACCGCGGCGAGCCGCTGGCGATCCTGATCGGCCACGGCAACATCATTCCGGGCCTGGAAAACGCCATGATGGACAAGGAAGCCGGCGCGACCTTCAGCGTCGACGTCACTGCCGCCGATGCCTACGGCGAGCGCCGCGAGGGCCTGTCCCAGCGCGTGCCGAAGAAGCACTTCGGCAACACCAAGCTGGCCCCGGGCCAGCAGGTCGTGCTGCAGACCAACTTCGGCCCGCGTGCGGTGACCGTGCAGAAGGTCGGCATGAGCGTCGTCGACGTCGACCTGAACCACCCGATGGCTGGCAAGGACCTGCATTTCGACGTCGAAATCGTTGACGTGCGCGAAGCCGGCAAGGAAGAGATCGACCACGGCCACGTCCACGGCGACGGCGGCCACCACCACTGATCGCAGCGCGATCGTGATGGCAGCAACGGCCCGCTTCGGCGGGCCGTTGCGTTTCTGGAACACGACGCGGCCATCCATGGCATGCGGGCCGGCGGCATAATGGCGGACCTGCCTGACGGATGCCCCGTGAACGCCGCTTCTCCTTCCCTGCAGCCGATGGCTTCCGGCGAACGCATCGCCCTACTGGACGTGCTGCGCGGTGCGGCGTTGCTGGGCATCCTGCTGATGAACATCGAGGCCTTCAGCGGACCGCTGGATCTGGCTTTCACTGGCATCGACGTGCACTGGCAGGGCATCGACTACTGGGCCGATGCCTTTGTGTACGTGTTCGTGCAGGGCAAGTTCTTCACCCTGTTCTCGCTGCTGTTCGGCGCCGGCTTCGCGGTGATGGCGCAGCGCGCCGAGGCCGCCGGGCGCGACTTCACCCCGTTCTACCTGCGCCGCAGCGCTGGCCTGTTGCTGATCGGCCTGTGCCACGCACTGCTGGTCTGGTCCGGCGACATCCTGGTGATGTACGCGCTGGTCTCGTTGCCGCTGCTGGCCTGCCGCGAGGCGCCGCGCAGCTGGCTGCCGTGGATGGGCGTGACGGTCTACCTCGGCGGTATAGCGATGATGCTGCTGGTGGGCGCGATGGTGTCGATGGCTTCGACGGAAGACGTACAGAAGATGCTCGCCGACGCGCAGCAGAGCATCGAGCTGCAGCGCCTGGTGTACGGGCACGGCAGCTGGATGCAGGCCAATGCGCAGCGGCTGAGCGAGTTCGGCACGTCGATGGGCGCGCTGCTGATCACCGGCCCGGAGGTGCTGGGTATGTTCCTGATCGGCAGCTGGTTTGCCGGCAGTGGCGCGCTGGCGGCACCGGAGCGCTTCCCGCGCCTGTACGCGACGCTGCGCTGGATTGCGTTGCCGTTGGGCCTGCTGGTCACGTTGATCGGTGTTGCCTGGAAACCCTACCTGGCACCGGGTGCCTACAATCTGCCGGTGACAACCGCAATGGCACTGGTGACGATCGGTGGCCTGCCGATGTGCCTGGGCTACCTGGCGTGGATCGTGCATTGGCGTGCGCGGTTGGCCTGGCTGGCACCGGTCGGGCGCATGGCGTTGACCCACTACCTGGGCCAGTCGCTGCTGTGCACCTGGTTGTTCTACCACTACGGCCTGGGCGCGTTCGAAATGATGCCACGCAGCGTGCAGCTGCTGTTCGCACTGCTGTTGTTTGCCGTGCAGGTGGCCCTTTCACACGTCTGGTTGCGCCGCTTCCGCTTTGGCCCGATGGAATGGCTGTGGCGTGCGATGACCTACCGGCAGTGGCCGCCGATGCGGCGCGAGGCCGGGCAGGGCTGATCGATGCAGGGCGCGCGCGAGGATGTGATCGTGGTGGGCGCCGGTGCCATCGGCCTGGCCACCGCGCTTGCGCTGTGCGCGAACGGCCGGCAGGTCCGTATGATCGAGCGGGGACGCGTGGGTGCGGCGACTTCGCATGGCAACTGCGGCACCATCACCCCCAGCCACGCGCCACCGCTGGCAGCGCCTGGTGTGCCGTTACGGGCGCTGCGCTGGATGCTCGATCCGCGTGCGCCGCTGTACGTCCGTACACGCCTGGACCCTGCATTGTGGCGCTGGCTGCTGCAGTTCGGGGCGCGCTGCAACGCGCGTGACTGGCTGCACTCCACGCGGGCACGCGGCGCACTGTTGAATGATTCACGGCTGCGCCTGGCGCAGTGGGTGCGGACGCATGCGCTGGACTGCGAGTTCGAGGCGCGCGGTCTGGACTATGTGTTCGGTGACGCCCGCAATTTCGATCACCATGCAGCCGAGTGTGAGGCGCTGAACGCGCAGGGCATCGCCACGGTGCGCATCGATGGGGCCGACTACGCGCGCGACAATCCAGCGTTCCATGATCGCCTTGCCGGTGCGATCCACTTCCCCGGCGATGCGCAGCTGCGTCCGGACCGCTACACCGCCGAACTGGCGCGCGTGCTGCGCGCACAGGGCGTGGTGATCGAAGAGCACTCGGACATGCGGGATTTCAGCGCCGACGCGCAGGGTGTGCGCGTGCACGTCGGCGAACGCACGCTGCACGCACGCGAGCTGGTGCTGGCGACCGGGCCGTGGTCACCGCGCTGGGCACGGCAACTGGATCTGCGCGTGCCGATCCAGCCCGGCAAGGGCTATTCGCTGACCTGGTCGCGACCGGCGCAGGTGCCGCAGCGCCCAGTCGTGCTGAAGGACCATTCCGTGTTCGTGATTGCCTGGCGTGAAGCACTGCGACTGGGCGGTACCATGGAATTCGCCGGTGCCGACCCGCAGCTGCGCACGACTCGCCTGCAGGCCCTGCAGCACGCTGCCGACCACTACCTGCGCGCGCCGCGTGGTGCGCAGCTGCAGGAGCAGTGGTGCGGTTGGCGTCCCATGAGCGTGGACGATGTGCCGTTGATCGGCCGCGCGCCCGCACATCCTCACGTCTGGCTTGCAGCGGGGCATGGCATGCTCGGCATCAGCATGAGCGCCGGCACCGGCCAGCTGATCGCCGATCTCGTCTGCGGCCGCACGCCGGCGATCGATCCTGCCCCTTACCGACCCGAGCGATTCCGATGAGCACTGCACCCTATGATTACGACCTGATCGTCCTTGGCGGCGGTTCCGCCGGCCTGGCTGGCGCGATCCGCGCCGCGCAGCACGGCAAGCGCGTGGCGATGCTGGAGCCTGGCGAACTGGGCGGGACCTGCGTCAATGTCGGCTGCGTGCCGAAGAAAGCCATGTGGCTGGCGGCCGACCTGCACGAGCGCATCGGCCTGGCCAGTGCGATGGGCTTCGATGTCGAAGCGCGCCCGGCGCTGTCGTGGAAGGAACTGGTGATCCATCGCCAGGCCTATATCAGCAACATCCACACCAGCTACCACAAGCGCCTGGACGAAACCGGCGTGGTGCGCATTCCGGCGCGTGGTCATCTGCTCGATGCCCACACCGTGGCCTGCAGCGATGGCGTGCGCTACAGCGCCGAGCACATCCTGATCGCCACCGGCGCGCACCCGCTGCGGCCCGACATTCCCGGCGCCGAACTGGGCCTGGTCTCCGATGATTTCTTCGATCTGCGCGCGGCACCGGCCGAGGTGGCGATCATCGGTGGCGGTTACATTGCGGTGGAGCTGGCCGGCCTGCTGCAGGCACTGGGCAGCAAGGTCAGCCTGCTGGTGCGCGGCCAGCGGCTGCTGGATCGCTTCGACTACGAGCTGACCGATCAGCTGGCCGAGAACCTGAAGCAGCAGGGCGTGCGCATCCATTTCGGCTATCGCCTGCGCGAACTGCAGCGCGATGGCGAGCGTGTGCGTGCATTCGGCCATGATGGTCCGCTCGACAGCGTATTCGATGCGGTGTTCTTCGCCACCGGCCGTCGCGGCAACAGTCGCGACCTGGGCCTGGAAGCGCTGGGCATCGGCATCGGTGAGCACCAGCAGGTGGAGGTGGACGAATGGCAGACCACCAGCGTGCCGAACGTGCATGCGGTGGGTGACATCGCCGGCAAGGTTGGCCTGACCCCGGTGGCGGTGGCTGCATCGCGGCGCCTGATGGATCGCCTGTTCGGCGGCCGCCCGCAGTCGAAGATGGACTATGAGAACGTCGCCAGCGTGGTGTTCTCGCATCCACCGCTGGGCGCGGTGGGCATGAGCGAAGAAGAGGCGCGCGCCCGTTTCGATCAGGTGAGCGTGTATCACAGCCGTTTCCGCCCGATGCTGCAGGCGCTGGCCAACGGCACCCAGCGCAGCCTGTTCAAGATGGTCTGTGCTGGTCCGGAAGAGCGGGTGGTGGGTATCCATCTGCTGGGCGAAGCGGCCGACGAGATCCTGCAGGGCTTCGCGGTGGCGGTGAAGATGGGCGCGACCAAGGCCCAGTTCGACGACACCGTGGCGATCCACCCGACCTCGGCCGAGGAAGTGGTGCTGATGCGCTGACCTGGGCGGTTGTAGAGCCGAGCCTATGCTCGGCTGCATTCCGTGCAGACATGGTGCAGCCGAGCGCAGGCTCGGCTCTACAGGGCACCTGGCGCCCCCATGCGATACTGGGCGCCCCCCAATGCGTTTCCGGGCCGCCCTATGCGGCCCGCCGTCGTCCTGATGTCCAGCCCCGCTTCCCGTATCGCCACCGCTTCCCCGCGCATCGCGCTGGGGGGTATCGGCCTGGCCGCGATCGGCGCCATCGCCGCCTCCGGCAAGGCCATCATCGTCAAGCTCGGCCTGCGCCACGGCGTCGATGCCACCACGTTGCTCGCCCTGCGCATGCTGATGGCGCTGCCGCTGTTCGTGCTGATGGCACTGTGGGCTGCGCGCTGGGCAGAGCCGCTGTCCTGGGCCGACCGCGCCCGCGTGCTGTGGCTGGGCTTCACCGGCTACTACCTGTCCAGCCTGCTCGATTTCCAAGGCCTGCAGTACATCAGCGTGACCCTGGAGCGGCTGATTCTTTACTTGAACCCAACCCTGGTGCTGCTGATCAACGTGCTGCTGGCACGGCAGCGCCCGGGCCGCTGGCAGATCGGTGCGCTGGTGCTGAGCTATCTCGGCGTGCTGCTCGCCTTCGGCCACGATCTTCAGCGCGAGGGCGGGCAGATCATCGTCGGCAGCCTGCTGGTACTGGGCAGTGCGCTCAGCTACGCGCTGTACCTGTTCGGCAGTGGCCAGGTGGTCGCGCGCATTGGTGCGGTGCGCCTCACCGCCTACGCCAGCTGCGTGGCCAGCGTGCTGGTGCTGCTGCATTTCGCGGTGACCCATCCGCTGCCGTTGCTGTGGCAGGCACCGGCGCCGGTGCAATGGTTGTCGCTGGTCAATGCCACCGTGTGCACGGTACTGCCGGTGCTGGCGATCATGCTGGCGGTGCAGCGCGTGGGTTCGTCGCTGGCCGCGCAGGTCGGTATGCTGGGCCCTGTTTCCACCATCGTGATGAGCCTATGGCTGCTCGACGAACCGATGGGGCCGGCGCAGATCGCCGGCACCGTGCTGGTGCTGATCGGCGTACTGCTGGTGACCCGCCTGCGGCGCTGACGCCGGAGCAGGCGCGGGCGCGCATCCTGGCGGTGATCCGCGCCATCCCGGCGGGGCAGGTGATGGGCTATGGCCAGGTGGCGATGCGTGCCGGCCTGCCGGGGCGTGCGCGCTTGACCGCACGCATCCTCGGCCAGAACGACGATCCCGACCTGCCCTGGCATCGCGTGCTGCGTTCGGACGGGCGCATTGCCATGGAAGAAGGGTCGGCTGGTTGGCGCGAGCAGTCACAACGGCTGCGTGCCGAAGGTGTGGTGGTGGAGAACGGCCGGGTGCGGATGCCGGCCACCGATCCGGCCGCGGCGCTGGATGCCGCCGTGTGGGGCCCGGGCTGAGCACCGCTGGCGACTGAACAGGCTGCGCCTGCCGGTCGCCAACAACACACGGTGCTGCGGCTATGATGGAGGCCGTTCCATGCCGGTGCTCCCATGTTCCCGCGACTGCCTACCGTCACCAAGGCCCTGCTGATCGCCAACGCGATCCTGTTCCTGCTGCAGCAGCCGTTCCTGCTCGGCATGCAGACCTTCGAGCCGTTCATGCTGCAACCGCTGCAGCAGGGTTTCGATGCGTTCTCGCCGGGCGGCAACTTCCAGCCGTGGCAGCTGCTGACCTATGGCTTCCTGCATGGCAGCTTCGGCCACCTGTTCTTCAACATGCTGGCGGTCTTCATGTTCGGCGCGCCGCTGGAGCAGACCTGGGGCGAGAAGCGCTTCCTGCTGTACTACCTGGTGTGCGTGGCTGGCGCCGGTGTCTGCCAGCTGCTGGTGGGTACCCTGCTGGAGAATCCGGCCACGGTACTGGGCGCCTCCGGCGGCGTGTTCGGCCTGCTGCTGGCCTACGGCATGCTGTTCCCGAACCAGCGGGTGATGCTGCTGTTCCCGCCGATTCCGATGAAGGCGCGGACCTTCGTGATCCTGTTCGGTGTGGGCGAACTGGTGCTGGGCATGACCGGCTGGCAGCCAGGCGTGGCCCACTTCGCGCATCTGGGCGGCATGCTGTTCGGCTGGCTGCTGATCCGCTACTGGCGCGGGCAATCGCCGTTCAACAAGCGCCGCCCGCCCGGCCCGCCGAAGCGCCCGAACCATCTGCGCAGCGTCAAATGATCTGAAGGGTCATTTGACGCTGTAGGTGCCAACCTTGATTGGCACACCTTGGCCAGGATCATTTGACGCGGTAGGTGCCGACCGTTGGTCGGCACGCCTTCAGAGATCCTGCAACACCACCTGAGCGGCGTTGTGCCCCGGCGCACCGGTGACGCCACCACCGGGATGGGTACCCGACCCGCATAGATACAACCCGGGCAGGGCACCGCGATAGCCGGCCTGGCCAACCATCGGCCGTGCCGAGAACAACTGGTTGGCACTGAGCGCACCGTGGAAGATGTCGCCCCCGATCAGCCCGAACGTGCGCTCCAGATCCAGCGGTGAAAGGACCTGGCGGCCCAGCACGCTGTCAGCGAAACCCGGTGCATACCGCTCAACGGTGGCGATCATCAGATCGGCCACTGCTTCACGACGATCATCCCAGTGACGCCCGTCGGGCAGCACCGGCGCCACGTGCTGGCAGAACAGGCTGGCGACGTGCTGCCCCGCTGGCGCCAGTGAGTCATCCAGTGTGCTGGGAATCAGCATCTCCACGATCGGTTCGCGCGACCAGCCGTCGCGCCGCGCATCCAGCCACGCGCGATCCATGTAGTCCAGGCTGGGCGCCATGATGATGCCCGCGCTCAGGTGCGGGCCGGGGCCGGGCAGGGCGCGGAAGTCCGGCAGCCGCGACAGCGCCACGTTCATCCGGAAGGTACCCGAGCCACAGCGCCACTGCGCCATGCGCTCGCGTGTGGCAGCCGGTACCTGCGCCGGCTCCAGCAGCTGTTCGTACAGCAGCTTCGGATTGACGTTGGCGACCACCGCGCGTGCACGCAGGGTTTCGCCGTTGGCCAGTTCCACCCCCACGGCGCGGCCCTGTTCGGTCAGTACCCGTTGCACGCCGGCATCCACGCGCAGTTCCGCACCGGCCTCGCGTGCAGCGGCGGCGATGGCCTGGCTGATCGCGCCCATGCCACCGATCGCATGGCCCCACGCACCTTTCACGCCATTGCACTGGCCGAACACGTGATGCAGCAACACGTAGGCACTGCCCGGCGTGTACGGACTGGCGTAGTTGCCGACGATGCCATCGAAGCCGAACAGCGCCTTGATCGGCTCGCTCTCGAACCAGCGGTCCAGGTATTCAGCCGCTGAGAGCGTGAACAGGTCCAGCAGTTCCTGCCGCAGCGAAGCATCCAGCGCTGCCAGTTCGCGGCCGAGACGGCCCATCTGCCACAGTGCGGGTAGTGCGCGCCAACCACCCGCCACGCCCAGGTCCGGTGGTGTACGCAGGGCCCACGCACGCAGCACGTCGGCGAAAATCTCCAGTCGCGCTTCATATGCGGGCAGGCGCTGTGCATCCCGCTCGGAAAATTTCGCCACCTCGGCTTGGGTGCGGCCGGACGCCGACAACAGGTGGCGGCCGTCCGGCAATGGCAGGAAGTTGTTGACGGGGCGCGCGACGATGCGCAGCCCATGCGCATGCAGCTGCAGGTCGTCGATCACCTTCGGCTGCAGCAATGACACCGTGTACGACGCCACCGAGTTGCGGAAGCCGGGATGGAACTCCTCGGTGACCGCGGCGCCGCCGAGCACACCACGCCGTTCGAGCACCAGCACCTGCTTGCCGGCGCGTGCCAGATAGGCTGCACAGACCAACCCGTTGTGGCCACCGCCGATGATGATTGCATCCCAGGACATCAGCACCTCGGGAAAAGGGGACGGAGGGGATTAAGTCGCAATTCGCATGGGGTCATCGGCAATGGGGAAAAACGACTTAATCCCCTCCGTCCCCCTTTTTGATCGCTGCTTCGATGGTGGCGATGTCGATCTTCTTCATCGGCATCATCGCGTTGAAGGCGCGCTTGGCCAGTGCCTTGTCCTTGCTGGTCACCGCTTCGATCAACATGCGCGGGCTGATCTGCCAGGAGATGCCCCAGCGGTCCTTGCACCAGCCGCATTGGCTCTCCTGGCCGCCATTGCCCACGATCGCGTTCCACAGGCGGTCGGTCTCGGCCTGGTCCTCGGTCTGGATCTGGAAGGAGAAGGCTTCGTTGTGCTTGAACGCGGTGCCGCCGTTGAGGCCGACGCAGGGGATGCCGCAGACGGTGAATTCGACGGTCAGTACGTTGCCTTCCTTGCCGTCGGGATAGTCGCCCGGTGCGTGATGTACGGCAGTTACTGCGCTGTCGGGCAGGATACTGGCGTAGAAGGTGGCGGCCTCGAGCGCGCCGTTGTCATACCAGACACAGATCGTGTTCTTGTGTGCCATGTCGGGGCTCCGCGATGGACGAAGCCGCAGCGATAGCATGCCGGGTGTTAACCCGGGATCGTGCTGCACCCGCAAAAAAGGGCGCCCGAAGGCGCCCTCTGCATTACCCGTGTGGCAGCGGGTTCAGCGCCAGACCTTGATCTGCTCGGCTTCGCTGCGCTGCATTGGCTGGCCGGCCTTGCAGCTGAAGGTGGCACCGAACGCCGGCAGGTTGGCCAGCGTGCCGTTGCTGCGCCACAGGCCCGGTGCACGGATGTCGGCGGTCAGGCGACGCACGGCCTCGTTCGGCGACAGCTGCTGCGCCCACAACGCCGACCACGCGCGGAAGAAGCCCTGCTGCTGGGCCTGCTTGGCCTTCGGCTCCTGCGCGGTGTACGCGGCCCAGGCCAGTTCCAGGCCGGCGATGTCGGCCAGGTTCTCTTCCTGGGTGAGCGTGCCGTTGACCTTGGCACCCTTCACGCCCGGGAAGTCGTAGGCGCTGTACTGCGCGGCCACGCGGCTGCCGAGCAGGGTCCAGGCGGTCTTGTCGGCCGGGGTCCACCAGCTGCGCAGCTCGCCCTTGGCGTCGACCAGCGCGCCCTTGGCATCGATCGCGCGGGTCAGCTCATGGCCGACCAGGCCACCGAAGCTGCCGAACTTGTCGGCGGCGTCGGCCTTGGCGTTGAACACCGGGCCCTGCAGGATCGCCGCGGTGACGATCAGGCGGTTCTGCGCCAGGTCGTAGGCCAGCGACGGCTGCTGCGGCAGCACGTCCCAGCGACGGTCGGCGTTGCCCTTGCCGATGCGCTTCATTTCCTCGCGATGGCGCCAGGTCGAAGCAATCAGCATGTTGCCGCCGAACGAGCCGCGGCCCATCGGCTGCACGCTGTAGTCGAGGTCGCGCAGCGGGGTGCCGATCTCGATCTTCAGCGCGGCCAGCTTGGCCTGCGCTTCGGTCTTGGCTTCGGCGCTCATCCAGCTGCTGTTCTTGACCGCCTCGATCTGCACTTCGCGCACCTTGTCGACGATCCACGCCGCCTGGCGGCGATCTTCGGCGGACAGGTAACGGGCAGCGTACTCGCGACCGACCATGGGGCCGGCGGCCACGTTGATCGCCTCCAGCACATCTTCCCAGCGCTGCGGCGGCAGGGTTTCGCCACGCAGCACGCGGCCGCGGAATTCGAACTCGGCGTCGCGATAGGCCTTGGACAGGTACGGTGCCATCGAGTCGCCCACGCGCCAGCGCAGGTAGGCCTTCCACTGGTCCGGCTTGAGCTTGGTGACCATGCCGTCGAGCTGCTTGAACAGGCCCGGGTCGGCCAGCGAGACCAGGTCGTCATCCACGCCCTGTGCCTTCAGGAAGGCATCCAGCTGCAGGTTGCGGTAGCGGCTGTTGAGCTCCTTGGTGGAGATCGGCGCGTAGTTGTTGAACGGGTTGTTGATGCCTGCCAGCGACTGCGCATTGCGTGCCAGCTCGGTTTCCAGCGCGATCACCGCCTGCGACTCGGCATCCAGCTTGGCAGCCGGGGTGCCGGTCAGCGCCAGGATCTGCTTGACGTAGTTGCGGTAGCGGCCCATCAGCGCCACGGTGTCGGCGTCGCTGCGGGTATAGAACGCCGGGTCCGGCAGGCCCATGCCGCCCTGCATGAAGTAGCCGATGTGACGGTCCAGCGCCTTCAGGTCCACGTCCGGGCCGAAGTTGAATGCCACCGGGATGCCGACCTGGTGCAGTGCGGCGATCGACGCCGGCACATCCTTGGCCTTCTTGATGGCATTGATGCGGGTCAGCAGCGGGGCGATCGGGTTGGAGCCGTCTGCTTCCACGGCAGCTTCGTCCAGGCCGCTGGCCCAGAAGTCACCCAGCAGTTTCTGCACGTTGCCCTGCGGCGCTTTCATCGCGGCGTCGAGCAGTTCACGCTGCTGCTGGCGGCTGCGGTCGACCAGCTGGCCCAGCGCGGTGGTGGCGCCGGTCTGCGGCACCGGGTTGGCCTTCAGCCAGCCTGCATTGGTGGCGTCATAGAAGTCGCTGCACTGGGCACTGACAGCCGGGGCACGCGCAGCCTTTTTCTTGGCAGCGAACGCGTCGTGGGTCGGGACCAGGGTCGCCAGGCTGATGCCCAGGGCGATGGCAAGCGGACGGAAGTTGGGCATGTGGAACGAATCCGTGATGGATTGAGGGCGCGCGCACTATAGCAAGCCGGGCATCGACGCGGCATGCACGCATCACGGAGGCTCCGCCGTGCCGTGCGCCGACCAAGGTCGGCATCTACCAACGGCGTGGGCGTGCACAGGCACAGTGGATCCACACCATGCGTGGATGAAAGACTCCCTATAAAAACAAAGGCCCGGGAATTCCCGGGCCTCTGCAGGTCTGCAACAGCGTCAGCCGTGGCTTACCAGATCACCACCTGCTGCTCGCCAGTGCGGGCCATCGGCGAACCGGCCTTGCACTGGAATGCCGCGGCAAAGGTCGGCAGGTTCGACGGCGCCCCCATGGCGCGGAACTGCGCCGGCGCGTGCGGGTCGGTCGCGAGGCGGACCTTGGCATTTTCCGGGGTGTACTTGGTGCGCCACACGGTAGCCCAGTTGAAGAAGAAGCGCTGGTCACGGGTGAAGCCATCGACCTTTGCATCTTCCTTGCCGGCGGAGGCCTTCTGCAGCGCGTCGTAGGCGGTAGCCAGGCCACCCAGGTCGGCGATGTTCTCGCCCAGGGTCAGGTGGCCGTTCACGGCCTGGCCGTCGACCTTGTACTGGTCGAACTGCTTGACCAGCTTGCCGGTGAGGCCTTCGAAGTTCTTCTTGTCAGCGGCGGTCCACCAGTCTTCCATGTTGCCGGTCGGCCCGAAACGTGCGCCCTGGTCGTCGTAACCGTGGGTCATTTCGTGGCCGATCACCGCACCGATGCCGCCGTAGTTCAGCGCATCATCGGCCTTCGGGTCGAAGAACGGCGGCTGCAGGATGGCGGCCGGGAACACGATCTCGTTCTGCAGCGGGTTGTAGTAGGCGTTGACCGTCTGCGGGGTCATGCCCCACTCGGTCTTGTCCACCGGCTTGCCGATCTTGGACAGGTTGAACTTGTAGTTGAACTCGCTGGCCGCGCGCACATTGCCCAGGTAGCTGTCGCGCTGGGTCTGCAGGCCCGCCCAGTCACGCCACTTGTCCGGGTAACCGATCTTCGGGGTGAAGGTTTCCCACTTGGCGATGGCCTTGGCCTTGGTTTCATCGCTCATCCAGCTCAGGCCCTGGATGCGTTCCTTCAGCGAGGCGGCCAGGTTCTTCACCAGCTCTTCCATCTTCGCCTTGGCTTCCGGCGAGAAGGCAACCTTCACGTACAGCTGGCCGAAGGCTTCACCGGCATCGTTCTCGATGGTGCCCAGCACGCGCTTCCAGCGCGGCTTCTGTTCCTTCTGGCCGTTGAGGGTCTTGCCGTAGAACTCGTAGTTCTCCTGCACGAAGGCGTCGGCCAGGTACGGCGAGGCGCTGTCCACGGTGTGGAAGCGCAGGTAGGCACGCCACACCGACGGATCGGTGTCGCCCAGTGCCTTGCTCACTTCCTCATGGAAGGCCGGCATGGCCAGCGAGAACTTCTCCGGTGCGGCCACGCCCTGCGACTTGAAGAACTCGGTCCAGCTGAAGTTCGGGGTCAGCTTGTCGGCGTCGGCCAGGGTGACCGGGTTGTAGTACAGCTCGACGTTGCGCGACAGCTCGACGCGCGACTTGGAGGCCTTGGCCAGGCGGGTCTCGAACTTGACCACGTCCTCGGCCTGCTTGGCAGCATCGGCAGCGGCGACGCCGGACAGCTCCAGCACCTTGGCGACGTGCGCCTGGTAGGCCTTCAGCTTGTCGGCGTTCTTGGCATCGGTGTAGTAGGTGCTGTCCGGCAGGCCCAGGCCGCCCTGGCTGGCGTAGGCCAGGTTGACGGCCGAGTTCTTGAAGTCGGCTTCGGCGCCGAAGCCGAACAGGACGTTGTCACCCTTGGCCGCGCTGCTGCGCAGGTAGTCGGCGATGGCGGCCTTGTCCTGCAGGCCATCGATTGCCGTCAGGTCGGCCTTCAGCGGCTCGATGCCCTGGGCGTTGATCTTGGCTTCGTCCATGCCGGTGGCCCACAGGTCGCCGACGATCTTCTCAATGTGGTTCGGGTTCTTGACCTGCGCGACCTGTTCAGCCAGCTGGTGCTGCACGGCCACCGAACGCTCGTCGAGGATGGTGAACGCGCCCCAGCTGGTGCGGTCGCCCGGAATTTCATTGGCGGCCAGCCACTTGCTGTTCACGTAGTCGCCGAAGGCGCCGCAGGCGTCCTTGCTGGCATCCAGATCGCTGGGCTGGAAGGCGTTGTAGGCCGGCAGCTTGCTCTCGTCCAGGGTGTACTGGGTGGCTTCGGCGGCAGCCGGCGTGGAGGCGGTGGCGTCCTTGGCCGGGGTTTCGTTCTTGCCGCAGCCGACCAGCGCGGCCGAAACGGCCAGGGTCAGCAGCACGATCTTGGGAGTACGGGTCACTTTGATGGCCTCCAGGCCGAGTGAGTCAGGGAAGGGCCGCGGGGACGGCCGTGGGCCGAACAATACGCCGCCGGCCTGCCCTGCAAGGGTGTCGAAGGTCATGGCCGGGCGCAAGGGGGCCGTTTCGTTGCCCGGAAAAGACAGACCCGGCAAAAGCCGGGTCTGTCGGGGTGCTGCGATCAGGCGTGGATCAGAACTTGTACTTCAGGCGCACGAACGGGGTGCGGCCGTAGTAGTCGTACTGGGTGGCGAACGGGTAGGTGTTGCCGTAGCGCGACGAGTAGACGCTGCTGGAGATCAGCGGCGGCTTGGTGTTCAGCACGTTCGCCACACCCACCAGGATCTGCCAGTCGGCCTGGTCGTAGCTGACCGAAGCGGTGTGGTAGAAGCGGCTCTCCAGGGTGGTATCGCGGTAGGAGTTCGGTCGGTTCTGGTAGGTGAACTTCTCGTCCAGATCTGGATCCTTGGTCTGGGCGATGTACTGCGTCAACCAGTTGTAGGTCCAGTCACCACGCTTCAGGCTCAAACCGAGGTTACCAACCAGGTCCGGACGGCCCAGGTCACCCAGACGGTCGGACGAGGACAGGCCACTGGCAGCCGCGCTGTCGAACAGCTCTGCGGTGTCTTCCACCGTGTAGGTGATCTGCGAGTCCAGCGAGAACTTGCCGAAGCTGAACTCATGATCCCAGTTCAGTGTCATGTCCCAGCCGCGGGTGCGCTGGCGGTTGATGTTCAGGTACTGGGCATACACCTCGGTCACCATGTTCGCATTCGCGCTGGTGCTCGGATTGCGGCGCAGCAGGTCGCAGTAACGATTCGGATAGGTGGTCGATTCGTAGCAGCCCTGCAGGATGGAGGACGCACCGAGTGAGGTGATCTGATCGCGCACTTCGTAGTCGAAGTAGTCGATGGCGATGCTCAGGTCGGCGAACGAAGGCGTGAACACAAGGCCGACGCTGCGCGCGCGCGAGGTTTCCGGAGTCAGGTTCCCGTCCTTGCCGCCGCGGGTATACACGGTAGCGCTGGAGTTGCCAGCGGCGGTGTAGTCGGCCGGGATGCCTGCCGCGCCACAGTTGGCCTGGATGCGGGTGTTGTTGCTTTCACCCCAGCGGATGCAGGGATCGATCTGCGTCTGCGCCAGGAAGCCGGTCTGATTGCCCAGGTACATTTCGTACAGGCCCGGTGCGCGGTAGGACGTGCCGATGGTGCCGCGCAGACGCAGCGAGGGAATGATCTGCCAGTTCAGGCCGAGTTTCCACACGTTGTCCGAGCCGGAGATCGAGTCGTACTTGAAGACGCGGCCAGAAGCATTGGCCGACAGCGATTCAACACCGGGCAGGCCCTTCAGCAACGGGATGTCGAACTCGACAAACGCTTCCTTGACCTTGTCATCGCCCTTCGTGCGATCGGCTGTGGTCGAACCCCACAGATCGTAGTTCTCCGGCGCCGGCCTGTCGTCGATCTTGTAGTTGCGGTACTCGAAGCCCACCGCAGTAGCCAACGCACCCGCCGGCAGGTCGAACAGTTCACCACTGAACACCGCGTTGACGGTGGTCTGATCGTAAGTGGTCTTGCCGTTGGCCCAAACGCCGAGGATGCCGATCAGCTCATCGACCTTGGCGCCGCTCAGGTAGCCGGGGTCGAAGTAATTGGCTGCCGGGGTGGTACCTGCACCCGGGCGGCCGAGGTCACCGCTTATCGAGTTGCGGATGCCAAGGGTGCTGTACTTGCCGTTGGAACGGGTGTAGTTGGCATTGACTTCCCAGGCCCAGGTGTCGGTGCCCTTGATCAGGCCATCGAGTTTGTTGGCGAAGTAGAAGTAGTCAACTTCCGTGTTGGAAATGCTCTTGAACGGCATGACTGGTTGTGCCGTTGCGGTGGCACTGCCGGGCAGGCGGACAGTCGGGAAGAACTGGCGCCACTGGAAGTTGTCAGTAGTGCGGTTGTTGTACAGGAACTGGGTCTTCCAGTTGAACGAATCGAAGCCGAAGTCGGTCGCGAAGTAGACCGACTTGCGTTCCTGTTTGTTGACGATGTGGGACTTGCCGTAACCCAGGAAGTTGTTGGGCTCTTCATAGGTGGCAATCGGATTGCCGTTGGCATAGGTCTGGTTGGCACGCGGACGGTAGCCCGGGAACGGGCCCACCGTGGAGCCGTCCGGGCTGGGCACGTAGCGGGTGGTGACACGGTTGTTGGTCACGTCCACGACGTTGTGCAGCATGTTCTGGCAGCCACCCAGATTGGTGTTGGCCATGATCGAGCGGTCGACACGATCGATACGGTTGCCATCTGCGTCCCAGACCAGATCTTCAGCGCACTTGAAGTAGTCGCGGTCGCCGCGGGTCAGTTCATTCTGCTTGTACCACTCGACGGCTGCGACGATGCTGCCCTTCTCGAAGTTCCAACCATTGGCCAGCGAGGCGGAGAACACTTCGCCACCGCCTTCCGTCGGCACGCGGCCAGTCACGGTGAGTTCCGGGCGATCGAAGTGCTTCTTGGTGATCAGATTGACTACGCCGGCAACGGCGTCGGAACCATAGATCGAAGACGAACCATCCTTCACGATCTCGGCACGCTGCAGCACAGCAGTCGGCAGCACGTTCAGGTCGAAGGCCCCGACGGCGCCACGAGTACCTGCCGGGCCCGGGCGCTGGCCGTCCAGCAGAACCAGCGTGCGGTTGGCACCCAGGCCACGCAGCGAGAAGGTCTGTACGCCGGTACCACCGTTGGTGTTGAAGCCACCGAACTGGTTGGTGATCTGGGTTTCTGCGGCACCAATGGCCGACTTCTGCAGGAACTCAGCGACGTTTACCTGTCCCTGGGTCGCATTTCGTTCTGTGTCGATGGTGAAGACCGGGGAGGTGGTCTCATAGTCGGCACGGCGAATCAGTGAGCCGGTGACCGTTACCTTGTCAAGGTCGGTCGCCTTCTTGCTTTCAGGGGAGGCGCTTGACGCCGCGGCTTCCTTTTGTGCTGCTTCCTGGGCCAGAACCGGTGCTGCTTGAAGACAGGCGACCACTGCCAGGGCGAGCGGAAGGCGGCTTGGCGAAATTAGGCGGTTGGTACTGCGCATACTGTTTGACCCCCATTTGTTATGCTTCGGTTAACGGAGTGTATGTTGGGCGTAAAGTAAATGCAACGTGAATGATGCTGTTGCGTAACTTATTGTTGCTAATGGTCAATTCAGCGTTCTGGGGGCAAGAACCCCGCCAACCTGGCGGTGGCGGGGCGGGCTGGTAGCCGCGGGTCGGGGGTAGGGGGTAGGGGGGTCAAAGCCCGCCCGGTCCACAGTCCTTTGCGAGGAAGTCGGCCATCAGTGGCAGCGTTACCTGGTAGTGGCGGGGGTACCACGGCATGCTGTGCGGCATGTCCGGAATCAGCTCGAACTTTGCCGGTACCTTGTCTTTCACTGCGCTGTAGAAGTTCTTGGCATGGAATGCCGGGGTACGCACGTCGCGATCACCAACGAACGTCAGGAGCGGAATATTGGCCTTCGCGGTGTTCTGCATCGGGTCCATGCCTTTGACGGTCTGCCCCTGCAGGATCCGCTGCAGCCTGTTCTCGCTCCAGGAAACACCCAGTCGTGCGAGATCCGTAACGGGCGCGCCTGCGATGGCGCACTGGAATGGCGATGGGGCGCGGACCGTCGCAGCAGCAGCAGCAAAGCCGCCGTAGGAATAACCGAAGATGGCCAGACGATCCTTTGCCGCGATGCCTTGCTGCACGAGCCAGGCAGCGGCGTCGTCATTGTCATCCTGCATGGTCAGGCCCCACTGCTTGTCACCGGCAAGCCAATGCTCGCGACCGAAACCGGTCGAACCCCGGTACTGCGGCCGGATCACGGCGTAACCGCGTGACGTGAAGAACGGCACCCAGCCAGACACATCCCATCCGGTGTAATCGCGTGCCCAGGGGCCGCCGTGCGGATGCACCAGCGCCGGAAGCGGTGCATCTCCCTGTTTCCATCCAACCGGAAGATCGACAATCGCCGGGATCTTGCGGCCGTCACGCGCTGTGTAGGTGACCCAGCGTTGCTCGCCGATCTGCTTGCCATCGACCCAGGGTCTTTCGCTGCCCAGGGTGGTGACCTGTTTGCGATCACTCAGCATGCGGTAGGTCGTGGGCTGATCGGCGGCATTGGTCGTGAACAGGACCCGCGACAAGTCGTCGTTGTAGCCAGAGATGGCAACGTAGGTGCCTGGGTAGGCCTGCTTCAGGCCTTCGTACAGGCCCTTCATCTGCGGGTCCACGTACACAGCCTCGCGGCGTGGGCCTTCGAGGTAGAACCCAAGAACCTGATTGAAGTTGCTTGGCTTGGTGCCCAGGATCAGGCCGCCAATCGGATACTGGGGATGTGCTGCCAGCGGTTCGTTGTCGAAGGTTCGGTTGGCGGGATCGTACAGGCGTGCTTGGACCTGCTCCGAGAACCTGTCGGTGAGCACGTACAACTTGCCCGTCTGGTCGTCGATCCCGACAACGTCCATCGTGTAGCGATCGCTCAGGCGCGTGGTCAGCGGGTCATGCTTCTCGAACTGGCCACTGCCCTTGTTCTTGATCAGTATCTGCTGCTCATACTCGTTCGAGCCCGCAGGTTCGATCTGGGTGCGGGTCAGCAGTTCGCCATCGCGGGGGTGGAACAGGCCTGGCGAGGAACGGGCGTCGCCACGGAACAGCAGCCCGGTCTCACCAGTGCGCAGATTGAATAGATAGTAGTTCGACGACAGTGTGGACTGGTTGACCTGGGAAATGATCACTCTGTCCGGATCCAGCGGTAGAGAATGCACGAGCGAGGCCGTACCCGCGATCTCCAGACAGCGGCGGGTCTGTTCGCTGATGCCCAGCTTGCGACTGTTGTCGGCAAAGGCTTCGTCAAACTTGGTCTGGCTGCTGTCGGTCAGGTAGGCTTTGGCCAGGAAGGTCTTGGTCGAGCCTACAGAGTTGCCTTCGCCACAGCCCGCCAACTGCGCGGTCAGCTCCTGGCGACCGATCACCAGGCTGCGGCCCGCCTTCAGGGCGCTGGCTGCAATGAACTTCATGCGGTCACCGGAAGGCGTGATGGCGACCGGTCCTGCGCCCAACTTGTCCAGATTCCAGTTGGCCAATGCGGTGTCGCCATTGTTGCTGCCCGGTGCGGCGATAATGGCGACCAGTTGTTTACCGTCCGGACTCATCGAGACGGATTGGATCGCAGGGATTTTGGCGAAGTCTTCAACCGGCAAAGGGGCGGAGCTGGCCTGGCTGGCGGCGAGTGCCAGGGCGGCCACCAGGGCGGTACGGGTCACAGCAGGGCGGTTCATCTTCGGGACGTCCTTGGCGTTTATCCATCAAGATGACCTGAAGATGAACGAGTGCCGGGCGTCCGTCAACTGCATGTGAAACCCGCAGCTGACCGCGTGCCAGGGCGCCCCGTCAGCACGGGGCGCCCTGGCGCGGCTCGTTTACTTGCCCCCGAACTCGTACTTCGCCTGCACGTAGATGGCACGCCCGTAGGCGTTGTACAGGTAATTGTTGTACGGCTGGCCGCTGGTCCCGGCGAAGCTGAAGCGCTGGTTGTCCGGCATCTTGTTGAACACGTTGTTGACCATCAGCGACAGGGTCAGGTTGTCCAGCGCGCGATAGTTCACGCTCAGGTTGTAGGTGGTGTAGGACCCCCACTTGCCTGCCTTGTAGCCGGAGCTGTGGACGTAGTCGTAGCCATTGCCCACGTAGGCCATGTAGTTCGGCGTCTTGCCGATGTAGTTGGCATACAGGGTGGTGGTCCACTTGTCCTTGGCCCAGCCGACCGAACCATCGGCGCGCACCTTGGCGTACGAGTCGTATACCCACATCGCGTACGGGTCACGCAGCAGGTCCAGGAACTCATCGCCTGGCTGCGGCTGCAGTTCGCGCTTGAGCATGTCGGTGTAGTTGCCCGAGAACTGCAACGAACCGAAGCGGTCCATGTCGTGCACGTACTTGAAGCTGGCGGTCAGCGCTTCCAGGTTCTGGCGGGCGACGTTCATCTTCGGGGTGTAGATCTCGTCCAGCACGCCGGACGCATCGCGGGTGATCCAGTCGTTGACGTTCTGGCAGCTGGCCGAGGTGTTGTTGGCCTGGCCGCCACGGCAATAGTACTCGGCCAGCAGCAGCTGGTCGGAGCTGAGCGTATCGACCTCGTTCTTGATCTTCCAGTTGTAGTAGTCCACCGACAGCGACAGGTTGTTGATCGGTGCCCACACAACACCTGCGTTCCAGACGTCGGCGGTGATCGGTTCCAGGTCGGGGTTGCCGGCGCGGGTGCCGAACACCGAGACGCTGTCATACGGGCAACCGGTGGTGTTGGCCGGGTCGTAGCCCAGCTGACCGCAACGGTAGTAGTCGGTGGAGCCGTTGGCGTAGTAGCCGCTACGGCCCTGGAATGCGTCGGACAGGGTCGGCGCACGGAAGGCGGTGCCGTACTTGCCGCGGAACAGCAGGCTCTCGATCGGGCGGAACTCGATGCCGATGCTGTAGGTGGACTTGTCGACGGTGTTGCTGCCGATCTTGAAGGCGTCGTAGCGGCCGGAGCCGGTGACTGTCAGCGTGTCATGCAGCGGCAGACGCAGCTCACCGGTCACCGCATAGTTGCTGCGGTGGCCGGCGCCGGAGACCGCCGTGGTGCCCCAGACGCTGCCATCCATCAGGCCCGGATCGGGGCTGTAGTCCCAGCCTTCACTGCCACCTTCAACGACCACGGCCAGGCCGGCGTCGCCGCCGGGCAGCTTGAACAGTGAGCCGTTGGTGACCTGTGCACGGGCCAGGTTCTGCCAGGTACGGCTCTGGCTGTAGCTGTAACCGGTGAAGGTCTGGAAGTCTCCGGCCGGCAGCGGCGCGTAGAAGGCTTCCCAGTTCGGGCTGTAGATGTCGTAACCGGTGCTGGTGGTGCCCAGCACCGGGCCCAGCACGCGCTGTTCGAAGTAATCGTTGATCGGGTCATTCCAGCGCACGAAGTTGCGCTCGGTCAGCTTGTACTCGCCGCGGGTGAAGCTGAGGCTGTAGTCCCAGTTGCCGGCCGTGCCGCGGCCGCCCAGCGTTACCTGGTAGGCCTTGTTGCGGTCGGTGTTCATGATGTCACGGTAGCCGGCGCCGCCGATGTCTTCCGGGGCGAACACCCGCTGCAGGTTCATGTACTGGCCGCTGGCCTGGTCATAGAAGCGGCCCCAGCCGGACGAGGTGCCCCACCAGGTGTAGCCGGAACCCGTCGCGTACTTGACCTCTTCCAGGCTGTACAGCGCATCGCCGAACAACTGGAAGTTGTCATTCACGTCGAAGGTGGCAGAACTGTAGATCTGCGCGCTTTCCTTGCCGTTCTTGATGGTCTTGTAGCCGGTGCCATAGGTGGAGCCACATGCCTGGCCGGTGGGCCGGGTGCCGAGCACCGTGGTGCCATCGAACTGCCCGGCCACATTGGCGCACAGGTTCGGGTCCATCATGGCGTAGGCGTTGTTGGCGGCCGGCAGCAGCACCAGGAAGTCGTTGGAGACGTACTGCGGGCTGTAACCGTCGGGATTGTTGACCTTGGTCAGATCGCGCTGGTAACCCCAGATCGGGCTGGTCTTCTCATACTGCACGTTGACCAGCGCATGGAAGCGATCATCCACGCCATTGAAGCCGCGGGCGCCGCTGAGGCGGAAGCTGTTGCCGCCGCCTTCACTGTAGGCGCCACCGCGTACGTTGAGGACGCCACCATCCATGCGTTCCTTGAGGATGATGTTGACCACGCCAGCGATCGCATCGGAGCCATACAGTGAGGACTGGCCACCCGGCAGGATCTCGATGCGCTCGACGATGTCGATCGGAATGCCGCTGATGTTGTTGAACGTATCGCCGCCGTTGTACAGCGCCGGATACGAAAGCATCGGGCGGCCGTTGATGAGGTACTTGGTGTAACCCGGGCTGAGGCCGAACATGCCGGCGGCTTCGGCGCCCTGGGTGAACGAGGCCGAGGTCTGGCCGCCCTGCAGGCCACCCGTGGACAGCGAGGACTGCTGCAGGACATCGGCAACGCTGGTGAAGCCGCGGGTCTGGATGTCCTCGGCGGTCACGGTCAGGACCGGCGTGTGGTTCTCGATCTCGGTCTGCGGAATCAGCGAACCGGTGACCGTCACGCGGTCAAGCTGGGTCGGCGCATTGTTGCTTTGCGCCAGGGCCGTGCCGGAGGAGAGCAGCGTGCCGAGGAGGGCGAGGGTCAGTGGGTGGCGCGAGAGTGTGGAACGATGGCGAGACATGGAAAATCCCCGTAGTGAGATGTCTTGGCGACCGGCTTCCATGTCGGTTTAACGATCTGTTCAGTTGCATTCCATTCAGTCGGACCGTAACACGCACTTAACGCAGAGTGCACACGATCGTCATTTCGTCAATCGGGGTTTGCCCTGAAAAATGTCGGCAGATCAATGGTTAACGCCAATTGTTTTGGTGTGTTTCAAAAGATGGCGATATGAAGGTCAATCTGTCGTAGTGCATTTGCTGCTTCTGCATCAGTGCTTTACCGAAGGCTTCCTGGAACCAAAAAAAGGCCCCGCCGAAGCGGGGCCTGGTCCAGACACGGAGTCCGGAAAACGACGGGATCAGAAGTTGTACTTGACCTGGGCCGAGATCTGGCGGCCGTAGACGCTGTAGAAGCCGTCGTTGAACGGGGTCGATTCGTTGCCCGGGTAGTTGTAGCGCTGGCCTTCCGGCAGCTTGTTGAACACGTTGTTGACCATCAGCGACAGGACCAGATCTTCCTGTGCCTGGTAGTTCATGCTCAGGTTGTACGTGGTGTACGAACCCCACTTGCCGGCCTTGGCGCCGGAGGAGTGGACGTAGCCGTAGCTGCGGCCGGTGTAGGCCAGGTAGTTCGGGGTGCTGCCGACGTAGTTGGCGTACACAGTGGTGGTGAACTTGGCGATGTTCCAGGCCACCGACAGATCGCCGCGGACCTTGGCGAAGTTGTCGTAGTACCACATGTTGTACGGGTCGCTCAGCAGGTCGAGCTTGGCGGCGCCCGGCATCGGCTGCACTTCACGCTTCAGCATGTTGGTGTAGTTGCCGGAGAACATCAGCGAGCCGAAGCGGCCGATATCCTGCTGGTACTTGGCCGCCACGGTCACCGCTTCCAGGTTCTGGCTGGCAACGTTGAGCTTCGGCGTGTATACGCGGGTCAGGTTGCCACCGGCGTCGCGGGATATCCAGTTGGTCACGTCACCGCAGCTGGCCGAGGTGTTGTTCGGCAGGCCGTTGTGGCACTGGTACTCGGCCAGCAGCAGCTGGTCCGAGCTCAGGGTCTTGACCTCGTTCTTGATCTTCCAGTTGTAGTAGTCGGCCGACAGCGAGAAGTTGCTGACCGGGGCCCACACCACACCTGCGCTCCAGACATCGGCGGTGATCGGCTTCAGGTCCGGGTTGCCGGACTTTTCGCTGTACACCGAGGTGTTCTTGTAGAACGAGCAGGCCTCATCACGCAGGCCATAACCCATCTGGCTGCAGCGGTAGTAGTCGTTCTGGCCGGACGAGTACGAACCGCTCATGCCCTGGAAGGCATCGGACAGGGTCGGTGCGCGGAAGGCGGTACCGTACTTGCCGCGCAGCAGCAGGCTCTCGATCGGACGGAATTCCAGGCCGATGCTGTAGGTGGCCTTGTCGACGGTCTTGTCGGCGATCTTGAAGGCGTCATAGCGGCCCGAGGCGCTGACGGTCAGGGTGTCGTGCAGCGGCATGCGCAGTTCGCTGGTGACCGCGTAGTTGCTGCGGTGGCCGGCGCCGGCGACGGCGGTGGTGCCCCACACATTGCCATCAACGAACGCCTGGTCCGGCGAGTAATCCCAGCCTTCGCTGCCACCTTCCAGCACGACGGCCAGGCCGGCATCACCGCCCGGCAGGCTGAACAGCGAGCCGTTGGTCACCTGCACCCGACCCAGGTTCTGCCAGGTCTTGCTGCGGTGGGTGCCGTAGCCGGTGAAGCTGGCGAACTGGTCCGGGGTGATCGGCGAGTAGAAGGCCGCATAGTCCGGGTTGTAGATGCCGAAGCCGCCAGCCGAGGTGCCCAGGCGCGGGCCCAGCACGGTCTGGCCGAAGAAGTCTTCGATCTTGTCCTTCCAGCGCACGAAGCGGTTCTGGTCCAGGCGGTACTCGCCACGGGTGAAGCTGGCGCTGTAGTCCCAGTCGCCGACCATGCCCTTGCCGCCCAGGGTGACCTGGTAGGCACGGCTTTCGTCGGAGTTCATGATGTTGTTGTAGTGGCCCGGGCCGATTTCTTCCGGCGCGAAGGCGCGCTGCAGGTTCACGACCTTGCCCAGGCCCTGGTCGTAGAAGCCGCCCATGACCGACTTGGTGCCCCACCACAGGGCGCTCGAGCCGGAGGTGAACTCGGTCTTTTCCTTGCTGTACAGCACGTCGGCGAACAGCTGGAAGTTGTCGTTCACGTCGAAGGTCATCGACGAGTAGAACTGGCCGCTGTTCTTGCCGTTCTTCAGGGTCTTGTAGCCGGCGCTGTACACCGAACCGCAGGACTCGCCCGACGCGCGCTGGCCGACCACGGTGGTGCCGTCATACAGCCCAGCGACGTTGGCGCAACGGCTCGGGTCCATCATCAGCAGCTTGTTGTCAGCGTTGGTGATGACGGCGAAGTCGTTCGACGGAACCTGGGCGGTGTAGCCGACCGGGTTGTTCTGGCGGGTGATGTCGCGCTGGTAGCCCCAGATCGGGCTGCCGTTCTCGATCTGCACGTTGAACAGCGCATGGAAGCGGTCGTCGAAGGCGTTGATGCCCTTGGCAGCGCTGAAGCGGATGTTGCTGCCGCCGCCTTCGGTGTAGGTGCCGCCGCGGAGGGTCATGGTGCCGCCGTCCATGCGCTCCTTCAGGATGATGTTGACCACACCGGCGATCGCGTCCGAGCCGTACAGCGAGGACTGGCCGCCCGGCAGCACTTCGATGCGCTCGACGATGTCGATCGGAATGCCGCTGATGTTGTTGAAGGTTTCGCTGCCGTTGTACAGCGCCGGGTACGAGAGCATCGGGCGGCCGTTGATCAGGTACTTGGTGTAGCCCGGATTCAGGCCGAACATGCCGGCGGCTTCGGCGCCCTGGGTGAACGAACCCGAGGTCTGGCCGCCCTGCAGGCCGCCAGTGGTCAGCGACGACTGCTGCAGCACTTCAGCAACACTGCTGAAGCCGCGGGTCTGGATGTCTTCGGCGGTGATGGACATCACCGGGGTCTGGGTTTCAACCTGGGTCTGCGGGATCAGCGAACCGGTGACGGTGATCTTGTCCAGGTTGGTCGCCTTGTCCTGGGCCATTGCCGGGGCGGCGGCCATCAGAGCGGAAATCAGGGCGACGGCGAGCGTGTTGCGACGTGCGGTGTTGCTTACGTAGTTCATGTAGTTCCATTGGAGAGCAAAAACAAAAACGGCACTGCGCATGCGCCATCGCGCGGGCTGGAAATGCCAGCTCCGCAGCCCAAAACAGTGCGGGTCGAACGTAACATGAACTTAACAATCTTTGCACGAATCTGTAGCAATCCTGAATTTCAGTCAGGTTACGTCCAGCTTGTATGATGCTCGGTTATTCCCCCTGACCCCGCCGGTGCTCGTTGTGAACAGTTCTCCCCGCCGTCCCCATGCAAGCCAGGTCCAGAAGGGACTCACGCCGCATGCCCGCATCCGCAATGTGATCGCGGTTGGTTCGGGCAAGGGCGGCGTCGGCAAGTCGACCACCGCGGTCAATCTGGCCGTGGCGCTGCAGCAGCTCGGCGCGCGCGTGGGCGTGCTCGACGCCGACATCTATGGCCCCAGCGTGCCGGCCATGCTGGGCCTGTCCGGCCGTCCGGAAAGCCCGGACAACAAGAGCATCGAGCCGCTGCGTGCGTTCGGCGTCGACACCATGTCGATCGGCTACCTGATCGAAGAGGACACGCCGATGATCTGGCGTGGGCCGATGGCCACCTCGGCGATGACCCAGCTGTTCAACGACACCTTGTGGGACGACCTGGACTACCTGCTGATCGACCTGCCGCCGGGCACCGGCGACATCCAGCTGACCCTGACCCAGAAGATCCCGCTGGCCGGTGCGGTGATCGTCACCACGCCACAGGACATCGCCACGCTGGACGCGAAGAAGGCGCTGAAGATGTTCGAGAAGGTCGAGGTGCCGGTGCTGGGCATCGTCGAGAACATGGCGGTGCATACCTGCAGCAGCTGCGGGCATGTCGAGCACCTGTTCGGCGAGGGCGGCGGCGAGCGCATGGCCGCGCAGTACGGCGTGCCGTTGCTCGGTTCGCTGCCGCTGCAGATCGGCATCCGCGAGCAGGGCGATTCCGGTACCCCGATCACCGTGGCCCAGCCGGATTCGGTTCCGGCCCAGGCCTACCGCCATGCCGCGCAGCGCCTGATCGAGGAGGTTGGCAAGCGTCCGCGTGCCTCGATCCCGATCCTGTCGTCGCTGCTGTAAGTGCCCGGGCAGGGGCCGCCGGCGACGCCCGGCCCCCTGCTAGAATCCTCGCGCCCCCTCGCACCCCAGGACAAAGCATGAGCATCAAGAGTGACCGTTGGATCCGCCGCATGTCCGAGCAGCACGGCATGATCGAGCCGTTCGAGGCCGGGCAGGTCAAGCAGGCCAACGGCGAGCGCATCGTCAGCTATGGCACCTCCAGCTACGGCTACGACGTGCGCTGCTCGCGCGAGTTCAAGGTGTTCACCAACATCAACTCGACCATCGTCGATCCCAAGCACTTCGATCCGGGCAGCTTCGTCGATATCGTCGGCGATGAATGCATCATCCCGCCAAACAGCTTCGCGCTGGCGCGCACCGTGGAGTACTTCCGCATCCCGCGCGACACCCTGGTGGTGTGCCTGGGCAAGAGCACCTACGCGCGCTGCGGCATCATCGTCAACGTGACCCCGCTGGAACCGGAATGGGAAGGGCACGTGACCCTGGAGTTCAGCAACACCACGCCGCTGCCGGCGCGCATCTATGCCAACGAAGGCGTGGCGCAGATGCTGTTCTTCCAGGCGGCCGCCGATGACATCTGCGAGACGTCGTACCGCGATCGTGGTGGCAAGTACCAGGGCCAGACCGGCGTGACCCTGCCGCGGACCTGAAGATTGAAGGCGATTTGTGAAGCCGAGCATGGCTCGGCTCTACATGAAGGAGGCGGCGCAATGCGCCGCCTCCTTTATTTTCCGCGACCGAACAGCATCGCGATGCCGACACCCACCAGTGCCACCGGCCACCAGGTCAGCAGCAGCTTGGACAGGTTCAGGTGCGTCCAGCCGAGGTTGCTGGCGAGCATGAACAGGCCGATCAGGATCAGCAGGACGGCGGCAACGAGGTTGAATCGCATCGGGTCGGCAAACGCTCAGGACTGGGCTGGATATCCTAGCCGTTCCTTCCAGTAGGCGACATGCTGGTCCAGCGCACCCGGCTCGTAGCGGTGCGCGGGGCCGCTGCCCCAGACCGGGCCCGGCCACGCGGGGTCGCCGTCATGGCGGCCGATCACATGGAAATGCAGCTGCCGCACGATGTTGCCCAGCGCACCGATATTGATCTTCTCCACCCCGTCGGCACCCTTCAGGGCCTTGCAGGCGCGGTTGAGCTCGGTGCGCAGCTTGTCCTGCTGCTCGCCGTCCAGCTCGATCCACTCGGTCACCCCGGCAAGGCGCGGTACCAGCACCAGCCAGGGGAATCGTTCGTCGTTCATCAGCCGCACTTGCGACAACGGTCCTTCCGCCACCAGCACGCTATCGGTGGCCAGGCGTGAATCGAGTTCGAAATCGCTCATCCAAGATGCTCCGAGAAGAAGTCCAGGGTGCGTTGCAGCGCCAGGGCGGCGCTGTCTGGATCATACGCATGTCCGACCTCCCGGTTGAAGGCGTGGTCGGCCGGATAGACGAAGGTGGCCATCTGCGGCAGCTTCTCGCGATGGGCCTGGACCGCCTCCGGCGGGATGCTCCTGTCCTGGGCGCCGAAGTGGAAGATCACCGGGGCCTTGGGCGTCTCATCCAGGAACTGGACATTGCGCGCACCGTAATAGCTGACCGAGGGCAGGCCCAGGCGCAGGGCCGACAGCATCGCCACCGTGCCGCCCCAGCAGTAGCCCACCGTGCCGACCTTGCCATGGGGTGCCAGCCGGGTGGCGGCCGCACGCACGACCTCCAGCGCCTTCTCCATGCCCAGTGCGGTCACCCGTTCCAGGCCCTGCTTCACGCCTTCGGCGTCATAGGGCAGGGCATCCGGATCGGCTTCTGCACCGTCGACCAGGTCGAAGAACGACGGCGCCAGCACCGCGTAGCCTTCGGCCGCGAAGCGCTCCGCTACGCCGCGGATGTGCGGGTTGGCGCCGAAAATTTCCTGCACCACCACCAGCCCGCCACGCGGGGTGCCCTCCGGCAGGGCCTGCCAGGCCCGTACCGGGCCGTGATGCGTATCCAGGGTGATCCACTCGGCCATCGTTTCCATCTCGTTGTGGGGAACAGAACGGCATTGTCGGTGCAGCGTGGGTTAGCGCGATGTCAGCGGCTGTGCGGGATCGGGCGGCTGGCCATTCAGAGCGCGGCCGCCAACCCCGGTATACTGGCGCCCTTTCAGGCCCCGGCCCCCAGGAACCCCTGCCACGACGGCAGGGGCCCAGGCCCCCAGAGTCCCGCGATTCCATGTCCCAGCTGAACCCCAAAGTCGGCTTCGTCAGCCTTGGCTGCCCGAAGGCCCTTGTCGATTCCGAACGCATCCTTACCCAGCTCCGCTCGGAAGGCTACGACATCGTGCCGTCCTACGATTCGGCCGACGTGGTGGTGGTCAACACCTGTGGCTTTATCGATTCGGCGGTGACCGAATCGCTGGACGCGATCGGCGAGGCGATGAACCAGAACGGCAAGGTCATCGTCACCGGCTGCCTGGGCAAGCGCCCGGAGCAGATCCGCGAGGCGTACCCCAACGTGCTGGCGGTGTCCGGCCCGCAGGACTACCAGAGCGTGATGGAAGCCGTGCATGAAGCACTGCCGCCCAAGCACGACCCGTTCGTGGACCTGGTGCCTGACTACGGCATCAAGCTGACCCCGCGCCACTACGCGTACCTGAAGATTTCCGAAGGCTGCAACCACAAGTGCAGCTTCTGCATCATTCCGTCGATGCGCGGCAAGCTGGTCTCGCGCCCGGTGGATGAGGTGCTGCGCGAAGCCGAGCGCCTGGTGCGCGGCGGCGTGCGTGAGCTGCTGGTGGTTTCGCAGGACACCTCGGCCTATGGCGTGGACGTGAAGTACGCCGAGAAGATGTGGCGCGACAAGGCCTACCAGACCCGCCTGAAGGCGCTGTGCGAAGGCCTGTCCGAGCTGGATGCGTGGGTGCGCATGCACTACGTCTACCCGTACCCGCACGTGGACGAGGTGGTGCCGCTGATGGCCGAGAACCGCATCCTGCCGTACCTGGACATTCCGTTCCAGCATGCCAGCCCGCGCATCCTGCGCCTGATGAAGCGCCCCGGTGCGGTCGAGAAGACCCTGGAGCGCGTACAGAACTGGCGCCGTATCGCCCCGGACATCACCGTGCGTTCGACCTTCATCGTTGGCTTCCCGGGCGAGACCGAGGCCGAGTTCGAAGAGCTGCTCTCGTTCCTGGACGAGGCGCAGCTGGACCGCGTCGGTGCGTTCGCCTATTCGCCAGTGGAAGGCGCCACCGCCAACGACCTGCCCGATGCGGTGCCGGAGGAAGTGAAGCAGGAGCGGCTGGCCCGTTTCATGGAAAAGCAGGCGCGGATTTCCGCGGCACGCCTGGAAGCCAAAATCGGCACCGTGCAGCAGTGCCTGGTCGACGCCATCGAAGGCGATATCGCCGTGGCCCGCTCCAAGGCCGATGCCCCGGAGATCGACGGCCTGGTGCACATCCAGAATGCCGACCAGGTGCCGCTGCGCGTGGGTGAGTTCGTCGACGTGGAAATCACCGAGAGCGACGAGCACGACCTGTACGGTGACGCGCTGCCGGCCGCTACCCGCCCGGCATTCGATCTCAAGATGCTGTGACCACCGCGACGACCGCCGCCGGTGACGGCAGCGGTGTCCGCCGCTTCGTGCCGCCGCCGCGTGCGGCGGTCGATCCGCAGGTGTTCGCGCACCCGGTGTTTGCCGGATTGCGCGACGTTCGTGATCTGTTGGAAGGCCCGGAGTGGCCGTCCATTGCAGCGCTCGAGGCACGCCTCACGCTGCCCGGCAAGCACCTGGTCGAGCAGGATGCCACGCTGCTGGCTGACGGCCTGCACTACGAAGCCCGCATCGCGCAGGGGCTTATCGCCACCCGCGCCGACAACTGGCACGACCTGTTCAATGCACTGGTGTGGGCCCGTTACCCGCAGCTCAAGCAGGCCCTCAATGTGCAGCAGTGCCGGCATATCGAGGCGATGCCGCCGGGCCAGCGCAACCGTGCGCAGGCCGCGTTGACCCAGTTCGACGAGACCGGCGTGATCGTGCGCGTGCGCGATGACTCGTTTATGCGTGCGTGGGATGGGCATGACTGGCATGCATTGTTCGAGCCAGCGCACTGGCTGAGCGGAGACATCGCCATCGCTGCGGTATTCGGGCACGCGCTGATGGAGCAGGCGCTGCTGCCGGAACGCCGTCTGGTGGGCAAGTGCGTGGTGGTGCGCGACGAAGTCGATGATGCCTGCGTTGACGCAGTGACCGCGGCCATCGCCGAGGGCAGGGCAGTGACCGATCCGCTGCAGCTGCGGCCCCTGCCATTGGCCGGTATTCCCGGCTGGCATGGCGTGCAGGATTCCGCCTTCTATCGCAATGCCGATTATTTCCGCCCGCTGCGTGCCGGTCGCCAGTATCCGTTGCCGCTGGTGGGGTTGCCGTTGTAGAGCCGAGCCCATGCTCGGCTGCGTTTGCCCATCAGCCGAGCATGGGCTCGGCTCTACAAAGGGCAGGCAGTCGAGCCATGCTCGACGCTACACAGGCTCGTACTCCACCCCGATCACCGCAAAGGTGAACTGCCCGCCGGGCAGCTCTACCGAGAACTCATCATCCAGCCGCTTCTTCAGCAGCGCACGTGCCAGCGGCGAATCGATGCTGATCCAACCCAGGCCTGCATCGGTCTCGTCCGGGCCGACAATGCGATAGCGGCTGGTGTCGCCACTGTCCACGTTCTCCAGTTCCACCCACGCGCCGAAAAACACCGCCTGCGGATCGGTCGGCGTGGTGTCGACCACGCGCAGCGATTCCAATCGCTTGGTCAGGTAGCGCACGCGACGGTCGATCTCGCCCAGCTGCTTCTTGCGGTAGGTGTACTCGGCGTTTTCCGAACGATCGCCTTCTGCGGCGGCTGCGGCCAGTGCCTTCACCACCTCGGGGCGGCGCACCCGCCACAGGTCATCCAGTTCGGCCTTCAGCCGTGCGTGGCCGGAGGCGGTGATCAGGGCAGTGCTTTTTTCTGCGGGGGGACGCCAACGGGACATGCGGTAAGACTTCTTTTCAGGGGAACGATGGGGTCGGAGCCCTTTCCCGTGGAAAGAGCTCTGACCGCCAGTGGCGGTGAATCAGCGCTTGCCGCCGAAGATGCCGCCCAACAGGCCACGCACGATCTGGTTGCCCAGCCTGGTGCCGACCGTGCGCGTGGTCTGCTTGGCCATCGTCTCGATCATGCCCTGGCGGCGCTTGGTGCCGAAAATCGCATCCTTGATCGCCTGGCCGAAACCGCCTTCCTGCGCTTCGTCCTGCTCGCGGCTGCGGGCGGCCGGCGCCTGCGCCTGCTCGACCGTCTTCTGCGCGCGCTGGGCCAGCAGTTCGGCGGCCGATTCACGGTTGATCGCCGTGTCGTAACGACTGCCGACCGGGCTGCCGGCACGCACCTGGGTACGCTCGGTCTCGGTGATCGGTCCCATCCGGCAGCGCGGCGGCGCGATCATCGTCTGCTGCACCGGCATCGGCACACCCTTGTCCTGCAGGGTGGATACCAGCGCTTCACCGGTGCCGAGCTGGCTGAGCACCTTGGCCACGTCCAGCTTCGGGTTCGGCACGAAGGTTTCGGCAGCGGTCTTCACTGCCTTCTGGTCGCGCGGGGTGAACGCACGCAACGCGTGCTGCACGCGGTTGCCCAGTTGGCCGAGGATGTTGCCCGGCACGTCGTCGGGGAACTGCGAGCAGAAATACACGCCCACGCCCTTGGAGCGGATCAGGCGCACCACCTGCTCGATGCGCTGCACCAGCGACGGCGGTGCGTCGTCGAACAGCAGGTGGGCCTCGTCGAAGATGAAGACCAGCTTCGGCTTGTCCAGGTCGCCCACCTCCGGCAGCTGCTCGAACAACTCCGACAGCAGCCACAGCAGGAAGGTGGAATACAGCTTGGGCTTGAGCACAAGCTGGTCGGCGGCGAGGATGCCGATCACGCCGCGACCGTCGTGATTGACCCGCATGATGTCGGCCAGCTCAAGCGCCGGTTCGCCGAAGAAATTCTCGCCACCATCCTGCGCCAGGCGCAGCACCGAACGCTGGATCGCGGCGATCGACTGCGCACTGACCAGGCCGTACTCGGTGGAGATGTCCTTGCGCTCCTCGGCCACCAGGCCGAGCAGGGCGCGCAGGTCATCCATGTCCAGCAGCAGCAGGCCACGGTCGTCGGCCAGCTTGAACACGATGTCGAGCACGCCGGACTGGGTGTCGTTCAACTCGAGGATGCGCGCCAGCAGGGTCGGGCCCATCTCGCTGACCGTGGTGCGCACCGGATGGCCGAGCTTGCCGTACAGGTCCCAGAAAATGGTGGGGCTGGCGGCCGGCGCATAGTCGGCCACGCCGATCTCGGCAGCACGCGTCAGCAGGTTCTCGGCACCGGTGCCGGGAACAGCCAGGCCGGACACATCGCCCTTAACATCGGCCAGGAACACCGGCACGCCCAGCCGCGAGAAGCCCTCGGCCAGGGTCATCAGGGTGACCGTCTTGCCGGTGCCGGTGGCGCCGGCCACCAGGCCGTGGCGGTTGCCGAGTTTCGGCAGCAGGGTGACGGCAATATCGTCGGTAATGCCTTTGCCGAGCAGAATCGGATCCATGGTCCAGCCCTTGTGGTGAATAGCCCAATGTTAACCGCCGGCGGTGACGGGCCGAAGGTCGGCTTGCCCGGACCTTGGCGGCGCCGCTACTCTGCCTGCCTGTTTCGCACACAGTGCCATCAATGCCCGTTCCTGTCCTGATTTCCCGCGGTTGGCCGCTGCTGGCCCTGGCCTGCCTGGTTTCCCTGGCGCCCGACGCCCATGCGCAGCGGGTTTCGGCCCGGGACAAGGTGAAGGTGGATGCGCTGCAGCAGCGCATGACCGTCGCCGAAAAGCGTTACAGCGACGCCCTGCTGCTGGTCGCCGATGCCGACCCCAAGGGCAGCAACGAGGCCGATGCCGCGCTGGAAGACATGGAAGATGTCCTCAACGACTGCGTGAAGCAGAAGGGCTGCCAGATGGGCACCCTGCTTGCCAGCTACAAGCGCCTGCTCAAGCACGACGCTGATGCCGCTGCCAGCGACGACGTGGCCGACGAGGGCGGTGACCGCCTGGAAGCCGACCCCGACCATATCGGCCCGCTCACCGCCGACGTGCCGGAGGCCGCGCGCGCTGCCGCGCTGCTCAACGACAAGCGGCACGCCTTCGACAGCATGGTCGAATACAACCCGGCGGTGCAGGCCGGCATCCGCCGCTGGCTGACCGACATGCGCCCGGCGCTGCTGACCAGCTATGAGAACTACCAGAACCTGCGCGCGGTGATGTGGCCGGAGTGGGAGAAGCGTGGCCTGCCCGAGGCACTGCTGTTCGGCATCATGGCCAAGGAATCCAACGGTCGCGTGCATGCGTCCTCGCGCGCCGGCGCCGCCGGGCTGATGCAGTTCATGCCGGCCACCGGCCGCCGCTTCGGCCTCGGTCCGGATGGCACCGGCTTCGATACCCGTTTCGATGCGCGCAGTGCTGCTGAAGCCAGCGCCAGTTACCTCAACGAGCGTCTACGCGAGCTGAACAACAACGTGGAAATGTCGGTGGCCGCCTACAACGGTGGTGAAGGCCGTGCCGCGCGCGTGTTCAAGCAGAGCGCCGGCCAGAGCTTCTGGACCGACAGCGTCTACAACCAGTTCCCCGGCGAGACCAAGGACTATGTGCCGATGGTGATCGCGGCGGCCTGGATCTTCCTGCACCCGCAGCAGTACGGCGTGGAATTCCCGAAGATCAGCGCGCAGCCGGCCACGCTGCGCCTGGCCAAGTCCACCACCATCTACGAACTGACCATCTGCCTGGGCAGCCACGGCACCCGCGATGGCTACATGCGCGCGCTGCGCAACCTCAACCCGCGCTATGAAGCCGACGGCTGGATTCCGGCCGGCACGCTGATCAACGCCACCACCCGCATCGCCGGCCTGTACCAGCGCAACTGCGTCAGCGGCCCGCGTGCCGACCTGGCCCGTACCCTGATCACCGCCGATCTGAACGCAGCGATCAAGCGTCCGACCGCTGCCAGCTACACCGGCAGCGTGGCCGTGGGCGGTGTGGTGCCGGTGGCCGATGCGGCCGCGTCCACCAGCGTGCCGACCACCCCGGTGGCGCCGGTGGCGGCCCCGCGCCCGGCGGCGCGCCCGAAGCCGGTGCGCAGCCACAAGGTGGGCAAGGGCGAGACCCTGGGCGCCATCGCCGCGAAATTCCAGTGCGACGTGCCGACCTTGGCCCGCGCCAACGGCCTGAAGGCCCCGGCCTACAGCCTGCGCCACGGCCAGACGCTGAAGCTGCAGGGCTGCGACAAGTAATCCCCCCGACCCCTGGAATCCGCATGGACCTCGAAGACACCCGCAACCTGTTCGCCAACCTCCGCGAAAACACCGACTGGGACATCACCGGCCCGTTGCTGTGGGGGTACTTCTTCGTGCATTCCACTGCTGAGCCGTTGCAGGTGCTGGCTGACCATCTGCAGGCGCAGGGTTACACCTTCGTGGAACTGTTCGAGCAGGAGCCGGAAGAAGGCGACGCGCCGTTCCACGTGCTGCATGTGGAGCGCGTGGAGATTCACGACGAAGCCTCGCTGGACCGTCGCAACCAGGAGTTCGCGGCGCTGGCCGCGGAGAAGGGCGTGGAAGACTACGACGGCATGGACGTAGGTCCAGCCACGGCCCTGCAGTAGCGCGCTTCTGGCTGTAGAGCCGAGCCCATGCTCGGCTTCCTTTGCCCACAGAAATGCATGACCGGTTGCAGCCAGCAGCCGAGCATGGGCTCGGCTCTACATGTACCTCAGCGCAGCGTCGCCAGCGCCTGGCCCAGCTGCACCGGGCTTTCGGCGCCCAGCTGCGGCGCGAACTCGGCCACGCCCGGCGGCAGCAGCACGATCACGGTCGAACCGTAGTTGAAGCGCGCCATCTCGGCGAAGCGCTCCAGCTGGATGCCCTGGCCGCGGTAATCCTTGCGGGTGATGCGGTCACCGTAGGCCGGGATCTCCTCACCGCTCCATACGGTCTCCACGCCGGACACCAGCAGTGCACCGACCATCACGCTCACCATCGGGCCGAAGCTGGTATCGAAGTGGCAGACCAAGCGCTCGTTGCGGGCGAACAGGCGCGGCACGCCGTTCACCGCGGCCGGACCGACGCTGAACAGGCGGCCCGGCACGTGCACGGTCTCGCGCAGGGTGCCGGTCCACGGCATGTGCACGCGGTGGTAATCGCGCGGCGACAGGTACACGGTGGCGTACAGGCCGTCGTTGTACGGCTTGGCGTCTTCGTCGCTGCCCAGCAGTTCGGCGGCGGTGAACGACTGGCCCTTGGCCTGGAAGATCCGGCCGGCCTCGATCTTCCCCAGCTGGCTGATGCGGCCGTCGGCCGGCATCACCAGGCTGCGCGGATCGGCATCGGCCACGCGCGCCCCCGGCTTCAGCGCACGCGTGAAGAACTGGTTGAAGGTGGCATAGCTGCGCGGGTCCGGGTTGGCCGCTTCGTCCAGGTTGACGTTGAACTTGCGGGTGACGGTGTCGATCAGCCAGCGCGACACGCGCGGATCGTCCGAGTACGCCAGCGAACGCGCCATCGAGGACAGCAGGCGGTGGGGCAGGGCGTACGTCAGGGCGGTGGTGAGGCTCATGGGGCGGTTTTCTCGGTCAGCTTCTGCAGGTCGCGGGCAATGGCCGGCGCGTTGAACGGGGGCCGCACCAGGCCGGCAAGGCGGCCCTGCGGGTCGAGCACGGCCAGGCTGGCCGAGTGCTCGACGGTGTAATCCTCAGGGTTCTCGTCGAAGTGCTTGCCCGGCACCTTCTGGAACACGAAACCCAGCGACGTGGCAAAGCGCTCCAGCGACGGGATATCGGCGGTGGCGGCCAGGGTGTCCTTGTGGAAGCCGTGCACGTACTCGCCCAGGCGTGTGGCGCTGTCACGGTCCGGGTCGACCGAGATGAACAGCACGCGCGGGCGCAGGCTGTCGGGCAGGGCCTCCCACTGGTTCTGCGCGCCGGCCAGCTCGGCCAGAGTGGTGGGGCAGACGTCGGGGCAGAAGGTGAAGCCCAGGAACACCAGGGTCCAGTGGCCCTTCAGCTCGCCCGGAATCAGGCGGGTGCCGTCGGACTGGGCCAGGTTGAAGTCGGGCAGTTCGCGCGGCTGCGGGTACAGCGTGATCGCTTCGGTGGCCGGGGCGTTGGCCGGTGGCTTCGGCGCGAACACCTGCTGGGCGGCCAGCAGGCCCAGGCCCGCCGCCAGGGCGATCAGCAGGATGATGCCGGCGTTGCGATTGAACATGGGAGCCCCCGCGCGAAGTGGGCTCCATCATACCGGCTGCGGCCCGATCGTTTCTGCCGCAACGGATGCCGCCGCGGGCGCCAGCCCCTATAATCGGGGGCCACTTTGCCCGCAGTACCGCCATGACCGCTGAAACGGCCGCCGAACTCCACACGATCATCGATCTGATCCGCTACGGCACCAGCCGTTTCAACGAAGCCGGGCTGACCTTCGGTCACAGCTACGACAATGCGCTGGACGAGGCCACCCAGCTGGTGCTGCACAGCCTGCACCTGCCGCACGATCTGGGCCCGGCCTATGGCCAGGCGCGCCTGCTGCAGGCCGAAAAGCTGCGCGTGCTGGAACTGTTCCAGCGTCGCATCGATGAACGCATCCCGGCCGCCTACTTGACCGGTGAGGCCTGGTTCGCCGGCCTGAGCTTCAAGAGCGACAAGCGCGCCCTGGTGCCGCGTTCGCCGATCGCCGAACTGATCGAATGCGGCTTCGAGCCGTGGCTGGCCGGCCGCGATGTCAGCCGCGCGCTGGATCTTTGCACCGGTTCGGGCTGCATCGCCATCGCCATGGGCCATTACTACCCGAACTGGGAAGTGGATGGCGTCGACCTGAGCGACGACGCGCTGTCGCTGGCCGAAGAGAACAAGGAACGCCTGCAGGCGCACAACGTCACCCTGCTCAAGTCGGACCTGTTCAACGGCCTGACCGGCCGCCACTACGACCTGATCGTCACCAACCCACCGTACGTCACCAACGACGAGACCGATGCCCTGCCGCAGGAATACTCCTACGAGCCGGAGATGGGTCTGCGTGCCGGCGATGACGGCCTGGACCTGGTGCTGAAGATCCTGCGCGATGCCCCGCTGCACCTGAGCGAAGACGGTCTGCTGATCTGTGAAGTGGGCGAGTCCGAACAGCATCTGGTCAAGCTGCTGCCGGAAGTCGATTTCGCCTGGATCGAGTTCAAGGTTGGCCAGATGGGCATCTTCGCGGTCGAGTGCCGCGAACTGATCGCCCACAGCGCCCGCATCACCGAACTGGCGGCGCAGCGCCCGTGAGCTCCAATTCGTTCGGCAAGCTGTTCACCGTCACCACGTTCGGCGAGTCGCACGGGCCGGCCATCGGCTGCGTGATCGATGGCTGCCCGCCGGGGCTGGCGCTGGACGCGGCCGAATTCGCCCACGACCTGCAGCGTCGCGCAACCGGCAAGAGCCGGCACACCTCGGCGCGTCGCGAAGCCGATGAGGTCGAGATCCTGTCCGGCGTGTACGAGGGCCTGACCACCGGCACGCCGATCGCGCTGCTGATCCGCAACACCGACCAGCGCAGCAAGGACTACGCCAACATCGGCCAGCAGTTCCGGCCGGGTCATGCCGACTACAGCTACTGGCACAAGTACGGCATCCGCGACCCGCGCGGTGGCGGCCGTTCCTCGGCACGCGAGACCACCATGCGCGTGGCCGCCGGCGTGGTCGCCAAGAAGTGGCTCGCCGAGCGCTTCGGCGTGACCGTGCGTGGCTACCTGTCGCAGCTGGGCGACATCACGCCGGCCGGTTTCGACTGGTCGGCGGTGGAAGACAATCCGTTCTTCTGGCCGCACGCCGCACAGGTGCCGGAACTCGAGGCGTACATGGATGCGCTGCGCAAGTCCGGTGATTCGGTCGGTGCGCGCGTGGACGTGGTCGCCGACAACGTGCCGCCGGGCTGGGGCGAGCCGATCTACGGCAAGCTCGATGGCGAACTGGCCGCTGCGCTGATGAGCATCAACGCGGTGAAGGGGGTGGAGATCGGCGACGGTTTCGCCAGCGCAGCGCAGAAGGGCACCGAGCACCGTGACCTGCTGACCCCGCAGGGCTTCGCCAGCAACCATGCCGGCGGCATCCTCGGTGGCATTTCCACCGGCCAGCCGGTGGTCGCCTCGATCGTGTTGAAGCCGACCTCCAGCCTGCGCCTGCCGGGCCCGTCGCTGGACACGGCCGGCAACGTGGTCGAGGTGGTCACCACCGGCCGCCATGATCCCTGCGTCGGCATCCGTGCCACCCCGATCGCCGAGGCGATGGTGGCGATGGTGCTGATGGACCAGGCGCTGCGTCATCGCGCGCAGTGTGGCGATGTCGGCACGATCACCCCGCGCATTCCCGGGCAGATCGATGGCTGACACGCGGCCGACGGTGTGGGTGAGCCAGCCGCTGATCGACGCGGCCATCGCGCCGTTGCGCGATCGCGTACAGCTGCGCAGCACCGACACTGTCACCGCCTGGTCGCCCGATCAGATCGCCGAACAGCTGGCCAGCGCCGACGGCGCAATCATCACGCTCAACGAGCGCATTGGTGCGGCCCAGGTGGCCGACGCCGCACAGCTGCAGGTGATCGCCAATGTCGGCGTCGGCTACAACAACCTGGATGTCGACGCGCTCAGCGCCGCCGGCATTCTCGCCAGCAACACGCCGGACGTCCTGACCGGGACCACCGCCGATCTCGGCTTCGCGTTGCTGATGGCCACTGCACGCCGCATCACTGAATCCGAGCGCTGGCTGCGCGAAGGGCAGTGGCAGCAGTGGTCGTTCCAGACCATGCTCGGTGCCGACATCCACGGCAGCACGCTGGGCATCCTCGGCATGGGCCGCATCGGCCAGGGCATTGCCCGCCGCGGTGCACACGGGTTCGGCATGAAGGTGCTGTACCACAACCGCTCGCAGCTGCCGGCCGCGACCGAAGCGGAAGTGGGCGCCACCTATGTGGACCTGGATACGCTGCTGGCACAGTCCGACCACCTGCTGCTGGTGCTGCCGTACACGCCGGCCTCGCACCATCTGATCGATGCCGTCGCGCTGGCGAAGATGAAGCCGTCGGCAACGCTGGTGAACATCGCCCGTGGTGGCCTGGTTGATGAGATCGCGCTGGCCGATGCGCTGGCCAACGGTCGCCTTGCCGCAGCGGGCCTGGATGTGTACGAAGGCGAGCCGAAGGTGCGCCCCGAACTGCTGGCGCTGCGCAATGTCGTGCTGACTCCGCATATCGGCAGCGCCTCGCTGGCCACGCGCACGGCGATGGTACAGCTGGCCGTGGATAATCTGGTTGCCGGGCTCGGCCTGGACGGCGGCCTGTCGCGCATGCCGAGCGCGATCAACGCTGACGCGGCGATGGCCGCGCGCGTGACTCTGGGCAAAAAAACCGGGAAACGATAGGGAACCTCCGCGCGCCCCGCTTGAGGAGGTTCCCCGAACCCAGCTGTCGTGCGTGTTTCTTCCCCATTCCCGTTTTCGTGAGAGTTTCCCCCATGAGCAATGCACAGCGCAGTTTCCACGTCGCCGTCGTCGGTGCCACCGGTGCGGTCGGCGAGACCATGTTGTCGATCCTGGCCGAGCGTGATTTCCCGGTCGGTACCCTGAGCGTTCTCGCTTCCGAGCGTTCGGCCGGCGGCGAGATCGAGTTCAACGGCCAGAAGGTCAAGGTTCAGGACCTGGCTACCTTTGATCCGAGCGGCGTCGAGATCGCCCTGTTCTCGGCCGGCGGCAGCGTGTCCAAGGAATACGCGCCGAAGTTCGCAGCAGCGGGCGCTGTGGTGATCGACAACTCCTCGGCCTTCCGTTACGACGATGACGTGCCGCTGGTGGTGTCCGAGGTCAACCCGGAGCAGGTCGCCAACCGTCCGCGCGGCATCATCGCCAACCCGAACTGCTCGACCATGCAGATGCTGGTGGCACTGGCACCGCTGCACCGCAAGTACGGCATCGAGCGCATCAACGTCTCCACCTACCAGTCGGTGTCTGGCGGCGGCCGTTCGGCAACCGAGGAACTGGGCAAGCAGACCGGCCAGCTGCTGAGCTTCCAGGAGATCGATCCGCAGCGCTTCCCGGTGCAGATCGCCTTCAACCTGATCCCGCACATCGATGACTTCCAGGACAACGGTTTCACCAAGGAAGAGATGAAGCTGATCTGGGAGACCCGCAAGATCCTCGGTGACGACAGCATCCTGGTGAACCCGACCGCGGTGCGCGTGCCGGTGTTCTACGGCCACTCCGAATCGGTGGCGATCGAAACCCGCGACAAGGTGACCGTGGCCGAAGCGCGCGCGCTGCTGGAACAGTCGCCGGGCGTTGAAGTGGTGGACCGCCATGAAGCCGGTGGTTATCCGACTCCGGTCACCCATGCCTCGGGCACCGATGCGGTGTATGTCGGCCGTATCCGTGAAGACCTGTCGCATCCGCGCGGCCTGAACCTGTGGATCGTGTCGGACAACGTGCGCAAGGGCGCGGCGTTGAATGCCGTGCAGCTGGCCGAGCTGGTCGCCGCCGAGCAGCGCTGATGGAGAGGCCGGGCAATCCCCGGCCTTTTCTGTAGAGCCGAGCCTACGCTCGGCTCAGGCCATGCAGCCGAGCATGGGCTCGGCTCTACATGGGTGCGGACCCCGGTCCGCACGCTTTATAGTGTCGCCCATGAATAAACGGGCCAAGGGCGCAAAGCGCCCGCTCACCTATCTGTCCGCCGCACTGCTCGCCTTGGCCAGCAGTTCGGCGCTCGCCCTGGGGTTGGGTGACATCCGGGTCCTGTCCAAGCCGGGCCAGCCCCTGCTGGCTGAAATCCCGGTGGTCTCGGCCGATCCGTCCGAGCTGGAAAACCTGCGGGTGGCGCTTGCCTCACCGGTCACCTTCGAACGTGTCGGCCTGCAGCGGCCAACCGGACTGGTCAGTGAACTGCAGTTCGAACTGACCCGCGACACGCAGGGCAGGGCAGTGGTGCGCGTCACCTCGCAGGCGCCGGTGGAGACGCCGTCGCTGAGCTTCCTGATCGAAGCCGACTGGGGTCAGGGCCGCCTGGTGCGTGAGTACTCGGCGCTGGTCGATGCGCCGCCCAGTGCGCTGGCCGTGGCCGAGCCGGAGATCGTCGCACCGGCCGGCACGCTCTCCAATACCATCGTGCGCGAACCTGCACCGGCTTCGGCAACGGTGCCGGCAGCAGAGACGCCCACTACGCCGCCATCTGCGGTGGTGCCTGCACCGGCACGCCCGCGTGCGGCCTCCGCGCCGGTTGCTGCACCGGCGGCCGATGGCAGCATCACCGTGCAGCGCGGGCAGACCCTGTCGCAGATCGCCAGTGCAGTGGCACGTGGCAACCAGGTCAGTCGCGACCGCGCGATGATCGCCCTGCTGCGTGCCAATCCCGAAGCCTTCATCCGGGGCAACGTCAACCTGCTCAAGCAGGGGGCGGTGCTGCGCATGCCAGGCAGCGATGCGCTTGCTGCGGTCGACGCTGCCGAAGCGGCGACGCTCGTGCGCGAGCACGCTGCGCAATGGCGGCAGGCGCGTACCGTGCCGCAACCCGCGGGTACCGTCGCCCCGGTCGCCAAGGCCGCAACCACGAACGCTTCTTCCCCGCCTGCCGCCAACGGGGCACGACTTGAGATCGCTCCGGCGCTGGCGTCCGACGCCGCGCACGCGGGCACAACCACCGGCACCGCTGCCGGCAGCGAGGGTGACATGCTGGGCAACGAACAACTGCGCCAGGCGCGTGAGGACATCGCCACCCGCGATGCCGAGATCGGCGAGCTGAAGCAGCGCGTGGCCGACCTTGAGAAACTCAAGGAACAGCAGCAGTCGCTGATCGCGATGAAGGACAACGACCTGGCCGCCGCGCAGCAGCGCCTGGCGCAGGCACCGGATGCCCGCGATGCGGCAACGCCGTGGTACTGGCTGGGGCTGCCGGTACTGCTGCTGGCGGCGGGCGCGGCCTGGCTGCTGCGTCGTCGCAAGCCGTCGCCGCTGCCGCCGCTGCGTGAGGAAGACGATGCCGCCGGCCTGACCGCGGCGGTGCCGGCGGGTGCGGCGCTGGATACGCTGGCCGAGCAGTCCTCATGGTCGTCGGCTGTTGCCGACAATGGCCGCCAGGAACCGGCGATGCCCGCCTGGGCCACCGAAACCGAAGTGCATGACGTGGTGGTCGCCGAACCCGTTGCCGAGGACCTGGCGCGGGCCGGCTGGCAGACCGACAGGCTGCGCGAGGAGGACGCGGTGGCATTGCCCGAAGCGGTGACCGATCTGCCGCGCTGGGACGATCCCGCAACCACCGGCGACGAGGGTGTCGTCGCCGAGCCGCTGCAGGACGAGCGCGTTGCACCGCAGGCGCCGGTCGAAGTGGTGGTGCCGGACTACGCACTGCATGCCGAACAGCAGCCGCAGTTCCGCGGCGTGTTCGATCTGCCGGCCGACGCGCATGAGAACGAGGCTCCGGTGGACGCCGCCCGTCGCGAAGCCATCGACGGCATCGACCATGGCGCCGTCGAGGCCTCTCATTCCGACGACATCGCGTCGAGCGCGGCTGCGCCTGCCGGCGACGCGGGCTGGTCGCCACGTGCCGGCCAGGAGCGCCTGGAACTGGCCATTGCCTACCTCGATCTGGGCGACGCACAGACCGCGCGCACCCTGTTGCTGGAAGTCGCCGAAGGCGGTGACCTGCACAGCCAGGCCCAGGCCCGCGAACTGCTGGCGCGCCTGCCGTGACCGAACCTGCCGACAAGGACCTTGCCATGAGCCGCGAACGCCGCATCGACTACGTTGAATTCGCGTCCAGCGACCCGGCCGCCAGCCGTGCCTTCTTCGAGAAGGTGTTCGACTGGTCGTTCGTCGACTACGGCAGCGACTACACGGCGTTCGACGATGGCCGCCTGCAGGGCGGCTTCTTCCGTGGCCAGCCGCAGCGGGCCAGCGACAGCGGTGCACCGCTGCTGGTGCTGTATGCCGACCAACTGGCACCGGTCGAGGCCGCCGTACGCGACGCCGGCGGCGAGATCGTGCGCCCGGTGTTCTCCTTCCCCGGTGGCAGTCGCTTCCAGTTCGTCGAGCCCGGTGGCAACGAACTGGCGGTCTGGTCCGAACGCGATCCGGCCTGAGCGCCGCCCCATCCGCAACATCGAGGTAGCACATGCGTTATGCGCTTGGCGTCGAGTACGACGGCAGCGATTTCAGGGGCTGGCAGAACCTGGGCGAGGGTGGTCCCAGCGTGCAGGCCAGCCTCGAGCAGGCCCTGTCATCGGTGGCTGATGCGCCGCTGCAGGTGGTCTGCGCCGGCCGCACCGATGCCGGCGTGCACGGCCAGTGCCAGGTCGTGCATTTCGATACCGACGTGGTGCGCGATCCGCGCGCCTGGATGCTCGGCACCACCACCCGCCTGCCGCGCTCGATCGCAGTGCGCTGGTGCGTGCCGGTGGCCGATGATTTCCACGCCCGCTTTTCCGCACGTGCGCGCCGCTACCGCTATCGGCTGCTCAACCGCGAGGTGCGGCCGGCACTGGACCGGCAGACCCTGAGCTGGGAGCGCCGGGCGCTGGACGAGACCCTGATGCACGCCGCCGGCCAGGCCCTGCTTGGCGAGAACGACTTCAGCGCGTTCCGTTCGGTGCAGTGCCAGGCGCTGCATGCGCGGCGTGAACTGCAGTCGTTGCAGGTCAGCCGCCATGGCGAAGTGATCGAAGTCGCAGTACGTGGCAATGCATTTCTTCATCACATGGTCCGCAATATCGTCGGATCGTTGATCCTGGTGGGCAGCGGTGAAAAACCGGTGGAATGGATCGCCGAACTGCTGGCCGGGCGCGACCGCACCGTAGCTGGTCCCACCGCACCGCCGCAGGGCCTGGTGTTCCTTGGGCCCCTGTACCCCGACAACTGGCATCTGCCCGCCGAGGTCACGCTATGAGCCGTTCCTACTACCGTACGCGCATCAAGTTCTGTGGAATGACCCGTGCCGGCGACGTCCGCCTGGCCGGTGAGCTGGGCGTGGACGCAGTGGGTTTCATCTTTGCCCGCGAGAGCAGCCGCCGGGTCGCACCGGCTGAGGCCCGCGCGATGCGCCAGGCGATCGCACCGATGGTCGACGTGGTGGCGCTGTTCCGCAACAACAGCAAGGAAGAAGTGCGCGAGGTGCTGCGTACGGTACGTCCGACCCTGCTGCAGTTCCACGGCGAGGAAGACGAGAGCTTCTGCCGCAGCTTCAACATGCCGTACCTGAAGGCGATCGCCATGGGGGGCCGTGAAGAGGTCAACGCTCGCACCCTGCAGTTGCGCTACCCCAGCGCTGCCGGCTTCCTGTTCGACAGCCACGCCCCGGGAGGCGGTGGCGGCACCGGCGTGGCATTCGACTGGGGCCGCGTTCCGACCGGATTGCACCGGCCGTTCCTGCTGGCCGGGGGCCTGAACCCGGAAAACGTCTACGACGCCGTGCTGGCGACGCTGCCGTGGGGCGTGGACGTCTCCAGTGGCATCGAACTGGAACCGGGCATCAAGGACGGCTACAAGATGCGCACCTTCGTCGAGGAAGTGCGTCGCGCGGATTGCACCGTTCTGGAGTGATCTGCGCCACCTGAGTGTGATGGGAGTCACGCTTCCGGGCGATTCAGGTTCCAGCGCCAAAAAGTCGACACCCCCCGAACATCTGATCGGACACAATGCGCCCAGCCTTACCTGGCCGGGTGCGATGCCGTGTGCGTGTCGCTAGCCGCACCCTTGAGATACGACTTACCTTTCGAACGAGGACGCAATGGATATGCCCCATCTTTCTTCCCACCGTCTCCGCCTGGCCCGCCTGACGCTCGTGCCCGGCCTGCTGCTCGCCTTGGGCGCGTGTGCGGCCGGTGACTCATCCGCCCCGACAGCATCGGCACCGGCCGCTGCCACACCGGCGGCCGCACCTGCCGCAGTGCCGGCCACAGCTCCGGCTGCCGACGGCCTGGCTGCGCTGATCCAGGCCAGTGGCGTGAAATGCAGCAACGCCAGTACGGGCAGCGGCTGCACGGCCGGTGATGTGGACAGCGGTGATTTCTACGATGTTGAACTGTTGCCGGACTGTGGCGACCAGGGTTTCTTTGCCGGCGTAGCCGACGCCAAGGGCGTGGAGACGTTGAATGCGGTGCCATCCACCGGCAGCAAGGCCAGCGTGACCGCGAAGCTGTCGAAGGGGCAGCTGGTCTGCGTGCAGGGCATCGGGCGCACCGGACAGAATCCCCTGTTCTATTACGTCGTTGCGGTTCCCGCTGCGACGGTCGGCAAGTGCAAGGGCAACACGTTGTGTGACACCTATGGCGACAGGCCGATCACTGGCTTGGCCAGCACAGGGGGCGAGGCCTGCCATGCGGCGGCGCCGGGACGTTACGCCGGGAACTGCGCACAGGGCTGGGTCAGTGCGGACGTGCTCGACGTGTTTTCCAACGGAATGTAATCACCGCCAGGGGAGCGGTCCAATCAACTACTGGCAAAGGAACAGCTCATGTCGGATCCAAAAATCACCCGGCTGGTCAGCAGCGTAGGTACCACGCGCACGCTGGAAATGGACGATGGCAGTGTCATCGAACGATCAGGTGGCAGCGTCTCGTGGCGCAACAACAATCCTGGCAATCTCAAGTTTGAATTCGCCGGCAGCGCGGACAAGACGGTGACCAATCCGCGTACCCGCGAGCAGGCGCTGGAATCGGCGCAGGGGCGCTACAAGGGCGTGGTCGATCTCGACCAATGGGGCAACGCGGTCTTCGAAAGCTATGAAGCGGGCCGGGTGGCGAAGATCCAGCTGCTCGAACGCCGGTTCGGCGACAAGACCGTGGAGGAAATGCTGCCGAGCTACTCCACGAAGGATTACAGCGGCACCACCCACCACAAGGAGCAGGCGGCCACCATCTATGCCGAAGGCGATCGCCAGGGTGTCGATCTGCGCTCGAAGACCGTCGGCCAGATGAGCGTGCGCGAGCGTGAAGTGCTGGCCGACGGCATCCGCCGTTTCGAGGGCTGGCAGCCGGGTGAGGTTGCCACGCAGCAGCCACCCACGCGCGCACAGGCGGCCACGCCCGTGCAGACCCAGGCCCAAACGCAGGTACAGACGCCTTCGGCAGCTGCGCCCGCGGCGGGCCAGGCCGCGGCTGCAGTTGGCAGTGCCGCGCTCTACAACGAGGCCTATCAGCATTTCATGGCCTCGGGCCGCCAGTACGAATACGGGCGCCCCGACCATCCGCGTCCCGGTCGCGACAGCAGCCGGCTGGAGCGTGACCTCGATGGTGACGGACGCTTCGGCGTGGATTGCTCGGCATTCGTATGGCGTGGCCTGAAGAACGCAGGTTACGACGTGCGTGGCGAGAACGCCGCAGGGTTCACTACCTCGACGCTGTTCAATGGCGCGAACACGACCGCTTACGCACGCGAGCATTTCGATGTGACCTCGGCTGCCGAAGCACGCAAGCCGAACGGATCGCTGAAGCAGGGCGATATCCTGATGTTCTCCTCGTCGCAGGGCCAGCATGTCGGTATTTTCAAAGGCTACGACGCGCAGGGAAACATCCAGTTCATCGGCTCGCAGGGAAGCACCGGGCCGGCCGAAGTCACCATCCGGCCGGGCGGGTACTGGGATGGCGGAAGCACCCGCATCGTTGGTGCGCTGACACCGAAGCCGGAATTCCAGGTGCGCGCGCCGCTGCATGGCAATGGCGAACCTGCGCTGTCCCGGCCTGGCGCCACCGTGCAGCCGGCTGCATCACACCCGGCGGCCACCAGCGAGGTGATGAAGCAGGGGCAGCGTGGCACCGACGTGCAGGCGTTGCAGCAGACCCTCAATCAGCTCGGCGTGCGTGATGCGCAGGGCCATCGGTTGTCGGAGGATGGCCGTTTCGGTGACCACACCCGCGAAGCGGTGATCGCGTTCCAGAAGCAGCAGGGGCTGGCGGCCGATGGAATTGTCGGTCGCCAGACCACAGCCGCACTGGCGGCGGGCCGTGCGCAGGGCCATGAACCTGCAGCGGCTGCACCGAAGGGGCCGTCGCTGAACGATGCATCGCATCCGGACCACGCACTGCACAACGCCGTCCGCAGCAAGCTTCCCAGCGTGTTTTCCGAAGAGGCTGCGGCCAATATCACCCTGCATGCAAAGCAGAACGGTATCGACGCGGCCGACAAGCTGCAGAGCATCACGGTGCAGGATGGCAAGGCGTTCGTGATGGGCACGACGCCGGGCTTCCGCACCGCCGTCGATCTGGCCCAGGCGCCGCCGTCACTGGAGCAGACCAGTGCCAAGCTGCTGGCAGATCCGTCGCACCAGCAGCAGGTGCATGAGGAGCAACAGCGGGTCGCGATGGGCGGTCGCTGAGGCCTGCGTTGCGGGCTCCGGGAGGTGAATGCCGCCCGGGGCCTCGTCTCATCGCAGTTGCGCTGCAGCCCAGTCGGCCAGGGCGTCCACCCGTGCATCGGCCGGGCCATCCGGCCGCGCCAGCACCCAGAAGCCGCCGGTGGCGGCAAACCCCCACGGTGCGACCAGCCGGCCTGCTGCCAGATCTTCGGCCACCAGCGGCTCGGGCGCGATCGCCGGGCCCAGCCCGGCGACTGCTGCTTCCAGCAGGTAATAGAGATGTTCGAAAGCGGTGCCCAGCTGCAACTTTGATGGGTCCAGGCGATGTGCCTGCGCCCATGCCGGCCACGCCTGTGGCCGCGAGCTGGTGTGCAGCACTGTTTCCTGCAGCAGTGCCGAGGGCGGTGCCTGCCGCAGGCGCTGCGCCGCCGGATGTGACGGGGCCACCACCACGCCAACCCGCTCCGGTGCCAGCTCGCGGACCTGCCAGCCCCGTGGCCACGGACCCTGCGCCAGCAGCAGCACGGCGTCCAGCGCCGCCTGCGCTTCGGTGAAACTGCCATCCAGCGCCGACCACTGCAGGCGCACGCCGGGCAGGGCGGCCTGCAGCACGGGCAGGCGCGGAATCATCCAGCGCGCCAGTACGCTGCCGCTGCAGCCCAGTACCAGTGCTGGGGAGGCCGCTGGCCGGCGCAGCTCGCGCACGCAGTCCTCGATCCCGCCGAAGGCCTCGCTGCACGCCGCCTGCAGGCGGGTGCCAGCCGCTGTCAGGCGCAGCCCGCGGCCGGCACGCTGGAACAGTGCCAGGCCCAGATGATCCTCCAGCAGCTTCAGTTGCCGACTGACCGCACCGTGGGTGACGTGCAGGTCCTGTGCGGCGCGGCCCACGCCACCGAGGCGTGCGGTGGCCTCGAACGCGCGCAGTGCATTGAGCGGCGGAAGCAGGGAACGGTTCATGTGAGATTTCCTGACGGTATGCGCCAGATAATATCCATTTTCCGGTCACGACCCGTGCGCTAGAGTATCCACCTGTCTGAACCACCGGTCGTATCCATGTCTGCCTCCCCCATTGCCGACTACCACGCCTTCCCGGATGCCCAGGGCCACTTCGGCCGCTACGGCGGCAGCTTCGTTGCCGAAACCCTGGTCGGCCCGCTGCAGGAACTGGCCCAGGCCTATGACCAGGCCCGCCAGGACCCCGAATTCCAGGCGGCCTATGACCGCGACCTGGCGCATTATGTGGGCCGGCCGAGCCCGATCTATCACGCCCAGCGCCTGAGCGATCACGTCGGCGGCGCGCAGATCCTGCTCAAGCGCGAGGACCTGAACCACACCGGCGCGCACAAGATCAACAACACCATCGGCCAGGCGCTGCTGGCCGCGCGCATGGGCAAGAAGCGCATCATTGCCGAGACCGGTGCCGGCCAGCATGGCGTGGCCAGTGCCACGGTTGCCGCGCGCCTGGGCCTGGAATGCGTGGTGTACATGGGCGCCACCGACATCGAGCGGCAGAAGATCAACGTCTACCGCATGAAGCTGCTGGGCGCGACGGTGGTACCGGTCACTTCCGGCTCGGCCACCCTGAAGGACGCGCTCAACGAAGCGATGCGCGACTGGGTGACCAACGTGCAGGACACCTTCTACATCATCGGCACCGTGGCCGGCCCCGATCCGTACCCGCGCATGGTGCGTGACTTCAACGCCATCGTCGGCCGCGAAGCGCGTGAGCAGATGCTGGCCGAATACGGTCGCCTGCCCGATGCGATCACCGCCTGCGTGGGCGGTGGCAGCAATGCCATCGGCCTGTTCCATGCTTTCCTCAACGATCGCCAGGTCGATATCGTCGGCGCCGAAGCTGCCGGTGATGGCATCAGCACCGGTCGCCATGCCGCCTCCATCGCGGCGGGTCGCCCCGGCGTGCTGCACGGCAACCGCACCTATGTGCTGTGCGACGACGACGGCCAGATCATCGAGACCCACTCGGTGTCGGCCGGCCTGGACTACCCGGGCGTCGGCCCGGAGCACGCATTCCTGGCCGATACCGGTCGTGCACGGTACCTCGGCATCACTGACGAGGAAGCGCTGCAGGCTTTCCACCTGCTGGCGCACACCGAAGGCATCCTGCCGGCACTGGAATCCAGCCATGCGCTGGCGCAGGCGATCAAGCTGGCGCGTGAGCGTCCGCGTGACCAGATCGTGCTCTGCAATCTGTCCGGCCGTGGCGACAAGGACGTGCATACCATCGCCGCGCGCGAAGGGCTGGTGCTGTGAGCGCGCTGCTGCGGAACAGTGGCGTGCTGCTGCTGGCACTGGGGTTGGCCGCGTGCCAGCCGCCGGAGCCGCCGGTGCTGGCACCGGCCGCCAAGGCCACCACGCAGCCTGTGCAGCAGGCTGCCAACGATGATCTTGACCCGATGGCGCGTACGCCCATTGTCGATGCCCCCTCCGAAGAAGGGACGAGCGGCGATGACGCGCCTGCGGTGGCTTCGGTGGCACTGGACCATGCCGGTGACGTGCTGGTTGGCCAGCACATGACTGACCTGAAGGCGCTGGGTCCCTGGAAGGCGCAGGGCGCGAAGGAATTCTTCGAAGGCGACTGCGAGTACTACGACGGCAAGGGGCTGCCGCCGGGCGTGTCGATGATGACCGACGACGACCGCGTGGTCCGTTTTGATCTGAAGCCGGGCGATGAGCCGGAACTGCCGGTCGAACAGCCGGGGCCGTTCGGCCTGCGCATCGGCATGACCCGAGCCCAGGCCGTGGCCCAGTTCCCGAAACCGCCGGTGTCCAGCCCGCATGCCTACGACGGTGACCAGGGCGAGTACCTCACCTGGCAGGACCCGGGTTCGGACCTGGGCATCCGCCTGGAACTGTTTGAAGGGAAGGTCACCCGGATGTACTGGGGGACCAGCGATGCGATTGAACTGATTGAAGGATGTGCCTGAGATGCCTGTATCCCGACTCGATGCCTGTTTCCAGCGACTGCGCGAGCAGCAGCGCAAGGCGCTGATTCCCTTCATCACTGCCGGTGATCCCTCGCTGGAGGCCACCGTGCCGGTCATGCATGCACTGGTCGATGCCGGCGCCGATGTGATCGAACTGGGCGTGCCGTTCTCCGACCCGATGGCCGATGGCCCGACCATCCAGCGCAGCTCCGAACGTGCACTGGCACGCGGGGCGGGCAGCCGCTACGTGCTGCAGGCCGTGGCGCAGTTCCGAGAGCGTGACGCGCAGACGCCGGTAGTACTGATGGGCTACCTGAACCCGGTGGAGATCCACGGCTACGCCGCCTTCGCCAAGGCGGCCGTGGAGGCCGGTGTGGATGGAGTGCTGCTGGTCGACCTGCCGCCGGAAGAAGCCGGTGAAGCGCAGCAGGCTTTCGATGCGGCCGGCCTGGCGTTGGTGCTGCTGGCCTCGCCGACCACCAGCGAGGCACGTGCCGACAAGCTGCTGGCGCTGGCCCGTGGCTATCTCTATTACGTCAGCTTTGCCGGTGTCACCGGCGCGTCCGAGCGGCTGGACAGTGATGCTGCCAGCGCCCGCCTGCAGGCCCTGCGTGCGCGCGCTTCGGTACCGGTGGTGGCTGGCTTCGGCATCAAGGATGCGGCCAGTGCGGCGGCGATGGCGCGCCAGGCCGATGGCGTGGTGGTCGGCAGTGCACTGGTGGCGGTGCTGGCCGAAGCGGGCTCGGCTGAAGAGGCCGCGCAGCGCGCTGGAGCCTTCCTGGCCCCGCTGCGGCAGGCGCTGGATGCGTAACGGTGGTGCCGGCCGCTGGCCGGCATCCTCCTGACGGCTCGCATGCAAGGGCTGCCGGCCAGCGGCCGGCACGACCCAGCACCTAAACGTACGTCCCAGCATGGTTTTTTCAGGCTGCCCCGTGGCCGGCAAGGGGGTGCACGGGCGGGGAAAGCGGAGCTAGACTGTCCGCCTTTGCGGCCCTTGGGCCGCCCTGAACGGAAGTGTCCTCCCGCATGAGTTGGCTCAGCAAGTTGATGCCGTCCGGCATCCGCACCGACAACACCCCCAGCAAGAAGCGCAGTGTCCCCGAGGGCCTGTGGGAAAAGTGCAGCAACTGCGGCAGCGCGTTGTACCGTCCGGAACTGGAAGAGAATCTGGAGGTCTGCCCGAAGTGCGGCCACCACATGGCGATCCGCGCGCGCGCGCGCCTGGCCGCCCTGTTCGACGCCGACAGCACCACCGAGATCGGTGCGCGCCTGGGGCCGACCGACCTGCTCAAGTTCAAGGACCAGAAGAAGTACAGCGAGCGCATCAAGATCGCGCAGAAGAACACCGGCGAATATGACGCGCTGATCGCCATGCGCGGCCTGCTCAAGGGCCGTGCGCTGGTGGCCTCGTCGTTCGACTTCGCCTTCATGGGCGGCTCGATGGGCTCGGTGGTGGGGGAGCGTTTCGCGCTGGCCGCCGAAACCGCAGTCGAGATCGGTGCCCCGTATGTGTGCTTCTCGCAGAGTGGCGGCGCGCGCATGCAGGAAGGCCTGTTCTCGCTGATGCAGATGGCCAAGACCTCGGCCGCGCTGGGCAAGCTGCGTGAAGCTGGCCTGCCGTACATCTCGGTGCTGACCCACCCGACCACCGGTGGCGTATCGGCCTCGTTCGCAATGCTGGGCGACATCAACATCGCCGAACCGCAGGCGCTGATCGGCTTCGCCGGCCCACGCGTGATCGAGCAGACCGTGCGCGAGAAGCTGCCGGAAGGCTTCCAGCGTTCGGAGTTCCTGCTGGAGCACGGTGCCATCGACCAGATCTGTGACCGCCGCGAGATGCGTGACCGCCTGTCCGACCTGCTGGCGATGCTGGGCCGTCAGCCGGCGCCGGAGGTGGCTTGATGGGAGGCCGCAAGTACTTCGGTACTGATGGCATCCGTGGGCGGGTCGGCCAGGGCGTGATCTCGGCTGACTTCGTGTTGCGCCTGGGCAACGCCCTGGGCCGTGTCCTGGTCGCCCAGCGCGGCCAGGACGGGCGCAGGCCGATCGTGGTGATCGGCAAGGACACCCGCATTTCCGGTTACATGTTCGAAGCGGCTCTGGAAGCAGGCCTGGTGGCCGCCGGTGCCGACGTGCAGCTGCTCGGCCCGATGCCGACCCCGGCGGTGGCGTTCCTGACCCGCACGCTGGGTGTGGACGCCGGCATCGTCATCAGCGCCTCGCACAACCCGCATTACGACAACGGCATCAAGTTCTTCTCCGCCCAGGGCGAGAAACTCGACGACGCCACCGAACTGGCCCTGGAAGCGGCGCTGGACATTCCGTTCACCACCGCCGAATCGGAGAAGCTGGGCAAGGCGTCGCGCGCGCGCGAAGCGGTCGGCCGCTACATCGAGTTCTGCAAGGCCAGCGTGCCGCGCGTGTTCGACCTGCGTGGCGTGCGCCTGGTACTGGATTGCGCACACGGCGCCACCTACCAGATCGCACCGTTGCTGTTCCGCGAACTGGGTGCCGAAGTGATCGGCATCGGGGCCGAGCCCAATGGCGTCAACATCAACGCCGGCGTGGGCTCCACCCATATCGACAACCTGGCGGCCAAGGTCCGCGAGACCCGCGCCGATCTCGGCATCGCCTTCGATGGTGATGGCGACCGTGTGCTGATGGCCGACGACCAGGGCAACCCGGTCGACGGCGATGACCTGCTGTACATCCTGGCCCGCGCCTGGAAGGACGAAGGCCGCCTGCGCGGCCCGGTGGTCGGCACGCTGATGAGCAACTACGGTGTGGAGAAGGCCTTCGCCGATCTGCAGATCCCGTTCGTGCGCAGCAACGTCGGTGACCGCTACGTGCACCAGGCATTGGTCGAGGGCGGTGGTGTACTCGGTGGCGAAGCCTCGGGCCACTTGCTGTGCCTGGACCGGGCCACCACCGGCGATGGCATAGTCAGCGCCCTGCAGGTGCTGGTCGCGCTGCGCAACAGTGGGCAGACCCTGCGCCAGGCACTGAAGGGCCTGGTACGGGTGCCGCAGAAGACCGTCAACGTGCGCCTGGGCAATGTCTCGGCCAAGGCCACGGTGCAGTCTGAAAGCGTGCAGTCCGCGCTGGCTGTGGCGCAGCAGGCCGTAGCCGGCCGTGGCCGCGCGTTCCTGCGTCCGTCCGGTACCGAGCCGGTGGTGCGGGTCACCGTGGAGGCCGATGACGCCACGCTGATGCAGCAGACGCTGGACCGCTTGTCCGCTGCGGTGCGTGAAGCCGCCAGTTGAGGCGCGTGCCCGTCGGTACAGGAAAAACGCCCCGGAATTCCGGGGCGTTTTCTTTTTGCGGGCAGGGCTGTGTCGCGCCTACGGCCCCGGCACCATCTTTTTCTGGCGTGCCTTGAACCCATTGAACAGCGGCGCGATCAGCGGGTTGTAACTCAGGCGGATGCGCTTGCGCAGCCAGTTGGCCGGCCGGTTGCGGATCGCGAAACGATAGATGCGTTCCGGGTCGCCGCCGATCACGTTGCGGCCGAACGGATGGGTGGTGTGCAGGTAGCGGAAGCCCTGCTCGCGCGCCACTTCGATGTGATCCTGGTCGAAATCACCGTACGGCCAGCACAGCGTATCGGACACGTCGCCGAGCTTGTCCTGCAGGACTTCGCGCGAGATCGCCAGATCCCGGCTGAGGCCTGCGCGGCGCTGCGCACGGTCCAGATCGTCGCGGCGCAGCCAGCGGGTATGGGTATGGGTGTGGCAATGCACTTCGAAGGTGCCGGCGGCGATGGCCGCACGTGCTTCGCTCCAGCGCATCATCACATCGTCACTGCGGTCCTGCTCGTAGATCGCTGCTTCGCAGCCACGATGGTCCGGCGTCGGCGGCAGCGTCGCCCCGGCAATGCCCGCGTGCGGACGTTCCGGGCCTTCGCCCATCCAGCCGGTGACCACGAACACCACCGCATGCATGCCGTACTTCTGCAGGATCGGATGGGCATACACCCAGTTGTCGAGGTAGCCATCGTCGAAGGTGATGACGATCGACCTGCGCGGCACCGGCTTGCCGGCCAGGAAGCCTGCGTACTGGTCCAGCGTCAGTGAGGTCCAGCCATTGCCTGCCAGCCACGCGATCTGGCTTTCGAAGTTTTCCGGCGACACGGTGATCATGCCCGGCGAGGGGCTGACATGGTGGTGCATCAGCACCGGAACGGTTCGCGCATCAGCCATGTCCCAGCTCCTTCAGCCACTGGTGGTAGTAGTGTTCGGTGGCTTCACCGTGGCCGTCCGGCGTGAAGCGATGTGCGCCGTGCATCCAGTCCCAGCCAGCGCGCCCCATCTGCCGCCGCCGTTCCGGGTCGTCCACCAGCAGGCGCAATGCACCTGTCAGGGCGGCATTGTCACCCAAACGGGTGAGGATCGCATTGCTGCCATCGACCACCATCTCCGGCACGCCACCCACTCGCGTGGCCACGATCGGTACGCCCACGTAAGCCGCTTCCAGGAACACGGTGCCGGCTGCTTCCTTGTGCGAGGCCAGTGCGAAGATGTCGAAGCCGGCCATCAGCCGGCAGGCTCCATCGCGGTAGCCGAGCAGGTGCACCTGGCGCTGCAGCCCGTGCTCGGCGCACATCGCCTGCAGTCGTTCCGTCACGGCCTGGCCATCGCCGACGATCACCAGGTGCAGGTCCGGGTTGGCCTTGCACAACGGCACCATCGCCTGCAGCAGGTCGGCGTGGCCCTTGGGCTCGCGCAGCACCGCCACGCAGCCGACCACGATGTCCTGTTCACCGAAGCCGAGCTCGGCACGTACTTGCGTGCGCACCTCCTGCAGGCACTGCCAGGGATCGGCCTTGCGGATCTCGCTCCAGCGCGGCGGAACCGCGATCGGCGGCACGATGCCGATGCGCTCGGTCGGAATGCCGCGGTCGGCCAGCAGCTGCTTGACGAAGCTGCTGACGGTCAATACCCGGTGTGGAAGCCCGGTATAGGTCAGCAGCGAATTGACCGGGCTCATCAGATGGCGCGAGCGCACCACCAGCGGCGTGCCGCCCAGGCGTGCACCGGCGGCGGCGATCAGTGCATCGCGGCGGCTGGTGGTGTTGACCACGTCGTAATGTTCGCGGCGCACCAGTCGCGATACCCACCACACGCCACGCAGCAGGCGCGCCAGGCCTCCCATGCGCAGCGTATGCACGGTGAAGCCGTCGTCGCGTGCCAGTGTGGCCAGGCGCGCATCGGGCTGGCACAGCAACGACACCTCATGGCCACGCGCGCGCATCACCTGCATGTGCCGGAAGATGTAGATCTCCTGCCCGCCCATTCCCTTGGCGGCTTCGGTATGCAGGATGCGCAGCGGACGGTTCATGCAGGATCGGCCCTTGAAAATCAGCGGTTGCGGAAGCGGGTCAGCGCTTCCCATGCGGAGCGGATGGCGGCGGCGTCCGGAGCCTGCTGCGGCAGCGGGCGGTAGTGCCGGTCGAGCGCGGTGGCGTTGCCGAACTTGTCGAATACGTAGATGGCATCGCCATGGCGTACCGCGCGCTGCGACCAGCTCTCCACCACCAGCGCACGTTTGCCGGTGGTGGGTGCCGCCAGCAGGTCCTGGCCAGTACTGAAGTCGCTCAATGCGTTCTCGCAGCCCAGTGCGTGGCGCATCAACGTCGGCACCCAGTCCTCATGCGAACTGGTGCGCGCCTCATGGCCGCTGGCCTGGCCGGGCCAGTGCAGCACGAACGGCACCTGCAACTGGTAGTCGGAAAAATTGCCGTTGTGGCCCCAGTAGTTCAGCTTGAGGTCGTTGAACTCTTCGGCATGGTCACCGGTGACCAGCACGATGGTGTCGTCGGCCAGGCCTTGCGCGCGAAGGTCGTCCAGCAGCGAGCCGATCAGGCTGTCGGCGTAGTGCACGGCGGTGTGGTAGCGATTGAGCTCCGGCGTCGGGTCGTGGTCCGGTCCGAAGGACAGGAAGTCGATCTCCTTGGCCATCGGTGTGGCCACCGGCGGGTAGCCGGTGGGCAGGTGGTAGCCGGCGTGGGTGGAGTCGAGGAACACGAAGCCGAACCACGGGCGCTGCGCGGCCTGGCTGGTGCGGATGTCGGTCTGCAGTGCGGCGACGATGGCTGCGTCACGCTTGTCGGGCGTCAGGGCGGAGGGGCCCTGGTGCAGCTGGTCGCGCACGTCGGCGAAGGCCGTGCGATCGAACTCCGGACTGTACAGCGGTGCACTGCCGTACAGGTGCAGGTCGTAGCCCTGCTGGCCCAGCACCTGGAACAGCTGCGAGCCGCGCTGTTCGTCCAGCATGCTCTGCCAGTAGCCGCCGGGGAGGCCGTAGAGCAGGCCGAACAGGCCGTAGCGGGTGGCATTGCCGGTGCTGAAATGCTGGTCGTACACGCGCGCGGTCCGGGCCAGTGCCGTCGTGTTGGGCATCAGCTCGGGGGTCATGGCGTCCTGACGCAGCGACTCCAGCACCACCATCAGCACATTCGGCCGGTGTGGGTTCTGGCAGCGCAGGGGCTGCAGCGGATACAGCAGCTGCGCATGGCGCGGGTCGGGCAGGCCGGCCTGCTGTTCGCTGATGACCCCGAGCCTGCGCATGAAGCTCTTGGCGGTGATCGGCTGTGCCCAGGGCAGGTAGTTCCACTGGGCGATGACGTCGCGGTCGCCGCGGGCATCGTAGTAGGCCGTGGCGACCTGGCCGCCCGCCATCAGCAGTGCAACCACGGCCCAGGCCTGCAGGACCCGGCGGCGGCGCGGCGGGGCAGGCAGCAGCTTCCAGCAGGCCCAGGCCAACAAGCCTTCGGCAGCGAAGATGGCGGCTACCAGCAGTCCGGCCTGCAGCCAGGTTTTCCACGACAACGCGACCTGGTCCTGCAGCGCACCGCCGAACACCATGTTCACGACCATGGCATTGAGGTGGAACCGATACAGAGTGAAAACCTTCGCATCAACCAGCAACAGGCACAGCCACAGGCCCTGCAGCAGCACGGCGCTGATGCTCAGCGTGCGTGCGCTGCGCGGCCACAGGCCCAGCAGCAGAGGCAGCAGGCCGGCAAGGGCGCCGAAGGCCAGCAGGTGGCCGGGTAGGGCGACGGCCAGATAGGCCAGGCCCACGCTGCCACCTGGGTTGTCGGCCAACGGCACGTTGCCGAGCGTGATCGCCATGGCCAGCAATGCGTTGCCGGCCACGAACAGCGACCACCAGGCCAGTCGTCGCCAATGGCGTGCCGGGCCGGAGGGCAGGGAGGTGTCGGCAGAAGGAGCAGCAGGACGCATGAAGGACGGAGGGGGCAGGTGGAACAGGGCGGGAGTCCCGGTTGTGACGGAATCGTTAATCCGCGCGCGGGTTGCGCATTGTATCGGTTTGTTTCTTCGTATCGAGTGGCGTCCCCGGGGCGATCTGTCACAATGTTCAGGTGGGCCATGAATGCGCTGGCCCTCCCAGACCCAACGACAAGCCAGGAACCGCTGTGAGCCAGATCCCCACCCTCGACATCACCCGTTTCGACAGCGACCGCGAGGCCTTCGTGGCCGAGCTGGGCGCGGCCTACCGCCAATGGGGATTCGCGGGCATCCGCAACCACGGCATCCCGCAGGCCGACATCGACGCGGCCTACGATGCCTTCAAGGCCTTCTTCGCCCTGCCGGAGGAGGTCAAGCGCAAGTACCACGTGGCCGGCAGTGGCGGCGCCCGCGGCTATACCCCGTTCGGGGTGGAAACCGCCAAGGGTTCCAAGCACTTCGACCTGAAGGAGTTCTGGCACATCGGTCGTGAGATCGCCGACGACTCCAAGTACCGTGACGTGATGGCGCCGAACCTGTGGCCGACCGAGGTCGAGGGCTTCCGTGAGCGCGGTTACGGCCTGTACCAGGCGCTGGACAACCTGGGTTCGCGCGTGCTGTCGGCGCTGGCCCTGCACATCGGCCTGCCGGAAGACTTCTTCGCCGACAAGACCAACTTCGGCAATTCGATCCTGCGCCCGATCCACTACCCGCCGATCACCACCGACGACATCCCGAACGTGCGTGCCGGTGCCCATGGCGACATCAACTTCATCACCCTGCTGGTCGGTGCCAGCGCCGCGGGCCTGGAAGTGCAGTCGCATGAGGGCGAGTGGGTGCCGTTCACCTCGGACGCGGACACCATCGTGGTCAACATCGGCGACATGCTGCAGCGCCTGACCAACCACGTGTATCCGTCCACGATCCACCGCGTGGTCAATCCCCCGGGTGAGCTGGCGCGCCAGCCGCGTTACTCGGTGCCGTTCTTCCTGCACCCGAACCCCGACTACCTGATCGACGTGCTGCCGTCCTGCATCACCCCGGAGAACCCGAGCCGGTACCCGGAGGCGATCACCGCCCACGGCTTCCTCGAGGAACGCCTGCGCGAGATCAAGCTGAAGTAAAGAGAAGTGAGGCCGCCGAAAGGCGGCCTGTTTCTTTGCAGGGTTGCACCCTGCACCCGCAGAGGCCAAAGCCAAAGCCAAAGCCAAAGCGGCTCTGGGGTGTTCCGTGGGGAGGCGGGGAGGTGTCGGATGGCGGGGACGCCGTGGACCCATCCCTGGGGGCTTGGCCGCGGCATCCATGCCGCGGACACCCCGCCATCCGACACCTCCCCGCCTTCGACAGTTTCCCGGTGACGGTGGGTAAATCGCGATTCCCGGTGGGTGTCGACCTTGGTCGACGCGGTAGATCCACGCCTTGCGTGGATGAGATCTGTCGGATCGAAGTGGGGTAGGGGCTGGTCCAACCCGGCAGCCACCCGCAATGCCGCTTTTGCATTTGCTCTTCTTTTTTCTTTCCGTGGCGGGCGGAACCGCTGGAATGTGTCAGAGGCCGGGCGGGTGGGGATGGCGGGGGTGTCCGCGGCATGGATGCCGCGGCCAAGCCCCCAGGGACGGGTTGTGGTGGTCTAATCAACTTGGACACTCGATAGGATCAATTTCAAGCATCGAGGTAGACCCATGGCAAAGCAGATCACTCAGGGCATGAGGGACGAGGCGGTTCGCCTTGTGGTTGTGGAGGGGCAGACAGTCAGGGACGTCTGCCAGCTGATGGATGTCGGCCCGACGGCGCTGAGGCGCTGGATCGAGCAATGGCGTCGAAAACATGACCCGCAGGCCGAGGCACCGCCCGTAGATGCCCAGGTCAGAATCGCCGAGCTGGAGGCCCAGAATCGCAGGCTCAAGGAGGAGCGCGACCTACTAAAAAAATCCATCGCCTTCTTCATTCGGGACAGCGATCACCGGAACAGGTGATCCAGGAATTGGGGAAGGTCGCTCCGATCCGGTTGGTGTGTCAGTTGATGGACTATCCCCGTAGCAGCTACTACGCCTGGCTGCACCGGGAGCCCCGGATTGACCGGGAACTGCTGGCCCAGGTTGATCTGGTTCGTCGCATTCATCAGTCCCACCGGGGGAGCTGTGGCTCTCGCAAGATGGCCAGGGAGCTGACCAATCGCGGCCTGCCAGTGGGTCGCTACCGCGCCCGGACGCTGATGCGCCGGGCCGGCGTCAGGGCGCGGCAGCACCGGCGGCACAAGTACCACAGTCTGGGGCCGCAGGCACTGACCGCGCCCAACGTGTTGGAACGCCAATTCAACCCGGAGGCACCCGACCAAGTCTGGGCAGGGGATATCACCTACATCCCGACCCAGCAAGGCTGGCTCTATCTGGCCATCGTGGTGGATCTGTTTGCCCGACGGATCGTGGGCTGGGCCCACTCTCACGAAGGGGATGCCTGGCTGGCCGTCAGAGCCCTGCGTGGGGCTCTGAAACAGCGTCGTCCCAACGGGCGACTACTTTTCCACTCGGATCAAGGTCGGCAGTACACCAGCCATGCCATGGCCGAAATTCTGCGTGACAACGGCATCACCCAAAGCATGAGCAGGAAGGGCAACTGCTGGGACAACGCGGTGGTGGAACGGGTTTTCGCCACCCTCAAAGGGGAGTGGCTTTACTCCAAATACCCCACTCGACAGGAGGCTGCAGCAGACATCGAGCAATTCGTGGACTGGTACAACCACCGTCGGCCGCACAGTGCCAACGGCCTTGTGCCACCTGCGCTTTGTGAAGAGCAGGTGGCCTGAACTCCCTTTGGGAGTGTCCAAAAATACTTGACCACCACAGGTTTACGGCGTCCCCCGCCATCCCCACCCGCCCGGCCAAGCCCGCCAATCCAACCGGGCTCTCCGCGACCAACCCAACCCAACCCCCGCCACGAGGGGCCGCGCCGTTGGCTGAAAATCCATGTAACCGCTTACACGGAAACGGATTTTTGCCGTAACGGGTATCATGACCGGCTGACTTCACACAGGAGCCACCGCTCATGCGCCGCAAGATCGTCGCCGGAAACTGGAAGCTGCATGGCAGCCGTCAATTCGCCAATGAACTGCTGGGGCAGGTGGCCGCCGGGCTGCCGCTGGAGGGGGTGGACGTGGTGATCCTGCCGCCGCTGCCCTACCTGGGGGAGCTGGTCGAGGACTTCGGCGAGGCCGGCCTGGCCTTTGGCGCACAGGACGTGAGCAGCAACGAGAAGGGCGCCTACACCGGCGAAGTCTGCGCGGCCATGCTGGTCGAGGTCGGGGCCCGCTATGGCCTGGTCGGCCATTCCGAGCGTCGCCAGTACCACCATGAAAGCAGCGAGCTGGTCGCACGCAAGTTCGCCGCCGCCCAGCACGCCGGCCTGGTGCCGGTGCTGTGCGTGGGCGAGACCCTGGAGCAGCGCGAGGCCGGGCAGACTGAAGCGGTCATCGCCAGCCAGCTGGCGCCGGTGCTGGAGCTGGTCGGCGCGGCCGGTTTCGCCAAGGCCGTGGTCGCCTACGAGCCGGTCTGGGCCATCGGTACCGGCCGTACCGCCACCAAGGAGCAGGCGCAGCAGGTGCACGCGTTCATCCGTGGCGAAGTCGCGCGCATCGATGCTAGAATCGCTGATTCACTGCCCATTGTTTACGGCGGTAGCGTGAAGCCCGACAATGCCGGGGAACTGTTCGCGCAGCCGGATGTCGATGGTGGGCTGGTCGGCGGCGCCTCCCTGGTGGCCGCGGACTTCCTGGCCATCGCAAGGGCGGCGGCCGCGAACTAATCCTAGAAGTTTTGTCCGAGGGCGGTTTCCAATGCTGATGTTGATCCTCAATGTCGTCTACGTGCTGGTCGCTGTGGCCATGATCGCGCTGATCCTGATGCAGCGTGGTTCGGGTGCGGCGGCGGGTTCGGGCTTTGGTGCCGGTGCCTCGGGTACGGTGTTCGGTGCGCGTGGCGCCTCGAACTTCCTGTCCAAATCGACCAAGTGGCTGGCTGTCGTGTTCTTCGGCATCAGCCTCTTCATGGCCTGGTATGCCGGTCATGGCAGCCGCCCGGCGGCCGACCAGGATCTGGGCCTGATGTCCGCTCCGGCGGCCGTCGCTCCGGCGGCTCCGGCGGGCGAGCTGCCGGCCGTTCCGAAGGCCGATGCGGTCCCGGCCGCCCCGGTTCCGGCCGCGAATGTGCCGGCTCAGGCGGAATCTTCGGTTTCTGGTGAAGAAAAGCCTTCGGAAGGCTCCCAGAAAGACTGAAGCCGGTTACAATACGCGGCGCATCGGGAAGATAGTCTGATGTGATCGTTTGCCCAGGTGGCGGAATTGGTAGACGCACTACCTTGAGGTGGTAGCGACGCAAGTCGTAGGGGTTCGAGTCCCCTCTTGGGCACCATTTGTAAGTAAAGCGGGTTCGTCTGGCGCGCAAGGCGCCAGGCAGATTCCCGTCCACTCCCCCCATGCCAAAGCGCCTGCAGGCGCGGCGGCAGAGGCAAGAGAGAATCGCTGTGCTGGCCGAATATTTGCCGTCTCTGCTGTTTCTGATCGTTGCCACCGGTATCGGCATTACGCTGATGCTGGTTGGTCGATTCCTCGGTCCCCGCCGCCCCGATCTGGAAAAGCTGTCGCCGTACGAGTGCGGCTTCGAGGCCTTCGAAGACGCGCGCATGAAGTTCGACGTGCGCTACTACCTGATCGCGATCCAGTTCATCGTCTTCGACCTGGAAATCATCTTCATCGTGCCGTGGACCCAGGTCTTCATGGAGCTGGGTGCCCGTTCGCTCATCACCATGGGCCTGTTCGTCGGCATGCTGTTCCTCGGTTTCATTTACGTCTGGAAGAAGGGAGCGCTGGAATGGGAGTGATTCAGACTCTCGATGGCCTCATGAACAACCCCACGCCGGAAGGCCGGGTTGATGACATCCTGCGGCCGGAAGGCGACAACCCGCTGCTGGAAAAGGGCTTCGTCACCACCAGCGTCGATGCACTGCTGAACTGGGCGCGCACCGGCTCGATGTGGCCGATGACCTTCGGTCTGGCCTGCTGCGCGGTCGAGATGATGCACGCCGGCGCCGCGCGCCTGGACCTTGACCGCTACGGCGTGGTGTTCCGCCCGTCGCCGCGTCAGTCCGACGTGATGATCGTGGCCGGTACCCTGGTCAACAAGATGGCCCCGGCGCTGCGCAAGGTCTACGACCAGATGCCGGACCCGAAGTGGGTCATCTCGATGGGTAGCTGCGCCAACGGTGGCGGCTATTACCACTACTCCTATTCTGTGGTGCGCGGCTGTGATCGCGTGGTGCCGGTGGACGTCTACGTCCCGGGCTGCCCGCCGACCGCCGAGGCGCTGGTGTACGGGATCCTGCAGCTGCAGAAGAAGATCTGGCGTACACAGACCATCGCCCGCTGACCCCTTCACCTGACAAGAGCGCGCCAAGCCCCCATGGCAGAGCAAGCATCCTTCATCGACCGACTGTCCGCACGTTTCGCTGGTGCGAAAGTCATCGTGGTCGAACCCCGCGGCGAAGTGACGCTGGAAGTGCCTGCCGCCGAGTGGCACGCCACCGCCCTGGCGCTGCGTGACGAGTTTGGTTTCGAACAGGCCGTGGATCTCTGCGGCGTCGACTACCTTGGTTATGGCTCCGACGAATGGGACACCGCCGACGTGTCTTCTCAGGGCTTCAGCCGCGGCGTCGAAGGCAAGGCCCAGGGCCGCTTCGCGTGGGGCGAGTTCCCCACCGAGGAAAACGGCGCCGACGGTGCCCGCCCGCAGCACATGCCGACCCAGCGCTTCGCCGTGGTCGCCCAGCTGCGCTCGTACCAGCACAACCTGATGATGCACCTGCGGTGCTTCGCCCCTGACGAAGCGCTGCCGGTGGTGTCCTCGCTGACCAGCATCTGGCCGGGCCTGAACTGGTTCGAGCGCGAAGCGTTCGACCTGTACGGCGTGATCTTCGAAGGCCACCCGGACCTGCGCCGGATCCTGACCGACTACGGTTTCGTCGGCCATCCGTTCCGCAAGGACTTCCCGCTGATCGGCAATGTCGAAGTCCGCTACGACGAAGAAAAGAAGCGCGTGATCTACGAACCGGTCACCTCGGTGGAGCCGCGCGTCGGCGTGCCGCGCGTGATCCGCGACGACGCCCGTCTGCAGACCGCAGAAGGTGAGCGCGCGCAGGAGGCAGTGAAGTGAGCCACGTACACCAGGCCGGCGAAGCATTCGCCAGCAACGCCGTCGAAAGCCGGCAGGAAATCCGCAACTACACCATGAACTTCGGCCCGCAGCATCCGGCCGCGCACGGTGTGCTGCGCCTGATCCTGGAAATGGACGGCGAAACCATCATGCGCGCCGACCCGCACGTGGGCCTGCTGCACCGTGGTACCGAGAAGCTGGCCGAGTCCAAGCCGTTCAACCAGTCGATCGGCTACATGGATCGCCTGGATTACGTGTCGATGATGTGCAACGAGCACGCCTACGTGCGCGCGATCGAGACCCTGATGGGCATCGAGGCGCCGGAGCGTGCGCAGTACATCCGCACCATGTACGACGAAATCACCCGCATCCTCAACCACCTGATGTGGCTGGGCTCCAACGCGCTCGACCTGGGTGCGATGGCGGTGATGCTGTACGCCTTCCGCGAGCGCGAAGAGCTGATGGACTGCTATGAAGCGGTCTCCGGCGCGCGCATGCACGCGGCGTACTACCGTCCGGGCGGTGTCTACCGCGACCTGCCGGACCACATGCCGAAGTACAAGGAATCGCGCTGGCACAAGGGCAAGGCGCTGAAGCAGCTCAATGCTTCGCGCGAAGGCTCGCTGCTGGACTTCCTGGAGAACTTCACCGTCGAATTCCCCAAGCGCATCGACGAATACGAAACCCTGCTGACCGACAACCGCATCTGGAAGCAGCGTACCGTCGGTATCGGCGTGGTCACTCCGGAACTGGCCCACCAGTGGGGCATGACCGGCGTGATGCTGCGCGGCTCGGGCATCGCCTGGGACCTGCGCAAGAAGCGTCCGTACGCCAAGTACGATGCCGTCGATTTCGACATCCCGCTGGGCAAGGAGGGCGACTGCTACGACCGTTACCTGGTCCGCGTTGCCGAAATGCGCGAATCCAACCGCATCATCAAGCAGTGCGTGGCGTGGCTGAAGGCCAACCCGGGCCCGGTGATGGTGAAGAACTTCAAGGTCGCTCCGCCCAAGCGCGAGGACATGAAGGACGACATGGAAGCGCTGATCCATCACTTCAAGCTGTTCAGTGAAGGCTATTGCGTGCCGGCCGGCGAGACCTATGCGGCAGTGGAAGCGCCCAAGGGCGAGTTCGGCTGCTACCTGGTCTCCGATGGCGCCAACAAGCCGTTCCGCGTGCACCTGCGCGCACCGGGCTTCGCCCACCTGTCCTCGATCGATTCGGTCGTGCGCGGCCACATGCTGGCCGACGTGGTGGCGATGATCGGTACCTACGACCTGGTGTTCGGCGAGGTTGACCGGTAATGCCGTCCGCCACGCCAACGCCCGCTGCAGGCAGCCGGCGCAAGCCGGCGCCGCAGTTTCTGGAATTTCACGTTATGCATTTCGCTGAGGTCGGCCGATGAAGGCGACAGGTAATTTCGAGGCGGCGCGCGACGTCGACCCGATGGTGGTGCTGAGCGACAAGACCCGCGCTCACATCGATCACTGGCTGTCCAAGTTCCCGCCGGACCGCAAGCGCTCTGCCGTGCTGCAGGGCCTGCATGCGGCCCAGGAACAGAACGAGGGCTGGCTTACCGACGAGCTGATCGCCGGCGTGGCCAAGTACCTTGATCTGCCGCCGGTGTGGGCCTACGAGGTCGCCAGCTTCTACTCGATGTTCGAGACCGAGAAGGTGGGCCGCAACAACGTGGCCATCTGCACCAACATCAGCTGCTGGCTCAATGGCGCCGAGGACATCGTCCGCCATTGCGAGAAGAAGCTGGGCATCAAGCACGGTGAATCGACCCCGGACGGCCGCGTCTACCTCAAGCGCGAGGAAGAGTGCCTGGCCGGTTGCGGTGGCGCGCCGATGATGGTCATCAACGGTCACTACCATGAGCGTCTGACCCTGGAAAAGGTCGACGAGCTGCTGGACGGGCTGGAGTAAGGGCATGGCACATCACCACGAATCCAAGGGTCCGGTCGGCCTCGCGCCGCTGCCGCACCAGGTGGTCTACACCACCCTGCATTACGACACCCCGTGGTCGTACGAAAGCTACCTGAAGACCGGTGGCTACGCCGCCCTGCGCAAGATCCTCGAAGAGAAGATCCCGCCGGAGCAGGTCATCGAGATGGTCAAGGCCTCGGGCCTGCGCGGCCGCGGTGGCGCAGGCTTCCCGACCGGCCTGAAGTGGTCCTTCATGCCCAAGGGCAACATGCAGAAGTACATCCTCTGCAACTCGGACGAATCCGAGCCGGGCACCTGCAAGGATCGCGACATCCTGCGCTACAACCCGCATTCGGTGGTGGAAGGCATGGCGATCGCCTGCTACGCCACCGGTTCGACCGTGGGCTACAACTACCTGCGCGGTGAGTTCCACCATGAGCCGTTCGAGCACTTCGAACAGGCCTTGGCCGATGCCTATGCGAACGGCTGGCTGGGCAAGAACATCCTCGGCAGCGGCGTGGACATCGACATCTACGGCGCGCTGGGCGCTGGCGCCTACATCTGCGGCGAAGAAACCGCGCTGATGGAATCGCTGGAAGGCAAGAAGGGCCAGCCGCGCTACAAGCCGCCGTTCCCGGCCAACTTCGGCCTGTACGGCAAGCCGTCGACGATCAACAACACCGAAACCTATGGTTCGGTGCCGGCGATCATCCGCAACGGCCCGGAGTGGTTCAAGGGCCTGAGCCTGACCGCCAACGGCGGCCCGAAGTGCTTCTCGGTGTCCGGCTGCGTGCAGAACGGTGGCAACTTCGAAGTGCCGCTGGGCACCAAATTCCACGATCTGCTGGAAATGGCCGGTGGTCTGCGTCCGGGCCGCACGCTGAAGGGCGCGATCCCGGGCGGTGTGTCGATGCCGGTGCTGACCGCGGCCGAGCTGAAGGACCTGCCGATGGACTACGACACCATCCGTGCGCTGGGCTCCGGCCTGGGTTCGGGTGCGATCGTGGTGCTCGACGACAGCGTGTGCTGCGTCAAGTTCGCCTGCCGCATCAGCCAGTTCTTCCACAAGGAATCCTGCGGCCAGTGCACCCCGTGCCGTGAAGGTACCGGCTGGATGCACCGCGTGCTGGAGCGCATCGTCGCCGGCAAGGCCACGATGGAAGACCTGCACCAGCTGAAGGCGGTGGCCGGCCAGATCGAAGGCCACACCATCTGTGCGTTCGGTGAAGCGGCTGCATGGCCCATCCAGGGCTTCCTGCGCCAGTTCTGGGACGAATTCGAGTACTACATCGTCAACGGTCATTCGATGGTTGACGGCAAGAAGGTGGAGGCAGCCGCCGCATGAGCGCGCAACCCGTAAACCCGAACGTGCCACCGGATCACGTGACCATCGAAATCGATGGCAAGTCCCTGGTCGTGCCCAAGGGTTCGATGATCATCCAGGCGGCCGACAAGGCCGGCATTTCGATTCCGCGCTTCTGCTACCACGAGAAGCTGCCGATTGCCGCCAACTGCCGCATGTGCCTGGTGGACGTGGAGAAGTCGCCGAAGCCGGCGCCGGCCTGCGCTACCCCGGTGATGGACGGCATGAAGGTCGCCACCCGCAGCGAAAAGGCACTGAAGTTCCAGCGCTCGGTGATGGAGTTCCTGCTCATCAACCACCCGCTGGACTGCCCGATCTGCGATCAGGGCGGCGAGTGCGAGCTGCAGGACGTGTCGCTGGGCTATGGCCGTTCGGTCAGCCGCTTCAACGAGCGCAAGCGCGTGGTGCCGGACGAGGACATGGGCCCGCTGGTCGCCACCGAGATGACCCGCTGCATCCAGTGCACCCGCTGCGTCCGCTTCACCGCCGACGTGGCCGGTACCTACGAACTGGGTGGCATGTACCGCGGTGAGAACCTGCAGATCGGTACCTTCGACGGCAAGCCGCTGACCACCGAGCTGTCGGGCAACGTCGTCGACGTCTGCCCGGTCGGTGCGCTGACCAACAAGGTGTTCCAGTTCCGCGCCCGCCCGTGGGAACTGACCGCGCGCGAATCGCTGGGCTACCACGACGCGATGGGTTCGAACCTGTTCCTGCACGTGCGTCGCGGCGAAGTGCTGCGCACCGTGCCGCGCGACAATGAAGCGGTGAACGAGTGCTGGCTGTCCGACCGTGATCGCTACTCGCACCAGGGCCTGTACAGCGAAGACCGTGCGGTCAAGCCGCTGCGCAAGGTCAATGGCGAGTGGAAGGAAGTGAGCTGGGCCGAAGGCCTGGCCGCGGCCGCCGAGATCCTCAAGGCCAACCAGGGCGACAACCTGGGCGTGCTGGTGCATCCGTCCACCTCGAACGAGGAAGGCGCGCTGCTGGCCCGCCTGGCCAAGGGCCTGGGCTCGAGCAACATCGACCACCGCATCAACAACCGCGATTTCTCCGACGCCGCCACCGCCGAAGTGTTCGGCCTGCCGCTGGCCGAGATCGAAGGCGCCGACCGCATCGTCGTTCTGGGCAGCAACATCCGCCACGAACTGCCGCTGCTGCACGCACGCCTGCGCAAGGCGCAGACCACCAACGGCGCGGAGATCCACGTCGTCAACCCGGTGGACTTCGACTTCGCCTTCAGCATCGCCGGCAAGCAGATCGTTGCACCGTCGAAGTTCGTCGACGCCCTGGCCAACGCAGAGCTGCGTTCGGCCGTGCAGGGCGGCAACAACACCGTGCTGATCGTCGGTGGCATCGCCGAGAACCACCCGCAGGCTGCCGCGATCCGCGCTGCCGCGCGTGACTTCGCTGCCGCCACCGGTGCCAAGCTGTGCCGCATCCCGCAGGGCGCCAACGCTGTTGGCCTGACCCGCGCCGGCGTACTGCCGGCCGGCAAGGACGTCGCCGCGATGCTGGCGCAGCCGCGCCAGGCCTACGTGGTGTACGGCCTGGAGCCGGGCCTGGACTTCGCCGATGCACCTGCCGCGCGCAAGGCGCTGGTCGGTGCCCAGGTGGTGGCCTTCAGCCAGTTCGCCTGCGTCTCCACCCGTGATGTTGCCGACGTGATCCTGCCGATCGGTACGCTGCCGGAAATCGACGCCACCCTGACCAACCTCGATGGTCGCGAGCAGTCGGCCCGTGCCGGCGGCAAGCTGCCGGGCGAGGCCCGTGAGGGCTGGCGCGTGCTGCGCGCCCTGGGCGGCGACATGGCGCTGGCCGGTTTCGACTTCACCGACCTGGCCGGCCTGCGTGCCAGCCTGGCTCCGGTGTCGGTCGCCGTTGCCGCTTCGGCACAGCCGGTGGTTGCCGGCGAAGGCCTGGAAGTGGCTTCGACCGCTGCGATCTACCGCACCGATGCGGTGGTCCGTCGTGCGCCGGCGCTGCAGTCGCATCCGCTCAACAACGCCCCGCGCATCGTGCTGAACGCTGACGATGCCGCTCGCCTGCAGCTGCAGGAAGGGCAGATGGCCAAGGTCGGCACCGATGCCGGCAAGGCCACCCTGCCGGTGGTGGTCGACGCCCGCGTCGCTGCGGGTTCGGTCTGGATTGAATCGGGCCACGGCGCGACCGCGCCGCTGGGTGCCGCTCGCGTAACGGTGGTGGCTGCATGAACGAATTGCTGTTGAACGCGGTCGACCCGCTGCACCAGTGGCTGCTTGGCCTCGGTGACATCGGCGCGCTGATCTGGATCATCCTGAAGATCCTGGTGATCACCGTTCCGGTGATCATCTCGGTGGCCTTCTACGTGGTCTGGGAACGCAAGCTGATCGGCTGGATGCACGTCCGCCACGGCCCGATGTACGTGGGCATGGGCATCTTCCAGGCCTTTGCCGACGTCTTCAAGCTGCTGTTCAAGGAAGTGGTCCAGCCGAGCAGCGCCAACAAGGCGATCTACCTGCTGGCACCGCTGATCACCCTGGCCCCGGCCTTCGCGGCCTGGTCGGTGGTCCCCTTCGATTCGCAGATCGTGCTGTCCAACGCCAATGCCGGCCTGCTGTACCTGCTGGCGATGACCTCGCTGGGCATCTACGGCATCATCCTGGCCGGTTGGGCATCGAACTCGAAGTACGCGTTCCTGGGTGCGATGCGCGCCTCGGCGCAGATGATCAGCTACGAAATCGCCATGGGCTTCGCCCTGGTCGGCGTGATGATCGCGTCGGGCAGCCTGAACCTGAGCAACATCGTGATGGCGCAGGCCGGCAATTCCGGTTTCTTCGACTGGTTCCTGCTGCCGCTGTTCCCGCTGTTCGTCATCTACTGGGTGTCGGGCGTGGCTGAAACCAACCGCGCGCCGTTCGACGTGGTGGAAGGCGAGTCGGAAATCGTCGCCGGCCACATGGTCGAGTACTCCGGCGGTGCGTTCGCGCTGTTCTTCCTGGCCGAGTACGCCAACATGATCCTGATCAGCTTCCTGATCTCGATCTTCTTCCTCGGCGGCTGGCTGAGCCCGATCCAGGGCTGGGTCAACTTCGGCGATGTCTCGCCGCTGGTCGACTGGATCTGGAAGGGCGGTGCACCGTGGCTGTTCGTCAAGGTGTTCTTCTTCGCCAGTGCCTACATCTGGTTCCGTGCCAGCTTCCCGCGCTTCCGCTATGACCAGATCATGCGCCTGGGCTGGAAGGTCTTCATCCCGCTGGCCATTCTGTGGATCGCGGTTACCGCCGTCATGGTGTTCTTCGGCGTGATTCAAAAGGGCGTCTAAGTGATGAACAGGATTACCCATTACTTCAAGAGCCTGCTGCTGCTCGAACTGCTGGGCGGCCTTTGGCTGACGCTGAAGTACAGCTTCAAGCCCAAGTACACGATGATGTACCCGATGGAGAAGTTCCCGCAGTCGCCGCGCTTCCGTGGCCTGCACGCCCTGCGCCGTTACCCCAACGGTGAAGAGCGCTGCATCGCCTGCAAGCTGTGCGAAGCGGTGTGCCCTGCATTGGCCATCACCATCGACTCGGCCAAGCGCGAAGACGGCACCCGCCGTACCACCCGCTACGACATCGACCTGTTCAAGTGCATCTTCTGCGGCTTCTGTGAAGAAAGCTGCCCGGTGGACTCGATCGTCGAAACCCACATCCTCGAGTACCACTTCGAGAATCGTGGCGAAAACATCGTTACCAAGCCGCAGCTGCTGGCCCTGGGCGACCGTCTCGAGTCCGAGATCGCCGAGCGTCGCGCCGCCGATGCCGCTTACCGCTGAGGTCGAGAGATGGATTGGGTAAATATCGCTTTCTGGGTGTTCGCCATCGCGGCAACGGTTTCGGCCGGTGCGGTGATCAGCGTGCGCAACCCGGTTCACGCCGTGCTCTGCCTGGTGCTGACCTTCTTCTCCATCGCCTGCGTCTGGCTGCTGGTCGGCGCCGAGTTCCTCGGTGTGGCACTGGTGCTGGTGTATGTCGGCGCGGTGATGGTGCTGTTCCTGTTCGTGGTGATGATGCTGGACATCGACCCCACCAAGATGCGTGAGGGTTGGGTGCGCTACCTGCCGGTCGGCCTGATCGTTGCCGTGGCCATGCTGGTCCAGATGCTGATCCTGATCGGCGTGAAGGGCAGGGCGGTCACCCCGTTCCCGGCCGACAACGCCGCTGCGCTCGCCGCCGACAGCTCCAACGTCACCTGGCTGGCCCGCACGCTGTTCACCGAATACCTGCTGCCGTTCGAGTTTGCTGCGGTCATCCTGACCGTGGCCGTGGTTGCCGCCGTGATGCTGACCCTGCGTCGCCGTACCGGCGTGAAGAGCCAGAACCCGGGCGAGCAGACCATGGTCAAGGCCGGCCAGCGCCTGCGCATGGTCAAGATGGGCGCCGAGGCACCGGTCGTGCACAGCAACAGCAAGCCGGCCGCCGGCGAGGAGACCCAGCCGTGATTACCCTTGGCCACATGCTTGCGCTGGGCGCGGTGCTGTTCGCCATCAGCCTGGCCGGCATCTTCCTCAACCGGAAGAACGTGATCGTCCTGCTGATGTCGATCGAGCTGATGCTGCTGTCGGTGAACGTCAATTTCGTCGCGTTCTCGCGTCAGCTGGGCGATCCGTCCGGCCAGCTGTTCGTCTTCTTCATCCTGACCGTCGCCGCCGCGGAAGCCGCCATCGGCCTGGCGATCCTGGTGACCCTGTTCCGTACCCGCCGCACGATCAATGTCGGCGAAGTCGATTCGTTGAAGGGCTGATCCGCAGATGGAAATCACTCTCTCCAAGAGTCTGTTGATCGCAGTGGTGCTTGCACCGCTGTTCGGCAGCATCATCGCCGGCCTGTTCGGTCGCCAGGTCAAGCGCTTCGGCGCGCAGACCATCACCATCCTCGGCGTTGCGGTTGCCTGCGGCCTGTCGATGTACACGCTCTACCAGCTGCTCTGGGGCGGTGCGCAGCCGTTCAACCAGAACATCTACACGTTCTTTGAAGTCGGCCAGTACTCGGCCCACGTCGGCTTCATGGTCGACAAGCTGACCGCGATGATGATGGTGGTGGTGACCTTCGTGTCGCTGCTGGTCCACATCTACACGATCGGCTACATGCAGGACGATCCGGGCTACCAGCGGTTCTTCAGCTACATCTCGCTGTTCACCTTCTCGATGCTCACCCTGGTGATGAGCAACAACTTCCTGCAGCTGTTCTTCGGCTGGGAAGCGGTTGGCCTGGTGTCGTACCTGCTGATCGGCTTCTGGTTCAAGCGCCCGACCGCGATCTTCGCCAACATGAAGGCGTTCCTGGTCAACCGCGTCGGTGACTTCGGCTTCCTGCTGGGCATCGCCGGCGTGCTGTGGGTGTTCGGCACCCTGGACTACTCGCAGGTGTTCTCGCAGGCCGGCATGCTGGCTGACCCGCGCGCCCAGCTGCAGATCTGGGACGGCACGATCCTGGGCATGCAGCTGCTGAACGAGCCGGTGATCTGGTCGATCGCCACCGTCATCTGCATCTGCCTGTTCATCGGCGCCATGGGCAAGTCGGCCCAGGTCCCGCTGCACGTGTGGCTGCCGGACTCGATGGAAGGCCCGACCCCGATCTCGGCACTGATCCACGCCGCGACGATGGTGACCGCCGGTATCTTCATGGTCACCCGCATGTCGCCGCTGTTCGAGCTGTCGCAGACCGCGCTGAACTTCGTGCTGTTCATCGGTGCCACCACCGCGTTCTTCACCGGCCTGATCGGCATCGTGCAGAACGACATCAAGCGCGTCGTCGCGTACTCCACGCTGTCGCAGCTGGGCTACATGACCGTCGCCCTGGGCGTGTCGGCCTATTCGGCGGCCGTGTTCCACCTGATGACCCACGCCTTCTTCAAGGCGCTGCTGTTCCTGGGTGCCGGCTCGGTCATCATCGCGATGCACCACGAGCAGGACATGCGCAAGATGGGCGGCCTGCGCAAGTACATGCCGATCACCTTCGTCACCATGTGGATCGGTACGCTGGCCCTGGTCGGTACGCCGTTCTTCTCCGGCTTCTATTCGAAGGACACCATCATCGAGGCGGCCGAGATCCACGCCCACATGCAGAACAGCTGGGTGGCCACCTATGGTTACTGGGCAGTGCTGGGTGGCGTGCTGGTGACCAGCTTCTACAGCTTCCGCCTGCTGTTCATGACCTTCCATGGCAAGGAACGCTTCCGCGACGCGCACGACGATCATGGCCATGGCCATGACGATCACCACGCCGCCGACGCCCACCATGGCGATGCCCATGACGACCACGGCCATGGCCACGGTCCGCATGAGCCGCACGAAACCCCGTGGGTGGTGACCCTGCCGCTGATCCTGCTGGCCATCCCGTCGATCGCCATCGGTTTCTTCAGCATCGGCCCGATGCTGCATGGCACCGACTGGGCCGGCCACCATGCGCACGAGGCGATCAAGGGCCAGGCGCAGACGTTCTTCACCGGCATCGTCGACTTCTACGATCCGGCCAAGAACACCGTCGCGTTCCTGGGTGAAGAGTTCCATGGTCCGGTCGCGTTCGCGCTGCACGGCATGATGCTGCCGCCGTTCTGGCTGACCCTCGCGGGCTTCCTGCTGGCCGCGCTGTTCTACCTCTGGAAGCCGGACCTGTCGGGCAAGGCGCGCAAGACCTTCGCCCCGATCGTTTCGGTGCTGGAAAACAAGTACGGCTTCGACAAGCTGTGGATCGATGGCTTTGCCGGCGGCAGCGTCAAGCTGGGCAAGGTCTCGCGCTGGATCGACAGCAACATCGTCGACGGCGTGGTCAATCTCTCGGCACGTGTTGTGGACGTTGCAGCCGGCGTGCTGCGTCGTACCCAATCCGGTTTCCTCTATCACTACGCCTTCGCGATGATCATCGGCCTGATTGCCCTGCTGGGCGTGCTGATGCATTACCTGCGTTGATGACCTGTACGGAATAAGAAGACGTGTCGAACTGGCCTCTACTCAGTGTCCTCATCTGGCTGCCGATCATCGGTGGTGCCCTGATCCTTGCGATCCGTGATGCGCAGACCGCCCGCTGGGCGTCGCTGGGTGTCGCGGTGCTCACCTTCGTTGCAAGCCTCTCGCTGCTGAGCGGCTACAACGCGGGCATCGACGGCCTGCAGTTCGTCGAGACCCATGCCTGGATCCCGGCGTACAAGATCGGCTACAACCTGGGCGTGGACGGCATTGCCGTGGCGCTGATCCTGCTGACCACCCTGGTCAGCGTGCTTGCCCTGATCGGCGCCTGGAGCGCCATCGACAAGCGCGTGAACCAGTACGTGGCGGCCTTCCTGATCCTGGAAGGCGTCACCGTCGGCATCTTCGCCGCGACGGACGCGATGCTGTTCTACGTGTTCTTCGAGGCGATGCTGATCCCGATGTTCCTGATCATCGGTGTCTGGGGCGGCCCGCGCCGCATCTACGCCGCGCTGAAGTTCTTCCTGTACACCTTCCTCGGCTCGGTGCTGATGCTGGTGGCGCTGATCTACCTGTACATGAAGGGCGGCAGCTTCCAGCTGGCCGACCTGTACGCGCTGCCGCTGTCGGCCAAGGAACAGACCTGGATCTTCTTCGCCTTCCTGATCGCCTTCGCGGTCAAGGTGCCGATGTTCCCGGTGCACACCTGGCTGCCGGACGCGCACGTGGAAGCGCCGACCGCCGGTTCGGTGATCCTCGCCGCCATCGCCCTGAAGATCGGTGGCTACGGCTTCCTGCGCTTCAACCTGCCGATCGTCCCGGACGCGTCGCAGGAATGGGCCTGGCTGGTGATCGCGCTGTCGCTGATCGCGGTGATCTACGTCGGCCTGGTCGCTCTGGTGCAGGACGACATGAAGAAGCTGATCGCCTATTCGTCGATCGCGCACATGGGCTTCGTCACCCTGGGCACCTTCATCGCCCTGTGGCTGGTGCGTGAGGCCGGCAACGCCGATGCCGCCCGCCTGGGCCTGCAGGGCGCCATGGTGCAGATGATCTCGCACGGCTTCGTGTCCGGTGCGATGTTCTCCTGCGTCGGCGTGCTGTACGACCGCATGCACAGCCGCCGCATCGCCGATTACGGCGGCGTGGTCAACGTGATGCCGTGGTTCGCCACCTTCGCCATGCTGTTCTTCATGGCCAATGCCGGCCTGCCGGGCACCAGCGGTTTCGTCGGTGAGTTCATGGTCATCCTGTCGGCCTTCCAGCGTAATCCGTGGATCGCACTGGGCGCGGCCACCACCCTGATCATCGGTGCCGCCTACACCCTGTGGCTGTACAAGCGCATCTTCTTCGGCGAGGTGGCCAACAGCCACGTGGCCGAACTGAAGGACATCAACGGCCGCGAATGGCTGGTGCTGGGCGTGTTCGCCATCGGCGTGCTGGCGCTGGGCATCTACCCCAAGCCGCTGACCGACCTGATGGAGCCCTCGATCGCGAAGCTGGCGATGCAGATCGCATCCAGCAAGCTGCTGTAATTCCAGGATTTGATGATGACCACCTCGCCGCTGCTGCCATTGACCGCCGCTGACCTGCCACCGCTCGCTCCCGAGCTGGTGCTGATCGGCAGCGCTTTCGCCCTGATGATCCTCGACCTGTTCGTCAGCAACCGGAACAAGATCGTCACCCACCTGTTCTCGCTCGCTGCGCTGGCCGTGGTGCTGTTCATGCTGGCCACCGGCGTGGGCGGGCAGGGGGAGGTCTTCCATGGCATGTTCGTGCGCGATACCGCTGCGGACGTGATGAAGACCGGGATCGTGCTGCTCAGCGGCCTGACCCTGGTCTATGGCTGGCGTTACCTGCGTGACCGCAACCTGTTCCAGGGCGAGATCCCGGTGCTGATCCTGTTCGGCACCGCCGGCATGATGATCCTGGTGTCGGCCGGCAGCCTGCTGATGGTCTACCTGGGCCTGGAACTGCTGGCGCTGTGCTCCTACGCCCTGGTCGCCAGCAACCGTGAGAACGGCCTGGCCTCGGAAGCGGCGATGAAGTACATCGTGCTCGGCTCGCTGGCCTCCGGCCTGCTGCTGTACGGCATGTCGCTGATCTACGGCGCCACCGGCAGCCTGCACCTGGACGTCATCCGCGATGCCATCCCGCACTCGGAAGAGCGCGTGCTGCTGATCACCGGTGCGGTGTTCATGATCGCCGGCGTCGCCTTCAAGCTGGGTGCCGCGCCGTTCCACATGTGGCTGCCGGACGTTTACCAGGGTGCCCCGGCGCCGATCGCGCTGTTCATCAGCTCGGCGCCGAAGCTGGCCGCCTTCGGCATGGCCTACCGCCTGCTGGAAATGGGCGTGGGCCCGCTGTCGACCGAACTGCAGATGCTGATTGCCGGCCTGGCCGCCGTGTCGCTGGTCATCGGCAACCTGATGGCCATCGCGCAGAGCAACCTCAAGCGCATGCTGGCCTTCTCCACCGTGTCGCACATCGGCTTCCTGCTGATGGGCATCGCCGGTGGTGGCGCCCAGGGCTATGCCGCAGCGCTGTTCTACGCACTGGCCTACGCCATCATGTCCACCGCCGCCTTCGGTGCGATCATCGCCCTGTCGCGCGCCGGCTTTGAAGCCGAGAACATCGAGGACTTCAAGGGCCTCAATGCCCGCAACCCGTGGATGGCCGGCCTCGTGCTGTGCATCATGGCGTCGCTGGCCGGCATCCCGCCGTTCCTGGGCTTCTGGACCAAGCTGGCCGTGCTCGGCGCTGCCGTGAACGGTGGCCTGCTGTGGCTGGCGATCCTGGGCGTGCTGTGCGCGGTGGTCGGCTGCTTCTACTACCTGCGTGTCATCAAGGTCATGTACTTCGATGAGCCGGTGGGTGAGGCCATGCCGCGCAGCAACGATCGCGTGCTGGGCCTGGTGCTGGGCGTGAACGCCCTGGCGCTGCTGGCTCTGGGCCTGGCCTGGAACCCGATCATGGTCTGGTGCCAGCAGGCATTTGCGCATCTTGCATAAAAGTTGACACAAAGCTGCGCGATTCGTGTAATATGCGCAGCCTGAGTTGTCACTGCAGCGGTTCAGCCAGAACATCGTTGCGGGAGTCCTCCTCGAAAGAGCAGGGCAGCAGTTCAAACACTTCCGGTGCGGGGTGGAGCAGTCTGGCAGCTCGTCGGGCTCATAACCCGAAGGTCGCAGGTTCAAATCCTGCCCCCGCTACCAACTTCAGATCGGCGCCAACCGGTTTGATGAATGAGGGAAAGCTTGCATGTTTTGAAGCCATCACTCATAATTCCGCTTCTGATGCGGGGTGGAGCAGTCTGGCAGCTCGTCGGGCTCATAACCCGAAGGTCGCAGGTTCAAATCCTGCCCCCGCTACCAAGTAAAGAGATCGCCTTCGAAGTCCTGCTTCGAAGGCGTTTTTCTTTGCAGTTTGCGTCGTTTCCGTCCGATTGGGGTCAGATCCCTTTATCCTGCGGAAATGGGATCTGACCCCAGGCCTCGCACCTTGCACCAGCGCGGTGCAGCCGCTATCATCAGCGGCCTAGCAATACCCCTGAAGGTGGCCTCCCAGCGGGAGTCCAGACCCGGAAGGAGGGCCGCAACCGGCAGGCAATGCAGGTTGCAACCGGAATCCAGTCACCGGAGTCTTTCCGGAAAAGGGGCCCAGCGGGCCCTTTGTCGTTTCCGGGGCGTCATGTTTTCACGCCGGCCAAGGCCGGCACCCAACCAAGAGATCAAGGCAGGCTGTGAGCGACAAGGCAACCGACATCGCGAATCTGCTCGCCCCGACCGTTGTGTCGCTGGGCCTGGAGCTGCTGGGCGTTGAGTATCTGCCGGCCCCCGGCGGTGCGACCCTGCGCCTTTACATCGACGTGCCGCTGGCTGAACAGCCCGAGCGCATCATCAATGTCGACGACTGCGAGCGGGTCAGCCGCGAAGTGTCGGCGCAGCTGGACGTCGAAGACCCGATCAGCGGCAATTACACGCTGGAAGTGTCCTCGCCGGGCGTGGATCGCCCGCTGTTCAACCTGGAGCAGTTCGCCCGCCACCAGGGTGAATCGGCCAAGGTCACGCTGAAGCTGCCGCAGGACAACCGTCGTCGCCTGCAGGGCCGTATCGAGGCGACCGACGAGGCCGCTGGCACCATCACCTTCATCGTCGACAAGACCGAAGTGGTGGTGTCGGCCGACAACATCGACAAGGCACGGATCATGCCCGACTGGGTGGCGCTGGGGCTGGCCCCGAGCAAGCCGACCGGTCCGGCACCGAAGCGTCCGAAGCCGAACACGAATTCTTCTTCCAACGAGCCGGCGGCAAAGAAGCCGCGCGCGGAGTGAGCCAATGAGCAAGGAACTGTTGCTGGTAGTCGACGCAGTCGCCAACGAGAAGGGCGTGCCGCGTGAAGTGATCTTCGATGCCATCGAGGCCGCCCTGGCCTCGGCAGCGAAGAAGCGCTATCCCGACGAGGAAGTGCTGACCCGCGTGGTCATCGACCACAAGGATGGCAGCTACGAAACCTACCGCCGCTGGGAAGTGGTGGCCGATGACGTGGTCATGGAATCGCCGGATCGCCAGATCCGCCTGATGGACGCGGTCGATGAGGCCGAAGGCGTGGACGTCGGCGACTACATCGAAGAGCAGATCGAGAACCCGGATTTCGGCCGCATCGCTGCCCAGGCCGCCAAGCAGGTCATCGTCCAGCGCGTGCGCGAAGCCGAGCGCCAGCAGGTCGTGGATGCATGGAAGGATCGCGTGGGTGAGCTGATCACCGGTGTGGTCAAGCGCGCCGAGCGCGGCAACATCTACGTCGACCTCGGTGGCAACGCCGAAGGCTTCATCCCGAAGGACAAGGGCATTCCGCGCGACGTGCTGCGCGCCGGCGACCGCGTGCGCGGCTACCTGGCCGAAGTCCGTTCGGAACCGCGTGGCCCGCAGCTGTTCATCAGCCGTGCCGCCCCGGAATTCATGATCGAGCTGTTCAAGCTGGAAGTGCCGGAAGTCGGCCAGGGCCTGGTGGAAATCAAGGCCTGTGCCCGCGATCCGGGCGACCGCGCCAAGATCGCCGTGCTGGCCCACGACCAGCGCACCGATCCGATCGGTGCCTGCATCGGCATGCGCGGTTCGCGCGTGCAGGCCGTGTCCAACGAGCTCAATGGCGAGCGCGTGGACATCGTGCTGTGGAACGACAACCCGGCCAACTTCGTCATCAACGCGATGGCGCCGGCCGAAGTGCAGTCGATCATCGTTGATGAAGACAAGCACTCGATGGACCTGGCTGTCGCTGAAGACCGCCTGGCCCAGGCGATCGGCAAGGGCGGGCAGAACGTGCGCCTGGCCAGCCGCCTGACCGGCTGGCAGCTCAACGTGATGACCCAGGACCAGGTCACCGCCAAGTCGGAAGCCGAGCAGGCGTCGGCCCGCCAGCTGTTCATGGACAAGCTGGAAGTGGACGAAGAGATCGCCGGCATCCTGGTCAGCGAAGGCTTCGGTACCGTCGAGGAAATCGCTTATGTCCCGGTCGGCGAACTGCTGGCCGTGGAAGGTTTCGACGAAGACATCGTCGAAGAGCTGCGCGCTCGTGCCCGCGATGCGCTGCTCAATGAGGCCCTGGCAGTCGAAGAAGGCCTTGAAGACGGCCAGCCGGCGCAGGACCTGCTGTCCCTGAAGGGCATGGACGAAGCCACCGCATATGCGCTGGCCGGCCACGGCGTGCGTACCAGCGAGGACCTGTCCGACCTGGCCGCCGACGAGGTCATGGACTTCGGTATCGAAGGACTGGATCAGGCGCGCGCCGCTGCGCTGATCCTGGCCGCCCGTGCCGAAGAGATCGCCCGACTGGAACGCGGCGAATGAGCCGGCAATGAACAGGGCCCTGAGCCGCTCAGGGCGTAGAATCCGCGCCACCTCCAGATGCGGGGGGGCGCCCACAAGATCATAGGATCCGAATGTCGCAGCAAACCACCATCCGCAAGCTTGCCGAACTGGTCAACACGCCGGTCGAAAAACTGCTGGAACAGCTGGCCGGTGCCGGCATGAAGTTCAGCGGTCCCGACCAGGTCGTGACCAGCTCCGAGAAGGTTAAGCTCCTGGGCTTCCTTCGTCGTTCGCACGGCAAGCCCGAGCAGGCCCCGGAAGAGACCGATCAGTCTGCAAAGAAGATCACGCTCAACCGCCGGAAGCAGCAGGAAGTGACGGTCAATTCCGGTCGCAGCAAGACGACCGTGAATGTCGAGGTGCGCCAGAAGCGCACCTACGTCAAGGATGGTGCGCGCGCCATGACGCCGGACGAAGAGCGCGCCGACATCCTGCGCAAGCTCGAAGAGTCGCGTGCCCGCAACCTCGCCGAACAGCAGGCCTTGGCCGAGAAGGATCGTCTGCGCGACGAAGCCATCGTCCGCGCCCGTGAGGAAGAGATTGCGGCCAAGGAACGCGCAGAGGCCGAGAAGAAGGCTGCCGAAGAGGCTGCGGCTGCCGCCAAGGCTGCCGAGGCACTGGCCGCCACCAAGCCCAAGCGCGCTCCGATCGATGAAACCGCGCCGCGGCCGCCACGCACGCCGGCCGCCGCTCCGGCTGCGCCGCGCAGTGCGCCGCCGCCGCCGCGCAACGACGACCGCAACAACCGCAGCGCGCCGCGCAACGAGCGTGGCCCGGGCGATCGTTTCGCCGGCCAGATGCACCTGTCGGCTGCCGACCGCGCGCGTCGTGGCAACAGCAACAACAGCAACACCCGTGGTCGTCCGGGCGGGCGCAACCAGGCGGGTGGCCGTCGCGACATGTCGCGCGGTGGCAACAATGCCGGTCCGCACGCCTTCGAGCGTCCGACCGCGCCGGTGGTGCGTGAAGTGGCGATCGGCGACACGATCACCGTGGCCGACCTGGCGCAGAAGCTCGCGCTGAAGGGCGGCGAGGTGGTCAAGGCGCTGTTCAAGATGGGCGTGATGGCCACCATCACCCAGTCCATCGACCACGACACCGCCGCGCTGGTGACCGAAGAACTCGGTCACAAGGCAATCCGTGCCAATGACAACGATGCCGAAGACGCACTGCTGGCCTCGACCGGTGAAAACCAGGGCGAAGCCACCCAGCGTCCGCCGGTGGTCACCATCATGGGCCACGTCGACCACGGCAAGACCTCGCTGCTGGATTACATCCGCCGTACCAAGGTCGCCACCGGCGAAGCCGGCGGCATCACCCAGCACATCGGTGCCTACCACGTGGATACGCCGAAGGGCGTGATCAGCTTCCTGGATACCCCGGGCCATGCTGCCTTCACCTCGATGCGTGCCCGCGGCGCCAAGCTGACCGATATCGTGGTGCTGGTCGTGGCCGCCGATGACGGCGTCATGCCGCAGACCAAGGAAGCGATCCAGCACGCCCGTTCGGCGGGTGTGCCGCTGATCGTGGCGATCAACAAGATCGACAAGTCCGACGCCGACCCGATGCGGGTCAAGAACGAACTGCTGTCCGAGCAGGTCGTGGCCGAAGACTTCGGTGGTGATACCCAGATGGTGGAGATCTCGGCCAAGACCGGCCTGGGCATCGACGACCTGCTGGACGCCATCTCGATCCAGGCCGAGCTGCTGGAGCTGAAGGCCGTCGACGAAGGCCGCGCCTCGGGCGTGGTGATCGAATCGTCGCTGGACAAGGGCCGCGGCCCGGTCGCGACCGTGCTGGTGCAGCAGGGCCGCCTGAAGAAGGGCGACTACCTGGTGTGCGGCATCCAGTACGGCCGCGTGCGTGCGCTGTTCGACGAAACCGGCAAGCAGCCGGAGTTCGCCGGCCCGTCCATCCCGGTGCAGGTCCTGGGCCTGTCCGGCGTGCCGGAAGCCGGTGACGACTTCGTGGTCGTCGAGGATGAGCGCCTGGCCAAGGACGTTGCCCAGCAGCGTGAGACCAAGCGCCGTGAATCGCGCCTGGTGGCCACCGCTGGCAGCCGCATGGAAGACATCATGGCGACCCTGGGCAAGGGCGAGGGCCAGCAGGTCCTCAACCTGGTCATCAAGGCCGACGTGCAGGGTTCGGTGCAGGCCTTGAGCCAGGCACTGGTCGCGCTGTCCAACGACGACATCCGCATCAACGTGATCCACTCCGGCGTGGGCGGCATCACCGAATCGGACGCCAACTCGGCGGCTGCTTCGAAGGCCACCGTCATCGGCTTCAACGTGCGTGCGGATGCTTCGGCCCGTCGCATCATCGAATCCAACGGCGTCGACTTGCGTTACTTCTCGATCATCTATGACGTGATCGATCAGGTGAAGCAGGTGGCCTCCGGTCTGCTGGGCGTGGAGATCCGCGAAGAGATCATCGGTATCGCCGAGGTCCGCGACGTGTTCCGCAGCTCCAAGCTGGGCGCCGTTGCCGGCTCGATGGTCATCGAGGGCGTGGTCAAGCGCAACAAGCCGATCCGCGTGCTGCGCGACAGCGTGGTGATCTTCGAAGGCGAACTGGAATCGCTGCGCCGCTTCAAGGAAAACGTCGAGGAAGTCCGCAACGGTACCGAATGCGGTATCGCGGTGAAGGCCTACAACGACGTCAAGCCGGGTGACCAGATCGAGTGCTTCGAGCGTATCGAAGTGCCGCGCACCCTGTAATGCTGCAAGGTGGCCCGACCAACGGTCGGGCCCTACCATGTACCTGTAGCGCCCGACCGTTGGTCGGGCGACAATCGAATCAAAGGTAGCGCCCAACCGTTGGTCGGGCGACAACTGAACCAAGAGCTCCTCGTGCCCAAGACTTTCCATCGAACCGACCGTGTCTCCGCCCAGCTGCGCCGTGAACTCGGCACCCTGGTGCACAACGCCGTGCGCGAGCATGGGTTGCCCTCGGTGAGCGTGTCCGACGTGGAAATCACCCGCGACATGGCCCATGCCAAGGTGTTCGTCACCGCGCTGATGCCGGAACGTTCGGCTGAAGCCGTGGCCGGCCTGAAGGAGCTGGGCTACCGCCTGCGCATGGATCTGGCCCGCGCGATGAAGCTGCGCCACGTGCCGGAGCTGCATTTCCACTACGACGACTCGGTCGACCGTGGTGAGCACATCGACAACATCCTGCGCGACCTGCCCGATACGCTGGCCGCGGAGAAGCGTCGCGAGAGCGACGAAGAATAAGCCAGCGCCGGGCCCATGCCCGGCGTCTTTTCATTCCGGCAACGCGACGCCTGTGCGGGCCGCGTTGCGGCAGCCGGGCATGGCTCGGCTCTACAACGTCCTGTCATGACCCGAATTCAGTTCCGCCGCCTGGATGGCATCCTGCTGCTCGACAAGCCGACCGGCATGAGTTCCAACGCCGCCCTGCAGGTGGCTCGTCGCCTGTTCCGTGCCGAAAAGGGCGGCCATACCGGCAGTCTCGACCCGCTGGCCACCGGCCTGTTGCCGCTGTGCTTCGGCGAGGCGACCAAGATTGCCGGCCTGCTGCTCGGCTCGGCCAAGGCCTACGACGCCGAGATCATGCTGGGCCAGACCACCGACACCGACGATGCCGAAGGCCAGGTGCTGCTGCAGCGCCCGGTGCCTTCGATCAGTGCCGAGACCCTGCAGGCGGCGCTGGCGCCGCTGACCGGCAGCATCCGCCAGCGCGCCCCGATCTATTCGGCGCTGAAGCAGGGCGGGGAGCCGCTGTATGTGAAGGCCCGCCGCGGTGACGTCATTGAAGCGCCGGAGCGTGAGGTGCAGGTGCACGCCATCGAGGTGCTCGAGCAGCAGCCGGAGCGGTTGCGGCTGCGTGTGACCTGCGGCTCGGGCACCTATATCCGCAGCCTGGCCCGCGATCTGGGCGAGGCGCTGGGCTGTGGCGCGCATATCAGTGCGCTGCGCCGGCTCTGGGTCGAGCCGTTCCGTGAACCGGCGATGGTCACCCTGGATCAGCTGCGGGCGATGGTCGAGGCGGGTGACGAGGCGGGCATGGACGCGCTGCTGCTGCCGCTGGCGGCCGGCCTGGCTGAATACCCGCGGGTCGACCTCGATGCCGACCAGGCCCACCGCTTCTGCGTCGGCCAGCGCCAGCGCGATCTGTCGTGGCCCCGTGGTCTGGTGGCCGTGTTCGGTCCGGACGATGCTGTCCAGGGGTTGGGTCAGGTCGATGACAGTGGCCTGCTGGCTCCGCAGCGTCGTTTCAACCTCTGACCGGGCCCGGACGGTTCAGCCCCGGACCTTGTTCCGAGGCCCCCCGACCGTTACAATTTCGCGGCCGTTTTCCGGCAGCCTGCCTCGCGCAGGTTTCATCCTCGTAGTCCACGGCGAGCCTGGCGGTGCGCGAAGCGCGTTCCTGCCGGCCACGCATCACAGAGAAAAAAGAAATGTCGATCGACACCCAGAAGGTCATTGAAGACAACAAGCGCAGCTCGGCTGACACCGGCTCCCCGGAAGTCCAGGTTGCACTGCTGACCGCCCGCATCGAACTGCTGACCGGCCACTTCAAGACCCACAAGAAGGACCACCACAGCCGCCGCGGCCTGCTGCAGATGGTCAACCGCCGTCGCAGCCTGCTCGACTACCTGAAGAAGAAGGACGTCGAGCGTTACAAGGCCCTGATCGAAAAGCTTGGCCTGCGTCGCTAAGCAACGAATCCCCCGCGGCGCAGCGATGCGCCGCGGTTTTGTTTTGTAGCACCGCAATCCCCGATTCAGGCCGGAACGATCCGGCCACCCGCTGGCGGCAAGGGTCGCCGACGGTCCAAATTCGCAGACAGCATCCCCAAGGACACCCTCCGTGGCAAAAATCACCAAAACCTTCCAGTACGGCAAGCACACCGTCACGCTCGAGACCGGCGAAGTCGCCCGTCAGGCCAGCGGTGCCGTCATCGTCAAGATGGACGACACCGTACTGCTGGTCACCGCCGTCGCCGCCAAGAGCGCGCGCGAAGGCCAGGACTTCTTCCCGCTGACCGTCGATTATCAGGAAAAGTTCTACGCCGGCGGCCGTATCCCGGGTGGTTTCTTCAAGCGTGAAGGCCGTGCGACCGAGAAGGAAACCCTGATCTCGCGTCTGATCGACCGTCCGATCCGCCCGCTGTTCCCCGAAGACTACAAGAACGAAGTGCAGATCATCGCCACGGTCATGTCGCTGAACCCGGACGTGGACGGCGACATCCCGGCCCTGATCGGCGCCTCGGCTGCCCTGGCCCTGGCCGGCACCCCGTTCATGGGTCCGATCGGCGCTGCCAAGGTCGGTTACAAGAACGGCGAGTACATCCTGAACCCGACCGTCAGCGAACTGGCTGACTCGCAGCTGGAACTGGTCGTCGCCGGCACCTCCAACGCCGTGCTGATGGTTGAATCCGAAGCTGCGCTGCTGTCCGAAGAAGTGATGCTGGGCGCCGTGACCTTCGGTCACCGCGAGATGCAGAAGGTCATCAACGCGATCAACGAGCTGACCGTCGAAGCCGGCACCAAGCCGTCGACCTGGGAAGCCCCGGCCAAGAACGACGCGCTGATCTCCGCCCTGAAGGAAGCCATCGGCCCGCGCCTGGGCGAAGCCTTCCAGGTGCGCGACAAGCTGCAGCGCCGCGACGCCATCTCGGCGATCAAGAAGGACGTGGTCGAAACCCTGGCTGGCCGCGTGGCCGCTGAAGGCTGGAACCCGGCCGAGCTGTCGAAGGAATTCGGCGAGCTGGAATACCGCACCATGCGTGACTCGGTGCTGGACACCAAGGTCCGCATCGACGGCCGTGCGCTGGACACCGTCCGCCCGATCGCCGTGAAGACCGGCGTGCTGCCGCGTACCCACGGTTCCTCGCTGTTCACCCGCGGCGAAACCCAGGCCATTGTGACCATCACCCTGGGCACCGCCCGTGACGGCCAGGTCATCGACGCCGTTGCCGGTGAGTACAAGGAAAACTTCCTGTTCCACTACAACTTCCCTCCGTTCTCGGTGGGTGAGTGCGGCCGTATGATGGGCCCGAAGCGCCGCGAAATCGGCCACGGTCGCCTGGCCAAGCGCGGCGTGCTGGCTGTCATGCCGTCGCTGGAAGCCTTCCCGTACACCATCCGCGTCGTCTCGGAAATCACCGAGTCGAACGGTTCCTCGTCGATGGCCTCGGTCTGCGGCTCGTCGCTGGCCCTGATGGACGCCGGCGTGCCGGTGAAGGCGCCGGTTGCCGGTATCGCCATGGGTCTGGTCAAGGAAGGCGAGCGCTTCGTCGTCCTGTCCGACATCCTGGGTGACGAAGATCACCTGGGCGACATGGACTTCAAGGTGGCCGGTACCGCTGAGGGCATCTCCGCCCTGCAGATGGACATCAAGATCGAAGGCATCACCGAAGAGATCATGAAGCAGGCGCTGCAGCAGGCCAAGGCTGGCCGTCTGCACATCCTGGGCGAAATGGCCCATGGCCTGACCGCTCCGCGTGAAGAGCTGTCGGACTACGCGCCGCGCCTGCTGACCATCAAGATCCACCCGGACAAGATCCGCGAAGTGATCGGCAAGGGTGGTTCGACCATCCAGGCCATCACCAAGGAAACCGGCACCCAGATCGACATCCAGGACGACGGCACCATCGTCATCGCATCGGTCAACGCCATCGCTGCCCAGGCCGCCAAGGCCCGCATCGAGCAGATCACCTCGGACGTCGAGCCGGGCCGCATCTACGAAGGCAAGGTCGCCAAGATCATGGACTTCGGTGCGTTCGTCACGATCCTGCCGGGCAAGGACGGTCTGGTCCACGTGTCGCAGATCTCCAGCGATCGCGTCGAGAAGGTCGGCGACGTGCTGAAGGAAGGCGATGTGGTCAAGGTCAAGGTGCTGGAAGTCGACAAGCAGGGCCGTATCCGCCTGTCGATGAAGGCCGTGGAAGAAGGCGACGCCGTCAGCGCCGAATAATCGGCGGTGGGTGTCAACCTTGGTTGACACGCTCCTGGAATCGCTGAAATGAAAAAGCGGGCTTCGGCCCGCTTTTTCTTTGCCTTCAATCCTGTGGGTGAGAACCGTTGGTCCTTACACCTGCGCGCCTTCTTCCTCTTCCCCCAGCCACCACACCTGGCCCGGAGCGGGGTCACTCAGCGGATGCTCGCGCTGTTCGATGGCCTCCAGCACGCGTCCCGGGGCCGCAGCGGCCCACGTCGCCAGCAGCGTCTCCACCGCAGCCCGGCCCTGAGCGGCAATGCCCAGATCGCGCTGGCGCGCCCAGGTGCCTTCCTCAGTGACTTCTGCCTCGTCGCCATGCTGATGCGGGGTGCCATAGCTGCAGCGGCGGCACAGCCGGCGCACGGTCGCGGTCCAGTCCTCGACCATGCCGATGCCGGGCAGGTTCATGGCCCCCAGGGCAGCGATGTCATCGGCTGAATCGCACTGCACGAACACGGTGAAGGTCGCCATGTCCGATGGCTGCAGGCGCTGCATGGCATTGAACACCGGTACCTCGCGTTCGCCGTATGTACGGCGGCCGGTCGATGCACCGTCATGCAGCAGGATGTCGCCGAAGCGGAAGCCACTTTCGGGCAGCGGTACGTTGTCGATGCGTGCACGCACCGGATCAATGCGGCTCATGTACACCACCTCGGCATCGGACCATGGCGCCAGGCGCACGCAGGCCACGCCGAAGTTGCCCTCGATCGGGCCTTCGCCCTCGGGCAGGGTGATGCCACAGCGGGTCCACTGGCGCCGTGCTTCGGCCCAGTCCGCCATGCCGGTGGCGGCGATGCCGGCATTCCAGGCCGTGGCGACATCGAATTCCTCGCGCAGCTGCTCCGATCGCAGGTTGTCCTGCAACGAGGCCGGCCAGTCGCGCAGGTACTTGTGCGCCAGCCCGCGCATGTAATGCAGGTACGGCACTTCGGGAGCGAGTGCGATCAGCTCGGCAAACAGCGCCACCGCCTGGGGCAGGTCGCCTTCGTGGAACGCGTCGTAGGCGCGCGCTTCCAGTGACTGGCGTTCATCGAGGGATGCGTCGTCCAGCAGGTCGCCGTCGGGGTTGGTGTCGTGATCGATGCTCATGTCCATGTGCGGTTGAAGATCCGCGGCCACCTTAGCCGATGCAGGAGGCCGGGTGCGCCGCGTCGGCGCGTGTCCTGCTGCAATGCATGATGGCAGCGGCATGACTGCCCCATTGTCGCCCTCTGGCGGATCGTTGCTGTCCACTGGACGACATGTGGCGACATCGGTCCCACAGCCTCATCGGTTTGCTAACGTGGCGGCGCCTTCGAACCGGGAGATTCCATGTTCCGCCAGACCGTGGCCGTCCTTGCCGTGCTGATTGCCGGCGCCCTGCCCATTTCCGCGCACGCCGCGCCCGCACAGCCGCCGATCTTCGGTGCCTACTACCCCGGTGGTTCCGCCGAGCGCTATCCGGTGTCGAGCATTCCCGCCGAGCGCTTGACCCATCTGTTCTATGCGTTCTCCACCATCGAGGACGGCCGCTGCACGGTCGGTGCCGAAGCGCCGAAGAACTTCGCCGCGCTGGCTGAACTCAAGAAGGCGCATCCGCACCTGCACACGCTGATTTCGATCGGTGGCTGGGGCGCGGGTGGGTTCTCCGATGCAGCGTTGACCGAGGCCAGCCGCAAGCGCCTGGTGGACTCATGCATGGCACTGTTCTTTGATCGCCATGCCGGCATCTTCGATGGCGTGGATATCGACTGGGAATTCCCGGTCAGTGGCGGCCCGAAGGAGCTGGCGCACCGTCCGCAGGATCGCACCAATCTGACCCAGCTCGCGCAGGCGTTCCGCGTGGCACTTGATGCGCGCGGTCGCAAGGCGGGGCAGCCGATGCTGCTGACCGCCGCGCTGGCCGCCGGTCGCCTGCAGACCGACGGCCCCTACGATCCGGCCGCCAGCTACGACCTGCCGGCGCTGGCCAAGGTGTTCGATTTCATCAACCTGATGAGCTACGACATGGGCACTGGCTTCTCGACGGTGTCGACCTTCAACGCACCGCTGCATGAGGTACCGGCCGACCCACTGGCGCCGGAGCTGCGGCGCTGGAACAACGTGGCCGGTGCCGTGCAGTTCTACCGCGACCACGGCGTACCGGCCGACAAGCTGGTGCTGGGCGTGCCGTTCTACGGGCGCGGCTTCAAGGTCACCGGCGATGCCCCGGATGGGCTGTACCAGTCCTACAGTGCGCCGGCCGATGCCGGCGACTGGCGGGTGATCAAGGCGCGCTATCTCGACCAGCCGGGTTGGACGAAGCACTGGCAGCCGCAGGCGCAGAGCCCGTGGCTGTACAACGCCGAACGGAAGATCTTCATCAGCTACGAAGACCCGCGCTCGATCGGCCTGCGTGCGCAGTTCGCCCGTGAGCAGGGCTTGGCCGGTGTGTTCATGTGGGAGCTGACCGGCGACGACGAACAGGCCAGCCTGCTCAACGCCATGCTGGGCCCCTGGCAGAAGGCGCGCATCGGCGATTGAGCTGCATCAGGCGATGCCCGGCGCAATGCCGCAACGCCATCGGCCCAACCCCGCACAGCATGTCCATGCCCGCAGCGTTACGCTGCGGGCATGATCCATCTCGAACGCCTGGACCATCTGGTCCTCACCGTCGCCGACATCGACCGCAGTTGTGATTTCTACCAGCGCGTGCTCGGCATGCAGGTCGTGCGCTTCGGCGCGGGCCGTACCGCGTTGCAGTTCGGCCAGCAGAAGATCAATCTGCATCCGGCCAGTGCCCCGCTGCAGCCGCATGCGTTACGACCCACGCCGGGCAGTGCCGACCTGTGTCTGGTCACGTTTACGGCGACAGTCGATGTGCTGGCCCACCTGCAGGCGCAGGCCGTCGCGGTGGAGGAGGGGCCGGTGGCCCGCACCGGCGCACTGGGGCCGATCGAATCGGTGTACTTCCGCGACCCGGATGGCAACCTGATCGAAGTCAGCCGTTACCCGGACCCAGCGCACCTGCTCCGGTAGCGCCGTGCCATGCCCGGCGAAGGCTCAGTTGGCCCAGACGCTGTTCGGATCGCCGTTGCGGGCGCGGCGTTGACTGGCCACTGCCAGGCGGGCGAAGCCGAAGGCCATGGCCAGCGCGATGGCATCGACCCAGAACAGCGGCCAGTGGCCACGCGCCGCAGCACGCCACAGCCAGTCACCATTGAGTGCGCCGTGCAGGATCGGCACCAGCGCGGTACTGATTGCCGCCGCCCACAGCAGCTCGCGTGCGGCCTGTGCCGGGCGGCGCAGCGCGGCCCACAGCGCACAGGCCGCCCAGCTGCCGAAGCAGGCCCAGCGGATGCCGTGGTCGACCGCCGCCGGCGCCAGCCGTTCCAGCACCAGCGCGGTGAGGAACGCGACCGAGATCGCCACGCACAGGCCGATGCACACGCCGACCGTGGCCCGTGCCATGTTCACTCCGGCGCGCGGTTGCTGCGGCTGGCGACGCTTGCGCCGCGACTCGATCCACAGCAGGTTGCCCGAGTAGAACAGGAACGCACCGCCCAGGCCGAGCAGGAAGTACAGCCAGACCACCACGCCGTTGCCGAACTCGCCGAAGTGCAGCGCATAGGCGGCGCTGAGCGTGGCGTGGTTGGCGTCGCGCTGGCCTGGCAGCTGGGTGGCCAGTACCTGGCCGGTGGCGACATCCAGCGCCACGGCGCCGAGCGGGCCGAGGGTGCCGGTGGATTCGCCGGTGATCTCGATGGTGGCGTTGGTGTCGCCCGCGTTGGCCAGCTTCAGGTAGGCCGGCTCGAAGCTGGTCACGCCCTGTGCGCGCGCCACCTCCAGCGCCCGCGCCTGCAGCACGCGCAGGCTGCCCGGCGGCGAGGGGATGCCGGTCGCTTCACGCACCGGTGCGGTGTCCATCGCTGTTGGCACGGCCTGCAGGGCCTTGCCGTCGAAGATCAGGGGGTTGAGCAGGGCCATCTGCACGAACACCAGGCAGAGCAGGGCGCCGGTCACCGCGAACATCAGGTGGAAGGGCAGGCTCAGTACGCCGATCACGTTGTGCGCGTCCTGCCACAGCTGTTTCAGGTTGCGCCCCGGACGCAGCGCGAACAGGTCGCCGAGCAGCTTCGGCAGATGGATCACCAGGCCGCTGAGCAGCGCCATGCCGTACAGCAGGCTGACAATGCCCATCACGTAGATGCCGGCCACGGGCAGGCCCAGGCTGTAGTGCAGCTCGTTGACCAGCTCGGCCAGCCCGGTCTGCGGCGGCGTCGGGCTGCCGCCAATCTGCCCCGGCCAGGCATAACGCCAGCTGCCATCATCGGCCTGCCAGTACGCAAGTGGCTGCGGGTGGTCGGCGCCGGGGAAGGTCATGCCGACGTGGCGGCGGGCTTCCGGGTGTGTCGCCAGTACGTCTTCCAGCAGGTACTGCGCATCGTCCAGCCCGGCTGGCAGTGCGGTGGCCGCGCCCGGGGTCTGCCACAGCGGCAGGTCGTGATGGAACAGGGTCAGCGCACCGGCGTAGAAGGCCACGAACAGGCCGAACCCGGCGACCAGGCCGACCCAGGTGTGCAGGGTGGTGAACGTGCGCAGCGTCTGCGAACTGAACTTCATGGGAGAGGTCTCATTGCACCGCGCCGGTCAGGCGCAGCAGCCCGAGCACGGCGAAGCCGGCGGCGGCGCTGCCGCCCAGCACGAGCCAGGCACGCAGCGCGCTGCGGAAACTGAACGCCCACAGGGCGGCCAGCATCCACAGCGGGATGAAAGCGATCAGGGTCGGCACCAGCGCCCGCTGCCAGGGGCCGGGCGGCAGCCATGCCAGCAGGCCGGTCGCGGCCGCGGCCAGGAAGAAGCCGGCGACGATGCCGGCGAAGGCGCGCGGCCACATCAGGGCGACTCCGTGCCCGGGCGATGCCAGGCGGCCAGTGCCGGCAGCAGCATCGCCGCCAGCATCCAGGTGCACAGCATGGCCACCAGGCCGGCGGCAAAGCCGAGCTCGGCCATCCACAGCCACAGCGCGGCGGCGGCCGCGACCAGGCCGATCTGGCGGCCCAGGCGGCCGGCCCGGCGCAGGCGCGGCCAGCGGCAGTGCGGCGAGGCGGCATAGAAGGCCAGCGCGGAGAACATCGCCGCCAGCATGCCCAGGCTGCAGAAGCCCAGGGTGGAAAGGCCGACGGTGATCATTGCGGGCGGCCGCCGTGGCAGCGGGCCAGCGAACGCGGGGCACGGGCGGGGCCGGCGGGAGCCGGTCGGAGCGGGTGGCGCATCACGAGGTCCTGGGGGGAAGCGGGCAGGCTGGCACGGGGCGGGCTGCGCGGACATGGTAATCATTGCGTTTTCACGCCGCCAGCGAGGGCCATTCAGCGTAACGTACGGTAGCCCTTGGGCTTTCCGGTGCGCTGGTTTAAGATCATCACACTCCCTGACTGGAACAAGGTGGCCCGCGCCCAGCGCCGGCCGAGCGTGCGACATGAGCACTACCACCGCCCACTGTTGACCTGCCCCCGAAGGCCCTGTGTCCCTGGCGCCCTCGTGGCGCTTTTTTATTGCCCGGGCGCCGCCCCGGGAGCGCTTTCCAGCCCGCCCAGCGGGCCCCGCACGAAGCCACTCCGATGATCAACATTACCCTCCCCGACGGCAGTCGCCGCGAGTTTGAAAACCCCGTCAGCGTCATGGACGTCGCCCAGTCAATCGGTGCCGGCCTGGCCAAGGCCACCATCGCCGGTGCCGTGGATGGCGTGCTGGTCGATGCCAGCGACGTCATCGACCACGATGCCAGCCTGCGCATCATCACCGCCAAGGACGAGGAGGGCGTGGAGATCATCCGCCACTCCTGCGCCCACCTGGTCGGCCACGCGGTCAAGCAGCTGTACCCGGATGTGAAGATGGTGATCGGTCCGGTGATCGCCGAAGGCTTCTACTACGACATCTACTCCGAGCGCCCGTTCACCCCGGACGACATGGCCGCGATCGAGAAGCGCATGGGTGAACTGATCGCCCAGGACTACGACGTCATCAAGAAGATGACGCCGCGCGCCGAAGTGATCGAGATCTTCAAGGCCCGTGGTGAGGACTACAAGCTGCGCCTGATCGAGGACATGTCCGACGACATCCAGGCGATGGGCATGTACTACCATCAGGAATACGTGGACATGTGCCGTGGCCCGCACGTGCCGAACACGCGCTTCCTGAAGGCCTTCAAGCTGACCCGCATCTCCGGCGCCTACTGGCGTGGCGACGCGCAGAACGAACAGCTGCAGCGCATCTACGGCACCGCCTGGGCGGACAAGAAGCAGCTTGAGGCGTACATCAAGCGCATCGAGGAAGCCGAGATGCGCGACCACCGCCGCATCGGCAAGCAGCAGGACCTGTTCCACCTGCAGGAAGAAGCGCCGGGCCTGGTGTTCTGGCACCCGAAGGGCTGGGCGCTGTGGCAGGTGGTCGAGCAGTACATGCGCAAGGTCTACCGCAGCAGCGGCTACGGCGAAGTGCGCTGCCCGCAGATCCTGGACGTGAGCCTTTGGAAGAAGTCCGGCCACTGGGACAACTACCAGGACAACATGTTCTTCACCGAGTCGGAGAAGCGCACCTACGCGGTCAAGCCGATGAACTGCCCGGGCCACATCCAGGTGTTCAACCAGGGCCTGCACAGCTACCGCGACCTGCCGATCCGCTACGGTGAATTCGGTTCCTGCCACCGCAACGAGCCATCCGGCGCGCTGCACGGGATCCTGCGCGTGCGTGGTTTCACCCAGGACGACGGCCACGTGTTCTGCACCGAGAGCCAGATCGAATCGGAAGTGACCGCGTTCCACCAGCAGGCGCTGGCGGTCTACCAGCACTTCGGCTTCGACGAGATCCAGATCAAGATCGCGCTGCGTCCGGAATCGCGCCTGGGCGACGACGCCACCTGGGACAAGGCCGAGGGCGCACTGCGTTCGGCGCTGTCCGCCTGTGGCGTGGAGTGGCAGGAGCTGCCGGGCGAGGGCGCCTTCTACGGCCCGAAGATCGAGTACCACCTGAAGGACGCCATCGGCCGTACCTGGCAGCTGGGCACCATGCAGGTCGACTTCATGATGCCGGGCCGTCTGGGCGCCGAGTACGTGGATGAGAACAGCCAGAAGAAGCACCCGGTCATGCTGCACCGTGCCATCGTTGGCTCGATGGAGCGCTTCCTGGGCATCCTGATCGAGCACCATGCCGGCCAGTTCCCGGCCTGGCTGGCCCCGACCCAGGTGGTGGTGGCCAACATCACCGACGCCCAGGCCGAGTACGTCTCGGGCGTGACCAAAACCCTTGCGGAGCAAGGCTTCCGCGTCAGCTCGGATTTGCGTAACGAGAAGATCGGCTATAAAATCCGCGAGCATACGTTGCAGCGCGTGCCCTACCTGCTGGTCATTGGTGACCGCGAGAAGGAAAATGGGGCTGTGGCGGTGCGTACGCGTTCTGGCGAAGATCTGGGCAGCATGAGCCTGCAGGCCTTCATCGAGCGGCTCCACGCCGAGGGCGCGTAAGCAAAGGTCCGGTCCGGGCGCACAGGCACCCGGACCGGTTCGATACCCTTGGGAGAACGTAATATCAGCACCCCTGACAACAAACAGAACCGCAAGAATCAGGAAATCCGTGTGCCGCGCGTCCGCGTGATCGGCAGTGACGGAGAAATGATCGGCGTGTTGTCGCGCGACGAAGCGCTGTCCATGGCCGAAGATGAAGGCCTGGACCTGGTCGAAATCCAGCCGCAGGCCGATCCGCCGGTCTGCAAGATCATGGACTTCGGCAAGTTCAAGTTCGAAGCGCAGAAGAAGGCCAGCGAGGCCAAGAAGAAGACCAAGCAGGTCGAGATCAAGGAAGTGAAGTTCCGTCCGGTCACGGACGAGGGCGACTACCAGATCAAGCTGCGCAAGATGCGCGGGTTCCTCGAAGAAGGCGACAAGATCAAGGTCAACATCCGTTTCCGTGGCCGTGAAATGAGCCACCAGGAACTGGGTCGTGAAATGGCCAACCGGATCGAGACCGATCTGGGCGAGGACATCGTCATTGAATCCCGTCCGCGCCTGGAAGGGCGTCAGATGGTCATGATGATCGCGCCGAAGAAGAAGACCTGAGGCCTGACGGGCCGCCTTCCGGGGCGCCTGGCTGAATGGTTCAGGGTAAAGGGGCGCCATTGGCGTCCCTTTGCTTTTGCAGGAAGCCGGTGAATTGTCGGCAAAAGGGTTGCAGGGGCTGGTGACAGGGCGGTTTTGCCTGTATCATGCCCGGCTCGACCCACCCAGGACGGGTCGTACGCCGATCATGGCAGGACGGAAAGAGCGGCCCAGGCCGCCGCCAGATCAGTCAGAAACCAGGGTCACCCCCATCAAGGACATTGCAATGCCCAAGATCAAGACCAACCGGGCAGCGGCCAAGCGTTTCCGCAAGACCGCCTCGGGCAAGTACAAGTGCGGCCACGCCAACCGTAGCCACATCCTCACGAAGAAAGCGACCAAGCGTAAGCGTAATCTGCGTCAGACGGGCCATGTCCGTGCAGAAGACGCAGGCCGTCTGGACCGCATGCTCCCTTACCTCTGAGGAACTGAAAAATGGCACGAGTTAAGCGTGGCGTACAGGCGCGTCGCCGCCACAAGAAAATTCTGGATCTCGCCAAGGGCTATTACAACGCCCGTCGCAAGGTCTTCCGCGTCGCCAAGCAGGCGGTCATCAAGGCACAGCAGTACGCCTACATCGGCCGTAAGCAGAAGAAGCGCAACTTCCGTTCGCTGTGGATCACCCGTATCAATGCGGCTGCCCGCATCAACGGCCTGAGCTACAGCCGCTTCATGAACGGTCTGCTGAAGGCCGGCATTACCCTGGATCGCAAGGTCCTGGCTGACATCGCCGTGCACGACGCAGCCGGTTTTGCTGCGCTGGCTGAAAAGGCCAAGGGCGCGCTGGCGGCATAAGTCCTTCCCGATGCCGTAACCGTTCACTCGGAACGGTGTCAGGTCAAGGCAATGCATGGGGAAGGGCGCAAGTCCTTCCCCATTCTTTTTTGGGTCCCGGCGAGGCCACGACGGCAGCGCGGGGACGGCGGTGGCGACAGGGGTCGGCCCTTCGCGCATCGCGATGGCAGATCGACTGGAGTTCCGGCCCCCCATGAGCGACATCCAATCCCTCACCACCCAGGCGCTGGCCGATGTGGCCGCCGCACAGAGCCCCGACGTGCTGGAACAGCTGCGCGTGGCCCTGCTTGGCAAAAGTGGCAGCATCACTTCGCAGCTCAAGCAGCTCGGCGCCCTGCCGGCCGACGAGCGCAAGGCCGCCGGTGAAGCGATCAACCAGGCCCGCGATGCGCTGACCCGCGCACTGGGCGAGCGCAAGGCGCTGCTGGAAGACGCGGCACTGGATGCGCGCCTGGCCGCCGAAGCCATCGACATCACCCTGCCGGGCCGCAATGGCGACCGTGCCGGCCTGCATCCGATCACCCGCACCCTGGAGCGCATCACCGGCATCTTCGGCCGGCTGGGCTACGAGCTCTCGGAAGGGCCGGAGATCGAGGATGACTGGCACAACTTCGAGGCGCTGAACTTCCCGCCGCACCACCCGGCGCGCGCCATGCACGACACCTTCTACTTCGGCGACGGCCGCCTGCTGCGCACGCATACCTCTGGTGTGCAGGTGCGCTACATGGGCGACCACGCGCCGCCGCTGCGCATGATCGCCGCCGGCAAGGTGTACCGCAGCGACAGCGACCAGACCCATTCGCCGATGTTCCACCAGGTCGAAGGCCTGCTGGTCGACGAGCATTCGACCTTCGCCGACCTGAAGGGCACGCTGGCCGAATTCGTGCGCGCGTTCTTCGAGCGCGATTTCGAAATGCGTTTCCGTCCCAGCTACTTCCCGTTCGTTGAGCCGGGCGCGGAGGTGGACATCGCCTGGCAGCAGCCTGATGGCAGCACCCGCTGGCTGGAAGTGCTCGGCTGCGGCATGGTCCATCCGAACGTGCTGCGCAATGTCGGCATCGATCCGGAGCGTTACACCGGCTTCGCTTTCGGCATGGGCGTGGAGCGTTTCGCGATGCTGCGCTACGGCGTCAACGACCTGCGCGCGTTCTTCGAGAACGACGTGCGGTTCCTGAAGCAGTTCGCGTAAGCCGCAACAGTGTAGAGCCGAGCCATGCTCGGCTGCTTTTCTGGATGGACGCCTCCTTGCGCATGCGCTGGGCGACCACAAAAACCGCAACGGGAGGCACACCTCCCACCAGGGTGACACCATGAAATTCTCCGAAAACTGGCTGCGCAGCCACGTCCCGACCTCCGCCTCGCGCGATGAGCTCAGCGCGGTGCTGACCGCCATCGGCCTGGAAGTGGAAGAGGTGACCGCGCTCGGCGACGGCCTCGACCACGTGGTCGTGGCGCGCATCGTGGAAGCCGTGCGCCATCCGGAAGCGGATCGCCTGCAGGTGTGCAAGGTCGATGCCGGGCAGGGCGAGCTGCTGCAGATCGTGTGCGGCGCGCCGAACGCGCGCCCGGGCCTGGTCGCGCCGCTGGCGATGGTCGGTGCGCAGATCGGCGAGTTGAAGATCAAGCCGGCCAAGCTGCGTGGCGTCGAGTCCAACGGCATGCTGTGCTCGGCCAAGGAGCTGGGCCTGGACAACGATGCCTCCGGCCTGCTGGAACTGCCGGACGACGCACCGGTCGGCCAGTCCCTGGTCGAGTATCTGGGGCTGCCGGACGCCAGCATCGAGATCAAGCTGACCCCGAACCGTGCCGACTGCTTCAGCCTGCGCGGCATCGCCTACGACGTCGCCGCCGCCACCCGCAGTGAAGTGCTGGACTTCGCGGCCGACGCCATTGCGCCGGTCGGCAGCCGCGAACTGTCGATCCAGCTCGATGCCGGCGCCGAAGCACCGCGTTACCTGGGCCGCGTCATCGAAGGCGTCAACGCCGCTGCCAAGACCCCGCTGTGGATGGCCGAGCGCCTGCGCCGCAGCGGTGTGCGTCCGGTCTCGCTGCTGGTCGACATCACCCAGTACGTGATGCTGGAGCTGGGCCAGCCGATGCATGCCTACGACCTCGGTACCCTGCAGGGCAGCATTGCCGTGCGCCGTTCGCGCGCGGGCGAGAGCCTGAAGCTGCTGGACGGCCGCGATGCCGCACTGGACGACAGCTTCCTGGTGGTTGCCGATGCTGACCGTGCGGTCGGTCTGGCCGGCCTGATGGGCGGCTTCGATACCCGCGTCACCGACGCGACCACCGCCGTGTTCCTGGAAGCTGCGCACTTCGCGCCGGCCGCGATCATGGGCCGTGGCCGCAAGCTCGGCCTGCACACCGATGCCGGCCACCGCTTCGAGCGTGGCGTCGACCCGGCATTGCCGCGCACCGCCATCGAATACGCCACCCGCCTGGTGCTGGACCTCGCCGGCGGTACCCCGGCGCCGGTCACCGAGGCCGTGCGTGCCGATGACCTGCCGCAGCCGGCGACGATCGTACTGCGCCGTGCTCGCATCAGCCGCGTGCTGGGCATCACCATCGACGACGCCGAAGTCGAGCGCATCCTGCGCGCGCTGGGCATGGACGTGGCTGCGACGGCCGAGGGCTGGCAGGTCGCCGCGCCGAGCCGTCGCTTCGACATCGCCATCGAAGAAGACCTGATCGAAGAACTGGCCCGCATCCACGGTTACGAGCAGATCCCGACCACGCTGCCGGGCGGTGCCTCGCGCGTGGCGATGCCGAGCGAGACCCAGCTGGACGCGCTGAGCGTTCGTCGCCAGCTGATCGCCCGCGACCAGCAGGAAACCGTCAACTTTGCCTTCGTCGACGACGCGCTGCTGACCCAGTGGCAGCTGCGCGATGGCCTGGTACCGCTGGCCAACCCACTGTCGGCCGAACTGGCGGTGATGCGCCCGTCGCTGCTGCCGGGCCTGGTCGCCACGCTGGGCCGCAATGCCGCGCGCCAGTTGGGTCGCGTGCGCCTGTTCGAGCTCGGCCGGGTGTTCACCCAGCAGGCCGGAGATGGCCAGCCGGCGCCGCTGGAAACCCCGCGCGTGGCCGCCGCGGTCTGCGGTGATGCGCAGGCGGTGCAGTGGGGCCTGCCGACCCGCAAGGTCGACTTCCACGATCTGAAGGGCGACCTGGAATCGCTGGCCGCTGCCAGTGGCGCGCAGCTGGAGTTCCGCCCGTCGGCCCGTCCTTACGGCCACCCGGCGCGCTCGGCCGAGGTGTTCCGCGATGGCGTGGCGATCGGCTGGATCGGTCAGGTCCATCCGCGCCTGGTCAAGGCGATGGACATCGAATCCGACGTCTACGCCTTCGAACTGGATCTGGAGCCGCTGACCGCCCGCCGCCTGCCGCGTGCGGGCGAGCTGTCGCGCTTCCCGGCCGTGCGCCGCGACCTGGCGTTCCTGGTGCCTGAACAGGTGGCCTGGGCCGATCTGGCGGCGACCGTCCGCCAGGCCGCCGGCCCGCTGCTGCGCGACCTGAACCTGTTCGACCGCTATGTCGGCCAGGGCGTCGAGCCGGGATTCAAGAGTCTCGCTATGGGCTTGATTTTGCAGGACAAGTCGCGCACTCTGACGGACCGCGACGTGGATGCGGTGGTGGCCGAGGCGGTCACTGCCATCGAGCGTGAACACCACGCCCGGATCCGCGGCTGAGCGGGCAGCACTCGGGGGTAGCAGGCAATGGCATTGACCAAGGCGGAGATGGCGGAAAAGCTGTTCGACGAAGTCGGTCTGAACAAGCGGGAAGCCAAGGAATTCGTCGACGCGTTTTTCGATGTGCTGCGTGAAGCATTGGAACAGGGACGTCAGGTGAAGCTGTCGGGCTTCGGTAATTTCGATCTGCGGCGCAAGAACCAGCGCCCGGGTCGCAACCCCAAGACCGGCGAGGAAATTCCGATTTCCGCCCGTACGGTGGTCACCTTCCGTCCGGGCCAGAAGCTCAAGGAGAGGGTGGAAGCTTATGCTGGATCCGGGCAGTAACCGCGAACTACCGCCGATCCCGGCCAAGCGCTACTTCACCATCGGTGAAGTCAGCGAGCTGTGCGACGTCAAGCCGCACGTCCTTCGCTACTGGGAAACCGAGTTTCCCAGCCTTGAGCCGGCCAAGCGCCGAGGCAACCGCCGCTACTACCAGCGCCATGACGTGCTGATGGTGCGGCAGATCCGCAGCCTGCTGTACGAACAGGGCTACACCATCGGTGGTGCACGCCTGCGTCTGGACGGCCCCGATGCCCGCGAGGAATCGGCGCTGAGCAACCAGATTATCAAGCAGGTACGCATGGAGCTGGAAGAAGTGCTGCAGTTGTTGCGCCGCTGATCCCATTTCCATCGTAATCCGCTATACTTCACGGCCCGCCGCACTGGCGGGCACATCGCAGCATCAGTCGGGGCGTAGCGCAGCCTGGTAGCGCATCTGCCTGGGGGGCAGAGGGTCGTCGGTTCGAATCCGGCCGTCCCGACCACTGTGATGAATCAAGAAGCCTGCGCAGCAATGCGTGGGCTTTTTTGTGCGCGCTGCTGATGCCGATGATCAGTCTTCAGCGAAGCGATAGATCAGCTCCGGGTCGCCGTCATCCAATCCATGCACGATGCCGCTGTCGATGAAGCCCGACGCAACGAGCAGGCGCTGCATGCCGATGTTGGAGGCATTGGTCGAGGTGAACAGCTTGCCGCGACCGCGCCGTGCGATCGCGTGTCGCAGCAGTGCGGTACCAATGCCGTGGCCGCGGCGTTCGCGCGCCACCATCAGCATCTCGACGAAGGCCTCGCCGAAGAAGTGGTGATGCATGACCAGGTAGCCGACGACCCTGCCGTCCTGCTCGGCGACATACAGGCCGCCGTGTGCCAGCCAGTTGCCAATCTGCATGATCCGCTCTGGATCAATGGCTGCCACGCTGTCGAGCGCGATCAAGGCATCCGCGTCCTGGGGGCTGCCGTTACGCAGGCGCGGAGAACGGGACGTCCGGCTCATCGCGGGCGGAGCTGCAGCAACAGACCGCCACCCGATACAAAACAGGCGAGCAGGACGATGATCGACAGCGGCAGGTGGAATTCATTGCGACCGAGCAGGGCAAACGCCAGGTGGATCAGCGCCGTGCCAATGCCGAGCGCGCCACAAACCAGTGCATAGCCGCGCGCCGTGGATGTACCCAACAGGGCATGGCGATAACCCCCAAGCACGGCGCCGACTGCGAACAGGTTGAACAGCAGGAAGCCCTGGATGCCGCCGGGCACATGGAACATGGTCCATTCCTGCCAGAACGCAGCGTCGATCTGATGCAGGATCAACGCCAGCAGCGTCGCCAGATACCATCGTTCCATGTCGTGCTCCCTGCCATGCAGGCCATAGTCTATCGACTCCGCCTTGCACGCACGTCTACTCGTTGCAGCCAGCGCGTGGCAGGCAGTCAATACACCCGGAACTCGGCACGGCAGCCGTCGCTGACCCATACGCCGCGACGGTCCCAGCCCCAGTTGCGGTCCTCGATGCAGGTCGTCACCGATTTCTGCTTGACCAGCCGTACCTCGTGACGAACGCGAATCCGGCACTCCTTGTCCTTGTTCTCGTAGGACTCGCAGACCAGGCGTTCACCCTCGTTGTCGCGGTCACGGCCGCGGCCACGTCCCGGCCAGCGCCCGTATCCATCGGCGACGAACTCGGCGCGGCAGCCGTCGGTCACCCATAACGTGCGGCGGCTCTGGCCCCAGTTCTGGTTCTCCACGCAGCGGGTGACCGACAGTTGCCTGGCCAGGCGCATCGGGCCCTCGATGGGGCATTGCTCGGTCTTGTTGAACTGGGATTCGCAGCGCAGCGCTGGAATGTGATCAGTGTCGTAGTCCTGGGCGGCCACGGCGGTGGCGGCCAGCAGCAGGACAAGGGCGGCGCCGGTGATCGGCAGCAGCGGGCGAAGGGTCATAGGGAGCCTCGAGCGTGGATTCGGGCGGCAAGAATGACCCAGCACGGGGCCGTCGGAACGCATCGTTCCGGAAGTGGCTCAGTAAGGATTTAGTAGTGCGCACGGGCCCATGCAGAGGCTTACATCCCGTATCATCGCTGCACATCCGATCGCATCGGTTTACACCTTCTTACATGTCTTCCACGCCTGTCGGCGCAGCCTGTGGCTGCCGTCACTGGTGTGCGGGCGGCCTGTGGGGGAGGATGCGCGGACCACGACGACCACAGGGGGTTGCGTTGATCAGCAGTACCGTCATTCATCGCTCGGCCGACGCAGGCGGCGCCGAGGTGCGGGTCCTGGACACCACGTTCAAGGGCAAGCATGTGTTCATTGCCTGGGGCCTGCGCGGGCCGGAACTGACCCGCAGCGCGGACCCGGCTGCGACCGTGGCCGCACGCAAGGCGCTGCACGCGGTTGCCGGCCACAGCGAAGGGCCGCGCAGCCCGGAAGTGTTCATCGCCAACCAGTCGGCGGTGGCGATCACGGTCTATCGCCTGCTTACCGAAGCGCGCTCCGGCGATGCCATCTTCTTCCTGTGCGATTCCCAGGCGGTGGTCGAGTGGCTGATCACCGCGCTGGAAGTGCAGGGCGCGGACTGATTCCGCGCTGCACCGAAGGCAGGATCAGGCCAGTGCTGCGTCCACCGCAGCCCGCGCATGCAGGGCAGTGGTATCGAACAACGGCACTGCACTGTCCTCCGGGCGTACCAGCAGCATGATCTCGGTGCAGCCAAGAATGATCGCTTCGGCACCGCGCGCCACCAGTCGCGCGATCACGCCGGCATAGACCTGCCGTGAGTGCTCGCTGACCACGCCGGCAATCAGCTCCTGGTAGATGATGTCGTGCACGCTGCGCCGGTCATCGGCATCGGGCACCAGCACTTCCAGAGCGAAGCGATCCTGCAGCCGGCCGCGGTAGAAGTCCTGCTCCATGGTGAAGGCGGTGCCGAGCAGGCCCACCTTGCGTGCGCCTGCCTGCACGATGGCCTGGGCGGTGGGATCGACGATATGCAGCAGCGGCAGTGGGCAGGCCGCCTCGATGCGGTCGGCCAGCGTGTGCATGGTGTTGGTGCAGACCAGCAGCAGATCGGCACCACCGGCCTGCAGGCGTCGTGCGGCGTCGACCATGTGGTCGCCCAGTGCGTCCCAGTCGCCGTCGTGCTGCAGCTGCTTGATCGGCGCGAAGTCCACCGACCACAGCAGCAGTTGCGCGGAGTGCGCGCCACCGAGGCGCTGCCGCACGTCCTCGTTGATGAGCCGGTAGTACTGGGCCGAGCTTTCCCAGCTCATGCCGCCGATCAGGCCGAGAGTCTTCATGCATTGCTCCAGGGAAGAGGCGGTCATTGCAGCACAATGAGGAAGGGCATTGCGCAATACGTGGGCGTTGGGCAGGTCCGCGAGCGGGGTCTGATCGACCCCGGTGCTGCTGCGGCGCGATAATGTCGCTACCAATGGGAGGGCGGGGCGATGGGCGAGTGTTGCGGCTGTGGCAAGACCCTGGACGTGGCGGCGATGCAGGCGCGGCACCGGCGCGTGCTGTGGATCGTGCTGCTGGTCAATCTGGCCACCTTTGCGTTGATGGTCGCTGCTGCCGGGTACAGCCATTCGTCCTCGCTGTTGTCTGGCGCCCTGGACAACCTGGGTGACGCGGCGACCTATGCATTGAGCCTGGCCGTGGTCGGCGCAGGCCTCGTGGCCAAGGCGCGGGTTGCCCTGTTCAAGGGGCTACTGATCCTGGCAGCAGCGCTCGCGGTGGCTGCGCAGATCGGATGGCGGTTGCTGCATCCGGAGGTGCCCTTGTTTGCCAGCATGGGCCTGGCGGCGCTGCTCAACCTGGCCGCCAACGCGGCGTGCCTGTGGTTGCTGACCCCTTATCGCAACGACGACATCAACCTGGCGTCCGCCTGGGAATGCTCGCGCAATGATCTGTATGAGGGCGTATCGGTGCTGCTGGCCGCGGGCCTGGTAGCGCTGTTCGGTGCGGGTTGGCCGGATCTGCTGGTAGCGGTCGCACTGCTGGTATTGTTCCTGCGCTCGGCGTTGAGGGTCCTGCGCTCGGCCTGGGTAGAGCTGCGCAGCGCGCGTCTGCTGACGTCGTGAGTACGCGTCTGTAACCGTCGCATCCGCGTCAGGCTGTATGTGACGCAGGCCATGGTCACGCTCTAAGCCTGCTGGGTTTTCCTGCGTGGATGTTGAAATGGCCCTGCATACCTGGTGGTGGTTCCTGGCCACGGTGTTCGTTCTGTGTGGCACGCCGGGGCCGAACATGCTGCATATCCTGGGGCGCAGCGTCGGGCTGGGTTTCCGCGGCAGCGTTCCGGCCATGGCGGGCTGCCTGCTGGCGATGCTGCTGGTGCTGGCGGCCTCCGCAGCGGGCCTGAGTGCGCTGCTGCATTCCTCGCCGATGCTGTTCGAGGTGCTGCGCTATCTGGGCGTGGCCTATCTGGCCTGGCTGGGCCTGAAGGCATGGCGTGACAGCTGCCGTCCCGCGCCACCGGTGACGGTGGATGCCGCACTGCCGATGACGCCGACGCTTGGTGCCTGGACCGTGTTCCGTGGTGGCCTTCTGGTGGGCCTGAGCAATCCCAAGCTGCTGCTGTTCGCGGCGGCGTTCCTGCCGCAGTTCGTTGATCCGTCACGCGGCCAGGCGTTGCAGTACAGCGTGCTGGTGGCCACCTTCGCCGCCTGCGAACTGTTCTGGTACGTGATGTATGCAGCCGGTGGCCATGGCCTGCGCCGCTGGCTGGCCAAGCCGTTTGCACGACGCTGGTTCGAGCGGCTGGTGGGCAGCGTGTTCCTGGCGTTTGCCGTCGCGCTGCTGCGCTTCCGTCCGCGCTGATTCACGCCGCGCACGCGGCCTGTTCACGACTGCCGCATCGGCCACGGCCTAGCCTGATCATCCAGTACGCAGTCCCCGCGGGGAAAGGTTTGACATGATCAAGTGGGCCATCATCTTCGCCATCATCGGCGTCATTGCGGGCGTGCTCGGCTTCGGCGGCATTGCCGGTGCCGCGGTCGGCATCGCCAAGTTCCTGTTCTGGGCCGGCATCATCATTGCCGTGGTGCTGTTCCTGCTCGGCATGACCGTAGCGAAGAAGGTCAGCTAGCGTTGATCGCGCAGCAGCGTGCTCAGTGTGCGCTGCTGCGCGAGAACAGGTTGATCACCAGCACGCCGGCGCAGATCAGGCCGATGCCGATCAACGCCGGTGCATCCAGGCGCTGCTTGAACACCACCAGCCCGATCAGCGAGATCAGCACGATGCCGACGCCGGACCAGATCGCGTAGGCGATGCCGGTCGGGATCGACTTCATGGTCATCGACAACAAGTAGAAGCACAGCCCGTAGCCGACCAGCGCGCCCAGCGTCGGCGCCAGCCGGCTCATGCCGTCGGAGGCCTTCAACAGTGATGTGGCAATCACTTCCAGCATGATGGCTGCAGCAAGGTAGAGGTAGGGATTCATTGCGCGCTCCGGCTCACTGCGGGTCGCACAGTTTCAGGGCCTGTTCGGCCATGGCCAGTGCGTTGATGCGTTCCTCCTCGTCCAGCGGCCGGCCGTAGGCCGTGGCCCAGTAGCCATCGGCCGCGCAGCGCGCCGCATACAGTCGGGGATCGTTGGCTTCGCCGGCGAATTCGGCCAGCATTGCACGCTTCCAGGTGCGCCAATGCGCGAGCAGGGCCGGTTCCATCAGGTTGCCCAGGGTCAGGCCGATGTCGTTGTCCTGCTCCTGCTGCAGCAGATGCTCGAAATTGGCCTGCACATAGGCGCGGCTGAAACGGCCATGGCCTTCGGGATTTTCCTGCAGCAGGGCGCGTACCCGCGCTTCGAACTCGCCGATGAGCGCTCCGACGGCTTCATCCACCAGTGCCTGCTTGCTGCTGAAATGATGGAACAACGCACCCTTGCTGACACCAGCGGCCTGCGCGACGTCCTGCACGGTCAGCGCGGCCAGGCCGTTACGGCCGATCACTTCAATGGTGGCCTGCAGCAGTGACTGGCGCACGCTGTCGGGCGCCTTGCGGCGCGAACGGGAGGGGGATGCGGACATGGTGGGAAGAAACCGACTGGACGGTACGATTGTAGCGCAGGCCCGCTGTGTTGCCGCGCGCTGCCGGCCTGGACCGGCAGCGGAACCGTCATGCGTCGACGCGGGCGAAACGTGGTTGCGGTCCGTGCTCGCCGGGCACCTGCTCGACGAACATGGCGTACGGGCGTACCCACAGGCCGCCTTCGCCATACAACGCGCGGTACAGCACCATCGGCTGCAGGGTCTCGCTGCTGCGGACGATGTCCAGCACTTCGTACTCGCCGCCCTTGAAGTGGCGGTAGCGGCCCGGGGCCAGGGTGGGGAGCGGACTCAGCTCAGCCATGGTGGGCGCGACTCACTTGCGCGCCGGGCTGGCCGGCTTTGCGCAGTAGGCATCGATGGCTTCGGCGGTATTGGCCAGGCCCTGTGCCTGCGCCAGTTCCCACGGGCGTTCGCAACGCTGGCTGTGCTCGCACCACTGGTAGCCGGCCGAACCGATGCAGCCATGCGCATCGCGATCACCGCCGACCACCGGCGTGGCCGGCGACGTGGCTGTCGCTTCGGCGTGCGTGGGTGCCTTGTCCGGGCTGGCGCAGGCGACCAGGACCAGCAGCGCGGGAATCAGAAGAAGGGATTTCATCGGCGGAGCTCCGTGCCTAAAGCAACAGTGTCGACCGCAGGAAAAACGGCAGCAAGTGCTCAGTGCAGGGCGGCGCGGATCAGTTCCTCGATCAGCACCAGATAGCTGGCCACGAAGTAGAACTTCAGCAACGTCGAACGCTGCTGCGAGAAGAAGGTGCGCATGTGGAAGGGGCCCCTGTTGGTGACGGTAGTGTGAAGCTCTGCCAACTCCGTGACAAGGGTCACGAAAGGGATTCACTAAACGGCCTCAGGGATGTGAGGGCGGGGCGGTCTGACAGTCCGGCGCGGCATTTTCGTACAAATCTGATAGGCCATCCCGGAGGTGCTCGCTAGCCTGATGGTGTACCGGCGCTCAGGGCCTTCCGCTGCCGGCGTGCCTTCATTCCGCAGGAGTCTTCCAATGGTCATTACCGTTCAATGCAACGCCCGGCACTGGTCCGTATTGGATCCGCAGGCGCATGACGCCACCCGTTATGCACGGGGCGCCGAGGCTTTCGATGTCGCTGCGGCGCGGGCCCTGGAGCACCACCGCCGTACCGGCCAGCGCAGCACGGTACGGGTCGAGGCGCTCGGCAATTCGGTGGACGCACTCCACGTCGGAAGTTGACGCCACCGGCCGAGGCGCAGTCAGCCACGGTTGAGTTGTTTGAATGGGGAAAAAACCGCCGTAGGGCGCCCCCTGTGCGCCGCGCAACGAATCCCGGATGCTTGCGCCATCGTATTCATCCGGAGATCCCGATGGGCAAGGCACTCACCTGGCGTACCCTGGCCTGCACCCTGCTGCCAATGCTGGCGGCCGCGGGCGGCGCGCAGGCGCAGAGCTATGGCTACGGGTATGACGACGATCGCTATGGCGGTCGTGATGGCGGCGGCATCGTACGCTGCGAATCGATCAAGAACCGCAGCAATGAATGTCGCCTGGAAGGCCGTGCCCGGATGATCCGCCAGTTGTCGGGCTCGCCGTGCGTGGAAGGCGAGACCTGGGGACAATCGCGCTACGGTGTCTGGGTCACCCAGGGCTGTCGTGCCGAGTTCGTTGGCGAGTACCGCCGCGGCGGTGGCTGGGGTGGTGGCCATGGCAACGGCTGGGGCAATGGTGGCAATGGCTGGGGTGGGGGTGAGGTGATCACCTGCCATTCCAACGGCCATCGCCAGGAGTACTGCGATGCGCGCATCCGTCGTGGTGTGCGCCTGGTCCGTCAGGATTCACGCAGCGCCTGCATCGAGGGCCAGACCTGGGGCTGGGACCGCCGTGGCATCTGGGTCAGCGACGGTTGCCGGGCGCAGTTCCAGGTGAATTGAGCACGCGCCTCGAAAATCAGAATAATCTGATACAGCTCACATTTTGAACGTCGTATCTTCTGCGATCAGGGCACCTCTGCGTGCCCCTGATCCGCCGCGATGAAGTCTGCCGTAACCGGCACGCCCATCCCGCCACCGTCGATACGCTGCCTCAAGGAGTGAGCTGCATGTTGATCCGCCTGCAATGCGAGCAACGCCAATGGCGCGTGCTGCACCCGGACCGGCCGGAACCGATCGAGTTCCGCGATGGTGCCCGGGCCTACGATTTCGCTGAAACCCTTGCACGCCTCCACTTCGTCGACACCGGGCAGCGCGCTGCGGTGCGGGTGGAGGCCAGCGGCGCGTTCGTGGAAGCGGTCAGCTACGGCTGAGGGCTGGGGCTCCCTGATCTGTCCCCACGCATGGCGTGGATCGACCCCTGTTCCGCAGTGGATCCACGCCATGCGTGGATCCACTGGGTGGTGACCGGTCTCAGCCTGCCGCGCTGAGGGGCGGGGTCCCGGCAGCCAGCTGCGGCCAGCGCTTGAGTACGGCCGCGCGGATGCCTGCGGCGTCGATGCCGGCTTCGGCCAGCAGGTCCTCGCGGCTGGCGTGGTGCTGGTAGCTGTCGGGCAGGCCCAGGTGCAGGATCGGGCGCAGCACGCCTTCGGCATTGAGCAGCTCACCGACGCCGGAGCCGGCGCCACCGGCCACCACGTTGTCTTCGATCGTCACCAGCCCCTCGTGCTGGGCGGCGACAGCCAGCACCAGCTCGCGGTCCAGCGGCTTGATGAAGCGCATGTTGACCACGCTCAGGCCCAGTTCGCGGCCAACCTGTTCGGCGGCGGCCACGGTGCTGCCGAAGGCGAGCAGGGCGATACGACTGCCCTGCAGGCGAAGCTCGCCCTTGCCGATCGGCAGGGTGGAAAGGTCGGTGCCTGCGGCGACGCCGGTGCCGGTGCCGCGCGGATAGCGCACGGCGGCCGGGCCCGGGTGCTGCAGGCCGGTGCTGAGCATCTGCCGGCACTCGGCTTCATTGGATGGCGCCATCACCACCATGTTCGGAACGCAGCGCAGGAAGCTCAGGTCGAGGTTGCCGGCATGGGTCGCACCGTCCGGGCCGACCACACCGGCGCGGTCAATGGCGAACAGAACATCCAGGTCCTGGATGGCCACGTCATGTACCAGCTGGTCGTACGCGCGCTGCAGGAAGGTCGAATAGATCGCCACCACCGGCTTGCCCCCCTGGGTCGCCATGCCGGCGGCCAGCGTGACCGCGTGCTGTTCGGCAATCGCCACGTCGAAGTAGCGCTGCGGGTATTCCTTGCTGAAACGCACCAAGCCGGAGCCTTCGCGCATCGCCGGGGTGATGCCGTACAGGCGCGGCTCGGCGGCGGCGGCATCGCACAGCCAGTCGCTGAACACGTCGGTATAGGTGGGCTTCTTGGCGCCAGCCTTGGCCACCAGGCCCTTGTCCGGATCGAACGGACCCACCGCGTGGTAGCCGATCTGATCGCCTTCGGCCGGCTCGTAGCCCTTGCCCTTTGTCGTCATCACGTGCAGCAGCTTCGGGCCCTTGGAGGCGCGCAGCGTCTTCAGCGTGGACAGCAGGGCGGGCATGTCGTGGCCGTCGATCGGGCCGGTGTAGTGGAAACCCATTTCCTCGAACATCGTGGACGGCACGAACATGCCCTTCCAGTGTTCTTCCCAGCGCTTCACGAAGCGCGCCGGGTTGTTCTTCTTGTCGCCTAGGATCTTCTTGCCGCCTTCGCGCAGTGCATTGAGCGTGCGGCTGCCGGTAGCACGGCCGAGCATCTTGGTCAGGCCGCCGACCGCCTCGGAGATCGACATGTTGTTGTCGTTGAGGATCACCAGCAGATTCGGTTCCGGCTCCATGCCGCCGGCGTGCATCAGCGCTTCGAAGGCCATGCCGGCGGTCATCGCACCGTCACCGATCACCGCAACGACCTGGCGGTTGTCGCCTTCGGACTGGCGAGCGATGGCCATGCCGAGCGCGGCCGAGATCGAGGTCGACGAATGGCCGACGCCGAAGGTGTCGTACTCGCTCTCTTCACGCTTCGGGAACGGTGCCACGCCGTCCTTCTGCTTGACGGTGTGGATCTCGTCGCGGCGACCGGTCAGGATCTTGTGTGGGTAGGTCTGGTGACCGACGTCCCAGACCAGCTGGTCCTGCGGGGTCTGGTACAGGTAGTGCAGGGCCACGGTGAGTTCGATCACGCCCAGACCGGCGGCGAAGTGGCCGCCGCTCTTGCCCACCGACTCGATGAGGTAGGCACGCAGTTCGTCGGCGACCGCCCTCAATTCGGATTCGTCGAACGTGCGCAGGTCATCCGGTGTCTGGATGCGCGCGAGGCGGGGATAGCGGGCAGAGTCGATCATCATGTTCGCACTTGTTCTGAACGCCCATTTTCGCCCTCAAACGGGGGTGGGGCAAGCAAACGCCGCCGCCCGTGACAGGACGGTGAGGGTTGCATTTTCGGCGATTCAGGTGCTCAGTTTTGAGCGCTTCGGCAATTGCGCCTTCAGGAAGGCCATCTGGTCGGCCAGGATGTTGCGGTTGGACAGGATCAAATGCTCGATCCAGCTGGGCCGGTAGGGCACCGCCAGCAGTGGCATTCCGGCCTGCTGCGGGGTGCGGTCGCTCTTGCGCGAGTTGCAGTGGAAGCAGGCGGTGACCACGTTTTCCCAGCAGTCCAGGCCGCCCTTGGACAGCGGCATGACGTGGTCGCGGGTGAGGGTGGGGCGGTTGAACTGCTGGCCGCAGTACATGCACAGGTGGGCGTCGCGGGCGAACAGGGCCGGGTTGGTCAGGTTCGGCGTCGGGTCGATCGCGCGGGAGCGGGCGTGGCCGCGCGCGGCGATGATCGGGTGCAGGTCCATCCCGCTCTGCAGGCCGCTGAAGCGGTTTGTGCCGCCGTGGATGTGCAGGCAGGGATCGCCGAGTGTCCAGGCGACGGCTTCGCGGGCGTAGAGGCACGCCGCATCCTGCCAGGTGATCCAGTCCAGTACGCGTCCGTGGGCATCAAGCGAGAGCAGCCGGACCGAACCGGGGCGATGCAGCGTCGTGGCGTTGGGCGATGCTTCGGCGCCCGGAGCAGAAAACGGAGCTCCGGCTTCGATCAGACCCAAGCGTGTAGTGTCTGTCTCCATCGGGAGAACAGCTTATACCTGAATCATTGCGATTTGGGTATCGCCCTGTGGGCGAAACCCAAATCGCAAGATTCAGGTCCGCGCATTCCTCCTATCCCCCGCACCTGTCGGTGCGCCCCCCTTAACAAAAGGGGGGCTTTTCTCCAGATGGATTTCGGTGGTTTTCATCCACGCATGACGTGGATCTACGCAGATCGCGGGGAACTGTCAGAGGCGGGGGGTGTGGGTTGGCAGGACCGTTGGCGCCATGGTTGGCGCCATCGAGCCGCCAAGGATGGGTTTACGGCGTGTCCTGCCAGCCCACACCGCCCCGCCATCCACCGGGATGCAGCTGTTGCTTTTGCGGTTGCCGGCCAGCGGCCGGCACTACCGCGGCAGCCCGGCTCAGGCGCCGAAGCGCTCGTCGTCCATCGCCATCAGCGGGGCGGCGCCGGCCTGGATGGCGGCGGCATGGCTGAGCGTGCGCGGCAGCACGCGGGCGAAGTAGAACCGCGCGGTCTCGCGCTTGCTCTGGGTGAAGGCGGCGCCGTGCGCGCTGGCATCGGCGGCGGCCACGCTGCGGGCCCACCAGTAGGCCAGAACCACGTACCCCGAATAGAACAGGTAGTCGTAGCTGGCCGCACCCAGTTCGTCCGGGTTGGCGGCCGCGCGCTGCAGCACGTCCAGGGTCAGCTTGCCCCATTCGGTGGCCTTTGCGCGCAGCGGGCCGATGAACTCGGCCAGCGCTTCGTTGCCCTCGTGTTCCTTGGCGAAGGCTTCGATCTCGGCCAGCATCAGCTTCAGGCCGGCGCCTTGGCTGGACGCGGTCTTGCGGCCGATCAGGTCCAGCGCCTGGATGCCGGTGGTACCTTCATACAGCGTGGTGATGCGGGCGTCGCGCGCCAGCTGCTCCATGCCGTGCTCGCGGATGTAGCCGTGGCCACCGAAGCACTGCAGGGCGTTGTAGGTGTTCTCGATACCCCACTCGGTCTGGCAGGCCTTGGAGATCGGGGTGAGGAAGCTCACCAGGGTGTCGGCGCGCTCGCGCTCGGCGGCGTCCTCGGCATGGTGGGCGACATCGATCAGGGTGGCAGCGTGCAGGGCCAGCAGGCGGCTGCCCTCGACCAGCGACTTCACCGTCAGCAGCATGCGACGCACATCCGGGTGGACCAGGATCGGGTCGGCCGGCTTGTCCGGGAACTTGGCGCCGCTGAGGGCGCGCGACTGCAGGCGCTCACGGCTGTACTTCAGCGCGTTCTGGTAGGCGCGCTCGGACAGGCCAATGCCCTGCAGGCCCACACCCAGACGCGCGGTGTTCATCATGGTGAACATCGCCTGCAGGCCCTTGTGCGGCTGGCCGACCAGGTAACCCTGCGCACCATCGAAGTTCATCACGCAGGTGACCGAACCCTTGATGCCCATCTTGTGCTCGATCGAGCCGCAGCGCAGTGCATTGCGCTCGCCAACGTTGCCATCGCGGTCAACCTTGAACTTGGGGGTGACGAACAGCGAGATGCCCTTGGCGCCCGGAGGGGCGTCAGGCAGCTTGGCCAGCACCAGGTGCACGATGTTGCCGGTCAGGTCGTGCTCGCCGGCGGTGATGAAGATCTTGGTGCCGGTGATCGCGTAGCTGCCATCGGCATTCGGCTCGGCCTTGGTCTTGAGCAGGCCCAGGTCGGTGCCGCAGTGCGGCTCGGTCAGGCACATCGTGCCGGTCCAGCGGCCTTCGATCAGCGGCTTGAGGAAGGCTTCGTGCTGCCAGGCTTCGCCGTGCTGCTTCAGCGCTTCGATGGCGCCGTGCGAGAGCAGCGGGAAGTTGCCCCACGCCAGGTTGGCGGCGTTGATCATTTCGTTGAGCGGCACGCCCAGGGTGTGCGGCAGGCCCTGGCCGCCCAGTTCCGGCGAGGCGGTCAGGCCGGTCCAGCCGCCATCGACGAACTGGTCGTAGGCCTGCTTGAAGCCGGGCGGGGTGGTCACTTCACCGGTGGCCTGGTCGAGCACGCAGCCGATCTCGTCGCCGACGCTGTTGAGCGGGGCCAGCACGGTGGCGCTGAAGCGGCCGGCTTCTTCCAGCACGGCATCGACCACGTCGGCGGTGGCGTCGGTGAAGCCCAGGCGGGCGAACAGGGGCTCGACCTTGAGCACGTCGTGCAGGGCGAAACGGAGGTCGGAAAGCGGGGCGGTGTAGCTGCTCATCGGTACGTCTCGATTTGATCAGGGACAGGGGGAGCGGCGCCGGGCGCCGCGGCGGAAAGCGGGAGTCAGCGCAGCACGCCCGGCAGGCCCGGGGCCTGGTTGAGGGTGCTGCGGCTGCTGATGTCGAAGCTGCGTTGCTTCTTTTCCTGCGGCGTGGCCGCCACCGTTCCCTTCAGGCCGTAAGCCAGGGTGCGGTTGCTGGCCAATGCGTCGGCCACCACCAGGCGTGCGGCCGAGCTGGGCACCAGGTCGACATTGATGACATCGGCCGAGGTGCCGCCGATGGAGATGCCCGGCTTGGCCTGCAGGGTGCCGGCGTCGCTGTCGCCCACGGTCAGCGCCAGCGCGACGTCATCGAAGGTCATGGGCATGGAGCTGTAGTTCTGCAGGCGCAGGGCCACGGTCCAGTTGCCGTCGGCGCGCACGGTCAGCTGCTGCAGGCTGGCCGCCGGTTCCGAAACACGCTTGACGATGCCGTTGTTGCAGGCAACAAGGGCGAGGGTGCACAGGACGATCAAGGCGATACGGAAGCGGTGGAGCATGGGCGCAGGTCCTCTGGAGGGGTGCGTTGGATAAGCATACTACGGCGTATGGTCGTTTGGATCGCCTGTGGCGACCCGTCGCAGAGGGTAGCGCGTGAAGATGGCGGCCGGGCGTGCGCAGCGCCGGATGGCGCACGCGTGGTGCGCTGGATGCCGGGCGGTTCAGTCGGCGGGCGTATCGCGAATCGGGGCCATCAGGCGCAGTGGGCCGAGGTCGTAGCCCATGGCTTCGGCTTTTTCTTTCAGCTGTTCGAACCGGGCGCGATCCATTTCCGGCAGGCGCGAGAGAATCCACAGGTACTTGCGGTCCGGTTCACCGACCAACGCCCACTGATAGTCCGGATCCAGTGCCAGGACCCAGTAGTCGGCCCAGACCAGCGGCACCCAGCTCAGCCAGTCCGGCACGAAGCGCACCTGCAACTGGCCGGGATGGCCGGCGACCGGGCGTGCTACGCCTTCAGCAACCACGCGTTCTCCGTCGCCGTTGCGGCAGGCGTTGGTGACACTGATGCGGCCATCGCGGCGCAGCCCGTAGTTGGCGGTGATCTCGCCGACGCACTGCTTCTGGAACGACACCGGAAGATGCGCGATCTCGTGCCACTGGCCGGCATAGCGATCGATGTCCAGCATGTCGACCGCGCGCACCGGCTCGGCGGCGATCACCGGCAGGGCGGCCAGCAGCAGGCAGGCGAGCAGGGCGGGGCGCAGATGCATCGACAGGCTCCAGGCAGGAGTCTGGAGCGTAGGTGCCGCGGCGCGCGGCGGTGTAAATGTTTCGTCAACCGGACGGCGGTGGGCTGGCATGTATCGAGGCCAGGAGGGGGATCGCAGATCGCAGACAAAAAAAGACCTGCATTTCTGCAGGCCTTCGAAAGTGGTGGCCGAAGACGGAATCGAACCGCCGACACGGGGATTTTCAATCCCCTGCTCTACCAACTGAGCTACTCGGCCAAATTGTGTGGCAACCGTCATCAAACCCGGTTTCCGGAAAAAAAAGACCCGCATTTCTGCAGGCCTTCGAAAGTGGTGGCCGAAGACGGAATCGAACCGCCGACACGGGGATTTTCAATCCCCTGCTCTACCAACTGAGCTACTCGGCCACATGTTTCGTTGCAGCGAGGTCGCTGCCAAGGACGCGTATATTACGGAGGTCGGCTGCCTTCGGCAAGCGTTTTGCCAAGATTTCTTCACATTGCCGTCTGCGCGCTCGCAAGTGCTTGATCCTCCGTCGTGGGGCGGGGCGTGGTCAGTCGATCATCGTCTGCGGTGGAAATCAGCAGATCGCCGCGATCGTCAAAGCTGCAAGGGCAAGGGCTGCGCCGGCCCCGTGCCGCGCCGGTCCATGGAACGCTGTTTTCGTGGCCGCCATCGGGGATGGCTGCGGCGTAGTGTCGGCACTCCTTTCCTGATGCTGGCAGCAGCAGAGACCTGGCCATGTCCGATTCCTCGACCACCTCCCGCATCGTGCTTGCGTCGCGTCCGCAGGGGGCGCCAAGTGCAGCCAATTTCCGCCTGGAACAAGTTGCGTTGCCGTCATTGGCCGCTGGCGAGGTGCTGCTGCGCAACCGCTACCTGTCGCTGGACCCGTACATGCGGGGACGCATGGACGAGGGCCCGTCGTACGCCGCGCCGGTGGCGGTGGGCGCGGTGATGGAAGGGCAGACCGTGGCCGAGGTGTTGCAGTCGAACGCCGAGGGCGTAGCCACAGGTGAGCTGGTGCTGGCACCGGGTGGCTGGCAGACCCACGCGGTGCTGCCGGCCAAGGCACTGGGGCGCCGGCTGGATCCGGCCGGGCTGCCGCTGAGTACGGCGCTGGGGGTATATGGCATGCCCGGCTTCACCGCCTATTCCAGCCTGCATGAAATCGCCCGTTTGAAGGCGGGCGAGACATTGGTGGTGGCTGCCGCGACCGGGCCGGTGGGTGCGACCGTGGCGCAGCTGGCCAAGCTGCAGGGCGCGCGCGTGGTCGCCATCGCCGGTGGCGAAGCCAAGCGCGCTTACCTGCAGACGTTGGGGGTGGACGTGGCGCTGGATCATCGCGCCGCTGATTTCGCCGCGCAGCTGCGCGCAGCGGTTCCTGCGGGTATCGACGTGTATTTCGAGAACGTGGGCGGGCACGTGCTGGATGCAGTGCTGCCGCTGCTCAACGACTTCGCCCGCGTTCCGGTGTGCGGCACCATCGCCACGTACAACGAGCGCGGCGTCGAGCAGCCCGGTCCGGACCGGTTGCCCGCACTGTTCAGCCAGATTCTGCGCCAGCGCCTGACCGTGCGCGGTTTCATCGTGCACGACTTCAACCACCTGTGGCCGGACTTCGAACGCGAGATGCCGCAGTGGCTGCGCGATGGCCGCATCCAGTACCGCGAGGATGTGGTGGAAGGGCTGGAAAATGCGCCGGAGGCGTTCTTCGGGCTGCTGAAGGGGCACAACTTCGGCAAGCTGGTGGTGAAGCTGGATTGAGGGCTTGGCGGTGTGCCGACCAAGGTCGGCACCTACCGGAAGCTGGGCGTGCCGACCAAGGTCGGCACCCACGTCAGGCAGTCGAGGCCTTTTCCCGGCGCAGCAGTTCGCGCTTGCGCGCTACACCCCACGCATAGCCGGACAGGTCCCCATCGCGACGTACGACGCGGTGGCAGGGAACTGCCACCGCCAGCGGGTTGCTTGCGCATGCACGTGCTACGGCACGGCTCGAGCGGGGCGCGCCGATGCGTGCGGCGACATCCGCATACGACGCGGTCTGCCCGCGCGGAATCTGCTGCAGCGCCTGCCATACCCGTTGCTGGAACGCGGTGCCGCGGATGTCCAGCGGCAGCGTGGCGCCCCGCGTGGGATCCTCGACCAGGCCCACCACCTGTGCCACCAGTTGTTCATAGCCCTGGTCGGCGCCGACCAGTTCGGCCTGGCGGAAGCGTTGCTGCAATGACTGCAGCAGCGTCTCCGGATCGTCGCCGAGCAGGATCGCGACCACGCCGGTGGCACTGCTGGCCACCAGCACGCTGCCCAGTGAACTTTCGGCAAGCGCGAAGTGGATGACTTCGCCACGCCCCCCTGCGCGCCATTGCTTGGGAGTCATGCCCAGCAACTTCGGTGCGTTCTCGTAGAAGCGTCCGCTGGAGCCGAAGCCGGCATCGTGGAAAGCGTCGGTGATGCGTTCCTGTTGTTCCAGCCCGGTGCGCAGGCGGTCGGCGCGCAGCGCGGCAGCGTACTGCTTCGGGGTCAACCCGGTTGCTTCCTTGAAAAGGCGATGCAGGCGGGTTGGGCTGCAACCCGCGATCCCGGCCAGTTCCTGCAGCGAGGGTTCGTCGTGGCTGGCCTGAAGGTGGCGGCAGACCCGTTCGACGCGGGCATCGAGGGCGGTGGTGGCGGTACTGTCCATGGCCGGATTCTGGCACGCGCCGGTGCTGCGGAAACTCCGTTTCCTGCACCGATGGGCCAGGCCCGGAAACGGAGTGTTGGCAGGGGAGAGGCGCGGCATCGTGGCGGCCACTTCACAACCGGTACCACGACCATGCGCCTGAACAACAAGATCGCTCTCATCACCGGTGCCAGCGCCGGCATCGGCCGCGCCAGCGCCCTGCGCTTCGCTGCCGAAGGGGCAAAGCTGGTGCTCAACGCACGGCGGCCGGAGCCGCTGCAGGCGCTGGCCGAGCAGATTCGCGCCGCCGGTGGCGAAGCCGTGGTACATGCCGCCGACGTGGCCGACCCGGGTACGGCGCAGGCGCTGGTTGATCTGGCCCAGCAGTCATTCGGCGGCCTGGATATCGCCCTCAACAATGCCGGCATGCTTGGCCCGGGCGTGCCGGCGGCGGAGTTCCCGGTGGACGCCTGGCGCGAAGTGATGGCGACCAATCTGGATGCCGCCTTCCATGCGGCACGCGCGCAGTTGCCGGCACTGCTGGCGCGCGGCGGCGGCTCGCTGGTGTTCGTCGGTACCTTCGTCGGCCACACCGTGGGATTCCCGGGCATGGCGGCCTATGCGTCGAGCAAGGCCGGGTTGATCGGCCTGAGCCAGGTGATCGCTGCCGAATACGGCGCGCGCGGCGTGCGCAGCAACGTGCTGCTGCCCGGTGGCACCGATACCGAGATGGGGCGGCAGGCCGCACCCACCGGCGATGCCCGCGACTTCGTGCGCTCGCTGCACGCACTGAAGCGCATGGCCGAGCCGGAGGAGATCGCCAACGCGGCGCTGTTCCTGGCCAGCGATGAAAGCAGTTTCGTTACCGGAACCGCGATGCGTGTGGAAGGTGGGGTGTCGATCACACGTACCTGAGCGGGGTCAGGAGCGTGGCGCGTAGCGGATACCGCTGCTGGCCATGAAGCCTTTCGGATCGAAACGGGCCCAGGCTTCGCCCCAGCCGAACCGGGCGTGGCCGCCGGCCAGCTTGCGACCCAACGCCGCACCCAGGGTGCGGCGCATGAAGGCGACTTCGGCATCGATCGCGGCCTGGGTTGGCCAGCCGTCTTCCAACGTTGCACCGGGTAGATCGACGCCCATTGTCACCATGTCGAGCTGTTGCCCGTGGAAGCACAGGCTGATGCCAGCGGGCGCACCGCCCAGGCTGAGCTGGTGCAGGCTGAGCCAGTGATAGCCGGTGCCGACATCGCGCTCTCCTCGCATCAGCGTGGCAAAGTCGATGCGCGCCTCCTCCAGTGACAGGGTGGGGCAGATCAACGTCGGCAGGTTGCCGAGCTGGATGCTGCCGTCTGTCGCATTGAGGATCAACGGCAACACGTGCGCAGCGTGCTGGGCAGGAGAGGGCATGGCATACCGGTGGGCGTGATGCCCCGGATTCTGGCTGCGCGGGGGCCGTGGCGGCAAGCCCGTGCCTGCACATGACGTTGGCACAGGACTGACCTGCGGCTTACCCGGCAACCTCTAGCGTGGTGGGCAACGTGGGCCCGTCGCCGGCGTGGGAGATTTCGATGAACGAGCGAGGCAAGGATCAGGACCCGAAGCAGGGCATCCAGGAAAGCCGCCAGGACAGGAAGCAGGACGATGTGGCCAAGCAGCGGCCGGGGCAGCGCGATCAACAGGTGCGCGATAGGCACTCGCGCAGTCCACATCGCAAGGATGGCGGTGAGGAGCCGGCCTGAGCCCCGGGTGCTGAAAAGAAAAAACCCGCAGATCGCGGAGATCTACGGGTTCTTTCCGAATAGTGGTGGAGCCAAGGAGGATCGAACTCCTGACCTCGTCATTGCGAACGACGCGCTCTCCCAGCTGAGCTATGGCCCCACGGCAGGCTTTCAGTGTAGCGCCGCCCGGCGGGCTTGCCAAGCGCCGGGCCGGGACGGCGGCAGGCGTTGATCTGCCGCCGCCCCCAGCCGGTTCAGGCCAGCGCCTGGCGTAGCAGGGCGCCCGCGCGCTGTACCGCCACGCCGGTAGAAACAGCCACCCCCTGCAGGTGGATGCAGGCATGGATCATCCCGGGCAGTTGCTCCAGCGTGCAGGCGATACCCTCGGCCTGCAGGCGATGCGCGTACTGCTCGGCTTCGTCGCGCAGCGGGTCGTGCTCGCAGCTGAGTACGGAGGCTGGCGCCAGCCCCTGCAGGTCTGTTGCCTGCGCGGGCGAGGCCAGTGACGACGGCTGATCCAGATTACCCAGATAGGCCTGCCAGCAGCGCTGCATCAGTTCGGCGCTGAGGTAGTAGCCCGTGGCGTAGTCGCGGTAGGAATCGCTGCCCATGCCGGCATCCAGCGCCGGGTACAGCAGCAACTGGTGGCACGGTTGCGGCAGGCCGAGATCGCGCAGCAGCAGGCAGCAGGCGGCGGCCAGATTGCCACCGGCGCTGTCGCCGCCGATCGCCAATCGCTGCGGGTCCAGCCCGAGGCGCTCGGCGTTGTCCTGCAGCCACGACCAGGCATCGGCAACGTCGTGCAGCGGCACCGGGAACGGGTGTTCCGGCGCCAACCGGTAGCCCACGGCCACAATCACGCAGCCACTGGCATTGGCCAGCGCACGGCAGGGACCGTCATAGACCGCCAACGAGCACTGGAACCAGCCGCCGCCGTGGGCGAACAGCAGGGCCGGCGCTGGTCCGTCGGGCAAACCTTCCGGTGTGTAGAGGCGGACGTCCAGCGCCTGCCCGTCGCGTGCGATCACCGTGTGTTCGATCACATGCGCAACCGGCTGCGGCGCACCCTGCAACTGTGGCAGCGCGCTCTCGCTGATCGCCCGCAGTTCGCGCAGCTCCTCCGGCAGCGGATGCGCCGCGACGGCGTCGACAAACTGCTGCAGCGCCGGTTCAAGCTGCATGGCGCACCTCCTGCAGGAACGGCAGAAGCTGCGCCAGGAACGCCTGCGGCGCTTCTTCCATGATGAAGTGGCCGCAGCCCGGCACGATGCTGCCGCGCACGTTGTCGGCGTGCGGTTGCAGGGTCAGCATCGGCGCATCGGCGGTGGCGTGCTCGGCGCCGATGGCCAGCACCGGCATCGCCAGCCGGCGCTGTGCACGTTCCTTGTTCTGGCGGATGGTTTCCGGGATCGCGCGGTACCAGGCGAAGCCGGCCCGCAGTGCGCCGGGGCGGCTGTAGGCGGCGATGTAGGTGTCGGCAGCCACCGCGTCACGGCGGTACGACCAGCGGTCGAACATGAACTCCAGGTAGGCGCGTTCGCGGCCACTGATCAGTGCTTCGGGCAGGTCCGCGACCTGGTTGAACATGAAGTGCCAGAGGAAGATGTTGTCGGCCGGGGCAGCGAAGATGCCCGGTTCCGGCGCCAGGCCGGGAATCACCGCTTCGGTAACCGCCAGCTGGCGCACCGCCTGCGGCTGGTCGCTGGCCAGTGCATAGGCAATCCACATACCGATGTCATGTCCGACTACCTGGTAGCGCTCGTGGCCCAGCGCCTGCATGGTCTGGTGCAGGACGGCGGCGGCACTGCCGGTGTCGTAGCCGTGGCTGGGGCGATCGGATTCGCCGATGCCCGGCGGATCGACCGCGATGGCTTCGAAGCCGGCTTCGGCCAGGGCGTGCAGCACATGGCGCCAGGCGTACCAGGTCTGCGGCCAGCCGGGAATCAGCAATACGGGTTCACCGTGACCCGCGGACACGCAATGCACGCGCTGGCCGTCGATGCGCAGGTAATGGTGGCGCAGGGGAGCGTCGCCGGCAGCGCCAGCGGAAAGAGAAGTGGTCATGAGGGAGTGCTCCGTTGGGGCTCAGGCGATGCCGAGCATCTGCTGCATCTGCGCGGTGCTGATCGGTGCACCGGCGAAGTCGTCGAAGATCTTGTCGGTGACCGGAATGATGTGGTCGTGGATGAATGCAGCGCCTTCGCGCGCGCCGGCTTCCTGGTCCTTCAGGCAGCACTCCCATTCCAGCGTCGCCCAGCCCTGGTAGTCGTACTGGGCCAGCTTGGAGAAGATCGACTTGAAGTCGACCTGGCCGTCGCCCAGCGAGCGGAAGCGGCCGGCGCGCTCGGTCCAGTCGGCGTAGCCGCCATAGATGCCCTGGCGGCCGCTGGGGCGGAACTCCGCATCCTTGACGTGGAACATGCGGATCAGCGGGTGGTAGATGTCGAGGTACTGCAGGTAGTCGAGCTGCTGCAGCACGAAGTGGCTGGGATCAAACAGGATGCGGCAGCGCTCGTGCTGGCCGACGCGCTCGAAGAAGCGCTCGAAGCTGGTGCCGTCGTGCAGGTCTTCGCTGGGATGGATCTCGTAGCAGAGGTTGATGCCATTGTCCTCGCAGCTGTCAAGAATCGGCCGCCAGCGGCGGGCCAGTTCATCGAAGGCGGCATCGATCAGGCCAGGCGGGCGCTGCGGGAACGGGAACAGGTAGGGCCAGGCGAACGAGCCGGAGAAGGTGCCCATGTCCTGCAACCCAAGACGGCGCGAGGCGCGAGCGGCCAGGTGCAGCTGCTGCTGTGCCCATTCCGTGCGGGCCTGCGGATTGCCGCGCAGTGCTTCCGGCGCGAAGCCATCGCAGAGTTCATCGTAGGCCGGATGCACGGCCACCAGCTGGCCGAGGATGTGGGTGGTCAGCTCACTGACCTGCAGGCCGTGCTCGGCCAGGGTGCCACGGATGTCGTCGCAGTAGTCCTGGCTGTCGGCGGCGGTGGCCAGGTCGAACAGGCGTGCATCCCACGCGGGAATCTGCAGCGCCTTGAAATCGTGGCCGGCGGCCCACGCGGCAATGCTGGCAAGTGAGTTGAACGGGGCCTGGTCGCCGGCGAACTGCGCCAGGTGCAGGCTGGGGCCCTTGAGGGTCTGCATGTGTTGCTCCAATTATTTGTCGATCGACAAAGAATAGGCGCGACTCTCGCGATGGTCAACACCCGCGTTACACTGCGCGCCTCACTGGAGCAGGCAGGCAGATGGCAGGGCGACCGCGCGAATTCGACAGGGACCAGGCGTTGCGCAAGGCGATGCTGCTGTTCTGGCAGCACGGCTATGAAGGCACGTCGATGTCGGCACTGGTCGAAGCACTGGGCATTGCCTCTGCACGCATCTACGCCGCGTTCGGCAGCAAGGAGCAGTTGTTCCGCGAAGCCGTGGCGCTGTACGAAGAAGGCGAGGGCGGTTTCGCGCCGCGCGCGCTGGAGCAGGCAACATTGCGTGAGGCGATCGGTTCGATGCTGCGCGAGGCGGTGATGACCTACACCCGTCGCGGGCGCCCGCATGGTTGCCTGGTGGTGTCCTCGGCCAGCAGCGTGTCGCCCGATGGCGAAGGCGTGCGGGACTGGCTGGCCAGTCATCGTCGCCAGCGCACGGCGGCGATCATCGCGCGGCTGCAGCAGGCGCAGGCCGAGGGGGAGCTGGCCGACGACGCGGCGGTGCAGGCGCTGGGCGACCACTTCGCCACGGTGCTGCATGGCATCTCGGTGCAGGCGCGTGACAGCATCAGCCGCGAGCGCCTGCTGGCGATGGTCGATGTCGCGTTGACCCCGCTGCCCTGAGTCAAGCCTTCAGGGCGTGCGGAATGCCCTGAAACTGTGCCGAAAGCGCTTGTTTCGCCGGGTTTGGGGGCTGCGCAACGAAATCGTAACAATTTGGGGGATAATGGCCGCTTGCGCAGTTTTCCTCCTTTTTGCCGCCCGGCCCGCGCAGGCCGCTCGGACGCCTCCTCAGAGCATTGCATGCCCTCCCATACCGATTCCCGCCGCCTGTCGGGTCTGTCGTCTTCCCTTGTTTCCTTCCGCCGCCACCCGCTGGCACTGGCCTGTGCCGGTCTGGCCCTGGTCGGCAGCTTCGGCGCCGCCGCGCAGGACAGCGCGCCGACCCCGACCGGCCTGGACACGATCACCGTGACCGCCGAACACCGTGAGCAGAACCTGCAGGAAGTGCCGGTTTCGGTCGGCGTGGTGCAGGGCGAGCGCATGCGCGACTTCACCGCTGGCGGCGACGACACCCTGCTGGCGCTGTCCGGCCGCGTGCCGAGCCTGTATGCGGAAACCACCACCGGCCGTATCTTCCCGCGCTTCTACATCCGCGGCCTGGGCAACATCGACTTCTACCTGGGTGCCTCGCAGCCGGTCTCGATCATCCAGGACGACGTGGTGCTGGAACACGTGGTGCTGAAGTCCAACCCGGTCTTTGACGTGGACCAGGTAGAAGTGCTGCGCGGCCCGCAGGGCTCGCTGTTCGGCCGCAACACCACCGCCGGCATCGTCAAGTTCGACACCCTGAAGCCGACCCAGGACTATACCGGCCGCGTCAGCGCCAGCTACGCCACCTACAACAGCGTGTCGATCGACGGCGGCTTCGGCGGCCCGATCAACGACATCGCCTCGTTCCGCGTGTCGGCCCTGTACCAGCACCGCGACGACTACGTCGACAACACCTACAAGGGCCCGAGCGCCGACGGCACGGTCAGCCCGAAGAAGAACGCCATGGGCGGCTTCGATGACCGCAACGTGCGCGCGCAGCTGCTGCTGACCCCGAGCGACCAGTTCTCGATCCTGGCCTCGGCCCATGCTCGTGATTACGAAGGTACCTCGACCCTCTTCCTGCGCGGTGCGCTGACCAAGGGCTCGAACAAGACCGACGTGCCGCGCGACAAGGTTGCCTACGATGAAGCCGACAACAATCCGCAGGCCTACAAGACCTACGGCGGCTCGGTGAAGGCACGTTACGACTTCGGCGCGATCGACTTCACCTCGATCACCGCCTACGAAACCACCTCCGGCTACAGCCGTGGCGACACCGACGGCGGCGCTGCGGTGAACTTCCCGGTGAACGGCGTGCCGAACGGCTACGGCCAGTCGATGGGCCGCATCCGCGACCTGGACCAGTGGACCCAGGAATTCCGCCTGGCCAGCCATGACGACAGCGCGCTGCAGTGGCAGGCCGGTGCGTTCTACTTCAACGGCAGCGACACCACCGACTTCTACCAGCGCGCCTGGTTCCTGCAGGGCGCGGCACGCAATCCGAACAACTGGGTGCGCCTGCGCAACCAGAACACCTCGTGGGCCGGTTTCGGCCAGCTGAGCTACGCCTTCACCGACAAGTTCACCGTCACCGCCGGCCTGCGCCAGACCAGGGACGAGAAGCACACCCGCCTGCTGAAGACCGCCGACACCGCTGCCGGCGTGGTCACCTACAAGGGCCGCACCGACGTCAAGATGTCCGACACCACCCCGAGCTGGGATCTGAGCGCGATGTATCAGATCACGCCGGACGTGAGCGTCTACGCCAAGGTCGCGCGTGGCTTCCGTGGCCCGACCATCCAGGGCCGTTCGGCAGTGTTCAATGCCGACTTCACCACCGCCGATTCCGAGACGATCCTGTCCTGGGAAGCGGGCGTGAAGAGCAGCCTGTGGGACAACCGCCTGCGCCTGAACGCCACCGCGTTCACCTACACCGTCAACGACATCCAGCTCAACGGCAACGATTCGGACGGCAACGGCGTGCTGTTCAACGCCGACAAGGCCAAGGCCTACGGCTTCGAAGCCGACATGGAGCTGCGCCCGATCCCGAACCTGACCCTGAGCGCCGGCCTGAGCCTGCTGCACAGCGAGATCAAGGACAAGCGCGTCTACGCGCAGGTCTGCGGCCTCAACGGCCAGGTGGTCTGCACCGTCGGCGACCCGACCATCAAGGTCGGTGCCAACACCTTCGCGCAGATCGACGGCAACCCGCTGCCGAACGCGCCGAAGTACAACGTGAACCTGGCCGCCCGCTACGACTTCCCGGTCAGCGACGCCGGCACCATGTTCGTCTCCACCGACTGGAACAAGCAGGGTTACACCAGCTTCGTGCTGTACGACAGCAAGGAGTTCAACTCCAAGGGTGACTTCGAAGGTGGCCTGAAGATCGGCTACTCGGGCAACTACGGTGCCTACGAAGTTGCGCTGTTCGCGCGCAACATCACCAACGAGAAGAACCTCAAGGGTGTGATCGAGAACTACATGGCGGCGGTCTACAACGAGCCGCGCACCGTGGGTGTCTCGCTGAACATGAACTGGTAAGGCTCTGGCGCGGTGGCGGGGCCTCCCGCCATCGCACTGCTGGAAAGCAAAGGGCGGCCCGGAGTTCCGGGCCGCCCTTTGCGTTGCTTCAGACTGCGGTAAGGTCGCTGTCCTGGCTGCGCTGGCCGAAGGTCAGGGCCCAGGTGGCGCTGTCCACCTGCTGGCGGTCCTGCGCCTGCTGCCTGCGTGCGCGGCTGGCACCGAACCAGCGACCTTCGCCATTGATCAGCGGCGCCATGCGCACCACATCCACATACTCCGGATCGATCTCGCTGGCGCGTTGCAGCCAGGTCAGCGCCAGGAAGGCGTTGGCCGGCACGCCGTTGCCGAAGTGGTAGACGTCGGCCAGATAGCCGGCCGCCCACAGCTTGTCGTCGTCATCGCCGCGCCACCACAGCGGGATCAATGCGCGCTCGACCGCTTCGCGCTTGTGCGCGTCGTTCTCGCCATCCAATGCCAGGCAGGCCAGGTTGCGGCAAGTGGGGGCCCAGACGCGTTCACCGGTTTCCGCTTCATCCAGGCAGCGCAGATACAGCTCACGCGCGCGTGCTTCGTTGCCGGCGCCGCCGGCAGCGACCAGGCGCACGCCCAGGTTGTAGGTGGCAATCAGGTCGCCGCCATCCACCGCGCGTTCCTGCCAGTACGCGGCCTTTTCCGCATCAACGAACTGCGGCTGGTCACGGCCACCCAGGCGGCCCTTGTACAGGTCGCACAGTGCCGACATCGCGCCGGCGTCGCCATCGTCGGCCATGCGCTGCAGCAGCGACAGGCCGGCGGCCTGTGATACATCGCAGAACAGGTTGGCCGCGAACGTGACTGCCGAGGTGTTCTCCCGCGGGGCAAGTTCCAGGGCGCGCTGCAGCAGGGGCGCGGCACGTGCCGGGTCGGCGGTCTGGCCGAGCAGTCCATGCTCGATGGCGGTGGCCGCCCAGAGCAGGCCGATCGCGGAATCACCTTCGCGTGCCGCGTAGTCCACCACCTGGGCGAACAGCGCTTCGGCACCATCGACGTGGGCAAACCAGGCGCAGGCCTCGAGATTGCTGAGGCCTTCATGCAGGACCATGTCGCGGTCCAGCGTCCAGGCCTGCTGCAGGTCCTCGAACACCGCCTGCATATGCTGGGCGTCCCACCGGACGTCGTTCTCGACATCCTCACGGCGCCCGAGCCGGTAGCGCAGTCCGGCACGCTGGGTCAGCACCTCCGCGCGCAGGGCACGGTCCAGGTGCCAATCGAGGATCTGCGCGTAGGCCTGCTCGTGCGCCGCGACGGTTTCGCTGTCGTCGCGCTGTGGCAGCTCGGCCAGCCAGTCCTGCGCCTTTCGCCAGCGCAGCGCATTGCTCTGCGTCAGATCAAGGCCACGACACCAGCTGCCCTCGATGAACTCTTCCATCGCCTCGTGGCTGCCGCCCCAACGCGGGTACAGGAAATACAGGGTGCTCTCCAACGTGCTCAGGTCGTCGGGGCGCTGTTCCAGCACCAGCCGCATCCAGTACGCCAGGGGCGCATCGAAGTCGTCCTGGCTGCGTTCGCGCAGCAGCGGCGGCAGCGTGGCGGGCAACGCCTGCAGCGGTGCACCAAAGCGCGACAGCAGCTGGAGTGCCTGCGGCCAGGCCTGCGGATAGTGCTCGGCCAGCGCGGCATCATCGGATTCCGGCGGCTGGCCGGCCTGCAGCGCACGCAGCCAGTTCGGTTCGCGCAGGAAACTGATGATGCGTTTGATGCCGTCCAATGCCAGTGCGGGCCGCGGCGACAGCGCGATCGCCTGCAGGTAAGCATGTACGGCATGGTCGCGGGCCAGCTGTGCGGCCAGCCACTGGCTGTCCTCCACCAGTGCGGCCACGTCGGCGCTGCGCAGTTCACCGGCAGCGTCCTGCCAGCAGGCGCCCAGGCGCAGCCAGGCGTAGTAGCTGCCGGGGGCGGCCGAGGCCCACTGCTGGGCCTGTTGCAGGCGCGCTTCCAGCGTCAGCGTGGCGTCGTGCAGGTTGCGCAGCCGCCAGCGGATGCCCGGCAACGCATTCTTTCCCTGCAGCCAGACCAGCTCATGCGGAGCAAGCAACGCATCCAGTTCGGCATAGCGCCGCTCCTGCAGTGCGGTACGCGCCTGCACGCGCCAGGCGAGGTCTTCGGGGGAAAGCCCGTCTTTTGCAAATCCGTTTGTCATTGATGCAATCCAGCGAGTACGAAGCTGGACATTAGAAGCACGGTCGTTAACGGCGGCAAGCAGGACATGCGGCTGCCGTGTCGGTGGCATTCAGCAGGAGCCTTGCTTGAGGCAGAGATTCAATCCGTATCGGTTTCCTCATCGTGCAAGGCTTCTCCGTGGACCTGATAGCCCGCTGCACGCAGATGTTCCGGCCAGGGCGGCGTCGCCATTTCCTCCAGTGCCATCGACAGCCGCGAGGCGAGATGCAGGGGGCGCGCATCCAGCCAGTCAAGATAGGCGTCGCTGTGGATGAGTGTGCGCAGCGCGGTGCGGTCGTGCCATTGGGAGGGCGGCAGCAAGGCGAACCCCGTCACCCGGAACAGGCGTTCGCGTTGCGGATCGTCCATGTGCAGCGGAAATGCAAGCAGCAGCTCGGGCCGGTAGGCGAGGGTGCCCTGGCCCTGTCTCCACGCCTCGATTCCGGCGCGATCCACGCCGGGCACGGCGCGGTCCAGGGCCAGCCCGCCACCAGCTTCGAAATAGCCGTGCATCAGGGCATGCGGATGCAGCCAGGGTTCGAGCTTGTCCTGCTCGCTGGCAGCGGGGTCCTGTTCGATCAGGCGTGCCGACAGCGCGAGGTAGTGAACCGAACGGGCGAGATCCAGTCCGCCGGTCAGTGCCGCGTAGGCGTTGAGCTGGCTGCTGCGATCGATGCAGGGGTGCTGCTGCGCGTCATCGGCGACCTGCTGCGCGAGAGCGAGGTAACGTTCTGCCCCTTTTGGATCCTTGAACAGCGCACGGTAGCGCTGTGGTTCCCGCATCACTTCGATGGCGGCCTCACGATCGCCACGCGACAGCGCATCGTGCATGTACTCGAGTGTCTGCACTACAGGAACTCCAGAGGAGGATGGACAGGACGCCGGGTACGCTGCTCTGACCGTGGCGGTGCTGCCGGCCAGCAGCAGCGAGCCGATCATCCATCGTGACATGCCGGAAAAGGGCCATGCAGGCATGCAGTAACGTCCTTGTCGAGCATTGGCAAGGCCGCCCCGTGAGGCGGCCGATGCGGGTCGCTAGTTCGCCGGCAGCAACGCCTGCAGCCGCGACTCCAGTTCCTGCTGGCGCCAGCCGGCCAGTGCGGCCGGCCATTGGCGGCGTTCCAGATAGCTTTCCAGATGCTTGCGGGAGGCCAGCACGCCATCCGGCAGGCCCAGCTCGCGGCTGCGTTCGGTCACCGCGTCCTGCAGCTTCTTCACTACCTGCTTGTTGCTGTCGTTGGCGGGCAGTGCCAGCGGTGCCTCGGCCTCATCGGCCAGCGGCGTGGACAGTGCCTGCCAGACCGCGCCTGCAAGCTTGCGCGGCGCCTTCGGGAACTGCTCGAACAGCCTGCCCAGTGCGGTCTCGTCGGCCGGTGGCGTGCGCGCCAGGGTGGCGGCCAGTTCGTTGTCCAGGATCCAGCTTCGCGGGCGGTCGCTGCTGCGTGCCTGCACATCACGCCAGCGCAGCAGGCGCAGCAGGCGGTGCTGTGCGGCCGCGTCGAGGAACTGCGCCGAGCGCATCGCCAGATGCGGCCAGCGGTCCTCGTCGTTGGCGACGCTGGCCAGCAGGCGCTCGCCATCGTCGTGCAGCCACTGCTGGCGGCCGAGCGCCTGCAGCTTGGCATCAATGGCGTCATGCAGCGCGAACAGGTGCTCGACATCGTCGGCGGCATACTGCAGCTGCGACTCGGAAAGCGGGCGGCGCATCCAGTCCGAACGGGTTTCGCCCTTGGCCAGCGCCACGCCGGTGATCTCCGCCACCAGCTTCTGGTAGCCCATGCCGCCACCGATGCCGGCCAGCGCGGCGCCAATCTGGGTGTCGAACAGTGGTCGCGGCAGCACACCGCACGCCCACTTGAAGGCGACCAGGTCTTCGCTGGCGCTGTGCATCACCTTGGTGATGGATTCATCGGCCAGCCACGGTGCCAGCGCCTCGGTCATGCCGGGAATCAGCGGGTCGATCAGCAGGATGTCCTGCCCGACCGCCATCTGCACCAGGGCCAGCTGCGGCCAGAAGGTGCGTTCACGGATGAATTCGGTGTCCAGGCCGATGCGGGTCGGGCACTGCTGGAAGTACGCATCCAGCTCGGCGGGGGTGGTGATCCAGGTTGCCACGGTTCAGGGCCTACTACTCGGGTTTGCTCAGGCAGGGGAGAATAGCCTAACGTCGGTGCGCGTCCGTGCCGAAGGAGGCTCCGCTTGCGTTTTCCGTTGTCGTCCGCGCTGTGCACCGCCCTGGCCATGGCCCTGGCAGGCTGCACGCCGTCGCCCCCCACGGCAGTGGACCGGAGTGCCGGGGAGGAGGCGCGCCCGTCCGCGAACGCAGACAGCGACGAGCGCCCGCAGGCCGGGCAGGGCAGCGTGACCATCGCCGGTGAGGATGCCGCCGAGGATGTACAGCAGTGGACGCCGCCGCGGGTGGACCGCCAGGGCCGCAGCCTGGCCCAGTTGCGCCGCGCGGCCGGGCAGGCCTTCACTGAGGGCCGGCTGTATGAGGATGCCGATGCCGCCATTCCGCTGTGGCTGGCAGTACAGGAAGAGGACCCGGATGACCGCCAGGCCCGCCAGGGCCTGCAGCGTGCCCGCCAGCGCCTGCAGCAGCAGGCGGATGCGTTGCTGGTGCGGCCGCTGAAGCAGCGCGAGGCGCTGGCCGAGGCCAGCCGCCAGGCGCTGGTGCTGCTGACCCTGGCGCCCAAGGACGAGAAGGTACGCGCACTGCAGGGTCGGGTGGAGCTTGCCCAGCGGGTGGTCGCTTACAACCGCGCCGGTGAAGAGGACCTGCGCGCGGACCGGATCGGCGAGGACGGGGATGGCGCCATCGGCAACTTCCGCGAGGCGCTGGCACTGGACGAGAACAACAGCCGTGCACGGCAGGGACTGGCCGCGGCCGAAAGCGGGTTGATCCGTCGTGCCGAGGACGCTGCTCGCACGCGCGATTTCGCCAGCGCGGGCACCTGGCTGGCCGAAGCCAGCAAGGTGCGCGACTCGTCGCCGACCATTGCCGACGCGTTCGAGCGCATCGAGCAGATCCGTGCGGCGGCATTGCTGCAGTTGCGCGATGACGGCCTGCGCGACCTGTCCACGCCGCAGGGCCTGAAGCCGGCACGCGAGAAACTGGCCGAGGCCCTGCGCATCGCCCTGCCGGGAGACACGGTGGTGGCCCAGCTGCGTGAGCGCATCGACCTGGCCACCCACTACGGCAGCTTCCGCCCGGGACAGGTGTTCAGCGACGCCATGCGTGATGGCGGACGCGGTCCGCAGATGGTGGTGGTGCCGCATGGCGGTTTCCAGATGGGCGCCGGTGATGCCGAACCGGGTTCGAGCGATGCTGAGCGACCATCGCACTATGTGCGCTTTGATCGAGGCTTCGCGATGGCGATCACCGAGGTCACGGTCAGCGATTTCCAGCGCTACGTGAAGGCGACCAACGCGCGCCCCCGGGCGACGCGGCGTGGCCATTCGGTGGTCTATGACGAACGCAGCGGCAATTTCATCCGCCGCAGCGGCGTGGACTGGCGCTCGGATTACGACGGTGGCCGCGCGATGGCCAATTCGCCGGTGATGCACGTCAGCATCCGCGATGCCGAAAACTATGCGGCGTGGTTGTCCGAGCAGACCGGGCGCAGCTACCGGTTGCCCAGTGAAGCAGAGTTCGAGTACGCGCTGCGCGGCGGCAACAGTGGTCGCTACCCCTGGGGCGATGCGGGCACGCCGCCGCCGGGCAGCGGCAATTTCACCGGCAGCAAGGATGTGTCGCCGTCCGGGCGGCATTGGCACAACGCCTTCATCGGCTATGGCGATGGCTGGTGGGGGCCGGCACCGGTAGGGAGTTTCCAGGCCAATGCCTTCGGCCTGCACGATATGGGCGGCAATCTCAGCGAATGGGTGGCCGATTGCTGGCATGCCAGCTACCGGCGCGCGCCCTCCGATGGCGCCGCCTGGTTCAACCCGGGCTGTCGCGCACGGGTGATCCGGGGGGGCAACTGGGCCAATGCGCCGGAGCAGACCCGCGCCGCCTGGCGGCAATCCCAGGACTCGGATACCACCAACGCGCGCATCGGCTTCCGCCTGGTACGCGGCATCTGATCGGCAGCCGGCTTCACCCGTTGCTGGCATCGGCGCACTAAGATTGCGCCGTGCCCGCCGGCCGGCGGGGCCTGCTGGAAGCCGACCCGATGCGCAACGATCCCTTTTCCCGCCCGCCACAAGGCTCGCAGCGCCGCGGCCTGTTCGGCAACATCCGCTGGTGGGTGCTGCTGCTGGCCGCCGGCTACGCGGTCTTCTACTGGTTTTCCAACCGCACGGTGGATCCCTATACCGGCGAGAAGGTGATGATCGACAGCAGCCTGGACGCGCGCCAGGAGACTGCTTTGGGGCTGCAGGCCTACCAGCAGATCCTGTCGCAGGAACGGCCGATGGACCCCAATGCACCGATCGCGCGTGATGTGCGTGACATCGCCCAGCGCCTGATCGCCAAGGTCGATGTGGTGGAGACCGCGCTGGCCCAGGAGCATGGCGTGCAGCCGGCGCACTTCGCGCGGGATTTCCAGTGGGAAGTGAACGTGATTCCGTCCGACCAGGCCAATGCGTTCTGCCTGCCGGGCGGCAAGATGGCGGTCTACACCGGGCTGGTGCCGGTGGCGCGCACCCGCGATGCGATGGCGGTGGTGATGGGCCACGAGATCGCGCATGCGCTGCTGCGCCATGGTGCACAGCGCATGGCCCAGCAGAAGCTGACCCAGATCGGGCAGGTGGCCGGCGCCGCCAGCGGCATGGATGCGCAGCAGCAACAGATGATGATGTCAGCGATGGGCTACGGTTACCTGTTGCCGTATGCACGCAGCCACGAGACACAGGCCGACGAAGTGGGCCTGATGCTGGCGGCGGCGGCGTGCTTCGACCCACGCGAGGCGGTGCCGCTGTGGCAGCGCATGGGCCAGGCCAGTGGTGGCCAGTCACCACCGGAGTTTTCCTCGACCCACCCGAACCCGGGCACCCGCATCCAGAACCTGCAGGCGCTGATGCCGAAGGCACTCGAGTACCGGCAGAAGTTCTGCGAGCAGGCAAAGTAGAGGGTGTTCGGCAGGGCTTGCAGCCCTGCACCTGCCGAATCCAGAGCAACAGCAACCGCCGAAGCAAAAGCTGGCTATCCGTGGGATAGCGGGGTGGGTCCGGTTGCGGGAGACGCCGTAACCCCGTCCATGGGGGCTTGGCCGCGGCATTCATGCCGCGGACACTCCCGCAACCGGACCCACCCCCCTTCGACAGATTTCTGCGACCTGCTGTAGATCCACGCCATGCGTGGATGCTTTTCGATCTCGATTCGAAATATTCGATTCCGATGGAGATTCATCCACACATGCGTGGATCTACCGTGTCGACCAAGGTCGACACCTACCAACAGCCACCGGAATCTGTCAGAGATGGGGCGGTGTCGGAGTGCGGGGTGTCAGCCGCATGGATGCGGCTGCCAAGCCTACAAGGACGTACTTGCGGCGTCCCCGCACTCCGACATCGCCCCGCCATCCCACGGAATGCCTGCTTTTGACGTTGACGTTGCCTTGGCTTGAAGCCTCTGTGGGTGCAGGGCGCAGCCCTGCCGAACAACCCTCTACTTGACCTGCACGTCGATCACGCCGTCGCCGACGCGCGCCTGCAGCGCATCGCCAGGCTGCACCTGGTCGACCTTCCGCACCAGAGTGCCGTCGTCGCTGCGGGTGAGGATGCTGTAGCCGCGGGCCACGGTCGCCAGCGGGCTGACCGCTTCCAGCGAACGCGCCAGCCCGCGCAGGTGCAGTGCATCGCGTTCCAGCAGGCGCTGCATTGCAGCCTGCGGACGCCCACGCAGGGCGGCGAGGCGGCGCTGCATCGCGTCGAGCTGGCGCTGCGGATGGTGCCCGCGCAACACCGCCGCTGCATGGCGCAGGCGTGCGGCACGGCGTTCCTGCTGCTGATTGAACGCTGCATGCAGGCGCCGGCCCAGGTCCAGCTGGCGGCGACGCAGCAGATCCAGCCTGGCCTGCGGGCTCTGCGCGCTGAGGCGCAGCAGCGCACGGTCGGCGCGCTGCATCGCCTGCTGCATCGTGTGCCGCTGCAGCTGCACCATGCGTGCCGCCGTACGGCGCAGGCGCAGCGCCAGTTCGCGCTGGTCCGGCACCAGCAGTTCGGCGGCCACCGACGGTGTCGGCGCGCGCAGGTCGGCGGCGAAGTCGCTCAAGCTGAAGTCGGTTTCGTGGCCCACCGCCGACACCACCGGGGTGCGGCTGGCGGCGATCGCACGGGCCAGTGCTTCATCGTTGAAGGCCCACAGGTCTTCCAGTGAACCGCCGCCGCGGGTCAGCAGGATCACGTCGTAGCGACCACTGGCATCGGCGGCCTGCAGCAGGCGGGTGATCTGTGCAGCGGCGCTGCTGCCCTGCACCAGGGTCGGCAGCAAGTCCACTTCAAGCAGCGGGAAGCGGCGGGCCAGCACGCTCAGCACGTCGCGCACGGCGGCGCCGGTGGGCGAGGTGATCACTGCCAGGCGCTGCACGTGCGCGGGCAGCGGCCGCTTGCGCGCCGGGTCGAACAGGCCCTCGGCCTCCAGGCGTGCCTTCAGCTCTTCGAAGGCGCGGCGCAATGCGCCTTCGCCGGCTTCCTCCATGTGGTCCAGCACCATCTGGTACTCGCCACGAGCGTCATACAGGGTCACCTTGCCACGCACCAGCACGCGCATGCCTTCGCGCGGCACGAACTTCAGGTACTGCGCCTTCATCCGGAACATTGCCGCGCGCAGCTGCGCGCGTGCGTCCTTCAGGGTGAAATACAAGTGCCCGGAGGAAGGACGGGCCACGCTGCCCAGCTCGGCCTCGACCCAGATCGCCGGGAAGCTGCCTTCCAGCAGGTCGCGGGCCAGGGTGTTGAGCTGGCTGGGGGTGAGGATGTCGTTGTTGCGTGGCTGCATGGGAACGGCGTGCTGCGGGTGGAGCGGGTGCTCAGGATCGCACGTCAGCGCGCCGTGTGCTGGCCCAGTCCCCACTGCACGTGTTCACGCACCAGCGGCGAGGGATCATCGACGCGGGTCTGCAACGCGGCCAGCGCTTCGGCCGAGGACGGTGCATTGCCCAGCGCCACGGCGATGTTGCGCAGCCAGCGCTCATGGCCGCTGCGCCGGATCGGGCTGCCTTCGGTGCGGCGCAGGAACTCGGCTTCATCCCAGGCGAACAGCTGGTCAAGCCGCGCGGTATCGAGGTTGTTGCGTGCGCGGAAATCGGCCTCGTCGGTACGCTTGGCGAACTTGTTCCAGGGGCACACAAGCTGGCAGTCGTCACAGCCGTAGATGCGGTTGCCGATCAACGGCCGCATGTCTTCGGGGATGGCACCGTCGTGCTCGATGGTCAGGTAGGAGATACAGCGCCGCGCATCCAGGCGCTGCGGGCCGGTGATGGCCTGGGTCGGGCAGACATCGATGCAGCGCGTGCAGGTACCGCAATGTGCAGTGGCCGGAGCATCGATCGGCAGCGGGATATCGATGTAGATCTCGCCGATGAAGAACCATGAGCCGCCATGACGATCGATCAGGCAGGTGTGCTTGCCGATCCAGCCGAGACCGGCATTGCGCGCCAGTGCGCGTTCCAGCACGGGGGCCGAATCGACGAACACGCGGTAGCCCAGCGGTGCCACTTCATCGTTGATCTGCGTGGCCAGCTTCTGCAGGCGGTTGCGCATCAGCTTGTGGTAGTCGCGGCCCAGCGCGTAGCGGGCCACGTAGGCCCGTCCCGGGTCGGCCAGGGTCGCCCAGGCTTCGGTGTCGTCCTTGTGGCTGTAGTCCATGCCTACCGAGATCACCCGTACGGTGCCGGGCAGCAGCTCCGCCGGGCGCGCGCGCAGGGTGCCGTGGCGCGCCATCCAGTCCATCGTGCCGTACAGGCCCTGGCCCAGCCAGTCGGCCAGGTGCGCTTCATCCTCGCCCAGCTCGATGCCGGCGATGCCGCAGCGCTGGAAGCCATGCGCACGGGCCAGTTCGCGGATGCGCTGCACGGCCTGGGCCGGATCGACAGGGGTGGGGGCAGGGGACATGTGCACCAGTATAAAATCCCTGCATGGCCAACCTCGCCGATCTGTTCGATTCTGCTGCCGCGCGTGCGCTTGATGCGCAGGCCTCGGCACTGGCTGCCGAGGGCGGCTGGGGCCTGATGGCGCAGGCCGGCCAGGCTGCCTGGCAGTGCCTGCTGCAGCACTGGCCGCAGGCGCGGCGGATCGGCGTGGTGGTCGGAGCGGGCAACAACGGTGGCGATGGCCATGTGCTGGCCCGCCACGCGCTGCAGGCCGGGCGTGAGGTGATGGTGATCGCCTTGCCGGGGAAGTCACCGTCAACCGTGCTGGCACAGCGTGCGGCATCGGAATTCAAGTCCGGCGGCGGCACCATCACCGATTTCGACGGCGCGCTGCCCGAGGCTGATATCTGGGTCGATGCCCTGTTCGGTCTGGGCTTCGATCGCGCGCCGGAAGGCGTGGCGCAGGCGCTGATTGTCGCGCTCAACGCGCAGGCGGTACCGGTATTGGCGCTGGACGTCCCCAGTGGCGTCGATGCCGATCGCGGTGCCGTACCGGGCGTGGCCGTGAAGGCCGCTTTGACCCTGCAGTTCATCGTGCCGCATCGCGGGCTGTATACCGGCGACGCGCTGGATCATTGCGGCCAGAAGGCGCTGGCGCCGCTGCAGCTGCCCGCGGCCGCACGGCAGGGCGTGTCACCCGCCGCGGAGCACTGGACCCAGGCCCGCTTGCCGGCACTGCTGCCGCCGCGCCGCGCCAACACCCACAAGGGCGAATCCGGGCACGTGCTGTGCGTCGGCGGCAACCATGGCAGCGGCGGCGCCATCGCCATGGCGGCCGAGGCCGCTTTGCGTGCGGGCGCGGGATTGCTGAGCCTGGGTACCCGCCGCGATCACGTCGGTCCGTTGCTGGCGCGCCTGCCGGAGGCGATGACCCTCGCGCTGGAAGACGGCGATGTGCTGCCGGCGCTGCTGGACAAGGCCAGGGTGGTCGCGATTGGCCCCGGTCTGGGCCAGGACGAATGGGCGCGTGCACTGTTTGCGCGGGTGCTGGCCAGCGCCAAACCGCTGGTGGTCGACGCCGATGCGCTGAACCTGCTGGCGCAGGATCCGCGCGCGCTACCGGACGCCATCCTTACGCCACATCCGGGCGAGGCCGCGCGCCTGCTCGGCTGCAGTACCGCTGACATCCAGGCTGATCGCTACCGCTGTGCGCAGGCGTTGGCCGAACGCTTCCACGCCGTGGTGGTGCTGAAGGGCGCAGGCAGCATCGTGACGGCCCCCGGGCAGGCGCCACGGCTGATCGGTGCAGGCAATCCCGGCATGGCCGTGGGAGGCATGGGCGACCTGCTCACCGGCATCATTGCCAGCCTGCGCGCGCAGGGGCTGGCCGCCTTCGACGCTGCCGCCGCTGGTGCACTGCTGCATGCGCTCGCGGGCGACGCCGCGGCCGCCGATGGCGTGCGCGGCCTGCTTCCTACTGATCTGCTGTCGCCGTTGCGGCGACTGGCCAACCCGGAACTCTCTCGATGATCGATTTCTTCCTTGCCGACAGCGATGCCACTGAACTGCTCGGGCAATGGCTGGCGGCCACCCGGCCGCCGCAGGCGCTGGTCGAACTGCGCGGCGACCTGGGCGCCGGCAAATCCACCACCGCCCGCGCACTGCTGCGCGCGCTGGGCGTGCAGGGCGCGATCCGCAGCCCGACCTACACCCTGGTCGAGCGCTATCCGCTGGCCAGTGGCGGTGAGGCGTGGCACTTGGACCTGTACCGCATCGGCCAGGCCGGTGAGCTGGATTTCCTCGGCCTGGATGAGGGCAGCGCGGTGCTGTGGCTGGTGGAATGGCCGGAACGGGGCGCCGGCGCGCTACCGCCGACCGACCTGGTGGTGGCGCTGGAGATCGAGGGGCAGGGGCGTCGCGCGCGTCTCACTGGAGTAAGCGACGTCGGACATGAATGGCTGAAGCGGCTTCCCCAAGGGGGTGACTTGCAGGCCATTTCTGTCGGCTGACGAGAACAAAGACCGGCAGGTTACGGATTATTAAGGAAAAAGGTGTTGCATTCCGTTCAGCGCGGTGATTGAATCCTGAGCCATGCGCCCGGGGAACCGTCTCATCGCCATCTGTGCCGCCGTCGGACTGGGTCTGGCGAGCGTCAGTGCGTGGGCCGGTGAAGTCCGCCAGGTCCTGCTGAATACCGGCGCTACCGGCACCCGTGCCGAAATCTCGCTGGTCGGCAGTGGCGGCTACAAGACGCTTTCTCTGGCCGGTCCGAACCGCCTGGTGGTCGATTTCCCCGACTCCAGCGCCATACGCAACCTGAAAATGCCGGCTGCGCAGGGCGTGGTTACGGCGGTGCGTACCGGACAGCCGGTGCCGGGCACCTTCCGTGTCGTTTTCGACCTTGCTGAATCGGTGGCGCCGTTCCGCCCACAGATGCAGCGCGAGGGCAATGAATCCAAGCTGGTGATCGAATGGCCGGGCGATGGCCCGGCCGTGGCCGCCAGCCGTCCTGCAGTGACGCCGGCGGTGCAGCCACAGGCACCGGTCAACACGCCTGCACCGACGCCGACGCCGACGCCGACGGAGAGCGCGCAGTCGCGTTCCGATGCTGCGCGTGCCACCGCGCTGCTGACTGCCCAGGTTCGCCAGCAGGCCAGTGCCACTGCCGCCGCGCCGGCCACGCCCACCCCGGCGCCGTCCACTGCACCGGCCCAGGTCGCGGCGGCCGGTACCGTGGCCAGCAGCTCGCCTTCTTCGTCGCCGGCCGCGATCCTGGCTGGACAGCGCACCGCAGCGGTGGTGACCACGCCGCCGGCTACGGTGCCTGCACCGGCACCGACGCCAGTGGAACCGCCGCGTCCGGCCATGCCCAGCGATGCGTCGCGCATCCGCATGCAGGCTGGCATGCGTCATCTGGTGGTGGCCATCGATCCGGGTCACGGCGGCCAGGATCCGGGCGCGATCGGCCCGACCGGCAAGCGCGAAAAGGATGTCACCCTGGCGGTGGCGCGTGAACTGGCCCGCCAGGTCAATGCGACGCCGGGCCTGAAGGCGTACCTGACCCGCGACAGCGACGTGTTCATCCCGCTGCCGATGCGCGCGCAGAAGGCGCGTGCGAACAAGGCCGACATCTTCATTTCGATCCATGCCGACGCGGCCGAAAACCGTTCGGCCACCGGTTCGTCGGTGTACGTGCTGTCGACCAAGGGCGCCTCTTCGCAGCGTGCCCGTTGGCTGGCGGACAAGGAAAACGCGGCGGATCTGGTGGGGGGCGTACGCCTGCAGCAGACCGAGGGCACGCTCGCCAACGTGCTGCTGGACCTGGCCCAGAGCGGTTACATGAAGGCGTCCGAAGATGCCGCCGGCCACGTGCTGGGCGGCCTGAAGCGGATCGGCAACAACCACAAGCCGAACATCGAACGCGCCAACTTCGCCGTGCTGCGCACCTCGGACATGCCGGCGATGCTGGTGGAAACCGCGTTCATCTCCAACCCGGACGAAGAGCGCCGCCTGATCGATCCGGCCTACCAGCGCAAGATCGCCGGTGCCGTGCTCGATGGCGTGCACACCTTCTTCAGCCGGCAGCCACCGCCGGGCACGCTGTACGCGGCCCGCGCCCAGGCCGAAATCGACGCCGCCGGGACCATGGCGGGCGGTAGCAAGTAACCCGCTTCCTGTAGAGCGCGGGGTTTTCTGCGCCCGGCGGGGAGCAGTCGACTGACAGTCGACTCTACAACGGGCGGCTCCGCTATCATCGACCCATGAAGTCTGCTGCCCATCCTCTCCCATGAGCGCGCCCGGCCCGCGTCCGATCCGGCCGTTGCCGGAGATCCTCATCAACCAGATCGCCGCCGGCGAAGTGGTCGAACGTCCCGCGTCGGTGGTCAAGGAGCTGGTCGAGAACGCGATCGACGCCGGTGCCAGCCGCGTTGATATCGATCTTGAAGAGGGCGGTGTACGCCTGATCCGCATCCGCGACAACGGCAGTGGCATCGCACCGGAACAGCTGCCGCTGGCGGTATCGCGCCATGCCACCAGCAAGATCGCCGATCTGGACGACCTCGAATCGGTGGCCACGCTCGGCTTCCGGGGTGAAGCGCTGCCGTCGATCGCCTCGGTCAGCCGTTTCACCCTGTCCTCGCGTCGCGCACATGACGAACACGGTTCGGCGCTGCAGATCGAAGGCGGCAAGATCGGCGAAGTGACCCCGCGCGCGCATGCGCCGGGCACCACGGTAGAAGTGCGCGAGCTGTTCTACAACGTACCGGCGCGGCGCAAGTTCCTGCGCGCCGAGCGTACCGAGCTGGGCCATATCGAAGAATGGCTGCGTTCGCTGGCGCTGGCGCGGCCGGATGTCGAGCTGCGCGTGTCGCACAACGGCAAGGCCTCGCGCCGCTACAAGCCGGGCGATCTGTATTCCGATGCGCGATTGGCTGAAACGCTGGGCGAGGATTTCGCCAACCAGGCCGTGCGCGTCGACCACAGTGGTGCCGGCCTGCGCCTGCACGGCTGGATCGCGCAACCGCATTATTCGCGCGCCAGCGCCGACCAGCAGTACCTGTACGTCAACGGCCGTTCGGTGCGCGACCGCAGCGTCGCCCATGCGGTGAAGATGGCTTACGGCGACGTGCTGTACCACGGTCGCCAGCCGGCCTATGTGCTGTTCCTTGAGCTCGACCCGACCCGCGTTGATGTCAACGTGCACCCGGCCAAGCACGAGGTGCGTTTCCGTGATTCGCGGCTGGTGCATGATTTTGTCTACCGCACGCTGAAGGATGCGCTGGCCGATACCCGTGCCGGCATGTCGGCGCAGGGCATCGGTGCCGGCTCCGCGCATCCGGCGGATGCAGGTGCGGCATCGATGGTCTCCAGTGCGGGCGCCTCCGGTTTCGGTCTGGTCCGCGGTGCCGCACCGGGTGCCGGTTCGAGTGGCGGCGGTGGTGGATTCTCTGGCTGGCGCCCGCAGCAACCGCTGGGGCTGCAGGTGGCCGATGCTCCGGCTGCCTATGCCGCGCTGTATGCCGCACCAGCCGGCGCCGAGCGCGGTGCTGCGCTGCCGCCAATGCCGACCGAGAACGGACTGCCGGTCACCAGTGCCGACGCAGGCGTGCCGCCGCTGGGCTACGCGATCGCGCAGCTGCACGGCATCTACATCCTGGCCGAGAATGCAGAAGGCTTGATCGTGGTCGATATGCATGCCGCGCACGAGCGCATCGGTTACGAGCGCCTGAAGAACGCGCACGACGGTATCGGCCTGCAGTCGCAGCCGCTGCTGGTGCCGATCACGCTGGCAGTGGGCGAGCGTGAGGCCGACACTGCCGAAAGCGAAGCCGACACACTGGCGGCGCTCGGCTTCGAGGTGACCCGCGCCGGCCCCGGATCCCTGCATGTGCGCAGCATTCCAGCGCTGTTGGCGCATGCCGAACCGGAAGGGTTGCTGCGCGACGTGCTGACCGACCTGCGCGAACACGGCCAGAGCCGGCGCGTGGCCAGTGCGCGCGATGAACTGCTGTCGACCATGGCCTGCCATGGTGCGGTGCGCGCCAACCGGCGCCTGACCGTGCCGGAGATGAACGCGCTGCTGCGCGACATGGAAATCACCGAGCGGTCTGGCCAGTGCAACCACGGCCGACCGACCTGGGCCCGTTTTTCGCTGGCGGAGATCGACCGCTGGTTCCTGCGCGGACGTTGAGGGGAGCATCGATGCGTTATCGGGGAGTGGGCGGCCTGCTGGCCGCTCTGGTGTTGGTTGCCTGCAGCCCGGCGACACCGCCGGCGCCGAAGGTCACTGAAGATCCGGCCTACGCGGCCACGCAGCAGCAGTGGCGGGTAGCGCGCTACCAGGATCTGACCCGGCCGGACGGTTGGACAGCGCTGGTCGGCCTGCACTGGCTGCAGAACAAATCGCACTTCGTCGGCAGCGGCGCGACCAATGGCATCCGCCTGGCGGTTGGGCCGGACAAGCTGGGCCTGCTGCGCCGCGAAGGCAGCCAATGGTGGTTCACACCTGAGGCCGGCGTTGACGTCAGCCATGACGGGCAGCCGGTGCGCGGCCGCATCCGTGTCGACACCGACAAGGATCCGCAGCCGACGCTGCTGGCCTTCGATGGTGGCAAGGGGCAGCTCAGCATCATCCGCCGCGGCCCGCGCGATGCGCTGCGGGTCAAGCATGCCGATGCGCCGGCACGCCGAGATTTTGCAGGACTGGAGTACTGGCCGGGTGGTCCTGACTGGCAGGTGCAGGCCCGCTTCATCGCGCACTCGCCGGGCAAAACCCTGCCGATCGTCGATATCACTGGCCTGACCACCGAGATGCCCAACGCAGGCGCGGTCGAGTTCCAGCGTGATGGCCGCAGTTGGCGGCTGGAGGCGATTGGTGCGCCCGGTCAACCGCTGTTCCTGATCTTTGCCGACCGCACCAGTGGCCGCGGCAGCTATCCGGCCGGGCGTTACCTGGATACCGATGCGCCGGCAGCCGATGGCACGGTACGCATCGATTTCAACCATGCCTACAACCCGCCGTGTGCGTTCACCGCCTACGCGACCTGCCCGTTGGCGCCGCCGGAAAACCGGCTGGACCTGCGCGTGGAAGCGGGCGAGAAGGCTTACCACCTGCCTGAAGGAGAAGGCTGATATGCCGATCAGATCCCTGTTGCGTACCGCCGTTGTAATGGCGGCCTGTGCGCTGGCACCGCTGGTTGCAGCGCGTACCGCGCAAGCCGACATCGCTGGCGCAGCGGTGGCCAAGCCGCCGGTGCCGTTGCTGTGGAAAGTGACTGGGCCGGGCGACTCGCGCCTCTACCTGCTCGGTTCCTTCCACCTGCTGAAGCCGCAGGACTACCCGTTGTCGCCCGATGTCGAACAGGCGTTCGAGGCCTCGCAGCGGGTCGTGTTCGAACTGTCGCCGGAAGACATGCAGTCGCCGCAGCTGGCCAGCCGCATGGTGCAGGCAGCGGTCCGCACCGATGGCAGCGAGCTCAAGCGTGACCTGGATGCTGCGACCTGGCAGAAGCTGCAGGTGTTCGCCACCGAGAACAAGCTGCCGCTGGCGCAGATGCAGGGCATGAAGCCGTGGTTTGTCGGCCTGAGCATTTCGGTCGGGCAGATGCAGAAGCTGGGCTTGGACCCCGCACTGGGCCTGGATCGTCACTTCATGGAGCGTGCGCAGAAGACCGGGCGCAAGACCGCGGGACTGGAAGACATCGATACCCAGATCGGCATGCTCGACGGAATGACGCTGCAGGAACAGCGGCAGATGCTGGCCGAAGCGCTGGACCAGGCTGGCAAGGCCGACGAGCAGGCACGCCAGCTGCATGATGCCTGGCGCCGGGGTGACGAGCGCCTGTTGTGGACCAGGATGGCGGCGGAAATGCGCCAGCAGTATCCACAGCTTTACCAGCGCATCAATACCGGCCGCAATGACGCCTGGGTGCCGAAGCTGCTGCCGTACCTGCAGGCCGGGCAGGGCGGCACGCTGGTGGTGGTGGGCACGCTGCACCTGCTGGGCAACGACGGCGTGGTCGAGAAGCTGAAGGCGAAGGGTTACAAGGTCGAGCGCGTATGCACGGGGTGCAAGGCGAAACGCTGATGTATCGCCGACGCGATTCAAACAAAACGGCGCGCCAGGGGCGCGCCGTTTTCGTATCAACCGTTGCTGCAGCTCAGCGGCGGTTCTTGCCGCCGGTGCCGGCGCCCGGTTCGTTCGGCTTGTTGCCGGTACCTGCCCCGGTTCCCGTTCCGGTGCCGCCCGGGCGCGGGCCGCCGAAGCCCGTGCCCATGTTGCGCTGGAATTCCTGCCACAGCTCCAGGTTGCGCTCGGTCAGCTGGTTCATCATCGCCCATGGGGTCTGCCCCAGCAGGTTGCCCATCTGCTGGCGGAACTGCTGCTGCTGGTCGAGGAAGACCTGCATGCTGCGCTCCAGGTAATTGCCCATGAAGCCCTGCAGGGAGTCGCCGTAGAAGCGGATCAACTGGCTCAGCAGCTGGGTGGACAGCATCGGTTCGCCGTCCTGTTCCTGGTCGGCGATGATCTGCAGCAGGACTGATCGCGTGAGGTCGTCGCCGCTCTTGGCGTCGCGGACTTCGAAGTCTTCACCGTCCAGGATCAGCTGGCGCACGTCCTCGATGGTGATGTAGCTGGAGATCTCGGTGTCGTAGAGACGGCGGTTCGGATACTTCTTGATGATGCGGGTCGCAGCCATGAAGCGGTACTCGTCACAGTAGACGCGCAGCATGGCGCAGTGCAGCAGCCGTTGCAACCGCCTCAGCCCCCGCCAGGCTTGGCTTTCGGCGGCGATCATGTTGCGCAACAAGGGTTTGCGTGCTGCGCAGCATGACGCTTGGCAGGGGCCCGGCGGCGATCGCCGCGAGGGTCCCCTGCGCGGCTTACCAACCCATATGGTGGCCGCCGTTGATGTCCAGGTTGCTACCGGTGATCCACGAGGCTTCGTCGGCAACCAGGAACGAGACGCCGTAGGCGATTTCCTCCGGCTTGCCGAGGCGTCCGGTGGGGATATCGGCGATGATCTTGGCACGCACTTCCTCCGGAACCGCCATCACCATGTCGGTGGCGACGTAGCCGGGCGAAATGGTGTTGACGGTAATGCCGAAGCCGGCGTTCTCGCGCGCCAGCGAGATGGTGAAACCGTGCATGCCGGCCTTGGCCGCCGCGTAGTTGGCCTGGCCGTACTGGCCCTTCAGGCCGTTGATCGAGCTGATCTGGATGACCCGGCCCCAGCCGCGGCGGCGCATGCCCTCGATGACCGGACGGGTGACGTTGAACACCGAATTGAGGTTGGTATTGATCACATCGTGCCACTGGTCCGCGCGCATGCGATGGAACGTGGTATCGCGGGTGATGCCGGCGTTGTTGACCAGGATCTCGACCGGGCCCAGCGCGGCTTCGACCGCACGCACCAGCGCTTCGGCGCTGCCCGGATCGGAGACATCGCCCGGGAAGATCGACACGCTGTAGCCGCGTTCGGTCATCGCCTGCTGCCAGGCGCGGGCCTTGGCCTCGTCGCGGTAGTTGGTGGCGACCCGGTGGCCCTGGTCGGCCAGGCGTTGGCAGATGGCGGTACCGATGCCGCCGGTTCCGCCGGTGACCAGTGCGACGCGAGATGTCATGGAGTGCTGTCCGGGTATCAGGTGGGGGAAGGGTGATTCTGCAACATCGGCGCGGAAAGTGCGCCGGCTGGCAGCAGGATGTCGGTACGTGGCAGCCGCGCTGGGTCGAAGGCATTCCGAGCGGCCGCCAGCAGCGTGTCCAGATCGTGCGCAGGTTCCAGCGCTTCAGGTGCTTGGCCGAGCAGTTGCCAGAGCTGGCGCAGCACGCGCAGCGGGCGCGAACTGTCCACCGGCAGCGCCGCCAGCGACTTGGACAGCTTGTGGCCCGGGGCATCGAGCAGCAGCGGCAGGTGCCAGTAGCGCGGTACCGCCAGTCCCAAGGCCTGCTGCAGCAGGATCTGCCGTGCCGTGGAGTCGAGCAGGTCGGCACCGCGCACCACTTCGGTCACCCCCTGCGCGGCGTCATCGACCACCACCGCCAGCTGGTAGGCCCAGCAGCCATCGGCGCGGCGCAGCACGAAGTCGCCGACCTCGGCATGCACGTCCTGCTGCTGCGGGCCGCGCAGGCCATCGTCGAAGTGCACGATGCTGCCCGGTGGCACGCGGAAACGGACGGCGGGGTCCGGTCGCGGTTGCCGGGCGACGCAGTGATGGTGGATGCCGCCGCTGGCGGCCAGGTCGCCGCGGCTGCAGTGGCAGACAAAGGCCTGGTCGCTGGCGAGCAGTACGTCCAGCGCAGCCTGGTAGGCCTCGCCGCGCGCGCTCTGCCAGAAGATCGGGCCATCGTGGACCAGCCCGAACGCCGCCAGTGCCTGCAGTTGTGACTCGGCGGCACCGGGCACGGTGCGCGGCGGGTCGACGTCTTCGATGCGCAGCCGCCACAGGCCGCCGTGATGGCGCGCGAGCAGCCAGCTGCCGAAGGCGGCGAGCAGGGATCCGGGGTGGAGCAGGCCGGTCGGCGAGGGCGCGAAGCGGCCGCAGGGAACATTGGCGGTCATGCAGGCTGAATCGTCGGTCAGGTTGGCGCTTGAATTCAAGCTGACCACACCGCAAATTGACCGGTATCGACCCCTTCCGAGCCGGATTTTCCCATGTTTACCCGCATTGCCCTGTTCCTGGCGACCAATTTCGCGGTCCTGATCCTCGCCAGCATCGTGATGTCGCTGACGGGAACCGACCCCAGCAAGATGAGCGGCCTGCTGATCATGGCCGGCATCTTCGGTTTCGGTGGCTCCTTCATCTCGCTGCTGCTGTCCAAGTGGATGGCCAAGCGCTCCACCGGTGCGGTGGTGATCACCGAGCCGCGCAACCAGACCGAGCGCTGGCTGCTGGCCACGGTCGAGCGCCAGGCCAAGGCGGCGGGCATCGGCATGCCCGAAGTGGCCGTGTACGAAGGCCCGGAGATCAACGCCTTCGCCACCGGCGCCAACCGCAACAATGCGCTGGTGGCGGTGTCCACCGGCCTGCTGCACAACATGAGCGAGGACGAGGCCGAAGCTGTGTTGGGCCACGAGATCGCCCACGTCGCCAACGGTGACATGATCACCATGGCGCTGCTGCAGGGCGTGCTGAACACCTTCGTGATCGTGCTGGCCCGCGTGGTCGGCGGCATCATCGACAGCGCGCTGTCGGGCAACCGCGAAGGTGGCGGCCGCGGCTTCGCCTACTACATCATCGTGTTCGTGCTGGAGATGGTGTTCGGCCTGTTCGCCACGATGATCGCGATGTGGTTTTCGCGCCACCGCGAGTTCCGCGCCGATGCGGGTGGTGCCTCGCTGGCCGGCCGCCAGAAGATGATCGCCGCGCTGGAGCGCCTGCAGCTCAACCACGGCCAGAGCACGCTGCCGACCCAGATCGCGGCGTTCGGTATTGCCGGTTCGACGGCGAAGAAGCTGTTCATGAGCCACCCGCCGCTGGAAGAGCGCATCGCCGCGCTGCGGGCTTCGACGGTGGCGTAAGCTTCTGCTTTCAAGGTAGTGCAGGAACGCCTGGCCTCGCGCCGGGCGTTTTTGTTTGTGGGGATGCATTGCTGATGCCGGGTCGTGCCTGGCGGATCGTTTCCGCGCCTGCGGGGAGGTGTCACTTTCTTTGCTCGTGCAAAGAAAGTAACCAAAGAAACACGCCGCCGGGGCGCGAGCCGTCGCTACGCGACGGTACCCTGCGCTTCTCGGCGAATCAGGGGGCGGCGCCGAACTCGCTTCGCTCAAACATCGGCGCCTCTTCGCCCCTGATTCCCCTGCGATGCTCGGCTCGCTCAAGGCGGACCCAAGGTCAAATGCTACAGCTGCACCCCGTAGATTCACGCCATGCGTGGATGCTGTTGCTCTTGATCTTGACCTTCCAGTCCGCCTTCAAGCGAGCCGAGCACCGCAGGTCCGGCGAGGGCGAAGAGGTGTGGGTGTCTGAGCGCAGCGAGTTCCCGCACCGTCCCTCGGCGGGCCGAGGAGCGCGGGGCACCGGCGTGCGCAGCGCGTCGGCTCGCGGCCGGCGGAGCGTTTCTTTGGTTACCTTCTTTGCGCGCAAAGAAAGTGACAAGCACGATCACCGCGGATACGAAAACGGCACCTTCGCAGGTGCCGTCTCCATGAATCGCTTTTACACGGAATCTCAGAACTTCGCGTCGAACTCGGCGGCGTAACCGGTGTTCACCAGCACCTTCTGCAGCGACTCGGCCACCTTCAGGTTGCCGGCCACGATCTGGTGGGTCTCCGGGCCGCGGTTGTCCATGCGGCCCAGGGTCGCGCCCTTGAAGTCGCAGACCTTGCCGCCGGCCTCGCGGACCAGCAGCAGGCCGGCAGCGATGTCCCATGCCTTCACGCCGGCTTCGAAGTAGGCGTCGGCGCGGCCGCAGGCCACGTAGGCCAGGTCCAGTGCCGCCGAACCGGTACGGCGGATGTCCTCGCCGTGCACCAGCAGGGCGTCGACTGCCTTGAGCTGGGCGCTGGCGCGGGAACGCTCGCGCGGGGCGAAGCCGGTGTGGATCATCGTGCCTTCCAGATCCTTGCGGTCGGCCACGCGGATGCGGCGGTCGTTCAGCACGGCACCCGCGCCACGGCTGGCGGTGAACAGTTCATTGCGCAGCGGGTCGAAGATGACCGCATCGGTCGGCTCGCCGTTTTCGACCAGGGCGATCGACACGCAGTAGTGCGGCACGCCGCGCAGGTAGTTGCTGGTGCCGTCCAGCGGGTCGATGACCCACATCTGGCGGCGCTCGCCCTGCACGCCACCTTCTTCACCGAAGATGCCGTAGTCCGGGTAGGCGCGCTTGAGTTCCTTGACGATGACCTTTTCCGCGTCCGCATCCACTTCGCTGGCGTAGTCCATCCGGCCCTTCTGCACCACGTTCAGTGCCTCGAGCTTGTTGATGTTGCGCAACAGGACGTTGCCGGCGAGGCGGGCGGCCTTGACCATGACGGTTACGGCGGGTTTCTGCATGGCGTGGGCTCCCGGAAAGGCAGAAGAGATGGACTGGCGGGGGAAAAGAGCGGGTCCGGCGCAGTGGCCGGCCGCACAGTTTACCATTGGTCATCGTCCAGCTCGACCTTTTCCCTGTTCATGTCCCAGTTTCCCGCCGCCACCCGCCTCCGATTCGTCCTGGTCGGTACCCAGCACCCCGGCAACATGGGGGCCGCCGCCCGTGCCCTGAAGACCATGGGCCTGGCCCGCCTGGTACTGGTCGCTCCCGAAAAGCCGCTGGACGAGGAGGCCTTCCGGCGCTCGGCCGGTGCCGAAGACGTACTGGGGGACGCCCCGGTGGTGACGACTCTGGCCGAGGCCGTGGCTGACTGCCGCCTGGTGCTGGGCTGCACCGCCCGTGCCCGCCGTGTCCAGCTGGAGGAGTACCTGCCGGCCGATGCCGCTGCCCGCGCGGTGGCCAAGGCCGGCGAGGGTGCCGAGGTGGCGCTGGTGTTCGGCCGTGAGCGCACCGGCCTGACCAACGAGGAACTGCAGCTGTGCCATGCAGCGGTGCACATCCCGTCCGACCCGGAGTTCAGCTCGCTCAACCTGGCTGCTGCCGTGCAGGTGCTGGCCTATGAAACGCGCATGCAGCTGCTGGGTGCGCAGCCTGCAGCCGACGCCGAGCCGGGCTTCCGCGAACAGGCGGCCAGCCACGAGCAGATGGAGAGCTTCTTCGCCCAGCTTGGCGACACGCTGGATGAGATCGATTTCCACAAGGGCCGCGCCCCGGAATCGGCGATGCGCAAGCTGCGCCGCCTGTTCCTGCGCAGCGAACCCAGCGAGCAGGAAGTGCGCCTGTTGCGCGGCATCCTCGCCGACACCCAGCGCATGGCGCGACTGGCACAAGCGGGCAACAAGGACAGCTGACGACGTTCTCATTTTTTCGGGTAGTCTGTCTGGATACCCAGGGGGGGATGAAGCCTGTGTCGGGTCTGCGAAAGGCAATGCAGGGGGGACTGCTGAGCCTGGCCATGGTCCTGCTGGCCGGGACGGTGCGTGCAGCACCGGACCCGGTACTGGTGCTGGGCCGGATCAGCGATGATCCCAAGGCGCATTACGAACAGCTGCAGCCCTTGCTGGACTACGTGGTGGCGCGCATGCACGACGTTGGCATCAAGGAGGGGAGGATCCTGATGGCACGCGACCCGCAGCAGATGGCCAGCTATCTGCGGCGGGGCAGGGTCGACTGGGTCACCGAAACCTCGGGTACGGCGGTGGCGCTGGGCCAGCGCAGTGGCGCCCGCCCACTGCTGCTGACCGAGCGCAACGGCGTGCGTGATTACCAGACGGTGTTCTTCGTGCGCCGCGACAGCCCGATCCAGCGCGTACAGGATCTGCGGGGCCATCGCCTGGCCCTGCAGAACACGGCGTCCACCAGTGCCTATCTGGTGCCGGTGATGACGTTGCTGCAGGAGGGCCTGTCGCCGCAGATCCTGGCCGGTGCATGGGACATGCCGGGCCGGGACAGTGTGGGTTACGTATTTGCACGCAGCGAGCTGAACATCGCGACGTTCGTGCACAAGGGGGTGGTTGACGTGGGAGCGGTGAGCAGCGTGGACTGGAATGACGAGCGGCGGATGCCGGCAGCGTTCCGGCGCGACTTCCGCGAGCTGCTGCGCACCGAACCCTACCCGCGTGCGGTGGAGATGGTCCGCGCCGACCTGGATCCACGCGTGCGCGATCGCCTGCAGGAAGTGCTGCTGCAGGCAGCCAGCGACCCGCAGGCGCAGGGGGCGCTGCATCGGTTTTTTGGCACTTCCGGGTTCCACCGCGTCGATGCGCATGCGCAGCAGCGGTTGGCTGAATTGAAACAAGGATTGACGCGCGTGCGGATGGAAGTGGAATGAAGTGGCTTGGCTCGGGGATGCAGGCCCGGTTCCTGCTCGCGATGGGCGGGGCGATGGTCGTGGTGATCGCGATCCTTGCGGTGTTGTTGGGGCGGCAGACGGCGATGCAGGGTGAGGTGCGCAACCTCAGCGGCGGCGTCATCCATGAACTGTTCGACCGCAGCGTGCGCAGCCGCGGCGAGGCGATGGCGCGTGAGTTGTCCGACGCCCTGGCCAACCCGTTGTACTACCGCGATCTGGACCAGGTCGGCGTACTGGTACGCAGTACCGCGCGCCAGCCCGTGGTGCGCTATGTACTGGTGTTCGACGAACGCGGCCGGCTGGTACACGACGGCTCGGTCGAGGTGTCCGGATTCGGCCAGCCGATGGCCGATCCCCTGGCACCCAAGGCTGCAGCCGCGCAGATGCTGGTCGTGCAGGAATCGCCGAAGGTGCTCGACAACACCATGCCGATCATGATCGGCAACCAGCGCATTGGCGGCGTCCGGGTCGGCATGGCGCTGGATGAGGTGCAGCAGCGCGAGCAGGCGGCCAACGCCACCCTGGGCGAGCGCCTGCAGCAGGTCGGCAGCCGTCACCTGGGCTGGCTGCTGCTGATGCTGGGCCTGCTGGTGGTGATCGGCGTGGTGGTGATCCTGTACGTGCAGCGCACCCTGGTCGCGCCGATCCGTGATCTTGCCGTCGCCGCGCGTCGCATCGAGGCCGGTGACTACCAGACGCCCCTGGCCGAGAACACCCGCGACGACGAGGTCGGCGAACTGGTACGTGGTTTCGCCCGGATGCGCGATGCGATCGCCCGCCATGACCGCGAAGTGCGGCGCATGGCCTATACCGACGCGCTGACCGGGCTGACCAACCGGCTGGCATTCCGCGAGGCGCTTGATCATCGGTTGATGGCCGCCCGTGCCGCCAATCACCGGTTGGGCCTGCTGTTCGCAGATATCGACGACTTCAAGCGGGTCAATGACACCCTTGGCCACGAGGCCGGCGATGAGGCATTGCTGCAGTTCGCCCAGCGCATCGGCCGCGCGGTCACCGAGGCCGGGGGCGATGAAACCCTGCTGGCGCGCTTCGGCGGAGACGAGTTCGTGATCCTGGTGGGCGACGGTGATGTGGCCGCCAACGCGCGGCTGCTGGCCGAAGTGCTGGTGCGCGAGCTGGGCAAGCCGCTGGTGGTGCAGGGCAGGGAACTGTTCCTGGGCACCTCGATCGGCGTGACCCTGTTCCCCGACGATGCAGCCGATGCGACCACCCTGCTGAAGAACGGCGATATCGCCATGTACCAGGCGAAGATGGCCGGCAAGAACTGCTACCGCTATTACAGCCGGGCGATGGACCATGCGGTCGAGCGTCGCGTGCATATGGAACAGGAGCTGCGCGGTGCCTGGGAGCGCGGCGAACTGCGCCTGGCCTACCAGCCGATCTTCCGCATGCGCGACCGCCGCATGGTCGGCGTTGAAGTACTGCTGCGCTGGCAGCACCCGACCCTGGGCACGATTCCGCCCTCGGTGTTCATCGAGGTAGCCGAGCAGAGTGGGCTGATCGAGATCATCGGCCCGAAGGTCCTGCGTGCGGCCTGCATGGAGGCCTCGCAGTGGCCGCGCGGGGCGGCCGGGGACGACCTGTTCGTGTCGGTCAACGTGTCGCCACGGCAGTTGCGCGGCGGTGAGCTGCCGGCACTGGTCGCGCAGTGCCTGCATGAGTCCGGGCTGCCGGCGTCGCGCCTGCATCTGGAGCTGACCGAAACCGCCGTGATCGGCGACGAGATGGTTGCCGCGCAGCTGCTGGACAAGCTGCACCGCACCGGCGTGAAGGTCTGGCTGGATGATTTCGGGACCGGCTTCTCCGGGCTCAGTCATCTGCGCCAGGTACCCGTGGACGGCGTGAAGATCGACAAGAGTTTCGTGGCCGACATGCAGCGTGACCCCGATGACCTCGCGCTGACCACGGCGATCATTGCCATGGCCCACGCGCTGGGCATCACCGTGGTGGCCGAAGGCATCGAGCAGCAGGCGCAGTTCGAGCTGCTGGCGCAGCGCGGCTGCGACCTTGGGCAGGGCTATTGGTTGAGCCACCCGGTGACCGCCACCGAAGTGGTGCGGATGATCGAATCGGGCATCTGACCGACACAAAAAAGGGACGGAGGGCATGAAGTCGCTTATGCATTTGCGACTTCATGCCCTCCGTCCCCTTTTTTGGGGCTACACCGGGCGCTTGCTCGGGTCGCCGGGCAGTTCGCGCACCAGTTTCGGGATCAGATAACCGGACAGGCGTGCGGTCAGGCCGGCAATCAGTGCCTTGGCCTGGGCATCGTCCACTTCGAAATGGGCCACGCCCTCGACCCGGTCCAGCTGGTGCAGGTAGTAGGGCAGCACGCCGGCGGCGAAGCTGCGCTCGCTCAGGTCCTGCAGGGCCTGCACGCTGTCGTTGACCCCGCGCAGCAACACCGCCTGGTTCAGCAGCTGGGCGCCGATGCCGCGCAGGCGGGCCATCGCCGCGTCCACGCTGGCATCGAATTCATTGGCATGATTGGCGTGGACCACGATCGCCAGCGGCCACGGCAGGCTGCCCAGCCAGGAGACCAGTTCATCGTCCACGCGCTCCGGCAGCACGATCGGCAGCCGGGTATGGATGCGCAGGCGGCGGATATGCGGGATCGCGCGCAGGGCGTCGGTCAGCTCGGCCAGCTTGTGCGTGGCCAGCGACAGCGGGTCACCGCCGGACAGGATCACCTCGTCGATGTCCGGGTCGGCGGCGATGGCGGCTACGGCCTCCTGCCAGCCACCCTTGGCGGCGTTCTCCGCCCCATAGTCGAAGTGGCGGCGGAAGCAGTAGCGGCAGTTGATCGCGCAGCTGCCGGTGGCGACCAGCAGGGCACGGCCACGGTACTTCTGGATGACGCCGGTGGCCTTCTTGGCGGCACCGTCGCCCACCGCATCGAAGCTGAACCCGGGCACCGGGCGCATTTCCTCGTCGATCGGCAGCACCTGGCGCAGCAGCGGGTCGGCCGCATCGCCAGGGCGCATGCGGGCCACGAAGCCTTCCGGCACGCGTAGCGCGAACTGGGCCATGGCCGCCTCCGAGACGCCCAGCGCGGCCGGGTCCAGCTGCAGCCGGGCCAGCAGCGCGTGCGGGTCGCGCAGCGCCTGGCGCCAGAGCTGCTGCCAGCGCGCGGGCGCACCTGGCGACTGGGGCCGTGGGAAGGCGGAAAGCTGCATGGAGAGGGGGCCTGCGGTTATCATGGGGGCAGAAAAACAGTCGCCCACCGGCATCCGGTGGGCTTTCCATTCTAACGGCTCGCCGCACCCGCGGCGTTTTTGCCACTCAGGAGTTTACGCATGGCCAGCTACGGCATGAACGACGTCAAGAACGGGATGAAGATCCTGGTCAACAACCAACCGGCCGTCATCATCGACACCGAATACGTCAAGCCGGGCAAGGGCCAGGCCTTCACCCGCGTGAAGTACCGCCTGATCAAGGACGGCCGTACCCAGGAAGTGACCATGAAGTCGACCGACTCGCTGGATGCAGCCGACGTCGTCGATACCGACATGAACTTCATGTACAGCGACGGCGAGTACTGGCACTTCATGGACCCGGAATCCTTCGAGCAGGTCCAGGCCACCAAGGCCGGCATGGGCGGCGCCGAGAAGTGGCTGAAGGGCGAAGAGTCCTGCGTGGTCACCCTCTGGAATGGTGAGCCGATCTTCGTGCAGCCGCCGAACTTCGTTGAACTGAAGATCACTGAAACCGATCCGGGCGTCCGTGGCGACACCTCGGGCGGCGGCGGCAAGCCTGCCACCCTGGAAACCGGCGCCGTGGTCCGCGTGCCGCTGTTCGTCAACCAGGACGAAGTGATCCGCGTCGATACCCGTTCGGGCGAATACTCCGCACGCGTCAAGTAATCCGGCGCAGCCGGATTACCTGTAGAGCCGAGCCATGCTCGGCTTTCCGGGCATAACCTGGAACCCGTTGCTGGCGCCCATGGCGCCGCAGCGGACAGCCGCCGGGCATGGCCCGGCGCTACCGCCTCCCGCCAGGCCCTTCTCCAATAGCCAGTGAGCCCGCATGAGCGATAGCCCGCACCTCCCCGAAGCCTGCGACCTGCTCATCGAAGCCGGTTACGTCGTTCCGATCGAGCCGCATGCGGTGGTGCTGGAAGACCACGCCGTGGCCGTGCGTGGCAGCGAGATCATCGCGATCCTGCCGCGTGCCGAGGCGCGCGCGCGTTTCCGCGCCGCCCAGGTGGTCAGCCGCCCCGAGGCCGCACTGATGCCGGGCCTGGTCAACGCGCACACGCACAACCCGATGACCCTGCTGCGCGGCGTCGCCGACGACCTGCCGCTGATGACCTGGCTGCAGCAGCACATCTGGCCGGTGGAAGCCGCGGTAATCGGCCCCGAATTCGTTGCCGACGGCACCACCCTGGCCATCGCCGAGATGCTGCGCGGTGGCACCACCTGCGCCAACGAGAACTATTTCTTCGGCGATGTGCAGGCCGCGGTCTACAAGAAGCACGGTTTCCGCGCGCTGGTTGGCGCGGTCATCATCGATTTCCCCACCGCCTGGGCCAAGACCGACGACGAGTACTTCGCCAAGGCCGGTGAACTGCATGACCAGTGGCGCACCGATCCGCTGATCGGCACCGCGTTCGCGCCGCATGCGCCGTACACCGTCAACGATGCCAACTTCGAGCGGGTGCGGATGCTGTCCGACCAGCTCGACATGCAGGTGCACCTGCACACCCACGAGACCGCGCAGGAAATCACCGATTCGATCAAGCTGCACGGCCAGCGCCCGCTGGCGCGGCTGGATCGCCTCGGCCTGGTCAACGACCGCCTGATCGCGGTGCACATGACCCAGCTGACCGACGCGGAAATCCACCTGTGCGCCGAACGTGGCGTCAGCGTGGTGCACTGCCCGGAATCGAACCTGAAGCTGGCCTCCGGTTTCTGCCCGGCCTGCGCCCTGCAGCGCGCCGGCGTGAACCTGGCGATCGGCACCGACGGCTGCGCCAGCAACAACGACCTGGACATGTTCAGCGAGAACCGCACGGCGGCGATCCTGGCCAAGGCCGTGGCCGACGACGCCACCGCGCTGGATGCAGCCACCACGCTGCGCGCCTCCACGCTGGGCGGCGCCCGCGCGCTGGGCTTCGGCGAGCGCATCGGCTCGATCGAAGTGGGCAAGCAGGCCGACCTGGTCTGTGTTGACCTCTCGGCGCTGGAAACCCAGCCGCTGCACAATGTGCTGTCGCAGCTGGTGTACGCCACCGGCCGCCAGCAGGTCAGCGATGTCTGGATTGCCGGCAAGCCGAAGCTGGTGCAGCGCGAGCTGGTCGGCATGGACCTGCCGGGCATCATCGCCAACGCGCGCCAGTGGCGCGAGCGCATCCGCCATATCCGCGCCTGAACCCTGGCGCCGCAAGGACACCCTCATGACTGCCCCCCACGCATCCTCCAATTTCGATCAGGCCGAGCTGGACAAGTTCGCCGCGCTGGCCAACCGCTGGTGGGACGCTGATGGCCCGCAGAAGCCGCTGCATGCGCTGAACCCGGTGCGGCTGAAGTACGTGGCCGACCGCGTGCCGCTGCGCGGTGCGCGCGTGCTGGACATCGGCTGTGGTGGCGGCCTGCTGAGCGAGGCGCTGGCGCAGTCCGGTGCCGACGTCACCGCCATCGACCTGGCCCCGGAACTGGTCAAGGTCGCGCGCCTGCACGCGCTGGAAAGCGGTGCCAAGGTGGATTATCGCGTCCAGGCCGCCGAGGACCTGGCTGCCGAGCAGTCGGGCAGTTTCGATGTGGTCACCTGCATGGAAATGCTCGAGCACGTGCCGGATCCGGGCGCGATCATCGAGGCCTGCAAGCGCCTGCTGAAGCCGGGCGGCCACCTGTTCCTGTCGACCATCAACCGCACCGCTGCCGCATTCGCGGTGGCGATTGTCGGTGCCGAGTACGTGGCGCGATTGCTGCCCAAGGGCACCCATCACTACCAGGAATTCATCAAGCCGGCCGAGCTGGCACGCTGGCTGCGCGAAGCCGACCTGCAGCTGGTCGATGTCAGTGGCATGGCCTACGAGCCGTGGCGCAACCACGCCCGCCTGAGCAGCCACACCGACATCAACTACCTGGCCTACGCGGTCAAGCCGGCATGACCTCTGCCCGCTTCCCGCGCGCGGTGCTGTTCGATCTGGACGGCACCCTGCTGGACAGCGCGCCGGACTTCGTTGCCACCTGCGATGCGATGCTGGCCGAACGTGGCCGTGCACCGATCGATCCGGCGTTGTTGCGCCCGGTGGTGTCCAAGGGCTCGCGCGCGATGGTCGGTGCGGCATTCCCGGACCTGGATGCCGCTGCGCGCGATGCATTGATCCCGGAATTCCTGCAGCGCTATGAAGCATTGATCGGCCAGCACGCGATGCTGTTCGATGGCGTGGCCGGCATGCTCGCCGCGTTGGACGACGCCGGCACGGTGTGGGGCATCGTCACCAACAAGCCCGAGTACCTGGCGCGTCTGATCCTGCCGCAGCATGGCTGGCAGCAGCGCTGTGCGGTGCTGGTGGGCGGTGACAGCCTGGCCGAGCGCAAGCCGCATCCGCTGCCGCTGCTGCACGCGGCGCAGGCGATCGCCGTTGCCGCCGAAGACTGCGTGTACGTGGGCGACGACGAGCGCGACATCATCGCCGCGCGTGCCGCGGCCATGCCGTCGGTGGCGGCATTGTGGGGCTATCGCCTGCACAGCGACGACCCGCTGGCCTGGCAGGCCGACGTGCTGGTCGAGAACGCCGAACTTCTGCAACTGGCCAGTCTGTGGCCGACCCGGCCGGCAGCCCCGGCCCAGCCGTAAGGAATGACGTAGTGAGCAGTACCGCGCTGGACAGTTTCCTCGACAAGTGGCGCAGCCGTTGGCCGGAATGGTCGGTGGCCGCCCCGTTCGTGGCCGAATCGCAACGCGAGCTTGCCGTGGCGTGGTTTGCGCTGCTGCAGGAGTTCGACGACATGCTCAACACCGGCGGCGATCCGTTGCCGGCCGACGCCAAGCTGGCGTGGTGGGGCGAGGAGCTGCGCAGCTGGGCTGCGCATCGTTCGCGCCACCCGTTGGGTCGTTTGCTGGAACCGGTGCATGCGCCGTGGGCGCAGCTGGCCGAAGCGCTGCCCGATCTGGTTGAAGCGCGCTCGGTCGCGCTGGATGCGGCCGGTGCCGAGCGTGCGCTGGCCAATTACGCCGACGCGGTTGCCGCGGTGGAAGCGGCGCTGTTCAACGACAAGCCGCGCACCGGCGCTGGTCGTGCGGTGCAGCTGCAGACCCTTGCCCAGCGCCTGCAGGATGCCGGCGTGGCCGGTGTACCGCGCAGCCTGCTGGATGAGGATTCCAGCACGGCTGCGCAGCGCTGGGCGCAGTACCTGCTGAAGGGGTGGGGCAGTCGCGTGCCCGGCCCGCGCCCGCGCCGTGTGTGGTCCAGCCTGGCGCGCGCACGCGTGGCGGCGCAGGCCGCAGGCAAGCCGATCGAAGCCACCCCGGTGCGCACCCTGCTGCGCGTGTGGTGGGCTGCCCGCGGTTGATCGATTCTGGTGGGTGCGGACCTTGGTCCGCACGCTCCATGAGGTTGTGCCGACCAAGGTCGGCACCTACCACAGCGCGTTGCACGCGTTATTTACGTTCCAGCACCAGCAACGGGTCGATGCGGGTATCGAACCAGTTCATGCCCCAGTGCAGGTGTGGCCCAGTGGCGCGACCGGTGGCACCGACCGCAGCGATCACCTGGCCCTGTTCCACCCGGTCGCCGACCTTTACGTCGATGCGCGACAGGTGCAGGAAGTTGGAGCTGACCCCGAAGCCGTGGTCGAGCAGCAGCGTGCCACCGGTCAGGTACAGGTCCGGGCCGGCGAAGGTGACGATGCCGGCGGCCGGTGCCTTCACCGGGGTGCCGGTCGGCACCGCGATGTCCATGCCGGAATGACCGGCACCAGGTTGACCGTTGTAGACACGCGCATTGCCGAAGCGGCCACTGATGCGGCCCTGCACCGGCCAGATGAAGGTCTGGGTGAAATCAGTGCGGTCGTCATCGCGGGCACGTGCCGCGGTCACCTGCGCCTGTTCGCGCTTGATCCGCTCGGCAATCGCCGGCGGCGGGTTCACCGTTTTCGGCGGCACGCCGTTGACCCGCTCGATGGGCCAGTCGCGCGGCGTCACCGCAATGGTCGCCGTCTCGCTGCCACCATCGGGGCGCTGTACCTGCACGCGCAACGGGCCCTTCTCGTCGCGACCGATGCCGAACACCACACTGCCATAGCCGCTCACCCGCAGCTGGCGGCCGGCGTACTGCACGCGGCTGCCGGCGGGCACCTTGCCGATCACCAGCGCGCCCTGCGACGCGCTGGCCGGAAACACCACGCGACTGTCGATCAGGCTGCCGATGCCATCCTGCGCCTGCGCCGCCGGTGCGGTGAACAGGGGCGCGGCCAGCAGCAGCGCCCCGAACAGGAATACCTTGCGCATCAGCGGTCGTAGGTCATGCGCTGGCCGGCCGGTTCACCCACCAGTTTGCTGCCGTCCCACACCAATTGGCCGTTGACCCAGGTCGAGGCCACGCGCGAACGGAAGGTGGTGCCTTCGAACGGCGACCAGCCGCACTTGGACAGCACGTCCTCGCGCTTGACGGTGAATGGCACGTCTTCCACCAGCACCAGGTCGGCGAAGTAGCCTTCGCGCAGGAAGCCGCGTTCTTCCACGTCGAACAGCTGTGCCGGTGCGTGTGCGAATTTCTGCACCACCTGCTCGCGGGTCAGCTTCCCTTCGTGCACGCGCTCCAGCGCGGCCACCAGCGCGTACTGCACCAGCGGCAGGCCCGACGGCGCCTGCGCGTAGGGCTTCTGCTTCTCTTCCCAGGTGTGCGGGGCGTGGTCGGTGGCCAGCACGTCCAGCACGTCGTCGGCCAGCGCAGCGGTGATTGCTTCGCGGTCGGACACTTCCTTGATCGCCGGGTTGCACTTGATCAGGTTGCCCTTGGTCGCATAGTCCGGGCGCGCGAAGTGCAGGAAGTGCACGCAGGTTTCGGCAGTGATCTGCTTGCGGCTGCCGTCGGCGCGGATCAGTGGACCCTTTTCGAACAGCGCCAGCTCGTCGGCGGTGGAGATGTGCAGTACATGCAGGCGGGTGCCGTGCTTGCGCGCCAGCGACATCGCCAGGCGGGTCGACTTGATGCAGGCCTCGCGCGAACGGATATCCGGATGCATGTCCGGGGTCAGCGCGTCGCCGTACTTTTCCTGGAAGGCCTTCAGGTTGGCATCGATCATCGGCGTGTCTTCGCAGTGCGTGATGATCGGGGTCGGGCATTCGCGGAAGATCGCATCCAGCGTTTCCGGGTTGTCCACCAGCATGTTGCCGGTGGAGGCGCCCATGAACACCTTCACGCCCGGGGCCTTCTTCGGGTCCAGCGCACGGATCGCGTCCAGGTTGTCATTGCTGGCGCCATGGTAGAAGCCGTAGTTGGCCCAGGCGCGGCCGCGCGCGAGTTCGTACTTGGCTTCCAGGATGGTCGAATCCAGCGTCGGCGGGTTGGTGTTGGGCATGTCCATGAAGCTGGTCAGGCCACCGGCCACGGCCGCCGCCGATTCGCTGGCGATGTCGCCCTTGTGGGTCAGGCCCGGTTCGCGGAAGTGCACCTGGTCATCGATCATGCCGGGAAGCAACCAGCGTCCGGCCGCGTCCACCACCTGCTCGCCGTCGCGCGGCGCCAGCCCATTGCCGATCTGCGCGATGCGGCCGTTCTCGATGCGCAGGTCGCCGTCGAAGGTGCGGCCTTCGTTGACCATCCGGGCGTTGGTGATGAGGGTGGAGGACATGTCAGTGTTTTCCTGTGCAACGGCAAGAGGGGGCGTGGTTGGATTCGGGCACCGGGTCGAAGCCGCCGGGGTGGAACGGGTGGCAGCGGCCCAGCCGGCGCGCAGCCAGCCAGCTGCCGCGCAGCGGGCCGTGCCGCGAGATGGCTTCCATCGCGTATTCAGAACAGCTCGGCACGAAACGGCAGCGTGGCCCCAGCAGGGGGCTGATGAAGCGCTTGTAGAAGCGCAGCAGGGCAATGAGCAGGCGCGAGATCACCCAGTCATCTTATGCCAGTTGGCATGAAGGCCGCATTTGTGCAGGATGGGCCGTTGGTCGCATGTCGCCGATGGCCTGCGACCGGTACCAGCACCTTCGGGTGCTGGCCAGGTTCCGTACCGCGCAAGGCGGTCCGTGTTCGTCGGACTGCCTCCAAGGGCGCCTTGACTCCAGGACTGAATGGAGCAGGGGGTCGAGGTTGCTGCTGCGGGTCGGGTAGGCTATAAAGGCCCGCTTTCCCGGGCCCCGGGGAATCCAAGGAAGAGCGTTTCGTGGCTGCTAAAAAAACTGCAAAGAAGGCCGCAACGGCCGCCAAGAAAACCGCCAAGCCTGTTGTGAAGAAGTTGGCGGCAAAGCCCGTTGCCAAGAAACCGGCCAGCAAGCCGGCGACCAAGGCAGCGTCCTCGCAACCGGCGGCCAGGAAGGCCACCGCAAAGAAAACGCCGGTCAAGGCAACCAAGCCGGTGGCGAAGAAGGCTGCTGCGCCCGCCAAGGCCAAGCCTGCCGCTGCCAGCAAGAAGGCGCCGGTGATGAAGAAGGCCGCCAGCAAGGCCGCGCCGGTGAAGAAGGCCGCCGCCAAGCCGGTGGCGAAGAAGGCCGCAGCCAAGCCGGCGCCGAAGGCGGTGGTGAAGAAGGCTGCAGCCAAGCCGGTCGCCAAGCCCGCGGCCAAGAAGGTCGCTGCGGCTAAACCGGTTGCCACGCCTGCCGCTGTAAAGAAGGTTGCCAAGAATGTTGCCGTGCCGGCCGTGAAGCCGGCCCCGGCCCCAGTAGTGAAGTCCGCACCGAAGCCTGCTGCCAAGCCGGCTCCGGCCAAGCCTGTCCCGGTCAAGACCGTGGCAGTGGCAGCAGCCCAACCGGCTTCCAAGCCGGCCCCGGCCGCCGCTCCTGCCGCTTCGAAGGCCCCGCAATCCAAGAATCCCGTGCCCGTTTCGAAATCGCCTGCCAAAACCGCCGTGAAATCCGATTCCGCCCCGAAGACCGTGTCGCGCCCTGTCGGCAAGGTTGCCGTGGCCGTCGCCGCCCGCTCGGCTGCACCGGCCCCGCGCAGCAAGTACAAGGTGGTCGAGTACAAGACCGACGAGGCCACCGGCCGCCCGATCCTGCCGACTGGCTACAAGCCGTCCTCGGAAGAGGAATACATGAGCCCGCTGCAGCAGGAGTACTTCCGTCAGCGTCTGCAGAACTGGCGCGCGGACCTGGTGGAAGAGTCCAAGCAGACCATCGAGAATCTTCGTGAGGAAGTGCGTGACATCGGCGACGAAGCCGAGCGCGCGACCCGCGAGACCGAGAACTCGCTGGAACTGCGTACCCGCGACCGCTACCGCAAGCTGATCGGCAAGATCGACAGCACCCTGAAGCGCCTGGAAGCGGGCGACTACGGTTACTGCGTCGACACCGGTGAAGAAATCGGCCTGGAGCGCCTGGAAGCGCGCCTGACCGCCGAACGCACCATCGACGCCCAGGAGCGTTGGGAGCACCTGCAGAAGCAGCAGGGCGACTGATTCCTGCTCGTTGTATGGTCATGCGAAAAACCCGGCCTCGGCCGGGTTTTTTGTTGGGTTCGAGTTGGCTGTGTAGAGCAGCGCCTTCCGGGTATCGGGTGGAGCCTGCGGGTGGGGCCGGGCAGGACACGCTGCAAGTACATCCCTGTAAGCTCGGCCGCGGCATCCATGCCGCGGACGGTCCCGCCCGGACCCACCCGCAGGCTCTCGACGGTTTCCTGCGTGCGCGGCCGATGTAGAGCCGAGCCCACGCTCGGCTCAGGCCGACAGGAGCGGTCATGCGTGCGCTCGCGGCTGTTGAGTCCGCCTTGTAGCGAGCCGAGCACCGCAGGGGAATCAGGGGCGAAGAGGCGCCGCTGTTTGAGCGCAGCGAGTTCGGCGCCGTCCCCTGATTCACCGAGGAGCACAGGGCACCGGCGCGCAGCGCCGGCTCGCGGATGGCGGAGCGTTTCTTTGGTTACTTTCTTTTCGCGAAAAGAAAGTGACAAGCCCAATCATCGAGGGAGAGCAACGGCCCCAGCCAAACACCCGGCGCCGCCGAATCCGCTGTTAGCAGCGTCACTGCAGGTCGCGAAGATTCAATTTCCGCAATGTCGGGTTCTTCCACGCGGTGATCCCGGCCACGCTCAGCACCGCGAACCCACCCAGCACCACGGCCGGCACCAGGCCGAGCAGCTTGGCCATCGTGCCGGCATAGAACGCGCCCAGCTCGTTGGACGAACTGATGAAGATGCCGTTGATCGAAGACACCCGTCCGCGCATCTCTTCCGGCGTGGCCAACTGCAGGATGGTCGAGCGGATCACCACCGAGACGCCATCGAAGGCCCCGTAGAACAGCAGGATCAGCGCCGACAGCCAGAAGTGCTGCGACAGGCCGAAGCCGATCACGCACAGGCCGAAACCGGCCACCGCGAACAGCAGTACGCGGCCGGCATTGCGGTGCAGCGGGTGGCGGGCCAGCCACAGGCCCACGCACACCGAACCGAGCGCCGGCATCGCGCGCAGGATGCCCAGGCCTTCCGGGCCGTGGTGCAGGATTTCGTGCAGGAACGCCGGCAGCATCGCCACCACGCCGCCGAGCAGGACCGAGAACATGTCCAGCGCCATCGCCCCGACCATGATCCGGTTGCCGACCACGAAGCGCGCGCCTTCGGCGATGCTCTTGAAGATCGGCGCGGCGGGACCGGTGTGCACCGGTTCTTCCACCTTCAATGTAGCCAGGCAGGCCATCGCCACCAGCGCAAAGGCCGTAGCCACCGCGTAGGAGAGGCCCTTGCCGCCGAAGCCGACCAGCACGCCACCCAGTGCCGGACCAGCCACCATGCCGGCCTGGAACACCACCGCGCCGAGGCCTGCGCCGCGCGCGAACTGATCGCGGGCCAGCACGCGGGCGAACAGCGCGTTGTAGATCGGCGACAGGAAGGCGCGGACCATGCCGGTCAGGGCAATGGCTGCATAGATGGGCCACACGCCTTCAAACGGCAGCCAGCCCTTGGCCACGCTGGTCAGTACCAGCGCGGTGGCGATCAGCCCGGAACAGGCCGCCATGCCCAACCGGCGCCGCGGCAGATGGTCGACCAGGTAGCCGGCGAATGGCGCCACGCAGAAGAACGGCAGCACCTCGGCCAGGCCGATCAGGCCCAGCGAGAACGGATTGCGGGTGACTTCGTAGATGTGCCAGCCGACGGTGACTGCCACCACCTGGTAGGACAGCATCGCGAAGATGCGGTAGGCCAGCAGCTTGGCGAAGCCGGGTCGGGACAGCAGGCCCAGCGCGGTGTCCTCGGCTGTGGCAGGCTCGCTCACGACGGATCGCGCTGCAGCTGGGCCTGCGCGGTCTCGCGGATGAAGGCCAGCATCGCTGCCACACCATTGCTGCGGGTCGGAGACAGGTGGCGGGCCAGGCCGATGTCCTGGATATAGCTCGGTTCGGTGGCCAGGATCTCCTGCGCCGAGCGCCCGGAGTACACGCGCAGCGCCAGGAAGATCAGGCCGGAGACGATGGCCGAATCACTGATGGCATGGAAGCGCAGCGACTGCGCATTGCCTTCCGGCACGATCCAGACCATCGACTGGCAGCCGAGCAGGCGATGCTCTTCGGTCTTCCATTCTTCCGGGAAGGCCGGCAGCTTGCGGCCGAGGTCGATCAGGTACTGGTAGCGCTCGGACCAGTCGCCGAAGAAGCCGAATTCCTCGGCGATGGCGGTCTGTGCCTCGGCGGCGGTGGGTTCAAGCGGGAACGGGGAGTCGGTCACAACAGTCTCTACGGTGGGGCGTGGCCGGCGTACCGGCCACGGGGCAGGGCAGGTCAGCCGCGCTTGCGCGACCAGCGCACGCCCTGCGGGGTATCTTCCAGCACGATGCCTTCGGCGGCCAGCTGGTCGCGGATGGTGTCGGAACGGGCGAAGTCGCGGGCCTTCTTGGCAGCGGCACGCTCGTCGATCAGGCCCTGGATACGGGCATCGTCGCCGTCATCGCCCGCAGCGGTACCGAACCATTGCGCCGGATCGGCCTGCAGCAGGCCCAGGGCCAGGCCGGCACCGAGCAGCTCGCCCTTCAGGCGTGCCTGTTCGGCCGGGTCGGTGGCTCGGCGTGCATCGGCAGCGATACGGGCCACTTCGGCCAGCGCCTGCGGGGTGTTCAGGTCGTCATCCAGGGTCGCCTCGACCGTGGCCGGGATCGCCACGACCGCGTCGACCGACGCCAGTTCGCGCAGGGTGCCGTACAGGCGATCCAAGGTGCGCACCGACTGCTCGATCAGGCCATCGGACCAGTCCAGCGGCTGCCGGTAGTGGGCCGACAGCAGCGCCAGGCGCAGGGCTTCCGGCGGATGCTGGCGCACCAGGTCGTGCACGCGCTCGATGTTGCCCAGCGACTTGCTCATCTTGGCGCCGCCGAAGTTGAGCATGCCGTTGTGCAGCCAGAAACGGGCGAAGATCTTGCCGCCGTGGGCGCATTCGCTCTGCGCGATCTCGTTCTCATGGTGCGGGAACTGCAGGTCGACGCCGCCGGCATGGATGTCGATGGTCTCGCCCAGATGGGCGGCGGCCATCGCCGAGCATTCGATGTGCCAGCCCGGGCGGCCACGGCCCCACGGCGATTCCCAGCCGGGCAGGTCGTCGCTGGACGGCTTCCACAGCACGAAATCGCCGGGATCGCGCTTGTAGGGGGCGACATCGACACGGGCGCCGGCCAGCATCTCTTCCGGGTCGCGGCGCGAGAGCTTGCCGTAGCCGTCGAAGCTGGCCACCGCGAACAGCACATGGCCCTCGGCGGCATAGGCATGGCCGTTGGCGATCAGCTGCTCGATCATGGTGATGATCTGCGGCATGTGCGCCGTCACTTCCGGTTCGATGTCCGGCGGCACCACGCCCAGGGCGGCCATGTCTTCACGGTAGGCGGCAGCGAACCTGTCGGTGATGGTGCTGATCGGCACCCCCTGCTCGCGCGCGGCGGTGTTGATCTTGTCGTCCACGTCGGTGATGTTGCGCGCGTAGCGCAGGCCACCGAAACGGCGCCGCAGCAGGTCGGCCAGCACGCCGAACACCACCGGGCCACGGGCGTTGCCGATGTGCACGTAGTTGTAGACCGTGGGGCCGCACACATACAGGGTCGGACAGGCCGGGTCGAGCGGGATGAACGGTTCGAGCTGGCGAGTCAGGTTGTTGTGCAGGCGCAGGGTCATGGGGCTGTGGCTGGGGGACAAGCCTGTGATTTTAGAACGTGTCGGCCCCCTTTGGGGGCACCGCCTGCCACCGGTGGACGCCGGGTCCGTCCAAGGTGGGGTGGGCAGGAGCAGCGTGGACGGGTAATGTTCAGCCCCTTGCGCTCGCCACTGCCTACACTATTGCCGTGTCCTTGCTCCCTTCGCCAATGAAATCCACCGCGTTGCTGACCCTGGCCTGTCTGTCGGCGCTGGCCGCCGTGGCCCAGGCGCAGGAGGCCGAGCCCCGCAACCGGGTGGTGATCGTGGAGAACGTGAAGTTCGACTACGCGCAGGTGCTGAACGTCGAGCCCGTGTTCCAGACCCTGCGCGCGACCCGCACCGAAGAACACTGCGAGCCGGTCTCGACCCGGACTCTGGCGCCGGTCAATGTCACCGGCGAGGAGCCGGTCGAGGACAAGGGCCGGATCAGCCGCTTCTGGGACTCGGTGCGCTCGATGTTCAAGCGCAGCGATGAAGAGGTCTCCGAGGACACCGCCGCCGAGTCACCCGCCCCGGCGCCGGCACCGGCCAACAATGGCCCGATGCTGACCCGTGACTGCCGTATCGTGCCGGTGGGGCGTGAATTCCGCAGGCCCATCGCCTACGACGTGGATTACGTCTACAAGGGCACCAAGTACCGCTCACGGCTGCCGGAAGACCCCGGCAACCGGCTCAAGATCCGGGTGTCGATCACCCCTTGGGTCGGCCCCGAGCAGGGCGCCACGGGCAATCCCTGATTCTGCGACCCCGGCCCCTTGCGTCGGCCCCGGCCGCATGCAAAGATGGCTGACCATGAAGCTCACCGACTTCCAGCACGACAGCAGCGCAGCCCGACAGGCGTCGGGCATGACCTCGCGTGCGCGTCGACCGGAACCCCACATTCTCGCTGGGTAACCGGAGCTTTTTGCTGTTCGTCCGAAAAAAACCCAGCCGCCCGGCTGGGTTTTTTCGTTTCTGCGTTCTGAAAGCTGCAACTGCAACCTTTTCGTTCCACCTTTGCTTCCTGTTTTCCCTTCCACCGCGTCGAACCCGGCGCCGCCACGCAAGGAAAGATGATGTCCCCCAAGCACTTCCTGAACACCCAGGACTGGAGCCGCAGCGATCTCGACGCGCTGCTGACCCAGGCCGCGCTGTTCAAGCGCAACAAGCTCGGCGACCAGCTCAAGGGCAAGTCGATCGCGCTGGTGTTCTTCAATCCGTCCATGCGCACCCGCACCAGCTTCGAACTGGGCGCGTTCCAGCTCGGCGCCCACGCGGTGGTGCTGCAGCCGGGCAAGGATGCGTGGCCGATCGAGTTCAACCTCGGCACGGTGATGGACGGCGATACCGAAGAGCACATCGCTGAAGTGGCCAAGGTGCTGGGCCGTTACTGCGACATCATCGCCGTGCGCGCGTTCCCCAAGTTCATCGACTGGGCCTACGACCGCCAGGACATCGTCCTCAACAGCTTCGCCAAGTACTCGCCGGTGCCGGTCATCAACATGGAGACCATCACCCACCCGTGCCAGGAACTGGCGCACGTGATGGCCCTGCAGGAGCACTTCGGCACCCAGGACCTGCGTGGCAAGAAGTACGTGCTGACCTGGACCTACCACCCCAAGCCGCTGAACACCGCCGTGGCCAACTCGGCGCTGACCATCGCCACGCGCATGGGGATGGACGTGACCCTGCTGTGCCCGACCGCCGACTACATCCTGGATGACCGCTACATGGGCTGGGCCGAGCAGAACGTGGCCGAGAGCGGCGGTTCGCTGAAGATCAGCCATGACATCGACAGCGCCTACGCCGGCGCCGACGTGGTCTACGCCAAGAGCTGGGGGGCGCTGCCGTTCTTCGGCAACTGGGAGCCGGAAAAGCCGATCCGCGACCAGTTCAAGCACTTCATCGTGGACGAGCGGAAGATGGCGCTGACCAACAACGGTGTGTTCAGCCACTGCCTGCCGCTGCGCCGCAACGTGAAGGCCACCGACGGCGTGATGGATTCGCCGCAATGCATCGCCATCAACGAAGCCGAGAACCGCCTGCACGTGCAGAAGGCGATCATGGCCGCCGTTGCCGGGCGCTGAGAAGCATCAGTCGAGCATGGCTCGACTCTACATAGACGAAGTCGAGCATGGCTCGACGACACACACGAACAGGACATACCCTCCCCATGAGCAACAAAGACGTCGTTCTCGCCTTCTCCGGCGGCCTGGATACCAGCTTCTGCGTGCCGTACCTGCAGGAGCGTGGCTACAACGTGCACACCGTGTTCGCCGACACCGGCGGCGTGGATGATGAAGAGCGCGATTTCATCGAAAAGCGCGCCGCCGAGCTGGGCGTGACCAGCCACGTTACCGTCAACGGTGGCCCGGCCATCTGGGAAGGCTTCGTCAAGCCGTTCGTGTGGGCCGGTGAAGGCTACCAGGGTCAGTACCCGCTGCTGGTGTCGGACCGTTACCTGATCGTCGATGCCGCGCTGAAGCGTGCCGCCGAACTGGGCACCAACATCATCGCCCACGGCTGCACCGGCATGGGCAACGACCAGGTCCGCTTCGACCTGGCCGTGAAGGCACTGGGCGACTACCAGATCATCGCGCCGATCCGCGAGATCCAGAAGGAACACACCCAGACCCGCGCCTACGAGCAGAAGTACCTGGAAGAGCGCGGCTTCGGCGTGCGCGCCAAGCAGCAGGCCTACACCATCAACGAGAACCTGCTGGGCCTGACCATGTCCGGCGGCGAGATCGACCGCTGGGAAGCCCCGGGCGAGGGCGCCCGTGGCTGGTGCGCACCGCGCAGCGAGTGGCCGGAGCAGGCGCTGAAGGTCACCCTGAAGTTCGTCGAAGGCGAAGCGGTTGAACTGAACGGCAAGGCGCTGCCGGGCGACCAGATCCTGGCCCAGCTCAACAAGCTGTTCGCCCCGTACGGCGTTGGCCGCGGCGTCTACACCGGCGATACCGTGATCGGCCTGAAGGGCCGCATCGTGTTCGAGGCCCCGGGCCTGGTTTCACTGCTGGCCGCACACCGCGCGCTGGAAGATGCGGTGCTGACCAAGCAGCAGAACCGCTTCAAGCCGGACGTGGCGCGCAAGTGGGTGGAGCTGGTGTACGAAGGCTTCTACCACGACCCGCTGAAGACCGACATCGAAGCGTTCCTGAAGTCCTCGCAGGCCAAGGTCAACGGTGAAGTGGTGCTGGAGACCCGTGGTGGCCGCGTCGATGCAGTGGCGGTGAAGTCGCCGCACCTGCTCAACACCAAGGGTGCCACCTACGCGCAGTCGGCCGACTGGGGCGTGGAAGAGGCCGAGGGCTTCATCAAGCTGTTCGGCATGAGCTCGACGCTTTACGCGCAAGTCAACCGCTGAGCGGTTGACCACGCATTCCACCTCAACCCTGCGCCGTTGGCGCGCCCCCTTCAACAAGAAGGGGGCTCTCCACCAGACGCATTCCGGTAGCGCCGGGCCATGCCCGGCGGAATTCCACAGGATTGTTGATTCATGCTTGAACAGACGCTCGATCACCTGCAGGCGCTGGTGTCCTTCGACACCCGCAACCCGCCGCGTGCGATCACCACCGGTGGCATCTTCGATTACCTGCGCGCGAACCTGCCCGGCTTCAACGTCGAGGTGATCGACCACGGCGCCGGTGCGGTCAGCCTGTACGCCGTGCGCGGGACGCCGAGGTACCTGTTCAACGTACACCTGGATACCGTGCCCGATTCGCCGCACTGGAGTGCCGACCCGCACGTGATGCGCCGCCTGGACGACCGCGTGGTCGGTCTGGGCGTGTGTGACATCAAGGGCGCGGCCGCCGCACTGGTGGCCGCAGCCAATGCCAGCGACGGTGACGCAGCCTTCCTGTTCTCCAGCGATGAAGAAGCCAACGATCCGCGCTGCATCGCTGCGTTCCTGGCCCGTGGCCTGCCGTATGAAGCGGTGCTGGTGGCCGAGCCGACCATGAGCGAGGCGGTGCTGGCGCACCGTGGCATCAGCTCGGTGCTGATGCAGTTCGCTGGCCGCGCGGGGCATGCCTCGGGCAAGCAGGATGTAGCCGCCAGCGCGCTGCATCAGGCCATGCGCTGGGGCAACCGCGCGCTGGATCACGTGGAATCGCTGGCGTCGGCGCGCTTCGGCGGGCTGACCGGCCTGCGCTTCAACATCGGTCGCGTCGAAGGTGGCATCAAGGCCAACATGATCGCGCCCGCTGCCGAAGTGCGCTTCGGTTTCCGTCCGCTGCCGTCGATGGATATCGATGCGTTGCTGGCGACCTTTGCCGGCTTCGCCGAGCCGCAGGCGGCACTGTTCACCGAAACCTTCCGTGGCCCCAGCCTGCCGGCCGGTGACATCGCCGAAGCCGAGAACCGCCGCCTGCTGGCGCGCGACGTGGCCGATGCGCTGGACCTGCCGATCGGCAACGCGGTGGACTTCTGGACCGAGGCCTCGCTGTTCTCGGCCGGTGGCTACACCACGCTGGTGTTCGGCCCGGGCGACATCGCCCAGGCCCACACCGCCGACGAGTTCGTGACGCTGGAGCAGCTGCAGCGCTACACCGACGCCGTGCACCGCATCATCGCCGCCGGCGCCTGATTCTTTCCTTTCCGACGAAACCGAAATGTCTCCTGCCCTCCAGCCCCACCGCCAGACCCGCCAGACCATCGTGCGCCTGCTTTCCAGCATGGCCAGCGCGAAGGAGATCAGCCAGTACCTCAAGCGCTTTTCGCAGCTGGATGCCAAGCGCTTCGCCGTGGTCAAGGTCGGCGGCGCGGTGCTGCGCGACGACCTCGACGCGCTGACCTCCTCGCTGTCGTTCCTGCAGGAGGTCGGTCTGACCCCGATCGTGCTGCACGGCGCCGGCCCGCAGCTGGATGCCGAGCTGTCGGCCGCCGGCATCGAGAAGCAGACCGTGAACGGCCTGCGCCTGACCTCGCCGGAAGCGCTGGCGATCGTGCGCCGGGTGTTCCAGCAGTCCAACCTGCGCCTGGTCGAGGCGCTGCAGCAGAACGGCGCGCGCGCCACCTCGATCACCGGTGGTGTGTTCGAGGCCGAGTACCTGGACGTGGACACCTACGGCCTGGTCGGCGAGGTGAAGAAGGTCAACCTGGCGCCAATCGAGGCCAGCCTGCGCGCCGGTTCGATCCCGGTCATCACCAGCCTGGGTGAGACCGCCGGCGGCCAGATCCTCAACGTCAACGCCGACTTTGCCGCCAACGAGCTGGTGCAGGAACTGCAGCCGTACAAGATCATCTTCCTGACCGGCACCGGCGGCCTGCTGGACGAGGCGGGCAACGTGATCGATTCGATCAACCTGTCCACCGAGTACGACCATCTGATCGCGCAGCCGTGGATCCACGGCGGCATGAAGGTGAAGATCGAACAGATCAAGGATCTGCTTGATCGCCTGCCGCTGGAATCGTCGGTGTCGATCACCCGTCCGGCCGACCTGGCCAAGGAACTGTTCACCCACAAGGGCTCGGGCACGCTGGTACGCAAGGGCGAGAAAGTACTGCGCGCCACCGCCTGGGACGAACTGGACCTGCCGCGCCTGAAGGGCCTGATCGAATCCAGTTTCGGCCGCACCCTGGTGCCGGACTACTTCGAGAAGACCAAACTGTTGCGTGCCTATGTCAGCGAGAACTACCGCACCGCGGTGATCCTCACCGACGAGGCAGAGGGCGTGTACCTGGACAAGTTCGCCGTGCTCGACGACGCGCAGGGCGAGGGCCTGGGCCGCGCAGTATGGAACGTGATGCTGGAGGAAACCCCGCAGCTGTTCTGGCGCTCGCGCCACGGCAACCCGATCAATCACTTCTACTACGCCGAGTCCGATGGCTGCTACAAGCAGGATCAGTGGAAGGTGTTCTGGTTCGGTGCCGATGGCATCGACCGGATCAAGACCTATGTCGATCATTGCGCGCAGCGCACCCCGAGCCTGCAGGGCTGAGCGATGAGCAACCTCGATGCCTGGAACACGGTTCCCACCCTGCGCGGCCAGCACGTAACCCTGCAGCCGCTGCAGATGGAGCACGTGCCGGGCCTGCGCGATGCGCTTGAAGGCAGCGGCCTGGACCAGCTCTGGTACACCCAGGTGCCGTCACCGCAGCGGGTCGAGCACTATGTGCAGGCCGCGCTGCAGGCGCAGGCTGAAGGCAAGGTGCTGCCCTTCGTGATCCGCGATGCGGCGGGTGAGATCATCGGCAGCACGCGCTTCTACGACATGGATGCCGGCGTGCCCAAGCTCAGTCTCGGCTACACCTGGTATGCGCCGCGTGTGCAGCGCACCGGCGCCAACACCGAAGCCAAGCTGTTGCTGCTGCAGCACGCCTTCGAGGCCATGGGCTGCATCAGCGTGGTGCTGGAAACCAGCTGGTTCAACGTCACTTCGCGTACCGCCATCGCCCGCCTCGGCGCCAAGCAGGACGGCGTGCTGCGCAACCACAAGCGGCATGCCGACGGCACGCCGCGCGACACCGTCATCTTCTCCATCATCGATGCGGAATGGCAGGGCGTGAAGCGCCACCTGCAGTACCGCCTGGACAGTCACGCATGAACGATTCGACTTTCACCCTGGGTATCGTCGGTGCCCGCGGCCATACCGGTGCCGAGCTGATCAAGCTGGTGGCCGCCCATCCGCGGCTGAAACTGGCTTTCGTCTCCTCGCGCGAGCGCGCCGGGCAGCGCCTGTCCGATCACCATCCGGAATTCCAGGGTGACCTGCAGTACGAGAACCTGGACGCCGACGCGGTGGCCGCCAAGGGCGTGGATGCGGTGATCCTGGCCCTGCCCAATGGCCTGGCCGCGCCGTTCGTGGCCGCGCTTGAAACCGCGAAGCCGGACACTGTCATCGTCGATCTCTCGGCCGACTACCGCTTCGACAACAGCTGGTACTACGGCCTGCCGGAGCTGACCCGCGGCCGCTACAACGGCCAGAAGCACATCAGCAACCCGGGCTGCTATGCCACGGCAATGCAGCTGGCAGTGCATCCGCTGCTGGACCTGCTGGCCGGTCCGCCGCAGTGCTTCGGTGTCTCCGGCTACTCCGGTGCCGGTACCACGCCGTCGGACAAGAACAACGTTGAACTGCTGGCCGACAACCTGATGCCGTATGCGCTGACCAACCACGTGCACGAGCGCGAAGTGTCCGTGCAGCTGGGCGTGGCGGTCGAGTTCATGCCGCACGTCGCGCCGCATTTCCGTGGCATCACGCTCACCGCCAATCTGTGGCTGAACCGGGTGCAGACCCGCGAGCAGATCGTCGAGCGCTTCCAGCAGGCCTATGCCGGCGAACCCTTGATCGAAGTGGTGGATGAAGCGCCGTGGGTCAGCCGCATTGCCGGTCGCCACGGTGCCCAGGTCGGTGGCTTCACCTTGGCCCCGGGCGGCAAGCGGGTCGTGGTGGTGGCGACCCTGGACAACCTGCTCAAGGGCGCGGCCACCCAGGCCATGCAGAACCTCAACCTCGCGCTGGGCATCGACGAACTGACGTCGATCCCGCACTGAACACGTATTCCGGAGCCCCCATGGCAGACCTTCTTTGGCAGAAGCCCGGCGTCGCCGTCGACGCCCAGATCCAGACCTTCCTCGCCGGCGACGACGTGATCCTCGATCGCGAATTCTTCCTGCACGACATCGCCGCCAGCGCCGCGCATGCACAGGGCCTGCAGCACATCGGCATCCTCAGCGCCGACGAGCTGGAAGGCCTGCTGCGCGAACTGGAGATCCTGGCGCAGGACTTCCGCGAAGGCCGCTTCGTGCTGGATACGCAGTACGAAGATGGCCACTCGGCGATCGAAGCGCGGTTGACCGAACGCCTCGGCGACGCCGGCCGCAAGATCCACACCGGCCGCAGCCGCAACGACCAGATCCTGGTGGCCACCCGCCTGTGGCTGAAGGAGAAGCTGCAGCGCGTGGCGCAGCTCAGCGCCGAAGTGGCCAAGGTCGCGCTGGACCGTGCGCAGGCCGAGAAGGACCTGCCGATACCCGGCTATACCCACATCCAGCGTGCCGTGGTGTCCTCGGCCGGCATGTGGTGGGCGGGCTGGTCCGAGGCCTTCATCGACAATGCCATCCGCGCCCGTGACACCCATGCACTGATCGATGCCAACCCGCTGGGCACCGCCGCCGGTTATGGCGTCAATCTGCCGCTGGACCGCGAACACACCACGGCTGCGCTCGGTTTCGCGCGCATGCAGATCTCGCCGATCTACGCGCAGCTGTCGCGGGGCAAGTTCGAGCTGGCCGCGCTGGAAGCACTGGGTGGTGCCACGCTGGACCTGCGCCGCATTGCCTGGGACCTGTCGCTGTTCACCAGCGCCGAGTTCGGCTTCGTCGCACTGCCGGCGCAGTACACCACCGGCAGCTCGATCATGCCCAACAAGCGCAACCCGGATGTGATCGAGCTGATGCGCGCCACCCATGCCAGCGTCGCCGCCGCGCGCACCGAGATCGAGCAGCTGCTGTCGCTGCCGTCCGGCTACCATCGCGACCTGCAGTCGTCCAAGGGCGCCATCTTCCATGGCTTCGGCCGTGGCCTGGCCGCGCTGGAGCTGCTGCCGGCGCTGCTGGCCAATCTGGAGTGGCGTGACGACAGGCTGCGCGCAGCGATCGACTCGGGCATGTATGCCACCGACGTTGCCGTGGAAGCGGCCGTGGCTGGTGTGCCGTTCCGCGAGGCCTACAAGGCCGCTGCGGCCGGTGCCGATAGTGCAGGGCAGGGGCGCACGCCGGAAGGCAGCCTGGCCGCTCGCGTGTCGCCGGGTTCGGCAGCCGACCTGCGCCTGGATGAACTGCGCGCGCGCTGGCAGGCGCTGTCCTGATGGCGGGCACGGTCTACCTGGTGTTGGCCATGCGCCGGCCCGGTTTCAATGCCGCCGCCGTGCAGCCGCATCGTGACTTCCTCGATGCGTTGCAGGCGCAGGGCAAGCTGCAGCTGACCGGCGGCTTCGCCGATGGCAGCGGTGGTGCCTATGTGCTGTGCAACGTGGACAGCCTGGCGCAGGCACAGGCCATCGTCGCCACCGATCCGCTGGTGACGATGCAGGCCTCCGACCTGACCGTGCACGAATGGAACACTCGCTGAGAGCCTGACCGATGATCCAGCACGCTGCCCACGTCGCCTCGCCGTTCCCCGAACAAGCGCTGCCACCATGGCGGCGTGCAGTGCTGAAGGTCGGCAGCAGCCTGCTGGCAGCCGATGGCGGCGGCCTGTCGCCACGCCACGCGCTGGGCCTGGCACAGTTCGTCTCGGCCAATGTACTGGCCGGGCGTGAGGTAGTGATCGTATCGTCCGGCGCGGTCGCTGCCGGGCGCGCGATCCTGCCGCGGGCCGATGAGCCCGGCGCGGCGATGGCGGCGCGGCAGGCGCTGGCCGCGCTCGGCCAGGCCCAGCTGATCGGGCTCTGGCAGCGCTTCTTCGAGCGCCCGGTGGCGCAGGTGCTGCTGACCCACGACGACCTGCGCAACCGCCGCCGCTACCTCAACGCACGCGCTACCCTCAACGAACTGCTGCGGCTGGGTGCGTTGCCGGTGGTCAACGAGAACGACACCGTGTCGGTGGACGAGCTCAAGCTCGGCGACAACGACAACCTGGCCGCGACCGTGGCGGCGCTGGTCGATGCCGATGCACTGTTCATCGCCACTGACATCGACGGCCTGTACAGCGCCGACCCGCGCACCGTGGCCGACGCGCGGCCGTTGCACGACGTGCCGGAACTGAGTGACGAGGTGCTGGCGATGGCCGGTGGCGCCGGCTCGCGCGCTGGTACCGGCGGCATGCGCACCAAACTGGAGGCGGCGGCGAAGGCCGGTCGCCTCGGCATAGAAACCTATCTGTTCAATGGCCGCAGTGGCGACGTGGTGCGCGCGCTGGCGCAGGATCGCCTGTTCGGTACCCGTATCCACGCCGCACGCAGCCGCGAGGCCGCACGCAAGCACTGGCTGCGGCACGCGCCGCTGGTCGAGGGCGCGATCGTGATCGATGCCGGCGCGGCGCAGGCCATGCGCGAGAAGGGCGCCTCGCTGCTGCCCGGTGGCATCACCGGCGCGGAGGGCGTGTTCCGCCGTGGCGACATGGTGCAGGTGTGCTGGAACGCGCCGCAGGGCCGTGTCTGCGTCGCGCGCGGCGTCAGCCAGTACGCGGCCGATGATGTGCGCCGGATCGCCGGCCGCCATTCGCGCGACATCGAGGCCGTGCTGGGCTACAACTACGGCGGCAGCGTCGTCCATCGCGACGATCTGGTGCTGCCATGACCGGTTTGAAGGACTCCCCGATGAGCGACATCGAAACGCAGGCGCGTGCCTGCCGTGACGCGGCCCAGAACGTTGCCGGCCTCGACAGTGCGGCCCGCCGCACGCTGCTGCTGGCCATGGCACAGGCGCTGGAAGTGAATGCCGGGCTGATCCTTGCCGGTAATGCACGTGACCTCGCCGCCGCGCGCGACAAGGGCGTTGGCAGCGCCATGCTCGACCGCCTGGCGCTGGACCCGGCACGCCTGTTCGCGATGGCCGAAGCCGTGCGTGAGGTCGCCGCGCTGCCCGATCCCGTCGGCCAGATCACCCGCGACGATGTGCGTCCAAACGGCATCCGCGTGCAGAAGGTACGCGTGCCGCTGGGTGTGATCGCAATGATCTATGAGGCGCGCCCGAACGTGACCGCCGAAGCGGCTGCGCTGTGCCTGAAGGCCGGCAATGGCGTGATCCTGCGCGGTGGCTCCGAAGCGATCCATTCCAACACAGCCATCGCCCAGGCGTTGGCGGGCGCGCTCAAGGCCAATGGCGTGCCACCGGCGGCGGTGACCGTGCTGACCGAACTGCGCCGAGAATCGATGCTGGAACTGCTGCAGCTGCATGAACTGATCGATCTGGCGATTCCGCGCGGCGGCGAAGGCCTGATCCGCTTCGTTGCCGAACATGCGCGGGTGCCGGTGATCAAGCACTACAAGGGTGTCTGCCACCTGTTCGTGGATGCCAGCGCCGACCTCGGCAAAGCCATCGATCTGCTGGTGGACGGAAAGTGCAGTCGTCCGTCGGCCTGCAATTCGCTGGAGACCCTGCTGGTGCACCGCGATGTGGCCGAAGCGTTCCTGCCGCGCGTGGCACAGGCGCTCGGCGAGCGCGGCGTGGAGCTGCGCGCCGACGCGGCTGCGCAGCCGTTGCTGCCGGGTAGCAACGCAGCCACCGATGCGGATTACGCCGCCGAGTTCCTGGATCTGGTGCTGGCCGTGCGGGTGGTGGATGACCTCGATGCGGCCATCGCGCACATCCGCCGTTATACCTCCGACCATACCGAAGTGATTGCGACCGAAGACGCGGTCCACGCCGAGCGCTTCGTCAACGCGCTGCGTTCGGCGGTGGTGATGGTGAATGCCTCATCGCGCTTTTCCGATGGTGGGCAGTTGGGCCTGGGCAGCGAGATCGGTATTTCCACCACGCGCCTGCACGCCTACGGCCCGATGGGCCTGGAAGCACTCACCGTCGAACGGTTCGTCGTGCGCGGTGAAGGGCAGACGCGCACGTAGATCCACGCCGTGCGTGGATGCTCTGCGCGGTAGACCCCGGTGCCGACCAAGGTCGGCATCTACCAAAGCAAGTGCCGACCAGGGTCGGCACCCACCGGGTTGTCGGGTTACACCACCTCGCGGCGGATGCCGATCGGCCGCGCGTGATCGTCCATGTGCAGCGTGGCGGCCTTGCAGCCGAGCAGGCGCTCGGCCAGCCCGGTGCTGGCCCCCAGGTCGGCGGCCACTTCGTTGAGGCTGGCCAGCGGCCGCGGCAGGCGCCGGTCGTGGCCGCGGAAGCGCGCGCGGTTGTACTCGGCCCAGCCGATCAGCAGCACGCTGGCACACAGCAGCATCAGCGGCAGCGCCACCAGCACATAGGGGTCGAACTGGTTCTTGCGCTCGTACAGCTGCTGCCAGGCCATCTGCCCGCCGATCAGCCACGAGAGCAGGGTCACCAACGGTGCCCACAGGTAGAAGTAGAACCCCCAGAACGCGAGTGTGACGAAGCCCCAGGCGGTGCGCTGGAAGCGTGGTTGGCGATGCGGCTTGCGGATCATCCGCGAGTCGAAGCGGTTGGACGGGCGTTGTGCGTTCATCGGATCCCCCGATCGGGACTGGTCCAGGTGGCGCGCTTGCTGCGACGGCGCAGCAGGGTTTTCGGCAACGCCACCAGGGTGGTGGAAAGGCTGATCAACCAGTACGCCATCGGGTACCAGATGACCCAGAAGTAGTTGCGTCCAATCTGTGTTTCGTAACGACGGTCGATGATCAGGCTGCTGGCGAACTGCAGCAGGCAGACCAGGGCCAGGATCACGCCGTGCCATTCCGGCAGCAGGCTGGCGATATGCAGCTGCGGCGGCAGTTCGATGAACTTGCCCAGCGCCCACAGCACCACGATGAACAACATGGTGTAAGCCCAGATCACGCTCAGCACGTACTCCAGCAGTACGCCCCACATGCGCCGCTCCTTCCAGTGCAGCAGCGAGCGGGCGTGGCGCAGCATCACCTCCACGCCACCCTGGGCCCAGCGCAGCCGCTGCCTCCACAGCCCCTTCAGCGTTTCCGGCATCAGGATGAAGCACAGTGCGTTGGGTTCGTAGCGAATGTCCCAGTGCGCCCGCTGCAGGCGCCAGCTGATGTCGATGTCTTCGGTCACCATGTCGTCCGACCACCAGCCGACCTGGTGCAGCGCGGTACGACGGAAGCCGGCGATCACGCCGGAGATGGTGAATATGCGCCCGTATACCCGCTGCGCGCGCTTGATCATGCCGATGATCGAGGAGAACTCGGCCACCTGCAGGCGTCCGAGCAGGGTGGAGCGGTTGCGGATGCGCGGATTGCCGGTCACCGCGCCGACCCGGTTGCCGCTTACCAGGTGCCAGATCATCCAGTGCAGCGCGTGCTCCTCCAGCATCGCGTCGCCGTCGATGCACACCAGGTACTCCGAACGCGCGGCGAGTGCACCCATGCGCAGCGCATTGGCCTTGCCCAGGTTGCGGTCCAGGTGCAGCACGCGCAGCCGTGGGTGCTTTGCCGCCAGGGCGTCCAGCCGCGCACCGGTGTCGTCGCTGCTGCCGTCGTCGATGGCGATCACTTCGTAGTCGGCCGGGTAGCGCTGTGCCAGCGCCGCGCCGAGCGTGTCGTCGAGGTTCGCGGACTCGTTGTGACAGGGAATCAGCAGGCTCGCGAACGGTGGATCGACCATCAGCGGCGGGTCGTTGCGTGGACGCGAATGGCGTTCGCGCCGGAAGTAGTAATACAGGCCGCCCGACATCCAGAAGAACGCCATCACCATCGGGTAGTAGAAGGCGAACTGGAACAGGACCTGCAGCAACGGATGCATGTCCATGTCACTTCTCCGGGTACGGGAAGTTGCCGGCGGACATCGCCGCGCGGGCATCGCGGGTGGAGGGCTGGTCGGCGATGAAGTCGTCCGGGTACCAGGCGAAGTGGTGCACGCCCTGCGCCTGCAGCTGGCGGATCTGCGCGCGCAGGCGCTCTGCGGGAATCGGTTGCCCGCTGCGCCAGTCGACGGTCTGCAGTTCGAACAGGGTGTGCTGCAGCTGTGGATCATGCGCACGCACCGCGCCCAACAGCTGGTCGAGCCAGCGTTCCGGATGCTTGCTGCCTTCCATCCACGGCATCGCCATCAGTGCGGTCTGGTCGTAGGCCTTGTTGAACAGGTCCAGGCGCTGCGCGAACCAGGCTTCGCTCTGCGGCCGCAGCACCGGCTCCGCGTACAGGTTGCGCACCGTGGCCAGCTTAGGCCGCCAGTGCTGCGCGCTGTTGCGCAGTGCCAGGGTGAAGTCGATCAATGCCTGCGTGCGTGCGCTGCCTCCATCGCCGGCCGCCAGCGTGGGCAGCTCGGTGTCGCGCAGATAGCCATCGTCATGGAACAGCAGGCCCTCGAGGTACGAGTTGACCGCCAGGTCCTCGTAGATGTCGAGCATGATCTGGCGCGCTCGCGGGTTGGTGAAATCCAGCCGGTACATGCCATCGGCATCGCCGTTGCGGATCGCCAGCGCCTTGCGCTGCGCCGGGTCGGGCAGCTCGAAGCCGAGCACCGGCAGCCATGCGTAGACCTTCACCCCCGCACGCGATTTCAGCTGCCAGGCAACGCGGCTGAACAGGTCCGCGCGCATCGGCATGTGGCGGTTCGGGAAGTACAGTGCATCGGCGGTGTTGTTGCCGTCCGGATCGGCGAACGCCTGCAGGTAGACGTGCGTCGGCGCGATGCGCTTGACCCGCTCGATCAGCGCATCCAGATTGCGCGCCTGCTGTGCGGGGTCGGGGTCGTACACATCATCCAGGTCGATCTGCAGGGCACGGATGCCATCGAGCGCGACGTCGCGGCGCAGTTCGTAGGCCAGCGCCTCCACGGTCGGGTTGTCGCTGACCAGGAAGCGCGCCAGGCCATGCAGGTCGCTGGCCACCGGCGTGCTCCGGCCTTCCAGATCGAAGGACACTGGCATGCCCAGCTGCTCGGCAATGTCGTTGCTCAGCTGGTTGTAGGCGGCATAGGGCCAGACGATGGCGCGCGGGCGCACGCCCAGGTGCTGCTGGATGCGTTGCACACTGCGGCCGAGATCGGCGCGCAGGCGCTGCTCGTACTGTGGCTCGCTCTCGTAGCTGTGCGTGGCCGGTCGGTAGATGCGGGTCACGACAGCAGGGGTGGAATTTCCCTGCGGGTTGGCAAGCACCCCGTGGTGCAGATCGTCGGTATGGCTGGCCACCTCGATCAGGCCGCTGTCGTGCATCTGCTTCAGCTGTGCCCAGGTGATGAAGTCGTCCCGGCCGAACGGGCGGTAGCCATAGTCGATGGTGCGGCCCGGTGCCATGTCCACGTAGTCGGTGATCACCGCCACCAGCGCCGGATAGCGGTAGGCCTGCAGCAGCGGGAAGGCCTTGTCGTAGACGCTGCGCAGGCCGTCATCGAAGGTCAGCAGTACCGGTTTCGGAGGCAGCGTGGCGCGCCCCTGCGAGGCCGCGATCACCTGCGACAGCGACACCGGGTGGTAACCGTGTGCCCCCAGCCAGTCCAGGTGGGCGGCGAAGTTCTGCGTGCTCACCGCATAGGTATCGGCATCCCCCTTGGCTGCGACCTGGTCGCGGATGTCGTGGTAGCTGAGGATCAGCAGGCCGTTGTCGATCGCATCGAGATGCAGGGCCTGCTGCGCGAAGGCCGGCGGCGCAGCCGACAGCAGCAGGAGCACGATCAGGCGCAGGATGCGGGTCATGTCAGTCTCCCCAGCGCAGTGCGGCTTCGAAGCCGATATGGCGTTCGCGATGGCCGTCGTAGACCGGCCGCGACCAGCGCACGCCATACTCGAACACGCGGCCCTGGCCCAGCTGCCACTCGTGCATGTACGACACCGACGGCACCAGCGCACTGCCGAAGCCGTCCTGCCAGTAGTCGCCCAGCGAGACGGTCAGCCGGTGCCTGAAGTGGCGTTCGTAGTGGCGCCACAGTTGCTGGTCGATGCGCAGGCCGATCTCGACCATGCGGTCGCGCTTCGGGTTGAAGTAGGGGGCATCGTCGCGGCTGCCACGACTGGTGTAGGCACTGGCCAGGCCATCGATCAGCCACCGTGGGCGGGTCAGCAGGCGCTGTTCAAGTGCGGTGCTGAACAGTTCGCGATGGTTGCCATCGTCGTAACGGAAGCGACTGGCGCCGAACACCCAGTGCGTGCGTTCGCTGCGCCGATAGTCGACCTGCGCACTGACGCTGTCAGCGGTGATGCCGGCCACGCGCGCCTGCATCGATGCCTCCGGATCATTGCGTGCGGCAATCAGTCCGGCATGCCAGTAGTCGTTGAACTGCCAGCCCACGCCGACGCGCAGGCCGGTATCGCCAATGTGGTCGTTGGCGCGCAGCACGGCCGCTTCCGCATCCAGCCGGCCGAAGCGGTAGCGTACGCCCGCGCCCAGCCACAGCGGGTCGATGCGCTGGTCCTGGAAATCGACCGAGCGCCGGTCGGCGAAGGCGAACAGCCGCCAGCGATCGTCGAGTACGGGTGTCTGGACCTCCATGCCATAGCGGCGATCATCGTTGCCCAGCGGCGAGGTGCCACCACCGCCGGAACTGCGTCCGATGTCGGTCCATGCCTTCAGCTGCCAACCGCGATGCGCGCGCCAGGCCTGGTCCATGCGTTCGACGGCGGGCTGGGTGGGGTAGCGTGCGACCAGATCGTCGTGCAGCGGTCGCGCCAGGTCATCACGCTGCAGAGCGACGTAGGCTTCCTGCATGCCCAGCCGTGGCTCGATGTCGCGCGGGTCCAGCGCATGCGCCATCTGTTGCCGCTGCAGCGCCCTGCGTGGCCAGCCGCGCATCATGTAGACACTGCCCAGCGCACTCTGCAGGCCGCCGTTGCCCGGTGCGATGTCGACCATCGATTCCAGATCGCGCTGCGCGGTGGGCAGGTCACCGCTGTAGGCGCGCACCATCGCCAGGTTGAGGTCGGCCTCGTAGCGCGACCAGTTTGGATACGGCGACTTCCCGTTGCTCCAGCGCCAGGCAGGTTCCTTGTCGCGCCACGCCTGCAGCAGGTCGACGGCCTTTTCCTGCTGCTCGCTTTCCAGGTAGGCGTATGCCAGTTCCGAATGCGAGGCGTCGCGCGTTGGATCGCCAGCGACCGCTGCCTGCAGCACCGGAATGGCTTCCTCCGGGTGCAGGGTGCCCATCAGCGAATCGCCCACTGCGGGCAGCACATAGTCGGGCAGGGCATGGCCTTCGGCCTGCAGTGCGCGGGCTTCCTCGCGCACCTGCGCATGGCGGCCCAGCCGGTTGAGCAGGATCAGCCGGTCCATGCGGATGCGCAGTGGCGCCTGCGCGGGTGGAGTGCCTTCGGCGCCCAGGTAGCGCTGCATGCGCGCCAGGGTTGATTCGGCCTCTTCCAGCCGGCTGTCTTCGCTGCTGCTGTAGGCCAGGCTCCAGACCACCAGCTTGGCCAGGTAGTCGCCTTCGATGCGCTGCTTCTGTGCAGCGTCGAACAGCTGCGGGCGCTGCTGGTACAGCGCCCAGGCGCGCCACGCATTGCCGATGTCGCCCAGGGTCAGTACGCGCAGCTTGAACAGCAGATCGTCGTTGGGCTGCTGCTGGCTGGCGCGCTCGATGGCGCCGAGGGCATCCAGCCAGCGGGCCTGGTCGCGGTAGCGGCCGATCTCGGCCAGGGCCGCCTCGCGGTCGGGCGGGGCAGCACTGCTGGCCCAGGCCAGGGCGGTACAGGCAAGGCCGACGCAGAGCGCCAGCCGGCGGTGGACAACCATTGGGGACCCCCTTGGCTTCCGAACCAGACAACCTGAAAAATGTGACGCACATCACATGCCAGATTTTGGGGTGGCCGTGGCCTGCGTCACTCCCCTCGCGAACTCCCATCCAGCAGGGATGGGCGAAACCAGGACAGCGACCTGCAATGTCTTGTCTGAAACGAGAGTCCCCCGCGCACCGAGTGGTGGCCTGGGCGGCGCTGCCGCCCCCATGCCCGATGCCGGCACGCGGCAAGGATGGGCATTCGTGGGCACTATCCGCCCGGAATTGTCAGCCCGGCGTCAAAATGCGCAAACGGGCTGACGAGCGGTAGGTGGGGCCGGTTGCTGGCCCCATGCGGCTTACCAGAGGTCTTCCAGCTTGCGCGGCTTGCAGGCCACCCAGGAAGCGCACAGCATCAGGGTGGCGCAGCCGAACAGGAAGCTGAACGGGATCGTCCAGCCGTCGCTGACGGTGTGCAGCCAGCCGACCAGGAACGGCCCCAGGCAGCTGAAGCTGTAGCCCACACCCTGCATGAACCCGGACAGCGCCGCCGAGCCGGTGGGGGTGCGGGTGCGCAGGTTGATCAGGGTCAGCGCCAGCGGGAAGGTGGACGGACCGACGCCGAGCAGGCAGGCCCACAGCAGCGGGGCCTTCATCGGTGCCAGCAGCAGGCCGGTGAAGGCGATCACGAACGAGAAGAAGCCGATCAGCACCAGCGGGAACGGGTTCTGCAGGCGCACCGCCATCGACGGGATGACCAGCGACGGTAGCAGGCCCAGTGCCGAGAACACGGCCACCATCACGCCGCCGAACGCGGGCGTGCCACCGGCCTCGACCACGATGCGCGGCAGCCAGGTGAACATCGAGTAGGTCATCAGCGAGGTCATGCCGAACATGAGCGTCATGCTCCAGCCCAGCGACGTGCGCCAGACCTTGCCATGCGGCTGCGCGGTGGGGTCGGTGGCGTCGGCCTGCGGCTTCGGCGCGCGCTTGGCCAGCACCAGCCAGGGCAGTGCGGCGGCCAGTGCCAGCAGCGCCCACATGCCCAGCGACACGCGCCAGCCGGCAGCGTTGGCCATCGGCACCGCGAGCAGCGCCGGCAGCATCGTGCCCAGCTGCAGCACGCTGATGTAGAGCGTACTCATGGTGCCGACCTTGTTGGCGAAGTAACGCTTCACCAGCGGCGGCACCACCACGTTGCCGATGCCCATGCCGGCCAGCGCCAGCACCGAACCCAGCAACAGCGTGCCGACGTTGCCGGCGCTGGAGCGCAGCAGCAGGCCGGCCATCGCCATCACCATCGCCAGCAGGGTGGTGCGCTCCAGGCCGAGGCGCCGCGCCAGTGCCGGCGTGGCCACGCCGAACAGCGCGAACGAGGCGGTCGGCAGCATGCCCAGCACGCCGGTCATGGTGGTGCCGAAGCCGAACTGCTGGCCGAGCACGTCCAGCAGCGGGGTGATCGAGGTGACCGCCGTGCGCAGGTTGACCGCTGCCAGCAGGATCGCGGCAAACGCGAGGACGCGACCGTGCAGCAGCGACGGCGAATCGGAAGTGGAGGAACTCATCGGTGGTCCTTGCAGGTGTCGCACGCCGCAGCAACGGCATGCAGCGCCGGCATCGGTCTACGCCGAAGCGGCAGGTGGGGGTGGGGGCTGCAGGTGGGCCGGCAGCGCGGCCATTGTACGTGCGCTGCCGGGCAAGGTCCCGTCATGCGGGTGGCCCGGCGCTTGGCACAAAAAAACCCGGAGGACAGTGATGTCTTCCAGGCTTCTTGGTGACCACCGAAGTGGTCGGGGAGACAGGATTCGAACCTGCGACCTCTACGTCCCGAACGTAGCGCTCTACCAGACTGAGCTACACCCCGAAGGGAGCCGCCTATTCTAGCGATTCACCCCGATGGCGGCAAGGGGTGAATGCTGTTTTCTTCACACTGCCGAAGCAGTGCCACTTCAGGGAACAAAAAAGCCTGGACGACTTCACCAGGCTTCAATGCGACCACTTGAGTGGTCGGGGAGACAGGATTCGAACCTGCGACCTCTACGTCCCGAACGTAGCGCTCTACCAGACTGAGCTACACCCCGAAGGAGCCGCCTAAGATACCGTGTGAAGGCCAAGGCGGCAAGGTTTTTTTACAGCTCAGCGACGATTTTCTTTCTCGATACGGTTCTGCTCGCGGGCTTCGAACCACATGCCGTTGAGGATGGCCACCGTCGAGGCGAGGCCGGCGCCGAGAATCCAGGCGAAATACCACATGGTCGATCTCCTTTGTTCAAGGGTGTGCCGGCCGTGGGCCGGCACACCGTCAATCAGTAAGCGTTCGGGTTGTTGCCCATCTCTTCGGTGGTGGTCTTGCCCTTGAGCACGCGGTACACCCAGGTGGTGTAGGCGAGGATGATCGGCAGGAACACCGCCGTGGCCAGCAGCATGATCCACAGGGTCAGGTGGCTGGACGAGGCGTCCCACACGGTCAGGCTGGAGGTGGGCTGGCTCGAGGACGGCAGCAGGAACGGGAAGATGGCGAAACCGACGGTCAGGATGATGCCGGCGATGGCCGCACCGGAAGCGATGAAGGCCAGCCCGCCGCGACGGGCACGCAGCAGCACCGCACTGGCCAGCAGGCCGGCCAGGCCCAGCAGCGGTGCCAGGATCGTGGCTGGCATCGCGCTGTAGTTGCGCATCCAGCCACCGGCGGCGCCGAGTTCGGCGGTCTTCAGCAGCGGATTGGTGGCGCCATCGGTAACCACCTGCGAGGTGATCTGGTAACCCGGCAGGCCGAAGGCCACCCAGGCACCGCCCACTGCGAACAGCACGAAGGCGATGATCGCGGCGATGCTGCCGAAACGGGCTGCACGTTCGGCCACCGGGCCGTCGGTCTTCAGCACCAGCATGGCGGCACCGTGGGCGACCAGCATCGACACGCTGAGCAGGCCGGCCAGCAGCGCGAAGGGCATCAGCAGGCCGAAGAACGAGCCGGTGTAGAAGATGCGCATGCTGTCATCGAAGTGGAACGGCACGCCCAGCACCACGTTGCCCACCGCCACGCCCATGATCAGCGCCGGGATGAAGCCACCGATGAACAGCGCCCAGTCCCAGGTGTTGCGCCAGCGTTCGCTGGGCATCTTGCTGCGGAACTTGAAACCGACCGGACGCAGGATCAGCGCGAACAGGATCACGAACATCGCCAGGTAGAACCCGGAGAAACTGACCGCATAGAGCGGCGGCCAGGCGGCGAAGATCGCGCCGCCGCCCAGGATCAGCCACACCTGGTTGCCTTCCCACACCGGGCCGATGGTGTTGATCACCAGCCGGCGCTCGGCGTCGTTGCGGGCGACGAAGGGCAGCAGGGTGCCCACGCCCAGGTCGAAACCATCCATCACGGCGAAACCGATCAGCAGGATGCCGAGCAGCAGCCACCAGATCACGCGCAGCGTGGTGTAGTCCAGAAGAATGAAATCCATCTTGGTTCTCCTGCCTCAGGCCTGGCCGGCGGCTGGCGCCGAGGCATTGTGGGAAGCATGCGGCTGGGGCGACTGCAGCGACGGCAGCACCTCGTCCGGACCCTTGCGGATCGCCTTGAGCATCAGCTTGATCTCGACCACGATCAGCGCGGTGTAGATTGCGGTGAAGCCGGCCAGGGTCAGCACGATTTCATGCAGGGCCAAGCCCGACGCCGCATAGAAGGTCGGCAGCACGCCATCGACCGCCCACGGCTGGCGACCATACTCGGCCACGAACCAGCCGCACTCGATCGCGATCCACGGTGCCGGCAGCGTCCACAGGGCCAGCTTGAGGAACCAGCGCTTGTCCTGGAAGTTGTTGCGGCAGGAGTAGTAGAAGGCCAGTGCGAAGAAGGCGATCAGGTAGAAGCCGAGGCCGGCCATCACGCGGAAGGTCCAGAACAGCGGCATCACGCGCGGCACGGTGTCCATCGCCGCCTGCGAGATCTCCTCCGGGGTGGCGTTGAGGATGTCGTCGCGGTAGCGCTTGAGCAGCAGGCCGTGGCCCAGGTCCTGCCAGTGGCGGTCGAACATCTCGCGTGCTTCAACGTCGTTCTTGTTGGCGCGCAGGCGTTCCAATGCACCGTAGGCCAGCTGGCCGCCACGCACGCGGTGTTCGGCGCGCTCGACCAGTTCCAGGATGCCCGGAATCGGCTGGTTCAACGAGCGGGTGGCGATCAGGCCCATCAGGTAGGGGATCTTCACCGCGTAGTCGTTCTGGTGGGTTTCCTGGTTCGGGATGCCGAAGGCGGTGAAGTCGGCCGGCGCACGCTCGGTCTCCCACATCGCTTCGATCGCGGCCAGCTTCATCTTCTGGTGTTCGCTGGCGGCGTAGCCGCTCTCGTCACCCAGCACGACCACCGACAGTGATGACAGCAGGCCGAACGCCGCGGCCACCGCGAACGAACGACGGGCCAGGTCCTTGTGCTTGTTGCGCAGCAGGAACAGCGCGCTGATCGCCATCACGAACACCGCACCGGTCACGTAGCCGGCGCTGACGGTGTGCACGAACTTGGCCTGCGCCACCGGGTTGAACACCACCGCCATGAAGTCGACCACTTCCATGCGCATGGTTTCCGGGTTGAACACCGCACCGGTCGGGTTCTGCATCCAGCCGTTGGCAACCAGGATCCAGATCGCCGACAGGTTGGTGCCCAGTGCCATCAGCCAGGTCACCATCAGGTGCTTGACCTTGCTCAGGCGGTTCCAGCCGAAGAAGAACAGGCCGACGAAGGTGGCTTCCAGGAAGAAGGCCATCAGGCCTTCGATCGCCAGCGGCGCGCCGAAGATGTCACCCACGTAGTGACTGTAGTAGGACCAGTTCATGCCGAACTGGAATTCCATGACGATGCCGGTGGCGACGCCCATGGCGAAGTTGATGCCGAACAGGACGCCCCAGAACAGGGTCATCCTGCGCCAGATCTCCTTGCCGGTCATCACGTACACGCTCTCCATGATGGCCACCATGAACGACAGGCCAAGGGTGAGTGGTACGAATAGGAAGTGGTACATCGCGGTCAGCGCGAATTGCAGCCGCGACAGTTCTACGACTGTCTGATCAATCATGGCCTGGCTACCTCGTTGGATAGTGCCGTTGCAGGTGGCGGGAAGGGTGGTCTACGACGTGAATGATGTGACCGACTACTTCAAACAGCCTTGATCCAGATCAATGTATGAACAGGTGCCCCGGTTGATCGTATGCCAACCCGATGAAGACTGCGACCGCTGGCCGCAGAGGCCGGCCATTGCCTGCGCCTACAATGCCGTGTCTCCCCCGTTGCCCGTGAAGACCCCTTGAGCGCTGCCGAAACGACCCCTGACAGCCTGTCCCCGGAAGCCGAAACTGCCCGCCAGCGTCGTGTCCGCGCGGCGTGGCTGGCTGATCTGGCCCATTCTGCCCGGGGGCGCCAACGCCTGGCGGCCCTGTGCATCAGCCTGTCCGGTGCGTTGCTGATCGGCCAGGCCGCCGCGATCGCCTGGCTGGTGCAGCAGGTGCTGGTGGAGCGCGCGCCGCTGGCCTCGGGGCTGCCAGTGCTGGGCGGGCTGGTGGTGATCCTGGTGCTGCGCACGCTGTTGGGCAGCGCCACCCAAGCGGCTGCCGGGGATGTAGCCGATGCCGCGCGGCTGGCCCTGCGCGAGCGAGTGTTCGCCCGACTGCTCAGCCATGGCCCGTTGTGGCTGCGCCAGCGCCGCACCGGCGAACTGGGCGAACTGATGCTGCATCACGGTGATGCGATCGAGAGTTATTACAGCGGGTTCCTGCCGGTGCGCACCGAGGTGCTGGTGGTGCCGCTGCTGATCCTGGCCGCGGTGGCCTGGGTTGACTGGGTGGTGGCGTTGATCCTGCTGTTCACCGCGCCGCTGGTGCCGTTCTTCATGATGCTGGTGGGCTGGGGCGCCGAAGCCGCCGGTCGCGCCCAGTTGGGGGAGCTGGCGCGGATGAGCGGCCACTTCGCCGACCGCATCAAGGGCCTGGGCCTGCTGCGCCTGTATGGCCGCGGCGAGGCCGAGCTGGAGGGTATCGAGGCGGCCGCCGAAGGTGTGCGCGTGCGTACCCTGAAAGTGCTGCGGATCGCCTTCCTGTCGTCCACGGTGCTGGAATTCTTTGCCTCGGTGAGCGTGGCGATGGTCGCGCTGTACCTGGGCCTGAGCTATCTGGGCATGATGTCGCTGCATTCGGCGGTGCCGACGCTGGGCGCGGGCCTGTTCTGCCTGCTGCTGGCGCCGGAGTTCTACGCGCCGCTGCGGCGGTTGGCTGCGCACTACCACGACCGCGCCAATGCACTGGCCGCGGCGGCCGAGGTTGAGCGTCTGCTGCAGTCATTGCCGGACGAGCAGGGCCTGATCGAGAACGAGAGTGCGCCGCTGGCTGTGGAACCGGCCGAGGCCGCGTTGCCGCCGTTGCAGGCACAGGGCCTGGTGCTGCGCCCGTTGGGCGCGCCGCACGATGTGCTGCAGGATCTGGATGTGCTGCTGGAACCGGGCCAGCGCCTGGCCCTGGTCGGTCCCAGCGGGTCCGGCAAGAGTACGTTGCTGGAGGCGCTGGCCGGTTGGCTGCCGCCACGTGCCGGGAAGCTGCAGGTGCGTCCCGGCGTGCAGGTGGCCTATGCCAGCCAGCGTCCGTACCTGTTCCACGGCAGCATCGCCGACAACCTGCGCCTGGCCGATCCCGGCGCCAGCGATGCGCGCCTGCGCGCGGTGGCCGAGGCTTCGCAGGTACTGCAGTTTGCGCAGCGCCTGCCGCAGGGGCTGGATACGGTGATCGGCGAACGTGGCTTCGGCCTGTCCGGTGGTGAGGCGCGTCGCATCGGCCTGGCCCGCCTTCTGCTGCGTGATCCGCAGGTGCTGCTGCTGGACGAACCCACCGCGTTCCTGGATGCCGATACCGAAGCGGCATTGCTGCGCAGCCTGGCCGCCTATGCACGTGGCCGCAGCGTGGTGGTCGCCACCCACAGCCCGGCGGTGATCGCCTGGGCCGATCGTTGCCTGCTGCTGCCGGAAGGCCGCCTGGTGGAACCGGCACAGGCGGTGCGCGCATGAGCCGTTCACCTGATTCGTTGCGTGCGGTGTTCCTGCGCCATCGGCCGCGCCTGCTGCTGACGATCCTGCTGTTGTGGACCACCATGCTGGCCGGCACCGCACTGCTGGGCCTGTCCGGTGGTTTCCTCACCGCCGCTGCATTGGCCGGTGCGGCCGGCCTCGGCCAGGGCTTCAACTTCTTCTCGCCGTCCGCGGGTATCCGCGGGCTGACCATGGCGCGCATCGTGTCGCGCTACTTCGAAAAGCTGGTGGGCCACGACGCCACCCTGCGCATCGCCCGCGACTTGCGCGTGTGGTTCTTCCGCCGCGCGCTGCCGCTGGCACCGGCACGGCTGGGGGCGACGCGCACCGGCGATCTGCTGGCCCGCCTGCTCGGTGACATCGGTGAAGTGGACGGCCTGCTGGTGCGTGCGATCGGGCCGCTGGTGGCGCTGGGTGCGCTGACGCTGGTGGCGGTGGCCTCGGCGGCGCTGATCCTGCCGTCGGCAGCGGTGTTGCTGGCAGTGCTGGCGCTGCTGATCGCTTTCGGCGTGCCGTGGCTGGGTGTGCGCGGTCGTGACGATGAAGAGGCGGACCGTGCCGCGCATCGCGCCGCACTGCGCACCGCCGCCTTTGAAGGGTTGGAGGGCGCGGGCGATCTGGCCGCGCTGCATGCCGATGCGGCGTGGCAGCTGAAGGTGCGCGTGGCCGCCAAGCAGCTGGCTTCGCGGGATCGTCGGCGCCGCTGGCGCCTGATCGCGGCCTCGACCCTGCATGGCCTGGTCGCAGGGCTGGGGCTGGTGGCGATGCTGGCACTGGCGCTCCACGCGGCCGAACAGCAGCGTATCGCGCCGGAAATGGCCGCGGGCCTGGTGTTCCTCACCGTCGCGCTGATCGAACTGTGGGCCGGGATGGGGGTGGCGTGGCAGTCACTGCAGTCCGGGCGGATCGCCGCTGATCGGTTGCAGGCCATCGTCGAGCAGGCGACGACGGTGGAGGATCCCGCAGCGCCACAGCCGGTACCGCAGGCCGCGCGCGTGCACTGGGATGACGTGCATTTCCAGTGGCCAGGCGCGGTGCGACCGGTGCTGTCCGGCCTGCGACTGACGTTGGCGCCTGGGGAACGCATCGCCATCCGTGGCGACAGCGGCAGTGGCAAGACCACGCTGTCCAGCCTGCTGCTGCGGCTGTGGGATCCGCAGCAGGGGCGAATCACCTATGGTGGCCTCGACCTGCGCGATTTCAGCCAGGCCGACTGGCATCGGCAGCTGGCCTGGTTGCCGCAGAACGCGCCGGTGTTCGCCGGCACCGTGGACGAGAACCTGCGCCTGGGGGATCCCGATGCCAGCGACGCCGCCTTGTGGGCAGTGCTGCGCCGCATGCGCCTGGGCGAATGGGCCGAGCGCAACGGTGGCCTGCAGGCCTGGGTGGGCGAGAACGGCGCGACGATGTCGGCCGGCCAGGCGCGGCGGCTGGCGCTGGCCCGTGCACTGCTGCGCAATGCGCCGATCCTGCTGCTGGACGAACCGACCGAAGGCCTCGACGTGGATACCGCACGTGCGCTGCTGCAGGACCTTTCCGGGTTGCTGGACGGGCGCAGCCTGTTGATGATCACCCACGACGACCTGCCTGAAGGCGTGGTCGATGCGCAGTACCGGTTGCGCGATGGGGCGCTGGTCCGCGAACTTTGACCGATGCACATCCGCGCGTGGCGTGGATCTACTGTAGAGCCGAGCCCATGCTCGGCTGCCTCTGCACGGAGCCGAGCATGGGCTCGGCTCTACAGGTTGGCTATCGCGAGAACTCGCGCAGCATCACCGCGATCGAGGCCACGTTGGCCAGCACGCACAGCCAGAACACCCACTGGAACGAGGCTTTGCGGTGCTTGTGGCGGAACATCGCCTGGCCCAGCAGCGCGCCGGGCCAACCGCCGGCAAAGGCCAGCAGCTGTAATGTGCGCTCCGGAATACGCCACTGCTTTCTCTGCGCCGCGCGCTTGTCGTGGCCGTACAGGCCGAACGACACCGCGCTGGCGAGCAGGCACCACCCACCCAGCCACAGCGGCAGCACGCCGCTGACCGTCAGCGCGATCAACGCGCCGAACGCGGCCAGCGCGAGATTACGCCGCCATGCCACCTACAGCGCGTCGAGAAAGCCGCGCACGGCCGGGCCGAAACGCTCGAAATCGACGAGGAAGGCGTCATGGCCCTGTGGCGATTCCAGGCCGATGAAGTGCGCATCGGCACCGCCGGCGCGCAGGCCATCGGCAACCTGTTGCTGCTGCTGCACGGGGAACAGGATATCGGTGTTGGCGCCGATCGCCAGCGCCTTCTCCACGCGGATCTTCGCGAGCCCGGTCAGCACGTCGCCGTCGGCATACTCGGCCAGGTCGAACCAGTCCATCGAGCGGCTCAGGTACAGGTAGCAGTTGGGATCGAAAAAGCGCACGAAGCGCCGTGCGTGGCCTTCCAGATAGCTTTCCACCTGGAATTCCAGGCCGAACGGATCGTCGTCGGTCTGGTCCGAATCCAGCCGCACGCGGCCGAAGCGGCCATCCCACTCCAGCGCGGAGCGGTAGGTGATCACGCCCAGTTTGCGCGCCATGCGCATGCCGGACTCGGGGTACTCGGCATCGTCGTAGTGGCCGCCATTCCAGCGCGGGTCAAGGCGGATTGCCTCGCGCTGCAGCGAGCGGATCGCGATCGAGAACGGCAACGCCTGCGCGCTGCCGGAAATGTTGACGTGGCTGCGCGCGATGCCCGGATGCAGCATCAGGATGGCAAGGGCCGTCATGCCGCCCATCGAGTTGCCGACCACGCAGGCCAGCCGCTCGATACCTAGTGCACGCACGACGTCGACGGCGGCGCGGGCACCGTCTTCGATCGACAGCTCGGGGAAGTCCAGGCGGTAGGGCTGACCGTTGGCCGGGTTGAGCGAAGCGGGGCCGGTCGAGCCCTTGCAGCTGCCCAGCGAATTCACGCACACCACGAACCAGCGGTTGGTATCGATGGGTTTGTCGGGGCCAACCATCGCTTCCCACCAGCCCGGTGCCGGGTTGGCCTCGTTGGCCGCTGCATGCGCGTCTGGGGACAGGCCGGTCACGATCAGGATCGCATTGCTGGCATCGGCCGCCAGCGTTCCCCAGGTCTCGTAGGCCACGCGCGCGCCGTGCAGGGCGCCACCGCGCTTGAACGGGAACGGCGAGGGCAGGGCGTGGAAGCGGGTGCCGGGCGGTATGAATTCGGTCATGCACGCATTCTAGCGGGGCGGCATGTGGAGCTGGCGACACGCTGGATTCCAGCAGCGGGTGGACGCGGACCGGACCGCCGTATCCACGCATGGCGTGGATCTGCTGTAGAGCCGAGCCGATGCTCGGCTGGCGGGCGCCGGCAACCCAATCGCAGCCGAGCGTGGGCTCGGCTCTACAAGTCAGGGAAACCGCAGCTCAACCACGCCGTCATGCGGCAGCGTCACCCGCACCACGTCGCTTTGCAGGTCGCCCTCGCTGCGATTGGCGCTACCAGTACGCGAGATGCGTGCCAGCACTTCCACGTCGCGATGTGCCGACAGCGGCGCGGTCGGCATCGGGCTGTCAGCGTCGCCCAGCCCGACCGTGGCCGGGAAACCGGCCAGCGGCAGCTTGCGTGCGGCCACCGGCATCGGCGGTCCACCCACGGCGCGGGCCAGCACGAATACCCGGGTGCTGGCCGGCCACTCGGCATTCTCCAGCGCAGGCAGCTGCACGCGTACCTGCAGCAGCGCCGCTGGTGCTGCAGGGGCGGCATCGGGTGCCAGGCCTGCGGCTTCGCGGGCGATGGCGATCTGCGCCTGCAGCGCCTGCGCGGCGCCGGGCTCAAGCCGTGGCAGCAGGCCGCTCCACACATCCGCGGCCTCGGCATTCTTTCCGCGCTGGCGCAGGGCGATGCCCAGCAGCCAGCTGGCGCGCTCGGCATCGGGTGCCTGTGCACGCGCCTGTTGCAACCAGGCCATCGCGGTGTCATCGAACTGCTTGCCGGCATCGGCCTGCGCACGTGCCTGCGCCGCTTCCACCAGCACGCCGGGGTCTTCCGGGGCGAGAGCGGCGGCACGTGCGAAGGCGTCCGCCGCGGCTGCGGCGTTGCCCAGTTCGGCCTGCGACCGGCCCAGCAGCGCCCAGCCATCGGCCCGCTGTGGGTCACGCTCCAGTGCATCCTGCAGGGCCTGCACGCCATCGCGCAGGGTGGCTACCGACGGCGTCGGTTGGACCTGTGCTGCACGCGGATCACCGACCAGCAGATACAGGCAGGCACCGGCCACGCCCAGTGCGAACACGCCGACCACGAAACCGCGACGACCGTGGTGGCGCAGCGGCCACAGCACCAGCGCTGCCATCAGCGCAGCAACCAGACCGGCCAGCACCGGCAGCCAATGGCTCACCATCCGTCTCCTTCATCGGCCTTTCCGGCCGGTGCTGCGCCGACCGTACGGCCACGACGGCGGACAATGCCCAGCACCACCAGTGCGCCGGCGCCGAGCATCAGCAGGGGACCGCCCCACAGCAGCCAGGTGCCCGGCTGCAACGGTGGTTGATAGAGCACGAACTCGCCGTAGCGGGCGACCAGGAACTGCTTGATCTGTGCATCGTCGTGGCCCTGCTGCATCAGCTGCAGCACCTCGCGGCGCAGATCCTGCGCGATCTGCGCGTTGGAATCGGCCAGCGACTGGTTCTGGCACTGCACGCAGCGCAGCTGCGCGGCCAGGTCATGGAAGCGGCGTTCTTCGGCGCCATCGCGGAACTGCAGTGGCTGCGGATCGTGCAGCGGCTGCTGCGCCACTGCGGCCAGCGGCAGCATCAGAAGCAGCAACGCCAGCAGCCAGCGCATGGGCTCAGGGCGCCGTGTGCAGCGTGCTGCCGGCATTGCCCTGGGCCTTCTCGATCTTTTCCAGCGCCGGGATCAGCTTCTCGTCGACTACGCGCTGGGTCATCGCACCGCTGTACTTCCAGCGCACGATGCCGCTGCCGTCGACAAGGAAGGTCTCCGGTGCAGCGGTCACGCCCCAGTCGATGGCGGTGCGGCCTTCAACATCACTGAGCACGACCATGAACGGGTTGCCTAGCTGCTCCAGCCAGTGCAAGGCATCGGTCGGCTCGTCCTTCCAGTTGTAGCCGATCACGCGCACGCGCTTGCTCTCGGCGAAACGGGTCAGCACCGGGTGTTCCTCGCGGCAGGCCGCGCACCAGCTGCCCCATACGTTCAACAGGTAAGGCGCGCCGCGCAGTTCGTCGCTGTGCACGATCATCTCCGGGTCGTGCAGCACCGGCAGGGCGAACGCCGGCGCCGGCTTGTCGATCAGCGCCGAGGGCAGCACGTCGCGCTGCGGATCACCCGATTTCATCACCCCGTAGATCATCAGCCCGAGCAGGCCGAAGAAGAACAGCACGCCGATCACGATGGCTACCGGCGGCAGCGGGCGGGAGGGGCGCGGGGCGGGGGACTCGGACATGGGAACTCCTACGGACGACGGAAACGGCGGTCGGCGGCGGTGATGAATCCGCCCAGGGCCATCAACAGCGCGCCCAGCCAGATCCAGCGCACGAACGGCTTGATGTGCACCCGGACCGCCCATGCATTGTTGCCCAGCGGCTCGCCCAATGCCACGTAGACGTCGCCGTCGAAGCGTGCATCGATGCCGGCCTCGGTCATCACCTGACCACCACTGGCGTACTGGCGCTTCTCCGGATGCAGCAGGGCCAGTTCGCGGCCGTTGCGGAACACCCGCAGGTGACCGCGGTCGGCGATGAAATTGGGACCTTCGCGATGGTCCACGCCCTCGAAGCGCACTTCGTAGCGGCCGACCACCAGTTGCTGGCCAGGTGCCAGCGCCACTTCGCGCTGCACGTTCAGGGCTTCCACCAGCAACGCACCGGCCAGGAACACGGCGATGCCTGCGTGGGCGACGATCATGCCGAGCATCTCGGCGGTGAAGCGACCATTGCCACGCAGGCGCTGCCAGACGAAGCGTGCGGTACCGAATCCGACCCAGGCCGCGGCGGCGACACCGAGACCGGCCTTCCAGCCGTTCTGCGGCGCCTGCCACCAGGCCAGCGCGCCCAGCAGCACCGCCAGCCCCAGCCAGGGCGCCAGCAGGGCGAATGCACGCGAAGGTTGGTCGCGCTGCCACTTCACCAGCGGGCCGAACGGCAGCAGCAGGATCATCGGCACCATCAGCAGCAGGAACAGGCTGCCGAAGTAGGGCGGGCCGACCGAGATCTTGCCCAGCGACAGTGCATCTGCCAGCAGCGGATACAGCGTGCCGAGCAGGACCATCGCGCAGGCGGTGGCCAGCAGCAGGTTGTTGGCCAGCAGCAGGGTCTCGCGCGAGGTGGCGGTGAAGCCACGGCGTGGGTCGTCGGCGTCCACGCTCAGCTGGCTGGCGCGCAGCGCGTACAGCAGCAGGCTGCCGCCGATCAGCACCGACAGGAATACCAGGATGAACAGGCCGCGCGACGGATCGGCGGCAAACGAATGCACGCTGGTCAGCACGCCGGAGCGCACCAGGAACGTGCCCAGCAGCGACAGCGCAAAGGCGGCGATCGCCAGCAGCAGGGTCCAGCTGCCGAACGTGCCGCGCTTTTCGGTGACGGCCTGCGAATGGATCAATGCCGCACCGACCAGCCAGGGCATGAAGCTGGCATTCTCCACCGGGTCCCAGAACCACCAGCCGCCCCAGCCCAGCTCGTAGTAGGCCCACCAGCTGCCCAGCGCGATGCCCAAGGTCAGGAAGCCCCAGGCGACGTTGGTCCACGGCCGCGTCCAGCGCAGCCAGCGCGCATCGATGCGCCCCTCCAGCAGGGCCCCCACCGCGAATGCGAACGGAACGGCAAAGCCCACGTATCCAATGTACAGCATCGGCGGATGAATGATCAGCCCTGGGTCCTGCAGCAGCGGGTTGAGGTCGCGGCCTTCCAGCGGCGCCGGGTTCAGGCGCAGGAACGGATTGGAGGTGAAGATCAGGAAGGCGAGGAAGCCGACGCTGACCACGCCCATCACCGCCAGTACGCGCGCCTGCACGTGTGCCGGCAGGTGCCGCGAGAACAGCGCCACCGCGCCGGTCCACAGTGCCAGCACCAGCGCCCACATCAGCAGCGAGCCCTCGTGCGCACCCCAGACCGCGGAGTAGCGGTAGATCATCGGCAGCAACGAATTGGAGTTCTCGGCCACGTAGCGCACCGAGAAGTCCTGCTGCACGAACGCGGCGGTGAGCACCGCGAAGGCGCCGGCGAGCAGCAGCAGCTGTGCGAAGGCGGCCGGCCGTGCCACCGCCATCCATGCCGTGTTGCTGCGATGCGCGCCGACCAGCGGCAGGCCGGCCTGCAGCAGCGAGGCCAGCAACGCGCACAACAGCAGGATCTGACCCAGTTCGGGCAGCACTCAGCGCACCTCGGGTGCCGTCACCGGCACGTCATGCTTGCGATGGGCATCGCCCATCTTGTCGGCCACTTCCTTCGGCACGTACTTTTCATCGTGCTTGGCCAGCACTTCGTCGGCAACGAAGACACCCTCCTGCAGGCGGCCACTGGCGACCACCGCGGTGCCTTCGGCAAACATGTCCGGAAGAATCCGCGACGTGGTCACCGCCAGCTGGGCATCGCCGTCGGTTACTTCGAAACGTGCTTCCAGCGAACCGACCGGGCGGTTGAAGGAGCCCTTCACCACCATCCCGCCCAAGCGGAACCGCGACTGTGCATCGACATCCCCGCGCAGCACTTCCGAGGGCGTGTAGAGGTAGGCGATGTTGCGTTCCAGCGCCATCGCCACCAGTGCGGTGGCCAGCCCGGAGGCGAGCAGGGCCAGCAGTACCCAGGCCAGGCGGCGGCGTTGTACCGGCGTCATCGTTCCAGCTCCGTCGACAGCGGCGCTGCAGCTTCCTGTTTGACGGCGCGGGTCTGCTGCCGCTGCTGGCGTGCCAGCGCCAACCGGCGTGCCATGCGCAGGCGCAGCCACGAACCGATGGCATCGGCGCCGAGCACCAGCACGAACACGGCGTACGCGCCGATCACATAGGGCAGGTGGGTCATGGCTGGGCCTCCCCGGCCGCGCGTGCGGCATCGACCCGGCCACCGACCCAGGCCTTGCCGGCCTCGCGGTCGAGATTGTCGGCGCGGGCCTTGGCCAGCACCGAACCGGCGAACCAGAACTTGGTGCCGATGACCATCCACCACAGTGGCGCGATCATCGCGCTGCTGATTGCCGATTCACCGAACACGTTGATCGACTGGCGCTGATGCAGGCCGCCCCACCAGTCCACCGAATAGCGGATCACCGGCAGCAGGCTGACACCGACGATGGCCAGCAGGCCGGCCGCGCGCGCGGCGCTGCGGCGGTCCTCGATGGCGTGGTACAGGCCGATCACGCCCAGGTACAGGAACAGCAGCACCAGTTCACTGGTCATGCGCGGGTCCCAGTCCCACCAGGTACCCCAGGTACCCTTGCCCCAGATGCTGCCGGTCAGCAGGGTGATCAGGGTGAAGCCGGCGCCCATCGGCGCACAGGCCATGGCCAGGATCTCGCAGACCTTGATCCGCCAGATCAGGGCGATGGCGGCATACAGCGCCATCAGCGCGAACACGAACAGGCTCATCCAGGCACTGGGCACGTGGATGTAGAGGATGCGGAAGCTGTCCAGCTGCTTGGCTTCCGGCGGCACCACCAGCAGCGCCTGCCACATGCCGACCAGCAGCACAGGCACCGCCGCGAGGTAGAACACCCGCGACCAGCGGGCAGCGAATCGGTCGAACGTGGGGGGCGAACCGAGTTGGTGGAACCAGCGGACAATCGGATTCATGCGTGGCGGCTATCCAGCAGGGGTGGATTGGCTCTCAGCTCGGTCAACTCAGAGAAATACGTATTGCAGCGGCGGTGGCCAACGGCGCCAGCACCAGCGCGACCAGCAGGCCGGCGCCCAGCATCAGCAGCGCACCGACCGGATCCTGTCCGCGTCCGGCTGCCGCCAGACTGCCTGCGCCGAACACCAGCACCGGCACGTACAGCGGCAGCGACAGCAATGCCACGAGAATACCAGAGCGTCGGATGCCGACGGTCAGTGCAGCGACCACGCCACCAATCAGGCTCAGCAACGGCGTTCCCAGCAGCAACGATGCCAGCAACATCGGCAGCTGGTCATGCGGCAGATGCAGCATTTCGGCCAGCAGCGGACTGACCACGATCAACGGCAGCGCGGTGGTGGCCCAGTGCAGCAGCACGCGCACCAGCACCAGCCAGGCCAGCGGCACCGGCGCCAGCAGCCATTGTTCCAGCGAGCCGTCTTCGGCATCGGAGCGGAATAGTGAATCCAGCGACAGCTGCCCGGCCAGCAGCACCGCAAGCCACAGCACTGCGCCTGCGGTGGCGGCCAGCAGTTGCGGCTCGCGACCCTGCGCCAGCGCGAACAGCACCACCACCAGCACCGCGAACAGCAGCGGCTGCAGCGCATCGCCGCGGCGGCGCCAGAGCAGGCGCAGGTCGCGCTTGAGCAGGGCGCCCGCGGTCTGCCACAGGCCCGGTTCGGTGCCTGGCGCGATCATGCGGCACCGCCGAGGTCGAGCTGGCGGGTACGCACCGGCGGTGCGGCATAGGCGCCATGGGTGGTGACCAGTGCCGCGCCACCGGCGCGCAGGTGCGCGGAAATCATCCGGTTGACCAGGGTGATGCCCTCCAGGTCGAGGTTGGCATAGGGTTCGTCGAGCAGCCACAGCGGCGCCGGCGACAGCCAGATGCGTGCCAGAGCCAGCCGCCGCTTCTGCCCGGCGGACAGATGCCGAACAAGGGTGTCCTCATAACCGGCCAGGCCGACGATGGCCAGCGCGTTGCCGGGCATCTGCCGCGCACGGCGGCCGTGCAGGCCACACAGGAAGTGCAGGTTCTCCAGCGTGTCCAGATCGGGCTTCAATGCGGGCAGGTGGCTGAGGTAGGCGACATAGCGCGCGCGCTCGGCATTGCCGGCCGGTCGGCCATCGATCTGCACCTGCCCGGCACCGGGCCGGGCCAGGCCGGCCAGCACGCGCAACAGCGTGGTCTTGCCGGCGCCGTTGCCGCCCTGCACCAGCAGGGCTTCGCCGGCGTCCACATGGAAGTCCAGCGGGCCGAACACCGGCTCGTCATTGCGGGAGAAGCTCAGGCCGCTGGCGGCCAGCAATGCAGGGGTGTTCAAGGGGCAGGGGTCTTCATGCCGGAGTGCGGCGGCAATTGTAGCGGTGAATGCTGTCCCGGTAGCGCCGGGCGATGCCCGGCGGCCGCAAGGCATATGCAAAGAGCCGCCGGGCATGGCCCGGCGCTACCGGCTGAACCCACAGTCGCAGCGTGGATTTCGTACACTTCTGGGCCTCGTTCCCCCAGATTCCAGGCCGATGCAACCCAACACCAAGCTGCCCAAGGTCGGTACCACGATCTTCACCGTGATGTCCCAGCTCGCCGCCGAACACGGCGCGGTCAACCTGGGCCAGGGTTTCCCGGACTTTTCCGCGCCGCAGCGCCTGATCGATGAGACGGCCAAGGCGATGGCCGCCGGGCTGAACCAGTACCCGCCGATGACCGGCGTGGCGCCGCTGCGCCAGGCCATCGCACAGAAGGCGCTGGACTGCTACGGCGCACAGGTCGATGCGGACAGCGAGATCACCGTCACCAGTGGCGGTACCGAGGCCATCTTCAACGCCATCCACGCCGTGGTGCGTGCCGGCGAAGAAGTGATCGTGCTCGACCCGGCCTATGACTGCTATGAACCGGCGATCGATCTGGCCGGTGCCAAGGCCGTGCATGTGTCGCTGGATCCGCAGACCTTCGCCGTCGACTGGGACCGCGTGCGTGCGGCGATCACCCCGCGCACACGCATGCTGATCGTCAACACCCCGCACAACCCGTCCGGCGCGATGCTGTCGGCGCAGGACATGCAGGCGCTGGCCGAGCTGCTGCGCGGCACGCAGATCTACCTGATCTCCGATGAGGTGTATGAGCACATCATCTATGACGGCCGCCGCCATGAATCGGCGCTGCGCTACCCGGAACTGCGCGAGCGCGCGTTCGTCATCTCCAGTTTCGGCAAGACCTACCACTGCACCGGCTGGAAGATCGGCTATGCGATCGCCCCGCCGGCGCTGACCGCCGAGTTCCGCAAGGTGCACCAGTACAACACCTTCACCAGCTTCGGTCCGGCGCAGTATGGCTTCGCCGCGATGATCCGCGATGAGCCCGAACACCACCTCGAGCTGGGCGCGTTCTACCAGGCCAAGCGCGACCGTTTCCGCGAGCAGCTGTCCAGCACCCGCCTGAAGGCGCTGCCGGTCCCGGGCGGCTACTTCCAGCTGGTCGATTACTCGGCCATCAGCGACCTGCCGGACCACGAGTTCGTGAAGTGGCTGACCATCGAGAAGGGCGTGACCGCCATCCCGCTGTCGCCGTTCTACGAGAATCCGCCGGCCGGTCAGCGCCTGGTGCGCCTGTGCTTCGCCAAGAATGAAGCGACCATGGACGCGGCGATCGAACGCCTGCGCCTTCTTTGAGCGGAGCAGTGACCATGCAGGACCTGCGCATTTCCCTCGTCCAGGGCGACACCCGCTGGCATGATCCGGCGGGCAACCGTGAGTACTACGGCGCACTGCTGGCACCGCTGGCCGGCACCACCGACTTGGTGATCCTGCCGGAGACCTTCACCAGTGGCTTCTCCAACGACGCCATCGCCCAGGCCGAAGGCATGGACGGCCCGACCGTGGCCTGGGTGCGCGAGCAGGCCAGGGCCTTGAACGCGGCGGTGATCGGCAGCGTGCAGTTGCGTGATGGCGAAGGCGTCTACAACCGCCTGCTGTTCGCCACGCCCGATGGCAACCTGGAGTACTACGACAAGCGCCACCTGTTCCGTTACGGCGGCGAGCACGAGCGCTATGCTGCCGGTCGCGACCGCCTGAGCGTGGAATGGAAGGGCTGGCGGATCAATCCGCAGGTCTGCTACGACCTGCGTTTCCCGGTGTTCTGCCGCAACCGCTACAACGTGGAGCGTCCGCAGCAGCTGGATTTCGACCTGCAGATCTTCGTTGCCAACTGGCCGTCGGCACGCGCCTATGCGTGGAAGACACTGCTGCGTGCACGTGCGATCGAGAACCTGTGCTTCGTGGCGGCAGTGAATCGCGTGGGCGTCGATGGCAACCAGCTGCATTACGCCGGCGACAGCGCGGTGCTGGATTTCCTCGGTCAGCCGCAGGTGGAGATTCGCGAACGCGAACAGGTGGTCACCACCACCGTCTCGGCCGAGGCGCTGGCAGCACACCGCGCGCGCTTCCCGGCCATGCTTGATGCCGATGCCTTCCATCTGGACGAGCAGGCCTGAGCGACGGCCTGAACGCCGCCGCACCAGCGCGCGCGCCTGCATTCAACGTGCACGCGCGCGCTGTTAGATTCGCCGCCAGTCCGACCGAACTGGAAGTCCCGCCATGAACAAGCCCTTCGCCCTGCTACTGGCGCTGTCCGCCGCAGCGTTGGCCCCCGCCGCGCACGCTGCCGGCAACCTCGATTGCGAGCTGCGCTACAACCTGTCCGGCTGGTCGTTGATCTACAAGACCGCATCCGGTAATGGCACGGTCACCTGCAGCAACGGCGCCAGCCTGCCGGTGCGCATCCAGATGAAGGGGGGCGGCCTGACCGTCGGCAAGTCGAAGATCACCAACGGGCGTGGCAGCTTCACCGGCGCGGTCAGCGTCAACGAGCTGCTGGGCACTTACGCCTCGGTCGGCGCGCATGCCGGTGCGGTGAAGTCCAGCAACGCGCAGGTGATGACCAAGGGCGACATCTCGCTGGCCCTGTCCGGTACCGGCAAGGGCTGGGACCTGGGCGTGGACGGCACCGCGTTCACCCTCAGCCGGCGCTGAGGCGCGACGGCGCGGCAGTTCCCCAGTTGATGCGGATGTAGTGCTGTTCGGAATCGCTCAACAACCGTTCAACACCGAAACCATTCTTCAGCAACTGTGCGACCACGTCTTCGACGAGCTGCTCGCTGGCCATCACCTGGCTGAAGCCGAACACGACGTAGCGGCGGCCATTTTCCGAGCCGATCTGGATGGCGTTGTCGAGATCGCGGTAGAACAGTTCGATCGGGCGCTTGGCGGCATCGACGTTGGCGCGGGCCTGTTCGGCGGTGATGGTGATCATGGGCATCTGCCTTGTGTGGGAGAGCGCGCACGATAGCCAGGGAATCAAAGCCGTTCCCGGAAGGCGCGCACAGTGCGCTGCTTTTGCAGCAATTCCTAGGCTGCAGCGGGACGCTGCCGCTGCAGCCACAAGGCCAGCAGGCCGCACACGATGAGGGTCGGTGCCAGCAGCTGCACTGCACCGACCAGCGCCATTGCCGCACCGATCAGCAGGTAGTAGAGCAGGCCGAACAGCGCGCCTGCGCTGCCGAGACAGTGTGGATAGCCGCGCAAGGCCTGGCCGAGCACATTGGGAATGGCAAGGCCGAAGCCCGTCACCACCGGCACCATCGCCGCGACCAGGGCAGGGTGATCATGCAGCAGCGCGGCCAGCAGGCCTCCCGTCAGAACCAGTCCTGCGGCGATGCGGATGCGCGTGGTTGTGGCAACGCCTGCACGCAGCAGGCGGCCATTGCCCCACGCGCCCAGTGCCGAGCCCAGTGCCAGCACCGCGCCGCTGGCGCCGAACCAGGTGGCTGGCCAGTGCAGGCGCGCAAACACGAAGGGGCCGAGCACATACCAGCTGTACATCGCCACGTTGAAGGCCATCACCAGCAACGCGTGTGACCAGATCCAGCGATCGCGCAGCAGTTCCCGCAGCAGCGGCAGCATGGGCGTGTGCGAGATCTGTGCAGGGCGGCTTTCGCGCAGGCCTGCCAGGCATGCCACCGCCAGCAGGGCAGCGATCAGCAGCAGGCCGGACTGTACGCCGGCATAGCCATTGGCGGCGACCAGCAGCGTGCCCAGTGCAAGACCGATGGCCGGGCTCAGGGCCAGGGCCATGCCGATCCAGGAGAATGCCTGCGCCAACGCTGGCCCCTGCAGATGGTCGCGCAGCACGGTCTGGGTCACCACCGAAGCGGCGGCGGCGCCGACTGCGGCCAACGCCTGGGCCAGCAGCACCTGGCCGAAGCTGCCAGCCATCAGCCCGCCCAGTGCAGCCACTGCGAAGACGCCGAGGCCACAGAGAAGGGCGGGGCGACGACCGATACGATCGGCCAGGCGCCCCCACAGCAGCACGCCTGCAGCGAAGCCGAACAGGTACAGGCTCATGGCCTGGCTGGCGGCACTCGGCGGCAGGGCGAAGCGTTCGGCCAGATCGGCCAGGGCCGGGCTGTACAGGGTCTGTGCCAACTGCGGAAACATCAGCAGTGCAATGGTGAGCAACAACAGGCGGCGCGACATGCGGGCGCTCCAGGAACAGGGCCGCGCATTGTGGTCGCGCCCACAATGGCGCACTCTGTCTATCCTGTCATCAGATATATGAAATCAGACATGGCCTGGTTGCAGCCGGATGCGCACTTCGACGCCGATGCCTGGGGCGCTCCGGTGTTGGGGATCGCGGCCTCACTGGCGGATCACGACTCGGGTTGGCACCAACATGCACGCGCGCAGCTGCTGTACACCCGGCAGGGCTGTACGCGCCTGACCTACGGTGACCGCGTCAGCCTGCTGCCGCCCGCGCGCGCGGCGTGGATTCCGGGTGGCCTGCGCCATCGTGCGCAGATGCGCCAGGCAGTCGACTACCGTTCGTTGTACTTCGACGCCACCCTGTCGGCCCAGCTGCCCCGGCAGCCGGCGATCATCGGCGTCGGTCCGCTGCTGCAGGCCTTGCTGGAGCCGATCGCGCAGGCGCCGTTCGACCATGACTGGCAGTCGCCGCGCGCGCACCATCAACTGGCGTTGTGCGTGCTGGAAATCGCCGCTGCACCGGTGGCGCCGATGGACCTGCCTTTACCGCGTGATCCGCGGATCGCACGTTGCCTGCCGCTGGCCGAGCAGCTGCCGCCCGAACTGGGGGAGCTGGCCGCACGCACGGGCCTGAGCGCGCGTACTGTCGGCCGGTTGATGCAGCGTGATACCGGCATGAGCTACCAGGCCTGGCGCCAGCAATGGCGCCTGATGCGGGCCATGGAGTTGCTGCTGCTGGGTCATCGCGTCGCGCATGTGGCGCAGGACACCGGCTTCTCCGCCGAGAGCCCGTTCATCGCCTTCTTCCGCAGCATGACCGGCACCACTCCCGCCGCTTTCCAGCGCCACGCAAAAGGGGACGGAGGGGATTAAGTCGCTTTCGCCCCTTCGACACACACCGTGGCAAAAACGACTTAATCCCCTCCGTCCCCTTTTCAACGAAAAACCCCGGCCTGCGCCGGGGTTTCTCATTTCATGCGTGTCAGCGATCAGCCGCCGCGCGGGCCGCTGCGGCGCGGGCCGCCCGGACCGCGGTTGCCGCCGGGGCCACCCGGGCCACGGTTGCCCCCCGGACCACCCGGGCCGCGATTACCGCCTGGACCGCGGTTGCCGCCGCCCGGACCGCGACCGCCCGCACGGGCGCCCTGTGCCGGCTTCGGGCTGCCATAAGGGTTGAAGCCCGGCGTGGCGTGGTCGGACGGGAAGCTCGGGGCATTGCCCGGATGGCCGTACGGGTGCTTGTTGCCCTGGCCCTGCGAGCGGTTGCCCGCACCGGCCGGACGACCCTGGCCGCCCGCGCCGCCACGGCCTTCACCGCCGAAACCGCCACGGCCCTGGCCGCCACCGGCGCCTGCGCCCGGACCCTTCGGCTTGCCATACGGACGGCCCTGGCCGCCTGCACCCGGACCACGGGCACCGGGGCCACGCGCGCCCGGGCCGGCATTGCGATGGCCGCTCGGGCCGGTGCTCACGCCATCCGGCACGTACCAGGTGCGGAACGCGGCCGGGTTGCCTTCCGGCAGCGAACGGTCGTTCTTCTGGGCGCGCTGCTTGAACGGCTTCTGCGACTGCTTGGCTGCCGCTTCACCGCTGACCGTCAGGCCACCCTTGAAGCCGCCGCCCTTGCCGCCGCGACCACGGCCGCGGTCTTCGCGGACGTTATCGAAACGACGCAGCTCGCGGCCCTCGTCGGCGGTGTTGTGGCCGTTGACGTAGGCGTTGCCGCGGCCACCTTCGCGCACGCGCACGGTGGTCTTGGCGGCGCGGCGCTGGCCGATCACCGGCTGCAGCGTCAGTGCCGACGGCGCGCCTTCTTCCAGCTTCAGATGCGCGCGCAGGGCTTCAACCTGCGTGGTGCCCAGTTCCACCGAATGGCCGCGGGCCAGTTCGCGCGGCAGGCTCACCTTGCCGTAGCGGGTGCGCTTCAGGCGGCTGACCTGGCAGCCCTGCGATTCCCACAGGCGGCGCACTTCGCGGTTGCGGCCTTCCTTCACCACGACGCGGAACCAGTCGTGCGAGTCGGTGCCGCCGATGCGTTCGATCTCGTCGAACTTGGCCGGGCCGTCTTCCAGTGCCACGCCACGGGTGAGGCGGTCGACGATGGCGTCGGAGACCTTTTCCTCGCCTTCCGGCGCACGCACGCGGACCACGTATTCGCGCTCGACCTCGAACGACGGGTGCATCATGGCGTTGGCCAGTTCACCGTCGGTGGTGGCCAGCAGCAGGCCGGTGGTGTTGATGTCCAGGCGGCCGATCGCGATCCAGCGCGCGCCCTTCAGCGGTGGCAGCGATTCGAATACGGTGGGGCGGCCTTCCGGATCATCGCGGGTGGTCACTTCGCCTTCCGGCTTGTTGTAGACCAGCACGCGCGACGGCTCGGCCAGGGCGGTGGCGACGAAGCCACGGCCATCCAGCTCGATCTTGTCGCCACTCTTGACCGACATGCCGGTCTGCGCGACTTCACCGTTGACCTTGACCAGGCCTTCGGCGATGCGCTGTTCCAGCGCGCGGCGCGAGCCGAGGCCGGCCTGGGCCAGCACCTTGTGCAGGCGCTCTTCCAGCTTGAACTGTTCGGAGGTGGCTTCGCGCTTCAGCGAGAGCTTGTTACGGGGGGTGTCACTCATCAGTTTTGCTCCGGCCGACGGTTTCGAGGTCGGCCTCTGGTTCGGAATCGGCTTGGTCAACAGCCACGGTCGTCATCGCGACGGCGTTGTCTTCGCGTTCGTTCACTGGCACCGCGCGCTCGCCCGGCGCGGAATCGGGGTGCCCATCATCGAGGGGCGAAGGTGCTTGCTCATCGATAGCCGCCGCAGGAGCTGCGTCGGCGGAATCGGGGGTGTCACTGCCGGCCAGGCCGGCATCATCGTTCGCGGCAGCGCCTTCGTCGCCGGCCGAGATGTCAGGACCGTCGGCGCTTGCTGCTGCTGGCGCATCGCGGTCCAGGGACAGCTGGGGTTCCAGCTCGCCCAGGTCCTTCAGTTCCGACAGAGGCGGCAGCTCATCCAATCGCTTCAGGCCGAAATAATCCAGAAAGCCCTTGGTGGTGCCGAACAGCGCAGGCTTGCCGGGCACATCGCGGTGGCCGACCACGCGGATCCACTCGCGTTCTTCCAGCGCCTGGATGATGTTGCTGCTGACCGCCACGCCGCGTACCTGCTCGATCTCGCCGCGGGTGATCGGTTGCCGGTAGGCGATCAGCGCCAGGGTTTCCAGGGTGGCGCGGGTGTAACGGGTCTTGCGTTCGGTCCACAGCCGGCTGATCCAGCCATGCACTTCGCCGGTCACCTGGTAGCGGAAGCCGGAGGCGACCTCGACCAGTTCCACGCCGCGGCCTTCGCAGGCTTCGCGCAGGCGTTCCAGCGCGCGTTCGATGCTGCCCGGCGGTGCCGGTTCCTCTTCCGGGAACAGGTCCTTCAGCTGGGCCAGGGTGAGCGGCTGACTGGAGGCCAGCAAGGCACCCTCGACAATGCGGTTGATCAGCAGTTGATCCATCGGCAGTCAGCGCTCACTCGTCTGCATTGGCGGCGTCGTTGTCGTCGAACTCGCTGCTGAACTGCAGCGGGGCATTGGTGTTGCCGGCGGCCAGCGATTTCACGTAGATCGGCGCCAGTGGTTCTTCCTGGACGATGTCCAGCAGCTGTTCCTTGGCCAGTTCCAGCACCGCCAGGAACGTGACCAGCACGCCCAGCTTGCCTTCTTCGGCCGTGAACAGCCCTTCAAAACGATAGAACTTGCCATCTTCCAGGCGTCCCAGCACTTCGCCCATGCGTTGCCGCACGCTCAGTGCCTCACGCTTGATGGCGTGACCGCTGAACAGCTCGGCGCGCTTGAGCACGTCGTGCAGGGCCAGCAGCATCTCTTTCAGGTCCACCGGCGGCGGCAGCTTCACCGTGGCGCGTTCGGGCATGAAGGCGTGCGCCACCGTAGTGTCGCGGTCCTGGCGGGGCAGGGCATCGATGTCCTCGGCGGCCTGCTTGAAACGTTCGTACTCCTGCAGCCGGCGCACCAGTTCGGCGCGCGGGTCGGCTTCATCGCCTTCCTCGCTGACCGGGCGCGGCAGCAGCATGCGCGACTTCACCTCGGCCAGGATCGCTGCCATCACCAGGTACTCGGCGGCCAGCTCGAAGCGCAGCTCGCGCATCACGGTGATGTATTCCACGTACTGCCGGGTGATCTCGGCTACCGGAATGTCCAGGACATCCAGGTTCTGGCGGCGGATCAGGTACAGCAGCAGGTCCAGCGGGCCTTCGAAGGCATCCAGGATGACTTCCAGCGCGTCCGGCGGAATGTACAGGTCCTGCGGAATCTGCAGGACCGGTTGCCCATGCACCACGGCCAGCGGCATTTCCTGCTGCTGTGGGGCGGGCGGCCGGGTTGGCGGGTTCGCGTCGAGCGCGAGTTCGGAAGTCATCTAATGGACATCAGGATTGCAACGGACCAGTCGCGGCACCGGGTTCGCCGGGCCAACGCCACGGAGCCCCAGGGCACCAGACACGCCGGGATCGGCGCGATTCCACACATATCAAACAGCAGGACGCGCCGCACGAAACGGCGGCGACGGAACTACGGGGAGGTCGTCTACGTGGCCCGGCCAGGTGGACCGGTTTGAAGCAGCGGGACGGTCGTCGGGGGCTGCGTTGGCCGCAAAAACCGACGGGCTGCTGCATCCAGCCACGTGCAATGGAGTCTAGGGTAAGCCTTTGTTGCGCCAGTGTCCAGCCGGGCCGGGGCAGGGGTCGCATTGGCTAGAATCTGCGGACCCGACAACGCAAGCGAGGAAATGCCGGTGTGGTATGTGATCGAAGGGTATGACGGCCAGGATGTGCTGGCGCAGCGGCTGCAGGCGCGGCCGGAACACCTGGCGCGGTTGCACGCGCTGCGCGACGAGGGACGCCTGCTGCTGGCCGGCCCGTGCCCGGCGGTGGACAGTGAAGACCCGGGCCCGGCCGGTTACAGCGGCTCGGTGGTGATCGCGCAGTTCGAGTCGCTGCTGCAGGCCCAGGCCTGGGCCGACGCCGACCCGTACGTGGCCGCCGGCGTCTACACCCGCGTGCAGGTGCGACCGTTCCGCAAGGTGTTGCCGTGAGCGCGGAACGGATCTCGCGAATGCGTGATGCGCTGCAGCATGCCCTGGCGCCGAGCGTGCTCGAGATCGAAGACGACAGCCATCGCCACGCAGGCCATGCCGGTGCGCGCGATGGCCGCGGCCATTTCAACGTGCATGTGGTGAGTGAACGCTTTGCCGGACTGGGCCCGCTGGCCCGGCATCGCGCGGTGTACGCCGCGCTGGGGGCGATGATGGAGACCGACATCCACGCGTTGTCCATCCGCGCGCAGACCCCGTCAGAACAGGGCTGAGCCCTTGTCCCACGCTGTCCTGGCGGGTCCCCGCGGGGGCTCGCTGCAGACAGATTTCCATGTCCATTTCGGGACATTCGCCTAACGGACTGTTTACAAGCCCAGATGGAAACGCTTACATTCCGCGCCAATGCTGGTAGGTCCAAGCCGTGGAGGGCGGCTTCGTGAACAAGGCAGCTATCACAATCAAAGACGTCGCACGCGAAGCCCGGGTCTCCGTGGCCACGGTTTCCCGCGCGCTTAACGGGCATGAAAATGTCGCCGAACCGGTCCGCCAGCTTGTGCTGGAGGTCGCCGCACGGCTGCGTTACACCCCGCACGCCGCCGCCCGCAGCCTGAGCAGCCGCCGCACCAATACGGTGGGCGTGGTGCTGCCTGACCTGTACGGCGAATTCTTCTCCGAGCTGATGCGTGGCATCGACAATGTCGCCCGTAGCCGCCGCCAGCACCTGCTGGTGTCCAGCTACCACGGTGACCAGGAGCAGCAGGGTGCGGCCCTGCGCGCCATGCGCGGCCGCGTCGACGGCCTGCTGGTGCTCTCGCCCTATGCCGAGAGCCCCGGTTTCCTGACCGACAACCTGCCGCAGTCGTTGCCGACGGTGTTGATCAACACCTATCTGCCCGGGCAGGACCACCCGGTGCTGAGCATCGACGACCATGCCGGTGCGATGGCGATGACCCGTCATCTGCTTGACGCTGGCCACCGTCGCATCGCTTTCATTTCTGGCCCGGATCTCAACTTCGACGCGCGCGAGCGCCTGCGCGGCTTCCGTGACGCGCTGGCGGCTTTTGGCGGTGGCGCCGAAGGCATCGAGCTGCCCGGTGATTTCGACGAAGCTTCCGGCCATCGCGCCGGTCAGGAGTTGCTGGCAGCCGGAGCGCTGCCTGATGCCGTGTTCGCCGCCAACGACATGATGGCGCTGGGCTGCCTGTATGCGTTCACGCAGGCAGGGGTCCGTGTCCCGGCCGATGTGGCCCTGGCGGGTTTCGATGATATTCCACTGGCGCGTTTCGTCCACCCGTCGCTGACCACCATGCAGGTCAGCATCGCCGAGCTCGGCGACCGGGCCATGACGCGCCTGCTGCAGTTGATGGACGGCACCTCCACGGACGGGACAGGGGACAAGCAGACCCTGGTTCCCCGCTTGATAGTTCGCGATTCCACCACTCCGCCATCGGGCCGTTGAAGCCAGAGGCGTTCCTTCTTTTTTGATTGATCGCAGGGACCGCGCAAGCGGTTACCGCCACCCGGAGATTGAGTTGATGATGCACACCACCTTCCGCACGCCGGCACGCCGGCTGCTGAGCACCGCACTGGTCAGCTGCCTGATGCTGGCCGCCGCTCCGAACGTCATGGCGCAGTCGGCCAATGCCAGCTTGCGCGGCCAGGTATCCGGCGCCCAGGCCGGCGCCGAAGTGACCGCCACCAACGTCGCCACCGGCACCGTCCGTCGCGGCACCGTCCGCGCCGACGGCAGCTACTCGCTGATGGGCCTGGACCCAGGCACCTACGACGTGGTCGCCAATGGCCAGACCCAGAAGGTCACCGTCACCGTGGCCTCGACCGCCACCCTGAACTTCGCCGGCGCGGCCAGCAGTACCCCGGGTACGACCGCAGCCACCAACCTGGACACTGTCAACGTCGTCGCGCCGACCCTGCTGCAGGAAGTGCGCACGTCCGAAGTCGGCAAGACCGTCAGCCTGCAGCAGATCCAGACCACCCCGCAGGTCTCGCGCAACTTCCTGGAGTTCGCCGACGCGGTGCCGGGCATGATCTTCACCCGCGATGCCAAGGGCAACACCTCGCTGCGCGGCGGTGCCACCAACTCCGACGGCACCAACGTCTACATCGACGGTGTGGGCCAGAAGAGCTACGTCAAGGGCGGCGGCGTGGCCGGTCAGTCCGGCAGTGCCGGTAACCCGTTCCCGCAGCTGGCCATCGGCGAGTACAAGGTCATCACCGGCAACTACAAGGCCGAGTACGGCCAGGTGTCCAGTGCAGCGGTCACGGCCGCGACCAAGTCGGGTACCAACGAGTTCAAGGGTGAAACCTTCTACCGTTATACCAACGACAGCATGCGCGCGATGACCCCGGCCGAGCGTCAGCCGGGCAAGGGCAAGGAGGATTCGGCCGAGAAGGAATACGGCTTCGCCCTGGGCGGCCCGATCGTCAAGGACAAGGCCCACTTCTTCGTGACCTATGAAGCCAAGCGCTTCGATCTGCCGGTGACCATCGCACCGCATGGTGCGGTGACCAACAAGGCCAACCGCGTCCCGGCTGATGCCCAGGCCGGCCTGGGCCCGGCCAGCCAGCCGTTCCAGCAGGACCTGATCTTCGCCAAGGTCGACTTCGAGCCGACCGACAACGATCGCCTGGAACTGACCTTCCAGGACCGTGATGAAACCCAGCAGCAGTTCTCGGACCAGACCGCGCCGATGCACGGCAAGGAAACCAAGAACACTGACCGTCGTTACGCGCTGCGCTGGAACCACAGCGGTGAGCGTTACTACAACGAGCTGATGGTTACCCACGAGGACTCGTTCAACAATCCCAAGCCGCTGAGCATGGGCAACGGTTTCAACTACACCGCGCCGGACGGCAAGAGCGAGGAGCGCGCCATCGTCTCGATCGGTGGTTCCTCGGCAATGTCGTCGCAGGTGAAGGGCCAGAAGGGCTGGTCGATCGAAGACAACCTGACCCTGGATGGCATCGAGTGGGCGGGCGACCACACCATCAAGATGGGTGCCAAGTACAAGCAGATCGACCTGTACGCCTCCGATGCGGCGCAGATCAATCCGCAGTTCTACTACACCATCGACAACCCGACCTTCCCGGACAGCATCCCGTACAAGGCACAGTTCGTGAAGCCGGTCACCGGCGTGTCCGGCGTGTCTGGCGAAGTGCGCTCGAAGGTGAAGCAGATCGGTCTGTTCATCCAGGATGACTGGCAGGTCAACGACCATCTGCAGCTGAACCTCGGCCTGCGCTGGGACTACGAGAAGAACCCGTCCTATCTGGACTTCGTGACCCCGCCGGAAGTGGTCAATGCGCTGTTCGCGCAGGATCCGCGTGCCGCCGCTGGCCAGAGCTACGCCGACACGCTGGCGCTGAGCGGCCTGAACATCAACGATTACATCAGCAACGGCCACAACCGCAAGGCATTCAAGAATGCCTGGCAGCCGCGTCTGGGTTTCTCGTATGACATCAATGCCGACGAGCAGCACGTGATCCACGGCGGTGCCGGTCGTTCCTACGACCGCGACCTGTTCGACTACCTGCAGCTGGAAACCACCAAGCTGGCCCTGCCGCAGCCGACGATCTACTTCCGCAATCCGGCAACCGGTCAGTGCTTCCAGGGCAACGCCGCGTGCTATGACTGGAACCCGAATCTGCTCAACGGTATCGGCAACCTCCAGAGCCTGGTCGGTTCGACCAGCAATGCCGGCCTGGAAGTCGACCTGCTGAACAACAATCTGAAGGTCCCCTACGCTGACCAGTTCAGCCTGGGCATGAGCAATCAGATCGGCGACTGGCTGACCGACGCCACCATCTCGCGCACGCTCACCTATGACGGCTTCGCCTTCACCCTGGGTAATCGCTACCCGACCGGCAACTTCTTCGACGATCCGCGTCTGTGCGGCGGCACCGAAGCCGGTCTGGGCCAGGCGTGGAGCTGCAACGTGCCGGGCTTCGGCAGCCTGATCATCGGCCAGCAGGGCATCAAGACCCGTGCTACCCAGATCCTGTTGTCGGCGCAGAAGCCGTTCACCCAAGAAAGCGGCTGGGGCACCTCCATCGCCTATACCTGGACCACCGCCCGCCACAACCGTGACATCAACGAGCACTACGCGTTCGACCGTGGCGTGATCGGTGATTATCCGACCATCCGCTCCAACGGCGCGCCGCGTCACCGCCTGGTGGTGACCGGTTCGTATGCGGGCTTCTGGGGCATCACCTTCGGTGGCAAGATCACCCTGGCCACCCCGACCGCGATCAACGACTGGTACGGCGTGCCGCAGGCCAATGGCTTCGACCTGCCGACCCCGATGGCGGCGGTTCCGGGTGGCAACGGCAAGTTCCTGCTGGGTGGCAAGATCTTCGGTTATCGCTCGGTCGACCTGCAGGCGACGAAGACGTTCAAGATGCCGGGCGATACCGAGCTGTATGCGCGTATCGACATCATCAACGTGTTCAACTTCGACAATTTCTCGAACTACAACTACTACAAGAATGGCAAGTTGACCGCGAGCTACAACGAGACCGGCGACATCGTCGGTACGCCGCGCCAGATCAAGGCCGAAGTGGGCTTCCGCTTCTAAGCCCGGATGTAGATGCACGACCCGATGCCGCCGTTCCGCCGGCGGCATCGGCTGCTTGAAAACGGCAATGGCCGGCCCCGCGCCGGTCCATTGCCCATGCCGCTGCCGGCCAGGGGGCAGCGGCATGGGCAATGATCGCGGTGTCAAACCACGTTTTTCGTGGTTTTTTCAGAACGCATCTTGTAAACGATTTCAGATCATTGGACGGTATGCTTTCCCATCGATCAGACCACCGGAGAAATCGCGCCATGCAGGCACGCCATCTGTTGTCCGCCGCAGCGTTGAGCCTGGCCGTGGCCGCCTGCCAGCCGGCCCAGCAGGAGCCTGCCAAGCCGCGGCCGCCGGTGATCCTGATCGAGGCCGACGCACCGCCGCGGCCGATGAAGCCGGTGCTGCCGCCGTTGTTCGATGACATCGAGCGTCGTACCTTCCAGTTCTTCTGGGATACCACCAACGAGATCAATGGCCTGACCCCGGATCGCTATCCGTCGCGGCCGTTCGCCAGCATCGCCTCGGTCGGCTTCGCACTGACCGCGTACCCGATCGGCATCGAGAACGGCTGGGTCAGCCGCAACCAGGCGATCGACCGCACCCTGACCACGCTGAAGTTCTTCCGCGACGTGCCGATGGGCCCGCAGCGCACCGGCAAGGCCGGCTACAAGGGCTTCTACTACCACTTCCTGGACATGCAGGAAGGGCGTCGCTACGACAGCTGGGTTGAGCTGTCCTCGGTGGATACCGCGCTGCTGATGATGGGCGTGCTGTTCGCGCAGTCGTACTACGACGGCGACGATCCGCGTGAGAAGGAGATCCGCCAGATCGCCGACACGTTGTACAAGAAGGTCGACTGGCCGTGGCTGCAGCAGCGTGCACCGCTGATCTCGATGGGCTGGTTCCCCGAGAGCGGCTTCATCGACCACGACTGGATGGGCTACAACGAGGCGATGATGGTCTACATCCTTGCCCTGGGCTCGCCGACGCACCCGGTCAGCCCGGATGCGTGGACGGTGTGGACGCGTACCTATGACAACGACTGGGGCGTCTACCAGGGCCAGGAATACCTGTCCTTCGGCCCGCTGTTCGGCCACCAGTACAGCCACGTCTGGATCGACTTCCGCGATATCCAGGATGCGTACATGCGCGAGCGCGGCAGCACCTACTTCCTCAACAGCCGCTCGGCCGCACTGGCCCAGCGCGAGTACGCCATCGCCAACCCGATGCAGTGGAAGGAGTATGGCGAGAATGTGTGGGGCCTGACCGCCAGTGATGGACCACAGAACACCACCCAGGACTATCGCGGCGAGCAGCGCCAGTTCCGCCATTACTCCTCGCGCGGCGCCGGCCTGCGCGAGAACTTCGATGACGGCACCATCGCTCCCACCGCTGCGATCGCGTCGGTGGTGTTCGCGCCGGAGCAGGTGATTCCGGCCACGCTGGAGATGCACAAGCGCTTTGGCGATTACATCTACTCCAGCTACGGCTTCCTGGATTCATTCAACCCCAGCTTCAACTACGACATCCCGATCAAGACCGGCCGCCTGGTGCCGGATCGCGGCTGGGTCGCCAGCGATTACATCGCCATCGATCAGGGCCCGATCCTGACCATGATCGCCAACTACCGCGATGACTTCGTCTGGGAAGTCATGAAGAAGAACCCGTACATCCGCAAGGGCCTGGAACGGGCCGGGTTCAGTGGTGGCTGGCTGGCACCGGAAGGTTCGTTCCAGCCGCTGGAACTGCAGAAAGACGAAAAGGCCGCGGCGGCACGCGCGGTGGGTATCGCCGAATCACGCGCGGCTGCCGCGCAGGAACAGAAGAACAATGCCAACCGCACCACAGGCCAGGGCAAGTAACCCGATGCCGAACTGGATCGACCGCCTGCGCCGCTGGGCGCTGCCTGCCTTCGCCGCATTGGCCGTGGCCGGCTGTGCCCGTACCGATCCGGGCACCACCACCGTACGTTTCTGGGCGATGGGCCGCGAGGCGGAGGTGGTCAGCGAGCTGATCCATGAGTTCGAGGCCGAGAATCCGGGCATCAAGGTGGATGTGCAGAACATCCCGTGGACGGCCGCGCACGAGAAGCTGCTGACCGCGTTCGCCGCCGACGGCCTGCCGGACGTGTGCCAGCTGGGCAACACCTGGGTACCGGAGTTCGCCGAGCTTGATGCGCTGACGCCGCTGCAGCCGTTCGTGCAGCGCTCGGCCGTGGTCGACCCGAAGGACTACTTCCAAGGCATCTGGGATACCAATGTGATCCACGGCGAGCTGGTGGGCGTGCCGTGGTATGTCGATACGCGCCTGATCTTCTACCGCAAGGATCTGCTGGCCAAGGCCGGTTACGACCACCCGCCGCGCACGTGGCAGGAGTGGGACGAACAGATGGCGGCGATCAAGCGCATGCAGGGCCCGAACCGCTATGCGGTGCTGATGCCGATCAACGAGTTCGAGCAGCAGCTGTCGCTGGCGCTGCAGCAGCCCGATCCGCTGCTGCGCGACGATGACACGCGCGGCAATTTCGCCAGCCCGGGGTTCCGCCGCACGCTGGCCTTCTACGCCAACATGTTCGAGCAGGGCTGGGCGCCGAAGATGTCCGAGACGCAGATCTCCAACGTCTGGGACGAGTTTTTCCGTGGCTTCAATGTGTTCTACATCTCCGGCCCCTGGAACATCCGCGAGTTCAAGAAGCTGCAGCCCAAGGAGCTGGAAGGGCAGTGGGGCACGGCCGCGTTGCCGGGTCCGGACGGTCCGGGCGCCGGTATTGCCGGTGGCACCAGCCTGGTGATCTTCCGCAAGTCGCAGCAGAAGGAAGCCTCCTGGAGGCTGATCGAGTTCCTGTCGCGCCCGGAAATCCAGGCCCGCTTCCATTCCATCATCGGCGACCTGCCGCCGCGTCGCAGTACCTGGAACGCACCGTCGCTGGCCAATGATCCTCTGGCCGCTGCGTTCCGTGACCAGCTGGAGCGGGTCAAGCCGACGCCGAAGGTGCTTGAGTGGGAGCGCATCGTGCAGGAAATGCGCATCGTCACCGAGAAGGTGGTGCGTGGTGGCCTGGCGCAGGACAAGGCCGTGGAAGAGCTGGACCAGCGCGTGGACAAGGTGCTGACCAAGCGCCGCTGGATGCATGAACAACAACGCCTGCAGCAGCGCGTGCCGTCGCCGCAATCGAGCAGTGCCGTGGCCGCCGGGAGCGCGCAATGAAACGTACTTCGCTTGCCGGCTGGATTTTCGCCGGCCCCTCGCTGATCGTGCTGGGCATGTTCTTCGGCCTGCCGGTCGCCTCGGCGCTGGCGCTGAGCGTGACCGACTTCGACCTCTATGCACTGGCTGACAGTAGCAACCTGCGGTTCGTCGGCCTCGGCAACTACATCGACCTGCTGCAGACGCCGATGTTCTGGAAGTCGCTGTGGAACACCACCTACTTCGTGTTGATCGGCGTGCCGTTGTCGATTGGCGTGTCGCTGGGTGCGGCGATGCTGCTGAATGCACCGGCCGCACGCTTCAAGGCGCTGTTCCGCACCGCCCTGTTCGCGCCGGTGGTGACCACGCTGGTGGCGGTGGCGGTGATCTGGCGCTACCTGTTCCATACCAGCTACGGCCTGGTGAACTACGGCCTGGGCCATCTGGGCATCAGTCCGATCGACTGGCTGGGCGATCCCAACTGGGCGATGCCGACCATCATGCTGTTCGCGGTGTGGAAGAACTTCGGCTACAACATGGTGATCTTCCTGGCCGGCCTGCAGGCCATCCCGCATGATCTGTACGAGGCGGCCCGTATCGACGGTGCTTCGCGCTGGAAGCAGTTCCTGCACATCACCCTGCCGATGCTCGGCCCGGTGCTGCTGGTGGTCGGCGTGATCACCGTGTCGGGCTACTTCCAGCTGTTCGCCGAACCGTACGTGATGACCCGCGGCGACCCACTGCAGAGCACCGTCAGCGTGCTGTATTTCATGTTCGAGGAAGGCTTCAAGTGGTGGAACCTGGGGCGCGCCTCCGCAGTGGCGTTCCTGCTGTTCCTGATCATCCTGGCGGTGACCACCGTGATGCTGCGTTTCGGCCGCAAGAGGCAGTTGGTATGAGTCGTGAAATCGGCCAGTCGCGCTGGTACCCGTGGTTGATCAATGGTGCGTTGCTGGTGCTGGCCCTGGTCAGCCTGGCGCCGCTGCTGTGGATGCTCTCGGTCTCGTTCATGCCGCAGGGCGAGGCGACCCACTTCCCGCCGCCGCTGCTGCCATCGAGCATCACCACGCGCAACTACCATGAGTTGTTCGCGCGCACCGGCATGGGCGGCAACTTCGCCAACAGCCTGCTGGTGTCGGTCGGTATCACGCTGGGTTCGCTGCTGCTCAACACGATGGCCGGCTATGCCTTCGCCAAGCTGAACTTCGTCGGCCGCGAGCGCCTGTTCCAGGTGCTGATGGCGGCGCTGGTGATTCCGGCGCAGGTGGCGATGCTGCCGCTGTTCCTGCTGATGAAGCAGCTGGGCCTGGTCAACAGCTTCGGCGGCGTGATCGTGCCGGCGCTGGCAAGCGTGTTCGGCATCTTCCTGGTGCGGCAGTACGCGCGTTCGATTCCGGACGAGCTGCTGGAAGCGGCCCGCATCGACGGGGCAGGGGAGCTGCGCATCTTCTTCCAGATCGTGCTGCCGATGCTCAAGCCCGTGCTGGTGACCCTGGCGATCTTCACCTTCATGGGGGCATGGAACGATTTCATGTGGCCGTTGATCGTGTTGACCGATCAGGAGCACTACACTTTGCCGGTGGCGCTGGCCACCCTCTCGCGCGAGCACATCATGGACGTGGAAATGATGATGGCCGGCGCGGTGGTCACCGTGGTCCCGGTGCTGGCGCTGTTCCTGGTGCTGCAGCGGTACTACATCCAAGGTCTGTTGCTGGGGAGCGTCAAGGGATGAAGCGAGCGATCGCCGTTGGACTGGGCCTGTTGTGGACCTCCCTGGCGATCGCCGCACCCCCGGCGCTGCCGGCACCGAAGGTGCTGGACGACTTCGACGACATCGCGGCCTGGAAGCTGGTGCTGTCCGACCAGGTCAGCGGTTCGCTGCGGCCGGTCAGCGGCGCCGGTGGTGGCCGCGCGCTGTGCCTGGACTATGACTTCCACGATGTCTCCGGCTACGTCGGCATCCGTCGCGCGCTGAACATCGAATACCCGGTCAATTACCGCTTCGGTTTCCAGCTGCGCGGTGATTCGCCGGGCAACGACCTGCAGTTCAAGCTGATCGATACCAGTGGCGACAACGTCTGGTGGGTCAACCGGCCCGGCTACAGCTTCCCCAGGGCGTGGACGCCGGTCGAGTACCGCCGCCGCCAGATCGACAAGGCGTGGGGTCCCTCGCCCGAGAAGGAGATGGCACGCAGTGCTGCGGTCGAGTTCACGATCTACAGCAAGGTCGGCGGCCGCGGCACGGTGTGCTTCGACAAGCTGACCCTGCAGGGCCTGCCAGCTCAGGATGATTCGGCGCTGGTGCCATCGGTGATTGCCGATACCGCCACCGCGCTGCAGGACCGCATGATCGACGGCAAGAGCGATACGTTCTGGATCAGTGGTGGCGTCAAGCAGCAGACCATCAGCCTGGACCTGCACAAGAGCCGCGAGATCGGCGGTGCGGTGATCGACTGGCTGCCGAATCTGGAAGCCCGCCGCTATACCGTGCGCACTTCCGAGGATGGCCGTGACTGGCGTACCGTGCGTGAAGTGACCAGTGGTGCCGGTGGCCGCGACTGGCTGGCGCTGCCGGACACCGATGCGCGCTACGTGCGCTTCGATCTGCAGGACGGGCCGAACTGGCGCTATGGCATCCGTGACATCACGCTCAAGCCGCTGGCCTTTGCCGCCACCCCGAACGCTTTCCTCTCCTCGGTCGCCGCCGACCTGCCACGCGGCTCGCTGCCACGTGCCTATGTGGGTGAGCAGCCGTACTGGACCCTGCTCGGCCTCGATGGCGGCCAGGAACAGGCGCTGATCAGCGAGGACGGCGCACTGGAGCCGGCCAAGGGCAGCTTCAGCATCGAACCGTTCATCCGCCTCGATGGCAAGCTGCTGGACTGGTCGAAGGTGGCGATCACCCAGTCGCTGCAGGATCATTACCTGCCGATCGCCAACGTCGATTGGGTGCATGAAAAGGTTGGCCTGGCGGTGACCGGCTTCGTGCAGGGCACGCCGGAGCGCGCGCAGCTGATCGGCCGCTACCGGCTGAGCAATCCGGACAAGGTCGCACACGAATACACCTTGGCACTGGCGATCCGTCCGTGGCAGGTCAATCCGCCCACGCAGTTCCTCAACACCGTCGGTGGCTTCAGCCGCATCGATGCACTGGATGTCGGCGAGCAGCTGGTACGGGTCAACGGCGAGCCGCGCCTCTATCCGCTGCAGGTGCCGGACGCGCGCTTTGCCAGTACGTTCGATGGCAAGCTCGATGCGATGCACCTGGCGGACGGCAAGTACCCGGCTGAGACCGCGGTGAAGGACAGCACCGGCATGGCGTCGGGCGCGTTGATCTATACGATCAAGCTCGAGCCTGGCCAGAGCCGCGAGGTGGCGGTGGTGCTGCCACAGACCGGTGGCTGGGCGCCGCGGGCGCTGGACGTGGCCAAGGCGCAGGCGCAGGTGGCTGAACAATGGCGCAAGAAGCTGGGCGTGGTCTCGCTGCAGGTGCCCGCTGCGGGCCAACCGCTGGTCGACACCCTGCGCACGGCGGTCGCGCACATGCTGATCTCGCGGGTCGGGCCGCGGCTGCAGCCGGGCACGCGTTCGTATGCGCGCAGCTGGATCCGCGATGGCGCGATGATTTCCGAGGGCCTGCTGCGCATGGGCCGCAGCGATGCGGTGCGTGACTACATCAACTGGTATGCGCCGTACCAGTTCGAGAACGGCAAGGTGCCGTGCTGCGTCGATGCGCGCGGCAGTGATCCGGTGCCGGAGAACGACAGCCATGGCGAGCTGATCTACAGCATCGCCGAGTACGGGCGTTACACCGGCGACAGCACCTTCACCGAGCTGATGTGGCCGCACGTGCAGGGCGCTTACACCTACATGGAGCAGCTGCGCGCCAGCGAGCGCACCGAAGAGAACCGCGCGCGCAACCCGGCGTTCTACGGGATGATGCCGGCCTCGATCAGCCACGAAGGCTATTCGGCCAAGCCGATGCACTCGTACTGGGACAACTTCTGGGCGTTGCGCGGCTACAAGGACGCGGCGCTGCTGGCGACCCAGCTGGGCAAGGTCGAGGCGATGCAGATTGCCGAATCGCGCGACCAGTTCAGGGATGACCTGCAGGCCTCGCTGTTGTCGGCGATGCAGCAGCACAGCATCGACTACCTGCCGGGCTCGGCCGAGCTGGGCGATTTCGATGCGACCTCGACCACGATCGCACTGGCGCCTGGCGGCGAGCAGGGCCGACTGCCGCAGCAGGCCCTGGAGGCGACCTTCGAACGCTACTGGAACGAGTTCGTCGCGCGGCGCGATGGCAAGCGCGAGTGGAAGGACTACACCCCGTACGAATGGCGCAACGTGGCCGCGTTCGTGCGCCTGGGCTGGCGCGACCGCGCCTGGCAGGCCACCGAGTTCTTCTTCAAGGACCGCGCACCGCAGGCCTGGAACCAGTGGGCCGAAGTGGTCTCGCGCACGCCGCGCAAGCCGTTCTTCGTCGGTGACCTGCCGCATGCCTGGGTGGCCTCGGACTTCGTGCGCTCGGCCTTGGACATGTTCGCCTACAACCGTGACATGGACGATGCGCTGGTGCTGGCCGCCGGCGTACCGAGCGCGTGGCTGCAGGGTGAGGGTGTCGCGGTGCAGGGCCTGCGTACGCCACAGGGCCAGCTCAATTACCGCCTGCAGCGCAGCGACAAGCAGCTGGTGCTGGAGGTGCAGCCGGGCCTGGTGCCGCCGGTGGGGGGCGTGGTGCTGCCATGGCCGTACGCGGGTGATCCGGGCGAGGTGACGGTCAACGGCGAAGCCGCCGAGTGGATCAACAAGGAACTGCACGTGCACCAGCTGCCGGCGCGGATCGAGATCGAAGTGCCGAGCGCGGTGCGCCGCGCCGAGCGCAAGGGACAGTAACGATGAAGCAGCAGGGGGCGAGGGTGCGCACATCGGTGCGTGCCCTGGGGCTGGCCATTGCATTGACATTGCCGGGCGTGTTGATGGCGGCCGAACCGGCTGCCACGACCGCGGCGCCCGACGTTGCCAGCGCGCCGGGCATGAGCATGGTCACCTTCAACCTGCATCATGACCGCGAAGACTGGCCGAGCCGGCGCCGCACCATTCTGGCCGAACTCAAGCGCCTGCAGCCGGATGCGGTTGCCCTGCAGGAGGTGATCCAGCGCCGCAACGTGCGCAACCAGGCGCAATGGCTGGCCAGCCAACTCGGCTACAGGTACGTGTTCGTGTCCACCGATCCGGTTGGGGCGCCCAAGCGCTACGGCAATGCGCTGCTGACGCGGCGGCCGATCCTCGCCCAGGGGGATCATCTGCTGCAGCCGTTGGACGACTACCGCACGGTTGCTCACCTGCGCATCGACGTCGATGGCACGCCGGTGAACGTCTATGCCACGCACCTCAACGAGCGCAGTGACGAGAGCGGGCAGCGCATCCGCCGCAGCCAGGTCGAGGACCTGCTGCGCTTCATCACTGCAACGTCGGCCGGTGCTCCGGTGGTGATCGCCGGCGACTTCAATGCGCTGGTGGATGCTGGTGACCTGAGCGAGCTGCGCAGCCACTACGGCGACAGCTACGGCAGCGTGCACGTCAACACTGACCTGGCCGGGGTCAGTACATTGAACCGGCACTACTACCAGGCACCCTCGCGGATCGACCACATCTTCTTCCAGCAGGACGAGATGGTCGCGCGTGAGGCCAAGCTCCTGTTCGACCAGCCCGATGACAGCGGTCGCTGGGCCTCGGACCACTACGGCGTGTGGACCCGTCTGCAGTTCGCACCGAAACCCTGACGGAGCACGCTTCGGTAGGTGCCAACCTTGGTTGGCACGGACGTGTCCGCGTCCGCTCCAACAACGGCGCCGACCAAGGTCGGCCTCTTCCAGAGCGCTGCACGCGCCCGAGGCACAAACAAAAACGGCGGGGATCATTGATCCCCGCCGTTTCGTTTACATGCGATCAAAGAGCGATCAGTTCGCCGGCGGCGTGCGCTTGGCAGTCTCTTCGTCTTCTTCGTCGGCCTTGGCTTCTGCAGCCTGGGCTGCAGCGTCGGCATGGCCATCGGCGACCGGGTCGATCAACGGCGTCACCACCGCTTCGGCGACCGGGGCAGCGGCTTCGATCGGCGCGGCTTCCACCGCCACCGGAGCGACCGGCTGTTCGGCGGCTACGACGGGTTCGACGACCGGCTTGGCTTCAACCACCGGCGCAGCCTCAACGGCCTCCGGATTGGCTTCAACCATCGGAGTGGCTTCAACCACCGGAGTGGCTTCAACGATCTCCGGCTTGGCTTCAACCACCGGCGCAGCTTCGACCGCCGCCGGCTTCGCTTCGATCACCGGAGCGGCTTCAGCCACCGGGGCTGCTTCAACCGCGACCGGCTGTGCTTCGGTCACCGGCGCAATGACTTCGATCACCGGCGCGGCAGCGGCTACCGGCTGGGCCGGGGTCGCGGCGTCGATGGCATCGAGCATGCTGGTCTGCACCGGCGAGGACACCGCTTCGGTCTTCGCAGCAGCTTCGACCGGGGCCTGCACTTCAGCCACGACCGGGGCGGCGGCTTTGACCACGGCGCTGCTCAACACGGCAACCGGTGCGGCGGCAACGGCGGCGGCAGCACGGACCGGCTTCGAGGCGTCGGCAACGACCGGCTCGACTTCGTCATCGAAGTCGAACTCCGGCTGCGAACGGGCCGGCTGCGCAACAGCGACCGGCGCAGTGCCGGCAGTACTGTCGACGTTCGGCTCGGCGCCGTCGGCGTCATCACTGTCATCACCCTCGTCCTGGTCATCACCCAGAGCGTCGCTGCCGGCGGCGTTCTCGGTGCCACCGCGACGACGACGACGGCCACCACGACGGCCACGGCGACGGCGGGTCGCGCCTTCGCCTGCCTGCTCGCCATTGGCGTCGGTTGCGGCCTCTTCACCGGCAACCGCAACCACCTCGGCCTCGTTGGCACCGGTCTCGACCGCTACTGCGGCGTCCACCGGAGCGGCGGCCACCGGGGCGACCGGTGCAGTGGCTTCCTGTGCGGTCACCCCATTGGCGGCGGCGGCCGTGGCGGCCACGGCTGCTGCCGCGGTCACGGCGTCGACCGGTGCATCGGCGGCACCGCGCTGCGGCTTCTCGGCCGGCTTGTCACCGTCCTGCTGCTGCGGACGCGGCTGCTTGGGCTGCTTCAGCTTCGGCTGCTGCTGGTTCTGGTTCTGGCCCTGCTGCTCGTTGCGCGGCTTGTTCTGCTGCTGCGGCTGCTGCTGGCCATCCTTCTGCTGCGGCTCCTTCTGCTTGCCCTGCTGCGGCTGCGGCTGGGCATTGCCGTTGTTGCCGTTGCGGCCATCCTTGCGCTGCTCACCGCGGTCCTTGCGGTTGCCGCCGTCCTTCTGCTGCTGCGCGTTGCCGTTGCCACGATTGTCGTCGCGACGGTCCTTGCGGTCCTTGTTGCGATCCTTGTTGCGTTCCTTGCGGCCACCGTCCTGCGACTGACGCGCCGCCGGAGCGGCCGGCGCCGGCGCCGGGGCCGGCTCGCCACCAAACACGCGCTTGAGCCAGCCGATCACGCCGCCGCTGGGGGCCGGGGCCGTCGGTGCGACCGCGACCGGGGCCGGGGCTGCCTTGGCCGGCTCCACTTCCTCGCGCACCGGGGCGGGGGAGGTGTGCTTGACCTGGGTCACCGCCGGCGGCGGGATGTTCAGCTGGCCCTTGGTCAGCGCGTGCACCGGCAACTTGCGCGGGGTGCCGCGCTGGTAGCTGGGCTTGTTGCTCTCTTCACCCAGCTCGTTCTCGCGCAGGCGGGTGACGGTGTAGTGCGGGGTGTGCAACTGCTCGTCGGCGACGATCACGATCGGCGCCTCGTGGCGCTGCTCGATCTCGCGCAGGGCGCTGCGCTTTTCGTTCAACAGGTAGTTGGCGATCTCCACCGGGGCCTGGACCAGCACCTGCCCGGTGTTTTCCTTCATCGCATGTTCTTCGGCGACGCGGATGATCGACAGCGACAGCGACTCGACGCTGCGCATGCGGCCGTGGCCGTCGCAACGCGGGCAGACGATCTGGCTGGACTCGCCCAGGCTCGGGCGCAGGCGCTGGCGGCTCATTTCCAGCAGGCCGAAGCGCGAGATGCGGCCGACCTGAACGCGCGCGCGGTCGTACTTCAGCGCGTTGGCGAGGCGGTTCTCGACCTCGCGCTGGTGCTTGTTGGAGGCCATGTCGATGAAGTCGATCACCACCAGGCCGCCCAGGTCACGCAGGCGCAGCTGGCGGGCCACTTCTTCGGCCGCTTCCAGGTTGGTCTGGAACGCGGTGTCCTCGATGTCGCTGCCCTTGGTGGCGCGCGAGGAGTTCACGTCGACGGCGGTCAACGCTTCGGTCTGGTCGACCACGATCGAGCCGCCCGACGGCAGGCGCACGTTGCGCTCGTAGGCGCCTTCGATCTGCGATTCGATCTGGAAGCGGTTGAACAGCGGGATGTCGTCCTTGTAATGCTTGAGCTTGCGCAGGGTCTGCGGCATCACCTGCTGCATGAACTCGCGGGCGTGCTCGTACATCTCCTCGGTGTCCACCAGGATCTCGCCGATGTCGGCGCGCAGGTAGTCACGCAGGGCGCGCACGATCAGGCGCGATTCCTGGTAGATCAGGAACGGGGCCGGCTTGCTCAGCGCGGCTTCGGCGATGGCACGCCAGACGTTGAGCAGGTAGTCCAGATCCCACTGCAGCTCTTCCGCATCGCGGCCGACGCCGGCGGTACGGATGATCACGCCCATGTCGTCGGGGATGTTCAGCTTGTCCAGGGCGTCCTTCAGGGCGGCACGGTCTTCGCCTTCGATGCGACGGGACACGCCGCCGGCGCTGGGCGAGTTCGGCATCAGCACCATGTAGCGGCCGGCCAGCGAGATGAACGTGGTCAGGGCAGCGCCCTTGTTGCCACGCTCTTCCTTGTCGACCTGGACGACGATCTCCTGGCCTTCCTTCAGCAGTTCGCGGATGCCGGCCTTGTTGTGGTCGACACCGGCCTGGAAGTAGTCGCGGGAGATTTCCTTCAGCGGCAGGAAGCCATGGCGGCCACCACCGTACTCGACGAAGGCCGCTTCCAGCGAGGGCTCGATGCGGAAGATCCGGCCCTTGTAGATGTTGGACTTCTTCTGTTCCTTCGACGGCTGTTCGATGTCGATGTCATACAACGACTGGCCATCCACGATGGCAACACGCAGCTCTTCAGCCTGCGTGGCGTTGATCAGCATTCGCTTCATTGTTGCGTTCCTCGCAAGCGGCTACCGCGCGGAACGCCATGGGGTTTCGCCTCTGGACACGGTTCGCCGCCCATTCGCGCAAGCGCGGGGAGGGCGGCTTGGGTTTCCAGCGCTACGACACCACGGCAGGCCGCGGGAGCGCTTCACTCTTATGGGTTTTGGGGTGTTACAGGCCGCAGGCAGCTGTCAGCCAGGCTGGAGCGCCACGCGGGACATGTTCAGCACGGTTGCGTGTCAGGCATCCGGCGATGGCCGGGAAGGCCGGTGAGCCGCTAACATGGCCGCCCCGCGGGCGGTGGTCGCGCACTGTGCCGGATTCGTCGGAAGCTGGGCTTCTGGCCCTGAGTAACTTCCAACGAAATCAATCCCTTATCTCGCCCCCCGAGTGTAACAGAATAAACAGCCTGATGACCGCCCAAGACCCGACCAAACCCGCTGGCGACAAGCCTTCCGTGCGCATGATCACCGTTCCCGCCGACCGCGCCGGCCAGCGCCTGGACAACTTCCTGCTCGGCCAGCTGAAGGGCGCCCCGCGCAGCCTGGTCTACAAGCTGGTACGCAGCGGCCAGGTGCGGGTGAACGGCGGCCGTGCCAAGGCCGAACGCAAGCTGGAGGCGGGCGATGAGGTGCGCGTGCCGCCGGTTCGTCTCAGTGAAGAAGGAGACAAGGCCGGCCCGCCGGAGGCGTTCATGCGCCGCTTGGAGCAGGCCATCGTCTTCGAGGACGCCCGCCTGCTGGCCCTGAACAAGCCCACTGGCGTGGCCAGCCACGGCGGCAGCGGCATCAGCTTCGGCGCTATCGAGACCCTGCGCGCGTTGCGCCCGGGCCAGACCCTCGAGCTGGTCCATCGGTTGGATCGCGACACCTCGGGCCTGCTGATCGTGGCCAAGAAGCGCTCGGCACTGAGCGAACTGCAGGCGCTGCTGCGTGAAGACCATGGCGCCGGCATCCGCAAGCGCTACCTGACCCTGCTGGCCGGGCGCATGCCCGACGGCGTGATGACGGTCGACGCGCCGCTGCACGTGGGCCTGCGCCAGGGCGGCGAGCGCCATGTGCAGGTCAATGCGATCGGCAAGGAATCGATCAGCCACTTCCGGGTACTGGAACGTCGTGGCGGCCATTCATACTGCGAGGTGCGTATCGAGACCGGCCGCACCCACCAGATCCGCGTGCATGCCCAGCATCTGGGGCATCCAGTGGCCGGTGACGACAAATACGGCGATCCGGCGGTCAACAAGCGGCTTCGTGAGCAGATCGGCCTGAAACGCCTGTTCCTGCACGCGGCTTCGCTGGAGTTCGCGCTGGATGACGGCAAGAGCCCATACGTGCTGAACGCGCCGCTGGCGGATGAGCTGGTTGAGGCGCTGGACCGGCTGAAGTAGCCTCTGCGAGGGGCTGACCGGCCAACGGGCGGAGCCCCCTCGCGGCTGGCCTCCAAAGCGGGATTCCGGTTTTGGTCGGTCCGGATGGGTTGGCGGGGGACGCCGTGAACCCATCCTTGGGGGCTTGGCCGCGGCATCCATGCCGCGGACACCCCCGCCAACCCATCCGGGCCGCCCTTCGACAGATCGCGTGTGCGTCAGCCACGGAACATCAAAAGAAGAGCAGACCCGGGCCGCGTGGCGGCCCGGGTAGAGTCGAGCCACGCTCGACTCGCGCGCGCAGCGCGGGCTTCGCTTTCTTGTTCTTTCATCGCGCGGCTGGCACGCACGGAAAAATGACGGGGCACGGGAGGGGTCGGCTTGCAGGGGTGTCCGCCGCATGGGCCCGAGGCATGCCTCGGGCGGGTTGGGCAGGACGCCCACCCCCGGTCTTGCCGTGTGCGCAGGACAGCGCACACGAGCAAGCGGCGGACACCCCTGCAAGCCGACCCCTCCCGTGACCTCTCGATACTGCAGGACGTACCAGCCACGAGGGGGCTCAGCCCGTTGGCTGCAAACCCCTCACCACTTGAACAACACCAGGCTGATCGCCAGGGTGCCCATGCCGGCCACCAGGCCATACACGGTTTCGTGGCCCTTGGCATAACGCTTGGCCGCCGGGAGCAGCTCATCCAGCGCAAGGAACACCATCACGCCAGCGATCAGTCCGAACACCCAGCCGAACGTGGCGTGCGACAGCGATCCTGACAACAACCAGTAGCCCAGCGCCGCGCCCACCGGTTCGGCCAGGCCGGACAGCAGGCTGGCACTGAACGCATAGAACTTGTTCTGGGTGGCGAAGTACACCGGCACCGCGATCGCGATGCCCTCGGGAATGTTGTGGATGGCGATGGCGAAGGCCAGTGGCATGCCCACCGATGGGCTTTCCAGCGTGGCAAAGAAGGTTGCCAGCCCTTCCGGGAAATTGTGCGCGGTGATCGCGACCGACGTCAGCAGTGCGACCCGCTTCAGGTACTCGCGGCTGTTCTCGCGGAACGCGGGGTCCTGCTTGTCCAGGCTGTCGTGCGGGTTGGGAATGAAGTGGTCGATCAGCACGATCACGATCACGCCCAGCAGGAAGGCCAGGGTGCCGTAGGTGAAACCGGTACGCTCGCCATAGGCCAGCGCGAACGAAGCAATGGACTTGTTGAGGATCTCCGACAGCGACACATAGACCATCGCGCCGCCGGCGAAGGCCAGGCCGAACGCCAGCAGGCGCGGGTTGGGGCGCCGTGAGAACAGCACCAGCAGGCTGCCGATGGTGGTGGCGAGGCCAGCCGCAAGAGTGACCGCCAGTGCGATCCAGATGTTTTCGGGAGGAATCTGCAGCATGTACCGACGCGGTCCTGGTCAATAGACAACCGCCCCGGGCAAGGCCGGGGCGGCGAGGGCGAGGCGGGCGTCGGCTGGCCTCGTCGGGGCGCGGGCGATCAGCCGCCGCGGCGCAGGCGTTCTTCGATGGCGAAGCACTGGTCCGGCTTCGGCTGCGGCGGGTTGAAGCTGACCGGTACCTGGATGGTGGCCGGCACTGCAGCACCGTTGCGGGTGGCGGCCTTGAACTGCCAGCCCTGCACGGCGGTCCTGGCCAGTTCGTCCAGTTGCGGGTTGCCGGCCCCGGTCAACAGCGCGACCTCGCTCGGCTTGCCGTCGGCGCCGATGGTCACCTTGAAGGTGCTGGTGCCGCCCACGCCCATGCAGGCCAGCTCAAGCGGGTACTGCGGCGGCGGCGTCTTCACCGCGGCCACTTCGGTCGGCGGCGGCGGTGGTGGTGCCGGTGGTTCGGACGGGCCACAGCCGGCCAGGCCGGTCGCAGCGATCAGGGACAGGCTCAGCAAACGTACGTTCATGGCAGTTGCTCCGTCAGGGCCGAAGTCTTTGCCGCGCAGATGAAGTCGTTCTCGCTCAGGCCGCCCACATCGTGGGTGGAGAAGCGCACGACCGCGCGGTCGTAGTGCACGCCCAGGTCCGGATGGTGGTCCTCGTGATGGGCGATCCAGGCCAGCGCGTTCACGAAGGCCATGGTGGCGTAGTAATCCTTGAAGCGGAAAGTGCGCGTCAGGGCCTGCCCGCCCTCGCTCAGCTCCCAGCCGGGAACCTGCGGCAGCAGTTCGGCCAGGCGGGCCTCGCCAAGCTTGTGGTCGCTGCCTTTGCGCGGCACGCAACGAGCCTGGGCCAGTGGAATCAGGTCGGCCATGGGAATCTCCACCTCGTGTTGACTGAACAATGCGCCGGACGGTGTATAAACCGAATGAGCGGCTGACGCTTACTTGGCTAGAATAGCCTGATGATCCAGATCTCCGACACTGCCCAGACCCATTTCCGCAAGCTGATCGAACGCGAGGCCGTGCCCGGCATGGGCGTGCGCCTGAGCGCGGTCGACCCCGGTACCCCGCGCGCCGATGCCCGGCTGGAATTCGCCGAACCGACCGACCTGCTTGGTGACGAGTGGGCGGTGGACTGCGATGGCTTCACCCTCTACGTCGATGCGAGCAGCGTCGGCTGGCTCGACGGCGCCGAGATCGACATCGTCGCCGGCACCGCCGGTACCCAGCAGCTGACCATCAAGGCACCGCGCATCAAGGGCGAGGCCCCCGGCGATGCCGCGTCGCTGGTCGAGCGCGTGCACTGGGTGGTGGAGAACGAAGTCAATCCGCAGCTGGCCTCGCACGGCGGCAAGGTGGCCGTGCAGGAAGTTTCGGCCGACGGCGTGGTGCTGCTGCGCTTCGGTGGTGGCTGCCAGGGCTGTGGCATGGCCGACGTGACGCTCAAGCAGGGTATCGAGAAGACCCTGATGGGCCGCGTGCCGGGCGTGACCGCCGTGCGCGACGCGACCGACCACGACAGCGGCCACGCGCCGTACATCCCGCGCGGCAACGTCGCCTGACCGCTGACGCGTGCCTCTGACCCGGGCCGAGCAACTCATCGAACTGCTGCTGGCCCGCCAGCAGCCACGCGCCGTCCTCGAGAAGTCTACGCGCCTGCCCTATGGCTGGGCGCTGTGGCTGCGCTCGCTGGGCCCGCTGCCGCGGCCGTTCCACGCCCGCGAAGTGATTGCGGTATTGCTGCCGCGCCCGCTGCCTGGGCCGCCGGGTCAATCGCCCCGGCTGTCACCGTGGCAGTCGCTGCGACGGCTGTTCTGGCAGGACTGGGACGCTGCGCCGCGCGATCAGCGCTGGATGCGCTGGACCTCGGCGTTTGCCAGCGCGCTGCTGCACCTGCTGTTTTTCATGCTGCTGCTGTGGGTTGCGGTGATCCGCACCACGGCACCGGAAGCAGAGGGCGCCGAAGGCGAGCGTGTGCAGGTGGAATTCGTCGGTCGCGCCAGCCAGGAAGGTGGTGGCGATCAGCCGGGTGCCGAAGCGGCTGCGGCTGCACCGGCGGGTCAGGTTGCCGCCGGCCAGGAGGCAGGGGCAGCGACGGCACCTGATCCACGTCCTGCGGCCGCGTCGGCGCCTGCACCCGCGCCGGCTCCAGCACCGATAGCCAGCGTGCCGTCGCCGCTGGCCGAAGCCGAGCCGGCCCCGCTTGCGGCCCCGCCACCCTCGCCGGTGCAGGCCACCGAAGTAGCGCAGGCCAGTACGGATTTCGTGGTGCCACCGGTGAGCGTGCCGCGCACCGAGGTCAGCATCGTGCCGCGTGACACCACGCCCGCAGTGCGCGAGCGCAGCGTGCAGCCGGTGCAGGCGCCGCCAACCCCAACCGCACTGCGTGCGCCGGAAATCGCGGTGCGGACGCCGCAGCTGCGTGACATCCAGGTGCAGGAGCGCGAAGTCAGTACGGTCGATGCACCGGCGGTGTCGCAGCCGCTGCGCACGGCCGATGTGCAGGTGCGGGTGCCGCAGCGCGACGTGCAGGTGCGCGAGCGTGAAGTGCAGGCGGTGGTCGATCCGCAGGTGCGGATGGCAACCGTTGCCGGTCGTGATCCGGCGGTGCGTGCGCCGGCGGGTCGTGACGTACAGGTGCGCGAGCGCGAAGTAGCCTCGGCACCGGCCGCAGCCCCTTCGTCTTCCAGTGGGAATGCACCCGCGGCAACACCCGCGCCGGCAGCCAACGGCAGCGCGACGCAGGCGAGCAGCAGCACTGCGCGGCCTGCTGCATCCAGCACGACCCCGGCTCAGGCAGGAGCGCGCCCGGCCCCCAATCCGGGCAACTGGGCCACCCCCGCCAAGGGTGATGACTGGGGTGCATCGAGACGCAACCATGACGGCGCCGACAAGGGCGCCCGCCAGGCCAGCACCACCGGCAAGGGCAGTGGCCTGTTCAATGCCGATGGCAGCGTGCGTGTGCCGGGCCAGGAAGGCGAGGGTCGTGCCGAGCGCGGTGCGCCCGGGGGTGCCAACGATGGCTGGAGCAAGGAACGCATCGCGCAATCGGGCACCTGGTTGAAGCGACCGCCTTACGACTACACGCCCACTTCGTTCGACAAGTACTGGGTCCCGCAGGAATCGCTGCTGGCCGAGTGGGTGCGCAAGGGAGTCAAGGCGATGGAGATTCCATTGCCGGGTACCAGTACGAGGATCTCCTGCGTGATCTCGATCCTGCAGGCCGGTGGTGGCTGCGGCCTGACCAATCCGAACATGCAGGACCAGCCGGCCGTGGCGCGACCGCCGCCGGACATCCCGTTCAAGAAGGAACTGCAGGAAGACAACGGGAGCCGCTAGGCAAGGCGGGCGCGCCACACAGTGGCCGGCTCGCGCTTGGGTAGGTGCCAACCTTGGTTGGCACAGAAGCGCCGACCAAGGTCGGCCTCTACCGAGGCATCAGCGCATGCCGACCAAGGTCGGCATCCACCAGGGCAGTGACCTCACGCGCTCTGCGAGAGGAACACCCAGAACGGCACGTCGCGGCCGACCCAGTCGCGGCTGGCTTCGTCCATCACGTCCAGCAGGGTGTCAAAGTCCTTCTGCGTGGAGGCGCGCAACGTGTCCACGTCGGCCAGGAACAGCGCGTAACCGTTGGCTGGCAGCCACTGCAGGTCGCGCAGGTTGTCCGACAGCGCATCCCAGTTGCCGCCGAAGCCGGTCGGGAAATCCAGTTGCGCGGCCAGCCGGGCGAGCAGGGTGCGCTTGTCGCCCACGCCTTCCAGATCGATGCGGATCACCTTCAGCCCGGCATCGCGCATCGCTGCGGCAAGTGCGCCGATGTCGTCGCTGTCGATGGCGTAGACGCCAGCATTGTTGATGTCATGCAGGCCGAGGCCGAAATCATCGTGGCTCATCACTGCGCTCCCTGGGCCGGTACGGTGAAGCTGCGGAACGATTCGTAGTGGTCGTCGGTGTAGTACCACGCCTCCGGCGGATCGCCGCCGGTGACGATGCGGCGCGTGCCACGGGTGCGGGCGCCGGGGGTATCGACGGTGTATTCGCGGTAGTAGCCGCGCGGGCGTTGCGGCAGCTGCTGCTCGCGGTTGCCGAACGTGCTGCCGTCCTGGCGGTGCGGGAACGGGCCGCCACGCTGGATCAGGGCGATGGTCTGCCGGGCTTCAGCGGGCAGGAACGCGGGCAGGCTGTTGTCCTTGCTGGGCGTGATCATGGCCGGCGCGTGCGCGGCAGGCCCACCCTGCAGGTCCGGCGCGAACTGCGGCGCCGGCGGGCGCTGCATGAAGTGGTTGACGACCAGGCCGAGCAGCAGCAGGGCGATGGCGGTGATCAGCAGCCGGGGGTTGCGCATGGGCAAGGAGCGGGCGAGGGCGGTGCAGGCACTGTAGCGCCTGTGCGCTGCACGGTGCATGAGGATGGCATCGCGTCACTGCTGCGTAACAATTGCCGTCGTGCTCACTGGCAGGACGCAATTTCCTTTACATCCCCCTTGGTAATCTGGCGGTCTGTCCCCATCATTCACCGCGCAACGCCCGACACCGTCGGGTGCCCTCGCAATCAGGAGATGCATCATGGCCTATACCCTGCCCAAGCTGTCCTACGCCTACGACGCGCTGGAACCGCACATCGATGCGGCGACGATGGAAATCCATCACACCAAGCATCACCAGACCTACATCAACAACGTCAACGCGGCGCTGGAAGGCACCGAGTACGCTGACCTGCCGGTCGAAGAACTGGTGAAGAAGCTCAAGTCGCTGCCGGAGAACCTGCAGGGTCCGGTGCGCAACAACGGTGGCGGCCATGCCAACCACTCGCTGTTCTGGACCGTGATGGCTCCGAATGCTGGCGGCAACCCGGTGGGCGACGTGGCCAAGGCCATCGACAAGGACCTGGGCGGCTTCGACAAGTTCAAGGACGCCTTCACCAAGGCTGCGCTGACCCGTTTCGGCAGCGGTTGGGCCTGGCTGAGCGTGACCCCGGACAAGAAGGTCGTGGTCGAGAGCACCGGTAACCAGGACAGCCCGCTGATGGAGGGCAACACCCCCATCCTCGGCCTGGACGTGTGGGAACACGCGTACTACCTGAAGTACCAGAACCGCCGTCCGGAATATATCGGCGCGTTCTTCAACGTCATCGACTGGAACGAGGTCGAGCGCCGTTACCAGGAAGCGATCGCCTGATCGCGGTGATGGGATGAACGGAGAAGGCCGGGGAAAACCCGGCCTTTTTTGTTGCAGGAGTCATTCGGTAGCGGCGGTATCACCCTGCAGGCGCAGGGTGGCCATCACGCCCAGGCGCAGGCCGGGCAGGTCGCCGTCGGCCGGCAGCAGGATCGGCTGCTGGCGGATGCCGCCGAAGTGCTTGACCTGGAACAGCACATCCAGGCCATGACCGCTGCTGCCGCCGCCACTGGCCGCAGGCGCCTCGACGCGACCGCCGGGATTGCGCCGGGCGGGCTGGAACCCCGGGGTGCTGCGCACGAGCTCGACGGTGGTTGCCGAGAAATCGCCGGCGATCAGGCTGGGCATGCCCTCGGCGGTGGCGCCGATCCAGGTCATCAGGTCGCTGGTCTGATGCTGGCGGGCGGTGGCCTCGTCCGGGTCCGGGCGCAGCCGTGCCACATAGATGTTGACCAGTGCCTCGCCCAGCTTCAGCCGCATCATGCCGGCGGCGCTGAAGGTGCCGGGTGGGTGCAGCAGGGTCACGCCATCCTCGCTGACCGGCAGCCGGGTCAGCATCGCGTTGCCATGCCGCAACGGCTGGCTGGGCGGATCGGCAGTAACGAAGTCGCAGCTGTAGCGCAGCCGGGTGGCGAGCCAGCAGGCCGGGTTGCGGCCCTGCTGCTGCAGCACCTGCTGCACCGAGATCACGTCCGGTTGCAGGTCGGTCAGCAACTGTGCGACCTGTTCGCGGCGCAACTTCCATTGCGCATCATCGCGGCTGGGCAGCTCCAGCGCGGCCACGGTCAGTTGGCGGGGCTCGCTGGAGCTGGCCGTTGTGGCCGGTGCCTGCGGCCGCGCCTGCGCCTGCAACGCCATCAGCAGCACCAGGCAACTGAGCAGGAGACGGGCGGGGGCGAGGGGGCGCATAACGATAAGTTTACGCTTTTGTCGTGCAGGTGCCGTGACTTCCGGCATGGCATGCGGTGTCTGCCATGGATTGGCACCGTTGTCATGCAGCCCTGCAGCGTGCTTCGCAAGCCCTGCTTCCGGTAATCTTGCGCCTTTCGCTTTGCAGGATTGCCTTACAGGATGAGCCACGACGCAGTTGCCCCCATCGCCGGCCAGGGAAAGATGCCGCGCCAGATCCCGTACATCATCGGCAATGAGGCCTGCGAGCGGTTCAGTTTCTACGGGATGCGCAACATCCTGGTGCAGTTCCTGATCACCTCGCTGCTGCTGCAGGAAATCACTGCGGAAGGCCGTGCCGGTGAAGCCAAGGACATCATGCACAGCTTCATGATCGGCGTGTATTTCTTCCCGCTGCTCGGAGGCTGGCTGGCCGACAGGTTCTTCGGCAAGTACCACACCATTCTCTGGTTCAGCCTGGTCTACTGCGCCGGCCACTTGTGCCTGGCGTTGTTCGAGAACAGCCGCGAGGGCTTCTTCCTCGGCCTGGGCCTGATCGCGCTCGGTGCCGGCGGCATCAAGCCACTGGTGGCCTCGTTCATGGGTGATCAGTTCGACCAGAGCAACAAGCACCTGGCCAAGATCGTCTTCGACGCCTTCTACTGGATCATCAACTTCGGCTCGCTGTTCGCCTCGCTGCTGATCCCGCTGGTGCTGAAGAACTGGGGCCCGCAGTGGGCGTTCGGTATCCCGGGCATCCTGATGTTCATCGCCACCTTCGTGTTCTGGCTGGGCCGCAAGCGCTACGTGCTGGTGCCGCTGCCGCCGAAGGATCCGCATTCGTTCGCCAACGTGGTGCGTACCGCACTGACCACGCGCGTGACCGGCCAGGGCCGTCCGGGCCTGGTGATCGCCGTGCTCGGCCTGGTGCTGGCAGCAGCCTCGTTCAGCCTGGTCGGCTCGCTGGGCATCGTCATCTGCCTGTGCCTGGCGCTGGTGTCGATCCTGGCGGGCATCGGCGGCGGCACCTGGCTGCAGCTGGAGCGTGCCCGTGGCCAGCATCCGGCCGAAGCCGTGGAAGGCGTGCGCTCGGTGCTGCGCGTGCTGGTGATCTTCGCGCTGACCACGCCGTTCTTCTCGCTGTTCGACCAGAAGGCCTCGACCTGGGTCCTGCAGGGCCAGCAGATGCAGATGCCGAGCTGGTTCACCGCCTCGCAGATGCAGGCGCTGAACCCGCTGCTGGTGATGATCCTGATCCCGTTCAACAATCTGGTGCTGTACCCGGCCCTGCGCCGCTTCGGCTTCGAGCCGACCGCGCTGCGCCGCATGACCGCCGGTATCGCCTTCAGCGGCCTGGCCTGGATCGTGGTCGGCGGCATCCAGGTGGTGATGGACGGGGGCAACGCCATGTCGATCTTCTGGCAGATGCTGCCGTACGCGCTGCTGACCTTCGGTGAGGTGCTGGTCTCGGCCACCGGCCTGGAGTTCGCCTACAGCCAGGCGCCGCAGGCCATGAAGGGTGTGGTCATGAGCTTCTGGAACCTGACCACCACCATCGGCAACCTGTGGGTGCTGCTGTCCAATGCAGCCGTGCGCAATGACGTGGTGACCCACAAGATCGCCAGTACCGGCCTGAGCGAGGCGGCATTCCTGATGTTCTTCTTCGCCGGTTTCGCCTTCGTCGCGGCGTTGGCCTTCGGTTGGTACGCAAAACGCTATCGTATGGTCGACAACTACCGTAGCGCCTGAGCCTGACATGACCCCCGTCAATCTGCTGTTGATCGCCATCACCGCCATCCTGTCGTGGATGGCGTTCAACAACCGCAAGCTGGCCGACCGCCTGATCCTGTGGCCGCCGGCCATCGACCGTCACCGCCAGTACGACCGGCTGGTGACCTATGGCTTCATCCATGCCGACTGGTCGCACCTGATCTTCAACATGATCACCCTGTTCTTCTTCGGGGGATTCATCGAGAGCGTGATGGTGCAGCTGACCGGCAGCTACCTGCCCTACCCGGCGTTCTACATCGGTGCGCTGCTGGTCTCGATCCTGCCCAGCTACCTGAAGAACCAGAAGAACCCGAACTACCTCAGCCTGGGTGCGTCCGGGGCGGTGTCGGCGGTGCTGTTCGCCTTCATCCTGATCAAGCCGTGGTCGATCATCCTGGTGTTCTTCATCCCGGCGCCGGCCATCGTCTACGCCGCGTTCTACGTCGGCTACAGCATCTGGATGGACAAGCGCGGCGGTGACCGCATCAACCACAGCGCCCACCTGGCGGGCGCGGCGTTCGGCGTGATCTTCATGCTGGCCATGCAGCCGAGCATCTTCACCCACTTCCTGCGCGAGCTTTCCAACCCGACCTTCCGCCTCGGCGGCGGTTGATGGCGGGAGCGGGGCGGATCGGCAGCGATCCGCCCCGGCAGGTTCAGACTGCGGTCTGCTGGCCGTAGGTGTCCAGCAGGCGGGCGAATACTTCCTCGCCGATGCGCTGGAAATCCTGGTCTTCGGTCTGCCCTTCCACCGCCAGTTGCAGCAGGCCCTCCAGCAGGGCGCGGTCGGTATCGGAATGGGGATCGCTGGGGTGCATCGGTGCCTCCGCGGTGGTGCGCATGATCAACGGTCGCAAGGGCCGTGCCAGCCTGGCCGTACCCCTCCACAGGCGATAGCGGCCGCCGGCCCTCCAGCTTGAGGGTCGAAAACTGACGTGAACGGACTGGACTTGCCCCTGTTCAGGCTTCACGCGATCATGGCGCCCGGCTGCGCACCATCCACGCAGTCGCCGCAGGAGACAGTTCCATGGCTTCGGTCACGCCCCCCGGTCTGGCCTACGAGGTCGAACACGACCTGGCCAACCATCGCTTCACCGCCCGTGTGCGCGGACAGCTGGCGGTGCTGGATTACCAGATCAAACGCAGGCGCATGGTCATCACGCATACCGAGGTGCCCGAGCCGATCGCCGGCCGGGGCATTGCCGGTGAGCTGACCCGTGTGGCGCTGCGTTTTGCCCGTGAGCAGAAGTACAAGGTGGTGCCGGCGTGTTCCTACGCCGAGGCCTTCCTGCAGCGGCATGAGGAGTACCACGACCTGCTCGTTGGCTGAATGCCAGCGGGCCACGCTTCAGCCATGGCAGGCGATGATGTACAAACATGAACAGGGGATCCCGATGAAGATTGGAAACAACCGGCCATTGCACGGCAGCGTGCTGGCCGGCGTGGTGGGCGTGCTGTTGCTGGCCGGTTGCCAGCGTGAGAGCGAAAAGGCACCGGTGGCCGACGGGGCACCTGCCGCCGAGACCACCGCCGCAGGCGAAACGCCGGCCACGGAAGCGCCGCTGGACCTGCGCGACGTGATCGAGAACAACGAACGCGAAGTGGTGGGCATCAGCTACCCGGCCGGCATCGACCGCTACCCGGGCCTGGCACGCGCGCTGCAGGACTATGCCACCAGCGCTCGCAGCGACCTGCAGCAGGCACTGGACGGGCTGGGCAATGACAAGCCGACCATGCCCTACGAGCTGTCGCTGAGCTTCGAGAAGCTGCTGGAAACGCCACAGCTGGTGGTGGTCAGTGCCGATGGCAGCCGCTATACCGGTGGCGCCCACGGCGAGCCGCTGGTGGCGCGTTTCGTGTGGCTGCCGGCGCAGCAGCAGATGCTCAGCGCCGACAAGCTGGTGGCCGATGCCAAGGGCTGGAAGGCGATCAGTGATTTCGTTGCCGACCAGCTGCGCGAACGCGTGGCCACGCGGCTCAGCGGCGAGGACATGGACCCGGCCCAGCTGCAGGAATCGCTGCGCAACGCATCGCGCATGATCGCCGACGGTACCGGCCCGCAGGCCGACAATTTCAGCCAGTTCCAGCCGCTGACCGACGACAAGGGGCAGATCACGGCACTGCGCTTTGTTTTCCCGCCCTACCAGGTGGGTCCATACTCGGACGGCACCCAGACCGCCGATGTTCCGGCGGCGGTGCTGTTGCCGCACGTGGCCAAGGACTACGTGGAGCTGTTCGCACGCGGTTGACCGCAGTCGAGGAGGTGGCGTGGATACAGGGTTGCAGGAGCGGGTCGCCGGCCTGCTGCAGGAAGCCGGGGTCCGCATCGGCGGTACCCAGCCACAGGATATCCAGGTGCATGACCCGCGCTTCTTCGCGCGGGTCATGGGCCAAGGCTCGCTCGGCCTCGGCGAGAGCTACATGGAGGGTTGGTGGGATGCGAACGTCCTGGATGAATTCCTCGTCCACCTGATGCAGGCGCACCTGGACGAACGGGTGCACGGTTGGCGCGAAGTGGCCGATGCGCTGAAGGCGCGCCTGTTCAACCTGCAGGTGGGGCAGGGCAGCTACGAAGTCGGCCGCCGCCACTACGACCTCGGCAACGATCTCTACCAGGCCATGCTCGGCCAGCGCCTGGTCTACAGCTGTGGCTACTGGCGCAATGCCGACGATCTCGACACCGCGCAGGAAGCCAAGCTCGACCTGGTGTGCCGCAAGCTGGGGCTGCGCCCGGGTCAGCGTGTGCTGGACATCGGCTGTGGCTGGGGCGAAGCCCTGAAGTTCGCAGCCGAGCGCTACGGCGTCAGCGGCGTGGGCGTGACCATTTCGCAGGAACAGGCCGAGTTTGCCCGCGAGCTGTGCGCGGGGCTGCCGATTGAAATCCGCCTGCAGGACTACCGGGAACTGGACGAACCGTTCGATGCGATTTTCTCGATCGGCATGTTCGAGCACGTCGGTGACAAGAACTACGCCAGCTTCTTCGAGGTGGCCAAACGCTGCCTGTCGCCGCGTGGCCTGCTGCTGCTGCACAGCATCGGCACCAACATCTCCCGGCATCGCACCGATCCGTGGATCGCGCGCTACATCTTCCCCAACTCGATGCTGCCGTCGGCAGTGCAGATCACCCGGGCGTTCGAAGGCCGTTTCGTGCTGGAGGACTGGCACAACTTCGGTACCGATTACGACCTGACCCTGCAGGCCTGGCGACGCAACGTGGAAGCGGCGTGGCCGCAGCTGGACACGCGTTACGACGAGCATTTCCGCCGCATGTGGCGGTTCTACCTGGCCGGATCGATGGCCACCTTCCGCTGCCGGCATGCGCAGTTGTGGCAGCTGGTGCTGTCGCCGGAAGGCGTGCCGGGCGGGTACGTGGCGCCACGCTGATCTGCAAGAGCATCCACGCCATGCGTGGATGACCCAACAAAAAAACCGCCCGGTTTCCCGGGCGGTTTTCGTTTCAGGCTGCCGCAGCGGCGATCAGTTGCCGGCGCCGGTCAGGCCACGCTTTTCCAGCAGCGGTTCGATCTGCGGCTCGTGGCCGGCGAAATCGCGGAACAGCTGCATGGCATCCACGCTGCCACCCTTGGACAGCAGCGTGGCGCGGAAGTGGTCGCCGTTCTTGCGGCTCAGGCCGCCGTTGTCCTTGAACCACTTCTGGGTGTTGGCGTCGAGCACTTCCGACCAGATGTAGGCGTAGTAGCCGGCCGAGTAGCCACCCATGATGTGGCTGAAGTACGGGGTCTTGTAGCGCGGCGGAACCGGCGCGTAGTAGATGCCGTCCTTCTCCAGCGCGGCGCGCTCGAAGGCCATCACGTCCTTGGCGGCCGGCACCTGGTCGGCGCCGATCTGGTGCCAGCGCTGATCAAGCATGGCTGCACCCAGGTACTCGGTGGTGGCAAAGCCCTGGTTGAACTTGGCCGCCGCCAGCACCTTGTCCAGCAGCGCCTGCGGCATCGCCGAACCGTTCTGGTAGTGCTTGGCGTAGTTCTTCAGGATGACCGGGTTGTCGGCCCACATCTCGTTGACCTGCGAGGGGAACTCGACGAAGTCACGCGGCACCGAGGTGCCCGAGAAGTACGGGTACTTCACGTTGGAGAACATGCCGTGCAGGGCATGGCCGAACTCGTGGAAGGTGGTGTTCACCTCATCCCAGGTCAGCAGGGTCGGCTGGCCGGCCGGCGGCTTCGGGATGTTCAGGTGGTTGGCGACCACCGGCTTGAAGCCGGTCAGCTTGGACTGCGAAACGTAGGAATTCATCCACGCACCACCGCGCTTGGAGGCGCGTGCATACGGGTCGAAGATGAAGATCGCCAGCTGGCTGCCGTCGGCGTCGAACACGTCGTAGACGGTGACGTCATCGTGGTAGACCGGCAGGTCGGTGCGCTGCTTGAAGGTCAGGCCGAATTCCAGGTTGGCGGCATGGAACACGCCGTTCTCCAGCACGTTCTTCATTTCGAAGTACGGCTTCAGCTGCGACTCGTCGAAGTTGTACTTGGCCTGGCGCACCTTCTCGCTGTAGAAGGCCCAGTCCCACGGTTCCAGCTGGAAGGTCGGCTTGCGCGCGGCCTTCTGTTCCTTGTCGATCATCGCCTGCAGGTCGGCGGCTTCGCGCTTGGCGTTGGCCACGGCGGCCGGGGCCAGCTTGCCCAGCATCGCATTGACCGCTTCCGGGGTCTTGGCGGTCTGGTTGGTCAGGTTGTAGGCGGCGAAGTTCGGGAAGCCCATCAGCTTGGCCTTGTCGGCACGCAGCTGCATGATGCGCGAGACCAGCGCGGTGTTGTCGAACTCACCGCCACGGCTGCCACGGCTGACCGACGCTTCGTAGATCTTCTGGCGCAGGGCGCGGTTGGCCAGGTTGGTCAGCGGCGGCTGGCCGGTGGTGTTGAGCAGGGTGATCACGTACTTGCCGTCCTGGCCGCGGGCCTTGGCGGCTTCGGCAGCGGCGGCGATCTGCTCCTTGGACAGGCCGTCCAGCTCCTTGACGTCGTCGACGGTGATTGCCGAAGCGTTCACTTCCGACTGCACGTTCTGGCTGAACTTGGTGCCCAGGTTGGCCAGCTCGGCGTTCATTTCCTTCAGCTTGGCCTTGTCGGCGTCGGACAGCTTGGCGCCGGCGCGCACGTAGTTGTCGTAGTACTTCTCGACCAGGCGCACGCCTTCGGCGTCCAGGCCCAGCTGGCTGCGGGTGTCGTACAGTGCCTGGATGCGCGCGAACAGCTTGCCGTTCAGCGCGATCGCATCGCTGTGCGCGGCGAACTTCGCCGAGTAGTCGGCCTGCAGCTTCTTGCGGGTGTCGTTGGTATCGGCGCCCACCAGGCTGAAGAACACGGTGGTCGCGCGGTCGAGGATGTCACCGCTCTTTTCCAGCGCGATGATGGTGTTGTCGAAGGTCGGCTTGGCCTTGTTGTTGGCGATGGCCTCCACTTCCTTCAGCTGCTGCGCCATGCCGGCGTCGAAGGCCGGGGCGAAGTCGCTGTCCTTGATCTTGTCGAACTGCGGGAAGTGCAGCGGCAGCGGGCTTTCGGCGAAGAACGGATTGGCCTGCTGGGCATGGGTGCTGGCAGCCGGGGTGGCGGCGCCGGCGGAGAAGGCGGGCAGGGCAAGGCCGAGGGACATGGCCACGGCAAGGGCAAGGCGAGTGGTCAAGGTAGGAACTCCGGTAAGGCAGACAAGGGCCCGAGGTTAACCCGGCCGGCCGCGCCCGCACTTGTGTCAAAAGGCATGCTGGTGGGGCCGGGCGCGGGTACCATGCATTCACCGCCCACGGCCCGCCATCATGACCAGCGCCTACGATTTCAGCTTCCGTGACCTCGACGGCCAGCCGCAGGTGCTGGATCAGTACCGGGGCCGTCCCTTGTTGCTGGTGAACGTGGCCAGCCGCTGTGGTTTCACCCCGCAGTACACCGGGCTGGAGCAGCTGTGGCAGGACTACCGCGAGCGCGGCCTGGTGGTGATCGGCTTCCCATGCAACCAGTTCGGCGCGCAGGAGCCCGGCGACGCCGCGCAGATCCGCCAGTTCTGTTCGCTGGATTATCCGGTCAGCTTCCCGCTGTCGGAGAAGATCGAGGTCAACGGCGAGGGGGCTGATCCCTTGTGGGCCTGGCTGTCACGCGAGAAGCGCGGCCTGCTTGGCAGTGCCCGTATCAAGTGGAATATCAGCAAGTTCCTGGTCGATCGCCAGGGGCGGGTAGTGTCGCGGCATGCGCCCACCACCAGGCCGGAGCAGCTGCGCGACGAGATCGAAGCGGTGTTGTAACACGCCTTGTTCGCGCAGGAGGCGATGTACGTAGTCAGTGCCCCAGCGCTGCTGCGCCTGCCTCGCGGTTGCGCACTTCTTCGGGCAGTGCATCGATCACCTGTTGCATGATCTGCGGCAGGCTGGCCTCGCTGTAGCCGCGGTGGGCATGGGCGACGGTGCCGTCGCGGCCGACGATGAACATGTGGGGTACTGCGACGATGCCGAATTGCTCGGCCAGCGCGCCGCCGGGATCATGCAGGTACTCCAGCTTCGGCCAGTCGCGCTGACGGATCAGACGGCTGACTTCCAGTCGGGGTTCGCCCCAGTTGACCGCGTAGACCTTCAACGCGTCCTCGCCGACCACCTGTTGCAGATGGGCCAGGATCGGAAGTTCCTTGCGGCAGGGGCCGCACCAGGAGGCCCAGAAGGTCACGATCACGACCTTGCCGCGCTGCTCGGCCAGATTGACCGGATTGCCCTTGCGGTCGTTGCCCAGTGCCTGCGGCGGCACGTCGCCACGGGCGGGCGGCGCAGCCCACGCCGGAGCCGCCGCCAGCAGAAGACCGGCAATCGCCCACGCCCGCATCCGGTGCGGGATCCATGTGTCCATCATCCGTGTATTCCCCAGGAGGGCCATCGGCCCGTGTGTGGCGGACCATGCCGGCAATGCGCAGGGTATGCAACAGGTCGGGTGCAGAGGCGGGGTCGGTGCCCCGCGCTTTACTTCTCGACGAACGCGCGCTCGAAGACATAGTGGCCCGGCTGGCCGATGCGCGGCGAGACCTGGAAGCCGCGGGCATCGAGCACAGTTCGCAGATCAGCCAGCATCTGCGGGCTGCCGCAGATCATCGCGCGGTCGTTTTCCGGGCTCAGTTCCGGCAGGCCGAGGGTGCGCTGCATCTCGCCGCTTTCCATCAGCTGGGTCAGGCGCCCCTGGTTGGCGAACGGCTCACGGGTGACCGCCGGGTAGTACAGCAGCTTGTCGCCGATCATCTCGCCCAGGAACTCATGCTCGCGCAGTTCCTTCTCGAAGTAATCGCGGTAGGCCAGGTCCTTTTCGTAGCGCACGCCGTGGCAGAGGATCACCTTCTCGAAGCGCTCGTAGGTTTCCGGGTCCTTGATGACCGACAGCCACGGTGCCATGCCGGTGCCGGTACCCAGCAGGTACAGGTTCTTGCCCGGGTGCAGGTCGCTGATCAGCAGGGTGCCGGTGGGCTTCTTGCCGACCAGCACCTTGTCGCCTGGCTTGATGTGCTGCAGACGTGAGGTCAGGGGGCCGTCCTGCACCTTGATGCTGAAGAACTCCAGGTGCTCTTCCCAGTTGGCGCTGGCGATGGAATACGCACGCAGCAGCGGCCGCGCCTCGGTTTCCAGGCCGATCATCACGAACTGGCCGTTCTCGAAGCGGAAGCCGCTGTCGCGGGTAGTGGTGAAACTGAAGTAGGCATCGGTCCAGTGACGGACCTCAAGCACCGTTTCGGCGCCGAAAGCGGAGGACATGGGCGTATCTATCGAAAGTCGTCGGGGGTGATTCTATCTCAAATGAGACAGGTTCTCATTAGGCGGAACGAGAGGCGTTCTCAGCGGTAACCCGCTGCCTGCAGCTCGAACAGCTCGGCGTACCGTCCTCCCTGGGCCATCAGCTGCTCATGGGTGCCGCTGGCCTCGATGCGGCCATCGGCCAGCACCAGGATGCGATCGGCCATGCGTACCGAGGAAAAACGGTGGGAAATCAATACTGCGGTGCGATTATCCGCCAGTTCCCTGAACCGCTGGAACACTTCAAACTCACTTCGGGCATCCAGCGCTGCGGTTGGCTCATCCAGGATCATCACCTGCGCATTGCGCATCCACGCGCGGGCAATGGCGATCTTCTGCCATTGGCCACCGGACAGGTCCACGCCCTGCTTGAAGCGGCGGCCGATCAGCTGGTCGTAGCCGCCGGGCAGGTCGTCGATCACGTCCTCGGCCATGCCGCGCCGCGCGGCGTCGGCGATGCGTGCCTGGTCGTCCATCGCCTCGACCTGGCCGACGCCGATATTCTCGCCGGCGCTGAGGTTGTAGCGCACGAAGTCCTGGAAGATCACCCCGAGGTTGGCGCGCAGGTCGTCCAGGTCGTAGTCGCGCAGGTCACGGCCATCGAGCAGGATGCGGCCCTCGTCCGGCTCGTACAGCCGCGCCAGCAGCTTCACCAGCGTGGTCTTGCCCGCTCCGTTCTCGCCGACCAGGGCCAGCACTTCGCCGGCGTGCAGCTGGAAATCCAGATGGCGCACCGCCCACTGCTCGGCATCGGGATAGCGGAAGCCGACGTTCTCGAACACGAAGCCCTGGCGGATCGGCTGCGGCACGCGCACGGCGCCTTCCCGCGAGTGGATTTCCGGCTCGATCTGGAAGAACGAGAACAGGTCATCCAGGTACAGCGCCTGGCTGGCCACCTGCGAAAAGCCGATCAGCAGGCCTTCCAGCAGCTGGCGCAGGCGCAGGAAGCTGCCGGCAAGGAAGGTCAGGTCGCCGATCGAGAAGTCGCCGCGCACCGTGCGCCAGGCGATATAGGCGTAGGCGGTGTAGTAGCCCAGCGTGCCCAGCGCGGCCAGCAGCGTGCCCCAGAACGCACGCCGCCGGGCGAGCGCCCGGTTGGCCTGGAACAGCGCCACCGACAGGCGCCGGTAGCGTTCCACCAGGAAGCGGTGCAGGTTGTAGATCTTCACTTCCTTGGCCGTTTCCACGCTGGCACCGAGCTGGCGCAGGTAGTCGAGCTGGCGGCGCTCAGGCGTCCATTGGAAGTTGAGGCTGTAGCCGGCCGCATTGAAGTGCGATTCGCCGATGAAGGCCGGCACCAGTGCCAGCGCCAGCAGCAGGATCAGCCACGGCGCGTACACCAGCAGGCCGACGGCGAGGCTGGCCACGGTGATCGCGTCCTGCACCTGGCCGAACAGCTGGCTCATCAGGTTCATCCGGCCCATGGTCTGGCGCCGCGCGCGGTCCAGCTTGTCCTGCAGGTCCGGATCCTCGAAGTCCTCCAGATCCAGCGTTGCCGCGTGTTCCATCAGCCGGATGCTGGTGACGTTGGCGAACAGTTCCGAGAGCAGGGCATCGGCGTAGCTGACCAGCCGGCCGAGCAGGTCCGAGGCGATGGCCAGGCCGAATTCCAGCGCCAGCAGGCCCAGCAACGGATTCAGCACGCCGCTGGACAGCGCTTCGCCCAGCGGCGGGAAGCCAGCGTCGTGCTGGCTCAGGTGCAGGGCGCTGTCGATGATCAGCTTGCCGACGTAGAGCATCGCCACCGGCAGCAGTGCACGGATCAGGCGCAGCCCGAGGCTGGCCAGGGTGAGCGCAGGGCTGGTCTGCCAGACCATGCGCAGGAAAGGCGGCAGGTTGCGCATCGCCCTGAAGCGCTGGCGCAGGCTGGGTTTCTTCGCGGCGGCAGCGCCAGCGGTGGGGGTAGCAGGCATGCGCGTATTGTGCGCGTCGGACGCGTGCAGATGGGGTCAGTGCAGCCGTGTGGCCGGCACCGGGATCAGATCCCTTTGCAAAGCGAAGGGATCCAGCCCCCCGTATCCACGCATGGCGTGGATCTACCGTGTCGACCAAGGTCGACACCTGCCATCAGCAGTAGAAGTCTGTCGAGGGCGGGGTGGGTCAGGTCGCAGGGGCGTGAGTCGCACGGATGCGGCGACCGAGCTTACATGGACGTACTTGCAGCGTCCCCTGCGACCTGACCCGCCCCGCCAACCCACAGTAGCGCCGGCTTTTGATGTTGCTCTGGTTGTTGCCTCTGCGGGTGCCGGGCGGCAGCCCGGCCAACAAAACCCTCTTACGGCAGCGGTGGCAGCAGGCCCGCGCCCAATCGGTTCCAGGCGTTGATCACGGCAATGCCCATGCTCAGGTCACTGATGCCCTTCTCATCGAAATGCGGCGCCAACGCATCGAACGCCGCCTGCGACGGCGCACCGTCGGTCAAACGGGTCAGCGCCTCGGCCCAGCCCAGTGCTGCGCGTTCGCGTGCATCGAAGAAGCGGCTTTCGTGCCACGCGGGCAGGGTGTCCAGCTTGCGCGGCTCGATGCCGCCCTTGCGCAGCGCGGTGCCGTGCATGTCCATGCAGTAGCCGCAGCCGTTGAGCTGCGACACGCGCAGGAACACCAGTTCCATCAGGGTCGGGTCGATCGAACTGTCATGCACCGCCTGGCTGGTGGCCAACAGGCCCTTGAAGGCCTCGGCGGCCAGGCGGGTGTAGGGGACGCGGGGAGAGGCGTGGTCGGACATTTTCGGCTCCATGGCGGCCACGTTGGCCGCCTTTCATTACCAGGACGCCGCACCGCCATCGCGCGTGACAACCGACGGCAGTTTTTCCGGATTCAGCACGCTGTACACGTTGGCGATGCGGCCATCGGCCACTTCGATGGTGGTGACCGAGTGCAGCCGATCGCCATGGAAGCGCAGGATCGCCGGCTCGCCGTTGACGTAGCCCAGCTGCGCCGGATGCACCGCGCCACGACGTGCGATGGCCCAGAACAGGCGGCCGATGCGCTCGGCGCCCAGCAGCGGGCGTACCGCTGCGGTGACCACGCCGCCGCCGTCGGAGACCAGCTGCGCGTTGGTGTGCAGCAGGGCCTGGATTGCTTCGCTGTCGCCGCGCTGCGAGGCATCCATGAAGCGCGCCAGCAGCTGCCGGTGCTGGCTGGCATCGGCATTGAAGCGTGGGCGCCCGGATTGCAGGCGCTGCCGGGCCCGATGCACCAGCTGCCGGCAGTTGGCTTCGCTGTGGCCGATCAGGTCGGCGATTTCGCGGTAGTCGTGGTCGAACGCCTCCTTCAGCAGGAAGGCGGCGCGTTCCTCGGGGCCGAGCTGTTCGAGCAGGGTCAGGAAGGCGACCGAGACATCGTCGGCCAGCGCATGCAGCTGCGCCGGGCCGGGCGCCGGGTCGGGCTCCAGGGTGACCGCCAGTGGCTCGGCCAGCCAGGGGCCGACGTAGTGCATGCGCTCGCGCTTGGCCGCGCGCAGCCGGTCCAGGCCAAGCCGGGTGGTGGTGGTGACCAGCCAGGCTTCGGGGTCGCGGACGGCCGCCGGGTCGGCGCCGGACCAGCGCAGCCAGGCATCCTGGACCACGTCTTCGGCGTCGGCGCGGCTGCCGAGCAGGCGGTAGGCCAGGGCCATCAGGCGCGGGCGGTGGGTCTGGAAAGCGGTTTCGGCGTTCATGTGGGCAAGGACGCCGCAGTGGCGCATGGCGTGACAGAGGGCTTGCGCGGATAGTGCCGGCCGGCGGCCGGCACGACCACCCCGCGGCCGGGGGAGGGGGTAAAATGGGCGGATTACCCCCGCCAGCCTCGAGCAAGCGAGCAAGACGTGACATCGATCAAGCAGGAAGACCTCATCCAGTCCATCGCCGACGCGCTGCAGTACATCTCGTACTACCACCCGGTCGACTACATCAAGAACCTTGCCGCCGCCTACGAGCGCGAGGAGTCGCCGGCCGCGAAGGAGGCGATGGCGCAGATCCTGATCAATTCGCGCATGTGCGCCGAAGGCCACCGTCCGATCTGCCAGGACACCGGCATCGTCACCGTGTTCCTGGAAATCGGCATGGACGTGCGTTGGGATGACGCCACCATGGGCGTGGAAGACATGGCCAATGAAGGCGTGCGCCGCGCCTACATGCACCCGGACAACAAGCTGCGCGCCTCGGTGCTGGCTGATCCGGCCGGCAAGCGCATCAACACCAGGGACAACACCCCGGGCGTGGTCAACGTCAAGGTGGTGCCGGGCAACACGGTCGACGTGATCGTCGCCGCCAAGGGCGGTGGCTCGGAAGCCAAGACCAAGTTCGCCATGCTCAATCCGTCCGACTCGATCGTCGACTGGGTGCTGAAGACCGTGCCGACCATGGGCGCCGGCTGGTGTCCGCCGGGCATGCTCGGCATCGGCATCGGTGGCACCGCCGAAAAGGCGATGCTGCTGGCCAAGGAAGCGCTGATGGAGCCGATCGACATCACCGAGCTGCAGGCCCGTGGTGCGTCCAACCGCATCGAAGAGCTGCGCCTGGAGCTGTACGAGAAGGTCAATGCACTGGGTATCGGTGCGCAGGGCCTGGGTGGCCTGACCACCGTGCTCGACATCAAGATCAACGATTACCCGACCCACGCGGCCAACCTGCCGGTGGCGATGATCCCGAACTGCGCGGCCACCCGCCACGCGCACTTCACCCTGGACGGCAGCGGCCCGGTGATGCTGGACCCGCCGTCGCTGGAAGACTGGCCGAAGCTGACCTATGACGCGTCCAAGGGCACCCGGGTGGACCTGGACACGATCACGCCGGAGGACGTGGCCAGCTGGAAGCCGGGCCAGACCCTGCTGCTCAACGGCAAGCTGCTGACCGGCCGTGACGCCGCGCACAAGCGCATGGTCGACATGCTCAACAAGGGCGAGGAACTGCCGGTCGACCTGAAGGGGCGTTTCATCTACTACGTGGGCCCGGTTGATCCGGTGCGCGACGAAGTGGTGGGCCCGGCCGGCCCGACCACGGCGACCCGTATGGACAAGTTCACCGAGCAGGTGCTGGCGCAGACCGGCCTGCTGGGTATGGTCGGCAAGGCCGAGCGCGGCCCGGCCGCAATCGAGGCGATCAAGAAGCACAAGTCGGCCTACCTGATGGCGGTCGGCGGTTCGGCCTACCTCGTGTCCAAGGCGATCAAGGCGGCCAAGGTGGTCGGTTTCGCTGATCTGGGCATGGAAGCGATCTACGAGTTCACCGTGCAGGACATGCCGGTGACCGTGGCAGTGGATTCCACTGGCGAATCGGTACACAAGACCGGCCCGCGCGAATGGCAGGCCCGCATCGGCAAGATTCCGGTGGTGGTGGAGTAAGTCTTCCGCTTCCGTTTCAGGCAACGGCGCCCGCGTGGCGCCGTTGTTGTGTGCAGCCTGCCCGCGCGTGGCCTGCTCTGCTAGCGTACTGGCCGGCGTACTGGAAGGGAGTCCATCGTGCTGCGGTGGTCGCGTGTTTTCGTGTTGCTGGTCGCTACGCTGGCGTGCAGCGCCTGCGGGCCACGTTATTTCGTCGAGCCACCCACCCACGAAGCGGGGAAGATCTGCGCGTCGGTCTGCGAGAGCCAGAAGGCGACGTGCGACTTCCACAACCGCGCCCGTGCCGAATCGGATCAGCGGAGCTGCGAAAGCGAGAAGAGCCGGATCATCAGCCGTTGCAGTGGTATCGCCGACGACAAGCAGCGGCACAACTGCGAAGGGGGCAACGGTGCCGGCAACTACTGCGGTCCCCCGGCGCTTCCTTCATGCAGTGCCCCGTACGCCCAGTGCCTGCTCTCCTGCGGCGGTACCGTGAATGACGTCCGCACCGACACCGGTACTCCCGTGTACTGATCGCGGCACGCGTAGGTGCATACACGAGTAACCGTAGTCTGCTAGGGTCGGCACTCCCCTGCACTGGATGTGCCCATGCGCCTGCATCGATCCGTCGCGGCTGTGTTCTTGCTGGTCCTGGCCGGCTGCAGCACAACGTCATCCTATGAAGGTGCGGATTTCTCCGCCTCCTCGCAGTGCCGCATGCAGTGCCAGGCCGACTATCGCAGCTGCATGGCGCGGGGCAGCACCGGCAATAGTGCCTTCAGCTGCGAGCAGCAGGCGGTGCCTGCGCCGGACAAGCGCTGCAAGGACGTTGCCAACCCCGAACTGCGCCGTGCCTGCGAACTGAAGGCGCATGACTGCACGATGCGCGCGCCGATGATGTCCTGTGGCGAACGCCGGGATTCCTGCATGAGCAGCTGCGGCTGAGCAACGATCGCGCGCGCGGGCGCATAATCGGCGGATCCACCTGCACAGGATCTTCCGCATGAGCACCACGCTGTATGGTTCGACCAGTACTGCCGCCCTCGTGGTGCATTGGCTGTTGATCGAGCTGGGCATCGAGCACGAGTTGGTGCTGCTGGATTTCGACGCGCGCGAGCACAAGTCGGCGGAGTACCTGGCGCTGAATCCGGCCGGTGTGGTGCCGACGCTGCTGATCGATGGCTTGGTACTGACCGAAGCGGCGGCCATTGCGTTGTATCTGGCTGATCGCCATCCGGGCGCCAACCTGCTGCCCCCGGTGGGCACGCCACAGCGTGCCGAGGCCTACCGATGGATGTTCTGGTGTGCCAATACGCTGCAGCCCGCCTATCGCGCCTGGTTCTACCCGCATGAAATGGCGGGGGAGGCGAATATCGAGGCGAGCCGCGAGATGGCCCGTCAGCGCCTTGAAGCGGCCTGGCAGCATGTCGCCACGCACCTGCAGGTGCATGGTCCCTACCTGCTGGGCGCCACGCCCTGCGTGGTCGACTACATGCTGGTGATGCTGATGCGCTGGTCGCGCGGCATGCCGAAGCCCAGCGACACCTGGCCGGTGCTGAAGGCGCATGCCACGTCGATGAAGGCGCGCCCGGCGTTCGCCGAGGTGTATCGCCGCGAGGGCATCACCGACTGGCGATAACCAAAAAAGGGGACGGAGGGAATTAAGTCGTTTGTGCACAAACGACTTAATTCCCTCCGTCCCCTTTTTTTCGGGCTAGAGGATCTCCAGCACCGTTTCCGGCGGGCGGCACAGCCGTGTGCCCTTGGGCGTGCGCACCAAGGGGCGGTTGATCAGGCGCGGGTGTTCGGCCATCGAGGCCAGCAGCGTGGCCTCGTCCGCATCTTCCAGGCCCAGTTCGGCGAACTGCGATTCCTTGCTGCGCACCAGATCACGCGCGCTCAATCCGGATTCGGCCAGCACCTGGCGCAGTGTGGCCACATCGGGGGAATTGCCGAGGTACTCGATCACCTCCGGCTCGAAGCCCGCATCGCGGATCAGCTTCAGGGCGCCGCGCGAATTGCTGCAGGCCGGGTTATGCCAGATCGTCACGTCCATCAGAACCACTCCAGCAGCGACACGCCCACACCCACGTAGGTGGCTTTGTGGTTGTAGTCGATCAGGCTTTCGCCGTAGCCGTCGAAGATCTGCACATGGCCGCGCAGCAGGTTGCTGATCGGGAAGCCGTAATCCAGCTGCAGGGCGCCGTGCGAGCGGCTGCCGGTGCGCAGCGAATGACGCGCCATCAGCGAGACTTCATGGCCGTTGCGGTTCCAGGTCAAGGTCGCGTCACCGCGGCCCATGTAGTCCTCGATGTCCGGATTGTTGTCGTCGCTGCGGGTCTCGGGAATGCGGTACCACGGACGCAGCACCAGTGCCCAGTTCTCACGGTCCAGGCCGATGTTGAGCATCACCCGGTTCCAGCTGCGCGACAGCGGATCAGCGCGGCCGTTGGACTGATGGTTCAGTGCGATGCCGGTCATGCGCCCGCGCCAGCCACCGATCGAGTAGCCGTTGCGGAATACCATCATCACTTCCGGCTCGTAATTGGTTTCGCGGAACGGGCGCGAATCCTCGCCGTTGTAGGCCTGCCAGCGCGAGCTCTGGGTGTAGCCGGCCCAGATATCGCCGTTGTCGCCGAACAGGTTCTCGGCGATCTTGGTCTTGAAGCTGATCTGGAACTTCAGTTCGGCACTGTCGAGCACCTGCGGGGTGGTGACCGTGTTGGCCGGGTTCGGCGAATGCGGCGTGGTGTTGCGGTCGCTGGTCCAGAACGCCGGCAGCAGGTATACCGGCTTGTAGGCACGCAGCTGGAACGGGCCCAGCTTGGAGTCCTCGGCCAGCTCCCAGCGGCTGTCCAGCAGCGAACCGCGTCCGGCGTTGGCCAGCGCGCTGTCCGGTGCTGCCGGACGGAACAGGTCGCTGACCCGTTCGCGCAGTTTCTCTTCGCCCTGGCTCACGCGTGCGGTCTGGCGCTCTTCGCGACGGGCCTGCGCGGCCGCCTCGGCAGCGGCGTCGGCTGCGGCCGTGGCCTGCGGGGTGTGCGCGAACAGGCGGTCATAGCAGGCCAGGCGCGCGGCGTCGGTGGTGATGGCGGCACACGCCGCCGGCGTAGTGTCGGTGCTGGGCACGAATTCCTGCGCGGCCAGCGGCGCACTGGCCAGGGCCAGCGCCAGCGGCGCGAGGCGGGGAAGCAGCGGGGGGAGGGTCATTCCAGCAGGCCCTTCGGTGAATACGGGAATCGCACAGTGTGGCGGCTGTACCGGATCGCGGCCAGCCCCTACGGTTTATGCACGGCCACTGCGTGCGTGTAGCGTGAAGGCTGCACCGGTCACAGGAACCAGGCGAAGGCGAACAGCCCCAGCATCGCGATCACCACCGCCAGCTTCAGCGCTAGGCCGAGCAGGATGCCGAGCCAGGTGGCCAGGCCGACCTTTGTCGAGCGGCCCAGCTCGCGGGTGTGCCAGTACTCGCCGAGCAGGGCGCCGATCAACGGGCCGGCGAACAGGCCGATCGGCATGAAGAACAGGCCGACGATGCTGCCGACGAACGTGCCCCATAGCGCCTTCCGGCTGGCGCCCACCCGTTGTGCGCCCACCACCGTGGCCAGCACGTCCGCCAGCAGCGAGAGCACGGTCAGTACACCCAGTGCGACCAGGGTTGGCCAGCCCACATGGGCGAAGCCGTCGGCCCAGGCCGCCAGCAGCAGTCCGATGAATACCAGCGGGATGCCGGGAAGGGCTGGCAGGATGATTCCGGCGATGCCGACCAGGACAAAAATGACCGCTAGCAGATATAAGATGAATGAGAGTCCCATGCTGTCCCGTATGGTGGCCGTTTTGGGGTTGACAGTGAAAGATTTTGCCAGTTGCTTTTTCGTTTTGGGCGGGTTAAGTTGCAGTCGCTGAGCTTGGCAAGGTCACCGTGGATCGTGGCCTGATGAAGCAAGATCTTCCCGATCCGCTGCATCGATGCACCTCGCTTCCCCCTTGCTTGTCAGCCGCCCACCAGGCGTTTCCAACAACAAGAGAGAGTCAAAGGGAGTTAGTGAGATGGCTGATCGCGAGACCGGTACCGTAAAGTGGTTCAATGATGCGAAGGGCTTCGGCTTCATCAGCCGGCAGAATGGCGAGGACGTGTTCGTGCACTTCCGCGCCATCGAGACCCAGGGCTTCAAGAGCCTCAAGGAAGGCCAGACTGTGAGCTTCGAAGTCGTGCAGGGCCAGAAGGGTCTGCAGGCTGACAAGGTGCAGCCGGTGTAATGCCCGCCGCCTGTCGGCATGAAAAAGGCCCGCGCAAGCGGGCCTTTTTCGTTGCGCATGGCCCGGTGCGGGTCAGCGCAGGATGACCTTGCCGTTGACCACGCGCACGTAGGTGTTTTCGCGGATGCCGCCGAGGTCACGCTGGTTGACCACGATGGTGCGGCCATCGTCCATGCGCACGCTGATGTCGTAGGTGTCGCTGGTCACGTTCTTCTGGATCTGGTTGCCGGCCAGCGCGCCACCGACTGCGCCCGCAGCGGCGGCGATGTTCTTGTTGCCACGGCTGCCACCGGTGTGGTCGGAGATCTCGTGGCCGGCCACGGCGCCGACGATGCCGCCCAGGATCGCGCCGGTCGCGCTGGGGGCGGTACGGCCGGACTGCACGGTGTTGATGCGGGTGACGATGCCGCAGTCAGCGCAGCGGCCCTGGTTGTAACCGCCGTTGTTGCCGTAGCCGCCATTGTTGTAGCCGTTGTTGTAACCACCACCGCCGTAGCCAGGGGAGGTGGCACAGCCTGCCAGGGCGAGGGTAGCGATGGCGCTGGCGGCAATGAGCTGGATCTTCATGGGGCGTCTCCTGGCCGTGAAGGCGGGTGTCTGGGGTGGTACTGCGTCATGCAGCAGGGTGGACGAATCGTCTCCTTTCGAACGTGAACGACGCGCCAACCGTGCATGCCTTGCCCGGCTGCAGGATGAATGCGGCTCAGCGGAAGTCCTGGTGGCAGGCGCGGCAGTCGGCCTGCACGGTTTCCACCACTTGGGCCAGGGCCGTGCAGTCGCTGGGCGGCGCGGCCAGGGCGGCGTTGAGGTTGCCACGCAGCTGGCTGGCATGCTGCTGGAACTGCGCGTTGTCCTTCAGCCCGGGAAAGGCCAGATCGAGGTCGTTGGACAGCAGGCGCAGGGCCTGCAGGCGCGGCACGCTGTCGGCCAGGCTGCAGCGGTTCTGCTGCTGGGCCTGCTGCAGCAGCTGCGATTGCCGTTGCATCACCTGCATCAGGCTGTCCGGGAACGGGTCGCGGCGCGCCTGCAGGGCGCGGCCCACCATCACCGTGGCGATCAGGCCGATCAACAGTCCCAGGCCGAGCACGAACAGATAGCGGTAGGCGGTGGACGGGCGGCGGGGTGGGCTGGCGTTCATGGCGGGCTCTCCGGGCGTGCAAAGGTGGGTTCGATGCCGGCGCGCTGCAGGCGCTGGCGCCTGCACGTTAAAATAGCGGGATGAATGAACAGGTCAAACAACGCTTCGCCGGCATCGAACGGCTGTATGGCGTGGGTGCGCTCGAGCGCCTGCAGGGCAGCCGCGTGGCGGTGGTGGGCATGGGCGGCGTCGGCTCATGGGTGGTGGAAGCGCTGGCCCGCTCGGCGGTGGGCCACCTGACCCTGATCGATGCCGATGACATCTGCGTCTCCAACACCAACCGGCAGCTGCCGGCGATGGAAGGCAACTACGGCCGCAACAAGGCCGAGGCGATGGCCGAGCGCTGCCGCGCGATCAATCCGGATATCGAGGTCGATGCCGTGCAGGCGTTCCTGACCGTGTCGAACATGGCGGAGCTGCTGGACCGGGGCTTCGATCTGGTGATCGATGCCTGCGACAGCTTCCGGGTCAAGGTCGAGACGATTGCCTGGTGCCGTCGGCGCAAGCTGTCGCTGCTGACCGTCGGTGCCGCCGGTGGCCGTACCGATCCGACCCTGGTGCGCATCCGCGACGTCTCGCGCACCGAGCACGACGCCATGCTGGCGCTGATCCGCAAGAAGCTGCGCAGCGAGTTCAATTTCCCGAAGAACGCCAAGCGCTATTTCGGTGTGCCGGCAGTGTATTCGCTGGAGAACGTGAAGTATCCGCAGGCTGATGGCAGCGTCTGTGGCATCCGCCCGAACCTTGGCGCCGATGCGGCGTTGAAGCTGGACTGTGGCGCCGGCCTGGGTGCGGCGACCCATATCACTGGCGCGTTCGCGTTCGCGGCGGTGGGCAAGGCGCTGGAAATGCTGCTGGAGCCGAAGAAAGTGAAGGCCGAAGCGGTAGAGGCCAGCGAGGTGTGATGGATCGTGCCGGCCAACAGCCGGCACCTACCGTTACATTGCCGGCAGCGCGAACAGGCGTCGTGCGTTCTCCGTCGTGGCCTGGGCCACTGCGTCCAGCTCCATCCCGCGCAGCGCGGCCACGTGGCGGGCGATGACCGCCAGCCGTGCCGGTTCGTTGCGCTGGCCGCGGATGCCGGCGTCAGGCTGGTCGGGCGCGTCGGTCTCCAGCAGCAGCTGTTCCAGCGGCATGTCGCGCACCAGCCGCTGCAGGCGCTGCGCGCGTTCGTAGGTCAACGGGCCGCCGAGCCCGAGCAGGAAGCCCTGCCGGTGCAGTTGTGCCGCCTGTTCCGGACTGCCGGAAAAGCTGTGCACCACGCCGCGCAGGCCGCCGATGCGACGGATCGCGGCGATCACCACGTCCACCGCGCGCCGCGCATGCACGATCACCGGCAGCTCGAACTCACGGGCCAGTTGCAACTGGCCGATGAAGTACGCCTGCTGCGTCTCGGCATCCAGGCCTTCGACAAAGAAGTCCAGGCCGCATTCGCCGATCGCGCAGGGGCGTTCGCGCTCGATCCACTCGCGCAGCAGCGGCAGGTGGCCGGGCCGGTGCTCGGACAGGAACATCGGGTGCAGGCCGTAGGCCGGGTACAGCCCCGGCGCCTGCTGGCAGACCTCCCGCAGCTTCGGCCAGCTGGCCGCCGTCACCGCCGGCACCACCTGCAGGCGCACGCCAGCGGCCTGCGCGCGTGCGATCACGGCGGCGCGGTCACTGTCGAACCCGCCGGCATCGAGATGGCAGTGGCTGTCGACCAGCAAGCTCAACGCTGTTCCAGCGACGGCGGCGCTGTGGCGGTGTTGCGGCTTTTCCAGTTTGCCAGCAGCAGGGTGCCGAAGCCGAGCACCAGTTCATCGACGAACGGGATCGGGTCGGGGATGAACAGGGTCAGCACGAACAGGCCTGCGGTGAGCTTGAACAGGGTGGGGTAGCGCAGCCGGCGCGCCCATTGCAGTACCGGCAGCAGCATCGGGTTGGCCATGGCGGGGGTCCTCCTGGGGAATATGCAAACGCTACCACGGGCCCAGCATTTCCCGATGCTGAATGGGTTACGGGAATGAGCAGGAAATGTGGAGATTCCGTTCAGGCAGCGCATGCTGCAATCTGGTCCGAGAACGTTGCGGATGGTCCGCAAGGAGCAGGTCATGAAAAGCACAACTACAACTGTCCTGGTCGCAGCGGGCGCGCTGCTGGTCGGTGGTATCGCCACCGCCGCCTTCATGAAGAGCGGCGACACGTCGCCTGATTCCATCAGCGCCGGAACCCCCAATGGCGAATCGCGCCTGGTCGATGGCAACGCCACTGACGATGGCGCGCGTGGTGACACGCTCGACCCGTCGGCACCGCGTGGGCTGGAATATGCCGATGTGCTGAAGGTCGACCCGATCACCGAGAAGCAGAAGGCCTACGCCACCGTGATCGGCACCGATGCGGTGCGCGAGACCTCCACCACCCAGACACCGCATGAAGTCTGCCAGGACGTGACGGTGCAGGAGCGCCTGCCGGAACGTGACGGCAACGTCGGCGGCACCGTGGTCGGTGCTGTGGTGGGTGGCCTGCTGGGCAACCAGGTCGGCGGTGGTAACGGCAAGAAGGCCGCGACCGCGGCCGGTGCCGTGGCCGGTGGCTTCATCGGCAACCAGATCGACAAGCGCCACGTGGGTGGCCGCGTGGTCAACCGTACCGAGCGCCAGTGCCACACCGAGACCGCAACCTCCGAGTCGAGCCGTGTTACCGGCTACAACGTGACCTACCGCAACGAGGACGGCACCACCGGCACCATGCGCATGGCCAGCAAGCCGGGTAACCGCATCGCCATGGGCACCAACGACGTGGTGAAGGGTTACAACGTGACCTACCGCTACGACGGCGCCGAGAAGACCGTGCGCATGGACAACAAGCCGGCCAGCGATCGCCTGCCGGTGGTCGATGGGCAGCTGGTCACGCAGACCGCTGCCGCCGGTGCCACGGCGGCCACCACGCGCCAGTAATCTGGAAGCAGCATGCAGTACCCCACGGGCCGGCTCATGCCGGCCCGTTTCGTTGCAGCCGGCGAAATTCATCCGCGCGGAGCGCGAATCCACCATCATGGACGCTTCCTTCGACATGGAGCCGGCATGAGCATCTTCGACCTGCGCATCGAAACAGAGCGCCTGATCCTGCGCCCACTGCTGCGCGAGGACTACGAACCTTACCTGGCGTTCTGCGCCGACGAGGAAACGATGCGCACCCTCGGTGGCGTGCAGCCGCCTTCGGTGGCCTGGCGCGGCTTCTGCAGCCTGGCCGGCGCCTGGCAGCTGTTTGGCTTCTCGATGTTCAGCGTGATCGAGAAATCCAGCGGTGACTGGATCGGGCGCATGGGTCCCTGGCAACCGCAGGACTGGCCCGGTACCGAGGTCGGCTGGGGCATCCGCCATGCCAGCTGGGGCAGGGGCTATGCGCCGGAAGCTGCGGTCGCCGCGATCGACTGGGCGTTCGACACGCTCGGGTGGGATGAGGTGATCCACACCATCGCCGAGAACAACGACAACTCGCGGGCGGTCGCGCGCAAGCTCGGCAGCACGATGCTGCGCATGGGGGAGCTGCCAGCGCCGTACAACGACAAGCCGATGCAGATCTGGGGCCAGTCGCGCGAGCAGTGGCGGCAGCGCCGTTGACGGTTGTAGAGCCGAGCCCACGCTCGGCTGCCGTTCGCCAAATGCAGCCGAGCATGGGCTCGGCTCTACAGATTGTCCGCATGCTGCACCCGCGCTTGGCATTCACCGGCGTGCTTGCCAGACTGCACGCAGCCGGCCGCCGGCCGGACGTGATGGAGCAGGCAATGGTGGAAGAGCGCGTCCCGCTGACGGTGCATGGCATGTCGGTCTCGGGCAATTGCCACAAGGTCCGCCTGCTGCTGGAGCAGCTCGGCAGCCGTTACCGCTGGGTGGAAGTGGACAGTGCCCACGGCCAGACCCATACCCCGGAATTCCTGGCGCTCAACCCGAATGCCAAGGTGCCGCTGATCGTCCGCGACGATGGCCGCGTGCTGACCGAATCCAACGCGATCCTGTTCTGGCTGGCCGAAGGCACGCCGTACCTGCCCACTGATGGCTGGGAGCGCGCGCAGGCGTTGAGCTGGATGTTCTTCGAGCAGTACACGCACGAGCCGTGCGTGGCAGTGGCGCGCTTCATCCGCGGTTGGACCGCCCCCGATTCGCCGCGCCGCGCCGAACTGCCACGGCTGCACGAGCGCGCGGCCACCGCGCTGGCGGTGATGGAGCAGCACCTGCGCCAGGCGCAATGGTTCACCGGCAGCGGATACGGCATCGCCGATATCGCCCTGTTTGCCTATACCGATGTGGCGGGCGAGGGCGGTATCAGCCTGGAGCCGTTCCCGGAAGTTCGCGCCTGGCTGCAGCGCGTGCGTGAGCAGCCGCGCTTCCTGCCGATGCCGGCGGTGACCGCCGAAGTGCGCTCGCGATTCGAGGCCGCGTGACTCTCACCAAGGTAACCCCCACAGGGTAGCGCCGGGCCATGCCCGGCGGAATGCAACAACGACACGGAGGGTGTTCGATGTTCGCTGTGGTTCCAGATCCAATTCCCGCACGCATGCGCGTGCTCAACCGCGCCGAAGTGTGCGACGTCAACTTCCTCGATGCGGTGCGTGGCTGGCGCGGCACCCCGCGTCCGCGCCCGGCACCGGATGCGCCGATCCTGCCGGGCAGCACGCTCACCGCCGCTGCTTTCGGCGAACTGTTCGACTCGCAGCTGGCCAGCCGCCAGCTGGACCTGATGGCACGCGTGCTGCGCGTGCAGAACAAGGTCTTCTACACCATCGGTTCCTCCGGCCATGAAGGCAATGCGCTGCTGGCGCGGGCCTGCCGGCATACCGATCCCGCCTTCCTGCACTATCGCTCCGGTGCCTTCATGGCCGAGCGTTCACGCCAGGTGCCGGGTATCGACCCGCTGCGCGATGCCGCTCTGTCCTTCGCCGCCAGCGCGGATGATCCGGCCAGCGGTGGCCGCCACAAGGTGTGGGGCAGCAAGCCATTGTGGGTGCTGCCGCAGACCTCGACGATTGCTTCGCACCTGCCGAAGGCGCTGGGCACCGCGCTGGCCATCGAGAGCGGCAAGCGGTTGGGGCAGGCGCTGCCGGTTCCCACCGATAGCATCGTGCTGTGCTCGTTCGGGGATGCCTCGGCCAACCATGCCACCGCGCAGACCGCGTTCAATACCGCGATGTGGTCGGCCTACCAGAAGCTGCCGGCGCCGATCCTGTTCGTCTGCGAGGACAACGGGCTGGGCATTTCGGTGAAGACGCCGGACGGCTGGATTGCCGAGCGCTTCAGCCGGCAGCCGGGGCTCGACTATTTCTTCGCCGATGGCCTGGACCTGGCCACCGGGCACGCCCAGGTGCAGGCCGCGGTGGAACATTGCCGGCGCACGCGGCGGCCGACCTTCCTGCATCTGCGTACCACGCGCCTGATGGGCCATGCCGGCACCGACTTTGAAGTGGAATGGCGCGCGCTGCCGGAGCTGTGCGCGGCCGAGGCGCAGGATCCGCTGCTGCGCTCGGCGCAGATCGCGATGGAATCGGGCTGGATGGATGCAGCCGCCATCGAAGTGGCCTACGAAACGATGCGCGCGCGCTGCATGGCGGCGGCCGCCGACGCCGAAGGCCACCCGACGCTGCAGTCGCTGCAGGACGTGATGGCGCCGCTGGCGCCGTACACACCGGCGGCGGTGCAGGCTGAAGCGCGGCGCGAGGTGCCCGCCGAGATGCGCGAAGCGCTGTATGGCGGTGCAGAGACCCTGCCTGAGCGGCAGGCGCCACGGCACCTCGCCATCCAGATCAACCACGGCCTGCAGGAACTGCTGGCGAAGTATCCGCAGAGCCTGTTGTTCGGCGAGGACGTCGCGCAGAAGGGCGGTGTCTACACCGTCACCAAGGATCTGCTGCGCCGCTTCGGCCCACGCCGGGTGTTCAACACCCTGCTGGACGAGACCATGATCCTGGGCATGGCGCAGGGCCTGGCCAACATGGGCATGCTGCCGATTCCGGAGATCCAGTACCTGGCCTACCTGCACAACGCCATCGACCAGCTGCGCGGCGAAGCGTGTTCGCTGCAGTTCTTCTCCAATGACCAGTACCGCAACCCGATGCTGGTGCGGGTGGCCGGGTTGGGATACCAGAAGGGTTTCGGCGGCCACTTCCACAACGATAATTCGATCACGGCGCTGCGCGACATTCCCGGCCTGGTAGTCGGTTGCCCGTCGCGTGGCGACGATGCGGTGATGATGCTGCGCACGCTGGCGGCGCTGGCCCGGGTGGATGGGCGTGTGGCGGTGTTCCTGGAGCCGATCGCGCTGTACATGAGCAAGGACCTGCATGAGCCGGGCGATGGCCAGTGGCTGTTCGACTACCCGGCCCAGGGCCAGGCGCTGGTACCGGGCGAGGGGCGGGTCTATGCGCCGGAGGCAGGCGACCTGGTGGTCTACACCTATGGCAACGGCGTGCCGATGGCGCTGCGCGCGGCGCGGGCGATCGAGCAGCAGCTGGGCTGGCAGGTGCGGGTGGTCGACCTGCGCTGGCTGGTGCCGCTGGATGCCGGCTTCATCGCCAGCCAGGCCGCCAGTGCACGGCGGGTACTGGTGCTGGACGAGGGCCGCCACAGTGGCGGGGTGGGCGAGGGCGTGGTCACGGCACTGGTCGAGGCCGGTTTCGGCCACCTGCCGCTGCGCCGGGTCTGCGGTGCCGATACCTATACCCCGCTGGCGGGGGCAGCAATGTTCGGGCTTCCAAGCGACAATGCGGTGATTGGCGCCGCCCTTGAACTGGCGCAGGAACCTTGATGCATGTGTGGATTGGCGGGAATGTTGTTGCCGGCGCCTGTGGCGTCGGCCGAAGTGCTGCAGGCGCAGGTCCTGGCCATGGGCGAGGCGCTGCACCACCGCGGGCCGGATGATGGCGGCAGCTGGGCCGATGCCGGGGCAGGCATCGCGCTGGCGCACCGTCGGCTGAGCATTCTCGACCTGTCGCCGCTGGGCCACCAGCCGATGGCCTCGTCCGATGGTCGCTACGTGATGGCCTACAACGGCGAGGTCTACAACTTTGCCGCCCTGCGTGCCGAACTGGAGCCGCTGGGGCATGCCTTCCGTGGTCACTCCGACACCGAGGTGCTGCTGGCAGCGATCCTGCAATGGGGCATCGAGGACACCCTGCAGCGCTGCAACGGCATGTTCGCCATCGCGCTGTGGGACCGCCAGCAGCAGTGCCTGTGGCTGGCCCGCGATCGTGTTGGCAAGAAGCCGCTGTACTACGGCTGGGCCGGTGACACCCTGGTGTTCGGTTCCGAACTGAAGGCGCTGTGGCAGCACCCGGCGTTCGACAACGACATCGACCGCGACGCACTGACCCTGTTGCTGCGGTTGGACTACATTCCGGCCCCGCACAGCATCCACCAGCGCTGCTACAAGCTGATGCCGGGCCGCGTGCTGCGCCTGGATGCCGAAGCCGTCGCGGCGGGTGCATCGGCGCATCGCCCGGAACAGGCGCAGCGTCCGTACTGGGATGCGCGGGCACGCATGCAGGCGGCGCTGGCCGCGCCGTTCCAGGGCCGCATCGAGGAGGCCGAGGAACAGCTGGACGGGCTGCTGCGCGACGCAGTGGCGCTGCGCATGGTGGCCGACGTGCCGGTGGGGGTGTTCCTGTCCGGCGGCACCGATTCATCGCTGGTGGCCGCGCTGATGCAGGCACAGAGCGGTCAGCCGGTGCACAGCTTCAGTATCGGCTTCACCGGTTCGGGCCACGACGAGGCGCCGCTGGCCAAGGAACTGGCCGCGCATCTGGGCTGTGACCACACCGAACTCTACGTCAGCGGTGCCGATGCACTGGCGGTGGTGCCGCAGTTGCCGGCAATGTTCGACGAACCCTTCGCTGATGCCTCGCAGGTGCCGACCGCGCTGGTCGCCCGCCTGGCGCGGCAGGGCGTAACCGTCGCGCTGTCCGGCGATGGTGGTGACGAGCTGTTCTTCGGCTATACCCGCTATGTGCGCGCGCTGCGCAACTGGCAGATGCTGGGCCGCGTGCCAGGGCCGCTGCGGCGTTGGATGGGCGCGCGCTCCCAGCAGCAGGGCGAGGCCTCGCGTACCGGCGGCCTGGCCGCGCTGTTGGCCGAGTCCGGCGCGCGTGGCATCGGTGACGTGTACCGCAACCGCATTTCGCGCTGGCGCGACCCGACGGCGGCAGTGCCGGGCGCGCAGGCTGCCGGCAGCTTCTACGACCTGGCCGATCCGTTGCACGGCGCCGGCACACCGGCCGACGCGATGATGCTGGCCGATTACGTGACCTACCTGCCGGATGACCTGCTGTGCAAGGTCGACCGCACCTCGATGGCAGTCAGCCTGGAGGCACGCGCGCCGCTGCTGGACTGGCGCGTGGCCGAGTTCGCCTGGTCGCTGCCGCTGGGCTTCAAGCGCAGCGAAACCACCAGCAAGGTGCTGCTCAAGCGCGTTCTTGGCCGCTACGTGCCGCAGTCGATGGTGCACCGGCCCAAGCGCGGGTTCGGTGCGCCGGTCAGCGACTGGCTGAAGGGCGACCTGCGGCCGTGGGCCGAAGACCTGCTGCAGCCGGCTCGCCTGGAGCGCGAAGGCGTGTTGTCGGCGGCGGCGGTGCAGCCGCTGTGGCAGCAGTTCCTGGGCGGCCAGCGCAAGTGGCATACCCACCTGTGGAACGTGCTGATGTTCCAGGCTTGGCAGGCGCATTGGCGGCAGGTGCGGGCCGGCGTGACCGGCGGCTGATCTTCACCGGACGGCACGGGCCCGGCGTCTAGGCTGGGCCTCCCGCACCGTGAGGAGTATGTCCCTATGTCCGTCCCCACCATCGCCGTGTTCGTCGGCAGCCTGCGCAAGGAGTCCTGCAACCGCAGGCTGGCCCATGCGCTGGAGAAGATCGCTGGCAACCGCGCGCGCTTCCAGTACGTGCAGATCGGCGATCTCCCGCTCTACGACCAGGATTTCGATGGCCAGTACCCGCCGCAGGGCACCCGGCTGAAGGATCAGGTGCGTGCCGCTGACGCGGTGCTGTTCGTGACCCCTGAATACAACCGGTCCGTGCCCGGCGTACTGAAGAACGCCATCGATATCGGCTCCCGCCCGTATGGCGACAGCGCGTTTTCCGGCAAGCCGGCGGCGGTGATCGGCGCCTCCATCGGCCAGATCGGCACCGCCGTGGCCCAGCAGCACCTTCGCAACAGCCTGGCCTTCCTGGACATGCACGTGCTCGGCCAACCCGAGGCGTTCATCCATTTCAAGGACGGCCTGATCGATGCCGACGGCACGGTCCACAACGAAGGCACGCAGAAGTTCCTGCAGGACTATGTGGACCGGTTCCTGGCGCTGATCGCGGTTCACGTCAAGGGCGATTGACGCCAGCGGTTGCCACCCCCATCTGCGATAATGCCCGCTCGGGTGCCGCAACGGCGCCCGTCGCAGGCAGTGCGACGCCCCCACGCCAATCTGGCCAGGCACCGGCGGATATCCCCCGTTTCTCCACGGCTTATCCACAGGCTTGTCCATGGCCGCCGGGGTCGGCGCATGCCTACACTCGTCCGGCCCACTTTTGCAGGAAACACCGCAGCATGTCCGCTCGCCCCGGCTTCCGTTCCAACCGCAGAGAGCGCGGTGATGGCTTCGATCGCGATCGCGACGAATCGCGCATCGACCAGTTGCGGGTACCGCCCCATTCGGTGGAAGCCGAGCAGGCGGTGCTGGGTGGCCTGATGCTGGCCCCGGAGGCCTATGACCGGGTCAATGACCAGCTGACCGAAGGCGATTTCTACCGCCGCGACCACCAGATGATCTACCGCGCGATCCGTGAGCTGTCCGAGCGCGAGCGGCCGTTCGATGCGGTGACCCTGGGCGAGTGGTTCGAATCACAGGGCAAGATGGAACTGGTGGGCGATGGTGCCTATCTGATCGAGCTGGCCAGTACCACGCCGTCGGCGGCCAACATCGTGGCCTACGCCGAGATCGTGCGTGACAAGGCGGTGCTGCGGCAGCTGATCCAGGTGGGCACCGACATCGTCAACGATGGTTTCCAGCCTGAGGGCCGTGAGAGCAGCGAGCTGCTGGCATCGGCGGAAAAGAGCGTGTTCGCCATCGCCGAACAGGGCGCACGCGGCCGTACCGATTTCGTGGCGATGCCCGGTGCACTGAAGGATGCCTTCGAAGAGCTGCGCAGCCGCTTCGAGAACGGCGGCAACATCACCGGCCTGCCGACCGGCTACAACGATTTCGATGCGATGACCTCCGGCCTGCAGCCGACCGACCTGATCATCCTGGCTGCGCGCCCGGCCATGGGCAAGACCACCTTTGCGCTGAACATCGCCGAGTACGCGGCGATCAAATCGAAGAAGGGCGTGGCGGTGTTCTCGATGGAAATGTCGGCATCGCAGCTGGCGATGCGCCTGATTTCCTCCAACGGCCGCATCAACGCGCAGCGCCTGCGTACCGGCCAGCTGGAAGACGAGGACTGGAGCCGCGTCACCAGTGCGATCAAGATGCTGAAGGAAACCAAGATCTTCATCGACGATACGCCGGGCGTGTCGCCGGAAGTGCTGCGTTCCAAGTGCCGCCGCCTCAAGCGCGAGCACGACCTGGGCCTGGTGGTGATCGACTACCTGCAGCTGATGAGCGTGCCGGGCAACAGCGAAAACCGCGCGACCGAAATCTCGGAGATCTCGCGTTCGCTGAAGGGCCTGGCCAAGGAACTGCACGTGCCGGTGATCGCGCTGTCGCAGCTCAACCGCTCGCTGGAAACACGTACCGACAAGCGCCCGGTGATGGCCGACCTTCGCGAATCGGGCGCAATCGAGCAGGACGCGGACATGATCGTCTTCATCTACCGCGACGATTACTACAACAAGGAAAATTCGCCGGACAAGGGCCTGGCCGAGATCATCATCGGCAAGCACCGTGGTGGCCCGACCGGTTCGTGCAAGCTGAAGTTCTTCGGCGAATACACCCGCTTCGACAACCTGGCCCACGATTCGGTCGGCTCGTTCGAGTAACAGGCGTGCCGGCCGCTGGCCGGCAATCTCCTCCTGGCCGGCAAACCATTCCAAACACCAAACGTCCGTATGTGGCGTGTAAATGACATGTAACGCGACGCTTCTACGATTCCGCCGCTGCTGCCCTTCGACGCCGCCCTTCGGCGTCCAGCGTGCCCGAGGAATCCGCCCCCATGCCGTCCCACGCTCCGCTCCGCCGCAATCTGCTGGCCCTGCTGGTCTGTGCTTCGCTGCCGTCGCTGGCTGTCGCTGAAACCGCCCCCACGACCGACGCGCCGTCGGCCACCACCCTCGATTCGATCTCGGTGATCGGCCGCGGCGAAGCCCGCCAGGTGCAGCGTGTGACCGCCGAGGACATGAAGATCCTGCCGCCGGGTGCCAACCCGCTGAAGCTGCTGGCCAGCAAGCCGGGCGTGCACTTCGAATCGGCCGATGCCACCGGCGCCTACGAATGGTCCACCAGCATCAGCCTGCGTGGTTTCAACCAGAACCGCCTGGGCTACACCCTTGATGGCATCCCGCTGGGCAACATGGCCTACGGCAACAGCAACGGCCTGCACATCAGCCGCGCGGTGATCAGCGAGAACCTGGGCGGCGCGGAGGTTTCCACCGGCATTGGCGCGCTGGGTACGCCGTCCACCAGCAACCTTGGCGGCGTGTTCCAGTTCTATTCGATCGACCCGTCCACCGAATACGGGGTAGTGCTGGCACAGAGCTTCGGCAGCGACAACGCGCGCCGCAGCTATGCGCGCCTGGAGACTGGTGAACATCAGGGCTTCGCGGCCTACCTGTCCGGCGCATACTCGGAAGGCGACAAGTGGAAGGGCAAGGGCTCGCAGGAGCTGAAGCAGTTCAACGGCAAGGCCACCTACAACTTCGGAACGGACAGCAGGATTACCGCGCTGTTCAACGCCTCGCGCCGCGTCGAGGCCGATTACCAGGACCTGTCGCTGGAGATGATCGATCGTCTCGGCTGGGACTGGGACAACTACGCGCCGGACTGGAACCGTGCCGTGGCCGCTGCACGCGGCACGTTCAGCGGCGGCGTCAACAGCCCGTGGGATGCGTACTACTCCGGCCACGGCCTGCGCAATGACGACCTGTCCAGCATCGCCGGCGATTTCGGCCTGAACGAGTCGATGCGCCTGAAGGTCAACGTCTACAACCACAGCAACCGTGGCCAGGGCCACTGGTTCAGCCCGTCCAATCCGTCCAACCCGGGTACCAGCCGCGAGATCCCGATCTCGATCCGCACCACCGAGTATGCGATCGACCGCACCGGTGTGACCTCTGCGTTCACCTGGAACGTGGCGGGCCACGAGCTGGAAGCGGGCCTGTGGTACGAGGACAACGGCCACAGCGTGCAGCGCAACTTCTATTACATCGACGGCCCGATCACCGACGATTTCTTCCTGCGTAATCCGGACCAGCGCGTGTGGCACCAGCGCTACACCACCATCACCCGCCAGTTCTACGTGCAGGACCGTTTCCGCCTGTTCGATGACCGTCTGACCATCGACATCGGTGCGAAGTCGCCGCACACCCGCACCCGCGTGCGCACACCGCTGGGCAGCTATGCCAACAACAGCAGCCTGACCTCGAAGAAGGGCTTCCTGCCGCAGGCCGGCTTCAACTTCAAGCTCAACGAAGGCAACGAGATCTTTGGTTCGTTCGCCAAGAACATCGCGGCCTATGCACTGGGCGTGGGCAGTCCGTTCAACGTGCCGCAGGCCGCGTTCGATGCCAGCGCGAAGAGCCTGAAGCCGGAACAGTCGCGCACCCTCGAACTGGGCTGGCGCGGCTACGGCCAGGGCTATGAAGCCTCGGTGGCGGTGTATGACGTGAAGTTCGACAACCGCCTGCTGGCCATCGCGCAGTGCGTGGGCATCCTCGGTTGCCCGGCGCTGTTCTCCAACGTTGGTTCGGTGACCAGCCGCGGTGCCGAGGCGACCCTGCAGTTGAAGCCGATGCAGGACCTGACCTGGTCCAATGCGCTGTCGTGGAATGACAGTACCTACGACAACGACTACGTGAACAACGGCGTGGTGCCGACCCGCGGCAGGACGACCGTCGACACACCGGAGTGGATGTTCGCCAGCACCCTGGCCTGGACCCCGGGCCCGTGGGACCTGCGACTGGCCGCCAACCATGTCGGCAAGCGTTACGTGACCTATACCAACGATGTGTCGGTGCCGAGCTACTGGCTGGTCAATGCGTCGGTGGCCTATGACTTCGGCACGCTCGGCCCGGCACAGAACCTGACCGTGGCGCTTAACCTGACCAACCTGACCGACAAGCGTTACCTGTCTTCGATCAACACCAACGGCACCTACGCCGCCGACCCGACCCGCAGCCTGGCGACCATGCAGGTCGGCGCGCCGCGGCAGGTGATGGCCACCGCCACCGTGCACTTCTGATGCGCGGGCCTGTCGATCCGGAAAGCCGTCGTCGCCTGTTGCGCATGGCGTGGCAGGGCGCGGGGGCGGCGATCGCACTGGCGGCGATGCCGGGGCTGGCCACGGCCGGCCCACGGCCGCGGCTGGGGCGTGATCCGTTCACCCTCGGTGTCGCCGCCGGTGATCCGGATCCGCAGGGGGCAGTGCTGTGGACGCGGCTCGCGCCGGACCCACTCAACGGCGGCGGCATGCCGTCGCGGGCGGTGCCCGTGCGCTGGTTCGTGGCCGAAGACCCCGGCATGCGCCGGCTGGTGCAGCGGGGCGTTGCTGCGGCTGTGCCGGAGCTGGCCCATTCGGTACATGTGGAGGTCAACGGCCTGCGTCCCGGCCGCGATTATTACTATCGTTTCGCCTGCGACGGCGATGAGGAAAGCGTGGTCGGCCACTTCCGCACCGCGCCGCTGCTGGACACGCAGTTGCAGCAGTTGCGGTTGGCGCTGTGTACCTGCCAGGCGTGGAACAGCGGCTACTACCCGGTGCTGCGTGACATCGCGCAGAGTGATGTCGACCTGGTGCTGCATGCCGGCGACTACCTGTATGAATACAGCCCGCTGCAGAACGCGCGTGGCAGCACGCTGGATGCGGCGCGGTTCAGTGGCGAGACGGTGAGCCTGGAACGTTACCGTGACCAGTACGCGCTGTACAAACTCGATCCCGATCTGCAGGCCGCGCACGCCGCACACGCGTTCGCGGTGATCTGGGATGACCACGAAGTGCAGAACGATTACTCCGGCATCCACCCGGAGAAGCCCGGCGTCTCAATGGAGGATTTCATCATCCGCCGCGCGGCCGCGTATCGTGCGTTCTACGAGCACCTGCCGATGCGCAGCACGCCTGCGGGCAACGGTGGCCTGCGCGTGCATCGGCGCCTGCGTTACGGCGATCTTGCACAGCTGACGCTGCTCGACTGCCGCCAGTTCCGCCCGGCCAATCCCTGCGGTGTGGGCGAGTCACCGCGCTGCGAGGCGGCGCTGGATCCACGCATGAGCATGCTCGGCACGGGCCAGGAGGCGTGGTTCGCGCAGTCGATGGCCGTCGCGCGGGGCACGCGCTGGAACGTGGTGGTACAGCAGCTGCTGATGGCGCAGCTGCGGCTGGACGGTGGCACACCGCGCGAGCGCTTCTGGAACGACGCCTGGGATGGCTATCCCACCGCACGCAACCGCCTGCTGCAGGCCTTGCAGGCGGGCGGGCAGGGCAATGCCATCGTGCTGGGCGGTGACTGGCATTCCACCTTCGTCAACGACCTGAAACTGGATTTCGACGCGGCCAGTGCGCCGGTCGTGGCGACCGAATTCATCGCCCCGGCGATCAGCAGCGGCGGCGACGATACGCCGTATGGTCCGTATTACGGGCCATCGATACCGCAGAACCCGCATATCCGCTATTTCGATGGCGACCGCCGTGGCTGGTGGAAGCTGCAGCTGAACCGGCAGACCGTTGAGGCGGAGCTGCGCTTCGCCGACAGCGTGCTGCGTGCGGATGCCGCAGTGCGCTCCGCGGCGCGCTTCCAGGTGACCCACGGCCGCCCGGGCGCATCGCAGCTCCTGTAGAGCCGAGCCCACGCTCGGCTGCTTCTGGAAAGCCGAGCGCAGGCTCGGCTCTACAACGGCGGTGGACCGGTTTCATCGCCCCCAGCCCGGTTTCGTCGCAAACCGTTTGTGCGTGGCAAGGGCAGGGCGCCAAGGTGTCCGCAGGCGGCAAGGTGCCGCCACAAGGAGACCGTGATGAAGACCCTGTTCGCGCTCGGTGTGTGGTGCCTGCTGTTCGTGCTGTGCTGGCCGCTGGCGATCCTCGCCCTGATCGCCTGGCCGTTCGTCTGGCTGCTGAGCCTGCCGTTCCGACTGGTCGGCATCACCTTCTCGGCGCTGTTTGCCTTCCTGCGTGCGCTGTTCATGTTGCCGGCACGGTTGCTCGGCGGCCGGGCGGTGGCGGCATGAGGGCCGTGTTGCTGATGTGCCTGGTCCTGTTGTCAGGCCCGGTGCTGGCCACACCGCCCGCGCCGCCATCGGCGTGGCTGGAGCGCCAGCAGGCAGCCGGTGCCGACGAGGCGAATGCTGCGGGGGCGACGGCTTCGAAGGTGCCGGAGGCCAAGGCGCACTGCCGGGTCACGAAGGAATGGAAGGTTGGCGAGACGGTGGTGCAGCACAGGGTCTGTGACGATCCGCCGAAGAAGCCAGCTGAAAAGGTGTAGCGCCGAGCCCATGCTCGGCTGGGCCTTCTCGGACCGCCAAGTGCGCAGCCGAGCGTGGGCTCGGCTCTACATGAAGAAGGGCAACAAAAAACCCCGCCGAAGCGGAGTTTTTCTTCTGCAGGTGAGTGCCGACCAACGGTCGGCACCTACCATGATGCAGATCAGTTCGCCTTGTGGATGGCGCGCTTGCTGACCGCCATCGCCGCGTCGTGGATCACTTCCGACAGCGACGGGTGGGCGTGGCAGATGCGGGCCAGATCATCGGCCGAGCCGCTGAACTCCATGGTCAGCACGCCTTCGTGCACCAGCTCGGAGACGTTGGCGCCGACCAGGTGCATGCCGAGGATGCGATCGGTTTCGGCATGGGCCAGGATCTTCACGAAGCCTGCCGGCTCGATCATCGCCACGGCGCGGCCGTTGGCGGCGAACGGGAAGCTGCCGGCCTTGTAAGGAATACCTTCGGCCTTCAGCTGGGCTTCGGTCTTGCCGACCCAGGCCAGTTCCGGCTCGGTGTAGATGACCCACGGGATGGTGTCGAAGTTGACGTGGCCCGGCAGGCCGGCGATCAGCTCAGCCACCGCGATGCCTTCCTCGAAGCCCTTGTGCGCCAGCATCGGGCCGCGCACGCAGTCGCCGACCGCCCACACGCCGTTGACGCCGGTGTGGCAGTGCGCATCGACTTCGATCTGGCCGCGCTCGTTGACCTTCACGCCGGTGCCTTCGGCCAGCAGGCCCTTGGTGGCGGCGCGACGGCCGACGGCCACCAGCAGCTTGTCCACGGTCAGGGTCTTTTCGCCTTCGCTGTCGGTGTAGGTGACAACGACTTCCTTCTTCTTGCCCTTGCCGATGATCTCGGTCTTGGAGACCTTGGCACCGAGGCGGATGTCCAGGCCCTGCTTCTTGAATTCCTTGGCAGCGGTCTTGGCCACTTCGGCGTCGGCCACGGCCAGGAACTCCGGCAGTGCTTCCAGGATGGTGACTTCGGCGCCCAAGCGCTTCCACACGCTGCCCAGTTCCAGGCCGATCACGCCGGCGCCGATCACCGCCAGGCGGTTCGGCACTTCGGTGAAGTCCAGGCCGCCGACGTTGTCGACGATGGTCTCGCCGTCGAACTTGGCGAACGGCAGTTCGATCGAGTCCGAACCGGCCGCAATGATGACGTTGGTACCCTTCAGCTCGACGATGGAACCGTCATGCTGGGTGACCTTGACCACGTTGCCCGGCTGCAGTTCGCCGAAGCCGTAGTAGGCGGCGACCTTGTTGGCCTTGAACAGCATGCCGATGCCGCCGGTGAACTGCTTGACGATCTTGTCCTTGCGGCCAATCATCGCCTCGACGTCGATCTTGGCATCCTTGAAGCTGATGCCGTGGTCGCCAAAGATGTGGCCCATGTTCCAGAACTGGCGCGAGGAATCCAGCAGCGCCTTGGACGGGATGCAGCCCACGCGCAGGCAGGTGCCGCCGAGGGCCGGCTTGCCGTCCTTGCCCAGCGCTGCGTCGATGCAGGCGGTCTTCAGGCCCAGCTGGGCCGCGCGGATGGCAGCGTGGTAACCGGCCGGGCCGGCACCGATGACGACGACGTCGAATTGTTCAGCCATTGAATTATTCCTTGATGCATTACCAGAACCCCTCCGCGCAGGCGCGGAGGGGCGGGAGGTGTCTTACAGGCCGAACAGCATGCGGCCCGGGTTTTCCAGCTGGTTCTTGATGTCCACCAGGAACTGCACCGAATCCTTGCCGTCGATGATGCGGTGGTCGTACGACAGCGCCAGGTACATCATCGGCGCGATCACGACCTGGCCGTTCTGGGCGATCGGACGCTCCTTGATGGCGTGCATGCCCAGGATGGCGCTCTGCGGCGGGTTGATGATCGGGGTCGACAGCAGCGAACCGAAGGTGCCGCCGTTGGTCACGGTGAAGGTGCCGCCCTGCAGTTCGTCCAGGCCCAGCTTGCCGTCACGCGCCTTCTTGGCGTAGTCGGCGATGGTCTTCTCGATGTCGGCGAACGACATGCGCTCGACGTTGCGCAGGACCGGGGTGACCAGGCCCTTCTCCGTCGAGACGGCGATCGAGATGTCCGAGTAGCCGTGGTAGATGATGTCGTCGCCGTCGATCGAGGCGTTGACCAGCGGGAAGCGCTGCAGGGCATTGGCCGCGGCCTTCACGAAGAAGCTCATGAAGCCCAGCTTGATGCCGTGTGCCTTGACGAACTCGTCCTGCAGTTCCTTGCGCGCCGCCGAGACCTTGGACAGGTCGACTTCGTTGAAGGTGGTCAGCATGGCGGTGGAGTTCTTCGACTCCATCAGGCGCTCGGCGATGCGCTTGCGGATGCGGGTCATCGGCACGCGTTCTTCCGGACGTGCGCCACCGGCCTTGCCGGCGCCGCCGTTGCGGGCGAAGTTGACGATGTCTTCCTTGGTCACCGCGCCGCGACGGCCGGTGCCGTCGACGTCGGCCGGGTTCACGCCTTCGGTGATGGCGGTGAAGCGGGCGCCCGGCGGCAGGGCGTCGGCGGCCGACTTGGCAGCCGGGGCCGGAGCGGCGGCTGCGGCCGGAGCAGCGGCGGCCGGGGCAGCGGCTGCCGCCGGAGCGGCTTCAGCAGCCGGAGCCGGGGCAGCAGCCACGGCGCCTTCTTCGATGATCGCCACGACCTGGCTGGAGGTCACGGTATCGCCTTCCTTGAACTTGATTTCCTTGAGCACGCCGTCGACCGGCGACGGCACTTCCAGGACGACCTTGTCGGTTTCCAGGTCAAGCAGGTTTTCGTCGCGCTTGACGGCGTCGCCCACCTTCTTGTGCCAGGTGGCGATGGTGCCGTCGGCGACGGATTCGGGCAGTACCGGGGCTTTGACTTCGGTGGCCATTGCGGGAGCTTCCTGGTTTGTCTTCTAAATAGGGGGAGGATTATTCAGCGAACGTGTCGTTGAACGGGTTGACCAGTGCGTCGGCGACCAGCTGCTGCTGTTCGCGGACGTGGTCAGCCATGTGACCGGCAGCCGGCGAAGCCGAACGTGCGCGACCGGCGTAGTGCAGGTTCTGGCCATCGGCCAGGCAGAACTGCAGGTGGTGGCGGATCTGGTACCACGCACCCTGGTTCTGCGGTTCTTCCTGCGTCCACACCACGTCGGTGGCCTTGCCGTACTTCTTCAGTTCGGCAGCCAGCAGTGCACGTGGGAACGGATACAGCTGCTCCACGCGGATGATCGCCACGTCGTCCTGGCCACGCTTGGTCTGGTCTTCCAGCAGGTCGTAGTAGACCTTGCCCGAGCACAGCACCACGCGCTTGACTTTCTTGGCGTCCGCGCTGGCGTCGCCGATCAGGTGCTGGAACTCGCCATTGGCCAGCTCGTCCAGGGTCGACACGGCCAGCTTGTGGCGCAGCAGTGACTTCGGCGACATCACCACCAGCGGCTTGCGGGTGGTCATGTGCAGCTGGCGACGCAGCATGTGGAAGGCCTGCGCCGGGGTCGACGGCACGACAACCAGCATGTTCTCCAGCGCGCACAGCTGCAGGAAGCGCTCCAGGCGCGCCGAGCTGTGTTCCGGTCCCTGCCCTTCATAGCCATGCGGCAGCAGCAGGGTCAGGCCGGAAATACGGCCCCACTTGGCTTCACCGGCGGCGATGAACTGGTCGATCACCACCTGGGCGCCGTTGGCGAAGTCGCCGAACTGGCCTTCCCAGATGCACAGCGTGTTCGGATCGGTGGTGGAGAAGCCGTACTCGTAGGCCATCACCGCTTCTTCGCTCAGCAGCGAATCGATGACGGTGGCCTTCTCCGGCGAATCCACCAGCTGCCGCAGCGGCATGTAGTAGTTGTCGGTCTTCTGGTCGTGCAGGATCGCGTGGCGGTGCGTGAACGTACCGCGGCCCACGTCCTGGCCGACCAGGCGCAGTGCATGGCCTTCATCGAGCAGGGTGGCGTAGGCCAGGTTCTCGGCAAAGCCCCAGTCGCCCGGGATCTCGCCGGCGGCCATCTTGCGGCGGTCGTCGTAGACCTTGGCCACGCGCGAGTGCAGCTGCACGTCTTCGGGAATGGTGTTGATCAGCTTGGCCAGCTCGACCAGCTTGTTCTTCTCGACCTTGGTCGAGATCGGATCGGACAGCTTGCCTTCCAGCAGCTTCGGCCAATCGACGAACAGCGGGCTGGTCGGCGGGGTCTTCTCGACCTTGGCCAGCTCGGTGGTCACTTCACCGGCATCCAGCTTCTCGCGGTAGGCATCGACCATCGCCTTGCCGGCGCCGGCGGCGATCACGCCCGCCTTTTCCAACTGCTCGGCGTACATCTCGCGGGTGGTGGCGTGCTTGCGGATCACCTGGTACATCAGCGGCTGGGTGATCGCCGGTTCGTCGGCCTCGTTGTGGCCCCAACGGCGGTAGCACATCAGGTCGATGACCACGTCCTTGGCAAACTTCTGGCGGAACTCGAAGGCCAGCTGCGCGGCGAACACCACCGCTTCCGGATCATCGCCGTTCACGTGCAGCACCGGGGCGGCGATCATCTTCGCCACGTCGGTGGCGTAGCGCGTGGAACGCGTATCCAGCGGGTTGGAGGTGGTGAAGCCGACCTGGTTGTTGACCACGATGTGCACGGTGCCGCCGACGGCGAAGCCGCGGGCCTGCGACATCTGGAACAGCTCCATGACCACGCCCTGGCCGGAGAAGGCCGCGTCGCCGTGGATCAGGATCGGCATGACCTGCTTGCGCGCGGTGTCCTTGCGGCGCTCCTGGCGCGAACGCACGGAACCGGCCACGACCGGGTCGGCGATTTCCAGGTGCGACGGGTTGAACGCCAGCGCCAGGTGCACCGGGCCGCCTTCGGTGGCGACGTCGGCCGAGAAGCCCATGTGGTACTTCACGTCACCGGCCGAGGCGTGCTCGTCGTGCTCGAACTTGCCTTCGAACTCGTCGAACAGCTTGCGCGGGTTCTTGCCCAGGGTGTTGACCAGCACGTTCAGGCGGCCGCGGTGGGCCATGCCGATCACCACGTCCTTGACGCCATCCTTGCCGGCGCTGCGGATGATGGTGTCCATCATCGGGATCAGCGAGTCGCCGCCTTCCAGCGAGAAGCGCTTCTGGCCGACGTACTTGGTGTGCAGGTAGCGCTCCAGGCCTTCAGCCGCGGTCAGGCGCTCCAGGGTGCGGCGCTGGGTGTCAGCGTCCAGCTGGTAGTTGCCACCGGCCGCTTCCAGCTTCTTGTAGATCCACTGGCGCTGCTCGACCTCGGAGATGTGCATGAACTCCGCACCGATCGAGCCGGTGTAGGTCGCCTTCAGGCGTGCAAGCAGGTCGCGCAGCTTCATGCGCGGCTGGCCGCCGACGCCGCCGGTGCTGAACTCGCTGTTGAGGTCGGCATCGGACAGGCTGTGGAACGGCAGCCCCAGGTCCGGGGTGTTGACCGGTGCGGCCAGCCCCAGCGGATCAAGGCGCGCGTCCAGGTGACCACGCGAGCGGTAGGCGGTGATCAGGCGACCGACATTGCGCTCACGCTCGTCGCCCGCACCGCTGCCGGTGCCGACTTTCAGCGCATCCTTGGCCGCGTCCGCGATGTGGGAGATGACAGCCGAGTGCGGGATGTCACCTGCTTCGCGGCCCTTGAAGCCGTCGAAGTAGGTTTTCCATTTGGGATCGACACTATCCGGGGAGACCAGGTACTGCTCGTACAGGTCCTCGACATAGGAGGCGTTGCCGCCGGCGAGTTGCGAAGATTGCGCAAACTGCTTCAGTTGATTGTCCACGATGGAGGGTGCTGATTCGCTTTGTGGGGTATGGCTTCAGAAGGACCCGGCACTAAGATGAATAGCCATGCACGGGCGCGTTCAAACAGCCAAATTGTACCCCCAACCGGACACGAAGGGGCACCACCAGAGGCATCGCGCGTCCCCCGGTGCCGCTTCCAGACAGGTTGGCGCGGTGGCCCGCGCTCAGATGCCGAGCGCGCGCAGTTCGCTGCAATCGCGCGAACGGTCCCAGACACGCTGCAATTGCTGCTCGAACGGCTGCGAACGTGCCGGCAGCGCGATGCCGGCCTCGCCGTCGAGGCGATGCCCGATCAGACGAAAGTAGAAGTCGCCCGCATCGTTGAGCAGGCAGGCCGAGGCCAACGCACGGTCGACCGGGTCGGTGACCTCGCGGAACTGGATCACGCTTGGCAGGCGCTGGGCCAACGCCAGCAGCGGTGCCCCGGCAGAGGCAACGGCAGCCGCATCGTGCATGATCACCCGCAGCTGCTTGTCGTGGCGGGCGGTGACGAAGCGGCGCAGGGCGGCCTGCACCGGCGGTGTGTCAAGCAGGCCGGGGTCCAGCTGGCGGCTGTGCAGCCACAGCTGGCGGCGGGCGCGGTGGATGATGGCGGTGGTGATCGCCACCGCCTCGGCGCGGCCGTCGATGGCGCCGGCCGCGCCCAGTCGGCGACGCATCTGCTGGTGGCCGATGCCGGCCTCCTCGAACACCTCGCCCTCGGGCAGGAAGCCCTGGCGGGCATAGAAGTCACGGGCGGGCAGCTGGGCGTGCAGGTGCAGTTCGGCCAGGCCGAGCCGGCGCCCGGCCTCCACCAGTGCCTCCAGCAGGGCCTCACCGACGCCCTGGCTGCGATGGTCGGCCAGCACCGCCATGCGACCGATGCGGCCATCGGGGGCCAGGCGGCCGGTGCCGACCGGCAGGCCTTCGGCGTCCAGCGCCAGCACATGGGCGCTGACCGGGTCCAGCGCGTCGCGTTCCAGTTCGGCGGCGATGCCCTGTTCCTGCACGAACACGCGTTGGCGCACGTCGTGGATGGCAACGTGCGCGTCGGCGTGGCTGACCTGCTGGACCCGGACCATGGCGGCAGGGCTCAGGCGCGACCGTCGTCGCTGTCGTCTTCGTCGTGATCCTCGAAGTTGACGATGACCTCGATGCCGTCGTCGTGCACGGTCACGGTGTGGACATCGTCGGACACCGCGTCGGCGTCGATCGCGTCGACACGGTCACGGCCTTCAACCACTTCGCCGAGCACCACGGCGTCTTCGCCGTCATCCTCATCTTCAGCGTCATACACCTCGTTCGGATCGATCAGCTGGAACACGCCACCGGCCAACAGCTGCTGGACCACCGCGCGGCCCTTGTCGGACAGGCCGCGATAGGCGGCGGCATCGAGCTGCTCGGCGCCGGCCAGGCGCTGCGCGTCCTTCACCGGCAGCGCGAAGTCCTGGCCGCTGACGTACAGGCTGGCGCCACGCTTGGCCCGGCGCCAGGCCAGGCGCGCCCAGGGGTGACGCTGCAGCAGCAGGCCCGAGGCCAGGGCCTGGACCACTTCCTCCGGTGCGGGAGCGGCCTGGTGAGCCATCACTTCGCCGGCGGCGCGGTAGGTGGTGATGAAACGGCCGAACCAGTCACCCAGCTTGTCCGGGTCGTTCATGCGGATGGCGTTGAGCGCGGTGATCACCCGCGCCATCGCCACCGTGTCGATTTCATTCGGGTCGGCCGGCACCTTGAGGTCGGCATCCTGATAGCGGATGTTCTCGTCGGCATCGGCAATCAGGGTGTCCAGGTAGTCGCTGATCAGCTCGGCCGAGGACGGCGCGCGCATGCCGAAGGAGAAGGTCAGGCAGGGGTCTTCGGCGACGCCATGGTGCGGCACGTTCGGCGGCAGGTACAGCATGTCGCCCGGCGCCAGCACCCAGTCGTGGGTGGGCTTGAACACCTTCAGCAGCTTCAGCTCCACGTCCGGGCGGAAGCCCAGCGGCGGCTGCCTGCCCTTGATCGATTCGCTGGCGTCGATCTGCCAGCGGCGGTGGCCGTGGGCCTGCAGCAGGAACACGTCGTACTGGTCGACATGGGCGCCGACCGAGCCGCCGGTGGCGGCGAAGCTGATCATCACGTCATCCATGCGCCAGCGCGGCAGGAAGCTGAAGTGCTCGATCAGGGCGCGCACGTCCGGGTCCCACTTGTCCACGTCCTGCACCAGCAGGGTCCAATCGTGGTCGGGCAGGGCGGGGAACACGTCTTCCTGGAACGGGCCGGTACGCACGCGCCAGCCGTCTTGGGTCTTGTCGTGCTCGATCAGGCGCGCCAGTACACCTTCCTCGCAGGCCAGCCCGGCCAGGTCTTCCGGCTGCACCGGGGTCTGGAAGTCCGGGAAGGCGTTACGGATCAGCAGCGGGCGCTTCTGCCAGAAATCGCGCAGGAAGGTGGCCGGCGCCATGCCCAGCGGCTGGCCGGGACGGGCGGTGACTTCGATGAGGGGGGCGGAGGACTTGCGGGCGGCCATGGGGGAATCCTTGCAGCGGAAAGCGGGAGGGGCGGCGCGGCGGGCCGCCAAGGTCTCCATTGTCCGACGTTCGTTGGGATTGCGCACGTGCGGTGGTTTGTCGCGGGGTGTCCGGCCAACGGCGGAGCCCCTCGTGGCGGGTCTGGGTTGGTCGCTGAAAGCAAAAGCCGCGCTTGGCCGGGCGGGTGGGCTGCGCGGGGGACGCTGCAAGTACGTCCATGTAAGCTCGATCGCCGCATCCATGCGGCTCACGCCCCCGCGCAGCCTACCCGCCCGGCCCCTGACAATTTCTTGCGCGGCCCGCCACGGAATGGAAGAGGAAAATCAAAGACAAAAGCGGGTCACGCGCTGCGCTTGCTCGTGTAGAGCCGAGCGTGGGCTCGGCTCTACAGCGATCCCAAAGACAAAGAGGGACGCGGCGAAGCCGCGTCCCTCTTTGTTCCGTCCCGACAACCCAACGCTCTTCGATCCGTCACTAGGAATCTGTCAGAGGTGGGGCGGGTTGGGTTCGCGGGGGTATCCGCGCCATGGATGGCGCGGCTAAGCCTTATCTGATGGAAATCTGGCAGCGTAGGTGCCGAGAGCCGGCGTGGGCCGCCGTGTAAGCCTGGATCTCGACGATCGCCTTGGAGCTTGGCGCCCACGCCGGAATCTCCCTTGATCCGCCCGAACAGTTGCTGGAGCTGACACTCGCAGTGATAAGACTGGGCAAGCGGGGGAGCTCTCGACCCTTCCAGACTATACGGAGTCCGGTGATGAACGGGATCGGGATTGATGTCAGCAAGCGCCAACTGGATGTCGGCACGACGGACGGAGAGACCCTGCAGGTCTGCAATAACCGCTCCGGCTTTTCTGAATTGGATGTTTGGCTGAAGAAGCGTCCGGTCAGCCAGATCGTGCTGGAAGCCACCGGCGGCTACGAACGACCGGTGCTGGATTTTCTGCACGCAGTGGGCCATCCGGTGGTCCGCGCCAATGCCCTGCGGGCCCGCAGGCTGGCTCAGGGGATGGGGCAGATGGCCAAGACCGACCGGTTGGATGCCTATGCATTGGCGCAGATGGCGGCCTTGGTGAAACTTCCGGCCTACCAACCGCTGGAGCCTTGGCAGCAGAAAATGCGGGAATTCGTGCGGGCACGTCGACAGGCGATGCACGCGCTGACCATCGCGCGGCAGCAGCTGGAAATGGTCGGTGATCGTGAATTGCGCCGGCTACTGCAGGCCAACATCACCCGCTTGCAGACGCTGGTTGAACGTCTGGGAAAGCAAATTGCCGAGCAGGTTACCCAGCAGCCTCAACTGGCTGTCCTGAAGTCGATGAAGGGCGTTGGCCCTGGCCTGCAGGCGGTATTGGCAAGCTATCTTCCCGAGTTGGGAAAGATCAGCGGCAAGGCCATCGCCAGCCTCGTCGGTGTGGCTCCGATGTCCCACGACAGCGGAACCATGCGAGGGAAACGCAGCATCCATGGCGGCAGAGCCGAGATCCGCCAGGTGCTCTACATGGCCAGCATGTCGGCCATGCGGCATGAACCTCAACTGCGCGATTTCTACCAGTCGCTGCGAGCCCGAGGCAAAGAAGGAAAAGTAGCCATCGTGGCGGTGATGCGGAAGATGCTGGTGATCCTCAACGCCCGGGTGCGCGACGCTGAAAACGGGTTGGTCCCAGCCTAAGGCCAGGCAGGGCGCAAGACCAAAGGCTGCCGGCCAGCGGCCGGCACTACCGTGCCCGTCTCATGGAGGGGCCAAGCTCCTCCATCAACACAGTTGCTCCACGGACGGATTCACGGCGTCCCCCGCGAACCCAACCCGCCCCGCCAAGCACGACAGCAATCCAGAGCCGTTTTTGACGTTGCTGTTGCTGTTGCCGTGGCAGTACCAGCCTGCCGCAGGCAGCGCCCGCGGCCGCCGCCGCAAAGGAAACCCCTTAGATCTTCTTCGCCAGCGATTCCGCCAGACCGGTGTAGCTGCCCGGGGTCATCTCCAGCAGGCGCTGCTTCGCATCCGCCGGCAGCTCCAGCCCCTGCACGAACGCACGCATCGACTCGGCGGTGATGCCCTGGCCACGGGTCAGCGCCTTCAGCTGCTCGTACGGATTCGGCAGGCCATGGCGGCGCATCACCGTCTGCACGGCTTCGGCCAGCACTTCCCAGGCCGCGTCCAGATCCGCGTCCAGCCGCTGCGGGTTCACTTCCAGCTTGCCCAGGCCCTTGGCCAGCGAGTCCAGTGCCACCTGGCTGTGGCCGAACGCGGTGCCCAGTGCACGCAGCACGGTGGAATCGGTCAGGTCACGCTGCCAGCGGCTGATCGGCAGCTTCGCGCTGAAGTGCTCGAACAGCGCGTTGGCGATGCCGAAGTTGCCTTCCGCATTCTCGAAATCGATCGGGTTGACCTTGTGCGGCATCGTAGACGAGCCGACTTCGCCTTCCTTCAGGCGCTGCTTGAAGTAGCCCAGCGAAACGTAGCCCCAGATGTCACGGGCCAGGTCGATCAGGATGATGTTGGCGCGGCGTGCGGCATCGCCGATCTCGGCGATGTTGTCGTGCGGCTCGATCTGCGTGGTGTACGGGTTGAACACCAGGCCCAGGCCGGTCACGAAGCGCTCGGCGAAGGCCGGCCAGTCCACGTCCGGATAGCTGGCCACGTGCGCGTTGTAGTTGCCTACCGCGCCGTTGATCTTGCCGGTCAGCTCGACGGCAGCGATCTGCCTGCGCTGGCGCTCCAGGCGCGCGACCACGTTGGCCAGTTCCTTGCCCAGGGTGGTCGGCGAGGCGGTCTGGCCGTGCGTGCGCGACAGCATCGGCTGGCCGGCCTGGGCGTGGGCCAGGCTGCGCAGGCTGTTGGCGATGCCGTCCAGGGTCGGCAGCAGCACCTCGCGGCGGGCCTGCTCCAGCATGAGGCCGTAGCTGAGGTTGTTGATGTCTTCGCTGGTGCAGGCGAAATGCACGAATTCCAGCGCCGGTGCCAGCTCGGTGTCGTCCTTCAGCTGTTCCTTGATGAAGTACTCCACCGCCTTGACGTCATGGTTGGTGGTGCGCTCGATTTCCTTCACGCGCGCGGCCTGGGCCGGGCTGAAGCTGGCGGCCAAGGCGCGCAGGCGGGCGACGGCGGCGTCGGAGAACGGGGCCAGCTCGACGATGCCCGGCTCGGCGGCCAGGGCCAGCAGCCACTCCACTTCGACCGTGATGCGGGCCTTGATCAGGCCGTACTCGGAGAAGATCGGGCGCAGGGCATCGACCTTGCCGGCATAGCGGCCATCGAGCGGGGACAGGGCGAGCAGGGCGGAATCGGACATGTCGGCAGGGCTGGGACGAGCGGCGGGGGCCATATTCTACGACGTGCCGGGCAGGCGTGCCCTGTAGAGCCGAGCCCACGCGCGGCTGCTCCGGGTAATCCAGCGCCCACGGGCCAGCCGAGCGTAGGTTCGGTTCTACAACACGGCCCTGCGGATGAAACGATCTGGCCCGCGCTCGTCATCCCACGCTGCGGGCAAGGGAGTATCGTTGGCGCAGCCGCCAGCCCGGGAAGCGACACCCTGCCAGCCGCCGCTTCCCTTTCCCCAACTGAAGTAGTGCGGAGTTGATGCAATGAGCAAAGCTGCAAGCAAGGGTTTCAGAATCGAACACGACAGCATGGGCGAGCTGCAGGTGCCTGTGGACGCCCTGTGGGGCGCCCAGACCCAGCGTGCCGTGCAGAACTTCCCGGTGTCGGGCCAGCGCATGCCGCGCGGTTTTATCCGTGCCCTGGGCCTGGTCAAGGGCGCCGCCGCGGGCGTCAACGCCGAGCTGGGCCACCTGCCGAAGAATGTGGCCAAGGCCATCCAGACCGCCGCCGCCGAAGTGGCTGCCGGCGACTGGGACGCGCACTTCCCGATCGACGTCTACCAGACCGGTTCGGGTACATCCTCGAACATGAATGCCAACGAGGTCATCGCCACCCTGGCCAACCGTGCCGGCAAGGCCGGCAAGGCCGCTGTGCATCCCAATGACCACGTCAACCAGGGGCAGAGCTCCAACGACGTGATTCCAACCGCGCTGCGCGTGTCGGCGGTACTGGCGACGCATGAGCAGCTGCTGCCGGCGCTGGTGCACCTGCGCAAGACCCTGGACAAGAAGGGCCGCAGCCTGCGCAAGGTGGTCAAGACCGGCCGTACCCACCTGATGGATGCGATGCCGCTCACCTTCGAGCAGGAGTTCGGCGCATGGTCCGCACAGCTGGCCTCGGCGCAGGAGCGCATCGAAGACAGCCTGAAGCGCGTGCGTCGCCTGCCGCTGGGCGGCACCGCCATCGGCACCGGCATCAACGCCGACCCACGTTTTGGTGCACAAGTGGCCAAGGCGCTGAAGCAGCAGACCGGTGTCAAGTTCGACAGCGCCGAGAACAAGTTCGAAGGCCTGGCCGCGCAGGACGATGCAGTCGAGCTGTCCGGCCAGCTCAATGCGCTGGCCGTGGCGCTGATCAAGATCGCCAATGACCTTCGCTGGATGAACGCCGGTCCGCTGGCCGGGCTGGGCGAGATCGAACTGCCGGCACTGCAGCCGGGCAGCTCGATCATGCCGGGCAAGGTCAATCCGGTGATTCCGGAAGCGACCGTGATGGCCTGTGCGCAGGTCATCGGCCACCACACCGCGATCACCGTGGCTGGCCAGACCGGCAACTTCCAGCTCAACGTCACGCTGCCGCTGATCGCGGTGAACCTGCTCGATGGCATCGCCCTGCTCGCCAACGTGTCGAGCCTGTTGGCGGACAGCGCGATCGCCGGGCTGAAGGTGCGTGAGGATCGCGTGGCCGAGGCGCTGGCGCGTAATCCGATCCTGGTCACCGCACTGAATCCGATCATCGGCTACGAGAAGGCTGCGGCGATTGCCAAGCGTGCCTACAAGGAACAGCGCCCGGTGCTGGACGTGGCACTGGAGGACAGCGGGTTGGCCGAAGCCGAGCTGCGTCGTCTGCTGGACCCGGCCGCGCTGACGGCCGGTGGCATCCAGGCTGGTGGCGGTGGCGGCGGTTGATCCGGATTCTGTAATCTGTAGAGCCGAGCCCATGCCCGGCTCTACAAAAGGAAACGCCGCCCTCGGGCGGCGTTTTTCTTCAGCGACGGTCGGCGACGATGTTGCCGAAGGTGTCGGTGTAATCCTTGAACTCGGGGATGCGCTGGATCAGGTCCGTCGGAATCACTTCCATGCCCTCGGGCGGCTGGATCTTCACCGGCTGCATGTTGGGATCGGCCGGTGCGGCCACCAGGGTGTTCTGGCGCAGCACCTGCAGCTTGCCGAACATGGTCTGCAGCATCTGCTTCTGTCCGTCGTCCAGCGGAATCTGGATCTCGTCCATCTTCATCGTGCCATCGGCGAGGATGATGATGTTCGGTGCTGGCGGGCGACGCACGGTGACCATGCCTTCGCTGACGGAAATCTTGGGCTTGCCGCGCTCGGCACGGTGGTTGCGGTATTCCTGGTCACAGCCGACCAGGCCGAGGCAGAGCAGGGCGGTCAGCAGCAGAAACAGCTTCTTCATGACATTCGGTTCGGGGGCGTCCGGGGCCGCCATTGTAAGCCGGACGGCGCACTACGGCCGGCAGCCGGACGCCGCTGCCGGCCGGGTGCGCTGATCTGTCACAGGCCTAGCGCTGGACCACGGTGTCCTTGCCGCAGTCGTCCACGTCGCCCTGGTCCATGGTCGCGTAGGGCTTGAACGCCGGCAGTTCGCGTGCGAGCGCCTGCTGGCTGGCCAGCATCGCCGGAAGGCGGTCGCAGATGCGCTTGGCCTGGGCTTCGATCTTCTCGGCTTCGGCATTGATGCGCTTTTCGACACCTTCGCTGTCGCCGCTGAAAATGCCCTTCAGCGCTTCGCCGGCCGCGCTGGCACCCAGTTTGGCGCCTGCCAGGCCGACATCCATGCCGTCCATCGCGATGGCGACCACGTGGCCGCGGTAGTCCTGCAGATGGCGGCGCTGGATATCGTTGGCAGCGATCTCCTTGCCCGCGATCAGCAGGCGGCCATCCGGGGTGATCTCCGCACGCGGCTGCTTGTCCGCCGAGATCTTGATGTTGCCCTGGGCGATATCCTTGCGGGCATCGTCCATGGCGTTTCTGACGGTCTCGCCAACGCCACCTGTGGCTTCGGCGACGCTTTTGCCGACGGTCTTGTCGGGCGCGGACGACGTGCCGCCGCAGGCGATCAGCGGCAGGGACAGCAGCACAGCGGGCAACAGGCGCAACAGGTTCATGGTGTTCCCCTGATAGTGTCTGGAAGAGGGTTACTTGCTGCGCGGCAGAGTGACCCGCCCGCTGACGTTGCGATGATCGACGTCACCGCTGCCGCTGTGATCGACGGTCAGGGTGCCGCGCACGCCGTCGACCTGGATGTCGCCCGAGCCGTGGCTGCGGACGTGCACATTGCCGCCGATGTCGGCCAGGTCGACGCCGCCGGAGCCGACCACGCCCACTTCAACGTTGCCCTGCACGCGCTTGAACTCGATGTCACCCGAGCCCACCGTGTCCAGCCGCGCGTTGCCACGTACATCGGTGATCTTCAGGTCACCGGAGCCGACGGTACCGGTGCTGGCGTCGCCGCTGATGTTGCGTACGGTGACGTCGCCGGAACCCAGCGACAGCAGATTCAAGGAACTGCCGCCATCGATGTTGAGGTCGCCGGAACCCACTGCAGCGTGGATGCTGCCGCGGGTGCCGCGGGCCACCGCGTCACCTGAGCCGACGTCCACGCTGAGGGACTGTGCGTTTTCCACGCTGGCATCGCCCGAGCCGACCTTGAACTGCAGCGGCAGGTTGTCCGGCACGCTGCCGCGGATATCCAGCCAGGCGTAGCTGTTGCCCAGACTGATGCCACTTTGGCGGCCGTCGCGGCGCAGGCTCACCACCAGCTTGTCGCCCACCTTGCGCTGGTCCAGTACCAGCTGGTCCAGCCATTCCTGGCTGGACGCGCAGGCGCGGCCGTCCAGCTGGCCGCCGCCAGCGCTGGCGACCACCTTCAGGTCATGCTGGTTGACCTCGAACACCACCGTCTTGGCACCGGCCACGTCCAGCTTCAGCGCGCGGGCAGCAGTGAACTTGCAGTTCGGAGCATCGGCGGCCAGCGCCGACAACGGCAACAGCAACAACGCAGAACAGGCGAGCAGGGAACGCATGGGTAATGCCTCCAGATGGATGGGATCAGATCTCGCCGGCGCGCTTGCGCAGGCGGATGGCAAGGAAGATGAACACTGCACCGACGACGGCGCCGATCCACAGTTCCGGCATCGCCAGCGACTTCAGCTGCGAGGCGGGGGACATCAGACTGACGACCGACTCGAGATCGCGGCGCGAGCCCTCATCGGCGCTTAGGCGGTACACCAGGTCGGTGCCCGGCACGGCGCCCAGCAGCAGGCGCCCGACGATGTTCTGCCAGAACCAGCCCGTGGTCAGGCCGATCAGCGGCATCACCTTGGTGGTGCTGATGATGACGCCGGCAAACAGCGGCAGCATCACCGCCCACAGGAACGGCTTGCTCCTGGCCCATGCCGAGCACAGCAGCAGCCAGCCGGCGGTGGGCAGGGCCCACAGGGCATAGACCGGAATCCAGGCCAGGTGCCCAGCGGCAAGGGTCAGCGGGCTGGCCGGGCCCCAGATCAGGGTCATCGGGCTGCCACCGTGCAGCAGCGCGACGGCACTGATGATCAGCATGAAACCGAACATGGTGAGGATGCCAGCGATCACCGCGATCAACGGTGCCACGATCAGTGCGCTGATCACCTTGGACAGCACGGTCTGCGTGTCCGACAGCGGCAACGACTTCCAGAACAGGATGCTGCGGTCGCGGCGATCGTCGTACAGGGCGCCCAGGCAGTAGAAGAACACCACGAAGGCCAGCACCAGGAACGGCCAGGCCGAGCTGAGCACCAGGGTCAGGTCGAGGCCATTGCCGAGGTCGGCCAGGTCCTTGGTGCTGATGTCGCGGGTCAGCAGGGCCAGGTCCAGGCCGTTGATGTTCACGTCTTCGCCATCGATGTGCAGGCCGCCATCACGCGCGGCCCGATGCAGAGCGAACAGGCCAAAGGCGATGCCGATGGTGCTCATCACCAGCGAGATCAGGCCGGCGATCAGCGGTGCATACAGGAAACCGCCACGGTTCTCCCAGTACTCGCGCTTGAGCAGCCAGCGCAGGGTGCCCATCGGGCTGACGGGGTGGTTGACGGCATTCATGCGTAGGTCCCCTTCATGATGGCGACGAACAGATCGGCCAGGCCCGGGCTGCGGGTCTCGCCAAGGGTGGAGAGCTGGGTGCGCGGCACGCCATCGAACAGCATCACGGTCTTGCCGAACGCCAGGCTGCGCTCGTCGATCGGCTTCAGGGCGCGGGCGGTGTCCAGCTGGTCGGCATTGACCAGCAGCTCGGTGTAGCGCCGGCCGACGTCGTCCATTTCCGCGTCGAGCACGATGCGGCCGTCGCGGATGAACATCACGTCGCTGAGGATGTGCTCGATCTCCTCCACCTGGTGGGTGGTGACGATGATGGTCTTCTGTTCGTCGAAGTAGTCTTCCAGCAGGCGCTGGTAGAACTCCTTGCGGTACAGGATGTCCAGGCCCAGGGTCGGTTCGTCCAGCACCAGGATGCGGGCATCGATGGCCATCACCAGCGCCAGGTGCAGCTGCACGATCATGCCCTTGGACAGCTCGCGCACGCGCTGCTTCGGCTGCAGCTTGGTGTTGGCCAGGAAGCGCTCGCAACGGGCGCGGTCGAAGCGCGGGTGCACGCCGGCGACGAAGTCGATCGCCTCGCGGACCTTCAGCCAGCGCGGCAGTACGGCGACGTCGGCGATGAAGCAGATGTCGTTCATCAGTTCGTCGCGGTGCAGTCGCGGGTCGCGGCCGAGCACGCTCAGTTCACCCTCCACCGAGGTCAGGCCCAGAAGGGCCTTCAGCGCGGTGGTCTTGCCGGCGCCATTGGGCCCGATCAGGCCGACGATACGCCCGCTTGGAATGCTGAAACTGGCATTGTCGAGGGCGACCGTGGTCTTGTAGGCCTTGCGCAGGCCTCGGGCGGTGATGACCGACTCACTTGCAGTGCTATTCATCAGACTTTCCCCTGGGGCAGCAATTCGTCGAGGCTCAGGCCCAGGCGCTGGATGCGCTCCAGAACCGCGGGCCATTCTTCGTTGAGGAAACGGTCGCGCTCGCTGCTGCGCAGCTGCGTGGCCGCCTGCTCGGTCATGAACATGCCCAGGCCGCGGCGCTTCTCGACCAGGCCTTCGTCGGCCAGTTCCTGGTAAGCGCGCGAAACGGTGATGGGATTGAGTTGATAGTCGGCGGCCACCTGGCGCACCGAAGGCAGGGCATCGCCCGGCTTGAGGATTCCGTCGAGCATCATGGCGATCACGCGCTCCTTCAACTGACGGTAGATGGGAGCGCCGTCGCTCCACTGGATGTCGCTCATATTCAGCTCCGTGGGGTCAGCGGCTGGGCGAACGAGAAATACGGCATGGACAGCGCGCTGTGCAGCCGACGCGGGGGAGGGGGGGAGGAGGGGGCGTTCCCTGCCGGGGAGAGCGTTGCGTCCTGCGTACTTTCAGCAGCGGCAGAAGCAGGGGCGGTGGGCGTGGCCCACCAGGCCAGCACGAGCAGGGTCGAAACAGCGACGGCCGCGGGTGCGATGAGGATGCGACGGATCCGGACGTTCATGGCTTCCCCCTGTCTCAGGTGACTGGTGTTGTATGCAACTATAACACCGGCACGCCTACGTGCAACCCCTTGCCGCCCCCAACTGATGGCAGGGGTGGTCAGATTGCTGAAATATCCCTTTATTTGATTGATTTAAAAGGGAAATAAAACTGCCGCAGGGGTCTTCCCGGGGCCGCCTTCCATTCAGTGATGTCCATGCTATGTCATCGCTGCGCCATCGATGGCGCCCGGGCAGCGCATCCGCCACGCAGCGCAAAGCCCGTGTGGGCCTGTGCCATCAGGGGTGCCGGAGCCCGGTGCTATAGTTCGGCCGATTCCCGGCCAGCGCTGGCCGGGCCTTGTGAATGGCTACCGCGGACCGCCTCTGATGCCCCTGCCGACCGTTTCCCCGTGCCGCCTGCGCGGCCTGTCCCTGCTGGCCCTGATGGTGGCCGGTGCCGCCGGTTCCGCCAGTGCGCTGGCGGCCGACCTGCTCGATCTGGAATACCGGCCGTTGGCCAGCAAGCAGCAGGTGAATCTGCAGCAGCGCTATCACGGGCAGGTGCTGCTGGTGGTCAACACCGCCAGCAAGTGTGGCTACACGCCGCAGTACGAAGGGCTGGAGGCGCTGCAGAAGCGCTATGCCGGCCGCGGTTTCGCGGTGCTGGGCTTCCCTTCCAATGACTTCAAGGGCCAGGAACCGGGTGACGAGAAGCAGATCCAGGACTTCTGCACCCTGACCTATGGCGTCAAGTTCCCGATGTTCGAGAAGGTGCATGTAGTCGGTACCCAGGCCACGCCGCTGTACCAGCGCTTGACCGCAGCGACCGGCGTTGCGCCGGCCTGGAACTTCCACAAATACCTCGTGGGCCGCGATGGCAAGGTCATTGCCCAGTTCGCCAGCAAGGTGACGCCGGACGATCCGCAGCTGACCGCGGCCATCGACAAGGCGCTGGCGGCAGCCGCCACGCATTGATATCCGGCACGCATGCCTCGACATCGACGGCATGCGTGCGACAATGCTTCTTTTCGCGCCGACGTCGGCGCCCAGACACTTCCAGGAATGCAGCGAATGAAGATGGGAATGCGCGGCGCCGCGGCGTCGGTTCTGATTCTGGCGATGGGCACTTCGGGTGTCGCTCTGTCGCAACAACCGGCTGCCCCCGCAGCCGCCAAGGAGACCGCAACCTTGAATTCCCCCAAGCAGAAGCTCGGCTATGCCATCGGCCTGGACGTGGCCAAGTCGTTCACCCCGATCGCCGAAGAGATCGATGTGGCCGCCCTGCGCACCGCCGTTGAGCGCTCGTTCGAGGGCCTGCAGCCGCAGATCACCCAGGAACAGGCCAAGGCCACCGATGCCGCCCTGCGCCAGGTCGTGATGGCCCGCAGTGGCCAGCAGGTGCCGGGCGTGGCACCGGGTTCGCAGCCGCCGAAGGTCGACCGCGTCAAGGTGTCGCAGATGATCGGCTCCTACTCGGTGGGCCCGTCGCTGGCGCAGCTGAAGGACGATATCGATGTCGCCTCGCTGTTTGACGCGATCAGCACCGGCCTGACCAAGGGCCAGCCGAAGATGACGGAAGCTGACGCGACCGCCACCATCCAGGCCTTCATGGGTGCCAAGCAGGCTGAAATGCAGGCCAAGGCCGCCCAGGCTGCGCAGACCAACCGCACGGAGGGCAACGCATTCCTGGCCAAGAACAAGACCCAGCCGGGCGTGGTGACCACCTCGTCGGGCCTGCAGTACCAGGTGATCCGCCCGGGTAGCGGCGAGCGTCCTCTGCCGAGCAGCAAGGTGCGCGTGAACTACGAAGGCAAGCTGCTCAACGGCACCGTGTTCGACAGTTCCTACGGCCGCCAGCCGGCCGAGTTCGGCCTGGACCAGGTGATCAAGGGCTGGACCGAAGGCGTCGCGCTGATGCCGGTCGGTTCGAAGTACCGCTTCTGGATCCCGGGCGAACTGGCCTACGGCGAGAACGGCACCCCGGGCGGCCCGATCGGCCCGAACGCGACGCTGACGTTCGACGTCGAGCTGCTGGGCGTTCTGCCGTAAGTCATTCAGGAGCGAATACGGATATGCGCGTTGCGATTTTTGGTACCGGTTACGTTGGACTGGTGACCGGTACCTGCCTGGCCGACGCAGGCCACCAGGTGGTCTGCGTGGACATCGATCAGGCCAAGGTCGATGGCCTCAACCAGGGCATCATCCCGATCTATGAGCCGGGCCTTGAGCCGATGGTGAAGGCCAACCATGCCGCCTCGCGGCTGGCGTTCACCACCGATGCGGCGGCCGCCATCGAGCATGGCCAGGTGGTGTTCATCGCCGTTGGCACGCCCCCGGACGAGGATGGCAGCGCCGATCTGCAGTACGTGCTGGCCGTGGCCCGCACCATCGGCCGGCACATGAGCGTGCCGACCGTGGTGGTCAACAAGTCGACGGTGCCGGTCGGCACCGCTGACAAGGTGCGTGCAGCCATCGCTGAAGAGCTGGCCGCGCGGGGCGCGGACATCGCCTTCGACGTGGTGTCCAACCCGGAATTCCTGAAGGAAGGCGACGCAGTCGCCGACTGCATGCGCCCGGACCGCATCATCATCGGTGCGACCAGCGAGGAGTCGGTGGCGGTGATGCGTCGCCTGTACGCGCCGTTCAACCGCAACCACGACCGTGTGGTGGAAATGGACGTGCGCTCGGCCGAGCTGACCAAGTACGCCGCCAACGCGATGCTGGCGACCAAGATTTCGTTCATGAATGAAATCGCCAACATCGCTGAACGCGTGGGTGCCGACGTCGAGCAGGTCCGCCAGGGCATCGGCTCGGACCCGCGCATCGGCTGGCACTTCATCTATCCGGGCGCCGGCTACGGTGGCTCGTGCTTCCCGAAGGACGTGCAGGCACTGGCCCGTACCGCCCAGCAGTATGGCCTGGAGCCGAAGCTGCTCAATGCGGTTGAAGCGGTCAACGATGCCCAGAAGGGCCACCTGTTCGCCCTCATCCAGCGCCATTACGACAAGGGCGAAGACGAAGGCGTGCGCGGCAAGACGTTCGCCGTATGGGGCCTGGCCTTCAAGCCGAACACCGACGACATGCGTGAGGCCTCCAGCCGTCGCCTGCTGGCCCAGCTCTGGGAAGGCGGTGCCACGGTGCGTGCCTACGACCCGGAAGCGATGCATGAATCGCAGCGCATCTTCGGTGAGCGCGACGACCTCACGTTCTGCAGCACGGCAGGCGAAGCACTGCAGGGCGCCGATGCACTGGTGGTGGTCACCGAGTGGAAGCAGTTCCGCAGCCCCGACTTCCAGAAGCTGCGCGAGCAGTTGAAGGACGCAGTGGTGTTCGACGGCCGCAACCTGTATGAGCCGGGCGAAGTGGAAGCTGCAGGTCTTGCGTACTACGGCATTGGCCGGGGGCGCTCGTTGCATGTCTGATATGCCCACTGAACGCGAGCAGGCGCTGGAAGCGCGCCTGGTCGAGCTGGAAATGCGCGTGTCCTTCCAGGAACAGGCGCTGGCCGAACTGAGCGATGCGCTGGCTGATGCCCGCATGCAGGGCATGCGCAACGCCGATGTGCTGCGCGTGCTGCTGGAAGACCTGGGCAAGGTCCGCAACGCACTGAATTCTTCTGATCCGGCGAGCGAACCGCCGCCGCCGCACTACTGATCCGAATCCTATGAGCGATACCCTCCGCGACCAGCTGATGGGCCTGGGCTTCAAGCCCGCGCCCAAGCCCGAGCGCAAGAATGATGGCCCCCGTCGTGATGGCCGCCCGCAGGGCAAGGGTGGCAACGGCAATGGAAAGCCGCAGGGCGCAGGCAAGGGCGAACACAAGCCCGGCGAGCGTCGCGGGCACGGTCATGGTGGCGCGGGCAAGCCCGGCGGGCATGCGCGCGGTGGCCAGGGACAGCAGGGCCCGCGCAAGCCGCGCAGCGCCGAAGAGATGGACCTGGCCAAGGCCTATGCCATCCGCGCGCAGCGGGAGAAGGAAGAGCGCATCGAGACCGAGCGCCTGAAGCAGGAAGAAGCACGCGTTCGCCGCGAGGCGAAGGCCAAGCTGGAAGAACTGCTGAAGGACAAGAGCCTCAACGCCGAGGCGGCGGACATCGCCCGCCACTTCCCGTATGGCGGCAAGATCAAGCGCATCTACGTGACCGCCGAACAGCTGACCGCGCTCAATGCCGGTGAGCTGGGCGTGGTGCAGCTCAATGGCCGCTACCTGCTGGTGACTGCCGAGGTGCTGGCACAGTCCGAAGCGGTGTTCGCCGCCTCGGTGGCGCTGAAGGTCGATCCGGATGCGCCGGCCGAGGAAGATCCGTACGCGGACCCGCAGTACCAGGTGCCGGACGACCTGGTCTGGTAAAGGCGCAACCACTGCGGACGGCACTGTCTCTGCGGTCGGGAGAAAGGGATGACCGCTGATCCAAGCCGTGGCTACGTGCCGCACATTGACGGCCTGCGCGCGATTGCCGTACTGGCCGTCATCGTGTTCCACCTTGACCCGGCCTGGTTGCCAGGCGGGTTCACCGGCGTAGACGTGTTCTTCGTCATTTCCGGGTTTGTGGTCAGCGCGTCGGTGCACCGGCTGCCGCCGTTGTCGCTGTGGCAGTCGATGCTGCGCTTCTATTCGCGCCGCATCCGTCGCATCGCACCTGCGCTGATCAGCTGCCTGCTGTTGACCGCCGTCGCCAGCGTACTGTTCATTCCCGAGTCCTGGCTCAGCGAGGCCAGTGACAAGACCGGGCTGATGGCATTCTTCGGCTTCAGCAACTGGGTACTGGCGCTGATCGGCAACGATTATTTCGCGCCCAAGGCCGAATTCAATCCCTACACCCATACCTGGTCGCTGGGCGTGGAGGAGCAGTTCTACCTGCTGTTCCCGCTGCTGTTCCTGGCCTGGGCGCGCGGCGCGCGCGGGCGTTGGATGAGCCTGGGATTGTTTGCCGTGGTCAGCGCGGCGTCGCTGCTGCATGCGGCGGTGCTGGGCCTGCGCGAGGCACCCCCATCGTGGGCGTTCTACGCCACCACTACGCGGCTGTGGCAACTGGGTGTTGGTGTACTGTTGTTCCAGTTGCTGCACGTGCGCGCATCACTCGATCAAGTGACGGGGGCGGCATTGAAGCGCGCTGCGCCCGTGTTCTCGCTGCTCGCGGTGGTGGCGTTGGCTTTGCTGTGTTGGGCATTGTGGAGCGCACGGGCCGGCCGTTCACCGTGGCCTGATGGCCTGCTGCCGACCTTTGCATCGGCAGGCCTGCTATGGGCGCTGCATCATCATCCGCAGGCCTGGGTGGCACGCCTGTTGGCCAGCAGGCCGATGCGCACCATTGGCCTGCTGTCGTACTCACTGTATCTGTGGCACTGGCCGGTGTTCGTGCTGATGCGCTGGACCGTGGGCCTGCAGACGCCCCTGCAGATGACCGCTGCGATGGCGCTGGTGCTGCTCCTGTCGTGGGTGTCGTGGCGCTGGGTAGAACAACCGTTCCGGGGGCCATGGGCGCAGCGTCTGCGCCCGGGTCGCTGGGTGCTGGCAGGTGCGGCTGTGCTGCTGGTCGCGGCCGGCTCCCAGACGGTGCTGTACCTGCAGGCACCGTGGATATCACTGAGCACGGTCAGCCGGCATCCGGCCGACTGGTATCCCAACGGCAAGAGCGTGGCAGGCGACTATCCCGATTGTGCACTGGTGACGGACAAGCAGCGCTTCGCGGGCGGCAGCATGCGCACCTATGCCCGTGGGGCCTGCAACCGGCCGCTGCCGGCCGGTACGTCGAAGCGGGTGTTCGTTGCCGGCGATTCGCATGCGATGGCCTACATCGAACTACTGCAGCGACTGGCGCTTGAGACCGGTTCGGAGGTCGTCCTCTATGGCCGTGGTGGATGCCCGCAGGTGAGCCTGCAGAAGTGGCGGGGTGCGGGCGCGGGCTGTGGCGATTTCGATGCGGCGGTGCTCGCCGACATCACGCGGCGTGCGCAGCCGGGTGATGCCGTGGTGCTGGTGTCGCTGCGCATACCGCGCTTGTCCGATCAGTTCGTGTTGTTCGATGCGCAGGCGCAGCTGGCGGGCGAGCTGACCCCGGAAGCCACGGCGGGGCGTGAGGCCGAGGTGGTGGAGGCGATCGCCCAATGGCGGCCGTTGGCAGAGCGTGGTGTACGCATCGTGCTGGAGGCGCCCAAACCGGTGCTGCCGGCGCCGCCGTATCGATGCTCGGATCGCTTCAATTCACGTAACGAGGTCTGCCGCAATGGTCTGGACAGCATGCGCGAGGCGATGGAAACGTTGCGGGCACCGATGCTGGGCAGCCTGCAGCAGGTGGTCGATGGCCTGCCAGGCGGTGTGCTGTGGGATCCGATGCCGGTGCTGTGCGATGACGTGCTGTGCCGGGCGCAGCGCGATGGCCGGCCGCTGTTCTTCGATGGCGACCACCTCAGCGCGCATGGCAACCGTGTGCTTCTGCCATCGCTGCAGCAGGTACTGCTGCAGCAGTAGGACTGGCGCCGTCGTCAGGCCTCGGAGCGGTTCCGGCGTGCACGGATCAACGGCATGCTCAGTGCGAAGAAGCACAGCAATGCGCCGACCAGGGCAAACCCGCTCCCCACCAGGAATGCGGTGCGGCCATCGTCGATCTTCCACAGCTGGCCGGCAATGAGCGCGCCCAGCACGCCGCCGACACCGGACGAGAAACCGTACAGCAGGCCCTGGCCATGGCCGTTGAGGCGGCCCGGGAAATAGGTCGCCAGCATCTGCATGGCTGCGGCGAAGAAAGCAGCAAAGCCGAGCGCATGCGCGGTCTGGGCCAGCAGCATCACCGGCAGGTTCTCCGGGAACAGCGCGGTGACCGCCCAGCGCAGGCAGGAACTGACCAGCGCGATCAGCAGCATCCAGCTGGCGTCGTAGCGACGGAAGAAACGGCCGATGGTGAAGAACACGCCGACCTCGAACACCACGCCGATGGTCCACAGCAGGCCGAGCGTGGATGTGCGGTAGCCGTGATGGTCCATGTAGACCGAGAAGAACGTGTAGTACGGTCCGAACGAAAGCTGCTCCATGAAGGCAGCGAGGAAGAACGCGAGTACCGGAGGGCGGCGCACGATCTGCCAGAAGCCGCTGGCGTCGCCTTCGGTCCGGCCGATGCCGCGCGCGTAGTGATTGCTGAAGGCGGAAGCGACCAGCAGGACGAACAGCGGCAGCATCATCCACGGCAGCAGCCCGGCGCGGCTGGAGGTGCCGTCACCTTCGATCAGCCAGCCGAACAGGGTCACGATGGCGATGAAGCCCAGTGAGCCCCAGACCCGGATCAGGCCGTAGCGATGGCTGTCGCTGCCGAGATGGGTGAGGGTGATCGACTCGAACTGTGGCATTACCGCGTTGTAGAAGAAGCAGAACACCACCATTGCCGGATACATCCACGGCTGCGGCAGAGGAAGCAGGAACGCGGCGAAGCTGATCAGGGTCAGCAGGCAGCCGATACGCAGCAGGCGGATCGGCCGTGGCGAGGCCGCCGCCAGCGAGGTCCAGGTGCTGGGCGCAACCACACGCGTTGCATACCACAGGCCCATCATCACGCTGATCGCGGTCACGCTCATGCCGCGCGCAGTGAGGAACAGGCTCCAGTAAGGGGTGAACGCACCGAGCGCTGCGTAGTAGAACAGGTAGAAGCTGGAGAGGCGGGCAACGGGGACAGTCATCGCGGAATGATGAAGCAAAAAGGGGACGGAGGGGATTAAGTCGTTTGGGGCACAAACGACTTAATCCCCTCCGCCCCTTTCTGTGTCATTCGGGATCGTAGTCGAGGTTGGAGGCCAGCCAGCGCTCGGCCTGGGCGCGGTCCACGCCCTTGCGGCGTGCGTAGTCGCCGACCTGTTCGCGGCTGAGCCGGCCGACCACGAAATACTGGCTCTGCGGGTGGCTGAAGTAGTAACCCGATACCGCTGCGGTGGGCAGCATCGCGAAGCTCTCGGTCAACGCCATGCCGGCGTTCGCTTCGGCTTGCAGCAGGTCGAACAGGCAGCGCTTTTCGCTGTGCTCCGGGCAGGCGGGATAGCCCGGCGCGGGGCGGATACCGCGATACTGTTCGTCGATCAGTGCCTCGTTGTCCAGCGTCTCGGCGTGGTCGTAGCCCCAGAATTCCGTGCGTACGCGCTGGTGCAGCCGCTCGGCCAACGCTTCGGCGAAGCGGTCGGCGAGGGCCTTGAGCAGGATCGCGTTGTAATCGTCATGGTCGGCCTCGAAGCGCGCCACGTGGGCGTCGATGCCGATGCCGGCGGTCACCGCGAAGGCGCCGATCCAGTCCTGCTGGCCACTGTCGGCCGGCGCGATGAAATCGGCCAGGCAGAAATCGGGGCGCTCGGCCGGCTTGTCCACCTGCTGGCGCAGGAAGTGCAGCGTGGTCTCGCCCTGCGGGTGCTGCACGCGCACGTCGTCGCCGACGCTGTTGGCCGGCCACAGGCCGAACACGGCCTTGGCGGTCAGCCACTTTTCGCCGACGATGCGCTCGAGCATCGCGCGGGCATCCTTGTACAGATCGCTGGCCTGAGTGCCGACGATCTCGTCGGTGAGGATGGCCGGGAACTTGCCGGCCAGCTCCCAGGCCTGGAAGAACGGCGTCCAGTCGATGTAGTCGACCAGTTCGGCCAGCGGGTAGTCGTCGAATACGTGCAGGCCGGGCTGGTTCGGTGCCGGCGGCGTGTAGCTGTCCCATCCTCCCTGGAATTTCTGCCCGCGTGCATGTTCCAGCGTGACCAGGCGCTTGGCATCGCCGCGATTGCGGTGGCGCGCGCGGATCTCGGCATAGTCGGCCTCGTTGGCGGCAACGAAGGCTTCACGCAGGTCACGCGAGATCAGCGACTGGGCCACGCCGACCGCGCGCGAGGCATCTTTCACCCACACCGTGGGCGCCTTGTAATGCGGGTCGATCTTCAGCGCGGTATGCGCACGCGAGGTAGTGGCGCCACCGATCAGCAGCGGCAGCTCGAAGCCCTGGCGCTGCATCTCGCGGGCGACGTGGCTCATCTCCTCCAGCGACGGAGTGATCAGCCCGGACAGACCGATCAGGTCGGCGTTGTGTTCACGGGCGGCATCGAGGATCTTCTGTGCCGGCACCATCACGCCAAGGTCGACTACTTCAAAGTTGTTGCAGGCCAGGACCACGCCGACGATGTTCTTGCCGATGTCATGCACATCGCCCTTCACCGTGGCCATGATGATCTTGCCGTTGCTCTTGGCGGTGTCGCCGCTGCGCGCCTTTTCCGCTTCGATGTACGGCAGCAGGTAGGCCACCGCCTTCTTCATCACGCGCGCGGACTTCACCACCTGCGGCAGGAACATCTTGCCGGCGCCGAACAGGTCGCCGACCACGTTCATGCCGTCCATCAGCGGGCCTTCGATCACATCCAGCGGGCGGCTGGAGGCCTGGCGGGCCAGTTCGGTGTCCTCTTCCACATAGGCGTCCAGGCCATGCACCAGCGCGTGCGCCAGGCGCTGCGCCACCGGCTTCTCGCGCCAGGCCAGGTCCTCGGTCTTTGCCGCGCCCTTCTTGCCCTTGTAGCGCTCGGCGATTTCCAGCAGGCGCTCAGTGGCGTCGCTGCGGCGGTTGAGGATCACGTCCTCCACGCGCTCGCGCAGTTCCGGCTCCAGCTCGTCGTAGATCGGCATGGCGCCGGCGTTGACAATGCCCATGTCCATGCCGGCGGCGATGGCGTGGTACAGGAACACCGAGTGGATGGCCTGGCGTACCGTTTCGTTGCCACGGAACGAGAACGACACGTTGGAGACACCGCCGGACACATGGCAGTGCGGCAGCGTCTGCTTGATGATGCGGGTGGCTTCGATGAAGTCCACTGCATAGTTGTCGTGCTCTTCGATGCCGGTGGCGACGGCGAAGATGTTCGGGTCGAAGATGATGTCCTGCGGCGGGAAACCGATCTCGTCGACGAGGATGCGGTAGGCGCGGGTGCATATCTCGACCTTGCGCGCGCAGGTATCGGCCTGCCCGCTTTCATCGAAGGCCATCACCACCGCGGCGGCGCCATAGCGCAGGACCTTGCGTGCGTGTTCGCGGAACAGTGCCTCGCCTTCCTTCAGCGAGATCGAGTTGACCACGCTCTTGCCCTGCAGGCATTTCAGGCCGGCCTCGATCACGCTCCACTTGGAGGAGTCGACCATCACCGGGATACGCGCGATGTCCGGCTCGGACATGATCAGGTTGAGGTAGCGGGTCATCGCCGCTTCCGAATCGATCAGGCCCTCGTCCATGTTGACGTCGAGGATCTGCGCGCCGCTGGCCACTTGCTGGCGGGCCACGTCCACCGCTTCTTCGTAGCGGCCTTCCTTGACCAGCTTGCGGAACTGCGCGCTGCCGGTGACGTTGGTGCGTTCGCCGACGTTGATGAACAGCAGATCCGGGGTAATGACCAGCGGTTCCAGGCCGGACAGGCGGGTGTAGGGCGAGGTGCTCATGCGGCCTGCTGCTCCTGGTAACCGGGCAGGGCGCGCGGCGGCAGCCCTGCCACGGCCTCGGCAATTGCACGGATATGGTCCGGGGTGGAACCGCAGCAGCCGCCGACCAGGTTCAGCAGGCCATCTTCGGCGAAGCCTCGCAGGGTACTGGCCATGTCCTCCGGCGTTTCGTCGTACTCGCCGAAGGCATTGGGCAGGCCGGCATTGGGGTGTGCGCTGACATAACAGCCGGCGACCTGTGCAAGGGTTTCCACGTGCGGGCGCATGGCATCGGCACCCAGCGCGCAGTTCAGTCCGATCGACAGCGGTCGTGCATGCGCCAGCGAGGCATGGAAGGCTTCCGCTGTCTGCCCGGACAGGGTGCGTCCGGACGCGTCGGTGATGGTGCCGGAGATCATCACCGGCAAGCGAGCGCCACGCGCATCAAAAGCCTCTTCCAGCGCATACAGCGCCGCCTTGGCGTTGAGCGTGTCGAAGATGGTCTCGACCATGAGGGTGTCGGCACCGCCGTCGATCAGGCCCTCGATCGCTTCGCGGTAGGTGTCGCGCAGCTCGTCGAAGCTGGTGTTGCGGAAGCCCGGATCATTGACGTCGGGACTGATCGAGGCGGTGCGGCTGGTGGGGCCGATCACCCCGATCACGAAGCGGGGCTTGCCCGGCGTGGTCGCAGCCACTGCATCACAGCAGGTTCGCGCAACTGCGGCACCGGCCTTGTTCAATTCGTACACCAGGTGTTCGAGGTGGTAGTCGGCCTGGCTGACCGACGTGGCGTTGAAGGTGTTGGTCTCGACCAGATCCGCGCCCGCTTCCAGGTAGGCGGTGTGGATGTCGGCGACGATCTGCGGCCGGGTCAGCAGCAGCAGATCGTTGTTGCCCTTCAGGTCATGGCCTTCCGGTGTTGCGTGATCGCAGCCGGGGCCATGCAGATGGTCGTAGCCATCGGCGAAGCGCTCGCCACGGTAATCGTCTTCCTGCAGGCCATGGCGCTGGATCATCGTACCCATCGCGCCGTCGATGATCAGGATCCGCTCGCGCAGGGCGTCGAGCAGGGCGTTGGCACGATCAGGATGCAACCAGGGCAGGGCAGGCATGGCGGTCTCGGCTCAGGGCTTGTTGGCGATCAGTGAAATCACTTCGAAGTGCGGCGGACGCTTTTCGCGGGTGACCGTCTCCAGGCTGGACACCTGCAGGCCGGCCTTGTCGACGAACCTGCGCAGTTCCTTGTCACTGAAACCGAGGTTGACGTGGCCGTAAGCCTCCACTGCTGCCTTGTGCTCGTGGCGGGCGAGGCTGCACAGCAGCAGGCGGCCACCGGGGCGCAGCACGCGTGCGGCTTCGGTCACCGCCTGCGCCGGTTTGCTGGCGTAGGTCAGCGCATGCATCAGCACCACCAGGTCGAAGCTGCCGTCCTTGAACGGCAGGGCATGCATGTCGCCCTCGCGCACTTCCACATTGGGCAGGCGGCGCAGGCGCTCGCTGGCGGCGGCGACCACGCGTGCGCTGGTGTCGATACAGATGTAGCGCTTGGCATGCGGGGCGACGAGTTCGGCCAGCACGCCATCACCGGAGGCAATGTCCAGCACGTCGCCGGTTTCCAGCAGTGGCAGCGCGGTGCGCGCAAGGGCCTCCCAGGTCCGGCCTGGAGAATAGTGGCGCTCCATGTCGCCGGCCACGCTGTCGGCCCAGTTCTGGTCGGACGCGCGGTGGGCCAGCACGGCGGCGACGCGTTCGGCGTCCTGGCGAAGCAGCGGGTCGTCGCTTCCATTGCTCAAGGCATGCCACAATGCACGCTGCGCCGGGTCCAGCTGGGCCTCGTCGAAGCGGTAATAGGCCGACACGCCGGCACGGCGGTCGCGAACCAGGCCGGCTTCCTTCAGGCGCGCCAGATGGGTGGACACCCGCGGCTGTGCCAGCCGGGTGATCGCCGACAGTTCGGCCACGGTCAGTTCCTCCTGCTCCAGCAGCGCCAGCAGGCGCACGCGGGTCGCATCGGCGAACACCTTCAGGCGGGTCGACCAGTCTTCAAGATCCATAAATATCTACCTATCGCGATATAGAGATATATTCGCTGAGAAGGCCTGCTGCGGTCAAGTCGCTGGCGTACGGAAGCAGCCGGGCCCCGGTACAATCGGGGCACCTGGGCACGCCGTGCGCGGCCCATAACATCATGTACCCGGGAGGGTGTTGTGGATTTCAGCTTTACTGAAGAGCAGTTGATGTTGCAGGACGTGGCGCGGCGGATCGCGCAGGAAAAGATCGCCCCGAGCGCGGAGCACCATGACCGCACCGGCGAGTTCCCGCTGGACAACATCCGCCTGCTGGGCGAGAACGGCCTGATGGGCATCGAAGTGCCGACCGAATACGGTGGCGCGGGCATGGACCCGGTCGCGTACGTGCTGGCAATGGTGGAGGTCGCTGCCGCCGACGCTGCCCACTCGACCATCATGTCGGTCAACAACTCGCTGTTCTGCAACGGCATCCTCACCCACGGTACCGAGGAACAGAAGCAGAAGTACGTGCGTGCCATCGCCGAGGGCGAGGCCATCGGCGCGTTTGCGCTGACCGAGCCGCAGTCCGGTTCGGACGCCACGGCCATGCGCTGCCGCGCCGTGAAGCAGGCCGACGGCACCTTCGTGATCAACGGCAAGAAGAGCTGGATCACCTCCGGCCCGGTGGCCAAGTACATCGTGCTGTTCGCGATGAGCGAGCCGGACAAGGGCGCGCGCGGCATCACTGCCTTCCTCATCGATACCGACAAGGCGGGCTTCGGTCGCGGCAAGACCGAACCGAAGCTGGGCATCCGTGCCTCGGCCACCTGCGAGATCGAGTTCAACGATTACGTGGCGCAGGCTGAGGATGTGCTGGGCCAGGAAGGCGAGGGCTTCAAGATCGCCATGAGTGTCCTCGATGCCGGCCGCATCGGTATCGCCTCGCAGGCCATCGGCATCGCCCGCGCCGCCTATGAAGCGACCCTGGAATACGTGAAGGAGCGCAAGGCGTTCGGCGCGGCCATCGGCACCTTCCAGATGACCCAGGCCAAGATTGCCGACATGAAGTGCAAGCTGGACGCAGCACTGCTGCTGACCCTGCGCGCGGCGTGGGTGAAGGGCCAGGGCAAGCGCTTCAGCACGGAAGCGGCGGTGGCCAAGCTGACCGCTTCGGAAGCCGCGATGTGGATCACCCACCAGGCGGTGCAGATCCATGGCGGCATGGGTTATTCGAAGGAAATGCCGCTGGAGCGCTACTTCCGTGATGCCAAGATCACCGAGATCTACGAAGGCACCTCGGAAATCCAGCGCCTGGTGATCGCCCGCAACGAGACCGGACTGCGCTGAGTGGAAAGGGCCGCGCCGCTGCAACGGCGGCGCGGCCGGTAGATCCACGCCATGCGTGGATCTACACGGTCTTCTTGGCCGGGCGATACCCGATCTGTTCCAATACAGGTCGTTTATTACGCGGTCTGCAAAGATGATCTATCGAGGTTGGGGATTCATGACGCTGGTGACGCCGATCGCAGCCATCCTGCTGCTGGCGTACTTCTTCCCGCATGAAGGCTCCAAGGGCAACACTCCACTGCCCCAGGTGCTGCTGGGTGCAGGCATCGGCGCAGCGGTGAACGTACTGCTGGGCCTGTGGCTCAATCGTGTGCCCCGGCAGAAGGGCGAGGCCGCACCCCATCACTTCTTCTTCCTGCCGATGCAATGGCCTGCGCTGGCTCTCGTGGTGGTGTGCGTGGTGATTGCGCTGCTGCGCTGAGACGTGGCCCGAACGGCGCCAACCAAGGTTGGCGGCTACCGGGCATGCCGCAGCTCTGGTGATTGCCAGCCGTCGGGCATGTCGTTGCCCTGGTAGATGCCCACCTTGGTTGGGATGCATTCAAAAGCAGAAAAAAGGCCCCGGATCGCTCCGGGGCCTTTCTCGTTTCAGCTCACCACCGGATCAACGATCCGGGCGGTGTGCAGCATCCGCATCACGCTGGCGTTCCATGAACTCCTTGGACGGTTCATCCAGCTTGTCGCCCAGCATGCGGCGCACGACCACGAAGAACACCGGGATCATCAACAGGCCGAGCAGGGTGGCGAACAGCATGCCGCCGATCACGCCGGTACCGATGGCGTGGCGGGAGTTGGCGCCGGCGCCGGTGGAGATCGCCATCGGGATCACGCCCATGATGAACGCGAACGAGGTCATCAGGATCGGTCGGAAACGCAGGCGTGCCGCCTCGATGGTGGCATCACGCAGGGTCTTGCCAGCTGCGCGCTGCTCCACCGCGAACTCGACGATCAGGATCGCGTTCTTCGCCGCCAGGCCGATCACGGTGATCAGGCCGATCTTGAAGAACAGGTCGTTCGGCAGGCCACGCAGCATGGACAGGCCGAGGGCGCCGAGCACGCCCAGCGGCACTACCAGCAGCACCGCCACCGGGATCGACCAGCTTTCATACAACGCGGCCAGGCACAGGAACACCACTACGATCGACAGCACCAGCAGCAGCGTCGCCGCGTTGCCGGCCAGGATTTCCTGGTAGGACATGCCGGACCAGTCGTAGCCGAAGCCGGCCGGCAGATCGTCGTTGACGATGCCTTCCATGGTCTGCATTGCCTCACCCGAGCTGGTGCCCGGTGCCTGCGAGCCGACGATGTTGATCGCCGAGTAGCCGTTGTAGCGGCTCAGCGACGGCGGTGCCGACACCCATTCGGACTTGACCACCGTGTTGAGCGGGATCATCGCGTTGGTGCCATCGGCATTGGTGGTCAGGCTGGACGGGCTGTAGAAACTCTTCAACGACTCCTGGCCGGTGCGGTACGGGCCATCAGCCTGCATGGTCACGCGCTTGATGCGGCCTTCGTAGAAGAAGTCGTTGACGTACACCGGGGCCAGCATCAGCTGGATGGTGCTGTACACGTCCGACACCGACATGCCCATCGACTGCGCCTGCACGCGATCCACGTGCAGCTGCAGCTGCGGCGCGTTTTCCAGGCCGTTCGGGCGCACACCGACCAGGTGGTCCGGTTTCTGCGCGGCCTGGCCGAGCAGGATGTTGCGGGCCTGGGTCAGCTGCTCGTAACCGGCACCGCTACGGTCCTGCAGCCACATGTCGAAGCCACCGAACTGGCCAAGGCCCTGCACGGTGGGCAGGTTGACCACGAAGATCTGCGCTTCCTTGATGCCATAGAACGCGCCGTTCATGTTCTGGATGAACTCCGGCGCGGTGAACTTGCGTTCCTCCCACGGCTTCAGGCGGATGAAGCCCATGCCCACGTTCTCGCCGGAACCGACGAAGCTGAAACCGGCCACCTGCAGCATGCCTTCATAGCCATCCTGCTTTTCCAGGATGCCACGCATCTGCGCGAACACTTCGTTGGTCTGGCCCTTGGTCGAGCCCGGCGGCAGCTGCACGATCGCCAGCGCATAGCCCTGGTCTTCTTCCGGCAGGAAGCTGCCCGGCATGCGGGTGAACAGGAAACCGCACAGAGCGGTCAGCACCACGAACAGGATCATCCAGCGCGGCGCATGCCGCACCGCCGAGGTGATGTGGCCCACGTAGGTGTGGCTGATCTTGTCGTAGTACTTGTTGAAGGTGCGGTAGATGATGTTCGGGTTGTCGTTGTGCGTCGGCTTGAGGAAAGTCGCGCACAGCGCCGGGGTGAAGCCCAGGGCCAGGAACGCCGAGAACGCCATCGAGATGGCGATGGTCAGGGCGAACTGCTTGTAGATCTCACCGGCGGCGCCGCCCTGCAGGGCGGACGGGATGAACACCGCAGCCAGCACGACGGTGATCGCCACCACCGCGCCGGTGATCTGGGTCATCGCCTTCTGCGTGGCCGGCTTCGGCGCCAGGCCTTCCTCGGTCATGATGCGTTCGACGTTCTCGATCACCACGATCGCGTCATCGACCACGATGCCGATCGCCAGCACCATCGCGAACAGGGTCAGCTGGTTGATCGTGAAGCCGATCATCCACATGCCCAGGAAGGTACCGAGCAGGGCCACCGGGATGACCAGGGTCGGGATCAGGGTGGCGCGGAAGTTCTGCAGGAAGATCAGCATCACCAGGAACACCAGGAACACCGCCTCGAACAGCGTCTTGACCACTTCCTGGATCGAGATCTTGACGAAGGTGGTGCTGTCGTACGGCGAGAACCAGGTGACGCCGGCCGGGAAGCTGGGCTGCAGTTCGTCCATCTTGGCGCGCACCGCATCGGCCACGTTCAGGGCATTGGCGCCCGGCAGCAGCTGGATGGCGAAGGCGCCGGTCGGCTTGCCGTTGTACTGGGTGTCGAAGCCGTAGTTGTTGGCACCGAAGGCAACGCGGGCGATGTCCTTCAGCAGCACGCGCGAACCGTCAGCATTGGCGCGCAGGATGATGTTCTCGAACTCCTGCGGCGAACTGAAGCGGCCTTCGGCCGAGACCGTGGCGGTGAAGTGCTGGCCTTCCGGCGACGGGTCCGAACCCAGCGCACCGGCGGCGAACTGCACGTTCTGCGCGCGCACTGCCGCCAGCACCTGGCTGGCCGACAGGCCATAACCCTGCATCTTTTCCGGGTTCAGCCAGATGTTCATGGCGTACTCGGAACCGAACTGCTGCGTGCTGCCGACGCCGGGGATACGCGAGACCTGGTCGAGCACGCGCGAACCGACGATGTCGTTCAGGGCGTCACGGTTGATGGCGGCGGTATCGGACTGCAGCGCCACCACCATCAGGAAGCCGGCGTTGGCCTTGGCCACCACCACGCCCTGCTGGGTCACTTCCGAGGGCAGGCGTGGCGTGGCCAGCGAGACCTTGTTCTGCACCTGCACCTGGGCGATGTCCGGATCGGTACCGGTCTCGAAGGTCAGGGTGATCTGTGCACGGCCGTTGGAGGCGGACGAGGAGCTGAAGTACAGCAGGTGATCGATACCGGTCAGCTGCTGCTCGATCACCTGGGTGACCGACTTCTCCGTGGTGTCGGCACTGGCACCCGGGTAGGTGGCCGAGACGGTGACCTGCGGCGGGGCGATGTTGGGATAGGACTCCACGCCCAGGTTGAGGATCGCGATCACGCCGCTGAGCGAGATCAGGATCGCAACCACCCAGGCGAAGACTGGATGTTCGATGAAAAATTTAGGCATGACGGAAGGTTCCCGTTACTGCTTGTTCGAATCGGTGGCTGCCGGCTTGGCCGCATCGGCCTGCTCGGGCTTGGCCGCGTCGGCCGGTGCCTTGCCTGCGGCCGGTGCCGCGCCCGCCGGAGCGGCGCCGCCTGCGGCAGGCTTGCCGTTGGCGTCCTGCCCCGGGGTCCACGGCTTGGCGACTGCCGGTGCGCCTTCCTTGACCTTCTGCACGCCGGCCACGATCACCTTGTCACCGGCGGCCAGGCCGTCGCTGACCAGCCAGTTGCCGTTCTGCGCACCGTCGGTCTTCACGTTCTTGCGGATGACCTTGCCGTCGGCACCGACCACCATCACGTAGCCGCCGGTGGTGTCACGCAGCAGTGCCTGCTGCGGCACCAGGTAGGCGTTGTTGCGCTCGCCCAGGTTGGCCTGGAAGCTGACGAAGGCACCCGGCAGCAGGATCTGCTGCGGGTTCGGCAGCAGCGCACGCAGCGACACCGCGCCGGTGGCCGGGTCGACCGTGGTCGAAGAGAAGTCCAGCGTGCCCGGCTCGCTGTAAGTGGTGCCGTCGGCCAGCTTGACGTTGACCGTGGCCTTGCCGTCACCCGACAGCGCCAGCGCGCCCTTGGCCTGCTGCGCACGCAGCTGGGTCAGCTCATCCACGCTCAGCGAGAAGTTCACGTACAGCGGGTCGAGCTGGTCGACGGTGGTCAGCAGGGTCACATCGCCCTGGCCGACCAGTGCGCCCTCGGTGACCTGCTGCTTGTTGGCCACGCCACTGATCGGTGCGGTCACTTCGGTATAGCCCAGGCTGATGCGCGAGGAGGTCACCGCCGCTTCGGCCTGCTTGACCGCGGCCAGCGCGGTGCGTTCGGCCGATTCGGCGTTGTCCAGGTCGGACTTGGAGACGAACTGCTGCGGCGCCAGCGAACGGGCGCGGTCGGCGGCCACCTTGGCATTGGCGTAGGTGGCGCGGGCCGAAGCCAGCTGGGCCTCGGAGGCGTTGAGCGAGGCACGCAGCGGCGCCGGGTCGATCAGGAACAGGGGTTGCCCCTGCTTGACCTGGGAGCCTTCCTGGTAGACGCGCTTGAGCAGTACGCCCGGCACGCGCGCGCGCACGTCGGCGCTGCGGAACGGCGACAGGCGGCCGACCAGCTCACGCTGCAGCGGCAGGGTCTGCGGCTTGGCGTCGATCACGCCCACCTCCGGCGGCGGGGGCGTCTGCTGTTCCGGCTTCTTGCAGGCAGCCAGCGCGACAGCAACGGCGCACGTCAAGGCAAGGGTGCGGAGTGGGGCGGTCATCAGGAGGAACTCCGGGGTTGGTTTGAAGACGGGGCCGGCGACGGCCGAGGCGCGAAGGCGCGCAGGAAGCTGTCGACGGAGAACTCTGCCCAGCGCCGACGCAGCTGCGCGTCATCACGATGGGGGGTATGGAAGCGCTGTTTGTCGAAATCCTGACCGGCGATCATGCTCAGCAGCAGTTCGGCCATGAAGTGCGGGTCGTCATGCCGGAGCTGGCCTCGCATGCAAACGGTTTCAATCCATTCAGCAAGATGAAGCGTCAGCGCGCCGGCACCATGCCGGTACAGCGTACGCGCCTCTTCGGGAAACTGGGATGCATCGGCGGCGATCAGCCGACAGGCCTGGCCCACGTGCGGTTGGTTGAAGTGCTCCAGAAAGTCGGTGGCGAACTGGAGCAGGCTGGCACGCAGGTCGTCAGTGCGGAGTGCACGAACCATGGCGCCGGTGGCGTGGCCGACGTGGCGCTGCATCACCCGGCGCAGCAGTTCCTGCTTGCTGCCGTAACGCGAGTACAGGGTCTGCTTGGAGCAGCCGGCGTGCTGGGCCACCGCATCCATGCTCATCTGCATGCCCTGCTGGGCCAGCAGCTCGCGCACGGCATCGAACACGCGCTCATCGCGTGCGTCGAGGGCAACGGGGAGGTAGGCCGGATTCACGCGGTGGACTATACCGTCCAGTTCAGGATTGTGGAATCGAATCGGTGTCGCCGCGTGTGTCTTCCGGTAACACGCTTTGCCGATCCTGTCGGCAGTGCTGAAGCGGGCGCCAGCACCATACCGGTGCGAACTGAATAGGCGTCTAAACCGCAGCAAACCCGAATCTGGTTATTCCGTCCTGCAGCAAGGCCTTTTCGTGCGGTAGGGCTACAATTTCATTTTCCCAACTGAGCAAGCGCATCGCTCTGCCATGAAACCGCAAAAAACCGCAGCCAAGACCGTGAAAAACAAGACCAAACCAGCAGAAGCGGAGGTCGCAGTGACCGCTGGTTTCTCCCTGGAGCCGGTGTACACGGCCTTGCGCAAGCGCTACCCCGCGGCCGCACAGGCCGAAGCAGTGGCATTTGCCACTGACTTCTACAAGCGCATGGAGTCGGACGAGTTCCCGCACCACAGCGCTGAAGAGTGGGCCGCTCTCGCGGCTGAGACGCTGGAATTCGCCCGTGCCCGCAAGGCCGGCAAGGCCAACGTCCGCGTGTTCAATCCGACCGCGAAGGCCAACGGTTGGGAGTCGCCGCACACCGTGCTGCAGATCGTCAACGACGACATGCCGTTCCTGGTCGACACCGTCACCATGTCGCTGGCCGAACAGGGCGTGGGTGTCCACGTGCTGGGCCACCCGGTGCTGCGTTTCACCCGCGACAAGGCCGGCAAGCTGGTCAAGGTCGGCGAAGGCGATGCCGAGTCGGTGATGCTGCTGGAGATCGACCGCCAGCCGGCCGACGCCATGGCCGCCATCGAACAGGCCATCAACAAGGCGCTGGACGAAGTGCGTGCGATCGTGCGCGACTGGCAGCCGATGAAGGACAAGGCGCTGGCACTGGCCGACGACCTGGGCAGCCGCCAGCTGCCGGTCGACGACGCGTCGCGCAAGGAAGCACAGGAGTTCCTGCGCTGGGCCGCCGACAACCACTTCACCTTCTTCGGCTACCGCGAGTACCGCGTCGAGAAGCAGGGCAAGGAAGACGTGCTGGCGCCGCTGAACGACACCGGCCTGGGCCTGATGCGCGGCAAGGACAAGTCCGCCGCCCGTCCGGTCAAGACCCTGGCCGCGCAGGGCCTGAACACCACGTCCGGTTTGAAGGACGCGCTGATCCTGACCAAGACCAATGCCCGTTCGCGCGTGCACCGCGCCGGTTACATGGACTACATCGGCGTGCTGGAGTTCGACGCCAAGGGCAAGATCATCGGCGAGCAGCGCTTCCTCGGCCTGTTCACCTCCAGCGCCTATAACCGTCGCCCGTGGGAAATCCCGCTGGTGCGCCAGCGCCACGAGCACGTGATGAAGCAGTCGGGCCTGGCCCCGGCCAGCCACAGCGGCAAGGCCCTGCGCCACATCCTGGAAACCCTGCCGCGCGAAGAACTGTTCCAGTCCAGCGAGGACGAACTGTTCCGCACCGCGATGGGCGTGCTGGGCCTGCAGGAGCGCGTGCGCAGCCGCCTGTTCCTGCGCCGCGACAAGTACAGCCGTTTCATCTCCGCGCTGGTCTACCTGCCGCGTGAGCGCTTCAACACCGACGTGCGCCTGCGCATCGAAGCAATGCTGAAGGAAGCGCTGCACGGCGAGTACGTGGACAGCTCGGTGGTGCTGGGCGAATCGCCGCTGGCCCAGGTGCACCTGATCGTGCGCCCGAAGCCGGGTGAAATGCTCGACGTCGATACCGCCGAACTGGAGCAGAAGCTGGCCCAGGTGCTGCGCAACTGGCAGGACGACCTGCGCGAAGCGCTGGTGTCCCGCCATGGCGAGACCGAAGGCCTGCGCATCGCCGCCCGCATCGGCAAGGCGTTGCCGGCCGGCTACATCGAAGACAACAGCACCGCGGTTGCCGCCAACGATGTCAGCCAGCTCGACGCCCTGACCGGCCCGGACGACCTGCGCCTGAGCCTGCAGGCCGTGCCGCGCGAAAGCGGCGATGGCCTGCGCCTGAAGCTGTATCGCCAGCTGGACGACATTCCGCTGTCGGATGCGCTGCCGATGATGGAAAACATGGGCCTGCGCGTGATCGCCGAGCGTCCGTACCGCCTGTCGGTCGACAACGCGCCGGTGTACGTGCAGGACTTCGAGGTCGAATCGACCGCCGGCGCGATCGATGCCGCCAGCGTCGATGAAGCCTTCGGCGAGACCTTCGCCCGCGTCTGGCACGGCGATGCCGAGAACGATGGCTTCAACCGCCTGGTGCTGGCTGCCGGCCTGCATTGGCGCCAGGTCGCCATGCTGCGTGGCTACTGCAAGTACCTGCTGCAGACCGGCGTGCCGTTCTCGCAGGCCTACGTGGAAGGCACCTTCGCGCGCTACCCGCTGCTGGCCCGCCTGCTGGTCGAGCTGTTCGAAGCGCGCTTCGATCCGGCCACCGGCCACGAGAGCAAGGACGACATCGCTGCCGGCCAGGCCCAGCTGAAGGCCCACTTCGATGTGCTGGCTGCTGGCGACGACGCCACCCTGAAGGTGCTCAAGACCGTGGTCGACGCCCGCAAGGGTGACCGCGACGCGCAGATGCAGGCTGCGCGCGATGCGCTGCTGAAGCTGATGGACCGCGTGTCCAGCCTGGACGAGGACCGCATCCTGCGCTCGTTCATGGGTGTGATCGACGCGACCCTGCGTACCAGCTACTACCAGACCGATGCCAACGGCCAGCACGGCCATGTCATCAGCTTCAAGTTCGATTCGGCGCTGGTGCCGGACCTGCCGAAGCCGCGCCCGTACCGCGAAATCTTCGTCTACGGCCCGCGCGTGGAAGGTACCCACCTGCGCTTCGGCGCCGTGGCCCGTGGTGGCCTGCGCTGGTCGGATCGTCGCGAAGACTTCCGTACCGAAGTGCTGGGCCTGGTCAAGGCGCAGATGGTCAAGAACACCGTCATCGTGCCGGTCGGCGCGAAGGGTGGCTTCTTCGCCAAGATGCCGCCGGTGAATGGCGATCGCGATGCGATCTTCGCCAACGGCGTGGCCTGCTACAAGCTGTTCATCCAGGGCCTGCTGGACATCACCGACAACATCGTCAACAACAAGATCGTGCCGCCGGTGGATGTCGTGCGCCACGACATGGACGATCCGTACCTGGTGGTGGCGGCCGACAAGGGCACCGCGACCTTCTCCGACATCGCCAACGGCCTGGCCATTGCGCACGGCTTCTGGATGGGCGATGCATTCGCCTCCGGTGGTTCGGTCGGTTACGACCACAAGGGCATGGGCATCACCGCACGCGGTGCGTGGGAGTCGGTCAAGCGCCACTTCCGTGCGCTGGGTCGTGACAGCCAGAGCCAGGACTTCACCGCGGTCGGCGTCGGCGACATGTCCGGCGACGTGTTCGGCAACGGCATGCTGCTGTCGCGCCACATCCGCCTGGTCGCTGCATTCGACCACCGCCACATCTTCCTGGACCCGAACCCGGATGCGGCCACCACGTTCGTCGAACGTGAGCGCCTGTTCACCGTGCCGCGTTCGAGCTGGGCGGACTACGATGTCAAGCTGATCAGCAAGGGCGGCGGCATCTATCCGCGCAGCCTGAAGTCGATCGAGATCACCCCGCAGGTGCGGGAAGCGCTGGGCCTGGACGACAACGTCAAGGCGCTGTCGCCGAACGATCTGATGAGCGCGATCCTGAAGGCGCCGGTCGACCTGCTGTGGAACGGCGGCATCGGTACCTACGTGAAGGCTGCCAGCGAGCAGCACAGCGATGTCGGCGACCGCGCCAACAACGCGCTGCGCGTGAATGGTGGCGAGCTGCGCTGCAAGGTAGTGGGCGAGGGCGGCAACCTGGGCATGACCCAGCTGGGCCGCATCGAAGCCGCGCAGGCCGGCGTGCTGCTCAACACCGACTTCATCGACAACTCGGCCGGTGTCGACACCTCCGACCATGAAGTCAACATCAAGATCCTGCTCAATGATGTGGTGCGGGCCAAGAAGCTGACCGTCGAGCAGCGCAACAAGCTGCTGGCCTCGATGACCGATGAAGTCGCAGAGCTGGTGCTCAACGACAACTACCGCCAGAACCAGGCGCTGAGCCTGATGGAGCGGATGGCGGTCAAGCGCCTGGGTTCCAAGCAGCACTTCATCCGTACCCTGGAACAGCAGGGGCTGCTCGACCGCCAGATCGAGTTCCTGCCGTCCGACGCCGAGCTGTCCCAGCGCAAGGCACGTGGCCAGGGCCTGACCCGTCCGGAACTGTCGGTGCTGCTGTCCTACTCCAAGCTGGTGGCGTTCGCCCAGCTGCTGGATTCGGACATCCCGGAAGATCCGTACCTGTCCAAGGAACTGCAGCGCTACTTCCCGACCCCGCTGCAGAAGAAGTACGCCGACGCGATGGAGCGTCACCGCCTGAAGCGCGAAATCATCGCCACGGCCGTGACCAACCAGACCATCAACCGCATGGGCGCTACCTTCCTGATGCGCATGCAGGAAGACACCGGCCGTTCCATCGCCGAGGTCGCCAAGGCCTACACCATCAGCCGCGAAACGCTGGATGCACGCGCGCTGTGGGCGCAGATCGATGCCCTCGACGGCAAAGTGCCGGAGTCGGTGCAGATCGATGCGCTGGAAGTGATCTGGAAGCTGCAGCGCTCGTTCGTGCGCTGGCTGCTGTCGCGCCCGGGTGCGATGCCGGGCATCACCGAAGCGGTCAACCGCTACCAGGGTCCGTTCAACGACATCCGCGTTGCTTCGGGTGTGCTGCCGGATTCGCAGCGTCCGACCTACGAAGCCCTGGTGGCCGAGTGGAAGGAAAAGGGCCTGCCGTCCGCGCTGGCGCAGCAGCTGGCCGAACTGCACTTCCTGGAGCCGGCGTTCGACATCATCGAACTGGCCCGCACCCGCAAGCTGAAGCCGGTGGACGTGTCCAAGGTCCACTTCCGCCTGGGCGATGCCCTGCAGCTGCCGTGGCTGTTCGAGCAGGTCGACGCGCTGGAGGTCAACGGTCGTTGGCACGCCGTGGCACGTGGCGTGCTGCGTGACGAACTGGCGGCCAACCACCGCAACCTGGCCGGCCAGGTGCTGGGCACCAAGGGCAGCAGCGCGGAGGCCAAGGTCGCAGCCTGGATGGGCCGTGACGACAACAGCCTGCGCTTCACCCTGGCGATGCTGGCCGAACTGGCCGAGCAGAAGACCCTGGACTACCCGACCGTTTCGGTCGCAGTCCAGCGCCTGGGCCAGCTGGCCGCGCATGGTGCGTAAGTGATGTAACGCCGGGCGCTGCCCGGCATGCGTGAAACACAGCGGCCCCGCGAAAGCGGGGCCGTTCTGTTTTTGCCTGTCTATTCTGCGATCACTGACCCGACGCCGGCCGTCGACCTGTCAGGTGGATGACCGGCCCGTCCGCCGGGACCGTGAGCGCCATGGATGGCGCGACCGAGCCCCCAGGGATGGGTTGTGGTGGTCTAATCAACTTGGACACTCGATAGGATCAATTTCAAGCATCGAGGTAGACCCATGGCAAAGCAGATCACTCAGGGCATGAGGGACGAGGCGGTTCGCCTTGTGGTTGTGGAGGGGCAGACAGTCAGGGACGTCTGCCAGCTGATGGATGTCGGCCCGACGGCGCTGAGGCGCTGGATCGAGCAATGGCGTCGAAAACATGACCCGCAGGCCGAGGCACCGCCCGTAGATGCCCAGGTCAGAATCGCCGAGCTGGAGGCCCAGAATCGCAGGCTCAAGGAGGAGCGCGACCTACTAAAAAAATCCATCGCCTTCTTCATTCGGGACAGCGATCACCGGAACAGGTGATCCAGGAATTGGGGAAGGTCGCTCCGATCCGGTTGGTGTGTCAGTTGATGGACTATCCCCGTAGCAGCTACTACGCCTGGCTGCACCGGGAGCCCCGGATTGACCGGGAACTGCTGGCCCAGGTTGATCTGGTTCGTCGCATTCATCAGTCCCACCGGGGGAGCTGTGGCTCTCGCAAGATGGCCAGGGAGCTGACCAATCGCGGCCTGCCAGTGGGTCGCTACCGCGCCCGGACGCTGATGCGCCGGGCCGGCGTCAGGGCGCGGCAGCACCGGCGGCACAAGTACCACAGTCTGGGGCCGCAGGCACTGACCGCGCCCAACGTGTTGGAACGCCAATTCAACCCGGAGGCACCCGACCAAGTCTGGGCAGGGGATATCACCTACATCCCGACCCAGCAAGGCTGGCTCTATCTGGCCATCGTGGTGGATCTGTTTGCCCGACGGATCGTGGGCTGGGCCCACTCTCACGAAGGGGATGCCTGGCTGGCCGTCAGAGCCCTGCGTGGGGCTCTGAAACAGCGTCGTCCCAACGGGCGACTACTTTTCCACTCGGATCAAGGTCGGCAGTACACCAGCCATGCCATGGCCGAAATTCTGCGTGACAACGGCATCACCCAAAGCATGAGCAGGAAGGGCAACTGCTGGGACAACGCGGTGGTGGAACGGGTTTTCGCCACCCTCAAAGGGGAGTGGCTTTACTCCAAATACCCCACTCGACAGGAGGCTGCAGCAGACATCGAGCAATTCGTGGACTGGTACAACCACCGTCGGCCGCACAGTGCCAACGGCCTTGTGCCACCTGCGCTTTGTGAAGAGCAGGTGGCCTGAACTCCCTTTGGGAGTGTCCAAAAATACTTGACCACCACAGGTTTACGGCGTGTCCCGGCGGACGGGCCGGTCATCCGCCCAGCGGAGTCCAACCTCCGGCGCTCGGTTATGCTCTCCCTCATGCCTTCCCCCCGGATCCACCGATGAGCGACACCCCCCGCATCGCTTTCCTGGCCAGCACCACCGAACCTGCGCAGATGGCTCGCGCGGCGATGATTTCGCGTTATGGCGATCACACGCCGGAGCAGGCCGACGTACTGTGCCCGCTGGGTGGCGACGGCTTCATGCTGCAGACCCTGCACCGGCACGGGCACCTGGGCAAGCCGGTGTTCGGCATGAAGCTGGGCACGGTCGGTTTCCTGATGAACCAGTACCGTGGCGACGATGACGTGCAGGCCCGCATTGCGCGCGCCGAACCGGCCAACCTGCGCCCGCTGGAAATGGTCGCGCTGACCGAATCGGGCACCAGTACCGGTTCGCTGGCCTACAACGATGTCTCGCTGCTGCGGCAGACCCGGCAAGCCGCGCATATCGGCATCGACCTGAACGGCCAGGAGCGCGTGGCTGAACTGATCGGCGACGGCGTGCTGGTGGCCACCCCGGCCGGCAGCACCGCCTATAACTATTCCGCGCATGGCCCGGTGCTGCCGCTGGGCTCGCACACCATCGCGCTGACGCCGTTGGCGCCCTATCGCCCACGGCGCTGGCGCGGCGCGATCCTGAAGGCGGATACCGAAGTGCGCTTCCGCGTGCTTGATCCGTACAAGCGTCCGGTCAGCGTGACCGCCGATTCGCACGAGACCCGCGACGTGGTCGAGGTGACCATCCGCGAGTCGAAGGACCGCCGCGTGACCCTGCTGTTCGACCCGGAGCACAATCTGGAAGACCGGATCCTGAGCGAACAGTTCGTTTTTTGAGGACAATAGGCGGCCGGCCATGCCGACCGCTTGAAGGACCCCCACCGATGGGCGACAACTCCCCCCGTTTGCTGACCGTCGCGGTGACCTCGCGCGCGCTGTTCGACCTCGAGGAAAGCCACGCGTTGTTCGAGAGCGATGGCGTGGCGGCCTATGCCGAGTTCCAGCGTCAGCACGAAGACGACATCCTCGGCCCGGGTGTGGCGTTCCCGGTGGTGCGCAAGCTGCTGGCACTGAACCAGGGCGCCAGTCCAGAGAACCCGCGGGTCGAGGTGATCCTGCTGTCGCGGAACTCGGCCGATACCGGCCTGCGCATTTTCAACTCGATCCAGCACTACGGCCTTGGCATCATCCGCGCGACGTTCACCGCCGGCGAGCCGACCTGGCCCTACGTGAAGCCGTTCGGCACCGACCTGTTCCTGTCGGCCAACCCGGAATCAGTGCGCAGCGCGCTGCGCCATGGCATCGCTGCGGCCACCATCCTGCCCAAGCCGCCCGGCGAAACCGCCGCGGCGGCAGCCGATCAGATCGACATCACCCGCCCGGCCGGGCAGCTGCGCATCGCCTTCGACGGTGATGCGGTGATCTTCGGTGATGAGAGCGAGCGCATTTCGCGCGAGCAGGGCGTGGAAGCGTTTGGCCGCCACGAGCGCGAACGTGCCCGGGAACCGCTCAGTGGCGGCCCGTTCCGCGGCTTCCTGTCGGCCCTGCATACGCTGCAGGAAGTCTTCCCGGCCGGCGAAAGCGCACCGATCCGCACCGCATTGGTGACCGCACGCTCGGCACCGGCGCACGAGCGGGTGATCCGCACCCTGCGCGAGTGGGGCGTGCGCCTGGACGAGGCGCTGTTCCTCGGCGGCCGCCACAAGGGCCCGTTCCTGCAGGCGTTCGGCGCCGACATCTTCTTCGATGATTCGCAGCACAACATCGACAGCGCCCGCGAGCATGTGGCCGCCGGCCACGTACCGCACGGCGTCGCCAACGAAGGCTGAAGCCATGCCGGGTAGGTGCCGACCTCGGTTGGCACTGCCATGCATCGGCGCCCACCAAGGTGGGCATCTACCAGAGCCGCATGCCCCGGTAGTTGCCAACCTTGGTGGGCATCGCCCTCCGGCCCCGGGTGCGATCAAGGGCTGCCCGACATCCCCAGCTGCAGGTCGACCACCTTCCAGCGCAGCCCCTGCGGCTCCAGCACCACCTTCAGGGGGGACTGGCCGGGGCCGCGATCGACGTCGATCACGAAGCGGTCCAGCGCTTCGAAATGATGCTCGGCATGCTTCAGCGGTCGCGCCGGCTCGGTCGGGCCGAAGGCATCGCCGCCCTGCAGTTCATTGCGGCCGCGCTTCCACAGCACGTGGCCCTGCAGCATCGCGCCGATACCGGTCGGGGTCACCATGGTGTCCACCGCGGCACCGCCTAGCTGGTCGCCCAACCCATACAGCAGGGCACCGAAGGGACTGGCTGCCACATCCGGGCCGGCCTGGCGCACCAGGTAGTCGTTGAGCTGCGCCCGCAGGCTGCTGCGCACGCGCGGGAAATCCACGTAGCGCTCCAGGCGCGCGGTATCGCGCTGTTCAATGGCCTGGGACAGCCCGCGCACGGTCATGTAGGGGCCACCGAACCACCAGGCGGCCAAGGCCAGGACCAGCAGCACAACGAGTACAGTGAGTTTCTTCATGCCGCACAGACTGCCGCAACCGCAGCGGCATGGGGTGAAGACTCAATGACTGGGTGATCCGCGCCCATCACCGAAGGCGTTCACCAGCTGCTGGCGTTCGGCTGCGGTCAGTGCCTCAAGCCGCGTCGCCAGCACTTCGTCCAGGCTGACGGTGCGGGTGGTGCCGAGGATGCCGCTGGCCACGCCGGGATGGCCCAGGGCGTAGGCAAACGCGGTCTGGGCGGGGCGCTGGCTGCGGATGGTAGTGATGGCGTGGCGCATCCGGCGTGCACTGTGCATCAGTGCGCGGCTGCTTGGCTTGAGCCAGGCTCTGGCCAGGTACCAGGCGTCGGCCGGGCGCGGCAGGCGGGCGCGTGACGGCAGCAGATGGCCCTGCGCCAGCACGGTGCCGGCGAGCACGCCGATGCCCGCCGCGTGCAACTGGTCGATCAGCGGTTCACGGTCCTGCTGCAGGGCGTTGTAGTCCAGAAGCACCACATCGAACAGCATGGGATGGTCGATCATCCAGCACAGGGTCGACGCCGTGTGCGTATTGATGCCGGTGTGCCGGATCAGCCCGCGTTCGCGCAGTCGCTGCAGTGCGGCCAGCAGGTCATCGTTGATGTCGTGCTGGCTGGCACCGTGCAGCTGGTAGATATCGAGGTAATCCAGGCCGAGGTTGCGCAGCGAGGCTTCGCAGCTGGCGGTGATGGCGGCGGGTGAGAAATTGCGCTGCTCGGCGCCGCTGATGCCGGCCTGGCCGGTCAGCGTGCCGCCCTTGCTGGAGATCACCAGCGACTCGCGCGGGTATCGCTTCAGCAACGGGCGCAGGATGCGGCCCAGCCGCGGCTCGGCGTGGAAACCGGAGTAGTTGTGACCGGTGTCCAACAGGTTCACGCCCTGTGCCAGTGCATGCTCGACCACGTGCGCGGCCGACTGCTCCCGGAACCGGCGATGCCCCCAGAAGCCGGAACAGCCCAGGCCCACCGGCGAAACCGCCAGGCCGGTGCGGCCCAGCGTGCGGCGTTGGTGCGCCAACGGCATCAGAATTCCAGGTCCAGTGCCGCGCACAGATAGTCGACGAACGGGCCCAGCCCGGCCAGATCCCTGCCGAGCGTGGACAGCAGGCGCGGGCCGGTCATGGTGGCGTCGTCCAGTGAGCGCCACATCACCCAGTTGCGATGCTTGAGGTCGTCGATGAACTCGAAATCGGCCGGGAAGCCGCGCGGCGGCCGCACCAGTTTTTCGCTCTCCTCGAAGTCGAAGCGCTTGCGCAGCGCGGGAGCATGCGCGGCCGCCTTCCAGCTGCCCGGGTTGTCGAGGATGAAGTGGCGCACGCGGCGCTGGGTTTCCGGTTCCGGATGCCACAGGCCGGCGCCAACGAAGCTCTCGCCCGGTTGCAGGTGCACGTAGAACGAAGGCGCGGCCACTTCGCGGCGGCGCTCATGGAACAGGCGCGCACCCTGCCAGGTCTTGTACGGCGATTTGTCGTTGGAGAAGCGCGCGTCGCGGTGGATGCGGAACAGCGAGCCACCGACGCCACGGGTATCGGCGCGGAAGTGGTCGCTGACCTCGGCCAGCGCCGGCTGCAGGTCACCCAGCAGGCGCAGGAATGGTTGCCGGACGTGGTCTTCATACTGCTGGCGATGGTCGTTGAACCACGCCTTTTCGTTATGCCGCGCCAGACTGCGCAGGAACTTGAAGCTGGCGTCCGAAAAATAGGTACTCACAAGGTCTCCTGCAGCTGCTGGCCCCAGTCGCGCAGCGATTGCAGCAGGGCCTGGCGCCGCGCATCGTCGGGCGCTTCGGCGGCCAGTGCATCGAGCTGCTGCTGGTACTGGGGCAGGTTGAGTTCGCCCAGGCCGCCGTCTCCGAGCAGGCGCTGGCGGCGGTAATCCTGCCAGCGCTGGCGTTCAGCCGGCGCGAGGCTGTCGGGATGATTGCGCGCGCGGTAGCGGAACAGCAGCTCTGGCAGGCGCGGGTCGCGGAAGCGGCCTTCCAGCGCGGCCAACTGCTCCGGCGCGGTGGTGCGCGCCAGCGCCAGCAGCGGCTTGTCGCCGTTGCCGAGGAAGCCGTCGTACAGCGAGGCATCGACGTCGGCCACGGTGGCGGCGCGGGGCTGGTTGTAGACCTGGCGCGCCTTCTCGGCCAGCTGCGGGGCGAACGCGCGCAGCCGTTCCACCTTGGCCTCGATCGCGGCTACGTCCAGGCCGAGGCGCTCGTGGTCATCGGCGCGCAGGTGGTTCCAGGCAATCAGCGCCGGCACCTTGTTCAGATGCACTTCCTTAAGTGGTACCCGCGCCGCGCCTTCGGGCAGTTCGCTGGCGCGCATGTACAGGCGCTGTGCGATCACCTCGGCCGGCAGTTCCAGCAGATCGTCAATCTCGCCTTCCAGGTCGAACACGATCACGCGGTTGTTGATGGTGGGATGCACGGCCAAGGGCAGCACCGGCGCCGCGCACAGGCGGCTGGCCGGGTAGCGCATGGAAATATGCAGCACCGGCTTCATCGCGGTGACGTCCAGCAGGCTGCCGACGAAGCGCTTGTCGCGCAGCTTCAGCGCGTACTCCCACAGCCGCGGCTGCGACTGCTTGAACAACCGTGCCATGCCGATCGTGGCGCGCACGTCGGACAGCGCTTCGTGCGCATCACCCTCGCGGACGTTGTTGGCTTCGGCCAGGTGCTCGAGCTTGAACGAGGTGGCGCCATCTTCGCGCAGCGGCCATTGGATGCCGTCCGGACGCATCGCGCGCATCAGCCGCAGCATGTCCAGCAGGTCCCAGCGCGAATTGCCGTTGCGCCACTCGCGTTCGTACGGGTCGTGGAAGTTGCGGAACAGCCCGTAGCGGACGAATTCATCGTCGAAGCGCAGCGTGTTGTAACCCAGCGCGCAGGTGCCGGGGCGCGACAGCTGTTCGTTGATGCGGTCGAAGGCTTCGGCTTCGCTGATGCCTTCAGCCAGTGCCTGCTGCGGGGTGATGCCGGTGACCAGGGTGGCCATCGGCGAGGGCAGCAGATCGTCGGCCGGGCGCACGAAGAAGCTGACCGGGGTGTCGATCTCGTTCAGATCGGCGTCGGTACGGATCGCGGCGTACTGCGAGATGCGCGTGCGCCGCGGGTCCTGGCCGAAGGTTTCCAGGTCGTAGAACAGGAAGCTGTCAGCCATCAGTGCGCGCCCTCCAGGACCGGCAGCTGCGCATGGATCTGCGCTTCCAGTGCGGCCCAGTCGATGTTGTCCAGCGAATCGTGGCCGGCCGTGGCCGCCACCAGCATGTCGCGCTGAAGCTCGGTGCGGCGCAGGGCTTCCGCGTACGGCGTGTGCAGGAAGGTGACCATCGTGTAATGCGGTACGAACCGGGTCGGCCAGCGCCGCTGCAGTTCCTGTTCCAGTTCACGCTGCAGCAGGAAGGCGGGATCGGCCACGCGGTCGCGCATTTCCAGGTAGTTCTCCAGTGCCATCTGCTGGATCGCGCGTGCATTCGGCTTGCGCTCGGCTTCGAAGGCTTCGAACGCGCCTTCCAGGTCGTCCGCTTCCATCAGATGACGGGCCAGCGCCACACAGTCCTCGAACGCGCAGTTCATGCCCTGGCCGTGGAACGGCACCATCGCATGCGCGGCATCGCCGATCAGCACGGCGCGGCCCTGCTGGTGCCAGCGATCGAGCGTCAGCGTGCCAAGCAGGCCCGGTGGGTGCTGCTCCCAGTCCGCGCGCAGGTTCGGGATCAACGGCAGGGTGTCGGCGAACTCGCGCGCGAACAGCGCCTCGGCCTGTACACCGGTGTTGACCGTGGCGAAGCTGGGGTCGCCCTGGTTGGGCAGGAACAGGGTGACGGTGAAGGTGCCTTCGTGGTTGGGCAGGGCGATGCACATGTAGTGGCCGCGCGGCCAGATGTGCAGTGCGTTGCGCTCGATGCGGAAGCTGCCATCTGCGGCCGGCGGGATCTCCAGCTCCTTGTAGGAGTGGTCGAGGAAGGCGATGTCCTCGCCCAGCGGCGCACGCCGGTTCATCGCCGCGCGCAGCGCCGAGCCGGCGCCGTCGGCACCGATCAGGGTGTCGAAGCGGATGTCGTGCGGGCTGTCGTCGCGATCATCGATGAAGCGCGCGTAGCCGGCATCGAAATCGACGGTGTGCAGGCGGCGATGGAAGTGCACGGTGGCGCCGGCCTGTTCGGCCAGTTCCAGCAGTGTGGTGTTCAGGTCGCTGCGGTGGATCGACCAGATCACTTCGCTGTCATCACGGCCATAGCGCTGCAGCTGCGGTTCGCCTTCGCGCGGGTGCACCATGCGCCCGCGCATCATCACCGCGCGCGCCATCACCTCGTCTTCCACGCCGGCCTGGCGCAGCGCATTGCGCCCACGCTCGGCCAGCGCCAGGTTGATCGAGCGGCCGCTCTCGTAGTCGGCCACGCGCGGATCGCCGCGGCGCTCGTACAGGGTGATGCGCCAGCCCTGGCGTGACAGCAGGATGGCCAGCAGGGACCCGGCAAGGCCGGCACCGATAATGCTCAACGAGCGGGAAGCGTGTGCGATCAACGAACTGTCCAGCAGTAGGGGAAGGGGCCGGCTTAGAGGCCGGCCCAGGCTTCCACTTCCTCGACGAAGTGGTGCACGTCCAGGTAGCGGTTGTAGAGCGGGGTGGGCGAAATACGGATCACGTCGGGTTCGCGCCAATCGCCGAGCACGCCGATGCCGCGCAGGTGTTCGAACAGTGCGCGGCCACGTTCGCGGCCCCCGATCACGCGCAGCGACAACTGGCAGCCGCGACGCTGCGGGTCGGCCGGGGTGATGATGTCCAGCACCTGCGGCAGGCGCGCGCGTACGAGTGCTTCGAGCATGCCGGTGAGTGCCAGCGATTTGCTGCGCAGCGCCTCCATGCCGGCACGCTCGAACAGCTCCAGCGAGGCACGCAGCGGTGCCAGGCCGAGGATCGGCGGGTTGCTCAGCTGCCAGCCTTCGGCGCCGATGGCCGGGGTGAACTGTGGTGCCATCTGGAAGCGGGTGGACTCTTCATGGCCCCACCAGCCGGCGAAACGCGGAAGGCTGGTGTCGCGATGGTGGCGCTCGTGCACGAAGGCGCCGGCAACCGCGCCAGGGCCGCTGTTGAGGTACTTGTAGTGGCACCACACGGCGAAGTCGGGTGCGATGTCATGCAGGCGCAGCGGCAGGTTGCCGACCGAGTGCGCCAGGTCGAAGCCGATGCGTGCGCCCTGCAGGCGGGCGGCACGGGTGATCGCATCGAGGTCGAAAGCCTGGCCGGTGCGGTACTGCACGCCCGGCCACAGCACCAGCGCCAGGCGCGGGCCGTGTTCGGCGATGGCGTGCTCGATCGCGGCCAGCGAGATCGTGCCGTTGGCCTCGTCCGGCTGCACTTCCACCAGGCACTCGGCCGGGTCGAAACCATGGAAGCGGATCTGTGCTTCCACCGCATGACGGTCGGTCGGGAATGCACCGGCCTCCATCAGGATCACCGGGCGCTCGGCCGTTGGCCGGTAGAAGCTGACCATCATCAGGTGCAGGTTCACGCTCAGCGTGTTCATCGCCACCACCTCGCTGGGCAGCGCACCAACCACGCGGGCCAGCTGCGCGCTCACCAGACGGTGGTAGGACAGCCACTGCGTCGGGCCGGTGAAGTGGCCTTCCACGGCCAGCTCGCCCCACTGCTTCATCACTTCCTGCACGGCCGCCTGTGCGCCACGCGGCTGCAGCCCCAGCGAGTTGCCGACGAAGTAGGTCTGCTCGCCGCCACCATGGCGCGGAATCAGGAATTCATTGCGCAGCGGGCGCAGCGGATCGGCGGCGTCCAGGGCGATGGCGTGGGTGCGGCTGAGCAGGTCGGACATGGTCGGGCAACAGGCTGCAACGGGACCGCCAGTGTAGCGCTTGGCGGCGTGCCTGCCGCCGAACCTGTAGAGCCGAGCCCATGCTCGGCTGCCGGGCCACGAAGCCGAGCATGGGCTCGGCTCTACAGGGGCAGGTGCTCAGCCCGCCGCAGGCACCGGCAGCGGATCCACGTGCCCGCACTGGCTGCAGGTACGCAGTTCCAGGCTGGCGTGGTAACGCGCGAACACCTTGGGCAGATCGGTTTCGATGTTCTGCAGCGGGAAGTACTCTTCGTGCAGCTTGTGGTTGCAGTGTTCGCAATGCCAGATCACACCGTCCATCTCATGCGGCAGGCGCTTGCGCTCGACCACCAGGCCGATGCCACCGGGCGGACGCCGCGGCGAGTGCGGCACCTTCGCCGGCAGCAGGAAGATCTCGCCGGCGCGGATCGGAATGTCGCGCACCGCGCCGTCTTCCTGCACCTTCAGCACCATCTCGCCTTCGAGCTGGTAGAACCACTCCGGGCCTTCGTCGTAGTGGAAGTCGGTACGCGAGTTCGGCCCGCCCACCACCATCACGATGAAGTCGCCGTTGTCGATCATCTTGTTGCCCACCGGTGGCTTCAGCAGGTGGCGGTTTTCTTCGATCCAGGCGTGCAGGTTGATCGGCGAAGCGAGCATGGTGGTCATCCGTAAGGGATCAGTCGCGCTTGCCCTTGCGCGGAATGTAGGACAGGGCCTTTTCATACGCCGGCTGCAGCTCTTCCTGCGAACCGACGTCGATGCCCATCTCGCGCACGCGTCCGTCCTTCAGGCTGTAGACCCAGCCATGCACCATCAGCTTCTGGCCGCGGGCCCAGGCGTCCTGCACGATGGTCGAGCGGCACAGGTTGGCCACCTGCTCGATCACGTTCAGTTCGCACAGGCGGGCGTGCTTGAGTTCATCGTCTTCGATCGCATCGAGGATGCCCTGGTGCTTTTGAACGACGTCGCCGACGTGGCGCAGCCAGTTGTCGGCCAGGCCGACGCGGGTGTTGTGCAGGCAGGCATGCACACCGCCGCAGCCGTAGTGGCCGACGATCAGGATGTGCTTCACCTTCAGCTGGTCCACCGCGTACTGCACCACGCTCAGGCAGTTCAGGTCGGTGTGGGCGACCACGTTGGCGACGTTGCGGTGCACGAACACTTCACCCGGGGCCATGCCGATGATCTGGTTGGCCGGCACGCGCGAATCGGAGCAGCCGATCCACAGGTATTCCGGGTGCTGCTGCTTGGCCAGCTGGTGGAAGAACTCGGGGTCTTCCTTCTCGATGCGGTCGGCCCAGTCGCGGTTGTTCTGCAGCAGCTTGTGGATGTCTTTCATGTACGGGTCCCTGGCGTCGGGTGGGGGCGCGCCGCAGCCATCCGGCTGCGTCGTCGCGGGAATCTGGAGCGTTCAGTCGCTGCGGGCGGCCTGTTCGCGGTGCCAGCGCATCCACTGCGCCAACTCGGTGGAAGAGGGGGTGCCGAGCTGTTCCAGTTCGGCGATCACGGCGCGCTGGTTGGCGTCGGGATGGTTCTGGCTCAGCTTGAGCTTGAGCTGCACCTGCTCGACCTGGAAACGGAAGCCGACGATGGCGCGCAGCTCCGGGCCGTGTTCGGCACGCGTGGCATCGAACTGCCAGGCCTGGCCGACACTGGCTTCGAAACGGTCGCTGATCGTACCGACCAGTTCGGCCAGCGCATCAGTGTCGTCGAAGGTCTGCAGCTGGCCACGCAGTTCGGCGGCGGCGTAGTTCCAGGTCGGCACCCGCGCCGCAGGTTCCTTGTCCGGGTACCAGCTGGCCGAGACATAGCCGTGCGGGCCGTCGACCAGCACCTTGGCCGCGCCGCTGTGGCGCGACTGCGGGTTGGCGCGGGCCCAGTGGCCGCGCAGTTCGATCTGTTCGCCGTCACGCCGGTACAGTACCGGCATCCGGGTCAGCTCCGGCAGGCCATCGCTGCCGGGGGTGAGCACGGTGACGAATGGATCGCGCGCCAGCAGGCGGTCCAGCCAGAGCAGGTCGGTCTCGGCGAAGGCGCGCGGGGTGAACATGCTGGGTTCAGGCGCGCCCGCCCAGCGACTGGATCATGCGGCCACGCAGGCCCTCGTCGCTGTCGGCCTGCGGCGGCTGCACTTCGTGCAGGCTGAAGCCGCGCACCAGCGCGTCTTCTTCGTCCAGGCCGTCGTACTCGACGAACTCGGCGTCGAACAGCTGCGAACGGGCGGTGTCTTCGCTGTCATAGCTCAGCGTGTTGCCATCGCTGTCGAGCACTTCGGCGGTGCCGGCCGGGCGCACGCGCAGGCGCGCCCAGATCAGGGTGTTGCCGAGGCTGGCCAGCCACCAGCTGTCGCGCGAGGCGGTGATGTCATTCATGGGTGTGTTACCAGAGCGAGGCCAGCCAGAGCAGGGCGGCCATGCCCAGTCCGGCCAGCAGGGTCAGCAGCGATACCCAGGCCGGCGTCGCCAGCCCGGACAGCGAGCGGTCCGGCTGCTTGCGATAGTCGCGGCGCAGCAGCCAGGCCAGGGCATCGGGTTTGAGGAAGGCGCCGCTGCCGAAGCGCTCGGCGAGCGCCGGATGGCGGTCGCGCACATGCACCAGGGTCAGCGGCCAGAAGATCACGAAGGCACTGAACCCGGCCACTGCAACGCCGACGAAACAGAGGGCGAAGAACAGGGTCATGGGGCAGTACCTCCGTGGTCGTGTGGGGCTTAGAAGTCCGCGCTGCCGGGGGCGCGCGGGTAGGGGATCGCATCGCGGATGTTGGACAGCCCGCAGACGTAGACCACCAGGCGCTCGAAGCCCAGGCCGAAGCCGGCGTGCGGCACCGAACCATAGCGGCGGAAATCGCGGTACCAGCTGTAGTGCTCGCGATCCAGGCCGAACTGGGCCATGCGCGCATCCAGCACGTCCAGGCGCTCTTCGCGCTGGCTGCCGCCGATGATCTCGCCGATGCCCGGGGCCAGCACGTCCATCGCGGCGACGGTCTTGCCGTCGTCGTTCAGGCGCATGTAGAAGGCCTTGATGTGCTCCGGATAGTTGGTCACCACCACCGGGCGGCCGACGTGTTCCTCGGTCAGCCAGCGCTCGTGCTCGGTCTGCAGGTCCAGGCCCCATTCGACCGGGAAGTCGAACTTCCTGCCGGACTTCTGCAGCAGGGTGACCGCATCGGTGTAGTCGATGCGCTCGAACGGTGCGTTGATGAAGTCTTCCAGCTTGGTGATTGCGTTCTTGTCCACGCGCTCGGCGATGAAGGCCAGGTCGTCGCTGCGCTCGTTCAGCACCGCGCGGAACAGGTACTTCAGGAACTCTTCGGCCAGGCGTGCGTCTTCAGCCAGGTCGGCGAAGGCGATTTCCGGCTCGATCATCCAGAATTCCGCCAGGTGGCGGGTGGTGTGGCTGTTCTCGGCGCGGAAGGTCGGGCCGAAGGTGTAGACCTTGCTCAGCGCCAGGCAGTAAGCCTCGACGTTCAGCTGGCCGGACACGGTCAGGAAGGTTTCCTTGCCGAAGAAGTCGCGGCTGAAATCGATCGCGCCCCTCTCATCGCGTGGCAGGTTCACCATGTCCAGGGTGGACACGCGGAACATCTGGCCGGCGCCTTCGGCGTCGGAGGTGGTGATGATCGGGGTGCTGATCCAGTTGAAGCCGTTCTCGTGGAAGAAACGGTGCACGGCCTGGGCCAGGCAGTTGCGGATGCGGGTGACCGCGCCGAACAGGTTGGTGCGCGGGCGCAGGTGTGCCACTTCGCGCAGGAACTCCGGCGACATCGGCTTGGGCTGGATCGGGTAGGTGAGCGGGTCTTCGACCCAGCCGACCACTTCCAGTGCGCTGGCCTGGATCTCGAACGACTGGCCCTTGCCCTGCGACTTCACCAGGGTGCCGGTGGCAATGACCGAGCAGCCGCTGGTCAGGCGCTTGATCTCGTCGAAGTTGGCCAGGCCGTCGCCGGCCACGACCTGGATCGGGGCGAAGCAGGAGCCGTCGCTCACATTCACGAAAGCCAGATTCGCTGAACCGCGCACCGTGCGCACCCATCCGCGTACCGTGACTTCGCCGCCTTCCGGGATCTTCCCGGCAAGCGCATGTTCAACGCTGACCACCGTCATGACTTGAATCCTCTGCTGATCGACTCGATCTGTGAACACGGGAGTTTACCGGTTGCAGCGTTCTGCTTGCGAGGCATTTTTCGCGGCAACGGCTCCTTATAATGTCCCCGTACCTCTGGAGTAGCCCCATGGCCGTCAGCCTGACCCCCATTGCCTTCGAGCGCGTGCAGCGCTTCGTCGCCCAGACCCCCGGCGCGCTGGGCCTGCGTTTCGGCGTGACCAAGACCGGTTGCTCCGGCTGGGGTCACATCACCGACCTGGCCCGCGACGAGCGCGAGGGCGATACCGTGTTCGACCAGGACGGCGTGAAGATCTACGTCGACGCCAAGAGCCTGGCGCTGGTGGACGGCACCGTGATCGACTTCGGCAAGCACGGCCTGAGCGAGACGTTCACGTTCAGCAACCCCAATGCCACCGCCGAGTGTGGCTGCGGTGAAAGCTTCACCACCGACGCCGACAAGGCCTGACGGCCGGCCGCCGGGCATGGCCCGGCGCTACTCGCCTGGTGGGTGCCGACCTTGATCGGCACCGGGGCAGGGCACCCCGGTTCAGCATGTCGGGTACCCACGGTTGCCCATCCTCCCCATCTGCGCCATAATGCGCGGCTCCCTGCCTACCCGGCGGGAACCCTTGCCCCACCGCGGTCTCAACGGCGGGGGGCTGTCCGGCCGCAAGGCCACATCCGAAAGGTAGAAAAAACATGAGTCGTCATTACGAAATCGTGTTCATGGTCCACCCGGACCAGAGCGAGCAGGTCCCGGCCATGATCGAGCGCTACAAGTCGCTGGTCGAGAACGGCAACGGCACCATCCACCGTCTGGAAGACTGGGGCCGCCGCCAGCTGGCGTACCCGATCCAGAACCTGGTGAAGGCCCACTACGTGCTGATGAACATCGAAGCCGACCAGGCCGTTCTGAACGAACTGACCGAGAGCTTCCGCTTCAACGACGCCGTGCTGCGCAACCTGGTCATCAAGCGTGACGAGGCTGACACCGAGCAGTCGCTGATCATGAAGAGCAAGGACGAGAAGGGTGACAAGCCGGAGCGCGGTGAGCGCCGTCGTCGTGACGACGAAGAAGGCGAGTCCACCACCACCGCTGACAACGAAGCCGGCGACGACGCCGCTTCTGCCGCCTAAGGAGCCTTCCCATGTCCAAGTTCTTCCGTCGCCGCAAGTTCTGCAAGTTCACGGCTGAAGGTGTGAAGGAGATCGACTACAAGGATCTCAACACCCTGCGCCAGTACCTGACCGAGAACGGCAAGATCGTGCCGAGCCGCGTCACCGGTACCAAGTCGAAGTACCAGCGCCAGCTGGCGACCGCCGTCAAGCGCGCTCGCTTCCTGGCCCTGATCCCGTACACCGACAACCACGACGTCTGATGCCCGGCGGGGCGGCCCGGTGCCGCCCCGCTGTGCCAGCTATTCGGACAGCCTTTGTTGCGGGGCATCGCCTCGCTAACGAATAACTCATCTGGAGCAATACCATGCAGCTGATCCTCCTGCAGAAAGTCACCAACCTCGGCAACCTGGGCGACCTGGTCGACGTGAAGCCGGGCTACGGCCGTAACTTCCTCGTGCCGCAGGGCAAGGCCGTGCCGGCCACCGAGAGCAACAAGGCCGAGTTCGAAGCCAAACGCGCCGAGTACGAAGCCAAGGCCCAGGCCATCCACGCCGAAGCTGACGCCCGCAAGGCCAAGCTGGACGGCGCGAGCGTGACCATCCCGGCCAACGCTTCGACCGAAGGCAAGCTGTACGGCTCGGTCGGCGCCCGCGAAATCGCCGATGCCTTCACCGCTGCCGGCCTGCCGGTCAGCAAGAGCGAAGTCATCCTGGGCGAAGGCGCCTTCCGCAACATCGGCGAGTACGACGTGCTGATCCACCTGCACGCCGACGTCGAGACCACCGTCAAGGTTGTCGTCGTCGCCGAAGCCTGATCCCACGCCGCAAGGCCTGGCATCACCGCAGAACGGGCGCCCGCAAGGGTGCCCGTTTTGTTTTATGGCTCCGTTTCGTGGTGTCGGGCCACCTCTGGCCGACGGGGTGGGGCTGGACAATGTTCCACGCCCATTCGTAGAACACGGCCACATCGGTATACTCAGGGCGTCACACCCGTTCCACGGGCATCGATCCCAACAGGATCAATGGCTTGGAGGGTAAACGCAGGCCGCTTGCCGGCCCCAGTCCGGAACCCCTATGCGTCTTTCCACGATCAAGCTGTCCGGCTTCAAGTCGTTCGTCGATCCGACCACCCTGCACCTGCCGACCAACATGACCGGCGTGGTGGGGCCCAATGGTTGCGGCAAGTCGAACATCATCGACGCCGTGCGCTGGGTCATGGGCGAGAGCTCGGCCAGCCGCCTGCGTGGCGACTCGCTGACCGACGTGATCTTCTCCGGGTCCAACGCGCGCAAGCCGGTCTCGCAGGCCACGGTCGAGCTGATCTTCGACAACTCCGACCACACGATCTCGGGCGAGTACGCCTCGTTCAACGAAATCTCGGTCAAGCGCACGGTCAGCCGCGACGGCACCAGCAATTACTACCTCAACGGCACCAAGTGCCGCCGCCGCGACATCACCGATCTGTTCCTCGGCACCGGCCTGGGCCCGCGCAGCTACTCGATCATCGAGCAGGGCATGATCAGCCAGATCATCGAGGCACGCCCGGAAGACCTGCGCGTCTACCTGGAAGAGGCGGCCGGCATCTCCAAATACAAGGAGCGCCGCAAGGAAACCGAGACCCGCATCCGCCACACCCGCGAGAACCTGGACCGGCTGGGCGACCTGCGCGACGAGATCAGCAAGCAGCTGGAGCACCTCAAGCGCCAGGCCAAGCAGGCCGAGCAGTACCAGGCCCTGCAGGAAGAGCGCCGGGTCAAGGATGCCGAGTGGAAGGCGCTGGAATTCCGCGGCCTCGACGGGCGCCTGTCGAAGCTGCGCGAAGGCCTGTCGCAGGAAGAGACGAGGCTGCAGCAGCTGATCGCCGACCAGCGTGATGCCGAGGCCCGCATCGAGACCTCGCGCGCGCGGCGCGAAGAGGCCGCCGATGCGCTCAACACCGCGCAGGCGGCGGTCTACCAGGTCGGCAGCACGCTGGCGCGCCTGGAACAGCAGATCCAGCACCAGCGCGAGCTGTCGCAGCGCCTGCACAAGGCGCGCGATGAAACCCAGCAGGCGCTGGCTGAACTGGGCCAGCACATCAGCGGCGACGAGGCCAAACTGAGGGTGCTGCGCGAGGCGGTGGAGGCCGCCACTCCGCAGCTGGAAGCACTGCAGGAAGAAAACGAGATCAAGCAGGAAAGCCTGCGTGAGGCTGAAGAGCGGCTGGCCAGCTGGCAGCAGCGCTGGGAACAGCACACCTCGCAGAGTTCGGAAGCCTCGCGCGCCGGCGATGTCGAGCGCACGCGCGTGGACTACCTGGACAAGCAGATCCTCGACGCCGACCGGCGTCGCGAGGCCCTGGCCGCCGAACGCGCAGGCCTGGACGTGGACGCGCTGGAAGAAGCCTTCGAGCAGCTGCACCTGCAGCACGACACGCAGAAGGCCGCACTGGATGAAATGAGTGAAGACGTCGAGCTGCGCAAGCAGGGCGTGACGGCCGTGCAGGAGCAGCAGCGCAATGGCCAGAACGAACTGGCTGAACTGCGCAAGCAGGCCAACGGCCTGCGCGGTCGCCTGGCTTCGCTGGAAACCCTGCAGCAGGCCGCGCTGGGCCAGGAGCAGGGCGCTGCCGTGGCCTGGCTGAAGGCGCGTGGGCTGGACTCGGCGGCACGTGTCGGCGAACGCCTGGATGTCGATGCCGGTTGGGAAAACGCGGTGGAAAGCGCGCTGGGCCAGTTGATCGAAGGCGTGCTGGTCGATGACCCGGCCAGCCTGGTCGACGCGCTGGGCGAACTGGGCGAGGGCCACATTGCACTGGTCGCCAACGATGGCGCGGACCTGAAGGTCGCGCCGACCTCGCTGGCTGCACGCGTGCGTGGCCCGGCAGCGATCCGGCGCCTGCTGGCGCACCTGCACGGTGCCAGGGATCTGGCCGAAGCCAAGGCGCTGCAGGCCAGCCTTCCGGAAGGCGATTCGATCATCACCCAAAGTGGCGAGCGCCTGGGTCAGGGCTGGCTGCGCGTATCGCGTTCCGGTGCGGCCCAGCAGGGCGCGCTGCTGCGCGAACGTGAGATCAACGAACTGCGTGAGCAGATCGAGCAGCTGCAGGACCGCGAGGCCGAGCTGGAGGAACAGCTGGCAGGCTTCCGTGAGCAGTTGCAGGCCGCCGAACAGCAGCGCGAAGACGCGCAGCGTGCGCTGTACCAGGCCCATCGCGCGGTCTCTGAACTGGCCGGCCAGCTGCAGGGCCAGCAGGGCAAGGTGGAGGCCGCGCGCACGCGCATCGACCGCATCGAAGGTGAGCTGAAGCAGCTGCAGGACACGCTGGAAGCCAACAACGAGCAGGCGCGTGAGGCGCGCTCGCGGTTGGAGAACGCGGTCAGCAGCATGGGCGACCTGGAATCGACCCGGCAGCGGCTGGAGGGCGAGCGCCGCCAGCTGACCGAGGCCCGCGACCTGGCCCGCGACGCTGCACGTGCGGTGCGCGAGCGGTCGCACTCGCTGGCCCTGACCCTGGAATCGCAGCGGGCACAGCTGGCCTCGTTGAGCCAGGCGTTGGAGCGCATGGGTACCCAGCGCGGGCAGTTGGATTCGCGCCTGGGCGAACTGCATTCGCAGCTGGATGAGGGCGATTCGCCGGTCGAAGCGCTGCAGGCCGAACATCAGAATGCACTGGAAGAGCGCGTGCGCGCCGACCGCGTGCTGACCGAGGCGCGCACGTTGCTGGACGGCATCGATGCCGAACTGCGCAACTACGAACAGACCCGCCACCAGCGCGACGAACAGGCGCTGGCCCAGCGCGAACGCATTTCGCAGCGCAAGCTGGACCAGCAGGCGCTGGTGCTCAGCGCGGAGACCCTGCAGGGGGCGGTGGAGAAGGCCGGTTTCGTACTGCAGGACGTGCTCAATGCGCTGCCCGAGGATGCCCGCCTGGGCGACTGGGAGCAGGCCGTGCACCAGATCGATGGCCGCATGCGCCGGCTGGAGCCGGTCAATCTGGCCGCCATCCACGAGTACGGTGAGGCGTCGCAGCGCTCGGACTACCTGGATTCGCAGCACACCGACCTGACCACGGCGCTGGAAACCCTGGAAGATGCGATCCGCAAGATCGACCGCGAGACCCGTGGCCGCTTCAAGGACACCTTCGACCGCGTCAACGCCGGCGTGCAGGCGCTGTACCCGCGCCTGTTCGGCGGTGGCCACGCCTACCTGGAGCTGACCGGTGAAGACCTGCTCGACACAGGTGTGACCATCATGGCGCGTCCGCCGGGCAAGCGCGTGTCCAGCATCTCGCTGCTGTCCGGCGGCGAAAAGGCGATGACTGCGGTGGCGCTGGTGTTCGCCATCTTCCAGCTGAATCCAGCACCGTTCTGCCTGCTGGACGAGGTGGATGCGCCGCTGGACGAAGCCAACGTCGGCCGCCTGGCCAACATGGTCAAGGAAATGAGCGAAAAGGTGCAGTTCCTGTTCGTCAGCCACAACAAGGCGACGATGGAGGCCGCGCACCAGTTGTCGGGCGTGACCATGCGCGAGCCGGGCGTCAGCCGCCTGGTCAGCGTGGACCTGGAAGAAGCCGCGCGATTGGCGGGCGCGGCCTGACGTGCCATCCTAGTTACCTGAATGAACTAGCCGGAGAACCTATCGAATGTCCGACACGGCACTGTTGCGCATCGGCATCCTGGCCGCCGGCCTGCTGTTGATCGCCGCGATCTTCCTGTTTGGCCGTCCGAAGAAGAAGCCCCAGGGCCGCCGCGTGGAAAGCGCGGAACCGAACAGCGGCGAGCGCCGCGAGCCGGTGCTGGGCGAAGACGGCGTCACCGTGGCCGATGGCCGCGTCGAACCGGGCATGGGCACGGAAGGTGAGCAGGCCGAACTCGGCCTGGGCGAAACCGATCCGGGCGCCAGCGACCTCGGCAAGCGCGCCACCCAGGACTTCGACAAGATCGTCTCGCTGTTCGTGGCCGCTCGGGCCGGCGAACAGCTGCGTGGCGAAGACATCGTGGTGGCGGCCGAAAAGACCGGCCTGGTGTTCGGCCACATGAACGTGTTCCACCGCCTGGTGGAAGGCCACCCCGAGCGCGGCCCGATCTTCTCGATGGCCAGCATCATGAAGCCGGGCAGCTTCGACATGGCCAATATCCGTGCCATGGAGACCCCGGCCATCGCCTTCTTCCTGACCCTGCCGGCGCCGCTGACCGCGCTGGATGCCTGGGAGAAAATGCTGCCGACCGTGCAGCGCATGGCCGAGCTGCTGGATGGCGTTGTGCTGGATGACAGCCGCAACGCCCTGGGGCGCCAGCGCATCGCGCACATCCGTGACGAGCTGCGCGCCTATGACCGTCAGCACCAGGCTCCGCCGTTGACCAAGACCCCGCGCTGGTAAGCGCCATGGCGTGCCGACCAACGGTCGGCACCCACCCCGACCAACGGTTGGCACCCACAACAGTAGATCCGCGCCATGCGTGGATGGGGCGAACCAAGGTTCGCCCCCACCAACAGGGTCAGGCCGGTACGCCGGCCACCTTCGCGAACGCATTGCGGAACGCGGCCATCTCCTCTTCGGTGCCGACGGTCACGCGCACTCGCTGTGGCCAGATCGGCCAGCTTCGCCCGATCACCACGCCGTTGTCGGCCATTGCCTTGGCGAACGCGCTGCCATCGCGCCGGACGTCGACCACGAAGCAGTTCGCTTCCGACCGCACGCAGCTGAAACCACGCTTGCCCAGCCACGCGATGGTGGCCTGCCGCACCTTGGCATTCTGCAGGCGGCGCTGAGGAATCAACTGCGGATCGCGCAGGCTGGCCAGTGCAGCGGCCAGTGCCGGCACGGGCAGCGGGTTGTCGCCCAGGCTGGCCAGTTCGCGCAGGCGGTCGGGATGCGCGGCCGCCACGCCCAGTCGCAGGCCGGCCATGCCATAAAGCTTGGAGAACGTGCGCAACACGATCAGGTCGTCGCGCTGCGCCACCTGCGCAATCAGGCTCGGCTGCTCGCTGTACTGCAGGTAGGCCTCGTCCAGCAGCACGCGGGTCGAGGCGGGCTTGTGGGCCAGCAGCCAGGCAAGCTCATCCGGTGGGCTGATCGAGCCGGTCGGGTTGTTCGGGTTGCACACATACAGCAGTCCGGTCGGGCGTGCATGCGCGGCGGCAACCATTGCACGCAGGTCATGTGCGCCGTCGTCGCGCAGCGGCACTTTCTGCACGTGCGCACCGTGTGCGGCGGCGACCTCGCCCAGCGTCTCGAAGGTCGGGTCGGCGACTACCAGTCCCGCCAGCGGGCCGGTCCATAGCACGGCGGCGCGGTTCAGCGGTTCGCTGGAACCCGGATACAACCGCACGTGATCAGCCGGAATGCGTGCCTGTTCGATGAAGGCGTCGCGCACCTGTCCGGCCAGTGCGAAACGGTAGCGGCCGCAACCGGCGATGCTGTCGCGTGCCGCCTGCTGGGCTGCGGGCGAGGGACCGTAGGGGCATTCGTTGAAATTCAGCAGCACCGCACCTTCGGCGGGGGCGAGGGCGGCGGCGGCGGCTGTCGCGGGTTGGGCATGGCCGAGCTGCGGCAGCCCGCTGCCGGCGACGGCGAGGCCAGCACCGGCCAGTTGCAGGAAGCGTCGACGGGAAGCGGGCAGGGGCACGGGCAGGATTCCGAAGGGCAGACCGTCGCACGCTAGCGCCGGTGAGGGTGGGCGGCAAGCTGCATTTGCAGCGTCGAGCCGTGCTCGACTACAGACGTGCCAACCAAGGTTGGCACCTACCGGAGCGGGGAGAAGGTTGGCACCTACCGGAACGAGGGAGACGGTTGGCACCTGCCAGAGCGGAGGGGGGAGCAGTCGAGCATGGCTCGACGCTACAAAAGCGGGGCCGTTACCGGGCCTGACGGCCGGGCGCGGTAGAATTCCCGCCCATCCCAGAACCACCGGATCCCGATGAGCCCCAGCCCAGCCGAACGCGCCGAAGACCTCCGCCGGCAGATCGCCCAGGCCAACCGCGCCTACCACGAGCTGGACGCGCCGGAGATCCCTGACGTCGACTACGACCGGATGGTGCGCGAGCTGGAAGCGCTGGAGCGCGAGCACCCGGAACTGGCCCGTGCCGACAGCCCGACCCAGCAGGTCGGTGCGCGGCCCTCCGGCCGTTTCCCGGAAGTGCGCCACGCGGTACCGATGTTGTCGCTGTCCAATGCCTTCAGCGATGAAGAAGTGGCCGATTTCGTGCGCCGCATCGATGAGCGCCTGGGCCGTCGCAGCCTGCGGTTCTCGGCCGAGCCGAAGATGGACGGCCTGGCGATCAGCCTGCGCTACGAGGAGGGTCATTTCGTGCTCGGCGCGACCCGTGGCGATGGCAGTACCGGCGAGGACGTGACCGCCAACCTGCGCGAGATCGGCGACATTCCCAAGCGCCTGCACGGCAAGGATTGGCCGGATGTGCTGGAGGTGCGCGGCGAGGTCTACATGGCGCGTGCCGATTTCGAGGCCTACAACGAACGTGCCCGTCAGCACGGTGGCAAGGTGCTGGCCAATCCGCGCAATGCCGCGGCCGGCTCGCTGCGCCAGCTCGATCCTAAGATCAGTGCGCAGCGCAGGCTGAGTTTCTTCGCCTACGGCACCGGCGAAGTGCAGGGCGGCGAACTGCCGGACACCCATTCTGGCACCCTGGCCCAGCTCGGTACCTGGGGCTTTCCGGTCAGTGAGCTGTGCAAGGTGGTGGACGGCACCGACGGCCTGCTCGGCTACTACCGCGACATCGGTGAGCGCCGTGATGGCCTGCCGTTCGATATCGATGGCGTGGTCTACAAGCTCGATGATCGTGCGGGTCAGCAGGCGATGGGCTTCGTTTCGCGCGCGCCGCGCTGGGCCATCGCGCACAAGTTCCCGGCGCAGGAGCAGAGCACCACGGTGGAGGCGATCGAGATCCAGATCGGCCGTACCGGTGCGGCCACACCGGTCGCGCGCCTGGCGCCGGTGGCTGTGGCCGGCGTGATCGTGTCCAACGCCACGCTGCACAACGCCGACCAGATCGCACGCCTCGATGTGCGCGTCGGCGACAGCGTGATCGTGCGGCGTGCTGGCGATGTCATTCCCGAAGTGGTCAGCGTCATCCTCGACCGCCGCCCGCAGGGCACCACGCCGTGGCAGATGCCGACGCGCTGCCCGGTCTGTGGTTCGGAGATCGTGCGTGAGGAGGGGGCGGCGGCGTGGCGTTGTTCGGGCGAACTGTCCTGCCCGGCGCAGCGCAAGGAAGCCATCGCCCATTTCGCTTCGCGCCGCGCGATGGACATCGATGGCCTGGGTGACAAGTACATCGAAACCCTGGTCGACGCCGGCATCGTCAAGAGCGTGGCCGACCTGTACCGGCTCAACCGTGACCAGCTGCTGCACCTGAAACTGGTACTGGACGCCGAGGATCCGTCAGCACTGGCCGCTGCGCTGAAGCTGCACCTGCCCGCCGAGGGCAGTGGTGTGGTGCTCAACGCAGTGCTGAAGCTGGACGGCAACGATCCGGGCTGGCGCGCGCGGGCGCTGGTGCAGCCGGCCAGCTTCGAATGGAACACGAAGAAGATCGCCACCAAGTGGGCCGACAACCTGATCGCGGCGATCGACGCCAGCCGTGCTGCCACGCTGGAGCGCCTGCTGTTCGCGCTCGGTATCGAGCATGTGGGCGAAAGCACGGCCAAGGCGCTGGCGCAGTGGTTCGGTGACCTGGAGCTGATCCGCCATCTGCCGTGGCCGTTGTTCAAGCGTGTGCCGGACATCGGTGGCGAAGTGGCGCGCTCGCTCGGCCATTTCTTCGAGCAGCAGGGCAACCAGCAGGCCATCGATGACCTGTTGCAGGTTGGCCAGGTGCGCATCAGCGATGTGCACGCGCCCAGTGCCAAGCTGCGCGAGGGCCTGGATCTGGCGCAGCTGTTGGTCGAGTCGGAGATCCCCGGCATTACCCGCCTGCGCGCGGAAAAGCTGGTGGCTGCGCTGCCTGGCGCGCAGGCGGTGCTCGACGCCGAGCATGGCCAGTTCGTCAACGCCGGCCTACCGGACGACACTGCGCGCGGTCTAGCGGAGTGGCTGGACGCCGAAGGCCATGGCGCGATGCTGTTGGCCGCCGAGAAGGCGATGCAGCAGATCCTGGCCAAGGCGCCGGCGCTGGCCGAGATCGTTGCGGGCCCGCTGGACGGGCAGACCGTGGTGCTCACCGGCACCCTGGCGCAGCTCACCCGCGATGCCGCCAAGGAGCGCCTGGAGGCGCTGGGCGCCAAGGTCTCCGGCAGCGTCTCGAAGAAGACCAGCTTTGTGGTGGCCGGTACCGAGGCAGGCTCCAAGCTGGACAAGGCACAGTCGCTGGGCGTGCCGGTGTGGGACGAAGACCGCCTGCTGGCCTATCTTGCCGAACACGAATGATGACCCCGCCGGGTGCCCCTGCGCCCGGCATGAAACACAAAGGAACACCGATGCAGACCGCCCCGCTGGATTTCCGCCTGGCTACCCGAGCTGACGAAGAGCTGCTGATCGCGTTGATGCGCGAGTTCTACGCCGAAGACAGGATCGACTTCGATGACGCGCGCGTGCGTCGCGGTGTGGATGCGCTGCTGGCTGACCCGCGCAATGGCGAAGTACTGCTGTGGCTGGACGAGGCGGGCGAGGTGGTCGGCTACGCAGTGATCGCGATGGGCTTCAGCCTGGAGCAGGGCGGCCACTTCATGCTGCTGGACGAGCTGTACCTGAGCCATCGCGCGCGCGGTCGTGGCCGCGGCAAGCAGGCGCTGGCCATCTGCGAACAGCGCGCACGGGGTCGTGGCGTCAGTCGCCTGCGCCTGGAAGTGAACCACCACAACGAACTGGCCCGGCGCCTGTACCTGGCCAGCGGCTACATCGATGACACCCGCGATCTGCTGACTCTGCCGCTGGACCACCCGCGCCCGGAAGGCATCCTGTGAGCGAGGCCCTGCTGCGCATGCTGCAGCAGCGCGCCGCGCTCAATGCGCTGGTGCGCCGCTTCTTCGCCGAGCGCGACGTGCTGGAGGTGGAGACGCCGATCCTGTCGGTGGCCGGCAACACCGAGCCGAATATCGACAGCTTCCATACCGATTTCACCGGCCATGTCGATGCCGGCGGACGCCGCCGCTGGCTGCGCACCTCGCCGGAGTATCCGCTCAAGCGCCTGCTGGCGGCGGGCGTGGGTGACTGTTACGAACTGGGCCGGGTGTTCCGCAATGGCGAGGCGGGCGGCCGCCACAATCCGGAGTTCACCATGCTGGAGTGGTACCGGGTCGGTTGGGACCACCATCGCCTGGTGCAGGAAACCGCCGAGCTGGTTGGCCAGGCGCTGGCTCTGGTCGGGCGCAGTGCGACGCTGCGTGTGCTCAGCTACCGCGAGCTGTTCCAGCAGCATGTGGGCGTGGATCCGTTCGATGCTGATGAGGCCGCGCTGCGTGCCGCGCTGGGCGAGGTGCACATCGACCCGGTCGGGCTGACCCGCGATGACTGGCTGGACCTGTTGATGACCCATCGCATCCAGCCGCACTTCGATGACACAGTGATGACCGTGGTCCATGACTGGCCCGCCAGCCAGGCCGCACTGGCACGCATCCGTGCAGGCACGCCGCCGCTGGCGGAGCGTTTCGAGCTGTACCTGGGGGCAGTGGAACTGGCCAACGGCTATCACGAACTGAACGACGCCCACGAGCAGCGTGCGCGTTTCCAGCGCGACCTGCAGCGCCGCCATGAGCGCGGCCAGGTGCAGCCGGCACTGGACGAAGCATTGCTGGCCGCATTGCCCTCGATGCCTGCCTGCGCCGGCGTGGCGGTGGGTGTTGATCGGTTGCTGATGGCGATGAACCGCACGCCGCGTATCGCCGATGTGCTGGCCTACGACTTCGCCCACGCGTGAGCGCGGTGCGCACGTTCCTGAACATCGAAGACTGAACGGAATTCCGCGTTTCTGCGCTTGCTTCGGTAAGCGGGATGATGCTCTTATCACGGCAGATGCCGGACACTGGCACGCAGTTCATCCATTCCTGCTGGGGAAGGCTTTGGTCAAGTGGTTTGCGGTTGTCGCTGCACCGGTGTACTCCATCGCGCTCTGGGGTGCCTGGCTGCCGTCATCGGCGTCGGCCCAGCAGGCGGGCTATGACGGCGAAGTGGTGACCTGCGAATCGCGCGACATGGGCTGGGTGCATTGCGATATCGACGTCAGCAATGGCATCGACCTTGTGCGCCAGCTGTCCAGCAACAGCTGCATCCGTGGCAGCGAGTGGGGCACCGACCGCAGTGGCGTGTGGGTCACCCTGGGCTGCCGGGCCGAGTTCCGTGCGCGTCGAGCGCAAGGTGCAGCGCCTGCGGCAACGGAAGGCAAGCGCCTGGTCCGCCGTGTGGTGCGCTGCGAATCCAATGGCCGCCCGCAGAGTTGCCCGGTGCGCCTGGACGGGGCGCCGGTGCGCCTGCTGCGCCAGCTCTCGGTGCTGCCGTGCCGCGAAGGGCAGGGCTGGGGCTACAAGCGCAATGAAGTCTGGACCAGCCGTGGTTGCCAGGGAGATTTCGAAGTGGCGGACGAGGACGGCCGTTTTGTCGACGTGCCGCGCCGCCTGACCTGCGAGTCGAAGTCGAAGAAGCGGCGCTTCTGTGGCGCGAGTATTTCGGTTGGCGCCGTCGTCACCGAACAGTTGTCCAGCACCCCGTGCGAGGAAGGCAACACCTGGGGCTGGAACCGCAACGGGATCTGGGTGGACGGCGGCTGCCGCGCCGAATTCTCGGTGAATTGAGCCGGGGCAGGCTCCAACCGCGCGGGGCGTGGCCCTACAATGGGGCCATGAACACTGCCTCCGACATCGACTACGCCCGTTACGACCATATCCGCCCGATCCTCTGGACCGGCGATGCCCTGCAACTGCTGGACCAGCGCAAGCTGCCGTTCGTGGTCGAGCACGTGGTCTGCCATGACAGTGACGAGGTTGCCGCCGCCATCCACGCGCTGACCGTGCGTGGCGCGCCGGCCATCGGCATTGCCGCGGCCTGGGGCGTGGTGCTGGCCGCACGTGACGTGCAGGCCGCTGATGGCGCGCATGCGCTGCAGCAGCTGGAGCCGGCGCTGCAGCGCCTGAACGCGTCGCGCCCGACCGCCGTCAACCTGGCCTGGGCGCTGGCGCGCATGCGCCGTTGCCTGAATGCCGCCGGTGCCGACTGGAAGGCTCTGCTGGAAGCGGAGGCGCAGGCCATCGCCGAGGAAGACCTGGCGGCCAACCGCCACATGGGCGCGCTGGGCGCGGGCCTGATCGAGGCCGGTAGCGGCGTGCTGACCCATTGCAACACCGGCTCGCTGGCCACCGCCGGCTTCGGTACCGCGTTGGGCGTGATCCGTGCCGGCATGGCCCAGCACCGCATTGCCCGCGTGTTCGCCGGCGAGACCCGGCCGTGGCTGCAGGGCGCGCGCCTGACGGTGTGGGAGCTGCAGCAGGATGGCATCGACGCCACCCTGATTGCCGATTCGGCCGCCTCGCACCTGATGAAGACCGGTGCGGTGCAGTGGGTGATCGTGGGTGCGGACCGCATCTGCGCCAATGGTGATACCGCCAACAAGATCGGCACCTATCAGCTGGCCATCGCTGCCCGCCATCACGGGGTCAAGTTCATGGTGGTGGCGCCGTCCTCGACCGTGGACATGGAAACCGTGGACGGCAGCCAGATCGAGATCGAGCAGCGCGACCCGGGCGAGCTGTATGGCGTGGGCGGGACCCGCACCGTGGCCGAAGGCATTGCCGCCTGGAACCCGGTGTTCGACGTGACCCCGGGTGAACTTATCGACGCCATCGTGACCGAGCGCGGGGTGATCCTGAACCCGACCGCCGACAACATGCGCGCCGCCTTCGGCGGCTGAGGCGGGCAGGGTCGCGGATGTCTGTAGAGCCGAGCCCACGCTCGGCTCAGCCAGCGAATCCGCCGCAGCCGAGCATGGGCTCGGCGCTACAGGGGCGGTATGGGGCCCTAAGTTCCTGATTTGTGCCGGTAAAATCCCCGTAAAGGGAGGCGGAAAACGGCCTGTTGTGGTAGTATCCACAGGTTGAATCGAGGTTCCGGCACGACCCCCTCCCGCAGAGGGCTGCGCCGGACTGGACCGCTACCAGACAACGGAACCCGAATGGCAGAAACCGCCAAGGAAATCATCCAGGTCAACCTGGAAGACGAGATGCGCAAGAGCTACCTCGATTACGCCATGAGCGTGATCGTGGGCCGCGCGCTCCCGGATGCGCGCGACGGCCTCAAGCCGGTGCATCGCCGCGTGCTGTTCGCGATGAATGAACTGAACGCGCACAGCAACAAGCCCTACTTCAAGTCGGCGCGTATCGTCGGTGACGTCATCGGTAAGTACCACCCGCATGGCGATCAGTCGGTGTACGACACGCTGGTGCGCCTGGCACAGCCGTTCTCGCTGCGCTACATGCTGGTCGATGGCCAGGGTAACTTCGGCTCCATCGACGGCGACTCCGCCGCAGCGATGCGATACACCGAAGCGCGCATGTCGCGCCTCGCGCATGAGCTGATGGCCGACATCGACAAGGAAACCGTCGATTTCCAGCCCAACTACGACGAAAAGGAACTGGAGCCGACGGTCATGCCGACCCGGTTCCCGAACCTGCTGGTCAATGGTTCGGCCGGTATCGCGGTGGGCATGGCGACCAACATCCCGCCGCACAATCTGAGCGAATCGATCAACGCCTGCATCGCGCTGATCGACAACCCGGAAATCGACGTCGACGGCCTGATGGAATACATCCCGGGCCCGGATTTCCCGACCGCCGGCATCATCAATGGCACCGCCGGCATCGTCGCCGGCTACCGCACCGGCCGTGGCCGCGTGCGCATCCGTGCCAAGGCCGATATCGAAGTGGCCGACAACGGCCGCGAATCGATCATCGTCACCGAGATTCCTTACCAGGTGAACAAGGCGCGTCTGATCGAGAAGATCGCCGAGCTGGTCAAGGAAAAGAAGATCGAAGGCATCAGCGAGCTGCGCGATGAGTCCGACAAGGACGGCATGCGCATCTACATCGAGATCAAGCGCGGTGAATCTGCCGAGGTTGTGCTGAACAACCTGTACCAGCAGACGCAGATGGAATCGGTGTTCGGCATCAACATGGTGGCGCTGGTCGATGGCCGCCCGCAGTTGATGAACCTCAAGCAGATGCTGGAGGCGTTCGTCCGCCACCGTCGCGAAGTGGTCACCCGCCGCACCGTGTTCGAGCTGCGCAAGGCGCGTGCCCGTGCCCACGTGCTGGAAGGCCTGACCGTCGCGCTGGCCAACATCGACGAGATGATCGAACTGATCAAGACCTCGCCGAACCCGAACGAAGCACGCGAGCGCATGCTGGCGCGCGTGTGGGAGCCGGGCCTGGTCGGTGCGATGCTGGGCGCCGCCGGTGCCGAAGCCTCGCGTCCGGAAGACCTGCCCAAGGGCGTGGGCCTGATCGAGGGCGGCTACCAGCTGACCGAGATCCAGGCCACCCAGATCCTGGAAATGCGCCTGCACCGCCTGACCGGGCTGGAGCAGGACCGCCTGACCGACGAGTACAAGCAGCTGCTGGAAGTGATCGCCGGGCTGATCCACATCCTGGAAGACCCCGACCGCCTGCTGCAGGTGATCCGCGAAGAGCTGGTCAGCGTCAAGGCCGAGTTCGGCGACGAGCGTCGTACCGAGATCCGCCACAGCGAAGAAGACCTGGACATCCTCGACCTGATCGCGCCGGAAGACGTGGTGGTCACCGTGTCGCACGCCGGTTACGTGAAGCGCCAGCCGGTGAGCGTGTACCGCGCGCAGCGCCGTGGCGGCCGTGGCCGCAGTGCGGCGGCGACCAAGGAAGAGGATTTCATCGAACAGCTGTGGCTGGTCAACACGCATGACACGCTGCTGACCTTCACCAGTTCGGGCAAGGTGTTCTGGCTGCCGGTCTACCAGCTGCCCGAAGCCGGTTCCAACGCTCGTGGCCGTCCGATCATCAACTGGATTCCGCTGGAACCGGGCGAACGCGTGCAGGCCGTGCTGCCGGTGCGCGAGTACGCCGATGGCCAGTTCGTGTTTTTCGCCACGAAGAACGGTACGGTCAAGAAGACCCCGCTGGGCGAGTTCGCCTTCCGTCTGGCCCGCGGCAAGATCGCGATCAACCTCGACGAGGGCGACGCGCTGGTTGGCGTCGGCCTGACCGACGGCGAGCGCGACATCCTGCTGTTCGCCTCCAACGGCAAGACCGTGCGCTTCGGCGAGGACAAGGTCCGCTCGATGGGCCGTACCGCGACCGGCGTGCGTGGCATCAAGATGCCGGCCGGCGAGGAAGTGGTCAGCCTGATCGTGGCCGAAAGTGCCGGTGGCATCGAGGACGAGAACGAGGACGACAACGGTGTCGAAGAAGCCGCCGCCAATGGCGATGCGGTGATCGACGGCGCTGACGACACCAGCGTGCAGTACATCCTCACCGCCACCGAGAACGGCTATGGCAAGCGCACCCCGCTGCCGGACTACCCGCGCAAGGGCCGTGGTACGCAGGGCGTGATCGGCATCCAGACCACCGAGCGCAACGGCAAGCTGGTCGCCGCGGTGCTGATGGGCTCCAGCGACGAAGTCCTGCTGATCTCCGATGGCGGCACCCTGGTGCGTACGCGTGGCTCGGAAATCAGCCGCGTTGGCCGCAACACCCAGGGCGTCACCCTGATCCGCCTGTCCAAGGACGAGAAGCTGCAGGCGGTGGAGCGCATGGATGCCTCGATCGACGAGGACGAGGATGAGGTGGCGGCTGCCGCCCCGGCCACAACCGACGGCGCCCCGGCTGCAGCCAGCAGCGAGGACGCCGCGCAGGAGTGATCCTGCCGCGAGCCTGAGGTACCCGACGACGCCGGCCCTGGGCCGGCGTCGTCGTATCCGGATGCCGCACATACGCGCGCGCTTCACGTCGGCGGTGGGATAACGGCGCATGCTGCCCCCGGAGATCGACGATGTCCGCCACGCCGCAGTCCGCTCCTGCCTCCGTCCGCGCCTCCCGGCATCCCCTTGTCACCGTGCTGTCGCTGCTGCTGGTCGTGCTCGGCCTGGTCATCGGCGGGCTCGGTGCGTGGCTGCTCAGCTTGGGAGGCTCGGCGTACTACGCCATCGCCGGCCTCGGCCTGCTGGCCAGTGGCCTCCTGTTGTTCGGCAACCGCCGCAGCGGCGCGCTGCTGTATGCGCTGGTGTTCATCGGAACGCTGCTGTGGACCTGGTGGGAATCGGGCAGCGATTACTGGCGCTGGGTACCGCGGCTCGGGCTGGTGACGGTGCTCGGCATCGTGCTGGCGCTGCTGGCGCCGACGCTGCGCGAGCCGGTTTCAAAACGCCTGTCGCGCAGCGTGGCGGGCGTGCTGATGCTGGTGTTCGTGGCCGCCTTCGGCCTGGCCTTTGCGCCGCATGGTGAAGTGGACGGGCACCTGCCGTTCCCGGAAGGCGCGGTCAGCGCCGGACTGGAACCTACGCGCGATACCACGGGCCTGCAGCCTGCTGACCAGCCCGCCGAGGGCGACTGGCCGGCGTGGGGCCGCAGCAATGCGGCCACCCGCTATTCGCCGTTGCAGCAGATCACCCCGGCCAATGTGGCCACGCTGCAGCCGGCCTGGCAGTTCCGTACCGGCGATATGCCGAAGAGGCGCTGGGGCGCGGAAACCACGCCGCTGAAGATTGGCGATCGCCTGTACCTGTGCACCGCGCGCAACCGCCTGATCGCACTCGACGCCGCCAGCGGCAAGGAGCTGTGGCGGTTCGATCCAAAGGTGAAGGATGCTTCGATTCCCTATACCGCTGCCTGCCGTGGTGTGAGCTATTACGAGCAGCCCAGCACGCCGACCATTGCTGACGCGGCATTGGCCGATGTCGCCGCTGATCTGGCGCTGCCGGAACCGCCTCCCAGCGTCACCCGCAGCGCCGCACCGGGCAGTCGTCCGGCGTGCTGGGCGCGCATCATTGAAGGCACGCTGGACGGTCGCATCATCGCGGTGGACGCGGACAGCGGCCGTCCCTGCGCGAATTTCGGCAACAACGGCCAGGTCGACATCACCCTGGGCATGGGCGAGGTGCCACCGGGTTACGTGTCGATCAACTCGCCGCCGGCCATCGTGCGCGGCGTGATCGTGACCGGTCATCAGGTCCTGGACGGACAGCGCCGAGATGCGCCCTCGGGCGTGATCCAGGCCTACGATGCCATCACCGGCAAGCTGCGCTGGGCATGGGACATGGACCAGCCCGAGCGCAGCGGCCTGCCGCCGCGCGAGCAGACCTATACGCGCGGCACGCCCAACATGTGGACCACCGCCACCGGTGATGAAGCACTGGGCCTGGTCTACCTGCCGCTGGGCAATTCCGCGGGCGACTACTGGAGTGGCTCGCGCACGGAGAACCAGAACCGCTATGCGACCTCGCTGGTGGCGATCGACGTGGCCACCGGCAAGCCGGTCTGGCATTTCCAGGCGGTGCGCAAGGATGTGTGGGACTACGACCTGGGTTCGCAGGCCAGCCTGATCGACTACCCGACGGCGGCGGGCAAGGTGCCGGCGATCCTGCTGCCGACCAAGCAGGGCGACCTCTATATCCTCGATCGCCGCAACGGCCAGCTGCTGACCGCCGCCGAAGAGCGCAAGGTGCCGGTGGGCGGCGTCGAACCCGAACAGCGTTCGCCCACGCAGCTGTTTTCGCTGTACCACACGCTGCGCCGCGAACATGACCTGACCGAGCGCGACATGTGGGGCATCACCCCGATCGACCAGCTGGTCTGCCGCATCCAGTTCCGCAAGGCGTACTACGAGGGTTTCTATACGCCGCCGAGCAGCGAGCGCCATTCCATCGAGTACCCCGGCTACAACGGCGGCTCGGACTGGGGCAGCGTGTCCATCGATACACGCCGCGGCGTGATCGTGGCCAACTACAACGACATGCCCAACTACAACCGGCTGGTGCCACGCGCCGAGGCCGACCGGCTGGGCTGGCTGCCGCGCGAGAAGATCCGGTTCGACAAGGGCGGTGCAGAAGGCGCGGGCGACCCGCAGGTGGGCACGCCGTACGGCATCCAGGTCAACGCTGGCTGGCGGCTGCCGTTCACCGGCCTGCTGTGCAAGCAGCCGCCCTATGGCGGTATCCGTGCCATCGACCTGCGTACCGGCAAGCTGCTGTGGGACCGTCCATTCGGCAGTGCGCGCGGCAACGGACCGTTCGGCATCCGCTCCGGCCTGCCGATCGAGATCGGCACGCCGAACAATGGCGGTTCGGTAGTCACCGCCAGCGGCCTGATCTTCATCGCCGCTGCCACCGATGACCTGCTGCGTGCCATCGACCTGAAGACCGGCAAGGAACTGTGGCATGCCAAGCTGCCCGCGGGCGGCCAGGCCAACCCGATGGTGTACGAGCAGGGCGGGCGCCAGTACGTAGTGATCATGGCCGGTGGCCACCATTTCATGGAAACCCCAAACGGCGATTATGTGATGGCGTTTGCGTTGCCCAGGTAACCGCAATGGGGGCGATGATCCACCCCCATTGCATGACGCTGGATCACACCGTCACCACCACCTTGCCGATCTGCTCGTTCGATTCCAGGTAACGGTGTGCCTCCTGGATCTGCGCAAACGGGAACACCTTGGCAATCTTTGGCGCCAGCGTGCCCTTGTCCAGGCCATCGACGATGAACGCCTTGGCGCGGGCCAGTGCGGCATCGTCAGAAACGATTTCCGAGTACAGATAGCCCTTCAGCGTCAGCGACTTGCCCAGCACGTTGAACAGCGGGAACGGCGTGGGTTCGCTGCTCAGCGCGCCGTACTCCAGCAGGATGCCGGCACGGGCCATCGCTTCGGTGAGCGGCACGAACTGCGGGCCACCGATCGGATCGAACACCACACGGGCACCGGCACCGCCGGTGATGCGCGCCACTTCGGTCACCAGATCCTGCTCCTGGGTGGCGATGACGTGGGCGGCACCGGCATCGAGCAGGGCTTGGCGCTTGCCCGGGCCACGGGTGACCGCGATCGGCGTGGCGCCTACTGCATTGGCGATCTGGATGGCGGCCAGGCCGACGCTGCTGCTGGCGGCGGTAATGATGACGAAATCCCCGGCGGCCAGATGAGCCTGTTCCAGCAGCGCGCCCCAGGCGGTGACGTACTGCATCCACACCGCGGCCGCCGTTTCAAAGTCCAACGCCTGTGGGTGCTTGACCACCAGTCGTGCCGGCACGTTGGCCAGCTCGCCATAGGTGCCCCAGCGCGCGATGTCCAGTGGCGGTATCACGCTGACCGCATCGCCAGCAGTGAAGCCGCTCACCGCACTGCCGACCGCTTCGATCACGCCAGCGGCCTCATAGCCCAGCCGGCTGGGGAACTGCGCTTCCTGCAGATAGGCGCCGTTGCGGAACATCACCTCGGCGCGGTTCAGGCCGATTGCCTTCACCCGGATCTGGACTTCGTCAGGGGCGGGGGCGTGAACGTCGATATCGTCGATGCGCAGCACATCGGCACTGCCATATTCGTGGATGCGGACAATCTGGCTCATGGGGGCTCCGAGGAAGGGCCGACGAGGGCGCCGGCGAAAGGGTCACGGCTACTGTGCGCGTAGTCTGCATCCAGAATAAGGGGTAATCTGGTTTTTCATTGAAGAACAATTGTTTGCAATGGACCTGATCGCTCCCCTGCGGACCTTCGCCAAGGTGGCCGAGGTCGGCTCCTTCGCCGCCGCTGCCGAGGCACTGGACCTGTCGCCGCAGCTGGTCGGCAAGCATATCCAGGCGCTGGAGCAGCACCTGGGCATGCGCCTGCTCAACCGCACCACGCGCAAGCAGAGCCTGACCGACTTCGGCCAGGCCTACCTTGCGCGGGCGCGGGTGATCCTGGAGGAAGTGGAGGGCGCCGAGCAATTGGCGGAAGTGGCGCGTGGACGGCCGATGGGGCGCCTGCGCATCAGCGCGCCGGTCACCTTCGGCGTGCACGCACTGGGCCCGGCGGTGGTGGCTTACATGCAGCAGTACCCGGATGTGCAGGTCGATCTGAATCTGTCCAACAGCTTGGTGGACATCGTCGAGGACGGCTACGACCTGGTGTTCCGTACCGGTGACCTGGCCGACAGCGGGCTGGTGGCGCGACGGCTGGGGCCGTATCCGCTCGTCCTATGTGCCTCGCCGGACTACCTGGCTTCGCGCCCGGCCATCACCCATCCCAATGACCTGAGCCGCCACGAGTGCCTGGGCTTCGCGCATTCGATCATCCGCACACGCTGGAGTTTCCGCGATGCCGATGGCAGCGTGCTGACCGTGCCGGTGTCCAGTCGCTTCATGGTCAACCAGGCCGAGCCGCTGCTGACAGCGGCCGTGGGTGGGCTGGGATTGATCCTGCAGCCCTACGAAATGCTTGCCGCTGCGCTGGCGCGTGGTGAACTGGTGGAAGTGCTGCCGGACCACGTGCCGGTATCGACGTGGATCAACCTGGTGTATCCGCGCGACCGCCAGCTGACGCCCAAGCTGCGCAGCTTCCTGGACTTCTGCGTGGCGCGTTTCACAGAGCAGACGATGGCAAGGCGATAGCGTGGCATCGATCAGCATTCCTGTGCTCCCATGCGAAGGACTCGCCCCGTGATGTCTCTCCCGTTGCCGCAGCATGCCGCCCGCGTCCTGCTGCTGGCGTCATTTTCCAGCGCCAGCGTGCTTGCGCAGCAGACGCCTGCGCAGGCGTTGGCCGAGTGGGAGGTGCAAGGGCGCGCGGATGGCCTGGCGCGACCTGATACTGAATGCCAGGATTTCCTGCAGGCAATGGGCCGGAAGCCTCCGGAACTGCAGTATGTAAGCTGCAGCCAGGATGACGTGTCCTACATCAAGCCGATGGAGGCCCACTATCGTGTTTCAGGCGCGCAAGCGGCGCAGGTCGAAGCCTATCTGCACACGGCATTCGGCCTGCCTGCATTGCGCTACGTCTGTTGTGGCTGGAGCAACGGCGCACCCTACTACTGGCGCGAAGGTCCGGATGCGGTGAGGTATCAGATCGGCATGGGGGTGGAATCGCTGCCGTACGAACGGGGCCAATGGCATAGCATCGAGGCATTCAACGTCACCGTCGAGGTGGTGCGGCAGCGTCCCTAGCGTGGATGCGGCGGGCCGATCCATCGTCTAGGATGCGCCCAGGGATACCCGCAAAGGAATTGCCATGAGGGCTGTTGGACGCCTGTTTCTCTGCAATGCGCTGGCCTGTTTGGTCCTGGTGACCGCCTCGGCATTTCCGGCAGTTGGCGCAGCATCTTCCGAGCGCGAACATCCACGCGCGCGGGATGCCATCGATGACTGGCTTGCCGCCTTCAATGCGGGCAGCCTCGAGGGGTTGCAGGCATTCGCCGACAGATATGCCAAGCAGGAGGGCAGCACGCCCAAGGACTATCTCGAGTTCCGCGAGAGCACGGGCCCGCTGAGCGTTCTGGAAACACTCGAGCGCGCGCCCGACCAGGCGAAGCTGCTGGTGATGGGCCAGCTGAGCGAACGTGCGATGTGGGTGACGGCGGTCATGGACCCGGCCAACCCGTCGCACGTGAAGCAGTTCCAGATCGAGGGCACTGAAACGCCGGACAAATACAAGCCGGCACGGGTTGCATTGCCTGCGCTGATGGCTGATGCCGCGGCAAGGCTGGAGGCGCTGCGGGCGCAGGACGCGCTGTCGGGTGCATTGCAGGTGGCGCAGAATGGCAAGGTGCTGCTGGACTGGCGCGGTGGCGATGCCGATCGCACCGCTGGCATTCCAGTGGACGTGGATACACAGTTCCGCCTTGCGTCCTCCAACAAGATGTTCACCGCAGTGGCCGTCCTGCAGCTGGTGCAGGACGGCAAGCTCAGTCTCGATGACACGATCGGCAGTTGCCTGCCGGACTATCCGAACAAGACCGTTGCCAACAGCGTAACCGTTCGCCAGCTGCTGTCACACACCAGTGGCCTGGGCGACTTCTTCGGCGACGATTTCGAACAGTATTCCGCGTCGTTGAAGACGCTGGATGACTACGTGCGGCGCTTTGCCAAGGATGCGCCGCAATTCACGCCAGGCAGCCAGGACAGCTACTCGAACTATGGCTTCATCGTGCTTGGGCGGATCATCGAGGTCGTCTCCGGGCAGTCGTACTACGCCTATGTGGAGCAACACATCCTGCGCCCGGCGGGCATGATGGGCACCGGCTTCGAACCGGAAACAGTGAACGTCCCGCAGCGTGCCGTCGCCTACACGAAGAAGGACGGGCAATGGGTCCGTGAAACGAAGTCGCTGCCCTGGCGCGGCATGTCAGCCGGTGGTGGCTACAGCGCGGTGGGCGACATGGTGAAGTTCGCCGAGGCATTGCGCAGTGGAAAGCTGGTCTCACCTGCATTGCTGCAGCAGGCCACCACGGCGCAGAACCACAAGGGCTGGTATGGATTCGGCTTCGTGGTGCAGGGCAAGGGCAGGGAGCACCAGTACGGCCACGAAGGCGGTGCGCCCGGATCGAACAGTGCCATCGTGGTGATGCCCGCACAGGGCTATGTGATCGTTGGCCTGGCCAATGTCGATCCGGATGCGATCAGCAACGTGGTCAACTACATCGCGCGAAGAGTGCCGTTGTAGCCCCGAGCGACTGTGCTGCAGCGATGTTGACGCTGGGGCAGTTGGCGGACCAGAATCGGGCCATGAGCCGATTCCTTCCCGTGGTGTGTCTGGTCGCCAGCATGGTGCTCCTGCTGCGCGGGGTGCACGTGATACTCAGGGGTGTCCCGGCGATGGCCAGCGAAGGTACCAGTGCTGCGTATGCACAAGGCTACCTGCATGGACAGGCAGCAGCCGGGTGGGTGTTGATTTCCGCTGCGGTAGCCTGTGCACTCATTGCCTGGTACCGGGCGCGCGCCAGGAAGTGAGAGACGGGCGCATCAGCGCGGCACCCGCACCATCTTCGTCATCAAGTGTTCCACCACGCCCGCCGGGTCCGCAGTGCGGCCCACATGCGTGCTCGACATCTGCACAACCGAACTGCGCTTGGCGGTAAGGAAATGGAAGCGCGCTCGCGCGGGCAGCTGCGCGATGGGGCCGGCGCTGGCGTCGCCGCGGCAGATGGCCACGATCGCATCCAGCCACGGCTGCAGCGCCTCCTGGTCCAGCGCCGGCGCGAAGGCGCGCAGGCGCGCAGGATCGATCTCGATGGCCGCCTCCAGATGACGCGCGCCAGGACAGGAGACGATCACCCCGACGTTGATGAATTCCTCGCGTTCCACCCGCGGTACCACGCGGATGACCGCGTAGTCATACGTGTGCAGCGTGGGCACGGATGGCCTCCTGCACGAACACCGCACGCACTTTCAGGCGATGCTTGAGATAGTCGATGTAGCCTTGGCGATAGGCCTGCGGACTGTCGAATGCCGGCTCGTTGACCAGCCAGCTGTCCGGCACCAGGCCGACGATGCGCTCGATCTCGGCATCGGTCAGGCGCGCGGCCAGTTCGGCATCCACCTCGGCGATGCGGCTGGCGAACGACAGCAGCACGTGGTCGCGGATCAGCACGAACGGCTTTTCGCAGGCATCGCCGGCGTTGGCCCAGTCGTGATGGAAGTACATGGCCGCACCGTGATCGATCAGGTACAGCTTTCGATGCCACACCATCAGGTTCGGATTGCGCGTGGTGCGATCGACATTGCTGGTGAGCGCATCGAACCAGACGATGCGCGAGGCCAGATCGGCATCCACCGGCATCGCCGCAGGGTCGTAGTTGATCGCACCGGGCAGGTAGTCCAGGCCCAGGTTCAGGCCCTCGCTGGCACGGATCAGCTCCTGGATTTCCGGGTCCGGTTCGGTGCGGGCGAACTCGCGGTCCAGCTCCACGAACAGGATTTCCGGAATCGGCAGGCCCAGCGTGCGCGCCATTTCGCCGGCGATCAGCTCGGCGATCAGCGCCTTCGGGCCCTGGCCTGCGCCACGGAACTTCAGCACGGCCATGCCGTCGTCGTCGGTCTCGACCACGGCCGGCAGGGAGCCACCTTCCCGCAAGGGAGTGATGTAGCGGAGGGCATGTACGGTGCGCATGGGCGCATTCTAGCGTGGTGCGGGTGCAACCCCCTGATCGGCGAGGACCGAGTTCGGCCTTCACCTGTCCCTTCCGCCTGCGATGGCAGCATCGTGCTCCAGGAACCCTTGGGTTCATGGGCGTACTGGCACTCTTGATGCAGAGGCTTCAGGCCGGGCACCTGCTCGGCTGCCAGCGACGCGCACTGCGAAGCGGAAACCTCATCCACGATGTCCTGCAGGCTACGGAGGTGCACCGATGAGCGACGAATTCACTCCCATGCTGCCGCCCTTGGACGACGCCAAGGTCGAGGAAATGATCGGCAAGGTCGTACTGGTAGGTGTGACCCGCTATGGCGGCGACGGCCAGGTAAAGGGGCTGGAGCAGTATGCCGGCACGGTGCTGCGCATCAGCGCCGACGAGGGCGTGGTGCTGGCCGACGAGAATGATGGCCACGAGCGCTACCTGCCGCCGATGCTGGACCAGTACCAGCCAGCCGAGCCCGGGGAGTACCGCATGCACACCAGTGGCATGATCGTGGTCGACCCTGACTACCTGGCCACCTGGGACCTGCACGCGCAGCAGTAGTGCCAAGCCATGCCTGGCAGGTGCCGGCAGCTCCCCGGCACCTCCCGGAGCTGCACTTTGCCCCATCCGGCCACTAGCCCTTCCGGCCCATTCACGACAACCCCTGCGGTGCTAGATTCGGGTCCATGCCCGATTCCGGGTACCCATTCACACTCCAGGGGATAAGGATGCTGATCCGTCGAACCTCTCTGGCGGCGGCCGTTGCCGTCGCCACCGTCGGCCTGCTGGCCGCTGGCCCGGCGCTTGCCGACTACGCCAAGCCGCCGGAACACCTGCTCAAGGTGCTGAAGGCACCGCCGCCGCCGGCGCCGAACGTGGCCCCGGGCGGCCAGCGCCTGCTGCTGACCACCGCGCAGACCTACCCGTCAATCAGCCGCGTCGCCCAGCCTTACCTGAAGCTGGCCGGCGTGCGCCTGGAGCCGAAGAATCGCAGCCGCCATGACACCCCCGGTGGCTACGGCATTCCGGCCTGCGTGGCCGACTTCACCCTGGTCGATATCGGCAGCGGCAAGGAGACCAAGGTCAACCTGCCGCAGGGCTGCGCCACCGGCGCGCTGTGGTCGGCCGATGGCAGCCACTTCGCCTTCCAGAATGCGGTCGATACCAGCGTGCAGCTGTGGGTGGGCGATGCGGCCACCGGCCAGGTGAAGCAGGTGCCGAACGTGCAGCTGAACCCGATCTTCGGCTACACCGTGCAGTGGCTGGGCGGCAGCCAGAATCTGCTGGTGAAGCTGGTCCCGGCCAATCAGGGCCCGGCGCCGTCCAATGGCGGCGTGCCGACCGGTCCGGACGCGCAGGAGTCACTGGGCAGCAGCGGCGAAAGCAGCACCTACGAAGCCCGCGACACGCTGACCAGCGTCCATGACGAGAAGCTGTTCGCCTACTACGGTACTTCGCAGCTGGCCGTGGTCGATACCGTCGCCAACCGCGTGCGCCCGGTCGGGCAACCGGCGCTGTTCAATGAAGTCAGCGCCGCGCCCGATGGCGTGCACGTGCTGACCGAATCGATCAAGGCACCGTATTCGCATGCGGTGACCTACCAGCGCTTCGCCAACGACGTGGCCGTGCTGGACATCGCCAGCGGCAAGTCCACGCCGATCGCCAGCCTGCCGTTGGCCGACCGCGTGCCGGTGCACGGCGTACCGGAAGGTCCGCGCGGTTTCGACTGGCGTGCCACCGATCCGGCCACCCTGGTCTATGCCGAAGCGCTGGACAAGGGCGACTGGAAGGTCAACGTGCCGCATCGCGATCGCGTGCTGATGCTGAAGGCGCCGTTCAACGGCAAGCCGACCGAAATCACCCGCACTACGCAGCGCTTTGAAGGTTTTGCGTGGTCCGCCGATCCGTCCGTGGCGTTCCAGTTCGAGAACGACGAGAACCGCCACTGGATGCAGACCCGCATCGTCGATGTGGACCAGCCGAAGAAGGAAGGCCGCCTGCTGTGGGACATGTCCAGCGATGAGCTGTACGGCAACCCCGGCAACCTGGTCTTCACCCGCCTGCCGAATGGCGCGCAGGTCGTGCGCCGTGAGGGCAACCATGTGTTCCTCAGCGGCCGTGGCGCGTCGCCGCAGGGCGACCGTCCGTTCCTGGACCGCCTGGACCTGGGCACGCTGAAGAGCGAGCGCTTGTTCCGCAGCAGTGCCGATGCCTACGAACAGTTCCTCGGTTTCAGCAACACGCCGGGGCGCTACCTGACCTGGCACCAGTCGGTGATCGATCCGCCGAATGCCTTCATTCGGCAGCAGGGTGAGGCGGTGGCCGACGCGAAGGCCGGCGAGGCGCAGTTCGCGTCCACCACGACCGCGCTGACCAAGCTGGTCGACCCGACCCCGGAAGTGCGCCAGATCAAGAAGCAGCTGGTGACCTACAAGCGCGCCGACGGCGTGGACCTGTCGTTCACCCTGTACACGCCGCCGGGCTACAAGGAGGGCCAGCGCGTGCCGGCGATCCTGTATGCGTACCCGGCCGACTTCGCCAACGCCGCGCAGGCCGGCCAGGTATCCGGTTCGCAGCAGACCTTCACCCGCCTGCAGCCGTACCGCCTGATGCTGCTGGCCGGCTACGCGATCATCGACAACGCCTCGTTCCCGATCGTGGGTGACCCGAAGAACGCCTACGACACCTACCTGGAGCAGCTGGAAGCCGACGCCAAGGCGGCGGTGGACAAGGCCGTGGACATGGGCGTGGTCGACCGCAACCGCATCGGCGTGACCGGTCACAGCCATGGCGGCCTGATGACCGCCAACCTGATTGCGCACACCAAGCTGTTCAAGGCCGGTGTGGCGACCAGCGGTTCGTACAACAAGACCTTCACCCCGTTCGGCTTCCAGAACGAACGCCGCTCGGTGTGGCAGGCGCAGGACGTGTACCTGAAGGCCTCGCCGTTCTTCTATGCCGACAAGATCAAGCTGCCGCTGCTGCTGGTCCACGGCGAGGACGACGCCAACCCGGGCACCGAGCCGTTCCAGTCGCGCAAGCTGTACCAGGCGATCCGCGGCAACGGCGGCACCACCCGCCTGGTGATGCTGCCGAACGAACCGCACTGGTACACCGCATTGGAATCGAACGAGCAGCTGGTGGCGGAAATGCTGAACTGGTTCGACACCTACGTGAAGAATGCCCAGTAGCGTCGAGCCTGCTCGACCGCTTTGCAGAAGGCCGCCTTCGGGCGGCCTTGTGCATCCTGCTGTAGAGTCGAGCCCACGCTCGGCTATCCGTTGGCCTGTAAACAGTTGCAGGTGCTCTGCAATCAACTGTGGAGACTCGGTAACGACGTGTTACCGGCACATTCGCACGCCGCGCAAATGGTCTAGGCTGAACCTGATAGCTCGTTCCAGGTCGGTGCAATGAAAGCCATCCTTCTTGCTGCAACGTTGTCCTTGGTCCTGGTCTCAACTGCAGGTGCGCAGCCATTGCCCACCGAATTGGCGCAGCTGGGGATCATCGCCGGCATGCCTTACGCCAAGGCCAAGCGCCTGCTGGATGCCGCAGGCTGGCGGGCAAAACCTGCGCAGGGCGCGCCGGAATCGCTGGACGGCTTTCCGGAAGTCGGATGCCAGAAGGATGGAAAGCAATGTGCGACGACCTTCGAAAAGGACGGTCAACAGATCGCGGTGCGGCTGGGCACTACCCTGGCAGGGCAGCCGTTCGTGCAGAGCGCTGACTGAGTACCGCCCTCACGCCAGCGGTAGGCGGTCCTGCGCGCGCGACAGCCGGTCATGCAGGTCGCGCACATGTTCTGCCTTGGCATGCACCCGGGTGGTATCGCCGAAACTGCGTAGATAAGCGCAGGCCGCGAAGCCGGCGCTCTTCTTTTCGTACTCCGCAATCCAGGCCAGACGATCCGGGTTGTTGGCCTGTTCGGCGGACCACGCGGCCACCGGCGGGCGGATGCGATAACGCAGGCCGACGCGCCACGGCTTCGGTGTCAGCCGCGCACGGAAGCAGTGCTGCAGTCGGCACATGCGCGCGTACAAGGTGTCGGTGCCCAGTGCCTTGAAGAACGCCTGCAGCTGCTCGTCCTCGGGCGAGAAGGTGGCATGCATCGCCAGCACGCGCAGTCCCGCAGGCGTGCGGTAAGCGCGCAGATGCCAGTCGGGGTGTTGTTCGCTGAAGACTTCCACGCGCCGCAGCGCAAGCCCTTCGGCACCCCCGGCGGCGGCCAGACGCTGCCTGCGGCGCAACAGCAATGCGGCATTGACCAGAACTACCGCCGCCACGCCCAGCACCAGCCCCACCAGCCAGTGCCACAGCAGCGTGCCAGTGACGGCGCCGGCAAGCAGCACGACCGCCGCAACAATGGCCGGCATCACGCAGCCGGCTGGCGGCTGCGCATGGTCGATGTCGGCGAACAGCACGTCCGGGCTGTTGAGGCACAGTGCGCCATAGCTGTTGCGGGTGATGATGACGTCGCCGTCGCGCTGCACGATCTGCTCGCGGATCGGCACGCCCTCCACGCCGTAGTTGCTGCGCACTTCGCGGCGCGGCAGCGCCTGCCCGGCGAGGATGGCATTGAGGGCTTCGTTGGCGCGGCGGTCGGCGTGCACCTGCGCCTCTGCAGGGCCTTCGTCGGACCAGCCGAAGCGGCGCACCACCACCGGCCGGCCACGGAAGCGGGCCTGCAGGCGGGCTTCAGCCCAGTACGCGGGAACGATCATCATCGCGGGGTGCTCCATCTTCCGTGGCAGGTGCCGAATCGAGTCTGGCACAGCGCCGGAGTGCCCGCATCTGCTTGCTGCGGCAGCCGGGCCGGGGTGATAGATTGCGCGCTTCGCCTGCACTCCACCAAGGACGGAGCGATGTCCATGATCCTGCGCGGCCTGTTGGCCCTGGCCTGTGCCGGGGCAGTTGGCATGGCCACGGCGGCGGTACCGGCCGGGCCTCAGATTGTCACTGACGATGTCAGTCGCTTCTACGCGCTGTACGACAACGCAGGTGGCAAACCCAGCGTTGCGCAGTTGCGTGGATACATGGCCGAGGGTTCGGCGGGCCTGGCCGAACTGGCGAAGGCGCGCCGGGTCACCCCCGAGCGCATTGCCGAGTCCATCGCCAACCAGCCGGAACTGTATGCGCAGGGACGAAGCTGCCTGGCCGAACTGCCAGCGGTGAAACAACGCCTGACGCAGGTGTTTTCCAACCTGCAGGCGATCTACCCGCAGGCTGCGTTTCCGCCGGTGACCATCGCGGTGGGCCGTGGCCGTCCGGTCGGGCTGACCTCGAAAAGCGGGGTGATCATCGGCCTGGAAGCGCTGTGCGCAGCCGATTTCATGAATCCCAATGTGCAGGACCGCTTCGTGCACGTGATTGCGCACGAGTACGTGCACATCCAGCAGACGGGCCTGACCGACTTCGAGCCGGGCGACCCGCATGCGACGGTGCTGCGTGTTTCGCTGGGGGAGGGCATCGCCGAGTTCATCGCCGAACTGATTTCCGGCAACGTCGGCAACGGGCGCCACGCGGCCTGGACCCGTGGCCGGGAAGTGCATATCGAAAGCGCGTTCGCGCTGGATCTGGACAGCATCGATCTGTCGCCATGGCTGTACAACTACAAGCCGGGCTCGCAGGAGCCTTACGACCTCGGGTACTGGGTGGGCTACCGCATCGCCAAGGCCTATTACCTGCAGGCCAAGGACAAGCGTGATGCGGTGCGTGCGCTGATCCAGCAGGACAACCCGAAGGCGATCCTCGCTGCCAGCGGCTGGACGCCGGGCATGTGGATGCCGGCGAAAGTCACGGGTGTGGCGGCGCGTATGGCTGCACGCTGAGCACAGGGCGGGGCGTTAGACTGCGGAAGATGATTTCAGGAGTACTCGCATGCGTGGATCTGTTGAGCTTGCCGCTGCCACCGTCGTGACGCTGGGCCTCGCGTTGGCTTCTCCGCTGGGCGCTGCGGAAGCCGTCGCAGTCAATCCGCTGCTGCAGACGCCGATCGACCAGCTGCGCCCCGACGAAGTTCGTTTCATGCAGCAGCGCCTGGCCGATTGGCCGCAGCTGCAACGCTATCGTGACGCGAACGCGCGACTGCCTGCGGCAGTGCCGGGCCAGCCACGCGTAGTGTTCTTCGGTGACTCCATCACCGAGGGCTGGGGCAGGGAAGGCAGTGCCGGTTTCTTCCCCGGCAAGGGCTGGCTCAACCGCGGCATCAGTGGCCAGACCACGGCGCAGATGCTGGTGCGTTTCCCGCAGGACGTGCTGGCACTGAAGCCACAGGTGGTGGTGATCCTGGCCGGCACCAACGACATCGCCGGCAACACCGGCCCGTCCACGCAGGCGATGATCGAAGACAACCTGCACGCGATGATGGAGCTGGCCCGTGCACATGGCATCGCCGTGGTGCTGGCCTCCGTGCTGCCGGTGAGCGAGTACCCGTGGATGCCGGGCATCACGCCTGCGCCGAAGGTGCGCGCATTGAACACGGCGTTGAAGCGCTATGCCGAGGCGAAGCAGCTGGTCTATCTGGACTACTACACGCCGATGGCCAATGCGGCTGGTGGCCTCGATCCGCAGCTGGCCGAGGACGGCGTGCATCCCACGGCGAAGGGCTATGCAGTGATGGCGCCGTTGGCCGAAGCGGCGGTCAAGCGCGCGCTGCAGCAGAAGTAGCTCCCGCGGGCAGACTCGCCAGCAGCCACTCGCAGAAACTGATCACCAGCGGATCGGCCGCGCTGTCCTGGTGCACCAGCCAGCTCCAGCGCGGGCCGCGCACGCGCGCCTCATCCAGCGGTAGCAGCAGGCCTTGATCGCAGGCGCGGGCCGCCAGCAATTCGCTGACCAGGGCAATCCCCAGGCCCTGGCATGCGGCATCCAGCAGCTGCCCGGGCTCGGAGAAATTCATGCCCTCGCGGCGCTGGCCGACATCGGCGCCGCCCTGCACCTGCCATTGGCTCCAATCCATCTCGCGCTCGCCATGCAGGGTCAGTCGTTCGTGCACCGGTGTGGCGAGCAGGGCCGGATGGCAGGCCGGATAGAGCCGGTCCTGCAGCAGCACGCGGTGCTGGCACTGCGCCTGTGAGTCGAGGTCATCGCGTACCGCTACGTCCAGCGTCTGAGTGGTCATGTCCGGCGCGTCCTCGCTGGTCAGCAGCCACAGGTCGGCACCGGGATGCAGGCGATGGAACCCGGCCAGGCGTGGCACCAGCCAATGGCGCTCAAAGGCCGGGCTGGTGTTGACGATCAGTTGATTCGGCTTGCGGTACTGATCGAGCCGGCGGATGCCACTGGCCAGCTGCCGCAGCAGGGACTGGGTGGTTTCCAGCAGGTCGATGCCGGCGTCGGTGAGGGTGACGCTGCGGCCCTGCCGGAAGAACAACGGCTGCTGCAGCGAGGCTTCCAGGCCCCGGATCTGCTGGCTGATGGCCGACTGGGTCAGATGCAGTTCCTCGGCGGCCCTGTGGAAACTACCCAGGCGGGCGGCGGCCTCGAAACCACGCAACGCGTTCAGCGGTGGCCAATGCTTGAGCATTTCAGGTAAGTAAAACTGTTCAATTGGTGGCTGAATCTATCGTTTGTTCTTATGGATGGGCAAGCGCAGCATAGCTTCCATCCCACACCGGCCCTGGAGCCCGTCATGAGCAGCCGTCGTCACTTCCTCACCCAGCTGGCGGGCGCCGCCGGTCTTGGCGGCCTGGCCGCCCTCGGTCTGGCGGGGCTGCCGGCTCGCGTATCCGCAGCGGGGCCAGCTGCGGGCGCCTGGCGCATGCCGGACGAGCACGGGCCGCAGGAACGTGTCTTTCTGGCCTTCGCCGCGCAACCGCGGGTCTGGGGCGCGCAGGCCGATGCGGTGAACACCGCCGTGGCGCGGCTGGCCCGTACCATCGCCCGCCACCAGCCGGTCAGCGTGCTGTGCCGCCCGGACCAGCTGAAGCAGGCGCAGGACCGCTGCGGCCGCGACAACATCGAGTTCCTCGAGGTGCCGCTGGATGACATATGGGTGCGCGATTACGGCGGTTGCTTCGTCACCAATGACCGGGGCGGGCTGGGGCTGGTCGACTTCAACTTCAACGGTTGGGGAGGCAAGCAGAGCGCACGCAACGATGGCGCGGTGGCGCCCTGGCTGGCACAGGTGACCGGCGCGACGCTGCTGGAAAGCGATCTGGTGGGCGAGGGCGGTGGCATCGAAGTCGATGGCCATGGCACCGCCATCCTCACCGAAAGCTGCTGGGTGAACCGCAACCGTAATCCGGACTGGTCGCGCGCGGAGATCGAGGCCGAGCTGAAGCATCACCTGGGCCTGCGCAAGGTGATCTGGCTGCCCGGCATCGCCGGCGAGGACATCACCGACGCGCATGTGGATTTCTATGCGCGCTTCGTGCGCCCGGGTGTAGTGATTGCCAACCTGGACAATGATCCGGAGTCCTACGACTACGACCTGACCCGCGAACATCTACAGATCCTGCGCGAGGCCACCGATGCCGATGGCCGTCGCCTGCAGGTGCATACGCTGCCGCCGCCGCTGGACGGGCGCGACAACGTGCATACCCGCGACAACGACGATCTGGCGACGGGCTATATCAACTACCTGCCGATCAACGGCGCGGTGGTCGCGCCGCAGTTCGGTGACGACGCAGCCGATGGCTACTGCCGTGAACTACTGGAAGACATGTATCCCAGTCGCGTGATCGAACAGGTGGACATCGATGCGATCGCCGGTGGCGGAGGTGGCATCCACTGCGTGACCAAGAACATGCCGAAGATAGGGTGACGTGCCTCAGGCATCGTCCAGCTTCAACGCGGCATCGGCCGCCAGCAACGCCTCGGCGGCTGCACTGAGCGGCGGCGACGGTGGGGCGACTACGCCGATCGCTTCCATCATCTTCGGCATGCCCAGGAACTGACGTGCGCGACGGTCGTAGATGCCGGTGACCAGCAGCGCACGTGTGGCGATCTTCTGCTCGGGCCCGATCAGCACGCGCTGCTCCATGATGCCGCGCGAGCCGACCCAGCCCACCAGGCGCGTTTCCAGGGTGAAGCGCTGGAACGGCTTGAGTTCGCGGCGGAACTGGATGGTGCCGGCACCGACGATCGGCGCCCACTTCTCGCGCAGCGCCACCCGGCCCAGGCCCATGCGCAGGATCAGGTCCAGCCGGCCCAGATCGAAGATGTTCCAGTAGCGGCCGTTGGTCATGTGCAGGTTGCTGTCCAGGTCGTTGGGCAGCACACGGAACTGCAGGCGCGAGACCCCGAACGGGGCCTCCAGCTTCGGCCGGAACAGGCTGCAAAGCAGCAGATGGAGCAGGCGGAACCAGAGATTCATGGCTATGACGACTGTTATAGAACGGCCGGTACGCTAATCTATGACGACTGTCTTAGCAAGGCGATCGCCGTGAGCCCACGACCCTCTGATGCCCCGCAACGGGTGATTGATGCCGCAGCACAGATGCTGGCGCGGGTAGGCCTCAATGCCACCAGCATTCGTGAGGTGACCAAGCTGGCCGAGGCGCCGCTGGGCTCCACCTACCACCATTTTCCTGGCGGCAAGCAGGAACTGCTGGCGCGCGCCACCTACATGGCCGGCGACAAGGTGGAGGCGCTTCTCGTCGAGCTGTTGAAGGGAGGGGCGGTGCAGGGCCTGCAGCAGTTCCTGGCAATGTGGCGCGAGCGCCTGCTGCGCTCCGGGTTCCGGGCGGGCTGCCCGGTACTGGCCGCTGCCGTGGAGGAGCCGGTGGAGGCAGTGCCGAGCCAGCCCCGTGCAGCAGCTGCTGAAGTGTTCGCACGTTGGCAGGCCCATCTGGCCGCAGCGTTCATCGCCGACGGCCACGATCCGGTCGCCGCGGGTGGGCTGGCCAATCTGGTGATTGCCAGTGTGGAAGGTGCGGTGGCGATGTGCCGCGCACTGCAGGACATCGCCCCGTTCGACCAGGTGGCCGCGCAGTTGCTGAAGGCCGCCGCGCCTCCTTGATACGGCTGAACGGTCGCGGGAGACTCGGCGCAGGCCCTGACTGGACGCCGCCGTGGACGAATCGCACTGCCGCCATCTGATCGAGCACTACCTGCAGGCCTACAACCGCTTCGACATCGACGCCATGCTGGCGGTGCTGGCGCATAACGTGCGTTTCGAGAACCACAGCGGTGGCCAGCTGACGATGGTCACCGAAGGCATCGATGCCTTCGGCGAACTGGCACGGCAATCGGCGCCGTTGTTCCGCGAGCGCGAGCAGCGGTTGCTGGAGCTGATCTTCAAGGATGGTGTGGTGCTGGCCAGCATCGACTGGCATGGCGTGTTCGCGCAGGACATTCCCGATGGTCCCGGCGCGGGTACGGAACTGGCACTGCAGGGACACAGCGAGTTCGCTTTTGAGGACGGTCGCATCGTGCGGATCGTCGACCGCAGTTGATGATCAATGGCCTCGGCCCGTCGCCTGGACAGAGGCCCCGGCCGCGGTAGAATCCGCGCAACACTACCCGCGCGTGCCCGGCAAGGATGTCCGCATGCTGTATCAGGTTCTTGAGCTTCCATGCTCCACGAGCTGTAGCGGCGCATGTGGATGGCCGTGCTCGGTTTTTCGTTCCTGGCCTGCCCTGCGCTATGATCCTCGCCAAGGCCAAGGTATGTGGCCGGCTGTCAACCACCACGAATGAGGAAGAGCGCATGGATGTCGCTACACACCGCAACAGGACGTTGTTTCGTTGGATCATGGTGACGCTGCTGGCAGTACTGATGCCGTTTGCAGCACTGGCGCAGCCCGCAGCCGGGCAGGCCGATGGCGCCGAAGCCGCCACTGCCACGGAAGAGGCCCAATGCCGCGCCTGCAGCTATGAGCGTATCGGGCCCAAGGTCGATATCGGACTGGTTGCACTGGTATCGCTGCTGGTGGTGGGTCTGCTGATCGCAGCGTCGCGGGAATGGGGCACCACGTCGCAGCGCTGGACCTGCCGCACGCTGGCTCTGCTGCTGGTGGGCATCGGCCTGGCGTTGCTGTGGTGGGCTGGCAGCGTCGTCTACCTGGGCTACAACCCGTGGCAGGACATGGCCCCCCCCGGCGATGGTTCGCTTACCTCGACACTGCTCAACACCTCACCGAAGTGGCTGGCGGCGCTGGTGTTGATTGGTTTCGCGCCTTCCATCTGGAAGCGCAGCGAACGCCTGCCGGCCTGGCGCATCGGCTGACCCTGGAACGACGGCGCCGGGTCAGACCCGGCGCCGCCTGCGGCCATCAGTCAAAGCGCCAGCGCACGCCCGCATAGACGCCACGGCCTTCGCCTGGCGTCGAGCGCGCGACATCCTTGCCGGCGTCGTCGTAGCCCGGCGTGACCGTGGCGGCGTAGTGGCGGTTGCCGATGTTGCGCATCTCCGCCCAGGCCTGCCAGCGACCACCGGGTGCCTCGTAGCCGATGCGGCTGCCGAAGATCACGTGGCTGTCGGCCCAGTAGCTGTTGGCGTAGTCCACCGCGATGCGCGAGGCGTATTCGGTGTTCAGCGCGGCGTACAGGCCGGAGGCATGATCGAAGCGCAGCTCGGCCTGGTAGCTGTGGCGCGGCAGGCCCGGCAGGCGGTTGCTGCCGAAGCGCGCATCGTGGCGGTAACGGAAATCACTGAAGGTGTACGCCTGGCGCAACGACAGGCGCCCCGGCGCGGCCTGCCACAGTGTGCTGTCCAATCCGGCTTCGATGCCACGGTGCACGGTGGGGCTGGCGTTGTTCTCTGCGATGAACAGGTTCGGTACCGGCTGCAGCTCCACGCTCAACAATTCATGGTTCACGTGGGCGTAGTAGCCGGTCAGTTCCCAGCGACCCAGCGCCGCGTCACCGCGCGCGCCCAGTTCCAGCGTGGTGGCGGTCTGGTTCTGCATCGGCACCGGCGCGCGCTGGCGGCCGGTAGACGGGCCATTGCCCGGCCCGAAGTACTGGTTCGAGCCCCAGATCATCGACCACGGGTGCGGCGCCTCCACCGAACGGCTGAGGTTGCCGAACCACTGCGTCTGCGTGCTGTGCTGCCAGGTGAAGCCCAGTCGCGGCGCGTAGTCCCAGTCGTGGTCGCGCAGGCGGCCGCCGCTGCTCGGCCAGGTCACCTGCACATCGCGGCGGGTGCTGATCAGTGCCAGCCCGGTCTGCATGCGCAGGCGGTCGTTGAAGGTGAGGGTATTGCCGACGTGCAGCGTACTGTCGGTGCCGTGGTGGCGGAAGTCACGCGTGCGCGTGCCGGCAGCGTAGCCGTTGCTGGCAAAGCGCAGTGACTCGCGCACATCGGCGTCCAGATCGTGGGTGGCGCGCAGGCCGACCGTGGTCTCGCTGTCCAGGCCGAACAGCCGGTGGCGATGGCGGTAGTCCAGCGTGGCGTTGAGGTTGGCGTAGTCCAGCTGCTGCCGGTACAGGCTCTCGTTCAAGTCCATCGGGTACGTGTGGTAGACCAGCCCGGCCTGCAGCGAGGAGTCCTCATCGATCTGCAGCGTGGTGACATTGCCCACCCAGGTGCTGCCCGGTTGCGGGCGGAGCGCATCAATGGCCAGGTTGGACGCATTCGCGGCGTGCGGATCGTTGCGGATCTGATCGCGGGTCAGGCGACCGGGTGTTTCGTGATTGGTCTCGCGGTAGCGCACGAAGAAGCGCGTCTGCAGGTCGGGCGTGATCTGCCATCCGACGTTCGCCATCGCGCCCTTGCCGTCGCCGCGCGCGTGCCGCTGGTAGCCGTCGAATTCGGTATCGGCGTAGGCCAGGAAGTAATCGACATCACCACTGACGCCGCCCCAGCTGATGCCCCGCTTCTGGTAGCCACGGCTGCCGGCTTCGTAGTGCAGCTGCACGCCGGCCGAATCACGCCCGCTGCGGCTGACGTAGTCGATGGCACCGCCCAGCGCCAGCGCGCCGCGCTCGAAGCCGTTGGCGCCGCGCAGCACTTCCACGCGTGACAGCCACAGCGGTTCCAGCAGCTCGTAGGGCGTGCCGCCGGGGCCGGTCAGTGGCAGGCCGTCGATCGACACGGCGATGCCCGAGGCGTGCGCACCCGGGCCCCGGTTGATGCCCGAGCCACGGATCGAGATCTTGGTGCCTTCGTTGCCCGGCGATTGCGCGCTGATGCCCGGCTGGTAGGCCAGCACATCGGCACTGCTGGACAGGCGGCTGTTGGCCTTGGACACGTCGATGACGTTGCTGGCGCCGGGCACGCGCTTCAGCGCCTCGCGTGCCTGTGTGCTGGCATCGGCAGCAGCGGTGACCTGCACGGCATCCAGCGTGGTGGCCTGCGGGGCCGCAGTGGCGGTGGAGGAAAGGCCGAGGGAAACGGCCAGGAACAGCAGCGAGGGGGTGGGGCGGTACGACGAGAGCGACATGCGGGAATGCTGTAAACCACGAAAGTGGCGCGCAAGTTAACAGTTCGGTGGCCCCCACGTCACCCTCCACCTGCGTATGGCCACCTGTGGTGGCCCTGTAGAGCCGAGCCAACGCTCGGCTATCGCGCGCAGCGGGGGTTCTCTGCGATCGCCACGAAGAGCAGCCGAGCATGGGCTCGGCTCTACAGCAGGGTTTACGGCGAAGGCTTCGCCAGCGCCTTGGCCTTCGCGTACAGCGCCTTGGCAACATCTGCATCGCCCAGCGCCGCATGGCACTCGGCCAGGCTGTCCCACGCGTTGGCCGAATCCGGATACAGCTCGGCGTTGAGCGCGAACACCTTCAGTGCCTTGCTGGCACCCAGACTCTCGCGGATGGCGTAGCCATCACCATTGATCGCACGTTCCAGTTCGCCGGTGGGAACGCCATTGCTGTCGCGCAGCCAGCTACGCATGAGCGGTTTCGCATCGGCGCTGTCATCCAGCGCATAGCCGATCAACCGCTCGGACAACACCGCATGCGGGAATTCCTTCGGCGCGGCCACCGCCATCGTGCATTCCACCAGCGTGCTCGACCAGACATTGCGGGCGCTGCCGTTGGTCAGGTAAACGAATACCCAGTAGCCGCTGGCCAGCGTGCCCTTGTAGGCCAGCCGCGCACGTACACGGGTGCCGCCATCATGGCCGACCTGGGTGTAGCCGTCGCTGCGGGTGGTGTCCCAGCCGGTGGAGAAGAAATTGCTGCCGCCACCGCTCAGTTTCTGCGGCTGCCAGAGTTCTTCCAGGGTCGCCGTGCGCACCAGCTTGCCGGTGGCCAGTGCCTGCAGGAAGCGGTTCATGTCGCCCACGGTGGTCTGCAGATCGGCATGGCCCCAGCCGTAGTCCGGCCAAGGGTCTTCATTGGCCGGCTGCAGTTGGCCGTCCTTGCCGATGTACGGCACCGCCGCGCGCGTGGCTGGCACGCTGGTGACACCCCACGAGGTGCTGGCCATCTTCAAAGGCTGCAGGATGCGTTCGCGTGCGATGGCCGGGTAGGGCCTGCGGTAGTGCGCTTCCAGCAACGCCGTCAGCACCAGGTAGTTGGCCTGGGTGTACTGCACGCGGCTGCCGGTGGCGAACTGCATCGGCGCGGTCGCGGCGACCTTCAGTGCAGCGGCAAGATCAGGCGCCACACCGGTGTAGCCCTTGCTGACCCAGCGGTTCTCCACCCGGTCGTAGTACTCGCCGATACCCGAGCTGTGGTTGAGGAAGTCGCGCACGTGGATTGCCTGCCATGCAGTCGGCAGGCCCGGAACATAGCGGCTTGCCGGCGCCTCCAGATCCACCTTGCCCTGATCGACCAATTGCATCACCAGCGTGCTGGTCAGCAGCTTGGCCATCGATTGCGCGGCGAAAATGGAATCGACGGTGGCCGGTGCGTGGGAGGCCGGGTCACGCTCGCCGCTGGCGCCCTGGTACAGCACCTGTCCGTTGTGGGCGACCAGCACCGCTTGCCCGGCGATGCCGTAGCGCTTGCGGTTGGTCTGCAGTTGGGCTTCGAGCTGTGAAGAGAGGCCGACGGGGAGCCCACGCGCAGAAGCGGGTGGAGCAGCGAACAGGGCGCAGAGCAATGCAGCAGCAAAGGTGCGGTACATCGCGGTGATCCATCAGCGGTGATGGCGCATGTTGCTCAGCGGCGGTCGACGGGTCAAGCGGAGGCGGGCGCCTATGTGAATGCGTGAATTTCCAATGGCCTGTCGTAAACAGCTCTTCGCGACGGATGAGGCACCAGATATAAGAACGCCTCAGTCCAAACCGACGAGATAGCCTTGCATGGGAGGGTTAATGGAGGGGGATGAGGATTTCGCGCTCTTCATCGAGAGCTTCGGAGAGGCAACTGAACACGATCCGGTGCCAGAGACCAGCTTCTCCAAGTGGACGGGCATCTTGCCCGAATCGCTCTTGAGCTATTGGCGTCGGGATGGATGGGCGAACTATGGCAACGGACGCCTGTGGACGGTGAATCCCGAGGACTACGACGGCCTGATGCGCGCGTGGTTGGCCGGTACTCCATTTACACAGATCGATACCTACCATGTGTTTGCCAGAAGCGGGTTTGGACGCCTCTACCTGTGCGGCGAAGCATCAGGTGCGGGCTTGAACATCGATCCAGTCAGCAGTGAAGTGTTTGCTCTTCAGAACTGTTTGAGGCCGAAGTCTCTTGCACGACAGGACGGTGGCATCAAGGCCTTCTTCGCCTGTGCGGAGCTCGACGATTTTGATCTGATGGATGGGGATGAAGAACTGCTCTTCGATAGGGCTGTGAACACTTGTGGGAACTTGCTGGCGGATGAGATGTTTGGCTTTGAGCCAGCGTTGGTTTGCGGCGGAGAATTCACCATTGAGAATGTGCGCAAGCTAAAGATTCAGCCGCACCTGCACATGCTCAGGGAGTTCGCCACACCTGCGTTTCCACGCTATGCGATTGATGTTAAACCGCTGGCCCGGAAGTGATCCGATCAAGTCGAATCATGTAGAGCCGAGCCCATGCTCGGCTGCCTTCCGGTCAGGCGTCGTGACCCTGGAAGCACTGAGCCGAGCATGGCTCGGCTCTACAGGTGCCTTGCGGTAGTGCCGGCCAGTGGCCGGCACCCCTGCGATCAGCCGAGAATCCCCGGCAGATCCAGCCCCTTCTCCTTCGCGCAGTCGATCGCGATCTCATAGCCCGCATCGGCATGGCGCATCACGCCGGTCGCCGGGTCGTTCCACAACACGCGGCCAATCCGCTTCGCCGCTGCCTCGGTGCCATCGCACACGATCACCATGCCGGCATGCTGCGAGAAGCCCATGCCCACGCCACCGCCGTGGTGCAGCGACACCCAGGTCGCGCCGCTGGCGGTGTTGAGCAGGGCGTTCAACAGCGGCCAGTCGGAGACCGCATCGGAGCCGTCGGCCATCGCTTCAGTCTCGCGGTTCGGCGAGGCCACACTGCCGCTGTCCAGGTGATCACGGCCGATCACCACCGGCGCCTTCAGTTCACCGTTGGCGACCATCTCGTTGAACGCCAGGCCGAGTCGATCACGATCACCCAGACCGACCCAGCAGATACGTGCCGGCAGGCCCTGGAACTTGATCTTCTCGGCAGCCATGTCCAGCCAGCGGTGCAGGTGCGGGTTGTCCGGAATCAGCTCCTGCACCTTGGCATCGGTCTTGGCGATGTCTTCCGGATCGCCGCTCAGCGCCGCCCAGCGGAACGGGCCGATGCCACGGCAGAACAGCGGGCGGATATACGCCGGCACGAAACCCGGGAAATCGAAGGCATTGGCTACGCCTTCTTCCAGCGCCATCTGCCGCAGGTTGTTGCCGTAGTCCACGGTCGGCACGCCCAGCGCGTGGAAGCCGAGCATGGCGCGGATGTGGTTGGCCATCGAGGCACGCGCAGCCTTTTCCACTTCCTTGGGGGCGGAGACACGTTTCTCGTCCCACTGCTCGACGGTCCAGCCCTGCGGCAGGTAGCCGTTCACCGGGTCGTGCGCGGAGGTCTGGTCGGTCAGCAGGTCCGGCTTCACGCCGCGCTTGAGCAGTTCGGCCAGCACGTCGGCAACGTTGCCGAGCAGGCCCACCGACTTCGGCGTTCCGGCCTTGCACGACTCCTCGATCAGGCGCAGCGCTTCGTCAAGATTGTCGGTCCAGGTGTCCAGATAGCCGGTGCGCAGGCGCATGTCGATGCTGCTCTTGCGGCACTCGACGGCCAGGCAGGAGGCGCCGGCCATCACGGCAGCCAGCGGCTGTGCACCGCCCATGCCGCCGAGGCCGCCGGTGAACAGCCACTTCCCGGTCAGGTCGCCACCGAAGTGCTGGCGGCCCATTTCCACGAAAGTCTCGTAGGTGCCCTGCACGATGCCCTGCGCGCCGATGTAGATCCAGCTGCCGGCGGTCATCTGGCCGTACATGGCCAGGCCCTTCCTATCCAGCTCGTTGAAGTGGTCCCAGTTGGCCCAGCGCGGTACCAGGTTGGAATTGGCGATCAGCACGCGCGGTGCATCGGCATGGGTGCGGAACACACCCACCGGCTTGCCCGACTGCACCAGGAGAGTCTGGTCGTCGTCCAGGCGCTTGAGCGTTTCGACGATGGCATCGAAGCTCTCCCAGTCACGCGCGGCGCGGCCGATGCCGCCGTACACCACCAGCTCCTGCGGCCGCTCGGCCACGTCCGGGTGCAGGTTGTTCATCAGCATGCGCAACGGCGCTTCGGTCAGCCAGCTCTTGGCGTTGAGCGTGGTGCCGGTCGGCGCGGCGATGGTGCGGGACGGGTCGTTGCGGGTCATGCGGCGCTCCGGTTCGTAGCGAATTCAAGGCAGGCATTGAGCACCTGCGCCAGGGTGTGGCGCAGTGGTGCGGCGTGGTCGGGGTCGAGCGGGGTGGGCCAGCTGTGTTCGTCCACCTGGTCCGGCAGGGGTTCGTGCATGTAGCCACGGCAGGCCAGCTCCATCTGCAGGCTGTGCACGCCGCCGGCGATGTTGCTGTAGTGGCGGGTGATCCAGCCGCCCTTGAAGCGGCCGTTGCGCACCTGGCTCATGCCACTGATCTTCAGCAGGTTTTCCACCACATCGCTCAAGGCGTTGTCGCAGGACGTGTCGGGTGCGCCGGACGGCCCGGCGGTACCGAGGTTGAACTGCGGCAGCTCGCCATCGAACAGGTGCGGAATATGCGAGCGGATCGAATGCGCGTCGTACACCACCACCGTACCGTGCTGCGCGCGCAGGCGGGTGATCTGTGCGGCCAGCGCATCGTGGTAGGGCAGGAAATACGTGTCGCGGCGCCGCGCGATCTCGGCGTCATCCGGCTCGCGGCCCGCGTGGTACAGCGGCTGGTTGTCGAAGGTGGTCAGCGGGCACAGGCCGGTGGTGTTCTGGCCCGGGTACAGCGACACACCGCTGGGATCGCGGTTGAGGTCGATCACCGAACGTGAGATCGCCGAGCGAACCGTGGTCGCGCCCATGCCGCGCACGAAGTCGTACAGCTCGTGCACCCACCAGTCGGCATCGCGGCGTGCCAGCCACGGCGAGTGGTAGTCGCCGATCAGGTCGTGCGGCAGCTCGCTGCCGGTATGCGGGAAGCTGACGATGAGGGGGGCGTCGCCCTCGTGCACCGTCAGCCAGTCGGGATGGGTATTCATGCCTGCGGTTCCACGGTTGGCAGCAGGTCGGCCAGGCCCTGCGCCAGCGCACCACTGCGCACCAGATTCGTGGCGGTCACCATGTCCGGATGGAAGTAGCGGTCCTCTTCCAGCGTCGGCACCTGCGCACGCAGCGTGGCGCGCACGGTTTCCAGCGCGGCACTGGAGCGCAGCGGCGCATGGAAGTCGCAGCCCTGCGCCGCGGCCAGCAGTTCGATGCCGATCACGTTGGCCGCGTTCTCGGCCATCTGCATCAGGCGCCGCGCACCGTGTGCGGCCATCGACACGTGGTCTTCCTGGTTGGCCGAGGTCGGGATCGAATCAACACTGGCCGGGTAGGCGCGCTGCTTGTTTTCCGAGACCAGCGCAGCGGCAGTCACCTGCGGAATCATGAAGCCGGAATTCAGGCCCGGGCGTGGGGTCAGGAACGCCGGCAGGCCGGACAGCGCCGGGTCCACCAGCATCGCCAGGCGGCGCTCGCTGATCGAGCCGATCTCGCACACCGCCATCGCCAGCATGTCGGCGGCGAAGGCCACCGGCTCGGCATGGAAGTTGCCGCCAGACAGTGCTTCGCCGGTATCGGTGAACACCAGCGGATTGTCGGACACGCCGTTGGCTTCGATTTCCAGGGTGGTCGCGGCCTGGCGCAGGATGTCCAGCGCTGCGCCCATCACCTGCGGCTGGCAGCGCAGGCAGTACGGATCCTGCACGCGTACGTCGTTGTCACGGTGCGACTCGCGGATGCCCGAGCCCTGCATCAGGGTGCGCAGCGTGGCCGCTGTGGCGATCTGCCCGCGCTGGCCACGGATGGCATGGATGCGCGGATCGAACGGGGTGTCCGAGCCCTTGGCCGCTTCCACCGACAACGCGCCGGTGACCAGTGCCGCCTGGAACACGGTTTCGATCTCGAACAGGCCGGCCAGCGCGTAGGCGGTGGAGAACTGGGTGCCGTTGAGCAGCGCCAGGCCTTCCTTCGCGCCCAGTTCGATCGGCTGCAAGCCGGCACGCGCCAGTGCGTCGGTTGCGGGCAGGCGTTCGTCACCAATGAACGCTTCGCCGACGCCCAGCATCACGCTGGCCAGATGCGAGAGCGGCGCGAGGTCGCCCGAGGCGCCGACCGAACCCTGCGCCGGCACTACCGGCAGCACGCCCCTGACCAGCATCGCTTCGAGCAGCCGCAGGGTTTCCTCGCGCACGCCGGAAGCGCCCTGCGCGAGGCTGACCAGCTTCAGCGCCATCATCAGCCGCACCACGCTTGCCGGCATCGGTTCGCCCACGCCAGCAGCGTGCGAGAGCACGATGTTCCGCTGCAGGGTGGCCAGGTCCTCGCGCTCGATGCGCACGCTGGCCAGCTTGCCGAAGCCGGTGTTGATGCCATACACCGGCGCACCCTTGGCGACGATGGCGGCGACTGCAGCAGCACTGGCGCGCACTAGCGGCAGCGCGGCCGGATCCAGTGCCAGCGGCGCGCCGCGATAGACCTGCCGCCACTGGGCGAGAGTGACATGGCCGGGGCGAAGAACCAGGGTGTTGCTCATGTGTTGCTCCAGGAGGCAGGCAGGTCGGGCTGCCCGCGCACCACGCGCGCGTGCAGCGGGTTGAATCCAATGCGATAGACCAGGTCGGCGGGGGCGTCGATGTCCCAGATCGCCAGGTCGCAGTCCATGCCGACGGCCAGGCGGCCGATACGCTCGCCATGGCCCAGTGCGCGCGCCGCTTCACGGGTGAAGCCGGCGATGCATTCGTCCACGGTCAGGCGGAACAGGGTGGCGCCCATGTTCATCGCCAGCAGCGGGCTGGTCAGCGGCGAGGTGCCGGGGTTGCTATCGGTGGCCAGCGCCAGCGGCACGCCGGCCGCGCGCAATGCAGCGATCGGCGGCAGGGTGGTATCGCGGGTGAAGTAGAAGGCGCCCGGCAGCAGCACGGCCACGGTGCCGGCGGCGGCCATCGCGGCGATGCCGGCGTCATCCAGATGTTCAATATGGTCGGCCGAGAGTGCACCTAAGCTGGCGGCCAGTTCGGCGCCATGCTGGTTGCTCAGCTGTTCGGCGTGGATCTTCACTGCCAGCCCATGCGCGCGCGCCGCTTCGAAGACCTGCCGCGCCTGCGCCGGCGAGAAGGCGATGTTCTCGCAGAACACATCCACCGCTTCGGCCAGGCCTTCCGCGGCGATGGCCGGGATCATCACGTTGCACACCTCGTCGGTGTACTCCTGTGGTTCGCGGCCCGGCGGGATCGCGTGCGCGCCGAGGAAGGTGGTCACCACGTTGACCCGGCATTCCTCACCCAATGCACGTGCCACCTGCAGCTGCTTGCGCTCGTCGGCCAGGGTCAGGCCGTAGCCGGACTTGATCTCGATGGTGGTCACGCCTTCGGCGCGCATCGCCAGCAGGCGCGGGCGGCTCTCGTGCGCCAGCTGCTCTGGCGAGGCGGCGCGGGTGGCGCGTACCGTGGAAACAATGCCGCCACCCGCACGGGCGATCTCGGCATAGCTCACGCCCTGCAGGCGCTGCTCGAATTCGTTGGCGCGGTTGCCGGCGTAGACCAGGTGGGTGTGGCAGTCGATCAGGCCCGGCGATATCCAGCGGCCCTCGCCGTCAATGCGGGTGGTCGGCTTCAGGTGGGCGTCGCTGCCGGCCGGGCCGACATGGACGATGCGGCCGTCGGCGCAGGCCAGCACGCCATCGCGGATGACACCCAGGCCCTCGCCATCGAGGGTGATCAGGTGAACGTTGGACCAGAGGGTATCGACGTGCATGGCATCCACAACGCGGCTGTGCTTATATGTCTATACAATATAGGTGTCCATTTCGGGTTGTCCAGCCATGTCCGATTCGCGTTCCCCGCACTGTTTCCATGCCGCCCACGCCTTGCTGGCCGAGGGCTGGGCCCGTGATGTCCGCCTGCAGGTTCAGGACGGCCGCATCACCGCGATCAGCACGGGGCAGGGCGCGCAGGACGGCGACACCCGCGTCGGCATCCTGGTGCCGGGCCTGCCCAACCTGCACAGCCACGCCTTCCAGCGCGGCATGGCCGGCCTGACCGAGATCGGCGGCGGTGACGGTGACAGCTTCTGGAGCTGGCGCGAACTGATGTACCGCTTCCTGGCCCATCTGCGCCCGGACGCGGTGCAGGCCATCGCCGCCCAGGCCTACATGGAAATGCTGGAAAGCGGCTTCACCCGCGTCGGCGAATTCCACTACCTGCACCACGATGCCGACGGCCGCGCCTATGCCAACCGCGCCGAGATGAGTGCGCGGATCGCGGCGGCGGCCGATCAGACCGGCATCGGCCTGACCCTGCTGCCGGTGTTCTATGCGCATGCCGATTTCGGCGGGGCAGCGCCGAATCCCGCTCAGCGTCGCCTGATCCACGATGTGGACGGCTTCGCGCAGTTGCTGGATGCCGCCAAGCCGGCACTGGCCGCGCTGCCGGATGCAGTGCTCGGCATCGCCCCGCACAGCCTGCGCGCGGTCACCGGCGAGGAATTGAGTGCATTGCTGCCGCTTACCGACGGACCGGTGCACATCCATATCGCCGAGCAGGTGCGTGAAGTCGAGGCCTGCCTGGCGTGGAGCGGCCAGCGCCCGGTGCAGTGGCTGTACGACCACGCACCGGTCGATGCGCGTTGGTGCTTGGTGCACGCCACCCACATCACCGACGACGAGCGCACTGCCATCGTGGCCAGCCAGGCGGTTGCCGGCCTGTGCCCGATCACCGAAGCCAACCTGGGCGACGGTCTGTTCCCGATGCAGGCGTTCGCGCGCGAGGGCGGACGTTTCGGTGTCGGCTCCGATTCCAACGTGCTGATCGATGCCGCCGAAGAACTGCGCCTGCTCGAATACGGCCAACGCCTGACCCTGCGTGGGCGCAATGTGTTGGCCCCGGACGCCACCCGCAGCACCGGCCGCTTCCTGTTCGAAGGCGCACTGCACGGTGGGTCGCAGGCGCTGGGCGTGGCCGCTGGCCTGCAGGTCGGTGCCAGTGCCGATCTGGTCGAACTGGACGCCGCGCACCCGGCGCTGCAGGCGCGACAGGATGACGCATGGCTTGACAGCTGGGTGTTCGCCGCACGTAATGGCGCGCTGCGATCGGTCTGGCGCCATGGCCGCCAATGCGTGGCCGAGGGCCGCCACCTGCAGCGCGAGGCGATCACCACCGCCTTCGCCGCCGCCCTGAAGGGCGTGCTGGGCTGATCGCCTCCGCCACCGGGACCCCATTACGTGAAGGCCAGCAAGTCCGCCACGCTCAACCAGCGTATCCGCAGCGATCTGGAAAGCCGCATCCTCAGCGGAGAATGGGCGCCGGGCTTCCGCATTCCGTACGAACACGAGCTGATGGAGCAGTACGGCTGCTCGCGGATGACGGTGAACAAAGTGCTGACCGCGCTGGCCGAGAGCGGCATGATCGAACGTCGCCGTCGTGCGGGTTCGTTCGTGGCGCGACAGCCGCCACACCTGGAGCAGGTGGCGCTGGAAATTCCGGACATTGCGATGGAGGTCGGTTCGCGCGGGCATCAGTACGGCTACACGCTGTTGCAGCGCGAGCTGCGCCTGGCTGAAGTGGGCAATGCCGGCGAAGTGGAACTGGCCGGCAGCGAAATGCTGTTGGCGATGCGTTGCCTGCACCTGGCCGATGGCCGCCCGCTGGCGCTGGAGCATCGCCTGATCAGCCCCGTCGGCGTGCCCGAGGTGCTGGAGGTCGATTTCAGCACCACCGCGCCGGGCAGCTGGCTGCTGCAGAACGTGTCGTGGACCCGCGCCCAGCACCGCATCAGTGCCTGGGGCGCGGATGCTGTCACCGCCAAGCTGCTCGATGTGAAGCCCGGTACCGCCTGTCTGGTGATCGAGCGCCTGACCTGGCGCGGTGAGCAGCCGATCACCCGCGTGCGCCAGGTGTTCCTCGGCGATGCCTGGGACCTGGTTGCGCGCTTCGCGCCTGGGGCGCGCTAGAGGCGTATCCACGCATGGCGTGGATCTACTGAATCCCGGTTGGGATTATCCGACGCGTGTGAATCCCTGGTAGATCCACGCCATGCGTGGATGCTGCCCCATCAATACGTGGCGCATTGGCGCCAGCGCACCGGCTCATCCACACCGGGGCGGGCATTGAGCTGGATGCGCACGTTGCGCAGGGCGGGGTAGTGCAGCACTTCCTCGCAGACCAGCGGCCACACCGCGTCCAGCTCGCCGGTGCGGTTGATCGCCAGCGTCTGCCGGGTCAACCAGACACCGCTGGCGATGCCGGGCTTGCCGGCCAAGGCACGGGACAGATCGGCCTGGAAGCGCTCCAGCGTAGCGGCATCCGGGTTGGGGTTGCTGCGCGCATCGGTTGAGGGCGCGGCCGGTGCAGGCGTAGCGGCCGGCGGCATGGTGGCGGGGGCCGGCGCCGGTTCGGGCGCCGCTTCAACCGCAGGCGCAACCGGCGCGGGGGCGACCGCCACCTCGGCAACGGGCGGGGCGTCCTGCACGTGCAGCCCTTGCAGGCTCAATCCCACCAGCAGGCCCAGCGTGACCGCGCCGAGCGCGGCAATGGCGATCCGGCGCAGGGCTTCATGGCGGGCGCTGGCGCGCACACGGGTTTCGATTTCCGCCGGTAGATAGGGTTGCAGCAGCGGCCACAGTCGCGGGCCGTCCAGTACCTCGACCGCCTGCTTCTCGGCGGCGCTGCGGCCGTCGCGTTCCATCCGGCCTTCGGTCAGCAGCACGCCGCCCTTGGCGCCGGCCAGGCGCGCGGCTGCACCCAGTTCGTTCACTGCAGCGGTGCCGATGCGGTAGGCCAGGCCGTGCTTGCACGACACCAGCCAGCTGTTGGGGCCGTCACTGAGCAGGAAATCGCTGCTGGGCTCACGGGATTCCTCGCCTGGGTCATCCAGTTCGCGCAGGCCGCGCTGCTCGCGCAGCATGCGCTTGACCAGTACCGAGAATTCGCGCCAGTGCATGCCAGCCAGGGCCTGCAGGCCGAGTTGCATCTCCTTCTGCCGCCGTTTGATCCACCACAGATAGACAACGGCCAGGGAACAGGTAAACAGGGCCGACAGCAGGGCCAGGATCCAAGGGAGCATGCAGGAGGTGCGCGGAAGGGGCGAATGCGAAGGCGACAGTGTAAAGGTCGCGCCGTGCCGCTGAGTCAGGATGTTCCTGACAGGAAGCGTGATGGAACGCGCAGTTCGGAATACCGCAGGCACGAAAAACCCGCCAATCCTGAAGCCGTGAGGGGAGGGAACAAACGGCAGCCGAAGCGATTGGCGGGTTGCTCGCGATTGTCAATCAAAATTTATTGCATTGCAACAATGGCCGGTCAGGGCACGCTGCCTGGCGACTGATGGCTGCCCGGTGCAGGTGCATCAGTGCCCGAGGCGTCGCGATTCTCCAGCTTGGCCAGGCGCGCCTGCAGGGCATCGATGCGAGCCTCCAGCGCAGTCACCTCGTCGGCGGTGGGTACGTGCAGGCGCTTGAGTACGCCCTGCACCTGATCGTCGAACGCCTTTTCAACCTTGTTCCAGGTGCCGGAGGCCTTCTCGCGGGCCTCGTCCAGCGAGGTTTCAACGTTGTCGCGCCAGCCCGGGCCCTGTTCGCCGTTGCGTTCACGGCGGCGGGCTTCCCAGGCTTCGCCTTCCTTCACCAGGCCGTCGAAGAAGCGGCTGCCTTCGGCCTGTGCACGGCCAAGAGCGCCCAGGCCGGCCAGCCAGACCTGCTGCGCCGAGTCACTCAGCTTGCGCGAGAAGCGCTCGGCCTGGTCACCGAACGAGGCGTCGTCGTTGCGGCGGTCATCGTTTTCGTACTGGTTCATCGCACTTCCCGTGGGAGTTGGGCCTGCCCCCGAGAGTAGCGCGCGTTGGCGTTGCACGGCCGTGATGGCCGCCGCCGGGGTTCAGCCCAGCTTTTCCTTCAGCACGCGCTGGATCTCGCCTTCGACCATGCCCTTCATCGCCGACAGCAGGAAGCCCAGCTTGGCGGTCACGCGCACGGCGCCCGGCTGCAGTTCGATCGCACCGTCCACGCCGCTGCCGGAGAAATTCAGTACGTCGGCAGTCCAGGACGACTTCAGGCCGAAGCGCTCGGACAACTTGGCGGCAACCTGTTCGATCGCGGCGCGCGCCTGTGCGTCGGGCAGGGCGTGGGCGTGGCGGACATCGATGGTGGACATGCAGGCTCCTGGCGCAGGGCGGGGATGATCAATGAGGGCGAGCATTGTGCGCATCGAGGGCCTCCGCGCCAAGCACTCATCGTGGGTTCTTCTTCGTTGGCGGCCAACCTGCTAGGCTGCGCCGCGTGCAGAACCTGCTTGTCCACTTCAGTCAGCAACAACAGCCCGACCAGCCGCTGCGGCCCGGGGTGCAACGCATCGTGCGCCAGGCCAACGGCAGTGTGCGGCTCGGCGATGCCGGCCACGGTGCCCTGCTGCTGGCGCAGTTCTGCGTGGATGATCGCGGCCTCTGGCTGCAGGTCGGCAACGGTATCCGCGGCATTCATGTGAACGGTCGCCCGGTGCGGCGCATGGCGCTGCTGCGTGCCGGCGATGCGGTGTATGTGGACGGCGTGGAAATGGTCCTGCAGGGCGAGGTCGAGAGCCTGCTGCAGGCGCCTGCGCCGAAGAACGACGACGGCTCCGATGAGCAGCAGCGCCTGCTGCGCGGTGTCGGTGGCCTGCACCATGGCCGCAGCTTCACGCTGTCGCGGTCCCGCCTGATCGGCCGCGGCGGCGACGCTGACATCGAGATCAATGAACCGGCCTTCGCCGAACAGCACGCCCGTGTGGAAGTGCACGGCGAGCGCGTGCTGCTGCGTGACCTGGGCAGTGCCGACGGCACCCGGGTCAACGGTGTGGCCGTGCGCCACTGCTGGCTGCAGGCGGGCGACCAGGTCGTGTTCGATGGCCAGCACCGGTTCGTGCTGGAAGTGCCGCATGACCCGCGCCGGCGCCCGCTGCCGGATGAAGACGAGTCCAGCCAGGACGCCGAGCAGGCGCCGGTGCTGCCGGCCGTGCCGCGCAAGGTCCGGCGCTGGCCGTGGCTGCTGGTCAGTGCGCTGCTGCTGGCCGCGCTGCTCAGCCTGCTGCTCTGGTTCGGCGCGCGCTGATCTGAATCCGCCGGGCATGGCCCGACGCTACCCCCCCCGGCGTGTGCCCACTCGCTTCCGGTAGGTGCCGACCTTGGTCGGCACGCTCCTTCGGCGGGAATGACGCCTGACGGCGTACGCCGACCAAGGTCGGCGACTACCGGCGCCATGCGGGTGGCCAATGGATTCCAATGAAACCAAATTTCCCTTGCGCCACAAGGCCGCAAGGCTGGTGCACTGCGGCATACTAGGGGTCTTGCCCCACAGGTGTGACATGACGCGCGCGTTCAACTTCAGTGCCGGCCCTGCAACCTTGCCGGAATCGGTCCTGCGCCAGGCGCAGGCGGAAATGCTGGACTGGCACGGTTCCGGTGCCTCCATCGTGGAAATGAGCCATCGCGGCGCGGAATTCATGTCCGTGGCTGCCGAGGCGGAAGCCGATCTGCGACGCCTGCTCGACATCCCCGACGACTATGCGGTGCTGTTCCTGTCCGGTGGTGCGACCACCCAGCAGGCGCTGATCCCGCTCAACTTCGCCGCCCCCGGCCAACGTGCCGATTACGTGGTCAGTGGCCACTGGGGCAAGACCGCGGTCAAGCAGGCCGGGGTCTACGTGGACGTCAACCTCGCCGCCAGCAGCGAGGCCGATGGCTACCGCACGCTGCCGCCGCGCGCGGACTGGCAGCTTTCGGCCGATGCGGCTTACGTGCACATCACCGCCAACGAGACCATCCACGGCGTCGAGTTCCGTGATGTGCCCGACACCGGCAACGTTCCGCTGATCGCGGACTTCAGCTCGTCCATCGCCAGCGAACCGCTGGATGTGCGCCGTTATGGCGTGATCTACGCCGGCGCGCAGAAAAACCTCGGCCCGGTCGGCATCGCGGTGATGATCATCCGCCGCGACCTGCTCGAGCGCAGTGGCCAGCCGCGCGCGGACATCTTCGATTACCGCTCGCACGTCGCCCGCGATTCGATGCTCAACACGCCGCCCACCTGGAACTGGTACCTGGCCGGCCTGGTGTTCAAGTGGATGCTGGCAGAAGGTGGGGTGGCCGAGTTCGCCAAGCGCAACGCCGCCAAGGCCGCGCTGGTGTACGGCGCCATCGACGGCTCCGGCGGCTTCTACCGCAATGAAGTCGCACATGCGGCCCGTTCGCGGATGAACATCCCGTTCTTCCTGCCCGATGCCGAGCTCGATGCCCGCTTCGTCGCCGAAGCCAAGGCCGCCGGCCTGCTGGCGCTGAAGGGACACAAGGTGGTCGGGGGCATCCGTGCCTCGCTGTACAACGCCATGCCGCTGGCCGGGGCCGAGGCGCTGGTCGCCTTCATGGCTGATTTCCAGCAGCGTCACGGTTGAGCAATGAACGGCGCGCACCGTCGGGTGCGTGCCCCGCAACAAGGAACTCCGATGGCAAGCAGCAAATCCAGCAAGAAGGCGCCGAAGAAGGCCGAACCGGCCAAGGACAGCGCCTCCACCAAGGCCAAGGGCAAGAGCACGTCCAAGGCCGCGTCGAATCCGGCGCCTACCCTGGCGCCGCTGGCGCTGGCCGATGTGCGCTCGAAGATCGACCAGATCGACCGTGACATCCAGAACCTGATCGCTGAGCGCGCGCGCTTCGCCCACCAGGTCGGCAAGGCCAAGGGCAAGCTCGCCGCCGCCGTCGACTACTACCGCCCCGAGCGCGAAGCGCAGGTGCTGCGCATGGTGGTGGACCGTAACGAAGGCCCGCTCAGCGATGAACTGCTGGTGCACGTCTACCGCGAGATCATGTCGGCCTGCCTGGCCCAGCAGGAGCCGCTGAAGATCGGCTACCTCGGCCCGGAAGGCACCTTCAGCCAGCAGGCGGTGCTCAAGCACTTCGGCCGCTCCGCGCTGGGCCTGCCGATGGCCAGCATCGAGGAGGTGTTTCAGGAAGTGGAAGCGGGCAACGCCGATTTCGGCGTGGTGCCGGTGGAGAATTCGGGGCAGGGCACCATCCAGATCACTCTGGACATGTTCCTGACCTCCAACCTGAAGATCTGTGGCGAAGTGGAACTGCGCGTGCAGCAGTACCTGATGTCGCGCAGCGGCCGCCTCGAGGACATCGAGCGCATCTACGCACACCCGCAGTCGTTCATGCAGACCTCGGCGTGGCTGCGCGCCAACCTGCCGAAGGCCGAGAAGATTCCGGTATCCAGCAACGCCGAAGGCGCGCGTCGCGCGCGCAACGCCGATGATGCGGCGGCCATTGGTGGCGAGAGCGCCGGCCACGTGTACGGCCTGAAGAAGGTGGTCACCAAGCCGATCCAGAACGATGCCGACAACACCACCCGCTTCCTGGTGGTGGGTCGCAACATCTTCCCGACCTCCGGCCACGACCGCACCTCGGTGCTGGTGTTCATCCATGACAAGCCCGGTGCGCTGTTCGACGTGCTCAGCCCGTTCGCCCGCCACGGCATCAGCATGAACCGCATCGAGTCGCGGCCGTCGCACCACGGCAAGTGGGAGTACGGCTTCTTCATCGACCTGGCGGGCCACATCGACGACGCGCCGATGCAGGCTGCCCTGGCCGAACTGGAAGCGCACTCGGCGCAGATCAAGGTGCTCGGCTCCTACCCGGTGGCCGTGCCCTGAGTGCTGCTGCGGCGGCAACAGCCGCCGCTCCCTGATGCATCGCCGGCGCTGCCGGTGTTTACGGAATGATCGAACGATGAGCAACGCGCAACACTGGATTGCCCGCAAGGGCCAGCCGCTGCAGGGCAGCCTGACCATTCCCGGCGACAAGTCGGTCTCGCACCGCTCGGTGATGTTCGCCGCGCTGGCCGATGGCACCTCGCATATCGAGGGCTTCCTGGAAGGCGAAGACACCCGCGCCACGGCGCGCATCTTCAGCCAGCTCGGCGTGCGCATCGAAACCCCCAGCCCGTCGCAGCGCATCGTGCACGGCGTCGGCATCGACGGCCTGCAGGCACCCAGCGCACCGCTGGACTGCGGCAACGCCGGTACCGGCATGCGCCTGCTGGCCGGCCTGCTGGCAGGCCAGGCATTCGACTGCACGCTGATCGGCGATGAATCGTTGTCGGGCCGCCCGATGCGCCGTGTTACCGGTCCGCTGTCGCAGATGGGCGCGAGGATTGATACCCAGGATGACGGCACGCCGCCGCTGCACGTGCATGGCGGCCAGACGCTGCATGGCATCGACTTCGCCTCGCCGGTGGCCAGCGCGCAGATCAAGTCGGCGGTGTTGCTGGCAGGCCTGTACGCACAGGGCGAAACCAGCGTTGTCGAGCCGCACCCGACCCGCGACTACACCGAACGCATGCTGTCGGCGTTCGGCGTGGACATCGAATTCTCGCCCGGCAAGGCCCGCCTGCGTGGCGGCCAGCGCCTGCGCGCCACCGACATCGTGGTACCGGCAGACTTTTCCTCGGCCGCGTTCTACCTGGTGGCGGCCAGCATCATTCCCGGCTCCGAGCTGCGCCTGAAGCAGGTCGGCCTGAACCCGCGCCGCACCGGCCTGCTGCACGCGCTGCGCCTGATGGGGGCGGACATCACCGAAGAGAATCCTGCCGAGCAGGGCGGTGAACCGGTGGCAGACCTGGTGGTGCGCTACGCCCCGCTGAAGGGGGCACGCATTCCGGAGGAATTGGTGCCGGACATGATTGACGAGTTCCCGGCGCTGTTCGTGGCGGCTGCAGCCGCCGAAGGCCGGACCGTGGTCAGTGGCGCCGCCGAGCTGCGGGTGAAGGAATCCGATCGCCTTGCGGCGATGGCCACCGGCCTGCGCGCGCTGGGCATGCAGGTGGACGAAACCGAAGACGGCGCCACCCTGCATGGTGGCGTTCGCCTGGGCAGCGGCACCATCGAAAGCCACGGTGACCACCGCATCGCCATGGCGTTCGCCATCGCCGGCCAGATCAGTGACGGCGAAGTGCGCATCAACGATATCGCCAATGTCGCCACGTCCTTCCCGGATTTCGATGGCCTGGCCCGCAGCGCCGGGTTCAACCTGGCCTGATCGTCACAGCAACCTCCGGGCCACGCCCGGCGGATCGCATTGCACGGTAGAAGCCAACCTCGGTTGGCGCGCTCACCTCATCCGGTAGGTGCCAACCTCGGTTGGCACGCTTTTCCGCATAAAAGGACGGAGGCCGAAGCCTCCGTCTAAACATCACGAACCCCTCGTCCGCGATCAACGCTGCTCGGTACGGAAATCCACCGGGACCCGCACCACGCTGGCGACGGCACGGCCCTCGTGCATCGCCGGCTGGAACTTCCAGTTCTGCACGGTGTTCAGCACCGCGCGATCCAGATCACGACTGCGCTCGCCGCTGCGCGAAACGATCGCAGCATTAGCGACATTGCCGCGGGTATCGACACTCAGGCTGGCGATCACGCTGCCCTCTACGCCACTGCGCAGCGCGGCGGCGGGGTAGGTGGGCATGCGGTTGCTGGCCAGCGGGCGGGCCTCACGATTGCGCACCACCGGCGCGGCCTTCCGCGAAGCAGTAGCCGGGGCTGCATGGCGCGCGGCAGGGGCCGCTGTATCCGTCACCGCGGCCTGCTCGGGGGCTGGCAACATGCGCTCACCGACTGGCGCCGGTGCCACGTCTTCCTGGTTCGAATGACGCAGCCAGAGCAGGGCGGCCGCAAACATCGCCACGATCAGCGCGATCCACATCCAGGGTGACGTGGGTTTGTGCTGCAGGCTGGAATCTTCCTGCAGCTGCGGCGAATGAAGGTCTTCGTGGGTGGTGGCAGTCATCGCTAACTCCTTCCGTCAATGGACGACGTGGGAAGTTTTGCGCGAGCCACGGACGAGAAGTGTCAGCGTTGCGTCAACGCCACCGGCAGGGTTCAGTTTGCCTGCCGGGAAGCGTTCAGTTACTGGGTCTTGAAGTCGAACGGCACTTCAATGCTGCCGGGGACGGCCTGGCCGTTGCTCTGCGCGGGGGTGAAACGCCAACGGCGTACGGCGTCGGTGGCGGCACGGTCGAGGTCGCGTGAACCACTGCGCTGGATCACCGTGGCGTTGTTGGGATAGCCGGTGGCGTCTACATCCACGCGTACCACCACGGTGCCGGTTTCGCCGGCGCGCAGGGCGGCGGCAGGGTACGACGGCGGCGGCGACTGGCCGGCAATCGGCATCGGCTGGCTGTTGCCGGTGGCCGCCGGCGCAGGGCCCGGTGCGGCCGGGGCTGCTTCAGCGATGGGGGCAGGCGGCGGTGGAGCGGTTTCGACCAGCTTTGGTGCTTCTTCCTCTACCGGGGCCGGCTTGGCATCGGGCATGTCGCTGGAACCGGCCGCAGCGGCCAACGGCTCCGGCAGGGGCTCGATCTGGGCGGTTTCCTGCGGTGTCTGGGCGGCAGGATCGGCGCGGAAGAACTCCTTGTCGCGACCGGTCAGCCAGACCAGCACGAACAGCAGTACGCCCACGCCGAAGGCGATGCCGGCGATCTTCAGGGCGTTGCGCGGGATATGCACAGTGAACGACTTGGCGGACGACGAGCGGGGTGCAGACATGGACCGGACCAGTACGGAATGGCCCGATTCTGCCACGGCGGGAATGAACCGGGCGGCAGAAATCCGTATAACAAGCGATAATCCCATCCCTGATACCCACCACGACACCTGCCATGCTTGATCCAGCCCTGCTCCGCCACCAGCCCGCCGACCTCGCCGAACGCCTGCGCACCAGCCGCGGCTTCGAGCTCGACGTGTCTGCCCTGGAGTCCCTGGAGGCCGATCGCAAGCGCATCCAGGTGCGGACCCAGGAGCTGCAGAGCCTGCGCAACAGCCGTTCCAAGGCCATCGGCCAGGCCAAGGCCAAGGGCGAGGACGTCTCGGCCATCATGGCCGAGGTCGCTGCCTTCGCCGACGAGCTGAAGGCCTCGGAAGTGGCGCTGGACGAGCTGCGCGAGAAGATCGAAGCGATCTCGATGGGCATTCCGAACCTGCCGGCCGATGACGTGCCGGCCGGTGCCGATGAGAACGACAACGTCGAGCAGGCACGTTGGGGTACCCCGCGCCAGTTCGATTTCAAGGTGCTCGACCACGTCGAACTGGGCGCCCGCAACGGCTGGCTGGACGGCGAGACCGCGGCCAAGTTGTCTGGCTCGCGCTTCACCGTGCTGCGCGGCCCGATCGCGCGCCTGCACCGTGCGCTGGCCCAGTTCATGGTCGACCTGCACACCGGTGAGCACGGCTACGAGGAAACCAACGTGCCGCTGCTGGTCAACGCCGATTCACTGCGTGGCACCAGCCAGCTGCCGAAGTTCGAGGACGATCTGTTCAAGACCGCCGTGGGCGACTCCACGCGTTACCTGATCCCGACCTCGGAAGTGCCGCTGACCAACATCGTGCGCGACGAGATCGTCGAGGCCGAGCGCCTGCCGCTGCGCATGACCGCCCACTCGATGTGCTTCCGTGCCGAGGCTGGCAGTGGTGGCCGCGACGTTCGCGGCATGATCCGTCAGCACCAGTTCGAGAAGGTCGAGCTGGTCTCGATCTGCCGCCCGGAAGACAGCGACGCCGAACACCAGCGCATGACCCGCTGCGCCGAAGTGGTGCTGGAGAAGCTGGGCCTGCCGTACCGCAAGGTGCTGCTGTGCACCGGCGACATGGGCTTCTCGGCCATCAAGACCTACGACCTTGAAGTCTGGCTGCCGTCGCAGGAAACCTATCGCGAGATCTCCTCGTGCTCGAACTGTGGTGACTTCCAGGCCCGCCGCATGCAGGCGCGCTGGCGCAACCCGGCCACCGGCAAGCCGGAACTGGCGCACACGCTGAACGGCTCGGGCGTGGCGGTTGGCCGCGCGATGATCGCAGTGATGGAGAACTACCAGAACGCCGACGGCAGCATCACCGTGCCGGAAGCGCTGCGCCCGTACATGGGTGGGCTGGAAACCATCGCCTGATTCTCTGATCGGGTGGGTGCCATGCATGCATGGCACCGCTGTGGCTCTGGGGGGGGCCATGCTTGCATGGCACCGAATCCACGCATGGCGTGGATCTACTGGAGGATGTTGCACGCGCCCGGCATGAATTCACCGATGCCTCAGTAGATCCACGCCATGCGTGGATGAACCCCGCGATTACCGCATGGCCCGCAGCTTCTCCAGCGGCACCCATCCCGCTTCGCCGGTCTCCGGCACGCACCACGCCCAACCATTGAGCGTGCGCTGCCCACGCAGCACCTGCCCGGGATCCACATCCAGCTCCCGTGCGCAGTAATCCTCGGTGGCAAACGCGTCACCCTGCGCAGTGCGACCGATCACGGGCGCCGGCACGAAACCGGGCTGCTGCCCTTCGGCTTCGCACAGGAACCAGTCGTCCCAGCCCTCCGGGCCTTCATAGCGTTCGCCCACCACCAGCGCCTGGCCACGGCGCAGGGTGATCGGGTGCGGAAATTCGCTGCGGTGTGCAGTGGTCACGATGTAGTTCATGGCCCCAGCCTAACGTTCTGGTGAGCGCCGCGCATGGCACCGAATCCACGCACACGTGCAGTAGATCCACGCCGTGCGTGGATGGCGAGCCCTCGGGCCAGACACAGAAAAGCGGCCCCGCAAAGCGGGGCCGCCAGGGTGGGCCGGGATGGGGGAGGGGATCCCGGCCCGCGTTCAGCGCCCAGACGAGGAGAGAGGGGTGCCGAACGCTGGAACGCTTATGCAGCGGCGGCTTCAGCCGCTTCGTGCGACGGCAGGGCCGCCAACGCGCCAGCGATGGCGTCTTCACGGTGCTGCGGCGAGTAGGCGATGCCTTCGGCACGTACGAACTCGATGTCGTTGATGCCCCAGAAGGCGAACGTCTGGCGCAGGAACGGTTCCTGGAAGTCGGCCGGCGAATCGGTGTAGATGCCGCCGCGGCTGCTGACCACGATCACGCGCTTGCCGCCGGCCAGGCCGATCGGGCCGTTCTCGGTGTACTTGAAGGTGCGCCCGGCCACGGCCACGCGGTCGATCCAGGCCTTCAGTGTGGACGGGATGCTGAAGTTGTACATCGGCGCGCCGATCACCACGATGTCCGCGGCAAGGAACTGCTCGAGCACCTGTTCAGCATCGGCGGCTTCGGCCGCGTCCGCCTTGGCCAGCGAGCTGCTGCGAAGATGCGGTACCGGATTGGCGTCAAGATCGCGATAATCGATCTGCAGGCCTTCGATCTGCTGCTTGAAGCGGGCCACCACGGCGGCGGTCAGGTGGCGGGAGACGGAGTTCTCGCCAAGCACGCTGGCGTCGAGATGCAGAAGCTTCATGGCAGTCACCTATGTTCTGGGAGGGAGGGGCGGGGTGGCCCCGCCGACGGAGAGAACGATAGGTTGTTGCAAAGGCGGGATAAAGGTGTTTGAATGCCACGTATTGTTCTAGATATGGAACTCGGGCATGCATGACCTGAATGATCTGTACTACTTCGCGATGGTGGTCGACCACGGCGGATTTGCCGCCGCCGAGCGTGCGCTGGGCATCCCCAAGTCGCGCCTGAGTCGCCGCATCAGCCAGCTGGAGACCGACCTGGGCGTGCGCCTGCTGCAGCGCTCCACGCGCCGTTTCGCCGTGACCGACGTCGGCACCAGCGTGCACCGCCACGCGCAGACGATGCTGGCCGAGGCGCAGGCCGCCCGCGAAGTGGTCGACCGCCTCAGTGCGGAACCGCGCGGCGTGGTGCGCGCCAGCGTGCCGGTGTCGCTGGCGCAGATGCAGCTGCCCAAGCTGCTGCCCAAGTTCCTTGAGCAGTACCCGAAGGTGCGCCTGCAGCTGAACATCAGCAACCGCCGCGTGGACATCATCAATGAAGGCTATGACGTGGCCCTGCGCGTGCGTTCGCGCCTGGACGACGACGGCAGCCTGGTGATGCGCAGCTTCGGACAGGTGCAGGAACTGCTGGTGGCCAGCCCGAAGTACCTGGACCGCGCTGGCCGCCCGAAGGACCCGGAAGAGCTGACCCAGCACGTCACCCTCAGCATCAGCGAAGACGAAGCGCGCCAGCGCTGGGAACTGCATGGGCCGGAAGGCGAAGTGCGCCGGGTCGACCTGCAGCCACGCGTGGCCGGCTTCGATTTCCCGCTGCTGCAGAGCATGGTGAAGGACGGCTTCGGCATCACCATGCTGCCGGAGACTGTGTGCGCCGATGCGGTGCGTAACGGCGAGCTGGAAGTGGTGCTGCCGGACTGGTCGCTGCCGCAGGGCGTGTGCCATGCCGTGTTCGCTTCGCGCCGCGGCCTGCTGCCGGCGGTACGCGTGTTCATCGACTTCCTGGCCGAACATCTGCCGCCGCAACTGGAGGCCTCGCGCCTGGATTGCGGTGGCGCCTGTGAAAAGGCCAAGGAGCGGATCAAGGCCAGTGCGCTGGGCGCGTTGGCGGTGGATGCGGGCTGAGGCACCTGCCCGCAACTGCACCGCCAATCTGTGAAACGGTAGCGCCGGGCCATGCCCGGCGTTGCTGCTTTCCGGCCCCGGTCAGTTCCGGCCGAACAGCCGGACCCAGAAGCCGCGCTGCGGCGGTGCGGCCGGTGTGGGCTCGGCTATGACCGGCGCTTCCAGTACTGCCATCAGCTCCGCGCTGCGTGGCTTCTTCAGGAAGCGCGCATAGTCCAGGTAGCTGGTCACCTTGCTCATGTGCAGCCGCTCGGGCATTGCCGGCAACGCGCCGCCCTGCAGGAGTACCCGCAATGCCTCTGGACGGTCCAGACGGATCGCCTCGAACACGGCGGTGCCGCCGCAACCAGGCTCGATCTGGTTGGCGCGCTGTGGCGCAGCCTTCAGCAGGTCGCGCAGTGCGTTCGCATCATCGCGTTCCACCGCCGCTACAAGCCGTGCCAGCGCTTCAGCCTCTTCGGATGGAAGGCTGTCGCGATAGGCCTGGTCGGCGATCTCGCGCTCGTCGCGCCCGTCTCCGCCCTGGATGCACAGGAAATCGGTGACCAGAGCGACTGGAATGCCGGAAGTATCCAGCGCCCAGTAGCTGGGGTAAACGCCGTCGCCCCAGCCGCTGGTGAATACGACCAGGCCATGCGGTGAGTCCTCGCCCCAGGGGCGGTATTCGGTGCCTTCGTCCAGGCCATCATGGTCGATCAGCGCATCCGACCACTCGCCGCCTTCGTCGCCATCGGCCCGTTCGATCAGGGCCAGCAGTGCCTGCTGGGTGTCGGTATCCATGAAGCAGCCGATGCCGGCGTCGACCGGGTAGCCGATGAAGCTGTCCTCATCCAGTCCGGTCAGGTCCTGCGTGGTCCAGCGCGCCATCTGCCAGTGCAGGGCAGACGCAGTGAGGGCTTCGCGGGGCTTGAACCAGACCACGGCCAGCGCCGGGCGGCCGCTGTGCACGATGATCTCGACCGGATGCCGACCCACCGGGGCGGTGTAGTCGGCCAGCGCCGGCGCCTCGGCCTGCACCAGCGGATCGCAGACCACCACGTGCCCGCTGCTGACCGGCAGGTGTCCAGCGAAAGCGCGGTGCAGGGCCACTGCGGCCAGCTGGGTGTCGTCCAGCAGGGTGGTGCGCAGGTTGGCCAGATCGAGGTGGGCCATGGGGGCTCCGATTGCAGTGAAGGCCCCACCGTGCCGGATGCGAAGGGCGGGAGCAAGGGTGGTCTTGGGCAAATGCCCTTCACGTGCGAGAATACGCCGCTGCCCGGGCGACCGGGACCCGATTGGAGAGATGGCCGAGCGGTTTAAGGCACCGGTCTTGAAAACCGGCGAAGGGTCAAACCTTCCGTGGGTTCGAATCCCACTCTCTCCGCCAGTTGTTTCAAAGAGCCCATGGAAACAGGGGCTTTTTCGTTTCTACGGCCCTGGCTGCCATTCATCCATCCATCCGCCCACAAGGGCAAGTGAACGGACAAACGGATGCCTTCCTTTGATCGGGACTCCGATAGGACAGAGGAAAATCAAGAACCGTAAGCGGTTCTGATACACAGGCGCAGAGACTTCTGCCGGTCAATTTGAATGTACAAGTCACCCGCGCTAGGCTGCGCATGCCCAAGGAGGGCGATCAACGGAGTTATGGCATGAAGATTGGATTCAAGCTTTCTGTTGCTATTGCGGCCTGCGCGTTGACCTTTGGAATCAGTAGCGCCACGGCGAAAGCCCCCGGCCCTTGTACCGTCTGCGAGGTCCAGTACAGGGCGTGTGAGGCGTCAGGCGCAGACGTGAGCATCTGCATCCGAAACTATACGCAATGCATGCGTGCGAACGGTTGCATTATCCCGTAAGAACACATCGTGGGGATTTGCAGGGTCTTTACGATGCCCGCAGTCTTGCCACCATCCAGACGAAAGCCTCGGTCCAACCGGGGCTTTTTCTTTTCCGGAGACGCCATGGCGTAGAAGTGCCCTCTGATGCAGGCGGGCGGGTGCGTGCTGAAAGGGGCGGGATGCATTCATCCCCGACGCCCACCCCTCGGCTTGTTGTGGCACAACGGGTAACTGGAGCACGACCGGAAAGCCCCATGCGGCCCATTGCGGTCCACAAACACGCCGACCTTGCACACTGGGCAGCGTTCTTCGTGGATGGCCGCGCCTGAAATCGCGGTCACTTCCACTGCCCCGTCCTTCACCAGCTCATCCAGGAACGGCGAGTGCTTGCCCTGCAGGGTGAACATCGCAACCGACCGTCGCGCTCGCGTCAGCGCCACATAGAACAAACGCCGTTCTTCGCTCAGTGGATAGGTGTCGCCATCCGGCATCGCCAAGGAAAGCACAGGATCATCCGCGCGCAGGCTCGGGAAGCCTCGATGGACCATTCCCGGCAGGATCACATAATCCGCCTCGCGCCCCTTCGAGCGATGAGCGGTCAGGAACTCGACGTCCATCGTGCTGCCAAAGGCTGTCTTCCAATCCGAAGGCATCGCGCTGCGATCGGCGCGGTAGCGCCCCAGGATGAACACCGTCACGCGTCCATCGCGCCCTTGTGGCACCGCCCCGGACAACAATTGCTGATGCAGCTTGGTGAGGTACTGGCGAACGCCATCCTGCACCTCCTCACGCCGATTCATCTGGAACGCCTGCAGCACCGGGCCCATTGCCGGTGCAGCGGAGCGAACCTCCTTGACGATCTGCGCGGGGTTGCGGCTGATGAAGCGGCTGGAAACATCACACAGCACCTGAGGGCAGCGGAACGTCTGCTCCAGTTTCAGCACCTGGCCATGGCCCATCCACTCGCGGAATCCGGTCATCACTGAAACGTCGGCACCGGCGAAGCGATTGATCGACTGCCAGTCATCGCCTACCGCAAACAGATAGCGGCCGGGGCGGCTGACCAAGGCACGGCAGAGCCGGGCGCGGGCGCGCGAGGCATCCTGGAATTCGTCGGCCATCACCAGTTCGTAGGGCGATTCATAGCGGCCCTGTTCCAGCAGTCCGGCCGCCATGTTGAGCATGTCTTCGAAATCGATGCCGTGCTCGTCAGCCAGTGCGTTGTCCCAGGCCTGGAAAACAGGGCTGGCGATCTCCAGGAAGCGACGATGTCGCTCCTTGAACTGATCTTCGGGCATCTGCCGCAGACGCGCGGCCATATCGTCCAGCGTCAGACAGTTGCTCTTGGCGTGGGCAATGAAGGTGCGCATCAAGCCGATCAGGTCTGCATCCGGCATCGGCTTGGCGCCCTGTTCGGGCAAGTCGCGGTCCGGGTTCGGGTCGAGTTCGACATCAGACGCGCCAAGTCGCTCCGCAAGATCCTGCAGGGCATGTCCACTGCGCAGTCCAAACGACGTCGTCTCGACCAGCGTGGTGCCGCGTGCCGCATGCTGCTGGCGCTTCCAGTGCATGCCCTCGGCGTAATGGGCGAAGTGCGCCGGCGGCTGGCCATCGGCATCCAGCGCAAAGTGCTCGTGATACAGGCCGGCGTCCGGGTAATAGAAGTCGGGGCGATACTGGCGGTGGGTGTCTGTCGCGGTATCGAACTCGTAGCGCCGCTCGTAGTCGTACGTCACGCCGTTGTAGAAGAGCCAGTCGGCGATCACGCACTCTTCCAGGCTCTTCACCCGCTCACCCTGCAGGGTGCGGATGTAGGGCATGCCATCGCGGTCGTAGCCGTCGGCCTCCATTTCCGCGCCGAATGGCGGCAGGTCGCGCCCAAACACCAGGCGGAACATGTCCCATTGGGTGCGGAAGTGGGTCGAGCGATCCTTCAGGTCGTCCACCAGTTCGGCCAGCTTGTTGAAGCCCAGCGTGGCGTCAATGGCCCATTCCGGGATATCGGGCTTGCGCCCCGTGGCTTTGGCGATGATGGCCAGGCCCAGGGCGTGGAAGGTTCGCGACTCAACCACGGTGTCGCCCATGCCGAGCCGGTCGAAGCATCGCTGCGCGCGCTCCTCCAGTTCCTGGGCGGCATCCTTGTTGAAGGCGAGCATCACGATGCGTTCGGATTCGACAAAGCCGCGGTCAATGGCATAAGCGGCCTTGGCGACCATGGTGGAGGTCTTGCCGGAACCGGCCGCGGCCACGACCTGGACCCGGTTGTCGAAGCAGATGACGGCGCGGGCCTGTTCCTCGGTCAGCGGTCTGCTCTCGACCCGGTCCAGGAAATCCTTGGCCAACACCAGCTCGCGCCGGGTCATGGCCTCGTTGGCTTCGGCCCAGGCAGCGGGCCAATCCAGGTTCCAGTCGCGCAGGACGTCCAGCGCTGCGCGATGGCTGTCCGCATGCAGATCTCCATGGACGTCCTCATCGCGGAACAGCTGCTCCAGCTCCGGCGGCTGCAGGGGCAGGGCGGAGCGCTTCGCCAGCAGCGCCTGCTGCTGCTCGTGAGTGATCCAGCGGCGGCCGGCATTGCCCCGGTCGATGAGGGCGTCCGCGTCGTTCAACCACGACTGGATCTGTTGCAGAACGCTGTCAAACAAGGCCTTGCGCCCATGCGTGGTGCGCGCAAAGAGCATGTGTTGCACGGCTGCAGCAAGCCGGCACGCTTGTCCGTTGGGGAGCCCGTCTACGCACAGCGCAGCAGCATCGCCGGTCTGCAGCTCGACCCGTGACCAGAAGACCCCTGGATGGATCTGCACCTGCTGGTCATCATCCACGCGCAGCCGGAACTGCTGGCCGGACACATTGATTTCAACATACTCGCCATCAAGCCGCAGCGACCAATGGGGCGAACGGGTCACGCGCCGGCCCCAGCCCGAGGGGCACCATTCCATAGACATCCAGATACTGCCCTGCAAGCGTCAACAGGGCGTATAGCGCCCCCAGGCACACATGATAAGGGGCCTTGACGATGCGTGCGGCCTTGCCCGCGGGCACGGCATCACTCGTAGGCGCGATCCTGCTTCGTCGGCGGTACTTCCATCGCATCGCCGCGGCGGATCAGCTCATCCAGATCCACCCCCGAAGCGGCCAGGGCATCCTGCGCATCGAAATCCCACTTGTCCTTGTACTCGCGTGCCAGCAGGTCGCAGACCGCCTTGGCACGCGGATAGGCATCGTCCTTGCCTTCGTTCTGCTTCAGCGCATCGCGATGGATCTGGCACAGCATGAGCTGGTGCGCATCCTCGGCGCGCTCGCGCTCCCAGGTGATGTCGGGCAGGCCCGAAAGCGCAGCGGCAAGTGCGAACGCGGTCATTGGCATGTCGGGTGTCCAGGCAGCGATGGGAACCCGAGCGTATGCGAGCGGCAGTGGCTTGAGGTCATCACCGCCCGCGTTGTTTCACTGCGTGTTCACCATTCGCCGCAGCATGGAAACTGCATCAGATGCAGTTGATCCAGACGATCTGCTCACGCATTCACATCCACAACAATCCGCCCACGCACCTTGCCCGGAATGATCTGGTCGTAGACGTCCAGCACCTCGGCAAGCCCGATCAGCTGCACGGTGCTTTCCAGCTTCTGCGGGTCCAGGTCGGTGGCAAGCCGGTCCCACGCACGCTGGCGAACGGCCTGCGGCGCATTCACCGAATCCACGCCGGCAAGCGTCACGTTGCGGAGAATGAAGGGCAGCACCGAGCCATGCAGCTCATCACTCTGCGCCAGCCCGCACGCGGCCACTGCGCCGCGGTACTTCGTCTCGGCAAGGGCGTTGACGAGGGTAGGGCCGCCTGCCACATCAACCACGCCGGCCCAGCGCTCGGCACTCACCGGCCGTTCGCGCGGTTCTGAAAGCTGCGCGCGGTCGATGATCTCGGCGGCGCCCAGGCTGTGCAGATACTCGGCGTGTTCCGGGCGCCCGGTGGCGGCCACCACGCGATAGCCCAGCTTTGAAAGGATCGCCACCGCGATCGAGCCGACGCCACCGTTGGCCCCCGTTACCAGCACGTCGCCCCTATCGGGCGTCACGCCGGCATCTTCCAGTGCCAGCACGCACAGCATCGCGGTGTAGCCGGCGGTGCCGATGGCCATGGCGTCGCGGGTGCTCAGGTTGCCGGGAATCCTGTTGAGCCATTCGCCGCGAACACGGGCGCGCTGGGCGAGGCCGCCGTGGTGGCCCATGCTGAGATCCCAGCCATTGAGCACAACGCGGTCGCCGGGTTTGAAGTCGACGCTGCTGGAGTCCAGCACCACGCCAGCCAGGTCGATGCCAGGGATCAACGGGAACGTCCGGATCACCGGGCGCGCGCCGGTGAGGGCCAGCGCGTCCTTGTAGTTCAGCGTGGAGTACTCGACCTGCACCAGCACGTCGCCATCCATCAGGTTGGCTTCATCGAAATCGACCAGCTCCGTGGAAACGCCGTCGTTGGTCTTGCGGGTCAGCAGTGCCTTGAAACTCATGGTGCGGTCTCACGTTCAATGGATGAACCCATGCTAGGCTCGCACCACTATCGCAACAAGAACGATGATTTTCCGTAGGTACTATGGTTTTCCGGAGTATGCATGCGTAGCAAGCGTTGGGACGGCAAGAGCGGTTGCGCGGTGGAAGTCACGCTGTCGGTCATGGGCGGCGTGTGGAAGCCGATCATTCTGTTCCACCTGATGACAGGCAAGCGGCGTTTCATGGAGCTCACGCGGCGTGTGCCCAACGCTACCCAGTCCATGCTGACCAGCCAGCTGCGGGAACTGGAAGCCGACGGGGTGGTGATCCGCCACGTGTACCCGGAAGTGCCGCCGAAGGTGGAATACGAGCTTTCCGAGTTCGGGCGCACGTTGGTTCCGGTGCTGCTGGCCATGCGCGAGTGGGGTGAAACCTATCGTGGTTTCAAGCGTTCGCCCTGAGCTGATTGTCAGCCGCGCATGGAATGTGGCGCGCACCAGTGCCAGCCCCCAAAAATGGGGGCCGGCACACATCACGGCAATGCGTGACTTACGGGATGGTGCAGCCGCTGTTCCGCAGGCAACGGGCAAACGCCGGGTAGCAGACGTTCTCGCCATTGCCCGCCGCCAGACAAGCCTCGTAGGCGGTGTAGCACGGGGTACAGCGGGACTGCGCGGAGGCACTGCCGATTCCCAGGGTCAGTGCAGCAGCCGCAATAGCAACAGACAGCTTGAATCCAATCTTCATGCTTCACTCCGTTGATAGCCCTCCATGGGCACCTCGGAGGCTAACGTGGGAAGAGGGTGTGTTCAACCCGCACCGCGTCCGGATGGGCATCCATCTTCAGCGCCCCGCCCTGGATTTACTTTGTTGGCGCGTCTGCAGTCTGAGCGGCCACCATGGCTTGTTGCATTTCCTTCAGTGACAGATAGCCATCACCATCGGTGTCCAGGCCCGTAAAGTACTTCGCGATCTCCGGCACCACGACGGCTTCCTCCTTGCTGATCCTTCCATCTTTGTTCTTGTCCATCGCGGTAAATGCGGCGTTGATTGAATCGGCCTGCTTGTTGAAACGGCCCTGCTGAAAATCTGCGTACTCGGACTTGTCGACGCGTCCATCCTTGTTGGTATCCATCGCGGTGAACGTGGAATCGATGTAGGCCTGTTTCGGGTCGGCCGGTGCGGCCTCGGCCAGTAATGGGGCAGCGCACAGGGCAATCAACAGAGCAGTTCTGGTCATGGGGTGTTTGTCCTTGTTGAGGGTCAATCAGCGGCAGGGATAGGTGTAGCCGTCGGTGCCGCGATAGGTATCGTTGCGGCGGTCGTAGTTGCCGTAGCGGTTCATGCAGTAGTCGGCGCGCTCGCGGACTTCGCGTTCGCGCTTGGCAGCAGCGGCAATCACGCCGGCCACCACCGCTGCACCCACCACGCCCACTACCACGCCGGTGGCTTTGGCGTCGTGCCGGCGCTCGCGTTCCCGCTCACGATTCCGCTCACGTTCGCGCCGCTCCCATGCGTCGCGCTCCCGATCACGGTAGTCCTGGCTCCAGTGTGGGCTGTAGCGATCGCCACGCTGTGCGTGGGCGTCGCTGGAGTAGGGCATCAACACCAGTAGCTGCGCGGCAGCTACCAGCAGCAGTGCGGGCTTTCCTGTTCTAAGAAACATCGTCCAGCTCCTGTGCGGACATTCTCGGTAGCCGTAGTACACACTGCGGACATTGCGCGAACCTGCTGTCAATACAGGTAGATGCATTGGCTATTGGACCAGTGCCTCCACCGGATCGAGCCGTGCGGCACGTTGTGCCGGCAGGAATCCGAAGCCAACGCCGATCAGGCTGGAACAGGCGAAGGCGGCCAGAATCGAGTTGACGGAGAACACCAGGCTGAAGCCCGCATCGGCCAGCTCCAGAGCCGCGCCCAACGCAAGGGCCACGCCGATGCCGAGTACACCACCGAGCAGGCAGACCAGCACCGATTCGATCAGGAACTGCTGCAGGATGTCGCTGCGGCGCGCGCCCACCGCCATGCGCACGCCGATCTCGCGGGTGCGCTCGGTCACCGACACCAGCATGATGTTCATTACGCCGATCCCGCCGACCACCAATGCGATGGCTGCGATGGAGCTGATCATCATGGTCAGGATGCTGGTGGTCTGTTCGATGGATTCACGGATCTGCGCGTTGTTGCTCATGTAGAAGTCGGTGCTGCCATGGCGCCGCGTCAGCAATCGTCCGATGGCCTGCTCGGCCGCTTCCATGCTGATCGCATCGGAAACGCGTACGGTGATGCTGGACACGTGGCTCTGCCCCAGCATGCGTGCCATGGTGGTGGTGTAAGGCAGCCATACCCGCAGCAGTGACGCATCGCCGGCAGCACCAGCATCTTTCTTCACCACGGCCACAATACGCACAGGCACGTTGCCCAGCAGCAGGGTCTGGCCGATGGGATTGTCCGCGGCAGCGAAGAAGCGAGCGCGGGTATTGGCGTCGATCACCACGACCTGCTGGTAGCCGCTCACACCCGGTGGGCCGAAGAATGCGCCTTCGCCCAGCTTCAGGCCATGCACGCGGAAATACTGCTCGCTGACGCCCTGCACCTGCACGCTGGCCGAACGGTTGCCGCGCAGGGCGGTGCCGCTGGTGGCAACACCGGGGGTGGCGCTGTCCACGAATGGCTGCCGGGCAAGGGCCACGCTGTCGCCGGGAGTGAGTGTTTCCACCCGCGCGGAATGGAGGTCGCCAAAGCCCGATCCGGGATAGATTTCGATGGTATTGGTACCCAACGAGGAGATGTTGGACAGGATGGCCTGCCGTGCGCCGGTACCCAGTGCCACCACCGCTACGACCGATGCAATGCCGATGATGATCCCGAGCATGGTCAGGAAGGTGCGCATGCGGTGGGCGTTCATCGCGCGCAATGCCATGCGGAAGGCTTCAGCGAAACGGTCCCGCCAGACCCGCCAGCCGCTGTTGCCCACAGGCTGGGTCACGGCTGGCGTCGCCACGCCCGCTGACAGACCAGTACCGGTTGCGCGATCATCCACAATCCGCCCATCGCGGATTTCGATGATGCGCTGCGCATGCTCGGCCACGGCCATGTCATGCGTAACCAGCACAACGGTATGGCCCTCGGCGTGCAGCTCGCCAAGGATCTTCATCACCTCTTTGCCGGAATGCGTGTCCAACGCACCTGTAGGTTCGTCGGCGAAGATCACCGCGCCACCATTCATCAGGGCACGCGCAATCGAAACGCGTTGCTGCTGGCCACCCGACAGCTCACCAGGAAGATGCTGCATGCGCTCGCCCAGGCCAAGCCGCGACAACAGCGTGGCCGCACGCGCATGGCGTGCATCGGCAGGCATGCCGGCGTAGATCGCAGGCACTTCCACATTGCTCAGTGCAGTCAGATCGGTCAGCAGGTGGTAGCGCTGGAAGATGAAGCCGAAGTGTTCGCGGCGTAGTTCGGCCAGTTCATCCGGCGACATCTGCGCGGTCTCGCGCCCGGAGATCTGATAGACACCGGCGGAAGGGCGATCCAGGCAGCCCAGGATGTTCATCAGCGTGGACTTGCCCGAACCGGACTGGCCTACGATGGCCACCAGTTCACCTGCGTGAATATCCAGGTCGATGCCGTCGAGTACCACCAATGTCTGCTCGCCTGCGGCAAACTCGCGGCGTACGCCGCGAACGCGCAGCAGCGGCTCGGTCGTGGTCGTGCTCATCTGGACTGCGTGGGTGCGCTGGTGGCTTCGGCGTCGGCCTGCGCCAGCACGACCTGTTCGCCTTCCTTCAGCCCGGTGCGTACTTCCACCTGGATCTGATCATCCAGCCCGGTAGTGACGCGCCGCGTGCTGGCGCGGCCGTCGGCACCACGTACCTGCACGCTGTAACTGCCATCGGCGGCGCGCGCACCCAATGCGGCCGAGGGAATGGTCAGTACGTTGTTGGCGCGGCCCAGCACGATGCGGACCTGCGCGGTCATGTAGCTGCGCAGGCGGCCATCGGCGTTATCCACGTCGAACTGGCCGTTGTAGTACATGGCCGTGCGGCTGCCACCCGACACTGCCGGTGCAGCAAGGCTGGAGCTGTCTTCGTTGGTGATGGATTCCGGCGCTGGCGCGATATCCCGCAACGTGCTGCTGTAGCGGCGGCCGGCATCACCAAGAATGGTGAAGAATGCTTCCTGGCCAACAGACGTGTGTACGACGTCGGCCTCGGAGATCTCGGCGTACACCGTCATCACGTCCTGGTTGCCCAGCATCACGATGGTGGGGGCGCTCTGCACCGCATTCACGGTCTGCCCCTGGCGCGCGACCACGGCCAGTACGGTTCCGTCGGTGGGGGCGGTGATGCGGGTGTACTCCAGATTGGTCTGAGCAACATCGACGTCGGTCTGTCGGCGCGCCACTTCACCGTCCAGCGCAGCGACCTGTTCACGGGTGGCATCGACCTTGGCCTTGGCAGTATCGAAGTCGGCGCGGGCCACCAGTTGCGAGGCCACCAGTTGCTGCTGCCGATGCAGTGTCAGCTCGAACTGGCGCAGGTCGGTGGCCAGCGCATCGCGGTTGGCACGCGCGGTGCGTTGTGCGGCCTGCGCGCTGAGCAATGCATTGCGTTGAGTACGCGAGTCGATGTCGGCGATGGGATCGCCGGCTTTCACTTTGTCGCCCAGCTTTACATGCAGGGTATCGATGCGTCCGGAGACCTGTGCACCCACGCTTACCAGTTGCGAGGGCTTCAGCGTGCCAGTGGCCTCCACCACCTGTTCGATGCTGCCGCGAGCGACCGGTGCAACCTGCAGGTGCGGAGGTGGTGCGGGCCGCAACCACGCGAACAGAGTCAGCGCGCAGCACAGCAGGCCGGCAGCGACGATGAGCGCACGGCGGCGCTTGCGGGGTACGGTGCTCATCGGCTCAGCAACCAGAAGAGACAGGTCATCGGGGGTCCTTGCGACAGAAGAGACACACGTCTGTCGGGGCAGACGTCGTTGGCCGTCGAGTCTCGATGCGCTGGGTTGCGCGAACCTTGCGGGGCGATCGTTGTGTCAGCGCGCGGCATGAAGAGCGAGCAGTGCCACGGCGATGACCTGCAGGGCGCTACCGAGAACCAGCAGTGCATTTCGCAGCCGGTGACCTGCGATGCGCGCAGCGCAGAGTTGAATCGCCGCGCTGGCCAACAACCAGGGGAAGGTCGAAGCATGCAGCTTCGCCATTCCTGCAACGATGGCGATCAGCAGCGTACTGGCAATCATTATCCCAGCGGCATGGCCGTCCAGGGCGCGCAGCAGCGGTGGCGTTGGGTGCGGGGTTGCCGCCCGCCATGCCGCCAGCCCATGCAGCGCAGCATGCACGGCAACGAACAGGAGCACGGCCATCGCCACCGCTGTGCTCGCATGCCGATGCGCTGAAGCCACCAGCGCAATGCCGGGCAGCAGCAGAAACAACGCGCCGAACAGCCGCATCAACACGCCAGCGCGCTCGATATCGGGAACTGTCCGCAGCCAAAGCGGCCAATGTTGCAGGCCGGGCGCGCGGACATTGTGTGGGCGGCGATTCCATGCGGCAGCCGTAAGTCCGGGCGAATTCCGCGGTGGCACAGTGCGTGCGGAAGGGGACGGTGGGGGAGCTCCCTGGGTCACATGCAGGCTTCCTGTCAGATAGGAACGCGGTGGCACGGCAGGTGCCACACCCCGATGCTGTCCAGCGAACATTGCCGCAACCTTGCCTGTCCTCGCTCCCGGCCACGCATGGACAGGCGCCGGTTACACAGGTGCATGCGATGTGTTCAGTGCTCCAGCGGTGGCGTGCTGGTCACGCCCGGATGCAATGGAAACTCGACACGGATCAATGCACCACCACCCGGCGCATCCAGAATCGTGACGTGGCCGCCGTGGCGGTCGATCACCTGGCGCACCAGGTTCAGCCCCAGGCCCGCGCCTGTCTGCCGCGGCCGCAACCGCTGGAAGGGTTCGAAAACCCGTTCGCGCTGGTCGACCGGTATGCCGGGGCCGTCGTCCTCGACCTCCAGGCAGCTGCCTTGAACGCGCACGATGATCTGGCGTCCGCCATGTTCGGCAGCATTCAGTACCAGGTTGGAAATTACCCGCTCCACTGCGCCGGTCTCGCCGAGCACCGGGAAATGTGATTCCACCGCCACGGCTACGGTCTTGTCCGACTGGATCAGCAGCGGCGCCAGATCGGCGGCCACCCGTTTGGCCACCCGCGCCAGGTTGATGGTTTCCTTCGGCCCGTCTTCGTCCATGCGGTGCAGATCCAGCAGCTGCTCTGCCAGCGTCGCCAGCCGCGCCACTTCCACGGCCAGGCTGCACGAGGTGGCGTCGTCGGCCGCATCGACCTTTACCCTCAGAATCGCAATGGGTGTGCGCAGCTCATGCGCGGCGGCGGCGATGAAGCGGCGTTGCCGTTCGTGCCCCTCGTCCAGCCGCTCCAGTGCTTCATTCACCGCCGTCACCAACGGAGCGATCTCCACAGGCACAGCGGTTTCTGTCAGGCGGACACCGCGGCGGCTGGCGGAGATGTTGCGGGCTTCCTCGGCGATGCGCTCCACCCCGGCCAGGGCCCGTCTCACGATGATCGGTGTCAGGACGATGGTGGCCAGGCCCAGCAGCAGGAAGATCGGCAGGGTGATGATGTGTGCCGCCAGCGCCATCTGCCAAGTCAGCGTATCGGTTTCGCCATGGGCCATGATGGTCAGCTTGCCGGCCGGCCCGCTGTGCTGGCGCACCACGACGGCCAGGCCATCGCTGCGATCCCGCCCGCGCAGGTCGCCAAAGGGGATGCCATCCAGTGCGCCTACCAGCGAGGCATAGGCCGGCGGCACAGGTCCGAACGTAACGTAGTGGCCATGCTCATCCTCGGCGATGAACCATGCGCCGGGAACGAACTTCAGCAGTTCGGCCAGTTCCGGTGTGTTCTGCACGTACAGTTCGCCATTGCGGTCGCGGTGCACCGCGTCGGCGGCCACCGGCGCAAAGGTCTGGATGGTGTAGTAGCCACCGCTGTCGGCACGTATCAGCACCATCAGCAGCGCGAAGAACGCCACCAGCAACGCCAGCAGCTGATAGATCAGCGTTTTGACGATCAACGGACGCTTCAGCGATGGACGACGCGCCATTATTTGGCTTCCCGCATCAGATAGCCGACACCGCGGATGGCGTGTATCTCTACTCCTGCGTCGGCATCGGCCAGCTTGCGGCGAAGGCGCGAGACGTGCGAATCGAGCGTGTTGGAATGGATGCCGTCATCGAATCCATACACCGCCATTTCAATCGACTCGCGCAGCACGGTGCGACCCAGACGCCGGGCCAACGCGGCCAGTACACGTATCTCACGGCGCGGCAGCTCCAGCCGCTGCCCGCCCACGCTCGCCTCGCCCGATGCCGGGTCGAACACCAACCGGCCGATGCTCACCAGTTCCACCTGCATGCCGCTCGGCCGGCGCCCGGCAGCGCGGATGCGGGCGAACAGCTCCTCCAGTGCGAAGGGCTTGGCCAGATAGTCGTCCGCGCCCTCATCCAGGCCGGCGATGCGGTCCGGCAGCTGCCCGAGCGCGCTCAGCACGATGATCGGCACCCCGGGGTTGCGCTCACGCAACAGCGAAATCAATCCCAGGCCGTCGCCGTCGGGCAGGGTGCGGTCCAGCAACACCAGGTCGTGCGATCCGCACAGGGCCGCTTCGCGGGCCAGCGCCAGCGTGTTGGCCAGGTCCACCACGTAGCGCTCGCGCTGCAGGGCGGACTTCAGGGTAGCGGCCAGTTCGGCTTCGTCTTCGATCAGCAGGATGTGCATCGGCGGGGTTTGCGCAGGAAGGGGGCGTGGCGGGGCGGTTCGGCACGCGCCGGCACCGTATGACAGGAACATTGCGTGAACATGGCGTGCCTTCCCGATGTCCCGCAAGGCTGTAATGGACGCAGGAAAGCGGATGTCGGCGCAAGGTTCGCGCAATCCGGGCACTCCAGCCTTGGCGCCCTTCCGCTGATCCCACCCCCTGGAGTACCCATGAAGTTGTTCGTTCCGTTGTTGTTCGTGGCCGCGCTGAGTGGCTGCACCACCGCCAGGATGACCGTTACCCCCGATGGCCGACGCGGCGTCTCCATCGACTGCAGCGGCTCCGGCTCCTGGAGTGGCTGCTACGAAAAGGCCGGGCAGATGTGCCCAGGCGGCTATGTGGTCTTCAGCAAGGATGGCGACGACGGCAACGCCATCGCGGTGGGCAACAAGAACGGCTTCACCTCCACCCAGATGGCCACCCGCTCGATGCTGGTGGCCTGCTCGCACTGACACCGGGAGGGGAGGTGGGCAGCCACCTCCCCCTGTCATCATGGTTCGCAGCCCTGTGTCAGAAGCTGTAGGCCGCCTGCACATACACCCGCCGTGGCTCGCCGGGGAAATGCCCGTTGCGTTCAATGAAGCCACTGGCCGCGTACACCTTGTCGAACAGGTTCTTGACGTTGGCCTGGAAGTGCCATTGCCTCCACGTGGTCTTCCAGCTCACGTCGAACACGGTGTAGGCCTTGACCGTCTGCCCATCCAGGCTGAGGCGTTCGCCGACGTGATCGGCGCCAAAGCCGATGGCGGAGTTGATCGCCGGCAGGTCATAACGCGTCCACAGTCCCAGCTTGTTGCGCGGCGCATTGGCGAATTGGCCGCCGGAGGCGTTGGTGATGCCATTCGGCCCGGCGTCCTTCACCCGCGCATCGTTGTAGGCGTAGGTCAGGTTCAGCACCCAGCGCTCGGTGAGGTCGGCCAAAAGGTCCAGCTCCATGCCGGTACTGCGCACCAGGCCCAGCGCGGCCAACTGGTTCACGCCACCGATCACCTCGCCGGTGGCCTGCACGATGTTGCTGCGGTCGATCCGGTAGGCCGCCATGTTCAAGGTCACACGGTCGGCCAGCAGCGACTTCATGCCCACTTCCCACTGCTTGCTGCGCTCGGCATCGAACGGTCCGCCAGCGGCCGGGTTCTGGTTGGCGGCACTCTGCGGCACGAAACCACTGGCGACGTTGGCGTAGACATTCAGGCCCTCGCGCACGGTGAACGTGCTACCCAGCCGCCAGCTGAGATCATTGCCATCCACGCTGCTGCCACCCATGCGGTCCTCATCCTTGAAGCCATCCCAGCGCAGTCCGGCCAGCACATGCCAGCGTGTGCCCAGTGCCAGTTCGTCCTGCAGGTAGCCGCCATAGCGCTTGCTGCGGGTGGACGTGCTGCGCCAGGGGAGGGCCGCCAGGTTGTAGTCGTGCCAGGTACTGGCGCCGTACACGGGATTGAACAGGTCGATGCCGCGCACCGGCCCGGCGCCACGCGCAAGGTCAGCGCTGTTCGCGGTCTGTGCGGTGAAGTCCGCATCCAGCCGGTATACATCGGCGCCGAACAGCACCTTGTGCTCCACCGCGCCGGTGGTCACCCGCCAGACTGCATTGCCGTTGGCAGTGAATGCGTCGTTGTCGCGGATCTGGTTGCGCAGCTGGCGGGTCATCCACTCGGCCACGCCATCGCGGTCACGATCGATCAGGCCCATCGGCTCGTGGTACATCTGGTGTTCGTTGTTGCTGAACCAGCGGGCGGCGAAGTCCAGGTCCAGCGTGTCGAGCGGCGCGAAGCGGTACTGCGCCAGCGCCACCTTGGCGCGCATGTCGAGAAAGTCGCTGGCCTCGTTGTGGTTCCAGCGGCGGTCGGTCAGGAACGTGCCTGCATCGTTGACCGGCACGCCGCGCAGACGGTTGCCGCCAAGGTTCTGGGTGATGTCGGTGAACTGCAGCACCAGTTCACCGGTCTGTCCGACGTCGAAGGCCAGCGAGGCATCGCCGATCACGCTCTCGCTGTCGGTGTTCCAGCGCACGCCCTTTTCATTGTCGGCATAGAGCCCGGCGCGATAGCGCACGCTGCCGGCGGCATTCAACGGCCCGGTACCCTCGATCGATCCGGCACGGAAGTCCTTGTCGCCCAGCTGGACCTCGATGCGGCGCTCGGCAGCGGCTTTGGGCTTGCGGGTCACGTAGTTGATGACACCGCCTGCATCACCCCCGCCATACAGCGCGCCTGCCGGTCCCTTCAGCACTTCCACGCGATCGATGTTGAACAGCTGCGGCACCGAGAATCCTGCATACGGATCGCCGCGCAGGCCGTCATACAGCACGTTCTCCTGGCGGAAGCCGCGCAGGGTCACCCCGGCATAGCTGAAATAGCTGATGCCGCTGATGCTGCGATAGAGATCGGTTACCTGACGCGCCGCCTGGTCGTCGATCAGTTCACGCGGGATGACCTGGATCGACTGTGGGACCAGCTCCAGCGGTGTATCCGTGCGGGTGCCGACCGCGGCATCGTCCACCCGGTACAGCGCCTGTGCACGTCCGCGAACCTCGACCTTGTCCAGGTCCTTGGGCGCGGCAGTAGAGGACTCGGCAGCATGGGCAAGCGGTGCCAAGGGCAGGGTCAGTGCCAGGTACAGGGCGCGTTGCAGGGGTGTGGGAAGGGGCATTGGGGAGGGGCTATGTGTCTGCAAATGAGAAAGAGTAGCATTTGCAACACTTCGAAACCTATCCCCCGAATGCGCTATGGGCGCGCGCCGGGGTCCGTATATGGGGTGCCCGCCAAGGCCACCAGTACCCCGTTGGCGCCGCGCACGATCAGCTGCAGCATGGCCTCGCGCGGGTCCTCGCCCTGCAGTTGGCTTGCCAGTCCTTTCTCATAGGCCGCCACCATCGACGCCAGCAGCATGGCCGCGCCCAATCGCCCTTCGGCGTCATGTCCGGGCCGGCCGACAGCGTCGGCCATCAATTGCGCCAGATCGTCAGTCAACTGCGCCTGCAGCCGTCGCGCGTGCGCGACCAGTACCGGGCTCTCCGCCACGGTGCCCCAGAAGGCGGCAGCACCGGCATTGATGCGCAGCAGTGGATGGCCCGCCTCCAGCAACTCGCGCACGAGTGACTGGAAGGCCATCAGCGGGGTCATTCCGCTGCGCGCCATCATGCCCTCGCGCAGCAGCGTGCGCGCCTCCTCATCGCGATCGAACACCAGGTCTTCCTTGCTGGCGAAGTAGTTGAAGACCGTCTTGCGTGAGACGCCCGCGGCTTCGGCGATCTCGGACATGGAGACGGCCTCGAAGCCCCGCCGGATGATCAGCTCGGTGGCGACGTCGGAAATCGCTTGTCGGGTCTTGGCTTTGCGCTGCTCGCGACGGCCAGGAAGCGGGGTCATGGGTGGTTCATGTGTGAAAACGTACACCGAGTGTAACATTTGTCCCGCCAGAGCGCCGACCCGGCGCTCACAAGGAATCTCCATGCTGTACGACGTCGTCATTGCCGGTGCTGGCCCGGTTGGCTTGTTCCTGTCCTGCGAACTGGCCCATGCCGGGTGTTCGGTGCTGGTGCTGGAACAGGCCGGGTCCGCTGATTCGCCGTTGAAGCGCCTGCCATTCGGGCTGCGCGGCCTGAACGTCCCCACGCTGGAGGCACTGGATCGGCGTGGCCTGTTGGACGCGGTCGTCGCGACTCAGGTGCTCAAGCCCGACAAGGGCGCGCCGCCGCTAGGCACCGCCCATTGGCTGGCGCAACCGCGGGCGCTGGGTGGCCACTTCGCCGGCATTCCGTTTGCGTTGGACGACGTCGACCGCACGCGCTGGAGCTGGCGCCTGCCGACGCCAGTGGGCACTCAGATGGCGGTGGAGCTGCAGGCCCTGGAAACGGTATTGGCCGAACGTGCGATTGCGCTGGGCGTTCGCATCGAACGCGGGCGTGCGGTACAGGCGGTGGATGCGCACGAGGCGCAGGTTGCCGTGCACATCGGCTCCGGCAGGGTCCACGGCCGCTGGCTGGTCGGTTGTGATGGGGCCCGCAGCACGGTACGCAAGCAATCGGGCTTCATCTTTGCCGGAACCGGGCCGGAGTTCACCGGTTACACGCTGCTGGTCGAACTGGCAGATGGGTGTGTACTCACACCGGGCCGACAGTTCACCGATCACGGGATGTGCAATTTCAACCCGCCAGGCCTGCTGGCGCTGGCCGATTTCGACGGTGGCGCGGGCCATCGCACGCCACTGGACCGGCACTCCGCGCAAGCGTTGCTGCGGCGGGTGTCTGGCCGCGAGGCAACGATCACTGCATTGCACCTGGCCACGACATGGACCGATGCTGCGCGCCAAGCGACGGCCTATCGCAGCGGCCGTGTGCTGTTGGCAGGTGATGCCGCGCACATGCATTCACCGTTGGGCGGCCAGGGGCTGAACCTTGGCATCGGCGATGCGATGAACCTCGGTTGGAAGCTGGCCGCCGTAGTGCGGGGCAAGGCTGATGAGGCGCTGCTGGACAGCTATCAGTCTGAGCGCCATCCGGTGGGCACCAAGGTGCTGGACTGGTCGCGCGCGCAGGTTGCGCTGATGCGTCCCGGGGCCGGCTCGCGCGCGCTGGCAGCGATCATGGCCGACCTGGCCGGCACCCGCGATGGGGCCACGTATCTGGCCGAGCGGATCTGGGGTGTTTCGCAGCAGCTGGAACTTGGCGGAGAGCACCCGCTGGTCGGCAGGAGCGCGCCGGACTTCCGGTTGGCCGATGGCCGCCGCCTGGGCGAACTGCTGAGAGCGGGGCAGGGGGCGCTGCTTGTTTTCGACCCGGCGTCTTCGCCGCCGCAGCATGGCCAACGCTGGCAGCCTTCCATCGCCTGCGCCGCAGATACTGGAGATGCGGCATCGGGTCTGGGGGCGGTGCTGGTGCGCCCGGATGGCATCGTTGCCTGGACCTGCGGCATAGGAGGAGATATGCCCGGCCTTGATTCGGCGCTTGCTTCCTGGACCGGTCCGACGCGGTGATCTGCCGGCTAAAGCGCAGTCACCATCGTCTGCGAGCGACGGCTGGCCTCGGTCATCACGGAGGCCAGCTGCTTCAGTGAGTAGGGCTTGCGCAGCAGCGTGAAACCGTGTCCTGGATCGCGGGCCAGCAGTTCGCTGTAGCCACTGGTGAGAATGATCGGAAGATCGGGCAGGCGGCTGCGGATGGTGCGGGCGAGATCCAGCCCATTGGTCCCGGGCATGACCACGTCGCTGAACACCACGTGGAAACGCGCAGCGTCGCGCTCGAGCTCCGCCAGTGCCTCGTCGGCATTGCGCGCGAGTACGACGTTGTACTCAAGCTCGCGCAGCGCCCCGACTGCAAACTCGGCCACATCCACGTTGTCTTCCACCACCAGTACGCACAATCCGTGGCCATGCAGCAGCCCCTGTTGCGTGGTCGGCAGCTCGATGGTGGCGTTTTCCTGCGCCAGCGGCAGATACAACGTGAAGCGCGTACCGACACCGGCCTGGCTCTGTACGTCCACTTCGCCCTCGGACTGCTTGACGAAGCCGAACACCTGGCTGAGGCCAAGCCCGGTGCCCGCGCCCACTCCCTTGGTGGTGAAGAATGGCTCGAAGATCCGGTCCACCACGGACGGATCGATACCGGCACCGGTGTCGCTGACGCTGATCGCAGCGAAGTTGCCTTTCATCGGCGCCGCGAACCGCACGGAAGGCACCGATGTCAGCTGTTCCACATCGATCGTCACCTTGCCGTGGCCGTCAATGGCGTCGCGCGCGTTCACCGCGATGTTGATCAGTGCGGTGTCGAGCTGGGTTCGGTCCAGCAGTACCGGCAACGGGGCGTCGGGCAGGTTTACTGATACGGAGATGCGCGCACCCAGTACTGTGGTGATGATGTCTGAAAGCGCGCGCACGCTCTCGCAAAGGTCGAACACCTGCGGCGACAGGCTCTGTCTACGCGAGAACGCTAGAAGCTGGGCGGTCAGGCGAGTGGCGCGGTCAGCGGCGGTTTCGATGGCCTGTACATAGCGCAGGCGCGCATCTCCGGCTGGCCAGGTATGCAGCAGCATGTCCACGGAGCCGGTGATGACCTGCAGCAGATTGTTGAAGTCGTGTGCAACGCCGCCGGTCAGCTGGCCGATGGCCTCCAGCTTCTGCGACTGCCGCAGCTGTTCGCGGGCGCGTACCAGTTCAAGGTGGGCCTCGCGTGCCTGCTCGGTGATGGCCGCTACCTGGCGCGTGTGCCGGTCGCGCTCGATCACCCGTTCGGTCTGCTCGCTGACGACGCAGATGATGCCGGCCACGCCTCCGCAACCGGCACGCAGCGGCGAGTAGGAGAACGTCCAGAATGTCTCGCGCAACGTGCCATCACGGTCCATCATCAACGGCATGTTCTTGAAACTGCGGCTCGTGCCGCCGAAGGCGTCGTTGACAGCATCGACGACGTCGGCCCAGACGTCCGCCCAGACGTCTTCCAATCGGCTGCCCATGGCGCCGTGCAGCTTGCCGCCCAGCATCGGCAGGTAGGCATCGTTGAAGAAGAACGCCTTGTTGCCGCGGCCCCATGCGATCCACAGCGGCTCCGGAGAATCCAGGATCATCGCCAGCAGAGCGCGAAGTTCGGGAGTAGCGTTGGCGGCGTCGGCGGAGCGGGCCCAGTCGCTGTCCTGCAGCAGCCGGTAGGCGAGTTGATCGGGTGCCGAGACAGGAAGGGGGAAGGGATGCATGGCCGTGCGCGAAGAAAGGTGCCGCAGCTTAGCCGAGGTGATGTCATTGCGCTCTGCACAGGTCCAGCGCCCTGGCCGTCATCGGCCCTTCGGGCGGACGAGGTGGCTCACGGGTGGCCTCTGACTTCACCATCATCCCTGCGCCAACAGCCTGCGTCATGGCACCGTCGTATTCCAGCCTCAGACACCCAGAAGTGAATTCACCTGCCAATCGGCAACCCGCGCATGGCTCACCGCCTGATGACTGCCGCATCCATCGCAGCGGAACAAGGCACCGCCCGGCAGCTGGACCAAGTTGTCTTCGCTGGCCGAGCGGGTTTCAGAACAATGCCGGCAGATGACAGTGAGCGCCGTAATGCGCTCCACTCCGCCAGACAGGTCGAACACAGCTTCAAAGGCATGGATGACAGGGTGACCAGTGGCCGGCATCGGGAAAGTCGTCGCGGTGGGGGAGGCCTTATCCTGCCCTCCTGATCGTGACGGGCTGGTCATCCGCATGCATCGGAACGATCAAGATGCCAGGCGGCTCAGAGATCCTTCTTCCTGCCGCTCAGGTCGATCGGCCTGTCACTGCCCTTGCGCTCGCTCGACCACACTTCCATGCCCTTGTTGCAGCGGCTCTCGCGGGCAGCCACTTCGGGCGGCAGGTCCTTCAGATGCGGTGATTCCTGGCAGGCCTGATGCATGTTGCTGTCGTCATAGGTGGCACAGGCGCTGAGCGAAGCCAGGGCAACGGCGGTGAGGGAGGCGCGAAGCAGGGGCTGCAGGGTCATGGGGAGGTCTCGGGTGGTGCCGGGCTGGCCATGGCATTCAAATCCGTGACCCCGGGCACGCACAATCCGACCAACCGCACTTGTTATCCTATAACAGATGCGCGATAGTCCCGCGCCTGCTGGGATCAGGCGACGCAGATCATCAGCATCATGCTCAGCGCCAGCATCAGCACGAATACGCGCCGGCTCAGCGCAAGGCAGGCCAGGCAGGCGGCCAGTGCCCAGGCAGCCAGCAGCGCGCAGGCCAGCAGCCACAGCCCGATCACCATCAAGGATCCACTCGCCAGTGCGGACAGTGCGATCGCCTTGAACAGCGTCACGCCCAACACACTGCCGAGTACACCGGCCTGAAGGGCGATGGCATCGTGACGGGCAGGGGCGGGTGGGTGGTGCATGTCGGCGGCGTTCGTTCGCTGCAAGGGAGGCGTAGCCACTGTGCCCGACGGCATATCCACGCCATGTGTTTTTCGCGCACGCGATGCGAAGCCGGCGCAGGCTTCAGTCGAACTCGCCCTCGGCCGACTCCAGCCGTTGCCGGTAGGCCGCCCGATGCTGATACAGGCGCTGGCACTCGGCGGACCTGTGGATCCGGCTGGCCGGTTCGTTGGCCACGGCGTCGCACATTCTTGCGATGTGGTTGTTGGACGCCAGTTCGGTCACGAAGAACACGGCAGTGATACCGGTACCGAGCAGCACCACGTAGAGCAGGCGGCTGAGCCAGCGCGTGCGCTTGCGCTCGAAGTGCTGCTGGAGGGTCAGGTCGAAGCGGATGATGCTGAGCACGATCCAGATGATCGCGACCAGGAAGCAGAAGGTGGGCAGCAGGCCACGCCAGAGCCCGGCCTCGTAGACCGATTCGTTGTAGTGGACGGCCGCGCCGGCACCGGCGATGGCGATGGCAAGTGTCCAGTTGCGGCCCAGCGAGAGCAGGTCGTCGAGCAGCTTCTCGCGGTTCCTGGTCGATCCTGCTGCCACGTGGCTTCCATCTCCAAGTTGCGACCGGCGGCGGAGTGCCGCCGATCCTGCAGATGGTGGAGCATCGCTGCGGTGATGAGAAGTCCGCGCGGCTCAATGTGCGATGACGCGGGCGCCGATCCAGCGCCGATAGCGGCGGGTCCGACACTTTGCGGCCGCCTGCGCCAGCAGCAGTGCCCAGGCCGGTGAGATACCGGGCGCGGTGGGGCGGTGCCGGCTCAACCGGCCCAGCTGATACTTCACTGCGGCCATGTGCGCGCTGGCCGCCAGCGACTTGCTGCGCCAGTTGATGTTGCGCAGTGTCGGCACCGGGTCGCGGCCCTGCTGCCAGTGCTGCGGCAGATCCGGCTCGATCGCCAGCGCGGTGGCGATGCCGACCATGGCCACGCCGCTGGCCAACACCTGTTCTGCCACTTCGCGGCGGCGGATGCCGCCGGTGACCATCAGCGGCATCGTTGCCACCGTGGCGATCTCGCGTGCGAATTCGAGGAAGTACGCTTCGCGGGCCACGCTGCGTTCGTCGCGTGCGGCGCCGGTCATGGCCGGTGCTTCATAGCTGCCGCCGGACAGTTCGACCAGATCCACGCCGAGGGGCGCCAGCATCTCCACCACGGCGCGCGCGTCCTCGGGCGAGAAGCCGCCCCGCTGGAAGTCGGCGGAGTTGAGCTTCACCGCCACCACGAAGGTGGGCGCCACGGCCGCGCGCACCCCCTGCACGATCTCCAGCAGCAGGCGCGCGCGGTTGTGCAGGCTGCCGCCCCAGCGGTCATTGCGTTGGTTCGACAGCGGCGACAGGAACTGGCTGAGCAGGTAGCCGTGCGCAGCATGGATCTCCACCCCGCTGAAACCGGCGCGCTCGGCCAGCTCGGCACTGCGGATGAAGCGCGCGATCACCGCGTCGATGTCGTCCTCGGTCATCGCCTTCGGCGGTGCGAACTGCTTGGACAGCGCGCCCATCTGCAAAGCAACGGCTGACGGCGCGAGCGCGGGTTGGCCGAGTGCGGCCAGCATCTGCCGCCCCGGGTGATTGATCTGCATCCACATCTGCGCACCCCGCGAGCGGGCAGTGTCCGCCCAGGCGGTGAAGCGGTCGAGGTGACGATCGTCTTCCAGTACCACGCCGCCCGGCCCGGTCATGGCGCGCCCATCGACCATCACGTTGCCGGTGATGATCAGTCCGGCGCCGCCGTCGGCCCAGCGCTGGTACAACTGCAGCAGCGCTTCGGAGGGGGCGTGGTCGGCATCGGCCATGTTTTCCTCCATCGCCGCCTTGGCGATGCGGTTGCGGATGACGGCACCGGAGGGTAGTGCCAGGGGCGAGAACAGCGACATCGGACAGCTCCAGGACAGGGGAATGGCGCTACGCTAACCTTCAAGTTTGATTGAAGGTCAACAGGTTCCGATGTCGAGGATTCAGGCAGATGAAGATCGGTGAGCTGGCCCGGCGCACGGGTCTGGCAGCGTCGCGCATCCGCTTCTACGAAGAGGCCGGGTTGCTGGTGGTCCAGCGGCAGGCCAACGGCTACCGCGACTACCCGGAGCAGGCGGTGCTGTTGCTGGAGCTGATTACCGGTGCGCAGCGCGCCGGCTTCAGCCTGGAGGAGATACGCGCCCTGCTGCCACCGGACATGGGCCAGTGGCAGCACGACGCATTGATCACGATGCTGCAGCAGAAGGTGACCGACATCGAGGCGCTGCAGTTGCGGCTGGCACAGAGCCGGGCCCATCTGCTGGCCCTGATCGAGGACATCCAGGCACGGCCGGAGGGCATCGACTGCGCGGCCAACTCGCGGCGGGTGCTGGACCGCGTACAGCGCGGCGGGTTGGCGCGACCGACGCTGGCGGCCGGCGATACGGCGTTGCTGCGGCCGGGACGCCGCCGCCGCGTGGGCAGCGACTGACGAGCCGGCGCCGTGTTCAGTGGCTGCCGGCGGTGGCCTTGCGCTTCCTGTCCAGCATCACTGCCACGCACCACAGCAGCAGGCCACCGATCGCAGTGGCCGCACCGACATAGCCGGTGCTGGCCGGGCTGAAGCCGGCGCTGATCGCCATGCCGCCCAGCCACGGACCGAGTGCATTGGCGGTATTGAAGGCGGCATGGTTGGAGGCAGCTGCCAGCGTCTGCGCTTCGCCGGCCACGTCCATCAGGCGTGTCTGCAGCACCGCCGCCAGCGCGCCCATGGTGCCGACGGTGATGATCATCGGGCCGATGGTCCACACCGATTGCGCGGCCAGCGGATACAGCAGCAGCATCACGATCGACCACAGCAGCACCACCGCGGCGGCCTTGAAGTGGAACTTGTCCACCAGCCAGCCACCGGCGATGTTGCCGATGATCGCGCCGATTCCGAACACGCCCACCGCCAGCGGCATCCACGATTCGGCTACGCCGGTGACCTGCACCAGGGTCGGCGCCAGGTAGGTGAACACGCAGAACATGCCAGCGAAGCCAACGGCGCCGATTGCCAGCGCCAGCCACACCTGGGTGGTGTTGAAGGCGCGCAGTTCGCGCATCGGCGAAGTGCGCACTTCGTCCGGATCCGGCAGCAGGAAGCGCGCGATCATCGCCACGGTGGCGATGGCCAGCAGGCTGACCAGGGCAAAGGCGGTGCGCCAGTTCAGCTGCTGGCCCAGCCAGGTGGTCAGCGGATTGCCGACCAGGATCGCAATCGACAGGCCCAGCAGCACCCGCGACATCGCCTGGCCGCGCTGGCCGGCCGGGCTGATCGCCGCCGCCACCAGCATCGCCACGCCGAAGTAGGCGCCGTGTGGCAGGCCCGCGACGAAACGCGCGATCAGCATCGTGCCGTAGTTTGGTGCCAATGCGCTGGCCAGGTTGCCGACGGCATAGAAGCCCATCAGTGCCAGCAGCAGCTTACGGCGCGGGAAGCTGGCGCCGACGAAGGCGAGGATCGGGGCGCCGACCACCACGCCGATGGCGTAGGCGCTGATCAGGTGGCCGACCTGGGTTTCGGAAATCGACAGGCCGCGGCTGATCTCCAGCATCAGGCCCATGCTGGCAAATTCACTGGTGCCGATGGCGAAGCCGCCCAGGGACAGGGCAAGAATGATCAAGGTGCGCTGACGGGGCGTCAGCCGCGCAGCCAGGGAAGCGTTGGGGCTCATGCGGGGGCGCGATGGGGGCGGGGAGCCGGCCATTGTACTGCTGCACCGCAACAGCAGCAGCCACGCCCGGGGCAAATCAGTGTTTGATCGATGGGATTGCGGCACGCCGGGCACGGGCTCGGTGCTGCAGCGCGTGCGGCCCCCTGTTGCCGGCCTCCTGCATGTGATGACGACACGGCGGTCGGCATGATGGGCGTGCAGGGGCTGTGGAATGCTGGAACAAGGAGGATGTCGATGCAGGAGTTCAGGCATGTGCTGGAGACGCGCGGCCGCTATCAGCTGGTAGCGGTGTCCTACGCGCCGGTGTACGCTCCGGGCGATGTGGTCGGCCATGCGGTCGTCGCCGACGATGGGGATCGTCTGACCGACCTGGTATCACTGGCCGAAGCGCGCCAACTGCTGTTGCAACGGGTGCGTGAAGAGGGCGAAGAGCCCGGGCTGGAGAACGAAAACCACCTGCGGAAGAAGGCGTCGCGCTGGCGCCGCCGCTAGGCCGTCGCGCCCTTGTGCGCATCATGGAGGATTCGGGTGTTGCCCAGTAAGAAGTATCTGCTCATCGCCATCACCACGCTGGCGACCCTGTTGCTTGGTTTTGTGTTTTCCGGCTACCTGACGTTGTTGTTCCTGGGCCTGGATACCAAGCTGTTCACCTGGAACACCTATTACCAGTACTTCAATGCGCTGGACCAGCCACAGGTCGCGCCCTTCGTGGGCAAGATCAAATGGGCTGGCTACGTGGGCTTCGGTCTGCCGCTGCTGGCCCTGCTGGTGACCGGCCTGGCGCTGCTGCTGAAGAAGGACAAGCGCTCGCTGCATGGCGACGCGCGTTTCGCCACCGGCGCCGACCTGTCCAAGCACGGCATGTTCAAGAAGACCGGCCAGAGCATCGTGGTCGGCAGCCATGGCGGCAAGCTGGTGCGGCTGGACGGCCAGCAGTTCGTGATCCTTGCGGCACCCACCCGTTCAGGCAAGGGCGTGGGCGTGGTCATCCCGAACCTGCTGGAGTACGGCGAATCGCTGGTGGTGCTGGACATCAAGCAGGAGAACTTCGACCTGACCAGTGGCTGGCGCGCCAGCCAGGGCCAGGAGATCTACCTGTTCAATCCCTTCGCCGAAGATCGGCGCACGCACCGCTGGAACCCGCTCAGTTACGTGTCCGATGACCCGGCGTTCCGGGTTTCGGACCTGATGAGCATTGCCGCGATGCTGTATCCGGATGGGGCCGAGGACCAGAAGTTCTGGGTCAGCCAGGCGCGCAACGCGTTCATGGCCTTCACCCTGTATCTGTTCGAGAACTGGGACGACGAGCGCAGCAGTGGTTTCCCGGGCGGCTCGGGCACGCCCACGCTGGGCGCTGTCTACCGGTTGTCATCGGGCGACGGCACCGATCTGAAGAAGTACCTCAAGGCTTTGTCGGAGCGGTCGTTCCTCAGTGGCAACGCCCGTTCGGCGTTCGCCAACATGCTGTCCCAGGCCGACGAGACCTTCGCTTCGATCCTCGGCACCTTCAAGGAGCCGCTCAATCCCTGGATCAACCCGGTGCTGGACAAGGCCACCAGCAGCAACGACTTCCTGCTGACCGACGTGCGCAGGAAGAAGATGACCATCTACATCGGCATCCAGCCGAACAAGCTGGCCGAGAGCCGGCTGATCATCAACCTGTTCTTCAGCCAGCTGATCAACCTCAACACCAAGGAACTGCCCAAGTCCAACCCGGACCTGAAGTACCAGTGCCTGTTGCTGATGGACGAATTCACCTCGATCGGCAAGGTCGAGATCATCGCCTCGGCGGTGTCCTACATGGCCGGTTACAACATCCGCCTGCTGCCGATCATCCAGAGCATGTCCCAGCTTGATGCCACCTACGGACGGGAAGTGTCACGCACGATCATCACCAACCACGCGCTGCAGATCCTGTACGCGCCGCGCGAGCAGCAGGACGCCAACGACTACTCCGACATGCTGGGCTACACCACCATCCGCAAGAAGAACGTCACCCATGCCCGCGAGAAGACCCACAACTTCACCGAGGAGCGGCGCGCACTGATGCTGCCTCAGGAGCTGAAGGCGATGGGGCCGGACAAGGAAGTATTCCTCTACGAGGGCATACCGCATCCGGTGAAGTGCGACAAGATCCGCTATTACAAGGATCGCTATTTCACGTCGAGGCTGCTGCCGAAGGTCGACGTTCCGATGCTTAACGTCTAATTCACGTCGCTAAATTTGTGACGTGGATTCATATTCACTGACATGAAATCGTGACCTGAGTCAAAAATTCGGCATCTGTTCATAGATTTTCAGACTTGTCTGACATGGAATTGACGCGTGGTTGTGTAACTCTGTGTTCGTCATCCAGAAGTGTGTGCTGGATGGCAAAAGTTGTAACGCAGGGTGGCCAGGAGTTTGTGCCATGGAAACAAGGATGGTTTCGACGTTGGTGAGGGTGTGCGGGTGTGTCGTCGGCAACGTCTGGCGGCCCCGCGACCTGGTTGGCAGCTTTCGGGCTGCAGGGGAGCCGGGGCAGGTGTGCTGCATGCCAGCGCGTCTCCCCGATTCCGGCGTGCGCCATGCAGCGCCGGACGACCAGGGAACCAACGCTCGGGACTGCTTTTTCGTACGTCAAAGTGAAGCCCGTATGAATCAGGCGTTTATCGCGAAAATCTCCATCGCCGCAGTCGCGGCGCTGATGGTGGCAGGGTGTGCCACCAAGTCCGCCCCCGATTTCGGTGGGCGCTGGAAGCCGGTCAACCGCTTTGCTGTGGCGACGACCGAGATCCCGCTGTACTCCAGCTACGTCTACCAGGCTTCGCCGATGGATGGCACGCTCAAAGCCATGCTCGAGCGCTGGGCCAAGGATTCAGGCCGGACGCTGGATTACCGCCTCAATTCGGACTTCACGCTGTATGGCGCGGTCTCGAAGATCGATACCACCAACGCGCAGCAGGCTGTGATCGATCTGACTTCGGCGTATTCGGCGCAAGGCATCTCCGTCTCCATTGTTGGCAACCAGATCGTTGTGCAGAGCGCTGGCTCGACGCCCACCGCGTCGGCGCAGGGCGCTGATTCCAACAGCGGCACCTGAGTCCACCTCGAAACCATCGAACGTGCTGCTCCCCGCGCCTGTCGCAGGGGCTCCATGCCCATTGATGTTTCAGCAGTACGGAAGAATCCATGTTCCGCAAGAAGGATCCCGGCAACAGTCCCAAGGTCGAGCAGTCGGTCGCCAAGGCGGTCAGCTACGAGATCACCGTGGCCGATATGGCGCGTCGCAGCGAGCGGCGCGCGTGGTGGGTCGCCACAGGCTCGTTGCTGATGTCGCTCGCACTGGCGGGCGGCTACTACTACATGCTGCCGCTGAAGGAGAAGGTGCCGTTCCTGGTGATGGCCGACGCCTACACGGGTACCGCGACCGTCGCGCGCCTGAGTGGCACCTTCCAGGGCGAGACGATCACCAGCAACGAAGCGATCAATCGCAGCAACGTGGCCCAGTACGTGCTGGCACGTGAATCGTACGACTCGGCGGTAATGGGCCTGCGCGACTGGGAGCTGGTGTTCGTGATGTCCACCGATCCGGTGGCGCAGTCCATGCGCGTGCGATATGCCGGCAACAACCCGCAGAACCCGTTCGTGATGTATGGCCGCGAGCGCGCCATCCGGGTCAAGATCCTCAGCATCACGCCGCTGGGCGCCGAACCGAACGGCAGCTTCCGCGGTGCGTCGGTGCGCATCCAGCGCAGCCTGCTGGACAAGCGCACTGGCGTTGCCACCTACCTGGACAATCAGCTGGTGACGATGCGCTTCGGCTACAACCAGAACCTCGCGCTGTCCGAGCAGGATCGTATCCTCAATCCGCTGGCCTTCCAGGTCACCGAGTATCGCGTCGACAACGACTATTCCCGTGGCGTCCCGGTGCCGGATGACGGCGCCATGCAGGCGCAGGCGCAGCAGGCCGCACAGGCCGCGCAGCAGGCACAGGGCGTCTACGATCCGAACAATCCGGCTGCGGCCACGATGATCGATCCTGCCACCGGCCAACCGGTTGCGGCTCCGGTCAACGGCCAGGTGCCGGGCCAGCCGATGCCGGGCCAGCCCGTACAGGGTCAACCCATGCCGGGTCAGCCGGTGCAGGGGCAAGTAACGCCGGGGCAAGCCATGCCCGGACAGCCGGCCATGAGGCCGGCGCAGAACAATTCCACCGGAACTGCTGATGGAGCAAGCAACCGATGAGTAGTCGAAATATCAGGGGAAGCGCGCTGGCGCTGCTGTCGATGTTGTCGCTGTTGTTTTCAGCAGCGGCGATGGCGCAGGCGGTGGACCACTACGAGTACGAGAAGGACCGCATCTATCCGGTTCGCACCGGCCTGGGCCTGACCACCCAGATCGAGCTGAGCCCGAACGAGAAGATCCTCGACTACAGCACCGGCTTCAGCAGTGGCTGGGAGCTGACGCGCCGCGAGAACGTGTTCTATCTCAAGCCGAAGAACGTCGACGTCGACACCAACATGATGGTGCGCACCGAGACCCATTCCTACATCTTCGAACTGAAAGTGGTGGCCACCGACTGGCGCCAGCTGGAACAGGCCCGCCGGGCAGGCGTGCAGTACAAGATCGCCTTCGTCTATCCGAACGACACCGTGTTCGGCGTCGCCCAGGAAGCGGTCGAGGAAGAGGCCAAGCCGCTGTTGAGCTCTGAGCTGGCCAAGGATCGCCAGTACAACTTCAACTACTCCTATTCGACCAGCAGGGCGAAGAAGATGGGCTGGCTGATCCCGGTCAACGCCTACGACGACAGCCGCTTCACCTACCTGAAGCTACCGAACTCGCCGGAGTACAAGACCGGCATCTTCCCGGCCGTGTTCGGTCGTGAAACGGAATACGGTGAAGACTTCGTGGTCAACACCACGGTTGAAGGCAATACGCTGATCGTGCACGGGACCTACCCGTACCTGGTCATCCGCCACGGCGACTTCGTCGTCGGCCTGCGAAGGAACGTGAAGAAATGAGCCAGCAGAACACTCCCGGAAACGACCCGAACAACGGACGCGACGAGAGCCAGAGCCCCTATGGTGCACAAGGTGCCCCGGACGCGCAGTCGAACCCGTACTTCGGCACCACCCAGGCCGAGCCTGCGCCGGATCTGGATGCGGCCGCGCCGCAGCTGCGCTCGGCCGAAGAGCAGCGGCTGAACCGCAAGGCGCTGCTGTTCCTGGGCGGTATCGTGGTGCTGCTGGTGGCGATGGGCTTCCTGTTGTTCCGCAAGGGCCAGGACAAGGACGATGCGCCGAAGGTGCCGGATGTCGCGCGCGCGAGCACGCCAACGCTGCCGGACGTTGCGCCGCCTCCGCAGGCGCCGCCGACTGCCGCCGAACCGATTCCCATGCTTCCGCCGATGCCACAGGACGAAGGTCCGAAGCTGGTGCCCATCGCGTCCCGGCCGGAAGCCATGGGACCCCGTGAGCCGACGCTGGTCGAGCGCCGGATGGCTGGCGTGGATGATGCCGCGCTTGCGGCAGGCAATCGCGCGCAACCGCAGCGCAGTGCGCTCGACGAACAGACCCGCCAGGCGCTGCTTGCGAACATGATGCCCAACCAGCAGGGGCAGCAGAAGATCCGCCGTGGGCCGGATGTGGAAGACGTTTCCAGTGCCGCCTACATCCAGAGCCCCGATGCGCTGCTGGTGCGCGGCACCTACCTGCGGTGCGTGCTGGAAACCCGCATCATCACCGATCTGGCCGGCTACACGTCGTGCCTGCTGACCGAGCCGGTGTACTCGATCAACGGTCGCAACCTGCTGCTCCCGAAGGGCTCCAAGATCTATGGCGCCTATGGCGGTGGTCCGATCGGCAAGCGCGTGGAAGTGATCTGGGATCGCATCACCACCCCCAATGGCATCGATGTTGCGATGTCCAGCCCGGGCGTGGATCAGCTGGGCGGCGCCGGTCATCCGGGCCAGTATAGCGCGCACTGGGGCAGCCGTATCGCCTCGGCGCTGATGATCAGCCTGATTTCCGATGCCTTCAAGTACGCGGCTGCCGAACATGGTCCGGAGACGACCACCATCGCCAACAACGGCATGACGGTGCAGTCGCCCTATGAGAGTGCTACCGCACGCACGATGGAGCGCCTGGCCAACGAGGCACTCAGCAGCAACCGTCGTCCGCCGACCGTCACCATCAACCAGGGCACGATCGTGAATGTCTACGTTGCCAAGGACGTCGACTTCACCAACGTGCTCCACCCCCGCCGGTAACCCAACGAACGATCATGGACGCCGAAGTGTCACCCCTCGCCCTCGTCTCCAGCGATTTCCTGCGCTATCAGTACGAAGTGCTGGGCATCGCCGAGTACATGACTTCCCCGGAAGTGACGGAAATCTGCATCAACCGTCCCGGTGAGCTGTACCTGGAAACCCGGGCGGGGTGGCAGCGGGTAGACGTGCCGAGCCTGACCTTCGAGCGGGCCCGGCAGTTCTGCACGGCGGTGGTGAACGAGAGCAACACCGGTCAGCGCATTACCGATGCCGATCCGGTCGTGTCGCTCACGTTCCCCACCGGCCAGCGTGCGCAGTTCGTGATTCCGCCGGCATGTGACGCCGGGAAGGTATCAATCACCATCCGTCTGCCGTCCAAGCACACCAAGTCGCTGAGCCAGTATCACGAAGATGGTTTCTTCAACCAGATCCTGGAAAGCGATGGCAGCATCAGCGAGCAGGACCGCGAGCTGCTGGAACTGCGCCAGCAGCGCGAATACGCCGAGTTCTTCCGGCGTGCGGTGATGTACCGCAAGAACATCGTGGTGTCCGGTGCGACCGGCAGCGGCAAGACCACCTTCATGAAAGCGCTGGTCAATCATATCCCCGACAACGAACGCCTGGTCACGATCGAGGACGCACGCGAGCTGTTTCTGACCCAACCCAATGTGGTACACCTGCTGTACTCCAAGGGTGGGCAGAGCACCAGCAACGTCAGCGCAAAGAGCTGCATGGAAGCCTGCCTGCGCATGAAGCCCGAACGCATCATCCTTGCCGAGCTGCGCGGTGACGAGGCGTTCTACTTCATCCGCAACTGTGCATCGGGCCACCCGGGTTCGATCACCAGCTGCCATGCGGGCAGTCCGGAGCAGACCTGGGACCAGTTGGCCCTCATGGTGAAGGCCTCCGCTGAAGGTTCGGGCCTGGAATTCAACGTGATCAAGCGACTGTTGATGATGACCATCGACATCGTTGTGCATATCAAGGCGCACGCCGGTTCGCGCTACATCACCGGTATCGATTTCAATCCTGGGCGCGCCCAGGGGCAGGAGGGCTGAGGGATGCTGCCAGGACTGGAGATGATGGCGTGCCCGGAGATGGCGGTGTCGATGGACGTGATGCAGCACGTCATCAACGTTGAATCGTCACGCAACCCTTATGCCATCGGCGTGGTTGGTGGCGCTCTGGTGCGCCAGCCCAAGGCGCTGGATGAAGCGCTGGCGACGGTTCGGATGCTGGAAGAGAAGGGCTACAACTTCTCCATCGGGTTGGCCCAGGTCAATCGCTACAACCTCGGCAAGTACGGCCTGGATTCCTACGAGAAGGCCTTCCAGCAGTGCCCGAACCTGCAGGCGGGCTCGCGTATCCTGGCCGAGTGCTACAAGCGCTCCGGTGGTGACTGGGGCAAGTCGTTCAGCTGCTACTACTCGGGAAATTTCGAGACCGGCTTCCGCCATGGCTATGTGCAGAAGGTCTACGACTCGATGCGCCGCGGGCAGCAGCTTGCCACCAATGGTGTTGCGCCGATCGACGTGGTGAGTCGCGGTGAACGCCGCAGCGTGAAGGTCGAGCATCATCCGCAGCTGGCCTCTCCGGCGCAGGCCCGCATCGTTGCGCAGTCCAATGGCCCGGTGTACGTGCCTTCGGAAGACCCGGCACGTGCGTATGTCGTGTATCCCTCCACCGGTGCGATGGCGCGGGGCAGCCTGCTGAACATCGCCGACCAGGCGCTGTCCAAGGTAGTGCTGGGTTCGGTGGACCGGATGATGCAGCCACAGCCGCAGCCCACCCAAGGGGCCACGTATCCGCAGCAACAGGCCGGTGGCATGCCGCAGCAGCTGCCTCAGCAGGGTCCGGCGCAGGCAATGGCCATGCCGCAGCAGTTGCCGGGCGCTGCCGGCGCCGGCAACGAGGGGCCCGTGATGCTGCGCCCCTGGAGCGAGCGCAATCAGCCTGTGGCCGGTGGCGAAAATTCATTCAACGCACCGGTGCAGGCTGCACCGGTGCAGCAGATTCCCGCAGGGGATGCGGCCTTCGTGTTCTGACGAAGTCGTGGTGCGGCCAGTCCCCCCGGCTGGTCGATTCAGTTGTGTTAGTCCATCAACAAGGAAATCAATCCATGAAGCGATCCAATCTCGACCTCGTCCAGGCCCAGCGCACGCTGAAGACCCTGCTGATGGCCACGATCTTCGTTGGCGCACTGTTCGCCCCGCAGGTGTTCGCCACCAACACCGACTTCGGCGGCACCGACAAGAAGGTCTGCGGTTTCTTCTCCAACATCAACGGCCTGCTGAACATGGCCTCGATCGCCGTGGTGACCATTGCGGTGATCTTCGCCGGCTACCAGATCGCTTTTGCTCACAAGCGCATCAGCGACGTCGCGCCGATCCTGATCGGTGGCGTGCTGATCGGTGCCGCCGGCCAGATCGCGCGCATGCTGCTGGGTGAAGGCAGCGACGGCAAGTGCGGTGCTGGCACCAGCACGACCTACTACCTGATCAACAACGCGATCCAGTACTACAGTGCATAAGAACGTCGTGTTCCGCGGCTGCACGCGCCCAGCGATGTTCCTGGGCGTGCCTTATCTGCCATTTTTCATGGTGGCAGGCGGGCTGTTGCTGCTCAGTGTGTACACGAACTTCTGGTTCCTGCTCACCATTCCGGTGGCGATTTTCATCATGCGGCACATGGCCAAGCGTGACGAAATGATCTTCCGCCTGCTGGGCCTGCGACTGATGTTCAAGCTGAAGGTGCGCAACGTGCCGGAACACGATGGCATGTGGGTGTTCAACCCCAATCACTACCGCAACAAGCCGGCCCGAATGGATTGAGGTCCGGATCCGGCCTGGCGGGCGTTCTCGCCCGCCAGGTCTCTTGAAACTCCTTGGCAGTACCTCTTTGGAAGCAGTCGTATGTTCAGCCCTGACACCTCCATCAGTGAGTTCATCCCGTTGTCGTCGCATGTCGCTCCGAACGTGGTCAAGACCACGGGCGGCGACTACCTGATGACCTGGCATCTGGAAGGACTGCCGTTCGTCGGCCGTGAGGAGTGGGAGCTCGAGCATCGCCACAACACGTTCAACCGCCTGCTGCAGACCCTGCGCGCACCGGACTTCGTCAACGTCGCTTTCTGGGTGCACGACATCCGTCGCCGCCGCACGCTGAAGGGCAAGAGCAGCTACAAGCAGCGCTTCAACCAGGACGTGTCCGACCAGTACATGGGCATGTTGTCCTCGCAGCGCATCATGCAGAACGAGCTGTACCTGACCATGATCTACCGCCCGGTGGTGGCCGGTAAGCGCTTTGTCGAAAAGTCGGCGAACGTAGACAAGCTGCGCGCCGAGCAGGAACAGGCGGTCGAGAAGCTGATGGAACTGGCCGGCAACGTCGAGGCCGTGATCCGCGACTACGCGCCGTATCGCCTGGGCATGTACGAAGCCAAGAACGGTGTGGTGTTCTCGGAAACGCTGGAGCTGTTCGGCTACCTGATCAATCGCATCGATGAGCCGGTGCCGGTGCTGTCGGCGCCGATCAAGGATTACCTGCCTGTCAGCCGCCACATGTTCTCGGCCAAGACCGGCGATTTTGCGATCAACACCCCCAATGGCGCCAACCATTTTGGCGCCATCCTGAACATCAAGGAGTACGCCGAGGGGACCTACCCGGGCATCCTCAACGGCCTGAAGTACCTCGACTACGAATACGTCATCACCCATTCGTTCAGCCCGATGGGGCGTCAGGATGCGCTGAAGGTGCTCGACCGCACCAAGGGCATGATGATCTCCTCCGGCGACAAGGCGGTCAGCCAGATCGTCGAGCTGGACCAGGCCATGGATCAGCTGTCGTCGGGCAACTTCGTGCTGGGTGAATACCACTTCATCATGGCGGTCTACGGCGACACGCAGGCCAAGCTCTCGCAGAACGTCGCCTCGACCCGTGCCGAGCTGTCCAACGCCGGATTCGTGTCGACCAAGGAAGACCTGGCGGTTACCTCGTCCTTCTATTCGCAGCTGCCGGGTAACTGGCGCTACCGCACTCGCCTGGCCAATGTCAGTTCGCTGAACTTCCTGGGCCTGTCGCCGCTGCACAACTTCGCCACCGGCAAGCAGCACAACAATCCGTGGGGCGACTGCGTCACCACGTTGCAGACCACCAACGGTCAGCCGTACTACTTCAATTTCCACGCGACCCATCCGTCGGAAAACTCGCTGGGCGAGAAGGCGATCGCCAACACCATGGTGATCGGCAAGTCCGGTACCGGTAAGACCGCGCTGATCAACTTCCTGCTCAGCCAGGTGCAGAAGTACGAGCCGTCGCCGACCATCTTCTTCTTCGACAAGGACCGCGGCGCGGAGATCTTCGTGCGTGCCTGCGGTGGCAATTATTTGGCCCTGGAAAACGGTGCGCCGACTGGCTTCAACCCGTTCCAGTGCGAGAACAACGAAGCCAACGTGCAGTTCCTGGCCGACCTGATCAAGGTGCTGGCCGGCAAGCGCGAATACAGTGCCCGCGAAGAAGAGGATATCTACCGCGCGGTGGAAAACATGCTAGATACGCCGATGCACCTGCGCAGCATGACCAACTTCCAGAAGAGCCTGCCCAACATGGGTGACGATGGCCTCTACGCGCGCATGCGGCGCTGGACCTCGGGCAATTCGCTGGGCTGGGTGTTCGATAATCCGATCGATACCGTTGACCTGAGCAAGGCCAACATCATCGGTTTCGACTACACCGACATCATCGACAACCCTGAAGTGCGCGTGCCGGTCATTAATTACCTGCTGCACCGCCTGGAGTCGCTGATCGACGGCCGTCCGCTGATCTATGTGATGGACGAGTTCTGGAAGATCCTGGATGGCGAGGGTGGCCTGAAGGAGTTCGCGAAGAACAAGCAGAAGACCATCCGTAAGCAGAATGGTCTCGGCATCTTTGCCACACAGAGCCCGGAGGACGCGCTGAAGAGTGATATCTCCGCCGCCCTGATCGAGCAGACCGCTACCCTGATCCTGCTGCCGAACCCGAATGCCAGCAAGAGCGACTACATGGATGGCCTGAAGTTGACCGAGGCCGAGTTCAATGTGGTTACCGCCTTGGACGAGCGCTCGCGTTGCTTCCTGGTCAAGCAGGGTCATGCGTCCAGTGTCTGCCAGCTCAACCTGCGCGGCATGGACGACATCCTGTCGGTGATCTCGGCGTCGACCGACAACATCGACATCATGCATCGTGTCCTGCAGACCGCCGCCGTGCGTGCACGTGTGACGGTGGATGAGCTGACGCCGGAACAGTGGCTGGAAGATTTCTACAAGAACCGCAAGGGCTCCGGAAAGCCCGCATCCAACAGTAAGGAGGTTGCAGCATGACTGTCGCAACAGACGTGAACGCAGCAAGCCCCTTGAATTCGATGGAGAAGAACATGGAAACCACTGCCCGTACTGCCAAGACGCCGAGTGCAGTCTCCCGGCTCCGTTCCACCGCCATGGCGATTTCCGTCGCCGCATTGCTCAGCTTCCCCGTGAAGGGATACACCATCCCGGTGGTTGAGGTTGGCTTGAATACCTTCAACAGCACGCTGACTGAGGTCCATACGCTTGCCGCTCAGGGGGAAGCCTTGCTCGAGTACAGTACCCAGGCGCAACGGTTTCTGGAAACAACTCAGAACTGGGCGCAGAAGCTGGCGAAGTTCAATCAGATCATCGCCTCGCCACTGATGCCTCAAGGCGTGAAGCTGGAGCCGGTTCCGCTTGAGTGGAATGTCGCCGAGCGCTGCGGCGCCGGCAATATCATGAGCCTGAGCGGTATCCTCACTGCGTTGGACTTGAGCCCGGGTGGGGACATCATCGCCCAGCAGCGCAACATCTGCGCTGCAATCCAGGTCATGGAGAATCAGAAGTACAACGAGACCGTGGAAGTTGTGCAGAAGACGATGCCCGACATGCGCAAGGTGCTGGACAGGATCAAGGATATCCGCGATCTGTGGAGCGGCGAGGGTGCGATGGCAGAGGCCTCCGCGAATGCAGTCGTTTCTGACGCCTATATGCAGGCGGATTTTGCGACCTGGGAAAAGAAGACTGAAGGGTATGACAAGCAGATTCAGGCGCTGACCAAGATGCAGCAGATTCTTGCGCAGCGCGCATTGAAGGGTACCGGTCAGTCACCTCTCGGTACCGTAGTGAAGGCCGCGGCACTGAAGGCAGCGCTCTCCAACTGATTAGACGCTGCTCCGGTCGAGCTGCAATCACATTCTAGGTGAAGTTATGGATCTTGGGCTGATGGATGGCATGTTGGGGCAAGGCCCCCTGCACATGCTGCAGAATCTGCACGCGTCATCCTCAATTGGTGACTTTGTGTTCTTCCGGCTGATCCTCGATTACCTGCATAAGGAAATCGCGGAGTACGGCGTCAAGCTGCTTGGACGCATGATGGCGTGGGTCGGTGGCATTGCACTGACTCTCATGACGCTCTGGGTGCTGATTCAGGGTTTCCGGATCGCCACCGGTCGCAGCCGCGATTCGATGATGGTGCTCGTGACCAACATGGCCAAGGCCGCGCTGATCGTGTCGGTTGCCACGACCATGGGTATGTTCGGTCGCGAGATGCATGGCTTTCTCATCAATGACGTGAAGAACGAGATCACTTACGTCGTGACCGGGAAGAAGGACTCACCGGAGGATCTGATCGATGAGAACCTGGGCTACATGCAGCTGGCGCTATCCAGCGTTGACGCGCTGGACGTGATGAGCGACGTGACGCTGGACAACGCGAAGACCCGTGCCATGTGGTTCATTGGTATGGGCACGGGTGGTCCGGCAGTCACAGCTGGCTCAATGCTTTTGCTGTATGAGGTCGCGCTGGCGTTGTTCATCGGCCTGGGGCCATTGTTCATCCTGTGCTTGCTGTTTGACCAGACCAAGCAGCTGTTCCAGAAGTGGCTGCTCTACGGCATAGGCACGATGTTCTCCATGGCGGTTCTGGCAGCGATGACCGGCATCGCGATGAAGATGGTGTCCAAGGTTGCGTTCGCCTTCTGGGGAAGCACGTTGACGGGCACGCTGATGGGTCAGAATTTCAGTGAAGGTATGTCGAGCATGGCACTGCAGCAAGGCGGCATGGGCCTGATCCTGACCACGCTGATTCTGACTGCGCCCCCAATGGCGGCGATGTTCTTCCAGGGAACATTGGGCAGCTTCATGGCATATTCGCAGATAGGCGGTAGTGCAGTACCAGCATCGCCGGGCCCGAATGGTCAGCCGCCGGGTTCGACGGGAGGCGGACAATACAAGCCGAACGCACCGGCGACTCACGAATCTCAACCGATGGGTGTAGGCTCTGCAGTCACTCCGAGATTGCAGGGTGCCTTTGACTCTCCGCCACCATCGTCTGGGCTTAGAGGAAATGCGAATGGCAGCGTTGCATAGCGAGTTCGATATGCATGATAAAGGTGGAGTTGGCGGGCGATGAAAATTCTTGTATCGCAAGCGATTCTCGCCAGTTCTTTGATCTTGGGCGTGGCATATCAATCCTTTGCCGAAGGTAATTGCCCTCCTGGTTACTACCCGATTGGGGGGCAAGGGGCACGGGGGTGTGCGCCTATACCCGGGGCCGCTAGTGGAGGTGGTACCACAGCGGAGATTCAGCTTGCCAGTCCTACTGGCAAGTGGGTGCGAACCTGGGGGGCGATAGCGTCTTCCAAGAACACTCAAGACGCAGGAGTGTCGACGGGAAAGAGAGCCAAAGAGTTGGCAGAGCAAGAGGCTCTTTCCAAGTGTGCATCGGGAGGAGCGCGTGACTGCAAGGTCGATTTGGCCTACTTTAATCAGTGCGCTTCTTGGGTCGTTCCAAGTGGGCGTTCTGGGGGCGGGCAGTCAGGAGTGGGTGGTGGGCCCACGCCGGAGCGAGCGCTATTTGTGGCCCAGTTAATGTGCAGGAATGATCAGCCAGGAAAATGTGTGGAGTTCTATGCCAACTGCACGAAACCGATTTTTGAGGAGTTCTAGTTCTCTTAAATAGTTAATTGATGGCCTCGGAAATTGCCATGCCAAATAGCCGCTGGTGGGCGCTATTGGCGATTCGCCTTCTACGAGCGATAGGGCGTGAGGGGCGCCACGTGTGGTGCTGTACCGCGTTACGACTCAAGCGGCAGCGCCGTGTGTGTGTCATCGAGCGACTGGAGCTGCCGGCTTCGCGCGGTATGTGCTCTGATGGAGTGCAATGTAAAGCGGCCTGCTCCGCTTGTTCTGAGTAGATCTATGAGACGAAGGAAATGTCAATCGCGGTGCCGTCTAGCTGGTCCAATGAGAAGGGGGTGAGGACAGTTTCATGAATGGAGCAAAGCAATGGGTGATTCTTTTCTTCTTTCTTCTCGTCTCATTGACCGAAGTTGCGTTCGCTGAAGGCAATTGTCCACCAGGGTACTATCCAATTGGAGGTCAGGGCGCCCGAGGTTGCGCCCCCATTCCAAGTGGCGCACCGAGTAGCACATCGAGTGGCGGGATTTCCGAATTGCCCGCAAACTCTCCTACTGGGCGATGGACCAAGACATGGGGGGCGATTGCTGAATCGAAAACGACTCAGGACGCGGGCACCTCTGTCGGTAAGCGATCCAAGGAGGAGGCTTCTCGTGAGGCAATTTCAAAATGCGGATCAGCTGGTGCCGCTGATTGTTTGGTTAGCTTCACGTATCAAAATCAGTGTGTCTCGTGGGTCATTCCAAGGGGGCGTTCTGGCGCAGGTCGTGCTGGGATTGGATCTGGTCCCACGCCCGAAAGGGCAAAATTCAACGCGCAAGCCATGTGCAAGAATGATCAGCCGGGATATTGCGAAGAGATCTATTCGGACTGCAGTAAACCGATATTTGATGAGTTCTAAGTTGCAGGCTTATGTCGCGCCCTGATATTCCGGTCCATTGATGTGACCGGCATCGCGATGAAGATGGTGTCCAAGGTTGCGTTCGCCTTTTGGGGAAGCACGTTGACGGGTACGCTGATGGGTGAGAATTTCAGCGAAGGTATGTCGAGCATGGCACTGCAGCAAGGCGGCATGGGCCTGATCCTGACCATGCTGATTCTCTGACTGCGCCGCCCGATGGCGGCGATGTTCTTCCAGGGAACATTGGGCAGCTTCATGGCATATTCGCAGATAGGCGGTAGTGCAGTACCGGCATCGCCGGGCCCGAATGGTCAGCCGCCGGGTTCGACGGGCGGGGGGGCAATACAAGCCGAACGCACCGGCGACTCACGAATCTCAACCGATGGGTGTAGGTTCTGCAGTCACTCCGAGATTGCAGGGTGCCTTGACTCTCCGCCACCATCGTCTGGGGTTAGAGGAAATGCGAATGGCAGCGTTGCATAGCGAGTTCGATATGCACGATAAAGGTGGAGGTGACGGGCGATGAAAATTCTTGTATCGCAAGCGATTCTCGCCAGTACTTTGATCTTGGGCGTGGCGTATCAATCCTTTGCTGAAGGCAATTGTCCGCCAGGGTACTACCCGATTGGAGGTCAGGGCGCCCGAGGTTGTGCCCCCATTCCAAGTGGCGCACCGAGTAGCACATCGAGTGGCGGGATTTCCGAATTGCCCGCAAACTCTCCGACTGGGCGGTGGATAAAGACTTGGGGGGCAATCGCCGAGTCCCGGTCTACTCAGGACGCAGGAGCATCGACCGGCCTTCGATCACAGCTAGCGGCAGAGCAAGAGGCGTTGCGGAAGTGCAGTTCAACTGGTGCCGCCGATTGCTCCGTCAGTTTGGCGTATCGAAATCAGTGTGTGGCTTGGGTCATTCCAAGTGGGAAGACGGGTCGTGGAATGTCGGCGCTGGGGCGTGGTGCTACGCCGGAAATGGCGCTGATAATGGCGCACTCCAAGTGCAAGAATGATGTGAGCGGGAAGTGCGCGGTGCTGTATGAAAACTGTACCAAACCTATTTTTGAAGAATTTTGATGTAAATGTGTCGGCGGGCACGCTGGTATAGTCTCGAAGAATGTTGTCGTTGGAGAGCCACGGCATAAAATGCTGCGCGCCTACTTCCGGCTGAATGTGTCTCATCAGTCTCTTCTACTGCGCTGATGTTCACTGGGACGAAATACGTTAATGCTAGTACGGTAAGCTGGGCAACTTAGACTGCCTTGCGGGACTGCAGAGCTGCGGCGGGAGCACAATGCAGATCCGTCTACGTCGCGTGTGCTATTCCACTTTTCAAGAGATATCAGGCGTACGCGGCCGGACGCTGCCCGAGGCGGAGGAAAAGGCAGTGGGAGAATGTATCGACGCCGATGCGAAAGCCTGTCCTCTGGCATTCAACAACTGCATGTGAAGCTACAGGCGATTTGGGGGTGTTGCGCCGCCTGCGCCCGTCTTGCTTCGTGGATGCGGTCCCCGATTCTGTGACTGGTAGCGCCATTTCAAGCTTTCGATCTTCGACGCAAGCGACCTCCTCGCGCTAAGCTCTCCTGGCGTCAGAAAAATGACGCTTCGGCGCTACCGATTGCAGGAGCTTTCCCGTCCATGAGGACCCTGTCCCTCCGCTCAACGGGTGACGCATGCCACCGACGCTGCCATGGTGCTCCCGGAGCTATCATCCGCATCTGCAGGGTGACTGGCGCGACTGGGCAACGCCACTATGCCCGCCTACGACGCGAGCATCGGCGGGACGATATTGAAGGAGTGGGAGGGGATGGAAGACAGGGTTGGCGCACACATGGACGATGCCCTGGCATTTGTTCCGTCCGGTGCGAACCTGCTGGAAGCCGTCAGGGGCGAGCTCAACGGCGATGGCATCGAGTATCAGCTGCTGGTCATCGACCAGCCGACGCCGGAAGGGCTGGTGCCCGGCCAACACGGACCGAACCGGGTGCTGCTGTTGCTGCGCGGTGACGGGCGCGGGCGCTGGCAGCTGGCCGCGCGCAACGACAAGCTGGTGCCGTGTTCCACCCGAGGTGGCCTGGCCGGCGACCCTTTTGCGTATGCAATGGTCGAGGAGGGCACCTTCAGCGTGATCACCAACGGCGGTAGCCGCGAGCGCTGGAGCAGCACCTACCGGTTCCGCTATGCGCCCGCGGACAAGGCCTGCTGGGTGGACGGGGTGAGACGCAAGGTCGTGGATATCGAGACCGAAGCGACCAACATCCGGGATTACTCGGTGGCGGAGCTGGGCAGGGTGCGGTTCGAGGACTTCGACCCGTCCAGTGTCGCGGAGGTGTCGCTTCCATGAGCCAAGCTCCAACCGGCGGAAGGGAATCCGCGCTGATGAAGATTCAGGAGTTGCACTGTGTCGACCGATAGAGAGTCGCAGCTGTTGCGGCAGGCGACCAAAGCCGGCATCGACTCCCCGCTTGAACTGGCCAATTTCATGGCCCAGGCAGGGCACGAGTCGCGCGGCTTGAGCCGGCTCAATGAAAGTTTCAACTTCACCCGGGGAATCTCGCAGATCCCGGTGGAAGCTGCGTGGCGCAATGGCAACGCTGCGTTGGAGAGCGCCCGCCAGGAAGCGCTGCGTGGCCGCCCGGAAAACCTGGCTGAGCTGATGTACGGCGGACGCATGGGCAATGATGTGCCCGGCGACGCATTGAAGTACCACGGCCGCGGCTATCTGCCGTTGGTCGGCAAGGAGAATTACGAGCGTGCCGGCAAAGCGCTGGATCTGGATCTGGTGAATCAGCCGGAACTGGCCGCGCAGCCCGAGCACGCAGGCCGTATTGCGGTGTGGCAGTGGCAGACGCGGGTGCCGGAGGCGGCGCGCGAGGATGTGCGCGAGGCAACGCATGCGCTCAATGGCGCCCTCAATGGCATCGAGGCGCGCCGGCAACGCTTCGAGGTCTGGCAGCAGAAGCTGACGCCGGACGTGATGGCGCGGCTGGAGCGGGGTGAGGTCGGTGCGCCGGCGCAGAGTGTTGCCCGAGACATGTCGCAGACTGGTGAGCCCGGCAACGCGTTGTTCGAGGATGCACGCCGACGCCTGCAGCAGATGGGAGCACAGAGTGGACTGCGCAGCATACAAGAGCTCGACAATACCGCTGGCGCATTGGCGCTGGGGGCGCATAAAGCCGGCCTGTCGCGCATCGATCATCTCCTGGCCGGCAATGACGGTCGCACGCTGTTTGCGGTACAGGGTGGGCTGGGCGATCCGGCCATGCTGCGCGCATCGGTCGATCGCGAACAGGCGGCGCAGCAGCCACTGGCGCAGAGCAGCCAGCAGTTGGCTACCAGCGTCGCCCAGCAGGACCCGGCGGCTGCGCTTGCCCGCGAGCAGGAGCAGCGTTCTCGATCCCTGTAGCACCTGATACCTGCAGGCAGGGTGCCCGCAGGCGCTTTACGTACGACGCGTGGCGCCCTGTGGCGCCGACATGGAAACCCACTCGTAAGGACACCACATGCGAATCGTTCCCCCGAATGCCCGGCACGCCGCCGCCCACTGCAGTGCATCCGTGCGCCGCCTGCCGCCGCTCTGGCTGCTGTCACTTGGACTCGCCGCAGCGTCGGCACAGGCTCAGGAGGCCGCAGCACCCCTCGTGGAGACGCCCCCCGCTGCCGAGGCGGCCTTTGACGCGCCTGCAGGGACGGCGCACGTTGCAGCACCCACGGCGGCCGAAGCTGTTGCCGCGGCACCGGCTCCCAAAGTGCCGGCTGCCGTGACACCTCCTGTGACACCTGTGGTGGACGCGCAGCCGGCGCCGGCTGCGGACCCGGCGCCTGCGCCCGTTGCGCCCGCAGCGGCGGCGCCTGTGGCTGCACCGCCTGCCGTCGTCGAGCCAGCCGTCCCGGCGGTAGCTCCCGCGCTACCCGCCTTGGTCATCGTGCCGTTGCAGCCCGAGCAGGCCACCGAGCGCGCGCTTGGCGCCCGTTGCCCGGTGGATCTGGCCGGGCGGCTGGCGACCCAGGGCGAGCTGCTGATCGGCGCCTGCCAGGGCAGGATGCCGGCGCATCTGGCCGCGCTGCTGGTCGCGCTGCCCCAGCAGGACATCCACCTGCCGCGCAGCTGGCGCGAGCGTGAGGTGCAGCAGAAGGCGTGGTTCAAGGCGGTGCCGGGCTACGGCCAGCGCCCGGACTTCATCGTGCGGATGGGCGACATCTGGGTGCGCTCGCTGGAAGGGCGCGACGCCGACAGCACGTTCTATCTGGTGTCAGCACCGTTCACCTGCAGCGACCAGGTCGCCAACCGCGATGAGTACGGCGCGGAGCCGGTCCGCGTGCCAGCGGGTGATTGCCGCGAGGCCTATGTGACCCAGCGTGTGTACCAGGTCCGCGGGGACGCGGCGCCGAGGGATGTGACCGCCGAAGCCATGCCGGCCATGCCGCAGCAGGCGGAAGCTGATCGTGCGCGCCAGCGCTCGCATGAGGGACGGATCAGCCTGGACCACAGCAAGTTGCAGTACGGCCCGGCCATGCGCTGGTTCGTGCAGTACCCGGAGTCTGCGCAGAAGGGCGGTCCGCGCGCCTACGGTGACTGGAACCGCGAGCACATCGCGTTCGTGGTCTGGACTGGGGATCGCTTCGAGCTGCGTGAGAAGGTCGCGCGGGCGCAGTGGCCCTGTGACCCGGTAGCGCCGGGCGATCGCGCCTGCGGTGGCTTCCCGGATTCCGGGCCGGATCTGTTCGTAACCGCCGGTGCGTCGGCGCCGGTCGCGGCCTCCAGCCCCTGACGCGCGATGCTGAAGTAAAGCGGGAGCCGGAATGACCGGCTCCCGCGCTGTTCATCAGGCCTGCATGCTGCGGGTCTGGTTCTGCTGTTGTTCCAGTTGCTGATCGCGGTCCTGTGCCAAGCGCTGTCCCGCGGCTTGCTGATCAATCCGCTGGCTGCTCTGCTCCAGCGGCGTGTTCATCGCCACCGCTGTGTCCACCGACACGCGCAGGTGTGCCGGGTCGCCGCCCTGGCCCTGCACCGCGAAGCTGCGTGAGGCGTCGGCATTCATCACCACCTCGTCGATGCGCTTGCCGCCTGCAGCGTGCATCTCCGCCGCCAAGCTACCGGCCAACTGCGTGCTCATCACATCCGGCACGCGGCCGACGCGAACGTCCTGCGCATGCACGCCACGGATCGCATCGTTGAACAATGGGTTGCCCAGGTGGTTGGCATCGTCCATGCGCAGCATGCTGGTGTGATGGCCGTTCTTCTCCGCCTCGCGGCGTGCCGGTTCACCGGGCTGCAGCGGGCCGCGGATGTGGTCGTACAGATCGATGGCGCCGCCCGGGATGCCCCGTGCCGCGCGGGTGACGCCGCGACGCAGTGACTCGACGTCATCGCGGTACTCCTCGATCATCCTGGCGTTGTCTTTTGCCAGCTTCTGGGTTTCCGGATGTTTCAGCACCGAGCCTTCGTCGAGGAAGTTGCCCAGTTTGTGCGCGCCGAACGAGCTGGTCGCCGCAATGATCGGCCGGTCCGGAATCAGATCACGCAGGGCGTGATTGCTGAAGCCGTTTGCCGCGAGCGTCTTGATCTCGTCGGGCTTGGCATAGATGCGGACCTGGCCGAAATGCGGCGAGGCGGCGCTGACCGGATCGGACGCCATGACGTGATTGATCATGGTGTTGCCGCCTTCCGGAATGCGGTAGCTGAGGCTGACCGCGCCGTAGGCATTGAAGGTCTCGCCCTTGACGTTGAAGTGGTGCGAGGTGATCTGGGCCAAGGCGCCGCCGAGGGAGTGGCCTGTGACGGTGACCTGAGGCGCGCGGCCTCCAAATGCAGCTTCCTGCTTCGCATAGTCCAGCGCGCTTTTGGTCAGGGCGATGGCATCGGGGGCCTGCACGTTGGTGCGGGCAACGACCATGCCTCCGTCGGTGAGGATTGCATCACGAGCAATCTGTTCGGTGCCGCGATGAGCGACGACGATCTCGTTGGTGTCGATGCGTTGGTAAATGGTGCCTTGGTAGCCGTTGAGTCGATTGTCGACATGCTCAAGTACTTTGTACTCGTGTCCGTTGAGCGTGACTTTCTCTTCCTGGCCCGGAGCCCGTCGCCCGACTGCACGATCCTTATAGGCGTCATCGGAAAGTGCGGCGTAGTCCTGAGAGGTGATGGTCATTGGGTGACCTCACTGGCGCTGAGGCTCATGGTGAACAGCTTGCCCTGCAGCTCGGCGACGTAGTCTGCAGGATTGGTCTTGCCCGTGGCCGGATAGTTGGCAGCAAGCGGTGCCCGCGGATAGGCCGCGTCCGGGTAGTAGAGCGTATGCGCGCTACCTTCGGTCAGTGGCTTGGCCTCGACGAAGGTCAGGAAGCGCGTTTCGCCTTCAGCACCCGTTGCCTTCAGCATCGCCCCGGCGCCGGTGAACTCCCACTTGCACACGCCACGGCCGTAGTAGTCCTCATCCAGCATGCGGTCCACGTACAACGTGCCGCGGTATTCGCCGTCAGCGACCTTGCGCAGTTCCACCGGCTCCTGGCTGGTGATGCGTGCGGCGGTACCGGTGGCTGGTTCGATGTGGCCGCACTGGTCTTCGTTGGTGACGTCGTACTGCGCTACGCCTTCGACCACTGCGAAATCACCGGGGGCATCCTTCAGGCGCAGCACCAGTTCATAGGCCTTGCGCGGGCTGGGGTTGAGCTTGGCGAGGCCACGCCCACCCTGGGCGACATCGGCTTCAGCAGCGGCACGTTCCTGGTTCATGGCGGTCTCCGGATTGCAGGCGGTCAATAGAAGCAGAGCAAGGCACGGGATCATCTTGTGGCGCAATGTCGGCCTCCTTGGGGGTAGGGATGGTTGAACTGGCAGCTCATGGCGCGAGTTTCTGCACAGTGGTGGTGGTTGAGAACAGCGCGTTGCGCAGATCTTCGCTGTACCCCGACGGATCTTCCTCGCCACTGGCGCCAAAGTTGGCGACAGTGGCGGCGCGCGGATAGATAAGGTTTGGGTAATAAAGCGTAAGAGGTGAGTCGCTCTCCATGCGCTCCTTGTCGACGAACGTCAGGAATCGCGTATCCGCCTCGCCGGTCGTAGCGCGCAACATCGCACCGACTCCCGTCAGCGCCCAATGGCAGACACCACGCCCGTAGTAATCCTCGTCCTGCATGCGGTCGAGGTAGAAGGTGCCGCGGTACTCGTTCTCACCGACCTTGCGCAGCGTGACGAGCTCCTGGCTGGTAATACGGCTGGCGGTACCGGTCGCCCTCAGGACCCGGCCGCAGTCCTTGTGGTTGCTGGCGTCGTACTGGGCAACGCCCTCGACCACCGCGAAGGGACCGGGGGCATCGTTCAGTGTCAGTATCAGCTCGTAGCCCTGCTGCGGTGACGGGTTGAGCTTGGCCAGGCCGCGTCCACCTGCGGCAACGTCACGCTCTGCGTCCGCGTAAGGCGAGCAGGCCGTCAGTGCCAGCAAGAGGCCCATCGGTACCAGATGGCGTCCCTTGCGTGTCGGCATGGCTACATCCATGGCGGCATCCTGCATCGTGCGTCCGTGTCCATATATCCTTCCCTGGTGACAGGTTTATCGATTATGGAGTGTTCTGGAAACCTGGCGCCAGCTAGGGCAAGGCGTGGGTGACGGAATTTTGACGCATTCAGCGTTCGGCGGCGTCGCCGAATCGATTGCGGCACAGGCGATTCGAGGTTCGCGGGGCGATTGCGCCTCGCGCTCGACATTTCGCCGCCAATTTGTGACAACGGTCGCCAATTCACGCAACTCTCATGCAAGCGAACATTACGCCATGAACTACACCATCCGCGCCGAAGCCATTGATGATCACGCCACCCTCCATGCGCTCACCGAGGCCGCATTCCGGGACGCTGCGCACAGCAGCCATACCGAGCAGTTCATCGTCGACGCCCTGCGCGCCCTCGGGGAGCTGAGCGTTTCGCTGGTGGCCGAGATGGACGGCAAGGTGATCGGCCATGTGGCGGTGTCGCCGGTGACGATCAGCGATGGCAGCACGGGCTGGTTCGGCCTGGGACCGATCTCGGTATTGCCCGCGTGGCAGGGGCAGGGCATCGGTGCGGCCCTGATGCACGCCGCACTTGAAGCGCTGCGTCAGCAGGGTGCACATGGCTGTGTATTGCTGGGCGAGCCGGCCTATTACGGTCGCTTCGGCTTCCGTGCCGAGCCGGGCCTGGTCCTGCCGGGTGTGCCTGCAGAGTACTTCCAGGCACTTTGCCTGCAGCCTCCGCTGGCACAGGGCGAGGTGCAGTACTCACCGGCCTTCGAGGCGACGGCCTGATCCGGGCCTGGCACGTTCCCGCTCAGGGCGCGCGCCAGACGGTCGGTTCAGGTTGTGGCTTCGGAATGCGGTAGCCGCCGATGTGTTCAAGCAGTTCATTGGTACGGCGCTGCTCGACCAGTACCTCACGCAGCAGGTTGCGCACGGCGAAGATGGCGAATGGCACCAGGATCCAGACCAGGCTGATGCCCAGCGCAAACAGGGTCAGCAGGGCTTTTGCACCATCCATGCACGGCGTTCCTTGGTCGAAAGCAGCCACGCTAGCACGTGGCCGCTGCCGACGGATGTCAGCCGTTATGCCGAAGATGGATGAGCGGATACGGACGGCCTTGCGAATCGAGCGGTGAGCGGCCGCTTTCGACGAAGCCCATGCGCAGGTAGAAGCCGACGGCCTGTGCGTTCTGTTCGTTGACGTCAGTGCTCAGCTGCGGATGCTGGGCAAGTGCGTGTTGCAGCAGTTGCCGGCCGATCCCGGTGCCACGTACGTCGGGATCGATGAACAGCGCTTCCATGTGCGTGCCGTCGATCAGCATGAAGCCCAGCGGCCGATCCTGTGCATCGACAGCAACGGTCATCGGCGCCTGCGGCAGGAAACCGGCCACTTCGGCATCGATGGCCTGGCGGTCTTCGGCACTGAGGAAGTCGTGGGTGGCGTCGACGGCGCGACGCCAGAGGTCGACAAGGGCGGCGCCGTCGTCGGCGCGAGAGGGACGCAGGGTGGTCATGGGTTCACCAAGGTGCTTCGGAAGAGTGCGAAGTATGAGGCTTTCCGGTAGCGCCTGCAGGCGAAGATTCATCCCGCGTCGCGGTGGCGGATGAAGGGGCTGTGCGCAGTCGCGTCCGCGCGCAGCACCACCCCATCCTCGAAGTCATCGCTGTCGTTGAAGGGCACGATTGGCCACTGCCGCCAGTGCGTCAGTCGCTCGCGGTAGGAGAGGGTGGCTGCAACCAGTGCTTCGTCGTGGGCCTGCACGCGTTCCGCTGCAAGCCCGGAACGCACGCCATGCACCACGCATGGCTCCATCACCTCGAAGCCGACGTAGCGCAGGCTGTACATCAACGGCCACAGCAGCAATCGGGTGTCGCCTTCGCGGCCGTCCACCGCGCATGCCCGTGCCGATGAACCGGTGGTGACGCTCAGCAATGCACGCTTGCCCTGCATCACGCCATGTTCGTGGCGCTGACGGCTGTTGTACATCGGCCCATATACCAGCACGCGGTCCAGCCAGCCCTTGAGGATGGCTGGCGCCGCGAACCACCACAGCGGGAACTGCAGGATCACCAGGTCTGCGACCCGCAGCAGGTGCAGGTGACGTCGCACATCGGCGGGTAACTGCTCCAGTTCGGCGCTGTGGCGTTGTTCGCGCTGGGCATCGAAGCGCTCGGGCTGCAGGCGCCGTGGATGGTGCCAGGCCGCTTCCAGCGGATCGAAGCCTTCCGCATACAGGTCGACCACATCCACCTGCGAGTGGTCGTGCCTCAGCTGCTCGGCCGCCTGCGCGGCGAGGTGGGCATTGAAGGAGCGGGGTTCGGGGTGGGCAAGCAGGATCAGGGCGCGCATGGGCGAGGTGTTCGAGGAGTGTGCGACCATCCTCGCGGTGCCGGCATGCCCCGGCAATTACGCACCTTGAGGTAACCATGGCCTATCCGGGCGATGTCTATGCCGCCGATTGCTCGGCGCGCGATGCGCTGGCGCTGATCTCCGGCAAGTGGGTGATGCTGCTGCTGCCGGCATTGGCGCAGGGCCCGCTTCGCAACGGCGCGTTGCTGCGGAAGATCGAAGGCATCTCGCAGAAGGTGCTGACCCAGACTCTGCGACAGCTGGAGCGCAATGGGCTGGTCGAGCGGTGTGACCGGGGCAGCAAACCGCTGCATGTCGAGTACCGCCTGACCGAGGTCGCGCACGGTCTGGTCGAGACGTTGTCCGCCCTGGACCGCTGGGCGGAGCACAATTTCCCGGCGCTGGATGCGGCCCGCGAGCGCTTCGACGCGCGCTAGCGGCGCCTGTACGGCCCGGGGCGTACAATGCGGCCCCGGCGGCCATCCTGGCCCTGCACACACGCGAGAACCGCCATGACCGACGCCCTGGGCGTGCCGGTGCACGACACCGATGAACACTGGATGCGCCACGCGCTGGCGCTGGCCGAGCGCGCGCAGCGCGAGTTCGACGAAATTCCGGTCGGAGCCGTGCTGGTGGGTGCCGATGGCCAGCTGCTGGGGGAGGGCTGGAACCTCAACATCGCCTCGCACGACCCCAGCGCGCATGCCGAGATCGTGGCGATGCGGGCCGGCGGAAAGCTGCTGGCGAACCACCGCCTGCTCGGCAGCACGCTGTATGTGACCCTGGAGCCGTGCGCGATGTGCGCGATGGCGATCGTGCATGCACGCGTCGCCCGTCTGGTCTACGGCGCCAGTGACCCCAAGACGGGCGCCTGCGGCAGCGTGTTCGACCTCATTGGCGACGCCCGCCACAACCATCGCGTCGAGATTCACGGCGGGGTGCTGGCCAAGGAGGCCAGTACACGCCTGACCAATTATTTCCGCGCCAAACGTGGCAAGCCGCCGCTGCTGCTCGAAGACCACGTCGGCGAGGGCTGAGGGGCGAACGGGTATGATGGGCGCCTCTTTTCATTACCGGTAGGCCGCGCGCCTGCCCAGCAACGAGGCGACACAATGGCGGACACCGGCGCGGCCAACGAACGACTGATCTGGATCGACCTGGAAATGACCGGGTTGGACACCGACAACGATTCGATCATCGAGATCGCCACCGTGGTCACCGATGCCCAGCTCAACGTGCTGGCCGAGGGCCCTGAATTCGCCATCCATCATCCGCTGGAAACGCTGGAAGCGATGGACGAGTGGAACCGCAACCAGCATCGTCGTTCGGGCCTGTGGCAGCGCGTGGTGGACAGCACCACCACGCTGGCCCAGGCCGAGGCGCAGACCGTGAACTTCCTGGCACAGTGGATTCCGGCCGGCCTGTCGCCGATGTGCGGCAACTCGATCTGCCAGGACCGCCGCTTCCTGCACCGCCAGATGCCGCGCCTGGAGAAGTATTTCCACTACCGCAACCTGGACGTGTCCACGGTGAAGGAACTGGCCAAGCGATGGGCGCCGACCGTGGCCGCCGGCGTCGGCAAGAACAGCAACCACACCGCGCTGAGCGACGTGCACGACTCGATCGCCGAGCTGCGCCACTACCGCCAGTTCATGGGGGCGCTTTCCGGCCTTTCGACGCCTTGATCGGTAGTGCCGGCCGCTGGCCGGCAAGGCGCCGGGGGCGGATGCCTTTCCAGCGGAAAGGGCTCTGACCCCTCTGTCGTGCCCCGCGACGAACCGTTCAACTCCCTGGCGCTAAGATCGGCGCCATGAACGAGCCCATCCTGCTCCCCCGCGACATCGCCCACGACGCCCGCGACTGGTCCGACCTGCAGCGGGCGGTGGCGCTGCTGGAAGCGCCGACCCTGACCGCGCGCATGGCCAACCTGGTTGGCACGCCGCTGGAGTTCGCGGTGAAAGCACTGCCCAGTTCGGTCTCCAACCGCATCCACGGTGCGGTGCAGGCGGCGCTGACCAAATCGGCGCAGGCCGCGCTGTGGAGCATGGACAACACCCCGGGCAAGGGGGCCTCCACCCGCTGGCACAAATTGGCGGCGGCCACCTCCGGCGCGGTCGGCGGGGCATTTGGCTTTGCGGCCTTGTTCATCGAGCTGCCGGTGTCGACCACCATCATGATGCGCGCGGTGGCCGACGTGGCCCGCAGCGAGGGCTTTGACCTGTCCGAGTTCAGCACCCGCCAGGCCTGCCTGGAGGTGTTTGCGCTGGGTGGCAACTCGCCGCGCGATGACGCCAGCGAGACCGGCTACTACCTGGCCCGCGGCTTCACCACCGACGTGATGCGCCACCTGTCGGCCGAATTGGCCGGGCGCGTGGTGACCGGCCGCGACCTGACCTTGGGCGTGGCACCGAAGGAGGCCGGCAAGCTGCTGGCGAAGATGGTGGAGAAAGTGGCGGCGCGTTTCGGCGTGGTGGTCACCGAGAAATTCGCCGCGCAGGCGGTGCCGATTGTCGGTGCCGCTGCAGGTGCAACGCTCAATACCATGTTCACCGACTACTACCAGGACATGGCGCGCGGTCACTTCATCGTGCGCCGGCTGGAGCTGAAGTACGGGGAAGACGTGGTGCGCACCTGCTATGACCGCGTGGCGCATGGCGCGGTAAAGATCGAACCCCGCCTGGAGTAGATCCACGCCATGCGTGGATGAGCCTTCATGCCGGGCCATCCTTGCCTGCCGGGCACAACTGTTTTGCCACAACACGCCTGTTGCCTTTCGCAGGCGGTCCCCATTCTTGCTGGCACTCCCCCCGCAAGAGATGTCCGCCATGTTGTTCACCTCCCACCGTCTGGGCCCGCTGACCCTGCCCAACCGCATCGTGATGCCGCCGATGACCCGCTCGCGTGCGGCTGCCGGCAACGTTGCTACCGCCGAGATGGCGACCTACTACGCGCAGCGTGCCGGTGCCGGCCTGATTGTCAGCGAAGGCACCCAGATCAGCCCGCAGGGCCAGGGCTATGCCTGGACGCCGGGCATCCACAGCCCCGAACAGGTAAAGGGCTGGCGGCAGGTGACCGATGCGGTGCACGCCGCCGGTGGCCGCATCTACGCGCAGTTGTGGCACGTCGGCCGCGTCTCGCATGTGGCCCTGCAGCCCGATGGCGCAGCGCCGGTGTCTTCCTCGGCATTGCTGGCCGATGGCGTGAAAGTGTTCGTCGACCCGACAGGGGCAGGTCCCGAAGCCGGCGTCGGCGAGATGATCCAGCATTCGATGCCACGTGCGCTGCGCGAAGACGAGATTCCGGGCATCGTCGCCGATTACGCGCAAGCCGCCCGCAATGCGCTGGAGGCGGGCTTCGACGGCGTCGAACTGCATGGCGCCAATGGCTACCTGATCAACCAGTTCATCGACTCGCAGGCCAACCAGCGTACCGATGGCTATGGCGGTTCGCTGCAGAACCGGCTGCGCTTCCTGCGCGAGGTCGTGCAGGCGGTGGTCGCAGTAGCCGGTGGTGACCGCGTTGGCGTGCGCTTGGCGCCGCTGACCACGCTGCAAGGGGCGGTGGACGATACGCCGCAGGCGACCTATCTGGCTGCCGCGCACCTGCTCGGTGAGATGGGGGTGAGCTACCTGCACATTGCCGAAGCGGATTGGGATGATGCGCCGCTGATGCCGGTGGCGTTCAAGCAGGCGCTACGCATGGTCTACCCGGGCACGCTGATCTACGCCGGCAAGTACACCGCCGAGCGCGCCGGGCAGGCGCTGGCCGAAGGCTGGGCCGACCTGATCGGTTTCGGCCGGCCGTTCATTGCCAACCCGGACCTGCCTGAGCGCCTGCGTACGGGTGCAGAACTGAATCCGCCGGATCGCGCCACATTTTTCGGTGGTGGTGCGAAGGGTTTCACCGATTACCCGGCGCTGGAAGAGGCCGCCGAGGCCTGATGCCCATCGGTGGGTGCCGACCGTTGGCCGGCACTCCCGGGTTGGATCAGGGCTTGTCGCGCACCAGCGCGTCCGCTTCGACCACGCCGCCATCCTTGCCATGCAGGTACAGGTGCATGTCCTGCTGCGGGTACGGGATGTTGATGCCGGCCTTGTCATAGCCCAGCTTCAGCTGTTCCAGCAACGTGACTTTGGTACCGAACCAGTCGGCCGACTTCACGTAGCAGCGGATGCCGAGGTTGATCGCGTGCGCGCCGAGTTCGTATACCACCACGTCCGGTGCTGGCGTCTGCAGCACGCGCGGGTCGGCCTTCATCAGCGCCAGCGCGGTGCCGCGTGCCAGCTGGATGTTGTCTTCGTAGCCGATGCCGATCACCAGTTCGACGCGGCGCGTCGGTTCGGCGGTGAGGTTGATGATCGGCGCGGCGGTGATCAGTGTGTTCGGAATGGTGGTGTGCTGGTTGTCGGCGCCGGTAAGCACGGTCTGGAAGATGCGCACTTCGCGCACGGTGCCGGTCTGGCCGGCCACGGTGACCACATCGCCCACGCGGAACGGTCGCAGCGTCACCAGCATCACGCCCGAGGCGATGTTGGACAGCGAATCCTTCAATGCCAGACCGACCGCCAGGCCAGCGGTGCCGAGCACGGCCAGCAGCGGGGTGATCTGCACGCCCAGCGTGCCGATCGCCAGCACCACCACGATCACAAGCGATGCGGCATACACCACGTTGCGCAGGAAGCTGCCCAGCATCGGGTCCACGCCCATGCGCGCGGTCGCCCGTGGCATTGCATTGGATAGACGTCGTGCCACCCACAGGCCGACCAGCAGCACCACGATCGCGGCCAGCAACGGTACGCCGTAGGTTTCCAGCAGGCGCTCCCAGTCGAGCGAGTGGAACCAGGGCGTTGCGGCGGGCGAGGGCGGTGCGGCGGCGATCATGCGGAAATTCCTTTGCTGCTGCGGGACAGGTGCGAGGTACGCGTGGCGTGCAAGGACGCCAGAAACAGCAAGCCCCGCAGAGGCGGGGCTTGCGTGCAGCAGCAGTATCGGCTGACGCCGATGAACACGACGTCAGCCTGCGGCCTTTACGGCATCAGCCGTTGGCCTTCAGCTTGGCCAGGCGCAGCCAGGTATCGACCACGGTGTCCGGGTTCAGCGACACCGACTCGATGCCTTCCTGCATCAGCCACTCGGCCAGATCCGGGTGATCGGACGGGCCCTGGCCGCAGATGCCGACATACTTGCCCTTGGCACGTGCTGCCTTGATCGCCATCGACAGCAGCTTCTTCACTGCCGGGTTACGCTCGTCGAACAGGTGCGCGACGATCGACGAGTCGCGGTCCAGGCCCAGGCTCAGCTGGGTCAGGTCGTTGGAGCCGATCGAGAAGCCGTCGAAGATTTCCAGGAATTCATCGGCGAGCAGTGCGTTGGACGGCACTTCGCACATCATGATGATCTTCAGGCCGTTCTCGCCCTGCTTCAGGCCGTTCTGTTCCAGCACCTCGATGACCTTGCGGCCTTCTTCCAGGGTGCGCACGAACGGAATCATGACCCACAGGTTGTCCAGGCCCATTTCGTTGCGCACGCGCAGCACGGCCTTGCACTCCAGCGCGAAGGCGGCCGAGAAGCTCGGGTCGACGTAACGGCTGGCGCCGCGGAAGCCGATCATCGGGTTCTCTTCGTGCGGCTCGTAGTTGCTGCCGCCGATCAGGTTGGCGTACTCGTTGGACTTGAAGTCCGACAGGCGCACGATCACCGGGTTCGGCGCGACCGAAGCAGTGAGGGTGGCGATGCCTTCGGCCAGGCGGTCCACGTAGAAGCTGACCGGATCACCGTAGCCGGCGATCTTCTCGTCGATCTTCTTCTTGGTCGCGGCATCCTGGCGGTCGTATTCCAGCAGCGCGTTCGGGTGGATGCCGATGTGGCTGGCGATGATCATTTCCAGGCGGGCCAGGCCGATACCGGCGTTCGGCAGCTGGCCGAAGTCGAAGGCACGTTCCGGGTTGGCCACGTTCATCATGATCTTCAGCGGTGCCGGCGGCATGTTGCCCAGATCGGTGGTGGTGCGCTCGAAGCCGAGCTTGCCCTCGTAGATGAAGCCGGTATCGCCTTCAGCGCAGCTGACGGTGACCAGCTGGCCATCTTCGATGACCTTGGTGGCGTTGCCCGAACCGACCACGGCCGGCACGCCCAGCTCGCGCGCGATGATCGCGGCGTGGCAGGTACGGCCACCGCGGTTGGTGACGATGGCCGAGGCGCGCTTCATCACCGGCTCCCAATCGGGATCGGTCATGTCGGCGATCAGCACGTCGCCCGGCTGCACGCGGTTCATGTCGTCCAGCGTCTTGACCACGCGGGCCACGCCCGAGCCGATCTTGGCACCGACGGCACGGCCTTCGGCCAGCACGTTGCCGCCCTTTTCGGTCAGCGCGAAGCGCTCGATCTGGGTGGCGTGGCTGCGCGACTTCACCGTTTCCGGGCGTGCCTGCACGATGAACAGCTTGCCGCTGACACCGTCCTTGGCCCACTCGATGTCCATCGGGCGGCCGTAGTGCTTTTCGATGACCAGCGCCTGCTTGGACAGTTCCTGCACGTCCTCGTCGCTGATCGAGAAGGTGTTGCGCAGCTCTGCCGGGGTGTCCTCGATCTTCACGCGCTCGCCGGGGACGTCCGAATACACCATGCGGATCGCCTTGCTGCCGAGCGAGCGGCGCAGGATCGCCGGCTTGCCGGCCTGCAGGGTGGGCTTGTAGACGTAGTACTCGTCCGGGTTGACCGCGCCCTGCACGACCATTTCGCCCAGGCCGAACGAAGAGGTGACGAACACCACGTCGCGGAAGCCGGACTCGGTGTCCAGGGTGAACAGCACGCCGGAGGAACCGACGCCCGAACGCACCATCAGCTGCACGCCGGCGGACAGGAACACGTCCTCATGCTTGAAGCCGTGGTGCACGCGGTAGGCAATGGCACGATCGTTGTACAGCGAGGCGAACACTTCCTTGACCTTGTGCACGACGTCGTCGGCACCGGTGACGTTGAGGAAGGTTTCCTGCTGGCCGGCGAAGGATGCATCCGGCAGATCCTCGGCGGTGGCCGACGAACGCACGGCCACGGCCACGTCGCCGCCGCCATTGTCGGCGCTCAGCTTGGCGTAGGCGGTGCGGATGTCCTGGTCCAGCTGCGGCTGCAGCGGCGCGTCGATCACCCAGCTGCGGATCTCCTTGCCCGCGGCGGTCAACGCGTTGACGTCTTCAACGTCCAGCGTGGCCAGCTTGTCGAAGATGCGCTTGGACAGGTCGTTGTGCGCGATGAAGTCCTTGAAGGCTTCAGCGGTGGTCGCATAACCTCCGGGAACGGAGACGCCCAGACCGGCCAGATTGCCGATCATCTCGCCCAGCGAGGAATTCTTGCCGCCTACGCGGGCCAGGTCGGCCAGACGCAGTTCGTGCAACCACAGGATGTTCTCGTTCAAGCGCGATGCTCCGTTTGGCCATCGCCCGAGGCGGGCTGAGTGGCCGCGTCCGTAGGAAGAAGCCGATATGATGCCGGGCAGACCGCTGTCGACACAAGCTTGTGTTGGCGGCCCTTTTAGGCTTCGTAGGGGGTAAAAGCGCGCATGTCGACCATCCGTCCGGTGTTCTACGTTTCCGATGGAACCGGTATCACCGCTGAAACCATTGGGCATAGCCTGCTGACCCAGTTCTCCGGGTTCAGCTTCATTACCGACCGGATGTCGTTTGTCGACGACCCCGAAAAAGCCCGGGAAGCCTGTTCCCGGATCCAGGCGGCGGGGGAGCGGTACCAGGTCCGGCCGATCGTGGTGAACTCCTGCGTGGACCAGAGCCTGAGCCTGATCCTGGCCGACAGTGGTGCCCTGATGCTGGACGTGTTCGCGCCGTTCATCGAGCCGCTGGAGCGTGAGTTGTCCAGTTCGCGCGTGAACCGTGTGGGCCAGGCCCATGGCATGGTCGACTTCGATACCTACCACCGCCGCATCAACGCGATGAACTTCGCGCTGACCCATGACGACGGTATCGCGGTGAATTACGACGACGCCGACGTGATCCTGGTGGCGGTGTCGCGCGCCGGCAAGACACCCACCTGCATCTACCTGGCCCTGCATTACGGGGTGCGCGCGGCCAACTACCCGCTGACCGACGAGGACCTGGAAAGCGACCGCCTGCCGCCACGGCTGCGCAACTACCGGCGCAAGCTGTTCGGCCTGACCATCGACCCGGACCGCCTGCAGCAGATCCGCCAGGAGCGCCGCCCGAACTCGCGCTACGCCAACCTGGATACCTGCAAGCGCGAGGTGGCTGCGGCCGAGGTGATGTTCCAGATGGAGCGGATCCCGACGCTGAGCACCACCCATACCTCGATCGAGGAGATTTCCAGCAAGGTGCTGGCCACGCTGGGGCTGCAGCGCGAGCTGTATTGAGGCGCGCGCCACGACCAACGGTCGTGGCCTACCGATGCTGCGGGAAACCCTCGTGCGTGGTGGGTATCGACCGGTGGTCGATACCGGGCCCCTTTGGCCGGGGCGATCCCGCCCCCACGTTGAAGCACCAACGTGTAGGATCGACCCATGGCCCGAGCCTTGCCCCGCACCGAACGCATTCCCCGCCTGAGCCGGCTGAGCTGGCTCATGGGCCTGTACGCGGAGAACTACCGCCACCTGGTGCGCCTGTTCGAACCGGCCGGACTGGTGGCGGGCAGCTACATTTCCTCGATCGGCGACGGCCTGGATGTTCGTTTGGACGTGATCGAGTGCCACCGTTACACGGTGGAACTGCGCCTGACCTATGACCTGGCCGACCCGGTCACCGGAGAGCCGGATCCGTCGGCCTATGTGCGGCTGTACCGTGACGCCCGCCAGGCCGAGACCACCCACTGCTACGTGGGCCGCCGCTGGCAGGACACGATGGGCCTGTATCCGCCGCCGGCGGAGCTGATCAGCCATCGCATGCGGATGAACACCTTCCTCGGCAAGTGGCTGGAATACCTGGCCGAGCGCGGCCACGGCGTCGCCACCCTGCGCCGTGATCCCGATGGTGCCGGCACGCCCACTGAGCGCCGCCTGTCGCTGGTGCGCTGATCGGCCATAATCCATGGCTGACCTGCCGCTGGATGCTGCCCCATGCCGTATACCCCGATCGTCGCCACCCTGGGCTACGTGCTGTCGCCCGATCGTCGCCAGGTGCTGATGATCCATCGCAATACCCGCCCCGGTGACCATCATCTGGGCAAGTACAACGGGCTGGGTGGAAAGATCGAGGCGGACGAGGATGTGGCCGCCAGCATGCGCCGCGAGATCCAGGAAGAGGCCGGTATCGACTGCACCAGCATGCGCCTGCGCGGCACCCTCAGCTGGCCGGGTTTCGGCAAGCACGGCGAGGACTGGCTGGGCTTCGTGTTCGTCATCGATGGATTCGAGGGCACCCCGCACGACGGCAACCACGAGGGCACGCTGGAGTGGGTGGACCTGGACAAGCTGGACACGCTGCCGATGTGGGAGGGCGACCGCAACTTCCTGCCGCTGGTGTTCGATACCGACCCTCGCCCGTTCCACGGCGTGATGCCGTACAAGGACGGCCGCATGGTGAGCTGGTCCTTCAGCCGTCTGTAACCTGGCGAATCGTGTGGGGTGCCACCCATTCCGGTGGGGGCCAACCGTGGTTGGCACGCTCTTCTGGTTGATTAATGCCCGGGTAATATTGACGGCCGCAAATTACCCGGGCAATATTGGTGCATCGCCTCTGATGCCATTGCCATGCCTGCGTCCCGACTCCCTCCCTTCAGTTGCTTCGACGGCCATCGCCTGGTCGCTTCCGGTACCCCGGAGGTGGCGGCGCTGGCGCTGAAACAGCTGCGCGCCGGCAACGCTGCCGGACCGCTGCTGGTGTTCGACAACGCTACCGGCCGCACCCGTGATTTCGATACGCGTGGTAGTGACGCAGAACTGCTGGCGCGGGTCATCGAAGCGTTTCCCGCAGCCGTCGAGGCGGATGCCGACATCACTGCCGAAGATGTGCCGGCAACCCCGCGCGGCCGTGGCCGCCCCAAGCTGGGCGTGGTTGCCCGCGAGGTAACGTTGTTGCCGCGCCATTGGGCGTGGCTGACCGAACAGCCGGGTGGCGCCTCCGTGGTTCTGCGCAGGCTGGTGGAGGCGGCCAGCCGTGCCGGTGCGGACAAGGACCAGCAGCGCCGCCACAGCGAGCGTGCCTATCACTTCCTGCAGACCATCGCCGGCGACCTGCCGGGTTTCGAGGAGGCGATCCGTGTCCTGTTCGCGCACGACCGGGCGGGCCTGGAAATGGCGTTGCGCAGCTGGCCCGAGGACGTGCGCAACCACGCCCTGCGCCTGGCATTCGAGAGCGCCGACGGCTGAGCCATCGCGCCGTCGTTGAGCGGCGGCGCCACCTGATCGCGGGCCACGGCCCGCTTCCCCTGTGCGTGCTTTGCTGGCGGAAACGCCGGGCAGGGCAGCCCTTGCCCAGAGAGTCCCATGACCCCCCCTGTACATCCGACACCCCCGGCCGCACCACCGCTGTGGCGCACCTACCTGGCCCTGCTGCTGCCGATGCTGCTGACCAATGCGCTGCAGCTTGCCGCAGGCACGCTGGACAACATCTACCTCGGCCATCTGCTGGGGACGCAGGCGGTGGCTGCCGCCGCAGCGTTCTTCCCGGTCTTCTTCCTGCTGTTGGCCCTGGTAATGGGCCTGGCGACCGGTGCGATGGTGCTGATCGGCCAGGCCTGGGGCGCGGGCCGGCCGCAGCAGGCGCGCGCTGTGGCTGGCAGCGCGGTGGCGCTGATCCTGCTCATGTCGGTGCTGGTGATGGTCGTGGGCGGCGGTTTCGCTCCAGAGCTGCTGGTGGCACTCGGTACGCCGGCCCCGATCCTCGGCGAATCCATCGTCTATGCCCGTATCCTGCTGCTGGCGGTACCGGTGTTCTTCCTGCTGTGGCTGGCCACTGCGGTGAGCCGCGCGGTGGGCGATGCGAAGACGCCGCTGCATGCGCTGCTGCTGGCCACGGTGGTCGGCCTGCTGTGCACGCCGCTGCTGATCCTGGGCTGGGCCGGCCTGCCGCAGCTGGGCGCAGCCAGTGCGGCAGTCTCGGCGGCGCTCGCCTCGCTGCTGGCCCTGGCCTGGCTGATGCGGCGGTGGCAGCGGATGGGGCACCCGTTGGCACCGGGGCATGAGTTGCTGCGAGCGATCCGTTTCGATGGAGCACTCATCCGTCCGATGCTACGCATCGGCGTACCGTCCTCGCTGCAGATGCTCAGTCTGGCCGTGGCCGAGATCGTGCTGCTGGGCTGGATCAATCGCCACGGCTATACCGCCACGGCCGCCTACGGCGCGGTCAATCAGTTGATGAGCTGGGTGCAGCTGCCTGCGATGTCGCTGGGCATCACCGCCACCATCCTCGCCGCGCATGCGCTGGGGGCGGGACGTACGGCACGGCTGCCCGCCATCGCCCGCACCGGCGTGCTGCTTGGACTGGCGATACTGAGCGGGGTGGTGATGCTGGTTGTGGGGCTGGCGCCCTGGTTGACTAGCCTGATCCTGGCGGCGACCGACGTGCGCGAACTGGCCACGCAGCAATTGCGCACCGTGGTGTGGGGCGTGCTGGCGATGGGAGGCAGTGCGGTGCTGGTCGGAGTGATGCGAGGCGGTGGCACGGTGTTGTTGCCGGCGTTGCTGGGCATGGCGGCCGTATTGCTGCTGGAGCTGCCACTGGCGATGTGGCTGCAGTCCCGGCACGGACTGGCCGGGCTGTGGTGGGCGTGGCCGCTGGGGTTGCTGGCCATGCTGGTGATGCAGGTGCTCTGTTTTGCTCGCTGGAGGCGGGTGCAGGCTGGGTAGTGCCGGCCGCTTGCCGGCAATCCGGAATCGTCGGGGCAGTCGGCCAGCGGCCGGCACTACCACTCGGTCAGGCGGGCAGCTTCAGCGCCGCTGTGCCAACAGCAGGTGGAAGTGCTTTTCGCGGGTCTGGCCGTCATTGCCGGCCGCGGATTCCCGATGGCTGCGCCAGGCCGAGACACGGAAGCCTGATACCCGCAGTGCGAGCTCCACCGCGTCCAGCTCATGCAGCTGGAAGTCGGCAGCGAATGGCAGGCTGCGCATGAAGCTGGCGTCGCCAAAGGCCAGGCACAGGCGGCCGCCCCGGCGCAGTACCCGCGCCAGCTCATCCAGCACCGGGGCCAGGTTCGGCCAGAAGTACAGGGTGTTGACCGCCAGCGCTGCATCCATCGCGGCATCGGCGACCGGCAGCGCCTGGGCGTCGCCGTGCCGCATCGCCGCACGCTCGGCCAACCCGGCGCTGGCCAGCCGCTGGTTGCCGGCCTCGACCATGGCGGTGGACAGCTCGATGCCCAGATAGTGGCTGCCGGTGGCCTGCAGCATCAGCGGCGCGAAGGCCGCGTTGCCCGGGCCGACCTCCAGGACCTGTTCACCGGCGCCGACGGCCAGCAGCCCGATCGCGGCCAGGTTGAGTGCGCCGTTGCTGCGGTTCATCGAGTCGGCGACCGCCAGCGCGGCCTCGCCATGGGGCTGCCGCAGCTGTGCGGCCAGGGTGGGAGCATCCAGCATCATCATCGTCCATTGCAGAGTTTCGGACGTGGCGGCGGCGGGTCCGCCGGTGACCATAGCGCCGACCTTGTGGCTTGGGAAGTAGGGAAACCCCGGTGCAGGGTGATGAGGAAATGTCCAACGTCGCAGTCGGTGAGATCTGGTTGTCCACAGGGGGTGTGGATTACGCGTGGGCAACTTTGTGGATAAGCCGCGACAGGCGCCACCCCCCTAGGCTGTCAAGATGGGTGGCGAAAAATTCACCGCTGGTGAGGGCGGGTGAGGGAGCGGTGAAGGCTGGGTCCTGCCAGCGCTGTCGCCAGTGGCGGCGCTCGCGGTAACCTGTGGGCCTTGATGCTCCGTGAGACCCCATGAAACGTCACTTCTCGATGCTGCGCGAATTCCAGCTGGCCGACTGGTTCACCTTGGCCAATGCTTTCTGCGGCACCGGTGCGGTATTTGCCGCGATGCGCTTCCTGCAGGACGGCGAGCGCGGCTACCTGCTGTTCGGCATGGCGTTGATCCCGCTGGCTTTCATCTTCGATGCCCTCGACGGGCGCATCGCGCGCTGGCGCAAGTCCAGCTCTACCCTGGGCCGCGAGCTGGACTCGCTGTCCGACGTGATCTCCTTCGGCGTGGCGCCGGCGGCGCTGGCCTATGCCTGCGGCATGCAGGGCGGCTGGGACTGGCTGGTGCTGAGCTACTTCGTCTGCTGCGGCGTCAGCCGCCTGGCGCGCTACAACGTCACCGCCGAGGCGCTGGCCGGTGACGAGGGCAAGGTCAAGTTTTTCGAGGGCACTCCGATCCCGACCAGCCTGGTGCTGGTGATCGTGCTGGCGATCGCCGCCGGTACCGATGCCATCGGCCAGGACCTCTGGTTCGGCCAGTGGCAGATCGGTCCGTGGCAGCTGCACCCGATGGTGCTGCTGTTCGCCCTGTCCGGGTCGCTGATGATCAGCAAGACCCTGCGCATTCCCAAGCCATGAGCCAGCCCTGCGGAGGCCTGTGATGACCAGCTCGGCCCATGACGCCGGCAGCAGCGATTTCGAAGCCCTGGCGCGGCAGTACTTCGGCGCCTGGGGCGATGCCCTGCGCCATGCGAGCACGCCCGGTGCGCCGGCCGGTGACGACCCCGGCAGCTGGCAGCGGTTATTCGACTGGTGGGGCCAGCTGTTGCCCGAACAGGGGCAGGGCGCACCGGAAGATGCCGTGCGCCGGTTCCGCGAACAGGCGGGCAGCTGGTACGGCACCATGCAGGAAGTGGCCGCGCGTTTCGCCGGCCGCGACGCCAGCAGCGCGGACGTGGCACAGGCTTGGCGCGAGGCGGTGCAGGGGCAGGGCGACGGCATGCTGCAGTGGATGCTGCAGGGGGCCCGTGGCAGCACCCACGCCGGCGCCGCCGTGCCCGAATTCGCCGCATGGCTGCAGCAGTTCCAGCTGCAGGCTGGCCCGTGGCTGCAGAGCCCGGCATTCGGCCCGGGCCGCGAACACCAGGCGCGCTGGCAGGCCCTGCTGCGTGCGCAGGAAGAATACCAGCAGCATTCGCGCGCCTATGTCGACCTGATCAAGCGGGCACTGGACGAGGCCTTTGCGTTGTTCGAGCAGCGCCTGGCCGAGCACGAACAGCCGGGCAGCCAGCTGACCAGCGCCCGCGCGATGTTCGACCTGTGGATCGAAGTGGCCGAAGAGGCCTACGCCAAGGTCGCCATGTCCGAGCCGTTCCAGCAGGTATATGCCTCGCTGGGCAACGCACAGATGCGCCTGCGCGCCGGCCTGCAGCGTGAGGTGGAACAGATGAGTGAACGCATCGGCCTGCCGACCCGCAGCGAGATGGATGCCGCACACCGCCGTATCGCCGAGCTGGAGCGCAGCCTGCGTCGCCTGCAGGCACAGGTGGCGGTGCTGGCTGGAACTGCCGAGGTGGACCCAGTGGCGCAGCCGGCGCCGGCGAAGGTGAAGCCGGTCGTACGCAAGGCCGCGAAGAAGGCCGCGCCGGCAAAGAAGGCGGCTGCGAAAAAGGCGGCAGCGAAAAAGGCCGCACCTCGCACTTCCACTCGGACGCGTGACCGATGAAGGGGCCGCTGGGCTTCAACGCCGATGACCTGATGCAGGAAACCCTGGCCATGCAGCGCAAGCTGATGGAAGGGCTGAAGCTGCTGCCGCAGGTGGAAGACGTGGACTATGGCGTGACCGCGCGTGAGGAAGTCTGGCGCGACGGCAAGGTGGTGCTGTACCGCTTCGTCGGCGAACAGCCACCGACCCGGCGTACGCCGCTGCTGATCGTCTACGCGCTGGTCAACCGGCCGTACATGGTCGACCTGCAGGCTGACCGTTCGCTGGTGCAGAAGCTGCTGGCGCTGGGCCAGGACGTGTACGTGCTGGACTGGGGCTACCCGGATCGCTCGGAGCGCTTCCAGACCCTGGAGGACTACCTGCTGCGCTACATCGATGGCGCCGTCGATGCGTTGCGTGCGCGCAGTGGTGGCCCGGTCGACCTGCTGGGTATCTGCCAGGGCGGCGTGTTCGCACTCTGCTACGCCGCGTTGCGCCGGCAGAAGCTGGGCAAGCTGATCACCATGGTCACCCCGGTCGATTTCCAGACGGACGACAACATGCTCTCGCATTGGGCGCGGCAGGTGGACGTGGACCTGCTGGTCGACACGCTGGGCAACATCCCGGCCGACCTGATGAATGCCAGTTACCTGATGCTCAAGCCGTTCCGCTTGAACGTGCAGAAGTACGTGGGCCTGCTCGACATCCTCGATGACAAGGCCGCGCTGGAGGACTTCCTGCGCATGGAGAAGTGGATCTTCGACTCGCCGGACCTGGCGGGCGAGGCGTTCCGCGACTTCATCAAGCAGTTCTACCAGGGCAACGGATTGATGAACGGCACGGTGCGGATCGGCGAGGAAGCGGTGGATCTGTCGCAGGTGACCCTGCCGGTGCTGAACATCTACGCCGAGCAGGACCATCTGGTACCGCCGGACGCCTCGCGCGCGATGCGTGGGCGCTTGGGCACGGACGACTACACCGAGTCCAGTTTCCGCGGTGGCCATATCGGCATCTACGTGTCCGGCCGTGCGCAGCGCGAAGTGCCGGCCACGATCGATGGCTGGTTGAAGGCGCGTGACCTGTAGAGTCGAGATCCTATGTTCGTGGTCAAGCCTGCTGGAAGCAGGCTTGACCGACCTTCAGCATGGCCGGATCGAAGTCTCGGCCGCTTTTGAACACGCCCCAGGCGATCCTGGCCAGCTTCCTTGCCAGAATGTTGAAGACGGCGGTGCTGGGGTGACCGCGTTTTGACAGCTCGTCGTAGAGCGGTTGCCCCCGGCGACACCGCTTGAGCCCCATTGCGGCCATGTAGAGCATCTGGCGCAGCATCGGTGCGCCCTGTTTGGACAGCCGACGCCGTCCAGTTCTACCGCCAGACTCGTTGGGCCGAGGATCCAGGCCAGTGCAGGCGATCCACGCGTTGGCGTTGGTCAACGGCCAGCGCGTCATGTAGTAAATCAGGTGGGACGCGACGGCAGGGCCGATACCCGGGATGGTCAGCAGGCGCTTGTAGAGTGCGCCATGCTCTCCATCGCGGCCCAAGCGCTGCAGTTCGCTTTCCAGCTCGGACAGCGTCCCAGCCAGAGCGCAGAACAGATCTGATAGCTCCCCAGGGTCACTTTTGCTTACCCCGAAGGATTGCTCCAGGCGCGCGCGCGTCTCCACCAGCGCTCGCCGCTTGCGCAGCAAATCATGCATCTGCTGCTGCTCGTCGGTACGCGGTACGTATTCACGCAGGCGGTCGCTCTCCTTCTTCACATAGCGGGCGATCGCTTGGGCATCCATGGCATCTGTCTTGCCGCGCGAGCCCGTCGCCCGAGCGTAGTTCTTGATCAGCCGTGGATCGATTACATAGACAACGTGGCCCGCCTGGCCAGCCATCCGAGCCAACAACTCGTAGTACCGCCCCGTCGCTTCCATGCCAATCCGGCATCGCTGGGGCAAGGTTTTGAGCCACTTGGCTATGCCGGCCCGGGTGTTGGCGACCCTGTCACCGGCCTTGCGGTCGGCCACCGCCGGCACGAACTCCTTGGAGTCCACGTCCACGCCAATATCGAGAGAATCAGACATTTGTACGGCTCCCAGCTATCTTTAAAGGGCTGGGGTGGTACCGCACCGACGTTAGCTTGCCTACATCGACGATCCCCTTGGGGGCCGTACGATCCTTTATCGACGTTCGTGTGCGGGATGGGGATCGCTCGACTCGTCTGTCGGCTGGTATCCGGAGATGCATGCTTGACGGTCCCTCCACCCTGGCTCCTACATACAGCGTAGGAGCCGGGAGGAACATACAAGCCATGCCCGACTGACCTGGGGGGATGATGACGTACTGGATTCTGTTGATTCTTGCGGCACTGCTGGCAGCGCCGCTTGCCCACACCGCACCCAGTGCGGATGCACGGCGGGAGATCGCCCAGCTGATCGCCAGCCTGGACGGCTCCCAATGCCGCTTCCAGCGCAATGGCAGCTGGCACGATGGCAGTGATGCGCGCGCGCACCTGCAGCGCAAGTACGACTACCTGCTGAAGAAGGACATGGTGGACAGCGCCGAGCAGTTCATCGAGCGCGCTGCCAGCCAGAGCAGCATGAGTGGCAAGCCCTACCGCATCCAGTGTCCGGGACAGCCTGAACAGACCGCAGCCGCCTGGTTCGGCGCACGCCTGCAGGCCCTGCGCCACCGCACGCCGTAGACATGGGGGCGGTGTAGAGTCGAGCCATGCTCGACTGCTTTTTCCCGCAGCCCAGGAGAACCGCCATGAACACCACGCCGCGCACGCTGTCGCGTTCGTTGAACGACCGCATGATTGCCGGCGTGATGGGCGGCATCGCCCACCGCTTCGGCTGGAACCCCACGCTGGTGCGGATCGTGTTCGTGCTGGTCTCGATCGGCTCGGCGGCCTTCCCTGGCATCCTGGTCTACCTGATCCTGTGGCTGCTGATGCCGAACGAGGCCGATTGAAGACTGCCCCTGAGCCCTGGCCGATCTGGCTGCGCGCGCTGCAGGTACTGGGCGCGGTGTGGACGTCACCCAATTCCCTGATCGGCCTGATCGGCGGCCTGGCCGGCATGCTCGGCGGCGCGACATTGCGCTGGAGCGGCCGTGACTGTGCGTTGGTGTTCGACCGCTGGCCGTGGGGGCCGGGTGGGGCGATCACGCTGGGCAATGTGATCCTGCATACCGGTCATGATCTGGGCATTTCGTGCCGGACCTATGCGCATCAGGCGGGGTGGGGCGTGGAGCCGCTGATCCGGCTGGACGACCACGAACGCGCGCACGTCTACCAGTACATGGTGCTGGGGCCGCTGTACCTGCCGGTGTACCTGCTGTGTGGCGGGGTGAGTGCGCGGAATCCATTCGAGCGCGCGGCCGATCATTTTGCCCGGTTCGGGCACGGCTGGTGGCCGTAGGTTCCAGCCAACGGCGCAGCCCCTCGTGGCGTGGTCGCGGAATACGTTTCATGCGATTGGGCCGGGCGGGATGGGTTCGCGGGACACGCCGTAAACCCATCCATGGGGGCTCGATGGCGCCATCCATGGCGCCAACGGTCCCGCGAACCCATCCCGCCCGACCTCTGACAGTTTCCGTGCGCGTCCAGCCACGGAGAAGAATAAGAACGGCAAAAGCGGGTCGCGCGCTGCGCTTGCTCGTGTAGAGCCGAGCCCACGCTCGGCTGCTTTCAGGCCAGCTCGCGAAGCCGAGCGCAGGCTCGGCTCTACAACAAAAAAGCGGCCAGCCAGGCTGCCTTTGCTTTTGATCTTCTTTTTTCTTCTCCGTGGGTGGCGGCAGGCACCAGGAATCTGTCAGCGGCCGGGAGGGTGGGTAGGGCGGGGTGTCCGCGGCATGGATGCCGCGGCCAAGCCCCCATGGATGGGTTCACGGCGTCCCCGGCCTACCCACCCTCCCGGCCAGCCCACAGGAAACCGGCTTTCCGCGACCAACCAAACCACCCACGAGGGGCTGCGCCGTTGGCTGGAATCCCCCACCGATTCGTTAGCCGGAAGTTAAAGATCCGTAAGCATTCTGCTGCGATCCCGCCGTCATCTGCATGCAACCGATCGTCATTAGCCTTCGTGACGTTCCAGTCAGGTTCGACGCGGTAAGCTCTCCCTCGATGAGCTCGCAGCATCGCTCATCGAGTGCAGTACGCAGTAGCAATTTGGAGGAATACATCACATGGCAATCGTTCTTTATGTCGGTGGTAGCAAGGATGGCGAGAAGGGCGTGGTGCCCTACGGCTTCAGCAAATCCCGCGCCGACACCGCGCTGGGGCCGGAGTTCTACACGGAGCGGTTCATGGAACTGCAGGGTGTCGGCAAGGTCCGCCTGATGGCCCTGGAAGGCATGCGTGACGAGATCGTCATGCAGCGCGCCGCCCGCCACTACCGCTGACCTCCGCAACACGCGGCAGGGCGCGCCCACCATCGCGCGCCCGCGCCGGCATCCCAGCCCAGGGCCAGTCCGAGCCCTCTCCTTGCCAGGATGCCGGCGTCCAATCCGGCCCCGCCGCTGAACCTCGGCCCCTGTCAATGCCTTGTCCGGCTCCGTCGTGGGTTGCCAGAATGGGGTCTTCCCGTACCGCGGCACAGACCTGAAGCAATGCACGACGCCAAGAACGCACAGAGCGCGCTCGCCCAGCAGATCGCCCAGACCATCGCCGATGAGATCGGTGCCCAGTCCGCCCAGGTACGCGCCGCAGTCGGCCTGCTCGACGAGGGCGCCAGCGTTCCGTTCATCGCGCGCTACCGCAAGGAAGTGACCGGGGGCCTGGACGACACCCAGCTGCGCAACCTGGAAGTGCGCCTGACCTACCTGCGCGAGCTGGAGGACCGCCGCGCGGCGGTGCTGGCCAGCATCGGCGAGCAGGGCAAGCTCAGCGACGAACTGCGCAACGACATCCTCGCCGCCGACACCAAGAGCCGCCTGGAAGACCTGTACCTGCCGTACAAGCCCAAGCGCCGCACCCGCGCCCAGATCGCCCGCGAGGCCGGTCTGGAGCCGCTGGCCGATGGCCTGCTGGCCGACCCGACGCAGGACCCGCAGACGTTCGCGGCCACCTTCGTCGACACCGACAAGGGCGTGGCCGACACCAAGGCTGCGCTGGAAGGCGCGCGTGCGATCCTGATGGAGCGCTGGGGCGAAGACGCTGCGCTGGTCGGCGAACTGCGTACCTGGCTCGGCGAATCCGGCGTGATCCGTGCCCACGTGGCCGAGGGCAAGGAAACCGAAGGCGCCAAGTACCGCGATTATTTTGAACACGCCGAGTCGCTGGCGAAGATTCCCTCGCACCGCTTGCTGGCGCTGTTCCGCGCGCGCCGCGAGGAGATCCTGTTCCTGGAGCTGGACCCGGGCAGTGATGCCGAGGCTGGCCACCAGTACGCCGAAGGGCGCGTGGCGCGCAAGGCCGGCGTTTCCGACCAGGGCCGTGCCGCCGACCGCTGGCTGCTGGACGCCTGCCGCCTGACCTGGCGCGCCAAGCTGCATACCCATCTGCTGCTGGACCTGTTCAACCAGGCCCGCGAAAAGGCCGAGGCCGAAGCCATCGCGGTGTTCGGCGACAACCTGAAGGACCTGCTGCTGGCGGCACCGGCCGGCCCGAAGACCGTGCTCGGCCTGGACCCGGGCATCCGGACCGGCTGCAAGATTGCCGTGGTCGATGCCACCGGCAAGCTGGTCGCCACCGATACCATCTACCCACATGAGCCGCGCCGCCAGTGGGAGCAGTCGCTGCAGACCATCAAGCAGCTGTGCGCCAAGCACAACGTGGAGCTGATCGCGATCGGCAACGGCACCGCCAGCCGCGAAACCGACAAGCTGGCCGGTGAAGCGATCAAGGCCGCTGGCAACCCGAAGCTGCAGAAGGTGGTGGTGAGCGAGGCCGGTGCCTCGGTGTACTCGGCCTCCGAGTTCGCGGCCAAGGAGTTTCCGGGCCTGGATGTGTCGCTGCGTGGCGCGGTATCGATCGCCCGCCGCCTGCAGGACCCGCTGGCCGAACTGGTCAAGATCGAACCCAAGGCGATCGGTGTCGGCCAGTACCAGCACGACGTGGATCAGTACCGTCTGGCCCGGGCGTTGGACGCGCGCGTGGAGGACTGCGTGAACGCGGTCGGCGTGTACGTGAACACCGCGTCTGCCGCGCTGCTGTCGCGGGTGTCCGGCCTGTCGGCCACGGTGGCCGAGAACATCGTGCGCCATCGTGACGACAACGGCCCGTTCAAGCGTCGCAAAGACCTGCTGAAGGTTGCGCGCTTGGGCGAGAAGACCTTCGAGCAGTGCGCCGGCTTCCTGCGCATCGCCGACGGTGATCAGCCGTTGGACGCCTCGGCGGTGCACCCGGAGGCCTATCCGGTGGTCGAGCGCATCGTTGCCAGCACCGCGCGCCCGATCAAGGCGCTGATCGGTGATGGCAGCTTCCTGCGTGGCCTGAAAGCAGAACAGTTCACCGACGACACCTTCGGCGTGCCGACCGTGCGCGACATCCTGAAGGAACTGGAAAAGCCGGGCCGCGATCCGCGTCCGGAGTTCAAGGCGGCGCGCTTCGCCGAGGGTGTCGAGGACATCAAGGACCTGCGCGAGGGCATGGTGCTGGAAGGCGTGGTGAGCAACGTGGCGGCCTTTGGTGCCTTCGTCGATATCGGCGTGCACCAGGACGGCCTGATCCACATTTCGGCGCTCTCCGATACGTTCGTGAAGGATCCGCGCGACGTGGTCAAGGCCGGCGATATCGTCAAGGTGAAGGTGCTGGAGGTGGACGTGGCCCGCAAGCGCATCGCCCTGACCCGGCGCTTGGACGACACCCCCGGGCAGGCCACCAGCCGCTCGGGCCAGCGCGATGAGCGCGGGCAGGGGCCGCGCCGCGACGCAGGCGGCCCGAACCGCGGGCCGAACCGGGGCCAGGGCAATGGTGGCCGTCCCGCCGTGTCCGCGCCCCCGGCCAACAATGCCCTGGCCGAGGCCTTCGCCCGCGCCAAGCGCAGTTGAGGACCGTGTCCCCCGTCACGCTTGATTCGTGGTGAGGGACTTGTCGGTTTTCCCCGTGATTGCGCACACTTGCGCTTGAGGGGAGGCGTTCGGCCACCCCGCTGTCGCTGGGGAGGGCCATGACGCCAGCAGGACCCGTTGTCTTCGTTGAGGGCTGCAGCGTTGTGCTGCGGCCACTGCCCGCCTGTGCGGGCCGCGGGGCGGGTTGATGGCGGGCCAGGGAAGCAACGGCAACGGGCTGCTCGAACGGCGCCTGCAGGAGCTGGCCGAGGAGCGCCGTCGCCTGGCGATGATCATCGACGGCACCGCAGCCGGCACCTGGGAATGGAACGTGCAGACCGGGGAAATGCGGGTCAATGCGCGCTGGGCGGAGATCGTCGGCTATCGCCTGGAAGAGCTGGAGCCGGTGTGCCAGAAGACGTTCCTGAAGCTGGTCCACCCCGACGACATCGTCCTGTCCGATGCGGCACTGGAGGACCATTTCGAAGGCCGCAGCGACAACTATGTCTGCCTGCTGCGCATGCGGCACAAGAATGGCCAGTGGATATGGATCCACGACCGTGGCCGCGTGTTCGAATGGGACGGGCAGGGACGACCGCTGTGGATGGCCGGTGCACACGCCGACGTGACCGAGCTGCAGCAGGCGCGACAGGATGCGGCCGAGAGCCGGCAGCGATTGCAGGCCGTGGTCGACGCATCCGACGAGGTGGCGGTGATCGCGACCGATACCGAAGGCACCATCACCTTGTTCAATACCGGCGCGGAACGCCTGCTGGGATACAGCGCCGAAGAAGTGGTCGGCCAGCGGCGACTGGGTGATTTCCACGATCCGGACGAGCTGGCGGCCTGGCTGCGTCCGCTGGCGGCTGCGGACGGAAGCCTGCCGGGCGCGTTTGAAGCACTCAGCGCTCGCGCCGATGAGCAGACCTATTCACGGCAGTGGACACTGCGGCGCAAGGATGGCCAGCCACGCCAGGTGCGCCTGTCGATCAGCCGCATGGATGGTGCCGGCGGCGCGCGGATCGGTTATGTCGGCATGTCCATCGACATTACCGAGATCCTGCAGGCGCGTGCCGAAGCACGCCTGTCGGCAGAGAAATTCGCCGGTGCGTTCACGTCGGCGGCGCTGGGCATGGCGCTGGTGTCGCTGGAAGGGCGCTGGCTGGACGTCAATGACGCACTGTGCCGGATCCTGGGCTACCCCCGCGAAGAACTGCTGCAGGTTGATTTCCAGCGCCTGACCCATCCCGATGACCTGCAGACCGACCTGGCCCTGGTGCAGGACCTGCTGGCCGGGCGGCGGAGCCACTACCACCTGGAAAAACGTTATCTCGATCGCGACGGCAAGGTGATCTGGGCACGGCTGTCGGTGTCGCTGGTGCGCACCGAGCACGGCGAGCCGCTGCATTTCGTGTCGCAGATCCAGGACATCAGCGCCCAGCGCAGCAGCGAGCAGCGCCTGTTCGAGAGCGAGCAGCGCAGCCGTATCACGCTTGATGCGGTGGCCGACCTGGTGCTCAGTGTCAGCCTGGATGGTCGCATCGACTACGCCAATGCCGCCGCGGTGCGCACCCTGGCCGGTGATGGCGCGCTGTCGCTGGCCGGGCACAAGGTGCAGGATGTGCTGGCACTGACCACTGAGTATGCACCCGGTTCAGTGCTGGATGTCTCCGTGCTGCTGGACCCGGAAAGCAACGCAGTGGACCTGCACGCTGACCTGTTGCTGCGCCTGGGCACAGCCACGATTCCGGTTGACCTGACCCGTGCCTGGCTGCGTGATGATGAAGGTCATGTACGGGGCGCAGTGTGGGTGCTGCGCGACGACACCCAGCAGCGCGCGCGCCAGCGCGAGGCGCGCCATCTGGCCGAGATCGATCCGCTGACCGAGCTGAGCAACCGCCGCGGCTTCGAGGTGCATCTGCAGCAGGCGATCACCCGCGTCGAGCGTACCGGCCAGGCCGCCTCGTTGATGTACATCGACCTGGACCGCTTCAAGCCGGTCAACGATACTTGGGGCCATCTGGCCGGCGATGCCGTGCTGTGGGCGGTGGCCAGCGTGCTGCGCCACGGCGTGCGCGATTCGGACGTGGTGGCGCGGCTGGGCGGCGACGAATTCGCGGTGATCCTGTCCGGCTGCACACCGCGTCGTGCAGCGCGCATCGGCGGTGAACTGCTGCACACCCTGGCATCGCTGTCGATTCCGTGGGACCGGGATCGCCTGCATGTGGGCGCCAGCATCGGTATCGCGCCATTGGCGGGCGGGATGAGCGTGGACCAGGCTGTAGCGGCGGCTGATGCCCAGTGCTACCGGGCCAAGGCAATGGGTCGCAACAACGTACAGGTGCAGGGCGAGGCCAGTGAGCTGCCGAGCGACGACATCGACCCGATCGAGGGCTGATCTCAGCCTGTGAGAGGGCGTGCGCGAATACTCCGTGCACTTCCCCTCGTACAGGTGATCCCATGAATGTCTGCAACCCGGTGACGGTGCGTGCCTTCGCCCCGGCCCTGGTCGGTTGGTGCCTGGCCCTGGCCGCCTGCCTGCGTGCGGAACAGCTGCGCGGCGACCTGCACGCGCAGGCCCTGCTGCCGGTGCTGCAGGGCGGCGCGGTCGCCCTGCTGGTATTCACGCTGTCCTGCATCGGTGCCGCCTGCATCGTGCTCTGGCGGGCGGGCAGGAACGCGGTGGAGTGATGCGGTGGATGGTCACCGCATCCCCCATGTCATGTTGCGTCAGCGCAGAACTTCATCCGAACTGACCAGCTGCACGTCGTGCATCAGGTTGAGGTAAGCCTCGTAGTAGCCCTTGTGCGAGGCACCGACGATGGTCAGCATGCGGGTGCCTGGATGCTGGCCCAGTATGTCGCGCATGTTGGCGACCATGCGCAGGTTGCGGGTTTCCCAGTAGCCCACGTAGTTGCGGCCGAAGCCTTCCGGCGAGGGTTCGACGAGCGTCGCGCCGAAATCGCTGTTGAAGGCCGCCATCACGGCCTCGGGTGCGTTGTAGGCGCGATACATCGCGAGCAACCCATCCGCTTGGTCAAGATTGGCTTCGAGCCGTTCATCGGCCGCCCTGCGCGCTTTGACGAAGGAATTGTCCCAGGCACCGCGTATGGCGGCAGCGTAGGCCTTCTGCTGCGATTCCGGTGTTGGCGAATCCGCAGTGTGGTCGTCGACCGACCACAGGCGCTCCAGTCCCAGGCGTGCGGCAAGGACGCCGGCCACCAGGCCGGCCTCGTTGCGGCGGGTCATGCGCGTGTCGAGGAACCGCACCAGCTCCGGCGTCAGACTGTCCGAAGCACGTCGCTCTTCCCTGGGTAGCCGCAGCCATTGGACGACTGCCGAGCTGCTTTCGCCCGCGGCCAGGAAGACTGCGGCCAATCGGCGTCGCTGGGCAGCGGTTGGCGCCTTCGGCCATTCCGCAAGCAGGCGTTCCATCTCCACGTTGGCACTGGGCACGTCCAGGCCGGTAGCGGCCTGCGCCGGGGCCGGATCGACGCAGTAGTCCGCTACGCTCTCCGCGTATCGGGCTGGATTGCGGCGCATGAAGTCACACTGCAGGCCGGACAGGTTCTCCACTGCGATCGCGGTGGGCCGCCAGGCTTCCAGGCGCTGCAGCAGAGGTTCCAGCATCGCCGGCGTGAAGGTCTTCGGCAGGCTGGACAGGTGCGGGCTGCCCAGTACCAGTACTTCGTTCGGGCGTCCTGCGGGCGGTCCCTTCAGCTGGTCCGGGTGGAACGCCGGTCGATAGGCGGTGTCGTTGGCCAGCGCGCTGCTGCTGCACACGGCCAGGAAGAGAAGGCTGGCAAAGCGAGGGAACATGCGATCTCCATGTCGATAAGCGTCCTGCGGGACCTTCATGCTGGTCATTTTCTCCGGCTGGGGAATCCCGCATTGGTCATGTAAACCTTTCTGCCTTGAGCTGCATCCTTCTGCTGAGCGATGCTGTACTCAGCGCTCAGGCAATGCAGAACATGACATCCGACGACTGGACCATCGACAGTCCGCGGCTGCACCTCCGGCCATTCACGCCCGGTGACGCCGACGAGGCATTTGCGGGAATCACACCCGGGCTGACCCGCTACATGGCCTTCGAGCCGCCTCCGTCGGAGGCGGCGTTTGCTGCGGTCTGGCAGACGTGGCTACCCACCATTGCCGACGGGACCGACATCACGTTCGTGATCCGCAGGCGCGAGGATGATGTATTCCTTGGCCTGGCAGGCCTGCATCGAGCCGGGGAAGCAGAACCCGAGCTGGGCATCTGGATCGCAGAAGTGATGCATGGGCACGGCTATGGCCGCGAAGCAGTGGCGGCGGTGTGGTCGGCGGCCTCCGAGCGCCTGCGCTGTGCGGCGTTCCGCTACCCGGTGGCGGAACGGAACCGGTCCAGCCGTTCACTGGCTGAGTCCCTCGGTGGGCAGGCGGTGGCACGTGAGCAGGGCGTGAAGTACACAGCAATCGTCTACCGCATTCCGGCTGCAATGCATGGAGTTGCGACGGACGTCGCGGAATCCCGCTAAAGCGGCCGACGGCATCGCCGATACTCCCTCTGGATCCCGCTCCAGTCACTCGCCGCAGGACCCGGGGCTGCCCCCGATGGGCGGTCCGCGCAGTGTGTTCCGCCGCTTCCAGATGCCGATCGCACCCGCAGCAGACGCTCTTGGCAGTCGCTCGAGAGGTGCCGGTTGGCACCTGTAGTCCCTGGCAACTGATGTTGCCGCCGGGCATCCCGCCCGTCGGGTCACAACCGCTTACCGGACACCGAGGATCAGACAATGCTCATTCCAGGCTTCACGGCGGGCGCGCAGGCGCCGGCCGAGCTGCATACCCGTTGGTCGCCGTGGCGTGCGCTGCTTGGCGTACTGGCGCCACAGCAACGCACCCGCACAGAGAAGGCGGTGACCGACCGCACCGAGCTGGAAGCGCAGGTGGCCGCGCTGCATCGCGTGCAGGCCGTCATCGAGTTCGCGCTCGACGGCACCATCCTGCAGGCCAATGACAATTTCCTGCAGGCGATGGGCTATCGGCTGGAGGAGATCCAGGGCGGGCATCATTCCCTGTTCGTCGACCCCGAGCAGGCGCGCAGCGCTGAATACCGCGACTTCTGGGCGCGCTTGGGGCGCGGCGAATATGACGCCGGACAGTACCGCCGCTTCGGCAAGGGCCAGCGCGAGATCTGGATCCAGGCCTCGTACAACCCGGTGCTGGACCGCCAGGGGCGGCCGTACAAGGTGGTCAAGTTCGCGACCGACATCACCGCGCAGAAGCTGCAGGCGGCCGACTCGGCGGGGCAACTGGCCGCGATCGCCAAGTCGCAGGCGGTGATCGAGTTCAGCATGGATGGCCGCATCCTGTCGGCCAATGACAATTTCCTGGCCGCCACCGGCTACAGCCTGGACGAGGTGCGCGGGCAGCACCATTCGTTGTTTGTCGAGCCCGAGCATCGCAGCAGCGTCGAATATCGCCAGTTCTGGGAGAAACTCGGGCGTGGCGAGTATGACGCCGGGCAGTATCGGCGCCTGGGCAAGGGCGGGCGCGAGGTCTGGATCCAGGCATCCTACAACCCGATCCTGGACCTCAACGGCAAGCCGTTCAAGGTCGTCAAGTACGCTACCGACATCACCGTGCAGGTGCATGAGAACCAGGCCATGCAGCGCGCCGTGGCGCAGACCCGCGAGGTGGTGGCTGCCGCCAAGCAGGGCGACCTGACCCAGCGCGTGGCCACCACCGACAAGAACGGACCGATCGCCGAACTGTGCGAAGGCGTGAATTCGCTGGTCGAGGCGATGGCGGCCATCATCGGCCAGATCAAGTTCGCTGCGGACACCATCGCAGTCGGCGCGACTGAAATCGCACAGGGCAACAGCGACCTCTCGCAGCGCACCGAGCAGCAGGCGGCCTCGCTGGAGGAAACCGCCGTGTCGATGAAGGGACTGGCCGAGACCGTGCAGCGCACGGCCACCAACGCGCGCCAGGCCAGCCAGCTGGCCGGTGGAGCGGCCGACGTCGCCGCGCGAGGCGGCAATGTGGTGCATGAGGTGGTCGAGACGATGGCGGTGATCAATGCCTCGTCGCGGCGCATCGTCGACATCATCGGGGTGATCGACGGCATCGCCTTCCAGACCAACATTCTCGCGCTGAACGCAGCGGTGGAGGCTGCGCGTGCCGGTGAACATGGCCGTGGCTTCGCCGTGGTTGCAACCGAGATCCGCGAGCTGTCGCAGCGTTCGGCCAGCGCAGCCAAGGAGATCAAGCACCTGATCGATGAGTCGGTTGCTAATGTGGGCGCCGGCACGGCGCAGGTTGAGAGCGCGGGCCGCACCATGGATGAAATCGTGATCAACGTGCGCCGGGTCAGTGACCTGATGACCGAAATCAGCACTGCCTCGCAGCAGCAGAGCGACGACATCCAGCAGATGAATCATGCGGTCGACCTGATCGATCAGGGCACCCAGCAGAACGCGGCCCTGGTCGAGGAGGCGTCGGCGGCGGCGCGCAGCATGGAAGAACAGTCGGCGCAGCTGCTGCAGACCGTGGCCAGCTTCCGCGTGCAGGGCGGGGCCGGGCATCGGCATGGAGCGGCGGCGCTGCACGCGGTCTAGACGCGGCGCCCGGACCAGTCTTCCGTGGTGCCGGTGTCGCCGCGTACGCAGTTGCGGCCGGCATGCTTGGCGCGATACAGGGCCTGGTCGGCGCGTTCGACCAGGTCGCGCGGATCGCGGTCTTCGCCCGGTGCCTGCCAGGCCACGCCGATGCTGATGGTGACGGTGGCTTCAGGGGCGGGCAGGGCTGCGGCTTCGACCGAAGCGCGCAGCCGTTCGCCCAGGCCCAGGGCGTGGGCGGCATCGGGCGAGGGCAGGGCGGCGATGAACTCTTCGCCGCCATAGCGGGCCAGCAGATCGTCACCCCGTTGCAGGCAGCCATCAAGGATGGCAGCCACCGACTGCAGGCGACGATCGCCTTCCGGGTGGCCGTAGGTGTCATTGAGCCGTTTGAAGTGGTCGATGTCGATCATCAGTACCGCCAGCCCGAGTCCCTGGACGAGGCGGCTGCTGCCGCGTTCGCCCGGGTGATGGCGGCACTGGAGCCGATCCGGCGGCCGGCGGAGACCAAGCCCAGACTGACGGATCCCGCTAAGGCTCGGTTGAGGGAGGCAAAAGTCGGATCAAAGCGGCGCTGACGCGGCGCTGGGCCAATGCCCAGCGCTCGCCGGTGTCGTTACTCGGTAGCGGGCTTGGCACGGGGCTTGAGCCTAAAGCTCACGCCTAGCCGATTGATCGCGTTCATTGCCGCGATGGTGAGCGTAAGATCGACAAGGTCCTTCTCGCTGAAGGCTGCGGCCACGGCCTGATACGCCTCGTCAGATGCGTGGGTCTCGCTGACAAGCGTCACTTCCTCAGACCATGCCAACGCGGCGCGCTCTTGCTCCGAGAACAGGTACGAGGCTTCGTGCCAAACAGGCAGAAGGGTGATTGTGTCGAAGGGCATGCCTTCCTTGAGTAGATCGCGTGTGTGGATGTCTATGCAGTGCGCGCATCCATTCAGTTGAGAAACGCGCAAGAACACCAGGTGGATCAATTTTGAGGGCAACGATGTGCCGGTGGTCACAAAGTGATGGAGCTGTCCAACCGCTTTGGCACCCTCGGGAGAGACCACAAACCAGTTCGCTCGGTTCATTTCTAACGTCCTTTTCCTCTAAGTGTGGGCCGGAGTCGGTCCACTCAAAGGTAGGGACGCCGAGCAGGGACGGTTCGTGACAGCTGATAGCGTGCGCCAGAATAGGCGCTTGGCTGAGCACTGGTGTGCGGTGGGGCTCTACCCGGGCCTGCCGCCGCGCGAGGCCGTGGACCCCCTGACCGACAGCACGCTCATCGCGCCGGCCACGCCTCTGCCGGGCCTACCCCCGACCCGCGAGCAGCAGCAACAGGCCCGGCGCCTGGCTGAGGCTGGGGCGAAGGAGATCGAGCGGATCAAGGCAGCGCTGGAGCCGCGCAAGCCGCCGGCGGAGACGAAACCCCGAGCGAGGGACATCCGCAGCAAGGCGCGGTTGAGGGCGGGGCTGCAGCAGATGCGCGGCGGTGTGTAGCGAGAGAGAATGAAGAAAAAAGGCGGAGCCGGAAGATTCACGACTCCATTACGCCATTTTCTTTTAAACCCTTATGCCGCAAGGGTCTTTGGTGCCGGTGAAAGGACTCGAACCTTCATGGGGTCACCCCCGGCTGATTTTGAGTCAGCTGCGTATACCATTCCGCCACACCGGCAGGCAGCGTGCGATTGTAAACGAGGTCGGCACGGCTTTCATAGTGGGGAGGCCGATCAGGGCGCGTCCTGTCGGCTTCGGCCCAGTGGTGGCTATACTGCGGCGGCTTGAATGCCTCCAGGAGTGGTAGCCGATGACAGTGTTGCAGGACCTGAGGGTGCTGGTGGTCGAGAACGACGAGATGAGTGCCGCACTGCTGCAGATGCAGCTGGTGCACGCCGGTGCGACGGTGGTGGGTCTGGCCGCGAGCGTCGCTGAGGCACTGCGCCTGCTGGAGGCGTCGACCCCGGACGTTGCCCTGCTTGATTACCGCCTGGCCCGCAATGAAACCAGCGAGCCGGTGGCCGCGGCGCTGTCGGCGCGTGGCGTGCCGTTCGTGCTGGCCACAGGCATGCTGGCCGAGCAGCTGCCCGAGCCGATGCTGGCCGGCGTGCTGCTGGTCAAGCCGTATCTCTCGGCAGACCTGAGCCAGGCACTGGTACGCGCAGTGGGCCGCGCCAGCGCCAGGGCCTGATTGGCGCATGCTGAAGCGGTGGGCGTATCCTGCCCGGGCCTGAATGCTCAGGCCTACAAGGAGAGTGGCATGAAGAAGTGGATCAAGCGCATGGTTGCTGCGGGTGTCCTTTCGATGGCGGTCTTCGGTGGTACGGCCTCTGCCGCGTGGTGCGGCCAGCCCTGTTTCCAGCTCTACAAGAGCTGCATCGCGCGGGGTGGTGAGGTCGAACAATGCCTGCAGGAACAGGCCTTCTGCGAAGAGGCGATGTGCGGCGGCAATCCCTGATCCATGAACCCCGCCCAGGCGGGGTTTTTCATCTGTGCGCGGTATTCAGCCGGCTTCTTCGTACACGTAGCGGATCTCTTCGCGGTCGTCGAGGATGCGGTACTGCCGCGCCAGATCATCCGGATCGGGATTGAGCCAGGCATCGAGGTGTTCCCTGCGGATGGGAACGACGCCGCGGTCGTGGCCCGCAGCGGCGACGTCGTGCGGAGGCGTGTCGGTGATGGTGGCAAATGACAGCAGGCGACCTTCCGGTCCTTCCCATTCCGCCCACAGGCAGGCCAGCAGCAGATCGCGCGGGGGATCAGGCCGGAACTCCAGCACCACGTCCTGCTCCTTCTCATCGGCACCCAGCGTGCGGCCGGCGATGGCGTGACGCGGTACGTGCTCATAGAACGCCTGCACCACCACCACGCCGTGGCGCAGGCCGAACGCACCGCGCCAATAGCCTTCCAGGCTGTCGCGCCTCGCGTTGTAGGTGCCGGGATAGAGGATGTCGTTGCGCACCGGCTTGTCCGGCAGCCGGCACTGGTAGCGCATCGGCTTGATCACGCGTTTGCCGCCCTCGCTGACCATGACCGGTGCGTAGGTGCCAGGGAAAATGCGGTTGTCGCGCGGCAGCAGCTGCACCCGGTGCAGGTCTTCCAGCCGGGCCTGCGCACGATCGATGCGGTTGCCGGCTACGCGCAGGTCGTTGCGTGCCTTCTGGGTGGGGCGGGTCGCCAGCGTGGCGTTGGCGATATCGCGTCGCTCGCGCTGGCGGGCCAGCTCCGCTTCCAGATCCTGGCGCTCCTGCGCATGCCATTGCTGGATTTTCGCGACGATGTCGCGGCCCTGCTCGGTGCGCGCACCGGCGAAGCCGTCATCCATGGCCTTGGGAGTTCTGGGGCGCTTCTTGCCGGGATCGTGCGCGTACAGCTCCGCGAATTCTTCCAGCGACAGGATGGCGCCAAACTCGCGCACCAGCTTGGCGTAGTCGGCGCGGATCAGGGCGGAATAGCACATGGGAACTCTGCAGGCGCGGGTCGCAGCAGTTGCGACATGGATGAGGCAGGATAGCCCGACCTACAGGGAGAAAGCGCATGAATGATTCCGTCGCCTGCCAGTTCCGCGACGCCGTGCCCACGGTCGAGGACTATTGCCAGCTGCGTGTGCTGGCGGGCCTCAGTGCCAAGAGCCAGGAGGCGGCGGCACGCGCGCTGCCCAATACCCTGTATGGCGTGTGCGCCTACCAGGGCAACGAGCTGGTGGCGATGGGGCGCATCGTCGGCGATGGGGGCTGCCACCTGCAGGTCTGCGATATCGCCGTGTTGCCGCGCCTGCAGGGGCAGGGCCTGGGCAAGGAAGTGATGCGTCGCCTGGATGGCTGGATGCAGGCAAACCTGCCGCCGTCGGCATACGTCAGCCTTCTGGCAGATGGTGAAGCGCACCGGCTGTACGCGCAGTTTGGTTTCGCACCTACCGCACCTGCATCGATCGGGATGTATCGCCGGTTCTGAGGTGTGTCCAGGCTGAGGCCAGCCATGCGCGGCTCGGGCCTTCCCAGGAATCACAGGCAAAGAAAAACCCCGGCCGAAGCCGGGGTTTTAAAGAATTGGCGTCCCCACGGGGATTCGAACCCCGGTCGCCACCGTGAAAGGGTGATGTCCTAGGCCTCTAGACGATGGGGACGCACGAAAACTTCAAGTTGTAGATCCTTCGACGGCCTAATGTCGAAGTGGTGGAGCCAAGCGGGATCGAACCGCTGACCTCCTGCATGCCATGCAGGCGCTCTCCCAGCTGAGCTATGGCCCCAATGAAACTCCGGATGATCTGCCGGGAGCAGAGTCCGTTTTGAAACTGGCGTCCCCACGGGGATTCGAACCCCGGTCGCCACCGTGAAAGGGTGATGTCCTAGGCCTCTAGACGATGGGGACGCACGAAAAACTTCAAGTTGTAGAACCTTCGACGGCCTAATGTCGAAAGTGGTGGAGCCAAGCGGGATCGAACCGCTGACCTCCTGCATGCCATGCAGGCGCTCTCCCAGCTGAGCTATGGCCCCGTGTTACCGAGCCGCCTATCATACCTGCGTGTTCACGTTTGTGGAAGCTTTTTTTGAGCTTTTTTCGTTCCGGTTCAACCGCGGCCGCGAGGGCAGGGGAACCGCAACGCCACTACCTGAATGCTGGTAGGCGGTGAACAAAAAAGACCCGGTTATCGGCCGGGTCCTCGTTGTTCGTGATGAGTGGCGTCCCCACGGGGATTCGAACCCCGGTCGCCACCGTGAAAGGGTGATGTCCTAGGCCTCTAGACGATGGGGACGCAATTCTCATCAATGTTCTTTAGCGACCTTTCGACGGCCTAATGCCGAAAGATTGGTGGAGCCAAGCGGGATCGAACCGCTGACCTCCTGCATGCCATGCAGGCGCTCTCCCAGCTGAGCTATGGCCCCACGTCGCTGAGGAGCGAAATAATAGCCTTGCCCCAGGGGGTTGGCAAGCATTTGTTGCACTTTTCTTCACGTGCGTTGCGAAGCCGATGTCAGTCGCCTTTGGCCTGTGCAACGTTGTCGGTCAGTGCCGCCAGGATCGGGCACTGGTCCAGCGTGCCGTGACCGGGGCAGGCGTCGACCAGCTGCGAAAGTGCGGTGTGCATGCGCTGCAGCTCGGCCATCCGTTGCGCGATGTCCTGCAGGCGGGCCTGCGCGGTGTCGCGCACGCTGCCCATGTCCTGCGAGTGCTGATCGCTCAGTACGAGCAGCTCGCCGATCTCTTCCAGGCTGAAGCCCAGCGCCTTGGCGCGGCGGATGAATCGCAGCCGGCGCAGATCCTGCTCGCCGAAGATGCGGTAGCCACCCGCCGAGCGGGCCGCGGTCGGCAGCAGCTGCTGTCGTTCGTAGTAGCGCACCGTATCGATCGGCACGCCCGCCTGGCGGGCCAGTTGTCCAATGTTCATGGCGGATTCCTGCGGATGCTGCCGGCCATTGTGAAGCCTGGAGTCTGGTCGAGAGTCAAGGCTTGGCCCGGGTGCGCGCATTCAGCGCACTTTGCAACTTTCTTCATAGCCCCGCCGATGGGCCAGTTCCTACCCTTCGCCTGAACCGGCCGTTCGATGGCCTGCAACGAACCGAGGAGGTGGCCTGTGGAAGGATTCAGGAACGAAGGATTCGTCGAGATCGCAGTGGTTGAATACCCGGGAGGTGATCCGTCTGCCGCCTCCGTACTGGCCGAAATGGCGCACGTTGCCAATCGCCTTGCCCAGCAGCAGCGCCGGCCGTTCAAGAGGGTGCTGGTCACCCGCTGGATCGTGCCGGCCAGCCAGACTGGTGTGCACCGTATTGCGGGTGCGGAAATGCTCGATGCGGCCATCCCGGCTGTGATTGCGGTTCCCGGCCAGATCAGTGCTGGCGCGTGCCTGCGCGCGGATGAGGTCCTGCTGGACTGGCTGCGCGCGCACTATGACGGTGGCAGCCTGCTGGCCGCCGCCAGTGATGGCGTCAGCGTGCTGGCACGGGCCGGATTGCTGGCCGGGCGTACGGTCAGTGGCCCCGATCTCGGGCGCCATCCAGGCCTGCAGGCGCAGGCCGCGAGCTGGGTGCCGAGCGAGCGGGCGCTGGTGGATGACGGCGACCTGCTGACGGTCGGCGGGGGCCAGGCCTGGCGCTTCCTGGGCCTGCGGCTGTTGTACCGGCTGCATGGGCAGGGCGTGGCCAGTGCGGTGGCGCAGCAGCTGGGCATCACCGTGCCCGCCACGATCCAGCAGGATCTGGAACGCTTCAGCGCCAACTTCGCACATGGCGATCGTGATGTATTGAAGGCACAGCGCTGGTTGCACACCACGGCGGCACGCGGCGCCACCCTCGCCGCGATCTGCGAAGTCTCCGGATTGGAGCCGCGCACGCTGCAGCGGCGGTTCCTCAAGGCCACCGGCCTGCGGCCGATCGAGTACTGCCAACGGCTGCGCATCGCCAAGGCGCAGACCCTGTTGCAGCAGGGAGCGGGTATCGATGAGGTGGCCTGGGGCGTCGGCTACGCCGATCAGAGTGCGTTTCGCCGGTTGTTCCTGCGCATCGTTGGCATGACGCCGGCGAACTATCGGCGTCACGTCAGCAGCAAGCGCCGCGAGCGGCCCTTGATGCCGTCGGTGGCGGGCAGTCTGCGCGGGCTGCAATCGCCGTCGGTGATGCAACTGGGGCGCAGCGCGGCCTGATGCGGGCAGCATCGTCGGGCTTGCAACCGGAGCGCGACACTTCGACCATGCAGCCAGTGGACGATTGAACAGGTGGTCTGATGTCGAGCGTTGGGCCGGTGCCGATGCCGGTGGTATTGATTCTCGTGTGCGTAGTGCTGGCGATGGCCGTGGCGCGTCTGTGGCCACGCAGGAAGGACGGCATGCCGCTGCCTTCCGCACCCAGCATGGTTCTGGACATGCTGCTGGTGGGCCTGCTGTGTGGTCGCATCAGCTTCGTGGCCTTGAACTTCGCGCTGTATCGCGAGGCGCCGTGGAGCATTCTGCAGATTGCCGATGGTGGCTACCACCTCGCGGTTGTCCTGGTTGCGGGATTGGCATGGGGACTGTGGCGGTTGCGCCCATGGCGGGCGTTGCGCGCCCCGGTGCTGGGCGCGGCGTTGGCAGGTGTGCTGCTCTGGGCCGGCGGCAGTCAGCTGTTGTCCGCCTGGCAAGAGCGGCGGATGCCCTTGCCGGTATTGCAGGTTGCTGATCTGCAAGGGGGCAGAGTGGATCTCCAGCAGTTTCGTGGCAAGCCACTGGTGCTGAACCTGTGGGCCAGCTGGTGTGGTCCCTGCAGGCGCGAGATGCCGGTCTTGGCAGCGGCACAGCAGGCACATGCGGACGTGCAGTTCGTGTTCCTCAACCAGGGTGAAACCCTTGAGGAGGTCCAGGGTTTCGTTGCGCGCGAACGGCTCCTGCTGGGCAACGTATTGCTGGACGATGACGCTGCGGCATCCACGGTGCTGGGTGTGCAGGCCTATCCCTCGACCCTGTTCTTCGACGCCGAAGGGCGCCTGCGTGAACTGCACCTCGGCGAACTGACGGCAGCGGGTCTTGAACACAAACTGCGCCGGCTGCGGTAGCCTGCGCGGGCATCTCACTACGGAGTTCCCATGTTGTCGACTTCCCTGCGCACCGCCCCGGCGGTGCTGTTGCTGCCGGTCCTGCTGGCATTGGCCGCCTGCAGCCAGGCACAGACGCCGCCGGGCAAGACCGCCGCGGCACCGGCAGCGAGCGCCACAGCCGCTGCCAACAAGGGCGATCGCCCTGCGGTGCTGAAGGGCATCGAGAAGCATGGGTTCGAGGTCGTCGCCGAATTCGATGCCCCCGGTGGCCTGCGAGGTTTCGCCGGCGTGGTCGGCGGCCAGCAGCCGGCAGCGGCCTATGTCACTGCTGATGGCAAGCATGTACTGGTCGGCAGCCTGTTCGATGCGGAGGGCAACGATGTAGCCGCTGAGGCCGTTGAGAAGCTGGTGGCCTCGCCGATGTCGGCCAAGATGTGGACCAAACTGGAATCCAGCGGCTGGGTACGTGACGGCAAGGCCGATGCGCCGCGCGTGGTCTATACCTTCAGCGATGCCAACTGCCCTTACTGCCACAAGTTCTGGGAAGCGGCACGGCCTTGGGTCGATGCGGGCAAGGTGCAGCTGCGTCACATCATGGTCGGCGTCATCCGCGAGGACAGCCCGGCCAAGGCGGCGGCCATCCTCGCAGCCCGTGACCCGAGTGCAGCGCTGCTGCAGAACGAGCACGATTTTGATCGCGGTGGCATCAAGGCGCTGCCGAACATCAGCCGCGAAATTGCTGGCAAGCTCGATGCCAATCAGGTACTGATGATCGAAATGGGCTTCCAGGGCACGCCGGGCATTCTGTTCCAGGACGCACAGGGCCAGGTACAGCGTCGTGCGGGCCTGCCGCAGGGTGCCGATCTGCAGACGGTGCTCGGCCCGCGCTGACTGGCGCCAGCTTCATGAAACATTGCACAGGCCCGCATGGCAGCATGCGGGCCTGTTGCATTCTGTGGCCGGCCTTCCGGTTGCAGGCCCGCGCAACGTTGGTTCATCGTCACGTCTGAATCGTGACTGACATCAAGCATCACGCCTTGATTCCAATCAAGGCCAAAAACGACAGGCGGATTAGCCTGTGACGCATGGAATACAGCGTCACTGCGCGACGGATGCCGCGCTCGCCACGCCCTGATCAGGGTCGGCCGGCACAGCCATTCACGACATTCTCACTCCGTGCTTGTTACCCAGACCGCTGCGGTCGCCACCTCTTTGGCAGCGCGGCCTTGATGGAGTCGACATCGGTGCGGGCAGGGCAGTGTCATCGTCCTGTTGCCTGCAGTGCGCAGGCTGGCCGCCGCCGTCGACGCAGTATCCGCATTTCCAGCAACTGCAACGTGGGGCCGGAGCCGCGCATGCGTGCGTTCGGCCTGCGAGATGAACATGGACGTCCAGGGAGGATGCAATGCGCGTGGCGGTACTGAGTCTGGCCTGCTTGACCGTATTGGCGATCACGCCGGCATATGCACAGGCTGATGACAAGGAGGACGCGCAGGCGCTGCGCCGTGAGATCGCGGCCATGCGTCAGGTACTGGAGGGCATGCAGCAGCGGCTGGATCGGCTTGAGCAGCGCAATGGCGCGGTTGCGCCTGCCGTCGCGCAGATCCCTGCGCCTGCGACCGCACCTGCAGGCGCTACCCATCTGCTGCATCCCACCCAGGTGCCGGGCGTGGCACAACCGGTGCTGCCGCAGCGTGAATCGGTGGCCGATCCTTCCACCGCGGCATCGCGACCGGACAGTGCGGCCGGCCCAACCGACCCGGATCTGAAGGGGTTCTTCGCCATTCCCGGCACCGATACGGTGATCCGCATTGGCGGCTACGCCAAGCTCGATGCCATCGCCGATTCGCGCGCAGCCGGCGACGAAGATCAGTTCATTCCTTCGTCGATGCCAGTGGGCGGCCGTCATCGTGACGTGTCCAATTTCAACATCCATGCCAAGCAGACCCGCTTCAGTTTCGAGGCGCGGCGCCCGACCTCGCACGGGAACCTGCGCTTCTACCTGGAGAACGACTTCTTCGGCAGCAGCGATGGTTACGAATTCCGCCTGCGCCACGCCTATGGCCAGCTCGGCAATACCTACGCGGGCTACGGCTATTCCAGCTTCATGGATCCGGACAGCTTGCCTGACACGCTGGATTTCGCTGGTCCGGGTGGTGCGGGCTATCTGCTGGTGGCCGGCATCCACCACAGCTTTGCGATGGGCAAGGGCAACACCCTGACTGTTGCCGCCGAAGATCCGAAGACTGAACTTGCCGGTGCCAGCGATGAGCACGCGGCGGTGAACCGGCTGCCGGATGTGACGGTGACGGCGCGCATGGAGCGCGACTGGGGCCACCTGCAACTGGGCGCGGTGGCACGCAGCCTGGCGTATGACGGTGACGATGAGCGCGACCGGCGCATGGCCGGTGGCCTGCAGCTGAGCGGATCGGCGTCGGTGGGCGAGCGCGACCTGCTGCTGTTCGGTGCCCTCGGCGGGCGCGGCCTGAGCCGTTACACCGCTGACCTGACCGGCTCCGGGCTGGACGCGGTGGTCGGTGCCGATGGCCGCCTTGATGCGCTGGACCTGCACGGTGGTTTCGTTGGCTACACCCATTACTGGTCCGAGCTGTGGCGTTCGAACCTGATCTTCGGCCAGCTGACCCTGGAGCGGAATGCTGCACTGGCGGCCGACGCATTCCGTCAGAGTCGCTACGGCGTGTTCAACCTGATCTGGAGCCCGGCACCGTCGTGGACGATGGGCATGGAGCTGCTGTACGGGCGCCTGGAACAGCAGGGCGGCGCGCGCGGCGACACGGTCCGGGTGCAGGGCAGCCTGCAATACAACTTCATCAAGTAAGCGCCAGCGGCGTTACGCCAGCGCAACCGTCCCCACGCCCGGCCGCACCGGGCTCATGCCAGTACAGGAGATTGTCATGGCAGAAGCAAAGAAAATCGGGGTGGTCGGAGCCACCTTCCTCGTCGCCGGCAACATGATGGGCTCCGGTGTGTTCCTGCTGCCCTCCAGCCTGGCCAAGATCGGTACCGCCTCGATCTGGGGCTGGCTGATCACCACCGCCGGTGCGCTGCTGCTGGCGTTCGTGTTTGCCAAGCTGGGCAAGCTGGCGCCCAAGGCGGGCGGTCCATACGCCTATGCGCGCGACTGGTTCGGGCCCTACATGGGCTTCCAGACCAACACCATCTACTGGTTCGCCAACTGGATCGGCAACGTCGCCATCCCGATTGCGGCGGTCGGCTACTTCAGCTACTTCTTCCCGATCCTGTCCGAGCCGCTGGTGCGCTGCATCGCGGTGCTGGTGCTGGTGTGGGCGCTGAGCTTCGCCAATGTGATCGGCCCGGCCTTCGTCAGCCGCGTGCAGACGGTCACCACCAGCTTTGCGCTGGTCCCGATCCTGGGCATCGCCATCTTCGGCTGGTTCTTCTTCGATGCCGATATCTTCAAGGGCGCCTACAACGTGTCCGGCGAGTCGAACTTCGGCGCGATCTCCAGCGCCGCGGCACTGACCCTGTGGGCGTTCATCGGCGTTGAATCTGCTTCGGTCACCGCCGGCGTGGTGGAAAACCCGGAAAAGAACGTGGCCCGTGCCACCCTGGCCGGCGTGTTCCTGGCTGCCATCGCCTACATCGCCAGTTCCTCGGTGATCATGGGCATGGTGCCCAACGGCGAACTGCAGACCTCCGATGCCCCGTTCGCGCTGGCTGCGGCCAAGGCCGTCGGTGGCTGGGGCGGTGCGCTGGTCAGCCTGTGCGCCTTCATCGGCGCGGCGGGTTCGCTGGGCGGCTGGATCCTGCTGACCGCACAGAGCGCCAAGGCGGCCTCTGACGACGGGCTGTTCCCGAGCATCTTCAGCAAGACCAACAAGGATGACGTGCCGGTCAAGGGCGTGCTGATCGTAGCGGTGCTGATGACCCTGGCGGTGCTGGTCACCTCCACCTCGGAAACCGCGTCGGCACAGTTCGACGTCATCACGTCGGCCGCCGTGGTACTAACCCTGCTGCCCTACATCTACTCGTGCGTGGCCTGCTACTTCGTGGTCGAGCGTTCGCACACCCTGGTCCATACCGGTGCGTTCTGGACCCTGACCAGCCTGACCGTTGTGTACTGCCTGTGGGCGATCTACGGCTCGTCGGGAACCATCGTGCAGTACGCCTTCCTGTTCGTGCTGTTCATCACCGTGTTCTATCCCTTCTTCAGCGAGGAGCGCCGCCAGCAGCGGCAGCGCGCCCGCGAGGCATCGGCCATCAGCGCCGGCGCCCAGCGTTCCTGAGTTCGACAAGGAGAATCAACGTGTACTTCAAGTCCCTGGACTATCCGGTCATTGTCATCGACAACGACTACGAGTCGCCGCGCATCGGCGGCATCCTGATCCGCGCCCTGGTGGAAGAGCTGCGCAGCAACGACCAGCGCGTGCTGTGCGGCCTGAACCTGGATGATGCCCGTGCTGGCGCCCGCACCTACGTAGCGGCCTCGGCAGTGCTGATCTCGATCGATGGCAGCGAAGAGGTGGATGGCGAGTTCCAGCGCCTGACCGCCTTCCTGCGCGAGCAGAGCGCGCGCCGCGCCAACCTGCCGGTGTTCCTGTACGGCGAGCGCCGCACCATCGAAAAGGTGCCGAGCAAGCTGCTCAAGTACATCCACGGCTTCATCTTCCTGTTCGAAGACACCAAGAGCTTCATCTCGCGGCAGGTGATGCGCGCGGCCGAAGACTACATGAAGAACCTGCTGCCGCCGTTCTTCAAGGCGCTGATCCATCATGCGGCCGAGTCGAACTATTCCTGGCATACGCCGGGCCATGCCGGCGGCGTGGCGTTCACCAAGTCACCGGTCGGGCGTGCATTCCACCAGTTCTACGGTGAGAACACCCTGCGCAGCGATCTGTCGATCTCGGTGCCGGAGCTGGGTTCGCTGCTGGACCACACCGGCCCGATCAAGGATGCCGAGGAAGAAGCGGCTCGCAACTTCGGCGCCGACCATACCTTCTTCGTCACCAATGGCACCTCCACAGCCAACAAGATCGTCTGGCACGGCACGGTGGCGCGCGGTGACGTGGTGTTCGTAGATCGCAATTGCCACAAGTCGCTGCTGCACGCGCTGATCATGACCGGCGCGGTGCCGGTGTACTTCACCCCCAGCCGCAACGCGCACGGCATCATCGGCCCGATCAGCCTGGACCAGTTCACGCCGGAGTCGCTGCAGCAGCGCATCGCCGCCAATCCGCTGGCCAGCCAGGCCTACAAGGCCGGTTCCAAGCCGCGCATCGCGGTGGTGACCAATTCGACCTACGACGGCCTGTGCTACAACGCCGAGAAGATCGCTGACGAGATCGGCAGCGCGGTCGATTTCCTGCACTTCGACGAAGCGTGGTACGCCTACGCGGCGTTCCATCCGTTCTACGAGAACCACTACGGCATGGCCAAGGGCAAGCCGCGCGAGCAGGATGCGATCATCTTCACCACGCATTCCACCCACAAGCTGCTGGCGGCGTTCTCGCAGGCGTCGATGATCCACGTGCGCAACTCGGCACAGCGCAACCTGGACGCGGAGCGTTTCAATGAGTCGTTCATGATGCATACCTCGACCAGCCCGCATTACGGGGTGATCGCGGCCTGTGACGTGGCCTCGAAGATGATGGAAGGCGACGCCGGCCGCTCGCTGGTGCAGGAAATGCACGACGAAGCCATCGCCTTCCGCCGCGCGATGCTGCACGTCCGCGATGACCTGGGGCGCGACGACTGGTGGTTCAGCGTATGGCAGCCGACCAAGCTCGAGCGCAGTCTGGACAAGGGCGATACGCCGGCGCCGCTGGTGGCCAAGCGCGAAGAATGGTACCTGCAACCGGACGCCCACTGGCATGGCTTCGAGAACCTGGTCGACGACTATGTGCTGATCGACCCGATCAAGGTGACCTTGCTGACCCCGGGTCTGGCGATGGACGGCAGCATGGGCAAGCTGGGCATCCCGGCAGCGGTGCTGAGCAAGTTCCTGTGGGGCCGCGGCATCACCGTGGAGAAGACCAACCTGTACTCGGTGCTGTTCCTGTTCTCGATGGGCATCACCAAGGGCAAGTGGAGCACCCTGGTCACCGAACTGATGGCGTTCAAGGAGTTGTACGACCGCAATGCGCCGCTGAGCCAGGCACTGCCGACGCTGGCCGCCGATTATCCGAATGCCTACGCCGGCTGGGGCCTGCGTGACCTGTGCGACGCGCTGCATGCGTTCAACCAGGAATTCGCGGTGGCCAAGGTGATGCGCGAGATGTACGTGGATCTGCCGACGCCGGTGATGACCCCGGCCGACGCCTACAACCACCTGGTGAAGGGCGAGATCGAGCGGGTCGACATCGAGCAGATCAGCGGCCGCATCGCCGCGACCATGCTGGTGCCGTACCCGCCGGGCATTCCGACCATCATGCCCGGCGAACGTTTCGGCGACAGCGACGAGCCGATCATCCAGTCGTTGCGCATCGCCCGCGAACAGAACGCGCGTTTCCCGGGCTTCGAGTCGGACGTGCACGGGCTGATCATCGAGCAGGAGGGTGATGCGGTTTCGTACAAGGTGGAGGTGCTGAAGGCCTGACCGGCAACGGTCGGCCCTTCGGCGGACGATGGATACCGCGCGCGAGCAACGCATCCTGAAGTTCTCGATCGGGGTCACCCTGGCGGTGAGCGCGGTCGGCTTCGGCGGTGGCCTGCTGGTGGGATCGCAGGCCATCCTGTTCGACGGCGTGTACAGCCTGGTCGACGTCGCGCTGACCCTGGTGTCGTTGTCGGTGCTGCGGCTGGTGGCGCGGGAACAGAGCCCGCGCTTCCAGTACGGATACTGGCACCTGGAGCCAATGGTCGAGGCACTCGGTGGGGTGATCCTGTCGCTGGCCTGCGTGTATGCGCTGGCCAACGCGGTGATTGGCTTGACCACGGGCGGGCACGAAGTGAAATTCGGGCCCGCGCTGTGGTGGGCGGCACTGCTGAGTGCCAGCAACCTGGCGATGGCGCTGTTTGTCGCCCAGCAAGCGCGGCATCTGCGCTCGGCGCTGCTGTGGTTGGACGTGCGTGGCTGGCTGCTGGGTGGGTTGATGAGCCTGGCGGTGGTACTGGCCTTCGTACTGGCCCTGGCCCTGCAGGGGGGCGAATGGCACCACTGGGTGCCGTACCTGGATTCGATCGTGCTGGCGTTGATCAGCCTGGCGGTGCTGCCGGTGCCGGCGCGCAGCGCGTGGAAGGCCATGCGAGAAGTGCTGCAGGTGGCGCCGGATGAACTGGACCGGCGCGTGCAGCAGGTGATGCAGGCATTCGTTGCCGAGCGCGGTTATGCCGGTTTCACCAGTCACGTGGCGAAGATGGGGCGGATGCGCTTCATCGAGATCCATGTGCTGGCCGACCCGGGTACGCCGCTGGGGTCGGTGGGCGAGGTTGATGCGATGCGCGATGAGATCGCGGTATGCCTGGATGCGCGGGGCAGCACGTTCTGGCTGACCATCGATTTCACGGCAGACCCGGCGTGGACGTGAGCGGGGAACGGTAGAGCCGAGCCCATGCTCGGCTGCCATTCGCGCAGCGCAGCCGAGCACGGGCTCGGCTCTACACGTCGGCGTGATCGTTACGCGTGGCAGACCAGTCTGTTGCACCGGATCTGTTTGACCTCAACCAGAGTTGAGGTCGCAGACTGTCTCGCATCCCCTACGAGGCATGCGGCATGAACCTGCTGACCACCCCGGACCTCAGTCATGGCCTGCTGGAACTGTTCAATCCCCCGGGGCTTTACGACTCTTCCGCCAACGGGTACTCACACGTTGCCGTGGTGCGGTTGCCGGCGCGCGTGATCCATATCGCCGGGCAGGGCGGTGAAGATGCCGAGGGCCGTCTCTCACCCAGCTTCGAAGACCAGGTCGGGCAGGCGCTGGACAACCTGCAGACTGCGCTGCGCTCGGCGCAGGCAAGCCTGGCCGACGTGGTACGGCTGCGTATTCTGGTGGTCGACCACGACGAGGACCGGCTGGGCATCATCGCCCATCAGGTGCGGCGGCGCTGGCCGAACCGCGCGGCGCCCACCTGCACGCTGATCCCGGTGCCGCGGCTGGCGCTGGACGGCATGTTGTTCGAGATCGAGGCGGAGGCCTATGCCGCCTAGCGCAGGTAGTACTCCACGGGCACCACCCGCTCCTGCGGTGCCTTCAGTTCATCGGGAATGGGCGGCAGCGGCTGCGCGCGACGGAAGGTCTGCAGCGCGGCGTCATCGAGCATCGGCTGGCCACTGGACTGCTCCAGCCGCAGCGCCAGCAGGCGACCTTCGCGGTCGATGCTGGCCCTGACCCACGCAGTGCCCTGCTGCCGGCGCGAGCGCGCGGCGGCAGGGTAGTAGCGGTAACGCTCCAGCCGCGCCATCAGGCGGGCTTCCCACTGGTCGCTGGCGGCGCCGGCCTGGAAGTCTGCCGGTGGCGCGTCTGGAGCGGGCGGCGCGGCCGTGATCGATGCCGGTGCGGGACTTGCATCGGTCGCGGCCGCAGGCGGGGCGACTGGCAGTGGCTGGCGGCCCGTCCCACCCGTTTCGCTGGCGGCCAGCTCTCCCTCGCGCGCCGCCGTAGGCTTGGGTGGCGGCGGCGACTTCGTGGGCTGCGAGGCGCGGGCCTGCTGCGCCTGGCTGGGGGTCTCGGCCTGGCGTTCCTCTACCGGCTGTGGCGGCGTGGCCGGTGCCAGCAGGCGCAGGCTGATGCGCACGTCCTGTTCCGGTGGCGGCAGCATGGGTGGCGTCGCGACCCAATGCACCAGCAGCAGCAAGGGCAGCAGATGAAGGCCGATGGTGATCGCGATGGCCTGCCAGTGTTGGCCGCGCTCACTCATCGTCCAGCACCCACAGCAGATCTGCATCGGCGGCGTCGACCGATTCGCCGGGTGACGCAAGTGCGATCACCAGAGACGGCGCTTCTGGCGGCAGGTAGCCAGGCACGCCGGTGCCGCGCAGTACATGCCAGCGGCCGGCAACCAGCAGCGCCGGTGCAGGCGCATGGGTCAGCACCTGCGCCATGCGGCTATCGCGGGCCTGCTGCACGGCCAGCATGCCGTCCAGCATCGGCGCGGCCTCTGTATGCTGGGCCAGCACCACCGCCGAAAGGCGTTGCCGTGCAGTGGCAACCGGGAACCGGACTGCCTTGGTCGAAGCCAGCAGTGTGTTGACCTCGGCGCGTGACAGGTTGCCACCGAACAGGGGCGTACCCGCAGCGGTGGCGTCCTGTACCAGCCCGCCATAGGCCGTCCACGGCCAGCGCGCATCCCAGTCAAGCAACTCCTGCAGGCGCGTATCGTCGGCGTGGTTGCCCTTGGCCAGCCAGCGCTGCACCCGCTGCAGGCGTGGCTGGCGCTCACTGGCGATCATCTCCAGTACCAGGGCAGCCTGCGGGCGTTGGTGTTGCAGGGCCTGCAGCAACCAGCGCTGGGCGGCGTGGTCGCCGGCCAGGTCATGGCGCTCGCCGAGCAGCATCCGTTGGGCTGTGGCCGCGCGCTTCACGAAGGCGGCCTCGTCCAGGGGCTGGCCACTGGCCAGGTCGATCACCGTGCCGGGCATCGGCTGCGCGCTGGTCACTGTGGCCAGCGCGAGCATGCATACGGGCAGCCAGCGACGGCTAGAACGCCACATTGACGCCCATCGAGACGGTGCGGCCACGGCCGTTGCCGCGGTCCAGGATCGGGCTGAAGATGCTGTCGATCGAGGCATTGTTGTCATAGGCTTTGTTCTGCAGGTTTTCGATGTTCAGCCACAGGGTTGTATTGGCCTGCGGCTTGAAGCTGGCGTAGAAGTCCAGCAGCACGCCGGTGCCGCCGGTCTTGCGGGTCTGGAAGAAGTCGTAGCCTTCCTCGGTCGGCCCGGAGTACTCGGCACGCAGGCCGGCCTGCACGCGCTGCTGCCACCAGCGGCCACCCACGTCCAGCGTCCAGTAGCGGTCGGGCAGCGCGGTGATGTCTTCCAGGTTGACGAACTCGATGGCCGGCGCACTGGTACGCGAGCGGGTCCAGCTCAGCGTGGCGTGGTAGTGCTCGCTGGCGTAGTGCGCCTCCAGCTCGATGCCGCGCATGCGCACGATGCCTGGGTGGTTCATCCAGCGCGTGGTGGCGCTGAAGTCGTCGGCGTCCAGCACATCGGTCCAGGCATTGAGCTGCGGATCGCTGTCGATCGGCACCACGAACGGTTCCACTTCCGGCGAATGCACGATCAGCAGGTACTGCGGCTTGATGTAGTCGCGGATGCGGTTGTCGAAGCGGGTGACCCGCAGTTGTGCCAGGTCACCCTCGACCAGCAGCGAGTCGGTGCTGAGGTTGGCGCCGAACTGCAGGTTGCGCGAGCGCTCGCGGCGCAGGAACGGATTGGCGCCGATGCCGTCGGCGACGCTGGCGTCCTCCAGTGGGATCTTCTCGAAGAACATTTCCTGCACGCGCGGCGGCCGCGACGTGCGCGAGACCTCGGCGAACAGCTGCAGCCAGTCGGTAGCTTGCAGTGAAACCGCCAGGCTCGGGCTGAGTGCACGCTCAGTGCGACGCACGTCGATGTCGCCGCCATTGATCTCCGTGCATTGGCCCGGCACATCCGAACACACCGGAATATGGCCACGGATGCCGAAGCGGTCCTGGCGCAGTCCTGCGGTCAGGGCATAGATGTCGTACTGAAGCTCCAGCGTGCTGAACACACTGTCCAACTGGCTGCGACCCTGCGGGTTGGCACCGCGCAGGATGGGCGTATCGGCGACGTAGATGTCCGATTGGTGCTTGATGCCGGTGTTCCAGCGCGCCTGCAGTGCGCCGATGTCGAAGCGGCTGGTGTTGTCGAGGGTCCAGCTGCTCAGGCTGCTGTGGGTGCGGCGGCCGATGTAGCTTGAATCTTCCACCGGCGGATAGAACAGCCGGGTCTTGTTGCTCGCGAAGGTCGCGCGCAGGTCGATCCATGGCGAATAGGGTGTGTAGTGGTAGCTGGCGCGCTGGTTGCGCGCGGAAATCTGCCACGGGTAGTTGTGGTAGAAGTCGTTTTCGTAACGCATGTGGCTCAGGTCCAGCCGATGCTGGTCGCTGGGCTGCAGGCGTGCTTTCAGCAGCCAGCTGCTGGGCTGCTGGCTGCCGGGGTCGGCGTTGTTCTTCTGCCCACGCGCGGTCGCGTATTCGCTGCTGCGGCTGCTGCTGGCGGCGGCCAGCAGGCCGAACTGATGGTCGCCACCTTCTTCGCTGTGGCGCCATGCACCGGCGAAGGTGCGGCCGCTGCCATAGCCGTTGTTGCCATGGCGATAGCCGGCGCGCAGGCCCCAGTCACGGCCCTCACCCAGCAGATCGTCGATATCCAGGGTGCGGAAGTTGGCACTGCCGGCCAGCGTACCAGCGCCGTCACCGCCAGCGACCGCACCGCGCTGCACGTCCACACCGGCCAGCAGGAAGGGATCGACATAGGCGAACGGACCGCCCGAACCATGCCCGGCATTGTTGCGGAAGGTCTGGGTGACACCGTCGATCATGGTGTTGACCCGGCCGGCACCGGTCATGCCGCGGATGTTGACCTGCAGGCCCGGCTGGCTGCGCGAATGGAAGCTGTGGGTGCCGGGCATCGAGCGCAGCAGGCTGTTGCCTTCCTGGCGTTCGGCCATCGCCACGCGCTCGCTGCCGACCGAGGGCGCAAAGCCATCGCGGATGGCCGGTACATACTGGCTGGCGCCGGCCCCCGGTGCCTGGCCGTGCGCGGTAGTGCCCTGCACCCGCAGCGGGCCGGTGCGACGGCTGCCATCGATGCGTTCAGCCGGCGCCGGTTCCAGGGCGGCGCGGCGCGCATCGACGAAGCGCGGTCGCAGGCCGCTGCCTGCCAGCAGGCGTGACAGGGCCTGCGCATCGTCGAAGTCACCGCGCAGAGCAGGGGCCGAATGACCGGCAGGCAGCGCCGCGCCGATCACCAGGTCGACACCGGTCAGCCGGCTGTAGGCGTCCAGCGCGGCCGCCAGCGGCTGGGCGGGCAGATCGTAGGTGCGTGTGGCGGTCTGTGCGTGGGCACTGCCGGGCAGCAGCGGAAGGGCGCTGGTGCAGGCCAGCGACAGGGCAAGGACAAGGGGGCGGGGGCACAGCATCGGGGGCTCCAGGGGCTGACGCAGAACGTCGTCATCCTGGGTAGACGCCGTCGCAGGCCGGATGTCAGGGTCCATCACGCTGCTCCCTGCGTGGCGGCAGCCACACCTGTATGCCCGCGCCGAGGCGCAGCACGCGCACCTGCAGTTGCGTGGCCAGCTGGTCGCGATTGCTGGCTGCACCGTCGGCACTGCCGAGCAGGGTGACCGGCTGCTGGCGCAGCTGCTCGCCGACGACCCACGTATGCCCGCCATGCCAGCGGTCCAGGCCCTGCGTGACGTCGGCCAGCGGGGCCGAGACCCAGTGCAGGCGCCGCTCGCGCCAGGCCAATGTTCCGGGGGCAGCCGTTGTTGCATGGGCTGTTGCCTGCCCATCGAAGCGCAGCTGCTCGCCGTCGTCGGCCAGCATGCTGACGTTGCCGCTGTCCACGCGCACGCGATGCTCGGTAACGGTGACCACACTGCTGTTGCCCTGCACGGCAAGATCGAATGCGGTCCCCAGTGCAGTGACGGTGCCCTGTGGGGTGTGCACCTGGAATGGCCGGTCGGCATCGGCGGCGACCTGGAACCAGGCCTGGCCGCGCTGCAGCTGGAGCTGGCGGCGCTGCCCATCGATGCGCACCTTCACTTCGCTGCCAGGTGACAGCAGGACATGCGAACCATCCGGAAGAGTTTCCTCGCGGATCTCGCCAGCGGCCGTACGCAGTACCTGTGCCACGGGTGGCGAGGCATGGCGGCTGTAGAGACCCAGCGCGCACAGCAACATAACCGCAATGCCGGCTTCGCGCAGGCGACGGCGTTGCCTGCGCTGCTGTTGCCGCTGCAGGCTGGGCGTCGCCGCACCGGCCTGCCACAACTCCTGCAGGTGCAGGTACTGCGCCGCATGGCGTGGATCGGCCCGGCACCATTGCTCGAACGCGTTCTCATCGCGGTCACCGTCGTGCGCATCCAGCCACCAGCGTGCAGCTTCGCGTGCAATGGTCTCCTGGCTCATGCGCCCGGCACCTGCTGCAATGCGACCAGGGCGCGCAGCAGATGGCCGTGCGCGGTCTGCCGGCTGATCCCCAGCTGGCGCCCGATCTCGGCCAGCGCCAACTGTTCCACACGGGCCAGCAGGAACACCTGGCGCGAGCGTGGCGGCAGCGCGGCGATGATCGCGTCGAGGTGGCGCAGTTGTTCGGCGTCGAGCAGTCGCTGCTCGGGCAGGGGCGCAGGATCGGCGATGGCATTCAACTGCGTGTCATCCAGCACCTCTTCGCGACGGCGCTGGCGTTGCCGGTAGTGATCGGCGATCAGGTTGTGGGCGACGCGGTACAGATAGGCGCGGCCATTGCCCAGCAGGCCACTGGTGGCGACTTTGACGACACGCAGCCAGGTTTCCTGGACGACGTCATCAGCGTCGCTGCGTTGCGGGAGTTTGCGGCGGACATGGGCGTGCAGCGGCCGGTAATGGGCTGCGCACAGCTGCGCGACATCCGTCGGTTCGACAGGCGTGGACACGGGGCGGGCGACAACTGGGAAAGGGAACAGCCCGCGGCGGCAAGGGCAGCGGCTGCACCTTACAGCAAAAGAGAATCATTTGCATCTATGGCATGAGGCGCAGTACACATGGGCCACCGCAGCGTCAGCGCGGGCAGTAGTCGCAGTGGATCTGCAGGGCTTCGGTGGGGTTGCGATGCAGCTCGAAGCCGCAATGCTGCAGGCTGCGCTTCACCTGCGCGACCGCTTCGGCATGATGGGCGACGCGACCATCCTGCCAGCGCGGTGGGGTGAATACGCCCAGAGGCAGCAGCCGCAGCCGCTTGCCGTGCAGTACCAGTGAGACATCGATATGACGGCCATCGATGTCGTGGCCGTTGGCACCGAAGATGGCATCGATCTCATCGCGGCGCTGCGGGTAGCAGGTGCGGAACACTGCAATGCCGAGCCGTCGCACCACGCGGCGGAAGCCACCGAGACGGCTGTGGCTGGGTTCGAAGCCACGAGTGAGCAGCAGGCGCAGCCCGGCAGGCAGCATTGCCTGCGCGTCGAGCAGGCGTTGCAGTACCTCTTCTTCCAGTTGGATGCGGGTGGAGGGCCAGCGCGGGGCGATGAGCAGTCCGTGGTGGTTGCCGCGTTGCAGGGTCAGCATCCGTGAAGCTTCGCACGCGGGCGAACAGCCAGGGTAGTGCCGGCCGCTGGCCGGCAAACCTGTTCTCCCGTCGGATGCCGACCAGCGGCCGGCACTACCATCGTCGGGTCAGATGTCGCGGTACTGGATCTGAGAAGCCAGTACGCGCAGGCCATCGGCATTGCTGGACAGGATGCGCTCTTCGCTGACCCCTTTCTGCCGTTTCAGCTGGAAGCCCTGATCGGCAGGCAGCTGTGCGGCGATGGCGTCCATGCGTTGCAGGGCATCGGGGCCGCTGCAGTCGAAGTGACCCCAGTGGGCGCCATCGCGGTGGATCTGCAATCGGTAGTTCATTGTGGTGTCTCCGGCAGGTCCTGCAGCCAATGGTCGAACATCGCGGTGGCGGCCGCAGCCAGTGGTGCGCCATAGCGACGCGCCTGCGCGCGAAGGTCGTTGGGATCGATGCCGGCCTGGGCCAGCTCCAGCGTGTGGCCGATCAGCCAACGCTCGAACTGGCGGGCGTCCAGTTCCGGATGGCATTGCAGGGCCAGTGCGTGGCTGCCGATGGCGAATGCCTGGTGACGGCAGGCCGGCGTGCTGGCCAGGCGGCGTGCACCGGCCGGAAGTTCGAACGCTTCACCATGCCAATGCAGTACCGGAATGCCCTGCAGGGACTGCAGCGGAGAACGCTGGCCTTCATCGGTCAGCAGCAGTGGCGCAAAGCCGATTTCCTTGCCACCACTGGGAGCGACACTGGCACCGAGTGCCCGCGCCATCAGCTGTGCACCCAGGCAGATGCCCAGGGTCGGCCGCTGCCGCTGCAGCCGGCGCTGCAGCAGGGCAATGCTGTCGTTGACGAAGGGATAGGTCCCTGTGTCATTGGCACTGATGGGACCGCCCAGCACGACCAGCAGATCGGCGGTTTCGGCGCCATCGAGCACATCGACACCGGCCTGCAGCACGTGCAGCTGCCAGCCCTGCGCCAGCAGCAACGGTTTCAGGGTGCCGAGGTCTTCAAAGGCAACGTGTTGCAGGACAACCGCGTGCTTCATGCCGGTGCTCCGCTGTTCGGCCAGTAGAAACTGTCCGGGGTGGCACGGGCACCGAAGATGGCCTGGCCGACGCGGACCACGGTGGCACCTTCCTCGATGGCCACTTCGAAATCACCGGACATGCCCATCGACAGCTGCGACAGGTCGAGGCCGGGTGGGGCGGTGCGTTGCAGCTGGTCGCGCAGTTCGCGCAGGCGCACGAAGCAGGCGCGCACGCGCTCGACATCGGGGGTGAAGATGGCCAGGGTCATCAGGCCGCGCACGTGCAGGCGATCGAAGGCCGGAAGCTGCTGCACGAAGGCCTCGACCGCGTCGGGTTCCAGGCCGTACTTGCTCGGTTCGGCCGAGGTGTTGACCTGCACGAACACATCCAGCGTGCGGTCTTCCAGTTGCAGGCGCTGCTGCAGGGCCTCGGCTACGCGCAGGCTGTCCAGCGCCTGGAACTCGCTGGCAAAGCGCGCCACGTAGCGCGCCTTGTTGGTCTGCAGATGGCCGATCACCGACCAGTGCACGCCCAGGTCGGCCATCGTTTCAGCCTTGCGTTGTGCCTCCTGCACCTTGTTCTCGCCCAGTTCGTGGCAGCCTGCGGCTACCGCCATGCGGATGCGGGCGTCATCGACGGTCTTGCTGACCGGCAGCAGGCGCACGCTGGCCGGGTCCCGGCCGACGCGGGCGCAGGCATCGGCGATGCGTTGGCGCACCGTGACCAGGTTGGCGGCGATCTGTTCAACGGACTGGGCGACGGGCCAGTCGGCAGCGGCAAGGGGCATGCGGGCACCTCCAATGCAGGGTGGCCAGGGTGGGATACACTGGCACAGGACAAGAGATATTTTGGCATAGGACAAAATGAAAATCACCGGGCATAGCGCCGAGTCGATCTTCGACAGCATCCGCGACGGCATCGGCAAGGGCCGCCTTCCGGCCGGCAGCGTGTTGCCGCCGGTGCGTGAACTGGCCGAGCAGCTGGGAGTGAACCGCAACACCGTGGCTGCTGCCTACAAGCGCCTGGATGCGGCGGGCCTGGCCAGCACGGCGGGCCGCCGCGGCACGGTGGTGCGTGGCCTGCCGCCGCCGCTGGCGCGTGAAGGCAGTACGCCCGGGCTGGCCCTGCAGGACCTGGCCGGTGGCAACCCGGATCCACGCCTGCTGCCGAACCTGCGCCTGGCCCCGGCCGCACCACGGCTGTATGGCGTGGGCACGGTCGACCCGAGGTTGGAGGCGCTGGCACGCGCCTCGCTGGATGCGGACTGCCCGGAGGGCTATGCGCTGGAACTGACCCATGGCGCGGTCGATGGCATCGAACGCCTGCTGTCGGCGTGGCTGCTGCCGGGGGATCGCATCGCGGTGGAGGATCCGTGCTTCCTCGGCAGCCTCAACGTGCTCAACGCTGTGGGCCACGCGCCGTTGCCGGTGGCGGTGGACGCGCATGGCATGCAGGTCGATTCGCTGCGGCAGGCACTGGAGGCCGGTGCACGCGCGGTGTTGCTGACCCCGCGGGCACACAACCCGACCGGGGCCAGCCTGGATGCGAAGCGGGCGCGGGCGTTGCGGCAGTTGTTGGCGGCCTACCCGCAGGTGGCGGTGTTGGTCGACGATCACTACGCGCTGCTCTCGCAGCAGGCCTATCACTCGGTGCTGCCGCTGGATGGCCGGCGCTGGGCGCTGCTGCGTTCGTTGTCCAAACCGCTCGGCCCGGACCTGCGGCTGGCCTGGCTGGCCTGCGATGAAGAGACCGCGATGCGGCTGCGGCTGCGATTGGCGTCCGGCACCGGCTGGGTCAGTCACCTGCTGCAGGATGCGGCGACCTCGGTGCTGTCGTCGGCAACGCAGCGGGCGAAGATCGCTTCGGCAGGTGAGCGTTACCAGCAGCGCCTGCGCTCGCTGCAGGAGTTGCTGCATGCGCGTGGCCTGCCGACACCGTTGCCGATGGAAGGATTGAACCTGTGGCTGCCGTTGCAGGCCGACAGCCATCCGCAGGTGCTGGCCCTGGCTTCGCGTGGATGGCATGTGCGCGCGGGCGAAGTGTTCTCGGTGGCAGCGCCGGGGCATGGCCTGCGCATCACCTGCGCTGCGCTGGGGGCAGCGCAGCTGCGGCAGCTGGCGGATGACCTGGCGGCGGTGTTCGCTCTGTAGCGTCGAGCCATGCTCGACGTTGCTTCGCCTTTGTAGAGCCGAGCCATGCTCGGCTGCTGTTGATAGAAGCAGTCGAACATGGCTCGACGCTACACAAGCAGATCAGGGCGCGGCGTTGGCGCCGGGACGCACGTAGTAGGACTGGCCGCTGTCATCGACGAACATCAGCTCCGGCTTGCCCTGCCAGGAGGTGAGCATGGCGCCGGTGTTGTTCTGGTGCTTGACCATCAGGCTGGCGCCGCGGTCCGGGTTGGCGACGACCTTGAATACTTCAGTGGTGCCGGTGGCATCGTCCAGGGTCAGCAGGGCTTCGCCGCCGCGGTCGCTGGTACCGTAGCCGCCGCGTTCGGAACCATCGGGACCGAGCAGGATCAGGCCTGACAGGGCGGTGGCACGCGGCCCCTGGGTGCGGCCCTGGCTGAGCGGATCGGGAACCGGTGCGCCGAGGATCACCCGCGGCTGGCCGCTTGCATCGTGGATGACCAGCCCGCGCGCCTCGATGATGCGCTGTGGTGATTGGCTGCGATGCAGGCTCCAGGCGGTCCAGCCGGAAACCAGCAGGGCGAGGGTCGAGACCACCAGGGTGGTCAGCAGCAGCGCACGGGGCATCGGGTCGTCCTTCCTTGGATGTGCCGACGATAGCGGATGCGGACCGGCAATGGCCAGTTCGTTGTGTGACGTTGTGTATCGTCAGTGGAAATCGCGGCTGTGGCTGCGCAGTCCCTGCAGCAGTTCATCCAGGCAGTGCATGCGCTGCACGATGACGTGCTGCACGCCATCGACGCGTTCCAGGCGGCCATCGATCTGCATCAGCTGGGTATCGACCAGCACCCGGTGCTGGCGATCGGCCAGGTGTCGCCAGACCACGGCGTTGACCATGCCGGTCTCATCTTCGAGCGTGAGGAAGGTGACGCCGCTGGCGGTCTGCGGGCGCTGGCGCATGCGTACCAGGCCAGCGATGCGCACGCGACGGCCATGGCCATGCCCGGCCAGTTGTGCAGCGTCCAGACAGCCACGGCTGCGCAGCTGCGCGCGCAGGAACGAGATCGGGTGGCGGCCAAGTGTGGTGCCGGTGCTGCGATAATCGGCCTGCATGTCCTCCCAGGCGCTGGGCAGGGGCAACGGCACGCGGGCTTCGGCAGTGGCGCGGGCCTGGTCGAACAGTGGCAGCCGGTTTTCCACGCCGGAGATATCCCAGCGTGCACGATGGCGATGGCCACTGAGCCCACGCAGTGCACCGGCATCGGCCAGCAGGCCCTGCTGGCGGCGGTCCAGTGCGGTGCGCTGGCACAGGTCGCCCACATCGTCGAACGGGCGCTGCGCACGTTCGCGCATGATGGCCTGCACGACGGGTTCGTTGCAGCCATCGATCAGGCGCAGGCCGAGCCGGATCGCCGCCGGTCCCTTGCTGAAATCCAGCGTGCAGTCCCAGTCGCTGTGGCGCACGTCCACCGGCAGCACGCCGATGCCATGGCGGCGTGCATCCTGCAGCAGCTGGTCGGGGCTGTAGAACCCCAGCGGCTGGCTGTTGATCAGGCTGGCGGTGAACGCGGCGGGATGATGGCACTTCAGCCAGCAGCTGTTATAGGTCAGCAGGGCGAAGCTGGCAGCATGGCTTTCCGGGAAACCGTAATCACCGAAGCCCTTGATCTGCTCGAACAGGTGCTCGCCGTAGTCGCGGCTGAAGCCATTCTTCAACATGCCGGCCAGCAACTTCTCCCGATGCGGTTCCAGGCCGCCACGACGCTTCCATGCCGCCATCGAGCGGCGCAGGGCATCGGCTTGGCCAGGTGTGTAACCTGCTGCTTCCACTGCCAGCTGCATCACCTGTTCCTGGAACAATGGCACGCCCAGCGTACGCGCGAACACGCGTTCCAGCTGCGGTGGGTAGAGCGGATTGTCCGGATCGTTCAGTGCCTCTGGGCCTTGCTCGCGCAGGATCCTCCGCCGTTCCAGATAGGGATGCACCATGTCACCCTGGATCGGGCCGGGGCGCACGATCGCCACTTCGATCACCAGATCGTAGAAGCAGCGCGGCTGCAGGCGTGGCAGCATCGCCATCTGCGCACGCGATTCGATCTGGAACACGCCGATGGTGTCGGCGGCGCAGATCATGTCGTAGGTCTTCGTATCCTTGGCAGGGATCGCATCCATGCGTCCACTGTGCAGGCCGTGCTGCTGCAGCATCGCCAGGCATTTACGGATGGCGGTGAGCATGCCCAGCGCCAGGCAGTCGACCTTCATCAGGCCGGTGGCATCCAGATCGTCCTTGTCCCACTGGACGACGGTGCGGTCGGCCATCGCTGCGTTTTCCACCGGTACCAGCGTCGACAGCGGGTGCTCTGAAATCACGAAGCCGCCCGGGTGCTGCGACAGGTGGCGCGGGAAATCGATCAGCTCGGTGGTCAGTGCCAGCAGCCGCCGCATCAGCGGTGTTTCCGGATCAAAGCCGCGCTCGCGCAGGGTCTCCGGCAGTGGTACGTGGCCGCCCCAGTGGTCCATCGCCGCGCCCAGTTCGTTGACCTGGTCCATCGGCAGGCCGAGTGCACGGGCCACGTCGCGGATCGCGCTGCGGCCACGGTAGCTGATTGCTACTGCGGTCAGTGCGGCGCGCTCGCGGCCATAGCGCTTGAACACGTACTGCAGCACTTCCTCGCGGCGCTCGTGCTCGAAATCGATGTCGATATCCGGTGGCTCGTCGCGCTCGGCGGAGATGAAGCGCTCGAACAGCAGGTTGCTGCGCGCCGGGTCGATCTCGGTCACGCCCAGCACGAAGCACACCGCGGAGTTGGCCGCCGAGCCGCGGCCCTGGCAGAGGATGTCCTGGCTGCGCGCGAAGCGCACGATGTCCTGCACGGTGAGGAAGTAGGAGGCGTAGTTCTTCTGCTTGATCAACGCAAGTTCGTGTTCGATCTGCTCGCGCTGTGCCGGCTGGATGCCGTTCTTCCAGCGCCACGGGATGCCACGCTCGACCAGCACGCGCAGCCAGCTGTCCGGATCATGCCCTTCGGGCACCAGCTCACGCGGATAGGTGTACTGCAGCTGTTCCAGGGTGAAGTGGCAGCGCTCGGCGATGCGCAGGGTCTCGGCCAGCAGCTCAGGCGGGTACAACTGGGTCAGTGCGGTGCGTGGGCGCAGGTGGCGCTCGCCATTGGGGAACAGGCGCCAGCCAGCTTCGGCCACGCTGCAGCGGTGGCGGATCGCGGTCAGCGTGTCCTGCAGGGCGCGGCGGCGTCGCACGTGCATGTGCACATCGCCACTGGCGACCAGCGGCAGGCGGTGGCGTTCGCCGAAAGCCTGCAGCTGCTGCAGGCGGCGTGCGTCGTCGTGCTCGTGGTGCAGCTCCACCGCCAGCCACAGCCGATCATCGAAGCCGGCGCGCAGCAGTTCCAGGTCGGTGGCGGCCGGTTGCCGGTCCAGCCACAGGCACAGCAGGCCGACGGGCAGGCCGAGAAGGTCCTCGCGCAGGCAGCGGTACTCGCCCTTGGCGGCCCGCCGCCGGCAGGTGGTGATCAACTGGCAGAGCCCCGTATAGGCGGCCTGGTCGGTGCACAGCAGAGCCAGTTTCGGCCCATCCTCGACCTGGAATTCGGCGCCGACAATCAGCGCCACGCCATGCGTCTTCGCCGCCTGCCAGGCACGTACGATGCCGGCCAGCGAGCATTCGTCGGTGATCGCCAACGCTCGATAGCCTTGGCCGGCGGCGCGCGCGAACAACTCTTCGGCGATCGAAGCACCGCGCTGGAAACTGAAGGCCGACAGGCAGTGCAGTTCGGCGTAGCCGGGCAGTTCGTCGTGCATGGCGGCTCAGCCGAACCAGCCGTGCAGCATCCACGGCGCATGCGGGTCGTTGCGCTCACGAAAGACCCAGCCGCGCTGGCCGTGAGCAGTTTCCACCACGTAATAGTCGCGCCGTGCATCGGCCTGGTCCCACCAGCCCGATTCGATCCGCTCCGGTCCGGTGACGATGCGCAGCCGCGGATCACGCAGTGGTTGCGGCGTGTCCAGCAGCCAGCCGGGGCGCAGTGGCCAGTACGACGGAGGCTTGGCTGGCGGCTGGATGCCACTGGCGCGTTCGGGGCGATGGTCGGCCTGCACCGCCAGCGGCTGCACGGCGTCATCGCCCAGCCGCGCGCGCAGGCGCTCGCGCAGCTGGTTCCAGGGCATCGCCTGTGCCGGCCGGGTATCGAACAGGTCACGCGCGGCGGGCACGAACGGTGGCAGCTGCTCGGCCTGCAGGCGCAGTGCGCGGCTGCCGGCCGGCAGGGCAAACGCTTCCATGCGGTTGCGTGCGATCTCGAACAGCAGCGCGGGATCGCGCTCGGGCGCCAGCAGGCCGATGGTCAGCACGCTGGCCGGCAGCATGTCGTGCTCGAAATGCAGGTCGAAGCGCTGCACGCCGCCATCGCGCGAACACAGGAATGCGGCCAGGTCCAGCAGCAGGCGACGCAGCGGAAACAGCAGGGCCTGGCTGGATTCGATCTCGTATTCGAATTCGATGCGCGCATCGAAACGGTCCGGTGGCTGGTAGTAGCGCAGTGGCGCGGTGGGCAGCCCGCGCAGCGCATCCAGCTGCTGCAGCACGTCCGGTGCGAAGCGCCGGGCCAGGCTGTCGCGCGGCAGCTCGAGCACCGCACCCAGCGTGCGCAGGCCGGAACGGCCGAGTACGGTCACTGCTTCGCTGGGCAGGCCACAGCGCGGCAAGGGCAGCTGCGCCAGTGCCGCTGGCAGCTGCTGCGCATCGATGCCGAGGCCGTCGTGAACGTTGGCCAGCACGCGCGCGGCATGCGCGGTGGGCGCGGCCACCAGGCGATGGCGGAAACCAAGCTCATGCAGTTCGTTGCGCAGCCGCTGCTCGATCGTCAGCCAGTCGCCGAACAGGGCACGGCTGGCACCGATTTCCATGACCAGCGCGTGCGGAAAATCGAGGCTGACCTGCGAGCTGTAGGCATAGGCCCAGCTGGCCAGCAGCTGCCGGGTGTGCTGTTCGGCGCTGGGATCGTAATCGTGCAGATGCAGGTCCTGCACCAGTACCTGCGCAGCCGACAGCAGCATGCCCGGGCGCAGCCCCGCTGCGCGGGCGGCCGGGCTGACCGCACGCAGTACGCGACGCTGTGCCGGCCCCTGCAGCAGCACCAGTGGCCGCTGCGGGTCGGGCTGCAGGCGCAGCACGCTGTCCAGCGCCAGCTGCGGCAACAACAGACAGGCCCAGTGCATGGCGCGGCCTCAGTGGGCGATGGCCAGCGGCAACGGCTGCGCCGGCGGCAGGCCGCCACGGCACTTCAGCACCCGCACCTGGCCGTGGTCGAGCTGCAGGCGCAGGCTGGCCGGGGAGGGATTGCGCGCCGCCTGCGCCTCGCGGAACACGAAGCCCAGGCACTGGCCGCTGTCGGCCGCCACCTGCAGGCGGCGCAGTGAGCGGTCATCGGGCTGGTGTGGCCAGCACAGCACTGCTGCACAGGCGGCCGAGCGCAGGCACTGTTCGGTGGCCCACAACGCTTGTTTCGGCGCGGCGTGGATGATCTGCAGCTGGGCCAGATCCAGCCCGGCCGCTGCCCAGGCCGGAGCGTGCGGGCGATAGGGCGGGGCGACCAGCACGATCGGGCGGTCGCGCTGGCTCAGCTTCGCCAGCGCTGGCCAGACCAGGGCCAGTTCGCCGACGCCGGGCGCGGCCTGCAGTACCTCGCATAGCCCGCTGCTGGGCCAGCCGCCGCCGGGCAGGCGCGCATCCAGTGCCGGGTGACCGCTGGCCAGATGGTCGCTGGCCGGCCCCTGGCGGGCCGGGCCGCGCCACAGCTGGCGGCCGTCAAGCAGCCGGTCGAGGGCGACGACGGCACCCATCAGCGGGTCCTCCAGGGGAGGCGCCGGGCAGGCTGGAAGCGGCAGGAACGGGCGGAAACGGCGAGCATGATGCGAGTATCGACGGGCCGATATCAGGGGCTGAGACGGGACATGCTACTCGCCTTGTGAGTAGAATTACTAATGAAATCGGAGGATCAGATTTCAGGTTGCTGAAGGGGTAGGGGTGCCGACCAAGGTCGGCCCCCCGGCATGGCCCGGCGCTACCCGGGTATGCCCCCGGTTACGGGCGGACCGGCAGCGCGACCGGGCGCAGCGGCGCGGCATCGCCACCGCGGATCTTCAGCGGGCCGCCGATGAAGGCGAACTCGTAGACTTTGTCGTGGGCCAGTTCGTCCAGCGCCACCAGCTCGATGATCGGCGCGCCCTGCTGGGCCAGCAGGTAGGTGTGCAGCGGCACGTAGTCGTCGGACACCTCGGAGGGGAAGGTCTCGAAGCTGAGGTTGTCGGCACCGACGATCATCGCGCCGCTGTCCTCGATCAGGAAGCGCGCCGCGTCCAGGCCCATGCCCGGCGGGTTGGCCATGTAGGCCTTGGGCTGTTCGAACAGGCGCATGCGGCCGGTGCGGATCAGCACCACGTCGCCCTGCTGCAGTTTCACCTTCTGGCGTGCCAGCGCATCCTTCAGGTCCTGGCGGGTGACGCGGTAGCTGTCCGGCAGCATGTCCACGCCCTTGGCGGTGGCCACGTCGATCAGCACGCCACGCGCGATCAACGGCGGGAACTTCTCGATGCCGGTGACCTTCCAGCCACGGTCGCCGAGGTGTTTGTCGGCCTCGAAGCCATTCCAGATCTTTCCATGGATGCCGAAGTGGTTCAGCGCATCGATGTGGGTGCCGGTGTGGCTGTACATCGAGAACGCGGTGCCGGTGTAGCTGCGGGTGAGGTTCATGGTTTCGCCCACGCCCATCGGATCATCCATCACCGTGCCGCGCGGGGTGTGGGTCATCCAGAACTGGTAGTGCGGGTCGCCGGCATCCTGCCAGCTGGGCATGCCGACGTAGTACTCGGTGGCCAGGTCATAGGCCTTGCCGCCGCTGACCCGCGACAGGATCGCCGCACGCGAGGCCTCGGTGATCAGGTTGAGGCGGCCGATCTCGTCCTTCGGCCCCCAGGGGCTGGTGCCGACCTGCTGGCCGGAGGGTACGCGTTCGTGCGCGGACACGGTGGTGGAAGCTGCGGTGCCGGCCAGCAGCAGGGCCAGCGCGGTGGCCAGGGTGCGTGGGGTCATGGGAAATCTCCTTGCAGGGTGGGGGAGGGCGCGGCTCAGGCCGCGACCAGGTGCGCCAGGGCCTGGCGCAGGTGTGGCAGCGGCAGGGTCTGCAGGCGCAGGCCGTTGCCGCCGATCACGGTGGGAATGGAGCGGACGCCGAGGGCAGCGGCTTCGGCGCGATCGACCTGCACGCGCTGGCGTACTGCGTCGCTGCGCATGTGGTCAGCGAAGGCGCCACGTGGATGGCCCAGCGCTTCGGCGATATCCAGCAGGACTTCGGCGTCGCCGATGTTGCGGTGCTGGTGCAGGTGCGCCCACTGCACGGCATCGAACATCGCGCCATGGGCGTCGTTGCCACCGAGCATGCCGGCAGCCTGGCAGGCCAGTGCGCCCAGCCAGCCGGACGGATACTCGAAGTCCTGTGCGCGCATGCCTTCGATATCGATGCGCGCTGTGTCTTCATGCGCGGCGCAGTCGGTCCAGTGGCGCAGGATGATCGCCTTGGCGCGCTCCATCGAGCCGAACACCTCGACCATCTGCGCGCGCGAGTCCTGCAGCACGAAACTGCGGTGGCGCACCTGGATGCCGAGTTCGGCGGAGACCTGCTTCAGGCGCGGGGCCAGCACGAAGCACCAGCCGCAGACCACGTCGTGGAAGAAATCGACCACCGGCGCGGCGGTGGCGGGGGAAGGAACGGAAGACATCTGCCTGCCATCGGTGAGAGGGGAGGCGGCAGATTAGGCAGCGCGGCGTGGCCGAAACAGCACGCCGCGGGCAGCTCAGTTTTCGCTGGCGGTTACGAATCCAGGCCGGCGCAGCCGGGCAGCTCGGCGTGCAGGAAATCGATGAAGGCGCGTACCTTGGGCTGCAGATGGCGCGATGTGGGGTAGACCGCATGCACGAAGCGCGGCGGATAGCGGTGGTCGGGCAGCACCTGCTGCAGTTCGCCCTGGGCCAGTGCCGGCGCGGCCAGGAACGAGGGCAGGGCACCGATGCCCATGCCGGCCACCAGCAGGTCGCGCAGCAGCAAGCTGTTGTTGACGGTGACGCGCGCGGGCAGGGTGATTGTCACCTGGCCATCGGGACCGAGCAGCGGCCAGCTGCCGGGGGAGTCGGACAGGCTGTAGGCCAGCACGCTGTGCGCCTGCAGATCGTCCACCGCCTGCGGTGCCGGATGCTGCCGCAGGTAGGACGGGGCCGCGCACAGCACCTGCTGCAGCGACGCCAGCCGGCGCGCCACCAGGCGTGAATCATCCAGTTCGGCACGCAGCCGCAGCGACACATCGAAACCCTCACCGACTGCATCGAGCAGGCGATCTTCCATCACCAGGTCCAGCGACAACTGTGGATGCTGCTGCAGGAAGCGCGGCAGCAGCGGCGACAGCGTGCTCAGTGCGAATGACTGCGGCGCGTTCACGCGCAGGCGTCCGGCCACCTCGCCGCGCTGTTCGGCGATGCCGCGTTCCAGCGCTTCCAGCTCGTCGAGCAGGCGGCAGCATTCGCGGTAATAGGCGTGGCCGGTTTCGGTCAGGCTCATGCGCCGCGTGGTCCGCTGCAGCAGCACCACGCCCAGGTGCGTTTCCAGCGTGCGCAACTGCTTGCTCAGGCCGGCCGGCGACATGCCCAGGTCTTCGGCGGCACGAGCGAGCCCGCCGCGTTCGACGATGCGGCGGAAGGCGCGCATCAGGTTGAAGGAGTCCATGCCGGTCCCGGGCGCGATGAGAGCGTCATTGTAGATCCACGCCATGCGTGGATGTGGGAAGCGTGGTGCCCGCAGGGTTGCGCCGTTTGTTCAAGCCCGCAACCCACACGCCACGCCAGCATGCAGGCCCCTCACTTCCCGGGTTGCCCATGAAGCACTGGATGCTCCGCCTGTATGCCCCGCTGTTCCTGCTTGGATTCGTCGCCACTGCCGTCGTCTGGGTCGGCCACTGCCATGGCGATCCGTTGTGGCTGCTGGCCCTGCTGGCGATCGCCATTGCGGTTTCGTTCGTCGCCGAGCGCGCCTGGCCGTATGACCCTGCGTTCAACCGCGACCACGGCGACCGTGTGCGTGACGCCCTGCATGCGCTGGTCAACGAAGGCCTGAACCTGTTGTCGATCGCCGCGGTGCCGCTGCTGGCGGCGATCATTCCGTGGCAGTTGTGGCCGCTGCAGTGGCCGTTCGCACTGCAGCTACTGGTGGCGATCATCGCTGCCGATCTCGGCATCACCCTGGTGCACTACGCCAGCCATCGCATCGGCTGGCTATGGCGTCTGCATGCCGTGCATCACAGCGTGACCCGCATGTACGGTTTCAACGGGCTGATGAAACACCCATTGCACCAGGCCGCCGAAGCGGTGGGCGGTGTGCTGCCATTGCTGCTGTTGGGCCTGACGATGCCGGTGGCGGCGGTGCTGGCCTTCGCCATCGCCATCCAGCTGCTGCTGCAGCACTCCAACGTGGACATGCGTCCCGGCGTGCTGGGCCGGGTGATGGCCTGGGCGCCGCTGCACCGCTTCCACCACATGCGTTACGGCACCGCCGGCGACGTCAACTTCGGCCTGTTCCTGACCGTCTGGGATCACCTGCTGGGGACCGCTTTCGATGCGCCGGGCTATCGGCTGCAGCATCGCGACCTCGGCATCGGCAGCCAGCCGGACTATCCGCGCGATTACCCCGGGCAACTGCTGGCGCCGTTCCGCGAACTGCCACATGGCGAGGTGCCGGAGCTGCCGGAAGGTCTGCGCAGGCGCGGATGATGGGTCGTGTCAGGCCGCGTGCAGCTGCAGGCCCTGCAGTTGCGCGGCACTGATGCCGAACATGCGGCGCAGGCTGCGCGACAGATGGGCCAGATCGGCGAATCCAGCGGCATGCGCACTGTCGGTCAGGCTGTGGCCGTGCAGATGATGCGTGAGTGCATTGCGCAGGCGTTGCCACAGTACCCAGCCGCGGAGTGTCACCGCCAGGTCGGACTGGAAACGCCGGTGCAGCTGGCTGGCCGACAGGTGCGCCGCCTCGGCGATATCGGCGGCCGGCACCGGGTCAGGCAGGTGCTGGGCGATACGGGCCAATGCCGCCTGCACGCGGCGGTCCAGCGGTTGTGGGCGGCTCAGCCGTGGCAGCCAGTCGCGTAGCTCCATGGTATTGCCCGGCAGTGCGTGCAGATGCTGCTGGATCTGCGTGGAATCGGCATGCGCGGGTTCGAGGAACACCGTGCAGCCCGCTTCCGGCGCCGACAGGATCGCATGCGTCTGGAAGGAGGGCAGCCACAGCCGTTGGCCCTGCTGCCGTACGCCATCGACTTCGACCTGCCAGGGCGTACCGTCGCTCAGCAGCAGTTGATGGGCGTAGTGCGCATGTACGCTGCTGTCACCGGCATGGCCCTGCAGCACCGCCACGTGAGCATCCAGCAGCAGCGTGCCATTCCAGGGCAGGGCGGGGGAGGACATGGAGGGATTGTAGATCCACGCCATGCGTGGATGAATCTCCATCGAAATCGATTAATTCGACGATTGATCGAAGAGCATCCACGCCTGGCGTGGATCTACTGCAGATTGCGGCGAATTGTCGAAGGCGGGGTGGGTCCGGTTGCAGGGGCGTGAGCGCCATGGATGGCGCGACCGAGGCTACATGGACGTACTTGCGCCGTCCCCCGCAACCGGACCCACCCCGCCACCCCACAGGAACCCAGCTTTTGCTTCTGCTGTTGCATTGGCCGTTGCCTCTGCGGGTGCCGGGCGCACTCTCACCGCCCGTGCGGATCCGGCCGGTGATGCACGTACTCGACCACCGTGCCATCGGGATGCACCGCATTGAACGCCGCCCCGGTCGGCACCACCTGCAGCGGGAAGATGATCTCGGCACCGGCCGCGACCAGTTTGTCGTGATAGGGCCGAACGTCATCGACCAGCAGCGTCCCCGTGGTCGAAGTGAATGGCGCCAGCGCCTCATCGCAACCTTCGATCAGCAGGAATGCACCGACCATCGCCAGGCGTAGGCCGGCATCGGGAAACGGGAAGCCCGCATCGGCCACCACACCCTGCAACTGCTCGTAGAACGCCACGCTGCGCTCCAGTTCGCCAGGGGCAACGAATACCCGGATCAGCACGCGTGGGCTGCGCTGGGTGGAGGTATCACAGCGGTCACGCCAGAGATGATCGAAGTCGCGGTGTATGTTCATGGGCGGGGTCCAGGGCCGGTGACACCTCATTATCGGCAGCCCCACGCGGCCTGCTGATGACCGCCGGTGATGGCCTGATAACCGCTGGCCGGGTTGCCTCTGTGACTTAGGTCCTGTTGACAGGTGTGAACGCCCTCGCACAATCTTCACAGGATTGGGTCGCCCTGCGCGGCCCGGACAGGCAGGTTGTCACGCCGGGAGGAGGGTCCCAGGCGCAGACCGGCCCGTCCTTCGGCCTGCGGGAGGTTGCCTGGCAATTCCTGCGCGGCATGAACGCTGCACCCTTCGGCGGCACTTTCCCTGGACCGATTGCCTTGGCAACGGAATTACGCCTGCCGATGAAAACGTTTACAAAGCCGCTTGCACTGTCCCTGGCCCTGTCTGTCGCACTGGCCGCCCCGGCCTGGGCCGACCCCGCCGCGTTCACTGTGCTGACCCTGGAACAGGCCCCGACCGCCGAGACGATGCCGGCCCTGGCCGCCCAGCTGAAGACCCTGCAGGTGGACGCGGTCAGCGTGCGCCAAGTGCAGCGCGGCATCGGCCAGGTCGATCCGCTGCAGGTGCTGGCCGATGGCCTGGGCTACGAGTACCGCTTCATCGCCGCCGGCAGGGACGATGGCCAGATCCAGCGCGGCCAGGCCGTGCTGACCCGGTTGCCGATCGCCGCTGAATCCGGCCCCGACCAACCGGGCCTGAATTACCTGCGTCTGGACGATGGCCGCCACACCGTGGCGGTCTATACCGATGCCGGCGCAGGTGCCGCGCAGCTGCCGGCGCTGGTCACCCGTTCGCGGCTGGGGGCGCCGGCGGTGCTGCTCGGCGCGGTGGCCGGTGAATCGGCCAAGGCCGCCGGCTTCGATCCGGCGCGTGTCGCCCTGGAAGCCGATGCCAGCTATTTCAGCGACGGCTTCCAGGCCGCCAGCAGTGCGCCGTTCAAGGTGACCGGCAGCACGCTGCGCGCCACCTTGCTGACCCTGGCCTATGCCGCCGACAAGCGCGGCGACACGCCGTGGATGGACACCAGCCTCAACGCCGATGCACGCGCTGCGCTGCTGCTGAAGGCGATGACCGAGGATGAGAAGTTCCAGATGCTGCACAGCTACTTCGGGCTGGGCAAGGACGGTGGCCCGTTGCCGGAAGGCGCGGTCGGTTCGGCCGGTTTCGTGCCGGGCGTGGCGCGGCTGGGCATTCCGTCGCAGCAGTCGGCCGATGCCGGCGTCGGCGTGACCAATCCGGGCGGCATCCGCCCCGGTGATTTCGCCACGGCGATGCCATCGGGCCCATCCACCGCATCGAGCTGGAACCGGCAGGTCGCCTTCGCGGGTGGCGCGACCATGGGCCGCGAGGCATGGCAGCAGCGCTTCAACATCCTGCTGTCGGGCAGCGTCAACCTGCAGCGTGATCCGCGCAATGGCCGCAACTTCGAATATGCCGGTGAAGATCCGCTGCTGGCCGGTTCGATGGTCGGCGCGCTGATCCAGGGCGTGCAGAGCCAGCACGTGATCTCCTCGATGAAGCACTTCGCGCTGAACGACATGGAGACCCGCCGCAACTTCCACGACGTGCGCATTGGCGAACAGGCCATGCACGAGTCGGACCTCCTGGCCTTCGAGATCGCGCTGGAAGCCGGCCGCCCGGGCGTGGCGATGTGCTCGTACAACAAGATCAACGGCACCTACGGCTGCGAGAACGGCTACCTGATGAACCAGGTGCTGAAGCAGGAATGGAAGTTCCCCGGTTTCGTGATGTCCGACTGGGGTGGCGTGCACAGCGGTTCGAAGGCGGCGCTGGCCGGCCTGGACCAGCAGTCGGCCGGCGAAGTGTTCGACGCGGCGGTGTTCTTCGATGAGCCGCTGCGCCTGGCCGTGCATGGCGGCGTGGTGCCGCAGGCGCGCCTGAATGACATGGTCGCGCGCATCCTGCGCACGATGTTCCTACATGGCAACTTCGACAACCCGCCGCAGCACCAGAAGGTCGATGCCGAGGCCGGCTTCGCCGTCGCCCAGCGCACGGTGGAAGAGGGCAGCGTGCTGCTGCGCAATGAAGGCAACCTGCTGCCGCTTGCCGACACGGTGAAGCGCATCGTCATCATCGGTGGCCACGCCGACAAGGGCGTGATCGGTGGCGGTGGTTCGTCGATGGTGGGCGTGACCGCCAAGGGCACCAATGCGGTGCCGGGCGTGCTGCCGACCACCTGGCCGGGCCCGGTGATCTTCCACCCGTCCTCGCCGCTGGAATCGCTGCGCGCAGCGCGTCCGGACGCGACCATCGAGTACGTGGACGGCACCAACGCCGCCGCCGCGGCCAGGGCTGCCGCGCAGGCCGACGTCGCCATCGTGTTCGCCACCCAGTGGGCCGCCGAATCGGTGGATCTGCCGGACATGCAGTTGCCGGACAACCAGGACGCGCTGATCTCGGCGGTGGCCAAGGCCAACCCGAAGACCGTGCTGGTGCTGGAAACCAATGGCCCGGTGCGCACGCCATGGCTGGCGCAGGTGCCGGCGATGCTGCAGGCCTGGTACCCGGGCATCCGCGGTGGCGAAGGCATTGCCGCGCTGTTGACCGGCCAGGTCAATCCGTCCGGCCGCCTGCCGGTGACCTGGGTGGTGGACGAATCGCAGCTGCCGCGCCCGCACATCGACGGCCTCGGCTTCAAGCCGGCCAAGCCGTTCGGTGATGTGTTCGATTTCGATATCGAAGGTGCCAACGTCGGTTACAAGTGGATGGCGGCCAAGGGCCTGAAGCCCACCTTCGCGTTCGGTCATGGCCTGTCCTACACCTCGTTCGCCTATGAAAACCTCAAGGTGAGCGTGGAAGGCTCGCGCCTGGTCGCCAGCGTGGACATCCGCAACACCGGCAAGCGCGCCGGTGCCGACGTGGCCCAGCTGTACCTGAAGCTGCCGGCCGGCAGCACCACGCCGATCCGCCTGATCGGCTATGACAAGGTGCAGCTGCAGCCGGGCGAACAGCGCCGCATCCGCATCGAAGCCGAGCCGAAGACGCTGGCGCACTACGATGCGCAGGCCCGCCAGTGGAAGATCGACGGCGGCACCTACCAGGTGCAGCTGTCGCGCAATGCTGCCGAGCCGCTGCAGACGGTGGACGTGCAGCTGGTGGAGCAGGTGCTGCGCTGAGGCCTTGAAGACACGGCCCCGGAAGGGGCCGTGTTTGTTTGAGGTGTTTCTGTAGAGTCGAGCCCACGCTCGGCTGATGAACGGCCAAGGCCGAGCCGACACGCAGCCGAGCATGGGCTCGGCTCTACACAGGCGCGCTGCCAAACCATCCGCGCAGGAAATCAATCAGCTGCCGCACCTTCGGTGAGGGCTGCGTGCTGTGCGGGTAGACCGCGTACACGCTCTGCTGCGGGAAGCGGTGCTGGCGCAGCACCGGGCGCAGCCGGTCCTGGGCCAGGTCGTCCTCGATCAGCCAGCGTGGCAGCACGGTGACCCCGGCGCCGGCCACGGCGAAGGCACGCAGGCTGCTGGCACCATCTACGCGCACCACCGCATTGCCCGGGCTGGTGGCAAACAGGGCGTCGCTGCCATCCGGCGCCACCACCGGCACGTCGGCCAGGCGCGGGTAGCCGAGGCGGGGCAGGGTGCCCAGCTGCACGGGGTCGTCGGCAGCATCGGCAGAGGGCAGGCGTGCCAGCAGGGACGGAGCCGCCACGGGGCACAGTGGATGGCGTTCCAATTCGCTGGCGTGCAGGCCCGAATCCGGCAGACGGCCGAGGCGGATCGCCAGATCGAAGCGTTCGGGAATCAGGTCCGCCGGCGCGGGAGACGTGGACAGGTGCAGCTGCAGCGCCGGGTGCCGCGCACGGAACGCCTCCAGCGCAGGAATCAAGCGTAGCTGGGCGTACTCCGGCGTGGTGGTCAGGCGCAGCACGCCCTGAAGCTGGTGCTGGTCGCGGCGCGCGGCATCGATCGCCGCCTGGGCGGCGTCCAGCGCCTGCACGCAGTGCTGCAGGAACTGCTCGCCAGCCTCGGTCAGGGACAGGTGCCGGGTACTGCGCAGCAGCAGGGTCACGCCCAGCTCCTGTTCCAGCCGCCTCAGGTTGAAGCTGACCACCGCGCGGCTGAGGCCCAGGCGGTCGGCGGCGGCGGTCAGGCTGCCGGCCTCGACCACGGCGCGGAAGATATCGAAGCGATCGAGGCTGACCATGGCGGTCCATTGTCAAAACAGATTTGACAGTGTTGCAGCTGTCGTCGTGTTTTTCCAACAAGGCCCGCACGGCATGCTGGCCGCTTCCCTGCTGGAGCGCCGCCGATGCCGTCCCCCCGCCTGCGCCATGAGGCGATCTTCCTGCTGGTGTTCGCCCTGGATCTGGTCAACATGTTCATCGCCACGGTGGCCTATCCGGCACTGGCAGCGGAACTGCACGCTGATGTCGGTACCCTGGCCTGGGTGGGCACCGCCTACATGCTGGGCCTGAGCGTGGTGATTCCGCTGGCGCCTTGGTTGGCCGCGCGCTGTGGTGAGCGTCGCCTGCTGCTGGTGGCGTTGCTGTTGTTCGCGGTTGCCGCTGTGCTGGCCGGCGCCGCACCGGGTATCGGCTGGCTGCTGGGCTGGCGCCTGCTGCAGGGGCTGGCCGGTGGCCTGCTGATTCCGGTGGCACAGGCGGCAGCGTACCGACAATGCACGCCTGACCAGCGTGGCGCGCTGACCCGGCGCATCCTGCTGGTGGCGCTGCTGGTACCGGCACTGGCGCCCGCGTTGGGCGGGTTGTTGGTGCAGTGGTTGGCCTGGCGAGGCGTGCTCTGGGCCAGCCTGCCCTTGGCGGTGGTGGCGATCGCGCTTGTGCTGGCATGGATGCCGGCCGATGGCGTGCGCAGTGCGCCGCGGCTGCAGGCCTATGCGCTGTCCACCGCGATGCTGGCGCTGGGCGCGCTGCTGCTGGCGCTGACCTGGCTGGGTGAGTCCGGACACCGCGGCGCAGGTGCCGTGTTGTTGCTGGTCGCACTGCTGCTGGCGGTGGCCCACCTGCGGCATGCGCGTCGGCAGGCGCAGCCCCTCCTGCGCTGGTCGTTGCTGTCGCATCGTGGGCTGCGGCTGGCGATGCTGATCTATCTGGCCGTACCCGGTGTATTCATCGGCAGCCAGCTGGTCAGTACCCTGCAGCTCCACCAGGCCGGTTACAGCGCGGCACGCATCGGCGCGCTGATGCTGCCGTGGGCGCTGGCCTCGGCCACTGCGATCACGGCCAGCAAGCGCCTGCTGGCTCGCTTCGGCCCGGCCACGGTACTGCGTACGGGCATGCTGCTGCAGGCCAGCGGCCTGCTGTTGATGGCGCTGCTGCCGCAGCCGGCCTTCGCGTTGGCCGCGCTGTTGTTCGCGCTGATGGGGGCGGGCGGCAGCCTGTGCAGCAGCACGGCGCAGACGCTGGCCTTCCATGGCGTGGAGGGTGAAGCGCTGGGCGATGCCAGTGCCCTCTGGAACCTCAACCGTCAGCTCAGCTTCTGCCTCGGTACCGCCGCCATTGCGCTGCTGCTGGCATTGGCCATGCAATGGCTGCCGGCAAACGCCACGCGCGTGGCGCTGGGGCTGGCCGCCCTACTGACTCTGCTGCCGATGGTATTGCTGCGCCGGCCGCAATCGATCTCTCTTTCCCAACCCGAGACAATGCAATGACGATGACCGCAGAGAACGAGTTCCATGATCTGATCGCCAAGCTGCAGGCCTGGTTCCGTGCGGAAGCAGCCGCCAGTACGCTGGATGCGCTGATGGATCATTTCTGCACCGACTTCAGCATGGTCGGTATTGCCGGGCAGCGCCTGGACCGCGAAGCCCTGGCCGGCATGTTCGCTGGCGGCCATGGTGCCCGCCCGGGCTTGCGTATCGAAATCGATGCCCTGCAGTTCATTGCGGTGCCGGCACCGTTGGTGATGCTGCGCTACCGTGAAGGGCAGGGCGTTGCTGAAGGTGGGATGGCCTGGCGTGAAGCACTGGCCGTGCTGCGGCAGGAAGACGGCCGTTGGCGTTGGCTGGCGTTGCATGAAGTAACGGCAGCCTGATGTTGTAGAGCCGAGCCCAGGCTCGGCTGCTCTTCGGGGAGGTTGCGGTGGCCCCAGCCGAGCGTGGGCTCGGCTCTACAACGGCCAGATGGATGCGTGCCCGTCGGGCAGCACATGTGCCATCAGTCCTGCCTGCATCCACCGCAGAATGCAAAGCCCGCACACACTTCACGGCTCGGGGCAGGAGTAGGCTTGAGGCTTTCCTGCCGGGAGGGGTTGTCCATGCGTGTGCGTGCCGTCGCTGTAGCCATTGCCCTTTGCCTGTCCAGCACCGTGCTGGCCGCCGATACCCCGCCGATGACCCCGGACATCAGCGGCAAGCCCTTCGTTGCCCCTGATGTCGGTCGCGACTACGACAAGCGCGTGGTGATGGTGCCGATGCGTGACGGCACCAAGCTGTATACGGTGATCGTGGTGCCCAAGGGCGCCCGCAACGCGCCGATCCTGCTGACCCGCACACCTTACGATGCCGCTGGCCGCGCCAGCCGCAGTGATTCGCCACGCATGCGCGACCTGCTACCGCAGGGCGACGAGGTGTTCGTCGACGGCGGTTACATCCGCGTGTTCCAGGACATCCGCGGCAAGTACGGCTCCGAAGGCGATTACGTGATGACCCGGCCGCTGCGCGGGCCGTTGAACAACACCAAGGTGGACCACTCCACCGATGCCTGGGACACCATCGACTGGCTGGTGAAGAACGTACCGGAGAGCAATGGCAAGGTCGGCATGCTCGGCTCGTCGTACGAGGGCTTCACCGTGGTGATGGCGCTGACCGACCCGCATCCGGCACTGAAGGTGGCTGCGCCGCAGAGCCCGATGGTCGATGGCTGGATGGGCGACGACTGGCTCAACCACGGTGCGTTCCGCCAGGTCAACTTCAACTATTTCGCGATGCAGACCGAGAAGCGCGGCAAGGGCACGCCGCTGCCCAGCCTCGGCTACGACGACTACAGCACCTTCCTGCGCATCGGTTCGGCCGGCGACTACGCGCGCTTCACCGGTGTGGACCAGCTGACCTGGTGGAAGAAGCTGGTCGAGCATCCGGCCTATGACGGGTTCTGGCAGGGCCAGGCGCTGGATGCGGTGATGGCGAAAACACCGCTGAAGGTGCCGACCATGTGGCTGCAGGGCCTGTGGGACCAGGAGGACATGTTGGGTGCCAACCATGCCTACCAGGCAATGGAAGGGCGCGACAGCGGCAACAACCGCAATTACCTGGTGATGGGGCCGTGGCGGCACAGCCAGGTGAACTACAGCGGCAGCGAACTGGGCGCGCTGAAGTTCGATGGCGATACCGCGCTGCAGTTCCGCCGTGATGTACTCAAGCCGTTCTTCGACCAGTACCTGGTGGACGGTGCGCCGAAGGCGGACACGCCGCCGGTGCTGATCTACAACACCGGTGAGAACCACTGGGATCGCCTGAAGGGTTGGCCGCGCAGCTGCGACAAGGGCTGTGCCGCCAGCAGCAAGCCGCTGTTCCTGCGCGCCGGCGGCAAGCTGGCGTTCCAGGCGCCGGCGGCGGGCGAGGGCGACTTCGAGGAGTATGTGTCCGATCCGGCCAAGCCGGTGCCGTTCGTGCCGCGCCCGGTACGTTTCGGTGACCGCGACATGTGGACCACCTGGCTGGTCAAGGACCAGCGCTTCGTCGATGGTCGCCCGGACGTGCTGACCTTCATCACCGAACCGCTGGCCGCGCCGCTGCGCATCGGCGGCGCACCGGTGGTGCATCTGCAGGCCTCGACCAGTGGCACCGACAGCGACTGGGTGGTGAAGTTGATCGATGTGTATCCGGACCAGGAAGCGTCCACGCCGGAGATGGGGGGCTATGAGTTGCCGGTGTCGCTGGCAATCTTCCGTGGCCGCTACCGCGAGAGCTTCAGTGATCCGAAGCCGCTGGCGGCCAACGAAGTGCTGCCGTACCGCTTCGATCTGCCCAACGCCAACCACACCTTCCAGAAGGGGCACCGGGTGATGGTGCAGGTGCAGTCCAGCCTGTTCCCGCTGTACGACCGCAACCCGCAGACCTACGTGCCGAACATCTACCTGGCCAAGCCGGGCGATTACCAGAAGGCCACGCAGCGGGTCTGGCACAGCGCGGCACAGGCGAGCTACATCGATCTGCCGGTGTATTGAAGCGGCCAGGGTGACGCCGGGCATGGCCCGGCGCTACCCGGGGATGTGCGGTGTCGGTAGCGCCGGGCCATGCCCGGCGGCGTTGATGGTGCCGGCCGCTGGCCGGCCTCCGCGATGGCACGGGAGCGTGTCGACCAAGGTCGACACCTGCCAGGGCTGGGCCATGGCATGCCGATCGACCAAGGTCGGCACCTATCAGGGCACCAGCCTTCAGCCCACCTTCGAGGGGCCCGTGCGCCAGCGGCTGGGTACCAGGCCGAAACGTTTGCGGAATGCAGCGGCGAAATTGCTGGGGTGGCGGTAACCACTGGCGGCGGCGGCCTGCTCAACCGTCCATCCGTCTTCGCGCAGCCCCTGTTCGGCGTGGCGCATGCGCTGCTCGTGCAGGTAGTCGAATACCGAGCAGCCGTACTGCTGGGCGAAATGACGGCGCAGCGAGCTCGGGCTCATGCAGGCCAACTGGGCCAGTTCGATCAGACTGTGGGCATGGCTGGGATCGTCGTGCAGGTAGGCGCGCACACGCTCCAGCCGCTCGCGCTGGCCCGCGCGCAGCGTTCGTACATGGTCGGTCTGCAGATCCTCGGCCTTCAGGCCAACGGCCAGCAGCTGCAGTGCGACGCCTTCGCGCCACAAGGCGTCGATGCCGTCCTCCCATGGGCTGTCGAACAGCTGGCCCAGCACTGGCAGCAGGGTATGCGGAATGGCCCAGTGGCGGCATTCCAGGTGCGTGTTGAGCGCGGTTTCCAGCTGCGGCAGATGGAACAGGTCCGGGTCGATCTGGCCGGGCACCATCACGCTGACGCCGCGCATGCGCGTTTCGCCGGGATGCGCACCCGTCATCTCGACCTGTTCGCGGTGGTGCGCGGTCATTGCCGTGCCAGCGCGCAGGGTGAAACCAGCGCGTCGCGGAATGCGCACATCGACCTGGCCCTGCAGCATCACGCGGATGGCCAGGCCGGGACTCTGATGGGCGGTCGCCACATAAGGAAAGCGATTATGGACGTCGGAGGCGATCAGGCTCATGCCGCCGCGCAGGAACTGCTCGTTGACCTCGCCATGGCCGGCCCACTGGTCGTCGCGCAGGTGTTCCGGGTCGGCGCGGTAATCGAAGCCATGGCGGTGGCCGAAGCGGCGGTAATCAGCAAAAGTGAAATATCGGGACATCGCTCGGCACGTGCTTTGGAGGTGGACGCTGGCATTACCTCGCCCACGCACTCTGCAACACAGATGCAGATCCGGTCGTTACCCGTGAGACATGCTGGGAAGCAGTGGCATGGGCACTCTGGAGTGTGGGGGGAACACCAGGTTGAATTGAATGTGTCGGAGAAAATGGAAACGTTTCCCATTGTCGCCTCGATTCGCGCGCTTTTGATTTAAATATGGTCAAAACGATTGACGATTACGGCCAAAGTGAAAATGCCGCCGAACATACGCCAGCGTTTTGCATGCATATCCGTACGCAATTCCATACATCAACTTGAGTTGAGGTTTCATGGCTGGAACGATCCGCCATGGACGCGATGTCAGCCAGGCCATCACGGGCGCACGCGTAGGGTAGGGCGGTTGGCTGTTGCAGGCCACTTCGATACCCCCACTGATGGAGAACGCAGATGATTGACTACCAGCTCACCGGCAAGACCGCGATCGTGACCGGCGGCGTGTCCGGTATAGGCCTGGCTGTGGCGCAGACCCTGGCCGCGTCCGGTGCCCGTATTTCGGTCTGGGACCTCAAGCAGGATGCGGTGGATGCCACCGTGGCGCAGTTGCGGGATGCGGGTGCACAGGCCATCGGCATCGCGCTGGACGTCACCGACGACGCTGCGGTGGAGGCGGCAGTGCAGCGCACGATCAAGGAACTCGACGGCCTGCATGTGGCGGTCAACAACGCCGGTATCGGCGGGCCGGCTGCCAGCAGCGGTGACTATCCGATCGATGGCTGGCAGCGGGTTATCGACGTCAACCTCACCAGCGTGTTCCTGTGCCAGCGTGCGCAGATCCAGGCGATGCGAGCCGCTGGAACCGGCGGCAGCATCATCAACATGGCCTCGATCCTGGGCCAGGTGGGCTATGCCGGTTCCACTGGGTACGTGGCGGCCAAGCACGGCGTGGTTGGGCTGACCCAGACCGCCGCTTGGGAACATGCGGCCGACGGCATCCGTGTCAACGCGGTCGGCCCGGGCTTCATCAGCACACCGCTGCTGGAGAAGATGGACCCGAAGGTGCGCGCCACGCTGGAAGGCCGCCATGCATTGAAGCGGCTGGGCACGGCCGAGGAAGTTGCGGCGCTGGTGGCCTGGCTGGCCAGCGACGATGCCTCGTTCGCGACCGGCGCGTACTACGCCATCGATGGTGGCTATCTGGCGCAATGATGCGGTAATCGCAGGCGACGGTGATGCCGGGCAGGGCCCGGCGCTGCCGGGTGAACGGGCTGTGGTGCGGCCTTCACCGTTGTGCCACGGCTGCCGCGCGACGCTCCGGGAAAATCCCGGAGCCTCTCCCATGGAACTCACCCAGGATGTCTCGATCCTGCTGCGCGTGGCCGCAGCCATGTTGTTCGGCGGCGTGCTCGGCGTCGAGCGCGAGATGGGCAAGCACGCGGCGGGCCTGCGCACGCACATGCTGATCGCCGGTGCCGCCGCACTGATTGTCGGCCTCGGCGACTCGGTGGCTGAGCATTTCCAGCAGGAGCGCTATCGCGACCTGCTGCAGGTCGACCCGGTCCGTCTGATCGAAGCGGTGGTGGCCTGTGTTGGCTTCGTTGCCGCTGGCACCATCCTGCGCGGCTCACGCGAAGACCAGGTCAGCGGATTGACTACCGCAAGCTCACTGATCATGGCGGCGGCCATTGGCATCGCCGTGGGCATCGGTAAATACGTGATTGCGATCGGCGTCAGCGTGCTGTGCGTGCTGGTGCTGGCGGTGATGCGGCGGTTGGAGAAACGGATCTCGTAAGGAATCTCGAGTTGCCGGCCAGCGGCCGGCACTACCATGGCGGCCTGAATGGTCGGACCAATATTGCATCTAGCGCTATGGTCTAATAGGCTCTTCGTCGGAGTGGCGGTTAAATCCGCTGCAAGTGGTCTGATCGAAATCTTTATTGGTACGACCAATAATCGACAGTCACGGCGACCCACCGCCTGCGGTGGGGCACCTTCCGCATCCAGTCGAGAGTCTTCATGCAGCCCTGGCAACACCTGTACGACCCCGCCGGCAACCTGTGGTTGTCCAGCCTGATCGCGCTGCTGCCGATCGCGTTCTTTTTCATTGCCCTGGCCGTGCTGCGCATGAAGGGCTGGCTGGCCGGCACGATCACCGTGGCCATCGCACTCGGCGTGGCCCTGCTGTTCTACGGCATGCCGCTGAGCCAGGCGCTTGGCGCGGCCGGCTTCGGCTTCGTCTATGGCCTGTGGCCGATCGCCTGGATCATCATCGGTGCCGTATTCCTCTACAAGGTCTCGGTCAAGACCGGGCAGTTCGACATCATCCGCGCCTCGATCCTCTCGGTCACCGAGGATCAGCGCCTGCAGATGCTGATGGTCGGCTTCGCCTTCGGTGCCTTCCTGGAGGGCGCGGCCGGTTTCGGTGCGCCGGTGGCGATCACCGCGGCACTGCTGGTCGGGCTGGGCTTCAAGCCGCTGTATGCCGCCGGCCTGTGCCTGATCGTCAACACCGCGCCGGTGGCGTTCGGTGCAATGGGCATTCCGATCATCGTGGCCGGGCAGGTCACCGGCCTGGATGCATTCGAGATCGGCCAGATGGCCGGCCGCCAGCTGCCGTTCCTGACCATCATCGTGCTGTTCTGGATCATGGCGATCATGGATGGCTGGCGCGGCATCAGGGAAACGTGGCCGGCGGTGCTGGTTGCGGGTGGCTCGTTCGCCATCGCGCAGTACCTGACCTCCAACTTCATCGGTCCGGAACTGCCGGACATCACCGCGTCGCTGGCGTCGCTGGTGTGCCTGACCCTGTTCCTGCGCCGCTGGAAGCCGGTGCGGATCTTCCGCTTCGATACCGAAACCAGCGCCGAGGCGGCCGCACAGGCACTGGAAGCGCCCCGCTACAGCGTTGGCCAGATCGCCAGGGCGTGGTCGCCGTTCCTGATCCTCACCGCGATGGTCACGCTGTGGAGCATCAAGCCGTTCAAGTCGCTGTTCGCGGCGGGTGGCCCGCTGGAAAGCTGGGTGCTCAAGATCCCGGTGCCGGGCCTGGACCAGATGGTGCAGAAGATGCCGCCGATCGTGGATGCACCGTTGAGCTACGAAGCCGTCTACAAGTTCGACTGGTTCTCGGCCACCGGTACCTCGATCATCCTCGCTGCGGTGATCGCGATCATCGCGCTGCGCATGCCGGCGCGGTCGGCGCTGCGCACCTTCGGCGAAACCGTGCGCGAGCTGCGCATGCCGATCTACTCGATCGGCATGGTGCTCGCCTTCGCCTTCATCGCCAACTATTCGGGCCTGTCGGCGACGCTGGCGCTGGCATTGGCGCACACCGGCGACGCGTTCCCGTTCTTCTCGCCATTCCTGGGCTGGCTGGGCGTGTTCCTGACCGGTTCGGATACCTCGTCCAATGCGCTGTTCTCGGCCCTGCAGGCAACCACCGCGCAGCAGATCGGCGTGTCCGACGTGCTGCTGGTGGCGGCCAACACCACTGGCGGTGTCACCGGCAAGATGATCTCGCCGCAGTCGATCGCCATTGCCTGCGCAGCGGTCGGCCTGGCCGGCAAGGAATCGGACCTGTTCCGTTTCACGGTCAAGCACAGCCTGATCTTCACCACGATGGTCGGCCTGATCACCCTGGCCCAGGCCTACTGGCTGACCTGGATGATTCCCTGAGCCATGCACGGTTGGCCGACCACCCGCTGCGCGCTTCGGGCCACAATGGCGCCATGAGCACGCAACGCATTTCCGACAAGGTGGCCGCACAGTTGCGCGGCCTGGTGCATGAACAACAGCTGCAGCCCGGTGACCGGCTGCCGGCCGAGCGCACCCTGGCGGTGCAGCTGGGGGTCTCGCGCACGGCGTTGCGCGAAGCCATCGCGCAGCTGGCCAGCCAGGGCCTGCTGACCGCACGCGTCGGTGGCGGCACCTATGTAGCCGAACCTGCGGCGCGCGCGCGGCAGGCGCTGGATGAACCGCTGGCGCCGTACCTGCCGCTGTTCCAGGGCGACCCGGAATACCGCTTCGACGTGCTGGAGATCCGCCACGCGCTGGAAGGTGCCACCGCCTGGCATGCCGCATTGCGCGCTACCGACGAGGACCGCACGCGCATCGCGCAGGCCTTCCAGACCATGATGGACGCGCACGGCAAGGACGACCCCACCGGCGAAGCGGAGGCCGACGCGGCTTTTCATCTGTCCATCGCCGAGGCCTCGCACAACCTGGTGCTGCTGCAGGTGATGCGCGGCCTGTTCGAGCTGCTGCAGACCAACATCTCGCAGAGCCGTGAAAAGCTCTACACCTCGGCGAGGACCTTCTCGCCGCTGTCCGACCAGCACCGCGAGATGATGGACGCGGTGCTGGCAGGCGACCCCGAACGCGCGCGCGCCGCCGCGCATGCCCACCTCGAGTTCGTGCACACCACGCTGCGCACCCTCGATGACAACGAAGCCCGGCGTGCGCGGGCCTCGCGTCTACCTTCCCCACACGGTTGACCCCATGATCATCTCCGCCTCCACCGATTACCGTGCCGCAGCGCAACGCCGGCTGCCGCCGTTCCTGTTCCACTACATCGATGGCGGCGCGTATGCCGAGCACACGCTGAAGCGCAACGTTTCCGACCTGTCCGACATCGCGCTGCGCCAGCGCATCCTGCGCAACATGTCCGACCTGAGCCTGGAAACCGAGCTGTTCGGCGAAAAGCTGGCAATGCCGGTGGCGCTGGCGCCGGTTGGGCTGACCGGCATGTATGCCCGGCGCGGTGAAGTACAGGCAGCGCGCGCGGCCGACAGCCGCGGCATCCCGTTCACCCTGTCCACCGTATCGGTGTGCCCGATCGAGGAAGTGGCACCGGCTATCCAGCGGCCGATGTGGTTCCAGCTGTATGTGCTGCGCGACCGCGGCTTCATGCGCAATGCGCTGGAGCGGGCACAGGCCGCGGGCGTGACCACGCTGGTGTTCACCGTGGACATGCCGGTGCCGGGTGCGCGCTACCGCGATGCACACTCCGGCATGAGCGGCCCGAACGCCTCGCTGCGCCGCATCGGCCAGGCCATCACCCATCCGCACTGGGCGTGGGACGTGGGCCTGTTCGGCCGCCCGCATGATCTGGGCAACATTTCCACCTACCGCGGCAACCCGACCGGGCTGGAGGACTACATCGGCTGGCTGGGCAGCAACTTCGATCCGTCCATTTCGTGGAAGGACCTGGAGTGGATCCGCGAGTTCTGGAAGGGGCCGATGGTGATCAAGGGCATCCTCGACCCGGATGATGCGCGTGACGCGGTGAAGTTCGGTGCCGATGGCATCGTGGTCTCCAACCACGGTGGCCGCCAGCTGGACGGCGTGCTGTCCACCGCGCGCGCACTGCCGGCGATTGCCGATGCCGTGCAGGGTGATCTGAAGATCCTCGCCGATTCGGGCATCCGCACCGGCCTGGACGTGGTGCGCATGCTGGCATTGGGCGCCGACACCGTGCTGCTGGGCCGTGCCTTCGTCTATGCGCTCGCCGCCCAGGGCGAGGCCGGCGTGGCCAACCTGCTGGACCTGATCGCCAAGGAAATGCGCGTGGCGATGACACTGACCGGCGCGCGCCGCATCGCCGACATCGGCCGCGATTCGCTGGTCAGCCTGCCATGAGTGGCCACGATGCCGTGCTGGCGCAGTTGCGCGACGCGGTCGGCAACCGCCATGTACTGACCGGCGACAAGGCCACGCGCCGCTTCCGCCGTGGCTATCGTTTCGGCGACGGCCCGGTGCTGGCCGTAGTGCGCCCGGGTACGCTGCTGGAACTGTGGCGCGTGCTGCAGGCAGCGGTGCAGGGTGGGGCGGCGATCATCCTGCAGGCGGCCAATACCGGCCTGACCGGTGGCTCGACCCCGGATGGCAACGACTACGGGCGGCCGATCGTGCTGGTCAGCACGCTGCGCCTGACCGGTATCCAGCTGTTGAACGAAGGCCGCCAGGTGCTGTGCCTGCCCGGCGCCACGCTGGACCGGCTGGAGCAGACGCTGGCACCGCTCGGCCGCGAACCACATTCGGTGATCGGCTCGTCCTGCATCGGTGCGTCGGTGCTGGGCGGCATCTGCAACAACTCCGGCGGCGCGCTGGTGCGCCGTGGCCCGGCCTATACCGAGCTGGCGCTGTATGCGCAGGTCGATGCGCAGGGCCAGCTGCAGCTGGTCAATCATCTGGGCATCGCGCTGGGCGATACGCCCGAGCAGATCCTGCAGCGCCTGCAGGTGGGCGACTACAGCGCGGCGGATGTCGGCAATGGCGACGGCCGTGCGGCTTCCGATCCACGCTATGCCGAGGAAGTACGCAAGGTCGATGCCGATACCCCGGCACGTTTCAACGCCGATCCCAGCCGCCACTACGAAGCCGCGGGTTCGGCCGGCAAGCTGGCGGTGTTCGCGGTGCGCCTGGACACCTTCGAGAAGGAGGCCGCCGAGGTCTTCTACATCGGTAGCAACCGCACCGACAGCCTGACCGCGATCCGTCGCCAGCTGCTGACCGGCTTCGAGCGGCTGCCGATTGCTGGTGAGTACATCCACCGTGATGCCTATGACATCGGCGAACGCTACGGCAAGGACAGCTTCCTGCTGATCGACCGCCTTGGCACTTCCCGCGTGCCCGCCGCGTTCGCGTTGAAGAGCCGTGTCGATGGCTGGTTCGAGCGATTGGGCCTGCGCGGCGTGACCGACCGTGTGATGCAGGTGCTGACGGACCTGCTGCCTTCGCACCTGCCCAAGCGCATGGGCGAGTTCCGCCAGCGTTATGAGCATCATCTGTTGCTGAAGGTCTCCGCGCAGGACGCAGCAGAAACCGAGGCCTGGCTGCGCGACTTCTTCACTGGCCACGAAGGTGGCTATTTCCACTGCACGGCGGAGGAGGGGCGCAAGGCGTTCCTGCATCGCTTCGCCGTGGCCGGTGCCGCGGTGCGCTACCGCGAAGTGCGTCGTGACCAGGTGCAGGACATCGTGGCGCTGGACATTGCCCTGCGCCGAGATGATGCCGACTGGTTCGAGCAGTTGCCGGCCGATATCGACGGCCGCCTGCTGCACAAGCTGTATTACGGACACTTCCTGTGCCACGTGTTCCACCAGGACTACATCGCGCGCAAGGGCGAAGACCCGATGGAGATCGAGCACGCGATGTGGGCACTGCTGGACCAGCGCGGCGCCGAGTATCCGGCTGAGCACAACGTCGGCCACCTGTACCCGGCCAAGCCGGCGCTGGCCGGGTTCTACAAGCAGCTGGATCCGAGCAATACGTTCAATCCCGGTATCGGCCAGACCTCGAAGGCCAAGGGGTGGGGTGGCTGCGACTGCGGATGATGTAGAGCCGAGCCGGCGCTTGGCTGGTGTTTGTGGTGAGAAGCAGTCGAGCAGGGCTCGACGCCGCCCGGGCAGCAGTTACCATCGGAGGCCCAACCGCAGGAGTCGTCCATGCCCACCGCTGCCGCCCGCGCCACCCTGTGCACTGCATTGCTGGCGATCCCGCTGCTGGCGCTGGCCCAGAGCGCGATCCTGCCGCAGCAGCGCGATGCCGCCGGCAACGTGATGGAGCCGCTGGGACAGGTACTGATCGCGAGTGAGACTGGACCGTCGGGGCTTTATGACTGCACGCGGGACAGCAACTGGTGCGTGCGCGTGCAGCCGGTGGCCGAGGAGGGGGACCGGCCCACCCTGCTTGAAGTGCTTGAGAAGGGGCCGGGCCAAGGCAAGCCGCACACCTACCACGTCAGCATCGACGTGCCGCGGGAAAGCGAGCTGTCGCTGTGGCCGTGGATCGTGCGCCTGGCCCCGGGCATGGGCAGCGATGAAACAGTGACCGACCAGCAGCAGCGCACCCGCCAGAATGTGCTGGTGGGCGGCATCGTCACGTTCAGCACCATGTACTCCGGTGGCGGTGCCGATGCGTCCACGCTGCAGTTGGCACGCGTGCGCCACCTGCAGGACGACATCCAGGTGGACGACGACGTGCTGACCGTGCCATGGCTGGGCAATGCGATGATCCGCGCCTGTTTCAGCGAGCAGGACAGCAAGCAGCGTGCAGGCGCCTGCCACGACGAATACAGCTTTTCGGCGAAGCTGGCGCTGGATCCAGCAGGGCAGGGCATGCCCGTGCTGCGCTACCAGACCGTGGCGACCCGGTTCCCGGCCGGTGTTTCGCGCTTCGAGGATTCGCTGGCCAAGGGGCCGCTGAAGAAGAAAGACCTGCGCACCGAGCAGGATCCGGCGTGCACCTATACGCGGTTGTTCCACTTCCGCGAGGGCATGTTCCACCCGGACCAGGCGCTGCCGGACTGCGCCGGCTATACCGAACCCTGAAGTGTAGAGTCGAGCCATGCTCGACTCGGGTTCTCGCGTGGCCCGGCCGCAGAGCAGCCGAGCGTGGGCTCGGCTCTACAAAAACTGAGGCGGCGCTTACTCGCAGCGGGTGGCGGTGATGACGTTGTCCTTGTCCACGAACACGCGCAGGCGGTCCTGGCGGATGTCCTTGGTGGTGATGGTGCTGGGGCCGATCGGGTTGACCAGGCCGGCACCACTCTCGCGGGACAGGCGGCGGATGTTGGGCTCATTGGCCGGCTGGCCGATCGCCCAGCCCAGCTGGCTGGCGTCACAACGGCCGCTGCCTTTGACTTCCGGGCCAGGGGTGCTGACGCAGGCCGACAGCAGCAGGGCAGAGGCCGGCAGCAACAGGGACAGACGGAATGCGGACATGCGAGCGCTCCTGCGCAGGGGAAGATGGCGGGAACGATAGCACCGAGCGTGCGAAAGGCGTCAGCGCCCCGGTCATTGCCGGCACAGCGTGGTCATTGCATAGTGGGAGGAATGGCTGGCAGTACGCCAGCGGGCAGGCCGGGCCTTTCCGGCGCAGATGTTGGATAGGGTATGACGGCAGGCAGTTTCCGCGGCAAGGACAAGACGATGACGGCGCTGGCGTTGTCGTTGCTGGGCGTGGCGTTTGCCGCCTGCGCTGCCGATCCGGAACCCGTGCCGGTCGAATCCCCGGTATTCGGCGCCTGGCGCAACCTGCAGACTGAAGCGGGCTACGCGCCTGCGCAGCGCAATCTGGCGTTTGCCATGCTGCCGCAGGCGGCCACCCGCGGTGACCGATTCGCCATCCTCGATCGTGAGGGCAAGCGCGCGGTGTGCTGCCTGCAGGTGGCCAGCCCCTCGCTGGGCGTGGCCGCGCTGCGCGAGCAGTACCACCTGCCGCAGGCCTGGGTGACCGACCTGAGCAATGGCCGCAGCCCGGCACGTCCCTATGTGCCGCACGTCTATGCGATGCAGCGGGTGGACGAGCTGGCCGACTACAGCTTCGCCGATGTGCCTGGCGCCTACAGCGACCTGGGCGGGCTGCTGATTCCCGAAGGTGCCGCGCTGGAGGCCGACGGCAGCGCCGTCCGCCTGGGGGACATTCGCTATCCGCTGCATTTCCAGCGTCAGCCGCACGCCGATGACGACGGCGCGCTGGATCGCTACAGCCTGCAGGCGGGTGAGGGCGAGGCACCGATCGTGGTTGAAGTGCCGTTCGGCACCTACTGATTGCAGCTTCGCACTGGCTAGAATGCAGCGCGGCGCTGTCTGCCGTGCCTGCTCCGTGAGTCGTTTCCGTGTCCTTGCGCCCCTTCCTGCTGCCGTCCCTGCTGCCGTCCCTGCTGCTGTTGTCCGCCTGCGCCAGCGCGCCGCCGCCGCCGGCCCATTCCGACGCGTTATGGCGATTGATCGAACGTGACTGCCAGGGCGCCGAAGGTCCACGCGGCGACTGCCTGCGCGTGGAGACGGCCGCGGATCGCCGCGATGTGCTGGTCAAGGACGCGCACGGCGACTACCAGTTCCTGCTGATGCCGCTGGACAAGGTCAGCGGTATCGAGAACCGCCGCCTGTACCAGCGTGGTGCACCGAACTACTTCGCTGCAGCCTGGCAGGCGCGCAGCCACACCGAACAGGCCTTGCGGCAACCGCTGCCGCGCAACGTCGCCAGCCTGGCCTTGAACTCGCCGCACGGCCGGTCACAGCACCAGCTGCATATCCATGTGGATTGCCTGCGTGCCGACGTGCTGCAGGCGCTGGACACGCATGCTGCCGCCCTCGGCAGCCGCTGGGCACCGTTGCCGGTGCTGCTGCGCGGCCATCAGTACCAGGCCCGCCTGCTGCCGGGCGCGGAACTGACCGCCAATCCGCTCAATCTGTTGGCCTATGACCTCGCTGGCGTGGACGACGTGGGCCAGTGGAGCCTGGTCGTGGCCGGCCGGGACGAGGTGCAGGGCGGCCCGGGCTTCATTCTGCTGGCGACCCGTGTGGACGCCGGCACCGGCAACGAGGCCAGCGCTGAAGAGCTGCAGGACCACGCCTGCTCGGTGTTGACCGGCGCAGGCGCGTCGCTGGAGCGGGTCCGCTAACCCTGGGGCTGCTGGCGGCTTCGCCAGACCGGTGCGGTCAGCGCCAGCAGCTGGCGATCCTGCCAGCCCTCCAGGTCCAGATGATGGTCGCGCAGCAGGCCTTCCTGCTCGAAGCCGAAGGCGTGCAGCGCAGTGGCGAACGGGTCATTGCAGTCCGGTGGCAGCATCACGAACAGGCGATGCAGGCCGACATCCTCGAACAGGAACGGGCACAGCGCCCGCAGCGCCGCGTCGGTATGCGGGTGCCAGTGTTGCAGCGACAGCAACTCGGCGCTGCGCGCATGCAGCGACTGCAGGCGAATGTGCAGCTGATCCAGCACCGTGCCGTGTTCGTCGTCGAACACCCCCAGCAGCAGCTGGTCGTTGTCCTGCTCCAGACGCGAGCGATGCATGTGGGCGAGAAAGCGTGCCTCCTCGTCGATGTCGCCGGGGTGACGGCGGCCGCGCCGGCGGCGGTCATCGAACAGGCGCCAGCGCGGCAGGTCGGTACGCTGGAAGGGGCGCAGGGTGACCGGTGCGGCCTGCAGCTGCAGCAGGTGACGGCGCAGTACCGGGCGCAACGGGGGAAGGAGGGAGGTGGGATACGGAGTCATCATCCCCGGCACGATGGCCGTGCCCGCAGCGCCACACCATTCAAAACATTGCAAAAGTGTGGCGAATGGCACTGCGGGTCTGATTCGGTTCAGGCATAAGGCCATCAGGCCTGGTCATTTCCGTTGCCCCCCCCATTCAGGACACTTTCGTTACGGGATCGTTATGTGCCGCACAGGCCGCTGTCCCGTACCACCACCCGCCAAACTCCCCAGGAAGCCCATGTCCGCCTCCCACAAGGCGCTGCGCCCGCGTCCGCTGGTGCTCGCACTGTCGTCCCTGATGCTGGTCTCACTGCCGGCCTTCGCGCAGGAAAGCGCACCCACCACATTGCAGGAAGTGAAGGTCACCGGCTCGCGTATTCCGCGCGCCAGTGTGGAGGGGCCCTCGCCGGTGACGGTGATCAGCCGGGAGCAGATCGATGCACAGGGCTACCGCAATGCCTTCGATGCGCTGAGCGCGCTGACCGAGAACACCGGCAACGTGCAGGGCGAGGACTTCGGCAATACCTTCACCCCGGCCGCCAACACCATCAACCTGCGCGGGCTGGGCCCGAACCGCACGCTGGTGCTGGTCAACGGCCGCCGCCAGGCCGACTACCCGCTGGCCTACGAGGGCTCGGTGAACGTGGTCAACCTGGCCAACATTCCCAGTGCGCTGATCGAGCGCATCGAGGTCCTGGCGGCCGGTGCGTCGGCGGTGTATGGCTCCGATGCCATCGCCGGCGTGGTCAACATCATTCTCAAGGACCGCTTTGAGGGTGTGGACGTGAACGTGCGCGCCGGTGGCACCCAGCAGGGCGGTGGTGACAACCAGCGCGCGCAGGTGGTCGGGGGTAGTTCCGGCGAGCGTTGGGATGCGCTGTTCGGCTTCGAGTTCGATGTGCGCAAGGCGATCCATGCGCGCCAGCGCGACTTCATGGATTCGCTGGATGATGACCCGGCCGGCAAGGCGCCGCAGGCGACCGCGATCGCCTATCGCCGCAATGCTGCCACCGGCCGCAATATCGATCCGGGCGTCAACGGCTGCGACGCAGCGTCGGACATCTATGGCGGGAGCGTGTTCCGCGCCAACAACCCGCGCCAGGGCTGGTACTGCGGCAGCAATGAGGCCGCAGCCAGTTACTGGACCGTGCAGACCCAGAAGCGCAACCTCAATGGCTATGGCCTGCTGACCTTCCACGTCAACGAGACCACCGATCTGTTCGCCGATGTCGCCGTGGGCAGCGCGCGCATCTACAACAACACGCGTGCGCCGACCTGGACCTCGGCGCGCAACTACTTCTACAACCAGACCACCGGCAATCTGGAAAGCTGGTACCGCCGCTTCGCGCCGGAAGAAATCGGCGGCCTGCCGCGCAATGCCAACCGCTTCCTGGAAAACTCGTGGTCGTTCAACGTCGGCGCACGTGGCCAGATCGGTGACAGTGGCTGGGACTATGAGGCGGTCTACAGCCGCTCGCGTTACGAGAACCGCACCCGCCGCCCGGTGCTGCTGGCCGGCATCAACGAATACCTGCTTGGTCCGAAGCTGGGCGTACGCAATGGCGTTGAGGTCTATGCGCCGGACCCGGCACGCCTGTTCAAGCCATTGACCCCGAACGAATACGAGGGCCTGTCCGACTACCAGGAAAGCCGCAATGCGGCATGGCTGCAGACCTTCAGCGCCAGCGTCAACGGCCGCCTGTTCGCGCTGCCCGGTGGCGACGCTGCATTGGCAGCGGTGGTCGAAGCCGGCAGCCAGGGCTACCGCAACCGCCCGGACCCGCGCCTGGGAACCGGCGAGTTCTGGAACACCAGTGCAGGCGTCGGCGCCGGTGGCGAGCGTGACCGCTACGCCGCAGGTGTGGAGCTGCAGTTGCCGCTGCTGCAGTCGCTGACCACCACGCTGGCCGGCCGTTACGACCAGTACCGTGCGGGTGGCGAGCACATCGGCAAGGCGACCTGGAGCTTTGGCGTCGAGTTCCGTCCGATCGAGAGCCTGCTGATCCGTGGTACGGCGGCGACCAGTTTCCGGGCGCCGGACATGAACTATGTGTTTGCGACGGAGACGCGCGGTTACAATCCGGGCATGACCGACTACTGGCGCTGCCGCACCGCAGGCCAGTCGTACGACAACTGTGACTACAACGGCCTGTCGATCGACTACAGCAACCGCGCCAATGCGCAGCTGCAGCCGGAATCGGCCAAGTCCTATGGCTTCGGCGTGGTCTGGTCGCCGCTGTCTGGCCTGGATTTCAGTGCCGACTACTACGACATCCGCATCGACAACGAGGTGACCAGCCTCGATACCAGCCGCATCCTGCGTGACGAGGCCGATTGCCGCCTGGGCCGCACGCTGGGCGGCGAAGCGCGCGATATCGGTTCACCGCTGTGCCAGGACGCGCTGTCGCGGGTGATCCGCAACCCGTCCAACGCAACCGTGCAGCCGGACCAGGTGACCCGTGTGCTGATCAATCCGATCAACGCCGCCTCCGAATCGGTTCGTGGCCTGGACCTGAAGGGCAACTGGCGTTTCGATGCCGGCCGTTATGGCCGCTTCACCACGCGCCTGGCCTACACGGTGGTGCTGGAGCACAAATACCGGCAGTTCTCCGATGATCCGGAGCGTGACATCCGCAATTCGCTGGATGACTACCAGTGGCGCAGCAAGGCCAACGGCAGCATCACCTGGAACCAGGGTGACTGGACCACCACGCTGTACGGCAACCGCTTCGGCTCGCTGCCGAAGACCGATGGCAGTGGCCGCATCGCGCCGTATATGACGTACAACGCCAGCGTGTTCCGCCAGTTCGGCGAGAACCTGTCGGTGGGTGTGATCGTCAACAACCTGCGCGACAGCCGCCCGCCGGCGGACAAGAACGGAGGCGGCTGGCCGTTCTACCCGGTCGGCAATTACGACCCGTACGGCCGCCAGTACTGGGTGCAGCTGGATTACCGGTTCCGTTGATCCGGCAGGCGAACGAAAGGCCCGGCATTGCCGGGCTTTTCTTTGTGCAGTGCACCGGTGCTGCCGCTGCGCGCGTGGCATGCTGTGGCGATACCCGGAGGATGATGCGCATGGATGCCAGAGTGTGGAGTGTGATTGCCGTGCTGGCCATTGCCGGTTGCAGCAGCAAGCAGGCGGCCAGTGTGGACGATGCTGCGGAGGAGGCCAGCGCCGCGCCCGTGCCGTCTCTTTCCAATGCAGTGACCGATGCTGGATCAGCGCGCGTGCCAACGGCATCGACGCGTGCGACGGCCGGGCAAGGGCCTGCGGATCTGGAGGGACACTTCCTTGAGGGCGAGCGCTTGCTGTTGACTGAAGGAGCACTGTCGGCGGAAAAGAGCGACGTGATCCTGGGCTCGGACAACGCCTTTGCGCAGGCGATCAGCCAGTTCGAGCAGGATGCGGCGGGCCACCCGGAAGTGCAGGACCTGACCCGGCTCTACAGGACGGCTGCGACCCGGCTCATCGGCAGCGACGGCACGCTGGTGTCTTTTGCCTGTGGCTACAGCCTGTGTGTCGGCGAGATCCGCAGCCGCACCGATGAGGATTTCAGCGCCTGGTCCGAGGCGATCGGCATGGACAAGGCAAGTCCGGTCTACAGCCTGACCACGGCACCGATGACGTGGGGCAGGGACCAGCACGGCGGGCGTTTCGTGTTTTCGGTGGACCCGGCCGCCAACGCCATCACGGGTCGGTAGCGGCGGGACATGCCCGGGACAGCAGTGCGCTACGGCAGCGCCTGTTGGAGGTACGACTCGATGACGTAGCTGAAAGGCTGCTGCTGGCGGTCGCGCAACAGGGCACGCACCTCCAGGATCACGCCGTGATCGCCTTCACCCCGCGGCGGCCAGAACGTCTGGTCAGCCAGGGTCTGGCGCTGGAAACCGAGCGGGCCGACCACGCGACCGAACGGCTCGTCGGTGCTGTCCAGCACCTGGTTCATGGCCGGGCTGAGGTGGCCGGGCAGGTACCAGTTGTCGGCCTCGGACAGCACCCGGCTGCCGCAGACCAGCTGTACGCGGCGATAGCGCAGTTCGGTACCCGGCTTCGCGCCCAGCGACTGCAGAACGTCGGCGGGGGCCGGCTTGTCCTGGCCGTGTATGCGCACTGCACGCACCCGCGCCTGTTCGGCCAGGCCGTGCTCGGCGCACCAGTGTTCCAGCGTGGCGGTGGCGCTCTGCCCGGACAGCACGCGCTGGTGCAGGCGCTCGACCAGTGCCGCCGGGGCGATGCGCTGCTGGCCCGGCGGCGACTGCAGCGGCGCAGCGGCCGCAGCATCAGTGGCGGACAGGCTGGCGATCGGGGCGGCGGCAAGCAGGGACGCGGCCTGCCAGCGGCGGAGGCGATCGTGGCGGTCGGACGGGCCCATGCGGCATCACAACGGAAACAGGTGCCCATGTTACCCGTTCAGGGCTGTGCACGGCGTGGCTGCGACCGGTTGTCGCAGGGTGATCATCGTTCTGGTGAATGTGTGCCATCCAGATATTTCGTTGGCCGATGGTGGCGGCGGGGCGCACGATGGCGGCAGTCTTGGCATTCCGGGAGTTCCCGATGACCCTCCAGTTCATCCACGGCGGTGTCGACCGCCAGGGTGCGCCGCTGCATTTCCATATCCGTGATGGCCGCATCAGCGGCCTCAATGGCGAGGCCGCGCCGGCTGACGGGGCGGAATACGTCGACCTGCAGGGCTTCACGGTGCTGCCCGGGCTGGTGGACGGCCACATCCACCTCGACAAGAGCTTTGTCGGCGACCGTTGGCACCCGCACCAGCCGGTGAACAGCCTGCGTGAGCGGCTGGCGGTAGAGAAGGCGGCGGTGGCGGGTGCAGCACCGATGGTGGACCGTGCCGAGGCGCTGATCCGCCAGTGCAGTGCTTTCGGTACCGTGGCGATGCGCTGTCATGTCGATATCGATGCCAGCACCGGGCTTGGCCATCTCGAAGCCGTACGCGAGGCGGCGTTGCGCTGTGCGGACATCATGCGCATCCAGCTGGTGGCGTTCCCGCAGGCCGGGGTGATGTCCTGTCCGGGTACCGCCGCGGTGCTGGAGCAGGCGCTTGCCGCGGGCGTGGAGGTGCTCGGCGGCATCGACCCGACCACGCTCGATGGTGATGCCGAAGGCCAATTGGCGCTGCTGTTCGGCCTGGCCGAGCACTACGGCGTGCAGCTGGACATCCATCTGCACGAGCCGGGCGAAACCGGCCTGGCCCAGCTGCTGCGCATCGCCGCGCGGACACGGGCTGCCGGCCTGCAGGGGCGTGTTGCGGTCAGCCATGCCTATTCGCTGGGCGACGTGCCGCTGGCGCGCGCGCTGCAGGTGGGCGAAGCATTGGCCACCGCGGGTGTGGCGATCATGAGCAACGCGCCGGGGGATCATCCGTTCCCGCCGCTGCGCGCGCTGCATGATGCCGGTGTGCGCGTGTTCGCAGGCAACGACAACATCCGTGACTGCTGGTGGCCGTATGGCAATGGCGACCTGCTGCAGCGGGCGATGCTGCTGGGCTACCGGTCCGGCTTCTACACCGATGCCGACCTGATGCTGGCGCTGGACATGGTCACCACCCATGCCGCGCAGGCGATCGGCCTACCGCAGCATGGTATTGCCGAAGGCCGGCCGGCGACCTTCGTGGCCGTGCGTGCCGACCACGGCCCGGCGGCCGTGGCTGCGGTGCCGCTGGAGCGCCGCGTGGTGGTCGACGGCCGCTGGCTCTAGATCCACGCCGCGCAACCCCCTGTAGTGCCGAGCCATGCTCGGCGACCTTTCAGGCGTAATCGTCGGCGCGGGTGGCGATGAATTCCTCAAGCCACGCCAGCAGATGGGCGATGTCGATGATCTCGCCCTGCTCGACGCGCTTGAGCAGCAGCGTGCTGGCGCCGATCTGCAGGCTGCTGTCGGCATAGCGCAGCACCGCGTCGATGCCCCAGGCATCGGTCACCTGCATCCAGGCCAGGCCCGGCACGCGCTGGGCCAGGGTGTCACCGAAGGCCACGCCCAGCGCTTCCCAGCCATCGCCGTCGTCACGATCGATCAGCTCGGCATCGACCACGCGCTGCAGTGTGGTGGCCGCCAGCGGCCACTGCACCGGCAACGTCGGAAAGCCGGCGGCCACGCGCGCGGCGATCAGCGAACGCTGGTGCTGCAGATGCGTCTGCAGGGCAGCGGGCAGGGGATCGAAACGGGTGGGGATTTCGTCGGACATGGCAAGGCGCCGTGGGGCACGGAAACATCAGGCACTCTACGAGCCGATGTTGCCGGCCGTGCGGCCGGATTGGCCATGTTTCGATGCGTGATGCGCGAAGTTCATCCACGCATGGCGTGGATCTACTGTGGTCAGTCCGGTTCGCGTTGCACCTGCCGCCACAGCTCGCTGGCCAGTGCGCGCACGGCATCGTCGGCATCGGCACGGTGCAGCAGGCCGATTTCGTAGTTGTCGATCACCGGCAGCTCACGCTCGCCATCGATGATGCGGTGCTCGCGGCTGACCGCGCGGCGCGGCAGCAGGCTGATGCCGATGCCATCGGCCACGGCGCCCTGGATGCCACTGAGCGACGAACTGGTGAAGGCGATGCGCCAGCGCAGGCCCAGCGCTTCCACGGCGTGGATCATCTCGTCGCGGTACAGGCCGCGCGGCGGAAACGTGACCAGCGGCAGTGGGTCCTGCTGCAGGCAACTGCTACGCAGGCTGTCGATCCAGTGCATCGGCTCGCGCCGGCAATGCACCGCCTGGCGACTGTTGCGGCGCTGCTTGACCAGCACCAGGTCCAGCTCGCCGTGGTCGAAGCCCTGCGCCAGGTCACGGCTCAGGCCGCTGCTGATCTCCAGTTTCACCTGCGGGTGGCGGCGGCTGAAGGCGGCCAGCATGCGCGTGGTCTGCGGGTTGACGAAGTCCTCCGGCACGCCGATGCGGACGGCGGTCTCCACCGTCGCGCCGGCCAGCGCCTGTGCCATTTCCTCGTTCAGGTCGAGCATGCGCCGCGCGTAGCCGAGCAGGGTGTGGCCGGCGTCGGTGGGGTGCACATCGCGGTGGCCGCGCTCGAGCAGGCGATGCCCGGCCAGTTCCTCCAGCCGCCGCACCTTCTGGCTGACCGTGGACTGGGTCGAATGCAGGCGCGTGGCCGCCGTGGTGAAGCTGCCGCAGTCGGCCACCATCACCAGCGCCCGCAGCAGGTCCAGTTCGAACAGGGTTCTATTCGATTTGGCACTGTCTTGCATTTGAACATTTCACTTCTGGATACCCGAGCCGACTTCTACCATGCAGGGCAGGGGCCGGCAATGCCCGGCTGTTGCTACCGTCGCCCGGTGCTCCGTGGCGACGGACATGAGGAGTCACTGTCATGCGCGTCCATCGTTCCCCTGGCTGGTCTGCGCCGTTCGCGCGCGTGCTGCTGTTGTGCCTGCTGGCCATGGTCACCCCGGCCTGCACCGCAACGTCCAAAGCCGACGTCGATGGCCGCCTGCGGGATGCTGCCAGCCGCGGTGACGCTGCTGCGGTGCGACAGGCGATCGAGGAGGGCGCCACGCTGGAGGCGCGCGATGGACAGGGCCGCACCGCGCTGCTGCTGGCCACGCATGGCAACAACGTGGATGCCGCGCGCGAGCTGATCGAGGCCGGTGCCGACGTCAACGCCAAGGATGCGTTGCAGGACAGCGCCTACCTGTACGCAGGCGCGCGTGGCCTTGATGAGATCCTGGCGATGACCCTGGCGCATGGTGCCGATCTTCGCAGCACCAACCGCTATGGCGGCACCGCGCTGATTCCCGCCGCCGAGCGCGGCCATGTCGCCACTGTGCGCACGCTGCTGCGGGCCGGCGTGGCGGTGGACCATGTCAACCGGCTGCACTGGACCGCGCTGCTGGAAGCGATCCTGCTCGGCGATGGCGGCGTGCGCCACGTGCAGATCGTGCAGCTGCTGCTGGAGGCCGGTGCCGACCCGGAGCTGGCCGACGGCGATGGCGTAACGCCGCTGGCACACGCGCGCCAGCGCGGCTATACCGGAATTGAATCCCTGCTGCGCCAGCACGGCGCGGTGCGCTGAGCCGCAACCCCTTCCACCCGCACGCTGGGCGTGCCCACCAGGATGCTGTCCATGTTCCGTTCCCGTCCGTTGTCCCTTGCCATCCTCCTTGTGGTGGCGCCGCTGTCGGCATCTGCTGCCGAGCGCGCCGACCTGCTGATCCGTAATGCCACCGTGGTCGACGTCGAGCACGCCAGTACCCTGGCTGGTCAGAGCGTGGTGATCCGCGGCGACGACATCGTCGCTGTCGGCCCGGACGCGCAGCTGCGCAGCCAGTGGAGCGCGACCCGCCAGATCGATGCCAAGGGCAAATACCTGATCCCGGGGCTGTGGGACATGCACGTGCACTTCGGTGGTGGCCCCGCGCTGATCGAAGAGAACAAGGCACTGCTGCCGCTGTACATCGCGCATGGCATCACCACGGTGCGTGACTGTTCCGGCGATCTGCCCGAGCAGGTGCTGCAGTGGCGTGGCGAGATCGCCAAGGGCACCCTGTTCGGCCCGCGCCTGCTGAGTTCCGGCGCGAAGATCGAAGGCATCAAGCCGGTCTGGAAGGGCACGATCGAAGTGGGCAGCGAGGCCGACGCCGACAAGGCAATCGCCCGCCTGCAGCACGACAAGGTCGATTTCGTGAAGATCACCGACAGCACGCTGAAGCCGGAACTGTTCCTGTACTCGGCCAGTGCCGCGCGCAAGGCCGGATTCAAGGCGTCGGGCCACATCCCGATGGCGCTGACCGTGGAGCAGGCGGTCGATGCCGGCCTGGCCTCGATCGAGCACCTGGACTACGCGTTCAAGGCCGGCAGCAAGGACGAGGCGCAGATTGCCGCCGACTTCGAAGCTGGCCGCATCGACCGTGCCGAAGCCAACCGCCGCCTCGACGCCAGCTTCGACCGTGACACCGCAATGCGGGCCTACCGTGATTTCGCCAAGCGTGGCGTATTCGTGACCCCGACCCTCAACGGCGGTCGCATCCTCGACTTCCTCGACCAGGATGACCACGCCAACGACCCGTACCTGGCCTACATCGGCCCGGGCCTGCGCGCGACCTACCAGTGGCGCGTGGACCGCGCGGCGAAGGCGACGCCGGCGCAGATCGGAGCGCGCCACGCGCAGTACCACCAAGTGGCCGCCGTGCTGCCGCTGCTGCAGGAAGCGGGTGTGACGATCATTGCCGGTACTGATGCGGGCTTCCTCAACTCGTTCAACTTCCCGGGCATCGCCCTGCACCAGGAACTGCAGCTGTTCGTGAAGGAAGGCCTGAGCGCACCGCAGGCACTGTCGGCCGCAACCCGTTCCGGCCCGGCCTGGTTCGGCCAGATGGACCGTTACGGTGGTGTCGCGCAGGGCAAGGCCGCCGATCTGGTGCTGCTGACCGCCAACCCGCTGCAGGACATCGCTGCCACCGAGAAGATCGACAGCGTGATCCTGCGCGGCAACGTGTATGACCGCGCCGCGCTGGACAGGATGCTGGCCGACACCAAGGCCAAGGTCGCGGCGTGGAATGCCGAGGCGGCGAAGGCCAATTGATGGTGCGGCGGGGCGGAATCCACGCATGGCGTGGATCTACCGGTTACCGTCCGGGCATCCATACCCGCGATCAGCAGTAGATCCACGCCATGCGTGGATGATGCGGCCGGTGACCTAGCGCGGCGCCGGCCGCATGCCGTGCAGCTGCGGTAGTGCGGCCTTCATCGCATCGATGAAGGCGCGCAGCCGCGGCGGCTGCTGGCGCGCTGCGGGAAATACCACGTGTACCGGCAGTGGCGGTGCCTGCCAGTCCGGCAGCAGCTGCACCAGCCGCCCTTGTGCGAGGTCGTCGGCCACCAGCCAGGCCGAGACCACGGCCGCTCCCAGCCCGGCACATGCGGCCTGCTGCACCACGAACAGGTTGTCGCTGAGCAGGCGCGGGCTGATCGAAAGGGTATGCGCGTGCCCCTGCGCGTCATGCAGCAGCAGTCGTTCGCGGTAGTAGGTGACCAGCGAGATCCACGGCAGTGACTGCGCCTGTTCCGGCGTATTGACTGCCGTGGCGTCCACCAGCGAGGGCGCCGCCACGACGATGCGCGGTACTTCGGCCAGCGGCAGCGCGACCATGCGCGGTTCGTCGACCGGGCCCACCCGCACCGCGCAGTCGATGCCTTCTGCAATGAAATCCGGACGCCGATCTTCAAGGATCCACTCCAGGCTCAGCTGCGGATGCCGGGCGAGGAATGCGAGCATGGTCGGCAGCAGCTGCGCCTGGCCGAAGGCATGCGGCACCATCACCCGCAGACGGCCGCGCAGTGTTTCCGGCTCGCCGTGGAGTTCGGCCTGCAGCGACTCCCATTCGTCGACCACGCGTTGCGCATGGCGCTGGCAGCGCAGGCCATCCTCGGTCAGTTGCAGGCCATGGGTGGAGCGCAGCAGCAGGCGCAGGCTGAGCTGCCGCTCCAATGCCTGCAGGCGTCGGCTGACCGTTGGCTGGGTGGTGCCCAGCTGCGCGGCTGCGGCAGAGAGGCTGCCGGCATCGACGATGCGCAGGAAGGTGCGCAGCAGATCCAGGCGATCGGCGCCAGCGGTGAGGTCGGTCATGCGTATGGCGTATGAATGATATGTATTTCAGCCTACTACAGACGTTGGGCGAATGCGGGCAGGATACGCCCACTTCTTCCACCGGACTCCCCCATGTCTACCCCTTCGCTGTCCGTCGCCGCCGCACCCGCGACTGCACCCTCCACCCCGCTGGTGCTGGCAATGGCGGCCGGCGCCGGCTTCTCGGTCGCCTCGCTCTATTACAGCCAGCCGATGCTGGGCCTGATCGCCCAGGACCTCGGCGCGGGTGAGCGCGCCGCTGGCCTGGTACCGACCCTGACCCAGCTTGGCTATGCACTGGGCATCCTGCTGCTGGCGCCGCTGGGTGACCGGTTCGACCGCCGCAAGCTGATCCTGTTGAAATCTGCATTGCTGGCACTGGCATTGGGTGCTGCAGCGATGGCGGGGCAACTGCCGGGCCTGCTGATGGCCAGCCTGCTGGTCGGGCTGATGGCCACGCTGGCGCAGGACATCGTGCCGGCCGCTGCGGTGCTGGCACCGGATGCGCAGCGCGGGCAGATCGTCGGCCGGGTGATGACCGGCTTGTTGCTGGGCATCCTGTTGTCGCGCGTGGTCAGTGGTGTGGTGGCTGAAGCGTGGGGTTGGCGCACGCAGTTCGTACTGGCTGCGGTATCGGTGGCGGCGATGGGCGCGGTGATGGCGCGTGCGCTGCCGCGTTTTGCACCGACCAGCACGCTGCGCTATCCGGCGTTGTTGGGTTCGTTGCTGGCGTTGTGGCGCGAGCAGCCGCAGCTGCGCCGTGCGGTGGCCAGCCAGTCGCTGCTGGCGGTGGGTTTCAGTGCATTCTGGTCGACCCTGGCGCTGATGCTGCATGCTCGTCTGGGCCTGGGCAGTGCGGCGGCGGGTGCGTTCGGTATTGCGGGTGCGGCCGGTGCACTGGCCGCACCATTTGCGGGTCGATTCGCCGATCGCTTGGGTTGCCATGCAGTTGCGCGGCTGGCGATCGCGGTGGCGTTGCTGGGCTTCGGCCTGCTGCTGGCCGAGTCCTGGCTGCCGGCCGTCGCGCTGCTGCCGCTGCTGGTGGTGAGTGCGCTGCTGTTCGACTTCGGCTTCCAGTCGGCGCTGGTGGCGCACCAGACGCTGGTCTATGGCCTGGTGCCGCCGGCACGTAGCCGGCTCAATGCGTTGCTGTTCACCGGCATGTTCATCGGCATGGCTGCCGGTGGTGCGCTGGGCAGCCTGGCGCTGGCGCAGTGGGGGTGGCACGGCGTGGCCTGGTTGACGGTGGTATGTGCGGGCGGCAGCCTGCTGCTGCGTTTGAAGTAGGGGTGGTGTTCGGCAGGGCTTGCAGCCCTGCACCTGCTGGAGGCAACGGCACCAGCAACGGCAACAGCAACGGCAACAGCAACGGCGGGGTTCCTGTAGGTAGGCGGGGTGGGTCCGGTTGCGGGGGACGCCGTGAATCCGTCCATGGAGGCTCGGTCGCGCCTTGCTCGTGTGCGCTGTCCTGCGCACACGGCAAGACCGGGGTTGGGCGTCCTGCCCAACCCGCCCGAGGCATGCCTCGGGCCCATGGCGCTCACGCCCCCGCAACCGGACCCACCCCGCCTTCGACAGGTTCCTGCGGTCTGTTGGAATGGCTCTTGGGGTCAGATCCGTTTTCCGAAGGAAAACGGATCTGACCCCTGATTGATTTCGATATCTGACAGAAGTGTCGACCAAGGTCGACACCTACCAACAGCCGTGGAGTTCTGTCAGAGGTGGGGCGGTGTCGGAGTGCGGGGTGTCAGCCGCATGGATGCGGCTGCCAAGCTTACAGGGACGTACTTGCAGCGTCCCCGCACTCCGACACCGCCCCGCCATCCCACGGACTCCACGCTTTTGCTGTTGCTTTTGCTGTTGAGGTTGCCGGCCAGCGGCCGGCACTGCCGCGGGTGCAGGGCTGCAAGCCCTGCCGAACAACCCCCTAATCGTGACCGCTGTCGTCCAGGCTGATGATGCCGCGCCTCAGCGCCTGGGTCACCGCATGCGTGCGATCACCCACGCCCAGCTTGTCCATCAGGCTCTTCATGTGGGCCTTCACCGTCTGCTCGGAAATCTGCATGCGTTCGCCGATGCGCTTGTTCGACAGGCCACCGGCCACGTGCCGCAGTACCTCGGTCTCGCGCGGTGACAGGCGGTCTTCGATCACATGCGCGGCGATGCTGGCGGCCACCGCTGGAGGAATCGGCGCACGGCGGCCACCGGCCACCATGCGGATGGTGTCGACCAGTTCGTGGCGCAGCATGTCCTTCAGCAGATAAGCGCTGGCACCCGCCTGCAGGGCCCGCACCGCGCGTACATCGCCGCGGTAGGTGGTCAGCACGATGATGCGCGCACGCGGGTCCATCGCGCGGATCCGTACGATCGCTTCGACGCCATCCAGGCGTGGCATCTGCAGGTCCATCAGCACCACGTCGGGCTGCAGCTGCTGGTAGCGTGCGATGGCTTCCTCGCCATCGGCGGCTTCGCCCAGCAGGCGCAGGTCGGAATGGGCGCCCAGCAGCGCCGCCAGGCCGTCACGCAGCAACGGGTGGTCGTCGACCACCAGCACGCCGATCGGGGCAGGGGACTCAGTCATGGTTTGCTTTACTCCAGGGCCAGCGCCAACGCGATGGGCGGCGGTGATACAGGCGCCGGGCGGGAACCGCCAGCGCGACTTCGGTTCCCAGCCCGGCGCGGGTCCACAGCTGCAGTTCCGCACCGAGGCGCTGTGCACGTTCGCGCATGCCCTGCAGGCCCCAATGACCATGGCCGGCGTTCTCGTCGGCGATGCCGACGCCATCGTCGCGCACGTGCAGCAGGAAGCAACGCGTGCCGTACGACAGCTCCACTTCGATGGCGCTGGCGTTGGCGTGGCGCAACGCGTTGCGGATGGCCTCGCGACCAATCAGGAACACTTCCTCCGCGGCATCTGCCTGTAGTGGTGGCGTCGCGCCCTCAACGGTCAGGCGCAGAGGATTGGTGCCATGCCCCGCGTACTCGGCGTGCACATCGGCCAGTGCCGAAGCCAGGTCGCGGCCGGCGAAAGGGCCGTCGCGCAATGCGTTGACGCGTTCGCGGCCCTCGGCCAGATTGCGCTCGGCCAGCTGCATCGCCGACTCCAGCTGGCCGCGCACTGCTTCTGGCGTCTGCGCGGACTGGCTGATTGCATGCAGGCGCAGGATCAGGCCCTGGCTGCCCTGCAGCAGGGTGTCGTGCAGGTCGCGCGCAATGCGTTCACGTTCGCCATTTCGCTCCTGCAGGCGGGCGCGGAACAGCGCGGCGAGCTGGCCACTTCGGATGCGCACGGCCAGTACGAGCAGCGCCAGCACGGCGGCCACGCACAGCAGCTTGAACCACACGGTCTGGATGAAGGTGGGCGCGATGCGGAAGCTGCGGCTGGCCGGGACCGTGCTCCAGATGCCGTCCTCATTGGCGGCTTCCACGTCGAAGCGATAGCTTCCCGGCGCCAGGTTGGTGTAATAGGCGCGGGTGCTGCTGCCTGCGTCCTGCCAGCCGTCATCGACGCCGGAGAGTCGATAGCGATAGCGGTTGCGCTCCGGGCGGGCCAGTGAAAGCGCCACGTAGTCGATCTGCAGCTGGCTGGTGCCGGCCGGCAGGCGCAGGCCGTCCCGCAGTGGTTGCTGTTCGCTGCCATACAGCACGTCGCCGATGCGAACGCTGGGTGCCAGTGTGTTGACGTGCGAACGCTTAGTGTCCAGCCAGGCCAGGCCCTGGTTGGTCGCCAGCCACAGAAGACCGTCGTCGGCCAGGGTGGCGGTGGCGATCGGCCCGCTCTGCAGGGCAATGCCGGGCATGCCATCCACCGCATCGAACAGGCGGGGCGTCACCTGCTGCCCTGCCTGCATTGCTCGGCGCAACAGGCTGCTCTCAAGACGCACCAGGCCACGGCTGCCATTGAGCCACAGATGCCCGCCCGCATCGGCGACCATGCCGGTGATGCCTTCGAGGACGCCGGCCATGTCGGTGCGCACTGCAACGAAGGGCCCCTCGCCGATGCGTGCGGCGAGTCCGGCTTCGCCGGCTACCAGCAGCAGGTCCTGATGCTGCAGCAGGGCGGTCACCGGCCCTACCGAAAGGCCCTGCGCTGCGCCGAAGGCATCGATGGCCGTGGTGCCCATCCGGCGCACGCGACCATCGGCGTAGCCGAGCAGCAGCTGGCCATGGGCGTCCAGCGCCAGGGAGGAGCAGGCCTGCTCGGGCAGGCGACTCGCCCGCTGCCATTGCTCGTCCCGGTAATGCAGCACACCGCGTTCGCCCGTGCATACCCAGGCCTGCGTCTCGTCAGGAAACAGCAGGGCGTGCAGCGGCTGCCCGGTGAACGGCGCGGGCAGCGGAATCAGCGTGGTACGGCCTTCGACAGTGCGCGCCAGATTGACCCAATCGAACTGCCAGATCGGCGCAGGTGCCTGCCGCGCTGCGGCCTGCAGCTGTGCGGCGCTGCCTTCCAGCAGGGACCGCCGCAGGTCGTAGGGCTTGAGGTCTTCACCGTAGCCGTACACCCGTCCGTCAGTGGTGCGCACCAGCGAGCGGTAGGGATCACTGGGGCCGACCGCCAGGGTGTGCACGCTGCGCGCGCGGAAGCGGTTGAGGCCAAGATTGGTACCTACCCAGAGGTTGCCTTCGCGGTCGGCGATGATCGGCACCGCCGAGGTGGCCGTCAGGCCATGCGGTGAATCGAAGCGCTCCATGCGCACGGCTCGGGTGCCGTCGAACGTGACCCGGGCGACGCCTCCATGCGGGCTCATCGTCGCCCACAGCGCGCCGTCGGTGGTGAACTGCATGCGGGCAGCGACCAGGTCGGGCAGGCGCCTCGCCTCACGTTCGGGCCCGGTCAGCAGACCATGTGCGTTTGCCAGTGGCGAGGCGCCACGGACGCGGTCGGCCAGCCACACCTCACCCTGCGGGTTCTCCACCAGTGTTGCCATCTGCGAGACGGCGATGCCGGTATCAATGAAGGCCGCCTGGTGGGGTCCGCGCATCCATATCTTCAGATCCGCCAGTACCCAGAACGTGCCACGGCTGTCATGCAACACCCATTGCACGCGGTGTTCCGGCAGCCCGGCGGAGGCCGGCGGGGGTTGCCAGCGCCGGCCATCGAACCAGCGCAGCCCACCATTGATCGCTGCCCAGAGGCGGCCCTCGCGGTCCTGGCTGAAGTGCGGCACCACGCCGACCGGTACGCCCTGTTGCCGACCGTAGTTGTGCAGTTGGCCGCGTGCGAGTTGGCTGATGCCGGCCTGGAAGTAGCCGATCCACATTGCGTCATCGCGCCCGACTGCCAGGGTGACCATGTTGGTGGACGGGAAGCTGCTGCCCGGTGGTGGCGCCTGGCGTTCAAAACGGCGGCCGTCGAAGCGGTACAGGCCAGAACCGGTCGCCAGCCACAGCAGTCCATCACGGTCCTGCGCAATGTCCCATATATCGCCAGGCGCACCCTGGCCGACCCGCCATGCGGTGTGCTCGTAGCCGGGCAGTCCGCTGCTCAGGGCGGGACGCTGCACGGCGAGCGCGGGCAGGGCGGTCATCAACAGCAGGTACGTCAGCAGCGCCGGTAGGCGACGCAGGAACGGGAAGGGGCGGCCACGCATGGTGCGCATTCTGGCAGGTGCGGGGCAGGCCAGGGTGACCCGAACGGGGTAGGCGGCACGCGGTCCGTTCCGATATCACGCCGGCATGCCCCGTGGAGCCCGGTCATGCAGCGCCTGTTCGTGATGTTTCCCGACCGTGGCCCGGGCCTCGGCCTGCTGTGGCTGCGGCTGTGCGTTGCGGCCGCTCTTTGCGGGCCCGGTATGCCAGGCGGCTGGTGGTCGGCCTTGTACCTGCTGGCCGTAGCGATGCTCGCACTTGGTGTGCTGACACCACTGGCGGCAGTGATGGCGGCCGTGGGTCTGTCCACGCTGCCCGGGCCTTGGCCACTGGCGCTGCTGCCTCTGGCCCTGCTGGTGCTGGGGCCGGGCGCCTATTCGCTGGACGCACGGCTGTTCGGTCGCCGCGTGATCGGCCGCCGGCCTCCCCCATTCGGGTAGGTGCTGGCCTCGACCGACGGGGGTAGGGCATCGTGCAGGCGCCCCGCACCATGGGCCACCCCCTCGCGGCGACCTCGATGGCCACCGTTACTCCACAGGAATTCCCCGCTGCGTCGCTGGCACCACAGCAGGTCGCAGCATTGCAGCGTGCATTGCGCTATGTCGATGAACACCTGTCGCAGCCGCTGCGGGTGACCGAGCTGGCGGCGGCCGCCTGCGTCAGCCGCTTCCATCTGGTGCGCCTGTTCCGTACCGGTACCGGTGCCAGCCCGTTGCGCTATGTGCGTCGCCGCCGCATCGAGCGTGCGCGCCAGCTGCTGCCGGGTGCGCAGTTGCCGATGGCCTGCCTGGCCCAGCAGCTGGGCTTCTTCGACCAGAGCCATTTCGTCCGCAGCTTCCGCGCGGAGACCGGCTGCAGCCCCGGCCAGTACGTCGCCGGCGATGCCGCCCTGTTGCTTCCCCTTGATCGTGTTTCCAACGGAGTCCATCCATGAGCCTTGCCACCGCCACTCCCGCCCCGGCGCTGCTGTCGCCGACCGACCACGCCCTGGTGCTGATCGACCTCCAGTCGCAGATGGCGTTTGCCACGCACACCATCGACATCTCCGCGCTGCGCAACAACGTGTCGCTGATCAGCAAGGGTGCCAAGGGCTTCCACGTGCCGGTGCTGCTGACCACGGTGGCGGAAGCCTCGTTCTCCGGCCCGATGTTCCCCGAACTGCCGCAGATCTTCCCGGGCCAGACGGTGTTCGACCGCACCTCGATGAATACCTGGGAAGACCAGCCGGTGATCGACGAGATCAACCGTATCGGCAAGCGCCGGCTGGTGATGGCCGGCCTGTGGACCAGCGTCTGCATCGTCGGCCCGGCGCTGTCGGCACTGGCGCAGGGCTTCGAGGTATATGTGATCACCGATGCCTGTGGTGATGTCAGCGAAGAAGCGCACGAGCGTGCGATCACCCGCATGGTGCAGGCCGGCGCGGTGCCGATGACCAGCGTGCAGTACCTGCTCGAACTGCAGCGCGACTGGGCACGCGGGGAAACCTACGACCTGACCACCGGCATCGCGCGCGATCACGCGGGTGGCTATGGCATCGGCATCCAGTACGCCAAGCGCATGTTCGGCGCGCAGGAAGGCGGGCACTGAGCATGCTGGCTGGCCATGGCCTCGACCTGGCCCTGCTGATGCTGCGCGTGGCGGCTGGAGGCTTCCTGCTGCCGCACGCGCTGGGCAAGCTGTTCGGCTGGTTCGGCGGTCCGGGGCTCTCTGGTTTCGCCACCGAGCTGCGCGGCTTCGGGCTGCCAGCGGTGGCACCTTTGCCACTGTTGCTGGCCCTGTTGCAGGTGCTGTCCGGGCTGGCCGTGCTGCTGGGATGGCAGACCCGTATCGCCGCGCTTGCGGCGGCCGCTTTCATCGGCTTCACCGTCCTGTTGGCCCTGCCCAGGGGATGGTTCTGGATGCGCGGTGGCAGTGAGTACCCGTTGATGTGGACCACGGTACTGCTGGCCATCGCGCTGGCCGGGCCCGGCACCTGGGCGCTGGACGTCCACCGACTTCCGGGAGACCTCGCATGAGTCACGATCCCCTCGATCACGGCCGCCGCAACGTGGTGCTGGCCAGCGGTGCCGCTGTTGCGCTCAGCCTGGCCGGTCGCGCCGGTGCTGCACTCGATTCCACTTCCAAGGAGCGTCGCATGAGCACGCTGGTCATCCGCAATGCCCGCATCACCACCCTCGACCCGCAGCAGCCGCATGCGCAGGCGCTGGCCGTTCAGGACGGGCGTATCGTCGCCGTTGGCAGCGACGAGGACATCATGCGTGGCTGGGGCAATGAAGCGACCCTGATCGACGCGCAGGGCCGGCGCCTGCTACCCGGCCTCAACGACAGCCACACCCACCTGATCCGTGGTGGCCTGAACTACAACCTGGAGCTGCGCTGGGACGGCCTGCGTTCGCTGGGCGACGCCCTGGACATGCTGAAGGCCCAGGTCGACCGCACGCCCGCTCCGCAGTGGGTACGCGTGGTCGGTGGCTTCACTGCCGCGCAGTTCAACGAGAAGCGCCTGCCGACGCTGCAGGAGCTCAATGACATCGCGCCGGATACCCCGGTGTTCCTGCTGCACCTGTACGACCGCGCACTACTCAACCGTGCCGCGCTGCGCGCCTGCGGCTACACCAGGGACACGCCGGATCCGCCGGGCGGGCAGATCGTGCGTGATTCGCTGGGCAACCCGACCGGGCTGCTGCTGGCCAAACCCAATGCGTTGATCCTGTACGCCACGCTGGCCAAGGGCCCGCGCCTGCCGATCGAATACCAGGCGAACTCGACGCGCCACTTCATGCGCGAGCTGAACAGGCTTGGCATCACCTCGGTGATCGACGCCGGCGGTGGCTTCCAGAACTACCCCGAGGACTACCAGGTCATCGAGCAGCTGCACCGCGATGACCAGCTGACAGTGCGCATCGCCTACAACCTGTTCACCCAGAACAAGGGCAAGGAGGTGGATGACTTCCGTGGCTGGAGCGAGATCCTGCAGCCGCGCCAGGGCGATGACCTGCTGCGCCACAACGGTGCCGGCGAGATGCTGGTGTTCTCCGCGGCCGACTTCGAGTTGTTCAACGAACCGCGACCGGAGCTGCCACCAGAACTGGAGCCGGAACTGCACAACGTGGTGAAGCTGCTGGTCGAGAAGCGTTGGCCGTTCCGCATCCACGCCACCTACGACGAGAGCATCAGCCGCATTCTCGATGTCTACGAACAGGTGAACCGTGAGGTGCCGTTCGATGGCCTGCACTGGTTCATCGACCACGCCGAGACCATCACCCCGCGCAACATCGAGCGCATCCGCGCGCTGGGTGGCGGCATCGCCGTGCAGCACCGCATGGCCTACCAGGGCGAAGCCTTCGTCGAGCGCTATGGCGTGCAGGCCGCGCGGCATACGCCGCCGGTCAAGCGCATGCTGGCCGAAGGCGTGCCGGTCGGTGCCGGTACCGACGCCACCCGCGTGGCCAGCTACAACCCATGGGTGGCGCTGTCGTGGCTGGTGACCGGGCGTACCGTCGGTGGCCTGGCCCTGTATGGCGACGAGAATCTGCTGGAGCGCGAACAGGCCCTGCGCCTGTGGACCCAGGGCAGCGCCTGGTTCTCCGGCGACGAGGCGGTGAAGGGCACGCTGAAAGCCGGCCAGCTGGCCGACTTCATCCTGCTCTCGGCCGACTTCTTCCGCGTCGACGATGCGCAGATCGCCGACATCACCAGCGTGCTGACCGTGGTCGGTGGCCGCATCGTGCATGCCGACGGCGACTACGCCGGGCTGGCGCCGCAGCTGCCGCCGGCGATGCCCAACTGGTCGCCGGTCAACAGGTTCGGTGGCTACCATGTCGGCGGTGCTGCCACCGGGTTGGCCGCCGCCCATCGCCACCATCACGGCGTGGCCTGCAGTACGCATGGTGCTCACGGTCATGCCGCGCAACATGCGGCGCCCACCGATGACCTGGCCGCCTTCTGGGGCGCGATGGGATGCTCGTGCTTCGCGTTCTGAGCCTGGCGCTGCTGGCCGTGCCATCGCTGGCGCTGGCCTGCGAGGGTGGCCATTGCACTGGCGCCGGCGGCGGCCAATTGCGGTGGGACGCCTCGCTGCGCCTGCGTGGCCTGTACTACGACCCGACCCGGTTCGGCATCGGTGGCAGTGAAGATGGCCACGGCCTGCTGCGCGCGCTGGCCTCGGCCACCTATGCGGAGGACAGCTGGCAGGCGAAGCTGCAGCTTGGCCTGCATGCCGAGAATGGCAAGGCAGGCGGCCCTGGCCGCACCGACCGCAGCGCGCTGGACGTGCAGCAGGCGTACTGGCGCTGGCAGCGTGGCAGCTTCCACCTGCAACTGGGCCGGCAGGAAGCCGGCTATGGCAGCTCGCGGCTGCTGTCGGTGCGCGATGGGCCGAATATCCGCCTGGCCTTCGACGGTGCGCGCCTGGGTTGGAAGGGCCGCCTCGGTACGCTTGACCTGATGGCGCTGCGGCCGGTGCAGAACCGGCCGGGAGCCTTCGATGATCATGGCGAACACGGTGCCCACCTGTGGGGTGCCTATGCCACCACGGCACGCGGGCAGGGCGCAGGACAGTGGGATCTGTACCTGCTGGACTACCGCCGGGAAGGCGCACGCTTCTCGGCGGGTTTCGGCACCGAGCGTCGGCAGACCGTGGGTGCGCGCTGGTTCGGCCAGTCCGGTGCACTGGACTGGAACAGTGAACTGGTGGCGCAGGGTGGTGAACTGCGCACCTCGGCAGCTACGCTCGATATCCGCGCCTGGACGCTGGCCACTGATACGGGGTGGCGCTGGACGGACCTGCCGCTGCAACCGCGGTTGGGGCTGAAGGCGGACATCGCCAGTGGTGATGGCAATCTGCGCGATGGGCGGCTGGGCACGTTCAACGCGCTGTTCCCGAAGTCGGCCTATTTCAGCGAAGCCAGCCTGCTGGCCCCGGCCAATCTGATGGACCTCCAGCCAACCTTGACCCTGCGCCTGCACGACGCGGTGACGACGGAGCTGGGCGTACAGATGGACTGGAAGCATCGTCGCGCCGATGCGGTGTACACCACGCCGGCACCCCTGGTGGCCTTGCCCGGCACGGCCGGTGGCGCGCGCCGCATCGGTAATCAGTACAAATCCGAAACCCGCTGGCAGGCCAGCGAACACTGGCAATGGCAGCTGCAGCTGGCCTGGATCGATGCGGGTCCTGCGCTGAAGCAGGCCGGTGGCCAGGACACGCTGTTTGCCTCGATCGTTGGAGCATGGCAATGGTGAACGCAACCGCGTCGCAACCCCCCGCACAGGCCGCAGGTGCCTGGTCCCCGCTGAAGATCCGGATGTTCCGTTCGATCTGGCTGGCAATCCTGGCCAGCAACATCGGCACCTGGGTCAATGACGTGGCCGCCGCCTGGGTGATGGCCGAGCGTACCGGCTCGCCGTTGATGGTTGCCCTGGTGCAGTCGGCCACCACCGTGCCGATCGTGCTGCTGGCGCTGGCCGCCGGAACGCTGGCCGACATCGTCGATCGCCGCAGGTACCTGCTGGCGACCCAGGGCTGGATGCTGCTGGTCGCCGCGATAATGGCGACACTTACCGCGATGGACATGCTCACCCCGCAGCTGCTGGTGCTGCTGACTTTCTGCATGGGCTGCGGCGCGGCGATGGCGATGCCGGCGCAGGCCGCGATCGTGTCCGAACTGGTGCCGCAGCCGATGCTGGCCTCGGCTGTGGCGCTGAACTCGATCGGCATCAACATCGCGCGCTCGATCGGCCCCGCCATCGGCGGTGTGATCGTGGCGCAGCTGGGTGCGGTCTGGGCGTTCGGCTTCAACGCCATCACCTTCGCCGCGATGCTGTTCGTGGTGTGGGGCTGGAAGCGCGACCCGAAGCAGTCGAGCCTGCCGCCGGAGGGTTTTGGCGCAGGGTTGAAGGCGGGCCTGCGTTATGCCAGCCGTGCCGGACGCCTGCAGGCCGTGCTGATCAAGTCGGTCGGCTTCTTCTTCTTTGCCGCGGCGATGAACGCGTTGCTGCCGGTGGTGGTGCGTGGGCAGATGCACGGTGGGGCCGGGCAGTACGGCATGCTGCTGGGCTGCATCGGTATCGGTGCAGTGGGCGGTGCCTTGCTGCTGCCGAAGCTGCGCGCGCAGATGGATCGCGACCTGCTGGTGCTGCTGGCCACGCTCTCACTTGCGCTGAGCCTGGTCGGGCTGGCGCTGACCCGCAGCTGGTACGTGCTGCCATTGGTGATGCTGATCAACGGTTTTGCCTGGATCACCGTGCTGTCGTCACTGCAGATTGCCGCCCAGACCGCGGTACCAGCGTGGGTACGCGCGCGTGCACTGGCGCTGTACATCATGGTGTTCTCCGCCGGCATGGCGGCCGGTGGCCTGAGCTGGGGTGCGCTGGCTCAGCGTACCTCGCCGGAGCTGGCGTTGCTGGTGGCTGCCGCAGGTGCGGTGATCGGCGGATTGCTGGTGTGGCGCGTGCGCATCGCCGGTACCGAAGACCTGAACCTGCGTCCGGCCGGGCACTGGCCGGCACCAGAGCTGTCGGTGCCGGTGTCGAACGATCGCGGCCCGGTGCTGGTCACCATCGAGTACCGTATCGACGATGCTGATCGTGCCGCGTTCCAGGCGCAGATGCGCGCGCTGGGCACGATCCGCCGCCGCGATGGTGCCGTGGTCTGGGGCGTGGTCGAGGATGTGGCCAGCCCGGGCATCCACCTGGAGTATTTCGTGACCCCGTCGTGGCTGGAGCACCTGCGCCAGCACGAGCGCATCACCGCCGACGACAAGGCGATCCAGGAAGTGCTGCGGGAACTGCATCGTGGTGAGCGCGCACCGGTGGTACGCCACTTCGTGGGTGGGCATGACCCGCTGCCGAAGACCGGGGTCCCGCACCACCACAGCGACATCTGACAAAAAGGGATGGAGGGGATCAAGTCGTTTGTGCACAAACGACTTGATCCCCTCCGTCCCCTTTTTTGTGCGGCGGCGCTGGGTAGCGCCGCCGCGGTGAATCACTTACGCGCGAACGCCAGCAGGTCGGCGTTGAACTGGTCGGCGTGGGTAACGGTCAGGCCGTGCGGCGCACCGGGGTACACCTTCAACTCGGCGTCCTTGATGATCTGCGAGGACAGCTTGGCCGAGGCATCGAACGGCACGATCTGGTCGTCATCACCGTGCACGACCAGCGCTGGCACGTCGATTTTCTTCAGGTCCTCGGTGTAGTCCACTTCCGAGAACTCGTGCACGCAGTCGTACTGACCCTTGACGCCGCCGAGCATGCCCTGCAGCCAGAACGCATCACGCATGCCCTGGGTAACGGTGTTGCCGTCGCGGTTGGCGCCGAAGAACGGCGTGGTCAGGTCCTTGAAGAACTGCGAGCGGTCACCGCCGGTGCCCTTGCGGATGCTGTCGAAGACTTCCAACGGGGTGCCGGCCGGGTTGGCTTCGGTCTTCAGCATCAGCGGCGGCACCGCGCCGACCAGCACCACCTTGGCCACGCGCTTGCTGCCGTGGCGGCCGATGTAGTGGGCCACTTCGCCGCCACCGGTGGAATGGCCGACCAGGATCGCATCCTTCAGGTCCAGTGCTTCGATCACTGCGGCCAGGTCATCGGCGTAGGTGTCCATGTTGTTGCCGTCCCAGGTCTGGCTGGAGCGGCCGTGGCTGCGACGGTCGTGAGCGATCACGCGGAAGCCGTTCTGGCCCATGAACAGCATCTGCGGGTCCCAGGCATCGGACGACAGCGGCCAGCCGTGGGCGAACACGATCGGCTGGCCGGTACCCCAATCCTTGTAGAAGATGCGGGCACCGTCGGCGACGGTGACGAAGTTGCTCATTGCGGTTTCCTTGGCGGAAGGGAGGGAAGGCACTGGCAGTTGTGCCGGTGCCTCCGGCAGTACAGCGCAGCGCCAGGCCGGCGACTTGCACGGCTGTGCTGGATTACACCGGATGTGACGCATATCGCTCTGGCACGAAGCCGTTCCGGCATTGAGGATGGCGGTAGCCCTGCTGAGGAGCCTGCGATGTTGAATGCGTGTTGGAGTCCGCTGTTGTGCCTGCTGCTGGCTGCGGGCGCGCACGCTCAGACCAACGTCTACAAATGCGTGGACGGGCCGCATCCGGTCTACCAGCAGACGCCGTGCCAGGGGCATGCGGAATGGCGCTGGGAGGTGCCGGCGGAGCCGGCCTCAACGGGTGCAACCATGGCCAAGGCGGCGAGCCCAGCCTCAAGCCGTCCGCGTGTGGTACGGCAGGCGCGTGCGCGGGCTGCACTGATATCGATCAGCGCGGATCCTGCCGCCTGTGAGCGCGCGCGGCAGCAACGCGCAAAGGTGCTGGCCAATGGCAAGCGCATGGACTTCGTGCAGCGCCGGCAACTGGACGATGCCGTGCATGAGGCGTGCCGCTGAAACGAAATGGTGCCGGAAACGACAACGGCGCCCGCAGGCGCCGTTGGACAGGATGCGAGGTGCTGGACCTCAGCGACCGTCGCTGGCAGCCGCCGGTGCCGGCGAGGGCACGCTGTCCGGCTTGGGAAGGCTCAGCTCCGGGTTGCCCTGTTCCGCCTGCAGGATCTGGATGCGGCGCTGCAGGGAATCCAACTGGCTGTTGGTGCTCTGCACGTCGCTGCTCAGGCTGATCGCCTGCTGCTGGGCCTGCTGAAGGGCGGCGCTGACCTGGGCCGACTGTGCCTGCTGCTGTTCCATTTCCTGCTGCAGGGCGCGCAGGCGTTCCTCGTTATAGGCCACCAGGCGCTCGGTATAGCGCTTGCCGGCCTCCAGGCGGGTGGTGTCGATGTAGACCTGGGCCAGCTGCTCGGACTGCTGCGCGAAGGTGCGGTAGACACGCTCGGCGTTGTCGACGGCATCGGTCTTGATCACCCGCCAGAAATTCTTCTCCTGGAACAGGGCGACGTAGTAGGTCAGGGTGTTGGCATTGAACAGCAGGCTGGCGCCGTAATTGCCGTTGTAGGTGGTGCGCAGCTCGGTCAGCTGGCGGGCATCCATCAGCTGCTTGAGCTCGTCAACGGTGTTGCGCACCACCGGTGCGGTACGTGCGGCCGGCTCTGCGGCTGCTTCGCGGTCGCTACGGGCAGCCATCGCCGCCGGTGCCACCAGCATCATGGCCACGGCCAGCAGTGCCGCGCCGCGCGCGTGCCGGGCGAAGACCGCGCCCCCTGAAGTTTCTCGCATGTCTAGACCATCCACGGATGAGTGTGGGTTGAGATGAAGGTGGTTCCCCGCCGGGAGTCTAGCATGTGCGCGGGCGCCGCCAAGGGCGCCCGTCACGGGTCAGTAGACCAGTTGTGCGGGCGTGCACTGGATGGACTGGACATGCACATCCGTACGGCCCAGTTCCAGGCCCAGTACCTGGGCAAGCAGTGAGCGCAGCAGCGAGCCGACACTGTTGAGCAGCGGCTTCAGAACGTCCAGGGCGGGCTTCAGCAGGAAGCACAGCAGGCCCGAACAACTGACCGGGCCATTGCCGGGGGCGGTGACGCCGTCGCCGGCGAACTGATCCAGGAAGCCGGCATCGGCGGTCTGCAGGTAGGAAGTCAGGTTGTACTTCATGCAATTGTTGTAGGTGGTGTCATCCAGGGCGCCGATCAGGCTGTTGCACTGCTTGACCAGCAGCCCACCCACAAGCGCTCCCAGGACGCCATCGAGGAGCCCCGAGCCAACCCCGGTCACTGCGTTGCGGAATCCTTGCCAGACCTTGCCGTCGACCATGCAGGTCACCAGCACACAGCTGGTCGGTACCCCCTTGGTGATGTCCCAGTTTCCCAGTGGTTTCAATCCCTGCGTACTGTCTCCGAATTCCAGCAGCTTGATGGTTGCGTCGACATCGTATCGCTTGCGACCAACGTTGGCTGCTTTCAGGTAGCGATCGGCCAACTTCGCTGCGGTCGAGCCCTGGCTCATGCCATCGTCGCGCGGATCGAGCACCCCGGACAGTACGCGCAGCAGTTCGCTGACCAGTTCAGACACGGCGGTGCCCACCTCCAGGGAGTTGACCTGGGTTGAACCGGTCGCGCCGGCGGGGAGGGTGAGGCTTTGCGTGTCGGTCAGCGTATTGACCTTGATGCTGTCATTGATCAACGGGGCGCCGAGCAGTGTCAGCATCTGTTCCTTCTGCAGGGTGTCGCCACAGACATTCTGCTTGGAAAACCGCTCGCTGTCGGCCACCTTGCCGACGCAGGCGCGCAGCACGGAGGACTCGACCTTGATCGTCGCCGTGGGAGGCGTGCTGCCACATTGCAGGCTGGTCAGGGTCGCCATTGCATTGGTCACGTCTGCATGGACCGGCAGCTTCAGGCGGATGCCCAGCAGTGAAAGTACGCCGCCCGCAACGGGGATGTTGTTGGTGTCGATGTCGAGGAAGACGCGGATCTGCGCGTTGTAGGCGCGCGAGCCAATGCCTCCGATGGCGATCGACGGCGGCTCCACCACGGCGGCTTTCGCATTGACCAGGCCCAACAGGTTGAGGTCATTGACCGAGACCGCACGGCCGCCATTGGCTATGCTGATGCTGGTCCCTATAAGGTCCAGCACATTGACATCGGCCTGCAGCGCGCTGGAAATCGTTCCATCCGGCGCTACCACGCGTGCGAACAAGCCGCCGCCGCTGTCATCGGAGCCGAGTTTCACCTCCAGCTGCTTGAGGTCGATGCCCTGCACGACCAGGGCATTCTCCAGCGCACTCAGGTCCACGTGGGCAACGCCCTGCTGGGTGAGCAGGTCAACGGTCGCCTGAAGGATCTTGCCCAGCTTGACCTTGCGGCCCGCCAGCAGATTGTTGAACTCGGCCACGCCCATGTTGACGTCGATCGGAATGCCCAGTGCCTGCAGCAGTCCGTTCGGGGTGATATGCGCCTGTGCAAGGCCGTCGTAGCCGAGCAGGGTGGTCTTGTCGAGGTCGGCACCCACCAGTTTCAGGACATTTCCCAGTGGCGTGTTGCCGTTGATGCGGAGCAGTTGCGAGCCGACACTGAAAACCGCCGTGGGCTCTGCACGGCGCGCCACGGCCTGGGCGGTCACGGTCGGCAGGCTGCTGTTCTGCCCGAAGAAGGGAAGCACCGCGCGGCGGGTGATGACACGAACGGCGTTGCGTTGATTCGCAGCATCGACGGCCGGGCTGAAGTGCCCCTCGGTGGCCCGGGTCACGTTCCAGTTTCCGCAACGGATTTCCAGGCTCCCAGCGAACCTGTTCTGGGTGAGTGCGCTCTGCCGCGCAGCACTGTTGTCGCTGTTGTCCGAGGTGCACAGCTCCAGCCGTTGCGCTCCAGCCAGTGCGGCCAGATCAGCGACTTTCTGCGCATCGCGCTTGGCCCAGAACAGGTAACCGATCTCGATCAGGCCCAGCATCGCCAGCAACGCCAGCATGACCAGCATCATGGTGATCGACATGCCGCCCCGTGGGCGGCTGAAACTGAACTGGCGTGGGCGTTTCATGGCCTACCTCAGCGTCCGGATGAGGATGATCCCTTGGACTTGGCGACATCGGTTTCAAAGAAGTCCGGGATCTCGTGTTCGAAGCTCTTCATGTAGCGGGCGTAGCTCAGCGTCGCCTGGTCGCCGAGGATCGGCAGGTGCTGCCCGGCCTGTTGCCCCGATGCCTGCAGGCGGAACAGGTTGCGCGTGGTATCGCCGATCTGGCTGCGGTCGGGTCGCGCGGCTGCAGCATTGCCATCGGTGATGGCCACTGCTGCGGGCGCCGCCTGCGGCACCGGTGCTGGCGGGGCCATCAGGTCCACGGTGGCCAGTGACTCGGACTGCAGCGGCTGCGGCGTCGGCACAGCCGGCGTGCTGCCGCCAAGCATCTGACCGGTCAGCGGCTGTTGCTGCGCCTGCACGGCAGTGGCCGGTAACAGGCAGATCAGAACGGGCAGCAGGCGTCGGGTCAGGGGCGTCGCGGTCATGGTGTGTTCCCGTTCGGGTGGTCGGAGGTGCTGAAGCGTTCCAGCATCGAGGGCGGCAGGCGCTGCGGATCGCGTTCGTCGCGGCTGTCGCGGCGTGGTTCCGCCGCCAGTCGCGTGGCGGCGGGCGGGTTGCCGACGGCATCTCTGGCGAGAGCACGCGCAGTGGCCGGCACGGCTGCGGCAGCGGCCGATGCGGCCTGGCGTTGTTGCAGGCGGGCACGGATCTGCGCCGCCTGCTGCTGGATGCTGAGCCGGGTCTCGTCGTTGAGGTTGGCCTGCTGGGCGAGGCGTTCGGCGGTGGTGGTGTCGCCACGCAGCACCGCCCACAGCGCGAGGTTGGCAGTGGCCTTGGCATTGCCCGGCGACAGCTCCAGCGCCTTGGCCAGGGGTTCGCGCGCGCGCTCGAACTGCCCGGCGCGCAGCCGCGCATAGCCGAGGTCGCCGAGATAGCTTGTATTCAATGGCTGCAGTTCGGTCGCCCGCGCCAGTGCCTGCTCACTGCCGGCGTCGTCGTCGCGGCGCGCGGCAATCAGGCCCAGGCCATGTGCGGCCGCGGCGGCCTGGGGACCACTGGAAAGATCGCGGTACAGGGCGATCGCAGCATCGGCCTGGCCGGTCTCGCGCAGCGCGTCGGCCTGCAGCAGACGCAATGCCGGCGGATCGCCGTGGCGCTGACGGAAGGCGTCGACGTGGGCGAGCGAGGCATACCATGCGCCTTGCTGCTGCATGCGTTCGATCAGCTCCAGGTAGGCATTGCGGCTGTCCTGCGGCGCCGGTTCGGGCGCGGCCAAGCTGGGCGCGCGCAGGTACTTCGGTGTGGTCGATGCACAGCCGCTGGCGCCGGCAACGGCGGCCAGGGCAACAATCAGGCAGGAAGTGCGCAGGGCGGGCATCAGGGGGACCCCATCTTGGACATGGTAGTGGCCAGCGCGACCAGCGCCGGGCCGGCAAGGACCAGCATCAGCGCTGGCAGCAGGGTCAGCATCATCACCACGGTCATCTTCACCGAGAGCTTGCCGACCTTTTCCTTCAGCGTGTTGCGACGCTGTTCGCGCAGGCGGATGCTGAACTGCCGCAGCGGCTCCTGCACCGCGCCGCCATGGGCGTGCACCTGCAGGATCAGCTGCATCAGGCTGGTCAGGTCATCGTCTGCATAGACCTCGCTCAGCCGGCGCAGCGACTGCGCGCGCGTGCGGCCATGGGTATAGGCGACGTTGGCCTCCTGCAGTTCGCCGCCGAGGACCGGCAATGCATCGCGCAGCTTGTCGCCGAGCGTCTGCAGGCTCTGGTCCATGCTGAAGCCCACGCCCTGCAGCAGGCGCAGCAGGTCGATCAGCAGCGGCAGCTCGTTGTCGACCGCGCGCCGACGGCGCTTCACCCAGGAGGAGAGAATGAACTTGGGCAGCAGCAGGCCAGCGGCCAATGCGCCGATGATCACCATGATCCTGGCCAGCCCGGTGACGCTGCTGAATGTCAGCACCAGTGCCAGCACCAGCACGGCCAGCAGCAGGCGCAGGCCGAGGTAGATGGCCGTACCGCGGCGGGTGTTCCACCCGGCCAGATCCAACAGCAGCCGGTCTTCATTGGCCAGCAATGCCGCTTCCAGGCGGCCGCCGCTGAGGGCACGGCCGAAGCGTTCGAGCCAGCCCAGCGAATCGTGCCGTGCAGGTTCGGGGTCACGGGACGCCTCGCGCGGCTGCAGGGCGGTCTTCAACGTGGCCGTTGTACGCTGCTCACGATGGCTGCGTACCCAGCCGCCGATACCCAGCAGGGCGATACCTGCAGCCAGTACGAGCAGGGAGAGGGCGAACCAGGCGCTGGCGCTCATCGGTCGTCTCCGGCGGGGCGGGGGTGGTTCATAGCGATTTGGCCAGGCGATACAGCAGGAAGCCACCGACAAGCTCCATGCCCAGTGCAAGCAGCAGGATCTTGTGGCCAAGCGGATCGTGCAGCACCGGCTGGAAGAAGTCCGGGCTGGCGATCGCCATCAGCACCGCGCAGGCCGGTGGCAGCAGGCCCAGCACCCAGGCTGACATGCGCGTCTCCGAGGTCGTTGCCGCAAGCTCCTGCTGGGCCTGTTCCAGATCGCGCATGAAATCGCCCATGCGCTGCAGGATCTGGTCGGAGCGCCCGCCGATGCGCACGCTGACACCGATCACCACCGACAACACCTTCAACACATCCATGCGATAGGGATGCGAGGCCTGTGCGAGTGCACGGTCCAGCTCCATGCCACTGCGCGCAAAGCGCACCGTAGTGTCCAGCAGCCCGCGCAACGGCGCGCTGGTCTGCATCGAAGCAACCTGGAACGCGGCCTGCAGGCTGTTGCCCAGTGCCGTCAGCCGCACCAGGTTGTCGAGGAAGTCCGGCAGCTGATGCAGCAGTTGCGCACGCAGCTTCGTGGTCCGCCGCATCACCCACAGCCAGCAGCCAAGCAGGTACAGCAGCAGGGTCAGCGGAAACATCCATGCGGTGCCCAGCCGCAGCATCGCCACCACCGACAGTACCAGCCCCGGTACCAGCAGCATGATGGGAATTTTCCAGCCGGTCTGCAGCCCTGCGCGCTGCAGCAGGCCATCCAGCGGCAGCGCGCGGCGCCCGGTGCTGGCGGGCCGCGCCGGATCGTTGGCAGCGGTGACGGATGGCCCGGCGGGTGCTCCGCCCGTGGCGCTTCCGCGCGAAAGCTGCTGCTCGGCGTGCCGCATTGAAACCTGGCGTTGTTCACGGCTGCTGGCCGTGCCCCACAGCCAGGCTGCCAGCGCCAGCAGCACCGCGATGATGCTCAACATGCCCAGCAGCGCGCCGGTTCCCATGCTCAGAAGTCTCCGTAGAGCGATTCGCGCAGTTGTTGGCGGAACGGCTCCAGCTTGTGTGAGTGCGGATGGAAGCCCAGCCCGACCCAGCGATCGATCTCTTTGCCGTTGCCGTCGATCTGCAGCTCGTGGCGGAACATTTCCTGGGTGGTGATCAGGTTGTCGCTCACACCGGTGATCTCGGTGATCGATACCAGCACGCGGCGCCCGCTGCCCAGGCGCGAGATCTGCACGATGAAGTCGATGGCACTGGCGATCTGCCGGCGCAGGCTGTCCTCGCTGCCCTGGAAGCCGGCAAAGCCGGCCAGCATCTCGATCCGGTACAGGCAGTCGCGCGGTGAGTTGGCGTGGATGGTGGCCATCGAGCCGTCGTGGCCGGTGTTCATTGCCTGCAGCATTTCCAGGACCTCGGCGCCGCGCACCTCGCCCACCACGATGCGGTCGGGGCGCATGCGCAGGCTGTTGCGGACCAGATCGCGGATGCTGACCGCACCGTGGCCTTCGGCGCCACCGATACGGCTTTCCAGGCGGACCACATGCGGGTGGTTGAGCGAGAGCTCGGCGGTGTCCTCGACGGTGATCACGCGCTCGTTCGCGGGGACGTAGCTGGCCAGGGCGTTCAGCAGCGAGGTCTTGCCGGAGCTGGTGCCGCCGGATACCAGGATGTTGCAGCGGCCCAGCACCATCGCCTTCAGCAAGGCCTGCATCGGCGCATCGAAGGTGCCCTTGGCCAGCAGTTCATCGGGGGTGAACGGGTCCTTGCGGAACTTGCGGATGGACACCATCGGTCCATCCACCGCCAGTGGCGAGATGATCGCGTTGAGACGGCCGCCGTTGGGCAGGCGCGCATCGACCATCGGATTGGAGTCATCCAGCCGGCGCCCAAGCGGGGCGAGGATGCGGCGCAGGATACGCAGCAGATGCGTATCGTCGGTGAAGCGCTGGGTGGCCCGCTTGAGCTGGCCGCCCTGGGACACGTGCACATCCTTGAAACCGTTGATCAGGATGTCTTCGATGGACGCGTCGTGCAGCAGGTCGTCCAGCGGGCCAAAGCCGGTCAGCTCCTTGACCAGGCCGTTGGCCACCACCTGCATTTCCTCTTCGTTGATCGGGATGCGCCACTCCTGGATGAAGCCCACCGTCTGCACCTGCACCCAACGGGCGATGGTGTCGGGGGCCCAGGAATCGATGTCGATGCGCTCGTCCTCGATGCTGTTGAGCAGGTGCTCATGCGCGGCCGAGAGCACCTTCTGGTACTGCTCGGTCTGCGCGAACGGCTGGTGGCCCGGCGAGCTTTCGGGCAGCACCGGCCGGGCAACGGCGTGCGGGAACGGGGTTACCTTGTCTTCCATTGCGATCCACCCAGGGCAAGGGAGAGTCTTTCCCGCAGGCCCTGCGCCTGGACCGGGCAAGCAGCCGGATCCAGGCGCGAAACCAGCGGAGCGAGGGCACGCAGGTAGGGGTCGCGCGGTGCATCCTGCAGCAGCAGGTGGCCCTGGCTGGCAGCCAGGCGCACGCGCGGTCGTTCGGGAAGCGTCGCCAGCAGGGGCACCTCGAAGCGGCGCGCGATCTGCTCCGGGCTCATGCCGCTGCTGTCATCGTGGCGGTTGATCACCAGCTGCAGGCGCTTCTCGCGTTCGCGCTGCCCGGCAAGATGCTTCAGTGCCTGGTCGAGCGACACCAGTGTGGCGATGGAGGCATCGGTGACCAGCCAGATCTCGTCGGCCTGGTCCAGCAGCAGCGGCGGCAGCTGACGCAGCGGGCAGCCACCGGCATCACACAGCACGCTGGCGAACACGGTGCGCAGGCGCTGCAGCAACGCACCCGGATCGGACGGCGGTACCGCATCGCTGCCGCTGGCGCGGTCCAGCAGCACCAGCCCGGAATCGTGACGGGCCATGGCCGTGCGGGCGAGGGTGGCATCGATGCGGCTGGCGTTGCGCAGCGCGTCTTCGTAATGGAAGCGGCTGTCCAGGTTGAGGTACAGCGCGAGGTCACCCGAAGGCTGGGCCAGCTCCATCAGCAGGCCGTCCTGAAGCAGTGCCTCGCCCTGTGCCAGCGCACGGGTCTGCTGTGCCAGCACCGAGAGATGTGCGGCCAGCGTACTGGTGCCGACCCCGGCGCGCACGCCCAGCAGCACGATCAGGCGCGCCTTGTGCGCGTGCTGCGCGGCGGCAGCTGGTCGTGGCGACAGGGCGCGACGCAGCGCGGCCTCGATACCGACGTTGTCGCTGTCCAGATCCAGCACATCACGCAGGCCCGCCCGCAATGCGATGACGACGCCTTCCACCTGGCCGGCGCTGGTGGCACCGACGGCAACCAATGCCAGATCCGGCTCTGTCTGTTGCAGTTGCTGCGCCAGCACGCTGGAGGCGGCCGCATGCTCGGGGCGGAAATCGAGGAGCACAAGGCTCTGCGGCCCACGTTGCAGATCCTGGGCGGAGGTCGGCGTACTGCTGTCCTGCCAGTGCAGGGTAGTGGTCGGCGGCAGTTTGGCCGCCAGCCGGGGCAGCAGTTCGCGATCCATTCCATACAGGACCAGGTTCATCGGCGGTCCTTGCGGATGCAGCGGCTGGGCAGTGGCATAGGGCATGGGCGTGGTATCGCAGGCATCATGGAATCAGCGTGAGAAGCCGGGCACCGGGTCCTGGCTGATCGGACCCAGCAGCCAGGCGCCCCATTCGGGCATGTGCGGCTTGGCTTCGCGGTCGCCGGGCAGTGGCAGGTCGGTGTTGCGTGCCAGCGGCTTCACCAAGCGTGGCGTGACGATGATCACCAGTTCCTTGTCCTGGCGCTTGTAGTCGAAGTTGCGGAAGAACGAGCCGATGATCGGCAGGTCACCCAGCAGCGGGATCTTGCCGACGCTGGACACCACGTTGGAACTGACCAGGCCACCGATCACGAAGCTCTCGCCATCGCCCAGCTCGACCGTGGTGTCGGCACGGCGGGTGGTGATCGAGGGAATCTGCACGCCGTTGAGCGCGATGGCGTTGCTGTAGTCCAGGTCACTGGCTTCCGGTGCGACTTTCAGGGCGATGCGGTTCGGCGCCAGTACCGTCGGTGTCACGGTCAGGCCGATGCCGAAGGGCTTGTAGGTGATCGTCGTGGTGCCCAGCCCCTGCGGTTCCAGGATCGGCAGCTCGCCGCCGGCCAGGAAACTGGCGCTCTGCCCGGACAGCGCGACCAGTGTCGGCTCGGCCAGCACGCGCGCCATGCCATTGCTCTGCAGCAGGTCGACGTCGGCATTCCACAGGCCCTTGGTCGAGCCGAATACCAGGCGGAAGGCCGAAGAAATGGGTGATTCGGCTTCGTTGCCGGAGTTGCCTTCCTTCATGCCGGGCAGGATGCCGGTGTTGCCCGGCAACTGGCCGCCCGGGCGGGCGAAGCCGTAGGCGAAGTTGCCGTTGCGGTTCTGGAAGCTGATGCCGATCTGCTTCAATGCGGTCTTGTTGAACTCGACGACCTTGACCTCGACCTGGACCACGCCGCCGCTGCTCACCGTGGATGCGTCGGCAAGCAGGCCCTCCTTGCCCAGCGCCATGGCGGCGGTCTTCTGTTCCTGCATGTGCGAGAGCACGCTGTCGGTGCTTCCCTGCAGCAGGCCCTGATTGTCCTGCTGGGTGAATACCAGCCCGTTCGCGCCGGTGTCGGCCGCACCCTGCACCGCGCTTTGTACCCGCACCTGCAGGCGCTGTGGTTCGGCCTGCTTTCGGTGCCAGAGCAGCAGCGTGGTAGTGCCCGGCGCCTTGCCGACCAGCAATGCCTGGCGCTGGCCGCGCAGCATCACGATATCGGCCACGCCCGGATCGGCAATGGCGACCCGCTCCAGGTCGCCCGGCAGGGTCCAGGGGCGCTGCTCACGTGCCTGCAGTACCAGGTCGTCGGCAGCCACGCTCGTCACCGGTGCCAGCAGCACCAGCAGCAGGGCCAGCCAGCGCTGGCGGGTGGAGGGGCGTGGACTGCGGCGACGTTTGGTCATGGATGCGCTCGATGCAGGTCAAAGGGAACCACGGGGGGCGGAGCTGTCGCCTCGGATGATTTCGATACCCGATGCGCGCGGAGAACTACGCCGCGGTGCGGGTGCGCGTGCTGGGGCATCCTGCGTACTGCGCGCCGGTGTGTTGCTGCGGCCGGCCAATGCATCGCCGTCGATGCCGGCGAAGGCGTGATTCTCTGGCCGTTGCAGCGCAAGCTGCTGCTCCGCATCAAGCCCCCGCAGCGGATCGATCACCCCGCGTGCCTGCGGGAACAGCGCCAGATCGGGCTGGCCGGAATCGGCAGGGTTGCGCAGGGCCAGGAACAGCTTGCCCTGCTGTGCACCCAGCAGCAGCCGGTTGGCGTCGGCCACCGGTACCGCCAGTACCGCGCTGCGTGCGGGCTGGGCAGTCTCGCTGCCCGTGCTCTGGGTGCTGCTGCTTCCGGTGATGTCAGCGGCGCGCGGATCGTTGCGGGCATCGGCTTCAGTGCTGGCAACAGCGTCATGGTTGCCCGGGGCGATGTCCTGCTGGCCATAGCTGAGCACGCGCAGGCGTGACAACAGCAGGCGCGTCTGTGCTGCGTCGGCCGGGCCGCTGGCGCTGGATTGGGCAGTGCGCAGGTTGAGGAACACGTCGACGAAATCACCCGGCAGGATGCGGTTGCCGGCACCCACCAGCTCGTCCACCGGGACCGCGAGTGCGCGTTCCCCGGGGCGCAGCTGCAGCGAGAATCCCTGCGCGAGTGCATTGCTGCTGATCGCCGTGCCTTCGGCGATGTCCTGCACCGGTACCTTTCCGACCACGGCGGAAATGCTGGTGGCGGCACCGGCAACCGGGGCGCTGCGCTGTGCCAGACGCAATCCGTTGGCAGAGATCGGTTCGCCGGCCGGCAGGCGTGCCACCGCCTCCACCACGGTGATCGCCTGGGCATCGCTCCGCGCGATCGGGGCAACCGTGGCCGGCGCGGCCTGCTTGCGCCCGATCATCAAGGCGATCACCGCCAGCAGCACGGCCAGCCCGATCAGGGCGACGGCAGCAATGCGGGTCAACTTGAGCATGGAACCGTCTCCTGTACCGAACGTCAGTTGCCGCTGCCGAGGTCGAGCTGAGCGACCGCGACGCTGCGGATGGGAGCCCGCATCACCCACTTGTAGAGCGTGGCGGTGCCGGGCAGGAAGGGGTGGCTTGCGTAGTCGTAGCTGACTGTCACGGTCATGCACTGGGCGCTGGCCAGTCCGGCGCAGGGGGCCTGCGCCGAAACCAGAATGGCGTTGCTTCCGCCATTGCTGCAGTCGACCGGCTGACCCGAGAAGTTCAGCAGCCACTGCATCGAACTGCGCGCCGCAACACAGGCTGCAGTACGGCGTTCGTTGGCGCTGCCATAGCGCAGCGATGCGCGCGCACCCTCGGCCGAGGCGGTTGCCAGGGTCTGCTGGGCCGCCATGATCATCACGCCGGAGAACGTGAACAACAGCAGTGGCAGCAGGCCCAGCATCAGCATCAGTGCGAACTCGATGCTGGCCACGCCGCGTTGCCGGCGTGGGTTCTGGATGTTCATGCCACACCTCCGTACGTGCTGATGAGGATCCAGGCGATGGCGGATACCGCCAGGTAGGCGGCGTAGGGAATGCCTTGGCGTCCCTGGCGGGCGCTCTGCATTCCGCGTAGCGCCGGGTGCGAATGCCATTGCGAACTTGCCCGATGCATATGGGCTTGAAGGCCGATGGGCAGTGCTGGACCCAACCGGCGTGATACCAGCACCAGTGCGGCATGTGCGCCCGCTGCCAGGCTGGCCGCGATCCAGATCGGCAGCAGTGCCTGCCAGCCCAGCATCAATCCCAGTACCGAAAAGAATTTGACATCGCCGGCGCCCATCCAGCGCACTGCATGGAAAGGCAGCAATGCGACCAGGCCGAGCGCCGCGCCGGCAATGTGGGAAGCCCACGGCAGGCGCGGCGCGTTGAACTGTCCGGCGATGAGCACGACAACGGTGATCGCGCATGCGGACAGCAGCCAGGCGTTGGGCACCCGACGGGCGTACAGATCGCTGATCGCGATCCGCAGGCACACACCGATGGCCAGCAATCCCAGCAGTGTCATCGCACCCTCCATTGTCCGTCAGTGGACGGTCAGCAGCTGCTGTCCCTGATCAGCCTGGGAGCGGCTCAGGCCGGTGGGTTGCCTGACGCCTTGTCGGCAAGCTTGGTGAGATTCTCAAAGAGCGTTTCGAAGAAATCCTTGATCTGCGTGCTGCCCAGTGCGATCAGGACACCCGCAATCACAGCCGCCAGCAGGCCGTACTCGAGTGCGGTAACGCCATCTTCTTCCTTCAGGAACTTGCGGATCGATGCGTTCATGACGTTTGTCTCCCTCTACCTGTCTGCTACAGGACACCTGTTGGGCGGTGGCCCGGCTCCGCCGGGATCGTCCGTGGACCTCCGCACGTCCTGGCGGAGGAGGCACGGCGGGATGGACCCGCCATGCTCAAGCAGGGTGATCGATTCCAGGCGGGACGCCGTTCGCGCAACCGCGACCGCACGGCGCGGAGCCGTTGGTCGAAGTGTCGAGCGATACGTGCATGGTCATGCTGTCCCCCTGGGTGCGGTCATTATCAAAGACCGGATCACCGTGTTATCGACTTTGCCTGAATGGCGGCCGGCTGCAACCGGAACCTATATGCAAATTCGGCAGAATCCCTTCGGTCCTTAATTTTTCACGCGGGTTCTGTGACGGAAATCCGTTCGTTTGCAAAACGATTCATCGACGTGCAGATAATGTGAGGCGGGTTTTTCAGTTACATGCGAAAATTGTGCCAAACACCACGACCTTGTTTTCACGTCTGTATCCATCTTATTCAATGCGGTGCAGATGTTTACCCCGTTGAATTATCGGGCATACTCGTATTCAAGTACTCGCGTTTCTTTTGGGGTGCGCACTTTGCTGGCGCGCATCCCGGCGATGGAAGAGATTCCATGAGAGGTGCGCGCCCTGTCAGGCAGTGGGGGCCGTATCGCACGACGGATAATCGGGGGACGACACTGTCATGGTCGATGGTGGGGTAGGAGACAGCGACGACAGCGGCCTGCGGTCGATCGACCTGGCGACGCTGAGCGGCGTGCTTCGTGTATGTGATGTCGAACTGCTACTGCTCGATGGCAATGGGCCGCGGGCGGCCTTCGCTTCACGCGTGCACGAGGAGGCGTTGTTCTGCAGCATCAGCTGTGGATTCCATTGCCGTGGACGATTCATGCTGCCGCCGGACTGGGCGATGCTGGGGTATCTGCACGCGACCGATGAAACCCTGAGCTGGTGCCACGGTGTACCGCTCGTACCTGGAATGGCGTTGACCGTGATGCCGGAGGGTATCAGCGAGTTCACCCTGAGCCCGGGCACGCACATGACCCTGATGCTGGTGCCGGTGGCACGGGTGCAGCGCAAGCTGACCGAACTGAGCCTGCGCAGTACACCGCCGGCCGGACAGGCACTTTCGCTGTTCAATCTCGCCAGCGAGGCCGCCCCGCTGGCACAGCACTACCAGCAGCTGCACCTGCAGCTGGGCCAGGGCACGGGGCTGCAGCCTGAAGAAACCGAGCGGCTGTTGCACGAACATGTGCAGGCACTGCTGGGCGCGGGTTCCGCCGATCGCCCGGGTTGCAGCCGTGCGCGGCGCACGCATTATCTGATCGCACAGCGGGCGGAAAACTTCATGCGCCTCAACCTGCGCCGCAATATCTACATGAACGAGATCTGCGATGCTGCCGGTGTCAGCGAGCGTGGCCTGCGCTACGCGTTCGAGGACCTGTTCGGCACGTCGCCCAATCGTTACCTGTCGATGCTGCGCCTGTGCGCGGCCTGCCGCAGCCTGTCGATGGCTGATTCCAGCCGCCGTTCGGTCAAGGCCATCGCCCTCAGCTGTGGCCTGTGGGACCTGTCGCGCTTCGCCGACAACTACCGCAAGGTCTTCGGTGAACTGCCGCGTGACACGCTGATGCGCGCTCCCGCGCAGATCGGCCAGCCAGCTTGATTCAAGCCCCGTAAGGGTTTCCCGGCAGTTCCTGCCGGAATTGCATATCCGCTTGCCGATATGGTTGCCGCTTCTGCATAACCGGCTGCCGATTCCGACCGTGGATTTGCCGGAATGCGCGATTGCCGTGCCGGAATGAAGTGCGCAGCCGCCGTTGCAAACGCTGAAATGTCAGTCACCTGCCTAACGGCAAGTCCACTGACATTCCAGTTGTTCGCCTACGGGGGAAATGCTCATGAACCGCATCTACCGGCGTGTATGGAACCGCCAGCTCAATGCTCTGGTTGTGGCCTCGGAACTGGCCACCGGCGACAGCGGCGGCAGCGCCGCCCGCGATCCGCGCAGTGCACTGCTGATGCCGTCCGCACTGGCCCTGGCCCTGCTGTGCGCGCTGGCCAGCGGGCATGCAGGCGCGTCCGAATCCAATCAGTCTCTACGTGACCTGCAGGCACTGGCCGCGAAGTACGCGCAGCCGATGCCGGCCAAGGTCGACGCGGAAGTGGCGCTGGCTGCCGCATCGCGCCAGGCGCAGAGCAGTCCGGCGATCAGCGCTGACGCGCGTGTCGGCCTGCAGCTGAGTACGAACTCGCTGCCGATCGTACGCGACGTGCTGCCGGCCACCGTGCAGGTGAAGCTGGCGGCGAACGCTGCGCCGAAGCAGGTCGCGGTTCCTGCGCTGGCTGCCGATGTCCGCGCCAATGTCGGGCTGGGTCATGCAGCGTCCCATGTGGCGAAGATTGATGCATCGCTGGCGGCCAACGTTGCGCCGTCCGCGCATGCGCCGCTCGGTGTGGCTGCGGATGCCCAGGCGAAGGCCGGCGTTGGCATCGCCGGTACCCAGGTGGCCTCGATCGATACCGGTGCCAAGGCGGCCGCCGCTGTTGCTGGCGCACCGGCTGGCTCGCTGTCCGGCCTCAAGGCGTCCGTTGACGGCAAGGTGGATTCGCAGCTGAAGCTGGCGGGCCACCAGATCGACGGCCAGGGGCAGGTCAAGGCGACGGCGGCGGTCACGCTGCCGGCCAAGGAGGAGCTGCCGGGCGAGACTCATGATCGTGCGATCACCGCGGCCTTCGATACCGGTGTTGCCGGCAAAGTGCGCGTGCAGGCGCCGGATGGCCAGGAGGTCGTGGCCGACCGCAATCTGAAGCTGGCCGGCCAAGCCACCGTGGCAGCGCAGAACAGCGCGCTGGGCGTCGGTGGCCTGGTGGGCGGCGTTGTCGGCGCAGCAAGTGGCGCCGTGGGCGGCGTGCTTGATGGCACCGTTGGCAACACGGTTGATGCGGTCGGCGGCGCCTTGCACGGCACGGTTGGAACGGTAGGCGGCGCAGTGGGCAGCACGCTCAATGGTGCCGTTGGCACGGTTGGCGGAGCCGTAGGCGGTGCGCTCAACGGCACCGTTGGAACTGTCGGTAGCGCGGTGGGTGGTGCGCTCAACGGTGCGGTTGGCACGGTCGGTGCAGTTGGCGGCACCGTGGGTGGTGCACTCAACGGGACGGTCGGTTCGGTCGGCAGCACCGTCGGTGGTGCGCTCAACGGTGCGGTTGGCACGGTCGGTGCAGTTGGCGGCGCCGTGGGTGGTGCACTCAACGGGACGGTCGCTTCGGTCGGCAGCACCGTCGGCGGCGCGCTCAACGGTGCGGTTGGCACGGTTGGCGCAGTCGGCGGCACCGTGGGTAGTGCACTCAACGGCACGGTCGGTTCGGTTGGCGGTGCCGTGGGCGGCACGCTCAACAATACGGTGGGTGCAGTAGGCAGCACCGTCAGCGGTGTACTCAACGGCGCAACAGGTGGCAGCACCGGCGGCCTGGGTGGCCTGCTGGGCGATACACTCGGCAATGTCGGCGGCGCCGTCGGTAACCTGCTCAATGGCAACCTCAACGGCACCATCGGCAATCTCGGCAGTGCCGTAGGCGGCCTGGTCGGTGGCACGCTCGGCGGCCTCGGCCTGACCAAGCCCTCGGCGATCCCGCCGACCAGCCCGAAGGCGCCGGCTCCGGCCGACCCGAACGCTGGCCTGATCATCGGCACCGGCGGCCTGGTCGGTAATGTCGGGCAGCTGATCGGCCCGACCACCACCAGCCTGTTCGGCGGCAACGGCTACCTGAGCAACGGCAACCTCAAGCTCAGCAACGCCAACGTGATGCAGACCTACTCGACGGTCAATGTGCTGGGACTGCCGGTGGTCAACCTGTCGCCGGTCGGCAGCACCCTCAATGGCCTCGGCGGCGCCGTCACCGGCGGCAGCTCGCACCTGACCCTGATCGGTGGCGTCACCTCCGACAGCTACATCTACAACATAAACAACGGCAATCCGGGCGGCCTGCTGGGCTTGTTGCTGCCGAAGGATTCGCCGGCCTGGGCCGCCAAGTGCCTGGACATCGCCCTGGCCGACATCTCCTGCTGGGCCGTCAACGCCGCGCAGGACTACCAGGTGCTGATGGGCGACGGCGCCTTCGCCAACGGCTCGAAGGAAGTGGTGATCGGTGCCAATGCGCGGCACGAACTGCCGAAGGTCGATGCCAACGTGGCCTTCCCGGGTGCAGGCACCAATGACCCGAGCAACCCGACCGGCGTGCCGACCGCGGACTACGCCGCACGCATGGGTCACTCGGTGATCGTCGGTGACAGCGCGGTGGGTACTGCCAACGGGCAGACCCTGCTCGGTGCCGAGGCCACCTCGAACCAGGCCAACTCGGTCGCACTGGGCTACCGCTCGGCCGCGCTGCGCGGTGCCCAGGCCAGCTACAGCGCCTATGGCCTCACTGCGCCGCAGGTCTCTGCCGGTGAAGTGTCGGTGGGTACCGCCGGTGGCGGTGAGCGCCAGATCACCAACGTCGCGGCGGGTAGTGTCAATACCGATGCGGTCAACGTGGCCCAGCTGAAGGGGGCCATCAGCCTGATCGATGATGTGGCGGCCGCTGCGGTGACCTATGACCTGGACGGTGCCGGCAACCCGAACTATCGCCGTGTCACGCTCGGCGCGGGCACCGGCACCACCACCATCGGTAACCTGGCTGGCGGTGCGGTCACGGCCGGCAGCCTGGAAGCGGTCAATGGTGGCCAGCTGGCGGCGACCAATGCTGCCATCGCCAGCTTCTTCGGCGGCCGCGCAGCCTTCGATCCTGCCAGTGGCGCGTTCACTGCGCCCCTGTTCGAGATCAGCACCATCTCCACCGGCGGCGCCATCGCCAAGGGCCTGTATGAGAACGCTACCGATGCCTTCGCCGCGGTCGATGGCTCGCTGGTCAACCTCAACACGCAGATCACCGACATCCGTAACGGTGGCACCAAGTACCTGCGGGTGAACTCGACCGGTACCGAGGCCCTGGCCAGCGGTGCCGACTCGATCGCAGTCGGCACCAACGCCCGCGCAACCGCCGCCAACAGCATCGCGGTCGGTGCCGGCAGCCTGGCCGATCGTGCCAACAGCGTGTCCATCGGTGCCGCCGGTGCCGAGCGTCAGGTCACCAACATGGCGGCCGGTACCGCAGCGACCGATGCAGTCAACCTGGGCCAGCTGCAGGCCTCGGAGCAGGGCGCCCTGCGCTATGACCTCAACGGCGACGGCAGCGTCAACTATGCCAGCGCCACGCTGGGCCAGGCTGGCACCGCCACTACGCTGCGCAACCTCGGCCCGGGCCAGGTCAGTGCCACCAGCAGCGAGGCCATCAACGGTGCCCAGCTGTTCGCCGCCAACCAGGCCGTGGCCACCCACCTCGGAGGTGGTGCAGCGGTCAATGCCAGCGGTGTGCTGACCGCACCGACCTACGCGATCAACAACGTCGCCGCCAACGGCACCGTCACCAAGGGCAGCTACAACGACGTCGGTACCGCCTTCGATGCCGTCAGCAACTCGCTGGCCAACGTCGCCGACCAGACCGGCGAGATCGACAAGCTGGCCGTGAAGTACGACGTCGACGGCAGCGGCAACGTGCTCAACAGCGTGACGCTGACGGGCACCGGCACCGGCGCGGTGAAGATCACCAACGTCGCCGCCGGCAGCATCCTGGCCGGCAGCAGCGATGCCATCACCGGCGACCAGCTGTTCAACACCAACAGCACCATCGCCAACTACTTCGGTGGCACCACCGCGTACAACGGCACCACCAATGTGTGGACCGCGCCGAAGTTCAGCATCTCCAGCATCGCCACCGACGGCACGTTTACCAGCGGCGACTACAACAACGTCACCGCCGCCTTCACTGCGGTGGACGGCTCGCTGAAGGTCCTCAACCAGCGCATCACCAACGGCGGCGGTGGCAGCGCCTACCTGGCGGTGAACTCGACCGCAGCGGCTGCAACGGCTGCCGGCGCGGAAGCGGTGGCTGTCGGCCCGCAGGCCAGTGCGGCCGGTGCCAACAGCGTGGCGGTCGGCAACGGTGCCAGCGCCAGTGCAGGCAACAGCGTCGCCCTGGGTGCCGGTTCGGTGGCCAGCGTTGGTGCGCAGAGCGGCTACACCGGTGCCTACGGCCAGACCGGCGCCAGCAACTCGGCCGGTGAGGTCTCGGTCGGCAGCACCGGCAGCGAGCGCAAGATCACCCACGTTGCCGATGGCTCCGACACCTACGACGCAACCAATGTCGGCCAGCTGAAGAATGGTGTGAACTACGCCATCGATGAGTCGAAGAAGTACACCGACCAGAAGATCCAGAACATCACCAACGTGGCCGGCAGCTTCCGCGCCAACAACACCAACAACCTGGCCGATCCGTCCGCCAGCGGTGCCAACTCGGCCGCCGGTGGTGCAGGCTCCACCGCCGCCGGTGCCAACTCGACCGCGCTGGGCAATGGTTCGCAGGCGCAGGCCGACAACTCGGTGGCGCTGGGGGCGGGTTCGGTGGCGAACCGGGCCAACACGGTCTCGGTCGGTGCCAGCGGCGCCGAACGCCAGGTCGTCAACGTGGCTGACGGTTCGCAGGCCACCGATGCGGTCAACGTGCGCCAGCTGCAGGCCTCGCAGCAGGGCACGATCCGCTACGACACCACGGTGAACGGTGCGACCAACTACAACAGTGTCACGCTGGGCAGCACCAACAGCGGCCCGACCACGGTGCGCAACGTCGCCGCCGGCACCGCCGGTACCGACGCAGTCAACGTGGACCAGCTGAAGTCGGGCATGGCGCAGACCCTGGACTGGTCGAAGGCCTACACCGACGAGCGCATGGGGGGCTTCGAGCGCGACCTGCGCAAGACCGACAACCGCGCCTCGGCCGGTATCGCTTCGGCGATGGCCACCGCAGCCCTGCCGCAGCCCAGCGAAGCGGGCCGCAGCATGGCCTCGGTCGCTGCCGGCAGCTACAACGGCGAGTCGGGCGTGGCGGTCGGTATCTCCGGTGTCTCCGAGGGAGGGCGCTGGATCTACAAGTTCAGCGGCTCCACCAACAGCCGTGGCGAGGCCGGTGTGGCCGTCGGTGCCGGCATCCAGTGGTGATCCCCGCCGCCGGGCCGCACGCGCGGCCCGGCATCGCGGAAACGTCCATAGGGGGAATGACATGAAACAGCATCGCATCGCCCGCACTGGCCAGATGGCCGCAGTGCTGGGCCTGGTCCTGGGAATGGGCCTGCTGGCCGCCTGTCGCAGCCATGCGCCGGCCGCCGAGGGTCCTGCCGAAACCACCGCCGTGCAGTTCCCGGAGGCTTCGAAGGCCTCGTTGAAGGAAGGCATCTATCCCGACGTCGCCGACCTGCGCCGTTTCGCGCCGGGCATGAGCAAGCGCCAGCTGTATACCTTGCTGGGCACGCCGCACTTCAACGAAGGCATGTGGGGCGTGCGCGAGTGGAACTACCTGTTCAACTTCCGCACCGCGCAGGGCGCGGAGTATTTCACCTGCCAGTTCCAGGTGCGCTTCGACAGCAAGGGCATCGCCCAAGGGGGCTACTGGAAGCCGGAATCGTGCGCGGCGGTGCTGGAACCGCCGCGGCCGCCAGCGCCGCCAGCACCGGCACCGTTGCCGGAGCAGCCGCTGCGGTTGTCGGCGGATGCGCTGTTCGGGTTCGACAGCGCGGTGCTCAGTGCCGAAGGTCAGCAGGCCGTACAGGGCGTGCTGGCGCAGGTGCGCGAGGCCAGTCAGGTGCAGTCGATCCGGGTGACCGGGTACACCGACCGTATCGGCAGTGCCAGCTACAACCAGACCCTGTCGCAGCGACGTGCCGAGGCCGTGCGCAGCGCGCTGGTGCAGGGTGGGGTGCCTGCGGCCAGCATCAGCGCCGAAGGGCGGGGCGCAGCCGAGCCGATCGTGCAGTGCGAGCAGCGCAACCGTCGCGAGCTGATCGCCTGCCTGGCGCCGAACCGGCGTGTGCAGATTGCTGGAATGGCCCAGCCGCGCTGAGAGTCCCACACCGGGGTCATGCCCCGGTATCCCGAGTCCCCCCTGACCGTCGGCAGGACGTGGTTACGTCTCCCCCGTTGACCATGCCTGCCGGCGGCTCAGGTTTTCCATGGTGCACGCGATGAACGCCCAATTCCTGCCTCTTTCCATGAAGACGGAAGCCACATTGAGTGTGTACGGCCAGCTCGGCAACCATGCGGTGGTGCGCATTCCCGGGCGGCGCCTGCCGGGCTTGATCCTGCAGGCAGACACCGTGGCCGGCTTCCTTGCCCAGCTGCAGGAAGCCCAGGCCTGCCTGCGCAGTGGTCGCGCACAGCGCACCGACGCCGAACTGGACATGCTCATCGACGTGTTGCAGCAGTGGTATGCGCTGATCGAATCGCGCCTGGCCGACGCCGGCGAGGCACTGTAGAAGAAAAAGGGGACGGAGGGGATTAAGTCGTTCCCGGCACGGCAGGGACATGGACGACTTAATCCCCTCCGTCCCCTTTTCTGTGTCATGCGCGTGCGCGGATCATCCAGCAGGCAGCATCCACGCGGACCCGATCGCCGTCGATGAATGGTGTGAATGCTGCCAGCGCCTGGTCGCGCAGCCCGGCGGCCTCCGCTTCGGGCAGCGCCCGCAGCGCCTGGCCCACCGGGCCCAGCTGGCCGACGTAGGTCGGCAGCTCATCGCGTGCGATCGAACACGGAAGGTCCACCGCAACCACCTCCACATCCTTCCAGCCGGCAGCCTGCAACAGGCGCTGCACGCGTTGGCCATCTGCGAAGGCGAACTGTCCCGGGGCACCGGGTACGCGCGGCGGAAGCTCAAGCGCATCGCCGACCGCGCGCTCGGCCGTGGTCATGAATGGATTCTCGTCAGCGCTGCGCCAGGCAATGAAACGCAGGCCGGCACCGGGCCGCGTGGCGCGGTGCAGGTTGGCGAAGGCCGCACCGGTATCCTCGAAGAACATCACCCCCAACCGCGACTGGATCCAGTCGAAGTGCGCGGAAGGCAGAGGGTGCCGTTGCGCGTCGGCAAGGATGAAGTCAGCGTCCAGCCCCGCCGTTTCTGCCCGTTCGCGCGCCATTGCCAGCATCGGTGCGGAGATATCCAGGCCGGTGCAGTGGGCGGCCGGGCGTGCCGCACCGGCGGCAAGCAGGCTTGCGCCCGTGCCGCATCCGATGTCGAGCAGTTGCGTGACGGTTTCTGGCAACTCGGCGACCAGCAGGTCGGCCATCGGCTGGAACAGGCCATCGAGGATGGCCTGCTGGGCGACCCAGATCTGGCCGCCGGGGCCGTTCCAGAGGGTGTTCTGATCAACGGGGGATGGGCTGGCCATGGTCTTGCCTTGTCGGGAAGTGGCCCATAGGTTGCTGCTTGAAGACGACTTGAGGTCAAGCCCATGCGTGAACTGGATATCGGCGAGGTGGTCAAGCGCAGTGGCGTGCCGGCCTCGACCCTGCGCTACTACGAACAGCTGGGGCTGCTGCAGGCACTTGGGCGCCGTGGCCTGCGCCGGCAGTATGACGAGCAGGTGCTGGAACGGCTGGCGCTGATCGGTCTCGGCCAGGCGGCCGGGATGTCACTGCAGCAGATCGGGGCATCGCTGCCGCCGCAGCGTGGATGTATCTCCCTGGATCGTGAGGCGCTGCTGGCGCAGGCTGATGTGCTGCAGAGGCACATCACCCAGCTGCAGCGGGTGCGCCGGCACCTGCAGCGCGCGGCGGCCTGCCCGGAAGCGCAGGATGCGCGGCAGTGCGGTTCATTCCGCAAGCTGCTGCGGGCGCAGCAGCGCATGGCGGGTGGGTGAGTTGCCGGAACCGGCTCAATCGCGGGTGCTGACTTCCCAGGTGGCATGCAGAACGCCCGGCACGTGCTCCATCCGCGCCAGCACCACGTCCAGCTCATCGGCACTGACGGCCGTGCTGACCAGCACCGCGATCACGTCGGTGGGTGCGTCGGCGTGCTCGACCAGCTGCACATCACCGACCGGATACTGCGCTGCTTCCAGCGCATCGACCAACCGCTCGCGCACGCGCGGCACGGCTTCGGCATCCACGCTCAGGCGCACTTCGTAGGTCGCCTCGGTGGCGGCCTCATTGATCGGAATGCGGTTGATCGCATTCACCAGCGGCCGCAGCAGGGTGTTTCCGGCGATGATCAGCACGGTCAGCAGCACGCCTTCGGCCAGCATGTCCGCGCCGGTGCAGCTGCCCACCGCCGCAGAGCACCACAGGGTGGCGGCGGTGTTCAGGCCGCGCACGTTCATGCCTTCCTTCATGATCACGCCGGCGCCGAGGAAGCCGACGCCGGAGACCACGTAGGAGATCACCCGCACCGCCTCGGCGCTGCCGGCGATGCGCATGCCCAGGTCGACGAAGGCAGCGGCGCCGACGGCCACCAGCACGTTGGTGCGCAGGCCGGCGGTGCGCTGCCGGTACTGGCGTTCGGCGCCGATCAGCGTGCCCAGTACGAAAGCGGCCAGCAGGCTGACCACGGTGTCGGCGAAGGGACCGGCCTGGAAGGTCTCAATAAAGCGCATGGCCGGAGTCTACCCCGGTCGTGTGACGGTAGATCCATGCCATGCGTGGATACCCGGATGGGCCACAAACGACTTAATCCCCTTTTTCGGGATCAGTCGGTATCGTCGACGCGCTCGCCCATCAGCTCGCGCTGGCGCTTGTCCAGTTCTTCGGCGTAGCGCTTGCGCACGAAGGCTTCGGAGACGACGCCCAATACCTGGCCGTCGGCAGCCACCACCGCCAGCTCGTCGGCCTGGGTCTGGTCGAAGCGCTGCATCACGCTGACCACGTCGGAGGACGGTGCCAGCGAGACGTCGCGGTTCTCGGCCAGGTCGCCGATCGGGGTTTCCGGCTTCACGCCATCGCCGTAGACCCGTGGAATCTGCACGATGCCGGCATAGTGGCCCTCGCTGTCGATCAGGATCACCCGGGTGCCCGACCCCAGCGGGAAGCGCTGGCGGAACGCGGCGGCATCGAGATCGGCCGGGGCGGTCGCCACGCCCTTGCGCATCAGCCGGCCGGCGTTGAGGTTCTGCACCCAGCCCACGTCGCGGGCGCTCTTGATGGTCTCGCCGCGCAGGTGCATGCGCCAGGTCGAGAACGAGTAGCCGAACCACTGCCGCACCAGCGTGCTGGACACCAGTACCGCGCTCATCACCACGCTGGTCAGCAGGAAATCGTGCGTGCCTTCCAGCACCAGCATGGCCATGGTCATCGGCGCGCCAACGACGGCGGCGGCCAGTGCAGCCATGCCGGCCAGTGCAGCAGACGTGGCGTCGACCACCGGAACGCCGGTGGCCATGCCCAGCAGCCCGGCGAACAACGCGCCGACCAGGGTGCCCATGAACAGCGAGGCGAAGAACAGTCCGCCACGGAAGCCGAAGCCGAGCGAGATGCCCGAGGCCAGGCACTTCAGGGTCAACAGGCCGCCGATCCAGATCAGCGGCAGGTGCGTGGTCAGGTCCAGATGCAGGGCGCCGTGGCCGGACGACAGTACCTGCGGGCTGGCCAGTGCCAGTGGAATCAGCAGCAGTCCACCCACCACCGGCCGTCCCCACGCGGGCAGGGGGCTGCGCTTGACCGTGCCTTCGATCGAGGCGATCAGCCGCATGATGGCGATGCCGACCATCGCGCAGCAGCAGCCGAGCAGGCCGTAGATCGCGTAGTCGGCGGCGCGCACGTCGATGGTCGAGGCCGCTGGCAGTAGATAGGCTTCGATGCCGGCCTGGTCGGCCACGAACGCGCCGGCCAGCGCTGCGACGGCCACCGGTGCCAGCGCAGCGGGGGTGTAGGCGCCGATGACGATCTCGAAGGCGTAGAACGCACCGGCCAGCGGCGCACCAAACGCAGCGGCGATGGCACCGGCGGCACCGGCACCGACCAGGATGCGCACGTCGTTGCGACGCAGGCGCATCACCCTGCCCAGTTGCGAGCCGCTGCCCGCGCCCATCTGCGTATACGAAGCCTCAAGGCCGACCGACGCGCCGCAGCCGTTGGACAGCAGGGTCTGGGTCAGCACGATCAGGTTGTCGCGCATCGACATGCGGCCGCCGTGCAGCGCATTGGCTTCCACCGCATCGAGCAGTGGCCGTTTCAGTCGCGTCGCCGCCAGGCTGACCAGGCCGACCAGCAGCCCGCCCAGTGGCAGCACCAGTAGCGCGGTCCAGGTCAGCGAGGGCAGGGAGCTCAGCCGCATGCCGTTGTCCAGCCCATACAACGTGCCCTGCAGCCAGCGCGCGATGCCCGACTGCAGCAGGGTCAGGTAGCCGGCGATCAGGCCAACCAGCAGCGCCAGCGCGATGAACCACAGGTCGCTGCCGCGCAGCCGCAGGCGCAGGCCCTGGAAGGCCAGATGCAGGCGCGATGGCGAAACAGGCAGTGACATGGTGGCGGCATGATACGCCGCCGCCGTGAGCGCCACCGTCACCGCATCGGGCGGCTACCGGCTCAGAAGCAGTAGCGGCCCTGCACGTAGAAGGTGCGCGGCGCGGCCACCATGCGGCCGGCGTTGCCATCGACATTGCGGGTGTACCAGCGCTTGTCGGCCAGGTTGTTCACGCCCAGCGCGATCTCGCTGTCACCCAGCCCCGGCACCTGCCAGGCCACCTGGGCATTCCACAGGCGTACGCCCGGCACGCGTCCCACGCGCGCGTCAGCGCTCTCGGCCCAGGTGTTGGCGGCGTCGGAGAACTGGCCGCTCTGGTGGGTGCTGGAGACGTTGAAGGTCCAGCCGGCCAGCGCGTAGCGGGCGCCGATGCTGTCGGTGTCGCGCGAGTAGAACGGCACGTCCAGGCCACGGTTGTCGCCGGACTGCTGGATCGCCTTGGTCCAGGTGTAGTTGGCGTACAGCTCCAGCCCGGCCAGCGCGCCGTCCTCGGCGAAGTGGTACTCCAGTGCGCTCTCCACACCCTTGTGGTCGGTGGCACCAATGTTCTGGAAGGTGGGCGGGGTGATGCCCGGCACCTGCAGGATCTGGTTGTCGAAGCGCATCTTGAACACGGTCACTTCCGCGCGCAGTGCCCCATCCTGCCAGCGTGCGCCCAGCTCGGTGGTCTTGGCCACTTCCGGGTTCAGCGGATTGCTGGCGGTCTGCGAATTGAGCTGGATGTTCTGTACCGGTCCGAACGAGGTGGTGTAGTTGCCGAACACGGTCAGCTGCGGAGTCAGCAGGTAGGCGATGTTGATCGAGGGCAGGGCCTTGTCGTTGCGGCTGCTGAAGGTCGCCGTGCCTCCGGCCTGGCGGCGGTCCATGTCGATCCATTCCATGCGCACGCCGGGCGTGATCCGCCACTGGCCGATCGCAATGCGGTCGTCGATGTAGAAGGCGTGCGCGTCGGTGGCGTTGTCGAAGCGGGTGGTGGCACTGGCCGCGCCGGTGCGGCGGGCGACGGTGTAGCTGCGGTCGTTGCCGCGCTCGCGCAGGAAGCGGTAGCCGGCGGTGATGTCATGCACCGCGATGCCCCAGTGCAGGCGCTGGGTATAGCGCGGCTCGATGCCGAGCACGCGGTAGTCGCGCGGCTGCACGGTCAGCTGGGTGTTGGCGGCGTTGATCAGCGAGCTGGCACGGGTGCTCTCGTTGTAATAGGCCAGCACCTCGAACTCGCTGTTGGCCGACAGCGTCTTGGTGTAGCCCAGGTCGATGCCGGTGCGGTGGCCCTTCCAGAAATCGGTCGGCCGGGTGTTCTGGAACGGATCGGCCTCGTACTGCGCACGGGTCAGGCCGCCCGGCGTCAGCGAGCGTACGTCGTAGTAGGACAGCTTGGCACGCAGCTCCTGCTGTTCGTCGATGGCGTAGGCGAACTTCAGCGCGAGATCGTTGAAGCGGTCATCGCTGCCCTGGCGCCAGCCGCGACCATCCTGGCCGGAGTAGAGCAGGGCGGCGCCCAAGCCGTTGTCGCCGGTGCCGCCGAGGAAGGCGTTGTACTGGGCGCTGTCGCCGCCGCCATGGTCGTAGGCGGTGTAGCGCACGCCGGCTTCGCCGTGCAGGCCGGCCTCGGTGGGAATGCCGCGGGTGCTGAAGTTGATGATGCCACCGACGTTCTGCGGCCCGTAGCGCACCGCGCCGCCGCCGCGCACCACGTCGATCGACTCGATGTTGGACAGGCTGGTCGGCGCGAACGACAGCTGTGGCTGGCCATACGGCGCCACCGCCAGCGGCACGCCGTCCAACAGGACGGTCGAGCGCGGCGAGTAGCGCCCGGTGAGGCCGCGCACGCCGATGTTCAGCGACACCGAACTGCCAGCGGTGCCGGAGTTGTCGGTGACCTGCACGCCTGGGATGCGGCGCATCGCATCGCCGAGGCTGGCCGCGCCGCTGGCCTCGATGCGCTGGCGGTCGACCACGGTGCGCGCGCCGGCAAAGCGCTTGACGCTGTCATGCAGGCCGGTACCCAGCCAGCTGCCGGAGACCTGGATGCTGTCCAGCGTGGTGGCGCCATCCTGGGCGAAGGCACGGGTGGTCGGGAGCAGGCACAGGGCGAGGGCGGCGGCCAGGGGCAGGCGGGCCGGTTGCGGGGCGAGGATGGGCATCGGTGCAGGCTGTGGAAGGTCGTAAATGAGAATTATTGCTGATTCCATTCGCTATTGGAATGCGCCTTCGGTTCATGCCGATGCCCCGGTGATACAGTGAGCGATTGCTTCCTGACTCGCTGAGATCTGCCATGTCCCAAGCCGCTTTCTACCCCGTCGGAACCCCTGGCCAGCCGTGGGGAGCGGCGGAACGGGAGGTGTGGCGTGGCCGCCAGCAGCGCCTGCGTCGCTATGACGAGGAGGTGCTGCCCCGCATCGAGGCGCTGGCTTCGCGCTTCGACAAGGTGGCCTATGGCCAGCTCGACTACGCTGGCGAGACCTACACTCTGTTCGCCCTGCGCAGCCGCGATTGGAACCCGGCGCTGCCGGCTGCCCTGGTTACCGGTGGCGTGCACGGTTATGAGACCAGCGGCGTGATGGGCGCGCTGGAATTCCTCGAAAGGCACGCCGCCGACTACGCCGGCAAGGCCAATCTGCTGGTGGCACCGTGCGTGAATCCGTGGGGCTTCGAGCGCATCAACCGCTGGAACTTCGATGCGATCGACCCGAACCGCAATTTCCGCGCCGATGGCCCGGCCCGCGAGTCGACCGCGCTGATCGAGCTGATCGCACCGATCAAGGACCAGTTCGTGCTGCACATCGACCTGCACGAGACTACCGACAGCGACGAGAGTGAGTTCCGCCCGGCGTTGGCCGCGCGTGACGGCAAGCCGTTCGAGCCGGGCCTGATTCCGGATGGCTTCTATCTGGTGGACGACAGCGAGAACCCACAACCGGCCTTCCAGCAGGCGGTGATTGCCGAGGTGGAGAAGGTCACCCACATCGCGCCGGCCGACGACAAGGGCGAGATCATCGGTTCGCCGGTGGTCGCTCACGGCGTGATCGAGTACCCGCTGGTGAAGCTGGGCCTGTGTGCCAGCATCACCGGTGCGACCTACACCACCACCACCGAGGTCTACCCGGACAGCCCGCGGGCGACCCCGCAGCAGTGCAACGACGCCCAGGTGGCAGCGGTGTGCGCGTCGCTGGATTACGCGCTCGCCCATCGTTGATGGAAAAGGGGACGGAGGGGATCAAGTCGTTTGCGGCACAAACGACTTGATCCCCTCCGTCCCCTTTTTCGGTTCACCCCAACGCGTCGGCCCACCACAGCGCCGCCGGCCCCGGCGGCGTGTCGCGGCGCCACAGCAGGTCGCTGTGGATGCGTCGTGGCCAGCCGGGCAGAGTCAGTTCCACCAGCTGCCCGCGGTCGTAGCGCTGTACCAGCGCGCGTGGCAGCTCGGCCCAGCCGATGCCGTCCTCGGCCATCTCCATCACCATCAGGTAGTCGGTGGCGGTCCACGCCAGCCCGGTAACCGCCCGCGCATGGTCGACCTCCGCGCTCAATCGCACCTGCCGGTACCGTGCCAGCTGGGAAGCTGCGCGACGGCCGGCGTCGGCCAGCGGATGGTCGTGCGCCACATACACCGACAGCTCGCTGTGATGGGCCAATGGCCGTGCCACCAGACCATCCGGATAGCTTTCCTGGCGCGGCAGCAGGCCCAGCGCGGCGCGACCACTGCCGACCAGTTCCAGCACGTCTTCGCCTTCGGCATCCAGCCATTCCAGTTCGATCTCGGGGAACGCTTCGGCAAAGCGCTGCAACACGCGCTGCTCCGGATCGAGCTGATACACGTCGGAGAACACCACGGTCAGCCGCGCTTCGACCGGGGCGGCCAGCCGCACGCTCAACTGCTGCAGGCGGGTATCGGCGGCGAGGATTTCCTGGGCATGGCCGAGCACCTGGCGCCCGGCTTCGGTCAGCTGCGGGTAGCGTCCACTGCGGTCGAACAGGCTGACGCCCAGGTCCGCCTCCAGGTGGGCGATGGCGGTGCTGACCGTCGATTGGGTCTTGCGCAGGCGACGCGCCGCCGCCGAGAACGATCCGAGCGCAGCCGCTTCGACGAACGCCTGCAGGGATTCAGGGGAATAGGGCATTGATCCATCGCTCCTGTCGATGGTATCCATTTTGAATCGACCGTAAAAGGCGATGATACTGTCCGCCGTCGCCCCTGTCTGCGGGGCATCCACGCATGGCGTGGATCTACTGAGGGCGGGGCGCTGTCCGCGTCCCGCAAGGAGTTTCACATGTCCCGTACTGTTCCCGCCCGTGGCGCGCTGGTCGCCTGGGCCTGCCTGACCGTGGCGATCGTTGCCGAAGTGGTCGGCACCTCGTTCATGGCCCATGCCGCCCGCGACGGCGGCTGGACCGGCTACCTGATCATGGCCGGCGCGTTGGCGTTGTCCTATTACTTCCTGGCCCTGTCGGTCCGCCGCATCGCGGTCGGTGTCGCCTATGCGGTGTGGGAAGGCCTGGGCCTGACCCTGCTGACCGTGGTCGGCCTCACCGTGTTTGGCGAGAGCCTGTCGCTGCAGCAGCTGGCCGGCCTCGTGCTGGCGGTGGTCGGCATCGTCTGTGTCACCCTCGGGGAGGCGCACTGATGAATACCCTGGCTCTGTTTTTCGTGATCTGTTCTGCGCTGATCGACGTTGCCGCCAACATGATGGTCGCCAAGTCGGAGGGCTTCCGCCGCTGGCGCTGGGGCGCCGGCGCGGTCGTCATGGTCTGGATCGCCTTCGCCCTGCTGGGCCAGGCGGTGCGCTACATGGACCTGGCCACCGCCTATGCGATGTGGGGTGCAATCGGCGTGATCGGTACCGCCACTTGCGGCCGCCTGCTGTTCGGCAACCGCCTGCGCCCGATCGGCTGGATCGGCATCGCGCTGGTCACTGTTGCGGTGCTGCTGCTCAGCACCGCGAAGTAACGCGTTGTTGTGCCAACCAAGGTTGGCACCTATGCGTGCTGAGTTGCTGTGCCAACCCGGGTTGGTACCTGTCAGAGCGTGAGCCGCCGCATGCAGACGCCCCGGGGATGATCTCCCCGGGGCGTTGCGGTTTCTGCAGCGGTCAGAAGCGTGCGGTCAAGTTCAATCGCGTGGTACGGCCCGGGCCGGGCATCAGGCTCATCGCCAGCGTGTCCATGTAGTAGGTGTTGCGCAGGTTGCTGACCACCAGTTCCACTTCGGCCTTCGGGGTGAACTGCCAGCGCGCATAGAAGTCGTAGATCGCGGTGGGCAGGTAGATGTTCTGCAACCCGGTCGAGCCGGTGGTATTCCAGGGCTTGTCCAGTTCGTGGGTGGGGCCGCTGTTGTAGGTGCGGCGGATGCCGGTATCCAGCCGCTTGTCGAACAGGCGGAAGCCCAGCGTGCTGTGGATCGAGTACTTCGGCGGATTCTGTGCGTTGACAAACGAGGTGCCGAAGCCGCCATCCACGCAATCCGGCGTGGTGTCCAGCTTGCTCCACTTCGCATAGGGGTCTTCGCGCAGGCGATTGGCGGTGGCCGCGTCGCAGGTGCGCGCGCGCTGGTAGTAGCTGGCCGACAGGTCCAGGTAGGCGATGCCGGCGTCATAGCCGGACTGCAGCTCGTAGCCGGATACCGTGTAGTTGTCCACGTTGTCGACATAGAACGCCCAGTTGCTGGAGTCGAAGCGACGGGTGATCGCGTTGTCGATATCGTTCTTGAACCAGGCCACCTTGAACGCCAGGCGGTCGCCATCGCGCCACAGGTCCTGCTTGAGCAGGCTGAAGCCGATGTCCCAGGAACGGTTCTTCTCCGGCTTCAGGTCGGCCACCGGTGCCGAGGTGCTGTTGCCCAGCGTCGATTCGAACAGACTGGGCATCTTCCAGCCCTGCGCGTACTTCACGTAGAAGAACATGTCCTGATCGAGGTTGAAGCGGGCCTCTGCGTACGGCGCGAAGCCGTGGCCGGAACGGCGGATCCCCGGCTTGTAGCTCCATGCGGTGGGAATCTGCTTGGTGTAGAAACCGTTGGCGCCGCGCGGGTCGGGAATGAAGCCATCGAAGTCGTAGCTCTGGCCCAGCGTGCTGCCGCCGTAGGGCGTAGCGCGCAGCGAGTCATACGTGTAGTTGCCCTGTGCATCCGGGTACCACTCCTTGTACCAGCCCGGCAGCAGCTGGCCCCCCTTGCTCAGGCGCGCGAAGGTATAGCGCAGGTCGCGCGATTCGCTGACGAAGGCCACGCGGTTGCGGTCGCGGGTGCGGTAGTCGATGAAGCGGCCGCCTGCGGTCAGCGACAGCCAGTCCCACGGCTGCCATTGCAGCGAGGCGACAACGCTGGCTTCGCGCCGCGTGCCGGAGCGCAGGTAGCGGTTGTTGTTGTAGTCCACCGGCAGCACCGGCGAGTTCGGTGCGGTGTCCTCATGCTGGAACGCAGCGCCGTAGCGCAGCGTCCAGTCGCCCAGGCTGTTGCTGAAGCGGGTGGTGTTGCTGCTGTCCACGCCCCAGCGCCGGGTCTTCACGTCCGACTGCAGGCCCGGGCCATAGGTTTCCCCCAGCGTGTCCGGCATCTGGTCGTTGGGCACGTCCTTGAACAGCGGCGTGTTGGCGATGTTGCTGTTGAACATGCGGCTGGTGGCGGTGGTGAACCACAGCGTGCTGCTCAGGTCCAGCCACGGGTGTGCCTCGGGCCGGTAGCGGTGGCGCAGCGAGGTGGCGTTGAGCCGCATTTTCCCGGGCTCGAACTGGAACATGGTGTTGGCCTTGTCCACGTAGGTCACCCATTCGTTGGACTCACCGACACGGCCGATCGCCGAGGGCATGATCTCGCCGAAGCTGGAGTTGAAGTAGCGGTGGCTCAGCTCAAGCCGCTGGTCGGGGTTGGGCGTCCAGGTGAATTTCAGCAGCGCCGATTCGTTGTCGGTGTGCGTGTTCAGCACTTCATCACCCGAGTGGTACATGTCCGAGACCGCCTGGCTGGACATGCCGGTACCGCCGCTGGACAGGTGCTGGTCGTCGTAGCGGTGCGCGCCGTTGCTGCCGGCGAAGTAGTTGCCCTGGCGGCGACGCGCGTAAGCGGCCATCAGCTGCCAGTCCTCGGCGCGCTGGGCGAAGGCCACGCTGCCGTTCCAGTCGCGCGGGTCACGCAGGCTGTTGCTGTTGTCGCTGCCGCGCGCGATCTGCTTGAAGGTACGGGTGCGGTCGATGCTGTTGTCGGCCACGCCACCGCGCACGCGCAGTCCCCAGGCCTCGCCCTCGTCGAGGATGTCATCGACGTTCAGCGTCTCCATGTAGACCACGCCGCCGATCGCGCTGGCGGCGTTGGCGGCCAGGCTCGGCCCCTTCTCGATGCTGATCGCGCTGATCAGGTCCGGGTCGAGGTAGCTGCGCTGCTGCACACCGGCATAGCCGCGGTACACGTCGATGGCCTGCTGGCCGCCGTCGATGATCACCGGCACCCGGTTCTGGCCCTGCAGGCCGCGGATGTTCACGTCCAGCGCACCACCATTGCGTACGTCTCCGGTGTGCACGCCGACTGCGCCGGCCAGCACATCGCCGATCGACTGGCCGCGGAAGCGTTCCAGCTGCTGGTGGTCCAGATGCACGCGCGAGCCGCTGTCGCGGTATACGGCATCGGCATCGGCCAAGCCCCACGGCGAAGCACCTTCGTTGGCCTGGCCGGCTACGCGCAGTGTGCCGATCTGGCGCACACCAGCATCGGTGGCGGGGGCGGCCTGCAGCACCACGCCGCTGGCATCACGCTGGAACGACAGGCCGGTGCCGGCCAGCAGCTGCGCCAGCGCGGCCTCGGTGTTGAGCGAGGCCTGCACGCCGCTGCTGTGGCGGCCGCGGGTCAGGCGCGCATCGGTGGCGATGGACAGGCCGGACTGCTGGCCGAACGTGGTCAAGGCCTGGTCGAGCGGTCCGGCCGGGATCTGCCAGCGAACGGCAGCGGTTGCATCCTGTGCGTGGGCGGCCGCCGGCAACAGGCACGGCGTGGCCAGGGCCAGGCACAGCGCGATGGCAAGCGGGCGAGGGGAAGGGCAGGGTCGTTTCATGGGGGCGGCAACATCCGCAATGGGTTCCCTTGTAGTGCCCGCCGAGCGCGCAGAAAGGGAACCGCGATTTCAACGCGGACGCACAACGGTCCACCACGGCCAACGCTGCTCGATGCGGATCGGCAGGGCGCGCGCCAGCAGTTTCAGGGCCTGCAGGCTGTCCAGGCGCGGCAATACCGCGGTGACATTCAATGCGGACAGTGCCGGATCACAGCCCAGATAGCCCTGATGGTGACGGGCCAGTTCGTCGATCACCCGGATCAACGGCGTGTCCTGCACCTGCAGGCGTCCGTCCTGCCAGTCGCCGCGCAGAGGATCGGCAGCGACCGTTGTGAGTCCCCCCATCGGTCCGATCTGCAGCGCACTTCCCGCAGGAACATCCAGCGCCGCACCGAACATCGGCAGGCACCGCACCACACCCTCGAACACGTCCAACCGGCCGTCCTGCGCTTCGCGGCCGACCGCGAAGCGGGTGCCGATCGGCTGCAGGCGCGCCCCGGGCACATGCACGGTCAGGGGCAGGCCGACGAATGCAGGGTGGTGGCTGGTCTGCAGCAGCAGTTCGCCGCGCAGCAGATGCAGGGCGCGGTGGCCGTTGCCGATGTCGACGGTCACTTCGCTGCCGGCGTTGAGCCACAACTGGCTGCCATCGGCCAACGTCCAATGACCGGTACGCCCGGCAGCGGTGCGCTGCGTCTGCAGGCGGCGCTGCGCCTGAAGCCCATGCAGGCCGAGCAGGGAGACCGCGCCGATGCCGAGGGCGCCACCGATGCCGCGCAGCGCCCGCCGCCGGCGAAGGCGCGCAGCATCAAATGCAGTTGCGGCTGCCGGAGCCGACAGCGGGGCGAACGATTGCCAGACCGCCTCGACCCGTCGCCAGGCGTCGGCGTGACCAGCATCGGCCTGCAGCCAGGCGTGCCAGCGTTGCTGGTCGCCGTCGCTCCAGCCCTGTTGGCGCAGCGCGAACCATTCGGCAGCCTGTTCCAGCGCAGGGCCGGCCAATGCCGCACTCATGCCGCCGCGTCGCCGGACAGGCGCAGGCAATGCAGCATCGCCTGCGCCATGTACTTCTTGACCATGCGCTCGGACACGCCCAGCTGCACGCCGATCTCTGCATAGCCAAGGCCGGACAGCCGCGCCAGCAGGAACGCGCGCCGTGGCCGCTCGGCGAGGCCGGACAGCATGTCGGCGATGGCATGCAGCAACTGCAATGCCTGGGTGCGCTCCTCTGCCGAGGGATGCACCGGCTCCGGTTGGGCGGCCAGCGCGGTCAGGTAGGCGCGTTCCAGGTCCGCGCGCTGCCAGTGGTTGACCAGCAGGGCGTGCGCGATGGTGCTGAGATAGGCGCGCGGCAAGCGCAGTTCTGATGGATCGACACGACGGCTGAGCAGGCGCAGGAAGGTGTCCTGGGTCAGGTCGGCGGCGCAGTCGGCGTTGTGCGTGCGGCGGCGCAACCAGCCGAGCAGCCAGCCATGGTGTTCGCGGTAGAACCCCGCCAGCGCAGTGCTGGAGGCGGCGGGCACGGCCATCGGTATTGATCATTAATGAGAATGATTCCCATTATAGGGCGATCGAGCGGCGCGCGACAAACGTTGCGCGGGGCGCAGCGGGGGAGGTCGCCGGATTTGCGATGCCCGACGTGCTCGCCGACACTGCGGTTTTCCACAGGGAGTGCCCGCATGTTCAGCCACATCACCGTTGGAACGAACGACATGGACGCCGCGCATCGCTTCTACGATGCACTGTTCGGTGCGTTGGGCGCACGTCCGGGCGTCTTCGATGACAAGGGCCGTCTGGTGTATTTCAAGGATGGCCGTATGTTCATCGTCACCGCGCCGATCGACGGTCAGCCGGCATGCCACGCCAACGGCGGCACCATCGGCTTCACCCTCGACAGTGCTGAGGCCGTGCGTGGCTGGCAGGACGTCGGCGTGGCCCATGGCGGCACCGCCATCGAAGACCCGGCCGGCATCCGCAGCATGGCCGGGCGCCAGCTGTTCCTGGCCTACCTGCGCGACCCGGATGGCAACAAGCTGTGCGCGGTGCATGTGATGTCGTAATTGGACAGTACGCGCGTGGCCGCGTCGCAGGCAGTGCGCGCGGCTGTGCTCGCAGGCGTCTGCCGGCGCGCGCGTGATAACACGTAATGGTGGATCGGGCCTGTGACCGCTGGCCACAACTTCATGCTCTGTCCACTGCGGTTCAGCCACAATCGGTCGGCTAACCCTTTGATCTACCGGAGAACGCCGCCCCATGGATGTACTGGAGCCGCAACAATCCCCGGTGCGCACCCTTCGGCCTGTGTTCGCCTTCGCGGCGATCGTTGTCGTGGCGTTCGCGCTGTTCGTCAGCCTGCTCCCGCTGGGCGCAGGCCGCCTGCTGCTGAAGGCGCAGGACTGGGCCGCACTCAACGTCGGCTGGTACTACCTGCTGGCCATGACCCTGTATCTGGTGTTCGTGGTCGGCGTGGCGCTGTCCAAGTACGGTGGCATCAAGCTCGGTGCCGACCATGACGAACCGGAGTTCAGTTACCTCTCCTGGGCCGGCATGCTGTTCGCTGCAGGCATCAGCATCACCCTGTTCTTCTTCTGCGTTTCCGAGCCGCTGACCCACTACCTGCAGCCGCCGCAGGGCGATCCGGCGGCGGGCGAGGCCGGCGCGCGCCAGGCCATGCAGTTGCTGTTCCTGCATTGGGGACTGCATGGCTGGGGTGTGTTCGCGCTGGCGGCGATGGCGATGGCCTACTTCGCCTACCGCCACAACCTGCCGCTGGCGCTGCGCTCGGCGCTGTACCCGCTGATCGGCAAGCGCATCAACGGCCCCATCGGTTACACCGTGGACGCGCTGGGCATCGTCGCCACCGTGTTCGGCATCGGCGCCGACATGGGCTTCGGGGTGCTGCACCTCAATGCCGGGTTGGCGCACCTGTTCAACATCCCTCATTCCAACCTGGTGCAGATCATGCTGGTGGTGGCGATGATGGGTGCGGCAGTGGCCGTGGCGGTCTCCGGCGTGGAGAAGGGCGTGCGCTGGATGGCCAACATCAACATGCTGCTGGCGATCGCGCTGGTGCTGTTCATGCTGTTTGCCGGGCCGACGCAGTACCTGTTCAGCACCTTGATGCAGAACCTGGGCGACTACCTCGGCAGCGTGGTCGGCAAGAGTTTCGATGTGTATGCCTACGGCGGCCGACCGGAATGGCTGGGCGGCTGGACGGTGTTCTACTGGGCCTGGTGGATCGGCTGGGCGCCCTTTGTCGGGCTGTTCATCGCGCGCATCTCGCGCGGCCGCACCATCCGCGAATTCGTGTTCGGCGTGCTGCTGATTCCGCTGGGCTTCACCCTGGCCTGGCTGTCGATCTTCGGCAACAGCGCGCTGGACCAGGTGCTGCACCACGGCCAGCAACAGTTGGCGCAGCTGGCGGTGGATGATCCACCGACCGTGCTGTATGCGCTGCTGGACGGCTACCCCTGGAGCCGCGCGGTGATCACGGTGACAGTGCTGGTCAGCTTCATCTTCTTCGTGACCTCGGCCGACTCGGGGGCGGTGGTGTTGTCCACGCTGTCCTCGCATGGCGGCGCACCCGAGGATGATGGTCCGCGTTGGCTGCGGGTGTTCTGGGGCACGGTGATCGCGGTGCTGACCGCGGGCCTGTTGCTGGCCGGCAGTATCGACGCACTGAAATCGGCGGTGGTGCTGGCGTCGTTGCCGTTCTCGGCGATCCTGTTGTTGATGATGTGGGGGCTGACCCGCGCCTTCAGTGACGAATCGCACCGCAAGCGCGCGCTGCAGTACCGGCCATCGCCGCTGATCGGCGACGATCGCCACCACCAGGGCTGGCGCCAGCGCCTGAGCCAGGCGATGCATTTCCCGGTGCGCGACCAGGTCTACCGCTTCATGGATGACACGGTGAAGCCGGCGATGGAAGCGGTGGCCGAGCAGCTGCGCGGGCAGGGCTGGGACGTGGCCACGCGCTTCGAGGCGGGCGACATGGAGTTGACGGTCAACCATGGCGAGCAGCAGGACTTCCTGTACCGGGTGATCCTGAGCGGTTACCTGACCCCGTCGTTCGCCGCACAGCAGCTGCGCAACCAGCGCTACTACCGCGCCGAGGTGCACCTGTTCGAAGGCAGCCAGGACTACGACCTGGTGGGCTACAGCCGCAAGCAGATCATCAACGACATCATCAGCCAGTACGAACGGCACCTGCAGTTCCTGCACCTGAGCCGGTGATGCGGTGGGTGCGGACCGTTGGTCCGCACCCCCCTGTAGAGCCGAGCCCGCGCTCGGCTCCTCGGTGTCGGAAGAGCAGCCGAGCATGGCTCGGCTCTACAGTGGCAATCAGAACCTGTAACGAGCGCCCAGCGAGACGAACTGTCCGCGCAGGTTGTACTGGCTGATGTCGAAACCGTTGGAGCCACCGGCGGGGTCGAACGGCGGGTCCTTGTCGGTCAGGTTCAGCACCGACAGCGACAGCGTCGTGTTGGGAATACCTTCGTACGCTACGTACAGGTCCAGCTGGTGATACGGCTTGATGCGGTCGCGCAGGCCCGGGTTGCTGGTTGCCGTCGCCACACGCTGGTCGTAGCCACTCACGTACTGCAGGCTCAGCGTACTGCTCCAGTCGCCCACCGCCCAGTTCAACGAGGTGGTGCCGCGGGTACGCGGCAGCGCGCCGTGGCGGTTGTTGCCGGCGCCGTCATACGGTGCCTGCCCAGCCACCAGCGGCTGCTTGAAGCTGAGCAGGTGGGTCCAGCTGCCGGCCACGGTGAAGGTGCCCCAGCCCACGGTGCGGAAGGTGCGGTTGGCGTCCAGGTCCAGGCCCGAGGTGGTCAGTTCGCCCTGGTTGGCGTACTGGTTGGTGATGAACTGGATGCGTCCCTGCGCATCACGTTGCACGCGACCGGGGAACAGCGTCGGGTTGTCGACGATGAACTGCGCGCTGTCCGGCTTGACCAGGTTGTCCTGCGCGATGCGGTACCAGTCCAGGCCGATGCTGGTATCACCATCCGGCGACCACACTGCACCCACGTTGAAGTTGCGCGAGCGCTCCGCCTTCAGATCCGGGTTGCCGGTGCGGATGTTGGTCACGCCACGGCTGCCGCCCGGTTGCAGCGGATCCAGCGGATCGATCACCGAGCCGTAGCTGACGGTCTGGCCCGGCGCGATCTCCGGCAGCGAGGGTGCCCGGAAGCCGCGCGAGAACGAGCCGCGCAGCAGCAGGCTGTCCAGCGGCTGCCAGCGCAGCGCCACCTTCGGCGAGAACGCCTTGCCGAAGTCATCGTAGTGATCGCCGCGGCCGGCCACCTGCAGCTCCAACGTGCGGTGCAGTGGCACGCTCAGTTCGGCATAGGCGGCACTGACCTGGCGCTCGCCGTTGACCACGTTGATGGCCGGGCGCAGTTCGGTGCCCGACAGCACCTGCGCGCTGGTGCGCGCATCCAGCGATTCCTTGCGGAACTCGGCACCCCAGGCGAAGCCGACCGTACCGGCGGGCATCTCCCACAGCGAGGTCGAGGCCTTCACGTTCAACGCGTGCAGCTTGTACCAGCCCGGACGCTTGGTCTGCAGGCGCAGTGCATCCAGCGCGCCCGGCGTGCTGGACGGGTTGAGGAAGTTGTAGCTGCCCTCGCGCAGGATCTGCTCGAACGCATAGCGATTGACGAAGTTGTCGACGTACTCGCGCTGTGCACTCTGCGAGGTCAGCGCTGCCACTTCCCAGTCCCAGCGTTCGCCGCTGCCGCGCACGCCCGCCAGGGCACGGTAGAACACCTGCGTGTTGTCCTTCAGGCGCGGGCCGAGGTCGAAGAAGGTGTACTCGAACGGCAGTGGCGTGCTGCCCGGGTTGTTGGGATGGCCGACCGGCAGCACCGCCGGCACGTCGATGAGCGTGCCGGTAGCCGGGTTGTAGGCACGCAGGCCGGGGCCAACGGTCAGCGGCGCACTGAAGATCTGGTCGGCCTTGTTGTGGCTGTACAGCACGTCGGCGAACGCTTCGACACTGTCATTGAAGCGGTAGGTCGCACTCAACGACGCCTGCAGGCGCTCGGCGCCGGGCTGCAGGGTCTTGAACGGCTGCGCGTTGAAGGCGCAGGCCTGGCCGGGCAGGGTGCTGCCGAAATCGCTGTAGGGACGCAGCTGACTGCCATCCGGGCAGTTGGCGAACGGTTGTGGCGCGCGCGGGTTGGACAGCCAATTGCCACCGGCGGTGGACCAGCCGGCCAGGCGTCCGCCGGGCTTGTCGCGGAAATCGCCGCTGCGGGTATAGGCGCGCTGGTCGGCGTCGAGGCGATCACGCTTGAGCAGGTCCAGCCCGAACAGCACGTTCCAGCCCTGCTGCTCCAGGTCGCCGAAGCCGGCCAGCAGGTTGGCCTTGCGTTCGTCCAGGCCGCCCTGGGTGGCGGTACCGAAACCGCCGCCCACTTCCACGCCCTGGAAGTTCTTGCGCAGGATGATGTTGATGACACCGGCGATGGCGTCGGAGCCATACACCGCCGAGGCGCCGTCCTTCAGCACTTCGATGCGTTCCACCGCGCTGATCGGCAGCGCGTTGAGGTCGACGAAGGTGTCCTGGGTATTGAGCGCGAAGCCGAAGTTGGACACGCGGTAGCCGTTGACCAGCACCAGTGTGTTCTTCGGCGACAGGCCACGCAGGCCGATCGAGGCCGAGCCGGCGGCGAAGCTGCCGGTGTACTGCTCGTCGAAGCTGTTGCCGGCATTGGCCGACAGGTTGCGCAGCACGTCGGTGAGGGTGGAGCGGCCGGTCTGCTCGATCTGTTCGCGGCTGACGATCTGCACCGGGTTGGGCCCGGCGGTATCGCTGCGCTTGATGTTGGAACCGGTCACCAGCACGGTGCCGAGGGTGGTGCTGTCCTTGCCGGTGTCGGCGGATTCAGCGGCGCCGGCAGCGCCGGCGGTGAGGCCCAGCGCAATGGCGCCAGCAAGCAGGTTCAGGGTGGTGCGGTACATGGAAGCGACAACGCCGAACGGGGGAGGAGCCGTCAGTACCGCATGCAGGTACATGCACCTTCCAATGACGAAAGCGCATTCAGTTATACATCACAGGTTCTTAACGAACCGGCTCGGTGGGTGCGGACCGTTGGTCCGCACGCCCCTGTAGAGCCGAGCCTACGCTCGGCTCCACACACTGGCCGGAAAGCAGCCGAGCATGGCTCGGCTACAGAACGCAATGTCAGACGATCACGGCCGCAGCAGCACCTTGCCGTTACGACCCGAACCCGCACCGGCCTTCGCTGCCTGGGCGATATCGCCCAGTGCGAAGATCTGCTCCACCGGCAGCGTCAGCTCGCCGCCAGCCGCACGCTTCAGCAGTTCGCCAACCAGCCGGCGCTTGTCCTCCACCGCCATCGCCTGGCTGACCTTGCTGCCCCAGAAGCCCTTCACCGTCGCTTCCTTGTAGATCAGGCCGCCGGCCGGGATGCGCATCGGTTCGCCGCTCATCACGCCGAACGACACCAGCGTGCCGTTGTGGCCGAGCAGGTCGACCAGGTCACCGCTGGCGTCGCCGCCGATGGAATCCACGGCGGCCGCCGCCTGTGCTTCGCCGGTCGCTTCACGAACGCGATCCTTCCAGCCGTCCACCGAGGTGTCGAACACATGATCGATACCCAGCGCCTGCAACTGTGCGACGGCATCCGCATTGCGCACCAGGTTGGCTACATGCACGCCACGCGCCCGCGCCAGCATCGCCAGCGACTTGCCCACCGCGCCGTTGGCGGTGTTCTGCACGATCCACTGGCCCGCCTCGACGTGCAGGAACTCCAGCAGCATCAGCGCGCTCAGCGGCATGGCGATCAGCTGCGCGGCCATTTCGTCGGGGATCGCCTCCGGCATCGGAATCACCATGCGTGCCGGCGCGATGAAGGCCTCGGCCCAGGTACCGTGTACCGAGGCTGCGGCGACGCGCTGTCCGATCTGCAGGCCGTCGACACCATCGCCGAGTGCATCGACCACGCCCAGCGCTTCACTGCCACCGATCGCCGGCAGGGTCGGCTTGTAGCCATAGAGGCCGCGCACGGTCAGCAGATCGTGGTTGTGGATCGAGGCCAGCACGGTGCGGATGCGCACCTCGCCGGGGCCGGGCTCGGGCAGCGGCGCATCGGCAATGGCAAGGACGTCGGCCGGGTTGCCGAAGGAGCGGTACTGGGCAGCGCGCATGGGCGGTGTTCCGGGGAAAGTGGATGTTGTACCGAACTGGGGACGCAGGGGCTGTCGACAAGGCGCCGCAGCTGCAACACGGCATCCTGCGACTGATCGTCGCGACATGTGCTGATTGCCGCATCTTGTGTTGACGGTTCGGGATATCCCCACTATGTTGTGGCCGTCACTCCCGGTCAGCCGCCGCCGCCGGACATGCAGCAAACGTCCCGCGGCCCGCCCCTGAAGGCTTGCCGTGTCGACGCGGCCGCCATCGTGCGGACGCAGGTCGCCCCCACGGCCCGGATACCGGCCGCAGGCGCAGGCAGATGCCGACGACCTACGTTCCCGTGCCCTGGCAATCCACCCGTTCGCCCCGTGCGCCGGTATCGCGTTCAGGGCCGCCATGGCATCGACCGCCAAAGCGCGTGCGAGCCTGGAGTTTCACCACCATGACCGACAGTACCTTCCGCGTGGCCGATCTGGCCGGCGCTGGCGACGCCTTGCGCGCCGGTGGCGAGCGCGTGCCGACCTGGATCACCAAGGAGGCCGGCAACCGCCGCCTGCCGTTCGAGGCCGAGCGCCTGCAGCGCAGCATCGACGCCGTGCATGCCGAGTTCCCGCAGCTGGACGTGAGCGACTATCGCCGCGTGGTGCAGGCGATGGTCGAGCGCAAACCGAGCATCAGCGCCGACGACCTGGTCGATCTGCTGATCCGTGAGGCCGAATCGCGGGTGGACCTGGTTGCACCCGAGTGGGAACAGTTTGCCGCGCGCATCTACCTGCGCCGCCTGTACAAGCGCGCCAGCCGCAACCGCTTCTACGACGTCGGCCTGAAGTACGGTTCGTATGTGGGCCTGCAGGAAAGCCTGGCTGACCGCGGCATCTACAGCAACGACATCCTGCGCTGCTATTCGAAGGAAGAGCTGCAGCAGGCCGGCGAGATGATCGACCCGGAGCGCGACCGCCTGTTCGCCTACAACGGCCTGTACCTGCTGGCCACGCGCTATCTGGCCAGCGACCGCAGCCGCGAGGTCTACGAACTGCCGCAGGAGCGCTGGCTGACCATCGCGCTGTACCTGATGCAGGAGGAAAAGCCGCGCGAGCGGCGCATGCAGCTGGTCGGCGAGGCGTACTGGGCGCTGTCCAACCTGTACATGACCGTCGCCACACCGACCCTGGCCAATGCCGGCAAGGTGGGTGGGCAGCTGTCCAGCTGCTTCATCGACACGGTGGACGACAGCCTGCAGGGCATCTATGACTCCAACACCGATATCGCCCGCGTGTCCAAGCACGGTGGCGGCGTCGGCGCCTACCTGGGCTATGTGCGCAGCAGCGGCGCGCCGATCCGGGGCGTGGCCAATTCCTCCGGTGGCGTGGTGCCGTGGATCAAGCAGCTCAACAACACCGCGGTGTCGGTTGATCAGCTTGGCCAGCGCAAGGGCGCGGTGGCGGTGTACCTGGACATCTGGCACCGCGACATCGAAGCGTTCATGGACCTGCGCCTCAACAACGGCGACCAGCGCCTGCGCGCGCACGATGTGTTCACCTCGGTGTGCGTGCCCGACCTGTTCATGGAAGCGGTCGAGCGCCGCGCCGACTGGTACCTGTTCGACCCGCACGAGGTGAAGCAGGCCAAGGGCTGGTATCTGCAGGACTTCTACGATGAGACGCGCGGTGCGGGCAGCTTCCGCGACCGCTATGCCGAACTGGTGGCCGACGAGCGCATCAGCCGCCGCACGGTGAAGGCGATCGATCTGTTCAAGCGGATCATGCTCAGCCAGTTGGAGACCGGCAATCCGTTCCTGTTCTACCGCGACGAGGTCAACCGCCGGAACCCGAACAAGCACGCGGGCATGATCTATTCCAGCAACCTGTGCACCGAGATCCTGCAGAACATGAGCCCGACGCGGATGATCCAGGAGATCGTCAGCGGCGACCAGATCGTCACCACGCGCCGCGCCGGTGACTTCGTGGTCTGCAACCTGTCCTCGATCAACCTCGGCCGGGCAATCAGGGCGCCGGATGACCTGCTGGCCACCGACGTGCTGGAGCGCCTGATCCCGATCCAGGTGCGCATGCTCGACAACGTGATTGACCTCAACGCGCTGCCGGTGCCGCAGGCCACCATCACCAACCGCAAGTACCGCGCCATCGGCCTGGGCACGTTCGGTTGGCACCACCTGCTGGCGCAACAGGCGATCCAGTGGGAATCACCGGATGCCGAGGATCTGGCCGACCGTCTCTACGAGCGCATCAACTTCCTGACCATCCAGGCCAGCGCGCAGCTGGCGAAGGAGAAGGGCAGCTACCCGATGTTCGCGGGCAGCGACTGGCACAACGGGCGTTACTTCCGTGACCGCGACTACAGCGGCGCCGCGTGGGACAGCCTGGCCCGCGAGGTCGCCACGCACGGCCTGCGTAACGGCTGGCTGCTGGCCGTCGCGCCGAACATGAGCACCGCGCAGATTGCCGGTTCCACCGCGTCGATCGACCCGATCTACAGCGCGTTCTACTACGAGGAAAAGAAGGACTTCCGGCGGCCGGTGGCGGCGCCGGGCCTGTCGCTGGAAACCTGGCCGTACTATGAGAAGGGTGCCTACAAGGTCGACCAGTTCGCCAGCGTGCGCCAGAACGCCCGCCGCCAGCGCCATGTCGACCAGTCGATCAGTTTCAACCTGTACGTGCCCAGCACCATCCGCGCCAGCACGCTGCTGGAGCTGCACCTGAGCGCCTGGCGCGAAGGCCTGAAGACCACCTACTACGTGCGCTCCAACGACATCGACATCAGCGAATGCGAGTGGTGCGCCAGTTGACCATCCACGGTAGCGCCGGGCCACGCCCGGCGAGCGCATCGCGCGGCCGTCGCACATTCCGCCGGGCATGGCCCGGCGCTACCCCCTGCAGGTAACACCATGGCAACCCCCCTCGACCGCATCAAGATCCTCGAACCGCGCCATCCCAACCGCAGCACCGGCATCATCAACGGCCGTACCAGCGGCATCCTCAACTGGAACGATATCCCGTATCCGTCCTTCTATCGGGCCTACAAGGAGCTGTCGACCAACTTCTGGATTCCCGACGAGGTCGACATGAAGCTCGATGCGCGCCAGTACGGCGAGCTCAACGCACGCGAAAAGAACGCCTACGATTCGATCATCGGCCTGCTGGCCACGCTCGACTCACCGCAGACCCGTTTCATCTACAACGTCGCCGAGTACATCACTGACCCGGCCGCGCATGCCAATGCGGCGATCATCGGCCAGCAGGAAGTGATCCATAACGAGAGCTACAGCTACGTACTGGCCTCGATCACCGACCTGCCGAACCAGAACCGCATCTTCGAGATCGCCCGCACCCACCCGACCATCATCAAGCGCAATGCCCCGATCATGGGCGCGTATGACGACTTCATGCGCGAGAAGACCGCCGAGACCCTGCTCAAGTCGCTGATCCAGTCCTCGATCCTGGAAGGCATCAACTTCTATTCCGGTTTCGCCTACTTCTACAACATGGTGCGGCAGAACCGCATGAACGGCACCGGCAAGATCATCAGCTTCATCAATCGCGACGAGCTGGCCCATACCAAGTTCATCAGCGAGCTGATCCGCGCCATCATCGGTGAAAACCCCGAGCTGCAGACCAATGAGTTGACCGCCTACGTGCACCAGTCATTCGAACATGCCATCGAGCTTGAGACGCAGTGGTCGTCGGAGGTGCTGGATGGCATCGATGGCATCGACGTGGACGAGATGGTGCGCTACGTGAAGTACCGCGCCAACAAGATGGCCGGCATGCTCGGCATCGAGCGCCTGTACAGCGACACCACCGACAACGTGATGCCGTGGATCAAGGCCTACGCCGACAACTTCACCGAGACCAAGACCGACTTCTTCGAGATGCGCAATGCAAGTTACAAGAAGACCAACGTCGACAACGGCTTCGACGATCTCTGAGCCTGGCGCCGTGCTGAGCATCCTGATGGTGGTCGCCTCCTTGAGCGGCAACACCCGCGAACTCGGCCGGCAGATTGCCGAGCGCTGCCGTGCCGTGGGGCATGCCGTGCACTGGCAGGAGGCCGACGACCTGCGGCAGGCGCCGCCGCTGGCTGCCGGCGAGGCCGACCTGGTGCTGCTGGGCTGCTGGACCGACAACGCCGGCCGCACGCCGGCGGAGATGAAGGCGTGGGTGGCCGGCATTGCCGAGCGCGGCGAGCGGCCACGGCAGCTGGCGGTGTTCGGCACCGGCGAAACGCAGTGGGGGCAGGAGTACTACTGCGGTGCCGTGCACCGGCTGATCCGCTATTTCCGCAGCGACTACCCGCCGCTGGAGATCGAACAGATGCCGCATGGCGAGCGTCATGCCGAAGCCATCGACGCCTGGACCGATGCGGTCCTGGCCCACTACTGGAGAAACAGCGATGCAGATCATCGACGCCACCACGCCTGAGCAGTTCCAGCAGCTGCTGGCCGAGCACCCGCGGGTGCTGGTGGATTTCCACAAGGACCAGTGCCCGGGCTGCCGGATGCTGGAGATGTCGTTGCACCGGGTGGCCAACAGCGTGGCGGGGCAGGGCACGACCTTGCTGCGCGTGCAGCTGGAGGTGCTGGGTGAGGCGTTCTTCAGGGAGCTGGGACTGCGGCAGACCCCGACGTTGTCCCTGTTCCGTGACGGTGATGAGCGCACGCGCCTGGCAGGGTTCCAGTCACCGCAGCAGATCGAGGCCGCGATCGCGTTGCATCTGTAGAGCCGAGCCCATGCTCGGCTGCCGTTCGCGCGGTGAGCGATGAGTCGAGCATGGCTCGACTCTACAAGGGCATCCACGCATGGCGTGGATCTACCGGGGCAGGGTCCGTGGTTCGGCGTCAGGCTCCGCTGAAGGTATCCACCAGCAGCTTCACGTTCAACACCACGATCACCAGCGCGATCACCCAGGCAATCGCACCCAGCCAGCGCGGTGCCACCAGCGCGCCCATCGTCACTTTGTCGGTCACGATCCGCACCAGGGGAATGATCGCAAACGGCAGCTGCATCGACAGCACCACCTGGCTCAGCACCAGCAGCTTCACCGCGCCCTGGTCGCCGAACAGCATGATCACCACCACCACCGGAATGATCGCCAGTGCGCGCGTGATCAGCCGACGCAGCCACGGCGGCAGGCGCAGGTGCAGGAAGCCTTCCATCACGATCTGGCCGGCCAGCGTGGCGGTCACTGTCGAATTCAGGCCCGAGGCCAGCAGGGCAATCGCAAACAGTGTCGCCGCCGCGCCCACGCCCAGCATCGGCGCCAGCAGCTGGTGCGCCTGCTCGATGTCTTCCACATCGAAACGGCCATTGGCATGGAACACCGCCGCCGCCAGGATCAGGATGCTGGCGTTGATGAACAGTGCCAGCGTCAGCGCGAGGGTGCTGTCGGTCACCGCCCAGCGCAGCGCGCTGCGACGGCCCTCGTCGGTGCGCGGATAGGCGCGGGTCTGCACGATGGAAGAATGCAGGTACAGGTTATGCGGCATCACCGTGGCGCCGATGATGCCGATGGCGATGTACAGCGCGTGCGGATCAGTCACTACCTGTGCGCGCGGAATGAATCCGCCCAGCACGTCCATCACCGGCGGTGCGGCCAGCGCGATCTGCACCATGAAGCAGCCGAAGATCACCATCAGCAGCGCGATCACGAAGGCTTCCAGCGCACGGAAGCCGCGGTTCATCAGCAGCAGGACCAGCAGCGTATCCAGCGCGGTGATCACCGCGCCCCACAGCAGCGGCAGGTCGAACAGCAGCTTCAATGCGATCGCGGTGCCGATCACCTCGGCCAGGTCGCAGGCGATGATCGCTGCCTCGCACAGCGCCCACAGCGCCAGGTTCACCGGCTTCGGGTACCGCGCGCGGCAGGCCTGCGCCAGGTCCATGCCGGTGGCGATGCCCAGCCGTGCCGACAGCGCCTGCAGGATCACCGCCATCAGGTTGGAGATGAGGATGACCGACAGCAGCAGGTAGCCGAAGCGAGAACCGCCGGCGAGGTCGGTGGCCCAGTTGCCTGGGTCCATGTAGCCGACCGAGATCATGTAGCCCGGGCCGAGGAAGGCCAGCAGGCGGAACCACCAATGGCCCTTGTCGGGAACGGCGACCGAGGCGTTGAGCGCGCCCAGGCTGGCCGGGGTGGAGGCCGAAGGGTCGTGGGGCGCCAGGGTGTTCATGGGTCCGAATATAGCTCCTGCTATAGTCATTAGCAATGTGAAACAATCGTCTTTATCGCGTTACTGGTCCAGAATTCAGTTTCAAACCCGGAGTAGACCGGAAGGACAGGCGCAGGCGTGGGCAAGACCGACGATTCGACATCGCTGAAAAGCACCCCCTTGATCGAGGCTGAGCGCCAGGTCGAGAGCTTCCGGCAAGTGCGCGAAGCGCACCGGATGGAGCTGGTGGAGGACTATGTCGAGCTGATCTCGGACCTGCTGGCCGACGGCGGCGAGGCCCGCCAGGTCGACATCGCCACCCGCCTGGGCGTGGCCCAGCCCACCGTGGCGAAGATGCTGCGGCGCCTGGCCCGCGATGGCTGGGTGGTGCAGCGGCCGTACCGCGGCGTGTTCCTGACCCCGGAAGGCGAGGCGCTGGCCCATGCCAGCCGCCAGCGGCACCAGACCGTGGAGCGTTTCCTGCTGGCGCTGGGCGTGGACCCTGATACGGCACGGCGTGATGCGGAGGGTATCGAGCACCATGTGAGCGAGCAGACGCTGGCGCTGTTCGAGGCGTTCGTGCGCAAGGCCGAGGGCGAGGCGCCGTAACGGTAGCGCCGGGCCATGCCCGGCGGCCGTTCGCGCGATCCCGGTTTTTGTAGAGCCGAGATCCTATGTTCGCGGTCAAGCCTGCTGGAAGCAGGCTTGACCCACTTTCAGCATGGCGGGGTCAAAGTCCCGCCCGCTTTTGAAGACCCCCCAGGCGATCCTGGCCAGCTTTCTGGCCAGGATGTTAAAGCTGGCGGTACTGCTGTGACCACGTTCGCGGATGGCCGTATAAAGGGCTTTGCCGCCTTTGGATCGGGTCAGGCCCATGGCCGCCATGTAGAGGATCTGGCGCAGGCTGGCGTTGCCACGCTTGGACAGGCGCCGTCTGCCGGTCCGCGCACCGGATTCGTTGGGTCGCGGATCCAGACCGCTGCAGGCAATCCAAGCGTCTGAGCTGGTCAAGGGCCAGCGCGTGATGTGATGGGTGATAAAGGCCGCAACCGTCGGTCCGATCCCCGGGATGGTCATGATCCGCCGATACAGGTCGCGCTGTTCGCCGCTGCGGCACAGTTGCTGAATCTGTTGGTCGAGCATGGCAATGGCCTCTTTCAGACCACCGAAGATGCGCCCAAAGATGGCCGACTCCGACGCTCCCGCGCCTAGCGAGAGATTCAACTTCGCCTTGCTCCGGACCAGGCTGTCGCGTTGCTGGAGTAGCACATGCAGCTGCTCCTGCGCAGGTGAACGGGCGACATGCTCATGCAGATTGTCGGCCTCCTTAGCGATGTAACGCGCGATAACCTGCGCGTCACCTGAGTCGGTTTTGCCGCGGCAGGCCACGCCCTTGGCGTAATGTTTGATGTCGCGCGGATTGAGCACAAAGACGGCGTGACCGGCCTTCTGGGCAGCCTGAACCACAAGCTCGTGGTAGCGATTGGTTGCCTCCACTCCAATGCGAGATCTGGCCGGCAGGGCGGACACCCACTTAGTGATGGCCGACGCTGAATTGGTGATGCGGGCGCTGCCCTTGGTGCCGTGATGGGCCACCACAAGGGTCTTTGAATCGGCATCGATGCCGAAGGCCAAACGATCTGACATCTGCGCAACTCCCAGCTATTGTTGAGGGGCTGGGGTGGTACCGCACCACGTTGGCTTGCCTACATCGGCGGTCCTCAAAGGCCGCTAGATCCCTTATCGACGTTAAGGTGCGGGATGGGGATCGCTCGGCTCGTCTGTCGGCTGGTACCCGCAGATATCATGTTGACGGTCCCTCCACCCTGGCTCCTACATACCTCGTAGGAGCCGGGAGGAACATACAAGCCATGCTCGGCTGCCGTTTGCACGGTGATGGAATGCGTCGAGCATGGCTCGACGCTACAGGTCAGGCGGGCAGCGGGCCTGTTCCTGCGCGCACGCCCGTTTCGTCCATTCCTTCAACACCGGCTGCAGGCCTTGGTAACGCCGGCCTTGCCAGCCATTGGCCAGCACCGTGCCGTCGGCATCGATCAGTACCAGATTCGGCGGTGCCAGCCCGGCCAATGCCTGCAGGGCCGGCATGCGCGCAGCGCGGCGCGGGTCAAGCACCGGCCACGGCATGTCCTGCGCGTGCATGTAGCGGCGCAGCGCGCTCTCGCTCTCATCCTGGCTGACGTACACCACTTCGGTATCGGCGCCGGCTTGGCGCAGGGCATCACGCACGCTGCGCAGCGTGGGTACGAAGGCATGGCACGGTGCACACCAGTCGGCACCGAAGTACAGCGCCACCAGTTTCGGCGGCTGTGTCCATTGCATCGGTCGCAGCGAGCGCTGTTCCGGCTGCATCAGCGAGGCCGAGACCTGCGCGTGCAGGTCCGCAGCCATCGCCGGTGCGGCCAGCAGCACGGCACAGGCCAGCAACAACGCTCGCAGAGCTTCAGAACGCATAGCGCAGGTTGACGTACCACGAACGCGCGAAGCGCGGCCCGTAGACATAGTCGCTGTCACGCAGCGCGCCCACTTCCAGATCTTTCTGGCGCTGATCGAACACGTTCTTGACGCCCGCGGCCACCGACACTTCCTGCTGCGCCTGCGCGCCCAGATGGCGGTGCCAGCGAGCACCAAGATCGGTGACCAGGAAGGAACGCGTACGGTGCAGCTCGCCCAACCGGTTGTTCAGCACCGACATCGGCCCGGTATGGCGCAGCGCGACGAAGGTTTCCCACGGCTCGGCGGGCATCCAGCTGAGCTGCGCCAGGCCGGTCCAGCGCGGGGTCTTCAGGTAGTCGCGGCTTTCGATGATGGTGTCGCCACCGTCGCCGGTGTCGTCGAAGATGCGCTGCGGTTCGCGGAAGCGCGAGCGGTACCACGAGGCACCGGCGGTCAGGCGCCACTGCGGCGACGGCTGCCAGCCGAGGTTGGTTTCCGCCCCCAGCACGTTGGAGCCGGAGGCGTTGTAGCGCAGCTGGCTCAGTTGTCCGTCATCGCCGCGCTGGATCTCGCCCAGCGCGAAGGTGTCGCGGATGCGTGCATAGGAGGCGGTAGCATCCCAGCTCCACACTGGATTGGCCGGGTCCGAGCGCCAGTCGAAGCCGAACAGAGTGGTCAACGCGCGCTCTTCCTTCAGGCCATCGGTGTTGCGCACGCGCACCTGCTCGCCACCCAGCGTATCGACGTGCACGTCCTCGACGAAGATCTCCGGTGCACGGAAGCCGGTGGCGATGCCGGCTCGCCATTTCAGGTTGGGCGTGGCCTGCCAGGCCAGGGCGATGCGCGGCGAGAACACCGCGCTGTCCAGCTCCGAGCTCTTGTCCACGCGTGCGCCCAGTACCAGGTCGACGTTGTCGCGCAGGCTCCACTCGTCCTGGATGAAGGCGCCCAGGTTGTGGAAGGTTGCATCTTCCAGCACCGCCAGGCGCTGCCCGTCACCGGTGCGGTTGTCGTCGCGCAGCGCCTCGTGCTTGTACTGCACGCCGAAGGCCAGCGCGTGCGCGCCCAGCCGCCAGTTCAACTGGCTGTCGATGTAGTGCAGCGGGTTGTGGGTGCGGCCGTATTGGCGCCACGAACGCGAGGCCGCGCTGCCGGCCACGTTGGGATCCAGCTGCGACGGGTCATGGCCGGGGGCAGACGGATCGGTAACCACGTCGCCAAGACCGCCGTAGAAACTGTCGCGGTCGATGTCGGCGAAGGCGTAGGCCAGGCGGAAATCGGCGTCGGCATTGATTTCCTGATCCCACGACACGCTGCCGCGCCGGTATTTCGTATCCAGCGATTCGGCGATGTTGGCCAGGTATTCGGGCTGATCCAGTCGATTGCCGCCACGCCGGGTTTCATCGGTCACCTGCAGGTCCAGGCGCAGCCGCGTGCCCGGCGTGGGCGCGTACCAGGCCTGCAGCCCGCCGACCTTGAGGTTCTTGCGGGTGATCTCGGTGTAGCCGTCACCGTTGTAGTCGATGCCGCTGTTCCAGTTGCGCTGGGCAATCACTGAAAGCCCGGCGTCGGCATCTTTCGCCACCAGGTCCAGGCGCACGTCGGCATTCTTCTGCGGTGTGCCCTTCAGGACATCCACGCCGGCCTGCACATGGCCACCGCTGCGCGCCGGCAGCGGCGGAATCAGGTTGATCACACCGGCCACCGCACCCGGGCCGTACAGCGCCGAGCCGCCGCCCTTGACCACTTCGATGCGGTCGACGAACCCGGCCGGAATCTGCTCCAGGCCATAGACGCTGCCCAGCGTGGACAACAGCGGGATGCCATCGAACAGCAGCTGGTTGTAGGCACCGGGCAGGCCCAGCAGCTGCACTTCGCTGGTGTTGCAGTTCTGGCAGTTGCTTTCCACGCGCAGGCCGTTGATCAGCTCGGCGGCGCGCGAGAAGTCGGTGGCCGCGCGCAGCGCGATGTCTTCCTTGCGCAGCACTTCGGTGCGGATCGGGACATCGGATAGCAGGCGTTCGCTGCGGGTGGCGGTGCTGACCTTGACCTGCACGCGGTCCAGCTCGGTCGGCTTCGAGGTGGCGGCCAGTGCAGGCAGCGGCAGGGTCAGGGCAATGGCGGCGGCCAGGGGCAGCCGATGGAAGAGGGGCGTGGCAACGGGCATGAGGGCGTCGTCCTTGGGAGAAGAAAGGCGGCGAGGGCGACCTGGCTGACGATATGAAAGCAGCGGCTTATGAATATAGCAAGTGCTATATAACGAAGCCGAGGCAATTGCGATTGGGGCGCCAGTCGAGTCAGATCATTTGTGTGTTATAACATTACACAAAACGACCACAACCCTGCCGGTGGTCATGTCCATAGGATGGAGTTGCCGTGTAGGCGCGGTCGGATCGTCAGCCGCGACGGAATGCGGCGGGGGTCCGGGCGCCGACGATGATCATGCGGATCATCGTGGAGATCTGTTCGACCAGTTCCGGATCCTTCTCCGGTGGCAGGTCCATGGCGGTGGCGCCCATCGCGAACACCAGCCGGGTGATGGCCTTGGCCACCAGTTCCGGGGCATGCAGTACCGCGCCATCCAGTGCGGCCAGGCGCACCAGATCGTGCTGCAGCTCTTCCTCGAAGTAGTGCAGCTCGCGTTCGACCGCGTGCTTGAAATCGTCCGAGCCGACCGCGCCTTCCCGCAGCAGTACGTGCAGCAGCTTGTCGTCGGCGCGCAGCTGCTCCATGAAGGTCTCCACCGAGACCCGCACCACGCTGGTAGCGGTGGAGGTGGCGCGCTGGCGGGCCTCGCCGATGATGGTGCGCAGCGAACGGCCGGCTGCATCGATCAGCGCCACGGCCAGTTCGTCCATGTCGCGGAACTGCCGGTAGAAGCTGTTCGGCGCAATGCCGGCCTCACGTGCCACTTCGCGCAGGCTGAGCGTGGACAGGCTGCGGTGCGGCCCGATCAGTTTCAGGGCGGCGGCCAGCAGATCCTCGCGGCTCACCGTACGGCGGGCCGGGCTGTTGGCATCTTCAGGCGTCGACAAGGCGGTGGCGGCGGCCATGGGGGTTCCGGTGGGGCGAGGCTGAATCATACCCAATCCGGTTCAATATACACATGTATACACAGGTGTATGTGCGCCCGTATAGTGCGCCCATGAGCGCTGTCGTCCGTCCGTCCCTGTTCTCTCCGTACCGCTGGGTCTCGCCGTCGCTGTTCGATTTCTGGGCGGGCCAGCTCAATCCCCTGTGGACCCTGCGCGAGCCGGTGGCCCGACTGGTCCGGCGCGAGCCGGCCGGCGAGGGCGCGGCGACCCTGGTCCTGCGCACCAACCGGCACTGGGCCGGCATGCGCGCCGGCCAGCACGTCACCCTGGGCGTCGAGATTGAGGGGCGCCTGTGGCAGCGCAGCTACAGCCCTACCGCACTGGGTCGGCGCGAGCTGGCGATCACCGTCAAGGCGATCGATGGCGGCCGGGTCAGCCAGCATCTGGTCAACCATGCACAGCCGGGCGAACTGTTCCGCCTCGATGCCGCCTTCGGCGAGTTCCATATGCCGGCCGCGGCGCCGGTGCTGCTGCTGGCTGCCGGCAGTGGCATCACGCCGATGCGCAGCCTGTTGCGCGACGCCTGCCAGCGCCCGCTGGCAGCACCGGTGGACCTGTTCTATTGGGAGCGCACCGCCGCCCATCTGCAGTTCCGTGATGAACTGCAGGCGCTGGCCGCGGCACATCCGAACCTGCGCGTGCATCTGCTGACCACCCGCGAGGGTGAGGCGCCGGCCGCGCGCATCGATACCCATGGTCTGCAGGTGGCCGGCGATGACACGCCGCTGGCGCAGCGCCATGTGCTGGCCTGCGGTCCGGATGGCTTCGTTGCCGCTGCGCGTGAACGCCTGGCGCACCAGGTGGCTGGCTTCCAGGCCGAAGCCTTCACCCCGCCGGCGCCACTGCGCGATGCCAGCAGCGAAGGCGAGGTGTCGCTGACGCTTGCGCGCAGTGGCCGCCAGCTGAGCGTGCCGCGAGGCCGCTCGCTGCTGGAAAGCCTGGAAGCGCATGGCATCAAGCCCAAGCACGGTTGCCGCATGGGCATCTGCAACACCTGCACCTGTGATCGCGTCAGTGGCGCCACCCGCCACCTTCGCACCGGCGACCTGCAGTCCGAAACGGCACAGCCGGTGCGGATCTGCGTGAGCGCACCGACCACCGACCTGACTCTGGATCTCTGAGGACGCCTGCCATGACCCGCGCTACCGACCGTGCCCTGAGCACCGCCGAGATGCATGCTTTCGGTGAGGAACTCGATGCGATCCGCGACCGTGTGATCGGCAGCCTCGGCGCCTCCGATACCCGCTACATCCGCCGTGTGGCTGCTGCCGTGCGATGGTTCGGCGTCGGTGGCCGTGGCCTGCTGTTCCTGGCAGCATTCTCGCCGCTGTTCTGGATGCCGCTGCTGTGGCCGGCCGCGATCACTGGCACGCTGCTGCTGGCGCTGTCGAAGATCCTGGAGAACATGGAGCTGGGCCACAACGTCATGCACGGCCAGTTCGACTGGACCGGCGACCCCAAGCTCAATGGCAACACCTACGAGTGGGATATCGTTGCCACCGCCGACAACTGGCGCAAGACCCACAATTTCCGCCACCACACCTACACCAACGTGCGTGGCATGGACGATGACATCGGCTACGGCCTGCTGCGCATCTTCCCGGAACAGCGCTGGAAGCCGTTCTACCTGCTGCAGCCGATCATCGCGCCGATCTTCGCGCTGCTGTTCCAGTGGGGCGTTGCCGCGCAGGACCTGCGCCTGGGTCGTTGGCTGAAAGGTCGCATCAGCGGCCGTGCGATGTGGATGCAGACCCGCCCGGTGGCGCGGAAAATGGCCCGCCAGGTGCTGAAGGACTACGTGTTCTTCCCGTTGCTGGCCGGCCCGTTCTTCCTCACCGTGATGCTGGGCAACATGGTGGCCAACGGCCTGCGCAACATCTGGACCTACGTGATCATCTTCTGCGGCCACTTCACCGCCGAGTCGGAAACCTTCCCGAAGGAATGCCTGCGCAATGAATCGCGCGGCCACTGGTACCTGCGTCAGCTGCGCGGTTCGTCCAACATCAGCGGCGGCTTCCTGATCAATGTGCTGTCGGGCAACCTCAGCCACCAGATCGAGCACCACTTCTATCCGGACCTGCCGGCCAACCGCTATGCGGCCATCGCCAAGGAAGTGAAGGACATCTGCCGCCGCTACGGCCAGCACTACAACAACGGCTCGCTGCCGCGCCAGTTCGGCCAGGTGGTCTGGCGCATCCTGCGTCACGCGTTCCCCAGCAAGCCGCGCCGCCTGCCGATGTCGGACATCATGTCCGCACCGGCATCGGCCAACGCGGGCTGATCGACTCAGCCCGCTTTTGCCAGGTCCGCGTGCTCGCGGTCCAGGCGTCGCAGGAACACCTGCATTTCCTTGCGTGCCTGCTGGTCGCCCTTGCTGCCGGCCACGCTCAAGCCGCGCTGCCATGCTTCGCGCGCCGCCTGCGGCTGGCCACTGGCCAGCCAGGCTTTGCCGAGCAGCTTCCAGGCGGCCGAGTACTGCGGATCAAGCACCACGCAACGGCCCAGATGGGTCGCTGCGCGCACCGGGTTGCCGGCATCCAGCCAGCCCTTGCCCAGGCCGAAGCGCAGCAGCGCGCTGTCCTTGCCGGCCGCAAGCATGCATTCCAGAGCTTCAATGTTCATCAGCGCACCTCCACCAGCAGTTCGGTGGGGCCGGGCTGGAAGCGGCCGCGATGGAACAGCAGCGGCGCGCCGCCGTTCTCGTGCACCTCGATGATGCGTCCGGCCAGCAGCAGGTGATCGCCCACCGGCCACATCGCGTGGCGGGTACAGGTGAGATGAGCGACTGCACCGGCGATGCGTGGTGGGCTGTCCTCGTCGTCATCCAGCAATGCCAGGCCGTCGAAGCGGTTGCGTACCTGTGGATCGGCAAAGCGGCGGGCCAATGCTTCCTGGTCGGCTGCCAGCACGCTGATCGCAAAGCGGGTGGCGCGCTGGAAGGTGGACAGGCTCTGCGCGTGCAACGCCAGGTTCCACAGCACCAGCGGCGGCTGCAATGACACCGGCACGAACGAATTGATGGTCAGGCCGATGGGTTTGCCCTGCGCATCGCGCGCGCAGACGATGGCCACGCCGGTAGGAAAGTGGCCGAGCAGCCGCCGCAGGGCCCGCGGCGGCATCTCGACCGACGGCACCGGGGCCGGGGCGGGGAAAACCCCCGCCCACGGCCCGGCGTACGGCAGTGTCTCGCCGCTCATGAGGTCCTGGCCTGGCGGTAGCGCCGGCCGACCTCGGCCCAGTTGATGATGTTGAAGAACGCACCGATGTAGTCCGGGCGACGGTTCTGGTAGTGCAGGTAGTAGGCGTGTTCCCAGACATCCAGTGCGAGGATCGGGGCATTGCCGGACAGGCCGACGGCTGCACCCATCAGCGGGCTGTCCTGGTTGGCGCTGCTTTCCACCTGCAGGCGGCCATCGCGATCGCTGGTCAGCCACGCCCAGCCGCTGCCGAAGCGGGTCTGCGCCGCCTTGGTGAACGCATCCTTGAAGGCATCGAAACCGCCGAGATCGCGGTTGATGGCGGCGGCCAGTTCATCATCGGGTGCACCACCGTTGGTGCTGAGCACGGTCCAGAACAGGCTGTGGTTGGCGTGGCCACCGCCGTTGTTGCGGATGGCGCCGCGCTGCGCCTCGGGCACGGCATCGAGGTTGGCGATCAGCGCCTCGACCGGCTGCTCGGCGATGCCGGCCTGCTCGATGGCGGCGTTGAGGTTGTTGACGTAGGCCTGGTGGTGCTTGCTGTGGTGGATCTCCATCGTGCGCGCATCGAAATGCGGCTCAAGGGCGTCGTAGGCGTAGGGGAGCGGGGGAAGCGAGTACGACATCGAAGCAATCTCCGTGGGGAAGGCCAGAGGGCTGGCCGTGGGGAGACTGTTATCGCACCTCAACATTGGTTGAGGTCAAGGGGCGGGATTGGGATGCGCGCGCGTTCGCCGCTTTGATTCCCCCGTCAACCTCTGCAGGACAGTTCCCTGCGGCGGCGCGGAGACGGAGTCAAAGGCAAGAGGAAGAGCGACGTGGTAGTGCCGGCCGCTGGCCGGCAATCAGCGAAGGTCGGGTTGACGGCCCGCGGCCGGCACTACCAGAACCCGCTTTTCGAACCTCACCGGCGCGCTGATGTGCTGCCCGCGCTCGCAGGAAACTGTCCGGTGGCGGGGGGAGGGGCTGGCTGGGACCGTTGGCGCCATGGATGGCGCCATCGAGCCCCCAGGGATGGGTTTACGGCGTGTCCCGGCCAGCCCCTCCCCCCGCCACAACCGATATCAACAAAAGCGCCGGCAGGCGAACCCGCCGCCAGCGTCTTCATCAACTCAACTCAACCAATCCTTGCACGCGCCATCTACCTGATCGCCGCACGCCTGCTGCATCCTCTGCTGCAGCCGCGCCAGCGTCTCCGCGCCCTGGTGCTTGCCGCTCCACGTCTTCAACTGCCCGGCCAGGCGCTCGAAGCGCTGACGGGTGCGCTGGTGGTAGCCCGAAGGCTGTGCTTCCAGTTCGGCGATCAGCGAGGCGGTGGCCTGCTCGATGCGTGGTGCGTCGTCCGGCGCCAGCTTCAGCAGGCCCTCCACGTACAGCACGCCCCACTGCACGCGGGTGGCCGGGCCCTGCGCGCCGTCGTAGGCACGCTTCAACCACTCCAGCGCACCGGCGGTGTCGCCGCGCTGCTCGGCCAGTTCGGCCAGCTCGGGCATGTAGTAGTACGGCTGTTCGCTGCGCTTCAGTTCCGCCAGCAACAGCGACTCGGCGCCTGCGTCGTCGCCGACCTGGCGTAGTGCGTAGACCGCGCTGCTGATCGTGGCCTGGCGCGCATGCGCATCGGTGGCGGCAGCGTCGGCAGCAGCCACGCGCTGCTTGACCCGATCAACCAGGGCCGCGGGCAATGCGCCCTTCGGCTGCTGCTGGCGGGCCAGCGACACTTCGGTCAACGCACGCGACAATGCGTCGTCGGCGCGGTCGCCGCGCTCGGCGTCTGCCCGCTCCAATGCCACCAGCAGCTGCTGTCCCAGCGTGTTGCTGGTGGCCGGCCCGGCACTGGCCTGCTTGACCAGCTGTACGCCCGCATAGCCCAGCAACTCACGGTTGCGGCGGACTTCGGCGGGCTGCGCCAGCACGGCCTGCAGCAGCTCGCGTACTTCGGTGGGCGAGGCATCGGGCTTTTCGGCCGTTGCCAAGGCCAGCAGGGCGAAGCGGCGCTGCAGGGCAGCGTCGGGTGCGGCCTTGGACAACTGGCGCAGCACATCCTCGCTGCTGCGCTCGCCGGCCAGGCGGTTGGCGTCCACTTCCCAGCCGTAGTCGCCCAGCACCTGCCAGTCTTCTGCGGCCAGTCGGTCCGGCGTTGCCAACGCGGTGGCCAAGGTGGCGGCAACAGCACTGCGGCGGCCTGCGGCGACGGTCAGTGCCCGGGTCAGTTCGGTGGCATCATTGCCGCCGGCCACGCGGGTGATTTCGTTGCGCTTTGGGTCCAGCACGATCAGGGTCGGATAGCCGCGTACGCCGAAGCGCTCACCCCAGGCTTGCGCACCTTCCTCGTCGCCATCCAGGTAGACGGGAACGAATTTGCTGGTCAGCGCGATGAAGGCCGGGTCCTTGAACAGGCCCGCCTTGAGCTGGTTGCACGGTGGGCACCAGACGGCGCCCCAGTACAGCAGCACCGGCTTGCCGCTGTCGGCGGCCTCGGCGAAGGCATCATCGACATCGCCCTGGCGCCAGGCGATTGCCTTGGCCGGCGCGGGCACCTCGGCGGAGTTGGCGATGGAAACCGGGGCCGGGGTGCAGGCGCTCAGCGCCGAAGCCAGCAGCAACATAGAAAGCGCGACGCGCATCGGCAGCATCTCGAAGGGCAGGGTGACAGGCCATTCTAGGAACGGCCGGGGAGCCTGCTGATTCAGTTTGCTTATGACGGGCGTGCCGCAGGGCATGACGCCCGCCGGGCATTGGCCGGCGGATGCCTTCAGGCCGCTGCCCGCACCATCTGCTGATACACCAGCCCATTGAACTCGCCGACGTCGCCGTCCAGCACGAAGCCATAGCGCAGGTAGGTTGGCACTGCATTGAGTGAGGCGCGCACGGTCAGGACCGGCTCGCGCACCTGCGGGAGCACCGCGTCGAACAAAGCATGGCCGATGCCCTGGCCCTGGTAGCCGGGATCGACGAACAGCATCGCCAGGTGCCGGCCTTCCTTCAGTTCGATCACGCCGACGACGCGGCCGTCCTGCTCGGCCACCAGGATGTGGTTGTCGCCGTGTAGGCGCGCGCCGAACGCTTCGGCCGCGGCGACGCTGCCGAAGGTGGCGATGCCGGCCGCGCTGAGCGAAGGTGCGACCGCCGCAGTGAAGGCAGCCAGGCACACCGTGCTGATCGCGGGCAGGTCATCGACGTGGGCAGGGCGGATCGTCGGCATGCAGTGTTCTTCCGGTGGTGGGCGGCGCGTCATTGTTGCCGCAGGCCTTCACGCTAAGCTGGCGGCATGAGTGATTTCAATCCCGCGTACGCTGCCATGTTTCCGCAGCAGGGTCTGAGCCTGGGCCTGATGACGCCCGTGGCGTCGCATGGGTTGGCCGATCCACGTGAGGCGCGACGTATCGCGCGACTGGCCGATGACCTGGGCTTTGCCGCGTTGTGGACGCGCGACGTGCCGCTGATGGTGCCGCAGGGTCCGGACGCGACAACGAGCGCGTTGGACGACCCGTTCCTGTGGCTGGGCATGCTGGCTGCGGCGACCGAGCGCATCGTGGTCGGCAGCGCGGCCATCGTGCTGCCATTGCGCCATCCGCTGCAGGTGGCGAAGTCGGCCTTGAGCCTGGACCGGATCAGCGACGGCCGCTTCGTGCTGGGCCTCGGGTCTGGCGATCGGCCGGAAGAGTTCGCCGCATTCGGCGAGGATCTGGAGGGCAGGGCGGCGACGTTCCGTGAGCGCTGGACATTGTTGCGCGCGGCGCTGTCACCGGAGGCCGATGAGCGGGCTGCCGTGCGGCAGGCGACCGGTGGCTTCGACGTGCTCCCGGTCCTGGCCACGCGCATTCCGATGCTGGTGGTGGGCACTGCGCGGCAGAGCCTGCAGTGGATCGCGCGCGAGGCCGAAGGCTGGGCCACCTATCACCGCGAGGAAGCCGCACAGGAAGGGCGCATTGGCCTGTGGCAACAGGCGCAGGCGCAAGGCGCTGGGCCAGGCAAGCCGTTCGTGCAGTCGATGCTGCTGGATCTGCAGGCCGATCCGCAGGCACCGCCCGAGCCGCTGCCACTGGGCCTGAAGGTCGGACGCGACGGCTTGCGTGACTACCTGCTGCGCGTGCATGCGCAGGGCGTGGGGCACGTGATGTTCAACCTGGTCGACAACGGGCGACCGATGGACGCGGTACTGCGCGAGATCGGGGAGCACGTTCTGCCGCATAGGCTCCGGTAGGTGTCCACCTTGGTGGACACGTTCAAGCGGTCGAGCACGGCTCGACTCTACATGGGGTTCGCATCTGCGTATCATTCGCATTTGATACCCCGATGCCGGAGCCCCGTGTGACCCAACGTTCCCCCATGCACCCGACCGGACGCCTGTTCGCCGCGGTCGCTTTCATCGAGGCTGTGACCTGGGCCGGCCTGCTCATCGGCATGTGGATGAAGTACGGCCCCATGGCCAACGTAGCGCTGGTGAAGCTGTTCGGGCCCCTGCACGGCGTGGCCTTCCTGGCCTATGTGGCGGTTACCCTGTTTGCGGCGGTGCGCCTGCGCTGGCCGTGGTGGGCCAGTGCCTTGGCGCTGCTGGCGGCAATCCCGCCGCTGGTGACGCTGCCGCTGGAGTGGTGGTTCAAGCGCCGTGGCCTGCTGGGCCTCCGTGCGATGCGCTGAACCCACTGTTGCATGCCCATTCAAGAGAATGGGTATCAAATGCAAATACGAGCCGTTATCATTTGAGAGTGGCATCCGGTTCTGAGTGGGGCGGGTGCCGGGCGGGGCGTGCAGACGCGCCCGGCCAATCCTTTCCTGTTACGGCTGGTGTTCCATGCACGCACGTCCCGTCGTTCCCGGCTTGCCGGCGCTGGTGTTGGCTGCCCTGATCGGCACCATGGCGATGATGTCCTTCGTCGCCGTGATCGGCCCGGTGGTCCGCATGCTTGGCCTGTCCGAGTGGCATGCCGGGCTATCGGTCACCGCTGCAGGCGTGCTGTGGATGCTGGCCGCGCGCCCCTGGGGCCAGCTCAGCGACCGCATCGGACGCAAGCGCGTACTGATGCTGGCGATGAGTGCCTACACCGTGGTCTACATCGCGCTGGCGGTGTTCATCGACGTCGCCCTGCAGGCAGTGCCGCCGGTGCTGGTGTCAGTGCTGGTGCTGGTCGGCGCGCGTGGCCTGATCGGCCTGTTCTACGCGGCTGTGCCTCCTACCGCAGCGGCGCTGATCGCCGACAGGGCACCCACCGGACAGCGTGCAAAATTCCTCGCCCGCTTGGGCAGTGCCAACGCGCTGGGCATGGTGCTCGGCCCGGCCGCCGCGGGCTGGCTGGCCTATACGAATCTGTCGCTGGCGCTGTACGTGGCCGCGCTGCTGCCGTTGCTGGCACTGGCATTGCTGGCCTGGCGCCTGCCGGCTACACCGCCCGTGGTGGGCGCGTCCGCACAGCGCCGCACGCCGATGAGCCGCCTCGACGCGCGCCTGTGCCTGCCGCAGCTGGCAGCGTTCATCGCCATGGTCTCGGTGACTATCGCGCAGGTCACGGTCGGCTTCTTCGCAATTGATCGCCTGGGTCTGGATGCGGCGACCGGCGCGCGCATGGCCGGCATTGCACTCACCGCCGTTGGCGTCGGCCTGATCCTGGCGCAGGCGCTGGTGATGAAGCTGGAGGTGCATCCACGTCGCTGGATCGTCCTTGGCGCCCTGATTTCCGGCATCGGCTTCACTTCGGTGGCGGGCGTGCAGCAGGCCTGGCAATTGCCTGCGGCGTATGCGCTGGCTGCGTTCGGCATGGGCTTCGTATTCCCCTCGTTCCAGGCGCTGGCCGCCGATGCGGTAGAGGCGCACGAGCAGGGCGCCGCCGCAGGCACCGTGGCGGCCGCGCAAGGGCTGGGCATGGTGGCCGGGCCGATGCTCGGCACGCTGTTGTATCGCGGCGGGCCAAGCCTGCCTTACCTGCTGGTGGGCGCGCTGCTGCTGTTGCTGTGCGCGCTGGCCGCAGCGCATCGGATGAAGGAGACCCCATGAACGATTCCCTGATGCAGGGCGCGTGGCCGGAGGCTGCGCCAGCACCACAGGAGAGCACCGACGACGCGTCGCTGTTCCTGCTGCGGCATGCCGGCCAGCACGTGCACGCCCGCGGTTGCCGCGCCACGTTGCCAGCCGGTGCACTGGCGACGTTGGCAGAACGCGTTTCGGAGTTCTTTGCCCAGCAGCGTGGCGGCCCGAGCCTGCTGGTTGGCGCGGTGCCGTTCGAGCCGCGTGCCGACGATGCGCTGTACCAGCCCGAGCGCCTGCTGCCGGCGCTGGCACTGCAGCCGCAGGCCGCACCGCCGCTGGACGGCGCCCTGCGGGCCGAACCTGTGCCGCAGGACTATGCCGCTGCAGTCGCTGCGGCAGTGCAGGCCTTGCGTGCGCCCGAGCAGAACCTGCATAAGGTGGTGCTGGCGCGCAGCCTGCTGGCACGCACCCGCCAGGCGCTTTCTCCGGACGTGCTGCTGGCACGCCTGGGCGCGGATCCGTCGGTGGCGACCTACGCGGTGCCGCTTCCGGTGGAGCTGGGCCAGGCACCGGCCTGGCTGGTCGGTGCGACGCCGGAGCTGCTGCTGCGCAAGCGCGGCGCCGAACTGTTGTCGCATCCGTTGGCGGGTTCCGCGCGGCGCAGCGCCGATGCCGCCGAGGACGAGCGTGCGGCGCAGGCGCTGCTGGCCTCGACCAAGGACCACGACGAGCACCGCCACGTGGTCGAAGCCATCGTCGAGGGCCTGGCACCGTACTGCAGCCACATCGATGCGCAGGCGCGCCCGGTGCTGCATGCCACCGCCAGCATGTGGCACCTGGGCACCCGCATCCACGCCACCCTGAAGGATCCGCAGACGTCTGCCGCCGAACTGCTGGCGCAGCTGCACCCCACGCCGGCAGTCTGCGGTACGCCACGGTTGGCGGCGCTGCAGCGCATCCGCGAGCTGGAGCCGGTGCCGCGCGGCTTCTACGCCGGTGCCGTGGGCTGGTTGGACGCGCAGGGTGACGGCGACTGGCACGTGGCGATCCGCTGCGCGCGCCTGCAGGGCACGCAGTTGCGCCTGTATGCCGGTGCCGGCATCGTCGCCGAGTCACACCCCGAGGCCGAGGTGGCCGAAACCGCAGCGAAGTTTGCTGCCCTGTTGAACGCGCTGGGTGTCCATGAATCCGCGCCCGCCATCGAGCCTGCCGCATGAGTACCTCCACTGACGCTTCCCGCCTGCCGCTGCAGCAGGTGTGGCCCGACACGTTGGTGGCGCGCTATCGCGAAGCCGGTCACTGGCGTGGCGAGACCTTCCCGGGTTTCCTGCGCGAGCGTGCAGAACGCTATGCCGATGACATCGCGGTGGTCGCCGGCGACGTACGCCTGAGCTATGCGCAGCTGTGGCATGAGGCAGGCCGCATCGGTGCGGGCCTGCTGGCGCTCGGCCTGCAACCTGGCGAACGGGTGCTGGTGCAGCTGGGCAATACCGCCGGGTTCATCGCCACGGTCTGCGGCCTGTTCCGCGCCGGCCTGGTGCCGGTGTATGCGTTGCCGGCGCACCGCATCACCGAGCTGGTCCACTTCGCCAAAAAGGCGGAAGCCAGTGCCTACATCACCACCACACTGCACGATGGCTTCGATCATCGCGGGTTGGCAAGGGCGCTGCAGGCCGAAGTGCCGGCGGTTCGCCATGTGGTGATCGACGGCGATACGGCGGAGTTCATCGCGCTGGAGGCACTGCAGGGCGATCGCAGCCAGCTGCCGTCCGATCCGGACCCGCAGTCGGTGGCGTTCCTGCAGATTTCCGGAGGCAGCACTGGGCTGTCCAAGCTGATTCCACGCACGCACGACGACTACATCTATTCGTTCCGCGCCAGCAATCAAATCTGCGGCATCGACCGCGACAGCGTCTATCTGGTCGCGCTGCCGGCCGCGCACAATTTCCCGATGAGCTCGCCCGGTTTCTTCGGCGCGTTGTACGCCGGCGCCCGCGTGGTGTTCAGCCCCGGCCCCGGGCCGGATGCGGCCTTCCCGCTGATCGCCCGCGAGCAGGTTACCTGCTGCGGGCTGGTGCCGCCGCTGGCGTTGCTGTGGGCACAGGCCGCCGCCACCAGCAAGCATGACCTGTCCAGCCTGCAGGTACTGCAGGTGGGCGGTGCCAAACTGGTGCCGGAAGCCGCACGGCGGGTGATCGACGGCCTTGGCTGCACGCTGCAGCAGGTGTTCGGCATGGCCGAAGGCCTGGTCAACTACACACGGCTGGATGATCCGGAGGACCTGATCGTGGCCTGCCAGGGCCGGCCGATCAGTCCGGATGATGAAGTGCGCGTGCTCGATGACCATGACCAGCCGGTGGCCGAAGGCGAGGTAGGGCATCTGCTCACCCGTGGGCCGTACACCATCCGTGGCTACCACAACGATGCGGTGGCCAATGCGCGCTCGTTCACCGACGACGGTTTCTACCGTACCGGTGACCGCGTGCAGCAGCTGCCCGGGGGCTACCTGGTGGTACAGGGGCGTGCGGGTGACCACATCAACCGGGCGGGCGAGAAGATCTCTGCCGAAGAGATCGAGGATCACTTGCTGGCACATCCGGGAGTGTTCGATGCGGCCGTGGTCTCCATTCCCGACGAGTACCTGGGCGAGCGCAGCTGCGCCTTCGTGATTCCGCAGGGCGAGCCGTTCAAGGCACCGGCTCTGAAGTCCTGGATGCGCGGGCGCGGCCTGGCCGCATTCAAGGTGCCCGACCAGATCGTGTTCGTCGACAGCTTCGATACCACCGCGGTCGGCAAGATCAGCCGCCGCGAACTGCGCGCGCAGCTGCGTGCGCGTCATCTGCAACAGACAGGAGGAACGCGCTGATGGCGCTGCCCCGTATCACCGATTACCCCTTGCCGACTGCCGCTGAACTGCCGCAGGCGCGTGGCCCCTGGCGCCCCCGGCGCGATCGTGTCGCGCTGCTGGTGCACGACATGCAGCGTTACTTCCTGGCCGCATTCGACGCTGGCAACGCGCCGCTGCGGCCGGCCGTGGACAACATCGCACGCCTGCTGGCGCATTGCCGCGCGCACGGCATTCCGGTGTTCTACACCGCTCAGCATGGCGACCAGGACCGCCGTGACCGTGGCCTTCAGGCTGACCTGTGGGGGCCGGGCATGCGCCGCAGCGCCGATCACGAACCGATCATCGAAGCACTGGCACCGCAGCCAGGGGAGCACGTGCTGGTGAAGCACCGCTACAGCGCGTTCCAGCGCAGCAACCTTGAAACGCTGATGCGGGTGCGCGGCCGTGACCAGCTGCTGGTGACGGGCGTGTACGCCCATATCGGCTGCACCGCGACCGTGGTCGAGGCCTTCCAGCGTGATATCGAGGCCTTCATCGCCGCCGATGCGGTGGCGGACTTCTCGCGCGCCGACCACGATCAGGCGCTGCACTGGATCGCGCGCACCTGTGGTGTGCCGATGACCACCGATCAGCTGCTGGAGGTGCTGTGATGGCTGCCATGGGTGAGGCGCTGGATCTGGAGCGGATGCGCGCCGACGTAGCGCGCGTGCTGGAGTGCAGACCGGCCGAGATCGGTGACGACGACAACCTGATCGACCTGGACCTGGATTCAATGCGCATGCTCGGCCTGGTCCTGGCCTGGGGCAACACCGGCCTGCCGCTGGAGTTCTCGCAGTTGGCCGAGCACACCACGCTGCGCCAGTGGTGGGGTGTGGTGCAGCAACTGCAGGCCGCGCAGAACGCATGAACACCGCAGCGCTGGCCACGCCGGTGGCGTTGACCGAGGCCCAGGCCGGGCTGTGGTTTGCACAGCGGCTGGCACCGGACAATCCGTCATTCAATACCGCGCACGCGGTATGGATCGACGGCCCGCTGGACGTGGCCGCATTTGTCGCAGCGGCAGACCAGGCTGCGCGCGAGGCCGAGGCCTTCGCATTGCGCTTTGCCGAAGGGGCTGATGGCCAGCCGTTGCAATGGCATGACCCCGCACACGTGCCGTTGCTTTCGGTGCGTGATGTGTCCGCCGAGACGGATCCCGCCGCTGCGGCACGCAACCTGATGCACGCCGACCGGCTGAGCCCGGTCGATCCCACCCGCGACCGGATCAGCCAGCAGGTGCTGCTTGAACTGGGCGGGCAGCGTTGGGTCTGGTACCTGCGCGTGCATCATCTGGCGGCCGATGGTTACGGCATGGCGCTGTTCACTGATCGCGTGTGCGCGCTGTATGCCGGTCGTACGGGTGAGCCTCTGCCGGGGCTGGCGGGGGTGCTGGCCGACGATGCTGCTTATCGTGCCGACCCGCGCCGCACGCAGGCCGGGCAATGGTGGCGCGAGCACATGCAGGGTGCACCGGCGGGCATGGGCCTGGCCGGTACGCTCGCGGCCAGTGACGACGCGCTGCGCTGGGTGCAGCCGCTCGATGCGGCATTCCGTGAGCAGTTGCTGCAGGCATCGGTACGTTGGTTGCAGCCCTGGCCAGACGTGCTGGCCGCGTTGTCGGCCGAGTACCTGCGGCGGATGAGCGCGGCCGATGAAGTGGTGCTGGGCGTGCCCTACATGGGCCGGCTCGGCAACGCGTCGGCACGGGTACCGGCGATGGTGATGAATGTGTTGCCGCTGCGCGTGGCCGCCGGCGAGGGCAGCGTCGAGACCTTTACCCGCAGCCTGGGCCGGCAGCTCAGCCAGGGCCGCAAGCACGGCCGCTACCGCGGCGAGCAACTGCGCCGGGACCTGGGCCTGGTCGGCGCGCAGCAGCGCCTGCACGGCCCCCTGGTGAATGTGCAGCCGTTCTACAAGCCGCTGGCGCTGACGGGCGCGCAGGCGGCGCTGGAGGTGCTGTGCACCGGGCCGGTGGATGACCTGACGCTGGGCTTCCGTGGCGATGGCCAGGCGCTGCTGGATCTGGAGATCGAGGCTAATCCCGCGCTGTACAGTCGCGAGGATGTCGAGGCGCACGCGGCGCGGCTGCTGCATTTCGTGTCCTCGGCACTGCAGGCTGACGATATCGCAGCCGCACCTCTGGCGACGCCCGAGGAGGCGCAGCAGGTGCTGCAAGGCTTCAATGCCACCGCGCACGCCCTGCCGGAGACGACCCTGGTCGAGCTGCTGCAGCAGGGCATGGATCGGGACCCGCACGCGCCGGCACTGGTGTTCGGCGACACTACGCTGGACTACGCAACGCTGGAAGCGCGCAGCTTCGCGCTGGCGGCACAGCTGCGGGCGATGGATGTCGGCCCGGGCAGCGTGGTGGCGGTGGCATTGCCGCGCTCGCTGGAGCTGGTGATCGCGCTGGTCGCGGTGCTGCGAGCAGGCGCGGCCTACCTTCCGCTGGACCTGGCCCATCCCGATGAGCGGCTGGCCCGTATTTTCGCGTCGGCACAGCCGGTGTGCGTTCTGGCTGCGGCGGACGTAGCGGCACGCATGGCCGGCGTGCCAGTGCTTGCGCCGGAGCAGTGGACTGCGCTGAGTTTTGCCGCACCGTGGGCCGATCCGGCACCTGACGATGCGGCCTACGTGATCTATACCTCCGGTTCGACCGGCGAGCCCAAGGGCGTGGTCGTCGAACACCGCGCCATCGTCAACCGCCTGCTGTGGATGCGCGAGCACTATGGATTCAAGGCAGACGACCGCGTGCTGCAGAAGACCCCGGCCACCTTCGACGTCTCGGTCTGGGAGTTCTTCCTGCCGCTGCTGTGCGGAGCCACGCTGGTGGTCGCCGGGCCGGACGCGCATCGCGACCCCACCGAACTGGCGCGGCTGATCCGCGAGCATGGCATCACCACGGCGCATTTCGTGCCGTCGATGTTGGATGCCTTCCTCGCTGCACCGGCCTCCGAAGGGCTGCAGCTGCAACGGGTGTTCACCAGTGGCGAGGCACTGGATGATTCGTCCCGGGACCGCTTCCACGCGCGTGTGCACGCCGAGCTGCACAACCTGTATGGCCCGACCGAAGCTGCGGTGGACGTCAGCTACTGGCCGGCGTCGGCGCAGGATCGTTCGCGGCCGGTGCCGATCGGGTTCCCGGTCTGGAACACCCGCCTGTACGTGCTGGACGCCCGGATGCAGCCGGTGCCGGTGGGCGTGCCCGGTGACCTGTACCTGGGTGGCGTCCAGCTGGCGCGTGGCTATCTCGGTCGCGATGATCTGACTGCCGAACGTTTCATTGCCGATCCCTTCCTGACGGGCGAGCGCATCTACCGCACCGGCGACGTAGCCCGTTGGCGCCGCGATGGTGCGGTCGAGTATCTCGGCCGCAGCGACCACCAGGTGAAACTGCGCGGCCTGCGCATCGAACTGGGCGAGATCGAGGCGGCACTGCGCGAGCTGCCTGGCATGGAGCGGGTGGAAGTGCTGCTGCGCCAGGATGCTCCCGGCGAAGTGCGTCTGGTGGCGTATCTGCCGACCGCGCTTGCCGATGCCGTAACGCTGCGCAGCCACCTGGCCACGCGCGTGCCGGACTATATGGTGCCCTCGGCGTTTGTCGGCGTGGACCACTGGCCGGTGACCGCCAACGGCAAGCTCGACCGCAACGCGTTGCCGAAGCCACCGCAACTTGAAGTTGCCGGCTTGGCGCCGCGCACGCCGTTGGAACAGGAGCTGGCGTTGTTGTTCGCCCAGGCGCTTGGGCGTGAGGCGCCGGTGGCAGTGGATGCAGATTTCTTCAGTCTCGGCGGTGATTCGCTGTCGGCGGTGCACCTGCTGCTGGCGATCGAGCAGCGCTGGCGCTGCGATCTGGGTCTGGGTGCCTTGTTTGCGCAGCCCACCGTGGCCGCGCTGGCGGTTCGTATTGCCGAGCCTCCCGCGCTGGCCGATCACGCACTGGGGCCGGTGATCGCATTGGCCGCAACCGACGCCGCCGGGCCCACGCCGCTATTCGTGCTGCATCCGGCCGGGGGGATCGCCTGGAACTACCGCACCCTGGCCCGGGCACTGCAGCCGGCACGCCCGGTGTATGGACTGCAGTCGCCGGCACTGGACGCGCGGCAGCCGCTGCCGAGCAGCATCGAGGCGATGGCCAACGACTACGTACAGCGCGTGGTCGCATTGCAGCCAAAGGGGCCGGTGCACCTGCTGGGCTGGTCAGTGGGGGGCATCCTCGCCCAGGCGATGGCGGTGCGCCTGCATGAGATCGGCCGCGACGTCGGCGAACTGGTGCTGCTGGACGCCTATCCCAGCGAGTGCTGGCGGGCCGAGCCGGAACCCGATCCCATTGCCGCATTGCGGGCACTGCTGGCGATTGCCGGCCACGATCCGGATGCGCATCCGGAACTCGACAGCCGTGAACGCATTCTGGGGTTCCTGCGCCGTGGCGGCAGTGCACTCGGCAGCCTGCCGGATGTGGTGCTCGATGGCGTGGTGCGCGCGGTGACCGGCACCAATCGACTGATTCGCGAACATATTCACCAACCGTTCGACGGCACGCTGGTGCACGTCCGTGCTGGTCGGGATCATCAGGCGCGGCCACAGCTGCAATCGACGTTGTGGCGGACCCACGCGCGCAGGGTGCAGGCGCTGGAACTGCCGTTCCTGCACGCCGAACTGACCGGCCGCGATGCGGTGGCGCAGCTGGCGCCGTGGTTGTCGGCGCGGCTGCGCCACTGGGATGAGCAACAGGAGATCGCAACATGCAGTTGACCGGTTTCGATGGCCGCGTGGCGTTGGTTACGGGTGCATCCGGCGGCATTGGCGAGGCGTTGGTACGGCTGTTGGCCGAGGCCGGCTGCACGGTGGTGGCGACCGATCGCGAGACGCCGCGCGTGGCCGATACCCGGGTGAAGTCGCTCGCACTCGATGTAACCGACAGCGCCGCCGTGGACGCCTTGGTGGATCAGGTCGAGTCCAGCATCGGGCCGATCATGCTGGCCGCCAGCGTGGCCGGCGTACTGCATGTGGGCGGCGTCACCGGGACCACCGACGACGACTGGCGCCGGGTGTTTGCAGTCAATGCCGATGGCGTGTTCCATGTCGGAAGGGCGTTGGCGCGGGTGATGTCACCGCGTCGGCAGGGCGCGATGGTTACCGTCAGTTCGAATGCGGCCGGTGTACCAAGGCACGGCATGGCGGCCTATGCGGCCTCCAAGGCCGCCGCCACGATGTTTACCCGCTGCCTCGGGCTGGAACTGGCGCCGCTGGGCATCCGCTGCAACATCGTTGCCCCGGGTTCAACACTGACCCCAATGCAGACCGGCATGTGGCTGGACGAGCATGGTGCCGAGCGGGTGATCGCCGGCACCCTTGAAACCTACAAGGCCGGCATTCCGCTGCGCAAGCTGGCCACCCCGGAGGACATCGCGCACTCGGTGATGTTCCTGCTCTCCGAACAGGCCGGGCATGTGGCGATGAGCGACCTGTATGTGGACGGCGGCGCCACCCTGCGTGGGTGAGCTTTTGTAGAGCCGAGCCCATGCTCGGCTGTTCCTTCAGAGATACGGATGCCTGAAGGAAAAGCAGCCGAGCATGGGCTCGGCCCTACAACAAACAGTGGGTTGATCCGGTAGCGGCGGGCCAAGCCCGGCGACGATTCAAGGCAGGGTCAGGCGGTACACCAGCACGCGGTTGTCGTTGTCGTACGGGCTGTCGCAGGCCTGGCCCTGCATGCGGCAGTGGCGGGCGATGAAGTCGTTGTCGTTGCCGATCAGCAGCAGTACGTCGTTCGGGTGCTGCGGGTCCAGCGCCGGCAGCACGTCCATGGCTTCCCACTTCTCTGACAGCAGTCCGGCATGTGGGCCGCGCTTTGTGTCCAGGTCCAGCCCGGCACGGGCCAACTGCGGGCGGTCCAGCAGGTTCAGCAGTTCGTCGCTGCGTGCTGGCATGATCTCCGGCTTCAGCGCGGTGTCGGTCGGGTCGGCCAGAACCGAGGCCGTGCCGGTTTCATAAGCACTTTCGGCCAGGTTGGTGGCATCGGTCACATCGACCAGCAGCACCGACTTGTAGACGATCGGGTCGTCGCCGTCCTTGCCCAGCCCGTTTCCGTCGCGGGCCAGCAGCAGAAAGCGATGGCCGTCCAGCGCGCGCAGCTCGCTCTGCGCCGCGGTTCGGTCCAGCTTGCCCTTGCCGTCGTGCGCGTAGGCAGGCAAAGCCATCACGTAATGGCCGATCGGCTGCTGTGGCGTTGGCGAGGCCGTCACGTCGTAGACCAGCACGCGGGTGTTGATGCGGCCCGCCGCGTTGCCCTGCGCGCTGTCCTGCAGCGTCGCGCTCTGCAGGGCGACGTACAGGCGGCTGCCGTCGGGTGACAGGCCCATGCCTTCCACGCCCTGGTTGTTGCGTCGACCGGTCTGCGGTGGTGCCAGCGAACCGAACGCCGGCTTGCCGTCGCGCTGCGGACGGATCGCGGGTGGTGCCACGATCACACCCTGCACCTGGCCCTGCGCATCGAAGTAGTAGACGTTGGCGGTGTACTCGTCGCCGATATAGAAGTGGCCATCTGCGGTGAACTGCAGTGACTCAGCATCCAGCGAGACCTTGCCCGCACCGGCGCCGCTGGCCGGCGAAGGCAGCACCACCTGGCGCTGAGTGACCGTGTGGTCGCCCGGGTCGGCACCGGTGAACGGCTGCCCGTTGAAATCCTTCAGTATCACGCCCTTGTCGGGCACCATCGCCAGCGTGCCAAGCTCGGGCTCTCCCGGGGAAACGTCGATGCGCAGCTGCATGCGCTCGACGCGGCCGGTGTAGTCGTAGAACAGGCCAGCCTCGGGATCGTTGCGGCCGCGGTCGGGCAGGGTCCACAGCACGCCTTCGTAGCCGTTGGCAGTGCGCTTCCAGGTGCCGGGCTGCACCGCCAGCGACGAGAACGATCCCAGCGTGTCGCCCAGGAAGTCCACCGTGCCCGCCGGCACCCGCCCGGCGGCGACCAGGCCTTTGTCCACATAGCTGCGACCGCCCAGCTGCAGGGTACGCGGCGCTGCACCCGTTGCCTCATGCGGAGCGGAGTATCCGCTGGCGGAGAGAGTGGCCATCAGCAGGGCGGTCGTGAGCATCAGTGGACTCCGGGCGGTCAATCAGAAGCGAAGGTCGATCGTACCGAACACCTGGCGTGGTGCCGAGGCATGGAACACGTACAGTTTGCCGGCCGGGTCGCTCGGGGCGAACACGCTCGAATCCAGGTTGCTGGCATAGCGCTTGTTGGTCAGGTTGGTCACGTTGAACGACACGCGCATGCCCTTGGCGAAGCCGACCTGGCCGAAGTCATAGCCACCGGCCAGATCGAACACGGTAAAGCCGCCGAAGCCCTGGTCGTTGGTGTAGGTGTAGAAGCGTTCGCCGGTGTACTTGCCGCGCAGGCTGGCGAACCAGCCGTTGTCGCGCCAGGTGATCTCGGTGGCCAGCAGCTGCTTGGGTGTATCGGTCTGGATCTTGCCCTTGATCTGCTGCTCGACGCCGGCCTGCACGTAGTTCGACGCATAGGTCGAGCGGTTCAGCGAGGCCGAGGTGTACCAGCTGAAGTGCTCGTTCGGGGTCCACAGCACGGTCAGCTCGGCACCACGGCTGTCGACGCCGCCGACGTTGTAGAAGCGGTTGCCGCAGGTCGGGCCGACCGGCTGCCGCGAGTCGCAGGGGTTGTACTGCAGCAGGCGGTTGTCGAAGCGCACGCTGTAGGCCGCGACCGAGGCCTGCAGGGTATCGGTGACGAAGCGGTAGCCGGCCTCCAGCGAGCGGGATTCTTCCGGCTTCAGGTTGCCCTGCGCGTTCCAGGTGGCCTGGCTGACTGCCTGCGGGCCCAGCTTGAAGCCGCCCTGGAACATGGCGATGTTCTCGGCGTAGCTGGCGAACACTTCGTGATGCTCGGCCAGGCGGAAGTTGGCGCCGATGCTGGGCAGGAAGTTCTTGCTGGCCTTCAGTTCGCCGGTGGCGAACTGGTTGTTGGAGGTCGGCGAGATCGGCGCCTTCGCGTCGCCCGGCAGGGCCTGCGCATCGGAGGTGGCATGCGGGCTCTTGGCGCCGAACTCCAGGGTCAGGCGATCATCGAGCAGGCGCCAGGTGTCCTTCAGGAAGAACTGGTGGGTCTTCCAGCGCGTGCGCTGGGCGAACACACCGACGTCGGAGGGCAGGGTGTTCATGCCACTCAGGTCGCGCGGGCCGTCCACGGCGGTCTGGTAGCGCTCGGCGCTGCTGGTGTTGCGCTCGTACCAGACGCCGCCCTCGATGCGGTGCGCGCCCAGTTCCCAATCGAACGAAAGCGTGCCGCCATCGCGGTCGATGGTATAGATCGTGTTGCGGAAGATGATCGGGATTTCCTGCGCGGTGCCCTTGTTCGACCACGCGCCGCTGTTCCAGTTGTGGCCTTCGCCGCGGTCGTCGTGGTGGTAGGCCAGGGCCCGCAGGCTGAAGCCATCGGCCAGGAAGAAATCGCCGGCCAGGTAGTACAGGTTGTCATCGCGCAGGATCTGCCCGGCGGTGAACGCACCGTCGGCATCCTTGTCCCGGCCGCTGCTGTCGCACTTCTTCGCGTTGAAGCTGGCGGTATTGCAGTAGGCCTTGGCCACGGCCTTGTTCCAGTCCGGCGCATAGCCGCCCCAGTCCCAGCCCAGCCCGCGCGACATCTCGTCCTTGGACAGGTAGAAGTAGTCGGCCTGGGTAGTGCGCGAGGTATCGACGAAGCCGGTGATCTGGCCGCGGCCGAAGTTCCACACGCCCTTGGCGTTGAACTGCTTGGTGGTGGATCTGTTGTAGGCGGTCTGGTCGTTCCACAGATCGGAGACGGCATTCATGCCGGAGATATAGCCGGAGAAACCGTTGTACTCGCCGCTGTCCACACGCACGAAGGTGCGGCGGTTGGCATCGCTGCCGAAGGTCTGCACCACGCGGCCGCCGAGTTCCTGGGCCGGGCGGTCGGAGGTGTACGAGATGGTGCCACCGAGGTTGCTGGTGGACGGCGTGCCGAGGCTGCCGATACCGACGGCCAGTTCGGCGCCGGCCATGTTCTCGCTGATCAGCGCACGGTTGATGGTCAGGCCGTTGTAGTTGTTGTACGCGCCATCGCCCAGCGGCACGCCATCCAGCGTGTAGCCGAGGCGGGTGGAGTTGAAGCCACGCAGGCTGAGGGTCATCGACTGCTCGTTGGTGCCCAGCGCATCGGCCGACTGCGCGTTGACGCCCGGCAGCAGGTTCAGGGTCTTCTGCAGGCCGGTACCCGGCGGCAGGATGTCGAGGTTCTCGCGGGTGATGCGCTGCACCTGGCGCGCTTCACCGCTGCCGATCACCGAAACCGCATCGAGGTCGGTGGCGGACGTGCCATGGGAGGTCGGGGCAGCATCCTGCGCCCAGGCCGCGGGAGCAAGCGCGATCGACAGCGCGGCGGCCAACAAAGTCTTCGTCATGTTGCAGACACTCAGGCAGGCACGAGCCACCGCGCTGGCGCGGAGCTCATGGAATTGAAAAGGGGAGACAAGCGATGCGACTGCAGGCGCTGCACGCGCCGTGGGCCCACGTGAAAATGGTGCGCTAGACAGATGACTGTCTGGTGACACCGCTACACGCGTGGCATGCCGGAGCATGCATTGATATATGCCAACCTTGGTTGGCATGCGCGGCGTCGTTGGTGGAACGCCAACCAAGGTTGGCGTCTACGGGGGCGCCGAACGAGGTCGGCGTCACTGTACGATCAACCCGCGTTGCGCGGCTTGCGCGTGCGCTTCGGCTTTGCGGTGTCACCACTGCTCACGGCACCGTCCTGCAGCGCCTGCAGCCAGGACAGGGTGTCCACGTAGTCGATGAAATGGCGCAGGTAACCTGGGCTGGCGGCCTGCATCGTGTCCAGCATGCGCTGCACCAGCACCGCCGAGTTCAGCGGGCCGCCGTCAGCCGGAGCCTCGGCGCGCAGCGAGCGGCGCACCTGCAGTTCGCTGCGCAGTTCCGACCACTCGCGCTGTACCTGCTGCAGCATCGGCACCCGCGGGTAATGCGGCAGCGAGCGCGACCCCGCATCGAGGTCGCGCACCAGTGCGCGCAGTCCCTCCAGTGCGGGCGGCTTACTTGGCATCCGGGGCCTTGGGCTTGGGAATCGGCGCGATCTCCACGCGACGGTTGCGTGCGCGTCCTTCCTCATTGGCATTGGAACTGACCGGCTGCTCGCTGCCGAACGCGGCGGCGAACACGGCGTCAGCCGGTACGCCATCGGCAATCAGGGTACGGGTCACGGTCAGCGAACGTTGCGCGGACAGCTCCCAGTTGTCGGCGAAGCGGCGGTTGCCTTCGCGCACCGGCGCATCATCGGTGAAGCCGCTGACCATGAGGATTTCTTCGCGACTGCCCAGATAGGCGGCCAGCGGTGCCGCCAGGCTGCGCAGCAGCTCCTGGCCTTCCGGCTGCAGCTGGTCGGAGTTGAGCGCGAACAACACGCTGCCGCTGATGCCGATGCGGCCGTCAACCAGCGTCACGCGACCGGCAGCCAGCGGGCCAGCCAGTGCCTGTTCGAGCGTCTGCAGGCGCTTGGCTTCGGCCTGGCGCTGCTTCACTTCCTGGTCCAACCGCTGCGACAGCTCCAGCTGCACCGCGACCACACCCACCAGGATCAGCACGAACGCACCCAGCAGCACCGACATCAGGTCGCCGAAGGCGGCCCAGATCGGGGCGTGTGAGCCGCCATCGACCTCCAGCTCGTCGCTCATGCGCTGCCGGCCTTGCCGCGGCGCGTGGCCAGCTGCTGCAGTTCTTCCATCACCTGCTTCTGCGACAGCAGGCTGAGGTCGACCACCTCGCGCGCCTGCGCCACGTAGTAGGCCAGCTGCTCATCGCTGCGGGCCAGCGAGGCATCCAGTGCGCCGCCAATCTGTTCCAGGCGGCCGGAAAGCTCGGTGGAGGCACTGCCGAACTGCGCGACCGCTTCACCAAAGGTGCTGGCCAACTGGCCCACTTCACCGGCGCTGCCGTTGAGCGCTGCGGCGATGCCGTCCAGCTTCCCGGTCTCGGCGGCGATATGGTCGGTGAAGCGGTTGCCGACGCGCTCCAGCAGCTCGGCCGATCCGCCAACCAGCGCGTCCACGGCGGTGCGCTGTTCGTGCGAGGCATGGTTGATCGCATCGAGCAGGGTCTGCACGGTGGCCAGCAGGCGACCGCGTTCTTCCAGCATTGCGTTGTCACGCACCAGGCTTTCAGAGAGCGTGCTGCGCAGTTCGTTGATGACGTCGGCAGCGGCCTTCGGCGCGGCTGCCGCGGTCTGCAGCAGGGTGGAGACTTCGGCCAGCGTTGCGCTGGCCTGTGCACGACCGTTCTCGCCGATCTGCTGTGCGGTCGCCGCCAGCGTGTCGCAGACCTGCTGCTGCTGCGCAGCCAGGCGCTCGCCGTTGGCCCGCAGGCGCTCGGCCAGGTCGGTGGAAACGTGCTGCAAGGCATCGCTCCAGCGCTGCAGGCGCTGTTCGTCGCCGGCCTGCAGCTGCGCATGCAGCGCGGCGTGGGCTTGCTGCAGTTCGGCGCTGACCGCGTCCCAGCGCGCCTGGCGCTGCTGTTCGCGAGTGTCCAGGCAGGCCTGCAGTTCGGCGTGCGCAGCTGCGGCGGCAGCCTGGGCGGCCTGCCACTGCTGCGAGCGCTGCTGTTCGTGGTCCTGCAGCAACGACTGGCTGGCGTCGTGACGCTGCTCCAGTGCCCGCAGCAATGCCTGCGCATGCTCGTCCAGCTGCTGGCCGGCCGCCAGCAGCGCCTGCTGCTGGCGCTCGACCAGCGCGCTGTTCAGTGCCTGCTGCTGCTCGATGGCGGCGCGCCAGGCCTCGGCGTTGCCGTTGGCATCGACCTGCAGGCGCTCGCCGATGCGCGCGACCAGTGCTTCGGCCTGCGTGCCCTGGCCATCGCTGAAGGCCTGCAGGTGCTGGCGCAGATCGTCCACCAGGGCCTGCTGTGCCTGGCTCTGTTCACTCACCACCTTGGCCCAGCTGGCTTCGGTCGCAACGCGGCTGCGCTCGAAACCGTCGCTCAGGCCAGCCAGCTGCTGCTGCACGGCCTGCTCGACGCGGGCGTGCAGTGCTTCGCTGTGACGGGCCAGGCCAGCCAGCGTGGTCTCGGCCATCGGCTGCAGCGCACCGCCGATGGCGGCGGCGCTGGCTTCGGCGCCTTCGCGCAGCGACTGCTGCAGCGAGACCGCCAGACGCTCCTGCAGCGCCTGGCTCTGGGTCAGGAATTCGGCCTGGCCGGCCAGCAGGCGCTCGTTGGCGGCCGTGCTGTGCTGTTCAAAGGTCTGTGTCATCGCCTGTAGGCGGTCGACCAGTGCCGGCAGCGCGGCGGACTGTGCCTGCAGCAGGCGCAGCGACTCGGCGCGCTGCCAGGCCTGCGAGTAGGGATGCAGGTCGCCTGCAATGGCCCGGTCCAGCTGCTGCACGGCCTGCAGCCGATCCCGACGCAGCAGCGCCGCCAGCAGGCCGAGCATGGCCGAGCTGGCCACACCGGCGATCGAGGTACCGAATGCCACCGCCAGGCCCTGCACCGGCGAGGCCAGCGAGCCGCGGATGGCGGCCATGTCGGTCGCGCTCTGCAGGGCCAGTCCGGTGCCACGCAGCGTGTCCATCATGCCCAGCAGGGTACCGAGCATGCCCAGCAGCACCAGCAGGCCGACCAGGTAAGGGGTCAGCACCGGTGCGGGCAGGGCGGTGCGCTCGCCCTCCACGCGCAGGCGCACGGCGTTGCGCAGGCCTACCGGCACGCGCTCCAGCCAGGGGGCGAGGCTTTCCTTCGCGCTGGACAGGTCGTTCAGTGCGGCGCGCAGGCCGTTGCTGGCCTGGCGGTAGCGGTACAGCTCCACGCCACCGGCGATGTAGCAGGCCGCGATGATCGCCGCCACCGCTGCACCCAGCGGATGCACCGAAACGTAGCCAATGCCGATCCAGCACACGGCCAGCAGGCCGACAAGGAAGACAACGACATGGAAAGCAGTTCTGGACATGGTGTTCCGGTCAGTGGGAGCGCAGGGCGTCTTGCAGCCCTTCGATCGGGTGGAAGCGCAGCTGCAGCTCGGCGAGCAGCAGCGTGCGCATGTCATGGCGGAAGGCCGTGCGCCAGCCGGGCTGGCCGTGCACGCGTTCAAATCGGGCGCCGAGCACGGCCGGCGCAGTGGCCAGCAGGCTGTGCTCGCGCGGGGTGAGGGTCTGTTCCATCACCGCATCGACCTCGGCCAGCCGCGCCAGCTCGGGCGAAACCTGTACCAGCTGGTCGCGCAGGCGGCCGCGCAGGCGGCCCGTGGCGGTCTGGATGGCCTGCTGCAGTACCCGGTAGCGCTGGCGCAGCGAGGCGAAGTTGGGTGCGGCGGCAGCTTCGGCCAGGTCCAGCAGGCGCTCGGCCTCGGCATCCTCACTGATCGAGGCGAGCAGGCTGGCGTGCGCCTGGGCGCAGTCGGCCAGTACATCCTCGACCGCTTCGGCGGCTTCACCGGGCTCGGGCAGGCGTCCGCCGAGCGCCCCGGACAGGGCCACGGCACGGCTCCAGTCCACCCACTGGCCGAGGCGATCGGTCAGGGCGGGACTGGTGGCCGGCATCGCGCCGTCGCTGAGACGGGCGAGCAGGCGGAGGAACTCCGGTCCACCCAGGACCGGCTGCGCTGCGTTCGCCATCAAGGGGTGAGGGGCCAAAAACCATTGATTTTACAACCAGATGACCCCGGCTGGATGAAGGCGGGGCGGGGCGGGGGCGCCCGCAGGCGCGACAAGGCTTAGAATGTCCGGCTGCACCCATCCCGTTCGACCCCTGGAGTTCCCCAATGACCGTTGCGCAGTTCTACCCGATCGGCACCCCCGGACAGCCCTGGGGCGACGCGGAACGCGCACAGTGGCGGGCCCGCCAGCAGCGCCGGCGCAGCTACCACGACGACGTGGTGGCCGCGCTCGAGCGCCTGGACGACAGCTTCGATGTGATCCAGTACGGCCAGCTGGACTATGCGCCGGACCATTACCCGCTGTTCGCCGTGGTCAACCACGACTGGAACCCGGCGCTGCCGACCGCGCTGATCACCGGTGGCGTGCATGGCTACGAGACCAGCGGCGTGCACGGTGCCCTGCAGTTCCTGGAGCAGCAGGCGGAGCGTTACCTGGGCCGGCTGAACCTGATCGTGGCGCCGTGCGTCAGCCCGTGGGGCTACGAGCGCATCCAGCGCTGGAACCCGGACGCCATCGACCCCAACCGCAGCTTCCGTGACGGCGGCCAGATCGTGGAAGCCGCCGCCCTGATGGCCTGGGTGGCCGAGCGCAAGCCGAACCTGCTGGTGCACCTGGACCTGCACGAGACCACCGACAGCGACCTGCAGGAGTTCGATCCGGCGCGTTGTGCCCGCGACGGCAAGCCATTCGAGCGCGACACCATTCCGGATGGTTTCTACGTGATCGGCAACAGCGAAGATCCGCAGGCCGAGTTCCAGAAGGCATTGATCACCGCCGTGGCCCCGGTCACCCATATCGCCCCGGCCGATGCCGAAGGCAACCTGGTCGGCCTGCCGCTGCAGTCGCCGGGCGTGGTCTGGGGTGAATCGCGTTCGATCGGCGCCTGCGCCGGCTTCACCGACGCGCGCTTTGCCACCACCACCGAGGTCTACCCGGACAGCCCGCGCACCAACCCGCAGGAATGCAATGACGCCCAGGTGGCGGCGGTGTGTGCGGGCCTGGATTTCGCCCTGGCGGCGCAGTAGCGCGCCACGTTCCGGGCAGCGACCGGCATCAGCCGGCGCCTTTCCTTGGCCGGTGAGGTGGCCACAGCCGGCGAAGCCGACGCGCGGCAACCTGCGAACACATCCAGATCGTGCTGGTACACCCCGCTGTTGACCGCGAACAGGCCCAGCAGCGAGTGGAAGAGGTTGTCGTGGCTGTGCGCCCGGTGCAGGGCATTCTGGTGCAGGCAGGCCAGGTCCAGGCCTGCGTTGCGGCTGAATTCCGGTGAGAACCACATCACCATCGGCACCTGGGTCTGCTCGCGCGGGGCGATGAAGTAGGGCGTGCCGTGCAGGTACATCCCGCGTTCGCCCAGCGACTCGCCATGGTCGGACACATAGATCAGTGCGACATCACGCTGGTCCGCATAGCCCTGCAGCAGGTCGATGGCCTTGCCCAGCAGGTGGTCGGTGTGGACCAGAGTGTTGTCGTAGGTGTTGACCAGCGCCTCGTTGCTGCACTGCTGGATCTGGTTGCTGTCGCAGGTCGGGCTGAAAGCCCGCGACGCTGCGGGATACCGTTCAAAGTAGGTCGGCCCATGACTGCCGAGCTGATGCAGCACGATCAGGGCGTCGCCGTTGATGGCATCGATGCGTGCGCCCAACTGGTGCAGCAGCACGTCGTCGTAGCAGGTGCCGTCGGCGTTGACGCACTGGCCGGCCACCTTCAGCGCAGGCATGTCCTCGGTCGGTACGCGTTCGCACACGCCCTTGCAGCCGCCGTTGTTGTTGTTGCGCCAGAGCACGCGGATGCCGGTGCGCTGCAGCATGTCGAGCACGTTCTCCTCGGTTGCGGCGCGCACGTCGTCGTACTGGCCTCGGGTCATCTGCGAGAACATGCACGGCACCGAGATGGCCGTGGCGGTCCCGCATGAGGAGACATCATTGAAGCTGATGACGCCTTCCTTGCGCGAGAGCCGGGGATTGGTCGCGCGTGGGTAGCCGTTGAGCTGGAAGTTCTGTGATCGCGCGGTCTCGCCGACGACCAGGATCACCAGCTTCGGGCGCGGGCCCGGCGCGCGCCGTGCGTCCATGCCAATCGCGCGCAGCGGTTGCTGGCGGGTGCTGTAGAGGCTATTCAGGTAACCGTGGGTATGCCGCACCACGTTCAACGGCAGCACCTGGTCGCGGATGTAGCGGTTGTTGCGAAGCAATGACGAATAGTCCTTGTAGAACGCAAAGCCGATCGCCAGCAGCACCATCATGGATACCAGGACGTTGACTGGCCACACCAGGAACGAACGTATCGAGCCCGCCCCGCTGGCGGTGCGCATCAGGACCAGCCCGGTCGCGGGCAGCCCGCCCAGCGCCAGCAGGGTCAACAGCAGTGGCAGCGACAGATAGGCGTTCAGTTCAGCCTGGTTGGTCTCGAACACGTTCTGCACCATGCTGCGATCGATCAGCACGTTGTAGTGCAGCATGAAGTAGCTGCAGGCGGCGCTGACGACAACGAGCAGCACCAGCAGCGGCCTGCGCAGGAACGGCAGTGCCAGCAGTGGCGTCAGCAGCAGGTTGAACAGGCAGAAAAGCACCACCGGCAAGCTGGCCAGGAACAGCACGCTGCGCAGGCTGTTGAGGTCGATCAGCCCCCACAGCGTCTTCCAGAGGGCGATGTTTCCAATCGTGGTGAAGAACAGTGCGGTGGCCCAGACCAGAACGATCGGATGGGGCCGTGGAAAACGGCGGCGTTGACGCACGAGCAGGTTCCGTGGAGCGGGAGTGCGCGCAGTATCGAAACCGCTTTATCAGGAAGTTGTCAGGTTGGGCGGACTAGCCCAGCAGGATCACGCCCCACACCGCGCCCACCATCAACAGTGCGGTGGTCTGCGCGGCGCTGCCCATGTCCTTGGCGTTCTTGGACAGTGGATGCTGTTCCAGTGAGATGCGATCGACCACTGCTTCGATCGCCGAGTTGAGCAGTTCCACCAGCAGGCTGATGAAGCAGACCGCCAGCACCAGCGCCCGTTCGAGCTTGCTGATGTCCAGCACGAACGCTGCAATGATCAACAGCGCGTGCAGAAGCAGCAGTTGGCGAAAGGCCGCCTCGCCGCGGAAGGTGGCGATGAAACCATCGCGCGAATGGATGAGGGTGTGGAAGATGCGGCTCAGGCCGCTCTTGCCGTGCGGGTACTTGCCGCTGTCCTTGGGGTGCTGCATGCCGTTTCCGCCGTGAAGTGAGCAATCCCCAGCATGTGCAGGCGCGCGTCAGGAAACCGTCAGATGGGCCACTCCAGGCTGAACCGGCAGCCCTGCTGCGAGGAACGCACCGTCATCCTCCAACCCAGGTGCTCGACGATGCGCTGCACGATGGACAGCCCCAGTCCCTCACCACTGTGCGGGCTGCCGGGCACGAAGCGCTGGAACTGCTGTGGGTCGATACTGGAGGGCAGGCCGGGTCCGGTGTCGGCGAAGGTGAGTGCGGTGTCGTGGAGGGTGATCCTCACTTCGCCCCTTTCGGTGTACTGGCAGGCGTTGCGCAGCAGGTTCCAGATCACGCTGTGCGCCAGATCTGCGTTGGTGTCCAGCACGGCGTCATGCCGGGCATCAAGCGCAACGATCACCGGCTTGCCGGAAATCCACGGCTGGCAGCGCTCCATGCAGGATTCGATCAGCGGGCGCAGGGCCACCTTGTTGCGCGGCACGGTACTGGGGGCGCGTGAGAGCAGCAGCAGGCAGGTCAGCTGGCGCTGCATCTCCTGGGTGGTGCGCAGGATGCGCTCCGCGCTGGGAACCAGGTGGCTGTCGGCCGGAAGCTGGCAGGCGAGCGTCTCCGCAGCGCCGCCGATGATGGCCAGCGGCGTGCGCAGCTCGTGGCTGGCATCGCCGCTGAAGCACTGTTCGCGATGCAGGAACCGTTCGAGCTCGTCACTGTGTCGGGCGAAGGCGCGGGCGAGTACACCGATCTCATCGCGCGCGTCCTGGTAGGGAAAAGGCTTCTGGCCGTCCTGCACCGCGTCCGCCAATCGCGTGATGGGTGCGATGACGTGCGTCGCTACCTTGCGGCCGATCAGGAAGGCGCCGAGCACGCAGATCGAAATGACCAGTGCCGCAAAGGCGTTGATCAGGTGTTCCAGATAGCCATAGTGCGCCGCATCCTGCAGCAGGTAGTAGCGCTGGTCGCCGTTGTTGAAGACGCTCAGGTGCCACTCGTTGGGCGCCTCTTCGCCGTGATGGCCCGGGCCGTACTGGCGCAGCACGACAGGCGCGTCATGGGCATCGAACAGCTGGGTCCCCGGTGGCAGGGCGGGGCGTTGGCCACGAGCCAGCGCGGCCTGCAGCCTTTCCACTTCACCGTGCTGGGTCCGCGCGACGACAGCAGCCCGGACCTGGTCGTAGTCGACCTGTTCGGCCAGAACGATGAAACCCATGGCACCGGCCATCAACAGCACGAACGAGATCGTGATGCGGGCACGCAAGCTCAGGCGGCGGTAGAGGGAGGCAGGGCTCACGCCTGCATGCGCCAGCCGACGCTGTGCACCGTGGTGATCAGCGCGGCGTCGAAGCTGCGGTCTACCTGCAGGCGCAGCTCATGGATGTGTGTTCGCAGCGCGCCGCTGTCCGGTGGCTCGTCGCCCCAGACCAGGTATTCCATCTCCTGCTTGCGGACCACAGCGGGCGCCGCGCGCACCAGGCACATCAGCAGCTTGTGCGACGTGGGTGTCAGCGCAATGCGGCGGCCTTGCCGCCAGGCCTGCGGCGAGCGCGTGTCCACCTGCAGATCCTTCCACGCCAGCACGCTCTGGACCTGGCGGCCCTGGGCGCGTCGTACCAGGGCCTTGATCCGCGCATCCAGTTCCGTCAGCGAGAACGGTTTGACCAGGTAGTCATCCGCGCCCAGGGCCAGGCCCTGCACGCGGTCTTCGACCGGATCGCGCGCGGTCAGCATCAGGATCGGTACCGGGTTCTGGAACTCCTGGCGCAGCTTCTGGCACAGCGTCATGCCGTCCAACCGCGGCAGCATCAGGTCCAGCAGGATGGCGTCGTAGTCGTGCTGCGTGGCCCGGCGCAGTCCGCTGGCGCCGTCGCGGGCGTCGTCCAGGACGTAGCCCAGCGGTTCAAAGAAGGCATACAGATTGGCAACCAGCTCGGGGTTGTCTTCGATGATCAGCAGGCGGGTCATAGCGTGCGTCCTTGCGCGTGGCCGAACTCTGCCCGATCTCTTGCCGGATGCCAATGCCCTGGCTGAATGGATCGCAATCGGCAATCGGCAATCGGCAATCGGCAATCGGCAATCGGCGCTCAGCGTCCTCAAGCGACGTTCAATCGGCCGGGCTGCGTGAGTCGCGGATCGAATAGATCACCGAAAAGATCTTCCAGCCCTGTTCGGTGCGGATCAGCTGCCACATTTCCTTGCCCCAGTTGGTCTTCACCCCATCGTCGTGGAAGCTGTAGTCGAACGACACCGAGGCCACGTCGCCGTCTGTCTCGATCTTCGTGTTGGAGAACGTCTCCTCCTTCGGCTTCGGCGAGGCCACCGCTCCATCGATCAGCGCGATGAAGTTGTTGGCGGGAATCTGCCGCGCCTTGATCGCATCGGGCTTGGCCTTGCGGATGTCCTGCAGGCGCACGTCCTCGGACACATACTGCCAGCCGATGTCTTCCGGCTTGTCCGAAAAGAACAGGTCCATGTAGGTCGGCTTGTCCTTGTTGATCAGCGAGGTCCGGAAGGATTCGACAACCTGTTCGATCGCTTCGATGTCGGCGGGGGCGTTCTGCGCGGCGTAGGCCGGCAGGCACGCCGCGAGAGAGAGGGCGAGGGCGGCGAAGCGTGCACGCGCGTTGGGCATCATGGGTTCCTGAGAAGAGGGGCGACGGTGCGGGCGCATCACCGTGCGTAGGTTCGCCAGAAGAGCACGCGGTCTTCGGTCCTGTTGATGGCGACGAAGACCGATTTTCCGGATTCAGGTGCGCAGCGAAAGACGCGGTACGACGCGCTGAGCGTCGCGTCGCCAGGCCACCAGTGTCGATTGAACGCAACAGGATCGCGGTCGTTGAATGTGGTTGCCTGGCAATCCGCAGGCAGCTGCAGTGGTATCGCAGGGGGCTTGGTGAAGGCCAGCGCGCTGGTGTTCGAGTCGAGGTCGTGTACCTCGCGCAGGTCGGTCGCCTCGTGGGGTACCCAATCGGGAATCCATCCCTTGTTCACCATGTCGGCGTCAAGCGCCTCGCACAGAGTGTCGAACGAACTGTCCATCACCAGTCCGCAGGCGCCGAGCGCGCTACAGAATGTCACGACGATGGCGCGCCTGGCCATTCCGGCGGGGCTAGTCATCGTCGTCCTCTTCTCCGGAAAGCAGCCTACCCAGTTCTTCCGGTGGCAAGCGCTTGAGCCGCGCTTCCAGTTTCCGATCGTACGGCCGGTCGTTGGGTTCGGTATGGCGCTGCGCCTTGCGCGCGTACTGCTGCATGAACAGGCCGATCTCCTGCGCGATCCTGTCCTTCCGGCGCTTGCCTGCCATCGACGGGCGTCCCTGTGTTCATCCTGAATCATCGGTCGGCGCACGCTAGCACGGATGCCGGGCGCTGCAACAGGACCGCTTGTCGAGGTTTGACGTTGAAGAAGGTCTGCGCGGATGATGCGCGGGCGCGCGGCGCAGGAGGGGATCTGTCAATGAGGACACTGATGGGGGGCTTGCCGGCCTGTTCGTGGCGTACGTTGCCAGTTGCTCGGCGATCTCAGTGTGGCATTCCCACGCGCTTGCCTCGGTCCCGGTCGGGGCGAGCAGGGCCGAGGTACTGCGGGCGCTGGGGCAACCTGACGTGGTGGAGCATGCCGGTGCTCCCTTTACCCGCTATGCCAGCAGTGGATGCGGGGTCGCTGTGCGCAGCGATGGTGGTATGAGAACCGGCTGGGCCTGGATACCCAAGCCTGGTCGGTAGAGCTGGATGCTTCCGATCGCGTGCTCGCAACGTCGAGCTTTACATCACCGTAGAAGACCGCGACGAGCGCATGCGTATCCATCGACCTTTCATCTTCATCGCAAGCTTGGCCCTGATGGCGTTGTGCGGGCTGATGGGCGTAATGGTGCTCATTTATGGCTTCAACGAGCACGGCCTTAGCTGCGGCAGGCTGTGCTCACTGGAGATCTCCATCCGCCTGCTCTTTGGTGATCGGGGATTCGAAATACTGGTTGCGATGGGGCTCGTTGCCGCGGCGCTGATGTTCGGGCATATCGCACTGCGGGAGGGCATGCATGCCGGGCGGCAGCGGAGGCATGTGGGGCGCGGTGGGCGCAAACACCGCCGACCGGAGCGACCCCGGTCGTAGGGTGTCTGCACCGGGGCAAATCGCTCCATGTGGGACGCTGCAGGTCGCTTCAGCGATGCAGGGCGTCGATGATCAGCCCGGTGGCGATCTCCACCAACAGGTACTCGTTGTCGGACTGGCGCACCCAACGCCGGTCGCGGCCCGGCTCGCGCAGGTCATAGCGCGCGTAATCGTCTACCCAGTAGCGGCGGTCCACTTCGGCCCACGGCAGGCGCTCGCCACGTCGCCAGGCCTTCTTCTGCCAGCCCGGCGGCGGCGCATCACGGTTATGCGGGCCGCCCGCATGCGGTGGCGGGCCGTTGCCGCGGGCGTGGTGCGGCGGATCGGCGAAGGCGGGCGCTACGGCGAGTGCTGCGGCCGAGCCCACGGCAATGGCAAGAAGACGTATGGATGTCATCGGGATGCCTCCGTCATGGCCGCGATATGCGGCGCTGTGAGCGCGAATATAGGGCAGGCCGTGTGAATGAATACGGATGTGGACAGGGCTTTCATGAACAGATCGGGTAGCGGCTGCTGCTGCGAAGACGACGTCAGCGGGCCGCACCAATGGCGACGGCCCCTGCAGCCCAACCGCCACCCAGTGACAGGAACACATCCATCTGACGGTCGACCCGCTCCGCGCGGGAGGCCGCCAGTGCGGACTCCGCATCTGCCAGCGCGGCCTGGGCCGAAAGCACGTCGAGAAAATCGATCCTGCCGAAGCGGTAGAGCTGCTGTGCCTGTCCGGCTGCGCGCGCCGCGTCCCTGCGCGCCTGCGCCAGGCTGCGCTCGCGTTCAAGCTCCTGCGTGCAGGCAGAAAGCGCGGTCTCGGTCTGGCGCAGTGCCTGCAGCACGATGCCGTCAAAGGAAGCAAGAGCGGCATCCACATTGGCGCCGGCCGCCGCGATGCGGGCCTTGGCCACGCGGCGGTTGGGCCAGTGCCATGAGAGCAGCGGCCCGACGCTCGCCCCGAAACCGTCGGCCGAAAGCAGCTGCCCTCGCGTGCCTGCTGTGCCCAGGGATGCGCCCAGGGTGACCCGCGGATAAAGTTCCGCGGTCTCTACGCCGATCATCGCCGTGGCCGCGGCAAGGCTCCGCTCGGCGGCACGTATGTCAGGGCGCCGCTGTAGCAGCTGCCAGCCCTCACCGACCGGCAGCGCCTGCTCCAGCTCCGGGGGGCGCGGGCACGCTTCCGCCTCCCTCGGATAGTCTGCCGGCACCCTGCCCATCAATGCGGCCAGTTCGAACAGTGCGGCCTGACGTTCGGCCAGCAGGTGCGGTATCCCCGCCGCGCTGCGGTTGACGGCGGCACCGGCACGGCTGACATCGAAGTCCGTTCCTCGGCCGCCTGCGGCGAGGCGGCGGGTTGCCTCCAGCGTGGCGTGCTGGATCGCCAGCACCTGCCGGGTTGCGGCGAGCGTGTGATTGCGGGTGCACACCTGGAGATAGGCACGGGTGACGGCAGCAGCGACGACCACGCGGACCTGGTCGCGTGCCGCAGCGACGGCCTCGGCGTCCGCGTTGGCGGCTTCGATGCCGCGGCGGATGCCGCCTGCAAGATCCAGTGGATAGGAGAGGTGAAGGCCCAGCGCATACGACTGCGGCGCGGCCGACGCTTGGGCGTAGCCACCTGTATGGGTGAGCGTGCCCGATGCATCCACGTCGGCTTGCACGGCACCGCGCGCGCGGTACTCCAGCACGGTTGCGCTGGCGCGCCGAAGGTTGGCATCGGCGGCGCGCAGGTCGGTATTGGCCGCCAGTGCTTCGCGTACGTAGGCGTCAAGCCGGGGGTCGCCGTACAGGTGCCACCATCGATCTGGTGGCGCGTCCTGGCTGAACGATGCCTCCTGGCCCGAGACGAACGCCCGCGCCACCTGGGGGGAGGCCGCGACCGCATTCGCAGGCAGGTGATAGTCGGGGCCGGAGACGCAGGCCGTCATGGGCAGCAGCAGGGCAAGCAGCCCACCGCGTAGTGTTCGCACGCTCACTTGCAGGCTCCCGGTGCCGAGGGTGTGATGGTCACACTCGCAGTGCGACCCACGATCAGGCGGGTATCCGACGGCGCATCATCGATGCGGATGCGTACCGGGATGCGCTGCGCCAGCCTCACCCAGGTATAAGTTGGCGCCACGGCGGGCAGCAGGTTGTGTGTGCTTGAGCGCTGATCGTCGGCAATGCCGGCGGCGATGGTATCCACGTGTCCGCGGACGTCGTGGTTGTCGCCCATCAGCCGGGCCACGGCGGCATCGCCCTCGGTGATGCAGGCCAGTTTGGTTTCCTCGAAGTAGCCCTCGATACGCAGGCTGCCGGTGTCGATCAGCGCCAGTGCCTGCGCACCGGGTTGCAGGTAGTCGCCCGCGTGCAGGTCGAGGTTGGTGATGATGCCATCGGTGGTTGCGCGCACCTCGGTGCGTTGCACGTTGAGCTGGGCAACGCGCTGTTCGGCCCGTGCCTGCGCCAGCGCGGCCAGCTCGGTATCGACCTTGGCGGCATTGCGTTCGCGGGTTTCCGAAGCGACCAGGTTGCCAAGTGCGTTGTCCCGCGCCGATTCGCGGCGGGCCAGTGCCAGCGTGGCATGCGCGCTCCTGACCGCCGCGTCTGCCTTCTCCAGCGTGGCGGCGAAGCGTGGCTGATCGAGCACCAGCAGCAGCTGGCCGGCACTGACCCGCTGGTTGTCGTGCACCAGCACCTGGGTGACCAGCCCCCCCATGTCCGACGCAACGCGCACCACATCGGCGCGCACCCGCCCATCCCGCGTCCACGGGCGCATTTCGTAACGATTCCAGAGGGAGAGCGCGGCAATGGCGGCAAGCGCACACACGCCCAGCGTTGCGCTCCAGCGCCCGATGACAGCAAGCAGGTCTTTCATTTCATTTCTCGAGCAGGGGCGAGAGCCGGATCATCAGCTCCGCCAGGATCACGAACAGGGACAGGCCCACCAGCGGCCGCGCGGCGAACAGCCGGTACAGACCGAGGCTGGCGAGCAGGCGTGAAGTCAGTATCGACAGCGCCAAGGCGGCAGCGGCCACGGCGAGCAGGCCGGGAATGAGCACGCCATCAATGGAAAGATCAGAGAGCATGCGGTCAGTGCCGATGGGTGAGCGGTGAGGCCAGCAGGTCGCGGCGCAACCCGCTGAGCAGGTGCAGCAGATTCCCTCGATCGGCCTCGGCGATGGCTGTTGCGGCCTCGCGCATGCAGTCCAACAACTTCAGAAGATGGGCATCGACACTGCGTGGCGCGTGGGCGCGAACCCTGAAATGTGCGGCGACGCGTTCGATCAGCGCCGCGTGTAGCGTCCGAACGTGCGGGTTGTCCAGGTACTTGTCCAGTGTGCGCAGTTGGCTGGATGCATGTGCCGCACGAACGTCCGCAAACAATACCCGCAGCTCGTGTACTGCGCTGGAACGGCCCTGCAACCTTGGAGCGAGCAGCCCGATTCGATCCAGCATGCGGCTGAGCCAGGCGCGGGTCACATCACCTCGTCCGGCGGTGTGTCGTGCGATATCCCGACGGATCGAATGCTCCAACCGTGCGCGGTTGCGGCTTGCGTCGGCGGTCTGGAACAGCTGCATGCTGCACAGTGCCACCGTCGTACCCACGAACAGCGCAACGCTGTTGTTGAGTGCGCCGACGATGTTGACCGAATTGGTCGCGCCCAGGCCTGCGATGATCGGGAAGGTCAGTACCACGCCCAGGGCGGCCATGATGAAGGGCGGCCGGGCCAGGAACGATCCGCACAGCAGCAGCACCGGCGCGAGCGCGGCAATCAGGCCGGTGATATCGGACAACGCGGGGAAGATCAGTAGACCGTAGAGCAGGCCGACGGCCACGCCGATGCACGATCCCACCAGGTAGCGCATGACATGCGGTGCCGGCGCTTCGATCGTGCCGAACAGCACGCACGCCGTGCCGATGATGGATACCGCCGTGGCGCCCTCCGACCAGCCGGTGACGATCCACAGAACGCAGCTCAGCAGGATGCCGGCGAACGCGCCCAGCGCGCTGCGCAGGGCAAGCCGATGATCCCGGTGAAGTACCGCACCCTGCACATGTCGCGCAAGGCGGGCAGGCACATGCCGACGCCAGTCGGGACGGGCAGTGTGCAGTTGCGCCTGCAGCACGCGGCAGTCGGCGTGGGCGAGGTCGAGCTCGGTCTGTTGCGCGGCGAGGCCGGCCTGCAGCAGATCGCGCCAGCCCGTTGCATCCATCGCGCCGGCCTGTGGTGAACGCAGCCGGTCGATGGAATCTTCCACCGCGCTGGACAGCATCAGGACGTCCAGCATCCGGTCGTGCAGGGCGCGCAGGATCTGCACCTGCGCCACGCCGTGGGCGCTGTCGTAGGGCAGGTGGATCGACAGCACATGCAGCTCGAGCAGGTCGGCGGCCACTTTCGAGCGGTCCGTCGCCAGTACCGTGTCCGATGCACCGGCGCGCATGTCCCGTGTCCATCGTTCCGCATCATCCAGCACGGCAGCAACCCGTACGTGCACGCGCATCGAGACCCGGCGCGGCAGCACCAGCGCATGTACCAGCGTTGCGGCCAGGATGCCGATGGCGATTTCCTGCACCCGTGTGATGGCAATGGTGAACACGTCTCCCGGCACCATCACCGCAGGAAATCCAATCAGGCTGGTGGTATAGCCGGCCAGCAGGAACGCATAGGCACGTGGCGTGCGGTCGAGCATCGCCAGATACAGGCACAGCGCCATCCACGTGGCGAGTGCGGCACTCAGCACCAGGGGGGCATTGGCGAAACGTGGCACCAGCACGACGGTGGCGACGGCCCCGCCCACGGTACCGAGCAGGCGGAACAGGCCGCGGCTGAGCGTTGCCCCGGAAAGGGGCTGTGACACCAGATAGACCGTGCCGATCACCCAGAACGGGCGATTCAGGCCGACCCTCAGAGAGACATACAGCCCCAGCGACGCGGCGAGCAGGCATTTGAGCGAGAACAGCAGCGCTTCCTGATCGGTCCTGAGGGCAGGGTTCTTCAACCGGGCAAAAGCCTGGCGCATGTAGGGGCGGAACGGGGTGGGGGAGTGCATGCGGCTCATGCTAGTGATCGGCCGCACTGGCGAATTTCGCTACAATGACAATCAATCGCTAAAACCGGCCAATGTGAGAATGGCTCGCATTTCGCTCCCCGGCTTTGACCTGGACCCGGACGAGACCGATCGCCCGGCGGTCGCCAGCCGCCTGCAGGTGGCCGAGCACGACGCGGAGATTCCCGTGCATGAGCACCGCAAGGGTCAGCTCATTCTTGCGCTGCATGGGGCGGTGACCTGCGAAGTGGCCAATGCGTTGTGGATCGTGCCGCCCCAGTGTGGCGTCTGGATTCCGGGTGGCATGCCGCACAGCAACCGCGCCACCGCCAACGCGCGCCTGTGCTACCTGTTCGTCGAGCCCGGCATCGTCGATCTGCCCATGCAATGCGTGACGCTGGCGATCTCCCCGATGCTGCGCGAGATGATCCTGCACCTGGCCGACGCGCCGCTGGACTACCCGCATGGCAGCCACACCGACCGGCTGGCGCGCGTGTTGCTGGACGAGCTGGTACAGATGCCGGCCGAGCACCTGTCGTTGCCGGTCAGCCATCACCCGAAGGTGCGTGCGCTGGCTGCGGCGCTGTCGGCGGATCCGGCAGACCGCAGCACCATCGGCCAGTGGGCCTTGCGCCTGGCCCTGGGCGAGCGCACGTTGACCCGGCTCATCGAACGGGAAACGGGCTTGTCCTTCGGGCGCTGGCGGCAGCAGCTGCACCTGCTCATCGCCATTCGTGAACTCGCCGCGGGTGCACCGGTACAACGCGTTTCCGAGACGCTGGGCTATGAGTCGGTGACGGCCTTCATCACGATGTTCAAGAAGGCGCTTGGCCTTTCCCCGACGCGGTACTTTGCGGCGCGCCTGCGCGGGCAGTAGCGGGGAACAATGGGGGAAGCCGTTGCCCGGAACGGCTACTTCGAGGTGTCGGAGACCGATGGAATCGCGGCCACCACCGCAGCAGGATCCTCGCGCTGGAGGGTGTGGCCGGTTGCCAGGTAGCGGTGCGAGCCGCGCGTGAATCCCGAGAAGAGCAGGGCGCGTGCGGCAGATTGTGCTGGTAGTGATGTGAGCTATGAACACGGACTCCCTGTAGAAGAAGTCATGGGAGCCCGGCGTAGGCCGCTGAATGGCCACGGATGCTTGAATCTGTGACCGGTTACGCGGCTCCACACTTGAACGTGCAAGCGTCTTCAACGATAAAGGCGGCATGTGGCACTGCCGCATACCGGACCAGGGACGATCCGAAGCATGACGCGGGGAACACCTTCGCGTTCTCGTTCCCGCCGGCGCTGTGTTCGTCCAGGAAGGAGAACAGGGATGTTGGAACGACTGAAGACCATTTCGTGTGCCGTGCTGGCGATTGTTGCCGTTGGCTGCATTGCGCCGGCTGTTGTACAGGCGCAGGAAAGCAAGATCACCTGGCGTATTTCCCAGCCCGGCGGCGACGCGACCCAGTACAAAACCCAGCAGGCGGCGGTGGCCGGCATCAAGAATCTGCCGGCGCCCAGCCCCTTCCCGCCGGAGTTCCAGTTCGGCTGGCAGTACGTCGACAAGATCAAGTCGAAAGTCGTGGACTTGAACGGAAACACGTCGATTACCTACTGGATGGGAAAGACGCAGCCCTCCGACCCTGACTGGACTTACTACGGCGCGGGTGATGGTGGCTTCTTGTCCGAAGAGGAAGTGCTGGAAGCGCTCATTGCAGACTTGCAGGACATCAATCCCCAGTGTCCTGGGGAAACTGCTGTGCCGGAAGGAGAATGGGGCCCAACTGCTCCAGGGATGGACGGAATTTCGGAGATCAGGGAGTACCGGGTCACCGGCATGCTGGGCAGCAATTCGGCGGAGTCTCCGTGCGTGCCCTTCGACGCAGGAACGACAGGGCTTGCTCGCATGCGACGCTTGAACTGCCCGATCCCCTTCACGCAGTGGTCCAACAAGCACAACGCCTGCGTCAGCGAAGAATTCGTTGCAACTATCACCTCGAAGTCGCAGAAGTGCGACAAGGACGGCGGCAACGGTAGCTGCCCCATGTCCCGCAACGATACAGCTGCGAACATGAGTCCGTTGCCCGACCAGGACCCGGCCTCCAACGGCGGTACCTGCGACGGCAATGTCGGCAATCCGTGTGACGTCAAAACCGGCGAGAAATACGAAATCGCGCAGGACTTCGATCTGGGCTGGATCGCGCTGACGCGGTTCTATCACTCTGGCATCTCCACGTCCTCCGGCGGCTTCGGCTATGGCTGGACCCATTCGCTGGGCGCCCACCTGGCACTGGACGGCGTTGACAGTGTGGGCATCATTGAAAGCACCGGTTTCCAGCGCGCATTCAAGAAGATCGGCCAAGCCTATGAGGCGGACGACGACAGTGGTGACCGTCTGGTCCAGAACGGCAACTGGACACTGTACTCGGCGGGCTCCATCTCGACCTTCGGTGCGGACGGGCGTCTTGCCGCCAAGCGCTTCCCGGATGGCACGTCGCTGACCTACATCTACGACGACAGCGACCGCCTTGCGGCGGTCACCCACAGCAGTGGCCGCACACTGGAGTTCGTTTACCAGTCCAACGACTATGAGGCGCTGATCAGTTCGGTGCTGGTCGAAGGCATTGCGCTCGCCACCTATACCTACACGCCGCAGAACCAGGTCGCCACGGTGACCTATGCGGGTGGTGGTGTGCGGACGTATCACTACGAGAACCAGGACTTCCCCCAGCACCTGACCGGCATCACCGCCGAGGACGGTCGCCGCTACAGCACCTTTACCTATGATTCCATAGGTCGTGTGATCTCCAGTCAGCATGCCGGCGGTGCCGATGGCGTGACACTGGCCTACAGCCCCAATGGTGGTGCGGTGGTGACCGACGCGCTGGGGCGGCAGACCGACTACACCCTGACACCCGGCGGCGACACCGCGCCGTCGCGCAAGGTGACCGGCCTGACGGATTCGCAGGGAACCGTCAGCCGGACCTACTACGACCAGAGTGTCGACTTCCGCCGGCGTCTGGATACCTACACCGATCGCCGCGGCATCCAGACCAAGCACATCTATGCGCAGGGCACCGACCCGGTGAGTGGTCGTGCCGTCAGCATCCATACCGTGACCGAAGCGTTCGGCCTGCCCGAGCAGCGGGTGGTGACCACTGCGCGCGACGTCGAAACCAATGCGGTACTGACCACCCGGATCGGTAGCCGCGAAACCCGCACGGCCTTCAATTCCCGACGCCAGCCGACGGCCAACACCGTGACCGACACCGCTTCCGGTCAGACGCGCATCACCAACTACACGTACTGCGAAGCCGCTGATGTGGCAGCGGCAGGCAGCTGCCCGGTGGAGGGGCTGCTGAAGAGTGTGGATGGCCCGCGCACGGATGTGGCCGATGCCGTTACCTATGCCTATTACTCGGCGGATGATGCAGGGTGCGCGACGGGAGGTGCCTGCACCTATCGCAAGGGCGACCTGCGCAGCGTGACCAATGCGCTGGGCCAGACGGTCGAGACTCTGGCCTACGACGCTTTCGGGCGGCCGTTGTCGGTCAAGGATGCCAACGGCGTGGTCACCGACTACACCTACCATGCTCGCGGCTGGCCAACCTCGGTCACCGTACGTGGCGCGACCACTGCCGAGAATCGGGTCACCCAGATCAGCTACTGGCCGACCGGCCAGGTGCAACAGATCACCGAGCCCGACGGCAGCAGCGTTTCCTATGTCTACGATGCGGCGCTGCGCTTGACCGATATCGAGGACAACGCGGGCAACACGATTCACTACACGCTGGACAATGCCGGCAATCGCCTCAAGGAAGACACGCTCGATGCAGGCGGTACCCTGCGCCGTACCCTCGCACGGACGTTCAACACACTCGGCCAGCTGACCGCACTGAAGGACGCAGGCAACCACGCTACCGGCTTTGCCTACGATGCTAACGGCAACCCGCAGACCGTGACCGACGCCCTGCAGCGCGTGACCAGCCAGCAGTACGACCCGCTGAACCGCCTGGCCCAGACCTTGCAGGACGTGGGTGGCGTGGCCGCCGAGATCCGCAGCCAGTACAACGCGCTGGACCAGGTCACCCAGGTCACTGACCCGAAGGGCCTGCATACCACCTACGCCTACAACGGATTCGGTGACCTGACCGGGCAGGTCAGCCCGGACAGTGGCGCCAGCAGCTTCACCGTGGACGCCGCCGGCAACCGCAAGACGGCCACCGATGCACGCGGCATCACTGCCACCTATCACTACGATGCACTCAACCGCCTGATCGGCATCGCCTACCCGGACCCCAATCTGGACGTGGGCTACAGCTATGACGTGGCGCCGGCCGCCTGTGCCGCCGACGAGCGCTTTGCCAAGGGCCGCCTGGGGCAGGTGCTGCACGCCAATGGCAGCACCCAGTACTGCCATGACCGCTTCGGCCAGGTCACCCGCAAGGTGCAGACCGTCAATGGTGTGGCCAGCACCCTGCGCTATGCCTACAGCAAGACGGGTCGCTTGACCGCGTTGACCTACCCCGACGGCAGCGTGGCCGACTACGTGCGCGATACCCAGGGCCGCATCAGCCAGATCGGCCTGACCCGCCCCGGCCAGGCGCGCCAGATCGTGGTGAACAACGTGACCTATGCGGCCTTCGGCCCGGCGACCGGCTGGACCTATGGCAATGGCCGCCAGCTGCAGCGTCCGCTGGACCTGGACTATCGCCCGCAAGCGGTGCATGACCCGGCTGCAGGCGGCCTGTCGCTGGGCTATGGCTATGATCCGGTCGGCTCGATCACTGAGCTGAAGAATGGCGCAGGCTCGACGGTGCTGGCCAAGTACGCCTACGACACGCTGGGCCGACTGACCCAGACCCAGGACGGCGCGACCGGCACGCCGATTGAAACCTATGCCTATGACGCCACCGGCAATCGCACTGCGCTGACCACCTCAGCAGGCACCGCCAGCTACACCTATCCCGCAACCAGCCACCGGCTGACCGCCGTGGATGGCGAGGCGCGCAACCATGACGCGGTGGGCAACACCACCAGCATCGGCGGCAAGACGTTCACCTACAACGATGCCAACCGCATGAACGCCGTGAAGCAGGGCGATGCCGTGCTGGAAAGTTATGCCTACAACCACCGCGGCGAGCGCGTGCTGCGCACCCCAGCCGGTGGTGCGGCTCAGATCACCCTGTACGACGAGGCCGGGCAGTGGCTCGGTAACTACTCGGCCACGGGCCAGGCGCAGCAGCAGGCCATCTGGCTGGACAACTATCCGGTGGCGCTGATCAACACGCCGGCTACCGGCGTGCCGGAGCTGGCCTACGTGCAGCCGGATCATCTGGGCACGCCGCGCGTGGTGATCGACCCGGTGCGGAATGTCTCGATATGGGAGTGGAGCAACAAGAGCGAGGTGTTCGGCAACCAGATTCCGAGTCTTGATCCGGATGGCGATGGTGTGGCGTTCGAGTTGGCGCTGCGCTTCGCCGGGCAGCAGGCGACGGATGCGAGTGGGCTGTTCTACAACTATCGGAGGGAATACGACCCGGCAGTGGGGCGGTATACCCAGAGCGATCCGATTGGGTTGATGGGTGGACTGAACTCGTTCGCGTATGGAAGCGGAGATCCCACTGGCCGTGTCGATTCGCTAGGCTTGGCCGATAAAAAATACATACCTCAGGCCGTACCTGTTTCACCGGAGTTGCAGGCGGTCGGAAATCGGCTCCAGAGGCTGGCAAACCAAGCAGCGTCCACCATTGACGCCACCTGTGGATGGCGTTGCTCACTGCCTTGGATACGCGGAACGCTCATCCATAGTGAGTTCAAGCGCCTGGTGGATACCACATGCCCGACGTCTCAGTATGCGACTGAGGTGAGCTACGCTGGCCGTAGGGTTGTTAGGTATGGGTACCCGGGGTCCTCACGGGCGGACGCTGTGTACGGCCCAGTTGATGCGCCTCAAGCCATCTTCGATCTGAAGACTGGTTGGGCTTACATCTCCTGGGATCAGTACAATAAGTACGTCAAGAATCTCCCCGAGGGAACTCTCGTGGTGGAACTTAAGCCTGAAGGCCGTTGATAAGATGAACAAGCGATACATTTGCAGCCTTCTGCGGAAAAGGTCCGGCCTGATCGGCGGGTCAAGCGGATATTTTTTCCGAAGTGACTATGACTATGTGGCACAAGGAATTGTTCTGGAGTTCGTCCCAAGGGGGCTCTATGTATGGAATTTTGTATTTCCATTGTTTGACTCATTTGGGCCGCATCTTTCCTACAGCAGCCGAATCGCGGATCGGCCGTTTATCGGAAGGGATCAAATGGCAGACGATGATGTGGTTGAGAGCATTCTTTCATCGATCGAGCTGCGAAACGTTATTGAAGCGAAGTCTTCAATGACCTTGATGGAATTTGCATCATTTCTTGAGACGCGGGGCTTGAGAGGTGCTCACGCTCATATCAATCATGCAACTGCATTGGCGCTATTGGGGAAGACGGATCTAGCGCTGAAGTTGCTGAAGGAACTAGTCCCGGCGTTGGATGATCATGATCTGAAACTTTGCGATTCTCTAATAGTGGCCCTGAATCTTGGAGTTGAGGCGGTCAAATCGATGCTGGACGTGGTGAAGGAGAAGAATGTTAAGAAGCTGGGCGGCGCCTGATCCAAAGGTTAATCGTCCAGTGTTTCCCGGGTAGCCATCAGCCGCCAAGTGCCTGCTGCGTCTCGAACTTTATCGGGGCGGCTCGTCGCTGGAGCGGTGGCGCTGTCTTGGGTTCTAGAACATCTCGATGTGCAGGGCGACGTTTGCGCGTGTCTCGTCGTGATTGCTTTAGATCCTCTGCTTTGTATGTTCCCGCTACTGTCGCTGGAAGAAGTTCTCCATCGATGCGTTGTCATGGCTGTTTCCTATCCGGCTCATGCTGCACAGGATGTCTGCTCGCGCAGAACGCTCTGCCAGTTTTACTGGGTGAAGAGCGAATTGAGTTCGCCAGGGTTGACGATAACGAGCCGGGACTTGCTGATCTTCTTGATCGTTGGAAAGCGGTCGGCTATCCGCTGTCCGGCCTGAAGTGTTTCCGTATCGAGACCCGCTCGACCGGAAGCGTCATTCTCATCTACGCCAAGACATGGCGGATCGAGCATCTGCTGATGGCGGGCGCGGTGCTCTGAAGGACATCCCGTGCCCAGATTCCTCACCCCCGACGAGGTCTCCCTCATCCACAGGCTGCTGCCTGGGGCGACCGAGCTGTCCGAACGGTTGTTGAAGGATCTGGCGCTAGCCCAGGTGGAGGACGTGGAGGTCGTCGGATTTGGGGGTGTAGTGTTCCTGTCCAGCACGACCCAGGTCTTCGGAAGTGACATTGCCACGGCGATGCTTGCCGATGCCGACGGCGTGCCGGTGAGAGTCACCCTGTGCCTGGACAATCACGATCAGCTCTTCGAGCTGGAGCTGTGCAAAGTGGACTTCTCACCGATCATCGGGGTCGATCTGAGGAGCGCTTTCAGCGAGCACTGACACCTGCTGAAAGCGGTCCTCGCCGAAGGGCGTGGCGCATCGCGTTCACCCTTCGGGCTGCAACCGCCCCACCGCCTGCGCGCACAACGACTGGCAGGCCATGACCAACCCCTCCATCACCCGGTCGCCCACGTACTCTTCCGGTTCGCCATTCTGCCGGGTGCGTTCGGCCGCCAGCAGCATTTCCAGCACTACCCGCAACCCGTTCAACGCACAATCGGCATCGGCCAGGGCCAGGCAGCGCCCGGGCAGCTGATGCCGCTCCGGCCAGGGTTGTCCGTCGGCCGCCGCACCGGAGCCGATGCGGTGGAGATTGGCAATGAAGGTGTTCCTGTCCACTGTTGGCTTAGCCTGTGGCGAACCGTCGCCGCCGGCGGCGCTGCGGTAGGCGTGCAGATGGGGGAAGTCCGATTCGTTCATGGCAAGGCTCCGTGCAGGGCAATCGGTAGCCGCCACCCATAAAAGTGGCGGGCGGTACGTGGTTCGAACACCGGGTTGATGTCAGTCCGGCGGGCCCGAAGGCCCCCACGCACCGCCCGCCATAGCCGGCAGACGGATTGCCAGCCGGCGCCACGCTGAGGTGGCGCCGGCTGGCAAGCGCATACATCAACATCAACTCGGGTGTTCGAAGCCCGGCCACCGTTTTCCGGTGGCACGCCATCTGAGCCCCTGGCGCTGTGCAATGCCAATCAGAAGAGTTGCAAAGATCACTCGATTGGAGACGCTTTCGGCATTCTCCCACGCTGTTAAGCACTGCCAGCACAGGCTGGCGCGGTGATCCGCCCGCACCGTGCAATCTGCGACAGGTGTCGAGGTTGGGAGGAGGAAGGGGGCGGGTGGGGAGGGGCGATGGCGACAGGGATAACAGGACCGGTAGCGCCGGGCCACGCCCGGCGAGCCGACGGCGCATGAACATGGAGGATTCCGCCGGGCATGGCCCGGCGCTACCGATTCCGTTGTTCCTTGACGTTCCCAGCCACCAAGCGCAGGCTTGTTCAGCACGTTTCCTAAACAGAAGGAGACTTATGACCGCGACCGCTTCGCTGCACCCAACCCCCGACACTCAGGGCCGTTCCCGCCTTTGGAGTGTGTTCTGGCTGCAGGGCGTCATTCCCAGCAATATTCTGTGGGCGGTGGCCCTCTGGGCCCTGGCCAACCAGCGCACCCCGCTGCTGCTGGGGGTATTTGCCGTGCTGCTGCTCTATACCGGCTGGATCATCCCGGCGGTGTGGCGGGCGGCGCCCACCGCGCACAACCCCAACCTGGGCGTGGCGGCGCGCGGGCTGACCGTGGCCTGGGGGCTGAACACTGTGCTGGTGATCTTCTTTCTGACCCTGCAGCTGGTGGCTCAATAGAACTGAACAGGCTCGCCGCCCCGGTCGAAGGCGGCGAAGCGGCCGATCTGACCGTCGTGGATGGCGTTGACCATCAGCTTCAGCGGGCGCGCGGCTTCGTCGCTGTTGGGTGCGAAACCACCTCTGCCATCCAGTGCCGCCACGAACACCAGGTCCCAGTCGATGCCGGTGGTGGTCGACTCGGCCGCCAGCGCCTGGAAGCTGGGCACCTCGTCCGGCAGCTTGTCCACGCACAGCACCGGCGACAGGGTGCCGCCCTCGCGGCGGTCATGCCGGTCGCGCTGGTCACCGGTGGGCGATTCGGGCAGCTCGGCGCGCACGAATACGAACAGCAAGCGTTGCGGTTCAGCCTGCTGGCCGGCGGCATGCAGCAGTTGCTGGAAATCGTTCATCATCATGAGGGTTGTCACACGCCCGCTGCACGGAAAGCCGCATGCTGCCATAACGCCTGCCGCGCGGGGCCGAAGACGATTGATTTAAGTCATGCCCATGGAACTGAAGGCCGCGTACTCTGGCAATCGTTCCAGCAGGCGAGGGTATCCGGGCCGTTCCGGGCACAGGCAAGACGGTGGAGCAACAAGGTGGACCAGCCATGAGCCAACTCACCGACGGTTTCGGACGCAGCTTTCCGTACCTGCGCCTGTCGTTGACCGAAGCCTGCAACTTCCGTTGCAGCTACTGCCTGCCCAACGGTTACCAGGCCGATGGCCGCCCGCGCTTCCTGCAGGTGGATGAAATCGCGCGTCTGGTGCGTGCGTTTGCCGCGCTGGGCATGAGCAAGATCCGCCTGACGGGTGGCGAGCCCAGCCTGCGCAAGGACCTGGATGAGATCATCGCCACCGTGGCGGCGGTGCCGGGCATCCGCAAGGTGGCCATCACCACCAACGGCACGCTGCTGCCGCGGCGCCTGCCGGGGTGGCACCGGGCCGGCCTGACCGCGCTGAACGTGAGCATGGACAGCCTGCAGCGCGAACGCTTCAGGACCATCACCGGGCATGACCGCCTGCCGGAGATCGAACAGGGCCTGGCCTTGGCGCAGGCGCTGGGCCTGCCGGCGATCAAGCTCAACGCGGTGCTGCTGCGTGGCCTGAACGACGACGAGCTGCCGCAGTGGATGGACTACCTGCGCGATCGTCCCTTCAGCGTGCGCTTCATCGAACTGATGCGCACCGGCGACAACGAAGCCTATTTCCAGCGCCACCACCTGCGCGCCGACGTGGTGATCGAGCAGCTGCTGGCGGCTGGCTGGCACGAACGGCCGCGCGCCGCCGATGCCGGTCCGGCGCGCGAGTTCGGCCACCCTGACCATCGCGGCAGCATCGGCATCATCGCCCCGTATTCGCGCGACTTCTGCAAGGGCTGCAACCGCCTGCGGGTGACCGCCAAGGGCGACCTGCGGCTGTGCCTGTTCGGCGAGTTCGGCGTGCCGCTGCGCCCGCTGCTGCAGAGCGACGATGACCATGACGCGCTGCTGGCACGCATCACCACACAGCTTGGCCTGAAAGCGGCCGGGCATGGACTGCACCAGGGCCAGACCGGGCTGACCCCGCACCTGGCCTCCATCGGAGGATGAGCAACACGATGAGTGGGGAATTGAATGCGGCCTTCCATATGGCCGATGTCCGCGACAAGCGCATCACCCGCCGACGTGCGGTGGCGGTGGGCGAGCTGCATGCCGGTCCAGTGGCCTATCCGCTGATCGTCGAGCGCCGCCTGCCCAAGGGCGATGCGCTGGTGATGGCCGAGATTGCCGGCCTGCAGGGCGCCAAGATGGCCTCGATGCTGATGCCGCTGTGCCATCCGCTGCCGCTGGAACTGGTGCAGGTGTTCTGCGCGCCGGTACCGGAACGGCAGGCGATCCGCGTGTGGTGCGAGTGCGCCAGCGAGGCGCGCACCGGCGTGGAGATGGAGGCACTGGCCGGCGTCAACGCGGCGCTGCTTACCCTGTACGACCTGAGCAAGCCGGTGGAGCCGGCCCTGCGCATCGAAGGCATCCGCCTGCTGTTCAAGGAAGGCGGCAAGCGTGGTGTGTGGCTGCACCCGGACGGCATGGACGAGGCCGAGCGTGAGCGTTTCAACCCGCGTGCGCCAAAGGGGTTGGAGGGTGCGGCCTGCGCGGTGATCACACTGAGTGATCGCGCCAGTGAAGGCACTTATGAAGATGTCTCCGGCCCGACCCTGGTGACCGGGCTGACGAAGCTGGGTGGCGAGGTGGTGGCGGCCGAAGTGCTGCCCGATGGCATCGAGCCGTTGGCAGGCCGCCTGCAGGCCTTGGCCGCCGAGGGCGTGCGCCTGTGCCTGTGTACCGGCGGTACCGGGCTGGGCCCGCGCGACCTGACTCCGGAGGCGCTGCGTTCGTTGAATGCGCGGCCGGTGCATGGCCTGGCGCAGATGGTGCGGGCACTGAGTGCACAGCACACGCCGATGGCCTGGCTGAGCCGCGCCGAGGTGGTGCAGCTGGGCAACATGCTGGTGTTCGCGCTGCCGGGCAGCCCAAAGGCGGCGGCGCAGTGCCTGGACATCCTGGCGCCGGTACTGGGCCACGCCCTGGCGATGGTCGAGGGGGATGGCCACGCATGATCCCCTACAGCGAAGCCCTGCAGCACTTGCTGGACGCGGCCACGCCGCTGCCGGCCGAGCATCTGCCGCTGCATGAGGCCGCGGGCCGCACGGTGGCCCGTGACATCCACAGCGGGCAGTCGTTGCCGCCGTTCGACAATTCGGCGATGGACGGCTTCGCGCTGCGCGCCAACGGCGCGACGTTCGAAGCTGGTACCGAGTTCGCTGTGCAGGGCTGGCAGGCAGCAGGCGATGCCGGCGCCGAAGGCGGCGAGGGTGCCTGGGAAATCATGACCGGTGCGCGCATGCCGGTCGGGCTGGATACGGTGGTGCCGGTCGAGAATGTGGAGATCCTCGCCAGCGAGGATGGTCGCCCGACCCGCATTGCCCTGAAGGGCACGGTAAAGCCGGGCCAGAATGTGCGCCTGCGTGGCGAGGATGTGAGCGACGGCGAGCGCGTGCTGCAGGCCGGGCAGGTGCTGGACATCAACGCGCGCGCCTTGCTGCATGCGATCGGCGTGGGCGAGGTGGCGGTGGTGGCGCGGCCAAAGGCGGCGGTGATTGCTACCGGCAAGGAGCTGGTGACCGAGGCGGCGCAGCCGCTGGCATCCGGGCAGATTCGTGACAGCAACCGGCCGTATCTGGTCGGCCGCCTGCAGGCCGCCGGTGCCGAGGTGGTCTGGCAGGGCACGGTGGGCGATGAGGTGGCGGCGTTCAACGCGGTCCTGGATGAAGCGCTGGAAGCGGGTGCGCAGCTGTTGATCAGCACAGGCGCGGTGTCGGCCGGCCGCTACGATTTCATTCCCGACGCGCTTCGCGGCCGGGGTGCGCGCATCGTGTTCCACAAGGTGGCAATCCGCCCGGGCAAGCCGTTGCTGTTTGCAGTGCTGCCCAACGGCGCGCTGTATTTCGGCCTGCCGGGCAATCCGGTCTCCGCTGCCGTGGGCCAGCGCTTCTTCATCGAGCCAGTGCTGCGCCGCCTGCTGGGGCTGGCACCGGAGCCGGTGCTGACGTTGCCGCTGCAGGCCGACGTGCGCACGCCGCCGGGCCTGCGCTTCCACGCGCGGGCGCGGGTGGAAGTGGATGCGCAGGGTCGCCTGAGTGCGCGCGTGCTGGCCGGGCAGGAGTCGTTCCGTTTGATGTCCATGCTGCAGGCCAACGCCTGGGTGGTGCTGGAGGCTGAGGGTGACCTGGCCAGCGCCGGCACCTACGTGCGCGTGCAGGGCTGGGGTCACCACGAACCGGTGCAGCTGGTGAGCCAGGAGTCATGATGAAACAGGTGAATCTGCAGTTGTTCGGTGCATTTTCCGATCTGGATGCCAGCCGCGAGATTGCCGTGGATGTGGCCGGTGGCACCGTGGCCGATCTGCGCCAGGCGCTGCGCGAGCTGCTGCCGCTGCGTTGGCCGGGATTCCGTGCCGGCCTGCTGGATTATTCGGCGTTCGCCGACCAGCAACGCGTGCTGCGCGACCACGAGGCGCTGCCCGAGGATGGCCGTGTGGCGATCCTGCCCCCGGTGAGCGGGGGCTGAGCGATGAGCGAGAAGATCATCGCGAAGGTGGTGGACCGCGCGCAGGCGGCGATCGATCCGGCCGAAGGCATCGCGGCGGTATCCGATCCGGGCTTCGGTGGCATCGATGTGTTCATCGGCAAGGTGCGCGACGTCAACATCGGCCGGCCGGTGACCGGGATCACCTACGACCTGTTCGAGCCGCTGGTGTTGAACGAGTTCAAGCGGTTGGCCGCCGAGGTCGAGGCGACGTTTGGCCCGAAGCTGATACTGTATGTGGCCCATGCCAAGGGCCGGTTGGGCATTGGTGATGTGGCGGTGGTGGTGGCCGCCGGCAGCCCGCACCGCGACGAGGCGTTCCGCGCCTGCCGGCAGTTGATCGAGGTGGTCAAGCACCAGTGCCCGATCTGGAAGCAGGAGCATTACGAGGACGGCGACAGCGCGTGGAGCGAGGGTTGCAGCCTGTGTCACGTGGACAGCGAACCCGGACATGCCGATGACCATGCGCATGATCATCAACATTGATGCCGACGCAGCCACGCATGGCGTGGCTCTACTGCGATGAGCATCAACGGCATCGTACTGGCCGGTGGCCTGTCCAGCCGGATGGGTCGCGACAAGGCACTGCTGCCGTGGCAGGGCCGCACGCTGCTGGAACACATGCGTGGCCTGTTGATGCAGGCTGGCGCCGAACGGGTATGGGTAAGCGGTGACTATCCGACCTTCGGTGGCATCCCCGATCAGGTTGCGCGCTGCGGCCCACTGGGAGGGTTGCACAGCGTGATGCAGCAGATGCCCGACAGCCCGGCCTGGGTGGTAGCGGTGGATACGCCGTTGCTGGCGCCACGGCTGCTGCAACGGCTGGCTGCCGAGGGGCGGGGCGCGTGCACGATCTTTGACGGGCATCCCTTTCCCATGCTGTTGAATGTGGACAATGCCACTCGTAGCGTGCTGGCCGCGATGCTGGATGATGCGGAAGGGCCGCGCTCTGTACAGGCGTTCCAGCGTCGCCTGCAGATGCACGTGCTGGCGCTTGAAAGCGTTGACGAAGCCTGCCTGGTCAACTGCAATACCCCCGAACAATGGGAGGATGTTGCGTCATGAAAGTGCAGTTGCAGGACCAATCGGTACGGCTTCGCCTGGATGAGGCCGAACTGGCGCGCCTGCTGGCCGGTGAATCGGTCGAGAACATGACCCGCTTCGGCGGTATCGAGGGCTGGGGCATGGCGGTGTCGCTGCATGGCGGCGATCAACCGGTACTGCTCGATGGTGGCACCTTCTGCCGCCTGGTACTGCCGCGCTCGGCAGTTGAGGCCTTGGCGGCACGGCTGCCGTGCCGGGATGGCCTGCCATTCGACATTGCCCTGGAAGATGGCAGCCAGCTTCAGCTGCAGTTCGATGTAGACGTGCGCGATAGCGTGCGCCAGCGCGGAGTCACGCGCCGCAATACCGCTTCATCGATTTGACATTTGTCAGGGGCAGGGTGGAAACCGGCTCCTGATTGATCCAGATCAACCCCGTCGTAGTTGCTGCACGGCCTAATGGCTGCATGACGACGGGTCACAACTTGAAAGCAATACCCACGTCATTCCACAGCCTTGGAGCCATGTATGACCGTCGGTAGCGATCCTGTTGTCCGCAGCACTGCCCGTCCGGGTCGCGTCATCAGCGACTGGACGCCGGAGGACCCCGGCTATTGGGAGCGCACCGGCAAGCGGGTTGCCACCCGCAACCTGGTCATTTCGATCCCCTCGCTGCTGCTGGCCTTCTCGGTCTGGGTGCTGTTCTCGGCGGTGTCGATCAGCCTGCCGAAGATCGGCTTCAACTTCAGTACCGACCAGCTGTTCTGGCTGGTGGCGCTGCCCAGCCTGTCCGGCGCAACCCTGCGCATCTTCTATTCGTTCGTGATCCCGATCTTCGGCGGCCGCCGCTGGACCGCGCTGTCCACCGCGTCGCTGCTGGCGCCGACGCTCTGGCTCGGCTTTGCGGTGCAGGACCCGGCCACGCCGTACTGGGTGTTCGTGGCCATCGCGATCCTGTGTGGCTTCGGCGGCGCGAACTTCTCGTCGTCGATGTCCAACATCTCCTTCTTCTACCCCAAGCAGAAGCAGGGCCTGGCGCTGGGCCTGAACGCCGGCCTGGGCAATGTGGGCGTGTCGGTGGCGCAGGCGGTGATCCCGCTGGTCATCACCGTAGGCGTGTTCGGTGCGCTGGGTGGTGCACCGCAGCCCGCGGTGGAGGGTGGGGCACCGCTGTTCCTGCAGAACGCCGGCTTCATCTGGGTGCCGGCCATCGCGCTGTGCGCCATCGCGGCCTGGTTCGGCATGAACGACCTGACCAGCGCCCGCTCGTCGTTCTCCGAGCAGGCGGTGATCTTCCGCCGCAAGCACAACTGGCTGATGTGCTGGTTGTACATCGGCACCTTCGGTTCCTACATCGGTTTCTCGGCCGGCTTCCCGATGCTGGTGAAGAGCCAGTTCCCGGACGTGAACCCGCTGGCCTACGCCTTCATCGGCCCGCTGCTGGGCGCTCTGATGCGCTCGGTGGGTGGCAGCATGGCCGACCGCTGGGGTGGCGCACGCCTGACCTTCTGGGTGTTCGCGCTGATGATCGCGGCGGTGTTCGGCGTGCTGCACTTCCTGCCCAGCGATGGCCAGGGCGGCAACTTCCATGGCTTCCTGCTCAGCTTCATGGCGCTGTTCGTGCTCAGTGGCATCGGCAATGGCACCACGTTCCGCATGATCCCGGTGATCTTCCGCACCCTGCATGAGCGCTGGTCGGCCAACGACAACGCCGAGGGCAAGGCCACGGCCGCACACCAGGCCAGCATCGAGTCGGCCGCGGTGGTCGGTTTCTCCGGTGCGATCGGTGCCTACGGCGGTTTCTTCATTCCCAAGAGCTACGGCTCGTCCATTACGTTGACCGGCAGCCCCGACATGGCGCTGTACGGATTCGTTGTTTTCTATGTCACCTGCCTGGCCGTGACCTGGTGGTGGTACTACCGGCGCGGTGCCGAGACACCCTGCTGACGACATGAAAACGCACCGCAGCCAGATGACACACACAGCCACGATGCCGATGTCCGCAAAGGGAGATCCCCGATGAGTTATTTCCTCGATCGCTTGCAGTTCTTCAAGCGTGACCCCCAGACCTTTGCCGATGGCCATGGTTTTGCCAAGAGCGAGGGCCGCGACTGGGAAAACAGTTACCGCGCCCGCTGGCAGTACGACAAGATCGTACGTTCCACACACGGCGTGAACTGCACCGGCTCCTGCAGCTGGAAGATCTACGTCAAGAACGGCCTGGTCACCTGGGAAACCCAGCAGACCGATTACCCGCGCACGCGCCCGGACCTGCCCAACCATGAACCACGTGGCTGCCCGCGTGGCGCCAGCTATTCCTGGTACCTGTACAGCGCCAACCGGCTGAAGTACCCGCTGATCCGCGGCACGCTGCTGCGCCTGTGGCGCGAAGCCCGCAAGAGCAAGGCCCCGGTCGATGCCTGGGCCAGCATCGTGGAGGACAAGGAGAAGGCGCGCTCGTACAAGACCCGCCGCGGCATGGGTGGCTTTGTGCGCCTGCAGTGGGAAGAGGCCAACGAGATCATCGCCGCCTCCAACCTGTACACGGTGAAGCAGTACGGCCCGGACCGCGTGGTCGGGTTCTCGCCGATTCCGGCGATGTCGATGGTGTCCTACGCTGCCGGTGCGCGATACCTGTCGCTGCTGGGTGGCGCCTGCCTGTCCTTCTACGACTGGTACTGCGACCTGCCGCCGGCCTCGCCGCAGATCTGGGGCGAGCAGACCGACGTGCCCGAGTCGGCCGACTGGTACAACAGCCGCTACATCATCGCCTGGGGTTCGAACGTGCCGCAGACGCGTACGCCCGATGCGCACTTCTTCACCGAGGCGCGCTACAACGGCACCAAGACGGTGGCGATCTGCCCGGACTATTCCGAGCTGGCCAAGCTGACCGACCACTGGCTGCACCCCAAGCAGGGCACCGACGCGGCGCTGGCCTTTGCCTTCGGCCATGTGATCCTGCGCGAGTTCCATGTTGATTCGCCCTCGCAGTATTTCCAGGACTACTGCCGCCAGTACTCGGACATGCCGATGCTGGTGCGCCTTGAGCGCCGCGACGATGGCCGCCTGGTGGCGGGCCGCTTCCTGCGTGCCAGTGAGCTGGGCGGGCTGGGTGAAGCCAACAACCCGGACTGGAAGACCCTGGCCTACGACGAGAACAGTGGCCAGATCGTGGTGCCCAATGGCTCCATCGGTTTCCGCTGGGGTGAAAAGGGCCGCTGGAACATCGAAGAGAAGGCCAGCAATGGCGCCGACACACGCCTGCGCCTGAGCTTGTCCGACGCCAACGACGGCATCGAGGCGGTGAGCTTCCCTTACTTCGGTGGCATTGAAAGCGACGGCTGGACTGCCGCGCCGGCCGAAGACGTACTGGACCGCAACATTCCGGTGCGCCGGCTGGTCACGGTCGACGGCGGCGAGACGCTGGTGGCCACGGTCTACGACCTGCTGCTGGCCCAGTACGGCGTGGACCGTGGCTTTGGCGGCGGCAACGTGGCATCGAGCTTCGATGACATGGTGCCGGGCACGCCGGCGTGGCAGGAGCGCATCACCGGCGTGTCGCGCGCCGAGGTGATCGAGATCGCCCGCGAGTTCGCGCGTACCGCCGACAAGACCCATGGCCGTTCGATGATCATCGTCGGCGCGGGCATGAACCACTGGTTCCACAACGACATGAACTACCGCGGCCTGATCAACATGCTGATCATGTGCGGTTGCGTGGGCCAGACCGGTGGCGGCTGGGCGCATTACGTGGGCCAGGAAAAGCTGCGCCCGCAGACCGGCTGGCAGCCGCTCGCGTTCGGGCTGGACTGGAGCAAGCCGCCGCGCCACATGAACGGCACCTCGTTCTTCTACTTCAACACCGGGCAGTGGCGCTACGAGAAGCTGCAGGTGGACGAGCTGCTGTCGCCGCTGGCCGATGCCAGCAAGTACGGCGGCAGCCTGGCTGACCTGAACCTGCGCGCGGTGCGCATGGGCTGGCTGCCGAGCACCCCGCAGCTCGACCGCAACCCGCTGCAGCTGGTACGCGAGGCCGAAGCGGCCGGCGTGGCCCCGGCGGACTACGCGCTGGGCAAGTTCAAGGATGGCTCGCTGGACTTCGCCTTCGCCGACCCGGACGCCAGCCAGAACCACCCGCGCATGATGTTCATCTGGCGCTCGAACCTGCTCGGTTCGTCGGGCAAGGGCCACGAGTACATGCTGCGGCACCTGCTGGGTACGCGCCACGGGCTGCAGGGCAAGGACCTGGGCGAAATGGGCGCAGTGAAGCCGCAGGAGGTGAAGTGGCGCGACCAGGCGCCGGAAGGCAAGCTGGACCTGCTGGTCACGCTCGACTTCCGCATGTGCACCACCGCGCTGTACTCGGACATCGTGCTGCCGACCGCCACCTGGTACGAGAAGGACGACCTCAACACCTCGGACATGCACCCGTTCATCCACCCGCTATCCAAGGCGGTGGACCCTGCGTGGGAATCGCGCAGCGACTGGGACATCTTCAAGGAGGTGGCCCGCACCGTGAGCGAGATGGCGCCCGGCGTGCTGGGTGTGGAGAAGGATCTGGTGCTGGTGCCGACCCTGCACGACACGCCCAACGAGCTGGGCATGCCGTTCGGCGTGGCCGACTGGAAGAAAGGTGAGTGCGAGGCCATCCCTGGCCAGACCATGCCGTCGATGACGGTGGTTGAGCGTGACTACCCGAACCTGTACCGCAAGTTCACCTCGCTCGGCCCGCTGCTGGACAAGCAGGGCAACGGCGGCAAGGGCATGAGCTGGGATACCAAGCACGAGGTCGAATTCCTCGGCAAGTTGAACCACACCGTGCACGAAGAAGGCGTAAGCCAGGGGCGCCCGGCCATCTCGACCGCGATCGACGCGGCCGAAGTGATCCTGCACCTGGCGCCGGAAACCAACGGCCATGTGGCGGTGAAGGCCTGGGAATCGCTGGGCACCTTCACCGGGCGCGAGCACACCCACCTGGCCGTGGGCAAGGAGCACGAGGCGATCCGCTTCCGTGACATCCAGGCACAGCCGCGCAAGATCATTTCCTCTCCGATCTGGTCGGGCCTGGAAGACGACAACGTCAGCTACAACGCCGGCTACACCAACGTGCACGAGCTGATTCCGTGGCGCACGGTGACCGGTCGCCAGCAGTTCTACCAGGACCACGAGTGGATGATCGACTTCGGCGAGGCCTTCATGAGCTACCGGCCGCCGGTCAACACGCGCACGGTGGAGCCGCTGCTGAACCAGCGCCCGAACGGCAACAAGGAGATCGTGCTGAACTGGATCACCCCGCACCAGAAGTGGGGCATCCACAGCACCTACAGCGACAACCTGATCATGCAGACACTGTCGCGTGGCGGCCCGATCGTGTGGATCAGCGAGGACGACGCGCGCAGTGCCGGCATCGTCGACAACGACTGGATCGAGCTGTTCAACGTCAACGGCGCGATTGCCGCGCGTGCGGTGGTCAGCCAGCGCGTGATGCCGGGCATGGCGATGATGTACCACGCCCAGGAACGCATCATCAACGTGCCAGGCTCGGAGATTTCCGGCACCCGTGGTGGTATCCACAACTCGGTGACCCGCATCGTGCTCAAGCCGACCCACATGATCGGTGGCTACGCGCAGCTGGCCTATGGCTTCAACTACTACGGCACCTGCGGTACCAACCGCGATGAGTTCGTGATCGTGCGCAAGATGGACAAGGTGGATTGGCTAGATGGCGAGGCCGTACCGGCCGCCGCCAAGGAGGTGGTGTGATGAAGGTCCGTGCACAGATCGCGATGGTGCTGAACCTGGACAAGTGCATCGGCTGCCACACCTGCTCGATCACCTGCAAGAACGTCTGGACCTCGCGCGAGGGCGTCGAGTACGCCTGGTTCAACAACGTGGAAACCAAGCCGGGCATCGGTTACCCGAAGGAATGGGAAAACCAGGACAAGTGGAATGGCGGCTGGGTGCGCACCCGCGCCGGCAAGCTGGTGCCGCGTGCTGGTGGCCGCTGGCGCATGCTGGCCAAGATCTTCGCCAACCCGGACCTTCCGCAGATTGACGACTACTACGAGCCGTTCGATTTCGACTACCAGAACCTGCATACCGCCAAGGACAGCCAGCACCAGCCGACCGCGCGCCCGCGTTCGCTGATCAGTGGCGAGCGCATGCAGAAGATCGAGTGGGGCCCGAACTGGGAGGAAATCCTCGGTTCGGAGTTCAGCAAGCGCTCGCGCGACTACAACTTCGACCAGGTGCAGAAGGAGATCTACGGCGCCTTCGAGAAGACCTTCATGATGTACCTGCCGCGTCTGTGCGAGCACTGCCTGAACCCGGCGTGCGTGTCGGCGTGCCCGTCGGGTGCGATCTACAAGCGCGAGGAAGATGGCATCGTGCTGATCGACCAGGACAAGTGCCGCGGCTGGCGCATGTGCGTGTCGGCCTGCCCGTACAAGAAGATCTACTACAACTGGAAGAGCGGCAAGTCGGAGAAGTGCATCTTCTGCTATCCGCGCATCGAGATGGGTGAGCCGACCGTGTGCTCGGAAACCTGCGTGGGCCGCATCCGCTACCTGGGCGTGATGCTGTACGACGCCGATCGCATCGCCGAGGCCGCCTCGGTGCCGGCCGAGAAGGACCTGTACCAGGCCCACCTGGATATCTTCCTGGACCCGAACGATCCGGCGGTGATCGCTGCCGCGCGCAAGGAAGGCATCCCGGACAGCTGGCTGGATGCGGCCAAGCAGTCGCCGGTGTACAAGCTGGCCATCGACTGGAAGCTGGCGCTGCCGCTGCACCCGGAATACCGCACGTTGCCGATGGTCTGGTACGTGCCACCGCTGTCGCCGATCCAGTCCGCCGCCGAGCGTGGCCGTGTGGGCATGAGCGGCGAACTGCCGGACGTTGCGTCGCTGCGCATCCCGATGCGCTACCTGGCCAACCTGCTGACGGCCGGTGACGAGGCGCCGGTGGTACGCGCGCTGGAACGGCTGATGGCCATGCGTGCCTGGCGCCGGGCCAAGAACGTGGACGGCGTGGAAGACACCGCGGTACTGGAGCAGACCGGGCTGAGCATCGCCCAGGTGGAGGAGATGTACCGCTACCTGGCCATCGCCAACTACGAGGACCGTTTCGTGATTCCGACCGGCCACCGCGAGTACGCCAACGATGCCTTCGGCGAGCGCGGCGGCTGCGGCTTCACCTTCGGCAACGGCTGCAATGGTGACAGCCCGGCCGACCTGTTTGGCCAGCGCAAGAGCACCACCTTCGTGGTCGACAACGGTCCCAACCACCGCCGCAAGGAGGTGGTCTGATGAGCGTGCTCAAGCTGGTCGGGGTGTTGCTGGACTACCCCCGCGAGGAACTGTGGGAGCACGGCGAGGAACTGCTCGCCGCCTGTGACGACCCGGCGCTGAACGCCACCCGCCGCCAGCAGCTGCGCAGCTTCGTGCAGCAGCTGCTGGCCACCGATGCGCTGGATGCGCAGGCGGCGTGGCTGGCCAGTTTCGACCGCGGCCGCTCGATGAGCCTGCTGCTGTTCGAGCACATCCATGGCGAGTCGCGCGACCGCGGCCAGGCCATGGTCGACCTGGTCGAAACCTACCGCCGCAACGGCTTCGAACTGGATGCCCGCGAGCTGCCGGACTACCTGCCGCTGCTGCTGGAGTTCCTGGCCCATCGCCCCGGCAGCGAGGCCCGCGAGTGGCTGCACCACATCGGCCATATCGCCGGGATGCTGGCGGCGCGTGCCGCCGAGCGTGAGCTGCCGCACCGGGCGCTGTTCGAGATCCTGGTCGAAGCCGGTGATGGCAAGGCCGATCTGCAGGCGCTGCGCCAGCGTGCCAGCGAGGAAGTCCGCGACGATACCGCCGAGGCCATGGATCGCTTGTGGGAGGAGGAGGCGGTGCGCTTCGGCGCCGAAGCCCCCGCCGAAGACTGCAAGCCGCCCGTGCGTTCGCCGGCCCGTCCTTCGCATCGAGAGGTCCAGCCATGAGTTACTCCCTGCATCAATTCGCCTTCCAGTACTACCCGTACATCGCCGTGGCGGTGCTGCTGATCGGCAGCTGGGCCCGCTATGACAAGGCCATGTACACCTGGCGCACCGGCTCCAGCCAGATGCTGTCGGACAAGGGCATGCGGATCGGCAGCAACTGCTTCCACATCGGCATCCTGGCCATCCTCGGCGGCCACCTGGTCGGCCTGCTGACCCCGCACGCGGTGTACGAGCACTTCATCACCTCCTCGCAGAAGCAGATGCTGGCGATGGTGGTCGGTGGTGTGTTCGGCGCACTGTGCTTCATCGGCATCAGCATCCTGCTGGTACGACGCCTGTTCAATGCGCGTGTTCGGGCTACCGGCAGCTTCGGTGACACCCTGGTACTGGTGCTGCTGGTCGCGCAGCTGTGCCTGGGCCTGTACAGCATCCGCATCTCGTCCGGGCACCTGGACGGCGGGGTGATGGTGCAGCTGGCCGAGTGGGCGCAGCACATCGTGACCTTCCGTGCCGGTGCTGCTGATTACATCGAAGGCGTCAGCTGGGTCTACAAGATGCATATCTTCCTGGGCCTGACCCTGTTCCTGATCGCGCCGTTCACCCGCCTGGTGCACGTGTGGAGCATTCCGATCAGCTACCTGTGGAGGCCCTACCAGGTGGTGCGCCGCCGCCAGGCCACGCTGCGCTACGGTCCGCGGGAGTAAGCCATGGGCAGCCTGCCGAAATTCCTGCCGATCACCGTGATCGACTCCGCTGCGCCGGTTCCCGCCGAGGCGCATTCGCACCACCATGACGCGGCAGCGCAGGGGCCGCGCTCGCTCGGGCAGCCGGCACCGTGCCGGCTGTTCGTGGACGAGACCGCGATCAGCGAGGCTGACATCGCCCGCGAGATGCAGCACCACCGGGCGATGCGCCCGGAGCAGTCTCGTGCTGAAGCGGCACGTGCACTGGTGGTGCGTGAGCTGCTGCGCCTGGAAGCGCAGCGGCTTGGGCTGCAGGCGCCGGAGGGCAACCGGGTAAGCGACGAGGAAGTGCTGATCCAGCAACTGCTGGAAGATGCGATCGAAGACCGCGTGCCGACCGATGAAGACTGCCGCCGCTACTTCGAGCAGAACCCGGAGCGCTTCCGCTCGCCCGACCGCGTGCGCCTGCGCCATATCCTGCTGGCCGCGCCGGCCGACGACGTGGCTGGGCGCTTCGCCGCACGTACCCAGGGCGAGCGGCTGGTCGGGCTGCTGAAGGAGTCGCCGCACCTGTTCGCCGATTTCGCCTTGCGCCATTCGCGTTGCCCATCCAGCAGCGAAGGCGGCGACCTGGGCTGGCTGCAGCGCGGGCAGACCACGCCGGAGTTCGACCGCCAGGTGTTCCGCCTGCGCGAGGGCCTGGCCGGTTTCCCGGTGGAATCACGCTGGGGCTACCACGTGGTCTGCGTCGATGCCCGCGAGGAAGGCCAGCCGCAGCCGTTCGAGGCGGTGCTGCCGCAGCTGCGTGACTACCTGGAGCTGCAGGTGCGCCAGCGTGAAGTGCAGGCCTACCTGCTGCAGCTGCAGGAACGCTACCCGGTGCGCGGGCTGGATGAGATCGAAGCCGAAGCGGATATCGGCTGAACCCCCCCTTGAACCAGGAGAATTCATGAACCAGGCTCTTGCCCCCGCCAGTGCCGGGCAGCAGCAACGTGCGCTGTGGCTGAGCACGTTCGCCTTCACCGTGTGCTTTGCGGTGTGGATGATCTTTTCGATCATCGGCATCCAGATCAGTCAACAGCTCGGCTTGAATGACACCCAGTTCGGCCTGTTGATCGCCACCCCGGTGCTGACCGGCTCGGTCAGCCGGGTCTTCCTCGGCATCTGGTCCGATCAATTCGGTGGCCGCAAGGTGATGGTGCTGGTGATGCTGTGTGGCGCAGTGGCCACCTGGATGCTGACCTATGCGCAGACCTACCCCCAGTTCCTGACTGCCGCGCTGTGCGTGGGCATCGCCGGCGGCAACTTCTCGGTGGGCGTGGCCTACGTCTCCAAGTGGTTCCCGGCCAGCAAGCAGGGCACCGCGCTGGGCATCTTCGGTGCCGGCAACATCGGCTCGGCGGTGACCAAGCTGCTGGCGCCGCTGGTGATGGTGGCGGCCGGCTGGACCATGGTCGCCAAGGTCTGGGCCGTTGCGCTGGCCGTCACGGCGGTGCTGTTCTTCCTCTTCAGCAAGGAAGACCCGTCGCTGGAGCAGCGCCGCCGCGAGGGCGTGAAGCCGGTGCCGTTCGCCGAGCAGATGGCGCCGCTGAAGAACCTCCAGGTCTGGCGGTTCTCGCTGTACTACTTCTTCGTGTTCGGCGGCTTCGTGGCGCTGGCGCTGTGGCTGCCGCACTACCTGGTGGGCGCCTATGGCATGGACGTGGGCCACGCCGGCATGTTGGCGGCTTGCTATTCGATCCCGGCCAGCCTGTTCCGCGTGGTCGGTGGCTGGATGTCGGACCGGATGGGCGCGCGCCGGGTGATGTACTGGACCTTCGGCGTGTCGGCCATCTGCACCTTCCTGCTGGCCTACCCGGATACCGAGTATGTGGTGAAGGGCATCCATGGCCCGATCCACTTCCATCTGGCCATCGGGGTGGTGATGTTCACCGTGCTGGTGTTCGTGCTGGGCTTCTTCATGTCGTTGGGCAAGGCCGCGGTCTACAAGCATATTCCGGTGTACTACCCCAGGCACGTGGGTGCGGTGGGCGGCGTGGTCGGCATGATCGGTGGCCTGGGTGGCTTCATCCTGCCGATCGTGTTTGGCGCGCTGAATGACGCGGTGGGCATCTGGAGCAGCTGCTTCATGCTGCTGTTCGTGCTGGTGGCGGCTGCACTGGCGTGGATGCACTTTGCGATCCGTCGCATGGAACGCCGCCACTTCCCGCAGATCGACCGCGAAACCGATCTGCCCGAAGCCATCGATGCGGCCGCCGCCGAGCGGGTGCGCGGCGGGTGAAGGTGTTTGCCGGCCAGCGGCCGGCACTACCAAATGGTGGGTGAAGGGGTAGTGCCGGCCGCTGGCCGGCAGCAACCATCAGATGCGCCGCGCTTGATTTCAATCAGGGCCACGCGAAGAGGAACGCCCGAAGATGTCTGCCATGAGCTTCCACGTTGACGAGAGCGAGGACACTGCGCTGCAGGCGGCATTGCTGCGGCAGCCCCGGCACGTGCTGTTTCCGCCGGCTGACCAGTTCAGCACCGGCTTTGGCGAAAGCGGGTGGCGCGCCGCCGTGCGCGCCAGCAACGAGCACCTGATCCCGCGTGGCTTGACGCTCGGCTTCCAGGCCGGCCGTGGCGGACGCGATGCGCCACCGCAGGCGTATCTGGATACCCTGCTGCTGGCGCTGCGGCTGCAGGCCGACGCGCTGGCCGAGGACCGTGAAGTGGTGGCGATGGTGCTGCAGCTGGGGCTGGCCGAGACGTTGCCGCCGCCGCAGCTGGGCCAGCTGCTGGATGCGGTGCCGCAGCACCTGCGCACCGTGGCGCGGCCCCAGGTGGAGGTGCGGCTGGACGCAGGCAGCGCGCTGGCGCCGGCGCAGCTGCGTGCGGTGGGCTGCACCCGCTTGAACGTGATCGATCGTGCCGATGCACCGGGGCCGACCCTGCTGGCACAGGCGCGACAGGTGGGCTTCACCGCGCGCTACTACCAGTTGCGGGTACCCGGCAGCGAGGACGCCGGCTTCATTGAACGGCTGCACGAGGTGCTGGCCGAGGCGCCGGAGCGCATCCTGCTGCCGGCGCCGTGTGCGCTGCCGGAACATCCCTCGGCCGTCCATTGGCTGCAGGCCTGGCGCCTGCTGCGCGCTGCGGGTTACGAACCGATTGGTGGCGATCACTATCAGCGCGGCGATCTGCCGAACCCGCACGGTCCGGGCGATGGCCAGCGCCATTGCGATCTTGCCGGTGTGCCACGCCGCGACCGCAGCGATTTCATCGGCCTTGGGCTGTCCGCCTGCAGCCAGATCGGCGAGGTGTTCTACCGGCTGGAGGACGAACTGGGCGAATGGCGTGCGCGGCTGCAGGCCGGGCACATGGGCGTGTCTGCCGGGTTGATCCTGTCCGAGGACGAGCGGTTGGTGGCCGAAGTGGCGCAGAGCATCGCCTGTGACCACGCCCTCGATGCGGCTGCCTTCGAGTGGCGCAACGATGAACCGTTCGAGGAATGTTTTGCCGAACAGCTGCCCGCGTTGTCGCCGTTGCTGGCACGCGGCTGGGCGCAGTGGGATGCGCGCGTACTGCGCCTGGCCGAAGAAGGGCGCCTGCTGTGGCGTATGATGGCCGCATGCTTCCGGCCGGCGGCCGCCATCGCTTGAGTCTTGCCCCGATGTCTTCAATTCCGCCTTCGCAGGGCCGTCTCGGCCGGGCCACACCCAACCCCGCCGCCGCCGATGATGGCGACGCACTGCACTTCTGCAGCACCTGTGCGTTCTCCGACGCATGCATGTCGCAGGGTTACGACAAGACAGCACTGGGCGATCTGCACGTGCTGGTGGACCATGTCGGTCCGTTCCATGCGGGTGACTACATTTTCCGCGCTGGCGAATCGTTCGATTCGATTGCTGCGGTGCGCGCTGGCATGGTCAAGACCTTCGTCGATGACAGCCAGGGCAACGAGCAGGTGCTGGGCTTCAGCCTGCCGGGTGAAGTGATCGGCCTCAACGCGATCCACGGTTCACGCTTTCCCTGCAATGCGGTGGCGCTGGACACCGTGCACCTGTGCCGCATCTCGTTCCCCAAGCTCAGCCTGTTGGCCACCCGCATGCCGGGGCTACAGGCCAAGCTGTTCAGCCTGCTCAGCGCGGAGATCGGCAAGGTCGCGACCCTGGCCGCCAACCACCGTACCGAAGAACGCATGGCCGCGTTCCTGCTGGACATGTCCGAGCGCTACGCGCGGCGCGGCTTTTCCGCCACGCGCTTCAACCTGACGATGGCGCGTACCGAGATCGCCAATTACCTGCGGATGGCGCCGGAAACCGCCAGCCGCGTGCTGCGCCGCCTGAGCGATGATGGGATCATCGCGGTGAAGCAGCGCGAGATCCTGCTGCTGCAGCCCGAGCGCCTGGCAGCGCTGGCGGTGGCCGACGAATCCGATCCGAACTGAACCTGGCCGGGAGCCGACGATGAAGCGAGCTGGACTGTTGTTGCTGGGCCTGCTGGCCACGGTGCCGGCCTGGGCGGCCGAGCTGACGGTGTCGGCGGCATCAAGCCTGACCGAGAGCTTCCGTGAACTGGGCGCGGCCTACGAAAAGGCGCACCCGGGAACCAAGGTGGATTTCAACTTCGCCGCCTCCGGCGTGCTGCTGCAGCAGATCAGCCGCGGCGCACCGGTGGATGTGTTCGCGTCGGCCGATGAAACCACGATGGACCAGGCCGAACAGCAGGATCTGCTGGCGGCCGGCACCCGCGAGGTGTTCGCGGTGAACGCGCTGTGGGTGGTGGTGCCGCCGCAGGCCAAGGCGGCGCCGCGTACCTTGAAGGACCTGGCCGGTGCTGGTGTGCAGCGCATCGCACTGGGCAACCCGGACAGCGTGCCGGTGGGCCGCTATGCCAAGGGTGCACTGGAAGTGGCGGGCCTGTGGCCGTCGGTGCAGGGCAAGGCCATCACCACGCAGAACGTGCGCCAGTCGTTGGACTACGTGGCACGCGGTGAAGTGGATGCCGGCTTCGTCTATGCCACCGATGCGCAGGCGATGCCCAACCGCGTGCGCCGTGCCTTCGCGGTGCCGGTGGCAGGGCGCATTGCCTATCCGCTGGCCGTGATCAAGGCCAGCCCACAGCAGGCGGAAGCCAGGCGCTTCACCGCCTTCTTGCGTTCGGCACAGGGCCAGGCGATCCTGGCCAAACACGGGTTCGGCAAGCCCTGAGGCATGGATCTGGACTGGAGCGCATTGGGGTTGTCGCTGAAGGTGGCTGGCTGGGCCACCGCGATCAACCTGGTGCTGGGCGTAGCACTGGGCGCGCTGCTGGCGCGTCGGCGTTTTCCAGGCCGTGAGCTGCTGGATTCGTTGCTGACCTTGCCGATGGTGCTGCCGCCGACGGTGCTGGGGTACTACCTGTTGGTGCTGATCGGCCGCAATGGCCCGATCGGCGCGTGGCTGCAGTCGTGGTTCGGTATCAACCTGGTGTTCACCTGGCAGGCTGCAGTGATCGCTGCGGCGGTGGCTTCGCTCCCGCTGGTGTTCAAGCCTGCGCGCGCGGCGTTCGAGGAAGTGGACGGGCAGTTGGAACAAGCCGCACGCACGCTCGGTGTGTCCGAAGCCGCGGTGTTCTTCCGCATCACGCTGCCGCTGGCTTGGCGTGGCATTCTTGCCGGTCTGTTGCTGGCGTTTGCACGCGCGATGGGCGAGTTCGGCGCGACGCTGATGGTGGCGGGCAGCATTCCCGGCCGGACGCAGACGCTGTCGATTGCCATCTACGAGGCGGTGCAGGCCGGTCAGGATGGCAGGGCCAATGCGCTGGTGATCCTGACCTCGGTGGTCTGCATCGTGATCCTGTTGCTGGCTGCGCGGCTGGTGGGCGGACGTCGCCGGGAGCTGCGTGATGTGGCTTGACCTGCAGGTGCAGCGCCGCCTGCGGGCGGCCGGCCAGGATTTCGTGTTGGACGTATCGCTGCAGTGCACGCAGCGCCAGGTGGTGCTGTTCGGACCCTCGGGTGCCGGCAAGAGCCTGACGCTGAAGGCGGTGGCCGGGCTGCTGCGGCCCGGGCAGGGACATGTGCGCGTGCAGGGGCAGACCTTGTTCGATGCGGCCAACGGCGTGGATCTGCCGCCGCAGCGCCGCCGGCTGGGCTACGTGTTCCAGGATTACGCGTTGTTCCCGCACCTGAGCGTGCGCCAGAACGTGGCGTTCGGGCTGGAGCGCGGGTGGTTGAATCCGCGCGCGCGCCAGCGCTTCGATGCGGTGGAGCAGTGGCTGCACGCATTCCGCATCGACACGGTGGGCGATCTGCTGCCCTCGCAGGTCTCCGGTGGCCAGCGCCAGCGCACTGCATTGGCGCGCGCCCTGGTGACGCAGCCGCAGGCGCTGCTGCTGGATGAGCCGTTCTCCGCACTGGACCACGACCTGCGCCAGCACCTGCGCCAGGAGCTGGAAACCGTGTTGGACCGGACCGGCATCCCGTTGTTGCTGATCAGCCACGACCCGCAGGACGTGGCCATGTTCGGCCAGCAGGTGGCGCGCGTGGTCGACGGCCGCATCGTCGGCGATTGACCTGCACCTGTAGAGCCGAGCCCATGCTCGGCTGCTCTGCGCGACACCGCCAACAGCAGCCGAGCGTGGGCTCGGCTCTACAGGATCAACGGATCAATACAGTTCACAGTGCGTGCGGCCTTCATTCCGCAGCGCGTCCCATTGCCCTGCACCCGCGACGGCATCGATGGCCTCGCGCACCGCGCCTTCCAGGTGGCGCTTGCTGCCGCACAGGTACAGATGCCCACCGCGGGCCAGGACGTCGCGCACTTCGCTGGCGCGCTGCTGCAGCACATGCTGCACATAGACCTTTTCGGTGCCATCGCGCGAGAACGCAGTATGCAGGCCGGCCAGCACGCCACGCGTGTGCCAGTCCTGCAGCTGGTCGCGGTACAGGTAGTCGTGCTGGCGATGCTTCTCGCCGAACACCAGGTGCACTTCACGTTCGCAGGCGTTGGCCTGCAGTTCCTGCATCAGGCCCATCAAGGGCGCGATGCCGGTGCCGGTGCCGACCAGCAGCAGCGGTGCCTCGCCGGTATCGGGCAGGTGGAAGCCGGGGTTGGAGCGGCAGTACACACGGGCATGGTCGCCGCCATGCAGCAGGCTGCCGGTGGCAGTGCCGACGCGTTCGCGGCCGCGCAGGGTGTAGCGCACTTCGCGCACGCATAGGCTCAGCTGGTCGTCGCACGGGTGCGAGGCGATGGAATAGGCGCGCGGCAGCCGCGGTGAAAGCAGTTCGCGCAACCGGGCCAGCGGCACGCTGTCCGGCGTGGCGTGGTCCTGCAGCACATCCAGCAGGTCCAGGCCGTGCAGGTAGGCGTCCAGTTCGCGCTTCTGGCTGACCTTCAGCAGGCCCTTCAGTACCTCGCTACCGCCGAGCTTGGCCAGTTCGCGCAGCACGCCCTTGCTCAGCAGGCGCAGCTCGCGGTCGTGCAGGGCGGCCACGGCGGCCGTGTCGCCGTACCAGGTGGTCAATGCCTGCAGCAGGGCAGGGTCGTTCTCGGGTACCACGTGCAGGGTGTCGCCCGCGCGGTAGGCCATGCCACTGCCGGCAATGTCCAACTGCAGGTGCCAGGCGGCCGGGTCGCTGCTGTTCAAGCGGCGACGTTCGAGAATGGGGGCGGCAAAGGCATTGTCTTCGCCATAGGCGGTGACCTGCAGGCGCAGGTCCTGGCCAGCGCTGAGGTCACCCTCCAGCACCTGGCCCAGCACCGGCTGCCATTGCTGGAAGAACTGCTCGTAGCCCAGATCGGCGTCCACGCGGTGCAGCAGCGGCTGGGCCTGGCGCTCGCTTAGTGCTACATCCAGCGCCTTGGTGAAGCCGCAGAAACTGGGGTAGCCGGTGTCACCCAGGCCGAACACCGCATAGCGCAGGCCGCGCAGCGTCGGGGTCTGGCGCAGTGTTTCGAAGAACTGCTCGCCGTTGGCTGGCGGCTCGCCATCGCCGAACGAGCTGGAGATCGCCAGCAGCACATCGCCGTGGCCGAGGCTGGCTACGTCGATGTCGTTGAACGGGAGCACCTGCGGCCCGTGCGGCTGCAGGTCCGCGCCAAGGCGCTGGGCCAGGGCGCGGGCGTTGCCCGACTCGGACGCGAAACCCACCAGCAGGCGGCTGAAGGGCGTACTGGCCGGGAGGGCGTTCACGCGGCCTCGTAGAAGTCGTCGAACTTTTCCTTGCTGAACTCGACCAGGTCGTAGTTCTGCATCAGGTCGTTCACCACGCGGCGGATGCTGATGTACGAGGTGATGTTGCCGTCGGCGTCGAACAGCGGCTGCACGGTGGTATCGACCACATAGAGCACGCCGCCCTTGCCGAGGTTGGGCACGATGCCGGTCCAGGTCTTGCCGGCCTTGATGGTGTCCCACATGTCCTTGTAGACGGCCTTGGGCACATCCGGGTGGCGCACGATGCTGTGCGGCTGGCCGATCAGTTCCTCGCGGGCGAAGCCGGTGAGCGTGCAGAACAGGTCGTTGGCATAGGTGATATTGCCCTGCAGGTCGGTGGTGGAGATCACCATGACGTTCTGCATGGCGTTCAGCAGCTGGGCGTTGTCGGGGGTGTAGCTCATCGCAGGGTCCTTGTGGATGCCGGTAACGCCGGCGTGTTCGGGTCCTGCATAGAGATACGCCCGCACGGCGGCGGGCGGTTTGACATTGGTCAAGTGGGGCGCACGATGGCCTGCGACCGGGTGTCGCAGTGGGCGTCACTGCTGCAGGGGAAAACCGATCGTCTCGTGGCAATGCTGCACCAGGTGGCGGCCTCCCTCATTGATGCGCAAGGTTTCCGCGTCACCGAAGAACCGCAGCAGCGCTGTTGCGGTCGTACTGCCCGCATGCGCGGAGTGCCTGGCCGCGGGTGGCAGAAACGGATCAGCTCGGGGGTCGTGTCCGCCAGGGAGGTCCGCACGTGCAAGGGCGCCTTCGATCAACAGCTGGGCACATGCACCTGCCAGATAGGCGTCAGGTTCACGCTGACTGCCGCGCCGAGGCTGCCCTGACAATACAGTGGCGATATGCTGGAACTCGTGTGCGGTGGTGGCGATCGCGCGCCTGCGCAGCGAATCGATGTCGGGGCTGGAGGGAAACCAGAAGCTGACCATCTGGCCTGACTGCTCTGGTCCTGGCAGTTGTCGCCAGATGCCACCTCCGTCACTTACGATCGTGAGCTGATAGCGCACAGGCGTCCGTTCAAGCCCATTGGCCTGGAGCGGCAGTCCAGCGGATCGTGCGGCGGCCTTGCAGAGCCGAGACGCCTGCGCGGCCGAGAGCGCTCCATCTGCCCAGAGAACTCGAGTTGCGACGGATGACCACCTGCACTGGATGGATCGATTGGGATGCTCCGAGCTTTCCGGGCCGGATAGCACCGACACTGTGCTGATCTTCAGATGTGAGGAAGGGCCTCGCAGCAGTGTGGCATATGCGCCATCGTTGCCGACCAGGTTCCGGGGAGGCAGCTGAATGGATTGGCACGCACTTGTGGCCAGAAGGATTGCCGTCAGGCCAGCGTAGTGCCCAAGAATGGAGCCCGGTTGGGTACGCTTGGACTGACGGCGTTGCATCAAGGGGTCAGCCCGCACTGATACGGCGATGGATACTTCGTACAGACTTGAAAGTCCGAGACTGAGGCCGCCTTGGTGGCTCCTCTGTATCGAGAGGCCGCCGCAATGGTGTTTGGCCCAGGAGCCGCACCTACATCGAATGTAGCGAGGTCGTACCTCAACTCGGTAGCCGGACCGGCCGCAGCTGCGGCCCACGCGTTCGCACCATCCGGATCGACAAGTCGAAGGAGGGTTCCTGTTCGATGCCATTGGAACTGCTTGGCGGCGATGGTGGATCCTTGCCGGCCATCGAACAGCAGCAGAGTTACAGATCCATTGGCAGGGAAGGCTATGGATGAACCCGAGACGTCGATTTCGAACTGCGCGGCATCTGGCACTTCTGATGTCGACGCCTGCAGAATCCGCTCGAACCAGGGTAGGCCATTGCGTTCTCCTCCGCCGATCTTGCCACCGATCCTGCCTTCTATCCGGCACTTCTTGGTTTCTTCACACGATGCACTCAACTGCCACTCCATTGGCCCGCAGCCGGCAGAGGTGAGAGTGATACCTATTGCCACCACGATAGTTCGTAGATTGCTCATTGGTATTCTCCGTGTAGGACTTCGATTGACCGATCAGCTCGACCAGCCGACTCGGCAATCAATGCGTATCGACTCCGGCTCGATCAGGCAATCGGAATTGTTTCAAACACCTCCAGCAGGTGGCTCCGGGCCATGTTTGAACTGCCAGACGAACGCTCAGGTCGTGCCAATGGCGACATTTGAGTCTCCAGTCGCAACACGTGGTGAATGCGTTCTTGCGTTCAGCCCATCAGATAGCGCAGCACCCCGGCCGAGACCACGCCGATCAGCACCGTCGGCAGCATCGACAGCCGCGTGGCGGCCAGCAGGGTGATCGCCAGCGCGGCGAGGTCGGCGGGCTTGTCGGCGACGAAGTCCGGGGCGATCACCGAGATCAGCACGCAGCCCGGCGCAGCTTCCATCACCGTCACGGCGCGCCTGCTCAACGTGCGGTTGCGCAGCGCGAGGAAGCCGACGATGCGGGTCAGGTAAGTGGCGGCGGCCATCAGCACGATGGTCAGCACCGAGGTCCAGTGGATCAGTCCATTGAAGATCATTCCGCGTCCTCCGCCAGCAGCCAGGCGGCCGCCAGGCCGGCCAGTGCGCCGCTGGCCACGTACCACGCGCCCGGGATCAGCAGGTAGGTGGCGGCGGCCACGATCAGGCTGACCAGCCACGGCCGTGCTGCCTTCATGCCCTGCCACATGCCGCGCAGCAGCACCAGGAATACCGCAGGGAAGGCCATGTCGAAACCGTAGGCATGGATGTCGCCCAACATCGGGCCGACGATCGCGCCCAGTGCCGTGCAGGCCACCCAGACCGTGTACAGCCCTGCCGAAACGCCCAGGTAATAGGCCAGGCTGAAGCCGAGCGCACGGCGGCGCGCATCGGCCACGCCCATCGCCCAGCTCTCGTCGCACATGAAGAACAGCGCCGGCAGCACCCGGCGGCGCGGCAGATGCTGCAGCAGCGGGGCCAGGCTGGCGCCCATCAGCAGGTGGCGGCTGTTGACCAGCGCGGTGATCGCCACGATCAGTGCGATATGCGGCGGCGAGGTCCACAGTTCGACGGCGGCGAACTCCGAGCCGCCAGCGAAGTTGAGGCCGGTCATGAGTGGCACTTCCAGTGCGCTCAGGCCTTTCTGGGCCGCCTGCGCGCCGAGCACCAGGGCGAACGGAATGAAGCCGATCATCACCGGCACGGCGGCACGCAGGCCGCGCAGGAATTCGGCACGCGGGGCGGTATCGCAGGTGTTGGGCAGGGGGAGGGTGGTACGGGCGTCCATGGAGCGGCACAACGAGGTGGGGGTGGCCCATGCTAGCGGTCCAATCGCGAAATCGGGTTGCGTTGATGCCACTGGATTCTGGATGATTGAAATTTCATGCGGCTGAAGGCGTCCAGGGCGAAATTGCATGCAGTATCAACTCGACAACCTCGATCGGCGCATCCTCGACGCCCTGCAGCGCGACGGCCGCCTGCAGAACCTGGAGCTGGCCCGGCTGGTCGGGCTGTCGCCGTCGGCCTGCCTGCGGCGGGTACGGCTGCTGGAGGAGGGCGGCTACATCGACCGCTACGTTGCCCTGCTGAATGAGGCCAAGGTGGGCCGTGGCTTCACGGTGTTCGTGCGGGTCTGGCTGCGCGGGCAGGACGAGGACACCACCAACCACTTCATCAACAGCATCAAGTCTTTCCCGGAAGTGCTTGAATGCCATCTGATGGCGGGCGACTGCGATTTCCTGCTGCGGGTGGCGGTGGCGGACCTTGATGCCTACCGGCAGTTCCAGATGCAGCACCTGAACCGGATTGCCGGGGTGCAGAACACCAAGACCGAGATTCCGATGCAGCGGATCAAGCAGACGACCCAGTTGCCGCTTTGAGCGGTGGGGTTTGCGGCCGGGTTGCACCCGGCACCCGCGGGTAGTGCCGGCCGCTGGCCGGCAACCTCAGGAGCAACAGCAACAGCAACAGCAACAGCGATGCTCCGTGGGGCGGCGGGGCGGTGTGGCCAGGCAGGACACGCCGTAAACCCTTCCTTGGGGGCTCGATGGCGCCATCCATGGCGCCAACGGTCCTGCCTGGCCACACCGCCCCGCTGCCTGACAGCTTCCGCGATCTGTCGGGGTCGGATCCCGTGCGCAGATGAACCTGTCTGCTCGGTTCATTGATTCCTGATGCATGACTGGCTCCACGGAGTCTGCCTCGGCGTCAGCCGTGGCGGCGGTCATCGCAATGACATCTGGCACCGGTACGTTTTGAGCCCGCTTGCGGGTCGCGCGCGGGCCGGGGTTCCGGTCGTGGTGCGCGTCCACTGCAGCTGCTGTCGCTGCCGAGGGTCATGTGTTCTACGTCAGGGGGCTGAATGGACACCATGCGGTCAGAACTTGGAAGGTGGCCATCGCCGCATGGCTGCTGCTGTCCTTTGCCGCTGTCGCGCAGGACGCTGTTCATGCCTACGACATCCCTGCGCAGCCGCTGGAACAGGCGGTCGAGCGCTTCAGCGTCATCAGTGGGTGGTCAGTGATGTACCCGGGCGATCTTGCCGCAGGCCGCAGCAGCCATGCGCTGCGCGCCAGCCTGGCGCCGCTGCCTGCGTTGCAGGTGCTGCTGCAGGACTCCGGTATCGAGGCCGAGGTGATCGGCGAGCAGCGCGTGGTGCTGCGCCGGGGCGCGCCCTCGGCCGCTGAATCGGGTGTTGGCGCCGAACTTCCCGAGGCCGAACGTCGGCGTCGCTACGGCGGCCTGCAGCAGCGGCTGCGTGCGGCGTTCTGTGACGACCCGGAGATCGCGCCCGGCCGCTATGCCGCGACGCTGCGCTTCCGCATCGACGGCGCGGGCCAGGTGAGCGAGCCCGAGCTGCTGTCAGGCAGTGGCAGCGCCCGCCGCGATGCGCGCCTGCTGCAGGCGCTGCAGGGCCTGGTGCTGGCGCCCGATGCCGCTGCGCTGCCACAGCCGGTGACGCTGCAGATCCGTCCTTCCGGCACCGACCACGACTGTGGCCGGCGCGCGCCCCTTCCATGACTTCAAGGATTCGAACATGAGCAACGGTACGGCTGGGGCAGTTGACCTGATGGACCACCTTCTGGGTGCCTACGATGAGTTGAAGCGCCGGCTGGTGCGCAAGCTGGGCTCGGAAGAGCTGGCTGGCGACGCGTTGCAGGACACCTGGATGCGCCTGAGCGCGCGCCGTGACCGCCTGGACGCCGTGCAGAACCCCGCGGCCTACCTGCTGCGCATGGCAATGAACACCGTGATCGACCGCCAACGTGCGGACCACCGCCTGCTGAGCCTAGAGGAGGTGGATACGCTGATGGACATGGCCGACCCGGCACCCGGCCCGGCGCAGGCGGCCGAACTGGACTTCGCGCTGGAAGACATGGTCGGCCTGCTGCAGCGCATGCCCGAGCGCCGTCGTCGCATTCTGCTGGCAATCCGCGTCGATGGCCTGCAGCAGCGCGACGTGGCCGACCACCTCGGTGTGTCGCTGCGGCTGGTGCAGCGTGAGCTGAAGGCGGCCCAGGACTACCTGGCCGAGCGCAGCGGGCAGGGGCGCCAGGTGCGGTTCTGAACGGCGGCATCCGTCTACACTTTGACGCCGAGCAGAACCCCGCAGCGTGCGGGTCCGGCATGAGCCCCCATGGATCCTGACGATCGCCCGCAACGCCCGCTGGATGCCGTCGAGCGTCAGGCGCACGCGTGGGTGGTGCGGCTGACCTCGGGCGAGGCGACCGCCGCCGACGGGCGCCGGTTCCGCGCGTGGTGCGAGTCCGACCCGCGTCATCGTGAAGCGTTCGGACGTGCGCGCCGGCAGTGGGAGCAGGTGCGGCTGGCCGGCGAGCAGCTGCCCGCCGCCGCGCGCCAACCGGTCGCGCCGTCGCCGGCCCAGCGCTGGAGCCGGCGTGCCTTCCTGGGCGCGGCGATTGCCGCGCCGGCCAGTCTGGTGGTGGTCGCGGCGATCCGTCCGCCGCTGGGATTATGGCCCTCGGTGACGGCGATGGCGGCCGATTTCCACACCGGCACCGGTGAACGGCTGCAGATTGCACCCTTGCCGCAGCTGAAGATCGAACTGGATACGCAGAGCAGCCTGCGCCGCCGCGCGGACACGCAGGGCGAAGGCTTCGAGCTGGTGCAGGGCCAGGCCGCGATCGAGACCCAGGCCGGCCTGCGCCTGGCGTTGTTCGCGGGCCCGGGCTGCGTGATTGCCGATGAGGGAGCGGTGCGCCTGGACGTACGCAACACCCATGGCCAGGTGCGGGTGACCTGCCTGCAGGGCAGTGCCCGCATCGAGCATCCGCAGGGGCGGCTGCAGCTGCAGCCGGGCCAGCAGACCCAGTACGACGAGCGCCTCAGTGGTGTGGTGACCGAGGCCGTGGCGTCGGAAGTGAGTGCCTGGACCGAGGGCATGCTGGTGTTCCGCCGCGCACCGCTGCGTGAGGTGGTGGAGGAGATCAACCGTTACCGCCGCGGCAAGGTACTGCTGGGCGAATCGGCATTGGCGCGCGCACCGGTCAGCGGTCGCTTCCGCATCGATGATCCGGACGCGGCACTTGAGCAGCTGCGACTGACGATGTCGCTGGATCTGCGTCGCTTTCCGGGTGGCATTGCCGTCCTTGGATAGATGAAGACGCTGGCCGTGCGCACCGCGCAGGGCTGTTGCAAGCAAGGAGAAGCCAAGGATGCGCAACGAGACCATCGGTGTGCTGGATCTGCGTCGCAATCTGTCGGCGTTGCTGGAAACCACGCAGCGACGGCCGTTGATGGTGCACCGCTACGGCTCGCCATGGGTGTGCGTGGTGTCCGACGCGCAGTGGCAGGAAAAGGCTGTGCTGCTGGACTTCGATCCGCAGTCGCACCCGCTGGCGATGCTGTTGCGGCTGCAGCAGCAGGCGCTTCCCCTGTCTGAAGCCGGTGCGTTGTCACCTGCGGCCCTCGCGCGCGCACTGCTGTTGACGGGGGTTCATGGCATTAACGATCTGGCGCAGCTGCACGAGCAGGTGCTGCACCATCGGCTGTGGCACTGGTTCGTGGCCGGTACCCACGGTGTGATGGACAGCTGGCAATTGCCGGCGCTGCGCGTTGCGATGGGGTCATGGTGCGATGACGCGGAGATGACCGATGCGCTGGCCGCGTTCGCCGCGCGCAGCGATGTGGCGATACTGGCGCGCCGTTGCGGGGGCGACGCACCGCGACTGGAGCGCGAAGCCTGCAGGCAGATGACGCTGCGATGACGTTGGCGATGAAGCGCCACGCAGCGCACAGAGCTGCATGTGCGCTGTCGCTTCACCTGCCTTGCTGACGTCTTCTCCAGAGTACGGCGCACCACGCGTCGCGGAGCACGGGCGGCGCCGATGGCAGACAGTCGCAGGATCAGCATGCTGGAGCTGGATCGTCACCTGAGCCAGTCACTGGAGCAGGCGCGGCATACGCCATTGAACGTGCAGCGCTATGGGCACTCCTGGGTCTGGGTGCTATCCAGTGATGCCTGGGCAGATGCGGCGCGCTGGGCGGCACTGGATGGTAGTGCGCACCCACTAGTGGCGCTGCGAAAAGCCATCGATCTGCAGCTGCGGCCCTGGCCCGAAGCGGCCATGAGCCCGCTGCCGCTTGATGCAGGCGATGCGCGGCTGCTGCAACGCGCGGCCCTGCTGGTGGTCATGCGCGATCTGAATAGTGCCCAGCGCGTGTACGACGACCTGCGCTATCACCAGGCCTATCGGATGTTCATCGGCCTCGATCATGGAACAGCGTGGTCTCCGATGCAGTGCGTGCGGCTGCTGCAGGCCTGCGCGCATCCGTTGCTGCGCGGCTGCATCGACGATGCGCTGGCCAGCGTACCGCAGCATCTGTTCGAGTCTGCATGTGCACCGGCTGCGCGTGGTGCGCCCGTACAGGCACACGCGCAGCGAATTGCCGGCGGATGTTTATCGTACTGACACATGCACCGCTGACCATGGCGCAGCGGTCTCTTCCAGGATGACGAGGGCGGAACAATGGCAAGGCAGGTTCGTGGTCGCAAAGCTCGGCAGAAGGGTTTCAGCCTGATCGAGATCATGGTGGTGGTGGTGATCATCGGCATCCTCGCCGCGCTGATCGTGCCGCGGTTGATGGACCGTCCCGACCAGGCACGCGTGGTGGCGGCGCGCCAGGACATCGCCGCATTGATGCAGGCCTTGAAGCTGTTCAAGCTGGACAACGGTCGCTATCCCAGTGCCGAGCAGGGCCTGCAGGCACTGGTGAAGCCCCCGCTGGGCGGTGGCACGATGCCGGTCACGCCCTATCTGGATCGCCTGCCCAATGACCCGTGGGGCCATCCGTACCAGTATCAGATACCTGGCACCCACGGCGACGTCGATGTGTTCTCGCTAGGCGCGGACAGCAAGCCCGGCGGCGACGCCGGGAACGCGGACATCGGCTCCTGGCAGCTGTGAGGCAGGCCGATGTCAGCCCGGATGCGTTCTGTTTCGAGTGTCCGTCAACGTGGCATGGCGGTGATCGTCGCCCTGCTTGTGGTGGCACTGGTGGCGGTGATTGCCACGGCACTGCTGACCCGGCAGTCGGCGCAGCTGCGTGCGCTGCGTGGTGACCAGCTACGCGCGCAGGTGCGCATGGCGGTGGACGCCACGCTGGAGCGTGCGGCGCAGCAGCTGCGTGAGGATGTAAAGGAACAGCTGACCACGGTGCGCAGCGGGCGCTGGGCGCGCCCGTTGGAACTGCAGGCGCCGTTGCCGGTGCAGCTGCAACTGGTCGATGCGCAGTCGATGTTCAACCTGCGCAACCTGCTGGCACATGGCAGGCCTGACCCCGAGGCGCGGCGCGCGTTCATCGCGTTGTGTGCCGGGCAGGGGCTGGGCCAGGGCGCCTGCGCATCCGCCGCGGACCACATCCAGGCGCGCCTGCGCGATGGCGACATGCAGGCGCAGGCGCCGCTGCCGCGTGAATCACTGATCGAACAGGCGCTGGCCGGCGCTGACCCGGTAGCGCTGCAGGCGCTGGCGCGGCGCACCGTGGTGCTGCCGGCGCAGACCCTGGTCAACGCCAACACCAGCGACCTGCGCGTTCTGCAGGCGGTGACGCCTGCGGTCGAACCGGCACGGCTGCAGGCGCTGCTCGGTGAGCGCGACGCTGGTCATTGGCTGCTCAATCGCGGCGACATCGCCAATCGACTTCAACTGAGCAACGAACAGATGGCCGTGCTTCCCCTGGGTATCCATAGCGAGTGGTTCCTGGCCGTCGGCCAGGTGCAGGCTGACGGCAGCGCGGTTGATTTTCGCGCGTTGCTCTGGCGCGAGTACCGCGACGATGGGGCGCGCGTGCAGCGCGTGTGGACGAGGATCGGCGCATGACCGTGCAGATTCGGGTGCGCTTGCCGGCGCTTGAGTGTCTGCGCGCCGACAGCGCGGTGGACTGGGCGCAGCTGCACAAGGGCGAGGTGCTGGCTCACGGCCGCGACACGCTGGCGGCGCTGGGCCTGCGCCATCCGCAGGCTGCGGTGCATGCCTGCCTCGATCCGAACGACCTGATCCTGCTGGAACTGCAGTTGCCACCGTTGTCCGGGCGCCGTCTGCAGTCGGCGCTGCAGGGTGAGGTGGAGGCGATGCTGCTGGATGACCTGCAGGAGGTAGCGCTGGCCCACGGTGTGCAGGCGACGGACGGCACGGTTCCTGTGGCCTGGCTGGGCCAGCAGGCGCTCCTGCAGGCGCAGCAGCTGCTGGCTTCGTGTGCACTGCGGTTGCAGGCGCTGTATCCGACGCCGCTGCTGCTGCCCTGGCAGGACGGTCATGCCACGCTGCAGGTCAGCGGCGAGCACCTGCTGGTACGCAGCGGGCGCGACCGGGGTTTCGTTCAATGGTATGGCGGACGTGATGCCTGTGCGGTGATGCATGCGTTGGCAGTGCGCCTGCAACAGGCCGGCATGCAGGCCGTGCAGTGGATCGATGGTGTGCCGCCCACGTGGCCGGACAGCCTGCCGGCCACCGCCATCCCCCATGAACGGCAGGCCTCTGGCCCCTTGCCAGGCTGGTCATTGCCGCTGCCCGGGGCGAGCCAGAAAGCGCCGCGGCTTGCGATCGGGCTGGCATTGGCGGCGATGTTGCTGGCCGCGCTCGGTCTGCAGCTGCAGGTCTCGCGGTGGCGAAGTGAGGGCGAGGCCCTGCAACAGGACATGGCACGCCAGTTCAGCGCACGCTTCCCGGAGGTCACCGATGTGGTGGACCCGGTGTTGCAGGCGAGGCGAGCACTTGCGGTGCCGCCGCCGGCGCCGCCATTGCCGCCGCTGCAGCGCCAGGTTGCCAGCACGCTGCAGGCGGTCCCGGAGCTGGCGGGGCAGGTGCGCAGCCTGCATTACCAACCGGGCCAGCTGGACATGGAGCTGGATGCCGATGCCCAGGCATTGGCCGATGATCCACAGCGACTTGAACGCTGGCAGCAGGCGGTGCGGGCGCAGGGCCTGCAGCTGGCGCGCGAAGCCGGTGGACGCCTGCGGGTGAACGGGGCTGGACAGTGACCACCCGAACCTTGCGACTGGGCGAGGGACTGGCAGGCCTGCAGCAACGCTGGCAACGCCTGCCACCGCGCGACCGGCTGATGCTGTGGGTGATGGTGGTGGCGCTGCTCGCGGCGGGTCTGTGGATGTTGTGGCTGGAGCCGCTGCTGAAGCAGCGCACGCACTGGCAGGCCGAGCTGCCGCGGCTGCAGGCACAGGCGCGTGTACTGGCACCACTGCTGCAGGCACGCGAGCGCCAGCAGCAGACGCAGGGGCAGCGCCCGACGATGGCCGGGTTGCGTGATGGAATCAAGTCAGCCGGCCTCGCCGACGGACTGCATATCGAAGCGCGCGACGGGCGTTGGCACCTGCAGGTGCACGCGGTGCCCGCTGACGCGCTGTGGAACTGGCTGCTGCCCGTGCTGGCCGATCCGGCCATCGAACTGCAGCAGCTGCAACTGACACGCACAGGGGATGCGAACATGCCGGCGGCACGGATTTCCGGAAACATCGTGATGGCGCTCAACGTGGGTGCCCATCCATGAGGGCGATGCGCAGCCTTGCCTGCAGTACCGCACTGGCCTTGATCGTGTGCATGGCCCACGCACCGGCGTCGGTGCTGGCGCAGGACGCTCGCGATGAGCCGGTGCAGTTGAACCTGGTCGACACCGATATCGGTGGCGTGTTGCGCATGGCCGCACGCTTCACCGGCCGCCAGTTCCTGGTCGACCCACGGGTGACCGGCAAGATGACAGTGGTTTCCGATGGCCCGGTCAGCCGTACCCAGGCCTACCAGTTGCTGCTGGGCGCACTGCGCATGCGTGGCTTCGCCGTGGTAGAGAACGGCGGCATCAGCCGGGTGGTGCCGCAGGCCGATGCCAAGCTGTTGGGAGGACGCGTCGGCACTGGTGGTGCCGGCGGTGAGGTGACCACCCGCACCTTCGCGCTGCGCTACGAGAACGCAGCCGCGCTGGTGGCGGTGCTGCGGCCGATGATCAGTCCGGACAATCCGATCACCGCCAATCCGGGCAACAACACCCTGGTGATCACCGACTACGCCGACAACCTGGAGCGCATCGCACGGGTGATCGCAAGCGTCGATACACCGGCCGGCATGGATACCGATGTGGTGAAGCTGCAGCAAGGTATTGCCGTTGACGTCGCGGCGATGGTCGCGCCGCTGCTGGATGCGCAGGGCGCCGAGCCCACCCAGAGGGTGGTGGTGATGGCCGACCCGCGCAGCAACAGCGTGCTGCTGCGTTCCAGCAGCCCCGGGCGCACCCGCCTGGCGCGGCAGCTGGTGGAGAAGCTGGACCGCGCGCAGGACGAGTCCGGCAACCTGCATGTGGTCTACCTGCGCAATGCCCAGGCCAACCAGCTGGCCGGTGTGCTGCGTGGCGTGGTGGCCGGGCAGAGCGATGCACCCGCGATGGGTAGCAATGAAGGCATCACGCCACTGCCGGGTGACGCCAACCGTTCCACGCCCACGCAGCCGTCGCAGCCGCAGCAGGCCAAGACCGGAGGCAATGCGCTGGAATCGCAGCGCCTGGATCCGAGCCGCCGTGACCCGATCGATGCGGGAAGCACCGGCTTCAGCCAGAACGGCATCTCGGTGCAGGCGGACGTGGCCACCAACACGCTGCTGATCTCGGCGCCGGAGCCGGTGTACCGCAACCTGCGGCGGGTGATTGATCAGCTCGACCAGCGCCGTGCACAGGTGCTGGTGGAAAGCCTGATCGTGGAGGTCAACCAGACCGACGCGGCTGAGCTGGGCGTGCAGTGGATGCTGGGCAATGGACGCACCTTTGGTGGCACCCACTTCGGTGGTACCACCGGCGGCAGCGGGCTCAATACCGGCGCGCGTACCACGCTGGACGTGCTGCCCAAGGATGGCCTGAAGATCGGCGTGATCGACGGCACCATCAACCTGCCCGGTGTCGGCCAGATCCTCAACATGAAAGCGCTGGCCAACGCGCTGCAGAGCAAGGGCGGCGCCAACATCCTGTCCACGCCGAACCTGATGACGCTGGATAACGAGGCAGCCAGCATCATGGTCGGCCAGACCGTGCCGTTCGTCAGCGGCCGCTACGTGACCGACGGCGGTGGCGGCAGCAACAACCCGTTCCAGACCATCGTGCGCGAGGACGTCGGCCTGAAGCTGCGGGTGCGCCCACAGATTTCCGAGGGCGGTACGGTGAAGCTGGACATCTACCAGGAAGTCAGCAGCATCGACGCGCAGAGTGCCAACAGTGCCGCCGGCATCATCACCAACAAGCGAGCGCTGGATACCAGCGTGCTGCTGGACGATGGCCAGATCATGGTCCTGGGTGGCCTGCTGGAGGACAACGTCAGCCACGGTCGTGATGCGGTGCCGGGGCTGGGCAAGCTGCCGTTGCTGGGGGCGCTGTTCCGCAGTGATACGCGCAAGCGCTCCAAGACCAACCTGATGGTGTTCCTGCGCCCGCACGTGGTGCGTGACCCCGCCGCCGGCCAGCGCCTGACCCGCGACCGCTACGACTACATGCGCAACGCCCAGGCCGGCGCGCAGCCGATACAGAGCTGGGCATTGCCGGCGCTGTCCGCACCGCAGCTGCCGCCGCAGGACCTGTCTGTACTCGGCCAGGGCAATGCGCGCGATGGCCAGGGCCAGCCGCTGCAGAACACCAGCCTGGCAGCGTTGTATCCGGCCGGTGACGGCGACGCGCAGCTGGTGCAGTTCGCGCAGGGGCTGGACCCGGCCCGTGCCAGCCAGGGGGTTGCACAGGTGCGGGCGCTGGGCCTGCAGGCCTATGCCGAAGCGACGCCCGGCGAGAGCGGGCAGCGCCTGCGCGTGCGATTGCCGCGCGATCCGGCAACGCTGGACCCGGCACTGCAGCAGCTGCGTGGGCTGGGCTACACGCCGGAACTGGTGATTGGGCCGTGAGCGCGCCTGCGCCACTGCCGTATGCCTGGGTGCGCAGCCATGGCGTGATGCTGGTCGAAGCAGGGGGCGAGGCCGTGTTGCTGGGCACGGCCGACACCGCTGCGTGGGCGGTGGCCGAGCTGCGCCGCCGGCATGGTCCGCTGCCGTTCCATGCGCTGGATGCGGCGACCTGGCAGCAGCGGCTGGGTGAGCAGTACCGTGACGGCGGCGATGCCGCTGCTGTAGTGGGTGCCGCCGAAAGCGAAGTCGACCTGGACCGGCTGATGCAGGACATGCCGGAGGTCACCGATCTGCTGGATGCGCAGGACGATGCGCCGGTGATCCGCATGATCAATGCGCTGCTGGCACAGGCTGCACGCGATGGCGCCAGCGATCTGCACATCGAGCCGTTCGAGACCCATTCGGTGGTGCGCTACCGGGTGGACGGCACGCTGCGCGACATGGTGCAGCCCCGGCGCGCACTGCATGCGGCGCTGGTGTCGCGCATCAAGATCATGGCCCACCTGGACATCGCCGAGAAGCGCCTGCCGCAGGACGGGCGCATCGCGATCCGTGTGGGCGGCCGGCCACTGGATATCCGTGTCTCCACGGTGCCGACGGGGCATGGTGAGCGTGCTGTGCTGCGCCTGCTGGAAAAGGATGCCGGTCGCCTGCAGCTGCAGCGCCTGGGCATGGCCGATGACACTCTGGCCACGTTCACCGGGTTGATCCGTCAGCCGCACGGCATCGTACTGGTCACCGGGCCGACCGGCAGCGGCAAGACCACGTCGCTGTACGCCGCGCTTGGCCAGCTCGACAGCACCACCAGCAACATCCTCACCGTGGAAGACCCGGTGGAGTACGACTTCGCCGGCATCGGCCAGATCCAGGTCAACGCGCGCATCGGCATGAGCTTTGGCACCGCGCTGCGTGCGATTCTGCGTCAGGATCCGGACACGATCATGATTGGTGAGATCCGCGACCTGGAAACCGCACAGATTGCGGTGCAGTCGTCGCTGACCGGGCATGGCGTGCTGGCCTCGCTGCACACCAACGATGCGATCTCTGCGGTGACCCGCCTGGCCGACATGGGCGTGGAACCCTTCCTGCTGGCCTCGTCGCTGCGCGGCGTGCTGGCGCAGCGGCTGGTGCGGCGGCTGTGCATGCAGTGCCGTCGTGCAGAGGTGGACGGCGAGGGTCGCACCGTATGGCGTGCGGTGGGCTGCGCGGCCTGCGCCAACAGCGGCTATCGCGGACGCACCGGCATCCATGAGTTGTTCGTGGTGGACGACCGCGCGCGCGCCTTGATCCATGAAGGGCAGGGCGAGCCTGCGCTACGCGAGGCGGCCCGGCGTGCCGGCATGCGGACGTTGCGGCAGGACGGCCAGCGCTGGGTCGACAGCGGGGTGACCACGCTGGAAGAGATCCTGCGCGTCACCGGCGACGATTGAGGTCTGCATGGCACTGTTCGACTACCAGGCTGCCAACGCGCAGGGCCGCATCGAGAAGGGTCAGCTGGATGCCGACAGCCCGCGCGGTGCGCGCCAGCTGCTGCGTGGGCGCGGGCTGACCCCTGTGCAGGTGAGTGCGGCGCGCAGTGCCGGCAGTGGTTGGGGGGCTCGCCGGTTGTCTGCCAGCGAGCTGGCCTGGGCCACGCGCCAGCTGGCCAGCCTGCTGGCCGCCAGCCTGCCGTTGGAAGGTGCTTTGAGTGCGGTGATCGAGCAGGCCGAGCGCCCGCATGTTGCGCAGGCGCTCACTGCAGTTCGCGCCGACGTGCGCGCAGGCCAGCGGCTGACCGTGGCGCTGGCCGCGCGGCCACGCGATTTTCCACCGATCTATCGGGCGCTGGTGGGGGCGGGTGAAGACTCCGGCGACCTGGCGCGAGTGATGGAGCGCCTGGCCGACTACATCGAAGAACGCAACGCGCTGCAGGCCAAGGTGCTGACCGCCTTCATCTACCCGGCGGCGATCAGCCTGGTGTCGGTGGCGATCGTGATCTTCCTGCTCAGCTACGTGGTGCCACAGGTGGTGACCGCGTTCGTGCAGGCGCGGCAGACGCTGCCGATGCTGACCCAGGTGATGCTGGCGGCCAGCGCCTTCGTGCGCAGCTGGGGCGTGTGGGTGGGGCTGGGCATCGCTGCGCTGGTGGTGGCGTGGCGGCTGGCGCTGCGCCGGCCAGAGCTGCGCCTGCGCTGGGACGCGATGCTGCTGCGGGTGCCGATGATCGGGCGCTTCGTGTTGGGCGTGAACAGTGCGCGCTTCGCCTCGACGCTGGCGATCCTGCTCGATGCCGGCGTGCCGCTGCTGCGTGCGCTGGAGGCGGCACGACAGACGCTTGGCAATGCATTGCTGGCGCGCTGTGCCGATGATGTGTCCGCACGCGTGCGCGAAGGTGCCGCGCTTGGCTCTGCATTGAAAGTACAGAAGGTGTATCCGCCGATCCTGGTGCACCTGGTGGCCAGTGGCGAAAAGACCGGTTCGCTGGCGCCGTTGCTGGATCGCGCTGCGCAGACGATCTCGCGGGAGATCGAGCGTCGCGCGATGGCGCTGACCGCGCTGCTGGAACCCACCATGATCCTGGTGATGGGCGGCGTGGTGCTGACGATCGTGCTGGCGGTGCTGATGCCGATCATGGAAATGAATCAGCTGGTGCAGTGATGCGCAACGCGCAGCGCGGCACGATTTCGATTCTCCACACAATCCTCCACACCTTTTTCTGATCTTCCAGAGGTTTCTTAAGCGGCCTGTCATCGGCGCGGACCAGCATAGCCACGTCGCCGCAGAGTGGGCTGGGAGGCCCTCGGCGGCAGCAGGCGTGTAGTGACCGTTCCTCCCTTGGTGTTTCCCTTCGCAGTAAACCCTTCAGGAGAAGATCATGAACAAGTACAAGACCCTGGCCGCGCTGGTTGCCACCGCGCTGCTGGCCACTGCCGGTGCCGCTTCGGCCCAGACCGCCGTCACCGGCGGCGGCGCCTCGCTGCCGGCCGACCTCTACAAGGGTTCGGCTGACAGCATCCTGCCGGCCAACTTCAGCTACGCCGTGACCGGCTCGGGTACCGGCAAGAAGGCCTTCCTGGAAAACAACTCGGCGCTGTTCTCCACCACCGGTACCGTGCACTTCGCCGGTAGCGATTCGGTGCTGAGCAGCACCGAGCTGAACACCTACAACAGCACCTACAACGTGTCCGGCGATGCCAACCGCTACGGCGCCCTGGTGCAGATCCCGTCGGTAGCCACCTCGGTCACGATTCCGTTCAACAAGGCCGGTTCGGCCGTTGACCTGTCGGTGACCCAGATCTGCGGCATCTTCTCCGGCAAGATCACCAGCTGGTCGAGCATCGACAGCGCCCGCAGCGGTGCCATCCAGGTGGTCTACCGTGGCGAGAGCAGCGGTACCACCGAGCTGCTGGCCCGCTTCCTGACCAGCGCCTGCAAGCCGGCCGACGTCTCCGGTACCGCGCTGAAGCTGACCAATGGCGTGCCGGCTTTCTCGGTGCAGTCGACCTTCGCCAACCTGTTCACCACGGTTCCGTCGAACTTCGTCGCTGCCCCGGCCACCGGCGGCACCTCGGTGTACAACGCCGTGTACGCTGCCGATGGCCGCATCGGCTACGTCGGCCCGGACGTGATCCCGAGCCTGACCGACGCCACCAAGGTCGCCAAGGTCAAGGGTTTCTCGCCGGACGAAGTGAGCGTGCAGGCGACCTTGGAAACCGTCGCTCCGCCGACCGATGCCGCCGCTGAGAACCCGGCCAACTGGGTGCCGGTGTTCGGCAACCCGAACGCGGGCTACCCGATCGCGGGCTACACCAACTTCGTGTTCGGCCAGTGCTACAAGAACGGCACCGTGGGCGCCAACATCCGCGGCTTCCTGACCCGCCACTACGGCAGCACGGTGATCAACGGCGTGGAGCAGGGCCCGAACGACGCCGCCATCCGCGCGCACAAGTTCATCCCGCTGACCAAGGCCTGGCGTGATGCGATCCGCACCCGCTTTGCGACCGCCACCAACGCCGGGGCCGTGAACAACCCCAGCACCTGCTCGGGCATCGGCCGTCCGCTGTAACTGCGATTGCTTTGGTAGTTGCAGGAAACGCACAAGGGCGCCGGCAGCAATGCCGGCGCCTTCTGCGTATGTCCGCTGCATGACAGTGATGCGCCTGTCGCCTTCACGCCGCCGCCACCGTCTATGAGGTGCAGGGCGTGCCTGGCGCAGGCCCATCCGTACACGCCGCCGCCAGCGCGGCCCATCAGGTTGACGAGGTCCCCGATGTCGCACCCGCATTCGCCCACCGCCCATTTCCCTGCTGCCCTGTGGCGAAGCCACCCGATGGCCTGGGCCGTCGCAGTGGCCCTGGGCAGCGTGGTGGCTCCGGCCACTCAGGCCCAACAGGCGTTCAGCCCCGGCTGGTTCGCCGAGCGCGGTGCGGCGCAGGGCGCGGCCGCACAGAGCGGGCGCATGCCCAATGGTGTGCCGATCCAGTTCCAGCTACCCGCGCAGCAGCAGGATGCGGCACGGCAGAAGCTGCAGCAGTCGATCGACAACCTTGGTACGGCCGCGCAGGCCATCGCCCTGCAGCAGCGCCTGCAGGAACAGGCACGGCAGGCGCGCCGCGAGGCGGGATTCGTAGTGGCCGATGGCCTGGGCAAGGATGGCCTGAAGGTTGACGAGAATCCGTTGACGCGTGGCTGGATCAATGCGCGCGACGCGATCCAGTCGCAGGCGGCCGACGGGCGGGTGTTGGTCAACATCGAGCAGACCGCCGACCAGGCGATCCTGAACTGGGAAACCTTCAACATTGGTGGCAACACCACACTGAATTTCCTGCAGAACCCCGACTGGGCCGTGTTGAACCGGGTCAATGATCCCGCCGCAAGGCCCAGCCAGATCCTTGGCCAGCTGAAGGCCAATGGCACGGTGTTCGTGGCCAACCGCAACGGTGTGGTGTTCGGCAACAACAGCCAGGTCAATGTCCGCAATCTGGTGGCAGCGGCCGCACGCATCAGCGATGCGCAGTTCCGCGAGCAGGGCCTGTACAGTGCCGACGCGAACACCTCGGCGCTGACCGACGCCGTGGGCAAGGTCATGGTCGAACGCGGTGCGCGCATCACCACGCACGAACCGACCACGGCTACACGGGGCGGCGGTTATGTGCTGCTGGCTGGCCACAGCGTGGAAAACGCGGGCCAGATTGAAACCCGCAAGGGACAGACCCAGCTGGCCGCCGGTGACAGTTTCGTGATCCGTCGCGGCGTGGGAACCGCCCAGAACACCGCGTCCACCACCCGCGGCAATGAGATTGCCCCGCGCTTCGTCGCTGACAGCACGGCGGGCAGTGTTCGCAACAGTGGTCTGATCCAGGCGCGCGAAGGCGATGTCACGCTGGCCGGCCGCACCGTCGAGCAGGCCGGCGTTGCGGTTGCGACCACCACGTTGAACCAGCGCGGTACGGTGCACCTGTTGAACTCGGCGTCCGATGCGGCCGGCAGCGTGACCCTGGCCGCTGGCTCGACCACGGCAGTACTGCTGGAAGACGATGGCAAGAGCACGGCGCTGGACAGCCAGCGCAACGCGCTCATCAAGGAATCGGCCGAGCAGGACAAGCTGCGCGGTTCCAGCAACAGTGGCACCTTCGACAATCTCTCGCGCCTGCAGGACCGCCGTGAGCAATCCCGCATCGAAGTCGTCTCCGGCGGCGATGTGAACTTCCAGGCCGGTTCGCTGGCGGTGGCCACCGGCGGCCAGGTGATCGCCGACGCCAGCCGGCGCAGCTATCTGGATGATGGCGCGCGCGTGGACGTCTCCGGTGCGGTGGGTGTGCAGGTGGCGATGGAAAGCAACAACGTCAAGGTGAAGGTGCAGGGCAATGAGTTGCGCGATTCGCCGGACAACCGTGACAGCGGCAAGCTGATCAGCAGCGAGGTGTGGATCGACCGCCGCCAGTTGACCGAAGTTGCCGCCGGTACCGGCGGTTATGAAGGCACGCGCTGGTATGCCGGCGGCGGCCTGCTGGAAGTGGGTGGCTACCTGGACAATCAGGGGCATTCGATCAGCGAATGGGCGGCGCAGGGCGGCACCGTTCAGCTGGCAGGCAAGGAAGTGGTCAGCCACGCCGGTTCGCGCATCAATCTGGCCGGTGGCAGCCTGGATGTGCAGTCCGGCGTGGTGCAGCAGAGCTGGCTGCGTGGCCGCGACGGGCAGTTGTACCGGCTTGATGATGCACCGGCCGAGATGCTGTACGACGGTCTGTACCAGGGCTATGAAGTGAAGCAGGAGCGATGGGGGGTGACCGAATCGTTCCGCAATCCGCTGGTGGCACCCACCCAGCGTTTCGACAATGGCTATACCGTGGGACGCGATGCTGGCCGCCTGTTGATCTCGGCGCCCACGGCCGTTCTGCAGGGCCAGGTGGATACGGTGGCCTTCCAGGGCGCACAGCAGACGCGCCGGCCCGATCAGGAGCAGGAGGGCTACGCGCAGGCACAGACGGCGGCGGCCCGCAACGCCCAGCTCTGGCTCGGGCGTTTCGACAACAGCGGGCGCAGCGCGGTGTTCGACTCGAATGTCCGCATTGGAGCGCTCCAGGCCGACACCCGGCCGTGGACGCTGCAGGCGCCAGTCGGGGAAGCACAGCGCAATACCGTGTGGCTGGACAGTGAGGTGCTGAGCGCCCAGCGATGGGGGCAGGTGGACCTCGCATCGGCCGGTCGTATCGACCTCGACGGCACGCTCAGGTTGCAGGAGGGCGGCCGGCTTGGACTCACCGCAAGCCGCGTCAACTTTGGTGGAACGGTGCAGATTGCCGGCGGGCAGGTGGAAGCCGGAAATCTGCTTGCGGCGCTTGGCGGGCCCACGGCATTGCTGACGTCCGGACGTGGTGCGGTGGATGTTGCGGCCGGCGCACGGATCGATCTTGGCGGCGGTTGGGGCAACGCGCTTGCTGCGCCGGATGGCGGTCCCGCACAGGCGTGGATCGACGGCGGACAGGTGCGCTTCAACAGCAGCCACGACATCCATGTGGGCGAGCGGGCCGCGATTCTGGTCGATGCCGGCGGCGCGATCGATGCCAGTGGCAAGGGGCGCGTAGGCAAGGGTGGCAGTGCCAGCCTGCTCGCGGCCAGCACCGAGGTTGGCACTGACGGCAGCGGACGGATCCGTATCGGCGAGGACGCACGCTTCAGCGCGCTCGGCAACGGCAGCGGCAACTTCACGTTGGCAACCGGCGGTGTGGTGTCCATCGGCGCGCCTGGCACGGATGCATCGGCGGCGTCGTTGCGATTGCAGCCAGCACTGTTCAGGAGTGGCTTCGCCGGCTATGACATCGCCGGTCACAACGGCTTGACGGTTGAAGAGGGTACCCAGCTGCAGGTCGAACGACCGGCGCTGCGCCTGGCCGAGGGCGCACAGCAGGCACTGGCCCGCGAGCAGGGCGTTCAGGCCTGGACGCCGTCGCTGTATGAGGCGGATCCGGCCAGCGGGCGTGTATCGCAGCGCGGCGGCGCGAGCTTGGCACTGCGCGCAGGGCATCTGCTGTCCACGGCCGATCTGCGCGTTGGCAAGGGTGCAAGGATCGAGGTCGATGCCGGCCAGTCGATCGAACTGTTCAGCGCCGGCAACCTGGACGTGGCTGGCGGTCTGAAGGCGGCCGGCGGCCGCATCCGCCTGGATGAGGCATTCGATCCGTCGGGCGTACGCGGCGATGCACGCCGCGAGCGCCAGTGGACAATCGCTGAAGGCGCACTGCTTGACGTGAGTGGCGATAGCGTTTCCCTGCCCGACGCGCGCCGGACATTGCGCGGACAGGTGCGCAAGGGTGGAACGATCGAGATCGGGGGGGCGCTGGACTGGGAAGACCAGGACAACGTACGCCACCTGCCGCCCGATACCTTCGTGGTGGTGGAGCGCGGTGCGCGGCTGGACGCGTCCGGTGCTTCGGCGCTGCTGGACATTGATGGCAGCGGGCGCACCCGGGTGGACAGCGATGGCGGCAGCATCGTGCTGCGCGCGGGCAATGCGCTGTACCTGCAGGGCGAACTGGACGCAGCAGCGGGCGGCGACGGCGCGCGCGGCGGCACCCTCGGTGTTGCCTTTGGGGGCGGCACCTACGGCAGAACGGCATTGGGCAAGGACGTGCTGGCGCCGCGGGTGATCTCGCTGACCCAGCACGCCGCGCAGACGGCGGACCTGCCTGCACGCCTTGAGTACGGCCATGCGGCACTGTCGGTGGAGCAGATCGAGGCCGGTGGTTTCGATCATCTGGCCCTGTTCGGCGACTTCCGCGCCCAGGGAGATGTCGATCTGCGCATGGACCAGAGCCTGCGCATCCATGGCATGAATGAGCGCGCCCTGGGGTTTGCGGAAGGCAACAGCGAGGGCAGCCGCCTGTTGCTGAGCGCGCCCTACGTGCGCCTTGCGCAGGGACGCTGGTGGCAGCCGGCGGGGGAGGGCACGCTGCGGCCGGTCGAGGCGCGGTTCGACGAAGGGAAGCAACATCGTTTCGATGTGAAGGCGAACCTGATCGACCTGCGCGACGTTAGCTGGCTGGCGGGCTTCGACCATGTCAACCTGGACAGCCGTGGCGACATCCGCCTGCTGGCACCGGGAGCCAGCAGCGCCCAGGAAACTTCGTTGTCGTCCCCGGGTTCGATCGATATCAGTGCAGCCCGTCTGTACCCGGCGGCCCGGGCGCGCGGGCGCATCGTCGCTGGCGTTGCGGACATCGGTCCGTCGGGACAGCCTGCCTGGCAGAACCCGGAAGCTGTATTGCGCATCCACGGCGTTGGCAGTGCCACGCAACCGGCACCGGATTCGGCATTCGGCCGCCTGGAACTGGTCGCGGCGACGGTGGTGCAGGGCGGCAACGTGCAGGCGCCGTGGGGCCGCGTCCAACTGGGTGGCGGTGAAAGAAGCACCAATCGCGCCAGCCGCGTCGACCTGCTGGGTGGCAGCGTGACCTCGATCAGTGGCGCCGGCCTGGCGCTTCCGTTTGGCGGTACCGTGGACGGTGTGACATGGCGCCGGAACGGCGCCGAGTTCGATGTGCTGGTTCCTGGATCGATCGATGCCCCGATCGGTGTGGACATCGTCGCCAACGCCTTCAACGGTGCCGCAGGCAGCATCGTGGATGTCTCCGGCGGAGGTGAGTTGACCGGCGCTGCGTTCGTCGCTGGGCGCGGTGGCTCGGTCGATGTCCTGCGGCATTCGTTGGCGGATGCCAATCCACGCTATGGCTTCAGTCGCGCGGGCAATGCGGTCTACGCAATCGTGCCGGGCCGAGCGGACGTGCAGGCACCGCTGGCGACCGGTGACGGCAGCGTCGATCCCCGTGTCGGCCAGGAGATCGTCATTCCGGACGGCGTGCCTGGACTCCCGGCGGGAACCTACACGTTGCTGCCGGCGAACTACGCATTGCAGAAGGGCGCATTCCGCGTCGAGATCGGCGCCGAGAGCGCGCTGGGCAACGTCTCGCCGGTGGCGACCGGCACCGGCTCCTGGCGCATCAGCGGGCACCGCGCGCAGGGCCTGGGCGGGGCGGTGTCGCCGTTGCTCACCGACTTGGTGCTGACACCAGCGGAGGCGGTTCGCCGCCACGCCGGCTACAACGAAACCTCCTACAACGCGTTCGTGCACGGCGTGGCCGAGCGGCGTGGCGAAGCGCTGCGCTGGCGGACGGTGGATGCCGGGAGCCTCAACCTGGTGTTCGGTGAAGGCGCAGGACGGTCGGGTACCCCGGCGGCAACCTTCCTCGGCCTGTCCCGCTTTGGCGCCGGCAGCAGTGACGGGCTCGGCGGCACGCTCTCGGTCAATCTGCGTGTCTCCAATGGTGCAACGCTGGAGATCGCCAGCGAGGGCGCCGATGCCGCCAGCGGGCGCGGCGCTACCGTCTCCGATACCACGCTCAATGCATTCCGTCCGGTAACGATGCTGATCGGCGGCACGCTGCGGCGCGATGCAACCACCTATGCGCTGGAGGGCGGCGCACAGCACATCGTGGTGCGCAACGGCGTCAACCTGACGGCGCAGGAAGTGCTGCTGTCGGCCGCGTTCGGAGGCAGGGGTATCCTGGTCGAGCAGGGCGTTTCGATCGACACCCTGTCCCAGTCGGGCCCGTCGAGCGTGGCGCAGCCCACGGCGCCCTACCTGGTCGCGGGCGGCCTGCTTGCCGTGTCCAACCAGCGCCTGACGGCGCTCAGTGCACAGGGCGGAAGTGCCGGCGGGCCGGTAGCGATCGACATCGGCGGTTGCGAGGCGGACTGCAGTGGGCAGACCCGATTGCTGTCGGCGGGCAGCATCAACGTGGTCACCGACGGCGCCTTGAACATGGGTGACTCGCTGAGCTATGGCACGCGCCAGCTCGGCCTGGGCATGTCCGCACTCAACCTGGGCAGCACCGAGGCCATTGCGATGGCGTCGGCGGCCGGCGGCCTGCCCACGGGCATGACCATGAACCAGGAGGTGCTGCAGCGGTTGCTGCGCGGAAACACCGCCATCGGCGCTCCCGCACTGGAGGCGCTCAGCCTGACCGCGCGTGATGCCATCAACGTGTTCGGCAGTGTCGACCTGGATACGCGCGATGGCGCGACCGGTCGCAGCAGCCTGCGCAATCTGGTGCTGGGTGCGCCGGCCATCCACGGCTATGCTGCCGCCACCGACCGCGCGCGCATCTTCGCCGACACGCTGGTCTGGGATGGGACATTGGCCGGCACCGACCTGCCCGGCGGCGAGCTGGCACAACCGCCCGGCGAGGCGATGGTGGGCCGGCTCGGCCAAGGGCAGCTGGAGATCAATACACGGGTGCTGGAACTGGGGCGTGCGCCGTTCACCCGCCCCAACTCGTCTGTGGCGGCCGGTCGCCAGGTGCTCGGCTTTGCCGGCGTTACCCTGGCAGCGTCGGACCGCATGCTGTTCTCGGGCAAGGGCAGCCTCGATGTGTTCCAGCAGCAGGGCGACTATCTGCCAGGCAGCGGCTGGCAGTTCAGTGGCGGCGCGCTGGACATCGTCACTCCGCTGCTGACCGGTGATGCCGGTGCGCAGCTGGCAATCCGCAATGGCGGTACGGTGCAGCTGCGCGGCGCCGCGGCGACCGCGGGCAGCGATGCGTTGGGTGCCGAGTTGTCCATCACGGCCGAACGCGTTGTGATCGACAGCAGGGTGGCGTTGGCGTCCGGCAGGTTCGAGGCCAACGCACGCCAGGGCGTGGTGCTTGGCAGCAATGCAGTGCTGGACATGGCAGGGCGCAAGGTCAGCCTGTTCGACGTGGACAAGTACAGCTGGGGCGGTGACGTGGCGCTGTCGAGCCGCGAAGGTGACATCGTTGCCGACGCGGCGTCGCGGATCGATCTTTCCGCCCGCAACAACCGCGGCGGCCGCTTGACCGTTGCTGCGCTGGGCCCGCAGGGCGGCCGTGTCGATCTGGCAGGTTCGTTGCTTGGCGGTGCCAGCGGCCGCTACGACGCCGGTGGCACCGAAGTGCCCTATGACGGTGGCGAAGTGGTGGTGCGCGCACGCCAGTTGCAGGACTTCTCCGGGCTCAATACACGGCTTACCGCCGATGGTATTACCGGTGGCCGGACCTTCCAGTTGAGCGAAGGCGACCTGGTGATCGGCGATGAGGTGAAGGCCCGCAACGTTGATATCAGCGTCGATGGCGGCAGCCTGCAGGTCAATGGCCGCATTGATGCCAGTGGCGAACAGGTCGGCAGCATCCGCCTGTCCGCCCGCGACGTGCTGCGTATCGATGGCACGTTGGACGCGCATGGCAGCGCCTTGCGCGTGGACAGCTACGGCAAGATCATCGACAGCCCGAACCGGGCCATGATCGAACTGACCTCGGCCAACGGCAGCCTGCAGCTGGGTGCGGCTGCCTCGATGGACCTGCGCGCCGGCACGTCGGTGGCCACCGGTAGCGGGCCGGGCCAGAACGACGGCCGCGCACGCGGCAGCGTCAAGCTCAACGTGCCCCGCGTGGGCAGCAACGATGCAGCGATCGAGGTGGCCAGCGGCATCCGCATCGCCGGTGCCGGCGATGTGCAGGTCAACGCCTTCCGCAGCTATGATTCGGCGCCTTTGGCCAGCGCTCCGGACGTGCATGGCCATCGTCCGCAGGTGATCAACCAGCAATGGTTGGATACGGTGGTGGATCCGGACAACAGCCAATGGATGAACGCCGCGCTGGCCAATACCGGATTGCAGCAGCGCATCTCCGCACTGGGCAGCTATCGCCTGCGCCCCGGTGTGCAGATCATGGCGCGAACCAGCAGTGACAACCCGCGCGGTGATCTGGTCGTGGCCGGTGATATCGATCTGTCCGGCTACCGCTACGGACCGCAGTCGAACCGGGCCGATCCTGCGCGCCGTGGCTTCGGTGAGTCGGCCGCGCTGGTACTGCGTGCCGAGGGCGACGTCAATGTCTACGGCAGCATCAACGATGGGTTCGCGCCACCGCCTGCCAATCCCGATGAAGACGGCTGGGTGTTGCTGGAAGGACGCAGTACGGGTTCACCGAACACCGCGTTTGGCGGTGACCTGATCGTGCCGGGCGAGGGTGTCCAGCTCCAGGGCGGCACCGAGTTCCGCGCCGGTGCCACGCTGAATTATGCGCTGCCCTTCGAGGCGGTAACCCTGCCGGCCGGAACCGTGCTACCGGCGGAGATGGTGTTGTCCGGGCCGCTGCTGCTGCCGGCCGGTACCGTGCTGGGCGCGGTAGTGACCACAGACAGCGGACAGGTGATGGTGGCCGGCACCGTGCTGGCACAGGCGCTGGCGTTGCAGTCCGGTGCCCGACTGGGTGCCGGTTTCCGCCTGCGCACGCCGGCGCCGTTGGCCGCACAGGTGTGGCCGGCCGGCGTCGCCCTGCCCATGGCGATGAAGCTTTCAGGCGCGCTGAACCTGCATGCCGGTGCGATCATCCCGTCGATGACCAAGGTGGAGCTGCCAGGCGATGCACCGGTGAAGCTGCGGGCGGCCGATGCCAGCGGACGCCAGGGCCGCAACTGGGCGCTGGCGGCCATGCTGCCCGAAGGCACCACCTCGTGGGACCTGACCGCGGTGGCCGGTGCTGATACGACCGCCGCCGATCCGCGTACCCGGCGCTGGGGGAGTGACGGCAGCATCGTGCTGGCCGACAGCCACTACAGCACCATCGGTACGGTGACCACGACGACGGAATGGAAGGGCGACCGCGTGATCACCGTGGATGGCTCGCTGGATCTATGGGGCGATGAGTCGTGGGTCGGAAAACCCGTAGCGGATCTCGCTCGGGAGCTTGGCATGACCGAGAGCGATGTCTGTGATTCCGGACCCTACTGCGGTCCGGCCCCGCGCCTGGTCGACAAGGAAGGCTCGCTGGCATGGTGGGGCGATGAATCGTGGGTCGGCCGCCCGGCTACGGAGCTCGGGGCCGAGATGGGCATGTCGGAGGAAGAAATCTGCGCGGCGATGGGCTACTGCTATGGCGGCGGCACGTTGACTGAAGTCACGACCTATGGCAAGCGCCTGGGTGCACCGGCCTGGAGCGTCCTGCGCACCGGCAAGGGTGACCTGGCGCTGCTGGCCGCGCAGGATGTGCGCATGAAGTCCGGTTTCGGTGTGTACACCGCAGGTGCGCCGACGGCGCTGGGTGATGGCCGTGACACGCAGTTCACCCCGGGGCGGGCCCCAGTGCCCAGGAACACCGCGCTGCTGGGCCCGGTCCAGGCGTCCGGCCGCTACGATGCCGCCATCGCCACTTACCAGGCGTGGTATCCCGACCAGGGTGGCAATCTGCACGTGCAAGCGGGCCGCGATATCACCGGTGATACCTGGAGCGCGCGCGCAGAGGCGGGCACGCCGCAGCGCGACCAGGCCGGGCATTCCAGCGCCGCGGTGGGCAACTGGTTGTGGCGCCAGGGATCGGGCACGACTGCTGGTGTAGTGCAGAGCGCAACCAGCTGGTGGATCAATTTCGGTACCTACAGCACGGTGGGCCCTGAGCTGGATGCGACGCCTCGCCTGGTCGGCTTTACCGGTTTCGGCACGCTGGGCGGCGGTAATCTGTCCCTGGAAGCAGGCCGCCACTCGGGCGTGATCGCGCCGATGGGCAATGCTCTGGGATTGTTGACGGCGCCCCATTCCAGCGCGATCGTCGCGGCGGTCGGGTCGACCGGACGGGTCAGCAACGGTGAATTGCATCTGACGGGGGGTGGAGACCTGACGCTGCGAAGCGGCGGAGCGGTCAACCCCGGCCTGCGCGCAAGCGCGCAGCAGCCCGAGGGTTTCCAGCAGGATCTGGATCTCAACGGCACCGTGACCAATCTACGCGGCAGCACGCTGCTGCAGGCGGCGCGCATCGGCGGTCTCAGCGCGATACAAAGCAGCTACGGCACGTTGGGCCTGCACAATCCGTTCGTGGCCGACGCACCCGTTGCGATGGCCGGGCCGGTGCTGGTGCTGGGCGATTCCACCGCCCAGGTGCAGGCGCGCGGCGATGTGGTACTGGGTAGTGCCGCCGATCCCGGCCGGGTTCCCGTGGCCAATTTCAACGATATCCTGCTGGAAGGGGGCGGTCACGCGTCGGGCACAAGCTGGTTCTCGCTGTGGACGCCGCGCACCGCGCTCGACCTGTTCTCCGCAGGCGGAAATCTCTCGCCGGGCCTGGTTGGCACGCAGCACACGACCGGCAGCAACCAGGGTAGGGAGGTGATCAGAATCAACCCCAGCAATGGCGATGCCTATCTCAACTACTGGTTGTATCCCTCCCGGTTCACGGCCATCGCGGCCTCCGGGAACATCAATCTCGCCAGTCTGCGCAGTGGCAGCGTGCCCGATGCCCAGGACGTCATCGTGCTGGCGCCCTCGGCGTCGGGTCGGCTGGAGGTATTGGCGGGAGGATCGATCCTGGCTACCGACCGGGCCACTCAGATTGTGCGCTCAAGCAGTGATGCCCGTGTCCCCGGCCCATTCAATCCCGGCTTCATCGCGCAAGGCCCCGGAAACGCAGGAACCGTGCGCAGCAATGTACCCGCGGACGGGAACGGCGCCAGTCCTGGCACTACGCTGCCGTACTTTGCCTTCGGTCCCAATACCGCGCTCGGCGTGCTGTTGCCAACCACACCGACCGTGGCCAGCCGGTTCTATGCAGTGGCCGGCGACATCATCGGGCTGGGAAGCGGCGACAGGCGGCAACTGTCGCGCAATGCCGAGAACGGCGCGCGTACCGTATTCGACTGGTACGAAGCGGGCTCGGCGGTACAGCTGCGCGCCGGTCGCGATGTGATCGGCGCGGATGTCACCGCGCTCAACACCAGCGGTACCGATATCAGCGGGATCGAAGCGGGCCGGGACATCATCCGCAGCAACCTGACGGTTGCCGGCCCCGGCAACGTCGAAGTGAGTGCGGGCCGGCAGCTGCGCCAGGAAGAGGCCGGAAGCATCGTGAGCCTGGGCGGCGTCGTGCAAGGCGATGCCCGTCCCGGCGCCAGCATCGCAGTGACTGCCGGCAACCAGGGCATTGATTTCGATGCACTGCGCACGCACTACCTGGATCCGGCCAACCTCGCCGATCCCTCGCAGTCGTTGGCTGCGCAGCCGGGCAAGGCGGTGAAGATCTACGACAAGGAGTTGAGGGAGTGGCTGCAGCAGCGCTTCGGTCTGGCGGTTGATGGCGCCGAGGCCCTGGCAGCATTCGACCGGCTGCCGAAGGAACAGCAGCGCATCTTCCTGCGCCAGGTCTACTACGCCGAACTGCGTGAAGGTGGCCGCGAGTACACCGATGCCGAAGGTCCGCGTTTCGGTTCTTACCTGCGCGGCCGCGAGGCCATCGCCACGCTGATGCCGGACAAGGATGCGACGGGGGCGACGATCCAGCGCACCGGCGACATCCTGATGTACGGAGGCTCCGGCGTGCGTACCGAAGCCGGCGGCAACATCGAGCTGATGGCGCCGGGCGGACAGATCGTGGTGGGTGTGCAGGGCGTGGTGCCGCCGGCCAGTGCCGGGCTGGTGACCCAGGGGCAGGGTGACATCCGTCTGTTCAGCCAGGACAGCGTTCTGCTGGGGCTGTCTCGGGTGATGACAACGTTCGGCGGAGACATCCTGGCCTGGTCGGAGCAGGGTGACATCAACGCCGGTCGTGGTTCGCAGACCACGTTGTTGTACACGCCACCGCGTCGCGTCTATGACGGCTGGGGCAACGTGATCCTGTCGCCGCAGGCCCCGGCCAGTGGTGCAGGTATCGCAACGTTGAACCCCATTGCCGAAGTACGACCGGGCGACGTCGACCTGATCGCGCCGCTGGGCACCATCGATGCGGGCGAGGCTGGCATCCGCGTCTCGGGCAACATCAACCTGGCCGCGCTGCAGGTGCTCAATGCCGCCAACATCCAGGTACAGGGTGAAAGCAAGGGCCTGCCCGTGCTGGCCACGGTGAACGTCAACGCGCTGGCCTCGGCCAGTGCAGCAGCCAACAGCGCCAGCCAAGCGGCACAGGATGTGATGCGCAAGAGCCAGGATGATGCGCGGCGCAGCCAGCCATCGGTGATCAGTGTGCAGATCCTCGGTTTCGGCAGCGGCACCAGCAGCATCAACCCGCCGGTGCGTGGCAATACTGCCAACGCTGGCTATGACGCCAACAGTGCCTTCCAGTTCCCGCAGGCAAGTCGCGACGAGGGCACGCAGCGCCGGTAGCCCTCTTGCAATCGTGCCAACCAACGGTCGGCACCCACCGTAGATTCACGCCAAGCGTGGATGCGATCGGGACGGAAGAACGGACAGCATCGGGCCAGCCGCCACGGAGCGGTGGCGGCCCCAGCCAGGACGGCACGGAGGGCAGGGAGCGGCCATCAGCGGTGAGGACCACCGACACGGCGCCGCCGGGTGCAGGAGTGCGCCCGGCGGCAGGCGGGGGGATCCATGCAATGCGCGGATTCCGGAGTCAACAACAATGCCGACCAACGGTCGGCACCCACCAAGGCACGGTCGGCACCCACCGTAGATCCACGCCGTGCGTGGATGCTTTGCCTGGGAAGAATCCTACAGCTCCAGCACCCGCCGGTAACTCAACGGCCCACGCCCATCGCGCAGGTCCAGCCGCAGTTCCAGCCCGGTGGCCGGCAGCACTTCGCCTTCGCTCGGCAACGGCGCCCAGCCGGCACCGGGCTGCCATGCCCGCACCTCGAACCGCTGTACCTCGCGCGCCACGGCAATGCCCTTCGACAGATCCGGCGCCGGCAGGGGATACCGATCCGTCGCTGCGCCGCTGGCCCGCCAAAGCGTACTTCCCTGCCGCCACCAGCGCACCCGCTGCCAGCGCAGCCCATCGCTGCCGAGACTGCGGGTGATCTCCAGCGCGAAGCTCCCATCCGGATGCCGCTCGCTCACCAGCGAAGGCGGCAGCAGCCGCTGCGGTTGATCGGCCGGCCGCACTGCACCATTCATCAACGCATCGTCTGCGCGCATTTCGATATCACGCTGGAACTGCTGCAGCACGCGCAGCGCCGTCGTGGTCTCGGCATCGGCCTGGCGCAGGCGCTGGTCGCTGTTGGCCACGCTGTCGAGCGCCCGCCAGCAGATCAGTGCCAGTACGCCCATGATGGTGATCGCAATCATCACCTCGATCAGGGTGAAGCCGCGGACGGCGCGCCTCATTGCGCCGCCGTCCATGGCAACTGCATCCGCGCCAGCGACTGCCGAGGAGCGTCCTCGGCAACCACACTCAGTTCCAGCTGCGGCTGGCCATCGTTGCCCGTGCCCAGATGCTGAAGCACCAGGAAGCTGCTGCGCCCCTGCACACAGCGTTGCCGGGCATCCTGCGGTGCCTGTCCGCTCAGGCGCAGTTCCTGCCAGCGATCCTGCGCACACATCAGTGCCAGGCGACGGTCACGCAGCCGTGACTGATCGTCAGTCGCCACTGCCACCGAGCGCATCACCGCCGCCAGTGCAATCGATACGATCGCCAATGCGATCAGCACTTCGATCAGGGTGAATCCGCGCGCCGCCTGCTTCATTGCACGACCTGCAACTGTCCGCTGCCATCATCACGAAGACGCAGTTTGCGACCCTCCAGCGACAATCCAAGCTCCCAGGCGATACCGATCCACTCTGGGCTCAGCTCAATGGGGTTGGCGGGCTGCACCGCAATGCCCGTTGCCTGCCACTTCTGCGGACGCAGCAGATCATCGTGTTCAACGGTCACCCAACCGCTGCCTTCGCGGCGGCTGAAACGATAGCCGTTGGCGTCGGCCTGCCAACGCAGGGGGTGGCCATCGATGCGCGCCTCATCGCGCGCCACCTGCAGGCGCTGCGCCAACCGCTCGGCTTCCTGCCGCAGCTGCCGGCCCGGGTCGAGCAGGCTGCCCAGGCCCAGCCCGATTCCGGCCGTGCAGATGCCGATGATCACCAGCACCACCATCAGTTCCAGCAGGGTGAAACCACGCGGCACGCGCTGCATCGACGTTGCCTCCTGTCCGGGTCGATACCTGCCAGCGTAGGCCGGCATGATGAAACAAAAGCGTCAGCCACAGCTGCTAGCGTGGGCGGACACGAACGTGGCGGTGGTGCGGAACATGGATGGCAGGCGCTGGGATCGCAATCGCATACTGACCCTGCTGGCGGCGACGCTGCTGCTGGCCGTGGTGGCCTATTGGGGTGTCACCCTGTCTGCCGTGGCGCCAGCGGCCGCGGCCAGCGAGGCGAAGGCCGTGGCGCCGGTACGGCCGATGTTCGATGCAGTGGCTAGCCTGCCGCTGGTGCGGCTGCTGTCCCCCGGTGCAGTGCAGACCGAGGTGGTGGTGCTGGGCGTGATGGCCGGTGACCATGCGCCATTGGCCCTGCTCTCGGTGGATGGACGCCCGGCGGAAGCGTATGCGCCCGGCCAACGGCTCGGACCTTGCACGGTGCTGGCCAGCATCAGTGCCAGCGCGGTGGAACTGAACCAGGCCGGGCAATCGCGCAGCTTGCCGGTGCCTGAGCTGCCGCCGGTGCCGATCGATGGCATCGTGCCGGCCGCACTGTAGAGCCGAGCCTACGCTCGGCTGCGCCTGGAAGAACAGTCGAGCATGGCTCGACGCTACAGAATCCTGCCGGGCTGGGGCTTTGCACCGCGACTGTGCAGGCTCAGCGCGCCGGGCGCTGCGGTACCACCGAACGACCAAAGGCATCGCCCATGCGCTGTCGTGTGCCTTCCAGGTTGTACTGCATCAGTTGGTTGCCGGGCTGCCGCATCAGGCGTTCGGCCTCCGGCAGCGCCGGTGATTTCGCCGTTTTCGATGCCGGCGCAAGTTTGCGCTGCAGGCAGTCCCAGGCCGGAATGCGCTCGCCATTGACCTGTACTTCGATGCAGGGCGCGGCGCCTTCCTGCTTCTTCGCCTCGTCGGCGCGAAGCGGGGCCAACGCCAGCAGCAACGCAAGGGTGAGGGCAGCGCGCAGTTCCACCATCAATGATTCACGCATCTCGAATCTCCCGCAGCAATCGACGTTCTGCAATGAAGACGTGTGGCGAAGGCAGGTTCCGCCTGCGTGCGTTGCGGCGCTGTCAAAAGATGACAGTGCTGTCATAAAACTGTTGGCGGTTTTGACGCGACGTGCACGTCCTGTTGGTAGACCCACGCGCCGCTCCATGGCCATTACCTTCGATACGACGCGATGCCTTCGATGACTCCTGTTCCGTGCCGAGCCGTCCGCCTTCCCTTGCGCCTGCATCCCCTGGTGCTGGCCCTGGCCGCGATGCCGCTGCCGTTGTTCGCGCAGGAGGCAGCGCCTGCGCCCAGCGTGAACATCAATGAATACATCGTACGTGGCAATACCGTGCTCGATCCGCGCCAGATCGAGCGCGCGGTCGAGCCCTTCCTCGGCCCGGGAAAGACCCTGGCCGATGTCGAGAAGGCACGCGATGCAGTCAATGCGCTGTACCAGCAGGCGGGCTACCAGTCGGTCTATGTGGAGCTTCCCGAGCAGCAGGTCAGTGGTGGCGTAGTGCTGCTGAAGGTACAGCAGACACCGATCGGCCAGCTGCGGGTCGTGGGAACGAAGCACGAATCGCCCGAGCGCATCCGCGAACGCGTACCAGCGCTGGCGGAAGGCAAGGTGCCGGACTTCGACCAGGCCCAGAAAGAACTGACCGCGCTGAATGAGGGCGGGCGTCGCCAGGTGATGCCGCTGGTGCGCGAAGGCCAGGTGCCGGGCACGATGGATGTGGACCTGCAGGTCGAAGAAAAGTCGCCGTGGCGTGCCAGCGCGTCACTCAACAACGACCACAGCGCCGACACCGAGAAGCTGCGCCTGAGTGCATCGCTGGCCTACGACAACCTGTGGAAGCGCGGGCACAGCGCCAACATCGGCGTGTACCTGGCACCGGAAGACACCAAACAGGCCAAGGTGTTCTCGGCCTCGTACACGATGCCGTTTGAAGGTACCCCATGGAGCCTGGAAGCGTCTGGCTACAAGTCCGACAGCCGTGTGCTGAACGCAGGTGGGCAGGGCGGCGCCGGCAGCGGTACCAATGTGATCGGCAATGGCCATTCAATCGGTGTCAAGCTGAATTACCGCTTGGCGGGCAGCAGTCAGTGGTGGCGCCAGCTCAGCCTTGGTGTGGATTTCAAGGACACCGAGGAAGATACCCAGATGGGCAAGGACAGCCTGAAGACGCCGCTGAAGTACGCGCCTATCACGCTGGCCTTCGTGGGCGTGCGCCAGGGCGAGCAGGATCAGCTGAGCATCAATACCCAGCTGGTGGCCGGCACCCGCCGCCTGTTCGGCTACGGCAGCGACGCCACCGCCTTCGGCCAGAAGCGCTATTGGGCCGACCCGAGCTTCGTGGCCTTCAAGGCCGACGTGGCCAACACCCACACCTTCGGCAACGACTGGCAGTGGTACGCACGTGGCTTGCTGCAGGTGACCGACGCGCCGCTGGTGTCGGCCGAGCAGTTTGCCGCCGGTGGCATGTACACCGTGCGCGGCTATCTGTCGGCCGAGGCGATCGGCGACTACGGCGGCCTGGCCAGCCTGGAATGGCGCACCCCGGCGTGGTCGCTGTGGAGCGGCACCGACCTGCGTGTCTACAGCTTTGCCGACGCGGCCTACCTGCGCCTGCGCCAGCCGCTGCCCGAGCAGCGTGACAAGTACAACCTGGCCTCGGTCGGCCTGGGCGCGCAGATGCGCCTCGGCGAACACCTGCAACTGCGCCTGGACTACGCCTGGCCTTATGCCGATGGCCCGGTCACGCGCAAGGACGACCCGCGCCTGCATTTCAACATCAGCACCAGCTACTGACCCTTCCCTTGAACATGCGTTCTCCGGAGACCCTTCGCATGGACCGTTTGCTTTCCCGAGTGTTGTTGCTGCTGGCCGCGCTGGTTGCGCTGCCGGTCGCTGCGGCCGATGCCAATTGGTGGCAGGCCGAATGGAAATACCGCAAGCCGATCACCGTCGACGCCGGCCCGCAGGGCGCGGGCCTGGCCGGTGACCCGGGTCGCACGCCGCTGCTGCTGCGCCTGCATACCGGCAACTTCGGTTTCGACGGCACCCAGGACGCGGGCAACGACCTGCGCTTCGTCTCGGGTGATGGCCGCACCGTGCTGGCCCACCAGATCGAACAGTTCGATCCCAGGCTGGGCCTGGCCCTGGTCTGGGTGGACGTACCGGCGGTCAGCGCCGCAGCACCGCAGACGATCTGGATGTACTACGGCAACGAGAAGGCCCCGGCCAGCGGCAATGGCCAGCAGGTGTTCGACCCGGACTACACGCTGGTCTACCACTTTGCCGAGGCCAATGCGCCGGCACGCGACACCACCGCGTATGGAAACAACGCCGGGGCCGTGGCGCCGCCGTCGGAAGGCTCGGTGATCGGCCGCGGCGTTCAGTTGGGCGCAGCCCCGCTGCCGCTGCCGGCCAGCGCATCGCTTGCGCAGGAGGCGGGCGCGCCGCTCACCGTCTCGGCCTGGATCAAGCCGGGCAGCAACAACGCCGCACAGGCGATCTATGCCCGTCGTGACGGTGCTTCCGAACTGGTGCTGGGCATCGAGAACCGGGTGCCGTTCGTGCAGCTCAATGGCCATCGCAGCACGCCGGCACAGCCGATTCCGGAAGGGCAGTGGGCGCATGTGGCGCTGACTGCGGAGAAGGGCGCTCTGCAGCTGTACCTCAATGGCCGCGTGGTCGCACAGCTGAGCGGCGAATTGCCGGCGCTGGGCACCGCCCCGGTGGTGGGCGCCGATGCTCCTGGCGCGGCGCAGCCGCTGGCCAATTTCGAGGGCGCACTGGATGAGCTGCGTATCTCTCGCGTGGCACGACCGGCGGCACTGCTGCTGGCCGATGCCACCGCACAGGGCGCGGACTCGCGCCTGATCAGCTACGGTGCCGACGAGCAGTCCGCCGGTCAGAGCCACTTCGCCTTCATCCTCAAGGCAATGCCGTTCGACGCCTGGGTGGTGGTGGCGATCCTCGGCCTGATGATGCTGCTGTCGTGGGCGATCATGATCGCCAAGGGGCGCCACTTCGGCCGTACCAGCAAGGCCAATGCGGTGTTCACCGAGAGCTTCGGCAAGCTGTCCGGCGTGCCGCTGCGCACCCTGTCCGACATGGACCGCCAGGGCAAGGCGCCGGCCGCGATGCACGACGGTTCGCTGTGGCGGATCTACCAGGTGGCCATCGATGAAATGCAGCAGCGCCACCAGCGCGATGGCAACAGCGGTTACCTCAGTGGCGCCACCATCGCCGCGATCCGCGCCTCGATGGATGCGGTGATGGTGCGCGAGCAGGAAGCAATGGCACGGCGCATGAACTGGCTTTCGACCACCATCGAAGGCGCGCCGTACGTGGGCCTGTTCGGTACCGTGATCGGCATCATGCTGGTGTTCGTGGTGGCGGCGATGGCCGGCGCGGTGGACATCAATTCGGTGGCACCGGGCATGGCCGCGGCGCTGCTGTGTACCGCAGCCGGCCTCGGCGTCGCGATTCCGGCGCTGTTCGGCTACAACTACCTGGGTGCACGTGCCGAGGCGATCGGCGCCGACATGGCGGTGTTCATCGACGAGTTCGCCGCGCGCCTGGCCGAAGAGCAGGACGGGCGCGGCCCGGCCGCGGTCCAGGGCTGAGGGGCGCGCCATGGGCCAGAAGGCGAAGTTCGGCATCAAGAAGCGCGAGAAGGGCATCAACGTAACGCCCTTCGTCGACGTGCTGCTGGTGGTGCTGGTGATCTTCATCCTGACCAGCAACGCCTCCATCCCCGGCATCGAGGTGAACCTGCCGAAGGCCAGCAACAGCGTGGCGCTGGAAAAGCCGAAGACCAAGGCGATCACCATTGACCCCAGTGGCCAGGTGTTCCTGGATGCCTACCCGGTGACGATGGCCGAGCTGGAAGACCGCCTGCGCACCGAGCGCGCGACCACGCCGGATTTCCCGGTGATCGTGCGCGGTGATGCGCAGGTGCAGTACTCCCGTGTGGTCGAGGTGCTGGACCTGCTGCGGCGGCTGGAGCTGGCCCAGGTCGGGCTGGTCACCGGCAAGGCGCAGGGCTGAGGCATGACGGCCCATCAATCCCCTCGGCCGGAGCCCGGCATGCGCGGTCGCCAGTTGCTGGTGACCGTCGCGCTGGTGCTGGCCGCGTTGCTGGTGCTCGGCATCGCCGTGTGGTGGATGCTGTTCAAGGACACCGCCAGCACCCGCAGGCCGGTGGTGCAGCCGCCGATGCTGGCATTGCCGCCCCCCCCTCCGCCGCCGCCACCGCCGCCGGAAAAGCCACCGGAGCCGGAGACGCCGCCGGAAGAGACCATTCCCGAGCCCGACCCGCTGGATCAACCGACGCCGGCGGAAGAGCCGACGCCGACCCCGGACAACGCCGACCCGGTGACGATGAATGCCGATGCGCAGGCCGGTGGTGACAACTTCGGCATCCAGTCCGGCAGCGGCGGCGGTTCATCCGGCGTGGGCCGTGGCGGCGCCGGCAATGCCACCTATGGGCGCTATCTCGGCTACCTGATGCAGCAGGCGATCTCGCGCGACGACAAGGTCAAGCGCCTGGCGTTCCAGCTGCAGGTGAATGTGTGGCTGTCCAACGATGGCCGCCTGGAAAAGGTCGAGCTGGTGCGTGGCAGTGGCAACGAGGAGGCCGACGCGGCCGTGCTCGATGCGCTGCGACGCATCGGCAAGGTCGACCAGGCACCGCCGCCGTCGCTCGATTTCCCCGCCCGCGTGCTGATCCAGGGCCGCCGGCCCGGGGCCTGATTCCCGACCTCCGTGATTTCCCTTCTTTCGATGAGAACCGTGATGAACGACCACGTCCGCGCACGAACCGACTCCCGCCGCCCGCGGCCGGCCCGACGGGCGCTGCTGTGCTGCGCCGTGCTGCTCAGCCTGGCCACCCCGGCCGGTGCGATGGCCGCAGAAACCACCATGGTCAAGCTGATCAAGGGCCTGATCGCCAGCGGCGCGCTGAAGCCAGAAGACGGCCAGGCACTGCTGGTGCAGGCCGAGGCTGAATCAGCGGCCGCATCGCGCACTACGACCACCGCACCTTCGGCCGCCAGCGGTGGCGTGGCCCTGGAGGCCGGCGACGTGCGCGTGCCCTACGTGCCGCAGAGCGTGCGCGACGGCATTCGTGACGAAGTACGCCAGGACGTGATGGCGCAGGCCAGGTCCGAGGGCTGGGCGGCACCGAACGAAGTGGCTGAGTGGACCAAGCGCATCAAGGTGACCGGTGACATGCGCGTGCGCAGCGAGTCGCGCTTCTATTCCGAGCGCAACAGCGACATCGTGAGCAACTGGTCGTCGATCAATTCCGGCAACGGCTTCGACACCAACACCAACACCAACCTGCAGCTGCCGCCGCTGCTGAACACCCGCCAGGACCGCCGCAACCTGTGGCGCATCCGCGCCCGCCTGGGCATCGAGGCCACCATCGGCCAGCACACCACGGCCGGCGTGCGCCTGGCCAGCGGCAGCAGCAATGGCCCGGTGTCGACCACCGAGCAGCTGGGCGGTGGCCTGAGCAAGAAGGACGTGTGGCTGGACCAGGCCTGGCTGGCCTACAGCCCGGCCGACTGGGTGACGGTGCGCGGCGGCCGCTTCGGCAATCCGTTCTGGACCAGCGACACGCTGTTCTCCAACGACCTGAACTTCGACGGCCTGGCCGCCAACCTGCAGCATGACTTTGACGGTGGTGACCTCGGCCTGTTCGCCAACCTGGCCGTGGTACCGCTGGAGTACACCTCCGACAGCGCGCCCAGCCAGAGCCGGGTCAAGACCCCGAACGAGAACAAGTGGCTGTCCGGTGCACAGGTCGGCATGAACTGGCGCTTCAACGACGACAATGCGCTGCGTGCCGCACTGGGCTACTACGATTTCAAGAACATCAGCGGCCGCCTGTCCTCGCCGTGCGCGCTATATGCGGGCGCGGTGGGCTGCGATACCGACTGGTCGCGCCCAGCGTTCATGCAGAAGGGCAATACCCTGATGCTGATCCGCGACATCGCGCGCAATCCGCTGGACCCGGCCAACACGCCGACCCCGCAGTATGTCGGCCTGGCCTCGGCATTCCGCCTGGCCACGCTCAACCTGCGCTGGGATACGCAGCTGGCCCAGGGCATCGGCCTGCGCCTGGATGGCGACTACATCCGCAACCTGGCCTACGACAAGCAGGCCATGTTCAGCCGCGCCAACAACGGCATCGTCAACAACTACGGTGCCGGTGGCGCCGCCAGCATCGATACCTTCCGCAGTGGCGACACCGCCTGGATGGTGCAGGCCACCTTCGGCGCCACTGACCTGAAGGAGAAGGGCCAGTGGCAGGCGCTGCTGGGCTACAAGCATATCGAGGCCGATGCGCTGCCGGACGCGTACAACGACCCGAACTTCCACCTCGGCGGCACCAACGCCCGTGGCTACTACGTGGGCGGCGCCTACGCGCTGGATGCGCGCAGCTGGATCAGCGGCAAGTGGATGGCGGCCAAGGAAGTGTCCGGTGCGCCGTTGTCGATCGACGTGTTCCAGCTGGAGTTCAATACCGGGTTCTGAGTGGCGGGCGTGATGCGGATCACGTCGTGCGTGGCGGGGGCGCAGCGATGCGCCCGTCTAAGGAAGGGAGACCACGCGTTGTTCAAAAGGAGGAGTGGATGAGCCGTCGCAAGCTGTTCGAGAGTCCTGAACCGTCCAGCCAGATGCTGGGTGTGGGACCGGCCTATGTTTCAGTGGAGGGGCTGCGCCAGCACCTGGCGGAGTTCCTGCTGTATGCGGGCCGGCCTGTGGTGATCATGCGCGGGCGCAGCGAAGTAGGCTATTTCCTGCCGGCGCGCTGCTGGCGCCAGCGTGACGATGATCCGCTGGCGGCGGCCGCCGCCGACCAGCTGCTGGATGCGGCCGGGTTCCAGGCCGAAGACATCCAGCAGGTGGAGCAGGAATTCAACGCGATGCGCCAGCGCACCGTGCTGCATTCACGGCGCTGAGTGGCCGCCGGGCATGGCCCGGCGCTACCCGATGGCCCCGCGCCGCTCCGGTAGCGCCGGGCCAGGCCCGGCGAGCGTCGTCTGTAGATCCACGCCAGGCGTGGATGGGGTTACGCTGCAGCCCCACGCTCACTGGTGATCCGCGCACCCTCACGCATCACCAGCGTGACCGGGGTCTTCTCCACCACCTCCAGCAAACGCTGCCACTGCGCATCGCTCAGCTCGGCGCTGGCATGCAGCACGCGGTGCACATGGAAGCGTCCGTCCGCGTCACGTTCCGAGCGCAGCTCGGCATGGAATTCGCCCAGCTCCCAGCCCTTGCGCTGCGCGTACATGCGCAGGGTGATGGCGGTGCATGCCGCCAGCGAGGCCAGGTACAGGTCGAACGGTGCGAAACCCTTGCCCTGGCCGCCCAGCGAGGCGGGCTCGTCCGCATCCACATCGAAGCTGCCATTGCTGATGTGGTGCAGGTAGTTGTCGGCGGTCGAAACAATGCGTGCGTAGGCCATCACGTTCTCCATCTGTCTATAGCGTCGAGCCATGCTCGACCGTTCCCAAGGGCGGCGCCAGCCAGGGTCGGCGCCGCCACGCAGTTACTCGGTACGATCGTACGAGAACTGGATGCCCGCCGTACCCCCGGTTTCAATGAAGAGGTTCATGAAGGCCGGCACCGTTTCCGAGCGGGCCCAGTCGCGCTGCAGCTCGCAGAACAGCTGCGGCACGCTGATCAGCTGGCCACCGGCCTGTTCGATGCGGCGCAACGCGGCATCATGCGCCGCCGGCGAGGTACCGCCGACGGCATCGACCACCACGTACACCTCATAGCCCTCCTTCAACGCATCCAGAGCCGGGAAAGTCAGGCAGGCCTCGGTCCACAGCGCAGTCATGATCAGCTTGCGGCGGCCGGTGGCTTCCACCGCCTTGCGGAACTCGACGTCCTCCCAGGAATTGATGGTGGTGCGATCGTAGGTAGGGTAGTCGCCCAGCACCTTGCGCAGCTGCGGAATCGGCGGCTTGTTCAGGCCGGTCTTGACGTTGACCGTCGAATGCACGATCGGCAGGCCGTAGGCCACTGCGGCCTTGGCGGTGCCGACGATGTTGTTGACCAGCAGCTGGCGGTCCATCGAGGCGATGGAGTTCACCTGCACCGGCTGGTAGTCGATGATGATGAAAGCGGAATTCTGCGGGGTCAGCAGGTGGTCGCTGGCCGGGTCGCGGATCGGTTCACTGGACATGATGGGTCTCCGGTTGGGAGGGGTGCCGGCGGCGGGCAGGCACCCCGGGGGGCAGCTCAGCTGCGCTGCGAATCCAGCTGTTCATGGTTCTTCTGCACGTCCTGGGCCTTCAGGTAGCTTTCGTTCAGCAGCTGGTAGTTCGGGAAGATCTTCGTGTAGACCTCGGCCCACTGCTGGGCATCGTCGCGGTTCCAGGTGCGCTGGATCTCCGAGGCCACCGCGGCGGTGTCCATCGGTACCACGCCGGCCTGCACCACGCGGGCCAGGGTGATCTCCTCGGCCATCTTCGAGTAGGTGCCGGACGCGTCGATGACCGCGAACACCTGGTAACCATCGGCGACGGCGGCGATCGACGGGAAGGCCATGCACACGCTGGTGATGGTGCCGGCAATGATCAGCTGCCTGCGGCCGGTGGCCTTCACCGCAGCAACGAATTCCGGGTTGTCCCAGGCGTTGATCTCACCCTTGCGCGCCACGTACTGCGCATGCGGGGCCGCGTCGTGGATCTCCGGGATCAGCGGGCCGTTCGGGCCCTGCGGAACCGAGGCGGTGGTGATCACCGGCATCTTTGCCAGCGTGGCCATCTTCGCCAGCGCGGTGGCGTGGGCAGGCACGCTGGTGAACGGCATGTCACCGATGGTCTGGAACAGGCCACTCTGGTGGTCGATCAGCAGCATCGCGGCATTGTCCGGATCGATCACCGGGCGGGCACCGTTGAAGTTGGCGGGGGTACTCATGGTCAGTCTCCTGGAAAAAGTGGGCGATGGCCCGGAGGGTGCGGCGGGCCAGTGCCCGCCGCTTTGAAACGATCAGTGCGCGATCTGCCCGAAGCGGCCGCTGTTGAAGTCGTTGACCGCCTGCGCGATCTCGGCCTGGCTGTTCATCACGAACGGGCCGTAGCCCACCACCGGCTCGTCGATCGGCTCACCGCTGAGCAGCAGCACGGTGGCGTCGCTGTCCGCATCGACGAACACGTCTTCGCCGCTGCGGTCGAAGGTGACCAGCTGTGCCTCGCCGACTGGCAGGCCGCTGTTGATCCGCACCGTGCCCTTCAGCACCACCAGCGCCAGCGTGCGGCCATCGGCCACCGGCAGCTCGGCGTGATGGCCCTGCCGCAGGCGGATGTCCCAGACATCCATCGGCGTGTGGGTACGCGCCGGACCGGCGTGGTTGTCGAATCGACCGGCGATGACACGCACGCGGCCGGCGCCATCGGGCAGTTCAACCGAGGGGATCTGTGCGTCAAGCAGGGTCTGGTAGCCCGGTGCACCCATCTTGTCCTGCGCCGGCAGGTTCACCCACAGCTGGACCATGTCCAGCGTGCCGCCGCGCCTGCTGAACTCCGGGGTATGGAACTCCTCGTGGAGGATGCCGGAGGCAGCGGTCATCCACTGCACGTCACCCGGGCCGATGGTGCCGCCGGCCCCGGTCGAATCACGGTGGGCGACCTCGCCCTCATAGACGATGGTGACGGTCTCGAAACCGCGATGCGGATGCTGGCCGACCCCGCGCGGGGTATCGCTGGGTGCGAAGCTGTAGGGGCCGGCATAGTCCAGCAGCAGGAACGGGCTAAGGTGCTGGCCGTGGGTGTTGTAGGAAAACATCGAGCGGGCGGGGAATCCGTCGCCCACCCAGTGCGGGCGGGGGGCGCTGTAGGTACCGGTGACACGCTTCATGGCGATCTCCTGGCCGGGGCTGCCGGCCGCTGTTCTTCGTTGCGAAGACGATATCGCCGCGACAATTGGGCCGGTAGACGCCAATATTTGCCGTCATAGTCCTATCTGGTGAACAATGGTCGCAGGCCATGAGCCGCAGGAGATCGTCCCGTGTTCATCGCAGATATCCGCCGTTGTGACCTCAACGATCTGTTCTACTTCGCCATGGTGGTCGAGCACGGCGGCTTCTCGCAGGCCGGCCGGGCGCTGGCCATGCCGAAGTCGAAACTGAGCCGGCGCATCGCGCTGCTGGAAGAACGGTTGGGCGTGCGCCTGATCCAGCGTTCGACCCGGCGCTTCTCGGTCACCGAGGTGGGCCAGGACTACTACCGCCATTGCAAGGCAATGCTGGTCGAGGCCGAAGCGGCCGAAGAAGCGATTGCGATGTCACGCGCCGAGCCGCGCGGCACGATCCGCCTGGCGTGCCCGATCGCGATCCTGCATGCGCGCATCGGCACGATGCTGGCCGATTTCCTCGCCCTGCACCCGCAGGTGACGGTACAGCTGGATGCCACCAACCGGCGCGTCGACGTGGTGGGCGAGGGTGTGGACGTGGCGATCCGGGTGCGGCCGCCGCCGCTGGAGGACAGTGACCTGGTGGTACGCGTGCTGGCGCGCCGGGTGTGGTGCACCAGTGCCAGTCCGGCGCTGCTGCAGCGGCTGGGCACGCCGCAGGTGCCGGCCGACCTGGCGATGATGCCGACTGTTGATCTGGCCTCGCCCAGTCAGCAGCATGTGTGGGAATACAGTGGGCCCGGCGAGGTCCAGGCCAGCGTGCATCACCGCCCGCGGCTGGTCAGCGATGACATGATCGCGTTGCGCGCAGCCGCGGTGGCCGGGGTCGGGCTGTTGATGCTGCCGCGGATGATGATCACCGATGAGTTGGCCAGTGGCGCGCTGATGCCGGTGCTGCAGGAGTGGGTGCCGAGGCACGGCATCGTGCATGCGGTGTTCCCGTCGCGGCGGGGGCTGCTGCCAGCGGTGCGTGCGTTGATCGACTACCTCGCCGAGCGTTTCGATGCGTTGGACGAGCCCTAGGTCTTCCATCCACGCATGGCGTGGATCTACTGAACCTGCCATGCGTGGATGATGGTTTGGGGTGCGGCTTGCCGCCTGCGGCCCGGCAGCCCACAATCCACGTCCGGACCGTCGCCATCACGCCCATCATTCCCCGGTCCGGCCTTGGCACCTATGTCTCCCAATGCCCTGGCGCTGGTCGAACTGCTGATCCGCGAGCGCCGTGCGCTGTCTCGCTTCATCGCGCGCTACCTCGACCCGGCCAGTACCGAGGACACGCTGCAGAACCTGTACCTGAAGGCCAGCAGCGTACCCGGCGATCCGCCCATCCTGGAGCCGCGCGGCTATCTGTACCGGATGGCCTATCACCACGCGCTCAACCGCAGTCAGGCCGACGCCCGCGAGCGGCGCGCAATGGCCGCGTACGCCACCGACATGGCCGATGAAGGCCACGACGGTGAGGCACAGGCGCTGGACCAGGCACAGCTGCGCGAGATCACCCAGACCATCCTTGCCTTGCCGGCGCAGGTGCGCGAGTGCTTTGTGCTCAATCGATACCTGGGCCTGAGTGAGCGCGAGATCGCCACCCGCCTCGGCATCTCCAAGAGCGTGGTGGGCAAATACGTGCTGCGCGCGGCGCTGCTGATCCAGCAGCACCAGCAGGGAACACGCCGATGAGCTGCGATTGCCGTGGGCAGATCGCGCCCGCCGTTGTCACAACAGGAAAGCGCACCCGTTCGCGGTGCGGCAGGCCACAACCATGACCACGTCCGAACCCTCGCCGCGTCGGGCCAGGCAGGCGTTGCGCTGGGTGATCCGGTGCAGTGCAGGCCCGCTGCCGGAACGCCAGCAACGAACCCTGCAGCGCTGGCTGCGGGCCGATCCGCAGCATGTGCTGGCCTGGCGCCAGCAGCAGGCATTCTGGCGGGGGCTGGATGCCGCCGGGCCGGAGGTGCTGGCCGCGCTGCCCGAACTGACCGAAGACCGCCAGGGACTGCGCCCGATCGCGCCACGCCGCCGACTGCCGTGGCTGCTGGCCAGTGCTGCCGCCGTGGTCCTGATGGTTGCCGCTGCGCCGCACGCGCTGCTGCTGGCACGCAGTGACCTGCACAGCACCGATGCACCGCGCATGGTGCAGTTGGAGGACGGCAGCATCGCGGTACTCGACGCCGGCACCGCACTGGCGATTGAATTCGATGGCCAGCAGCGCCACCTTCGTCTGCTGCGCGGCCAAGCCTGGTTCCAGGTAGCGCACGAGGCGCGCCCGTTCCAGGTGGAGGCGGCGGGCGGCCAGATCCGTGACATCGGCACGGCCTTCAGCGTGTCGATGCAGGACACCACGGTCCTGACCCAGGTCAGCGAGGGCGGGGTCGATGTGCGCCCGGGTGATGGCAGTGTGCAGCGCCTGCATGCCGGGCAGGCACGTGTGTTCCGTGACGGTCGCTGGCTGCAGCCGGTGCAGCTGGAAGATACCGCAACCATGGCGCCGTGGCGGCGTGGCGAGGTAGTGATCGACGATCAGCCGGCCGCGCAGGCCATCGCCGACCTGGCGCGCTACCGGCGTGCCCCGGTCTGGGTACTGGGCGGGCAGGGCGCGAGCGTGCGGGTCAGTGGCCTGTTCCACCTGCAGCAATCGGAGACCGCCATCAATGCGGTGGCCGCGCAGGCAGGACTGCGTGTGCAGCGCTTGCCCGGCGGAGCGCTGGTGGTGTGGTGAGGTGCCTGCGGCACAGCGCACAGCGCCCCACATGGAAAAAAAACATGAAAAAACCGTGGGCACTCGCTGTGCCCTGCTGTCTATAGATGTATAGCCAGAGCGAAACACCGTTTCTCCTCAAGCCAGACATGCCACCGGCACTGGATGTGCCCGTGGTTCCGCCACGCTTGAGGAGTTCCTGTCCATGCCGTCCACGGCATCCGCCTGTCATCGTCGCGCCACCGTCCTGGCTCTTGCCATCTCCACCGCATTGCTGCCGCTGGCCTGGGTGCCGGCCGTGCAGGCGCAACCGGTGGTCGTCGCACCGTTGCGCCAGTACACCATTCCGGAACAGCCCCTGGCCGACGCCGTGCGTGCCTTTGGCCGCCAGGCCGATGTGCAGGTGGTGTTCCGCAGTGACCTGGTGGAGGGCCGCCGCTCCAGTGCAGTGAGTGGTGAGTACAGCCAGATGCAGGCACTGCAGCAGCTGTTGCGCGGCAGCGGCGTGCGTGCACAGCGCGGCATGGACGGTACCTGGAGCCTGCTGGCCGCAGCGGAGGCGGGTGAGGGGGACGGGGTGCGGGTGACCAAAACACTGGACGTGGCCGGCCGCCTGCAGTCGGAAGGGGGCGAGGCGCGTGATCGGCGCGGCTACGATGATGTGTTCGCGCTGGACCTGACCACGGCGTATTCGGGGCGCGACCGGGTGGAGCGCTATCGCGGCTCCAACCCGGCCGACGTGGTCAAGGATCTGGTCGGTGTGTTCAGTGGCGATGCGCGCAACAGCGGCGCGCTGGACATCAACATCCGCGGCATCCAGGGGCCGGGGCGGGTGCCGGTCAGCATCGACGGTGGCGAACAGGCGCTCACGGTCTGGCGCGGCTACAACGGCGTCAGCAACCGCAATTACATCGATCCCAACCTGATGGGTGGCATCCAGGTCATCAAGGGGCCAGGGCTGGTGCGCGATGTGCACAGCGGGATCGGTGGCGCGCTGGTGATCAAGACCATCGACGTCGATGACATCGTGGAAGCGGGTGAGCGCTTCGGCGGGGAGCTGAAGATCGAAGGCAGCAGCAATGCGGTGGCGCCACGCCTGCCGCGGCTGCACACCGGCGAGGATTACCGCACCGTGCCGGGGTTTCCGCAGGGCTCGCCGAACTCGCCCTACGACGACCGCACCCTGGTGGTGCCGGTGAAGTCGCGCAGTGGCAACAACCCCCTCGATGGCGAGGACCAGGCCTGGCGCCTGGCGCTGGGCGTGCGTGGCGACAACGTCGACCTGATGGCCGCCTACGCCTGGCGCAAGCGCGGCAACTACTTCTCCGGGACCCAGGGCAGCGCCTACTACGACCAGGACCGGCGCGAGCAGTTCGAGTACCAGGGCATCGACTACATCACCACGCTGGCGCGCTATTTCAAGCCCGGCGATGAAGTGCCCAATACTTCCAGCGAACAGGAGTCCTGGCTGGTCAAGGGCAGCTGGCAGATCAACGATGACCAGCAGTTGAAGGCGACCTGGCGGCGAACGCTGTCGCACTACGGCGAGATCATGCCGTCGCGCATCCTGTCGGCACCGGACTATGGGCGCATCCAGTGGCCGCTCAGCCGGGTTGCGTCCGATGCCTGGAACCTGGAGTACCGCTTCCAGCCGGCCGGCAGCCGCTGGCTGGACCTCTACGCCAACCTGTGGCGCACAGAGACGGACAGCGATACCTACACCGCAGGCGGCTTTCCGAACTTCGCCCCGGGCAATCCGGACTGGAATGCCGGCGCCAGCCCGATTCTGCGCAACACCGCGCTGGCAAATGCGAGCAACGACCGGACCGGCCTGACCCTGAGCAACCGCTTCGCCCTGCATTCGACCCTGGACCTGACCGTGGGCGGCAACTGGCAATACGAGAAGCTCGGTTCGCGTGACCCGTATTTCGGCCCGTCCGACGGCTGGCGCATGTACCCGCGTGCCGGCCGTCGCCAGGAGGGCGAGGGCTACCTCACGCTGGAATGGCGTCCGGTCGACTTCCTGACCCTCAATGCCGGCGTGCGTTACAGCCGTTACTGGGCGTTCGACGACTTCCTGCAGGCCCACCCGGAACTGCAGACGACCTCGATCGTGCCGCGCGAAGCACAGTACCGGGTGAATGAACTGCCGCCGCGGCCGGACAGCCTGCAGGGCGAGATCGACGCACTCGAGAGCGAGCGGGAATTCTGGGACAGCATCGGCATGGGCTGGATCGTCGATCAGTCGCTGGCCGACCTGCTGCGCAAGTACGAGACACCCAGGGAGGTCCAGCACGGCATTCCCTGGTTGCCCGATGCAAACGGCAACTACAGCCGGGCCACCAATCCCTGCCTCAACGGTCAGGTCGCCGCCATCCCCGGGCTGCTGCCGATGGTCCTCGGCACCGACATCCGCTGCAGGATCGGGGGCGGGGCGATGCAGTCGGTGGCCGGGCGCAACGAACGGCACCGCGATCACGCCTGGTTGCCGACGTTCTCGGCGACGGTGCGTTTCTCGCCGGCCGCTCGTGCCTATCTGCGCTACAGCGAGGCGGTGCGCTTCCCCAGCATGTTCGAAAGCACCATTGCGTTCTCCAGCAGCCTCAATCCGCTGTATCCACTCAAGCCGGAGCATGCCTACAACTACGAGCTGGGGTACGTGCACAACCTTTCCGGGCTGTTCGGCAACACCGCCGATGCCGACGTCAAGCTGGCCTATTACGTGCACAAGACCCGCAATGTCATCGAGCGTGATGCGTACTTCATGTTCGACAACATCGACAAGCAGACCATCCGCGGCATCGAGCTGCAGGCGCGCTTCGACAACCGGCGCTTCTTCACCGATCTGGGCATCAGCCGCATCCTTGAAAACGAAGTCTGCGATGAAAGCTCGGCGGTACGGCTGGATGCGGACCAGGGGCGGGTGCCCAACTGCGTCCAGGATGGCTTCGTCAGCGGCTATCTGCTGACCCAGGCCACGCCGAAGCTGTCGGTGAACTGGTCACTCGGCACCCGCCTGTTCGATGAGCGCCTGGAGCTGGGCAGCCGCATCGTGCACTACCAGCGGCACGACAATCCGGACCTGCAGGCCTACCGCGACCGCCTGATCGCCGGGGGCAGCAGCCTGCTCTGGCAGAACGTGCCCTTCACCTGGGGAAACATCACCACGGTGGATGCCTACGCCCGCTGGCGCTTCAACCAGCACGCCAGCGTCGAGCTGGTCGGCAGCAATCTCGGCAACCGCTATTACGTCGACCCGGCAACACGCTCAACGCTTCCGGCACCGGGCCGCACGATCAAGCTTGGCATCACCGCGCGCTTCTGAGTCCGTATTCGACAGGGAGAATCAACCGTGAAACAGCCCCGCACCCTTGTACTTTCGATCGGCCTGCTGGCTTCCATGCCGGTCATGGCTGCCGACATCGCTGGCGGGCAGAGCCCGGCCCAGGACGGCGTCCATTACATCAACGCAGGCGAATCGACACTCAATGCCGGTCCGCACCGTTCCGGTCGCGCAGGCGTTTCGTTGGGGCCGTATGCCAACGCGGCGCGAGTGGACGTGGCCAGCCTGGTGCCCTACGCCACCACGGTGGTGCGTGGCGCAACCACGGTCCGCACGCTGGGCCCGGACGCAGGCCTGCCGTTCGCCACCGCTGGCGTGGGCCACTTCAGCTTCGTGCAGGTGGGCAATGCAGATGTCTGGTTCGGTGAATGGTCATCCAGCGGCGCGCAGGCGGGCTTCAATCACCGCCAGGTGTTCTTCGTCGGTGACCGTGCCGGTACTTCGCTGCCAGCAGGCATCGTGACCTACACCTTGGCTGGCATCAACCGCTTTGATGGCAGCGGCGTGCTGGAAGGTGCACTGCGGGCGAATTTCGATACCGGCACCGTTACCGCCGGCCTGGTCGGGACCGGATACAGGCTCGCCGCGAGCGGCACGCTGGATCGCGCCACCGGTGCGTTCAGCGGTTCGGCCATCGCCAATGGTTCGATCATCGGTACCAGCAGCGGCCAGTTCTTCGGCGCCGGTGCCAGTGCGGTGACCGGCATCGCAACCTTTGCCGGCAACAGCCAGTTCGATACGTCCTTCGGCGGTCAGCGCAACTGATCCGCCGCCGTTCCTTTTTGTGTTGTACCCGTAGTTCCCTCAACCCAAGGAGCAATACCATGAAAATGATCAACCGTTCCCTGTTGGCCGTCGCCGCTGCACTGGCCCTGGCCGGCACTGCGCAGGCGGCCGACATCGTCGGCGCTGCCAGCCCGGCGACCGATGCGCAGCTGTACGTCAAGGTGGGTGCGTCGGAAGTCAACGGCGGCCCGCACTCGGCCGGCAAGGCCGGTATCGGCGTTGGCACCGTGTCCAATGCCAAGCCGGTCGATTTCCAGGGCCTGGCGGCCTACTCGGCCCCGACCACCGTCAATGGTGTCACCGTACGCACACTGGCCATGCCGATCACCGGTACCCCGGGCAGCCATTCCGGCATGGGCCACTTCAACTTCGTCAAGGTCGGCAGCGGCGATGTGTGGTTCGGCGAGTGGTCCAAGGATGGCGCCGCTGGTGGCTTCAACAACCGCCAGGTCTATTTCGTCGGTGACCGTGCCGGCACCACGCTGCCGGCCGGCGTGGCCACCTACAGCGTGGCAGGCCTGAACAAGTTCAATGGCAGCAACCTGCTGTCGGGTACGTTCCGCGCCAACTTCGGCAATGGCACCCTGCTCGGTGGCCTGAGCGGTGGCGGCCTGTCGATCAACGTCAACGCCAACATCAACAGCGCCAACGCCTCGTTCGCCGGCACCGCCACCGCCAACGGCAGCGTTGCCGGCACCAGCCAGGGCCAGTTCTTCGGCGCCAACGCGGCCACCCTGGCCGGTATCGCCACCTTCAGCGGCAACAGCCAGTACGACACCGCCTTCGGCGGCAGCAAGAACTGATCGCCACGCCCCTGACGGGGCAGGGCAGGGACAAGCCGCGATCCGCCAGTCCCTGCTTCGGCCCGCTGCATGCACCACCACGGATCGACCATGCGCCATTCCATTTTCCTTGTCGTACTGCTGTTGGCTGCCACCGAGGTGCGCGCCCAGCAGGACGATCTTCGTCGTGTGCTTGAACAGGGCACCGAACTGCGCCACCAGCAGCAGGACCAGCAGCGCCTGCAGCAGGCCGAGTCGGAGCGGCCGACCATCACCATCGACGGCCAGACGCTGCGCGTGGAGCGCACCGTCGATGATCTTGGCCAGGCCCTTTACCTCTCTCTGCAGCATCAGCAATGGCAGGCCGCCGCTGCGTTCCTCGATGAGTACATCGAACTGCCGGGGCATGACCCCCTGCTGCGCCACTATGCGCAGGGGGCGCTGGCGCGGGTGGCAGGCGACCATCGTCGCGCGGCGATGGAGTACGAAGCGCTGCTGGCGGCGCAGCCGGATTTCCTGCCGGCCCGCCTCGAGCTGGCACGTGTCTATGCGGAAGACCAGCGCGATCGCGATGCGGCCGCGCTGTTCACCGCCATCGCTGCAGGCATCAATGCCGATGATCCGGCCACGGCCGGCGTCCGCGCGCGCGTGGACGGTTACCTGGGTGCCCTGCAGGCGCGCCAGCGCTGGAAAGGCGCGCTGTCCGCCGGCCCGGCATGGAGTGACAACATCAACCGCAGTTCGGCCAGTCGCACCTGCCTGTTCGGCGTGGGCGACGCCTGCATCATCGAACGGAAACTGCCGGACGCCCAGCGCGCGGCGGGCCTCGACTACGACGCCAGCCTGGAACGGCGCTGGGTGCTCGGCGGGCATCATGGGCTGTACGTGCGCGGTCTCGCCTTCGGTCAGGCATGGCGCGGGCACAGTGCGTACAACGAGCTCAATGCCAACGTGCAGGCGGGTTACAGCTGGCGTAGTGCACGGCAGACCGTGATGCTCGCCCCCAGCTATGACTACCAGGCCCTGGGCAACCATGCGCTGCAGGGCGGCAGTGGCGTGCACGCGGAATGGCAGTACGCCCTGGATGCACGCAGCCTGCTCAAGCTGGAGGCTGACTGGAAGCGCCAGCGCTACCGCCAGCAGGGCCTTGCCAGTAACTACGACGGCGAGCTGGCATCGCTGTACGCCACCTGGTTCCGCGCGCTCAATCCACGCTGGACGGTCTTCGCCGGGCTGGATGTCACCGACAGCAGCGCAGCCGACCCGGCCAACGGCTACCGCCAGCGCGGCCTGCGGCTGGGCGCGGCGCGGCAGTGGAGTGGCACCACGGCCACCGTATTCGTGTCGCTGCGCCAGCGCGACTACGACACCTGGAGTCCGTTGCTGGAGGCGCGCAGGCAGGACGACGAACAGAACCTGATCGCCATCGTGCGCAGCGAGCGCTTGGCCGTGGCCGGGCTGGTACCCAGCCTGAGCCTGCGCTACGCGCGCATCGACAGCAACGTCGGCTGGCTGTACAGCCACGACCGCAGCCTGCTCAGCCTGAAGTGGGAACGGGCCTTCTGAACGCGGCGTTGCAATGCCGCGGTGAACGCGCCGTGGCCGCGACCTTCATCCATCATCACGCGCTCTTGTAGCCCGGTTCGCGCATCCTGCGGGCGTTGCGGCAGAGGTGGGCCGCGTGTATCGAGGAGCGCCGGTCGTGCTGGAAGCGGGCAACAAACCAGAGGGCCTGAAAGGGCTGCGTGTACTGGTGGCGGAGGATGAATTCGCCATCGCGATGTTCCTGGTCGACTATCTGGAGCTGAAAGGCGCACAGGTGGTGGGGCCTGCCGGTGACCTGCAGGCGTTGGGGCAGCTGGTCGATACCCATCCCATCGATGTGGCGTTGCTGGACATCAACCTGGGCGGTGAGCAGGTCTATCCGCTGGCCGATCGGCTGGCCGAGGCGGGTACCCCCTTCCTGCTGACCTCCGGTTACGACGACAACCTGCCCAGCCGCTTCGCCAGCGCGCCGCGCTGTACCAAGCCTTATCACATCGAAACCCTGGTGCAGCAGCTGGCCGGGCTGGTGGCGGCGCCGCAGGTCTCTGCGGGCATCGCCTGATTGCGCGGCATGTCGCGCCGTCCTGAAGGCATCCACGCCGCCACGCTGCGTGGCGGGATGCCACCTGCGCCGCGCCTGCATGCGCGCCACGATGGCATGGCCGCGCGTATCGCCCGCCATGACTGGTCATCCACGCCCTTGGGTGCCTGCGCGCAGTGGCCGCCCCACCTGCGCGCCACCGTCGACCTGATGCTGGCCCATGGCTTCCCGATGATCGTGCTGTGGGGCGAGCAGCTAGTGCAGCTCTACAACGATGGCTATGCCGAGATCCTGGCCGACAAGCATCCCGGTGGACTCGGCCAGCCGACCCGCGAGTGCTGGCCCGAGGTCTGGCACATCAACGGGCCGCTCTATACCCGGGTTTGGCAGGGCGAGACGCTCACCTTCGAGGACAAGCTGTATCCGCTGGTCCGCCGGGGGCGTCTGGAGGACATCTGGTTCACCATCACCTACAGCCCGATCCGTGGTGAGGAAGGGCGCATCAACGGCGTGCTGGTGACGATGTTCGAGACCACCGCCGCGCATCTGGCGCGGGCCGCGCGCGAGCGCGAGGAACTGCGGCGGCGCGAGAGCGAGCGACGCCTGGAACTGGCCTTCAGGATGCTGCCGGTCGGCCTGTGCATCGTCGATCTGCAGGGTCGCATGCTGCTGTCCAACGACCAGATGCGTGCCTACCTGCCCAGCGGCAAGGTGCCTTCCACCGATGAGGCCAACCTGCATCGCTGGCGTGGCTGGCATGCCGACGGTAGCGCCATCGGGCCGGAGGATTTCGCCATCGCCCGTGCGATGCGCGGCGAGACCGTGGTGCCGGGGCTGGAGTTCCAGTACCTGCACGACGATGGCCGCGCGCGCTGGACCCGGGTCGCGGCCGCGCCCCTGCGCGATGGCGATGGCGAGGTCAGCGGGGTGTTCGCCATCGCCGTGGACATCGACGATCTCAAGCGTGCCGCCGAGCGCCAGTCGGTGTTGCTGGCGGAGCTGCAGCACCGGGTGCGCAACATCATGTCGACCATCCATGCCATTGCCTGGCGGACCCGCGAGTCGGTCAGCAGTGTGGATGAATACGCCGAACGGTTGTGCGGGCGACTGATGTCGCTGGCACGCACGCAGAGCCTGCTGACCCGTGGCGCCAATGCCGGGGTCTGCCTGCGTGGCATGATCGATGAGGAGATCGCGGCGCAGACACCAGCAGCGGCCGCCTGCCGCCTGCAGGGCGAGGACGTGCTGCTGCCGCCGAAGGCGGCCGAAGTGCTGTCCTTGGCGATCCACGAATTGGCGACCAACGCCCTGCGGCATGGTGCGCTGACCCATGAGGACGGCCGGATCGACGTGTCCTGGCACCTGCAGGTGCAGGACGGGCAGCCGTGGCTGGGGCTGCACTGGTGTGAACGCCATGCCACCGTGGAAGACTGGGAGCTGCCCCGGCAGCGTGGCCTTGGCCGGGCGCTGATCGAGCAGCGCGTGCCGTACGAGCTCGCCGGCAGCGGCGAGCTGCGCTTTGGCCCACAAGGCCTGGATGCCTGGATCCGCTTCCCGCTGCGCGAGCGTGACAGCCTGCTGCAGACCGATGCGCCGGACGCGGCGGCGGACGGTTCCGGCAGGTAAAGGTCCATTTATCCCCAATTGGGCCAAATTGGGTATAGTGGCCATTATCCACCCTGCCCGGAGCCGTGCCATGACCCTGCCGCTGGATCTGCCTGGCCTCGAGAAGGCCCCAGCCTCGTCGGTGAAGACCCGGGGCTGGCCGAGCCTGATGCGTACCGTGCGCGAGAAGCAGGCGCTGGTCATCACCAACCACAACCACCCCGAAGCGGTGATCGTGGACATCCGCACCTACCAGGAGCTGCTGGCCAAGGCCGCCGGCAGCGATGCCGGTGAGCGCAGTGAAGAACTGCTGCGCCTGCGCGGCGAATTCGACCAGACTCTGGCTGGCCTGCAGCGCGGTGAGGGGCTGGGCAAGGTGCTGGGCCAGCCGATCCGCCGCGGCCGCAAGGTCACCCTCGGCCGTCCGCTCTGACCGATGGGGCGGATCCTGGTGCTGGCCGGCGTCAACGGCGCCGGCAAGAGTTCGCTGCTGGGAACCTGGCTGGAAGCCGAAGGGCTGGGCTGGTTCAACCCCGATTCGTTCACCCGCCGCCTGGTAGAGGCGGGCTGGCCGCTGCCCGACGCCAATGCCGAGGCCTGGCAGGAAGGCACCCGCCGCCTGCGCCAGGCCATGGCCGATGGCACGGACTTCGCCTTCGAGACCACGCTGGGCGGCAACACCATTCCGCGCCTGCTGCGCGAGGCCTGCGAGCACCATCACGTCGCGATCTGGTTCTGTGGCCTGGCCACGGTGGACCTGCACATTGCCCGTGTTGCAGCGCGGGTGGCCGCCGGCGGCCATGACATTCCGGTGGAGAAGATCCACGCCCGCTTCGATTCGGCACGCGAGAACCTGCTGGAACTGCTGCCACACCTGGCCGAGCTGCATGTCTACGACAACAGCGCTCCCGCCGACGCCGACGGCTGCGTCGAGCCGCTGCCGGTGCTGGCGATGGCGCACGGCCAGCTGCAGTACCCGGTCTCGGTGGCCGAGCTGCTGCACACGCCGGACTGGGCCAAACCCATCGTGATGCGTGCGATGGAGTTGAACGCTGCGCGCGATTGAGGGCGCGTACGTTGTAGAGCCGAGCCCACGCTCGGCTGATCCCTCGAAAGGCAGCCGCGCGCGGGCTTGGCCGTACAACAACGCCGGCTTCGCCGAGCCTCAGGCCGGCTTTACCTGCTCAGGCTCCGCAGTCTCCGGCAGTGGCGGCAGGCTCGGGTCCACCGTCACCGGCACATCGCTCTTCAGCAGTGCGGCGGCTTCCTTGTCGCTGCCGACCGCCGGCGGTGAACCGCGCAGCGGCAGGCCAGCGGTCTCCTTCACGAACAGCATGGTGACCAGGCCGATCACTGCCGCGCCCATCAGGTAGTAGGCCGGCACCAGCGGGTCGCCGGTACGTTCCACCAGCCATGCGGTCACCAGTGGCGTGGTGCCACCGAACAGCGACACCGACACATTGAAGGCGATCGACAGTGCGCTGTAGCGCACCGGGGTATAGAACAGCGCCGGCAGCGTGGACGGCATCGAGCTGGTGAAGCACACCAGTGCCAGGCCCAGCAGCATCAGGCCGAGGAAGATCAGCCAGTCGTTGCCGCTGCCGATCAGCAGCAGGCAGGGTACGGCCAGCACCAGCAGCGCGATGCAGGCACCGATGATCATCGGGCGGCGGCCAAGCTTGTCACTGAACAATCCGCCGACGATGTTCAGCGGCATCATCACCAGCATCACGATGATGATCAGCAGCAGGCCCTTGCTCTCGGCATAGCCCATGGTGACGCTGAGGTAGCTGGGCATGTAGGTCAGCAGCATGTAGTCGGTCACGTTGAACACCAGCACCAGGCCCATGCAGACCAGCAACTGGCGGCCATGTACTTGGAACAGCGCGGCGAGCCCGGGCCGGTCGTGCTCGCGCTTCTCGGCTTCCTCGGCGAAGGCGCGGAAGGCCGGCGTTTCCTCCAGTTTCATGCGCATGTACAGGCCGAGCAGGCCCAGCGGGCCGGCCACCAGGAATGGAATGCGCCAGCCCCAGTCCAGCATCTGTCCGCTGCTCAACAGCATGTGCAGCGCGGTCACGGTTCCGGCGCCGGCGATGTAGCCGCCCAGCGTGCCGAACTCCAGCCAGCTGCCCATCAGGCCGCGGTTGCGGTCGGTGGAATACTCGGCGATGAAGGTGGCCGCACCGCCGTACTCGCCGCCGGTGGAGAATCCCTGCACCACACGTGCCAGCAGCAACAGCACCGGTGCCCAGATGCCGATGCGCTCGTAGGCGGGAATCAAGCCGATCGAGAACGTGCCCAGCGCCATCAGGATCATGGTGAACGCCAGCACTTTCTGGCGCCCATAACGGTCGCCGAGCGGGCCGAACACCAGGCCGCCGAGTGGACGCACCAGGAATGCCACGGTGAAGGTGGCGAAGGCGGCGATCACCTGTGCCGTGGGGTTGCTGGACGGGAAGAACACCTGGCCGATGGTGACGGCCAGATAGCCGTAGACACCGAAGTCGAACCACTCCATGGCATTGCCAAGTGCGGCGGCGCCCACGGCGCGCTTGAGCATGGGCTTGTCGACGACGGTGATCTCATCGACCTTCAGGTGGCGGCGGCGTTTGAACCAGCCGAAGTGGGCATGGGAATCGGGCGTGTCCTGCATAGGGGCTCCCTTGTAGGTATGGAATAGGGGAATGGGTGCTGTGGCGTGTCCCGGAAATCGGAAACGGCGATGCAGGCGCAAGTGGCGCAGGGGCATCGGAAGGCGGCGTGGGGGCCGGGGAATGTGTGCAGGCGCAACGCCACGCGCACGGCAAAGCACCGCCGCAGGGGCGGAGACGCGAAAACGGGATCACAGCGGCCGCGCAGTCAGCGGCCAGGTATCACATCAGCGTAGGCGGTGCAGGCAGAGCGCCTGCGGGCGTCATCCGCCGGGATCCAGCGCGAGGCGATGGAAATGCAGGGCGGGAGCATTCGTGGCAAGCGAAGCGCCGGTCGGCAGTGCTTCCCACGTAACAGGTGCGCCCGTCACGTAGTGGGTCGTGTCGATCATCTGTTCATCATAACGGCATCGGCGTGAGCATGCAGCGAAGCAGGCTGATCTGCACGCTGTGTTCCACCTCGCCTGTTCAGAAGGCTCAGGCCGACTTCGCCACCAAACCGAACACCGTGCAGGCCATCGCCAAGGCGCCCGGCAGTGCCAGTTTCCGCGTGACCAGTGCGGCGCCGATCATGGTGAGCACCGAGAGCATGATGGCCAGGGCGAAGAACGGTTGGCCCTGCAGGAACTGGTGAATGCAACCGGCACAGCCGGCAATCGCCAGGCTGGTGGCAAAGCAGACGTGGAACAGTGAGCCAGCGTACACAGAGGTTCCTCGCGATGATGGAGGCCATAGCGGCAGGCAGGCGGACAAATTTAGCGCTGATTGCAGATTGCGATGACGGGATCACATCCTGTACCCGCTCTGGTGACATCGGCGTGCATAAGGTGGAGCGCACACCCACTTTTCGGATTGATGGAGGATGCAATGGCGCGGACGATTCCCGAAGGAACTCTGATCGTGGTAGCCGACGGTGGTTCGGCGCGGGTGTTCACCAACGTGGGCAGCAACCACCAGTTGACCCTGAAGCAGGAAGGCGAACTGCGCCTGCAGGACATCAGCGAGCAGGGTGTATCCGGGCAGGGGCCTGCGGGTGCCGTGCCGAAGGACATGTCGGTCTCGCAGCTCAATGAGGCCACGTTCGCCAAGCAGGTGGCCGAACAGCTCAACGAAGATGCCTTGAAGAACCGCTATGCGCACCTGGTATTGATCGCCGACCCGACCACGCTGGGTCGCATTCGTCCGCTGCTGCATAAAGAGGTCCAGGCGCGATTGCTCGGGGATATTGCCAAGGATCTGACCAACGCGCCGCTGGAAGACATCCAGAAGGCACTGGCGGCGTAGCGCTCATGCCGTTCATGCGTGATCACCTTGCGAACGGGCCCACCTCTGCGGAGGTGGCGGCGCAGCCTGGCTGGCGGGTGCTGGAGTTCGGTGCGCCCTGGTGTGGTCATTGCCAGGCCGCGCAGCCCGCGTTGCAGGCCTTTGTCGAAGCGAACGATCTGCCGCATTGGAAGATCGAGGATGGCAAGGGAAGGCCATTGGGGCGAGCGTTCAAGGTGAAGCTGTGGCCGACGGTGGTGCTGCTGCGCGATGGAGAAGAGATCGCGCGGGTGGTAAGGCCGCTGGACAGCGCGGATCTCATGTCGTTGCAGAGCGCACTTCCCGGTTGAAGAGTAAACCCGGTGCGGGACACCGGGCAGTCGCACTGCAGCATGCGGCGTGACAGGCCCGGTGCTAGGATCCCGCTATCACCTGAATCGATCCAAATGCCGATGCCCACGCTGGACCGTCGTCTCCTGATCGCTGTCGCCGCCACGGCGATGTTCGCTTCCGGCCTGGCGTCGGCCGCGCCTGCCAGAACCGCCGCCGACAAGGCCTATGCCTCGGTCGACCCGTTCATTGGTACGGGTGGTGAAGGCCACACTTACCCGGGTGCCACGGTGCCGTTCGGCATGGTCCAGCTCAGCCCGGACACACGCATCCAGCCACGCGAAAAGGCCTATGGCTGGGCAGCCGGCTACCGCTACGACGACAGCAGCATCGTCGGCTTCTCGCACACGCATTTTTCCGGCACTGGCCATTCCGATCTGGGCGACATCCTACTGATGCCGTTCACCGGCAGTCCCGGCCTGGAGCGTGGCGATCCTGAGAAGCCGGGCAGCGGCTATGCCTCTCGCTTCCGCCATGATGATGAGAAGGCCGAGCCGGGCTACTACGCCGTCACCCTGGACGACTACAAGGTGCGCGCCGAGCTGACCACCAGTGCGCGCGTGGGCGTGCATCGCTACGCCTTCCCCAAGGGCGCCGACGCCAAGGTGCTGCTGGACATGCGCACCAGCATGTACGACTACCCGGGCAAGGTGCTGTGGTCGCGGGTGCGGGTGCGCGCCGATGGTACCGTGACCGGCTTCCGGGAGACGCGCGGCTGGGCGCCAGGTCGCCAGCTGTACTTCGCGATGCGTTTCTCGCGGCCGCTTTCCGGGCATGAGCTGCACAACACCGAGCAGGACATCGTCTACAAGGGCTTCCCGCCGCCGGGCGAGAAGGATCCAGCGCAGCGCGCACAGGTCGAAGGCCGCCAGCTGGTCGGTACCTTCGCATTCGGCAAGCTGGATGCACCGCTGGTGGTCAAGGTCGCGATCTCGCCGGTCAGCGAAGTCGGCGCCATTGCCAACCTCGACGCGGAAGTGGCCGACTTTGATTTCGATCGCGTGCGTGCGCAGGCGAAACAGGAATGGACGCAGGCGCTGTCGGTGCTCGATATCGATGCGCCCGAGCACGCCCGCCGCAGTGCCTATACCGCGCTGTACCACACCCTGCTGGGGCCGACGCTGTTCATGGATGCCGATGGCCAGTACCGCGGGCCGGACAATGCCCTACACAAGGCCGAGGGCTACACGAACTATTCCACGTTCTCGCTGTGGGACACATACCGGGCGCTGCACCCGTTGCTGACGCTGGTGCAGCCGGAGAAGCGCAACAGCGACTTCGTCAATTCGATGCTGGCCCACCACGAGCACAGCCCCTACGGCATGCTGCCGGTGTGGTCGTTCCATGGCCTGGAAGACTGGTGCATGATCGGGTACCACGCGGTGCCGGTGATTGCCGATGCCTACGTGAAGGGCATTCGTGGCTTCGACGCCGACAAGGCACTGAAGGCGATGATCGAGACTGCCAACTACGGCCCCTATGACGGCATCGCGCAATACCGCGAGCTGGGCTATGTGCCGATCGACGAGGAAGGCGAGGCCGCCAGCAAGACGCTGGAGTACGCCTTCGATGACTGGACCATCGCGCGCATGGCGCAGGCGATGGGCAAGACCGATGTGGCGGCGACCTTCGACAAGCGCGCCGGCAACTGGCGCAATGCCTTCGACAAGGACACCGGCTTCATGCGTGCGCGCAAGCGCGATGGCAGCTTCCGCACTCCGTTCGACCCCAGCGCCAGCGGCTATGGCACCGACTACACCGAAGGCAACGCCTGGCAGTATTCGTGGTACGTGCCGCAGGATGTTGCCGGACTGGCAGCAGCGCACGGTGGCAGCGACAAGCTGCTCGCGCGCCTGGACGATGTATTCAACGCCAAGGTGGATCCGTCCATCTTCGAGCACATGGAAGACATCACCGGCCTGATCGGCTGGTATGCGCATGGCAACGAGCCCAGTCACCATGTGGCCTACCTGTATTCGTACGCTGGCCAGCCGTGGCGCACCCAGGCGCGCCTGAAGCAGATCATGGACACCCAGTACGCCGATCGCCCCGATGGCCTGGCCGGCAACGATGATGTCGGCCAGATGTCGGCGTGGTACGTGTTCACCGCCCTGGGCTTCTATCCGGTGGCCCCGGGCTCGGGCGAGTACATCCTCGGCCGCCCGTTCCTGCCGAAGACCGCGATGCGCCTGCCGAACGGCAAGGCGTTCACCATCGTGGCCGATGGGCTGGATGACGGGCACACCTACGTCGGCAACGTGAGCCTCAACGGCAAGCCGCTGCAGCGCACCTTCCTGCGCCATGACGAGATCCTGGCAGGTGGCGAGCTGCGTTTCACCATGCAGGCCGAGCCGAACAAGGATTGGCCGGGGCAGGGCGCGCAGGCGCCCTATTCGATGACGGCGCCGTAACGGAAACGCCGGGCCATGCCCGGCGGAGTGCATTGATGCGCCCTGGGTAGGTGCCAACCTTGGTTGGCACGCAGGAGGTCAGCGGGAACGAAACCGCAACCCCACCCGCGCACCGCCGATCGGGGCGGTATCAATCATCAGGGTCGCCCCATGTCGCTGCGCGATCTCGGCCACGATCGCCAGTCCCAGGCCGCAGCCATCGCCCTCGCTGCTGGCCCGGTAGAAGCGTTCCGTGACGCGCGAGCGCTCGGTTTCGGCAATGCCGGCGCCGTTATCGTCCACCCATACCTGCATGCCTTCGACCTCCTGCCGAACGCCGAGGGTGATCACACCGCGCGAGGCGCCATAGCGAAGCGCGTTGTCCAGCAGGTTGCCCAGTGCCTCGCGCAGCAGCTGTGGATCGCCCTGCACCTGCACGCCGTCGTCGGGTCCGTCGTAACCCAGGTCCACGCGCGCAGCCAACGCGCGATCGGCGTAACGCTCGACCACGCCGCGCGCCAGCGCGGCCAGATCCAACGGCTGCAGCGGCAGTGCACTGCCATGTGGATCTTCCGATCGGCTGAGCATCAGCAGTTGGTTGACCAGGTGCTGCAGCCGCGCCAGCCCGGCCAGCGTGCCGGACAGCGCCAGTTGCTGGGCCTGCGGATCGTGCTGGCGCAATGAACTCTCAAGCTCCACCTGCATCGCTGCCAGCGGCGTGCGCAGCTGGTGCGCGGCATTGCTGACGAAGCGCCGCTGTGCATCCTGCATCGCGTCCAGGCGCTGCAGCAGCGCGTTGTAGGCCTCCACCGCCGGCCACAGTTCGCGCGGAGCTTCCTGCGCCGGATCCAGCGGCGCCAATGGATCCGGCCGCGGGCTGGCCAGCTTCCGCGCAACCAGGTTGGCATGGCGTGCGGCAGCGCCTGTACCGGACCAGGCCAGCCATGCCGCCAGTGCCAGGATCGCAGCCTGGAACGGAACGCTGGTCAGCAGCAGCTTGCGCTCCAGCCGGTGCCGCTTGCGCAGTGTCTCGGCCACGCGCAGCCGGATGTCATGACCCGGCCCGGCGCTGACCACCACTTCGACCATGCGCACGGCCTGCCCACGCAGCCGCGCATCATAGTAGACCGGGTCGTCGCTGCCGGCGGACATCGACGGGCGTGGCAATGCCTCGGGCAGGTCGCCATACAGGCGCCCACCCGCGGCGTCGACCACCTCGCCATGCACTTCGTCGGCGGTGTCCCAGGTGAACATGCGCGACACCGCCGGGGTGATCTCGATGGACGCGCGGCCGTCCTGCACCGTCACCAGCTCGGACAACGACATCGCCGAATCCAGCAGCCAGCGGTCGTAGACCTGGCCGGCGTAGAAGCGCGCCAAGGCGAATGAACCCACTGCGCTGCACAACAGCAGTACCAGCAGTGGCAGCCACAGGCGTCTCAGCAGCAGGCCACGCAGGCTGTGCACGCGCTCAGTCACCCACGGCCTCCAACCGGTATCCAAGCCCACGCAGCATGCGGATGCCGACGCCGGCGTGGGTCTGTTCCAGTTTGCGGCGCAGGCGGCTGACATGCACTTCGATCACCGACAGGTTGGCCTCGTGGTCCCAGCTGTACAGCGCGTCGAACAGGCGCTGCTTGGTAACCGTGCGGCCGGGATGCTGCATCAGTGCCTCGACCAGCGACAGCTCGCGCGCGGTCAGCTCGATGCGCTGACCGTCCACCTGCACTTCATTGCGGACGCTGTCGAAGCACAACCGGCCCAGCCGCTTCTGCGCCGGTGCATCGCTGCGGCGGCGCGACAGCGCACGCAGGCGCGCTTCCAGTTCTCCCAGGGCGAAGGGCTTGGCCAGGTAGTCGTCGCCACCGCGGTCGAGGCCGAGGATGCGGTCCTCCACACCATCGCGTGCGGTCAGGATCAGCACCGGCAGGGTGACGCCGTCGTTGCGCAGGCGTGAGAGCAGGTCCAGGCCATCGACGTCAGGCAATGAAAGGTCCAGCACCATCACGTCATACGGTGCGCTGGCCAGTGCCGCCGGCGCGTGCAGCCCACGCGAGAGGTGGTCGCACAGATGGCCGGCACCCTGCAGGGCGCGGATCAGTCCATCGGCCAGCGCGGCGTCGTCTTCGATCAGCAGGATTCGCATTGCAAGCTTCGTGCAAGGTTGGGGCAAGTTTGGCGCAAGTGCATCACCTTACCGTGACGTGCATGAATTTCTCCCCTCGTTTTGCGGCCGTGCTGGCCACTCTTCTGTGCGCGCCCACCGCTTCGGCGCTGTCCCTGCAGGAAGCGCAGCGCGCCATGGAAGCACACAACCCGGACCTGCGTGCGGCGGCACTGGAGCTGCGCGGCGTGCAGGGCGATGTGCAGACGGCGGCGTTGCGCCCGGCCACCGAGTTGTCGATCGGCACCAGCAAGATCAGCCCCAAGCATGGCATCGGCTCCGGACGCTGGCAGGACAAGCGGGTGGACAGCACCGTGGGCCTGGGCTGGACCTGGGAGCGCGGTGGCAAGCGTGCGTTGCGTATCCGCCAGGCCGATGCGCTGCTGGAAGTGGCCGGGCTGGAGATGCTCGATGCGCGGCGCCGCCAGCAGGTGGCGCTGCATGAAACCTATTTCGCTCTGAAGGGCGCACAGGAGCGGGCGCAGATTGCCGATGCCAACCGCCAGAGTTCGGCCGAGCAGATGGCGGCGGCGGACAAGCAGGTTGCCACCGGGGCGATGGCGCCGGTCGACCGCGCGCGGCTGGCAGTGGACGACCTGGCGGTGGCCGACGCGGCGCGCGAGGCGTCGCTGGATCTGCGCGATGCGCGGCATGCGTTGGGGCTGCTGCTCGGCCGCGACGACAGCCATGACCTCAGCGCCGATGATCCTTGGCCGGAGACCAGCAGCGTGGCCAGCGTGCGTGCGTTCGATCCGCAGCAGCGTGCCGACCTGCGCGCGGCACGTTCGCGCCTGGCTGCGGCCGACGCCGGTGTGGCACTGGCGCGCAGTGAGCGCCACCGCGACATCCAGTTGGGCGTGGAGGCCGAGCGCGAGCCGGCTGACATCAGCGGCGTCACCTGGGGTGTGTCATTGACCATACCGCTCGGCGGCCCGTCACGTGCACGCGGCGCGATCCAGCGTGCCGAGGCCGACCGTGACAGTGCCGCGCTGGAGCTGCAGGTGCTGCAGCGCGAAGCGCGTGCCGAACTGGACCAGTTGCAGGCCAGCGCGCAGTCCGCCGCGCAGCGCCGGAGCGACTACGAAGGACTGCAGTCCGACGCCGCACGCAGGGCGGTGCAGGGCATCGAGCTGGCCTACCGCCGCGGCGCCGCCAGCCTGACCGATCTGCTGGATGCGCGCCGCAGCTGGCGCGAGTTCGAGGCCGCGTTGATTGAAGCGCGTGCCGACCATGCCATTGCCCTGGCGCGCTGGGAAGCGGCCACATCCGTTGCTGAAGGAGAGTCCCGATGAAGTCCACCGTCGCTTATCGACCGCAGGCGCGACGGGCCGTGCTGCCGGCCTTGCTGGCGCTGGCCCTGCTGGGCGGCTGCGGCCGCGAACCGGCGTCGTATACCGAGGACGCGCCGAAGGTCAGTGCTGGCCAGATCCAGTTTCCTGCCGGTAGCCGCCAGCTGGACGTGCTACGCAGCGAGGCGGTCACCGCCGGCGCCAGCGCCAGCCTGCAGCTGCCGGGCCGGGTGGTCTGGGACGAGACGCGCTCCAGCGCGCTGCGTACGCCGTTGGCGGGGCAGGTGGCGCGCATCGAGGCACAGCCGGGGCAGAAAGTGAAGGCGGGCCAGGTGATCGCCTGGATCACTTCGCCCGAATTCGGCCAGGCCCAGGCGGAGGGCGTGCGCGGCCGTGCCCAGCTGCAGCAGGCGCGCAAGGAGCTGGAGCGCACCCGCGAGTTGCATGCGGCAGGTGTGGCGTCGGGCCGCGAACTGGACGAGGCCGAGGCCAATTTCGCCGGAAGCCAGGCCGATCACGCGCGTGCGACCGCCTTCGCCAAGTCCTATGGCAATGGCCAGCACGTCGACCAGCGCCTGCCGTTGCGCGCGCCGATCGATGGCGTGCTGGTGGAGCGGCGGATGAGCCCGGGCATGACAGTCAGCCCCGACAGCGAACAGCCGTTGGCGGTGATTGGCGATCCGGACCGCCTGTGGTTGCTGCTGGATGTACCGGAGAGCCTGGCCGGACGCTTGAAGGCGGGCATGCAGGTGAGCGTTTCCGGGGCCGATGGACAGCCGCTGCAGGCGACCCTGCAGCACGTGGATGACTTCGTCGACAGCGAACGCCGTGTGGTGCAGGCGCGCGCCGAGCTGGACAACCGCGCACGCGGTTTCAAGGCGGGGCAGTACGTGCGCGCCCAGGTGGCGTTGCCGGCCGAGGGCGGCGTCTCGCTGCCCGATGCGGCCGTGTTGTTGATCGACGGCAAGCAGGTGGTGTTCGTGGAGGAGGGCAAGGGCCGCTTCGTGCGTCACGCGGTGCATGCCGAGGAACTGGGCGATGGCCGGCTGTGGGTCCGTGAAGGCCTGGCCGCAGGCGCCAGGGTGGTGGTCGAGGGCGGCCTGCTGCTGCAGCAGCTGGCGGACAGCGCGCCTGCCGCCGCCAGCAGCGGCACGGGGCACGCCGCCCCATGATCGATCGCCTGATTGCCTACTGCCTGCGCCAGCCGCTGATGGTCATGCTGGCACTGCTGCTGTTCATCGGCGCTGGCATTGCCGCGTTCCGCGTGCTGCCGGTGGAAGCCTTCCCGGATGTGTCCGACACCCAGGTGACAGTGGTGTCGCTGCACCCGGGCCGTGCCGCCGAAGAGGTCGAGCGCGAGGTGACGATGCCACTGGAAGTGGCGTTGTCCGGTATCCCGCATTCGGTGCGGGTGTTCTCGCATACGCAGTTCGGCCTGTCGATGATCATCCTGACCTTCGACGACAAGGCCGATGACTACTTCGCGCGCCAGCAGGTGCTGGAACGCCTGCAGGGCGTGGAACTGCCGGAAGGGGTAACGCCGGAACTGGAGGCGATGAGCTCGGCGGTAGGTGAGATCTACCGTTATGTGCTGAAAGGCCCGCACATGACGCCGACCCAGCTGCGCACCGTGCAGGAATGGACAATGGAACGCAGCCTGCGCACCGTGCCGGGCGTAGCCGATGTGATCAGCTTCGGTGGCTTCGCGCGCACCTTCCAGGTCAAGCCGGACCTGGACAAGCTGCGTGACCGTGGCATCAGCCTCGGTGAGTTCGCCGAGGCGCTGGAGAAGGGCAGCTCGAATGCGGGCGGCGGCTACGTGGAGCGTGGGCAGCAGCAGTTCCTGATCCGTGGCGTGGGCCTGATGCGTTCGCCGGCGGACATCGGCAACGTGGTGGTGGCGCAGCGCGGGGGCACGCCTATCCTGGTGCGCGACCTGGCCGGCATCGCCGACACCGGCCTGCCGCGCCAGGGCCTGGTCGGCCAGGACGACAATGACGATGCGGTGTTCGGCATGGTCCTGATGCGCAAGGGCGAGAACCCGTCCGATGTGCTCGACGCCCTGCATGCGCGCATCGCCGAGATCGAGGCCAACCAGTTGCCGGCCGGCGTCAGCATCGAGCCGTTCTACGACCGCTCGTGGCTGGTCACGACCACGCTGAAGACGGTCTTCCGCAACCTGCTGGAAGGCGCAGTGCTCGTGTTCCTGGTGCTGTGGCTGTTCCTGTACAACGCCCGGGCCGCGCTGATCGTGGCGGCGATGATGCCGCTGGCCCTGCTGTCGACCTTCCTCGGCCTGCATCTGTGGGGTGTGCCGGCGAACCTGCTGTCGCTGGGTGCGATGGATTTCGGCATCATCATCGATGGCGCGGTGATCGTGACCGAACACATCGTCTCGCGACTGTCGAAGCTGCCGTCCACCGCCGACCGGAAGACACGGTTCTCGACCATTCTTTCAGCTGCATCGGAAGTGGGTCGACCGACGTTCTTCTCGATGCTGATCATCATCGCCGCGCATATCCCGATCTTCACCCTGCAGCGCCAGGAAGGCCGCATGTTCGCGCCGATGGCGTACTCGGTGACCTCGGCATTGATCGGCGCGCTGATCCTGGCGCTGACCGTGGTGCCGTTGTTCTGCTACTGGTGGCTGCGGCGCGACCGCATGCGCGACGGCAATCCGCTGATGGACCGCCTGACCGGCTGGTATCGGCCGGTACTGGAGCGCGCACTGGCTCGCCCGCGTGCGGTGGTGCTGACCGCGGTTGCGCTGCTGGTCGGCACGCTGGCACTGGGTACCCGGTTGGGTTCGGAGTTCCTGCCGGAGCTGGACGAAGGCTCGATCTGGCTGACCGCCACGCTCGACCCGAGCACCAGCCTGGCCGAAGCACAGCAGCAGTCGCGGCGCATCCGTGAGCTGGTCGGCACCTTCCCGCAGGTGTCGACGGTGGTGGCCAAGCTTGGCCGCCCGGAAGACGGCTCCGACGCCAAGGGCGCCAACCAGATCGAGGCGCTGGTGGCGTTGAAGCCGGAGAAGGAGTGGCCGAAGGGCGTGGACAAGCGGCAACTGGTGAGCGACCTGCAGCGCACGCTGGAGCAGCGCATCCCGGGGCCTGAGTTCTCGATCTCGCAGCCGGTGCGCGACAACATCCTGGAGAGCATCTCGCAGATCAAGGGCCAGGTGGTGATCAAGGTCAGCGGCTCGGACCTGGACGTGCTGAATCAGCAGGCGCAGGCGATCCTGGGTCAGGTGCGTGGTGTGGAGGGCGTGGAGAGCGCCTTCATTGACCGTGACGGGTCGTTGCCGCAGCTGCAGATCGAGATCGACCGCGACCGTGCCGCGCGCTATGGCCTCAATGTGCGCGACATCGACGAGGTGATCGAGACCGCACTGGGCGGGCGCCAGGTCGGTGAACTGTGGGAGGGCGACCGCAGGTTCCCGATCACGCTGCGCCTGGACGACGCCGACCGCGACCTGCAGCGGCTGCGCACGGTGCCGGTGGGCATCGGCGATGGCCACACCGTGACGCTGGCCGACGTGGCCGACTTCCGCATGGCCAGCGGCGCGATCAACATCTCGCGCGAGAACGCACAGCGGGTAAAGGCGGTGAGCATCTTCATCGCCGGGCGTGACATGGGCAGCGTGGTGGCCGACATGCGCAAGCGCGTGGAGGCCAGCGTGCAGCTGCCGGAAGGCTACCGGCTGGAGTGGTCCGGCGAGTTCGAGAACCAGCAACGTGCGATGAAGCGTCTGGGCTGGGTGATCCCGCTGTCGGTGCTGATCATCTTCGTACTGCTGTTCGATGCCTTCAAGGACGTCAGCAGCGCCGCGCTGATCCTGGCCAACGTGCCACTGGCGATGATCGGCGGCATCCTCGCCCTGTGGTTGACCGGCATTCCACTGTCGGTGTCGGCGGCGATCGGCTTCATTGCATTGTTCGGGCAGGCGGTGCTGAACGGGGTGGTGATGCTCAGTCGCTTCGCGCAGCTGCGCGAGCAGGGCATGGACCTGCTGCAGTCGGTGGTACAGGGCTCGCTGCAGCGCCTGCGCACCGTACTGATGACCGCACTGCTGGCGATGTTCGGCCTGCTGCCGATGGCCACCTCGCATGCGATTGGTGCCGAGACCCAGAAACCGCTGGCGGTCGTGGTGATTGGCGGCCTGCTGTCGGCGATGCTGCTGACCCTGCTGGTGCTGCCTACGCTGTACTACTGGGTACACCGCCGTCGCGAGGCGCGCATCGCCTGACCTACCTGTAGAGCCGAGCCCATGCTCGGCTGCTTCTGGCCTTTGCGCGAAGAGCAGCCGAGCATGGGCTCGGCTCTACAAGGGCGTCGCGCCATGCGTGGATGCCACCTGTGCGGACTACACCATCCCGCCGTTGGCGCGCAGGACCTGGCCGTTGACCCACCCGCCATCGGCACCGGCCAGGAACCCCACCGCACCGGCGATGTCCTCCGGTGTACCCAATCGCTGCAGGGGGTTCATCTTCGCCAACCGCTCGATCAGTTCCGGTGACTTGCCGTCCAGGAACAGGTCGGTGGCGGTCGGGCCGGGGGCCACTGCGTTCACGGTGATGTTGCGCCCGCGCAGCTCCTTGCTGAGGATGGCGCCCATCGTCTCCACCGCTGCCTTGCTGGCCGCGTACACGCTGTAGTTCTCCAGCTTGATGCCGACCACGCTGGTGGACAAGGTGATCAGCCGGCCACCGTCGCGCACCCGTCGCGCGCTTTCGCGCAGCACGTTGAAGGCGCCCTTGAGGTTGATGCCGATCACCCGCTCGAACAATGCGTCGTCGGTGTCGGCCAGCGGCGCCAGCTGCAATACGCCGGCGCTGTTGACCACCACGTCGATGCCGCCGAAACGGGCCTCGATGGCGTCGAACAGCTGGTTGACCGCCTGTGAATCGACCACGTCGGCCTGCAACGCGATGGCCTGCGCACCGGCCGCGTTGAGTTCGGCCGCCAAGGCTTCGGCGTCGTCGCGGCGGCCCGCATAGTTGATCGCGACCGCGTGGCCATCTGCGGCGAGCCGGCGGGAGATGGCGGCGCCGATGCCACGGGAGCCGCCGGTGACCAGGGCGACAGTGCGGGCGGGGGAGAGGGTCATGGTCGGTTCCAGCGGAGCGCGCCGGAATGGCGCAGGGCCATCTTCGTCATCTCTCCCGCCCGGATAATCATGCATAATCCGCCAACATCATTCGGGTAGCCGAACAATGGACCGCTTCACGGCCATGCGCGCTTTCGTCCGTATCGTCGAGCGTCGCAGCTTCACCCGGGCCTCCGAGGACCTCGGCCTGCCGCGGGCCACAGTGACCGACGCGATCAAGGCGCTGGAACAGCGGCTGGGCGTGCGCCTGCTGCACCGGACCACGCGGGTGGTGGTGCCGACGCTGGAAGGCGAGGCCTTCTATGGCCGTTGCCTGCGCTTGATCGCCGACATGGATGATGCCGAGGCTGCGTTCCGTGACGCGCCGCCACGCGGCCCGTTGCGTATCGAAGTGCATGGCACGCTGGGCCGGCACCTGCTGTTTCCGCACCTGCCGGAATTCCTGCAGCGCTACCCGGAGATCGAACTGGACGTCAGCGAGGGTGACCGCTATGTCGACCTGCTGCGCGAAGGCGTGGATGTGGCGTTGCGGGTGGGGACGCTGGCCGACAGCGATCTGGCGGCGCGACGGTTGACCATGCTGCGCGAGGTCACGGTGGCCTCGCCGGGCTATGTGCAGGCGCACGGCCTGCCCGATACCATCGAATCGTTGCAGGACGGCCACCAGATGGTCGGCTACCGCTCCAGCGCCACCGGCCAGCTGATTCCGCTGGAGTTCCAGCAGGGCGGGCAGGTGCGCTACGTGCCGCTGCCGGCGCGGGTGCGTGTGTCCGGTGCTGATGCGTTCCTCGGTGCCGCGCTGGCGGGGCTCGGTATCATCCAGGCGCCGTGCTACCGGATGGACCCGTACATCGCGCGCGGGCAGTTGGTGGAGCTGTTGCCCGAGACGCCGCCGACGCCGAGTCCACTGAGCCTGGTCTACCCACGCAACCGCACGCCGTCACCGCGCTTGCGGGTGTTCATCGATTGGGTGGCCGGGGTGTTTGAACAGACCGGGGTTGCCGTCCAGCGGCCGGCACTACCGGGCTGAGGTGCTCGGCAGCACCAGCTCGAACAGGGTGCCGGTGTCATCTGACGCAACACTCACGCTGCCGCCGTGCGCCTGTGCAATCGCGCGGGTGATCGCCAGGCCCAGTCCGGCACCCTCATGGCGGCCACGCTCGCCGCGGTAGAAACGATCGAACAGGCGCGGCAGCGCCTCGCTGGCGATCGGCGTGCCAAGGTTGTGCACGCTGACCCTGCACACGCCATCGGCCTCGACCAGCCGCACCCGCACTTCGCTGCCCACGGCTGCGTACTTCAACGCGTTGGACAGCAGATTGGCAATCGCCCGGTGCAGCAGCAAGCGGTTGCCTTCCACGCTCGCCACACCTTCGCGGCGCAGGGTCAACTGTCGGTCCTCGGCCAGAAGCTCGTAGAACTCCAGCAGCGAATCCACCACCGCATCCAGCGCCACTGGCTCGCGCGAGGGCAGTGCACCCGGCGCTTCGGCCTGCGCCAGGTACAGCAGGTCACCCACGGTCTGCGCCAGCTGCTGCAGTTCCTCGGCGCAGGACGCCAGCGTCTCGCGATAGGCCTCATTGCTGCGCGGGTGCGCAAGCACCACCTGCACCTGGGTCAGCATGTTGGTGATCGGTGTGCGCAGTTCATGGGCGAGATCACCGGAGAACTCGGTCAGCCGCGCGAAGTCCTGCTGCAGGCGCGCCAGCATGCCGTTGAGCGTCTGCGCCAGCTGCTCCAGTTCGGCCGGTGCGCTGCGTGCACTCAGCCGGCGCTGCAGGCGACCAGCGGTGATCTGCCGGGCCTCATCGGCCAGCGTGCGCAGCGGCCGCAGCGTGCGCCGCACCACGTAGCCGCCGAGCAGGCTGCTGGCCACGGCGGCGCCGATGATGGCGATTGCAAGAAGATGGCGGAAGCGCTGCAGGAAATCGGCATGGCGGTCGTCATCGATGGCCAGCAGGGTGTCCAGCTGGCTGCCGTCGGCCAGGGTCTGGCGCAGGTGCAGAGCATGCATGCAGCGGCCATCGGCGAGGATCCAGTCGTGCCGCCGTGGCGCGGCGTCGATCGGCTGGCTGCGTGCATGCTCGCGCAGCAGTGCCGGTGCGGTGGAAAACAGCACCGCGCCGCTCCCATCAACAATGTGGAAGGCGATATCCGGATGGTGGCCCAGTGCCTCCGCCAATCGCTGCCCGCGTGCGGATGCAGGTCCGTTGCCGGCCAGGTCACGGATCAACGCTACCTTGTTCTCCAGTTCGCTGAAGTCCTGGGCCACCAGGTCGTGGCGGGCGCTGACATAGATCGCCACGCCCAATGCGGCCAGCACCAGCGTAGCCACGATGGCGAACAGCAGCGTGAGGCGTACCGCAATGGAACGGCGCAGGCTCATCCGTTGTTCACAGTGCCGTCGTCCGGTGCCTCGAGCACGTAGCCCATGCCGCGCACGGTGACGATCAGCTTGGCGTCGAAGTCATCGTCGATCTTCGCGCGCAGGCGGCGGATCGCCACGTCGATCACGTTGGTGTCGCTGTCGAAGTTCATGTCCCATACCTGCGAGGCGATCAACGAGCGCGGCAGCACTTCACCGCGTCGGCGCGCCAGCAGTTCCAGCAGGGTGTATTCCTTCTGGCTGAGGGCGATGCGCTGGCCGCCGCGTTCGACCCGGCGGCGCAGGGTATCCACCACCAGGTCGGCGATGACGATGCGTTCGGCCTGCGGCAGCGCCTGGCCACGACGCAGCAGGGTGCGCACGCGCGCCAGCAGCTCTGCGAAGGCGAATGGTTTGGCCAGGTAGTCATCCGCGCCCAGCTCCAGGCCCTGAACGCGGTCGGCGATGCTGCTGCGCGCGGTGAGGAACAGCACCGGCACCTGCCATCCGGCCTCGCGCAGCCGCGACAGCACGTTCCAGCCATCCAGGCCGGGCAGCATCACGTCGAGGATGACCAGCTGGTACTCGCCGCTGCCGGCCAGGTGCAGCCCGTCGACGCCGTTGCAGGCGAGATCGACCACATAGCCGGCCTCGATCAGGCCCTGGCGCAGGTAGTTGCCGGTCTTGGGTTCGTCTTCGACGATCAGCAGTTTCATGGTGTGCCCATCATCGCAGCTTGGGCCCGTGCTGGAACGGATGAGTCATGCCAATGGGTCCAGAGTGCCGAGCACCGCCACGCAGGCCAGCACCAGCAGCGCCAGCACCGATTCGCAGGCCAGGCTGTGGCGAAGTGAGCGCAGCGGCCTGGGTTGCCAGCCGCCGCGGATGGAGCTGGCCAGCGCTGGTACCAGCCGCCAGCGATGCAGCGCGGCAAGCCCCAGCATGCCGCCCACCAGCGCCAGCTTGAGCATCAGCCAACGCCCATGCGCGGCGCCGGTCAGGGTCTGTATGGAACCGCCGAGATCGACATAGGTGTAGGTGCCGGTCATCGCCAGCAGGGCGACGATGATCGTGCCCGGCACGGCGAAGCTGTGCGCGGCCTGCCACAGTTCGCGGGTACGTTCGTGCAGGCGCAGGCCCTGTGGACGCAGCGCCAGCTGCAGGATGGCGGCGATCGCGCCGACCCAGGCACCGGCGGCCAGCAGGTGCACGATGCCGGCCACGAGCCGCAACGTCCCGCCGAATCCATCACCGGCGGCGGCGTGACCATTCCAGGCGAGGCTGGCCAGAGCTACCGCCGTGAGTATCAGCAGCGCCAGACGGCGCAGGCCCTGCACCGGGCGATTGACTGCCAGCAGCGGCAGCATTGCCAGCAGGGCCAGGATGCGCAGCAGCCCCGCCTCACCCACCGGCGTACCGGTGAGGAACCAGTGCCCCGTTGCTGGGTCGATATCGGCTGCCGGGATGCCGAGCACGCCCGACAACCGGTTCACGGCATCGATGACGACCAGGATCAGCGCAACCACGGCGAGCGCCAGCGAGATGCCGCGTGGCAGCCCGGGGCGGACGAACAGCAGCCGCCCGAACAGCAGCATCAGTACCAGGTACAGCGCCAGCCGCAGTGCATACGGCGAGAGCTCGGCCATGGCGGCAGCCTTACTTCACGGTGAAGCGGTAGCTGCCGGTCATCGGATGACTGTCCTGACCGACCGCGCGCCATTGCAGTGCGTAGCTGCCGGCGGGCAGCGGCTTGGCGAAACGCGCGCGTAGCGTGTGGCCATCTTCGGAAACGTCCTGCGCGACGGTAGGCATGGCCATCTTCATGCGGCCATGGTCCATGCTCAGTTCGATGCGGGTGGCACGCGGCATCACCTTCTCACTGAACTGCAGCGTGATCTCGGTCGCCGGGGCTACGGTGGCGTCGGCGGCCGGCGTCGAGCGCACCAGGCTGGGATGGGCCAGCGCCAGCGGCGCAACCGCGAGGCCGGTCAGCAGGACAGCAAGGACGGTGGAGCGGAGCAGGGAGCGGGCCATGCGTGGGACACCTGTGGAAGACGTGGCCCACAGGGTGGAGGGCAGCGCCTTTCGCTGCCCTGACCCGCACATTACCGATCTGTAATGTGCGGCCCACTAACAAGGTAGTGCCGGCCGCTGGCCGGCATCACAGCGCGTGCAGCGGCCCCTGCATGCGATGGAAACTGCCATCGGTGGCGGTGAACCAGGCCAGCGAATGCCCGCCCACGAAGTCATCGACATGCACGACCGTTGCGCCATCGGCTTCCTGCCACGAAATGACATAGACCCCTTCGCTGATCTGCTGCCACTCGCAGGCGGCTTCGCCCTGTGCACCGGCATAGGCGCCTGAGACGATGGCGTACTGCACATGGCGGCCATCGGCACTGTACGCGTTGTCTGCCGTCAGGCCGTCATAGCTGACGCGGAAGCGGCGGCCGGCGAACAGTGGCAGGGTGGACGCCGCGTTCATCGGATCGCCACCGGGTTGATGTTGACCTGGGTCGAGCCGACGTACAGCGGCTGGCCGAGCACGAACAGGAATTCCCAGGCCTTGTCGCGCACCAGCGCACGGCTGTCGATCAGCTCCAGGTTGTAGATGCCGCGCTTGGCCAGCATGTACTGGTTGATCGGGAACTCCTCGGCACCGTTCGGGTTCGGGTAGACCTCCGAGGCCCAGGTGTCGCCACCGAAGGCGACGATGCCCTGGTCGGCCAGCCACTTCGCGGCCTCCATGCCGATACCCGGTTCCACTTCCAGGAACTGTTTGTCGTCCTTGCCGATCAGTTCCAGCCAGCCGGTGTTGAACAGCACCACGTCGCCCTTGCGCAGGCTCAGGCCCTGCTTCTTCAGCACGGCCTGGATGTCGGCCACGGTGAACTCGGTGCCGCCGGGCACGATCGCCTTGCCGTAGTGCGCGGTCATGTCCAGCACGACGCCGCGGGTGACCATCGGCGGCACCTTCTCGACGCCGAGCTTGCGCACACCGTCCACGGTGACGAAGTCGGCGGCCTTGTTGCCGTTGTAGTAGACGTTGTCGATGCCGATATGGCCGATGCCGTTGAGCTGGGTGCCAACGCCGGTCCAGGCGTTCACCAGTTCATCGTTGAAGGTGAACCTGTTGGGGCCCAGCGACTTGCCGGCCTGCTGGCCGACCTGCACGTTGTACAGGCGGAAGCTGCGGTGGCGGAACGCGGGCAGGTTCTTGTCCACCGGCACCGCCAGCGGATAGGTCTTGCCGGTCCTGACCAGCGATACCGCGTGCTTGACCACGTCCGTGGTGAGCAGGTTGGCGGCGCCGATCTCGTCGTTGGCGCCGTAGGCAGAGGGGTACCAGTCCTCGGCGGTGGCCTGGAAGGACAGCGGCAGGGTGGCCAGCGCAAGCGGGGCCAGGGTGTTCATTTTCATGGCAAAGCTCCGGTAACTGTCAGGCCGTCGCGGGGGCGGCAAGCGGGGCATGCGGCGCAGCGGCGTCGGCATGGGCCGGGAAGTGCGGCAGCACGTACTCGGCGATCTCGTGGAAGGTCTCGGCCAACGGCCGTTCGTTGCGGCGGAACTGCAGGCCGATGTGGTCGACACCGGCCGCCTGCATGGCGTGCAGCTCGGCCAGCAGGGCGTTGCGGCCGCCGCGCAGCCCAAAGCGCCAGCGCTGCAGCGGGGCATCGGCATCGGCCACCAGGTCCAGGTGGATGAAGCTGGCATACGGCTTGTTGCCGGCCACGGCGCGCCAGGCCGCCACGCGTTGCGCATGGTCCTGTGGCGTGCCCGGGTAGGCCAGGCAGCCATCCATGTGCTGGCCGATCCACGCCGGCTGCTGCTGGGCCAGGCCTGCCACGAACAACGGCAGGGCCGGGCCATCCGCGGGCAGCACGTCCAGGCCCTGCGGCAGGTGCGAAGCGGCGCCTTCGCGCAGCAGTGCGATCTGCTCGCGGAAGCGGCTGCCGCGGGTGTCGAAGTCGCGGCCGAACAGCGGGTACTCCACCGGGCGGTCGCCACTGGCCACGCCCAGCAGCAGGCGGTCACCGCTGAGCCGCTGCACGCTGCGCGCCGACTTCAGGGTCAGCAACGGCTCGCGGATCGGCAGCACCACCGCACCAGTACCCAGCAGGATGTCCTTGGTGATGCCAGCCAGATAGCCGAGGTAACTGAATACCTCGAACACCTGTGCCGCATCACCGAAGGCCGGGTCGTACACCGGCACGTCGCGCACCCACAGCGCACGGAAGCCGAGGCGGTCGGCCAAGCGTGCCAGTTCTGCATGGCACTGCAGGTCCGGTTCGCCGGGCAGGCGTCGCGCGGCGCGTCGTGCCTGTTCGCCCAGCGGCGTCCAGTCATTGTCCAGCGGTGCTTCGATGCCGATGCTGAAACCACCGGCCTGCAACCGGGTCATCGCACTGCCCATGGCTTGGCGCCTCAGTCCCAGGCCGGGGCCAGGCCCGGCGGATCGACTTCGCGGCCGTTGCGGTCAAGCGCGGCGATCGCGGCCATGTCATCGGCATCCAGGCGCAGGTCCTGGGCGAGCAGGTTGCTGGCCAGGTTCTCGCGCTTGGTCGAGGACGGGATGACCGAGTAACCGCGCTGCAGCGCCCACGCCAGCGCAACCTGGGCCACGGTGGCCTGGTGCTTGCCGGCGATGGTGGCCAGCACCGGATCCTTCAGCACCTTGCCGTAGGCCAGGGTCATGTAGGAGGTCACGGTGATGCCCTGGTCCTGCAGGAAGGTGGTCAGTGCCGGGTTCTGCAGGTAGGGGCTCAGTTCGATCTGGTTGGTGGCGATCTCGCCGGCACCGACCACCTCGATGGCCTGCCGGGTCAGCTCGATGTTGAAGTTGGACACACCGATCTGGCGGGTCAGGCCCAGCGTCTTGGCGTCGGCCAGCGCGGTCATGTACTCGCGCAGTTCAACGCCATTGCCCGGCGCCGGCCAGTGGATCAGCAGCAGGTCGACATAGTCGGTGCGCAGCTTGGCCAGGCTGTCGCGCAGGCTCGGGATCAGCTTGTCGGCGGCGTAGTTGTCCACCCAGATCTTGGTGGTCAGGAACAGCTGGTCGCGTGGGACGCCGGATTCGGCGATGGCCTGGCCGACTTCGGCTTCGTTGCCATAGATCTGCGCGGTATCGACCGCACGGTAGCCGACCTCGAGGGCGTTGCGCACCGAGTCGATGACGGTCTGGCCGGTCAGGCGGAAGGTGCCGACGCCAAAGGAAGGAACGCTCATGATGGACTCCAGGGACTTCGTTGGGAGCCGGTGGGCTCGGGACAGGGCGAAGTGTGGGCGCTTTACATTTGTTGATTAAGCTGTGTATACGGGAAACGCTTTTGCGCCGAGGTAAAAAATGAAAACCACCCTGGATGAGCTGAAGGCCTTCGTGGCCGTGGTCGACAGTGGTTCGATCACGGCGGCGGCCGAGGCGCTGGAACTGACCATCTCGGCCACCAGCCGCACCCTGGCGCGGCTGGAAGACAAGCTGCAGACCACGCTGCTGCGGCGGACCACGCGGCGGCTGGAGCTGACCGAGGAAGGCGCGGCGTTCCTGGAGTACGCGCGCACGATCCTGGCCACGGTGGACGAGGCCGAGGAACAGATGGCCGCGCGGCGGCTGCAGCCGGTCGGGCGCCTGCGCGTGGACGCCGCCACGCCGTTCATGCTGCATGTGATCGTGCCGTTGCTGAAGGGCTTCCGCGAGCGCTACCCGCAGGTCGAGCTGGAGCTGAATTCCAACGAGGGCATCACCGACCTGATCGAGAAGCGCACCGACGTGGCGTTCCGCATCGGCGTGCTGCGCGATTCCACCCTGCATGCGCGGCCGATCGGCCACAGCCGCATCCGCGTCGTCGCCAGTCCCGAGTACCTGCGACGGCATGGCACGCCGACACGCGTGGAGCAGCTGCGCAAGCACGATCTGCTGGGATTTACCCAGCCCAGTTCATTGAACGAGTGGCCGCTGCACGATGCCGATGGCGGGCCTTTCGTGATCGCGCCGGCGATCGCTTCATCCAGTGGCGAGACGCTGCGGCAGATGGCGGTGGCGGGGCTGGGCATTGCGTGCCTCTCGGACTTCCTGACCCGCCAGGACCGGCGCGAGGGCCGATTGGTGCAGCTGTTCGGCAAACAGACGCAGGACGTGCGGCAGCCGATCAATGCGGTGTACTACCGCAACACCGCGCTGGCCGCGCGCATCACCTGTTTCGTGGACCACGTGACGCAGACGCTGGGACAGCGACCGTTCGACGAATAGAGAAGGGTAGAGCCGGCCGCTGGCCGGCTGCCGGAAGTGCATCAGTAGATCCACGCCACGCGTGGATGGTGTTTTTCCGTCCGGCCAGCGGCCGGCACTACCGTTTGCGCAGCGCCCGTCGGTTGCCGATGTGAGCGAACGCCAGCAGCGCGCCACCACTGGCTGTCGCTACGCCATGCCAGAGCAGCGATTCCTTCAGCGGCAGACACAGAGAGGCCGACAGCAGCAGGATGGCGCCGGCGCAGGCCAGCCGCAGGGGCTGCCAGCGCCCGTGCCGGTGCACCCCGGCCGAGGTACTCGCCAAGGCCAGCGAGGAGGCCAGCACCGCGAACAGCCACTCCCAGCGCGACATCATCAGCAGCAATGTCATCGCGCCATGGCCGGGATGCTGGAACGAGCGCAGCGCCATCATCGCTGCCGGCACGAAGGCCAGCAGCACGGGCAGGGCGATGCAGTGGGCGGCGCAGGCCAGGGACAGCCAGGCACCGGCAAGATCGAAGCGGGGGTGCCAGCGTGCCGAAGTTGGCGGCTGGGCCAGGGCCCTTGCGGGGGTCGTGGGAATGTGGTCCATAATGTTACATAGTAACAATTGGAGTCTTTCCCATGAAGCTTCCCGCTGCTCTTTTCCTGCTGCTGGCTGCCAGCGCCGCGCAGGCCCATGACATCCGCCAGCACGCACCGCATGTGCACGGCCAGGCGACCGTCGATGTTGCGCTTGAACAGCAAACCCTGGAATTCGGCCTTCAGGCCCCCGGCATCGGCATCCTCGATTACGAGCGGCCGCCGGCCAATGCAGCCGAGCAGGCCGCGCTGGCACGGGCGACGTCATTGCTGAAGGGCGGCAACTGGGTCACCTTGCCCACCGCTGCGGGCTGCCGTCTGGCCACCAGTAAAGCCGATGCGGAGGGCTTCGACGCGACGGCCGCCGCGCCGCCGCCGGGACAGCACCGGCACGCAGGTTTCAGCGCAACGCTGCAGTACCACTGTGCCAAACCTGCCGCGCTGCGCGCCATCGTCGTGCGCCTGCCCGTACTTTTCCCGGGCCTGCACGAAGTCATCGTCAACAGCGCAACCGCCAATGGCCAAAACCGCAGTGTGCTGACGCCCGACAACCTGCGCGTGGTGCTGGCACCGTGAGCGCGGCACCGGTGATCTCGCTGGAAGACGTGCAGTTCGGCTACGGCACGCGGCTGGTGCTGGACATCCCGCGGTTGTGGGTCGAGCAGGGCAGCAGCGTGTTGCTGCGCGGAATCAGCGGTGGCGGCAAAAGCACCCTGCTGGGCCTGCTGGCGGGCGTGCTGCTGCCCGGCAAGGGCCGTGTCGAGGTGGCCGGCCACGCACTGCAGGACATGGGGGGTGCGGCGCGGGATCGTTTCCGTGCCGACCAGCTGGGCGTGATCTTCCAGCAGTTCAATCTGCTGCCGTTCCTCACCGTGCGCGACAACATCGCGCTGGGCCTGCGCTTCTCGCGCCTGCGCAGCGCACGCATCAGCGGGCCGCTGGATGCCGAGATCGCCCGCCTGCTGCAGGCCCTGCAGCTCAATCCTGAGCTGATGCAGCGGCGGGCGGGTACGCTCAGTGTCGGCCAGCAACAACGCGTGGCGGCAGCGCGCGCCCTGATCGGCCGGCCGGCGTTGCTGCTGGCCGATGAGCCCACCTCGGCGCTCGACCGCGAAGCGGCGAGCGCCTTCCTGCAGCTGATGTCCGCGCAGTGCCAGGCGGCCGGCACCACGGTGCTGGTGGTCAGCCATGACGACAGCCTGCAGCCGTTGTTCGATCGCACCATTTCACTGTCCGAGATCAACCAGGCAGGTGCCGGCCATGCTTGAGCTTGCCTGGGCCAGCCTGCGCAGCCGCGCGTTGAGCGTGGGCCTGACCGTGCTGGTCATCACCCTCAGCGTGGTGCTGCTGCTGGGCGTCGAGCGTGTACGCACGCAGGCGCACGAGGGGTTTGCCAGCACCGTATCGGGCACCGATCTGATCGTCGGTGCGCGTTCGGGACCGGTGAACCTGCTGCTGTATTCGGTGTTCCATATCGGCGACCCGACCAACAACGTGTCCTGGCAGTCCTACCAGGAGCTGTCCGCATTGCCGCAGGTGAAGTGGTCGGTACCGTTGTCGCTGGGCGATTCCTGGCGCGGCTACCGGGTAGTGGGTACCACTGGCGGCTACTTTGAACACTATCGTTATGGTTCCGGCCACGCGCTGGCCTTTGCACAGGGGCGGCCCTTCGATGATCTGTATGACGCGGTGATCGGCGCGGAGGTGGCTCGCGCGCAGAAGGTCGGCCTCGGCGACGAGATCGTGCTGGCGCACGGCACCGGCGCGGTCACGCTGGCCACGCATGCCGACAAGCCGTTCCGCGTTGCAGGCATCCTGCAGCGCACCGGCACGCCGGTGGATTCGTCGCTGCTGGTCTCGCTGCCGGCCATCGAGGCGATCCATGTTGACTGGCGATCGGGCGTGCAGCTGCGCAGCCAGAGCGTCAGCGCCGAGCAGGCGCGCCACCTGGACCTGACCCCGACCAGCATCACCGCCTTCATGCTCGGCCTGAACTCGCGCATCGCCACGTTCTCGGTACAGCGCAGGATCAACGAGTATCCGGACGAGGCGATGCTGGCGATCCTGCCCGGCGTGACCCTGCAGCAGCTGTGGCAGTCGCTGGGCACCGCCGAGCGAGCCCTGCAGCTGATCAGTGCAATGGTGGTGCTGCTGGGCATGGTCTCGCTGGTGGCGCTGCTGGTCTCCACCCTGCAGGAGCGCCGGCGCGAGATGGCCATCCTGCGTGCCACCGGTGCGCGACCGGGCTACATCGCGGGCCTGCTCGTGGTGGAAGCGGTGGCGACCAGTGCGGTGGCCAGCGTGCTGGCCCTGTCGCTGCTGGTGGTCGCCAGCATTGCCGGGCGCGGCTGGGTACTGGCCACCTTCGGTCTGTCGATCACCCATGTCTGGCCGGATGGCCGTGAACTGGCATGGGCAGCGGGCGTGCTGCTGATCAGCGCCGTAGCCGGGCTGGTCCCGGCGTTGCTCGCTTACCGGCGCACCTTGGCCGATGGCCTTTCACCGGGAGGCTGAGCATGCGATGGATGCGGGTAGTGGCAATGGTGCTGGCGCTGGCCGCCTGTGAGCGGCCGGTGGATACCGGCGTACAGGCCCTGCCACCCTCGCCGGTCGTCGACCGCGATGACCCTGCAGGCGCTGTGGAGCAGGAGCTGGACTGGTTGCAGATGATGCCCAAGGACGAGCTGGCCGCGCTGGAGCGGGGCGAGGGCCCGGAGGTCGAGCACAACGGCAACCGGCGCATGCCGCAGTTCGGTACCTTCCGCACGGTGGACACGGTCCTGCAGCGGCCGGTGCGCCTGCCGGGTTACGTGGTGCCACTGGCCAACGCGCAGGACGGGCGGCTGACCGAATTCCTGTTCGTGCCGTACTACGGCGCCTGCATCCACGTGCCACCACCGCCACCGAACCAGATCGTGCACGTAGTGCTGCCGCGCCCGATCGAGATGCCGGACATGTACTCACCGTTCTTCCTGGCGGGCACCCTGCGCGCCGAACGGTTGGATGACGATCTGGCCGGTTCGGCCTACACCATGCGTGACGCACAGCTGAGGCCCTATGAACCGTAGTCACCTGTTGCTGGCGGTGGGATGCCTGTGGTTGGCAGGCTGTACGGCGCCGGGCGGCGATGCCTTGGTGGTCGGGCCGCAGGACAAGCCGGCGCCCTCCGCCACGGCCGAAGCCCCCATCGACCGTTGGGACGCGTTGCGACCCGACGAAGTGAGCTACCAGCGCCCACCCCCGCAGATCGGCCTGTCACGCAATGGCATGGAGGGCGTGGGTGGCCTGATCGACGACACCGGCTCGGGCACGCCACCGGGGCTGGAGATCGACCATTCCAGCCCGGACCGGGTCAAGCAGTTCGGCTCCTCGCGCGTGGTCGACGCTGTCGACGGTCGCGCGGTGGATCTGGATGGCTACGTGGTGCCGCTCGGCACCAACGATGCCGGCCTGGTCGATGAACTGCTGTTCGTGCCGTTCTACGGCGCGTGTATCCATGTGCCGCCGCCGCCACCCAACCAGATCATCCACGTGACCCTGGCGACACCGATCGCGCTGGGCGATCTGTGGGATCCGTACCGGCTTGCCGGCCGCCTGCAGGTGAAGCGTTTCGACGCGGACATCGCCAGCGCGTCCTACGATGCCGCGGCAGCCACGCTGACGGCGATCCGCAACTGATGCGCAGGCGATGGCTCATGGCTGCCGGGGTGCTGCTGGGCGCGGTGGTGCTGCTGGTGTGGTGGCAGCGGCAGCGCGCACCCACCGCGCCGCCGGCGGTCGCGTTTCCGGCACCGGCGTCCGATGCCAGCCAGCGTATCGAACAGCGTCTGGGTGATGACCCCGCGTTTCGCAACGACGTGCTCTTCCTGCTCGCAGCAACATTGCGCGACCGCTGCCAGCCGGCGCAGGCGGGGCTGCTGGCGCGCATGGCCAATCGTGCATCGCTGCCGGTGCTGGCGGCAGTCAGCGCGGTGACCCAGCAGGACCCATCGCTGGACCGGCCGATCTACCAGTACATCCAGCACCGCGCCGATGCGACGCCGTGCGGGCAGCCGCTGCAGATGCCGTTGGCCGGTGGGCGCAGCATGGCCGTGGACATCGAACAGTATGCGCGCACGTTTCCGGACAGCTACTTCGACCCGCAACGCAGCAGCGAACCGCGGGATTTTGGTGGACTGTCGCTGCAGCAGCGTGCCGGCAACGCCTGCAACAGCGTGGTGTATTCGGTGCTGCCGCTGGGTGGCGCCGACTGGCGGTGCAGCAGCCTGCGCGCGAATGCCCGCGCGCGGGTGCGCGGCCTGTGCGAGGACGAGCTGCGGCGCCAGCATGGGGGAACTGGCGGGGAACTGGACATGGCCGTGGGGAAGGGCATGCAGGCGGCGGTGGTATTGGCGATTGCCGCACTGCCGGAAGATTGCCGGTGATGATCCCTGACACCGGGCACGACCCGGCATGAGGGGCACGACAACATGAACATTGCCCGGGCCCCAATCTGAATTGGTGGCGCTGTTTTCATAACTATACAGGACATCCTGTATAGTTATGGCCGTATTCCACCCCCATCAGGTTCTCCCATGGCTTTGTCCCAGCCCTTGGCCGGTGCTCCGGCCCTGTCGCGTGCCCGTCGCTGGGCGCTGTTGTTCACCGTCGCCGCCGGCCTGCTGCTGGTCACGCTCGACAACTCCGTGCTCTACACCGCGCTGCCCACCCTTACCGAAGAACTCTCGGCCAGTGCCGGCCAGGCGCTGTGGATCATCAACGCCTATCCGCTGGTGATGGCCGGCCTGCTGCTGGGTGCGGGCACGCTGGGCGACCGCATCGGTCACCGGCGCATGTTCCTGATCGGCCTGGTGGTGTTCGGCGTCGCCTCGCTGGCAGCGGCGTTCGCTGACACCGCAACGCAGCTGATTGCCGCGCGTGCATTCCTGGCGATCGGTGCCGCAGCGATGATGCCGGCCACGTTGGCGTTGATCGGACTGAGCTTCCACGAAGAACGCGAACGCAACATCGCCATCGCGATCTGGGGTTCGGTCGCCATCGTCGGTGCAGCGCTCGGCCCGATCATTGGCGGCTGGCTGCTGCAGCACTTCTGGTGGGGCTCGGTGTTCCTGATCAACGTGCCGGTGGTGGTGGTCGCGTTCGTGGCCACGCTGCTGCTGGCGCCGGAAGGACAGCGCGACACCTCGCGGCCATGGGACCTGGTGTCGTCAGTGCTGGCATTGGCTGCACTGTCCGGCCTGGTGCTGGCGATCAAGTCGCTGATCGCCACGCCGCCCTCATATGCGCTGGGCGCAGCCGCGCTGGTGTTGGCCGTCATCAGCGGTGCGGCGTTCGCGCGCCGCCAGCAGCAGCTGCCGTACCCGCTGCTGGACTTTGCGATCTTCCGTAATCCGGCGTTCCTGGCCGGCACGCTGTCGGCGGTGTTCACCCTGTTCGCGATGGCCGGCCTGCAGTTGGTCACCACGCAGCGCTTCCAGCTGGTGGCAGGTTTCACGCCGCTGCAGGCGGGCCTGCTGGTGTCGGTGGCGGCACTGGGCAGCCTGCCCAGTGCGCTGCTCGGCGGCAGCATCCTGCACCGGGTGGGCCTGCGCCCGCTGATCTGTGGTGGCCTGGCCGCAGGTGCGCTGGGCGTCGGCGTGGTGGCGTTCGGCTTCCTGCACGGCCTTGGTTGGGTGGCGGCTGGCATGGCCATCACCGGCTTCGGTATGGGTCCGGCCATCTCGGTGGCGTCCACCGCCATCCTCAACAACGTGCCGGCGCACCGTGCGGGCATGGCCTCGTCGGTGGAAGAAGTGTCCTATGAGTTCGGTGGCCTGCTGGCGGTGGCGATGCTGGGCAGCTTGAGTACCGCAATGTACAGCGCGTTCCTGCCGGTCTCGGCCGATATGCCCGCGCTTGCCCGCGAGGGTTTCACCCAGGCGCTGCATGCCGCGCGCGAGAGCGGGCAGGGCGAGTGGTTCGCACTGGCTACGGCCGCGTATGACCGTGGCTACCAGATCGTGCTGCTGGTGATCACGGCGGTGCTGGCGCTGGGTGCGGCGATCATCGCGCGCCTGCTGCGCGGCCGCGTCGGCAGCCGCGAAGGCGCGGCCGATCGCGTAAAATGAAGCGATGAGAACCAGCAAGCGCGATCGCATCCTCGACGCCGCCGTCAACGTGATCAATCGTGACGGCGTGCGCGCGGTGACCTTCGAGTCGGTGGCGGCCGAGGCCCAGCTGACACGTGGTGGACTGCTGTACCACTTCCCGTCGCGCGAGGCGCTGCTGCGGGGGATCGACGAACACCTGGTACAGGCCTGGGAGACGTCGATGGAAGCGTTGCTGGGCAAGACCGCCGAGCAGGCCACTGCGTTGGAGCGTTACCAGACCTTCGTGCGCGTGTCGGCCCAGAGCGCCACCCGTGCCGAGCTGATGTTCATGCTCGAATCGGCCGACCCGGACGCCGAAGAGCGCCCGTGGGGACCGGCGGTGCGTCGCTGGGCACCGCTGCCGCCGGAGGCGGGTACAGCGGAAGACAGCGCAGCGCTCGACAATTTCGTGGCGCGGCTGGCCGCCGATGGCCTGTGGATCTACGAGGCGATGTACGAAGGGCAGCTGGACGAAGGCGTACGTGCCCAGGTTGCCGAGCGCATCGCCGGGCTGCTGGCGAAGTCTGATGGATCGCCGCACTTGTAGAGTCGACTGTTAGTCGACTGCTCTTCGCTCAGACAGCGAAACCCCGCGCTTCGCGCGGTAGTCGACTGACAGTCGACTCTACTCCTCAGCCGTTCACCCAACCTGCGCTGCGCTCGCGGCCAACCACGCCCTCGGCGAGGCCCCCAACCGTTTGCGGAACGCTTTCGACAGCGACGCGGTATCGGCAAAGCCCACCTCGATCGCCACCTGCTTGACCGCCACGCCGGCCCTCAATTGCGCGCAGGCCAGGCTCAGCCGCCAGTCCAGCAGATAACTGGCCGGCGTTGCCTGCATCACGTCCTTGAACACGGCCGCGAACGCGCTGCGCGACATGCCGGCAGTCGCGGCCATGCGCGGCAGCGTCCATTCGTCCTGTGGCGCCTGGTGCATCGCCACCAGTGTGCGTGCCAGCCGTACATCGGACAGCCCCCGCATCAGCCCATGGCTGACGCCGGCCGCATCCGGGTGGTCCACCACCCAGCGCAGGATCTGGATCAGCGCGACCTCGAACAGGCGGTTGGTCAGCAGCCGTGAACCACAGCGCTGGCGATCGGCCTCGGCGAACAGCAGGTGCAGGGTGTCATCCAGTTCGCCGATCGCGGCCAGTGGCACCACCATCACCGGCGGCAGCGACTGCACGATCGGATTACGCGCGCCGCCATCGAAATCCAGCGTGGCGCAGGTGAAATCCGGGCCTTCCAGCGGTGCATTGAAGAACACATGGTGCAGCGGTTGCGGATACAGCAGCAGGCTGGGTGTGTCGATCTTCAACCGGGGCAGCGCGATATCGCCGTCGGGATGACGGACCTCCATTTCACCCTGGCGCAGGATGTGCAGGAAGGCACGACCGGGCTGCGGCTCGAAGACATGGCGCCCGCACAGCGGACCGCTGTGGAACAGCGCGGCCTGCACCCGGAAGCGTTCCAGCAGGGAGGAGAGACGGTCGGGTGGGGAGGTGTCGGTGGGCGTGCTCATGGATGAATGGACAACATGTGTGGCTGATTGCGCCTGAAGCGTCCAGCGAGTCTACCTAGGATGAGCGGGTCGTCCAATCCCGGGCGCTTTCCCAAGGAGATCCACCATGTCCCGTGTCCCCCTGATCGATGCCGCCAACACCACCGCCGACCGCGAGGCCCTGCTGGGTCAGGTCCACGCTGCCTTCGGCGCCACCCCGGCCATGTTCCGCGCCGTGGCCAACTCGCCAGCCGCCCTGCAGAGCATGTGGGGTTCGTTCGGCGCGCTGGGCGGCGGTCGCCTGTCGCCGCTGCTGGGCGAGCAGATCGCCGTGGCCATCGCCAACCGCAATGCCTGCGAGTATTGCCTGGCCGCACACACCGCGCTGGGCCGCAAGGCGGGTGCCAGCAGCGAGCAGATGGCCGCTGCACAGATCGGTCAGTCCAGCGATCCGGCCACCTCGGCGGCATTGGACTTCGCGCTGAAGGTGGTCGAGCAGCGTGCGCAGGTCACCGATGGCGATGTGCAGGCGCTGCGTGCGGCCGGCTTCGACGATGAGCAGATCGTTGAGATCCTCGCCCACGTAGCGCTCAACCTGTTCACGAACTACGTCAACGTAGCGTTCGACGTGCCGGTGGACTTCCCGAAGGTGGCGCTGCGCTGAGCTGTGCCAGACCGGGGGCGTCGTGCTCCCGGTCGTTCTCAGTCGTCCCGTTTATCGTTCGCCTGCAGCCGCTCGGGATGGGTATACACGTTGAATCCGCTTTCCCGCGCGAACCCGACCAGGCACAGGCCTGCACTACGGGCAAGGTCGATCGCCAGCGCGGTCGGTGCCGAGACAGCAGCCAGTACGCTGACGCCGGCCCGTACGGCTTTGCTGACCATTTCGTAGCTGGCGCGGCTGGAAATCACCAGCAGCCCCCCCTCGATCGTGTGTTCATTGTGATGCAGGGCGCCGATCAGCTTGTCCAGCGCGTTGTGGCGGCCGACGTCTTCGCGCACCCAGCCGATGCGACCGCTGGCGTCGGCCCAGGCCGCGGCATGGGTCGAACCGCTCACCGCATTCATCGGCTGATGCTGCACCAGTGTGGCCAGCGCCCGTTGCAGGGCTGCTGGCGGGTAGGTTCGCCGTTCGCGCACCTCGGGCAGCGGCCGCAGCACTTCCTCCAGCTGGCGCGTGCCGCACAGGCCGCAGCCACCGCGGCCGGGCAGCAGGCGCCCGTTGGCCGGATCCAGGTCGGCACCGGGTGCATCCTCGGTCACGGTCATCTGCAGCTCGATGCCTTCCAGTTGCGGTCGTACCTCGATGGCCAGCAATTGGGCAGGCGTAGCGATCAATCCCTCGCTGAGCGAGAACCCCAGCGCAAAGTCCTCCAGGTCGCAGGGTGTGGCCATCATCACCGCGAAGGCGGCGCCGTTGTAACGCAGCGCCACCGGCACTTCCTCGGCCACCACGTCGATCTGCGGCTGCTGCCCCTTGCTGCGCCAGCGCCGCAACGGGCGCAGGGCCGTGCCGGCAGGCGGGGTGTGCGGTGGGGTCGAATCTGGCATGCAGCGCGTCCGGACTAAGGAAATACGCAGGTGGTGGACCACCCACGGCATCGAGAATAGCGCAGTGGCCGTGCGCTGACGCAGGTGTAACCGTTGTCATGGCAGGCTGCGCTGAAAACAGCGCGCAGCCACTGGCGAAGCCGTGCAGGCCGTGTTTGACTGTGGGGCTGGCCGTGCGATTGAAAGCGCCGCCGGACTGCGATGTGCCCATTGTTGCCGCGTTCCTACCGTAAGGTCCCCGAACATGTCCGAGCAGAAGCCACCGCGTTACAAGCCGTACAACCAGCCGGCCGGTGGCTGGGGTGCCGCCGGTGCCACGGCCAAGGTGCTGCTGCAGCAAAGCGTGATCGGCAAAGGCTCGAAGGCGTTGCTGGCGATGAACCAGCCGGGTGGCTTCAAGTGCCCCAGCTGTGCGTTCCCCGACGCCGACGAACGCAAGAAGCTGGAGTTCTGCGAGAACGGCGCGAAGGCACTGGCCTGGGAAGCCACCCAGTTCCGCGCCGGCCGCGAGTTGTTCGCCCAGCACACCGTCACCGAACTGATGGCGCAGACCGACTACTGGCTGGAGATGCAGGGCCGGCTGACCGAGCCGATGCGCTACGACGCAGCCACCGACCACTACGTGCCGTGCAGCTGGGATGATGCCTTCGCGCTGATCGGCCGCCACCTGCAGGCGCTGGACAGCCCGCACCAGGCCGAGTTCTACACCTCCGGGCGCACGCCCAATGAAGCGGCGTTCCTGTATTCGATCTTTGTGCGCGAGTTCGGTACCAACAACTTCCCGGACTGCTCGAACATGTGCCACGAGCCGACCAGCCGCGGCCTGCCGCCGGCCATCGGGGTGGGCAAGGGCACGATCGTGCTGCAGGATTTCGAGCACGCCGAGGCGATCTTCGTGATCGGCCAGAACACCGGCACCAATTCACCGCGGATGATGAGCAACCTGGTCGAGGCGCGCAAACGCGGCATCCCGATCGTGGCGGTCAATCCGATGCCCGAGCGCGCGCTGATCCGCTTTGCCGAGCCGCAGGACGTGGTGCAGATGGCCACGTTCGGTTCGACCGAGATCACCAGCGAGTTCGTGCACATCCGTATCGGCGGCGACCTGGCTCTGATCAAAGGCATGATGAAGGTGATGTTCGAGCGCGAGGCGCAGGGCGAGCGCGTGCTCGACCATGATTTCCTGTCAGAACACACGGTGGGGCTGGAGGCGCTTCGCGAAGACGTGATGGCGCAGGACTGGGACGAGATCGTGCAGGTGTCCGGCATTTCGCAGGCGCAGATCCGACGCTGTGCGGAGATCTACATCCGCTCCAAGGCCACCGTGATCTGCTACGGCATGGGGCTGACCCAGCACCAGTATGGCTCGCGCCTGCTGCAGCAGGTCGCCAACCTGCTGATGCTGCGCGGCAACTTCGGCAAGCCCGGTGCGGGCATCGGGCCGATCCGTGGGCATTCCAATGTGCAGGGCGACCGCACCGTCGGCATCGACGAGAAGCCCAAACCGGCCTATCTGGACCGCGTGCAGCAGGTGTTCGGCTTCGATCCGCCGCGTGAGCATGGCCATCATGTGGTCGAATCCATCGAGGCGATGCTGGACGGCAGCGCCAAGGTGTTCATCGGCCTGGGTGGCAACTTCATCCATGCGGTGCCCGATACGCCTCGCGCGTATGAAGCGATGCGTGGGCTGGACCTGACCGTGGGCATCGCCACCAAGCTCAACCGCGGTCATCTGGTTCATGGCCGCGATGCGCTGATCCTGCCGGTGGTGGCGCGCTCGGAGCGCATCGTCACGCCGGCCGGCGAGCAGTTCGTCACCATCGAAGACGCGATGTCGAACGTGACCGCCTCGCGCGGCGTGCTCGAACCGGTCAGCACCGAGGTGCTGCCCGAGGTCGAGATCGTCTGCCGCATGGCGATGGCCGCACTGCCAGACAGCAAGGTCGACTGGGCGCGGTGCATGCACGACTATGCGCCCATCCGCGATCTGATCGCTGCCGTGTACCCGGAGATCTACACCGGCTTCAACGAGCGCATCCAGCAGCCACACGGTTTCCATCTGGACATTCCGCCGCGCCGCCGCGTCTGGCCCACGCCCAATGGCAAGGCCAACATCCTGGTGATGCCCGGCCTGGACGTGGACGATCCGGTGCACGATCCGGACATGTTGCGGTTGGCCACCGTGCGCTCGCACGACCAGTACAACACCACCATCTACAGCTACAACGACCGCTATCGCGGCGTGTACAACGATCGCATGGTGCTGTTCATGAACATCGAGGACCGGCTGGCGCGTGGACTGCAGAAGGAGGCGCTGGTCAGCCTGGAGACGATCAGCGGCGATGGCGTGCAGCGGCGCATCGAGGGCCTGACCGTGCTGGACTACCCGATGCCGCGCGGCGCGCTGGCCGGTTACTACCCGGAGCTGAACCCGTTGTTGCCGCTGGACTACTACGACCGCATCAGCGGCACGCCCGCCGCCAAGTCGATTCCGGTGCGGGTGCAGGCGATGGCCGCGGCCATTGCGTAGCGCGCGCATCGGCTATCATCGGCGTGTGAACCTGTCTGGCCTGCTGCTGCGATGGACGTTGCTTGTCGCCCTGGTGCTGAATGCACCGGCGCTGGCGCTCGCCGCGTCTTCGTACAGCGGCCCGGCCAGCCAGGACCATTGCGCTGCACCGCATTCGGCGGCCATGGCCGGATGCTGCGACGATGCAGCATCAACGGTCTGCCAGAGCAATGAGTGCGAATGCCCGCCGGCCAGCCTCGGCATGCTGGCCTCCCTGAGCGGAACGCCCGCCTTGCCATGGCGTGAGGCGCCTTTGCCAGCCAGCGCCCAGCAACGCGCACCGCCGCCGTTGCCGGACCCGTTACGGCCTCCCATCGTGTGATTCCCTGCAGGCAGTGCCTGCCATAGCTGCTCGACTCATTCTCGACTCTGCCTGTGCCTTCGATGCGCAGGCAGCGGGCCGCGTTGCCCGCATCTGCAAAGGAATCAACACCATGAACCGTTCTCTCTCCCTCGGCCTGCTGCTGGGCACCGTGCTGGCCACCTCCGCCTGCGCGCGTGCCGCCGAAGAATCCGCCGCCACGCCGGTTGCCAGCGACGCCCCTGCGGCACCGATCATGGCCGGTCCGTCGCAGGTGGATCCTGCACTGCCCATCGCCATCGTGCACAAGACTGCCAGCTGTGGCTGCTGCGGCATCTGGGTCGATCACCTGAAGGCCGAAGGCTTCCAGGTGGATGTGCGCGACACCGACGACATGAACCCGATCAAGGTCCGCCTCGGTGTACCGGTCGGCAAGGCGTCCTGCCACACCGCCGAGATCGGTGGTTACGTGGTTGAAGGCCACATCCCGGCCGAGGACATCAAGCGACTGCTGGCCGAGCGACCGGCGGTGCGCGGGCTTGTGCTGCCCGGAATGCCGGCCGGTTCGCCGGGCATGGAAATGCCCGACGGCTACGTGCAGCCATACACTGTCGAGCTGGTGCGCACCGACGGCAGCACCGAGCCGTTTGCCCAGCACGGGCAGGGTGGCTGATGGTCGCAGGTGCCGGTCGCCCTGACCGGCACCTTCCCACGTGTCCTGTGTAGAGCCGAGCCCACGCTCGGCTGTTTTCTTCCGGCAAGCCGAGCGTAGGCTCGGCTCTACAGGATCAGCGGTGTGCCGCGGCTTCCCTGGCCAGCTGCGCGTCGAACGTCTTCTCGGCCGCATCCGCGTAGGCGCTGCAGGTCAGTGCCTTGGCGCCGGCCTTGCTGCCGGCGGCATAGTTCCAGTTGCTGGCACCCGGGTGCGGGGTCAGCAGCAGTTCGCAGGGCAGGCCGCGCACGGTAGTGAAGCTGCGCTTGTAGTCCTCGATCAGGCGCGGATAGCGCGGGTTGCCCGCCAACTGGTAGCCCGGCGCGCTCAGGCTGTCGGCGTAGGCGATGCGCACCGGCTTGCCGTCGCGCGTATCGGTCCAGGTCCAGGCGGTGCTGCCCGGGGTGTGCCCCGGCATGAAGTGTGCGGTGAATGCGATGCCGCCCACCGTGACCACTTCGCCATCCATGATGATGCGGTCGGCGCTGGTGGGCGGATAGGTGATGCCGTCGCCAAAGTGCAGGTCGTTGCTGCCGCCGCGCGCCAGCAGCACCGCTGATTCGGCATTGGCCACCACGTGCGCGCCGGTGCGACGCTTGAGCTCGGCGACCGGGCCGGCGTGGTCGGCATGCGCATGGCTGAGCAGGATCAGTCGCAGCTCCTGCGGCGCCACGCCGCGCACCTTCATGTTGTCCAGCAGGTGGCCGGCCATCTGTGGCATGCCGCCGTCCAGCAGCACTGCGCCCTCGGCGGTCTGCACCAGCAGCGCGGTCAGGTTTTCGGTACCGATCTGCCAGGTCTGGTCGGCGATCTGCAGCGGTGCCATCGGCTGCAGCCAGGAGGTGTCCACGGTGTAGGCCCGCAGCTGCGGCAGTGGTGCCTCGGCGGCACTGGCGTGCGCGACCGGAACAGCAGCGGCCAGGGCGAAGGCGAGCAGGGAACAACGCATGGTTCACGTCCGTTTGAAGGAGGCCCAGAAACTAGCATGGGCCCCCTTCATCGCGTCTCGCATAGATTTCATGGCTCCCATAAGGGCGCCATGGATCAGTACCGGTACTGCCACCCCAGCGTCAGCACCCGGCCGCGGCCGGAGAAATAGCTCGGATTCGACGGCGTGGTCTGCGAGTAGTAGCTGATGTACTGCTTGTCCGCCAGGTTCTGCACGCCCAGCGTGAAGGCATGCTTGTCCAGCGTATAGCGCGCGACCAGATCCAGAGTTGTGTAACCCTTGAACTCCGCCACCTGCGCGCCACGCAGGTCGAAATCACGGTCGAAGGCATGGCTGGCCTGCAGGCGCGTGCTGAGCTGCGGCGTCCAGCTCTGTTCCCAGAACGCGGTCAGCCGGTTCGGTGCGATGTTTACGCCGGCGAGGTCGCTGTCGAGGCGACCGTCGACGTCGGCGTCGTAGCGGCCGTTGGCGCGCGCATAGCCCAGGCCAAGCCGGCTGTCGCCCAACCGCAGGCGCAGGTTGCTTTCAAAGCCTTCCACGCGGGTGGCCTGGCGCTGCACCGCATAGGCATCGATGCCCGGATCGTAGATCAGTACCGAGCCGAGCCTGGATTCGGAGGTGTAGTAGGCGATGTCGCCGCTGAAGCGGCCATCGTCGTACTCCAGGCCGATCTCGCGGTTGTCCGACACCACCGGTGACAGGTCGATGAGGCTGTCCACGCGTTGTCCGTCGCGGTTGATCGCGCGCAGCACGCGGCCGACGTCGGCCACGGTGTAGCCTTCCGAATACGAGGCGTAGGCGTTGAGGCGATCGTTGATGTACCAGACCGCGCCGAAGTTGGGCAGGGTCTCGCTCATGGTCGGCTTGCCGCCAGCCACCTTGCGAGCGCCGTAGCGGGGCAGGGTGGTGTAGTCACCCACGTCCAGCTCGCCCTTCTCGTAACGCAGGCCGCCGGACAGCATCAGGTGATCGGTCGGCCACCAGTGCAGCTGCAGCAGCGGTGACAGGCTCTGGTAGGTGGTCTGCGGCACCCAGTTCATGCCACTGGCCAGCAGCACCTGGTGGGTGCGGTCGCGCAGGCCGTCCAGGCCCAGGGTCACGTCCAGCGTGGTGTCGGCGACGCGGGTCCAGCTCTGGGTCAGCTTGAAGCCGCGCTTGTCCGATTCGTTCTGGGTCTGGTCCCAGGCGGCGTTGGCGCCGGTGTTGCCCCACGGGTCCCACTGGCTGGCACCGTAGCGGCCTTCGAAATCCACCGCGAAGGCCTGCGCCTGGAAACGGCCACCGAGCAGGTCGGCGGCGCTGTAGTCCACCGTCAGCGAACGCGAGCGGTTCATCGGCGGATCGAGTGGCGTATCGCCGGGGACCGAAATGGTCGGGCGACCGGTCCGATAGTCACCGTTGATGGCCAGGTAGTTGTCCATCCCGCGCAGTTGGTAGCGGTTGGCCATGACCTGCAGGCGATGGCCCTCGGCAATGTTCCAGCCCAGCTTGGCGAACACGTTCGATGAGGTCGAGTCCATCAGCTCGCCCTGCGCGTTGGTGCCGATCGATCGGCCCTCGCCGTCGTGGTACAGGCCCTGCTTCTCATAGGCCAGGCCAGCCACCAGGTCGAACTGCTCGCCGCGCACGCCCACCAGGGCCGAGCCGCGCTGGCCATTGTCGTCGTGGCGGCTGGGCAGGGCAGCGCTGTAGCTGACGTTGGTGTCGAGCAGGAACGCGCCCAGCTCACTGGGCGCACTGCCGGTGATGATGTTGACGATGCCGCCGGTGCCGCCGATGCCCTGCAGCGCGTTGGCGCCGTGGATGACCTCGATGCGTTCGATCATCGCCGGGTCGATGGTGTGCGAATCACGCGAGCCATCGCGCAGCGGCGTGGACTGCGGCACGCCGTCGACCATGTACAGGATGCCGCGGCCACGCAGGGTTTCGCCGTAGTTGGACATCTTTTCGCGCGCCGGGGCAAATGCCGGGATCTGTGACGACAGCACCCGCGACACATCCGAACCCAGCGCCAGCTGCTGGGCGATGTCCTCGCGGGTCAGCACCGTGATGGTATTGGGCATGGCGGTCTCGCCCTGTGGCATGCGCGCGGTCGAGGCCGAGACCGTAACGCGGGCCAGCGACGCCGTCGTGGCGGATGACGGCGCCGATGATGCGGCCCGGGCCGGGGTGCGCGGCTTCGCCGGCGCTGGCGCGGCACTCACCACGAACACACCCGGCGAACGTTCCTGCATCGCCAGGCCTTGCCCGGCCAGCAGCCGCTGCAGGGCCTCATGCGGGGTGTAGCGGCCATCAACAGCCGGGGCGCTGCGGCCGCTCACGCTGTCGGCGGCGAACAACAGCTGGATGCCACTCTGCCGCGCCAGCGAGTTGAGCGAAGCCTGCAACGGGCCGGCCGGCAGGTGCAGCTCGATGGGCGCTGACGCAGCGGTCTGCGCCGTGGCGGGCAGGGCCGCACACAGGCAGGCAGCGAGCAGGGTGGGGGCCAGCCGGCGCAGAGCGGCAGGCGGAACAGGGCGGGTCATGCGGGGGTCCTTCGGAAGGGTTCAAGCACTTGCCGGATGGGACGGCGCGCAACCCACCCTCGGTGTGGCATTCAATCGCGGGCGCGCAGATGCAGGCTGCCATCGGTGCCGGCATGCACCTGCACCGGCAGGATCTCGGGCAGCAGCGCGAGTACGGTCTCGGCGCGGTCGGCATCGAAGACGCCCGACACCTGCAGGGGCCCCAGCGCTGGGTCGTCCAGCACGATGGGACGGTCGTGATAGCGCTGCAGGATGCGCAGGACCTCGGTCAGTGGCATGCGGTCGAACTGCAGGCGTCCGGTGGTCCAGTCCGCCTGCTCTGGATCGATGGCTTCCGGAGGTGACAGCGAACCGCGCTGGGCCAGCAGGCGCTGCCCTGGCTTCAGCCGCTGTTCGCTGCCGCCCTCGTCGACGCGCACGCCGACCTCGCCGCGCCACAGTGTCACTTCGCTCAGTTCCCCCTGGCGGTCGACGTCGAACACCGTGCCGTAATTGCGCACGTGGACCGGGCCGGCATCCACCCCGAAGCGTCGCCAGGCCGAGTGCTGCACCTCGAAGCGTGCCCGCCCTTGTTCCAGCAGCACCTGCCGGGAGCGCAGATGGCGGCGCACCTGCACGCGGGTGCCTGCATCCAGCTGTACCCGACTGCCGTCGGCCAGGACGAGTTCACGGCGTTCGCCCACGCCGGTCTGGTAATCGCGGACCTGCCAGGCCGGGTCGGCCACGAGTACGGCGCCGGCCAGCACCAGCAACACGGGCAGTACCCGCTTCGCGCCGCCACCCCGGCGGCGCAGCGTTTCCGGGTCGGGCAGCGGAAAGCGTTGCTTCAGGGCGTCCCGATGCTGGTCCAGGATCTGGTCGGTGCTGGGGACTTCGGGTGGCGGCGGTGGTGCAGGTGCATCGCTCATTGCAGCGTGCCCTGCTGGCGGCAATCGGCCATGGCCAGCCGCAGGTGACGCTCCACAGCCTTCAGGCCGATGCCCATGCGCTGCGCGACGTCGGCCTGCGGCAGCGCGTGAATCTTGTGCAGGATGAAGACCTGCCGGCGCCGGCAGGGCATGCGCTCGATGGTCGCGCTCAGGCGCTGCAACGCCTGCTGTCCCTGCGCCTGCTGCTCGGGGCCTGGGCGTGGGCAGGCGTCATCGGGCAGTTCGGCACGCGACTCCACCCAGTGCCGGCGCAGATCCTCGGCGCGGCAGCGGTCCACCGCCGCATCGTGGGCGATGCGCCGCAGCAGTGCGATGGGTTGCCGTGCATCGTAGGCGGCGGGGCGTTCCAGCAGCCGCACGCAGACGTCGTGCACCACTTCACGGGCCAGCCCTGGCGACCGGAAACGGCAGCGCAGGTACTCCACCAGTTCCTCGTAGTGGCGCACCAGCGAGGACACCAGCGGCAGCGCAGGAGGGTGTGGGGAAGGTAGTTGGGACATCCGGACCGGAAGCAGGGGCAAGGGGCGGGCACGGGGAGGGCATCCCTGCGCGATGACGCAATACTAATGGGAACCGTTCTCGTTTGCTATGTGGTTCGGGGATCGGGATTGTTCGGCGAGGCTGGAAAGTGAAACCACGATCATCGGCTGGAGCGCAGAATCGGCCGCGGCTAGCCTGCCAGCAGGCTCAAGGAGATGGACCATGCACGTGCTTCTGGTGATGGTGGGTGGGGTGCTGTTGTTGGGGGTGTTCCTGCTCTTCGGGCGGCTGTGGAGCGTAGGCCAGTCACAGCTGCCCACGGCCCTGATCGCGTTCATCGCCACCTGGCTGCTGGTGACGGTGGCCAACATGTGGGTGGGCGTGAGCAAGGCCGGCTACGCCGTCCGGGAGGAGCTGCCGATCCTGCTGCTGGTGTTCGCGGTGCCGGCCTTGCTGGCCGGTCTGCTGTACTGGCGCCTGGCGCGCTGAAGGACGGCCATGAGCACACGACTGCGACTGCCTGCCCTGCGCCAGCGCGATGGCCACCACGCCCGCGTGACCTACGAAGAGCTGTTCTTCGACCTCGTCTACGTGTTTGCGGTTACCCAGCTCAGCCACCATCTGCTGCATCACCTGGATCTGGTCGGGGTGATGCAGACCCTGGTGCTGTGGTTCGCGGTCTGGCTGGGCTGGCAGTACGCCTGCTGGGTCAGCAACTGGTTCGATCCGGAGACGCCACGCATCCGCAGCCTGCTGTTCGTCACCATGCTGCTGGCGTTGCTGATGTCCTCGTCCATTCCCGAGGCCTTCGCTGAACGCGCCTGGGTCTTCGCGGGGGCCTACGCCACCATGCAGGTCGGGCGCACGGTGTTCGTGCTGCTGGAGGTCGGGCGCAACCATCCGCTGGCGCCCAATTTCCGCCGCATGCTGGCGTGGGTGAGCGTGTCGGCCTGCTTCTGGCTGGCAGGCGCTGCTGCCGAGGGCAACCTGCGCCTGGCCTTGTGGGCGGTGGCGGTGGCCTGCGAGTACATCTCGCCGATGTTCGGCTTCGCGTTTCCGGGGTTGGGCCGTTCGCACACCCGCGAGTGGACCATCGAAGGCGGGCACCTGGCCGAACGTTGCCAGTTGTTCGTCATCGTCGCGCTGGGTGAAACGTTGCTGGCCACTGGCGGCGTGCTCAGCGAGGTCGAGCACTGGAGCGGCGATGTGGTCTCGGCGGTGCTGGCCACCTTCGCCGGCACCATCGCCATGTGGTGGTTGTATTTCGGCATCTCCAGCCGCGATGCCACCGCGGCGATCACCCATTCCGAGGACGCCGGGCGGATGGGGGCCAACTTCCACTACGTGCATGCGCTGCTGATCGCCGGCATCATCGCCACCGCGGTCGGCAATGACCTGGTCATGGACCATCCTGGCGCGGCGGTGACTCTGGTCTACGCTACGGTGCTGGTTGCCGGACCGTTGATCTACCTGCTGGGCAGCGCCTTGTACAAGCGCATCGTGTACGGGCGCGCCCCGTATTCGCATCTGGTCGGTGCAGTGGCGTTGGTCGTGTTGGGGGTGGTTTTGCCGCACACCCATCTGCTGGGCGCCGGCTGGCTGACCAGCGCGGTGCTGCTGGCGGTGGGCTTGATGGATACGCAGTTGAAGCGTCGCCTGCGGCGCGCATGATCCGCACGCGCCGTTGCCGCATTATCGACGAGGGAGAGCAGGATGCAGGGCGAAGCGCGCGGAACCTTTGAAGTGAAGCTGCTGCCGATCGGTGGCAACGACGGCCCGATCGGGGTGATGTCGATCGATAAGCTCTTCCATGGTGACCTGCAGGGCAGCAGTGTCGGCCAGATGCTGGCCTTCCGCAGCCCGGTGCAGGGCTCGGCGGGCTATGTGGCGATGGAACGGGTAACGGCCGCGCTGGCTGGGCGTCAGGGCGCTTTTACCTTGCAGCACAACGGTCTGATGGCCCGGGGAACGCCGGAGCTGAGCGTGGTGGTGGTGCCCGATTCGGGCAGTGAAGGGCTGCTCGGCTTGAGCGGAATCCTGGAAATCACCATCAGCGACGGTCGCCATGACTACAGGCTGGAGTACGCGCTGCCCGATCCGGAATAGAACGAGGCATCGCTCAGCCTGCGCTGCCCTGCAGGCGGTCATACATCCGCACCAGGTCCACCAGGGTGCGCGCGCCCATCTTGCGCATCACCTGTGCGCGGCGCACCTTCACCGTGATCTCGCTGACGCCGAGGTCGCCGGCGATCTGCTTGTTGAGGCGTCCGCGTACCACGCCGTCGACCACCTCGCGCTCGCCGGCATTGAGGGTATCCCAGCGCAGCTGCAGCGCGCCGAGTGCCTCGCCGTCGCGGCGCCGCTGGCGGTCGATCTCGATGCCCTTGTGGATGGCATCCAGCAGTTCCTGGTCGCGGAAGGGCTTGGTCAGGAACTCGATGGCGCCGTCCTTGATCGCGTTGACGCCCATCGCAATGTCGCCGTGGCCGGTGATGAACACCACCGGCAGCTGCAGACCGTGACTGCCCATCGTGCGATGGAATTCAAGCCCACTCTGGCCGGGCATGCGCACGTCCAGCACCAGGCAGGCCGGCGCATCTTCCAGTTCGTGTTCGAGGAAGGCCTGGGTGGAAGTGAACGCCCGCACCTGCAGGCCCATTGAGGCCAGCAGGTCTTCCAGTGCGGCGCGCACCGACGGATCGTCGTCGACTACATAGACGATGGGTGCTGGGTCGATGGCAGGGGCAACGGGCTTACGCATGTTGAACGTCCGTGGCGATGGGCAGGTCGAAGACGAAGCAGGCACCGCCGCCTGCTGGTCGTTCGGCGCGGATCTGGCCATCGTTGGCCTCGATCATCGAACGGCTCAGGCTGAGGCCCAGTCCCAGCCCGTGTGACTTGGTGGTCCAGAAGGCATCGAATACACGCTCGGGATGATCGGCGGGCAGGCCGACGCCGCGGTCGCGCACGCTGAGACTGACCCGCTGACCGTCACGTCGGGTCAGCAGCGACAGGCGTCGGTCGGCGGGAGGCACGGTTTCCATTGCGTCCACCGCATTGAGAATCAGGTTGCCGATCACCTGCTGCACCTGCACACGATCGGCCTGCACCGGGGGCAGGTCGGCATCCAGCAGCAGGGCCACGGCCACGCCGTGCTGGTCCAGTTCACTGCGTGACAGCGCCAGCATTTCCTCCACCGCGTGGTTCAGGTCGAAGGCGTGCCGTTCCGGAGCGGCGCCTTGGGTAAGTCCGCGGATGCGGGCGATCACGTCACCGGCACGGTGCGCGTCGGCCAGGATGCGGGCCACGGTCTGCCGGGCCTTGTCCACGTTCGGCGGATCCTGCGCCAGCCAACGCTGGCAGGCTTCGGCACTACTGGCGATGGCCGCCAGCGGCTGGTTCACTTCATGGGCGATGGAAGTGGTCAGTTCGCCCACGGTCGAGGCGCGCGCCACCCGCAGCAGACGGCCCTGCGCTTCCTGCACGGCGGCCTTGGCCGCTTCCATGTTCAGGGCGAGGTAGGTGGTGATGCCGATCACCAGCATGCCGATCACCGAGTTGACCAGGCCGATGCGATAGGTGCCGAAGCGGGTCAGGAAGAAGCTCAGCCCGGTCAATGCAATGCAGGCGACGGCCAGGGTGATCAGCCCGCGCGCGCTCAGCACGCGTGATGCGGCGAGGATGACCGCTGCGTAGAAGCAGGCTGCCGCGACCGCGTAATCGGTGACGGTATCGATCAGGAAGATCGCCCCCATCACGACGATCAGGGCCAGCAGCATCAGCGGGCGGCGGGGCGACAGCGATGGCATCGGGATGGCTCCCTGGCGTGGGCGGAAAGGATAGCAAAGCGCTGTTCGGTAGATGCCGACCTTGGTCGGCATGGGTTGTGCGCGGTCATGGTGCCTGACGGATTGTGCCGACCACGGTCGGCACCTACCAAGGCGGTGCACGGTAGCGCCGGGCCATGCCCGGCGGGATGCGTCCATCAGCGGCCGGCACTACTCCTCCAGGCTGGCGTTCCAGAACCCCTGCAGTACGCCGGGCGTGGTCGCCAGCGTGGCCAGCACGGCATCGAGCTCACCGGCATCCACCGTGGTGGCATACAGCACCGCTTCGATCTCCACGTCACGCTCGCCGAATGGCCGCTGGTCCACCGCGCGCACCGGGTACTGCGCCTGCTCAAGCAGCAGCAACAACCGGTCCAGTACCTCGGCCTGCTGCTCGCGCTGGCAGACCACGTTGATCGCATAGGTCGCCTCGCTGAACGCTTCCGGCAGCGGCTGCCGCTGGATGCGGTTCACCACCGGCCGCAGCAGGGTGTTGGCGGCCAGCACGAACACTGCCGCCAGCACCGCCTCGGGCAGCAGCTTGATACCGGCACACGCACCTACCGCCGCCGAGCCCCACAGGGTGGCGGCGGTGTTCAGGCCGGACACCTGGGCGCCGTCCTTCATGATCGCACCGGCGCCGAGGAAGCCGACGCCGGAGATCACATAGGCCACCACATGCAGCGGCGAGGGTGGACCGCCGTACAGGTCATGGAAGCGCACCGCCAGATCGACGAACACTGCCGCGCCCACCGCTACCAGCGTATTGGTGCGCAGGCCGGCGGTGCGTTGGCGCAGCTGCCGCTCCAGGCCGATGACCGTGCCCAGCACGAACGCCACCGACAGGCTGATCAGCGAGCTCAGGGTCGCGCCGGCGTTGAAGGCCGGCAGGTTGGGATTGATGTCCATTGTGTTTCTCCCTGGACAAGCGGCGGGCGTTTACTGCCACCCGTACCGGCGGATGTAGAACTTCTTCAGCGCGGTGGTCAGCACCGCATAGCCGAACAGGATCGCCACCAGGAACGGCCAGTAGCCAGCCGGCAGCGCCTGCAGCTTGAAGTAACCGGCCAACGGGCTCATCGGCAGGGCCACGCCGATGGACATGATCAGGCCGGTCATCAGCAGCAGTGGCGGCGCGGCGATGCTCTGCAGGAACGGTACCTTGGGCGTGCGGATCATGTGCACGATCAGGGTCTGGGTCAGCAGGCCGACCACGAACCAGCCGGACTGGAACAGGCTCTGGTCGCCGGCGGTGCGCGCATCGAACACGTACCACATCAGCGCGAAGCAGGTCAGGTCGAAGATCGAGCTGATCGGCCCGAAGAACACCATGAAGCGGCCGATGTCCGCCGGGTTCCACTTCAGCGGCCTGCGTACCAGTTCCTCGTCCACGTTGTCGAACGGAATGGCGATCTGCGAGATGTCGTACAGCAGGTTCTGCACCAGCAGCTGCAGCGGCAGCATCGGCAGGAACGGCAGGAAGGCGGAGGCCACCAGCACCGAGAACACATTGCCGAAGTTGGAACTGGCGGTCATGCGGATGTACTTCAGCATGTTGTTGAACGTGCGCCGGCCCTGGATGACACCTTCCTCCAGCACCATCAGGTTCTTTTCCAGCAGGATGATGTCAGCCGCCTCCTTGGCGATGTCCACGGCACTGTCCACGCTGATGCCGATATCGGCCGCACGCAGTGCCGGGGCATCGTTGATGCCGTCACCGAGGAAGCCGACCACCTTGCCCTGGGCGCGCAGCTCGCGTACCAGCCGTTCCTTGTGCAGCGGCGTCAGCCGGGCGAACACGCGGTGGTGGTGCAGTGCCCGTGACAATGCGCCATCATCCATGCGCTCGATCTGCGGGCCGGTCAGGATGGTGTCGGCGTCCAGCCCCACCTGCGCGCAGACGCGGGCGGTCACCAGTTCGTTGTCGCCGGTGAACACCTTGACCTCCACGCCATGCGCGGCCAGCGCCTGCAGCGCCTGCGCTGCCGATTCCTTCGGCGGGTCCAGGAAGGCGACGTAGCCGACCAGGGTCAGGCCACATTCGTCGGCCTGCGAATAGGTGGTCTGGCTGGCGGCGGTCTCTTTCATCGCCACCGCCACCACGCGCAGGCCCTGTTCGTTCAGCTCTTCGGTGGTCTGCCGCACGCGGGCCAGGCGATGTTCATCCAGCGGCATGTCCTGGCCGTTCTCGCGCACGGTGCTGCACACCGCCAGCATTTCTTCCACCGCGCCCTTGCAGATCAGCTCATGATGGTCCTCGCGCTCGGACACCACCACCGACATGCGGCGGCGCTCGAAGTCGAACGGGATCTCATCCACCTTGTGGTAGTCCTGCGACAGCCGCAGCGAGCTTTGCAGCTCCACGTGCTCCAGCACCGCACGGTCCAGCAGGTTGATCAGCCCGGTCTGGAAGTGGCTGTTGAGATAGGCGAACTTCAGCACGTCTTCCGAATCGTGGCCGAACACATCGGTATGACGCTCCAGCGCGATCCTGTCCTGGGTGAGGGTGCCGGTCTTGTCGGTGCACAGCACTTCCATCGCGCCGAAGTTCTGGATTGCATCCAGGCGCTTGACGATCACCTTGCGCCGCGACAGCAGCACCGCACCCTTGGCCAGGGTGGAGGTAACGATCATCGGCAGCATTTCCGGCGTCAGGCCCACTGCCACCGACAGTGCGAACAGGAACGCCTCGGTCCAGTCGCCCTTGGTCCAGCCGTTGATCAGCAGCACGAACGGCACCATCACCAGCGCGAAGCGGATCAGCAGCCAGCTGACACTGTTGACGCCGGCCTGGAATGCGGTCGGCGCGCGGTCAGTGGCGGTGCTGCGCAGGGCCAGCGTGCCGAAATAGGTGCGGTTGCCGGTGGCCAGCACAACGGCGGTGGCAGTGCCGGACACCACATTGGTGCCCATGAACAGCAGGTTGTGCTGTTCCAGCAGGCCAGCCAGGCCGTCGCCCGGGTGCGCGAACTTCTCCACCGGCAGCGACTCGCCGGTCATCGCGGCCTGTGCCACGAACAGGTCCTTGGCAGTCAGCACGCGGCAGTCGGCCGGAATCATGTCGCCGGCCGACAGCACGATGTGGTCGCCGGGCACCAGTTCGCGGATCGGCAGGTCCAGCAGGCGCGCCGGGCGCCGGCTGTGCAGGTGCGCACCGAAGTACTGGTCGGCCACATCGGCGGCCTCGGTACCGGGATTGCGGCGCAGCACGCGCGCGGTATTGCCGACCAACGCCTTCAGCCGCTCGGCTGCACGGTTCGAGCGGCCCTCCTGCACGAAGCGGATCAGCGTGGACAGCAGCACCATCGCACCGATCACCATGGTGGCCTTGATGTCCTCGGTCAGCCAGGACACCGCCGCCAGCACGGTCAGCAGCAGGTTGAACGGATTGCGGTAGCACTGCCAAAGGTGCCGCCACCACGGCAGCGGCTTTTCGTGATCCACCTCGTTGGGGCCGAGCGTCGCCAGCCGTTCCTCGGCCTCATGCGGGCTGAGGCCATCGGCATGCGACCCCAGCGTGGCCAGCAGCTCGGCTTCCTCCTGCTGGGCCAGGGTGACCAGGCCGGTGGTGAGCGCGAACGGTGCCGCGTCGGCGCTGCCCGGGCCAAACCCGGCCTCGGGCATCGCACGGCGGCGGAACAGGTTGCCTGCGCGACGGCTGCGCAGGAAGGCATTGAACCAGGCGTTGAGCAGGCTCATGGGACTCTCCTCGAATGTCAGAGCCGGCCGGGGCCGGAACACGAACGGAACGGATGCAACCGATCAGGCGTGGCGCATCGCCAGCACCGCCGGCGACCACGGCTGCATGTGCAGGCGCTGGCTGCCGCCGATGCACAGCGGCTTCATCGCATCACGCAGCGGATAGGGCAGATGACGCAGCACGGTGATGCGCTCGCTGATCGGCAGCAGCGACAAGGCGTCGGCCACCACGCGTGGCGAACCGAGTGACAGCGAACGGGCAAACATCACGGGGCCGTGCTGCAGCAGCTGGCTGCGCAGCGCGGCAACATCGCGCTCGCCGATCAGGCGGCGCAGGGTGATGTAGAGGATCTTGTAGGACATGGGGCGATCTCCAGGCAAGCGGCGCCTGGCGGTCCCCCGTCACTCAGGCAGGCAGGGACCGGCGGGCAGGCGCCAGGAACAGGCAACAAGCGGTCATCCGGGGCGCGGTGCGCCCGGCAGGGTCGGGGTCCATCTGCGTCTCCATGAGGGGAGGGTGCCGGCCAGGATTGCCCTGGCCAGTGGCGCTATTGTCCGCCCCTGAATGGGGCAGTCCTAGAGGCTCGTGGGTTAGCCCGGCTATACTTTGGTATAGCCGGCATGCGCAGCGTCAGTCGAGGGCTCAATGATGGATCAATGCGAAGCGCTGGTCTGCTTGCACACGTCGTACTCGCCACGGCTCAGCGTCTTGTTGCGGTCGGTGTCGCAGGCGTGCAGTCGTTCGGCCCAGTCCGGTGCCACGGCATCCACCTCGGCCAGCGTGACGATGCCGTCCTTGTCCTTGTCCAGCGATTCGTAGGCAGGGATGAGCCTTACTTCTGTCACGTCCTCGGCGGCGGTGGCCTTGCTGGCCTCCTGCGGATTGGAACAGGCGCCCAGCAGCAGGCCCGCAGATAGCGAGAGAGCGATGGGAAGGCAGCGATAACCGGTCATGGCGTGCTCCTGGGGAAAGGGCGAACCACCGGTGCGGTGGTCACCGCCGGATCTTCTGCGCGGAGCTGTAAGCGGGCTGCGAAGAATGGGGCCGTGGACCGTTGCCGGTGGGTCGCCATTCACCTGGCCGCGCAGCAGCGATTGCGCGGAGTCGACGCTACCCTCGAACGGTGGGATGCCGGCCAGCGGCCGGCACCACCATCTGCTCAGAAACGGTCGGCAAAGGCGTCCGTCGCCCGCACCAGCGCATCCACCGTGGCCGGCTCGTTCGCGCTGTGGCCGGAGGTCACCATCTCCAGCCGGGCTTCCGGCCAGGCCTTGGCCAGATCCCACGCACTGCGCGGCGGGCAGATGATGTCGTAGCGCCCCTGCACGATCACGCAGGGCAGGTGGCGGATGCGATCGATATCGCGCAGCAGCTGGTCCGGCTCCAGGAAGATGCTGTTGCGGAAGTAATGCGCTTCAATGCGGGCCTTTGCCAATGTGTCCAGCGGGTCGTCGGTGGATTGCGCATCCACGTCGTGCTGCAGGGTGGCGGCGTTGTCTTCCCAGCCCAGCCAAGCCTGCGCGGCTTCGATGCGGGTCGCTTCATCCGGGCCATCCATGCGCGTCCAGTAGGCCGCGATCATGTCGCCACGCTCGGCTTCCGGGATGTAGGCCTCATAGCGTTCCCAGCGTTCCGGGAAGATCCAGCGCGCACCGCCGTTGGCCTCGGCGAACCAGCGGTTCTCCATCTCGCGGCCGAGGAACACGCCACGCACGATCAGGCCGGTGGCGCGTTCGGGATGCGCCTGCGCATAGGCCAGCGACAGCGTCGAACCCCATGAGCCGCCGTAGACCAGCCAACGCTCGATGCCCAGGTGCTCACGCACCTTCTCGATATCGGCCACCAGATCCTGCGTGGTGTTGTCGCGCAGTTCGCCGAACGGTGTGGAGCGGCCGCTGCCGCGCTGGTCGATCAGCACGATGCGGTACCGCGCCGGATCGAAGAAGCGGCGGTGGGTGGGCGAGATGCCAGCACCCGGGCCGCCGTGCAGGTACACCACCGGAATGCCCTCTGGCGTGCCGCACTCTTCGATGTGCAGCGTGTGCAGATCGCTCACCTTCAGGGTGAACTCGCGGTACGGCTCGATGGCGGGGTATAGGGTTCGCACGGCGGACGTCTCACAAGCAGGGGCGGCCAGCATAGCGCCCCCGCCTGCTGCCTGCAGCGTCGTGCTCCTGCGCGGCGCTGGAAATGCGCTGGCCGATGCGCATAAGCTTCCGCGATGCAAGCGACCACGACCGGGACGTCAACCTTCTTCACCCTCAGCAGCGGCGCGCGCGAGCTGCTGAAGTGGATCGCACTGCTGGCCATGACGGGTGACCACGTGGCCAAGGTGGTCTTCGGCGGCTACGTGCCGGTGGTCAGCGAACTGGGGCGCATCGCCTTCCCGCTGTTCGCGCTGGTGATGGCCTGCAATCTCGCCCAGCCGGAGGCCGACCTGCGCAAGTCGATGCGCCGATTGGCACTATGGGGCTTGATCGCGCAGCCATTGCATGCACTGGCGTTCGGTTTCTGGCTGCCGCTCAACATCCTGCTCACCTTTACAGTTGCAGCAGTAGCCGTACATGCGCTGGCGAACAATCGGCCGGTGCAGCTGTTACTGGCTGCCGGCGTGCTGCCGATGTTCGTGGACTATCAGTGGGCCGGGGTTGGCAGCGTGCTGCTGGCCTGGATCGCGTTCCGGCACCGGGCGTGGTGGCTGTTGCTGGTTGGGCTTGCAGCGGTGTGCTGGGCCAACCACAACGGCTGGGCATTGCTGGCCATTCCGGTAGTGCTGCTGGCGGCGCGGGTGCCGTGGCAGCTGCCGCGCTGGCGGTGGGCGTTCTACGGGTATTACGTGGGGCATCTGGCGATGCTGGCGTTGGTTGCCCATCTGCTTGTGTAATGTCGGAACTGGCATGTCGAGTGTCTTGAATGCTGGATGCGGTCAAGGAATGCGCGTCGCAGGTGGGGGTGAAGCATGCCGCCATCGGCGTGTGTAGAGTCGAGCCATGCCCGACTCAGCGGGCGAACCGGAGCCGAGCATGGCTCGGCTCTACACGTTCTGGGAAATCCACGCCATGCGTGACCGGCAAAGCGAGCCGAGCATGGCTCGACTCCACAGGTGATGCATGTCTGGCGTGGAGGCGCCTGCCTCAGAAGTCCATCGTCGCCGACACCAGCACCGTTCTCGGCGCTCCCAGCGCTAGACTGGAAAGCAACGGCATGCCCCAATACGCCTTGTTGGTCACGTTGTTCACACTGGCTCTCAGCGCAAGCGGTCGACCCGCCACGGTGGTGCTGTAGCGCGCCCCGACATCGAACAACGTGCGGCCCGGCACCGACAGGCTGTTGTCGGCACTGATGTACTGCTTCGACATCGCCGTGGCATTGCCGGTCAAGGTCAGGCCCTGCAAGGTCGGTACATCCCATTCCACCCCCAGCTTGGCCTGCCGTTGCGCTACGGCGGTGGCGATGCGTCCCTCATTCACGCCACCGGCCGTGCGGGTCAGTTTCGGCTGCACGTAGGCCACGCCACCGAGCAGGCGCACGCCATCCAGTGGCGTGCCGAAGAAGCCCCATTCCACGCCGCAATTTCGTTGCTCGCCACCGAACGAGAAGATATTCGTGACCGGGTCGGTGTAGCTGCTGGGCCGCTTGATTTCATACACACTGAAGGTGTGCGCGAAGCTGCCCAGGTCCAGCTTCAGGCCCAGCTCCTTCTGCCTGGTGCGGAACGGTGCGAACACATCACCGGCGTTGGCGGCGGTCATCGGCGCGGTGGCGCCCTGGCTGAGGCCTTCGATGTAGTTGGTGTAGATGGAGACCCTTCCGGTGGCCTTCACCAGCAGCGCCGCTGCTGGCGTGTTGGCGCTCTCGTCGTAGCGCGAGGTGCGCGCACCGCTGGCGACATTGAAGGTCTCACTGACCACCTGCTGGCGGCGCACGCCCAGGGTCAGCTGCACGCGGTCATCGGCGAAGGCGAGGGTGTCGGCGAAACCGAGGCTGTCCAGCCGCAGCTCGGTGTGCGAGATGTGCGGCGTTACGAACGGTGCCGCCGGGCCCCATGCCGGGTTGTACAGATTGGTGGTCCAGTCCCAGCCCGGCACGCTGCGGCGGCCGTAATCGTTCTGGGTGTGCTGGTAGTGGGTCACGTTGGCGGCCCACTGATGGCTGACGCTGCCGGTGTGGAACGAGCCGCGCAGGCCGGCATCTGCGGACTGCTTCTTGATATCGAAGGCGAGCTGGCCGATCACGGTGGTGAAGTCGCCGGCTGGATTGAGGATCTGCGCGCTGATCGAACCATTGTAGCGGTAGTCGGTCTTGCTGATGCCGTAGGCCAGGTAGGCCATCAGGGTGTCATTGATGTCCAGCTCGCCCCGCAGCATCGCGCCCTTGTCCTGGCTGTCCACGTAGGCCCAGTCCGGGTTGATCAGCGTATCGCCACGCGGCGGCCGCGGAATGGCCACGCCCGGTGCCAGACCGACGCCGCGTGCCGGGCCGTCCACGCGGTCATCGGCGCTGTACAGATCGGCCGACAGCCGCGCACGTTCGCCGCGCCAGTCCACTGCCAGTGCGCCGAGCTGCACCTTCTTGCTCTGCTTGCCGACCGCGCCATCACCATCACGGTACGCGCCGTTGAAGCGGATGCCGAACTGCTTGTCCGCGCCCAAGCGACGCCCCGCATCCACATGGGCGCCAAACTGCGCATCGGAGGCGAAGTTGGCACTGACCCGCAGCAGCGGTTGATCGCCGGCACGCTTGGGGACCAGGTTGACGCTGCCACCGACCGAGCCGCCCGGCGGCATGCCATTGAGCAGCGCGGAGGGGCCTTTCAGCACCTCGATGCGTTCGAACATTTCCGGCGAAGTGCGGTAGTACGGCGCCATGCCGCTGAGGCCATTGAAGGTGGTGTCGCTGGTGTTGGAGGCAAAGCCTCGGATCGCGTAGTTCTCGCTCCACGAACCGGTGACGCCGTTGCTGAACACCGTGGGGTCGGTGGCGGCGATGACGTCGGTGAGGTCCTTGGCCTGGCGGTCGCGGATGAAGGACTCGGTGTAGCTGACCGTATTGAACGGCGTGTCCATGAAGTCCTTGTCGCCAAGCAGGCCGACGCGGCTGCCAGCGGCCACTTGCCCGCCCGCATAGTCTGCAGTGACCCGGCGCTGTTCCTGCACCTGCACCGAGGGCAGGGTGGACGGCGCGGAGTCGGCCAGCGCGGCAAACGAGGCCAGCAGCCCTAGCGCGAGGGCCGACATCCGGTAGCGCCGGGCGATGCCTGGTGGATGCATCAGGCTGGAAGATGCGGCGGCAGCGCGATGCTGCAGAGAAGAGAAGTTGTACACGGTCATGCCAGATTCCTGTGAATCGCAGGCGCGAGCGCACCTGGCGCGCTGCCGACGGCAAGCACGGGGAGAGGGCGCAGCGCAGGGTTGTTGGCTGGGTGGGGACCTGGCGGAAGGTGAGCCATGGGCTCGACTACGGGCAGCGTGCTGGACGCATTCCGAATTAGTTTAGTAAATTAAACTAAAGCAATCGAAGCGGACAAGAGGGTCCCTTTGCTGGCACCCTCAGCAGGGTATGAGCACGCACCGTATGAGCCCTCACTCCGATCCAACGGCGCCGACCCGTGGCCGCCCGCCCACTATCACCCCGGAGCGCCTGGCCGACATCGGCATCCGCCTGGGCCTACCCAACCTGACCATGGCCAACGTGGCCACCGAACTGGCGGTGACCCAGGCGGCGCTGTACAAGCGCGTGGCCAACCTGGAGGCGTTGAAGCGACTGGTGGCGGAGGCGGTATTCCAGCGCTGGCAGATTCCGCGCGCGTCGGTCGACGCAACGGGTGGGCTGGAGGCCTACCTGATGCGGTTCGTGGAGTCACTGTGCGAGGTGGTGAAGGCACATCCCGGGCTGCCACCGTACCTGCTGCGGCGCACGGTGGCGACTGCGCCGATGCTGGAAAAGATCGCCTCGCACCAGGCGCACGTGGCTGATGTGTTCGGCCTGCCGGTGGACAAGGCGCGCTGGCTGCTGGCCACGATCGCGTTCTATTGCATCGCCGGCGCCGATACGATCTATGCGATTGCGGACGACGAGGAAGGACAGGTGATCACCGAGTTCAAGCAGGGCATGCGGGCGCTGGTGATCGGTTCGCTGGAGGTATCGCGGCTTCGGTAGATGCATGCCATGCGTGGACGATCCTGGCCGTTCACCCTGACGCCAGCCAGGCATGGCCTGGCTCTACTGGACGGATCGCGTGGTGTCGAGAATACAATGCGGCCATGCCTGCCACGCCTACTCTCGATGATCTTCGCCGCTACGCGGTGGCGCGCACCCTGTTCAAGCCGACTACGCTGCTGACCGCGATACGACGGCTGGGCTTCGTGCAGGCCGACCCGATCAGGGCACCGGCGCGCGCACAGGACCTGACCCTGCGCCACCGGGTGAGGGACTACCGCGCAGGCGATCTTGAGCGGCGCTACACGCGCCTGCCGGTGGAAGAGGATTGCCTGGTGAACTACGGCTTCCTGCCGCGCGAGCATCTGGCACTGATGCACCCGCGCGTGTCCAAGCGCGAATGGGACGCCGAGACCCATCGCCGCGCGGCCGACGTACTGGCCTTCGTGCGCGAGCGCGGCAGCGTGCACCCGCGCGAGGTGGACCAGGCGTTCGCGCATGGGCGGGTGACCAATTACTGGGGCGGCACCAGCAACGCCAGCACGCATCTGCTTGACGGCATGCACTACCGTGGCCTGCTGCGGGTGCAGCGGCGCGACAGTGGCACCCGCATCTATGCAGTGGCGGAGCACGCCGAGCCGGACGTCAGCGAGCAGGCGCAGGTTGAACGGGCCGCCGCCCTGATCGATCTGGTGGTGCGCAAGTACGCGCCGCTGCCCTCGGCCAGCCTGACCTATCTGGTGCGTCTGCTGGGCTATGGCGCCCCACATCTGGCCGAGCAGACCCGGCAGGCGTTGGCGTTGGCCAAGCAACAACTGGCCAGCTGCACGCTGGAGGGCACCACCTGGTACTGGCCGGTGGACGAGAATCCGCGCTCGCGCCGCCATGCACCGGACGAACAGGTGCGCCTGCTGGCGCCGTTCGACCCGGTGGTGTGGGACCGCCGCCGCTTCGAGCTGCTGTGGGGATGGGTGTACAAGTTCGAGGCGTATACACCTGCACCGAAGCGACAGTATGGGTACTACGCTCTGCCGGTGTTGTGGCACGACCAGGTGGTGGGCTGGGCCAATCTCAGCGTGCGCGACGGTGAGTTGGCATCGAGTGTGGGCTATGCCGGCAAGTCGCTGGCCCGCGACAGGGTGTTTCGTGGCGCGTTGGAAGACGAGCTGCAGCGCATGGCGGAGTTCCTGTAGCGCCGAGCGGCGCATTGGTAGCTATCGCTCCCGGTAGTCGCCAACCTTGGTTGGCCCCGCGATGTGTCGGTGCCCATCAAGGTGGCATCTACCGGTCAAGCGGCGTCCTTGTGCTCCGCGTCGTCCATCCCGGGACTGACTCGCCGGCCGATGTCCTTCAGCCGTGCAAGCTGGTCCACCATCGACGGCGCATCGTCCAGGCTGCCGACGAAGGTCCACAGATAGGTCATCACCGCGTAGACGTGGCCCGGCGTGACACCCTCAGTGGTGGCGAGGCGGCCGATGGTCAGCGCGAACAATGCCGCGGCAGCCAGTCCGATCACCACGTAGGCGCCGGCCTCGCGGTCTGACAACAGGATGCGCAGGCGCGACAGCGTGGTGTAGTGGCGGCGCAGCACCGAGGGACTGACCCGGTCGACCAGCCGGATTTCGTGTTCCAGGCGGTTGTTCAGGCGGCCATGCAGCTGCTCGTTGCGGCGTGCGAACGAGGGCAGCACCAGCAGGGCGCCGAGCAGGGTGACCAGGCCAGCGGCACCGACCATCGGCTCGATCGCCAGCAGCATGGCCACCGCACCGAACATCGATGCCAGCCCGGTGGCGATGATCGGCACGTGCTTTTCAAAAAAGTCGACGAACTCGCGGGCCAGCACCACGCGTGCCGCCGAGGTGGACGTGGCCTGGCCCAGCCGACGCTGCGCCTGCACCACGTTCACCGCCAGATCGGCATAGATGCGGGTGAAGGTGCGTGTATCGACCGCTCGACGGGCGGCACCGACCAACCAGAACATCAGTACCACGCCGGCATAGGAGACGGCATGGCCGATGTTGCTGCTGATGATCGCGTCCACCGCGAAGCCGGCGAACAAGGGATAGGCCAGCAGCAGTGTGTTCTCCAGTGCCACCAGCGAGAACGTGCCGGTGAGCTGCCAGGGGTAGGTGCGCAGGATGGCCTTCAGGGTGGCGGCCGCATTCTGCTGGCCGATGCTGCCGGCGGCGGCCGCTGGATCATGGGGGTGTTTCATGGGGTGCCTGGGTGGGTCGGGGACAGGGCAGGGGACGATGCCTGCCATCTCCCGGGTCGCGCCCAGTATCTGCAGCCCTTTGGAGCGGGCATGGAGGGACGATGGAGATTGCGTGGAGGAACCGGCGGCGTTCAGCGGAGGGCGTGGTGCCCAGCAAGGTGGGCAACTACCAGAGTCGTGGTGGTCGCCAACCTTGGTTGGCGCCGCAGTGTGCCGATGCCCACCAAGGTGGGCCGCTACCAGGGCAGCGTCTGCCGCAACGCCGTGCTCTCAACGACGCGCGTGCACCGGCCAGCGGATTTCGAAGGCACTGCCGCCACGTTCGGTAGCCCGGCATCGCGCCGTTCCGTGATGGGCCACGGCAATCGCCCGCACCACCGCCAGGCCGAGCCCGGAGCCGCCGCTCTGCCGCGAGCGCGACACATCGGTGCGCTGGAAGGCTTCAAAGATGCTGTCGCGAAGGTCGTCCGGCACACCGGGGCCACCATCCTCAACGGTCACGGTGCAATGGCCTTCGGCCAGCGTGACGCGGACCTGCAGCGGGCAGGGAATGGCATGGCGGCGAGCGTTTTCCAGCAGTGCCAGCACCGCCTGGCGGATGCGCGCGGGATCGCAGTCGGCCAGCGAAGACCGTGCGTCCAACGTCACCGAGAAACCACTCTCGGTCAGCGCCTCCGACATCGCTTCGACCACCGCCGCCACCTGCACGCTGACGTCGCTGCGCTGCAGGCGCAGATCGAGGTGGCCGCTCTCGGCTAGGCTGACCACGCGCAGGTCCTCGATGATGCGGGTCAGGCCCTCCAGCTGGGTGAGCATGCTGTTGAACTGCTCCGGCCCCGGCTCGAACACGCCTTCGGCGATGCCCTGCAGGCGGCCGCGCAGGATGGTCATCGGCGTGCGAAGTTCGTGTGCGATCGCCGCGTTCCAGAACACGCGGTTCTCCGACATCCGGCTCAATCGCTCGGCCATGGAATTGAAGTCGCTGACCAGCGTGGCGGCCTCGGTCATCGAGGTGTCACCGCCGCGCGCACGCGCCTCCAGATCACCGCTGGCGACGCGACGCAGGCTTTCGGCGACCGAGTTCAGCGGGGTGATGATGCGCCGGGTCAGGCGCGAGGCGATCAATGTGGCCAGCGCAACGACCACGGTGGCGGTCAGGCCGATCCACAGCCATTCCAGGCCTGACGGCATGATGGTTTCCGGTTCGTCGTACCAGCGTGGATAGAACACCTCCATCAGGTAATAGAACAGGTAGAAACCACTGATCGACAGTACGGTTGAACACAGCGACGCGACCGTGATGGAGAGCGTGATCTGGCGCCCGATGCTCTTGCCTTTGGGGTTCATCGGCTCAGTCCAGGAAGCGGTAGCCGACACCGCGGATGGTGGCGGGAATGCCGATGACGCCTACTTCCTCCAGCTTGCGGCGCAGCTTGCTGACGTGGCTGTCCACGGTGCGCTCCTGCGCATCGCCTTCCGGCAGGCAGGTCTGGAGCAGATCCAGCCGGCTGTGCACCATGCGCGGTGCGCGCGCCATGTGTACCAGCAGACGGAACTCGGTGAGCGTGAAACTCAGAGCATGCACGTGGTCATCGGTGCGCACGGTGACTTCATGGCTGCGCAGGTCGATCTCGAACGGCCCCTGCCGGATCAGCCCGTTGGGTTCTTCTGCAATGGGCTTCGCGCTACGGCGCAGCACCGCCTGGATGCGGGCGACGATCTCGGCGGGATTGAATGGCTTGGCCACGTAGTCGTCGGCACCGACGCGCAGGCCAGTGAGCTTGTCCACGTCCTGGTCCAGTGCGGTGAGCATGATTACCGGGGTGTTGCCGCGCCGGCGCAACTCGCTCAGCACCTGCCAGCCGTCCATCTTCGGCATCTGCACGTCCAGCAGCACCAGGTCGGGGCGCAGCTGGCGGTGGCTGGTGAGGGCGGCTTCGCCGTCGGCGGCGCGGGCGCTGCGCAGCCCGGAGCGGGCCAGGTAGGCGCCGAGAATGTCGGCGATTTCGCCTTCATCTTCGGCAATCAGCACCAGGGGCGCCAGGCGCGTGCGGGCATCGGATTTCATTGCATGCTGCGGTTTCAAGTGAGGAATGGGAAACGCCGGCGACGGTGTCATCGTGGCCGTTCCAGGGTCTGCGCTTCTTCGTGGGCGGCCCAGGCCAGGGTGGCCAGCACCAGCGTGTGCTGCAGGGCGGGCGCCAGTGTTGCGGTCGCGCGCAGGTGCTGTGCGAGCAGGGTCGATACGGCCGCAGGCAGCTTGCTCCACCGTGATTCCATGGCCGTTGCGTCCACCCGGTCCTGCAGGCGGCGGGCCATGCGGACCACGGCCCGAAGGCGCAGGGCAAGCAACGCAGCCACCAGGACAGCCGCCATCCCTGCTGGCATGAGGCTCACGTCCGCGCTGGAGGCGGACTAGGCCGCGAGACCGATCAGCGCCAGCGATGCCAGGGTGCCCGCGCGCGCCGAATGGCTGGGGCCTTCGCTGCGGAACCACACCAGCGCGGCGGCACCGGCGCCCGCCAACAGGGGCGGCGCCGGGTTCGCGCTGGCAAGCATCCAGGCACTGGTGGACGTCAGCACCAGTGCAAGCAGCCACGGCGAAGGCGCGCACCAGGCAAGGTAGGCGCGGCGGATATCGATGGGAGGCAGGTCTGGAAACGGAAGGGACACGGCGGGAGCGCAGTCGGCGAGGCCGACAAGGCTAGGAGCCGTTGATGGAGACTTGGTCGAGATTGTGTCGAGATTTCGTGGACGCGATCCGTGCCGTTCAGGAGCGGGCCCCGTGCCTGAACGGATGTGCGGCCTCCATGCAATCTCCACAGTGGCTCCAAGAAACATCCACCACCACCTTCCAGACTGCGGCTTCTGCGGTCACATCCGGTGGCTGCGTGCATGCGAGCCTTCCGATGAACAACCGCAGGACCTGGATCATTGCCGCAATCGTTGTACTTCTTGCAGGCGGCACCGGTGGGTGGCTGTTCGCCGAAGGTGATGATGCCGCGCTGATCACGGCCCCGGCAAGGGTGGCGGACCTGGAAAAGACTGTGCAGGCAGTCGGCCGGGTCAACCCCAAGGAACTGGTGGCGGTGGGCGCGCAGGTGTCGGGCCAGGTCACGCGCCTGCATGTGGTGCTGGGCCAGCGCGTGCACGCTGGCGACCTGATTGCCGAAGTGGATTCGCAGCCGCAGCGCATCGCCCTGCGCAGCGCCGAAGCGGCTGCCAACACGCTGCGTGCCCAGCACGCGGCCAGCCAGGCGCGCTACGCCCAGGCCATCCGCGTGCATGAGCGCCAGGCGCAGCTGGTGGCGTCGCGGCTTGTTTCGCAGGAAGGTTTCGAGACCGCACGGGTGGCGCGCGAAGCGGCGCGCTCGGACGTCGCAGCGCTGCAGGCCCAGATCGACCAGGCGGTGACCCAGGTGGAAACCGCGCGGATCAACCTGGGCTACACCCGCATCGTCTCACCTTCCGACGGCTACATCGTGGCCATCGTCACCAAGGCCGGGCAGACGCTGAACTCGATGCAGACCACGCCGACCATCGTGATGCTGGCACAGATGGACACGATGACGGTTCGCACCGAGATCGCGGAGGCCGATGTGGAACTGATCGCGCCTGGCCAACCCTTGTGGTTCTCCACGCTGGGGCCGGGTGGACGCCGCTACGAATCGCATCTGCAGCAGCTTGAACCTGCGCCGTCGTCGATTGCCGACGTGGCCGCCGGCAACACCGGCGGATCGGCGCAGACGCCGAAGGCGGTGTACTACGCCGGGTTGTTCGACGTGGCCAACCCGGGCTTGATGCTGAAGCCCTCGATGACGGTGAAGGTGACGATCCAACTGGCACGCGTGGCCAATGCACTGCAGGTGCCGCTGACAGCGCTGGGCGAGTCCGACGACAAGAACAGCAACCGCGCAACCGTGCAGGTGGTCGATGCGAAAGGCCGTGCCCGCGAGCGCGCAGTGACCACCGGGCTGCGCACCGCCACCGCCGTGCAGATCCTGTCTGGCCTGGAAGCGGGCGAGAACGTGGTGGTCGGGCAGGCGCCCAGCGGCGCGGAAGCCGAGCCCACCAGCCTGCTGGGGATGTGAGCATGGTCGACGCGCTGCTGGAACTGCATGGCGTATCGCGCGCCTATCGCTCGGCCGCCGGCGAGGTGGTGGTGTTGAAGGACGTGTCGCTGCGCATCGAGGCGGGCCAGTTCATCGCGATCATCGGCCCGTCCGGTTCGGGCAAATCCACGCTGATGAACATTCTGGGCTGCCTGGACCGGCCAAGCGAAGGCAGCTACCGGGTGCAGGGCGCAGCAACCGAGCAGATGTCACAGGATGAACTGGCGCACCTGCGCCGCGAGCATTTCGGCTTCATCTTCCAGCGCTACAACCTGATGGAGAACCTGAGCGCCACGGAAAATGTGGCATTGCCGGCGGTCTATGCCGGCGTGGATGCCGATGCGCGCACCGCCCGTGCGCGCATGCTGCTGGAAACGCTGGGATTGGGGGAGCGCACTACGAACCGGCCCAGCCAGCTGTCCGGCGGCCAGCAGCAGCGCGTTTCCATTGCGCGTTCGCTGATGAACGGCGGCGCCATCGTGCTGGCCGACGAGCCGACCGGCGCGCTGGATCATGCCAGCGGCCGGCAGGTGATGGCGGAACTCAAGCGCCTGCATGCGCAGGGCCATACCGTGATCCTGGTGACCCATGATGCGGCGATCGCCGCGCACGCTTCACGCGTGATCGAGATCGCAGACGGTCGGGTCGTTTCCGACCGTGGTATGGGTGATCCTCCGGCAGCACGCAATGCTGCTGCCCACGAGCGCAGTCCAGAACCGGGCGCCGAGCGCCGCGCGCGCCTGGATGCAATCAGGGAAGCTGCACGGATGGCGGTACGTTCGATGCTGGCCCATCGCCTGCGCACCCTGCTGACCATGCTGGGCATCATCATCGGCGTGGCTGCGGTGGTGACCGTGGTTGCGTTGGGCAAGGGCGCACAGGCACAGGTCGAGTCACAGATCAACGAACTGGGTGCCAGTACGCTGGACATCTTCCCGGGCGCGGACTTTGGTGACCCGCGCTCGGGCGAGATTGAAACGCTGGTGGTGGACGATGCCGATCACCTGGCCGCATTGAGTTACGTAGACAGCGTAAGCCCCAACCTGAGCGGTTCGGTGGCGGCACTGCAGGGCAACCGGCGCGCCAACACGCAGGTGCTTGGCGTGGGCGCTGATCTACCGCGTGTGCGCGGGCTGCGCCTGAAGGCGGGCCGGTTCTTCACCGATGCCGAGGTGGAGGCACATCGCGCGGTGGGCGTGGTCGACCAGAAGGCGGCCAAGGCATTGTTCAGCGGCAATCCGATCGGCGGCACGGTGCTGCTGGGCGGCATGCCGGTGGAAGTGATCGGCGTGGTTGGCCCCAACGCATTCGCCGGCGGAGCGACGCCGACGGTGTATGTGCCGTACACCTCCGCGTCCTCGCGTCTGCTTGGCAGCCAGCGGCTGGAGAGCATTACCGTACGCGTGCGGGATGACGTGCCAACCACCGCCGCTGAAGCCTCGCTGGGTGCGGAGCTGCAACGCCTGCACGGCCGGCGTGATTTCTTCATCTACAACGCCGACCAGATCCGCAAGGCGGTGATGAAGTCCAGCCAGACCATGGCGGCACTGGTTTCGGCCATTGCAGCGGTGGCGCTGGTGGTCGGTGGCGTGGGGGTGATGAACATCATGCTGGTGTCGGTGAAGGAGCGCGTGCGCGAGATCGGTGTGAGGCTGGCGGTGGGTGCCCGGCAGGGCGACATCCTGCGCCAGTTCCTGATCGAGGCCGTGTTGATCTGCCTGTTCGGCGGGGTGCTGGGGGTTTTGTTCGCGTTGGCTGTGGGCGCCTTGTCCAGCCTGCTGTCGCTGGGGGTGCCGTTCCTGTTCACGCCTGGGCCGGTGATCGCCGCGCTGGCATGTTCGTCTGCGATCGGGCTCGGTTTCGGCTACTTCCCGGCGCGCAGTGCCGCACAGCTGGACCCGATCCAGGCGTTGGCGGCGGAGTAGGGTCGCGCCCGCTGCGGGGAGAGTCTCAGGTTGCCGGTCGCGGGTGCGTGCGCACGCGTGCGCGCTCGCGGTACAGGCGACTGTCGGCACGCTGCAGGGTGTCGGCCACCGACTCACCCGGGGCGTGGTGGGTCGCACCCAGTGAGAAGGGCGAGGGTGACCGACCGGCCTGCTGCGTATACCACTGCTCCAGCGCGGCCAACCGCCCCGGCTCCGGGCAGGTCAGCACCACCATGAACTCGTCGCCGCCCATGCGCACTACGCTTTCCATCGCCCCCAGTGGAGCGCGCAGGAAGGCGGCGAACTCGACCAGCACAGTGTCCCCCCGCGCGTGGCCCTGCGTATCGTTGATCTGCTTGAAATGATCCAGATCGAACATCAGGCAGGCCCAGGGTTGATCAACCAGCTCGTCCAGGCGCGGCAGGAAGCGGCGGTTGTAGCTCTGGGTCAGCGGGTCCTTGAAGGACATCTCGCGCAGCTGCTGCTCCTGCATCCGCAGTGCAGTCACATCCTGCGCATGGCCCAGCACATAGGGAGGGTTCGCCTCGCTGTCGAGCACGTTGTGATATGCCCAGAAATGGCGGGTGCCATCGGCGGCGATCAGTTCGATGACGCCGGCATCGGTGTGGTTGACCGTGATCCGCGCGAGATAGGCCTTGAATGCAGCACGCTTCTCGGGAGGCATCAGATCGCACAGGCTGCGCCCGATCATATGAGTCTCATCGAAGCCCAGCGACTGCACGGCCGCCGGGTTCACCGATGTCAGCACGCCCTCCAGCGTGTGCGTGCAGATCAGGCCGAGGCTGTAGTGGAACAGGCGCCGGTAGCGCGTCTCGCTCGCCTCCAGGGCATCCAGCGCGGCACGCTCCTCGGTGATGTCCTGGATGGCGCCGACCAGGCGAGGGTGCCCATCCACCTGCTGACGGCCACCGACCACCCGGGTCCAGATGGAGCGCCCATCGGCGGTGGTCATCGGCAGCTGCACTTCCCATGAGGTGCCTTCATCGATGCAGCGCTGGACCGCGCTGCGGATGATGTTGCGACTGTCCTCCCGATAGAAGGACAGTGCGGTGTCGAACGTGGGTTGATAATTGCCACGCACGCCGTGGATCTGCTTGGTTTCGCGGGTCCAGCGCACTTCGTGGGAGAGCAGGTCCATCTCCCAGCCGCCCACCCGTGCCGCGCGGTTGGTGCGTTCCAGGAAGTCCTCGCTGCGTTTCAGTTCGCGGTGCAGTGCCTTGGCCTGGCCGACCTGTGCCATCAGGGTGCTGCGCTGCTCCAGCACCTGGGTGGTGACCCGCGCCAGATGCACCATCAGTTCGCGCTGCGAGGGCGACAGTACACCCGGCATCGGATCGAGCAGGCACAGTGTTCCGATACGGGCACCCTGCGCCGACCCAAGCGAGATTCCCGCGTAGTGGCGGATGCGCGGGCCACCGGTCACCAGGGGGTTGGTGGAGAATCGCGGGTCCTGCCGGGCATCCGGGATCTCGAACAGTTCGTCCTGTTCGATGGCGTGGGTACAGAACGAGATGTCGCGTGCGGTCTCGCTGACACCTTCAAGGCCGATATTGGCCTTGAACCACTGGCGCTCCTCGGCCACCACCGAGATCAGGCCCATGGTCATGCCGGTAGCTGCGCGGGCGGCAGCAACGATTGCATCGAACACCGGTTCGGCCGGCGTGTCGAGCAGGTGCAGGCGGTCGATTTCAAGCAGGCGGTCGGCTTCGTCCATGGCGCTTTGCAGGGCTGGGTGGCGAGGGCGGCTTCGGCGGCTGTCAGGTACTACGCTAGTGCGCACCACGTTATGTATCGCTACGGTGAGGTGATGCCGACGTGACGCGCTTCCGCCTGCGTTTGCGAACTGCACGCGAGGGGTGAAAAAGCGTGACGGTGGTCGCGAACGAGCGCGCGCCGGCGGAGCTTGCATCGGAGGATCTGCAGGGCAAAGCGCGTACAGAGACATCATCAGTCCGGTGCTGGCGGCGTGGCCAGTGCGGCGCGCCGGGCAGCATAGACCTCCGGCGTCTGCGGCTTGACGAACAGTGCCACCAATTCCGGAAACTCCTGCTTCACTGCAGTTTCGATGCGGGTGATGCAGGCCTCGATCTGCGGCGTGCGCCGGTCATCCTCGAATTCCGCGCTGAGCATGGCCACGACCTGCTGTGGTCCCATCTGCATGGTGGTCACGCCATTGGCGCGGCGCAGGTCTGGATCGGTTTCGGCCACGGCCATGATCCGCTCAGCCACCGCAGGATGGGCCGGCTCACCCACCAGCAGTCCCTTGGTTTCGCGTGCGAGAAGAAAGGCGGTGGCGGCAAGCACGCCCGCGATGCACAGTGACGCCACACCATCAAGCACCGGCATGTCCAGGGCCTGGGCGGCCACGAGCCCGATCAGTGCGAAAACCAGGCCCAGCAGGGCCGCGCTATCCTCCAGCAGCACGGTAAAGGTGGACGGGTCCTTGCTGCGGCGGAAAGCTTCGAAGTAGCCAAGTCTGCCCTTGGTGCGCCGGAACTCACGCAGCGCCACCCACCAGGAAGCCCCCTCGAACAGGATGGAAATGCCCAGCACGCTGTAGCTCAACGCGTGGTTGGTAGCTGGCTCCGGCCGGCGGATGTGCTGGATGCCTTCGTAGGCCGAAACGCCGGCACCGGCGGCGAACACCAGCAGGGCGACGATGAAGCTCCAGAAATACAGTTCGCGGCCATAGCCGAATGGATGTACCGGGTCCGGTGCCTTTCCGGCACGGCGCAGTCCATACAGCAACAGCAGTTCATTAAGGGTGTCGACCAGCGAATGCACGCCCTCGCTGAGCATGGCCGAGCTGCCGGAGATGCCGGCTGCGATGAACTTGGCGATGGCAATGGCCAGGTTGCCGGCGAGGGCGGCGTAGATGACCAGGCGGGAACCAGTGGGAGCGGACATTTCGGCGGCGGGGTGAGGCGGATTCCTGATCTTCCCGATCAGCGCGTGCCTACTGTGTGCACGATGCGATCAGTGCCCCTTGGGATTGAGATACAAACGTGCCCCATCCGATTCACGGTAGCCCGTCCAACGCCCACCTCCCGACGCGCGAAAACGCCCGAAGACCGTATTGCTGGTATCGGTCAGCAGCAGCTGGTTGCCCGACAGCACCCAGCGGTTGGCCGAGAAGAATCCGTCCGGGCAGCCGGCAGGCACGTAGGCGCTGTAGCCACCGAACCACTCACTGTTCTTCAGCTCGATGGTGCAGGTGCTGCCGTTCTCCTGGCCCAGCGTCCAGCTGCCGAACAGATCGCTGTCGCGCACATCGCGGTCGCCGCGGTGGCGGTCATGGCTCCAGTCGTCGTTGTCGTCGTGGAAACCGAAGCCGACGTCGATCTCTTTGCTTTCGCTGCGTGATTCGGACTGCGAGCTGCCGCTGGTGGTGGTCTGGGTGGTCACCGAGCCACTGGTCCGGGTCTCTGTGCTGCTCGATTGGGTGGCCTGGTCGGTGCGGGTGGTCTGTTCGCCGAAGCCGAACGAGGCGTCCTGGGCAAGGGCGGGCAGGGCCAGGAAGTACAGCGCCGACAGGCAGCTACAGGCAAGCAGGGCAGCCATCGCAGGATCCTCGGAAGGGTGGATCGCGCGAGTATCGAACCGGTGGGGTGGGAGACGGTGTGAGGGCGCGCCCTGAGGCAAGCCAGCCAAGGGTAGGTGCTGTCCGCTGAAGGGTAGTGCCGGCCGCTGGCCGGCTCCCCTTTGACGCTCAGAGACCGAAGGAGTGCCGGCCAGCGGCCGGCATTACCCGCAGCCAGGCGGCCTGGCTCTACTGATCGGGCTTCACCCTCACCACCCGTTTCCGGTACTCATACACGTTGTCACCGCGGATGCGCTTCTCCTCGGTGCCGGTGACCCGGCCCACCTGCTGGTCCGAACCGGTCACGGGCTGTGCCTCGATTTCGGTCTCGTGCTCGAAGGAGTGCGATTTGTCGGTGTTGCGGTAATAGCGGTACAGCGCCCAGTACAGCGCGGTCGCGCCGGCTGGACCTGCCGCCAACAGCCAGAGGCCACTGTCGTCACTCATGTCGATGCCACCAGGAAGGCAATTGCGAGGGCTTCAATGACGGTGCCGGTGGCCAGGGCCGCCAGCAGCATCTTCCATTGCTGCACGGGCACGCTGCCCATGGTTTCGCCGGTACGGCCGTTCACTGCGATGTAGTGCAGCATGCCGCCGTTCCTGCCGGGCTGGTGGTACGAATACAACCACACCGGCAGGTACATCGACACCCAGCGGGTGCCATGCACCTCCAGTTGTTCCTGCTCCCAGCGCACGCCACGGTTGTAGCGCTTCACCGAACCTTCCACCTGTGCGCGGGCAATCGACAGCAGCTGGTCTTCCAGTCGCGGCCGCAGCTTCTCCACGTCCAGGTTGCGCTTCTCCGAAGTGAAGCCAGCAAGGTACGAGGCATTCCACTTCACCGCGTTCTTGGTATCGAATGGCAGGATAGTGTTGATGATGTTGTTGGTGTTGGCGCGGATATCAAGATTCCCGCGCTCGGCCGAGGATTCCAGTGGCAGGTCATCCACGGTGAAATCGACCTGGCGTTCGACCTGGTAGACGTCGGCGTCATACAGGGTGCGCTTGTTCTTCTCGCTGCCCACGGTGTACTGCCGGGTCTGGATCTCGCCCTTGCCGGCCACAGCCGCGCTGACATTGCTGTCGACGATCATGTAGGGCAGGAACACGCCCACCACGTTTTCCGGGGTGAACTGGTCCTTGAATGCCTTCAGCGCGAACATGCGGCGCTTGTCGACGAACTGGCGGATGCGCGCGACCGCATCGTCCTTCTTGATATGGAAGGGCAGCACCGCATCGGGCACCGCGCCGTTGGCGATCTGCTCGTTGACGCCGAAGACGTGGCGGCACCAGTGGCAGCGCGCCGTCATCGTACTCTCGGTATTGACCGTGACTTCGGCGCCGCAACCGGTGCATTTGAACGTCATCAGTGCCGAGGTGTCGGCATCGATGTCACGTGCGCCAGAGGCGATGACCGTACCGCGCAGCTGGTCGATGGCTTCGCCAAGGCCGAATTCTTCCTCGACCCGCGCGCCATGCCATTCGTGACGGCAGTACAGGCAGACCAGGATATCGGTCCCGGCCTTCGGCCGGATGTCGGTTGCGCCGCACTTCGGGCAGCGGTTGAGACCGTCCTTCAGCTCGCTGGCCGAGGTATCGATGGCCACAGGATCGGGCGCTTCCACTTCATCGCGGATGGCCTGGGGCAGTTTGGAGGTGTCCAGCGGGAAGCTGCCGGGCAGGGGAGGGACGTCCTGCGGCGAACCGGGCCCATCCAACGACGCCGCCGGCAAGGGTGGCGGCGTCGCGGGCGCGGATCCGGGCAGCGGCGGTGGGCCGTTTCGGGGATCGGACATGTTGGGTGTACGTCCTGCCGTTACAGGCCCAGTGCCTTGGCCTTGAGCGCGTCGTAATCGCTCTGGGTGATCAAGCCCAGATCGAGCATTTCCTTGGCCTTCTTCAGCTTGGCGACCGGATCGTCGGCCGCCGGGGTGGCCGGCTGCTGCATGCCGCCGACACCGAACATGCCAGACGCCATGCCGACACCGACCAGACCTGCCGCGCCGCCGTTTTCGCCGGCCGACTGGATGCCCTGGGCGACGCTGGCCTGCAGGTTGGAATTGCCGCGCGAACCGGACAGCGCATCGGCGCGCTGCACGGTCTTCAGCAGCTCGCGGGTGTTGGCGTCGTACTCGATCGAGACGATGGCGGTCTTGACGATGGCCAGGCCGCGGTCGGACTTCCACTGGTAACCCTGTTCGACGGCGGCCGACAGGCTCTGCGCGAAGCCCAGCGAGTCCTGCTGCAGCTTGGTGATGCGGTTGCCCTTGCCCGGATCGTTGGTATACAGGCTGAAGGCCGGCGCCAGCGAACCGACCACTTCATTGAACAGCTGGCTGGCGGCGGCGTTGTCCAGATCGGTGAAGTCGAACACCTGGCCCGGCTGCAGGTAGCTGGCCGGCACGAAGTTCTTCACAAACAGGATCGGGTCGACGATCTTCAGCGTGTACGAGCCACGGGTGACCGCGCCTACCTGGGTGTTGAGGAAACCGTCGTCCCAGTAGATTTCCGACTGGGTGCCGAAGCGGTTGTCCGGCAGTTCCTTCAGCGAGACGAAATAGGCCGCCTGCTGCGAACCCGGCTGGCCGCCAAACTTGAAGCGTTCCCAGCTCTGCTTGATGAAGGTGCTGACCAGGCCGTCGCCGGCGAAGATCGACTGCGAGTTCAGATCGTCCGAGCGCCACTCGTAGCCACCCGGTTCGGCGACGAACGCGGTGATCGCGCCGTCCTGGAACAGCAGCAGGCCGTAGCCCTCCGGCACGATGATCTTCGAGCCGTTGCTGATGATGTTGGACGAGCCGCTGGTGTTGGAGCCGCGGCCGGCATTGGTGTCCTGCGGCACCGCCGCGAACAGGGCGGCCGTGGACGGCAGGCCCGCCGGCACGGTGTAGAAGTCCTTCCACTGGTCGGCCAGCACACCGCCAACCGCACCCTTCACCGCCTGTACCAGACCCATGACCAACTCCCTGTGATTCGAAGGCAGGCACCATGCCTGCCGAGCTGGACTGAATATAGCAGCGGTGGAGGACGGCAGTAGTGCCGGAACATGAATCCGGATCAGCGCCGGCCAGTGCCGGTTGGCCCGGCCCGTACCGCCTGCAGCACGGCCGCCATGTCCAGCGCCCCCGATCCGGACGCCAGTGCCTGTGCGAACAGCGCGTCGCTGGCGTCGATCAAGGGCGCATGCATGCCCACCTCATGGGCGGCAGCGGCTACCAGCCCACTGTTCTTGCGCACGTCGGTGATCGACGCCTGCACGCTGAAGTCACCACGGATCATTTTGTCCAGCTTGATTCGCGATACTTCGCTGGCCATCGGCCCTGCGTTGAGCACCTGCGCGAAGCGATCAAGCTCGATGCCGTGTGCTTCGGCGAAGTACACCGCTTCGGCCAAGCCGGTGACCAAGGTGATCAGGTACAGGTTCACCGCCAGTTTCATGCGCAGTGCGGACGGCACTGCACCACAGCACACCGTTTGCCTGCCCATCGGTGCAACCAGTGGGGCGGCTGCCGCGAGGTCGACATCGGCACCGGCCAGCAGGATCACCAGCTGCGCCGCTTCGGCCTGCACGCGTGAGCCAGACACCGGCGCTTCCACGTAGCGGCCGCCCGCGGCGCGGATCTGTTCGGCCAGCGCCTGTGAGTACGCTGCCGAGCTGGTACCCATGTTGATCAGCAGGCGGTCCTCGACCCGCTCGCCAAACGCCGCGCCATGCCGATCGAGCACGCTGTCGATGGCATCGTCATTGGCCAGCATCAGGATGAGGGTGTCGCAGGCCGCGAATACCTCGTCCACCGCCTCGCAGACGTTGATGCCGGCGGTGCGCGCGGCCGCATGGTTGCGGTCGGAGCGCGACCAGCCGCATACCTCGTAACCTGCGCGAGCCAGATGGGCCGCCATGGGCGTTCCCATCACTCCAAGTCCCAGGAATCCGATGCGCATGATGGACGTCCGCTGGCCGCAGATCGCCCATCATGCCATGGGCAGTGGCCGCTAGAGCATGTAAGGAATCTTGAACGCCAACGTGAAGTCCGGCGCATCCGGGGTCAGTCCGATGCCCAGCAACGTCACCAGCGTGGTGTGCTGGTTCAACGCATAGGTCACGCCCAGATTCAGTGATGCCGCATTGGCGTCACTGCCGATCACCTTCATCCACTTGCCACCCTGGAAGCGGGTGGAGGCGCGGGCGCTGATGCGGTCGCTGAAGGACAGGCTCAGGCTGGTGCGTTCATTGAACGCAAAGGCAACTCCGGCACCGAAGTACACCGAGCCGCCCAGCTTCACGTCGCCCGGATTGACCGTATCCGGATTGCTGTCGATGTCGCTGAAGCCGCGAGGGATGGAGTGTACGTACCCGATGTTGGCGAACAGGATGGCCGGGTCGGCGGTCTTCACCATCGACAGGCCGAGGTTGGCCTGCCATACGCCGTTGCCGGTGGGTTGCTCGCGCGGCACGGCGAAGCGGATGTAGTCGTCGTCATCGCGCTCGATCACCTTCCAGTCCAGGCCGTAGGGCGCGCGCCCGGTGGGGGCGGTGACACCGGCCGTGAGCACGGTCTCCGGGCGCCAGCCGCGTTCGCCGAACAGCCGGTAGTTCGCGCTCAGGCCAATGTCGCCCAGGCCATTGCCGTTGGTCTGCTCCTGCGCGATGGCGGCCGCTGCACCGCCGGCGCCGCCTTTCTGGTATACGGTGCGCCGCGCCAGGTAGGGCACATCCAGGTTGAGGGTCAGGTTCGGGCTGACGCCCCAGCGGGCCGCCACGTTATAGGTCAGCGAGTCGGACTCCACGTTCTCGATGGCGATATTGCCGAGGAAGATGGCGTCCAACGCGAGGAAGCCGTTGAGGGTGAGCTGCTTGCGGTCATAGCGGGCGTAGGTGAGGCTGTTCTCGATGGTGAAGCGACGGGAGAACAGGGCCGATTGCTGCTGCTTCACGTCGTCCACGCTGCGCCGCGACTCCTGCTTGGCCTGTTGGGCCTCGGCAGCGGTACTGGCGTAGCCCTCGCTGCTCGGTGGAACCGCGGCGGCCGCCGCCTGCGCCAATGGCGCGGCCGGTGGGGTCGAGGCTGGGCCCACCCGCCCGCCCAAGCGTGCCTGCATGGCCTGCACCTGCATGTCCAGTTCGCGCAGCCGCCGCACTTCCTGTGCGTAGTTGGCTTTCAGCTGTTCCAGCTGGTTGGCCAGGGCCTGCACGTCTGCGCCATCGTCAGACGTCGGCGGCGCGGCAAGGGCGGTGCCCGCCAGCGCCGCCAACGCCAACGGGGTGATTCTCATCAGGGTGTGCATGTTCGTGTCCTGCGTTGTGGAGCGTTTCCCCCAATGCCAGGCCCTGCTACTGGCCCGGCCCCATGCCGCGGTTCAACGCAATCGCCTGGGCCACGTTCTGGCTCAACGGCAGGTTGCCGCCCACGGCGTTGCGCACCAGCTCCAGCCGCAGCTGGTTGCTGGCGATCTGGCCGTCACCAGCGAGGGCGATGCCCTGGCCGACGCTGCCATTGCGGATCCACTGCTGCACCAGCCCCTGGCCATCCACCTGCAGCAGCAGGCGTGCTTGGTTGCCTTCCAGCACGGCCGTCGCGCTGGCGCCGGCCTGCTGCGCGGTGATGTTGCCTGCGCCATCAGAGAGAACAGCCGGCACACCACCCTCGCGGACGGTCAGCGTGGTGACGTTGCGCGCGACATTGCCATCGCCGGCCACCTGCACGCTCTGCACCAGGCCGCTGGCGTTGGCCAGGCCGCTGCTGTCGATGCTGCGTCCGTGGGTATCGGGCAGCGGCGCATCGGCTGCCGTGACATGCACGCTGGGCTGGAAGCTGAGCTTCGGCGCGCCACCACCACGGAAGTCCATGCCCAGGGTCAGGCTGCCCTGCAGGGTCGTGCCGTTGCTGGCCTGCCACTGCGACACCATGGTGACCCCGAACCAGGCAACGTTGTTGCCACACACGGTGTAGCGCCCCCGCATCAGGCTCAGCTCCGGGTCGGGGATTTCCGTGAGTCCACGCCCGGTCCTGCCGTCGGCGGCCTGCAGGGGCAGGGCAGGGGCCATCAGCAGCAGAGCCATCCATACGTGTTGACGGAACATGGTCGTACCTCCTCAGAACAGGTCGGCGTGGCTGAAGCCGAAGTCGACCAGTTCGGCATCGGTGATCGGCCCTTGCCGCGCATAGAGCGCGCGGGCACTTGGCCGTTCGCTGGGTTGCAGAAGAACGGTGTTGCGATCGAAGTCGCTGCCGATCACCACGAAGACCGCGCGAGATGGCCAGGCAGCCAGGAACTCCGGCAGCGCCAGGCTGCGGTTGCCGAGGATCGGGTCGGCCACTTCCACGATGCCGTTGCGGACCTGCTTGAGCACCACGAAATGGCGGAAGCCGCGCACATCCATCAGCACCAGTCCTGGCACGCGGAGGGTGCGCAGTCGTGTTTCATCGATGCGGTAGCCCCGGCCACGCATGCCCAGCGATTCCACGTAGCGCTTGATGTCGAGCAGGGAGAAGCCGCGTTCGGCCACCAGCGCTGGATCGGAAACCCCCATCATTCCTTCGATCACCGTCGCTTCGTCGGTCTGCAGGTGATAGGCATGGCGCAGGATGGTCGCCAATGCGGCCGCCCCGCAGCTGTAATCGGTGTGCTGGCGCACCACGTTGCGGTAGCGCCGCTCCTGCATGCTTTCCACCTTCTGCTGCAGCAGCGCGCCATTGGGCAGCACGCCGGCGAAGTGGACCTCGCCCGCCCATGCCGATGCGGTGCCCATCAGCAACAGGAAGGCCAGCAGGCGCATCGATGGAGGGCAACGGATCATCTACGTTCTCCGGCAGCAGGGGGGAGCCCCTGTCCCAAGGGGGAGGAGGAACAGGGGCTCCCGGGGACCCGGCCATTGGCGGACGGCCGGGGTGTTGCGCTTACTCGCCGCTGCCACCACCGCCGCCGGTGCTGGGCTGGGCCACTGCCAGGGCCAGGCTGTTGGCCTGCAGGTTGCCGGTGCCCGCAGCAACGTTCACGCCGATGTTGCCGGAGGCGCCCGAGAAGGCACTGCCGGACAAGGCCGAGGTGTTGGTCGCATTGACGTTCACCCAGCGCGTGGTGCTGACCGTGCCGCTGAGGCTGGCATACAGGTCAGCCACGCCCAGTTCGACGAACTGGCTGGTGCCACTCTCACGCGTATCGAAGCCCAGGCCGCCCACCCCCGGCCGGTTGGGGTTCATCGTGGCGTTCTGGATCTGGTTGTCCAGATCGATATGGCCGGTGCTGTTGCCACCCGGGTGCGGCAGCTCGCCACTCCACGTATCCAGGTAGTAGTTGGCCATCTGGTAGGCGTTGCCGGTGCCGCGGTAGCTGCCCGCGCCATAGGCCAGTGTCAGGCCGCTGACGCCGCCACGCATGCCGACCTGCACGGTATCGGTGTAGGACTGCACGAAGCCGGCGTTGCTGACCGTGTTGCCGGTGGAGACCTGGTTGGAGCTGATGCTCGACTGGGCCACCGCCGTGGTCGCGACCGAGGCCGCGAGCGCGTTCTTCTGCTCATTGTTGTTGCCCGAGGCGATGTTCACGCCGATGTTGCCGGACGCGCCGCCAAAGGCGTTGCCGCTGAGACCTGCGGCGTTGGTGACACCGGAGTTCATGGTGGCGTTGCCGAAGCCGGCCTGGTTGACGAACACCTCGGCGTCGGCCATGCCGAAGCTGAAGGACGCATCGGCCGCAGATAGTGAGGCCGCGTTGTCCTGCGCATTGTTGTCGCCGGAGACGACATTGAAGCCCAGATTGCCCGAGGCACCGGCGCCGACGCTGTCACCGATCGACGCGCTGTTGGTGACCAGGCTGTTGCTGGTGGCGTTGTTGCTGATCGACTGCCGGTTGTCGATCACGGCAATGGCCGCCGAGTCGAGGTCGATGTCGCCGGTGATGTTCGGGTCGCCGGAGAAATTGATGTCGGTGCTCAGGCGCAGGTCCTTCTCCAGGTTCACGTCGACGCCGTGGTTGTTCTTTTCCTTGCGTTCGTCGGCCTGGATGTTGCTGTGCTTCTGCACATTGACGTTGACGGTGCGGTTGCGCACGTCGTTGTCGGTGTGGTTGTGCGTGTCGTTGCGGGTCTCGCTGACGGTGTGGTTGTGGTTGATGTTCGCGTTGGCGTTCTGGTTGTCCCAGCCATTGGCCGCAGCGGCGGTCGAGGCAGTGGCAATCGCCATGGCGAGCATGGTCTGTTTGACGGTCGCTTTCATGGTGCCCTCTCTCTCATCAGGTGGTGCATCGGTTGGGTGGTTGTCACGGGCGGTCCTGCACGACCAGGCCCAGTACGTTGGCCGTGTCGTTGCCGTTGCCCGCGATTTGATTGAGTTGCAGGACCCCGTCGAATCCCCGCAGTGCGGTGCTGGCTACACCGGCGCTGCGGGTGCCCGTCGCGACGCCGCGACCGGTGTCGTCCCGCCCCCCTGCCAACGCGGAACCCTCGGCGGCCAAGGCCGTATCGTCGGTTTCGCGTATGCCCTGTCGGGCCAGCGTCGCGCTGACGACGTTGAGCGTCGTGTTGGCGATGCCGCTGGCCTGGTTGATGGATGCGATGCCACTGGCACCGGCCAGTGCGTCACCGCCAATGAACGCGGTGGCCTGCAGCGGCCCGGACAGCACGCGGTTGCCCTGCTGCAGTTGCCGGGCATTGATCGCCACGTCGGCGCGATCGCCCTTGGCGATACCCCGCAGGTTGGCCTGCACGTTGAGGTCGCCGGCGGCCTGGTTGACGGCGATGGCACCCGTCGCCCCGGCCAGTGCGTGGCCGTCGATGCGGGCCACGTCGAGATAGGCGAGCATGCCGCCGTAGTCATCGGCCCGGGTGGCCCAGGGCGCGGCAGCGAGCAGCAGAAGCAAGCCGTGCAGGGCCTTCATTTTCCACCTGCCGGGGCCGTGCCCTGCAGGGGGAACTGGGCCAGTGCGCCGCGCACGGTATCGGCGATACCGCGGGTGCTGCTGCCGACCGCACCAAGCGGACCGCTCATGGCGCCCCCGAGGTTGCTGCCGACCATGCCATCACCACCGCGGCCAAGCGTGCCGCCCAGGGCCTGCTGGGTGACCCGTTCAACGGTAGTGCCGCCCGGTGTCGCGACGGACGCTGCCTGGCCGGCACCCATGCCGGCATAGTCCTCATCGCTCAACTCGTCCATGCCGTTCGTCGTGCCACCGGCGCCCAATGCGGTGGCGATCTCGCGCTGTGGCTTCGGGTCGGCAATCAGGGCCATGCCCGGTGGTGCCATGCGATAGGCCGGCCGCGCGGAGACGTCCCGCAACAGGACGATTTCGCCCGGCTGTGCCTTCACGCCCTGGCGGGCGCCGGACGCGGATGCGCCCGCGCCAACCGACAGCAGGGCGATTGCCAGTGCTGCGGCCAGGCCGCGAATCAGGGTGGTGCCGTCCATGCCGATCTCCCGCGATGGGTGCGGCGGAACCACGCATCAACCGTGCCAACCTGGAAGTGCCCACCCGCCAATGTCGGGACCGTGCAGCACCTGACCGGGCTGCTGCCACGGTGTTACAGGCACGTCGGGGAATCGTTGGGATTTCGAAGCCCCAGGCACCGCAGGGCAAGGGCGGCGGGCAACTGTTGCATGGGTGTTACAGGTGGCGCCGCCGTCTGCAACGGTGCCGGTTCAGCCACGAATTTCTTGACGCATTGCTCATTGCGCCGCCGTTTAGGGAAGCGCTAGGATCCGCCCAACAAAGGCCGCCCCGGTGGCCGTAGAGGTCCCGGCGGGGGGCGGCACGCCGGCGATTGCCTGACAGTCCGCCGACGGTGTCCGGATGCTGGGGGAAGCATGGCAGCGGTCCCGGAGGCTTCTACGTCACGTTGCGTGCTCTGGTTTGGCGAGCCGTTGGCGAACGAGCGCAGTGCGCTGGCGGCAGCAGGCTGGTATGTGCGCAGCATCCATCCCGATCCCGCCATGGCGATAGGCCTGCGTGGGCGTGATCGATTGCTCGCCGTACTCGATCTGCGCCATCTCGATGCGGCGTCGCTGCAGCTGCTGGAACCGTGGATCGAGCAGCACCAGCATCTGCCCTGGCTGGCGGTACTGCCACCGGGCGCCGGACCCACATCGCCGGCCTGGCTGCCGTTGCTGCAGCGATGTGGCGCGCGCTTCACGCTGCCGTTCGGCCTTCAGGACCTGGTCTGCGCAATGCGCCAGCAGTTCGATGCGGATGATCCGCCTGTCGATGCAACCTGCAGTGGGTATGGACCGCATGCACTGATTGGCGAAAGCGCTGCGCTGCATGCGGTGCGCACGGTGCTGCACAAGTTCGCGCCGGTGGAACTGCCGGTGCTGGTCACCGGCGAAACCGGTACAGGCAAGGAACTGGCTGCACATGCGCTGCATGCGCTGTCGGGGCGCGCCGGCAGGCCTTTCATTGCGGTGAACTGTGGTGCGATTCCGGCCAGCCTGGTGCAGTCGGAGCTGTTCGGCCACGAACGTGGCTCGTTCACCGGTGCCGACAAGCGGCAGATCGGTGTGTTCGAATCCGCCCATGGCGGTACGGTGTTTCTTGATGAGGTAGGCGATCTGCCGGCAGAAGCGCAGACCAGCCTGCTGCGCGTGCTGCAGGAGGGGACCTTCGAGCGCGTGGGCAGCAGCCAGCCGCTGCGCGCGGACGTGCGAGTACTTGCCGCGACCCACGTCGAACTGGAACACGCGGTGGCGCAGGGGCGGTTCCGCAGCGATCTCTACTACCGCCTGAATGTGCTGCGCCTGCTGATGCCGCCGCTGCGCGAGCGCGGTGCCGACGTGCAGCTGCTGGCCGAGCACTTCCTGCGCTGCTTCCGGTTGCGCCACAGCGTGCGTGCACGCGGCTTTGCACCGGCCGCAGTACAGGCCATGCGGCGCTTCGACTGGCCCGGCAACGTACGCGAACTGCTGAACCGTGTGCAGCGCGCAGCGATCATGGCCGAAGGCGAGCTGATCAGTGAGCGTGACCTGGAGCTGGGCGCATTGGCAGCGGTCCTGCCCGCGGCGATGCTGCACGACGCGCGCGGCCAGGCCGAGCGCGATGTACTACTGCAGACCCTGCGCCAGACCGGCTACAACGTCTCCGAGTGCGCGCGGCAGATGCAGATATCGCGGGTCACGGTGTATCGGCTGTGCCGCAAGCACCGGCTGGAGCTGCCTGCGCAGCGCTGATCAGCCGGCCGCGAGGTGCTTGAACAGGCGCAACGGCTTGCCCGCGACGCGCTCGATCACGCCCTTGGCTTCCAGGTCCAGCTGCACGGCCTTCAACCACCAGCCGGCGGTGGCACCTGCCGGGAACAGCGCGGCGGGCAGATGTGGCAGCAGTGCCTGTTTTGCCTGCGCAACGGTCAGGCCGGGCGGTTGCGAAGGCAGGGCTCGCAGCAAAGCATGGCGCATGGCGAGGTACTTGGCGCGATCCACGCGCTGGATGTGCCCGGGCGTGGTGATGCTCTCGATCTCGATCCGCTCGGGCTCAGACATGGGTATCTCCCGCGACTTCGATGCGCGGGCTGCGGAAGCCCATGGCGATCCACGCCTTCATCAGGCGGGCGTAGAACCGCAGCGAGTGGGTCTTCAGGTTCGGCACATCGTCCGGAAGGACAGACGGGTCAGGAAGATCACTGACCATCGTCCGCATCTCCACGGCGGGTCTTGCCGACGCCGGCCACAACAGGCCATGCAGGCTCAGCCAATGGCCACCGCTGAACTCCAGGAACAGCGGCGTATTGCAGCAGCCGGCCAGCACGCGGCGGCTGCCGCCCCTGCTGGACAATCGCAAGGCACGCAGCATGGCATGCCCGGCATCGATGCTGACGCGATCCTTGCGGTGCATTACGAAGAGCGTCTGGCCGTGCGGGCCCAGCACGTCCGGTGCGCGGGGCAGCGACTGCAGCATGGCGCCGGCCTTGCGGCAGCTGTCGCAGCAGCATTCGACGGTGGCAATGGGTTGGCCCGTGGCGGTCAGGCGTACCTGGCCGCACGCGCATGCAAGCGACTGATGGGAGGGCATCTGCATTTTCTCCTGGGGCATTCATCCTCTCGACGAACCAGCGCGCTGGAAATCGACACCACCTGCCCTCAAGGTCGCGACATCTGGTAGCGGATGCGGTACAGGTCCAACCCTGCACCGTCTGCGCGCCGCGCCGAATAGGTCAAGGTGCCGGGTTGCGAGCCATCCAGCATCGCGCCGTAGCTGTCGCCGGAGGCCTCGTTCAAGGGCGAGGGCAATGCATGGCCTGCGTCATAACGGCCTCCACGCGCGTAGGCAATGAACTGGCGCACCGGTGCACTGCCGAAGTCCTGGGCGCGGGCAAACACCACCGTTCGGCCGTCGCCCAGGAAGGTGGCATCGAACTCCTGCGCTGCGGTATTGAGGTCTCCCGCCAGCGGCCGTGCCAGCTGCGCCACGCCGCCGATCATCGTGGCGCTGTAGAGGTCATGGCCGCCGGCACCGCCCGCACGATCGCTGGAGAACAACAGCGTACGACCGTCCGGCGAGAGCATCGGCGCGAATTCATCGGCCGCGCTGTTCACTGCCGGGCCAAGATTGACCGGCTCCCCGAATCGACCGTCGCTTCCCATGCTGACCCGATACAGATCGTCGCCGCCCTGGCCGCCTGCGCGATCCGAACAGAAATACACCACGCGGCCATCGGCGGAAAAGGCGGGATCGAAGTCGCGCCCCGGCGTGTTGAACGGCACCGGCATCGCCGGCCGCCAGCGCTGCCCATCGTTGCGCGAGATCCAGATGTCATACCCACCCGGACCGCCGGGCCGGTTGCGGCTGAACCACAGTGCGGTTTTTCCGTCCGGGCTCAAGGTCAGTCGAATCTCGTCGTACTGCGTGGATGCAACGTCCGGGGCAAAGCGTTCGGCCGGGCCGACGATCTGCAGCACCCTTGATGGAGACGCGGCAGGCGACGCAGCAACCAGCAGCATCACGGCCAGCTGCGCCTTCATGCCTGTCGCTCGAAGTCGCTGACCCAGTTGGTTTCCCAGCTGCGCCCACCATCGGCCGAGGCCGCCTGTTCCCAGCGCGCCGAACGCGGCGTGATGCGTGACCAGATCACCCGCGTCTGGATGGATCGACCGTCGTGCTGGTCTTCGCCGAAGAAGCGGCCGACACCGGCCTGGAAACCACCGCGCAGTGGCGCGCCGATCCGGGTCGGCTCCCGGCCATCCAGCCACCAGCTCAGCCAGTGCTGCTCCGCCGCATTCCAGGCGCGGATGCCCATGCCGCGCAGCGGTGCTGCAGGCACGTCCATCACGTTGTCACCCACGTTGCCGAATCCTCCCAGGACCGGCCAGTTGTGCAGGGTGCCGTTGAACGCGTCCCACGCATCGCTGCCTGCCAGCCGAGCGCGCAGGCGACGATGGCGCACGTTCCAATGGCCCACCAGGAAATCAAAATCGCCCGGTGCATCCGGCAGCTTCGGAAGCGGAGAAGGGATCGCAGCAGTGCGGCGGAACCAGTTGCGCCAGTTCACTTCCCAGTGCGCACCGGCATCGTCGGAGAACGCCTGCTCCCACCACGGCTCCTCGCCGTGGATGTCATGCCAGCGGAACCACACGTCGATGGGGCGTCCGTCGATCCGGTCGGTGCCGCGGAAGCTGCCTGCATCGCCCTCGAAAACGCCACGCACGGGGGCTTCGATACGGGCAGGGTTGCGGCCATCGATCCACCAAATCGACCACATGGAAGACACCGGATCGAATGCACGCACGCCCATGCCCCTGTAAGGGCCCGAAGGCAGCGCCATGACGTTGTCATCGATGGTGCCGAGTCCGCCCAGGGTGAGCCAGACCGCACTGGAACCGGTGAAGGACTCCCAACGGGTATCGCCGACCAGGCGCTCCTTCAGGCGTCGGTGCCGGACCTGCCAGTTGCCCTGCAACCATTTCCAATCTTTGCTGTGGCTGGGCAGGGCCCACCCGGAGGGCAGGGCAGTGGACGCCGCCGAGGCGGCCAGGGTGGCCAGGAACTGCCGTCGATCCATGTGCGTGATCCCCTGTCGAAAGTGCCTCCATCGTTGCGGACAGGAGGGGGATTGACCACGCAGATATCGGGGCTCAGGCTAAGTCACACTTATGGTCACCCAACGCCAGCTGCCATCGCTTGCCGCCATCCGTGCCTTCGAGGCGGCGGCGCGGCTGGGCAGCTTCGCGCGTGCCGCCGAGGAGCTCGACACCAGTGCGGCATCGGTGAGCTACCACGTGCGGCGGCTGGAGGCCCAGACCGGCACCTGCCTGTTCCTGCGCCATGCACAGCACGTAGAACTGACGGCGACGGGGGCCAGCGTCGCCCAGGAGGCCACCCGGGCATTCGATGCACTGCGCGCCAGCTTCATGCGCGCCGCAGACATGGATGCGGCGCGACTGCGCCTGTCTGTACTGCCCACGCTGGGCACCAGTTGGCTGACGCCGCGGCTGGGCACGTTCCGCGCCCGCCACCGGCAGTTCGTGCTGGAGCTGGACCTGTCGGCAGCGCCGCAGGATCTGGCCGCCGGTCACTTCGATGCGGCCATCCGCAATGGCCAGGGTGGATGGCCAGGTCTTCAGGCAACTCCTTTGTTTCCCAGCGTGTTCACACCGTTGTGTGCGCCGGCGCTGCTGCCAGCGGCCCGTGGGCTGGGCAGCAGCGCGCTGGAAATTCCCCTGCTCGGGCGGCCGGACTGGTGGGCCCTGTGGTTTGCCGCGCACGGGGACCTTCCACCGCCGGCACCGGAGAGTTTCGTCGCGCCCTTTGCCGTCGAGCATCTGGATGTCGGCGCCGCGATCGCAGGGCAGGGCATCGCCATTGGTTCGCCGATCCTGTTCCAGGCCGAGCTGGACAGCGGGCGTTTGGTGCAGGCGCATCCGGGGGTGGCCTGCGACGGTCGCAGCTTCTGGTTCGTGGCACCCACGGCGCGAGGTGGCAGTGCCAAGGTCATTGCATTCCGTGACTGGCTGGTCGAGCAGGCCGCCGAGGCGCGGCATGCAGCCCGCCATTACCTGGCCCGGGCGGTAATGCCATGAGCCAGAGCCCCGAACTGCTCCGGCGCCTGCTGCGCGCCAAGGACCGGATGGATCGGGCCAGCCATGAGGAATGGCCCGTCGCGCGCCTGGCTGAGGTCAGTGCGGTGTCGCCGGCGCACTTCGCCCGCTCGTTCAAGCAGGCCTTCGGGCTGCCGCCGCACCGTTATCTGCTCAGCCGCCGCATCGAACGAGCGGTGGCGCTGCTGCGTGATACCGATCTGGCGGTGACCGAAATCGCCGCGCAGACCGGGTGGCGCAGCCTGGGCACCTTTGGCCGCATCTTCCGTGACATCACCGGTGACAGCCCGGGCAATGTGCGCGAGCGTGAGCGTGCAGCCCAGGCGGCGTCGGCCAGTGTGCCGGAATGCCACGCACGCGCCGCGCAGCGCCCCCGCCTGGACACATCCGTGCTGGAACAACGTCGCCGTCGCGCGCCGGCGGTGGCACTCGCCGTGGAGCGTCAGGCCGGCACGGCAGGAGCGGTACAAGGACTGCCGGCATCGGCTTCAGGGTCACTCGCGGCGAGCACACCTTCAAGACCAGAAACGTCGGTGTCCAGGAGGCAGGTCGCAAACATCAGGAAGCGGTAGGCGTCGGCAAAATTCGAACCGAGCCCAAATGAAATCCTGACCGCGCCACAATCTCCCTTGTCCAGGATCTTCTCATCGAAGGCGGTGCAGTCGAGGATCTTCCCGGTCTTGTCCAGTTCGCAGTGCTCGGCACCCGCAGTTGCATAGGTTGCCTGCTGGACAGCTCCGAGGTTGCAGAAGCATCCGTTGCGCAGGGTGATGCCGAAGCGGTCGGCGAGGTGCTTGACGCGGGCATGCGGCACGATCGAGCCATAGCAGTCGAAAAAGTTGAGCATCACCGTCGCTCCTTTTCGCTGTGCCGGCGGGCCGTACACGCGGCACAGTGGTGTGTCGCCGCGCACGGTATGGCGAAGCGCGGCAAGACGCACCTCGATCCACCGGGCCAGTGCAGTGGAGTGCAGCGCGAGGGCTTCGGCGCCGCCCATTCGTGCCACGAAGGCAAAGCCCCGGGCGATCGCCGGGAACGCGGCGTAGTTGGGTGTTCCCACCTCAAAACGTTGCCCGGCATCGCGATACAGCAGCCGCTCGGTGGGCGACCAGGGGCCTGAGTAGTAGCAGACTCCGCCACCGGCAAAGGACGGTGGCCTGAGCAGTTGCAGCGACGAGCGGCGGGCAAGCAGGCAGCCTGCGCCGGTGGGGTAGCCGAAGATCTTGTAGAACGAGGCCACCACAAAATCCGGTTGAAGGGTGCCGCAATCCAGCCGCGCCTGCGGGACCAGTGCGGCTGCATCGCACAGCACCATCGCACCGTGCGCCTGCGCGCGGGCGATCCAGGCGAGGTCATGCCGCGCGCCGGTCGCGTTGGACTGGGCGGGAAAGGCCAGCAGGTGTGGGGCGCCGTCGCCCAGCCGCTGCAGCGCACGCCGCATCAGGTCGTCGTGCAGCAGCAGATCGTCGTCCAGAGGGATGTACTTCACCGAGGCGCCCTTGGCCCTGGCGTATTCGCGCAGTCCATGCACCGACGTGTGATTGTCCTTGGTCAACAGCAGCTGCGTGCACGGTTGGAACGGAAACGATTCCGCCACAAGCCGGATCGCGCTGCTGGCGTTCGCAGTGAATATCACTTCGTACTCGTCCGGAGAGCAGTCAAAGAAGGCGTAGATGGCATCCCGCGCCTCCTGGTATGCCGCCTGCGAGGCCTTCGATCCGCTATGCGGATTTCCCAGGATTGCGTGCTTCAACGCCTGCAGGTCCTGTTCGAGCAGGCTTTCGGGTGGCAGGGTTCCGCCTACATGATCCAGATACGTGACGTGCTGCTCGTCCAGCCGTGCGTACTCCTCGTTGCGCATCTTCTCTACCGATGCGTCGGGGAAGCCGGGATACTCAGCCAGGAACTCCGCCTTGGCAGCGGTGAATGCAGCGAGCCCCTGTGCCTCCTGCACGGAGATTGCGCACTCGACGCCCGCGCTGGACGCGCGATGGGTCAGCTGCTGGCAGCGCACCAGCGGCGAGAAGTCGGGCGACGCGATGTCCACCGTCGTGCCCGCATTGGCGGGATCGGCCTGGCCGCGCAGCAACCATGCCTCCACCCGGTAGCATTGGTCAGGCACGTCCTTGCCGAACTGCGCCAGCATCAGGTCCAGGTAGTGCTCACGGGTGCGGGTGTCGCACTGGTTGAACTCTTCGAGCAGGATGCAGGCATTGAACAGGAACTCGCGCGCACCGGCTGCGTCGAGCGAGAACGACAGGGGATGCAGCCCAGCAGGCACGTCGTTGGCCCGGGACAGCCCTTCGATCGCGAAGGCGCGGGTGATCGGCGACGGGTCGGTCAGGCTCAGCGCCGCGTCCATCAACCGGGAAGGCATGCCGAAATGCAGCTGCGATTGCTGGCGGGTGAGTTCGAAGAGCTGGTTGTAGTGGAACATCGTCGCGTAGACACGCCCCCCCGGCCGCAGCACGCGCCGGAACTCCCTGGCCACGCGCGCCTTGTCGGGCGGGAACATCAGGCCGAAGCCGCAGACAATCACATCGAAGCTCTTGTCATCGAATGGAAGCTCTGCCATGTCCACGTCGGCCAACAACGGAACGTTCTGCTGGATCTCGGGGTTCAGGACACGTCGGGCCATGTCCACCGCAATCTGCGAGAGATCGCTGGCCACCAGCCGCAAGCCCCGTGGCCGCGCAAGATCCTCATACAGGCTGGCGGTGATCACCCCGGTGCCGCATGCCACTTCCAGCACGTCCTTGACCGCGAACCCTGCATCGATGTCGCTGGCGATTTCCCCGGCCAGCAGCCTCCCGTAAGGCTGGAAAATGCGAGGGCTCAATATCCGCTCATAGAATTCCATGAAGGTACTGAGCGACCAGCGGCTGTCGGACACAACTTTGCATTGGCGTTGCGTTACGTCCTGCATGATGCGCTCCCTGTCGGCGTGATGGTGCCGATGAATCCCGGTCCGCGCGGTTATCGCATGCGCCCTCAGGCGCGTGCGTGATTGGCATCACATTAAGTTGACTTAATGCCGGGGCGGATTATCCGCCGTCGCGGAACTGCGTATTCATCCGCTTTTGGGGAGGGCCATGTACTTTTGATTCCTTCACGTTCGCCGTCCCAGCCATTGGCGCAGTTTTGGAGAAGCAGAACCGCCTCGTCGGGGCGTAACGTAGGCGCACTTGAGAGGAGGTGCTGCATGTCAGATATGGTGAACACGGTCGGCCTGTATGTGCGCGACCAGGATGAGGCGCTGGCGTTCTACGTCGGCAAGCTCGGTTTCGAAGTGCATACCGACGTGCGCAATGGCAGCTACCGCTGGCTGACGGTACGCAGCCCAGGCCAGGACGGTTTCCAGCTGGGCCTGTTCGTGCCGGGTCCGCCCACCCACGATGCGGCCACCGCGCTTTCGCTGCAGCAGCTGGTGGCCAAAGGCGCAATGCCGCCCCTGGTGCTGGCTGTGGATGACTGCCAGGCGCGTTACACGCAGTGGTTGGCACAGGGCGTGGAATTCACCCAGGAGCCGATCAAGCGCTTTGGCGCCGTCGACGCCGGATTCCGCGATCCATCGGGCAATGGCTGGAAGATGATCGAAGCCCGTTCCGAAGCGAGGCGCCGGCAATGAGCCGCGGTGGCTGGGCACGGCCCGTGCATCGTTGGACCTCGATCGTGTTCACCCTGGCGGTGATCCCCAACTTCGTGGTGCGCGGGCTGGGGCAGGGCGAGCCTGCGGCGTGGATCACCTATTCGCCGCTGCCGCCGTTGTTCCTGCAGCTGTTCACCGGGTTGTACCTGTTTGCGCTGCACTACAGCGGCAGGTGCCGCAGCGCCGGGCAGGGCGCTGCGGGTTGACGCCGGGTCAGGCGGCAGCGTCGGCGGTGTAGGCCGCCAGCAGTGCGGGAAGATCTTCCATGCGCTGGAAGATCACCTGGGCACCGGCCGCGCGCAGAGCCTCGGGCGTGCTGTGGTGCGGGCCGCCCTCGCTGAAGCCGAACACGGTGGCACCTGCGGCCACACCGGCGGTCGCACCGGTCACGGTGTCTTCAATGACCGCGCAGCGCTTCGGATCCACACCCAGCGCGGCAGCGGCCGCCAGGTAGACGTCCGGGTGCGGCTTGGTGTTCGGCATGTCCTGGCCGCTGTAGACGTGGTCGCCGAAGGCATCGAGGATGCCGACCTTGCCCAGCTGCAGTTTCACCTTTAGCAGATCGGCGCCGGAGGCGCAGGCGATCCGCCCACCGGTGGCCGCAGCGATCGCACGCACGGCCTCGGGTGCCCCCTGGATCGCTTCCAGGTCACGTTCCAGTGCCCGGTTGCGCTGCTGGCGGAACTCTTCAAGCCACGCCTCGGTGAACGGCTTGCCGGTGCGCTCCTCGATCAGCCCGGCCAGATGGGCCACGGACTGGCCGAGGAAGACTACACCCGCCTGCGCCGGGGTCAGCGGCCAGCCGCGTGCGGTCAGCATTTCCGCGAGCACGCGGGCGACCAGTGGCTCGGAATCGACGAGTACGCCGTCGCAGTCGAACAGCACGGCATCAAAGGGGAAAAGGGACATCTACAACTCCAGGGCGCAATGCGGTGGTGCAATTGCCCGCTATTTTCCCACAGCCATCCTTGCGGGGCACCCGGTCCGGGTGCCCCCATTCCCGGCAGGCCGGTCAGCCCAGGTCACACCCCGCCGGCTGCGGCCAGGTGCTGGCCGGCAGCATGTTCTTCAGCGAGGCCGGTGCGTTGATCGCGACGTAGCTCGCACCCAGCAGCTCCTCCAGATCGGCGATGGTCACCAGGTAGCTGTCGAGGCTGCCCAGATTGGCTTCGTTGGGAATGATCCAGCTGATCGCCTTGGCCGTGCCGGTGTTCGGGTCACGGGTGATGATGGTCTTCCAGAAGAACTCCGGTGTCGGGATGCCGTGGCTGGAAAGGAAGTAGTCGTTGGAGGCGTCTCCGTAGACCACGCCACCGTAGACATCCACCGGCGCGATGTCGCGGTAGCACTCGGCCACGTTCTCTGCCTTCACCCAGATGCCCTGGTTGAAGCTGGACACCTGCGGAACGATGTTGGTCATGTAGTTGGCGCGGCGGATGTAGGTCGCGTTGTAGTCCATGTGATTGGACGTGACGAGATGGCCACGGTCGTAGCCGGACTTGATGCTGGCGTAGGAGGCGGTGCTGGTCTGGCCGAGGCAGCCTGCCGGCAGGTCCGGATCCTTGTAGAAGCTGGACGGGCGCGCGGCCGAGCCGGTGTCGGCGGTGAGCGTGTACTCGTAGCGGGTGGCGCTGTGGATGCTGCAGTCGTAGGTGAGCACGAAGCCGCCCTTGTTGAGGGTGACGACCTGGGCCTGGGCAGCGCCAGCGAAGGCACTGAGGACGAACGCGAAGAAGAGGCTTGCAAGGCGCATTGCGGTTCTCCAGCAGAAGTTCAGGGCGCAGCCGTCCGCCACGACCGGGCCGAGGCGAGGTCATGGGGGACGTTGCGGAGACGGGTGCTACGGATTGCGGTGAGACGTGACCGCGATGACAGGGCCGTGGAGGCCGTGCGGTGTCGTAAGCGTCACAAGCTGTCGTCTTTCGGTCAACGATGAAAAGACGAAGCTGTGACAGCGCGCAAGCACTGGAGATGTGTCAAATGGAGCAGGACGTGGCTGAAACGCTCGCGTACTAGAGCATCGCGATGCCTGCGGGTGTTGTCAGGGGGTCGCCTTCAACACGTAATCGCCGTTGCGTGTTCCTGGCACCAGCAACCATCCTGGTTTCAGACTCAGCGACCACCCTGGACCCTGTAGCGGCGGGTCGGCAGTTGCGGGTGCCTGCACGAACACGGCCTTCCAGTCGCTCTGCATCAACGCTCCGTCGGTGACGTCCAGGCTGCCCCAGGTGTCGGTCAGCCGCATCGTTGGATATACCGTTCCACGGCCCGGCAACGGCTGCATCGTGTTGGGATTGAACTGGATGCGCATGCTGCGCAGATCCAGCCGCACGACCGGGCCTGTCACGAAGCGCGCACGGTTGTGTTCCAGCTGCGCAATGCGCTGCTGTTCGCGCAGCATTTCGGCTTCGCGCAGTGCCTGTCCGCCGTAGCGCGCAGCAGCGGCCCGCAGCTCGGTCGCACCCCGCTGCATCGGGGTCCGGGTCACTTCGGCCAGATGCGTGCCGAGGTCCCGGGCGGGGTGGGCGAGATGGTTGCGCCAGCCGGGGGCCGCCTGGTCCAGCAGCAGGCCATAGGCCGGACCGGTGGCATAGGCGAAAGAGCGGACGAAACTGCGATCGGCAACGTGCGCGCGAAGGTCATGCAGCGCCGCCTGGGTACGTGTGGACTGCGTTGGGTTGCCGACGAGCACGCCGGTGTACTCGGCCAGACCCTCGTTCAATTCCAGCGCCGCTTCTTCCTGCGCTGCCGCAGGGAACTGGCGGTGGCGCTCGGCGCGGAATGCGAGTGCGTCGGTCATCGCAGTGTGCTGCGCCATTGCATCGGTGGCCGTGAGCGCATCCGCAAGCGCGCGCCATTCCAGCTGCAGCCAGTAGCGTCCTTCAAGCGTGTCGAGGTGTTCGTTTCCGCCTTCGGTCGGCGCGGTGATGGGCAACGCCGGTTGCAGCCGATGGAACATTTCGTGAGCCAGCAGCGTACTGCGCCTGGACACGTCCTGCGGCAATGGCCAGAGCAGTTGCGTCCAGCGTATGCCGGACCATTCCACGGCGGTGTTGGCAACGATCGCATCGGGCGGAAGCTGGCCCACGAACACCTCGGCGCGCGCCTTCAACGCGCCGTGTACATCCGCATGCGAGGCGGTGACCTGGCGGCTCTTCGGATCGACCAGCATCATCGGCCCGCACAGGGATTGCCCCCACAGCTGGCCGCCATCGACCTGGCACAGGTGCTGTGCTTCGATGAAGATTCCGCGCGCGTCGGCGTCTGCGATCGGTGATTCAGCGGACCATGCCGGTCCTGCTGCACAGGCAACACCGGCAATCAGTGCAGTGCGGAAAATATCCATGGCATCCGTGCGTTGATGGGCGCAGGCAGTCATAGCACTGGACACCGTTGCCCTTCAACGACGGGCAACGAACGCGTTGCCGCTTCGGCGGCCGGGGCCATGGCTACGCCATGCAGGCGCGCATCCATACTTTCGCGTACTGATCTCTGTCTTGCCGCTGTCACGAAAACTGTGCGCCGCGTCAAATTTTGAGGTAGTGTCGATTCTGCTGCCGGGGCGCAGCGGGGTGCAAGGCGTCGGGGACTACGCGCCGCACCCGCAATTGAAGCACCAGACATCACAGCGCCGGCGTTGACGCCGGCGTGCATCTCGGGCTTTCAATGAAAAGGGGGTATTCGATGCGCAATGCATGGATCAAACGAAGCAAATGGGTTGCACTGACCCTGGTGGCGGGTGCCGCACTGGCCGCCGCTGCCGTGGGCATACGCAGTACCGGTGCCCAGTCAAAGACCGGCAATCCCTCGGTGGACGCGCGCGCCGGCAATCCGTCCGGGCCTGCGGCACGCGGTCCGGGTAGCGGCTTCGCCGAGCTCTCCAACCGCTATATCGTGGTCTACCGCGAGGAGCCGCTGGCCACCTACAAGGGCGACATCCAGGGCCTCGCGGCACCGGAACGCATGCGCCCATCCGCCAGCGCCGCGCGTGCAGCGGCAGCCACCGGCAATGCGCCGACACCGCGCATCGCTGTAAAGGGGGCACGCTCGCAGGACTATGTGCGCTTCCTCGCTGACCGCCAGGTACAGCACGAGGCCCGCATCAATGCAGCATTGGGTCGCAGCGTAAAGGTCGAACGGCGCATGCAGCATGCGATCAACGCATCGGTGCTGCAGATGAATCCGCAGGAAGCGGAGCGCGTGCGCGCACTTCCCGATGTGCAGCTGGTTGAAGAGTACAGGGAGTATGAGCAGGACACCGACGTCGGACCGGGGTTGATCGGCGCACCTGCGCTGTGGAACGGCACACCTGCGCCGTTCCGTGGCGAAGGTGTGGTGGTCGGCGTCATCGACTCGGGCATCAACTTCGGCAGCCCGGCCTTCACCGCCCGCGCCGAAGATGGTTACGAGCACGTCAATCCGCTGGGCGCCGGCAACTACCTCGGTACCTGCGCGCCGGGCGGCATCGACGAAGGTCGCTGCAACAGCAAGCTGATCGGCGGCTACGACTTCGTCTGCGGTGCGCCGGGCAACCAGTGTGGCGTTGCGGACGTACGCGAGGAGCCTGGATTTGGTGACACCAACGGTCATGGCAGCCATACCGCTTCCACCGCCGCCGGCAACCCGCACACTGCGTCCTACCGTGGCAACCAGATCCACATTTCCGGTGTTGCGCCGCGCGCCAACATCATCGCCTACGACGCCTGCTACACCGAGGTCTCCACCGGGCGCGGCTTCTGCCCGAACACCTCGACGCTGGCAGCGGTCAACCAGGCCCTCGCCGATGGCGTGGTCGACGTCATCAATTACTCCATTGCCGGTGGCACCGCGCCGTGGGGAGAGGCGGTCTCGCTGGCGTTCCTCAACGCATCCGATGCCGGCATCTACGTGGCCACTTCGGCCGGCAACTCCGGCCCAGGTCCGAACACGATGGGCCATCTGGAACCCTGGACCGGCAGCACTGCGGCGGCCACGCATGGCCGCGGCGACATCGTGCTGTTCGCTGCGGTCAGCGGCCCCGGCAGCGTGCCGCCGGCGCTCACTGCCATCCTGCTGACCGAAGGCTCGGGTGGCGTGCCGTTCGCAACGCCGATTCCTGCAACCACGCCGCTGCGTGTCAGTGCAGGCATCGACAGTGCCAACGATGGGTGCGCGCCGTTCCCGGCCAATACCTTCCAGGGCGCCGTTGCGGTGATCCGCCGTGGCTCGTGCAACTTCAGCGACAAGGTCAACAACGCCGCTGCAGCGGGTGCGATCGCCGTGCTGATCGGCAACAACCAGCCGGCCCCCATCCTGCCCAACGTGGCCGGGGCGACCATTCCCGCCTTCGCCATCGACCAGTCGGACGCCAATGCACTGCGGACCTTTGCGTCGAGCGTTGGCAACAACGCAACCGCCGGCATTGCCTATCCGGCCAGCAAGATCAGCAATACGCCGGATGTGCTGGGCGACTTCAGTTCGCGCGGCCCGGCCGGGATCTTTGATCTGGTCAAGCCGGACGTGACCGCCCCGGGTGTGCGTGTGCTGGCCGTGATCGCAGGCAATGAGGTGACCGGCTCGGAGAACGCCGTCGGCCTGATGGACGGCACCTCGATGGCATCACCACATCACGCCGGTGCCGCCGCGCTCCTGCGCCAGGCGCGTCCTGACTGGACCGTGCAGGAGACACGCTCGGCGTTGATGATGACCGCGCGGCAGGAGGTGCTGAAGGAAGATGGCGTCACACCGGCCGACGCATTCGCGATGGGCGCTGGACGCATCCAGGTGGACCAGGCACTGCGCGCAGGGCTGGTGCTCAACGAGACCAAGACCAACTTCCTGGCCGCCAATCCAGCCAATGGGGGTGAAGTGTCGTCGCTCAACATCGCCAGCCTCGGCAAGCGCAGCTGCGCGGACAGCTGCAGCTTCACCCGCGTGTTCCGCAATGTGCTGCCGACCCGGCAGACGTGGACGGCGAAGGTGCAGGGCCTGACCGCGGTTGTCTCGCCATCGGTGTTTACCCTGGCGCCGGGTGAAAGCAAGTCGGTGCGGGTCATCGTCACCACCGGTTCGGTACCGAACGATGGCAGCTGGCGCTTTGCCAGGCTCACCCTCTCACCGCAGGGCGGTGATACCAGCCAGCCGCTGCTGCGCCTGCCGATCGCCGTGTCGGTGCCGCCGCCGCAGATCGCCGCCACGCCGCCGACGAACTCGCTGACCCTGCCGGCCGGTGGCAGTGGAACGGTGAACCTGCAGATCGCCAATACCGGCGGCTCACCGCTGGAATGGCAGATCGACAATTCCGGAGTGGGCACCCGCACGCTGGTAGCGCAGGCGCCAAACAACGCCAATGGCCGTCGCTCGACGCGCTTCACCGATGCGGCGACAGTGGGTGCACGTGCACAGCTTGGTGCCGATGATTTCACTCTGGGCGAGGCCACCGGCATTACCCGCATCGTCGCTGACGGCTTCGTCAACGGTGGCTCGCTGGCAACTTCGACCAACATCAACTGGTCGATCTACCGGGATGTTGGCGGCAATCCGGAGGGCAATCCGGAATCGAGCCCGCAGCTGGCGCTGTGGAGCTACACCTCCACCGTCAGCGGTCCGGGCGTAAGAACGTCGGCCACGCTGGCCACCATCAACCTTGACCTGGCCGCTGCAGGCCAGAACGTGAACCTGCCGGCAGGCCGCTACTGGCTGGTGGTCTCGGTGCGCGCGCCGCTGGCTACCAGCTGGTTCTGGTTCAACGCCACCAGCGGCGACAGCGTTTACCGCAGCGCGATCATCAATCCCGATGGCAGCGGTGCCTGGTCCGCCACCGCCGGCGCGCCTGGGTTGGCCTATGGGCTGGGCGGAAGCAATGCGTGCGGCGCCGGCTGGATCGGCACACCGACCCGTGCCCTGGGCCGCATCTCCGCAGGCGGCAGCCAGAGCACGCAGGTGCAGATCAATGCCAGCGGCCTCGCGCCGGGCAGCTATTCGGGCTTCGTCTGTGTCGGCAGCAATGACCCGAGCACGCCGAAGACTGCTGTCCGTGTCGCCTTGACCGTAACGCCGTAAGGCGCCAGCAGCATCCCGGCCGCCCCTGTGCAGGGGCGGCCGGTTTCCCACCGTTTCCGGCGCTTGCCGGGAACCCTTCCTGATGGACCTCGGGGGTACCGTGAAGACGATGCACAAGCACATCCTTGCCGTGGCACTGGCCATGGCAACCGCACCGGCGTGGGCCGGTGATACCTGCCAGCTGGACGATGGCTTCGGCGGCGTGTCCAACGGTGGCGCCAGCGCCGGTGGTGCCGCCTCGCTGGCGTGCGGCAGTGGTGCCGATGCCAGCGGTGATCTATCGGCGGCCGTCGGAACCGGCGCCAGTGCCAGCGGCACCGGCAGTACGGCGATCGGCGCAGCCAGCAGCGCCTCCGGCGACCAGAGCGCCGCCGTGGGCGTGGGTGCTTCCGCCTCCGGCGCCAACAGTGCGGCGATCGGCGACAGCGCCACCGCCAGTGGTGACTTCAGCAGTGCCAGTGGCTCGGGCAGCTCCGCAACGGGCTCGTTCTCCACCGCGTCAGGCGCTGGCAGCAACGCCACGGGCGAAAACAGCACCGCGCTCGGCAGCTTGTCCGAAGCCAGTGGCAACAACAGCAGTGCCGTGGGCAATGGTGCCATCGCTTCTGCAAACGACAGCGTTGCACTGGGCAATGGCTCCGTCGCCGACCGTGCCAACTCGGTATCGGTAGGCAGCGCCGGCAACGAACGCCAGTTGACCAACGTGGCCGCCGCCACGCAGGGCACCGATGCGGTGAACCTCAATCAGATGAATACCGCCAACGCCAATACGCTGACTTCGGCCAACAGCTATGCCGATGCGCGGGCCACAGCGACCATCAACTCCGTCAACGCCTACACCGACGCGAGCAGCGCCGCGGCAGTGACGACCTCAAAGGCCTATACCGATGCCAGTAGCGCAACCACGCTCTCCTCGGCCAACTCCTATACCGATACGAAGTCCGCGCAGGCGGTGACGACGGCCAATGCCTACACCGACCAGCGCCTGGCGCAGTTCGCGCTGGACAACAACGGGCTGAAGCAGGAGATGGAACGCCGCCTGCGTCATCAGGACCAGCGGATCGATCGCATGGGCGCGATGAGCTCGGCGATGTTGAACATGGCCATCAACGCCGCCGGCTCACAGAGCCCGCGCGGTCGCATTGCGGTGGGTGCCGGCTTCCAGGGTGGCGAGCAGGCGCTGTCGATCGGATACGGTAAACGGATCGGCGAGCGTGCTTCCTTCTCGCTGGGTGGTGCCTTCAGCAATGGCGAGAGGTCTGCCGGCATGGGCTTCGGCGTAGACCTGTAACGCAATGCAGGGCAGGGGGCGCGCAGCGCCCCCTGTTCAGCCAACAAGCGCTGCGAACGTGCAGCAAACGTCATGCTGCGTCGCAAGGTGCCACTCACCATTCGCACTGGTACGGTCCAACCCGTTGCACCACCACCGACGGGGAGAGACGACGATGCGCAAGGTATTGCTGCTGTTGATCCTGCTGACCGGCCTGGCGCCCACTGCCTGGGCCGCGACGGTCAAGACCACCCATCGCACCATTGCCGGCTGGGATGGAACGCCTCTCGGGGCCTTCGTCATCGAACCGCAGGATGCGGGCGGCGGGCGCTATCCGCTGCTGGTGATGCCCAGCAGCTGGGCGGTGCCCAGCGTGGAGTACGTGGGGGTGGCGCAGTCGCTGGCACAGCGCGGCTATGTGGTGATCAGCTACAGCTCGCGTGGCTTCTGGGAATCCGGCGGCAGCATCGACATCGCCGGGCCCTCCACGGTGGAGGATGTCAGCGCGCTGATCGACTGGGCGCTGGACAACACCCGCGCTGACCCGGACCGGATCGGCGTTTCGGGCATCTCCTACGGTGCGGGCACGAGCCTGCTGGCGGCGACACGCGATCCGCGCATCAAGGCCGTGGCCGCGCTCAGTGGCTGGGCCGATCTGCAGGCCTCGCTGTACAGCAACGACACCCCGAGCGCGCAGGGCATCGCACTGCTGGTTGCGGCCGGCCTGGTGACCGGACGCCCTGGCGCGGAGCTGGCCACGATCAACCGCAATGTTCTGGCGGGCAACTACCAGGGCGCGGTGGATTCGCTGTTGCCGGTGGCGGCGCAGCGCAGTCCCGCGGCCAGCATCGACGAGATCAACGCCAACCAGCCGGCGGTGTTCCTGGCCAACGCCTTCAACGACAGCCTGTTCCCGCCGGGCCAGCTGGTTGATTTCTTCAACCGGCTGAAAGGCCCGAAGCAGCTGCAGCTGCGCCACGGTGACCACGCGCTCAACGAAGCGCTCGGTGCACTGGGCATTCCCAACGAAGTCTATGACCAGGTGGGTGACTGGTTCGATCACTATCTGAAGGCAGTGGCCAACGGCATCGACCGCCAGCCGGCGGTGCAGCTGAAGTCACAGAAGGGCAGCTGGAGCAGTTACCCGGACTGGCAGGCGACCAGCAAGGGTGCGGTCAGCTACGGCCTGACCGCACCCTCTGGTTTGCTGCTGCCGACCGGCGGCCTGGCCGAGCACGGTGGCGGCACCGGCTGGAACTACCGCATCGGCAGCGGTTTGCTGACTGCGGCCAATTCCGGCGTGGCGATGGCCTCCGGCGCGCTGCAGATGATCAACCTGCCGCCGGGTGCCTACGTACCGTTTGTTGGCCGCAGTGCCGCCGGTGTCTGGCAGGGGCCGATCCAGTGGAGCGCCAAACGCCTGGACGGTGCGCCGGAAGTGCGCCTGACGGTCACGCCCAGCCGTGCCAACACCACGCTGTACGCCTACCTGTACGCCGAGGATGTGCTGGGCAATGGTCAGTTGATCAGCCACAAGCCGTACACCTTGCGCGGTGCCACGCCGGGCCAGGCGAAAACGCTCGACCTGCGGCTGGAAGCGAGCAGCTGGAACCTTCCAGCCGGCAGCCGCCTGACCTTGGTGGTCGATACCGTGGACCTGCGCTATGCGGGCATCAGCCAGCTGGGTGGGGCGGTGACCTTCAGCTCGCCAGCCAATGCGCCGTCGGTGCTGAAAGTGCCGCTGCATTGATGTGCGGCCGCGCCCGTTGCGGCGGGCGCGGTACACCGGGCCGGAAAACTGCGAGACTCGTGTTTGTCCCGGCAAACGGATGAATCCATGGTCATTGCATGGCTGCTGCTCGGTGCGGTGCTCGCGGCACCCACCGCGAAAGGTGCGCCGATCGATTGGCCGGACACGCTGTTGAAGGATCTGGACGCTGCCGACGCCGCCCTGCGTCGCAGTCATCCGGGCGCAGTGGATCTGCGGAATCCCGGGTTCGGCGCGCAGCTCGACGAGGCCCAGGCGCTTGCACGTTCGCGTGCAGGTCGGGTCACCAACTACCAGGGCTACTGGTGGGCGATGAAAGGCTATGCGGCGTTCTTCAACGATGGGCATGTCAGCCTCAACGCGCTTGCCGACGCTCCCGATGTTCCAACGCAGTGGCCCGGGTTCCTGACCGGTTTCGACGGCGATGCGCAGTTGGTCATGACCGTGGATGGTGGCCATGGCCATCCGCCACTTGGGGCGCGATTGCTGTCCTGTGATGGCATCGATGCACAGACGCTGGCTGCGCGCCGGATCGGGGACTTCAGCGGGCGCTGGAACCTGCAGGCCAGCCGCATCCACGGCGGTGGCGAAGTGCTGCTGGAGCAGGGCAATCCGTTCGTGCCCACGCTGAACGCCTGCGTCTTCCAGGTAGATGGACGCGAGAAATCCTACGCACTGCAGTGGCAACCACTGCAGGCGGCACAGCGCAAGGAGCGTCTGGCCGACACCCGGCGCAGCTTCCGCCCGGCGAACGGCTGGCGCATCATGCCCGATGGCGGCTACTGGATCACCACCAGCAGCTTCAATGCCGACCCCACGGAGCAGAACTTCAAGGAACTGACCGCCCTGCTTGAGCAGCTTGCTCCGAAAGCCGAAGCCCTGCAGCAGGCACCGTCGGTGGTGCTGGACGTGCGTGGCAACAGCGGCGGAGCTTCGCAATGGAGCATCGAACTGGCGCGATTGATCTGGGGCCGGGCCGCCGTGGACGTGCTGCCCGACCCCAGCTGGGTGGAGTGGCGGACCTCCGAGGCCAACATCGCCCAGTTGCGCAGCTTCCTGCAGAAGCTGGTGCAGGCGCCCGACGCGTCGCCAGAGCTGCGTCGCATGCTGGAGTCGGTGACGGCGGGCATGGCACAGGCACGCGGCCGGGGTGAGGCGTTGTGGCGCGAGCCGTCCGAGGCCAGCGCAGATACAGCACCAACCTCAGGCCCGGCCGCACCGCTGCGCAAGGGCAGGGTGGTGATCGTGGCTGATGCCGCCTGTGGTTCGGCCTGCCTGGATGCGCTGGACCTGTGGAAGCGGTTGGGCGCGGTGCAGGTGGGCGTCGAGACATCGGCCGACAGTCTCTACATGGACGTGCGGCCAGAGCGGCTGCCAAGCGGGCTGGCCAGGATTTCGGTGCCGATGAAGGTGTTCCGGGGGCGGGTGCGTGGTTCGAACGAACCACACGTGCCCGATCATCGCTATACCGGCGACATGCGGGACACCGCAGCACTTGAGGCGTGGATCTCTGGACGATGATCCCATCCTGGTGGCGTACCGGTGAAGCAGTTCCGGCGCATTAAACCTTTTCACCGGCAGCTGCATCCAACCCGCAATGAGCCCGGCAACCGCTGCTGCAGCTCTACTGACCGAAGGAGCCCTCGGATGTGCGAACTGCCTCGTACTGCGCTTCAATGCGCGATGTTGATCATGCTGGTGCCTTTCGCAGCAGGTGCTGCGGTCACCGAAGTTCCCTTCGAGCTGGGCAAGGATCACCGGATCTACGTGGAGGGTACGATCAACGGCTCGCGACCACTGCGCTTTCTCGTCGATACAGGCGCGTCGGCCATGGCCGTTGCCAGGCACATCCAGCAGGACGCGAAGCTGGTCATTGACGACCAGAGTGAGAACACCGGTTCCGATGGCGTCACGCTTCTCGACTACAGCACGCACAACGCCGTGCAGATCGGCGGCGTGCAGCGACCGATGGGGGCCGTGGTGATCGACTACACGGGGCGCCCCTTCGATGCGGTACTGGGCTGGACCTTCTTCCAGGGCAAGGTGCTGGAGATCGACTACGACCGCAGCCTGCTGCGCGTGCACGACGATGTTCCCGACCTTGCCGGGTATGTCCGGGCCAACGTGCGCTGGATCGACAATATCCCGGCCATCCAGGTCACGCTCGGCAACGGCAGCAGCACTTTCGCACCCTGGCTTACCCTGGACACCGGCAGCAACGGCAACATCGACCTGTCCTACGCCTTCGGCAGCGCCCACCGCCTGCAGGAAGCGTTTCCGGAACGACTTGGAACATCACAGTTCAGCGGCAGCGCGGGCCGGAAGATCCGCGCGGTGGACGTGCGCGTGCCCGTGGCCAGCATCTCGACCCTGCAACTGAAGGGGCCGAAAGCCTCGATCACCGTCGATGACGATGGCTCCACGGACGACGGGACGCTTGGCAGCGAAGTCCTGCAGCAGTTCAATATCCTGCTGGATGCCCGTTCCGGCAGCATCTATCTGCGTCCCAACCGTCGCTTCGTCGTCACCCCGGCGGGGTGACCACGCGCGTTCGGCATTCAGCGCTGGACATCCGCACCTCCATTGCCCAGCAGGGCCAGCACCTGCGCCTCAGCTACCGGGCTGAAGTCACCGGGAATGGCGTGCTTCAACGCGCCCGCAGCCAGTCCGAAGCGCACGGTGCTTTCTGCGTCGAGCCCGGACAGCATTCCGTGCAGGATGCCGGCGGCAAAGGCATCGCCGCCCCCGATGCGATCAACGATACCGGGGAGCGGGCGCGGTGGTGCCTGCGCCCGCGAGCCGTCGCGGCCGAGCAGCAGCGCGCCCAGGATGTGATGGTCTGCGCTCACCACATCGCGCTGGGTGCACGCCAACCACTGCAGATGCGGGAATGCGGCAAAGGCGGCGGCCGCAGCGGCTTCGGTTCGGGCGGCGGCATCGTCCTGCGGAAAGTGCAGCCCCAGCACCAGTTCGATGTCCCGATGATCGGCAAAGACAATGTCGGCCTCGGCGAAGACTTCGCGCAGGATCGCCCCGGCGTCGCCGCCCCAACGTCGCCACAGTGAGGGACGGTAATTGCCGTCGAAGGACACCTGGACGCGCGCCGCGCGCGCCGCACGCACGGCCCCCAGCACGGACCCGGCCACGTTGTCTCCCAGCGCCGGGCTGATGCCGGAGACATGCAGCAGCTGCGCGCCGGACAGTAGAGCGGGCCACGCATGATCCTCGGCGCTGCTGTTTGCGAATGCAGACCCCGCCCGGTCATACACCACTTCACTGGCGCGGTGCACCGCACCGGGCGCCAGGAAGTACAGGCCCATGCGGTCGCGATCCACTTCGCGCACGCCGGCCACGCCTACGCCATGCCGCCGCAGCTCGGCCACGGCATGCCGGCCCAGCGCGTTGCCGGGTACCGTGCTGACCATCTGCACATCGTGGCCCAGGCAGGCCAGCGAGACCGCAACATTGGCCTCGGCGCCTCCTACATGGACCTGCAGCTGCGGCGTCTGCAGCAGCAGTTCACGACCCGGCGCACCCAGGCGCAGCAGCAACTCACCGAAACAAACGACGCGGCTCATCGGTTCCCTCTCAGTCGGCGGTGGCGCAGCCCAGCATGCGCAGATCGATGGCATCGGCCATGCGCCGGTAGCCTTCGTCGTTGGGATGCAGATGGTCGCGGGTGATGTCGTTGGGCAACGATTCCGCCGCTTTCGGATCACGCAGGGCGGCATCGAAATCGATGATGCCATCGAACCCGGTCTGCCCACCGCGTGCCCACTGGTTGATCGTGGTGCGGGTGGCTGCGGACACGGGCTCGTAGCGCTCGGAGCCGCCGAATGGGGTCAACGTACCCAGCCAGGCGCGGACGCCATGCGCATGCAGCCGCGCCGCAACCTGCTGATAGCCCGTCAGCATGTCCGCCGCATTGCGGCCAGGCAGCGGCTGCGCGCCACCGCTATGGCGGATGTCATTGATGCCTTCGAACAGGATCACCTGATCGGCATCGGCCGCCGCGATCACATCGCGATCCAATCGTGACAGTGCGCTGTGGCTGCGGCCATGGTCAAGCAGCTTGTTGCCGCTGATGCCCTGGTTGAGCACCACGAACCGGTTCGGGCAGGCCTGCTGCAGGCGCTGCGCCAACCGCTCCGGCCACTGGTTGAAGGTCCCGCGACGGGCTGTGGCACCTTCCGTGATGGAGTCGCCCAGCGCCACGATCACCTGGGGACGATCTGCGCGCTGCACCATCACCGCCGAGAACACGTTCTGCTGGTAGCTCAGCCGCACGCTGTCGGCAACGGTTGCCTGCCTGCCGTCCGCTACCCGCAGCTCGGTGCGGCGCACGGCGGGACGGGTGGGCTGCGGGAAATAGGCACTCACGCTGATTTCCTGCAGCGCCGCCACCGGCATCCGCACCGGATCGCTCAGCAGCGCGGCACCCACCGGCACCTCGATGACCGCGCGGCCATCCACTGTTACCGGCAGCGGTGCGGCCTTGCCGTTCTTTACTCCCACGCGCAGGTCCTCGACCCGCAAGGGTGCCGTGCCGAGCTCGTTGCTGATGCGCAGGCGCAGCGCATCGCCACGGCTGCCGATACGCATGTCCTGGCGCACGGTCTGTGCGGCGAACTGTACGGGTGCCTCGGCGGTGCCATCCTTGCGGTCAGGTGCCGGCGAGGCAGTCCAGGCGGTGACCCAGACCGGTGCAGCCAAAGCGGCAGGCGCGGCCGCGGCGGAACAGATCGTCAATGAAAGCAGGAGCGTCCAGCGCTGCATGAGCAGGATTCCAGTCAGGAGAAGTAGGTGCCGCCGTTGACGTCCAGATTCGCACCGGTGATGAACGCCGCCGCATCCGAGGCCAGGAATACAGCAGCGTCAGCGGCTTCGTCCGGCGCACCCTGGCGGCGCAGCGGGGTGGCGCCGGCAACGGCCGTGCGCACTTCCGGCTTGGTGAACTCGTCGTGGAAGCGGGTGGCGATCATGCCGCAGCACAGTGCGTTCACCCGGATACCCTTCGGCCCCAGCTCCTTGGCCATGGCGCGGGTGAAGGTCATCACTGCCGCCTTGGCGGTGGCGTAGATCGATGCGCCCGGGCCGCCGCCATCACGACCGGCCTGCGAGGCGAAATTGACGATGGCCGCGCCTTCGCGCATGTGCGGCACCACCGCGTGCGTGGTGAGATAGGTGGAGGTGATGTTGAGGTCCATCACCGTGTGGAAGAACGCCGGGTCGATCTCGGCCAGCGGGCGACGCTGCACCATGCCACCGGCCACGTTCACCAGCAGGTCGATGCGCTCACCGAACACGGCCTGTGCCGCAGCGACCAGGCCGGCGACGGCAGCGGCATCGGTGACGTCGGCGCGATGCACGATGGCCTGGCCACCGGCCGCCTGGATCTGCGCCAGCGTTTCCTGGGCACTGGCTTCATCATTGGCGTAGTTGATGCAGACGCGTGCACCGGCGGCAGCCAGTTTGATCGAAACGGCGCGGCCGATATCGCGGCCGCCGCCGGTGACAATGGCCACCTTGTCCTGGAACGACATGCGGAAAACTCCTTGGTTTGCGGGGGAATGGATGTACTTGGAAAAGAAGGAGACCCAGGCTCAACCGGCGCGGCGGTCGAGCTTCTGGATAGGCCCGGTCCACCACCACAGCGCAGCCAGCGACAGCGGCACCAGCGCGGCAACGAGGATGAAGATCGGAGCGTAGGAATGGCGGGTCAGCACCGGCACCAGCCAGGTGGTGATCAAGGTGCCGGCCACGGCGGCCAGGCCCCCCAGGCCCGCCAGCGTGCCCACCGAGCGGCCGTCGAACAGATCGCCCGGCAGGGTCTGGATGTTGCCGATGGCCACCTGGAAGCCGAACAGCACGGCAGCGATCGCCAGCACCGCCAGCAGCGGCTGGTTGGCCAGCACGGCAGCCAGCAGGGCAGGGGCCATGATCACGCAGCCCAGCGTGATGGCCAGCTTGCGGGCGCGGTCCACGCTGTGCCCGGCGCGGATCATCCGCCCGGACAGCCAACCGCCGCTGAGGCTGCCCAGCATCGCGCCAACGAACGGCACCCAGGCGAACAGGCCGATCTGCTTGATGTCGAAGCCGAAGGTTTCGGCCAGGTAGATCGGCAGCCAGGACACGAACAACCACCAGATCGGGTCCAGCAGGAAGCGGCAGGCGAGCATGCCCCAGCTCTGCCGGTGGGCCAGCAGCTCACGAACGCTGGCCTTCGGTGCCACCTCTGCCTGCTGCCCGGCCTGGTCTTCCTGGATCAACCGGCGCTCGGCATCGCTCACCCACGGATGCTTGTCCGGCCCGGCGCGGTAGACAAACAGCCATGGCAGCAGCCACAGGAAGCCGATCGCACCGACCAGCACGAAGGTGCCGCGCCAGCCCAGCCACAGGTACAGGCCGGCGATGGCCGGTGCGGAGACAATCGCGCCGATCGACGCACCTGCGTTGAACACGCCCTGCGCCAATGCGCGCTCGCGTGCCGGGAACCACTCGGCATTGGCCTTGACCGCGCCGGGCCAGGCACCGGCCTCGCTGATGCCGAGCATCGCCCGCACCAGGCTGAAGGACAGCATCGAATGGGTGACCGAATGCAGGGCGATGGAGATCGACCACACGCTGATCGACAGAGCGAAACCCAGGCGCGTTCCGATCATGTCGAACAGGCGCCCGAACAGGAACTGGCCGGCGGCATAGAACAGCATGAACACCGTCACCAGCAGCGCGTAGTCATCCTTGGTCGCGCCCACTTCCCTGGCGATTTCCGGCCACATCACCGCCAGTGCGTTGCGGTCGATGTAGTTGATGACCGTAGCCACGGCGATCAGGCCCACGATCAGCCAGCGCACTGTTGAACGCACCGGCACCTTGCGCAGGTTGGCCACCACCGCAGGGCCGTTCATTTCGCGTCATCCTTGCTGGGGTCCATGCGCGCGTGGCTGCCGCTCCAGCCGTAGGCATGCCCGTCGACGGTCACGCTGTGCTCGCCCTTGGCGCTGCTGTCATCGGCCACGCCCAGCGCGATGCGGGCTCCACTGGCAAGGCGCAGTTCGATCACCTCGGCATCGCTGCCACGGGTGCGCACGATGTCCTTGATGCGGCTGTCGGCGCCGTGCACGTACTCGGCGGTGCCGTTGTACTCGCCGTGCGGCTCCAGCACGCTGAAGAAGGTCACGTCCTTCTGGCCTTCCACGCGCTGCAGCAGGGCCGGTTCGCGGCGCAGGTTGAATTCCGGGTCGTTGGCACCGCTTTCCACCAGCAGCGCCTGCGCGGGTGCGCTGCTGCCGAAGCGGTAGGTGTAGAAGCGGCCGTCCAGCAGCCAGGCCAGCGAACGCGGTTCGCTGCCGGGTTTGCTGCGTGCATCCAGCCACAGGTGCTGGTAGCCGTTGTCCTTGCCCAGCACCGGGCGCTGGGCGGGGAAGTGTTCGGCCTCGAAGCCGGTGGTGACGATGTGACCGTTGAAGTGCAGCGGCAGGTCGTAGCGCGCGGCCTTGTTACCGTGCACCTGCAACAGATCCAGCACCACTGGCAGACCCAGGTCGGGGTGGCGCAGCAGCGCCTGGGTGCGGGTGAAGATCACGCCTGGATACGCATCGCGCATGGTTGCCGAGGCGACCTGGGTATCGGCATCGGCCTGGAAGAAGCGCACCTGCGGCGCGTGTTCCTCGCCGCGTTTCCAGTCGCCCTTGAAGTGGCTCTGCTCGTCCACCACCAGGGTGTTGTGGGCCACGGTCTGCTTGGCCCAGCTGCGGTTCTCGGCCAGGTAGATGCCACCACGCTTGGCTTCCACGTTGAGGAAGCGGGCCGCGCCGTAGTCGGTCACCACCGGGTTGCCGTTGTCGTAGAACAGCCAGTTGAGCTTGTCGAAGTGGCCGTGTCCCATGCCCTGCATGGTGTCCTTCTGCACCAGCGCCTGGCCGCGCTCGCCGTTCATGCGCAGAATGGCCAAGCCGCCGCGGTCGCCGTCAGGGCCGTCGCGCAGCAGCATCGGCCTGTAGTCGAAAGGCTTGGCCTTGTTCGCCGCCAGCGCCTGCGCCACCTCCAGCCCTTCGGGCGAAAGCAGCAGGCGCTTCTGCTGCTGGGCCACGGACAGCAGGCGGTCATCACCGGTACGCGCATAGGCGATGCCGATGCCGGCCACCAGCTCTTCGGTGTCGATGCCTTTGTCCAGGATGGCGTCGTTGATCGGGAAGAACAAGCCGTTGTAACTGGACTGCACCAGCACATCCACGGCCTTCAACAGCACGCCGTCACGGCGCGCGAAGATCTTCCGCTGAGGTTCGTTGCGTACTATGGCATTGGCGAACAGCAGGAACGGCGCCAGTGCATAGCGCTGGTAGTAGGGGCCTTCCTCGTAGTAACCATCGGGCGAGAACAGCAGGTCGATCTGCCGAAGAAAGCCGAATTGATCGTCCTTCCGACTGCCGCGCAGGGATTTCTCCACCAGCTCAGGGTCGCGCAGCACGTAGCCGGTCATGCCGGTGGCGGCCACCGCCCAGGTGGCGTGGTTGTGGATCTGGTCGTAGTTCTTCGGCTCGCTGACGAGGAACTCGGCCATTGGCCGGAACACCTTCGATTCGATGGTGTTGCGGTCGCTGGCGGACAGCGCGTCGCGGATCGCGTCGTAGCCCTGGATGGCGTTGACCAGCCATACCGAATCGTTGAGCACCTGCCAGAACACGCGCCCGGGGATCTGCCCACGGCCTTCCGGGTGCGGGCCCAGCGTCGGGTAGAGCTGGGCATACTGCAGCAGCATGTCGCGCGCATAGTTCACGTAGGCCCTGTCGCCGGTCAGCCGGTACAGCGTGCCCGCCGCCAGCAGCGCCTGGTAGTTGCGCTTGTGCTGTTCATGGGTGCGCCCGCCGCCCTTGTCCTTGGGTACCGGCACGTCGATACCGGCTTTCATCATCTTCTTCAGCGTCGCCTCGGTGCGCGCCTGTTCCTTGGAAAACCACGGGTAGCGGCGGCCTTCGCTGGCCATCTGCTGCCACTGTGCGGCGGTGACCAGCACCGGCGCGGCCTCGGCCTGTCGCACGGCAGCAGTGGGGGCTGCGAACAGCGATGCGCTCGGCAGCAGGGCGAAGGGGGCGGCCAAAGCCAGGGAAACGAACAGCGGCTGCAACCTCATCGATCAACTCCATTGCGGGTGCGTGACAGGGCAACTTCGCCCACCTTGGGATACCAGGCAACGCCGGTCGCCTCGCGCGCGGTCATCGCCAGGGCAGGATCGGCACCCACGGCGGGCAGGGCAGGCGTGGCAACCCACAATCCGCTATCAGCCTGCTGCAGGCTGACACCACGGCTCTCTACGCCTCCCGGGAACACAGTGCTGGCTGCCGGCGACTGCACGTTGCCACTGAAGTCAATACCGGCCAGCGAACTGGCGGCATTGGGCGGGTTCCTGCTGGTGCGGTTGACGATCAGGTTGCCGGTGAAGCGGCTGTTGCTGGCGGCCACCACGATGCCCTTCGCCTCATCATGGCCGACGCCGAAACTGATCTTCGCCACGTCCACGAAGGTGTTGCGGCTGATCGTGGCATTCACCACCGGCGCATAGCCGGACAGCGGCGGATTGGCCTGCGCATCCATCACCGCCAGTGCCGAACGGTTGCTGGACCCGGCCAGCCGTTCAAAGTAGTTGTTGCTGACGGTCTGGTCGGCGTTGATGATGCGTACGCCGCCGGTGCCGGCCTTGTCGTCGCCGAGGAAGACATTGTCGATCACCCGGTTGCCATTGCCGTGGCGCAGGGTCAGTGCTCCGGCCGAACGATAGAACACGTTGCCGCGGTAGGTATTGCCGCCAGACTTGTTGGAGACGATTTCGGTCTCGCCGTCGCAGCCTTCGAACCAGTTGTTTTCCACCGTGCTGTTGGAATTGCTCAGTGAGGTGTCACTGGTGCCGACGCGAATCGTTTCACCGCCGTTGACGCCCAGCGCTGGGCGTGGGCCGAACCAGTTGTGGTCGATGCGGTGCTGGTTGTCCAGGCCCTGGGTGGCATCGCGCACCACCACCACGGTCGGCCCGGCATTGGTCTTGCCGCGCAGCTGGCTGTGATCGAGGCGGTTGTGGCTGCCATAGAAGGAAACCCAGTAGTCCTGGTCGCTGGCATCGGGGTTGGTGTAGTCGTCGATCACCAGGCCGGTGACGCGGCTGTTGCTGGCGACGGCCTTGCTCGACTCGCGGAATGCCACCACCGCATCACCCGGTGCGTAGCCGTTGCGGAACACCAGGTTGGACACCTGAAGGTAGCTCCCTGCCAGGCGCAGGTCCGAGCGCCCGCTGAGCACGACCTCGCCGGCGGTCTGCGCGCGCAGCACGATCGGCGCGGCTGCCGTGCCCTGGCCCTTCAGCAGCAACCGGGCGTCGGTCCAGATGCCGTCAGCCAACACGATCTCATCGCCGGGCTGCAGCGTCGAGGCGGCTGTAGTGAACTCAGCAACATCGTGGACGAGCCAGCTGGTTGCACTTGCAGCTGAAGTGGTCAGGCACATGACCAGACCAGTGGCCAGGCAAAACAGTGATGGATTGTTGGACGGGTGACGCGCCAGCGAGTGAATGCGCATGAAATCCTTCCAGGGACGGCCCGGCCGTCGTTTCAGGGTGGGTCTGCATACCACTTTCGGGTCTGTTGTAAGCCAGCCTTCGCGCAAAGTCATGCTGCAGAAGCACATTAAATTGCGATCAACTGGTATGGATCAAAGGCATTTAAACATTTGCATACCAATTGGTTGACATTTTCATGTCACCGTGCCGAAGCTGCGTCCCACGCCTGGCATGCAGGCGATCCTTTGGGAGGAGGAAACCATGCGGCGATCCGCCGGAGCAGTGCACAGCATCTCGTTGTCCCCCACACCCCTGATCGTGGCGTTGCTCGCCGTGCTGGCGGGCCTGCCCGCGGCCCAGGCGCAATCCAGCAGGGACGCGGCAGGACAGGATCCCACCACGCTGGACCAGGTGCAGGTCACCGGCATCCGCGAATCGATGCAGAGTTCGATCAACAAGAAGCGCGACGACACCGTCATTGCAGATGTGCTCTCGGCCGATGACATCGGCGACCTGCCGGCGCCCTCGCTGGCCGATGCGATCGAGACCCTGACCGGCGCCGCTTCGACCCGCGACAAGACCGGCGCCTCGGAAATCTCCATCCGCGGCCTCGGCGCCTTCCTCAGCAGTACCAATTTCAATGGCCGCGAAATCACCAACGGCAGCGGCGACCGCTCGGTGAACTTCAACATGTTCCCCGCCGAGCTGATCAATACGGTGGCCATCTACAAGACCCAGCGCGCCGACATCATCGAAGGCGGCGTGGCCGGTACCATCGGCCTGGAAACAGTACGGCCATTGGAATACGGCAAGCGCTCGGCGCAGATCGATCTGCGTGGCAGCTGGGCCGAGTATGACAAGAAGTACCGCGACGACGACGGCATCGGCTACCGCGGCACCGCCAGCTACATCGACCAGTTCGAGTTCGGCAACGGGCAGAAGCTGGGCATTTCGCTGGGTTTCCAGCGTCTGGACGGTACTGATCCGGAAGAGAGCATCACCAGCGGTTCCACCTGGTATGCCTGCGATGGCACTCAGAACGTGGGCAATGCCAACTGCAATGAAGTGTCCGCGCAGGCCATCGCCAACGGCGCGCCGTACTACCTGGTGCCAAGCAGCCGCATCTACCGGCTCAAGCAGGAGCGCAACGACCGGCAGAGCGAGTTCGCCGCACTGCAGTGGCGGCCCAATGATGTGGTTGAAGTGAATCTCGACTTCGAACACACCGAGCGCAACTGGTACGAGAACCGCAGCGATCTGAGCCTGTCCAACGCACGTCGCGGCATCACCCAGCGCGACGTGGACGCAGACGGCATCGTGCGCCACCTGCATGGCAGCACCTCGATCGACTCCACCTCCAACCGCTACTGGCGTGGCGAGGAATACACCGGGGGTGGCCTGAACCTGATCCTGCGACCGACCCCGGCCTGGGAGCTGTCCACCGATCTTTCGTACTCGCATACCAATCGCCTCGATAGCGAGCGCATGACCCGCCTGCGCGCGAACCAGCGCGACGTCAACAATGCCGCCGTGCCCGGCATCAGCAGTGGTGCCACCGGCTACGTGGACTATGACTGGGACTGGCACGGCGAAGTGCCCAGTGTCGCGCTGGCGCCGAACTTCGACCCCACCAACTGGGACGCCTACACCGGGGCGGCGCGGGTGACCTCAAGCGCAACGGAGAATGACCACAAGATCAAGGCCGGCCGCTTCGATGCCAGTTTCATGCCCGAGTCCGGTTTCTTCACCCGCATCAAGGGCGGCGTGCGCGCCAGCCAGGCCGACTACCGCCTGCGCGACAACACCCTGGTAACCGACTACGACCAGCGCGTGGCGGCCGACAAGGCGAAGATCATCGCTGCCAACCAGGCCTGCCGTGCACCATTCCCCCAGGATGACTTCATGGATGCCGCCAGCGGCAACACGATCTCCTCGTGGGCGTACTTCGATCCGAACTGCCTGTACCAGTCGTTCCGTGGCAGCCTCGACAGCGGGCTGGATCCGGGTTTCCAGGATCCGAACAATGTCGATATCACCGAGAAGACACGCGCGCTCTATCTGCTGGGTGAGTTCAGCAGCAGCCTGTTCGGTTTGCCGGTGACCGGCAACCTCGGCCTGCGCTGGGTCAAGACCGATGTTCGCTCCGAAGGCGTGCGTACCGGCCTGCGTATCGAGGACAACGGTGACGGGACGATCCGCCTGCAACCCACCGGCGAGTACAGCACGCAGGTGTTCAAGGCGGGCAACGACAAGCTGCTGCCCAGCCTCAACGCGGCCTTCGAACTGCGCCCGGACGTGTTGCTGCGGGTCGGTGCGTACCGCGCGATGTCACGGCCGGACATCGCCGCGCTGGGTGCGGGGCGCACCATCAACGTGAGCAGTGATGCCACCTACGGCAACCTGGCCGATGCGCTGGATGACATCAGCGCCAGTGGCAACCCGGCGGCACAGCCGCTGATGTCCTGGAACGGCGACCTGTCACTGGAGTGGTACCCGAACCCGGACACGATGCTGGCCGGCGCGGTGTACTGGAAGCAGTTCAACGGCGGCACCGCCACCGCGCTGGTGCCGGAGACCTACACCATCGACGGCCAGAGCGTGACTGTGCCGGTGCGGCAGCAGGTAACCACCGACGAGGACAGCACGCTGACCGGCTTCGAGCTGACCGCCACCCATCGACTGTCGTACCTGCCCAAGCCGTTCGACGGGCTGGGCTTCAAGGTCAGCTACAACTACGCCGATGCCGACTACCGGACCCAGGACTCACGACTGGGCGAGCAGCTGGCCAGTGATGGCACGATCATTCCGGCGATCGTGCCGCCGGCGGGTCTCAGCGGCTTCTCGCGGCACGTCCTGTCCGGCTCGATCTACTGGGACGTCGGGCGCTTCAACATCCAGGCCATCGGCAAGTTCCGCTCGCACTACTACCAGGACTTCACCGGCAACACCGCGCAGCAGAACCGCTACTATGATGACAACACCAGCGTGGACCTGCGCCTGCGCTACCGGGTGAACAAGCAGTTGTCGCTGTCGCTGGAGCTGATGAACCTGACCAACGAGCCGCGCGTGGCCTACCAGCCGCTTTATGGGAACTTCCGCGAAGTGGTGACCTACGGGCGGCGTGCGTATTTCGGTGTACGATACAAGTTCTGAACAGGGCGGCGCGGCCAGTGGTCGCGCCGTCGCTCCAACCGGACCCTTGCCGGCCGCGGTGGCAGGGCAGGGACCCGGAGGGAATCGCCAAGGGTCAGCCGCATGTCCGCCAACCGCCTTTACCAGACCATCGCTGCCAAGCTCCGCAAGCTGATAGAGGACGGCGAATTTCCGCCGGGCTCGCGGCTGCCGGGCGAGCGTGAACTGGCCGAACGGTTCGGTGTCAGCCGGGTCACCATCCGCGAAGCCGAGATCGCACTGGAAGCACAGGGCTGGATCGCCATCCGCATCGGTTCGGGCGTGCATGTGAAGCCGCGCCCGACGCAGGCGTCCGGCGGGCTGCCGGATGTCAGCGCCTTCGACCTCACCGCTGCCCGCGCGGTATTCGAAGCCGAGGCTGCCGCGCTGGCTGCCAGCAATCTGGATGATGCCGGCATTGCCGAATTGCAGTCGTTGGCCGAAGCGCTGTGCCGTCGCGACCTGAGCGACGCCGAAGCCGGCGAGTACGACCGCCGTTTCCACCTGGCCATCGCACGGCTTTCCGGCAATCCGGTGGTGGAATTTTTCGTGCAGCAGATCTGGCGCATGCGCAGCGAACTGCCGCGGGTGACCGAGGTCTATGCCCGGGTCTGCCACGATGATGGCGCCAGCCGTGCCGACGAGCACATGGCCATCTTCGAAGCCCTGCGTGCGCGTGATCCGGTGGCCGCACGCAATGCGATGCGCCATCACTTCCAGCGCCTGTTCGAAGCCATGCTGCAGGCGACCGAAAGCCAGGCGCTGGAGGAGATTCGCCGCCGCACGCAGCAGGACCGCGAACGGTTCATGGCGACGACGCGTATCTGAAAGGCGTTCTGCGGGCGACGACCTGATGTGGCTGGCTACCGCCGTCGGGCTTGATGCCCACGGCCTTTCTACACCGCTGGAACCGTGATCCGCTGCAGATCCAGCTTGGCCCTGAGCGCATAGTGCTTGCGGGTGACCGGCACGGTGCAGGTCAGGCGTGGATCCAGGTAGTCCTTGAACATCGGCGGTCGCGAAGCGCCCAGATAGAACGGCCGATCCTGCTTCACCGCGGCGGGCAGCAACACGTCGGACAGATCGCTGTCGGACGCATCGGTCACCAGGCAGGGGGCATGGCGGAAGCCGAGCCTGCGCAGCAGGTACAGCCGGTGCGAGCCGTTGGTCAGGATGATCCGGCGGCCAATGCGTGTGGCGCTGATCAGGTTGTCGCTGAAACCGAGATAGACGACAAGGGCGTGGCTGGCTGCGCCGAACGGCTCGTAACCGGCGATGGTGCGAGGGTCGATCGTCGCCACGTCGAGGAAGCGCAGGTCGTTGGACGCAGATGCGAACGTGTAGATGCCATCGGACTGGGTAAAGCGCACATCCGGATGTGTGTGGCGTCCACGTCGCGCCACCAGCTCCATGATCTCGCTTGCATCGGGTGACGCGGCCGTGGCCGCTGCAAGCTGATCGATGTGGCGCAGGTTGATGCACTCCTGGAAAACCACCAGCCGGTCGATCTCCACCATCTGCCAACTGCGGGGCACCACGCTCGTCATGCGGTGCATCGAGGGTTGGCGAAGCGCCTGCTCGGCCAGTGGCCGCATCTCTTCGGGCAGGTCGAGGACGTCCATGGCATCGGCGTCGTCTGCTTCGTCGTGATGAAGGTGACGCACGAGGGCGCGGGCATCCCGCCACTGCTCCACCAGCATCGCTTCATCAAAGCTTCCTGGTGGGCAACGCTCCCGGACGAAGCGGATGAACTTCGGCAGCGGAAACAGGCCCTTCAGCAGAAGGGTGGAATCAAGGCCATCGTCATTGATCTCGGTGGGCATCCATCTCGCTCTCTTGGGAGTCGCTGCAGCGGCGTCGGATCACGGTCGGCCGTCACACCAAAATAATATGTTATATCGTAACATTTGCGTGCCTTGGCGGCAATCGTCCTGAAATACGCAGGGCGACGCTGGCCTGGCCGCTGTGCATCCGCTGCATCGCGTGGGTGCATCCACTGACTAGAGGAGATGTTCATGAACGAACTGATTGAGCTGGGCGTAGTGGCTGGAGAGCAGAATCACGAAGATCCGAGTGAACTGATCGAGCTGGGCTCGGTGGTTTCCGAAACGAAGGCGCACAACCACGGCACGTTGTGGGATGGCGTCTTCCCGACCACCTCGCCCTGATCCATCGCACCCTGCATGACCTGCGGTGCATGCCCCCCGCATGCACCGCTCTGATGCCTGCAGCAGCATGAGATCACGCTCGCGATGGACCAGCCTGAAACCACCTACTTCCTTTCGAAGCACGCACATGTCTGTGTGACCGGTGACGCAATGGTCATTCTTGATCAGGCCTCCGGCAGCTATCTCTCCATCGATCGGCGCGGAGCGGCGGCGCTTGGCGGGCTGGTGCAGGACTGGCCCCTGGCCTCCGATGGAGCGCCGAGCCCGAGGATGCTGCAGTCGCTGCTTGATCGGCGCCTGATCACCCAGGATCCGCTGCGTGGCAAATCCGCAGCAAGTGCCGAAATCGCGTTGCCCCTGCACTGGGTGCGCGAGGGCGAGTCCCGAGGATGTCCGCCGATCACGGCCTGCGATGTGCGCCGCTTCCTGGCCTCGGTCACGCGCGCGGCCTGCAGCAGGACGTTCCTGCCTTTCAACTACACGGTGTCGGCAGCCCGCAGGCGTGGTCAGGCCTCCATGCCGGGCGAGGTGGATCTGCAGCAGCTGGCCCTCCTGGTCCGGGTGTTCGATTGGTTGCGACCGATCGCCTTCAGGAAGACCGATGAGTGCTTCCTCTACTGCCTGGCCATGCGTGAGTTCCTGTCGCGGTACGGCATCGTTCCCGCGTGGGTGTTCGCGGTGCGCACCCAGCCGTTCGCAGCGCATTGCTGGTTGCAGCACGGCGACCAGGTCCTGACCGACATCCCCTTCAATCTGCGCCGGATGACGCCCATCCTGGTGCTGTAACCGGCCTGAGGCATGTACCGATACATCGCTCTGTTCTGGAACGAACATTCCGAATCCGCTCGTGCGCAGGCTTTGCAGGCCATGGAACGGATCGAGGCAGACCGCCCCGGAATCGCCTGCGTGATGAAGGGCAGCGGCGGCGCCATCTATGCCCAGACCGACAACCCCGGCTACTTCGAGTACAGCCGGTCCGGCCCGCTGGTGATACTCGGCAAGCTGTTCCACAAGGTGTTCGCCGCCGATACCGTTCCCGCACAGGCATTTCCCGATGCTGCATCCGCAGACAGCGCCTGCAGTACGCAGGGCAGGAGCCTGGTGGAGCAGTACTGGGGGCGCTACGTTGCCGTGGGCTACCAGCCGGATACCACCCGCTGGTTCGTGCTGCGCGATCCGACAGCGGAGATTCCGTGCTACATGACCACGGTCGATCAGTTGACGGTGGTCTTTTCGAGCATGGAAGACTGCCTGCTGCTGGGAGTGGGTGACTTCAACGTCGACTGGTCGTTCCTGTCCTATTCGCTGCTGTTCCCGTTCCGTGACGGCCTGCAGACAGGCTTCGAGGAGGTCACCGCGCTCGAAGCGGGCGAGGCAGTGACGATCCGTGATGGCCGGCCGATCGGCCGGCACTACCCGTGGGATGTGGTGCGGCAGGCCAGTGAAGCGCCCATCGAAGATCTGGAGGAAGCCGTGCAACTGGCACGTGCAACGCTGCTGGGCTGTATCGGTGCGCTGGCGAGCCAGCATCGATGCATCCAGCTTCAGTTGTCCGGCGGGCTGGACTCCTCCATCGTCCTCGCCGGCCTGCTGCATGCGCCCTCCGCACCGGAGGTGAAGTGCGTCCATCACTACGATGCCGGCATTGGTGCCGATGAGCGCATGTTCGCGCGCATGGCCGTTACCGGTGCCAGTGAATCCTCCGGAAGACGCTGCGAGTTCGTCGAGTACCTGCGGCAGCCGCACTGCTCGCTGGAAGAGATCATGGACTTCCCGCGAACCGCGCGTCCTGCGCATTGCTCGGGTTACCTGCTGCATCGGCGCGACGTGGATGTCGACGCAGGCACGGTGCAGTTCACCGGTGTCGGCGGCGATGCGGTCTTCCTCCGCTTCAAGGGCAATGCCGCTGCCATCGACTATGCGTGGCGGCGTGGGATCGACCGTGACTTTTTCCGTGTTGCGTTCGAAACCGCGCAGTCGGGTGATTCGCTGTACGGGGTATTCAAGGATGCCTTCGTCCACGGCGTGCTCAAGAAGCCGGGCAACATCAATGGCCGCTGGGGCAACCCGTGCGAATGGGTGAAGGTGGATGCGTCCGAACAGGATGGCGTGCCGCCGGCCTGGCTGCGGCATGCACGCGCACAAGGGCACAGGCTCTCTCCGCACAAGCTGGCGCATATCGGCCGGATGATCTTCCCGACCAGCGTGCTCGATCCCTTCGAGGGCGCAGGACGCTGGCACGGCGTATCACCCATCAGCGCGCAGCCTGTGGTGGAACTGTTCGCCCGCCTGCCGCTGCACCTGCTGATGGCCGGCGCGGAAGACCGGACGATCGCGCGTCGTGCACTGCAGGGCCTGCTGCCGCAGGCGCTGCTGTCGCGCAAGGTGAAGTCCTACCTCGACGATCACTCGGTGGCGGTCACCCAGCGGCATCAGCAGTTCATCAGGGGCCTGCTGGTGGATGGCCTGCTGGCGCGGCGGGGCTACATCGACAGCGCATCGGCCGACGCGGGCATCCGCAGGGTCAGCCCGGATCACTCCTCCCAGGTGCTGGGCATCTTCGGTCCGCAGGTCAACATCGAAGCCTGGCTCAGGCGCTGGATGGGCCGGCCAGGCGCGCCTGCGGCCGGCGTGGCCTAGGCGCTCCGGCTCATTTCCTCAAGGTAGAGGCTCTCCAGGTCATTGGCGGTGATCGTGCTGGCATCCAGTGTCCTGCGCAGCCTGCCGGCCTGCATCAGCCCGATGGTCGTCGCCACTTCGCGGGCACGGAACAGATCGTGGGTGGCCATCAGGATCGCCGTGCCGCGGTCGCGCTGGCGCACGATCAGTTCGTGGAATTCGGCCGAGGCAGTCGGGTCCAGGCCGGACGTCGGCTCATCAAGGAGCAGTGCCCTGGCTTCCTTGATGATGGCCAGCGCGATGCCCACCTTCTGGCGCATGCCCTTGGAGTAAAGGCCGACGCGTCGCCCGAATGCCTCGGGCGCCAGCCCGGCAGACCTGAGCGCGTCCTTCAGCCGTGCGGGCGAACGCTGCTCCACCGCAGCCAGGCGCGCGAAGTAATCCAGGTTTTCATAGCCGGTCAGTTCGTCATACAGCGCCACGTTCTCCGGGATGTACAACAGGCGCCGGCGTACCTCCTGTGGCCGCTGCCAGGCACTGAGCCCATCAACCTCGGCGGATCCGGAGGTGGGTTCGAGGAAGCCCAGGAACAGCTTGATCGTGGTCGACTTGCCGGCCCCGTTGGCACCCAGCAGGCAGAAGATCTCGCCGGGAGCTACCGTGAAGCTCACATCATCCAGCGCCCGATGCGTGCCGTGTTCCTTGACCAGATGCGTTGCAGTCAGCATGAGTGGTGTACCTCAGGGGGTGGCCAGCCGACGCCGCATCGACCAGGCTGCGATCAGCAGAAGCAGGGTGGCGACCGCCAACGCGGCCAGGTCGATCAGTACACCGCGTTGCAGGGCGCCCGCCGTGTCCTGGAATTCGAAACGGGGCAGGGCGTCGTACTCGGCCAGCGTCTGTGGCAGGTCACGGTCCAGATAGGCCTTGTGCAGCTGCCGACGTGCGTGCCAGTACATGAGGACCTGCTGCTGGAACGCCAGCGCCCGGTCGGCGTCGGATCCGGCGAGGCGGTCCAGTGCATCCTGCACCGCGACCGACGGCAGCAGCAGGCGCGCCCGGTCGAGTGCCCGGCGTCGCCCGTCCTCAGCCTCCGTATGCGCGGCGATCAAGGGCGCGATGGCCTGATCGGCCTGGACAAGATCGGCATAGGCCACGCGCACGGCGTCCGCAATGCGCGGTGCTGGCGAACGCGTGGCGGGGGAGGCTGCCGCGTGGCGCAGCTGCTGCTGGCGGGCAGTGTCGGCCAGTTGCGCCTTCAATGCGGTGGCCAGCTGCATCTGCGAGGGCGGTGGAACCCTCAGGTTCACCGCTGCCAGGACCAGTGACGGGGCCATGACAACGATCAGCAGCCACAGTGCGCCGGAAGCGATCGCGGCCTCGGTGGTGCGCCGGGCGAAGCAGCCGATAAGCACCGCCAGTGCCAGCCAGACGCTGCCGTAGGCGAGCACGATCAGGGCAAGCGCGGCCAGGCCGGAAGGACTCGTGGCCCCCGAACCAGCGGCACCGGCAAGGATGATCGCCAGCGCAGGCAGCAGCACGATGGCAGCGCGGGCCAGGGCCTTGACCGCGATCAGCCGTCCCGCCGCGATGGGTTGTGACAACATCAACGCTGTGATGCCGCGCTCACGTTCGCGCGACCAGAGGTCGAAGGTGGTCGCCAGGATGACCAAGGGCAGCAGAAAGACAATGACGAAGGCCAGGTCGAATCGGCCAGCGGCCTGCACGGCAGGATTGCCGATGTCGGACCACACATGCCTGAGCAGCTGGCTACGGTCGCCCAGCGCAACCACGTCGGCGGTGTAGGGGTAGGCGTCCGCCTGTCCAATCGACAATGCCGCCATCGGGCCGGGAGGGAGCACCGGCTGGACGCGGGGCAGTACCGACGGTGCCTTGCCAACGAATCCCCGGCTTCGGTCCCTGGCATCCTGTTCTTCCGCGTTGATAAGGCTGATGGCTGCCTCGCGCTGCCCGACCCACGTACTGCCATTCCATGCTGCAAAGGCCGCCAGCACCGCCAGCAGGCCAAGCAGCACCGGCAACGCCCGGTCTCGCAGCAGGCGACGGATCTCATGCCCTGCGATCGACAGGCTGCTCATGGGGCACTCCCGAGATGCCGCGCCGACGTGAACACCAGCCCCAGGGCCAGCAGCACCCAGGCCAGCAGGATGGCGAAGTTCACCGACTGTGCCGCGGCGATGTGGCCCAGCGGGGGGTGTTGCGGGCTGTACGCCACGGAGCGGGTAAGGGTCGCGATATCGGCCAGATGCTTGCTGCCGTTCGCGGCCTTGTGCTGTTTCACTTCCAGGTTGAGTGCCTGGATCAGCCGGTAGCGATAGTCCTCGACCCCGCGCAGGAACGCCAGATGTGCAGGGAAGTCGGTGCGCGCCAGTGCCCGTGACACGGCCTGCAGCGCGAGGGTGGGGGACAGCGCCGCAAAGGCGCGTTGCGTGATCGCCTGCCGCTGGTAGGTGGCGTAGATGCGCTCGAAGTGGCGGTTGTAGGTCTCGGTGGAATTCGCTTCGGCGAACTCCAGCGCCACACCGCGGAAGTTGACCGGAAGATCGTCCACGTCCTTCACCTGGTAGCGTGCCAGCATCTCTGCTTTCAGTGCGTCCAGCCGCTTGTCCGCCGGGTCGTGACCATCAGCGCCGTGCTCCGCGTCCTCGGTGACCGCCGCCCGGAACGCGGGTGCAGTAGGCGTGGGATACAGCGATTCGGCCAGTGCGGGGGCCACCCGCGGCGCGAGCAGGGTGGCCACCACCCAGAAGCCGAGCAGCACCACCAGCGACGTGCGTGCTGCGCTGAAGCGCGCCGAGACACCGATGGTGATGGCGCAGAACACCAGGAGATAGAGCGCATACGCCGCGAACATCGCAACGAGCGCCGTGATGTCGGCCGTGCCGAGGGTGCGGCCGACCATGCCCGGAAGGCTGACCGCCAGCAGGGCGAGGACCAGCAGCAGCGATGCCGTTGCCAGCGCGATCAGGCGGCCACCGATCAGCACGTGGGCCGATGCACCACTGCCGAGCTCCTGGCGGAGGGTCTCGCGGGCGACATCGCCGGAGAGGCTGGCGAATCCGGCAAGGATGATCAGCAGGGGCGCCACGACCTGCAGCGCCCATGCGGCGGAGAAGCCGTCGAACCGGCTGAGCGCGGTGCCGGCGTCGATGGGTCGGTGCCGGGCCGGGTTCTGCGCATGGCCTTCGATGAACACCGAGGTGCCGACGAAATCCGTGATGCCCGGGTCGAGCGCCGCCAGCGGCCGCACCGGCGCGGGAATGGCGCGGCCGACGTGCGCGGCAGCATGCGGGTCGATCGTGCCCTGGCTGTCCCACAGCCCGGCCTCCTGCTCCGCTACGATCTGGCGCTCCTGGGCCTGCTGGGCCAGCCGTGCTGCGCCCGTGGTAACCGACGCTCCCGCAAGCAGCAGCAGGGTCAGCGCGAGCCACAACAGGCGCCGTTCGCGCCACATCAGCTTCAGCTGGGTCGCGGCAACGGCCCGCGCCTGGCGCAGGGCGGATGCGGGTCTGGAGAGGGCGGGGGAGGCATCGCTCACGGCGGGCGCCCTACCAGCGATGGGTCAATGTCATGGACAGGAAGCGGCCGAGCGCCGTTGCATTGGTCGGGTCAAAACCGGTGTTGATGCTGTTGACGATGAAGGGCGGATTCCTGTCGAACAGATTCTGCACGTTGAAGGCCAGCGAGGTGCTCTGGCCGGTGCCGGCAGAACCGCTGAAGTCATACCTGAGATTGAGGTCGACCGTCGTCCACGAGGTGACATGGGGGTCGGCGCGGTTGGCGGGATCGCGATAGCTGTCCATATAGTTCACGAACAACCCACCGGCGACCTGCCGGTGGCTTACGGCGAGGCCGCCGCGCACCTTCAGGTCGACCGGGAAGTACACCGCGTTCACCGCGTCGACCTCGGGCGAGGTGGCGGTCACGCGGCGCTTGGAATCGATGATGTATTGGCCGGCAAGGTTCAATGCGATACGGGTCTGGCCGGCGTCGAAATCGTAGGAGGCATTGAAGTCGACGCCGCGCTGCGAAGTGAACGCGTTGTTGCGGAAGCGGTTGTCGAGGATGACCTCGCTGCTGGTTTCATCGGTTCCTGGTGTCAGCGCATAAGGGCCCACCCGCGATACGAACAGTCCCAGGCCGGAGGCACCCAGCTGGCGCGCCTGCTGGATCTGCTGCGGCGTCGGGTTGACGGTCAGCAGGTCCGCATAGGGTGCGGTGGACTGCAGGAAGAGCGACGGGAAACTGCCGCCGAAACCGCTGCCGATCCGGTCGGCATACTCGATGTGGTAGTAGTTCGCGTCGATCTTGAGGCCCGGCAGCGACGGGGGCGCGAACGAGAAGCCGCCGGTCCAGGTCTTGGCACGTTCGGGCCCCAGGTCCGGGTTGCCGTTGGAGAGCATCATCAGCACCGTGCTTCCGTTGGCCGCGCTCGGGTTGGGTACCTTGGCCACCACCACGGTGTTGTTCAGCTGCATGTCCTGGTAGACCGGCGCCCGGTAGGAGCGGCCGTAGCTGGTGCGGAATGAAAGACCTTCCGTTGCTTCCCACAGCAGGCCGAGCTTGGGGTTGAGGGTGGAACCGAAATCGCTGTAGTCGTCGTAGCGTGCGGCCGCAGTCAGCGACAGCCGGCGAGCGCCAGGCATGTCTGCCAGCAGCGGAATGTTGAGCTCGGCGAAAGCGGAACGGATCGTGCGCTGCAGATCCAGCGGCTTCTCAAGCCCACGGTGATCGAGCAGTTCATAGCCATCGCGGCGGTAGCCCGCACCGAATGCCGCGCGTACGCCGCCGGCCGGAAGATTGAACAGCTCGCCGTCGGCGATCATCTCCACGTAGCGCGATTCGGAATGGGTATCCGTCGGCGGTGCGGTGCTGACCGAGCTGCCGGTGATGGTGGTTCTCTCGTAGGAGACGTCGCTTCTGCCGAATCCGGAATTCAGACGGGCCTGCCACTGGCGCGGAAGCTCGAGGGTAAGGCCGGCGAACACATCGAACTGCCGCGTGTGCGGGAACAGGCGGGTCTCGTCGGCAGTGCCGGAAATGGTGGTGTCCATCTCGCGCTTGGCAAAGGAGCCGGTCAGGTTGAGCGTCAGCACATCACTGAGCGCCTGCACGCCGTCCAGATACAGGCTGTGCCGCTTCGAGCCGGGATAGATGTCGTACGGCCTGACCGTAACGTTCCTGGAAAAGTCCTTGTCGACCGCGGCGAGGTTGGACTGCTTCAGGAACTCGTAGCTGGCCATCAGGTGGCCACCCTCCCACGACCAGCCGGCCGACTGCGATGCCTGGTATTCGTCCATGTTGCCGCGGGTGACGCTGCCGTAGCGCAGCGAGGTTTCATAGCCGGTGAAATCGCGGCGCAGGACGATGTTGACCACACCGCCGACGGCGTCGGTGCCGTAGATGGCCGAGGCGCCATCGGTGAGGATCTCCACGCGCTCGATGGCACTCAGCGGAATCAGCGAGATGTCGACGTACTGATAGCGGTTCGAGGAGGTCACGCGGTGGCCATTGATCAGCGTCAGCGTGGTGCCCGTGCCCAGGCCACGCAGGTTGATGGCGGTGCCCTGGCCGAAGTTGTTGCCGGTATCGCGGTCGACGCCGAGGTTGCCGACGTTGGCGCCGTTGGCACCACCGCCGAAGTTCTGTGGCAGCTTCTCGAAGAGCTGCTGCAACGAGGCCACCCCGGTTCGATCAATGGCCTCCCGGTCGATCACGATGACCGGGGAGGCGCCGCCGCCAATGGCATCGCGGATGTTGCTGCCAATGACCATCACCTTGTCCAGCGTGGCGGTATCGGATCGCCGGTCGCCCTGGACAGGACTGCCGGGAACGCTGGCATCCTGCGCCATTGCCGGCGCGTTGAGCTGCAGAGCGGCGGCCAGGCTGGCGACCACCAATGCCGCCGGCCTGGCGGTGGATGCGTTGTTCATGCCCCGGTCCATCGATCTCATCGGATGTTGGTCTGCGGCACGAGCCATCGCGCCTTCAATGGAGATGTTATATCATATCATTTAAGATGCGCGACGATCTCTTGCTGTGCCGAGGGGCGACGGCAGGCGCACCGCCACACAGGAGCCACTGCACCGATGCCGGACCGACGCTGATGAGAATGTTCGCGCTGCCGCCGCCGGTCACCGAGATCCTCACCGCGTACTGGAAGGCGGACCGCAGGCTGCTGCTGTTGATCGCCGCCATCGTCGTGCTTTCCAGTCTGGCCACGGTGGCAGCGCCGTACCTGTTCTCGCGCCTGATCGACCGCATCAGCACGGAAGGCATCCGTGAACTGGCGGGAGGGTTCCTGCTCTACGCGGTGATGCTCGGCGCCGCCAGCATCCTGCAGAACACCGTGCAGTACCTGTCGTTCCTCAGTGGCGAGAACCTGGGTTTCATCACCAGCACCCGCTACTTCGCGCGGCTGCTGAAGAAGACACACGGCTTCTTCCTGGATTACAACGCAGCCGAACTGCAGGTGGCCGGGGAGAAGGGCCGCAACGCCCTGAAGATCGTGGTGCAGCTTGGCCTGGTGGTGTTCATTCCCAGCGCACTGCAGATCCTGCTGACCCTGCTGACACTGGGTGCGCTGATCAACCTGCAGATGGTGGCGATCGTGCTGGGCTACGGTTCTGTGGCCGTCACGCTCTCGGCCATCGCTACGCGGCGAGCACGGATCCATCGTGAGGCGGCGGTCGAAGCGGGCCAGCAGAATGCGCGCTTCGTCGGCAATGCGATGAACGCGATGGAGACGCTGCGGCAGTTCGGCGGCAGCGCGTGGATGATCCAGCGCTTCGAGCAGAAGGCCCTGGAGGTCCGCGACAGTTGGCGGGCGTACGTGCTGCAGCGGATCGGTTTCATCGCGCTGCTGGGCATCGGCCTGGCGGTCGAGTTCATCGTCACCTTCGCACTGCTGCTCCCGCGCTATCAGAGCGGTGACCTGAGCGTCGGCGATATCGTGCTGTTCAACCTGCTGTTGCTGCAGCTCAACATGCCCTTTGAAATGATCGCGCGCTCGATCGATGACGTTGCCCGTTCGTGGACGCTGCTGACGCCGCTATCGTCCCTGTGGGCGGCACCCGAAGAGCGGCAGGCAGCAAACGCCGGCCGATTCCACGGAGAATGCGGCCGGATCGAGTTCCAGCATGTCAGCCATCGCTACGGCAATGGCCGCGGCGTCCGGGATGCGTCCTTCCACGCCGGGCGCGGCGGCATCAACTTCCTGATGGGGGAGACCGGGGCAGGGAAGTCGACGCTGTTCAAGCTGGCACTGAAGTCGATCGAGCCCCAGCACGGTCGCATCCTGGTGGATGGCATCGACCTGGCCGACATCGACCGTGCCGCGTGGCACGCCGCCGTCGCCGCCGTTCCCCAGGATGTCATCCTGCTCAACGAGAGCCTGGCCGACAACATCCTGCTGGGGCGCCCGCGCGACGACACCCGGTTGCGCCGCGCGACCCACAGGGCGTCGATCCTGGCCTTGATCGACGCGCTGCCCGAGGGCTTTGAAACCACGGTGGGCGAGCGCGGCCTGAAACTTTCCGGCGGCGAACGGCAGCGCATCGCCATTGCGCGTGCACTCTACGGAGAGCCCGCCATCCTGTTCCTGGATGAAGCCAGCTCGGCGCTGGACGAGGCGACCGAGCGCGAGATCATGGGCCATATCCGCGCGCTTACCGGTGATGTCACGATCGTGGCCATCACCCATCGCCGCAGCGTGGTGACCGCAGCCGACCAGGTGATCGTGCTGGCCACGGGCTGACGGGATCTGGCGGACACCTGCACCTGCAGCTGGGGCGCGATGCTTCTGGGGTACGCTGTGCGCGACCGTTCCCGGTGCCTCCCGCGCTGTCGATGCCTGGCCCGTGACCCCGCACCGACTCATTCCAGGAATCCCGCATGTCCGACAACCCTCCACCGCTGAACATCCTGGCGTTTGCCGGCAGCCTGCGCAGCAACAGTTACAACCGGCGCCTGGTCAGGGCTGCAGCAGGCGCCGCGCCTGCGGGCCTGCTGCTGACCGTGCATGACACCATTGCCGATATTCCGCTGTTCGACGAAGACCTGGAAGCCGCCGACCCGGCCGGTCCCGCCGGGGTCAAGCGCCTGCGCGCGGCCATTGCAGCCGCTGACGGCGTGCTGATCGCCACGCCGGAGTACAGCCAGTCCCTGCCCGGCGTACTCAAGAACACGCTCGATTGGCTGTCCCGCGACGATGCCGAATACCGCACGGTCCTTTCGGCCAAGCCGGTGGCGATCATCGGCGCCACGCCGGGTCACTGGGGCACCAAACTGGCACAGTCGCAGCTGCGCCATACACTGACCGCCATGGGGGCATTGACCATGGCCTCGCCACAGCTCTATGTGGCCGAAGCAGCGGCCGCCTACAACAATGACGCGGACGATTTCGACGCGGCGACGCGCAAGCGCCTGCAGCGCTTCCTGGAGGGATTCCAGGCCTGGGTCCAGTTGCTGCAGGGCGGGGCATCGCGCGGTTGAGCCGTGCCGGCAGAGGGCGTCAGCGCCCGCCGGTGCCAGCGCCCGGATCATGCAGCCCGCGCAGTTTTTTCTTGTTGATCTTGCCCACGCTGGTCCGCTCGATCGCATCCACGAAGCTGACACGCTCCGGAATCGCATAGCGTGAGATGTCTCCGGAACGGCTGCGCGCTGCGACCAGTTCGATGATCTCCGCCTCTGACACATCACGGCCGGGCTGCCTGACCACCAGTGGCAGCGGCCGTTCGCCCCATTTCGCATCGGCGATACCGATCACCGCGACCTCGCTGACCGCCGGGTGCAGTGCGATGATGTCTTCCAGCGCGAGCGAGGAGATCCATTCGCCACCGGTCTTGATCACGTCCTTGATGCGATCGGTGACGCGCAGGTAGCCACCTGCATCGATGTTGCCGATGTCGCCGGTGTGCAGGTAGCCGCCCGCCCACAGCGCTGCCGAAGCGTCCGGATCGTGCAGGTAACCCTGGGTCAGCCAGGGGGCTCGTGCCACCACTTCGCCGGTGGCCACGCCATCGTGGACGACATCGCCCATGTCCGGGTCGACAATGCGCAGGTCCACCAGCGGCACCGGAGTGCCGGCCTTGGTGCGCAGTGACAGCACCTCGTCGGCATCGGTCATGCTGTCCACGTCGATCTGGGCGATGGTGAGCAGAGGGCAGGTCTCGGACATGCCATAGCCGCCGAAGATGTCGATGCCCCGTGCCAGTGCACGCTGCGCCAGAGCACGGGGCAGGGCCGCACCGCCGATGATCACCTTCCAGCCCTCCAGGTCGGTCTGCGCCGCGTCCGGATGCTCCAGCAGCATGTGCAGGATGGTTGGCACACAGTGCGAGAAGGTCACCTTTTCGCGCGCGATCAACGCCAGCAGCTTCGCAGGCAGGTAGCGCCCCGGATAGACCTGCCTGATGCCCATCGCGGTAGCCACGTAGGGCAGGCCCCACGCGTGCACATGGAACATCGGGGTCATGGGCATGTAGACGTCGTCACGGTGCAGGCGGCCCTGGCGGGGGGCGCCGCCGAGCGCGGCCATCGCCGCCAGCGAATGCAGCACCAGCTGCCGGTGGCTGAAATAGACCCCTTTGGGCAACCCGGTGGTTCCGGTGGTGTAGAACACCGTGGCACGGGCATTCTCGTCGAAGTCCGGGAAGCGGACGACCGGCGTGGCATCACGCAGGCCCGTTTCGTACTCGGTGGCGAAGCCTGGCGGCAGCGGGCCATCGGCATCGTCCAGCAGAATGCGGGTGCGCAGGTCCGGCAGCTGCTCGTCGATGGCGTCCAGCAGCGGCAGGAACTCGCGGTTGGCCAGGATCGCCCGCGCGCCGCTGTGGTTCAGCGTGTACGCGATCTGCTCGGGGGCCAGGCGCACGTTCACCATCATCAGCACCGCACCGATCATCGGCACCGCGAAGTAGGCCTCCAGGTAGCGGTTGCTGTCCCAGTCCATCACCGCCACCGTGTCGCCGTGGCCGACTCCCAGCGAGGTCAGCAGGCCTGCCAGCTGGCCGATGCGCGCGTGCAGGGTGCGGTAATCGAACCGTACCTGGTCGCCGTAGACGATTTCCTGTCCAGGGCTCACCGCCAGCGGCATCAGCAGCAGCTGCTTGATCAGCAGTGGATAGGCATGGGCATCGGGAGTGGGGGCGGATGACATGGCATTTCCTCGTGGACGGCGTTGCGGTCGCCGGCCTTCTCCGCCCCACACTAGCAAGCCCTTCCTGCTGTACCAGCGTACCTAGGTACCTGTTCCCGCGCGCAGCCGATTTGATAATCTCGCCAGGACATGCCAACCCTGCTCATCGCCGATGATCACCCCTTGTTCCGTGCGGCACTGCATCGCGCGGCGGAAGAGGCGGTCGCCGATCTGCAGATCAGCGAGGCTGATTCGCTGGACGGCGTGCTGGAGGTGATCGAGAACCAGTCGATCGACCTGATGCTGCTTGACCTGCACATGCCCGGCAACCATGGGCTGGCCGGGTTGGCCACGATCCGTGCCCTGCAGCCGGGCCTGGCGATCATCATCGTCTCCGCCAACGAGGAGCCGCAGGTCATCCGGCGTGCCATCGACCTCGGCGCCGCAGGCTACCTGCCCAAGAGTTCGGGCTTGAACGAACTGCAGTCCGCGCTGCAGTCCGTGCTGGAGGGTGAGCGCTGGATTCCAGCGTTGCTGCGCGAGCCGGTGGCGCGGGTGGCACCGTTCAGCAGGGATGCCGACCTGGCCGCACGCCTGTCCAGCCTGTCGGCACATCAGTACAAGGTGCTGGGGCTGGTGGCCGAGGGCCTGCTCAACAAGCAGATCGCCGACCGGCTGGGCGTACAGCTGCGCACGGTCAAGGCGCACATGACACGCATCATGGAGCGGCTGGGCGTGCGCAACCGCGCGCAGGCCATCCGCGTGCTGCACGAAATGGGACTGGCCGATCCGTCCCGGCAGATCGAAGAGATTCCCGAGCCCTGATGGGTCAGGGCGTGGCAGTGGTCGCCAGCAGGTGGTTGATCGCCCAGCGCAGCGCCAACGGCTTGAACGGCTTGTTGAGCAGGGACAGCCCAACGCCACGCACCGCCTCGCGCGTATCGCTGCCGGTATCGGCACTGAGGATCACCGTCGGCCGCGGCCCATGCATGCCCACCAGCCGCTTCCACAGCGCAACACCGGTATCGCCATCATCCAGGTGATAGTCGAACAGCCACAGCGCCGCCTCGTGCGCTGAGGGTCCGATGTCATCGGCGTTGCCTGCCGCGATCACATCGCAACCCCAGGAATGCAGCAGCTGCCGCATCGCCGCCAGTGCGTCCGGGTCGTTGTCCACCACCAGTACACGAATTCCCTTCAGGGCGCTGCTGCCGCCCGTCGGTGGTGGACTGCGCGGGGTCACAGGGGGTGCTGCCCGTTGCACGCTGATCGAGAAGGCCGAGCCATGCCCGGGTACGCTGCGCAGGTGCAAGGGTGCATGCAGCAGGTCGGCGATTCGGTGCGCGATGGTCAAGCCCAGGCCCAGTCCTTGCCCGTTGCTGCGATCGATCCGGTGGAACTCCTCGAACACCACCGCCTGCTGCTCCGGAGCAATGCCGGGGCCGGTGTCATGCACGCCGATCATCAGTGCCTGCCCCTGGCGGCGCGCACCCAGCAAGACACCGCCATGGCGGGTGTAACGAATGGCGTTGGCCAGGAAGTTCTGCAGCACCCGGCGCAGCAGCAGTGGGTCGCTATGGACCCAGGCCTGGCTCCGCACGTGGCGGAACTGCAGGCCACGCGCCGCCGCCAGCACCGCGAACTCCTGCGCAAGCGGATCGAGCACGGTCGACAGCGCGAAGGGGCGCGGATCGGCCACCAGCCCACCGGCTTCCAGTCGCGAGATATCCAGTAGGCCGGACAGCAGGTCATCAGTGGAATCCAATGCGCCGCGGATCTGCCGCAGGAAACTTTCGAGGAACTCGGACTCGATGTGCTGCGACATCGCCTCGGTCAGCAACTGGGCCGCATGCATGGGCTGGATGAGATCATGGCCGACCGCCGTCAGGAAGCGCGTTTTTGCCGCGTTCGCGCGCTCGGCCTCCTGTACCGCCTGCTGCAGCCGTGCGGTGCGGTCCTGTACCCGGCGTTCCAGATTCTCATTACTGCGCTTGAGCGCATCTTCCGCGCGGCGGAACGCCGTGACATCGGTGAATGTGGCTACATAGCCACCGCCCGGCATCGGGTTGCCGCGGATCTCGACGATGGTGTCATCGGGGAAAATCCGTTCGGAAAGGTGTGGCGTGCCACGGCGCATATGCGCGACGCGGCGCTGCAATGCCTTGGTCGGCGTGTCGCCGGGGCCATCGCCGATCTTCAGCTGCCCCAGTGCCCATGCCGTGAGGTTGACCACCGGCTGCCCGACCTGCAGCAGCTCAGGCGGGAACTTGAACAGCGCGGCGTAGCGGCTGTTCCACGCCACCAGCTGCAGCTGCGCATCGACCACGCTGATGCCCTGGCTCATGTTCTCCAGCGCGGCTTCCAGCAGGCGCTGGTTGAAGCGCAGCACCTGGGTGGCCTCGCCGACGGCGCGGGTCACCGCATCCAGCGGCGCGGCGCCGCCTTCGCGTGCGGCTTCGACCAGAAGTCGTGCCATGCCTGCACCGACCACGGCAGTCAGTTCACGCTCGACGGCGGTGACCCGGTCGTCATCCAGCATCTGCCCGGCGTAGCCCTCCAGCAGCTGGCGCGCACGCTCCTGGCCAAGGAAGCGTCCGGCGGTTCTGCGCAGGGACGCCGCAGCCACCGCATCCCGCCTCCGCGGCAATGACGGACGCACGGCCCGCGACACCAGTGCCACGGCCAGCAGGTTGACCGCCAGGCTGGCCCCCATGCTGATGGCGATATGCCCCGGCTGCACGCGCAGCGAGACCACCGACAACCAATGCAGCCCGTCGGCGCCGACCGATGGCGTGGCGGCCGGGATCACCATCGGCAGCAGTACCAGCCACAGCCAGGCCAATGAGCCCAGCACGATGCCGGCCATGATGGCCGCGGAGGGCGTACGCGGGCGATATACCGCCAGCAGCACTGCCGGTGCCAGCTGCGAGAGAGCGGTGAAGGACATCAGGCCGAAATCGCTGAGTGCCTCGGTGTCGCTCATCGCGCGGCTGTACAGCCACGCCATCAGGAACACGGCGAGGATGCCGGCACGGCGGAACGCCAGCACGCGCGGGCGCAGATCGGCGTTGGCCACGCCACCCTCGATGCCGCCGAGCAGGCGCGAACCGAATCCGTGGTTGCCAAGCATGATCGACAGGGTCAGCCCGGACAGGATCATCATGCCCGTGGCCGCGCTCAGGCTGCCCAGATAGGCCAGCAGCGCCAGCAGATGATGGCCACCGGCCTGCGGCAGCGCCAGCACGTACAGGTCCGGTGATACCGAGGCCGGCAGCTGCGCGGCACCGGCCAATGCCATCGGCACCGACGGCAGACCGATCAGCAGCAGGTAGACCGGGAACATCCAGCGTGCCGTCTTCAGGTCCGAGGTCTGGCGAAGCTCGACCACGCCGACGTGGAACTGGTGAGGCAGGGTGAACGCGGAGATCGCCCCCAGCGCGACCATGGTGAGATAGTCCGGCACGATGGCCGGTGGCGGCATCTGCGCCATCTTTTCCAGCAGCGGCGTGCCGGCTTTGTGCACGGACAGCGCCGCATACAGGCCAATGGCCAGCAGTGCGACCAGTTTCAGCACCGATTCCAGGCCCAGCGCGACCACGATGCCGCGGTTGGGCTCGGTAGCCGAGGCCTTGCGTGCACCGAACAGCAGGGTGAACGCGGCCATCGTCAGCGCGAACCAGAACGACATGTCCAGCTGCGCACCGGCAGGCGCGAACCGATCACCCAGCAGGGCACCCAGCCCCTGGCTGACGGCTTTCAGCTGCAGTGCGATGTAGGGAATGATGCCGAACAGCGCCACCAGGGTGATAGTGAAGCCGAGGCCGCGATCGGCACGCAGTCGTGCAACGACCAGATCGGCGATGGTGGCACTGTTGTGCTGCTTGGCCAGCCGCCCGAGGCGGAGCAGGAACGGCAGGCCCAACGCGAAGATCAGCGCCATGCCGGCCAGGGTCGGTGGAATGGGGAAACCCCATTGCTGCCCCTGCGAGGCCGCACCGTAGTAGGTCCACGCGGTGCAGTGCACGGCCAGCGACAGTGCATAGATGAGCGGCCAGGCCTTCGAAAGCCGGTGCCCGCGGCGCTCGCCCCACAGCGCCACGCCAAACAGCAGTGCGGTCCATGCAATGCAGGCGAAGAGGACGATGGAGGGCGTCAACATCGCTCCAGTGTAGGGAGAGAAGCGGGCAGGGTGGTGCTAGGAGGCGATCACGATCAGTGACAGCTGCTCAGCGACCAGTGCCAGCTCGCCATCGGCGACCCGCTCGACGGCCTTGCGCTGGGTCAGCAGCCACTGGCCGGGCTGCCGCGCGTCCAGTGACACCAGCTGCGAGCGTACCCGCACCTCGGACCCGCTCGGCACCGGCGCCAGGAAGCGGACCTTGTTCAAGCCGTAGTTGAGCACATGGGCGATGCCGGGGAAGCCAGCGAGGGCGGCCACATCGTCCTCCACCGTCAGCGAGAGCAGCAGGAAGCCGTGTGCGATGGTCTGCCCACCCGGCATCTGCGCCTGCGCCCGCGCTGGATCGACATGGATCCAGTTGTGGTCGCCGGTGGCGTCGGCAAAAGCATCGATGCGCGCCTGGTCCACGCGGGTCACGCCACTCAGCCGCTCACTGGCGGCCCACTGCTGCAACGCCAGCAGGGCGGGAGGCAGGTCGCTGTCCGCACTCACGCCACACGCTCCAGCAAGGTCAGGATCGCGTCACGCGCCTCTGGCTCGGACAGCATCGGCGCGTGCCCCACATCGGGCACCTCCACCAGGCGGGCACTTTCCGAGGTGGCCGCCATCTGCCGCGCGACATCGGCCGGCAGAATGTCGGACAGCGCACCGCGTACCACCAGCACCGGCACCCGTGCGGTCAGCCCGCGGACCGCACGCCACAGCAGCGGACGCAACAGCCACAGCAACCATGGCCGGGTAGTACGGATCACTGCCGGGTCGTAGTCCAGTTCCAGCAGGCCATCGCTGCGCGGGCGGAAGGTGCGCACCGCCATCTGCCGCCAGTCGTCGGTGCTGAAGCGCGGGAACGCAGCCTTGCCGATGGATTCCACGTAGGCCGTGGCCTGCACCAGGTCCATCGGCGGGACCGGCTTGCCGGCGTACTTGCCGATCCGTGCCAGCGCCTCGCGTGGCACCTTGGGGCCGGCATCGTTGAGCACCGCCCCGGAAATCCGCCCGGGCGCGCGCGAGGCGAGGGTGATGGTCACCAGCACGCCCAGCGAGGTGCCGATGAACACCGCCTTGTCGATGTTCTGCGAGCGCAGCAACGCAACCATGTCATCCGCATAGGCACGCGGGTTGTAGCTGGACGGGTGATATGCGCGTTCCGAGCCTGCACGACCACGCAGGTCGACCGCGATCACGCGCCAGCCCTCGGCGGTGAGTACATCGGCAAGCGCATCGAAGTCGGCACCATTGCGGGTCAGTCCTGGAATGCAGACCACTGTGCCACGCGCTGCCTGCCCCGCATCGGGTGCATGGTCGCGCGCATGCAGGCGCAATCCATCATTGCTGTTCCAGTACAGGTCGTCGTAAGACTGCGTCATGCAGAAGCTTCCTGAAGATCGTAACGGATGCGCTAGAAATCGTAACGGACGCTGAGGCTATATTGGCGCGGTGGGCCATAGAAGCCAATCAGCGTGCCGACCGCCGGGATGTTGTAGCCGGTGGTGCGGTATTCCTTGTCGGCCAGGTTGGTGCCCTGCAGCGAGAAGGTCCACGCATCATCCAGGCGCCAGATGACGCCGGCATTGACCAGCCCGTAACCCTGCTGTCGGATCACCGGGCTCAGGTCAGTGGTCGGCCAGACCTCGCTCTGATAGCTGTAGCTCACCCGTGCCGACAGGTTGCTGCCGTTGGCCAGGTCGGTGCGGTATTCCACGTTGAACGCACCAGAGAATTCCGGGGCATTGGTGAACTTCATCTGCCTGGCCACGTTGATGCCACGGTCCATGTACTCGTCGTACTTGGTATCCAGCCATGCCAGGTTTCCGGAAATCAGCCAGTGCTGGCTGGGCAGGTACTGATACTCGACTTCCAGGCCTTTGACGGTACCGGCGCCGGCGTTGGTGAAGTCGCCGAAGAAGGAATCGTCGATGCCATCGCCGTTGGTATCCAGGCCGGTGAACACCGACAGCTGGATGTCCTTGTACTTGTTGTAGAACGCCGACAGGTTCAGGAACAGGCGCTGGTCGAGGAAGGCCATCTTGCTGCCGACTTCGTAGCTGTCCACGGTCTCGTCATCGAACGGCTCCGCCGAGCGCGGTACCGCCACCGCGTTGGCACGGATGTTGTAGCCACCGGACTTGAAGCCACGCGTCGCCAGGCCATAGACCATGATGTCCGGGGTGATCTGGTAGTCCAGCGAGACCTTGGGCGAGACGTTCTTGAAGTTGGTCTTCTTGTCGAAATCGGCGGTCACCGCCACCGGCCGGCTGAAGCCCGGGTCGGCGTAGAGGCGGTTCAGCACGATCGCGCGCTTGTCCTCGTCGGTGTAGCGGGCGCCGACATCGAGCTTCAGTCTGCTGGTCAGGTCGAAGGTCCAGTCCGCGTACAGCGCGATGCTGTCGGTCAGCACCTTGCCCTGGTTGTCGGCGAACTGGGCACTGAAGTAGTTGTTCTGGATCTGCCCGCCAGCTTCGCCGCTGAACTGGTACAGGCCGACCACGCCGCGCATCCGGCCGCCGGCATCGTAGTTCACCTGCACTTCGTTGCTGACCTGGTCGTCGTGGTAGGTGCCACCCACGTCGGCGAGCTTGACCGGCGCGGTATCGAAGTCGATGTTGGCCTCGCTGTCCGATTCACGCTTGGCGATCACGTACTTCAGTGCGATGTCTTCGTTCGGCCGCCAGTTCACCGTGGCCGAGGCGCCCTTGCTCTCCACGTTGTTGAGGTTGCGCATGCCCGAGCGGATGTCATAGCGGCTGTCCATCGGCGGGTAGGCGCGCAGGAACGGATTGGGCGCCAGCATCTTCGAGCCGCGCATGCCGGACTGATCGTCGATCCAGTCCAGTGCGAACTGCACGTCGAAGTCATCGCCCGCATACGCGCCCAGGTTCAGGCGTGCCGCGTTGATCTGCTTGTCGCTGACCGGCTGGCCGTTGAAGGTGTTCTCGCCAAACCCGTCGTGGTTCATGCTGGCCACCGCCACACGGGCGCGCAGGCCGCTGTCGGCACCGCCGATCGGGCCACCGATGGCCGCCTTCGCATCCAGCTGGCTGTAGTTGCCCACGGTGATCTGGGCGAAGCCCTCGGTCTGGGTGGGCAGGCCGCGCGAGATGTACTTGATCGCGCCGCCGATGGTGTTCTTGCCATACAGCGTGCCCTGCGGGCCGCGCAGCACCTCGATGCGCGAGACATCGAACACATCCAGCAGCGCACCCTGCGGACGCGCGATATAGACGTCGTCCAGGTAGATGCCCACGCCCGGATCGGCGCCCCAGGTGGGATCGGACTGGCCGATGCCACGGATGTAGGCGGTGACCGTGCTGCTGGCGCCGCGGGCAGCGTAGATGGTCAGGTTGGGCACCTGCGCATCCAGGTCGCTGATGTCCTGGACATTCATCTTGTCCAGCGCCTCGGAGGTAAACGCAGTGACGGCAACCGGCACCTCCTGCAGGGTTTCCTCGCGCTTGCGTGCGGTGACCTTGATGCTGCCCAGGTTGGTGGGTGATGCAGTCCTGCTCACCGTCGGCGTGGCCTGGGGCGCTTCCTGTGCCAGTACCGGCCCGGAGGCCAGCAGCGCGCCGATCATGAGACTCAAACAATTCCGTTTCATTCGGTCCTCCCCCAGGCAGGTGCTTGCAGATGGCCCATTGCCACCCCTGCAGCCAAGGCTAGCGGTGTCATCGGGCAGCGGCGAGTGGACCTAGGTCCAGTCGGCAGCGGCCGCCGGATGCGGATACTGGGCGCGCCCCCAGCCGGAAGCGCATCCCGGTACCCCTTCATCCACGACTCACGCATGAGGATCTGGCCATGAAATCCGGAATCGATTCGATCAAGGTTGTACTGCTGATACTGTGCAGTTGGCTGGCGATGGCGGGCAGCGCCGTTGCCGCAGGCCCGGCCGGGCATTGGGACATTGGCCTGTACGGCAATCTGTTCGGCGCCCGCGAATACCAGGTGTGGGTGCCCGCCGGCTACGACGACACACAACCGCTGCCTCTGCTGCTGGTGCTGCACGGCTGCGTGACCGGGCCGAACCTGATGGGCGATGCCTCGGGCTTCAACGATGTGGCCGACACCGAAGGCTTCATCGTGGTCTACCCGCGGCAGAACGTCACCTCCAATCCGGCCCGCTGCTGGAACTGGCAGCTGCCGATCAACCAGGCACGCGACAGTGGCGAGCCCTCGCTCCTGGCCGGCATCGTGGAAAAGGTGAAGGCGGCTTACAGCGTTGATCCGCATCGCGTGTACGTCACCGGCATTTCGGCGGGCGGCGCGATGACCTCGATCATGCTGGGCTGCTATTCGGACGTGTTCGCCGCAGGTGCCATCCATTCCGGTGGCATGTTCAAGGGCGCGACCACGATTTCCGGCAGCGCCTACGCACTGTTGGCTGGCAGCATCTACTCGCCGGACAGCAACGGTCGCCTGGCATGGCAGTGTTCGGGTTCGCCGTCGCCGCGACCGCTGCCGGTGCTGGTGTTCCATGGCAGCGCCGACCTCACCGTCAACCCGGTGAACGGGCAGCAGGCCGTGCGCCAGTTCCTGCAGACCAATGACCTGGCCGACGACGGCATGGACAACGATTCGGTGAAGTACGTGCCCACCAGCACCTATCACGGCCAGGTGCCGGGCGGCCGCGCGTATACCGTCGACACCTACGCGTACGGCGGCAGGACGCTGGTCCAGCACTATGTGGTGCAGGGCATGGGGCATGCCTGGAGCGGCAGCCAGTCGGGCCTGCCATTCACCGACCCGAAGGGGCCGGATGCCACCTTGATCACCTGGTTGTTCCTGAAGGACTACCAGCGCTGAGTGGTCGCCGCTGCAGCGTCAAGCCTGGCGGTCGAGACACCATGCTAGCCTTCCCTTTGGCAGGATTGCCTGACAGGGGGAAGGCATGGATACCCGGCGCCGAGATTCCATCGTATTGGCTGCATCCGGCATGCTCGCACTGGCACTGTCCGCCAATGCGCTCGCGCATCCGGGCGGGCTCGACAAGCAGGGTTGCCACACCAACCGGAAAACAGGTGAGTATCACTGCCATCGAGGCGCTCCAGCCGCCCCTCGATACGTCGACACTCCGCGCAGCAGTTTCGCCCCTGCCCCCGCGCGCGGTTCCCGGGCATTTGCCAACTGCGCGGAGGCCCGCGCCGCCGGGGTTGCGCCGGTACGGCGTGGTGATCCGGGGTATGGCCCGCACCTCGATCGTGACAATGACGGCGTGGGCTGCGAACCCTATCGGGGCCGCAGGTAGGGCATGGCCCACCTGGCTTCAACTCCCGTTTCCCCGGGTTCGTCGGCCATCGCCGGGAGTGGTCGCACGATCTCCCCGTATTGCAGGGATATCCCCTAGGCTGTTGTGATTGAACTGCAAGGATGAAAGCAATCATGAACCGCTGGATTTTCCTGGCATTGGCCACGCTCCCGTTCGCCGCCGGTGCCGTGGTCATCCGCGATGATGTTGACGATGCCAGGTACCGGATCGACGCATCGGTGTTCCCGGCACTTGCAGACATGCCGGGCGAGGGGCACGGCGTCCTGATCGCACCGCAGTGGGTGCTGACTGCCGCGCATGCCGCGCCGATGGAGGGGATGGATGCCACGATCACCATCGATGGGAAGGGCTACGGCGTCGAGCGTGTCTTCCTGCACCCCGGCTACCGGAGGATGCCCGAGGCGCTGGGCAAGGAAGCGATGGCAACCGGGAGCGCATCGAAAATCCATGCGTTTCTGGCAGCGTCGGACGACATTGCACTGATCAGACTTGCCGCCCCGGTGAGCGGTGTGCCGCCGGTCGCACTCTACCGTGGCGCCGACGAGGTCACGCAGGTCGCCTCCCTGATAGGGAAAGGCGCCACCGGCAACGGTGCCGTGGGGCTGGCGCCCGGCGGGTCGCATCGTACGACGCTGCGGCGAGCCTGCAACGCGATCACCGGCGGCAACACGCGCTATCTCTGGTACCGGTTCGATCCACCTCCGCAGGGCCTTCCCCTTGAGGGCGTGCTCGGCAACGGCGACAGCGGCGGCCCGCTGCTGATCAGTAAGGAAGGGACCTGGCAGCTGGTGGGCCTCGGCTCCTGGATCACCGCCGTTCCCGAGCATGCGCTAGAGGCGGGCTTCTATGGCCAGGTGGTTTACAACGTCCGCGTGTCCCGCTACCTCAACTGGATCGAAAGCATCATCGAGCGTGATGCGTCACGTTAATGGTGCATCCGGGCAGCCTTCCGCGCAGGTGTTCGCCCGGTCTCAAGTCATGAGACGGGTGTTCGTATCCTTCCCGCCATGGCCTCTTCTTCGTTCAAATTCCCTGCGTGCATGACCGCCTCCCGGCCATCCGGGTGGGTGCAAAGCGGCGAGCGCTGGGATCTGTGGTGGAACGGCCGTTCGGTGGCCAGTATCGTGCCGCATGCCGTGCTCGGGTTCCGCCTGTATCTGGACGCACGCAAGATGTCACAGGCCAAGGTCGTGTCCGCCGCCAGCGCCCGTCAGGCCAAGCGCTACGCCGAGCGCTGGTGTGCTGCACGGCTCTGCCCGCAGTTGCCTCTGCGCGATGCGGTGGCGCGGTTGGTGGCTGTTGCGCCCGGCGCGGGCGCCGTGCCCTCGCAGGTGCTGACGCGGGAGCAGCGGCAGCAGGCCCGGCGCCTGGCTGAAGCCGGGGCAGGGGAGATGGGGAGGATCAAGGAAGCGCTGACACCAAGGCCGCGCATGATGGCCGCCAGGCCCGAGGTGCAGGGACGAGGTGGAGCCTGGTCTGTACCCGGCCAGATTCCATCCTCCTCGCGCCGAAACGGGAACACATCTCCAGCCAGGGCTACACCGAAAGCTCCTCACGCACGATCCGGGCCCCTTCGCTGAGCGCACGCAGCTTGCCCCGTGCCACTTCACGGGCCAGCGGCGCCATGCCGCAGTTGGTGCTCGGGTAAAGCTTGTCGGCATCCACGAACTGCAGGGCCTTGCGCAGGGTGTTGGCTACTTCATCGGCGGTCTCCACCGTGCTGGACGCCACGTCGATGGCGCCGACCATCACTTTCTTGCCACGCACCAGCTCGATCAGGTCGATCGGTACGTGCGAGTTGTGGCATTCCAGCGAGATGATGTCGAGGTTGGAGGTCTGCAGCTTGGGGAACGACTCTTCATACTGCCGCCATTCCGACCCCAGCGTCTGCTTCCAGTCGGTGTTGGCCTTGATGCCGTAGCCGTAGCAGATGTGCACGGCGGTCTCGCACTTCAGTCCTTCGATCGCACGCTCCAACGCGGCTACGCCCCAGTCGTTCACTTCGTCGAAGAACACGTTGAAGGCCGGCTCGTCGAACTGGATGATGTCCACGCCAGCGGCTTCCAGCTCCTTTGCTTCCTCGTTGAGGATCTTCGCGAATTCCCAGGCCAGCTTCTCACGGCTCTTGTAGTGCGCGTCGTACAGCGTGTCGATCATCGTCATCGGGCCAGGCAGTGCCCACTTGATCGGCTGCGTGGTCTGCCGGCGCAGGAACTTCGCATCCTCCACGAACACCGGCTTCGGACGGCTCACGGCGCCGACCACGGTCGGCACGCTGGCATCGTAGCGGTTGCGGATGCGCACGGTCTCGCGCTTCTCGAAATCAACGCCGCTGAGGTGTTCGATGAAGGTGGTGACGAAGTGCTGCCGGGTCTGCTCGCCGTCGCTGACGATATCGATGCCGGCATGCTGCTGTTCCTGCAGGGACAGGCGCAGGGCATCCTGCTTGCCTTCAGTCAGGTCTTCGTCCTGCAGCTTCCAGGGCGACCAGAGCTTTTCGGGTTCTGCCAGCCAGGACGGCTTGGGCAGGCTGCCGGCGGTGGAGGTAGGGAGCAGTTTCTTCGTCGACATTGCGTCTTGTTTCCTGGGGGCGAATGGAAAATCGATGGATCAGCGGGCAGCCCACTGCTCAAGCACGGCGCGATACGGCTTGATGAAGTGTTCTTCGGTGAACTTGCCCTGCTTGACCGCCAGCTGGCTGCGCTCTTCGCGGTCGTAGACGATGCGGGTGGACGAATAGTCCTGGTGCTTCAGGCTGGGCTGGTAGACCTTGCCGGCCACAGAGTTGGCGTTGTAGATCTCCGGGCGGTAGATCTTCTGGAACGCTTCCATCGTGCTGATGGTGCCGATCAGTTCCAGATTCGAGTAATCCCCCAGCAGGTCGCCCTGGAAGTAGAAGGCAAGCGGCGCCACGCTGCCCGGTGGCATGAAGTAGCGCACCTGCAGGCCCATCTTGTCGAAATACTGGTCAGTGGGAGAGAACTCGCCCTGGCGGTATTCCACGCCCAGGATCGGATGGTGGTTCTCGGTGCGGTGGTAGGTCTTGCTGCTGGATACGCTGATGCAGATCACCGGCCCCTTGCTGAAGTTGGCACGGTAGGCGTCAGACTCCAGGAAGTGCTTGAACAGCTTGCCATGCAGGTCGCCAAAGCCTTCCGGAATGCCGAAGGTGGCCTTGCCCTCGTTGCTGGCCGGCAGCACCACGCTGAAATCGTAATCACGCACGTAGGACGAGAAATTGTTGCCGACGATGCCTTCGGTACGCGCGCCGGTCCGCGTGTCGACGATGGTCGGTTGCAGCACCTCGATCAACGGAAACGGATCGTTGCCGTCGGCGCCGTCGATGTGCATCTCCACCGAGATGATGTCCAGCTCGACGGCATAACGATCGGCGCTCGGGTTGTCCCAGTGCGCCAGGTCGTTGAAGCGGTTGTTGATCATGCTGAGGGTGTTGCGCAGGTTTTCCCGCCGGGAAGCGCCGCGCGCCAGATTGGCGAAATTGGTGGTGATGCGCGTGCCCTCGGCGGGCTGGTAGTCCTCGTTGAAGGGGATGCGCGTGATGCTGAAGGTGAAGGTGTCGTTCGTCATGGGCGGCGTTCCGTGATGCGGGGTGACATCCGGATGCGGGGCGAGCGCATCCGGCATTCAGGGTGCTGCGGCAGCCTCGAGGGCGGCGACGGGCTGGCGGGCCAGGGCCAGCAGTGGCATGGCTCGGTGGACCGCCAGTCGAGCGCGCTCGATCAGCGGTTCGTTGTGCACGCGGCCGTCGGCGAAATCGCGGTCGGTGGCATAGACGCCCAGCGGCAGGGTGCGGGCCTGGAAGAAGCTGAAGAGCGGCCGCAGCTGGTGGTCGATCACCAGCGCATGGCGCTCGCTGCCGCCGGTCGCGGCCAGCAGGATGGGGGTGTCGACCAGCGCATCCTGCTGGATGAAGTCGAAGAAATGCTTGAACAGCCCCGTGTACGAGCCGCGATAGACCGGTGTGCTCACCACGAGGACATCGGCCTGCTCGACGGCAAGCAGCTGGCGCTCGACAGCCTCGGGCAATTGTGAGCGCCACAGGGCGCCGGCCAGCTGCGGGGCGAGCTCGCCGAGCTCGATCAGATGGTGTTCGCAATGGACGTCGTTGCCGATCACGCCCAGCAGATGCTCGGCCAGGAGGGTGGCCCGCGAGGGGCGCTGCAGTCCGCCGGACACGGCGACGATACGGAGAGGGCGGTGGGATGAAGGCATGACCCGATCCTAGTCATGCCTTTCCATGACGTAAAATGGTATTACTTCACCTATCCATGAGTGAGATTCATCGTCATGCTGGAGCGCATCCACCTCAGCATCGTGCAGCAGGTCGAGCAGCAGGGCTCGCTCACCGCCGCCGCCGGCGTGCTCAACCTGACCCAGTCGGCGCTCAGCCACAGCATGAAGAAGCTGGAGCAGCAGCTGGGTACCGAGGTCTGGCTGCGTGAGGGTCGCAGCCTGCGGCTGACCCAGGCCGGACAGTACCTGCTGGCAGTGGCCAACCGGGTGCTGCCGCAGCTGGACCTGGCCGAGGAGCGACTGCGCCAGTTCGCGCAGGGCGAGCGTGGCGCGTTGCGCATCGGCATGGAGTGCCATCCCTGCTACCAGTGGCTGCTGAAGATTGTCTCGCCCTACCTGGCGGCATGGCCGGACGTGGATGTGGACGTCAAGCAGAAGTTCCAGTTCGGCGGTATCGGCGCATTGTTCGGCTACGAGATCGACCTGCTGGTTACCCCCGACCCGCTGCTGAAGCCGGGCCTGAAGTTCATTCCCGTGTTCGACTACGAGCAGGTGCTGGTGGTGGCCGGGAACCATGCCCTGGCCAAGGTGGACTACGTAAAACCGCGCCAGCTCGGCCAGGAAGTGCTGATCAGTTATCCGGTGCCGTTCGAGCGCCTGGACATCTACAACCAGTTCCTGCTGCCGGCCGGCATCACGCCGCGGCGCCACAAGGCCATCGAAACCACCGACATCATGATGCAGATGGTGGCCAGCGGCCGCGGCGTGGCTGCCATGCCGCGCTGGCTGGTGGAGGAGTACGCCACGCGCATGGACGTGGTGCCCGTACGGCTGGGCGCCAAGGGCATCCCCAAGCAGATCTACCTGGGCGCGCGCGAGGCCGATACCGGTATCGACTACCTGCAGGCCTTCATCGAACTGGCCCGCAACAGCTCGCCGCTTGCCGGCAATGCACGCGAGGCGCGCTGATGCCGGTCGGTACCTCAGCGCACGCGGAAGCCTTCATCAACGCCTTTTCACTGGAAGTCAGCGCGAAGGCCATGCCCGCGCTGCGCGCCGAGGCGGATCGGATCCCGCGCGGTACGGTCATCTCCATTCCCTGGCTGGCCAGCGAGGATGACGACGCCCGCCTGGCCGCCGTGCGCACCGTGCGCGCGCTCGGATTCGAGCCGATGCCGCATCTCTCCGCGCGGCGCATCGGGTCACGCACAGCGCTTGAACGCTTCCTGGAGCGCGCCACCAGCGAAGCCGGGGTGGAGCGCTGCCTGCTGATCGCCGGTGACCTCGCGACGCCTGCCGGGCCGTTTGCCGACAGTGCTTCGATCATCGAGACCGGGCGTCTTGAGCGTTTCGGCATCAAGGTCGTAGGTATCGGCGGGCATCCGGAAGGCCATCCGGCGATGAGCGGCGACGCTCGCTGGCAGGTACTCGAACGCAAGTGCCAGGCCATCGAAGCGCGCCGCATGGCGCCTGTGATCGTCACCCAGTTCGCCTTCGATGCCGATGCCGTGCTGGCCTGGCTGGATGCACTGCGCGCGCGCGGCATCAGCGTTCCGGTGCTGGTCGGCGTGCCGGGCCCGGCCAGCGTCTCTCGCCTGCTGCGCTACGCCGCGATGTGCGGCGTGGGCGCCAGTGCATCGATGCTGGCCCGGTATGGCATCTCGATCGGCCGGCTGCTCGGCACGGCAGGGCCGGAGGTGTTCGTCGATCGCCTGGTGAAGGGGCTGACCCGCGCCCATGGCCAGGTCAGCCCGCATTTCTTCCCGTTCGGCGGTGTTGCGCCGTCGCTGGAGTGGGTGGCGCAGTACCGGCGGCGCATTTCCATCAGCCAGCGCCGATGATCTGCGTCATGGCATGGATCGCGTTGTCCGGGTGCCGGGTTGATCCAGCGAAGGCGCCGGCCTGGAAAGCCTCCCATTGCAGCGACGCATGCCCAGGTCGAGGCGCTCTGCAATGCCCTGCGGGTTGATGTCTCCGGCGCGATTGATCAGTACGACGAGCGTTCTTCGATCGGTGGGACGGTGCCGGAGATACCCGGTAAAGCCTGCGGTCCCGCCGCCATGGCCGACTACCTTTCCGCCATCGGAAACTTCCCAGCCGGCCCCCCAGCCCGCCTTGCTGCCATTGGCGAGGAGTGTGTCGCACCACATCCGCTTCAGGGCCGCCTCGGGCAACAGTCGATGCTGGTCCAGCGCCACAGCAAAGCGCGCCATGTCGTCGATGCTGGCGAGCAGGCCGCCGGCGGCCCATGCCGAGCCCGGAGCAGTGGGCGGTGGTGCGCGCCAGTGGCCATCCTGGAACAGACGCCCCTGGGCAACCCGGCGCCGATCGCCTGCACGACGCGGTCCCGCATCGCGCATGCCCAGCGGCGACAGTATCTCCTCCTGCAGAACCCGCCAGTAGTCCATGCCGGTTGCATGCTCTATGGCCAGGCCGAGCAGGATGTAGTTCGTATTGGAATAGGCGTGCCGCGCACCGGGCGCAAACGCCAGCGGCCGCTCGGCCACCTCTGCGAGCAATTCACGGGGGGCTGGATTCGTCGGCATCAACCGCAGGAAATTTTCTTCATTCAGATAGTTGGGAATGCCTGAGGTATGGCTCAGCAGCTGCAGCAGCGAAGTGGATGCCCATGCGGAAGGCAACCCTTCCACGTACTGGCCGATGGGCGCGGTGACGTCGAGCAGATGCCGCTGCTGGAGCCGGAAAATCAGCAGGGCCGTGAACAGCTTGGTGATCGACCCCAGTTCGAACACGGTATGGCGATCAATCGGTGCAGGCCGGGTGTCATTGAGCCGCCCGGTCGTGCACAGCGCGGCAATGCGCCCGTGATCGACCAGAACGGCCGCCATGCCAGGCTGCCGTTCGGCCTGCAGCAATGCGGTCAGCGAACCGCATCCCGCCAACGTCGCCCGGCTCGCCAGCGCCGACGGTGCTGACAGGCCGAAGCCAGTGGCCAGCAGCGCCGCACACAGGCGACGTCGAACAGGGTCGTGGTACATGCACGTGGCTCGCAGCGGCGTCGTGGTGATGGTAGCGCGGACTGAGGGCCGGCCCGCGCAGGGTGCACCGGGTGAATCCACCCCGACAGCTGCCGGGGACGCGCAGCATGCCGGCGGGTCATCCGCGATGGCTGACAGCTGTCACTGGCTGCAACCCGGGCGGAAGCGAATAGTGAGCGCCAATGCGAGGGCACCTCGCCACCACTCAGCCACCACTCATCAAGGGGACCGCTCATGAACATGCTCCAGCAACTCGCCTCGCAGACGCCGATCTGGGTCTGGCTGCTCCTGGCCTTCCTGGTCACCCGTGGCATCGCCGCCATGAAGCCTGCAGAAACCTCGCTGCACAAACTGGCGATCGTGCCCGCGCTGTTCGCCGTCTGGGGCGCGTGGTCGATCAGTCATCGCTTCGGCGCGTCGCTGGCCGCCTGGAGCGAGTGGCTTGCCGGCATAGCCACGGGCGCGGCACTTGCCTGGCTGCTGCTGAATCGATTGAAGCTGACGCTGGATCGCAGCACCGGCAAGCTCTGGCGCAGCGCGGACTTCAGCCTGCTGCCGCTGCTGCTGGTCACCTTCCTGGTGAAGTACGGCTTCGAAGTCGCATTTGCGGTGTCGCCGTCGCTGACCTCCCATGCCGGTTTCAGTGCGGCCTACCTGCTGCTGACGGGCGGGTTCACTGGCATCTTCGTCGGCAAGTACGCCCGGTACCTGGCCTCGTTGCGGATGGATGCGGCAGGCAAGGGGCTGGAAACCGCAGGCTGATTGATCTGGTAGTGCCGGCCGCTGGCCGGCTTCCCCATGCAGCGTTGCGCGGGGCTGGCGCAGGCGTCACGATGCCCGCCACTGGCCAACACCGGAAATGCTGACGTCATGAAGACCACATCCTGGTTCTGGATCAACGTGGCCAGTCACTTCGGCATTGTCGCAGCCCTGGCTTGGCTGCCCGCACGGTGGACGGGGCAACTTGTGGAAGCCCTGGCCGGGACTCAGCCGGCTATCGGCGACACCCGCCATTTGGCCTTCATAGGCTCCATGTTCGGCTTCTGCGTGACCGCACTGATCCTGATGGGGGTGTTGACTGTCACCGGCGAACTGCTGGGTTTCTCCAGGCCCTATGCGCGACGGTCGGAGGCCCAGAACGAAGCGCAGGCCGTCCACCGGAAGGTACTGCTGACTGCATTCGCCACGCTCTCATGGGTGGCCGTGGGATCGCTTGCAGGTATTGCGTCGATCTTCGCGGCCTCGTCATGAAGGGCGACCCTGTCAGCGCCCAGTGTGCCGGAACGGATGGGTGCGTGAACTGCGGGGCTGCTCACGCCTCCCCACGCCACTGGCTCATCAGCATCTGCAGGAATCGCTCCGCCGTGGGCGAGAGCAGGGCGCCGCGGCGGCGGACGATGCCGATCGTGCGTGACACCACCGGGTTGCCGATCGCGCGCGTCACCAGGGTGGGGTGATCCCCATCTGGCGTAGCCATCTTCGGCAGCACCGACACCCCGATGCCCGCCTCGACCATGCCCAGTGACGTCGACAGGTGGGTCACTTCGTAGTGCCAGCTCAACTTGAGGTTCTCGCGCGCCAGCGCACCATCCAGCAGCGTGCGGTTGCCGCTGGTGCGATGCACGGTGATCAACTGGTGCTCGGCCAGGTCGGCCCATTCCACCTTGCGCTTGCGCGCCAGCGGATGATCGCGACGGCACGCCAGCACGAACGGGTCCTCTGCCAGTACGTCGAAATCGAGATTCGGATCGTTGGCGCCCATGAAGTTGATGCCGAACTCCACTTCGCCACGTTCCACTGCCTGCAGACCCTCCGTGGCCGGGATATCCAGAATGCGGAAGCGCACGTTCGGGTGCGCTTCGTGGAAACGCGCCATCACGCTGGGCAGGAAGTAGAACGCCGCCGTCGGCAGGCAGGCGATGGTCACTGTCGCGCCGCGGGTGTCTTCGCGGCCGCGCAGCGAGAACAGTGATCCATCGAATTCCTCCAGCATGCGGCGCACCAGCGGCAGCAGGTTCTCGCCGACAGCGGTGGTACTGACGCTGCGCGTGGTGCGCTCCAGCAGCGGCGACCCCACCGCCTGTTCCAGTTTCTGGATACGCCGGCTGAGTGCTGGCTGGGAGACGTGCAGGATTTCCGCGGCGCGGTGGAAGCTGCGGGTCTCCGACACCAGCAGGAACGCACGCAGATCCAGGATTTCGCAATTGATGCTCATTGGGTATCATTCATCCAAAAATCAGCAATTCACAGATCAATTGGGGTCATGCCAGTATCGAATCACAGAGGGGTCATTCATCCCCTACGCGCATCAATCTAGCACACGTATGTCCAACGATCTGCTCAGCATTCCCTGCGTTCTCATGCGCGGCGGTACCTCCAAGGGCCCGTTCTTCCTGGCCAGCGACCTGCCGGCGGACACCGCCGAACGCGATCGCCTGCTGCTGGAAGTGATGGGATCGGGGCATCCGCTGCAGATCGATGGCATCGGCGGAGGCAACGCGCTGACCAGCAAGGTGGCGATCATCGACCGCTCCAGCCGTCCGGACGCCGATGTCGACTACCTGTTCGCCCAGGTACGGGTAGAGCAGCAGGTGGTGGATACCTCGCCGAACTGCGGCAACATGCTGGCGGCCGTAGGCCCGTATGCCATCGAGCGTGGGCTGGTGCAGGCGCAGGATCCGCAGACCGAGGTGCGCATCCACAACGTCAACACCGGCAAGCTGATCGTCGCCACGGTGGAAACGCCCGGCGGCAACGTGGTGTACCGAGGTGACACGCGCATTGCCGGCGCGCCGGGCTCGGCTTCGCCGGTCAGGCTCTCCTTCCTTGATGCCGCGGGCGCCCGCACCGGCAAGCTGCTGCCCAGCGGGCACGCGCAGGAGACCATTGATGGCGTGCCGGTCAGCCTGGTGGACTGCGCGATGCCGATGATGCTGGTGCGTGCCGAAGACCTGGGCATGCGCGGCGATGCCCCGCCCGCCGAACTGAACGCGGACGCGGTATTCATGCGCCGGCTGGAAGCGCTGCGCATCGAGGCGGGCGCCCGCATGGGCATCGCCGACGCCGGCAACAAGGTCATTCCGAAGCCGGTGCTGCTGTCGGCGCCGCAACATGGGGGCGATCTGCAGGTGCGCTATTTCATGCCGCATCAATGCCACACCGCGCTGGCCATTACCGGTGCCGTTGGCCTGGCCACCGCCGCCGTTACGCCGGGCACGCTGGCCCACACTTTGGTCGGATGCCTGTCCGTTCCCGGCCGCATTACCCTCGAACATCCGAGCGGGGCCCTGGAGGTGGGCCTCAGTCGCAGCTCGGGCGATTCGCCGGTGATTGCCAGCGTGGTCCGCACCGCGCGCCGCTTGTTCGAGGGGCGCGTGTACGCGACTTCGCCCGCGCCCACCACGGCCAGTGCCACCCAAGCCCGCCAATGGACGTCAGCGGCATGATCTGAACCCGGACGGGCCGGCGTAGACACGCATGCCCGCCATTACAACGTAGATGCTTCACTCCTGGGAGGGATGATGTACAAGCAGTTCTTGATGGCCGCGCTGTGCGCGGCTGGTCTGGCCGCGGCCGGATGCAGCAACAGCGGGCGCACCGAAGGCGCATCCGCCGGCGGTGGTGACAATGCACCGGTACGCATCAGCGTCGGCTCCTACAACCTCAACAACCTGCCGTTCTTCATCGCCGACGCAAAGGGCTATTTCAAGGATGTCGGTCTCGAAGTGAAGACCGAGAACTTCGCCCAGGGCGGCTCCAAGGTACTGCAGGCGCTGGTGGCCAATTCCACCGACGTGGCCGTCGGCTTCTACGACCACACCATCCAGATGCAGGCCAAGGGCAAGGACGTGGTGGCCTTCGTGCTGCTCTCGCGCAACTCCGGTCTGGTGATGGCCGGCCGAGAGGATGCCACCTTCGATCCGGCCCGCCCGGAGACCATCAAGGGGCAGAAGGTCGGCATTACCGCACCGGGCTCCTCGTCAGACTTCTTCGTCCGTCACTTCCTCGCCCAGCATGATATTCCGGCCGACAGCATCTCGCTGATCGGCGTCGGCTCGGGCGCCGCAGCGGTCGCCGCGCTGGAGCAGGGCAAGATCGACCTGCTGGTCAACTACGACCCGGCCGCCACCCTGATCACCGAGCGCAAGGTCGGGAAGATCCTCCTCGACGCGCGCAGCGATGACGGCGCCCGCCAGGTCTATGGCGGCCTGTACCCGACCTCGGTGATGTACGCCAACCAGAGCTTCCTGGACAAGCGACCGGAGGCGGCCGCGAAGATTGCCCGGGCCGAGCAGATGGCGCTGAAGTTCATCGCCGACAACAGCGCCGAGGAGATCGTCGCGGCCCTGCCGGACAGCTACGTCTCCGGCGACCGCGCCACCTATGCCCGCGCGGTGGAGAACGCCCGCGCGATCTTTACCCGGGACGGTCACTTCACGCCGGCCGACCTGGAAACCCCACTGAAGGTGCTGCGCGAGTTCAACACGGATGTGGCCAAGGCCAACATCGATCTGTCCAGGACCTACACCAATGCCTTCGTCGAGCGTGCCAACGCTGCGGCGCCGGCGGCCCAACCGTAAGCGGAGGTAACCCCATGGCCCTCAATGCCACCGTGCGCCAGCTCAACGGCGCGCCGCAGCTGGAGCCTGCACAGACCATGGTCGCCCTCAACAAGGTGACCATGTCCTTCGGCGAATTCACCGCCGTGCGTGATGTCGACATCCAGGTGGGTGACGGCGAGTTCCTTGCCATCGTCGGCCCGACCGGCTGCGGCAAGAGCACCATCCTCAATTCCGTGGCGGGTCTGCTGAAGCCGTCTTCCGGGCAGGTCAGCATCGACGGCCGCGCCGTCAGCGGTGTGCAGGAGTCGGTCGGCTACCTGTTCCAGCAGGATGCGCTGCTGCCGTGGAAGACGGCTTACCAGAATGTTGAACTCGGCCTGCGCTTCCGCGGCGTGCCCGAAGCCGAACGCAAGGCCAAGGCCAACGCGTGGCTGGCCAAGGTCGGCCTGGCCGGTTTCGAGCATCGCTACCCCCATCAGCTGTCCGGTGGTCAGCGCAAGCGTGTGCAGATGGCGCAGGCGCTGATCGTCGAGCCGAAGGTGATCCTGATGGATGAACCGTTCTCGGCGCTGGACATCCACACCCGGCACCTGATGCAGAACGAGCTGCTGCGCCTGTGGCAGGAGGACCGGCGCTCGGTGATCCTGATCACCCACGATCTGGAAGAAGCGATCGCCCTGGGGGATCGCGTGGTGGTGCTGTCCTCCGGCCCAGCCAGCCGCGTGGTGCGCAGCTTCGACGTGGATCTGGAGCGTCCGCGCAATGTGGCCGAGATCAAGCTGGATGACCGTTTCACCGACCTGTACCGCGACATCTGGGCCTGCCTGCGCGGCGAAGTGGAGAAGAGCTATGCACGCCAAGACTGACAAGTTCATCCAGCTGGCCCTGGTGGTCGCCGTGTTCGGCGGCTGGGAAGGCGGTATCGCGCTGGGCGTGATCGATCCGTTCTTCTTCCCTTCGCCGACAGCGATCGTGCAGCAGGCCTGGACCTGGTTGTCCGACACCTCGTTCTACCAGCACGTCTACATCACCCTGACCGAAACCGCGCTGGGCTACATCATTGGCACCGGCCTGGGTGTGGCTGGCGGCGTGTGGCTGGGCCTGAGCCGACGCTCGGCGCGCATCCTCGACCCCTTCATCAAAGGCTTCAACGCAATTCCGCGCGTAGTACTGGCGCCGATTTTCGTGTTGTGGCTGGGGCTGGGCCTGTGGTCGAAGGTGGCGCTGGCGGTCACCTTGGTGTTCTTCACCACGTTCTTCAATGCCATGCAGGGCGTGCGCGAGGTGAATCCGGTGGTGCTGGCCAATGCCCGCATCCTGGGCGCAAGCCGTAGCGACCTGCTGCGCCATGTCTACTTCCCTGCAGCAGCCAGCTGGATCCTGTCCTCGCTGCGCACCTCGGTGGGCTTCGCGGTGGTCGGCGCGATCATCGGTGAGTACCTCGGGGCCTCGGCGGGCCTGGGTTACCTGATCGCGCAGGCCGAGGGCAACTTCAATGCCGTGGGCGTGTTCGCCGGCATCATCATCCTGGCCGCCTTCGTGCTGGTCATCGACGCCCTGCTGGACGTGGTCGAGAACAAGCTGATCACCTGGCGTCCCAACGCCCAGGCACAGGCCACCAGCTGAACCGGCCGCGCTGAGCCGGCCCGCCGCGCCGCCGGACCGATCCGGCGGCGCGCACTTCCTCCCCCGATCTTCCCCCGCACCACCGCAACAGGCCAGCGCCGGGCCAGGGGGCCGGCTGGCCGGAGAGAGAGCCCATGAATCATTCCACCGTGCTGCCGCTGGCAGTGCTGCCGGTCGCGCTTGGCCTGCTGTTGGCCAGTGGCCATGTTGGCGCCCAGGCTGTTTCGTCCCCTCCCGCACCACTGAGCCAGGCCGAACTCTCACGCCTGGTGCAGCAGCAGGCGCTGCAGATCCAGCAGTTGGAGGCGCGCCTGCGTGCCGTGGAAGGCGGGCGCGGCACTTCCGGCGCGGCGGTCGCAACGCAGGCTCCCGCGCTGGACACCCGCATTGCCGCACTGGAATCCAGCCAGGCCAAGGCGCCCAAGGTCACTTGGTCCAAGGGCGCACCGGAATTCAGCAGTGCCGATGGCAGCGTGGTGTTCCGTCCGCGCGGACGCCTGTTCGTCGACGCATCCAGCACCGATGGGTCCTCAGTGAGTGACCGCAACATCTCCGGTACCGAGATCCGTTCGGTGCGGTTGGGCGCCGAAGGCCGCTACGGCATCCTCGGCTGGGCGGTGGAAGGTGACTTCGCCGACAACGCGGTGGCGTGGAAGTCGGTCTACGCCACCGTGGACCACCGCCTGTTCGGGCTGCCGGCCGACCTGACCGTGGGCAACCGCCTCAACGACCGGGGTATCGACGGCTCCAGCAGCACGTCCAACACGCCGTTCCAGGACCGCAACGTGGTCGGCACGCTGATGCTGCCGCAGCGCGGCCTGTTCGGTGTCGGCCTGACCGAGCGCGTGTACGGCAAGGACTGGCATGCCAGCCTGTCGGTGGCCGGCAACGATCTCAACAACACCGGCACCGACAACGACAGCCAGACCTGGGCCACGCGCGTGCATTGGAACCCGGTGGCCAACGAAGCGGTCACGGTGCACCTGGGGGCCTGGGCCTTCCATGAGGAGATCGCCGCAGGGGCCAGCGGCGTCGTCCGCAGTTCGGCCATCGCCGGGCACTTCAACGACCTGGTCAAGATCGCGCCGGGCACACTGCTGGGCGCCGAGCGCAGCACGGCCCATGGCGCGGAACTGGCAGGCTTCTTCGGGCCGGCCTGGGCGACCGGCGAATGGGGTACGCGCAACCTGCGCGGGGCCGACGCCAGCGGGCGCTACGATCTGGACCACCAGGCCTGGGCGATTTCGGCTGGCTGGTTCCTGGCCGGTGCAAGGCCGGCCTATTCGGGCAAGGCCGGCACCTGGGGCCGGGTCAAGGTGGCCGATCCTGTCACCCGCGGCGGCGCCGGGGCATGGGAACTGAAGGGGCGCTACGAGGATGTGGACTATGCCGAGCTGCCCAGTGGCGGTACCGGCCACGCGTGGACGCTGGGTGCGAACTGGTATCTCAACGACTTCAGCCGCGTGATGTTCGAGGCGATCCGTTGGCAGACCCGCAACCGCAGCGGCACCGGCCAGGGCAGGGATGAAGGCACCACCTTCAATACCCGCCTGCAGGTGGCATTCTAGAAGCGCATGCCGCTCGCGCGCCGATCAGAGCAGCAGCAACGCTCCGATCAACGCCGGCGGCATCACCAGCGCGCCGACGCGCAGGAAGTCGAGCGCGCTGACATGCTCGCCCTCGCGGCGCAGCGCCACCAGCCACAGCATCGTCGCCAGCGAACCGGTGACCGACAGGTTGGGTCCCAGATCCACACCGACCAGCAATGCGGCACGGGTCTGCGCCGGCAGGTCGGCCATCTGCCCCAGCGAACCGGCGGCCAGGCCGACCGGCAGATTGTTGGCTACGTTGCTCAGCAGCGCAGCCGCGCCACCGGCCAGCCAGCTGGCCTGGCGGGGAGATGCCTGCGCCAGGGCCTGCAGGGCGCTGGCCGCGGTCTGGATGACACCGGTCTGCGCCACCGCTTCCACCAGCACGAACAGTCCCGCCACCAGCGGCAACACGCCCCAGGACACGTGGCGCAGCAGTGGCAGCGGGCTGCGCCGCTGACGGATCGCCACCACCGCCACACTCAGCGTGCCCGCGCAGAACGTGGTCAGGCCCAATGGCCCGTTCAAGGCGGACGTGACCAGCAACACGGTGCCGGTGAACAGCACGCCCAGTGCGCTCAGCCGGCCGCCGTCGGTCAACGGGCGATGCGCCGGCGCGGCCACCAGCGGCTGGGCGATCTCGCGCCGGTGCACCCAGCGCAGGACCAGGTAGGTGGCACCGATCGCCGCCGCCGACGGCAGCGCGAACTGCGCCAGCCACTGCAGCAGCGGCGGCATGTGCTGGCCGTACACCACCAGGTTGGCCGGATTGGAAATAGGCAGCACGAAGCTGGCCGCATTGGCGATGAAGGCACAGACGAACAGGTAGGGCAGGGGATTGGCGCGCGCCGCCTTGCAGGCGGCGTAGACCGCTGGGGTCAGCACCACGGCCGTTGCATCGTTGGACAGGAACACCGTCACCAGCGTGCCGACCAAGAATACCAGGTCGAACAGGCGTCGCCCGGATCCGCCCGCATGCCGGACCGCGTACAACGCCACCCAATCGAACAGGCCTTCGCGCCGCGCCAGTTCGGCCAGCATCATCATGCCGACCAGGAAGAGGTAGACGTCGCGGCCTTCGGCCACCGCGCCCCATGCGGTGTGCAGCGACACCGCGCCCAGCAACGGCAAGAGGGCGGCAGCGCACAACGCCCACACATATTCGGGGATGCGGAAAGGACGGAACAGCAGGCCGATGGTGGCAACGGCGACCGCTGCCCAGATCACGAGGGGGGCTTGGGGGGCGAGCATGGAGTGGGGCTTCAGCGGCACCGGCAGCGACCCCGGCGCAGGGGGTCCTGGCGCGCGCGATCAGCGGATGGGCGGCCGCTGCAATCATCGCAGGTTCCGGGTCGCCGCATCATACCGTGCGGCGCGGCATGGCGACCGCTGCAGTCGACCGCGCTGCAGGTGGGCCGGGGCGGCGCCCAGCCCACCTTCAGCACTCAAGCGCGGCATGACTTCAGGCACTGCAGTTTGACTACACATGTAGTCAAACTGCACACACGCTCATTGGACGAGATTGCGATGCCAAGATCCTGCTGGTTGTCCTGCGCCCTGGCGCTGGTGTTCGGCATCGCCGGGCCCACCCAAGCGGCGACGCGTGCCGAAGCCCTTGCCGCGATCGAGCGCAACGCGCGCGCCGCGCATTCCGATGCGGTCCTGGTGATGCACGACCGGGAAACGCTGCTTGAGCTGAAGCCCGCCGCGGGGCAGGAATCGGTTCACCTGATGTCGGCCACCAAGTCGGTCGTCGCGCTCGCCATTGCGTTGCTGCTGGACGAAGGAAAGCTGGCTTCGATCGATACGCCGGTCAGCCAGATCTATCCCGAATGGAAGCAGGGCAGGAAGAGCGCCATTACCGTGCGCATGCTGCTGGACCATACCTCGGGCCTGCAGAACGTGGCGAACGCGGGCGAAGAGCTGGAAGGGGCCCCGGACCTGGTCAGGCTGGCACTGGCCGCCGAGCTGAGCGATGCCCCGGGTACCGTGTTCTCCTACAACAACAAGGCCACCAACCTGCTGCCCGGTATTGTCGAGCGCCTGGCAGGCGAGCCGCTGGATGCCTATGTGGACGCGCGTCTTTTCAAGCCCCTGGGCATTGCCCACTACACCTGGATGAAGGATGAGGCAGGCACCCCGCTGGGCATGGCCGGGCTGTCCCTGCGCGCGGCCGATCTTGCCGCCATCGGGCAACTGTTGCTGGAAGGAGGCGTGGCGCCGGATGGCAAACGTCTCCTGAGTGAGCAGTCGGTCGCGTTGATGACGACCGAAAGCGCCCGTGCGCCAGATGTTGGGCTGCTGTGGTGGCGGGTACCGGCCTGGGAACGCTACCAGCTCAAGCCCCGGCTACAGGATCTGCTGGTGCAAAGGAGGGTGGACGACGACGTGCAGCGCGCACTGCAGGCCAGTGCAGGGCGTGCATTCGAAAGCCGCAGCGCGCTGGTGGCCTTCCTTGCCGATCAGTTGGGCGCGGACTGGTCGCAGCGTTACGGCAGCCAGATCTCCGGGCGAGGGCTGAAGCTTGCCGATCTCTACGACATCACACGGGGGCCGGTCGTCGGCTTCGCCGCCAACGGCTACCTGGGCCAATACATGATGATCATTCCGGAACAGCGTGTCGTCGCAGTGCGCCTGATCCACCGGCGCGAGACCCACAGCGCTCCACAGGACGACTATCCCTCCTTCTTCGCCGATGTCCTGCAGTTGGCGCGGACATTGCAATAGGCCCTGTCGCCATCATGTCCACGCGCGCTGAACATCTTCCTGGAGCGTTCTTCACTGGCGTGCCGCCTAAAGTGGGATGACATCTTGGCCGCACACCTACTGAAGCATGTTTGATTATCAGGACTGGACCTTCCACGCCAATGGCCGAACGGTAGTGGCGCGGGTAGCGCTGGACGGTGAAGGTGGCGGCACCATCAACCGCTACCAGCTGGTGCCGGGACCGGCACAGTCGGGGTTGTGCATCAAGGTCGCCTCCCAAGACGAGGCCGCGCAGAAACTGGAGGCCGAAGTGACGAAGCTGCTGGGACCGGTGTGGTAGCCACTGCGCCATGCCGGCCGGGCATCCGCATGCTGACGGCGGAATGACCGGCCCGGGCAACGGGCATCGCGCCGGATGCCCGTTGCATGAGGACGCTTACTTGGGCATCAGCACGGTGTCGACCACGTGGATGACGCCGTTGGACTGGCTGACATCTGCAACGCTGATGCCTGCCTTGCCACCCTCTGCATCGATCACCCAGAGCTTGCCATCGTGGAGCGCCACGGTGAGAGGCTCACCCTGTACGGTCTTCAGGGTGGCCTTGCCGCCGTGCGTGCGGGCATCGGCCAGAAGCTGGGCCGAACTGTAGCTGCCCGGGACGACGTGGTAGGTCAGGATCCGGGTCAACCGTGCCTTGTTTTCCGGCTTCACCAGCGTATCGACAGTGCCTGCAGGCAGTTTTTCGAAGGCCGCATTGGTGGGCGCGAAAACAGTGAAGGGCCCGGTGCCGTTGAGGGTGTCGACCAGGCCGGCTGCTTTGACCGCTGCAACGAGCGTGGTGTGATCCTTGGAATTGACGGCGTTCTCGACGATGGTCCTGGTGGGGTACATTTCTGCCCCGCCCACGATGACGGTGTTGGCAGCGAAAACTGAGGAGCCGGACGAAACGAGTACGGCGAAGCCGACTGCGGCGGCGATGCGCTGAAGAGCGTTCACGGTGCGTTCCTTTCTGGATGACCCGCAAGCGCGGGCATCTTTCCTACGGCGGGCGAGCGTGACCAGATGCAGCAACGGCCGAGTCAGCAGCTGTTTCGTGCGCTGCCGGTTTTGCTGCGCTGCATGGTGACAACGGCGAACCTCGGTGATTACTCTCCGCTGCAACGCGATGGTAGCGCTACCAGTCGGACGGGGATCCAGGGTCCGGGAGGCTGCCTTCTTTGCCGCGTGTTTGTCCTGGCAGGCTTGAAAAGCAAGTGTAAGTCGCGGCGTGCCCGAGCACCCGTGCTGTTCGGTTTGGAATGCGGGCCACGCCCGTGCGTGCCCCTGGGAGGGGGCGGTACATCCATTCGATCGTATGTCAGAGGGGACTTTCATGAGCACCTGCAGTTTCCGTGGCACCCCGGGCCCGAGGTCCGGTTCATGAGCCGCGCGTTGGCGAAGTTCCGGTCCCGGGCCATGTTCACCTTCGTGGGTGGTGCCCTGGTCATCAATCCCGCCTTTGCGCAGGACGCCGCACCGGCGACCGGGCAGCAGCCGCAGAGCCAGTCGCAACCCACCCAGCTTGATGCAGTGCAGGTCACGGGCATACGCAACAGCCTGAGCCAGGCCATGGATATCAAGCGCGACTCGGCGGGCGTGGTCGATGCGATCAGCGCCGAGGACATCGGCAAGTTCCCCGATACCAATCTTGCCGAGTCGTTGCAGCGCATCACCGGCATCTCCATCGAGCGCCGTGACGGCGAGGGCGCGCAGGTGACCGCGCGTGGCTTCGGTCCGCAGTTCAACATGGTCACGCTCAACGGTCGGCAGATGCCGGGCGCGGACGCGTTCGGTGCCTCCGGACAGGTGGCCATCGGCGGTGTCGACGGCGGCACCCGCGCCTTCAATTTCGCGCAACTGGCCGCCGAGGCCATCAATGGCATCGAGGTCTACAAGACCAGCCAGGCACAGGTGCCCAGCGGTGGCATCGGCGCGACGATCAATATCCTGACCTCGCGCCCGCTCGATCACGCCGGCATCGTGGCCAACGCCGGGGCGAAGCTGGTCTCCGACCAGAGCCAGCCGTTCGACAATGACCTGACACCGGAGCTGTCGGGCATCTTCAGCTACAGCAATCCGGAAAAGACCTTTGGCGTCAGCCTCAGCGCGAGCCAGCAGAAGCGCAAGGGTGGCTCGGTGCAGGCCACGGAGAACTACTGGAACGTGCAGCCGTGGACAGGGTCGATGCCGGGCAACCCGACCGTGGTCAATGCCCCGGCCGTCGGCCAGCTTTACGCGCGGCCCAACGACCTGCGCTACGCGTTCTCCGAATTCGAACGCGAACGCGTCAACGGCCAGGCCGTGCTGCAGTTCGCACCAACGGACAGCCTGACCCTGACCGTGGATTACACCTACTCGACCAACGAAATCACCGAGAATCGCGGCGAGCAGGGCATGTGGCTGCAGAACAGCAACTACACCAACGTCGAGTTCGACACCAGTGGCGCCGTCGCGACGCCGGTATACATCCGTGAAATCGCCGGCACCAAGGATTTCGGCCTGGAACAGCAGCGCAGCATGCAGGAATACAAGCTGGGTTCGCTGGGTTTCAATGCCGTCTGGAATGTCAGCGACCGCTTCAAGCTCAGCTTCGATGCGCACAACTCGAAGAACGAGAGCCGCCCGAATGACCCGCTCACCGGCGGTGGTTCGATCTTCATGAGCATCGCCGGCACCAACAACTGCACCCGTGGCCCGCATTGCGGTGGCTCCTGGGTGCAGGAGTTGAACTTCAACAATGGCCTGCCGGTTGGCACCCAGGTCTGGTATCCCAGCACCGCCGATGCGGTCGCCGGGACCAATGGCGTGGTCAATCCGGGCTTCCAGGAAGGCGAGGTTGGCACGCAGGTGCTGCGCGTCAACGCGCAGACCCAGATCAGCGAGATCAAGCAGGCGCGCGTCGATGGCGAATGGAACTTCGACCACGGCCGCTTCCAGTTCGGCGTGGACACCAACAAGTCCACCACCCACCGCATCCAGGCCGCCGAGGCCTACTCCACCCTGGGTGACTGGGGCGTGGCCAACGTGGACCGGGATACCGCCGCGGGCCTGATGGACCTGCTTCAACCGGTCAGCATCGTCGGCTTGTTCGACGACTACAGTGCAAACAGCTGGCCGGCCTGGCGCGGCAATGCCGGGCAGCTCGCGCAATGGGCGTCGCGCGAGTACGGCGTTGGCCTGGGTGTGAACCCGCAACGCGCGGCCGACAATTTCGTGGAAGAGAAGACCAAGGCGGCGTACTTCCAGGTAGAGCTGGACGGGGAACTGGGCGGCATGCGCACCAACACGCGCCTGGGAGTGCGCTATGAAACCACCGACGTGGTGTCGACCTCGGTCATTGCCGTTCCCGAGTCCATCGAGTGGCAGGCCAACAACGATTTCCGCATCGTGCTGTCCGATGAGCAGCAGCCCTTCACGGAAAAGGCGCGGTACAGCTACATCCTGCCCAACCTTGATTTCAGCATCGACCTCACCGAGGAACTGAAGGGCCGTGTGTCGTTCGGCAAAAGCATCGCCCGCGCGCCGTACGGCAATCTCTATGCAGGACCCGGGGCCCAGCAACCGTTCGGTTCGGTGCTGATCGATCCCTCGTCCCGCGCCAGCGGCAATTCCCAGAACCCGAGCCTGAAGCCGCTGGAATCGGACAACCTCGACCTGGGGCTGGAGTGGTACTTCGCCGATGCCAGCTATGTGTCATTGACCTACTGGAACAAGTCGGTCAGCAACTTCATCGGCAACACCGTCGTCCAGGAAAGCCTGTACGGCCTCACCGACCCGACCTCCGGGCCGGATGCGCGGGCGGCGTTGGACTTCCTGACCAGCGGCGGCTGCGTCGCCCAGGTCGGGCCGGCCAACGCAGCCGCCTGCTCGGCCAACGACACCTCGCTGTTCACCGCACTGGCGTTGCTGCGCAACAATCCTGCCGGCCTGGGCGCCTACAACGGAACCGATGCGCAGGTCCTGGCCACCGAAGCGGCCTACGATCTGTATGGGCAGGCCAACGATCCGCTGTACCAGTTCAACGTCAATCGCCCGATCAACCAGAACAAGTCCAAGCTGCACGGCTGGGAGCTGGGCGGGCAGTACTTCTTCGGTGACACCGGGTTCGGCGTACTGGCCAACTACACGGTGGTGAAAGGTGATGTCGGCTACAACAACGGCGGCGATCCGGGTATCGACCAGTTCTCGCTCACCGGCCTGAGCGACACCGCCAACGCCATGCTGATGTACGAGAAGTACGGGTGGTCGGTGCGACTGGCATGGAACTGGCGCGATCAGTACCTGATCCTGGCCAACCAGGGCTCCAGCCGCAATCCGTACTATGTGGAGCCGTACGAGCAGTGGGATCTCAGCGTCAACTACGCGCTCGATGACCACTGGTCCTTCAGCCTGGAGGCGATCAACCTGACCGGTGAGGATGTGCGGTGGCGCTCGCGCACGTCGCAGATGATCGTCAAGCTGGCAGACCAGAGCCCGCGCTACATGCTGGGCGTCCGCTACAAGTTCTGAGCCTGGTTGCCGACGCGTCCGGCACGGCACCGCTGCCCGCCAGCGGTGCCGTGCCGGGACGGTATCGCCGCACCTGTCGCGCCTGCGCTACCCTGCTGTCCAGCCACCCCGCGCTGGACTGGATATCCTGATGGCCCGCTATGAAATGCTCAACAACATCGCGCATCGGGACCTGAAGGTCGCCACCGGCTTCGGGCCGCAGTTCGGCGATGCGGTGGGCATGGTGCCGGCCTATCCCAGCGAGTTCGCTGAACTGCAGCGTGAGTATCCGATCTTCCTGCGCAGGGAAACCGGGACGGAAGCGTGGCAGTCCGTGGCCCTGCTGGGTTTCGAACAACACGAGAACCTGTTCCTGCAGGACGGGCGCTGGTATGCCTCCTACCTGCCTGGCGCGGCCGCCAAAGGGCCGTTCCTGATCGGGTTCCAGGAGCACTACGTGGATGGCGTGCTCACCCAGGATGCGGTGATGCACGTGGACCTGGACCATCCGCGCGTCACCGCCGGCGCCGGTGAGCCGGTGTTCCTGCCGCAGGGCGGCAACACGCCCTACCTGGACCACATCGCCGGCGTGCTGCGCGGCATCCACGAGGGGAGTGCCTTCGCGGCCAATATGTTCACGATGCTCGACGACTGCGGGCTCATCCAGCCGGTGACGCTTGATGTGCAGCTCGCGCCGCATCACCGCGTGGGCGTGAGCGGATTGCACGGCATTGACCGCGAGCGCCTGGCGGCGCTGGACAGTTCACGCCTGGCTGCGTTGAACCGCGCCGGTTACCTGGAAGGTGCATACCTGATGCTTGCCTCGCTGCATAACATGCGCCGCCTGATCGCCGAGAAGCAGCGCCGTCTCCGCGTCCAGGACGGCACCACGCAGGCGGTCAGGAACTGACCGGTGCACGCCAGCCTGCCGATGCGGATCCTGGGAGGCATCGATCCTGCCGCGTTGCCATTGGCTGACCTGGTGGACGCCGGTGAGCCTGTCGTACTGCGCGGCATCGCCAGCGGTTGGCCACTGGTCCAGGCCGGACTGGGCGGCGTGCACGACGCGATGGTGTACCTTTGCAGCGTCGATGCGGGTGCGCCCATCCAGTACTCGTTCGGCGGCCCCGAGATCGCAGGCCGCCCGTTCTACAGCGCGGACTTCACCCGGCTGAACTTCGAAGTGCGGCGGGGCCTGCTGGCCCAGGTGCTGGAAGAGATCGCCACGACGCTGCATGCGCCGCGGCCGCCAACCTATTACGTGGCCTCGCTGCCGATCGAGCGGGCCCTGCTGCCGGCATTCGCGCAGGCCAACGACGCCGGGCTGGCGAAGCAGGGCATCGACGCCACCGCCAGCATCTGGATCGGCAACCGGGTGACGGCCTCGTGCCATTTCGACACACCCGACAACCTCGCCTGCTGCGCGGTGGGGCAGCGCGAGTTCACGCTGTTCCCGCCCGCACAGATCGACAACCTCTATCCGGGTCCGCTCGATCCCACGCCGGGTGGACAGGTGGTCAGCGTGGTGGACTTCGAACACCCCGACTTCGGTCGGCATCCACGCTTCCGCGACGCGCTGGCGCATGCACGCAGGGCGGTGCTTGGGCCGGGCGATGCGATCTTCATTCCCAGCATGTGGTGGCACCATGTACGCAGCCTGGAACCGTTCAACGTGCTGGTGAACTACTGGTGGCGAAGCTCGCCGGCCTGGCTGGGGGCGCCTCTGGCGGCGCTACAGCACGCGATGTGGTCCGTGCGCGACCTGCCAGCGAGTGAGAAGCAGGCCTGGGAAGGGCTCTTCCGATACTACGTATTCGGCCCCGGCGAGCGCGCCGGGCAGCACCTGCCTGACACGGCGCGCGGGGATCTGGCGCCGTTCGACGAGCAGCGCGCCCGCCGCATGCGCGCGATGCTGCTGGGCAGGCTCAACCGTTGAGAGAGGGCACCGTGTTGGATACCGAGAGCACGCCTGCAGGGCGCATCCGTAAAGTGGTCATTGCCGGTGGCGGTACAGCGGGATGGCTGGCCGGCTGCGCGCTGGCGCATCAGTTCCGTGACCAACTGCAGATCACGCTGGTCGAGTCCGAGCAGATCGGCACGGTCGGCGTCGGTGAGTCCACCGTGCCGCCGATCCGCACCTTCCATCGCTTCCTGCAGATCGACGAGCAGGAGTTCCTGCGCGCGGTGGCCGGTACCTTCAAGCTGTCGATCTCGTTCGAGAACTGGCGGCTGCCGGGGGATCGCTTCTTCCATCCGTTCGGCACCATCGGCCATGGCACCTGGGCGGCTCCCTTCCATCACTTCTGGCTGGACAGCCTGCGCCGCGGCATGCCCTCGGACCTGGGCGACTTCTGCCTGGAGAGCATCGCCTCGCGTGGCGACCGCTTCTCGCTGCACACCCAGCCGCAGGCCAGCTATGCATATCATTTCGATGCCAGCCTGTATGCGCGGTTCCTGCGCCACAGGGCCGAGGCCCACGGCCTGCGCCGGATCGAAGGCAGGATCGCCCTGGTCAGGCAGCACGCACACGACGGCTCGGTGCAGGCGCTGGTGCTGGACGACGGCCAGGTGATCGAGGGCGATCTGTTCATCGACTGCACCGGGTTCCGTGGCCTGCTGATCGAGCAGGCGCTGGGCACCGGCTACGAGGACTGGCACGAATGGCTTCCGTGCGATCGGGCCGTGGCGGTGCAGACCGAAGCGGTGGCGCCGCCGGTTCCCTATACCCGCGCGATCGCCCACGAAGCGGGGTGGCGCTGGCACATCGCGCTGCAGCACCGCGTTGGCTGCGGGCTGGTGTATGACAGCCGCTACCTGTCCGATGACGAGGCCGCAGCGAAGCTGCTGCGCGATGCCGGGGCCCCACCTTTGCGCGATCCATGGAAGGTGCCGTTCCGCAGCGGGCGCCGGCTGAAGGCCTGGAACGGGAACGTGGTGTCGCTCGGGCTGGCCAGCGGTTTCATCGAGCCACTGGAGTCGACCAGCATCCATCTGACGATCAGCGCGGTGGTGCGCCTGATCCAGTTGTTCCCGTTCGACGGCATCCGTGCGTCGCTGGTGAAGCTGTACAACGATGTCAGCCGCCAGGAAATGGAGCACGTGCGCGACTTCATCATCCTGCACTATCACGCAACGCAGCGCACCGAACCGATGTGGAAGGCGTGTCGCGAAATGCGCGTGCCCGAATCGCTGCAGCAGCGGCTGCAGGCGTGGCGCGAGCGCGCACACGCCTGGCAGGACCCCGGCGAGCTGTTCCGCGTGGAATCGTGGACCAGCGTGCTGCTCGGGCAGGGCATCGCGCCCGGTCCTGCCCACCCGCTGGCGCGGGCAGTGAGCGACGCCGATCTGCGCACCCTGTTGAAGGGCATCCAGCAGCCGGTGCAGCAGGCCGCCGCGCAGATGCCGACGCAGGCGGAGTTCATCGGGCAGTACTGCAGGTCCGGCGTTGACGTGTGGCGTTCGACGGCAGCAAACGCGTAGCAGGGTTTTGCGTTGCAGCACGCTTTTTCCGCTGCAGCTGGTTACAGTGCGGCAACACCGGTGGCGATGACGCGAGCGGTGGCAAGGAGGGGCTGAACATCACGCCCCTTTTTTGAGTCCACGGAATGTTAGCGCTACCTTTTTTGATCGGAGGCGGTTTCGATGGGTCTGGTTGCAGGAATCGATGCAGGGACGCAGAGCCTGAAGCTGCTGGTCTATGACCCGCGGAAGCAGGCGGTTGTGGCCTCGGCCAGCGCGCCGCTCGCGCTGGACAGCGGCACCGACGGCAGCCGTGAACAGGCGCCTGCCGACTGGGTGTCGGCCCTGCGCGACTGCTTTGCCCGGATCGATCCCTCGCTGCGCGCTCGCATCGTCGCGCTGGCGGTATCGGGCCAGCAGCATGGGTTCGTGCCGGTTGATGATGCTGGTGAAGTACTGGCGCCGGCCAAGCTGTGGTGCGACACCAGCACCTCGGCCGAGTGCATCCAGATCATGGACGCCGTGGGCGGGTTGCAACGGACCATCGCGTTGGCGGGCAACCCGATCCTGGCCGGCTACACAGCGTCCAAGCTGCCCTGGACCCGGATCCACCGTACCGACGCCTACGCGCGGATGGCGACCATCCTGCTGCCACACGACTACCTGAACTTCGTGCTGACCGGGCAGCGGTTCTGCGAGCTTGGCGATGCGTCTGGAACCGGTTGGCTGGACGTGCGCACACGCACCTGGTCGCAGCAGCTGCTGCGCGCAACCGACCCTGATCGTGATCTTGCCGCCTGCCTGCCGCCCATCGCATCACCCGATGCGCTGTTCGATATCGCGCCTGCTGCGGCAGCCGCGCTGGGGCTGCCGACGGCGGTGAAGGTGGCCGTTGGCGGCGGCGACAACATGATGGCGGCGATCGGCACCGGCTGCGTCACGGAAGGTCGGCTGGCGATGAGCCTGGGAACCTCCGGAACGCTGTTTGCCTACTCCGGATCGCCGGTGATCGATACCGACGGCGCCTGGGCAGCGTTCTGCTCGTCGACGGGGGGCTGGCTCCCGCTGATCTGCACCATGAACTGCACCGTGGCGACCGAACAGGTGGCCCGTGCCTTCGGCTTCAGCACTCGCGACGGCGATGCGCACCTGCGCGCGACGCCACCGGGAGCAGGCGGGCTGGTGATGCTGCCGTTCCTCAATGGCGAACGTACCCCTGACCTGCCGCTGGGCAAGGGCGTGCTGGCTGGCCTGGACACCGCCAATTTCACCCCGGCGCATGTGTACCGCGCCGCCATGGAGGGCGCGACCTACAGCCTGAAGTATGGCTACGACGCCTTTGTCCGCGCAGGCATGCAGTTCGATCGCATCGTGCTCACCGGCGGTGGCAGCAACAGCGCTGCCTGGCGTCAGCTGGTGGCTGATGTGTTCGGCCTGCCGGTGGACGTCCCGGTGCAGGCCGAAGGTGCGGCATTTGGAGCGGCGCTACAGGCGTTGTGGGCGTTCACCAAGGCGCAGGGAGACGCCACCCCGATCAGCGACATCACCGCGCGCCACGTCACCGTCGATCCCGCGCTGTCCGCTCGGCCGGATCCGGACCGCAGCGAAGCCTATGCACGGGCCTACGCACGCTTCCTCAGCCATCTTGATGCCATCACGCCGCTGCAGCACGGCTGATGGCTCCTCCACGACACCCCGTACAACGACAGGAGCACGCACCATGAGCACGCAGCCCTTCATCGGCGCCAAGGAGTACTTCCCCGGCGTCGGCCGCATTCCGTTCGAGGGCAAGGGCTCGGACAATCCGCTTGCCTTCAAGGTCTACGATGCCAACCGGGTCATCGGCGGCAAGACCATGCAGGAGCATCTGCGCTTCGCCGTGTGCTACTGGCACACCTTCTGCAATGCCGGGCACGATCCGTTCGGCCCGGGCACCCGGCAGTTCCCGTGGGAGGCATCGTCGCCGCTGGCCACGGCCGAGGCAAAGGTGGACGCCGCGTTCGAGTTCTTCACGAAGCTGGGCGTGCCGTACTGGTGCTTCCACGACATCGACCTGGCGCCGGACGCCGATGACATCGGCCAGTACCAGAAGAACCTCGCGCACATGGTGGGCCTGGCCAAGGCGCGCCAGGAGGCCACCGGCGTCAAGCTGCTGTGGGGCACGGCCAACCTGTTCTCGCACCCGCGCTACATGAACGGTGCATCGACCAATCCCGACTTCGCGGTAGTCGCGCGTGCAGCCGTGCAGGTCAAGGCTGCACTGGAAGCGACGGTCGAGCTGGGCGGCGAGCATTACGTGTTCTGGGGCGGACGCGAGGGCTATGCGTCGCTGGCCAATACCCAGATGAAGCGCGAGATCGAGCACTTCGCACGCTTCCTGACCATGGCCCGCGACTACGGCCGCAGCATTGGCCTGAAGGGCAACTTCCTGATCGAGCCCAAGCCGATGGAGCCGATGAAGCACCAATACGACTTCGACAGTGCCACGGTGGTGGGTTTCCTGAAGGAGCATGGGCTGGACAAGGACTTCAAGCTCAACATCGAGGCCAACCACGCCACGTTGTCCGGGCACACCTTCGAGCACGATCTGCAGGTCGCGTCCGATCACGGCCTGCTGGGCAGCATCGACGCCAACCGCGGCAACGCGCAGAACGGCTGGGACACCGACCAGTTCCCCAGCGATCTGTACGACACCGTCGGCGCGATGCTGGTCGTGCTGCGCCAGGGTGGGCTGGAGGGCGGGTTGAACTTCGACGCGAAGGTGCGCCGCGAGTCGACCGACCTGGAGGATCTGTTCATTGCCCACATTGGCGGCATGGACGCGTTCGCACGCGGCCTGGAGGTTGCCCATGCACTGCTGACCGAGTCGCCCTGGGAGCAATGGCGCAAGGAGCGCTACGCAAGTTTCGACAGCGGTGCCGGCCAGGATTTCGAGCGTGGCACGCTCAGCCTGCCGGACCTGGCGGCACTGGCCTCCCGGCTCGGCGAACCGCGCCAGGCCAGCGGCAAGCAGGAGCGTTACGAAAACCTGCTCAACCAATACCTGCTGCGCTGAGCGCGGCAGGCGAAGGGCGCAACGGTGCACTCAAGGGGACGGGGATGAACCAGGCAGCAGGCAGCGGTGAAGACACACGACTGATCGTACTGATCAGCGTGGTAGCAACGATTGGCGGTTTTCTGTTCGGCTTCGACAGCGGTGTGATCAATGGCACCCAGGATGGCCTGCACCAGGCGTTCCGGTCCGGCGAATGGATGCAGGGCTTCGAGATCGCGTCGATGCTGCTGGGCTGTGCGGTGGGCGCATTCAGTGCTGGACGGCTGGCCGACCGCCTGGGCCGTCGCAACGTGCTGATCCTTTCGGCAGTGATGTTCCTGCTGTCGGCGCTCGGTGCCGGGGCGGCGGTCTCGTCAGGCTGGTTCATTGCGGCGCGGGTGGTGGGCGGATTCGCGGTAGGCGCGGCCAGTGTGATCTCGCCGGCCTACATTGCCGAGGTCGCTCCGGCCCGCTATCGCGGCCGCCTGGCTACGGTGCAGCAGATCGCCATCATCACCGGGCTCACCGCTGCCTTCCTGTCCAACTACCTGCTGGCGGCTGCAGCGGGCGCGTCGACCGAACCGCTGTGGGGTGGGCAGGCCGCCTGGCGCTGGATGTTCTGGATGCAGGCCGCGCCATCGCTGCTGTTCCTGCTGCTGTTGCTGACCATTCCTGAGAGCCCGCGCTACCTGGTGGTGAAGCGGCGCAAGGACGATGCACTGCGGGTGCTGACCCGGCTGCTGGGCAGCGACAAGGCCCGCGCCACGCTCGAGGAGATCGATGCCTCGTTGTCCAACGACCATCATCGCCCTCGACTGTCCGACCTGAAGAGCCGGGCGACCGGGCGGATCCGCCCGATTGTCTGGGTCGGCGTCGGGCTGGCCTGCTTCCAGCAGCTGGTCGGCATCAACGTGGTGTTCTATTACGGCGCCGTGCTGTGGCAGGCGGTCGGCTTTTCCGAAAACGACGCGCTGCTGATCAACGTGCTGTCCGGCGCGCTGAGCATCGGTGCCTGCGTGGTCACGGTACTGCTGATTGACCGGATCGGCCGCAAGCCCCTGCTGTGGTTCGGCTCGGCAGGGATGTCGCTGTCGCTTGCACTGGTGGTGGTGGCCTTTGCCAGCGGTTCGCTGGCGGACGGGCACCTGCAGCTGCCCGGTCGCATGGGCACGCTGGCGCTGGTGGCGGCCAATGCCTACGTCGTGTTCTTCAATCTGTCCTGGGGGCCGGTGATGTGGGTGATGCTGGGCGAGATGTTCCCGAACCAGATCCGCGGTTCGGCACTGGCGGTCGCTGGCGCAGCGCAATGGACCTCCAACTTCGTGGTCACGGTGACGTTCCCGATGCTGCTGGCCGCGGCAGGGCTGGCAGCCACCTACGGCATCTACCTGGTGGCTGCCGTGATCTCGGTGATTTTCGTGGTCCGGCATGTGCACGAGACCAAGGGCAAGGAACTGGAGCAGATGGAAGGATGAGCGCCATGACATCGCAGGCCTTGGTAATCCGCAGCGGCGCGCTGGTCGCCGCACTGATGCTGGGATTGCTCGGCTGCCGCGGCCAGGACCGGGCTGCCGCCGCCGCAGCTACCGACAATGATCCCTGGCCGAAGGTCGCCTGGCCGCTGGCCGCGGATCCGGCACTGGAGAAGCGCATCACCGACCTGATGGCCGGCATGACGGTGGAGGAAAAGGTCGGCCAGCTGGTGCAGGGCGACATCGCCAGCGTCACCCCCGACGACGTGCGCCGCTACCGCCTCGGCTCGATCCTGGCCGGAGGCAACTCCGATCCCGGCGGCCGCTATGACGCCTCGCCGGCCGAATGGCTGGCGCTGGCCGACGCGTTCTACGACGCCTCCATGGATACGTCCAAAGGCGGCAAGCCCATCCCTCTGCTGTTCGGCATCGATGCCGTGCACGGGCAGAGCAACATCATGGGTGCCACGTTGTTCCCGCACAACATCGGGCTGGGCGCCACGCGCAATCCGGAGCTGCTGCGGCAGATCGGTGGCATCACCGCGCTGGAGACCCGCGTCACCGGCATGGAGTGGACGTTCGCGCCGACCGTTGCGGTACCCCAGGATGATCGCTGGGGACGCACCTACGAAGGCTACTCCGAATCGCCGGAGGTGGTGGCCAGCTATGCCGCCGCCATGGTGGAGGGATTGCAGGGCAGGGTGGGAACACCGGAGTTCCTCGATGGCCGCCATGTAATCGCCTCGGTGAAGCACTTCCTGGGCGATGGGGGCACCACTGACGGCAAGGACCAGGGCGACACCCGTATCAGCGAGTCAGATCTGGTGCGCATCCACGCGGCCGGATACCCGCCGGCAATCGCCGCCGGCGCGCAGACCGCAATGGCGTCGTTCAACAGCGTCAACGGTGAAAAGATGCATGGGCACCGGCATTACCTCACCGATGTGCTCAAGGGCCGCATGAACTTCGGTGGCTTCGTGGTGGGTGACTGGAATGGTCATGGACAGGTCAAGGGCTGCACCACCACAGACTGCCCGGCCACCATCATCGCGGGCCTGGACATGGCGATGGCTTCGGACAGCTGGAAGGGCTTCTACGAGACGACGCTGGCTGCGGTCAAGGACGGCCGGATCACGACGCAGCGGCTGGACGATGCAGTGCGCCGGATCCTGCGGGTCAAGTTCCGCCTTGGGCTGTTCGAGGCCGGCAGGCCATCCACGCGGGCCGTCGGCGGGCAGTTCGCACTGATCGGCGCGCCGGCACATCGCGCGGTCGCCCGGCAGGCCGTGCGCGAATCGCTGGTCCTGTTGAAAAACCAGGACCACGTCCTGCCGCTGTCTCCGAAGCAGCGGATCCTCGTGGCCGGCGACGGTGCCAACGATGTCGGCAAGCAGGCGGGCGGCTGGACGCTCAACTGGCAGGGCACCGGCACCACCCGCAAGGACTTCCCCAATGCGGACACGATCTATGAGGGCATCGCGCGCCAGGCCAGCGCGGCGGGTGGTGAAGCCGTGCTTGCCGTTGACGGTCGCTATGCAGTGAAGCCCGATGTGGCGGTGGTGGTGTTTGGCGAAGACCCCTATGCCGAGTTCCAGGGAGACCGGCCGACGCTGGCCTACAAGCCCGGCAACGAAACGGACCTGGCGCTGCTCAAGCGGCTCAAGGCCGAAGGCATACCGGTTGTTGCGGTTTTCCTGAGCGGGCGGCCGCTCTGGGTGAACCGGGAAATCAATGCCGCCGATGCCTTCGTGGCTGCGTGGCTGCCGGGCTCGGAAGGCGCCGGCATTGCCGATGTACTGCTGCGCGGAAGCGATGGCCGCGTGCAGCACGATTTCAAGGGCAAGCTCAGTTTCAGCTGGCCGCGCACCGCCACCCAGTACGCCAACAACGTCGGCCAGAAGGACTACGATCCGTTGTTTGCGTTCGGCTTCGGCCTGACCTACGCCGACAACGGCGACCTGGCCGCGCTGCCGGAGGCATCGGGCGTGACCGGCAACGAGGGCGCGACCGGCGTCTACTTCGCGCGTGGTGACGCAGGCCCTGGCATGGCGCTGCGACTCGAGGATGCCGCTGGCCAGGGCCTGACCGTGACCCGCGTACCGGACGCATTGCCAGATGACCGGCTGAAGATCACCGGCGTGGATCATCTGGCGCAGGAGGATGGGCGACGCCTGGCCTGGTCGGGCAAGGGCGAGGCCGTCGCTGCACTGCAGTCGCACACGGCGCTGGACCTGCAGCGCGAATCCAACGGCGACCTGATGCTGCTGACCACGCTGCGGGTCGACGCTGCGCCGCAGGGTGAGGTGTGGCTGTCGGTCGGTTGCGGCGCGGGCTGCTCGGCACGCATCGCCATCGGGTCTTCGCTGGCGGCGCTTCCACAAGGCCAGTGGAAGCGTGTTGGCGTGCCGCTGAAGTGCCTGGCCAAGGCGGGCGCCAAGCTGGACGCGATCGACCGACCGTGGTCGGTGGTGACGGGCGATGCGATGACGATCTCCGTGTCACGCGTCGCGCTGGGTGCGCTGAACGAAGCCGAAGTCACCCTCGGATGCGGAGCATGATGCCTGCGCTACCGCCGTCGGGGCGGCGCGGCGACCGAATCGCGTGCGATCAGCCGATGCGGCATCACATGATCGCGCAGCACCGTTGCGTCCGCCGCCGGACGGCGGATGGTGCGCAGCAGGATGTCGACGGCCGCGTTGGCCATCGAGGCGATGGGCTGGTGGATCGTGGTCAGTTCCGGCCACACGGTGGTGGCGGCCGAGGTGTCATCGAAACCCACGACCGACAGGTCGCGCGGCACTTCCAGCCCGCGCCGATGCGCCACCGAGATGGCGGCGGCGCCCATGTCGTCGTTGCTGGCGAAAATCGCGGTCGGTGGCCGGCGTTGGGACAGCAGCTTCTCGGCCGCAGCCAGGCCGGACCGGTAGGTGTAGTCACCGTGCTGGACCAGGCCGGGGTCCACCGCCAGCCCGGCCTCGCGCAGGGCGGTGACGAAGCCGTCGTAGCGGAGCGCACTTGCGCTCAGGTCATCGCGCCCACGGATGAAGCCGATGCGGGTGTGTCCCTGCCGGAGCAGGTGATCGGTCATTTCCCTGCCCGCACTGAAATCGTCGATGCGGACGCAGGACAGGGCCTCGCTCAGGCGCCCCGATGCGATGGCCACCACCGGAATGCCAGCCTTGACCAGTTCGCTTACGGCGGCCTGCGATTCGCACAGGGGCGGCGGCAGGATCACCCCGTCGACGCGTCCGGCGAGCGCGCGCGCCGCCCTGCGTTCGGATTCGGCATCCAGGTTGTCCCAGTAGTCGATGACCAGCTGGATGGCGGAACTGGAGGCGACGCGCAGCAGGCCCACCAGCAGTTCACGCAGGTAGGCGCCGCTGGGGTTGGTGTAGATCAGCGCAATGCGCGTGTGCTGTGCGGCGGCCAGCGAACTGGCGGCAAGATTGGGCGTATAGCCCAGCTCACGCACGGCGCGCAGCACGCGCTCGCGGGTGACGTCGCGCACCTTGCCCTGGTTGATCACCCGCGACACGGTCATCGGCGAAACGCCGGCAAGGGCCGCAACCTCGTCGATCGTCACGCCTGCGGTTCTGCGGCGAACCGATTTCTTCGGCTTGTCCAATGCACGATCCCTTTGTTCTTGGTGGCGCTGCCGCGCGGGTGCGAAGGACGATGATGCGCTGTCCCGGGCCCGGACGTAGTCTACAAAGGCGCATGTTAACGCCGTTGTTGCGCGCTGTCGGCACGCAGCTGTGGGCCCTGCTCGTGCTGCTGGCCTGTGTTGGCGGGGCACGGGCGGAGGATGGCTATGCGCTGTGGATGCGCTACCAGCCGGTTGCCGCAACGGTCGCTGCCGATTACCGGCGGCAACTGGCCGAAGTGGTGGCCCCGGATTGCACGCCGATGCAGCGCGCTACCCGCGACGAGCTTGCGCGCAGCCTCCCTGGATTGCTGGGAGCGGCACCGCCAATGCGAACGGCAATCACTACTGAACGTGCCCTGGTGCTGGGCACGCCGCAATCCTCGACCCTCGTCGCCGCGTACGGCAACGAGATCGCCACGTTGGGCGACGAGGGCTTCCTGATCCGGCAGGTCCGGACCGGAGGGCGCGATGTGCTGCTGGTGGCGGCACGCCAGGATGTCGGCGTGCTGTACGGCACCTTCCATCTGCTGCGCCTGCTGCAGCGTGGCACGTCGCTGCGGGGGCTGGAGGTGCGTGAGTCGCCTCGGGTCGCACTGCGTCTGCTCAACCATTGGGACAACCTGGATCGTTACGTCGAGCGTGGCTATGCAGGCAGCTCGCTCTGGGACTGGCAGACGTTGCCGCAGTGGCGTGACCCGCGCTACACCGACTACGCCCGTGCCAACGCCTCGCTCGGCATCAACGGCACCGTCCTCAACAACGTCAATGCCAGTGCGATGAGCCTGTCGCCGGCCTATCTGGCCAAGGCCGCCGCGCTGGCCGACCTGTTCCGCCCCTATGGCATCCGGGTCTACCTGAGCGCGCGCTTCAATGCGCCCATCGAACTCGGCGGCCTGGCGACGGCTGATCCCCTGGATCCGGCTGTGCGGCGCTGGTGGCGCGACAAGGTCGATGAGATCCATGCGCGCATTCCGGATTTTGGCGGCTTCCTGGTCAAGGCGAACTCGGAAGGGCAACCCGGCCCGCAGGATTACGGTCGTTCCCATGCCGACGGCGCCAACCTGCTGGCCGACGCGCTGGCGCCCTACAACGGTGTGGTGATGTGGCGGGCCTTCGTGTACTCGCACGAGGTTCCCGAAGATCGCGCCAAGCAGGCATACAGCGAGTTTGTCGGGCTGGACGGCGCCTTCCGCCCCAACGTGATCGTGCAGGTGAAGAACGGCCCCATCGACTTCCAGCCGCGCGAGCCGTTCCACCCCTTGTTTGGCGCGATGCCGCGCACGCCGCTGATGATGGAGCTGCAGATCACCAAGGAGTACCTGGGTTTTGCGACGCACCTGGTGTACCTGGGAACGCTCTACGAAGAAGTGCTGCAGGCCGACACCCATGCACGCGGCGAAGGCTCCACGGTCTCCCGCGTGGTCGATGGCTCGCTGGAGGGTCATGCGCTGACCGGTATCGCCGGCGTCGCCAACATCGGCGTGGACCGCACCTGGAGTGGCTCGCACTTCGATCAGGCCAACTGGTACGCCTTCGGCCGACTGGCCTGGAACCCGCAGGAATCCGCGCGCGCGATTGCCGAAGACTGGGCAGCGCTGACCTTCTCGCCCGACCCGCAGGTGACAGGCCCGATCGTGCGCATGATGATGGACTCGCGCGAGGCGGTGGTGGATTACATGACGCCGCTGGGCCTGCATCACCTGATGGCACGCGGCCATCACTACGGCCCCGGCCCCTGGGTGGACGGCGGCCCGCGTGCGGACTGGACGTCGGTGTACTACCACCGCGCAGATAGCAAGGGCATCGGCTTTGACCGCAGCGCCAGCGGAAGCAACGCCGTGGGCCAGTACGCCCCGCAGGTCGCCGAGGTCTATGGCGACCCCGAGCGGGTGCCCGAGTCGCTGCTGCTGTGGTTCCATCATGTGCCGTGGGACCGCCGCATGCGCTCGGGCAGGACGCTCTGGGACGAACTGGTCGGGCGCTATTCGCGCGGCGTGCGCCAGGTGCAGTCGATGCAGGCGACCTGGGCCGGCCTGAGCGACCGGATCGATCCGCAGCGGCATCGGCACGTCGCGGCGTTCCTGCAGATCCAGCACAACGAAGCGCAATGGTGGCGTGACGCCAGCGTGGCGTACTTCCAGTCGCTCAGTGGCCGGCCACTGCCCGCCGGCGAGCGGCCGCCGCCGCATCCGTTGTCGTACTACCAGGCCTTGCAGTTTCCGTTCGCACCGGGGGATGGCCGATGAGCAGGTTCGGAGCGGTCGGGTGTGCGCTGTTGATGATGGCTGCGGCAGTAGTGGCGATGCCGGCCGCGGCGCGGGAAACGACGGGACTGCTGCATCCCCTGTTCAAGGATCACGCGGTCCTGCAGCGCGACCGGCCCATTGCGGTCTGGGGGCACGCAGGCCCCGGGCAGCCGGTTTCCGTGACGTTTGCGGGGCAGGCGGTGAGCAGCCGGGCGGACGCCGCAGGCCGCTGGCAGGCGATGCTGTCCCCGGTCGCCGCTGGCGGTCCCTACACGCTGGAGGTAAACGACGGAACGCGCCGGCAGACGGCGCGCGATGTGCTGATGGGCGACGTGTGGTTGTGCTCGGGCCAGTCGAACATGGAGCTGCCGGTGTGGCGCTCGCTCAACGCTGCCAGCGAGATCGCCTCGGCCACGATGCCACGGATCCGGCTGTTCACCGTGCCGCAGGAGGGGGCCGCGCAGGCACAGGAGAGCTTCAAGGGCGACCCTGCATGGACAACGGCAACCCCCGACAGGGTGCGCGACTTCTCCGCAGCCTGTTTCTATTTCGCGCGCGAGCTGCAGCGCACGGCTGCCGTGCCGATGGGTTTGATCCAGGCGGCGTGGGGCGGGTCCCGGATCGAGGCGTGGACCAGCCCGGGCGCGCTGCGCGGGCAGGGCGGCATGGACGAGCCCCTGGACATCCTTGCTCAGTCTGCCCACGACCCGCAGCAGGCACATGCACGCTGGGGTCGCTACTGGCAGCACTGGTGGGCCACACGCGAGGGCGCACTGTCAGGTGACGCACCATGGCGGACGGATGCCGATGACCGCGGATGGTCGCGCGCACCGGCCACACTGGGCGCATGGGAGCGGTGGAACGAGCCCGCACTTGCCGACTACAACGGCATGGTCTGGTATCGCACGCAGGTGATGCTGAGCGCTGAACAGGCTGCACGCGGCGCGACCCTGGAGCTGGCATCGGCTGACGAGGTGGACGTGACCTGGGTGAACGGGGTCGCCGTCGGCAGCCAGTACGGCGCCGGCGAGAGGCGCTACCCGTTGCCACATGGCCTGCTGAAGGCAGGATCCAACAGCATTGCGGTGAACGTGCTGGACACCTACGGCGAAGGCGGCCTGGCCGGTCCTTCAACGGCACACCGCCTGCAGTTCGATACCGGCGAGCGGGTGCCACTGCAGGGGCCGTGGATGTATCGGGTTGCGCCGGGCCAACAGGCGCCGCCGTTTGCCCCGTGGCAGGCCGCCACCGGGCTGTCGACGCTGTACAACGGAATGATCGCACCACTCGGGGGCTTCGGGCTGCGCGGCATGCTCTGGTATCAAGGTGAATCGAACACCGGCGATGGTGCGGCCTATGCAGTGCGGTTGCGTGCGCTGCGCGAGGACTGGCGACGGCAGTTCGGTGCGCGCACGCCACTGCTGCTGGTACAACTGGCCGGCTACGGCCAGCCGCCGGCTGCGCCCGCCGACAGCGGCTGGGCGCAGGTGCGTGAGGCGCAGCGGCGCGTCGCGGCCGAGGATGCGCAGAGCGGTCTTGCCATTGCCATCGACATCGGCGACGCCTACGACATCCATCCGCCGAACAAGCAGGAGCTCGGGCGCCGCCTGGCGCGCGTGGCGCGCCATGTGGTGTACCGCGAGCAGGGCGTAGCACCGTCGGGCCCGCGAGCGGTCACCGCCGTGCGGACGCCCACGGGCGTCGCCATTGCGTTCGAGGATGTCGAAGGCGCGCTCACCGCGACCGGCGCACTGCGTCCGATCGGCTTTGAACTGTGCGAGGCCAGGGGCCATACGCGCCACTGCGAGTACGCCGATGCCGGACTGGATGCGCGCCGGATCCTGCTGCGCGGCCCGCTGTCCACGCGCGCAACGCATGTGCGCTACTGCTGGGCCGATGGCCCGGTGTGCACGCTGCGCGACCGCAGCGGGGCGCCGGCCGGCCCGTTCGAACTTCCCATTGCCGAAGCCGAGGCCCGACGATGATGACGTTGTCCAAGCAGTCCCCTCTGGCCCGCGACAGGGCCGGCCTGAGGTCGATGGCGCGCCACCTGCTGGGGGCGTTGTTCCTGCTGTCGGCCGCAACCACCCGGGCCAGCGCGCCGCCGGATGCTCCCCCGGTGTACTTCGACTGGTTCGAGTACCGCGGCAATGACCAGGCGTTTGAAGTGCCGCTGCCGGCCGGCCACTACCGCAATCCTGTCCTGGCCGGCTTCCATGCCGATCCCAGCGTCGTGCGCGCGAACGGCCGGTTCTACCTGGTCAATTCCAGCTTCACCTACTTCCCTGGCATTCCGGTGTTCGAAAGTGCCGACCTGGTGCACTGGAAGCAGATCGGCAATGTGATTGACCGCCCCACGCAACTGGATTTCGACGGCCTGAGCGTCTCGCGCGGCATCTTCGCGCCGACCATCGAGTACCACGACGGCACCTTCTACGTAACCACCACCGCCACCGACAGTGGTGGCAACTTCATCGCCACCGCGCGTGATCCGGCCGGTCCGTGGTCCGATCCGCACTGGCTGCCCGGCATCGATGGCATCGACCCGTCACTGTTCTTCGACGATGACGGCAAGGTATACCTGGTCAACAACGATGCACCGCCCGGCCCGCCGCGCTACGACGGGCACCGCGCCATCTGGATGCAGCAGATCGATCTGGCGGCATTCAGGCCGGTCGGGCCGCGCCGGGTGCTGGTTGATGGAGGCGTGGAGCCGGCGAAGAATCCCATCTGGATCGAGGGACCGCATATCTACAAGCGGGAGGGCTGGTATTACCTGTCCGACGCTGAAGGAGGTACCGGGCCGCAGCATTCGCAGGTGGTGCTGCGCAGCCGCACGGTGTGGGGCCCCTACGTTCCCTATACGGGCAATCCGATCCTGACCCAGCGAGAACTGCCGGATGACCGTCCGCTTCCGATCACCAATGCCGGCCATGCCGACCTGGTCGAAGGCCCGGATGGCTCGTGGTGGGCGGTGTTCCTGGCCAGCCGCAACTACCAGAAGCGGCACTACAACACCGGGCGCGAGACCTACCTGTTGCCGGTGCGCTGGCAGGATGGCTGGCCGCAGATCCTGCCGGTTGACCAGGCCATTCCCTATGTGGCCAAGGCCCCCGCGTGGATGCAGGGCGAGGCATCCCAGGCCCCTTCGACCGGCAATTTCGTAGCGCGCGACAATTTCGATGGCCCGACGCTTGATCCACAGTGGCTGCGCGTGCGGGTGCCCCGGCATGCCTGGGCCGACCTGGCCACGCGCCCCGGCATGCTGGCCGTGCATCCGCTTGCCGAGGATCTGGACACGCTGCGCAATCCGACGTTTCTCGGCCGGCGCCAGCAGCATCTGCGCTTCGAGGCGAGCACCGCGATGACCCCGCCAGCTTCCGGAGTCGCCGCCGGCCTGGCGGCGTTCCAGAGCGAGGCGTACTGGTACTTCCTTGGCGTTCGTGACCTTGGCGGGGGGCGCCTCTCGCTCTTCCTCGAAGCGCGCGACGGTGGCCGCAGCACGCGGACGCTGGCCAGCCGTGAAGTACCGGTGCCTGCAGCACTGCGCCTGAAGATTGCCGGCAACGAGGGCGACTATGCGTTCTCGTTCGACACCGGCGATGGGCAGGGCTGGCAACTGCTCGCAGGCGGGGTGGACGGCACCGTTCTGAGTACGGACCGGGCAGGCGGCTTCGTGGGCGCACTGCTGGGTCCTTTCGCGCGCGACGAGCGCACCGGGAGAAGCAAATGAGGCTGTCGATTTCGTCCAAGGCCCGCCGCCGTACCTTGCGCGGTGGGGCCGCCCTGTTCGTACTGACCTGCGTGGCGGCCGCCGCGTCCGCGGCCGCGCCACGGCCCTGGCTGGACGTTTCGGCCAGCTTCGAGCAACGGGCCGCCGCACTCGTCGCGCAGATGACGCTGGAAGAGAAGGCCGCGCAGATGCAGAACGCCGCGCCGGCGATCGAACGCCTGGGGGTACCCGCCTACGACTGGTGGAACGAGGGACTGCACGGCGTCGCACGGGCAGGGCAGGCCACGGTGTTTCCGCAGGCAATCGGCCTGGCCGCGACCTTCGATGTACCGTTGATGGGGCAGGTGGCCACGACCATCAGCGACGAGGCCCGCGCAAAGCACCACCAGTTCCTCCGCGAAGGCTTGCACGGGCGTTACCAGGGGCTGACCTTCTGGTCGCCGAACGTCAACATCTTCCGCGACCCGCGCTGGGGCCGCGGACAGGAAACCTATGGCGAGGACCCGTACCTCACCGCGCGCATGGGCGTGGCCTTCGTACGTGGCCTGCAGGGCGACGACCCCGTCTACCGCAAGCTGGACGCCACCGCCAAGCATCTGGCCGTGCACAGCGGACCGGAGGCCGACCGCCATCACTTCGATGCACGGCCCAGCCGGCGCGACCTGTATGACACATACCTTCCGGCGTTCGAGGCGCTGGTGAAGGAGGGCGACGTCGATGCGGTCATGGGCGCCTACAACCGCGTGTACGGCGAGTCCGCCAGTGCCAGCCGTTTCCTGCTGCGCGATGTGCTTCGACGCGACTGGGGCTTCAAGGGCTACGTGGTCTCGGACTGCTGGGCCATCGTCGATATCTGGAAGCACCACCGTATCGTCACCACGCGCGAAGCCGCTGCGGCGCTGGCGGTGAGGAACGGCACCGAGCTGGAATGCGGCCAGGAGTACGCCACATTGCCCTCGGCCGTGCGCCAGGGGCTGATCAGCGAGGCGGAGATCGACGATGCAGTGACCCGCCTGTTCACCGCACGGATGCGCCTGGGCATGTTCGACCCAGCGGAGCGGGTGCGCTGGGCGCGCATTCCCGCCTCGGTGAACCAGGCGCCGGCCCATGATGCGCTCGCGCTCAAGGCCGCGCAGGCATCGCTGGTGCTGCTGAAGAACGACGGCATCCTGCCACTGTCACGCAACACCAGGCGCATTGCCGTGGTTGGACCCACCGCCGACGACACCATGGCGCTGCTCGGCAACTACTTCGGCACACCGGCCGCGCCGGTGACGATCCTGCAGGGCATACGCGAGGCGGCCAAGGGCGTTGAAGTGCGTTATGCCCGCGGCGTCGACCTCGTGGAAGGCCGTGACGATCCCGGCGCCACACCGCTGATCGAGCCGACTTACCTGCGGCCCTCGGCGGACTCGCCCGAGCGTGGCCTGCGCGGTGAGTACTTCCGCACGCCCGACCTGTCCGGCACTCCGGCACTGGTGCGTACCGACGCGCAGATCGGCTTCCGCTGGGACCGCGGCTCGCCGACCGACAACCTGCTGGCACGCGGCGAAGCGGCACCGGGGCAGGGGATTCCCAACGACCGCTTCAGCATCCGCTGGAGTGGCCAACTGCTGCCACCCATGTCCGGCCGTTACCGGCTGGAGGTGGCCGGCGATGATGGCTACCGCCTGTATCTGGACGGCAAGCGTGTGATCGATCATTGGGTGAATACTGATCGCCTGCATGCCGAGGGCGTCGAACTGGACCTGCAGGCCGGGCGTGCCTATGCGCTGACACTGGAGTACTACGACGACCAGCGCGATGCGGGCGTGCGCCTTGGGTGGCGCATGCCCGGCGCCAAGGCGCCCTTCGACGAAGCGCTGGATGCAGCACGCGATGCCGATGTGGTGGTGTTCGTCGGTGGCCTCACCGGCGATGTCGAAGGCGAAGAGATGACGGTCAACTACCCGGGCTTTGCCGGTGGCGACCGTACCGACCTGCGGCTGCCCGCGCCGCAGCGCACCCTGCTGGAGGCCCTGCACGGCACCGGCAAGCCGGTGGTGATGGTGCTCACCGGTGGCTCGGCCATCGCCGTGGACTGGGCGCAGGCGCATCTGCCGGCGATCCTGATGAGCTGGTACCCGGGGCAACGCGGCGGCACCGCTGTCGGCCAGGCGCTGTTCGGCGACGTCAATCCCTCCGGCCGTTTGCCGGTCACGTTCTACAAGGCCGGCGAAGCGATGCCGGCATTCGACGACTACGCCATGGAGGGCCGCACCTATCGCTACTTCCGCGGCACGCCGCTGTATCCGTTCGGTCACGGTCTGTCGTATACGCGGTTCGACTATGGAACGCTCCGCCTCGATGCAGACAGCCTCCGCGCCGATGGCCGCCTGGGCGTGGCAGTGGATGTCGCCAACACGGGCACGCGCAGCGGTGACGAAGTGGTACAGCTGTACGTGCGGCGCGAGCACGCCGGCAGCGGCGATGCCGTGCAGGAACTGCGTGGCTTCCAGCGCGTCCAGCTGGCCCCGGGCGAACGCCGCACGGTGACGTTCACCCTGGAGGCGGCGCAGGCCCTGCGCCACTATGACGAGGCACGTGCGGCGTACGCGGTGCAGCCCGGTGCCTACGAGGTCAGGGTGGGGGCGTCCAGTACCGATGTACGTGCGCAGGGCAGGTTCACCGTGGTGCCCGCGCATGACTGATCGCCCCCGCCGGCATCGATTCCCCTTCGACCAGATTCCTTTTCAAGGATGTCCGCTGCATGGCAAGCACTGAACACGCGCTATCGGTACGCGAGAAGCTCGGCTACAGCCTGGGCGATCTCGCCGCCAACCTGATCTTCCAGACCCTGATCACGTACCTGGCATTCTTCTACACCGACGTCTACCGCCTGCCAGCTGCCACCGCGGCCACGATCATCTTCGTGGTCGGCCTGCTGGGTGCGTTCGTGTTCACGCCGTTGATCGGCATCGCGGCGGACCGAACGTCCACCCGCTGGGGCCGCTTCCGCCCGTGGATCCTGTGGACGGCCATTCCCTTTGGCGTACTGTCACTGCTGGCGTTCAGCACCCCCGACCTGGGCGAGCGCGGAAAGGTGATCTATGCACTGGCCACCTACGCGCTGCTGGTCTGCGTTTACGCCGCGAACAACCTGCCGTACTCCGCGTTGAGCGGCGTGCTGACCGGCAGCATGGCCCAGCGCAACAGCCTGTCGGCCTACCGCTTCGTAGCCGTGATGATCGCGCAGTTCATCATCCAGGTGCTGCTGATGCCGCTGGTGCTGATCCTGGGCAATGGCGACCGGGTGCGCGGCTTTGAACAGGTCATGACCGCCTTCGCACTGATCGGCACGGTGTTCTTCCTGATCACCTTCGCCACCACCCGCGAGCGCATCGTGCCGACGCGAGAGCAGACCGGCGGCATAGTGCAGGACCTTTCGGACCTGCTGCACAACCGCCCGTGGCAGGTGATGCTGGCGCTGACCGTGCTGGTGTTCATCAACCTGGCGTTGAAAGGCGGCACCTACATCTATTACTTCCAGTACTACATGAGCGAAGCGGCGCTGGCCGGCTTCCTGGAAAACTCAGGCTTCAACGGCCTGATCAGTGCATTGAATGGCGCCCTGGCCCGCGCCGGTTTCGCGGCGTTCACCTGGCCGAAGGATGCGGCCACCTCGGCGTTCAGCCTGTTCAACGCGTGCGGCATCCTCTGCATGATCCTGGGTATCGGCGCATCACGGCGGCTGGCGGATCGCTTCGGCAAGCGCGATGTCTTCGGTGGCGCCCTGTTTGTCTCGACCCTGTTCCTGCTGGCCTTCTACCTGTTCCCCCCGACGGCGGTGGCGGTGGCGTTCGCAGCCTTCATGCTGCATGGCTTCTGCTATGGCATCACCATCCCGTTGCTGTGGGCGATGATCGCCGACGTCGCGGACTACTCGGAGTGGAAGAACCATCGAAGGGCAACGGCGATCATCTTCTCGGCGATGTTGTGCGGGCTGAAGATCGGCCTCAGCGTCGGAGGCGCGCTGGTCGCCGCGATCCTTGCCCACTACGGCTACCAGGCAGGACTGGCGCAACAGCCTGAGGGCGTGGTGCAGGGCATCCGCTTGACCGTAAGCGTCTACTGCTCCCTTCCTTTCCTGCTCGCCGTGGCGCTGCTGTTCTTCTACAGGATCGACAAGCGCACCGAAACCCGCATCGAGCAGGACCTCCACCTGCGTCGACGTTCCGCCGACGCCTCCGCGTAACGCCAAGATGACAACCATGATCGACCTCCATGCCGGCGAAGACGGCCAGGCCAGCAAAGCCCGTCTTGCGCAGCTCACCGCGCACGCCATTTCGCAACCGCTGGTGACCCACATCTACACCGCCGACCCTTCGGCGCACGTGTTCGAGGGGCGCCTGTACATCTATCCCTCGCACGACATCGACGGTGGCCAGCCATTCGACGACGAAGGTGGCCATTTCGGCATGCAGGATTACCATGTGCTGAAGATGGATACGCCCGATAGCGCGGCCATGGATTGCGGCATGGCGCTGCACCTGCGCGACGTGCCCTGGGCGCGGAAACAGATGTGGGCCCCCGATGCCGCCTGCCGCGATGGCCACTACTACCTGTACTTCCCGGCCAAGGACGCCGAGGGCCGGTTCCGCATCGGCGTGGCGATCGGTAAGCGGCCGGAGGGCCCGTTCGTGCCCCAGCCGGAGCCGATCAAGGACGCGTACTCGATCGACCCGGCCGTGTTCGAAGACGAGGATGGCAGCCACTACCTGTACTTCGGCGGCATCTGGGGCGGGCAGCTGCAGAAGTATCGTGACAACCAGTACAGCGAGGCCCACGAGGAACCCGAGGGCAGCGCGCCGGCCCTGGGGCCGCGCGTGGGCCGCCTGGATGTCGGCATGACCGAGCTGGCCGAACCCACCCGCGAAGTGCAGATCCTGGATGAGCATGGCCAGCCGCTGCGTGCGGACGACCATGCGCGCCGCTTCTTCGAAGGCCCGTGGCTGCACAGGTACCAGGGTCGCTACTATCTGTCGTACTCCACTGGCAACACCCACCAGCTGTGCTACGCCGTGGGAGACAGCCCGTATGGCCCGTTCACCTACGCTGGCGTGATCCTCACCCCCGTCGTGGGCTGGACCACCCACCACTCCATCTGCCAGTTCGAAGGGCAGTGGTACCTGTTCTATCACGATGCGCTGATGTCCGGCGGCATCACCCACCTGCGCTCGGCCAAGTGCACGCCGCTGCACATGGAGCCGGACGGAAGCATCCGCACGATCAATCCGTATGGGGCCTGAGCGCATGCTGCCGGTGGATGATGCGCTGGCCCCGCTGCCGGCCGGTGAACTGCACTGGCTGAGATGCGGCGAACTGGAGGTTGCGCTCGCCGCAGGGGCGGGCGGGCGCGTGGCGCACCTGCGTTACCAGGGCGTGGAGTGGCTGGTGGATGCGCAGGAGGGCGGGGCGGCTGCGATCGCCTGGGGCTGCTACCCGATGGTGCCCTGGGCCGGGCGCATCCGCCATGGAACGTTCCGCTTTGACGACAGGCCGCATCGGCTGCCGCTCAACTTCGACGGGCATGCCATTCATGGGTTGGGCTTCTCGCGACCGTGGCAGATCGACCGGCTGGATGCGGCGGCAGCCAGGTTGTCGCTGGCGTTGCCGCGCGACGGCTACTGGCCCTTCGGTGGCATTGCCATGCTGGACCTGCAGCTGCAGGCCCACACCCTGCAGATGCGCCTTTCGGTCCAGGCCGGCGAGCAGGCGATGCCGGCGGTGCTGGGCTGGCATCCCTGGTTCCGGAAGCCGGACCGGCTGCTGTTCACGCCTCGTGCGATGTACCCGCGGGACGAGGAAGGTATTGCCACGCTGCCCTGTGTGGATCCGACCACCGGTCGCTGGGATGACTGCTTCATCGCCGACAGTGACATCACGCTGATACGTGAAGGCCAGCGCCTGCGGCTGCGCTCGGACCACGACCATTGGGTGGTCTACGACGGCACGCCGCACGCCACCTGTGTCGAGCCGCAGAGCGGTCCGCCGGACGGCTTCACGCTGGCGCCGCACCGGCTGGAGCCCGGCCAGCGCCTCGCGTTGACGTTCGACCTGGCGTGGGCGGCGGACAGCACCTGAAACCCCGGCCAGGGCAGGCGATCATCCGGGTGCCGGGCGGTCGGTACTCCGCCTGGACCGGCCGTGGACCCGGTGCCTGACACGGGCCGCGCCCAGGACCACCTGACATTTCCTACAGGTTCCAGTCGATCCGCATGCCCGCGATCAGCGCATTCGGCAGGTCGTGCTGGCGTGCGGGCTCATTGAACTGGTCGGGGTGCACGATGTAGTGCAGGTTCGGTGCAACACGAAGCTGCGGGGTGAGCTGGATGCCATAGCTCAGCTCCATCATCACCTGGCTCCCGTGCGGGGTGCCGCTGCCACCGGCTGCGGCGCGGGCGAGGCGCAGGTCTTCCAGCGCCATGCTGCTGTACTTCTGCTGGGTCACGACGAAAGCGATGCTGTCCTGCGGCCGCCGGGCGAACGTGCCTTTCTGCACCAGCCCGGCCTGCAGGAAATGATCCTCGATCAACTGGCCGGAGGTGCCCTTGAGCGCCGCACCGAAAAAGGTCAGGCCGCGGCCGGCGCCATCACTGGTGAGTTGCTGCTCGAAGCGGGCGAACGCGCCGGAGCGACCGTGACGTGTCGCGTACTCCTGGCCACTGAGCAGCGCGGGAATGCCGTTGGCATCGCGCAGCGGATCGCGATAGGTCGAGTTGTCCTGCCAGCCACCGAGTTCGTAGCGGGCTTTCAGTCGTGCCGAAGCAGGGCTGCGCCAGCCGATCGTGTAGGGCACGATCCAGCCGGTGGCCTGGTTCGTATTCCACTTCAGGCCATGCTGGCCATCCTCGGCCTGGCTGGGATCAACCTGGTAGGCGCCGACGCGCACGTAGACATCGGGCGTCACCCAGACCGTGGCATCGGCCATCCAGCTCGATACCGGCCACCAGGTGAAACTGCTGGTGCGGAATACGTAGGTCGGGTTGCCACAGGCCGAGTTGCCCTGGAAGTACTGGCACAGGTCCGAACCCAGGTGGTGGATGTTGGCGACGCTGCGCCCTGCTTCCAGCACCAGCCGGTCGTTGAACAGCTTCTGTTCGAGGGTCAGGTTGGCCAGGCGCGTGCCTTGGCCGCCGTAGATCTCCTGCACCGAGGTGCTGTTGCCCGTACTGCTGTTGGCGAGATTGGTGCCATGGCGGTTGATGCCGTAGGCCTTGACCGTCGCACCTCGCCAGCCAAACGCCGCGTCCAGGTCCACGTCGGCACCGAACATCAGCTGGCCGGCATAGGCCGTGCCGCTGCGCTTGCCACCGTCGAGCGTGGCGGCTGCTTCGCCGGTGTAGGCGAGCCTGCGAGTGAAGACGTCGCTCGCGTCTGCGGTGGTGGCCAGGGATGGCAGGGCAAGCGCGATCGCCATCGGCAACATGTGTCGGGAAGAGCGGGTCATGGGCGAGGGTCCTTGTGCAGGGCCTAGGTCGCTGCGCCCCTGCGTGCGCAGGGGCGGTGGAAGGGGCTTGGCGATGGGGTGGATCAGGCCGGCGTGGTGACCGGCTTCTTGAGGATGCGCAACGCGACTGCAGTGACGGCCACGCCCGCCAGCAGTGCCAGCAGGTAGATGCCGAGGTGAGTGACTGCGTTCGGGATCGGCAGCACGAACACGCCGCCGTGCGGCACCTTCAGCTCGACGCCAGCGGCCATCGAGATTGCACCTGCCACGGCAGAACCAAGAATCAGCGCCGGAATGGTGCGCAGCGGATCACGCGCGGCGTAGGGGATCGCGCCTTCGGTCACGAAACTGAGGCCAAGCACGCCGGCGGCACCGGCCGTGCCGCGCTCCTCGGCGGTGAAGCGGTTGCTGAACAGCCATGTCGCCAGTGCAATACCCAGCGGCGGCGTCATGCCGCCGATCATCGTCGCCGCCATCGGCGTGTAGACCTGGCTGGAAATCAATGCAGTAGAGAACGCGTAGGACGCCTTGTTGACCGGCCCGCCCATGTCCACCGCCATCATTCCGCCCAGCAGCAGGCCAAGCAGGATCGCGCTGCCGCCCTGCATACCGCGCAGCCAGTCGGTCAGCCAGGCCAGCAGGCCGGCGACCGGCGTGCCGATCACGTACATCATCAACAGGCCGACCAGCAGCGTGCCCAGGACCGGCAGGATCAGCACCGGCTTGAGGCCTTCCAGGCTGCGCGGCAGGCGCAGCGCACGGTTGATCCAGTGCACGCCGTAGCCAGCGATGAAACCAGCCAGGATGCCGCCGATGAAGCCAGCATCCATGTTCACTGCTACCAGCCCGCCGATCATCCCGGGCGCAATGCCGGGGCGGTCGGCGATGGAGTAAGCGATGTAACCGGCCAGTGCGGGCACCATCAACATGAAGCCGGACTTGGCGCCGATCTGGAACAGCGACCAGGCCAGCGTGCCCTTGTGGGCATCGTCGAAGGCATAGATGCCGCCGAGTGCGAATGCCAGTGCGATCAGCAGGCCGCCGGCAGTGACGAACGGCAGCATGAACGACACGCCGGTCATCAGGTGCTTGTAGGGCCCGGTGGCCTTGGTCTTTTCGGTCGTGCGCCCTGAAGTTGCCGTACCTGCCTGCACGCCGGCCTCGGCCAGCGCCTTGCGGATCAGGTTCTGGCCGTCGCTGATCGCCGGTTTGGTGCCGCTCTTGAACAGGCGTTTGCCAGCGAAGCGCGACAGATCGACTTCGCGGTCTGCGGCGATCAGGACGAGGTCAGCAGCCGCGATTTCCTCGTCGCTCAACGCGTCCTGCGCGCCGACCGAGCCCTGGGTTTCGACCCGGATTGCATGGCCCAGTGCCTTGGCCGCCTGCTGCAGGCCTTCGGCCGCCATGAACGTGTGGGCAATGCCGGTCGGGCAGGAGGTGACGGCGACGATGCGCTTGCCCGCGTCATCCCTGGAAGGGAGTACCGATGCTGCGGCGAGCTGCGCCAGCACGGCGAGCGGGTCGTCCAGTACTTCGCCGAGGCCGGCGCGCACGATCTGGGCATTGCCGAAGCGGGCGCTGTCCGCCTCGCCGTCACCCACCAGCAGCAGCTGCGTTGCGGCGGCAGCCTGCGCGCCGGGCAGTGCCCCGGTCACGCCCTGATCGCTGCGGATTTCGATCGCCAATTCGACCCTTTGCTGACGTGCGGCGCGGCGCAGCGCTTCGGCGGCAAGAACCGCCTCGATGCTGCGTTCGCCAGCGGCGATGACTACGGTAGAAGCGTGCATGGGAACTCCTGGAATTCTTCGGGTTCGTCCTTACCGAAGGCGCCGCGGTCGGCCCGAAGCCAGCCGCCTTGCCTCCGGCAGGGGGTCAATCCAACCGCTCGATCAATACATCGCCGGCCCACCCGCGTACCTGCGCCGGGTCCAGTCGTCGTGCGTCACCGCTTTGCAGCCGGCTCATCGAGAACGCGGTCGCCAGCCGCGCGCAGCCGTCCAGATCAATGGAAGGCTCCAGCAAGGCGGCAGCGATGCCGGCGACCATCGCGTCGCCCGCACCGACCGTGCTGCCCTGGGCCAGTCGCGGCGGTCGTGCGACCAAGGCGCCGCTGCGATCAATGAACAGCGCGCCGTCGGCGCCCATCGAGATCGCTACGAGTGCAACTCCACGTTCGACCAAGGCCCGGCCCGCGGCGCGCAGGGCGCTGCGATCCAGCAGCGGCGTGCCGGCCCATGCCTCCAGTTCATGGCGGTTGGGCTTGACCGCGTAGGGCAGTGCACCCTGTGCACCACTCAACGCCGCGGCAAGCGCGTCGCCACTGGTATCCAGCAGTACGCGCGCCCCGGCGGCGCCGGCCTGCGCCTGCAGCCGCGCCCATGCATCAGCCGGCAGTCCGGACGGCAGGCTGCCGGACAGCACCACCGGCAGGCCCGGCCGCAGCAGGGCAGCGAGCCGGCCCGACACCGCATCCAGATCGGCCTCACGCAGTGACAGGCCGGGCAGGTTGATGTCAGTGGTCTCGCCGGCGGCCTCATCGACCAGCTTGATGTTGGTGCGGGTATGGCCAGGAACGCGCAGGCAACCATCCTCGATGCCGCGTTCGGCGAACAGTGCGGAGAACAGGCCGTCGTTGCCATCGCCGACCACGCCCAGCGCGGTAGTCGGCACGCCCCAGTCGGCCAGGCAGGCGGCCACATTGATGCCCTTGCCTCCTGCATCGTCGTGGCTGCTGCGGGCGCGGTGCACGTGGCCCGGCCGCAGGCCGGCCAGCCGCACGGTCTGGTCGATTGCCGGGTTCAGGGTAATGGTGACGGCGCGGGAACTCATGCGCGCGCTCCATCGAGGGCACGCACCTGCTCAGCGGTTTCGCAGTCCAGCGCCGTCGCAGCCAGCGTTCGCAGATCGGCCAGCGCGCTGCCACGCAGGCGTGCTTTCACGGCCGGGATGTCGTTCGGGGTCATCGACAGTTCGTCCACGCCCAGGCCGGCCAACAGCAGTGCGCCGAACGGATCGCCGGCCAGCCCGCCACAGACTCCCACCCAGCGCCCATGCAGTCGTGCGCCTTCCACCGTGGCGCGGATCGCGCGCAGCACGGCCGGATGCAGGCTGTCGGCCTCGGCGGCCAGTTCCGGATTCTGGCGGTCGATCGCCAGCACGTACTGGGTCAGGTCGTTGGTACCTATCGAGAAGAAGTCGGCGTGGCGGGCAAGCACATCGCTCTGGGCGGCAGCGGCCGGCACTTCGATCATGATGCCGATCGGCACGTCGGGCGCCTCGAGTTCGGTGCGCAGGCGCTCGCAGATGGCGCGCAGAGCGACCAGCTCGGGCACCGAGGTGATCATCGGGAACATGATGGACAGGCGTGCACCGTCCTTGGCTGCGCGATACAGCGCACGCAGCTGCGGTTCCAGAAGATCCGGGCGGCGCAGCAGCAGGCGCGCGCCGCGCACGCCGAGGAACGGGTTTTCCTCGTGTGGCAGCTCCAGGTGGGCGACCTGCTTGTCGCCACCGATATCGAGCGCGCGCACGATCAACGGACGGCCGTCCAGCGCGTTGGCCATCGCCATGTAGGTTGCGTACTGCTCCTCCTCGCTGGGCGTGCTGCCGCGTTCGAGGAACAGGAATTCGGTGCGCATCAGGCCGACACCTTCCGCGCCCTGTTCCAGCGCCAATGGCACCTGCTCGGGCAGGTTCACGTTGGCGCCGATGTCGATGCGATGGCCATCGGTGGTCTGCGCTGGCTGCGCACGTTGCGCCGCTTCTCGCGCGCGGATCTGCTGCTGCCCAGCGATCCAGGCGCGAGCCGAAGCAAGATCTGCCTCGGAGGGGGACAGGTAGAGCCGCCCGCTGCTGCCGTCGATGATCGCCTCGCGGCCGGCCTGGATCGCCAGCAGTTCGGCGCCACCGGCAACCAGCGCCGGCAGGCCGAGCGTGCGCGAGAGGATTGCAGTGTGTGAGGTGGGACCGCCCAGTGCGGTGGCGAGGCCGAGCACGCGGGTGGTGTCGAGGTTGGCGGTATCCGAGGGCGACAGGTCGGCGGCAAGCAGGATGCACGGCTGCGCCGGCAGATCGGCCAGGCCGCCACCGGCCGCAGAGGGGTCAAGCTGCGCCAGTACGCGCCGACCCACATCGCGCAGGTCGGCAGCGCGCCCGGCCAGCACCGGATTGCCCAGCGCCGCCAGCCCGGAGGCGATCTGCTCGATGGCCTGGTGCCACGACCAGGCGACACCATGACCTTCAACCATCAGCTGGCAGGTGCGGGTAATCAGGTCGGTGTCGTCAAGCAGCGCAGCCTGCGCCTTGAAGATCGCAGCATCCGAAGCGCCAAGGCGGCGCTGGGTGTCGTCCTGCAGCGCGGCCAGCTGCTGGCGGGTGCGACAGAGTGCATCCTGCAGGCGTGCGCCGCCCTCGCCGAGCGGGGCAGGGCGATCGGCAACATCGGCCTGCGCGCTGGCCAGTACATGCACCGGTCCGATGGCCAGCCCGGGGCTGGCGCCGATGCCGACGATGGCAGCCTGTGCCTCGGGCGGATTCCAGCCTGCCACCGGCGTGGCCTTGCGTTGTGCTGCGCGCTCGGCGTCGGCCTTTTCCTGTGCCACCAGGTCCTCCATGACCCTGCGCAGCGCGGTCAGCAGGGCGGGGGCATCCGCCCCCTCGGCAGACACGCTGATGGCATCGCCATGACGCAGGCCAAGTTGCAGCAGCGCGACCAGACTTTTGGCGTCCGCTGCCTGGTCGCCGGCACGCACCTGGGCGCGGGCCGCAAAGCGGCGCGCCGTCTCTGCCCAGCGCGTGGCCGGGCGCGCGTGCAGGCCGCTGGGGTAGGCAATGGTCCAGTCAAAGCGCTCGGCCAGATCGGTGGCCGGTACCTGGGCGGTCGTGATCGCAATGTCGCCGGTCAGCGCGTTGACGATCTCACCCGCATCGGTGGTCGCAAACAGGCGCTGCAGCGTTGCCTCATCCTGGATCAGCCGGGTCAGGCGGCGCAGCAGGGTAATGTGGGTATCGGACTGGGCAGCAATGCCAACCACCAGGCGGGTGGTCTGGCCGGGGTTCCATTCCACGCCTTCCGGCAACTGCAGCACCGCGATGCCGTCGCGGCGCACCAGGTGGCGGTCCTCGCCGAGCCCATGCGGGATCGCCACACCATGGCCGAGGAAGGTGTTCGCCAGCGCTTCGCGGCGTCCCATGCTGGCCTCGTAGCCCGGCGCCACGCAGCCGGCGGCGACCAGCATCTGGGCTACCTGGGCGATGGCATCGGTCTTGTCCTGTGCCCGCGCGTCCAGGCGGATCAGTTCCCGGCTGACGGGGGAGGGGGAGGTCAGGGGCGACAAAGGGCGGCTCCGGCAAAAGGATGGCTGGACATATTGGGAACGTTCCCACTGCCTATTTCAATGTGCACCGCACAAAATGCCAATAGCTCTTTGGCGTTAGCATTGTCCTGAACAGCCGCCGGGCCATGGCAGGCGCACTTTTCCGGGAACGTTTCCAATGAGTATCAGCATCAATGACGTCGCGCGTGTAGCGGGGGTATCCAAGTCCACCGTGTCGCGGGTGCTCGGGGGCGGCCCGGTCAGCGAAGAGGTTCGCGGCCGGGTCGAGGTGGCGATCCGCCAGACCGGCTATCGGCCGAACCTGCAGGCAAGACGGCTGCGCTCCCGGCACACCGGCATCATCGGGTTGATCGTGGCAGATATCCGAAACCCGTTCTTCACTGCGCTGATCCGCGCGGTGGAGGAGGTGGCCTATCGCGAAGGCCTGCGCGTCACGCTCTGCAACACCGATGAAGACCCCGAGCGCGAGGCGCTGTATCTTCAGTTGATGCACGAGGAGCGCATCAGTGGACTGATCTTTGCGCCCACACGGACCACGGTGGGGCGGCTGGAACGGCTCGCGCTGGACTTCCCGACGGTACTGGTGGACCGCGCCGCGGCCAGCGGGTCGATCGACAGCGTGGTGCTGGACAATCCCGCGGCGATGGGCGCCCTGGTCGAGCATCTCGTCGAGCGTGGCTATCGCCGCATCGGCGGCCTGTTCGGCAGCACCAGCACCACGGCGGCCGAGCGCCGCGACGGCTATCTTGCTGCGATGCGCACGCATGGGTTGGAGCCGGATTACCGCGAAGTCGAGCCAACGGCCGAGGCCGCCATCGCAACGGTCGACCAATGGCTGGCCGGCCCTTCGCGTCCCGACGCGCTGGTCACCAGCAACAGCCTGCTGCTCATGGGTGCATTGAAGGCGGCGCGCAGCGCCGGTCTCGCCATCCCAGGAGAGCTGGCGCTGGCAGGGTTCGACAACGAGCGCTGGACCGAACTGGTCGAACCTGGCATTACCGTGGTCGAGCAGCCGGTTGAAGACATGGGGCGAGCTGCGATGTCGCTGTTGCTGGAACGCCTGCGCATGCCGGAGCTGCCCGTGCGCAGACTGGTGATGACGGGAAGGTGCGTCGTGAGAGGGTCGACGGCTGCGCGATAGTCCGGCGCCTGCTTGCGGCAGTCCATGAAGCAGCCGCCAGGTGTTGGCGGGTCATGCGTTGTCTGCTACAAGCCATCCGTACGCAGACACAGTGGAGGATCGCCTTGTCAGAGCCATATTCAACACTGCTCCGCCTGCAGATATCCCACCACGATCTTTCCAGATGGCTGGCAGCGCCCGTGCCTTCAGCATCCCGTTGGTCCGACTGGCGACGTATCTCCGGGCAGTGGCGCATGGAAAACGGCCAATACGACGTATTCTGAAAGCCTCTACGATGCCATCGCGTTTCTTGGCCAGCTTGATCGGCTTTGACCTCTGCCGCGTGGCATCCATGAAAGCAACAGCCAGGGTCTCAACATGAAGGGACATCACCAACCCCAGGCGCGCCGCGTCATACGTCGGCTCCTCGCACTTGGCCTCTGCGCGCTGGCTGGGTCCGCCGTGGCCGGAACAACGCAGCCGGCACGGATCTGGCTTGTCAGCGGCACGGAACTCATCACCCTCCTGCAGGGGAAAGGCGATGACGGGTTCTGCGACGGCGAACAGTGCCGGAGCCTGTCCAGCGCTCGCGCCAGCGGCTATATCCTGGGCGTCGCCGATGCCAGCCGCGGACAGTGGTGCGGGCAGGGCCAGATCCTTCCGCATGAACTGGTCGACCATGTGTCTTCCCATCTCCGGCAACTGCCCCGCGAGCGATTGCAGCAGGATGCGTCGCCACTGGTTGTCGAAGGGCTGCGGACGGCGTTTCCCTGTGGTCGCGGCACACCACGTGGCAACATTGCCGAGCCCGGCAATGACCAATGAAGCACGCCGCGCCCGCTTGGCGACGGTGCGAACGTCCTACACCCTCGCGACACGGTGCATTCACGGCCACCGACATTCGCGCTTGCCACACTGCATGTTCCTTCCACAGCACGAGGTGCCCCATGGCTACCTGTGATGTCTGCGGCAACAACTACGACAAAAGCTTTACCCTGCAGCAGGGCGGGCGCAGCGGCACGTTCGATTCGTTCGAGTGCGCGATCCACGCATTCGCACCCCGCTGCGCACACTGCGAATGCGCGGTTATCGGGCATGGCGTTGAAGGAAATGGCCAGATCTTCTGCTGTGCACATTGCGCCGGTCATGCGGGCGTACAGGGTATAGCCGACCGGGCCTGAGCTGCCTTCAGCGCCATCCTGCTTCCTGCCCGGAGACGAGCGAGGAAAGCCGCGCGATCCTGGCTGCGCCCGAATCAGCCAGCAGCGCCAGTGCGCGCCGCTTCCGGGATGGCAGCCCCGCCACGACCTCCGGTGCCAACACGACGTGGAACTCTCTGGCGTTGGCATCCAGCGCGGTGGCCAGAACGCACGAATCGGCCGTCATGCCACTCAGGCACAGGCGGCGCACTCCGAGTTTGGCCAGCAGAATCGGCAAGGGACTGGCCAGGAACGCCGAATGCTTGGGCTTGAGTACGAAGCAATGACCGGGCAAAGGTGAGAGAAGGCTGGCAATTCGCCCCGCCGGACCGCCGTCACGCCGGCACTGTTCCACCTGCTGGCGGAAATCGCGCTTCCAATCCGAGAAGTTGTCATTGGCGTAGATGACCGGCCACCCGCGTTCGTCGAAGTGATCCCTCAGGCGCCGGATCTGCCGGGCCGCCCGCTCTGCCGCGGGCGCCAGCTCCTGCGCGCCCGGGAAATCGAAACGGCTGAACATGTCGATGATCAGCAAGGCAGTCGACGGATCATCTGCCATGGTTCAATCTCCTGTCTGGGTATGTGGCGCCTCGACCGGCTTGGATTGCGGCGAATCTTTCTGGCGCAGGAAGATCGTCAGCACCACCAGAGACAGCACGGCCAGGAATTCGCTTTGCCAGTTCTGCATGGATTCGAACCAGAATGTGCTGCTGGCCAGGTGCTGCAGGAAGCCGGGTGCGGGCAGGCCCTGCAACAGCTTCTCGGCTTGCTCGGCTCGCCAGCTTCCCAACGCGTGCAGCGTGAAGCTCAGCAGGAACAACAGCCCGAAGGCGATTGCAAGCGAATGACCGTACAGCACCTTCCAGATGCCGCCACGCTTCACCGGCCAGGGCGTAGGTCCTGGCTCGACGCGGCTCTGCTCCCGTGCAGTGTCCAACGGCCGCGATTCAGCCGAGCCACGCTGGCGAAGGCTGACGGTCAGGAGAACATACATGCCCATCTGCAGGAATTCGCTCTCCCAGTTCTCGAATGTGGCGCTTACAAAGTGGCCGGTCGCCAGGTAGTGCCATAGATCGATCGGCGCGCGCCCGTGCTGCGTCAACTCCTCGTTGTGGACATGGTGCCCCGCAACTGCCTGCCCAACGATGAACACGACGGTGAGTGCAAGCAGCACCAGCGAGAGACCGTTGCGTTTCCACATGCAACACCTCGATCAGCTGTTCCAAAGACCGTGCGGAAGCATGCGCGGGCAAGAGGGCAGGGCTCGTGATTACTGCGCATCGAGGATGTGAGGCGGGCTCAACGCTTGCCTGTCGGGTCTGGATCCGGCCGCTCGTAGTCTTCAGGTACCGCCTTGGGGCCGTCCCCATCGTCGGGCATGTCGTGGTCCTTCCACCTGGCCTGGTCGTTGCGACGTTTGTCCGGCGTATGGGCCTTCGACTGATCGTCCACGTCTGTGGTTGGATTGAAAGGCAGCTTGTCGTTCATGGGCAGCTCCTGCGGCGAGAACCTGAAGCCTGCACCGGTCCGGGTTAACGCCACGACGCCGCGGAATGAACGCTGCGCACACCCGGATGTCACCGCAGCAGGAGGAGCGCCCTGCGATGCTGGTGTTCCGATCTTTCTGGAGCACCGCGATGCAGGCATTGACCTATCACGGCCGCAAGGATGTGCGCGTCGAGACCGTGCCGGACCCGGTACTGGCGGCCGAGGATGATCTGATCCTGAGGGTGACCGCCACCGCCATCTGTGGTTCGGACCTGCACCTGTACCGGGGCAAGATTCCTGACCTGCACGATGGCGATGTGCTGGGCCACGAATTCATGGGCGTGGTGGAAGAGGTCGGCAGCGGCGTGACCCAGGTGAAACCCGGTGATCGCGTGGTGATCCCGTTTGTGATTGCCTGTGGCGAGTGCTTCCACTGCCGGCTGGCCGAGCATGCCGCCTGCGAGACCACAAATCCGGGCAAGGGCGCCGCACTGAATCAGAAGGGCATACTGCCTCCGGCCGCCTTGTTCGGCTACAGCCATCTGTATGGCGGCGTGGCCGGTGGGCAGGCCGAATTCGTGCGTGTACCGAAGGCGAATGTGGGTCCCTTGCGCATTCCGGAAGGCATTGCTGATGAGCAGGTGCTGTTCCTGTCTGACATTCTCCCCACCGGCTACCAGGCTGCATTGAACGCAGGGGTCAAGGCAGGCTCGACGGTGGCCATCTTCGGTGCCGGGCCGGTGGGGCTGATGAGCGCAGCCTGCTGCCGGCTGCTGGGGGCCGAGACCATCTTCATGGTGGACCATCTTCGCTACCGCCTTGACTACGCGCGTCGCGCCTACGGGGTGACCCCCATCGACTTCAGAGAGATCGAGGACCCGGCCGATTACATCCTGACCCAGACCAGCGGGCGCGGCGCAGACGCCTGCATCGAGGCCGTAGGCTTCGAGGCCGAAGGCAGTGCGCTGGAGTCAGCGCTGACCGCCGTGAAACTGGAAGGCAGCAGCGGGGTGGCGATCCGGCAGTGCATCGCAGCGGCCCGCCGCGGCGGCGTGGTCAGCATCCCCGGTGTCTATGCCGGCTTCATCCACGGTTTCCTGCTGGGCGACGCGTTCGACAAGGGCTTGACGTTCAAGATGGGGCAGACCCATGTCCAGGGGCTGATGCCCGAGCTGCTGGACGCCATCATGGAAGGAAAGCTGGACCCGGGTGACATCATCTCGCACCGGATGCGCCTGGCCGATGCAGCGCAGGGCTATGCGATGTTTGATGCCAAGGATGACGACTGCCGCAAGATCGTTCTGACACCGTGAGCGTGGCGCCATGAGTGCGATTGTCGTGGGCTGTGTGTACGCACTGTGGTTGGTAGCCGGTTCGCTGGACTTCCATTTTCACCGCCGGACCGACCTTCCACACACCTCCGCGATGCGCGAAAGCCTGTTGCATGGGGTGCAGCTGCTTCTGATCGGCAGCGGCGTGCTGGCGTGGCTGCTGCTGGAAAACACGTTGTCGCTGGTCACGCTCCTGGCGCTTCTGGTCATTGCTCACGCAATCGCCGGCTACCTGGACACCGTCAGCGCAGACGGCCGCAGACGCATCAGCCCGGCGGAACAACATGTGCACAGTGTGTTGGATGCCGCGCCGTGGGTCCTGCTGGGCTGGGTCGGCTGGCAGGTCCACCCCCGGTGGTCGCTCGAAGTGAAACCTGCAGCACCGGACGTCTGGTGGTTCACCCTGTTGCCGGCACTGGGCCTGGTGGTGCTGCCATGGCTGTGGGAACTGCGGCAGTGCGTGCGTGCACGAGAGCAACGCATGCAGACGGGTCCGTGAGGATCACGGTACCGGGCATTCATGTGCCCGCCACGCCGTCAAGACAGGCATGTGACTGCCTGCCGCCTACGTTCATGGCGTATCTCCATTGCAGGTCTGCCATCCATGCAGGATGTGACGTCATCCTCTTCGCTGTTCAATCGCGCACGCCAGGTGCTGGTACAGCAACCGGCATTGCCTTTGCCCGGGGGCGGCCAGACGCTGCAGCGTTGGCAGGCGCTGGCAGCTTGGGGGGCAGAGGATCTCTGCCTGGCCAAGGTACTGGAGGCCCACTATGACGCCCAAGCGATTGCTGCCGAGTTGAAGGCGCCCATCCATGCTGAAGACACGTTGCTGGCGGTGTGGGCTGCAGAGGGTCCGGCCAACACCGTTCGCATCGATGCCGGCGGTGGACTGTACGGTGACAAACCCTGGTGTTCCGGCAGCGCATGGGTGGATTCGGCACTGGTAACGGTTCGCAACGCGCAGGGCGTGTGGCTATGCCAGGTGGCGGCGGAACACTGGCACACACTTGCAGGCGAGCCATGGCCCGCCGTGGGCATGGCCGCAATCCCGTCCACCACGGTGCGCTTTGACGGCGCACCGATGGTGATCCTGGGGACGCGCGATGACTACCTTCAGCGCCCAGGCTTCTGGCATGGCGGGGCAGGCATCGCGGCGGTCTGGTTTGGCGCAGCGGCCGCATTGGCCGAGCGCATGCGACCGGCCTGCACCGAGGGGAATCGCGCGCGGCTGCTGGGTGAAGTGGACCTCGCCCTGGGCCCGGCTGCCGCGCTGCTTCGCGAACTGGCGGCGCGCATCGACGCCGCGCCCGAACTGGCCCATCGCGAAGATGTGGTGCGCCTGCGCTGTGTGGTCGAGCGTGCGGCAACGCGTGTGCTGGACCTGGCGGGTCGCGCGCTGGGCCCGGGCCCGATGTGCCTGGAGGCCTCCCATGCCCGGCGCTGCGCGGACCTGACCGTGTTCCTTCGCCAGAGCCACGCCGATCGCGATTGGGAATGGCTGGGCGAGCAGCGTGCAGCACAGGAGGCGACATGGGCGCTGTAGCCAGGACACCCCTGCAAGGGGAAGGAACCCAGGAGCAGGCCTGGTTGCACTGCGATTGGCTCTGGCAGCAACCGACCATATCGGCAACCGCACTCTGCAGCGGGCATGACCGCATGGTGGTGGTCGCGCCGCATCCGGATGACGAAATACTCGGCTGTGGCGGGCTGCTGCATCACGCTGTGGGGCAGGGTATCGACGTCAGTGTCGTTGCCGTGACCGACGGTGAAGCATGCTATCCGGGCGAGTCGTGGTGGACGCCGGAACGCCTGCGATCAACGCGCCGAGCGGAGCTTGCCGCGGCACTGGGCGAACTCGGTATTCCGGTCGGCTCCATCTTCCACCTGGGTATCGCCGACGGCGCGGTCAGCGCGCACGAGCAGGGGCTGGAGGGCTGGCTGCAGCAGTATCTGCAACCGCGCGATCTGGTCCTGGCGCCATGGCGGTTTGATGGCCACCCCGATCACGAAGCCGCAGGGCGCGCTGCCTGCCGCGCCGCGCGGGCGGCCGGTTGCCACCGGCTGGAGTATCCGGTGTGGGGCTGGCACTGGCTTGACCCTGCCTGCGCACATATGGCGTGGGAGGTTCCGAAGCTGATCGACATTTCAGCGGTGGCGTCCGCAAAACGAAGCGCGATCGCGCATTTCCGGACGCAGACGGGTGACGTGGCGGGCCTGAACAGCCCGCCGGTGCTGCCCGCACATGTACTCGCCCGATTCTTCCGAAACTACGAGGTGTTTCTGGCATGAGCGCGCAACCGTACTTTGATGACCTGCATGAGCAGGAGGACCCGTTCGGCTACCGCAGCCGGTGGTATGAAGAGCGCAAGCGTGCGCTGCTGCTGGCAAGCCTCAGCCAGCGCCAGTTCGCTCGCGGCTGGGAACTGGGGTGTTCCAACGGCGTACTGACCGAGGCACTGGCGGCACGTTGCGAACGCCTGCTTGCAACCGACATCAGTCCACGTGCGGCGTTCCAGGCGCGCCGCAACCTGGCCCATCTGCCGCACGTGCAGGTCCATTGCGCCAGCCATCCCGAGCAATGGCCGCCAGGACGCTTCGACCTGATCGTCTGCGGCGAAATGGGCTACTACCTGGGGGCAGGCGCACTGCGCGAGCTGCGCGGTGGCATCGATGAAGCACTTCGCGATGACGGCCTGCTGGTCGCCTGCCATTGGTTGCCCTCGTTCCCGGGACGCGCGAGCCGGACCGAGGTGGTGCATCGATGCCTGGGGGAAGGCCTGCAGGAAGCCTTCCACTACCGCGATGCGGACTTCGTGCTTCAGGGATGGACACGGGGCCCCTTGTCATTGGCCCGGAACGAGGGCTTGCGGTGATAGGCGTCCTGATACCCGCCCACAATGAGGCGGACAGTATCGCGCGGTGCCTGCAATCCATCCGGGTGGCGGCCCTGCACCCAGGCCTCGGCGGCGAAGCAGTGGAGGTAATGGTCGCGCTGGACGCTTGTACGGATGCAACGGGCACCATCTGCCACCGATACCGGGTCGGGAGCGTACAGCTGGATGCACGCTGCGTCGGTGTCGCCCGGGCCGCAGCCGCTGCTGAACTGCTGGGGCGGGGCGCCAGGTGGCTGGCAAGCACGGACGCTGACAGTGAGGTGCCTCCCGAGTGGCTGGCCGCACAGGTTCAGAGCAGTTGTGACGCTTTCTGCGGACTGGTGGACATAGCGACGACCTGCCAGAGTGAACGGCGCCTGCGCAGGGCATTCCAGGCAAGGCAGCAGTGGGGCGACCATCATGGGCGCATCCACGGTGCCAACCTCGGCGTCTCTGCCTGTTCCTATCGGGCCGTTGGCGGCTTTGCTCCCCTGCACTGTAGTGAAGACGTGGCGCTTGTCAGAGCGCTGCAACGCCGCGGTGCGGAGGTGCGATGGGCCAGCGCTCCCGTGGTGATGACCAGTGCGCGTCTGCAGGGGCGCGCTACAGGTGGATTCTCCGCTTATCTGGCGGCGCTGGGTGGCGAGCGCTCTGGCGCGGAAGCACCCGCCCTGATCACCTGAGGGTCAGCGACTCCGTCACGCAAGGGCCCCGTGTTATGGGAGCGTGCAGTTTAGGAAAGCGTTGGGACAGGGCAGGCCACGAAGGCCCTCATCCCTGCCTACTCCGAGATCCGCAGCGTCGCGCACGGCAACTGGGATGGGCTCTCCCGTGGTGGCGCGCTGCGCCAGCTGAGCCTGGCGGTGGCCCCGCACCTGGGGTGACGGTTGTATGGAGTCAATGCGCGGGCGGCTGTGCGCAGGTATCGCCCAGCACGCGCCGGACCGTGTCCTGCAATTGACTCACATGGAACGGTTTGGCCACGAAGGCTGCGCGCCGGTGGCGCTGCGGCACCAGCTGGTCGTAGACCGCAGAGACAAACAGGTAGGGGATGCCGAGTTCTGCCAGGCGATCAGCGACGGGAAAGACCACACCGTCGCGAAGTTCGACATCGAGCACGGCGCCGTCGAACCGCTGGGTGTCCAGCAGCCCGAGAGCGTCGAACACGCTGTAGGCATGCGTCACCTGATCGCCGACGTCCTCAAGTGCGTGCTCCATGAGTGCGGCCAGGTCGAGTTGGTCTTCCACCAGCAGCAGGTTACATCTGCGCTGGCCGGTTGCGGATTGCATGCGTGCATGCCTGTGTTGTCCTGGGAACACCAGTTTCTGCTGTGCTGCATCAAGATCCTGCGTGTGCATTGTCAGTCCGGCGCGAAGCTCTGCGCGCGTGGCCAACCTCGTGGAGGAGGCGTGGAAGGCGTTATGGATTTCGTTGACGGCTTCTTGGCATGCGCTGTGGATACTGCCGCCGACCCCTTATCGGAGTTTCTGTCATGCCTCAATCCGGAACCGAAGCGGCCTCTCCTGGCGTGCTGCGTATCGAGTGCATGCCGCTCGACTGCGGCGGCGCTGCCATCGTCGTGGAACTGGACCGCACGCCTGAGCGGACCTGGATGAAGTCGCTGAAGCGAGCGCTGCTGGCCGACGACGCCCTGGACGGTGCACAGGCCAAGTTTGATGGGCGCTTTGTCTATGTCGTGGGCGTGGACGGCGGCGCGCATCGTGCTGAACATCGGGTCATGCAGGCCGTGATGGCGGCAGAGGGCGCGGGCGCCTCGAACGCCAGGCGCCAGCGCCCTGCAGTCAACGTAGGCGTATCCAGCGCTCTGGCGACCTGAGAGCGCCCCGGGTCCAGCCCGGGGCTGGGGATGTTATCGCCGCATCAGCGCTGCGTGCAGCGCCGAGCTTCGGCGGATCACAGCGGCCGACAAGGCGGTGATTGCCAGCGCTCCACCATGGTCTCCGGAGGCATGTTGCCCCGCACCGGAGATCGAGATGGCAGACCAGAACACCGCCCGAAGCGAGCGCCTGCTGAAGTGGCTGCAGGACGCCTACGCCATGGAACAGGAAGCGGAGACCATGATGAAGGCCATGGCTTCGCGGATCGAGAACTATCCCCAGCTCGCCGCACGCGTCGGCCAGCACGTCCAGGAGACGCAGGGGCAGGCAGCTTCCCTGCGCGAGTGCATTGAGGCGCTTGGGGGAAGCGTGCCGACCGCAAAGGGGCTGTTCGCGAGCATGACTGCCGCCCTCCACGCGGCGGGCACCAGTCTGATGGAGGACGAGGTGGTCAAGAGCGTAGGCCTCTCGTTCGGCTTCGAGAATACCGAGATCGCCACCTACCGGGCGCTGGTGATCGCTGCCGAGCGCGCCGGCGCGCCCGACATTGCGGCCGTGTGTGGCCAGATCCTGCAGGAAGAGGTTGCCATGGCGCGCTGGCTGGAGGACCACCAGGACGGCCTGGTCGGTGCATTCCTCAATCGCGACGAAACGCCGGGCGCCCAAGCCAAGCGCTGACCCCAACACCCGCCCACGCCCGCCATTGGAGAAACCCCATGTTCTTTCATCACAAGAAGCTGATGTATACCGTGCGCGTGCGCGAATCCAACCCGCAGCTCGCCAGTCTCATGCTTGAACAGTTCGGCGGCCCGCAGGGCGAGTTGGCCGCCGCGATGCGCTACTTCACCCAGGGACTTGGCGAATGCGACCCCGGGCGCAAGGACCTGTTGATGGACATCGCCACCGAGGAGATCAGCCATCTGGAGATCATCGGCACCATCATCGCCATGCTCAACCGCGGGCCCAAGGCGATCCAGTCCGAAGGGCTTGCCGAGGCCGAGGACATGCGCCTGCTGGGCCAGAACAGCACCAGCCACACCGAACAGATCCTGTACGGTGGCGGCCCCGCGCTGGTCAATTCCAGCGGGGTGCCGTGGACAGCCGCCTACATCGACTCGATCGGCGACCCCACCGCCGACCTGCGCTCGAACATCGCGGCCGAAGCGCGCGCCAAGCTGGTGTATGAGCGCTTGATCAACGTCACCGACGACCCCGGCATCAAGGATGCGCTGCGCTTCCTGATGACGCGCGAGATCGCGCACATGAAGTCATTCGAGAAGGCGCTGCACAGCATCCAGCCCAACTTCCCGCCGGGCAAGCTGCCGGGGGACCCTGCATTCACCGATCTGTACATGGACATGTCGCAGGGCGACGGCGCCGACGACCTGCAGGGCAGCTGGAACAGCGGCGAGCTCTGGGAGCGGGTCAGCGACCGCGAGGCACAGGCCGCTGTGGATGGTGGCGACGGCGGCGGCACGGTGGACCTGGACCCACGCGAACAAGCGGCAGTACAGGCCATGACCCTGCGCACGCTCTCCGACCCGGAAGCGCGGCCGACCACCGGGGCCGAGCTGGGGGCCGGCCCGGGCGCAGGCGCACTGGACCTGCCACCACGCGAGCCGTGAAAGAACCCGGTGCGCCCGTGCGGCGCCCCGGTTGCAACGCCCTTGGGCAGCGTGGGGCGTACGAAAGTGGGCGGACATCACGTCCGCCCACGAAGGGATGCATCGGGTTTCAGCGCCGATCAGCGCTGCTGGCCACCGCGGTTGTTGCCGCCGCGTTGCTGCTGTTGCTGCCCGTTTCCTTGGTTACCACCGCCACGGCTGTTCTGGCCGCCTTCGCGGCCGATGTCAGCCATGTGCTGGCGGTCCTGGCTCACCGCTTCGCCACCCTTGCGGCCGGCTTCGCGTGCTTCTTCCGAGCTGAATTCATGGGCGTTGCCTGACTCGTGCGCGGCACGTCCACCCTTGGCGGCGATCTCGCGCTGCTTGTCCTCGTCCATCGAAGCGAAACCGCGGTTGCTGGTGCCCTGGTTCTGGTTCTGGTTGGCCATGGAAAGTCTCCTTGGGTTCAGCCGCCTCATTGGCGGCAGCGACCATCTTCCAGATCCGGCGCTAGACGGCGGTGGCACGACTGCCAACGTCGCGTCATCCCGAAGGCGCTGATTCCTCATCCGGCCTCCACGAACATTCGTGCGTGCGCACAGTGGCAGGCACACGTTCAGCGGCCCAACCGCGCGTCAACGCGATGCGGAAGGTACACGCCACAGTTCGACGCAGCCTCCACACCGGTCTCACCGCGCGTACGATCGGTGTGGCTAAGGTAGAGCGGTCTGCAACAACCGGTGGTGCCATGCCCTTTAGAGCGATTGCCTATGTAAGTGAAGCCTCCCGCAACCTGACGGAACAGCGGCTGCAGGAACTTGTGGCAGAGGCGGTGCAGTTCAATGAGTCCGCCGATGTCACCGGCACATTGCTGTTCGACGGCTCGCGCTTCCTGCAGTATCTGGAGGGCCCGGAGGCCGGGATCAATGCGGCTTACGCGCGCATTCTCGCGGCCGGCAGCCACAGTGGGATCGTCGAACTGAACCGGGGCAGGGTGGGGCGCCGGCAGTTTCCGCACTGGCGGATGCGCAGCGTGCGGGTGGATGAGCTCGCGCTGGGGAAGATCGCCATATCCGACTGGACCGGCTTCGTGCGCAGCGCGTCGGCGCTGGAATCGGGCACCAGCGCCCTGGATCGACTACTGTCGGTTTCGCAATCGCAGACGGAAGCAGGCGCGGGCGGCATCATGGAACCAGACGGGCAGCTGGCACGATGATGTCGTCAGCCGCCCCGGTGGTGCCTGAGCTGCTACGCGTCGGCTGTGCGGGGTGGTCGCTGTCGCGGTCGGATCAGGAGGCGTTCGGCGCGGGCGACAGCGTACTGCAGCGCTATGCCACACGCCTGCCGATGGTGGAGGTCAATTCTTCCTTCTACCGACCGCACCAGCCCAGGACTTACGCGCGGTGGGCGGCGAGCGTTCCGGAGGGCTTCCGGTTCGCGGTGAAACTCCCGCGCGAGATCAGCCATGAGCGTCGGCTGCGTGATGCAATGCAACCGCTCGAGCGGTTCCTTGAAGGCGTGCTGGAACTGGGTGGAAAGCTCGGTCCGTTGCTGCTGCAGTTGCCGCCCAGCCTGGTGTACGACACGGTCACGGCCGAAGCCTTCCTGCGGGGCCTGCGCGCGCGCACGCAGGCCGAAGTAGCGTGCGAGCCGCGCCATCCGAGTTGGTTTACGGCGGACGTGGATGCGCTGCTGAGCGCGCATGGCGTTGCACGGGTTGCCGCAGATCCAGCACGTGTGCCGGCGGCAGCGATTCCCGGCGGTGATCGCACGTGGAGCTACTGGCGCTGGCACGGCCAGCCGCAGATCTATCGCAGTGCCTACGACGAGCCGACCCTTGCCCACCTTGCGCGGCAGCTGCTGGCCGAGGCCGACGCGCAACGACCCGCCTGGTTCGTACTGGACAATACCGCGCTGGGTCACGCCACCGGCAATGCCCTGCACCTGCAGGCGCTGCTGCAGGAGAACGAACATGCCTGAAGGCCCTTCGATCGTCCTGCTGCGCGAAGCAGCGAGCCATTTCAAGGGGCACGTGGTCCGCACCGTCTCCGGGAACAGCCGCATCGACCTGTCGCCGCTGCAGGGCCGAAGGGTCAAGGCGGTCCGCAGTTGGGGCAAGCACTTCCTGCTGGAATTCAGCCATCACACGCTGCGCATCCATCTGATGATGTTCGGCAGCTGGCGCATCGACGAGCGGAAGCCAGCCCCGGCGCGGGTATCGCTGGTGTTCGACAACGGTGAGCTGAACTTCTATGCGTGTTCCGTGCGCCTGATCGACCAGCCTCTGGACGACATCTACGATTGGCGGGCGGACGTGATGAACGATGCCTGGGATCCGAAGCTGGCCAGGCGCAAGCTGAAAACCATGCCGGACGTCCTTGCCTGCGATGCGCTTCTGGACCAGACGGTCTTCGCCGGCGTCGGCAACATCATCAAGAACGAGGTGCTGTTCCGGATAGGCGTGCATCCCGCCACCCGATTGGGCGACCTGCCGCCACGTAGGCTTACCGCGCTGATCGAGCAGGCCCGCGCCTACAGCTTCGATTTCCTGGAATGGAAGCGCTGCTTTGAGCTGAAGAAGCATTGGCAGGTGCACACGAAGAAGGTCTGTCCCGTGTGCGGTGGCCCGATCAGCAAGCTCTACATGGGGACCACGCGGCGGCGCACGTTCTTCTGCCCCAATGATCAAGTGCTGTACGGGCCCTGAGGCTGCCGTCCGTGGCAGCCGGGTTCCGGGGCGCGTCGATCAGGCGGCCTGCGCTGCCTTGGCGTTGCCGCCGCCCTTGGCCAGCAGGGTGAGCTTTTCGTCGGTGGCTTTCTCTTCCTCAAGCGTCTCAAGCAGCAACGGCAGGGCGTCCTTGTAGCCCAGTTGTTTGGCCAGCGCGGCGATGGTGCCGTAGGACGCAATCTCGTAATGCTCGACCTTCTGTGCGCCACCGATCAGGGCGGCATCGCGCACAGGGCCCTTGTCGATGCTGTCGATCACTTCCTTGCCTTCCTCCACCAGGCCCTCCATCGCCGCGCACTTGATGCGCTTCAGGCGAATGCCCAGGATCTCCACAACCTGGTCGATGCGCTCGATCTGGCCCTGGGTTTCTTCCAGGTGCGTTTCAAACGCCGTGGCCAGGTCCGGGTTCTCGGCCGCACGGGCCAGGCGCGGGAGGGCCTTGGTCAGCTGCTTCTCGGCGCTGTAGATGTCCGAGAGTTCGTGGATGAACAGGTCTTCCGCCGTCTTGATAGCCATACTGGGCTCCGCAGTGAGTGGAGCGATCAGCGTAGGGTCTGCCCGGTTGCGATCAGGCAGGTGCCAGGTGAAGGCGGCATGTGAAGGTCCACGCGAACCGTGCGCGTGCCCTTCACGATGCGGGATCCGCCACTGCGGGTTGGCGCCGGTGCCGCCAAGCCTTCGCCATGGCTTCACAATGGCATCGCCTGGTGCCCATGCACCGGCCGGTACGGTCACTTCACGCCCGATCACGCGTGGAGACTCCCATGAGCGACGACAAGAAGAACACCGGACGCCCGGACCGGGATCGCATCAACGTCAACGAAGATTACGAGCTGCAGTACTGGACCACGGCGCTGGGCGTGTCCGCCGAGGAACTTCGTGCCGCTGTGGCGGCGGTCGGCCCCACAGCCGTTGCTGTCCGCAAGCATCTGGGAAAATAGCGCGGAGTTGCCCATGTCCCTGGTCGAGTACCGCCGCAAGCGCAGTTTTGACAAGACCAAGGAGCCCGAGCCGGGCAAGGCGCTACCGAAAGGGCAACGCGCCATTTTCGTGGTGCAGCTGCACCACGCCAGCCGCAGGCACTACGACTTCCGCCTGCAGGTGGGTGACGCGCTGAAGAGCTGGGCCGTGCCCAAGGGGCCCAGTTACGACCCGAAGGTCAAGCGCATGGCGGTGGAGGTGGAAGATCATCCTGTCGACTATGCGACCTTCGAAGGCGAAATCCCCAAAGGCCAGTACGGCGGCGGCCATGTCGCCCAGTTCGACCACGGTGTGTGGGCTACGCAGGGCGACCCGGAAGCCCAGCTCGCCAAGGGCCATCTACGATTCGAGCTGTTCGGCGCCAAGCTCAAGGGTGGATGGCATCTGGTCCGTTCAGGCAAGCCAGCGCGCCAGCCACAGTGGCTGCTGTTCAAGGACGACGATGAATTTGCGAGCGACATCGAGGCAGACGATCTGCTGGCGGATGTTGCTGTAGCGCCCCCGGTGGACCTGAAGCGTGCCGGGGCCGGAAAGACCGCGAAGAAGAAACTCACGGTCGTACCCGCCACACGCGCCCGACGAAAGAACTGGGCGAAGAAGGCGCTGGCGCTCAGCAAGGCAAGAAAGGCCGCAGCGCCGTTCGGTCCATTCGAACCGCAGTTGGCCAAGCTGGGCGAAGCGCCGCCGCAGGGCGGGCAGTGGGTCCATGAGATCAAATGGGATGGGTACCGCATCCTTGCTACGGTGGCTGAGGGCAACGTGCAGCTGTGGTCGCGGAACGCATTGGAATGGACCGGCAAGCTCCCTGAAATACGTGACGCGATCACAGCACTGGGCCTCACCTCGGCGGCACTGGACGGTGAGCTCATCGCCGGCGCCGGCACCAGGGAAGACTTCAACCTGTTGCAGGCCACGCTCTCCGGCGAGCGGCAGGGCGTCCTGACGTATGCATTGTTCGATCTGCTGCACCTTGATGGCGTGGACGTCGCCGATGCGCCCTTGCTGGAACGCAAGGCCCTGCTGCAATCCGTGCTGGAGGGGCAGGGCAGGCCATTGGCGTTCAGTTCGCATGTACAGGGGGATGGCGACGAGGCCTATCGCCTGGCCGGTGAGCAGCACTTCGAAGGCATCATTTCCAAGCACGCCGAGCGCAGCTACCACAGTGGCCGCAGTGAGGATTGGCGCAAGACCAAACAGCTGGCCAGCGACGAGTTTGCGGTGGTCGGATACACCACGCCGAAAGGCAACCGCACCGGGTTCGGCTCGCTGCTGCTGGCGCGGCCAGACCCGAAACATGGCTGGCTCTACGTCGGCCGCGTCGGATCCGGGTTCTCGGACGAACTGATCGGCGAAGTCAGCAAGCGCATCGAAGGCGGCGGCAGCCGCAAGCCGACGGCGTACGTGCCCACCCAGGACACCGACCTGCGCGCCGCGACCTGGTTCCCACCGCGTTTCGTGGTGGAGGTCTTCTATCGCGGGATTGGCGGGCAGAAGCTGTTGCGCCAGGCGTCACTGAAGGCGGTAAGGGCGGACAAGGACATCGCCGATCTCGCAGATTCCGATCGCGCCGGGCCGGTCACGATCTCTGGTGGGAAGTCCGCAACGGCGCGTCCTGCGCGCGATGCGAAAACGTCACCCGCTACCGACCGCACACCGCCCGCGCTGTCGTCTCCCGGCAAGATCCTGTTTCCTGGCGATGGCTACACCAAGCAGGAGGTATGGGACTACTACGCGGCAGTGATGGAGCATCTCCTGCCCGAGGTGGTTGATCGTCCGCTGTCGATCATCCGATGTCCCAGTGGCACCGCAAAACCCTGCTTCTTCCAGAAACACCATACAGCCGGGCTGGAGTTGGTCGACGCAGTAAAGCTCAAGGAAGAAAGCGGTATAAACGCCCATTACCTGGTGGTGCGGGACGCAGCCAGCCTGCTTGAACTGGTGCAGTTCAACGCGTTGGAGTTCCACCCCTGGGGCAGCCACGCCGAAGCGCCCGACAAGGCCGACCGCGTGGTGTTCGACCTGGATCCAGGACCGGACGTACCCTTTGCCGAGGTCAAGAAAGCGGCAACCGACATCCGGAAACTGCTGGCGCAGCTGGAGCTGGAATCGTTCCTGCGTGTATCCGGTGGCAAGGGCCTGCACGTGGTCGTGCCACTCAATCCGGGATGCGACTGGGACCTGACCAGGCGCTTTGCGAAGGGTTTCGCCGATGCGCTGGCGCAATCCGAGCCCCAGCGATTCCTGGCGACGGCCACCAAAAGCCTCCGCAACAAGCGGATCTTCGTGGACTATCTGCGCAATGGGCGCGGTGCGACGGCGGTTGCGTCCTACTCGCTGCGGGCCAGGCCGGGGGCACCGGTAGCACTGCCGATCGCCTGGGGCGATCTGACGAAACTCAAGCGCGCAGACGCGTTCACGATCAAGGACGTGCCAGCAAAGCTGAAACGGCAGCGCAAAGACCCTTGGGCCGGTATCGGGAAAGTGAAACAGAATCTTGCGCGATGGGCGCAGGCAGACCCGTAGCCCGCGCCTACGCTTCGGGCGCCTGCACGCTACCGGGCAATACATGATCGCATTCGACCAGCCGCGCGTTGCTGACCGTCTGGCGCGACGGACAAGCACCGCACACCAGCGTCGTTCCACCGGGTACCGCCCCCAACGCGTCCCCCGACAACTGCGTAATCCCGCCGCAGGTGTTGCAGCGCACGCGAATGGACCTGACGCGCTCAATACCCTGCACGCCGGAAGCGGCGTCCAGCTCCAGAACATGGAAAAGGCCGGTATTGGGCATGGGGTGCTCCCGAGTCATCTGCCCCAAGCGTAAACGATCCATGGCATTGGGCGGGGAGGCGTCCTGCATGCCGTTTGTCGGCTGGGTCCCAACTGATTCACAAAATGCACAGGATGGGAACAACTGCGGGGCGCAGGTGGCCTATCCTAGCGGCACGGAATCTGGGGGGATTCACTACAGGAGCAGTCAATGCCGATCAGGGCAGTCGCATACGTCAGCGAAGCGGGCCCCGCCGTTGCGGGTGACTCGTTGGGCCTGCGCAGCGGGAAGCTGGACGATCTGGTCGATGATGCCGCCCGCTTCAACCGAAATGCCGGCGTTACCGGAGTTCTGCTGTTCGATGGCGCCCGCTTCCTGCAGTACATCGAGGGACCCGAGGACGGCTTGAGCGTGGCGTACTCGCGAGTGGTGGGTGCTTCCAGCCACGCAGGGCTCATCGAGTTGCAGCGGGGCAGGGTGGGCAACCGGCGACTCCCGTTCTGGCCGATGCGTTGGCTGCCGACGCAACCCGAGCAGTTGAAAATTCTTGCCTGCGCGGACTGGTCGGGGTTCGCCCAGCACAGCGGTGACGAAGCGCCAACCGAGACGGCGATGGATGTCCTGGCCAGGTTGGTGGAACCCTATGCCGTGGCGGCGTGATCCACCGGCCTAGCGACCTCCATGGCGCTCGGCCCACGGAATTTCGCCGCTGCACACATGGAGGTGCCCGGTGCGCATCACGCAATACAGCCGCGCCTCCGGCTCCGCGCTGGCAGCGATATAGTCCAATGCCTCGGCGAGCATGCGGATGAACTGCGGCTCGGGGTAGAACGCTGCCCAGGTCGGCAGCAATTCCTCCAGTTGCGCGATCATCAGATCGATTTCCAAGTGCGTGCTCACTGCCTGATCCTCCTTCCAGGCACGTTAGCGACCACGCTGCAAGCAAGGAGTTGCGGTTCGCAGAGGCGACACAGGCGTGTTGCCCACGCAACGCTCACCTGGCCTTGACCATGGCGTTGATCGTGGCAGCGCGTGAGCATCATCTGCACGACCACGCCACCGTCGTTTCACCCGGCAAGGCGTATCAGAGAGGCCTCCCAGCTGAAGCTGCAAGGATCTCTTTCATGTCCGAACCGTTCCCGCGCGCCAGCTTATGGTCAGCTGACACCGAGTCGCACAGCTTCCGCCCCCTTGCCGGCACGACGCGCGCGGACGTGCTGGTGGTGGGCGCCGGCATGACCGGCCTGCTGACAGCGGCCCGCCTGGCCGATAGCGGCCTGGATGTGCTGGTGGTTGATGCGGGGCCCATCGGCGGGCGCAATACGGTGATGTCCACCGGCAATCTTTACGCGCCCGTCTCCCGGCTGGCCGATCTGATCTCCCGTTGGGGCGGCGACACGGCCAGCCGTGTCGTGCAGTGGCGGCAGCAGGCGCTGCGGTCCATCGAAACACTGGTTCATCGCTACGATCTGCGCTGTGGCTTCCAACGCGTGGGCATGCAGTACGGTGTGCAGGATCGCACCCGCGAGGTCACCGCGCAGTTCGAGCGTGAGCTGCAGGCCTATCAGCGCGTCGGCCTGCAGTGCGAACACCGGCAGTCCGGGCTGCCGTTTGCATTGGGCCACGCCTTCCGCGTTCCCGATCAGGCGCAGTTGGATCCTGCGGCGTTCTGCAGGCAACTGGCACGTCATCTGGCAGGTCGCGTGCGCATCCACGACTGGACCCGGATCAACCGCATCGAGGCATCCGCCGGCGTTGCGACAGCCGATGGCGCCCGCATACAGGCCAGGCAGTTCGTGCTGGCTACGCATTCGCCCGCAGGCTTCAACCTGGTGCAGGCCGAGATGGAGGTGTACCGCGAGTACGGGGTGGCGGTGCCGGTTGCCAACCTACCTGCGGCAGGCATTCACTGGATCGCCGACCGGCACCGCTCATTGCGCGGGGTGCACGGCGCTGATGGCCGCGACTGGCTTGTGCTGGTTGGCGAAACACACCGCACCGGCGAAACGCCAGCGGAGGATCCGGCCCAGCATCTGCTAGCCGACGCGCGCCGCAACTTCAACGTGCAGGGCGAGCCGCTGTGCTGGTCGGCCCAGCAATTCCGGCCCGCCGACCAGCTGCCCTACATCGGCAGCAGCGCGCACGATAATGTGTGGGTCGCTACCGGCTATGGGCCGGACGGTTTGACCTGGGCAGGCGTGGCCGCGCGCGCGATCACCGAGGGAATCATGGGCACGGCCAGCGAGATCGAGCAGCTGCTCAGCCCCATGCGTTTCACGCCGGTGCGCTCGGCATCGGGCTGGGCCCGCACCAACGCCACGGTGGCGCGGCACATGGTGGGAGATCGCCTTGCCACGGCGCCGTCGCACTCACCCAGTGAGCTCGCCCGTGGTTGCGGCGCACTGCTGGACGTGGACGGAAAGCGCACCGCGGTCTACCGCGACGAGGGCGGGCGCCTGCACATGATGTCGGCGCTCTGCCCGCACCTGAAGTGCGTTGTCCAATGGAATGGCCATGAGCGCACCTGGGACTGCCCCTGCCACGGCAGCCGCTTTTCCGCCACCGGAGCGCTGCTGGAAGGCCCTGCCAGACAGGGCCTCACACCAGAACAGCTGTAGGCGCAGGCATCCACCTCAGGCTTCGGCGGCTGCATCCGCATCGCTGGGCATGCAGCGCTCCTTCTTGGACTTGATGTCTGCAGCGGTCTTCGCCAGTGCCTCGTAACGCTGGCGTATCTCTTCAAGATGGGCCGGCTCCATCGACTCCAGGTTCAACAACTCCTGGTTGGCGTCCTTGCTCACCCGGATCAGTTCATCCAGCTTGATGTGCAGCGCAGCGGTATCAGCGTTCTGCGTATGCTGGATCAGGAACACCATCAGGAAGGTCACGATGGTGGTTCCTGTATTCACCACCAGCTGCCACGTGTCATTGAAGTGGAAGGCCGGCCCGCTGGCAGCCCAGGTGATGATCACCCCCAGCGCTGCGACGAATGCCCCCAGGCTGCCGGACAATCGCGCCGTCGCCGCCGCGACACGGGCGAAACCGCGCCGGATCACTGGTCACCTCCCGCGGCCTCCTCATCCGTGTGGCGGTCCGGCAGCTTGACCCGCTTCCCGAGGCGCTTGGCCTGCTCGTCCGGCGTGGGCGCAGCGACGAAGGGGGAGATCGGGTCACTGGCGGGGAAGGTTTCCTGCAGCGCCTCGTCATGATTGCGGCGGTTGTGCAGCGTCGCCTGCAGCGGACTGACAGGATCGGGGCGCTGCGCCTCCGTGTCCGGATGTGGAAGGTCTTTCTGGTCGCGTTGCATGGTGCATCTCCAGGTTGATCACCACCTCGCAGGTGGCGGGCCCAGCATAGGAATGCACTGTGAGCGGCCTCATCAAGGGCGGGGCAACGTGGCGTCAATCCTTCAGGCAACGCGCGTTAACAATCAGCGCGGCGGCGCGGTCTGCGTCGGCCATGGCGTTCTGATGCGGCACGTGGTTGCGCACCCCCTCACGCCATTCACCCCGCAACAGCGAGAATGGCCTACCGGGCGCACCATGCGCGAGCCGCCCACCGATTGCAGGAATGCTGAGATGTCCAACACCCCCTATGGCGAGTCGTCATGTGCTGCCGCAGCCAGCGGCTGCATCGAAGTCCGTGGTGCGCGCGAGCACAACCTGAAGAATGTCGATGTCTCCATTCCGCGCAATGCACTGGTGGTGTTCTCCGGCGTGTCGGGATCCGGCAAGTCCTCGTTGGCCTTCGGCACGGTTTTCGCCGAGGCGCAGCGGCGCTACTTCGAATCCGTCGCACCCTATGCGCGCCGCCTGATCGACCAGGCGGGCGTGCCCGATGTGGATGCCATCGACGGGCTGCCCCCGGCGGTCGCCCTGCAGCAGCAGCGCGGCGCCAGCAATGCGCGCTCCTCGGTGGGCAGCGTGACCACGCTGTCCAGCCTGGTGCGCATGATGTTTTCGCGGGCGGGAGCCTACCCGGCCCACCAGCCCATGCTGTACGCCGAAGACTTCTCGCCCAACACCCCACAGGGCGCCTGCAGCACCTGCCATGGCCTGGGGTATGTCTACGAAGTGACTGAAGCACTGATGGTTCCGGACCCGTCGCTGAGCATCCGCGAGCGCGCCATCGCGTCCTGGCCACCGGCATGGCATGGCCAGAACCTGCGCGACATCCTGGTCACGTTGGGCTACGACATCGATGTGCCGTGGAAGAAACTGCCGAAGAAGGACCGTGAGTGGATCCTGTTCACCGAGGAGACGCCCACCGTGCCGGTCTATGCCGGCTTCACGCCGGCCGAGACCCGTAGCGCACTCAAGCGCAAGCAGGAGCCCAGCTACATGGGCACCTATACCGGCGCGCGCCGTTACGTGCTGCACACCTTTGCCAACACCCAGAGCGCCTTGATGCGCAGGCGTGTTTCGCGCTACATGGAAGGCAAGCTGTGCCCCGCCTGCCACGGAAAGCGCCTGAAGCCGGAGGCGCTTTCGGTCACCTTTGCCGGTGTGGATATCGGCGAGTTCATGCGGCTGCCATTGGACCAGCTGGCGGCGTTGCTCGAGCCCATCGCGCGGGGCGACTTCAGTGCACACAGCCACGGCGCGCGTTCCAGCAGGCGTGCAACGCCCCGCGATCGCGCCAAGCGGGCAGCAAGTGGCCGCGCGACCCACGAAGGCGCACCCGACGTGCGCCTGACCTCAGCCTTGTCTGAGGAAAAGCGCCTGGCGGCACAACGCCTGGCGGGCGGGGTCATGGCGCGTGTACGGCAACTGCGCGAGCTCGGCCTGGGCTATCTATCACTTGATCGCGCCACGCCCACGCTGTCGGCCGGCGAACTGCAGCGCCTGCGGCTGGCCACGCAGCTCAGCTCGTTGCTGTTTGGCGTGCTGTACGTGCTCGACGAACCCTCGGCCGGCCTGCATCCGGCCGACAGCCAGGCGCTGTACGACGCACTGGAACGGCTGCGCGACGGCGGTAACTCGGTGTTCGTTGTTGAACATGATCTGGAGCTGATGCGCCGCGCGCAGTGGCTGGTGGACGTGGGACCGGAGGCCGGCGAGCGGGGAGGGCGCGTGCTTTACAGCGGCGAACCCGATGGCCTGCGCCAGGTAAAGGATTCGCGCACGGCCCGGTATCTGTTCGACCAGGTGCCTGCGCCTGCCAGCCGGCAGCGCAGTGCCAACAGCTGGCTCGAACTGAAGGGCATCCATCGCCACAACCTGCAGGGCGTGGACGCGCAGGTGCCGCTGGGGCTGCTGACAGCAGTGACCGGCATTTCCGGATCGGGCAAGTCCAGCCTGATGGCACAAGCGCTGCCCGAGCTGATGCTGCTGCACCTGGGGCACGAGCCCGTGGACGACAGCGCCGACAGCACGCCCCCGGATGGGCCGACCGTGATGGAAGCGACGCGGGGCCAGCTGGCCGGCGATGTGGACGCCATTCAACGCGTGGTGCAGGTCGACCAGAAGCCCATCGGCCGCACGCCACGATCCAACCTGGCCACCTACACCGGCCTGTTCGACCACGTGCGCAAGCTGTTCGCCGCAACGCCAGACGCGCGCCGCCGTCGCTTCGATGCGGGACGCTTCTCGTTCAACGTGGCCAAGGGCCGGTGCGAGACCTGCGAAGGCGAGGGCTTCGTCAGTGTCGAACTGCTGTTCATGCCAAGCGTCTATGCGCCGTGCCCGACCTGCCATGGCGCCCGCTACAACGAGGCCACCCTGAAGGTGTTGTGGAACGACCGCAACATCGCCGAGGTCCTGCAGATGACGGTCGACCAGGCGCACGCGTTCTTCGCCGAAGAAGACGCCATTGACCGCCCGCTGCAGTTGCTGCAGGAAATAGGTCTGGGCTACCTGCGGCTGGGGCAGCCGGCCACGGAGCTTTCAGGCGGTGAAGCGCAGCGCATCAAGCTGGCGACCGAGCTGCAGCGCAGCCAGCGCGGGCGCACGCTGTATGTGCTGGATGAGCCCACCACCGGCCTGCATGCATCTGACGCGGACAGGTTGCTGGCGCAGCTGCAACGACTGGTGGAGGCAGGCAACACGGTGGTGATGATCGAACACGACATGCGTTCGGTCGCACAGGCAGATTGGGTGATTGATGTCGGGCCAGGTGCAGGCGGTGCGGGCGGCACCATCGTGGCGAAGGGCACGCCGCAACAGGTGGCCCGCGCCAAGGGCAGCAGGACGGCGCCGTTTCTTGCGCGCGAGCTGGGACAGGCCAGCTGACGCCATCTCATCTGGGGCTGGACGCATTCTGTTGTACTGTGGGAGTACTCGCAGCGCCCATCAGCGAGAGGATGGTCAGGTGAACGCTTCCATGCTCCCAAGAATCGTCGGCTTCGATGTCCCGTTGTTGCATGAGCGTGTAGACGCATCCACCGACGAAGCCATCACCGCGCTGCTGGATCTGGCGCCCGGCGCTCGCTGGACAGAGATGTTCCTCATCAAGTGCAGGGCCCTGGCGTCCCAGCTCCAGCTGGCGGATGTTCGCATTGAAGGCGCCAGGATCTACTTCTACGGATCCATCAGCGATTCTCGTGGACTTGCCGACGCGGTGATGTCCATTGTCCACGTACTGAATGATGAGTTGATGCGCGAGCGGAATCACGCGGCCAGCCGCGCCTAAGCGCAGCCAAGCAGGGACCAGCACCGATCGGCAATCTCTGCTGCGCCAGGGTGGCCGCGCAGGCTCGATCGCTTCGCAAGCCTGTCCTGCAGATCGTCGATCCATGCCGACCGGGTGCCGTGCGGATCTCTCACATAGATATCGCAGGCAAGCCGGACAACCGGCGCTACTTCATATCGGAAGCTCATCGCGGGCAGGGTGCCCAGGTTGAACGCGGCCTTCCAGTGGGCCAGTTCACGCTCTACGTCCACAATGTGCTTGCTTCTTCCATGGATCATGGTGTTCCCCACGTTCGGAGCCTCACTGTACACGCTTGTTGCCGGGAGCCTGTTCATGACAGTCGTTCATCCAGCGCGCTTCCCGGTACGCTCCCGTAACGGCGCCAGGCCCACTGTCAATTGGCAGCAGACTTGCTGCGACGGAGAATCGAAATGAACAGCGTCCCCGAACAGAACAGGAACGACCGCTCCAGCGCTTCCGCTGAAACAGAACAGCCCGCGCAGCAGGGGCAGGTCGAGGGGAGCGAGCCTGGCGGGAAGGAGCCCGGCAAGCAAGGGCAGCAACAGCAGCAGGACAACGAGGATCGCGAGAGCCCGAAGCCAGCGGACGAAAAGAAGGGCGGTCTCGGCGGCGATACGCGCCGCTGAGGAACAGGAGGAGCCGCGCGCCGCGCGGCTGCTTCCGCGGTAGACAGGGAGCGGGCATGTCCTCGCAAAGCCAGGCGATCAGCCTGATGACCAAGATCATGTACCAATGTCGTCCGGAGAGAACCACGACGATGGCGCAATGCCGTTGCTGCCACGCACCCAGCCCTGGCGGGATGGAATGCGCACGATGCCTGACCGGAAGGCTCGGCGACATGATTCACAATCGCGGCGCAGCATTCAGCTGGCTTGAATCATTCCGCAGGGTCCAGCAGGACGAAGCACACGTATTCGAATGCGCAAAGCGCGTCGACGCGACATCTCCCTAGGCGTCGCATCCGGACCTGACATTGCGCAAGCGTATGCTCGGGTCATTCAGGAGCAACGCGATGAATTTTACGATCTGCATCTACGATAGAACGGGCACGGGCCTCCGTCTGCCCGCGGGATGGTGGATCGACCTTCAGTCCGATCTGCCTGCACTGGTGAAGGGTGCTGCGCGCATCGACCTTCCGCGATCTTCGAAAGACGAGCATCCACGATTGGATCCTGAGGTTCTCAGGGATCTTTTCCGGCGCATTGGAGGCTCGCAGTGGCTAAGTTGAATCCAGCCCCGTCCCTGGGAGTCCGCTGGCTGTTCTTTCGTCTTCGCAACGGGCAGTCCATCAGTCCTGCCCGGTTGATGTCTGTCTGGTCCGAGGCAGCTGAATCCAGCGACTGCGCCGTGCGCCGCGAAATCATCGACGGCGCCGGCTATGTCTATGCCCTGTACGCGCCCAACAGCCTGCTTTCACCCAGGCGCGTGGAGCTACGCATGAGAACGCTGCTGGAGGAAGCTGGCTACGCCTTCACGATGGGCAGCCTGGCGGGCCGGCACCCGGGCGACGGTTGAGGCGCGTAGCTGGCGCTGCGTCCGCAAGCGCCCGGAACGCGCTCGTCATTCCGGAGTGTCTGGTTCCAGAGGTTCGTCAGGCTTTGGATCAAAGAGCGCCAGCATCCGTTCACGGCGGCATTGTTCGAGCCAGTGGTGCCATATCTCCACCTCGTCCATCAGCCCCGTGGCACCGCATGCGGGGCAAGTGAGCGTCGTGCCCAATGGGCTTGTCTGAATGCCGGCGTTCTCGCTCATTGACGAGCGCAGGCCGCAACTCTTGCAGGTAGATCGCAACTGATCAAGGCGAACGATTGCGCCATTGCGCGCAAGAAGGGGCTGGATCGCGTGGATCCGGAAGGCATTGGGAGGATGCATGGCCGTGTCGTCTAAGGCTGGACACGGGAGCAAAGGATTCTGCGCCGGAGAAGAGCCGTGAGGGCGCAGTGTCCTCCGTTGGAGGTTAACCCTTCATCAAAGTGCGGAACGCGCTCCATCGTTGGCCTGAAATCCCACGGCCGCAATCGTGCACTGACGCGGCACCCGGCGCTTCTCCGGTGCCAGCCCTGCTTCTGGGAAGGAAGGGCTCTGCCATCACAACAGAGCCCCGGTCACTCACTTTTCCTGCAGGAACGCCAGCAGATCCTGGTTGACCTTGTCCTTGTGGGTGTCGGTCAGGCCATGCGGCGCACCCGGGTAGACAATCAGCTTTGCGCCCTTGATCAGTTTCGCCGACTGGCGGCCGGAGATATCGATCGGCACGATCTGGTCGTCGTCACCGTGGATGACCAGGGTGGGCACATCGAACTTCTTCAGGTCCGCGCGGAAATCGGTGGCCGAGAACGCAGCGATCGAATCGTAGGTGTTCTTGTGGCCGCCCTGCATGCCCTGCGCCCACCACGCATCGATCAACCCCTGCGACACCTTCGCGCCCGGGCGGTTGAAGCCATAGAACGGGCCCGACGGAATGTCCTTGTACAGCTGCGCGCGGTTATCCATCTGCGCCTTGCGGATGCCATCGAACACTTCAATCGGCAGGCCGTTCGGGTTGTCGGCGGTCTTCAGCATGAACGGCGGTACCGAGCTGATCAGCACGGCCTTCTTCACCCGCCCCGTGCCATGCCGGCCAATGTAGCGCGCCACTTCGCCGCCACCGGTGGAGAAGCCCACCAGGGTCACATCGTGCAGGTCCAGCGTATTGATCACCGTGGCCAGGTCATCGGCGTAATGATCCATATCGTTGCCGTCCCACGGCTGGCTGGAGCGACCGTGGCCACGACGGTCATGCGCGATGACACGGTAGCCATGATCGGCCAGGAAGATCATCTGCGATTCCCAGCTGTCTGAGTTCAACGGCCAGCCGTGGCTGAAGGTGACGACCGGGCCGTCCTTCGGGCCCCAGTCCTTGTAGTACAGCTGCACGCCATCGGCGGTGGTGATGTAGCTGGCGGTGCGCGCAATGCTGGTGACTGCAGCCGGCTTGGCCGGTTCGGCGGCCTGCGCGGACAGGCCGGCCTGGACCGAGAGGGCGAGGGCGGCAACGGCCAGGGTACGGGCGAAGGTGTTCATGCGGGAACTCTCATGGGTGGGTGGTGAGACGTACTTTGCGCCCGCGATCAGGCGCCAGGGATATGACAAGTCCGAATTTCTTGATAGATCGTCCTGAGTGCACGGATCCACAGTGGGGTCGACTGGATGATCATCCGAAGCTGCCCGACCTGGGCCTGCGCGCTACCGAACAAGCCAGAGGCGCTTGCAATGGTGGCATTGCAGCCGGTTCCGCATTGCTTCCCGGAACGCAACATGACGTACCCCTTCACGGCGCTACCGCACCTGCGGCCTGCTGCCTAGGCTGATCCCACACGGCACCTGCCGTGTTCCGGGCCCATTGCCCGCGCAGTGGCCCGTCTTCCCATGAACTCCGCAGCGCTGGCCTGCCAGGCAACCGTGCCCTGGCAATGTCACTGCCTGCGCCATGGGCAGGCGCCCGGATTCGTTCGCGCCAGCCTTGCATTGCTGCCCGCCAAATGGCTCTTCGTGGAGATCCCTCATGTTCAGTATGGAAAACACCGCCGCGTCCATTGCCCCCGCCCTCGATGAACTGGTGCCCTCGCGCTACGCCCTGAAAGTGGGCGACGTCGAAGTGCTGGTGATCAGCGATGGCGTCCTGCCGTTGCCCACCCAGATGCTCGGCCACAACGTACCGGCGGCCGACCGTGCCGAATGGTTCGAAGAGATGTACCTGCCGCAGGATGCCTTCGACTGGGCATTGAACGTAATGGTGGTGCACAGCGGGGATCGCACCATTCTCATCGATGCCGGCCTGGGCATGGACCCGGACCTGCAGCTGCCGCGCGCCGGCCAGCTGATCCGTCGCCTTGGTGCTGCCGGTATCAACCTGGGCGAAATCACCGATGTGGTGATCACCCACATGCACATGGACCACGTCGGCGGGCTGCTGGTTGAAGGTGTGAAGGAACAGCTGCGCCCGGACCTGAAGATCCACGTGGCCGCAGCGGAGGTGGAGTTCTGGAAGTCGCCGGACTTCAGCCGCACCAACATGCCGCAGGGTTTCCCCGATGCGCTACGCGCCACGGCCAAGCACTTCTGGGCCGAGTACAGCAGCTATGTGCACACCTTCCAGGACGAACAGCAGATCGCCCCGGGCGTGACGGCCCGCCGTACCGGTGGGCATACCCCGGGCCACTGCGTGGTGCGCGTGGCGTCTGCGGGGCACGCCTTGACCTTTGCCGGTGACGCGGTATTCGCGGTCGGCTTCGACCAGCCGAACTGGCACAACGGTTTTGAGCACGACCCGGAGGAATCCGCACGCGTACGCATCGCTCTGCTGAAGGAACTGGCCGGCACCGGCGAAATGCTGGTGGCCACGCATCTTCCGTTCCCGTCAGTGGGCCGGGTGTCGCTGGAGGGCGAGACGTTCCGCTGGGTGCCGGTGTTCTGGGACTTCTGATCGGATCCTGCGGATACAGCGCAAGCAGGGGTTTTCGACGGGGCGCATCGGCGCCCCGCTCGAATCCCGCAAGGACGAGGCCGACAACGGACGCCATCCACACCTGGCGTGAAACTACTGGATGGCGGTAGGGCGAGCCAACCGCTGCAGCTTGTGCGGGTTGCGCTGCACCAGGATCTGCGTGATCCGTTCGCCATCGGTCTCGAAGGCCATCGCCGCCTCCAGCACGCCATCGAAATAGCGCAGCAGTCCCAACCGTCCGTTGAGCATGGCCGGTACCATCCGCAATTGCGCGCTGCGCCGCAGGTGCGGGGCATACAGCAGCTGGGCAATGCGTGTGCCGCCGAGCAAAGGCCCGGGAAAGCTGGTGACGATACCGCCGCCGTCACCCACCAGCTCGGCCGATTCGGCCATCAACGCCTTCATCGTGCGGAAATCTCCACTGGATGCAGCCTCGGCGAAGCGGCGCAGCAGTTTCTGGTGCACGTCCTGCGGGACGTTGTAGCGCGGGCGCTCCTGCCTGAGCTGACGGCGTGCGCGATGCACGATCTGCCGGCAGGCGGCTTCCGTCTTGTCCAGTGTGCGCGCGACCACTGCGTAATCCTGATCGAACACATCGTGCAGCAGGAAGGCCGCACGTGCATCCGGGGCCAACCGTTCCAGCACACTGAGGAAGGCGACCGACAGATCGCTGGCGGTTTCCAGCACGTACTCGGGCGTGGCGGCGTCATCGGTCAGCAGCGGCTCGGGCAACCACATGCCCACATAGTGTTCGCGCGCATGCCGTGCCAGGCGCAGGCCATCAATGGCGCGACGGGTGGTGGCCGCCACCAGCCAGGCTTCCGGATTCTCGATCTGTGACTGGTCGGCGCCATGCCAGCGCAGCCAGACATCCTGCACCACGTCTTCGGCTTCGTGCGAAGACCCAAGCATGCGGTAGGCCACGCCGAACAGGCGTGGGCGGAGGCGTGAGAACAGCGCAGTGGATTCGTCCATACCAGCGTAGACGGGACAGGTCCCCGGATTGTGACACCCGGGAACCTGTCGTTGGTGCCAGCGCCGGACGTGCGATCAGTGCGGCGGCAGCACCGCCGGCTTGCCGATGTCCTTGATCAGGAACACCACGAACTTCGCCGGCTCGGTAGCGCTGGCGTTGCGGCCTACGGTGTGCAGATCGGCCGGGCCCTCATGGAAGGCCTCGCCCGGGCCAAGGGTGACCTCCTTGCCGCCGGCCACACCCATCACGATCCGTCCTTCCAGGACGTAGACGAAGCCATGGGCATCGTGGCGGTGGACAGGATCAGCACCACCCGGCGGGTACTCCACGGTAAGGATCAGCGCTTCCTTGCCGGGCTGCTCCGGCAGGGCGCGGGTCATCACCTCGCGCACCAAGGGCTGGGGCGCAGGAGAGGGCGGGGTGGCGGCAGCGCCGCACAGTGGCAGCAGCGCAAACAGGACCAGAACAGAGCGACGCATGGCAGGTCTCCAAAGCGGTGGAGGAGGGCCGCTGCATGGGGCAGCGGCGGAAGGGTCAGGCCAGGCCGGCCTTGTCCAGGCCAAAGGCCGTATCCAGGGTGCCGGGCGTGGTACGGAAGGCGACATTGGCACGGTTCCAGGCGTTGATCGCCATCACCGCGTGGGTGAGGTCGACCATTTCCTGATCGGACAGCTGGCCGCGCACGCGCGCGTACAGCTCGTCGGGCACCCCCTGCGCCGGCAGCTGGGTCAGTACTTCGGTCCAGGCCAGGCAGGCGCGCTCGCGCGGGCTGAACAGCGTTGATTCACGCCATGCCGCCAGGTGATGCAGGCGCAGCGGGCGCTCACCACGCAGGGTGGCCTCCTTCACGTGCATGTCCAGGCAGAAGCCACAGCCGTTGAGCTGCGATGCACGGATGTTGACCAGATCAATGATGGCCCCTTCGATCGAGGCGGTGTGGGCGGCATGCGAGTACAGGCCGAGCTTCTTGAACAGTTCGGGGGATTGCGCGGCGTAATCCAGGCGTGCGGTCATGGTGTGTTCCTGTAGCGTGTGAAGGGCACAGCGAGGCTAGGCCTGCATTCGCAACGCCGGTAGGCGGGGGCCGGGCCGCACGCTGTTGCATGAAAAACACCAATGTCCTGTCACAGCGGCCGATGCTCGGCCGTCTGCCGGGCATGGACACCTCATCGCACCTGCGCACCGCATCGCGCCCTGCCAGCGAACAGGTCTGGCAGGCCTTCCTCGCCGCATTGCGCGAACTGCCGCCCGACGCACGCGCGATCCTGCTGTTGCACGACGTGCTGGGCGCCGGATTCGAGGACATCGTGCCCCTGCTGGGGCTCGACCCTTCCACGTGCAGGCAACGGTTGGCGCTGGCGCGGAGCCACCTGCACGCACAACGTGCCCGCCTGGAGCCAGGCCACCCATGAATGCCGCAACGCCCCGCGCGGCCAGTGACGGCCACGATGCGCTCAATGCGTCCTTCTCCACCAGCTACGCCGGTGTGCTGGCCTTCATTGCAGTGGCGTCCGAGGGCAGTTTCGCGCGCGCGGCCGACCGCCTCGGCATCGGCCGCTCGGCCGTCAGCCGCAGCGTGCAGAAGCTGGAAAGCCAGCTGGGCGTGCGGTTGTTCCTGCGCACCACGCGCTCGACCACGCTCACCCGGGAAGGCGAGCTGTTCCTGGAGGGCTGCAACCCGGGCGTGACCTGCATCCTGCAGGCGCTGGAGGAAATGCGCGACCTGCGCGAGGGCCCGCCGCGCGGGCACCTGCGCATCAGTGCCAGCCACGGCTTCGGCCGGCGGGTGATCGCCCCCTTGCTGGCCGCATTCCGCGCCGAGTACCCGCAGGTATCCGTGGAACTGCTGCTGGACGAGCAGGCCCCCGACCTGGCCGGTGACCGCATCGACGTGGCGTTTCGCGACGGCCTGCTGGAAGACAGCCAGGTGATCGCCAAGCAGCTGGTGCCGATGCAGCTGGTCGTATGTGCATCACCGGCGTACGTGCAGGTGCACGGCCTACCCGCGTCGGTGGACGCGCTGCCCACGCATGCCTGCATCGGGCGGCGCCTGCCGGGCGGACGCATGCAGCCCTGGGAATTCCGTGTCGACGGTGCCGAAGTGCACCTGCAGCCGCCTTCCGCAATGGTGTTCAACGATGCCGACCTGGCCCTGCAGGCCGTCATCGACGGGCTCGGCATCGCCCAACTGCCCAGCTATCAGGTGCGTGAAGCGCTGTGGGCGGGCAGGGTGGTGACCTGCCTGGATCGGCATGCGCCGCTCGATCGTGGCCACTACCTGTGCTACCTCAGCCGCCGCCAGCTGCCCAAGCGCGTGCGGGCCTTCATCGACTTCAGCACGCAGCGGGTGCGCGCGCTCGAGCTGGATGTGATCTCGCACTGGGAAGCGCGCCAGCAGGCCACCCCTCTGAACCAAGGCGCACGGCCTGGCTGGGCCTGAGCGTATTGGTGCGTGCCGGGCAACAGTGCGCGGCCCGCCATGGACCTACTGCCTCGCGCCCGCGCTACCTACGATGCCTGCGCCCGGCCACATCCGGTAGCCCTTCTACATTCCAGGAGATACGCAATGAAGTTCCTCGTCATCGGTGGTACCGGCCGCATCGGCAGCAAGGTGGTGGAACGCCTGCGCGTAGCCGGGCATGAGATCGTGGTGGCAGCACCCTCGACCGGGGTGGATGTGCTGACCGGTGAAGGTCTGGATGCCGCCATGGACGGCGTCGACGTGGTGGTGGACCTGGCCAACTCGCCCTCGTTCGAAGATGCGGCAGTGCTTTCGTTCTTCGTGACCGCTGGCCACAACATACTTGCGGCCGCTATCCGTGCCGGCGTACATCACCACGTTGCGCTTTCCGTCGTAGGCACCGACATGCTGGCAGCCAGTGGCTATTTCCGCGGCAAGATCGCCCAGGAGCGCCTGATCCGCGACTCGGGCCTGCCGTACACCATCATCCATTCCACGCAGTTCTTCGAGTTCCTGCCGGGCATCATCCAGTCCGCCGGCGATGGGGAGACCCTGCGGCTGCCGGCCGCCGACGTGCAGCCGATTGCCGCCGAGGATGTTGCCGAAGCGGTGGCACGCATCGCGCAGCAGCCGCCGGCCAATGGCGTGCTGGAAATCGCCGGGCCGCAGCGCAGCGCGATGGCGGATCTGGCCAGGCGGTATCTGCAACTGACGGGTGATCCCCGGCAGGTCGTTGCGGATACCGAGGCGCTGTACTTCGGTGCGCCGCTGCAGATCGACACGCTGGTGCCGGTCGGACACGCGTGGCTGGGGCAGGTCGATTTCGAAGCCTGGCTGCAGCAGTCGGGCCTGTTGCAGCGGCAGCCTGCCTGAGCGGCGAATTGATCGCCTGCCGCAGCAGCGCTTGATGGAGCCGCGCAATGACCGAGCTGAAACCGCCTTCGCCCGCCATGCTGGACCGTTACCAGGGCGACGACGTGAAGCCGCTGTACACCGGCCGCGTGCGGGTGAGCGGAGGCCAGGCCCAGCACGGGCGGGCGTCCGGCGTCGTGCGATCGGACGACGGTGCACTGGCGGTGCACCTGCGCCTGCCGCCGGAACTCGGTGCGCCGGGCGGCGGCGCCAATCCCGAGCAGCTGCTGGCTGCGAGCTATGCCGGCTGCTTCCACGGTGCCCTGGTGCTGGTGGCCGCGCGTGCCGGCCTGCTGCTGCACAATCCCAGCATCGAGGTGGCGGTCACCTTCGCCCGTGATCCGGCAGATGGGCTGTACCTGCTGTCGGCCGAGATCGTGGTACATCTTCCCGGCATGAATGAGAACCTCGCCTGCGAACTGGTGCGCAACACCGAACGCGTCTGCCCATACGCCAAGATGTTCCATCGTGGCATCAGCCATGCGGTGCATGTTCGGGTCGGCCCGCAGGCTCCGCCTCTGTAGAATCGAGCCATGCTCGACTCCGGGAAGGTCCTGGCCTGACGGTTACACGGCTAGGCCGTATTCCGCCACAACCCAGCTCGGCTACGATGGTGGCGCCGGCAACCTGGCCGGCGGGGCACGGGGCGCAATGGACATGCAGGCACGGGGCGGATTCGAACCGCCAGCGAAGACCGATTCTCAGGAACTCACGTTCCACTGGCTCTACCAGCGGGTGCAGGGACTGGTTGAGCACAGCATCTGCCCCAAGGCGGGCAGGGTGGAGACGTGGGCGTTTCGCATCGGCGTGGGTGCGGCGATCATCGGCATTCTCATGGGTCAGCTTCCGGATCGATGGCTGCCTCTTGGCGTAGTGCTCCAGGTGGTTGTTACCTGCCTGGCAATCGAAATCGGAGGGTTCATTGTCGGTGGCGTACTGGCCGCCCGCAGGGGCATTCGCCAGTTCAGCCAGCCGCGGCTCTCACACGCCCGGGAGATGGATGAAGACTTCGCTCACTGGCAAGCGGTGGTGACCGAGCTTCGCGGATTCCCGCGCGTCCAGCGCGAGCGGCGACTCAAGTTCGTCAGCACCTTGCGCACAAACATGATTGAGCGCATGGGCATGATGTATGGCGGCCTGCAGCGGCTGGGACCATTCCCGCTGTTGATTGCCCTCTACCTGCAGTTCCGCGGATGGAAATGGGGCGACTGGGCGGGCGCTTTCGATGTTGGCCCGCTGGGTGCACTACTGATCTTCGCCATGGTGCTGCTGTACCTGCTGGGCTGGATGCTGATCGGCCTTCGCACCAGGCTTGATACCTACGTTGCCTTGTTGGAGGGCTCCATCCACGAACCCGAGCCCTCCCAGCCAACGCCTTTGTAGCGTCGGGCCATCATGTTCCTCATGCTGAGGGACAAACAGGACTGTGAGTCATCCAGTGAGGCATACGCATGGCCCAAGAGTGCCGCGCTGTGGCTGGATGCAGCCGATTTCTTCGGGCGTGCTGCATCATGTTCTTACATTTGCCGGCTTCACAGATCTGTACCCCGCAGATGGGCATAGTGGCCCTTCGGTAGTGTGAGCGCGTCCATCCAGCCACGGGGGTTTCCCCGAACGCCAGGAGGTCACTGTGCCAAGTTGTGATGAAGGAATGAAGTTGACGCGTCGCCAGGTGATCGCCGGCGGCGTCACGACCGTGGCGATGTCCGCCGCACCGGGGGCGTCATCGCTCGCCGCCGAACTGGCGGCCCCCCCGCCGCCCAGCCCGCCGGTCATCAGCACGGTGGCCTTGACCGTCAACGGCGAGCGGCGGGAACTTGAACTGGACACCCGGACCACGCTGCTCGATGCCCTGCGCGAACATCTGAAGCTGACCGGCACCAAGAAGGGCTGCGACCACGGTCAATGCGGTGCCTGTACCGTGCTGGTCAACGGTGAGCGCATCAATGCCTGCCTCAGCCTGGCGGTGCAGCACCAGGGCGATGCCATCACCACCATCGAAGGCCTCGGAACTCCCGATGACCTGCATCCGATGCAGGCCGCTTTCATCAAGCATGATGGCTACCAGTGCGGGTATTGCACGCCGGGGCAGATCTGTTCGGCGGTGGCGGTACTGGACGAGATCAAGCGGGGTGTGCCCAGCCATGTGCAGGCGGATGTCAGCGCACGGCCCCAGGCCACCAACATGGAAATGCGCGAACGCATGAGCGGCAACCTCTGCCGCTGTGGCGCCTATTCCAACATTGCCGAGGCGATGGCAGAGGTCGCTGGCGTCACCTCTGCAGGGAGGCGCTCATGAGGGCCTTCAGTTACGAGCGCGCGAAATCCCCGGCCGAGGCCGCCAGGGCCGTCGCCGGTACCGAGGGCGCGAAGTTCCTGGCCGGAGGGACCAACCTGCTGGACCTGATGAAGCTGGAGGTCGAGACGCCAGCGCACCTGGTCGATGTGCAGGACATCGGCCTGGACAGGATCGAACCCACCGACGAGGGTGGCCTGCGCATCGGCACGCTGGTCACCAATACCGCGCTGGCCTCGCATGAGCGCGTGCGCCGCGACTACGCGGTGCTGACCCGCGCGATCGTGGCAGGCGCCTCCGGGAAGTTGCGCAACAAAGCCACCACCGGCGGCAACCTGCTGCAGCGCACGCGCTGCCCGTACTTCTACGACCCCAATCTGCCCTGCAACAAGCGCCTGCCCGGGTCCGGCTGCGGCGCACTCGAGGGGTTCTCCCGGCAGATGGGCGTGATCGGCATCTCGGACAGCTGCATCGCGACCTATCCGGGCGACATGGCGGTGGCCCTGCGGGTGCTGGACGCCTCGATCCAGACCGTCAGGGGGGACGGCAGTACGCGCAGCATCCCGATTGCCGATTTCCATCGTTCCCCCGGCGACAGGCCGCAGCAGGACAACGTGCTGCAGCGCGGTGAGCTGATCACCCACGTCACGCTGCCGAAGCCCCTGGGCGGTCGGCACGTGTACCACAAGGTACGGGACCGCGCGTCCTATGCGTTCGCACTGGTGTCGGTCGCCGCGGTCGTGCAGCGTGACGGCTCGGCGCGGTTCGCCCTCGGTGGGGTTGCGCCGAAGCCGTGGCGCGTCGAGGCAGCCGAACCCCTGCTGCGCGACGGCGTGAAGGCCGCGACCCGGCAGGTGTTCGCCGGTGCCCGTCCGACGCCAGAGAACGCGTTCAAGATCGCGCTCGCCGAGCGCACCCTCGCAGCGGTGCTGGTGGAAGGAGAGCGCTGATGCCCCTTGAATTCAACGCCCCCGCCGGCGACAACCTGTTCGACAAGGCCAAGGTCGTCGGCAAGTCGACGCCGCGCATCGACGGTCCACGCAAGACCACCGGCACCGCCCCCTATGCCTACGAGCGCCATGACGTGGCGCCGAACCAGGCCTACGGCTACATCGTCGGCGCGGGCATCGGCAAAGGGCGCATCATTTCGATGGATGCCTCCCGCGCGCGTGCCGCGCCCGGCGTACTGGCGGTCATCACCGCACCGGAAACCAAGCCGGTCGGCACATCGAACTGGAACAATGCGCCGCTGTTCGGCGGACCCGAAGTGGCCCACTACCATCAGGCCATCGCCTGCGTGGTGGCAGAGACCTTCGAGCAGGCCCGCGCCGCCGCGGCGTTGATCCGTACCCGCTACGAGCGCGGCAAGGGCCGCTTCGATTTCCCGGCCCTGGCACCGTCCGCGCCGCTGGCAAAGGGGCGTGACGGCAAGCCCGACCGGCAGGCGTTGGGCGATTTCGACACCGCCTACGCGAGCGCCGCGGTCAAGCTCGACGAGACTTACCACACCTCCGACGAAAGTCATTCGATGATGGAGCCGCACGCCACCATCGCCGCCTGGGAGGGTGACACGCTCACGCTGTGGACGGCGAACCAGATGATCGACTGGGCCAGGCAGGGCATGGCGGCGATCCTCGGCATCGATCCTGCCAAGGTGCGTGTGGACTCGCCCTATATCGGCGGCGGCTTCGGCGGCAAGCTGTTCATCCGTGCCGACGCGGTGCTGGCCGCGTTGGCGGCCAAGCAGGTCGGGCGACCGGTGAAGATCGCGCTGCAACGCCCGTTGATGCCCAACAACACCACGCACCGGCACGCCACCCTCCAGCGCGTGCGGATCGGCTGCGGAAAGGATGGCCGGATCTCCGCCATCGCCCATGAGAACTGGTCGGGCAACATCAACGGCGAGGACGGCGAAAACGGCACCCTGCAGACGCCCAAGCTCTATGCGGGCGCCAACCGCCTGGTGGCCAACTACATCGCCACGCTCGACATGCCCGAAGGCAATGCGATGCGCGCACCGGGCGAAGCACCGGGCCACATGGCGCTGGAAGTGGCGATGGATGAAATGGCCGAGAAGCTGGGCCTCGACCCGATCGCGTTCCGCATCCTCAACGAGCCCGAGGTGGTACCCGGCGATCCGTCCAAGAAGTTCTCCGACCGCAACCTGGTGCGCTGCCTGCGCGAGGGCGCGGAGCGCTTCAACTGGAACAAGCGCAACCCCAGGCCGGCGCAGGTCAGGGAAGGGGACTGGCTGATCGGCATGGGCGTGTCTGCGGGCTATCGCGGCGCACCGACGATGAAGTCGGCGGCGCGGGTCCGGCTTGACGGCCAAGGCGGGGTGATTGTCGAGACCGACATGACCGACATCGGCACCGGCTCCTACACGATCATCGCGCAGACGGCAGCCGAGACCATGGGCGTGCCGCTGGAGCGGGTCCAGGTGACCCTCGGCGACTCCCGTCATCCCGCCTCCGCCGGTTCCGGCGGCCAGTGGGGCGCGGCAAGCTCCACCGCAGGCGTGTACGCGGCGTGCGTCAGCCTGCGCCGCAAGGTGGGCGAGAAACTGGGCTTCGACGGCGACACCGCAGACTTCGCCAATGGCCGCATCCAGGCGGGCGGGCGGACGATCAAGCTGGCGGAGGCGGGCACACTGTCGGCGGAGGACGGCATTGCCTTCGGCGACTTCAAACAAGGCTACGACGTCGGCACCTATGCAGGGCATTTCTGCGAGGTTGCCGTGCATGCCTACACTGGAGAGACGCGCATCCGCCGCATGCTTGCCGTATGCGATGGCGGCCGGATCCTCAATCCGCTCTCCGCACGCAGCCAGGTCATCGGCGGGATGGTGATGGGTGCGGGCGCGACCCTGATGGAGGAGCTGGTGGTCGACAAACGGCTTGGCTTGTTCATCAACCACGACCTGGCCGGCTACGAGGTTCCCGTGCACGCCGACATCCCGTACCAGGAGGTGGTCTTCCTCGACACGCTGGATCCGGTGATCTCGCCGATGAAGGCCAAGGGTGTGGGTGAACTGGGCATCTGCGGGGTTGGCGCCGCGATCGCCAATGCGATCTACAACGCAACCGGCGTGCGCGTGCGCAGCTATCCCATCACCTTGGACAAGCTGTTGCCCGGCTTGCCCGACGTGGGCTGACGTTGCGCATGGACCGACCCGTAGCCTCACCCGCGCTGGAAGCTTCAGCGGCAGGCGGAGGGGAGCCCGGCGATCTTGCCGAGGACCTGTCCGCAGCGCCGGGCTTCCTCGCCGAAGGTAGCCCGCGCGGCGTACTCGAGACGGCCTTGACGCGCGTGCGCGCGGGGGAGCACGCCGTGCTCGCGCTGGTGCTGGAAACCGATGGCTCCACTTACGCCGGTGCCGGCGACATGGTGCTGTTCTGCAACGGCGGCCAGGTCGGCTGGCTCAGCGGCGGATGCCTGGAGCCGGAGCTCGCGCGACGCGCGGAGCAGGTGAGCGCGGCAGGGCGGGTCGACTGGATCGAGATCGACACCCGCAGTGACGACGATCTGTTAAGTGGGTCCGCGCTCGGGTGCCGCGGCCGGCTGCGGATTGCGCTTCTGCCGTTGCGTGCCATGTCCGGCATCGACGACGTCATCGAGGCCTGGTTGCGCGAGGGTGTGTCACTCCAGCGCGACCTTCGCAGGTCGGGGCAGGTCGTTTTCCGCGCTGGCCATCGCGAGCAGGCATGGCAGCTGCATCCGATGGACGGGGCACAGTCCTTTGGCGAGGTCGCATGGCATTTGCCGTTGCTCCGGCTTCCGCGGGCCCTGGTGTTGGGAGGCGGTCCCGAAACGCCCTCCCTGGTTCCGTTGCTGCGGGGCCTGGGGTGGCGGGTCAGCGTGGCCGAACGACGAGCGCGCTGGGCGTCAGCCGGGCAGTGCGCGGATGCGCATCTTCAGACCAGCCCGGCCGAGGCCCTTCATGGCGACCCGTGCGACGCGGCACTGGTGATGCATCACGATTTCGAACTGGACCGGGAGGCGCTGGTGGCCCTGGCTGATACCAAAGTTGCGTTCATTGGACTGCTGGGTCCGCGGCGAAGGCGCGAGGACCTGTTCAAGCTGCTGACACCGGATCAGCGCCACCGCCTTTCCCCGAGACTTCAATCACCGGTCGGCCTGAACATCGGCGGCCGAGGGCCAGAGGCGATTTCGCTCAGCATCGCCGCGCAGCTGCAGCAATGGCGAAGCGCGCACGGCAGGTGACTGACGCGCATGCGGTCGTCGTGCTGGCTGCCGGCGGGAGCACCCGACTTGGCCAGCCCAAGCAGCTTCTGACCCGGCAGGGCGAAACCCTGGTACATCGCGTGGTGCGGTTGGCGCGGGAGCTCGCGCCAGCGCAGGTCCTGGTCGTGGTGGGCGCGAACGCACAGGCCGTGACATCCAGCATTGCCGGGCTGGACGCCACTCCGGTAACCAACCACCACTGGGAACGCGGCCTGGCGAGCAGTCTGCAGGTTGCCGGCGTACACCTGCTGCCCACGGTGACCGCGGTGATGGTCGTGGCATGCGACCAGCCCGCAATCGAGCGCTCCCATCTGCAGGCGCTGCTCTCGGGTGTCCGCGCCTCGGCGTCAGGGTGTGCGGGTACCCGTCATGGAAACGCGCTTGGCGTTCCCGCAGTAGTGCCGCGTGCATGGTTCAACTCTGCGGGTGCAACCGGTGACCGCGGCTTCGGAGCGCGCTTGAGGCAACTTCCTGCCGATACGGTGCATGTCCTGCACGCACCGGAACTGGCCCTGGATATCGATACGCCAGAAGAGCTTGCGCGTGCGCGCGATGCGGGCTGGATCGATGCCGGGAGGTGACCCGCATGATCACTGGCCAATGCCTGTCGCGCAGGTGACGAGCGGCAGGGCCGGAGCCCGAACCCTCGCTGCCCGCAGCCTTGTAGAGTCGAGTCATGCTCGACTACGGCACGCCACATCGCGCCCCATCAGGCACATCACTGGCAAGACTCTGCAGCACCCGATCCAACAGAACAGGTTCCGGCACGCCAGCCAGTACCTGCTCCAGGTAATCCAACGGCTCCAACTGCCATTGGAGGAGCGCCCGCAACCGCACAACGGCAGGCGCCCGCTGCTTCGCGTCCAGTGAGACCTGCAACAGCAGATGTTGCGGGCGCCTCTCCAGCCACAGCACGGGTATGCCTCGGCAATGAACCTGGAACTCGGCATCTCGATGCCGCTCGACGAACTGGAAGCCCTGTCGTGGCCGAGCCTCCACGAACTGCACCGCTTGGCGGCGCAGCTGTGAAAAGCGATTGTCGGTGATGCTGTGGAAAGCGAGCTGCTCGGGCACCGGCGGTGCCGGCCACTGCGTCTGTGCCGCAACCACCACCGCAAGACAGAGCGCGGTGGCCGCCCAGCGCCACCAGGCCACTCAGCCCTCCGGATGCAGTCGGGTACTGGCGTGCGCGGTAAGGCCGATTCCGGCCATGATCAGCCCTTCCATCACGCGCGGGCCAACGTACTGCTCCAGCTCGCCATTCTCGCGGGCGCGCTGCGCGGCCAGCAGAATCTCCAGGACCACGCGAAGCCCGGCCAGCGAGCAATCGGTATCCGCCAAGGCGATGCGCCGGCCCGGCATCTGATGGCGCTCTGGCCACGGTTGACCATCGGAGGCGGCGCCCGAGCCGATGCTGTGCAGCAGGGCGATGAGGGTGTTCGGGTCGAGCGCAGGGCCGTTCGCAGGCGCGTCGTGGATGGGGTGAGGGGCAGGGGAGTGGGGCTGGGTCATGGCAGGGCTCCTTGCGTGCAGGCAGAAGCCGCCACCGATAAAGGTGGCGGGCGGTGCGTGGTTCGAAACCCGGCGTTCGCTGAACCGGCAGGCACAAGGCCTCCACGCACCGCCCGCCATAGCCGGCCGACGGATTGCCAGCCGGCACCACACAGGGTGATGCCGGCTGGCAAGCGTTTTACTTCAGCGAACTACCGGGGTTTCGAATCCCGGCCACCCGTTTCCGGTGGCACGCAAAGGAATACGCCCGGTTGTGCGCGATGCCAATGCAGTAAGGCCGATGCCGTCATCACTTTCAACATTTTCAGAATCGTTGCACATGGCGCAACGGGGCTGGAGCCTTGCGCCGCAAGGCTGTTGTCGATGTCGGCGGTGCACGCCTGACGAGTGTCGGCATCCGCCCGGCGAGGCCGTGAACGAGGCGGATGCGACAGGCCCGTCCAGCACATCCCAGTGTCAGTGACGCTTTAACGCGGCTTTGGTCCGTTCCAGCCATGCGGCATTGTGGTTGCGCGCGTGCCGCGACCAGCGCTGGGCATCTTCGATGATGCTGGCGAACACGTGCCGCCGCTGTTCACCCATGACAATCAACTCGCAGATCTGCTCAATGGAAACGCGATGTTCCCGAGCCCGGTGAACGAACGACAGGCGCCCCTGGTCCTCGACGAAGCAGCTTTCAAATTTGGAGTTCAAACGGCGCTATGCGCAAAGCGACTATTGCGCACTCATGAAACGATGGCCCGTCCAACTTAAAACCGAAAATCGCCAAATATTCCGACAATAGAATAGGTGGCATCGCCACTTGACAATGGGCTACTATTTCTCGGCGGCCCCGAACTGAAGGAATAGTAGATGGCAAGCGTAGCAGATCAGGTAATTCGCTCAAGTGCAGCCATTTGTGAAAACATCGCCGCACTGGGCGGCCAGCGCCCGCTACTCTCTCAGAATGTGCTTGCACAACTTCGCAACCTGGTAGAGGGTGCAATGGTATATCTCCACCAAGGCGGAGGCGCCGCGACTTTTACTTACGACGCAGTGAAGCCCGCCCAAGCTTATGTTCGCAGCCAAGGGAAACTAGGTTTCCTTGCCCGCTTTCATCGCCTGCTCCAGGCGAGCGCCTCACACTACACGCTTGATGGTGATTCTTCAGAGCGACTGATGCTCAAGTACTACGGCTACATGTACCGCCTGAGGACGTTGATGCGTAGCGCGTGCGGTATCAACATACTGGAGAACCTGGAGCGCTTCCCGTTCGATCTCGATCCGTCGCTACGAGAGTACCATCGTAAAATAGCTCAGCGAATTGAGCGGACTACTGGGGATCGCGTGGATCGCGAGCGCGGCGCTAGATACTATATCCACAAAATCCGACCATTCTTTGCAGACGGGCGGATCTACTATGAAGTTACATTTAATCGCGCAACTGATCGATCAAGCAAATCTAATCGAGTAATTGCCTTTACTGACATAGATCTTAACGACAGCTACTCCGCTTACCTGGTCCTTCAGAGTGATTCAATTCGCGTTCTGGAGCAGGACATGCCCATCACTATCATCAGGGCTTGGGATGTATCTATTAGGCCTTGCGAGCTAAAGAATCTCGGGCGAATTCTTGGCATCCATAGTCAGGTGTCCGGTGCATCGGCAGAATATAGACACCTAAATCAGTGGCTAACCAACACCGAGGGAAGTTTACTGGACCTAATGGAGATGGATCAGTACTCATATCATGCCGCGCGCTTTGTTTCTAAATCCACCGATACCCGGTTGGCGATCTACCCGATTCTTGACGAAGCACGCCGCATAGTTGGTGGATCTTTACCTGGCCACAATCTCGTCCGCTACCTCATTCTACGACTGCAGAATTCAGTGGTTCGTGGACAGTACTCGTCGGAACCATGCGCTCCACTTTCGAATTTATACCTAAAATTTGGCTGCATACCATTTGAGACAATGCCATTCTGCACCTCGCTTGTGGACCATAACCCTCGATTTTCTGATCTCATAGAGGCAATAGGCGCGGGCGATCGGAAGCACGAAATCATGGCGCGAAGAGTTCACATCAACGTCGAGCAGTATGGAATGCTATACACGGCCGCAGCAGAGCTCAAATCATTTGGTGACATCAGAGAGCTTGCGGATAAACACAATAGAAATTTGTACTACAAACATAGCCATCGAACGATCGAAGAAGACAAGGGCCACGTATTCATTCGCGGCTACGAAGAAGAGACGGCAACGATCGTAAAGAAGCTTCAAGCTAAAGCAAGTGGAGGGTTGGCCGGATACAGTAGTGCAATTTCGCGATGGCTTCAGCAAGCGTCGCAGCATGTGGATGACCCGGTTAAGAAAGACGCCCTTGAGCGCCTCTTTTCCGATTCCAAGGTAGCCCTAATCTATGGGGCAGCAGGCACAGGCAAATCGACCATGGTCGATCACATCGCAAACTTCTTTGGCGACAAGACCAAACTATTCCTCGCCCATACACACCCTGCGATCGACAACCTCATTCGCAAGGTCAATACTCAGAATGCGACGTTCCGAACGGTCAGCAAACATATCCACCAGGCGAGACTGGGCGTTGAATATGATCTACTTATTATCGACGAGTGTAGTACGGTCAGCAATTCAGCACTACTGAAGGTGCTCGAAAAGACCTCCTTTAAACTTCTCGTTCTTGTGGGTGACGTCTACCAAATTGAGTCCATTCAGTTCGGAAACTGGTTCTCGGTTATTCGCTCATTCCTTCCGGAGAGTGCCGTATTCGAGTTAACTACGCCTTTTAGAACGAGCAGCGAACCCCTCCTGCGCCTTTGGAACAAGGTTAGGCACATTGAAGATGATATAGATGAGGTCATTGCGAAAAATGGCTACTCAAGCATTTTAGACAGCACGTTATTTCAACGCGCAAGTGATGACGAGATCATACTTTGTCTTAATTATGATGGGCTGTATGGAATAAATAACATAAATCGATTCTTGCAAAGCGGAAACCTGAATCCTGCCGTTATTTGGCGAGAAGCAACCTACAAAGTTGGCGACCCAGTCCTGTTCAACGACTCCGGAAGGTTTCGCCCCGTTTTATATAATAATCTTAAAGGTCGAATCACAGCCATGCAGCAGAACCTGGAGTCACTTCAGTTTGACGTCCAAGTGGATCGACCTCTCACCGCCATGGATGTTGCTGGCACCGAATTGGAGTGGGTTGCCGATTCAACCATTCGTTTCTCAGTCACCGACCAAGATACCAGCGACGATGATGACGACGAAGCGCAGAATGTAGTTCCATTTCAGGTTGCATACGCCGTTTCTATTCATAAGGCACAGGGACTGGAGTATGACTCCGTGAAGGTTGTCGTAACCGACGCCAACGAAGACGACCTGACTCACAGCATTTTCTATACAGCAATCACTCGCTCCAAACGGGTGCTGCGTATCTTCTGGACCCCGGAGACTCAGCGCAAAGTCATTGAGAATCTTAGGCGCACAGTTAACCCAAAGGACGTCCAGCTTCTTTCAGTCCGAAAAGGATTAGTGCCCGTGCAAAAGCCTTCCATTTGAGAGCGCTCGCCTGTTCGACTTGACCAGCCGAAGATCCCGGACGCTTTATTGCCAATTCCTCTACGACGGCTTGCATGGTGGTCGTAGCTTCCAAGAGGAGCACAAAGGCAACACACTGAAGCCACATGTACAAGGTCGAATACGGCCGTTGATCAGGTTCGCGAGTTCCTCCGGGATCACGTCGGACTGCCGTTCTCGGCGAATCCTGAGGGCTTCGACTAGGCAGATGACGCTAGATTTCGCCTTGCAGGATGCTCTTTGGGGAGAGCGAGACCCGTGGAGCCGCCTCAGCCATCAACAGCCGCCATTCGCGTGCAATGTTGCAGGTCAGGGACCACCAAGCCATGTCGCATGGCTCCAGCTGATGACCTTCGGGCGTGAACATGTGCCCACCTTGGAATCCGAAACCGGCCGAAGGGCCGGTTAGATCTATGCGGTCGTGGGGATCCATCTTGATCATGCTGCGAGCTCATCCTTGGCGGGAGAACGAGCAGGTACGCAAGAGCCAAGCCAAAAGCCGCAGCCATAGCCGTATCGAGCCGAAGAACCGGATCAGGCCAAGCACTTCATTTCGCATAATGTATATTATGTTCAAAGCATCCCCGAGGACGCTGGCGTACCGCTCGCCTCAATCACCGGCCTTGCTATGCCAAGCCAAGAAGCCAGCCTCCCCAGCGTGCCCCTCGCGGCCTGGCAGCTACGGCTTCCTCCATCGTCCGATCAGAGTCTTGTGCATGACCCAGGCGATCCAGCCGCAGACCAAACCGCCCCCCGCGACAATGACAGCAAGGCAAACAAACCTGTAGGCGCCCAAAGCAGGACCTTCATCGTTCTCCCGCCTCCAATTGCATCGGCCGGTCACGTGCCATGACAGGAAAGTGTTTCCGTCCGGCGTGACGCGTCACGTTAATGGTCTATGGCAGTCCGCTGCCGCAGGCCCTCCATCTCAACCTGGCGCCCCTTTCTGCACTAGCTCGAAAGCAGCCCCTTCACCAGAAGCGTGATCCGAGTCGCCGCATTGAGGTCGTACGCACCCAGATCCTTCGGTTCCACCCAGGCATGGGCATCAAACTCTTCGTTGATCGTAACGTCACGGTTCAGTGCTTCGCAGTCGAAGATCAGGTAGATCATGTGAATCTGCTCGCTGGAACCGTCCGGATAGAGCTTGGTGCGGATGTCGTCGCGGAAGGTCCATGGTTGAACGGCACCGATCTGCAGCGCGTGCCCCAGCTCTTCGCGGATCTCCCGGCGCAGGCCTTCCTCGATGAGTTCGTCGGGCTCCAGCCCACCGCCGGACAGTGCCCATTGGCCCGGAAATGCACCACGATCCAACGGCATGCGGCACAGCAGATAGGCACCCTGGTTCTGGATCAGCGGGCATACGATGACGCGTTGTCTCACAGGGTCTTCCTTGGATGTTGGGCAGATGCCGGAAGGATTGTATGAAACCCGGCGGCATCCCGATGGGTTGCAATTGATTTAGCGTGGCAGGTCACAACGAATCTGCGCGACGCGCCGGCTTCACACCCTGCCGCCACCCACTTCGCAATAGTGCGGGGGTCCTCGTTGTTCGAGTGGTACATGTCCCCTCCTCCTGCGCCCGCACATCGCCTGCCCCGGCGATGGCGCATTGCCATCTACATCCTGCTGGGCTTGTATGTTGCCTACATCCTGGCCGGCAATATCTTCCTCAACACGCCACTGTTCGACCAGGTCACCAATCGCAAGCCACACAAGTTCGTGATGACCACGGGCCCGGCCATCACCCTGCTGCCCGGCCACGTGATCGCCTGGAACGTGCACATGCGCGGCCACGTCAACCACACCGTCTACGTGCTGCATGCCGACCGGGCAAGCGCCAGGCTGGCAGTCCTGCCGCTGTTCCAGCGCGAAGTGCGGGTTCCGCGCCTGCAGGCCACGGGCGTATCGGCCGAGATCAGCCGCGTTGACGAGGCCATTCCGCCGCCCCCGCGCAGCGACCAGGGCTGGACGCTGCGTTTCGATGCCATCCACAGCGACAGCATCCGCAGCGCCCGTTTCGGCAAGTTGCTGATCATCGGCAAGGGCCAGGGCACGGTCGGCTTCATCAAGCAGCTGCGCGGTGGCCCCTCGGAACTGCTCGATTCAACCGTCACGTTCAAGGGTGCGGACACCAGCTTCGATGGCGTGCAGGTGCTGGATGACATGAACCTTGCCGCACGCTTCAGCTATCCGCGTCATTACCGGGACCAGGCGCCGGGGCTCGCCAAACTGAAGATCCTGCATGCCCAGCTGGACGTTGATGCACGCAGCCAGGGGCTGCGCATGGATACGGATGTCACAAAGCCGAAGATCTCCAGCGCGCCCGTGCCCGGCCGCCTGCAGCTGGCGCTGCACCTGATCGACGGCCAACTGCAGCCCAAGGACCACGCGCTGTGGCAGGTGCCGCTCTATCTGGGTGACGGCGCCCCCGATCGCGGCGTGCTGGCCCTGCAGCTCAACGTGGCCAACGACCTGCGCCTGCAGGCCCGCCTGCCGCCAAAGCCCGGCTCAGGCAGCGAAGTGGACGCGGACCTGCACATCACAGGCCGTGATATCCCCTTCCAGGACCTCGCTCAGTTGTTGGAGCGCAGTTCCGGCACGGTGCGCGGCGAATGGACGTTCACCTCACTCAACTGGATCCCTGCCCTGTTCGTCCGCAAGCCGTGGCTGCAACTGGACGGCGGCGGCACACTGAAGGCCGACCTGCGGCTGCGCAACGGCGAGCTGAGCGAAGGCAGCACGGTGGACATTCCCTCTGCCGAAGCAGTTGCCGAGGTCGCCGGCGTCCGGCTTGCCGGTGCCGCCAGCGCGCACGGGGAACTGAAGTCAGGCGCTCCAAATCTGGCCCTGCTTGCCGTCCGCCTGCCCCGCTTCACCGCGCGTCCCACCGATGCCAAGGACGTTCGGCTGTTCGATGGTCGTGATCTGGCGCTGGATCTGACCGGCGACGGTCGCCTGCAGGAGCTGCGCAAGGGCGTGCGCGCGCACCTGAGCTTCAGCGAAGCCACCATTCCAGATCTGTCGGCCTACAACCGTTATCTCGGTTCAAAACAGGTGCGCCTGCTGCGCGGCACCGGCTCACTCAGCGGTGATGCCACCCTCGATACCGATGGCCGCGTTGGCCATGGCACGGCCCGGCTGTTGGGGCGCAACGCCAGTGCCAAGGTGGCGGGGCTGGACATGGGCGGCGACGTCGACGTGAACGCAACGCTGCGCCGTGGCGACTTCAACCAGCGCCACTTTGATCTGTCCGGCACCACGGTCGAGCTACGCAACGTGCAGGTGGCGGGTACGGAGCGCGCAACCGCCTGGAAAGGCCGCGCGGCCTTCAAACGTGGCCGTATCGATGCGCAGTCGCCATTCCAGGTGGATGCCACCACGGATCTGGATCTCAGCGATGCCCGTCCGTTGCTCGCGCTGTTCGCAGAGCGCACCGACTACCCACGCTGGACGCTGTCCCTCCTCGATTCCGGTCAGGTGCAGGCACAGGCGACGCTGCGCTGGCGCCCCGGCCATCTGGTCATCGATGGACTGCAGGCCGAGAATGATCGCCTGTCGGTACGCGCGCGGCTGGATCTTCTGGAACAGCGCAAACGCGGCGATCTCTACCTGCGCTGGGGACTGCTGGGGGCGGGCATCGAGCTGGACGGTGACCGGCGCCAATGGCATCTGTCCAAGGCACGTGAGTGGTTTGATCAACAGCCTTCCCTGCTGCCAGCAAGCCAAGGCACGAGCGCCGCCGGCTCTTCAGACTGAGAAGGCCCGCAGCCTGCATCCATTCGCGGCCTCTGCGCGTATACGGGAGCATGCGCATCAGGGAGCTGTACGGTATGAAGCGGAGTTCACAGATTTCCGGTCTTCTGGGATGGGTGACGATCACCTTCGCGGCGGCCGCCCTGGGCGCGTGGGCATCCACATCGGCGGCCACCTTCTACGCCACCCTTGCCCTCCCCGGGTGGGCGCCACCGGCCAGCGTCTTTGGCCCGGTGTGGACGCTGCTTTACGCCATGATGGCGATTGCCGCGTGGCTGGCCTGGCGCGAACGTGGCTGGCGTGGGGCACGACCCGCGCTGGTGCTCTATCTGGTGCAGCTGGCCGTCAACGCACTGTGGAGCTGGCTCTTCTTCGGCTGGAGGCTGGGCGCGCTTGCCTTCGCCGACATTCTTCTATTGATTGTGCTGGTGTGCGCGACGATCGTCACGTTCGCGCGCACCCGCCCGATTGCGGGGGTGCTGCTGCTTCCTTACCTGGCCTGGATTTCGTTCGCCTCGGCGCTCAACTTTGCGGTATGGCGAGCCAATCCCGGACTGCTGTGACAAGGTCGCCTGCCGCTCATGCCTGGGCAATGGCCTGCGGGCGCCAGGTCCGCAGCAGGGCCGGCTTGAATGCCTGCTGGCCGCAGCCGGTGGGGCACCGCACCACCCGTGCCGCAGTATGGCTGACCAGGCCCTGCCCTTCTTCGGCCTTGAAGATCGTCTCGCAGGACAGGCAGCGGGCAACCAGCGAATACAGGTGCAGCAGCCGGCCACTGGCCGGGTCCTGCAGCGCATCCACATCCAGCAGTTCAAACTGGCAGCTGTCAGCCAGCATGCGGTACGGGGACAGGGGCGCGGGCTGCAGGTTCACGGGGCGGTCGCTCAGGGAAGTGGATCCACTCTAGGCAATGACCTGTCGAGCTGATGTGCAGCGGAGATGTATTCTTCGCGAAAACTGCAAGTGCTCGACCTCGTCCCCACATGAAGAATTCAGCTTGGACAGAAGCACGCTTCACACGCATACACTGGTAGGCGAATGCATGATTTTGCTTCACCATTGAGGGGTACCGGATGTACCACTGGGCCTTTCCAGCCATCCACAAATGATGAGTCCCGCCCTTGATGCCTTCTGCTGAGTCCGCGCACGACACTGCCTTGTCCAGTTGCGCGCGCGAACCGATCCACACCCCCGGCGCGATCCAGCCCTACGGTGTGCTTCTGGTCGTTGAACCGCAGTCCCTGCAGGTGCGCGAGCGCGCCATCAGCCATCCCGGCCTGCTGCAGCAGTTCGGCGAACCGTTGACGCAGCATGTCAGCGAGGTGTTTGGCGGCGTGCTGGCGCCGTTCCAGGGCCTGTTCCAGCAGGCCGTGATCGGCAGCAGTGCCCATGTCGGTGCCGTGCATCTGGATGGCCACGGCCGGCATCAGTTGCTGGTGCACCGTTCCGCCAACGATCTGCTGGTCGAACTGGAAGCACCGGTTCCCGGCCAACCGGGCTCACTGGAAGAACTGTATCCGGCCATCCGCGAGCTGATGACCGGCATTGAATCGGCGGCGACCGTGGAAGACCTGTGCAGGCTTGCGGCCGCGCACATGCGGCGGCTCACCGGCTTTGACCGCACCCTGGTCTATCAGTTCGATGCCGGCTGGAACGGCATCGTGGTGGCTGAGGATGGCAACGGCCTGTTGCCGTCCTACCTGGACCTGCGCTTCCCTGAGTCGGACATTCCCGCGCAGGCCCGCGAACTATATCGGCGCAACCGGGTCCGCCTGATTGCGGACAACAACTACACCCCGGCCCCGCTGATGCGGGCCGAGGACCATCGCGACGCGCCGCCCACCGACCTGAGCCTGGCCGTGCTGCGCAGCGTCTCGCCGGTACACCTGCACTACATGCGCAACATGGGAACCGGTGCGTCGATGTCGGTATCGTTGGTGCATGAAGGCCGGCTGTGGGGCCTGGTGTCCTGTCACACCGTGCAGCCGCGCCGCCTGCCGTACCACGTGCGTACTGCCTGCGAGTTCATGGGCCAGATCCTGTCGCTGCAGATTGCGTTGAAGGAGCGTGCGCGTGCGATCGAAGAGCGCGTGGCCCGGCGTTCTGTGCTGGTCAAGCTGCTGGCACGCATGGCCGGTGATGAGGACTTCATGGCCGCACTGCGCGACGACGAGGCCAGCCTGCTGTCGCTGACTGGCGCGGCCGGCGCGGTGATCGTGCACAAGGGCGATTGCCTGCGTGTCGGCCAGTGCCCTTCTGCCAGCGACGTGCTGGCCCTGGCGAATTGGCTGGCCACGCAGCAGGCCGGCCAGGAAACCTACTGCACCGATCACCTGGCAGCCGACTGGTCGCCTGCCGCGCACCTGGCCGACGTCGCCAGCGGCCTGCTGGCGGTGTCCATTTCGCAGCTGCATGACAGTTACCTGATGTGGTTCCGCCCGGAAGTGGTGCGCACCGTGCGCTGGGGTGGCGATCCCCGCAAGGAAGCAGCACCGGGCGTGGCGCTGTCCCCGCGCAACTCGTTCGAGGCCTGGAAGGAGACCGTGCAGCAGCGCAGTCTGCCGTGGAGCGACGCTGACTGCGACGCGGCACACGAGATGCGCACGGCCATCGTCGATATCGTGTTGCGCAAGGCCGAGGAAATGGCCGAACTGAATGAGCAGCTGCTCCGCAGCAACAAGGAACTGGAAGCCTTCTCCTACTCGGTCAGCCACGACCTGCGCGCTCCGTTCCGTCACATTGTCGGTTATTCCGAACTGCTGGGCAGCTCGGCGGGCGAGCGCCTGAACGATACCGAGCGCCGCTTCCTGGACACGATCGTGGAATCGGCCAAGTCCGCCGGAACACTGGTGGATGACCTGCTCAGCTTCTCGCAGATGGGGCGCTCCACCCTGGGGCGTGTGCGGATGGACATGACCGCGCTGGCCGAGGATGTGCGCCGGAGCCTGGCCCTGGACTACGCCGGCCGCGACGTGCAGTGGGCGCTCGCACCGCTGCCGGAGGTCGAAGCCGATCCGACGATGCTGCGCCTGGTCTGGCAGAACCTGCTGGCCAACGCGATCAAGTTCACCCGCGAGCGCGACCAGGCTGTTATCGAGGTTGGTCACGAACGCAGCGACGACGAAGAACACTTCTTCGTGCGCGACAACGGCTGCGGCTTCGACATGCGCTACGTCGACAAGCTGTTCGGCGTGTTCCAACGCCTGCATCACGTCGAAGAGTTCGAAGGCACGGGCATCGGCCTGGCCAATGTACGCCGCATCATCAGCCGCCATGGCGGCCGTACCTGGGCCGAGGGCGAGCCCGGCAAGGGCGCCACCATTCACTTCACCCTACCCCGTTCCACAGGAGATCACCCATGAGGGACCTGCGGCCGATCCTCCTGGTTGAGGACAGCCCCAAGGATGCAGAGCTGACTCTGGCCGCATTGTCGCGCTGCCAGTTGCTGAACGATGTCATCCATGTACGCGACGGCGCCGAAGCGCTGGACTACCTGCGCTGCGAAGGCAAGTTTGCCGGCGCCATGCACGGCGGCCCGGTGGTGGTGCTGCTGGACCTGAAGCTGCCCAAGGTCAACGGCCTGGAGGTGCTGGAACAGGTGCGTAGCGACCCGGATCTGAGCAGCACGCCGGTGGTGATGCTGACCTCTTCGCGTGAAGAGCAGGACCTGGTTCGCAGTTACGAACTGGGCGTCAACGCATTCGTGGTCAAGCCGGTCGACTTCAAGGAGTTCTTCGACGCCATCCAGGGGCTGGGCATGTTCTGGGGCATCACCAACCAGCCGCCGCCGCATCGGCCCAACGGCTCGGGGCAGCACAATGCGTGATGGATCGCGCCGCAGCGAGCGCCTGCGCATCCTCATGCTGGAGGACAGCGCGCTTGATGCGGAGCTGATCAGCGCACAGTTGCAGCGCGCCGGCCTCGACTTCGAGGCCGAGCGCCTGTGGACCCGCAATGCGTTCATCGAGGCCATCGACAACCGTGCGTTCGACGTGATCCTCGCCGATCATGTCCTGCCAGGCTTCGATGGTGACGCAGCACTTGCCCTGGCACGCGAACGCGTGCCGCAGACGCCTTTCATCTTTGTTTCCGGCACGCTGACCGAGGAACTGGCGGTACAGGCACTCACGCGCGGCGCGCGCGACTACGTGGTGAAGCAACGCCTGCAACGCTTGCCCGATGCGATCCGCCGCGCCCGCCAGGAGGCGCACGAGCGTACCCAGCTGGCCAATGCGCAGGCCGCGCTGAACGAAAGCCAGGCCCAGCTGCAGCAGGTAACCGATGCCGTCCCGGCGCTGATCGCCCAGTTGGACAAGGACCATCGCTACCGGTTTGCCAACAAGGCGTTCCTGGACTGGCACGGATTCAGCCTTGCAGAACTGTTGGGTCGCGCGGCACGGGATGTCAGCGGGACTTCTGCCTTCGAGCACGCCCTGCCCAGCCTGGAGCGGGTATTGCGGGGCGAACGCACCAGCTTCCAGGTCGAACTGATCCACCGCAGCGGCGAATCACGGTTCGTGCAGATGGACTGCGTGCCTGAGCAAGCCGCCGATGGCAGCGTGGTCGGCTACATCTGCATGGGCAGCGATGTTTCACTGTTGAAGAAGGCCGAACTGGCGCTGCGCGAGGACAACCAGGTACTCGAACGACAGGTGCAGGCGCGCACCACCGAACTGAGGGCCAGCAAGCGGCGCCTGCAGGCGATCTTCGAATCCAGCTTCCAGCATCAGGTGCTGCTGGATCTGTCCGGACGCGTGGTTGATGCCAATGACGCGTCACTGGCCGCGGTGCTGGCAGACAAGGGGGACGTCATTGGCCAGCGCTTTGGCGAATCGATCTGGTTCGGCACAACCGATGGCATCGGCGCGCTGATCGACCGGGCCGTCGCCGCAGCCGTACAGGGCCGCAGTTCGTTGCATGCACTGGAGCTGGAGCTCCCGACCGGCCGGCGCAGCTTCGATTTCTCGTTCCGTCCGCTGCTGGATACCGAAGGCGTGGTCACAGCCGTGGTTTCCGAGGCGGTGGAAACCACCGCGCGGCTGCAGGCTGAACATGCGCTGCGCCAGTCACAGAAGATCGAGGCGGTCGGCCAGCTCACCGGCGGCATCGCGCATGATTTCAACAACATCCTGACGGTCATCTCCGGCAACATCGAGCACGCCATGCTGCTGAACGAGCGCGCGGGCGAAGCCGGAGCGACGGTCAGCCGTGCGCTGGACAATGCGCTGAAGGGCGTGGGCCGTGCCGCCAGCCTGACCCAGCGCCTGCTGGCCTTTGCCCGACGCCAGCCGCTGCACAGCCAGGCCGCCAACCTCAACGAGCGCCTGCTGGACATGCACGACATGCTGCAGCGTGCGCTGGGCGAGCTGGTGCAGCTGGAGATCCGCAGCGCCCAGGACATCTGGTGCGTGGAGATCGACGTGAGCCAGCTGGAGGCCTCCGTACTGAACCTGGCGGTCAATGCCCGCGATGCGATGCCACATGGCGGCCGGCTGGTGATCGAGGTCGACAACAGCCACCTCGACCACGATTACGCCGCCTTGTTCCCGGATGCAACGCCGGGCGAGTACGTGATGCTGCGGGTGCGCGACAACGGCCACGGCATGGACGCGGCTACCCTGGCGCGCGTGTTCGAACCGTTCTTCACTACCAAGCAGGTCGGCCGCGGCACCGGGCTTGGTCTGTCGATGGTGCATGGCTTCGTCAAGCAGTCCGGCGGCCACGTGCTGATCGATTCGGTGGAAGGCGGCGGCACCAGTATCACCATGATGTTCCCGCGCTCACCGCTGGCCCTGCCCTGCGAAGCACGTGCGCCGCAGGTTGGCCTGGCCGGTTACGCGCCGCGCGAGGAAACCGTCCTGGTGGCCGAGGACAACGACGATGTGCGCGCGCACACGGTTGATTCACTGCGCCTGCTGGGCTACCGCGTACTGGAAGCGCATGACGGACCATCCGCGCTGAGGTTGCTGGAGCGGCCGGACACCAGGGTCGACCTGCTGTTCTCCGACGTGGTGATGCCCGGCATGTCGGGCTGGGAGCTGGTCCGCGAGGTCCGCGAGCGCTGGCCAGAAATTGCCGTGCTTTTCACATCGGGCTATCCACGCGACCACGAAGCGGTGGGCAGTCAGGGGCGGTTCCCAGCGCTGCTGCCGAAGCCGTTTACCCGCAGTGACCTTGCGCAGGCGGTACGCACCGCGCTGGACGCTGCCGCGCACTGAGCTCACGCGGCCGGATCACGCATGCCTGCCGCGATCCGGTTGATGTCCGCGCACTCCACCGTCGCAGGCGGATGCTCTCTTCCGGCCAGTGCGATCATCGCCTGGCCCACCGCCAGATTGCTGGTGACCAGTGAAGGGACGAGTGCGCCAGCCAGTTTCATCAACGGCGCGCCACCCCAGTACAAGGGCTTGAGCACCGCGTGGCGCGTGCCGGTTCCCGATACCGGCCGCACGCCGCCCGGGCGCAGCATCACGGTACGCACCGGCAGGGCCTGCAATGCGACCTCGGTCTCGCCCTTGATCCTCAACGGCATCAGCCGGCTCCGAGGGTCCGCACCGGCACCGGATACATACAAAAAAAACCCTTCGGGATTCGCAGCCGCCCAGGCACGGGCCACCGCCAATGTCGTGTCCAAGGTCACGCGCCGGTATTCGGCCTCAGTGGTGCCGACCGGTGGTGCGCCGGCGCAATAGAAGCAGGCATCGAACCCGGCCAGTTCTTCCAACCGCCCCTGGATACGCAGGAAGTCCGGAACGATCAGTTCGCTGCCGGCACCGCTCAGACTTCCCGGGTGGCGGACCAGCGCTGTCAGGCCGGACACATGTGGTGAGCGTTGGCAAGCCAACGCCACACCCTGCCCGACCAGGCCTGCGGCACCGGTCAACAGAATCCGTAATGCGCCCGTCCCGGCCATCGTCGCCCCCGCTAGAGTTTCACGAAACGCTGGATCTTCCGCGCCAGCCAGCCACTGAACACCAACGGTGCATCCAACGCGGACACGCAGATGCAGGGAACCCCGGGCGCAGTCACCGGCTGATGCTCCACGTCTTCATCCAGATCCGCCACGTCGCCGGGCGCGAACAGCCCTAGCGCATCGTTGTACGAGCCCCGCAGGATCTGGGTCAGCTCGCTGCGGCCGTGGCTGTGCATCGGCAGGCACTTGCCCGGGGCGATCTTCAGCATGATCAGCGAAGGCATCTGCTCTGCACGGATGCAGTGCACACCCGGCGCCATCCAGCGCCAGCGCAGGCCACTGAGCGACGCACCGAAATACGGGTGAAGCGAAGCAGGAAGATGGTCCGGATCGGCCTCGGGCCGCTCCTTCGGCACGGGGCGTGCGACCCCAGCCATGGCCATCGGCGCTTCCGCGGCCAGTTGCATCAGCATCGCCTCACGCAGCTGTTCGCGTCGCGTGTCGGCTGCGGGTGGCTGGGTCTGCTCCAGCAGCACCGAGCCGATCGCCTCTGCGTCGCGCAGGCGGTGACGGCAATGCGGGCACTGCTCCAGATGAGCACCGGCCACGATGCTCAATGGCGCCGGCAGCGCGCCGGCGGCATAGCTCATCAGGGTGGATTCGTGCAGGTGGTGATGCGGGTTCACGACGCACCTCCCACTTTGGCCTGCAGTTGCAGAAACGCGCGGCGCAGGTGTGATTTGACCGTCCCCAGCGGCATGCCCAGCGCCTCTGAGATCTCGCTGTGGCTCTTGGCCTCGAAATAGGACATCCGCACCAGCCGCGCCTGCACCGCGGGCAACTCGTTGATGCGCTGGCGCAGCCGTGCCTGGTCTGCGAACTGCTCGGCGCTGCTGCGCTCGATCACGTCAAGTGTGGCAGCATCCTCCACCGCTGACTGCACCTGCATCCAGCTTCGCTCGCGACGGATGCGATCGATATGCAGGTTCCGCGCAATCCGGTACAGCCACGTACTCAGCGCGCCCTGGGCCGCATCGTAGTCGGCCGCTCGCAGCCACAGGCGCAGCAGGCATTCCTGCGCCAGTTCCTCGGCAACCGCATCCGGTGCACCCAGGCCGCGCAGGTACACGCACAATCGCGGCATGAAGTAGTCGTAGATCCGCATGAAACAGTCGCGGTCGCGCAGCCGCGCCACGCCGTCCATGTCACCGGCCCAGTTCGTCGGCTCGCTGCTCGGCTGCTGGGAACTGGACACGGTGCGTGCGCTATCGAAGTTGAGGAGTGTGCTGGCGGCGTCAGGGTACATCTGGGTTCGCAGCGGGCGGGTGAAGGTCTGTCCTCTGTACGCGCAGGGGCAGCAATTGGATGCAGCCGGCGCTGTGCATCCAACCGGCCGCCGCTGCCGTACGCCCTGAGCCCTCCCTTCCGGATCACGACCCATGCGCACTGCCTGGCTGCTGCTGTGCCTGCCTCACGCCGCGCTGGCGGCACCCTGGCTGCGAAGCGAGGGCGTGGCCACCTCCGCGCAGGGCGGCGTCCTCTACCGTGAAGTGCACTGGCGGCGCGAGGCAACGGAGGGCGCCGAGCGCTGGGTGCTGTACCAGTGCCCGGGTGGTCAACCCTTCGCCCGCAAGCATCTGCCCGCCAGTACCCGCCCGCAGGCACGGGGTTACTCGCTGGAAGACCGCCGCAGCGGCCAGGCTGCTGTAGTCGATGCCACTGGCGACTCGGTGTCGATTGCCTGGAAGGAGGATGCCGCCAGCGAGCTGCGGCGGCGCCAGCTTGAACTGCCACCGGACGCGGTGATCGATGCAGGGTTCGACGCCGCGGTGCGCGCGCACTGGCCGGCGCTGCTGCGCGGCGAACGCATCAGCCTGCCGTTCCTGGTGCCGGGACGGCAGCGCTATTTCCCGGTGCAGGTGCGGCGCATCGGTCCGGTACGTTGGCAGGGTATCGATGGCCAATCGATCGAGGTCAGTCTGGACACCTGGTACGGCGGCGTCGCGCCCCGCCTGTCACTGGTCTATGCCAACGCCGACCGTCGCTTGCTGGAGTTCCGAGGCACCAGCAACCTGCGTGATGCCCGCGGCAGCTACCCGCAGGTGACGGTGCGCTTCAGCTCGCCAGCTGCCGAACGCCCGGCAAGCGACTGGCAGCGGGTATGGACCCAGCCCTTGGTTGACGGCTGCACCGTGACGCCCGGGTGAAGGCGAAATTTTCCGCGTCGCGTCGCATCCACTGCACGCTCTGCTGCGTACAGATAGCCAAGACACCCGCCGAGATCCGCCATGGCCTCTGTAGTGCCCCTCCCCCGTCGACGCTGGCGCCTGCTGCGTACGTTGCAGCGGTGGGTCGATACCAGCAATGCCACAGAGACCACCGGCGAACAGCCAGGACGCATCGACTGGATGCGCGCGGTACCCTTTGCACTGATGCACCTGGCCTGCTTCGCGGTGATCTGGGTGGGCGTGTCATGGACGGCGGTCGTCATGGCCACCGCGCTTTACGCAGTGCGCATGTTCGCCATCACGGCGTTCTATCACCGCTACTTCTCGCACCGCACCTTCCAGGCATCGCGTCCGGTGCAGTTCGTGTTCGCAGTCATCGGCGCCTCCAGCGTGCAGCGCGGGCCGCTGTGGTGGGCTGCCCATCATCGCCACCACCATCGGCATGCCGACCAGCGGTTGGATCCGCATTCACCGCGCGAAGGCGGCTTCTGGCGCAGCCACATGGGCTGGTTCCTCACCCGCGAGGCCTTCGCCACCGATCTGTCGCGGGTACCTGACCTGGCGCGCTTCGCCGAGCTGCGCTGGCTCGACCGCTTCGATACGGCAGTGCCGGTACTGCTGGCCGCAGCGCTGTACGCGCTGGGTGCTGGACTGGAACGCTGGGCGCCCGACCTGCAGACCAATGGCCCGCAGCTGCTGGTGTGGGGCTTCTTCATTTCCACCATCGTGCTGTTCCATGCCACCGTCACCATCAATTCGCTGGCGCACCGCTTTGGCCGCCGCCGCTTCGAGACCCGCGACGACAGCCGCAACAACCTGTGGCTGGCGCTGCTCACCTTCGGTGAGGGCTGGCACAACAACCATCATTTCTTTCCCGGCACTGTGCGCCAGGGCTTCCGCTGGTGGGAAGTGGACCTGACCTGGTACGGGCTGCGCGCGATGGCGGCGCTGGGCCTGGTCAAAGGGCTCAAGCCCATCCCCGAGTGGGTTCTGGCCAAGGCGAGGTACTGAGATGCGCATCGCGGTCATCGGCTCGGGTATCGCGGGGCTGGCCAGTGCCTGGTGGCTGGATGGCCAGCACGACGTCACGCTGTTCGAGGCCAACGATTACCTCGGCGGGCACACCCATACCCACGACGTGCAGGTGGCGGGCAGAGGCATGGCGGTGGATACCGGTTTCATCGTCTTCAACCCCCAGCACTATCCCTTGCTGACGGCGCTGTTCGACGAGTTGGGCGTGGCCTCGCAACCGACCACGATGAGTTTCTCCATGCACAGTGAGCGCAGCGGTGTGGAGTACAACGCCACCTCGCTGGATGGGCTGTTCTGCCAGCGCCGCAATCTGGTATCGCCGCGCTTCTGGGGCATGCTGGCCGACCTGCGCCGGTTCTATCGCGACGCGCCGTTGCTGCTGGCCGAAGAAGACGGTCCCACGCTCGGCGAGTACCTGCGCAGCCAGCGCTATGGCGAGGCGTTCATCGACGAGCACCTGCTGCCGATGGCCTCGGCGCTGTGGTCCTCACCGGCGGTCACCGTGCAGGACTTCCCGGCGCGCTACTTGGCCCAGTTCATGGCTAATCACCAGATGCTGCAGATGACCGGCCGTCCGAGCTGGCGGGTAGTCAGCGGCGGATCGGCGCGCTACGTGGATGCGCTGCGTCGCCGCTGGCGGGTGCATGAGCGGCTGCAATGCCCCGTCAGCACCGTCGAACGCATGCTCTGGGGCGCACGCGTGCACAGCGCTGCCGGCGTGGAGGCCTTCGACGAAGTGATCCTGGCCTGCCACAGCGACCAGGCGCTGGCCCTGCTGGCCGATGCGGACGCTGGCGAACGTGAGGTGCTGGGCGCCATCCGCTATCAGTCCAACGAGGCGGTGCTGCATACCGATGCCTCGTTGCTGCCGCGCAATCGCAAGGCCTGGGCAGCGTGGAACGCGCACGTGCCGCAGGATCGCGCCGCGCCCTGCACCGTCAGCTACTGCATGAATCTGCTTCAGGGCCTGCCCGGCGACACCCCCCTGGTAGTGACGCTTAACCGCAGCGAGGCAATCGACCCCAGCAAGGTGCTGCGAACCCTGCATTACGCGCATCCCGTACACGACCACGCCGCAGTGCGGGCACAGCAGCGCTGGGCGGAACTGCAGGGCCGTCGCCACACCTGGTTTGCAGGCGCCTATTGGGGTTGGGGCTTCCACGAGGATGGTATCCGCAGTGCCCGACGCGTGGTCGACGCCCTGCAGGCCTGCGCGCCACACCAGCGGGCACAGGCTCCGGGCGAGGTGGCGGCATGAGCGCCAGTGCGCTCTATTTCGGGCAGGTGATGCATCGCCGGCATCATCCGCATCCGCATGCGTTCCGTTACCCGGTTGCACAACTGCTGCTCGACCTGGATGAACTGGAGACCGTGTTTGTTGGGCGCTGGCTGTGGTCGGTCAATCGCCGCAATCTGGCCGAATTCCGCCGCAGCGACTACTTCGGCGACCCCGCCCGGCCACTGGCCGATGCGGTGCGCGACCACGCTGCGGGCACGCTCGGCTACCGGCCGACCGGCCCGGTGCGCCTGCTCACCCATCTCCGCTTCGCCGGGCATGTCTTCAACCCGGTCAGCTTCTACTACTGCTACCAGGCCGACGGCCGCACGCTGGACTGCATCGTCGCCGAGATCACCAACACGCCCTGGAAGGAACGACACACCTATGTGCTGCCGGTCACTACCGCCACGCACGAAGGCAGTTCACTGCGTTGGCAGTTCGACAAGTGCTTCCATGTCTCGCCGTTCATGCCGATGGACTGCCGCTACGACTGGCGCTTCAACCGCCCGGACCAGGACCTGCGCGTGCACATGCAGGTCTGGCGCGACGGCGTGCGCCAGTTCGATGCCACCCAGGCCATGCAGCGACGTGCCCTGGATGGCCGCGGACTGGCCCGGGTTCTGGCCTGCTATCCCCTGATGACCACCCAGGTGGTGGCCGCCATCCACTGGCACGCACTGCGGCTATGGCTGAAGCGCAACCCCGTACACGACCACCCCACCCTTGCCGGGAAACCGCGATGAACTCGATGACACCTTCGGTGGCCCTGCCGCGCCCCGGTGCGCTGGACGCCTTCCTGCGCCGCCGCCTGCTGGCGCAGCTTGCCCCCCTGCGCGACGGCCGCCTATGCGTGCGCGATGCACTCGGCGAAGTCTGGCTGGGCGACGCCCGTGGCGAACTGCATGTCACTGTCACCATCAATGACCCCGCGTTCTATCGCAAGGTTGCTGCCCAAGGCAGTGTGGGCGCAGGTGAGAGCTATATCCAGGGCGAGTGGCACTGCGATGATCTGGTTGCCCTGATACAACTGCTGGTACGCAACCGCGAACTGCTGGACGGCATGGAGCAGGGCCCGGCCCGTGTGGCTGGCTGGCTGCTGCGCGGATGGAACCGGCTGCACCGCAACAGCCGTGAGGGCAGCCGGCGCAACATCGCCGCCCACTACGACCTGGGCAACGATTTCTTCGCCCTGTTCCTGTCGCCTGACCTGATGTATTCGTCGGCGCTGTTCACCGGCGAATCCGAATCGCTGGAGTCCGCCTCGCGCCGCAAGCTGGACCGCATCTGCCAGCAGCTCCAGCTCAAGCCGGGCGATCGCGTGGTGGAGATCGGCACCGGCTGGGGTGGTTTTGCGCTGCACGCCGCGCAGCACTACGGCTGCCACGTCACCACCACCACCATCTCCGCCGAGCAGCACGCGCTGGCTGCCCAGCGCGTGCAGGCAGCGGGCCTGCAGGACCATGTCACGCTGCTGATGCAGGACTACCGCGACCTGCAGGGCCAGTTCGACAAGCTGGTATCGATCGAGATGATCGAAGCCATCGGCGCGGAATACCTGGACACCTACATGGGCACGCTGCAGCGACTGCTGAAGCCTGATGGTGTTGCCCTGCTGCAGGCCATCACCATCGAGGATCATCGCTACGAGCAGGCCCGGCGCAGCGTCGACTACATCAAGCGCTATGTGTTCCCGGGCAGCTTCATCCCATCGATCAACGCGATCATGGCCGCCAAGACGCGTTCCAGCGACCTGCAGCTGATCGCCCAGCAGGACTTCGGCCATTCCTACGCGCTGACCCTGCGCGCCTGGCGCCAACGCTTCCTTGCGCAGCTGCCTGCCGTGCAGGCGCAGGGGTTCGATACCCGCTTCTGCCGCCTCTGGGATTTCTACCTGGCCTACTGCGAAGGCGGCTTCCTGGAGCGTTCGATCGGCGTCTCGCATCTGTTGTTGGCGCGCCCGGGCCATCGGCCCGCGGGCGCACCGGGTGAAGGCAACTGAAATGCGCCGGTTCTGGCCCAATCTGCTTGGCAACCAGCTGGTATGGCTGTGCGCGGTAGCCGGCGCGGGCCGCGGCTGGCAGTGGCCTGCGTTGCTGGCCGCGTCGCTCTACATCGGCAGCCAGCTGCTGGCGTCGGCGCATCCGCGACTGGACCTGCGGCTGCTGGTGCTTGCGCTGGCCTGCGCCTGGCTGGTCGATGCCACTGCGGCCGCCAGCGGCACCGTGCGCTACGCCGCTGCCCCGCCGGGGTGGGCGCCACCGCTCTGGATCATGGCCTTGTGGGCGGCATTCGCCATGACCCTGACCACCTCGATGCGCTTCCTTCAGCGACACCCTGCCCTGCCGCCTCTGTTCGGCCTGCTGCTGGCGCCACTGGCCTACCTGTCGGCCGCGCGTGGATTCGATGCGGTGCAGTTCAACAGCCCGATGTGGCATGGCGTCCTGGTGCTGGGCGCAGGCTGGGCCATTGCGCTTTCCCTCTTGTGCCGCGCCGCCCGTGGCGGCCCGCGTACTACGCCACAACCACCTCTGGTCGGAGCGTCATCATGATCAACCTGCTCTGGGTGCTGCTGTACGCGGTACTGGTGATGAGCTGGGGCTGGGCCTGGCAGCGCCGCCACCACAACATCGGCGTTGTGGACGTACTTTGGGCCAAGGGCGTGGGCGCCGCCGCGCTGCTGCTGGCGTTGCTGGGCGAGGGTGCGGTGACGCCACGGGTGGCGCTGGCTGTGCTCGGTGGCCTGTGGGGCGGTCGCCTGGCCCTGCATCTGTGGCACCGGGTCCGGCACGAAGAAGAGGACGGGCGCTATCGCTACCTTCGTGAGCACTGGCAAGGACACCAGGGAAAGATCTTCGGGTTCTTCATGGCACAGGCACTGCTGGTGGTGCTGTTTGCCCTGCCCTTCGTCGCGGTCGCCGCCAATCAAACCTCAGGCACGGCACCCTGGGTGATGGCGGCTGCGCTCGTCTGGCTGATGAGCGTGGGCGGAGAATCGCTGGCCGACCAGCAGCTGGCCCGGTTCCGCGCCAACCCGGCGAACAAGGGCCGCACCTGCCGTGATGGACTCTGGCGGTATTCCCGCCACCCCAACTACTTCTTCGAGTGGCTGCACTGGTTCACCTACGTGCTGCTGGCCGTCGGCTCCCCGCTGTGGTGGCTGGCCTGGCTCGGCCCCGTGCTGATGTATGTGTTCCTGCGCTATCTCAGCGGCATCCCGTTCACCGAGAAGCAGGCCCTGCGCAGCCGCGGCGACGACTACCAGGCCTATCAGCGCAGCACGCCGATGTTCTTTCCCTGGTTCCCCCGCCCTTCCAAGGAGCATTCCGCATGAACGCGATCCCGTCACTGAATCCTGCCGAAGACACGGAAACCGGGCTGATCGCCTGGGCCGAACGCGGGCTGGTCCCCGATGCGGCGCTGCGTGCGGGCATCCGCCGCTTGTGCGCGCGACGCCTGCATGAGGAAAGCGAGGGTGGCATCGAAGGCCAGTCGGCGCGCTTCAGCCGGGGCATCGCCGAGCTGGCCGACAGCCCACTCGCCTTACACACCGACGCAGCCAACCGACAGCACTATGAAGTGCCAGCAGCCTTTTTCCAGGCCTGCCTGGGCAAGCGACTGAAGTACAGCAGCTGCTACTACCCCACCGGGCGCGAAACGCTGGACCAGGCGGAGGACGCGATGCTGGAACTGTACGGCCAGCGCGCAGGCCTGGCCGATGGCCAGCAGATTCTCGAACTGGGATGCGGCTGGGGCTCACTGACCCTGTGGATGGCAGAACGCTACCCGCAGGCCAGCATCACCGCCGTTTCGAATTCGCACAGCCAACGCCAGCACATCATGGCGCAGTGTGAAGCCAGGGGGTTGCGCAACGTCGAGGTGATCACCCGCGATGTCAACCAGCTTGAGCTGCCCACGGCACGCTTCGACCGCTGCGTGTCGGTCGAGATGTTCGAACACGTGCGCAACTACGAGCGCCTGCTGGCGCGCATCGCGCAGTGGCTGAAGCCAGACGGTGCGTTGTTCGTGCATATCTTTGCCCATCGCACGCTGATGTACCCGTTCGAAACCGAGGGTGGCGACAACTGGATGGGCCGCCATTTCTTCACCGGCGGGCTGATGCCGGCCGCCGATACCCTTCTGCATTTCCAGCGCGACCTGCGGCTGGATCAGCGCTGGTTGCTGGACGGCACCCACTACCAACGCACCGCCGAGCACTGGCTGGCCAATCAGGATGCGGCACGCGACCGGGTGATGCCGATACTGGCGGCGACCTATGGGCCGGCGGCTGCGCGCATCTGGTGGCAACGCTGGCGGATGTTCTGGATGGCGTGTGCCGAGCTGTTCGGCTACGACGACGGCCAGCAGTGGCTGGTGGCCCACTACCTGTTCCGGCCCCGCTGAGGTGTGACATGCGAAAGTTTCCACTGCTTCCCCTGATCGCGATCGGCTTGTTCGGTTCCGGCTGCAGCTCCAGCGACACGCGCCCACTGCCGCGTCCGTCATCGGTGGATGTGCCGCGTTTCATGGGTGACTGGTACGTGATCGCGCATATCCCATCGCGCCCTGAACGCGAGGCCTTCGACGCCGTGGAGAGCTATGCCCTGCGCTCCGATGGGCGCATCCAGACCACCTTCACCTATCGCAAGGGCAGTTTTGATGCGCCACAGAAGTCGATGCACCCCATCGGCCGTGTCGAGAAGGAAGGCAATGGCGCGATCTGGGGCATGCAGTTCATCTGGCCGATCCAGGCTGAGTACGTGATCGCCTGGCTCGACGAAGGCTACCGCCAGACCATCGTGGCGCGAAGCAAGCGTGATTACGTCTGGTATATGGCCCGCACCCCGCAGGTGTCGGACAGAGACTACCAGCAGGCAGTCGAGCGGATTGCGGCGATGGGTTACGACACCCGCACGCTGAGGCGGGTACCGCAGTCGGTGCGATGACACCGCACCCTCGTCCCCGGTGGATCGTCCTGGAGCAACAATCGATCATCAATCATTGCAACGTGGTGCTTTCACCATGCGCCCTTCAGATACGATGCTGGGCAAGCCAGCAGGGTCTGAACGGATACACGATCGATGGACAGCACTCCGGACAATACCATCACAGCCTCCTGGAATGGCTTCGTCGTCCGGCAGATCCTTCCGTGCGATCTCGACCTCATCTGTGCCCACCGTGAAGCGATGTTCCGTGAAAGCGGCCGGAGCGAAGAGGTCCTGCAGCAGATGGCCGCCCCGTTCCGTAGATGGCTGGAGCCGCGCCTGATGTCGGGCGACTACTTCGGCCATGTCCTTTCCGACAATGGACAACCCATCGCAGGCATCGGCCTGATGCTGATCGACTGGCCGCCCCACCCCGCCCATCCAGAGCAGGACTCGCGCGGCTACGTACTTAATGTCTACGTGGAGCCCGGCTACCGGCGTCGCGGCATCGCCCGCCAGCTGATGAAGCTGGCCGACAACGCGTTCGCCGGGCGAGGGGTGGCCTACGCGGTGCTGCACGCTACCGCCCAAGGGAAGCCTCTGTATGCCGATCTCGGATGGGCTGCGACCAGCGAAATGGCCCGCGACCTGCGCAGCGGGGGCGACGTGCCCTGAAGGGCCTGACTGTGGCCTGACGATCCACTGCATCAATCGGCAACACTGGATTGATGGATCTTGCACATCGACCCTTAGGAATAATCGCAAAAATCCAACAAACTCGATGCTCGACGCGACAGCAGCGCCAGAATGATCGCCACGCCCTTCGGGCGCCGATCACCTCCCAGCGCATGAATGGATACCCTGCACCGCGCCGACTGCGGCTGGCACTCCTCGACGATCACGAAGTCGTCCGCCGCGGCACCGTCCTGCACCTGTCCCGCGACATCCGCTTCGACATCGTCGCCAGCCACACCCGCAGCGATGAGCTCGTTGGCAGCCTGCGCCGGCTGGCAGTGGATGTCGCCATCATCGATCTCACCCTGGCGCCCGGCGACCGCAGCAGTGATGAACTGGTTTCTCTCCTGCGCGAGTGCTTTCCTCATGTTCCCCTGCTCGCCTTCGCCACGCTGACGCCAACCACCCGCATCGATCACCTGCTGACGGCCGGCATCAGCGGCGTGGTCAGCAAGTCCGAGCCCCTGGAGATGCTGTCTGAAGCCATCGTGCGCATATCGCAGGGACTGTGCCGCCTGCCCGCCGATTGCCTGTTCCCGGCCAACCGCGAGGAACTCAGTCGCAACGAACGCGAAGTGCTGGACCTGCTTCTGGCAGGCCTGACCGTCTCCGAGATCGCGCTGCACCGCCACCGCAGCGTCAAGACGGTCAGCACCCAGAAGGTCGCCGCCCTGCGCAAGCTCGGGTTGCGCAATGACGTGGAGATCTATGCACTGCGGCGGCAGCTGGGGGTGCGATGAGGCGCCGCGCTCGTCTCCGTCTGCGCACTTCGTGCACCTTGCTGCTGGCCCTGATCCTGCTGCCCGCAGCCTCCGCCGAGGATGCGCAACTGCAGGAATGGTCCGCCGGCCGCGAAGTGCGGGTTGCCACCGCGCCATCACTGCGCCCGCTACCTGCAGCGCTGGAGGATTCACGCACGCCCCCTACCCTCGCCCATGGTTATGCCGACCTTGTCGCTCAGCATTCCGGCCTGCGCTTCCGCGATCTCACCTACACCAGCACGAGCGCGGCGGTCGCTGCCGTCTGCCGGCACGAGGCTGACCTGGTGCTGGTCATGGGCAATCCTTCGCATCGCCCGCTTCCTTGTCCCGACCTGATGGCATCGGGCGCTTTCCATGGCGGCAGGACGGTGGTGGCCTCGCGTAAAGGCGAGCGTCCACCCCGTGACGTCACCGGGGTGAGGGCGCAGGTGCTGGCCGTCGTTGACGGTGGCCCCTATGCCGACTGGCTGGCGACCCACCATCCTCAGATCCACCTGCTGCACCTTCACGACCGCCATGCGGCGCTGGCCGCCGTGGAGAGCGGTATCGCCGATGCGGCCATCGGCCTGGAAGCAACGCTGCAGTCGATGATCCGGCAGCACTTCGCGGGCAACCTGCAACTGCACCCGTTCGACAGCGATTTTTCCACCGATCTGCACCTGTTTGTCCGCCGCGAGGACCAGCAGCTGCTGGCGCGCATCGATCAGGCGCTGCGCGCCATCACGCTCGAAGAGCACGCAGGGCTGCTGGAGTTGTGGGCACAGCAGATGCTGCCCGCATCCATCGAGAGCCCACTTGACCAGATGCGCCTCCCGCTCCTGCGATGGCTGCTGTGTCTGGCCACGGCACTCATCGGCCTGCCCGTGCTCTGGCAGGCGCTACGTTGGCGAATCGGCCGCACGGAACGCCGCCTGGGGCGCGCGGCGGGGATGATCAGCCATGAGGTGCGCAATTCCGCGCAGACGATTCTGGCTTCGATCGACCTGCTGAGCCAGTCACACCTGCCCAAGGGGCAGCGCGAACTGCTCGCGGCAGCGCTTGCTGCCGGCCAGTCGCTGCGCAGGCTGCTCGATCGCTCACTGGCGTTCTCGCGCCTTGCCAGCGGCAGCTTCAGGCCGCATCCCGTGCCCTGTGACGTCGGTCAACTCTGTGCCCGTGCACTGGAAGCCATCCGGCCGGAGGCACTACGGAGAGGCCTGTCACTCCAGCTTGATCGCACGCCCGATCCAGCGCCGGTGGTCGCGCTGGATGCCGATGGACTGCGCCAGATTGTCGACAACCTGCTGGGCAATGCATTGAAATTCACGGATGTCGGCGGTATCGAAGTGCGCCTGCAACTATCGCCCGCCCTGTCTCCCCGGGAGCTGTTGCTGGATGTGATCGACAGCGGCATCGGCATTGCGCCCGCTCAACTGGCGCTTCTGTTCCGGCCATTCCAGCAGAGCGAGGATGGCCAGAGACGTGGCGGCACCGGGCTGGGCCTGACGATCGCGCGCGAACTGGCCGTTGCCATGGGCGGCAACCTGACCGCACACAGCGTGCATGGGCGCGGCAGCCGCTTCACCTTGCGATTGCCGGTCCGCGCCGTCCACGGCGATCCGCCACCCATCGAGCCGCTGCAGCAGACACCACTGGCCGGCATCGACCTGCTCCTGGTCGAAGATCATGCACTCAGCCGGCACATCGTCGCAGAGCAGCTGCGCCGGCTGGGTGCGGATGTACGCGCGGTTGCCGATGCCGACACCGCATTGGCCGAGCACGCGCTACGACCGCGCGCCACGGTCATGCTGGACATCGGGCTTCGCGACTCGGATGGCTACGCTCTGGCGCAGCAGCTGCGCGCGCAGGCAGAGCCCCCCCTGCGAGTGATTGCCCTGTCCGCCCGCATGGGGCGCCGCCATGCGGCGCGCTGCCGGAGAGCCGGATTCGACGCCATCCTGGTCAAGCCATTGCAGGTTGCGAGCTTGCTGCAGGCGCTGGGCCTTCCGCCCCCGGCGCACCGTGCTGCGCCCGATGACGCCCCTGGCGTCGAGCCGGATTACGCTGCGGACATTGCCTATGAGCTGGCCAGGATCGAAAAGGCCGTGCACGACGTCGATGCTGCGACACTACGCCACCATGCGCACCGCCTGCAGGGCACGCTGCAGATGTGCCGGGCAATGGATCAGGCCGGCATGGCGGCCGCTCTGTGGGAGATGGGGCATGAGGCCGCGCCCGACTGGGTCCAGGCGCGGCGGCTGCTGCAGGGATTGCAACAGTGGCACGGCTCCCGCAGGGCGGAAGCCGCACCATCGGCCTGATCAGGCCGCCAGGCGCTCGACCTGGCGACGGGTCAGGTCATTGAAGCGCCCCAGCGACATCAGGTGCTGATGGATCAGCGCCAACCAGCCGCTGCGGTGCCACTCGACCACGGTCGCTTCCGGCAGCGCCACGAACTTCTCCACGTCCACCACCAGGAAGCCGTTGAGATTGAACTCGCGGCCATCCGGGGTACGCACGGTGGCATTGCGCTCGACCAGCAGACCGTTGTCGATCAGGGCCTTGGAGAAGGCCTGGGTCTGTTCATGCTCGCGGGTGTACTGGCCGCAGAACTCCAGCGCCTGCTGCACCATGTCGGTGGCCTTGCCGTCCACGAACAGCGGCTGGCCTTCGTCACCGCCCTTGACCACGCGCGAGCTCTCTTCGTCGATGCCCAGCAGGAAGTCGTTGTCCGCACCGGTGTCGATGAAGATGAAGGGGTGGCGACGCAGATAGGCCGGAATATAGGCCTCGTCTTCCCACAGGCCGTCCTTGATGAACAGGTTCTGGTCGGAAACACCAACGGCGGCCATCGGCACGGCGGTCGGGCCAGCGAACAGGATCGGGAAGTGGTGCAGGGCCAGCGAGAACTCGCCCAGCACCAGCGGAATGGCGTTGTTGCCGGCGGCAAACTCGAGCTTGCCCGGCAGGATGCGCAGATCGGCATGCACATCGGCCTGCAGCGGCACCGGACGGGTGTAGAACAGGGGGGCGCTGCTCGGCGCCGCTTCGGTGGTGGTGTCGCTGGTGGTCGTCATCTTGGGAACCGTTCGATCATGCGCGCCTGCCATCCCGGGCGCGCCAGCGGGAACAACCTGAATCCCGCATTATCAACAAGCTCGATGACAACGGCCACCCCACCGACGGCCTATTTCAGTTGCAGGGGGTAGCGCTGCCAGAGCACGTGGACCAGGAAACCGGCCAGCTCGGTGTCGCGCGCGCTGACTGCGGCGCGGATCTTGTCCAGCAGCACCATGTCCGAGCAGGAGCGCACATCGGCGTGGTTGGCCTGCCCTGCCCGGCGCGCGCGGTAGCGCGCGGCCCGCTGCGCATCACTCATGGCGTACCCGAACTTGGGCGGACGACCGCGCTTTCGCGGCAGGGTCAGCTCCAGGGTTCCGGGGTCTTTGTCATCACGCATGAGAGGGGTGCGGGCGGCGGCGAGCAACGGGGGGTGCGCAATTTATCGTGAGGCATCACTTTAATCCAGCCTTTTCTGCAGTTTTGTTGCAACGCAATGCAAAAAATCGCATGCCGAGGGCTCCATCCACGCATGGCGTGGATCTACTGCGGAATCGCCGCGCCTTGTGTGGATACGGAAACCCGCCAACTCCCAGTAGATCCGCGCCATGCGTGGATGCGCGTTCCCGACCACAAAAAAAAGGGAGCCCGCGAACGGGCTCCCCTCACCTTCCTCATGCAGCGCGTACCGGCTCATAGCCGTGCAGGTGCGCCTCGCTGCTCGCCCGCCCCTGGCTGAGCGAACGCAGCGACGTGGTGTAACCCACCAGCTGCGCCAGCGGCGCAAAGCCACTGACCTCGGCGCGACCGTCCTGGTCGTCGATGCGGGCAATGCGACCATGGCGACGGTTGAGGTCGCCCACCACATCACCCACCGACGCTGATGGCGAATGCACCGTCACCGCCATCACCGGTTCCAGCAGCTGCGTGCCACCCTCGGCCAGCGCCGCCTTGATCGCCTCGGCACCCGCACGGTGGAACGCCATCTCCGACGAGTCCTTGGCATGGGTCTGGCCATCAACAAGACTGACCTCGATACCGACCACCGGATGACCCTGCGGCCCTTCCGACAGTGCGGCACGCACGCCCTTTTCCACCGCCGTGATGAAGCTGCGCGGCACCACGCCACCGACGATGCGATCGTTGAACACGATCTGATCGTCCTCACGCGGCGCCACGTCCAGCACCACGTGCGCGAACTGGCCCTGGCCGCCGGTCTGCTTGACCAGCCGCCCGACGACGCCCGTCATCGCACGCATCGGCGTCTCCTGGTAGGCAACGCGTGGCGAGCCCACGCCCACGTCCACCTTCCATTCGCTGCGCAGGCGCTCGACCATCACCTCCAGGTGCAGCTCGCCCATGCCCCAGACCAGGGTTTCCGCCGTATCGCGATCGGTTTCGACGCGGAACGACGGATCTTCCTGGGCCAGGCTGGCCAGGCCCTGCGCCATCCGGATCAGGTCGGCCGCACGCGCCGGCTCCAGCCGCCACGCCAGCACCGGCGCCTGTGCCTGGATGTTCTCCAGGCGCAACGGCTGCGCACGGCCGCTCAGCGTTTCACCGCTGACCGCATCCTTCCAGCCCAGCACCGCGACGATGTCACCGGCCACGGCCTGTTCGATGTCGTGGGTCTGGTCGGCCTGCACCCGCACCAGCCGGCTGACCCGCCGTCCCTGCGGATGCTGCGAACTGGCCACCGCGTCGCCCACCTTCAAGGTGCCCGAGTACAGCCGCACGAAGCTCAGCGCGCCGTGCTGCTGGTGGGTGATCTTGAACAGCAGGCCCGCCAGCGGACCGTCCGGATCCGGCGGCAGCACCACCTCGCCACCTTCGCTCTCGGCGCTCACCGCAGGGCGATCCAGCGGCGACGGCAGGTAATCGACCACGGCGTCCAGCAGCGTTTCGATGCCCTTGTCCTTGAACGCAGCACCGGCCAGCACAGGCACGCCCGCACCTGCCAGCGTCGCCCGACGGATCGCCGCACGCAGCGTCCCGGCATCGATCAAGCCGCCTTCCAGCCAGGCATCGGCCAGTTGCTCGTCGTGATCAGCCACGGCTTCGACCAGCGCATCGCGCTGTGCCTGCCACTGGTCGCGCACCGCGTCGTCCCACGGGGTCATCGTGGTTGCGGCGCCATCCTGCCACTGCAGCACGCGCTCATCGACCAGATCGACCCAGCCGTTGAAGCCGCTTTCGCTGCCCAACGGCACGCCCAGTGCCCACGGCCGCGCCCGCAGCTTGTCCTGCAGTTGCTCCAGCACGCGCTCGAACGAAGCGCCAACGCGGTCCATCTTGTTGACGAAAGCGATCAGCGGCACGCGATGGCGGCGCGCCTGGCGCCACACCGTCTCGGACTGCGGCTGCACGCCGTCCACGGCCGAGAACACGGCCACGGCACCGTCGAGCACGCGCAGTGAACGTTCGACTTCGATCGCGAAGTCGATGTGGCCGGGGGTGTCGATCAGGGTGAGCCGATGCGGCGGCAGGTCACGCGGCGCCCACTGCGCCTGCACGGCGGCAGCGCCGATGGTGATGCCACGCTCGCGCTCGATCGCCGAAAAGTCGGTGGTCGCATTGCCGTCGTGCACTTCGCCGACGCGGTGGATTTCGCCGCTTTTCCACAGCAGGCGTTCGGTCAGCGTGGTTTTGCCGGCATCGATGTGGGCAATGATGCCGAGGTTGCGACGGCGGGAAAGGACTTGGGTGTTCATGAGAAAGGTTCCTGCAAAGCCAACTTCGAGGGCCGCGCACCCCGGTTGGCGACAGGGTGCGCGGCTAGCGTTCGGTCTCGGCGATCTGGTGCATGGCACGTTCTCCTTGAGGTACATCGGGTTACGGGGAATGGAACTGCGGAAACGAAAAGAGCGCCCCGAAGGGCGCTCTGTCGAAGGTCCAGCGATGGCCGCTTCAACGGCCTCGTGGGGCTCCAGGCAGACACGCCCGTTCCGCGCTTGCGCGGGTCAGGGTGAAAAACTTCAGGAGCGGCATCCGGTTCATGGGGCGCATTCTAGACCTGCCAATCTGGCGCGCAAGTGAATATTGAGCACATAAATGGAACGATGAGGCCGGCAACGATAGGGGTCAGATCCCTTTGCCCCTGGCAAAGGGATCTGACCCATGGCGGCCCTTACTTGCAGCCGTGCAGCTTGCGCGCCTCGGCCACCGTCGCAGCCCGGTCATCGCCCATCGAGATCCAGCCCTGCAGCGACATCGCCGGATCCACATGCGGCTGGCGCGCGCCACCGCGCACCACCACTTCGGTCCAGCTGCCCACCGGCGCCAGTTCGGACAAGCGTGCCGCCTGGTCGTCCTCGGTGCTGAACATATCGTCCGGGCCCGCCGGAGGCGTGGTATTCACGGTTTCCGTCTTGCGGGTCCGGACCCGAAGTGCACCGTCCGGCAACCGCTGGGTGATCACCTCGTATCGCTCAACACCATAGGCCCAGCTGTTTTCGCCAACGCTGCGGGTCTCGCTACCGTCATCGGCCACGGCTACCAGTTCGCCTGCCGGCCCGACAACGCCCGCGACAGCCCCCAGGCCGGACATCAGCGCCTGATAGACGATCATCTGCCGCTGCTCGGCGGTCAACGCTCCGGCCTTGAGCTTGGCGGCAGGAATCTTCAGGTACGCCGCCTCCCTGCACAGTACCAGCACCTGCTGGTCGTCCCAGCTCACGGACATTTCCTCGTTGGCGAAGTACTGCGTCTTCATCGACGTCACAGCGGCACCGTCGCCACTGGAATGCCGGGTCTCGATCAGCGAGGCGTGCTCGGCCGCATTGGCCAGCGAAACCTGGGAGGTCGACGCTGCATTGGCAGCGCACACCGAAGCAACCATCGCGGCAAGCAGCACGCCGCGCGTAACGGTACGGATCATGGCATCAGTCCATTGAAGAAAACGAAGCAACCATGATACCCGGAGCAACCTGACGGCCTTCGCTCAGGTCACCACCACCAGCGGCACCCCACGTCGTGGATGCTCCAGCACCACCACATCCTGCTGGTACACGCGCTGAAGATTGTCTTCGGTCAGCACCTGCAATGGCGTGCCATCGGCCGCCACCCTGCCCTGTTCCAGCAGCACGATGCGATCGGCATAGCCCGCGGCCAGATTGAGGTCGTGCAGCACCACGATCACGCACGCACCGGCTTCGGCACAGGCACGCACACTGCGCAGCGTGCGCTCCTGGTGGCGCAGATCCAGCGCGGCCGTCGGCTCATCAAGCAACAACAGCGGCGTGTCCTGCGCCAGCACGCGCGCGAACGTGGTGCGAGCCGATTCGCCACCGGACAGCTGCTGCACCTCGCGCAGGCGCAGCGCCTGCAGTTCCGCGGCATCGATTGCCGCTTCCACCTGGGCGTCATCCACCACTGGATCCGGCGGATGCGGCAACCGCCCCATCGCCACCACTTCTTCCACGCTGAAGGCAAAGCGCACGCCGTGCTCCTGTGGCATCACCGCGCGCTCGCGCGCCAGTGGTCCGGCCTTGTAGCTGGCCAGCGGCTTGCCCAGCAGGCTCACCTCGCCCACATCAGCGCGCAGGTCACCGGCAGCCACCGCCAACAGCGTGGATTTGCCCGCGCCATTCGGTCCAACCAGGGCGGTCACCGTACCCGGCTCGAACGCCAGCGAGATGCCATGCAGGATCTCGCGCTGCTGGCGGCGCACCACCACCTCGTGCAGTTTCAGTAGCACGCTCATGGGGCCGCCTTGCGGCGCTGCTGCAGCACCAGCCAGAGGAAGAACGGTGCGCCCAGCGCGGCCGAGAACAAGCCCAGCGGAATCTCCGCGGGCGGATCGAGCGTGCGTGCGGCGGTGTCGGCCACCACGATCAGCAACGCGCCGAGCAGGCCGGACAACGGCAGCAGCCAGCGATGGCCTGGGCCAACCAGCAGGCGCGCAACGTGCGGCACCACCAGGCCCACGAAACTGATCGAACCAGCGAATGCCACCGCCGCACCCACCAGCAGCGCACTGAACGCCACCAGGCGACGCCGCGTGCGGGTGACATCCAGCCCGAGATGCTGTGCCTGGCGCTCGCCCAGCGCCAGCATGTCCAGCGGCGTGGCCAGTCGCTGCAACGCGAACACGCCAATCGCAAACAACGGTACCACCGCAGCCACGTCGGCCCAGTTGGCGCGCGCGAGCGAGCCCATCTGCCAGAACACCAGCGACTGCAGTTCGCTTTCGCTGGCGATGTAAGTGAGGAAACCAATCAGCGCCGAGCAGAACGCGGCCATCGCGATACCGACCAGCAGCAGCGTGGCGTTACCCGTGCCCTTGCCAGGCCGGGCCAACGCATACGTCAGGCCGATCGCCAGCGCACCGCCGACGAACGCGGCCACCGGCACCAGCCAGCCCGCCGCACCGGCGGCGCCCAGCACGATGGCGGCCACCGCACCCAGTGCAGCACCCTGGCTGACACCGACGATGCCGGGGTCGGCCAGCGGGTTACCGAACAGGCCCTGCAGGCTGGCACCGGCCATCGCCAACGACGCGCCGACCATCGCGCCCAGCAGGGCACGCGGAATGCGCAGTTGCCAGACCACGGCCAGATCGCGGCTGCTGACTGCCTGCGGATCCAGCAGGCCCAGCTTCACCGCCAGCGCCTGCATCACCTCCAGCGGCGGCAGCCGCAGCGGGCCCACGGCGAACGACGCCAGCACTGCCCCCAGCAGTGCCAGCAACGCCACCAGCAACATCGTCCGCCCGCGACGGCGGCGCCGATCCGCCGGACTCATGCCTTCGGCAACGCCGCCAGGGCCTTGGCCAGCGCCAGCGCGCCAGCACCGGAACCGACACTGGTGTACTTCAGCTGCACATCAGGCATCACCCAGACCCGATTGGCCTGCCCGGCCGGGGTCTGCCTCAGCGTCGGGTACGCCTTCCACAGGCCTTCGGCACCACCGAACAACTGCAGGTCATGCTCGGTCACCAGGATCACCTCCGGTGCCGCGGCAACCACGCCTTCATTGCTCAGCTGCGAGTAGTTCTTCACCCCGGCCTCGGTGCCGATGTTGACGCCGCCAGCCAGTGCGATCAGCTGCGCCGATGCGCTGTCGGCACCGGCAACAGTTGGCGAGCCACCGGCACCGGTGGCCGATACGTGGATCACTCGTGGCGCATGGCCCAGGCCCTTGCCAATCGCTGCAGCCTCGTCGAGCTGGCGCTGCACCTGCGTGGCAAGTGTCTGCCCTGCCTCGGCCAGCCCTAGTGCGGCGGCGACCTTGCGCACTTTGTCCGGGGCCGGCTGCAGGTCATCGATGACCACGGCCGGCTCGCCCACTTCGCGCAGCTTCCTGGCCAGCTCGGTGTGGCGGCGCAGGCTGTTGCCGAGGAACAGCGAGCCCTGCAGGCTCAGCACTCCCTCCACGCCGGTAGTGCGGTTGAACAGGAACTGATGCGGGGCGGCCAGGCCGGCCTGGGTGGTGGTGTTGGTCGGTGCCGCGAACACCTGCGTGCCCAGGCCCAGTGCCTCGATCACCGCGATGACGTCGTCGCCACCGGCAATGACGCGGCTGGTATCGGCCACCTCGATATCGGCGCCGTCATCGGAATGCACCTTGGCCGGCAGCACCGCCTTCTGGTCATGCACCGTCGGCATCTCGGCGCCGGCCACGCGCTGCCAGCCTGCCGGCAACGCGGTTGCCGCAGCGGCCGTTGCAGTGGGCGGCTCGGCGGCCTTCTGGCCATCAGGCGGCGCCGACGCACCGCCACAGGCGGCCAGCGCCAGCGAAACAGCCAACGGAAGCGCACACAGGCGCAGACGGGACGCGATGTTCATGCTCGTTCTCCTTGCTGGCAGGGCGACGCACACGCCGCCCCACCGTGTGACTTACTGCTTCGGGGTGATGCGGGTGATGCGGTCACCCTTCGGGTCTTCGGCGCCGCGCGACTTGTTCACCGCGAAAACGTTGCCCTTGCCATCGGCGCGCACATGGTTCGGCAGCGTGCCACCATCGAGGTTGGCGACCACCTTGCCGTCACCATTCACCACGGTGACCGTGCCAGCGCCACGGTTGCTGACGTAGGCCAGGCCGGAGGCATCATCGAAGGCGACGTTCAGCGCACCGGCGCCGACCGGCACGTCATGCAGCACCTTGCCGGCAGCCACGTCGACGATCAGCAGGTTGTCGGTGCCCTGCGAGGCCACGTACAGACGGTTGCGTGCCGCATCGAAGGCCACGCCGGAGGCGCTGATCGAATTGCCCAGGTCGATGACCTTGTCGACCTTGCCGCTGGCCACATCGATCACCGCCGCCTCCGGGGTGCCGATGCTGACGGTGAACAGCTTGCCGCCCTTCTCGTCCAGCACCAGGCTCATCGGGGTGAACTTGCCGTCGTCCACGCCGGATTCCAGCGTCACCTGCGGCAGTTCCTTGAGGGTCTTCGCATCGAACACCGACAGGTGGTCCTCACCGGTGGCCGAAGCGAACACCTTGCCGCGGGTGCCGTCGACCACCACGTCGCGCGCATGCGGCACGGCATCGACCGGGAACTGGTGGACCAGCGACAGGTCCTTCTGGCGATAGACGGCGATCGAGTTCTGGCGGGTATTGGTCACCCACACATTGCCGTTGGTGTCATCCACACCCACGCCGTAGACCGCATACACCGCACCATTGGTGCTGCCCGGCACCTGCGCCGGGGTGATCGCCTTGGTCACCTTCAGCGACTTCGGGTCCAGCTTCAGCAGCTGCGACTGGGTCACCGGCGGGCGACCCACCGCCGAGGTCACGAACACCGCGTTGCTGGCGGCGCTGTAGGCGGACTGGTACAGGCCCGGCACCAGCTTGTTGGACTGGGTGGCGAACTGCGCCTGGCCGGACAGCGGCAGCTGCGGCGAGACGCGCAGCTTCAGCACGGTGGCTGCAGCCGGCTGGCTGGCGCGCACCACTACCGGGTGAGTGCCCGGCACCGCATCGGCCGGAATGCTCAGCTGGGTCTTGAAGTTGCCATCGGCGTCGACCACCACCGGCTGCGTGTTGAGCACGCTGTCGCCACGCAGCAGGCTGACTTTCTGGCCCGGCACGAAGCCGCGACCGACCACGTCGGCGGTGCTGCCGGGAACCACGTTCTCACCGCGCGAGACGACCTCACCCTTGAAGGTGGCGTTGGCCGGCTGATCGAACACCGGCTGCGCGGTGGCGGTCACCGCGAGCAAAAGGCCGGCGGCGAGAGAGGTGAGACGGAAAGACGGACGGAACGACATGGAAGGCTCCTTGCACACGTAGGCCGCGCCACGTGGCGCGGGATTCATCGGTTGCCTGGGCCGCTGCACGTCGGCAGCCTCGCCTGGGTAGTGGGGTCGCACGGCATCGCGTGCGAAGGGATTCACTCGGCGGCGTTGTCACCACCCGTGGGGACACCGTCACCGGCGCTGCGGTCGGTCACGCCGTACAACTCATGCAGCGCGGCATGGAACGACGCGGGCAGCATCGGGCCATGGCCGAGGCCGTCGAACTCCCGGTACTGCACGCTCAGGCCCGGCACCTTGGCCAACCGTTCGGACAACTGCATCGCCGCATCCGGGGTGGCGCCACCGATGCGGCGCAGGTGCGCGACCACGCGCGGATTGTTCATGTCGCGCTTGCCACGATCACCGACTCGCTCGGCGCCGCCCAGCATCAGCCAGAGCTTTGCCGGCTGGCCATGCACGTTCTGCACGAACTGCTGTTCCGGATCACCCAGCGCCGCGCCCTGGCTCCACCACAGCGACGGGCTGGCCGCCAGGTAGGACTGGAAGGCGGCGGGACGGGTGTACAGCGCATTGAGCACGAACAGGCCGCCCAGCGAGTGACCCCACAGCGCTTGCTGCTGCGTATCAATGCGTGCGCGACGCTCGACTTCCGGCTTGATGCGGCGCTCGATCACATCCAGGAAGGCCGTGGCACCACCACCGACCGCCTGGGTTGTACCGCTCTCGTCGTCGGCACGGTCGATCCACGCGGTGTAGTCGCGGGTGCGCGCCTTGGAATCGATCCGAAGGTCGTTGTCGTAGCCGATCAGCACCAGCACCGGCGGCGCCTTGCGCGCGGCCAGCTCGGCCAGCAACGGCTGATCCAGGACCATGGCCACGGCGTTGCCGTCCAGTGCGTACAACACCGGGGAGGGTGTCTTGCCGGCCTTGGCCGGGATTGCCAGGTTCACCCGCCAACGGCGCTGCCGGTCCGGGCTGTCCACCACGAAATGCTCGAAGCGGTAGCTGGCCGCCGGCTCGTCGAGCACGGTGTGGCCGATCTTCTGCAGCGGATTGCGCTGCTGTGCATAGGCATACGGGGTAGCCAGGAGCAGACCCATCATCAAGGCGGCCAAGCCGCGGGCCAGCAGACCACGGCGCGAAGGCGGGACGAAATGCTTCATCAGCGGCGGCAGAAGCGGCCCAGGGCCGCCGGTTCACAAGGGACCGCAGTCTACCTTAAACGCGAATGATTATCACATCGATCGAACGTCACACTGTGTATCACGCGCGCGCATGCCCGGGTTGCACGAGGGGCAGCAGTTCCCCTATTTTGCCGCCCACCGGGGCATTGGATCGCCCCGCTTCCAGCGCAGCCATGGATGGCGGGCACTTGCCGCCATCCGGGTCGCGTTCATCTGCACACAACCGCCATGGGATTGGATCCCATGATTGTGAGAACCCTTGAAGCACACCGCACTGATCGCCCTGTCCCTCGGCCTGCTCGCCCCGCTGGCCGCCCACGCCGCGCAGGATCTGCCGTCGCTCTACCAGGCCTTTGAAGAGGCCGGCAATTCGACGTTGAGCATGGACCAACTCAACCAGGCGGTGACGTTCACCGCCGTGGCGCTGGGCGTTTCCAGCAACCTGGCGGGCGAACCGCTGATCGAGGCCGGCGACGACCAGGGCAATGTCCTGGCCCGGCTGACCACCGACGACGAGCAGCAGGCGGCCAAGCTGGGCGCCCTGGAAGAAGGCGCAACGTTCACCGCCAGCTGCACGCTGCAGTTCAGCTCCGGCACGGACTACCTGTCCTTCGGCGATTGCCGCATCAAGTAAAGACGAAGCCGGCGAAACGCCGGCTTCTCTTCTTTACCCCTGTAGAGTCGAGCCATGCTCGACGCCAACAGCGTCACGGGCCCGAAGGCACCGGACCATACACATTCTCCTGCGGCGTGCCCGGCAGCAGCGAGAAGATCATGATCACGATCCCGCCGCCCGGCACCAGCGCCAGCAGGAACAGCCAGCCCGACTGGTTGCAGTCATGCAGGCGGCGCACCGTCACGGCAACCAGCGGAATGATCGTCGCCAGCCACATCACACCCAGCAGCAGCACCATGCCGATCAGGATGCCGGCCAGCGCATCGGGACTGTTGCGCAGGAGGATCGCCAGCACACCGGCCAGCAGCATCACTGCCGTTGCGACCAGGAACAGGAACAACTGGTACATCCAGTACTCGCGGCGATTGGCGCGGCCCTCGAACTGGGCGTAGCGCTTCAACGGCAGAATCATTTCCTGCACGGCATCGATCCTTGAAAAAGTAGCCGCGCAGTGTGCCAAATGCACGCGCGCAGGACAATGTGGCGACGAACCATGCTCGACTGCCATTACTCCTGTAGTGCCGAGCCATGCTCGGCTGCTGTTCCAAGAGGTACCTGTAAGCCCATGCAAGAGCGAAGTCGAGCATGGCTCGACTCTACAGAAGCCGGGTCAGCGGCCCTTCGCGGCCCGCGCCGCTTCGCGCTCGGCGCGCAGCCGATCCAACTTTTCCTTCAGCTTGATCTCCAGGCCACGCGGTACCGGGTTGTAGTACACGCGCTCGCCCATCGCATCCGGGAAACCGGTCTGGTCCAGCGCGATGCCGCCTTCGGCGTCGTGGTCGTACTGGTACTCGGCGCCGTAGCCGAGCTCCTTCATCAGCTTGGTCGGCGCATTGCGCAGGTGCAGCGGCACTTCTTCGGTGCCGCTTTCGCGCACGTCGGCCTTGGCCTGGTTGAACGCGGCGTAGCCCGCATTCGACTTGGCGGTGCTGGCCAGGTACAGCACCAGCTGGGCGAAGGCGAGCTCGCCTTCCGGGCTGCCCAAGCGTTCGTAGATGTCCCAGGCCTCCAGCGCCATGCTCTGTGCGCGCGGATCGGCCAGGCCGATGTCCTCGATGGCCATGCGGGTCAGCCGACGCGCCAGGTAGGACGGATCGCAACCGCCATCGAGCATGCGGGTCAGCCAGTACAGCGCGGCATCAGGATTGGAGCTGCGTACCGACTTGTGCAGCGCCGAGATCTGGTCATAGAACTGCTCCCCGCCCTTGTCGAAACGGCGGGTGCGGTCGGCCAGCACCTGGGTCAGGGTCTGCGGCGTGATGCGGCCACCCTCCCCGCCTGCCAGCTCGGCGGCAATTTCCAGCAACGTCAGCGCACGGCGTACATCACCATCGGCAGCGGTAGCGATTTCCAGCAGCAGTTCCGGCGCGACCTCGACGCCCTCTTCGCCCAGGCCCCGCTCGCGGTCACCCAGTGCACGTTCCAGCGCCTCGACGATATCGGTTGGCGAAACCGCTTCCAGCACATGCACGCGGCAACGCGACAGCAGCGCTGAGTTCAACTCGAACGACGGATTCTCGGTGGTGGCACCGACGAACAGGATCGTGCCGCGTTCAATGTGCGGCAGGAACGCATCCTGCTGTGCCTTGTTGAAGCGATGCACCTCGTCCACGAACAGCACGGTGCGACGGCCTTCGGCGAAGCGCTGCGCGGCCTCGGCCAGCACCTGGCGCACTTCCGGCAGACCGGACAGCACCGCAGAGATGGCACGGAATTCAGCGTCGGAGTACTCGGCCAGCAGCAGCGCCAGCGTGGTCTTGCCGCAGCCCGGCGGCCCCCACAGGATCATCGAATGCACGCGCCCGGATTCGACGGCGCGACGCAGCGCACTGTCCGGCGCCAGCAGGCGTTTCTGCCCGACCATTTCGTCCAGGGTGCGCGGGCGCATGCGCTCGGCCAGCGGGCGCAGGTGATCCCGATCAACGCTCAGCAGATCGGGGCCGGGGAAGGAAGTGGAGCGATGTCTTGGCACGCGGCTATTGTACCGCGCCGGGTGACCACGATTCCGGTAGTGCCGGCCGCTGGCCGGCAGATCAAAAGCGTGTCAACCAAGGTTGACACCCACCCAAGCGCCTCCGCCCACAGATCAATTACCGATAACGTCGGTGCCCTTCGGCGGCGTAAAGCTGAAGGTGCCAGCCGCAAAGCCCGGGTTGCGCTTCCAGCCACTGAAGCTGATCACGGTGCGCTGGCCGACCGCGTCGGTGATTTCCATCCTGGCCAGGCCCTGGGCGTTGAAGCCCAGCGCGGCGTACTGGAAGCTGGCTTCGGTTTCGCGCTTCGGCGACAGTGACAGCCACTGCAGGCCGTCACGCTGCGCGGCCTCTTCGCTGACGTCGTACTGCTGCTCCAGCAGCGCCGGGTTGATCAGCGCGGTCAGCGGGCTGTTCTGCTCTTCCTTGCCCTGCTCGCGCACGGTGGCCTGCTCCAGGTCCGGCTCGTACATCCAGACCTTCTTGCCGTCGGCCACGATCAGCTGCTCGTGCGGACGCACGTACTCCCAGCGGAACAGGCGCGGCGCCGACAGCGCCACGCGGCCACTGGTCGATTCCTTCACCTTGCCACGACTGTCGAACACCTGCTGGCTGAACTGGCCATCCAGTCCCTTCAGGCCACTGGTGAACGTCTTCAGGTCATCGCGGGCGCCAGCCCAGGCACTGCCGGCGGCGGCGCAGGCCACGGCCAGGGTGGTGGTGGCAAGGAAACGGCGGAAGCGGAAGTTCATGCGGGAATCCTGTGGGCGCGCGCGCCAGGAAAGGTGGTTGCCAGTGTGCCCGGGGAAAGATGAATGGGCGATCAGGGCGACATTATGCCGCCCTGAACGTCCATCGGCGATTCAGCCGCCGGATGCCGGCAGCTTGCCGTACAGCACCTGGCCACGGAAGCCGCGCCGCACTTCGCGATACAGCGCGCGGAACGCCGGATAATCCCGCGGCTGGCACAATGCCTCCGGGCCGCGCACCGCATTCTGCTGCAACCGGTGGTGCACGATCACCTCCTGCCCTTCGCGGCTCCAGTCCACGCGGTACTCGCCGGCGGCGTTGGCGAATCGCTGGCTGGCCGGGATGGCGATGATCGGCGCGTTGGCCGGGAACTGCAGGCGGTAGGTCTCCTCGCGCAGGCTGGCATTGCAGTAGAACGGCGTCTCGTTGGCCGGCGCCGAGGCGGTGGCGTACAAGCCACGCACCGACTCGCCACCCGGCGGGTCCGGCACGGCCATGCCGCCGGCCACGCTGAAGTCGGCGTAATCCTCGGCCTGGAACGCCATGCGGTAGCCGAACGGCCGGGTCAGGTCGACCGGCACACCCTGGATCTGCAGCTGCCCTCGCCCGTCGAAACCGGAGGCGGCCATGATCTGCTCTTCAGCGCGCGCACGGTTCTGCGCGTTGAGCTGGGAGAACTGGGCGCGCATGCCGATCTCGGCGTTCTCGCCCAGCTTCGGGATCGTCTCGCCGCGCAGGTTGCCGTTGGCGTCGAAGGTGAAGCGCACTTCCATCGAGGTGGCGTTGCGCTCCGGCGTGTTGGCCGGGGTGCGTGCCAGCGTGGCGTCGCGTGTGCGCATCACCGGCGCACCCAGGTCACCCTCCGGCAGCTGGCCGAAGCGCGCCCACGCGGTGGTCGAATCGAGGTACAGATCGAATTCGGGGATGTAGGTGATGGCGTGGTTGAAGCGGCCCAGCACCGGAATCTTCGGCAGCGTCGGGCCGCCGCCCGCACCGATCAGCACCGGCGAGCTGGCGATGCCCTTGGCCGCCAGCAGCGCCTCGAGGATCGTCACGTGATCCTTGCAGTCGCCGTAGTGGTTGTCGAGGATGCTCTGCGCGCTGTTCGGTTCCAGGCCACCATTGCCCAGGTACACCGCCACATAGCGGATGTTCTGCGCCACCCAGCGGTACAGCGCATCAGCCTGCTCGCGACGGTCGCTGATGCCCGTCGTGATTTCGTCTGCCAGCGCCTGCAGTTCCGGCGTGACCTGCGCCGCCGGGCCAGCCTTGAGCTGGTAGGCGCGCCCCATCTGCGACCAGTCACGATACGTGCTGGCCATGATGTTCGGACCGAACTCCCAGCCCGCCGCCGACCAGTTCTGTGCCGGCATGGCTTCGCGACGCTGGTAGCGCCAGCGCCATTGCGCCTGGCCATTCTTCACTGTCGGGCGATCGCTGCCCTGCACGCCACGGCTGTCGACGAACATCGGCAGGTTGGCCGGCGCACTCAGGGTGACCTCAGCGTCCTCGTACTCGGTAAAGACGTTGAAGGTTTCCCACAGGCCAAAGTAGCCCGGGAAGTACGGCGTGACCTGGGTGCGGCGCACCTGGTAGTACAGGCGCGTGCCCGGGGCCAGGTTCGGGAATACGATCACCCGCACCTTGCGGTCGGCATACATTGCCGCCGAGGCGCTGGAGTAGCTCTCCTGGGTGTAGATGCGGTCGGCCGGCACGTCGCGGCGCTGGCCGTCGGCGGTGATGGTGTAGGCGCCGAGTACTTCCAGCGTCTCCATCTTCTCGCTGTAGCTCAGCCGCACCTGGCTGAACTGCTCGACGGACGCCTTGGTCTTGAGCAGGACTTCGTAGGTTTCGGTCTGCACATTGCCCGCATCCGGCCGCACCTGGTAGTCGGCGCGGTAACGGACAATGCTGAAATTATTGCTGGCTTCGGTATCGCCGCTGGTGGAAGGCGGCGCCGTGGCGGGCGCGGAGGTGGCGGTGTCTGCCAGTGCCGGGCCGGCAGCCAGAAAGGCTGCCAGCGCCAGTGCCAGCGCGCTTGGTACGGGGTGAAGCATGCGTCGGTTCCTTGGACGTCGTGGGGGATACGTCGGGTCTTACTTCGGCGGCGGCGGAGCCAGCACCGTGCGGTCGCCGTTGTGCTCGGGCGAACTGACCACGCCGGCCGCTTCCATGGCCTCGATCAGTCGCGCTGCACGGTTGTAGCCGATCTTCAGCCGGCGCTGCACGCCGGAGATCGAGGCGCGGCGGGTCTCGGTCACCACCCGCAGTGCTTCGTCATACAACGGGTCGGACTCGTCGCCGGACGAACTGTTCTCCGGCAGCCCGGTGGCGCCGACGACCACGCCGTCGCCCATCGTCTGCACTTCGTCCAGCACGCCGTCGACATAGTCGGCCGGGCCCATCGCCTTGAGGTGCTCGACCACGCGATGCACTTCATCGTCGGACACGAACGCACCATGCACGCGTTCGGGCAGCGCGGTGCCCGGCGGCAGGTACAGCATGTCGCCGTGGCCGAGCAGGGTTTCCGCGCCGGACTGGTCGAGGATGGTGCGCGAGTCGATCTTGGAGCTGACCTGGAAGGCGATGCGCGTCGGGATGTTGGCCTTGATCAGGCCGGTGATCACGTCCACCGACGGGCGCTGCGTGGCCAGGATCAGGTGGATGCCGGCCGCACGCGCCTTCTGTGCCAGGCGCGCGATCAACTCTTCCACCTTCTTGCCGACGATCATCATCATGTCGGCGAATTCGTCGATGAAGATGACGATGAACGGCAGCGTCTCCAGCGGGCGCGGCGCCTCGCCCAGCTCGGGGTTCGGCTTGAACAGCGGGTCCATCAGCGGCTGGCCGGCGTCCTGGGCTTCCTTCACCTTCTTGTTGAAGCCGGCCAGGTTGCGCACGCCGACCGCGCTCATCAGCTTGTAGCGGCGCTCCATCTCGGCCACGCACCAGCGCAGGCCGTTGGCGGCCTCCTTCATGTCGGTGACCACCGGCGCCAGCAGGTGCGGAATGCCCTGGTAGACGCTCAGTTCGAGCATCTTCGGGTCGATCATCAGCATCCGCAGGTCTTTCGGCGAGGCCTTGAACAGCAGGCTCAACACCATCGCGTTGACCGCCACCGACTTGCCCGAACCGGTGGTACCGGCCACCAGCAGGTGCGGCATGCGCGCCAGGTCTGCCACAGTCGAGCGGCCAGCGATGTCCTTGCCCAGCGCCAGGGTCAGCACGCTGGCCGACTTGTCGTATTCCTTGGAACGCAGCAGCTCGGAGAGGTAGATCATCTCGCGGGTGACGTTCGGAATTTCCAGGCCGATCACCGACTTGCCCGGAATCACGTCCACCACGCGCACCGACTTCACCGACAGGCCACGCGCGATGTCCTTGTCGAGCGAACTGATCTGGCTGACCTTGATGCCCGGCGCGGGCTCGATCTCGAAGCGGGTGATGACCGGGCCGGGGTTGGCGCCGACCACCTGGGCGTCGATGCGGAAGTCCTTCAGCTTGAACTCGATCTGCCGCGACAGCGCGTCCAGGGTTTCCTTGTCGTAGCCCACCGGCTGCGGCTTGGGGTCGTCCAGCAGGGCCAGCGGCGGCAGGTCCGAGCCGTCGCCGTTGACGCCACGGAACATCGGAATCTGCGTGTCGCGCTTGGCCCGATCACTCTTCTCGATCACCGGTTCCGGGCGCGGCTCGATCTTCACCGGCTCGCGCTTGGCACGCACCTCGGCGTCGGCCTTGCGCACTTCCTGTCGCTCCTCGCGCATCACCCGCGTCTGCTGCCACTCGGTGACTTCTTCCTTCTTGCGCGCCAGCAGCGGCGCCAGCGACATCACCCCGCGGCCGATCTTCTCCATCACCGTGAACCAGGACAGCCCGGTGGCCAGCGTGATCGAAGCCAACAGCAGTACCAGCACGAACAGATTCGCGCCCAGCGCCCCGAAGCCCACCGTAAGCGAATTGCCAACCAGCTTGCCGAGAATGCCGCCGGCACTGGAGACATCGCCACTGAACAGGCGCACGTGCAGGAAGCCGGTCCCGGCGATCAGGAAGCCGACCAGGCCGACCAGGCGCAGCGCCGGGTCCAGGTCGTTCTCGCCCTTGCTCTCGCGCTTGAGGCCGAACATGGCGATCCACGCCAGCGCGCCCAGCACCACCGGCAGCAGGAAGGCGATGTAGCCGAACAGCTGCAGCAGCACATCGGCGATCCAGGCCCCGGCGCGACCGCCAAGATTGTGCACCGGCGCGACCACGCTGCCGGTATGCGACCAGCCCGGGTCGGTCGCTGAATAGGTGAAAAGACTGGCCGCCAGGTACAACAGCGCCGGCGCGATGGCGATCAAGCCAAGGTCGCGCCAGAGGCGTTGGCGGCGTGGATTGTCGGTCGTCGCCGCCGCGGCCGTGCGACGTGACGCCTTGCTGTCGTCGGACTTGGAGCGTTCGGGGACCTGCTTCGCCACCTTAGACCATACCTTTGGAATGCGCTGTTAGTGATTGATAATAAATGAGACGACGTCAGTTTTCAGTTATGCGACATCTGACAGGGCATTCAGAGCGCCGGAACCATCGCCGGATGACGGCGTTCTGTTCATCGGCTTGAATCGCCCTGCCCCAGCCGCCACTCTATGACCTGCCACGGATGCTGCGCAAATATCGCCAGCGCCTTGTCCCATCTACCTTTTCGCGAGTTTACATGAGCACCAGCCTGCCCTCCCGCCACCAGCGCCTCGTCATCCTCGGTTCCGGCCCGGCCGGTTGGACCGCCGCCGTCTACGCCTCCCGCGCCAACCTGAAGCCGGTCGTCATCACCGGCCTGCAGCAGGGTGGCCAGCTGATGACCACCACCGAGGTGGACAACTGGCCAGGTGACGCCCACGGCCTGATGGGCCCGGACCTGATGGCGCGCATGCAGGCCCATGCCGAGCGCTTCGAGACCGAGGTCATCTTCGACCACATCCACACCGCCGACCTGTCGCAGCGCCCGTTCAAGCTGATCGGCGACAGCCACGAGTACACCTGCGATGCGCTGATCATCGCCACCGGCGCCACCGCCAAGTACCTGGGCATCCCGACCGAGGACGAGTTCAAGGGCCGCGGCGTCTCCGCCTGCGCCACCTGTGACGGCTTCTTCTACCGCGACCAGGACGTGGTCGTGGTCGGCGGCGGCAACACCGCCGTGGAAGAGGCCCTGTACCTGTCCAACATCGCCCGCAAGGTCTACCTGGTCCACCGCCGCGACACCCTGAAGGCGGAAAAGATCATGCAGGACAAGCTGTTCAAGAAGGTGGCCGAAGGCAAGATCGAGACCGTCTGGCACCACCAGGTGGAAGAAGTGCTGGGCAACGACGCCGGCGTGACCGGTGTGCGCGTGAAGTCCACCCTGGACGGCAGCACCCGCGACATCGATGCCCACGGCTTCTTCGTGGCCATTGGCCACCACCCGAACACCACACTGTTCGACGGCCAGCTGGCGATGAACAACGGCTACCTGGAGATCCGCTCGGGCCTGGGTGGCAATGCCACGCAGACCTCGGTGGAAGGCGTGTTCGCCGCCGGCGACGTGGCCGACCAGCACTACCGCCAGGCGATCACCTCGGCCGGCTTCGGCTGCATGGCCGCACTGGATGCCGAGCGCTACCTGGACGCGCAGGGCAAGGCCAGCTGAGAGGCTGACCCGCTCCTGTAGGGTCGAGCCACGCTCGACTCCGCATAGAAGGCCGACGCCAGCGCGTCGGCCTTTCTGTTTCATCTGCCCTATCCTTCCCACATGCCTTCCGTCCGCTTCCTCGACTCCCTGCAATCCATTGCCGCAACCGACTGGGACGCCCTGCACGACGGCCGCAACCCCTTCGTCAGTCATGCCTTTCTTTCCGGGCTTGAACAGCACGGTTGCCTGCGCGAGGACTGGGGCTGGCAGCCCCGGCATTTCACGCTGTGGGAGGGCGGCACGCTGGTCGGCGCCATTCCGGGCTACCTGAAGACCAATTCGCACGGCGAGTTCGTGTTCGACCATGCCTGGGCCAACGCGTATGCCCGTCATGGCCGCGACTACTATCCGAAGTGGCTGGGTGCAGTGCCGTACTCGCCGGTCACCGGCCCGCGGTTGCTGGCTCGTCACGATTCAGGGCGCATCGCGCTGCTGTCGGCATTGCGCGAGGCGCTGCCCGCGCTGCACGTATCCTCGGCCCATATCAACTTCCACACCGCCAGCGATGAGGCTCTGTTCGATGACGACTGGCTGCTGCGCGAGGACGTGCAGTTCCAATGGCAGAATCCGGGTGACTGGGCGACGTTCGACCAGTTCCTCGCTGCGATGGACCACAAGCATCGCAAGAACATCCGCCAGGAACGGGCCAAAGTCACCCGCCAGGGCATCACCTTCCGCGTGGTACATGGCGACGAGGCCGGCCGCGCCGACCTGCAGGCGATGTACCGCTTCTATCTGCAGACATTCCTCGAGTACGGCAACGCCCCGGCACTGACCGAGGCCTTCCTGCGCCATCTGGCCATTTCATTGGGACGCGGGCTGGTGCTGTTTCTGGCCGAACAGGACGGCGAGCCGATTGCCGGCGCGCTGTGCCTGCGCGGTGGCGACACGCTGTACGGTCGCTACTGGGGCGGCGCCACCCTGCCCGGCCTGCACTTCGAAGCCTGCTACTACCAGGGCATCGAGTACTGCCTGCGCGAAGGCCTCAGCCGTTTCGAGCCCGGCGCACAGGGCGAGCACAAGCTGGCACGTGGCTTCCTGCCGACCCTGGTGCGCAGCCGACACTGGGTGGCCGATCCGGATTTCGCAGAGGCACTGCAGGACTGGTGCCGGCAGGAGCGGCAGAGTGTGCGGCGGTACCAGCAGGAATTGCAGGGGCATGGGCCGTTCCGCGTAGGAACGTAGAGTCGAGCTTGCTCGACTGGCGCGGTGCCGAGAAGCGTGCCAACCAAGGTTGGCACCTACCAGAGCAATGAGGCCTGCCAACCAAGGTTGGCGCTTATCAGAGCGATGTCGAGGGTGCTGCGCTCAGGTGCACTGCCAGAAATGCCCACTCACCCGGCACTTCGCACACCAGAACGTGTAGAGCATGCCGCCACTGCCCCATAGCAGCGCACCTCCACCGGTGGTCGGCAGCGTCGAATCCAGCTGCATCACGAAGGGCATCTCCTCACCGCAATCGATGCACGCCGGATACCAGGCACTCTGCACCCAGCTCGGTGCGCCGCCCACGCGCGACAGGTTCTGCCGGTGGTTTGACTGGCCCCAGTCCTGCTGCTCCCACCGCATGGTGTCCATGGCGACCAGGCCGACCTCGGCCTGCATCAGGTCACCGCTGTCGGTCGGCGTCGCCGGCACCTCCAGACGCTGGCTGGGGTGGCAGCTGGGCAGGCCGCTGGCATCGTGGCGATAGAAACGCACGGGCGGATCTTCCCAGCCGCAGCAGTCCAGGCACAGGCCCAGCGTGATCTCACCCGCCGCGCCCGGCTGCAGCGCGGCAGCGTCGGTTCGCAGCAGGCGCTGCAGCGGTGCATGGCAGCTGCCACACAACGATTCCAGCGGCCCTCCCATCTGCCCGGCGTACTGTACCTGCCCGCCATTCCAGGTCGGGTGCAGGCGCCAGATGCGCTTGCGCCAGCTCGGTTCGTCCGCCTGCTGCGCGCGATGCTGCTCGCGGCCGAAGCGGATGTGCAGCGGCCGCTCCCCATGCAGGCGCCGCGGCTGCGGTCCGTCCGCGACGCCGGCCCAGTGCGCCCAGACCTCAGCATCCAGCGCGCCCCAGTCAGCGAGGTAGCCGCGGGCAACGGCATAGCTCTCGGGCTGCGCCGCCAGCAGCAGCGCCCTGGCCCGCGCCATCTCGCGATCGTCGTCGGCCTCAACCAGAATCTGCGCCCACTGCACGGCAATGACGGAGGGCAGGCCCTGCCATACCTGCGAAGCCAGCTGCAGCTCGTCTTCGGTGGCCAGCGCCAGCAAGGCCTCCCAGTCGTCCTGCAGCACCTGCGGCGCCTGGTAGCTGGTGAATTCGATCACGCTGGCCAGCAGTTCGCCGCGCTCGCCATCCCGATAGCGGCGCCAGGCCTCGGCACAGACCGGCACAATCGCTTCATCGGGCAGCAGATCCAGCGCCATGTCGAGAAAGGCCGAGCTGGGTGAACGCCGGGCAAGGGCCAGCAGCATCAGCGCACCGAGCTGGCCGGGCTGTTCAGTGGCCAGCGCCAGCAGCATGCCCTGGCTGTCGTTGCGCGTGCGCGGGATATCGTGCACATCGAGGATGGCGGTGATCGCGTCACTCATGCGTGGGCTCCTTGCCGTTGGACGCTGATGGTGCCAGACATCAGCGATCGCCACGACGAATACAATGGCGGCATGACCCGCCAGCTGCCCTGGCGCCTGGCCGATGCGCCGGACGCTCCCTTCCCTCCGGCTGAAACCGCACTGCGCCAGCCCGACGGCCTGCTCGCGGTGGGCGGCGACCTGCATCCGGTGCGACTGCTCAACGCCTATGCCGGCGGCATCTTCCCGTGGTTCAGCGAGGGCGAGCCCATCCTGTGGTGGTCGCCAGACCCGCGCATGGTGTTCCGCACCGAGGGCGTGCACCTGTCCAGCCGCTTCCGCCGCCAGTTGCGCGGCAGCACGTGGGAGATCACCGCCGACACCGCTTTCAGTCGTGTGATGCGTGCCTGCGCCGCAGCACCGCGACCGGGCCAGGACGGCACCTGGATCAGCCCGGCGATGGTCGAGGCTTACAGCCAGCTGCACGACCTGGGGTTTGCCCACTCCTTCGAGGTCTGGGATCGGCAGACGCTGGTCGGCGGCATCTATGGCGTCGCGATCGGCGCCATGTTCTTCGGGGAGAGCATGTTCAGTGGCGCCAGCGGCGGCTCCAAGATCGCCTTGGCCGCCCTCGCATCCACCCTGCGTGACTGGGGCTGGGAACTGATCGATGCCCAGGTGGAGAATCCGCACCTGCTGCGGATGGGCGCCGAGCACCTGCCGCGCGCGGACTTTCTGGAGCACGTCCGCCAGGCCGTACACCGTGACGGCCGTGAAGGCCCATGGACCCAGGCGGTAGGACGCTTGCCAGCACAGCGTTTGGCCGGGGGTTAACACAAACTTTGCAAGCCGGGCCCATCACGCGTAAAATACCGCGCCTTAGGCCCAGCGTGGCCGTTTTCTGAACCGCACAGGACTACATGTCGAAAGACGATTCCATCGAGTTCGAGGGCACCGTCAGCGAGACGCTGCCGAACACCACTTTCCGCGTTCGTCTGGAAAATGGGCACGAAATCATCGCCCACATCTCCGGCCGCATGCGCAAGAACTACATCCGCATCCTCACCGGTGACCGGGTCAAGGTTGAAATGACCCCGTACGACCTGACCAAGGGTCGTATCACCTACCGCATGAAGTAAGCGGTCGGCGCAGTGCGCCACTCCGACAGGGCCGGCCTCGCTGCTGGCCCTTTGTCGTGCGCGGAAGAAAATACGCGGCACCGAGATCGTCCGATTTTCGTCCTTGTCTGAAATCCAGCATCGCGCCGGAACTCTAGACTCAACGCGTTCTTCACAGAGGGCGCTGCGCGCATGACCTACCTGATCGTCCTGGACCCGCAGTCCGTCACCAGCCGCTGCTACGCCAGCAAGGGCCCGGACGGCACCTGGTTCGGCCAGCCCTGCCTGGTCTGTACCAGCATGGACGCATCCCACCCACTGTATCTGGCCGCGCAGCGCGAGGTCCCACACATGGGCAGCACACTCAAGCAGCGCCTGCACATTCCGCATGAAGCGGTCGCATTCGTCATCGAGGATGGCGGCAACCAGGGGCGCCAGCAGGGATTCCGTTCGATCGCAGCCTGATGCGCCAAAGGTCATCGTGACCGATCTCACCGTGACGTCGGTCAGCCCTGCTTGCGGCAGATTCGCATTTGCAGCGGCGGCGGCATCCTGGGATCCGATCCAGTCCGGATCGCCGCCCCCTGCCCCGCCATGAATCTGTCTTCCCTGCTCATCCCCCTGGCCTTGTCTGCCGCCACCCTGCTGGCGTCGCCCGCCCATGCCGCCGACACCCCGCCGGCGCAGTGCGTACCACTGACCGGCGAACAGCAGATCGTTCGCGCCGGCGCCGACAAGAACATCCTGCTTCGCTCCGGCGAAGACCACTATGTCGTGCATTTCCGCAACAGCTGCCCTTCTGCCGTGCTGGCCACCCGCCTCGGCTTCAAGACCGACGGCAAGGAGGCTGACGAGCTGTGCAGCGAGGGCCGAAGCGCTCTGGACACCGGTCGTGGCAGCTGCGAGGTCGCGCGCATCGAGCCGATCGATGCCGAGCGGTTCAAGCGCGAAGCGCGCCGCCGCAGCCGCTGACCCCGGACAGCACAAGGGCGGCCGAAGCCGCCCTTGTTGTTTCCAGTCTTTCACGCCAAGCCTTCAGCTCACTCCACCGTAACCGGCAGCAGCCGCTCCGGCTCAGCCTGGGTCTCGACCACCAGCTCGTCGTCGCGGACATCGATGCTGACCTTGCCACCGTTGACCAGCTTGCCGAACAGCAGCTCGTCGGCCAGCGGGCGCTTGATCTTGTCCTGGATCACGCGGGCCATCGGGCGCGCACCCATCAGTGGGTCGAAGCCGTGGTGAGCCAGCCAGTCGCGCGCGGTCGGGGTGGCCGACAGGCTGACGTGCTTGTCCTGCAGCAGCATCTCCAGCTCGATCAGGAACTTGTCGACCACGCGCAGGATGTGCTCGAAGCCCAACGCCTGGAACTGCACCACCGCGTCGAGGCGGTTGCGGAATTCCGGGGTGAAGCTGCGGCGGATGGTCTCCATCGCGTCGGTGGCATGGTCCTGCTTGGTGAAGCCGATCGAACGCCGCGAGGCCTGCGCCGCGCCGGCATTGGTGGTCATCACCAGCACCACGTTCTTGAAGTTCGCCTCACGACCATTGGTATCGGTCAGCACGCCGCGGTCCATCACCTGCAACAGGATGTTGAAGATGTCCGGGTGCGCCTTCTCGATTTCGTCCAGCAGCAGCACGCAGTGCGGCGTCTTGACGATCTTCTCGGTCAACAGGCCCCCCTGGTCGAAGCCGACGTAGCCCGGAGGGGCACCGATCAGGCGGCTGATCGAATGCGGCTCCATGTACTCGGACATGTCGAAGCGGACCAGCTCGATGCCCAGCTGCAGCGCGAGCTGCTTGGTCACCTCGGTCTTGCCGACACCGGTCGGACCGGCGAACAGGAAATTGCCGATCGGCTTTTCCGGATTGCCCAGGCCCGAGCGGGCCAGCTTGATCGCCGAGGACAGCGTCTCGATGGCCGGATCCTGGCCAAAGATCACCATCTTCAGGTTGCGCTCCAGGTGCTGCAGCACATCCTTGTCGGTGGCGCTGACCTGCTTGGTCGGGATGCGCGCCATCTTGGCGACGATCGCCTCCACTTCCTCGACGTCGATCAGCTCCTTGCGCTGGCCTTCCGGCAGCAGGCGCTGGCGGGCGCCAGCCTCGTCGATCACGTCGATGGCCTTGTCCGGCAGCAGGCGGTCGCCGATGTGCTTCACCGACAGGTCCACCGCGGCCTGCAGCGCCTCGTCGGAATAGGTCACACCGTGATGCAGCTCGTACTTGGACTTCAGGCCCTGCAGGATCTCGTAGGTCTCGCCCACCGTCGGCTCGACGATGTCGATCTTCTGGAAACGGCGGGCCAGCGCCCGGTCCTTCTCGAAGATGCCACGATATTCCTGGAAGGTGGTCGAGCCGATGCAGCGCAGCTCGCCCGACGCCAGCGCCGGCTTGATCAGGTTGGACGCATCCATGGTGCCGCCCGACGCCGAGCCAGCACCGATGATGGTGTGGATCTCGTCGATGAACAGCACCGCGTTGGGCACCTTCTTCAGTGCCGTCAGCACGCTCTTCAGGCGCTTCTCGAAGTCGCCACGGTACTTGGTACCAGCCACCAGTGCGCCCAGGTCGAGCGAATAGATCACCGCATCGGCCAGCACCTCAGGCACCGAACCCTCGACGATGCGGCGGGCCAGGCCCTCGGCAATCGCGGTCTTGCCCACGCCGGCCTCGCCCACGTACAGCGGGTTGTTCTTGCGGCGGCGGCACAGGACCTGGATGGTGCGCTCGATTTCGTCGGCACGACCGACCAGCGGGTCGATGCGACCGGCCCGGGCCTGTTCGTTGAGGTTGCTGGCGAACTCGGTCAGGGCATCGCCCTTCGGCTCGCCCTCCCCGCCTTCAATGCGGCCTTCGCCCTCGGAGGAGGAGGACGGCTGCTCGCCTTCTTCGCCCAGCTTGGCGATGCCATGGGACAGGTAATTGACCACGTCCAGCCGGGTGACGTCCTGCTGGTTGAGGTAATAGACGGCGTGGGAGTCCTTTTCGCCGAAGATGGCGACCAGCACATTGGCGCCGGTGACCTCCTTCTTGCCCGAGGACTGCACGTGGTACACGGCCCGCTGCAGCACGCGCTGGAAGCCCAGGGTCGGCTGGGTATCGCGGCCGTCATCTTCGGCCAGGCGGGACACGGAGGCCTCGATGGCCTGCTCCAGCTCCTGGCGCAGGCGTTCGGCGTCGGCGCCACACGCCTTCAGTACGGCCTGGGCGGACGGGTTGTCGAGCAGTGCCAACAGCAGGTGTTCGACCGTCATGAACTCATGCCGGGCCTCACGGGCGCGCTTGTAGCACTGGCCGATGGTGTGTTCGAGGTCTTTGCTGAACATGGATTACTCCGGCGGCAGATGGGGACAATATGCGGCCTGACTACGCGATTTCCATCACCCTAGCGGATTGCTGCGTTCAGATGGCGTTAGCAGTACACATCGCTTGATCTTCATTCACTCCAGGACAGCCCGCCCAGCATGAGCGAACCCTACCTGAGCCGCTGGCGATTGCGGCGTGATGGCGCAGCCATCGAAACGCCCCATGCCCAGCTCTGGCCGGTGCTGACCACCGCCGGCGAGCCGGCCATGCTGAAGATCAGCAGCGAAACCGAAGAGCAGAACAGCCATCGCCTGCTGCGCTGGTGGGAGGGCGATGGCGCCGCCCGCCTGCTGGCCCACGAGGGACCGGCGATCCTGATCGAGCGTGCCGGCGGCGACTCGCTGCGGCAACGCTCGATCGAGGGCGACGATGACGCCTGCACCACGATCCTGTGCCAGGTCCTGCAGCGGCTGCACCGGCCACGGAACGCGCCGCCAGCGGAACTGGTCTGCCTCCGTAGATGGTTCGCCGACCTGCTGCAGCCAAGGGCTGCGCTGCCGCCACTGCTGGAACAGTGCAGATCACTGGCGGAGGGGTTGCTGCAGGAAGAGCGCGAGATCCGGCCGCTGCACGGCGACCTGCACCACGACAACGTGCTCGATTTCGGCGCACGTGGCTGGCTGGCGATCGACCCGAAGCGGCTGCTGGGTGATCGCGCCTTTGATTACACGACACTGTTCAGCAACCCGGACCTGTGCGGTCCGGGCATCCACGTTGCGACGCAGCCTGAGCGGTTTGCCGCCCGGCTGGAACAGGTCAGTGCACTGGCGGGCCTGGAGCGCACGCGCCTGCTGCGCTGGATCGCAGCCAGCGCGGGGCTGTCGGCAGTCTGGTTCCGGGATGACGGCGCCCCCGCCGAGGTCGACGAGGCCGTGGCGCGTATGGCGCTGGAGGCGTTGGCGGAGGCCTGATCCAGCTGTAGAGCCGAGTCTGCGCTCGGCTGCTGCTGGCTGCCTGGGTGAACAGCAGCCGAGCGTGGGCTCGGCTCTACAGGTCGGGGGCGGTCAGGCCTTTTCCATCGTGCACAGCAGCGGGTGCTGGTTCATCCGCGAATACTCGTTGACCTGGGCAACCTTGGTCTCGGCCACTTCGCGGGTGAACACCCCGCACACACCGCGGCCGCGGGTATGGACGTGCAGCATCACCTGCGTGGCCTTGTCCAGGTCCATGGTGAAGAACTGCTGCAGCACGTCCACCACGAAATCCATCGGGGTGTAGTCGTCATTGAGCAGCATCACCTGGTAGAACGGCGGCGGCGCCACTTCCGGGCGCGCGGGTTCCACGGCAACGCCGTGCTCGTGATGGGAATCGGGGGAAGACTCGCGGGGCATCTGCTCATTATAGAGGCTCGAGCGGGCCTGCGTCGGCCCGCCGCAGATTGGACGGCACGCACGGCCGCCGTCACAATTGCATCCTCTCTCAACACTGTTTCACAGGATCTTCATGAAAAGGACCCTTCTCTCCGCCCTGCTGATCGCCCTGGCCGCCGCCGGCTCCGCCGCCGCCGAGACCCAGGCCGACAAGGCCGTGGCCCGCCACCTGGACAAGCTGGGCTACACCTACGAGGTCGACGAGGACGGCGACTACCGCATGGTGTTCGACGTCGAAGGTGACCGCACCCAGATGGTCTACGTGCGCTCGTCGGTGGAAGATTTCGGCACCCACAACATCCGCGAGATCTGGTCGCCGGCCTACAACGCCAAGACCAAGCAGTTCCCGGTGGCCGTGGCCAACCGCCTGCTGGAAGATTCGCAGGACGCCAAGATGGGCGGCTGGGTGAAGCAGGACACCACCGCCATGTTCGTGGTCAAGATCGACGCCGATGCCACGGCCGACCAGCTCAGCGACGCCATCGATGCGGCCATCCGCACCGCCGACGCCATGGAGCTGGAACTGACCAAGAAGGACGAGTTCTGAGTTGAACGCTACGCCGGACCCGCGCTGGGCACCGCACGCCACCGTCGCCACCGTGGTGGTCGACGGCGGCCGCGTGTTGCTGGTTGAAGAGACCATCGACGGCCGCCAGGTGCTGAACCAGCCGGCCGGCCACCTCGAGCCGGGCGAAAGCCTGGCCGAGGCAGCCCTGCGCGAGACCCGCGAGGAAACCGGCTGGACGGTGCAGCTGACCCACTTCATCGGCTGCTACCAGTGGACGGCCGGCGACGGCACCCCCTTCCTGCGCTTCTGCTACGCGGCGCGCCCGGTCTCGCACGACCCGGCGCAGCCACTGGACACCGGCATCGACCGCGCACTCTGGCTGACCCCGGCCGAACTGCAGGCCGCCGGCGAGCGCCAGCGCAGCCCGCTGGTCTGGCAGGTGGTGGCTGATTACCTGGGTGGCCAGCGCCATCCACTTTCCCTGGTCCGGGAGGTCGCATGAGCACTCCGCGCGTGATGGTGGGCGTCTCCGGTGGCGTCGACTCCTCGGTCGCCGCCTGGCGCCTGGTACAGCAGGGCGAGGCCGTAGCCGGTCTGTTCATGCAGAACTGGGCCGACGACGGCAGCGGCGACTGCCGTGCCGAGGACGACCGCCGCGATGCGGTGGCCGTCTGCGGCCTGCTCGGCATTCCGTTCCACTTCCGCGATTTCTCCAGCGAATACTGGCAGGGCGTGTTCGAGCACTTCCTGGCCGAGTACGCGGCCGGCCGTACGCCGAACCCGGACGTGCTGTGCAACCGCGAAGTGAAGTTCAAGCACTTCCTGGATGCCGCCCGCGAGCTGGGCGCCGAACGCATCGCCACCGGCCATTACGCACGTGTGACCCAGCGCGGCCACCAGTGGCTGCTGCTGCGCGGCGCCGACCGCTCCAAGGACCAGAGCTACTTCCTGCACCAGCTGGGCCAGGAACAGCTGGCGGCCACCCTGTTCCCGATCGGCGACCTGGAAAAGACCGACCTGCGGCGGATCGCACGTGACGTCAGCCTGCCGACCCACGCCAAGAAGGACTCCACCGGCATCTGCTTCATTGGTGAGCGCGACTTCCGTGAATTCCTCGGCCGTTACCTGCCGGCCAAGCCCGGCCAGATCCTCGACCCGGCCGACGGCAGCGTCATCGCCGAACATCCGGGCGTGTTCTATTTCACCCTGGGCCAGCGCGAAGGCCTGAACATCGGCGGCGTGCGTGGACGTCCGGCCGCGCCGTGGTACGTGGTCGGCAAGGATGTGGCCAGCAACGTGCTGTACGTGGATCAGGACCGCGACAGCAAGTGGATGCTGTCCGATCGCCTGCGCTCGGAAACCGCGCACTGGATCGCCGGCGCGCCGCCGGCACGGCGCTTTGAATGCACCGCCCAGACCCGCTACCGCCAGCCCGACGAGCCGTGTACGGTCGAGGTGCTGGACGATGGCAGCGTGCTGGTCACCTTCGCGCGCCCGCAGCGCGCCGTTACCCCCGGTCAATCACTGGTGCTGTATGACGGTGACGTGTGCCTGGGTGGCGCGGTGATCGCCGCCACCGATGCGCCGCTGGAACAGCGCCTGCGCACCACCCCCTCCCCTTTTGAGGTAATCGCTGCATGAGTTTCACTGTCGACGACCGCGTCCTGGCCCTGGCCGGCATTGCCCAGGCCCTGCAGCAGGTACGCCGCATCGCCGATACCGGCCATTCCGACGCCGCCGCCGTGCGCACCGCCGTGGACAGCGTGTTCCGTGTCGATGCGTCCTCGCCGCAGGAGGTGTTCGGCGATCGCCATGCACTGAAGGCCGGCCTGCGCCTGCTGCACAACTACTTCCGCAGCCAGGGCCAGGATCCGATCCTGCCCAAGCTGGCCCTGTCGGTGCTGCAGCTGGAGCGCCGCTTCGTGCAGGACGGCGCCACCGTGAACAAGGTCGCCTCGGGCATCGAGCGCGCCCAGCGCCAGGCCACCGAGCTGGGCGACAGCGGCCATCCGGACGTGCTGGCCAACCTGGGCGGCCTTTACGCGGACACCATCAGCCACCTCAAGCCGCGGGTGATGGTGCAGGGCAACCCGCACTATCTGGGCCAGGCCGGCGTGGTGGCCGAGATCCGCGCCCTGCTGCTGGCCGCGGTGCGCTCGGCGGTGCTGTGGCGCCAGCTGGGCGGCAGCTACTGGGACTTCCTGTTCAGCCGCAAGGCGATGATCGAGGCCGTGGACCGGCAGCTGGCCTGAGGCCATGGGGTCGGATCCCTTTCCGGCACGGAAAGGGCTCTGACCCTGAAGCCGCCAAGGCGCCGGAGAACCGGCGCATTCAGAATGCACTTCCGGGCACATCGACGTTAAAGAGAAAGGGGGTACGGCCGATACATCCTCCGTGCACCTCCCGAGAACGTCCATGTACTCACGCATTTTCATCCGTCTGGCCGCCCCCCTGGCTCTGACCCTGCTGCTCCCCTTCGCCATCGGTTTCGAATGGCCGGCCGCCCTGCGCTGGGCGATCCTGACCACGATGACGCTGAGCTGGCTCGGCTTTGCGTGGTGGACCACCCGCGCCCAGGCGCACCGTTCCCCGGAACATGCCCGTGTCCTGCGTGAGCAGGACCAGCTGCTGACCGAACTGCGCAACTTCGTCGGCAACGAGATCGACGGTTCGCGCGGCGAAGTGGAACGTGCCCGTGACCTGATCCGCCAGGCGGTCTCCAGCCTGGGCGGCAGCTTCGATGCGATGAACCGCAAGTCGCGCCAGCAGAGCCAGGCCCTGTCGCGCATCGTCGACCGCGCCGGTGATGAAGGCAATGCCGGCCTCGACGTTGCCCGTTTCGCCCAGCACGCCAGCCACCGCATGGAACAGCTGGTCGAAGCACTGGAACAGGTGAGCGGCCAGAGCAGCACCACCGTGCAGCACATCGACCAGATGGCGCAGCACCTGGATGGCATCTTCGCGCTGCTGGAAGACGTCAAATCGATCGCCGACCAGACCAACCTGCTGGCACTGAACGCTGCCATTGAAGCGGCGCGTGCCGGTGAAGCCGGTCGTGGCTTCGCGGTGGTCGCCGACGAAGTGCGCAACCTGTCCGAGCGCTCGACCACGTTCAACGAGCAGATCCGCAAGCTGGCGCACAGCTCCAAGGACGCCATTGCCAAGGTGCGCGAGACGGTCTCGCACATGGCGTCGCGTGACATGGATCGCTCCCGTGAAGCGCGCCAGGAAGCGGCCGCGATGCTCGACAACGTGGCCCAGATCAATGCCTCGCTGGGCGATGGCATGCGCGAAGTCTCCGAGTGCGCCCGTTCGATCGATGGCAGCGTGGCCGAGGCTGTGCGCGCCCTGCAGTTCGAAGACATCGCCACCCAGGCGCTGGGCGGCGTGCACACCCACCTGGACCGCCTGACCGCGATCAACCGCGAAGCAGTCGCCCTGCAGGAACTGCTGCACCGCAACGGCGGCGTGTTCGACGAAGAGATCGCCACCGCCCTGCAGCGCACCGGCAGCCGCCTGCGCGAACTGCGCAGCGAATGGGAACGCCCGCCGCACAAGCCGGTTGCCCAGCAGAGCATGGGCGCCGGCACCGTCGAGCTGTTCTGACCCTGATGTCCGCTGCCCTCGCCGGCAGCCCGCAAGGCCCCGGTTCCTCCGGGGCCTTTGCCTGTGACCCGCCGTTGGATGCATCCTGTACGCGCACCATGACCCTGATCCGTGCCCTGCCCTCCCTCACCGATACCGAGCGCCCGCGCAACGCGAGCGTGCGTGAGCAGTTGCAGCAACTGGAAGAGGTCGCCCGCGAGGAGATCCGCGAACTGCAGCAGCTGGCGGACGCGCGGCCGGCGCCGTCCCGTACGGACGAGGCGCTGCTGGGGCTGGCGTGGGACCTGGGGCTGGATGGCGAAGCCTTGAGGTAGATCCACGCCATGCGTGGATAGGCCGTCGCGCATGGCATGATCCGCCGGTCCCCTTCATGGAAGACCGATGGCCATCGCCCTGATCGCACTCCTGCTGATCGAGACCGTCCTTCTGATGGCCTGGGTGGCCGGTTATTTCAGCTGGGGCATCACCGTGTTCAACGAACGCATCGCGGCGTCACCGGCCATGCAGGCCCGGCTCTCGCTGGGCAGCCTGGAACGTGACCTGCCGCGGGACAAGTGGCTGCGACTGGCCTTCCATGCGCTGCCTGACGGCAGCATGGCGTTCCGCGAGAGCTTCGCGCCGAGCTTCGGCCTGCGCTACTTCCCCGTGATGCGCGGTCGCATCGTACTCAACACGCGACGGCACGAGGTGCGGGTGATCGGCCTGTGCAGCTGGTTCGTGGCGATCCTGTCGCTGCTGCTGTTGCCGCTGGTGGCGATGCGCCCGATGGTGGCGCCCATGCTGCTGGTGCTGCCGCTGTTCCTGGCCAGCTATCTGGTCCAGAAGCGGCGCTATGCGGCCATCGTCGAAGCGCTGCGCATGCAGTTGAAGTCGGAATTTCCAAGGTAGATCCACGCCGTGCGTGGATGATCGCGCGTCCAGGCATCAGTGCCGACCAACGGTCGGCACCCACCAAAGCGGATTGCGGTAGACCCACGCCATGCGAGGATAGACACCGCAGCCAAGGTCAGTTCCAACCAGTGCAGCTGATCAGCGCGCCAGCACCACTTCCCCGCTGGCATCGGTACGCAGCGAAACCGGCTGTGGCTGGCGCAGCCACTGCGCCAGGTCGCGCGGGCTGAGCGGGCGCGAGTACAGGTAGCCCTGGATCTCGTCGCAGCCCTGGCGGCGCAGCATGTCTTCTTCCTGGTGTGTTTCCACGCCCTCGGCCACCACCTTCATGCCCAGCGCGTGGCCCAGGTGCACGATGGCCTGGGTCACTTCGGCCGTGCCCGAATCGTGCAGCATGCCCTGCACGAAGCTGCGGTCGATCTTCAGGCGGCCCACCGGGAAGCGGTTGAGATAATTGAGGTTGGAGAAGCCGGTACCGAAGTCATCCACCGCCAGCGGCACGCCGTGCCGTTCCAGCACATCGAAGCAGTGGCGCAGGATGTCGGTGTCACGGATCAGTGCCGACTCGGTCAGTTCCAGTTCCAGCCGCTGCGGTGGCCAGCCATGGGCGTGGCAGATCTCGATCACCCGCTCGGCAAAGCCGCGGTCACGCAGCTGCACCGCAGAGACATTCACCGCGATGCGGTCGAAGCGCAGGCCGGCGCGGTCCCAGGCGGTGGCCTGGCGGCAGGCTTCATTCAGTACCCAGTCGCCGATCCGTACGATCTCACCGCACTTCTCGGCAATCGGAATGAACTCGGCCGGGCTGCAGTAGCCGATCCCGGGCCGGTGCCAGCGCAGCAGCGCCTCGATTGCAGGCGGCTCGCCGTGGTGGGCATGCAGCAGCGGCTGGTAGGCCAGGCTGAACTCTTCGCGCTCGATGGCGCCGTGCAGGGCGTGCTCAAGCTCCAGCTTGCGCTGGATGCGGGCCAGCGCGTCCTGACTGTAGTACTGGTAGGTATTGCGCCCGGCTTCCTTGGCCGCGTACATCGCGGCGTCGGCAGCACGCAGTAGGGAATCAAAGTCGGTCTGCGCATCGCCCAGCATCGCGATGCCGACGCTGGCGCCGACCTTCAAGGTGGTCTCGCCACGGCGCAGCGGCTCGGCCAACGAGGCGATCAGCTTGCGCGCCACGTGGCCGGCGTCTTCCGGCTCGGCCAGATCGCGCAGCACCACGATGAACTCGTCACCACTGAAGCGGCCAAACAGGTCGTTGTTGCGCAGGTTCTGGTGCAGGCGCGTCGCAGCGGCCTTCAGCAGCGCATCACCGGTGGCATGACCGAAGCTGTCGTTGATGGTCTTGAAACCGTCCAGATCGATGAACAGCATCGCCAGCGAGGTGCCACGGTCGCGCGCTTCCTCGATGGCTTCTGCCGTCTGTTCGCCGAGCAGCACGCGATTGGGCAGGCCGGTGAGCAGATCGTAGTGGGCCAGCAGCTCGATGCGCTCGTTGGCCTCGCGCTCGCGGGTGATGTCACGGAACAGCACCACGAAGCGCGGCGGCAGGCCATCACGGCGGTCCAGCTCGATCAGCACCTGCACCCACACGCGCAGGCCGGACTGACGGTAGAAGCACAGGTCCAGCTGTTCGGGCAGTCCGCCGCCGGCAATGCGGACCAATGCGGCGTCGAAGGCATTGCGCGAATCTTCGGTGTACAGCGCCAGCGCCTGGTCGAGGGTGATCGGCTCCTTGCGCAGGCCGTGGATGCGGTAGCACTCCTCGGTCCACTGCATGTGCCGGGTCTGCACCTCGATCTCGCAGCCACCGATGCGACCCAGCGCGGAAACACGGTTGAGCAGTTCGGTGCGCCAGCGGATCAGCGCATCGGTCTGGTGCTGCTCGGTGATGTTCTGCACCTGGCCGAGCAGCCGCTTGGGCTGTCCGTCCATGTCCAGCAGTGGCTGCATCCACAGCCGCAGATGCTGCGACGGTTCGTTGCCCCGGGTCAATTCCAGTTCGATGTTGGCGGCCCGGCCATCACGCCACAGGCGCCGCCATGCCGCGCGCAACGCACCCCGCGAGCGCGGATGCAGCTGCTTCAGCCAGCGGCGCTGGCCGGGCGCGCTGCCCTGCTCCAGCGCCAGCATCGAGCGCAGTTCCGGCGACCACCAGAAATGACCACTGTTGGGGTCGAACGACCAGCTGCCCATGCTGGCGATGCGCTGGGCCTCGCTCAGGTGCAGCTGCTGTTCCTGAAGCAGCCCTTCCAGCTGCTTCTGTTGTTCGATATCGGTATGCGTGCCGACCATGCGCAGCGGCTGGCCATCGGCGGTGCGCGCGACCACGCGCCCGCGGTCCAGTACCCAACGCCACTGGCCATCGGCCTGGCGGAAACGGAACTGCGCGCTGTACTGCTCGCTCAAGCCACGCAGATGCTCGTCCAGTGCGACCCGCACCTGGGCGATATCCTCGCTGTGCACGCGGGCCAGGATCTCGGTGGCGGTTTCGTCACCCAGCGCCGGGGTGCGCACCACACGGTCGCTGGGAATGTCCCAGTCCCAGAGGCTGTGCCCGGCACTGTCCAGCGCCAGCTCCCAGCGCCCACCGCCGCCAAGCGGCACCGGTTCGGGAATGCTCAGCGTGAAGGCCAGCAGATTGCCGGCGCCATCGTGCACGGCCCGCAGGTGGCCGTCGTAGTGCCCGTGCGGGCCACCCGGCAGCGTGCAGGCCACGATGCCGCCATCGGCGGCCATCAGGCGCAGATCTTCCAGCATCGGCGCATACGCAGCCACGGTAGCCGGCAAGCCGTGCTCGCGCGCAGCCGGATTGGCCGCCAGCGGGCGGCCCGTGCGGTCGACGATGACCAGCGCCGACGCAAGCGGGTGCTGCAGCAGGCTGGCGATGATCCCTTGGTCCACGCGATCTTGCTCCGGATGACACGCCCGTCAGCGGGGCACGCAGTGGTTAACGGCGCCTGCGGCGGATAATTGAGTGGTCTGGGCGCACCTGCGCGGTAAGATGGCCGGCGCCCCTTTCTTCCGCCCTGTCCATGCCCGCAGAACCGACCGGCAACGCCCCAGTTCCCGACCCGCGGATGGCGCAGGCGCTGAGCCGCGACCGGCGCCGGGTGGTGCTGAGCTACCTGGCGATGGCGCTGGCCTGGATGATCTCCACCGACAGTGCGGTGCAGGCACTGGTGCCTGACCCGCAGCAGGCGGCCTTGTGGCAGGGCCTGAAGGGCTCGTTCTTCGCCCTTGCCAGTGCGGGCCTGCTGTATCTGCTGCTGCGCCCGCTGGCCGAGCACGTGCTGCACACCCATGCACGCCAGCAGGCCTCGGAGCTGCGCCTGCGGCAGATGTTCGAAGGCAACCCCGGCCCGATCCTGGTCTATGACCTCGATACGCTGGCGATCCTCGATGCCAATCCGGCGGCCTGCACCGCCTTCGGCTGGGACCGTGACGAACTGCTGGAGCAGACCATCGACGCGTTGTGGCCGCCAGGCCAGGACCAGGCACTGCAGACCAAGCTGGAGGCGATCCGCGAGGCACCAGAGGAACTGTGCATCCTGCGTACCCAGCTGCAGCTGCGTGACGGCTCGCTGCGGCAGATGGAGCTGCGCTCCAACGCCATCAGCTACGACGGCCACAACGCCCGCTTGTTGATTGCCATCGACCGCACTGCGGAGGATCTGGCGCAACTGCGCCGCGACCAGGCGCTGGCCCGGGTGGAAGAAGCCCACGAGCTGGCCCGCATCGGCGCCTGGGAGCTGGACCCGTCCACCGGGCTCGGCCGTTATTCCAACCAGGTCTACCGCCTGCTGGGTCGCCGCCCGCCCGAGGCCCGGCGCTGGCATCGCTTCGACGAACTGCTGGTGCCGGCCGATCCGGCCACCGCTACCCAGACCGAACAGCTGCTGGCCGAACTGTGCTCCGGCGATCCCGTGCACGTGGACGTGCTGCTGCCGCTGTTGTCGATGGATGGCCGCGCCTTGATGGTGCATCTGCGTGCTGCCAGCGGCATCGACGAGGCCGGCCGCAATCGCGTGCTGGGCACGCTGCAGGACGTGACCGAGCGTGAGCAGTCGCGACGCCTGCTGCGCGAGCGTGAGGAGCAGTTCCGCGAGCTGGTACGGGTACTGCCCGATGGCGTGGTGATCCTCTCCGAAGAACACGTGTTGTACGCCAATGCCTGGGCGGCCAGCCTGTTCGGCTATGGCAGCCACACCCTGCTGGGCGAGCCGCTGTCGGCACTGGTGGGCAACGCCGATCTGTCCCGCGTGCGCAGCCAGCTGCGTGCCGGCCAGCCCCACCTGGGGCCCGGTCACAGCAGCGTGGTGGCGATGCAGCGCGCTGATGGCCGCAGCTTCCATGCCGGCCTGGCGGTAGGTGAAGTGCGTTATGGCGGACGCGACTGCAAGCTGCTGATCGTGCGCGACCTGAGCGATTCCGAGCGGACCCGCAGTGCGTTGGAAACCAGCAACCGTGAACTGCAGGCGATGGCCGGCCGCCTGTTCTCGCTGCAGGAGGATGAACGCCGCGCGATTTCGCGCGATCTGCACGACGACATCGGCCAGGCGATCACGGCGATCAAGTTGTCCGCCTACGCAGCACAGGACGAAGATGATCCGCAGCGCCGCGCCGAGGATCTGGCGCAGATCGTCAGCCTGGCCGATACCACGGTGGCCAAGCTGCGCGACATCTCTACCCTGCTGCGCCCGCCGCAGCTCGACGCGCTGGGCCTGGAAGCAGCCTTGAGCTGGCAGGCACGGGTACTGTTCCGCTCGTCGCCGGTGGAACTACTGGCCGAGATCGAGCCCCTGCCGCACCGTCCCGACAACAGCATCGAGCAGGCCTGCTTCCGTATCGCGCAGGAAAGCCTGACCAACGTATTGCGCCACGCCCGTGCCAGCCAGGTGCAGCTGCAGCTGCGCGATGTCGGCCAGCGCGGCCTGCACCTGCAGATCCGCGACGATGGCGAGGGTTTCGACCCCGATGGTCCGCGCGGGCTGGGCCTGATCGTGATGCGTGAGCGCGCGCAGAGCGTCGGTGGCCATGTGCGGATCGAATCCGCGCACGGCGAAGGCACGCTGATCGACGTCCACCTCCCCTACCAGGCGGCCAGCATGGCCGCCGTTGAGTCACCGGAATACTGAGCCTATGTGGAATCCCAACCAGCCCCCGGTCAGCATCGATGATGCGCCTGACCGCCTTGGCGCCGGCAACCCCGAGCTGCAGGTAATGGTCGCCGAGGCGGCCTCGGGCGGCACCGCACTGATGCTGATGCATGTCGACATTGACCACTTCGCCTCGGTCAACGAAAACATGAGCGCCGAGGTGGGTGACCAGGCACTGGCGCTGGTGGCGCAGCGGTTGCAGTCCTATCTGCGCGGGCGCGGCAAGCTGTGGCGCCACGGCAGCGATGAGTTCCTGATCGCCGTGCCACGCACCGCCGATGTGCCGCTGCCGGAGGACTTTGCCGAGGAGATCCGGCAGCAGATGGAACTGCCACTATCGGTGCTGCCGTACACGCTGTTCATGACCGGCAAGCTGGGCGTGAGCCTGTGCCCGGACCATGCAAGCAGCGCCTCACGCCTGCTCGATCATGCCGAGGATGCGCTGTACCAGGCGGCCCGCGAAGGCGGCAACGCGGTGCGCATCCACGCCGTGGACACGCCGCCGAGCGCGCACAGCGAGAGCATCATCGCGCGCCAGATCGTCGACGCGATCCCCAATGGCGAGCTGAAGCTTCGCTACCAGCCGCTGGTCAGTGCCCGCGACGGCCACGTGGTGGGCATGGAGGCGCTGCTGCGCTGGCAGTCGCCGACGCTGGGCATGCTGGTGCCGGAGCGCTTCATGCGCACCGCCGAACGGCTGGGCATCATCGTGCAGATCGGCACCTGGGTGCTGGAGGGCGCGCTGAAGCAGGCCCGCCTGTGGCGCGACCAGGGCTTCGACGACTTCACCATCGCCGTGAACGTCTCCACCCTGCAGTTGCTGCGGCCCAACTTCTTCGCAGAAGTCATGGGCCTGATCCAGGCGGCGGGCGTGCCGGCGCAGATGCTGACGCTGGAGATCAACGAAAGCGCGCTGACCAACAACGTCAACTTCGTGCACGAGACGCTGGCCAACCTGCGCAACGAAGGCATCAGCCTGAGCCTGGACAATTTCGGCACCGGCGATTCCAGCCTGAGTGCGCTGGTGCGCTACCCGGTGGACAAGCTGAAGATCGACCGCAGCTTCATCAAGAGTGCGCCGGCCGGTAACCGCGAAGCGGCCATCGCCCGCGCGATCATCGCCATGGGCCACCAGCTGGGCATGACCGTGATCGCCAACGGCGTGGAATCGCAGGCGCAGCTGGGCTTCCTGCGCCGCAACGACTGCGACGTGTTCCAGGGCTACCTGTTCGGCGAACCGATGTCGGCCGATGCCGCCGGCATGACCCTGCGCCGCCGCTACCTGCGCCCGGAGGCCTTTGCCGAGACCCGTCCCGACCGCACGCTGCTGTTGCTGGACGACGAGGAGAACGTGCTGCGCTCGCTGGTGCGCCTGTTCCGTCGCGATGGCTACCGCATCCTGGCCGCCGGCAACGTGCGCGATGCGTTCGACCTGCTGGCGATCAACGACGTGCAGGTGATCCTGTCCGACCAGCGCATGAGCGACATGAGCGGCACCGAGTTCCTGGGCCGGGTGAAGATGCTGTACCCGGACACGATCCGCCTGGTGCTGTCCGGTTACACCGATCTGAACACCGTGACCGACGCGATCAACCGCGGTGCGATCTATCGCTTCCTGACCAAGCCGTGGAACGATGACGAGCTGCGCAAGCACATCCACCAGGCGTTCCGCACCTATGAGGAGCAACGCCGCAGCAACGCCGGTCCGGCGCCGGTGGAGAGCGGAGATGGCGGTGAGGATCGTCCGCTGCGGTGACCCACATGTAGAGTCGATCAGCGCGGCTGCTTCACCGGCAGCACCACGCGGAAGCGCGAGCCCACGCCCGGGGTGCTGTCCAGGTCGATGCGGCCGTGGTGCTTGTTGATGATGCTGTAGGAGATCGACAGGCCCAGGCCGGTGCCGCTGCCAACGGGCTTGGTGGTGAAGAACGGATCGAAGATGCGCTGGCGCAGTTCCGGCGAGATGCCGCCGCCGGTGTCCTCGAATTCGACCCACACGTGATCGCCATCAACGCCGGTGCGCACCGTGATCGTGCCGCGCTCGGCGATGGCATGGCCGGCGTTGAGCAGCAGGTTCATGTAGACCTGGTTCAACTCCGACGGCAGGCATTCCACCAGCGGTAGCTGGCCGAACTCCCGCACCAGGGTGACCTTGTACTTCAGCTCGTTCCAGATGATGTTGATGGTCGATTCCAGGCCTGCGTGCAGGTCGACCAGCTTCCACGATTCGTCGCGGCCGGAATACGAGAAGTCCTTCAGGTCACGCACGATGCGGGTGACCCGCTCGATGCCTTCGCGCGATTCAGCCATCAGCTGCGGCAGGTCACGGCTGATGAAATCGATGTCCAGACGGTCACGGATATCGTCGATTTCCGGAATCAACGCCTTCGGGTCCGGCGCGCGCAGGGCGCGTTCGTAGGCTTCGATCACCGTGAACAGGCTGCGCAGGTATTCCTGCAGGCTGCCCAGGTTGGAGTGCACGTAGCCGATCGGGTTGTTGATCTCGTGCGCGACGCCGGCAGCAAGCTGGCCGATCGAGGCCATCTTTTCCGACTGCAGCAGCTTTTCCTGGGTGCCGTTCAGGCGCAGGTAGGCCTGGCGCAGCTCGGCATGGCGCTGCTGCAGCTCGCGCTCGTAGTCTTCCTGCCCCTCGATATGGCGGAACAACGCCAGGAAGTGCCCCTGGCCCACCGGGCCGTGGTGATACAGATGGGCGATGACCACGCCCTCGCCCAGCGGCAGGCTGCCATTCCAGTGACCATGCTGGCGCGCCTGTTCCAGGGCATCGGGCGGCAGCAGTTCACGCAGGCGCTGCGGTGGTGGCAGACCGCCACCCTCACCACTGGCCAGCAGGTTCTGCGCAGCCGGATTGGCCAGGGCCACCTGCCCGTCGTCGGTGAACAGCAGCAGCCCTTCGCGCAGGCGCTCAAGCAGGGCCTGCAGCACCGGCTGTGGCGGAAGGGGGGCGGTAACCAGGGCGTTGGCAGCGGACACGGCGACTCGGGGCATTCGAACAGGCGCCCAATATACGCGGTCACGCAGCGGGCTTCAGCCCGCGGGAATGGGTTGTGCGACCGCCGTCGCGTCAGGCGACGGCGAGTGGACGGCGCGCAGTGACGGTGTGCGCCTGGCCCTTGGCATCGTAGGCCGAGGCATCTTCGGTGCGGCCGAGCTGGCGCAATGCCCAGTTGACCTCGCGGCGGCGGCGCGACAGCAGTACGCCGTTGGCGCGGTTGCGCTCGGCCAGTTCCTGCAGCTGTTCGCCCTCGCCCACCGGCGGCGCGCCTTCCAGCGCACGCAGCGCTTCCAGCTTGGCGCCGGTGGCCCGAATCAGGGCGTGCACGTCGTGCTCGACCAAGGCCTGGCGTTCAACGTCCAGGGCCTGGGCAAGGCGCTGCAGCGGCTCGCTCATCGCCGCGGTCATCCGTGCAGCTGCTGGTCCAGCTCGAGCATGCGCGATGCGATCGCGTCCGGATTGATCTTGTAGGTGCCGTTCTGCAGCGATTCGCGCACGGCGGCCACGCGCTGGGCGTCGATCGCCGGGGCGGTGGTCAGCTCACGCTCGATGGCCTGCAGATTGGTGGCCTCGCCGGTCAGGCGCAGGCTGTCGGCCGCTTCGACCGGACGTGCTGCCGCATCGGTGCTGACGCCGGGCTTGTTGGCCGGGGTCGTCACGCTGCGCAGTGCCTGGGGGACCTGCAGGTTGCCGTCGATTTTCTGGCTCATGGGGTGTCCTGGAGTTGCCGTTCACAAGGGATAACGGCCGCAGGGCCGTGATCTTTAGGGATATTTTGCGGTAAATCAACGCGCCACGATTACGTCACCGGCGGCATCGACCGTGCCCTGCACGATCCGCCGCGAGGACAGGTTCTCTACCGAGACCCGTTCGTTTTCACCGGCATCGCCCATCGCGCGACCGGCAATGCGGACCTCGACCGAGCCGCGACGCGATACCAGGGCCACATTGTCTCCCCTCTTGATGAGACGCTGCACCACCAGATCGTTGTTCGACAGCAGGGCTCCGGCCTGCAACGGACGGCGGGCGATGCGGCCGATCGCCGCGTTGGGATCGGCCAGCACTGCACCGGCAATCCGGGCGGCGTCACGCTGGGCAGTGGTGATATCGGCGGCGGTGAGAGTTTCTCCAGTGCCGATTCCACGATTGAGCACAAGCACGGTCTGGTTGCGCCGTACCTTCACCGGCACGAACAGGCGCCAGCCACCGGCATCGGGGCAGCTGACTTCGACCGTGGTGTTGGCGGTGGGCTGCACCTGCAGCGCGCCACCACACCTGGGCAGGCGCAGCGCATCGGCCACCTGGGCCTCGCCCTCGCTGCCGGCCGGCAGCGTCGACAACGCCGCGGCGCGAATGCTGGCCACCGGCTGCCAGTCGGCGGCAACCGCCCACGGCGAGGCCAAGGCCAACGCGATGGCGAAGAGAGATGTGACCCGGCGCATGGCGCCTCCTATCGATGGGATCTGGCCCTGGTGCGTGCAAGGGGTGTGCCAGATGGGCAGAGCTGCGTTTTGTAGAGTCGAGCCTCGGTCGAACATGGCGCGACGCCACAATTGCGGTGCGGACCACGCGGGCGGCAGAGCGCCCTCAAGTTCCGCCACTGCGGCGCCGATACAGCAGCCATGTCCCATGACCTGCTCAACCGGATCGACCAGCGGACCCGACTGGCCGGCCACAATCGCCTGGCGCTGCTGCTGTTCCGTCTCGGCGGACGTCAGCTTTTTGGCGTCAATGTCTTCAAGGTGCAGGAGGTCCTGCGGCGCCCGGAGCTGTTCCAGGTGCCCGGGCTGCCCAGCCAGTTCTCCGGCGTGGCCGACGTGCGCGGCCGTTCGGTGCCGGTGCTGGACCTCGGGCTGGCGATCGGCCATCCCGAGCGCGAGCCCGATGCGGACACCTCGCCCGGCTATCTGGTCGTCACCGAATTCAACCGTTCGATCCAGGGCTTCCTGGTCAGCGGCGTGGAGCGCATCGTCAACATCGCGGTGGAAGACATCCACCCGCCGCCGGAACTGGGCGCCGAATCGAGCTACCTGACCGCGGTGACCCGCTTCCAGGGCGAGCTGATCCAGGTGATCGACGTGGAAAGCGTACTGGCCGACATCGCCCAGGTACGCGGTGAAGCAGTACTGGACCCGGCGATGGCAATGCCGGCCGACGGCCCGCAGCTGCAGGTGCTGGTGGTGGACGACTCGCGCGTAGCCCGCCAGCAGATCCGCAGCGTGCTGGACCAGCTGGGGGTGGGCGCCACCCTGCTTTCCGATGGCAAGCAGGCACTGGACCACCTGCTTCAGATCCATGCCTCCGGCGAGAACCCGGCCGAGCGCTACGCCATGGTCATCTCGGACATCGAGATGCCGGCCATGGACGGCTATACGCTGACGACGGAAATCCGGCGCCATCCGGGCCTGGCCGGCCTGTACGTGCTGCTGCACACCTCGCTGTCGGGCGTATTCAACAATGCGATGGTCGAGCGCGTCGGCGCCAACGCCTTCGTCGCCAAATACTCGCCTCACGAACTGGCTGACTTCGTGCTGGACCGCCTGCGCAAGGTCGCGATGGCGGCGTAGGGCCGCGTCACGGGTCTCCGCCGGGCATGGCCCGGCGCTACCACAACCTCCCCGACCCCTGGGCTAGCGCCGGACCATGCCCGGCGGACGCGATGTCGCGCGTGCTTTGGCACACCCCTTGCAGCTTCCCGGGCAACGTTCCCGTGGGAGTGCACCGTGCGCAACCTGATTACCGACTACCTGGGCGTCCACGCCCAGGCCATGCCGTTGCGCGAACAGCGGATGAAGCTGATCGCCAGCAACCTCGGCAATGCCGACACTCCCGGCTACAAGGCCCAGGACCTGGACTTCGATGCCGCCCTGCGCCATGCCCAGGGGCAGGATGCCAACGGCCTGATGACCACCACCAACGAGCAGCACTACGAAATCAGTAGTGGCCTGAATCCGTTCCAGATCGCGCGCGACGGCGTACAGCCCAGCCTGGACGGCAACACCGTCGATCCCGATGCCGAGCGTGCCGCCTATGGCCGCGCCGCACTCGAATACCGCGCTTCGCTCAGCTTCGTCGAGAGCAAGGTGCGTTCCATGCTGACCGCGATCACGGGGCAATAAGCCATGAGCAATCTGCCGATCTTCGATATCGCCGGCTCCGCGCTGCAGGCGCAGTCGGTGCGCATGAGCACCATCGCCTCCAACCTCTCCAACGCCGACACCGTCGCCGGTTCCGCCGACGCCGTGTACAAGCCGCTGGAGCCGATCTTCCAGGCCGTGACCAGCAAGAACGATCCGAACATCACCTCGGTGAAGGTCAAGGAGATCACCCAGAGCGAGGCTGCGCCGATCAAGCGCTATGAGCCGGGCCACCCGCTGGCCGATGGCGATGGCTACATCTACCAGCCCGACGTCGATCCGGTGGCGCAGATGGTCAACCTGATCTCGACCTCGCGTAACTACCAGGCCGGCGTGGAGATGCTGACCACCGCCAAGGAACTGGCCCTGGCCACCCTGACCATGGGCCGCTGAGGCCCGCAGCACCGGATACCGCCATGACCACCGCCGTCAACAACCAGACCAGCCAGGACGTCTATTCCGCGCTGGGCCTGAACGCCCCGAACAGCAACGCCACCAAGAAGAAGAACACGCTGGACCAGGCCGATTTCCTGCGCCTGATGACCGAGCAGCTGCAGCACCAGGATCCGCTGAAGCCGATGGACAACACGCAGATGGTCGCGCAGATGGCGCAGATGTCCACCGTGCAGGGCATCACCGATCTGAACAAGACGGTGAAGGGCTTCCAGGAATCGATGGCCAGCGACCAGGTGCTGCGTGGTGCGGCACTGGTCGGCCACCAGGTGCTGGTGCCTTCGGAAAAGCTGGTGCTTGAGAAGGAAGGCAGCGTCGAAGGCACGGTGGCTGCGCCGTCGGCCGGCATCATCACCGTGGACATCACTGACGCCAACGGCGCCAAGGTCACGTCGCTGAGCGTGGAAGCCAAAGCCGCCGGCGAAACCGCCTTCCAGTGGGACGGCAAGGATGCGAACGGCAAGCGCATGGAACCGGGCAAGTACTCGGTCGTCGCCAACCACGTCGACACCGCCGGCAAGAGCACCAAGCTGTCCACCTACGTACAGGCACCGGTGGAGAGCGTGACCGTCGGTTCCGACGGCCTGTACCTGAACCTCAAGGGCCTGGGCACGGCCCCGATCGACTACGTGCTCCGCGTCAGCTGAGCCGCACACCCCGTACTTACCAGGAGCATCCCATGGGCTTCAATGTCTCGCTGTCCGGCATCAATGCCGCCAATTCCGACCTGAGCGTCACTGCCAACAACGTCGCCAACGTCAACACCGCCGGCTTCAAGCAATCGCGCGCCGAATTCGCCGACCTGTTCGCCTCCACCAGCTACGGCCTGTCGAAGAACCAGACCGGCTCGGGCGTCCGTGTTTCCAATGTCGCCCAGCAGTTCATCCAGGGCCACAATGAACAGACCGGCCGCAGCCTGGACATGGCGATCTCCGGTGAGGGCTTCTTCACCATGAACATGAACGGCTCGCGCGTGTACTCGCGTGCCGGCAATTTCCAGACCGATTCCGCCGGTTACGTGATCAACCCGCAGGGCGCGCGACTGCAGGTGTTCGCGCCGAATGCCGATGGCACCAACTTCGATGCAGGCCGTCTGGTCGACCTGCAGCTGCTGACCACCGACAGCCCGCCGAAGCAGACCAGCGAAGTGAAGGTCGGCTTCACCCTGCCGGCCAACGCCAAGCAGCCGACGGTCGCAAATTTCGATCCAACCGACTCCAACAGCTACAACCATTCCAGCGGTGGCATCACCGTGTACGACTCGCTGGGCGTCAGCCATATCCAGGTCTCGTACTTCGTGAAGGGCGCCAATCCAAACGAGTGGACCGTGCACAACTACGTGGACGGCCAACCGGCCGGCACCCCGACCGCGGTCGCCTTCGATAACAGCGGCAAGCTGACCACTCCGGCCAACGGCAAGGTCAGCCTCGGCACGTTCACCCCGACCACCGGCGCCGGTCAGCTCAACATGACGCTGGATATCAGCGGCTCGACCCAGTACGGAGAGAAGTTCGCTCTGCGCAACACCCAGCAGGACGGCTACGCCGCCGGCAAGCTCAACGAGATCACCGTGTCGGAAACCGGCGTGGTCTATGCCCGCTATTCCAACGGTGACGACAAGCCCCTCGGCCAGGTCGCACTGACCACGTTCAACAACACGCAGGGCCTGGAGCAGAAGGGCAACAACCTGTGGGTGGAGACGTTCGAGTCGGGTACGCCGCGCACCGGCATGCCGGACACCTCCAACCTCGGCAAGATCCAGGCCGGCTCGCTGGAAGCGTCCACCGTCGACCTCACCGAGCAGCTGGTCAACATGATCACCGCGCAGCGCAACTTCCAGGCCAACGCGCAGATGATCACGACCCAGGACCAGATCACCCAGACCGTCATCAACATCCGTTGATGACGCGCTGACCCTGTCACGGAACTCCCCGCATGGATAAAGCCCTTTACGTGGCGATGACCGGTGCCCGCGCCTCCCTGCAGGCGCAGGGCACGCTCAGCCACAACCTCGCCAACTCCGACACCCCCGGCTTCAAGGAAGCGCTGGCCAATACCGAAGCCTTCCCGATCCGTGGCCCGGGCTTTGCCTCGCGGGTGGATGCGCTGCATGTCGACGCCGGATTCAACCGCACGCCCGGCTCGCAGCACATCACTGGCAAGCCGCTGGATCTGTCCCTGCAGACCGGCACCTGGCTGGCCGTGCAATCCAGTGACGGCAGCGAGGCCTACACGCGCGGCGCGGCGTTGTCGGTGACGCCGAACGGCCAGCTGGTGACCTCCAGCGGCCGTCCGGTACTGGATGACAACAACAACCCGATCGCCATCCCGCCCTACCAGGCGATGGAGATCGGTGCCGACGGCACGCTCTCGATCATCCCGCAGGGCGAAGGCCCGCAGACCATGGCACAGATCGGTCGCATCAAAGTGGTGCAGGCACCGGATGAACGCCTGGAGCGTGGCCTGGATGGCCTGTTCCGCAACACCGACCCACGCCAGCCGTTCGCACCGGCACAGGGCACGGCCGTGCACAGCGGCCAGCTGGAAGGCAGCAACGTGGACGCCGCTGGCGCGCTGGTACAGATGATCCAGCTGCAGCGCCAGTACGAAATGCAGGTGCAGGTGATCAAGCACGGCGACGAGAACGCGCGCAGCGCCAACAGCATGCTGCGCCTGGGCAGCTGACGGAATTCCGGCGCCGGCTGATGCCGGCGCTGGCACACCGCTTGCACACCCGCATTCAAGGGCCGCACCACGCGGCCGGCTTCACCAGACAGGACACCGAAGATGAACCAGGCATTGTGGATCGCGAAAACCGGACTGGATGCGCAGCAGATGCGCATGTCGGTGGTTTCCAACAACCTCGCCAACACCAACACCACCGGCTTCAAGCAGGACCGTGCCAGTTTTGAAGACCTGCTGTACCAGCAGGTGCGCCAGCCCGGCGGCTCTTCGTCGGCGCAGACCCAGTTGCCGACCGGCCTGCAGCTCGGCACCGGCGTGCGCGTGGTCGCCACCGCCAAGAATTTTGAACAGGGCGGCCAGCAGCAGACCGGCCGCGCCCTGGACGTGATGGTCAACGGCCGCGGCTTCTTCGAAGTTCAGATGCCTGATGGCAGCTCGGCCTACACCCGTGATGGCTCGTTCAAGATCAACCAGGACAGCGAACTGGTCACCAACAGCGGCTACCCGGTGCAGCCGGGCATCCAGATTCCCGAAGGCGCGCAGTCGGTGACCATCGGAACCGACGGCACCATCAGCGTGAAGATGGCCGACGGTGCGGCGTCGGTGGAAGTGGGTGCGCTGACCCTGACCGACTTCGTCAATCCGGCTGGCCTGCAGGCCCGCGGCGAGAACCTGTTCCTGGAGACCACCGCTTCCGGTCCGGCACAGAACGGCAACCCCGGGCTCAACGGCCTCGGCACCGTGGTGCAGGGCGCGCTGGAAGGCAGCAACGTCAACGTGGTGGAAGAGCTGGTGTCGATGATCGAAACCCAGCGCGCCTACGAAATGAACGCCAAGGCGATCTCCACCACCGATTCGATGCTCGGCTACCTCAACAACAAGCTCTGACCGGCCAAACCGGGAAACTGCCATGTCGCCCATTTCCAACTTCGCCCGCACTGCCCTCGCCTGCGCCGTGGCCGCCCTGCTCGGTGGCTGCGTGATCGCCGGCGACGTGCGTCCCTACCCGACGATGGCACCGATCCAGCCGATCATGCCGCCGCAGGCCCAGCCGACCGCGGGTGCCATCTATGCCGCCGGCCCGATCCTGCAGCTGTATTCGGACCGCCGCGCACGCGATGTTGGCGACCTGCTGACCATCACCCTGCTGGAAAACACCACCGCGCAAACCAGTGCGAATACCGCAACCAACAAGGAATCGAACCTGAGCCTGGGCACGCCGTCCATTCTCGGCGCGCCGGTCACCCTCGGCGGCAAGGACATCCTGAGTGCCACGGCCAAGGGCGCGCGTGACTTCACCGGCAAGGGCAACAGCGCGCAGAGCAACCGCCTGCAGGGCAGCGTCACGGTCACCGTGGTCCAACGCCTGCCCAACGGCAACCTGGTTGTACAGGGGCAGAAGAACCTGCGGCTGAACCAGGGCGATGAACTGGTGCAGGTGCAGGGCATCGTCCGCCCGGGCGACATCAGCCAGGACAACACCATTCCGTCCAGCCGCGTGGCCGAGGCCCGCATCGTCTATGGCGGCCGCGGCCCCGTCGCGCAGTCCAACGCGATGGGCTGGCTGAGCCGCTTCTTCAACTCCGGCCTGACGCCGTTCTGAGTATGGCCATGAAACTCTTTCTCACTTCCTCCTGGCAGCGCCGCGTGGCGTCGTTCGCCGCGCTGATGCTGCTGGCCGTGACGGCGCCCGCCAGTGCCGAGCGCATCAAGGACCTGGCCCAGGTCGGCGGCGTTCGCGGCAACGCGCTGGTGGGCTATGGCCTGGTGGTCGGCCTGGATGGCAGCGGCGACCGCACCAGCCAGGCCCCCTTCACCGTGCAGAGCCTGAAGAACCTGCTTGGCGAGCTGGGCGTAAACGTGCCGCCGAACGTCAACCCGCAGCTGAAGAACGTGGCCGCCGTGGCGATCCACGCCGAACTGCCGCCATTCGCCAAGCCGGGCCAGCCGATCGACATCACCGTATCCTCCATCGGCAATGCGGTCTCGCTGCGTGGCGGTTCGCTGCTGATGGCGCCGCTGCGTGGTGCCGACGGCCAGATCTACGCGATCGCCCAGGGCAACCTGATCGTCGGCGGCTTTGGTGCGCAGGGCAAGGATGGTTCCCGTGTCTCGGTGAACGTGCCCAGCGTCGGCCGCATTCCCAACGGTGCAACCGTGGAACGTGCCCTGCCCGATCCGCTGGCCAACGGCGGCGACATCACCCTGAACCTGCACAACAACGACTTCACCACGGTCTCGCGCATGGTCGCTGCACTCAACAATGCCTTCGGCGAAGGCGCAGCGCGTGCGGTCGACGGCGTGACCGTAGCGGTTACCGCGCCGACCGATCCGGGCGCACGCATCGGCCTGCTGGCGCGCATCGAGAACCTGGAACTGACCCCCGGCAGCGCGCCGGCCAAGGTGGTGGTCAATTCGCGCACCGGCACCGTGGTCATCGGCCAGCAGGTGCGCGTGGGACCGGCTGCGATCTCGCATGGTTCGCTGACCGTGACCATCCAGGAAAACACCAACGTCAGTCAGCCCAATGCGCTGTCCGGCGGCCGCACCGTGGCCAGCCCGCAGTCGACCATCACCGCCACCAACGACGGCAGCCGCATGTTCAAGTTCAGCGGCGGCACCACTCTGGACGAGATCGTGCACGCGGTGAACGCCGTGGGCGCAGCACCAGGCGATCTCATCGCGATCCTGGAAGCCCTGAAGCAGGCCGGCGCCCTGAGTGCCGAGCTCGAGGTGATCTGATATGCGCATCAATCCCGCATTCGATCTGCACCCGGCGCAACAGAACGATCCGGCCAAGATCGACAAGGTCGCGCGCCAACTGGAAGGCCAGTTCGCGCAGATGCTGGTCAAGAGCATGCGTGACGCCAGCTTCGGCGACTCGCTGTTCCCCGGCGAGAACAAGATGTTCCGCGACATGTACGACCAGAAGATTGCCGAGGCGATGACCCGCGGCAAGGGCCTGGGACTGTCGGGCATGATCAGCCGGCAGCTGTCCGGGCAGGCCGCCGAGGGTCCGGCGCTGGATACCCGCGTGGACCCGGCCAAGGCCAGCCGTGCTTACCAGCTCAATGCACCGGCCAAGCCGGCACCGTCGCTGCCATTGGAAGATGGCAGCCAGGCCGTGCGCCTGCTGCAGCAGATGGCCGCCGGTGCACAGCAGGGTACACAGGCGGCTGTCGCGCCGATGGAGCAGGCCCTGGACCTGATCGCCGGCCGTGAGAGCAGCAGCATGCACCGCTCGCTGGGCACCGAGGATCCGTACATCGGCAGCCTGCAGGGCGAGGACTGGGCCGCCAGCAGCGACCAATGGGCGGCCACCGCCAGCAACCGCGGCACGGCCATCAGCCCAGCCGATGCGATGGCCACGCGCACCGCCGTCGCCCAGCTGGGCGAACACACCCCGGAAGGTTTCGTAGCCAGCATCTGGCAGCACGCACAGAGCGCAGCCAAGGAGCTGGGCGTGGATGCCCGCGCCCTGGTCGCCCAGGCGGCGCTGGAAACCGGCTGGGGCAAGCGCCACATCAAGCATGCCGACGGCAGCACCTCGCACAATCTGTTCGGCATCAAGGCCAATGGCTGGAACGGCCAGCGCGCCACGGCCGGCACCCATGAATATGTCGATGGCGTGCGCCGCAACGAGACCGCCAGCTTCCGCGCCTACAGTTCGCCGGCCGAGAGCTTCGCCGACTACGTGCGCCTGCTGAAGACCAGCCCGCGTTACCAGCAGGCCCTGCAGGCCGGCACCGACGTGCAGGGCTTCGCCCGCGGCCTGCAGCGCGCCGGCTATGCCACCGATCCACGCTATGCGGCCAAGATCGCCGCGATCGCCGGCGGACCGACCATCGAGCGGGCCGTCAGCGCAGTCGCCGATGCCGGCTCGCGCCTTGGCCAGACCTTCGCCAGCACCGCAACCGCGGCGCTGGGTATCACTCGTCGTTGAGGAACCCCATGTCCAGCGTACTTTCCACCGGTACCGGTGCCCTGCTCGCCTTCCAGCGTGCGTTGGCGACCACCAGCCACAACGTGGCCAACCTCAATACACCCGGCTACAGCCGGCAGAAGGTCAACTTCGCCACCGCCGATCCGCAGAACTACGGCTATGGCACGGTCGGCAACGGCACCCGTATCACCGACATCCGCCGCACCGCCGACCAGCTGGCGATCTCGCGGCTGCTCGACAGCAGCGGTGAACTGGCGCGCCTGAAGCAGCTTTCCAGCATGGCCGACCGCGTCAACGCGCTGGTCTCCGATCCTGCCACCAACGTCTCCGGCGTCTGGTCGAACTTCTTCGATTCGGTCAGCGGCCTGTCCTCCAATGCCTCCGGCACCGCCGATCGCCAGAACATGCTCGACGGCGGCAAGGCCCTGGCCAACCGCTTCGTGCAGCTCAACACCCACCTGAACAACCTCAACAGCGAGGTCAACAACGGCCTGCTGGCCGGTGCCACCGAGATCAACCGACTGGCGCAGGAGATCGCGCAGATCAACGGCGCCATCGGCACCAACATCGCCACGGCTGCACCCGACCTGCTCGACCGCCGTGACCAGCTGATCACCCAGCTGATCGGCTACACCGGTGGCACGGCGGTGATCCAGGACGGCGGCATCATGAATGTCTACACCGCCGGCGGCAACGCGCTGGTTGTGGGCACCACGGCGACCAAGGTCACCACCGTGGCCGACCCTTACCAGCCCGAACGCCTCCAGCTGGCCCTGGAAACCCAGGGCAACACCATCCGCCTCGATCCGAAGGCCGTCGGTGGCCAGATCGGCGGCCTGATGGAGTTCCGCGACACCGTGCTGACCCCGGCCCAGGCCGAACTGGGCAAGCTGGCCGTGGGCCTGGCCGAGACCTTCAACCAGGCCCACCACCAGGGTGTTGACCTGTACGGCAAGATGGGCGGCGATTTCTTCAACATCGGCAACCCGCGTGTCACCGCCAACAACAGCAATACCGGCACTGCCAGCCTCAGCGCGACCTATGGCGACCTGGGCAAGCTGGACGCGCAGAACGTGGTGCTGCAGTTCGATGGCACCAACTGGAAGGCCAGCCGGGCCGACACCGGCGCCAGCGTGCCGCTGACCGGTTCGGGCACCGCTGCCGACCCGCTGATGATCAACGGCGTCAAGCTGGTGGTCGGCGGCACGCCATCGGCCAATGACCGCTTCCTGCTGCAGCCCACCGCAGGCGTGGCCGGCAGCATGGAGATGGCCATCACCGATCCGTCGCGTATTGCCGCCGCGGCGGCGGTCAAGGGTGCGGCCGCGACCGCCAACACCGGTACCGGCAAGCTGAGCGGCGTGACCGTGACCGACGCGAGCAACGCCAACCTGCGCAATCCGGCGGCCATCGTGTTCACCTCGGCCACCACCTATACCATCGACGGTGGCCCGCCGCAGACCTACACCCCCGGCCAGACCATCAGTGCCAACGGTTGGAGCTTCGTGCTGGATGGTGCGCCGAAGGTCGGCGACACCTTCAACATCACCCCGACCCCGGCCGGGTCCTCTGACAACAGCAATGCCGCCAAGCTGGCAAAGGTTGAAAGCGCCAAGGCGTTCAACGCCGGCACGGTGACGCTGAACGGCGCGCTGGGCGGCCTCACCACCCAGGTGGGCGCCGCGGCCCGTTCGGCCGAGTACTCGCTGGACGCCCAGCTGGTGATCAACGACAAGGCGCAGGAAGCGCGCGATGAAGTGTCCGGCGTCAACCTGGACGAGGAAGCCGCCGACATGCTGCGTCTGCAGCAGGCCTACCAGGCGGCCTCGCAGCTGATCTCCACCGCTGACAGCATGTTCCAGACCATCCTGGGAGCCGTCCGCCGATGAGCAGCCGCATCTCCACCAGCATGATGTACAACCAGTCGGTGTCGCTGATGATGGCCAAGCAGGCCAAGCTCAGCCACCTGGAGCAGCAGATCGCCACCGGCAGCAAGATCGTTACCGCCAAGGACGATCCGGTCGGCGCCGGCGCTGCGGTCGGACTGGACCGCAGCCTGGCCGCACTGGACCGCATGAAGCTCAACGCCGGCAACGTGCAGAACCGGCTGGGTGTGCAGGAAAACACCCTGGCACAGGTCAACGATCTGATGGGGCGGGTCAACGACCTGACCATCCAGGCCAGCAACCCCGCGTTGAGCGCGGCCGACAAGAAAACACTGATCACCGAGCTGAACCAGATCCGCGACGGCCTGCTGTCGCTGGCCAACGCCGAGGACGGCACCGGTCGCTATGTGTTCGGCGGCACCAACGATGGTGATCCTCCGTTCGCCAAGATCGACGGAAAGGTGGTCTACCGCGGTGACCAGACCCAGCGCCAGATCGAGGTTGGCCCCGATACCTACGTCCGCGATGCCCTGCCCGGCAGCGAGATCTTCATGCGCATCCCCACCGGCGATGGCTTCGTCGATGGCGGTGCCGCCGCCGGGAACACCGGCAACGGCGTGCTGACCAACATCACCCGCGATGGCAGCGACAGCTGGAACGGCCAGAGCTTCAGCGTCCGCTTCACCGCCGCCAACCAGTACGAAGTGCTGGATGGTGCCGGCAATGTGACCGGCACCGGCACCTACAAGGCCGGTGATGATCTGGAAGTGAACGGCGTACGCCTGCAGATCACCGGTGCGCCTGCCGCAGGCGACAGCTTCAACGTGAAGCCGGCGAGCAGCCGTGACATCTTCGACACGATGGACAAGCTGATCACCGCGCTGGATGCCGACACCGGTACCACCGCGAAGATGAGCGCGCAGCAGAACGAACTGCAGAGCGCGTTGCGTGACATCGCGCGCGCCTCGGAGCGGATGATCGATTCACGTGCGGCGGGTGGCGCGCAGCTGAAGGCATTGGACAATGCCGCCGACATGCGTGAAGCCAACAGCGTGACGCTGAAGACCACGCTGTCGCAGATGCGCGACCTGGACTACGCCGACGCACTGAGCCAGTACCAGCTGCAGAGCACCGCACTGCAGGCGGCGCAGACGATCTTCTCGCAGATGCAGTCGATGTCGTTGTTCAACAAGATCCGCTGACGCATCCCCTGCGTCACTCCTGAAAGGCCGCGATGCCCTGCATCGCGGCCTTTCTCGTTTCTGCGGCCCGTTGCCGCCGGGCGCGCCGACCTGCCTTCCGCGGATTTTCCGTGATTGCCCATCAAGCCCGGCTGGCCCCCGCCGATACCTTCATCAGCGCTGGCTGGGCTTGCCCAGCCGCCCCTTCCGGGGTCGCCTTCACGCCCCTCCAAGGCTGGAAAACCCCGGAAAAACAGCCTCCGGCAACGAATTACGGCTTCAGCGGAATTCACGGCTAAAGGTTGTTGACAAAGCGCCGTTATTCATTTGGCAACAACGAAGCACACAGCCACACAAAAAAACAGGCGGCGCTTCGTTTCATTCACCAACGGGTTCCATATAAGAGGAGACGACCCCATGGCACAGGTAATCAACACCAATACGATGTCGCTCAACGCTCAGCGCAACCTGAGCACCAGCGGCAACTCGCTGGCCACCACCATCCAGCGCCTCTCGTCCGGCCTGCGCATCAACAGCGCGAAGGACGACGCCGCCGGCCTGGCGATCTCGGAGCGCTTCAGCACCCAGATCCGCGGCCTGGACGTGGCCATCCGCAATGCCAACGACGGTATCTCGCTGGCCCAGGTCGCCGAAGGCTCGCTGAGCGAAGTCGGCAACAACCTGCAGCGCATCCGCGAACTGGCCGTGCAGGCCTCCAACGCCACCAACTCCAGCAGCGACCGCAAGGCCCTGCAGGCCGAAGTGACCCAGTTGGTCAGCGAAATCGATCGCGTCGCCAAGCAGAGCGACTTCAACGGCACCAAGCTGCTGGACGGCTCGTTCACCAGCCAGCTGTTCCAGGTCGGCGCCAATGCCGGCCAGGCCATTGCGATCAACAGCGTGGTGGATGCTAAGGCTGAATCGCTGGGGGCAGCAAGTTTCCTCGATGCCGGCAAGATCGCCTTCACTGCAACCGATGTGGAAGATGCAAAGGGTACGCTGAGCGGCCTGAAGGTCGGCAATGTATCCCTGGGCGAGATCAAGTTCGACTATACCCCCCGCGCTGTGGCCGGCACCCCGGAGCCGGCCGTCGACAACGCCAACATGGAGCGCGCGGCCAAGGCCGTCGCCGCAGCCATCAACAACAAGCTGGGCGAAACCGGGTTGCACGCTACAGTAGCCACTGCAGCTAATGGCGCAGTCATTCCGGGCGAGGTCGCGCTCACCGCCGTCAAGGCGGATGGAAACGCGACTGACATCACTGTGACCAAGCCGCCGGTCGCTCCGGCTACGGACCCTGTTGCGATGAACACTGTCGGTCCCGCAACCAACCCGGTCCATGTTGCGGATATCAAGATCGACACCGTTGCGGGTGCTCAGCAGGCACTGTCGATCGTCGACAAGGCTCTTGAGTCGGTCAACAGCGTCCGCGCCGATCTCGGCGCGATCCAGAACCGCTTCACCTCGGTGGTGGCCAACCTGCAGACCTCCTCGGAGAACCTGTCCGCCTCGCGCAGCCGTATCCGCGATACCGACTTCGCCAAGGAAACCGCCGAACTGACCCGCACCCAGATCCTGCAGCAGGCCGGTACGGCCATGCTGGCCCAGGCCAACCAGGTACCGCAGAACGTGCTCAGCCTGTTGCAGCGCTGACATGAGCCGCCCCCGGGGCACGTCGGGGGCGTCTAACCCAACTCACGTGCAACCGCTCAAGGACCTCTCCTCATGGCACAAGTCATCAACACCAACACGATGTCGTTGAATGCTCAGCGTAACCTGAGCACCAGTGGCAGCTCGCTGGCCACCACCATCCAGCGCCTGTCCTCCGGTTCGCGCATCAACAGCGCCAAGGACGACGCCGCTGGCCTGGCGATCTCCGAGCGCTTCGGCACCCAGATCCGCGGTACCGACGTCGCCATCCGCAATGCCAACGACGGCATTTCGCTGGCCCAGGTCGCCGAAGGTTCGTTGACCGAGATCGGCAACAACCTGCAGCGTATCCGTGAACTGGCCGTGCAGTCGTCGAACGCCACCAACTCTGCCAGCGACCGCAAGGCTCTGCAGGCCGAAGTGACCCAGCTGAAGTCGGAAATCGATCGCGTTGCCAAGCAGTCCGAGTTCAATGGCACCAAGCTGCTGGACGGCTCGTTCTCCAGCCAGCTGTTCCAGGTGGGCGCCAACGCTGGTCAGGCCATCGCTATCGACAAGGTGGTTGACGCAAAAGCCGACGCACTCGGAAATGCTGCCTTTGACGACCGTACGTTGGCCATCACTGCGACCGGCATTGCCGCGGCCGACAAGGGGAAGACCATCTCCTATGACGGCCTGACCATTGGTGGCGGCGGCTTGGCAGCTGGCATCAAGATTGACAAGGTCGAAGTGACTTCGACGGGCGTTATCGCAGACGACCAGAAAGCATTGGTTGCTGCCGTCACCACCGCTATCAATGCCAAGATCGGTGAGGCGGGAATCTACGCAGAAGTTGGCGCCAACGCCGGCGAAATCACGCTCACCTCCGTCAAGGAGAGCATCGATTCCTCTGGCAACTTCGCAGGCATGACTGTCAGCGCTGGCACCGGCACGCTTACCGGTGCCGCAGGCACCGTCGCCATCGGCAGCGTTGCGCTTACTGCCGGCCCAGCTAAGGCAGGGAAGATGCTCTCCGATGTCAACATCGATAGCGTCAAGGGAGCTCAACAGGCTCTGGAAGTCGTAGACAAGGCCCTCGGTGCCATCAACAGCACACGCGCAGACCTGGGCGCGATCCAGAACCGCTTCACCTCGGTCGTCGCCAACCTGCAGACCTCGACGGAAAACCTGTCGGCCTCGCGTAGCCGCATCAAGGATACCGATTTCGCCAAGGAAACCGCAGAGCTGACCCGCACCCAGATCCTGCAGCAGGCCGGTACGGCCATGCTGGCCCAGGCCAACCAGGTGCCGCAGGGCGTGCTGAGCCTGCTGCGCTGATCTGCACCTTGATCGACCACCGGGCGGCGGCTGAGCTGCCGCCCGGCTCCTGAAATACGTACCACCTTCGCCAAAGGAAAAGCACCATGGCACAAGTCATCAACACCAACACCATGTCGTTGAACGCTCAGCGCAACCTGAGCACCAGCGGCAGCTCGCTCGCCACCACCATCCAGCGCCTGTCCTCCGGTTCGCGCATCAACAGCGCCAAGGACGACGCCGCAGGCCTGGCGATCTCCGAGCGCTTCGGCACCCAGATCCGCGGTACCGACGTCGCCATCCGCAACGCCAACGACGGCATCTCGCTGGCCCAGGTTGCCGAGGGCTCGCTGACCGAGATCGGCAACAACCTGCAGCGCATCCGTGAGCTGTCGGTGCAGTCGTCCAACGCCACCAATTCGGCCAGCGACCGCAAGGCACTGCAGGCCGAAGTGACCCAGCTGGTCAGCGAAATCGATCGCGTCGCCAAGCAGTCCGAGTTCAACGGTACCAAGCTGCTGGACGGTTCGTTCTCCAGCCAGCTCTTCCAGGTCGGCGCCAATGCGGGCCAGGCCATCGCAATCGACAAGGTAGTTGATGCCAAGACCAACGCCCTCGGTGCAGCCAGCTTCGCGAACGAAGGAAGCATCGTTTTTGCCGCTGCGGCCGATCTGAGCAGCGGTGAAATCACCGGCATGAAGGTTGGCGACATTGACCTTGGCAAGATTACCTACTCCGCTGCTACCGTCCCGGCCGTCGTGACACCGCCAACCCCCGCTGATCCGGCCAACCCCACACAGGCTGAGCAGGATGCAATCGACGCAGCGAACGCAAGCAATGCTTCCCGCACCAAGATTGCTGACAGCAACATGCAGAACGCCACTGCAGCCGTCACTGCAGCCCTGAACGCCAAGCTCGGCGAGACCGGCCTACTGGCTGCGCAGACGATGGATGCCAACAACAAGCCGGTCGCCGGATCAATAACCCTGACCTCTGTCAAGGCAGGCGCGGACGTCACCAAGCTTGCAGTGACCGGACTTGCTGCCGGGGTCGCAACGACCACTGACGTTACGGCCAATGCCAGCAGCTCGCATCTCTCCGACATCAACATCGGTAGTGTTGCTGGCGCACAGAAGGCGATGGAGATCGTCGACAAGGCTTTGGAATCCATCAACAACACCCGCGCCGACCTCGGTGCGATCCAGAACCGCTTCACCTCGGTCGTCGCCAACCTGCAGACCTCGACGGAAAACCTGTCGGCCTCGCGTAGCCGCATCAAGGATACCGATTTCGCCAAGGAAACCGCAGAGCTGACCCGCACCCAGATCCTGCAGCAGGCCGGTACGGCCATGCTGGCCCAGGCCAACCAGGTGCCGCAGGGCGTGCTCAGCCTGCTGCGCTGATCCACGGCAAGAAGGTGCTGCTACCGTCGGGTCAAACCGACGGTAGCAGCAACCCGGAAGTCACGATGCACGAAGGCGCGGGCCATGCCCGGCCCGGGAACACTCCCGAACCGGCTTGGCATCGCCCGCTCCTGCGGACCTCTCTTTCAGCGCTGTACCTTTGACTGTACGTACCGGGCGGCTTCGTCTCCCCCCGATTGTCAGTAGCCTGATCCCTCCCCTGCATTGGGGGAGGGTCTTTTGCAGACCCCCGGCAGCCCGCGGTGAATGTCCCCGCACCCTGCCCCAACCCTCCTGCAATCTGCGTGCCAGAACCTGCGCCGAACCATTGGCACGGCGCATGCATCAACGAAGTCCTCAAGACCCAGCGGCGCAGGCCGCTATTTTCGTTGACGACGGGCCAGCGCCTAGCGGCCAGGCCCGATACCAGGAGAATCACATGGCAAGCTTTGGATACGGTGGCATCGGCTCGGGCCTGAACATTTCAGACATCGTCAGCCAGCTGGTGGCGGCCGACCGCAAGCCCGCCGACAACGCGCTGAACCTGCAGCAGTCCAAGGCCAAGATGCAGCTGTCGTCAATCGGCACCGTCACCTCGGCCTTTGACAAGCTGAAGACCGCATTGACCGCACTGAAGGCCACGACAGCCTTCGACACCCGCACAGTAACCGCCACCGGCAAGGCCGGACCCAACAATGCCGACGACGTGCTGTCGGCATCGGTGGCACTGTACGACCAGGGTTTGACCAAGGCGGCAGCCGCCAACGGCACGCACCAGGTGGAGGTGAAATCCCTCGCCACGGCACACAAGCTGATTGCCAACGCCTCGGTGCCCAAGACCGACACCTTCGGCGCCGGAACCTTGACGCTGACCGTTGGTGTGGGCGACAAGGCAAAGACGATGAAGGTCGAGGTGGAGGCCGGCGACACGCTGACCACCGTGCGCAACAAGATCGACGCGGCAGGCCGCAAGGAAGGCGTGCAGGCGACCCTGATCGCTTCGGGCGACAACCAGTACCTGTCGATCGCCCAGGAGAAGACCGGCGCCGCCAATGCAATCAAGCTCGAATACGGTGGCAGCGACCCGAAGTTGAGCGCGCTGGTTGGCAGCCTTCAGGAGAACACCGCGGCCGCCGATGCCGAGCTGACCATTGATGGCGTCACGGTGATCAGCGACAGCAACACCGTGACCGATGCCGTACCAGGCCTGACCCTGAACCTCAAGGTCAAGGGCAAGAGCACGGTCGTGATCAGTACCGACACCACTGCAGCCACCAAGGTGATGCAGGACTTCGTCAAGGCCTACAACGATGCGATCGCCGCCATCAATACCGAGACCAAGTACGACGCCAAGACCAAGGAAGCGGCGACGCTGACCGGCGATGCGCAGATGCGCGGCGCATCCAGTCAGCTGCGTTCGATGATGGGCGCTGTACTGAAGGACCTGTCCGCGGATGGATTGGATCCGAAGAAGCTCGGCCTGCAGACCCGTGGCTATCCCAATGCCGACGGTAGCCTGGTGCTGGACGCGACCAAGTTCGCAGCGGCGCTTGCCAGCCAGCCGGAGAAGATCCGCTCGGCGATCACCGGTGATACCGGCGGCGCCGGCAAGCTCTACACGATGGTCGACGGTTACGTCAGTACGACCACGGGCAAGGAGGGCGCCTTCGTCGCCCGTACCAAGGGCCTGAACACCACGCTGGACAACATCGACAAGCGACGCAAGGACCTGGATGTCCGTATGAAGAACGTCGAGGAACGCTACAAGAAGCAGTTCCTGGCATTGGACAGCCTGATGGGCAAACTGCAGCAGAGCAACACCGCATTGCAGCAACAGCTGGCACAGCTGAACCGCTAAAGGACTGCGTGCGACGCTCAAGTTTGACGTGTAACGCACCGATAACGGACGCAACAGCAATCATCGCCGCGCCGTCGGCAGCGGTCCCCACGATCGCCCGGCGGCACCCCGCGCAAGGAGAATCACGAATGTACGGTTCCAGCCGTCAATATGCCGAGCAGTACCGCCAGGTGGGAGTGACCAGTGCGGTCGCCGACGCCGATCCGCACAAGCTGGTGGCGATGCTGCTGGCCGGCGCGCTGGAGCGCGTGCGGCGTGCCCTGGCCAGCCTCGAGCGTGGCGACCAGGCCGGCAAGGGCAAGGCGATCGGCGAGGTCTGCGCGATCGTCGGCCACCTCAACGGCTCGCTGGATCATGAAGCCGGCGGCGAGATCGCCGGAAATCTGTCGGCACTGTATGACTATGTGCTGCAGCGCCTGACCGAGGCCAATCTGCACAACGACCGCGCCGCGTTGGACGAGTCGCTGCAGCTGCTGGGCGAGATCGACAGCGCCTGGAATGCGATCCCGCAGGAACAGCGCCGCCCGGCCGCGGTGGCGCCATGAGCCTGCATGAACTGCACGCCCAGCTGGACGCCTTCGAGAAGGCCCTTGGCGAAGAATCCCTTGACCAGGCCGACAGCCTGCTCGACGGCCACGACAGCACGCTGCATGCGCTGCTCAGCCAGCCGCTGACCGCCGCCGACCACGCGCCGCTGACCGCGCTGTTCGAACGCCAGCAGAACCTGCTCGGCCTGCTGCGCCAGCGCCGTGATGCCGTCGCCGCGCTGATGAACGACGGCCAGCGCTCCCTTCGCGCGGCACATGCCTACCTGCAGGCAGAATCGCTGGTATGACCCAATTGCCGACCACGTCGCTGCATCATCCGGCCGAAAGCGAGCTGTTCGACGAAACACTCAGCTGCGAGCTGGCCCTGCCGGCCGAGTTCCAGGCAGGCAGCGCCGCTGGACGTACCAGCAGTGCCGAAGGCCTGCTGCGCAGCCTGGCCCTGGTCGAGGACAGCCGCGTCGACGAGCACGACGACCGCAATGAGTCCAGCCTGCAGCTGCAGCGGCTGGAAGCCAAGCTGGATCTGGCCATGGTGCTGCTCGGCCGTCTGGTACGCCAGCAGGGCCAGGAACTGACCCTGCGCCCCGTGCGCTGGTCACGCCGCGGCATCCGCCTGCAGCTGGGCCCGCGTAGCGGCGCCAGTGCCGGCCAGGCCGGCGTGGTGCGCCTGCAGCCCAGCGACTGGCTGCCCGACCATATCGACCTGCCGGTGGAAGTGATCGCCGAAGCGGCGGACGGTGGCGGTGGTCACTACCTGTGGCTGCGTTTCCAGCGTCTTGGCGATGGCCTGGAGATGGCGATGGAGCGGCATCTGTTCCGCCTGCATCGCCGCCAGGTGGCCGAAGCACGCCGCGCCCGCTGAAACCTGCCACCATGGCGGCGGATGGGCAAGCCTTGGCGCGCCCGTTCAGCTAAGTTAAGGTGGACTCCCCTCACGGACCTCCAACGTGCCTGTGCGAGTTCTCATCGTCGACGATCACACCCTGGTCCGCGCCGGCCTGGCGCGGCTGCTGCAGGGGTTTGCCGACGTGCAGCTCGTCGCCGAGGCCAGCAATGCCGAGCAGGCACTGCAGCTGGCCCTGCAGCACGCCCCGGACGTGGTCCTGATGGACCTGTCACTCCCCGGCCGCACCGGCCTGGAAGCCCTCAGTGACATCCGCCTGCGCGCTCCCGGCACGCGGGTGGTGATGATGACCATGCACGACGACGCCGCGCACGTGCGCGATGCACTCGATCGCGGCGCGGTCGGGTTCCTGGTCAAGGATGCGGCGCCGCAGGAGCTGGAACTGGCGCTGCGTGCCGCGCACGCCGGACAGGTGTTCCTGAGCCCGCAGATATCCGCCAAGATGCTGGCACCGATGCTCGGCCGCGAGAAACCCACCGGCATCGCCGCGCTGTCGCCGCGCCAGCGCGAGATCCTGCGCCGCATCGGCAAGGGTGAGAGCAACAAGGAGATCGCCGCCGACCTCGGCATCAGCGTCAAGACGGTGGAGACCCACCGCGCACGCATGATGGAATCGCTCGGCTGCCGCCGCGCCAACGATCTGCTGCTGCTGGCCGCGCGCCACCAGCACGAGCTGGAGTGATTGCCTGCGAATGGGATCAGATCCCTTTCCGCAGGAAAGGGATCTGACCCCTGCCCGGCACTGCACCGGCGACGAATTCCCGTCACCCTGACACGCTCCGACAGGAACCCGTACACGGCGCAGCCCGGTCAATCCGGCAACCACACAGAAAATCAGCAACTTAGGCGCGATCATCGTCAACATTCCGCGCCGATGTAGGGAATACCCCCACATCCTGTCAGGACATTCACGAAGCCCCTCAGGAACCCCCTGATTCCGCCCCCGCCGGATCAAAAGCAAGATGCGTTCCACAAGGCGCCGGGGAGCGGTGCCGGGGAACCACGATGAAGGCTGCACTCTCGACCCAGCTGGGCCAACAACTTCACCTTACCCCGCAGTTGCTGCAGTCGATCCGGCTGCTGCAGCTCGATGGGCTGCACCTGGAACAGGAAATCCAGCGCCTGCTGGACTCCAATCCGTTGCTGGAGATCGAAGAGGCCGAAGCGCCCGCAGCCGATGCCACCGAGGCCAGCGCCACGACGATGGACACCGCCGCCTTCGACGAGCTGCCGGAGTCTTCGATGTGGGACGTGGCCGGCGCCAGCTGGCAGGACGGCGACGACGACCGTATGGCGCGCATCGCCGCCGGCGAATCGACCGACCCGCAGCTGCGTGTGCTTCAGCGCCTGTCGCTGGACATGGACGACCGCGAACTGGCGGTGGCCGCGTTCTGGCTCGATCATTGCGACGAGGCCGGCTACCTGCAGGCACCGCTGGACCAGCTGCAGTTGCTGGCCAGCGCCCAGTTCGATATCGCCGCCAACGGCGTCGAAGCCATCCGCCAGCAGCTGCTGCACGGCGAGCCCGCCGGCATGGCTGCGCAGGACCTGCGCGAAGGCCTGCAGGCGCAGCTTCGCAGCCTGCATGGCGCGGTTCCCGCCCGCCATCTGGCCACCCGCATTCTCCACGGCGCACTCGAAGCACTGGCCGCACACGACTACCCCGCCCTCGCCCGCCTGCACGACGCCGAGATCGACGACGTGCGCGAAGCCGTGCGCCTGATCCTGTCGCTGCAGCCGCGCCCGGGTGACAGCCTGCTGCCCGAACGCAATGCCGTGGTGGTACCGGACGTGGTCGCCTGGCACGCCGACGGCCAGTGGAAAGTCGCCCTCAACCCGGCCACCAGCCGCCGGGTCTCGATCAACAGCCAGTACGAACAGGCCTTGGCCGAGACCAGCGAGGCCGCACCGGCACTGCGCGAAATGCTGCAGGAAGCGCGCTGGTTCAGCCGCGGCCTGTCGATGCGCTACGACACCCTGCTGCGCACCGCGCGGGTGATCGTCGAGCGCCAGGCCGCGTTCCTGGTGCGTGGCGAAGAGGCCATGGCGCCGCTGACCCTGAAGGAAGTGGCCGAGGAAATCGGCATGCACGAGTCCACCGTCTCGCGCATCACCACCGGCAAGTTCCTGCAGACCCCGCGCGGCACCTTCGAACTGAAGCACTTCTTCGCCGTACGCCTGGAAGGCGCCAGCGTCTCCGGCCAGGCCGTGAAGGCCATGGTCCGCCGCCTGATCGACGCCGAACCGGCCGGCCGGCCGCTGGCCGACGAGGCCATCGCCGGCCTGCTGTCGCGCCAGGGGGTGAACATTGCCCGCCGAACCGTCGCAAAATACCGAGAACAACTGGACATCGCCCCGGCCCGTGAACGGCGCCGGCTTGGCGCCAGGCAACCGCAGCTGGCCCGGGTGGGCTGAAAAGGATGTTGGACATGAACAAGCTCACGGTCCTGTTGGTCGATGACCACGAGGGCTTCATCAATGCGGCGATGCGCCATTTCCGCAAGATCGACTGGCTGCAGATCGTCGGCAGCGCCGGCAATGGCCTGGAAGCGATCGAGCGTTCGGAAACGCTGCGCCCGCAGGTCGTATTGATGGATCTGGCCATGCCGGAGATGGGTGGCCTGCAGGCCACCCGCCTGATCAAGTCGCAGGACGATGCACCGTACATCGTGATCGCCAGCCACTTCGACGACGCCGAGCACCGCGAGCACGCGCTGCGCGCCGGCGCCGACAATTTCGTCAGCAAGCTGTCCTACATCCAGGAAGTCATGCCGATCCTGGAAGGCCTCAGGGAGGATCGATCGTGAGCGAATCGCGCATCCTGGTGCTGGACAACGACGCCGTGCGCGCAGAGCGCACCGTTGCCCTGCTGGAATTCATGGACTTCAACCCTCGCTGGGTTTCCGACGCGGCCGACTTCGACCTGGGCCGCCAGCGCCAGAACGATTGGATGGCGGTGATCGTCGGCAGCCTGGACGACAACGCCGCCAGCACCGCACTCTACAACTGGCTGGGTGGCAGCAGCCTGCCGCCGCCGGTGCTGCTGGCCGATGGTGACGGGGTAACGTTTGCCCGCCAGCACGGCCTGCACGAAGCCAACATCTGGCCGCTGGAAACGCCGCTGCGCCATGCGCAGATGGAGGCGCTGCTGCGCCGCGCCAGCCTCAAGCGCCTGGACGCCGAGCACCAGGCCGGCGCCGCGCAGGACCAGGGGCCGACCGGCAACGGCCCGGCGGTTACCGCGCTGCGCACCATGATCGAACAGGTGGCCGCGTTCGACACCACCGTACTGGTGCTGGGCGAATCCGGCACCGGCAAGGAAGTGGTGTCGCGCGCCATCCACCAGCGCTCGCCACGCCGTGACGGCCCGTTCGTGGCGATCAACTGCGGCGCCATTCCGCCGGACCTGCTGGAAAGCGAACTGTTCGGCCACGAAAAAGGTGCCTTCACCGGCGCGCTGACCGCGCGCAAGGGACGTTTCGAAATGGCCGAGGGCGGCACCCTGCTGCTCGACGAAATTGGCGACATGAGCCTGCCGATGCAGGTGAAGCTGCTGCGCGTGCTGCAGGAACGCAGCTTCGAGCGCGTCGGTGGCAACCAGACCATCCGCTGCAACGTGCGCGTCGTGGCCGCGACCCACCGCGATCTGGAAACGCGCATCGCCGAAGGCAAGTTCCGCGAGGATCTGTTCTACCGCCTCAACGTGTTCCCGATCGACGTGCCCGCCCTGCGCGAGCGTCGCGAAGACCTGCCGGCGCTGGTGGAAACCATCGCCGCACAGCTGGCCCGCACCGGCCGCGGTGAAGTGCGCTTCACCCCGGAAGCCCTGCAGGCCCTGGCCGGCTACGAATGGCCGGGCAATGTGCGCGAACTGACCAACCTGGTCGAGCGCCTGGCGGTGCTGCATCCGGGCGGTTCAGTACGCGTGCAGGACCTGCCGGCCCGCTACCGTGGCGACACCGCACTGGCGGCGGTGGCTGCACCGGCACCGGCAGCTACGGTTGCCAACGAAGAACGCCTGGACCTGCGCAGCTTCTCGTTCCACACCCCAGGCAGCGGCAACCAGCCGGCACTGGAGCACGGCATCGCCGTCAATCGCCCGGCGGCACCGGCGGCGCTGCCTGACGAAGGCATGGACCTGCGCAACCACATGGCCAACATCGAACTGGGCCTGATCAACGAAGCCCTGGAACGCACCCAGGGCGTGGTCGCCCACGCCGCCCAGCTGCTCGGCCTGCGCCGCACCACCCTGGTGGAAAAGCTGCGCAAGTACGGCATCGAACGCGAGCAGGCCGAACTGGCCGGCTGAAGCGCGCTACCAGCATGAAGGGGGCACGAACGCCTGGGCTTGCCCGGGCGTTCGTGTTTCCAGAACCCGGGGTCGGAGCCCTGCGCATCTACAGCGCCGGAACGCCGGCCGCTGGACACCGCAGACGTAGGCCAGAAAACCGACGCCGGTTAAATGGCGCGTCACAGCCCAGAAACGCGCCATCTATCTATCCATGCCGTGGATCAAGCGTGTCGACCAAGGTCGACACCCACCAAGAGCAGCTCATGCCGCTCTGACAGCAGCGGGAAACTGTCGAAGGCGGGGTGGGTCCGGTTGCGGGGGTGTCCGCGGCATGGATGCCGCGGCCAAGCCCCCAAGGACGGGTTTACGGCGTCCCCCGCCACCGGACCCACCCCGCCAACCTCAGGAATCCAGCTTCTGCCGTTGCTCCGGCCTTTGCCGTTGCTTCGGCGGGTGCAGGGCGCAGCCCTGCCAGCCCCCCCAACCCTCACTTCACTGAATCGAAAACCGGTTTCGGCACGGCACTTGCACTGGCTCCAGCAGACAACCCCATCCCCTGTTTCTGGAACCGTTGCAGATGTCCCACTCCGTCACTTCGATCCTTTCGCAGATCCGCTCCTATCAGACCCAGATGGGACAGCCGGCGCTCAACCCGCTGGGCGAAACGCCGCGCAGCAACGCCCTGCCGGGCACGGTGCTGGACGCACCGCAGGCCCAGCCGGCCAGCTTCACCGAAACCCTGCGTGGTGCGATTGCCGGCGTCAACGATGCGCAACAGAAATCCGGCGCCCTCGCCAAAGCCTTCGAAATGGGCGACCCCAGCGCCGACCTCGCCAAGGTGATGGTCGCCTCGCAGCAGTCCCAGATCGCCTTCCGCGCCACCGTGGAAGTCCGCAACCGTCTCGTCCAGGCTTACCAGGACGTGATGAACATGCCGCTGTAAGGAATAGAGACGCATGGCACTGACGCTCTCCAAGGACAGCCTGAACGCCGAAAAGGCCGGGCAATGGTTCGACCGCCTGCAGAGTCTGCAGATCACCCGTCGGCTGGGCCTGATGGCGATGATCGCGGTGGCGGTGGCGGCAGGCCTGTCCGTGTTCTTCTGGTCGCAGAAGCCGGGCATGGTCCCGCTGTACACCGGCCTGGACCAGAAGGCGACCGCTGAAGCGACCGACCTGCTGCGCGCCGCGCAGATTCCGTTCGCGCTCGACCCGGCCACCGGTGGCATCACCGTGCCGGAAAAGAACCTGCACGACGCGCGCCTGAAGCTGGCCGGCTCCGGCCTGACCGACAGCGGCAAGCTCGGCTTCGAGCTGATGGAGCGCGACCCGGGCTTCGGCGTCAGCCAGTTCGTCGAAAGCGCGCGCTACCAGCATGCGCTGGAAACCGAGCTGTCGCGCACCATCAACACGCTGCGCCCGGTGCGCGATTCGCGCGTGCACCTGGCCATTCCCAAGCCCAGCGCCTTCACCCGCCAGCGTGACGTGGCCAGCGCCTCGGTGACCCTGGAACTGCGTGGCGGCCAGCAGCTGGAACGCAGCCAGGTGGACGCCATCGTGCACATGGTCGCGGCCAGCATCCCGGATCTCGCCCCGGAACGGGTGACCGTGGTTGACCAGAGCGGGCGCATGCTCAGCGTCAGCGACCCGAACAGTGAGGCGGCGGTCAACGCTGCCCAGTTCGAACAGGTGCGCCGCCAGGAAACCTCGTTCAACCAGCGCATCCGCGAGCTGCTGGAGCCGATGACCGGCCCCGGCCGCGTCAACCCGGAAGTGAGCGTGGACATGGATTTCTCGGTAACCGAGGAAGCCCGTGAGCTCTACAACGGTGAACCGCAGAAGCTGCGCAGCGAGCAGATGAGCGAGAACACCACCAGCACCCCGGGCCCGCAGGGCGTGCCGGGCGCGACCAGCAACAGCCCGCCGGGCCAGCAGGCCGCGCCGGCCACCGCGCAGGCGCCGACCGAAAGCAGCAAGAACGCGACCCGCAACTACGAGCTGGACCGCACCCTGCAGCACACCCGTCAGCCGGCGGGCCGCATCAAGCGCGTCTCGGTGGCGGTCCTGGTGGACAACGTGCCGCGCGCCGGCGCCAACGGCAAGGTCAGCCCGCAGCCGCTGTCGGCCGCCGAATTGACCCGCGTCGAGGCACTGGTCAAGCAGGCCGTCGGTTTCAATGCCGAGCGTGGCGATACCGTGTCGGTGATGAACGCCCCGTTCGTGCGTGATACCACGCCGGTCGAAGGCCCGGCCTGGTGGGAGCTGCCGTGGGTGCACGATGCCGGCCGCATGCTGCTGGGCGCCGTGGTGGTGCTGGCATTGCTGTTCGGCGTGCTGCGCCCGGCATTGCGTGCGATCACCGGCCAGAACAGGAAGAACGACGAACAGGCACTGGAACCGCACACCGCGGACGTGCAGCTGGTCGATGACGATGGCATGCCGCTGCCGGCGCTGGGCGCCGACCGGGCCAGCCTGGGCGGGCCGGATGCACTGGCCCTGCCGGTGGATTCATATGAGGAACGACTGCGGATGGCGCGTGAAGCCGTGAAGACCGACTCCAAGCGCGTGGCCCAGGTGGTCAAGGGCTGGGTGGCCAATGACTGAGGCACAACTGACCGGCGTGCAGCGCGCGGCCGTGCTGCTGCTGTCCCTGGGTGAGCTGGATGCAGCCGAAGTGCTGCGCCACATGGAACCCAAGGAGGTGCAGAAGATCGGCATCGCCATGGCCACCATGACCGACATCACCCGCGAACAGGTGGAACGGGTGATGGACCAGTTCGGCCAGGAACTGGGCTCGAAGACCTCGCTGGGCGTGGGCTCGGACGACTACATCCGCAACATGCTGGTGCAGGCGCTGGGCAGCGAGAAGGCCGGCAACCTGATCGACCGCATCCTGCTCGGCCGCAACACCACCGGGCTGGACGCGCTGAAGTGGATGGACCCGCGCGCGGTGGCCGATCTGGTGCGCAACGAGCACCCGCAGATCATCGCCATCGTGATGGCGCACCTGGAAACCGACCAGGCCGCCGACGCGCTGAAGCTGCTGCCGGACCGCACCCGCGTGGACGTGCTGCTGCGCATCGCCACGCTCGACGGCATTCCGCCGAACGCACTCAATGAACTCAACGAGATCATGGAGCGCCAGTTCGCCGGCAACCAGAACCTGAAGTCGTCCAACATCGGCGGCGTGCAGTGCGCGGCCAACATCCTGAACTTCATGGACAGCGGCCAGGACCAGGCGATCCTGGGCGAAATCGCCCGCATCGATGCGCCGTTGAGCAACCGCATCCAGGACCTGATGTTCGTGTTCGACGACCTGGTGGACCTGGACGACCGCGAGATGCAGCTGGTGCTGCGCGAAGTGAGCGGCGAGCGCCTGGGCCTGGCCCTGCGCGGTGCCGACATCAAGGTGCGCGACAAGATCACCCGCAACATGTCGCAGCGCGCGGCCGAGATCCTGCTGGAAGACATGGAAGCCCGTGGCCCGGTGCGCCTGTCCGACGTGGAAGGCGCGCAGCGCGAGATCCTGGCCATCGTCAAGCGCATGGCCGATGAAGGCACCGTCACCATTGGTGGCAGCGCGGAGGCCATGCTGTGAGCAACGTCGTGCGCTGGCTTGCCCCGGACCTGCTGGCCCAGCCCGACCCGGTGCTGGATCAGGAGGATGCGTTCGAACTCACCGAGCCGGACCCGGAACACGAACCCGAGCCACCGCTGCAGCTGCCGACCCTGGAGGAAATCCAGGCCATCCAGGACAGCGCCGAGAAGGAAGGCTTCCAGCACGGCCATAGCGAAGGTTACGGCCAGGGACAGGCGGAAGTGCGTCGCCTCGCCGCGCAGATCGAAGGCATCCTCGACAACTTCAGCCGACCGCTGGTGCGGCTGGAGAACGAAGTCGTCGGCGCACTGGGCGAACTGGCGGTACGCATCGCTGGCGCGCTGGTCGGCCGCGCCTACGAAGCTGACCCGGCGTTGCTGGCACAGCTGGTCGGTGAGGCGATCGACGCGGTGGGCGGCAGCACCCGCGAGGTCGAAGTGCGACTGCACCCGGACGACATCGCCGCCCTCGCCCCGCTGTTGAGCCTGCCGCCACAACAGCGCCTGGTGCCAGACACCAGCCTCAGCCGCGGCGATCTTCGCGTGCACGCCGAAGCCGTGCGCATCGACGGCACCCTGGAAGCCCGCCTGCGCGGCGCGCTGGACGCGGTGATCCGCCAGACCGGAGCCAATGCATGACCCCCGATCCGCAGCCGACGCCGCCACCGGCCGACTGGGCCATCGCCCGCAACCTGCGCCTGGCGCGTCGGCTCGATGGCCTGCGCGTGGATACCGCCCATGGCCGTGGCCTGATCCGCGAAGGCGTGCTGCGCCGCGCGGTCGGACTGACCCTGGAAGCGGTCGGCTGCGAAGCGCCGCTGGGTGCCAGCTGCAAGGTGGAAGTGGTCGATGGTGGCTGGGTCGATGCCGAAGTGGTCGGCTTCGCCGGCGAGCGCACTTACCTGATGCCGAGCGCGGAACTGCACGGCCTGCTGCCCAATGCGCGGGTGGTGCCGTCCGCACGCCGTGGCGGCGTTGAAGTGGGCGAAGGCCTGCTCGGCCGCGTCATCGACAGCGACGGCGTGCCGCTGGACGGCAAGGGCCCGATCCGCGCCGAGGGCCATGTCGGCATGGCCGGCGTGTCGATCAATCCGCTGGCACGTGAACCGATCACCCAGCCGCTGGACGTGGGCGTGCGTGCGATCAACGCGCTGCTGCCGATCGGCCGCGGCCAGCGTGTCGGCCTGTTCGCTGGTTCTGGCGTCGGTAAGTCGACGCTGCTGGGCATGATGACCCGCTACACCGCCGCCGACGTGATCGTGGTCGGCCTGATCGGTGAACGTGGCCGCGAAGTCCGCGATTTCGTCGAGACCACGCTGGGCGAAGAAGGACTGCGCCGCGCCGTGGTGGTGGCCAGCCCCGCCGACCGACCGCCACTGGCGCGTCTGCACGGCGCCTACCGTGCCACCGCCATCGCCGAATGGTTCCGCGACCAGGGCCTGAACGTGCTGCTGCTGATGGACTCACTGACCCGCTTCGCCCAGGCGCAGCGCGAGATCGGCCTGTCGGTCGGCGAGCCGCCGACCACCCGCGGTTACCCACCGTCGGTGTTCGCCAAGCTGCCGGCACTGGTCGAACGCGCCGGCAACGGCGCCAAGGGACGTGGCTCGATCACCGCGTTCTACACGGTGCTGACCGAAGGCGATGATCCGCAGGATCCGATCGCCGATGCAGCGCGCGCGATCCTCGACGGCCACATCCTGCTCTCGCGGCGCGTGGCCGACAGTGGCCTGTACCCGGCCATCGACGTCGAATCGTCGGTCAGCCGTGTGGTCACGGAAATCGCCGACGAGCCGTGGCGCCTGCGCATCCGCAAGTTGAAGCGACTGGTCTCGGCCTACTCGGCCAACCGCGACCTGATCGCCATCGGTGCCTACCAGCGCGGCAACGACGCGGCCACCGACGAAGCCCTGGAACGCTGGCCGGAAATCATGGAGTTCCTCGGCCAGGACGTTGCCAAGGCCGCAGATCTCCCGCACAGCCAGGCGGCGCTGCAGCGCCTGGTGGAACAAGAGAGTTAAGCCATGAACCAGTCCAAGCGCATCGATCCCCTGCTGAAGCGGGCCCAGGAACACGAGGACGCGGTGGCCCGCGACCTGGCCGAACGCCAGCGCGTGCTCGATACCCATCTGTCGCGACTGGACGAACTGCGCCGCTACGCCGAGGAGTATGCGAATGCGCAGATGGCGGCGACCAGCCCGGCGCAGCTGCTGAACCGGCGCGCGTTTCTCGACCGCCTCGACAGTGCGGTCGAACAGCAGCAGGCCACGGTCAATGGCAACCGCGAGAAGGTGGAAGCCGAGCGCGCCCGGCTGATCCTGGCCAGCCGTGACAAGGCCGTGCTGGAACAACTGGCCGCCAGCTACCGCGCACAGGAGAAGGTGGTGACGGACCGCCGCGACCAGCGCGAGATGGATGACATCGGTGCCCGCCGCGCCCGCCTGGTACAGATCGAAGACCAGGACGGCGCCGAGCAGGGAGGCCGCTCGTGATGCCCGCGCCATTGGCCAGCAGCGCCAACGCGCAGCCGCAGAATTCCGGCAGCAGCGCAACGCGCGCGCCACGCGGTGAGGGCAGCAAGGATTTCAGCCAGCTGCTGCAGGGGGGTGCGCCGGGCGCCGATGGATCCTCCAGGCCCTCGAACATGCCCACGTCGCCTGCACAGGGGCCGGCATCCGACAGCAATGGCCAGTCCAGCGCCGAGCGCAGGCCGGACAGCGCTGTCGTACCCGAAGAGACTGCGGCGACGGTGCCCCCGGTGCAAGCCAGGCCCGCTGCCGAAAAGGACGCCTCGGCGACGACCGAGGAAGCCCCATGGCCGCCGCTCGGCCTGGCAGGACTGGTACTGGCGGTACCGACGCCTGCCGATCCTGCCGCCGCTCTGCCAGCAGTGGCGACGGCCACCGATGCAGACGGCAACGCACTGCCCTCGCCCGCTGCACTGCCGGTCGCAGCAGCCCTGCCCTCCACAGCAGCGGCGACCGCTACGGCCACCGCCGAAGGCGACGCCCCCAATGGGGCCGACCAGGCGACCACTCTGCCGTTGCCTGAGCTGGTGCTGCCCGGCAAGCGCGGCGAGCGCGGTGAAGGCAGCGACGCAACCCTCATCGGCGACCGCGCCACGGCGCCGCTGCTGCATGCACCGGGCAACGCGGCTGTGCAGGATCTGAAGGCCGCGCTGGCCACGGGCAATGCCATCTTCAATGGCGAACCGACACCGAAGCCGGCGCTCGGCGACGATGGTTTCGACCAGGCAATCGGTGCGCGCCTGGGTTGGCTGGCCGACCAGAAGATCGGCCATGCCCACATCCGCCTGAGTCCGGACGACATGGGCCCGGTCGACGTGCGCCTGCAGTTGAACGGCGACAAGGTGCATGCCAGCTTCAGCAGCCCGCACGTGGATGTACGCCAGGCACTGGAAAGCAGCCTGCCGCGCCTGCGCGAACTTCTCGGCGAGCAGGGCTTCCAGCTGGCTCATGCCGATGTCGGCCACCAGGCCCCCGGTGGTGACGGCAATGCGTCGGGCCAGTCCGGTGGCGGCGGCATGGCAGGTGACGGAGAACCGTCGCCAGGCGACGCCAGCCTGTCGTCCGCGCAGTTGATCCGCCAGCGCGGGTTGCTGGACGCATACGCCTGACACCGCGCGAGCGGGTAGCGCCGGGCCATGCCCGGCGGAGCCCCAACCCTCCGCCGGGCATGGCCCGGCGCTACCGATACAGGCATCCGACGGAATTCCGTCACACCCCTCTGCCCCGGCTCCGGCACACCCCTTGCATATCCCGGTGAAGCAACCCTCAGGAGCTTCACCCCGTGGCCGCAGCCGCTGACAAAACCAAGAAGACCGCCGAGAAGGACAAGGCCGCCAAGCCGCGCAGTCCGATCCTGATCACCGCCCTGGTGGCCGTGCTGGCCGCCGCAGCCGCCGGTGGCGGCGTCTGGTTCTTCACCCAGTCCAAGCCGGAAGAGAAGACCGCGCAGGCCCCGAAGAAGTCCGCCACCCCGGCACCGGCGCAGTACTTCGCGCTGGACCCAGCCTTCGTGGTCAACCTCAACGGCCCCATCGACGGTCCGCGCTACCTGCAGCTGGAAGTACAGCTGATGACCCGTGACCCGGCCGCGCTGGAAGCGATCAAGACCCATGCGCCGGCCATCCGCGCACGCCTGCTGATGCTGTTCTCGCAGGTCAGCCCCGATCAGATCGCCGACGTCGCCGGCAAGCAGAAGCTGCAGGCCGCATCGCTGGCCGAAGTGCAGAAAGTGCTCAAGGCCGAGACCGGCAGCAACGGCGCCGACGATCTGCTGTTCACCAGCTTCGTGACCCAGTAAGGGCCCACCGATGAATGACCTGCTGTCCCAGGACGAGATTGATGCCCTGCTCCACGGCGTGGACAGTGGTGCGGTCGAGACCGATCCGGAACCGCCATCAGGCGAGGCGCGTTCGTACGACTTCGCCAGCCAGGACCGCATCATCCGTGGTCGCATGCCGACCCTGGAAATGGTCCACGAGCGCTTCGCGCGGCTGTGGCGGATCGGCCTGTTCAATCTGATCCGCCGTTCGGCCGAACTGTCGGTGCGCGGCATCGAGCTGATCAAGTTCAACGACTACATGCACTCGCTGTATGTGCCGACCAACCTGAACCTGATCCGCTTCAAGCCGCTGCGCGGTACCGGCCTGATCGTGTTCGAACCGACCCTGGTGTTCGCCATCGTCGACAACTTCTTCGGCGGCGACGGGCGCTACCCCACCCGCATCGAAGGCCGCGAGTTCACCGCCACCGAAATGCGGGTGATCCACCTGCTGCTGAAGCAGACCTTCGCCGACCTTCGCGAAGCCTGGGCACCGGTGATGGATGTCGACTTCGAGTACATCAACTCGGAAATCAACCCGCACTTCGCCAACATCGTGACGCCGCGCGAGTACGTGGTGGTGTGCCGCCTGCACGTCGAGCTCGACGGCGGTGGCGGCGACATCCACGTGACCCTGCCGTACTCGATGCTGGAGCCGATCCGCGAACTGCTCGACGCCGGCATCCAGAGCGACCGCAACGATCGCGACGAGAGCTGGGGCCAGACCCTGCGCGAACAGCTCAACATCGCCGAAGTCACCCTGTCCAGCGTGCTGGCCAGCAAGCGCATGACCCTGCGCGACCTGACCCAGCTGAAGGTCGGCGACATCCTGCCGATCGAACTCAGCCCGCAGGTGCCGCTGTGCGTGGAGAACATTCCCGTGTTCACCGGCGAGTTCGGCATCGCCAACGGCATGAACGCCGTGAAGATCACCGCTACCCATCCGCCGGGCACCCGCCCGCGCGCACCCGTCATCCAGGAAGACCCGCAATGAACGATATCGACGCCCTCGAACCGACCCCGGCCCAGTTCAGCAGCCTGCAGGCCGATGAGGCGAACGGTCCTGACCTGAACCTGGACGTGATCCTGGACGTGCCGGTGACCCTGTCGCTGGAAGTCGGTCGCGCCCGCCTGCCGATCCGCAACCTGCTACAGCTCAACCAGGGTTCGGTGGTGGAACTGGAACGCGGCGCCGGCGAATCGCTGGATGTATTCGTCAACGGCACCCTGATCGCCCATGGCGAAGTCGTGGTGATCAATGACCGCTTCGGCGTGCGCCTGACCGATGTGGTCAGCCCGAGCGAGCGGATCCGGAGACTGCGTTGAGCCTGCTGGCCTCCACCCTGCTGGCGGTCGGCAAGACCGCCGCCCCGGTTGGCCCGCAGGTCGGCCAGCATGCGGCCGCCGCACCCAGCCTGTTCGGTGCGGTGCTGGCTCTGCTGGCCGTGCTGGCCCTGGTCGTCGGCCTGGGCTGGCTGCTCAAGCGCATGCCCGGCAGCGGCTTCCGCCCGGCCGAAGGCATGAAGCTGGTGGCCAGCCTCAGTGTCGGCGCCAAGGAACGCGTGGTGGTGGTCGAGGTCAATGGCCAGCAACTGCTGCTGGGCGTCACCGCCGGCGGCATCAACACCCTGCATACCCTGCCCGAACCGCTGCCGCCGCCGGCACCGGTGCGCGTGCCGGACTTCAAGAACCTGCCGAATTTCGCCCAGCTGCTCCAGCAGCGGCTGCGCAAGGACCCCTGACATGCGTGTCACCCGTACCCGTCTTGCCACCCTGATGCCGTGGCTGCTGATGCTTGCCCTGTGCCTGTTGCCGGCACTGGCCTTCGCCGCCCCGGGCGCCCCGACCACGCCGCTGCCGGACATCAACGTCGGCAAAATCGGCGGTGCGCCGGTCAGCCTGCCGCTGCAGACCCTGCTGCTGATGACGGCGATCACCCTGATCCCGTCGATGCTGCTGGTGCTGACCTCGTTCACCCGCATCATCATCGTGCTGGGCCTGCTGCGCCAGGCATTGGGCACCGGCCAGACGCCGTCCAACCAGGTGCTGCTGGGTTTGGCGCTGTTCCTGACCGCAATGATCATGCTGCCGACCTGGGACAAGGCCTGGAGCACCGGCATGGCGCCCTATCTCAATGGCGAGATCGACTTCCAGACCGCCTGGACGCTGACCACCTCGCCGCTGCGCGCCTTCATGCTGGCGCAGATCCGCGAGACCGACCTGATGACCTTCGCCGGCATCGCCGGGCACGGCACCTACGCCAGCCCCGATGCGATTCCGTTCCCGGTGCTGGTCGCCTCGTTCGTCACCAGCGAACTGAAGACCGCCTTCGAAATCGGATTCCTGATCTTCATCCCGTTCGTGATCATCGACCTGGTCGTGGCCAGCGTGCTGATGTCGATGGGCATGATGATGCTGTCGCCGATGCTGGTGTCGGCACCGTTCAAGATCCTGCTGTTCGTGCTGGTGGATGGCTGGGTGCTGACCGTGGGCACGTTGGCGGCGAGCTTCAATCCGGCGTGATCGAAAGGCAGTCGAGCCTGGCTCGACTCTACATAAGCAGATGGAATCCGAATGTCTCCCGAACTTGCCTTGACCGAACTGCGTGGCGGCCTGATCACCGTATTGTGGGTGGCTGGCCCGCTGCTGCTCACCGTGCTGGTGGTGGGCGTGGTGGTGGGCGTGGTGCAGGCCGCGACCCAGCTCAATGAACCGACCATCGCCTTCGTTGCCAAGGCGGCGGCGCTGACCGCGGTGCTGTTCGCGCTGGGCAGCCTGCTGATCGGCCACCTGGTGGAGTTCACCACGCTGCTGTTCCAGCGCATTCCACACCTGATCGGCTAGGACACACGCTTCGATGGACGCCGCCACCCAGATGGCAGCCGACGGCCTGCAGGCCTTCGGCATGATCGGCACCGTGCTGTGGACCATGCTGCGCATCGGTGCCGTGGCCATGGCCATGCCGATGGTCGGCACCCGTGCCGTTCCCGCGCGGGTGCGCGTCGTGCTGGCCGGGACCCTGGCCATCGCGCTGGCGCCGCTGCTGCCGCCGGTACCGGAATGGACGGGCTTTGATGCCGCCACCGTGCTCACCATCGCCCGCGAACTGGCCATCGGCGTGTCCATCGGCTTCCTGCTACGGCTGGTGTTCGAGGCCGGGGCGATGGCCGGCGAACTGATTGCCCAGGGCACCGGCCTGGCCTTCGCGCAGATGAGTGACCCACTGCGTGGCGGCACCTCGGGCGTGATCGGCCAGTGGTTCTATCTGCTGTTCGGCCTGCTGTTCTTCACCGCCAACGGGCACCTGGCGCTGATCTCACTGGTGGTGGACAGCTACCGGGCGCTGCCGATCGGCGCGCCGCTGCCCGACCCGCACGCCTTCTTCAGCATCGCCCCGACCTTCCTGCTGACCGTACTGCGCGGCGCATTGACCCTGGCGATCCCGCTGACCGTGGCGATGCTGGCAGTGAATCTGGCGTTCGGCGTGCTGGCCCGTGCGGCCCCGGCACTGAACCCGATCCAGCTGGGCCTGCCGGTCTCACTGCTGCTGGGCCTGTTCCTGCTGGCGTTGCTGGCCGGGGAAATGGGCCCGCCGGTACAGCGCCTGTTCGACGCCGCCATCCAGGCTGCGGACGCGGTCACACACTGAACTGATCATCACGTTTTACTGCTTGCCATGCCTTTGTTTCTGTAGAGCCGAGCCCATGCTCGGCTGTCTTCGGCAGGAGCGGCAGCCGAGCATGGGCTCGGCTCTACAGGGGCGCAATTTCACGTTTTACTGCTTGCCCTTCCCCCGGGTCCGCGCGTTAGAGTGAATGCGCGGCAACCGGGGGGATGCCGCACGTGGCCGCCGCCCTGCGTCGGCCTGCCTCATGCATGCCCCACCGTGGTTTCCGTCGACAGGCAGGTCCGGGAGACTGACGAATGCTGGTAGGCACGTACAACCCGTGGCTGGTGGCGATCTCGCTGCTGGTTGCCGTGATGGCTTCGTACACTGCGCTGGCAATGGCCGGGCGCACGGTCACCGCCCCCGGCAAGGGCGCGGCGTGGTGGTGGCGCCTCGGTGGTGGCTTCGCCATGGGCCTGGGCATCTGGTCGATGCATTTCATCGGCATGCTCGCCTTCGACCTGCCCATTCCGCTCGGCTACGACCTGCCCATCACCCTGCTCTCCCTGGCCCTGGCCATCGCCTCGTCAGTGTTCGCACTGTGGCTGGTCTCGCTGCGCACCCTGCCGCATCCGCGCCTGGCTGGCGGCGCACTCTTGATGGGTACCGGTATCGCCGGCATGCATTACGTTGGCATGGCCGCAATGCGCATGCAGCCGGGCATCGACTACGACCCGGGCTGGCTGCTGTTTTCGCTGATGGTGGCGGTCGCTGCTTCGTGGACGGCCCTGTACGTTGCATTCCGCCTGCGTGCGCAGCGCACCCGTGTCGGCGACCGGCTGGCCGCTGCCGGCCTGCTCGGGCTGGCCATTGTCGGCATGCACTACACCGGCATGGCCGCCGCGCGGTTCCCGGAAGGCAGCATCTGCGGTGCGGCGGTGGGCGATGGACTGCAGAGCGAATGGCTGGCCATGCTGGTGGTGATGCTCACCGTGGCGATCCTGGCCGTGGTGCTGGTGGTGTCCTGGCTGGACCAGCGGGTGGAGGCGCAGCTGCTGCGCCTGCGCAATTCCCTGTTGAGCACCTCGCTCACCGACGCGCAGCAGGAACTGACCCAGGCCGCGCTACACGACCCGCTCACCCGCTTGCCCAACCGCCTGCTGCTGCAGCGTCGGATCGTGCAGGCACTGGCCGAGGCCGAACAGGGCGGCAGCCGTTTCGCGGTGATGTTCATGGACCTGGATGGCTTCAAGCAGGTCAACGATGCCTATGGCCATCAGGCCGGTGATGCACTGCTGGTGGCGGTGGCCGAACGTACGCGCCAGCTGCTGCGCCCCCACGACATGCTGGCCCGTCTGGGCGGGGACGAATTCGTTCTGGTGGTGCGCATCGAGCACGACGAGGACCTTCCGACCCTGGCCCGCCGCATCCTGCAGGCGGTAGGCAGCGGGCCGTTGCTGGCCGACAACGAACTGCAGGTGACCGCCAGCATCGGCGTGGCGATCTGCCCGGACCACGCTGCCAGCGAGCGGCAGCTGATGGCCTTCGCCGATGCAGCGATGTACCAGGCCAAGGAATCCGGACGCAACGCCTTCGTGCTGTTCGCCGACTGGATGAATGACAGCGCCGAACAACAGTTCCGGCTGCTGGCCGACCTGCGCCGTGCGATCGGCAGCGAGCAGCTGTTCCTGCACTATCAGCCGAAGATCCGCGTGGCCACGCAGAAGGTGGCCGGTGCCGAAGCACTGATCCGCTGGAAGCACCCGGAGCACGGGCTGATCCCACCGGACCGCTTCATCCGCCTGGCCGAACGCAGCGGCGCGATCAACGAGATCGGTCGCTGGGCACTGGACCAGGCCTGCCAGCAACTGCGGCGCTGGCGCGACGCCGGGCATGAAGGCTGGTCAATGTCGGTGAACCTGTCGCCGGTGCAGTTCAGTTCGCCGCACCTGCTGCAGGATGTGCGTGAAGTGATCGAACGCTATGACATTGCCCCGCGCCACCTGGTGCTGGAGATCACCGAAAGCACGGTCATGCGCGATACCGATACCAGCCTTCGCCTGCTGCAGGCCTTGTCGGCGCTGGGCGTGGGCATCTCCATCGATGATTTCGGAACCGGGTATTCCAGCCTGCTGTACCTGAAGCGGCTGCCGGCCACCGAGATCAAGATCGACCATGCGTTCGTGCGCGACCTGGAACACAGCGCCGAAGACGTGGTGATCGTCTCGGCCATCGTAGCGCTGGGCCACGCGCTGGACATGGACATCGTGGCCGAAGGCGTGGAAACCGCCGCGCAGCGCGCCTACCTGGAGCGCCTGGGCTGCGATTACCTGCAGGGCTACCTGCTGGGCCGGCCGGTGGACGCCGCCCGCTTCATGCAGCTGCACGACCTGCCGCGGCCACGGGTGGAACTGGCGCAGAGCCCGCCGCCCAGCGACAACGCTCCCCTGTAGAGCCGAGCCTGCGCTCGGCTGCTCTTCGCAACCAATCCAAACATAGCCGAGCATGGGCTCGGCTCTGCAAATAGGTCCACGCCGTGCGTGGATAGGCAACACCCCATCACGGAACAGTTCTTGCATCCACCCCGGCAACCCCTGCCGCAGTGCCTGTGATGTCCGAGAACGAATCCGCCGGCGAAAAGACCGAACAACCCACCGAAAAACGCCTGCGCGACGCCCGTGAACAGGGCAACCTGCCGCGCTCGCGCGAACTCGGCACCGCCGCCGTGTTCGGTGCCGGCGTACTGGCGGTGATGGCCATGAGCGGCTCGATCGGCCGCGGCGCCACGGCCTGGATGAAGCAGGCGCTCAGCCCGGAACAGAGCCTGCGGCAGAACCCGAAGGAACTGTTCGGCCACTTCGGCGACCTGCTGCTGCAGTTCATGCTGGTGATCGCGCCGCTGGTGCTGGTCTGCCTGCTGGCCAGTTTCGTCGCACCTCTGGTGATGGGGGGCCTGCGCTGGTCGCAGAAGGCGTTGCTGCCCGACATCAACCGCATGAACCCGATGAGCGGGCTCAAGCGCCTGTATGGCCCGGAGGCCATCGCCGAGTTCACCAAATCGCTGCTGCGCGTGGCCTTCGTCGGTGTCGCTGCCGGGATGGTGGTCTGCACCGGCTTCGACACCCTGCGCGGGCTGATCCACCACCCGCTGGAGACCGCCATCACCGACGGCCTCGGCTTCACCCTGCGCCTGCTGCTGGCCACCGCCGGTGCGATGCTGGTGCTGGCCGCCATCGACGCGCCGTACCAGCGCTGGAACTGGATGCGCAAGCTGAAGATGACCCGTGAAGAGCTGCGCCGGGAAATGAAGGAAAGCGAGGGCAGCCCCGAGGTGAAGGGCCGCATCCGCCAGCTGCAGCAGCAGATGGCCAACCGCCGGATGATGGAGGCGGTACCCACCGCCGACGTGGTGGTGGTCAACCCCACCCACTACGCGGTGGCCCTGAAGTACGAAGGTGGTGCCATGAACGCCCCGACCGTGGTCGCGCTGGGCGTGGACGAGACCGCCCTGCGCATCCGTGAAGTGGCCGACGGCAACAAGGTCGCGATCGTCTCCGCCCCGCCTTTGGCACGCGCCTTGTATCGGGAAGGCCAACTCGGAAAGGAAATCCCCGTGAGACTGTATTCGGCCGTCGCCCAGGTCCTGTCCTACGTCTACCAGCTGCGCGCCTGGCGCACTGGCCCGATGCCGGACGCCCCGCACATCCAGGTGGATGAATTCGGCAAGGGAGGCCGCCCGTGAGCGCCCAGCCCTCCACCGGTTTCAACACCCGCCGCGCTCTGGAAATGATCCGCCAGGGCCTTGGCGCGCCGCTGATCGTGCTGGCCCTGCTGGCCATGGTTGTGGTCCCGCTGGCCGCACCGGTGCTTGATGCGCTGTTCACCTTCAACATCGCCATCTCGCTGATGGTGCTGCTGGCGGTGGTCTACGTGAAGCGCCCGCTGGACTTCACCATCTTCCCGATCGTGCTGCTGATCACCACCATGCTGCGGCTGGCGCTGAACGTAGCCTCCACCCGCGTCATCCTGCTCAACGGCCAGAACGGCCACGATGCGGCCGGCAAGGTGATCGCCGCCTTCGGCGAATTCGTGATCGGCGGCAACTACGCGGTCGGCATCGTGGTGTTCGCGATCCTCACCATCATCAACTTCGTGGTGATCACCAAGGGCGCCGGCCGCGTCTCGGAAGTGACCGCGCGCTTCATCCTGGACGCGATGCCCGGCAAGCAGATGGCGATCGACGCCGACCTCAACGCCGGTTTGCTGACGCGTGAAGAAGCCAAGCTGCGCCGTGAAGAAGTCCGCGAGGAAGCCGACTTCTACGGCGCAATGGACGGCGCCAGCAAGTTCATCCGCGGCGACGCCATCGCCGGCATCCTGATCCTGTTCATCAACATGCTTGGCGGCCTGGCCGTAGGCGTGCTCCAGCATGGCATGCCGTTCGGCGACGCCGCCGCCACCTACACCCTGCTCTCCATCGGTGACGGCCTGGTGGCGCAGCTGCCGGCGCTGCTGGTCTCCAGCGCGGTGGCGATGCTGGTCACCCGCGCCTCGCGCTCGCAGGACATGGCCCAGGCCATGACCGGCCAGGTGTTCGGCCAGTACCGTGCGCTGGCGATCACCGCCGGCATCATCGGCGTGGTCGGCCTGGTGCCGGGCATGCCCAACGTCGCTTTCCTGACGCTGTCCGCGATCCTCGGCTTCATCGCCTGGAAGGTCTACCGCAAGGGCAAGGCCGCGGCCACCGACCCGGCAGCCGCAGGCAATGACGCCGCCGCGCTCAACGCACTGGGTCGCCCGGCCGCACCGGCGCCCACCGCCGAACTGAGCTGGGACGAGCTGCGCCCGGTCGATCCACTGGGCCTGGAGGTCGGCTATCGGTTGATCCCGCTGGTGGACGCCAACCAGGGCGGCGAACTGATGGCGCGCATCAAGGGCGTGCGCCGCAAGCTGACCCAGGACGTCGGCTTCCTGATCCCGTCGGTGCACATCCGCGACAACCTGGAACTGCCGGCCAACGGCTATCGCGTGCTGGTGCACGGCGTGCCGGTGGCCACCGCCGAGATCCACCCCGACCGGGAACTGGCCCTGGACCCGGGCAGCGCGCTCGGCGCACTGGAGGGCATTGCCGGCAAGGATCCCGCGTTCGGCCTGGATGCCACCTGGATCCAGCCGCACCAGCGCGCCCAGGCCGAAACGCTGGGCTACACGGTGGTCGACCCGGCCACCGTGGTCGCCACCCATCTGTCGCACCTGATCCGCGAACACGCACCCGAGCTGCTCGGCCATGAGGAAGTGCAGCACCTGCTGGCCAACCTGGCCAAGAGCGCGCCCAAGCTCGTCGAAGATCTGACGCCGAAGGCGCTGCCGCTGTCGGCGGTGGTGCGCGTGCTGCAGAACCTGCTGGTCGAGCGCATTCCGATCCGCCAGCTGCGCAAGATCGCCGAGGCACTGGTCGAACATGCGCCCAGCAGCCAGGACCCGGCCGTGCTGACCGCCGCGGTGCGCACCGCACTGGGCCGCTTCATCGTGCAGGAGATCGCCGGAATGTCGGCGGAGCTGCCGGTGTTCACCCTCAACCCGCAATTGGAACGTGTCTTGCAGGAGTCCACGCAGGGCAACGGCGCCGCGCTGGAACCCGGACTCGCAGAGCGACTGCACCAGAGCCTGGCCGAATGTGTCAGCAAGCAGGAAGCGCGAAACGAGCCGGCGGTCGTGCTGGTACCGGGCCCGGTGCGCGCCGCGCTGGCGCGCCTGGTCCGCCACAGCGTCCCGTCGCTGTCGGTCCTGGCCTACAGCGAGGTGCCGGAGGACAAGCGCCTGAAGCTGGTCGGAACGATCAGCTGACGCCGCCCTCCGATGCGCCAGAAAACAGACACCACTTTCGAACCAACGCAACAGACAGACACCAAGGGGAACCCGCACCGTGCAGACCACCGACCACCCGAGTTCTCCGACCGCCACCCCGCCGTCTTCGTCCCGTGACCACAGCATGAAAATCAAACGATTCGTCGCCGCCGACATGCGCTCGGCCATGAACCTGGTGCGCAAGGAACATGGTCCTGACGCCGTGATCCTGTCCAACCGCCGGATCGAGGAAGGCATCGAGATCGTCGCCGCCGCGAACTATGACGAGAGCGCCGTGCAGCGTGCACTGGAAGCCTCGCGCCGTGACGTGGCACCGCCGCCGGCACCCAAGCCGCGCACCGCCGCCGATGCCGTCATTGCCGCAGTCACCCGCCGTCGCAGCAACACCCCCGCTCCGGAACCGGTTGCCGCGACCACCTCGGCCGTGGCCGCCCTCGCCCGCGCCGCGGTCGGTGCCACCGGCCGTACCCTGGACAGCGCCGACGAGATCGTGCCGACCCGCGGCAGCACCGGCTTCGCCGCGACCCTGGCCCGCGCTGCCGTCAACGAACCGGCGCTGCCCGAACAGATCTTCGCCCCGTTCGCCGAGGCCATCGTTGCACCGGCATCGGCACCGGCCGCCAGCGCGCCAGCCAACCGTGCCCGCTTCCAGGTCGACCCGCCGCACGAGATGCATCACGAAAGCGCGGCCCCCGCCGTGCAGCCGCCGCCGCTGCCGGGCGCGGCTCCGACCGAAGCACAGCCGGAGATCGCCGCCAGCGAACCGGCAGTGGCCGACGCCGTCATCGAAACCTCGCCGGAGCCCACCCTCGCCCCGGCCCCGGTGCTGACCGTGGTCGCCCAGGACGACGCCGAGATCCGCCAGCTGCGCCAGGAAGTGGCCGGCATGCGCCAGGTGATCGAGCGCGAGATGAACCGCTTCACCGACGAGCGCCTGCGTGGCTGCCCGGTGCGCGCCACCGCGCTGGACCTGATGGACGAGTACGGTTTCGACGCCGGCCTGGCCCGCGACGTGGCCATGCAGATCCCGCTGGAGACCGAAGCCCACCGTGGCCGCGGCCTGATGCTGGGGCTGATTTCGCGCAAGCTGCCGATCGCCCCGGTCGACCCGCTGGAAGAAGGCGGTGTGATCGCCCTGGTGGGCCCGACCGGCGCCGGCAAGACCACCACCATCGCCAAGCTGGCCTCGCGCTTCGCCGAGAAGCACGCGCCGCGTGATGTGGCCCTGGTCACCACCGACACCACCCGCATCGGTGCCCGCGAGCAGCTGTACGGTTACGGCCGCCAGCTCGGCATCGCGGTGCACGAGGCCAACAGTGGCACCGACCTGGACCAGCTGCTGGAACGCCTGAAGGACTACAAGCTGGTGCTGATCGACACCGCCGGCCTGGGCCCGCGCGACCGCGCGCTGGCCGCCCAGCTGCAGTGGCTGCGTGCCGCCCGCCAGGTGCGCACCCTGCTGGTGCTGCCGGCCAATACCAGCTTCGGCGACATGGACGAGGTGGTCCGCCGCTTCGGCGCCGCCAACCTGCAGGGTCTGGTGCTGAGCAAGCTGGACGAGACCGGCCGCTTCGGCAACGCCCTGTCGGTGGCCGTGGACCATGCCCTGCCGATCACCTGGGTGACCGATGGCCAGGACGTTCCGGAGGACCTGCACCGGGCCAGTGCGGCCAATCTCGTACTTCGCCTTGAAGATTTGCGCCGCGCGGCCGATATGCCCTGCAACCCGGAGTTGAACCATGCCGTCGCGTGAGTACGCCAAGCTGACCAAGACCTTCCCGCTGTCGGCCACCCGCAGCGAGCCGCTCGGCCCTGTGCGCACCATTGCCGTCACTGGCGGCAAGGGCGGCGTGGGCAAGACCAACGTTTCGGCCAACCTGGCCGTGGCGCTGGCCGGCATGGGCAAGCGCACGCTGCTGCTGGACGCCGACCTTGGCCTTGCCAACATCGACGTGATCCTGGGCCTGAACCCCACCTTTACCCTGGCCGATCTGGTCGCCGGCCGCTGCACGCTGGATGACGTCATCGTCGAAGGCCCGAACGGCGTGCTGGTGGTTCCGGCCGCGTCCGGTCGCCGGCACATGGCCGAGCTGGCCCCGGCCGAGCACGTCGGCCTGGTCAACGTGTTCTCCGAACTGGAACGCGAACTGGACATCATGGTGGTGGACACCGCCGCCGGCATCACCGATGGCGTGCTGACCTTCTGCCAGGCCGCGCAGGACACCGTGGTGGTGGTCTGTGACGAGCCGGCCTCGATCACCGACGCCTATGCGCTGATCAAGGTGCTGTCGCGCGAGCGCGGCGTGGACCGCATCCAGGTGGTGGCCAACATGGTGCGCGACCCCAACGAGGGCCGCGTGCTGTACGAAAAGCTGACCCGGGTCTGCGAGAAATTCCTCGCCGATGTCTCGCTGAACTATCTGGGCTGTGTGCCGCAGGATGATTGGCTGCGCCTGTCGGTGCAGCGCCAGCAGCCAGTGGTAAAGGCCTACCCGTCCAGCCCGGCCGCGTTGGCGATCACCGAGATTGCCCGCCGTACCGCACGCTGGCAGGCGCCGACCGAACCGCGCGGCGGCGTTGAGTTCTTCCTCGAGCGTATTCTCAAGCAGCGCGGGGTGGCCGCATGAAAGGCGCAGCCCAGTACCGGGAAGTCCAGCGCACGGCGGCCAACGAGGTCATCGCCCAGCATTCGGACCTGGTGCGGCGCATCGCCCACCACCTGGCCGCACGCCTGCCGGCGAGCGTCGAGGTCGACGACCTGATCCAGGCCGGCATGATGGGACTGATCGAAGCCTCGCGCAGCTATGACGCCGACCAGGGGGCTTCGTTCGAGACCTATGCCTCGATCCGCATCCGCGGTTCGATGATCGATGAGATCCGCCGTGGCGACTGGGTGCCGCGCTCGGTGCACCGCCGTGCACGTGATGCCGCCGCCACCATCCGCCGCCTGGAACAGAGCAGTGGCCGTGCCGCCAGCGCCACCGAAGTGGCCGCCGCGATGGAGATGCCATTGCCCGAGTACCTGCGGCTGATGGAAGACGCTGCCCGTGGCCAGGTGCTGAGTCTTGAATCGCGCATCGAGGACCAGGGCGAGCTGGACACCGTGGCCCAGGGCGGCCCGACCCCGCAGCAGGTGCTGGAGCGGGGCGAGTTCGGCCGCGAGCTGGGCAAGGCCATCGGCCACCTGCCCGAGCGCGAACAGCTGGTGCTCTCGCTGTACTACGAGCAGGAACTGAACCTGAAGGAGATCGGCGCGGTGCTCGGCGTGAGCGAGTCGCGGGTCTGCCAGATCCACGGCCAGGCGGTACTGCGCCTGCGTGGCCGGCTGAAGCTGTTCGAGGCCGCCGACGCCGGCCTCGAAGAATGAACATCCCCGAGGCGGCTGCCCCCGGCCGTCCGGAATGAACAACAAAGGAATTCTGCTTTGAACAAGAACATGCGCATCCTGATCGTCGACGACTTCTCGACCATGCGTCGAATCGTCAAGAACCTGCTGGGCGATCTGGGCTTCACCAATACCGCCGAAGCCGAGGACGGGCATGCCGCGCTGTCGCTGCTGCAGAGCCAGCCGTTCGATTTCGTGGTCACCGACTGGAACATGCCGGTGATGACCGGCATCGAGCTGCTCAAGGCGATCCGTGCCGATGCCAAGCTGAAGACCCTGCCGGTGCTGATGGTCACCGCAGAAGCCAAGCGTGAACAGATCATCGAAGCCGCCCAGAGCGGCGTGAACGGCTACATCATCAAGCCGTTCACCGCGCAGACGCTGGAAGAGAAGCTCGGCAAGATCTTCGAACGCCTGGCGGCCAGCGCCTGATGGATACCACGGTCGACAAGAGCGCCCTCGCCCTGCGCCTGCAGGAGGCCCTGGACGCACTCGAGTCCGGTGACGAAGCCGCCTGGCGGCAGCGCATCGACGGACTGGTCGCGCTGCGCACGCAGCCGATGATGAGTGGGCTCTCGCGGCTGGCCCGCGAACTGGGGCAGGCGCTGGGTGAACTGCCGACCGTGCCGAGCGAAGCCGGGGAACTGGACGATGCCTGCGCGCGCCTGGACCACGTGGTGGCGATGACCGAGCAGGCCACGCACCGCACCCTGGACCTGGCCGAGGAATGCCGCAGCCTGACCGAACAGCTGCGCGCCGAAGGCCTGCAGCCGGGCCAGGACGCGCAGCTCGAGCGCATCCGCCACAACCTGACCGAGATCGCCCTGACCCAGAGCTACCAGGACCTGACCGGGCAGATCATCCGTCGCGTGGTGGGCATCGTCCGCCGCGTGCACGAAGGCTTCGGCGCACTCGGCCTGCCACCGGAACAGCATCGCACCGACCCGGAACTGGCCGGGCCGGCACTGAAGGGACTGGACCGCCACGCGGTCTCGCAGAACGACGCCGACGACCTGTTGTCGGATCTGGGGCTGTAAGCATGAGCGCGGTATCCGACGACATCACTGCCGATTTCATCATCGAGGCACAGGAAATCCTGGATCGCCTCGGCGAACAGCTGGTGTCGCTGGAGCAGGCACCGCAGGACAGCGATCAGCTCAACGCGGTGTTCCGCGGCTATCACACGCTCAAGGGCGGCGCCGGCTTCCTCGGCGTCACCGCCATGGTGGAGCTGTGCCATGCCGCTGAAGAAGCGCTGGGCGCCGCGCGTGCCGGCCAGGCGGTGCTGCAGGCCCATCACTTCGACGCGGCCCAGCAATCGCTGGACTACCTGCAGTCGATGCTGGATGCAGTTTCCTCCGGCACCGAGCCGGGCTATGCGCCGCCGGACTTGATCGCCCAGTTCGACGTGCACGGCGGTGCCGTGGCGGCACCCGCCGCCGCCGCAGCACCCGCCGCGGGTGGCAGCGACCTGATCACCGACGACGAATTCGAGGCCCTGCTCGACCAGCTGCATGGTGGCAACGCGCCGACCGCGGTCGCACCAGCGAAGAAAGCCGACGACGGACTGATCAGCGAAGACGAGTTCGAAGCCCTGCTCGACCAGCTGCACGGTGGCGCCGCACCGGGCACCAAGCCTGTTGCCGCCGTGGCACCGGCGCCGGTTGCAGCCCCGCGCCCGGTCGCCGCACCGGCACCGGTGGCAAAGCCGGCCGCCAAGCCGTTGGCCGAGGCCGAACACACCGTACGCGTAGACACCAAGCGCCTGGACGCGATCGTCAACCTGATCGGCGAACTGGTGCTGTCACGCAATCGGCTCAAGACCCTGCGTGCACGCCTGCGCGATGAAGAATTGGACCGCGCCGTGTCCACACTGGACATCGCCACGGCCCGCCTGCAGTCGGCGGTGATGCGTACCCGCATGCAGCCGGTGGGCAAGGTCTTCTCCCGCTTCCCCAAGGTGGCCCGCGACGTCGCCCGCTCGCTGAAGAAGGAAGTGGACCTGGAACTGATCGGCGCCGAGACCGAGCTCGACCGCAACCTGGTCGAAGCGCTGGCCGACCCGCTGGTGCACCTGGTCCGCAACGCCATCGACCATGGCGTGGAAATGCCCGACCTGCGCGAGGCGCAGGGCAAGCCGCGGATGGGCCACGTGCGGCTTTCGGCGCAGCAGGAAGGTGACTACGTCAGCATCGAGGTGCAGGACGATGGCGCCGGCATCGACCCCGAAAAGCTGCGTGCCAAGGCACGCGAGAAGGGCCTGATCGATCCGGAAGCCGCTGCGCGCCTGAGCAGCGAGGAATGCCTGCACCTGGTGTTCCTGCCCGGCTTCTCGACCAAGCAGCAGGTCACCGACATCTCCGGCCGCGGCGTCGGCATGGACGTGGTGCAGTCACGCATCCGCGAACTGAGCGGCCAGATCCAGATCCAGTCGGAGCTGGGCCGTGGCAGCCGCTTCCTGATCCGCGTGCCGCTGACCCTGGCGATCCTGCCGACCCTGCTGGTGCAGGCCGGTGAGGACGTCTACGCGCTGCCGCTGGCGCGCGTGATGGAAGTGCTGCACGCACCGCGCACGTCGCTGGGCTGGTTCGATGGCCGTGCCGTGCTCGACCGCCGCTCGCACACCCTGCCGCTGGTCGATCTCCGCCAGTGGCTGGATGTGACGCCGGCCGCCTCGCCCCTGCTGACCATCGTGGTGCTGCAGGCCGGCGAAGCGCGCTTCGGGCTGGTCGTGGACCAGGTGCGCGGGCGCGAGGAAGTGGTCATCAAGCCGCTGCCGAAAGCCCTGCGCGGCCTGCGTGGTTATGCAGGTGCAACCTTGATCGGCGATGGTCGCATGGCCTTGATCCTGGACGTGGACGGACTGCGATGACCCCCGCCGGGCGTCGCCCGGCGACCCGAAAACTGTGACTACCGTCTGTACGCGATCTACCGGTGTCTCAAGTCCCATTCATACACGCCGATACCGGAACCATGGATAGACTCAGCCTCATTGGACTCTTTCTCGCCCTGGCCTCGCTGGTCGGTGGCAGCATCCTCAAGGGCGCCGGCCTGGCGTCGTTGTGGTCGCCTGCGGCGTTCGTGATCGTCATCGTCGGCACCGTCGCCGCGATCCTGCTGCATACCTCGCCGGCGGTGTTCAAGCATGCGTTCAAGATCGTGCGGTGGGTCGTGCGCCCGCCGCACAGCGATCGCCGCGAACTGATCCAGCAGATCGTCGAGTGGAGCAACATCGCCCGTCGCCAGGGCCTGCTGGGCCTTGAATCGCAGGTGGAAGCGCAGCAGGACCCGTTCCTGCGCAAGGGCCTGCAGCTGCTGGTGGACGGCGTCGAGCCCGAATCGATGCGGCACATGCTGGAAATCGAACTGGGCAGCCAGGAACACCAGGACCAGGCCGGTGCCAAGGTATTCGAGGCGATGGGCATCTACGCGCCCACGCTGGGCATCATCGGCGCCGTGCTCGGCCTGATCGCGGTGATGAAGAACCTGGCCGACCCGAGCAAGCTGGGCCACGGCATCGCTGCCGCGTTCACCGCCACCATCTACGGCATCGCCTCGGCCAACCTGCTGTTCCTGCCGGTGGCCGCCAAGCTCAAGAGTGTGATCTCGCACAACACCCGCGATCGCGAAATGGTCATCGAAGGCCTGATTTCGATCGCCCAGGGCGAGAACCCGCGCAACATCGAAACCAACCTTTCCGGCTTCCTGCACTGACATGGCCCGCCGCAAGCACCACGAAGAGCACGCCAACCACGAAGCATGGGCGATTCCCTATGCCGACCTGATGACGCTGCTGCTCGCCTTTTTCGTGGTCATGTACGCGATTTCCTCGGTCAACGAGGGCAAGTATCGGATCATGGCCGACGCGCTGACCGATGCCTTCGGCGGCGCACCGCGCACCATCAATCCGGTGCAGGTGGGTAACAAACAGGTGCAGGGGGGCGGCTGGGACAGCCCCTCGGTGATCAAGTCCGGCACCAAGATCGGACCCTCAGCGCCTGCACCGTCGCACGACCCGACCCTGCTGCCATCGATGGCCTCGCAGATGCGCATGCCGGTGTCGGTGCACAACCAGGAGCAGATCGCGCGCGCCGAGCGCCAGCTAAACAGCATCGCCGACCGCCTTACCGCTGCACTGGCGCCGTTGATCGACCGCGGCATGATCAGCGTGCGCCGCACCGAGCTGTGGATCGAAGTCGAGATCAACAGCGACATCCTGTTCCCCACCGGCTCGGCCGCGCTGGACGTGCATGCACGGCAGACCCTGGCCAGCCTGGCCGAGGTGCTGCGTGACGTGCCCAACAGCGTGCGCGTGGAAGGGCACACCGACAATGTACCGATTGCTACCGCCACCTTCCCTTCAAACTGGGAACTGTCGGCCGGCCGCGCGGCCAGCGTGGTGCACCTGTTCGCCGACCAGGGCGTGCAACCGTCGCGGCTGGCGATGGTCGGCTACGGCCAGTTCCGCCCGCGCGAAGAGAACGACAGCGCGCAGGGCCGCAACCGCAACCGTCGGGTGATGGTCATCATCCTGGCCGACACCTCGCATTCGGTGGACCCGCTCGGCCAGCGCCTGAACGCAGCCACCGGTGCCACCCAAAGCACCGACACCGAGCAAGCCGCGGCAACTCCGGCTACCGCCCCCACCTCCCCCATCGCACCGGTGAAGTTGCCGCCGGTGCCGGCTGGCAGCCGCGTCGGCGCCGCCGTTCCCCCGGCAATGAAGGAGTAAACCGATGCGCATCTGGGCAGTCGCCAACCAGAAGGGCGGAGTCGGCAAGACCACCACCACCCTCGCCCTCGGCCGTGGCCTGGCCGCGCTTGGCCATCGCGTGCTGCTGATCGACCTCGATCCGCACGCCTCGCTCAGCCGCGCCTTCGGCGTGCCGGTCGATCCGCCGCCGGCCGGCGTGCTGGAACTGTTCGGCGCACCGCCGGCCGATCTTTCCAGCCTGTGCCATGCCAGCAGCATCCACGGCCTGGACTATGTCTGTGCACAATCCGCGCTGGCCACATTGGAACGCCGCAGCGCCAACCAGCCCGGCCTCGGCCTGGCCCTACAGAACGCGCTTGCCCGCCATCAGGGGCAGCACGACTACATCCTGCTGGACTGCGCACCCACCCTCGGTCTGTTGATGATCAACGCACTGGCCGCGGCCGACCGCCTGATCATTCCCACCCAGGCCGAGCCGCTGGCTCTGCATGGCCTGGAGGGGATGGTCCGCACCGGCGAGATGGTCGAGCGCTCGCGCCGCCGCCCGCTGCCGATCTCGATTCTGCCCACCCTGTTCGACCGCCGCACCCGCGCCGGCAACGAATCGCTGCGCACGATGCAGGATCGTCACGGCACCCGCGTTTGGGAAGACGCCATTCCCATCGACACCCGCATCAGCAACGCCGCCGGCCTGACCCTGCCAAGCGTTGGTGAGGACTACCCGGGCCGCGGCCTGGCTGCCTACCGCCGCGCCCTCAACTGGATCCTCGGCGAGGATGCCCGCGCCCTGGAGCAGGCCGCATGAACAGCACCGGCGTACTGGACGACTATCTGGACGAACTGCTGGGCGAAGCGATCGCCGTGGCGCCACCGGCTGCACCGCCGCCGGCCAGCGACGAAGCGTGCCCGGCGATTGCAGCGGACGCCGAACGCGAGCCGACCTGGGACGATCTTCCGGCCGAAGTGATCTACGAAACGGAGACTGTTGCTGCTGCCCCGGCAGAGGACAACGCAGCACTGGAAGCCGCTTTCGAGGCCGCCGCAACGCCTGTCGCCGCTCCCGAGCGCGAACCAACCTGGGATGACCTGCCTGACGAGGTGATCCACGAGACGCCCCCTGCTCCGACCGCCGCCAAGGCAGGTCCGGAACCCACCTGGGACGACCTGCCGGACGAAGTGATCTACGAGACCGATACGGCCGACAGCCATCGCCTCGCCCACACCGACAGCCCCGGCCTGCAGGCTGCATTCGAGGCCGCAGCAGGCGGTGAGGACGTTCCTGCGCTGCCACCGGCCGTAGTCGCAGCACCCGCTCCAGCGGCACGCACCGATGCCGCGCCGCCACCGCGCGTGGCCGTGGACGCACCAGCAGGCAACCGTCCGAACAGCTGGCAGGAACTGCAGGCACAGGCACATCGGCCCGCCAGCAGTCCGCATCCGCAGAACCGACGCGCCGGCGAGCGCACCTCGCGCTGGCTGCGCCTGCGCTGCGGCACCCAGGCCTATGCACTGGAACTGCTGAAGGTGCAGGAAGTGGTGCTGCCGGTGCCGCTGCTGCCGTTGCGCGGCACCGCGCCAGCCATGCTCGGCATCATGAACCTGCGCGGCCAGGTGGTACCGGTGATGGATCTCGGCCTGCACCTCGGCGCGGCGGCCGCTGAAGACGACTCACAGACCCGCATCGTGGTCCTGGAAGAAGACGGCGAGACCATCGGCCTGCGCGTGTCGGCGGTGGAAGATGTCGCCAACCTCACCGATTCGCAGATCGAACCGCCCGATACGGCGCGCATCTGCCAGATCTCCAACGACCTGTTCCGTGGCGTCGCCCGGGTCAGCCAGCGCCCGATGATCCTGCTGGATGCCACGCGGCTGTTGAGCTGAGTCGGCGCTTTGCGCCGACGCGTTGCCTGTCGGGGACGCAAGGAATTGATCCGTTGGATCAACACCTTACGTCCCCACTGCGCCGTCGCCATTAAAAAGGGGACGGAGGGGATTAAGTCGCATCCGCCTCCATCAGCAACGGCGCCTACGCAGCGGGGACGGCAGGTGCCGATGCGCAGCATTGGCATCTCCCGCCCCCGAACAACACCGCATCGGCGCACCGCGTCGATTCCCCTAAAGAACCCCGCCGGGGTGCCGTTATGGATCACGGAACCGTTTGTCCGGAGCAACGATGAGCACTGTCGAACTGGGTGGGGATCTCGGCATCGAGAGCACCACTGAGCTCAAGAACCGCCTCGCCCCATTGGTGGCGCAGGCAGGCGAGCTGACCCTGGATGCAAGCCAGGTCGCCCGCATCCACACGGCCGCCGTGCAGGTGCTGTGTGCGTTCGTGCAGGCCCGCCGCGAGGCAGGTCTCGGCACCGGCTTCCACGGTTGCACCGCAACCTTCCGTGACGCCGCGCGCCTGCTGGGCGTCACCCAGGCCCTGGGCCTGGACGTAACCCATGACAACCTGAAATCTGTGGAGAACGCTGCATGAGCGCACGTATCTTGGTGGTGGACGATTCGGCGTCGATGCGCCAGATGGTGTCCTTCGCCCTCACCTCGGCCGGTTTTGCCGTCGAAGAAGCTGAAGACGGCGCGGTCGCGCTCGGTCGTGCCAAGGGCCAGCGCTTCAATGCGGTGGTCACCGACGTCAACATGCCGAACATGGACGGCATCGCGCTGATCCGTGAACTGCGCCAGCTGCCGGACTACAAGTTCACCCCGCTGCTGATGCTGACCACCGAATCGGCCGCCGACAAGAAGTCCGAAGGCAAGGCCGCCGGCGCCACCGGCTGGCTGGTCAAGCCGTTCAATCCCGAACAGCTGGTCGCCACCGTGCAGAAAGTGCTGGGCTGATCGCCCGCCACCGCTCCCCCTCTTCGCTTCCGGACCACCACTGCCATGAGCATGGACCTGCAACGCTTCCACGCCACCTTCTTCGAGGAGAGCCGCGAAGGCCTCGACGCGATGGAGGCTGGCCTGCTGGCCCTGGAATCGGGGCAGCAGGACGCGGAGATCATCAATTCGGTGTTCCGCGCCGCCCACTCGATCAAGGGCGGCGCCGGCACCTTCGGCTTCGATACGATCGCCGGCCTGACCCACGTGCTGGAAACGCTGCTCGATGAACTGCGTGCCGGCAAGCGGGCGCTGGAAGGCCACGCGGTCGACGCCATGCTGTCCTCGGTGGACGTGCTGCGCGCCCTGCTTCGCGAAGCCGAACACGGCCAGGCTGCCGATCCGGCTGCAGTCGCTGCGGTGAAGGCGCGCCTGGAAGCGGTCCTTTCCGGCCAGGCCGCACCGAGCGCCCCCGCTGCCGTCGCGGCCAAGGTGGACGATACGCCGGAAGCCTGGCAGATCGGCTTCACCCCGGCACCGTCGCTGTTCATGAGCGGCAACGACCCGCTGCGCATCATCCGCGAACTGGAGCATCTCGGTTCGCTGCAGGTCGCCGCGCGCATGGAACGCCTGCCGGGCTTCGCCCAGCTCGACCCGCTCGAGGCCCATCTGGCGTGGGATCTGGGCCTGGTCGGCAAGGTGCCGCGCAGCAAGATCGAAGACACCTTCGCCTGGGTACTGGACGACTGCGAACTGGACATCCGTCCGGCCGCACCGCCGAGCCTGGCTACACAGGCGCCCATTGCAACCGCCCCTTCCACACCGGCTGCCGTCGTACCGGCGGCGCCTGCTGCGCCCGCCACCAGCGGCGGCGCCAGCCAGGAAGCCGAAACCTCGATCCGAGTCAGCGTCGACAAGGTCGATGCGCTGATCAACCTGGTCGGCGAACTGGTCATCACCCAGGCCATGCTCAAGCAGGTCTCGCACGCACTGGACCCGGTCCACGCCGAGAGCCTGTTCGCCGGCCTGGACCAGCTGGAACGCAACACCCGCGACCTGCAGGAAGCCGTGATCGGCGTGCGCATGCTGCCGGTCGATGCGGTGTTCCGCCGCTTCCCGCGCCTGGTCCGCGACCTGTCCAGCCGCCTTGGCAAGCAGGTCCGCCTGCGCACCGTCGGTGAAGGCACGGAGCTGGACAAGGGCCTGATCGAAAAGATCGCCGACCCGCTGGTGCACCTGGTGCGCAACTCGATCGACCACGGCCTGGAGATGCCGGACGTGCGTCGCGGCGCGGGCAAGGACGAAACCGGCACCATCACCCTGGCAGCCTCGCATCAGGGCGGCCACATCGTCATCGAAGTCAGCGACGACGGCCGCGGCCTGGACCGCACCAAGATCCTGGCCAAAGCCCACGAACGCGGCCTGGCAGTGCCGGACAACCCTACCGATTCGCAGGTCTGGGACCTGATCTTCCAGCCTGGTTTCTCCACCGCCGATGCAGTCACCGACCTGTCCGGCCGTGGCGTCGGCATGGATGTGGTCCGCCGCAACATCCAGGCGCTGGGTGGCGAGGTGCAGATCGAAAGCAGCCTTGGTAACGGCACCCGCACGCTGATCCGCCTGCCGCTGACCCTGGCCATCCTCGATGGCATGACCGTGGCAGTCGCGGGCGAAACCCTGATCCTGCCGCTGGCCTATGTGCTTGAGGCCCTGCAGCCGCAGGCCGAGGACATCCGCAGCATGGCCGGCGAAGGCCGCGTGCTGCGCGTACGTGGCGAGTACCTGCCGATCCTGTCGCTGAGCGAATACTACGGCTACGGCAACCGTGCGCCGGGCAGCGAATCGCTGGTGGTGGTGGTCGAAGGCGATGGCCAGAAGATCGCGCTGGAAGTGGACGAACTGGTCGGCCAGCAACAGGTCGTGGTGAAGAACATCGAGAACAACTACCGCCGCATCGGCGGGGTGTCCGGTGCCACCATCCTCGGCGATGGCCGCGTGGCCCTGATCGTCGACATCGGCGGGCTGGTGCGTTCGCTGCGGATGCCGCAGGCCGCCTGATCTACGTTGCAGGCGTGTACTGGACCGCCGCCCTTCCGGGCGGCGGTTTTCGTCTGTGCGCGCCCTGCCAAGGGATCTGCCCCCAACCCACTGCGCCCTGCATTCCGTGAACTCCGTCAACGCGACGGTTTCGCGCGCAACTACGTCACACCAGCGCAAGCCCCGCCACGGCGGCACTTTCGCGCCGTCATCCCTACGCAACCGAATGTGATCTGCGTCCATAAAGTCCATCCGGACTGCGCCGCTATTTCGCTTTGACGGCCGTCACCGAACCCCCACCGGGCACCACCGTTCGCTCTGCAACCACCCCCAAACCGGCGCACAGACGCCAGCACTCTGCCCACCTGGAGCACCCTGCATGAAGTGGTTCCAAGATCTGCCCATCGCCCGCAAGCTGGCCGTGGGGTTCACCCTCACCACGTTGATGACCCTGGTCCTCGGCGCGTTCGCCCTGCTGCGCCTGAGCGAAGCCAACGCGCAGCTGCGCGAGATGGCCGGCAACGATATCCCCTCCGTCCAGCACCTGGGCGAGGCGCGCTCGCAGCTCGGTGAGTTCCGTACCTACGAACTGGCCCAGCTGAGCATGCTGGACCAGCCGGAGAAGGTCGCCGACTACAACAAGCGCATGGACGACACCGCCAAAGCCGTGCATGACGAACTGGCGGCGTACTCGGCGCTGCCGGCGCTGGAGAAGGAGCGCGAACTCTATCGCGCGGCCAGAACGCAGCTGGATCGCTACTTCGCCGCCAACAAGGCGATGCGCGACGCCGTGACCGCCGGTGACGGCGCCCTGGCGCAGCAGATCTCCGACGAGCAGTCGCGCCCGGCACGTCGCGACCTGTTCGCTGCAATGAAGGCACTGGGCACCCACATCGCCGGGCAGATGGACGGCAAGATCGCCGACGCCAACGCCACCCATCGCAACAGCATGATCGCCATCATCGGCTGCATCGTACTGCTGTCACTGGTGGCCGCCGCGCTGGCCATCGTCATCTCGCGTGCGGTCACCGGTCCGCTGGGCAAGGCCGTGCATGCCATCCAGGCAGTTTCCCGCGGCGACCTCAGCGTCAGCACCCAGGCCACCAGCAAGGACGAGGCCGGCAAGATGCTGGCCGCCACCGCGGAGATGACCGCGATGCTGCGCCGCTTCAGCGAGCAGACCCAGCTGATGGCCCAGATGCATGCCGGCCCGGACATCAGCCACCGCATTCCCGAAGACTTCCCGGGCGTCTATGGCCAGCTGGCCAACGGCATCAACACGGTGATCTTCGAACACCTCGATGCAATCGTCGATGCCATTGAAGTACTCAACCAGTACGCCACCGGCAATCTGACCCCGGACGCACGCCGCCTGCCGGGCAGCCGCGCGATCCTGCACGAGTCGATGGATGCGGCCAAGGCGAGCCTGCTGGCCATCAACACGCAGATCCAGCAGCTGGCCTCGGCCGCCGCCGCCGGCGACTTCAGCCAGCGCGGTGATGCGCAGCGTTTCGATCACGATTTCCGCGTGATGATCGAGCACCTCAACACCATGATGCAGGTGGCTGACGGCAACCTCGGCCAGCTCTCGCAGCTGCTGCAGTCGATCGCCGCCGGCGACCTGACCGCACGCATGGACGGCCAGTTCAACGGCGTGTTCGCGCGCATGCGTGACGACGCCAACACCACCGTCACCCAGCTGACCCAGATCGTCGGCCAGATCCAGGCCAGCGCTGGCAGCATCACCCTGGCCGCCGGTGAGATTGCATCGGGCAACAGCGACCTGTCGCGCCGTACCGAGCAGCAGGCCGCCAACCTGGAAGAGACCGCGGCGTCAATGGAGGAACTGACCTCCACTGTGCGTCAGAACGCCGAGCACGCCCGCCAGGCCAACCAGCTCGCCATCGGTGCCCATGGCGTCGCCTCGCAGGGCGGTGAAGTCGTCGGCCAAGTGGTCACCACCATGTCGGCCATCGAAGCCTCGTCGAAGAAGATCGCCGAGATCATCAGCGTCATCGACGGCATTGCGTTCCAGACCAACATCCTGGCGCTGAATGCCGCCGTGGAAGCCGCGCGTGCCGGTGAACAGGGCCGCGGCTTCGCCGTGGTCGCCAGCGAAGTGCGCACCCTCGCCCAGCGCTCGGCGGCTGCCGCCAAGGAGATCAAGGGCCTGATCGATGATTCGGTCGGCAAGGTTGCCGAGGGCTCCAGCCTGGTCCACCAGGCCGGCAGCACCATGGGCGAGATCGTGGCCTCGGTGCAGCGCGTGACCGACATCATGGCCGAGATTTCCGCTGCTTCGCAGGAACAGTCGGCCGGCATTGAGCAGGTCAACCAGACCGTGGTGCAGATGGACGAAACCACCCAGCAGAACGCCGCGCTGGTGGAGGAAGCCACCGCCGCCGCGCGTGCAATGGAAGACCAGGCCGTGCAGCTGGGTGAAGCCGTGGCCCGCTTCCGGCTGGCATCACAGGGCACGACGGCCATCCCGGCACGCCCGCTGGCGGCACCGGTACCGCGCCAGGTTGCAGCCGCCGCACCGGCCGCAAAGCCGGTCCCGGCGCGTACGCTGCGCACCGCGACAGCCCAGCCGGCGCTGGCCGCAGACGGCGACTGGCAGGAGTTCTGATATAACCGGGGTCGGATCCCTTTCCTTCGGGAAGGGGATCCGACCCCGGACGCACGGAAAGTGATGCAATTCTCACTTCATAATCCGGCACAGTGGCCGATATCCCCATCGAGCCTCGCGCCAACGCGTGCTGGCGCCCGCCCCTGACCGTAGATTCCATGTCCGACGGCAACGACACTGCAGTGCATGATGTCCACGCGGCTGATGCCGCTGACGAACGTTTCCTGGTCCGCAATCCGCGCCAGCTGCGGCAGCTGCTGCGATCGCTGATCGACCAGCGATCACTGATCAATGCGCATATCGACGGCCGCGACCGCTCGTTCCCGACCGCGCTGCTTGAGCTCGACGAGGATGAAGACACCCTGCTGCTCGATGGCAGCCCGCAGGAGGCGTCCAACCGCGCCGCCGAACAGGCCGATCATCTGCTGTGCTTCGCCCAGCTCGAACGCGTGCTGGTGCGGTTCCGCCTGCAGGCACTGCAGCGTGTGGACAACGACGGCCACGTCGCCTTCCGCGCCCCTCTGCCGGACGAGCTGGTCCATCTGCAACGACGTGAGATGTACCGGCTGGAGACGCCCGTCACCGATTCGCCCCAGCTGCTGATCCCCGCCGGCGAGAGCCGCGCCGAAGCGCTGTCGATGCGGGTGGTGGACATCAGTGGTGGCGGCCTGGCGGTGGCCGTGCCTACCGACTGCGCGGTGTTCAGCCTGCAGAAGCGCTACCCGGCGGTGCTGTCGCTGCCCGACGGCCCGGACCTGGAGATCGAGCTGGTCGTCTGCAACCTGCTGCCGCAGCGCCAACCCAACGGCATCGAAATCAAGCGCGTGGGCATGCGCTTCGACATCCTGCCACGTGGCGCCGACAGCGCCATCCAACGCTATATCTTCCGCATCGACCGCCAGCGCAAGGCGCGCCGCAACGGCGAGCTGTAGGGCTCGTCCAACCGGTAGTGCCGGCCGCTGGCCGGCAACCTCGCGACAACGCGGGGCCCACACCTAAAGTCCCCCGACGAGGGGCCGATATCGAGCCTGACACCGGGACTTCCGGCAGAACCAGGACCCCTCGATGAACGACAAGACCAGCTCCACCGCCAGCGCCGGTGGCGAATTCCTCAGCTTCACCCTCGGTGCCGAGCACTACGGCGTGGACATCCTCAAAGTGCAGGAAATCCGCGGCTATGACGCGGTCACCCGGGTGCCGGATGCACCGGACTACATCAAGGGCGTGATCAACCTGCGCGGCACCATCGTCCCGGTCATCGACCTGCGCCTGAAGCTGCGCCTGGACGACGCCCGCTACGACGCCTTCACCGTGATGATCGTGCTGAACGTCGACGACCGAGTGGTCGGCATCGTGGTCGACAGCGTCTCGGACGTGATCCCGCTGTCGGCCGAGCAGATCCGCCCGACCCCGGAATTCGGCGCCGCCGTCGATACCCGCTTCATCTCCGGCATCGGCACGCAGGACGACCGCATGCTGATCCTGCTCGACATCGAGACCCTGCTGGACAGCGCCGACATGGGCCAGGCCAACGTCGTTGAAGACGCCGCCGCCTGATCAAGCGGACCTGCTTCACGTTCTGGTCACACAACCCTTCAGTTCCCTCCGGCAGTGCCGATAGGGGGACAGAAGCCGGTCGCGCAGGAGCGCGCAGAACCGGAACGACCATCACCATCCCCGGAGATACACCTCGATGAAGTCCCTGCTTGCGTTCGTTTCGGCCGCTGTCCTGGCCACCACCGCTTCCGCCGCGTTTGCCCAGTCGGCCGACATGATCCCGCCGGAACTGGCACCGCGCTCGGTCGGCAAGGACGGCATGGTCTGCGGCAAGGTCGAGAAGGCCCGCTACGCAGAAGGTTCCGAAGGCCAGCCGACCTTCCTGTACATGGGCGGCGCCTTCCCGCGCCACACCTTCTCGGCGCGCATCGCCGGCGAGAACCGCGGCAAGTTCTCCTTCCCGCTGGAAACCCTGGAGGGCAAGACCGTCTGCGTGATCGGCAAGATCCAGCGCGACGCCTCGCGCGCGGAAATCGAAGTCAGCTCGCCGGCCGGCCTGAAGCTGGCCAACATCAAGTAATCCGCTGTCCGTCGAACCACGCCGGACCTGGTGCCGGCGTGGTTTCTGCTGCAACCGGGCCCGACGCCCGGACGCGTCTGCCTTAGGAGATCGCAACGCCCATGCCGTGGATCAACAACCTCAAACTGATGCCGAAGCTGCTGCTGACCTTCGGCGTCCTCCTGCTGGTGATGTTGCTGCAGGGCATCGTCGCCTATCGTGGCCTGCATTCGCTGAACAATGTCACCACCGAGCTGGCGGGTTCTCGCATGGAGAGCATCCGCATGGCAGGCGAGATGCGCGGCATGCTGGGTGAATACCGCAACGCCGCCTACCAGCAGCTGATCCGCGCCAGCGACGACGTCAAGGCGGATGCACGCAAGCAGGGCGTCGAGCTGCGCGCGAGCATGGACAAGTCGATCAAGGAGTATCCGACCCTGGTCGACAACGCGCAGCAGAAGAAGCTGTTCGACACCTTCGCCAAGGAGTGGAAGGACGCCCTGGCCTCCTATGACAGCGTCACCGAGATGCTGGAACTGGACCTGCCGGACGACGCCATCGATACCTTCGTCGGCGAAACCCGCACCAAGCACCGCAAGGCCGCCTCGGCGCTGGAAGCGCTGATCGCCGAAGACAACCGCCTCGCCCGCGCGTCGCGCGAACAGGCCGCCTCCACGTATTCCGCCTCGGCCGTGCTGACCGTGATCGCCCTGCTGGGCGGCGCCGCGCTCGGCCTGGTGCTGGTCTGGCTGTTCGCCCGCGCCCTGGTCGGCAGCGTGCGCGGCGCCGTGTCGGTTGCCAACGACGTGGCCGGCGGCAAGCTCGATGGCCACATCGACGTCAGCCGCCAGGATGAAGTGGGCGAACTGATGCAGGCCATGCAGCGCATGCAGCGCGACCTGCGCGAGCGCATCGAAACCGACCAGGCCGTGGCGCGCGAGAACCTGCGCATCCGTACCGCGCTGGATTACAGCTCGACCGGCGTGTACCTGACCGACACCAGCAACACCATCGTCTACAGCAACCGCGCCCTGCAGCAGACCCTGAGCCAGTACCAGGACGAAGTGCGCCGTGACCTGCCGGACTTCGACGCCCAGGCCTCGCTGATCGGCAAGCCGGTCACGGTGCTTGAACACCGTGGTGAAATGGACCAGACCCTGCTGGGTAACCTGAAGGCACACGGCGTGGCCCGTCGCCCGATGCAGTACGGCGATGCCCAGTTCGCCCAGGTGGTCTCGACCATCCGCAATGAAGGCGGCGACACCGTCGGCTACGTGGTGGAATGGCGCGACCGTACCCAGGAAGCGCAGGTGGAAGCCGAAGTGGCGCGCGTGATCGCCCAGGCAGCCGCCGGCGACCTGTCCGGCCGCATCGATTCCAGCGACAAGGAAGGCTTCTTCCTGCAGCTGGCCCAGCAGATCAACGGCCTGCTGGACGCCAATGCCGGCAGCATCGAACAGATCTCCGGCCTGCTCGCCGCACTGTCGCAGGGTGACCTGACCGTGCGCATGCAGGGCGACTACCAGGGCGTGTTCGCCCGCATGCGCGACGACGCCAACGCCACGGCCGCGCAGCTGAGCGAGATCGTCACCCGCATCAAGCAGTCCAGCCGTGCGATCAGCTCGGCCGCCGGCGAGATCGCCTCGGGCAACAGCGACCTGTCGCGCCGTACCGAACAGCAGGCTGCCAACCTGGAAGAAACCGCTGCCTCGATGGAGGAACTGACCTCCACCGTGCGCCAGAACGCCGAACACGCCCGCCAGGCCAACCAGCTCGCGATCGGCGCCCATGGCGTCGCCTCGCAGGGCGGTGAAGTGGTCGGCCAGGTGGTCACCACCATGTCGGCGATCGAAGCCTCGTCGAAGAAGATCGCCGAGATCATCAGCGTCATCGACGGCATTGCGTTCCAGACCAACATCCTGGCGCTGAATGCCGCCGTGGAAGCCGCGCGTGCCGGTGAACAGGGCCGCGGCTTCGCCGTGGTCGCCAGCGAGGTGCGCACCCTCGCCCAGCGCTCGGCCGCTGCCGCCAAGGAGATCAAGGGCCTGATCGACGACTCCGTTGGCAAGGTCAACGACGGCTCGGCCCTGGTACACAAGGCCGGCGCCACCATGGGCGAGATCGTCGCCTCGGTGCAGCGCGTGACCGACATCATGGCCGAGATCTCTGCGGCTTCGCAGGAACAGAGCGCCGGCATCGAGCAGGTCAACCAGACCGTGGTGCAGATGGACGAAACCACGCAGCAGAATGCTGCTCTGGTGGAAGAAGCCACCGCCGCCGCCCGCGCGATGGAAGAACAGGCCGGCCACCTCAGCGAGGCCGTGTCGATCTTCGTGGTGGACGAAGCCGAGGTCGTGGCCGCCCCGCGCGTCGTCGCTGCCCCTGCCCCGCGTGCTGCCGCACCGGCGGCACCGGCTCCGGCCGCCCCGCCCGCCCGCCGCAGCGCGGGTGGTCGCCCGATGGCCACGGAACTGGCCGACGGGGACTGGCAGGAATTCTGATGCCTGCCTGACCTGAGGTACGAGAACGCCCTGGCCCTGTGCTGGGGCGTTTTTGTTTACGGGATATCTGATTATCCAGCCAACGGCGAAGCCCCTCGGGGTGGTCGGTCGAAGTGCTGGGCTGCTGAGGGCAGGCCGGGAGGGTGGGCTGCGCAGGGGACGCCGTGAATACGTCCTTGTAGGCTCGGTCGCCGCATCCATGCGGCTCACGCCCCTGCGCAGCCCACCCTCCCGGCCACGGAAAATTTCCGTGCGCGTCCACCCCGGATTGAAGAAAGAAAAGCAAAAAACAAAAGCCAGGTCACTTCCGGGGTCAGATCCGTTTTCCTGCGGAAAACGGATCTGACCCCTCTTTCCACTTGGAAACCCAACGCTCTTGCCGTCCGACGCCGGGATATCGAATGGGCCGGGCCAGGGTGGGTTGGCGGGGGTGTCCGCGGCATGGATGCCGCGGCCAACCCCCCAGGGACGGGTTTACGGCGTCCCCCGCCAACCCATCCTGCCCCGGCCCTTCTCGCAACCCCTGACCACCGACCAAGGGCCGTTGCTGTTGCTGTTGCTGTTGCTGTTGCTTCAAAACCAGCCTGCCGCAGGCAGCGCCGCAGCCGCCGCTGCAAGGAAACCTGAATACGTTCGGACACTGCGCCTCAATCCCCCGCCCCATCGGCCGATAACGGGGTTGTCACGGCTTGTCCCGCCGCTGACCGGCTCGGCGCCGCCCGCCCGCTTCGACCTGGTCCTGCTCGATGAATCTCCTGCATCGCTGGCAACACTACTTCAGCAACCTCTCCGTCCGGCGCAAGCTCAACCTGCTGACGCTGCTCATCGCGCTCGGCGTGATCGCGCTCTCGGTGATCGCCGCCCGCATGCAGTACCTGGACCTCACCGAGACCCGCAAGACCGCGCTGAAGACCCAGGTCGAACTCAGCTACGGCATCCTCCAGCATTATCACCGGCTGGCCGGTACCGGCGAGCTCAGCGAGGACGCTGCCAAGAGCGCGGCATTGCAGGCGCTGGAAGTGATGCGCGCCGAGAGCGATGCCTACTACTTCAACATCTACGACACCGGCTACCGCCTGCTGATGCACCCGTTCCGCAAGGATCTGGTCGGCAAGGACATGAAGGACTTCCGCACCGACGACGGCGTGCGCATCTACTACGACCAGGTTGAAGCAGCCAAGGCCGGTGGCGGCTTCGTCAACTACCGCTGGGCCAAGCCCGGCAGCAAGGGCGAGGTCGAGAAGGTGGCCTACGCCGGCCTGTTCGCGCCCTGGAACTGGGTGGTCAGCAGCGGCGTCTACATGGACGACGTGCAGAAGCAGGCGCTGGTGTTCACCGCCATCATGGCCGTCTCCGGTGGCGTGCTGGTACTGATCGTGCTGGCCCTGAGCTGGCTCATCGGCAACCGCATCGCCGTGCCGCTGAAGCAGGCAACGGCCGTCGCCGAGGGTATCGCCCGCGGCAAGCTGGACAGCCACATCGGTCCGCAGGCGCATGACGAACCCGGTCGCCTGCTGGACGCCATGTCCGGCATGCAGCAGCAGCTGCACGCAGTGATCGGCGGCCAGCGCGAAATGGCCCGCCGCCACGATGCCGGCGAACTGAGCTATCGCATCGACGCCAGTGCCTTCCCCGGCGAGTACGGGCTGATGGTGCAGGAAACCAACGCCCTGGTAGGCGGCCACGTGCAGACCCTGCATGACGTGCTGGACGTGGTACAGCAGTACGCGGTCGGCGACCTGAGCCGCGACATCGCCCGCTACCCCGGCGAAAAGGCGGCGATGACCACCACCGTCGACACCGTCAAGGCCAATCTCGGCCGCATCAACGCCGAAATCAAGCAGCTGGCCAGTGCCGCCGCTGCCGGCGACTTCAGCCGCCGTGGCGATGCGCAGCGCTTCGATCACGATTTTCGCCTGATGCTGGAAAACCTCAACGCGATGATGGCGGTCAGCGATGACAACCTCGGCAAGCTCTCGCAGCTGCTGTCGGCCATCGCCGAAGGTGATCTGACCGCGCGCATGCAGGGTGACTACCAGGGCGTGTTCGCCCGCATGCGTGACGACGCCAACACAACCGTCGCGCAGCTGACCCAGATCGTCGGCCAGATCCAGGCCAGTGCTTCCAGCATCACCCTGGCCGCCGGTGAGATTGCTTCGGGCAACAGCGACCTGTCGCGTCGCACCGAGCAGCAGGCTGCGAACCTGGAAGAAACCGCCGCGTCGATGGAGGAGCTGACCTCCACCGTGCGCCAGAACGCCGAACATGCCCGCCAGGCCAATCAGCTGGCGATCGGCGCGCAGGGTGTTGCGTCTCAAGGCGGCAGCGTGGTCGGCCAGGTGGTCAACACCATGTCGGCCATCGAAGCCTCGTCGAAGAAGATCGCCGAGATCATCAGCGTCATCGACGGCATCGCCTTCCAGACCAACATTCTGGCGCTGAATGCTGCAGTGGAAGCCGCACGTGCCGGTGAACAGGGCCGCGGCTTCGCCGTGGTCGCCAGCGAGGTGCGCACCCTTGCCCAGCGCTCGGCCGCCGCCGCCAAGGAGATCAAGGGCCTGATCGATGATTCGGTCGGCAAGGTTGCCGAAGGCTCCAGCCTGGTCCACCAGGCCGGCAGCACCATGGGCGAGATCGTCGCCTCGGTGCAGCGCGTGACCGACATCATGGCCGAGATCTCCGCCGCCTCGCAGGAACAGAGCGCCGGCATCGAGCAGGTCAACCAGACCGTGGTGCAGATGGACGAGACCACCCAGCAGAACGCCGCGCTGGTGGAGGAAGCTACCGCTGCCGCGCGCGCGATGGAAGAACAGGCTGGCCAGCTGGCCGACGCCGTGGCGATCTTCCGCCTGGACAACCAGGTCTCCGCCGCAATGAAGGCGGTGGCCGCGCGTGTCGAACCGGTGCGTGTTGCCACCGCCGTGGCGCGCCCGCAGCCGGTTCCAACGCCGGCACCGGTCCGCCGCACCGGCAGCAACGCCAGCACCTTCGTCGCCAGCGACAGCGACTGGCAGGAATTCTGAGACCCACCCGCGGCGGCTTCGGCCGCCGCCTCTGCCGATGGACACGTCCCCCGTGCAAAGTCCTACTCCCATCGTCACCGGCCCGCGCGAATTCGAGTTCGCCGACCGTGATTTCCGCCGCGTCTGCGATCTGATCTACCAGCGCGTGGGCATCGCCCTTGCACCGGCAAAGCGCGACATGGTCTATGGCCGCCTATCGCGCCGCTTGCGCACGCTGGGCATGCGCAGCTTCCAGCAGTATCTGGACCATCTGGAGCAGGAAGACGGTGACGAGTGGCAGGCGTTCACCAACGCGCTGACCACCAACCTGACCTCGTTCTTCCGCGAGCCGCACCACTTCGACAAGCTGCGCGAGGAACTGCAGCAGCGCTCCAGCCGCACGCCGCTGCTGCTGTGGTCATGCGCGGCGTCCACCGGTGAAGAACCCTATTCGATGGCGATCACCGCCTGTGAGGCCTTCGGTACGCTGAAGCCGCCGGTGCGCATCGTCGCCACCGATGTCGATACCCAGGTACTGGCCACCGCCGGCCGTGGCGTCTACAACATCGACCGGGTCAGCAATCTCGACCCGGATCTGCGCCGGCGCTATTTCCAGCGTGGCAGCGGCCCCAATGAGGGCCAGTGCCGCGTGCTGCCGGCACTACGCGAGCTGATCGAGTTCCGCCCATTGAATCTGCTCGCCCCGCGCTACGACGTCGGCGGACCATTCGACGCGCTGTTCTGCCGCAATGTGATGATCTATTTCGACAAGCCGACCCAGCGTGCCATCCTCGGCCGCCTGGTGCAGCACCTGGCCGATGACGGCCTGCTTTACACCGGGCACTCGGAGAACTACCTGCACGCCGCCGACCTGATCCAGCCCTGCGGCCGTACGCTGTATCGCCGTGCGGCAAAGGCCGGCGCATGAACGCCTCGCTGCGTACCGACGATGTGATGCGCTACCAGGATGCGCGCTTCCAGACCATCGCGGCCAAGCTGCTGCCGACCCAGTACCTGGTGGTGGACGACACCACCGCGCTGACCACCACGCTGGGTTCCTGCGTGGCCGCGTGCCTGCGCGACCCGGTACTGAAGATCGGCGGCATGAACCACTTCCTGCTGCCCGAGGGCAATGCCGGCGACGGCGCGCCCGCGCGTTACGGCAGCTATGCGATGGAACTGCTGATCAACGACATGCTCAAGCGCGGCGCCCACCGCAAGCGCATCGAAGCCAAGGTGTTCGGCGGCGCCAACGTGCTCAAGGGCTTCACCAGCAATCCGGTCGGCACGCGCAACGCCGAGTTCGTGCGCCAGTACCTGCAGGCCGAGCATATTCCGATCATCGCCGAGGACCTGTGCGGCATCCATCCGCGCAAGATCTGGTTCTTCGCCGATACCGGCCGCGTGGTGGTGCAGCGCCTGCCGCATGCCCATGAAGCCGAAGTGGCTGCGACCGAATCGGCGGTGCGTGCACGCCTTTCGAAGGCCCCGGTCACCGGCGGCGTGGAGCTGTTCGAATGACCTTGACCGGCAACGCCCCCTGCCGGGTCCTGATCGTCGACGACTCCGCCGTCGTGCGCCAGATGCTCACGGAAATCCTGTCCAGCGATCCGGCCATCGACGTGGTCGGCACCGCCGCCGACCCGCTGCTGGCCCGTGAAAAGATCAAGCGCCTGGCCCCGGACGTGATCACCCTGGACGTGGAAATGCCGCGCATGGACGGCCTGGCGTTCCTGGAAAACCTGATGCGCCTGCACCCGTTGCCGGTGGTGATGATCTCTTCGCTGACCGAGCGCGGCGCCGACACCACCCTGCAGGCACTGGCGCTGGGTGCGGTGGATTTCGTCTCCAAGCCGAAGCTGGACGTGGCGCGCGGCCTGCAGGCCTACGCCGACGAGATCATCGCCAAGGTCAAGATGGCGGCGCGCTCGCGGGTGCGCCCGCTGGTGCGCGCTGCAGTCCCGAAGCTCACGCTGGACACAGCCCCCTCGATGCGTCCTGCCTCACCGCAGTTCCGCACCACCGACCGCCTGATCGCGATCGGCTCGTCGGCCGGTGGCACCGAAGCCCTGCGCGTGGTGTTGGAAGGCATGCCCGCCGACGCGCCCGCCGTGGTGATGACCCAGCACCTGCCGGCCAGCTTCAGCAGCGCCTTTGCCGAACGCCTGGACCGACACTCGGCGATGGCCGTGCGCGAAGCCAGCGATGGCGAAGCGGTGCTGCCCGGCCACGCCTACCTGCCGCCGGGCGGCAAGCACCTGCGGATCATCCGTGACGGTGCACGCTGGCGCTGCCGGGTCGACGACGGCCCGGCAGTGAACCGGCACAAGCCAGCGGTGGACGTGCTGTTCCGCTCGGTCGCGCAGAGTGCGGGTGGCAATGCCATCGGTGCCATCCTCACCGGCATGGGTGACGACGGCGCACGCGGCCTGCTGGAAATGCGCCAGGCCGGCGCCCCGACGCTGGTGCAGGACGAAGCCACCAGCGTGGTCTGGGGCATGCCTGGTTCCGCCTTCAAGCTCGGCGCCGCCGAGGAACAGGTACCGCTGGAACGCATTGCCGAACGCCTGCTCGCCCTCGCCCGCAACTGACACAAAGCAGATCCACGCCATGCGTGGATGCCCTCTGTAGAGTCGAGCCACGCTCGACTCATCGCGCATCGCGCGAACAGCAGCCAAGCACGGACTCGGCGCTACAGGCCATCAGGCAGCAAAAAAAGGCGCCGGCTTTCACCGGGGTTCTTCGTTTCAACGCGCTACCCGCATGTGTGCTTTGATAGCGGTATTGCACAAGGAATGCTGCACATGATCAAAGGCATATGGAAGGCCGCCCTGGCGGCCGTACTGCTTTCATTGCCACTGGCACCCGCCAGCGCCAGTGGCGATCTGTTCTACTTCGAGGCCAAGCAGGGTGATGTGTTCTTCATGCTGATGCTGGTGGGTCGCGAAGACCCCGGCGCGGTAAGCGTCAGCTGGAAAGGCGCGTCGATCCCGCCGTACCCCAACGTGCATCGCCGCTACTACATCGAATTCAACCGTGCAAAGCGCCAGGCCTACGTGCGTCCACTTGACCGTGATGGACTGCCCTGGTTCGAGATGGATGTCTCCGGTAAGCGCGGCAACGTGCTGATCGGCGGCCGTCGGTTGCAGGGCAACGCAGACTGGACCGTGCAATAGCGGATGCAGCAGACAAAAACCCCCGGCTTTCACCGGGGGTTCTTCGTTTCAACGGGAGGCCGGCCAGCGGCCGGCACTACCCTCAGGCAGCGACCGTCTTGGCCACGTCCTGGTATTCCTCGATCTGGTCGAAGTTCATGTAGCGGTAGATCTCCGCGCCGCTGGCGGCGATCACGCCCACATCAGCCATGTACTCTTCCTTGGTCGGGATGCGGCCCAGGCGCGAGCAGATCGCGGCCAGCTCGGCCGAACCCAGGTACACGTTCGTGTTGCGGCCCAGACGGTTCGGGAAGTTGCGGGTCGAGGTCGACATCGCGGTGGAGCCTTCACGGATCTGCGCCTGGTTGCCCATGCACAGCGAGCAGCCTGGCATTTCCATGCGCGCGCCGGTGGCGCCGAAGGTGCCGTACACGCCTTCCTTGGTCAGCTCGGAGGCATCCATCTTGGTCGGCGGGGCCACCCACAGGCGAGTCGGCAGGTCACGCTTGCCTTCCAGCAGCTTGGCAGCCGCACGGAAGTGACCGATGTTGGTCATGCACGAACCGATGAACACTTCGTCGATCTTGGCACCGGCCACTTCGGACAGGGTCTTCACGTCGTCCGGGTCGTTCGGGCAGGCCACGATCGGCTCGTGGATGTCGGCCAGGTCGATCTCGATGACGGCGGCGTACTCGGCGTCGGCATCCGGCTCAAGCAGTTCCGGGTTGGCCAGCCACGCTTCCATCTTCTCGATACGGCGCTGCAGCGAACGCGGATCCTGATAGCCCTCGGCAATCATCCACTTCAGCAGCGTGATGTTGCTGGTCAGGTACTCGATGATCGGTTCCTTGTTCAGGCGCACCGAGCAACCGGCGGCCGAACGCTCGGCCGAGGCATCGGACAGTTCGAACGCCTGCTCGACCTTCAGCTCCGGCAGGCCTTCGATTTCCAGGATACGGCCGGAGAAGATGTTCTTCTTGCCAGCCTTGGCCACGGTCAGCAGGCCCGACTTGATCGCGTACAGCGGAATCGCGTTGACCAGGTCACGCAGGGTCACGCCCGGCTGCATCTTGCCCTTGAAGCGCACCAGCACCGACTCCGGCATATCCAGCGGCATCACGCCGGTGGCCGCGGCGAAGGCGACCAGGCCCGAACCGGCCGGGAACGAAATGCCCACCGGGAAACGGGTATGCGAGTCACCACCGGTACCGACGGTGTCCGGCAGCAGCATGCGGTTGAGCCAGCTGTGGATCACGCCGTCGCCCGGGCGCAGCGAGACGCCGCCGCGGGTGGAGATGAACTCCGGCAGGGTGTGGTGGGTCTTCACGTCCACCGGCTTCGGATAGGCGGCGGTGTGGCAGAACGACTGCATCACCAGGTCGGCCGAGAAGCCCAGGCAGGCCAGGTCCTTCAGCTCGTCACGGGTCATCGGGCCGGTGGTGTCCTGCGAGCCGACCGAGGTCATCTTCGGCTCGCAGTAGGTGCCCGGGCGCATGCCCTGGCCTTCCGCCAGGCCGCAGGCGCGGCCGACCATCTTCTGCGCCAGCGAGAAGCCCTTGCCGGTGTCGACCGGCTGCACCGGCAGGCGGAACAGGTCGGTCGGGGCCAGGCCCAGCGCTTCGCGCGCCTTGCCGGTCAGGCCGCGGCCGATGATCAGCGGAATGCGGCCGCCGGCGCGCACTTCGTCGAACAGCACGTCGGACTTGACCTGGAACTCGGCGATCACTTCACCGTTCTTCAGCGCCTTGCCTTCGTACGGACGCAGCTCGACCACATCGCCGTGCTCCATCTTCGACACGTCCAGCTCGATCGGCAGTGCGCCGGCATCTTCCATGGTGTTGTAGAAGATCGGGGCGATCTTCGAACCCAGGCAGACGCCACCGGCACGCTTGTTCGGGATGAACGGAATGTCATCACCGGTCCACCACAGCACGCTGTTGGTGGCCGACTTGCGCGAGGAACCGGTACCGACCACGTCGCCCACGTAGGCAACCAGGTGGCCCTTGTCCTTCAGGTCGAGGATCTGCTGGATCGGGCCGCGCTTGCCGTCTTCTTCCGGGGTGAACGGCGCGTCGTCGCGCTTGTTCTTCAGCATCGCCAGGGCGTGCATCGGGATGTCCGGGCGGGTGGTCGCGTCCGGCGCCGGCGACAGGTCGTCGGTATTGGTTTCGCCCGGCACCTTGAACACGGTGACGGTCAGGCTCTGCGGCACTTCCGGGTTGCTGGTGAACCACTCAGCATCAGCCCAGCTCTGCAGCACGGCCTGGGCGTTGGCGTTGCCGGCCTTGGCCTTTTCCTGCACATCGTGGAAGGCGTCGAACACCAGCAGGGTCTTCTTCAGCGCGTCGGCGGCGATGGCACCGACGCTGGCATCGTCCAGCAGCTGCACCAGCGGGGCGACGTTGTAGCCGCCGAGCATGGTGCCCAGCAGTTCGGTGGCGCGCTCGCGGCTGATCAGCGGATTCTGCTCGCTGCCCAGCGCGATCGCGGCCAGGTACGAGGCCTTGACCTTGGCTGCGTCATCGACGCCGGCCGGAACGCGGTGGGTCAGCAGGTCGAGCAGGAACTCGGCCTCGCCCTGCGGCGGGTTCTTCAGCAGTTCGATGACATCGGCCGTCTGCTGCGCGCTCAGCGGCAGCGGCGGGATGCCAAGCGCAGCGCGCTCGGCGACGTGGTGGCGGTAGGCTTCCAACATGACAACTCCCGGGTAATGCGTAGGTTGAAATAACAAAGTGGGCTCAGGCTTGCGGCACGATCAGCTTCAGGCCCTTGAAGTAGTCGCGGTAAAACGTGTCGTTCCAGGTGATCAGGCCGTCGCACTGCAGCAGTGCGTGGGCGCCGACCATGAATTCGTCCAGGCTGCGGCGGCTGCCGCCGCGCTGGCGATGACGGCGGTGCATCTCGCCGGCGCGCAGTGCCGACTTGGCTTCCATCGGGTTGAAGTGCACGCCCATCTCTTCCAGTGCTTCCAGCACTTCGGCGCCGCCGCGCAGCGATGCGCAGACTTCGGCCAGGGTCGCGCCACAGACCACCACGCGGCCACCGACCAGGCTCTGCCTGAGGATGGCTTCCACCGCATCGGCCTGCGGACCATTGCTGAGCAGCTCGACCAGCACCGGCGAATCGACGGCGATCATCACGGCTTACTCCTCGTCACGCACCGCGCGTACGGCCGCGTCGGATGACTCGAAGCCGTCCAGCGCGAACTTGCCGCGCGCCCGTGAAATGGCATCGTCAACACTCTTGCGCAGGATGATGCGGCTGCCGTCCAGCTCGACCTTCAGCAGCGTGCCCTTGGTCAGGCCGAGGGCGTCACGCACCGCCTTGGGCAGGGTGATCTGTCCGCGTTCTGCAACAGTGGCTTCCATCGGTAGGCCCTCCAGAGTATGCACAAATTATACATACTTCCCCGGGCATACTTCCACCCTGAACAGGACCGGCGCCCCGCCAGCCCTTGCCTCGCAAAGGATCGGCCACAAACGTGACATACGCCATACACCTTCCCCTGTAGTCTGGGACCGATGCCGCAGGCCGGAACCCGGCCCGGGTGAATCCATTCAGTTTCGGGTTCATACTGGAACCACCGGGGCCGTCAGGCCCGCGGCGACCGCAAGCAGGTCCGCCCATGCGCGGGCCAGTGCAAGCCATCCGCAAGAAGGAGTTACCCCGCATGAGCGATTCGTTCTCCACCCGCAGCCAGCTGAACGTCGGCGGCAAGACCTACGACTACTTCAGCCTGCCCACGCTGGGCCAGCGCTTCGACATCTCCCACCTGCCCTACTCGATGAAGATCCTGCTGGAGAACCTGCTCCGGCACGAGGATGGCGGCATCACCGTCGGCAAGGACCACATCGAAGCAGTGGCCCGCTGGAATCCGGCGGCCGAGCCGGACACCGAGATCGCCTTCATGCCGGCGCGCGTGGTCCTGCAGGACTTCACCGGCGTGCCCTGCGTGGTCGACCTGGCCGCGATGCGCGATGCGGTGGTCAAGCTCGGCGGCAAGCCGGAGCAGATCAACCCGCAGATTCCCTCCGAACTGGTCATCGACCACTCGGTGCAGGTCGATGTGTTCGGCAAGCCCGACGCGCTGGACCTCAACGGCAAGATCGAATTCCAGCGCAACCAGGAACGCTACGGCTTCCTGCGCTGGGGCCAGAAGGCCTTCGACAACTTCAAGGTGGTGCCGCCCAACACCGGCATCGTCCACCAGGTGAACCTGGAAAACCTCGCCCGCGTGGTGATGACCGCGGACAAGGACGGCAAGGCCGTGGCCTACCCCGATACCGTGTTCGGCACCGACAGCCACACCACGATGATCAACGGCATCGGCGTGCTCGGCTGGGGCGTGGGCGGCATCGAGGCCGAGGCCGCCATGCTCGGCCAGCCCTCGTCGATGCTGATCCCGCAGGTGGTCGGCTTCAAGCTGACCGGCAAGCTGCCCGAAGGCGCCACCGCCACCGACCTGGTGCTGACCGTCACCCAGATGCTGCGCAAGCTGGGCGTGGTCGGCAAGTTCGTCGAGTTCTACGGCGACGGCCTGCAGCACCTGCCGCTGGCCGACCGCGCCACCATCGGCAACATGGCCCCGGAATACGGCGCCACCTGCGGCATCTTCCCGATCGACAACGAATCGCTGACCTACCTGCGCCTGTCCGGCCGTAGCGAAGAGCAGATCGCACTGGTCGAAGCCTATGCCAAGGCGCAGGGCCTGTGGCACGACGTCAACAGCCCGCATGCGCAGTACAGCACCACGCTGGAACTGGACATGGGCACGGTGAAGCCGTCGCTGGCCGGCCCGAAGCGTCCGCAGGACCGCGTGCTGCTGGAAGACGTGCAGAAGAACTACCGCGAAGCGCTGGTCGGCATGACCGCCAACCGCGACAAGCGCAGCGACGACGTGTCCTCGTTCGTCAACGAAGGCGGCGGCGCCGCAGTCGGCAACGAGCAACTGGCCAAGGGCTTCGCCGACATCGAGATCGAAGGCCGCAAGGTCCGGCTGAAGGATGGTGCGGTGGTCATCGCTGCCATCACCTCCTGCACCAATACCTCCAACCCGGCGGTGATGATCGGTGCCGGCCTGCTCGCGCGCAACGCGGCCGCCAAGGGCCTGAACCGCCAGCCGTGGGTCAAGACCTCGCTCGGCCCAGGCTCGCGCGTGGTCACCGACTACCTGGAAAAGGCTGGCGTACTGAAGGAGCTGGAGAAGATCGGCTTCTACGTGGTCGGCTATGGCTGCACCACCTGCATCGGCAACTCCGGCCCGCTGCCGACCGAAGTCAGCGCCGGCATCGCCACCGGCGATCTGGTGGTGACCTCGGTGCTGTCGGGCAACCGCAACTTCGAGGGCCGCGTGCACCCCGAAGTGAAGATGAACTACCTGGCCAGCCCGCCGCTGGTGGTGGCCTACGCCATCGCCGGCACCACCGACATCGACCTGACCACCCAGCCACTGGGGACCGGCAGCGATGGCCAGCCGGTATACCTGCGCGACATCTGGCCGAGCAACAAGGAAATCGGCGATGTCATCGCAGCGACCGTCGGGCCGGAAATGTTCAAGCAGAACTACGCCGACGTGTTCAAGGGCGATACCCGCTGGAACACCATCGCCTCGCCGGACGGCAATCTGTACGCGTGGAGCGATGCCTCCACCTACATCAAGAATCCGCCGTACTTCGATGGCATGACCATGCAGGTCGGCACCATCGATGACGTGCACGGCGCGCGCGTGATGGGCCTTTTCGGCGACTCGATCACCACCGACCACATCTCCCCGGCCGGCAACATCAAGAAGGACTCGCCGGCAGGCCGCTTCCTGCAGGAACGCGGCGTGCAGCCGGCCGACTTCAACAGCTACGGCAGCCGCCGCGGCAACGATGACGTGATGGTCCGCGGCACCTTCGCCAACATCCGCATCAAGAACCTGATGTTCGGTGGCGAAGAAGGCGGCAACACCCTGTACTACCCCGCCGGCGGCGGTCAGCCGGAGAAGCTGGCGATCTACGATGCGGCCATGAAGTACAAGGCTGACAAGGTGCCGCTGGTGGTGCTGGCCGGCAAGGAATACGGCACCGGCTCGTCGCGCGACTGGGCGGCCAAGGGCACCCTGCTGCTGGGGGTGAAGGCGGTCATCGCCGAAAGCTTCGAGCGCATTCACCGCTCCAACCTGGTCGGCATGGGCGTGCTGCCGCTGCAGTTCCGCAACGGCGAAAACGCGCAGTCGCTGGGCCTGGACGGCTCGGAAGTGATCGACATCACCGGCCTGCAGGACGGTGCCAGCAAGCGCGCCACGGTCACCGCCACCAAGGCCGATGGCACCAGGAAGACCTTTGAGGTCTCGGTGATGCTGCTGACCCCGAAGGAAGTCGAGTACTTCCGCCACGGCGGCCTGCTGCAGTACGTGCTGCGCCAGCTGGCCAGCAAGTAACGGAAAAGGGCCGGATCCGCACGGATCCGGCCCTTTCCGTTTGCGATGCACCCCCCTGTAGAGCCGAGCCTGCGCTCGGCTGCTTCTGCGCCGACAGCAGCCGAGCATGGGCTCGGCTCTACAGAAGCACTCAGCGGCGCGGCGCGTCCGGGTCGGTACGCAGCGCCTTCAGCAGGCCCCACATGTAGAACGCCAGGGTGAACGAGAACGGCAGGCCGCACAGCACCACCGCCGTCTGCATCGCGCTGAAGTTGCCGGCCAGCAGCAGGCCGACGCTGGCCACGGTGATGCCGGCCGCCCAGAACACGCGCAGCCAGATCGGCGCGTCATGACCGTCTTCCACGCCATCGTCAACGCGACGGGTACACAGGTTGGCGATCATCAGCGTGCCCGAATCGACCGGGGTCAGGAACAGCACGAAGCCGATCACCACCGCGGCACCGGCCACGTACGGCGCGGCGGGCAGGTATTCCAGCAGCTTGAACAGCGTCATCGCCGCATCGTGCTGGGCCACGTCACCCAGGATCGCCTGGCCATGGTTGAGCACCAGGTCGATGGCGGTGTTGCCGAAGATCGACAGCCACGCCAGGGTAAAGCCGAGCGGGATCAGCAGCACGCCCATGATCACTTCGCGGATGGTGCGGCCGCGCGAGATGCGTGCCACGAAAAGGCCGACGAACGGCGCCCAGGCGATCCACCAGGCCCAGTAGAACAGCGTCCACGAGCCCATCCACTCACGGCCCTTCGGGTCGTTGAGGTACATGTCGAAACTCTTGCGCACGAACGCACCGAGGTAATCGCCGGTGTTCTGGATCAGGCCATCGAACAGGTGCAGGGTCGGGCCGGTGACCAGCACGAACAGCAGCAGGCCGCACAGCAGGCGCACGTTGAGGTTGGACAACCAGGCGATGCCCTTCTCCACACCGGCGACCACGCCGATGGTGGCCACCACCATCATCACCAGCACGATCGCCACCAGCACCTGCGGCGTATCCGGGATGTGGAACAGGTAGACCAGGCCGGACTGCACCACCAGCGCACCGATGCCGAGGTTGGTCACCATCGAGATCAGCGTAGCCAGGATACCGAAGCCATCCACCATGTCGCCGATGCGGCCATGGATGCGCTCACCGAAGATCGGGTACAGCGCCGAGCGCAACGCCAGCGGCAGGTCGCGGCGGTAGGCGAAGTAGCCCAGCGCCACGCCGACCAGCGCGTACAGCGCCCAGCCGTGCAGGCCCCAGTGCAGGAAGGTCAGCACCATCGCCTCGCGGTCGGCGGCCACAGTCCCGCCGGGCTGCCCGGGCGGATTGAGGAAATGGTCCAGCGGTTCGTAGGCACCGTAGTACAGCAGCGCGATGCCGATGCCGGCCGAGAACAGCATCGACACCCATGCGACGTAGCCGAAGGCCGGTGATTCCTCGTTGTGGCCCAGGCGGATGCGGCCATACGGCGAGAACGCCAGCCACAGCACGAAGCCGAGGCACAGCACGATCAGCAGCATGTACCACCAGCCGAACGCGGCCGACACTTCGGCCTGCGCCCATTGCAGCCAGTGCTCGCTGCCTTCGGGATAGAGAACGGTGAGCAGCCCGAGGATGCCGATCGACACCGAGGAACTGAAGAACACAAAACGGTTCAAGCGCAGGGGCGAACGCTTGGGATGAGCCAGGGAAGACATGGGGTCGTCTCATCAAGTCCGAGGGAGCACATGGGCGGGGCCGGACCGGTAAACCGGGCCCATGGCGTGGGGCGCGAGCGCATCCTAGGGTTTATTGATTGAACGTTCAATCAATAAAAAGCATAATGGCGGGCAGCCCGATCCTTCGGGTCGCAATCCGTGGAGAGACAATGCCGAAGAAAGGCGTGGAACCGGTACGGCGCGAGCAGCTGATCCGGGCCACTTTCCAGACCATCGACGAGATCGGCATGGCCGATGCGACCGTCGCCACCATCGCGAAGAAGGCCGGGCTGTCCAGCGGCATCGTCGCCCACTACTTCGGCGACAAGGACGGCCTGCTCAATGCTGCAATGCGGCAGATCCTGCGCGAACTGAAGGACGCGGTCGCCCGCTACCGCGCCGACGCCAGCGACGACCCGCGCGAGCAGCTGCGCGCCATCGTCGATGGCAACTTCGACGACAGCCAGATCAACGGCACCGCCATGCGCGTCTGGCTCACCTTCTGGGCCGCGAGCATGCACCAGCCGGAACTGGCCCGGCTGCAGCGCGCCAACGACCAGCGCCTGTTCTCGAACCTGTGCCACCAGTTCAACCGCCTGCTGCCCCACCCGCAGGCCCGCCTGGCCGCCCGCGGCCTGGCCGCGATGATTGACGGCCTGTGGCTGCGCGGCAGCCTGGTCGGCGGCCAGTTCAATGCCGAGAAGTCCCGGCGCATCGCTTACGGCTATATCGACTTCCAGTTGCAGGCTGTCGCGCTATAAGCGCTTCAGCACCCGCCCCCTTCCAAGGAGTACGCCCCATGACCACCCTGCCCGTCCAACAGCTCTACATCCACGGCCAGCGCGTCGATGCCACCAGCGGCAAGACCTTCAAGACCATCAACCCGGCCACCGGCGAGGTGATCGCTGAAGTGCAGGTCGCCAGCCAGGCCGACGTCGAACGTGCCGTGCAGAGCGCAGCCGAAGGCCAGAAGGTGTGGGCCGCGATGACGGCCATGGAGCGTTCGCGCATCCTGCGCCGTGCCGTCGAGCTCCTGCGCGAGCGCAACGACGAACTGGCCCACCTGGAAACCCTGGACACCGGCAAGGCGCTGGCCGAAACCACCACCGTGGACATCGTCACCGGCGCCGACGTGGTCGAGTACTACGCCGGCCTGGCCACCGCCATCGAAGGCATCCAGCTGCCGCTGCGCGAATCGAGCTTCTTCTATACCCGACGCGAACCGCTGGGCGTGGTCGCCGGCATCGGTGCCTGGAACTACCCGATCCAGATCGCCATGTGGAAGTCGGCCCCGGCGCTGGCCGCGGGCAACGCGATGGTGTTCAAGCCGTCCGAAGTGACCCCTCTGACCGCGATCCGGCTGGCCGAGATCTACACCGAAGCCGGCGTTCCCGCCGGCGTGTTCAACGTGGTGCAGGGCCCGGGCCGCGAGATCGGCCAGTGGCTGACCGAGCACCCGGTGATCGAGAAGATCTCCTTCACCGGCGGCGTCGCCACCGGCAAGAAGGTCATGGCCAGCGCCGCGTCCTCGTCGCTGAAGGAAGTGACCATGGAGCTGGGCGGCAAGTCGCCGCTGGTGATCTGCGATGACGCCGACCTCGACCGCGCCGCCGACATCGCGGTGATGGCCAACTTCTTCAGCTCCGGCCAGGTCTGCACCAACGGTACCCGCGTGTTCGTGCCGCGCAGCATGCTGGCCGCGTTCGAAGCCGCTGTTGTCGAGCGCGTCAAGCGCATCCGCATCGGCGACCCGATGGCCGCCGAGACCAACTTCGGCCCGCTGACCAGCTTCCCGCACATGGAAAACGTGCTGCGCTACATCGAAAGCGGCAAGACCGAAGGCGCCCGCCTGCTGACCGGCGGCGGCCGCCCCACCGAAGGCGCGCTGGCCAATGGCGCCTACGTGCTGCCGACCGTGTTCTCCGACTGCCGCGATGACATGACCATCGTCAAGGAAGAGATCTTCGGGCCGGTGATGAGCATCCTCGCCTACGACGACGAGGACGAAGTGGTGCGCCGCGCCAACGACACCACCTTCGGCCTGGCCGCCGGCGTGGTCAGCAAGGACGTCAGCCGCGCCCACCGCATCATCCACCGCCTGGAAGCCGGCATCTGCTGGATCAACACCTGGGGCGAATCGCCGGCCGAAATGCCGGTCGGCGGCTACAAGGAATCCGGCGTCGGCCGCGAGAACGGCATCTCCACCCTCGGCCACTACACCCGCATCAAGTCGGTGCAGGTCGAGCTGGGCGACTACGCCAGCGTGTTCTGACCGGCGCGCCCTGCGCGCGCCCCATCGTCCGGCCATCGTGCCGATCCGACATTCCGCCGGGACGCCTGCATGCAGCGCGCCCCGGCCTGCAGGAGACACCCATGAGCACCCATAACGAGTACGACTACATCATCATCGGCGCCGGTTCGGCCGGCAACGTGCTGGCCACCCGCCTCACCGAAGATGCCGATGTCAGCGTGCTGCTGCTGGAAGCCGGTGGCCCGGACTACCGGCTCGACTTCCGTACCCAGATGCCGGCGGCACTGGCCTTCCCGCTGCAGGGCAAGCGCTACAACTGGGCGTACAAGACCGATCCCGAGCCCTTCATGAACAACCGCCGCATGGACTGCGGCCGCGGCAAGGGCCTGGGCGGCTCGTCGCTGATCAACGGCATGTGCTACATCCGCGGCAACGCGATGGACTACGACAACTGGGCCAGCATGCCGGGCCTGGAAGACTGGACCTACCTGGACTGCCTGCCGTACTTCCGCAAGGCCGAAACCCGCGACATCGGCCCCAATGACTACCACGGTGGCGACGGCCCGCTGCGCGTGACCACGCCGAAGGCCGGCAACAACGAGCTGTTCGCGGCGATGGTCGAAGCCGGCGTGCAGGCTGGCTATCCGCGCACCGACGACCTCAACGGCTACCAGCAGGAAGGCTTCGGCCCGATGGACCGCACGGTGACCCCGAAGGGCCGTCGCTCCAGCACTGCCCGCGGCTACCTGGACCTGGCCAAGCCGCGTCCGAACCTGACCATCGTCACCCACGCACTGACCGACCGCATCCTGTTCTCGGGCAAGCGTGCGGTGGGCGTGCAGTGGCTGCACAACGACCAGCCGCAGCGTGCCACTGCGCGCCGCGAAGTGCTGCTGTGCGGTGGCGCCATCGCCTCGCCGCAGATCCTGCAGCGCTCGGGCGTCGGCCCGGCCGACCTGCTGCGCAGCCTGGACATCGACCTGGTGCACCACCTGCCAGGCGTCGGCGCCAACCTGCAGGATCACCTGGAGATGTACCTGCAGTACGAATGCAAGAAGCCGGTGTCGCTGGCGCCGGCACTGAAGCTGTACAACCAGCCGGCGATCGGTGCCGAGTGGCTGTTCCTGGGCACCGGCATCGGCGCCAGCAACCAGTTCGAGGCCGGTGGCTTCATCCGCAGCGATGCCGAATTCGACTGGCCGAACCTGCAGTACCACTTCCTGCCGGTGGCGATCAATTACAACGGCTCCAACCCGATCAAGGCGCACAGCTTTCAGATGCACGTCGGTTCGATGCGCTCGCCCAGCCGCGGCCGCATCCATGTGCGTTCGAAGGATCCGCGCGAACATCCGAGCATCCTGTTCAACTACATGTCGCACGAGCAGGACTGGCGTGAGTTCCGCGCGGCGATCCGCATCACCCGCGAGATCTTCGCGCAGCCGGCGCTGGCACCGTACAGCGGCCGCGAGATCTCGCCGGGCAGCGCGCTGCAGACCGACGCGCAGATCGACGCATTCGTGCGCGAGCATGCCGAGACCGCCTACCACCCGTCGTGCTCGAACAAGATGGGCCATGCCGATGACCCGATGGCGGTGGTCGATGGCCAGGGCCGCGTGCACGGCCTGGAAGGCCTGCGCATCGTCGATGCCTCGATCATGCCGCAGGTGGTGACCGGCAACCTCAACGCGCCGACCATCATGATGGCCGAGAAGCTGGCCGACGTGATCCGCGGCCGCACCCCGCTGGCCCGCAGCACCGCGCCGTACTACAAGGCCAACGGCGCACCGGTGCGCAAGCAGGGCTGAGCCAGCCGCTCACGGTGAAACACCCGCCGGGCATGGCCCGGCGCTACCAGGCGCGTCCTGCCTTCGGTAGCGCCGGGCCATGCCCGGCGGCGTTTGACGCGTTCGCACAATGCGCCGCGCAAACCCCTCTTCGCGTTTTCCCTACGGCGGGGTATGCTGCAATAAACGGCCATTGTCGCTACGCTCAGGGCCGAACCTAATACATCACGATTCCTGGAGGGGGAATATGAGTCTGGATCGTCCCTGGCTGCAGAGCTATCCGAAAGGCGTTCCCGCCGAAATCGACGTCAACGAATTCCATTCGGTCGCCTCGGTCTTCGACGCTTCCGTCGCGAAATTCCGCGACCGTCCCGCCTACTCCAGCTTCGGCAAGGTCCTCACCTATGGTGAGACGGATGCGCTGGTCACCCAGTTCGCCGCCTACCTGCTGGGTGAGCTCAAGCTCAAGAAGGGTGACCGCGTCGCCCTGATGATGCCCAACTGCCTGCAGTACCCGGTGGCCACCTTCGGCGTGCTGCGCGCCGGACTGACCGTGGTCAACGTCAACCCGCTGTACACCGCGCGCGAACTCAAGCACCAGCTGGTCGACGCGGGCGTCAGTGCGCTGGTGGTGGTCGACAACTTCGGCGACACCGTCGAGCAGGTCATCGCCGACACGCCGGTCAGGCACGTGGTCACCACCGGCCTGGGCGACCTGCTCGGCGCCAAGGGCGCGATCGTCAACTTCGTGCTGAAGTACGTCAAGAAGATGGTGCCCAACTACCACATCAAGGGCGCCGTCCGCTTCAAGCAGGCGCTCAAGCTGGGCAGCCGCCACGCGCTTCCGCCGGTCGAGATCGACCACGACGACATCGCCTTCCTGCAGTACACCGGCGGCACCACCGGCGTGGCCAAGGGTGCGATGCTGACCAACCGCAACCTGATCGCCAACATGCAGCAGGCGTCGGCGTGGCTGTCCACCTCGGGCATCGAGCCGGGCAAGGAAGTGATCATCACTGCCCTGCCGCTCTACCACATCTTCGCGCTGACCGCTAATGGCCTGGTCTTCATGAAGTTCGGTGGCTGCAATCACCTGATCACCAACCCGCGCGACATGAAGGGCTTCGTCAAGGAGCTCAAGGGCACCCGCTTCACTGCCATCACCGGCGTCAACACGCTGTTCAACGGCCTGCTCAACACCCCGGGCTTCGACGAGATCGACTTCTCTTCGGTCAAGTTCACTCTGGGCGGCGGCATGGCGGTGCAACGTGCCGTGGCCGAACGCTGGAAGAAGGTCACCGGCGTGACCCTGGTCGAAGCCTACGGCCTGACCGAGACCTCGCCGGCAGCCTGCATCAACCCGCTCACCCTGCCCGAGTACAACGGCGCCATTGGCCTGCCGATCCCGTCCACCGATGCCTGCATCAAGGACGACAACGGCAATATCCTGGCGCTGGGCGAAGTGGGCGAGCTGTGCATCAAGGGCCCGCAGGTAATGAAGGGCTACTGGCAGCGGCCGGAAGAAACCGCCACCGCCATCGACGCCGACGGCTGGCTGCACACCGGCGACATGGCGAAGATGGACGAAAAGGGCTTCTTCTACATCGTGGACCGCAAGAAGGACATGATCCTGGTGTCCGGCTTCAACGTGTACCCGAATGAGGTCGAAGACGTCATCGCGATGATGCCGGGCGTGCTGGAAGTCGCCGCCGTCGGTGTCCCGGACGAGAAGTCCGGCGAAGTGGTCAAGGTCGTGATCGTGAAGAAGGACCCGAACCTGACCGCGGAAATGGTCAAGGAACATGCGCGGGCAAACCTGACCGGTTACAAGCACCCCAGAATCGTAGAATTCCGAAAAGAGCTGCCGAAGACCAATGTCGGCAAGATTCTCCGTCGCGAGCTGCGTGATACGCCCGCCCAGTAAGGGTTTCCGGGCAACGGGACAATACAGGGACCCCGCCGGAGACGGCGGGGTCTTTCTGTTACCGGAACATGGCCGGTACAGCGCTTGCGGGCGGTTCACGACGGGTGCATAGAATCAGTCGCCGCCGCACGTTCAGCCCGCCCCCTCACTCCTCTCCGTCCGCTCTGCGGTTGGCCGGACGGTCACACGGAGAACTCCCATGTCCGCAGTACGCCCCATCATCACCCGCCCCTCGCAGCACCCTACCCTGCGTATCACCGAGGAGCCCGAGCGGGATGTCTACTGGATCCACATGCACGCCAACCTGGTCAACCAGCCAGGCCGGCCGTGCTTCGCCTCGCGCCTGGTCGATGACATCGTCGACTACCAGCGCGACCTGGGCGACCGCCTCAGCGCCTCGCACGCCCTGTCACCCCATGTCGTTCTTGCCTCGGACAGCGACGTGTTCAACCTGGGGGGCGACCTAGAACTGTTCTGCCGCCTGATCCGCGAAGGCGACCGCGCCCGCCTGCTCGACTATGCCCAGCGCTGCGTGCGCGGCGTGCATGCCTTCCACGCCGGCCTGGGCACCCGTGCCCACAGCATCGCCCTGGTCCAGGGCAATGCACTGGGTGGCGGCTTCGAGGCCGCACTCAGCTGCCACACCATCGTCGCCGAGGAAGGCGTGCTGATGGGCCTGCCCGAGGTGCTGTTCGACCTGTTCCCGGGCATGGGCGCCTACTCCTTCCTGTGCCAGCGGATCAGCCCGCGCCTGGCCGAGAAGATCATGCTGGAAGGCAACCTCTACACCGCCAGCCAGCTGAAGGAGATGGGCCTGGTCGACATCGTGGTGCCGGTGGGCGAAGGTGTTGCCGCGGTCGAACAGGTGATCAAGGAAAGCCGACGCATTCCGCACGCATGGGCAGCGATGCGTGAGGTCAACGAGATCGCCACCATGGTGCCGCTGCATGAAATGATGCGGATCACCGAGATCTGGGTGGACACCGCCATGCAGCTCGGCGAGAAGTCCCTGCGCACCATGGATCGGCTGGTACGGGCGCAGGCCCGGCGCAATGGCGACCCGGCCTGAGCGTCTGGCGGGTCAGGACGGGCTGCGCTCGCTGTCGTCGCGGTGCGGTGCCCCCGCGCCACGGGCAGCCAACGCATTCCTGCCGTTGCGCAGGGCGGTCGCCAGGCTGCCGAGGCGGGCGCTCCATTCACCCTTCAGCTGCCAGTCCGCCATGCGCATGATTTCGCCACTGGAGGCGGCAACCTGGACAAGCCCCAGGTTGCTCGCCACACCGCGCAGCGCGTGTGCGTGCTCGCGGAAATCCTCCCAGGCCTGGCGCTCGCCGCAGCCCTGCAGCTGGCCCATGCTCTCGTCGACGTCCGCCAGGCATTGGTCGATGAACTTGCGTTCGAAGCCATCGCCCATGCCCAGCGACGCCAACTCGTCCAGTACTGCGGTATCGAGCACGCCATCGCCGACCGGCAATGCCGGCACCGACTGGATGCCGGACTCGGCGCGGGTGTTGGCGGCGACATCGGCCAGCACTTCAAGCAGGCGGGTGGCCACCACGGGCTTGGCAAGGAAGGCGCGGGCACCGGCCTGCTCGCAACGCAGGATGGACTCGGGGGTGACGTCCGCGCTCAGCACCATGACTGGAACGTAAGGCATGCCACTGGCCTGCATCACCCGCAACTGCTTGAGCAGATCCAGTCCGCTCATGCCGGGCATGTGCAGGTCGACGATCGCCGCGTCGTAACTGGCCTGCTCCAACGCATCCAGCACTTCGGCGCCGCCATTGACGCAGGTGACCTTGTGGCCGGCCTTCTCCAGCAACCGCTGCAGCACCATGCGGTTGGCTTCGTGGTCGTCGGCCACCAGAACCCGCAGGCTGCGCACCCGTGCACGATGGCGCAGGAAGGGATTGGAAAACGCGATGACATTCCCAGCTTCAGCCACCTCGGACGGAACCGCCGGGGCTGATGAGGTGTCTGCGACGTCCAGCGTGATCTCGACCCAGAACACGCTGCCGCGCGGGCTGTTCGGCGCATAGCCGACCTGCCCGCCCATCGACTCGACCAGGCCCTTGGCAATGGCCGTGCCCAGACCGGTGCCTTCATGGCGACGGGCCAGGCCGACATCGCCCTGCTCGAAGGCATTGAACAGGCGCCCGCGCAACGCCATCGGCACGCCGATGCCGGTATCGACGATCTCGAATCGCAGGCGCATCCGCTCGCTGCCCAGCGCATCGGGGCTGGACACGCGCAGATGCACGTAGCCGCTGTCGGTGAACTTGACCGCGTTGCCCATCAGGTTCAGCAGGATCTGCTGCAGATGCCCGGCATCACCCAGCAGGCGCGGCGGCACGTTGTCGTCCACCTGCACGCGATAGTCCAGCGATTTGGAGCGAGTCTGCGGGGTGAGGATCAGGTTGATCGCCTGCAGCACATCGGCCAGCGCGAACTCGTGCCACTCCACGCGCACCTTGCCGGCTTCGATCGCGGAGATGTCCAGCACTTCTTCCACCAGCGCCAGCAGGCTGCGCGTCGAGGCCTGGATGGTGTTCAGGCACTCGCGCTGTTCATCGTCCAGGCGGGTGGTGGCCAGCACCTCGGTCATGCCGGCCAGCCCGTTCAACGGCGTGCGGAATTCATGGCTCATGTTGGCCAGGAAGCGGCTCTTGGCTTCATTGGCCTGGCGCGCCTCGGCCACCGCCCGGGTCAAGGCATGCAGCAGCGAATCGAAGTACAGCGGAATCGCGCCCAGGCCCAGCAGCAGGCCCCAGCCCAGATAGTCGTGGCCGCGCCAGTATGGCGACAGCATCACCGTGCACAGGAAGGCCAGGCAGCCCATGGCAGTGGTCACGCGCAGGTAGGTGCTGCCGTAGCGCATGCCGTTGCCGATCGTGACCCACAGCATCACCGCATACAGCGGTGCCGCCGGCTCGCCCTGGATCGTCATGATCCAGGCCATGCAGGTGTAGTCGGTCAGCATGCCGATCACCCTGCGCACATGCGACACACCCGGATTGACCAGGATCGCGGTCAGCAGGCCGGCGGAAATGGTCAGCTCGAAGGCGAGGATCAGCCACGTCGTCGTCAGCGCTTCACCGCCACCGCTCAGCGAACGCCAGCCGAGATAGCTGATGAACAGCGCCGTGATGATGATGCGGATCAGGTTCTGCGCGTGCTCGCTGTCCTCGCGCCCGGACAGGCGCTGCTTGAAGCGGGCCAGCAGCGAGCGCTTGTCGGAGCCAGCGGCGGGCGTCGTATCCATGGTCGGATGTCGCATCCTTCGGCGCAGCAGGGAGGAGCAGCACAACGGTACTGCCAGCAACCCCAACCACAGGGAAATGGCCAGGCCCAGATTGGCCTGCCAGTAAGGGGTCAACAGCACGGTGGTGCCGAAACTGACCATCGCCAGCACGATGGCAGCGGCCAGGTAGCGCGGCCCGAAGCGCAGGCCGTTGCCCACCGTGACCCACATCACCACCGCGTACACCCACGCCAGCGGCTCGCCCATCTGGATCATGCCGACCGCGATCAGGCCGTAATCGGCCAGCATCCCGGCCACCCGCCGCGGGTCCGAGCGCTCAGGCTTCCACAGCAGCCAACCGCACAGCAGTAGCGACAGGCCCAGCCCGGTCAGCACCGTTGCCAGCACGCCCTGGTACTGGTCCAGCCGGTGCAGGCGGGCACCGGACAACAGTACATAGACCAGGATCAGCGAGATCAGCACCACCCGCACGATCGCCTGGCCATGTTCCGAATCTGGACGCTGCGCCAGCCGACGCCTCACGCGTGCGAACAGGTCCTGCATGTCACCCACCCGGTCGCGTCGATGCCGTCGAGTGCTGGGCGCAGATATCCATCAACTGCTGGTGACCGCGCATCAGCGCATCCACGCAGCGCGGGTCGAACAGTCGGCCACGCTGGGCGTACAGATAAGCCAGTGTGGCTTCCATGGTCCATGCTTCCTTGTACGGACGGGGTGAGATGAGTGCGTCGAAGACATCGGCCACGGCGACGATGCGCGCTTCCAGCGGAATCGCCTCACCGACCAGCCCATCCGGGTAGCCGCTGCCGTCGTATCGTTCGTGGTGGCGCAGCGCGATCAATGCGCCGACCTGGATGAAGCGGTTCTGGCTGCCGCTGAGCAGTTCATGGCCGATGCGCGGGTGCCGGCGCATGATCGCCAGCTCCTCGTCGTTGAGCTTGCCCTGCTTGAGCAGCACGGCATCGGGAATGGCGATCTTGCCCATGTCATGCAGGGGCGCGGCCATCTCGATCAGGCGCACGTCGTCTTCGGGCAGGCCCAGCTGCTCGGCGATCAGCCCTGCCACGCGTGCCATGCGCTCAAGGTAGGCGCTGGTGCCGGCATCACGGAACTCGATCGCCCGCGCCAATCGCGACAGGGTCTCGCGTTCGCGTTCCTCGACCTCGTGCATGCTCGCCAGCAAGCGCTGTTCCAGCGACAACGCGCGTTGCTTCACGTTCTCGGTCTGCTGGCGCAGCTGCAGCAGGTTATAGCAGCGCGCGCGCAGTTCGCGCGGGCGGATCGGCTTGACCAGGAAATCGATGACCCCCGCTTCCAGCGCCGCCTGACGAATCGGCTCGTCGCCGACCACGGTGATCAGGATCACCGGAATGTCGCGATGCTTGGGCAGGCGGCGGAAACGGCGGGCGAACTCCAGCCCGTCCATCTCCGGCATGCGGTAATCGAGCAGCAGCAGGTCGACCGGATGCGCCTCGCACCAGGCCAATGCGGTCAGCGGATCACCGAAGTCATACACGCTCAGTTCGGGCGCGATGTCCTCGATGACGTGACGCAGCATCGTCCGGGCGGACGTCTGGTCGTCAACAATGACGATGTTCAACGCGTACTCTGCCTGGTTTCTCGACCATGCTGGATCATCAGCAGGCGAGGATACCCTGCCGCTGCGAACGCTCGCACCCTGCATCGGCCTGACTCCCGTGTCATGCGTCCCGGTTCATGATCGTCATCACATTGTGAAGCGGACTCTCCACAATGCGTACTCCCCCTGGCGCCGATCAAGCCATAACAGACGTCAAGGTAGTGCATTAACGATACGCCGAGTGCGGGAGGCGTCAATCGCGCCGTCTCATTTCGCGACGGCGCGCACAATCAGGAGTCAAAAAGACGACTTACTGCTCCGGACGCATGTACGGGAACAGCAGCACGTCCCGGATCGAGCTGCTGCCGGTCAGCAGCATCACCAGGCGATCAACGCCGATGCCGAGGCCGCCGGTCGGGGCCATGCCGTACTCCAACGCACGGATGTAGTCGGCGTCGTAGTGCATGGCCTCGTCGTCGCCACCCTCCTTCGCCGCCACCTGGGCCTGGAAGCGCTGGGCCTGGTCTTCCGGGTCGTTCAACTCGGAGAAGCCGTTGGCCAGCTCCTTGCCGTTGACGAACAGCTCGAAGCGGTCGGTGTAGCCCGGATCGTTGTCGTTGGCGCGGGCCAGCGGCGAGACTTCCACCGGGTGGTCGGTGATGAAGGTCGGCTGGATCAGCGTGTGCTCGACAGTGGCCTCGAAGATCTCCAGCAGCAGCTTGCCCCAGCCGTAGGACGGCTTGACGCGGATCTTCAAGCGCTCGCAATGGCGCAGCAGGGCGTCGCGATCGGTGCAGTCGGCCGCGGAGATTTCCGGGTTGTGGTGACGCACCGCCTCGTCCATGCGCCAGCGGCGGAACGCCGGACCCAGGTCGATCTTCGCACCGTCCCACTCCACCTCGGTGCCGCCGTTGACCGCCTTGGCCACGTCACGGATGACGCCTTCGGTCAGGTCCATGATCTCGTTGTACGTGGCATAGGCCTCGTACAGCTCCATCATGGTGAATTCCGGGTTGTGGCGGGTGCTGACGCCTTCGTTGCGGAAGTTGCGGTTGATCTCGTACACGCGCTCCAGGCCACCCACGGTCAGGCGCTTGAGGTACAGCTCCGGCGCCACGCGCAGGTACAGGTCCAGGTCCAGCGCGTTATGGTGGGTGGTGAACGGCTTGGCCGCCGCGCCGCCGGGGATGTAATGCATCATCGGCGTCTCGACTTCCAGGAAGTCGCGGTTGTCCAGCCACGCGCGCATGGCGCGGATGATCTTCGAGCGCTTGATGAAGACCGCGCGCGATTCCGGGGTCACGATCAGGTCGACGTAACGCTGGCGATAGCGCTGCTCGACGTCGGCCAGGCCATGCCACTTGTCCGGCAGCGGGCGCAGCGACTTGGTCAGCAGGCGGATCGATTCGGCCTTGACCGACAGCTCGCCGGTCTTGGTACGGGTCAGGCCGCCTTCGACGGCGATGATGTCGCCCACGTCCCAGCCCTTGAAGGCGGTATAGGCATCGCCCAGCACCGTGCCCTGCAGGAACAGCTGGATGCGACCGGACTCGTCCTGGATCTGCGCGAAACTGGCCTTGCCCATGATGCGCTTGGCCATCAGGCGGCCGGCCATCTTCACCTGGCGGCCGTTACCTTCCAGGGCCTCGGCGGTCCACTGTTCGGCATCGGCGAACTCTTCCTGCAGGCGGCCGGCGAAGTCCTCGCGACGGAAGTCGTTCGGGTACGCGATGCCCTGCCCACGCAGCGTTTTGAGTTTCTCGCGGCGCTCGGCGATCAACTTGTTTTCGTCAACGGGGGGGGTATCGGTGGCTTCGCTCATGGATCTGCGGGAATCGTGTAGTGAGGGGGGATGCTGCGCCGGCAAAGCCGGTTGGACAGCATACCAAAACCGCCCCGCCCCGGCCCCGGCCCCGGCAGCGCCCGGTAGCGCCGGGCCATGCCCGGCGGTCGGTCGGCGCACGAATCCGCCGGGCGTGGCCCGGCGCTACCTCAGCCGTTCCCCGGGAAGGCCTGCCGCAGCTCGTCCACCAGCACCCGCTGGTTCTCCGAGTAATCGATCGGCACCGACACCAGGTGCACGCCTCCCTCGTTGAACGCCGCCTCCAGTGTCGGGATGAACTGCTCGATGGCGGTCACCTCATGGCCCTTGCAGCCATAGGCCTCGGCGTACTTCACGAAATCGGGATTGCTGAAGGTCATGCCGTAGTCGGTGAAGCCATCCACCGCCTGCTTCCAGCGGATCATCCCGTAGGCGCCATCGTTGAGGATCAGCACCACCAGGTTCAGGCCCAGCCGGCGCGCGGTCTCCAGCTCCTGGCTGTTCATCATGAAGCCGCCATCACCGCACACCGCCAGCACCCGCCGCTGCGGATGCAGGATCGAGGCCATGATCGCCGACGGCAGGCCCGCACCCATGGTCGCCAGCGCGTTGTCCAGCAGCAGCGTGTTGGCCACCTGGGTGCGGTAGTTCCGCGCAAACCAGATCTTGTACATGCCGTTGTCCAGCGCCACGATGCCGTCCGGCGGCATCACCTGGCGCACGTCATGCACCAGCCGCTGAGGAGTGAAGCCGTCCTCCTCGGCACGGGCGGCCAGGTGCTCCAGGATGGTCGCGCGCAACGGCAGCAGCGCATCGGCGTTCGGCACCGCGCCTTCGATGCGGTCGGCCAGCTGGGTCAGCGAGCGGCCGATATCGCCGATCACTTCCACCTGCGGGAAGTACACCTGCTCCACCGCCGCCTGCGAATAGCCGATATGGATCACGGTCGGCCCACCCGGACGCATCACGAACGGCGGCTTCTCGGTGACCTCATGGCCGATGGTCACGATCACATCGGCCTGGTCGATGGCCATGTGCACGTAGTCGCGCTCGGTCAGCGCCGCGGTGCCCATGTACAGGCCCGAACCACCGGCCACCGCGCCCTTGCCCATCTGCGTGGTGAAAAACGGGATGCCGGCACGCAGCACGAACGCCGACAGCGCCTCGCTGGACTGCGGCCGCGACGCCGCCGAAGCGATCATCAGCAACGGTCGCTTGGCATTGCGGATGATCTCCGCCGCACGGTCCAGTGCTTCCGGACTGGCGATGGGACGATCCACCGCGTGCGGCGGAATCAGCGCCACGTCCCCGACCTCATCGGCCGCGATGTCTTCGGGCAGCTCCAGCAGCACCGGGCCCGGGCGCTCTTCCAGCGCGGTGCGGAATGCCTCGCGCACGATCGTCGGGATGGTGCGCGCCGAGACGATCTGCCGCGCCTGCTTGGTCAGTGGCTTCATCGTGCTGACGATGTCGACGATCTGGAAGCGTGCCTGCTTGCTGGCCACGATGCCCTTCTGGCCAGTGATCATGATGACCGGCCACGCACCCAGCAGCGCGTAGGCGGCGCCGGTGGTAAAGTTCAGCGCGCCCGGCCCCAGCGTGGCCAGGCACACCCCGGGCTTGCCGGTCAGGCGGCCATAGGTGGCCGCCATGAATACCGCTGCCTGCTCGTGGCGGGTGATGACCAGCTCGATGCTGGAATGGCGCAGCGACTCGACCACGTCGAGATTCTCTTCGCCGGGGATACCGAAAATGCGCTCGACGCCTTCGTTCTCAAGTGCGGCGACAAGCAGATCTGAACCCTTGGACATTGGAATGCCGTCCTTTTCGCTGGACTGATGATGGATCGTTGCAGGAAGGATGGAAGCTGCGCGTCAACGCTTGTCGAACCAGACCGTCTGCGCGTTGACGAACTCGCGGATGCCGAAGTGGGAGAGCTCGCGGCCGAAGCCGCTCTTCTTCACGCCCCCGATCGGCACGCGCGGGTCCGAAGCAGAGAATCCGTTGACGAACACGCCGCCGGTCTGCAGCCGGCGCGCAAGCTGCATCGCACGGGCACGGTCGCCGGTCCACAGGTTGCCGCTGAGACCGAACTCGCTCTGGTTGGCCAGCTCCACCGCATGGTCGGCATCACGAGCGCGGCTGATCGAGGCCACCGGACCGAAGGTCTCGGTATCGAAGGCCTGCATGCCCGGCTCCACGTCGGCCAGCACGGTGGGTGCGTAGAACGCGCCCGGGCGATCCAGCTGATGGCCACCGACCAGCAGCTTCGCGCCCGCGTCCACCGAGGCGCGTACCTGCGCATCCAGCTGTTCCAGCAGGTCCTGGCGTGCCATCGGACCAATGCGATTACCCGCTTCACGACCATCGCCGATGGTCAGCGCCTGCACCTTCTGGCAGAACTGCGCCACGAAACGGTCGTATACCGCGTCTTCAACGATGATGCGCTTGCCGGCGATGCAGACCTGCCCGGTGTTCTGGAAGCGTGAGGCCACCGCCGCATCGACGGCAGCGTCCAGATCGGCGTCGGCCAGCACGATGAACGGGTCCGAGCCGCCCAGTTCCAGCACCACCTTCTTCAGCGCCTGCCCGGCCTGGGCAGCAATGCTGCGGCCGGCGGCCACACTGCCGGTCAGGGTCACCGCCGCGATGCGGTCATCGGCGATCGCGCGGCTGGTGCCGTCGCGGCTGATGTTGGCGGCGATGAAGGTGCCTTCCGGCAACCCAGCGTCGCGCCAGGCGGCATCGAGCAGCTGCGCGGTACCGACGATGTTCTCGGCCGGCTTCAACAGGAAGCCGTTGCCGCCCATCAGGATCGGCACCGCCGCGCGCATCACCTGCCAGTACGGGAAGTTCCACGGCATGATGCCCAGCACTACGCCCAGCGGCAGGTAGGACACGTAAGCCTTGTCGTCGGGCACCTGGGTCGGTTCGTCGCGCAGGAACTGGGCACCGTTGTTGGCGTACCAGTCGCACAGCACGGCGCATTTCTCGATTTCGGCCAGCGATTCGGCCTGGACCTTGCCCATTTCGGCGGTAGCCAGCGCAGCCAACTTCTCACGGTCGCGGCGCAGTACCGCGGCCATCGCACGCAGTACATCCGCGCGCTGTTCGAGGCTCTTGGCGCTCCAGGCCGCGAAGCCGACCTGACCGCGGTCGAGGATTGTTTCCAGTTCGGCGTCGGTGGCGAAGGGATGGCTGGCGATCTGTTCACCGGTGGCCGGATCGCGCGAAATGGCAGTGCTGGGGGCAGCGGACATGCAGGGCTCCTGTTGTCTCGAAAACGGGCGGTGGCCCGTCTCCTGCACAGGAATGTGGACCCGATTGGCGGAGGCAACAAGGCGTCTGCTTATCCTGTGACCTGCACTTACCTGTCTGAATGGGGGGAGGTGTCGGCAGGGCTGCGCCCTGCACCCGCAGAGGCCAGGGCAACGTCAAGGTCAAAGGCCTGCATTCCGTGGGATGGCGGGGTGGGTCCGGTTGCGGGGGACGGCGTGAATACGTCCATGTAGCCTCGGTCGCGCCATCCATGGCGCTCACGCCCCCGCAACCGGACCCACCCCGCCTTCGACAGTTTTCCGCTATCTGTCGGAAATACTTTTGGGGTCAGAGCCGTTTTCCTATGGAAAACGGCTCTGACCCCCGGAATTTCATTCGATATCTGACAGATGTGTCGACCAAGGTCGACACCTACCTACAGCCACGTGAACCTGTCGAAGGTGGGGCGGTGTCGGAGTGCGGGGTGTCAGCCGCATGGATGCGGCTGCCAAGCCCCCAGGGACGGGTTTACGGCGTCCCCGCACTCCGACACCGCCCCGCCATCCCACGGAATGCCCGCTGTTGCTGTTGCTGTTGCTGTTGCTGTCGCTTCGGCCTCTGCTGGTGCAGGGCTGCAAGCCCTGCCGAACACCCCCTACTTCCGCGGCAGGTAGGTCACCAGGGACAGATCGTGCCGGCTCTCCGGCACCAGCGCCACGTACTGCAGGTCCAGCAACCCGCGCGTGGGATGGTTCAACTTCTTCGCACCTTCATCGAACCGCCGCACGTCGTGCTCCGGCCACCACTGACGGAATTCCTCGCTGTGCGCGGCAATGTCCTCCACCAGCGCCAGGAACGGCGCCTTGTCCGGCGCCTGCGCCATCGCCGCACGGAAACCTGCCAGCAGGCCGCGGGTCATTTCTTCCCAGTTGAGAATCAGCGTACGGTACGGCGGGTACAGGAACATCAGCCGCAGCGTGTTGCGTTCATGCGGCGCCAGCTCGCTGTAGTCCACGAACAGCTCGGCGATGGCCGGGTTCCAGGCCAGGATGTCGAAGCGGGTATTGCGCACATACGCAGGGATCGGCTGCATCGCCTCCACCAGCTGGCGCAGGCCATCGGTCACGCTTTCGTCCGGTGATTCCAGTGGCACGCCATAGCCGGACAACGCGAACGCATAGGCGCGTTCGTCGTCGCTCATGCGCAGCACCTGCGCCAGGCGCTCAAGCACCTCGGGCGAGGCACGCACTTCGCGGCCCTGCTCGATCCAGGTGTACCAGCTGACGCTTACGCCGATGGCCAGCGCCACTTCCTCGCGCTTCAGGCCCGGGGTGCGCCGGCGCCCGGCCGGGAGGCCGAGCGTGGCAGGGTCGACACGGGCGCGGCAGGCCTTGAGGAAGCCGCCGAGTTCCTTGCGTTCACTTTCGCTGCGCATCATCGCTACCGCCGTACCCGTTGTAGCGTCGAGCCATGCTCGACGCATCTGCTACCCCGCGAAAAGCAGCTGAGCATGGCTCAGCTCTACAGGACGCGTGATCGACCACCCTCGGCGTTGCGCACGAGGGTGACGACATCCGCGCAGGCGCGCCGATCAGGCATCGACGCGCTTGGAGCCCACGGCCAGGCCGGCCTTCAGGCTGGCCTCGACGAACTCGTCCAGGTCGCCATCCAGCACCTTCTGTGTATCTGAACGCTCGATGCCGGTGCGCAGGTCCTTGATGCGGCTCTGGTCCAGCACATAGTTGCGGATCTGGCTGCCCCAGCCGATGTCGGACTTGGTGGCTTCCACCGCGTCCTTCTCGGCGTTGCGCTTCTGGATCTCCAGCTCGTAGAGCTTGGCGGCCAGCATCTTCATCGCGTTGTCGCGGTTCTGGTGCTGGCTGCGGCCGGTCTGGCAGGCCACAACGATGTTGGTCGGGATGTGGGTGATACGCACTGCCGACTCGGTCTTGTTCACGTGCTGGCCACCAGCACCGGACGAACGGTACACGTCGGTCCGCAGGTCGGCCGGGTTGATGGTGATGTCGATGTTGTCATCGATTTCCGGCGACACGAACACCGAGGTGAAGCTGGTGTGGCGGCGGTTGTCCGAGTCGAACGGCGACTTGCGCACCAGGCGGTGCACGCCGGTCTCGGTCTTCAGCCAGCCATAGGCGTAGTCGCCTTCCACGCGCAGGGTGGCCGACTTGATGCCGGCGACGTCGCCACCGGAGACTTCCATCAGCTCGGTCTTCCAGCCGCGCGATTCACACCAGCGCAGGTACATGCGCAGGAGGATCTCGGCCCAGTCCTGGGCTTCGGTGCCACCGGCACCGGCCTGGATGTCGACGAACGCGGCCGCATTGTCCATCTCGCCGGAGAACATGCGCTGGAATTCCAGCTTCTCGACGTGCGACTGGTGCTTGTCCAGGTCGGCGACCACGGCCAGCGCGGTGTCCTCGTCCTGCTCGGACTCGGCCAGCTCAAGCAGTTCGGTGGCATCAGCCAGGCCGTCGAGCACCGAGGCGATGCCGCCCACGGTCTTTTCCAGGCTGGAGCGCTCGCGGCCCAGATTCTGGGCGTACTCGGCGTTGTTCCAGACGTCGGGGCTTTCCAGCTCCCGCGTTACTTCTTCAAGACGCTCTTTCTTGGCGTCGTAGTCAAAGATACCCCCGAAGCGACAGCACGCGATCGGTCAGATCGGTGATGCGCTGGCGGACAGGATTCAGTTCGATCATGTCGGCGGTTATGCATTCAAAAGATGACTGGTAATGATACCGCAGGCCGGGGATGCCCGGAATGAGGGCCTCATCCGGCCCCCAACGCCTGCCGGAGCAGCGGCAGCTGGCGCCGGCTGCAGGGCACCTTGGCCCCGTCGGCCATATGCAGCAGGGCCTCGCCCCCCTCCAGCGGCTCGATCGAGCGCAGCTGGCCCCGGTTGATCAGCCAGCTGCGGTGCGGGCGCAGGAACTCGCTCGGGTCCAGCCGCTGCTCCAGCACCGCCATGGTGATCCGCAGCGGGTAGTCGTGGCCGCGTACCCGCAGGTTCACGTAGTTCCCCGCCGCCTGGGCGTACTCCACGTCGGCGGTGGCGACCAGGAACTCCTTGCCCAGCTTGCGCACCAGGAAGTGCTGGGGACGCTCGACCGGCTCCACCGGCGGGCCGACGTCGGGCTCGGCCAGCAGGCTCGCCTCACCCTGCCTGCGCCGGCCGAACCAGCTGGCGAAGTGCTCCAGTGCCACGAACATCGCGAACGTGCGCACATCCTTCAGGTATTCGTAGGCAAAACGCTCCAGCCATCCCGCATCGTCCTGGTAGCGGTAGCCCAGCGATACATAGGCCAGGTGCCGAAGCAGCATCATCCCCACCACGTGCAGCAGCGACCAGCCTACGCTGGCCAGCAGATACACCGGCAACCGCTGCTTCCAGGTATCGGCATGCAGCGGCCAGCGCTCGCAGCCCCACCACAGCAACGGCAGGGTCATCAGGACCAGGCAAAGGCTGCTGAACTCCCAGATCATCGGCTCCCACAGACCGAGATCGGCGCCGCGGCGACTGGCATCCATCACTTCCACCAGCGCATTGGTCACTGCTGAAGCCGACAGGATCGTCGCCCATACCAGCAGGCGCGTTGAAGTACGCCAGCGCGATGGTCGGCCCTGGGTCATTGCTGCATCCATTTCGTTGCGGTGCTCCAGCCTGCCTCAAGGGACCAAAGGTAGCCGCTCCATTGGTCCCGCCACCCCCGCCATTGGTCACTGCGCGGGTTCCGGCGGCCCCTTGGCAGTGGCTGCACAGGCCGGACGGCGTCACGTTGGCTCGACCTTCCGGCACACCTCCACCATGACCCGACGCCACGACATCGACGCCCTGCGCGTGTTCGCCTTCGCCCTGCTGATCCTCTACCACACCGCCATGGCCTATGTGGACGACTGGGGCTTCCACCTCAAGAGCGTGCATACCGCCGAATGGCTGCAGTGGCCGATGCTGTTCGTCAACCGCTGGCGGATGTCGCTGCTGTTCCTGATTTCAGGCATCGCCATCGCGCTGATGCGGCCGGAAAGCAGGCTGCTGCGCTTTGCCGGCCTGCGCACGTGGCGGCTGCTGCTGCCCCTGCTGTTCGGCATGTTCGTGATCGTGCCGATCCAGCCCTACTGCGAGGGCGTGGCCAACGGTCATGTTGCGCCCGGCTTCGGGCATTTCCTGCTGCGCTACTGGCAGGTGCGGCCGTGGCCGGAAGGCAGTTTCGCCGGCTGGCAATACGGCATCACCTGGAACCACCTGTGGTACCTGGCCTATCTGTGGAACTACACGCTGGCCCTGGCCCTGCTGATGCCATTACTGGGAACGGCCGTGGTGCGCCGTGCGATCGCGTTCTGCGCCGCCTCGCCGATACTGCTGATCGGAATTCCGTCTGCGCTGCTGCTGGCCTGGGTGATCTGGCTGGAGCCGGTCTATCCGTCCACCAATGCCCTGCTTGGCGACTGGTATCAGCACGCGAAGTACGCGACAGTGTTCCTGGCCGGCTACCTGCTCGGTCGCGAGCCGGTGTTCTGGCAGCGCGTGGTCTCCCTGCGCCGCACCACGCTGTGGCTGGCGCTGGCGGCGGTCGGCTGGTATCTGGGGTTGCGCATCCTCGGCCAGGTGCTGCCGGCTGACTCCTCGCTGCGGCAATGGCCTGAAACGTTCTGGGACCTGCAGGGCAGGACCAGCCAGTCGGTGTATGTCTGGACCGCGCTGCTGGCCATCCTCGGCTGGGGCAAGGTCTTCCTCGACCGCCCGTTCGGCTGGCTACCGTACTGTACCGAGGCCATCTATCCTTGGTACATGCTGCACCAGAGCCTGATCATCGTGCTGTTGTTCTGGCTCAAGCCATTGCAACTGGGTCCTTGGCTGGAGCCGTCGCTACTGCTGGGCGGCACCGTCGGCGGCTGCCTGCTGATCCACGAACTGCTGATCCGTCGCGTGCGCTGGCTGCGCCCCCTGTTCGGCCTGCGCGCCAATCCGCCAGCATCGCCGGTTGCACACGCTGCGCAGTTGTAGAGCCGAGCCAACGCTCGGCTGCCTCTGCCATGAGCCGAGCATGGGCTCGGCTCTATACCAACGTGGTCGAGCGCGCTCGACTCCATACGGGCGTGCGAGCGGTCAACGCACCTCGAACTCGCCCACCAGCACGGTTTCGGCGCGGTCCTTCAACCGCATCGTGACCATCTGGTCCTTCTGCTTCGACGTGCCCCAGTGGGTGGTCAGGCGCAGCATCAGCGTCGTCGCCCCGGTCACCAGCTGCTGGCGGCTGCCGAAGTAGTTCGCCTCCACCTTGTACTTGCCCGGCTTGGCGTTGCGTAGCGAGAACTGCTCGGGACCATAGCCGCCGGTGAAGTCCTGCGACATCTGCCCGCCCTGGTAGGTCAGGCGGTTGCCGTAGTAGGCGCGCTCGCCGTTCGGGTCGGTCACCCACAGGTCCATGTCGCTGTTGTCGGCATCCCACGACAGCACCACCCGCAGGTCCAGCGGCATCGCCTGCAGCAGGCGCGGGTCGATGCCGGTGGTATCCAGCCGGGGCGTGCTGCGGGCCACCAGGTTCGTCAGTTCATCCAATGCGATCAGGGCGATGCCATCGAAGCGGCTGTCCCACGGCCGCACCACCACCTGGTACAGCGGCGCCAGCGCCTGCTGCGGCTTGCCGGCCGCCGCCAGTGCCAGACCGAGGTCGCGGAAGCTCTGCGGTTCCTCCTGGCCCATCGCCAGCACCTGCTCGAACACCGGCACCGCCAGCGCGGGAGCATCGGCCTGCATCAGTCGGTAACCGAGCACGCGCAGCAGGTGGCGGTTGTCCAGGTCCATCTCGGCCAGGTTCGACAACACGCGCAGTGCCAGGTCGCGCTGACCCTGCGCCAGCAGCAGGTCGGCCACGTCGAGGAAGAATGCGCTGCTGTCGGCATGGGCATCGCGCTCGGCCAGGTAGCGGTCATACAGTTGCGACGCCGGGCCCTGGCGCAAGCGCCGGGCGATGGTCGAGTCCGGCTGCCAGGCCGCCAGCTGGATGCCGAGCTCGCCCTCGTTGGCGGCAGCGGGCGCAGCGACACGGCCACCCGTGACCGTGATTGAATCCAGGGCCTTGTTCGATGCAGGCGCCGAGCGACGTGCACGCGCGCTGCTGGCTTCCATGCGCTGCTCGGCGGCGGCCATCGGTGCCGGGGCGGGCGGTGCCGCAGGGGCAGGCGCGGCGAGCGTCGCCACCGGCGCCGATTCCATCGCGTAGTCCGCGGAGGCAACTTCCAGTGCCCCGCCCTTCGGCTGCGGCGGCATTCCCTTCGGCCAGCTGCGGTTCCACCATTGCTGGCGCTCCTTCCAGCGTGCAGCCACTTCATCCAGGCGCTCGCGATCCGCAGCGGCGCGATCCGCCACCTGCACGGCGAATCGTGCATCGTATTCGGTGCGGAGCGTGCCAGACGGGCGGATCGCGTAGCGCAGGTAGTCATCCAGGGTTTCCAGCACGATCAGCGAGGTATCCGGCCCCACCAGGCCAAACTGCTGGGACAGGCGCTGCATGGCCTCACGGTTGCTGCGGCGGTCGACGGCCAGTTGCTGCAGGCGCGCCTGCGCCCACAGGCCGGCCAGCAGTTCGCCGTCATCGCTTTTCTGCGTGGCCGGCAGCGCCTGCCATTCGCCGCCACCCACGCGCACCCGCATCGGCACACCGTCGGCCGCTAGTCGTGCGTGCAGCCACAGCCAGCCCTGGGCTTCACTGCGACGATCGATCACCACGTCCTGCACGCCGCGCCCCGCATCGACCTGCACATCCAACGGCGACGACAGCAGCTCGCGCGCCGCTGCATCGACATCCTCACCCAGTGCAACAAAGCGGCCACCATGCGCTTCGCTCCAACCACGCAGTCGCACGGCATCGGTGCGCGCACCGGCGCTGCTGATCGCAAACAGGCGTTGATCCGCCACCATCGCCGGTAGCTGTTCCGGCCCATAGGTCAGCAGGCCATCGCTGACCAGCAGGTATTCCTTCACGCCCGGCTGCGGCTGCCACTGTGCCAGCGCGCTGGCACCGTCCGGGCGCACGGCCTGCAGGGCTGCGCGCAGTTCACTCCAGTTGCCGGCGCGGATACGGAATCGACGCACCTGTTCGGCGCGATCGCGCAGCACGGTCAACGCCACGGTGCCGTCACCCATCGCGGCGAAGTACCGATCCAGCAGGGCGAACTCGCGCGTGCGGTCACGCTGCCCACCCGAGCCGGAGCCATCCCACAGCAGGCCGATCTCGCGGGGCAACGTGCGCGGCGTGCTGCCGGTCGACACCGGCAGCTGCGCCAACAGGTAGTGCCCGTCCTGCCAGGGCGCCACCTGGACCTGCGCCTGACTTGCTGCGGGCAGGCTCCACTGCAGCTGCTTCGGCAACTGCGCGCCCCTGCCCTGCCACTGCAGCTGGCCCGCGCTGATGCGGAATGGCGCCGTACCCGCGGCCGTCGCGCCCGGGGCCTGCAGCTTCAGTTCAACCGAGGCTGCACCGGCGGCGAACTGCAGCGGCAGCGTCCATTGCCAGCCGTGGCCGTCGAAGGCCAACGGCTCACGCATCACCAGCTGCACGCGCCGACTGCCGCCGGCCGGCAGCGGGTAGATGCGCAGGCGGAACTGGTTGCCAGCGGTCTGTTCCAGCAGGCCCGGGTCGACGCCGCGGCGGGCAATCTCCTCGAATACCTGACGACCGCGGTCCTTGGGCACCGGCACCGCGTCACGCAGCTCGCCGTTGATATCCAGCGCGAAGCCGCTGATCTGCTGACCGTCGCCCAGCGGGAACTGCAGCTCACCTTCCAGCACGCGCCGGTTCGGGTTATGGAATTCCAGGGTGATCCGGGTCTGGGCGATGCCCGCCTGGACTTCGCCCTCGATGCGTGCGCGCTGCAGCTGCACCGGTTGTTCGGCGGCCGGCGCGATCAGCAGCGGCGTGGCGGCCTGCGGCCGGGAGATCGGCGGCGACTGCGCGCCAGCGGGGCAGGCCACAAGGGCCAGCAACAACACAGTGCAGCATCGGGCGAAGACCATGACCGGACTCCAGTGGGATCGTAGACCGTTGAACGCACGAGCTGCCGGAACGGGGTTGGCGGGGTCCCAAAAAAGGGGACGGAGGGGATCAAGTCGCAATGGCAAACAAGGCAAAAACGACTTGATCCCCTCCGTCCCTTTTTCTTCAAGCGGGGAGGCTGTGCTCCACAATCAGCTGGATGGCGCTGCCGCCGCGATAGTCATCGCAGGCGAGCCGGTAGGCGAGATGCACGTGGCGGCCCGGCGCGTTCCCGTGCCAGCCGCCGAAGTGGATCGCGTTGATCGTGCCGGGTACGCCTGGCAGGCGCAGTTCCAGCTTGAGGTGGCGTTCCTTCAGCACGCGCCAGTTGGCCACTTCGAAGTGGCCGTCGAACAGCGGCTCGGGGAAGCCTTGGCCCCACGGTCCAGCAAGACGCAGCGCGTCGGCGTGGCGATGGTCGAGTTCGTCCGCCGCCAGTTCGCCGTCGCTGAGTACCTGCTGCTGGAGCGCGGCCGGGTCGAGCATTTCCAGCACCACGGCGACGAAGGCCGCCTTGAAGTCATCGACGTGATCGAGGCGCAGGCTGAGGCCGGCCGCCATGGCGTGGCCGCCGAAGCGTTCGATCAAGCCCGGATGGCGCGCATCGACCAATGCCAGTGCGTCACGGATATGCAGGCCGGGGATCGAGCGCGCCGAGCCACGCAGGGTGTCGGCGCCCGGCTCGGCCGGTGCGAAGGCGATCACCGGGCGATGCAAGCGATCCTTCATCTTCGACGCGACCAGGCCAACTACGCCCGGATGCCAGTCTGCATCGAAGAGGCAGGCCGCCACCGGTCGCTGGCCAGCCATGTCCAGCACCACGCGGGTCAACGCCTGCTCGGCGTCGTCAGTCATCGACTGCTGCACGGCGCGCCGTTCCGCATTGATCTGCTCCAGCGTCTGCGCGATCTCGCGCGCCTGCCGTGGGTCTTCGGTCAGCAGCAGCGCGATGCCCAGCGCCATGTCTTCCAGCCGGCCCGCCGCGTTCAGGCGTGGGCCGAGTGCGAAGCCAATATCGGTGGCCGTCAGTCGCGTGGCGTCACGGCCACTGGCTTCGATCAGCGCACGCAGGCCGACACAACCCTGCCCTGCGCGCAGACGGCGCAGGCCCGCGCTGACCAGCGCCCGGTTGTTCGGGTCCAGCGCCACCAGATCGGCGACGGTGCCGACCGCCACCAGGTCCAGCAGCGTGGTCAGGTCCGGTCCCTTGCCATCGGCAAAGACACCGGCCTCGCGCATCTGCCGGCGCAACGCCATCAGCACGTAGAAGATCACGCCGACACCTGCCAGCGACTTGCTGGGGAAGGCGTCGCCGTCGAGATTGGGATCGACGATGACATCGGCCGGCGGCAACTGCGGACCGGGAAGATGGTGATCGGTGACCAGCACCTGCCAGCCACGCGCCTTGGCCGCGATGACACCGGCGTGGCAGGCAATGCCGTGGTCGACCGTGACCAGCAGGTCCGGCTGCAGCGCGGCCAGCTCTTCCACCAGTGACGGCGACAGGCCGTAGCCGTGCACCATGCGGTTGGGCACCGCGTGGAAGACATGCTGCGCGCCGAGCATGCGCAGGCCACGCACGCCGACCGCGCAGGCGGTGGCACCATCGCAATCGAAATCGCCGACCACCAGGATGCGCTTGTCGTTGGCGATGGCCTCGACCAGCAAGCCCACCGCATCGTCGATGCCGGTCAGCAGCTCGGGGGCGTGCAGATTGCCCAGTTTCGGCTGCGCGAGCTCCGGGGTATGCGCGCCGCGTGCAGCGTACAGGCGCGCCAGCAGCGGCAGCGTGCCCTCCGGCCAGCTTCCGGGCGCGACCGCATCGCGGCGGCGGATCGTCGGCGTATCAGGAGATGACTGCACAGCATCGGCGGCAAGGGACATCGGCATCGCCGGGTGACGGAAGACCCGCGCATGATACCCGCTCGGCGTGCCCGGCTCTTCCCGGGCTTGGCGCAGGCGCGGCCATCGCCCATGCTTGTTCGCTTCTGAAACGGAATTCGCCATGTACCGCCCGCTGAGCGCACTGATTGTAGGCCTGCTGCTGCCGCTTGCCAGTCATGCCGCAAACACGCCGGTCACACCCGGTATCGAGTTCGTGCACCACGACTGGTTCCTGGCCTGCGACAACACCGGCACCTGCCGTGCCGCGGGTTATGGACCGGAAAACGCAGACAGCCTGCTGGGCCTGATGTTGGAACGTGCCGGCGGTCCCGGTACAACAGTGAAGGCGCGGCTGCGGGTGGGCGAGGATGGCGAAAGCGCAATGCCTGAAGGAGCGATGCGCCTGCTGGTGAACGACCGTGATCTGGGCCCGGTGCAGGACACCGGCGCCGACGAGGCCGTGACGCTGCGTCCCGCGCAGGTTGAAGCACTGCTCGCCGCCCTGCCCGGCCGGGCCCGCATCGAGGTCATCGACAACAACGGCACCCGCTGGCCGATTTCCGACCGTGGGGCTGCCGCCGTACTGCTGAAAATGGACGAGGCACAAGGGCGGATCGGAACACCCGGCGCCCTGGTGCGGCGTGGCACCCGTTCCGAGGCAAGCGTGCCGGCTGCACGGGCCAGACCGGTGATCGTGCGCGCCACGCTGGCGGCCGCTCGACCCGGCGACCGTGCACTGGGTACCAGCGAAGCGCTGCGCGACGCCCTGATTGCCACGATCGGCGACAGCGACGACTGTCCGCACCTGGTCGAGTACACGGGAACTCCGGAAATGGTGATCGAGCGCCTGGACGGCAGCCATGTGCTGGTCCAAGCGCTGTGCCAGATGGGTGCGTACAACTACAGCAATGGTTTCTGGATCGCGCGCGATCAGCCACCGTATGCGGCGGAGGTGGTCACACTGGAAGCCGAGGGCTTCTCGCGTGAAGACCGCACGCTGTATGCGCGCTACAAGGGTCGGGGCATCGGCGACTGCGTTTCCGGCTCGGACTGGGCATGGGACGGTCGCAGATTCCAACCCAGCAGCGCGTTCAGTACGGGCCTGTGTCGCGGCATCCCGGGCGGGCACTGGAACCTGCCGACCCTGGTCAGCGAGGTTCGTTGAATGCGCACCCTTTCTCTGCTGCAGGCGCCCCTGTTCCTGCTGGGTTTGCTGATGATGCCTTCGGCTGCTTCGGCCACGGATGCGGTGGGCGGATCGTTCGCCGATGGCGACTGGTTCATGGCCTGCGACAACACGCGCACTTGTCGTCTCGCCGGTGTCGGCGCACTGGCGCCGCTGAGGCTGGCCGCGCTGATCGAGCGCAATGGCGGCCCCGGAGCCGCGGTGGAGATCCGGCTGACACTCGCCCGCGACAGCGTTGACGATCCCGAAGCGCAGGCACAGTCCCCTACCGGCGAACTGCAATTGCGGTTGGATGGAACGCCCGCCGGCAGCATCGGCGTACTGGAGTCGGCGACGGAGCATGCAACGCTGACACCGGCCCAGGTGCAGGCGTTCAGTGCAGCCCTCATCGAGCATTCACCCATCAGCGTCACCGACAGCAAGGGCCAGGCATGGTCGCTCTCCGCATCCGGCGCAGCCGCGCTGATGCTGAAGATGGATCAGTTCCAGCAGCGCCTGGAGACGCCTGGCGCGCTGGTGAGACGAGGGCATAGACCGGAGTCGCGCGTGCCACCCGCCCTCCCGAAGCCACAGCTTGCCACGCCATCCATGGCGGTCGAGCCGCATGAGGAAGACGTACACCTGGAGGACCGCGAGGACCTGCGCCGCCTGCTTCAGCCCAGCAGCAAGGTCGACTGGGCATGCGCCCCGAATGTGCAGCAGACCGCGCCGCATTCCATCGCCATCCAGCGATTGGACGATCATCACCTGCTCGCCTCTGTTGTCTGCCACACCCAGGCGCTCAACGTGCCGGCGGGCACGTGGGTGATCAACGACCAGGCGCCGTTCAATCCCGTATTCATTACCCAGGGCGCACTCTTTGCGCGCTCGCCCGAGGCGGTCTTTCTCGAGGAAACCGTGGAGACCGACCAGGATCGCTGCGAAACCGGGCGCTACTGGTCGTGGGATGGGCAGCGGATGCAGCTGGCCATGGAGTACGTCGGCGGCACCTGCAGTGGCTCTGGCGCCTCCACCTGGCAGCTGCCGACCTACGTTTCGGAGTTCCGCTAGGGCACCCGCCGGGCGTGGCCCGGCGCTACCTGGATGCTTCAGGCATCGTGAAGCTGGCGCGGCTTCTTCCAGAACTGCCAGCGCTGTCCACGGTCCAGCTGGAACTGCAGGCCGTCTTCGAAATCCAGCACCAGCCGCTGCAGCTCACCACGCTTCAGCGCGGCCAGCAGCGGACGGATCGCTTCATTGCCGAGCTGCTGCAGGGAACGCAGCTGGCGCAGATCCACCAATGCATCCACCGCCTGCTCGCCGTCCACGGCGACGCCAGCCGCCAGGGCCAGGCCCTGCAACAGGGCATCGCGGCTACGCACCTGTGCGTGCGGCGTGCTGACCGACACCGGCATCACGCCACCGCCCCAGAACCACAGCGAATTGATCGGCTGTTGTCCCTGCGCGGCGCGCTGCTGGTTCCAGGAATGGTTGTGCAGCAGTACCTGCGCTTCGGTCATCAGCGCCCGCCAGCGGCGGCCGCCCTCGCCTTCGGGCAGGTGAGAGAACAGGTCATCGCCCAGCACCTCGTCCGGACTGTCGAAGTCCGGCAGGGCCAGGTCGATCGGAAGCCGCAGGTACCAGCGCGACGGGTCCGGTGCGTCGAGCACGAATCCGGCATCGGCAAACAGCGGCTGCAGCACCGGCAACAGGGCCAGGCAGTCCGCCAAGGTCGGCCGCAGCGTCTCGCCGTAGGCCATCATCCGCGCGCCGTGCATGTCCGGCACCATGCAGGCCGGGTCGGCACGCAGCCAGCTGGCGCCGGCTGCATCGCCGACGTCGCGCTGGCGGGTCAACGCGGCCACCGGCCAGTGCGGCGCGGCAACCGTGAAATGGCGCGTCAGTTGTGCGCGTTCGCCCGGTGCGACCTGCACCATCGTGGCACGGCCGAGCGCACGCGCCACATCGTCCGGCAGCGCAGCCGCGGCAAAGCGGCTGCGTGCAGGCAACAGCAGGGTCGCCGTCGCCACGTGGTCAGTCCACGTAGCTGACGCTGACGATCTCGTACTCGCGCTGGCCGGCCGGGGCGTCGATCACGATCGAATCGCCTTCCAGCTTGCCGATCATCGCGCGCGCGACCGGCGAGGAAATCGCGATCAGGCCCAGCTTGATGTCCGCTTCCAGGTCACCAACGATCTGGTACTTCTTCTCTTCGTCGGTTTCCACGTCGGCCAGCGTCACGCTGGCGCCGAACACCACCTTGGAGCCGGCATTGAGCTTGCTCACGTCGATGATTTCGGCGTGCGACAGCTCACCTTCCAGCTGCTTGATGCGGCCTTCGATGAAGCCCTGTTCCTCGCGCGCGGCATGGTACTCGGCGTTCTCCTTCAGGTCACCGTGCTCACGCGCCTCGGCGATCGCGGCGATCACCTTCGGGCGCTTGACCGACTTCAGGTGATCCAGTTCGTCGCGCAGCTTCTGCGCGCCCTTCATCGTGATGGGGGCTCTCATGCATTCAACTCCTTGTGCAGCTCCTGCAGCGACCAGACGGGGCCGGTGCCGCGGAATTCCAGTGAATCCACCAGCGCCTTGGCGCCGGCAATGGTGGTCGAGTAGGTGACGCGATGCTGCAGTGCCTCGCGACGGATCGAGAACGAGTCGTTGATCGCCGAACGACCTTCGGTCGTGTTGACGATATAGACGATCTCGCCGTTCTTGATCGAGTCGACGATGTGCGGACGGCCTTCGACCACCTTGTTGATGATCTCGCAGTCCATGCCATGCTGCTGCAGCCACGCGGCGGTGCCACGGGTGGCGACCAGGCTGTAGCCACGCGCCAGCAGCGCCTTGGCCACCGGCAGCACGCGCTTCTTGTCCGGATCACGCACCGAAACGAAGGCCTTGCCGACCGGCGGCGCCTTGATGCCACCGGCTTCCTGCGCACGCGCGAAGGCGGCGTTGAAGGTGCGGCCTACGCCCATCACTTCACCGGTGGAGCGCATCTCCGGCCCGAGGATCGGATCGACGCCCTGGAACTTGGCGAACGGGAAGATCGCTTCCTTCACCGAGTAATAGTCCGGCACGATTTCCTTGGTTGCACCCTGCTCGGCCAGGCTCTTGCCAGCCATGCAACGGGCGGCGATCTTGGCCAGCGGCATGCCGGTGGCCTTGGACACGAACGGCACGGTGCGCGAGGCACGCGGGTTCACTTCCAGCAGGTAGATGGTGTCGGCACCTTCGTCGCTGGTCTGGATCGCGAACTGGGTGTTCATCAGGCCGACCACGTTCAGGGCCTTGGCCAGCTCCACCACCTGGCGGCGCAGTTCGGCCTGGGTTTCAGCCGACAGCGAGTACGGCGGCAGCGAGCAGGAGGAATCGCCCGAGTGCACGCCAGCTTCTTCGATGTGCTCCATCACGCCACCGATCAGGACGTTGCCATCCTTGTCGGCGATGATGTCGACGTCGCACTCGACGGCGTTGTCGAGGAAGCGGTCCAGCAGCACCGGCGAATCGTTGGACACCTTCACCGCGTCGCGCACGTAGCGGGCAAGGTCGGCTTCGCCGTAGACGATCTCCATCGCACGGCCGCCCAGCACGTAGCTCGGGCGCACCACCAGCGGGTAGCCGATCTCGCGGGCCAGCAGCAGGGCTTCCTGGTCGTTGCGGGCGATGCGGTTCGGCGGCTGCTTCAGGCCCAGCTTGTCGACCAGCTGCTGGAAGCGCTCACGGTCTTCGGCCAGGTCGATCGAGTCCGGGCTGGTGCCGATCACCGGCACGCCGTTGGCTTCCAGCGCGCGCGCCAGCTTCAGCGGGGTCTGGCCGCCGTACTGCACGATCACGCCCTTCGGCTGTTCCAGCTCGACGATTTCCAGCACGTCTTCCAGGGTCAGCGGTTCGAAGTACAGGCGGTCGGAGGTGTCGTAGTCGGTCGACACGGTTTCCGGGTTGCAGTTGACCATGATGGTTTCATAGCCATCCTCGCGCAGCGCCAGTGCCGCGTGCACGCAGCAGTAGTCGAACTCGATGCCCTGGCCGATGCGGTTCGGGCCACCGCCCAGGATCATGATCTTGTCGCGGTTGCTCGGCGCGGCCTCGCACTCGTCCTCGTAGGTCGAGTAAAGGTAGGCGGTACCGGTGGAGAACTCACCGGCACAGGAGTCCACGCGCTTGTAGACCGGGCGTACCTTGTGCGCACGACGCAGCGCGCGGATGGCGGCTTCGTTGGTACCGGTCAGCTGCGCCAGGCGCGCGTCGGAGAAGCCAGCGCGCTTCAGCTTGCGCAGGCGTGCAGCGTCCAGCGCATCGATGCCACCGGCAGTGACTTCAGCTTCCGCCGCGATGATTTCCTCGATCTGATCCAGGAACCAGTGATCGATGAACGACAGTGCGTAGATCTCTTCCACGCTCATGCCGGCGCGGAACGCATCGGCGACGAAGAACAGGCGCTCCGGGCCCGGCGCCTTCAGCTCGCGGCGCAGGGTCTGCAGGTCTTCTTCGTTGGCCAGGTCCAGGCCGGTTGGGTCGAAGCCGACCTTGCCGGTTTCCAGACCACGCAGGGCCTTCTGCACCGACTCCTGGAAAGTGCGGCCCATCGCCATCACCTCGCCCACCGACTTCATCTGGGTGGTCAGGCGGGCATCGGCGGCCGGGAACTTCTCGAAGGCGAAGCGCGGGATCTTGGTGACGACGTAGTCGATGGACGGCTCGAACGAGGCCGGGGTCAGGCCGCCGGTGATCTCGTTCTTCAGTTCGTCCAGGGTGTAGCCCACGGCCAGCTTGGCGGCAACCTTGGCGATCGGGAAGCCGGTGGCCTTGGAGGCCAGCGCCGACGAACGAGAGACGCGCGGGTTCATCTCGATGACGACCACGCGGCCGGTCTTCGGGTTGATGCCGAACTGCACGTTCGAGCCACCGGTGTCGACGCCGATCTTGCGCAGCACGGCGATGGAGGCATCGCGCAGGCGCTGGTATTCCTTGTCGGTCAGGGTCTGTGCCGGCGCCACGGTGATCGAGTCACCCGTGTGCACGCCCATCGGGTCGAGGTTTTCGATCGAGCAGACGATGATGCAGTTGTCCGCGGTATCGCGGACCACTTCCATTTCGAACTCCTTCCAACCCAGCACCGACTCTTCCACCAGCACTTCGGTGGTCGGCGACAGTTCCAGGCCGCGGCTGACGATCTCGACCAGCTCTTCGCGGTTGTAGGCGATGCCGCCACCGCTGCCGCCCAGGGTGAAGCTGGGGCGGATGATGGTCGGGTAGCCGACGCGGGTCTGGATCTCCAGCGCTTCGTCCAGGGTGTGGGCGACGGCGGCGGTCGGGCATTCCAGGCCGATCTCACCCATGGCGACGCGGAACAGCTCGCGGTCTTCGGCCATGCGGATCGCTTCGCGCTTGGCGCCGATCAGTTCGACGTTGTACTTCTCCAGCACGCCGTGGTCGGCCAGGTCCAGCGCGCAGTTCAGCGCGGTCTGGCCACCCATGGTCGGCAGCAGCGCATCGGGCTTTTCCTTGGCGATGATCTTCTCGACCGTCTGCCAGTTGATCGGCTCGATGTAGACGGCGTCGGCCATCTCCGGGTCGGTCATGATCGTGGCCGGATTGCTGTTGACCAGCACCACGCGGTAACCCTCGTCACGCAGGGCCTTGCAGGCCTGGGCGCCGGAGTAGTCAAACTCGCAGGCCTGGCCGATGACGATCGGGCCAGCACCGATGATGAGGATGGTCTTGAGGTCAGTGCGCTTGGGCATTTTCTTCTCTAAGTCAGTACAGCGTGACAAGGGGGAGTGATCGCACGCTGTCGATCAGGAATCTTGATCCGCAGCGCCGCGCCAGGGGCAGCAGCGATGCGGGGTGTACGGTCCATCGCGACGCCACCGGGAGCCGGCGGCGTACTGATCACGCCTTGGCCTGCTCCATCAGCACCACGAAGCGGTCGAACAGCGGGCCGACGTCGGTCGGGCCCGGCGACGCTTCCGGGTGGCCCTGGAACGAGAACGCCGGCACATCGGTGCGGGCGACGCCCTGGTTGGTGCCGTCGAACAGCGAACGGTGGGTCACGCGCAGGGTGGCTGGCAGCGTCGCTTCATCGATCGCGAAACCGTGGTTCTGCGAGGTGATCATCACCCGGCCGTTGTCCAGGTCCTGCACCGGGTGGTTTGCGCCGTGGTGGCCGTGGCCCATCTTCATGGTCTTGGCGCCCGAGGCCAGGCCCAGCAGCTGGTGGCCCAGGCAGATGCCGAAGGTCGGGATCTTCACGTCGATGAAGGTCTTGATCGCTTCGATCGCGTAGTCGCACGGTTCCGGGTCACCCGGACCGTTGGACAGGAACACGCCGTCCGGCTTCAGTGCCAGCACTTCAGCGGCCGGGGTCTGGGCCGGCACCACGGTCACTTCGCAGCCGCGCTCGGCCAGCATGCGCAGGATGTTGGTCTTCACGCCGAAGTCGTAAGCCACGACCTTGAACCGGGACGGCACGCTGACGAAGGCGTTGGCATCCAGGTCCAGCTGGCCCTCGGTCCAGGTGTAGGTCTTCTCGGTAGTGACAACCTTGGCCAGATCCATCCCCTTCAGCCCCGGGAACTTGCGGGCGGCTTCCAGTGCCTTTTCCACGTCGATGTCGCCGGCCATCAGTGCGCCGTTCTGCGCGCCCTTCTCGCGCAGGATGCGGGTCAGCTTGCGGGTGTCGATGCCGGCGATGGCGACCACGCCGCGCTGGATCAGCCAGTCCTGCAGCGACACCTGGCTGCGCCAGTTGCTGGGACGGCGGGGAACGTCGCGCACGATCAGGCCGGCCGACCACACCTTGGACGCTTCATTGTCCTGGTCGGTCATGCCGGTGTTACCGATATGCGGATAGGTCAGCGTGACCATCTGCCGGGCGTAGGACGGGTCGGTCAGCACTTCCTGGTAGCCGGTCATGGCGGTGTTGAACACCACCTCACCGACGGACAGGCCGGGCGCGCCTACGGATTCGCCCTCGAATACGGTGCCGTCTTCGAGGACGAGGATTGCGGCTTGGGTCACGGGAATCTCACTTTGGCTACCGAGGGGGCTGCCGAAGTCACGCCTGCGCTTCACGGAAATCCGGTTGCAAAAAAGCGCGGACGTACGGTCTGGGACCGGTCCGGCTTTCGTGATTCGGCGAGTGCGAATTGTAGCGCTGCCGGGGCGCTCGCGCCAGCGGTTATCGCGCTTCATGAACAGGCGATTGCGCATTCATTTCAATCCGGCGGCGTATGCGGCGCCCGCTGGTAGCGCCGGGCCATGCCCGGCGGAACCGACACCGACGCCGGGCACGGCCCGGCGCTACCGGTTAACGCGGCCCGTCCAGCAGATCGCGCACCCGGTAGCTGCCCGGCGCGCGGCCCTGCAGCTGGCGGGCGGCGAACAGGGCGCCGCGGGCGAAGATGTCGCGGTTGGTGGCCCGGTGCACCAGTTCGATGCGCTCGCCCGGCCCAGTGAATTGCACCAGGTGCTCACCCACGATGTCACCGGCACGCAGGCTGGCGTAGTGCGGCTCCGCCCCGCCCCGCTGCGCGGCCGCGCCCAAGGTCAGCGCGGTGCCCGACGGCGCATCCTTCTTCTGGGTGTGGTGCGACTCGACGATGTCACAGTCCCAGCCGGCCAATGCCTGCGCCGCGCGCTCTACCAACTCGTCCAGCACCGCCACGCCCAGGCTGAAGTTGGAGGCCCAGACCAGCGGGATCTTCGCAGCCGCCGCGTCCAGCGCCTGGCGCTGCGTGCTGGAGATGCCGGTGGTGCCCGACACCAGCCCGGCACCCCGCTCCACGCACAACGCCAGCATCGGGTCGAAACCCTCCGGCAGGCTGAAGTCGATCGCCACGTCGAACACCGGCGCGCCGGGCAGTTCGCTGGCACCGAAGAACGGCACGCCGTCGACCACGCGCTGCGCCGGCGCACGGCCGGCCACTGCGGCCACGATCTGCAGGGTTTCGGGATGTTCGGCGGCCAGCCGCAGCAGGGCCTGGCCCATGCGCCCGGAGGCACCGTGAATGAGCAATCGCAGGGGAGTCTGGTTCATGCCTGAAGGCTAGCGGCAGCAAGCCCGCTCGGGCAAGCGCCATCGCTGCTACGCTGCATGCCCTTTCATGCAATGGATGGCAGCTCCCTCATGCAGATCAGCGAACAGCTGGTGCTGGTCACCGGTGGCGGACGCGGACTTGGCCAGCACATCGCCCGTGCTTTCGCTGCACAGGGTGCGCGCGTCATCGTCAACTACCACCACAGCGAAGGCACCGCTCGGGCGCTGGCCGCCGAGCTGGGCGGACAGGCGATCGCACTGCCGGCCGACGTCACTGATCGCCGCCAGGTCGGTGCGATGCTGCAGCACGCCCTGGCCCACTTCGGCCAGGGCGTCACCACGGTGGTCAACAACGCACTCGCAGCGTTCTCGTTCAATGGTGATGCCCGCGACAGTGCCGCCACCATCGGTTGGCCCGCCTTCCAGGCACAGTTCGAGGGCAGCGTGCGCGGCGCGCTGAACACCGTGCAGGCCGCCCTGCCCGGCATGCAGGCCCGCCGCTTCGGCCGGGTGATCAACATCGGCACCAACCTGTTCCAGAACCCGGTCGTGCCCTACCACGACTACACCGCCGCCAAGGCCGCACTGCTGTCGCTGACCCGCACCCTGGCCGGCGACCTCGGCCCGCATGGCATCACCGTGAACATGCTGTCCGGTGGCCTGCTGCGCACCACCGATGCCAGTGCCGCTACGCCTGAAGCGGTGTTCGACTACATCGCTGCGAACACCCCGCTGCGCAGCGTCACAACGCCGACCGAGTTCGCCGATGCCGCGCTGTTCTTCGCCAGCCCGTGGTCGCGTGCGGTGACCGGCCAGAATCTGGTGGTCGATGGCGGGCTGGTGCGGGACTGAGCCGATGCGCATCTCCGAAGTCAGCCGCCTGACCGGTGCCAGCGCCAAGGCCATCCGCCTGTACGAGGCGCGCGGACTGCTGCCGCCGGTGCCACGCCTGAACCGCTATCGCGACTACAGCGAACAGGACGTGGCCTGGGTGCAGCTGATCCGACAGGCACTGGGGCTGGGCATCAGCCTGGCCGCGATCTCGCGCCTGCAGCGCCGCGACGGACGGCTCGACTGGCCTGCGGTGCTGGCCTTGCTGGAACAGCAGCGCACACGCATTGCCAGCGAACGGGCGCGGCTGGCGCAGGTCGAGCTCGCCCTGCAGCAGGTCAGCGCCGAACTGCAGCAGTGGCTGCACTCCGGCAGCGGCGACTGCATCCTGGATCCCAGCGGCTGCACCACCCCGGTTTGACTCTGCCCCTGGGGCAGACCCCAACCTCGCGCACTTTCCATTGCCCGAGGTTGCCGTGTCCCGTTCCGTCCTGATCCTGCTCGGCCATCCTGACCGTGACAGCCTGTGTGGTGCCCTCGCCCAACGCTATGCCACGGCCGCGGAGAATGCCGGCCACCGGGTGCGCCTGATCGCACTGGGCGACCTTGAATTCGACCCGGTGCTGCGCCACGGCTACCGCCAGATCCAGCCACTTGAAGCCGATCTGCAGGACGCCGCCGAGGCGATCGAAGCCTGCGATCATCTGGTGCTGGTCTACCCCACCTGGTGGGGTGCAATGCCGGCCCTGCTGAAGGGCTTCTTCGATCGCGTGCTGCTGCCGGGGTACGCCTTCCGCTACCGGCGCGATTCGGTGTGGTGGGACCGGCTGCTGGCCGGACGCAGCGCACGGGTGATCACCACCCTGGACACGCCGCCCTGGTATTACCGCTGGATCTACCGCGACCCGGGCATCAGCCAGATCCGCGCCACCATCCTGCAGTTCTGCGGCATCCGCCCGGTGCGGGTCAGCCGCGTGGGCGCGGTACGCAGCAGCTCGCCGGAGCAACGCAATCGGTGGCTGGCGCTGGCAGCAGCGCTGGGCTCACGCGCCCGGTAGATCCACGCCATGCGTGGATGAAATGCTGGCCAGTGTTCCGGATGTCGCGTTTGCCAATTGACCGTCAGGCACTGCGCCTCAAGGCTGTGGCCCGTCTTCCGGCCCAGGCAGAACCCATGAAATCCTCGACCGTCTTCAGCAAGTGCGCCAGGAAGACCGGCTTTGCCGGAACGTCTACGACCCGCTACCGCTTGCTGGATGCCGCCCTGCTTGTCGTGAATCACCAACGCGCCAACGAAAACCGGGGCTTCTATGTGAATGCTGGACTCTACTTTCCAGAGCTGCTCGCGTATCCCCTCGCGCCTGACGACCTTGAAACGGCTTTCAGATACCGCTCCAGCATTCCCACGCCCCATGTCGACTGGCGGATCGAAGAGACGCCAGGCCTGCGCCGGACCTTCATCCAGCAGGATCTTGAAGATCTGCTGCAGGCCGGCAACCGCGACGCGCTGAAAGGCCTGCTGCTCTTTGCCCTTGCCGACGTGGCCGGCTTCGCGGCCAGCCATGGAAACCGGGAATCGGTGCGGCGATTGAATCAGGATGGTCGCTTCCGGGCGATCATCCGCAAAGAGGTCTAGTAGATCCACGCCATGCGTGGAATGAACCCCGCAAGCGTGCGAACCAGGGTTCGCACCCACCAGCGCAGGAAAAGCAGCGTCAGTGCTGCTTCGGTGGAGTTGGCCCGCAGCTGTCACAACCACCACAGGCACCACCACCTCCAGTCGCCGGCGGCGCGATCTTCCGCCCCAGCGCCTGCATCCAGCCGGGGCGACCCGGCTTCAGCAGGGCCAGCGCCAAGGCCCCGCGCAGCGTGCGCACGGTGCCCGGGAACTGCTTCTTCAGCACCACCCAGGCACTGACCAGCACGGCCACCGCGATGATCAGGTACTGGATCAGCAGGCCGGTATCCATCAGCCGCCTCCCAGCGCCTTGGTCACCTGGTAGGTGATCAGCGCAGCCACATAGGCCGCGGCGAACAGGTAGAACGCGGCGAAGCCCATCTGCTTCCACGAATTGGTCTCACGCTTGATGGTGGCCAGCGTCGAGATGCACATCGGGGCGTAGATGTACCAGACCAGCAGCGACAGCGCGGTCGCCAGCGACCAGCCGTCGCTGATCAGTGGGGTCAGCGCCTGGCTGGCGGCATCGTCATCGGCCGCGGACAGCGCGTAGACCGTGGCCAGCGACGATACCGCCACTTCGCGCGCGGCCAGGCCCGGGATCAGTGCGATGCAGATCTGCCAGTTGAAGCCCAGCGGCGCGAAGAACACGGCCATCGCATGGCCGATCTGGCCGGCGTAGCTGTAGTCGATGGCCGGCATCGTGGCGCCAGCGGGAGCCGCCGGGAACGACAGCAGCACCCACAGCAGGATGGTCAGCGCCAGGATGATGCCACCGACGCGCTTGAGGAAGATCATGCCACGCTCGTACAGGCCCACGGCCAGGTCGCGCGCATGCGGCAGGCGGTAAGACGGCAGCTCCAGCATCAGCGGATGCTCACTCTTGTCGCGACGCCACTTCTTCATGATCCACGACATCGCCAGCGCGCTGAGGATACCGGCGGCGTACAGGCCGAACAGGACCAGCCCCTGCTGGTTGAACACGCCCCACACCGTCTTCTGCGGAATGAACGCACCAATCAGCAGCGCGTACACCGGCAAGCGTGCGGAACAGGTCATCAACGGCGCCACCAGGATCGTGGCCAGGCGGTCACGTGGGTCCTGGATGCTGCGCGTGGACATGATGCCCGGCACTGCGCAGGCAAAGCTGGACAGCAGCGGGATGAACGAGCGGCCGGACAACCCGGCGGCGGCCATCATGCGGTCGAGCAGGAACGCCGCGCGCGGCAGGTAACCGGACTCCTCCAGCACGAGGATGAAGAAGAACAGGATCAGGATCTGCGGCAGGAACACCACCACGCCACCGACACCGGCGATGATGCCGTCGGTCAGCAGGCTGGCCAGCGGACCTTCCGGCAGCACGCTGCCGACAAACTCGCCCAGCCAGGCAAAGCCGGCTTCGATGCCGTCCATCAACGGCGTCGCCCAGGCGTACACCGCCTGGAAGATCAGGAACATCACCACCGCCAGGCTGACCAGGCCGAACACGGGGTGCAGCAGCCAGCGGTCCAGCGCGTCATCGATCTTCGCGGTCCGCGCCGGCATGCGCACGGCGACCGACAGGATCTCGCGCACCTTGGCGTGGTAGTCGATGCCACCTTCCGGGCCCGGCACCGGCGCATCCAGGTGCGGCACCATCGCATCGAGGCGTTTGACCAGGGCCTTGGCGCCCTGCTTGCGCACCGCCACGGTTTCCACTACCGGGACGCCCAGCTCGCGCTCCAGCGCGGCCACATCCACCTGGATGCCACGGCGCTGGGCCGCATCAACCATGTTCAGCGCCACCACCATCGGCTTGCCCAGCTCGCGCAGTTCCAGCGCGAAACGCAGGTGCAGGCGCAGGTTGGTGGCGTCGATCACGCACAGCAGCACATCCGGCGCGGCTTCGCCCGGATAGAAGCCCCGGCACAGGTCGCGGGTGATCGCCTCGTCCAGGCTGGCCGGATGCAGGCTGTAGGCCCCCGGAAGGTCGAGTACCGCGAACTCGCGGCCGGACGGCGCACGCAGGCGGCCTTCCTTGCGCTCGACGGTGACGCCGGTGTAGTTGGCAACCTTCTGCCGGCTGCCGGTCAGCTGGTTGAACAGAGCGGTCTTGCCGCTGTTGGGGTTACCGACCAGCGCAACGCGCAGGGGGGCGGTAGTGGCAGTAGCAGTCATGCGCGTCGTTCCTGGCTGGCGGCGTCGACCACGACCCGCTTGGCTTCACTGATCCGCAGCGCGAAACGGGTGAACCCGACCTGCACCAGCAGCGGCTCTCCCCCCAACGGGCCCTTGGCCACCAGGCGTACTTCCTCGCCCTTCACGAAACCCAGCTCGCGCAGGCGACGGGCGATGGCATCGTTGGCATGCAGGTCCTGCACGGACTCGACCACGGCCGAGGTGTGCAGCGGCAGTTCGGACAGCGTCATCTAGCGTGTTCTCTGCTGGATGTAAATGGTTCTCGATTCTAACATTCCCGCGTCGCGTCATGGCCCATGACCAATGGCCCGCTATGATCCATACAGGTATGGAGTGACTCTGGAATCCCATGAACGATGCTTTGCAGATCGAGCGCAGCGGCGCCGCCCTCACCCTCTGGCTGAACCGGCCGGAGCTGCACAACGCCTTTGACGCCAGCCTGATCGCCCGGCTGACCGCCGCACTGGAGGCCGCCGGCCGCGATGATTCGGTCCGGGCAGTGGTGATGGCCGGCCACGGCACCTCCTTCTCGGCTGGTGCGGACATGCAGTGGATGCGCGGCATGGCGGCGGCCAGCGAGGCCGACAACCGCGAGGACTCGCTGGCGCTGGCACGGCTGATGCGCACCCTGGACGAGCTGCCCAAGCCGACCCTGGCCCGGGTCCACGGCGCGGCCTTCGGCGGTGGCGTCGGCCTGGTTGCCTGCTGCGACATCGCCATCGCCAGCACCTCGGCCCGCTTCGGCCTGACCGAAAGCCGCCTCGGCCTGCTGCCGGCGGTGATCTCGCCCTATGTGATCGAGGCCATCGGCCCCCGCCAGGCTCGCCGCTGGTTCGCCACCGGCGAGCATTTCGACGCCGACACCGCGCTGCGCATCGGCCTGGTCCACCAACTGGTCGAGCCTGAACGCCTGGACGAGGCCGTGCAACGCCAGCTGGCCCTGCTCGACAAGGCCGGCCCGATCGCCTCGTCCACCGCCAAGCAGCTGGTGCGCCAGGTCCGCGACAGCCATGACCGCGACACCCTGGATCGCGATAATGCCGCCCTGATCGCGCGCCTGCGGGTGTCCGCCGAAGGCCAGGAAGGCCTGGGCGCCTTCCTCGACAAGCGCGCCCCCCACTGGGTCACGGAAGCCTGAACATGCTCGATCATCTTGGTTTGACCAGCGCCGACCTGGCGCGCAGCAAGGCCTTCTTCCTGCAGGCACTGGCGCCGTTGCAGATCGGCGTGGTGATGGAAGTGACCGCCGAACAGACCGGCGCCCACGACCACATCGGCTTCGGCAACGACGGCAAGCCGTTCTTCTGGCTTGGCAATGGCGGCACTGCCAGCCACGGCGTGCACGTGGCTTTTGCCTGCGCCAGCCGCGCTCAGGTGGACGCCTTCCATGCCGCCGCGCTCGCCGCCGGCGGCCGCGACAACGGCGCCCCGGGCCTGCGCCCGTGGTACCACCCCGACTACTACGGTGCCTTCGTGCTCGACCCGGATGGCAACAACATCGAGGCGGTCTGCCACCGCCCTGCCGATGGGGCAACCGCATGAGCGACTACGTCCGCATCGTCGAGGTCGGCCCGCGTGACGGCCTGCAGAACGAAAAGCAGTCGGTGTCCACCGCCGACAAGATCGAACTGATCAACCGCCTGTCGGCCACCGGCCTGCGCAGCATCGAGGCGACCAGCTTCGTCAGCCCGAAGTGGATCCCGCAGCTGGCCGATGCCGCCGAGGTCTACGCCGGCATCCAGCGCCGGCCGGGCATCCACTACCCGGTACTGGTGCCGAACGAACAGGGCTACGACCGTGCCCGTGCGGTCGGCGTGGAGGAAGTAGCGGTGTTCACCGCCGCGTCCGAGGCGTTCAACCGCACCAACACCAATGCCGGCTTCGACGAATCGCTGGCCCGGTTCGAGCCGATCCTGCGCCGCGCCGCCGCCGATGGTGTGCGCGTGCGCGGCTACGTCTCCACCGTGCTTGGCTGTCCTTACCAGGGCGAGGTACCGCTGACTGACGTGGTGCGCGTCGCACGTGCCCTGCACCAGATGGGCTGTTACGAAATCTCGCTGGGCGACACCATCGGTGTCGGCACCCCGCGCAAGGCACGGGCGATGCTGCAGGCGGTCGCCGCCGAGATCCCGATGTCGGCACTGGCCGTGCATTTCCACGACACCTACGGCCAGGCCATCGCCAACATCGCCACCTGCCTGGAAGAAGGCGTGCGCGTGGTCGACAGCGCTGTGTCCGGCGCCGGTGGCTGCCCGTATGCGAAGGGCGCCAGCGGCAATGTGGCCAGCGAAGACGTGGTCTACCTGCTGCAGGGCCTGGGCCTGGACAGCGGCGTGGACCTGCCGGCCCTGGCCGAAACCGGCCGCTGGCTGGCCGGCCTGCTCGGCCGCGCCACCGCCAGCCGCACCGGCCAGGCGCTGGCCGCGGCCGGTTGACCACCGCACTGCGCCGCCCCGCAAAGGCGGCGCAGTGCACAACAGCGGCGGTCGCGGCTTCCGTTAGAATCGGCGGTTCTCGAACCTGCAGGACCGTTCAATGCAGCTGTCTTCCGTACGTGCCGTGATCACTGGCGGCGTCTCCGGCCTCGGCCTGGCCGTGGCCCAGCACCTCGTCGCCCAGGGCGGCAAGGTGGCCCTGTTCGACCTCAACGACGACAAGGGTGCAGCCGCCGTTGCCGGGCTGGGTACCGACAAGGCCCGCTATTTCAACGTCAACGTCAGCGATGAGGCGGCCGTGGCTGCGGCCATCGACCAGGCCCACGATTTCCTCGGCGGCCTGAACGTGGCGATGAACTGCGCCGGCATCCTCGGCGCTGGCCGCGTGCTTGGAAAAGAAGGTCCGATGCCGCTGGCCGGCTTCCAGGGCACGGTGATGGTCAACCTGGTCGGCAGCTTCAACGTCGCCAAGGCCGCGGCCAACCGCATGCAGCACAACGAAGCCGGCACCGACGGCGAGCGCGGCGTGATCATCAACACCGCCAGCATCGCCGCCTATGAAGGCCAGATCGGCCAGGCCGCGTATGCCGCCAGCAAGGGCGGCGTGGTCTCGATGACGCTGCCGATGGCGCGCGAACTGTCGCGCTTTGGCATCCGCGTCAATACGATTGCACCCGGCGTGTTCTGGACGCCGATGGTCGATGGCATGCCCGAAGCCGTGCAGCAGTCGCTGGCCGCCTCGATCCCGTTCCCGTCGCGCCTGGGCAAGCCGGAAGACTTCGCCAGCCTGGTCGGCTTCATCCTCGGCAACACCTATCTCAACGGCGAGACCATCCGCCTGGACGGCGCTACCCGCCTCGCTCCGAAGTGATTCCCCCCGGGCGCCGGGACGGCGTCCTCCCCCAACGACCTAGATCACCATGAAAGCCAACGACATCAAGAAGGGCAACGTCGTCGAGTACAACAACGGCGTGTACCAGATCCGCGACATCGAGCGCAGCTCGCCGCAGGGTCGCGGCGGCAACGTCCGCTTCCGCTTCATCATGTACAGCGTGCCGGGCGGCAACAAGCTCGACGCCAGCTTCGATGCCGACGACAACCTGGTCGAGGTCGAACTGCTCCGCCGCCAGTCCACCTATTCGTACAAGGACGGCGACGCCTTCGTGTTCCTCGATGACGAGGACTACACCCCCTACACCCTGGACGCGGACGTGATCGGTGATGACGCCGGCTACATCACCGACGGCCTGACCGGCATCTATGTGCAGGTCATCGACGAGCAGCCGGTGGCGATCCAGCTGCCGGCCTCGGTGGTGCTGGAAGTGATCGAGACCCCGCCGGAACTGAAGGGTGGCACCGCCACCAAGCGCCCGAAGCCGGCCAAGCTCAACACCGGCATCGAGATCATGGTGCCGGAGTACATCGTCAACGGCGAACGCGTGCTGGTGAACACCGCCACCGGCGAATTCGCTGGCCGTGCCGACTAAGCGCCTTGCGCTGATCGGCTGCCTGTCCCTGCTTGCGGCAAGTTCGCCGCAGGCAGCAAGCAGCGCATCGTTGACAGCAGTGGTGTAGAGCCGAGCCCGCGCTCAGCTGCAGTGCCTGTGCAGAGCACAACGCAGCCGAGCGTGGGCTCGGCTCTACAGAGGGCTTACGGCTGCTTCGCGCCGAAATTGCCACAGCCGTGGTACTGGCGCGTGCCGACAGTCAGCATCACCTTGGCCTCGAACGCCTCGCCACTCATGTCGTCCTGGCAGGTGGTGCGCTGGAAGCTGAGCTTGACGTCGGTGCCATCGGATGCCTTGCCACTCCAGCCATCAGCACCTTCGGTGGGCTTGGCGACATCGAAGCGGCGCTCGCCATAGTCGACTTCCACCTGCAGGCCCGGCGTGTCGCCGTCGACAACTGCCAGCCAGCCGGGCTCATTGCCGGTGGCACGGAACGCAGCATTGCCGGCGCTGCCATCGCCTTCAGTGGCTTCGACCACATGGCACTCGCGGTCCGCCTCGCCCTTCAGGCTCAGCAGGCCGTCATCACTGCCCCTGGTCCAGAAGCTGTTGCCCTGGCCATCGCCATACTTGGCGCCGGACGCCGCGCGTTCGGAGGTCATGGCAAAGGTGCGCTCGCCGATCACCACCGTGGCCGTATCCTCGCCAGTGAAGGTCGCGCGCACGCTGAGATCCCCACACTGGTAGGTGGTCTCGCTGCCACCTTCGGTGCTGGCACTTGGCTGCGGCGTGGCAGGCGGGGTGTCATTGCCGCCCGCAGCGGGTGCCTGGGCCGGCTGGCACGCAGCCAGCACCGCCCCGAGGGGGGCTGCCAACAGACTGGGAACTACACGCATGGCTCGACTCCTTGTCGACACTACAGAGAGGCTCGACCCTACCATCTGCCGGTGAGCGGGGCCTGAAAGCGGCCTGACCGCACTCAGGCGGCCAGCACCGCCATCGACAGCAGCTGTGCGCCACTGCCGCCGGAACTGCAGGTCCAGACGCGCAACAGGCGCAGCTTCACTTCACGCTCCTGGTCCTGCTGCCACACTGACAACCGCACGTTGCTGGACAGCAGTGCCAGGCGACCACACAGCAGCGTTTCAACTGCGTGCAGCTGCAGGCTTCGCACCTGCAGGCCGCCGGCCAGCCAATCGCCCAGCCACGGCAGATCGAGCATGCGCCCGCCTTGGCCATCCATCATGAACAAGGCCGGCGATACCAGCGCGGTCAGCGCATCGTGATCATTTTCCAGCAACGCTGCGCACAGGCGCTGCTCCAGCACCATCAACTGTTTTTCATGCAGATTTTCAACGATGTTCCGTTCCATCCACGGATCCTTCCGGCATCGGCCGGCGCCTGCGCAGGCGTTGCGCGATCCACTGCCGCGCGCCCTGCACTACTACATAGAAGACCGGTACGAAGAACACCGCCAGCACGGTCGCACTGACCATGCCGCCGAACACACCGGTTCCAATCGCCTGCTGGGTTTCCTTCGACGCGCCCTGCGCCAGCATCAGCGGCACCACGCCCAGCGCGAATGCCAGCGAGGTCATCACGATCGGCCGCAGGCGCAACCTGGCAGCTTCCAATGCCGCCTCGACCAGGCCGCGACCCTGCTGCTGCAGCTGGCGCGCGAACTCGACGATGAGGATCGCGTTCTTCGCCGACAGCCCGATCACGGTGATCATGCCGACCTTGAAGAACACGTCGTTGGGCATGCCCCGCAGCAGCACCGCGGCGACCGCACCGAGCAGGCCCAGCGGCACCACCAGCATCACCGCCAGCGGGATTGACCAGCTCTCATAGAGAGCCGCCAGCACTAGGAACACCACCAGCATCGACAACAACAGCAGCCACGGTGCCTGCGCCCCCGACTCCCGCTCCTGCAGCGACTGGCTGGTCCACTGCAGGGCAAAGCCGGACGGCAGCTTCTGCGCCAACCGCTCCATCTCCGCCATGGCCTGGCCGGTCGACACGCCGGAGGCCGGTGCGCCGGACAGGTTCAGCGCCGGGAAGCCGAGATAGCGCTGCAGCTGCAACGGCGCCTCGGTCCAGTGCGGCGTCACCAGTTCCGACAACGCCACCATGCCGCCTTCGCTGTTGCGAACGTACAGCTTCAGCACATCCTCCAGCTCCATCCGGTGCGGTGCATCGGCCTGCAGGATCACCTGCTGCAGCCGGCCCTTGTTGGGGAAGTCGTTGACGTACTGCGAGCCCATCGCCGCCGACAGCGTGCTGCTGATCTGCTCGAACCCCACGCCCATCGCCTCGGCCTTGGCGCGGTCGATGTCCAGCCGCACGCTGGTGCCTGCTGGCAGGCCATCGGCATGCACCTCCGACAGCAGCGGACTGGCCTCGGCCAGCTTCAGCAGCTGCTGCAGGGCCGCGCGCAGCTCTGCCTGGCTCTGCCCGGTGCGCGCCTGCAGCGCCAGTGAGAAACCGGAGGAGCGTCCCAGGCTGTCGATGGCCGGCGGCATCACGCTCATCACCTCGCCCTCGGCAATCGTCGCCATCGCCTTCTGCGCGGCCTCCACTTCGCCGGCCGCGGTTGCCCCTGCACGCTCGCCCCAGTCCTTCAGCATGGTGTAGGTCAGCGCCGCGCTCGGGCCGGACCCGGAGAAGCTGTAGCCGAGGATCGACTGGTTGGAGCCGATGCCCGGGCGTGACGCCACATGCCGTTCGTAGGCTTCGACCACGGCCAGCGTGCGCTCGGCGGTGGCTTCGGCCGGCAGCTGGATCGAGGTCATGAAATAGCCCTGGTCTTCTTCCGGCAGGAATGCACCCGGCAACCAGTGCAGGCCCAGCAACAGCGCCACTACCAGTGCGGCGAACACGCCCATCACCCGCCCGCTTCGCTGCAGCACGGAGGCCACGCCACGCTGGTAGCGCCCGGTCATCGCCTCGAAGCCACGGTTGAAGGCGCCGAACAGCCCACCACGACCATGATGGCCATGGCTGTTCGGGCGCAGCAGCGTCGCGCACAGCGCCGGCGTCAGGCTCAATGCCAGCAGCGCCGAGAACAGGATCGACACCGCCATCGCCACGGTGAACTGGCGGTAGATCGCGCCCACCGAGCCGCTGGCCAACGCCATCGGGATGAACACCGCGGTCAACACCAGGGTGATGCCGATCACTGCGCCGGTCAGCTCACGCATCGCCTTGATGGTGGCCTCGCGCGGCGGCAGCCCTTCTTCGGCCATGATCCGTTCCACGCCCTCGACCACCACGATCGCGTCGTCGACGATGATGCCGATTGCCAGCACCATGCCGAACATGGTCAGCACGTTGATCGAGAAGCCCAGCGCCAGCATCACAGCGAAGGTGCCCAGCAGTGCGATCGGTGCGACCAGCGCCGGGATCAGCGTGTAGCGCCAGTTCTGCAGGAACAGGTACATCACCGCGAACACCAGCAGCATCGCCTCCAGCAGCGTCTGCACCACCTTCTGGATCGAGATCTTGACGAACGGCGCGGTATCGAACGGAATGCTCGCTTCCACGCCGCGCGGCAGCAGCGGTGCCAGCTCGGCCATGCGCTCACGCACCGCCGACGCGGTGCGCACCGCGTTCGCGCCAGGACGCAGCTGCACGCCGGCGGCGGTGGCCGGATGGCCGTCCTCGCGGGTGCCCCAGGCATAGCTCTGGGCGCCCAGCTCGACGCGGGCGACATCGCCCAGCAGCACCCGCGAGCCGTCGGCCCCGGCGCGCAGCACGATGGCAGCGAACTGTTCCGGCGTGGACAGTTGGCCGTCGGCACTCAACGGCACGGTAATGCGCTGGCTCGGCACACCCGGCGAATCGCCGATGCGTCCCGGCGAGATCTCCAGGTTCTGCTGCTCGATGGCGGCGGCGACGTCGCCCATGGTCAGGCCGTAGCCGGTCAACCGGGTCGGGTCCAGCCACACACGCATCGCCTGCTCGGCGCCGAACAGCTGCACGCGGCCGACGCCATCGATGCGGCGCAGCTCTTCGATGATGTTGCGCGCCATGAAGTCGCCCAGCGCGGCTTCGCTGACGCTGGCATCGGGCGAACGCAGGCCGACCAGCATCAGGAAACCCGAATCGGCGGCCTCCACGAACAGGCCGTTCTGGCGGACGCTGCGCGGCAGGCGCGGTTCGATCGCCTTGATCCGGTTCTGCACGTCCACCTGCGCCAGCTCCGGATTGGTGCCGGGCTTGAAGGTGGCAGTGATCGACGCTTCACCGGAAGTGTCCACCGACGATTCGAAGTACAGCAGGTGCTTGACGCTGGACAGCTCGCGCTCGATCAGGCCGACCACCGCATCATTCAGCGTCTGCGGGCTGGCACCGGGGTAGCTGGCATAGATGCTGACACTGGGTGGCGCCACCGCCGGATAGCGCTCAACGGCCAGCCGTGGGATCGCCAGTACGCCAGCCAGGATGATGAAGATCGCCAGCACCCAGGCGAACACCGGGCGATCGATGAAGAAACGTGCCATGTTGGATTTCCCTGGAGGGACCAGCCCGGTAGAGGCTCAGCCCTTGCTGCCGGCCTGCACCACGCCGGCGCTGGCGACCGGCATCTGCCAATCGCGCGCATCGACCACCACGCCTTCCTGCAGGCGTTCCTGGCCCTCGACCACTACCTTTTCGCCCGCCTTCAGGCCCGTGCGCACCAGCCACTGGCGATCAACGCTGCCGTCGACCTCCAGCGTGCGGATCACCGCCTTGCCATCGCCACCGATCACCCAGGCATAGGCCTGGCCACCGGCGCTGCGCAGCACGGCCTGCTGTGGCACGGTCAGTGCACTGGCCGGCGCACCACGCGGCACCCTCGCGCGCACGTACATGCCCGGCAGCAGCTGGCGCTGCGGGTTGTCGACCAGAATGCGGAGGATCACATCACCGGTACGCGCATCGACGTTGATGCCGGAGAACAGCATCTGGCCGCGCTCGGACAGCGGCTTGCCGGCCGCACCGATGATCGTCACCGGCAGCTCGCCGCCACCGGCAGCGCTGCGCTGCAGTGATTCCAGCTGGGCCGCCGGCTGGCGCACATCGACGTAGACCTGGTCGATCTGCTGCACCACCGCCATCGGCTCGGCATCGGCCACGCCCACCAGTGCGCCTTCGGTCACCAGCGCCTGGTCGATGCGGCCGGCAATCGGTGCACTGACCGTGGCATAGCGCAGGTCAAGCTGGCGACGGGCCAGGATCGCGCGCGCCTCGTTCACCGCGGCACGGGCCTGTTCGTACTCGGCACTGGCATCGTCGCGGTGCTGCTGGCTGACCGCCTGCGCGGCCGCCAGTGCATGCAGGCGCTGTGACTGCACGCGGCTGCGGCCCAGCGCCGCTTCGCTGCGCTGAAGTGCTGCCAGTGCCGAATCCACGTCTGCACGGAATGCCGCCGGATCGATCTGGAACAGCGCCTGGCCGGCGCTCACTTCTGCGCCCTGGTCGAACAGGCGGCGTTGCACGATGCCGCCCACCTGGGCACGGATCTGTGCGGTGCGCACGGCAGCCACGCGGCCGGGCAGTTCGTCATCGCGCTGTACCACCTGCGGGCCGACGGTGACCACGCTGACACGCGGCGTGGCTTCCGGCGTAGCTTCGGGGGTTGAGCAGGCCGTCATGGCCAGGGCGAGGGCCGCGATCAACGTGGCCGGAGTCCTGAAGGTTCTCATTGCTGTGCACAATGCCGCGCAGGCGGCTGATAGGTTCTGAAGCGTGAAGTGTGCGTGGCAATGATGGGGTTTCGATGGAGGAACTGTGGAGATACGATGGAGGCAAGCACCTTAAGACCCCGCCCCTGCATGCATGCCGCCCCTGCCCTCGCTGCCCTCGTCCTGATCGTCGAGGATGAGGCCGAGATCGCCGATATTCTCACCGCCTATCTGGAACGCGAAGGACTGCGTACACTGCGCGCCGCCGACGGCCACAGCGCACTGGACCTGCACCGCAGCGCCCGCCCCGACCTGGTCCTGCTCGATGTGCAGCTGCCGCGCCTGGATGGCTGGAGCGTGCTGACGCAGCTGCGCCAGCGCGGCGAAACGCCGGTGATCATGCTGACCGCACTGGACCAGGACCTGGACAAGCTGACCGCACTGCGCATGGGCGCCGACGACTACGTGGTCAAGCCGTTCAATCCGGCCGAAGTGGCAGCACGCGTGCGCGCCGTGCTGCGGCGTACGTTGCGCGCCTCGCGCGTGGATGCACCGACCGCGCTGCGGGCGGGCCCGCTGCTGATCGACTCGGCCACCCATGCCGTGCATGTGGAGGGCGAAGGCTACAGCCACGAAGTGCTGCTCACGCTCACCGAGTTCAAGCTGCTGCACTGCATGGCGCTGGCGCCGACCCGCATCTTCAGCCGCAGCGAACTGATGCACGAATGCCTGCCGGAAAGCGAAGCGCTGGAACGCACCGTCGACAGCCATGTCAGCAAGCTGCGCCGCAAACTGGACGAAGTAGGCATGGTCAATGTTCCGGCCAGCGTGCGCGGTGTCGGCTACCGGCTGATGGCCGACCGCTGATGGCGCACCTGCGCCGCTCCGGGCTCAGCCGACACATCATCGTCTCGATGTCGTTGATGGTGATCGGCGTCATTGTGATGATGATCCTGTCGTCATGGCTGCTGTACGCGGTGCTGGTCGAGTTCTTCCCCGGCAGTGCCGAGGAACCGGAAAGCTGGCTGCCGACCGGCCCGGAGCTGGCATGGATGGTCGGGGTGATCCTGACCGGCCTGGCACTGGCCATCGCCGCCTCGTTCCGACTGGCGCATCGCATCCTGTCGCCCTTGAATTCGCTGGTCGACAGCGTGCGCGCGCTCGCCGGCGGCGACCTCGGTGCGCGCGCCAGCGTCGAGGAAAACTCACCGGGCGAAGTGGCAACCCTGGTCGAGGATTTCAATGCGATGGCGCGCCGCCTGCAGCACATGGAGAGCGAGCGCGCGATGTGGCATGCGGCTATTGCCCATGAATTGCGGACCCCGGTGACGATCCTGCGTGGCCGCCTGCAGGGGCTGGCCGAGGGCGTGTTCCAGCCGGACGAGTCGCAGTTCCGCAGCCTGCTTGCCCAGGTCGAAGGGCTGTCCCGCCTGATTGAAGATCTGCGCGTGCTGAGCCTGTCCGACAATGCGCGGCTGGACGTGCGTCGCGCGCGCACCGACGTGGTGGCCGAGGTGCATTCGGTGATGACCCTGGTCGATCCGCAGTTCCGCGCTGCAGGCTTCGTGCTGGAGCTGGAAACCAGCCGCGAGGAACACAACGCGCACTGTGATCCCACGCGCCTGCGCCAGGCGCTGCTGGCGCTGCTGGAAAACGCGCGTCGCTATGCCAGCCCGGGCAAGGTACGGATTGCCGTGCATGACACACCAGGCCATGTGCAGGTAGCAATCGAGGATGAGGGCCCGGGCATCGATCCGGAGCTGCACGCCGACATCTTCAGCCCGTTCATGCGTGCCGACGGCTCGCGTTCACGCCAGGGCGGTGGCAGTGGGCTCGGCCTGGCGGTGGTCAAGGCCATCGCCGACGCGCACGGCGGCCGCGTCTACTGCACGGCGGGCAACGCCGGTGGCAGCCGTTTCGTCATCGAACTGCCGCGCCAGTAGCGGGCGCGGCCGCCTGTTCCCGCAGGCGCGCGCCGAGTGCAGCGAGGTTGGCATCGATCGCATCCATCTCGTTGCGCTGGCCTGCCGGCAACTGCTGGCGCAGCTGCACGCGCAGCGCCTGCCAGGCCGACACCGCCTGTGCGCTGGCGGTGGCAACCGCTTCGGCCAGCACCACCTGCTCATCGACCAGCGGCAACCCATAGCCACCGTCCGCCAGCAGCGTACCCGGGCGCAACCATTGCCCACCCTGCTCCAGCAGCTGGCGCAGGCCGCGCGTCTCGGCACTGTCCGGTGCGGCCAGCAAGCGTCGTTTCAGCACATCGCGCGCACGCAGCTCGGCGCGGCGTTGCGCCGCCTGTTCCAGCAGCAGCAACCCGGCGCTGGCACGCAGGTCACCCTGCAGCAGCCACGGCGCACGCTGCGGTGCGGGCAGCTTCAGCCAGCCGCGCACATCGCGCACCGGCAGCCCCAGCTGTGAGCTCGCCACGGCGAACAACTGCTGATAGTGATCGCGCGCCGAAGCAAAGTAGTAGCCCTGCGCCTGCGCTGCATTGCGGTCCGTCAGCACCCCCTCGTCGAGTACGTCCAGCCGCACCAGTCGCCGCTTCAGTCCGCGCGGGCTCAGCTGGGCCAGCCCGGCCTCGCCCAGCCGCGGCACGCCCGCCTGTAGCAGCTTGGCGGTTTCCACCGCGCAGTTGTTGCTGATGAAGTAATAGCGCCCGTCATAGTTCCAGTGCACCTGTGCAGTGCGCTCGAGCAGGCTGGCGATCTCGCCGGGCGACAACTGCAACGGCAGCGACTGCAACCCACGCAGTTCCACCTTGGTGTACTCGTCCACCACCTGCTGCAGCGGCAGCACGAACAGGCGCGACGGGTAGCCGCCGGTCAGGCCACGCCAGTTGGAAATCTGCACATCGCCGACGAATGCGCGGAACGACAGCACGCGGTGGTATTCCAGGTCCAGGCGACAGTCCGGCCCCGGCGCACGGCCTGGCCGGCAGATCACCAGCCGCAGCATGCTGTGGCCCCAGCGGCTCATCGGCTGCGCACTGCCTTCGGCGAACAGGTAATCCACCGCATGGACACGCGCGGGGTCGAGCTGCAGCAGCGATGCCGCACCCTCCTCCGATTCGGCCTGCAGCAATGGCAACGCGGTCGCGCAGTGCGACTGCGGCAGCGATGGCGGGGTTCCGAAATGGACCTGGTACCACTGCGCCAGCGCCGGACGCCGGCAGGCGAACTCAGCGTCCAGCAGGAAATGCTCGGCGTTCACCGCCAGGTACTCGGCCGGGTCCTTCAGTTCATACGCATCGGGACTGCGGTCACGGAAGTCGTTGTCGCCACGGCCGAGATGCCAGGGCTTGCGCTGCCATCCGGCCAGATCACGCCAGCGCACACTGCGCGACCAGTTCGCCCCCGTACGGTCGGCGACATGGGCCAGTTCGTGTACCAGCGCGCTGCGGCGTGCGCGACGCGCGCCGGGCACGGCATCATCCAGCAGCTCGCGACGCAGGGCGATGCGCCCGGCGAAGGCCCGGCCGTGCACATCGGCCGGCAGGTCATCACGCCAACGCACCTGGACCTGTGACGGCAATGCACGCAGCAGGCCATCGGGCAGCAGGGACTGCACGTCGGCCAGGGTCTGGCTGGCGAGCTGCTGCTGCGCCGGGTCGAGACCGGACGGATCAAGCAGCAGGCGATCAGCCGCGTGCGCGGAAGGGATGAGCAGCCACGCCAATGCGGCGATCCACCCGCACCGCCCGCTGTGCCTCTGTAGAGCCGAGCCATGCTCGGCTGAATGCCCGGCGCATGCGGATCGCAACAGCAGCCGAGCATGGCTCGGCTCTACAGAAGGCGATGACGCCGAGGTCATGCAGCCTGGATCAACGTGCCAGCAGCGCGCGGGCCAGTTCCAGATCGCTCTGCTGCTGTGCCGCGGCGCTCTGCTCACGCAGGTGGACCAGTGCGGCCTGCAGGCGGGCGCCACGAATCTCGCCATCGCTGGCGACGAATGCAGCCGCATCGTCGCGTGCAGCCAGCACCACCTTGTCATCACCCGAGCTGCTGCCCGAGGAACCGGAGGACGCACCCGTGGCCGAACCGGCCGACGTACCGGCGAAGCTGGAAGCGAAGCCGGCCAGCGGCAGGGACAGCAGGGCGAGCAGCAGAAGCGGACGGGTCATCGGTTCGAAGCCGGTTGTGAGGAAGCGTGGAGCGTAACGGGTGCGTGAAGGATTTGTCCGGCTCAAACGTCGAACAGCTTGCCGGGATTCAGCCGCGCTTGGGGATCGAACGCCCGTTTGACCGCCTTCATCAGCGCGATCTCGGCCGGGCCGCGGGTGCTGTCCAGGTAGCCCTTCTTGACCAGGCCGATGCCATGCTCGGCCGAGATGCTGCCGTCGAAGCGCGCAAGCACCTGCGCCAGCAGCTTGGTGACATGCTCGCACTGCGCCAGAAATTCGGCGTCGCTGGTGTCATCGGGCTTGAGCACGTTGATGTGCAGGTTGCCGTCACCGATATGGCCGAACCACACCACGTCGAAGTGCGGGTATGCCTGCCCGATCAATGCCTGGGTTTCAGCCAGGAACGCCGGCATCGACGAGATCCGCACCGAGACATCATTCTTGTAGGGCTTGTAGCGCGCCAGCGACTCGGTGATGCCTTCGCGCAGGCGCCACAGCTGGGCGGCCTGGGCGTCGCTGGCGCTGATCACCCCATCGCTGACCCAGCCGTTGCCCATGCAGTCCTCGAAGGCCGCCATCGCCGCCGCTTCCTGAGCGTCGTCGCCGGCGGCGAACTCGGTGACCACGTAGTACGGATGCACCTCGTCGAACGGCGCCTGCGCACCGTGCGCCAGCACGTGCTCCAACGCCCGGTCGGTGAAGAACTCGAAGGCCTGCAGCTGCAGGCGCGCGCGGAACGCAGCAAACACCTGCATCAGCACTTCGAAACTGGGCAGTGCCAGGAGCATCACGTTGCTGGCCGGCGGCGGGTCGGTCAGCTTCACCGTGGCTTCGACGATCACGCCCAGCGTGCCCTCCGAGCCGATCAGCAGCTGGCGGAAGTCATAGCCGCTGGAGTTCTTGATCAGGCCCTTGTTGAGCTCCAGCAACTCGCCGCTGGCGGTGACCACCTTCAGCCCGGCGATCCATTCGCGGGTGTTGCCGTAGCGGATCACACGGATGCCGCCGGCATTGGTGGCGATGTTGCCGCCGATCGTGCAGGACCCGCGCGCGGCGAAATCCACCGGGTAGATCAGGCCGTGGTCCAGCGCGGCATTGTGCACAGCTTCCAGTGGCATGCCGGCCTGCACCACCAGGGTGCGATCGACCGCGTCGTAGGCCAGTGCCTTGTTCATCCGTTCCAGGCTGAGCACCAGCTCGCCGTTGGCCGCCACCGCGCCCCCGGAGAGGCCGGTGCGGCCGCCGGACGGCACCACGGCAACGCCCTCGCCTGCACTCCAGCGCATCAGCGCCTGCACCTCCTCGACCGTGGCCGGCAGTGCGATCGCCAGCGGCGCCGGCGTCCAGCGCCGGGTCCAGTCGCGCCCGTAATGCTCCAGGTCGGCCGGGTCGGTCTTCAGCTTCAGGCCGGGACAGGCCTGCTGCAGCGAGGCAATGCGGGAATCGGTCATGACGGTCCAGCGCGGTGCGTGAAGAACGGGCAAGCGTGCCAGCGGCACGCGCCAGCGTCCAGCCCCGCAGCCGTGCCGATCGCTACGGATGCAACCAATTGCGCACTGCACCATCGGCGGTCCAATCTGGCATAGTGGTCAGCCCCTGTCCCACTGGCCGTGTTGCCCCATGTCGCCGAAGAAGACCTCGTTCCCGAAGCAGGATATCCGCGTGCTGTTGCTGGAGGGGGTCAGCCAGACCGCCGTGGAGGTGTTCAGCGCCGCCGGCTACAGCCAGATCGAGGCGCACACCAAGGCGCTGCCCGAGGACGAATTGAAGGCACGCATCGCCGAGGCGCACATCGTCGGCATCCGCTCGCGCACCCAGCTCAGTGCCGAGGTGCTGGCCGAGGCCAAGCGCCTGATCGCGGTGGGCTGTTTCTGCATCGGCACCAACCAGGTCGACCTGGACGCGGCCGAGCTGGCCGGTATTCCGGTGTTCAACGCGCCCTACTCCAATACCCGCAGCGTGGCCGAGCTGGTGATCGCCGAGGCGATCATGCTGACCCGCGGCATTCCGCAGAAGAACGCCGAATGCCATCGCGGCGGCTGGTCGAAGTCGGCCAGCGGCAGCCATGAAGTGCGCGGCAAGACGCTGGGCATCATTGGTTACGGCCACATCGGCACCCAGGTCGGCGTGCTGGCCGAATCGCTGGGCATGCAGGTGATCTTCCACGACGTGGAAACCAAGCTGGCGCTGGGTAATGCCCGTGCTGCCGCCAGCCTGGACGACCTGCTGGCGCGCGCCGACATCGTCACCCTGCACGTGCCGGAAACCCCGTCCACGCAGTGGATGATCGGCAGCACGGAGCTGGCGAAGATGCGCAAGGGCGCGCACCTGATCAACGCCGCGCGCGGCACCGTGGTCGACATCGATGCACTGGATGCCGCACTGGCCAGCGGTCACGTCGGCGGCGCTGCATTGGACGTGTTCCCGGTCGAGCCGAAGGGCAACGGCGATATCTTCGAATCGCCGCTGACCCGCCACGACAACGTGATCCTGACCCCGCACGTAGGCGGCAGCACGCTGGAAGCGCAGGACAACATCGGCGTGGAAGTGGCGGCCAAACTGGTGCGCTACAGCGACAACGGCAGCACCCTGTCGGCGGTCAACTTCCCGGAAGTGACCCTGCCCGAACACGAAGACAGCCTGCGCCTGCTGCACATCCACCAGAACGTGCCGGGCGTGCTGTCCAGGGTCAACGAGATCTTCTCGCGCCACAACGTCAACATCGACGGCCAGTTCCTGCGCACCGACCCGAAGGTGGGCTACGTGGTGATCGACATCACCGCCAGCGAGGCGCAGGCCGCCGCCGTGCGCGACGAGCTGGCCGCGATTCCGGGCACGCTGCGGACGCGCATCCTGTATTGACGCGCGTCCCGCCTTGCACGTGTAGAGCCGAGCCCATGCTCGGCTGCGGTTCCGGCCCGCATCGAGCCGAGCATCGGCTCGGCTCTACAGGTTGCTAGCGCGCCAACCACCGGCGCGCCATGCGCTGCATCGACTCATCCGATTCCGGATCGGCGGCGACTTCGGTCACCGGCCGCCACGCCAGCTCCAGCGACTCTTCGCTGAGCACGAAGGCCTCGCCACCCAGCGCCCGGATCACGAAACGCACGTCGTAGTGCCAGTGTCCCGGCACGTCCTTGCGCTCCGGAATCCAATGCTTGTCCAGATCAAAGATGGCCGGGTCTTCCAGCACCAGGCCGCTCAAGCCGGACTCCTCCTCGGCTTCCTTCAGCGCCACCTGGGCCAGGTCGCGGTCGCCGTCGGCGTGGCCGCCCAGCTGCAGCCAGCGCTGCAGCTTGCGGTGATGGGTCAGCAGCAGGCGCTGGCCATCGGCACTGACCAGCCAGCAGCTGGCGGTGAAGTGGCCGGCCAGGCGCTCGCGGCGGAACGGATCTTCCGCATCGTCCAACAATGTGCCGAATTCGGCAGCCAGTGCGTCGTGGGCAGGCTGGCGGCGGGCATAGTCCCGCAGCAGGCCACGCAGGCGATCGTCAAGCACGGCAAGGGTTTCGGCGGTCTGGCTCATGAATGGGCGGCGCTTGGAAAAATACTGCTCATTATCGCCGTTCATTGTTGCGATTGCGCTTGTGCGTTGGCTTCAGCTTTGGCTAAGGTACAGCGGGCCGTTCGCGCGGCCTTCACCATTCCAGGGTTGCCGGCAACGTATCGGCGGCCCACCCCATCCGATCACTAGGAAGTACTGCATGCTGAAAGCTCTGTTGAGGGTCAAGCCGGTTGAACCGGCCGGGCACGTCGATGCCGGCGAACCCATCGAAGGCAGCCTGGACGGCGAAGCCACGTTGAAACGGACCCTCACGGCTAAACACCTCATCCTGCTTGGCGTGGGTGCGGTGATCGGCGCAGGCATCTTCGTGCTGACCGGCCAGGCCGCGGCCAACCACGCCGGCCCGGCCGTCATGCTGTCGTTCGTGATCGCCGGTTTCGCCTGCGCCCTGGCGGGCCTGTGCTACGCCGAGTTCGCGGCGATGATGCCGGTCTCCGGCAGCGCCTACTCCTACTCCTACGCCACCCTCGGCGAAGGCATGGCCTGGTTCATCGGCTGGTGCCTGGTGCTGGAATACCTGTTCGCTTCGGCCTCGGTCGCGGTGGGCTGGTCGGCGTACCTGATCAGCTTCATCACCACTACGCTGCACATGCCGTTCCCGGATGCACTCAGTGCCGCGCCCATCGCCTGGACCGGCAGCGAGTTCATCGCCTCCGGCAAGCTGTTCAACCTGCCAGCGGTGCTGATCGTGGCAGCGGTGTCCGGCCTGCTGTACGTGGGCGTGACCCAGTCGGCCTTCGTCAATGCGATCATCGTGGCGATCAAGGTCACCGTCATCTGCCTGTTCATCGGCATCGGCGCGGCCCACATCGACCCGGCCAACTGGCAGCCGTTCATTCCGGAAAACACCGGCGTGCCGGGTGAGTTCGGCTGGAGCGGCGTGTTCCGTGCGGCCACCATCGTGTTCTTCGCCTACATCGGCTTCGATGCGGTTTCCACCGCCGCCGGTGAAACCAAGGACCCGCAGCGCAATATGCCGATCGGCCTGCTCGGCTCGCTGGCCGTGTGCACCCTCGTCTACATCATCGTCTGTGCGGTGCTGACCGGCATGATGCCGTACCACCTGCTGGGCACCGACAAGCCGGTGGCGACCGCGCTGGAGCCCTACCCGACCCTGTCCTGGCTGAAGACGTTCGTTGAGATCGGCGCCATCGCCGGCCTGTCCTCGGTGGTGCTGGTGATGATGATGGGCCAGACCCGCATCGCCTACACGATCTCCCGCGACGGCCTGCTGCCGAAGTTCTTCGGCAAGGTCCACGCCCGTTTCCGCACCCCGTACGTCGCCACCATCGTGGTCGGCGTGATCGCCGCCGCACTGGCTGGCCTGGTGCCGCTGAACGTGCTGGGTGAACTGGTGTCGATGGGGACCCTGCTTGCCTTCGCCACGGTCTGCATCGGCGTGCTCGTGCTGCGCTATTCCAAGCCGGAGATCCATCGCCCGTTCCGCGTGCCGATGGTGTGGATCATCTGCCCGCTGGGCGCGGCCACCTGCCTGTTCCTGTTCTGGCAGGCGTTCGTGGTGCACTGGCACCTGTTCGTGGGCTGGACGCTGCTCGGCCTGCTGATCTACCTGGGCTACGGCATCCGCAACAGCAAGCTGGCCAAATCGCCCTGATCCGCCTACGGGCCGGCCTCGCGCCGGCCCGTCCGTTTTCCCCGCGCGCCGGTCATGGCGCGCTTCGACAAGACCACCACACATGTTCAAGCAACTGTGGGCCACCAAGCACCCGCATGCCGCCCATGAAGACGCCAACGGCCTGAGCCTGCGCCGCCACCTCGGCCCCTGGGGCCTGACCGCCCTGGGTATCGGCGCGGTGATCGGCGGCGGCATCTTCGTCATCACCGGCCAGGCCGCCGCCAACCACGCCGGCCCGGCCATCATGCTGTCCTTCGTGCTGGCCGCCATCTGCTGCGCTTTCTGCGCGCTGGCCTATGCCGAGTTCGCCTCGATGGTGCCGGTCTCCGGCAGCGCCTACACCTACACCTACGCCACCTTCGGCGAGCTCTCGGCCTGGTTCATCGGCTGGATGCTGGTGCTCGAATACGGCGTCTCCGCCTCGGCGGTGGCGGTCAGCTGGACCGGCTACTTCCTCAGCCTGCTCAGCCAGTTCGACATCCATCTGCCAGCGGCGCTGGTCAGTGCGCCACTGGACGCACAGCTGCGCCCGACCGGCGCGATCGCCAACCTGCCGGCCGCCGCACTGGTGCTGCTGCTGACCTGGCTGTGCTACGTCGGCATCAGCAAGTCATCGGCAATGAACATGGCGATGGTCGTGCTCAAGACCGGCCTCATCCTGCTGGTCATCGTGGTCGGCTGGAAGTACGTGGACACCAGCAACTGGACGCCGTTCATCCCCGCCAACGAAGGCCCCGGCAAGTACGGCATGGAAGGCGTGCTGCGTGGCGCGGCGATGGTGTTCTTCGCCTACATCGGCTTCGAAGCGGTATCGGTGGCGGCGCAGGAATCGAAGAACCCGCAGCGTGACATGCCGTTCGGCATGATGCTGTCGCTGGTGATCTGCACCGTGCTCTACATCGCGATGGCCGCGGTGATGACCGGCCTGGTGCCGTTCCAGCTGCTGGGCACCGATGAGCCGGTGGTGACTGCCGTGGCCGCGCATCCGCAGCTGGGCTGGCTGCGCTGGGTGGTCGAGGTCGGCGCGCTGGTCGGCCTGTCCTCGGTGGTGCTGGTGATGATCATCGGCCAGCCGCGCATCTTCATGATCATGGGCCGCGACGGCCTGCTGCCGCCGGTGTTCACCAAGATCCATCCGAAGTACCGCACCCCGCACATCAACACCGTGATCACCGGCATCGGCATCGCGCTGCTGGCGGCGCTGTTCCCGCTGGACATCCTCGGTGAGCTGACCTCGATGGGTACACTGATCGCGTTCGCCGCCGTGTGTGCCGGCGTGCTGATCCTGCGCCGCACCCAGCCGGACCTGCCGCGCCCGTTCCGCATGCCGATGGCCTGGCTGATCTGCAGCCTGGGCGTGCTGAGCTGCCTGGCGCTGCTGTCGGCGATGACGATGCACAACTGGATGCTGATGGGCGTGTGGACGTTCGTCGGTTTCGTGATCTATTTCTGCTACGGGTTCAGGCACAGCCGGCTGCGGGGTAAGTAAGGTTTTCTGAATTGCAGGGCTTGCGGCCCTGCACCCGCCTTTGAAGCCAGAGCAACGGCAACGGCAACAGCTGGGTTGAGGGTTTGGCGGGGCGGGTTGGGTTCGCGGGGGACGCCGTTAACCCGTCCCTGGGGGCTTGGCCGCGGCATCCATGCCGCGGACACCCCCGCGAACCCAACCCGCCCCACCTCCGACAGTCTGCTGGCACGTCCAGTAGATCCACGCCATGCGCGGATGAAACGTTCTCATGAACGAATGTTCCTGAATGAATGTTTCTGTAGAGCGGAGCCATGCTCCGCTCCGAGCAAGCGCAGCGAAGCGACCCGCTTTCCGCTTTTCCTTCTTCCTCCGTGGCCGGCCGCACGCCGGAACCTGTCAGAGGCGGGGCGGGTGGGCCGTGCAGGGGCGTTGGCGCCATGGATGGCGCCATCGAGCTTACAGGGACGTACTTGCAGCGTCCCCTGCACGGCCCACCCGCCCCGCCACCTCCATGAACCGCTTTCCGTGACCAACCAACCACCTCTCAGCCACGAGGGGCTCAGCCGTTGGCCGAATCCAGTAAAATCGCCGGCATGAACGCCCCCACCTTCCCGTACGACACCACGCGCCTGAGCGAACTGGCCCAGCTGCTGATCGACAACGTCCGCGAACTGGCCCACGCCGGCTGGACCCCGGCCACCAGCAGCAACTTCTCCCACCGCCTGGACGACCGCAACGCTGCGATCACCGTCTCGGGCAAGGACAAGGGCCGCCTGATCGAGGACGACATCATGGTGGTGGACTTCGACGGCCAGGCCGTCGGCCGCCCGCTGCGCCCGTCCGCCGAAACCCTGCTGCACACCCAGCTGTACCGCCGCTTCCCCGAAGTGGGTTGCGTGCTGCACACCCATTCGCCGGTGCAGACCATCGCCTCGCGCCTGTACGCGCCGCAGGGCCACATCCGCCTGGAAGGCTATGAACTGCTGAAGGCCTTCGCCGGCAACAGCACCCACGAGATGGCCATCGACGTACCGGTGTTCGCCAACACCCAGGACATGAACGTGCTTTCAAAGCAGGTCGATGACCTGCTCGACCAGCAGAACCTGTGGGGCTACCTGATCGATGGCCACGGCCTGTACGCCTGGGGTCGCGACATGGCCGAGGCGCGCCGCCACCTGGAAGCCTTCGAGTTCCTGTTCCACTGCGAGCTGGAACTGCGCAGGCTGCGCGGCTGAACCCTCGCGCAGGTGCAGATGCCGATCCGGAATCTGCGCCTCGCCCCCACCCTGCTACCCTGTCTTCCCCCCGAGACGTTCAAGCTGCCGCCATGAGCCGACTGCGCATCTACGACGACACCCGCCCCGAATCGCCGCTGCTGGACACCCAGGACGGCGCGCTCATCGCTGCCGAACTGCAGAAGATCGGCGTCACCTTCGAACGCTGGCAGGCCACCGCACCGGTCGCGCCCGGTGCCAGCCAGGAGGAAGTGTTCGCGGCGTACCGCGCCGACATCGACCGCCTGGTCGCCGAGAACGGCTTCAAGAGCGTGGACGTGGCCTCGATCGCCCCCGACAACCCGAACCGCGCCGAGCTGCGCAAGAAGTTCCTCGACGAGCACTTCCACAAGGAAGACGAGGTGCGCTTCTTCGTCGCCGGGTCCGGCCTGTTCACCCTGCACGTGGAAGACAAGGTCTACGAGATCGAGTGCGTGAAGGACGACCTGATCGCCGTGCCCGATGGCACCACCCACTGGTTCGACATGGGTGAGGAGCCGAGCTTCGTGGCGATCCGCTTCTTCACCGAGCCGGATGGCTGGGTCGGTCACTTCACCGGTACCGACATCGCGCAGAAATTCCCCCGTTACGTACCTACCCAGGCGTCCTGATCCATGCAGCCCCGCGTCATCCTGACCGACATCGAAGGCACCACCAGCAGCATCTCGTTCGTCAAGAACGTGCTGTTCCCCTATGCCCGCAAGGCCTTGCCGGCGTTCGTCGCTGAACATGGCCAGCAGCCGGAGGTCCGCCGCTGGCTGGATGCGGTGGCTACCGAGATCGGCGGTGCCTGCCAGGACAGCCTGGTGGCCGAGACGCTGCAGGGCTGGATCGACCAGGACCGCAAGCACACCGCACTGAAGGCGCTGCAGGGCCTGATCTGGGACGAGGGCTACCGTCGCGGCGATTACACCGCGCACTTCTACCCGGAAGTGGCGCCGGTGCTGAAGGGCTGGCACGCCTCCGGCCTGCCGCTGTACGTGTACTCCTCCGGTTCGGTGCCGGCGCAGAAGCTGTTCTTCGGCTTCAGCGATGCGGGTGACCTCAGCCCGCTGGTGTCGGGCTGGTTCGATACCGAGATCGGCGGCAAGCGTGAGGCCGACAGCTATCGCCGCATCGTGCAGGCCATTGGCGTGCAGGCCGGCGAGATCCTGTTCCTGTCCGATGTGGTGGAAGAACTGGATGCCGCTCGCGAAGCTGGACTGCAGACCCGCCTGATCGACCGCTTGGACGATTACCCGCTGCCGCGTACCGGCCAAACCGCCAACGGCCACGAGCGGGTCGAGAATTTCCAGCAGATCCAGCTGTAAGGGTGTGCGGACCTACGGTCCGCACCCACCTCAACGGTCCACACCCACGCCGGGCATGGCCCGGCGCTACCGTGGTCCATGAATGGTAGCGCCGGGCCATGCCCGGCGGATGCCCTCAACGGTCGTTGAGGGTTTTCACCTTCAGCGCTTCGCGCAGGGTAACCAGATCCACCGGGCCGCGCACCGCAATGTCGCGGGTTTCGCCCGGCAGCAGGTCCAGCAGGTTGTCTTCGACCTGCACATCCAACGCACCGAAATCAATCCACGCCGCGCGCACGTACGCCGCGCTTTCCAGCCGTAGTCGATAGTGGCCGCCTTCGATGGACAAGGTGGCCTTGAGCTTCTGCCGCGGCAACACCTGGTCCTTGGCTTCGACGAATCCGACCACCTGCCGCGCGCTCACCGCCCCATTCTGCAGCAGCTCGAACACGGCCACCGTGCGCTTCGGGTCGGCACCGGCCAGCAGCTCCGCGTCGCGGAAATCACCGATCGAGGTGACGCCTGACGCCGTCAACGTCACCGCGTCCTCGCGTCGACGCAGCACCTTGCCGTCCATGTCCATCACCCGCAGCCGCCAACGCGCATCCTGCGCGGCGCCATCATTGATCAGGCGCACCCGCGTGCTGCCCTCGTCACGCAGCGCCGCCACCGTCACCGGCGCGAAGAAGCGCCGCGCGGCGAAATGCAGTGCCTTCCAGCGGCCAAAATAGTCCACGCTGGACCAGGAAGCGCCCGGCCAGACGTCGTTGAGCTGCCAGTACAGCGAGCCCATCGTGTACGGCCGCGAGGCGCGGTGATGCAATGCCGCCAGCGCGATGCCATCGGCCTGCATCACTTGGCTCAGGTAGACGAAGTCCTCGAAGTCCTTCGGCGTGCCGTAACCCAGTTCGATGTAGTGCAGCAGGCGGCTGTTGCCCTCGCCCGCCATGAACTTCTGGTGCGCGCGAATCACCGGGCTGTCGATGCGCTGCTCGGCGCGGGTGGCGATCTGGTCCACCGTCGCCACCGACGGCCACGCCTGCAGCCCGTACTCGGACATGAAGCGCGGCGTCTCGCGCAGGTAGGCCTGCACCGGCAGCGCCGGATTGCCCCAGACCTGCCAGTAGTGCTTGTCGCCACGGTTGGAATCGTTGGCTTTCTCATCCAGGTCGTTGCTGGGCGAGCTGGACCAGTACGGCACGCCCAACCCCTCCTCACCTACTACCTGGCGCAGGTCATTGCCGAACAGGTCGACATAGCCCTGCCACACCTTCGCTGCAAACGCCGGGTCGGCCGCCTTCAGATCGCGACCATGGCCCCAGTCCTTCCAGGCGGTCTCTTCCTCGTTGTTGCCACACCACAGCACGATGCTGGGGTGATGGCGCAGGCGGCGCACGTTGTCGCGCGCCTCGGCCACCACGCTGGCGCGGAACGCCGGATCGTAACCGGGCTGCATGCCACCGCCGAACATGAAATCCTGCCAGACCAGCAGGCCCAGCTCATCGGCGATGTCGAAGAACGCGTCGTCCTCGTAGTAGCCGCCGCCCCAGTTGCGCAGCATGTTCATGTTGGCGTCGCGCGCGGCGGTCAGCACCTGGCGCAATCGCGTGGCATCGACGCGTGCGGGGAAGGCGTCGAAAGGAATGACGTTGGCGCCCTTGGCAAAGATCTCCACACCGTTGATGACGAAGGCGAAGCCCTGCCCACCCTTGCCGTCTTCCTCGCGGCGAAGTTCAACCGTGCGCAGGCCGATGCGCTGCTCGCGCGCCCGCGTTGCATCGGCGCCATCATCCAGGCGGGCCTGCACGGTGTAGCGGTCCTGTGCACCGTGGCCGACCGGCCACCAGCGCTGCGGCTTGACCAGTTCGACCGGTACTTCGACGGCGTTCTGGCCGGGCTTCAGCAGCACCGTGCACTTCACCCGGGCCACGCTGCGGCCCTGCGGATCCTGCACATCCACATTCACCACGGCCGAGCCCGCCGCCGCGCCCTGCTCCACCTGCAGCAGCACCGTCAGCTTCGCCTGCTGCGCGCTCAATGCATCAGTGCGCACCGCCAGATCAGCCAATCGATGCGTATCCCAGGCCTGCAGGTCGACACCGCGCCAGACGCCGGCCGTGACATAGCGCGGGCCCCAGTCCCAGCCGAAGTGGTAAGCCGGCTTGCGCGCGAAGTTGCCGACCATCGCGTCCTTCGGCTCGTCGCCATACGGCGAAGGATAGTTGCCGGCGATCTTGTGCGGCATCGCCTGTACGCCCGGAAGCAGCGTGCGGATCGGCGAACGGAACACGATCTGCAGTTCATTGCCGTTCGCGCGCAGGCGCCCATCCACGCGCGCACGCCACGTGCGGTGCGCGTTGTCCGCACGCAGCAGCGGCTTGCCGTTGAGGCTGACTTCGGCATAAGTGTCCAGCCCGTCGAAGCGCAGTTCGGCATTGGGCTTGGCCAGCGTCGCCGCATCCACGTCGAAGCGCGCGCGGTACTCCCAGGCCGCCAGGCCGATCCATTGCAGCTCGGCTTCGGGCGCACCCACGTACGGGTCGCGGATCAGCGCATGCGCCAGCAGGTCGGTGTGCACGCTGCCGGGCACCTGGGCCGCACGCCACTGCTGCAGACCGGGATGGGCCGCGCCCTGCGCGTCGCCGGGCAGCATGCGGAATTCCCACTGTGCCTGTAGCGGCGCCGCAGTTGCCGGGAAGGCGGAGGCCGCGATCAGCAGCAGGAGCAGGCGGACAACGAGGGGAAGGCGATGCACGGGATGCTCCTGTTTTTCCGCCGGGCATGGCCCGGCGCTACCAATTCAACACGCCACGGTAGCGCCGGACCACGTCCGGCGAGCGCGCAGCGCGGCAGACCTCAACGCACGACGTTCAACACTTCGTAGCACGCACCCATGGTGTGGTAATCCACCTTGCCGGCCGGGCTCTTCTCGTCGCTGTACTTGCGGTTGTCGGCATCGAGGATGCGGAACCAGGCGCCGTACTGATGGTCGACGAAGTGCTCCCACGCGTACGCCCAGATGCGCTCGTACCACTGCCAGTAGCGGTCACCGCCGGTGCGCTTGGCCATCAGTGCGGCGGTGGCCAGCGTTTCGGCCTGCACCCAGAAGTACTTGTCGTCGTCGCAGACGAAGCTGTCGCCACCGATCGGCGCGCCCTCCATGCCCGGCTGCCGGCGCGATTCCGGTGCGAAGCCGTAGTACAGGCCGCCTCGCGCGTCGTCCCAGCTGCGCGCCACGGCCACGTCGAACAGATGCTGCGCGGTCGGCACCAGCCAGTCGGCCTGCACGTGGCGATCGAGGATCAGCAGCAGCTTGGCCCACTCGGTCTGATGCCCCGGCTGGAAGCCCCACGGGCGGAACAGGTGCTTGGGATCGTCCAGGTTGTAGTCCCAGTCAATCTCCCAGTTGGAATCGTAGTGCTCCCAGACCAGGCCGCCAGCCTTGGCGGCCTGGCGGCGGGTCATGTTGTCGGCCAGCAGCAGCGCACGCTCGACGTAACGCGGTTCGCCACTGGCCTCGAACGCCGCCAGCATCGCCTCGCACATGTGCATGTTGGCGTTCTGGCCGCGATAGCCGGTGAAGTTCCACTGGCCGTCGGCCTCGTCCTTGTACAGGCCGTGCTGCGGCTCCCAGAACCGCGCTTCCAGCAGTTGCCAGGTCTCGTCCATCCAGGCGCGCGCCTGCTCGATGCCGGCCTTCAGCGCACAGCTGTAGGCCAGCAGCACGAACGCCACGCCATAGCAGTGGTTCATGTCGTCCTCGACCTTGCCGTCGCGCAGGGTCCAGGCGTAGCCACCGGTGGCCGGATTGCGATGCACCTCGCGCAGATAGCGCACGCCATGCTCGACTGCGTCGCGGTATTCGGCGTTGCCGAACTCGCGGTATGCCATCGCGTAGTTGAAGACGAAACGGGTGCTGCTCACCAGGTGGCGGTGGCTGGCATCGTAGATGCTGCCGTCATCACGGAAGTAGTGGAAGAAGCCGCCGTTCGGATCGATGCAGCGCGGGTGGTAGAACGCCATCGTGTCGGCGATATGCGCACGCAGGAACGCGGCTGAACGGAAATCGGGCGAGGTGCTCATGCGGTAATGTCCTGGGCCTGCAGCAGCTGCTGCACTTCATCGAGCGAGGGCATCGCGGCGAACGCGCCCTTGCGGGTAACAGCCAGAGCGCCGACCGCGGCACCGAAGCGCAGCGTGGCGGTGATCGCCTCCGGGTCCTGGCAGAACGCTGCAAAGCCTGCACCGGCCCCGCCACGCTCCAGCAGTCCGACCAGCACGCCACCGACGAAGGCATCGCCGGCGGCCGTGGTATCGACGGTGGCCACACGGAAGCTGGTGACCGTGCCGTGGTCGTCGCGCGTATACCAGTGCAGCGTGGCCGCACCATCGGTAACGATTACCCAGCGCGCCTGCGCGGCCAGCAGGCGCTTCAGCACCACTGCCTCGCCATCGGCACCCAGCGGTGCCGCCAGGTAATCCAACTCCTCGCGCGACAGCTTGACCAGGTCGGCGCGTTCCAGCGCCTGCCACAGGCGCGGCGTCGGGTCCTCGTTGGCCGGCCACAGCGCCGGGCGCAGATTGAGGTCCAGGCTGACCACCGCACCGGCGTCACGGGCGCGCTCCATGCCGGCGAAGGTCGCCTCGGCAATGGCCGGCTCGGTCAGGCTGTTGGAGCAGACATGGAAGCACTGCGCGCTGTCGAAGCACGCGGCCTGGAAGTCGCTGTCACGGAACAGCAGGTCGGCCGCCGGCGGGCGGTAGAAACTGAAGCTGCGCTCGCCGCTGGCATCCAGCGCGACGAAGGCCAGTGCGGTCTTGGCCGCATCGGTGCGCACGATGTAATCCGTGCCGACGCCGTGTTCGACCAGGCTTTCGGCCAGGAAGTCACCGAACATGTCGCGGCCCAGCATGCCGACGAACTGGGTCTTCGCACCAAGGCGCGCTGCCGCCACCGCAACATTGGCCGGCGCACCGCCGGCGTACTGCAGGAACGCGCGCGGGGTGTCGGTCGAAGCCGGCGGCTGCGCCAGTAGATCGATCAAAATTTCGCCGAAGCAAACGATGGAACCCATTCCGGACTCAGCCTCCCTGCGTGCGGACAGCCGGCGGGCGCGAGCCCACAAGACCGTAGAAAATGATATAGACGTAGCAGATCACCGGCAGCACGAAGCTCAGGTGCAAGCCGATGCGGTCGGCCAGCATGCCCTGCAGCAGCGGGATGATCGCGCCGCCGACGATGGCCATGATCAGGAGGCTGGAGGCCTTGTTGGTCAGCGGTCCCAGGCGTTCGATGGCCAGCGAGAAGATGGTCGGGAACATGATGGAGTTGAACAGACCGGTCGCCACGATGCCGTACAGCGCGACTTTGCCGCCCGACGCCAGGGTGACGGCCAGCAGCACCACGTTGGCAGCGGCGAAACCGGCCAGCAGGCGGCGCGGCGAGAATTTGGCCAGCAGCCACGCGCCGGCGAAACGGCCGACCATCGCGCAGCCCCAGTAGGCCGACACGTAGTTCGTGGCCTGTTGTTCGGTCATGCCGCCGATCTCCGGCAGCGCCAGGTAGTTCACCATCAGGCTGCCGATGGACACTTCGGCGCCGACGTAGAAGAAGATGGCCAGCACGCCGAACAGCACGTGCGGGTGCTTGAGGGCATCCAGCAGCGTGTGGTGGCCGCTGTCGGCCTGCTCGGTCGACTCAGTCAGGCTGGGCAGGCGGAACAGGTAGACGAACACCGCCAGCAGCACCAGCGCGATGGCCAAGCCCACGTACGGGCCCTGCACCGACTGCGCCTCGGCGGCACGGTAGGCCATCTGCTCGGCCACCGGCATCGCGTCGATCTCATCGCCGCTCTTCACTGCGGTGCTGAGGATCAGCAAGCCACCAAATAGCGGTGCCAGCGTGGTACCCAGCGAATTGAGCGCCTGCGCCAGGGTCAGACGGCTCGATGCGGTCTGTTCCGGGCCAAGCAGCGCGACGTAAGGATTGGCGGCGACCTGCAGCACGGTGATGCCGCTGGCCAGCACGAACAGCGATGCAAGGAACGCTTCGTAGGTGCGCAGCGCGGCCGACGGCCAGAAGCCCAGCGCGCCCACGCCTGCGATCAGCAGGCCCGCGATGATGCCCCTCTTGTAGCCCAGACGGGCCACCAGCCGACCGGCCGGCACCGACATCAGGAAGTACGCGCCGAAGAAGGTGAACTGCACCAGCATCGCGCGGGTGTAGTTCAGCTCGAACACCGCCTTCAGATGCGGGATCAGCACGTCGTTGAGGCTTGTCAGGAAGCCCCACATGAAGAAGATGGTGGTGGCGACCGCCAGAGCAGCACGGGCATTCATGACCGGTGCCTGGCTGCTGGAGAAACCCGATGGACGGGGCGTTGCGGAGATCGGCATGCGGTACGCGCCTCGATGCGCGGAAGGTCGTTGTTGCGTGGAAGGGGTATGTGGAAGGAATCAGTTCGGCCGTGCGGCACTGCTTTCGCGGATGCGCAACTGCACCGGCGCCACCGTGCGCCGTGGTGGCGCGTCCGGTTCGTCCAATCGTTGCAGCAGCAGCGCGGCAGCTTGCCGACCCCGCTCGCGCGGATCGGCGGTGAGCGTGGTCAGTGGCGGTACCGCGACCGACGCCTCGGAAATATCATCGAAACCGGTAACGGCAAAATCACCGCCCGGACGGATGCCACGTGAATTCAAGCCCAGCATCAGGCCCAGCGCGACGGTGTCGTTGTAGCAGACCGCCGCACTCGGGCGATGGCCGTCGGCAAACAATTCATCGGTACGTGCCGCGGCTTCCAGGCGGTTCGGCGCCGACTCGATCATCCAACCCGGCGGCAGTGACAGGCCCGCTTCGGCCAGCGCCTGCTGGAAACCGGCGCGGCGCTGGTGGCACGAGCTCGATGCAGCATGGCCGCCGAAGAAGGCAATCTGGCGATGGCCGCGCTCGATCAGGTGGCGCGTGGCCAGATAGGCACCGTGCTGGTTGTCCAAGGTCAGGAAGTCCCAGTCGGCGCCGTCCAGTTCACGATTGAACAGCAGCACGTTGGCATTGGCACCCAACGCCTGCCGCAACTGCGCGGTATCGCTGCCCTCGGCCGGCGACAGGATCAAGCCGGCCGGAGTGTGTTCCATCAGCGTGGACAGCACCGCCTGCTGGCGCTCCGGCGATTCACCGGTACTGCCCAGCAGGGTCACGTAGCCGCGCCCGCCCAACGCCTCGTCCACGCCGGAGGCGAATTCGGCGAAGAACGGGTTGGACAGATCGTTGATCACCAGCGCGATGCTTGACGACGTACGACGACGGAGGTTGGCCGCCGCGCGGTTGTAGACATAGCGCTGGCGACGCAGTTCGGCCTCGACCTTGGCGCGGGTATCGACGTTGACCAGTGGGCTGCCACGCAGCACCAGCGACACGGTTGCCCGTGACACGCCGATGGCACGCGCGATGTCGGTCACCGTCACCGCCTTGCCGGCGCGCTTGCTGGGACTGCTGCCGTTGTCGTTCATCGTCTTCCCGGACTCCGCTGGAGGCTCAAGCCTAATGGATCAGGGCCGTGTCGTGCCGTGCCGTTCGCTGGGTGACCGCGAACGGCACAGTCCGGCTCAGCGCAGCTGGCTGCCCGGTGCCGCGCACCAGGACACCGGCAGGTCCTTCACCGCCGTACCCCAGCCCTGCTCCGGCGCCTTCGCATCGAGCGCGAAGTGCAGGCGCGGGCCCTGCTGCAGGCGGTTCCAGTCCAGCCATACCGGTGCATGCGCCTGGCCGTCGACCTGGACGCCCTGCACATACTGCAGGCGGCGGCCATCGGCGCCCGGCGCGTCGATGCGCAGGGTGCGGCCGTTGCCCATGTCCACTTCCACCTTGCTGAAGCGCGGGGTGTGCAGCAGGAACTGGCCGCTGCCGGGCACCGCCGGATACACGCCGATGGCACTGAACAGGTACCAGGCCGACATCGTGCCGAGGTCATCGTTGCCGGTCACGCCGTTGGGTGCATTGGTGAACAACTGCTGCGCGGCGCGCACCACGGCCGCGGTCTTCCACGGCTGGCCGATCAGCGTGTACAGCCACGGCGAGTGCAGGTCGGGCTCGTTGTTCGGGTTGTAGCGGAACTGGTTGTAATAGCTGTACGGCCCGACCACCCACTCTTTGCGGGCGGCATTGAGCGGGTCGGCCTGCAGCGCGTCCATCGCGAAGAAGGCATCGAGGCGGCGGCCGGCCTGTTCGCGGCCGTCCATCGCCTCGACCAGGCCCGGCACGTCCTGCTGCGCCAGCCACTGGTACTGCCACGCTGTGCCTTCATGGAAACCGTGATGCGAGCGCGGGCTGTAGTGGCCATCGGCCGGCGTGTACCACTGGCCATCTTCGGTGCGCGGGCGCGGAAAACCGGTGAAGCCGGTCTCGGCGTCACGCACCTGCGGGTCCCACACCTTGCGCCAGTTGCGGCCGCGCTCACGCAGCGTCGCCGCGTCCTGCGCGTGGCCGAGGCCATCGGCCATCTGCGAAAGCGCACAGTCGGCCAGCGCGTATTCCAAGGTGGCCGAACCGCCATGGTGCGGATCGACGTCCATGCCCTTGGACGGGAACGCGCGGTCGTAGACCACGTAGCCCTTGTCCAGATAGGTCGGGTTGCCGGAACGGCCGGCCATGCGCGAGTTCAACGGCGGCGTGCCGAAGGCGTTGCGGCGCAGCGCATCCCAGGCCTGCGATTCACGGCCCTTGAGCGCGCCGAAGCGCCACAGGTCGACCATGAACGGGGTGACCGGGTCGCCGGTCATGATGTTGGTCTCGAAGTTGGCATAGCCCCAGCGCGGCAGCCAACCACCCTGCTCGTCGATCGCCAGCAGGGTACGGCCGATATCGCGTGCCACGTCCGGGCGGGTCAGCGCCAGCCACTGGTTCTGCGCGCGGTAGGTATCCCACAGCGAGAAGTACTCGTAGTAGGTCCAGCCGTCGGCACGGTGGATACCATCGTCATAGCCGCGGTAGCGCCCGTCGGCGTCGTTGCCGGTCATCGGCTGCAGCAGCGCGTGGTAGACCGCGCTGTAGAACACCGCGCGGTCGTCGGCGTTGCCACCCTGCACGCGCACCCGGCCCAGCTGCTCGCGCCAGGATTGCTGGGACAACGCACGCATGCGGTCGAAACCGAGCAGCGCCCCATCCTGCATGCCGTCCGCGCGCAGGTTGATGCGCGCGCCTTCGGCATCCACGTGCGAGATCGCGCTGACCGCCGTCACCGACTGGCCCTTGGCCAGATCAAAGCTGAGCCAGGCCCCATTCGGCTTCTGTTCGCCTTCCATGCTGTGGCGTGCGCCCGGCAGGCCACCACCCTCGCCCCAAGTGCCATGCGCCTTGAACGGGCGATCGAACTCGATGCGGAACCAGGTGGTGTACTGGTGGCCGCCACAGAAACTCTTGGTGACCAGCTTGCCTTCCACCACGCGGTCGCCGACCACATCGACCACGCTGCCGATCACCGAATGGCGCTCGTTGGCCTGGCCGACATTGACCAGCACGTGGCCATCGCCCTGGCGCTGGCTGAAGGTGTAGCGCTCGGCTGCGGCGCGCGTACGTGCGGTCGATTCTGCGTCGATGCCGCCGTAGCTGGTCAGCCGCACTTTGTAATAGCCGGCCTGGCCGACCTCGCCGTCATGGGTGTACGACGAGGCATACGCCTTGTGGTCAAACTGCTTGGCGTTGCCGGTATCGAAATCGCCGCCCGGGCCGATCGAACCGGTCACCGGCAGCACCGACACCTGGCCGCCCTGCTCCCAGCAACCTGCGCCGGAGATGAAGGAGTGGCCGAAACCGCGGATCTTCTCGTCGTCATAGCGCCAGCCCGAGTAGTGGCTGCCGATCGGGCTGACCTGGATCAGGCCGAACGGTGCCGACGCGCCTGGGAACGTGTTGCCGTCGTCCTTGCTGCCGATGAAGGTGTTGACCTCGCGCTCCAGCGCGGCCGGCGCGGCCTGCAGCAGCATCGGCATGGCCGAAAGCGCCAGCAGGCAGGCCAGGCGCGTCAGCGGGCGCGAGGTCGATGGGACGGCGGGAGCGGACGGCACTGGACGCATGTCGGGTTCCTGTAGTCGATGACACGGAGGCAGACGGCCGGGGCCGTCCGGCACCGTTCCGCTGAGCTCCGCCACAACTGGCAGAAAGCTCCCCCTGGAATGACGCCCGACCCGTGCGACCGTGAATTTAGATCGATTCAAGTAGAGCATGCTGGTTCAGCCGAATGCATTCTGCGGCGCAGCATGAGAGGGGGGTGTTCGGCAGGGCTGCGCCCTGCACCTGCTCCGAGCTGGAGCAACAGCAACAGCAACAGCAGAAGCTGGTTTCCTGCGGGGAGTCGGGCTGGGTCCGGTTGCGGGGGACGCCGTAAACCCGTCCCTGGGGGCTTGGCCGCGGCATCCATGCCGCGGACACCCCCGCAACCGGACCCACCCCGCCTTCGACAGATTTCCGCGATCTGTAGATCCACGCCATGCGTGGATGAATCTCTGTCAGATAGCGAAATCAATTGGGGTCAGATCCGTTTTCCAAAGGAAAACGGATCTGACCCCATGACCCCATGCCGCACCAGGATCAATCCAACCGTCACCGGGAAACTGTCGAAGGTGGGGCGGTGTCGGATTGCGGGGTGTCCGCGGCATGGATGCCGCGGCCAAGCCCCCATGGACGGGTTGTGGTGGTCTAATCAACTTGGACACTCGATAGGATCAATTTCAAGCATCGAGGTAGACCCATGGCAAAGCAGATCACTCAGGGCATGAGGGACGAGGCGGTTCGCCTTGTGGTTGTGGAGGGGCAGACAGTCAGGGACGTCTGCCAGCTGATGGATGTCGGCCCGACGGCGCTGAGGCGCTGGATCGAGCAATGGCGTCGAAAACATGACCCGCAGGCCGAGGCACCGCCCGTAGATGCCCAGGTCAGAATCGCCGAGCTGGAGGCCCAGAATCGCAGGCTCAAGGAGGAGCGCGACCTACTAAAAAAATCCATCGCCTTCTTCATTCGGGACAGCGATCACCGGAACAGGTGATCCAGGAATTGGGGAAGGTCGCTCCGATCCGGTTGGTGTGTCAGTTGATGGACTATCCCCGTAGCAGCTACTACGCCTGGCTGCACCGGGAGCCCCGGATTGACCGGGAACTGCTGGCCCAGGTTGATCTGGTTCGTCGCATTCATCAGTCCCACCGGGGGAGCTGTGGCTCTCGCAAGATGGCCAGGGAGCTGACCAATCGCGGCCTGCCAGTGGGTCGCTACCGCGCCCGGACGCTGATGCGCCGGGCCGGCGTCAGGGCGCGGCAGCACCGGCGGCACAAGTACCACAGTCTGGGGCCGCAGGCACTGACCGCGCCCAACGTGTTGGAACGCCAATTCAACCCGGAGGCACCCGACCAAGTCTGGGCAGGGGATATCACCTACATCCCGACCCAGCAAGGCTGGCTCTATCTGGCCATCGTGGTGGATCTGTTTGCCCGACGGATCGTGGGCTGGGCCCACTCTCACGAAGGGGATGCCTGGCTGGCCGTCAGAGCCCTGCGTGGGGCTCTGAAACAGCGTCGTCCCAACGGGCGACTACTTTTCCACTCGGATCAAGGTCGGCAGTACACCAGCCATGCCATGGCCGAAATTCTGCGTGACAACGGCATCACCCAAAGCATGAGCAGGAAGGGCAACTGCTGGGACAACGCGGTGGTGGAACGGGTTTTCGCCACCCTCAAAGGGGAGTGGCTTTACTCCAAATACCCCACTCGACAGGAGGCTGCAGCAGACATCGAGCAATTCGTGGACTGGTACAACCACCGTCGGCCGCACAGTGCCAACGGCCTTGTGCCACCTGCGCTTTGTGAAGAGCAGGTGGCCTGAACTCCCTTTGGGAGTGTCCAAAAATACTTGACCACCACAGGTTTACGGCGTCCCCGCAATCCGACACCGCCCCGCCAAGCCACAGACAACCCAGAGCCGCTTTGGCTTTGGCTTTGGCTGTAGACGTCGCCCTGGCTTGAAGCAGGTGCAGGGCGCAGCCCTGCCGACCCACCCTTCCCCTGCGCACGAAAACGATTTCACTGTTTTCAGCAAACCGTCATCCCTTCGCCACGCCAGTACCATATTGCGGAGCAGCATGCGCCCGCGGGCGACCCATGCTAAAAAACGCCCGCCCATCGCTTAGATCGATCCAAGACGACGTTGCGATGGCCGGGAGTTGGGGGAGCGGCAACAGGACGTACCAGGCCACGTGCACGGTGCAACTGCCACTGCATGGCGATAGCGACAATGTCACTTCAAATTAGATCGATTCAAGTTGTCCGTGCCACGTCACCGGATCAATCCAGGAGAGAGGGAGAGATGGGAATGAAGCATTCAACACGTACGCATGGCCAGGACGCACTGGCGTTGGCCATCGCGCTGGCCTTGGCCGCCGCCGTCATTCCGGCTGGCGCCGCCGCGCAACAGGCCACGTCTACCGGCGCGCCGGATGCCACCACTCTGGACAGCGTCCAGGTCACCGGCTACCGCTACGCCATCGAAAAGAGCCTTGAGCAGAAGCGCGACGCCAACGCCGTTGTCGAAGTGATCACCGCCGAGGACGTCGGCAAGTTCCCCGACAAGAACGTGGCCGACGCACTGCAGCGCGTGCCCGGCGTGGTCATTACCCGCAGCGGTGGTGAAGGCAAGAGTGTCAGCGTGCGCGGCCTTGCGCCGGACCTGACCCTGACCCAGTTGAATGGCAACTACGTGGCCACGTCGGAAACCAACGACGAAGCCACCCGTTCGTTCAACTACACCCTGCTGCCGTCGAACATGCTGTCCAGCGCCGAGCTGTTCAAGTCGCCGGAAGCACGCATCGACGAAGGCGGCATCGGCGGCACGGTCATCCTGCACACCCGCCGTCCGCTGGACATGGAGTCCAACTCGGGCTTCGTCACGCTCGAGGGCACCTCCTCCGATACCCACCACGATATCGACCCGCAGGCCTCGGCCCTGTATTCGTGGCACAGCAAGGATGAGCGTTTCGGCGTGCTGGTCGGCGTGACGCAGCAGAAGCGCACGACCCGTACCATGGAAGCCAGCACCGAGGACTACCAGTGGTACGGCGCCGGCAGGGCACGCGACGCCTATGGCAACGTGCAGCAGCAGGATGGCATCCACTACTGGTGGGGCAAGTCCGGCTTCAACAACCAGACCGGCGGCAACTACAGCGACTTCTTCATGCCGACCTCGGTCAACTTCGCGGTGAAGGAAGAAAAGCGCGAGCGCAAGGGCGGCCAGCTGACCTTCCAGTTCAAGCCGGTCGACAACGTCACGATGACCGCCAACTACTTCCGCTTCGAGCTGCAGGGTGACTACACCCAGAACATGCTGAAGATTCCGGAATGGAGCATGGCCCGCTTCAATGGCGATGGAAACTGGGCCGGTGGCCGCCTGCTCAACGGCCTGGACTTCGATCCCAGCGGCAACACCGTTACCGGCGCCCAGTTCGAAAAGCTGGCTGGAAAGACCTACTACTGCAATGAAGACCAGGCCAAGGCCGCCGGCCTCAAGCCCGGCGGCTGGGGCCCGGACGACTGCACGGTTCCGACGCCGCAGCTGACCGGTGGCTACAGCAAGGAAAAGGCGCTGTCGCAGACCGCTGACCTGACCATCGACTGGGACATCAGCCCGCTGTGGAAGGCCTCGTTCACGGGCGGCCGCACCTGGTCCGAAGGTGGCCCATCGATGAACTTCCGGATGTCGGCCAAGCCGCGCCGCAAGGTCGGCAACGATTACCTGTCGGGCAATCTGTACAGCGCCTGGGATCTGACCGGCACGCCTTCGGCCACCTTCTCGCCCGACCTGCAGCAGCAGCTGATGAACGGCATCGCCGAAGTCGACACCGGCTCGACCGATTCGTCGTGGAAGCGCACCGAGGTCAAGCAGAACTACTTCCAGGCCGACGTCACCAAGCTGTTTGAATCCGGCTGGCTGGACTCCATCCAGTTCGGTGCCAAGTACCGTGATGGCAAGGTCCACCGCAACACCGGCAACACCTACTGGGTGTGCCCGGGCCGTGACCCGGCCGACTATGACAACAGCCGCTACCAGAGCGGCTGCGATCCGACTGCCGGCGATGCGCAGCCTGGCTTCTTCCTGTCCAACCCGATCAGCAACATCGCTGGTGGCTTCAATGCCAACGTGTTCCCGGGCATCAACTACCCGGCCTACATCGACTACCTGAACAAGACCTACGGCGGTTCGCACAACCGTACCGAGGAAGACTTCGTCTACAACGTCAACGAGAAGATCTATTCGGGCTACTTCCAGGCCAACTTCCGCACCGAGCGTCTGCGCGGCAACGTTGGCGTGCGCGTGGTGCGCACCAAGCAGTTCGCGCAGTCCTCCGACTCGATCGAGAAATTCAACGACTACTTCCTGGACAACGCGTCCGGCGCGCCGATGGCGTGTACCGATCCGGCCGCTGCAGCCTACCCGACCTACAGCTGCGAGAGCGGCTTCGTGCGCCTGCCGCACGACCTGGCGCAGAGCAAGACCTACAGCCTGATCGGCGTGGATCGCACGTACACCGACGTGCTGCCGAGTTTCAATATCGCCTGGGACATCACCGACACGCTGGTGCTGCGTGGCGCCGCATCGAAGGTGATCGCCCGCCCCGGCTACACCGACATCGCAGCACCGGGCGCACTGAGCTATTACAGCGAAGAGTACGTCAATGATCGCCGCGTTGCCGGTGGCGCTTCGACCGCAGGCTGGGTGGGCCAAGGCAGCAACAAGCAGCTGGAACCGTTCAAGGCCACCCAGTTCGACCTGGGCCTGGAGTGGTACTTCCAGCCGGGCGCAGTCGCCGGCGTCGGCCTGTTCCGCAAGAACGTGGACAACTTCACTTTGCCGGTGGTGCGCGACACGCCGATGGTCATCAACGGTGAAGCGGTGAACGTGCAGCGCTACGAGACCCAGGCCAATGGCCGCGATGGTGTGTCGCAGGGCGTCGAGCTGTATGGCCAGTACACCTTCGATTTCGGCTTTGGCGTGCAGGCCAACTACACCTACAACGACACCAACCTGGCCTCGATTGTTCTGGACGGCCAGGAAATCGGCTCCTCGCCGCTGGTTGGCAGCGCCAAGAACCAGGCCAACGTCACGGTGTTCTACGAGAACGAGAAGTTCCTCGCGCGCGCTTCGTTCAACCGTCGCGGCCAGGTGGTCGGCGGGCTCAACAATGGCCTCACCGTCTACACCGAACCGTATGACCAGCTGGACCTGAATGTTGCCTACAACCTGACCCCGGACTGGACCCTGACCGCCTCGGTGATCAATGCCACCAAGTCCGAGCAGCGCGTGCACCTGGGCAATGACACCAAGGCCCGCCTCGTCTCCAACACCTACGCAGGCCGCCAGCTGTACTTCGGCGCCACCTGGAAGTTCTGAAGCACCACGGGTTGCGCGGGTACGCCCGGCGCAGCCCACGCCCTGCTCCGGCGGGGACGTTCCTCCACGGCAGCCACGCTGGTACAGGTGGCTGCCGTTTTTTGTCGGCGCCTTGCCTGTCGTTCAGCCCGGCACTTGACCCTGCCATCGTTGGAAGGTGCACACTGACTCCACCCCAAGAGCACCGAAGGAGCTACAAATGGAATTCCATGTTGAAGGCATGACCTGCGGCGGCTGCGCGCGCAGCGTGGCCAAGGCGATCGAAGGCGTGGACCCGCAGGCCAGCGTGCAGGCAGATCCGGCCAGCCGTCGCGTGCAGGTGCAGACCTCGGCCAGCGAAGCGCAGATCGTGGCAGCGTTGAACGATGCCGGCTTCCCGCCGCGCGCGCCCTGATCCCCTGCCCCGCATCGACAACGAAACCCGCCAGGTGCGACGGCACCGGGCGGGTTTTTTCATGCCTGCGTTGTCGTGCTCAATGCCTGCGCGCGCGCCGCCGCACCGCGCCGCTCTTCGGCGTTTCGTCCGGCACCTGCGTCTCTTCGTCTTCGCCCAACCGCTGCAGGATCGGGCATTCCGGGCGCTCATCGCCCGCGCAGCAGCTGATCAGCGACTTTAGCGTGTCGGCCATCTGCCGCATGCTTTCGATGCGCTGCTCCAGGTCGGCGATGTGCTGTTCGGCCAGATGCTTGACGTCGGCACTGTGCCGCGAGGTGTCGTTCCACAGCCCCAGCAGGTCAGTGATCTCGGCCACCTGGAAGCCGAGATCACGCGCGCGGCGGATGAAACGCAGGCGATGGATGTCCGCCTGCGAATACGCCCGGTAGCCAGACTCGGTGCGGTCGGCCGCAGGAATCAGGCCGATCTGCTCGTAGTAGCGGATCATCTTCGCCGACACGCTGGAGGCCTTGGCAGCTTCACCGATGTTCATGCGGATCTCCTTCAGTGGGTGGCAGCGGCGGCATCCGCCATCGGCGGCTGGAAGCGGCGCAGTCGCAGCGCGTTGCCCAGCACGAACACGCTGGACAATGCCATCGCACCTGCCGCGAACACCGGCGACAGCAGCACACCCCACACCGGGTACAGCACGCCGGCCGCTACCGGAATCAACGCGGTGTTGTAGGCGAAGGCCCAGAACAGGTTCTGCCGGATGTTGCCCAGCGTCGCCTTGGACAGCGCGATGGCATTCGGCACGCCCTGCAGATTGCCCGACATCAGCACCACATCGGCTGATTCCACTGCGATGTCGGTACCCGTACCAATGGCCAGGCCGACATCGGCCTCGGCCAGTGCCGGCGCATCATTGATGCCATCGCCGACGAAGGCGACGTGGCCATGCGTGGCCTTCAGACGGCGCACGGCCTCGACCTTGCCTTCCGGCAGCACCTCGGCCACCACCTCATCGATGCCCAGCTCGCGCGCGATCGCCTGCGCGGTACCGGCGTTGTCACCGGTGATCATCGCCACCTTCAGGCCGAGCTGGTGCAGTGCCGCGATCGCGGCCGGCGTGCTCGGCTTGATCGGATCGGATACCGCGATGATCGCGGCCAGGCGACCGTCAATGGCGGCATACAGCGGCGACTTGCCCTGCGTTCCAAGCTGGGTGGCCAGCGCCGCGAACGGCGTGATATCCACCCTCAGATCGCGCATGAAACGATCAGCCCCCACCTCCACGCGCGCGCCATCAACGCTGGCACGCACGCCCATGCCGGTGACCGATTCGAAATCGGCCATCGCCGGCAACGCGATGCCCTGCTCGGTGGCCGCATCCACGATGGCGCGTGCAATCGGATGCTCCGAGCGCGACTCCACTGCCGCCACCGCCCCCAGTACCGTACTGCGATCAAAACCGTCGGCGATCTCCAGGTCGGTCAGGCGCGGGCGGCCTTCGGTCAGCGTGCCGGTCTTGTCCACCGCCACCACCTGCGCGTCCTTCAGCAGCTGCAGTGCTTCGCCCTTGCGGAACAGCACACCCATTTCGGCGCCGCGGCCGGTACCGACCATGATCGAGGTCGGCGTGGCCAGTCCCATCGCGCAGGGGCAGGCAATGATCAGCACCGCCACCGCATTGACCAGCGCGAAGCTCAGCGCCGGCGATGGACCGAAGATCAGCCAGACCGCGAAGGTCGCCAGCGCGGCCAGCATCACTGCCGGCACGAACCACAGGGTGACCTTGTCGACCACCGCCTGGATCGGCAGCTTCGAGCCCTGCGCCTGTTCGACCATGCGGATGATCTGCGCCAGCATCGTCTGCGCGCCCACCGCCGTGGCTCGCACCGTCAGTGCGCCCTTCTGGTTGACCGTGCCACCGACAACGCTGCTTCCCGGCTGCTTCTCGACCGGAATCGGCTCGCCGCTGATCATCGACTCGTCGATGTAGCTGCGACCCTCGACCACCTCGCCATCGACCGGCACGCGCTCGCCCGGGCGCACTTCCACCACGTCGCCGCTCTGCACTTCATTGACCGGGATGTCGACGGTGCGGCCGTCACGGATCACATGGGCGACCTTGGCCTGCAGGTTGACCAGGCGCTTGATCGCCTCGGAGGTACGGCCCTTGGCCCGAGCTTCAAGGAAGCGGCCGAGCAGGATCAGCGCGACGATCACCGCCGCCGCTTCGTAGTAGACGTTCACCGTGCCCGGTGGCAACAGCCGCGGTGCAAAGGTCGCGACCACCGAATAACCGAACGCCGCGGCGGTGCCCACCGCCACCAGCGAGTTCATGTCCGGCGCCAGCCGCAGCAGTGCCGGGAAGCCCTTCTGGTAGAAACGGCGGCCGGGGATGGCCAGCACCAGGAGGGTCAGCACGAACTGCAGGTACCAGCTGGCCTGCATGCCGATGGTGGCCATCACCCACTCGTGCATGCCGGGAATCAGGTGCGAACCCATCTCCAGCACGAACACCGGTAGCGCCAGCGCGGACGCCACGATCAGGTCGCGTTTCAGTCCGGCGCGCTCGGCATCCTTCTTTTCTGCAGCCTCATCGTCGGACTGCACACCGGCCTGGATCAAGCGTGCGGCGTAGCCGACCTTGTCGATGGCCGCCACCAGCGCGTCCACGCCCGCCACGCCGCGCACGGTCGCACGCTCCGTGGCCAGGTTCACGCTGGCCTGGCTGACGCCCGGCACCGCCAGCAGCGCACGCTCCACGCGGCCCACGCAGGAAGCGCAGGTCATGCCTTCCACGGCCAGTTCAACGGTAGCGGCGGGCACGTCATAGCCCACCCGCTCCACCGCCTGGATCAGCGCGGCCCGATCGACCGGGCCCGACGGGCGGATATCCGCGCGCTCGGTGGCCAGATTGACCGAAACACTGCCCACACCTTCGACCTTGGACAGCGCGGCCTCGACCCGGCCGACACAGCTGGCGCAGGTCATGCCCTCGATGGGCAGGCTGATGGTGGCGGGGCTTGCGGGGGCTGCAATGGCGCGGGGCGTGCTCATGATCGGATTCCCGGGGTTCCTTCTGGATGTGGACAGGCTAAACCTTGCCATCGTGGGAAGGTCAAATCCAGCCGCCACGTCCAGCCGGTAGCGCCGGGCCAGGCCCGGCGTACCGCCCGCAATCCGCCTCAGAAGGTGAACACGTACTCCAGCGCGAACTCGCGGCCCACCGCGCCGAGCAGGCGGGTCGGGGCGAAGTCATAGTCCAGCTTGTACGGATCCTTGTGGTTCCAGCTGGCCGAATTGAACACGTTGTTGACGTAGACGTTGACCTTGGCGCGTTCGGTCACCTGGTAGCCCATGTTGAAGTTCCAGGTGATGAACGGCCCGACCCGCCCGTAGTAGCGCGTGGTCTGCTGGCCGGCGTTCGGGTTCGGGTTGGGCGAGCCATCCGGACGTGTTGCCGGTTCCAGGCAGTTCAGCGACGGGCTGTCGCTGGGCACATAGCCATCAGCGAACGGCAGACAGCCACCCGGGTTGTTCAGGCGATCGGTGCCCCAGTGGTAGCGCACGCCCGGCACCGAACCGATGCGGTCGGCATAGACATTGGCGTTCCAGTTGCCGCGCTGCCAGGCCAGGCTCGCGCGCAGCTTGCTGCGCAGGTCGCGGTCACGACGCTCCGGGTTCGGGTCGTTGGCGTAGCGCTGTTCCTTGGTCGAGATCTGGTTGGTGTAGTTCAGGCCCAGCTGGAAGCTGCCCCACTGCGCGGTTTCCAGGCGATAGCGCGCGGTCAGGTCGATACCGCGCACTTCGCGGCTGGCCAGGTTGAACGGCCCGCGCTCGATCGATACCAGACGGCCGTTGCTGTCGCGGTTCACGCGGGCCAGGATGCCGGCGCAGTATTCGCCACCGGCCGGATTGGCCCATGGTGTACCGTCGATGTTCTTGCCGGTCAGGCAGCCGGCTTCGCTGGCCAGCACCTCGTCGGCGCCGACGTCGACGATCATGTCTTCCAGCTCGATCGCCCAGTAGTCGGCACTGACCGACAGATTGGGCATCACATCCCAGACGAAACCGACCGTCCACGAATCGCCGGTTTCCGAACGCAGCAGTGGCGTGCCCCGGCGGTTCACGTCGAAGGTGTACCAGACGTCGGTGTTGCCCACGCCGCAGTTGTTGACTAGGTAGGCGCCGCTCTGGATGCAGCGCAGGCGGTCATAGGTCTGCACTTCGGAGCTGCTCGGCTGGCCCAGCAGGTAGTGCATGTCCGGCGCATGGAAACTGGTGGCGTAGGAGCCACGCACCAGCAGCGACTCCGCCGGGCGCCATTCCAGGCCGACGTTCCAGGTGGTTTCCTTCTGGCTGCCGATGTCCAGCGCTTCGCCGCTGTTGTCAGCCTTGTAGTTGCCATAGCGGTCATAGCGCGCGGCCGCAGTGGCGGTTACGCTCTCCAGCAGCGGGATCTTGAACTCGACGCCGGCCGAATAGCGGGTGCGCTCGCCGCCGCCGCGATCGACGTTCTGCAGGTCGAAGTCGATACCTGCACGCGGATCGGGGCTGAGGTGATAGCCCTGCTGCGCGACTTCGGCCACTGCCGCGAACGAAATCGGACCCGCCCACCCTTGGAAAAGCTCGCCGGTGATGTCCGCCGAAGCCTGGTTGACCCACGATGATGCGCGGTTCCTCGCCACCGTGCCCATCTGCCAGTACTGGTCCGGCGTCAGCGGATTCCACCAGCGCGATTCGTTCAGTGCGTAAATCGCCTCGCCATCGGCGGTGGTGCCCAGCTTCGGACCCAGGAAGTAGTCATACGACTTCTGCTTGTCGACCACGTTCTGCCGTTCTTCAACGCGGTAGTAGGAACGCCCCACTGTGGTGCTCCAGTCGAAGCGGTCAGCGAGGCGGCCACGCAGGCCGGCGCTCCAGTCCCAGGACAGTTCGCGGTTGGTGTTGCGCAGCGTATCCAGGCCACCGACTTCATTTGGCGTGAACTGGCGCACGCCCAGGATCGGGCGGTTGCGGTTGGCATCCCAGTAGTAGCCGTTGTCGTCGTCGATCAGCGACACGCTCGGCGGATTGGTGCCCCAGATCGCTTCGGAGCGGTAGACGGCCAGGTTGGTCCAGGCCTGCACGTCATTGCTGAAGTCGAAGGTGGCATACAGGTTGCCGGACACGTTCTCGGCACCGCCCGTAAGCAGCCAGTTCGCATAGTCCGCACGCATGCCGCACAGGCGGCCGGTGTTGGTGATGGTGTTGGCGGCGTAGTTGTAGACCAATCGATCGGCGGTGTAGTACTCGCCATCGAACTTCTCGCAGGTGCCGGTGGGCGGCGCCAGGCGCTGGCCGGTGGTCGGATCGATCAGCGCCAGGCCGGCGGTGGGACGGAAGCCGACTTTGCGTTGTTCCATGTTCCAGGACGGATACGGTGCATCATCGGCGTCGTCCATCTGCGGGCGGTCACGGCCAAACAGCGGGTCGCGCTTGGTGTACTGCAGCGCGTAGGTCACGCTCCAGTTGTCGCCGGTCTTGCCGCCGGCCCAGGACAGATCCCACGTATCGCGGCCGCCTTCGGTGGAGGTACCGCCGCGCACGCGCACTTCGTCGCCGTCGTAGTTGGTCTTGAGGATGACGTTGACCACGCCGGCGATCGCATCGGAGCCATAGATGGCCGAGGCGCCACCGGTCAGCACTTCGATGCGCTCCACCGCCGCGGCCGGAATGTTGCCGTAGTTGGAGAAGTTGGTTTCACCGCCGTACGGCAGCGGGTAGTCCGCCACGCGACGGCCGTTGACCAGCAACAGCGAGCGGTTCGGGCCCATCCCGCGCAGATTCAGGCCGCTGGCATTGGGCGTATGCGAGCCCCACTGCGAGGCGGCTTCAACAGTGCCGGTCGCTTCGGTGAGGGTCTTCAGCGCGTCGTACACGCTGACGAAGCCTTCCTTCTGGATCTGCGCGGCGGTGATCACATTGACCGGTGCCGGGCCTTCGACACTGGCGCGCTTGATGCGCGAGCCGGTGACGGTGACCGCATCGAGATCCTTGGTGGACGAGCTTGGGGCTTCCTGCGCATTGGCAGCCAGGGGAAGCAGGGCCAGGACCAAGGCCTGGGACAGCAGGTGACGGCGCTTGCGGACGATCTGAGCCATGGGTGGTTGCTCTTCGAAAGTGTGAACGCATGGACGGGTGGTGGTGCGGCACTACCGGTGATCCGGGCGCCTGGATCGGTTCAGGACCGTCGCAGCACCCTCCCCTGTGGATCGATCCAAACTAAAGCACAGCTGAATCACACCCGGCATGCGGCGACGCAGCAACAGCCCGCGGAATGCCGCTACCGGCCGCCGTCATCCCGAACAATCAAAGGGTTGCGAAACATCGCTGAGAGAACGGCTCACACGTCAATGACACGATCGCGACAATCGCGCGCGGAACGGTTTTGTCCGTGATGCCGTGTACGGCCGACAGCGGGTCGTTGTAGATCCGAGCCCGCGCTCGGCTGCTGTTGTTCGCCGCGAAAAGCAGCCGAGCGTGGGCTCGGCTCTACAGAAGAGGCGGGCTACCTTGCGCCGTCCAGCGCCTGCCGCAGCGCGGCCACGGTCGCGGTGGCGGTCTGGCTCCAGTCCGGGTCCAAGCCGCGCAGGGCCGGGTTCTGGAACTGCATGGCCGAGCGGCGCAGGCCTTTTGCGGACGCGTGCAGTTCGGTACAGCCCGTCTGCCGCGCGACGGTTGCGATGTTGCCCGGGGCCAATCCGGCACCTGCCATCACCGTGATACGCCCGGCCGCCTGGGTGACCAGCGCCGCCAGCACATCGGCACCGGCCTCGGCGCTGACCTGGCCGCCGGAGGTCAGCACGCGCTGGCAGCCCAGCCCGATCACCTGCTCCAGCGCCGCCGGCAGGTCGCGGGCAGCATCAAAGGCGCGGTGGAAGGTCACCTGCAACGGCCCGGCCGCCTGCATCAGTTCACGGCACAACGCCACGTCAACGCCGCCCTGCACGTCCAGTGCGCCTATCACCACGCCATCGCAGCCCAGCGCGCGGCACTGCGCGATATCACGCAGCATCAGTTCGGTTTCCAGCGCGTCGTAGTGGAAGTCACCCGGGCGTGGCCGCACCAGCACGAACAGCGGAATCGACAGGCGTTCGCGGGCAATCGCGATGGTGGCAAACGATGGCGTGGTGCCACCCTCGGCCAGGTTGTCGAACAGCTCGATGCGGTCGGCCCCGCCGGCCTGCGCCGCCAACGCCGAGGCCAGGGAGTTGCTGGCGATCTCCAGGGTCAGCCGCGTGCTCACGCCTGGGTGCTCGCATAGATCGACGGCGAATCGCGCAGGTCATCCTGGCGCTGCGCATCGCACACGGCGTAGACGAAGCCGCGATGCAACGCGTAGGCGCCCACCTCACCCTGCTTGTTCATGGCCAGGAAGCACACCTGCAGGGTCTTGCTCGCCTCCGGCCGCTTGCGCACCACACGGTCGATTGCCTCGCGGCAGGCCTGTGCCGGCGAGCGCCCCTGGCGCATCAGCTCAACCACCAGGAATGAAGCGGCGTTGCGGATCATCTCCTCACCCACGCCCGAGGCGGTAGCCGCGCCCACTTCATTGTCGACATACAGTCCGGCGCCGATGATCGGGCTGTCGCCCACGCGTCCGTGCAGTTTCCAGGCCATCCCACTGGTGGTGCAGGCACCGGCCAGATGGCCCTTGGCGTCCAGTGCCAGCATGCCGATGGTGTCGTGGTTGTCGCTGTTGCCGGGAATACCCCGGCGCTCGGCATTGATCTGTGGCTGGTACTTCTCGGTCTTCAGCCACTCGCGCCAGGCCGCTTCGGCCTGCGGCGTCAGCAAGTGCTTGCGCTCGAAACCCTGCTGCACCGCGAACTGCTGCGCGCCCTCGCCCACCAGCAAAACATGCGGGCTGTTTTCCATCACTTTGCGGGCCACCGACACCGGATGCAGGATGTCGACCAGCGCAGCCACCGCACCACAACGGCCATCGCCATCCATAATGCTCGCGTCCAGGCTCAGCACGCCGTCGCGATCCGGGTTGCCGCAATGACCGACGGTGGGGTTGCACAGCTCGCTCTCGGCCCAGCGTGCGCCCGCTTCCACCGCATCCAGTGCGCTGCCGCCCTGCGCCAGCACCTTCCATGCGGCCTGGTTGGCCGGCACGCCGAAGTCCCAGGTCGAAACCACCTTGGCCCCACCCTGCGTGCGCGCCTGCACGCCCGGCAAAGCCGCCATGCCTGCGGCCAGTGCGCCGGCCTGCAGGAACTGCCTGCGATCCACCATCTTCCCCTCCCAGTCTGCAATGCACGGCCGGCCCGATGCCGGTCGTGCCGATCAGTCGTGCATGGGCTGTCGTGCGGCGTGCCAGACCGCTGCACCGAGTACGCCCAGCTGGCCGTGCTCCACGCGCCATACCGGCACCTGGCGCAGCACCTCGGTCAGCACGCCCTTGTTGAGGAAGCGCTCACGGAAGCGGCCATCGGCCAGGAAATCCTGCACATGCGCGGAAATGCCTCCGGCCAGGTACACCGAGCGTGCACCGACGGCGATCGCTGCGTCGCCGGCCAGGCTGCCCAGCCAGGCGCAGAACACCTGCAGCGTCTCCACCGCCAGCACGTCTTCACCGCTGCGGGCGGCACCGATCAGTGCTTCGGTACTGGTCCACACCGGGGTGACGCCGCGCAGCTCGCACAGGCACGGATACAGGTTCATCAGGCCACTACCGGACAGCACGCGCTCGTTGTCCACGTGCGCCCAGCGCTGCAGCAACTTGCCCAGCACCTGCAGTTCCAGCGCGTTGCCGGCGCCGAGCGCGGCGTGGCCGATCTCGCTGGCCAGCACCGGGCGCCCGCCATCGGCGAAACGCAGCGCGGCGCCCAGGCCGGTGCCCGCGCCCAGCACCAGCGCCGGGAACGCCTGTGCCGGATCGGCGTCGCCGTTCAGTGGCACCAGGGTTTCCGGCTGCAGGTACGGGATAGCCAGCGCCACCGCTTCGAAATCATTGATCAACTGCAGCTCATGCAGCCCGGACTGCGCGCGGGTGGCCGACAGCGAGACCGTCCACGGCAGGTTGGAATTGATCAGTACATCGCCATCGAGCAGGCCGGCGATGGCCACCACCGCGGTCTGCACTGGCTGGCCAAGGCCAGCGGTGAAATCAGCAAGGATCGCCGCCAGGCTGGGATGCTCGGCGCAGGCGTAGGTGCGATGGCTGCCCAGCAGCGGCGCCTGGCCGGGTTGGGTTCCAGCCAGCGCAAGGCGGGCGAAGGTGCCACCGACATCGGCGACCACCAGACAGCGCGGAGGACCGCCGCGGGCGGAGTCGGAGGAAACCGGGGACGCTGCTGCGATGGTCACGCTGGCCTGCTTGGATCGATTGAATCGCCCCGATTCTCAGGCATCGGGGCGGCTTTGCCTAGCACGCCGATGATTCAGGTTGGCCTACATGCCTTCCTGTTCGGCCACCTGCACACCATCCACCAGCACGCGCAGCCGCTGCGGGCGGAAGCCGGCAAACAGCAGCGGCCGGGTACGCTCGACCAGCACTTCGTGGCCTGCGATGTGGCGCAGCCACGACTGTACCAGCGAGAAGGAGAAGTGCGTGCCCGGATGCAGCGGATGCTGCACCCAGACCTTCTCGGTGGCGCTCTGCAGCAGCATCGCGCCGGTGAACCAGTGGCGGCTGAGGGTCACCGGCGTGGTGCCGGCCATGAAGCGGATATCCATGCGGGGTCCTTTCGCTGGGGCCGTGATGCGGAGGTCAGGGCTGGGCAGTCTGCAGGCTGTAGCGGGTGGTGGCGGTGAACACCGCACCGTCAGGCTGGGTGGAGCGTACTTCGACCTTGTGGCTGCCCACCGCCAGATCGGTCGGCAGCGCGCCACGCCACAGGTGCGGCGATGCGGTGGCCTCCGGCGAGCGGTCGTAGCCACGCAGGCTGTCAGCCAGATCGTCGGCCACGTTCTCCACCATCAGGCGCGGATCGGGCTGGCTGACCTGCTTCATCGGCTGCCAGGCGCCGCCATCGACGCGGTACTCGACCACGCTGGCATCCTCACCCATGTAGACGTTGGCATAGATGCCCCACGCCGGGTAGGCCCCCTGGCGCAGCACCTTCGGCGCATGCAGGCCGATCTGCTCGCTGGCCGACTTGCCCGCCACGCGGTACTGCAGCTTGTAGCTGCCATTGCCGGCCACGTCGAGCAATGCATAGCCCTTCGGCGTGCCATCGCTCATGGTGCTGTCCGGCACGCCGGCGGCATTCTTCACGCCCGACCAGAACGCACCGCAGTTGGCACCCACGTTGTACTCATGCAGCGGCTTGTCGCCGTTCCAGCCGTCGGCCTTACCGTGGTAGACGTGCTGCTGGGTGTGGCTGTGGCCGCTGAGCACCAGCACGTTGCGGAAGTCCTTCAACAGGTCGAACAGGCGCTGACGGTCAGCATGGCGGAAGGTCTCGCGTCCCGGCGCGGCGTCGAACAGCGGGATGTGCATGCCCAGCACCAGCAGGCGGTCCTTGTGCAGGCCCTTCAGGTAGCTGGCAAGGAAGGCGAACTGGTCTTCGCGCAGTCCACCGACATACTTCGGCTTGGCCTTGGGGTCGTACACCACGTCGTCCAGGAACACGAAGCTGGCGCCGCCTTCTTCCACCGCGTAGGTGTCCGGGCCGTAGATGTTGCGCCAGCTGTCCAGCGAGTGCTCATCGCTGGCGGCATCGAAATCGAGGTCGTGGTTGCCCGGCACATGGAACCACGGCACGCCAAGTCCGGTGGTGACCTTGTTGATCGCCGGGTAGAGAGTCAAGTCATCGTTGACGATGTCACCCAGGGTGGTGCCCATGCGCGCCTTGGTCTGGCCGACCAGCGGCGCCACGATCGACTGCTGGTAGTAGCCGATGTCCTTCAGGCTCGCGGTCTGGGAGTCGGTGAACACCAGCATCTGGAAGCCGCGCCGACTGTCATGGCGATCCGACTGCAGGGCGAAATCCCAGTTGCGGGTGACGTCGCTGGTCGCGGCGATGCCGCCGTACTTCAGCGCCGGCGAACCGTTCGGACGGTAGTGGCGCCAGAACGAAGGCAGGCCATCGGCCGCCTTCGGGAACGAATACGCATCGGGCTTGATCACGAACACGGTCTGGCCATCACGCACCGGCAGGCTGTAGCTGCCGTCGGCGGCGGTCTTGACGAGGGTCTCGCCGTTGGAGACCTGCACCCCGGCCAGGCCCGGATCGGTCGCACCGCGACCCGGCCGGCCGTCGCGTTCCAGATAGACCTTGCCGGTGACCACAGTGTCCGCGGCCCAGGCCGGCGAGGTCAGCAACAGGCAGCACAGCCACGCGGCAGGCAGTTTCATGGGAGAGATCCAGCAGAAAGAGACGCGGTATTGTAGAGCCGAGCCATGCTCGGCTGCATTTCAAGATGGTAGTACCGGCCGCTGGCCGGCAACCTCACATTCGTCGGACGTCGGGTGGTTGCTGGCCAACGGCCGGCACTACCGCACCTCAACGATGGCGCTTTTCCAGCACCGCCCGCGCATCCTCCAGCGACAGCCCGCGCGCGCGCAGCAGCACCAGCAGGTGGTACAGCAGGTCCGAAGCCTCGCCCAGCAGCGCCTCGTCATCCTGCGCCACCGCCGCCAAGGCGGTCTCCACGCCCTCCTCGCCCACCTTCTGCGCGATGCGGCGGATGCCGCCCTCGAACAGGCTCGTGGTGTAGCTGCCCGTTGGCCGCTGTGCCTCGCGCATCGCCACCAACTGGGCCAGCCCGCCAAGGAAGTCCTTCGGCGCGCCATCGAAGCAGCTCTCCGCACCGGTGTGACAGGTCGGCCCGGCCGGGCGTGCCATCACCAGCAGCGTATCGGCATCGCAGTCCACGCTGATCGACTGCACCACCAGCACGTTGCCGGACTGCTCGCCCTTGGTCCACAGCCGCTGCTTGCTGCGGCTGAAGAACGTCATGTGCCCGATCGCCAGGGTGGCCGCCAATGATTCGGCGCTGACATAGCCCAGCATCAGCACCTGCAGGGTATCGGCATCCTGCACGACAGCGGGCAGCAGTCCGTCACCCTTGCCCCAGTCCAACGCCTGCAATGCGTCCGACGACGGCCTGACTTCAATAGACATCCCGCACCTCGATCTGCTGTCCGCGCAGGTAGCGCTTCAATTCCGGAATGGCGATGGCACCGCTGTGGAACACACTGGCCGCCAGCGCGCCGTCGACGTCGGCCTGGTCGAAGGCTTCGGCAAAGTGCTCCATCGCGCCGGCACCGCCAGAGGCGATCAACGGTACCTGGCACAGTGCCCGCGCCTGTTGCAGTTGCACGACATCGTAGCCACGGCGCACGCCATCGCTGTCCATGCAGTTCAGCACGATCTCACCGGCGCCCCGCCGTTGCGCCTCGACAATCCAGTCCAGGGTACGCAGCGGTACCGCCTGGGTCTTGTCCGGGTCGCCACTGAAACGGCGCACCCGCCACTGGCCGTCCGCTTCACGTACCGAGTCAACACCCACCACCACGCACTGCACGCCGAACTCGTCGGCCAGTTCAGTGATCAGTTCCGGACGGCCCAACGCCGGCGAGTTGATCGACACCTTGTCGGCACCGGCGAACAGCACGCGACGCGCGGTTTCCACGCTGTCGATGCCACCGGCCACGCAGAACGGAATGTCGATCAGCCGCGCGATGCGCTCGATCCAGGCCACGTCCACCGAGCGCGCCTCGGGGCTGGCGCCGATGTCATAGAACACCAGCTCGTCGGCGCCCTGGTCACGGTAGCGCTGCGCCAGCTCGGCGATATCGCCCATGTCGACGTGGTCGCGGAAACGCACGCCCTTGACCACGCGGCCATCGCGCACGTCCAGGCACGGAATGATGCGCCGGCTCAACATGCCAGTGCCTCCGCCAGGTCCATGCGCTGCTCCAGCAGCGCCTTGCCAAGGATCGCGCCACCGCAGCCTGCACGTCGCGCTTCGGCAACGTCGGCCACGTCACGGATGCCGCCGGAAGCCTGCACCGCCACACCCGGCAGCAAGCCCGACAGGTGCTGGTAGAGGCCGATGTTGGGCCCGGCCAGCATGCCGTCGCGGGCGATGTCGGTGCACAGCAGGTGGCGCATGCCGGCGCGCGCGTAGCGCTGCGCCAGCTCATCCAGGGTTACCCCGGCGTTCTCGGTCCAGCCGTGCACCGGCAGCTGCCATTGGCCCTGCGCATCCTGACGAGCGTCCAGCGCAATGGTGATGCGATCGGCGCCGAATTCCTCCAGCCAGCCGACCACTTCATCGGGACGACGCACGGCCAGCGAACCGACCACCACGCGGCCCGCGCCGGCATCGAGGATGCGCGCTACATCGGCGCGGCCGCGCACGCCACCACCGGTCTGCACCTGCAGCGGCGTCTGCGCGCGGATCGACGACAGCAGCGGTGCCAGCGTGTAGCCACCGGCGCGTGCAGCGTCCAGGTCGACCAGATGCATCCACTGCGCACCTCGCGCGGCGAAGGCCTGCGCGCGTGGCAATGGATCGTCGCCATAGGTGGTTTCCTGCGCGTAGTCGCCCTGGCGCAGCCGCACCACGCGGCCATCGCGGATATCCAGCGCGGGGTAGACGATGAAACTCATGCAGCGGTGCCCTCGAGGAAATTGCGCAGCATCAGCGAGCCGGTCTCGCCGGAGCGTTCGGGGTGGAACTGTGCGCCGTAGTAACGCCCCTGCTCCACCACGGCAGTGAACAGGCCGCCGTGGTCACAGGCAGCGACGGTGTGGGTATTGAGGGGCGCCGCGTAGCTGTGCACGAAGTAGGCGCTGGCCCGCTCCGGGACACCTTGCAACAGCAACGACTCCCGCAGCGGCAGCAGCCGGTTCCAACCCATGTGCGGCACGCGGATGCCACAGGCCGGCACCAGCTTGCGAACCACGCCGGGAATCAGCCCCAGCGTTTCCACGCCCGCTTCCTCGGAGCGTTCGAACAGCAATTGCATGCCGAGGCAGATGCCCATCAACGGCACTTCCAGTCGCTGCAACGATTCCACCAGGCCCTGCGCGTGCAGGCGCTGCATGCCGGGACCGGCGGCGCCGACACCGGGCAGGATCACCCGCTGCGCCCCGATCAGGCCGTCCGCATCGCGCACCAGCCGCACCGTCGCACCCAGACGCTCCAGTGCATAGCGCACCGAGCCCAGGTTGGCACCGCCGGCATCGATCAGCGCGACGTCGCTCACAACGCCCCCTTGGTGGAAGGCAGCGCGGTGCCCTGCCGGGCCAACGCTGGACGCAGCGCACGCGCCAGCGCCTTGAAGCAGGCCTCGACCTTGTGGTGATCGTTGTCACCGCGCACCTGCAGGTTGAGGTTCAGGCCGCTGGCATCGCACAGCGAACGGAAGAAGTGCGGCACCAGCTCGGTCGGCATGTCGCCCACCCGCTCGCGCTTGAACTCACCCTCGAACACGAAGTACGGCCGGCCGCTGAAATCCAATGCCGCGCTGGCCAGGGTCTCGTCCATCGGCAGGGTGAAACCGTAGCGACCAATGCCGCGCTTGTCGCCCAGCGCCTCGCGCAGGGCCTGGCCCAATGCGAGCCCGGTGTCTTCGATGGTGTGGTGCTCGTCAATGTGCAGGTCACCCTCGGCCTGGATGTCCAGCGCGAAGCCACCATGCTTGCCGATCTGTTCAAGCATGTGGTCGAAGAACGGCAGGCCGGTGGAGATGCGTGCATCGCCGGCACGATCCAGGTCCAGCTCAACGCGGATCTTCGTTTCCTTAGTATTGCGCTGGACTACTGCGGTGCGTGGCGCGTCGGCCAGCGCGTGGGCGATGCCCGGCCAGTCCCACTCGCCACCGAACTGCTCGGTGCGCAGCTGGAAACCGCGGATGTTGAGGTTGTCGGCAAACTGCAGATCGGTGATGCGGTCACCCACCATGCCCGAACGCGCCCAGTCGATGCTGCGGTCCTGCAGGTAGGCGGTCATCAGGCCGATGCCCGGCTTGCGGGTCGGCGCATTGTCCTGTGGCCAGCTGCAATCGATCAGCACGTCACGGAAGGTAATGCCCTGGCTCTCAAAGATCTGCAGCATCAGATCATTGGGGCCATCGAAGCTGGCGCGCGGGTAGCTGTCGCTGCCGAGGCCATCCTGGTTGGTGACGATCACGAACTGGTAGCCGGCATCCCGCAGCTTCAGCAGCGCCGGGATCACCTGCGGCACGAAGCGCAGCTTCTCGTAGGCGTCGATCTGGAAATCGGACGGCTCCTCGATGAGGGTGCCGTCGCGGTCGATGAACAGGATCGGGGTCATGCTGCGGCCCTCCGCGCCGACAGGGCCGCAAGCACGCGGTCGTTCTCTTCGGGGCTGCCGATGCTGATGCGCAGGGCATCGCCCAGTTGCGGCGCGGCGCGCTGATCGCGCACCACCACGCCAGCAGCCAGCAGCGTATCGAACGCGGCCTGGGCATCGGCGAAGCGCACCAGCAGATAGTTGCCGGACGAGGCATACACGCGGCGCACGCCGGGCAGGCCAGGCAGCGACGCGAACAGGCGTTCGCGCTCGGCGATGACCGTGGCCACGCGCTCAGCAGTGCGTGCCAGCGCGGCCGGCTGCAGTGCCTGCACGGCCAGGTCCGCGCATGGGGTCGGCACGGGGTACGGTGCTTGGCAGCGGCGCAGCACGGCAATCAGCTCCGGTGCGGCGATAAGGGTGCCGATTCGGGCCGCGGCCAGCGCGTGCGCCTTCGACAGCGTACGCAGCACGGCGACGTTGGCATGCGTGGTCAGCAGCGTGGTTGCCGACGGGCGTTGTGCGTACTCAACATAGGCCTCGTCGACCACTACCAGCGCCTGCCCGCGCAGAGCAGTGGCCACCCGCTCGATCTCGTCCAGGCCGATATCGCTGCCGGCCGGGTTGGACGGTGCGCACAGGAAGACCAGCTTGGCGTTGCGCGACTTGGCCGTATCGATCACCGCATCCAGATCCGCACGCAAACCGTCTTCGGTATCCACCAGCGGCACTTCAAGCAGTGCGGCGCCCTGCAGGCGTGCACAGACCGCGTACATGCCGAACACCGGCGGTGTGACCAGCACGCCATCGCGGCCCGGCACGCACAGCGCGCGCACCAGCAGATCAATGGCTTCGTCGCTGCCGCGACCGATCAGCAGCTGCTGTGGCGTCACGCCGTACAGCGCCGCCAGTCCCTCGCGCAATGCCAACGGCTGCGGCTCGGGATAGCGCCGACTGCTGCCTGCGGCATCAGCGGGATTGGCCCAGGCCGACTCATTGGCGTTCAACCAGACCTCGCCCTGCACCGCCGCACTGCGCGCCGAGCTGTAGCCGGCGAAGGCCTGCAGATCCGGGCGCACCAGTGCCAGCACGTCATCAATGGCGGCGCTCATGCGGCGGCCTCCATGCGCAGGGCAACCGCACGTTCGTGCGCGTCCAGGCCTTCAGCGCTGGCCATGATGCGTGCGCAGCCGCCGATTGCCGCCAGGCCGGCGGCGCTGGCGCTCTGCACGCTGATCAGGTTCTGGAAGCTGGCCACGCTGACACCACTGTAAGCACGCGCGGCACCGGCCGTGGGTAGCACGTGGTTGGTGCCGCTGCAGTAGTCGCCCAGTGCTTCGGGGGTGTAATCACCCAGGAACACCGAGCCGGCCGCCTGCACCTTGTCCAGCCACGCGCGCGGGTCGCGCAGGGCCAGGATCAGGTGCTCGGGCGCATAGCGGTTGCTGATCGCGAAGGCTTCGTCCAGCGAATCGACCTGGATCAGGCGCGAGGCCGACAACGCCTGGCGTGCGATCTGCTGGCGCGGCAGCAGGGCCACCTGGCGCTCCACTTCGGCCTCGACCGCCGCCAGCATCGCGGCATCGTCGGTCAGCAGCAGCACCTGCGAATCCGGGCCGTGCTCGGCCTGAGACAGCAGGTCGGCGGCCACGAAGGCTGGATTGGCGCCGGCATCGGCAATCACCAGCACCTCCGAAGGACCCGCCGGCATGTCGATGGCGGCGGCGCCGTCCTGTGCCACCTGCTGTTTGGCTTCGGTCACGAAGCTGTTGCCGGGCCCGAACAGCTTGTCGCAGGCCGGAATGCTGGCCGTGCCGTAAGCCATGGCCGCGACGGCCTGCGCGCCGCCCAGCTTGAATACACGCTGCACGCCGGTCAGCCGCGCGGCCACCAGCACCGCCGGATCCGCGCTGCCATCGGCGCGCGGCGGCGTGCACAAGACCACCTGCGGGCAACCAGCCAACCGTGCCGGCACACCCAGCATCAGCGCGGTGGACGGCAGCGGCGCACTGCCGGCCGGTACGTACAGGCCGACCCGGCCGATCGGCCGCAGCATGCGTTCGCAGACCACGCCCGGTGCGGTCTCCACGGCATAGCCCTTGCCCATGCCAGCCTCATGGAAGCGCGTGATGCGCTCGGCAGCTTCGACCATCGCCTGGCGCAGTTCGGCCGGCACCGCCGCTTCGGCGGCCGCGAACTCGTTTTCGGACACTTCAAAGGAGACCAGCTCGACACCGTCGAAACGTGCGGTGATCGTACGCAGCGCGTCGTCACCCTGTTCGCGCACTTCTGCAATCAGCGTGGCCACCGCGTCGCAGGTCTGCTGCGCCACGGTCTGCACCGGGCGGGTCAATGCCGCGCTACGCGCGGCCTCATCAAGTCGGGACCAGATCAGACGGTTCATGCCAGCGATCGCTCCACGCTCAACACCATCAGGCCCTGCGCGCCAGCGCGCTCCAGTTCTTCCATGCGCTGCCAGCTCAACGGGCCGGGGCACATGGTCTGCAGGCGCAGCGCACCGCCATCGGCCGGCAGCCGCACCAGCGGCTCGGCATCGGCCAGCAGCTGTGCCAGCGCATCCACGCGGTCTTCGCTGGCGCGGAACATCAGCAGCTTGCGGTCCTGGCGCTGCACCACGCCGTCGAGACGGCGCAGCAGCATCGCCCGCAGCGACGCGCGTGCGTCATCCGGCACCCGCACCGCGCCCGCCAGCACCGCCTCGCTGTCGAGCAGGTTGTGCACCGGGGTCAACTGGTTGGCGCGCAGCGTGGCGCCGCTGGAGACCAGGTCGCAGATCAGGTCGGCGGTACCGAGGCGTGGCGCGATTTCCACCGAACCGGACAGCTCGACCACCTGTGCATCCACGCCCTGCTCGGCCAGCCACTGCTTGAGGATGGCCGGGTAGCTGGTGGCGATGCGGGTGCCGGCCAGCTGTGCCGGACCCTGCCACTGCCACTCCTCGGGCACCGCCAGCATCAGCCGGCACTGGCCGAAACCCAGCCCGCGCAGCGCCTGGTAGGCATCCGGCAGGCCGATCTGGCGACGCGCCGCGGCCTGCTCGTCCAGTTCGTTGCGACCGACGATGCCGAGGTCGCAGACGCCGTCCGCGATCAGGCCGGGGATGTCGTCGTCGCGCACCAGCAACAGGTCCACCGGCAGCGACTCGCCGTAGCAGAACAGTTTGTCGCGGCTTTCGCGCCAGCTCAGGCCACAGGCGCTGAGCAGGTTGCGGGCGGGCTCGGCCAGCCGGCCACTCTTCTGGATGGCGATACGCAACCGGTCTCGTGCCGGCGCTGCCTGGGTTGCACTCATGGGGGAGGTCTCGAAGTTCGGAACGGGGCGCGGATCAGCGCGAAGCAAGGCGGTCGATGGCGGCGGCATAGCCTCGATGGCCATGCTCGAGCGTGCGTGCCACCCGTCCGGTGGTGGTCACGCTGACCCCGGTGCGCTCGTGGATCTCACGGTACGGCACACCCTGCTGCAGCAGCGGCACCACCTTCCAGCGGTCGGCCATCGCTTCCAGTTCGGCCGGGGTGCACAGGTCGCGAAGGAAGGCCTCGACCTGCTCAGGCTCGCACAGGGTGGCAAAGGCCCGGGCCAGGGCTTGCAGGTCGGCCTTCGGGTCTTTGGCGGCAATGTCCGGGCGGGCTTTCACGGGGTCGTTTCCATGCATCAATGTAATAGCGCGTTAGTACATTAGCGCATTCTTGCACGGTGCGTCAAATCGAGGGTTGGGGGGATACGGCATGGCTGCGCCCTGCACCCGCAGAAACAAAAGCCAGTGCAACAGCAAAGGCCTGCATTCCGTGGGATGGCGGGGAGGGTCCGGTGGCAGGGGGCGCCGTAAACCCGTCCATGGGGGCTTGGTCGCGGCATCCATGCCGCTCACACCCCTGCCACCGGACCCTCCCCGCCTTCGACAGTTGGCTGCGATCTGGCGGATCTCGCTGGAAAGCTGATCGGAACCGGCTTTTATCGAGTCGAGCCATGCTCGACTGCTCTTTCCCATAAACGCAGAACGCCCACCAAAGGTGGGCGTTCTACTTTGAAATCAATACGCTGGCGACGCTCAGGGCTGGCAGTGGACCTTCGCCTGCAGCGCACCGCGCCGCAGGCATTCGCCGAACAGGCTGCCCTGTCGGCTGGGATGAGACTGCAGGTTCTGCAGCCTCCCTGCCCCGCGCGGGCACGTCCGCGTGGCCAGGGCCTGCAGATCCTGCTCAAGCTGCGCCCGGTCGATCACATGGCAGCGATCAACCACCAGCTGGTACTGGGCCGGGCCGATCCGGGTGCTGCGCAGCGCCGGATCACTCTGGCAACCCGCCAGCAGGAGCAGCGTCAGCGCCCCTGCGGCAGCACGCTTCACGCCATGACCCGCGACTGCTCCAACTCCACCTGCAGGGTGCTGGCAAGCTCGTCGCGGGAAACTTCGAACTGCTGCTCGCGCAGCAGGTCCTTCACCGCCACCACGCCGCGCGCCAGTTCATCTTCGCCAGCCAGCACCACGAAACGGATGCCCGCCTTGGCGGCGTACTGGAACTGCTTGCCGATCTTCTTCGGCTCCATCTGCACTTCAGTGTTGATGCCACCGGCGCGCAGGCGGCGCGCGATGTCCAGCGACTGCGGCATACCCTGCTCGTCCATCAGCGCCACCAGCGCCTGCACGCTGCTGGCTTCGATGCCGTCGATCAGGCCCGCTTCGCGCAGCTGCCAGAACAGGCGCGACAGGCCGATGGAAATGCCCACGCCCGGCAGCTTCGACTTGCTGTAGTGGCTGGCCAGGTCTTCGTAGCGGCCGCCCGAGCAGATCGAGCCGATCTGCGGGTGATCGGTCAGCGTGGTCTCGTAGACGGTGCCGGTGTAGTAGTCCAGGCCGCGCGCGATGGAGAAGTTCAGGCAGTACGCGGTTTCCGGCACGCCCAGCGCCTGCACCAGCTGCAGCACTTCGCGCAGCTCGGCAACACCGGCACGCAGGATCTCCGAAGAACCGGCGTCGGCTTCAAGCGTGGCCAGGTGCGCCAGCGCATCGGCATGACCCTGCGAACGCACGGCCACGAATGCCAGGATCTTCTCGACCTGCTCGGCCGGAATCTCGAAGCCCTCGCCCACCAGCGTTTCGCGCACGTAATCGGCACCGCGCTTGTCCAGCTTGTCCACTTCGCGCAGTACCGCCAGCTGGCGCTCGCCTTCGGCCACGCCCAGGCTTTCGAAGAAGCCGCGCATCAGCTTGCGGTTGTTCAGCTGGATGCTGAAGTCACCGATGCGCAGTTCCGAGAACACCGCGTGGATGACCGCCAGCACTTCGGCGTCGTAACGCACGCTCAGGCTGTCCTTGCCGATCACGTCGATGTCGCACTGGTAGAACTCGCGGAAACGGCCGCGCTGGGCACGCTCGCCACGGTACACGCGCTGCATCTGGTAACGGCGGAACGGGAAGGTCAGTTCGTGTTCGTGCTCGGCCACGTAGCGCGCCAGCGGCACGGTCAGGTCGAAGCGCAGCGCCATTTCCGGCAGCGAACGATCACCCGATTCGGCGGCGTTGGCCAGCGCACCGGTGGACTGCACGAAATACACCTGGCGCTCGGTCTCGCCACCGGACTTGGTCAGCAGCACGTCGGACAGCTCGAACACCGGCGTCTCCACCGGCAGGAACCCGAAGCGCTCGTAGTTGCGGCGGATGACATCCAGCATGCGCTGGAACGCAATCTGCTCGCGCGGCAGCAGTTCAAGGGTGCCGGGCGGGGTACGGGGCTTGATCACGGGCGGAACTCCTGCTGGAACGGGACGTGGGAGGGGGCGACATTCTAGCGCCCCCGCCTCCGGCAAGGTCGAACGGCCGCTTGAAGTATCATAAGGCCCTCCCCGCCCGCGATACGCCCCCGCAACATGTCCCGGCCTTCCGGCGCTCCGCCCGCCACCAACGATCCCGCCTCGCCGTCCTGCGCCACGCTGGACTGCCTGCACTGCTCGGTTCGCCACCTTGCGGTGTGCTCGGCGCTGTCGCCCGATGAAGTGCAGGCGCTGGAACAGGTCACCGTATCGCAGCAGGTCAGCATGGGCAGCACGCTGGCCCGCACCGGTGAAGAGCGCGACCATGTCTATACATTGACCGGCGGCGCACTGCGCCTGGTGCGCACCCTGGCCGACGGCCGCCGCCAGATCAACGGCTTCGTGCTGCCCGGCGACTACCTGGGCCTGAGCGGCAGCGACCACCACCGCTACGACATCGAGGCCATCGCCGACAGCCGGGTATGCCGCGTTGCGCTGCCACAGATGAAGGCGTTGCGCAGCCGCTTCCCGCACCTGGAGCGCAAGCTGCTGCAGCGCGCCTGCCAGGAACTGGATGCCGCACAGGATGCTGCGCTGGCACTCGCACGCCTGCAGCCTGCCGAAAAACTGGCCGATTTCCTGCTGCGCCTGGCTGCACGCGAGGCCAAGCTGGGTGGCGACGGCCTGCGTGTGTCGCTGCCAATGGGCCGCGGCGACATCGCCGACCACCTGGGCCTGACCATGGAAACGGTCAGCCGCACCTTCACCAAGCTGCGCCAGCAGGGGCTGATCGCCCTGCCCCACCTGAACGTGGTGGAGATCCTCGACGAGGACGGGCTGCGCACGCTGGCCGGTGAAGGGTTGATCTGACCGCATCGCGGTTGGTGGGGTTGCCGGCCAGCGGCCGGCACTACCCGTGTTGCGCGAAGGGCATTGTAGAGTCGAGCCATGCTCGACTCATCGCGCCGTGCGCGAACAGCAGCCGAGCATGGCTCGGCTCTACATGGGAGCCAACACCTCACGCAACGCCGCGTAATCGGCGGCCAACGGTTCGGCGTGCGCCGGCCGCTGCAACAACACATCCAATGCAGGCGGCACGGCCACGGGTTCGCCGATCAACGGTTCGACCACAGCCTCGAACTTGGCCGGATGGGCGGTAGCCACCACCGCCCAGTCACCCTTGGCACCACGCGCGCGCAGATCCTGCAGCACCTTCACCGCCGTCGCCGTGTGCGGGCAGAACAGTTCGCCGCGGCTCGCATACGCTGCGGCAATCGTGGCGCGGATGGTCACGTCGTCCACCGCGAACGCACGGAACGCAGCGCGCAGCTCGGCATCATCTCCGTGGTAAGCCCAGCGCAGGCGTTCGAAGTTGCTTGGCGCCCCTACGTCCATTGCATTGGCCACGGTGGCCACACTGGCCTGCGGCTGGTAGTCGCCGCCGCTGAAGTACGCTGGCAGTACCGCATTGGCATTGGTGGCCAGCACGATCTGTCCGATCGGCACACCCAGCGCACGCGCCAGCACCGCAGCCATTGCGTTGCCAAGGTTGCCGGTCGGCACCACCAGGTTGAGCCGGCGACGGGTTTCAGCATGATGGGTCAGTGCCGCATGCGCGTAATAACTCATCTGCGGCAGCAGGCGGCCCAGGCTGATGCTGTTGGCCGAGCTCAGCGGCACCTGTGCCTGTAGTTCGCGGTCAGCCAGCGCCTGCTTGACCATGGCCTGGCAGTCGTCGAAAGCACCGGCCACGCGCAGCGCCTGGATGTTGTCGCCGAAACAACCGAGCTGGTGCGCCTGGCGCGGTGACACGCGGCCATCCGGATACAGCACCACCACGCGCACGCCCGGCTGGCGATGGAACGCCGCCGCCACTGCAGCACCGGTATCGCCGGAGGTGGCGACAACAATGCTCAGGTCGCGGTCCTTGCCGGCCTGCAGCCGCGACAGCGTTCCGGCCAGGAAGCGCGCACCGATATCCTTGAACGCCGCCGTCGGCCCATGGAACAGCTCCAGCACATGGTCACCGCCGCCCAGTGGACGCAGCGGCACCGGAAAGTCAAACGCCTCGCGGCAGATCGATGGCAGCGCTGCCTCCAGAGCATCACCTGCGAAGAACGGTGCCAGCAGATCGGCGGCGGTATCGGCCAGCGTTGCGCCGGCCTGCAGCTCACGTGGCGCCGGCAGCACCTGCGGAACATACAGCCCACCATCGGGCGCCAATCCTGCAGCGATCGCCGCACTGAGGCCGACGGCCGGGGACTGGCCGCGGGTCGAAACAAATTGCATGGGTTGGGTATCCAGTAAAGGGGAAGGATTCAGCACAAGCGGGCTCCCGGTGCATCCAGCGGCGACACCCAGGCATCGCTGTCGAAACCGGCGGCGGCGAATGCCGCCTGCACCGGTGCGGCAGCGGCGCGGGCCTGGTCGGCGTCCTCGAACCAGGCGAACACGCTGGGGCCAGCGCCCGAAATGCCCGCGCCCATCGCATGCGCAGACAGCGCCGCATCGCGTGCGGCCTCGAAGCCCGCAATCAGGCCGGCGCGGCGAGGCTCCACCAGCACATCACGCAGGCCCGCGCGGACCAGCGCGGCGTCGCTGCGATGGCAGCCACTGAGTACCAGCGCAAGGTTCGCACTCTGTGCCACGAATTCACCCAGCGCATAGCTGCCCTGCAGCGCCTGGCGTGCGCGGCGTGTTTCCAGGACCGCGTGCGGATGCACCAGCAGGCTGTGCCAGGTAGCCGGTACCGGAATCGGCAGCAGGCGGTCGGCCGTGCACAGTGCAAGCCCGCCCAGCAGCAATGGCCCCACGTTGTCACCGTGACGGCCACCACTGGCCACCGCCTCGCCATCCAGCGCAAATGGATACAGAGCCTCGCGCGTCAGCGGCGCATCCAGCAGTGCATTGGCGGCGACCAGCGCAGCGACGCACGACGCTGCCGAACCGCCCATGCCGGAGCCGAACGGAATGCCCTTGTCGATCTCCACCGCGAATCCGAAGTCCAGGGCCAGCCCTGCGCGAAGCGACATCAGCGCAGCACCTGCGGTGTTTCCAGCCGCATCCAGTGGCAGCTCGACCGCACTGCCACGTATCGCATCGATGCGCACCACCGGTTCATCGATGCGGCGCACGCTCACGGTATCGCCAACACCGGCGATGGCATGACCAAGAATGTCGAAGCCCACCGCCACGTTGGCCACCGAGGCAGGCGCGAACGCACGTGCGATCACAGGCGCGCTCCTTCGCCGGCGGCCACCCGCAGCAGGTCGGCGAACACGCCCGCGGCGGTCACTTCCGGTCCGGCGCCGGGCCCCTGCACCACCAGCGGGTTGTCGCAGTATCGACGGGTGCGGAACTGCACCACGTTGTCGGTCAGCCGCAGGTTGGCGAAGGCGTGATCGGCGGGCAGTTCCTGCAGGCCCACCGAGGCGCCGTCGGCACCCAGCTGCGCCACGTAGCGCAGCACCGCGCCACGCGCCCGCGCGTCCTGCAGGCGCTGAAGCAGGCTGGCATCGGACTCGCCCAGCCGCGCCATGAAGTCATCCACGCTGCCGTCGCGCAGCAGCGCCGGCACCAGGCTTTCCACCTGTACCTGTTCCAGGCTGAGTGCGTGGCCGGCCTCGCGCGCCAGGATCACCAGCTTGCGCGCCACGTCCACACCGGACAGATCATCACGCGGGTCCGGTTCGGTGTAGCCCATCGACCGCGCCTGCGCCACCAACTGCGAGAACGGCTGGCTGCCGTCGAAGCGGTTGAACAGCCAGGCCAGCGTGCCGGAGAAGATGCCCTCGATCGCCAGCACTTCATCACCGGTATCAACCAGGTCACGCAGCGTGGTGATCACCGGCAGGCCTGCACCCACCGTAGCCTCGTAGCGGAAGCGTGCGCCACTTGCCGCCGCCGCGGCGCGGATGCGCTGGTAGCGCGGCAGCGGCCCGGCCCCGGCCTGCTTGTTCGGGGTGACCACATGGATGCCGGCCGCCAGCCAGCCCTCGTAGCGCTCGGCCACCTCGGCGCTGCCGCTGCAGTCGATCACCACCGCATGCGGCAGGTGCGCGGCCAGCAGGTGTTCGGTGAAGCGATCCAGATCGCTGCACTCGCCGGCGTCCTGCAGAGCCTCCCGCCAGTCGGCGTGCAGGCCGTCCACTTCCAACCGCATGCGCGAGCGTGAGGCCAGTGCACGCAGGCGCAGGTCGACATTGGCCTTGGCCAGCAGCTGCGGGCGGGCCGCCAGCAGCTGGTCCAGCAGTGCGGCACCGACATTGCCCGGCCCGATCACACCCACCGCGAAGGTCTGAGGCGACAGCCAGAAACCGGCATGCGCCGCGCGCAGCGCGCGGGTGGCATCGGCGCTGTCCACCGCGACCGAGATGTTGCGTTCGGACGAGCCCTGTGCGATCGCCAGGATGTTCACCTGCGCACGCCCCAGTGCCTCGAACAGGCGTGCGGCCACACCGGGCTGGCCGGCCATGCCGTCACCGACCGCCGCCAGTACGCTGACGCCCTCACTGACCTGCACGCGCTGCACCTGACCGACCGACAACTCGTGCGCGAACGCGTGCAGCAGCGCCTCGCGGCCACGCGCCGCCTCAGCAGCACGCACCACGCAGCAGATCGAATGCTCCGACGAACCCTGCGAGATCATCACCACCGACACCTGTGCCTGGCGCAGGGCCGCGAACACGCGCTCGGCCGTACCGGGTACACCGATCAGGCCGGTGCCTTCCAGGTTCAGCAGGGCCAGCCCGGGGCTCAGGGTCAGGCCCTTCACTGGCCCGCGCGGCGAGCGCTCGGCACTGATGCGCGTACCCGGATGTGCCGGCTGGAACGTGTTGCGGATGAAGATCGGCAGGCCCAGGCGGATCGCCGGCGACATCGTCTGCGGATGCACCACCTTGGCACCGAAGTAGGCCAGTTCGCAGGCTTCGTCGTAGCTCAGCGATTCCAGCTGCACGGCTTCAGGCACCAGCCGCGGGTCGGCCGACAGCACGCCGTCAACATCGGTCCAGATGTGCAGTTCATCGGCGTTGAACAGCGCGGCGAAGATCGCGCCGGAGTAATCGCTGCCGTTGCGGCCGAGGGTGGTGATACGGTCATCGCGATCACGCGCGACGAATCCGGTGGCAACCAGGCGCGATTGCGGGTGCTGCAGACGCCACTTGGCCAGGCGGTCGGCACTGGCTTCCCAGTCGACATCCACGCCCAGTTCACCGTGCCCGACCACCAGCACATCACGCGCATCGAGCACCGCACACTCTTCGCCCAACGCCCGCAGGTGGGTGCCAAGCAGCTGCGCGGAGAACACTTCGCCCAGGCCCTGCACGCGGTCCAGGACCTCGCGCGGCAGTTCACCGATCACCGCCAGCGCGGCCAGCACTTCGGCCAGCTGATCAAAGCGGGCGTCGATCCATTCGACCGTCTCGCCCACCTGCTCGCCCAACAGCGCCACGGCAGCGCCGCGATGTCGCGCGCGCAGCGCATGCCAGGCTTCACGCCAGCTTTCATCACCCTTGGCCGCCAGTTGGGCCAGCTCGATCAGCGCGTCGGTCACGCCCTTCATCGCCGAGACGACAGTGACCTGCAGCGATTCGGGACGGGCCAGCAGCAGGCCGGCAACATGGCGGTAACGTTCGGCATCGGCCACCGAGGTGCCACCGAACTTGTGCACGACAATGGACGGTGCAGCCAGGTCGTCCGGGGCAACGGGATGAGCGGGGGCGTGGGAAGACATGCAGACCTCGGTAGGAGGCCCCGTCGCATGCAGGTGTCGAGTTTCCCCGCCACCTGTATGGTGCGGGGCCGTGGTTTTCGGGAGTTACACGAAGACGACGGGCCGCACCAGGGCAGTGGTGACGGTGGTGGTGGTAATGGTGGTGGTGGCGACCGGCGCAGTCGAACGGCCCGCGGTGGCGGGGGCGATCAGGCTGGCGTGGGCGGCATCAAGAACCATGGCGTACAGAAAACACTGCGCGCCGGGCGGCTGTCAAGTGCTGCGATGCAAAAAACCATTGCGGCGATCATCGGCCAACGTGGGGGCATTTGGTTGCATCTGAGACCAAGCCGGCATCAGCACCCATGACTTCCGCATTCAGCCGGCATGTTCGGCGATCGCCCGCGGTGTGCGGTGGGCATGCGCACACAGCATCACGCCGGCTACCAGGAACACGATTGCCAGCGCCTCCAGCAGCGTCGGCCAGCGCTGCTGCCAGGCGAAGGCATACAGCAGCGCGAACAAAGTCTCGAACACGATCATCTGGCCAGTCAGGGTCAGCGGCAGCAGGCGGCTGGCGCGGTTCCAGAATGCGTTGCCGAGGATCGAGGCCACCACTGCCACACCGGCGCTGATCGCCCAGAAACCACTCCACTGTGCCGCTGTGTGCCCGCCGGTGTGACCGATGAAGGCCATCGGCACCAGCAGCAGGGCCAGGCCGCCAGTCGTCACGCCGGTCAGCAGCGACCAGTCGTGGCTGGACAGATCCGGTCGGCGCGCCAGCCAGCGGCTGTTGCCGATCGAGTACAACGCCCATGAGAACAGCGCGCCAAACGCACACAGCAGGCCAATCAGACGCTGCCGCCACGGGGTTGCCAGGTGCTCGGACATCAGTGCTTCCCAGCCAACCAGTCCCACGCCGAGCACGCACAGGCCCAGCGCCGGCAGCAGCTGCCTCAGCGGCACCGCCCCCTGCTCGCGCACGCCAACCAGAGTGACCACCACCGGAATCAGGCCGACAATCAAGGACGCTGCCGCGCCACCGGCCCACTGCACCGCCGTGGCCAGCAACAGGAAATACACCAGGTTCCCGGCCAGGCTCAGCCACAGCAGGCCGATCCATTCGGCGCGGCCCAGCCGCGGCGCCAGCCGCTTCCATCGCGGCAGCAGCAGGGCTACGGCGATCAGGCCGTAGACCAGATAACGACCGGCCGACAGTTGCAGGGCGTTGAACGACTGCAGCACGGCGGGCGCGAGGAAAACCACGCCCCACAGTGCGCCGGCGGCAACGCCATTGGCGATGCCCAGGGCCATCGGGTTGTTGCGCATTCGGGTTCTTCGGGGGAGAGAACGGGCCGCGCAGTGTAAGCGCTGGCCGGTGGGCGCTCTTGACCGAGGCTACTGCCTTGTCACCTCTGTAGGGCCGAGCCCATGCTCGGCTGCGATTCGCCCTTGTGCAGATAAGGGCAGCCGAGCGTGGGCTCGGCTCTACAGATCAGCCGGCGCTCCTGCGCCACGCGGCCGGGGTCTGGCCACACTCGCGGCGCAGCGCACGGGTCAGTGCGCTCTGCTCGGAATAGCCTGCGGCCAGCGCGATATCGCTGATCGGCGCCGTGCTGGTGCGCAACCGATGCTTGGCCCAGCGCAACCGGCACGCACTGAGCCAGGCTTGCGGGCTGAGCCCGAACTCCTGCTGGAACAGCGCGTGCAACCGGCTCTCGCTGACCCCGACGAACGCAGCCATGCGCGCCACCGGCCACGCACGCCCGGGGTCGGCCTGCACCGCCGCACACAGGCCCTGCATGCGCGCGCCACTGCCAGCAGGTGCAAATACCTGCAGCAACTGCGGCAGCAGCGCCGGCATCGGCTGCCCTGCCTGCACCTCGGCCAGGCGCCGACGCAATGCCAGCGGCAGATGCAGCCAGCGCTGCCGGCACAGATGCTCCTGCGTGCCGTCATCGAGCACGCCCGGAGGACAGTCAACGATCACGAACCCATTGGGACCGTCAGCCATCTGGTCATGCGCTTCGCCGGCAGCAACGAAAGCTCCCTGCAGCAGGTCCAGCCGACCGCCGCGCCCCTCCATCTCGAACTGCAGCTCACCCTGCAGCGGCAGCACCCACTGCGCGTAGTCATGGCGGTCCAGGCCAGTGGCCTGCCCGTAGTGCCGCAGATGGAAGATGGCGCCCATCCGCGCAGTGTGCGCGTGTAACAACGGCCGTGCAAACCGCTGCTATAGTCGATCCGTCATCCAACGCAGGGAGTGCAGGACATGACCCATCAGCAGGTGTCCCCGGTGCTCGCCACCAGCCTCGGCCTGATGCTCGCAGCTTCGGCCTCCGCACAGGAGCGTACGCCACCGGCTCCGCACTGCATGGACGCTGTCGGCGTACAGGAAGTGGAGCAGGCTTCACCGCGCTCGATCGCACTGCGCGCCGCCTCCGGCCAGGCCTATCGGATCGACTTCAACGAAGATTGCCCCGGCGTCCGCGGTGCCACCTCGTTGAAACTGGAAGCCCCCGCCGGCTGGGCCTGCGGCCGCCCCAGCGAACGCGTCGTGGTCGACGGCCGCCGATGCGCCATCAGCGCGGTCACCCCGCTGCAGGATCGTGACTACGCCAGTGTCGCCCGCGACAGCGACCGCCTGCGCACGGCCACCCTGCCCGCCGTGACCATCCGCGAACGCAAGGAGGTACGCCGCAGCTTCGGCGGCTCACCGTCCTACTGCTTTGCCACGCGCAACGTGCGCGCCTGGTCCTCCGACCCGCAGGGCATGCTGGTGGAGACCAATCCGCACCGAAATGGTGGCCATCGCTACTACCGGGTCGAACTCGGCAGCCACTGCCGCCAGCTCGACCGCGCGCCGCAGCTGAGCTTCCACTCGGGCCTGCAGAATGGCTTGATCTGCGGCAATCCTGGCGATCGGATCATGGCTGCAGAGTTCGAGACAGACGATCTGCGCAGTGAGAGCATCGCCCCGCTGCCGCAGTACACCCGCGGCAGCTGCACGATCCAGGCGGTCTACCCGGCCTCCAGCCAGGCGTCGAACTAACCGTCGACGCCGAGGAAGGTGAACGGTGCGCTGGGCACGAAGTGGCCCAGTGCATCGCCAGCGAAGGTATTGCGCTGGTCCGGGCCGAGATCGAGCTTGAGTACCTTGCCGCCGAAATCGACCTTGTTCAGATCGACCCAGAAGGTGTTCGGGGTCAGCGCCGATTCGAAGAAGTACAGCCGCCGCTTGTGGTCAGCCACGGTGCGCCAGCGTGTGGATGAGATGTTCGGCTCGCCCGGCGTGGTGATGCCGTACGGCACCGAGGTGTTGCGGATCACGCTGAACACACTGGCCAGCGCCACCACCGGATCCTCGGCCTTGGGAATGGCGTTGATGTAGAACGAGGCGCGCGCGAAGCGGTCAGCGGAGCGGTTGGTACCCGGCAGCATCACCGTGCCGCCGATCTGCTGCCAGTAACTGTTGAGGGCCAGCTGCTGCTCGAAGATCGGCGAGTTGGTCATCACCTGATAGCGCCGGTCATGGTGGATCACCTGGCGACCGCCGATGTACTCAACGATGGCGCTGTCGCCGCTGGCATCTGACAGCGACAGGTGCAGCGTCGCCTGTCGATCTTCGCCGGGCACCCTGTCGGTGACGATCGCGTACGGCTCGCGTTTCAACGCGGTGACCGCCTCTTCCACGGTGGCGAAGTTGTCCAGCACATACTGCGCCCACAGCGAGATGGCCAGGCCCGGCTTGTTGCCTCGCTGCTGCGGATACTCCGACTCGACCAGCCACAGCAGGTTGGCCACCAGGCCCTTTTCGTTCATGCCATCGGTGGTCGATACGTCGTAGCCGGTGGCCACCACCGAACCGTAGCGCGCGGTCCACGCCAGCGACTTCGGGCCAGCCTGGCCGCTGCGTGCGATACCGCGCGGCAGCACGTAGAGATTGGTCGCCACATCGACCTTCCAGTCCATCGAGCGCGCGGTGATCACATCGCCGTTGTCGCCCAGGTACACCGCACGCGTGCAGGCCAGCGCTGGTGCTGCGGCGGCGGCCAGTGCGACCGCAAGCAGTGCCTTTTCCTTCCACTTCATCCGTGCCATGTCGTTGCGCTCCTTTCCCCTTGATCCATGGATATGACCCCATGCAGGGTGACACAGCGGTGAAGCCTCAGCGGACCGCGCGATCGTGCAGCCAGAAACCTGCAAGCATCGCCGGCACGAACCACAGCGCCTCGCGCGATCCCACCGCCAGCCCGGCGATGGCAGGGCCCGGGCAATAGCCTGCCCAGCCCCAGCCGATGCCGAACAACGCCGCGCCCAGCACCAGGCGCAGATCGACACCGCGCGCAGCGGGCAATTGGAAGCGCGTTGCGCAGGACGGACGCGCGCGCCGCAGCACCCAGCGCTGGCCAACCGCGCTGACCAGCAGTGCAGAGGCCAGCACCCAGGCCAAGGTGGGATCGAAATCGCCGGCGATGTCGAGGAAACCGAGGATGCGGCGCGGATCGGTCATGCCGGCCAACGCCAGGCCTGCGCCGAAAAGCGCGCCTGCCGCACCGGCGGCCACCATCGCGCGGCTCATGCCAAGCCTCCGCCGTGACGGATCAGGAACGTGGTCAGCATCGCGCAGGCCATGAACACCAGCACCGCCAGCAGCGACCGCTTTGAGCCGCGGGCCAGGCCGCAGACCCCGTGACCACTGGTGCAGCCATTGCCCAACCGCGTACCGAAGCCGACCAGCAGGCCGGCACCGACCAGCTGCCACGCCGGCAAGGCATCACGCAGCAGGGCGCGGGGCGCTTGCCCTGGCGCGGCCTGCCACCACAGCACCAACCCTGCAGCAGCCAGCAGGCCAAGCAGGAACGCCCAGCGCCAACCTCGCTCACCTGGCGCGGCACGCACACTGCCAGCAGCGATGCCACTGATGCCGGCCACCCGGCCCGTGGTTGCCAGCAGCACCACCGCCGCCGCACCGATCACCGCGCCCCCCGCCACCGCGGCCCACGGCAGGGTCATGACCTGCCTCCGCCCATTCCGTACATTCGCTTGCCTTTTGATTTAGCTTTTTCTAAATTAGCTTTTTCTAAATCCACAGGTCAACCATGGCCCGCCCCCCGCTCGACAGCGCCGCCATGGCCGAGCACGCCTCGCAGGCTGCAGCCCTGCTCAAGAGCCTGGCCCATCCTGCGCGGCTGCGCGTGCTATGCCGCCTGGTCGAAGGTGAGGCGCCGGTGCCGGAACTGCAGGCACTGACCGGACTCAGCGCATCAGCGCTGTCACAGCATCTGGCGGTGCTGCGCGAACTGGACATCGTCGCGACCCGGCGCGAAGCGCAGGCGATCCACTACCGCGTGATTGAAGGGCCCGCACTGGGCGTGCTGCAGGCGCTGCATGCCGCCTACTGCGGCGGCACCTCGCGTTGACGCTCAGCCGGCGTGCAGGACTGGCTGCACGACGTTGTCGAGCAGATCCACCGGCGTCGGCGCGGAACGATCACCCTGGAGGGCACGGGTAAAACCCGACCAGTCGCTGGATGACAGCTGGCGCAGCAGCGCCTCTTCCACCGGCAACGCGCGCATCGACCAGTACGGAAACTGACGCTGGCCGAGGCGGCCACGCGCCAGCTCGATGATGTCGACATGGCTGCCGGCCTGCAGGATGCGCTCATAGACCGAATCGATACCGTCCGGCGGCCCCTCGATGTACTGCAGGAATCGCCCGCCGTCATGCAGCAGCACACCGGTCACGCCCGCCATCTTGTTGAAGCGGGCTGCATCGTCGACCAGCGCCCGCAACCGTTCAGCGGAAAGATCCGGCAGCGCCTGGCTGACATAGGCGATGGCACGCAGTGGCATGGTGCTTCCTTGACAGGATGTACACCCACGGTAGCAGTTGCGGACGAGTCCGTCTCAACACCCGCGGGCGTTTCCTGAAGAATTCAGGTTGCTGCTGCAGGCAGCCCCTCGACGCGCCTCGGCAGCAGGGCTTCGAAGACCACCTGCCCGGCCTCGTTGCGCGCGGCGATACGCCCCCCATGCGCGCGCACGAACTGATCGACGATGTACAGACCCAGCCCCAGGCCCTTGCTCTGGTGGAAGCTGGCCTTGAACGGCTCGAACAACCGCGGCAGCAGCGCGTCGTCGATCCGGCCGGCGTTGCTTACACGCAACAGCACGCTGCGGGGGTCGCGCCCGTCCACCTCCACCCTCGCCTCGCTGCCGTGAGTCAGCGCATTACCGACCAGATTGGCGGCAACCTGGCCGAGACGGTCCAGATCGCCCTGCAGCCGCGTATCACCGTGCATGTCCAGATGGATCCGGCCTGCCCCATGCGCACTGCCCGCCTCAGCCACCACCGCGCGGGTCACGTCGGCCAGGTCGCAGGCACTGGCCTGCAGGCGCAGGCCGCCGCTGCGGATCCGCGAGAAGTCCAGCAACTGCTCGACCATGCGTGCCATGCGCAGGGTGCTGGCCTCCAGGTACTGCAGCGTCTGCTGCGCGCCAGTGTTGTCTTCGGGAAGATCCAGCGCCAGCTTGTCGGCACACAGCAGGATGGCCGACAGCGGCGTACGCAGGTCGTGGGTCAGCACCGCTGCCATCGTCTCGTTGAGCTTGAGCGCACGCTCCAGCGCCTCGTTGCGCGCCTTCAGCAGCTGCCGCTGCTGGTACAGCTCGATGAAGACATTGACCTTGCTCAGGATTACCTGCGGCGCCACCGGCTTGTGCAGGAAATCGACCGCGCCGCTCTCGTAGCCCTTGAACACGCGCAGGGGATCATCCGGGGAGGCGGTCAGGAAGATGATCGGCACGTCGCGGCTGCGATGCGAACCGCGCATCAGTTCGGCCAGGGTGAAGCCATCGATCTCCGGCATGTGCACGTCAAGCAGGGCCAATGCCACCTCGTGCTCGAGCAGCAGCTCCAGCGCCTGCGCACCCGAGCCGGCCAGCAGCAGGTTGACCCCTTCGCGCTGCAGCAGGGCCTGCATGGCTACCAGGTTCTGCGGCACGTCATCGACGATCAGCAGGTTGACCGGGGTCTGCGGCTGCGCAGGGTCCGGTGGCAACAGGTTCATGCAAACAACTCCTTCAGGCGGCGACACATCAGTTCAAGGGGCAGCACGGCATCGGCGCCGGCGTACTGCAGGGCGGAGGCCGGCATCATCGATGCCTCGGCCTCCTCGGGACATTGCAGCCAGGCACGGCCACCGGCGGCGCGCACCGCAGCCACGCCTTCACTGCCATCGCTGCTGGCACCGGTCAGCAGCAGGGCCAATACCTGCCCGCCGAACACTGCAGCAGCGGAGTCGAACAGTGGATCGATGGCCGGACGGGAAAACAGCACCGGCGCATCCACCGACAACGCCACCGATCCCTCGTCCTCCACCAGCAGGTGGTAATCCGGCGGCGCGAACGTCACCGTGCCCGGCTGCAACGGCTGCTTGTCTTCGGCTTCGCGCACCGGCAACGCGCAGTACGGCGCCAGCACCTCGGCGATGCGGCTGGTACGGTCACGCGGCAGGTGCAGCACGGCCAGTACCGGTACCGGCAGCGTACCCGGCAGTGCACCAAGTACCGCCTGCAGGGCGGCCACGCCACCGGCGGACGCGCCGATCACCAGCACGGCTGGACGCGCCGGCGACGCCATCAGGCCACCTTCCGGTACAGGCGATGCTCGCGCGAACAGACATCGAAGGCGTCATGGTGGCACCCGAACTGCAGCGACTCCTTGCTGCCCAGGCCAAGGAAGCCACGGTGCACCAGCGCTTCGCGGAACAGGCCGACGGCGCGGTCCTGCAGATCGCGGTTGAAATAGATCAGCACGTTGCGGCACGACACCAGGTGCACTTCGGAGAACACGGTATCGGTAGCCAGGCTGTGGTCGGCGAACACCACGTTGCGACGCAGCTGGCGGTCGAACACCGCACCATCGTAGGCGGTGGCGTAGTAGTCGGACAGCGACGCCGTGCCGCCGGCGGCCAGGTAGTTGCGGCTGAACTGGGCCATCCGGTCGATGCCATAGGCGCCCGCCTCGGCGGTGGCCAGCGCCGCCGGATTGATGTCGGTGGCATAGACGATGCTGCGATCAAGCAGGCCCTCTTCGTGCAGCAGGATCGCCAGCGACCACACTTCCTCACCGGTGCTGCAACCGGCCACCCACAACTTCACCGAGGGATAGGTACGCAGTACCGGCACCACCTGCTCACGCAGCTCACGGAAGTACGCGGGGTCACGGAACATCTCCGAGACCTGCACGGTGAAGAACTGCATGGCCTGGGCGAACAGTTCCGGCTCGTGCAGCAGCCGGTACTGCAGGTCGACCAGCCGTTCGCACTCGTAGCGCTGCATCGCCTGGCGCATGCGCCGGCGCAGCGATGACACCGCATAGCTGCGGAAATCGTAGTGGTAACGCTGGTACAGCGCCTCCAGCAGGACCTTCAGTTCCAGGTCGAACAGGGCCTGTTCGTTCATTGCCGCGAGCACCAGACCCGGCACAGCGAGACCAGCTTGTCGACGTCGATGGGCTTGGCGATGTAGTCGTTGGCACCGGCCTGCAGGCAGCGCTCACGATCATCGGGCATCGCCTTGGCAGTCAACGCGATGATCGGCAGGTCCTGCAGGTGACGCTGCGCGCGGATCTCGCGCATCGCGGCCAGGCCATCCTTCTCCGGCATCATGATGTCCATCAGCACCAGGTCGACGTCGCGCTCGGCCAGGCGATCCACCGCTTCCTGGCCGTTGCGCGCGATCTCCAGCGTCACGCCCAGCGGCTCGAGCACGCTGGACAGCGCGAAGATGTTGCGCACGTCATCCTCGGCCAGCAGCACGGTGCGTCCATCGAGCACGGTGTCACGGCGGCGTGCCTCGCGCAGCAGGCGCTGCTGGTCGGTCGGCAGGCTGGCCTCCACGCTGTGCAGGAACAGGGTCACTTCATCCAGCAGGCGCTCGGGCGAACGGGCGCCCTTGATGATGATGCTCTTTGAATAGCGGCGCAGGCGCTGCTCTTCCTCGCGGCCGAGCGCGCGACCGGTATAGACGATCACCGGCGGGAAGCCGACGTCATCGTTGCCGGCCATGTGCTCGAGCAGGTCGTAGCCGCTGCCGTCGGGCAGCGACAGGTCCATCACCATGCAGTCGAACGTGACCGTGCTGAGCTGCTCCAGCGCACCGGCCAGAGTGCCCACCGCGACAATCTGCAGCTGATCACGGCCCAGCAGCAGTTCCAGGTTGTGGCGCAGCTCACTGTCGTCCTCGACGATCAGCAGACGCCGCACGTCGCGCTGGCTGGTCTGCTCCAGCTGCTCGATGGCCGACACCAGACGCTCGCGCGTGGTCGGCTTGATCGCGAAACCAATCGCGCCCAGCTCGCGCGCCACCTGGCTGCGGTCCATCGCCGAGACCACGTGCACCGGGATATGCCGGGTATCGGGGTTACGCTTCAGCCGCTCCAGCACGCTCAGGCCGGACACGTCCGGCAAGCCGATATCGAGCAGGATGCCGTTCGGGCGCAGTTCGCTGGCCAGGGTCAGCGCCTCTTCGGCGGTTCCGGCCACCACGCAGTCAAAGTCCAGTTCATGGGCCAGGGCCACCAGCGCTTCGGCGAACGTGGCATCGTCCTCAACGGCCAGGATCAAGCGGCCAGCGCGTTGGCGACGACCGCGGTCATCGGCCACGCTGGGCACCGTCGTGGTCGGCGCCACCGCAGCCGTTGCAGGTACCGGCATCGCCGGCACAGCGGCCATGGCCGGCGCCGCCACGGGCGCCACGGAGTTGTCAGTGGCGTTCGATGCGGGCGCACCCTGCAACGGCAGTTCCAGGATGAAGCAGCTGCCGCGGCCCGGTTCACTGTCGACCTGGATGCTGCCGCCCATGCGCTCGGCCAGATCGCGCGAGATCGACAGCCCCAGGCCGGTGCCACCGTAGCGGCGGCGGGTGCTGCCATCGGCCTGGCGGAATGCCTCGAAGATGACCTGCAGCTGCTCTCGGGCAATGCCGATACCGCTGTCGCAGACCTCGAACCGGATGCGGCCCTGGCCGCCCGCACGCACGTGCAGGCTGACCTTTCCATGCTCGGTGAACTTCACCGCATTGGCCAGCAGGTTCTTCAGGATCTGCTGCAGACGCTGGCTGTCGACCACCAGCTGGCTGGGGGCCAGCGCATCGGCCTCGATCTGAAGGGCCAGGCCCTTCTGCCGCGCCATCGGCTCGAAGGTCTCGCGCAGGCGCTGCAGCACGCTGTCCGTCACCACCACTTCATCGGCCAGCTCGACGTGGCCGGCCTCGATGCGCGACAGGTCCAGGATGTCGTTGATCAACGCCAGCAGGTCGTTGTTGGACGAAAGGATCGCGCGCGCATACTTCACCTGTTCTTCGGTGAGCGTGCCGTCCTTGTTGTCGGCCAGCAGCTTGGCCAGGATCAGCGAGCTGTTCAGCGGCGTACGCAGTTCATGCGACATGTTGGCCAGGAACTCGGACTTGTAGCGCGAGGTGGCGGCCAGTTCGTTGCTGTTGCGCACCAGCTGGCTCTGCGCGACCAGCAGCGCCTGCTTCTGCGCCTCCAGCTCGTGGGTGCGCTCTTCCAGCTGGACGTTGCTCTGTTCCAGCTCGGCCTGCTGTTCTTCCAGATGGCTCTGCGACTGCAGCAGGCTGCGGCTCTGCTCTTCCAGTTCCTCATTGGCCACGCGCAGCTCTTCCTGCTGGGCCTGCAGCTCCTCGCCCTGGCGCTGGGATTCCTCCAGCAGCACCACCAACTGTGCACGCAGCAGTGATGCGCGCAGCGCCATGCCGATGGTCTCTGCACAGCGCTCCAGCAGCTCGACATCGAGTCGATCCTGTTCGCCGGCGCGGGTGCGTCCCAGTTCAACGATGCCCACGACCGCACCATCGCTGCTGATCGGCGCCAGGATGCGCTCGCGCACCGGCAAGCGCCCCAGGCTGGTCTGCAGCTCAAGCACCGAATCGTCACCCCCGTGCAGGTGGCGGATGCGTTCGTCCCGCGCCACCTGCCCGGCCACGCCCTCCTGCAATGCCAGCGACGCCGGCATGCCGGACGGCAATGCCAGGCCACCGGTCAGCTGCAGTCGCCCCCCTTCCAGGCGGTAGACGGCGGCGACATCCGCCTGCAGCTGGGCCCCCAGGCTGGTTGCCGCGGCCTCGGCGATCTGCTCGGGACCGAGGTCGCCGCGTAGGCTCATCGCCACCGCGTTTTCGGCCTCCTGCAGCCACAACGCCCGCATTGCATCCCGGCGTGCCTGGATCGCGCGGGAAACGATCAGCGCGATCATCAGGAACGCACAGCCGCCGATGCTTCGGTTGACCAGCGAGAACGCCGAATTCGAGCTGGCCGGGGCGATGTTGAACCCGATGACCAGCAGGACGCAGGCGAGCACAGCCACGATGAACGGCGCGCGTGCACTACGCTGGAACACCGTGACGCCCACCGCCAGGAAATAGGCGAGCCAGACGGCATAGCCCAGTGGAACCACCAGCTCCAGGGCGATGGTCGCCCCCAGCAGCACGGCGGAGGTCATCCAGATCCAGCGGTCACGCGTGGTCGCACCAGGACGCATGCAGGTCGGTTCCAGCAAATAAAGGTGGGAGATGGTACCCCGTGTCGTATTCAGCCGCACAGTACGAATGGCACGTGCCATGCCTCTACACACTCTTCACACTGCACTGCCTAGCTTCACGTCCCTCCCAGGGGTAATGCTCATTTCCACGTGGACGCTGCCGCCTCTACGACGTCCGTGCTGACGGACACTTCCCGCCAACTGCGACTGCTGATCGACAGCGTGCGCGACCATGCGCTGTACCTGCTTGATCCTGATGGCATGGTCTGCAGCTGGAACCCGGGCGCGGAGCGCATCAAGGGCTATTCAGCCGATGAAGTGATAGGCACGCACTTTGGCCGTTTCTATCTGGCTGCCGATCGTGAGGCAGGTGAACCGCAGCGCCTGCTCCGCCATGCAGCTCAACATGGCCACGTTGCCAGTGAAGGGTGGCGGGTACGTCGCGATGGCTCCTCGTTCCGTGCCAGCGTGGTCATCGAGCCGGTCGTCGAGGCAGGCGAGCTGCTCGGCTTCGTCAAGATCACCCGCGACATCACCGAGCAGTGGCAGGCACAACGACTGCTGCGCGACGCCCAGCGTGCGCTGCGCAACACCCAGCAGTTCGAAACCGTCGGCCGCCTCAGCCGCGGCCTTTCACACGAATTCAACAACCTGCTGACCACCATCGGCAACGCGCTGGACCTGCTCTCACTGCGTGTAAGCGGTGACGATGCGCGTGCCGCCGAGCTGCTGGATGCTGCACAGGCAGCCACCGACCGCGGCGCGCTGTTGACCCGCCAGTTGCTGGCGTTCAGCACCGGCCAGACGCTGATCCGCGAGCCACTGGACATCAATGCCCTGGTACTGCAAGGGCTGCCGGACCTGCAGCGCGCCTGTCCGCCTGCGGTGCTGCTGGAGCTACGGCTCACACCCGGCCTGCCCCTGGTGAACACCGATGCGATGCAGTTGCAGGCTGCGCTGGCCAACCTGGTGGCCAATGCCGCCGATGCCACCCTCGAAGGCGGCCGCATCCTGATCGGCACCGCATTGGAGCATCGGCTCGACCCGGATGCGGACTCCACGCTGCAACGGGGCTATGTCACGCTCAGCGTCTGCGATGATGGCCACGGAATGGCGGCCGACATCGCCGAACGGGCCACCGAGCCCTTCTTCACCACCAAGGACATCGGCAAGGGCAGCGGCCTGGGCCTGAGCCAGGTGTTCGGATTCACTACCCAGAGCGGCGGCTTCGTCGACGTGTCCACCACGCCCGGTGTCGGCACCACGGTCAGCCTGCTGCTCCCCGCAATGGAGGACCCTGCCGATGACCGATGACCCGATCCGCGTATTGATGGTGGAAGACCAGACCGATCTGCGTGAAATGATCGGCCTGGCCCTGCGCGACCTTGGCATCGATGTGGCCACGACCGCTGACGCGCATGAGGCCGCCGCCCTGCTGAAGGGGGAGGCACGTTTCGACGTAGTGTTCAGCGACGTCAGCATGCCCAACGGCATGTCCGGCATCGAGCTGAGCGAGCATGTGGCGCGCGAACAACCGCAGGCGCGGATGATCCTGTCGTCCGGCTATGCCCGTTCGCAGCTGCCGCCGCTGCCGGAACAGGTGGAGTTCCTGCCCAAGCCGTATCGGCTGCGCCAGCTGGTGCAGCTGCTGAAGCAAGCGTAAGCCACGGCGCCCCGGCAGCAAGCCCCTGCGGTCATCCCTTCATCGCCCCCCGCTGGAACGACGCCAGCAGCGTGGAGGCCGCCGCGGCCGGCGCCAGCCGACCACGTGCGAGTGACCAGGTGATGCCGTAGAAACAGGTCCAGTAGAAGTCCGCGAGCCACACTGCGGTGAAACCGACGTTGAACTCTCCGGCCGCCTGACCACGCAGGAAAAACGCCTCGAAGCGCTCGCCGATGGGCGCCCAGCGCTCCGGCAGCAGATGCAGGTCGCCCTGGCGCTGCTGCTCTTCCATCATCCGCGCGAACAGCAGCGTCACCAGTTCCCAGTCCGCCAGCAGCGTGGCGGTGACCCGCTCCAGCACGTGGCGTGCATCACCGCCCTCGTCGAACCAGACCGCCGCCGCTTCCAGACGCTCGAAGCCTGCGGCGAACAGTGCTTCGTCTATCGCTTCACGTGTCGGTGCAAATCGATATAGCGTGGCCCGGCTGATGCCTGCCCCCTGCGCCAGTTCGCTGAGCGTGCAGCGGGGATGGCTGACCAGGGTGGCTGCCAGGGCGTGGTGCAGGTCGCGGCGGGTGCGTGCTGCGGCAGGTCGCATGAAAACGCCGAGGTATGGGTTCGCCCTCACGCTAGCATGAATCATCAATTAATAAACTGAATCGTGGGTGATTCATCCGAATCACCATTGCGCTAAAACGGGTATGCGTCCGGTGCACCCGGGTGGGTGCACGACAGGGAACGCGTCACAGGCATCGAAGGAGAGAACGCCATGCTGCATCCACTACGCGATATCGCTGTGCTGTTCGACGCCAGCGACACCGGGAACCGCGTTCTCAACATCGCCGCCGATCTGGCGCAGGCGCAGCAGGCGCATCTGGTCGCAGTCTCCACCGCCCAGCATCCCACCGACATCGCCAACGGCTTCGCGCGCGGCGCCGCCATCGCCGCCGCGCTCGACCATGAGGCGCGCGCGGATGCCGCCTGCACCGCACAGCTGATGCAGAACCTGCGAGCCGTGTCCGAGCCGCTGCAGATCAGCACCGAACTGCGCATCGTCTCGGACTATCTGGGCGGCGCCGACCTGGCCCTGCAGTCGCTGTACTGCGACCTGATCATCGCCGGCTATCCGCGTACTCCCGGCGCCCCTTCTGGCTGGCACCCGCTGGGCACCCTGCGCCAGACCGGCGTGCCGATGCTGCTGGTGCCGCCGCACTGGCAAGGCGATCAGGTCGGCCATCGCATTGTGGTGGCCTGGAATGCCAGCAAGCAGGCACGTCGCGCGGTGGCCGATGCGCTGCCCCTGCTCGCGCGTGCACACTCGGTGCACCTGCTGATGGTCGACACGCCCAAGGCCGAGGCCACACCCGGCGCAGAGATGGCCCAGCATCTATCGCGGCATGGCGTTGAAGTGGAGATCCAGACGATCAGTTCGAGCCAGGGCGGCGTTGCCGCAACCATCCGCCAGCACGTACTCGATGCCGACGCAGACCTGCTGGTGCTGGGCCCTTACAGCCGCAGCCGCGTGGTCGAGCGCGTGCTCGGCGGAGTCACCGAGGATCTGCTCGCCGAAGTACCGGCGCCGCTGTTCGTATCACATTAGTGCCACCCTGCCCCGCCCGGCGGTAGCCAGTCAGCGATTGACCGGTATGCCGCCGGAAGTAGCGACACAGGTAGGACGCATCCTCGAAACACAGGCGCTCGGCGATGCGACCGATCGGCAATTCGCTGTAGGTGAGCAGTGCCTTGATCTCCAGCACCACCTGACGGTCGATCAATGCCTTCGGCGTCTCGTCGAAGCACTCGCGGGTCAGCTGCGAAAGATAGAACGGGGTGATGCACAGCGCCTCGGCGTAGGACTGCACGTCACGTTGGCGCGTGCTGCGCTGCCCGACCAGCTCCCAGAAGCTCCAGGCCAGGCGCTCGCGTCGGCTGACCTGCGCGGGCGCCCGCTTCTGCTTCGGCAGCAACGTGGCCATCTTCAGGAAGAAACTCTGCAGCAGATTGCGCAGCATCACGTGGCGATGCCGTCCACCGTTGTGCTGCGCGTCCATCATCAGCTGCAACCATCCCTGCAGCAACGGCACATCCAACGGTGATGGCCGGCAGTGCGGCTGTTCGTGCAGGAACTGGAACAGCGCATTGGGCAACACATAGGCCACCTCCGATGCCAGCGCCTTGGGCATCAGGCAGACCATCGCCAGGAAGCCGCGCGAGCGATGCCGCAGCAGCGCCAGCGTGTCCTCTGCCAGCACCAGCACATCATGACGCTGCACCGCTACTTCGCGGAAATTCAGTGCAAAGCGCGCCCGCCCCGATACGCATACCAGCACCGCCAGATAGGCGTGACCGAACGACAACGGGACGCCCTGCCCTTCGGCCAGCGTGCTGACCTCCAGTCGCATGGATTCGTCCTGGTCCAGAAGCTGCGGTACGCGGTCCATGGGCCGATCCGGCTGTACTCCAAGCCCCAGCATACCCGGGCTCGACCATCAGTTGTGAAAAGTACCGAAACAATCAAGGTCCCGCTCTGGTCCGGCCGCGCCTGGCGACCTAGCCTGTGCGCTCACTTTGCCTCCTTGGAATCGACATGCAGCTGCACACCGAACGCTTGATCCTTCGCCCCTGGCGAGACACCGACGCCGCCGATCTGTACGAGTACGCCCGCGACCCGCGCGTGGGTCCGATCGCCGGTTGGCCGGTGCACACCAGTGTCGAGGAAAGTACCGAAATCATCCGCACCGTCTTCAACCAACCGGAGGTCTACGCTCTGCAGAACCGCGAAGACGGCCGCGCCATCGGCTGTGTCGGCATCCTGATCGGCGCTGACAGCAACTTCGAGATCAGCGACCGCGAAGGCGAGATCGCCTACTGGATCGGCGTACCGTACTGGGGCCGCGGGCTGGTCCCCGAAGCGGTGCGCGAAGTGATGCGGCATGCATTCCTGCAGCTGGAGCTGGAAGCGCTGTGGTGCGGTTACTTCGCTGATAACCTGCAATCGCTCACCGCGCAGAGCAAATGCGGTTTCCAGCATCACCATACCGAAGTGAACACGTTCAACAGCTTCCTTGGCGACTACCGTACCGAGCACATCAGCCGCATCACCCGGGAGCAATGGTGTGCCCTGCAAGCCGCCACACCTGCTTGAACAGGATTCAGCCCGACGTGCGCTGCATGAACAGAAGTTCCGGCGTTGAGGACGCTTCAACCTGCTGGAAACCGAGATCGCGGTACAGGGCCACGGCGGCCGTGTTGTCACGATAGACACGCAGAGTGAGGCGTTGGATACCGCTTTCGCGCATCGCCTGTGCACTCAAGGACTGAACGAGCAGCCGGCCAAGGCCGCGCCCGCGTGCCAGTGGGGAAACAATGATGCGACCCAGGTGCGACGTGTCGGTTGCGGTCATCCAGTACTGACCGAATCCAACACAAACACCCTGCTCGTCCAGCAGCGCCCAGCCCGGGCGCACCTCGAGCTCAAGCACCTGCGCGAACCGCTCCGGCGGTAGTGGAAACGGCACACCCGGGCCTGCCCAGCGCTGGGTGGCCCCGGCGGATTCGGGCCAGCTGGCGACGGTGGCGTAGTTCGAAGGCTGGACGGGGCGAAGGTTCGGTTCCATGACATTCATGGTGCGCCATTTGCACCGGATAGACACGCTGCATGGCCGCACTTGAGTTTTGTCATAGGACAATAAACAATTCCAGACGTCCAGTCGTCACGCCCCAGGCGCGGTGGCACCCAACCCATCCCAGTTCTGGGAGATCCCATGTTCAATGGCCTCAGCGCGTTTCCCCTGACCCCGCTCTCTGAAGCCGGCATCGACTTTCGGGCATTTGCGCACCTGATCGAGCGCCTGGCTGATTCCGGTGTTGATTCAATGGGCGTCCTGGGCTCTACGGGCAGCTACGCCTATCTTGAAAAGCCCGAGCGCAAGCGGGTGCTGCGCGAAGCACTCGCGCATGCCGGGGGCGTACCGGTGATCGCCGGCATCGGTGCACTGCGTACCCGCGATGTGCTGGCACTGGCGCTGGATGCGGAGGATGCGGGTGCTGCTGGCCTGCTGCTGGCCCCCGTGTCCTACCAGCCCCTGAAGGATCATGAGGTGCAAGCGCTGTTCGAAACCGTATGCGCAGCGGTGCGCACACCGATCTGCGTCTACGACAATCCGGGCACCACGCATTTCCGCTTCACCGATGCGCTGCATGGCCGGATCGCCGCACTGCCCAACATCGCCTCGATCAAGATCCCGCGCCTTGCTGATGATCCGGTTGAGGTGGCCGCGCGCGTTGCTCCACTCCGTCCGTGCGTTCCTGCGCATGTGACGCTGGGCGTCAGTGGTGACGCCTCGGCGGTGCTTGGACTGCTGGCGGGGTGCGATGGCTGGTATTCGGTGACAGCAGGGTTGTTCCCTGAGGTTGCGCTGCAGATCGTGCGGGCCGTGGGAAACAGCGATGCCGAGGGTGCCATTGCCCTCTCGGCACGACTGGCGCCGCTGTGGTCGTTGTATGACCGGTTTGGCGGGATTCGCGTCATGGCCTGCGCGGCGACCCTGCTGGGGCTGTGCGGCGAGAACTGCATGCCGTTGCCGCTGCAGGGGCTGCGTGGTGGCGAGCGCGAGGAGGTGGCGACGGTGCTGGGCGGGCTGGGGTTGCTATAGAACTCCAGCCAGCGACTGCAATGCAGCAGTGCCGAATGGTGACCCCGGCCCGATTCGAACGGGCGACCTTATCCTGGTAGGCGGCCATGATCTGGGCGGTTTAACACATGGCGGCTATCTGACCACGGTGCCGTTCTGGGGACGTGATGGAGGCCTACCGCGTCAGCCGCACGGTGAACGCGCCCCGGAACAACCGCGAAGATCTGTTGCTGCAGATCACCTGGGATTCGCGACACCAAGATGCGAATTGTTCTCTGTAAGGCCCGCGAAAGCCCGGGACCATACCTTTGCCCCTTCGCAGTACAACACAAGCAGCAGAACGCTGTTCGCGCATCAGTCTTTGCATGGGGGCAACGTGGCGAGCTTGAGTTGGTTCGACGGAATGGTCCTCGGCTTTTTGCTTGGCGTCGCTGCAAGCGCAATTGCCGCATTCCTCGCCCTCCGCGACAGAAGCCGGGATGAATGACCACAGTAGTGCAAGCTGCGGGCCGCCTGAAATGAGCGGAGGTCCACACCATCAGCGCAGCGAACTTCCGCGCAGCGCCTGCATTCCGCACCTGTGGGAGCAACTGGCGCTTCAAGACAATCTGCAAGCTGGCCAAATGCCGCAAGCCATTGACTTATGGTGACCCCGGCCCGATTCGAACGGGCGACCTTCCCCTTAGGAGGGGGACGCTCTATCCAGCTGAGCTACGGGGCCACTGGCAGCGGCACAGGATACCGCGTCCAGCTGAATGGACCAAGCGCTGGGCGTTCTGCAGGACGTCCAGCACCAGTATTCTGCGCACATCCACCCCCTGCACTTATACCGTCGCCGCATGATGACCTTCTGGGAGAGCCTGTCTGCGCTCGGCGACAGCCGCGCCTTGTTTCCGCTTGCCACTGTACTCGCCTTGTTCCTGCCAACCTCTCACCGCCGCCTACTATGGCGCTGGGCAACGGCAATCATTGTAGTCGCCGCGACCACTCTGGCCAGCAAGATCGCCTTCATGGGCTGGGGTTTCGGGTTGGAGCATCTGGATTTCACCGGCATCTCCGGGCATGCCGCCATGTCCAGCGTGCTCTATCCCGTGACCTTATGGCTGCTGGCCAGCGGTCGCAGCCGACACTTGCGGGCCTGGGCCGTCGCTGGCGCGGGGCTTGCAGTCGCGATCGGATACTCTCGACTGCCTTTGCGGGCCCATTCCCCCTCCGAGATCATCATAGGACTCAGCCTCGGCCTGGCTGCGTCGGCTTGGGTGCTGCGTCACGGACAGACGCTGGGCAACATCCTGGCGGTGCATGGCCGCGCCGCGTTGCTGACCATTGCCGCCGCCATGACCACGCCGATACTGCTCGCAGATTTACACACTCATGACCTCGTGAAGGCCGCTGCGAAGACACTGTCCGGCCGCACGCAGGCATTCGAGCGCCAGAATCTACGCGGCAATTCGTCGCCAGACAGAAGCCATCATTAGGCACGAAGTTTTCACAAATCTTGACAGCAAGGGTTCATCCGCAGAATATGTGAAAGGAATTTCCCCTGACGGAGCAGGCCTCCCATGTTCAAGAAGACGATCGCAGTTGTGGCACTGGCGGCCCTGTCCGCCTCCCCGATGATGAGTTTCGCGCAGGAAGCGCAGGCTACGGCCGGCACGGAGGCTACTGCGGCTGAAGTTGCCGGCGCAGAAGCTGCTGGCGTCTCGACCGCTGCAGTCGTGGGCACCACCGTAATCGGCGTGGCCGCCGCTGCCGTTGCCTACAGCATCGGCGGCGACAGCACGAGCGGCAGCAATGACGGCGGCAGCGGCACTGATCCGGGCGGCCCGGGTCCGGGCGGCCCTGGTACGGGTGGCACCGGCGGTACGGGCGGCACCGGTGGTACGGGCGGCACCGGCGGCACCGGCGGCTGATCAGCGCACCGCGTACCACTCAGGCCCTCGCCGGGCGCGGCCCGGCGGGGGTTTTTTATGCCTGCCAGACTCTCATTCCCATGAATAACATCACCCCTCGCCTTCTTGCCGCTGCGTTGACCGCACTGGCACTGTCCAGCTGTGCGCTTGCGCCGGGACAGCACCTGCGCCGCAGCGACGTCGCCGTTGACCGCAAGAGCGGCGATGGTCAGCTGGAAATCGTCACCATCACGCCGAAGCTGATCGCGCAGGAAAACGCCGCGCGTACGCAGAATTCACTGCCGGCTGCATTGTTCGATTACCAGCCGGCACCGTACACGGTCGGCGCCGGCGACATTCTCTATGTCACCGTATGGGATCACCCGGAACTGACCGTGCCGGCCGGTCCCCAGCAGCAAGGTGCTCTGGCAGGGCGCCTTGTGCAGAGTGACGGCACGATGTTCTACCCATACATCGGCAAGGTCACAGCTTCAGGCAAGACGCCGATGCAGCTCCGCGAGGAGATCAGCACCCGCCTGGCCAAGTACGTGGAATCGCCCCAAGTGGACGTATCCGTCCTCACCTATGGCAGCCAGCGGGTCTGGGTGACAGGCGCTGCCCAGCGATCCTCACCGATTGCTCTGGGCACCTCGCCGCTGACGCTGGCGGATGCGATCAGCCAGTCCGGACTGGACAACCAGCAGGCCGACTTGTCCGGCATCCAGCTCAGCCGGGAAGGCACCACTTACACGATCAATCTGGAAACCCTGGCCCGCGAGTTTGGCGGCCGCCAATTGCTCCTCAAGGATGGCGACTCCATCTTCGTCCCTTATCTGGATCGCAAAGAGATCTTCGTGGTGGGCGAAGTCAATCAGCCTGGCGCCTACAGCTTCCGTACGGGCGATGTCTCGCTGAACCAGGCACTGGGCCGTGCTCGCGGCCTGCTTCAACAGACCGCAAACGGCAACGCCGTGTATGTCATCCGCGGCAGCACGGACCTGCAGCAGGAGCCGTCGATGGTCTATCAGCTGGAGGCGCGCTCGCCGACCGCATTTGCTGCCGGCAGCCAGTTCCATCTGCAGCCGGGCGACGTGGTATTTGTCGGCGCAGCCGGCGTCAGCCGTTGGAACCGATTCGTAAATCAGCTGCTGCCCTTCACCAATATCCTGTACAACGCGGCGCGTACCGGAACCGAAATCAAGGACAACTGACATGGCTCGCATGGATGCGGCTTGCCACTGCCCAGCACATCGGGCCCATGGCGCGGTGTTGATGGTCATCGTCGCCGCCCTGCTGCTCACCGGGTGCACCACCGGCAGCCGTTCCACAGTGGACACCTTCCGGCTGATCACCCATCGCCCGGCGCAGGCGACCGCAGAAGGCGTGGCCAACAACCGCTTCCCACAGATGCAGGTAGAAACTCCTGACCTCACCGCAGTGGCGGTGTTGGGCTACATCGATGGAGGCCGCCAGCAGTGGTTCGCAGGCTCACATGCGGTGTTCGAAATGGACGCTCACGGCCTGCTGCTGGGTGGCAGCGGCCTGGGGCAGCAATGGCATGCGCGTATCGATGGCCCTTCGCCGTTCGAGGACCTGCGTACAGTGACCGCGCCCGTTACGGTGCAACGCCGCTATGACTGGGTTCCCGCCTACCAGGTCGACGTCGCCGTGACCGGCACACTGAGCAGGGGTGCACTGGAGCAGGTAGACATACTGGGTTCGCGTCGAACCCTGCAGCGGTTCGACGAGCGGCTACAGGGCGGCGGAATGAGTGGCCGCAATGTCTACTGGGCAGATCCGGTCACGGGCTTCATCTGGAAAAGCCGACAACATCTGGCACCCGGCCGCGTCGCAGAACTGACCCAGCTCAAACCCTATCGCACGGCCAAGGATTGAGCCATGACGTTCAGATTTCCCAACCCGGCAATCCTTGCCGCGCTGTTTGCTGCCACTGGCGTCCAGGCCGCGCAGATACATATTGAAGGTGCCGTCGAAGCAGCCGGGGAGTACGAGCTGAGCGCTGGCGCCCGTCTGGCCGACGGGCTACTGCTAGCCCGCCCAAACACCGACGCCTACCTACTGGGGACAAGCCTCGAACGCCCACATGCCCTGCAGGCCCAAGTGCGGCTGCGCGCGGGGCTGCAGTATGGCGTCGGGCAGCTGGCAGAGTCTGCCGACGCACAGGTAGTGACGCTAGCGCAGGCATTGCAGACCTGGCTGGAGACACATCCGGCCACCGGCCGGACGCCCATCGCCGGACCCGCACGACTGATCCAGGTCCAGCCCGCGAACAACCCGATACTAGCCACAGGCGATAGGCTGCGGTTCCCACTGCAGCCACGCACGATCACCGTCATGGGCGCAGTGGAGCAGGAATGCGAGCTGCCGCACGTCCCGCAGCGCGATGCGCGCGACTATATGGGTGACTGTCATCCCAGTCCTCTTGCTGACCGCAACGATATTTACGTGATCCAACCCGACGGGCGAATCCAGCAGCTGGGTATCGGCCTGTGGAACCGCGCAGATCCCCAGGCCGTCGCGCCTGGAGGTACGGTCTTCGTGCCCGTACGTGCGTCCCTCATCAAGCATATCGACCCGCTGTTCAACAGCGATTTCGCCACGTTCATCGCCACCCAGCCCATCAACCCGTGATGACCCAGTCCTGCCTGCGCGCGCACCCGGTGCGCCCCGCCCGTTTCGCACTGAGCGCGCTCGCCTTGTCGCTGTCCTGCGCACTGCATGCACAGGAGGCGCCGCCACCCACTGCCAACGAATGGGGCGGGATCGGCCTGTTGCAGACACCTACCGCGCGCATGGCAAGCGACGGAGACCTGAGCTTTACGGCGTCATACAACGCTCCGTACGCCCGCTATAACCTGACCATGCAGCCATTTCCATGGCTGGAGGCATCATTCCGCTACATTAATGTCAATAACTTACTGTACGGGCCCAGCGTTGCAGGCGATCAGCATTACAAGGACAAGTCGATCGACTTCAAACTGCGCCTGTGGCAGGAATCACGCCTGCTGCCGGAGCTGGCCTTTGGCGTGCGCGATCTGGGTGGCACTGGATTCTTTTCCAGCGAATACCTGGTTGCCAACAAGAATTTCGGTCCGATCGATGCGTCGATCGGACTTGCCACCGGCTACATTGGCAACCGCGGCGACTTCTCCAATCCACTCGGCGCTATCGATGATCGCTTCAAGAACCGCCGCTCCATTGCCAACAGTGACATCACCCAGTCCGGCAAGTTCGGCCTGAGCAACATGTTCAAGGGGCCAGTTGGCGTTTTTGGCGGCATCACCTACCAGACGCCGATGGATGAGCTGCTGCTCAAAGTCGAATACGACGGCAACGACTACCGCCGCGAACCCCGCAACAACAACCTGCGCCAGCGCACGCCCGTCAACGTGGGCCTGGTCTATGTGCCAAACCGCAATGTAGAGCTGACTGCAGCCTGGGAGCGCGGCGACGCGGCGATGTTCTCGCTCACCCTGCGTGGCAACCCGGGCAATGCGCCTGCTGCACCGAAGCCGTTCGACCCGCCACCGCAGCGACTGCTGCCCGAGACGGCCGCCGTCGATCAGCGCGCATCAGCTGCCAACAGCGACGCTTCTGGTGCCGCACCTGGCACCAGCACCGATTGGGCAGCGATCAGCACCGAGCTGCAGCGCAATGCCGGCTTCCGTGTCGAACGCATTTCGCGCCGCGGCGACGAACTGTATGTCGACGGTTACCAGACCCGCTACCTGCATGCCGCCAAGGGCCTGGGACGCGCCACGCGCATTCTTACCAACGCGACCGGCGATAACTACAACTGGTTCACCCTGCGTACCACCCGCGTGGGCATGCCGATTGCCGATCTGTCGATCAACCGCGAAGCGTTCGCGGGATACCTGGATGGCACCGTCAGCGAAGACATACTGCGGCGGAGCACGGAACTGCAGGCGCCTGACGCGCGCGCGCGCGAAACGCTTTACACACCCAAGCGCAACCCGTTCGGCGGCGGCTTCAACATCGGCTACCGGCAGAACCTTGGCGGCCCCGATGGCTTCATTCTGTACCAGGTCGCAGCCAACTATACGGGCAGCCTGTTCCTGCGCGACAACATCTGGCTGACCGGCACCATCAGTGCCGATGTCACCAACAACTACCACAAGTTCAAGTACAACGCCCCAAGCCGCCTGCCGCGTGTACGTACCGACATCCGCCAGTACCTGACCACCTCCGACATCATGCTGCCCAACCTGCAGGCCAACATCGCCGGGCGGCTGGCACCGGACTTGTATGGCGTCGCCTACGCAGGCTACCTGGAGTGGATGTATGCTGGCGTAGGCGGCGAACTGCTGTATCGCCCAAGCGGCGAGCGCTGGGCGGTTGGCGCAAATCTCAACCGGGTGCAACAGCGCGACTATGACCAGCACTGGGGCCTTCGTGACTACCGCGTCACCACCGGCCACGCCACGTTCTATTACGCCCTCGACGCCCGTGAACGCATCATCGGCTCGCTATCGGTCGGCCAGTATCTGGCCGGCGACAAGGGCGCCACTCTGGACCTGGCCCGCGTATTCGACAACGGCGTGACAATGGGCGCGTATGCGACCAAGACCAATGTCTCGGCGCGCGACTTCGGTGAAGGCAGCTTCGACAAGGGTATCTACTTCAGCATTCCGCTCGATGGATTCCTGCCACGCTCCACGCGTGGCCGTGCGGCCTTCAATTGGAACCCACTGATCCGCGATGGTGGCGCCATGCTCGGCCGCAAGTACGGCCTGTACGGCATGACCGGTGATCGCGACGAGCGCTTCTTCTACGACAATCTGCGTAACGTCGGGGAATGACAAAAGCCGGGAGCCTGACGGCTCCCGGCCATTCGTCTGCAGCGCAACTTCAAAGAGCTTGTGCAATCAGAGGTAACGCACCCAGCTCTTCACCCCCTCATCCATCAGCGTGTAGACGTGCTCGAATGCAGCACGTTGCTGGCGATAGGGATCGGGAATCTCGCGATCGGACTGCCACTTGCCCAGCAGGAAGGTCTTGCCCGACGCCTCCGGCGCGATTTCGATGATGCGATGGACATGCTTGCGCTCCATCACCAGCACCAGATCCGAAGCTGCCAGGATGCCGCGGTCGATCTGCCGCGCACGATGACTGCTGCCATCCAGGCCATGCTCGGTCAACAGCGCCTGCGCGGTGGCATCCACACCATGATTGACCAGGGCCCCCAGCCCGGCCGAGGACACCGTGATGCCCCTGCCGCTCACAGCCTCACGCAGCATCACTTCCGCCGACGGACTACGGCAGATGTTGCCGACACACACAACCAGAATATTCTTGAACACGGACAACGGTTTCCATCAATTCTTCAATACATGGCACGCAACACCTGGCCGCCCCTACAGACCAGGCACTTCCATCCGAGCGTGCCGCCACATGCCGGCAGCAGCCTCGCCTAGTATGCCGATTTCTGGCCCAGCACTTTGAAGGCCGTCATCAAAATGATCCGTACGTCCAGCGTCGGACTCCAGCGCCGGATGTAATCAATGTCGTACTGGACCCGCTTCTTCATCGAGCGCAACTCCGGTGTCTCACCACGCAATCCGTGGACCTGCGCCCAGCCGGTAATCCCCGGCTTCACATAGTGGCGATGCATGTAGCGCTCGATCACACGCTCGTAGTGATTGTTATGCTGAATCGCGTGCGGTCGCGGCCCAACCACAGACATGTTACCGCCCAGCACATTGAAGAACTGTGGCAGCTCATCCAGGCTGCTGCGACGCAGGAACGCACCGAACCGGGTCACTCGCGGATCACCGCGCGTCGCCTGGGTGATCTGCCCGGAGCCCTCTGCATGTACGCGCATGGAGCGGAACTTGAGCATCCAGAATTCCTTTCCGCCCAGTCCATGGCGCTTCTGGCGGAACAGCACCGGCCCCGGAGAACTCAGCTTCACACCAATGGCCAACACGGCAAACAAAGGCGCCAGCAGGATTACTGCCACGCCTGCAACCATGATGTCCTCGACGCGCTTGAACAAGCGGAATCGATGATCAACCAAGCCTTGGCGTACACCGATCATCGGCACATCACCCACCTGGTGGACACCAGGGTTCAGCGCCCCAAGGCCCGTGGTATCAGGAATCAGACGCACAGGCACCGGAAAACGCTCGATCTGCTTGAGCATGTCCTTGATGGCGCCAGCATGCCCCATCGGCAGAGACACCCATACCTGATCGAATTCGCCGCGGTGCTGATCCATGTACTGCGGGACGTCTTCCAGTCGCCCCAGCCTGCACGGCGCGTCCCCACCACGGCGGGTGGCGATATCGCCCGCACTGGCAAAGTAGCCGATGACGTCCTTGCCAAGCTCTGGCTTCCCGCGCAGCAGGCGATGCAACCTCAAAGCGGGAGCCCTTAGCCCAACCAGCAAGATGCGCTCGTGGTCCATTCCGCGCGAGCGCAGGCCATGCAACTGCACTCTCAGCAATACGCGCAGCGCCGCCATCGATGCCAGACCAAAGGCGTACCAGCCAATCAGCCATGTCGAGGGCACCACGTCGGCAAGCCCGACCAGCACGACGTAGAGCGAAAACAGCGCAAAGGTGGCAGACCACGCCAGCAACAGCAGCCAGAGGTCAGCGAGCAGCCCCCGCATGCGCCAGTTCCGATACAGCGGCGCCACGGAGAAACACACGATGGCGCTGAGAATCACCGCGCCAAACACGATTCGCTGGGAGGAGTCCGGCGCAGCTGCTCCATACAACACGATATGGGAAAGCACTGCCATGCCTGGCAGTAGCAACATGTCGCCCAGGCGTAGCCCCAACTCCAGGGCAGCCCGGGCTTCGACGCGGCGGCGGCCAGCCCGGGCCCGCTCTGCGGAAAGGTCTTCTACTGATCCCTGTAGCAACGCACTTCTCCATTTTCGGCTCGACGGGACGCGGAATTGTCTGCGTCCACGTGCGCGGACTCCCCAGCCAGCACGGAATCGTCGAGGTTGTGTCAATCAAATGTGGAGGAATTGTGGATGAAGTCTGGGCCAAAAGATAGGAATTCCGACTGGGCACAGGCTCGGAGGAATGCCATGAAATCACCCCATCCAATTGAAAATATTGACAATTTCCAATGTGTCAATTTGCATCAACATGCGTCATTTAGCGTCAATAAATGAACGTCATTGCGCACTTCATGTCGGTTCACTGGCGCTCCACCCACCCCGCACCGCACCAAAGCCCAACCACCACCCTCTGCTACCATCGGCGGTTCTGTTCATCGCGTCCCCCACCTGCCCGCGATGGCGCCAAACAACGTAACGAAACACAGGAGTCTGCATGTCTTCCGAGCTGCTCAAGTCCCTTGGCCTGGACGCGATCAACGCTGGCACGTACCTGGGCAACGGGGAGTGGTCGAGCGCGACCAGCGGTGAGCTGATCACCCCGGTCAACCCGACCACCGGCGAGCCGATCGCGCAGGTCCGCGCGACCACCGAGGCCGAGTACGAGACCGTCGTCGCCCGTGCGCAGGAAGCCTTCAAGGTCTGGCGCACCACGCCTGCCCCGCGCCGCGGTGAGGCCGTGCGCCTGTGCGGCGAAGCGCTGCGCAAGCACAAGGATGCGCTGGGTTCGCTGGTCGCCCTGGAAATGGGCAAGAGCAAGCCGGAAGGCGATGGCGAAGTGCAGGAGATGATCGACATCGCCGATTTCGCCGTGGGCCAGAGCCGCATGCTGTACGGCTACACCATGCATTCCGAGCGCCCCGGCCACCGCATGTACGAGCAGTACCACCCGCTGGGCCTGGTCGGCATCATCTCGGCCTTCAACTTCCCGGTGGCGGTCTGGAGCTGGAACTCGTTCCTGGCGGCCATCTGTGGCGACGTGTGCATCTGGAAGCCGTCCAACAAAACGCCGCTGACCGCCATCGCCTCGCTGAAGATCTGCAACGACGCCCTGCGCGAAGCCGGTTTCCCGGACATCTTCTTCCTGATCAACGATGCCGGCACCGCGCTGTCGGAGAAGATGGTCGATGACCGTCGCGTGCCGCTGATCAGCTTCACCGGCTCGACCCAGGTCGGCCGCACCGTCAACGAAAAGGTCGCGCGCCGCCTGGGCCGCTGCCTGCTGGAGCTGGGCGGCAACAACGCCATCATCCTGGACGAAACCGCCGACCTGAAGCTGGCCGTGCCGGGCATCGTGTTCGGCGCCGTCGGTACCGCCGGCCAGCGCTGCACCACGACCCGCCGCCTGATCGTGCACCGCTCGATCTACGCCGACGTGCTGGCCACCCTGGTCAAGGCCTACAAGCAGGTGGAAGGCAAGATCGGCGACCCGACCGATGCCGCCAACCTGATGGGCCCGCTGAACAGCGACGGCGCCGTGCAGCAGTTCCTCGATGCCATCGCCCAGGCCAAGGCGGCCGGCGGCACCATCGAGACCGGTGGCACCCGCATCGACCGCGCCGGCAACTTCGTGCTGCCGGCGATCGTCTCCGGCCTGAAGAACAGCGACGCCGTGGTCCAGCACGAGACCTTCGCGCCGATCCTGTACGTGATGCCGTACGACACCCTCGACGAAGCCATCGACATGCAGAACGGCGTGCCGCAGGGCCTGTCGTCCTCGATCTTCACCCAGAACCTGAAGACCGCCGAGAAGTTCCTGTCGGCCGCCGGCAGCGACTGCGGCATCGCCAACATCAACATCGGCACGTCCGGTGCGGAGATCGGCGGCGCCTTCGGTGGCGAGAAGGACACCGGCGGTGGCCGCGAATCCGGTTCGGATGCGTGGAAGGTCTACATGCGCCGCCAGACCAATACCATCAACTATTCGGATTCGCTGCCGCTGGCACAGGGCATCAAGTTCGACCTGTAACGCTTTCTGTAGTGCCGGGCCATGCTCGGCAGGATGCGCCATGAACACCGCAGGAAATGCAGCCGAGCATGGCTCGGCGCTACAGGGTGGCAAGCCGGTGATTGATTTCACCGGCCGCCGCGTGCTCATCGCCGGTGGCAGCAAGGGCATTGGCCGTGAGATGGCGCTGGCATTTGCCGGCGCCGGTGCGCGGGTCTCGGTCTGCGCCCGCGGCCAGCCCGGCCTGGATGCCCTGCGTGCCGATGCAAAGGTACAGAGCGTCGAGTTGCACACGTTTCCTGCCGATCTGGGCGAGGCCAACCAGATCCAGGCCTGGCTGCAGGCTGCCGCCGATACACTCGGCGGCATCGATGTGCTGGTCAACAACGCCACCGGCTATGGCATGGCCGATGACGAGGACGGCTGGGCCGCCAGCCTGCAGATCGACCTGATGGCGGCGGTACGGGCCTCGCGCCTGGCACTGCCGTGGCTGCGCGCATCCAGCGATGCCTGCATCCTCAACCTGTCCTCGATCGCCGCCCAGCAGCCGCGTCCCGGTGGCGCGCCCTACGCTGCCGCCAAGGCCGCGCTGTCGCACTACACCACCTCGCAGGCACTGGCGCTGGCCAAGGACCGGATCCGGGTCAATGCCATCGCCCCGGGCTCGATCGAGTTCGATGACGGCCTGTGGGATCGCCGCCGCACCGAAGATCCCGCGCTGTACCACGGCACCCTGGCGAAGATCCCGTTCGGCCGCTTCGGCCACCCGCGCGAGATTGCCGATGCCGCCCTGTTCCTGTGCTCGCCGCTGGCGCGCTGGATCACCGGCCATGTGCTCAACGTGGATGGCGGCCAGGTGTTGATGGGCTGATACCGGCACACCGGTCGCTGCCAACCTTGGTTGGCATGGCTTTCGTCGACCAAGGTCGACGCCTACTATGGCTGACATTCCGGTCGACGCCTGCCATCGCATCCGCCGGGCATGGGATTGCCCGGGCAGAGGCACTATCATGTGCACACTGCCAAGGAGGACCCCGATGAGCGTGGCACCCCGACAGACAAGCGCCCTGGCCGTGGTCAGCCTGGTCATGGGCATCGCCAGCTGGACCGTCCTGCCCTTCGTGGCCAGCATCGTGGCCATCATCACCGGCCACATGGCCCGCGCCGAGATCCGCCGCCGCCTGCATGAACTGGAAGGCGATGGCCTCGCCGTCACCGGTCTGGTGCTGGGCTGGGTGATGGTCGGCGCCGTGATCGCCGCCATCCTGGTCTTCATCCTGTTCTTCGGCGGCCTGGCCTGGCTCGCCGCGATGTCGAACTGATCATCATGACCAATTCCGACAGCTCTGAACGCTTCAGCAGCCGCGTCGCCGACTACGTCCGCTACCGGCCCGATTACCCGCCCGCCCTGTTGGAGTGGCTGCATGGCCCGATGGGCGTCAGTCACGAGGCCGTGGTCGCCGACATCGGCGCCGGCACCGGCATTTCCAGTCGCCTGTTCCTGGCCAGCGGCCATCCAGTAGTCGCGGTTGAACCCAACGCCGCCATGCGGGGCGCGGCCGAGGAATGGCTGGCACCGCAGTACCCGCAGTTCCGTGCGGTGGACGGCCGCGCCGAGGCCACCACACTGGACGATGCCAGCATCGATCTGGTCAGCGTCGCGCAGGCCTTCCACTGGTTCGACACCGTGGCGGTGCGCGCCGAGTGGCAGCGCATCCTGCGTCCGGGTGGCCTGGCACTGATCTACTGGAACTCGCGCCTGCTCGATGCCAGCCCGTTCCTGATCGGCTACGAGCAGCTGCTGCTGGACTACGGCACCGACTACACCGCCGTTGCCGAGCGCTACCAGGACGACGCCACCATGCAGGCGTGGTTCGGCCCCGGCCTGCGCGGCATGGTGGAGCTGCCGAACGTGCAATATCTGGATTTCGACGCCCTGCGCGGGCGCCTGCTGTCCTCCTCCTACGCACCCCAAGCCGGTCATCCGCGCCATGCGCCGATGATCGCCGCCCTGCAGGACCTGTTCGCCGCCCACGCGGTCGACGGCCAGGTTGCTTTTGAATATCGAACCCGAGCCTTCCTCGGCACGCTGGACTGAACCGACGCATGTATTCGCTTGCCCGCCCCTTCCTGTTCTCGCTCGACGCCGAGCGCGCCCACGGCCTCGGCCTGTCCGCACTGGACCTGGCCTATCGCACCGGCACCACGCCGCTGCTGGCTGCACGCATCGCGCCGATGCCGAGCACCGTGTTCGGGCTGACCTTCCCCAATCCGGTCGGCCTGGCCGCCGGCCTGGACAAGAATGGCGAGCACATCGATGCATTGTTCGCGCTGGGTTTCGGCTTCGTCGAGATCGGCACCATCACGCCGCGTCCGCAGGCCGGCAACCCGCAGCCGCGCCTGTTCCGGCTGCCGGCGCACAATGCGATCATCAACCGCATGGGCTTCAACAATGCGGGCGTGGACGCGCTGGTGCGCAACGTCGAACGCGCGCGCAACCGTCGCGGCCTGCTCGGCATCAACATCGGCAAAAACAAGGACACCCCCAACGAACAGGCGGTGGACGATTACATCGCCTGCCTGGACAAGGTCTATCCGCTGGCCGACTACATCACGGTCAACATCTCCTCGCCCAACACCGCCGGCCTGCGTGAGCTGCAGGAAGAAACCGCGCTGCGCCAACTGGTCAGCCAGCTGCGTGACCGCCAGGAAGCCCTGGCTGCGCAGCATGGTCGCCGCGTGCCGATGCTGGTGAAGGTGGCGCCGGACCTGAGCGAGCGCGACATCGATGCCGCCGCCCGCGTGCTCGGCGAGCTGCAGGTGGACGGCGTGATCGCCACCAACACCACCATCGACCACAGCAAGGTGGCCGGCGACCCGCTGGCCAACGAGGCCGGCGGCCTGTCCGGTGCGCCGGTGCTGGAGCAGTCCACGCTGGTGCTGCGCCGCCTGCGTTCGCGCCTGCCCGAATCGGTACCGCTGATCGGTGTCGGCGGCATCCTGTCCGGTGCCGATGCGGTGGCCAAGATGGCCGCCGGCGCGGCGCTGGTGCAGTGCTACAGCGGCCTGATCTTCCGTGGCCCGGCGCTGGTCTCCGAATGCGTGGAGGCGATCCGTCGCCGTCGCGAAGCACCGAGCCGCGGCGCGGTGGCCCCACTGTGAGCGCGCCCATGGATACCGTCGACGGCAACGCACCGCTGCGCTGGACGCTCACCCGCAATGCGCCGCTGCAGGCGCTGAACACCTTCCATGTGCAGGCCAGCGCAGCGCAGCTGCTGGAGCTGCACGATCCCGTGCTGCTGCCGGACGTGCTCGCGCTGCCCGAGGTGGCCAACGGCCCGCTGCTGGTGCTGGGCAGCGGCAGCAACGTACTGATCGCCGAGGACCTGCCTGGCACGGTACTGGTGTTCGGCAACCGTGACATCAGTTTCCTTGAACACCGCGCCGACCATGCGGTGATCCGCGCCGGTGCCGGCGTGCCCTGGCACGGGCTGGTGATGTGGTCCCTGCAGGAGGGCCTGTCCGGCCTGGAGAACCTGGCGCTGATTCCCGGCACCGCCGGTGCCGCGCCGATCCAGAACATCGGTGCCTACGGCGCGCAGGTCGGCGAATTCATCCAGGCCGTGGAGGCCTGGGACTGCCAGGAGCGGGCCTGGGTGCGGCTGGACAACGAACAGTGTGGCTTCGCCTACCGCGACAGCGTATTCAAGCAGCAACCTGATCGCTACCTGATCACCGCCATCGAGCTCAAGCTGCCGCTGCTGCACGACCTGCGCATGGACTACGCCGGCATCCGCGAGGAACTGCAGGCGCAGGGCGTGGAATTGCCGAGCGCGGTGGACGTGGCCAATGCGGTGATCGCGATCCGCCGCCGCAAGCTGCCCGACCCGGATGTACTCGGCAACGCCGGCAGCTTCTTCAAGAACCCGGTGCTGCCGCTGGAACAGGTCGACGTGCTGCTGCAGCACTTCCCCGAACTGCCGGTGTTCCCGTCCGACCAGGACGGCAAGCGCAAGGTCTCGGCGGCATGGATGATCGAGTCCTGCGGCTGGAAGGGCTTCCGCGAAGGTGATGCCGGCGTGGCGCCGAGCCACGCACTGGTGCTGGTCAACCACGGCAACGCCACCGGTGCTGAACTGCTGGCGCTGGCGCGACGTATTTCCGCTTCGGTGCTGGAGAAGTTCGGCGTACCGATCGAACCGGAGCCCCGCCTGCTCGGCGCACAGTGGTGAACAGCCCCGCCCTCTCCCCCAGCGCCACCCCGATGCGGGCGGCGCTGCTGATGCTCGGCAGCACCATGGCATTTGGCCTGATGGCGGTGGCGATCCGCTATGCCACGCGCTACGTGCCGACCCAGGAAGTGGCGTTCTTCCGCAATGCCTTCGGCCTGCTCGCGTTGCTGCCGATGCTGCTGCGCCCCGGCCACGCGCCGCTGAAGACCCAGCAGCTGCCACGCTATTTCGTGCGCAGTGCGATCGGCCTGGGCTCGATGCTGTGCGCGTTCTGGGCACTGGGCCACCTGCCGTTGGCGCAGGCGGTTTCGCTGTCGTACTCCACGCCGTTGTTCGTCACCATCGCTGCCGTGCTGTGGCTGGGCGAGACCGTGCGCGTACGGCGCTGGGCTGCAGTGGTGGTCGGCTTCATCGGCGTGCTGGTGATCGTGCGCCCCGGTACCGCCGGCTTCACCGCGGGCAGCCTGGTAGCGGTGGCTGCCGCCGTGCTCAGCTCGCTGGTGGCGATCCAGATCAAGCAGCTGACCCGTATCGACAGCGCCGATACCGTGGTGCTCTATACCTACGTGTTCTGGGTGCCGCTGTCGCTGCTGCCTGCCCTGTTCGTCTGGGTCTGGCCCACCGGCGTGGCGTGGCTGTGGCTGTTGGCCACCGGCGTGCTCGGCACGGTCGGCCAGCTGCTGTGGACGCGGGCGCTGCGCCTGGGCGAAGTCTCGGCGCTGACCCCGATCAGCTTCCTGCAGCTGCCGCTGGTGACGCTGTGCGGCTGGCTGCTGTTCAACGAAACGGTGGACCGCTGGACGATCATCGGCGCCGGCATCATCCTTGCCGCGAACGCCTACATCGCCCACCGCGAAGCCGTACTGTCGCGGCGGGCCGCAAGTGCAGCGGCCTCGGCAGCGGCCAAGCCCGCCGAATGAAAACCGCCTCGATGGACAAGCCCTTGGTAGAGTCGACTGTTAGTCGACTATCGCGCGCAGCGCGGGCTTTGCCTATTCCAATCGAAGAGCAGTCGACTAACAGTCGACTCTACCCGGGGCGATCCTGGCAACGGCCCAGTACCTATTCCAGCGCGCGATACACCCGCTCCGCCGCATCGAACACATTGCCCGGTGCGAACTGCTCGCCCAGATAGTGCAGCGACTGCCTGCGCAGTTGCGGCGAACGCTCCTCACCATCACTGCCCAGCAGCACCTGCTGGAACTCGATCAAGTCCTGGAGAATGCGCCAGTGCCGGTACCAGGCGATCCAGCGCGGGTCGCCGCGGTCGCTGCCGTAGCCGTCCTCGAAGCCCAGCGGATTCTCGCGCCCCCAGCGCCCGCCGACAGCCGCACCGATGAACATCAAGTCGCGCTCGCGCGGTGCCAGCGACAGGCCATCCCAGTCAATCAGGTGCAGGCCCCCGTCATTGCCCATCAGCAGGTTGCCGGCATGCAGATCGGTGTGGCACAGATGCAGCTCTACCGGCGCGTCCTGCAATGCCGCGAGCAGCTCCCGTGCCTGCGCATGCAGCGCCGCGATGCGCGCATGCTGCCGGTCCCATACCGAAACGAAAGCGCGGCCCAGCCCATCCTTCGCGGCCGCCAGGCCCTCGCCAGCCAGCCATTGCCCGACGGTTTCCAGCGCCGCGGTTTCCAGCCGTACGATCGGCAGCGCCTGCAGCAGTTCCGCTGGCAGCTGCGCGCCGTGCAGGCGCCGCAGCACCTCCCCCAGCCGTTTCCACTGCGTGCGGCTCAACGCCGCCTCGAACCCGGACTGGCCTTCCACATAAGGGAACAGGGTGAACTGCAATCCCCAACGCTGCACCGACGCACCACCGGTCAGTGCCGGCCACGGCGCGACGATCTCATCGATGCCCAGCGTGCCGCGCATCCAATGCAGGCTGTCCCACACTGCGGGGTCGACCTGGTAGGTACGGCATTTCAACCACCACTGCCCGTGCCGCGCATCGACGCGATACACGCTGGCATTGGCGTCGGCCCCCACCGGGCGTGGCACCACGGCGGTAGGGGTGATGCCATAGGATTGTTGCAGGACTTCGCCGAGATGCTGCGCCGAAGCGAATGACATGGATGCAAGCGGAAAGTGTTACCTGCCGCCACTATCGCAGATGCACTCGCCACGACACAGACATGTCCGTCACAACATCGCCTCGGCACGAGCAGAGAACTAGCCTGCGATGCGCCGCATCACCGCCTCCAGCGGGCCGCGTGCGAACTGCCACGACCATAGCCAGGCCGCGCCCGTAGCCAGCATCAGGAACAGCAGTGCCCAGAGCAGCACCGACGCGAGCGATGCACGGCCATCGAGCAGGCCCAGGCTTTCCAGCGTACCCATGCCCAGCAGGATGTGGCCGACGTACAGGGTCAGGGTCATGCGCCCGGCCGCGGTGAACGGTTCCAGCCAGTCACCCGGTCGCGCACGCGTCAGCCACAGGCAGGCGGCAATGACACTGCACGCTGCGCCCGCACCGGTGAGTACGTAGGCGGGCCCCGGCGGCATCGGCTGCGTTCCCAGCCACGCCTGCCAGGGCGTTCCCTGTGCAAGCTGCTGCACGCCATGTCCAGCCGCGATCAGCAGCAGGCCCAGCACCAGCAGCGCACGCTGGACCCGCGGTTGCGACAGTTGCAGGCGTGCCAGCAACATCCCCAGCAGGAAGAAGCACAGCCACGGCAGCAGAGGATGGAAGCCATTGAACAGCAGGTTGCGGGCCGCGCCCGGCCATTGCCACAGACCGGTGTATTCCAGCGCCTGCCAGTTCCATCCCTGGCTGTAGTCCCAGTGCAGCAACGCCCAGAACGAACAGGCCGCCAGGCCCACGATGCTGGCCAGCAACACCTGCGGCGAGGCACGCAGCCACAGCACGGCCAACGCGAAATACACCGCGTAGTAGTGCAGGATATCGGCTGGGAACAGGGTCAGGTTGAGCAGGCCCAGCACCATCAGGAACAGTGCGCGCCGCCAGGTCTGCACACTGGCCGGCCACCACCCCTGCCGCTGCGTGGCCAGCACCAGGCCAAGGCCGGCCAGCGTGACGAAGGTCGCAGAGGCCTTGCCTTCCAGCAGATGGAAGAACCCTGCCAGCCAACCCTCACCCTCTGCGGGCACGGCCATCGCCAGGCGGAAGTTGACCAGCACCATGCCGGCCAGCGCCAGATAGCGCGCCAGGTCCAGCCCGTGCAACCGCCGATCAACAGCGCTCATGCGCGTGCCGCGAGCAGCAGCGCGAGCAGGCCAAGATCCAGCGAAGCCTCCTCGGTGCCACCGGCTTCGCCCAGCCCCCGACGCAGCGCGTCGCTTTCGATGGCATCCAGCAGCACCTGCGCCTGCAGTGGCGCTGCAAGCACGGGGCGCCGACGTTCGCGCTGTGCCACCTGCTGCAGGGCTTCGGCCAGCGTCGCCTGCAATTGCCTGCGATTGGCCGCAAATGCCTCGGCCACGGCCGGATTGCGTGCGCTCTCGGCCAGCACTTCGACGGCAAGCGTCGCCCATTCCGGCTGGCGGCACAGTGCGTGGAAGTCCTGAAGGAAAACCAGTACCTGTGCACGCTCGCCATCGGACGCGGCCAGTCGCTGCAGCAACGGTGCCAGTTCTTCGCTCTCGGCCACCGCCACTGCAAGGATGATCGCTTCCTTGCCCGGGAAGTGGTTGTAGAGATTGCCCAGGCTGACACCGGCCGCCTGCGCGATGTCACGCATGCTGGTCTGGTGGAATCCCCTTGCGACGAAGCACTGCAGTGCCGCCTGCAGGATCAGGATCATGCGCTGCTCATTGCGGTCGATTCTGCTCATGCCATAAATAGTGAACGAACGTTCGTCCATTTTGAAGAGGGTAACCCGGCCACCACCGGACTTCGTTCAGGCAGCCTTGACCTCAACCGCTGTTGAGGCCCGATGCTGCCCGCCCCGCCCAACGCTCAACCCGGAGTTGCTGCATGCCACGGATGATCTCCACCCTGCTCGACAGCCGCGTGCTGTGGTTCCTCGCCCGACTGCTGCTGGCCGTGGTGTTCCTGTCCTCGGGTCTGGCCAAGCTGCTGGCGTGGGACAACAGCGTGGCCGAAATGCAGGCGGCCGGGCTGCAACCGCCCGCGCTGTTCAACATCGCCAGCGCCGTGGTGCTGCTGGGTGGCTCACTGTGCCTGCTGCTCGATCGCCTGCTATGGCTGGGCAGCGGCGCGCTGGCGGTGTTCATGCTGCTGACCATCGTCATCGTGCATACCTTCTGGACCAAGCACGGCGCGGAACAGCAGCTGGCGATGTTCTTCGCGCTGGAACACCTGAGCGTGGTCGGTGGCCTGATCTGCGCGGCCATCGCCAGCCATGCGCGGGCTCAGAAGAACTCGTCGAGCAACCGGTAGAACGCCAGCCGACGCTCGTCGACCAACGCGCCGTAGCGCTGGAACAACGGCGCCACCCAACGCGTGTCGCCGAAGTTGTGAACCAGGCTGCGCGCGGCCAGCGCCAGGTCCTGGTAGCGGTCGGCCACGCCCAGCCGCCCACAGTCGATGAAACCACTGAAACGCCCCTCGACCGCCATCAGGTTCGGCAGGCACGCATCGCCATGGCTGACCACCAGATCTTCATGGTCGGGCCGGGTGCTGCACAGTTCGGCGAACACCTGCTGTGCGCTCTGCCCCAGGCGCTCGTCATCGAAGTCATCGGCGTCGACCAGACCCGCCTCGACGCGGGCGGCGGCGGCCTGCAAGCGCGAGGCCAATCGCTGGTCGAACGGACAGGCTGCCACCGGCAACACATGCAGCCTGCGCAGCGCGTCAGCCAGCAGTTCCACCAACTGCTGCGGCGCAAGTTCCGGCGACGAGGCCAGGTCGCGGCCGGGCAGCGCGCTCATCAGCAACCAGCGCCGGCCCGCTTCTTCGGCGGTGGCAATCACCGTTGGCGCCGGCAGTCCCTGTGCCTGCAGCCAGCGCAGGCGCGTGATCTCATCGCCCAGCTCACTGAAGGCGTCGATCACTTCCGACTTCAGGAAGGCGTCGGTCTGCCCGGGACGATGCACCCGCGCGACATCCGCGCGCGACACGCCGATCGACTGCCGCTCGATGTGCGCATCGGCCAACGCTTCCTGCCACGCCCACGGCAGCGGCAGGCCATCAGTGAAGGGATCGGGTGCTCCCATGCCGGGATGTTCCTGTTGCTGCGGACCCTACGGATTCTCGCCGATCCCGAAGCACACCGCCCAGCAGAGCGCGCAATGGGAGGCCTGACCAAACTGACCCGGCTGTCAGTGGTCAGTACATCCCAGCACCTGCAGCAGCTGCGACGGCTACTACCACAGTACCGTTGCCAGCTCGACAACATCGCCTCGATCATTACCGCTGAACGCAGCAACCTGCGCGCGTTCGCCGTCTGGGACACCATTCTGGCTGCCGACTGAGGCCGCCGCAGTACAACAAGGAAGCAACATGAAATTGATGGTCATCGGCGCCAGCAGGGGCCTGGGTCGGGCGTTCGTGGAAGGCCTGAGCAGTGCGGGCGACACCGTCATCGGCGTTTCGCGCAAGCGTCCACGCGATCTTGAATGCCCCGAGGGTGTCACTCTGCAGTGGATCGAGGCCGATCTGTCCCAACCCACCCTGGCTGCCAATCACATCGCAGCGCAGGCACCGGCCGATCTGGATGTGCTGATCCACAACCTGGGCATCTGGGAAGAGACCGCCTTCAGCGACGAGTACGCCTTCCTCGACGAGAGCGATGCCGCGCTTACTCAACTGGTCGACGTCAACATCACCGCCACCCTGGTGCTGCTGCAGCGCCTGCTGCCGCGGGTGCTCGGCGCGCCACGCCCGCAGCTGGTGCTGACCGGCTCGACCTCGGCGCTGCCGCGCAGTGGCCGCCCGGAAGTGGCGTTCGGTGCATCCAAGTTCGCACTCAACGGCATCGCCGATGCACTGCGCGAGGGTTTCCGCGATCGCCGCCTGGCGGTGACCAGCCTGCAGCTGGGCTACCTCAACACCGACGATGCACTGTCGGTGCCGGTTGCAGAGGCTGCAGCGCGCGGCGACGGCGAATTAGTGCCCGTGCATGACGTCGTTGCGATGGTGCGCGCGTTGCTGCAGTTGTCACCGTCCGGCTTCGTGCGCGAACTGGTGCTGCCGGCCATCGCCGACCCGCGCTACTGACTGCAGAGGCCTCGGCCCGGGGCCCTTGGTGGCCGCTCGGGCGCCTGTGGTTTACCCTGCTCCTCACTGGCCGTCGGTCACAGGCGGGAACCTGCTATGGATGCGCTTTCACGGGTCTCGGCCCAGGTCCTGGACAGCGCCCTGCCCAGCCTGCCGCTGTATCTGCTGCAGGCCACGGCGGTGATCGGCATGATCGGCGTGCTGCTGATCGCCACCCGTCGCGCTGGCCATGCCATTGAGGGCCGCCGCCTGTACGTGGGCGTGGCGCTGGGCCTGATCTACCTGTTCAACGCCTGGTTCGTAGCCCGCTACACCCAGGGTGTGGTCAAGCTGCACCTCGGCTTCGACATCCTGCTGGTCAGCGGACTGCTCGGCGGCTGGCGCGGCGGCCTGGCCTGCCTCGGTGCCAGCCTGCTGGCCCGATACCAGTTCGCCGGCACCCAGTATTTTCTACCAGCCGGCCTCGAGGCCACGCTGCAGATGCTGGCAGGCGTCTGGCTGCGCAGGCGCCTGCACCCGCGCATGCTCAATGAACTCTCGCTGCGCATGATCCTGCAGGCCTGGGGCGTGCGTATCGTCGTCACTGCGTTGGGCCTGGCACTGGGCGTCGCAATCATCGGCGCCAATCAGCTACCCGTGGAGGAGTTGGCAATCCAGCGCCTGCTGGCACTGCCACTATCGCTGCTGATGCTGGGCGCGGTGTTCGCACTGGTCTACAACGATGCGCAGATCGATGCACAGCGTCAGCGCGAACACGCCTGGCTGCGCATCGATCCGATCAGTGGCCTGCCCAACATGCGTGCGCTCGGCGAACGCCTGCAGCATTACTGGCGCGACAACGACGGTATCGGCAAGGCCTGCCTGATCGTGGCCGAGATGGGCAACCTGCGCGACCTGCGCCTGCGCTACGGTCCGCTGCAGGACAACGGCCTGTGGCAGCGCGACAGCACCGAAGAGGTGCATCGGCTGCTGCCCTCGCTGCCGGCCGGGCAACTGGAGATATACCAGTTCGGCGATGCCGCGCTGGCGATCCTGGTGCGCGACCTGACCTTGTCCGAACTGCGCACGCAACCGCAGATCACCGAGCTGGCCAGCAACCTGGCCGATCAGGTCGGCCGCGATTGGCCCGGCTTCCGGCCGCTGTTCCGCTGCGCGGTGGTCGAACTGAAGCCACCGGCCGCGGCAGACGATGGCCACCTGCCCTTCCGGGCAATCACCGTGGCGCTGAGTGCGATCGAATCCGGCGTCGTGTTCTTCGACGACCCGATCCAGCGCGACAGCGAGATCGACGCCCTGATTGAAGTCGCCCTTGATCGCTGGCTGCAGCAGGGCGACGCCCCGCTGTGCTACCAGCCCAAGCATCGCCTGCAGGATCGCCAACTGGTCGGCGCCGAAGCACTGCTGCGCATGCGCGACGGCGAGGGTCGGCTGATCGCGCCGATGCGGGTGATCTCGCTGCTGCGCCGGCAGGGGCGGCTGGCTGAACTGGAATGGGCCACGCTGCAGTCGGCCATCCACTTCCTGCAGCAGTGCCGACGCGATGGCACGCAGCTGAAAATCGCCGTGAATGTTTCGGCCGAGTCACTGCGCCTGCCCGGCTTCGGCCTGCGCCTGCAGGAACTGCTGCAGCTGCACGATGTGCCCGGCGTGATGCTGCGCCTGGAGATCGTCGAATGGACCGAGATCGTCGAGCGCGACGTGGTCGATGCCAACATCGCACAGCTGCTGGCGGCGGAGGTCACGTTGTCACTGGATGATTTCGGCGCTGGCTATTCAACCCTGATCCTGCTCTCGCAGCTGGCCATCGCCGAGGTCAAGATCGAGCAGGCCCTGATCGCCACCCTGTCCGACGCCAAGTCGCAGTCGATCGTGCGCTTCATCGTCGAAGTCGCGCACCGCTGCGGTGCAATCGTGGTGGCCGAAGGTACCGAGACCCTGGCGCAGGAACAGCAACTGCGCGCACTGGGTGTGGATGTCGGCCAGGGCTATCTGTACTCGGCGGCGCTGCCGGCCGACGAGTTCCGCCGCTTCGCTACCGGCTAGGCCGCGTAGAAACCCAGGAACATCGCCACCGCTGATTCGGCAACGCGTGCACGCTCCTGTGCGCTCAACGGTGCCTGCCCCATCGTCACCTGTGGCCAGAACGCGAAGCTCTTCACCAGCCCGTGCAGCTGGTGGCCGGCGAACTCCGGATCGACCTCGCGCAGTCGGCCATCGGCGATGGCCGCGCGGATCCAGGCACTCTCGCCGCTTTCCTTTTCGCCCATGCGGCAGACGATGGCCTGCGCGCGCTCCGGTGAGTGGATGATCTCGGCCATCGCCACCCGCGCCAGGTCAATGAAGTTGGCATCGCTGAGCAGTTCCAGCTTCTGGCCGAGCAACTGCAGCAGCTGCGCCTGCAGCGGCTGGTCGGCGCGGTACGGCAACGCGTCGCTGGCCACGCTGCGTTCCCACAGCTCCTCCAGGATCATCGAGAACAACGCTTCCTTGCTTGGGAAGTGGTTGTAGACGGTGCGCTTGGAGACTCCGGCCGCCTCGGCGATGCGGTCCATGCTGGTGGCCTCGTAGCCCGAGGCACGGGACTCCTCCACCGCCGCGCGCACGATGGCATCGCGTTTACGGTCGGTCAGGCGTTGCGGGGCACGGGGCATGGCAGAAACCGGATAGCTGAACGGATGCGCACATTTTACACCGGACAGTGTACTTTTGAAAAACACGAAACTACACTGTGCAGTGTACCCAGCGGACGTCACCCATGAAGCGCCTGCTCCTTGTCCTTTTGCTTGGAATCCTCGCCGTGACCGCCTACACCTTCTGCAAATCCTGGTCCCTCCCCGACTTCCCCGATTCGCCGCAGTACCGCGACGGCAAGTTCCACAATGCCCTGCCCCGTCCGGCGATGGGCCTGCGCGACGGTGCGGAGATCTGGTGGACGTTCCTCTTCAACAAACCCAAGGGCACCGTGCCTGCGCACCCGATTCCGGTGCTGCCGCTGGACCGCGCCACCCTCGACGCCGCGCCGGACCGCAGCCTGTTCCGGCTTGGGCACTCCACGATCCTGCTGAAGCTGCGCGGCCAATACTGGCTGACCGACCCGGTCTTCTCCGAGCGCGCCTCGCCGGTGCAGTGGATGGGCCCGGCCCGCTTCCACGCACCGCCGATCAGCATCGAAGAGCTGCCGCCGATCGCTGGCGTGATCCTCTCGCACAACCACTACGACCACCTGGACCATGCCGCCGTGATGCAGCTGGCAGGCAAGACCGCGCGCTTCATCGCCCCGCTCGGCGTCGGCGACCAGCTGATTGCCTGGGGTGTGGACGCCAGCAAGGTCGAACAGCTGGACTGGTGGCAATCGACCGAGGCCAGCGGCCTGCGCCTGACCGCCACCCCGGGCCAGCACTTCTCCGGCCGCGGCCTGGGCGACAGCGACCGCAGCCTGTGGGCGTCGTGGGTGATCCAGGACGACGACTTCCGCATCTTCTTCAGCGGCGACACCGGCTACTTCGACGGCTTCAAGGCCATCGGCGAGAAGTACGGCCCGTTCGACCTGACCATGATCGAGACCGGCGCCTATGATCCGCGCTGGGCGTTCGTGCACATGCAGCCGGAACAGACGCTGCAGGCGCACCTGGACCTGCGCGGCAAGTGGCTGCTGCCGATCCACAACGGCACCTTCGACCTGGCCCTGCACGAGTGGCAGCAGCCGTTCGAGCGCATCACCGCATTGGCGGCCGCGAAGAACGTGCCGGTGGCCACGCCGATGATGGGCGAAGCGCTGGACATGCAGGCGCCGCAGGCGGGCACGCGCTGGTGGGAGACGGTGGAGTTGTAGCGTGCGGTGCGCTTGACCTGCCGGAAACCATGTAGAGCCGAGCCATGCTCGGCTGCGTCAACCACAGAAGCGGCCTGCGACGCTGCAGTGCGTCATGTAACCGATTACATCCCTTGCTAGCGTAGCGCTCGCCCGATACCGGCCGAACCTGCGAGGCTGTACGTAATGACATTGCGCGCCGAACGCTCCAAGGTTGCCCGCTCAGCCATTCCGTGGCTTACTGCCGCCACCCTGATACTGGCCGCCCTCGCCGCCGCCGCACAGGCACAGCCCCTTCCCCCGCGCAGCCAATGGCAGGCCAGCAGTTCCTCGCAGCAGGTGCCGGCGATGGCGATCAGCCACCTGATCGACGGCGACCCGAAGACCGTCACCGGCGGCGCCTTCAGCCCCGGCCACTGGTTCCAGATCGATCTGGGCACGCCAACCCTGCTGGCTGGCGCACGACTCACCTGGGATGTCTCCAACCCGGAAGGCTATTCACTGCAGACCTCAATGGATGGTACGCAGTGGCAGACCGCGTACACGATGGCCGATTCACTGGGCGATGTGGAAACGCTGTACTTCGCGCCGCGGCAGGCGCGCTATCTACGACTGGCCAGTCCGCAGCGCACCTCCGACTGGGGTGTGTCGATCTTCGAGATGGAGCCGCTGGACAGCACGCTCAGCGCACGCATCGCCGATGTCGATGCAACACAGGCAGCCGCGCTCTGGCAAGGCGGCGGCACCATTGCGGTTCCGACCGGAAAAGGTGGATCCCATGCGCTCGAGATCACGCTGCCGCAGGCTCAATCCACGGCTGGCCTGGTGGTCGACTGGGCCGATGGCGCGCGCGGCGCTGCACGACTGCAGGCGCAGGATGCACAGGGCCGCTGGCAGGACGTCGCACACGATGCACAGGCGGCCAATCATCGGCAAAGCTGGCTGGCTGCTGACACGGCACAACCCCTGCGTGCGTTCCGGCTGAGCGTGGACGGCCCCGCACCGCAGGTCGCGCGACTGCGCCTGCTCGGGCCAAAGGCGGTAATGACGCCGATGAAGCGATACCAGATCACCGCCAGCGGCGCTCAGCGCGCATTGTTCCCGGCATCGCTGCAGATGCAGCAGACCTACTGGACCGCCGTCGGTGTGCACGCAGGACGACAGAAATCGATCTTCGACGAATACGGCAATCTGGAAGCCTTCAAGGGCGCGCCGCTGGTGCAGCCGATCTGGCGTGGCGCTGACGGGCGTGCCGCTGGCGCGGCAGGACAGCCGATACAGCACGCGTTGCGGGATGGCTGGAAGCCGATGCCCTCCGCCACCTGGTCACCGCAGCCCGGCCTGGAGCTGCGCAGCGAGGTTTTCGCCATCGAGCGCGACGGCCAGCCGGTAACGTTCTTGCGGCATCGCCTGCACAACACGGGCAGCGCCAGGATCGAAGGCACGCTCAGCCTGGTCGTGCGCCCGATGCAGATGAATCCGCCGTGGCAGAACGGCGGGCTGTCACCGATCCGCGATGTGACCATCGATGGGCAGGCGGTGCGCATCAATGGACGCACGCTGCTGCAGTCGCTCACGCCGGTGGCTGCGTCCGGCGCGGCGCCGTTCGGCAAGGATGGCGCAACGGAAATCACCGCGACCCTCGCTGCCGGCCAGCTGCCCTCCACGCAACAGGCGCGCGACGACGAGGGTCTTGCCTCGGCTGCGTTGAACTACCGCGTATCACTGGCACCGGGGGCCAGCGATGCCATCGTGGTCGCGTTCCCGCTGGGTACTACCGCCGCCGATACCAAGGGCGCACTGACCGAAGCGCCTGCTCTCGATCTAGCCACGCTGCCCCGCGATGCCAATGCGGCGTTCGATTCCCTGGCCACGCAGGCCTCCGCGGACTGGCAGGCACGGCTGGGCCAGGTCGGCCTGCGCCTGCCCGATCCCTCACTGGTCGACATGCTGCGTGCGCAGGCCGCCTACATGCTGATCAACCAGACCGGCCCGGCCATGCAGCCCGGCCCGCGCAACTACAACCGCTCCTTCATCCGCGACGGCATGGCCACCTCGGCGGTGCTGCTGCGCATGGGTGAAGCCAAGGTCGCGCGCGACTATCTGGGCTGGTACAGCGAACACGGCGTGCATGCCAACGGCCTGGTCTCGCCGATCCTCAACGACGATGGCAGCGTCAACACCGGTTTCGGTTCGGATATCGAGTACGACAGCCAGGGCCAGTACGTGGCGCTGGTGGCCGATGTCGCGCGCCTCGATGGCGGACCCGAATCGGTACGTGCCTATCTGCCGAAAGTGAAGGCAGCGCTGCGCTTCCTGCAGGAACTGCGCGAACGCACGCTGGCGCCCGGCTACAAGGCCGACCAGCCAGCGCCGGAGCGCTTCGCGGGCATTCTTGCGCCGTCGATCAGCCATGAGGGTTATCCGTCTCCCACCCACAGCTACTGGGACGACTATTGGGGCCTGAAGGGCTGGCACGACGGCGCGTGGCTGGCCGAATCGCTGGGCGACCACGAGACCGCAGTGTGGGCACGCGAACAGTACAAACTGCTTTACGACGCGCTGCACGCCTCGATCCGGGCGACGATGGCGTGGAAGGGCATCGACTTCATTCCCTCCTCGGCCGACCTGGGCGATGGCGATCCCACCGGCGTATCGATCGCGCTGGACCCCACCGGGGCGCAGAGCGTACTGCCCGCAGAAGCCTTGCGTACCACCTTCGCCCGCTATCTCGATGACGTGCGCAAGCGCAGCCAGCCCGGTGCGCTGTACGCGTACACACCGTACGAGATCCGCAATGTGCTGAGCTATGTGCACCTGGGCCAGCCGCAGGTGGCCGATGAGCTGCTGCAGGGACTGCTGCATGATCGGCGCCCGCTTGAGTGGCAGGTGCTGGCTGAGGTCGTGCACTCACGCCTACGTTTTCCGCGTTACCTGGGCGACATGCCGCATACCTGGATTGGTGCCGAGTACGGCCGCACGCTGTTCGGCATGCTGATGCGCGAAGACGATGATGCCCTCTCACTGCTGCCGGGCACGCCACCGTCTTGGGTGTCTGGCGATGGGTTGGCGGTCGAACGCCTGCCGACAGCGTATGGCACGTTGCAGATGCAGGCGCGGCAGCGCGACGGGGTGCTGACGGTGGCGCTTGGTGAGGGGCTGCGCAGCGGGACGGCGGTGAAGGTCTGGTGGCCGGAGCGCACCATGCCGAAGACGGTGCGTGTGGATGGACGTAGCGTTTCCGACTTCGATGCCGAGGGTGTGCGGCTGGTGAAACCGTTCCGGACACTGGAGGCGCGTTGGTAGAGCAGCCGAGCATCGCTCGGCTCTACAAAGACGGAGGTAGCGCCGGGCCACGCCCGGCGTCATTGCAGCGTCGGCAACCCCGGCGGATTGGTCTGCGACTGCGGCACGGCTTCCTCGGCCACATTCCATCGCTTCAGCGCCTGCGCATAGGTGCCGCTGCCGATCTGGGTATTCAGCGCCTGCGTCACCGCGTCGGCCAGGCCGCTGCCCTTGCGCGTGGTCACCGAAATCGCCGCAGCGTTCGGCCATCCCCCTGGGAACAGGCCCACACGCCGCACCTTGCCATCGCGTGCCGAATAAGCGCCGGTGGCATTGGGCTCGAACGAGACATCGGCGCGGCCGGTGATCACCGCCAAGCGGCCGACCACCGCGTCGTCGAAGTACTGGTACTCCACCGGCTTCAGGCCGGCAGCGATGTTCTGCTGGTCCCACTGGCGCAGGATCTGGTCCTGGTTCGTGCTGGCGCCCACCACCACCTTCAGCCCGGCGACGTCGGCGGGCTTTTCGATCTTCTGTATCGGCCCATCGGCGCGCGTGTAGATGCCCAGCAGGTCGTAGCGATAACTGGAGAAATCGAACTTCTTCTTGCGCTCCTCGGTGACCGTCACATTGGAGAGCACCGCATCGTACTTGCCCGATTCCAGCCCCAGCGGCCAGTCAGGCCAGGCCACCGGTACGATCACCAGCTTCAGGCCCAGCCCATCGGCGATCAGCCGCGCGATGTCCGGCTCGATGCCGACCACGTCCTTGCTGTCGGCACCATAGTCGGCCAGCGGCAGCTGCCCCGGATGAGTGGCAACGGTGAATGTGCCGGGGGTGACGAAGCGATAGTCGGCCGGGATCAACGCCTGAGCCTTCGGGTCAAACGTACCCTTCAGCACGGCCGTGTTCGCTCCGGCCAGGCTGGTCGCGGCCACGGCGCCGGCATCCGGTGCCTGGCGTACGCGCGAATAGACGATGCCGGCGATGCCGATGACCAGCACGCCCACGATCAACAGGGTGCTGCGCGAGGGGCGACGCGGTGCTGCAGGGCTCATGATGTTCCTACCGGGGTTACAGGGTCTTGGCCAGGAAATCGGCGGTGCGTTGCTGGCGCGGGTGCTCGAACAACGCCTCGGGCGTGCCCTGCTCGATCACCCGCCCCTGGTCCATCATCACCACGTGGTCGGCCACGCGGCGGGCGAAACTCAGTTCATGGGTGACGATCACCAGCGTGGTACCGGAACGGGCCAGTTCCTCGATCACGCTCAGCACCTCCGCCACCAGTTCCGGGTCCAGCGCCGAGGTCGGTTCATCGAACAGCAGCACCTTCGGTTGCAGCGCCAGCGCGCGGGCAATCGCGATGCGCTGCTGCTGGCCACCGGACAGCTGGCGCGGGAACGCATCGGCCTTGTCGGCCAGGCCCACCCGCTCCAGCAATGTCCGCGCCTGCTGCTCGGCCTGCGCGCGCGATACACCACGTACCGCGATCGGTGCCTCGATGATGTTCTCCAGCGCGGTCAGATGCGGGAACAGGTTGAAGCCCTGGAACACCATGCCCACCTCGGCACGCCGACGGCGGATCTCGCGCTCGGGAAGTTCGTACAACGTGTCACCCTCGCGGCGGTAACCGATCAGCTGGCCGCCGACAGTCACGTAACCACTGTCCGCGCGTTCCAGGTGGTTGATCAACCGCAGCAGCGTGGATTTCCCGGCACCGGACGGGCCGATCAGCACCGTCACGCTGCCGGCGCGCAGGTCCAGGCTCACGTCTTCCAGCACCGGCTGATCGCCGAACACCTTGCCCACGCCATGCAGCGATACCGCCGCACCCTCGCCCGCTTCCACCTGGGTGGCGATGCGCGGGCGGTTGGCCACGCGCGGCGCAGCATCACTGGATGTCCGCACCGGTGACGACACCCGCGACACCGAGCGCTCGCGCTGCAGCTGGCCGCGCGCGAAGCGCTGTTCCACGCGCCGCTGCAGCAGCGACAACACGGTCAGGATCACCAGGTACCAGACCGTGGCCACCATCAGCAGCGGCACCACTTCCAGGTTGCGCCGATAGATCACCTGCACGGTGTAGAACAGCTCCGGCAGCGCCAGCACGTAGACCACCGAGGTGCTCTTGGCCAGGCCGATCACATCGTTGAACGCCGCCGGCAGGATCGAACGCATCGCCTGCGGCAGGATGATGCGGCGCACCTGGCGACCGCGCGGCAGGCCGAGCGCGGCCGCGGCCTCGTACTGGCCGTGGTCGACCGAGAGGATGCCACCGCGGATCACCTCGGCCGAGAACGCGGCCTGGTTCAGGGTCAGGCCCAGCACCGCGGCGGTGAACACACCGATCAGCTGTGTGGTCGGGTACGAGAACAGGCTGATGCCGGTGAACGGCACGCCCAGTTCGATGGTGCTGTACAGATAGCCCAGGTTGTTCAACAGCAGCAACAGCACCAGCAACGGGATCGAACGGAACAACCACACATAGCCCCACGACACCGCCGACAGCAGCGGCGAACCGGAGACGCGTGCCAGCGCGAGCAGCGTACCCAGCGCGAAACCGAGGCCGGTGCCAAGCGCGGTCAGCAGCAGCGTGCGACCCAGGCCTTCCAGCACCGGGCGTGCGAAGAACCACTCGGCGAAGGTGCCCCAACCCCAGCGCGGATTGCCCAGCACGGACTGCAGCCCGATCAGGATCAGCGCCAGTGCCAGCACCGTGCCGAAGACCTGCAGCGGATGCCGGGCCGGCACGATCTTCAGTGCCTGTCCGGGCGCCGGACGAGCGGCGATGCCCTCCAGCGCGGTCGACGGTGTGCTCATGCGTGGGCTCCGTGCAGCAGTGCCTGTGCAGGTGCAACGACGGGCGTCGTCGCTCGCAGTTGCTTCTCGAACGGCAGATGCGCAACCGTTTCCGGGTCGGCCTCCAGATCGAACAGCGCGGTGTAGCCGTGGCTCAGGTACAGGCCAACAGCTTCAGGCTGGCGGAAGCCGGTCGTCAGGAACACCCTCCGGTACCCTTGCCGCGCCGCCTGCTCTTCCAGCTCCTGCAGCACGCGCCGCGCAATGCCCTGGCGACGCAGCCCGGGCAGCGTCCAGATGCGCTTGAACTCGGCGGTATCCGGATCGCGGTGCGGCATGAAGGCACCACCTGAAATCGCCACACCGTCGCGCAGCAGCAGCACGAAGGCGCCCACCGGGGCCGCAAAGGCCTGCGCCGGGTAGCGCTGCAGCTCCTCGCGAGCGCTGCCACCGATGCGTCGGCGCACGTCGGCATAGCGGCTGTCGTACTCCTGTTCCAGGCCGTCGAACAGCGGCCGCGCCAGCGGATCATCCACCGAGGTATAGAGGAAGCGTTCGTTGCTGCTCATGTCGCATCCTTCACCAGATAGTCTTCGGCCAGTCGCGCCCACAGGCTGGCGGCGGGGGCAATGGCGGCATCGTTGAACACGTAGCGCGGGCTGTGCAGCGGCGCGCTCTCGCCGTTCCCGACGAACACGAAGCTGCCCGGTCGTGCCTGCAGCAGGAAGGCGAAATCCTCGCTGGCCGTGCGCGGCGCGAATTCGGGCACCACCTGTGCGGCGCCGAAGCCCTGCACGGCCACCTCGCGGATGTAGGCGGTCTGCTGCGGATGGTTGATCACACTGGGGAAGCCGCGCGGGAACTCGATCTCGGCGCGCGCACCGAACGCGGCGGCGGTGTGTTCGGCAATCTCGGTGACCCGGCGCCGCAGGGTGTCGCGCACTTCCGGCAGGTAGGCGCGGACGGTCAGCTTCAGCTCGACCACGTCTGGAATCACATTGGCGGCCTGCCCGCCGTGGATCGAACCGACGGTGACCACGCCCATCTGCCGCGGATCGACATTGCGCGACACCACGCTCTGCAGCGCGGTGATGATGTGCGCCGCCACCAGGATCGGATCGACGCTGCCCTGTGGCTCGGCGCCGTGGCCGCCCTTGCCGATCACCTTCAGCCGTGCCCAATCCACCGACGCCATCGCCGGGCCATCGACGAAACCGAAGTGGCCCACCGGCACGCCCGGCCAGTTGTGCAGCCCATAGATCGCATCCACCGGGAAACGCTCGAACAAGCCATCTGCAATCATCTTCGACGCGCCCGAACCCGTCTCCTCAGCAGGCTGGAACACCAGCTGCAGGGTGCCGTCGATGCGCCCGTGGTGGGCCAGGTAGTGTGCAGCGGACAGCAGGATGGCGGTATGCCCATCGTGGCCGCAGGCATGCATCAGCCCCTCGGTCTGGCTGGCGTAGGCCAGGCCGGAGTCCTCATGGATCGGCAGTGCATCGATGTCGGCGCGCAGGCCGAGACGACGGCTGCCCTGCCCGCGCTGCAGCGTGCCGACCACACCGGTGCCGCCGAGCCCGGTGGTCACCTCATAACCCCACTGCTGCAGCAGCTCGGCCACGCGGGCGCTGGTGCGGTGCTCCTCGAAGGCGAGCTCCGGGTGCTGGTGCAGGTCATGGCGGATCGCGATTGTGGCCTCGGCGCGTGCCGCGATCTCGGGCAATATGCCACTGGTTGGGGAAGTCCGCCGGGCGTGGCCCGGCGCTACCGCGGTTTCTCCGCTCATCGCCTTATCCCGCCTTCCGTGCCGGCTCGGCGTCGGTCGAATAGCGGCTGGCCTTGTACGGCAGACCCAGATGCTCGCGCAGGGTCTGTCCTTCCAGCTCGCGCTGGTGGTAGCCGCGCGCCTGCAGGATCGGCAGCACCTGGGTCACGAAATCGTCCAGGCCCTCGCGCTGCGCGGCGAAGCCGAGAATGAAGCCATCGCTGGCACCGGCATCGAACCAGCGGATCAGCTCATCGGCCACATGCTCCGGTGTGCCGATGAAGTTCGGCCGTGGGCTCACTGCTTCCAGTGCCACCTGGCGCAGGCTCAGGCCCTTCTCACGCGCATCCTGCTTGATGCGGTCGGTGGTGGAACGGAACGAGTTGCTGCCGATGTCACCCAGCTCCGGGAACGGTGCATCCGGATCGTACTGGCTGAAATCGTGGTGATCGAAGAAGCGCCCCAGGTACGCCAGTGCATCCTCCAGCGTGGCCAGTGCGGCAATCGCCTGATACTTGGCTTCGGCTTCCTCGGCGGTGCGGCCGACGATGGGGCCGATGCCCGGAAAGATCTTCACGTCATTGCCGCTGCGGCCGTGCGCGATCGCCGAGTTCTTCACCTTCTGGGTGAATGCACGGGTTTCTTCCAGCGAAGGCGAATGGGTGAACACCGCATCGGCGTACTTCCCGGCCAGCGCGATGCCATCGTCAGACGAACCGGCCTGGAAGATTACCGGCTGTCCCTGCGGCGAACGCTGGATGTTGAGCGGGCCTTCCACCTGGAAGAAGCGGCCCTTGTGGTCGAGGCGGCGGAATTTCTCCGGTGCGAAGAAGGTGCCGCTGTCGCGCTCGCGCACGAAGGCATCGTCATCCCACGAATCCCACAGCCCCTGCACGACGTCCAGGTACTCATCGGCGATCTGGTAGCGCAGCGCATGCTCTGGGTGTGGCCGGCCATAGTTGCGGCCCGAACCTTCCAACGGCGACGTCACCACGTTCCAACCGGCGCGGCCGCCACTGAGCAGATCCAGTGAAGCGAACTGCCGTGCCACCGTGAACGGATCGCTGTAGGACGTCGACAGCGTGCCCGCCAGGCCGATCTTGTTCGTTGCCGTGGCCAGGGCCGACAGCAGCGAGATCGGCTCGAAGCGGTTGAGGAAGTGCGGGATCGACTTCTCGTTGATGTACAGGCCATCGGCCACGAAACCGAAGGCAATGCCGTTGTCCTCGGCGGTGCGCGCAATGTCGATGTAGAACTGCAGGTTGACGCTGGCATCGGCCGGATTGGACGGATGCTTCCAGGCATGCATGTGGCTGCCGGGGCCCTGCAGCATGATGCCGAACGGAATGTGGCGCGGGGTGGTGCTCATGGGGATCGCTCCTGCAGGTCAGGCCACCGCCGCGCGTGGCGCGGGCGACAGCAGTTCAAGGGATGTCAGGCGTGCGTCGAGGTCGGCCACCGGCGCATCGAGAATGAACTCACCCACGCCGAAGCGCCGGTGCAACGCGTCCAGTTCGTCACGCACATGCTGCGCATCGCCGGACAGCACGCTGGGGCGCGTTTCCTCGATGCGGAAGTCGGCCACGCCCACCTGGCGCGCGTACTCGGCAGCCGCCTCCGGACTGGGCAGGTTCACCGTCTGGCCGGGGCCGAGGTGCAGCTTGTAGACCCGCAACGCGCCGATATGACGCGCAGCCGCTTCGGCCGTAGGTGCGGCGAAGGCCACCGTGGCCAGCAGCGGGGGCTGCGAGGAGACGCTGCGGTAGGCATCGAACGCAGCCTCGATGTGTTTCGGGTCGCCATCGAAGTGCGCGGCGTAGACGAAGCGCCAGCCCAGCTCGGCCGCCTGCTTCGCACTCTGCGGGCTGGCACCGAGCAGGAAGCGCTCCGGCGCCTGCTGCGGGATCGGGCGCGCTTGCGCCTCGGTTTCGGTACTGGAAAGGTAGCCCTCCAGGTCGCGCAGTTGCTGGTCGAAGTCGGCAAACGCCGGTCGCCCCGCTGCCAATGCAGCTGTAGAGGCCGGCAGGCCACCGGGCGCCTTGCCCACGCCCAGATCCACACGCCCCGGCGCCAGTGCGGCCAGCAGGTTGAAGTTCTCCGCCACCTTGTACGGCGCGTAGTGGCGCAGCATCACTCCGCCGCTTCCGATGCGGATGCGCCGGGTCTGCGCCAGCACCCAGGCCGCCAGCACTTCCGGCGCCGGGCTGGCCAAGGTCGGCGCGGCGTGGTGTTCGGCGAACCAGTAGCGGTGGTAGCCCAGCTGCTCGGCACGCTGCGCCAGCTGCAGGCTGTTGCGCAGCGCCTGCTCCGGCGACGCGCCTTCGGCCACCGGGCTCTTGTCCAGTACGCTGATCTGATAGCTCATCGTCGCGTCCTCGCTCAGGGATGGGCCACGGGGATGCCGAGCAACCCGTTCAGTGCGGCCAGTATCGGCTCGGCGCCGGAGATGTACTGGCGGTCCTGGTGCGCGCCACTCGCAAGATCACTGCGCACGCCCTGCGGCAGCACCAGCTTCGGCAGCGACTGGTCCTGCTCGCCGATCTCGGCGATCACCTCGCGGCGCGGCCGCGCGAAGCCGATGCGGCGCACGTCCAGCTGCGCGTCCAGGCCGTCGATGCTCGACAGCGCCCCTTCCAGCAGCAGGCTGTGCCGGCAGAAGAAGCGCTGGCCGGGAATCTGCCCGTCCTCGAACTCACGGTCGAGCAGGAACAGGATGGGCTTGTCGGTTGCGTCCAGACTCACAGGGTCGTCCTCATCGGGGGGCGGCAATGCGATGCCGCTTCGATATCGATGCTAGAGATGACGGCCGTCGGCACGGCGATGCCAGACGACAATCGGCGGTCAGATCCGGCCACGCAGATGCGCCTTGGCCATAAGCAAAGCGCCGCCGGTTATGCCGTCAGGCGATGCGTCGCAGCGGCGCCGCTACCGCCAGCGCCTGCGTAGCCAGATGGCCGGCCGCACGCTCGGTCGCCAGCGCGATCCGCGCCTGCAAAGCGGCACTGTTGATGTGCTCGCCATCGAAGTCGGCAGGCGTGGCATATACCCCGATCGGCAGCGTGTGCGCCTGCAGGAAACTGAACAACGGCCGCAGCTGGTGGTCGATCACCAGCGCATGGCGCTCGCTGCCGCCGGTCGCTGCCAGCAATACCGGCGTATCCACCAGCGCTTCCAGCCCGATGAAGTCGACCAGGTGCTTGAACAGCCCCGGATACGCCCCCCGATACACCGGCGCGGCCACCACCAGCAGCTCGGCCGACTCGATCGTCTGCAGCGCCTGCTCCACGGCCGGCTCCGCTTCATCGCGCGACAACGACTGCCCCAGCGAACGCGCGATCGGTGCCAGCTCCACCAGATCCACACTGGCGTGCACCCGCTGCTGCAACGACTCCAGCAGGTGCCGCACCAGCAGCAACGTGCGCGACGTCGCCGAACTGGTCGGCGACCCCACCACTGCAACCACCTTCAATGCAGAAGACATGAAACGCTCCCATGTAGAGCCGAGCCATGCTCGGCTGCCTTTGGCCTGAACCTCAAAACCGGTAATTGACCCGCCCATACCAGTACGCTCCAACGTTGCCCAGCACATCGCCGTTGTCCCACGTCGTCTCGATGCTCGCCACATCGGTGGCACTGCGTGCGTACTCGGGCACCTTGCGGGTGCGCTTGTCGAACACATTGTTGATGCCCAGCGCCGCACTCCAGCCCGCCCCCAGTTCCACGCCACCGGACAGGTTGGTCACCAGCACGGGCGGCTGCTTGTACTCCACGCCGTTGTTCAGGCGCTTGATCGGGCCGTAGTACGTGAAGTCGACATTCGAGCGCCAGCGCCCGTTCTGCCACCCCAGGCCGGCCACCTGCGTATAGCTCGGCGTGCGGAAGCGCAGTGCGTATTCGCTGGTCCTGGTCAGCAGGTTGATGTTCGGCAGCCCCTGCAGCACCCCTGGAATGTCGCTGACCTTCTGGATGGTGGTGCGCCCCACGTTGGCCGCGTAGCTCCAGCGCAGCTTGCCCCACGCAGTCTCCTGGTTCGCTTCCAGGGTCAGCTCGACGCCGCGTGTGCGGGTATTGCCCACGTTGGTGAAGTAGCTCGCGTAGAACGCATCACCCGGCAGGATGCTGATGCCGGCTGACCCCAGCAGTGCATCGATGGTGTTCTTCTGCGCTGCGCTCAGCACCGTGCCGCTGTTGTCGGTGATGCGCGCCGGATCCTGTGCGTTGTAGCCGATCTGGCTGGACTGCCCGAGCTGGCCACGGATATCGATCTGGTACGCATCCACGGCCAGGTGGAACGCCGGGCTCGGGTCCCAGGTCACGCCCAGGCTGTAGTTGGTGGCTTTCTCGGGCTTCAGCGGCGTGGCACCCAGTGCGATCGCCGCCGGCGAAGACACCTGCGCCACCAGCGTGGTGCCGCAGGGGCAGCTGCCCGTGGCCTGGTAGAACTGCGCGCCCAGGCTGGGTGCATGGAAACCGTTGCTGACCGTCGCGCGCACGCCCAGCGCGTCGGTGACGTCGAAGCGCGTGGTCAGGCGGCCGGTGGAGACACTGCCGAAGTCGGAGTGATCTTCCCAGCGCGCGGCCGCATCCAGATACCAGCGCGAGGTGATGTTGGTGGCCGCACCGACGTACACCGCCTTGCTGTTGCGGGTAGCCTTCACCGCATCGGCAGTCGAATAGCCGACGAACGCCGCAGCACCAAAGCCGGTATACGACTCCCACTGCCCGGCCCCGCGTTCATACTGTTCATGCTGGTATTCGGCGCCTGCGCTCACTTCCAGCGGCGAGGCGAATGCCGCCACCTCGAAGCCACGGCGCAGATCGAGGTTGGCGATACCCTGCTGGTAGTCCAGCTTGCCGTCATAGAAATCGGTGGGCGATCCCGGGTACGGCAGCGAATAGTTCACCGAATTACGGGTGTAGGTACGCACCGTGCTGCGGTTGCCGGTCAGGCTGGCGTCGTAGTCCCAGCCCGCGATCTGGCCTTTCACGCCTGCGGTGCCGGTGTACTGTTTCTCCTTGGTTTCCAGTACCGGCAGGAAGCCATCCGGGAACACACTCAGCACGCCGGGTGCCTTGTAGGTGGTGAAGATGGTCGCCGGCAGGCGGAAGTTCTGGATCGCCTGCGCGGTGCGGTCGCTGGCGGTGGCATTGGCGTAGAACTGCGCGCTTTCGCCCAGGCCATGGCCCACGTTCACCGCGAAGGCCTTCAACGCGTACGACGGCGAGCTGAGGATGGTGTTGGCCTCGGCATCGCGGTTGGCCTCAGCCGGGTTCGGCGACGCGCCCGCAGGCAACCGGTTGTTCGGGCGCAATGCCACCAGATTGCCACTGCCATCCACCGCCGGGTAGCTCAGATAGCCATCGATGTAGCGGCGGGTGCGGATCGCATGATGCTGGCGCGTGGTCTCGCCAGACAGATTGACGAAGCCATCCTGGCCCCACGGCAGGCCGACGTTGGCGCGCACGCTGGTGCGCGAGCCATCGCCATCGATGCTCTGCCCGCTCTCCACGGCAAATTCACCACCGTGGGCCTGCGACTTCAGGATCACGTTGACCACGCCGGTGATCGCATCCGAGCCGTAGATGGCCGATGCACCATCGCGCAGCACTTCCACATGGTCGATGGCCGAGACCGGAATCAGCGCCAGATCGGCCCACGCGTGGCCCGGATAGCCGCCGCCGTTTGCCCCGCTCACATAGGCACTGGCATTGCGGCGCTTGCCGTTCACCAGCACCAGCGTGTAGCCCGGCGACAGGTTGCGCAGCTGGTAGCCGCGGATCAGGCTTTCCTGGTCGCTCTGGTAGCCGCCGATCTGGCTCAGCGACGGCAGGCTGCGCTGCAACGCTTCCAACAGGTTGCCCTGCCCGGTAGCGGCAAGGTCCTCGGCGGAGATCACATCGATGGGCGTGGAGCTGTTCTTTACCGTGCGCGTGCTGGTGCGCGAACCGGTCACTACCACCGCATCCAGCGTGGACGCTGCCACGTTGGCTGTCGCGGCGGTGGCGGCAGGATCGGCATCGGTTTCCGCCGCATGGGTGGGCGACGCGGCGAGGATAGAAGTGATCAGAACAGCGAGAGTGCTCAGGACAGGGGCGTGGGCGGCAGGCATGGGGGCTCGTGGGGGTGGGCCGGAAACACGCTTCCATTCAAGGGCCTGTTCACCTGGCGCGACAGGCGGGATCACGTCACCCAACCGTCATATCCGGCCACCCACATGACCGCTGGTAATGAGGTTAGGCGGCATTGCCGGTGCACTGCTGTCTGTAGAGCCGAGCCCACGCTCGGCTGCTCTTCGTGACGGCGTCAGATGCATCCCCCCCCCTGCCGGTATTGAGCCGAGCGTGGGCTCGGCTCTACAAGAGGGGAGCGACCGCTCCATATGCCTGGCCGGCATCACCTCATGCCCGCGCACCACTCCGCGCCGCGCACCTCGAAACGTAGCATCAAGCCATGCCCAGCCCACCCGCCGATCCCGCCGCGCCGCTCGTTGCCATCGTCGCCTGCCACGGCCAGGGGCTGTTCGAATTCGGCTGTGCGGTGGGCCTGTTCGCGCCGATAAGGCCCGAGCTCGGCGTGGCCTGGTACCGCACCCAGCTATGCGCAGGCGAGCCCGGCGCACTGCGCATGCTCGGCAATGCGCAGGTGCAGCTGCCCTGCGATCTCAGCACGGTTGATGACGCCGACATCATCGTCATCCCCGGTTGGCGCGAACCCAGCGAACGCCCGCCGCAGGCACTGCTCGATGCGCTCAACCGTGCCCACGCACGCGGCGCGCGCATCGCCTCGATCTGCTCCGGTGCGTTCGTGCTGGCCTGGGCCGGGCTGCTCGATGGCCGCCAGGCCACCACCCATTGGCGCCTCACCGAAGCGCTCACACGTGAGTTCCCACGCATCGATGTGCGCGAAGATGCGCTGTATGTGGATACCGGCAGCATCATCACCTCGGCCGGCTCGGCCACCGGCATGGACATGATGCTGCACATGGTGCGCAAGGACTACGGCGCGCGTGTAGCCAACCTGGTGGCCGAGCGGCTGGTGCTGGCGCCATGGCGCGACGCCGGCCGCAGCCAGCGCGTCAGCCGGGCCATTCCCCATGGCGAGCCCACGCGCTTGGCAAAGCTGATGGAATGGATGCGCCGCAACCTGCGCGAGCCACATTCCCTTGGCAGTCTCGCCGAGCAGGCTGCACTCAGCCAGCGCACCCTGCAGCGGCAGTTCCTGGAAGCCACCGGCCTGTCGCCGATCGACTGGCTGATCCGCGAGCGCGTAGCCTTCGCGCGCGAACTGCTGGAAACCACCGACCGGCCGCTGCAGTGGGTCGCCGAGCAGGCCGGCTTTGGTTCACAGGAATCGTTCCGTCGGCACTTTCGGGGTCAGGTCGATGCGAGCCCTACCGAGTATCGCAGCCAGCATCGTGGCGGTATTGGCGCAGATCGGCTGGTGGGTTGCTGATTCTGCGGTACTTCGTGCTGCGGGCCTGCATCGCTTACAACATGGTGGTGCGCCGATGGATCCGCCAGCACTGCGCGGCAAAGCCCATCACAAACACCACAGCCAATCCCAGCAGCGTCTGCAGCACCACCGGGGCCATCGGCGCCGCAGCAATCGGATGCGCCGCCGGCAAGCGGGTCAGCGTTTCATTGACGCCGGGCACCAGCGACAACAGGAAACTGAACGACAGCGCGAAGGTCGACAGGTAACGCGCTGCGCGCCCCAGCCAGCGCAGCCGCGCGGCCAGCACGCCGCCGAATGCCACCAGCAGCACGATCACCCCGAATGCGTGGCCCGGGTTGATCCCGCCCGTGCTGGAGACGGTGAATGAGGTAGCGACAGACAGCACCAGTCCCGCCAGGTACAGCTTGCCCGAGCGTGTTGCAGGGTCGATTGCGCGATGGCGAATGAAGGCATACAGGCCGCTGAGGACCGGGATCAGGCTGACAACGGTATGGAACACGCCCAGCGTGGACAGAGAGTGCGACATGGAACATCTCCAGAGTTAAATAAACCTACTAGTTGGTAGGTGCGTGATTCAAAAAATGACCCGCGTCGCCGCGGGCCCCACCACAGTCATGTCAGGCAGTCGCGCTCACCCGCGCAATGGCCAACCGCGCCAGTGCCGCGAACGTCGCCGCATCGCCGAAACCGCGCGCAGCCAGCATCGCGCCATGTACCGACGACATGAAGGCCCTCGCCTCGTCCGTCGCCGAACCCTGCAGGCGCAGTTGACCCAGTGCCGCGCCCTTTTCCAGCGTCGCGGCCAGCCACCCGCTCAGATCCTCGAAATGCCCGCGTACTTCATCGGCTATCTCTGCTGGGATCATCGGTGCCTCTGCGGCCAGCATCGCGCAGATACAGAACGACGACGTGCCGCCAGCAATGCAACTGGACCAGTAGTCCACATAGGCGTTGAGCTCCTGCAACGGGTCGCCCAGCTGCCGGTCCAGCAGCGCCAGGCCCTCACGCGCCTCGGCCCGGTACAGCTCAACCACCGTGCGCACCAGATCCACCTTGCTGGGGAAATGGTGGTGGATGCTGGCCTTGCTGATGTTCACTCGTGCCGACACGTCGGCGTAGCTGAAGCCGTTGTAGCCACCGGCCTCCAGCAGCGAACGGGCGTGGGCCAGGATCTCCTGGGCCTTGGGCGAGAGCGACTCTTTCATGCCGCCAACCTACTAGTAGGTTGAGGCGCCGTCAACTCCCCCCTGTTGGACTCGCCGGGCGTCGCCCGGCGCCACCCACACCCCGCTCAGTCGTCCTGTACCAGCTTGAACTCGCGCAGCAGGCCACCGATCTGGGTCTTGTCCAGCTTGTTCATCAGCAGGTTGCGCAGGAACGCGGGCCCGGGAATGTCCAGTTCCTTCCCATCACGCAGGCGTCCGGTCGCCGCCAGCAGCGAGCGCACGTCGTAGGTGGAATTGAACACCTCCGGCACGCCGCGTTCGATATCCAGCAACGTGTACACCGCTTCCATCGGCGTACGCACCGAATACTCGGTGGTGAAAATGCAGTCGCGCTGCTTCGATTCGGCGAACTGGCCGATGAAGGCGAAGTTCACCGCACCTTCCGGCACCACGTCAGGGCGATCACCGGCCTGGCGCGGCATGAAGAACGCGGTGATGTACGGCATCATCACCGGCACCGTCTTGGCACCGGTCGCGGCCAGCTCGTCGATCTCCTCCACCGGCACGCCCAGGTGGTACAGCCACTCGCGGGTGATCTCCTCGCCGGTGCAGTCCTGCATCGGCTTGTTCACGTAGTCGCCGGGCGTATCCACGAACAGCGAATACACCCAGACCACGATCTGGTCCTTGGGCTGGTTCTTGAAATGTGGCTGCCGGTTCACCGTCCAGCTCATCAGCCAGCGCGAGTCGCGCACGCTGACGATGCCGCCGGTCACCACCTTGCCGCTGAAGGGATCGCGCTTCGCTATCTTCTGGATGTAAGCCGGAATGCGCGCATCCAGCGTGGTCACCGTCGCCGATTCCCACTTGGTTTCCGGAATGTGTGCGCCAAACACGTCAGGGCGCCCGAACGCTGCATCCTTCGCGGCAATGCGTCGCCACAGGTCCCAGGCCGGCGCCGGGCCTTCGTTCAAGCGTGCCGCAGTGTGGTGGTCGCCATTGTCCGAGTTCTCAGTCAGCGAGCCGATGGTCATGAACAGAAGATCGTCCGCGCCCAGATCCACGCCACCGGCTACACCATCACGCATCCAGTGGATGCGCGTGGCCTGCTTACGGCCCGGCTGCAGATCGAAGTCGACGTCGGTCACCTCGGTGCCGTACTGGAACACCACGCCATGGTCCTGCAGCCACTTCACCAGCGGCAGCACCAGCGATTCGTACTGGTTGTACTTGGTGAACTTCAGCGCCGAGAAATCCGGCAGGCCGCCGATATGGTGGATGAAGCGGTGTAGGTACAGCTTCATCTCCAGCGCCGAATGCCATTCCTCGAACGCGAACATGGTGCGCCAGTACAGCCAGAAATTGCTGTCCAGGAAGTCGCGGCCCAGCACTTCGTTGATGCGCTTGTTCTCCATCTCCTGCCGGGTGGCCAGGAACAGCGCGATGATGTCCTTCTGCGCCTGCTCGGTCAGCGTAAACAGGCCGTCGGTGTGCGCATCCTCGCCGCGATTGATGGTGGCACGCTGCAGTGAATAGTTCGGGTCGTCCTTGTTCAACCAGTAGAACTCGTCCAGCACGCTGGCGTCATCGATCTCCAGCGAGGGGATCGAGCGGAACAGGTCCCACAGGCACTCGAAATGGTTCTCCATCTCGCGGCCACCACGGATCACGAAACCCTTTTCCGGCACCTTCAGGCCATCCAGCGCGCCGCCGGCAATCTGCTGCTGCTCAAGGATGGTGATGCGTTCACCGGCCATGCGGCCATCGCGCACCAGGAACGCGGCTCCCGCCAGCGAGGCCAGGCCCGAACCGACGAACCAGGCCCGCTTGCCCTCGACACCGGCGGGCTTGCGCGGGCGCGCGAAGGCTTCGTAGTTGCCACTGCTGTAGTACATGCGCTGCTCCTTCCTGGAGGGGGGTCATCAGGAACCCGTAGCGGGATGACACAGCCATCCCGTGCAGGTCATGGCCCTACTCTAGCGCCGAACCGATGTACCGTTTCCTGCACACACGCCGCGACCGAATGACGCAGCCGCGTCAGAGCTGCCGGCCCAGCAGCATGCCAGGCCAACCGTCCACGTTGAACGGTGCGATGCGTGTGTAGCCACAGGACTCATAGAAGCGCACCAGATCCCCATTGCCACCGCCGTAGCAGTCCACGCGCAGATGGTCGAGTCCGGCAGCGCGCGCCTGCTCATCGGCAAACGCCATCAAGCGGCGGCCGACGCCGCGCACGCGGCCATCGCGCGAAGCCACCAGCACGCGTACGTACAGCTCTGGCCCATCGGGCGCCGGTACATAGGGCATCGCCTCACCCAGCGCCAGGAACGCACGCACCTCACCCAGTGCGTTCTGCGCCACCCACGCGCCGGGCAGCGCACAGGCATCAGTCACCTGGGTGATCCGACGCGGCACCGTCGACCACGGCTCGCTGCCCCACTGCTGCAGATTACCGATCGACACGAACCATTCGATCACCTCGTCGAAGAGCCTCAGCACCGCAGGGGCATCGGCCACGCTGGCGCGGCGGATGGTCAAGGTGTCCTTTCCAGCTTCAGTCATGCACGCACTCCTTCCAACGCATCAATCGGCTGCACCGAGGATGCCGGCCAGCGGCCAGCACTGCCAGGGCCGGACGTCCGTGGGCCGGATTTGACATGCAGGCATTTACCTGCATATAGTCCACTCGACGGCGGCGCCTGCCCGCCCACGCGAGGAACCTGCAATGGTGGATATCGCACATCGGGTCGGCATCAAGGCCCCCGCAAGCCAGGTGTACCAGGCCCTGGCCACCCCCGAAGGCGTCGCCGCCTGGTGGGCTGAAGACACCCATGGCGACCGCCAGACCGGTGGCACGGTCAAGGTCCGCTTCACCAACAACGGCCAGGAAATCGGCGCCATGGAAATGCTGCTCGAACAGCTCATTCCCGGCGAGCTGGTGCTCTGGAAGTTCCTGGCCGGTCCCGCCGAATGGATCGGCACGCATGCGCGTTTCGCACTGAAACAGGAAGGCGACTACTGCATCGTGCTGTTCACCCACGAAGGCTGGAAAGAACGCGTCGAGTTCACCTCCCACTGCAGCACCAAGTGGGCGGTGTTCCTGTTGAGCCTCAAAGCCCTGCTGGAAACCGGCAAGGGCCAGCCCAACCCGCACGACATCAGGATCGACAACTGGAATTGAAGACGCCCCGCATGAATGCAGACAAGGTGTTCAAGGCCCTGGCCGACCCCACGCGCAGGACGCTGCTGGACCTGCTCTGCGAAGACAACGGCCAGACTCTGGGACAGCTCTGCGAGCACCTGGACATGGCCCGGCAATCGGTCACCCAGCACCTGGGCCTGCTGGAAGACGCCAACCTGATCAGTACCGTGCGTCGTGGTCGCGAAAAGCTGCACTTCATCAACCCGGTGCCGCTGCATGAAGTCTACGAGCGCTGGGTACGCAAGTTCGAGCAGCAGCGCCTGAGCCTGCTGCATGACCTGAAACGAGAACTGGAAGGAGAATGACGATGTCCGCAGAGACCACCCGCTTCATCCACGTGATCTATATCGCCTCCACGCCACAGAAGGTGTTCGAGGCCATCACCCGCCCCGAGATCGCCAGCCGCTACTGGGGCCATGAAAACGTCTCGGACTGGAAGCCCGGTTCGCGCTGGCAGCATGTGCGCGCCAACGAAACGCGCTCGGTCGAGTTGGTCGGCGAAGTGGTGGAAAGCACCCCGCCCTCGCGTCTGGTCATCACCTGGGCCGCCGCCTCTCAGGCCGACAATCCCGCTGCCTACAGCCGGGTCACCTTCGACATCGTGCCCTACCAGGACATGGTGCGGCTGACCGTCACCCACGACGAGCTGGAACCGGGCAGCGGCATGGATACCGGCATCCGCCAGGGCTGGCCGATCGTGCTGTCCAGCCTGAAGTCGTTGTTGGAGACGGGCAAGGGGCTGGATGTGTTTGCGAAGCCGGCGTAGTCGTCGGGAGGGTTGGCCCGCGCGAGCGGCACCGGGCAGATGGCCCGCTGTCGCCGCCGCCGCACAATCCCCAATCGCTCCCCCACATTGCATTTCATGGAACAATAGGGAGCACATGGTTCTCGAGTTCCGTTATGTCCCTCGCGTTGCTAACCGTCGATCAGGCTGCCCAGCAGCTCAGCCTGCACCCCAAAACCGTCCTGCGGCATATCCGTAGCGGCCAACTGCGCGCGACCCGCATCGGCAAGTCCTATCGCATCACCGCTGAAGACCTCGACGTGTTCACCGGCACCGTGCGTGAGCCCTCCGCTGCGCGCCCACAGCTGACCACAGTGGTGGATATTCCCGGATGCGGTGCGGCACGTGCCGCCGACCTGGTGCGTGCCCTGCATGCGCGCGTCACCGGCCGCGAGGCCGACGATGAGCCGCTGCGCATGGAGACGATCTATTCGCCTGAGCACGATGTGCTCAAGCTGATCGTGATCGGTGGCCTGGCAGGTTCCACGGCGCTGCTGGTCAGCCTGCAGCGCCTGCTGCAGGACCGCAGCGCATGAAGCGGCAGCGCCCCGGTATTCCCACGCAGCACGTACTTGCCGCCTACCGCCAGGTGCTTTCGGACTGGCCGGGACCACACGAATCGCACCATCTCGCCACCCGCGCCGGTTCGACATTTGTGGTCAGCTGCGGCCCGGAACACGGCCCGGCCCTGGTGCTGCTGCATGGCACCCTCAGCAATGCCGCCAGCTGGATGTTCGATGCCGAACGTTGGAGCGAGTACTACCGCGTGCATGCCGTCGACATCATTGGCGAACCGGGCCTCAGCGAAGGCACGCAACCTGCGCTGGACAGCGACGCGCATGCGCAATGGCTGGATGATGTCCTCGACGCACTTGGCGTGGAAAGCGCAGCATTCGTGGGCCTGTCGTTCGGCGGCTTCCTGGCACTGGACTACGCGCTGCGAAGGCCTGCCCGGGTCAACGCACTGGTCCTGGTCAGCCCCTCGGGTATCGGGCGCCAGCGTGCATTCCTGCTCAAGGCGCTGCCACTGTTGCTGCTTGGCCGATGGGGACGCGAGCGCCTGCGCCGCGCGGTCATGGGTCCCGCGCCACTGCATGCACCTGCACGTGCGCAGCCGCTGCTCGACCTGTTGGCATTGATCCGTGCCGAGGTTCGGCCACGTCCGCTGCGCATTCCCCGCATCAGCGACGAGCGCCTGGCTGCGTTGCATCCGCCGGCAGCCCTTGTCATGGGCGCGCGTGATGCCCTCATCGACACCCCTGCCGCCGCCGAACGCATGAAACGGCTCGTCCCGACGGCGGACGTCACCCTGCTCGCAGACGCCTATCACTACATCCCCGGCCTGCGCGAAGACATCCTCGCCCGGCTGCGTCAACTGCAGAACCTCCAGAATGAATGATTCCATTGAACACATCGGCACCACCCGCCTCCTGCGCATCGCGCCGCAGGGCCCCGCACTCGATGCCAACGGCCTGCGCGATCTGGTCGGCGATGCCCTCGGGCATCAGGCCGAGTGGATTGCCGTGCCGGTGCAGCGCCTTTCGGCAGACTTCTTCGAGCTGCGCTCCGGCATGGCCGGTCAGTGGCTGCAGATGCTGGTGAACTACCGCCTGCACTTCGCCGTGCTGGGCGATGTCAGCGACTACCGCGCACAGAGCGAATCGCTGGACGCGTGGATCATTGAGTGCAACCGCGGCCACAACGGCTGCTTCGTTGCCGACTGGGATGCCCTGCTGGCTCGCCTTTCGGCCCCCGCCAGCGCGGGCTGAACGCCAGCCCCACACTCACCCTCACCGAACCCGGTTCCGACTGCACTCCGACGCCGCCCGCCAGAGCATCACCCGCAGGCTCCCCAGGCGACGTTCGATGCGTGCTTCAGACGCAGATTCCCTGCACAGCAAAGTGGCGGCGGTCACCCTCGGCTTCTGGGTGATGAAGATCGCCGCCACCACCCTCGGCGAGACCGCCGGCGACCTGCTGTCGATGACACTCAACCTGGGCTACGTGGCCAGCTCGGCCATCCTGCTGACGATCTTTGCCGGCCTGCTGGGCATGCAGTTGTCGGCACGACGCTTCCATCCGGTGCTGTTCTGGTCGGTGGTGCTGGCCACCAGCACCGCCGGCACCACCATGTCGGACCTGATCGACCGCACGCTCGGCCTGGGCTACGCCACCGGCGCCAGCCTACTGGCCGGTTGCCTGGCGCTGGTGTTGCTGGCCTGGCGCATGTCGGAGAAGTCGATCTCGGTCAGCAACATCGCATCGCGCCGCGCCGAAGGCTTCTACTGGACCGCCGTGCTGTTCTCCAACACGCTGGGCACCGCGCTGGGCGACTTCCTGGCCGACGATTCCGGGCTGGGCTTCACTGGCGGCGCACTGCTGATCGGCAGCCTCATCGCGCTCACCGCGCTGGCCAGCCGCATCAAGGGCATCAACCGGGTCATCCTGTTCTGGATCGCCTTCGTGCTCACCCGCCCGTTCGGCGCCACCTTCGGCGATCTGCTCACCAAGCCACTGGAAAAGGGCGGCCTGGGCTTCGGCACGGTCGGCTCGTCGCTGGTGCTGTTCACCATTCTCGCCACACTGGTGGCATTGCCGATGTTGCAGCGCAAAGCGCAGCCGGCAAACTAGCGCGCCGTCCAGCCCCCATCCACCGGCAGCGCCGTGCCGGTGATCTGCGCCGCAGCGTCCGAGGCCAGGAACACCACCATCTCGCCCAGCTGATCGGGCGTCACGAACTGCAACGACGGCTGCTTTTCAGCCAGCAGCGCGCGGGCGGCGGACTCCTGATCCGTGCCTTCGCGCTCAGCCAACGCGGTGATCTGCTGCTCGACCAGCGCCGTTCGCACCCAGCCCGGGCAGATGGCATTGGCGGTGATGCCGGTGCCCGCATTCTCCAGCGCGGTCACCTTGGTGAACCCGATCACGCCATGCTTGGCTGCCACATAGGCCGACTTGTTCACCGACCCGACCAGCCCGTGCACCGACGCAATGTTGATGATGCGGCCGGCGCCCTGCTGCTTCATGTGCGGCAGGGCCGCTGCCGTGGCATGGAACACCGCCGAGAGATTCAGCGCCAGGATCGCATCCCACTTCTCGACCGGGAACTTCTCGATCGACGCGGTGTGCTGGATGCCGGCATTGTTCACCAGGATGTCGATGCGCCCCATCGTCGCAACCGCGCGGTCGATCATTCCGCGCACCGCCTCGCCACGGGACAGGTCGGCGCCGTCATGCGCCACGCGCACGCCGAACTCGGCTTCCAGACCGGTACGCATGCGTTCGATCTCCGCCGCATCGCCGAAGCCGTTCAGCACGATATCGGCACCTTGCCGCGCCAGCGCGCTGGCAATGCCAAGACCGATACCACTGGTGGAGCCGGTGACTACTGCAACCTTTCCACTGAACATGGGCGAGCTTCCGTCGGAGGTAGGCCGCCAGTGTAGCGTTACCGGCCGCCGCACCCTCCGCCTATGTGCCCACGTCCAACGAGTACGCCAGTAGGAACTCCCTGGCGTACTCATTCCCACCCTGCGCCGAAGCACGGATCAGGTACACCGCACGCGGCACGTCGCTGGCGACACCCTTGCCATGGAACAGCGCCAGGCCAAACTCGGACATGGCCGACGGATAGCCGGCCTCCGATGCCCGTTCAAAATGCGCGGCCGCCCGCATGACGTCCTGCTCGACGCGGTCACCGGTCAGCAGGCACAGCCCTACCGCATGGATTGCCGGGATATAGCCCCTCTCTGCGGCCTGGTTGAGGGTCGCGAAGCTGTCCGCCTCGGCATGTGCGTCGTCCTCCCCTACAGGCATCGAAGAAGAGCGGAACAACGCTTCGGCGCACCCGCGTGCAAGCTGCGGGGCCAACAGCCGCCGCGCCTGGGCAATGCCACCACGGTCGAGCACCGCATCGAAGTCGGTCGTGAGCTGGGTTGGCATGTTCGTCATGGCGCAGGCTTCCTTCCTGTTTGCGGGCATCCGTTCGCCCCATTGGGATTATGCATGCGCAATGCCGTACATTCCTCCAGCCCACGAGGAATGGCGACCCAATGATCTGACTCGCCGGCCAAATCGACACAACCCATTTGCCTATACGTTGTCGCAAATAGCATTGGACCCACCAAGGCATGTGGGGATATTCTCGAATCTACGTGGATCTGCCCAAAAGGTGACAATCTTGACCCTTTCCTCTCCGCCCGTTCCAGCCAAACTCCGGGAAATGCTCAAGGACTATCCGGAACATATCGAACGACTGCAGGAAGTACTGAATCGATCAGCCGAACGATCACGACAGATTCCTTTAATGCCGTTCGACGACGCGATCTCCGCATTGGAAGGCAGGCTCGGAACGTTCATCATGGAGGCACGGAGTGAGCTTGCCGCTGCTGAAGCGGCTGGGAATCCCCAGGATATTGCCAATGCACTTGAAAAAGAACGGTTAATGCTTAGGGCGCGCCTACAAAGCCAATGGATAGGAGATGAGTCGATGTACTCCTATTTTCAGGAGCTAGAGCGTTGAGTTCAGCCGATTGGAGCCTCGCGCCCCAGGCGCATGCGCAGGTGTTTGCGGAGAAGGTGCTTCCCCATAGTGGTCTGGACAGTACCACTCCTCAGGAGCACCCCAAGGCAATTGTACTCGCTGGACAGCCAGGCGCAGGTAAGAGCGGGGTTGCCGGTGCTGCGATTCGAGAGCTTGCTGGTGATGCCATTCCCATCGATCCCGACGCGCTGCGGGAGATGCACCGTGACGCTCCGCAGCTTGTCCAGCAGCACCCATACACCTGGTCAGGGCATACTCACAGCGATGCCAGCCAATGGGCAAAAGAGCTGCGATCCCTGGCAGTCGAGGGCCACAGGAATCTCATCCTCGATACGACACTAGGAAATGGCGACGCCGCAGTTAATCTGATCAAGAATCTCCAGGCCAAGGGCTACGAAGTGGAGATTCGGGGAGTTGTCGCACATCGGTTGGAAAGCGAGCTTGGTGTCGACCGAAGGTTTACTGACAAGCTGGACGACGAAGGCTTCGGCCGCTACGTCCCCGAAGATGTACGCAAACACGTTTACGATGCCCTGCCCGGCAATCTGGACAAGGTCCAGGCCGAGACCGGCATCCAGATTCGGCTCTACGGACGCGAAGGCGCTCAGGTCTACGACAGTTATGCCGATACCCGCCTGCCGGGCGCAGCACTGGAAGCCGAACGCGAAGCTCGGCTGAAAGACCCCCGAATCACCCAATCATTGCGCGATGGCTGGCGCGCACAAGGCCGCTGGCACGCCGAGCTTGGGGACACCCTGCCCCTCAACGACAAGGTCAGTCCACCAACAGCGGCAGCCGTTTTCGATGAGCGCGCAACGCTCAAGGTTGTTGAAGGCATTACACCCAACATCCAGGAAGCACGCGTCATCGACCACACCATCCGCGTGCGTCCAAACATGGTGCGGGGCGCCGTCATCGGTGGCGCCGCAGCGACGGTCGTTGAAGCCGCGACGGAAGGAACAAGGATCGCCGACCTGTACGCACGCGACAACCGGACGGGCGCGGAAGCCGCGCTGCTGGACTTCGGAGCACGCAGCGTCGGCGGTTGGACCGGCGCAGTGGTGGGCGCCAAGGTCGGTACGCTGCTGGGCATCGAATCCGGCCCTGGCGCCATTGTCACCGGCATCATTGGTGGCGGGTTAGGCGCCTGGGGTGGCAGTGAGATCGTCGACTGGATCGAGAAGTACCAGATCAACAACCAGGCAGACAGCACCGGCAGGGTCTGGACGTTTGACCCGGCGCATCCCGAAAAGGGCTGGACGCACAGCGAGCGGGAGATCATCGGCACCGTCGGCACCCTGGCCGATCGCCCGATCTACGGCGCGACTACACTGCTCACGGCCGACGCCGAATTGACCCAGCAACTGAACTACCAGGCCTCAAGCCGGGCCGTCGGGCTGCGGCTGTCCGCGCCGGATCAACCGATCAATCCCTTCAGCATCGCCGGCGATGCCAGCGATACGCCCAGCGCACTGCCACGCTCCTGGGAGCGCAATCCAGAAACCGGCGAATGGCGGCGCGAGGTCGTCCATCAGGTCCTCGAACACGGCATCAAGAACACCACGGTCGAAGTAGCCGACGCCACCAAGGCTGCCCAGCTTGATGACGCCGCACAGGGCATCATGGCCTTCAACGCCGCCCGTAGCTCGGCGGCCTTTGCCAAGCAGTACGAGCAGGCCTACACCGCCCAAGGCTGGTCCCAGTACGGACCGATTCCGGATGAAGTGATCTGGGCCCAAGACCATCCCGATCACGTACTGGCATCCGATGGACGCACCTATCAGCAACAGGGCGACGGCGAATGGCTGCATGACGGCTGGATCTACGATTCGCTCGCCGAGGGCAACATCCGCGACGAGTTGAACCGAACCTATCCGCAGATCCGCGCCATCCAACAGATGGAGGCGCCGGTACCCGGCGCCCACGAACGCAGTATCGAGGCACTGACCGTCAACGAACGCGAAGCCCGCGACCAGGCCATGCAGGAAGCCAATCGACTGGGTGTCGCTGCACCGCAAGCGCAGCAGGTTGCCGCCGCTGCCGTGGCTGAGGTTCGCGGCGAGCACGCCGAAGAACGGCTGACGCCACAAGCCGTGATCGATGCGCACAGCGTTGAACGCGCTGCACTGTCGCCCAACACATCACCCTTGGTACAGGAGCATCGCGCTCCTGCGCCTGCAGCGCCGACGCCTTCGGATCGTGTGGAATCCGTGCAGGAACCGGCTCGCCGCGAAGCACCACGACGGGAGCCGATCGCGGCCGCTGCAACGCAACCTGCACCGGATGAGTCAAGCGAGCGGCAAGCGCATACCGAGGCAAATCCTCCTGCGCACCCGATGCCGGCAGCCCCTGTGCCGTCACCCGGCATTCCCTCCGCTGAGCGATCTCCCGCACAGCCAGAAGTGAGTGCATTACCTACGTCGGATGTCGGACACCCCGCTCCTGCGCAGGAGCCCGTTGCGACTCAGACCCACTCTCTGGCCCCGTCAATCCAGGCCGAAGTGGCTGACGCCGCCCCGGCTACTGCTCGTCTCCACGAAGCCGAAGCAACACCAGCGCCAGTCCAACTTGAGCCAGACGTTCCAGCCCCCCTCGCAGCAGCCGAGGCCGCTGCGCCCAGGGTCTCAGAGCACGAGCCTCCTTACGCGCCACCACCCGTGGAAGCACTGGCGGCACCACCCTCAAGCGCAACGGCCCAGCAAGAGCCCGAAGCGCCGCCCGCCCCCCTGCTGCCTACCCAGCCTGAGCATCCCGATCACGCCCTCTACCAGCAGGTGCGCACAGGCGTAGCCACATTAGATGCAAAGCACGGCCGCACGTTCGACGAAGCCAGCGAGCGCATGACTGCCAGCTTGCTGGTGCTCGCCAAGGACAACGACCTGGATCGCGTGGACCACGTACTGCTGAGCAACGCCACCGCGGACAAACCCGCCGGTCATACTCTGTTCGTCGTACAGGGCGAGCCCAGCGACCCCGCACACCAGCGCGCTGCGATGCCGACCGAACTGGCCGCACAGACCTCAGTCGAAGAATCCATGCAGCAGTTCGACGCCGTCAGCCGCGAAGCGCATCAGCGCGTCATCGCCAACCAGCTGGAGCAGCAGCTGGAAGATCAGCGCGTGCAGCAGGATATCCAGATCCGTGCCGCCAGCATGGGCTGAGTGGGTAAGACACGCGCGAAATCATTCACAACAGCCCGCCCTCTTGGTCCCTCTGCTTGCCAATCGGCGCTATTGATATCGCCGCACAATCAGAAGAACAGACTCGCTCGCTCAACGGTCGCGAGCGGATTGGCCTTCCGCACCGCCTCCAGAAAAAGCAGAAAGTCGCGGTTGAACAGCGAAAGGTTGTTGGTGAACGTCACGCACTTTTTACCCGATGCTCTGCTGAAGCATACCTGCCAGACATAGCGCGCATAGATGACGTCGGACGTTCGGGTGACTGAGGTGATCTGCGAAAGCGGAACTGCCGTGGGAACCGGTCCCCGCCGCAGGTAGAAAGCTTCCGTATCGAAGAAGTAGTGCTCGCGATCCTCTTTGCCATCCACCATCACCAAGGTCATGGATGTTCCGGAGATCCGGCGAGGAGGATCCAAACGCAGCCCCGACTTCACGGACGAGCGAGCAGTTGCCGACATTCGCCGAAGGATGAACCAAAGGATCCCCAACGGAAGTGCCGCGAGGACAATGAAACCTGCGGTCTTCAAAACAGTTTCCAGCGTGCTGGGCACACAGATCTCCAGGATGAATTTTCAGGCGATACCCAAGTAGATCCACGCCACGCGTGGATGCTCTCCCTCAACGCCCCATCACTTCCAATGATCCGGCCCCAGGAACGGCAGGCTCAACACAAACACCGGCACCGCCACAGGGATCAACGCCGCGCCCAGCACCTTGCCAGCCGCCGAACCCACACCCGGCTTGTCCTCCCTCTCCGGCAGGATCCGCTGCGCCCGCGCATTGATCGGCTGTGCCAGCTTCCCCTTCTCCGCCAGCGCCGCAGCATCCGGCAACTTCACCCGCTCGCCGTGGCCCTCGAACAGCGCGCTGTAATAGCTGCCTCCCTTCTTGGAAAGATTGCAGGCCCGGTCAAATGCCAGCGCGTAACGGGTCCGGTCCATCGGCAGGTAGTAGCGCGCACGCTCCTCCACGGCCTTGGCCTCACGCGAGGGGACCTCAATCCGCTCCAGCTTGAACTGCGCGGCCTGTTCCGGCGTCACCTGCTCCGGCCGCAGCAGCAGCGCATAGCTGCCGTGCACCTTGGCCTTGTTGGCCGGGTCGCGCCAATCCTCATGGAAGTACATCTGCGCGCAGGCCACCGCCTCGCGCAGAGGGCTGTCCATCAGCGCCCGGTACTCGCGGAACGGCGCGGCATTGAAGCGCATCGGCTCGTCATAGCGCGGCAGCAGGTACAGCTGGCCGTCGTCCGCCACGAACGCACTGGTGATCTCGCGGCTTGAGGCGTGCTCTTCCGGGCCACTGGCACAGCCGGACAGCAGGCCAAGGCACAAGGCGGAGAGAATGAAAAAAGACGTTCGCATGTCGTGTTCTAGAGCTTCCGTGGAAAACCGGCCCCGCCCGGAAGGACGAGGCCAGTCCGCCATGGTGCCACGGCACCGCACGCGATGCAGGCCCCGCCCTACTTCAACCGCTCCACCAACCGCTGCCCCACCTCCAGCGCCGAGGCCGGGTTCTGCCCGGTAATCAGCTCGCGGTCCACCACCACATGCCCGGTCCACGGCGTGGCATTGCTGCTGAACTTCGCACCCGCCCGCTGCAACGCAGTCTGCGGGTAGAACTTCATCTCACCGCCGCCCAGCAGCGGCTTGGCCTGCTCCTCTTCCTGGTTGCTGATCACCGTCATCTGGTAGCCGCTGTAGATCCACTTCGGCATGGCCGGCATCGCCTCCGCTTCCAGAGTTGCCACGAAACCCGCCGCATCCGGCAGCGTGGACAGCAGCGCGATCGGCCCGTGGCAGACCAGCGCGGTGGTCTTGTTGCGCTGGTGGAAGTCGGCTAGCAACCGGCCCAGCGCCGGGCTCTTCAGCAGGTCCTGCATCGGCGCGTGGCCACCGGGAATGTAGACCGCGTCGAAGTGCGCGTAGCCCTGCTGCTCGATGCGCGCCAGGCTGACCACCGGCGAGGCCGTCGGCGAGGTCAGCGCCAGCTTCTCCAGCAGCGCCTTGTGCAGCGTCAGCTGCGCGGCATCGTTGCCGAAGTACGCCGGCGTCACCGAGGACGCATCCACCGTCGGCGCCCGCCCCTGCGGCGTGGCGAAGGTCACCTGGTGGCCCGCGTCCAGCAGCAGCTTGACCGGCTGCATCAACTCGTTGAGATAGAAGCCGGTGGACAGCACCTTGCCGTCCTTCAGGTCCAGGTGGTTTTCGTCGGACAGCACCACCAGCACGTTGGCGGCATGGGCGCCGCTGGCAGCCAGGGTCAGGGCCAGCGCTGCGGCCAGCCGGGTCATCAGGTTCATGGGGAGCTCCTATCGGGGAATGGCGGCCACTTTATTCATCGCCCCAGCGGCGATAAATTGGCCCCATCGCAAAACATCTGTTCCCCGGAGAGCCAAATGAGCCGCAAGTTCGATTACCTGGGCGATGTGGAGGTGTTCCTGGCGGTGGTCGAGCACGGCTCGTTCACCGCCGGGGCGGTGGCGCTGTCCACCACGCCCTCGGTGCTGAGCCGCGCGGTCACCCGGTTGGAAGCGCGGCTGGGCCGGCAGCTGCTGCAGCGGACCACCCGCCGCGTGGGCCTGACCGACGCCGGGCGGCTCTATCGGGAACAGGTGCGCACCGCCTTCGGCCTGCTGGACGACGCCGAACGCGACGTGCTGGCCCAGGACGGTGCGCTGGCCGGCCGCGTGCGCCTGAGCGTGCCCACCACCTATGGCCACTACCGGCTGCCGCCCGTGCTGGCGCGCTTTGCACAGCAGTACCCGCAGGTGCAGGTGGAACTGAACATCACCAACCGCAACGTGGATCTGGTCGCCGAAGGCTTCGACCTGGCCATCCGCCTGGGCCAGCTGCCGGACAGCGGGCTGGTAGCGCGAAAGTTGGAAGACGCCCCTTTGCTGCTGGTGGCCGCGCCGGACTACCTGCAGCGCCGCGGCACCCCGCAGACGCTGGACGACCTGCAGCAGCACCTGTGCCTGCCCTTCGTGATGCCGCGCACCGGGCGGCTGGCGCCGTGGATCTTCCGCGACGGCGGGCGCGACGTGGACTGGCTGCCACGTTCGTCCATCGAGACTTCCGACGATGTGCTGGGCGTGGTGTCGCTGGCCGAACAGGGCATCGGTATCTGCCAGAGCTATGAGTTCATCGTGCGCGAGCGGTTGCTGCGTGGGCAGCTGGTGGAAGTACTGCCGCAGCTGCGAGGGCGGTCAAGACCGTTCTCGGTGATCTATGCGCCGCATCGGCGGCAGTCGGCGGCGGCACGGGCGATGATTGAGTTGCTGGTGGGGAATGCGGCTGAAAAGGGCGTTGGTTGAAGCTGCGAGCTTGTTAACGGTGTCGGGTTTGAACCGATTTTCGAGGTTTGCGGCTGATCGCGCGCCGTTGATTGGCGAGGCGGACTAAGAACTGTTGCAAAGAAGGCTGTCGCGCTATTCGCTTGTGGCATGGGCGATTGCGCCAGTTTGATTCGCCATCAGCAGAGCAGCTGCGCGAATGCATCCGGCGGTGTCGCGTGCTGCACGAATGGTGCGTGCCACAATAGTTCTTCGCTCTCGGATTCCGCGATTCCTTCGCGAATTTCTATTGGCATTCGGAGCGGCGGCGTAAACACCATGACGTGCCACCGACAACGGGTGGCTCCGGGTCTGCAAACCCGCGATGAGCAACGACTGTTGTTTACGCTTGCCCGTCGGCACCGTCCTTAACCGGTGCCGGCGGGCAATCCGTCGGCCTATCTGGCGGGCGGTGCGTGGGGGTCCTCGGACCCACCGGTCATTCGTTGCTTCGTCCCGGTTTGCAGCCACGCATCGTCCGCCACCTCTTCACGGTGGCGCTGTTAAGCACAGCCACGGAAGCCGACGCCATGAACGAATCCGACACCTTCTCTTCGTACACCGTTGTTGAGCCCATCAACGACGACACTCCCCTGCCCGACCTGAACTACCTCCTCGGCATCCTCAAGCGCATGCGCGGCTGCGAGGGAGCCGATGGGCACCCCTGGCCAGAAACCGACGTGTCACCCGGCCGACGCGTGAGCCTGGCGAGGAGTGAGCGCGCGATGGTGGGAGCGCTAACGGTCCTGGAGCTGCTCCACGCGGCAGATCGCTGCCGAGTGGCAGCGGAGCCGGAGCGGCATCTGGATGAGGGAGTTGTGGATGGACTGTTTCTGGCTTGTCGGGGGCTGGTTGAGTGGGCTTGCCATGAGGTAAGGCCGGGGTGATCTTCACTGATCACCCTAGGCCACATAGATATCGGATGCTGAGACCAGCACCGCTGCGCGAGGATGACAAGGCAACAACTGCAGCGCCCGCAACACTCTTTTCAAATCTATCGCCAGGCACCTCTCGTCATTAGGGTGACTGGTCTTCCAAGAACTTCGCCAGGATTGCAGCTGACGGGTAGCTCGACATAGACGCGATGCCATTGGCGAGCTCAACGGGGAAAAGTGCCCCCTCAAATTTATGGCTGACTATCGATGGCAGAGTAGCCAAGATTCGCTTAAGCCCGATCAAGTCCTGAGGGACCGGTCGGTCTCCAGCATCAATGTAGTCTCCCGTTGGAACATTCAGGACCATGGACATTCCCGGGTCCAACTTGACGAATAGCTTCTCCCCCCAATTTGTACGCTTCCCATAGGGATTAGACAAATCTGGCGAGCGATAGACCTCGCGACGAACATAATTGTGATCCAACGCGGCATAGCTACCCCGCTCTCCCCGCTCGTGCGGAGCAGCGAAGTGCACGATTGACTGCAAGTGATCGACGAAGGCACCGCTCTTTTCCTGTCCGATGATGTGCACAGCCCTGCCTTGCTTCACGGCGAAGGAAAGAAACTCGCGGATGTTGGGGACGAGCTTGGAATATTGGCTACGGAGCGATAACGGGCCGTCCTTTATAAATAAAGTCTCGCCGACCAACGACTTGTCGGTGTGCCCCCATGCGACCCGAATGGCGGTAAAAAGCATCAGATGCTCCATGACGAGCATGTAGGACGATGCGACCGAATCTGGCGCACTGTCCTCATCCATGTCGAGATGGAAGCCAATCAGGTCCGACACAAAGACGACCTGCTTGCAATGATCGCAAGTACCTTCGTCGGCATCGTGAGGCAAGCCATCGATCAAGGTATGGCAATGCGGGCATTCGAAGGAAGGGGACGACGAAGTGCCATCGGACCACTTTTTGTAGACCAGCCACTTGAGTGTGTCGAAGAACGCCCCACCCTGATCGATTTTGAACGAGTCTCGGACAATGTGACGGACAGCGTCGTAGTTGCTTCCCAGCGTGGTGCGCACGTTCTTGAGCGGAAACACAGTGGAATGATAGATCGCACTGCCCCTGAGAACATCCTGCAGCAAAAGCGGGTGCGGATTCTCCTTGTCGATCGCATCAATCTTGACTCGATCGACCAGCAAGAGCGCGGTCTTGACGAACGCGACTTCCTTGGGCGGCTTCCCTTCTGATCGCACCGCAACGAAGGAGCCATCTACTGCCCAGACGCTCCGCAGGGGCAGTACACCCTGAGTGTCGATGGTCTGCCATAAAGTGCCAGAGTTATCCGTTGCTGGTGCTTTCGCTTGCTCGAAATCCCTGACCAGCTCCTTCACCCACGTGCTCTGAACCACCGATAGATGGCCCAACTTGGAGGCCGACTCGAAGGGCAACCTTGTCCCGCCACTGTAAGGCATGTCAGATCGCCTCGAACTTGTTTGCCTGCACAGGAATGACGAACCGGTGCGACATCGTCAACATGCGCATATACCCTGGGGTCTTGGACCTAAGGATATCCTGCTCGATGCCTTCGAAGGCGATCTGCACCCGACCCAACGCACGCGCCTCATCTTGACTGGAGAGATGGCCGACAAAGAAGTTCTCTGTCTGAGCCAACAGGTCCTTGTTGATCGTGGAGGGCGACTGGGTCGAATACACCATGCCAATGTGGAACTTCGCACCCTCCTTCGCAAAACGAGCGTAGACGCCTGTTAGGTCTCGCGAATCCGGAGGAAATAGGTTATGAGCCTCCTCGAAGTACAGCTGCACAAAACACCCACCCAAGGTATTGCTGACAAACTTGCGCTCCTGGTGCGCGAATACAGCCTTGGACAGCATGTCAGCAAAATAGCGCCGTATTTCATCTGTCGCATTGCCAAGGTCGAGGATAACCGTAAGCCCGTTATCCAGCAGGGCTAGGATCTCATTGATAAAGTCGCCAGCATGCGGCGAGTGAAAAGCCTTGTAGGCTCGCAGCATACCTGGACCTGTGCGCCCCGCTGCAGGACTGAGAAAGTCTAGCAACGCAATGTCGTCTGGATCGAACGTGGCTTTCTTCGATTTCTTAGACGTAAGCACCGGATCGGACGGATTGTCACGGCGAAACTGAGCAATTACCTCAAGCTCTGTCTTGAGAAGGTCAATGGAATCGATCGATGAGGGAGGCGTTCCTGCACCAGTGGCCGAATAGGCTGCCGACCGGAGTTCCATGCTAAAATGCGGATCAAAGTGTTTGGCAACACGAGATATCAGTCCAAGTCCTCGTAGCCGCTTCTCGTCAATATCAAAGCCAGCCTTCTTCAGAATTGCCCAGAACATCTGGATTTTCCGGATCGGCCGAACCTTATCTTCTTCAGGGAGCGATTTGATCCCTTCAATGGAGGGCAGTGTCGCACTGGTAAAACTCTTAACGTAGTGCGCCGTATTGTTATCCTGCTCCAGCATCGAGCCAAGAATTTGGATAGCGGAGTCGGTCTGTTCGTAGAAATTCAGTCGCAACGGCTTGGATGGCGTCTCCGGGCGGGTAGTCAGAGCATAGACCTCACATCGATCCGCATTAGCCGAGCGAATGGATTTGTTCCCATCCTGAGGATTGTCGTTGGCATACTCCCCGTTCACATCGAAGATCAGCTGACCAACCGACTTATCTTCTGCCGTTGCATCAAGCATGCCCTTAGCAATGAGCTTGACCACATTGGATTTACCAAGTCGGGTCTTGCCGAACATCGCAGTCCGGCAGCCCATGAAATCTCTCATCGAGATTGAAACAGGGATGCGGCTGGTGCTTGCGCTGGACAGGCCGCACTCCATCGTCCTTAGCGCGCCGATCTCGATCTGGCTCTCTGGCTTGACCATGCCATTGACAATCAGCTTCAACAGCGCATCGTCAGGGGAGAAAACCTTGTAGCGATGGGCGCTCACCACATTGTTCACATCACCCGAATAGGCTAGCCGCTGCATCGCAGCGGGATCGGCATAGAACATGCCCAACACGTCGCAGTCCAGCGCACCCCACTGCAATTCGCTTTGCGTCCACACGTCCAGTTCAGGCATAGACTTCTTGTGCAGTTCGAAATACGTCTGCTGAACTTGACTACTAAGGGGTGTGGGCGATACGCCCGTGACGCGAAGGAGGGTAAAATGCGCCGGTGCAGCGGCAGCATTCACCGGCGTCATGATCAGAAACGAACCTCGCGGAATGCCCCCGACCGCCAGCTTGTAAGGGTCGCTGGTGATGATTTTTGCGGAGTCAAAGCCCAACTCAAGTACGTACCCCACAAAGCGCATTTTGCTTACTAGCTTTGCAGCTTCATTATTTGCCTCGGCATCAAGAAAGCTTCGCAAAGCATCGATCGGATTGCCTTGCGTTGCCGAGGTCTGCATCAAGCTTCCAAGCGTGGACATGGCGACTCCTTCAAATATTGCAGGTAATGATGAGCTCTTCGAATTGCTTTCGACTTGCGCCGTCAGCTGAGATTTGCGAAAACCGGCTTGCCGAGCGCGTCAGGAAATCCCAGCTTTCGTAAAGCGAGCGGACAGAGTGATGATTGGCATTGGTGGCCACGACCTTCGCCCCGCGCGCAGCCGCGCGCTTGAGCGCCCTCGCCAATCGCTCCTGATCAGCCCAGGAAAATAGGATTTCGTTATATTTTATAAAACCATTGAGGTTATGCCGCACGGTGTATGGCGGATCCGCAAAAACAAGATCATCCTCACCGGCCTCATCGATGATTCTTTCGAAATCCCCCACCCGAAGATCGGCCGTGGCTAGCAAGGCGGCCATCGACTTGAAGTCGTCGGTGTCCATCAGGACGCTATCCTTACTGCCACGCGGCACATTGAACTCGCCCTGGCGGTTGACACGGTAGATACCGTTAAAGCAGGTCCTGTTGAGATAGATCATCCTCGACGCCTGCTGCACCAATGTTTTGGGCGCTCGTCCACGGACGGCATAATAATAGCTATCGTCTGCATCGTGATAGCGCTGATGGTAGGCCAAGCTCTTCTTAAGACCAATCCAATGCTCTTTGATGGCCCTATACGCAGCGATCACTTCGGGGTTCACATCATTGAGCACCGCACGCTGCGGGCGCAGGTGGAAGTAGACGGCTCCGCCGCCCAGAAAGGGTTCGAAATACCGGTTATAGGTAGCAGGAAATAAGCCTCCATGATGCCGGACAAACCAGCGCTTACCTCCAGCCCATTTCAGGAATGGACTGAGCGCTTCCGTGGCGCAATCTACTGGCTCCATGTTCCCCAATTCGCTCCCTATAGCCACGGACTCCAAGCCCGCCAGGCAAATCTAGCAGGAATTCATGTCTCGCAACACGCCCGATCATTACTTCCGAGCAATTGCGTCGACCCAGAGGCTCAATGCGTCACCCAAGCCTTCCCTACAGGCATGGCACGAAAGGTAGACCCCGTGGATTCCTAGGTCCATGCCCCACTGTAATCGGAATCACCGCAAAACTGCACGTCCCAACACACTTCAGCCGCCGCTCTTCCTACTCGCGCACATCCCGGAGCAAACAGCAGAAAGACGGACTTCAACACCTTGCTTTGATACCTGCGCCCCTCTATGTGCGCTTGAATGAATTTTTGAAACTAGCGATCGCCAGAAATCAATCTAGCGATCGCCCACCCGCGGCTAAAATTCAACAGTTTGAACTAGAGCCGGGCACTCCAATGTTTCACTAAGGGCGCCGGGAACTCACTCCCACTCAATAGTAGCCGGCGGCTTCCCCGAGATGTCATAAACCACCCGTGACACCCCCCGCAACTCATTGATGATCCGGTTGCTCACCGTCCCGAGGAACTCATACGGCAGATGCGCCCAGTGCGCGGTCATGAAGTCAATCGTCTCCACGGCCCGCAGCGCAATCACCCACTCATAAGCCCGCGCATCGCCCACCACGCCCACCGACTTCACCGGCAGGAACACGGCAAACGCCTGGCTGGTCTTGTCGTACAGATCCGCCTTGCGCAGCTCGTCGATGAAGATGGCATCGGCCTTGGCCAGCAGTTCGGCGTATTCACGCTTCACTTCGCCCAGGATACGCACGCCCAGGCCCGGGCCCGGGAACGGATGGCGGTAGACCATGGTGCGCGGCAGGCCCAGTTCAACGCCCAGGCGGCGCACTTCGTCCTTGAACAGCTCGCGCAGCGGCTCCACCAGGCCCAGCTTCATGTGCTCCGGCAGGCCGCCGACGTTGTGGTGGCTCTTGATCACATGCGCCTTGCCGGTCTTGCTGCCGGCCGACTCGATCACGTCCGGGTAGATGGTGCCCTGCGCCAGCCACTTGGCGTTCTTCAGCTTGTTCGACTCTTCGTCGAAGATCTCAACGAACAGGTTGCCGATGATCTTGCGCTTGGCTTCCGGGTCGCTCACGCCTTCCAGCGCGGCGAAGTAACGGTCGGCGGCATTCACGCGTACCACCTTCACGCCCATGTGCTCGGCGAACATCGCCATCACCTGGTCGCCTTCCTGCCAGCGCAGCAGGCCGGTATCCACAAACACGCAGGTCAGCTTGTCGCCGATGGCCTTGTGCAGCAGCGCGGCCACGACGGACGAATCGACGCCGCCGGACAGGCCCAGGATCACTTCGTCATCGCCCACCTGTTCGCGCACGCGGGCGATCTGGTCGTCGATGATGTTGGCGGCGGTCCACAGGGTCTGGCAGCCGCACACGTCCACCACGAAGCGGCGCAGCAGCGCCTGGCCCTGCAGGGTGTGGGTCACTTCCGGGTGGAACTGCACGCCGTACCAGCGCTTTTCTTCGTTGGCCATGGCGGCCACCGGAATGCGGTCGGTGGTGGCGGTGATGGTGAAGCCCGGCGGTGCAACGGAGACATGGTCGCCGTGGCTCATCCAGACATTCAGCTTCGGCTCGCCGCCGTGGTCGCTCAGGCCCTTGAACAGTGCATCCGGGTTGATCACGTTCACTTCGGCGTGGCCGAACTCGCGCTGGTCAGCGGCTTCGGTGGCACCGCCCAGCTGCGCAGCCAGGGTCTGCATGCCGTAGCAGATGCCGAAGATCGGCAGGCCGCTGTCGAACACTTCCTGCGGTGCGGCCGGGGCGCCCGGCAGCGTGGTCGATTCCGGGCCACCGGACAGGATGATGCCCTTGGCGCCAAACGCGGCGATCTCGGCCGGGTTGTGGTCCCACGCCCAGATTTCGCAGTAGACGCCCAGCTCGCGGATGCGGCGGGCGATCAGCTGCGTGTACTGCGCGCCGAAATCGAGGATGAGGATCTTGTCGTTATGGATGTTGGTCATGGTGCCGTTCCAGTGGTGTTTTTCGCAGCGCCCGGCGCTTCAAGGCTCTGCGTCAGCGTGGCGATGAACGCCTCGCGTTGTTGAATATGTGAGGGGTCTTCCTCGTCCCAGCGCAGCATCAGCAGGCCGTGCGGTGCGTTGGGGTTGGCGCGGTCGGCGCGCGGCAGCTCGGCGATTTCCTGCACTTCGGTGCCGGGCACGATGCGCCGTTGCAGCGTGTGCATCGGGTAACCGGAATCCACGGCGTTGCCCCAGAACGCGGACTGCACGCTCATCCGCTTCGGCTCCAGCGGCCCCAGCTCGGCGGTGACCACAGGATCTTCAAGCCTGTCACCCAGATCGGTAACGCACCGCAGGACGACCTGCAGCGGGCGCTCGCCGGTGCCTTTCAGCAGCCAGCGCTGCTCGCCTGCGGCCTGCACCTGCCAGCCCTTCGGCAGCGAGAACGCGTTCTGGCACGCCTGCACGTCCTTCACTTGCGAAACCGCCGCGCCCGGAGACCCGGAGCGCGGCGGCGGTTCGGACAACGAACAGCCTGCCATCAGCAGGCTGCCCGTAATCGCAAGAGCAGTTCGCAAGCGCATCAGGCGCGGTAGTTCGGCGGCTCTTTGGTGATGGTCACGTCGTGGACGTGGCTCTCACGCTGGCCGGCGCCGCTGATCTTCACGAACTTGGGCTTGCTGCGCATGTCTTCGATGGTGGCGCAGCCCACGTAGCCCATGGTGGCGCGCAGGCCGCCCATCAGCTGGTGGATGATGCCGCCCACCGGGCCGCGGTACGGCACGCGGCCTTCGATGCCTTCCGGCACCAGCTTGTCGGCGGTGGCGGCGTCCTGGAAGTAGCGGTCCTTCGACCCCTTCTCCATGGCAGCCAGCGAACCCATGCCGCGGTAGCTCTTGTACGAACGGCCCTGATACAGCTCGGTCTCGCCCGGCGATTCCTCGGTACCGGCCAGCAGGCCACCGACCATGATGGTCGAGGCACCGGCGGCCAGCGCCTTGCCGATGTCGCCCGAGTAGCGGATGCCACCGTCGGCGATCAGCGGGATGCGGTCCTGCAGCGCTTCGGCCACCAGGTCGATTGCGGTGACCTGCGGCACGCCGACGCCGGCGACGACGCGGGTGGTGCAGATCGAGCCCGGGCCGATGCCGACCTTCACTGCGTCCGCGCCGCTGTCCAGCAGCGCCAGTGCGGCTTCGCCGGTGCAGATGTTGCCACCGATGACCTGCACGTTCGGGAAGTTCTTCTTGACCCAGCTGACGCGGTCCAGCACGCCCTGCGAGTGGCCGTGCGCGGTATCAACCACGATCACGTCCACGCCGGCGGCGACCAGCGCTTCCACGCGGCGATCGGTATCGCCCCCCACGCCGACGGCAGCGCCGACCAGCAGGCGGGTCGACAGGTCCTTGGCAGCGTTCGGGAAGTCGGTGTTCTTCTGGATGTCCTTGACGGTGATCAGGCCACGCAGTTCGAACGAGTCATTGACGACCAGCACCTTTTCGATGCGGTTGCGGTGCAGCAGCTGCAGCACTTCATCAGACGCGGCGCCTTCCTTGACCGTGATCAGGCGATCCTTCTTGGTCATGATGTGGCGGACCGGATCGTCCAGCTCGGTCTCGAAGCGCATGTCGCGATGGGTCACGATGCCGGCCAGCTGGCCGTCGCTGCCCACCACCGGCACGCCGGAGATGTTGTGCGCCTGGGTCAGGGCCAGCACGTCGCGGATGGTGGTTTCCGGGCCGACGGTGATCGGGTCGCGGATGACACCGGCCTCGAACTTCTTGACCTTGGCCACTTCCGCGGCCTGCTGTTCCAGGCTGAGATTCTTGTGGATGATGCCCATGCCGCCGAGCTGGGCCATGGCGATGGCCAGGCGGGCTTCGGTGACGGTATCCATCGCGGCGGACAGGATCGGAAGCTTCAGCTTCAGGTCTCGGGTCAACCGCGTTTCGAGGTTGACGTCCTTGGGCAGGATGGTCGAGTGGGCGGGGACGAGCGAGACGTCGTCGTAAGTGAGTGCTTCAGCCTGGATGCGCAGCATCGGCATACCCGAGATGTGGGGAAGCGCGACATTTTACCCTGTTTTCGCGCCGCGTGGCAGGGGGTAGATGCGACGCAGTGTCGCGCGGGCGGTGATTGGTTCAGGGGGGTTTGGGTGGGTGCCAACCTTGGTTGGCACAACCCGTCCGGCACCGGTACCCCAGATGGGCCGATGGCCCCGATGGATGTGTGCCAACCAAGGTTGGCACCTACCAGGAGCGGGTCGGCGGGAATCGCGGGGCATCAATGCAACCCCGGTAGCGCCGGGCCATGCCCGGCGAGCGCAGCGGCGCCGCAAACATCCGCCGGGCATGGCCCGGCGCTACCCTCAGGAGGCTTCCGCCGCTTCCAGGGTGTTCTGCATCAACGTAGCCACGGTCATCGGGCCGACACCGCCCGGCACCGGGGTGATCCAGCTGGCCCGCTGGGCCGCCGCCTCAAACCCAACGTCGCCCACCAGGCGGCCGTCGTCCAACCGGTTGATGCCCACGTCGATCACCACCGCGCCCGGCTTCACCCATTCGCCCGGCACGATGCCCGGGCGGCCCACCGCCACCACCAGGATGTCGGCGTTGCGCACGGCCTGTTCCAGCACGTCCTTGGGGGTGAACTTGTGGCAGCTGGTCACGGTGCAGCCGGCAATCAGCAGCTCCAGTCCCATCGGGCGGCCGACGTGGTTGCTGACGCCCACGATGGTGGCGTTGCGGCCGCGCACCGGCTGGTCGGTGTGGCCCAGCAGCGTGGTGATGCCGCGCGGGGTGCACGGGCGCAGGCCGAATTCGCGCAGGGCCAGGTGGCCGACGTTTTCCGGGTGGAAACCGTCCACGTCCTTGCGCGGGTCGATGCGCTGGATCAGCCGGCGCGCGTCGGGGATGCCCGGCAGCGGCAGCTGGATCAGGATGCCGTTGATCTTCGGATCGGCGTTGAGCTGGTCGATGAGGTCGAGCAGCTCGGCCTCGGTGGTACCGGCCGGCAGATCGTAGTCATGCGCCTCGATGCCGACCTTCTCGGCGGCACGGCGCTTGTTGCGCACGTACACGGTCGAGGCCGGGTCGCCACCGACCAGCACCACGGCCAGGCCCGGACGGCTGCCACCGGCGGCCACGCGGGCGTCGACGCGCACCTTCAGGCTGTCGAGCAGGTCCTCGGCGATACGGCGGCCATCGAGGATGCGGGCAGGATGCGGGGCGGCGGAATCAGTCATCGGGAGCAGGCGTGGGGCGGCGGGGACGCTATTGTCCCTGATTCAGGCCCCCTCGCCCACCGCCAATCCGGGCGGCCGCTGCGCTCGCCGGGCATGGCCCGGCGCTACCCCACCCGTGCGCACCACGGTAGCGCCGGGCCACGCCCGGCGAGCGCGGTGCGCGGCACCTCATTCTTCCTCTTCCGGCACATCCTGCGGATTGAGCGTCTTGCTCTCCCGCTTCGGCGCGGTGAACGGCGTTGGCGTCGGTACGCCCTGCGGGCTGTTGCCGTAGATCATCCGCGCGCCGGCATTCAGACCACCACCGGCAATTTCCAGCTCGAAGCGCTCGGCATCGCGGCGACGGATCTGCTCGGCAATCTCCACCGCATCGTCTTCGTCCGCACCCAGCTCCACCAGCGCGGCCTGGCCGAACAGCACCGCCGACTCGAACGTCTCGCGGATCTGGAAATCGACACCGGCATGGATCAGCCGCAGCGAATGCTCGCGGTCGAACGAGCGCACCATCAGCTTGGCCTGCGGGAACTCGTGCGCCACCAGTTCAACAATGCGGTCGGCGGCCTCGGCCTTGTCCACGCACACCGCAATCGCACGTGCGGTGGCCGCGCCCGAAGCATGCAGCACATCCAACCGCGTGCCGTCGCCGTAGTAGATCTTGAAGCCGAACCGCGCGGCGCTCTGGATCATCTCCACATCGTTGTCGATGATGGTCACGTCCACGTCGCGCGCCAGCAGCGACTGGCTGGCGACCTGACCGAAGCGGCCGAAGCCGATCAGCAGCACGCTGCCGGACAGGCCATCGGCCTCGTCCACGCCGTCCATGTTCACCGTCGGCTTCGGCGCGATGCGCTTGTAGAGCAGCACCACCAGCGGGGTCAGCGCCATCGACAGCACCACCACCGCGGTGAAGTTGGCATTGATCTCCAGGTTGATCACGCCGGCCGATGCCGCGGCGGAGAACAACACGAAGGCGAACTCGCCGCCCTGCGCCATCAGCACGCCACGGTCCAGCGCCTGCGCGTGGTCGCTGCCCATGATGCGCGCGACCACGTAGATGCACAGCGCCTTGGCCGCCATCAACGCCAGCACCAGGCCAAGGATCAGCTGCCAGTTGCCGGCCACCACGCCCAGGTCCAGCGCCATGCCCACGCTGAGGAAGAACAGGCCGAGCAGGATGCCGCGGAACGGTTCGATGTCCGCTTCGATCTGGTGGCGGAAGGTCGATTCGCTCAACAGCACGCCGGCCAGGAACGCGCCCATCGCCATCGACAGGCCGGACAGCTGCATCAGCAGCGCTGCACCCAGTACCACCAGCAGCGCGGCGGCGGTCATCACCTCGCGCGCCTTCGATTCGGCCAGCACGCGGAACAACGGGTTGAGCAGGAAGCGGCCGACCAGCACCAGGCCGACGATGGCACCCACGCCGATCGCCACCGACAGCCAGCGCGAACCCTCACCATCGGCACTGCCCGCGCTCGGGCCCATCCAGGCTACCAGCGCCAGCAACGGCACGATCAGCAGGTCTTCGAACAGCAGGATGGAGACGATCTTCTGCCCCGACGGCAGCGCGATGTCACCGCGCTCGGCCAGCAGCTGCATCACCACCGCGGTGGAGGTGAGCACGAAGCCGGTGGCGCCGATGAAGGCCACCTGCCACGGCAGGCCGAACAGCTTGGCGATGCTGGTCAGCACCAGCGCACAGGTGACGATCTGCAGCGTGCCCAGCCCGAAGATTTCCTTGCGCAGGCTCCACAGGTGCGAGGGCCGCATTTCCAGGCCGATCACGAACAGGAACATCACCACGCCGAGTTCGGCGGTATGCAGGATGGCCTGCGGGTCGGAGAACCAGCCCAGCCCGAACGGTCCGATCGCCAGGCCAGCGGCGAAGTAGCCCAGCACCGAGCCCAGGCCGGCCCGGCGGAACAAAGGCACCATCACCACCGCCGCGCCCAGCAGGGCGACGACCTTGACCAGCTCGCTGGTCGCTGCTTCTACCGCCATGCGGTGTGTTCCCCAAGATCCAGAATCGGGTTCAACAATAGAGCAATGCCGATGACGGCAATAGCACGCATGTTGCGTCGGATTGTCTTGGAGGTGGAACGATGATGGGAGCGATCCCCAGCATCATCCCGAAACCAGACACATTCATCCACGCATGGCGTGGATCAATCCCCGGCCGGGGTTACCCACCCCGGCAGAACGCGGCGTAATCGATATACCCCGGGAACGGCACACCCGGCGCGCACACCGGGCACTGCGGGTCCGGCCGGATGCCGGTCTCGCGGAAGCGCATGCCCAGCGCATCGAAGCGCAGCAGGCGCCCGACCAGCGGCTCGCCGATGCCGAGCAGCAGCTTCAGCACCTCGGTGGCCTGCAGCACCCCAGCCAAGCCGGGCAACACGCCCAGCACACCGGCCTCGGAACAGTTCGGCGCAAACTCCGGCGGCGGCGGTTCCGGGAACAGGCAGCGGTAGCACGGCGCCACGCCACGCTGGCGGCCGGCATCAAACACGCTTACCTGGCCATCAAAGCGCTCGATGGCGGCATACACCAGCGGCTTGGCGTGCTTGATGCAGGCGTCGTTGAGCAGGTAGCGCAGCGGGAAGTTGTCCGAGCCGTCCAGCACCACGTCCACGCCGTCCAGCAGCGCATCCACGTTCTCGGAGGTGACCCGCTCGGGCACGGCCTCGACCTCGATCGACGGGTTCAGCGCCAGCAGCCGCTCGCGCGCCGAATCGACCTTGAGCTGGCCGACGCTGGCTTCGGTATGCACGATCTGCCGATGCAGGTTGCTGCGCTCCACGCGGTCGTGGTCGGCGAAGCGCAGGTGCCCCACCCCCGCGGCGGCCAGGTAGAAGCCGGCCGGGGCACCCAGCCCGCCCGCGCCCAGCACCAGCACGCGCGACTGCTGCAGCCGGCGCTGGCCGGCCTCGCCCACCTGCGGCAGCAGCAGATGCCGCGAATAGCGATCATAGAAATCACGGTCGGCGGCGCTGGCCAGCGGCTGCACCAGCGGCAGCGACTGCTCACGCCAGGCCACGGTACCGCCCGTCACGGAAGCGACGTTTGTGTAGCCGGCCTCCAGCAGGAACTGCGTGGCATCGGCCGAGCGCTTGCCGCTCTGGCAGATCAGCAGGATCTCCTGGTCGTGCCGCGGCAGATGCGCGGCCGGGGCGGCCTGCAGTTCGCCCTTGGACACGCCGCGCGCGCCCTCGGCCATCCCGCCGGCCCGTTCGTGCGCTTCGCGCACATCGATCAGCACCGCGCCGTGGGCCAGGCGCTCGCACGCCTGCGCGGGGGAAAGCTCTTGGATGCTCATGGCCGCATTATCACGCAGGCCGCTCTACCTTGCCTTGACCAATACCCAGCGCTACCCGGACTACCCGCGCCCGCCGTGCTGTTCCTGAAGAAGACCGATCAGCGCTTTCAGCCCGGGCGGCACATGGCGGTGGCCCGGGTAGTACAGCGAAAGGCCGGGAAATTCAGGACACCAGTCCTCAAGCAACCGCAGCAGGCGGCCATCAGCCAACGGTTCCAGTGCCAGATGCTCGGGAACGAAGGCGATGCCGATCCCTTCAATGGCCGCGTCGACCATCAACGGCTGGTCCGTCAGCGTGATCGGCCCGGAGACGTTCACCCGCTCGGTAGTGCCCTGGTGCTCGAACTCCCACCGGTAGATCGCCCCACTTTCAAAGCGGAAACGGATGCAGTCGTGCTGATGCAGATCCAGCGGCCGCAGTGGACGGCCACGCGCCTGCAGATACGCCGGCGAGGCCACCGCCGCGAAGCGCATCGGGGCGGTCACCGCTATCGCGACCATGTCCTGGGGCACGGCTTCGGTCAGGCGGATACCCGCATCGAACCCCTCCGAAACGATATCGCCCAACCGGCCGTCACTGACGATGTCCAGATGGACCTGCGGGTACTGGCGCAGGAACCGCGCAAGCACCGGCTTCAGCACGAGCCGTATGGCGCCCTCACTGGCGTTGATGCGGACCGTGCCACGCGGCGTGCCGGCTTCAGTGTCCACGGACTGCAGGGCCTCCTCGATCGAGGCCATGGCCGGCCGCAGTTTTTCCGCCAGGCGCTCCCCGGCATCGGTCAGCGAGACGCTGCGCGTGGTGCGATTGAACAGGCGCGCACCCAGCCGCTGCTCGAGCGCCTTGATCGCATGGCTGATCGCCGACGGCGTGATGTTCAGCTCTGCCGCCGCGCTGCGGAAGCTCCGATGCGCCGCCACCGCCAGGAACGCGGTGAAGGCGGTCAGATCCCCTCCGCTCGTTTGTTGAATTTGGCTCACCATATCGTGAAATATTGAAGCGATTGTCTTGATAGTCAACCGATTCTACGCTCCGAGTAGTCCGCGGGCACCCGCCCTCGGCGCTCACCCACCGGGACAGGATCAAGACGATGAAGACGATGAAAGCGGTTGTGATGACCGGGCCGAATGCGCCGTGGCAGGTCCAGGACGTGCCGATGCCCGTGATCGAACCGGGCCAGGTGCTGGTCAAGGTCCACGCATCGGGCATGTGCTACACGGACGTGTGGGCAACCCAGGGTTATGGCGGCGACATCTACCCGCAGACACCGGGGCATGAAGTAGTCGGAGAAGTGGTGGAGGTGGGCGCCGGCGTGCACTCGCGCCGGGTGGGCGATCGCGTGGGCACCACGTGGGTCCAGTCGTCCTGTGGGCGTTGCCCCTACTGCCGCGAGAACCGCCCCTTGTCCGGACAGACGGCAATGAACTGCGATGCACCCCGCACCACCGGCTTCGCCGCGCAGGGCGGCCATGCCCAGTACATCGCGATCTCCGCCGAAGGCACGGTGCTGCTGCCTGACGGACTCTCCTACGTGGATGCGGCGCCGATGATGTGTGCCGGCTACACGACCTGGAGCGGGCTGCGCGATGCGGCGCCCCAGCCACGGGAGAAGATCGCGGTACTGGGCATCGGCGGACTGGGCCATGTCGCCCTGCAGCTGTCCAAGGCCTGCGGCTTCGAGACCATCGCCATCACCCATTCCGCAGACAAGCATGCGCTCGCCCAGCAGCTGGGCGCCGACAAGGTCGTGGCCAATGGCAAGGAGTTGAAGGCCATCGGCGGCGCCGACGTGCTGCTGGTGACCACCAATGAATTCAGCTCGGCCGAAGAAGCGATGACCGGCCTGCGTGTCGACGGGCGCGTTGTGCTGTGCGGCCTGGACTTCAGCCAGCCGTTCTCGATCTCGTCCGAAGGCGTGCCGTTCCACATGATGCGCCAGCGCGTGATCGGCGCCACCCATGGTGGCCAGCACTACCTCAGCGAAGTGCTGCAGCTTGCCGCCGCCGGCAAGGTGAAGCCGATGGTCGAGACCTTTGATCTGGACCAGGCGACCGAGGCGTATGACCGCCTGTCGTCAGGAAGGATGAGGTTCCGTGGCGTGCTGTTGCCGTGGGGCCGCGCCTGAGCAAGGCGGCCACCCATGCACCACAACAAAAAAGGCGGCCCTCAGGCCGCCTTCTCGTGCATCACTTGCCCTTGACGTGCTTCATCAAGCGCCGCTTGGCCTTGACCTGCCGCTCGGTGAGGACGTTCTTCTTGCCCTCGTACGGGTTGGTACCCTCGCGGAAGATGAAGCTCACCGGCGTGCCGATCAGCTTGAAGCGCTTGCGGAAGAAGTTCTCCAGGTAGCGCTTGTAGGATTCCTGCAGCTCCTTCAGGCGGGTGCCGTGCACGATGAATGTCGGCGGATTGGAGCCGGCCGGGTGCACGTAGCGCAGCTTGGAGACGTGGCCGCGGATGGTCGGCGGCGGGTTGGTCTCGTAGGCTACTTCCAGCGCCTTGTTCACTTCGCTGGTGGTGAAGGTCTTGTTCGCCGATTCGTGCGCGCGGTGCACCGCACGGAACAGCTCACGCAGGCCCGAGCCGTGCTTGGCCGAGATGCGCACCGATTCAGCCCACGGCACGAAGCCCAGCTTCAGCGACAGCATGGTTTCGGCCTGCTCGCGCTGGTACTCGGTCAGGCCGTCCCACTTGTTGATGGCGATCACCAGCGCGCGGCCGGCATCGAGCACGGCGCCGAGCACGGTGGCATCCTGGTCGGTCACACCTTCGGTGGCGTCGAGCATCAGCACGGCCACCTGGCACTGCTCGATCGACTGCATGGTCTTGACCACCGAGAACTTCTCGACGACCTCGTCCACGCGCGAACGACGACGCAGGCCGGCGGTATCGATCAGGCGGTATTCGCGGCCGTCACGCTCCAGGTCCACCGCGATCGAGTCGCGGGTAGTGCCCGGCACGTCGGAGGCGATCATGCGCTCCTCGCCGAGAATGCGGTTGACCAGCGTCGACTTGCCCACGTTCGGACGGCCGACGAAGGCGATGCGGATGCGGTTCGGATCGTTGTCCAGCTCTTCGCCGCTGCCTTCTTCCGGCAGGCGCTGGACCACTTCGTCCAGCAAGTCGTCCAGGCCCTGGCGGTGCGCAGCCGACACGGTCAGCATCTCGCCGAAACCGTAACGGGCGAACTCCGAACGCACGGTGTCCTCGTCGGTGCCGTCGATCTTGTTGATCAGAAGCAGCGTCGGGCGCGACAGCTTGCGCAGCCAGGCCAGGATCTCGTCGTCCATCGCCGACGTACCCTCACGGGCGTCAACCACGAACAGGATCAGGTCGGCTTCCGCCGCAGCGGCGCGGGCCTGGCGGGTGGTAGCCCCTGCCAGACCCTCTTCCTCTTCCGCGATACCGCCGGTATCCACGACGAGGAAATGGTTGTCCTCGTCGAGGCGGCAGACGCCGTAGTTGCGGTCGCGGGTGACGCCGGGCTGGTCATGGACCAGCGCGTCACGGGTGCGCGTAAGCGCATTGAAAATAGTCGACTTGCCGACATTCGGCCGTCCAACCAGGGCGACCAAAGGCAGCATCGCGATTACTCCAATTTTTAATTTGCCAACCGGAAGGCGGTCAGCTTGCCATCAACGTTCTGCACCAGCAGCACCCCGTCTGCGACGACCGGCTGGGCCAGCAGGGCGTCGCCGCCACTTTTCGCCCGTGCCGCCATCGCACCATCGGAGGTCTGCAACCAGTGCACGTATCCCTTGTAGTCGCCGACCACGACGTAGTCGCCGTGCAGTGCCGGACCGGTCAGCGAGCGACGGGCCAGTGCGGTCTGCGACCACATCGCTGCGCCGCTGGCCTTGTCCAGGCCGAACACGCCGCCCTTGTTGTCGGTGACGAACACATTGCCAGACGAGACCGCCACACCACCGGCACCGCCATGGTCGCGCGCCCACAGCGGGCGACCGGTCGGGCCTTCGATGGCCATCGTCTGGTTCTTGAAGCTGCTCACGAACAGGGTGTTGCCATCCAGCACCGGCGCGCCGTCGACATCAGCCATGCGCTCCAGCTCGGTACGGCCTTCACCGTTGCCCACGTTCTGTTCCCACAGGGTGCGGCCATCCTGCTGGGCCAGGGCGGCAACCGCGCCCTCGTCCTTGCCGATGAACAGCACGCCCGGGCCGGTCACCACCGGCGCGTTGCCACGCACGGTCAGTGCCGGCAGCTCGCTCGGGTTGAACCACTTCTGGGTGCCGTTGCCGGCATCGAACGCGGTGATGCGGCCGTCATTGCTGCGCACGTAGACTGCGCCCTGAGCGATGGCCGGCGCGGCGATGACTTCACCCGGAACACGGGCGCGCCACTTCTCGCTGCCGTCGTTGATGTCCAGGGCGATGACCTGGCCATCCAGCGTGCCGATCACGACCAGGTTCTCACCGACACCCGGGCCACCGGACAGGCGCAGCTTGGCCTTCTTCTTTTCCTTCTTCGGCTCCCAGGTCCAGACCTTCTTGCCGGTCTGCAGGTCGATGGCGTGCACGCCACCGGTGATCGCCGCAGCGAACACGTGGCCGTTGGCCACCGCCGGGCCCTGGCGCACGCCGATGCGGCGCTCGCCCTTGCCGAGGTTGACCGACCAGGCCTTGTTGACCTTCAGGGTCGGCTCGAACTTGACCAGCTCAGCCGGTTCCTGTGCCTTCTTCGCGGCCGCGTCCTTGCCGGCGAACCAGCCTTTCACGGTGCTGCAGCCGCTCAGGGCCATGCCCATCAGGAGCACGGTGGCGACGCGGGTGATCATGACCTTCTGACTCATCAAACCGACTCCGCAGGGGCGGCAACGGTGCCGCCGGCGTCCATAACCTTGGTTTCCAGCAGGCGCCGCTGCGGCGCTGCCACGTCCAGCGACTTCAGCGCTTTCTCGTACTGGCTCCGGGCGTCATCGCGCTTGCCCTGCGCCATCAGCGCGTCGCCATGGATTTCCAGGCTGCTGCTGTCAGTGGCGCTGCCCAGCAGCTTGATCGCCTCGTCACTCTTGCCGGTGGCCACCAGCAGGCGGGCCACACGCTGGTCGACCACGCGCTGCAGGTCACCTTCGACCTTCACGCCGCGCAGGGTGGCCAGGGCTTCTTCGTTCTTGCCGGCGTCGACCTGGGCCTTGGCCAGCTGCAGCGCCGCGAGGTCGCCGTAGATGCTGGACGGGCCGGCTTCGAGCGCCTTGACCGCCTTGGCGGCGTCGTCGAGCTTGTTCTGCTGCAGGCCAACGAGCGCCTTCTGGTACTCGACATTGGCCGAGGCCAGCTTGCCGCCCTGATCCTTCTGGTACCACTGCCAGCCGGCAATGGCACCGATGGCGATGACCACGCCACCGAGGATGCTGGCACCATTCTTCCGCAGCCAGCTGCGGACGCGTTCACTTTGTTCGTGCTCGTCGAGCAGATCGTCGATCGCCATGCGTACTCTCGCCCCGCCCATCGGGAGGGACCATTGGAATTAATCGAAGGTGGTGAAACCGCGCCTCAGTGCGAAACCGGGACTACGGAGCCTTCAGAGGATACCTGAAAGCGCGCCACGTTGGCTCGCTGGTAGGGGGTCAGATCGACGATAGCGCCGTTCTGCTGAACCTGGACCGCCGAGGCGTTGCCCAGGGTCACCCGGGTCACCTGGCCCGGCGTGAAGCTGCGGCTTTCGCCGGACTTGATCAGCGCCTTCTCGACGGTAGCGCCGTCCGGGCCGCCGATATCGACCCAGCTGTCGCCGCTGAACTGCATGTCCAGCGTGTTGGCGGCAGCCGCTGGCGCCGGGGCTGAACGCGGCACCGGGGCCAGCGAGGCCACGTACGGGGTGGCGGCCGGCTTGCTGGCCGGGGCGCTCGCCACTTCAGCCGGCGCCGAGGGCTCGACACCCGCAGCGGACGGGGTTACCGGCACGGCGGCCGGGATGGCATCCAGCGAGGCGGTATTCGGCGACGGGGTGGCACTGCCATCGAAATGGCCACGGGTGGCGAACCACACCGGCACCGCCAGCACCGCGGTGATGCCGACATACAGCACGCGACGGCCGAGATTCTCGGCAATGCGGCGCGCACGCGGGGTATGGGTATGGCTGACCAGGGTGGGCGGAACCACCGGGCCGACCTGGGCCTGCTCCAGCAGCTCTCCGACGTCCACATCCAGAAGCCGCGCGTAGCTGCGCAGCTGGCCGCGCACGAACACCGGCGCGCCAAGCTTCTGCCATTGTTCTTCTTCCAGCGACCTGACCACCTGGACCGGCATGCGCAGGCGCGAGCCGACATCTTCGAGGGTCAGTCCGGCCGCCTCGCGGGCCTGGCGCAGGCGGCTGCCGCAGCCGGCCGCAGTCTCGAGAGCGCTCACAGTCTGGTCATCAATCACAATGCATCAACCCTGGAGTTAGGAGCCCGCTTCCTGCGGAAATTCCTTTCGAATCCGCTGAATATAGCGATCAGATGCCGCCCGATCACCCAGCCGCGCTTCGATTTGAGACGCAAGTTGTAACACGGAACGCGTTGCGGGTGCAGCCGCAATCCTACGTTCGGCGAAGGCCCGGGCCTCCATGTAGCGGCCCTGGCGGAAGCTGAGCTGGGCCATCGCTTCCAGCGCGACCGGGTTTCCCGGCAGCGTCGACAGCGCCGCGCGAAGGTCGCGCTCGGCACGTTCAAGCTGGCCAGCGTCCAGGGCACAGCCCCCGGCATTGGCCTGGGCCTCGGCCGGTGTGGCGTAGCCCGGCGCCTGCAGCGCACGATCGAACCAGGCCAGCGACTCGGCCGGCCGGCCCTGCTGGCACAGCCACGCGCCGTAATTGTTGAGGACGTCCCCGCGCTGCGGCGCCCGTTCGGCAGCCCTGCGGAAGCTTTCGCCGGCCTGCTGGGTACGGCCACGGCGCTCGTCGATGCCGGCCATCAGCACCAGCGCATCAGGCGATTCGGGTGCCAGCTTCAGCGCCTCGCGCGCCTTGCGTTCGGCCGCATCCAGGTTGCCGACCTGCATGTCGCGCGCGGCCAGTGCCAGCAGGTCCTGCAGGCGCACCTGACGCCGCACGTTGTCCGGATCGCGGACCGAGTAGACCGGCGCTTCGCTGGGGCCCAGCCTGGCCTTGGGTTGGGATTTGCAGCCGCCGACCGCAACGGCCAGCACGCCTGCGAGCAGAACCAGCCAGAGGCGGTCAGGCCGCGGCATCGCTCCCCTTCCCCGCTTGCAGCGTCTTGTTGAACTCCGCCTGGCGGCGGGTGCGGTCCATCACCTGGCCCTTGAGCTGGCCACAGGCGGCATCGATGTCGTCGCCACGGGTGCGGCGGACCATGGTCAGCACGTTGCTGTCGAGCAGGATCTTCTGGAAGGCGCGGATGTGCGCCTCTTCCGAACGCTCGTAGCGGGTACCCGGGAACGGGTTGAACGGAATCAGGTTGACCTTGCCCGAATCCTTGGCCTGCACCGCGTTGTCGAACTGGCGCATCAGGCGGGCCAGCTCGCGGGCATGTTCGGGCTTGTCGTTGATGCCCTTCATCAGGGTGTATTCGAAGGTGACCGATTCGCGGCGCTTGTTGGCGCGCAGGTAGCGTGCGCACGAGGCCATCAGCTCGGCGATCGGGTACTTCTTGTTGAGCGGCACCAGGGTTTCGCGCAGCGCATCGTTCGGCGCATGCAGCGACACCGCCAGCGACACGTCGCTTTCGGCAGACAGGCGGTCGATCTGCGGCACCAGGCCGGAGGTCGACAGGGTCACGCGCTTGTTGGCCAGGCCGTAGCCCAGATCGTCGCGCATCACGCTCATGGCGCGCACGACGTTGTCGAAATTCATCAGTGGCTCGCCCATGCCCATCATCACCACGTTGGTGAGGCGGCGCATCTGGTGCGGCACGTTGCCCAGGTGGCGTGCGGCAACCCACACCTGGCCGATGATCTCGGCGGTGGTCAGGTTGCGGTTGAAGCCCTGGGTGGCGGTGGAGCAGAACGTGCAGTTCAGGCCGCAACCGACCTGCGACGACACGCACAGCGTGCCGCGGGTCTTGTCCGGGATGTACACGGTCTCGATGGCGTTCTTGCCATCCACGCCCATCGCCAGCAGCCACTTGTGGGTGCCGTCGGCGGAGGGCTTGTCGAACACGATGTTCGGAACCAGTACCTCGGCATGGGCCTGCAGCTTGGCGCGCAGGACCTTGCCGAGGTCGGTCATTTCATCGAAGTCGGTGACGTAGCGATGGTGGATCCACTTCATCACCTGGTGGGCACGGAACTTCTTTTCGCCAAGCACCTCGACGAAAAACTTCTCCAGGCCCGCGCGATCGAGGTCGAGCAGGTTCTGCTTGCCAGCCGTGGGTGCCGACTTCGGCAGCGGCTGGATGGCGGGGGACTGTACGACCTCGTTCACGGCATTACTCTCAGCGCGAGACGACTTCGGTGGCGGCGAAGAAGTAGGCGATTTCAATCGCGGCATTCTCGACCGAGTCCGAGCCGTGGGCGGCGTTGGCATCGATGGATTCGGCGAAGTCGGCGCGGATGGTGCCCGCAGCGGCTTCCTTCGGGTTGGTGGCGCCCAGCAGGTCGCGGTGGGCCAAGACGGCGTTCTCGCCTTCCAGGGCCTGGATCATCACCGGGCCGGAGATCATGAACTCGACCAGCGCGTTGAAGAACGGACGCTCGCGGTGCACGGCGTAGAAGCCTTCGGCTTCACGGCGCGACAGCTGCTTGTACTTGGCGGCCACGACCTTCAGGCCGGCCTTCTCGAAGCGGGCGTAGATTTCGCCGATGACGTTCTTGGCAACGGCGTCCGGCTTGATGATCGAAAGGGTGCGCTCCAGCGCCATGGGATGTCTCCAATGGAATCGGGCCGCTGATGGCCCGAAGGGTAACATGAAAAAAACCCGCGTCGGGACGCGGGCTTAGCCTGATAAACGTAGGCGAATTGTAAAAGATAACGTGGCCGGGTGGTAGAGGGCCTTGTGGCCCTGTAGTAGCGCCGAGCCCATGCTCGGCTGGCCTTTGGGCCGAAGAGCAGCCGAGCGCGGGCTCGGCCCTACAGGTTCAGGTCCACCCATTCACCCACCTGAGTGAAATCTGACCGAGCCCGCCGATTTTGCTGCACTGCAAAATGCCATACGGTACCGTCTGGTTCTAGTATCAAACAATCGTTTGATTAAGGTCCGCCCATCGATGGCCAAGCCCGCCCACTTCTCGACCAAGGACCGGATCCTCGGCGCGGCCGAGGAGCTGTTCGCCCAGCACGGCTTCGCCGGCACCTCGCTGCGGCAGGTGACCAGCCAGGCCGACGTCAACATCGCCGCGGTCAACTACCACTTCGGTTCCAAGGAAAACCTGGTCAACGAGGTCTTCCGCCGCCGCATGGACGAGATGACCGGTGCCCGCCTGTCGCAGCTGGAGCGGGCCCGCAGCGAACACCCCGGTGAACTGCGCCCGGTGCTGGCCGCCTTCGTCGAACCGGCGCTGGCGCTGGCCCAGGACCGCCAGAACGGCGGCGCCTTCGTGCGCGTGATCGCCCGCGCCTATGCCGAGAAGAACGACAACCTGCGCAAGTTCCTGTCTGACCACTACGGCCACGTGCTGCGTGCGTTCGGCAAGGCCATCGGCGAGTGCGTGCCCGGCCTGAGCAAGGAAGAGCTGTACTGGCGCCTGGACTTCCTGGCCGGCTCGCTCACCTATGCCATGGCCGACTTCGGGCTGATCAAGCGTCCCGCCGGTGTCACCGAAGCGGCGCATCGTGCCCATGCCGCCCACGAACTGATCCATTTCGCCGAAGCCGGGTTCCGCGCCGCCGCACGCGCCAGCGCCCTGCCCGCTTCCCTTTGATTCCACCCAGTAACTGCTGACCAACAAAGGCCCTACACCATGTCCAATTCCCTGCTAGTCCGCCGCGCCGCCGTGCTGGGTGCCGGCGTCATGGGTGCCCAGATCGCCGCCCACCTCACCAGCGCTGGCGTCGACACCGTGCTGTTCGACCTGCCTGCCAAGGAAGGTCCGGCCGACGGCATCGTGCTGAAGGCGATCGCCAACCTGGGCAAGCTGAGCCCGGCGCCGCTGGCCAGCAAGTCGCTGGCCGAAGCCATCACCCCGGCCAACTATGAGTCGGGCCTGGAGCAGCTGAAGGACTGCGACCTGATCATCGAGGCCATTGCCGAGCGCATGGACTGGAAGCAGGACCTGTACAAGAAGATCGCGCCGTTTGTGGCCGACCACGCGGTGCTGGCCTCCAACACCTCGGGCCTGGGCATCAACAAGCTGGCCGACGTGCTGCCCGAGCAGCTGCGTCACCGCTTCTGCGGCGTGCACTTCTTCAACCCGCCGCGCTACATGCACCTGGCCGAGCTGATCCCGGCCACCACCACCGACGCCGCCGTGCTGGAAGGCCTGGAAGCCTTCCTGGTCACCACCCTGGGCAAGGGCGTGGTGTACGCAAAGGACACCCCGAACTTCATCGGCAACCGCATCGGCGTGTTCTCGATCCTGTCCACCATCCACCACACCCAGCAGTTCGGCCTGGGCTTCGATGAAGTGGACGGCCTGACCGGCCCGCTGGTCGGTCGCCCGAAGTCAGCGACCTATCGCACCTCCGACGTGGTCGGCCTGGACACCATGGCGCACGTCATCAAGACCATGGGCGACACCCTGCCGAGCGACCCGTGGCACGAGTTCTTCAAGTCGCCGAAGTGGCTGGACGCGCTGATTTCCAAGGGCGCGCTGGGCCAGAAGACCGGCGCCGGCATCTTCCGCAAGGTCGGCAAGGACATCGTGGTGCTGGACCTGGAGAAGCAGGACTATCGTCCGGCTGATCGCGCTGCCGCGCCGGAAGTGGTCGAGATCCTGAAGATCAAAAACCCGGCCGAGAAGTTCGCCAAGCTGCGCGAAAGCCAGCATCCGCAGGCGCAGTTCCTGTGGGCGACCTTCCGCGACCTGTTCCACTACAGCGCCTACCACTTGGCCGACATCGCCGAGACCGCGCGCGACGTGGACCTGGCCATCCGCTGGGGCTACGGCTGGTCGCTGGGCCCGTTCGAAACCTGGCAGGCCGCCGGCTGGAAGCAGGTCGCACAGTGGATCGCCGATGACATCGTGGCCGGCAAGAGCATGAGCAACGCCCCGCTGCCGGACTGGGTGTTCGATGGCCGCGACGGCGTGCATGCCGCCGAAGGCAGCTACAGCCCGTCGCGCAATGCCAAGCTGCCGCGCTCGTCGCTGCCGGTGTACCAGCGCCAGCGCTTCCCCGATCCGCTGCTGGGCGAGACGTTCGCGCCGGGCGAGACCGTGTTCGAGAACGACGGCCTGCGCATGTGGCACGACGGTGATGGCATCGCCGTGGTCAGCTTCAAGACCAAGATGAACACCGTGTCCGACCAGGTGCTGGACGGCCTGCAGGAATGCGTCAGCCGCGCCGAGAAGGACTTCCAGGGCCTGGTGATCTGGCAGCAGAAGGAGCCCTTCTCTGCCGGTGCCGATCTGGCCGGTGCACTGGGCCTGCTGCAGGCCGGCAAGGTCGACCAGTTCGAAGAAATGGTTGCCAACTTCCAGCGCACCAGCCAGCGCATCAAGTACTCGCTGGTGCCGGTGGTTGCCGCCGTGCGTGGCCTGGCGCTGGGTGGTGGCTGCGAGTTCCAGATGCACAGCGCCAAGACCGTGGCATTCCTGGAAAGCTACATCGGCCTGGTCGAGGCCGGCGTCGGCCTGCTGCCGGCCGGTGGTGGCCTGAAGGAACTGGCCGTGCGCGCCTCGCAGGCCGCAGGCCCGGGCGGTGACGTGTTCGCCGAACTGAAGAAGACCTTCGAGACCGTGGCGATGGCCAAGGTGTCCAACTCCGCGGTCAACGCCAAGGAACTGGGCCTGCTGCGCAGCACCGACAAGGTGGTGTTCAACAGCTACGAAGCGCTGCACATCGCCAAGGCCGAAGCGCGCGCCCTGGCCGAAGCGGGCTACCGTCCGCCGCTGCCGGCACGCCGCATCCAGGTGGCCGGTGACGTGGGTATCGCCACCTTCAAGATGATGCTGGTCAACATGCTGGAAGGCCGCTTCATCAGCCCGTACGACTACGAGATCGCCGAGCGCATCGCCACCGTGCTGTGCGGCGGCAAGGTCGACCGCGGCACCCTGGTGGACGAAGAGTGGCTGCTGACCCTGGAGCGCAAGCACTTCGTCGAACTGGCCCAGCAGGAGAAGACCCAGGCCCGCATCGCGCACATGCTGAAGACCGGCAAGCCGCTGCGTAACTGATCGCCATCCCTGCTTTTGGTGGGTGCCCACCTTGGTGGGCACTCCCTCTGCCCCGGTGGGTGCCGACCGTTGGTCGGCACTCCGGCTAAAAAAAACGAGAGATCACTGCAATGACCAAGCAAATCCAGGACGCCTACATCGTCGCCGCCACCCGTACTCCGGTCGGCAAGGCGCCCAAGGGCATGTTCCGCAACACCCGCCCCGACGACATGCTCGCGCACGTGCTGCGCAGCGTCGTCGCGCAGGCCCCGGGCGTGGACGTCAACCGCATCGATGACGCGATCATCGGCTGCGCGATGCCGGAAGCCGAGCAGGGCATGAACGTCGCCCGCATCGGCGTGCTGCTGGCCGGCCTGCCGAACACCATCGCCGCACAGACCGTGAACCGCTTCTGCTCCTCCGGCCTGCAGGCCGTGGCGCAGGCTGCCGACGCGATCCGCCTGGGCAACGCCGACCTGATGCTGGCCGGTGGCACCGAGTCGATGTCAATGGTGCCGATGATGGGCAACAAGATCGCCATGGCACCGAGCGTGTTCGACAACGACCACGTGGCCATCGCCTACGGCATGGGCATCACCGCCGAGAAGGTGGCCGAAGAGTGGAAGGTCTCGCGCGAAGACCAGGACGCCTTCGCCCTCGCCTCGCACCAGAAGGCCATGGCGGCGATCCAGAACGGCGAGTTCAAGGACGAGATCAGCCCGTACGAGATCGTCTCGCACCTGCCGGACCTGGCCGATGGCCAGCGCATCATCACCCGCAACAAGATCGCCGACACCGACGAAGGCCCGCGCCCGGACTCCTCCGCCGAAGGCCTGGCCAAGCTGCGCCCGGTGTTCCGCAACGGCCAGTTCGGCGGCACCGTCACCGCCGGCAACTCCTCGCAGATGAGCGATGGCGCCGGTGCCGTGCTGCTGGCCTCGGAGCAGGCGATCAAGGATTACGGCCTGACCCCGCTGGCCCGTTTCGTCAGTTTCTCGGTGGCCGGCGTGCGTCCGGAAGTGATGGGCATCGGCCCGATCGCCGCGATCCCGAAGGCACTGAAGCAGGCGGGCCTGACCCAGGACCAGCTGGACTGGATTGAACTGAACGAAGCGTTCGCCGCGCAGTCGCTGGCGGTGATCCGCGATTGCGGCCTGGACCCGAGCAAGGTCAACCCGCTGGGCGGCGCGATCGCCCTGGGCCACCCGCTGGGTGCAACCGGCGCGATCCGTACCGCAACCCTGCTGCACGGCCTGCGTCGTCGCCAGCAGAAGTACGGCATGGTGACGATGTGCATCGGCACCGGCATGGGCGCGGCGGGTATTTTCGAAGCGCTGTAAGGTTCAAAGCGTTGCCGGCTGATTGTTGGTTGGCTGTGGGGCCCGGGTGGGTGAGGCTGCCCGGGACACGCCGTAAACCCGTCCCTGGGGGCTTGGCAGCGGCTTGCTAGCGTGCGCAATCCTGCGCACGCAGCAAGGCCGGGGTTGGGCGTCCTGCCCAACCCGCCAGGCGCATGCGCCTGGCCCATGCCGCTGACAGTCCCGGTCAGCCTCACCCACCCGCGCCACCCAACATTCCGCGCGGCGGAGGGATGAGCAAAGGCAGGGTCAAAGGCCGGGGTCAGAGCCCTTTGCTGCGCAAAGGGATCTGACCCCAACAATCAAAAAAGGCAGCCATAGGCTGCCTTTTTTGATTGTGCTTCTGCCTTTGATTCCGCCCTTCCCGTCCGCGCCCGCAGGAAACCTGCCAGGCGGGACGGGTGGGCCGTTGCAGGACCGTTGGCGCCATGGATGGCGCCATCGAGCCCCCATGGACGGGTTTACGGCGTGTCCTGCAACGGCCCACCCGTCCCGCCCATCACGTATCAATCAAGGCGCTGCACGGAACGCTTGATAAACCTTATTCCGCCAACATCGCCGTCAGTTTCTCCCGCGCCGGCCCGGCCAGCTTCGGGTTATCCAGCGCAAAGCGGATCGTCGCCTCCACCAGCCCCAGATGCGTGCCGCAGTCGAAGCGGGTGCCCTCGAAACGATAGGCATCAACCTCTTCGGTCTTCAGCAGCTGCGCGATCGCGTCGGTCAGCTGGATCTCGCCACCGGCACCGCTGCCGGTCTGCTCCAGCAGCTCGAAGATCTTCGGGCTCAGTACATAACGGCCGACCACCGCCAGGTCGCTCGGCGCGTCCTCCGGCTTCGGCTTCTCCACGATCTGCGAAATGCGACCCTTGCGGCCGTCGAACGCGTCAGTGGCCACGATGCCGTAGCTGGCAGTCTTGTCGTGCGGCACGTCTTCAACGGCGATCACGCTTGCACCACTGGCCTCGTTGAGGTCGGCCATCTGCTTCAGTGCGCCGTCGCCGCGGTTCCAGATCAGGTCATCCGGCAGCAGCACCGCGAACGGCTCGTCGCCGATCACGGCCTTGGCGCACAGCACCGCATGGCCCAGGCCCAGGGCCTCGGCCTGGGTCACGAAGATCGCACGCACGCCGTTGGGCAGCACGTGGCGGATCATCTCCAGCTGTTCCTGTTTGCCGGCGCGCTCGAGCTTCTGCTCCAGCTCGTAGGCCTTGTCGAAGTAGTCGGCGACCGCGTGCTTGTAGCGGTTGGTAATGAACACCAGCGTGTCACAGCCCGCTTCGATCGCCTCATCGACCGCGTACTGGATCAGCGGACGATCAATGATCGGCAACATTTCCTTCGGAACCGTCTTGGTTGCCGGCAAAAAGCGCGTCCCGAGCCCTGCCACTGGAAAAACTGCCTTGCGAATTCGCTTGCTCATTGGTGCCTGTTGGCCTCACGTGCCGGAAAAGGCACGACTTTAGCGGATGAAATGTAAGCATCCTGTTCGATAGGAGAAAACTCCGGCATCGTCGCGAACAGGATCTCCTGGATGCTGGTGGTGTCGTAACCAGCCACGGCATCGCGCAGGCGTGGAACATTGCCCAACACCAGATCACGCGAGAACGTGCGTACACCGGCCTCGAGAATCTTCGGGTGCGCGGTGGAACGGTAGTCCTCGTCCGAATAGAACAGCGTCTCGTGCAGCTTCTCGCCCGGACGCAGCCCGGTGTAGATGATCGGAATGTCCTTGTACGGCTGCTTGCCGGCCAGGCGGATCATCTGCTCGGCCAGCACGCGGATCGGCACCGGCTCGCCCATGTCGAGCGTATAGATCGCACCGTGCGACGCCGAAGCGGCCGCCTGCAGGATCAGCTGGCAGGCCTCCGGGATGGTCATGAAGTAGCGACTGACCTCCGGATCGGTGACGGTCACCGGCCCGCCACGCAGGATCTGTTCGCGGAACAACGGCACCACGCTGCCTGCAGAGGCCAGCACGTTGCCGAAGCGCACCGTGACGAAACGGGTATGCGTGGACTTCTGGTCCAGGCTCTGGCAGATCATCTCCGCATAGCGCTTGCTGGCGCCCAGCGCATTGACCGGGTCGACCGCCTTGTCGGTGGAGATGAACACGAAATGCTCCACGCGTGCCTCCAGGCAGGCGCGGGCCACGTTCTCGGTGGCCAGGATGTTGTTGCGCACCGCTTCGCGCAGCTGCCGCTCCAGCACCGGCACATGCTTGTAGGCGGCGGCATGGAAGGCGGTGTCGACGGGGTGCAGCGACAGGGCGTGGCGGATCACCGCCGGGTCACCGCAGTCGCCCAGCACCGCTTCGACCTCGACATCCGGGAAGCTGCGCCGCAGCTCGCCCTCGATTGTCAGCAGCAGCAGCTCGCTGATCTCGAGCAGGATGATGCGGCCGGCGCCGTGACGCGCGCACTGGCGGCACAGCTCGGAGCCGATCGAACCACCGGCGCCGGTGACCATCACCGTACGCCCGCCCAACCAGCCACGGATCAGGTTCCAGTCCGGCATGATCGGCTTACGGCCGAGCAGGTCCTCGATCGCCACTTCCTTCAACTGCCCCGGCAGCGACTGGCCCTGCAGGATATCGCTGAGCTTGGGCACGGTGCGGAACGGCACGCCGGTGCTTTCGCAGATGGCGACGATGCGCTGCATGCCCGCAGCGTCCAGCGACGGAATGGCGATCACCAGCAGCTTGGCCGCGGTCTCGCGGACCACTGTCGGCGCATCGTCCAGGGTGCCGAGGATCGGCAGGCCCTGCAGCTTGGCACCGCGCAGGTGCGGCGCGTCGTCCAGCAGGCCGACCGGCTCGAAATTGCCCGAACGGCGCAGGTCACGGACCAGGGTCTCGGCGGCCTGGCCGGCACCCAGGATCAGCACGCGACGCGCGGACGAGTCCGACTGCAGCGCCTGATAGTCCTTCCAGGCCCGGTACAGCAGGCGCGGCGCGCCCAGCAGCGCCGACAGCGCGAACGGATAGATCACCAGCACCGACATCGGCACGCCGTCGAAGCGCTTCCACATCAGCACCAGCACGATGGCGACCATGCCGATGAAGCTGGCCTTGAAGATGTTCAGCAGGTCGCTGACGCTGGCGAACCGCCACAGGCCGCGATAGAGGCCGACGCGCCAGAACACCATGCCCTGCAGCAGCAGCACCAGCGTGGTGTCGACGTTCCAGAGTGGGAGCTCGGGGGCGTTGGCCAGGATCGAGTACCGCCCCGCGTGGAGCAGCTGCCAGCACGCCCAGACCATGAACAGGTCATGGCAGACGATGGCCGAACGCGGCATCAGGCCGAGGATTCTGTCCCGCCAGGGTGAAGCCATAAGTCAGGTATTTCCTTTTGGGTGGCGCAATCCATTGCGCAGGAGGAGCCAGAGGACGCTCAGCGCGGTGAACCACGCGATCGCCACGGCAGCCTCCCACCTCGGCTGCAAATTGGAGCAGACATTAAGCACTGTAATACTGAACAGGCCCAAAGCAAAGTACATCCCTGTTACCTGGGCGTGACTGGCTCCTGCCTGCACCGCGCGCTGGTAAACGTGCTGGGTATGGGGTTCCATCCAGCGTTGTCCGGAAATGATGCGCGCCAGCAGTGTGAAGCCCGCGTCCACAAGGAAGGGCGATGCCGACACCAGCAGCAGCATCCAGTGGATGTCGGTCTTTACGCTGGCCAGTGCCAGCACTGCCGCCACCGCGTAGCCCAGCGCGCCACTTCCGACATCGCCCATGAAGATCCGGGCCCGCGGGAAGTTGAACGGCAGGAAGCCAAGGCAGGCCAGGCCCAACGCGACCGCCGCCAGCGAGTACGGCCAAGGCAGCAGCGGCGCCAGTCCCAGCGCGACCACGATGGCCTGGCTGGCGGCGATGCCGTTGATCCCATCCATGAAATTCCAGATGTTGATCAGCGAAGCGGTGAACAGCAGGACCAGTACGGCCAGCAGCCAGCTGCCGCCATGGACCTTGACCAGCGCGGCCAGCAGCGCGGCGGCGATGAAGTGCACCATCAGGCGGCGCATGGCCGGAAGCGGCCGGTGGTCGTCCCACCAGCCGATACCCGCCACCAGCGCCAGGCCAAGGCTGGCGACCAGCAGGCTCGGACGCGCTTCGGGCCAGGCCCACATGGCAACACCGGCGGTCACCAGCAGGCTGATGACGATGGCGATGCCGCCGCCACGCGGGGTCGCCACGCTATGACTGCGGCGTTCGCCCGGCTGGTCAAACAGTTGCCGGCGCAGCGCATAGCCCCGCGCTGCCCAGGTCAGTGCCGCACTCAGCAGGGCCAGACCCAGCAGCGCGCCCATCACGAGCCACGGCATGGATCAGAGCACCGCGTAGTTCAGCAGCGGCTTGACCGTACCCCACTCCTTGCAGCTCGGGCACTGCCAGTGGTGGGTGCGCGCACCGAAACCACAACGGGTGCAGCGATAGGCCGGATTGCGCACCAGCAACTGGTCGGTGATGTGCTTGAGGTCGTGCAGGGTCGCCGTGGAATCGGCACCTTCAGCCAGGGTCAGGTCGATCAGCGCGGACTCGCCACGCACCGACGGGCGATCCTTGAGCTGGCGGCCCAGGTAGGCACGGGCCGGGGCCACGCCCTCCTGCTCTTCCATCAGACGGGTCAGCGCCAGCACCGGGGCAATGCCACGGTAATGCTCGGTCATCTCCGACAGGAAGGCGCGCGCGCCGGCCAGATCGCCCACCTTGCGGTAGTTCTGCATCAGCGCCGGCAGCAGCTCCGGCAGGTACTCCGGATCGTTGCGCGCCGCGCGCTCGAAGGCGCGCACGGCCGCTTCCGGATTGCCGGCATCGGTTTCCAGGCGGCCTTCAATGATGCCGGCACGGACCGACATCGCATCGGCCTGGTAGGCCCGGGCAATCGCTGCCCTCGCCTCTTCCAGCTTGCCGGCACCGCGGAAGCGTTCGGCCAGTTCGCATTCGAACTGCCCGATCAGCTTGCCCATCGGCTCGCCGGTGACATCCTCGAAACGGGTGGCGTTATCGATCGCCTTTTCCCAGTCGCGCTCGGCCTGGTAGATGCCGATCAGGTGCTTGAGTGCCTGCGGGGCACGCTGGTCCAGCTGGGCCAGTTCGGTGAATACGGTTTCGGCGCGGTCCAGCAGGCCGGACTTCATGTAATCCTCGCCCAGCGCCAGCAGCGCCTGCACGCGCTGCGCATCACTCAGGTCATGGCGATTGACCAGGCCCTGATGCAGGCGGATGGCGCGGTCGACTTCACCACGGCGGCGGAACAGATGGCCCAGCGCGACCTGGGTCTCGAAGGTTTCCTTGTCCAGCTCGGCGATGTGCAGGAACAGCTCGATGGCCTTGTCCGGCTGCTCGTTGAGCAGGTAGTTCAGGCCACGGAAATAGGTGCTCGACAGGCGGCTGACCTGGCTGTCACCGTGGCGTTGACCACCACGCCGTCCGATCACCCACCCGGCCAGTGCGGCCAGCGGAACGAACAGGAAGAACCAGAACCACTCGGTGACGAAATCCATCTTCGATCAGCGTCCATCAAAAGATTGGGGGGAAGCAACCGGTGCCGGCGTGGCGACAGCGGACTTGTTGGCGCGGCGCAACTGGCTGTAGAGCGGAATGACCACGCTCACCAGCACCAGGCCAGCGCCGACGATGACACCGATCAGCAATGCGGCAATGATTGCCACGCCGACCGAGGTCTTCAGTTGGGTGAAAACAAGGTTGATGGTCATCTCGTCCATGTTCATGGCACCGATGATCAACCCAAGAATGAGTACCGCCAGCAGGACCAGCAGACGAAAAACCTTCATGCGACAGCTCCAGTGGCAGGAGTCCGTAGCTTATCCGACTCGCGGCTGGATTCGCACGCGGTGGCGCGACGGGAGGCTCAGGCCGGATCGGCGTCCAGCGGCAGCACACTGCTGACCCGCTCGCGCAGTTCCTTGCCCGGCTTGAAATGGGGGACGTGCTTGCCCGGCAGGGCAACCGATTCGCCGGTCTTCGGGTTGCGACCCAGGCGCGGCGGACGATAGTGCAGCGAGAAGCTGCCAAAACCACGGATTTCGATGCGATCCCCGGCGGACAGCGATCCGCCCATCATTTCCAGCAACGACTTCACCGCCAGATCGACATCATCGGCCTTCAGGTGCGCCTGGCGGCGCGCAAGGATTTCGATCAGTTCGGATTTGGTCATTACCGGCTCACATCAGGGGTATCCCAGCCTGAAACGGCCCGGGCAATGCCCGGGCCGTCCAGGAAACAACGAACAGCGTAAGGCCGATTACTCGGACTTGTTGCCGTTCAGCTGTGCACGCAGCAGCGCGCCCAGCTGGGTGGTGCCGCTGGAAGCCGAAGAGGACTGGTATTCCTCCAGCACTTCGCGCATTTCAGCGTCGTCCTTGGCCTTGATCGACAGCTGCAGGGTACGGCCCTTGCGGTCCATGCCCACGAACTTGGCTTCGACCTTGTCGCCGACCTTCAGGTGCTGGGTGGCGTCGTCAACGCGCTCGTTGGCGATGTCGCGGGCCGAGACGTAACCTTCGATGCCGTCAGCCAGCTCGATGATCGCGCCCTTGGCGTCGACTTCCTTCACCACGCCTTCGACCTTGGAGCCCTTCGGATTGGCAGCCATGTACTGGCCGAACGGATCCTGCTCCAGCTGCTTCACGCCCAGGGAGATGCGCTCGCGCTCCGGATCGACAGCCAGGACGACGGCGTCCAGGGTATCGCCCTTCTTGAAGTTGCGAACGACGTCTTCGCCGGTGGTGTTCCAGCTGATGTCGGACAGGTGGACCAGGCCGTCGATGCCGCCGTCCAGGCCGATGAAGATGCCGAAGTCGGTGATCGACTTGATCTGGCCCGACACCTTGTCACCCTTCTTGTGGGTGGCAGCGAAGGTTTCCCACGGATTGGCGGCAACCTGCTTCATGCCCAGCGAGATACGGCGACGCTCTTCATCGACGTCCAGCACCATCACTTCGACTTCATCACCAACCTGGACAACCTTGGACGGGTTGACGTTCTTGTTGGTCCAATCCATCTCGGAGACGTGCACCAGGCCTTCGACGCCCGGCTCGATCTCAACGAACGCACCGTAATCGGTGACGTTGGAGACCTTGCCGAAGACGCGGCTGTTGGCCGGGTAACGACGGCCGATGTTGTCCCACGGATCCTCGCCCAGCTGCTTCAGGCCCAGCGAAACGCGGTTGCGCTCGCGGTCGAACTTCAGCACGCGGACGTCCAGCTCGTCGCCGACGTTCACGACTTCCGACGGGTGACGCACGCGCTTCCACGCCATGTCGGTGATGTGCAGCAGGCCGTCGATACCGCCCAGGTCCACGAACGCGCCGTAATCGGTCAGGTTCTTGACGACACCCTTCAGGATCGCGCCTTCCTGCAGCTTGTCCATCAGCTGCTCGCGCTCTTCCGAGTGCTCGCTTTCGACGACAGCGCGGCGCGAGACCACGACGTTGTTACGCTTGCGGTCCAGCTTGATGAGCTTGAACTCGAGCTCCTTGCCTTCCAGGTAGGCCGGATCGCGCACCGGGCGCACATCGACCAGGGAACCCGGCAGGAAGGCGCGGACATCCTTGATGTCCACGGTGAAACCACCCTTGACCTTGCCGCTGATGCGGCCGGTGATGGTTTCGTTCTTTTCCAACGCTTCTTCCAGCTCGTCCCACACCATCGCGCGCTTGGCCTTCTCGCGCGACAGGACGGTTTCGCCGAAGCCGTTCTCGATCGAGTCGAGGGCGACCTTGACGATGTCGCCTTCGGCGACGTCGATTTCGCCAGCGTCGTTACGGAACTGTTCGATCGGCACGATGCCTTCGGACTTCAGGCCAGCGTTGATCACCACGACATCGCCGCGGACTTCAACAACGGTACCGCTGACGATGGCGCCCGGCTTCAGCTTGGCCAGGTTGGCCTGGCTGGCTTCAAACAGTTCGGCAAATGATTCGGTCATTAGATTTACTCTGTTGGACACATGGGTCGGTGGCGTCCCCTTCAGGGGAATGGCGACCGCCCGCCTGTTGGTCGACCCCGGAAACGCAGGTCGTGTGTAGTAGGAAAACCGCCACGCATCATTGCGCGACGGAGCTGGTACAGCACTGTTATGCGCGACCACCGCCGATGCTGCTGGCAGTGCTCCCGCGCGAACGGATCAGGCAGCCGGAACCGGAAGCAGATCCATCACTCTGGCAACGACATCTGCGATGCCGATGCCTGTGGTGTCGATGAGGACAGCATCGTCTGCCGGCTTCAGGGGCGCCACGGTACGCTGAGCATCACGGGCGTCGCGGGCCATGATCTCGCGCAGGAGGTCATCAAAGTTAACAGAAACCCCCTTGTCTTTCAACTGCTTATGCCGGCGCTCGGCGCGCTCCTCGGCACTGGCGGTCAGGAAGACCTTATAGGGGGCGTCCTTGAAGATCACCGTACCCATGTCGCGGCCATCGGCAACCAGGCCGGGCAGCTCCCTGAATGCGCGCTGGCGCTCCTTCAGGGCCGCGCGGACCTCCGGAATGGCGGCAATGGCCGAGGCCAGGGCGCCAGTGGTCTCCAGGCGCAGCTCGTCGGTGGCATCGGTGCCGTTGACCATGACCCGCATCGACTCGCCCTGCTCAACAAACTGAACATGGGTGTCGAAGGTGCAGCGCACCAGTGCCGAGGCATCGGACGTATCAATGTCGGCCCAGCTCGCGGCCACGCCCACTGCCCGGTACAGCGCGCCCGAATCCAGGTAATGCCAGCCCATCCGGCGCGCGATGATGCGGCTGATGGTACCCTTGCCGGCCCCGGAAGGGCCGTCGATGGTCAGGACGGGAGCGAGTGGATTCATGGGGTTCCCAGAGCGTGTGAAGGGGTCATTCTAGCCCCTGCCAGACACCCCCAGCGGGATCTTTTGTGCAACCACTTGAAACCACGAGGAAAAGCCCGGTAGAATGGCGGGCTTGAACGAGCGTCAACTGCCGATTGTCTTTCGCATATCGCGGCCACGCTCCACCCGAACAACTACTGTTTACGCCGAGGTATGCCATGAAAGTCCTGTCCTCCCTGAAGTCGGCGAAGGCCCGTCACCGTGACTGCAAGGTCGTGCGTCGTCGTGGCAAGATCTTCGTCATCTGCAAGTCGAACCCGCGTTTCAAGGCGCGTCAGCGCTAAGCCTCACAGCCTTCCGGCTGCGGCTGGCCCTACGCGGGGCCGACCCGATGCAAGAAACCGCCTTCGGGCGGTTTTTTGTTTATGCGGCTTTTTCCTGCCGTTTTTGCTGTAATCGCCTTTCTTGACCACTGGGGAGTAGATCGAGATGAAGCGTTACCTGTCCGCCTTGGCCGTGATGGCCACCCTGGCCGCCGCCACACCGGCACTGGCCGATACCCTGCTTGTCGACCGCGCCCGCGAGAAGCCGGCCGGTGCCCTGCCCGTGCGCGGCCAGAGCATGCAGCAGGTGCAGGCGCAGTTCGGCGCGCCCAGCGAGCAGCTGCAGCCACGTGGCGGACAGAAGCGGCAGTGGCCGACCATCAACCGCTGGGTGTACCCGCAGTTCACCGTCTACTTCGAGAAGCAGAAGGTGATCGACGTGGTGGCCAACCAGGCGGACCCGAACGAAATCGGCCCGAAACCGCCGATCCGTTGATCCCTTTACCCGCCGTGGGCGGGCCTGTGTAGCGAGACCATGAACCAGACCCTTCGTTTTCCTGCCGAGTGGGAAGCCCAGAGCGGCGTCCTGATTGCCTGGCCCACTGCCGACACCGACTGGGCCGACCGCCTGGGCCAGGTGGAAGAGACCTACATCGCCCTGGTCGCGGCCATCACCCGCTTCCAGCCGGTGCTGATCTGCGTGGCCGACGACGATGTGGAGACCTATGCCGAGATGCGGCTGCGCTCCAACCGCATCGACATGGACAAGGTCCACTTCACCACGGCGGCCTACGACGATACATGGCTGCGCGACTCCGGCCCGATCACCCTGCGCCGCGCCGACGGCGGCTTCCAGCTGCTGGATTTCCGCTTCACCGGCTGGGGCGGCAAGTTCGACGCCACCCTGGATGACCAGCTGGTGGGCGTGCTCGACCAGGCCGGTGTGTTCAACGACGCGCCGGTGCGCAGCATCCCGTTCGCGCTGGAAGGCGGCGGCATCGAGACCGACGGCGAAGGCACCCTGCTGACCACCTGGAAGTGCCTGCACGAGCGCCACCCGGACCGCGACCGCGCCAGCCTGAGCGCCGACCTGGCCGACTGGCTGCAGCAGGACCGCGTGCTGTGGCTGGACCACGGCTACCTGGAAGGCGACGACACCGACGCGCATATCGACACCCTCGCCCGCTTCGCCTCGGCTGACAGCATCGTCTACCAGGCCTGCGACGACGCGAGCGACTCGCACTACGCCGAGCTGCAGGCGATGGGCAACGAACTGGCCGCGCTGCGCACCAAGGACGGCCAGCCGTATCGCCTGTTCCCGCTGCCGTGGGCACAGCCAGTGATCGACGAAGGCCGCCGCCTGGCTGCGTCGTACGCCAATTACCTGATCGTCAATGGTGCGGTGCTGATGCCGGCCTACGGTGATCCGGCCGACGACCTGGCCCGCGACGTGCTGGCGCAGGCGCACCCGGGCCGCGAGATCGTGCAGGTGCCCTGCCGCTCGCTGATCTGGCAGAACGGCAGCCTGCACTGCATCACCATGCAGCTGCCGGAAGGGCTGTTGAAGGCGTAAGCCGAACCGGTAGCGCCGGGCCATGCCCGGCGAACGCTGCCGCATCTGGAAAATCCGCCGGGCATGGCCCGGCGCTACCGATTGCGTGCACCCATTCAGCGCGCGACACGCCGTCGCCGCCCATCCGCGCTAACATGCTGGTTTTCCCCCGCAGGAACGCCCCGCATGAACTCGCGCAGCCCCCTTACCGTCGCCCTGATCCAGGAGCGCAACCACGGTGATGCCGCCGCCAACCTGGCGGTGATCGAAGCACGCGTGGCCGAGGCGGCTGCGCAGGGTGCCAAGCTGGTGCTGCTGCAGGAACTGCATAACGGTCCGTACTTCTGCCAGCACGAGTCGGTGGACGAGTTCGACCTGGCCGAGCCGATTCCGGGCCCGAGCACCGAGCGCCTGGGCGCGCTGGCGAAGAAGCATGGCGTGGTGCTGGTGGGCTCGCTGTTCGAGCGCCGCGCTGCCGGCCTGTACCACAACACCGCCGTCGTCTTCGAGAAGGACGGCACGTTGCTGGGCAAGTACCGCAAGATGCATATCCCGGACGACCCGGGCTTCTACGAGAAGTTCTACTTCACCCCGGGCGACATCGGCTTCAAGCCGATCGACACCTCGGTGGGCCGCCTTGGCGTGCTGGTGTGCTGGGACCAGTGGTACCCGGAAGCGGCACGCCTGATGGCGCTGGCCGGTGCCGAACTGCTGCTCTACCCGACCGCGATCGGCTGGGACCCGGACGACGTGCAGGACGAGAAGACCCGCCAGCGCGACGCCTGGGTGCTGAGCCACCGCGGCCACGCCGTGGCCAACGGCCTGCCGGTGCTGAGCTGCAACCGCGTCGGCCACGAGGCTTCGCCGCTGGGCGCGTCGGGCATCCAGTTCTGGGGCAACAGCCACGTGCTTGGCCCGCAGGGTGAGTTCCTGGCCGAAGCCGGCACCGAAGCCACCGTGCTGCTGTGCAATGTCGACCTGCAGCGCAGCGAGCACGTGCGCCGCATCTGGCCGTTCCTGCGCGACCGACGCATCGACGCGTACGGTGACCTGCTCAAGCGCTACATCGACTGAGCCGGAGCCGCGCATGGCCGTCCTCATCCGTGATGCCGGCCCGGCCGACATCGCCGCGATCACCGCGATCTACGCGGTGGAAGTGACCGACTTCGTCAACACTTACGAGTACGACATCCCGGACGCGTCCGAGATGCTGCGCCGCATGCGCGACATCATCGACCGCGGCTTCCCCTACCTGGTCGCCGAGATCGACGGCCAGGTGGCCGGCTATGCCTACGCCAACACCTACCGTACCCGCGTTGCCTACCAGTGGACCGTGGAGAACTCGGTCTACGTCGATGCCGCGTTCCAGGGCAAGGGCGTTGGCACCGGCCTGCTGCAGGCGTTGATCGATGCCTGCGTGGCGCGTGGCTACCGGCAGATGGTGGCGGTGATCGGCGAACCGACCAATACCGCTTCAATCAAGCTGCACGAACGCTTCGGCTTCGAGCTGGTCGGCGTGTTCCGTGGCCTCGGCCGCAAGCACGGCCGCTGGCTGGATACCGTGCAGATGCAGCGCGCGCTCGGCGATGGCGCCGACACCGCACCTTCCAATGAATGAACCCATGACCGAAACCCTTCCCGAAACCGGCGACGACCTGTTCGCCGGCCAGCCGGTACGCGTCGTCGAACGCGACGGCGTGCGCTACACCCTGCTGGGCACTGCCCACGTTTCGCGCGCCAGCGTTGAGGCGGTGGAGAAAGCCATCGACAGCGGCCGCTTCGATGCCGTTGCCGTTGAACTGGACCCGCAGCGCCTGCAGGCACTGAGTGATCCGGACACGCTGGCCAAGCTCGACCTGGTCGAGGTGATCCGCAAGGGCCGCGTCGCCCTGTTCGCGGCCAACCTGGCGCTGTCCGCCTACCAGCGCCGCTTGGCCGAACAGCTGGACATCGAGCCGGGCGCCGAACTGAAGCGCGCGGTGGAACTGGCCCGCGAACGCGACCTGCCGGTGCACCTGATCGACCGCGAGGTCGGCCTGACCTTCCGCCGCGCCTCGCAGCGGCTGGGTTTCTTCGGCAAGCTGAAGCTGGTCGCCGGCCTCGGCGCCGGCCTGTTCTCGTCCGAGGAAGTGGGCGAGAACGAGATCGAGAAGCTCAAGCAGGGCGACATGCTGGAATCGAGCTTCGGTGAGTTCGCCAGCGAGAGCCCAGCGCTGTACGAGACCATCATCGGCGAGCGCGACCGCTACATGGCCACGCGCCTGCGCGAGGAGCACAACCCGCAGCAGCGTGAAGTGCTGGCGGTTGTCGGTGCGGGTCACCTTGCAGGCCTGGCGCGCTACCTGGAAACCGACACCGAAGCACCGGCGCCGCTGCGTGCCGAGCTGGAAGCGGTACCGAAGAAGCGCAACATCCCTTGGTTCACGCTGGGCATCCTGGCGATCGTGGCGACCGGCATCGGCGTGGGCTTCTATCGCGGCGGCCTCGGCGTGGGTACCGAGCTGCTGGCGACCTGGGCGATGTATACCGGCGGCCTGGCGGGCCTGGGCTGCCTGCTGGCCGGTGGCCACCCGCTGAGCATCCTCACTGCAATCGCGGTGGCCCCGTTCAAGCCGTTCCGCCTGAGCATCCCGACCGGCGCATTCTCGGCCTTGGTGGAAGCGCGCCTGCGCAAGCCGGCGTATGAGGACTTCCTCAAGCTGCGCGACGATGCGCAGAGCCTGAAGGGCTGGTATCGCAATCGCGTCACCCGCGTGGTGCTGACCTTCATGCTGACCAACATCGGCAGCATGCTCGGCCTGTGGCTGACCACGTTCAAGGTGTGGGGCAAGGTGGCGGGGTAAACCCCTCAACCGGCCACAGAATCTGTAGCGCACGAGCCCACGCTCGGCCGACTCGGCGACGCGGCGACGCGGCGACGCGGCGAACAGCAGCCGAGCATGGGCTCGGCTCTACAGAGACAAACAGACGCGGCGAGCAGAAAAAAGGGGGGAGGCCGCCCCACTACGACCGGCCTCCCCCACACCACAACACGTTGTCGCGCATTACGGTCGAGCAAGCTCGACCACTACACCGGGGTACCCGCCACGACCTCCAGGCCGCGCGCGCGGCGGATCAGCCGCGTCACGGCATTGCGCAGGTCATCGAGCACCGCGTAGATGGTCGGCAGGAACAGCAGGCTGACCACGGTCGAGAACGCCAGGCCCCCGGCAATCGCGCGCGCCATCGGCGCGTACTCCGGGCCGTTGCCGAACATCTGCGTATTGGTCAGCGAGATCGGCACCATCGCCAGGATCGCCGTGCCCATGGTCATCATGATCGGGCGCAGGCGCTCGCGCGAGCCTTCAACCAATGCCTGCGTTCGGCCCATGCCGCCGCGCCGCAGGTTGTTGATGTGCTCGATCATCACGATGCCGTTGTTCACCACCACGCCCATCAGCACCAGGATGCCGATGAAGGACATGATCCCGAACGAGGTGCCGGTGATCCAGAACAGCCAGAACACGCCGAAGATCGAGAACAGCACGCCACTCATGATTGCCGCCGGGAACAGCAGCGACTCGAACACCGCCGCCATCACCACGTAGATCATCACCAGCGCGATCAACAGGTTGAACACCATCTGCTGCATCGCTTCGTCATCGTTGCCGTAGTCACCGCCATCGAAGGTGAAGCCATAGCCGGCCGGGAAGTTCATCGGCTTGAGCACCGACTCCATCGCCTTGCGGCCATCCGGTGCGGTGACCTTCTCGGCCAGGTTGGCCTTGATGGTCAGCGTGGTCTGGCGGTTGGTGCGGCCGATCTGGGTGGCCGACGAGCCGACGTCAACGGTGACCAGGCTCAGCAGCGGCACGCTGCGGCCGTCGCCGGTGCGCACGCTGAAACCGGCCAGGTCTTCCGGGCTGCTCTGCTCGGCGCCAGCGAAGCGCACCCACACCGGCACTTCATTGTCGCCGCGGCGGAACTCGCGCATCGGCGCACCGCGCAGGGCCAGGCCGACGAAGCTGGCCACCTGTTCGGCATTGAAGCCGAATGCGGCGGCGCGCTCGCGGTCGACGCGCACCTTCAGCTCACCGCCCTTCTCACCATTGTCGATGCGCACATCGCGCAGCTCGGCACGCTGGGCCAGCAGCGGCACCACTTCCTGGCCGATCTCCTGCAGCATGGAACTGGAGTCGCCGACCAGCTGCACCTGCACGCCCTGGTTGCCGCCGCCCCCCCCATCGCCGCCCTGGTTGCCGACGAAGTAGTCGGTGCGGGCTGACTTCGGCAGGCCCTTGCGCAGTTCTTCCTGCAGCGCCTTGATGTCCTTGGCGTACTTCTCGTCCAGGGTGACCACGGTGGAGCTGCCTTCCTGCTCGCTGTACCAGGAATAGACCTGCTTGACGTGCAGGCGTTCACGGTTGGCATCGATCCAGTTCTCCACCCGCGCCACTTCCTCGGACATCTGCCGGTAGGTGTAGGCGCCCTTCCACATGTAGCCGATGAAGATGTCCTTGCCGCCGTCACCACCGAACATGTCGATCTTGGTCAGCTTCATCGGCACCAGGCTGACCAGCACCACCAGCAGAATGCCGAGCAGGCTCCAGCCACGATGGTGCAGCGACCAGTCCAGCAGTTGCGCATAGCGGCGCTGCAGGCGCGCGATCATGCCGGTCTGCGAGTGCACCAGCTTGGGCGTGGCCATGCGCGCGGACAGCATCGGGATCAGGCTGACCGCAACCAGCCACGAGGCCAACAGCGAGACCGAGATGGTGATCGCAATCTGCGCCATGAAGATGCTGATGTTGTTGGTCTCGCCAAACAGGTTCGGCACGAACACGATGCAGTGGCACAGCGTGCCGGCGCTGAGCGCGATGGCCACGTTGCGGGTGCCGATGATCGAGGCCAGCCGCGGCTGCCCCGGGAGGCGCTCGCGCTCCTGGTAGATGCTCTCCACCACCACCACGGCGTTGTCGACCAGCATGCCCACCGCCAGCAGCAGGCCCATCATGGTCAGGATGTTCAGCGTCACCCCGACGAAGTACATGAAGCCCAGGGTGATGGTGAAGCAGATTGGAATGGCCAGGGTCACCATCAGCGTCGATGGCCAGTGGCGCAGGAAGAAGAACAGCACCGTCACCGACAGGATCAGGCCGACCGCACCGGCCTCGGCCAGCTCCAGCAGCGAGGAGGTCACCGCCTTGCCCTGGTTGTCGATCACTTTGATCTGCACATCGCGCATCGACGGCTCCGCGCGGATCGATTCGACCTCGGCCAGCGCCGCGCGCGAGACTTCCACCAGGTTGGCACTGCGTTCCTTGAAGATGTCCAGGCCGACGGCCGGGTTGCCGTCCAGGCGACGCCCGTAGTTCATCCGCGCCGGTTTCAGGCGCACGTCGGCGATGTCGCCCAGGCGCAGGCCCTTGGCGTTGATCACCAGGTCGCGCATTTCCTGCAGGTCGGTGATCTCGCCCACCGGCTGCACGCGCACGCGCTGGCCGTTGTCGTCGATCTGCCCGGCCGAGATCGAGAAGTTCAGCGTGCGCAAACGCTCGCTCAGCTCGTTGATGCTCAGACCGTGCGCGTTGAGCCGGTTCGGATCGATGGCGATCTCCACCTCGTTCGGCGGCGCACCGGTGATGTCGACGCGTGCCACGCCGGGGATGCGCTCGATGCGCCGCTTGAATTCACGGTCGAGCATGTCATAGGCGGTGGTCAGGTCGGTGGTGCTGGCCAGTCGCACCTTCAGCACCGGCTGGTCACTGCTGGACCACTTGAACACGTTGTAGCGCTGCAGGTCGTCCGGCAAGTCGCTGCGGATCGCGTCGATGCGTTCGCGTGCATCGGAGGCGGCGATGGCGATATCGCGGTCCCAGTCGCTGAACTCGATGAAGATCAGCGCCGCCTCGGAGGTGGCCGACGAGCGCATGCGCTTGATGCCGGTCATCGTCGCCAGCGATTCCTCCACCGGGCGGATGATGGTCCGCTCCACTTCCTCCGGCGTCGAACCGGTGTACGGGATCTGCACGAACAGGAACGGCGCGGAGATGTCCGGCAGCGCTTCCAGCGGCAGCCGGAACGAGGCTATCAGGCCGATCACCACCAGTGACACGAAACACATGATGGTGGTGACCGGACGGCGGATGGAGAACTCGGCAACACTCATGCCGGTTCCTCCGCACCCGCCGCGCTGCCTGCTGCACCCGGCTCGATCTCACCGGCGTGCTTGCGGCCACGCTCGCGGTAATAGGCATCACCGCGGCGATCCATCAGGTCGTACACCACCGGGATCACCAGCAGGGTGAGCAGGGTCGACACCAGCAGGCCACCGATCACGGTGATCGCCATCGGTGCACGCACTTCAGCGCCCTCGCCCATCGCCACCGCCAGCGGCAGGAAGCCGAACAGCGTGCACAGCGTGGTCATGATGATCGGCCGCAGGCGCGAACGTGCACCTTCCACCAGGGCCTCATGCTTGGCCACGCCGGCCTCGCGCAGCTGGTTGACCTTGTCGATCAGGATGATCGCATTCTTGGTGACCAGGCCCACCAGCAGGATCAAGCCGATGAACACCACCACCGAGATGGGCTTGCCGGTCAGCATCAGTGCCAGGATCGCGCCGACCAGCGCCAGCGGGATGGTGAACAGGATCACGAACGGATGCAGCAGCGACTCGAACTGCGAGGCCATCACCAGGTAGACCAGGAAGATCGCCAGGCCGAAGGCGAAGATCAGCGACTTCGCCGCCTGCGCCAGCTCCTCACCCTGGCCGCCGATGTGCAGGCCGACACCCGCGCCCAGCGGTTGCTCGGCCACCATCTGCTGCACTTCACGCATGGCCGCACCCAGATCGATGTCGCGCAGGTTGGCCGAGACCACCGCAACGCGGGTCTGGTCGGCACGATGGATCTCGCTGGGGCCGGTGGTGGCAACCACGTCGGCAACCGCGTCCAGCGTCACCGGACGGGTGCTGCCCGGATTGACGATCAGCCGACGGATGCTTTCCACACTGGCACGATCACCTTCCTGCGCACGCACCAGCACATCGATCTTGCGGTCACGGAAGCTGTAACGGGTGGCCACGTCGCCACGCACCTTCTTCACCACCACATCGGCGATCTGACGCGTGGTCAGGCCCAGCGCACCCGCGCGTTCCTGGTCGAATCGGATCTGGATTTCCGGGAAGCCCTCTTCCACCGTCGACTTCACGTCGGCGTAGTGCGCATTACCGCGCAGCATCGCCGCCAGGCGCTGGCCGGCCACTTCGAGCGTCGCCATGTCCTGCCCACGCAGCTCGATTTCCAGCGGCGTAGAGAAGCTGAACAGCGCCGGGCGCGCGAAGTCGACCTGTGCACCCGGATGCTGGCCCATGGTGTCACGCAGGCGCTCGGTGATCTCCGCCTCGGTGCGCGCGTTGCCGCCGCCTTCCATCACCACGGTCAGCTTGCCGATGTTCTCGCCGCTTTCGGTCGGGCTGGCATCCAGGCGGGTGCCGCTGCCACTGACACCATACAGCGAGGCCACGCCTTCACCCTTGCCATGCGCCAGCTGCAGCTCGCGTACCAGCGCATCGGTCTGCTTCAGCGGCGTGCCTGCCGGCAGCTTCACCGTCATTTCGAAGCGGTCCTGTGCCAGCTGCGGAATCAGGTCGGCACCGAGCATCGGCACCAGCGCCATGGTCGCCACGAAGATGATCGTGGCCACGCCCAGCACCTTGCCCGGGTGCGCCAGCGCGCTCGGCAGCAGTCGCAGGTAGCCGCGCTCGGCACCGGCATAGGGCTTCATCGCCAGATCGCTGGCCTTGCGCATCACTGGGCCAACCACCGCCACCACGCCACGCCACGCCCGCACGACCAGCCAGGCCAGTGCATAGAAGCTCCAGCGCGCGGTCGCCACGGCACCACGGCGACCCAGCGCCACCGGCTTCTGCCAACGGTTCTGCGGCTGCCACGGTTCGTTCGGCGCCTCTTCCGGGAACGCCAGCGGCGGCCGTCCCTTCAGCGAGCTCAGCATCGGGATCAGCGTCATTGACACCAGCAGCGAGATCGCAATGGCGATCGCCACGGTCAGTGCCTGGTCGCGGAACAGCTGGCCGGCGATGCCGTCGACGAACACCAGCGGCAGGAACACCGCGATGGTGGTCAGGGTCGAGGCGACCACCGCCATGCTCACTTCGCGGGTACCGACGATGGCCGCCTGCAGGATGCCCAGGCCACGCTCGCGGGCCTTGGCGATGCTCTCCAGCACCACGATCGAGTCGTCCACCACCAGGCCGGTGGCCAGTGCCAAACCGCCCAGCGACATCACGTTCAAGCTCAGGCCGAGCTGGCCCATGAAGAAGAACGTGGCGATGATCGAGACCGGCAGCGACAGGCTGATAACGAACGTGCTCCAGCCATCACGCAGGAACAGGAAGATGATCAGGATCGCCAGCAGGCCACCGATCACCGCATCCTTCTTGACATCGGCGATGGCGTGCTCGATGAAGCGCGACTGGTCCTCGATGGTGGTCATCTCGACGTCGGACGGGAACGTGCCCTTGATCTGCTCCAGGCGCTTGCGCAGCGCTTCGGCGGTGGACACGGTATTGGCGTCGCCTTCCTTGTAGATCGCCAGTTCGACCGATTCCTTGCCGCCCAGGCGGATCACCGCTTCGCGCTCCTTGTAGCCCTGGCGCACGGTGGCCACGTCCTTCAGGCGCACCGGCACACCGTTGGCGACCACGCTGGAGCTGCCGCCGGATGATGCGCTCTGCGCCGCCGACGCCGCAGCGATGGCCGCCGCCGAACCGGTCGACGCGGCAATGTTGAACATCTGCTGCAGTGCCGAGTCGGCCGCGCTGCCGTTCGACGCCTGGGTGGTGACCAGCAGATTGCGGATTTCCTCCAGATCGGCGAACTGGTTGACGGTGCGCACCAGGAAGCGCTGCGAACCCTCCTCCAAGCGGCCGCCGGAGATGTTGATGTTCTCGTCCTTCAGGCGCTTGATGACGGTGTCGATCGGCAGGTTCAGCTGCGCCAGCTTCTGCTGGTCGATGTCGACCTGGATCTCGTCTTCCAGGCCACCGCCGACCTTGACCGCTGCGACGCCGGTGACCGGCTCCAGCTTCTTCTTCAGGTCTTCATCGGCATAGCGGCGCAGGCCGGTCAGCTCGCGGATCGCATCGGCATCGCTGGCCGGTGCCGCCTTGTTCGACAGCACCAGGCGCATGATCGGCTCGGTGGACGGATTGAAGCGCAGCAGCACCGGGGCCTTGGCCTCCAGTGGCAGGTTCAGCGCTTCCATCTTGTCGCGCACCTCCAGGCTGGCCTGGTCCATGTTGGTGCCCCAGGCGAACTCCAGCACCACGTCGCTCTGTCCGGTGCGCGAGACCGACTTCAGCTTGCGCAGGTTCTTGACCACGCCGACCGCTTCTTCGACCGGCTGGGTGATCAAGGTTTCGATTTCGGTCGGCGCCGCACCGGTGTACTCGGTGCGCACGGTCAGCGTCGGGTAGCTCAGGTCAGGCAGCAGGTTGACCTTGAGGTTGCCCAGCGCGATCAGCCCGAACAGCAGCAGGGTGACCGTGCACATGGCGATGGTCACGCGGCGGCGGGTGGCGAATTCCACCAGGCCGCCGCGCATGCCCGCGGCGGCGCCGTCGCTCGCCGGCGAGGCACCGTGGTCGTGGCCCGGGGCGGTCATTGCTTGCTCCCGGCCTTGTCTGCCGGCTTGGCGGCCGCTGCGACCGTCTTCGCCTTTGCCTTCGGATCGGCGATCACCTGCACTGCGGTGCCGTCGCGCAGCGCGACCTTGCCGGCGGTGACCACCTGATCACCGGCCGCCAGGCCATCACGGATCTCCACCCACGGGCCCTCGGCGTAACCCAGCTTGACCGGAACGCGTGCGACCTTGCCTTCGCGCACCCGGAACACCGCCGGCTCACCGTCGTCGAGCAGCGCCAGGCGCGGCACCACCAGCGCATCGGCACGCTGGTCGTAATCGATGCGGATGCGGCCGAACATGCCGGGCTGCAGCGCGTGCGCGGCGCCGTCGAAGGCACTGACCACGCGAAACGTGCCGCTGCCCGAATCCACCACCGGCGCGATGCGATCGACGGTGCCGGTGAAGCTCTGCCCCGGCAGTGCATCGGCAGCCAGTGTCACCGGCTGGCCGGCGCGCAGCGTGGCCAGCTCGCGCTCGGGCACATTGAGCGTGGCTTCCAGCCGCGAGTTGTCGACGATGCGGAAGATCGGCGTGTTGATCTGCACGAAGTTGCCGGTCTTGATCGAGCGCGAGGCGATCACGCCGGAGATCGGCGCCACCACCGTGGTGTAGGACAGCTCCAGCGTGGCCAGGCGGTACTGCGCACGGACGTTTTCCAGGTCGTAGCGCAGCTGGTCAACGCTGGCCGCACTGACCAGCTGCTGGACGACCAGCTTCTGTGCACGCTGATAGTCGTTTTCCAGCTTGCGCATCTGCGCTTCGCTCTGCGCCACGGCCAGGCGTGCGCGGTCCGGGTCCAGGCGCACCAGCGGCTGGCCAGCGGTCACCCGCTGGCCTTCCTCGACCAGCACCGCCAGCGCCACGCCGGAGGTCTTGGCGACCACCTGCGATTCGGCGCGTGGTTCCAACGCGGCGGTACCGGTGTAGCTGGCCGCGACGGCACGGTGGCTGGCCACGGCCACTTCGACCGGGACCGCGTCGACCTTCTTCTCCTCCTTGGTCTCGGCGGCCTTGGCTTCGGAATTGGGCCCTGCGGCGCAACCGCCCAGCAGCAGGGAGGTGGAGATCAGCAGTGCGGCAGCGCAGATTCCGCTGCGACGGCCGGACAGGAAGGTTGGGTGCGACATCGTCAGGTCCCTGGAGGATGCGTGGACAGGTGTGGTAGCAAAGTAATGCACCACTTCACGGCAACACCATATCCCAAAGGTCATGGTGCCTTCGTGCCACTGGTCGGCCCGCCCCCCATTTCAGCTAGATGAAACCTGGGGCTATACTCGGGTCGTTCCGTACCCCACGCCGGAACGACCAGACCCGAATCCCCGGAAACGACACCATGCGCCCGCAGCCGCTCGCCGCTTGTCTCGCTCTGGCCGTCCTCCTGCCCCTTGGGGCCGCCGCACAGCCCGCTCCTGCTCCTGCCACACCGGCCCCGGCCCCGGCTCCCGCCGCTGCCCCGGCGCCCGCCGCCCCCACCGGCAACTTCGACAATGGCCGTGTCCTGGCCTACACCTGTCAGGGCTGCCACGGGATCACCGGCTACAAGAACGCCTACCCCAGTTACCGGGTGCCGAAGATCGGCGGCCAGACCCAGCAGTACCTGGCCCAGGCCCTGACCGAGTACCGCCAGGGCAAGCGCCGGCATCCGACGATGCAGGCGCAGTCGATGAGTTTCAGCGAACAGGAGATCGCCGATCTCTCTGTTTACCTGTCCACCGTCAAGTAAGGCCCGCCCATGTCGAAAGCCGCGCATCCGATGCGTCACGCCATCGCCCTGTCCGTTGCCCTGCTGCTGGCGGCCTGTTCGCAGTCGCAGGTGGAAAACAGCGAGAAATCCGCCGCCGACCCGGGCCATGGCAGCGGCGAACACGGCTCTTCTTCTTCGGCCGGCCTGCCCGCAGGCCGCGAGGCCGCCGGTGAAGCCCGCGCCAAGGTGAAGGGCAAGGCCACCAACCAGAGCTGCATCGACTGCCACGGGGCTGACGGCAATGCGCCGATCGACCCGACCTATCCGAAGCTGGGTGGGCAGTACGGCGACTATCTGGCGCACGCCCTGCAGGCCTACCGTGCCGGTGACCGCCAGCACATGTTGATGACGCCGCAGGCGAAGGACCTGAGCGATCAGGACATCGCCGATCTGGCGGCGTACTTCGGCAGCCGGCCGAGCCAGTTGCGGGATCTGCACGGGGTTAAATGACCGCCGGCCCCCGGTCTGTGCGGACCGATGATTGGTGGGTGCGGACCGTTGGTCCGCACAGATCCGGATATCCACGCATGGCGTGGATCTACTGAGCCGAGCGTGGGCTCGGCTCTACATCAATCGGCGCAACCGCTGGCGCCGGTCAACGCTCAGCCTTCCAGCTCTTCCCAGCGTGCGTACGCGGCATCCAGCTCGGCCTGCACCTTGGCCAGCTGCTGGGTGTGCGCGGTCACTTCGGCGCTGCTGCGGGTGTAGAACGACGGATCGTTCATCGCCGAGGTCAGCCCTTCGACATCGCCTTCCAGCTTCTCGATGGTCTTCGGCAGCTGCTCCAGTTCGCGCGCTTCCTTGTAGGCCAGCTTGCGCTTCGGTGCGGCCGGAGCTGCAGCAGTCGGGGTGGCCGGTGCGGCGACCGCCGGCTTGGCTGCCGGTGCCGCAGCAGGCGTCGCCGCCACACTGGCCGCATAACGCTGCCAGTCGCTGTAGCCGCCGACGTACTCACCGATCACGCCGTCGCCTTCCATCACCAGCGTGGAGGTCACCACGTTGTCGATGAAGTCACGGTCGTGGCTGACCAACAGCAACGTGCCGGTGTAGTCGCCCAGCAGCTCTTCCAGCAGCTCCAGGGTTTCCACGTCGAGGTCGTTGGTCGGTTCGTCCATCACCAGCAGGTTGGACGGCTGCGCGAACAGCTTGGCCAGCAGCAGGCGGTTGCGTTCGCCACCGGACAGGCGGGTGATCGGTGCGCGCGCACGTTCCGGGGTGAACATGAAGTCCTGCAGGTAGGCATGCACGTGCTTGCGCTTGCCGTTGAACTCGAGGAAATCGCGGCCTTCGGCCACGTTCTCGATCGCGCTCCAGTCTTCGCGCAGCACCGCGCGGTACTGGTCGAAATAGGCGATCTGCAGGTTGGTGCCGGCGTTGACTTCGCCCTTGGCCGGCTGCAGTTCACCCAGCAGCAGTTTCAGCAGCGTGGTCTTGCCGCTGCCGTTGGGGCCGATCAGGCCGATGCGGTCACCGCGCAGGATGGTGGTGGTGAAGTCGCGGACCATGGTGCGCTCGCCGAAGGCGAACGAAATGTCCTTGACGTCGATGACCTTCTTGCCGGAGCTGACGCCCTGCGCGGCTTCCATCTTGACGTTGCCGCTGAGATCGCGGCGCTGCGAACGCTCGGTGCGCATCGCCTTCAGGCGGCGCACGCGGCCTTCGTCGCGGGTACGACGGGCCTTGATGCCCTGGCGGATCCACACTTCTTCCTGCGCCAGCAGCTTGTCGAAGCGTGCGTTTTCCTGCGCCTGCGCGTTGAGGCGTTCCTCGCGACGGCGCTCGTAGTTGGCCCAGTCGCCCGGCCAGCTGGTGACCTGACCGCGGTCGATCTCGACGATGCGGGTGGCCAGCGCACGCAGGAAGCGGCGGTCATGGGTGACGAACACCACGCTGCCACTCCAGCCCTTCAGGAACGCTTCGAGCCAGTCGATGGCTTCGATGTCGAGGTGGTTGGTCGGTTCGTCCAGCAGCAGCACATCCGGGCTGGACACCAGCGCGCGGGCCAGCAGCACGCGGCGCTTCATGCCGCCGGACAGGCGGCCAAACTCGGCCTCGCCGTCCAGGTCGAGCTTGGTCAGGGTTTCGCTGACACGCTGGTCCAGGCCCCAGCCGTTGGCGGCGTCGATCTTGGCCTGCACATTGCCGAGGGCTTCGCCATCGAACACCTCGGCATGGCTGAGGTGGTGGAATTCGGCCAGCCACTGGCCCAGTTCGCCGAGGCCATCGGCGACGACGTCGAACACCGAGCCGGCGGCGCCGTGTGGCACTTCCTGCTCCAGGCGGGTGACGCGCACGCCCTGCTGCACGCGGACTTCGCCGTCATCGGGCTTGTGGTCGCCGGACAGCAGCTTGAGCAGGGTGGATTTGCCGGCGCCGTTGCGGCCGATCAGGGCGATGCGTTCGCCCGGCTCGATCGACAGTTCGGCCTTTTCCAGCAACAACGGGCCGCCGACGCTGAAGTCGACGTTCTGCAGAGTAATCAGAGGCATCCGGATATTGTACGGGTTGGGGGCGTCGGCCGGGTTGCACCCGGCACCCGCAGAGGCAACCGCCGCAGCCAAAGCAACGTCAAAAGCTGGTTTCCTGTGGGATGGCGGGATGGGTCCGGTCGCGGGGGACGCCGTAAACCCGTCCCTGGGGGCTTGGCCGCGGCATCCATGCCGCGGACACCCCCGCAACCGGACCCATCCCGCCTTCGACAGATTTCTGCGATCTGTCGGAACGGCATTCTGCTCTGGTGGGTGTCGAACTTGGTCGACACGGTAGATCCACGCCATGCGTGGATGAACGCTGGAGGGACTGTCGATGGATGGGATCGACTGGGGGTCTGATGGATTACTCCACCTGCCCCAGCAACGCCTGCAACCCCGGCAGCCACTGCTTGCCCGGGTGGCGCACCAGCCACAGCGTGCGCTGCAGGGGAGGCAGCGGGGTGTCCAGCACGCGCAGGTGGCCCAGCGCCAGCGGCTCTTCCAGCGCGTGGCGCGAGAGGCAGGCCAGGCCGAGGCCGGCGATCGCGGCCTGCTTGATCGCTTCGGTATTGCCCAGCTGCAGGGTCTGGGCGAAACCTCGCAGATGCGGCAGCAGGGCCTGCTCCACCGCTTCGCGGGTACCGGAACCCGGTTCGCGCAGCAGCCAGCGGGCGCGGCGCAGTTCGTCCAGCGTCCAGCGCGGCGGAGCGTCGTCGGCGGCGACGATCACCAGCGGATCCTGCTGCCAGGCGGTCACCTGCAGGCCGCGCTCGTGACACGGGCCTTCGATCAGGCCGGCGTCGACGTCCAGGCGCTGCACGGCGGCGACAACGCCGGCACTGTTGTCGATGCGCAGATCGACCTCGGCCTGTGGCGCCTGGCGCAGCAGTTCGGCGATGCGTGGCGGCAGCAGGTAATTGCCGATGGTGGTACTGGCCGCCAGCACCAGCCGCAGCGGCGCGCCCTGCGACGGGTCGCCGCCGGCGGCCAGCTGCCGCTCCAGATCGGCGGCGTTGACCAGCAAGGTACGCGCCGGCTCCAGCAGTGCGCGGCCGTGCCCGTTCAGCGCCAGGCGGCGTCCGATGCGGTCGAACAGCGGGGTGCCGAAGTGGGCTTCCAACTCCTGCAGGGCGGCACTGCTGGCGGATTGCGAAAGCGCGATGGCCTGGCCGGCGGCGGTAGTGCTGCCGTGATCGGCGATGGCGACGAAGACCTGCAGCTGGCGCAAGGTCAGGCGCATGGCACTTACCTTCTTTATGGGTAGGTTTCACCCATATTATTCGTTTTACAGGTAATCATCTCAGGCGCACGCTTGCCCCATCTCTCCAGCGCTGCCCGTGCCATGAACGCCCCCGCCCTCTCCCCCTGGTCCCTGCCCGCCCTGCGCCAACGCTGGCAGCCGCGCCTGCCCGGCCTGCTGCTGGTCGGCCTGATCGCAGCGGCGTCGCTGTACCTGGCCGAGCTGCCGTGGCTGCAGGCACACGGCCTGAGTGCGCTGACCGTGGCCATCGTCGCCGGCATCGTGATCGGCAACACCCTCTACCCGCGGCTGGCGCCGAGCAGCGCGGCCGGTGTCGGCTTTTCCAAGCACTGGCTGCTGCGCGCCGGCATCGTGCTGTACGGCCTGCGCTTGACCTTCCAGGACATCGGCCACGTCGGCGTCAGCGGCGTGCTGATGGACGTGCTGGTGGTCGCCAGCACCTTCGGCCTGGCCTGCTGGCTGGGTGTGCGCGTGTTCAAGATGGAGCGCGAGGCAGCGATGCTGATCGGTGCTGGCAGCGCGATCTGCGGCGCGGCAGCGGTGATGGCCGCCGAACCCGTGGTGCGTGGCCGCGCGGCACAGGTCACGGTGGCCGTGTCGACGGTGGTGGTGTTCGGCACGCTGGCGATGTTCCTGTACCCGGCGCTGTATGCCCTGGTGCAGTCGCACGGCTGGCTGGCGGTGGATGCGCGGCAGTACGGCCTTTTCACCGGTGCGACGGTGCATGAAGTGGCACAGGTGGTGGCGGCAGGCCGCGCGGTCAGCGAAGCGGCGGCCGACACGGCGGTGATCACCAAGATGGTGCGGGTGATGCTGCTGGCGCCGTTCCTGGTTGCGCTGTCGCTGTGGCTGGCGCGTGGCGGCAAGGCCAGCGCCGACGGCAGCAAGGCGCGCATCGTGGTGCCGTGGTTCGCCTTCGGTTTCGTGGCGGTGGCCGGTTTCAACTCGCTGCATCTGCTGCCGGCTGGCCTGCAGGCCGGGCTGGTGCAGCTGGATACCGTGCTGCTGGCGATGGCGATGGCCGCGCTGGGCCTGACCACCCACGTCTCGGCGCTGCGCCAGGCGGGCCTGAAGCCGCTGCTGCTGGCGCTGATCCTTTTCGCCTGGCTGCTGTTCGGGGGGGTGGCGATTCATCAGGGCGTGTTGGCGGTGCTGGGCTGAGCCTACCCCCGATGTAGAGCCGAGCCGACGCTCGGCTTCAGAGGTGAAGCAGCCGAGCATCGGCTCGGCTCTACAAAGGGCAGCCGCGCGCGACCGGACGGGTACAATGCGCCATGACTGACTTCTCGACCCTGCCGCTGAGCCCGGCCCTGCAGCCCGGCCTGGATGCCCTCGGCTACACCACCCTCACCCCCGTGCAGGCGCAGAGCCTGCCGGCCATCCTGGATGGCCGCGATGTGATCGCACAGGCGCCGACCGGCAGCGGCAAGACCGCCGCCTTCGGCCTGGGCCTGCTGCAGGCCATCGACCCCAGCCTGATCCGCGTGCAGGCGCTGGTGCTGTGCCCGACCCGCGAACTGGCCGACCAGGTCGGCAAGCAGATCCGCAAGCTGGCGACCGGCATCCCCAACCTGAAGCTGTTGCTGCTGGTCGGTGGCGTGCCGCTGGGCCCGCAGCTGGCGTCGCTGGAAGGCCATGACCCGCACGTGGTGGTCGGCACGCCCGGCCGCGTGCAGGAGCTGGCACGCAAGCGCGCGCTGAACCTGGGCGCGGTGCGCACACTGGTGCTGGACGAGGCCGACCGAATGCTCGACATGGGCTTCGAGGAGCCGATCCGCGAGATCGCCGGCCGCACCCACAGGGACCGCCAGAGCCTGCTGTTCTCGGCCACCTTCCCCGACAGCATCCGCGCCATGGCGCGTGACCTGCTGCGCGACGCGGTGGAAGTGACCGTGGAAGGCGCCGACCAGGCACCGGCCATCCGCCACCTGTTCTGCGAGGTGGAACCGGCGCACCGCCAGAAGGCGCTGGCGGGCCTGCTGCTGAAGTACACGCCGGAGTCGGCGGTGGTGTTCTGCAACACCCGCAAGGACGTGGACGAAGTGGCCAACTCGCTGCAGCAGTTTGGCTTCTCCGCACTCGCCCTGCACGGCGACATGGAACAGCGCGACCGCGAGGAAGTGCTGTTGCTGCTGGCCAACCGTAGCTGCAACGTGCTGGTGGCCAGCGACGTGGCCGCACGTGGCCTGGACGTGGAAGAGCTGGCGGCGGTGATCAACTACGAGCTGCCGACCGACGTGGAGAGCTACCAGCACCGCGTGGGCCGTACCGGCCGTGCCGGTGCCAGTGGCCTGGCGATCAGCCTGGTGGCCGGTCGTGAAAAGACCCGCGCCGAAGCGATTGAAGCGCACATGGGGCAACCGCTGGACTGGCAGAAGACGCCGCTGGCGACCTCGCGCCCGGCCGAGCTGCCGCAGGCCGCGATGCGCACGCTGCGCATTGATGGTGGCAAGACCGACAAGCTGCGCCCGGGCGACATCCTTGGCGCGCTGACCGGTGATGCCGGCCTGTCAGCCAAGTTCATCGGGAAGATCGCGATCTTCCCGACCCGATCCTACGTGGCGATCGCCCGAGAGCAGGCCAACAAGGCCGTGGCCAGGCTGGAAGCCGGCAAGATCAAGGGCCGTCGCTTCCGCGTGCGGATGATGTGATTGGCAAGGTAGTCGCCGGGCATGGCCCGGCACTACCTGCATGCCGTGTGTAGCGCCGGGCCACGCCCGGCGACAGACTCAGAACACCAGTTCGGTGTGCAGCGGCAAATCCGATTCCCAGCGCGCACGACCGCCGAGGCCATCGAGCTCGACCAGCACGCCGGCACCGACCACGTCAACGCCCAGGCGGCGCACCAGCGACAACGCAGCGACCAGCGTGCCGCCCGTGGCCAGCACGTCGTCGATGATCGCCACGCGGGCACCGGCCGGCAGCGCATCGGCGTGCACTTCGATGCAGTCGCTGCGGTATTCCAGCGTGTATTCCTCGCGCAGCACCTGACCCGGCAGCTTGCCCGGCTTGCGCACCGGCACGAAGCCCACGCCCAGTTCCAGCGCCATGGCGGCACCGAGGATGAAACCACGCGATTCGATGCCAACCACCGCGTCCAGCTTCTGGTCGCGCCAACGGTCGGCCATCGCGGTGATGGCACCGCGGAAGTCCTCGCCATGGGCGAGCAGCGGCATGATGTCCTTGAAGAGGATGCCGGGCTTGGGGAAGTCGGCGATGTCGCGCAGGCGGGAGGCCCACTGCGGAGCGACGAGGGCGTCGGTCATGTCACGTTGGTTGTCTGATGGCGGCATAGGGTACCTGTTCCGGGCGCCGGCTGCCTGTTGGGGGTGTCGGCCGGGCTGCGCCCGGCACCTGCAGAGGCTTCAAGCAACGGCAACGGCAACAGCAGAAGCGGGTTTCCTGTGGGATGGCGGGGTGGGTCCGGTTGCGGGGGCCGCTGCAAGTACGTCCATGTAAGCTCGGTCGCCGCATCCATGCGGCTCACGCCCCCGCAACCGGACCCACCCCGCCTTCGACAGTTTCCTGCGATCTGTCGTAGATCCACGCCATGCGTGGATGAATCTTCATCGAAATCGAATATTTCGAGAATTGAACGAAGAGCATCCACGCATGGCGTGGATCCACCGTGTCGACCAAGGTCGACACCTACCCACAGCAGCGGGAATCTGTCGGAGGTGGGGCGGTGTGGGGCTGCAGGACCGTTGGCGCCATGGATGGCGCCATCGAGCCCCCAAGGATGGGTTTACGGCGTGTCCTGCAGCCCCACACCGCCCCGCCAGACCATCGACAATCCAGAGCCGCTTTGGCTCTGGCTTTGGCTTTGGCTCTGGCTTTGGATTCGGCCCTTGCCTCTGCAGGTGCAGGGCGCAGCCCTGCCGAAACCCACCCTCAGGAACTGCAGGACAGCATCGAGCAGCCGGCGCGATTGTCGGCCCACGCCGGGCGCTTGCTGGCGAAGTGTTCCAGACCGGAACGCTCGGTGTATGGATTGCGCAGCACGTCCTGCAACGCATGAACACCGCCGAGGTCGCCCTGCTCCGCGCGATCGATGGCTTCCTGGGCCAGCCAGTTGCGCAGCACGTACAGCGGGTTGGCCGCTGTCATCTTCGCCAGGCGTTCGCTGGCCGACAGCGGATCGGCCTGCAACCGCACCGCATAGTCCTGCAGCCACTGCTGCAACGGCGCCTGCACCGCCTGCTGGCGCGCCTCGTCGTAGTACACCGCATCCAGCAGCGCCACATCCGGTGCCGCCGGATCGATACGCATCAGCGCACGCCAGGCCAGGGTCATGTCCATACCCCCATCCTGCATCAACTGCTGCCAGCGCAGGTAGAGCTGCAGGTCGTCATCGTCGGCCGCAGCCAGGCCGAGTTTGGCTGCGGCATCGCGGCGCGTGCAGGCCACGAAGGTGGACTGGTATGCAGCCAATCCAGCCTGCAACGGTTCGACATCGGCAAACAACGGTGACAATGCCTGTGCCAATCGGCTCAGGTTCCAGTACGCCACCTGCGGCTGGGTGCCGAAACGATAGCGCCGGCCTTGGGCATCGGTGGTGTTCGGCGTCCAGTCCGGATCGAAATCCTCGACCCAGCCATATGGACCGTAGTCGAGCGTAAGACCAAGAACGGACAGGTTGTCGGTGTTCATCACGCCATGCACGAAGCCGACGCGCATCCAGTGCGCGATCATCTCGGCGGTGCGCACCGCGATCTGCGCGAACCAGTCGCCATACAGCGCCTCACCCTGCCCTTGCAGTTCGGGGAAGTCGCGGGCGATGCAGGCACCCACCAGCTGCTGCAGCAGTGCGGTTTCCCCGCGCGATGCCGGAAGCTCGAAGGAACCAAAGCGCAGGAACGACGGCGACACGCGGCATACGATGGCGCCGGGCTCTGCACGCGGATGACCGTCGTAGAACATGTCGCGCACCACGTCGTCGCCGGTACCAACCAGCGACAGCGCACGCGTGGTCGGCACGCCAAGGTGGTGCATCGCTTCACTGCACAGGAACTCGCGGATCGACGAGCGCAGTACCGCGCGACCATCGGCGCCGCGCGAGTACGGCGTGGGCCCCGCCCCCTTCAGCTGCAGCTCCCAATGAAGGCCATCGGGCGCGACCAGTTCACCCAGCGAGATCGCGCGACCGTCGCCGAGCTGGCCGGCCCAGTGACCAAACTGATGGCCGCCGTAGTTGGCCGCCCAAGGCTGCATGCCGGCGTACAGTGCGTTTCCGCCAAACACCTGCGCGAAGCTTTCGCTTTCGACTTCAGCGGTATCGAAACCAAGCATCGCGGCAACATCCGGCGACCAGGCCAGCAACGTGGGCGCCGTCACCGGGGTCGGCATCACCGGCGACCAGGCCGCACCCAGCACTTCGCGCCGCCGCGGGCCGGATTCGGGATCGCCCGGCAGGGTCTGCAGCAGGCGGTTGTCGAAACGGGGGCTGTCGGTATCCATGGTGCTGAAGATGGGGGCGACGGCCGCCCTCCTCAATTGCCGCTGAGCGCCTGCAGGTGGCCGCCGTGGGCCTCGGCACGCTGGTAGGCGGGTCGCTCACCGATACGCTTGAGGAAGCCACGCAGTGCCGGCTTGTCGTCGAGGCCACCGCCGCGCGCGGCCGCAGCCTGGATCGGGAAGCTCATCTGGATGTCGGCCGCACTGAAGCGTTCACCGGCAAACCACGGGCTTTCGGCCAGGCGGCGCTCCATCCAGTCCAGGTGCAGGCGCCGCTGTGGGCCGATGAAGCCACGTTCGGCCTTGTCGGCGATACTGCGCGCGATCGGACGGGCGAAGAACGGCATCGGCGCGTTGCGGATGCGGCCCATCACCAGGGTCAGCAGCAGCGGCGGCATCGCCGAGCCTTCGGCGTAGTGCAGCCAATAGCGGTAGGCGATGCGCTCGGCGCCATCGGCCGGCATCGGTGACGGCGACAGCTGGCGTTGGGTGTCGTAGCGATCCGCGAGGTAGTCGAGGATGGCACCGGACTCGGCCAGTACCAGCTCGCCATCCTGCAGTACCGGCGACTTGCCCAGCGGGTGCACGTTGCGCAGCTCCGGCGGCGCCAGCAGCGTCTTCGGATCGCGCGGATAGCGGCGCAGTTCGTAGTCCAGCCCCAGCTCCTCCAGCATCCACAGCACACGCAGGGAACGGGAGTTTTCCAGGTGATGGACGATGCGCATGGGGATGATCCTTGGGGAGGCCCGCATCGTACCGCGAGCAGTGCATGCCCCATGTAGTGTCGAGCCATGCTCGACTGCCTTTGGAAAGCAGTCGAGCATGGCTCGACGCTACAGAACAGCAGGCAACAAAAAACGCCGGAAGCTTTCGCTTCCGGCGTTCTGGCTACCAAACGGTAGCAGACGGATTAGACCGCCTGCACCTGGTCAGCCTGCATACCCTTCTGGCCCTGGACGGCGATGAAGGTAACCTTCTGGCCTTCCTGCAGGGTCTTGAAGCCGGTGCCCTGGATGGCACGGAAGTGCACGAACAGGTCCGGGCCGCTTTCCGGGGTGATGAAGCCGAAGCCCTTGGCGTCGTTGAACCACTTGACGGTGCCGGTCTGACGATCAGACATTTGACTAACTCCTGAAACACATGTTGAAAAAAATCGCAGCCACCGGGTATCGGGGCCGAGACTGAGTTGCAGGCGTTGGTAAAGCGGATCGATGAGCGGATCGTGAGATCAACTGCACCAGGCCACGATTCACGGTGACCCTAGCAAACACAGTGGGTCGAACGATACGCGTGTTTTCTGCAAAAAGCGATAGCCCGGACGTTCATGGGCAAACCCTGCCCGCTAGGCGTGACAAGGCTTGGCAGCCGATCAAGCCTAACTCCGAGTCCCCATTCAGGTTTTTCCTACCCTACACTGGGTAAATGACTGAAGCTGAAACCCAAGCTGAACCCGCCCTGCCCCGCATCTGGGTGGACGCGGATGCCTGCCCCACCGTCATTCGCGACATCCTGTTCCGTGCCGCTGAACGCGTTGGGATCGAGCTGACCCTGGTCGCCAATCAGTGGATCCGCACCCCGCCATCGCGCTGGCTGCGCTCGATCCAGGTGCCGCAGGGCCTGGACGTGGCCGACAGCGCCATCGTCGAGCGGGTCGCCGCCGGAGACCTGGTGGTCACCCAGGACATCCCGTTGGCCGCCCTGGTGCTGGAGAAGAAGGCCGTGGCGCTGAACCCGCGCGGCCAGCTGTACACCCCGAACAACATGGCCGAGCGGCTGTCGATGCGCAATTTCATGGAAGAGCTGCGCGGCGCCGGGGTGCAGACCGGCGGCCCGCCGCCGCTGGGCCCGCGCGACCGGCAGCTGTTCGCTGCCGAGCTGGACCGCTGGTTGGCCCGACGCCCGGTTCGCTGAACGGCCCTACCCGCCCTGGCCGGGCAGGCACAGGCGGCGCCGGCTGCTGAACCGCCGGGGCTCCCCGCTCAATGGGTCATCGAAGGCCAGCCCCTGCGCCAGCAGCTGCAGGGGCGACTCGACCGCTTCATCCGGGCGCGGCCTCAGCAGCGGATACAGGTCATCGCCCTCGATCGGCGCGCCCAGCGCCGCCATGTGCACGCGCAGCTGGTGCTTGCGGCCGGTTTCCGGCAGCAGCCGGTAGCGCCAGACCGGCCCTTCGGCCTCGATCAGCTCGATCCGGCTGCGCGCATTGGGCTCGCCCGGCACTTCGGCCATGCGGAAGAATGGCTCCCCCGGCACCAGGCGGCTGTCCCGCTGCAACGGAAACGCCAGCCCGGGCAGCGCCGGTGCCAGCGCCTCATAGGTCTTCTCGATGCGGCGCTCGCGGAACAGCCGTTGATAGGCATCACGCGTGGCTGCCTGGGTCGAGAACAGCACCAGGCCGGCGGTCAGCCGGTCCAAGCGGTGCAACGGCGCCAGTTCGGTGTTGCCGGTGCGTGCGACCAGGCGCGCCAGCAGGGTTTCGCGCACATGGCCACCGGCCGGCGTCACCGGCAGGAAGTGCGGCTTGTCCGCCACCAGCAGGTGCGCATCCAGATGCAGGATGGTCTCGGCGAAGGGAACCACCGGCTCGTCGGCCACCTCGCGGAAGTACTGGATTTCCAGCCCCACCTGCCAGGGCATGTCCGGCGCCAGTGCCCTGCCCTGCGGATCCTGCACACGGCCTCGGGCGAAGCGGTCCTGCCACTGCGCACGGTCGATGCGAGGGAAACGTGCACACAGGCCATCAAGCAGGCTGCGCCAGTGGCCGGGCGGCAGCTGCAGGCGGCTGGGCAGGGTCATCGGTGGCACTCCTGCGGCAGGAAAGAGTGAAAGGGTGCCACGTTGACGCGCCACAGACAGCCCGGCCACGGACACCCCTGGAGCAAACCTCTATCATTGTCGTCTTTAGTCCACGGACCCCCCATGGCTCTCACCGCCACCATCCGCAAGGCCGAACTGCAGATCAGCGACATGGATCGCGGCTACTACGTGACCCACAACCTGACCCTGGCCCAGCACCCGTCCGAGACCGACGATCGCCTGATGGTGCGCCTGCTCGCCTTCGCGCTGAACGCCGGCGACCGCCTGGAATTCGGCCGCGGCCTGAGTACCGATGACGAGCCGGACCTGTGGGAGCACGACTACACCGGCGACATCCTGCAATGGATCGACCTGGGCCATCCAGACGAATCGCGCATCCGCAAGGCCAGCAACCGCAGCCGCCAGGTGCAGGTGGTGAACTACGGCGGCAACGCTTCGGACATCTGGTGGAGCAAGCAGAGCAAGGGCCTGGCGCGCTTCGACAACCTGTCGGTGGTCGACCTCGATGGTGCCTTCGTCGAACTGTGGGGCCAGCAGATCCAGCGCGCCATGCGCTGGAGCGTGCTGATCCAGGACGGCGAAGTGCAGCTGCTCAACGACCAGATCCAGCTCGACGTAATCCCGAACTGGCGCAAGCGCGCCAAGGCATGAGCACCCTCCGTTGCGATGTGGTGGTCATCGGCGCCGGCGCGGCCGGGCTGATGACCGCAATCACGGCTGGCCAGCGAGGCCGCCAGGTGCAGGTGATCGACCATGCCAACAAGGTCGGCAAGAAGATCCTGATGTCCGGCGGTGGCCGTTGCAACTTCACCAACACCGGCACCACCCCGGCCAACTTCCTGTCGGCCAACCCGCACTTCTGCAAGTCGGCGCTGGCGCGCTACACGCCCTGGCACTTCATCGAGCTGGTGCACAAGCACGGTATCGCGTATCACGAAAAAGAGCTGGGCCAGCTGTTCTGCGATGTCTCGTCCAAGCAGATCGTGAAGATGCTGGTGGACGAATGCCAGGCGGCCGGCGTGCAGGTGCGCACCGAGTGCAGCGTGCAGCGCATCGAGCACGGCAGCGATGGCTTCCGCGTGCATACCACCCATGGCCTGTTCCATTGCGCCTCGCTGGTGGTTGCCACCGGCGGCCTGTCCATTCCCAGCATGGGTGCCACCGGCTTTGGTTATGAAGTGGCCCGACAGTTCGGCCACCAGGTGCTGCCGACCCGCGCAGGGCTGGTGCCGCTGACGCTCAGCGGCAAGCACCAGGAACGGCTGGCCGATCTCAGCGGCGTCGCTCTCCCCATCGAGGCGCGCTGCAACGGAAAGAGCTTCCAGAATTTCATGCTGCTGACCCATCGCGGCGTGAGTGGCCCGGCGATCCTGCAGATCTCCTCGTTCTGGCAACCCGGCGATGCGCTGGAGCTGGACCTGCTGCCCGGCCAGGATGCCGGCGAGTGGCTGCGCCAGATGAAGCGAGAGCGCCCGGCCGCCGAGCTGCGCACGGTACTGGGTGAGGTGCTGCCCAAGCGACTGGCGCAGCGCCTGTGCGAACACTGGTTGCCCGACCGCCCCGTGCGCCAGCTGGACGAGCCGGTGCTGCGCCAGGCCGCGCAGCTGCTGGGCGCGTTCCCGCTGGTGGCCAGTGGCACCGAGGGCTACCGTACCGCCGAGGTCACGCTGGGTGGCGTGGACACCGCCGAGGTCTCCTCTTCGACGATGGAATCCAAGCGCGTACCGGGCCTGCATTTCGTTGGCGAGGTGCTGGATGTGACCGGCTGGCTGGGCGGCTACAACTTCCAGTGGGCCTGGGCCAGCGGCCACGCGGCCGGTGGCGTGGTGTGAACCACATCGCCGTTCGATGCGTGCAAGGGGTGCGCGCATGGACGGTTCGGCGCGCATCGTGTATCTAGATTTGCAGATTGGGGAGCAGTGCATGCAGAACGCGAACGACATCACCATCCGCCTGCTGATCGTCGATGACAGCGGCGAGAACGCCGAGGCCATCGTCAGCACCCTGCGCAACAGCGGCATCGCGGTGCGTCCGTGGCGCCCGCAGGATGCTGCCGAGCTGTCCCAGGTGCTGGCCAGCCAGGCCATCGACCTGGTGCTGGCTTCGCCCTCGCAGGGCATCCCACTGCCACTGGTGGCCCAGCATATTGCTGCCAGCGGCAAGGACATTCCGCTGGTGCTGCTGGCCGAACGCATCGACGAGGACGAGCTGGTACAAGCCAGCAGCCACGGCATCCGTGCCCTCGCCCTGCGCCAGCGTTCCGAGCACCTGCTCGCCGTGGTCCGTGATCAGTGGGTGGACCTGCAGGCGCGTCGTGGCCTGCGCCGCATCGAGGCGCAGATGCGCGAGACCGAGCGCCGCTGCGATGCCCTGATCGCTTCCTCGCGCGACCCCATCGCCTACGTGCATGAAGGCATGCACATCCGCGCCAACGACGCCTATCTGGAGATGTTCGGCTACGAGCATTTCGACGATATCGAAGGCATCTCGCTGCTGGACATGGTCGCCGCCCAGCATGTGGAAGGCTTCAAGCAGCTGCTGAAGGGCCTCAGCCGTGGCGAGGCGCCGCCGCCGCAGTACCAGCTTGACGCGCGCCACGAGGATGGCAGCGCGTTCCCGGCAACGATGGAATTCACCCCCGCCACCTACGAGGGCGAATCCTGCCTGCAGGTGGTACTCCGCCGCCGCATGGAATTCGACCCGGAACTGGCGCGCGAGGTCGAGGACCTGCGCCAGCGCGACCAGGTCACCGGCCTGCTCAACCGACCGACCTTCATGCTGCAGCTGGAAAGCGCGGTGGCCCAGGCCGGGCGCAGCGAAGGCCAGTTCGGCCTGCTGCTGATCGAGCCGGACCACTACGCGCGCCTGCTGCCGGATATCGGCCTGGCCTCGGCCGACATCCTGATCGGCGCCCTCGCCGCCCTGCTGGCCGAGGTGGTTGGCGAGGACGCGCAGCTGGCCCGCTTCGGCGAACACAATTTCGCCGTGCTGCAGGCCGGGCCCTACGCGCAGACCGTGGCACTGGCCGAGCGCATCCGCGAAGCCTACGCCGCACACGTCTTCAGCATCGGCGCGCGTTCGGCCACGGTAACGGTCAGCATCGGTGGCGTGCAGGTGGGCGAGAAGATCGCCAGCATCGGCCAGGTGCTGGCACGCGCCAGCGAATGCACGCAGGCCGCCGCCGAACTGGGCAACACCTGCCGCATCTTCGACCCGGCCGCTGCCGACCGCGTGGAGGAAGAACGCGTACTGCGCTGGGTCACCCGAATCCGTGAAGCACTGGCCGGTGATGGCTTCCAGCTGCACTACCAGCCGGTGCTGAACCTGCAGGGGGAGTCGCTGGAGCTGTATGAGGCCTACCTGCGCCTTGAGCACAATGGTGAACTGCTGAGCCCGACTGCGTTCCTGGGCATCGCGGAGGAACACGACCTGCTGGCCGACATCAACCGCTGGGTGGTGTCACGGGCGATCGCTGTGCTGGGCCAACGTGCACGCGAAGGCCATGCCACGCAGATGCTGGTGAAGGTGACGCCAGAGTCGTTCGACGACCCGCAGATGATCGCCACCCTGCGTCGGGAACTGCAGGCACAGGGCGTGCCCGGCGAACGGCTGTGGCTGCATGCGCCGGAAGCAAAGGTGTTCACCCATCTGCGCAGTGCGCAGCAGTTCCTTGCCGAAGTGGCGCCGCTGGGCTGCCGCATCGGCCTGGAGCAGTTTGGTTCGGGATTGGACTCGTTCCAGCTGCTGGCCCACTTCCAGCCGCAGTTCCTCAAGCTGGACCGCGGTTTCACCAGCGATCTGGCCGCCACCCGAGAAAACATCGACCGCATCAGCCAGATCACCGCGCGCGCGCAGGAAGCCGGCATCCGCACCATCGCCGAGTTCGTCAGCGATGCCAACTCGATGACCCTGCTGTTCAGTGCCGGCGTGGATTACGTGCAGGGCGACTTCGTCGGTCCGGCGTTGCCGGAGATGGGGTTCGAGTTTGGTTGACGCCTCTCTGTAGAGCCGAGCGATGCGCGGCTGCGAGACTCAAGCGAAGAGCAGCCGAGCATGGCTCGGCTCTACACAAAGAGAAGGCCGGCTTTCGCCGGCCTTTTCATTGATCAGGTCATGTCGACCAGATTGTCGATCTTCACGTCCGGGTTGACGTCGGCCTCGTAGTCGACGCCCTCCACGCCAAAGCCGAACAGGCGCAGGAAGTCGGCCTTGTAACCGGCCAGATCGCTGATCTCGTACAGGTTCTCGTTGGTCACCTGCGGCCACAGCGCAACCACCTTGCCCTGCACGTCTGCCGCCATTTCCTTGTAGTCGGCACGCAGGCGGCCTTCCTCATCGACCAGCGCAACGGTATGGCCCTCGCCATCGACCAGGTCGTGGCGCAGGCGATCGATCGCCACGCCGTCGGCCTTGCCGCCGTAGAGGATGTCGTACAGCACATCCAACTGCTCGATGCAGCCTTCGTGGGTGCCCTTTTCCTTCATCACCTTGAACAGCAGCGACAGGTACAGCGGCATGGTCGGAATCGCCGAGCTGGCCTGGGTCACCACCGCCTTCAGCACCGATACGCGTGCATCACCACCAATCTTGGCCAACTTCTCGCGCAGGCCCAGCACCTTGGTGTCCAGGTCCTTCTTGGCGGCACCGATCGAGCCGTTCCAGTAAATCGCCTGGGTGATCTCTTCGCCCACGTAGGTGAAGGCGGTGGTGGTGCAGCCGTTGGCCAGCACGCCGGCATCGGCCAGCGCGTCGATCCACATCTGCCAGTCCTCACCGCCCATCACCGCGACGGTACCGGCGACTTCTTCCGGGGTGGCCGGCTGCAGATGGGTCTCGGTCAGCACTTCCTTGTCGGTATCCAGGCCACGCAGCGTGATCGGCTCGCCGATCGGCTTCAGCGTAGAGCTGATGATTTCACCGGTCTTCGGGTGCTTGCGGCGCGGCGCAGCCAGGCTGTAGACGACCTGATCGACCTGGCCGAGATCGGCCTTGATCATTTCGATGGTCTTCGCCTTCACTTCATCGGAGAAGGCATCGCCGTTGATGCTCTTGGCGTACAGGCCGGCTTCGTCGGCGTACTTGTGGAACGCGGCCGAGTTGTACCAGCCCGCGGTACCCGGCTTGGTCTCGCTGCCCGGGCGTTCGAAGAAGATGCCGAGGGTCGCGGCGCCACTGCCGAAGGCAGCGGTGATGCGCGCAGCGAGGCCGTAGCCGGTGGAGGCGCCGATCACCAGCACGCGCTTGGGGCCGTTCTGGATCGGCGGGCGCGCGCGGATGTAGTCGATCTGCTGCTTGACCGCGGCCTCGCAGCCGGTCGGGTGGGTGGTGACGCAGATGAAGCCGCGGACGCGCGGTTTGATGACCATGGATACCTCGGGTTGGCAGATGCGGCGCGCGGGGCGCTCAGCAGGAATATGGGTGCGCGCATGCGCGCGCGAACCGCAGGATCGTAGTGCGCGGGGGCCGAATGCACAACCGACGCTGCCGTAGGGTGGTGTTTCTTTTGCAGGGTTGCACCCTGCACCCGCAGAGGCCTGAGCAACGGCCAGAGCCAGAGCAACGTCAAAAGCTGGGTTCCTGGGGGTGGGCGGGGGTGGGTCCGGTTGAGGGGGACGCTGCAAGTACGTCCATGTAAGCTCGGTCGCCGCATCCATGCGGCTCACGCCCCCTCAACCGGACCCACCCCGCCTTCAACAGACTTCCGCGATCTGTCAGGACGGCATTCTGCTCTGGTGGGTGTCGACCTTGGTCGACACGGTAGATCCACGCCATGCGTGGATGACTCATTCGATATCTGACAGGTGTGTCGACCAAGGTCGACACCTACCAACAGCCGCAGGAAACGATCTGGGGCAGAGCCCCCTGAGTCAGGGGGCGGCCGCGAAGCGGCGGGGGTCTGGGAGCTGGTAAGTGGGGCCCACGGTTCGCGCAGCGAAGCGTGGGAGCGACAGCGCGCATGCGATGACGCGTACCAGCCCTGCCAACAAAAAACCCCGCTTGCGCGGGGTTCTCTGTGCATTGCGTGCAGCGCGAACGCTTACGGGCGACGGGCCAGGGCCTCGACGTCCTTCGCCTTCGGCAGCAGGTCCTGCTTGCTCACGCGCAGGAAACCGATCGTCAGCATCGGCACCGCCACCAGGATCGAGGACAGCACCACGATCACCGCACCGATCATGTGCGTCTCGGCCAGGCCTTCCATCGAGCTGCCGCCGTACATGTACAGGGCCAGTGCCGACAGGAAGAACATCACCGCGGTGATCACCGTACGCGACAGCGTCTGGTTGATCGAACGGTTCAGCACTTCCATCGAGTCCACGCGCAGGCTGCGGAAGTTCTCGCGGACGCGGTCGAAGACCACGATGATGTCGTTGATCGCAAAGCCCATCACCGACAGCAGGCCGGCCAGCACGGTCAGGTCGAACTCACGGCCCAGCAGGGACACGTAAGCCACCGTCACGATCAGGTCGAACATGGCCACGATGCTGGCGGTGACCGCGAACTTCCATTCGAAGCGCACGGCGATGTAGATCAGGAAGCCGGCCAGCATGAAGATGGTGGCGTACAGGCCATTCATCGCCAGGTCCTTGCCGATCTGCGGGCCGACGAACTCGTTGCGCAGTACGGTGGCCTGGTTGTCAGCCGTGGACAGTGCCTTCACTACAGCGGCAGCGGTAGCCTTGTCTTCGGTGGCGGCAGCACCCGTGCCCGGAGCATGCTCGCCGTGTGGCGCCAGGCGGATCAGCAGGTCGGTGTTGCCACCGACGCTCTGTACCTGGGCGCCGTCGAAGCCATTCTGCTCGAGCTTGGTGCGGACCTGCTCGACGTCCACCGCCTTGTCGAAGCGGGCTTCGATCAGGGTGCCGCCGGTGAAGTCCAGCGCGTAGTTGAAGCCCTTGAACGCGATGATGCTGATCGACGCCAGGAACACCACGATGGTGACTGCCATGGCGACATGGCGCCAGCGCATGAAGTCGATCTTGGTGTCGTTCGGGAGGATGTGCAGCGGAAACAGTTTCATTGTGCGTGTCGTCCCGTCAGATGGCCACGTTCTGGAGCTTCTTGCGACGGCCGTAGATCAGCGTCGCCAGCGCACGCGACACGGTGATCGCGGTGAACATGGAGGCGAAAATACCGATGATCATGGTCAGCGCGAAGCCCTTCAGCGGACCGGTACCGAATGCAAACAGCGCCACACCGACGATCAGGCCGGTCAGGTTGGCGTCGAGGATGGTGCCCGAAGCACGCTCGTAACCGGTCACGATCGCGGTTTTGCCCGGCACGCCGGCACGCAGTTCTTCACGGATACGCTCGTTGATCAGCACGTTGGCGTCCACTGACAGGCCGACCGACAACGCCAGGCCGGCAAAGCCCGGCAGGGTCATGGTCGCGCCGAACAGCGACATCACCGCCACCACGATCAGCAGGTTGAACAGCATCGCGATCGAGGTGATCACGCCGAACATGCGGTAGTAGACGCTGAAGAACACCAGGGTGAACAGGAATGCGAACACCACCGCGCGCATACCGTTCTTGACGTTCTCGGCACCCAGGCTCGGGCCGACCACGCGCTCTTCGACGAAGTCCATCGGCGCGGCCAGCGAGCCGGACTTCAGCAGCTTGGCCAGGTCCTCGGCTTCCTTCTTCTGAAGGCCGGTGGTCTGGAAGTTCTTTCCGAACACGCCGTTGATGTTGGCCACCGAGATCACTTCCTCGTTGACCTTGAAGCCACGCACTTCCTGGCCGTCGACAACGGTCACGGTCGGTACGCGCTCGGTGTAGACCACCGCCATCGGCTTGTTCACGTTGGCGCTGGTGAAGTCGAACATGCGCTGGCCGCCGACATTGTTCAGCGTCACGCTGACCGCCGGAGAACCGCTGTTCGAATCGGTCACCGCCTGCGCGCCGACCATCTGGTCACCGGTGACGATCACGCGCTTGTTCAGCAGGACCGGACCACCGCCATCACGACGCTGGTAGACCTTCGCTTCCGGCGGGATGCGACCGGAGTTGATGGCGTCCTGCGCGTTGCCCTCGACCACCGCACGGTATTCCAGGGTGGCGGTGGCACCGATCATGCGCTTGGCTTCGGCCGTGTCCTGCACGCCCGGCAGCTGCACGACCACGCGGTCGGCACCCTGGCGCTGGATGATCGGCTCGGCCACACCCAGCTGGTTCACGCGGTTGCGCAGGGTGTTGATGTTCTGCTCGATGGCGCCGTTGGCGATCTGGGTAATCTCGGTTTCCGGCACGGTCACCGTGATGCGATTGCCACTGACGTCGTAGCCGAGGGTCGGCTGCGCCTTGACCAGGGCAGTGCGGGCACGCTGCGCGGCGTCGTCACCGGCGGACGGGCTCAGGTTGGCCACGATACTGTTGTCAGCACGGCGTTCCACCGACTGGTACGGAATGCGGGCGTCGCGCAGGGTGCTGCGCACGTCTTCGGTGTAGGCATCCAGGCGCTTGTCGAGCGCGGCCTTCTGGTCGACCTGCAGCACGAAGTGCACGCCGCCCTGCAGGTCCAGGCCCAGCACCATCGGGCGACCGCCGAGGTTGGCCAGCCAGTCCGGCACGGTCGAGGCCAGGTTCAGGGCCACGGTGTACTTTTCGCCGACCGTGTCACGCAGGGCGTCGCTGGCAGCGGACTGCGCCTTCAGGTCCGGCAGGCGGACGATCAGGCTCTCCCCTTCCTTCTCGGCACCGAGGGCGTCCACACCGGCCTTTTTCAGGTCGGCCAGCACACGGTCGCGCAGCGCGTCGTCGACCTGTCCGCCACGGTTGGCGGTGATCTGGACGGCCGGGTCCTTCTGGTAGATGTTGGGCAGCGCGTACAGCGCGCTGAGCGCCAGTACGATCAGGATGACGACGTACTTCCAGCGTGGAAATTCGAGCATTGCTTGGGTCCCGCGCGGCGCCATCCCCGGCGCCGCGGTTGTGCATCGGAAAGGGAGTGGCTTACTGGGCCGACTTCAGGGTACCGGCCGGCAGCACGTTGCCGACAGCGCCCTTCTGCACGCGGATGCGCACGTTGTCAGCCACTTCGATGGTGATGAAGTTGTCGCCGATGTCGGTGACGATGCCGGCGATGCCGCCATTGGTCAGCACTTCATCGCCACGCTTGATCTTCTCCAGCATGGCCTTGTGCTCCTTCTGCCGCTTCATCTGCGGGCGGATCATCAGGAAGTACATGATGGCGATCAGGATGACCGGGAACAGCAGCGTGGTCAGGCCCATGCCCTGCGGTTGGCCGCCGGCGGCCTGGGCGTGGGCGGCGGGAATCAGGAAAGCAAGCAGGTTCATCGTTGGTCCTTTGGTTGGGCGGCGCTCCGGCCCTTTCACGGGCACGGGGTGTCGACCGCGGATCTGGGTCAGCCTTGAAGTATGCCACGGCCCCGGGCGTTCGTCCTTGGGCCGTTTGGCAGGGGGTACTCGGTTTACAGGGGCGGCGCGACCGCCCCGCGTGCCGCGTAGAAAGACTCACGGAAGGCCAGGAAGGTTCCCGCTTCGATGGCCGCACGGATGTCGGCCATGAGCTTTTCGTAATAGAACAGGTTGTGCAGGGTACCCAGCATCGGCGCCAGCATCTCGTTGCAGCGGTCCAGGTGGCGCAGGTAGGAACGGGTGTAGCCACCGGTGCAGGCCACGCAGCCGCAGCCGGGCTCGATCGGATCCATGTCGCGCGCGTACTGCGAGTTGCGGATGCGGACGGTGCCGAACGAGGTGAAATAGTGACCGTTGCGCGCGTTGCGGGTGGGCATCACGCAATCGAACATGTCCACGCCACGTGCGACACCCTCGACCAGGTCTTCCGGCCGGCCCACGCCCATCAGGTAGCGCGGGCGGTCACCCGGCAGCTCCGGGTCCAGGTGGTCGAGCATGGCATTGCGCTCGTGCTCCGGCTCGCCCACGGCGAGGCCGCCGATGGCGTAACCGTCGAAGCCGATCGCCTGCAGGGCCTCGGCCGAGCGGCTGCGCAGGTCGGTGTGCACGCCACCCTGGACGATGCCGAACAGGGCCGCGTCGTTGCCCAGCTCGTCATGCGCGTTGCGGCTGCGCTGCGCCCAGCGCAGGCTCAGTTCCATGGAACGGCGGGCGACGTCTTCGGTGGCCGGGTACGGGGTGCACTCGTCGAAGATCATCACCACGTCCGAATCGAGCACCTTCTGGATCTTCATGCTCTCCTCCGGGCCCAGGAACACGCGAGCGCCGTCGGTGGGCGAGGCGAAGGTCACGCCCTGCTCGGTGATCTTGCGGCGGTGGGCCAGCGAAAACACCTGGAAGCCGCCGGAGTCGGTCAGGATCGGGCCATCCCAGCGGCAGAAGCCGTGCAGGCCGCCGTGGTCGGCGATGATGTCCAGGCCCGGGCGCAGGTACAGGTGGAAGGTGTTGCCGAGGATGATCTCGGCGCCCAGCGCACGCACCTGGTCCGGCAGGATGCCCTTGACCGAGCCATAGGTCCCCACCGGCATGAAGGCCGGCGTTTCCACCGTGCCACGCGGGAAGGTCAGGCGGCCACGGCGGGCACGGCCGTCGCGGGTCTGGAGCTGGAACTGCAATCGGGACATGGAGCGGTCATTCGGGCAAATAGTCGCTCATTGTCTCCCAAAACCGGCTCGACCGCCCATTCAGGCCTGAACGGCACGGCAGTAGAGCCACGCCATGCGTGGCTTTCCTGGTCTCCAGGCACCTGCAAGTGCGCACCAACGGTGCGCACCCACCACAAGCAGGCAGAGGTCAGCGCCCTACCCCGCTTGCGGGAACAGCAGCATGGCGTCGCCGTAGCTGAAGAAGCGGTAGCGCTGCTCGATCGCGTGCTGGTAGGCCTCGAACACCCTTTCCTTGCCGGCGAACGCGGAGATCATCATCAGCAGCGTGCTTTCCGGCAGGTGGAAGTTGGTCACCATCGCGTCGACGCTGCGGATGCGGTAGCCCGGGGTGATGAAGATCTGCGTTTCACCGGCGAACGGCAGCAGCTCGCCATCGCGCATCGCGCTTTCCAACGCGCGTACCACGGTGGTGCCGACGCCGATCACCCGGCCGCCGGCCGCGCGCGTGCGCCGTACCTGCTGCACCAGCTCCGCGCCCACGTTCAGCCACTCGCGGTGCATCACGTGATCCTTCAGGTCATCGGCGCGCACCGGCTGGAAGGTGCCCGCGCCGACGTGCAGAGTGACATGGCCGAAGTCCACACCCTTGTCCTTCAGCGCGGCCAGCAGCGGTTCGTCGAAATGCAGGCCGGCGGTCGGCGCCGCCACCGCGCCCACTTCGCGCGCGAACACGGTCTGGTAGCGCTCGCGGTCGTCCACGCCCGGCTCGCGCTGGATGTACGGCGGCAGCGGCAGCCGGCCGGCATGCAGCAGCCACTGTTCCAGCGATTCCGGCACATGGAACTGCAGGACGTAGAACTCGCCATCGCGGCCCAGCACCTCGGCTTCGCCACCGGCATCCAGCGCGATGCGGCTGCCGGCCTTTGGCGACTTGCTAGCGCCGACCTGGGCACGGGCCTGCTGGCCGCCGAGCAGGCGTTCGATCAGGATCTCCACGCGGCCACCGCTGGCCTTCTGCCCGAACAGGCGCGCCGGGATCACCCGGGTGTCGTTGAACACCAGCAGATCGCCCGGCTGCAGCAGGGATGGCAGATCACGCACCTGCAGATCGGTGAAGCCATCGGGCGCCGGCGGGACCAGCAGCAGGCGGCTGGCGGAACGTTCGGCCAAGGGTGCCTGCGCGATCAGTTCAGCCGGCAGGTCGTAGTGGAAATCGGACTTCTTCAAGGCAGTGGGCGGCAACAGGTCGACAATGGCGCGCATTGTACGTCCAGCGTCTGCGAGCCGGCGCGCTTCGCGGCGAACGTCGCGCAAAATGCTGCTATGCAGCAGGTTTCTGCGGGGTTATCGCGCAAAAAAACAAGTGCTAGCATCGAGCCGGAAGTCCGCTGCACGAGCCTGCCCCCAAGCGCGCGTGATGACGCGCGTTTTGCTTTTGAAGACCCGTGCGACCCTTTGTTTCAGGAGATCTGCAATGAGCTTCATCGAACGCCTCGCCCCCCTGCGCAACCAGCCCGGCACCCGCCTCACCTCCGGTCTGGACGATGCCACCCTGACCACCCTGTCCGCCAACCACCCGCAGCTGATCGCTGCGGTGGATGCCGCCGCCGAGGAATTCGCGCGCGTGCAGGCCGACCTGGGGCCGCTGCTGGCGCAGGACGAACAGGCGCAGATCGACGCGATGCAGGACGGTTTCGTCAATTTCTATGCCGATGACGCGGTGACCCCGTACGTGGCACTGGCCGCGCGCGGCCCGTGGGTGGTCACCCTGAAGGGCGCCGTGCTGTACGACGCCGGCGGCTACGGCATGCTCGGCTTCGGGCACACCCCGGATGCCGTGCTGGAGGCGATGGCCCGCCCGCAGGTGATGGCCAACATCATGACCCCCAGCCTGTCGCAGCAGCGCTTCATCACCGCCCTGCGCGCCGAGATCGGCCACCGCCGTGGCGGCTGCCCGTTCGCCCGTTTCATGTGCCTGAATTCCGGTTCCGAGGCCGTCGGCCTGGCCGCCCGCATCGCCGACGTCAACGCCAAGCTGCAGACCGACCCCGGCGCGCGCCACGCCGGCGCCGCGATCAAGCGCGTGGTGGTCAAGGGCAGCTTCCACGGCCGTACCGACCGCCCGGCGCTGTATTCCGATTCCAGCCGCAAGAGCTACATGCAGCACCTGGCCAGCTATCGCGGCGAGGACTCGGTGATCACCGTGGCGCCGTACGACGAGGCCGGCCTGCGCAAGGTGTTCGAGGATGCCGCACGCAACCAGTGGTTCATCGAAGCGGTGTTCCTGGAGCCGGTGATGGGCGAAGGCGACCCCGGCCGCTCGGTGCCGCCGTCGTTCTATGCCGTGGCCCGTGAACTGACCCGTGCCCATGGCAGCCTGCTGCTGCTCGACTCGATCCAGGCCGGCCTGCGCGCGCATGGCGTGCTCTCGGTGGTGGACTACCCGGGCTTCGAAGGCCTGGACCCGCCGGACATGGAGACCTATTCCAAGGCGCTCAACGCCGCGCAGTACCCGCTGTCCGTGCTGGCGGTAACCGAGCATGCCGCGCAGCTGTACCGCAAGGGCATCTATGGCAACACCATGACCAGCAACCCGCGTGCGCTGGACGTGGCCTGCGCCACCCTGGCCCAGCTGACCCCGCAGGTGCGTGCCAACATTGCCGAACGCGGTGCCGAGGCCGTGCGTAAGCTGGAACAGCTGAAGAACGAGCTGGGCGGGCTGATCACCAAGGTGCAGGGCACCGGCCTGCTGTTCTCCTGCGAGCTGGCCCCGCAGTTCAAGTGCTACGGCGCCAATTCCACCGAGGAATGGCTGCGCCAGCACGGCATCAACGTGATCCACGGTGGCGAGAACTCGCTGCGCTTCACCCCGCACTTCGGCATGGACAGCGAAGAGCTGGACCTGCTGGTGGGCATGGTCGGCCGCGCCCTGCGTGAAGGCCCGCGCCGCGAGCAGGCGGCGGCGGCGTAAACCCCCGCTTCGGTAGAGCCGAAGGCAGCGGCAGGAGCCGCTGCCAACGTCGCTGGCGACGGCCCGAAGGGTGCCGGTCAGGACGACCGGCATAGCCCATGCTCGGCTGGCGCCTTTGCCGCGATCTGAACGAAGAGCAGCCGAGCGCGGCTCGGCTCTACAGAAGGCCTCTCAAGGCCTCATAATCCTTGGGCACCCCGTCCCTGACCGCCCTGCGGTCGGCGACGGGGCGTTTTCGTTTCCGGCCAAGAGACAGGAAGATCCATGAAATCGATCTGTGTGTACTGTGGTTCCAACGCTGGCAGCAAGCCGGCCTATACCGAACGCGCCATTGCACTGGGCGACCGCATCGCCCGCGACGGCCTGCGCCTGGTGTATGGCGGGGGCAACGTCGGCCTGATGGGAACCGTGGCCAATGCCGTGCTTGCCGCTGGCGGCGAAGTGACCGGCGTGATCCCGCGTCAGCTGGCCGACTGGGAAGTGGCCCACCGCGGCCTGACCGAACTGGAGATCGTCGGTTCGATGCATGAGCGCAAGTCGCGCATGTTCGACCTCGCCGATGGCTTCGTCACCCTGCCCGGCGGCTTCGGCACCATGGAAGAGATCTTCGAGATGCTGACCTGGCGCCAGCTGGGCATCGGCAACAAGCCGTGCGCGTTCCTCGATGTGGAAGGCTTCTACGCCCCGCTGATCGGCATGATCGATCGCATGGTGGAAGAGCGCTTCCTGCACCCGGACCAGCGCCAGGACCTGTGGTACGGCTCGGACATCGAAGCGATGCTGGAGTGGATGAAGAACTACCAGCCGGCCCAGGCCTCGAAGTGGATCGACGAGAAGCGTCGCGCCGCCCTGCGTTGATGCAGCCGCACGCGGTGGCTCAGGCCGCCGCGTGTGACCACGGGGCAGGCCGCCCCAGCAGATAGCCTTGGCCGTAATCGCAGCCCAGTTCGCGCAGGGTCTGCCGCTGCGCCTCGGTCTCGATGCCTTCACCGATGGTCTCGATGCCCAGCGTGCGCGCCAGCGACAGTACGCCTTCGACCAGCGCGCGCGTGCTCTGCACTTCCGGTCCATGCAGGCCGGCGATGAAGCTCTGGTCGATCTTCAGCGTACTGATCGGGAAACGGTGCAGGTAGGACAGCGCGGAGAAGCCGGTACCGAAATCGTCCAGCTGCACCTGGATGCCGCGCTCGCGCAGCCCCTGCAGGATGCGCAGCGTGTGCGGGCCATCGTCCAGCAGCGCCACCTCGGTGATCTCCAGGCGCAGCCGGCGCGGATCGGCACCGCAGCTGTCGAGCAGGCCGAACAGGCGGTCACTGAATTCGGCGGAGCGGAAATGCCGGGGTGAGACGTTCACCGAGACGTAGCCTTCGCCCCCCTGCGCCAACCCTGCGATGACCTGCTCGTAGATCAGCCAGTCGACCTGTTCGATCAGGCCGCTCTCTTCACCCAGCTCCAGGAACGCGCCCGGCAGCAGCAGGCCGCGGCGCTCATGCTGCCAGCGCAGCAGCGCCTCGTAGCCCACCACCTCGCCATCGGACAGGCGCACGATCGGCTGGTAGAACGGCACGAAATCGCGGTTGTTGATCGCACGACGCAGGTCGGCCTCCAGGTCGAGGCTGCGCATGGCCTGCTCGCGCATGTCTTCGTCGAAGATCGCGCAGCGGTCATGACCCTGCGCCTTGGCCCGGTACATGGCCGCGTCGGCGTCGCGCAGCAGCTCTTCGCCGGTGCGGTAGCGCGGGTTCCACAGGGCGATGCCCAGGCTGCCGGACGGGAACAGTTCGCGCCCGGCGATCCACATCGATTCCTGCAGCGCCAGCAGCAGGCGCTGGCCAAAGTCCAGCGCCTGTGCCAGGCCCTGCGGGCATTGCAGCAGCACCGCGAATTCATCACCGCCCAGCCGCGCCACAACGTCCTCGGCGCCAGCCATCGATACGATGCGCTTGGCCACCTCCACCAGCATGCGGTCACCGGCAGCGTGGCCGATACTGTCGTTGACCAGCTTGAAGCGGTCCAGGTCGAGGAACAGCACAGCGAACACCGGCCCACCATCACGCTTGGCCAGCGCCAGCCCATCCTGCAGGCGGTCCAGCAGGTGCAGGCGATTGGGCAGGCCGGTCAGCGCATCGTGCATGGCCTGGTGGGTCAGGCGTTGCTCGGCCCGCAGGCGTTCACCAATCTGCCCGAGCAACTTCTCGTTGACCTCGGCCAGCTCGCGGGTACGTTCTTCCACGCGCTTTTCCAGCTCGGCATGCGCCGAGCGCAGCCGCTGCTGGTCGCGCTGACGGGCCAGGCCGGTACCGATGTTCTGTGCGACGAAGGTCAGCAGGCGCTGGTCATGCACGCTGAAAATGCTGTTCTCGCTGTAGCTCTGCACCACGATCGCGCCGACCACTTCGTCGTCGCGCAGCAGTGGTACGCCCAGCCAGCAGTGCGAACGCGCACCGGATTCACGCACTTCGCCACTGGCCAGCAGCGCATCGATCTGCGCGCGCGAGGCCAGCAGCGGGCGCCGGTTGCGCACCACGTATTCGGTCAGGCCCCGGCTGAAGGGCCGTGGCGCGCGGCTGGCATTGTGCTCGTCCACCGAATACACGAAATCCAGGCCGTTGCCGGCCGGGTTGACCAGGGCGATGTAGAAATTGCGTGCGTCGAGCAGGCGCCCAACCACGCCATGCACCTGTCCGTAGAACTGGGCCAGGCTGTCGGCCGACATCGCCATCTCGGCAATGTTGTAGAGCGCGGTCTGCAGCTGTTCGGCGCGACGCCGCTCGGTTACTTCGTCCTGCAGGCTGTGGTTGGCCCGCTGCAGTTCCTGGGTACGCCGCTCTACCTGCTGCTCCAGCCGCACCTGCGCCTGGCGCCGGTCCATCGCGGTCTGCACATGCTGCGCAACGAAACCCAGCAATGCGCGCTCGGCCTCGCCATAGCGGGCCGCCTGTTCATAGCTCTGAACCACGATGGCACCGCATACACGGCCATCGCGCAGCATCGGCACGCCCAGCCAGTCCAGGCTTTCCGGCCCACGCTGCGGGTCGTGCTCCTGTTCCATCACCTGCGCCAGCAGTTTGCGCGAGGGACCACTGAGCGGTTTGCCATGGCGCAGCAGCGCCACGGTCAGGCTGCGCGGCATCTCGCTGGCGTCATGGCTCTGCGTGGGATCGGCGACGAAGTCATCGACCTGATCGGCGAAGTACAGGAACCGGATCTGGTCGCGCACATCGTCGTATTCGACGATGTAGCAGTTCTCGGCATACATCAGCGTGCCCAGCACACCATGCACGTGGCGCAGCATCTCGGGCATTTCAAGGTCGGCACCGGCCAGGTCTGCAATCTGGAACAGGGCCTGCTGCAACCGCTCGGCCTCTTCCAGTGCCTTGATCTGGCCGGCCTGGCGGCCGCGCTGCAGCGCCAGCTCCATCGCCTGCCGGGCAACGCCCCACCATGCCGGCGAAGGCACTGCGCCTTCGACCGACAACAGCAGGCGCGCACCATCATGTTCCCAGCCGTGCTGGCCATCGCCCGCGCCGGGTGCCGCCGCATCACCTCCGGCAGCCGCTGTCGGCCAGCCCCCCTGGCCACGACCGAGCTGCGGGTCGTCCCAGCCGACGCGGACCACGGCCGTTTCCGGCAAAAGCGCATGCAACGCGCGCACCAGCGCCGTGCTCAGCACGGCCTCGTGTGGTGGCTCTTCCGCCGGTTCAGCATGCGTGGACAAATGACAATCTCTTGGCGCCGTCGGTGCGTCGCCTCCCCTGAGCCGCCGAGCATAGCGCGCCACCCGGGGGGCAATGGAAGCCCGTAAACCCCGAATCGTGCGCCCGTACGTTTTTCCTGCTGTCCGTAGCCCCTTCCGAGCCATGACCCTCGCCCTGCCCGCCCCTGCCACCGGCTATGCGCCATCGCCTGCAGGCCTTACCCTGTACGCCGTGGAAGCCAGCGCACTGCCAACCGATGAAGCCTTGATGCTGGCCTGGGCCGGTGGCGACCTGCGCGCATTCGAAAGCCTGTATGCGCGCCATCGCAAGCGCCTGTTCGGCTTCCTGCTGCGGCAACTGCGCGACAACGCGCTGGCCGAGGAGATCTTCCAGGACGTCTGGCAGCGGGTGATCAGCGCCCGCGCCGGCTGGCAGCCCGAGGCGGCGTTCAGCACCTGGTTGTTCCGCATTGCGCACAACCGCCTGAATGACCATTGGCGTGCCGCCCGTCATCGCCCCGCCGCGCCGGCCGACGCCGATCTGCGCCTGGCCGCGATCGAGGATGGGCAGACCCCGGAAGGTGAGCTTTCCGAATTCGAACAACGTCGCCGCATCCAGCTGGCGATGGAACAACTGCCGCCGGAGCAGCGCGAAGTGCTGCAGCTGCGGCTGGATCAGGAACTGAGCCTGGAGGAGATCGGCCAGATCACCGGCGTAGGCCGGGAAACCGTGAAATCGCGGCTGCGCTATGCGATGGACAAGCTGCGTGCGGGATTGAACGCATGAACCGAGACGAACCGCTGACGCCGGAAGAACGCGAGCTGTCCCGCCTGCTCGGCCGTCGCGCCGATCAGGCACCGCCCGCCGCACTGGACGCCGCCATCCTGGCCGCGGCCCGCGCTGCCGTGGACGCTCCGGCTGCCGATGCGGTCGCCTCTCCCGAGGCGCCGCCCACGCAGCGCGCACGCCCGCGTTGGCCGGCGGTGTTCGGCATCGCCGCCTCGATGGTGTTCGCCATTGGCATCGCCTGGCAGCTGCGTCCGGAACCGCCGCCGGTTCCGGCCGGTGAGGCCGCTGTTGCTGCGGCACCGGCTGCTGCAGAAGACGTTGCGGCTGCCGATCAGGCCGCTGACAGCAGTGCGGCCGACAGCGCGGTGGCGGCTGCGGAACCGGCCGCTACGCCCGCAGCGCCCGAGGCAGGCCCTGTTGCCGCTGCCCCGGCACCGGCACCGGTCATCGCGCGCACGCGCAAGCCTGCGCCGGCCGAGTCCGCTGACGCGCCGGCCCAGGCTGCACGATCGATGGCTGCAGATGCCGCCGCCGATACCTCCTTTGCGGCCCTTCCGCCCGCTCCGGCCGCAGCGCCGGCAGCGGCGCCGCCTGCGCCACCGGCACCCGCCGCCTACTCGGCACCGGCACCGGCATTCGCGCCGGTAGCGTCCGGGGCGCTGAAAGCACGCACGGCCGCAGCACCGGCAGCGAATGCCGCCGAAGTCGAGCGGGCGCAGGCGCTGGACCGGGTAGAAATCACCTCGATGAAGCGTGAGGCTCCCAGCCGTTCCGCACCAGGCATCATGCGCCGCAGCACCGATGCGGGCCTGAGCGCGGACGCCGTGCAGGCCGAGGTGGACGCCGACGCACGACTGCCGCGTCGGCAGTGGCTGCAGAAAATCCGTACACGACGCGACGACGGCCAGCGCGATCTGGCCCGTGCCAGCCTGGAGCGTTACATGCAGCAGTACCCGGAAGCGCGCCTGCCACGCGACCTGCGCCCACTGCTGGACGACTGAAGCGGACGGGAATACCCGGCAACCCCGTAGAATGGCGGGAATGCTCGATACTCTCGCCCAGCCGGTCAGCCACACGCTGGAAGTCAAACACAGCCGTTTCATCGCCCATGCCGCGCCGATCGAAGGCGCCGCAGCGGCCATGGCGTTCCTGCAGCAGGTCGCGGTGGCCGATGCCACCCACAACTGCTGGGCCTACCGGCACGGGCAGGACTATCGCTCCAGCGACGATGGCGAGCCGGCCGGCACGGCTGGACGTCCGATCCTGGCGGCGATCGACGGCCAGGGTTTCGACCGGGTGATGGTGGTGGTGACCCGCTGGTTCGGCGGTATCAAGCTCGGCGCCGGTGGCCTTGTACGCGCCTACGGTGGCGCCGCCGCCGAGTGCCTGCGTACCGCGCCGCGCCTGCCGCTGCTAGTGATGGCCCGGCTGCAGCTGCTGGCCGGCTTCGAGGATCTGGGTACCCTGCACGCCACCCTGCCCGCCTTCGGTGCCGAAAAGCGCGATGAACAGTTCGATGCCAATGGCGTGTGCCTGCGGATCGAATTGCCTGCCGATCAGGTCGACGCATTGAAAATCCGCCTGCGCGACGCCACCCGTGACCGTATCCGCATAGAAGACGACGACCAGGATGACTGACAAGGACGACGCCCCCGCTTCGACCCCGCCGCTGCGGCGCCTCGGCAGCCTGCGCACGCTGTGGCCATTCGTGCGCCGCCATAGCGGGCTGTTCACCGCCTGGCTGCTGGCCCTGGCGGTGTCTTCGGCCGCCACGCTGAGCCTGCCGCCGGCGGTGAAGCAGATGATCGATCATGGTTTCAGCAGTGGCGGCCAGATCAACCGCGCCTTCGCCCTGCTGATGCTGGTGGCGGTCGTGATGGCGTTGGGCACGGCCGCGCGTTTCTACTTCGTGTCGCTGCTCGGCGAAAAAGTCGTGGCCGACCTGCGCAGCCAGCTGTATGCCCACCTGATCCAGCTGGGCGCCGGCTTCCACGACCGCAGCCGCAGCGGCGAACTGGTCTCGCGCCTGACCGCGGACACCGAACTGCTGCGCAGCGTGGTCGGCTCGACCATGTCCGTAGCATTGCGCAGCACGGTCACTGTCATCGGCAGCCTGGCGATGCTGTTCGTCACCAGCCCGCGGCTGGCCGCATGGTCGCTGCTCGGCATTCCACTGGCGGTGCTGCCGATCATCATCGGTGCGCGCAAGCTGCGCACGGTCGCGCGCAACAGCCAGGACCGCATCGCCGATGCCAACAGCCTGGCCAGCGAGACGCTGGGCGCGGTGCGCACGGTGCAGGCACATGCACGCGAACCATACGAACGCGGTCGCTTCGACAAGGCGCTCGGTGACGCCATCGGCGCCGCCCGCCGCCGCATCGGTGCACAGTCGCTGGTCACCGCCAGCGCCATCCTGCTGGTGTTCGGCGCCATCGTCGGTGTGCTGTGGCTGGGCGCGCACGACGTCATCGACGGCCGCCTCAGCGCCGGCACGCTGGGTCAGTTCGTGCTGTATGCATTGATCGGCGGCGGTTCGGTGGGCGCGCTGGCCGAAGTATGGAACGAGCTGCAGCGCGCGGCCGGCGGCATGGGCCGCATCGGCGAGCTGTTGCAGGAAGACATCGAGATCCGCGCGCCGGCCCAGCCGCATGCGCTGCCGCAACCGCTGCGTGGCGAGATCCGGTTCGACGACGTGGTGTTCCACTACCCGCAGCGACCGGACCAGGCCGCACTGGACCACTTCAACCTGCATGTGCGCCCCGGCGAGACCGTAGCGCTGGTGGGTCCGTCAGGGGCGGGCAAGAGCACGGTGCTTTCGATGCTGCTGCGCTTCCATGACCCGGCCAGCGGCCGCATCGACGTGGACGGCATCGACGTGCGCCAGGTCGACCCGGCCGAGCTGCGTGCGCAGCTGGCGCTGGTGCCACAGCAGCCTACGCTGTTCGCTGCCAGTGCCCGCGACAACATCCGCTATGGCCGCCTGCAGGCCAGCGACGCCGAGGTCGAGGATGCCGCACGAGCGGCCGAGGCCGACGGTTTCCTGCGCGCGTTGCCGCAGGGCTATGACAGCGAGCTGGGTGAGCGCGGTGCCCGCCTGTCCGGTGGGCAGCAGCAGCGTGTGGCGATTGCCCGTGCGCTGCTGAAGGATGCGCCGATCCTGCTGCTGGATGAAGCCACCAGCGCGCTGGATGCACAGAGCGAACACAGCGTGCAGCAGGCATTGGAACGGTTGATGGCGGGTCGCACCACGCTGGTCATCGCCCACCGCCTGGCCACCGTGCTCAAGGCCGACCGCATCGTGGTGATGGACCAGGGCCGCATCGTCGCCGAGGGCACGCACGCACAGCTGCTGGCCGAAGACGGACTGTACGCTGAACTGGCACGCCTGCAGTTCATCGATTGATGACGTCCGGCTAACATCGGCGCGGCCAAGCTGGCCGCGCAACTGCAGCATCCGCTGAAGGAGGTGCACGATGTCGTTCCGTCAGTTCCCCGCCGTCGACAGCAACGGCGAAAGTCACATCATCATCGAGTTCAAGCCCGAGGCGAATGGCAGCGGGCACCATTCCGAAGCCACGCCGCGCTACGAGCTGGATGATGGGCGGCCGCTGGTGCGCGATGGCCGCGAGTTCACCACCAGTGGCGGCGAGTTGAGGTTGACGATCTGAGGTTCGCCGGGCATGGCCCGGCGCTACCGGATTTCATTCCGCCCCGCTCTGGTGGGTGTCGACCTTGGTCGACATGCTTTTTGCCAAAGGCGGTCGAGCATGGCTCGACGCTACAAAAAAGCATGGTCAATTTTTCACCAAGCATCTTGACAGCCTTGGCTGCCAAGGGCTGCGCGCGGTTATCCACACCTTTGCTCAGAAACCATCCACATCGCCTGTGGATGAATTCAGCCCAGCACCCGTCCGATGCCGCTGGCGTCCACCTCGGCCGCCGCCCGGGTGATCGCCGCCGGATCGCTGCCGGCCACGAATCCGATACGGAAATGCACTTCGCCGCCAGGCGTTCGCGAAGAATGGATCGACGCCAGGCTGATGCGGTGCTGCTCGAACACGTTCAGCAGTTCACGCAACGACCCCGGCCGGTCTTCCGGCAGGTGCACTGACAACGCATTGCGCTCGGTCAGGTCAGCCAGCAGATAGCCCACGCGTTCGAATGTGTAGTTGCCGTCCGCCAGCGCCTGCTCGCCGAAGGCAGTGCGATTGGCCGACAGCAGCTGCTCCCGGAATGCAGCACGTGCACCGTCGTCACCCTGACCGACCTGCGCCTGCAGGGACTGCAGCTGGCCGACCAGCCGCTCCAGCATCGGCGCTACGTATGGGTTGCCGAACTGGATGTCTTCGTAGATCGCCGGGTTGAGCGACAGGATGCGCGAGATGATCGCCGTATCCAGCTCGAACGATGCCGACCGGTACGGCATCATCGCGGCCAGATCGCCCAGCTGCGGCTGGTACTGGCGCAGCACGCCGGCCTGGGCCAGGTGAGTGGCATGCACCATCGCCTGTACCAGCGCCATCATCTGGTCGTGGTGCTGCGGCGTGGCGCGCACGCACTCAGCCTGCAACGCCGTGCACAGCGTATCGGCCCACGGCTGCCAGTGCTGCAGCCGCGCTTCGCAGACCACCATCACCCGGCCCTTCAAGGTCGGCGCCTTGGGCGGAGCGGTCATCGGGTGCAGGCCGACCACTTCGGCTTGAGAGGCCAACATCGCCTGGACCGGCGCTTCCTTCACCGAGGTCACGTCCAGCCACAGTCGGTCGCGTTCACGGCCTGCGGACTGCCGCACGTACTCGGCGATCAACGCGGGCGTGTGCCGGATCGGCGCCGAGAACACCAGCACGTCGGCCTGCGCCAGCAGCTCTTCCGGCGTATGCGAGTCCGGATCGGCCGGATCGTGGCCGATCACCTTCAGCTGCATGTGCTGCTGGAAGAAGCGGGTCAGCCAGCGCCCGTAGGCGCCGGCACTGCCGATGATGCCGACCGTGCGCGGCGTACGTTCGAGCAGGCCGCTCATGCCACGCGTTCGGCGCGGAAGCGCGACCCTTCGGCCAGCGCGGCAGGCGCTGCAGCAATCACGTCGAACTCTTCGAAGCCGTTGTCCAGGGTCGCCTCCAGCGCCGCGTGGGTGCCGGCAATCGCACGCGAGATCGCCTGCTGCATCGATTCGCCGCGCAGTAGGAACGACACCACCAGCGACATCAGCACATCGCCGGTACCGGCCACGTCCACCGGCAGCAGCGGCGAGGTCCAGCGCCAGGTCTCCTCGCGGCCAACGGCCAGGGTCACCAGTTCACCCGGGGTGCCGCCTACGCTGTGCGCGATCACCCAGTGCGGGCCACGATCCAGCAGCGTGCGTGCGGCGGCGATGGCATCGGCCTCGGCGAGCGCCGGCATACCGGTCAGGCGATTCAGTTCAAAGGCGTTCGGGGTCACCAGCCAGGCATGCGGCAACAACCGCTCGGCGAAGATCGCTTCCAGGCCCGGTTCCACGTAGGGGCCGGTGTGAGTATCACCGATCACCGGATCCAGGCAGTAACGCAGCTGCGGGCAGGCCGGCAGGATGTCGTCCAGCCAGTCGGCGAAGGCAGCACCGTTGGCCGTGCTGCCAAAGTAGCCGGAGACGAGCATCTTCGCCCGCTGCGGCAGGCCGCGCTCGTGGGTGCCCAGCAGCAGGTCGGCGAACCAGTCGGCGGGCAGCACACGGCCGCGGGTGGTGTCGTAGAACGGCGCATTGCTCAGCAACACGGTCGGGATCTCCGCCACGCGCACGCCAAGTGCGCGCATCGGCGGTACCGCGGCGCTGTTGCCGGCATGGCCGTAGACAAGTTGCGACTGGACCGAGATGACATCGATCGGCGACGGGCCGTCGGGCCGCTGGCGGCGGCCGTGGACCAGGTGGTTATCAAGGAATTCGCTCATGGCCGCATTCTACGCCCAAGGGGGTTTTCGGCAGGGCTTGCAGCCCTGCACCTGCTCTATGCAACGGCAACGGCAACGGCAACGGCAACGGCAAAAGCCAGAGCGGCATTCCGTGAGTTGGCGGGGCGGTGTGGGTGGTCAGGACACGCCGTAAACCCATCCATGGGGGCTCGATGGCGCCATCCATGGCGCCAACGGTCCTGCCCACCCACACCGCCCCGCCTTCGACAGATTCATGCGGCTGTTGGTAACTGCGGCTGTTGGTGGGTGTCGACCTTGGTCGACACGGTAGATCCATGCCATGCGTGGATGAATTCATTCGATATCTGACAGATGTGTCGACCAAGGTCGACACCCACCAGAGCAGAGTGCTGCTCCAACAGATCGCGGCCAACTGTCGAAGGCGGGGTGGGTCCGGTTGAGGGGGCGTGAGCCGCATGGATGCGGCGACCGAGCTTACATGGACGTACTTGCAGCGTCCCCCTCAACCGGACCCACCCCGCCAACCCACGGATAGCCAGCTTCTGCTGTTGACGTTGACGTTGCTTCGGCGGGTGCAGGGCTGCAAGCCCTGCAAACCAAACCCCCTCAGTGAGCAGCAGGCCGAGATGGCGGCAGCCACGCCGCCACGATGCCGAGTAGCGGCAGGAACGCGGTCAGCTGGTAGACGTACTCAATGCTGGTCTTGTCCGCCAGCAGGCCGAGCACGGCAGCACCCAGTCCGCCCATGCCAAACGCGAAGCCGAAGAACAGGCCGGACACCATGCCGATGCGGTGCGGCATCATCTCCTGCGCATAGACCACGATCGCCGAGAACGCCGACGACAGCACGAAGCCGATCAGCACCGCCAGCACCGTGGTCCAGAACAGATCCGCATGCGGCAGCATCAACGCGAAGGGGGCCACGCCGAAGATCGAGGTCCAGATGATCGGCTTGCGGCCGATGCGATCACCCAGCGGGCCGCCGAGGAAGCCACCGGCGGCGGATGCCACCAGGAACGCGAACAGGTGCAGCTGCGCCTGTGCCACCGGAATGCCGAAATGGTGGATCAGGTAAAAGGTGAAGTAGCTGCCGATGCTGGCCATGTAGAAGTACTTGCTGAAGATCAGCACCAGCAGGATCGCCAGCACCTTGGCCACGGTGCGCGACGGATGCCGCGGCGCCGTCGAGGCGGTGCTGGCCGGGCGCGGGATGCCCAGGTGCAGCGCGTACCAGCGGCCGACATAGGTCAGCAGCGCGATGCCGATCAGGGCGGCGCCGGCAAACCACGATGCGGCATGCTGGCCATACGGCACGATCACCGCCGCTGCAATCAGCGGGCCCAGCGCGGTACCGAAGTTGCCACCGACCTGGAACACCGACTGCGCGAAACCATGGCGACCGCCCGAGGCCAGCCGCGCGATGCGCGAGGCTTCCGGATGGAAGATGGCCGAACCAATGCCGACCATCGCCGCCGCCATCAGCACCACCGCGTAGTTCGGTGCGAAGCCCAGCAGCAGCATGCCGCACAGGGTCGAGGCCATGCCGATCGGCAGCGAGTACGGCGCCGGGCGGCGGTCGGTAGCCATGCCGATCAACGGCTGGAAGATCGAGGCGGTGAGCTGGTAGGTCAGCGTGATCAGGCCGATCTGGGTGAAGCTGAGGTTGAAGCCGCCCTTGATCACTGGATAGATGGCCAGGATCAGCGACTGCATCATGTCGTTGACGACATGCGAGGTGGAGATGGCGGCCAGCACGCCGGGGGCCACCGGGCGTGAGGTGGTTGCGGGAGAAGCTAGGGTCGACATGGATACAGTCAGGTTGGGGGCGAGCCACGCATGCTACGGTGACCTCCCCCTCCCTTCTGCCGCGTTCGGGTCATGGCATATCGCAAAAAGGACACCCCCTGCCCGGTCCGCGAGACTGCGCCGTGGAACGAGGTTCCGGTGCACCGCCCAGTGACCTGCCGCGCCCGCCACTACAAGCCCGGCACCCACATCGCGCCCCACCGGCACCGCCGTCACCAGCTGGTGTTCGCCATGTCCGGACTGATGGTGGTGCGTGCGGACGGCGGCCGCTGGGTGGTGCCCTCGACCCGCGCGATCTGGGTCCCGGCCGGCATGGCCCATGCGGTGGACTGCATCGCCGAAGTACACATGCGCAGCCTGTACGTGGAGCCGGACTTCGCGCCGCAGCTGCCGGACGAGGCGTTCGCAGTACAGGTAGCACCGCTGCTGCGCGAGCTGCTGCTGGCCGCCAGCCTGATCGAGACCGCGCATGTGGACGACAGCCGCGACGGCCGCCTGGTGCGCCTGCTGCTGGACGAGCTGCACCGCATGGACGTGCTGCCGCTGCACCTGCCCTCCCCCACCGACCCGCGCCTGCAGCGGATCTGCCAGCACATCCAGAAGCATCCCGGCGACGACGCCACGCTGCAGGATTGGGCGCAGGCGCTGCAGGTGGACGTGAAAACCATCCAGCGCCATTTCGCCAGCGAACTGGGCATGACGTTCGGCCAGTGGCGACAACAGGCGCGGCTGCTGGCCGCGATGGAACGGCTGGCGGTCGGCGACAAGGTCATCGATGTCGCGCTGGCGATGGGTTACGACAGCCCAAGCGCGTTCACCAGCATGTTCAAGCGGCAGCTGGGGCAGACACCCGCGGCGTTTTTCCGCTGACCGCAAACGAAAACGCCGGGCATGGCCCGGCGCTACCGTTCAACGCTTGTGTTGAAAACTCAGGACGTCATCCGGTCCCAGAAGCCCTTCACGCCATCGATGAAGGTGGCCGACTTCGGCGAATGCTTGCGCGCTTCCTCGCCGACGAAGGTGGCTTCGAACTGCTCCAGCAGCTTGCGCTGCTCGTTGGTGAGGTTGACCGGGGTCTCCACCACCACACGGCAGTACAGGTCGCCCTCGCTGCGGCTGCGCACCGAACGTACGCCCTTGCCACGCAGGCGGAACAGCTTGCCGGTCTGGGTCTCGGCCGGGATGCGGATCTCCGCCTCGCCGCCCAGCGTGGCCACGCGCACGGTGTCGCCCAGTGCGGCCTGCGAGATGCGGATCGGCACTTCGCAGTGCAGGTCGTCGCCATCGCGCTGGAAGATCGCATGCTCGCGCACGCGCACTTCCACGTACAGATCACCCGGCGGCGTACCGGCCGGACCGGCTTCGCCCTCGCCCTGCAGGCGGATGCGGTCGCCGGTGTCGACGCCGGCCGGCACCTTCACCGACAGCACCTTGTCTTCCTCGACACGGCCGTTGCCATGGCAGGTCTTGCAGGGCTTGGCGATGATCTGGCCACGGCCGCCGCAGTTGTGGCAGGCCTGCTGCATGGCGAAGATGCCGCGCTGGATGCGCACCTGGCCACGGCCATGGCAGACGTTGCAGGTCTCGACCTTGCCGTCTTCGGAGCCACTGCCATCGCAGTCGCCGCACTCGGCCAGGGTCGGAATCTCGATGCGGCGCTCGACACCGCGCACGGCTTCTTCCAGGTCCAGCTCCATCACGTAGCCGATGTCGGCGCCGCGACGGGCCTGGCGCGGACCACCGCCGCCACCAAAGATGTTGCCGAAGATATCACCGAAGATATCGTTCATGTCCGGGCCGCCCGGACCACCGCCGCCCATGCCGTGCTCGAACGCGGCGTGGCCGTGGCTGTCATACATGCGGCGCTTGTTGCCGTCAGACAGTACTTCGTAGGCTTCCTTGCACTCCTTGAAGGAGGCTTCGGCCGCCGTATCGCCCGGGTTGCGGTCCGGGTGGAACTTCATCGCGCAGCGGCGGTAAGCCTTCTTCAGCTCGTCGTCGGTGGCGGTGCGGGCAACGCCCAGCACTTCGTAGTAATCGCGCTTGCTCATATCGTGAATCGGGTTCCGGAAAGTCGGGATTCGTCAAAGCGGAAGAGCGGAACCAGGTCCGCTCTTGCGTCGGGCGCCCCGACACGCCGGTGGGCGGTCAGGACCCTGATGCGACAACGGGACGCTGATGGCCAGCGTCCCGTGTCGGTCCGGATCAGGACTTCTTGTCGTCCTTGACTTCGGTGAACTCGGCGTCGACCACGTCATCCTGCGCCTTGCCTGCGTTGCCGGCGTCGGCACCCGGCGCAGCACCGCCCTGGTCGGCCGAAGCGGCAGCGAACAGCGACTGGCCAGCTTCTTCCAGCGCCTTCGACTTGGCTTCGATCTGTGCCTTGTCGTCACCCTTCATCGCGGTTTCCAGATCGGCCAGGGCCGCCTCGACCTTGCCGATCACTTCGCCACCGACCTTGCTGCCGTGCTCGGTGATCGCGCTGCGGGTGCCGTGGATCAGGGCGTCGGCCTGGTTGCGGGCCTGCACCAGTTCCTGGAACTTCTTGTCTTCTTCGCGGTTGGCTTCCGCGTCGGCGACCATGCGTGCGATCTCTTCCTCGGACAGGCCCGAACCGGCCTTGATCTCGACCTTCTGTTCCTTGTTGGTCTTCTTGTCCTTGGCCGACACGTGCAGGATGCCGTTGGCGTCGATGTCGAAGGACACTTCCACCTGCGGCAGGCCGCGCGGGGCCGGCTCGATGCCGGACAGGTCGAACTTGGCCAGCGACTTGTTGAAGCGGGCCTGTTCGCGCTCACCCTGCAGCACGTGCACGGTCACGGCCGACTGGTTGTCCTCGGCGGTGGAGAACACCTGCGAGGCCTTGGTCGGGATGGTGGTGTTCTTCTCGATGATCTTGGTGAACACGCCACCCATGGTTTCGATGCCCAGCGACAGCGGGGTCACGTCCAGCAGCAGCACGTCCTTGACGTCGCCACCCAGCACGCCGCCCTGGATCGCCGCACCCAGTGCCACGGCCTCGTCGGGGTTGACGTCCTTGCGCGGTTCCTTGCCGAAGAACTCGGTCACCGCCTGCTGCACCTTCGGCATGCGGGTCTGGCCGCCGACCAGGATCACTTCGCTGATGTCGCTCGAACGCAGGCCGGCATCGTTCAGGGCGACGCGGCACGGCTCGATCGACTTCTTGATCAGGTCGTCCACCAGCGCTTCCAGCTTGGCGCGGGTCAGCTTGATGTTCAGGTGCTTCGGACCCGACGCGTCAGCGGTGACGTACGGCAGGTTCACTTCGGTCTGCTGGGCGCTGGACAGCTCGATCTTGGCGCGCTCGGCAGCGTCCTTCAGGCGCTGCAGGGCCAGCGGATCCTTGCGCAGGTCGATGCCCTGGTCCTTGTTGAACTCTTCAACCAGGTACTCGATGACGCGGTTGTCGAAGTCTTCGCCGCCCAGGAAGGTGTCGCCGTTGGTGGCCAGCACTTCGAACTGCTTTTCGCCGTCGACGTTGGCGATCTCGATCACCGAGACGTCGAAGGTGCCGCCGCCCAGGTCGTACACCACGATCTTGCGATCCTTGTTGTCGCCCTTGTCCAGGCCATAGGCCAGCGCGGCCGCGGTCGGCTCGTTGATGATGCGCTTGACGTCCAGGCCGGCGATGCGGCCGGCGTCCTTGGTCGCCTGGCGCTGGCTGTCGTTGAAGTAGGCCGGCACGGTGATGACCGCTTCGGTGACCTTCTCACCGAGGAAGTCCTCGGCGGTCTTCTTCATCTTTTCCAGCACCTTGGCCGAGATTTCCTGCGGCGCCATCTTCTTGCCGTCGCTGGTGGCCACCCAGGCATCGCCATTGTCATGGGCGAGGATGCTGTAGGGGACGTGCGCGATGTCCTTCTGCACTTCGGCGTCGGTGAACTTGCGGCCGATCAGGCGCTTCACCGCGTAGAAGGTGTTCTTCGGGTTGGTCACGGCCTGGCGCTTGGCCGAGGCGCCGACCAGGACTTCGCCGTCCTTGGTGTAGGCGACGATCGACGGGGTGGTGCGATCGCCTTCCGAATTCTCGATGACGCGGGCCTTGCCGCCGTCCATGATCGCCACGCACGAGTTGGTGGTGCCGAGGTCGATACCAATGATCTTGCCCATGGGGGAGACTCCTGAGGATGCTTGTTGGGGTCAGTCCGGCCGTTCGGCCGGTGGATGAATACGATGTGGGGGAGGCTCGTGGAACATTCAAGCCATCTCCCGAACGCTGTGTTCAGCGCCTGGAAAACCTTGCCAGGCATGGCCTGGCTCGACCGGGGCCGGGCATCACCCGGCCCAGTCAATCAATCGGCGGCCACCACCACCAGCGCCGGCCGCAGCAGGCGCTCGTTCAGCAGGTAGCCCTTCTGGAACACGGTCACCACGCTGCCGGGGGCCGCGCCCGGGGCCGGCACCTGGCTGATGGCCTGGTGGTGTTCCGGGTTGAACGGCTGGCCAGTCGGGTCCAGCAGGACCAGACCGTTGTCGGCGGCAACCTTCAGCAGCTGCTTGTAGGTCAGCTCCAGGCCTTCGCGCAGCGGGTGCGGGTCGTCGCCGGCGGCCTTCAGGCCGGCATCCAGGCTGTCGAACACCGGCAGCAGCTCGCCGAGCAGCTTCTCGTTGGCGAACTTGCGGGCCTGCTCGATGTCACGGGCCACGCGCTTGCGCTGGTTCTCCAGGTCGGCGCGCTCACGCAGCGCATCGGCCTTGATCTGCTCGACTTCGGCGCGCAGGCGCTCCACTTCGTCGTTGACGCCGGCGGCGGCAGCCGCATCAGCGGCACTCTGCTGGGATTCGATATCTGGCTGTTCGTGGTTCATGTCTGGGTCCCTGGCGGTCACTCTCCGCCTCCACCCACCCTAGTGTGGGCGGGATGCTGCGTTTCAAGCGTCGGATGTTCCGGGAGTGCGCCCGGCGGGTGAAAAGGCCGCGCCGAGCACATCGGCGGTGGCCTGCACCAGCGGGATCATGCGGTCGTAGGCCATCCGCTTGGGGCCGATCACGCCCAGCACGCCCAGCACCTGGCCGTTGGCGGTGTACGGGGCGGTGACCAGCGAGACGCCCTGCAGCGGCATCATCCCCGTCTCCTCGCCGATGAAGATGCGCACGCCCGGCGCCTGGATGGTCCGCTCCAGCAGCTGCAGGATCTCGCGCTTGCTGGAGAACAGCTCGAACAGTTCACGCAGGCGCTCCAGGTCGGACAGGTCCTGCACCCCCATCAGGCGGGTCTGGCCGGCCACCAGCATGTCGTCGGCCGCTGGCTGCAGGGCCTGCTCGGCCAGCTCGATGCTGTGCGCCAGCAGCTGTTCCAGCTCGGAGCGGGCGTCGCGCAGTTCCAGCAGCAGGCGGGTGCGGATCTCGGCCATCGGCAGGCCGGCGAAATGGGCATTGAGGTAGTTGGCGACCTGCTCCAGCTGGCCCGGCGCGAACTCCTGCCGGGTCTCGATGACCCGGTTCTGCACCTCGTTGTCGGCGAACACCAGGATCGCCAGTACGCGGCGCCCGTCCAGCGCCACGAAATCGATCTGGCGGAAGGCGAACTGCTCGCGCCGCGGCGCGCTGACCACGCCGACGAAGTGGCTCATGGCCGACAGCAGCTCCGAGGCGCTGCCGAGCAGGGCCTGGGTGCTGCCGCCGCCAGCCAGTTCCTGACGCAACCGGGCCAGCTCGCCCTCGCCCGGCGGCTGCATCTGCAGCAGGCTGTCGACGAACACCCGGTAGCCGTGTGCGGTCGGGACGCGCCCGGCCGAGGTGTGCGGCGAGGCCAGCAGCCCCAGGTCCTCCAGGTCGCCGAGGATGTTGCGGATGGTGGCCGGGCTGACCTCCAGGCCGGCCACGCGCGCCAACGTCTGCGAGCCGACCGGCTCACCGTCCTGGATGTAACGCGCGATCAGCGTGCGCAGCAGATGGCGCGCACGCGGGGCAAGCTGGTCGGGAGAACCGTGCATGGAATCAACCTGTGAGACACGGACACTAGATAATGGCGGCGCATCACCTTGGCAAGTCATTGGACCTCCCTCGCCCACGTGCTAGCGTTGCGCGGCTGCTGATACCCCCTTACCCATGCTCAGACATCTTTCGATCAAGGATTTTGCCGTCGTCCGCGCCACCGAACTGGAGTTCGGGCCAGGCATGACCGTGGTTTCAGGCGAGACCGGCGCCGGCAAGTCGCTGATGGTCGACGCGCTGGGCTTCCTGTCCGGCCTGCGCGCCGACAGCGGCGTGGTCCGCCACGGCGCCGCGCGCGCCGAGCTTTCGGCCGAGTTCACGCTGGACCAGCTGCAGGCCGCGCGCCAGTGGCTGGCCGACAACGAGCTGGACGACGAAGAACAATGCCAGCTGCGCCGCGTGATCCGTGCAGACGGCGGTTCGCGGGCGTGGATCAATGGCCGCCCGGTGACCCTGGCCCAGCTGGGCGACCTGGCCTCGTTGCTGGTGGAGATCCACGGCCAGCACGAACAGCAGGCCCTGCTGGCGCGCCCGTCGCAGCTGGCCCTGCTGGATGCCTATGCCGGCAACGAGAACGAGCGCCGCCAGGTGCGCCGCGCCGCGGCCGCATGGCAGGCACTGGTCGATGAATCGCTGGCGCTGTCGCAACAGGGCGACGTGAGTGACCGGATCGGCTTCCTGGAACACCAGCTGCGCGAGCTGGACCGCGAAGACCTGGAGCCGGAGTCGATCGTGGCGCTCGGTGCCAGCCATCGCCGCCAGGCCCACGCCAGCGCCCTGCTGAGCGCCTGCCAGGCCGCCAGCAACCAGCTCAACGGCGACGACGGCAGCTCTGCGCTGGACCTGCTGCAGCAGGTGCGCCACGAGCTGTCGCGCCTGATCGAGCACGACCCGCGCCTGGGCGAGGTGGACGGTCTGATCGAGAACGCCTCGATCCAGCTGCACGAAGCCCTGTCGCTGCTGGACCGGGTGCATGACGACCTCGACGCCGACCCGGAACAGTTCGAGGAGAACGAGCGCCGCCTGGGCCGCCTGCACGACCTGGCCCGCAAGCACCGCGTGCCGATGGACGAGCTGGGCGCGCAGCGCGAGCGCATGCACGCCGAAGTGGAGCAGCTGCGCGGCGCCGACGAACGCCTGCAGCGCCTGGCCGGCGAGATCGACAAGGCCGCTGCGGCTTGGCGGATGCAGGCTGAAGTGCTCAGCGCGAGCCGCCGCAAGGCTGCGGCAGAACTGTCGGCCACCACCACCGGCATCATCGCCGAGCTGGGCATGGGCGGCGGCCAGTTCCTGATCGAACTGGAGCCACAGGACAGCGGCAAGCCCGACCCACAGGGTGCAGAGCGCGTCGAGTTCCTGGTGGCGGCCAACGCCGGCCAGCCGCCGCGCGCCCTGCGCAAGGTGGCCTCGGGCGGTGAACTGTCACGCATCTCGCTGGCCATTGAAGTGGCCGCGCTGGACCTGGATGCGGTGCCCACCATGGTGTTTGACGAGGTCGACTCCGGCATCGGCGGCGCGGTGGCCGACATCGTCGGCCAGAAGCTGCGCGCGCTCGGTGAGAAGCGCCAGGTGCTGTGCGTGACCCACCTGCCGCAGGTCGCTTCCAAGGGCCACGCCCACTACCGGGTCAGCAAGGCGCCGGTGGAAGGCATGACCCAGAGCGCAGTGGAAAAGCTGGACAGCAAGGCGCGCGAGGAAGAGCTGGCACGCATGCTCGGCGGCGTGGAAGTGAGCAAGGAAGCGCGCGCCGCTGCGCGCAAGCTGCTGCAGGTGTAACGCCGACCGGGCCGAGCATGGGCTCGGCTCTACAGGAACGTCCCGAACGAAACCGACATGTAGAGCCGAGCCCATGCTCGGCTTCTGTCCGCCGGCGCTCTCACCCCAAGGGCCGTGCCAGGTCCACCGTTTCCACCAGGTAATCCAGGAACGCGCGCACCCGCAGCGGCAGGTAGCCGCCCTGTCCCAGGAACACCGCGTGCACCTCTTCCAGGTCACCGGGATTGGCTTCCTCCAGCACCGGCAGCAGGCGTCCGGCAGCGATGTCGGCCTGCACCTGGAACGCTGCCAGCCGTGCCATGCCCAGACCACCCAGCACCAGCTGCCGCAGTGCATCACCGTTGCTGGCGCGGGCATTGCCACTGGGCAGCACCATCCGCTCGCGTCCGTCCTGCAGCAATGGCCAGCCCTGCATCGCCCGGGCATGGCCGATGTCCAGCCGATTGTGCGACTGCAGCTCCTCAGCGTCGCGCGGCAGCCCATGCCGCTGCGCGTAGGCCGGCGCGGCCACGATCATCATCCGCGTCGCGCCCAGCCGCCGCGCCACCAGGCTGGAGCTCTTCAGCGGCCCGGCCCGCACCGCCACATCGGTGCGCTGCTCCAGCAGGTCGATCACCTCGTCGTTGAGGGTCAGGTCCACGCCCACCTGCGGGTTGCGCTCCAGGAACGCCGGCAGCAGCGGCAACAGGAAGTGCTGGCCAAACGGCACGTTGGAATTGACCCGCAGCCGTCCGCGCGGCTCGGCATGTGCGCTGGCGCAGCGTTCGGCCTCCTCCAGGTCGGCCAGCACGCGCAGGCCACGTTCATAGAACGCGCAGCCTTCCGGGGTCAGCTGTAGCTGGCGGGTGGAGCGTTGCAGCAGGCGCGTGCCCAGCCGCTGTTCCAGCCGGGCCACCAGCTTGCTCACCGCCGAGGGCGTCATGTCCAGGGTGCGGGCGGCGGCGGAGAAGCCACCGGTCTCGATCACCCGCACGAACACTTCCAGCTCGCCGGATCGGTTGATGTCTGGTCGCGCCATGGCAATGAATCCAGTTCACAGATGATTATCCATGCGCAGTCTAGTTCACAGATAAACACGGAATCACCATGGTGTTCCCTCCACCCGGGACCGCCCGATGAACCGCCTGAGCCACCTTACCGCCACCACCCTGCTCGCCCTGTCCGGCGTCGCCAGTGCCGCATCCGCCCCGCACTGGGTTGCCAGCTGGCAGGCCAGCCCGCAACCGGTCTGGGGCGCGGATTTTCTGTTCCCGACCCTGGTCCCGGCCACGTTGCATGACCAGACCTTCCGCCAGACCGCGCGCATCAGCCTGGGCGGGCCTCGGCTGCGGGTGCGGCTGAGCAATGCTTACGGCACCCAGCCGCTGCGGATCGGGGCAGCGAGCGTGGCTGCCCGGGCGGGGGACACACCGCAGCCGCTCAGTTTCGACGGCCAGCCCGGGGTGCTGATCTCCCCCGGGCAGGAACGGCTGAGCGACCCGCTGCCACTGGTCACGGATGACCGGCAGGCACTGCAGGTCAGTGTCTTCGTGCCGGGGCCGACGCCGGTGCAGACGTTCCATTGGGAAGGCCGCCAGACCAGTTGGACTGCGCCCGGCGACCAGAGCAGGGCCCAGGCTCTGAGCGCGGCCAGCAGAACCACTGCCCGCCTGTTCCTGGCCGGCATCGAGGTCGAGGCCGCCGCCCGCGCACGTAGCGTGGTGGTGATCGGCGACTCGATCACCGACGGCGCCACCGCCAGCCTCGACCAGGACCAGCGCTGGACCGACCACCTGGCCGCGCGTCTGGCACCGCGGGGCATCGCCGTGGTCAACGCCGGTATATCCGGGGGGCGGCTGCTGCGCGACGGCATGGGTGAGTCGGTTCTGGCCCGCTTGCAGCGCGATGCACTGGATCAGCCCGGCGTGGCCAGTGTGATCGTGCTGATCGGCATCAACGACATCAGCTGGCCTGGCACCGCGTTCGCCCGCAACCAGGCCCGGCCCGCGCTGGCGGAACTACAGGCGGGGTATCGCGCCCTGGCCGAGCAGGCCCGAGGCCGAGGTATCCGGATCGTAGGCGCCACCCTGGCACCGTTCGCCGGCGCCCTGCCCGACACGCCGCTGGATGACTACTACCACCCGGACAAGGATGTCCTGCGCCGGCAGCTCAATGCGTGGCTGCGCACGGACAGCCCTTTTGACGCGGTGATCGACCTGGACGCCGCGCTGCGGGACCCAGCCGATCCGTCACAGATGGCGGCCGCCTACGACTCCGGTGACCACCTGCACCCGGGCGATGCGGGCAACCGGGCCATGGCCGAGGCGGTCGATCTTGAGGTGCTCATGGGGCCATCCACGCATGGCGTGGATCTACCGTAAGCAACGAAAAACCCCGGGCAAGCCCGGGGTTTGGTCGCATCCAGCTGGCAGGAACGGCTTACTTGCGCTTTTTGCGCACGTACAGCACCAGCGAGTGCTCTTCCAGCTCGTAGCCGTGGTCGGCAGCGATCTTGCGCTGCAGCTCCTCGATCTCGTGGCTCTCGAACTCGATGATCTTGCCGCTGTCCACGTCGACCATGTGGTCATGGTGGCCGCCACGGTCCAGCTCGTAGACGGCCTGGCCGCCTTCGAAATTGTGCTTGAGCACGAGACCGGCGGCCTCGAACTGGGTCAACACCCGGTAGACCGTCGCCAGGCCGATCTCGTCGCCATGCTCAAGCAGCTGGCGGTAGATATCTTCGGCGGTCATGTGGTGCTGGGCATTGCGCTGTTCAAGCAGCGCCAGGATCCGCATCCGTGGATGGGTCACCTTCAGGCCGACTTTTCGCAGGTCGTGGGTTTCCATAGGTCTCCGTTCATTGGCGATTTAGCGCCAGCTGCCTCGGATTGGGTCGCGGTGGCACGCCGGGAGTGTATCATCGGTTTGATTTCCCCAACCGCCAGTCCCGATGCGCAATCTCCTGTTGGTCGCCGCCGTCGCCCTGTCCACCACCGGGTGCGGCATCATCTACAAGCAACCCATCTATCAGGGCAACCTGATCCGGGAAGATGCCGTGGCCAAGCTGCAGGTCGGGCAGAGCAAGCAGCAGGTCACTGCGCTGCTGGGCACCCCGTCCATTCCGGACCCGTTCCACGCCCAGCGCTGGGACTACACCTCCAGCCAGCGCGTGAACCGCCTGGGCCGCACCGAGGTGAAGAACTTCACCGTGTTCTTCGACAATGACAACGTGACCCGCTGGGAAGGCGATTACTTCCCGGGTAACGACAAGGCCCTGGCCCAGCAGACCGTGCGCCAGTTCGGCCGCAATCTGCCGAAGGACAAGAAGAAGAAGGGTCGCTGACGCCCCCTGCCCGTCCGCACGGACGGGCGGCAGGAATCAACCGCCGAGCGCGCGACGCCGGCGGTTGTCCTTGGGGTCGGCCTGCAACGGGCGTAGCAGCTCGATGCGGTCGCCATCCAGCAGTACCTGCTGCGGGCGCGCCAGTACCCCATGCACGGCCGCCGCCGGGCAGCCTGCACTGCCTTCCAGCGCAGCAGCGGCAATGGCCTCGGCCACGGTCGCGCCCTCGTCCAGCTGCAACCGGCGCGAGAGCACCCGCTGCGGCCAGGCCAGCACCACCTCGACCTCGATCATTGCTCAGGCCTCGTCGGCAACGCGGATGAAGTCGTTGACCATGCGGTCGGCCAGGCTCTGGAAGCCCAACGCCAGCGCCGGCCCCAGCAGGCGCGAACTGGGCTCGAAGTCCAGGGTCAGGGTGACTTTGCAGGCATCTTCGGCCAGCGCATGGAACTCCCAGCGGCCATGCAGCTGCTTGAACGGGCCATCGCGCAGCTGCATGTCGATGCTGTGCGGGCGCTGCAGGGTGTTTTCAGTCTGGAACCAGGTGCTGAACGAGCCCAGGCCCAGATCCAGGCGCGCTACCAGTCGGTCCTCGCCCTGCTCCAGGATCTGGGCAGCCGAACACCAGCGGAAACGGCGCGGATAGGCCTGGACATCATTGACCAGGTCGAACATGCGCGCGGCCGAATGTTCGACCAGGGCGCTGCGGCGGATAGTAGGCATGAATACAGGACGTTTCGGCAATCGACCGGGCGGGCCCGAATCGGAGACAATACGGAAATGAGTAAGAACAGCGGCAAGGATAAAGCAAAGAGCGCGACGGCCAACAAAACCATCGCGTTGAACAAGCGTGCCCGCCACGAGTACCACATCGAAGATCGCTTCGAAGCCGGCCTGGCCCTGCAGGGCTGGGAGGTGAAATCGATCCGTGCTGGCCGCGGCAACATCGTCGACGCCTACGCCTACGTGAAGGATGGTGAGATCTTCCTGATCGGCGCGCAGATCACGCCGTTGATCCAGGCCTCGACCCATGTCGTGGCCAACGACCGGCGCGATCGCAAGCTGCTGCTGCACCGGAGCGAGATCGACAAGCTGGTTGGCAAGGTCGAGCGCGATGGCTACACGATCGTGCCCACCGCGATGTACTGGAGCAAGAACAAGATCAAGCTCGAAGTCGCGCTGGCCAAGGGCAAGCAGACCCACGACAAGCGCGATGCCGCCAAGGACCGCGACTGGGCGATCGAGAAGCAGCGTGTCATGCGTCGCGGCAACCGCGACGCGTAAGGCGGTTGCGCATCACCCTGTAGAGTCGAGCCATGCTCGACTGCTTTGGCTGTCTGTAAAGCCGAGCCACGCTCGGCTTCGGCAAGAAGAGCAGCCGAGCGCAGGCTCGGCTCTACAAGACGCTGATCACCCCGCCAGCATGCCCTGCCTGCGCACCCGCGGCGCCAGTGCCGCGTGCATCACCGCCAGATGCATCACCACTGCCAGCTCCGGCGCGTAACGATCATCGCCCGAGCGCCACTGCTGGGCCAGCTGTGCGGCATCAGCCGGCAGCAGCGCCAGCAGCTGCGCATCGTCCAGCGCGTCGGCCGCACCCTGCAGCCGGCGGGCCATCTGTCGCGACTGCCACACGTGCACACCAATGCTCAGGCTGGCCAGCGACATCAGCACCACGGCCAACCCGTGCTCGAACCACTGCGACAGCACTTCCGGCCCCCACAACAAGGCCGCCAGCACCGCCAGGCCAGGCAGGCGCCACCCCAGCCAATGGATGCGACCACGCTGCGACCAGTGCACCACCACCGCGCTGGCGACCAGTGCCGCAGCGGCCGTGGCCGGCAACTCGGTCACCCAGGTGGCCGCCAGCAGCACCGCCAGCACCGCCCATACCCAGCCCGGCGGCAACGCGCGTCGCTGGTAATCGGCACCGACCGGTCCGATCAGCTGCCGCAGGCTGCGTTGTTGGCTTGCATCGGTCACCCACCGTCTCCGTGTCTGTCCTGGCCTGGATGGTCGTCGCCAGTGTGTCGCAAATTCGTGCCCACGAAGTTAGCAATCCGCTATGACAGACGCTCTACAACAAGTTGCGGATTGACAGGACGCGCGACTCGCCCGCAGCACACACCCCGCCGACAGATCCTTGCTGAGGAACACCCTGCATGTGCCGACCGAATCGCATGGCACCCGGCCGAACACGACCCATCCATGCTTCACATAGAAGTCGGGCGCCTGGAAGCTGAGGGTGTACAGCACGCCGGAACGGCAACCACGACGCCGTGCTTCATCCTCTGCGGCCTTCAGCACGCGCGATCCCAGCCCGTTGCCGCGATAGGCCGCTGGCAGATGGAACAGATCCACGAACCACAGGCCCAGTGAAGTTCGCCCGGTAAGCCCCCCACCACCTCGCCACTGGCCGGATCGGTGACCAGCACCGCGAGTGTGCGCCGATCGGCGTAACCCGCTGCGTTCAGATTGAACTGGTCCAGGCCACTGCCAATTAGGTCCAGCGCCTCGTCGCTGGGATCATCGGTTACGGCGACTTCAAGCGACATGGCGTCCTTCCATTGGCTGCAGATCGAGAGTCTGGATGCTATCAACCCCAATATTTTGCTGCTGGGGTCAGGCAGAACGGCCAACCGTCCCGCCCCCCATCAACCGAAGGGTGTCTATACTCTGGGCTGGCTCGCCTCTTCATAGGAAGTTCGCATGACTGCGACGGCCTCCAATCCTGACGATTCGATTGACCCCACCTACTCCGGCTCTAGCACTGAGCACAGTGCAAAACTGCCGGGTGACAGCGCTTCGATTACCCGGACCGCAGACGGCGCTGTAAAGGTTGCCGGACGTAGTATCGAGAAGACTCAGGCAGAGGTGGCTCTTGCAGGCGCCACGTTGAAGAAGGTGACAGAGGTAACGGGTACGGCAGGCGAGAACCGTATCGAGCGCGAACGCATCACCCAGTTCAGCCTTGAGGCGTCGGTTGCAGTTGGCGCACGCGCCGAAGTCAAAGGCAAAGAGCGTCTGGCTGGTATCGAGCTTGAAGCCGGATCGCAGGTGGGTGCCCGTGTGCGCTATCGCGTCTCCCTGCCTGACACCACCGCATCTGAAACCGGAAAATCCACTCCTGCAACGGCTGAGCAAGCTGCCAGAGTGAACCCCTTCGACCCGACCACGCTGCCGATTGGTGGCCGGGTGTTGCTGGATAGCCAGCAATTCCAGCAGAGTGAGTTGAAAGTTGCGTTCCGCCACATCGCAACGGTGAACCAGCTCACTGAAGCGGAGGGGGTCGGTGTCGCGATCAGCCGTTTGGACGAACACCATGTCCGGGTCGTTACGGGGCCCAACAAGGCGATCGAATCCCTGCAGGGCGTGGGCGTCGATCTAGGCATTGCGCGCGTGATGGCCGGTCGCCAGGATGCGCTTGGACAGTCCAAACTGCAGACCGCCGACTTTGACCTGCGCGACCCGGATGCGCGTGCGGCCTACATCCGAATGCTCGCAACAGGCCAGGTGGCCGATCAGACGCCGGGCGTGAGCAACGTGGCTCAGCTGGAGCGGTTGGACTACAGCTCCCAGCAGCGGCTGCAAGTGGGACTGGTCAATGACCTGGTGAGTGCCGATATCGCGGGGCGCCGCAATACTGGCACGGCGATCCAGAGCACGGCTCCCGACGGCAAGGTCACAGTCACCCAGCAATTGAGCTATGACGACAACGTGAAGCTGACGATTGTGCGCGCCTTCATCCGTGACGGAGAAACGCTCCGCGAGGACGTGGATGCGCGCAGGTATCAGTTCCTTGTCGACACGGATGTGCCGACCCCCGGCTTTATGGACAAGGTGGTTGGTGGCCGAAACGAAGCCGTTGAGGAGCGCAACATCGCCACCGGGTTGAACCTGGCTTTAACTGGATCGACCGAGGGCCCGGGACAGATCCGTCCCGGTGAAAAAGTCTCGGTCAGCTTCAGCGAAGCGCAGATGCAGGAATTCATGCAGCGAACCCAGAAGATGGTCGAGCGCCCCCTCGGACATCTCGATCCATTGGCAGGTATCGCTCGCGCTGGCTATGGCGACCAGCCGCAGCGCGATGGTCTTGAGTTCGCAATCGGGATAGCCCGTAGCCTGCAGGGTAATGCCGATCAGTTCGGCAAGCATCTACAGCGTGTGGCGCAGGACGGTGACCCGCGTGGGCCTGTCCACCCGATCAATGCGCAACTCACGCGCTCAGACGGCACGCTGCTCAATGCGCCGGTTCAATCGCAGCAGCAGGCTCCGGCCCCCCTTTCACCGGCTGGCCGCACCGCCACCCTCGATCCGCGCCATTCGGACCACGAGGCAAATGCCATCTACAAGCAGAATTTCCAAGCGGCAGAAAGACTGGCATGCACCCAGGGTGGGTTGCCGGATCAGGCAGTTGAGCGTTTGGCGATGGCCGGAACCATCGCAGCCCAGCGGGCTGGGTTGAGTCAGGTGGATCACCTTGTGGTCGGAAATCGTGGCCAAGCTTTTGTCGTGCAGGGGGCACTCGACTCCCCGGCGCATCTACGGGCGGGTTTCGACTATCAGACGGCGTTGAATACACCGATCGAGGACAGTTTCTCCAGATTGGAGGTGGCCTCTGAATCGCGTGCACAGAGCGATCTGCGTACTCAAGAGCACGAGCATGAGACGCGACTGATGGCGGCGCGAGGACTATGACCTGTCTCCGGGTCAGCAGGGCTTGTGCTGTCCAGCGTCGCCGATGAACTGCCACTGGCGTATGCCTGGCCATAGCTGAATCATGCCGCTTCCAGCGGCGCCAGTTCCTGAAGGGGCCGCCGCGGCGGCCCCTTGGACCTTACAGGTCCGGCAGGCCCAATCGTCTCCGCAGCGCCGCCACTAGAATGATCGAGATCTGCGCCAACGCATCCTGATCGCGCGTCAGCTCGTCATACATATCCAGCAGCTCCGGTGGGATCTTTCCCATCCGGGCTGCCTTGAAGGCCTCCATCGAGACCACCTGAGCCTTATGGCGCTCATCTTCCATGTCCTTCTCCAGCGTCTGGCGGCGAGAGTGCCGCCCTCTGCATGCCTTGGACCCGCCTCCAAGCCTGTTGCAGGGAAAAGAAAAGCAGCACCACCATCCATGGACTGGCCCTTCTCCTCCAATGGCCACCGGTTCTCAGCGTGATGGCTTCACAGAAGGATGACCGTTTGATCTTCCACAGGATTTCTAAGCGGCATGTCATTGATTCAATCGAACATCGAATCGTCCTTCAGGGATAGGGGGGCTTGGAGGGTTCGAGCAACCGTTGTGCAACCTCCCTTGACGCCCCTCTGCAAAAGCAGCCCGCCAAGAGGTAAACGTGAAATCGATCAGGGCCGCTTTGCTCGTTATCTCGTTGTCCAGTCCGTTCCACTTGGCTTACGCCCAGTCCCCAGTGCAAGGCGGCGGCGCCTCGGTGCCGGCAAACCTCTACAAGGGATCAGCAGACAGCATTCTTCCAAACAGCTTCAGCTACGCCGTAACGGGCTCCGGCAAAGAGAAGAAAGCGTTTCTCAGCAATGATCCCAGTCTCTTCGGGAACATCGGCACAGTACATTTTGCGGCAGGCGATTCCGTTCTTACGGCGACCGAGTTGTCCGACTACACCAACGCCTACAACGTACCCACAACCAACCAAAAATATGGAGCGCTCATCCAGATTCCCACGGCGCTCGTACCAGTCGTGATCCCCTTCAACAAGCCCGGCGCGAAGCTTGACCTGTCCATCAACGATATCTGTGGTGTCTTCTCAAGCAAGATAGCGGACTGGTCTCAACTATCATCGGGTTTGTCGTCAGGTCAGAGTGGCCCGATCACTGTGGTTTACCGCTCGGAGAGCAGCGGTAGCACTGAAGTTCTCACGCGTTTTCTGTCTGCGGCATGCAAGTCGGTTGATTTGTTCGGGACTAATCTCAAACAGCAAAGCAACTGGAGTGGATCGGCGCCGGGCTTCTCGATCCAGACGAGCTTCGCCGGCTTGTTCTCAAACAACACGGCGCCCTCAAACTTTCTCCCTGCCGTGGCAACGGGAGACACCTCGCTGCTTGATACCGTCAATTCTGGTAATGGCCGCATTGGATACACTGGCCCAGACTGATGGTCAACCCGGACGATGCCACGAAAGTGGCCCGCGTGATTGGGTTCTCGCCCAAATATGTGAGCATCCCCGCAACGATCGGTGCCGTTAGTCCGCCCACAAGCGTGTTGCAAGCGCAATTCGTTCATTCCTTTTCAATCACTACGGAAGCGCAGGTGATTCCAGCCAGGATCAAGGGCCCAATGACGCGACATTACGGGCGCACTGGTTCTACCCACTGGATAGGAGTTGGCGTGAGGCGATCCAGACACGATTCGCTCTTGCAAGTAGTTCGACCGGACTGAACAACCCGGACGCCTGCAATGGAATGGGGCGTCCCTAGCAGGGATGCGACATCACGACGTTGGAAAACAGGGGCCGGCTGTCATGCCGGCCTCTGCCCCGCTGCCTGCCTCTGGACAGCAGCGGCGGCTGAACGATTTCAGCGTCAGCCCTGACCGCGCGTGACTGTTCAGGAAGATTGCCGTAAGATCCGTTTCGTTGGGCAGGGTCAGTGTCAGCGTTTATGACGGCATTGGCCGCAAAGCCTTGCAGCACTTGAAGAAACCGGGGGTGCATTGGTTTCGACGGGGGTTGTGAAGTCGCCTGGCGCATGCCGAGGGGGTAGCTTTCCTCGTAAATCCAGCTGCAAAACTCTAGTTGCCAACGACGACAACTACGCTCCGGTCGCTCTCGCAGCCTAAAAACTGCGGTGCGTGACCTTCTGCCGACTTAGGCGGAGCCTCGAAACTGCTTGTGTCCATGCTCGCAGCGTAGAGTCATTATCATGGAATCGCGCTGGGCGGCTGCCTGTCAGTCCGGCACTAGAACACAACAGGCTGGTTCCCGGGTGCGCTTTGCACACCGTGCTGCTCGGGGATGAGATTCAACGGTGAGCTAAGCATGTAGTGCTGGGGATGGAGTGCCTTCGGACGGCGGTTCAATTCCGCCCACCTCCACCAACGAACGGTTCGTCAAGGACCGGAGAAGCCCGGAAATTCCACCAACGTGGGTTTCCGGGCTTTTTTATTGCCCGCCTCGCCTCGCCGCGGAGTTCACCGCCCAGGCGCAGTCGCGATCCGATGCCGTCGAGAAAGGTCGACACCGCGCATCTTCTCTCACCTTCGACATCACTAAATCACTTCAGAATTTTCCCAGCCTCCCATTGGGGGGGATGTGTCCGCGAAGCCGTTCGTCCCTGGTCGCCATCAAGAGGAGACCACGGAGCACCCGCACCCTTCACATGAAGCCGCGCCCGAGGGGCACGGCCTGTTCGACACATCTTTCACAAAGGAACTGTATCCATGCGTACGTCGCTTCGGGTTTCCCTTGCCAGCGCCATCACCCTGGTTCTGGTCAGCGCCCCCGCCTTCGCCCAACCCACCGAACGGGTATGGACGCGAGGCATGGCCAGCAACGAGCAGTACAGCAGTTTCATCGTCAAGTACCGGGACGGCAGCAGCAAGCGCGTTTCGGCTACCACCGCACAGGATGCGCTGAAGAAGCGCCTCGGCATCCAGCAACGCAGCAAGCGCTCGATCGGCGCTGCGCCGGCCCCAGCCGTGACCCACCAGCGCCGCATGGGCGGTGGCGCCGACGTCGTCACCACGGACAAGGCACTGGATCTTCCGGAAGCGCAGATCCTGATGCAGCGCATCGCCGACGATCCGGACGTCGAGTATGTGCAGCCGAACTACATGATGAGCGCGTTCACCACACCGAACGATCCGCGCTACGGCGAGCAGTGGCACTACAGCAATCCGACCAGCGGTGCGCGCCTGCCGGCCGCGTGGGACCGCTCCACCGGCCAGGGTGTGGTGGTGGCTGTGGTCGATTCGGGGTATCTGAACAACAACGACCTGCAGGCGAACCTGTTGCCAGGTTACGACATGATCTCGTCCACCCGCCCGTTCAGTGATTGGCAATGCATCATCGGGGGAATGAATCCCGGCTGTGGTGGCTCCGACGATGGCGACGGACGCGACGCCGATGCCTTCGATGCCTCGGGCATCGCTCACGGCACCCACGTCGCTGGGACGGTCGCAGCGGTGACCAACAACCAGATCGGCGTCGCCGGCGTGGCCTACAACGCGAAGGTCGTGCCGGTGCGCGTACTCGGCAACCAGGGCAATGGCGGTTCCGCCGACATCATCGACGGCATGCTCTGGAGTGCGGGTATCAACGTGCCCAACGTCCCGGCCAATGCCAACCCGGCTGAAGTCATCAATCTCAGCCTCGGCGGCCGCCGGGCCTGCTCGCCGGCCGAGCAGGATGCAATCGACGACATCACCGCGCAGGGCACGATCGTGGTGGTCGCCGCCGGCAACAGCAATCTGGATGTGTCCGAGTTTGCTCCGGCGAACTGCAAGGGCGTGATTGCGGTTGCCGCCAACGATCAGGGCGGTCGTCGTGCGTTCTACTCCAACTACGGCGCAGGCATCCACATCACCGCACCCGGTGGTGAAACCTGGTCCTGCCGCGCGTCCGTCGGCGAGTTCCTGCCGCTGGCCACGCCGCCGAACCAGACCAACTGCGCACCGACCCGCCAGCATCCGGCACAGGGCATCCTGTCCACCGTGGGCAACAACGCCTTCGACTTCATGTCCGGCACCTCGATGGCGGCGCCGCACGTCGCCGGCATCGTCGCGCTGATGCAGGCAGTGGCGCCGGTGCCCAAGACCACCGACCAGGTCAAGGACATCCTGCGTCGCACTGCGCGCCCGATCGCGGCAGCAAACTGCCCGGGTGGTTGCGGGCCAGGCATTGTCGACGCCGCAGAAGCGGTGAAGGCGGCCAGCAACTGATGGCATGGCGCAGCGGCCCGGCAAGGTCGCTGCGCCTTCGTCGCGCATCCGATCTGTACACGCAGGCAACATCAGCAGGCCCATAATCCGGTTCCGCGCCCGGTGCCGGGCGCGCTGCTCCGTCACGTACAGAAGGACCTGCAATGAGAACCAGAAACACCGCGTTCGCCGTGGTCATGACCGCTCTGGCCGCGAGCTCGGCTACCCACGCAGCCCCGCCTGCCATCGCCCCCGCCGGCACCGCAACGCTGGAGGCCCTGCTGGCCTGCAAGGCAGGTTCGAACTTCAGCGAAGCCGAGGCCATCGATGCCCTGCAGGCAGCTGGCCTGGCCAGGAAGCCTGGCGGCACGTTCGAGCCGGAAACCACGCCAGTCGCCCTGTTCGGCGGTACCGTCACCCATGCCGATGTGAACGTCGCCGAGGGCGAGAAGAGCGTCTTCGTCTACTTGAACGGTGTCGATCCGAAGCGCCTCGCCAAGACCTGGTCGGTGACCACGGTCAACGAATACGCCAACACCGAAGAGCCCTCGTACGTGAAGCGCATCGACAAGCGCCACACCCTGCACGTGATTGCCGGTGACGATTACGAAGGTTATTCCGCCGCCGTGAAGTGCCAGATCGCGCCGTAACGGCCTGACCCGCGCTGGAGCCAGTGCCGTACTCGCTGGCGGAAGGCTGCGTATGCCTCAGGAAGGCGGGCCGACAGTGCCCGCTCTTCCGGTACGATCTGCCACCGGTTGATGTACAGCACGAACAGCGGCACAGCCAGCAGTGCGGCCAGGTTCTGCAGGTACAGCATGGCACCTGCCAGGACAGTGGCCTGGCCCAGATACATCGGGTTGCGTGTGTAGCGGTACACGCCGTGCGTGACCAGCACGCTCGACGCCGCCGGCCGCAGGGGATTGACCGTGGTGCCCACGCGACGGAAGGCCAGCTTCGGCAGCAGGTTCAAGACCACGCCGAAGACCATCACCAGACCCGCAAGCAACTCAGGCATCGGTAGCTGCAACGCCCCGCCCGGCTGCCATCGGCTGCCCATATAACCGATGGCGGCGCACAACAGCATCGCAAGAGGCGGAGGAACACGGGTCTCAAGCCAGCGCATCGCAGCCCTGCATTCATCCTGTTCACCCCAGTGTCACACGGAAATGCCTGAATCGCCCGGTTGGCGGCACTTCCGCACTCCAAACCGACCGCCCGGTATCTTCCGCTTTGACATGCCGACCGCTAGAGTGGCGCCACCGCGCAGGAGGATCGTATGGCAACCACGGGCTTGGGCTTCATCGGTCGCACGACCCTCATCATCACCGTGCTGCTCACCCTGGGCGGCTGCGCCACGTTGCGCCAGTTCGGGCCGTCGGTGCAGGTGGCCTCGGTCACCCCCGGCCAGTACATCGCCCTGAAGCGCGGCGACATCCTCACCACCGGCAAGCTCAGTTCGGCCACCATGGAAACGCTGCGCGTGGCCGGTCTCGACGAAGGCTTCTGCGCCAAGCCCGGCCTGCCCTGCATCGAGGCCATGGAAGGCAGCATCGTGGTGCGCGAGGAGGACAAGCGCTCAAGCCTGGCCGAGCTGTGGCTGCAGCATGCGATGACCCTGCCGGCGCCCAAGCGCGAGTACTCCACCTCCGGCCGTGCCAAGAGCGCGATCACCGAGCTGGATGCCGATTTCCAACCGCGCCTGGACGCGTGGATGCAGGTCGCGCGCCAAGCCTACGCCTATCTGTTCTTCACCGAGCGCACCGCCAACCAGCGTGGTTTCGAGGACCGCCAGACCCAGGTGCGCGACTACTACAACCTGGCCGTGCAGGAAGCCTCGGTGCAGTTGTACAACGCCTATGCCACCGGGCGCGTGCACAGCCAGGCCAGCCATTTCCAGCTGGGCCGCTGGACCTTCGTGCTGGCACCTTCAGGCGAGGCATCGCCGCTGGATACGCGTACCCCCACCGAACTGGTACCGGCCGCCTCGCTGTCGTTCACCGGCACGCTGCGCAGCGTGCATCGCCGCGATGGCTTCGGTGCCGAACTGGTGGCCGTGATGGAGGATCCGGCCGCCACCACCGCCACCACGCCGCCGGCCACAACACCCGCCGCGCAGGCCACCACACCGGTCACGCAGAGCTGGAGCGAGATGCCGTCGCCATCGATGACGGTACTGCTGCGCTTCTCCGGAAAGAACCTGTGGGAAGTGCTGCACGACGACGAGCCGGAACTGGAGATCCACGATCCCTACCAGGTCACGGAAGTCACCCTGCATGGGCAGCAGGTGCCATTGGCCGCGAACTTCACCGCAGGCTACGCATTGTGGCTGGCGCGCTCCAACTTCAGCCACCAATCACTGCGTTCGCTGTTCGGTGGCAAAGGCGGCATCGACACGCCGCATCTGTACATGATGCAGCCCTACGATCCGAACCGCCGCGTGCTGCTGATGATCCATGGCCTGGCCAGCAGTCCGGAAGCCTGGGTCAACGTCGCCAACGAGCTGATGCGCGACGACGAGATCCGCCAGGACTTCCAGGTCTGGCAGTTCTACTACCCCACCAACATGCCCATCGCGATGAGCCACGATTCGATGCGCCACACGCTGGATGAGGTGTTCAAGCATTTCGACCCCAGCGGCAAGGCGCAGGCTTCGCATGACATGGTGCTGGTCGGGCACAGCATGGGTGGGGTGATCGCGCGGCTGATGATCTCCTCTTCCGGCGATCATCTGGTCGACACCCTGCTGGAGACTGCGCAGATGACGCCGGCACAGCGTGAACTGCTGCGTACCAAAGGCGCACCGGTGCTGACCTTCCTGCCGGAGCCGGAAGTATCGCGCGTGGTATTCATCGCCACACCACACCGCGGCACCGATGTGGCGGGCACCCGCCTGGGCCGCTGGATCGGTCGCCTGGTGCGGTTGCCGCTGACCGTGCTGGAAGACGTCGCCACCATCGCCAACGACGGCCAGATCGATCGCAACGACGGCAAGCACGGCTACCAGATGAACAGCATCCAGAATCTGGACAAGGACGATCCCTTCGTCCGCGCCGTGGCCGACCTGCCGATGTCGCCGAAGGTGCACTACCACTCGATCATCGCGCGGGCCAAGGCCGATGGTCCGCTGGAAAAGACCGACGACGGGCTGGTTCCTTACTGGAGCTCGCACCTGCCGCACGCGGATTCGGAGAAGGTGATCGTGTCCGGGCACAGCGTGCAGGAAGCCACGCCGGCCATCGTCGAACTACGGCGGATCCTGCATGAAGACATGCAGGAACACGACCGGCAGAACAAGTAACGCACAGCGTGGCGGCATCACGGCAGCGGTATCCGGGCTGACCGGGACACCGCCACCGCGGCAAGACCGGGAAACTCAGCCTTGTCCGTCGGACGCAGCTTCGGTGATCAGATCGGCCACCGCTACCGGCTGCGATGCCAGCGATGCATGACTGGCATCCAGCGTGATGCTGGCACGTGGCTGCATGCGCGCCGCCATGCGCCGCTGGTTGTCAGGGTGAATCATGTGGTCCGCGCTGGAGACCTGGTACCAGCTCGGCTTGTGCCGCCACGCCGGATCACTGACGGCATCACCGAACGTGCTCGCCAGCGGCGCCTTCTGGGTGACCGCCATCACCCGCGCCTCGTCGGCCTGCAGGTCCTGGCAGAAACTCTCGTGGAATTTGCCGGGCTGCAGCCACAGGTAGCCGTCGCTGTCCGGCGCCAGATTGGCCGCCGCCTGCGGCAGCTGTTGCTGGGTGATGCCGCCAGGGCTCTCGCCCGCATCCGGCGCGAACGCGGCGATGAAGACCAGGCCGGTCACGTTGGGTTCGTTTCCGGCTTCGGAGATCACCGCGCCACCATACGAATGGCCGACCAGCAGCACCGGCCCCGCAACCTGGCGGATCATGCGCCGGGTCCGCTCTGCGTCGTCGGCCAGCGACGTCAACGGCAGTTCCACGGCATGCAGATCGTGGAAGCCCCGGCGATCGAGCTCCAGGATCACCTTGGCCCAATGCGCGGCGCCGCCCCAGAAACCATGAACCAGAATGATGCTTGGCTTGCTCATCTTGCAGAACTCCTCACTTGGATGGGATCGTTGCCCGACAGCCATCAGCGCTGCCTGAAGCCACCCGACCAGACTACGGATCGCCCCTGCCAGCGGCGATGCACGGACTCCTGAAAACCATGCCAAGGCTCCACACCACCGAATCGCTTCAGGCCGGCTCCGACGCCTTGTTTGCGATCTTCCAGTCCTCGCGCATGCACGGCGGCGACATCACCCGCCACGTCGTGCAGCCCGGTGGGGCCCGCATCATTGCCGTGGGGCGCGGCTGCTTCCATTTCATCGAACAGGGCACGGCACGCCTGCATGCGGATGCCACGGTGGTGCCACTGCAGACCGGCGAGCTGCTGTTGATGCCGCATGGCAGGACACATCGCATCGACTGTGCCGGCGACGCCCCGCAACCTGCCCATCTGACCACGGCGTCCTTTGGATTTGATGGCCCAGGCAGCCAGCTGCTGCTTGATGCCCTGCCCGGCTGGCTGCATGTTCCCGGGGTTGACCGGATGCCGAACGGATTTCCCGCCAGCTCAGCCGATTGGGTGGCGGTAACCCTGGGCGCAATCCAGGTTGAAGCGGCCCGGCCCACGCTGGGTAGTGGGCTGATGCTGTCACGCCTGCTCGACCTGTTGTTTGTCTGGACGCTGCGCTACTGGCTGGGAACCTCCAGCCCTCACAACTGCCAGCGTCTGCACGCACTGGCCGACCCATTGATCGGGCGGGCACTGGCGTTGATGCAGGCACACCCCGCACAGGCATGGACGGTCGAGTCTCTGGCGGCAAGCCTGAATCAGTCCCGCTCGAACTTCGCGCAGCGGTTCAGCCTGGCCACCGGCATGTCACCGATGCGTTATCTCGCTGGATCGCGATTGCAGCTGGCCGCGGAGCTGCTGCGCAGCGGAAACCGGCGGGTTTCGCAGATCGCCGGAGACGTCGGGTATCTCTCCGAACCAGCATTCAGCCGTGCGTTCCGCCGTGCTTTCGGCATGAGCCCGAATGCCTGGCGCCAACAGATGGCAGCGTCGCGCGAATGAGGGGAAAACCCTCATCGCGCCTGCGCATCAGCCCTTCTATGCTGGCTCCACTACCCCACTGGAGGTCCGCATGAACACGCAAGAACCCAGCCGCCATCCCAGCCCCGATCCGGCCGAGCGCGACGCCTTCTTCCCGTCTCCGTACTCGCTGTCACAGTTCACGTCGGCGAAGAGCGACCTGTCCGGTGCCGACTATCCCGACGCGCGCCGCGACGGCCGCTGGAAGGTGCTGATGATCGCTGCGGACGAACGCTATCTGCCCACTGCCAACGGCCACCTGTTCTCCACCGGCAACCATCCGGTGGAAACCCTGCTGCCGATGTACCACCTGGACAAAGCCGGCTTCGACATCGATGTGGCCACGCTGTCCGGCAACGCCGCGAAGTTCGAGTGGTGGGCGTTCCCGCGCGAGGACAAGGAGATCGGCGGACTGTACGACCGCTACGAGGCCCGCTTCCGCCAGCCACTGCCGTTGGATGAGGTGGTGGCAGGCCTCGATGCCGCATCGGATTATGCAGCCGTGTTCATTCCCGGTGGCCATGGCGCCCTTATCGGATTGCCGCAGAGTCGCGCGGTAAAGGCAGCCCTGCGCTGGGCGATGGCCGAGCAACGCCACATCATCACCCTCTGCCATGGTCCGGCCGCGTTGCTGGCCGCGGGCGTGGACGAGGCCGATGGCGGTTCGCTGTTCCGCGGCTACCGCATCTGCGCCTTCCCCGATGCGATGGACCGGCAGACGCCGGAGATCGGCTACATGCCTGGACAGTTGCCGTGGTTCTTCGGTGAGCGCCTGGCACAGCGGGGCGTGCAGATCGTCAATGACGGCATCGATGGCAGCGTGCTGCAGGACCGCCTGCTGCTGACCGGCGACAGCCCGTTGGCTGGCAATGCGCTGGGCAAACTGGCTGCACGCGCCCTGCTCGACGCCTTGGCCGGGCGCTGAGCCGGATGACCGAGCTGGTGCAGGCGCTGCTGGAGCTGGAACGCGCCCGTTCGCTGAGCGCGGTGGGTGCAGTCCTGCGAGGCATCGCGGCACCGCTCGGCTTCGACCGCGTGCTGGTGTTTGCCACCGGCACCGGGCTGGAGCGGGGTACGCAACGCGTGTACTGGATCGAGGGCGACTGGTTCGGCGATGGCAGCGATACCGACCTTGCGCGCTACCTCCACGCCTGCCCCGTCAATCGCCACGTGCTGGACAGCAACGCGCCGTTCTTCTGGAGCAAGCGCCTGGGCGTTCGCGGCGAGCGCTACCAGGTGGTGAAGCAGCCTCGCGGCGAAGGCCTGCATGGGCTGCAGGTGCCGGTGTTCGGCATCACCGGCCTGGAAGGCGCGGTCAGCGTTGCCGGTACGTCAATCGACGCGTCGGCCAACGCGCGCCTGCGGCTGGAAGCTGCTGCAACCGCAGCATTCCGGGCCGCGCGCCGTCTGGCCGAATCGCCTGCCGAGCGTTCGGGAAGCGCACTGAGCAACCGCGAGCGCGAAGTGCTGCGCTGGGTCGCCGCCGGGCGCCGGCAAGCTGAGATCGCGGCCACGCTTGGGCTTTCCACGCGCACGGTGGAGAACCACCTGCGCCACGCGCGGCAACGGCTGGGTGTGGCGACCACCGCGCAGGCAGTGCGTGCCGCCAGCCGTCGCGGCGAGATCGAAGACTGATCGCGGCGAGGCACTTCCGGATCTCTGGTTCGCGTGTTACACACGCCATGCGCATGTGCGCGATTGCAGAAAGCAAGGATGATGCTTATGAAACTGCAACTGGCCGCGATGGCCGCATTGATGTTGGCATTGGGTAGTGGGATACCGGCGACTGGCCACGCGGCCGGGTCCCCCGGATCGACGACCGATTGCGTGCCCGTAAGACTTGGGCCCAACCTCGTGCATCAGCGCTGCACCGTCACCCGCACTCTGGCAGACGGCACCGTTTTCACGTCGGTGTACTGGATAGACGAGAACGGTCAGTGGTACCTCCCGGCAGACTGATCTGCATCGGACACCGACTACGGCTACAAGGAGTGTGATCAATGACGCTGCACAATCGAATGACCGCTTTTTCTTTCGCTGCAGTAGTTGCACTTGCGGCCCTGGTGCCCTCGCCGCCGGCGAATGCAGCCGAAGAGGTCGGCCTGCAGGAGGAGTGCGTGCCCTTCCGCATCAGCGGCAACGTGTTCCACCAGCGTTGCACGCTGTACGTGGTCCATGACGACGGCACCCGCGTGGCCAGCGACCACTACAACCGCGACGAGAACGGGATGATCTACGACCCCTGATCGGGCAAGGGGCATCTGCCGGGCGGAGCGTCCAGCGTCCGCCCGGCGCCTCCAAGTCGCCCGTCCCGGCATACCACTGCCCCCGCCTTCCATGGCATGCTCCATGAAACCGTTTTCATGGAATGGAGGGATTCGACGATGTTGTCGCGTTTCCGTCGCCCGGCGCTGAGTGCGCTGCTGGCGCTTGCTCTGCCTGCCGTTGCCTGGGCCGTCACGCCGGCGCCGTTGAAGGTGATGTCATTCAACGTCCGTACCCCGGCTGACACCGAGCCGGGCAAGCGCTGGCCCGACCGCCGTGATGCGATGGTCAAGGTGATCCTCGACGCGCACCCGGCAGTGATCGGCACCCAGGAACTGGTGAAGGAACAGGCCGACTACCTGTCAGGGCACCTGCCCGGCTACCGCTGGTTCGGTGAAGGCCGCCGCGGTGGCAGCGGCGATGAGCACATGGGCGTGTTCTACGACAGCAAGGTGCTGGCCATCGAGGAATCCGGCAACTTCTGGCTTTCGGATACGCCGGACGTCCCTGGCAGCATCAGCTGGGGCAACCTGTACCCGCGTATGGTCACCTGGGCCCTGTTCCGGCGCCTGGACGATGGCCGTCGCTTCTACTTCCTCAATACCCACCTGCCCTACCGCGACGAGGACGAACCGCGCCGGGTGAAGGGTGCCGAGCTCATCGGCAAGCGCCTGCAGGCCATGCCGGACGACCTGCCGGTGGTGTTGACCGGTGACTTCAACAGCGAGCCCGGCGGTGACACCTACAGGGCGTTCACCCGCCTGCTGCAGGACACCCGTACCCAGGTGAAAACACCGCAGGGTCCGCGCCCGACCTTCCACGACTTCACCGGCAAGGCCACCGTGCAGCTGGACTGGGTGCTGGTGCGTGGCTTCCGTGCGCGCAGCTTCCTTACCGATGATCGTCGCATCGACGGCGTGCTGCCGTCGGATCATTTCCCGCTGGTGGTCGAGCTGGACTGGCCGAAGCCCTGAATTCCCGCGGCAGCCGTGGCTACGGCGGCGGCTGCCGCGACAACAGCCGGTACAACGCCTGGTGCTGGTTGCGCGCCTGGCAGATGCGGGCGCCGACGGCAAGGAACACGGCGACACCGATCAGCCCGAGCCCCAGCATCGGATCGGGCAGTCGCAGGAAACCGATCGCAGCGGCCATCGTCGCCAGCACCAGCAGCACAACGACCGCCACCGAAAGGCCCGCACCGGGTGGCCCCGGGTCGCCAAACAGCATGCGCTGGGTATCCCGCCTGTCATCGCTCATCGTGTGTACTCCCTGGAATCTGCCCCACTAGTTACACGGCGGACACGGCTTCCGGCAGAGTCAGAAACGTCACGACTGTGACAACGTCCACAGCAGACGCCGCGCTACCCTGCCCCTGTTCCCAAACTGTGGAGAAGGGCATGGCACACCAGAGTCGCCTGGCCGGTTTCATCATCGATTGCGAGGGCATTCCCGCCGACGAAGGCGCCCGCTTCTGGGCCGCCGCGCTTGGCCTGCAGGCGCGGCCCGCCCGTGCCGAAGACGCCGCCGAGTACGCCGACCTGCTCGGTGCTCCGGCGGGCCTGGACGTTGAAGTCCAGCGCGTCGATCACCCGTCACGGGTGCACCTGGACATCGAGAGCGACGACATCGACGCCGAGGCCGACCGCCTGGAGAGGCTCGGCGCGCGCCGGATCGGCTTCGTCAAACGTTGGTGGGTAATGGAAGCACCGACCGGCCATCGCTTCTGCATCGTGCGCATGCGCGAGCGCGAGGTGCCTGCCAATCACTGGCCCTGAAAGAAGAAAGGGACGGAAGCCACTGCTTCCGTCCCCTGCGGTTACTGCACCTGCGCCACACTCGGCGGCTGCGGTGATTGACCCCATCCCCCCAGCGCCTTGTACACGCCCACCACGCTGACGTTGACCTCGGACTCGGCGGCCGCCAACGCATCATCGGCCGCCAGTTGCGTGCGCTGCGCATCCAGCAGGGTCAGGAAGTCCTCCGAGCCCTCGCGGTAGCGGATCTGCGCCAGCGACTCAGCGCGGCGTGCCGCCTGCGCCTGCTCGACCACGATCGCCAGCCGCGCCTGCTGCTTGGAATAGCGGGTCAGCGCGTTTTCGGTGTCTTCCAGTGCCAGCAGCACGGCCTGCTCATACTGTGCTGCCACGCCTTCGGCCTCGGCCTTGCTGGCACGCAGGCGTGCACGCACGGTGCCGAAGTCGAATGCTGCCCAGCTCAGCGACGGGGTCAGCGACCAGGCCTTGTTGTTGCCATTGACCAGGCCACTTGCATCGCCGCCGAGGAAGCCGACGAAACCGGACAGCGACAGCCGCGGGAACAGGTCCGCAGTAGCCACGCCCACGCGTGCGGTAGCAGCGGCCAGGCGACGCTCGGCCACGCGCACGTCGGCGCGTTGGCGCAGCAGCTCGCGGGTATCGCCCAGCGGCAGTGCCTTGGCGAATGCCGGCACGTCATGTGGTGCCAGCATGGCGGTCAGCGTTTCCGGGCGCTGGCCCAGCAGCACCGCCAGCCGGTTACGCGACTGCGTCTCGGCCACTTCCAGAAGCGGAATGTCGGCCTCGATCGCCTTCAGCCGTGCACGGCTGCTCTGCACGTCCAGCTCACTGCCGGCGCCCAGCTCCCAGCGCGCCTCGGTCAGCTTCTGCGTATCGCGCAGGTTGACCAGCGTGTGCTGGGCCACGGCGATGCGCTTCTGCGTACCGCGCAGCTCGAAGTAGTTGCGCGCCACTTCGGCGGCGACCAGCACCTGCGCATCGGCCAGGTTGGCCTGCTCGGCGTCGAGGTCGGCGCGCGCGGCTTCTGCAGCACGGCGCTTGCGGCCGAACAGATCCAGCTCCCAGCCGGCGTCGAAGCCGAGCTGGTAGCTTTCACTGAACACCCGCTGCCCACCCAGCTGCGGATCGGGTTGCTTGCGGCGGTCGTAGCTGCCGCCTGCGGTGATGTGCGGGGCCTGGTCGAAACGGCTTTCGACGAACACCGCGCGGGCCTGGCTGACGCGGGCCACGGCCACGCGAAGATCCAGGTTGTCCGACAGTGCGCCATGCACCAGCTGTTCCAGCACCGGATCATCGAACTGCGCCCACCAGCTGGCCACCGGCGAAGTAGTGCTGAAGACCGGCTGCTGCGCGCTCTGGAGGACCACCGGTTCCTGCACCGGGGCCCTGTAGTTCGGGCCGACGCTGACACAGCCCGCCAGCACCAGGCTGGAGACGGCCATCGCCAACGTGCGGATCACCATGGCAGCACCTCGCCCAGGTAGGTGAAGCTGCCGCTGGCGCCGGATTCACCGATCAACGCCATTTCCACGCTGGAACGTGCGCCTTCGCTGATTTCGATTTCGCCGTTGCCGCCGTTCATGTCGGTCTTCACGTAACCCGGATGCACGGTGTTGACCTTGATCGGGGTATTGCGCAGTTCGTAGGCCAGACTCAGGGTCCAGCTGTTCACCGCCGCCTTGGAGGCGTTGTAGGCCGGGATCTTGAAATCGTAGATGCCCGACGCCGGGTCGGCGTGCAGGGTCTGCGAGCCGAGCATGCTCGATACGTTGACGATGCGCCCGGACTTGGCCTGCTTGACCAGCGGCAGGAAGGCCTGGGTGACTGCCACCAGCGCATACACGTTGGTGTCGAAAGTGCGCTTCCAGGTATCGAGTGACTGTTCCGACGGTGCCTGCGCCGGGTTCTCGATCATGATGCCGGCGTTGTTGACCAGGATGTCGAGGCGGCCATGGCGCTGGCGCACCTGCTCGACCGCTTCGGCGATGCTGGCCGCGTCGGTCACGTCCAGTTGCAGGGCTTCGACCGGCAGGCCTTCAGCCTGCAGCTTCAGTGCCAGCTCCACGGCGGTCTCACGCTTGCGACCGGCCAGCAGCGTGTGCACGCCAGCCTGGGCCAGCTGGCGCACAGTTTCCAGGCCGATGCCACGGGTGGCGCCGGTGACCAGCGCGATCTTGTTCTGATGGGTGTTCATGGATGCATGCCTTGTGAGGGGAAAGCCGCCACCGGCCAATGACCGGCGGCGACGGGGTTCCATATCAGTGGTGGATGGTCGGCTCGCCGTGCTGCACCAGCTGGCCACCACCGTTGCGGGTGACGAACTTGCGCAGGGCCACGTAGAACACCGGGGTGAGGAACAGGCCGAACAGGGTCACGCCCAGCATGCCGGCGAACACGGTGATACCGGTCACCGAGCGCACTTCGGCGCCTGCACCGTGCGACAGCACCAGCGGCACGGTGCCGGCGATGAACGCGATGGAGGTCATCACGATCGGGCGCAGACGCAGGCGGCAGGCTTCCAATGCCGCTTCAACGATGCCCTTGCCGCCCATCTCCAGCTCTCTGGCGAACTCGACGATCAGGATCGCGTTCTTGCACGCCAGGCCCATCAGCACCACCAGGCCAACCTGCACGAATACGTTGTTGTCACCACCGGTCAACCACACGCCGAACAGCGCGGACAGCAGGGTCATCGGCACGATCAGGATCACCGCCAGCGGCAGCGACCAGCTCTCGTACAACGCGGCCAGCACCAGGAAGGCCAGCATGATCGCCACCGGGAAGACAATGAAGGCCGCCTTGCCCTGGGTTGCCTGCTGGTAGCTCAGGTCGGTCCATTCGGTGGTCATGCCCACCGGCAGCACCTTGCCGGCGATCTCGGTCAGCTTGTTCATCGCCTCGGCCGAAGACAGCAGGCGCGGGTCGGCTTCACCGGCCAGGTCCGCTGCCGGATAGCCATTGAAGCGCAGCACCGGGTCCGGGCCGAAGGTCTGCTTGATGGTGACCATCGAACCGATCGGCACCATCTCGCCGCGGTCGTTGCGGGTGCGCAGCTTGCCGATGTCCTCGACCGTCTCGCGGTACGGACCGTCGGCCTGGGCGATCACCTGCCAGGTACGGCCGAACTGGTTGAAGTCGTTGACGTAGGCCGAACCGAGGTAGGTCTGCAGGGTGTCGAACAGTTCGGTGAGCTGCACGCCCTGTGCCTTGGTCTTGACGCGGTCGACCTCGGCATCCAGCTGCGGCACATTGGCCTGGTAGCTGGAAATCGGGAAGGCCATGCCCGGCGTCTGCGCCACGGTGCCCTGCATCGCCTGCACGGCATTCTGCAGCGCGCCGTAACCCAGGTTGCCACGGTCCTCGATGAACATCTGATAGCCGTTGCCGTTGCCCAGGCCGAGGATCGGCGGCGGCATCATCGCGAAGGCGAAGCCTTCCTGCAGCCCGGCGATCTTCTGGTTGATCTCGGCGTTGATCTGCGCGGCGGTGCGGCCATGGCGCTCGGCGAACGGCTTGAGCGGAATGAACGCCACACCAGTGTTCGGCGTGTTGGTGAACTGCAGCGCGTTCAAGCCCGGGAACGAGATGGTGTGGGCCACGCCATCGGTTTCCTGGGCGATCTTGGCGACCTTGCGCAACATTTCATCGGTACGCGCGATCGAGGAGCCTTCCGGCAGCTTCACACCCGCGATCAGGTACAGCTTGTCCTGGGTCGGGATGAAGCCCGGCGGCACCAGCTTGAAGATCACGCCGGTACCGACCAGCAGGATCGCGTAGACCACGAACACCGCACCACGACGGCCGAGGATGCGGGCCACGCCACGCTCGTACTTCTCCGAGCTGGACTTGAAGAAGCGGTTGAACGGACGGAACACCCAACCGAACAGGCGGTCGATCAGGCGGCTCGGGCCGTCCTTCGGGGCACCGTGGGCCTTCAGCAGGCGCGCGGCGAGGGCCGGCGACAGGGTCAGCGAGTTGATCGCCGAGATCACCGTGGAAATGGCGATGGTGACCGCGAACTGCTTGTAGAACTGGCCGGTGACACCGGACAGGAACGCCATCGGCACGAACACGGCGCACAGCACCAGCGCGATCGCCACGATCGGGCCGGAGACCTCGCGCATGGCCTGGTGGGCCGCTGCGGTGGGCGACAGCCCTTCCTCGATGTTGCGTTCGACGTTCTCCACCACCACGATCGCGTCGTCGACCACGATGCCGATCGCCAGCACCAGGCCGAACAGGCTCAGCGTATTGATCGAGAAGCCCAGCAGGTACAACGCGGCGAAGGTACCCACCACCGACACCGGCACCGCGATCAACGGGATGATCGAGGCACGCCAGGTCTGCAGGAACAGGATCACCACCAGCACTACCAGGGCGATGGCTTCCAGCAGCGTGGAGACCACGGCCTTGATCGAGTCACGCACGAAGATGGTGGTGTCATACACGGCTTCGTACTTCACGTCGGCCGGCATGGTCTTCTGCATCTCGTCCATCGTCGAGATGACCTGGTCGCGGATTTCCAGCGCGTTCGCACCCGGCGACTGGAAGATACCGATACCGACCGCGTTCTTGCCGTCCAGCTGCGAGCGCAGGGTGTAGTCGCCCGCACCCAGCTCCAGGCGGGCCACGTCGGACAGGCGCACGATCTCGCCATCGGTGCCGCTCTTGAGCACGATGTCGCCGAACTCCTTTTCGGTCTTCAGCCGGCCCTGGGCATTGATCAGGGTCAGGAACTTGCTGTCCGGCAGCGGTTCGGCGCCGAGCTGGCCGGCCGACACCTGCACGTTCTGCTCGCGCATGGCGCGCACCACGTCGCTGGCAGTCAGGCCGCGCGAAGCCACCTTGTCCGGATCCAGCCAGGCGCGCATGGCGTAGTCGCCACCACCGAAGATCTGCGCATCACCGACGCCCGGAATGCGCGCCAGCGCATCCTTGACGTGCAGGCGGGCGTAGTTGCGCAGGTACAGGGTGTCGTACTTGCCTTGCGGGGAGGTCAGGTGCACCACCATCAGGAAGGTCGGCGACTGCTTCTGCGTGGTCACGCCCTGCCGGCGCACGTCCTCGGGCAGGCGCGCCTGCGCCTGCGCCACGCGGTTCTGCACCTTCACCGCCGCTGCGTCCGGGTCGGTGCCCGGGCGGAAGGTGACGGTCATCTGCAGCACGCCGTCCGAGCCGGCAACCGACTTCAGATACATCATGCCTTCGACGCCGTTGATGGCCTCTTCAAGCGGTGTGGCGACGGTCTCGGCAATGACCTTGGGGTTGGCGCCCGGATACACCGTACGCACGACCACCGACGGCGGCACCACTTCCGGGTACTCGCTGATCGGCAGGATCGGAATGGTGATCAGGCCTGCGGCGAAGATCACGATCGACAGCACCGCCGCGAAGATCGGCCTGTCGATGAAGAAACGGGAAAAGTCCATGGAGGAATTCCTGGGAAAGGCATTCGGCGGGCAACAGCCGCCCTGCCCCTCGTCACGTTGACGAAGGCAGGAACGGCTGCCGCTGGCGCCGGCAGCTAAGCGGGGACGCGGATCAGTGCTTCAGGGCGGCGGTGGCATCGCGGCCCGGTGCCGGCGCCGGCTGTGGCTGCATCGCCACCGCCTTGGCCTGCACCGGCATGCCCGGCATGAAGACCTTCTGCACGCCGTCGATGATCACCTTGTCGCCCGCGGCCAGGCCGTGTTCGACAATGCGCAGGCCATCAGCGGTGCGACCGAGCTGGATGTCGCGGCGCTGGGCCTTGCCATCCTTGTCGACCACGTACACATACTTGCGGTCCTGGTCGGTCAGCACGGCCTTGTCGTCGATCAGCAGGGCCTGGAACTGGCCGCTGCCGAGCAGCTGCACGCGGGCGAACAGGCCCGGCGTGAACTGGCGGTCGGCGTTGTCCAGCAGTGCGCGGACGCGGATGGTGCCGGTGCTGCGGGCGACCTGGTTGTCGAGGAAGTCGACCTTGCCCGCGTGCGGGTAACCCTCCTCACCGGACAGACCGACCTTCACCGGCAGCTCGCTGTCCCGCTCGCTCGGGCGCTCGCCCTTGCGCGCCATCTGGGCGTAGCGCAGGAAAGTGCTCTCGTCGGCATCGAAGTAGACGAACACCGTGTCCAGCGAGACCAGCGTGGTCAGCACGCTGGCGCTGTCGCCAGCAGTGACCAGGTTGCCGGCGGTGACCATCGCGCGGCCGGCACGGCCGTCGATCGGTGCACGCACCTTGGTGAACTCCAGGTTTAGCCGGGCCGCGTCCAGCGCCGCCTGCGCGGCCTGCACCGCAGCACCGGACTGGTCGGCCGCCGCACGACGCTGTTCGGCGGTCTCGGTGGAGATCGCCTGCTGCTCGGACAGGCGCTTGGCACGCTCGGACTCGCTGCGGGCCAACGTAGCCTGGGTGCGGGCACGCGCCAGTTCGGCGGCGGCGCGATCGTACTCGGCCTGGTAGCTGCGCGCGTCGATGGTGAAGAGCACTTCGCCCTTCTTCACTTCCTGGCCTTCGACGTAGTTGACCTTGTCGATGTAGCCGGACACGCGCGGACGCAGTTCAACGCTCTGTACCGCTTCGACGCGGCCGCTGAATTCGTCCCACTGGCTGACCTGCTTGACCAGCACCGGCGCTGCGCTGACCTGCGGCGGAGGCGGTGCGCCGGCTTCTTCGGCATGGCCGCCGCTGCAGGCCGCCAGCACGGCCGCGGCGAGGATCGACACGCCGACCATCGCGATGCGATGGCCGAAACGATGTGGGGTGGTATTGGGGGAAGTCATGGCATGCATCCGTACGGAGGGGTGGTACAGCTAGATGAGAACGTGTTGCAAAAATCGGCGCCGCATACTGCGACCTCAACCATGGTCGAGGTCAAGCGACGCCTGCGGTATCGCGCCACAAAGGGGGAACTTCCAAGTGCAGCAGGCCGCGCGGCAGTTCGGCATCGCTGCTGTCACAGCGGACGATGGCGCGGTTGTCGCGGCAACCATCCAGCAGCGAGACCACGCGACGGCCGACCAGCAGCGAGCTGGGCCACTCGATGCAGGCATTGGCCGCGTTGGCCGGGGTACAGACGGGGCTGCAGACTTCCAGCATCTGCGCGCGCACGCCCAGCGCCTGCGCTTCCTGGTGCACCACCTGCGCGTACATGCGCAGCGCGGCGGTGGTGATCGAGGTCTCGCCGTAGCCCGCCCATGGCTTGGCGTTGGCCGGGCTGCCGATCATCACATAGCGGCGCGCATGCACGTTGTCCTGCAGCAGCGGGAGCAGGTGACGCACCGCGTGCACGTGCGGCATCAGGTCGGCCTGCATCGCGCCCAGCAGTTCATCGCCGTTGCGGTCGGTCACCCGGCCGCGACGGTAAGGACCACCCATTGCGGCGATCACGGCGGCCAGCGGACGCGGGCGATGCGCGATGCGTTCGGCCAGTGCGCGCGCCGAGCCGTCATCGCTGAGCGAACCCAGCAGCGTCTCCAGGCCCGGCTCGTCGGCGAACTGCTCATGCAGCGCCGCCAGCCGGCCCGGATCGCGACCGACCACCAGCACCGGGCTGCCGGCTTCCAGCAATGCGCCAACCACGCCCTGGCCGACGGCACCGGTGCCGCCGAGGACCAGGACTTCGGGCGTCAGCATCCCATTCACGGGACATTTCCTCCCAAATCCGGGATAGTCCCGATTCGACGCAGCCGGTCGCCCTTGTGCGGGACCAGACGGATGGCACCGCCACGCTGCTGACGCATGGGCGCGGTAAACTCACGAAAGTCCTTGTGTACCAAGGAACTCGGGCGGACTTCAACGGTCATTGCCAGGTCCAGGCTGCTCTGGCCGGCGTTCCGGAGACGGGCAAGAATGTTGCGCAAGCTCATGGCGGACGGGCTCCAATTAACGAATGGCGCCACGATAGACCTCAAACCTTTACTTGATTAGTCCTGATTAAGGGGAATAATCATCCCGCTCCCGGTCCAATCGTTCTGTCACGATTGTCCCATCCCCGACGTCCAGGATCCCAGACCATGTCCCACGATCTCAACGAGACGCTGATCTTCGTCAAAGTGGTCGAGCAAGGCAGCTTCATTGCCGCTGCCAAATCGCTCGGCCTGCCCAAGACCACGGTCAGCCGCAAGGTGCAGGAACTGGAGACGCGCCTGGGTGCGCGCCTGCTGCACCGGACCACGCGCCGCCTCGGCCTGACCGAAGCCGGTTCGATCTATCACGAACATTGCCAACGCATCGCACGCGAGCTTGAAGAAGCCGAGAGCGCAGTGAGCCAATTGCAGTCCGGGCCGCGTGGCTGGCTGCGCTTCACTGTGCCTTACTCGATCGGCATCACCTGGATTGCGCCGCTGCTGGGCCAGTTCCATGCGCAGTATCCAGAGATCCGCCTGGACATGCATATGGGCAACGAGAAGCTGGACCTGATTGCCGGCGAAGCCGATCTGGCGCTGCGCGTGGGTGCCCTGCCCGATTCCAATCTGGTCGCGCGCAAGCTCGGCAGCCTGCGCACGCAGGTGTTCGCCAGCCCAGCCTACATCGAACGTTATGGCGAGCCGCTGCATCCGGAAGAATTGCAGTTCCATCGCATCCTGGCGATGCGCAAGCCGTACCACACCGGCAACTCGCCGCGCTTCACCTGGCAGCTGGGCGAGAACGGCGGCGAGCTGCGCGACTTCCCTGTTACCCCGCTGATGACCGCAAACGACATGTCTGCGCTCAATGGTGCGCTGGTGTGCGGCGAAGGCCTGCTGCTGACCGGCGACGTGATGGCCAAGCCGTTCGTTGAATCGGGCATGGTGCGCCGCGTGCTGGCCGGCTGGACCGGCCCGGAAGTGGACTTCAACGCCGTGTTCGCCGGTGGCCGCCTGGTCTCGCCGAAGGTGCGTGCGTTCGTCGACTTCCTGGTCGAGAAGCTCAACTTCGACGCCAACTACATGCTGGCGCAATGCCCGGGCGCGAAGCTGGCACAGCAGCAGAAAGAAAAGGAAGACGCTGCGCTGGAAAGCAGCGGCAAGCGGATCCTGGAGAAGGTGGCCGCTTCGGCGGCATGACTGAGGGTATCCACGCGTGGCGTGGATCTACCCGGGCGCGCGATGCCGCTTTCTGTAGCGTCGAAGGTAGCGGCAGGAGCCGCTACCAACGTCGCTTGCGACGGCCCGACGGGTGCCGGTCAGGACGACCGGCATAGCCATGCTCGACTGCCTTTCGAACGGCGCCGACCAAAGTTGGCATCTACCAGAAGAGGTAGCCGAGCGTGGCTCGGCTCTACAGGCGCTATCGGCGTGCCGAGCAATGCTCGGCACCCACAAAAATGCCGCCTGCAAGGGCGGCATTTTCGTTCCGGCCGATGGCCGGAACGGCTCAAGCAGTAACGCGTAGCGTTACTGCTTGAGCGGAATCACACGGATTTCGACACGGCGGTTCTTGGCGCGGCCGGCGTCGGTGCTGTTGTCGGCAATCGGGTACGCCTTGCCGGCGCCCAGCGTTTCGATACGCACGCTCTGCACGCCCTGGCCGATCAGGTACTGCGCGACCGAGTCGGCACGTTCCTTCGACAGGCGGTTGTTGACCGCGTCGCTGCCGATGCTGTCGGTGTGGCCGACCACTTCGATCATGGTCTGGTTGTAGTCACGCAGGGTGCCTGCCACGCCGTTGAGCGAACCATAGAACTGCGGCTTCAGGGTCGACTTGCCGAAATCGAAGGTGATGCCGTCCGGCAGGTTCAGCATGATGTTGTCGCCCTGGCGCTGCACATCGATGCCGGTATTGGCGGTGCGCTCGCGCAGTGCGCGTTCCTGGCGATCCTGGTACTGGCCGACCGCGGCGCCGCTGAGCGCGCCGATACCAGCACCAATCAGGGCATGCTGGCGGCGCTCGGTGGCGCTGTCGCCGGTCAGCAGGCCGGCGGCCACGCCGATGGCGGTACCGATCAGGGCGTTGCGGCCGGTGCGGTTCTGCTGCTCGGTCGGGTTGCCGTACTGGTCACTCTGTACGTAGGAGCCGCCGGTGGCGCAGGCCGACAGGACGGCCGCACTCATCAGGGCCAATGCGACGTTGCGGGTGGTGTTGCGGATCATGAGGTTCTCCTTGGTTTCCGGTTGGCCGGCGGCCTGCGGGCGCAAAGAGAATAAACAGCCCGATGCGATGCCGGAATGATGATCGGGCACGCCGACAGGGCCGCGTTCAGCTAACTGACCGGATCACTCAACCCGCACTTTACCCCGTTCCTGACTGCCGGTAGGCAGCCAGCGCGGCATCGCGGCCAGCCGCCAGATCCACCAGCGGCGTACGCGGATAGCCCGGGGCATGCGCCGCCAGCAACTGTGGATGCTGCCACGGCGCGAAGCGCGCCTTCACCGGCAGCGCCGCCAGTTCGGGCACCCAGCGGCTGATGTAGCGGGCCTGCGGGTCGAACTTCTCGGCCTGGGTGACCGGGTTGAACACGCGGAAGTACGGTGCGGCATCGGCGCCGGTCCCGGCCACCCATTGCCAGCCCATCGTGTTGTTGGCCAGGTCGGCATCGACCAGGGTGTCCCAGAACCAGCGCGCGCCGTGAAGCCAGTGCGCACGCAGGTGCTTGCACAGGTAGCTGGCAACGATCATCCGCACCCGGTTGTGCATGTAGCCGGTGTGCCACAGCTCGCGCAGGCCTGCGTCGACGATCGGCACGCCGGTGTTGCCGCGCTGCCAGTCGTGCAGCTGCGCGTCACTGGGCGTTGCCCATGGGAAGCGATCGAAACGGGGGTTGAGGTTGTCGGTGGGCGTCTTCGGGAAGTGATGCAGCAGGTGGTAGGCAAAGTCACGCCAGCCCAGCTGGCGCAGGTAGCCGTCGATGTCGGCGTCGGTGCCGGCACTACGCAGCCCTTCCAGCGCATGGGCAATCCGCCAGGGGGCGATTTCGCCGAAATGCAGGTGCGGTGACAGCCGCGAGGTACCGACACGGTCCGGCAGGTCCCGCTGCTCGCGATACCCGCGCAGGGCACCATCTTCAAAGACGGACAGTGCTTCCAGCGCACCGGCTTCACCCGGCTGCCAGTGTTCCCAGAAGCCGGTATCCCAGTCCAGCGTCGGTGCCAGCTGGAGATCATCCAGTGCGAGGCTGTCGACCGTGTGTGCCGCCAGTGCCTTCGGTGCGGCCTGCAGCGAAGGCAGGCGCCAATGACTGAGTACGTTGCGCCAGTACGGCGTGAACACCTTGTACGGCTGGCCCTGCTGGGTCGCGATGTCCCAGGGCTCGAACAACAGGCTGCCATTGCAGCTCTGCGTGTCGATGCCCTGCTCGCGCAGCATGCGCTTGATGGTGGCGTCGCGTGGCTGGGTGGCCGGTTCGTATTTGCGGTTCCAGTAGACCGCCCCGGCGCCGGTCTGCTCGATCAGCAACTGCAGGGCCGGCAGGCTGTCACCACTGCGCAGCACCAGCGAGGAACCCCGCGTGCGCAGGTCCGCATCCAGCGCGGCCAGTGAACGGTGGCGCCACGCATCGGAGGCGGCACCCGGCGCCCACCCGCCTTCTTCGTGCGGCGCATGGATGTAGACCGGCACCACGTCGTGACCGGCATCCAGCGCGGCCTGCAGGGCCGGATTGTCCTGCAGCCGCAGATCACGGCGGAACCATACCAACGCTACCGACACAGGCACTGCCTTCGTTGTGGAAGGCGCACATGATAGCCAGCGGTGGTGAAGGAGATGCGCGCGCCCGGCCATCCAGGCATGGCGTGGGTCTACTGCTTGAATCGCTCCATCGCTTCACTGATCAGCCCGCGCGCCTCGGCGGCGTTGCCCCAACCGTTGAGCTGCACCGGGTTGCGCCCGGCCGGCAGGTCCTTGTAGACCCGGAAGAAGGCCTCGATGCGCTGCCGTTCGATCTCCGGCAGATCGGCCAGATCGCGGATGTTGGCGTAGCTCGGATCAACCTTGTCGGTGGGCACCCCGATGATCTTCTCGTCGTGCTCGCCGCCGTCGATCATCTTCAGGTAGCCGATCGGCCGGAAGCGCACGATCACGCCCGGATGCAGCGGTTCGCGGGTCAGCACCAGTGCATCCAGCGGATCGTTGTCACCGGCCAGGGTGCGCGGCATCGAACCGTAGTTGGCCGGATAGGCGACCGGCATCGACTGGAAGCGGTCCACATGCACCAGGCCGTCTTCCTTGATCTCGTACTTGGTGAAGCTGCCGGCCGGAATCTCCACCGCCAGATTCACTTCCTGCGGGGCCTGCTTCGGCTGCGCCGCCAGGAACGGATGCAGCACGCTATCGGCGGCGGTCACCGCCGTCGCGAGCAGGAGCAGGGCCCCGCCGATGGCAGCCATGGGGACAAGACGGCGTACGGTTTTCATCTGGATTTCCTCATTCCCAGCAGCGATCAGCGCGGCCCTTGGCAGTCTGCGCGCGCGGGCAGTCACGCGGCGTGATGCGGCCTTCGGTCAGCTCCGTGCGCTGCTTGCCACCCTTGGCATCACGGCGCAGTTCGAAGGCATCGTAGAGACGGCCAGTCACGGTGCGTGCTTCATAGCGCAGGTGCTGCGGATCGATGTTCAACACCTGGAACAGCTGGGTGTCTTCGGCCACCGGGTCCATCGTCCTGCGCGCTTCGTCGGAAAGGCGATACTGCTTCGGCCCCGCCACGGTGACCACATACTGCGGCGTCGCGGCCTGCCCTTCACCACGGCGACCATAGGTGTGATCGTGGCCCTGCAGCACCAGGTCGACGTTATGGCGGCGTACCACCGGCAGCAGCACGTCACGCAACGCGGCGTTCTCGCGTCCTTCGCGCGGCGAGTAGAACGGCTGGTGCAGCAGCACGATGGTCCACGGCTGCGGATTTCCGCCCAGTACCTTGTCCAGCCACTGTGCCTGTGCCTTGGCGGTGCCCAGGTCGAGTGCCGAAGTGCCATCGACCACGGCCACGCGCACGCCCTGCGCATCGAACCAGTAGCTGGTCTGCTGCGCGGCGCTGGCGCCATTGCCCGGCAGCGCAAACGTCACCGGCCAATGCTTGCCCAGCACGCGGCGTTCCTGCGGGGTGTCCTCGAACTCCTCGAAATACTCGTGGTTGCCGATGGCCGGGGCCACCAGGGTTTCCTGCGCCAGCCAGCTGGTCGCAGCAAACCACTCGCCCCACTCACTGTCATCCATGTTGTCGCCGCCGCTGACCAGGTCGCCGGCAAACAGGCTCATGCGCGCCTGCGGTGCGACCTTCTGTGCGGCGCGCACTACCCGGCTGACATGGCTGACGTTCTTGTTCTGGGTATCACCGAAGTACAGCAGGGTCAGCGGCTGGTCGGCCGCGGCCAGTGTGCGCAACTGGTTCCAGGCGCTCCAGCTGCCGTTGCCCTGCACGCGGTAGACGTACTGGGTATCCGGCTGCAGGCCGCTGATGTCGGCGCGATGATGATGCGACAGACCATTCTCGGTCTGTAGCGAACGGGTCGTTGCGCGCACCTGGCGGATGCCCTCGATGGCCGGCGAATCTCCGGCGAGGGCAATCTCCAGCAGCGGTGCCTGCACGCTGCCGTCGGTACGCCAGGCGACAGCGAATCCATGGCTGGGATCGACCGCCGGCGAGGCGACGATGCGGTCAGGTACCGTCGTTGCTGCGTAGTGGCGGCTGCCCGCCGGCACCTGGGTATTCGGTTCGGCCGCTGCGAACGACAATGACGGCAACGCCAGCAGCAAGCTCAGCGCCAGCGTACGCATCACGCAGTGCCCGCTCATGCGCCACACTCCAGCGGCAGCGCCAACTGCTTGGCGATGCTCTCCCAGTCGAACGCAACCACGCCCTGGTCGTCGTGCACGGCATACAGCGCACCGTGCGGGAAGCGCGCGCTGGGTTGCTGCATCATCCAGATGCCATCGGTGTTGGCCACGGTATTGCCCTGGAACGTACCGACCGGCTTCAGCGTATGCCGGTCGAACAGGTGGAACACGCTGCGCTGCTTGCCCTGTTCGGTAGTGATCCACCAGCCGTCCTTGCCACAGGTGCGCAGGGTCACGCCTTCGGCCTGGGCCTTGAACACGTCGCGACCGAAGGTGGTACCGGTGAAGCGACCTGACAGGGTGTAGACCTTGAACTCGCTGGCGTAGCTCTCGTCCTCTTCGGCAATCAGCAGGCGGTCGTTTTCCGGGTCGCCCCAGATCGATTCGACTACGCGTAGTGCACCGGCTTCGCTGGTGTCACCGATGCTGGCGACGAGCTTCGCCTCGACCTTCGCATCGTCGCGGCTCACGTGGTATTGGCGCACGCGCTTGTCCAGTTCCGCCAGCGGCGGCAGGATGTCACGGCCCTGCGCATCCTCGCCGTTGTCCCAGGAATCGGTGACGTAGACGCTGTAGCCATCGGCACGGCGGTCGACCCACAGCCCGTACGGCTTGCGCAGGTCCTCCGCAGCGAACGTCGCCAGCGGTGCGAAGTCCGGCAGGCTCAATACCTGCACGCGATGATTGTCGCGCTCCACGATCCACAGCAGATCGTCGATCACCGCGATGCCGTTTGGGCGGTCGAACTGCCCCGGTGCGGTGCCGCTGCTGCCCACGTCACGCAGGTGCTGGCCGGTGCTGCCGTCGTAGACCACCAGCTTGTCGGTGGCCTTTGCGGTGGCGATCAGCCACAGCCTGCCATCCGGAGCGCGCCAGGCCGCAGGCGAGTCGATGTTGTCAGCCGGGGTCATCGGCGAAAGGAAGGCCTCGGCGATGGTGGTCACCGCTCGCTCGCCGCTGGCCTTCGCTGACGTCGCGGCCATGGCGGGGTCATTGCCGGTGGCCGGCGTGCAGCCGGCAGCCAGCGCTACCGCCAGCGCGGTGGCCAAGGCAGTGATGCGACGCCCCATCACAGTGCCACCTTCAGGCCCAGCGCGTAGGTGCGGCCATACTCTTCCATCTGCAGGGTGCGCGAGCGCGTGCCCTGGTACAGCTCAAGCGGCTTGTCCAGCAGGTTCTGCGCTTCGAGGTACATGCTCACGCGCGGGGTGAACTTGTAGTCCAGCGAGAAGTCGAGCTGAGTGTTCGGCGCGACGTAGATGTCGAAGGCGCGGCCCTTGCCGATGCTGTCCAGGTACTCGCTGCGGTACACCGCCGCCAGCCGCGTACTCAGACCGTACTTCTCATAGCCGATGTGGGCACTGTAGACGTGCTTGGAGGCGCGCGGCAGGGTGAAGTCCTCGCCTGGGCGGTCCTTGATGCCGGCATCGAACTCGGTATCCAGCCACGTGCCACTGGCGCCGACCAGCAGGCCATCCAGGCCCTCCGGCAGGAAGGCCAGCTGCTGCTGCCAGTTGAACTCGGCACCGCGCACGGTGGCCTTGCGGCCGTTGATCGGCTGGGTCACGTCCAGGCCGCCGTAGGCCGGATCATTGGTGCGCACGGTCTCCACGATGTAGCCATCGATCGACTTGTGGAACAGGCCCAGCGAGACGATGCCGCTACTGCCGATGTACTTCTCTACCGACAGGTCGATGTTCTTCGACTCGTACGGGTCCAGTTCCGGATTGCCCAGGCGCACTTCCTCGTCACCGCGGCTGTAGCCCACGCGCGGTGAAATGTCACCGAACGAGGGGCGCGACACGGTCTTGTTGGCCGAGGCGCGCAGCACCCAGTCATCGGCCGCGTCATAGCGCAGGTGCAGGCCCGGCAGCACGTTGGTGTAGCTGCTGTTGGCCACGCGCGGGGTGACGGTGAAGCTGCGGCCGTTGGCGGCCACGTCCACCTGGTTGCCGACTGCCTTGAACTGGGTGTTTTCCACGCGAACACCGCCGATGATGCGCAGCGCGTCCACATCCCAGGTGCCCATCGCATAGCTGGCGAAGATGTCTTCGCTGGCCACGTAGTCCTCTTCCAGCGAGGTCATCGCGTTGCCACCGACGTCCTGCGGGCGGGCACTGTACTGGCCGCCATTGGCCGCCCAGAAGGCACGCATCGCGGCCGAATCCATGCCATCACCCAGGTTGCCGTGGCGGTGTTCGGGCGAGGAGGTGCTCCAGCTCGACAGCGCCACCTTCGGGCCGACACGCAGTTCGCGCTCATCCACATTGACGTCGCGGTCGCGCCAGCGGCCCAGCAGGCCGAATTTGATGCTGCTGCTGTCGCCGTCGAAGCGCACGTTGACCTGCGCGCTGTGCTCCTTGTCGTTCACCTGCTTGGGCGAAAGCACGAAGCGGTCGAACGCGTAGTTGCTGCTGTCCAGCCACTGCGGATTGTCGAAGCTGTAGCTGGGCAGGCGGCTGCTCTGGTCCAGGGTGCCGTTGAAGGCCTTGCCGTTGAGCTTGAAGCGCGCCTCCATCTCGTCATTCACGCGCTCTTCGGTACGGGTGTAGCCAACCCTGTAGTCGACCACGGCGTTGGTCAGCTTGTTCTCGCCACCCAGGCTGGCCGCGAAGGTGTTTTCCTTCTTGGTTCGGTAGCGCATGCGCTTGTCGATGGAATCCTTCGGCATGCCATCCAGGCGGTACTGGTCGGTGCCGGTCCTGACCATCTTGGCGTCGTCGAAGTTGAAGATCACACGCTGGCGGGTTTCGGCATCGTCGAACTGGCTGTACAGCGTGCGCAGGTAGTACTTGCTGTCTTCGTTCGGGCGCCAGTCGAGGTTGAGGTTGGCGCCGATGCGCTTGCGCTCGATCTCGTACTTGCGGTGCTGCAGGTTGATCGCGGTGACGTCGCCAGGTGCGGCGTCATCCTCGCCGTCATACTCCACTTCGGTGTTGTCCGACTCGAACTTCCGCTTCTGGTAGTTCACGCCCAGGGCCACGCCGAAGGTGTCGTTGAACACTTCGCTGTAGTTGAAGGCGGCCTTGGGGCTGGTCTCGCCGGACAACTGCTGGTGGCTGCCTTCGATCTTGCCACGCAGACTGCGACCGTCGCGGTCGAAGGCCGAGGCCGATTCCACCAGCACGGCGCCGCCGATGGCATCACCGGGCATGTCCGGGGTCGGCGACTTGACCACGCGCAGGCGTTCGGTGGAGTCGGACGGGATCACGTCCAGCGGCGCGGCACGGCTGGAATCCTCCGGCGTGCCCACGGCGATGCCATCCACGCTGACGCTGTTGAGATTGGCATCCAGGCCACGGATCACCACGAAGCGGCCCTCGCCCTGGTCGCGGGTGACGCTGATGCCCGGCAGCCGCTGCAGCGACTCGGCCACGTTCTTGTCCGGGTACTGGCCCAGCGCATCGGAGGACACCGCGTCTTCGATGGCGTCGCTGCTGCGCTTGAGGTCGACCGCGCGGATCTGCGATTCGAGCTGGGCGCGCACTTCGATGCGGTCCAGGTCGACCGCGTCGGCAGCCACGGCGCCGGTGGCGGCTACCGCCTGCTGCCCGGCTGCCTGCAGCGGTGCTGCGGCCCCCATCGCCAGGGTCAGGGTGATGGGCAACGGCCAACGGAGTCTTGATATGCACTGGGAATCCCATTCCTGTTAAGAATGGGTCTGCACGGTATGTCCGCAAGGTTGCATGGCCGTGACATGCATCTGCACATTTCATGTACGGCGGCTCCGGCCCGGTTTGGGATTCGACACGCCAATCCGGCAAAATGGCGCCCTCTCTCCTTTTCCCCCTTCCCGACCATGAAGATCGTCGAAGTGCGCCACCCGCTGGTGCAGCACAAGATCGGCCTGATGCGCAATGCTGCGCTCAGCACCAAGGATTTCCGCGAACTGGCCAACGAGCTGGGCACGCTGCTGGCCTACGAGGCCACCCGCCGACCTGGACACCGAGCCGCACACCCTGCCCGGCTTGGGCCGGCCCGGTCACGGTGCAGCGCATTGCCGGCGCCAAGATCACGGTGGTGCCGATCCTGCGTGCCGGACTGGGCATGCTCAGCGGCGTGCTGTCGCTGATCCCGGCCGCCCGCGTCAGCGTGGTGGGCCTGCAGCGCGATGAGGAAACCCTGCAGCCGGTGCCCTACTTCGAGCGCCTGACCGGCCGCCTGGAAGAGCGCGACGCGCTGATCCTGGACCCGATGCTGGCCACCGGCGGCACGCTGATCGCCACCATCGACATGCTCAAGCGTGCCGGCGCCCGCCGCATCAAGGGCATTTTCCTGGTGGCCGCGCCGGAAGGCATCGAGGCGGTCAAGGCCGTGCACCCGGACGTGGAGATCTACACCGCGGCCATCGACGCCCAGCTCAACGACAAGGGCTACATCCTGCCAGGCCTGGGCGATGCCGGTGACCGTATCTTCGGTACCCGCGTCGGCTGATCCGGCGAACCGGGGTCAGCATCCTTTCACAGCGGAAGGGATCTGACCCCAAGCGCGGCCTACAGGCCGGCCGCGAAGGCTTCCAGCTGGCCGATGACCGTGTTCCAGCCGTCGAAGAAGCCCAGCTGCTCATGCTGGTCACGCAGGGCCTTGTCCGGGTGCATCACCCGCGCGGTGTAGTGGCAGCCCTGCCCGTCATCCTCCATCGTGATGACGGCGGTGAAGCCCAGCCAGGGTGACTGCGGTCGCCAGCCTGCGCCCAGCATCGAAGTGAACACCAGGCGCTGCTGCGGCACGATTTCCAGGAAACTGCCCGGATTGTCACTGCTGCCGCCGTCCGGGCCCTGCATGAAGGTGTGGAAGGCGCCACCGGGGCGCAGGTCGAATGCGCGCACCTCGGTGGTCCACGGTTTCGGGCACCACCACTGGCGCAGCAGTTCCGGGTCGGTCCATGCCCGCCACAAGGCGGCACGCGGTGCATTCAGCACGCGGCTGATGACCAGATCGGTGTCAGGGTTGTTGCCTGCGTCTACGGCCATGGGTCTGCTCCTGTCGGTGAAGGGTTTCAACGAAATCGACCATGCGGTCGGCGCGCGCTTCCCATACGGCACGTTGTTCGGCCAGCCACTGCTCGGCCTCCCCAAGCCGCGTCGGCACCAGTTCGCAGGTGCGTACGCGCCCCCGCTTGTGGCTGCGAACCACGCCGCTGCGCTCCAGCACGGCCAGATGTTTCATCAGCGAGGGCAAGGCCATCTCGAAGGGCTCGGCCAGCGTCGACACCGTGCGCGGCCCATGCCCCAGCACAGCCACGATCGCGCACCGGGTCGGGTCGGCCAATGCCTGGAAGACGTCCTGAATGGCTGGATCATACTTACCCATATGGCTAAGTAATACGCCGATCTGAACGTTGCCGCAAGCAGGCGCGGCAATGGCGTGGTTCTTCACGCGGCCTTGCAGGCGGGAAGCGAATGCTCCGCGCACCCGCCACCCTTGGAGCTCCCGATGAAAGCCTCTTTCCTGCTGGCCGCCGTCCTGCTGGTCGGCCTACCCCTGGCTGCCAATGCCACCACTCCGCAGCAGCAGCGCATGGCCGAATGCTCAGCCAAGAACAAGGGCTTGAAGGGGGATGCCTACAAGACTGCACAGAGCTCCTGCCTCAGCGGCCATGCCGCCGAGACCAAGGCTGCGACAACGCCGCAGGAACGCATGCGCAAATGCAACGCCGATGCCGGCACGAAAAAATTGGCCGGTGATGCGCGCAAGACCTTCATGAGCAGTTGCCTGAAGGCGTCGTAATGGCAGTGACGTAGAGCCGAGCCCATGCTCGGCTCAGGCATCCGTAACGTGCATGACCGTTCAGAGAAGCAGCCGAGCGTAGGCTCGGCTCTACCCCTACCCCAGGGCGCGTGCCTTCAGCTCGCCCTGTTCGTGCAGGGTCACGAAACGCCCCTTGTCATCCCTGCCCAGCTGCGCCAACGCCACCTGCGGGTCGTGGGTGAAGAACAGCCGCACGTTGCGCGCCAGCTTGTCTTCAAGGAACTGCCGCTTTTCGTCGATCAGCAGCTCGGCATTGCGGTCGTAGCCCATGGTGATCGGCACGTGTACCCATGAGCGCCCCGGGATCAGGTCGGCACAGAACACCACGCCACCGTGCGCACTTTCGCCGGCATGCGCGTGACCGACGATCTCGGCCAGCATCAGCCCCGGTGTATGCCCGTCGCTGTAGCTGAAGCGTACGCTGCGGCCGAGCGCCTTCGAGTACTCCCCGTCCACCACTTCCAGCCGGCCACTGGCCTGCAGCAGGCCCGGCAGTTCCGGAATGAAGCTGGCGCGGTCGCGCGGGTGTGGCTGCACGGCGCGCTGCCAATGCTGCGCGCCGACCACATAGGTTGCGTTGGGGAACAGCAGCTCGGGCTCACGCCCTTCGCTCCACGCCGCCAGCAGGCCGCCGGCATGATCGAAGTGCAGGTGGCTGAGCACCACCACGTCGATATCCTCGTGCTCGAAGCCGGCTTCGCGCAGCGAATCGATCAGCACATGCTGGCTTTCCTGCACGCCGTAGCGCTCGCGCATGCGCGGGTCGAAGAACGCGCCGATACCGGTTTCAAACAGCACGGTTTTGCCTTCCAGCGGGCTGGCAAGCAGCGCACGGCAGGCCAGCTCGATGCGATTGAGCTCGTCCGGTGCCGCCCATTTTTCCCACAACGCGCGCGGCGCGTTGCCGAACATCGCGCCGCCATCGAGGCGCTGCGAGTTTCCACGAATTGACCAGAGTTTCATGTGTCGATTATCGGCGCCGGCTCGTTAAATAATCGCTAGAAGGGAAACAGAAAACCCCGCCGGCAAAGGCGGGGTTTCGATAATCAGCCGGATTGCCGGCCAGCAGCCGGCACGACCGGATCAGCGCGCCGGGACGACCTGGGCACTGCCCACCGGATTGCGCGGGTCGCTGCCGCCGAACAGCTTGTTCGACTTGCGGTCCCATTCCACGGTCTGCAGGTTGCCCCACACATGGCTGGACCCGCGGCCGCCTGCGGCCACATTGCCCGGCAGGTCGATCTTGTGACCCATCGCCTGCAGCTGCTTCACCGTCGCCGCGTCGAACGCATCGTCCTCGGCTTCGATCAGGTCCGGCAGCCACTGGTGGTGGTAGCGCGGCAGCGCGGCAACCTGCTGCGCATCCAGGCCGTCGTCGTAGCCGAGGATGCCCAGCAGCACCATGGTGATGATGCGGCTGCCACCCGGGGTGCCCAGCACCACCACCTTGTCGGCGTTCTCCATGAAGGTCGGGGTCATCGAGCTGAGCATGCGCTTGCCCGGCTTCGGCGCATTGGCCTCGTAGCCCATCACGCCGAACGCATTGGGCGTGCCCGGCTTCAGCGCGAAGTCGTCCATCTCGTTGTTCAGCAGCACGCCGGTGCCCTTGGGAATCAACCCCGAGCCGTACAGCAGGTTGACGGTCTGGGTGGCGCCGACGCGGTTGCCGTCGCGGTCGATGATCGAGAAATGCGTGGTCTCGTCGTCTTCCAGCGGGGTCGGATTGCCCGACAGCAGGTCGCTGGGCGTGGCCTTCTCCGGATGGATGGTAGCGCGCAGGCCCTGTGCGTAGTCCTTGCTGGTCAGCACCTTCTGCGGGATCTGCACGAAGTCCGGATCGCCGAGGAAGAAGGTGCGGTCGCGGTACGCGCGGCGCATCGACTCCACCACCAGGTGGGTACGGTGCGCCGGGTCCATCTTCCTGATGTCCCAGCCTTCCAGGATCTGCAGCATGCTGGCCAGTGCGATGCCACCGGACGACGGCGGCGGCGCGGTGGTGATCTTCCAGCCGTTGTAGTTGAACACGATCGGCTCGCGCTGCTTCACGCGGTAGCCGGCCAGCTCTTCGGCGCTCCACTTGCCGCCAGCCTGCTTCACGCCGGCCAGCAACAGCTTTCCGGTCTGGCCCTTGTAGAACCCATCGAAGCCACCCGCGGCCAGGCGCTCCAGCGTCTGTGCCAGCTCCGGCTGCTTGAACAGGTCACCGGTGGCGATCGGCTTGCCGTTGCGCAGGTAGACCTCGCGCGTGCCGGGATAGCGCTCCATCACTTCTCGGCGCGACGCATAGCCCTTGGCCATGCGGTCGTACACCGGGAAGCCTTCGCGCGCGATGCGGATCGCCGGCTGCAGCGATGCAGACAGCGGCAGCTTGCCGTGCTTGGCCGACAGCTCGACGAGCGCTGCAGGCAGGCCCGGGATACCGGCCGACCAGGCGCCGTTGACCGAACGATCACGGTCCAGGTTGCCCTGCTTGTCGAGGAAGGCCTGCGGAGTTGCCGCGGCCGGTGCGGTCTCGCGTGCATCCAGCATCACATCCTTGCCGGTGGCCGCGTCGTGCAGCAGGAAGAAGCCGCCGCCGCCCAGCCCGGAACTGATCGGCTCGACCACCGCCAGCGTGGATGACACCGCGACCGCGGCATCGAAGGCGTTGCCGCCCTGCGCCAGGATATCGATACCTGCCTGGGTGGCCAGCGCGTGGCCGCTGGCAATGGCTGCGCCATCGGGGCGCTCGGCACGGGCCGGGCTGTCGGCCCAGGCCATCGGGCTCAGCAGCAGGCCGAGCAGCAACAGGGGGCGGACGATCAGCGTCTTCATTCGGATGGGGGCTCCGCGTAGAGTTCGGGGTGATCGTGCTGCAGCTGGCGCAGCTTGGCCAGCAGCTGGTCTTCCGTTTCCACGATCTCCGGATCCGGGTCGATGCACTCGACCGGGCAGACGACCACGCACTGTGGCTCGTCGAAATGACCGACGCATTCGGTACAGCGCGCAGGGTCGATCACGTAGATGGTTTCACCCATCGAAATGGCCTGGTTCGGGCAGGCCGGCTCGCAGACGTCGCAGTTGACGCAGAGCTCGTTGATTTTCAGCGACATGGCGATACTCCTCGCCCGCGCCTTGGGACAAAGGACCGGCCAGCGCGGGCGCGCGGGCCGGTCAGGTCATCAGCGGCACCCTTGCGGGGTGCCGCCCGGGCCATGCCGGAGCATGGCCGCCATGGCTCGGTATTACTTGGCTTCGACGAAAATGTACTCGGCGCCGGTCGGCTGGACCGCCGCCTGCACGCGGGCGTTGTCGGCCGACTGGCCGATGAAGACGACGCGCACGCCCTTCATCGAATCCGGCGCCACGTCCTTGAACACAGCCTGGATCATGTCAGCCATCTTGCCCGAGGCCGACGAACCGAAGGCCAGCATGTTGCCCGGCTGCACACCACGGGCCACGGCCTGGGTCGCGCTCTCGGTCTGGCGCTCGTACTTGGCCTGGAAGTCCGGGTCCGATTCCGGCGAGAGGTAGTACAGGAACGGGCTGTTGCTGATGTTGCCCATGTTCTGGATGGCCACTTCCTGCAGGTACTTCTTCCAGCCTGCATCATCGTCCTTGGACGGCGCGACCAGGGCTTGCTTGGCCTCGTCGACCGGAGCGGCCTCTTCCTTCTTGCAGGCGGTGAAGGCCAGGGCCAACGAAGCGATCAGCATCGCGCGCATGGTGGTGTTCATGGGTTTCCTCCCGGAATGGTGCGTGGTGTTGTACGTAATGGGGTGCGGGTACAGCGGGGCTTACGACTGCGCGGCCTTCGCTTCGCGGACCTTGCGCAGGGCTTCGAGCACCGCGGCCGGCACGAAACCGGACACGTCGCCGCCCAGGCGCGCAATCTCGCGGACCAGCGAGGACGAAATGAAGCTGTGCTGCTCGGCAGGGGTCAGGAACAAGGTCTCGACCTCCGGAATCAGGTGGCGGTTCATGCTGGCCATTTGGAACTCGTACTCGAAGTCGGACACCGCGCGCAGGCCGCGCAGCAGCACCCCGCCCTGGACCGAACGTACGAAATGGGCCAGCAGGGTATCGAAGCCGATGACCTCGACGTTGCTGTGGTGGCCGAGTGCGCCACGTGCCAGCTGCACGCGCTGCTCCAGCGGCAGCGCCGGGCCCTTGGACGGGCTCTGCGCCACGCCGACCACGACCTTTTCGAACAGCGGCGCGGCCCGGCTCACCAGGTCGATATGACCGTTGGTGATGGGGTCGAACGTGCCGGGATAAACGGCGATGCGGCGGTTGGCCACGGTCATGGGCGGTTGCAGATGTTCAGATGAGGTCAAAGTGTAGCAGTGGCGCGGCGGTACAGGGCAAAGCGCACCTCGCGGGTGCCGCCCTCGCGGTGCAGCAGCCAGTCCGACGGCAGCACCGGCACGTGGCCGGCCGGCGATTCCAGGTACAGCCAGGCATCGGCAGCCAGATGCCGCGGCAGCTGGGCCAGCACGTCCTGCCACAGGCCATCGGCGAACGGTGGGTCGATGAACACCAGATCGGCCTGCTGTGCCGGTGCGCCCTGCAGCCAGCGCAGGGCATCGGCCTGCACGACGGTGACCTGGTCGTAGGCCTGCAGCTTGGCCACGGCCGCGGTCAGATTGCGTCCCAGCTGCGCGTCGCGCTCGACCAGAGTGGCGTGGGCGGCGCCGCGCGAGACCGCCTCCAGGCCCAACGCGCCACTGCCGGCAAACAGGTCCAGCACCCGCGCGCCGCCCAGTCTGGGCATCAACCAGTTGAAAAGAGTCTCGCGCACGCGGTCGCTGCTGGGCCGAAGCCCCGGAAGGGTCGGCACCGGCAGGCGGGTGTTGCGCCAGCGCCCGCCGATGATGCGGACCTGGCCGTCATTGCCCCCACGGCCGCTCATCGGCGCCCCCGGCGGGGTTCATTCGAGAATTTCAGCATGAGCAGGATTGTAGTTCGGCCGGGCGGCGCCCGGCACCCGCAGAAGCCACGGCAGCGGCCGAAGCAACGGCAAAAGCCGGCTATCCGTGGGTTGGCGGGGTGGGTCCGGTTGAGGGGGACGCTGCAAGTACGTCCATGTAAGCTCGGTCGCCGCATCCATGCAGCTCACGCCCCCTCAACCGGACCCACCCCGCCTTCGACAGTTTCCTGCGATCTGTCGGAACGGCTCTTGGGGTCAGATCCGTTTTCCTGCGGAAAACGGATCTGACCCCAGTTTTATTTCGATATCTGACAGAGGTGTCGACCAAGGTCGACACCTACCAACAGCCGCGTGAACCTGTCAGAGGTGGGGCGGTGTGGGTTGGCAGGACCGTTGGCGCCATGGATGGCGCCATCGAGCCCCCAGGGACGGGTTCACGGCGTGTCCTGCCAACCCACACCACCCCGCCATCCCACGGATAGCCCGCTGTTGCTGTTGCTGTTGCTTCGGCCTCTGCAGGTGCAGGGCTGCAAGCCCTGCCCGACCAACCCCTTGATTTCGGGACAATCAGCCATACCCCTTGGCGAGGCCGCACGCGCTGGCGCGGCATTGCACATGGAGCCCTATCGATGACCGACACCATCCAGACCGAAACCCTTGGCTTCCAGACCGAAGTCAAGCAGCTGCTGCAGCTGATGATCCACTCGCTGTACTCCAACAAGGAGATCTTCCTGCGCGAGCTGGTCTCCAACGCCGCCGACGCCGCCGACAAGCTGCGCTTCGAGGCCCTGACCCAGCCGGCCCTGCTGGAAGGCGACAGCGAACTGCGCGTGCGCGTCAGCTTCGATCCGACCGCCCACACCATCACCATCGAAGACAACGGCATCGGCATGAGCCGCGCCGAAGCCATCGCCCACCTGGGCACCATCGCCAAGTCGGGCACCGGCGACTTCCTGCGCCAGCTGTCCGGCGACCAGAAGAAGGATTCGCAGCTGATCGGCCAGTTCGGCGTCGGCTTCTACAGCGCCTTCATCGTCGCCGACGAAGTCGAAGTGACCTCGCGCCGCGCCGGCCTGGCCGCAGCCGAAGGCGTGCGCTGGACCTCGCGTGGCGAAGGCGATTTCGAGGTCGCCACCATCGACAAGGCCGAGCGCGGCACCCGCATCGTGCTGCACCTGAAGGACGGCGAGCACGACTTCGCCGATGGCTGGCGCCTGCGCAGCATCCTCAAGAAGTACTCGGACCACATCGGCCTGCCGATCCAGATGCCGAAGGAAGGTGGCGAAGAAGGCGCTGCGGTCGAATGGGAGACCGTCAACCGCGCCAGCGCGCTGTGGACCCGCCCGCGCACCGAAATCAGCGACGCCGAATACACCGAGTTCTACAAGCATGTGGCGCACGACCATAGCGACCCGCTGGCGTGGAGCCACAACAAGGTCGAAGGCAAGCTGGAGTACACCTCGCTGCTGTACGTGCCCGGCCGCGCGCCGTTCGACCTGTACCACCGCGACGCGCCCAAGGGCCTGAAGCTGTACGTGCAGCGCGTGTTCGTGATGGACCAGGCCGAGCAGTTCCTGCCGCTGTACCTGCGCTTCATCAAGGGCGTGGTCGATTCCAACGACCTGTCGCTGAACGTCTCGCGCGAGATCCTGCAGTCCGGCCCGGTCATCGATTCGATGAAGGCGGCGCTGACCAAGCGCTCGCTGGACATGCTGGAGAAGCTGGCCGCCGACAAGCCGGAGCAGTACGCCACGTTCTGGAAGGAATTCGGCCAGGTGCTGAAGGAAGGCCCGGCCGAGGACTACAACAACCGCGAGAAGGTGGCCGGCCTGCTGCGCTTCGCCTCCACCCGCGGCGAGGCCGATGCGCAGACCGTGTCGCTGGCCGATTACATCGGCCGCATGACCGAAGGCCAGGACAAGATCTATTACCTGACCGGCGAGAGCTACAGCCAGGTGCGCAACAGCCCACACCTTGAAGTGTTCCGCAAGAAGGGCGTGGAAGTACTGCTGCTGACCGACCGCATCGACGAGTGGCTGATGGGCTACCTGACCGATTTCGACGGCAAGGGCTTCGTCGACATCGCCCGTGGCGACCTCGACCTGGGCGCGCTGGAAACCGAAGCGGACAAGCAGGAGCAGGAAGCGGCAGCGAAGGACAAGCAGGGCCTCGTCGAGCGCCTGAAGACGGTGCTGGGCGATGACGTGGCCGAAGTGCGCGTGTCGCACCGCCTGACCGATTCGCCGGCGGTGCTGGCCATCGGCGAACAGGACCTGGGCCTGCAGATGCGGCAGATCCTGGAGGCCAGCGGGCAGAAGGTGCCCGACAGCAAGCCGGTGCTGGAGATCAACCCGGGCCACCCGCTGATCGCCAAGCTGGATGCCGAAGGCGATGGCGCACGTTTCGACGATCTGGGCCGGGTGCTGTTCGACCAGGCCGCGCTGGCCGCCGGTGACAGCCTGAAGGACCCGGGCGCCTACGTGGCGCGCCTGAACAAACTGCTGCTGGAGCTGTCGGCCTGATCGAGGCGGTGGTCGCCGGGCATGGCCCGGCGGTGCCTTGGTAGAGGCCCACCTTGGTTGGCGCCCCAATAGCGTGCCAACCAAGGTTGGCACCTACCAGGGCGGGTCAAGCATGCCAACCAGGGTTGGCACCCACCAGGGGCGGCGGTTCGCGCTTGCCGAGGGGGTTCAGGCTTCGCGATCCAGCAGCGAGCCCAGCATCTGGTCCTGGCGGCGGATCACCGTGGCATTGGCGGCGAAGGCCACCACCTCGGCTTTCGCCGCCAGCAGATCACCCAGCGGTGCGCGGGTATCGGCGCCAATGGACGTCACCGAAGCCTGCACCCCGCCCTGCTCCACCGCACTACGCTGCAGCTGCAGGCGTTGGGCATCGGGAGTCGCCAGGTTGGCCACGTTGTGCGCGGCCACCTGCACGCCCTGCTGGGCCGCACGCATCCCGCCGAGGGCGATTCCCATCACGTTGTTCATGGCGGTCTCCGGGCCGCACTGCGCAGCCCTCCGGACCGGTTAACGGCCGGCAGGCCGCGACCTTGAGTCCACATCGGCCCGACAGGCCCGAGTGGTAGCATATCCCTCTGATTTCAGCGCCTTTTGCCAATGCTCAGTTTTTTCCGCCGCAAGAAGCCCCAGGATGCCCCCGCAGCGGAGGCACCCAAGACCCAGCACTACTCGGCTGAAGAGCTGGCGGCGGCGTTCCCGTCGGCCGCACCGGTCGAGGACAAAGAGCCTGCACCGGTAGCCTTACCGGCCGCGCCTGCGCCGGTCGAGCCGCCGCCGGTAGCCGTCGTTCCGGTCGCTGTCGAGCCTACCCCTGTGGTTCCGGCGCCGGTCGTTCCCGCTCCGAGCGCTCCGCAACCGGCTGCCCGGATCGACGTCGCCCCGGTGGCGGCCCCGGCCATCGAACCGGCACCCGCACCACTGCCTGAGCCCACCCCGGCACCGGTCACCGACGACCTGCCTGCCGCCGCCTCGGTTGACGCCGTTCCGGCGCCTGCCGGCAAGCCCGGCTGGCGCGAACGCCTGCGCAACAGCGTCATCGCGCGCAGCTTCGGTGGCCTGTTCTCGCGCAACCCCAAGCTCGACGACGACCTGCTGGACGAGCTGGAAACCGCACTGATCACCGCCGACGTCGGCGTGGGTGCCACCACTGATCTGGTCGAGGGCCTGCGCAAGCGCATGAAGTCGCGCGAGTTCGCCGACGCCAATGCACTGCTGGCCGCGCTGCGCGCCGAGCTGATCGCAATCCTGCAGCCGGTGGCCAAGCCGCTGGTGATCGACCGCAACGCCAAGCCCTTCGTGGTGCTAACCGTCGGCGTGAACGGCGTTGGCAAGACCACCACCATCGGCAAGCTGGCCAAGCGCTTCAAGGACGAGGGCCACAGCCTGATGCTGGCCGCCGGTGACACCTTCCGTGCCGCCGCCGTGGCCCAGCTGCAGGCCTGGGGCGAGCGCAACGGCGTGGCGGTGGTCGCGCAGGGGCAGAACGCCGATGCCGCTTCGGTGGCGTTCGACGCGCTGCAGGCCGGCAAGGCCCGTGGTACCTCGGTGCTGATCGCCGACACCGCCGGCCGCCTGCACACCCAGTCCGGCCTGATGAACGAGCTGGGCAAGATCCGCCGCGTGCTGGGCAAGATTGATCCCACCGCACCACACGAAGTGCTGATGGTGATCGACGGCACCACCGGCCAGAACGCGCTGTCGCAGCTGCGCCAGTTCAATGCCGCGGTGAACGTGACCGGCCTGGTGGTGACCAAGCTGGACGGCACCGCCAAGGGCGGTGTGGTGTTCGCGCTGGCCCGCGAGTTCGGCATTCCGATCCGTTTCGCCGGCATCGGCGAGCGCCCGGAAGACCTGCGCGTGTTCGACCCGGAAGCCTTCGTCGACGCCCTGCTGCCCGAAGCGCTGGGCGCCTGATACACCCGTGCAACCAGCCATGGGGCGGCTCTACTGCAGCCTGGTAGAGCCACCCCACGGGTGGCTGCCTCTCTGGAACACCGATGCCTCGCCAGCCGCACGCCAGCGCCAGCACTGCCCAGGAAGACGGTTTCGTCGCCCGCCTGCTGCACTGGTTCGACGACCACGGTCGCCACGACCTGCCCTGGCAGCACCCGCGCAGCCCCTATCGGGTCTGGCTGTCGGAAATCATGCTGCAGCAGACCCAGGTTGCCACGGTCATCCCGTACTTCCAGCGGTTCCTGCAGCACTTCCCGACCCTGCCCGACCTCGCCGCCGCCAGCAATGACGCGGTGATGGCGCAGTGGGCGGGGCTTGGCTACTACGCCCGTGCGCGTAACCTGCATGCCGCTGCAAAGCGCTGCGTGGAACTGCACGGCGGCGACCTGCCGCGCGATTTCGATGCATTGCATGCCCTGCCCGGCATTGGCCGCAGCACCGCTGGCGCGATCCTCAGCCAGGCCTGGAACGACCCGTTCGCGATCCTGGATGGCAACGTCAAGCGCGTGCTGAGCCGTTACCACGGCATCGACGGGTTTCCCGCCCTGCCGGCCATCGAGAAGCAGTTGTGGGCCATCGCCGAGGCGCACGTTGCGCAGGTCCCGGCCGGGCGCATGGCCGATTACACCCAGGCGCAGATGGATCTGGGCGCCACCGTCTGCAGTCGGGCCAAGCCGACATGCGTGATCTGCCCGCTGCAGGACAACTGCGTGGCACGCCGCGAAGGCCGCACCGCTGAGTTACCGACGCCCAAGCCCAGCAAGACCCTGCCCGAACGCGAAGCGGTCGCCCTGCTGTTGCGCGACGCCCAGCAGCGCGTGCTGCTGCAGAAGCGGCCGGATACTGGCATCTGGGCGCAGCTGTGGACGCTGCCGCAGGCCGAGACGGGCAGCGACCTGCAGGACTGGTTCGACACACATGTGGACGGCTCGCTGGAAGATGCCGACGAACTGCCGGTGCTGCAGCACACCTTCAGCCACTACAAGCTGCATCTGCAGGTACTGTCGCGGCAGGTACACGGCCTGCGCGTGGAAGAACCCACGCTGCGCTGGGTGGCTGCCGACGAACTGCCCGCGCTGGGCCTTCCGGCGCCGATCCGCAAGCTGCTCGACGGCGCCACGATCAAGACGCCGAAACGAACCTCCAAGAAAACCCGCAACCACGAGTGAGTGCCATGCCCCGAACCGTCTTCTGCCAGTACGAACAACGCGATGCCGAGGGCCTGGACTTCGTGCCCTACCCCGGTGAGCTGGGCCAGCGCATCTTCAACAACATCGGCAAGCAGGCCTGGGCCGCGTGGCTGGCGCACCAGACCATGCTGATCAACGAGAACCGGCTGTCACCGCGCACGCCGGAGCATCGCGCGTTCCTTGAAGGCGAACTGGTCAAGTTCCTGTTCGAGAAGGACGCGGAGAAGCCCGCAGGCTTCGTTCCGGAAGCCTGACCTGCCGGTAGCGCCGGGCCATGCCCGGCGTCCAGGCATCCGCCGGGCATGGCCCGGCGCTACCCGTTTATTTCCCGGATTCCTCGCGCTCCTGCACCTGCGCCTGGCGCAGCTCCTGTTCGGAAGCACGCAGCGCCTTCACGTCCAGCTTGCGGATGCTGTTGATGAAGCACGGCATGCGCGGGCCGCCGGTGGGGTCGCGCACCAGCACCTTGTCAAAGCGCGCCGAGACACGGTTCATCTGGCTGGTCAGGCCGATGGCGGTGGCATACGGCAGGTCCTGGCAGGGGCCTCTCAGCTCCAGCAGGTAGGCCTCGCTGGGTCGCGTCCACACCGCCAGCGCGCTGTCACCCAGCTCGGTCCAGCCATTGAGGGTGCCGAAGAACTGCATGTCGTTCTGCGGCGCACCGGCGTGGGCACGGTAAAGGTCAAGCTTCTCGGCGCTGCTGAGCCGGCCGGTGGTGGCACAGGCGGCCAGGGCCAGGCAGAGGCCGGCCAGCAGAAGCGGGGTCTTCATGGCGATCTCCTCGGGGAACTGTCGCCATCATGCGCCTGGCCTGGCAACGCCGGCGCGACGGCCGACGGCCCCATTCAGGCGCCGGTCGGCGGTCGACCAGGGTCGACCTCTGCCAAAGCGGGTCCAGAACGTCGGATTCCGGTAGTCGCCAACCTTGGTTGGCGCTTGCCCTGCAGGAGCAGCCGACCAAGGTCGGCTTCTACCAGAGTCCGTCCGACCGCTCAGACGTCGGCGTGGGCCAGTGCATGCAGGCGCCCTTCGCGCAGTTCCAGCACCCGGTCCAGGCGACGCGCCAGGCTGCGGTCATGGGTTACCAGCACCAGGCTGGTGTGACGTGCACGATTCAGCTCCAGCATCAGCTCGAACACCGTTGCAGCCGTGCGGTCATCCAGGTTGCCGGTCGGCTCGTCACCGAGCACGCAGGCCGGATGATTGACCAGTGCCCGCGCCACCGCAGCACGCTGGCGCTCACCACCGGACAGCTCGCCCGGCTTGTGGTCCAGGCGATGGCCGAGGCCGACCGCTTCCAGCAGCGTGGTGGCCCGGCTGCTCGCTTCTGCGACCGCAGTGCCAGCCAGCAGTACCGGCATCATCACGTTTTCCAGCGCGGTGAACTCCGGCAGCAGGTGATGGAACTGGTAGACGAAGCCCAGCGCCTGGTTGCGCAGCAGGCCGCGCGCGGTGTCCGACAGCGCCGACATGCGCTGGCCGGTCACATAGACCTCGCCGGCGGTGGGAATGTCCAGGCCACCCAGCAGGTGCAGCAGCGTGCTCTTGCCGGCGCCGGAGGCACCGATGATCGCCACCGTCTCGCCGGCGGTCACGGTCAGGTCCAGGCCATCGAACACCGGGGTCTGCATGCGCCCTTCGGCGTAGGTCTTGCCCAGTGCTTCGGCGCGGATCACTTCATCGCCGCGGTTGAAGACCTTATTCATAACGCAGGGCCTCCGCCGGCTGGGTGCGTGCTGCCCGCCAAGCGGGGTACAGGGTGGCCAGGAAGCTCATCAGCAGCGCGACCACGGTGATCGCCACCACGTCGCCGGTCTGCATGTCGGTCGGCAGGCCGGTGATGTAGTACACATCCTCCGGCAGCAGCTTGACGTTGAAGACGCTCTCGATGGCGCCGAGGATGCGCTCCAGGTTGAGGGTCAGGGTAATGCCGCCGATCAGGCCGGCCAGCGTGCCGAAGATACCGATCAGCGAACCCTGCACCATGAACACCTGCATCACCCCGCCAGGAGTCAGGCCAAGGGTGCGCAGGATGGCGATGTCGGCCTGCTTGTCGGTCACCAGCATGACCTGCGAGGACACCAGGTTGAAGGCACCCATGGCGATGATCAGCGACAGCAGGATGCCCATCACCACCTTCTCCATGCGCAGCGAGTGGTAGAGGTTGGCGTTCTGCTGGGTCCAGTCACTCACGCGGTAAGCACCGCCGAGGCTCTGCGCCAGGTCCACGCCCACTTCCAGCGAGCGGTCCATGTCGTGCAGTTTCAGCCGCACGCCGGTGGCACCATCGCTGCGCAGCACGCGCTCCAGGTCCTGCATGTTGGCAAAGCCGACGCCACGATCGACCTCGTTGTAGCCGGCCTCGAAGATGCCGCTGACGGTGAAGCGTTTCATCCGTGGCACCGCGCCGGCGGGCGTGCCCTGCACTTCGGCAAAGGTCACCAGTACCTGGTCGCCGACGTCCACGTCCAGCCAGATCGCCAGCTCCTTGCCCAGCAGCAGGTTGAAGCTGCCTGGCTTGAGGCTGTCATAGCTGCCCTTGGTGACCTTCTTGTCGATCACCGAGACTTTCGGCTCCAGCGCCGGATCAATGCCCTGGATGATCGCCCCCTGCACGCGCGGGCCGCTGATCATCGACTGGATCTCGATGTAGGGTGCGGCACCGGCCACGCGCGGGTCCTTGCGGGCGACGTCCACCACGCGCATCCAGTCCGGCATCGGCTCGCCGTCGCGGCTGATGGTGGTGTGCGCGGTCATCTGCAGCAGGCGGCTGCGGATTTCCTTCTGGAAACCGCTCATGACGGCCAAGGTGGTGATCAGCACCGTCACGCCGAGCGCGATGCCCAGGATCGATGCCATCGAGATGAAGGAGATGAAGCCGTTGCGGCGCTTGGCGCGCAGGTAGCGCAGGCCGATCGCCACGGGAATGGGTTTGAACATGCAGGCACGCCAGTCAATTCAGCTTATGGTGCCATCGACCGGGGCTGACGGGAAACGCTGCGTGCGGCGACGGCCAGTCGCAGTTCACGTCGCTGCCCGGAATCGAGCACATCCGGCCAGAACAGCAGGCGCCGGCGGCGCCGATCCTCACGCCAGAGCAACAGCAGCCAGGGGCCGCGCACGACCAGTTGTGGTGCATCGACGTCCTGCCCGGCCACCTGCAGCGGCTCGGACGGTACCGGCAGAAGCACCTGCACGCGTGGCCTGCGCTGGCGCCAGGCCAGTTCGGCCAACCCGATGCCCCAGGCCAGCAACACCGCGGGAATCAACAGCCGCGGCGGCAGATCCGATGCGCGCAGCAGCCAGGGTGCGGCCAGCAGCACCGCCAGCTGGGCGGCGGCCTGCAGCCGCGAGGGGCGCCACTCAAGGCTTGAGGGCGAGGATCTTCTGCATGAGGGGGATCGCGTGCGCATGCGGGCAGGCCTCATAACCCATGAACCAGCGCCACAACTTATCGTCCTCGCAGTCGAGCAGGAACAGGAAAACCTCGCGCTCTTCGGTCGGCGCAGTGCTCCATTCGTGGTCGAGGTAACGGCCGAACAGCTGGTCCAGCTCGCGCATGCCGCGGCGGCAGCGCCAGCGCAGCTTCTTCAGCAGAACGTCTTCTTCCATCGTGCTTCTCCAGACACAGCAAAGCCACGCATGGCGTGGCTCTACTGGGGTCATGCAACTACCCTGCGCCGTATCAGGCGCGGCGTTCCATCATCAGCTTCTTGATCTCGGCGATCGCCAACGCCGGGTTCAGGCCCTTCGGGCAGGTCCGGGCGCAGTTCATGATGGTGTGGCAGCGGTACAGCTTGAACGGATCTTCCAGGTCGTCCAGGCGCGCACCGGTGTCCTCATCGCGCGAATCGATGATCCAGCGGTAGGCCTGCAGCAGGATCGCCGGGCCCAGGTAACGCTCGCCGTTCCACCAGTAGCTCGGGCAGCTGGTCGAGCAGCAGGCGCACAGGATGCACTCGTACAGGCCGTCCAGCTTCTTGCGGTCTTCCGGCGACTGCAGGCGCTCGCGGTCCGGCGGTGCCGGGGTCTGGGTGCGGATCCACGGCTTGATCGAGGCGTACTGCGCGTAGAAGTGGGTCAGGTCCGGAACCAGATCCTTGACCACGTTCATGTGCGGCAGCGGGTAGATCGGCACTTCCTTCTTGCCGCAGTCCGAGATGGCTCGGGTGCAGGCCAGGGTATTGGTGCCGTCGATGTTCATCGCGCACGAACCACAGATACCTTCGCGGCAGGAGCGGCGGAAGGTCAGGGTCGGGTCGATCTCGTTCTTGATCTTGATCAGGGCGTCCAGGACCATCGGGCCACAGGCGTCCAGATCGACTTCATAGGTATCGGTGCGCGGGTTGCTGTCGTCGTCCGGACTCCAGCGGTAGATCTTGAAGGTGCGCACGTTCTTGCCGCCGTTCTTGACGGGGAAGTGCTTGCCCTTCGTGATCTTGGAATTCTTGGGGAGTGAAAACTCGGCCATGGCTGCTCTCGTTGGCTCAGGCGGCCCGCGCCCTTGGGCGCGGATTGCATGGTAGGCGGGGTCGGATCAGTACACGCGCGGCTTCGGCGGCACCACGGACACGTCGTCGGTCAACGTGTACATGTGCACCGGACGGTAGTCGAAGCTGCACTTGCCCTTCTCGTCGACGCTGACCAGGGTGTGCTTCTGCCAGTTGACGTCGTCGCGGTCCGGGAAGTCCTCGTGCGCATGCGCGCCGCGGCTTTCCTTGCGCTGTTCGGCCGAGTTGATCGTCGCCACCGCGTTGAGCAGCAGGTTGTTCAGCTCGTAGGTCTCGATCAGGTCCGAGTTCCACACCAGCGAACGGTCGGAGACCTTCACGTCCTGGAACGAATCGAAGATCTTGTCCATCTTCTCGCAGCCTTCCTTCAGCGTCTGGCTGGTGCGGAAGACGGCGGCATCGGCCTGCATGGTGCGCTGCATGCGATCGCGGATGACCGAGGTCGGGGTATCGCCGTTGGCGTGGCGCAGCTTGTCCAGCAGGCCCAGCGCCTTGTCGCAGGCATCAGACGCCAGCGGCTTGTGCGATGCGCCCGGCTTGATGGTCTCGGCGCAGCGGTTGGCGACCGCACGACCGAACACCACCAGGTCCAGCAGCGAGTTCGAACCCAGTCGGTTGGCGCCGTGCACGGAGACGCAGGCCGCTTCACCGATCGCGTACAGGCCCGGCACTACGGCATTGTCGTTGTCGCCGACCTTCTGCACCACTTCGCCGTGGTAGTTGGTCGGGATGCCGCCCATGTTGTAGTGCACGGTCGGGATGACCGGGATCGGCTGCTTGTGCACGTCGACGCCGGCGAAGATGCGGGCGCTTTCGGCGATGCCCGGCAGCTTGTCGTCGATCACGCCCGGGCCGAGGTGGGTCAGGTCGAGCAGGATGTGATCCTTGTGCTCGCCGACGCCGCGGCCTTCGCGGATCTCGATGGTCATCGAACGGCTGACCACGTCGCGCGAGGCCAGATCCTTGTAGTGCGGTGCATAGCGCTCCATGAAGCGCTCGCCACTGCTGTTGCGCAGGATGCCACCTTCACCGCGGACACCCTCGGTGATCAGGCAGCCGGCGCCGTAGATGCCGGTCGGGTGGAACTGCACGAACTCCATGTCCTGCATGGCGATGCCGGCACGCATGGCCAGGCCGCCACCGTCGCCGGTGCAGGTATGCGCCGACGTGGCGCTGAAGTAGGCACGGCCGTAGCCGCCGGTGGCCAGCACCACGCCCTGGGCGCGGAACAGGTGCAGCGTGCCATCGGACATGTCCAGGGCCAGCACGCCGCGGCAGGCGCCTTCCTCGTCGAAGATCAGGTCGAGCGCGAAGTACTCGATCATGAAGCGCGCGTCGTGCTTCAGCGACTGCTGGTACAGGGTGTGCAGCATCGCATGACCGGTACGGTCGGCCGCCGCGCAGGTACGCTGCGCCGCCGGGCCTTCACCGTACTTGGTGGTCATGCCACCGAACGGACGCTGGTAGATCTTGCCTTCGGCGGTGCGCGAGAACGGCACGCCGTAGTGTTCGAGCTCGATGATGGCCGGGATGGCCTCACGGCACATGTATTCGATGGCGTCCTGGTCGCCCAGCCAGTCCGAACCCTTGATGGTATCGAAGAAGTGGTAACGCCAGTCGTCCTCGCCCATGTTGGCGAGTGCGGCCGAGATACCGCCCTGGGCGGCAACGGTGTGCGAACGGGTCGGGAAGACCTTGGTCAGGCACACGGTCTGCAGGCCCTTGGCGGCCAGGCCGAACGTGGCGCGCAGGCCGGCGCCGCCGGCGCCGACCACGACCATGTCGTACTTGTGTTCGGTGATCTTGTAAGCGGACATCTAATCTGGATTCCTGTGTTGGTGCCTGGGCTCAGGCAACGCCGAGGGCGATGCGGCCCACCGCAAACACACTGACGATCATGCCGAGCACGGCGACGAACTTCACCGCGGTCTGCAGCACCAGGGCCAGCAGCGATTCGTGGATGTAGTCTTCCAGCACGACCTGCATGCCGAGCTGCGCGTGCCAGAACATGGCGATCAGCAGGCCGATCAGCGGCACTGCGTTCCACGGCTTGGCCACGGCGGCGGCGGCGGTCGCGTAGTCCGAGCCCAGCAGGCCCAGCACGAAGACCAGGAACCAGATGCCCAGCACCACGAGCGCGGCGGCGGTCAGGCGCTGGTGCACGAAGTGCTCGGTACCGGTCTTGGCCGAGCCAAGGCCGCGCACGTTCTTCAGCGGGGTACGGAACTTGCTCACGCGGCACCTCCGAACATCACATAGGCCCACACCAGCAGGGTGATCACCAGGCTGCCGGTGACCGACAGCCAGCTGCTGCGGATGAAGGCGGGGATGCTGAAGCCGATGGCGAAGTCCTGCACCACGTGGCGGATGCCATTGCACAGGTGATAGGCGAACGACCATGTCCACGCGAACAGGAACACGCGGCCATACCAGGCCCCGGCATGGCCGGTGAAGCAGTTCCAGGACTTGGGCCCCATCATCAGGGCCAGCAGGCCGGCGGCGATGATGAGGGCACCAACAGACAGAAAGACGCCAGTGGCTCGATGCAGGATCGAGGTGGCCATCTGAATCTGCCAGCGATACACCTGAAGGTGCGGGGAAAGTGGGCGTTGTCTGGTCGCCATTCGCTGGGCTCGTTGTCTCGGCTGGGCGGCACACGGCCGCGTTGGCTCAATGCTGATCAGAAATCGATGCAGCGTCCGTTTTTCTCCCAATCGCCATACCGCACCGGATCAAGTCCGCCGCGGCCGCCGAATTCCTCTGCTTTTTCCTGTTCCACGGGCACGGGTGCCGCGGGGACCAGCGGGGCTTCAGATTCGTCGTCGGGAGTGGGGGTTGTTTGGCCTATCATGTTCGGTCTCGCAACGCACAAATTTTAGACCTCGTTCACGTGCCTGACAACCTGCCCCCTGCTTTCGTCGGATATCCGCGCCTGCCCGGCCACCAGTTGCTGAGCCTGCAGGGCACGGATGCGGCCGTTTTCGCCCACGCCCAGTTCAGCGGCGACGTCACTGCCCTGCCCCTGCTGCACTGGCAGTGGAGCGCCTGGCTGAGCGCAAAAGGCCGCACCCTGGCGGTGTTCCAGCTGCTTCGGCTGGCCGACGACCACGTGATGCTGGTGCTGGCCGACGGCGATGCCGATGCGATTGCGTCGCAACTGCAGCGCTTCGTGTTCCGTCGCAAGGTGAAGGTGCAGGTGCGCAGCGATCTGGCGGTGGCCGGCGCCTTCACCGCGCCCGAAGCCGCCAGCAACGCCGCGATTGCGCACGCCGCAGCGGACGGCTGGGAACTTGACCTGGGCAGCGATGCGCTGCCGCGCACCCTGCGCATTGGCGCAGCTGATGCATTTGCCGCCGGCAGCGAAACCGATGAGGCCGCTTTCGCCCTGGCCTGGCGCCAGGCCGACCTGCGCTACGGGTTGCCGCGACTGGAAGAAAGCCAGCGCGAAGTGTGGACCCCCCAGCAGCTGGGCCTGGACCGCCTGAACGGCTACAGCGTGAAGAAGGGCTGCTATCCCGGCCAGGAAATCGTCGCGCGCACCCACTTCCTCGGCAAGGCCAAGCGCGCGGTGCAGCTGCTGCATGCCGCAGCACCGGCGCAGGCCGGCGATGGCGTACAACAGGACGGCGCAGCGCTGGGCACGATTGCCAGCGTGGCCGGTGAACTGGCGCTGGCGGTGCTGCCGCTGGAGGCCAGCGACGCCGAGCTGCAGGTGGGTGGTGCGGTGGCGCAGCGTGTGCCGCTACTGGATGGACTGGCGCGCTGAGGTTCACGCCGGGCACGGCCCGGCGCTACCGCCGCCATGGTGGGTGCGGACCGTTGGTCCGCACCGCAACGAAGCAGCCGAGCGTGGGTTCGGCTACAGAGTCAGAGCCGCTCGCCGGTTTCCGGGTTGAAGAAATGCAACCCCTGCGGGTGGATCGCCACGCGGATCTGCTCGCCCACCGCCGGCAGCGCCTGCGGCGCCACGCGCATGGTCAGCGCATGCTGGCCACTGCTGAGGTTGACGAAGATCTCGTTGCCGACCGGCTCAATGCCTTCGATGCGCGCAGTGAACGCATGCGCATCATCGGCGGCCGCCGGCTGCAGGTGCTCCGGCCGCACACCCACCGCGATCGGCTTCTGCAACCACGCCGGATCGATCGTGGCCTGACCCAGCGGTGCACGCCATTCGCCGTCGACCACGGTCACGCCACCGGCATCGCCCTGCAGCGTGCCACGCAGCACGTTCATCGCCGGGCTGCCGAGGAAACCAGCCACGAACAGGTTGGCCGGGCGGTCGTACAGCGCCATCGGCGTATCGATCTGCTGGATGATGCCGTCCTTCAGCACCACGATGCGCTGGCCCAGGGTCATCGCTTCAACCTGGTCGTGCGTCACGTAGATCATGGTGGTGCCCAGCTTGCGATGCAGCTGCGCGATTTCGGTGCGCACGCTGTGGCGCAGCTTGGCATCCAGATTGGACAGCGGTTCGTCGAGCAGGAACACCGCCGGCTCGCGCACCAGCGCCCGGCCCAGCGCAACACGCTGGCGCTGGCCGCCGGACATCGCCTTGGGCAGCTTGTCCATCATCTCGGTCAGGCCCAGCGTCTGCGCCGCTTCGGCGATGCGCTTGTCGATGGTCGCCTTGTCATGCCCGCGCAGCTTCAGGCCGAAGGCCAGGTTCTCGGCCACGGTCATGTGCGGATACAGCGCGTAGCTCTGGAACACCATCGCGATGTCGCGATCCTTCGGCGCCACGTCGTTGACCACGCGATCACCGATGGTCAGCGTGCCGCCGCTGATTTCTTCAAGGCCAGCCACCATCCGCAGCAGGGTCGACTTGCCACAGCCGGACGGACCGACCAGCACCATCAGCTCGCCATCGGCGACCTCGAAACTGGCGTCCTTCACCGCGACCTGGCCGTTGTCATAGACCTTGCGCACACCCTGCAACTGCACTTTTGCCATATCACCTATCCGGTCCGCCCGAAGCCGGGCTGTCTTTTGGGACTGCCTCGGCCCTCCCGATGGCAGTGATGATTGCGCGCTTGCGGCATGACGGCGAGCACTGCAATCGAATACAGTTGCCCATTCTGCCATGTAAACGTTTTCACGTGGCACTATCCGATGATCGGTGCGCACCGATCTGCGTCGGCGGTGGAACGAAGCTTCCGCCGGAGCAGTGGTTTCGAATGGAACGGTCTTCCGCTACCCCGGAGATCGCCCCTGACGAACCTCGGACAGGCAGTTGCGCGGATGTCCCCCGAACCCAGCCATGAAGCGATTGACAACGATGTCACCCGGATCTGAAACTCGAGCGATGCACGACACCCTCTTCCTGTTCGGTGCCACAGGTGATCTGGCCCAGCGCTACCTGTTCCCTTCGCTGCTTCGCCTGCTTGGCGACGGCCTGCTGCCGGAGGACTTCCGCATCCGCGCACTGGCCCTGTCCGGGCATGACACCGAAGCCTTCCATGACATCCTGCGCCCGCGCCTGCAGCAGGCCATGCCGATGGCCACGCAGGACGACATCAGTGCCCTGCTGCGCCGCATCGACTACCGTTCGGTGGACCTGCGCGACGTCGACTCGGTTGCCGCCGCGGTCTCCGACCTGGTGCACCGCAAGTGCGTCAGCTACCTGGCCATCCCGCCGGGTCTGTACATCTCCACCTGCGAAGGCCTGGCCAAGGGCGGCGCACTTGCCGCACCGGCACGCCTGATGCTGGAGAAGCCGATCGGCAGCGACAGCGAGAGCGCCGAGGAGATCATCTCTACCATCGGCCAGTGGATCGACGAGGACCGCGTGTTCCGCCTCGACCACTACCTGGGCAAGGCGGCAGTGCAGAACCTGATCGCGCTGCGCTTCGGCAATACGCTGCTGGAGGCAGTGTGGAACCGCAACTACATCGAATCGGTGCACATCCTGGTGGCCGAGAGCGAAGGCGTGGATGGCCGCGACGCCTACTACGCCCGCTCCGGCGCGCTGCGCGACATGGTGCAGAGCCACATCCTGCAGCTGCTGTGCATGGTGGCGATGGAACCGCCGGCGTCGCTGGAAGCCGACCGCATCCGCGACGAGAAGGTCAAGGTGCTGCGCGCCCTGCGTCCGCTTGATGCCAAGCACGCCGCGCGTGACAGCATCCGCGGCCGCTACACCGCCGGCACCATCAACGGCCAGCCGGCACAGGCCTACCAGCCGCCGGAAGGCAGCGACGTGGAGACCTTCGCCGGTGTCACCGCGCACATCGACAACTGGCGCTGGAGCGGCGTGCCGTTCCACCTGGTCACCGGCAAGCGCCTGCCCGAGCGCACCACCCGCGTGGTGGTCACGCTGAAGCCGGTCACCCACTGGCTGTTCGAGCGCCCGCAGCGCGCGCAGGCCGCACCAAACCGCCTGGTGTTCCAGCTGCAGCCGCAGGAAAACATCGAACTGGGCCTGATGAGCAGCCTGGCCGGCCCGGAATGGGGCGCGCTGGAACTGCACCCGCTGGAGCTGGAGCTGTCGGTGCCGACCGGCCTGCACCGCCGCATCGCGTACGAGCGCCTGTTCCTGGATGCGTTCAACGGCAACCACACGCTGTTCGTGCGCGATGACGAAGTGCGCGCCGCCTGGGCGTGGATCGACAGCGTGGCCGATGCCTGGAAGGACGCCAAGCTGCCGCTGGAGCCCTACCCCGCCGGCCAATGGGGCCCGAGCAATGCGGGCGAGTTCCTGCCGCAGGGCGTGGACGCGCCGGACAGCGGAGCCTCGGCATGAGTGCCAGCTCGCAGCCGGTGCTGGTCGCCGACATCGGCGGCACCAACGCCCGCTTCGCCCTGGCCGACACCTCGCAGGACGCACCGCTGCAGAAGGACAGCATCCGCGAGTACGCGGTGGCGGAGTTCCCATCGCTGGGTGATGCCGCGCGCCACCATCTGGAACAGATCGGCGCCACCGCCAGCCGCGGCGTGTTCGCAGTGGCCGGTCGCGTTGATGGTGACGAAGCGCGCATCACCAACCATCCGTGGGTGATCTCGCGCAGCCGCACCGCGGCGATGCTCGGGTTCGACGAACTGCACCTGATCAACGATTTCGCCGCACAGGCGATGGCGATTTCACTGCTGCAGCCCGATGACGTGGTCCAGGTCGGTGGTGCCGCCTGGGTGCCGGGCAAGCCGGGCCAGCCGCGCAACTACGCGGTGATCGGCCCGGGTACCGGCCTGGGTGTCGGTGGCCTGATCCTGCGCCACGGACGCTGCTATCCGCTGGAAACCGAAGGCGGCCATGTCAGCTTCCCGCCGGGAACTCCGGAGGAGATCCGCATCCTGGAAATCCTGTCCGAGCAGTTCGGCCGCGTCTCCAACGAGCGACTGATCTGCGGCCCCGGCCTGGTCAACATCCATCGCGCGGTGTGCGAGATGGCCGGTATCGATCCCGGCCAGCTGCAGCCGGTGGACGTGACCGCCCGTGCCCTGCATGGCGATCCGCAGGCAATGCGCACCGTGGACGTGTTCTGCGCGGTGTTCGGCGCCATTGCCGGCGACCTGGTACTGACCCAGGGTGCCTGGGATGGCGTGTTCCTGACCGGCGGTCTGACTCCGAAGATGCTCGATTCGCTGCAGCACTCTGGTTTCCGCCAGCGCTTCGAACACAAGGGGCGGTTCTCTTCGATCATGGCGCGCGTTCCCTCGTTGGCCGTGATGCATCCCCACGCCGGATTGCTGGGCGCCGCCGCCTATGCAGCCGACGCCGAACGTGACGCACCTGGAGTTGCCGCATGAGTCCCACCTTCCACGACGACCGCATCGAGTTCATCAGCCACGGCGATGCCGACGGCTGGATCGAGGCAGTGGCCGCCGAGATGGCGCAGACCCTCAACCACGACATCAACGAAGTGGGCCGCGCCCGCATCCTGTTGTCCGGCGGCACCACGCCGGCGCCGGTCTACCAGGCGCTGGCCGAGTTGGACGTGCACTGGGACCGGGTGGAAGTGAGCCTGGCCGACGAGCGCTGGCTGTCGCCGCAGGATCGCGACAGCAACGCCTGGCTGGTGCGCGAGCACCTGCTCAAGCGCGCCGAAGGTGCGCATTTCGATCCGCTGGTACGGATCGGAAAGCCGCTGCCGGAATGCGTTTACACCGCCAACCTGCAGGCCCAGCACAGCCAGCCGCCGAGCCTGGTGGCACTGGGCATGGGCAACGACGGCCACACCGCCTCGCTGTTCCCGGGCTCGAAGGACCTGGTCCGCGCACTGGAAAGCACCCTGCCCTACGCGGCACTGGACGCCACCGGCTGCCCGGGCGCGAACCAGTGGCCGCTGCGCATCACGCTGACCCCGCACGGGCTGGGCCAGTGCCGCCAGCGCCTGCTGCTGCTGCGCGGCAAGCAGAAGCTGCAGGTGCTGCGCCAGGCGCTGGACAGCAACGACGCCCAGCAGTACCCGATCCTCAATGCAATCAACCTGGACGGCGCGCGCCTGCGCGTGCACTGGGCTGATTGATGTCGGCGGCGGCGCCGCGCCGCCGCTTGCCTCTCGCCACCACGAACGCCGGTAGCCAATGAGCCTCCATCCGCAACTGCAAGCCATCACTGAGCGTGTCATCCGCCGCAGCGCCGCCTCGCGTGCCGCCTATCTGGCGGCGATCGATGCCTCCCTGCGTGAGGGCCCGTTCCGCAGCCGCCTGAGCTGCGGCAACCTCGCCCACGGATTCGCCGCCTGTGGCGGCACCGACAAGAGCCGCCTGCGCGGTGGCGTGACGCCGAACCTGGGCATCATCACCGCCTACAACGACATGCTGTCGGCGCACCAGCCGTTCGAGACCTATCCCGAGCAGATCCGCGAGATCGCCCGCGAGCTGGGCGCCACCGCACAGGTGGCCGGCGGCGTGCCGGCGATGTGCGACGGCGTCACCCAGGGCCGAGGCGGCATGGAACTGTCGCTGTTCTCGCGCGATGTGATCGCACAGGCGACCGCCATCGGGCTCAGCCACGACATGTTCGACACCACCGTCTACCTCGGTGTGTGCGACAAGATCGTGCCGGGCCTGCTGATCGGTGCACTGGCCTTCGGTCACCTGCCGGCGGTGTTCGTGCCGGCCGGCCCGATGACCCCGGGCATTCCGAACAAGCAGAAGGCCGAAGTGCGCGAACGCTACGCCGCCGGCGAAGCCACCCGCGAAGAGCTTCTGGAAGCCGAGTCCGCGTCGTACCACGGCGCTGGCACCTGCACCTTCTACGGCACCGCCAATTCCAACCAGGTGCTGCTGGAAGCGATGGGCGTGCAGCTGCCGGGTGCGTCGTTCGTCAACCCGGGCACGCCGCTGCGTGATGCACTGACCCGCGAAGCCACCGAACGTGCGCTGCACATCACCGCGCTGGGCGATGACTTCCGTCCGCTGGGCCGGATCATCGACGAGCGCGCGATCATCAACGCGGTCATCGCGCTGATGGCAACCGGTGGGTCGACCAATCACACCATCCATTGGATCGCCGTGGCACGCGCCGCCGGCATCGTGCTGACCTGGGACGACTTCGACGAGCTATCGCAGCTGATCCCGCTGCTGGCCCGCGTCTATCCGAACGGCGACGCCGACGTGAACCGCTTCGCTGCGGCCGGCGGCCCGGCGTTCGTGTTCGGCGAGCTGATCAAGGCGGGCCTGATGCACGGCGACCTCGTGAGCGTCGCGCGTGGCGGCATGGCCGACTATGCGCGCGAGCCGCAGCTGCGCGACAGCCAGCTGGTCTATCTGCCGGGCCTGGAACGCAGCGCCGATGACGAAGTAGTGCGCGGTGTCGACAACCCGTTCGAACACCAGGGCGGCCTGCGCCTGCTGCGCGGCAACCTGGGCAAGTCGCTGATCAAGCTGTCGGCGGTGAAGCCGCAGTACCGCACGATCGAAGCACCGGCGGTGGTGGTGGATGCACCACAGGTTTTGAACAAGCTGCACGCCGGTGGCCTGCTGCCGCAGGATTTTGTGGCGGTGGTGCGATACCAGGGCCCGCGTGCGAACGGCATGCCCGAACTGCATTCGCTGGCGCCGCTGCTGGGCCTGCTGCAGAACCAGGGCCGGCGTGTGGCACTGGTCACCGACGGCCGCCTGTCCGGCGCCTCGGGCAAGATTCCGGCGGCGATCCACGTGACGCCGGAAGCGGCGCGCGGTGGCCCGCTGGCCAAAGTGCGCGAAGGCGACATGATCCGCCTGGATGGCGAGGCCGGCACGCTGGAAGTGCTGGTGGATGCGGCGGAATGGGCAGCACGTCCGCTGGCGCCGAACACCGCGCCGGCCGCGCATGACCTGGGCCGCAATCTGTTTGCGATCAACCGTCGCGTGGTGGGTCCGGCGGACCAGGGGGCGATTTCGATTTCGTGTGGGCCGGCGGCGGCCGATGGTGGGCCGTGGGATTACGACGCGGAGTACGAGCTGGGGCATGATGCCGCGGCGGCGGCGGCACCGCATGAGGCGAAGGACGCCTGAAGCGAAAAGCCGCGGCAGGCTTCCCGGCCTGGGCAGAGCGCCCTGGCCGGGACACGCCGTAAACCCATCCATTGGGGCTCGATCGCGGCATCCATGCCGCTCACGGTCCCGGCCAGGGCGCTCTACTGCCCTTGGACAATTCCCGGCGCGTCATCTGCGCTGCGGCCACTGAATCAAGAAGAGCAAAGGCAAGGGCAAAAGCATGGGTATCGAACAACATCAGGTGAAGGCGGCGGAGCTGTTGCATGCGGCGGGCATCCTGCCGGTGGTGACGATTCATACGCTGGACCAGGCGCGGGCGGTCAGTGCGGCGCTGCTGGAAGGTGGCCTGCCGGCCATCGAGCTGACGCTGCGGACACCGGTGGCGATGGAAGCGCTGGCGATGCTCAAGCGCGAGCTGCCGGATGTGGTGGTGGGCGCGGGCACGGTGCTGACCGTGGAGCAGATGCAGCAGTCGATCGATGCGGGCGCGGACTTCCTGGTGACGCCTGGTACGCCGCCGGCGCTGGCCGATGCATTGGCCGCTGCGCCGCTACCGGTGGTGCCGGGTGCGGCCACGCCGACCGAGCTTCTGTCGCTCTATGCGCGCGGCTTCCGCGTGTGCAAGCTGTTCCCGGCCACGGCCGTGGGTGGCCTGGCGATGATCAAGGGCCTGGCCGGCCCGGTCGCCGACCTGAAGCTGTGCCCGACCGGCGGCATCACCGAAAACACCGCCGCCGAGTACCTCGAGCAGAAGAACGTGGTCTGCATCGGCGGTTCGTGGATGGTGCCGGGCAACTGGATCGCCAATGGCGAATGGGACAAGGTGCGCGCCAGCGCCACCGACGCCGCCAAGATCATCAAGCGCGTGCGCGGCCACTGACAAGAGGATCGGGGTCAGAGCCCTTTCCCGTCGGGAAAGGGATCCGACTCCAAGCTACGAGCGCGCAAAGCGCGCGACCCGCTCCCGCTCTTCCTTCTTCATTCCGCGGTGGACGCGCACGGAAACTGTCCGTGGCCGGGCGGATGGGTTGTGCAGGGGCGTGAGCCGCATGGATGCGGCGACCGAGCTTACAGGGACGTACTTGCAGCGTCCCCTGCTCAACCCATCCGCCCGGCCATCCCCCAGAATCCAACCGAACCACCACCGCGAGGGGCTCAGCCGTTGGCCGAATCCCTTACAGCGGCCGTGCCGGATCCACCAGCCCGTATTGGCTGGCCATCCGCGCCAACGCGATGTTGTCGTGGATCCCCATCTTCTCGAACAACCGCGCCTTATGCGTGTTCACCGTCTTCGCGCTCAGGCTCAGACGGCGGGCGATGTCTTCCTGGCGCAGGCCCTGGGTCAGCAGCAACGCCACTTCCAGCTCGCGCGGCGACAGGCTGTCGAACGGCGAACCGTTGCCTTCCACCGTCGACAGTGCCAGATTCTGCGCGATGCTGGTGCCCAGGTAGCGGCGCCCACCTGCCACGTCACGCACCGCGCGCAGCAGTTCCTGCGCATCACAACCCTTGCCGATATATCCGGCCGCGCCGGCTTCGAGCAGCCGCTTCGGCAGCGGGCCATCTTCCAGCACCGACACGATCACTACGCGGGTGTTGCGGTGGCTGCGCACGATGCGCTCGGTCACTTCCATGCCGCTCACACCCGGCAGGTGCAGGTCACACAGCACCACATCCGGCAGCAGCTGGCGGACTTCACGCAGCGCGTCTTCGCCGGTCTCGGCTTCGCCCACCACCTCGATGTCGGCTTCCCCCGACAGAATCATCTTCATCCCGGTGCGGACCAGCGCGTGGTCATCCACCAGGTAGACTCGAATCGTCATTCACGTACCTCTTCGAATGCGGCCATTGCAGGTCAAGCTAGGCAGGGTGCCGATACCCTGCAAGCGCGTTCGGAATGCGGCCCCGGCAATCTGCCTTGCGCATCACAGTACCGCGCGTTGTGCTTGCCCCCTGTCTTGCAGAACCTGCTGCAACGAAACAACTGATCTATCACGTAGACGTCCCGCGCGGGGCATCCACGTCAATCCCCCTGTGATGATGCTTCGCTGGCCTTCGCTGGCCGCGTGCCATGATGCCGCCAAGGGTGCCGGCGACTGAACATGACCAGATAGCACCCTACCACCCAAACCAGCGCGGCACACCATCCGGCCAGGATATCGGAGGGGTAATGCACCCCCAGATAGACCCGGGAGACGCTGACCAGCAGGCTGAATGCCGGTGCCAGCAGCAGCACCGGCCAGCGCCAGCGAGTGTTCCAGGCCAGCAGTACCAGGGTCACCGCCAGGGTCATCGAGCCCATCGCGTGGCCGCTGGGAAAGCTGAACGTCGATTCCGGCGCGATCGATTCCCACAGGCTGGGGCGCTGGCGCTGGAAGAAGTGCTTGCTGCCCATGTTCAGCAGCGCCGAGCCGACGAAGCTGACCGCCACGAAGGTGGCCTCGCGCCAGCGCCGGTAGCCCAGCAGCACGCCGATGATCAGCACGTCGGCCGGGATCAGGAACCACTCATAGCCCAGTTTGGAAATGAGCACGAAGAAGCGGTCCAGCAGTGGCGAGTGCAGGCCATGCATCTGCCACAGCAGCGGCGCGTCGAAATGGAACGATTCAAACTCGTGCACCTCGTCCGCCAGGGCGACGAAGCCAGCCAGCGGCAGCAGCACGCCGCCGAACAGCAGGACCAGGCGCCAGGCATTGCGCGCCATCCAGTGGCGGAAACCGGAGGCGGACTCCGGTGCAGCGAGGATTGCAGGCTTATCCGGCGCTTCGGACATACGTGTGTTCGACGTAATCGTCGATCAGGGCGACGAACTCCTGGGCGATGTTGTCGCCGCGCAGGGTCACCTTCTTCTCGCCATCGACAAACACCGGCGCTGCGGGTGTTTCGCCCGTGCCCGGCAGCGAGATGCCGATGTTGGCATGGCGCGACTCGCCCGGCCCGTTCACGATGCAGCCCATCACCGCCAGGGTCATGTTCTCCGCCCCCGGGTGGTGGATCTTCCACAGCGGCATCTTCTCGCGCACGTGGTTCTGCACCACCTTGGCCAGCTCCTGGAAGAACTCCGAGGTGGTGCGGCCGCAGCCCGGGCAGGCCGTGACCAGCGGCGTGAAGGCGCGTTGGCCGGTGGTCTGCAGCAGTTCCTGGGCGACGATCACTTCCTGCGTGCGCGACTGGCCCGGTTCCGGGGTCAGCGAGATGCGGATGGTGTCACCGATGCCTTCCTGCAGCAGCACGCCCAGCGCCGCCGACGACGCGACGATGCCCTTGCTGCCGATACCGGCTTCGGTCAGGCCCAGGTGCAGGGCGAAATCCGAGCGCTGGGCCAGGTCGCGGTATACCGCGATCAGCTCCTGCACGCCGCTGACCTTGGCCGACAGCACGATGCGGTCGCGCGGCAGGCCGAGTTCCACTGCCTGCTCGGCCGAATCCAGCGCCGAGCGGATCAGCGCCTCGCGCAGCACGCGACCGGCGTCCCAGGGCTGTTCGCGCAGGTTGTTCTCGTCCATCAGCTTCGCCGCCAGGGCCTGGTCCAGCGAGCCCCAGTTGGCGCCGATGCGCACCGGCTTGTTGTAGCGGATCGCGAACTCGATCAACTGGGCGAACTGCAGGTCCTTCTTCTTGCCGAAGCCGACGTTGCCCGGGTTGATGCGGTACTTGGCCAGCGCTTCGGCACACGCCGGCTCGGCGGTCAGCAGCTGGTGGCCGTTGTAGTGGAAGTCACCGATCAGCGGCACGTCGATGCCCATCATCGCCAGCTTGTCGACGATGCGCGGGATCGCCGCAGCGGCTTCAACGGTGTTGACGGTCAAACGCACCATTTCCGAACCCGCACGCCACAGCTCGGCCACCTGCTTCACGCTGGAGGCCACGTCGGACGTGTCGGTGTTGGTCATCGACTGCACCACCACCGGCTTGCCTCCACCTACGGTGACCCCGCCGATCTGCACGGCGTGGGTCTGGCGGCGGGGCCAGGAGGTGGCATCGGAGGGGGGAGTCGGGCGGGTGACGGCGTCGTGCATGGGCGCATTCTACCGCCCGCTCCCGCATTCCGGGTGACTCGCATTCAGCCGGCGGCACGGCTGCGGCCGATTGTCGCAGGCACGGTCACGCGTGAACGCATACGATGAGCGTGAATGACCGGTCCCGACGCCCCGTTTCTCCGAACCCTGTGCAGCCTGCGCTGGCTTGCCGTAGGTGGCCAGGCCGCCACCATCCTGGTCGCCAGCTGGGTGCTGGGCCTGCCGTTGCCCCAGCTGCCACTATGGGCCGGCGTGGCCGTGCTCACCTTGTTCAACATCTACACCCAGCTGCGCCCGGAAGCGGCCGACACCGCCCCGCTGACCGCATTCGGCCATATCCTGGTGGACGTGATCATCCTGACCTGGATGGTGGGCTGGAGCGGCGGCATGGCCAACCCGTTCAGTTCACTGTTCCTGATCCTGATCGCGCTGGCCGCCTTCGCCCTGCCCCTGCGCTGGGCACTGGCAGTGGCCCTGGCCTGCCTGCTCGGCTACGCCGCCAGCGGCATCTTCGGCCAGCCGCTGCCGGACGGCTATTTCCGCGCGCAGGACCTCAACCGCTGGGGCGTGGTCGCCAATTTCCTGATTTCCGCCGCAGTGGTGCTGGCCTTCTCCACCCGCCTGGCACTGGCGCTGCGCCAGCGCGAACTGGAACTGTCGGCGCTGCGCGAACGCTTCGCCCGCAACGAGGGCATCGTCGCCCTGGCCACCCATGCCGCGTCGGTGGCGCACGAACTGAATACACCGCTGGCCACCATGACCCTGCTCGCCGACGACGTGGCCGAGCGCAGTGAAGAGCCGGAAGTGCGCGAGGACATGGAAACCCTGCGCGAGCTGCTGGTGCAGTGCCGCGAGCGTGTGCTGGCGCTGGCCGCACCGGCCTCGGCCGATGCACCGGGGCGCAGCCACTCCAGCGCGCAGCAGGTACTGGAACAGTGGCGCCTGGTGCGGCCGACCATCGACCTGCACCGCAACGACGATGCGCCGCTGCGGCTGCCACTCGACCCGGGCGTGGGCCATCTGCTGATGGTCCTGCTCAACAATGCCGCTGATGCCGGCGAACAGGCCGGCCGGCCGCGCGTGGACCTGGACCTGCGCATCGAAGGCGACGACCTGATCGGCGAAGTCCGCGACTACGGCCACGGCTTCGACGCCCGCGCCGCGGTGCTGCCGGGCAAGCTGTTCGGCAGCAGCAAAAGCGAGGGCATGGGCGTCGGCCTGGCCCTGTCCCATGCCACCATCGAACGCCTCGACGGCGAGATGTGGATGCGCCCGGCCCAGGGGGCCGGCAGCCGCGTCGGCTTCCGCCTGCCGCTGGCCCTACGCGAGGAAACCCCATGAGCACCTCAACCCTCGGCCTGCTGGTCGACGACGACGAGCTGTACCTGCGTACCCTGCAGCGCAGCCTGGCCCGCAAGGGGCTGGAAACCCAGACCGCGCAGGACGCCGCCAGTGCACTGGCACTGGCCCGCCAGCATCCGCCGGCGTTCGCGCTGATCGACCTGAAGCTGGGCAGCGATTCCGGCCTGGCACTGATCCAACCACTGCGCGCGCTGCGCGCGGACATGCGCATCCTGCTGGTGACCGGCTACGCCAGCATCGCCACCGCGGTGGAAGCAATCAAGCTCGGGGCCGACGACTACCTGCCGAAGCCGGCCACGGTACCGATGATCCTGCGCGCCCTCGGCGAGGAAGATGACGGCCCGGCCGACGATGGCGAAATGGAAGTGCCGGACGCGATGACGCCGATCAGCCGCCTGCAGTGGGAACACATCCAGCAGGCGATGCACGAGACCGGTGGCAACGTATCGGCGGCCGCACGCCTGCTCGGCATGCACCGGCGTTCGCTGCAGCGCAAGCTGGCCAAGCGACCGAGCCCGGAACGCGATCCCAGCCGTTGATCGCGGCCGGCCCCGTCCGGCTCAGACCTCGGCCAGCACCGCTCGGTCCTGCGCGGTAATGGAACGCGATGCCGGTGCATCGACCCGGGCCACTGTCGTCTCCTGCAGCAACGGCGACGGCAGCGCGCAGGCCGGATGCATGCGCAGGAAACCATAGATCGCACCTGCCAGGCCGATCATCAGGCCCGGAGTGAAGGCCGCGCGGGTCAGTCCGCCGACCATGCCCTGGTGCTCCTCGATTGAAGAAACGATCTCGATGGCCGCCTCATCCTGCGGATAGGGACATCCCTCCGGATCCAGCGCAGCCGCCAGCACCAGCAGCTCCCGGGTGGACACATCGCCGTGGCACAGGGTGTGGCTGAACCCCCATTTGCCGCGCGCGTCGGCCACAGCCCGCCGCATGTCACGCAACTGCGCGGGATCGCCGGTGCGGGCATACAGATCCGCCGCCGCCAGACCGATTCCAACGCTGCCATGGCACCAGGTCGGGAAGTTCTTCTGCCCATCCTGCAGGTGGATGTCACGCCAGTGCCCGGTATGCGGTTCGAACAGCGCCGCCTGGAACGCAAACGCTCCTTCGGCCAACTGCCGCCAGGCCGCTCGCTCAGGCACGCTGCCGGCATCCGAACGCGCCAGCCGTGCCAGCGCCCAGCCCATGCCCATCGCACCGTGGCCGAAGCCACCGATCGGCTCTCGGAACTGTGGCGTCGGCCAGCGTGCGCCGTCGGCATCGACGATCGCCGCTTCCTGCATGCGACGCCCCGCTGCGGCGGCCAGCTCCAGCCAGCGTGCGTTCCCGGTAGCCGCGGCCAGCGACAGCAACGGCAGGATCATGCCGGACACGCCATCAATCAGTTCGAACTTTGTCGCCTCCTGGAAGCCGCGACGCTCTGCGGCTTCCGCACAACGTTCCGCCAGCACCAGCAACGCCGGTCGCTGCAAGAGGTCGTGCAATGCCAGCAATGTCCATATCTGTGAACCGGTTCCGACGAATCCACCATCGATCTCGGCGGGGTGCTGCTCACACATGGTCTGGAACACCGCAAGGGCGCCATCGATGGCCGGGCCCAGCCCCGCTACCGGGTCGGCACGCCCCTGCTCCACTTCCCGGTGGTAAGCCGCCAATGCGAATGCAATACCTCCCAGCCCGAAATACAGGTCGGGCTGCACCGGCTGGACGGTCCATCCGGTACGGGTCACCTCGGGGGTGATCCAGGTCATCGAACCGTCCTCACCATGCACCGCCAGCCGCAGCAGGCTCTCCACCGCGCGCGCGGCCAGCGTACGACGGCGCGCGTCCAGGTCGTCCGCACGCGGATGCTGTGCGGCATAGCTGTAGCCGGATCGAGCCTCGGCGCGGGCCAGCGCATGCTGGTTCAGGTCGGTGGCCACCAGCGTGCTGCGGATGGTCACGTCTTCCAGGTCGATGCGCATCGCACGCCAGTTGTCGGCGATGGAGCGGATGCGCGCTGCGTCCAGCTGCGAAGTGAAGATCGGAATGTCACCGTGGCGCAGGTCATCCACTTCGCTACGGACGGTGTCCAGGTCCGATGGCGCAGCCGGTGACACCGCTGCATTGCGCACCAGCAGATCGATCGCGCGTTCAACCGCCTGGGCTTCGTTGTGCAGCGAGGCTGGATGCCAGAGCATCCGCCCGAGCTCTGCGTAGGCCATTGTCGGCCGCCGCACGTCGCGCACCTGACAGCCTTCGAAAGCCGCCAGGAGTGGCATCAGTTCGCCCTTGGCATCGAGCGCGCGCAGGCGCCCACTGGCGTCGATGAAGCCCTCGCTGATGTGGTCCCAGTACAACGACACATCGGGCTGCGCGCTGGGATGATTCTGCGCAACGGAGACCTCGGCCTCGACCATGCCCAACCGGGCCGGTTCCGTCCCGCCCTCGACAATCACCGGCACCTGCACCCGCGGCTGCTCGCCCGGCAGTGCGCCGGCTGCAGACAGATCCACGCCTTCCATGCCCAGGCCGGCAGTACGGAACGGCACGATTCCGGTACGCAGCACTGAATTGCGCATCAGCTTGACGGCGGTGTCGTACGCATCGCCAAGTCCTGACGGCTCGATTTCGATTACCCGGGAGAACACGCTTTCGGCGTCGATCACAACCGGCACCGGCCCGACCGCGATCAGGTTCTCCAGATGGATGTCGGTGCCACCCACCAGGCGCAGGATCGCCAGCCAATGGCCAAGACCGCGATAGTAGGCACGCAGTTCAACGTCATCGGCACAGTAGCGGTGCGCGGCGAAGGCGGCCCAGCCGTGGCTGCCACGATCAATCACCTTCGGCACGCATACGCGGTCAGGGCCGTCACCGAAGAGAGTGCACAACAGGCCGTCGAGCGTCGCATCGATGCGCAATGAGCGTGGCTTGTACATCACCGTGCCGCCTTCGAACTGCAGCCGTGCCACAGTCCGGCCGCCACCATGCAGGTCACCCCGTCCCAATGCAACGGCATGCAGCGTGCCCGCCGGCGCGCCCAGCAACCCTGCCAGCGCCGCACGATCACTTCCGATGCGCACAGCGAGCTCCACCACCGCCGCACATTGTCCTTCGAGCATGCGCGTCAGGCGCGGCAGCAGCACCGGATAGCGTCGCTGCAGATGCGTACGGAAGCCCTCGCTCGTGGCCAGGGCAACGAATTCGTCCAGCGCACCCGCACTGCCCAGCGGGCCGATGTCACCACTGCGTGCAGCGGCGTGCAGTTCCAGCAGCAGCACGCGGTTGAGCTTGAGCTGGGCATGCTCACGCAGCGCCGCGTCGCCCTGCGCGTGCAGCAGTTCGCGCTCACCGGGCTGCAGCGCAATGGCAGGGTCATGCAGGCCAGTCGCCAACGCGGCGCGCGCATGGGCAAGGAAATGTTCGGTGATGCGCGCAAACGCAGCCGCAGCCGGAGAAGCGGTCATTACGCCCCCTGCAAGGTATCGGGAAGTCTGTTCCAGTCGCCGGCACGCAGCTGCATGCCTCTGCGTGCCGGCTCGGGTTACATCAGCAACACAGGCAGTGGTTGATCACCGATACCGTGGTGGTGCACTCGTTGGTGCCCCCGGTGATCATGGTGTCCGAAGCTCCGGTGAGGGCCGCTTCGGTGGCTGCCGCACCGTAGATGAACAGCGAACCCGCAGGGTTGGCGCACCCATCCACATCGTCCGCGCCGTTGAGCCAGCCGGACACAACATCGTCATTCAGATCCATTCGCAATCTCCTGTCATTCACAACATGAGGCGTTGAGAACGTGGATCGATTCCACGTTCCTTCGGATACGGCCAGTCCCTGGCATCAACATCATGCTGCGAGCGATACTGGATGACAGGTACAGCCGCCCGTGCACACTGCATTGGCACGCAATGCACAGTCAAGCTGCGCTGCGGCAGGCACGCGGAAGCGCGGCATGTGCAGCACGGAAACAGGACGGAATGAGTGGCCGCGCAGCCTTCATGCGCGACCGGATCGAAGGCAACCGGAGAGACATGGGATGGCCGGCTGGCGCCGGCCCATCCGCACCCCGTATCAGCCCTTCAGCCGCGCAAGAATCTCGCGGGTCATCGGATCGGCAACCGCCACATCCTCGCCCTGCAGCGCCGGCAGCAGGCCACTGGCCAGCTGCTTGCCCAGTTCAACGCCGAACTGGTCGAAGGCGTTGATGTTCCAGATCACCGACTGCACGTACACGGCGTGCTCGTACATGGCGATCAGCGCACCCAGCGCCTGCGGGGTCAGCGCGTCGAGCAGGATCAGCGTGCTCGGGCGGCCGCCCGGATAATCGCGGTGCGGGTCGTCGCTGCTCTGGCCGTTGGCCAGCGCCTCGGTCTGTGCCAGCAGGTTGGCCAGCAGCGCCTGATGATTGATCGTGTAGGGATCATCGTTGTGCACGCAGCCGATGAAATCGGCCGGCACGATGCTGGTGCCCTGGTGCAGCGCCTGGAAGAAACTGTGCTGCACGTCGGTGCCCGCCCCGCCCCACCACACCGGCACGGTGTCGGTGGTGACCGGCTGCCCATCACGCTGCACGCGCTTGCCCAGGCTTTCCATCACCAGCTGCTGCAGGTAGGCCGGCAGCAACGCCAGGCGCTGGTCGTAGGTCATCACCGCGTGCGTGGCATGGCCCAGCACGTTGCGGTTCCAGATGTCGGTCAGGCCGTGCAGCACCGGCAGGTTGCGCTCCAGCGGCGCATCCAGTGCATGCGCGTCCATCTGCGCGGCACCTTCCAGCAGTTGTTCGAAACGCTCGAAACCGATGGCCAGTGCAATCGGGAAACCGACGGCCGACCACAGCGAATAACGGCCACCGACCCAATCCCACATCGGCAGCACGCGATCGGCGGCGATGGCGAAGGCCTTGGCCGCACGCTCGGGGTTGGCGCTGACCGCGTACAGGCGCTCGCTGCCCCCCAGCCAGTCGTGCAGGATCTGCCCGTTGAGCAGGGTTTCCTGGGTACCGAAGGTCTTGGAAATGAGGATGCCGGCGGTCCTGGCCGGATCCAGCGTGGCCAGCGTGCGCTGCATGGCGGCGCCGTCCACGTTCGACACGAAATGCACGCGCAGGCGCGCGCCGCTGACCGGGCGCAGCGCATCGGCGACCAGGCGCGGACCGAGATCGGAACCGCCGATGCCGACGCTGACCACGTCGGTGACGCCGCTGTCTTCCAGCGCGCGCACCAGCACGCCCATGCGCTGGCGGATCGTGCGCGCGGTGGCATAGGCCTCGGCGGCAACCGGCGCATCGACCACATCGCCACGCAGCGCGGTGTGCAGCGCGGCGCGACCTTCGGTCAGATTGACCTGCTCGCCACGGAACAGGCGGGTGATGGCACCGCCGACATCACGCTCGGCGGCCAAAGCCAGCAATGCCTGCAGCGCCGCGGCATCGTATTTCTGCCGGGCGAAGTTGACGTACAACGGACCGACCCGCAGCGCCAGATCCTGCACGCGGCCGGGTTCGGCGGCGAGCAGGCTGGGGATGCTTGCGCCCTTCAGGCGCTGGGCATGGGAATGCAGCGAGTCGAATCCGTTGTTCGTTGTCATGCGGCCTGGGTCGGGATCGTGTCGTTGGTGTGGGTGATCTGGTTCTTGCCATCAACGTACACCAGCTTCGGCTTGAAGCTGTCAGCTTCCTGCTCGGTCATGCTGGCGAACGCGGCGATGATGATGATGTCGCCGACCTGCACGTGGCGCGCGGCGCCACCGTTGAGCGAGACAACGCCGCTGCCGGCTTCGGCGCGGATGGCATAGGTCGAGAAGCGCGCACCGTTGGTCACGTCCCAGATGTGCACCTGTTCGAACTCGCGGATGCCGGTGGCAGCCAGCAGGTTGTCATCGATGGCGATCGAGCCTTCGTAGTTCAGCTCGGAATGGGTGACGGTGGCGCGGTGGATCTTGGTCTTGAGCAGGGACAGGTGCATGGGGGCGCTGCAACGGCAAAGGAAAGAGCGGATTCTAGCACCCGCTTGACCATCGTCAGGGGGCTGCAGCAGGACGCTGAAGGCTGTTCAGGTGCCCTCCCCCGGCGGCGGCGGCGCTGCGTGCCCGGAACTGCCTTCCAGAGACAGCCGGAACACCGTATGGAAGGCCAGCCCGGCGACCAGCCCGAAGCCTCCCGCGGCCAGCACCTGCAAGGCATAGCTGATCACATCGAAGGTATCGACGTAGCGCAGGCGCTGCAGCCAGGGCCCCTGGTTTTCCCCCGGCCAGGCGCAGGTGGCCATGGCCAGCGCGCCCAGCCCGAAGCCGACCAGCACGAAGCCGGCCCGGCGCAGGCGCTGCTGAGACTGCAGGATCAGCGCCATCGGCAGCAACACCGCGATGGCATTGCAGACGGCCAGTACGAACATCAGCCCACCACCGGTGAGCGCAGGCATCGGCGTACGCCTGAATTCGAGCGCGAACAACAGGCCGCCAAACAGCTGGGCCGGCAACATGCCTGCCGCCAGCACCGCCAGGATCGAGGCCTGGGCGAGGCGGCCGGTATCAGTGCTGGGGGCTTTCATTTCCGGTCTCCCGTCCGTGGGAAGTGCAGAGGCGCCCGTTGCGGGCGCCCCCAAGCCGCGTGCGGCTCAGAACTCCAGGTTGTCAATCAGGCGCGTCGTGCCCAGGCGCGCGGCGATCAGCGCCACGCGGCCACCGCCGTCGAAGGTCGGCTCGGCCAGCTCGGGCGTGCGCAGCACGGCGTAGTCGACCTGGAAACCGGCCGCCTGCAGCGCCGCCGTGGCGTCGGCCTCGATCTGCACCCGCGTGTGCCCGGCCACGTAGCCTTCGCGCATGCCCAGCAGCGTGCGGTGAATGGTCGTCGCAACCGGTCGCTGTTCGGCGTTGAGGTACTGGTTGCGCGAACTCTTGGCCAGGCCATCCTCGTCGCGCACGATCTCGGCACCGACGATCTGGACCGGGAACGACAGCTCGGCCACCATCTGCCTGATCACGGCCAGCTGCTGGTAATCCTTGCGGCCGAACACGGCCACATCCGGCTGCACCTGCAGGAACAGGCGCGCCACCACCGTGCACACGCCGTCGAAGTGGCCCGGGCGGCTGGCGCCTTCCAGCACTTCACTGACACCCGGCGCGTGCATCTGCGTGGTCTTGTCCACGCCCAGCGGATACATCGCCTCGACGCTGGGCAGCCACACCGCATCGCAGCCGGCCTGCTCCAGCCCGGCCACGTCAGCCTCGGGCGTGCGCGGGTAGCGGCTGAAGTCCTCGTTCGGCCCGAACTGGGTCGGGTTGACGAAGATACTCGTCACCACCTTGTCGGCGTACTGGCGGGCCAGGGTCACCAGCGAATGGTGGCCACCATGCAGGTTGCCCATGGTCGGCACCAGCGCCACGCGCAGGCCCTCGCGCTTCCACTGGGCGATCTGCTCGCGCAGCGCGCCGAGCTCGTTGAAGGTCTGGATCATTGGGCGTAGGCGTGCTGTTCGTCGGGGAAGCTGCCGTCGCGCACGGCGTCGGCATAGGCGCGGGTGGCACCGGCCACCGAACCGCCTTCGGCAAGGAAATCCTTGACGAACTTGGGACGGCGATGGCCACTGTCCAGGCCGAGGAAATCGTGCAGCACCAGCACCTGGCCGTCGCACTGCGGGCCGGCACCGATGCCGATGGTCGGAACATCCACCGCCGCGGTCACTTCGGCGGCGACCGGGGTCGGCACGCATTCGAGCACCATGATGCTGGCGCCGGCAGCGGCCACGGCCCTGGCATCTTCCACCAGCTGGCGCGCGGCATCGCCACGGCCCTGGATCTTGAAGCCGCCCAGGCGCAGCACCGACTGCGGGGTCAGGCCCAGGTGCGAGCAGACCGGAATCTCACGCTCGACCAGGTAGCGGATGATGTCGACCTTGAAGCCGGCACCTTCGATCTTGACCATCTCGGCACCGGCCTGCAGCAGCTGCAGCGAAGCATCCAGCGCGCGCTCCGGGGTGGCATCGGCACCGAACGGCAGGTCGGCCACCAGCAGCGCACGCTGCAGCACACGGGCTACGGCGCGGGTGTGGTAGACCATGTCGGCCACGGTCACCGGCAGGGTCGAATCATGGCCCTGCACGACCATGCCCAGCGAATCGCCGATCAGGATCAGGTCGACGCCATTGGCATCGAAGGTACGGGCAAAGCCGGCGTCGTAGGCGGTCAACATGACCAGCTTCTGGCCATTGCGCTTGGCCTCGGCCAGGGCGGGAACGGTCCAGGGCTTGCTGTCTGCGTGGGTGCTCATGTGCTGATAACCGGGGGAGATAACCCGGGCATTATCACCCTATCGGCGCGATCCCGCAGGCATCCACCCGCATCACTGCATCCTGCACGCGGCCATGGCCGGGAATGGCCAGATCCGGCGCGATTTCGGCCAGCGGCACCAGCACGAAGGCACGCTCGTGCATGTAGGGATGCGGTACCTGCAGGCCGGGATGGTCGAGCACCTGCGCGCCATACAGCAGCAGGTCCAGGTCCAGTGCGCGCGGCCCCCAGTGCACCGCCGGATCGCGCACGCGGCCAAAGCCCCGCTCCAGCGCCAGCATCGCCTGCAGCAGCTCATCGGCCGGCAATGTGGTTTCGACCGAGGCCACCGCGTTGACGAACGGCGGCTGGTCTTCATTGCCCCACGCCGGCGTGGCGTACAGCCTCGAGGCCTGTCGCAGGCGCGTTCCTGGCAGGCCGTCCAGCGCGGCAATCGCCGCGCCCACGGTCGCGGCCGCGTCGCCAAGGTTGGCGCCGAGGCCGATCCAGGCCAAGGTCATCGCTTACTCGCCCGCCGCAGCAGCACCGGGACGTCGACGCCGACGGCGGCGCTTGCGCGGTGCCCCGCTCTCGTCATCGCCGTCTTCACTGTGCATCGCATCCAGCGACGACTCCAGCTCGCGACCGGACTGCGCCTGTGCTTCGCGCCAGAACTCGACATCCACTGCATGCTCGGACGAAGCGACCTGGCGCAGGCTGAGGAAATCGAACGCGGCGCGGAAGCGCGGGTGGGTCAGGGTACGGAACACGCGCTTGCGCTGGCGCGAACTGAAGCGCGACTGCAGCAGCCAGATTTCCTGCATCGGCAGCGAAAAGCGGCGCGGCAATGCGATGGTGCTCAGCTGCTGCACGGTCACACGGTCGGCAGCACGGCGCTGTGCCTCCTCCGGTGCCACGCCCTGCTTGAGCAGGGTCGCCTGCGCGCGGCAGAACGCCGGCCACAGCAGCAGCGCGAACAGGAACGCCGGCGAGACCGGCTCGTCGTTGGCCACGCGCGCATCGGTGTTGGCCAGGCCCTCGACCAGCATGCGGCGCAGCGCACCGGTGCGGTTGGACTTCAATGCTTTGGCGCTTTCCGGGAACAGCACGTCGAGCAGGCCGTAACGCTCAAGGCCTTCGAAGCTGGCCACGCCGTGCCCGGACAGGAACAGCTTGAGCACCTCCTCGAACAGGCGTGCCGGTGCGGCTTCGTTGAGCAGGCCAGCCAGGTGCGGGATCGGCGCGGCGGTGCCCTCTTCGATCTGGAAGCCGAGCTTGGCCGCCAGGCGCACCGCACGCAGCATGCGCACCGGGTCTTCGCGATAACGCTGCTCGGGGTCGCCGATCAGTTTCATCAGGCGCGCCTGGACGTCTTCGAAGCCGCCGGTGTAATCACGCACCGAGAAGTCCTCGATGGCGTAGTACAGGGCGTTGCAGGTGAAGTCGCGGCGGATGGCGTCGTCTTCGATGGTGCCGTACACGTTGTCGCGCACGAGCATGCCGTTTTCCATCTCGCGGTCGCCGCTGCCGTCATCGCTGTTGGCACGGAAGGTGGCGACTTCGATGATCTCGCGGCCGAACACGACGTGGGCGAGGCGGAACCGACGACCGATCAGGCGGCAGTTGCGGAACAGCTGCTTGACCTGTTCGGGCGTGGCATCGGTGGCCACGTCGAAATCCTTGGGTTGGCCATTGACCAGCAGATCGCGCACCGCGCCGCCGACAAGGTAGGCGCCGAAGCCGGCATCGCGCAGGCGATAAAGCACGCGCAGGGCGTTCGGGCTGATGTCCTTGCGGGAGATCGTGTGCTGGTCGCGCGGGATGACGCGCAGGCTGAACGGTGATGTAGCAGAGGAAATGATGTTGGCGCTTCCGGTTGAAGTTTCGGGATTGCCCAATGGCATCGAGGTGCATATACTAGCGCTCCTGCCTCGGCAGCGACACAGTTACGCTCCCTTCGTCTAGTGGTTAGGACGTGGCCCTCTCAAGGCTAAAACAGGGGTTCGAGTCCCCTAGGGAGCGCCAGTCGCCGCAGCAGGAACCGAAAAAGCCCGCCTTGTGTGGGCTTTTCTGTTTTCCGGGGTTTGCAATGGCATCGATCGGCTTGGTCGCTTTGGCGCCTGCCTGCAATCGGCTTGAGCCGGTGGGGTCACCCAGGGCAGGACACGCCGTGAACCCATCCATGGGGGCTCGATGGCGCCATCCTTGGCGCCAACGGTCCTGCCCTGGGTGACCCCACCGACTCTGGACGGTTTCCCGCGAGCTGCGGCAACAACCGACCAGCACTTCGCCGCATCCGCACGCACCATGAAACTGTCAGGAGGGGGCGGGCCGCCCTCTCCAGGACCGTTGGCGCCATGGATGGCGCCATCGAGCACCATGGATGGGCTTTTGCGTGTCCTGGAGAGGGCGGCCTGCCCCCTCACACTCTGGACAGGCAGGCGCCAACGGAATGCAACCGAAGCCAGTCGCCGTCAGCCTTCCATCTGCTCCAGCTCCTTGCCCTTGGTCTCGCGCACGTAGCGGACCACGAAGACGATCGAGAGGATGGCCGCCACCGTATAGATGCCGTAGGCGCCGGCCAGGCCGATGCCGGCCAGCAGCATCGGGAAGGTCACGGTGATCGCGAAGTTCGAGGTCCATTGCGCGGCGCCGGCCACCGCCAGCGCCGGACCACGGATCTGATTGGGGAACATCTCGCCCAGCATCACCCACATCACCGGGCCCCAGGACATGTTGAAGAACACCACGTAGACGTTGGCTGCCACCAGCGCCAGTCGGCCCATGCCGTCGGACAGCTGCAGGCGACCGTCGGCCAGGCTGCCACTGGCGAAGGCAACCACCATCAGCACCAGCGCCACCGACATGCCGACCGAACCGATCCACAGCAGCGGCTTGCGCCCGATGCGGTCGATCAACAGCACCGTCAGCAGACAGGCGCCGATGCTCAGCGCGCCGGACAGCACGTTGATCAGCAGCGCATCGCTTTCCGAGAAGCCCACCGCCTGCCACAGCACCGCGCCGTAGTAGAACACCACGTTGATGCCGACCAGCTGCTGGAACATGGCCAGGCCGATGCCCACCCAGAGGATCGGGCGCAGCTTGCCGCTGACCGTGTCGCGCAGGTCGGCAAAGCGCGGCTTGTGCTGGTCCTGCGCCAGGCTGGCTTCGATCTCGGCCTGCTTGGCCGCCGCAGCGGCCTCGCCGTACAGCCGCGACAGTACCGCCCTCGCCTGCTGCTGACGCCCTTTCACGACCAGAAAGCGCGGGCTTTCCGGAATCACCAGCAACAACAGCAGGAACAGCCCCGACGGCAGCGCCTGCATCCAGAACATCCAGCGCCAGGCCTCATGGCCCAGCCATAGCGGCTCGGTCGACGCCCCAGCGGCACGGGCCAGCAGGTAATTGCTGAGGAAGGCGGCGAACAGGCCGCAGATGATCGCCATCTGCTGCACCGTGGCCAAACGCCCGCGATAGCGCGCCGAAGCCACCTCGGCAATGTAGGCCGGCGACATCACACTGGCCGCGCCCACCGCGAAGCCGCCGAGCACGCGTGCGGCAATGAACAACCAGGAGGCGTGTGCGGCACCGGCACCCAGCGCCGAAACCAGGAACATCAGCGCCGAGGCGATCAGCACGCCACGACGGCCCAGGCGATCTCCCAGCCAGCCGGCCAGGAAGGCACCGATCGCGCAGCCCAGCAGCATCGAGGCGACCTCGAAACCGAGCGCCGCCTCACTGGAGTTGAAAGCCTGGCGCAGGCCATCGACCGTGCCATTGATGACACCACTGTCGAAGCCGAACAGGAATCCACCCAGGGTGGCCACGCAGCTGATCAGGACGATGAATGCAGTGTTCTCACCGCCATGGGAGGCGATGTTGGGCTGGGCTGGGGACATGGACGATCCTGCTGGGAAGGGGTCCGGCCATCCGACGCAGCCGGCTGACCCGCAGCGTCGCACAGGCCTCGCCCTGCCGCCAATGACCGCCACGGCCGCGCCTGCCAGACGCCCGATTTCCGCCCCGCACCGACACCGGGGGCCAACCTGTTCTAGAATTGGCGGGTTCAGGAATCGATCCACCCCCAGCCCATGCCCTTTGTCGTCACCGAAAACTGCATCAAGTGCAAACACACCGATTGCGTGGAAGTGTGCCCCGTGGATTGCTTCCACGAAGGCCCCAACTTCCTGGTGATCGACCCGGATGAGTGCATCGACTGCACCCTCTGCGAACCGGAATGCCCGGTCAACGCGATCTTCCCGGAGGACGATGTTCCTGCCGGCCAGGAAAGTTTCGTGGCCCTCAACGCCGAGCTGGCGAAGGAGTGGCCGGTGCTGACCGTGCGCAAAGACCCGCCCGCCGATGCCGGCGAATGGGACGGCAAGCCGGACAAGCTGAAGCTGCTGGAGCGCTGAGAAGCGCCCACGGCGGCAACGAAAAGGGCGCCCACGGGCGCCCTTTTCTGTTTTCCGGTAAACGCCAACCGCAAGATCCGGTATGCCAACCTTGCGATCCGGCAGGTGCCAACCTTGGTTGGCACAGAAGCGCCGACCAAGGTCGGCCTCCACCAGAGCGGGTGCGGACCAAGGCCCGCCCCCACCCGACCAGCCCTTACTGCGCCAGCTTCGCCTTCAGCGCAGCGATCAGCTTCACCGGCGCTTCGGCGGTGGCCGGCAGGCCACGCGGGTCGACCGCGGAGATGTAGGCGCCAGCATCGACGGCGACCACGCGGACCAGGAAGTTGCTGCCTTCGTAGGCCACGTCATACGAGCCCAGCAGCTGCGCGCGGCTGGCAATGGTCACACCTTCCACGCCTTCCAGCGCGGTGCCGACCTTGGCGAAAGCCTCGTCCTTGCCACCGGCGATGGTGAAACCGGTGTTGCCCACGGCCGGGGCCGCAGCCGCAGGCGCGGCCGGCTTGGTCGCCGATGCCAGCGTCGGCACCTTGTTGTCACCGGTGGTGGTCGGCAGGTTCAGGTCCGGCGGCACTTCCAGCGGACGCATTTCCGGGGCCAGGGCGTAGTCGCCCTTGACACCACGCTTGAAGCAGCCGGTGGTGCCGGCGGCAACGGCCACCGCAAGCAGGGCGTAGGACAGCACGCGGACGGTGGATACGGATTGACGCATGTGAATCTCCTGGGTCAGACCAAGACGGAAGGTCAGTGGCTGGAAAGGGCTTCGAGGGCGGCGATGTCGCCGGCAAGGTGGTCGGCCGCCGGATGATGCGGCGCCGACAGGGGCAGCAGCGGCAGGCGCAGGTCGTGACCGATGCCGATGCGGCGCAGCAGCGCCTTGACCGGAATCGGGTTCGGTTCGACACCACAGAAATCATGGAACGGATGCAGGCGCGCATCCCACGACGCGGTGGCTTCGTGATCGTGCGCGGCGGCCAGTTCGCACATCCGGCGGTAGGCGCCCGGAAGCACGTTGGAACCGACCGAGATCAGGCCATCGACGCCGGCCTGGATCGACCGGGCCGCCGTGCCGTCGTCACCGCTGAGCACGGCGAACTGCGGGCTGCGCAGGGCCAGCAGCGCCTGCACCCGGCCGGTGTCGCCCACCGCCTCCTTGATGCCGACGATGTTGGGATGGCTGGCCAGTTCGGCCACGGTCTCCGGTTGCATGTCGCAACCGGTGCGGCCAGGCACGTTGTACAGCACGACCGGCAGCCCGCCCTGGTCGGCCACCGCGCGGTAGTGCGCGATCAGGCCGGCCTGGGTCGGCCGCACGTAAGGCGGGGTGACCACCAGCGCATGGCTGGCGCCGAGCGCGGCGGCACGGCGGGTCTGTTCGATGGTCTTGGCGGTGCCCGAAAGGCCGGTACCGGCCATGACCGGGATGCGGCCGCCGATAAGCTCGACCGCGCTGGCCAGCAGCAGGTCGTACTCGGCATCGGTGAGGGTTGCCGCTTCACCGGTCGAGCCGGCTACGACAACGCCATGGACGCCACCTTCCAGTTGCAGGTGCAGCAGGCGCTGCCAACCGTCGGGATCGAGGGCGCCGTCGGCCCGGAACGGGGTCGCCAGCGCGGTGATGAGGCCGGAAAGGGACAAGGACGTGCTGCTCTTGGCTGGGAAGGGAAAACGCCCGCCACGAAAGGCCGGGGGCGACTTGAATGTTACTTGCGGCGCGAAAGCACGGGCAAGTATGCTGGACACCGGTGGATCCCCGCCTCTGGCGGGCATTCAGACTAACGCATGCATTACCCGGAATCGCCTTGACCGACACCACCCCGCGCCCCGCGCCGAGCGAAAACCACCTCCTGATCAACGCCTATACGACGCATCCGGAGTCCCCCCTGCTGTCCGTCACCCGCCGCATCGCCGACAGCGGCTGCAATCTGGTGGACGCACGCCTGGCCACGGTCGGCCGCGATGTCTCGGTCACCGCCCTGGCCACCGGCTCGTGGGACTCGGTGGCCAAGCTGGAAGCGATGCTGACCCGGCTCGAGCGCGAGGAAGGCCTGAAGCTGGTCTGGTACCGCACCGCCGCCAAGCAGGCGCAGTCCAACCTGCTGCCGTACATCGTCGAGGTGATCGCCGCCGACAAGCCGGGCATCCTGTTCCAGCTGGCCGATTTCTTCGACCGCCAGGGCATCACCATCGAGAACCTGCAGAGCACGCGCTACCGCGCCATGCAGACCGGTGCGGAAATGTTCAGCGCGCAGGTCACCATCGGCGTGCCGGCCAACATGCACATCGCCGCGCTGCGCGACGATTTCCTCGAGTTCTGCGACCACCTGAACCTGGACGCGATCATGGACCCGATGAAATTCTGATCGGAAGTGCGGATTTTTCGCGCGCCTCTCACGGGCGCGTGGCGTTTCATGCAATTGTCGTAGAAAGAACCCAGGCTCGACAGAAGGACCTCATGAACAACGGCGATACCCTGGACAGCACCACCCTCTCCCTGCCGCTGGCGCTGTCCGGTGGCGAACAGGCCACTCTCGGCGACTACGCCGGCCACTGGCTGGTGCTGTACTTCTATCCCAAGGACAGCACCCCCGGCTGCACCACCGAAGGCATCGACTTCAACGCGCTGCTGCCGAAGTTCAGGAAGGCAGGCGCGGTGGTACTCGGTGTCTCGCGCGACTCAGTGAAGTCGCACGACAACTTCTGTGCCAAGCAGGGCTTCAACTTTCCGCTGGTCAGCGATGGCGACGAAGCGCTGTGCAGCGCCTTCGACGTGATCAAGATGAAGAACATGTACGGCAAGCAGGTACGTGGCATCGAACGCAGCACCTTCCTGATTTCCCCCGACAGCCGCATCGTGCAGTCCTGGCGCAAGGTCAAGGTTGCCGGCCATGCCGATGCCGTTCTCGCCGAACTGAAGGCCTCCCAGTCCAAGTGAGTCCCACTGCCTACTGTGTCTGCCATCACCCTGCCCCGCAGCAGGCCGTGGTGGTTTTTCCCTGTCCGTAACCAGGAATCGACGATGACCCGAGGCAAGCGCATCTACGTGCTGGATACCAACGTGCTGATGCACGATCCCACCGCGCTGTTCAAATTCGAGGAGCACGACGTCTACCTGCCCATGCAGGTGATCGAAGAGCTGGACAACGGCAAGAAGGGCACCTCCGAGGCAAGCCGCAATGCCCGCCAGGTGAGCCGCTTCCTCAACGAACTGGTGCAGGAATCCGGCCTGGACAACCTGGCCGACGGCATTCCGCTGCAGCGCCCCAACGGCCTGCAGCTGCGCGGCAAGCAGAGCGCCGGCAAGCTGCGCTTCCAGACCAGTCATTTCGACGCGGGCAAGAGCTTTGGCAAGGTCATTCCCGACAATGCCATCCTCGGCGCGATCCTGGCCCTGAAGGAAGAGACGCCGGATCTGCCGGTGGTGTTCGTTTCCAAGGACATCAACCTGCGGATCAAGGCCGCCATCGCCGGCATCGTGTCCGAGGACTACGAGAACGACCGCGCGCTGGACGATTTCAGCCTGCTCTACACCGGCGCCACCGAGCTGCCGGAAGACTTCTGGAAGCGCCACGGCGACGACCTGCGCAGCTGGAGCGACAAGGGCCGTACCCATTACGAAATCCTCGCGCAGGACGGCGAGGAATGGTACCCGAACCAGTACGTCTACCTGCCCGGCGAAGACGAGGTCGAACTGCGCGTCAGCCGCGTGGTCGGCGATGGCAAGGTGGTGCTGTCGCTGGTCGATGATTTCCGCCACGGCAGTCACGCCGTGTGGGGCATCAGTGCGCGCAACCGCGAGCAGAATTTCGCACTGAACGCACTGATGGACCCGGAGATCGACTTCGTCACCCTGCTGGGTACCGCCGGTACCGGCAAGACCCTGCTGGCGCTGGCCGCCGGCCTGGCCCAGACCATGGACCAGCAGCGCTACCGCGAGATCATCATGACCCGCGCCACGGTCAGCGTCGGCGAGGACATCGGCTTCCTGCCCGGCACCGAAGAAGAAAAGATGACGCCGTGGATGGGCGCGCTGACCGACAACCTGGAAGTGCTCACGCACAACCAGGAAGGCGGCACCTGGGGCCGCCAGGCCACCAACGACCTGCTCGCCAGCCGCATCAAGATCCGCTCGATGAACTTCATGCGCGGCCGCACCTTCCTGTCGCGCTACCTGATCCTGGACGAGGCGCAGAACCTCACCCCGAAGCAGATGAAGACGCTGATCACCCGTGCCGGCCCCGGCACCAAGATCGTCTGCCTGGGCAACGTCGAGCAGATCGACACCCCGTACCTGACCGAAACCACTTCGGGCCTGACCTACGCGGTGGATCGCTTCAAGAACTGGCCGCATAGTGCACACATCACCCTGCGCCGTGGCGAGCGTTCGCGCCTGGCCGATTATGCTTCGGAGGTGTTGTGAACCGCTGCACCCGCCTGCTGCTGCCTACGGCTGCGATCACCCTCGCAGCCGTGCTCGGCGCCTGCACGACCACGCGCGGCCCGGCCAGCGTGCCGACCGCCGAGCGCACCGGCCAGTCCTGGGTGGTCACCCGCCCGATCATCGCCGCGCAGGTACTCGACACCTGCTCGCGCACCAGCCCCGGCCGCGAGGCCGGGCGGGTCAGCGGCTACTGGGCGCCCAGCCGGCAGCAGGTCGACCAGCTGGAAGCGCGGCTGTCATCGCTGGAGGCACAGGTACCGAAGGTGCTGGACTTCGACCGCCAGTACGTCGGCATCGAAAGCGCCGGCAAGCGGCTGATCTACATCAACGCCTTCCACCTGCCCGACGACAGCGGCATCAATCCGGCACGGGAAGCGATCCGCGTCTGTGACGGCGGCACGCAGTTCTGGGGCGCGGTGTTCGACCCGGCCAACAACACCTTCAGCGAGCTGCAGTTCAACGGCGGCTTCGGCGGGCCCTGAGGGGCCCCGCCGATGGGAATTCGCCTGCCCACCTGGGTCTGGATCGGCGCGGTCGCGCTGTCGTGCGTGGCCGGCATGGTGAATGTCGTCGGCTTCCTCGGTTTCGAACACCAGGCCGTCAGCCACATGACCGGCAGCACCAGCCAGTTGGGCATGGCGCTGGCCCAGGGTGACTGGCGCGCGGTCGGCCACCTGTGGGGACTGCTGATCGCGTTCTCGCTGGGCGCGATGCTCAGCGGCCTGTTGATCCAGGACAGCACCCTGCAGCTGGGCCGTCGCTACGGCGTGGCCCTGGCACTGGAATCGGCGCTGCTGCTGGTGGCCATTCCGCTGTTCGAACAGCACCAGATCTGGGGCGCACTGGCCGCCGCCATGGCCTGCGGCCTGCAGAACGCGATGGCCACCACCTTCAGTGGCGCGGTGGTACGCACCACCCACCTCAGCGGCATGTTCACCGACCTCGGCATCGGCCTGGGCCACCTGCTGCGTGGGCTGCCGCTGCAGGTACGACGCCTGACCCTCAGCGGCCTGATCATCAGCGGCTTCCTCGCCGGCGGCATCATCGGCGCCTGGCTGTTCATGCGCTGGCAGTACGACGCCCTGCTCGCCCCCGCCCTGCTGACCGGCCTGACCGGGCTGGGCTATGTGCTGTACCAGCAGTGGGCGCGCTGGCGGCACTGAGGGTCGCGCTCTGGGGGTCAGATCCCTTTTCCTGCGGAAATGGGATCTGACCCCGCCTAGCGGATCAAAGGCATCCACGCATGGCGTGGATCTACCTTCCCCTGCAGGACCACGGCACAATCGCCTGATGAGCCCGACCACTCCCGTTTCCGCCCTCACCATCGCCGGCTCCGACTCCGGCGGCGGCGCCGGCATCCAGGCCGACCTGAAGGCCTTCGCCGCGCATCGTGTGCACGGCCTTTCGGCGATCGCCGCGCTGACCGCACAGAACACCCGCGGCGTGACCGCCGTGCACGTGCCACCAATCGACTTCCTGCGCGCGCAGCTGGACGCCTGCTTCGACGACTTCGACATCCACGCGGTGAAGCTCGGCATGCTGGCCAACGCCGAAGTGATCCATGCCGTCGCCGACGCACTGGAGAAGCATCGTCCGCCCCACGTGGTGCTGGACCCGGTGATGGTCGCCACCAGCGGCGCACGCCTGCTGGAAGACAGCGCATTGCAGGCCATGCGTGAGCGCCTGATCCCGCTGGCCACGCTGATCACCCCCAATACGCCGGAAGCAGAACTGCTGGTCGGCCGGAAGATCAGCAACGGCGAAGACGCAGAACAGGCCGCCTCAGCCCTGCTCGACCTCGGTGCGGGCGCAGTGCTGCTCAAGGGCGGTCACCTGCAGGAAGGCAATCGCGTGATCGACCGCTATTTCGACGGCGTCAGCAGCGAAGAATTCATCCATGCGCGCCTGCCACTGGACGCGCACGGTACCGGCTGCACGTTGGCTTCGGCCATTGCTGCGCAGCTGTGCAATGGCCTGAGCCTGGCCAATGCCTGCGAAGCCGGCATCGACTACGTTGCACGTGGGCTGCAGCAAGGCTATGCGCCGGGCCGCAGCGAAGTGCTGGTGCTCGACCATTTCGGCGCGGCACCGCACGCATGAGCCTGACGCCACGCATCCTCGCCGTGCAGTGCAACGACGGCCATCGCTACGAAGTGATCGCCTGCGTGCCTGCACATCCCGTCGCGCGCCTGCTGTGGCTGCCGGCACTGGGCGTGGCCGCGCGCCACTACCTGCCACTGGCATTGGCGCTGGCGGCGAAGGGCGTGGCGGTCTACCTGCACGAGTGGCGCGGCAACGGCAGCAGTTCACTGCGCCCGTCGCGCACGCAGGACTGGGGCTATCGCGAGGTACTCGAACAGGATCTGCCAACCAGCCAGGCGGTCATGGCCACAGCGGATGACGACGCCGGCGCCCTGCCCTGGATCATCGGTGGACACAGTCTCGGTGGGCAGCTGGCTTGCGTGCATGCCGGCCGCAATCCGCACTACTTCAACCGGCTATGGCTGGCCGCCAGTGGCTCACCGTTCTGGCGCGGGTTCCCGCCACCGCGTGGCTGGCTGCTGCCACTGGTCTACCGCTTCCTGCCGTGGATCGCGCGGCGCCAGGGCGTCCTGCATGGCCGTCGCCTCGGCTTTGGTGGCACCGAAGCGCGCGGGCTGATTGCCGACTGGGCGCGCGTGGGCCTGAACAACCACTACGCCGCGTCCGGCATGGACGAAGACCTCGATGCGCAGATGGCGCGCGTGCATGGCAGCGCACAGGCGGTGCTGATGGAGCACGACTGGTTGGCCCCCACCGGATCGATGCAGACGCTGCTGGCGAAGCTGCCGAATGTGGACGCGCAGCTGCGCGTGCTGTCCGCGCAGGAACTGGGCACGCGCGCCGATCATTTCGCGTGGCTGAAGGCGCCGGACGCCGTGGCTGACAGCTTTTTCATTCAGTTGGATGAAAATTTTCACAAAAACTGTTGACGGTTCGCGCCGACATCCGCATAATTCCGCTCCTGTCGCAGGGCGCCCGTAGCTCAGTTGGATAGAGTACCTGGCTACGAACCAGGCGGTCGGGAGTTCGAATCTCTCCGGGCGCACCACTCGACAGGTTTTCAGCATCCGCCGCTGGAAATGTTTTAAAATTTGATTGTGTACCGCGCGCCCGTAGCTCAGTTGGATAGAGTACCTGGCTACGAACCAGGCGGTCGGGAGTTCGAATCTCTCCGGGCGCACCATACACAGTCAACACAACAGGTTTATGTAATTGGCGCCCGTAGCTCAGTTGGATAGAGTACCTGGCTACGAACCAGGCGGTCGGGAGTTCGAATCTCTCCGGGCGCACCATTACACCGAAACAGCAGGCCTCGGCCTGCTGTTTTTTTATGTGTGTTTTTCGGCAGGGCTGCGCCCTGCACCTGCAGATGCTTCAAGCCAAGGCAACGGCAACAGCAACAGCAACAGCTGGTGTTCCGTGGGTTGGCGGGGCGGCATGGACAGGCAGGACACGCCGTAAACCCATCCATGGGGGCTCGATGGCGGCATCCATGCCGCCAACGGTCCTGCCTGCCCATGCCGCCCCACCTCTGACAGATTTCCGCGATCTGATGGATCCACGCCATGCGTGGATGAATCTCCATCGAGTTCGAGTATTTCGATAATTGATCGAAGAGCATCCACGCATGGCGTGGATCTACCGTGTCGACCAAGGTCGACACCTACCAACAGCAGCGGGACTCTGTCGAAGGCGGGGTGGGTCCGGTTGCGGGAGTGTCCGCGGCATGGATGCCGCGGCCAAGCCCCCATGGACGGGTTTACGGCGTCTCCCGCAACCGGACCCACCCCGCCATCCCTCAGGAAACCAGCTGTTGCTGTTGCTGTTGCTTCGGCCATAGCTGTTGCTTCGGCCATAGCTGTTGCTTCGGCGGGTGCAGGGCGCAGCCCTGCCAAACCCCTACCCCCTGGCCATTGCCTGCCACCACTGCGACAGCAGCTCCGGCCTGCGCAGGCGCTCGCGCCACCAGCGCAACGCGGCGCCGTCCTCGCCGGTGCGCCAGGCCAGCCAGAAGGTCTCTTCCGGCTTGTGTTCCTCCACCTCGCGGATCACCAGCTGGCCGCGTGCCACCGCCGCGCGCGCGCAGGGTTCAGGCAGGAAGCCGAAGCCGACGCCTTCGCATTGCAGCTTCAGCTTGCTGGCCATGTCCGGCACCGTCAGCATCTCCTGCCCCATCAACAGGCCGACCGTGCGTGGCAACAGCCGCCGCGCCGAATCGGAGACGGCGATCGCGCAGTGCTCGACCAGCTGCTCGCGCCCGAGCACGCCCGGTACTGCAGCCAATGGATGTTCGGGTGCGACCGCGAACACGAACTCCACCGTGCCCAGCGGCTCGACCACGTAACCACCGCCACTGGGGCCCTCGCCCGGTGCACCGACCAGCAGGTCGGCGCGGCGGTCCAGCAGGGCCTCCCAGGTGCCGGATAGCGCCTCGCCGATCAGCCGCAACCGGGTTGGCGCCTCCGCCTCACGAAACGCGGCGATGTCCGGTCCAAGCAGCCAGGTCGGGAACACTGAATCCACCGCCAGGGTCAGCTCGGTCTCCCAGCCCGACGCCACCCGGCGCACCCGCAGCTCCAGCTCGCGCGCAGCGCGCAGCAGATGCCGGCCCTCGTCCAGCAGCGCGCGGCCGGCCTCGGTCGGCTCGGCACGCGGGCCGACCCGGTCGAACAGCTGTACGCCCAGATCCTCCTCCAGCTTGGCCACGGTGTAGGAGATGGTCGAGGGCACCTTGTGCAGGGCCTTGCCGGCGCCGGCAAAGGAGCCGCGGCGGTCGATGGCATCCAGGATCTGCAGGGCATCGAGGCTGAGCTTGAGCATTCGAATTTTTCGATGATGGCTGTCAAAACTATCCGTTTTTCAAACCCCGGGCGCAAGCGGATACTTCTCTTCAACGGGGAAAAACAGCGGCTACCGGCCCACCCCGCCCTATCGAAACCATCGAACAAGGAGATTCCATCATGCTGCAGATCCGCAAGAGCGCTACCCGTGGCCTGGCCGAGCATGGCTGGCTGTCCTCGCGCCATACCTTCTCCTTCGCCAACTACTACGACCCTCGCTACGTCAGCTTCGGCCCGCTGCGGGTGATCAACGAAGACAAGGTGATCGGCGGCCAGGGCTTCGGCACCCACAGCCACAGCAACATGGAAATCATTTCCTACGTGCTGGGTGGCGCGCTGGAGCACAAGGACTCGATGGGCACCGGTTCGGTGCTGCGCTACGGCGACGTGCAGCGCATGAGCGCCGGCAGCGGCGTCAGCCACAGCGAGTTCAACCACTCGGCCGACGAGACCGTGCATTTCCTGCAGATCTGGATCTTCCCGGATACCGAGAACATCACGCCGTCCTACGAAGAGACCCACTTCGCACCGGAGACCAAGCGCGGCCAGCTGCGCCTGATCGCCTCGCCGGACGGTGCCGACGGTTCGCTGCGCATCCACCAGGATGCCCGCATCTTCGCCACCATCCTCGACGGCGGCCAGAAGCTGCACCATGCGCTTGGCAACGGTCGTGGCGCCTATGTACAGGTGGCGCGTGGCCAGCTGCAGGTCAACGGCATCACCCTGGAAGCCGGCGATGCACTGCAGGTCAGCGACGAAGCCCAATTGACGCTGGAAAACGGCAACGATGCCGAAGTGCTGGTGTTCGACCTGCCGCTGTAACCACAACGCCCGCGATGCCGAAAAGCATCGCGGGCGTATGTGTAGAGCCGAGCCCATGCTCGGCTGCGGTTTGACAGCCAGCCGAGCGTGGGCTCGGCTCTACAAAACCCGCGTCAGAACCTGTAGTTCAAGGTCAGCCGCACATTGCGCGGCTCGCCCCAGGTGTAGGTGCTGTACCAGTTGAAGATCGTGTAGTACCGCTTGTCGAACAGGTTGTTGACGTTGACCGTGGCCGACAGGCGATCGTTGAACTGGTAGCGCGCCAGCGCATCGAGCAACCAGTAAGGCTGCGTGCGATGCACCACCTTGGCCTGGGTGGCGGGATTGGTGATCTCGCCGAAGGTCGAATCCTGCCAGCGTGCGCCACCACCCAGCGTGAGCCCCAGCCAGGCACCGCGCAGGCGGTAGCTGGTGTGCAGGCTGACCTGGTTCTCCGGTTCCAGCGTGGTCACCTTGGTTCCCGCCTGGCGGGCGATCTTGTGGGAGAACCCACCCTGCACCTGCCAGCCCTCGGCCAGCTGGCCCGACATTTCAAGCTCATAGCCCTTGGTACGCACGCCCATCAACGCGCGGTAGGCATCCTGGCCATCCGGCGTCTTGCCGCCGGTAGGCTGGGCGAAGTTGTCCTGATCAAGCTGGAAAAGCGCCGCGCTGGCATTGAGGCGTCCATCGAAGAACTCGGCCTTCAGCCCCATCTCGTAGCTGCGGCCTTCCAGCGGATCCAGCGCTTTGCCCTGCTCGTCGCGCTCGCTGTGCGGCTTGAAGATGGTGCTGTAGCTGGCGTACACCGAATAGTGCTCGCCGAGGTCGTAGACCACGCCGGCATACGGCACATAGACGCCGGTCTCGCGCGTGTCCGGCGAACGGTAGCTGGCCAGACGGCTGCCGACGATCAGCTTCAACGGATCGGCCACGTCGAAGCGGCCGACCACGTACAGGCCGTTCTCGCGGGTCACTTCATTGTTGTCGTAGCTGCGCTGCCATTGCGGCTCGGCAATGTCGCCATTCCAGCTGCGGTAGTCCGGCACCGTATCCGGGAACCCCGCCTGCGCGCCGTAGCCGGTATTGGTCCAGCGCTTGCGCGAGGCACTGCCGCCAACCACCAGCTCATGCTCACGCCCGAACAGGCCGAAATGCCCGCTCACATAGAAGTCGGCGGCATTGCTGACGGTCTTGCCAACGTACTTCCCGAGCCACAGGCTGACGCCCTCGCCGGTCAACGGATCGGGATTGCCAGCGGCGGCACCGGCCAGTGCGGCGTCATAGCCGTTGACCTGGTGGTTAAGCTGCAGCTTGGCAATCCAATCGTTGGCGAACGTGTGCTCCAACGTGGCGAAACCGGTACGCACGTACTGGCGCCAGCCGGCCCATTGCGCACCATTGTTGAACCAGCGCGGCATGCGGTTGAAGTTGCCGGCGCTGTCCAGCAGCGGAATGCCGCCCCACGTGGAGCCCTTCGGGTCACTGTCCATCACGTCGCCACCCACGGTCAGCAGCGTGCGCTCGCCCAGATCGGCTTCCAGCACCGCGTAGCCGACCTTGCTGGTGCGCTGGTAGTAATCGAGATTGGAATGCTTGTCCTGCCAGGCGCCCACTGCACGACCGCGCACGCGCCCATCGGCGGTCAGCGGGCCGCCGACATCGATCTCGGCACGGTAGTCATCCCAGCGCCCCACACCCAGCGTCGCGCTGCCGGCGAAGTCCTTGCCCGGCTTCTTGCGCACCAGGTTGATGGTCGCGCCGGGATCGCCCATGCCGGTCAACAGGCCGGTGGCGCCCTTGAGCACCTCGATGCGGTCATAGATGGCGGTATCGCTGAGCGTGTTGCCCGCCGAGTAGGCCGAGTCACGCGACATCGGAATGCCATCGTACTGGAAGTTCTGCACGGCGAAGCCACGTGCGTAGTACTCGGTGCGCTCGCTGTCGTAGGTGACGATGCTGATGCCGGGGGTCACCCGCATCACGTCATCGATGCCGTGCAGGCCGAAGTCATCCATCTGTGCGCGGGTGATCACGCTGATGGTCTGTGGCGTCTGTCGCGGCGTCAGCACCAGGCGGGTGGCGGTGGCGATGGTGCCGGGCGTGTAGGCGCCGCTGCCCTCGGTGATGGTACCGAGCAGGTTGGCAGTGACCTGCACGGTCTGCAGGGTCTGCGAGGCGGGTGCCGGTTTGGCCTTGTCCTCGTCCTGGGTGGACTGGGCAGCAGCGGTGCCGCTGCTCAGTGCAAGCAGTAGCAGGCCTTGAGCCAGTGCATGCGGCAGCGGCAGGCGACGCGGAAACAAGCGCGGAAAACGGACAGGCACAGACAGCACGGCGGGACCTCCACGATAGGGTGGGATCCTCTGGCGGCGGCTTGAGGGAAGAGAGGGACGCGGCCGGATGGCCGCAGGCGCAGGAGTGTACTCCCCTGCGCCCCGGCTGTCGTGCGGTGTACTGGTGCGGGATCAGGCGCCGATGGCGGCGCAGGCCTCCAGGATCAGCGCGGTCACTTCCTTCGGCTGCGAGGCCAGTGAGGCATGGCTGGCATCAAGCTCCAGCAGGCGCTTGGGCTGCATTCTTGCGGCCATGGCTTTCTGGTTTTCCGGCGCGATCATGCGGTCGTGGCGGGACAGCTGGTACCAGCTCGGCAGGTGCTTCCACGCCGGATCGCTGACCGTGTCGCCGAAAGTGCTGGCCAGCGGCGCCTTCTGGGTCACCGCCATCACCCGGCCCTCGTCGGCACTCAGGTCCTGGCAGAAGCTCTCATGGAACTTGTCCGCACGCAGCCAGAGGTAGCCATCGCTGTCCGGTGCCAGGTTCGGCGCCGCCTCCGGCAGGTGCTGCTGGGTGATGCCACCCGGGCTCTCGCCGGCATCAGGCGCGAAGGCAGCGATGTAGACCAGGCCCTTCACGTTGGGCTCGTTACCGGCCTGGCTGATCACCGCACCGCCGTAGGAGTGGCCGACCAGCAGCACCGGACCGTCGATCTGCCGGATCATTTTCTGGGTGCGTCCTGCGTCGTCGGCCAGCGACGTGAGCGGCAATTCCACCGCCTGCACCCGGTCGTGGCCGTTGCGATGCAGTTCCAGGATCACCTTGGCCCAGTGTGCGGCCCCGCCCCAGAATCCATGGACGAGGAGGATGGTCGGTGTCGTGCTCATGTACGGATCTCCGGCAGCGGCCGGCGGGGTGCCGACCGTGCAGCCACTGTCCGTGGGCGACGTTAATCGCTGGTGACGCGATCGAGTCACTGCAATCGTATGCGTCGCCCGATGTCACGCATGGCACTTGCCGATCCGGCCTGAAAACGTTTTCATGAACGTCCCCTGGAGCTTCGCATCGCGCATGACGCCTTCATCCCCACGTGCCCAGCAGCACGCCACCCGTGCCGCCTTCTTCATTCCCGGATTCGCCACCGCCGCGTGGGCGCCGATGGTGCCCTACGCCAAGGCCAAGGCCGGGCTGTCCGACGCCAGCCTTGGCGCCGTGCTGCTGTGCCTCGGGCTCGGCTCGCTGCTGGCGATGCCGTTGGCGGGCGCGCTGACCGGGCGGCTGGGTTGCCGACGGGTGATGGTGATCACCTGCGCGATGATGCTGTGCGCCCTACCCTTGCTGGTGCTGGCGCCCTCGCCGGTGGCGCTGGGCGCGGCCCTGTTCGTGTTCGGCGCCGGCGTCGGTGCGCTGGATTGTGCGATGAACATGCAGGCGGTCGCGGTCGAGCGCGACGCCGGGCGCGCAATGATGTCCGGCTTCCACGCCTTCTACAGCATCGGTGGCTTCGTCGGCGCCGGCTGCATGACCGGCCTGCTGATCCTGGGTACACCGCTGTGGCTGGCCGCGCTGGTGTCGGTGGCGGCACTGCTGCTGGTTGCGGTGCTGTCGGCGCCGCACTGGCGACCGCAACGGATCCTGCACGAAGGCCCACTGCTGGCGCTGCCGCACGGCGTGGTGCTGTTCATCGGCGTGCTGGCCTTCGTGGTGTTCCTCGCCGAGGGCTCGATGCTGGACTGGAGCGCGGTGTTCCTGGCCGAAGTGCGGCAGGTGCCGCGTGACCAGGCCGGCGCCGGCTTCGCGCTGTTCACGCTGGCGATGACCGCGATGCGCCTGTTCGGCGACGGCATCGTCGAGCGCCTCGGCCGCACCCGCACCCTGGTCTTCGGCGGCATCACCGCCGCAGCCGGGTTCACGTTGGCCACGCTGGTACCGTCGTTCCCGGTGGCGTTGGCGGGCTATGTGCTGGTCGGGCTGGGCTGCGCCAATATCGTGCCGGCACTGTTCTCGATGGCCGGCCAGCAACGGGTGATGCCGGAGAGCATCGCCATCACTGCGGTGACCACGCTGGGTTACGCCGGCATCCTCGCCGGCCCGGCAGCGATCGGTGCACTGGCACACGGCACCAGCCTCGGATTCGCCTTCCTGTGCGTGGCCGCGCTGCTGCTGGGCGTAGCCGCATCCGCGCGAGCACTGGCACGACGGGTGGCCTGACAGAAAAAGGGGACGGAGGGGATCAAGTCGTTTCCTGCCTTGGTGTGCGGGAAACGACTTGATCCCCTCCGTCCCCTTTTCTCAGCTACGCGTCAGCCACTCGGCCTGGGCCGGCAGTTGCGGTGCCGGGCAGGCGCTCTTCGGGTGATGCTCGTCGCGCGCCATCCAGTCGTCGACCACGCCAGCCAGCAGGTCCAGCCGCAGCGGCAGGGTGATGTGGTCCTCGCCGCGCATCTCGATGTAGTGCGCGCGTGGGTTGGCCAGGGCCAACTCGCGGCCCTGGCTGACCGGAATGTGCTGGTCGCCCTGCCCGTGCAGCAACAGCACGCAGGCGCGGGTATCGGCCAGCGCGCGGGCCACGTCCACACGGTCCAGATCGACGTCGATGCGGCGGCTGGCGGCGGCGATCACCTGGTTGATGTCCTGGCCGCCATAGCGCCAGCGCGCGTAGGAGGCGACCGCCTGCGCCTTCAGGCCTTCCGGCTGCAGCCCCATCAGGTGCGGAATCATCGTGCGGATCGCTACACCGGCATTGGCGAACGATTCCATCGCCACCACGCCTTCCACCTGGTCGCCGAGCTTGTCGGCGGTGAATACCGCTGTGGCGGCGCCATAGGACACGCCGAACAGGTACAGCGGGCCGGTTACTTCACCACGTGCGCGCAGCTCGCCGATTACATCCACCACATCGTCGGATTCATAGGTGCCATAGCCCGACGGCCCAGTACCGGACTGTCCATGGTTGCGCAGGTCGAGCGTGACCACGCGGTAGCCGGATTCGGCCAGCTGCAACGACCACGGCAGCATCGAATCACCATTCATCATCCAGCCGTGCAGCAGCACCACGGTGCCGCGCGGTGCCTGCGCGCGGAACGGTCGCGGTACTGCCAGGCTCAAGCCGGTATCCAGCGGCAGGCCGTTCTCGTGGCGCTGCGGCAGGTAGTGGTAACGCGCGCCGTAATCGCCAGGATCGAACACACGCCAGAAGATCGGCACGCCATCGCGGCCCGGCGCGAAGCCGTGGCGATTGGGCAGTTCGGCAATGGCTGCGGCAATGCGCGGACGATCGAGCAGGGTCGATACGCCACCCGGCGCGATCAGCCGATCGGCGAGCGAGGTGGACGAGGCATTGATCGAGGGCGAGCATGCAGCCAGCCACAGGCCGGCGCACGCCAGCAACAACAGCAGCAGGCGCTTCATGGGCAATCGGGGAAAAGGTGCGACAGCGTGGCAGGTTAGCGACGCGCGCGTGGGCCATCTATCGCGCGTGGATGACGGCTTGATGACAACGCAGGAACGATTCAGCTTGGTGTAAAAGCTGTATCCGTTCAGTCATTGATCCGGATCAATGAACGCGCGCGCGGGATTGCCCACAGTGCCGCCATGCGCACCTCGTTCAAGCTCGCCATTGCCCTGGCCGCCACGCTGGCCGCCGCCTACGGCATCGCCCGCACCACGCCCTACTGGTTCGCACCGCGACAGACGGCGCAGGTCGACATCCACGATCCGGCGCTGATCACGCAGGGACAGTACCTGTCGCGCGCGGCCGACTGCGCGGCCTGCCACACCGCGCCCGGCGGCAAGCCGTTCGCCGGTGGCCTCGGCATGCAGACGCCGATGGGCACGATCTACTCGACCAACATCACGCCCGATCCGGACACCGGCATTGGCGCCTACGACTACGCCGACTTCGAGCGCGCGGTACGTCGCGGCATCCGTCACGATGGGCAGCCGTTGTATCCGGCAATGCCGTACGCCTCGTACGTGATCGCCTCCGATGCCGAAATCAAGGCGCTGTACGCCTATTTCATGGGCTCGGTGCAGCCGGTGAAACAGGACAACGCCGGCAGCACGATCCCGTGGCCGGCCAACATGCGCTGGCCTCTGGCATGGTGGCAGCTGCTGTTCGCACGCCCGCGCAGCTTCAGCCCGGATCCGTCGCTGGATGCCGGCCAGCAGCGTGGTGCCGAACTGGTGGAAGGCCTGGCCCATTGCGGTGCCTGCCACACGCCACGCGGCCTGGCGTTCCAGGAAAAGGCGTTGGCCGACGATGGCAGCGGCCAGTTCCTGTCCGGTTCGGTGCTGGAGGGCTGGTACGCGAAGAACCTGCGCAACGAATCGACCGGCCTGGCCAGCTGGAGCGAGGGTGAGATCGTCGATTTCCTGCGCACTGGCCGCACCGATCGCTCGGCCGCCTTCGGTGGCATGGCCGATGTGGTCGAGCACAGCACGCAGTACCTGTCCGACGCCGACCTGCTGGCCATGGCCCGCTACCTGAAACAGCTGCCGGCGCGTGAGGGCCGCAGTGCGCAGTGGTCCCCCGGTACCGACACCACCACCGCCGCACTGCGCAGCGGCGACTACCGTGTTGCCGGTTCGCTGGCCTATGCGGAGCACTGCCAGGCCTGCCACCGTGCCGACGGGCGCGGCATGCCCCGCGTCTATCCGGCGCTGGCCGGCAACTCGATCGTGTTCGCCGATGACCCCAGTTCGCTGGTGCAGGTGACCTTGATCGGCGGCCGCACGCCACATACCCCGCGCGACCGGATGGCCTTCACCATGCCCGGCTTCGAGCAGCTGCCGAACGCGCAGCTGGCACAGATCCTGACCTTCATCCGCAGCAGCTGGGGCAACCAGGCCAGCGCAGTGAGCGAGGTCGACGTGGCGCGCATGCGCCGGGTGGTGCGCGACAAGCCGGTGCACTACGTTCCGCAGGAGGCCGAACGATGAAGCGTTCGCGCACGCGTTCCCGCCTGCTGATCGGCAGTGCGATCAGCCTCGTGGTGCTGGCCGGTGCCGGTACCCTCGCCTACCGTCATCTGTACCCGGATCTGGATGCCGCCGTGGCCAGCACGATCGATATTCTCGATGCGCAGGGCAAGGTGGTCGGCCACTACCACGCACCCAGCGCCGAAGAGATCGCCGGGCTCGGCAATGCCGAATCGGTGATGCTCGGCCGCCGCATCCTCAACGAGACCGCACGGCTGCTGCCGGACAATGTCGGCAACGATCTGAACTGCAACTCGTGCCACATGGCCGAAGGCAAGCGGCCGTTCGGCAATCACTACTTCAATACCGGCGGCGGCGCCTATCCGCGCTACATGCCGCGCCCGGGCAAGGTGATCGGGCTGACCGAGCGCATCAACGGCTGCCTGCAGCGTTCGATGAACGGCAAACCGCTGCCGAAGGACTCGCCGCAGATGCGCGCGATGCTCGACTACATGGCGTGGTTGAGCAGTCCTGTGCCAGAGGGTGCAAAGGTGGCCGCCCCCAGTGAGGGGCCGATCGACAACACGCTGACCCCGGACCCGATCCGTGGCCAGGCACTGTACGCCGTGCAGTGCGCCGCGTGCCATGGCGACAGCGGCGAAGGACGGCGCGACGCCAGCGGTGACATCGCCTTCCCGCCGCTATGGGGTGACCACAGCTTCAACATCGGCGCCGGCATGGCGCGCCTGTACAAGGCCGCCGGCTTCGTCAAGCACAACATGCCGCCGGCGGTGACCCGCGAGCCGCCACTGGGACAGCAGGTGATGCCCGACCAGGACGCGGTGGACATCGCCGGCTATTTCATCAACCAGCCGCGGCCGGACTTCGCCAACAAGGGCAAGGACTGGCCGCGCGACCCGAAACCCAAGGACGCGCGGTACTGAAGCAGGCAGCAGGTGCCGGCCGTCACACAACACGGTTCCTGCATCTCTACGTCATGTCGATGTCATTGGTGCTGCCGACACTCGGGGGCTTCTCTCCCCCCAAGGTCCGGTATCGATGCGAACGATTGCGCGCTTTCCCCGTGTTTCGCTGCTTGCCCTGCTGATCGCCCCCGCACTGGACGCCCTGGCCGAAGCACCGCAGGGCGAGACGGCCGAAGCGCGCAGCAGCGATGCCCGCACCCTCGACCAGGTGCAGGTGATCGGCCAGGCCACCAGCTACGCCAAGACGTCGGTGCGCGCAGAAACACTGAACCGGCAGACGGTGATGAGCAGCGTCAACGATGCGCTCAATGAAGTGCCGGGCGTGGTGGTCAGCGAGGCCGATGCCACCGGTTCGTCGGTGTGGGGCACGCAGATCAGCATGCGCGGCTTCGTCACCAACCGCGATACGCAGCAGATCGGCACCACCATCGACGGCCTGCCGAACGGTGGTTCGGGTTACGGCGGTGGATCGCTGGCCAACCGCTACATCGACACCCTCGATCTGGAGACGGTGGAAGTGAGCCAGGGCACCGCCGATATCTCCTCGCGCTCGAACGAGGCGCTGGGCGGCACGCTCAACTTCCTCACCAGCGATCCGCTGCAGGACAGCCGCCTGCGCTTCGTGGTCGGTGCCGGTGACAACGAGGCACGCAAGTACTACGTGCGCTACGACACCGGCCTGCTCGGCGGCCACACCCGCGCCTGGGTCAGTGCCTCCTCATCGAAGGTGCACGACTGGATCGACGGCACCGGCCACGCCAGCAACGACCACATCGCCGGCAAGTTCATCACCGAACTGGACCGCTGGACGCTGACCGGCTACCTGTCCTACAACGACGCCGACGAGCCCGAATACACCAGCGTTTCGCCGACGGGCTTCGCAACCAACCCGGAGCGCGACAACCTGGTCGGCACCCTCACCGGCATTCCCTACCTGGACCAGAACTACCGCTCCGGTTCACGCGCCCTGCGCGAGAACACCTTCGGCTACCTGCGCGCAGCCTTTGACGGCGGCAATGGTTTCAAAGCGTCGGTGGCCGCCTATGGGCATCGCATGCAGGGCCGCGGTGACTGGCTGCCACCGTACCTGGCGCAGGTCAGCGATGATGGTGCGGGCCGCCCCGAGTCGGAGTACCTCGGTGGCAAGACCGTGTACGGCGGCAGCAACCGCGGCCAGATCTTCTTCGTCAATCCTGATGGCAGCGCGGCACAGCGGCTGGCCAGCTGCACGCCACGGTTGGGCTTCACCGCCGAGTACGATCCGAACTGCTACGCCGGCAACGTGCTGGGCGCGCAGTCGTATCGCCACACCCACTACGACAACGATCGCATGGGCGTGACCGCCGACGTCGAGTGGCGGCAGACCTTCGGCGCGGTCGACAACACGATCCGCGGCGGCCTGTGGGTGGAGAAGCTGGACCGTTCGGCGCGCCGCGACTGGCACCGCCTGCTCAACGTCGGCCAGGACATCGCCTTCGACCACCAGCCGTACTGGGTGCAGTTCGAGGACAAGTACAAGGTCGACGAGCAGATGTACTACGTCGAGGACGTGGCCCGCTTCGGTCCGTTCAGCGCGCGCCTGGGCGTGAAGCAGTTCTTCGTCGACCAGTCGCGCCGCCGCGTGATCGGTGCCAGCGAGCACGTCAAATCCGATTCCAGGTCCGATCCACTGTTGTCCACCGGCGTCACCTGGGCACCGGGTGTGGAAGGCATGGAGCTGTTCGCCGGCTTCTCGCAGAACTTCGCCGCCATCCCCTCCGGCGTGCTTGGCGAGACCGACCCGCAGCGCTTCCGCAACGTCGAGCCCGAAACCGCCGACAACATTGAAGTGGGCATGCGCATCAGCCGCTGGCCGCTGACCGCCTCGGTCACGCTTTACAACATCAAGTTCGACAACCGCATCGTCTATCTGCCGGCAGGCTTCGTCAGCGGCATCGACTACCTGGGCGAGACCGACGGCGTCTATGAGAACTTCGGTGGCGTGGAAAGCAACGGCCTGGAAGCGGCGTTCGGCTATGGGTGGAACAACGGCTGGCGGATCAACGCGGCCTACACCTACAACCGCTCCAAGTACCTGGGCAGTGGCGATGCAGCACGCGATACCCAGCTGGGCATCGTCGATGGCGCCAAGGTGATCGGCCAGCCCGAACAGACCCTGGTGCTGTCGGCGGACTGGCAGGGCGAGAACTGGAACTTCGGCCTGTCCGGCCGTTACCTGGGCACGCGCTATCTCGACGCCGCCAACGTCAACAAGCTGCCCTCGGCCACCGTGTTCAACGCCAACATCGGCTTCGACCTGCAGGGGCTGTCGCCGCGCCTGAAGGGCATGGGTGCCAACCTGGTGGTGAGCAATCTCACCGACAAGCGGTATCTTGCAGGGGTGGACGGCCGCGACAACGCCTTCATCGGCGCCCCGCGCACCGTCGGCATCTCCTTCCGTGTGGACCTGTGAGTGAGCCCGTGACCGATATCGGCCGACGCCGGTTGTTGCAGGCCGGCGTTGCCGCTGGCCTTTCCCCGCTGCTGCCCAGCATCGCCCGGGCCGCAGCGATCGCGCCTGCGGCGCAGACCCGCAGTCTGGAAGACCTGCAGCACATCGTGGTGTTCATGCAGGAGAACCGTTCGTTCGACCACTACTTCGGCACGCTGCCGGGGGTACGTGGATTCGGCGATCGCTTCGTGGCCCCGGCGCCGGCACTGCAGGCCGGCGGCCGCACCCGCAGCCTGTGGCTGCAGCCCGACGCGAGCGGCGCGCGCGCGATCGCGCCGTTCCCGCTGGATACCGCCGCGCACTTCGGCTACATGCGGGTGGAAGGCACACCGCACACCTGGCCGGACGCACAGCGTGCCTGGGACCACGGGCGCATGGGGCAATGGCCGAAGGCCAAGCAGAACCACTCGATGGGCTACTTCCAGCGCAGCGACCTGCCGTTCCAGTTCGCGCTGGCCGACGCCTTCACCATCTGCGACGCCTATCACTGCGCGATGCAGGCCGGCACCAACCCGAACCGGGTGTTCCTGTGGACTGGCCACAATGATGCACACGCGCGTGCAGGTGGCCCGGTGATCGCCAACTCGCACGACAACTTCCCGGAACAGGGCGGGCATCCGGCGTCGTACCGATGGACCAGCCATGTCGAGCGCCTGCAGAAGGCGGGCGTGTCCTGGCAGATCTACCAGGACATGGCCGACAACTTCACCGACAACCCGCTGGCCGGTTTCGAGGTGTTCCGCCAGGCCCATCGCGCCGCGCCGGGGCATGACCCGCAGTTGCGCGCACGCGGCGTCAGCACCCGTGGCCTGGCGCAGCTGCGCCAGGACGTGATCGGTGGGCGCCTGCCGCAGGTCAGCTTCATCATTGCCGACGCGGCCGGCAGCGAGCATCCCGGCCCCTCCAGCCCCGCCCAGGGCGCGGCCTATACCGCGCGCGTGCTGGACGCGCTGACCGCCGATCCAGAGGTGTGGAGCCGCACCGCGCTGTTGCTGATGTTCGACGAGAACGACGGCTTCTTCGACCACATGCCGCCACCGGCACCGCCTTCACCGCTGGGCACCGGCTGGGCCGGTGCGTCTTCGGTCAGTACCGAGGGCGAGTACCACCGCCATCCGGCACCGGGCGACGAGAAGTACGACCTCGCCGAACTGCGTGGCCGCCCATATGGGCTGGGTCCGCGCGTGCCGCTGTATGTGATCTCGCCGTGGAGCCGCGGTGGCTGGGTCGATTCGCAGGTGTACGACCACACCTCGGTCATACGGTTGATCGAACGTCGCTTCGGTGTGGCCGCACCGGACATCTCGCCGTGGCGCCGCGCGGTCTGCGGCGACCTGAGCAACGCGTTCGACTTCGCCCAGCGCGATACCCGCCCGTTCGTACGCGGCCTGCCGGACGTGAGCGCGGTGGCCGCGCGCGCCGCCGCCCTGCCGGGACGCACCGTGCCCGCGTTGCCCGAGGGACTGAAGCCGGCGAAACAGGAAAGCGGCGTGCGCCCGGCGCGTGCCCTGCCCTACCGGCCGCAGGCATCGATTGCCGCTGTCGACGCCTCGGGTGTGGATCTGGCGCTGTCCTGCGAAGGCGCAGCAGCAGTGCTGCATGTTTACGACCGGCTGCGGCTGGATGCGGTGCCACGCCGCTACACGCTGCTGCCGGGCATGCCGCTGCGCGAGCGCTGGCCGCTGGACGCCCAGGGTCGCTATGACCTGTGGCTGCTGGGCCCGAACGGCTTCCACCGCCACTTCCAGGGAGCGGCCACGGGTCCTGCCGTGCAGGCTTCAACCGATCGTGCGGATGGCCAACTGCGGCTCCGCCTGCACAATCTGGGTGACAGCGCGCAGCAGGTGCGTGTGCAGCCTGGCGCCTATGCCGGGCATATGCCCGAGCAGACGCTGGTGCTGCCCGCACATGCAGAGACCGCGTTGGCGTGGGACGCAACGCCCACCGCAGGCTGGTACGACCTCCTCGTCGGTGTGGGCGACAGTGCCCTGCGCCTGGCCGGCCGCGCCGAGGATGGGCGCCCCGGCACCAGTGATCCGGCGATGGGCAGCGAGCCATTGCGGTTCGAGCACGATTGAAGGATCTCTGTAGAGCCAAGCCCATGCTCGGCTGCTCTTCGATAACTGACCGGAAAAGCAGCCGAGCATGGGCTCGGCTCTACAGGCTAGACCGGTAGGATCAGGCCTCCTGCAGCCCCGGCCGGCCGTGCTCCACCGCGTAGCGCTTCCAGCTCTGCACCGCGCCATTCGGCTGCATCACGGTATCCAGCGTCTTCATATCGCCGATCCACGCATCGCGGGTGACATCGCACAGCACGTAGCCACGCTTGTCGATGGTCGCCTTCAGATAGGGGCTGTGCGCAAGCTGGTTCCTGGCATACGCGTCCACACCCTGGCCATCGGCGCCGGAAGTGATCGACGTGGCGAGGAACTCGCTGGAGATCACGCCCGAGTCACGGTGGTCCTGCACCAGATCACTCGCATAGTGGCGATGCGCGTCACCGCAGGCAGTCACTACGTTGCCGAAGCCCACCTTCTGGATGTGGTCAAGCAGGCGCCGGCGGCTGTCCAGATAGCCTGACCACTGGTCGTCGGACGATTGCACCACGCCGTCCTTCTCGCGCATGTAGTTGCCCAGCGCCACCTGGTGGGCGATCGTGTGCCAGCGTGGTGCAGCATCGGCCAGGCCGTCGAACAGCCAGCGCTCCTGCTTCGCCCCCACAATGCTGCGCTCCGGCGATTCCACCTCCTCACGCAACGCCATGTTCACCTGCTTGCTGCGGTACTGGCGGGTGTCGAGCAGGTGCAGGTCCATCAGCGTGCCGTAGCGTGCGCGCCGGTACATCTGCATGTGGCCATCGCGCGGGAATGCCGAGCGGCGCAGTGGCATGTTCTCGTAGTAGGCCTGGAACGCCTGTGCGCGACGCAGCAGGAACACTTCGCTGGGCGTGTCATCCTGGTCTTCGGCACCGGCCCAGTTGTTGTCCACTTCATGGTCGTCAAAAGTGACGAACCACGGTGCCGCCGCATGCGCGGCCTGCAGGTCGGGATCGCTCTTGTACTGGGCGTAGCGGCGGCGGTAATCATCCAGCGTGTAGATCTGCGGGCCGACGTGGTTGCGCAGGTTGGTGAACGGCTGGCCGTTCATCTTCCGCAGGCCCGGCTGGCTTTCGCCTTCGTAGATGTAGTCACCGTAGTGGAAGACGAAATCCAGCGGTTCCTCGGCGATGCGCCGCCACGCGGTGTAGTGGCCTTCTTCGTAGTGCTGGCAACCGGCCACCGCAAAGCGCACACGATCCACTGCGGCCGTGGCTGCGGGCAGCGTGCGGGTACAACCGACCGCACTGGCGTGGCCGCCTACGGTGAAGCGGTACCAGTAGGGCCGTCCGGGCGCCAACCCGTCCAGCTCCACGTGCACGGCGTGGCCGAGTTCGGGATGCGCCATTGCCGAACCCTGGCGCACCACCTTGCGCATGCCATCGTCTGCTGCCAGTTGCCACTCGACCGCCATCGGCCGGGTCGGCATGCCACCGCCGAACACCAGCGGTTCGGTCGCCAGGCGCGTCCACAGCACCACGCCATCGGCCGAGGGATCACCCGAGGCCACGCCCAGGGTGAAGGGTGTGCTGGCAAAGCGCGGCTTGGCCAGCAGGTTGCGCGGGTTCAGCGCGGTGGCATCGGCCTGCGCGGCCAGCGCGTGTGCCGTGCCCATCCAGGCACCGGCAGCGGACAGGCCGGCCAGGGCCAGGAATCGCCTGCGATTGATCGTCTCCACGGCTGTGCCCTCAGTTGTAGATGATGTGGAAGTAGAAGAAGCGGCCGTAGTCGTCGATCTCGGTACGGAAGCGCCCGTTCGGGCCGGTGCTGTAGGTCGGCTGGGTGTTGAACAGGTTCTTGGCTTCGTACTTCAGCGTCACGTGCCTGCTGAGCTTGTGGCTGAAGCCCATGTTGAAGGTCATGTATGGGTCGTAGTACGAATCCAGCCACTGGGTGTCGCCGAAGTCGACCAGCATCCGGCTGCGGTAGGTGCCGGACAGGCGCAGCTGCGCGCTCTTCCAGGGCATGCGCCAGATCACCGAACCATTGAGCGACCAGTCCGGCTGGTACAGCAGGCGATCCAGGCGGCGCTCGGTGCCATCGCTGATGCGGTAGTTGGTCTGGCCTTCCAGCCGTGTAGCGTTGAAGTACATGTCGAAGCGCTGGCGGCCCCACTGCAGGTTGCGGTTGGCCACCGCGAACTCGACGCCGCGCAGCGTGGACTCATCGGTGTTCATCGGCTGGGTCACCCGATAGCGGGTATCGCCCACGTTCTCGAAGGTGGTCAGGGTGTAGATGTCGTCCTTGATCACCTTGTCGAACAGCGCCACCGAGACCAGGCCGTTGTTTCCGTTGAAGTACAGGTCCCACGCCAGGTCGATGTTGGTGGAACGTCGCGGCTGCAGATCGGCATTGCCCTGCTTGATGCTGCAGAAGCCCCTGCCCTCCTCGTCATCGCCACAACTGGTACTGGTGGCCTGGGCGATGTTGCTCGGCGTCGGCCGGCCCAGCGTGCGGCTGGCGGAGAAGCGCAGGCGCTGGTCCTCGCTCAGCTTGAACGTCGCATTCAATGAAGGCAGCAGGTTGTTGTAGCCACCGCTCGTATTGCGGAAGGCGGAGGTATAGGTAGTGCCGCCATCATCGCTGAACGGGCTGTAGGCATCGAAGCGGGTGTGGTCGTAGCGCAGGCCGCCGATCAGCAGCAGCCGGTCCCAGGCGTAGTGCGCGGATACATAGGCATTGGTGATGTCCTCCACATACTTGTAGTCGCTGGTGAAGTTGGCATTCGGATACGCCGCATTGTTGTTGCCCAGTTTCGGCAGCAGTTCCTCGTTCCACTTGCGGTTGTCGATCAGCGGGAAACCCGGCACGCTGCCCAGCAGCGTCGAACCCGGATACAGGTAATCGTTGAGCGTGGCATTGCTCTTGAAGTAGTCGAAGTCGATGTCCTGCCAGATCTTCAGATGGCGGTACTCGGCGCCGGTGGCCAGGCCGAAGCCACGCGCATCGGCGTCGATGTTGTAGCTGAAATCCGCGCGCAGGTTGTCGATGCTCTCCTTGGCATCGCGCGGGGAGACATAGGCCTGCGCCGGATTGAGCTTGAACGCGGAGCTGGTCAGCAGGCTGGAATCGGAAACCGCCACCGCGTTGGGGAACCCGTGGCTGTCGTTCTCGTAGTCGACGAACAGATTGCTTGGGTAGGCGCGCACACCCCAGTAGACCTGGTTGTTGTGGAAGGTCTCTTCGGTATGGCCGCCACGCAGGGTCAGCCGCGAACGGTCGCCCATGTCCCAGTTGAAACTGGCGATGGCACCACGGTTGCTGCGGTCCCAGCGGTCGTGACGGTTCTTGATGTAGATGCTGTTGATCTGGGTGGTGCCGCTGTCCTCGGTCTGGTTGCGGATCGGGAACTTGGCATTGCCGTACAGATCGGTCTTGTTCATCGTCGAGTTCTCGTAGAACCGGTACGAGTACAGCAGCAGCGATGCGTAGAACGGATCATCCGAGGGCTTCCACTCAAGCTTGGCGGAGCCACCGAAGTTGGTGATGAAGTTGGTATAGGTGCCGGTGCTGAAGTTGCCAGGCGCACGCAGCCCGTTCCAGCCCTTGGCCTCGTCCGGACCGGTGGTACCGTCGGCGAGGTATTTGCCAGCGTCGTTGTAGTAGTAGTTCGACTCCACCCAGCGCTTGACGCTGTTGCGTGAACGCTGCTCGTAGCGTGCCACCGCAACGATGCCGAACTCCTGGTCGGCGCCGAACTGGTTGGAGAACACCACCTTGGCGCTCTTGCCGAAGTGGCCCAGAGTCTCGTGGTTGCCGCCTGCGCTGCGCTCGACGTTGGTCTCGGCGGTGGAATAGATGCCCGCCACATCGGCAAACACGTACTTGCCGGACCGGTCGAAAGCACTGCGGCTGATGATGTCGATCACGCCGCCGATCGCATCCGGTGCCTGCTCCGCACTGAAGCTCTTGTAGATGTCGGTACGGGTGCCGATGTCGCTGGGAATCAGCTGCAGGTTGTTCATTCGCTCGCCGGAGCCACTGCCTCCCACGCTGGCAATTGCGATGCCATCGATGGTGGTGTAGTTGAGGTTGGCCTGTACCCCGCGCACGGTCACGTAACGTGGCTCGCCGGCATCCTCCACCGCACTCAGACCTGGAGCGGCCATCAGGCTCTCGGCCAGGGTCTCGTCGCCGTAGCTGTCCATCTCGTCGTAGACCACCGAATCCTTGATCACTGGCGACGACTTCTTCTGGTCGATCACCTCGTGCGCGGCAATCACCTTGACGGTGTCCAGGGTTGGCGCCACCACCGCCTCTGCCTCGCGCGGCTTCGGCGCGGCCGGCTTCGGCGCGTTGCTTACGGGCGCCGGATCGATGGCGATGACGTTGCCATCCACCACGGTGTAGCCCAGGCCGGTCCCGGCCAGCAGTGCGTCCAGCGCCTGCTTGACGGTAGCACCGCGCGGCACCGCACCGGCCATGCGCGCATCACCGCCGGCCGAGTACAGGAACTGCACTCCGGAACTGCGCGACAACTGCTCCAGTGCACGTGCCAACGGCTGCGCCGCGATCGGCGCCGAAACGCGGGCCTCAAGGCCATCGGCAGTGGCCGCGACCGCCAGCGGCACGCTGCAGGGAGACAGGGCGAGGATGATCGACAGGTAGAGCGTGTTGCGCATCACGGGTCCTTGGAAGAGAGAAGGCAGCAGGCGCCGCTGCGTGGCTCGGCAGTGGCTTCTCCCAAGTAAGAGCCCGCATCCACCGAAGTGGAGAACGCGGATTCGATGAATTTTTTCTGACAGTCCACGGCCACGTCGGCCTCAGCGACTGCCGACCCGCACGGTGTCGCCTTCGCGCCTCACCAGGAAACGCGGGTCGCGTTCGAGGAAGGCCTGCAGCGCACCGATGCGATGCGCATCGAGACTGCCCGACAACCGTGCCGATGCAGCGCCTTCGTCCAGCACGCGGACCTGTACCTGGTTGTGCCGGTTGAAGGCAGCGGCTACCTCGTCCAGCCGCTCATCCAGGAAGGACACCTTGCGTTGCTGCCAGTCCAGCAGCATCGACAACGGTACATCCAGCGACTCCACCGCATGGCTGCGCGCGTCGACCTGCACCACCCGGCCTTCGCCCAGTTGCGCAAGACGCCGGGCGTCCGCACCCTGGCTCCAGATCTCCACCTCGCCGGAAACCACGCCGATGCGCGTGCTCTTCAACCGTCGCGCGACATCGAACACCGTGCCAATGTCTCGAATCTCGAGGCCGTTCACCTCCACCTCGAACGGACGGCGGTCGCGGGCGATGTCGAACGTGGCCTCACCCTGCAACAGCTCCACCTTGCGGCTGAGCCAGCCCATGCGTACCCGCAGGCGGCTGTCCGCGTTGAGCCGCACCTGGGTCTGGTCGGGCAGCACCAGGTCGCGAAGCTCACCCTGTCCGGCACTGTAAAGTTGCGCGGTGGGCATCAGCTGCGGAACCAGGCCCACGCCGAGCAGGGCCGTACAGGCTGCGGCAGCCATCACCCACCAGCGCGCACGCCCCCGAGGCCGCACAGCGCGCGGCGGCGCATGCATGCTACCGAACAGCGGCACCACCTTGGCGGCGACCTGCCGCGGTGGCACCGGCGCCTCTTCAGGCAACGGCGATTGCAGCGCCTCACCGACCTGCCGGTGCAGCGCGAGGGCGTGCATATAGGCGCGCACATGCTCCGGCGAGCACTTCATCCAGTCCAGGAACGCAACCCGCTCGGCCTCACCCAGTGTTCCGTCGCGATTGCGCAGGAACCAGTCCATGGCCTCGCAGGTGATCGTGTCGTCGGCCACGGTCGATGAGTTCCGGCTCATGTGTGCTCCCTGGCGCCCAGCGCGTTCCTGCAGGCCTCCAGCCCCTTGCCGATGTGCTTGCGCACCATGTGCACCGACACCTGCAGCTGCTGACTGATTCCCGGGCAATCCAGCCCGTCGCGGTAGTGCAGCTCCATCACCCGACGCGTGGTCGCCGGCAGTCGTGCAATGGTGCTGCGGATATCGTTCCAGCGCTGCGCACGCTCGAATTCGCCTTCGATGTCTTCTTCGCTTTTCAGCACTTCGGCCAGCAGGTCGACGTCTTCCAGCGGCGGCAGCGACGACCGCGCGCGCGCATGCTCGCGCGCCAGGTTGGCCGCCACGGTGAACAGGTAGGCTTCCGGGTTCTCGACCGCATCGGCATCTTCGCCGGTGCTGCGCAGCAGGCGCAGGTAGACCTCCTGCGCCAGGTCTTCGGCATCCTCGCTGGCCGAACCGCGACGCAGGAAGAAGCCACGCAGCAGCCGGCGCCGCAGCGCGTAGCTCTTCTCCCAGATCCTCACGCTGTTCACGGCCGGCCAACCACCCCGAGGCTGGAAAGCCCCGCAGGGTGACCGCCATCGATGACAGTGGCGTTTCAACGACCGGCAGGCAGCCGCTAGAATGCCGCCCCTGCACTGTCCCGGCAGCCGGCACAAGGAGTGCCCAGCAATGAACGCACGCACCGCCATCAACACCCTCAGCAGCCTGCTGTTCCTGCTGCTGGTCGCCCACACCACCGCCTACCAGCAGCAGATGTGGCCGCCCAGCCGGGTCATCCATGTGCATCCGGTGATCGTCGCTCTCGCCTATGCACTGGGCTTGCTCACGCTGCTGCTGTGGATCGGTGGCCGTCGTGCACCGGAACCCGCCCAACGCCTGGCGCGCTGGCTGCCCATTGTCGCCTGGTGCCTGCTGGGCGTCGGCGTGGCGATCATCCCGGTGTTCCTGCCTGGGCTGTCCCCGGCCTGATCAGCGGCCGCACCCAGCGCATGCGCGCATGATACGGCGCGCGGTGCCAACCCTTGCTTGCCAGAGACCCAAGCCGGGCCCGCCTATCGAAGCCAGGGGGCCCGGCCTACGCTTGTCTTCTCGGTGGCCGCCACGGTCGCCCTTCGCGTCACGGCCCCGCCGTTGCGACCCCGCTCCAGTGCTGTGCGCCCTGCCGGTGTTGTCGCCCAGGCAGAAGTCCGACCGGCGCCCTCTGGAGACCGTCATGAACCAAGCCCTGATCCCCTTCGATACCGACCCGCTGGAAACGCGGGAGTGGCGTGAATCGCTGGAGGCGGTGATGCAGGCCGGCGGCCGGCAGCGCGCGCACTACCTGATCGACCAGCTGAGCGATCTGGACGCGCAGCAGCACGGCGACCTGCATACCCGTGCCTGGACCGCCTACGTCAACACCATCCCGCCCGAGCGCCAGCCGGCCTACCCGGGTGACCTGGCCATCGAGCGCCGCCTGAACGCGATGATCCGCTGGAACGCGATGGTGATGGTGCTACGTGCCGGCAAGCATTCCAATGTCGGCGGCCACATCGCCACCTACCAGTCCGCGGCAGTGCTGTACGACGTCGGCTTCGATCACTTCTTCCGTGGCCGCACCGACACCTTCGACGGCGACATGATCTACATCCAGGGCCACTCCGCGCCGGGCATCTACGGCCGCGCGTACGTGGAGGGCCGCATCGATCCGGCACGGATGGACAACTTCCGCCGCGAAGCCGGCCGCGAAGGCCTGTCCTCGTATCCACACCCACGCCTGATGCCGGAGTTCTGGCAGTTCCCCACCGTATCGATGGGGCTGGGCCCGCTGACCGCCGCCTACCAGGCGCGCTACATGCGCTACCTGGAATACCGCGGCCTGAAAGAACACCAGGGCCGCAAGGTCTGGGCCTTCCTCGGCGACGGCGAAATGGACCAGCCCGAATCGCTGGCGGCAATTTCCCTGGCTGGCCGCGAGCGGCTGGACAACATCGTGTTCGTGGTCAACTGCAACCTGCAGCGCCTGGACGGTCCGGTACGCGGCAACGCCAAGGTCATCCAGGAACTGGAAGGCACCTTCCGCGCGGCCGGCTGGAACGTGATCAAGCTGATCTGGGGCAGCGGCTGGGACGACCTGCTGGCCCGCGACCACAGCGGCCTGCTGCGCCAGCGCATGATGGAATGCGTGGATGGCGACTACCAGACCTTCAAGTCGCAGAGCGGCGCCTATGTGCGCGAACACTTCTTCGGCCGTTACCCCGAGCTGCTGGAGCGGGTCGCGCACATGAGCGACGACGAGATCTGGGCGCTGGCACGTGGTGGCCACGATCCGCAGAAGGTGTACGCCGCCTACCAGCAGGCGGTGAACACCCGCGGCCGGCCGACGGTGATCCTGGCCAAGACGGTCAAGGGTTTCGGCATGGGCGAAGCCGGCGAAGGCCAGAACATCAACCACCAGCTGAAGAAGATGAGCGCCGATGCGGTGCGCGCCTTCCGCGACCGCTTCAACCTGCCGGTCAGCGACGAGCAGCTGGAGGAGATGCCCTATCTGCGTCCGGAGCCCGGCAGCGCCGAGGCCGCCTACTTCGCCGAGCGCCGCCGCATCCAGGGCGGCCAGCTGCCGGCGCGGCTGGCGAAGGTCGATCCGCTGCCGTTGCCGCCGTTGTCGATCTTCAACACCCAGCTGCAGGGCAGCGGCGATCGTGGCCAGTCCACCACCATGGGCTTCGTGCGCATCCTCACCAGCCTGCTGAAGGACCCGGACCTGGGCAAGCTGGTGATTCCGATCGTGCCCGATGAATCGCGCACCTTCGGCATGGAAGGCCTGTTCCGCCAGATCGGCATCCACTCCTACCTGGGCCAGCTGTATACCCCGCAGGATGCCGGCCAGCTGAGCTATTACAAGGAAGCCAAGGACGGCCAGATCCTGCAGGAAGGCATCAATGAATCCGGTGCGATCTGTTCGTGGATCGCCGCCGGCACCGCCTACAGCAACCACGGCCTGGCCACGATTCCGTTCTACATCTTCTATTCGATGTTCGGCCTGCAGCGTGTCGGTGACCTGGCCTGGGCCGCTGCCGATGCGCGTACCCGCGGCTTCCTGCTCGGTGCCACGTCGGGCCGCACCACGCTGATGGGCGAAGGCCTGCAGCACGATGACGGCCACAGCCACGTGCTGTCGTCGGTGATTCCGAGCTGCGTGTCCTACGACCCGACCTACAACTACGAGCTGGCGGTGATCATCCATGACGGCCTGCGCCGCATGTATGTCGACCAGGAAGACATCTACTACTACATCACCGTGCTCAACGAAAACTACCCGCAGCCGGCACTGCCGGAGGGCGTGGAAGCGGGCATCCTGAAGGGCCTGTATCTGCTGCATCCGGCAGCCGCCGATACCGCCTCGCAGCCACGCGTGCAGCTGATGGGCAGCGGCTCGATCCTGCGCGAAGTGGAAGCCGCGGCAGAACTGCTGCAGCAGGACTTCGGCGTCGCCAGCGATGTGTGGAGCGCCACCAGCCTGACCGAACTGCGCCGCGACGGCCTGGCCGCCGAACGCTGGAACCTGCTGCATCCGGCCGAGGAGCCGCGCGTACCCTACGTGCAGCAGTGCCTGCAGGGCCATGAAGGCCCGGTGGTGGTGGCCACCGACTACATGAAGATCGTAGGCGACCAGATCCGTCCCTTCGTCAACGACCGTCGCTTCACCGCACTCGGCACCGATGGCTTCGGCCGTTCCGACACGCGTGAGTCGCTGCGCACGTTCTTCGAAGTGGATCGCCACTTCATCGTGCTGGCAGCCCTGAAGTCGCTGGCCGACGAAGGCCGCATCGAGCGCTCGCGGATGCAGGAGGCCATCGACAAGTACGGCATCGACACCGGCAAGCGCGACCCGGCTACGGTATAAGGCTGCTGCATTCACCACGCCCGCTGTGCGGGCGTGGTGCAGGCGGCGCCGCTACGGTATCCGCTTGAACAGATTGGTCTGCAGGATCGGCGTACCGTCGTGACCGTAGAACGCCTTGGTCTCGGTCATCGTCGTACGGTCGGCCGCCACGGTATAGATGCGGGTGGAGGCCGGCGTGCCGTGGTCCACCAGCTGCATCACCAGGGTGTTCGGCGCCGGCAGTTTCAGGTTGGCCTTGTCCGCACCGTAAGTACCGGACAAGGGCCCCGGCGTGCCGTCCAGCGCCAGCGTGCCGTCGGACTTCATGGTCTTGCCGTCGTGCAGGACGATGTCCACATGTGAACTCCAACGCCCCGCACCGGCGTCCTTGAACTCGAGCACCACATGCTTCGGGCGCTGCGCTTCGGGAAGTGCAGACGTGGCGATATCCAGCGACCAGCGCCCCAACAGCGGTGAGGGCGAAGCTTCCACTGCCAGCGCCGGAACGGCGGAGAGCGAAAGCGCAGACAACAACACAGCGGACAACAGTTTCATACGTTGCTCCGTTCCAGTGAAGAAAGCGCTGCGTGACGCGTGGTGGGGGCAGCAGGGCAAATGCTGCACGCCCGCGGCAGGGGGTGCAAGCCACGCGCTGAATGCCCGGCCACCCGCCATGTCAGGACCATGTCACACAGGGGTAGTAGAACGATCCAGCATCTCCGGCTCTTCTCCCCCAGTACACGGCGTTGAACGCGCAGCCCTCGCCACGGCACCTCTATGCCGCCGGCCACTTTGCCCGCACCCTGGCCTGGTCATTCGTGGATCTGGTGCTGGGCTACTACCTGCACGCCCGGCTGGGGCTGTCGGCGGCCCACACCGGCCAGTTGCTGGCCATTTCACTGGCCTACAGCAGCTTGCTCGATCTGCTGCTGGCCGCCGTGTTCACCCGCCTGCGCAACCAGCAGCGCCTCGCCCTGCGCCTGCAGCTCATCGGCGGGCTCGGCACGGCGGCCAGCGCCTGCCTGCTGTTCAGCCCGGGCAACGCAACCGAGCCCGCCTTCCTGCCATTGCTGGTCGCATCGTTGCTGTTCCGTACCTGCTATGCAGTCTACGACGTGGCCCAGAACGCGTTGACGTCGTTGCTGCCCCGTGACGAGGACGAGGCCATGCGCTATGTCTCCACCCGCGCCGTGGTAGTGCCGATCTCCAAGCTGTGCATTGCCTCGGCGCTGTTCGTCGTGGTCGGTACGCCTGCGTCCCAGGGCAGTGGCAACGCGTTGCTGATCTGCATGGTCATCGGCGTGCTGATCGCGGCCGCTGCGCTTCCTTTGGCCTGCGTCGCAACGCCCCCACGGCCCGGCGCAACCAGGACGCCCGCTGCTGTTGCCCTGCCCCTGCCAGCGCTGCTGCCGGTTCTGCTGGCCGCGGCGGCGGAGACGGCGCTGGTTGGCCTGGCAGGGCGTCTGTTCCCCTTCGCCGAACATGGGGCAGCGCTGACCTTCGCGATGGTGGCGGGCATGGTGGTTGCCCCCTGGCTCTGCCTGCGCCTGCGTACAACGCTGCACAGCGAGACCGGGATGCTCGCGTTGATGTCGGTGCTGGCCGTCGGAGCCGTCGGCGTGTACCTGGCCATCCCCTCCACGCCCATAGCGATTGCATGTGCCGCGACCCACGGGACGGCGGTGGCCAGCGTCGGCCTGGTACTGTGGCGACGCACCGCGCTGATCGCCCGTCGCCACGCCATCCATGGCGGACGCGACGATGACCTCAGCTGCTTTGCACTGCTCACCGGAACCATGAAGCTATCCATCGCGGCCTCTTCTTTGCTGCTGGGCGAAGTGCTGCCCGGTATACAGGCGGGCGATCTGGACACCTCGGTCGCCCTGATCTCGCTGGTCGCCATCGGCAGCCTGCTTTCGCTGGCTGCATTGGCCTGGCCCATCCCTCCAGCACGCACCGAGGGCATGCGCCCGTGAGCCTGGCCCCGACATCGCGGCTGCGCCGCAAGCCGCTGATCGCGCTGGAGGCCGACCATAAGCGCATCATCTGGCTGTTGCGCACGATGGGCGCGGTTCCCCGCATCACCATCGCCCACCAGCTGGGCATGCACAACGGCGCGTTGACCCGCCTGGCGCGTGAGCTGCTGATGCTGGAAGTGATCGAGGAGCAGGAACAGCTGTCCGATGGCCAGCGCGGCCGTCCGTCGGTGCCACTGGCGCTGTCCGGCCGGGGCGGCTATGCCGCCGGTGCCACGGTGCATCCCGGTTGGCTGGAGATCGCACTGGTGGATTTCGCCGGTCAGCTCATCGCCCGTGATGCCACCGCATTCGACAGCGCAGATCCCCACGATTTCGTCCATTGCGTGGACCAGCGCCTGCGCAGCCTCACCAGCAGCACCGGACTGATGCGCGCGCGGTTCCTTGGCCTCGGCGTGGCCGTTCCGGGGCCCGTGGTCGAAACCGGTCCGGCACGCCGGCACGCGGTGGACTGGCTGCATGGCTGGCGCGATATCGACAACGACCAGTTCTTCGAAGACTACTTCGGCTTCCCGGTGTGGGTGGAGAACGATGCAACCCTGGCGGCGTTGGCGGAGTACTACGACAGCGGGCTGATCCGCGACTGCGCTTCGGCGCTGCTGCTGTATGTCGGCCACGGCGTGGGTGGCGGCGTGATCCACCGGCGTGATGTGATGCGCGGTGAGTTCGGCAATGCAGGCGACATCGGCCGCCTGTTCCGCATGGACGCACCGCGCCCCTCGGGCATCGACCTGCTGGCCACGTTGCGCGACGCCGGCGCCGGGATTCCTTCGTTGTTCGAGTTGGAGGCCTGCCTGGAAAGCCATGCCGGCATCATCAGTGCCTGGGCCGAACGCGCGGGAAACCAGCTGGGCGCGGCGGCCAATACCGGCGTGGCGTGGCTCGATCCGGGCGCCGTGATCCTGTCCGGTTCGCTGCCCCGCCAGGTACTGGAAGCGTTGGGGCAACACCTGCAGCAGCCGGCACGCTGGAGCAGCGCGCTGGACAGCCTGCGCCTGCCGCAGGTGCATGTGTCACGGCTGGGAGGATCTGCGGTATCGGTGGGCGCGGCGCTGCTGCCGATCCACCAGCTGGGCGCCGATGCCATCGTTTAATTGTTTATTTCCGCCGAAGTAAACAATTCCGTCATCGCCCGGACCTACCGTGCAGCGGTCCCCCTTCCCTGCATGGCCGCCCTCCGATGAACATCAGCCCCCTGGTCCTGGGAATCTCCCTGGCCTTGATATCCCTGCACGGCAACGCTTCTGCGCAGGACGCCCCGGTCCAGAACCAGGGCAGCGTCGACGCCGCAACGCTGGATGCGGTGGTCGTCACCGGTGCGGCGCGCACCCAGCGTCGTTTCGATGCGTCCTTCGCAGTCAATTCGCTCAGCCGCGAAGACGTGCAGAAACTCGCACCGAAAAGCTATGCCGACCTGCTCGGGTCCGTGCCCGGCATCCATGTCGAAGCCACCGGAGGCGAGGTGCAGAACATCACCCGGCTGCGCGGCATTCCCACCGATCGTGGCTTCATCGCCTTCCAGCAGGACGGCCTGCCGCTCTACCAGGAGCTGGATGGCCACTTCTTCAATTCCGGCGACGGCATGAACCGGTTCGACGTGATGAACCAGCGGGTGGAGATCGTGCGTGGTGGTCCGGCGCCGATCTATGCGAGCAGTGGCGGCGCCATCGTCAACAACATCCTGGACGAGGGCTCGGAACAGACCCACGGCAAGGCCCAGCTGACCGTCGGTGACACCGGGCTGTACCGTGGCGAGATGTACCAGTCCGGCGCCCTCGGCAAGGACACCTTCTATGCGGTCGGTGGATTCCTGCGCCAGCACGATGGCTACCGCGACAACGGCTTCCCGAACGACAAGGGCGGGCAGATCAGGGGCAACATCAAGCACTACTTCGATGACACCAGCTGGTTCAAGGTCAGCGGTACCTTCGTCGATGACCACAATACGTTCTACCTGCCGATCCCGGTCGCCGATCCGCGCAATCCCAGCGTCCCGCTGGACCCGTACATCGACTACTTCGACGGTACGCTGAACTCGCCGTCGCTGCGCAGTGTCAACCTGAAATACCTCGATGGCGGCGGCGTCCTGCAGGGCATGAACCGCGACCTGGCCGATGGCCGGCACATGCGCTTCGGCAACATCGGCTTCCAGTACGAGAATACCGCCAGCGATTGGACGATCTCGCTGAAAACCGGTTACACCAAGGGCCGCAACACCTTCGACGCACTGTACTCGACCACCAACCCGGTCGACGCACGCACTTTCGCCAACGGCTATCTGGGCGCGGCCCGTAGCGCCTTCGGCGCCGGCGTCGCGCGGATGGGCTACGCTCTGGCCGGCAGCAACGGGGCGAGCGCCTACGACCCCTATGCCGACTCCGGCCTGGTGATCTCGGCCCAGTACCGGGCCGCAGATTCGGACTTCTACTCCGGCCAGGCCGACTTCAGTGCGACGCGGTTGTTTGAAACGGCCTGGGGCAGCCACGATCTGAACATCGGCGCATATACGGCCTTCTTCGGCACCACGGCCTTCAGTCTGTACCAGGACATGCTGATGGAGATGCGCGGCAAGCCACGCCTGCTGGATCTGGTGGCCTACGGCAACGATGGCGCCCCCTTGGGATACGTCACCGACAAGGGCACGCTGCGTTACACCACTACCCTCAATCGCGGCAAAGTGGATGCCCGCATGTTCGCGGTGTATGCCAATGACACGTGGGCACTGACGGACCGCTTCAAGCTCGACGCAGGTATCCGCCATGAACGCTACCGCTATGAAGGCTATGCAGAGCAGACCGCCCAGGTCGACCTCGGCGACCGCACCACACTGGCCGACAACACCACGCGCCGGTTCACCGGCGTCGTCCAGAACCATCGCCTGGATCCGTCCGCGACCAACTGGACCGTCGGTGCGAACTTCGATTTCACCTCTTCGGTGGGTGCTTACGCCCGCGTCTCGCACATGGAGATCGTTCCCAACTCGTCAGTGGCACGCTCGATCGATCCCACCATCGTGCAGACCCAGCTGGACCAGTACGAGCTGGGCCTGAAGGCCGGATTCGCCCGGTCCTACCTGTACCTGACTGCGTTCTACACGAAGTTCGACCCGCTCAACGCCTCGTTCGTGGCGTTCAACCCGACGACCGGCCGCAATGACCAGTCGGTGCCGTTCATCGGTACCGCCGTCTCCAAGGGCATCGAACTGGATGGGCTGTTCCGGCCGCTCGACTGGTTCAGCATTGCCGGTTCGATCACGGTCAGCGATCCGCAGTACGACAGCCTGCAGAACGATTCCGGCGCCGATCCGGCCGCCGTCAACGGCAAGCAGATCGTTCGCGAGCCCAAGCTCTACGGCAACCTCCGCCCGACCTTCAGCTTCCAGCACGGCCAGGACCAGTTCGAGACCTGGCTGCGCTATGACGTGGTCGGCAAATCCTATGTTGATCTGTTCAACCAGACGGCGCTGCCTGCCTACCAGACCCTGGGGCTGGGCGTTTCATGGAAACGCGGCAACTGGGGCGCACAGCTGGTGGGCGACAACCTGACCAATGAAAAGGGACTCACCGAGGGCAACACCCGCACCGATGCCCTGGCCGGCCAGGGTTCGGCCGAGGCAATCTATGGACGGCCGCTGTTCGGCCGCAACGTCCGCCTGATGGTGAGCAGGAGCTGGTGATGCATCGACGATTTGCCTTGTCCCTTGCCCTGCTTGCCGCGGCGGCGCTGCCGCTTGCGGCGGCGGCCGACGACCGCGACAGCGCCGCGCTGGCCGCACGACTGTTCCCCACCCTCATGCAGTTGAAGCCCGATACACTGCCCGGTGATGCGCGTGCCCTCCTGGCCGAACGCATGCAGCAGCTGGCCGACTGCCGGACCGCCACCTGCATGCTCGCGTCCGCACGCTGGACGCCCACGCAGGCCGGCCTGTTGATCGCCGCGGCTCCCGCGCACGCCCAAGCCATCGAACGGGAACTGGCAGGCCTCAACAACATTCTCTCCGTCTATGGCCAGGGCCAGCCGCCCCGCTACGACGCCATCGACGGCCCGGTCGGCGCGGCGGGCAGCACGCGACTGGCCGGCGACGTCGCCATTGCCATGCAGATGAGCGAGGTGGACGCCAGCGCGGCCTACACCGCCTTCGATCGCAGCATCGCGGTGGCGGTAGGCCTGCTCGATGCCAATGACCGCCTCGATGCGATCCGCTTCGAGCCCATCAGCGCGGGAATGAACGCCGCGCCGTTTGCGCGTGCGCGGCAGCTCGATTGGAATGCGCATCCGTACACCGCGATCATCGTGCTGGGCCAGGGACCGGACGAACTGACCACCCCGCTCAGCGCCGGCAGCAAGCTGCGCCTGAAGGCGGCCGCGCAGCGCTACGCGGCAGGTGATGCACCCTTCCTCATCGTCTCGGGTGGTGCGGTACACCCACGCGGCACCCGCAGCGTCGAAGCGGTGCAGATGCGCGAAGCGCTGATGGCACGCTTCGGCATTCCCGCAGATGCAATCATCATCGAGCCGTATGCCCGCCACACCACCACCAACCTGCGCAATGCAGCCCGGTTGCTGGCGGCCCTGCAGGCACCGCCGCGGCAACCGGCATTGGTGGTCAGCAGTCCATCACATATCGATTCGGTCGCCAGCAGCGCCTTCAGCGAGCGCAACCGCCATGAACTGGGTTACGTTCCGGGCGAGGTCGGTTCACGTGTTTCCCCCTACGCGATCCCGTTCGTGCCGGCTCCCGAATCGCTGCGCATCGATCCGATGGATCCGCTGGATCCCTGAACCGCGCGACGGCATCTTCAGTAACCGACCTTCACCGTGAACATCACGTTTCGCGGTGCGCCGTACCAGCCCTGGTTGTAGAAGCCGATCTGCGAGTAGTAATGGCGATCAAACAGGTTGTTGATGTTGACCGCCGCCGACACATTGGAGCTGAACTGGTAGCGCGCCATCAGGTTCATCAACGCGTAGCTGGGCTGCTGCACCGGCACCCGGCGATTTCCGGGCGCGGTGGCGGTCTGGTACATGCGGTTCTGCCAGTCCACGCCACCGCCGATCGTCAGCCGGTCCCAGGTACCCGGCAGTCGCCAGGTGGTGAACAGCTTGAACAGGCTGCGCGGCTTGGCGGTGTTGATCGCCCTGCCCTGCGCGTCCTGCGCGATGAAGGTGGTGAAGCTGGTGCCCAAGCTCCACCCCGGCAGCGGCTCACCGGCCAGTTCCAGTTCCAGGCCGTCCACCGTTGCGCCCTTCACCGCACGATACGCCGCCTGCGTACTGCCCTCGACCAGCCCCCCCGTGGCCTCGGCCAGATTGTCCTGCTGGGTGCGGAACAGCGCCGCCGACGCATTCAAGCGCTCCTGCAACCAGCTGCCCTTCAGGCCCAGCTCATAGCTGCGGCCGCTGACCGGGTCGAGGATCTGCCCGGATTCGTTGCGGTTGTTCTGCGGCTTGAAGATGCCGGTGTAGCTGGCGTAGGCGCTGCTGTAGTCGTTGAGGTCCCAGACCACACCGGCATACGGTACGAACTCGTTGCGGTAGCGGTACTTCCGTTTGCTGCCGAAGTAGACCTGGTCGGTCTCCCAGTTGCTCAGGCGGCCACCGACGATCACATGCAGCGGATCAGCCAGCGACAGCCGCGCCACGGCATAGGCACCGCTCTGATGATTGTCCAGATCATCGGCCTGGGTCTTGTTGCTGGCCCACACCGGCTCGGGCGTGCCCGGCCCGTGCCATTCGAAATAGCTGGCCAACGGCGGCAACGGGGCCAGTGCGCGGTACTGCCCCAGTGCGATCTCGTCGCGTGAGCGCGACCAGCCGACGGACGCCGTGTGCTGGCGGCCGAACAGCTGGAAGGGACCGGTCAGGCTGACACTGACCGCCTCACGGCGCACCGGACCGTCGTAGCGGGTGAAGCTGTTGCCATTGGGCATCGCCCCGGTCACCGGATCGGGATAGCCGCCCCGGTAGAGATGCTTCATCTCCATATCGGTATGCGAGCGGCTGTAGGACACGCGTGCCTGCCAGTCGTTGCCGAAGCGATGGTTGAAATCGAAGAAGCCGTTGCGGGTATCGGTGCTCATCCGTGCCCACGGCGCGGTGGCCGATACCGAGCGGTCGAAGCGGGTACGCGTGCCGTCGGCATTGAACAGCGCAAAGCCACTGCCGAAGCCACGATTGTCGTTGCCCTGGTAGGAGATGCCGGCAATCAAGCCGGTGTTCTCGCCCAGGTCCACGCTGACCACGCCGTAGAGCGTCTTCGTGGTGCTGTCCAGGCCAGCGGTGTAGCTGTCGCCCTCGGCCTGCGCAGCGACCATGCGGCCACGCACGCGCCCTTCCCGGCTGAGTGGGCTGGACACGTCCACCCAGGCACGGCGCGCGTCCCAGCTGCCGAGGCTGATGCCGCCACTGGCAGCAACGTCGCGCAGCGGGCGCTTGCGTACGTAGTTCACCGCCGCCGACGGATTGCCGGCACCGGTCATCAGGCCATTGGCGCCGCGCACGATCTCGATGCGGTCGTACACCACCATGTCCAGGTTGTTCTCGCCGAAATTCCACGGCGACAGCACCGGCATCACCACGCCATCGAACTGATAGTTGTCGATGTCGAAGCCGCGTGCCGAGAACGAGTAGCGGTTGGCATCACTGCGCGTGACCGAGATGCCCGGAGCAGTGGCCAGCGCATCGGCGGTGCTGAGCAGGCCCCGGTCCTCGATCTGCTGGCGGGTGATGACGCTGACCGACTGCGGCGTCTGCCGCGAGGTCAGTGACAACCCCGTCGCCGTGCCCATGGAGTCGGTGGTGTAGGAACGTGAGGATTCGGTGCTGCCATCGAGATCGGCCGTGACCTGCACGGTGGGCAGCTGCGAGGTGTTCGCGGCGGGGGCGCGCTCGGCGCCGTGGGCAGTATTGAACAGCGCCAGGGTCGTGCCGATGGCGGTTGCCAGGGCGCGCGGGCGGATACAGGCGGGCATGGGAGATCCAGCAGGAGAGAAAGGCTGGATGAGAATTATTGTCATTTGAGCGTGAGCACACGTATGCGTAGACGCAGCAGATGTATGCACACTGCCGACGCTGATCCGGCGTCAGCGCAGCTGGCTGGGCGCGATGCCGTAGCGCGCACGGAACGCGGTCGCGAAATTCGTGGCATGTCGATAACCGACGAAATGCGCGGCCTGCTGTACGCTGCAGCCCTGCCGCAGCTGTGCGCAGGCCAGTTGCAGGCGATGCTCGCGCAGCCAGCCGAACACCGAGCACTGATACACCTGCTGGAACTTCAGGCGCAGGCTGCTTGGGCTCATGCAGGCCAGGCGCGCCAGATCCTCCAGGCAATGGTCGGCGGCTGGAGCCGCCTGCAGGCAATCCATCACCCGCTGCAGCATGCGGCGGTCACGTGCTGAAACACGCAGGTCCGGCGATGCCTCCCTCGCAGGCGCCCCCAGCGCCAGGGCCAGCATCTGCAGGCCGATACTCTCGCACAGCAGTGCATGCATCGCGCCGTGCCAGCTGCCCGACAGCAGCTGGTCAGCGGCGTGCTCGAGATGCCCGGGAACCTGCCAACCACGTAACCGCGGGTGACCGGTGCGATGCGCGGTGGATAGCAGTTCGCTGATCATCGGGTCGTCAATCCCGGCAGGTGCGTCCAACGAGACATTCAGGCTGCGCATCCGCTGCCCGGCGGGATGAATCGCGGTCATCGGTGCTGCCTCGGCCAGCACCATCGTGCCGGCACCCGGGTTCATGCCGATCACTGCCTGCCCCGCCAGCCGCGCCCCTGCGCGTCCCTCCAGCATCACGATCGCCGAGAAGGCCGGCGGCGATTCCGAAGTTGCCTCGAACGGCTGATGGGCGATCACGTCCGACAGCGCCAGGGTCATGCCCGGGCGCAGGCGACGCTGCTCCACCCTGCCTTGCACCACGCACTGTTCACCCGACAGATCGGCGGCCGACGCCGGCAGGCGATAGCGGAAGCCGCTGCTGCGGCCCAGGCGATCAAGGTCGGCAAGGGTGAGGTTGAGCATGATGGGACCAGAGGGGATCGTCCCGCATTTTCATATGAGAACCATTCTCATATCCACCGCCTGCCGCAAGGCCCATTTCGCCCTTGTCGATACAAATAGTTACATTATAACATTTCACCTTGTTTTCACGGATCATGCCATGCGTCGCCACCTGCTTGCTGCTGCCATTCTGTTCGCCGTCCACACCGCCCAGGCCGCGGACGAACCCACCCTCCCCACCCTCCAGGTCCAGGCCTCCCAGCCCTCGCGCATCGACACCCGGGTCACTGTCGACAACCCACAGGCGCAGAACCGCACCCTCGGCGGCCTGCTCGAACACGTCTCCGGCGTGCAGAGCAGCGCCTTCGGGCCAAACGCGGGCGCTCCGGTCATCCGCAGCCTCAGCGGCAACCGCGTGCAGATCCTGCAGGACGGCCAGTCCATCCTCGGCATGAACGCGATCAGCGGCGACATCAACATTCCGTTCGATCCGCTGTTCGTACGCAGTGTGACCGTCAACAAGTCCTCCGACACCGTGCGCTACGGCGGCAATGCGATCGGAGGCAGCGTGGAGATCGATCCGGGCCTGATCTCGCGCAGCATGGAAGACAAGGACCAGTCGATGGAACTGGTCCTGCGCAAGGGCTTCAATGCCGCCGACGCGCAGGGCTTCCGCATGAACTTCAACAACCAGCGCAACCTCTCGACCAACCTGCAGGTCTCTCGGCAGCGCATCTCGCACTACGACATCCCCGGCAACAGCAAGGCCAGTGTCTGCAACACCCGACTGTTTCCGCCGACCGGCGGCGTCAACTCGGCGCTGGCCGACAGCTGCCAGAAGGAGGCGCGCGTCCAGCAGATCTACAACAAGGCCTCGCAACCTTACATCGACCAGTTCATGACCGAGAACCCGGACTGGGCCGATGGTGATTTCTCGTTCTACACCAACAACCCGACTTCGGTCTGGCAGCGCCGTACCTATATCAATCCGGTCAATCCGGCCTATGTCGCCGGCACGCCGTCATACGTACAGAAGCAGATCAACAATGATGTGACGCCCGATTACCATCACCGGTTGGGCAACAGTTACGCGCGCAATTCGCAGGTGGCGTTCGGGTCGACCCTGTTCTTCGACCGTGGTTACGTGGGTGTCAGCATTGATGCCAAGGACAGCGAATACGGCGTGCCCGGGTTCTCGATGCAGAACCTGTCGTTCGGTTCCAACTACGCCAACGCATTGCCGGTGGGCGTGGTGATCAAGCAGGAACGCTACGCACTGGAAGCCCTGTTGCGCGACCCGCTGCCGTGGTTCGAGCGCGCCGAACTGCGTGTTTCCAAGCTGGACAACACCTCGGGCGAACGGCTGGGTGCCACCCGGGCCAACGACTACGATTTCGAGAGCACCCAGGCCGAACTGCTGCTGAGCCATCAGCGCGTCGGTCCACTCAGCGGCCTGCTCGGTTACAGCCACCAGTCGCGCGATGTCACCGGCAGCGGCTCGCTGCGCTACCTGCCTGACGTCGACACCCGCAGCAACGCGGTGTTCCTGAAGGAGACGCTGGACTTCGGCTGGGCCAGTTTCGACGCTGGCGTGCGCCACGAGCGCATTGACCATGACCTGCAACCAAGCCGCTTCAAGACCGCGCGCAATGCCGCCAACACGAAACTGCAGGATCGTTCCTACCGGCTCAACAGCTACGGCCTGGGTTCGTACGTCGAGCTCGGTCCGTTGTTCGCCGCCAAGGTGCGCTACTCGTCCTCGCAGCGCGCACCGGAGATCAATGAGTTGTATGCGAGCAACGCGCACTACTCGGTGATGACCCAGGAAGAAGGCAACCAGAACCTCGAGCCAGAGCGCGCGAAAAACCTGGAGCTGACCGGCCTGTTCCATATCGGAGGGTTCGAACTGTCGGCCACCGCGTATCGGATGAAGTACGAGAACTATCTGTACCTGGGTTACTCGGGCGTGCAGACCGCCAACCGCCTGCCGCTGAAATACTGGAAGCAGACCGACACCACGGTGAAGGGCTTCGAGATCGACGCATCGCAGGCCCTGGACCTTGGCCGCTATGGCACGTTGAACATCTCCGCCTTCGCCGACCTGGTGAAGAACAAGGCCGATCACCCCGATTCGCTGCGTGCCCACAACGACGGCGAGTACCTGCCGAACATGCCGACCAACCGCTACGGCGCCAATCTGCAGTGGCAACGCGAGGGTTGGAAGGCGCAGCTGTCCAGCACCTACTACGACACGCAGAAGTACCTCGGCCGCAACGTCAGCGAGGAAGTGCCACTGGATGCCTTCAACCTGGTCGACCTGCAGGTCAGCCGTGAGCTGCCGGTACGCAACAGCTACATCGCCGGCATGGAGGTGTTCGTCAACGGCAGCAATCTGCTCAATGAAGAAGCACGCCCGCACAACTCGCCGTTGAAGTACATCGCGCCGTTGCCGGGGCGTGGTTTCCAGGTGGGGGTGACGGTGAGGCTCTGACGGTCAACCGATGGCGCCGCCCGCGGTTCGATGAACTGCGGGCTCGGCGTAGTGGCGGCAACGTTGCGCTTCAAACCCGGTCTGATCCACCATCAGCAGAAAATGGAGATGGGAATGAACTGGATGCGCCCCCTGTCACTTGGCCTGTTGCTGTGCCTGTCATCCGGCGCCAACGCGGCCTCCGCCATCGTCTACGACGACGATGGCCGCTACGGCTACGCCATGAACCACAGCACGCTGTCGGCTGCGATGCAGCGCGCACTGCAGCACTGCGCCGTTCGGTCCCGCAACTGTGCGCAGACTGCCACGACCACCGCGGTGGGATATTCGGCGATCGCTACCGGCACCGTCGCCATGGGCTTTGCACTTGGGGAAAAGACGGCGGACGCCGCACAACGCAAAGCGGAAAGAATGTGCAGGCAACGTGCCAATGACTGCACACTGGCAATTCTCTGGCGCGAAACGCCAAGCGGCATTGCGCCGCCCGCTCATCCGGGTCATGCGGTGCCGGAGCCCAGGCTCTATTCCTCGCCCGAAGTCGGGCAGGACGCGGCTGGCACCACCCACTAGGCCTGCACAACGTCGGTGCGGCGCAGCCGTGTATTACCGCGTTGAACAAAGAAAAACGCCTGCAGATCGAGGATCTGCAGGCGCTTCTTTGTATCTGGCGGAGTGAGAGGGATTCGAACCCTCGATAGAGCTTTTGACCCTATACTCCCTTAGCAGGGGAGCCCCTTCGGCCACTCGGGCATCACTCCGGGGTTTTCTCCGCGTCTGGTGCGTTGCACCTCAGCGGGGCGTGAATCATAACGTTAATCGAGTGCGAAGGTAAAGCGTTATTCGGCAGAATTTTCGCTACCGGTGCCACCGGCTTCATCACCACGCTGGATGCGCTGATAGATCTCTTCGCGATGCACAGCGACGTCCTTCGGCGCGGTGATGCCGATACGCACCTGGTTACCCTTGACGCCAAGCACGGTGACGCTCACCGAGTCACCGATCATCAGGGTTTCGCCGACGCGGCGAGTCAGGATCAACATTTTTGTAAGTCTCCATGGAACCGTGTGGAAGGGTATCCCCCACCGGCTTGACGCTCCGTCAAGAAGCGCTACCACGACAAAGGGAAAAGATTCGCAATGGTACCGTCAGCCGTCCCGCTCCTACAAGGAGGGGGACGGCCAGGTTCATCACAGGCGGGGGCTGACCCATTCGACGACTGCAGCCAGCGCAGTGGCAAGGGCGGGCCCGTCCTCGCCACCACCCTGGGCGAGGTCCGGGCGTCCGCCGCCCTTGCCCCCGATCTGACTGGCGATATGGGACAACAGTTCCCCGGCCTTGACCTTGCCCATTGCACTGCCGTTCACACCCGCAACCAGGGCAGCCTTGCCGTCCTGGGCACCGGCCAGCACGATCACCGCATCGCCCAGCTGCTGCTTCAGGCGGTCCATGGCGTCACGCAGGGCCTTGGCATCGAAGCCCTCCAGGCGGGCAGCCAGCACCTTCACGCCGGCAACCTCGACAGCCTGGCCGGACAGGTCGGCCGTGGCACCGGCGGCGACCTTGGCCTTCACGGCCTCCAGCTCGCGCTCCAGCAGCTTCTGGCGCTGGCCAAGGGCACGGATCTTCTCGACCACGTCGGCAGCGCTGCCACCGAGCAGGTCGGCGGCCTCGGCCAGGCGGGCCTCTTCGGCGTCCACGTAGTCCAGGGCGCCCTGGCCGGTGACCGCTTCGATACGGCGCACGCCAGCCGAGACACCGCCCTCGGAGGTGATCTTGAACAGGCCGATGTCGCCGGTGCGGTTGACGTGGGTACCGCCGCACAGCTCGGTGGAGTAGTCACCCATCTTCAGCACGCGCACGTGCTCACCGTACTTTTCGCCGAACAGGGCCATGGCGCCGAAGTCCAGCGCTTCCTGCATGCCCATGTTGTGCACTTCGGCAGCGTTGTTCGCGCGCACCTGCTGGTTGACCTTGCGCTCGATCACAGCCAGCTCTTCCGCGCTGATCGGCTGGAAGTGCGAGAAGTCGAAACGCAGGCGGTCCGGAGCGACCAGCGAGCCCTTCTGCTGCACGTGGGTGCCCAGCACTTCGCGCAGGGCGGCATGCAGCAGATGGGTGGCCGAGTGGTTGAGGATGGTGGCGCCGCGGCGCTCGCCATCGACCTGGCCGGACAGCACGTCGCCGACCTTCAGGCCGCCGTCGGACAGGGTGCCGACGTGGCCATGGAACTGGCCGGCGAACTTCTGGGTATCGTCCACCGCCAGGCGCACTCCGTTGCCGGTCAGCACGCCGGTGTCGCCGACCTGGCCACCGGATTCGGCGTAGAACGGGGTCTGGTCGGTGATCACGATGACTGCGTCACCGGCATCGGCCGACTGCACCGGACGACCGTCCTTCAGCACGGCCAGCACGGTCAGGCCGTCGGCCTGCAGGCGGTCGTAGCCGAGGAACCGGGTCGGGCTCAGGGTCGCCACCAGCTCGGCCGGCAGGGTCACGCCGCCACCGAACTTGCCGGCCGCACGTGCGGTTTCGCGCTGCTGTTCCATCGCAGCATCGAAGCCGGCGATGTCGACGGTCAGGTCGCGCTCGCGGGCGATGTCCTGGGTCAGGTCGAGCGGGAAGCCATAGGTGTCGTACAGGCGGAAGGCGTCAACGCCCGGGATCACGCCATTGCTGGCCTTGCCCGCGACGTCTTCGAAGATCTTCATGCCGGCGTCGAGGGTTTCAGCGAAACGCTCCTCCTCGGCCTGCAACGCACGGGTGACGGTGTCAACCGCTGCCGGCAGTTCCGGATAGGCCTCGCCCATCTGCTCGACCAGGGTCGGCACCAGCTTGCTGAAGAACGGCTGGCGCACACCCAGCATCCAGCCATGGCGCAGGGCGCGGCGGATGATACGGCGCAGCACATAGCCACGGCCTTCGTTGGAAGGCAGCACGCCATCGACGATCAGGAACGAACAGGCACGGATGTGATCGGCGATCACACGCAGCGACTTGTTTTCCAGGTCGGCGGTGCCGGTCAGCTCGGAGGCCTTACGGATCAGGGCCTGGAACAGGTCGATCTCGTAATTGGTGTGCACGTGCTGCAGGATCGCCGCCAGGCGCTCCAGGCCCATGCCGGTATCCACGCACGGCGCCGGCAGCGGCACCAGGGTACCGTCGGGCTGGCGGTCGAACTGCATGAACACCAGGTTCCAGATCTCGATGAAACGGTCGCCGTCCTCATCCGGGGATCCCGGGGGACCACCGGCGATATGGTCGCCGTGGTCGTAGAAGATCTCGGTGCACGGGCCGCACGGGCCGGTGTCGGCCATCTGCCAGAAGTTGTCCGAAGCGAACGGCGCGCCCTTGTTGTCACCGATGCGCACGATGCGCGCTTCCGGAATGCCGACCATGTCGCGCCACAGTTCGTAGGCTTCGTCATCGGTCTGGTAGACGGTGACCAGCAGGCGCTCGGCCGGCAGCTTCCAGACCTGGGTCAGCAGTTCCCAGGCCCAGGCAATCGCGTCCTTCTTGAAGTAGTCGCCGAAGGACCAGTTACCCAGCATTTCGAAGAAGGTGTGGTGGCGTGCGGTGTAGCCGACCTGGTCGAGGTCGTTGTGCTTGCCGCCGGCGCGCAGGCAGCGCTGGACGTCGGCCGCGCGCACATAGCTGCGCTTCTCCGCACCAAGGAACACGTCCTTGAACTGCACCATGCCGGAGTTGGTGAACAGCAGGGTCGGATCATTGCCCGGCACCAGCGGCGCCGACGGCACGATGGTGTGGCCTTTGCCCTTGAAGAATTCAAGGAAGTCGCTGCGGATCTGGGAAGTCGTGAATTTGGCGGATGCGTTCATTGGGGGGCTGGCAGTCTGCGGGCCGGCGGGCCCGGACCACCGGCCGCATTGGCCAGGGTCGCGAGGGACCGCCGAAAACCTAAAGGGTATCAGGCCCGGCGCCGCCAGTCTCAGTCATCCGGGTCGTAGCGGGTCGCGCGGCGGATGCTGTCGCCGTCGAAGCCGCGTCGGGCCAGCAGATCGGCGGCCTTGCGCCGCTGCGTCAGGTCCTGCGGGCCGGCCTGGCCAAAGCGTCGGCGGACCAGGTCACGGGCGTTTTCCTGCCAGTCGCCTTCGTAGCTGTCCATCGCCGCGGCAATCGCGGCACTGTCCAGGCCGTGGGTCCCCAGCTCGGCGCGGACATGGATCGGCCCATAGCCGGTGTTGGCACGCATCCGCACCAGATTCTCGGCAAAACGGGTGTCGTCCTGCCAGCCGGCCTCGGTGAGCTTGGCGACAGCCGCCTGCGCCGCATCGTCTTCGATGCCGCGTGCGGTCAGCTTGCGGGTGAGTTCCTTGCGCGAGTGCTCGCGGCGAACCAGCAGGCCCAGCGCCCGTTGCACGGGGGTCTGCTCACGCGGCCGGCGTTTGCGACCGTTGGGAATGTCGTCGGCGTCGGACATGCGTACTCCAAGGGTGGCGCCATCCGTGGCGCCCAGCCCATCCCTGGGCGATTCGAACCTGCGGGACAGGGCGACGTCACTGACGGCGCCGCCCTGCCCCACAGCAAGCTTTACTCGTCGTCGCCTTCGTCGTCGCCTTCCTCACGGCTGGCTTCGGTCGGCTGGAACTTCTCGCGCAGCTCGGCTTCGAGCTTCGCAGCAACTGTCGGGTTGTCGCGCAGGTAACCGCGGGCGTTGTCCTTGCCTTGGCCGATGCGTTCTTCGCCGTAGCTGTACCAGGCACCGGCCTTCTCGACCAGCTTGGCATCCACACCCATGTCGATCAGCTCGCCCTCGCGGCTGATGCCCTCGCCGTACAGGATCTCGGTGATGACCTGCTTGAACGGAGGCGCCAGCTTGTTCTTGACGACCTTGATCTTGGTCTGGTTGCCGATGATCTCGTCGCCCTTCTTGATCGCGCCGATACGGCGGATGTCCAGGCGCACCGAGGCATAGAACTTCAGCGCGTTGCCGCCGGTGGTGGTTTCCGGGCTCTGGCCCGGCATCATCACACCGATCTTCATGCGCAGCTGGTTGATGAAGACCACCAGAGTGTTGGAGCGCTTGATGTTGCCGGTCAGCTTGCGCAACGCCTGGCTCATCAGGCGGGCCTGCAGGCCCGGCAGCTGATCGCCCATCTCGCCTTCGATTTCGGCCTTCGGGGTCAGTGCGGCGACCGAGTCGATCACCAGGATATCGACCGAACCCGAGCGGACCAGCATGTCGGCGATTTCCAGCGCCTGCTCACCGGTATCCGGCTGCGACAGCAGCAGGTCGTCCACGTTCACGCCCAGCTTGGCGGCGTAGATCGGGTCCAGCGCGTGCTCGGCGTCGATGAAGGCCGCGGTGCCGCCCATCTTCTGGCATTCGGCGATGGCCTGCAGGGTCAGCGTGGTCTTGCCCGAGGATTCCGGCCCGTAGATCTCGACGACACGGCCCTTCGGCAGACCGCCGATGCCCAGTGCGATGTCGAGCATCAGCGAACCGGTCGGGATGGCTTCGACGGGCTCGACCACGCGGTCGCCCATGCGCATCACCGAGCCTTTGCCGAACTGCTTTTCGATCTGGCCCAGAGCTGCAGCGAGGGCGCGCTTCTTGTTCTCGTCCATCGGTTGGGTCCTTGCAGAGGTCGTGTCGTTGGAGGTGCTGTCTTTGGGGGTCTTCTTTGCCATGGGCTCACTTTAAGTCGGACGTATCGCACAGGCTGAGATTCTGCCCGGCGCTCTGAAAAGAATTATCGGACATCCGTTCCAACCTCAGTGGAACCAGAGAATCGCCACAAAAGACCGCGGGGTAATGCGCTATGGAACGGGTCAACGGTTGGGTCGCAACAGGCCGCAATAGAGGCCTTCGATCGAGAAGTCCTGGTCCGGCTGCACCTCGATCGGCTTGTAGTCGGGGTTGCGCGGCAGCAGGCGGATACGATCCTTGGCGATCTTCAGCAGCTTGACGGTGATCTCGTCATCGATGCGGGCCACCACGATCTGCCCGGAATGGGCGTCGCGGGTGCGGTGCACGCCGATCAGGTCACCGTCGAAGATGCCCTCGTCGATCATCGAATCGCCCTGCACCTTCAGCAGGTAGTCCGGCGCTGGCGAGAAGAACACCCGGTCCAGCACCACGAAATCGTCCGAGCCGATATCGGCGCCGATCGGCAGGCCCGCCGCAACCCGGCCGAGCACCGGCAGGCGCAGCACGCTGTCGGGCAGGCCTGGCTCGGCCAGTTTCTCGACCGGCGGCGCCTGCACCAGCCGGATGCCGCGGGCCTGGCCCGGGATGCGACGGATCGCACCGGCCTGCTCCAGGGCCTCCAGGTGGTACTGGGCCGCGCGCACGCCCTTGAAGCCGAACGCACGTGCGATTTCAGTCTGCGACGGCGGTGCGCCTTCGCTCTCGATACGCTCGGCGATCAACTGCAGGATCGCCTGCTGGGTGTCGGTCAGGTCCATGATTAGTAGTATTACTACTAACTCACAGGACTGCAAGTGCCGGAGACGACACGGCGACATCTGTAGTACCGAGCCGTGCTCGGCAATGTGGTGAATGTCTGGGCTGACCTGGGCAAGAGCAGCCGAGCATGGCTCGGCTCTACAGGAATCGCTGCGGCAAGCACACTAGTTGTGCTTGCCGCTTCTCCAGATAGAGAACAGGATCCACACACCGCAGAAGCCGGCGCCGATGAAGCCGCAGACCCCCAACGCCAGCAGCCAGCGGCTGGAGACGCCACCGACGCTGTGCATCACGATCGACGAGCCGATGATCAGCGCAGCAGTGACGATGCCCATTACCAGCCGGTTCGCGGCCCGGTTCACCTGTTCGCCAAAGCCCTGCAGTGCGGTGGTTTCCACCTTCAGCTGCAGGCGCCCACGGCGCGCTGCCTGTACCAGCTTGCGCAGGTCGCGCGGTAGTTCGCCGGCGAAGTCGACCAGGCCCAGCAGGCTGCGTCGGCCACGCTTGAGCAGCGCCGTGGGGGCATAGCGCTGCAGCACCACCCGCTCCAGGAACGGGCGCGCGGCGCTGGCCATGTCGAAATCCGGGTCCAGCTGCCGCCCCATCCCTTCCAGGGTCAGGAACGCCTTGATCATCAACGCCAGGTCAGCCGGCAGGGTCAGGCTGTAGCTGCGCAGCAGCTGGGTGATGTCGCCCAGCATCAGGCCGATGCGCAGGTCCTTCAGCGGCACGCCACGGTACTGGTCGACGAACTGGCTGATGTCGTGCTGCAGCCGGTTCTCGTCCACCTCGACACCGCCGGCCCAGTCCAGCAGCACGTCGGCCACGCCCTGCGGGTCCTGCTCGACCAGCCCGTGCAGCAGCTGAGCCACCTGGAAACGCCGCACTTCCGACAAGGCGCCGACCATGCCGAAATCGATCACGCCGATGCGGCCGTCACGCAGGTAGATGATGTTGCCCGGGTGCGGGTCGGCATGGAAGCTGCCGTCCTCCAGCACCATCTTCAACACGATGTCGGCACCGCGTCGCGCCAGTTCGCGGCGGTCCAGCCCAGCCGCATCGACACCGGCCAGGTCACGCCCTGGAATGCCGTCGACGAAGTCCTGCACGTTGAGGCTTTCGCAGGTCCACTGCCAGTGCACGCGGGGAATCAGGATGTCATCACGACCATTGAAGTTGCGCGCGATGCGCTCGGCATTGCGGCATTCGGCGGCGAAATCCAACTCGCGGCGCAGCGACACGGTGAACTGCTGCACGACTTCGGCCGGGCGGTAACGTCGCAGATCCGGCAGTCGGGCCTCGACGATCTCGGCCAGGCGGGCCAGCAACCGCAGGTCGGCCTCGACCACATCGCGGATGCCGGGGCGCCGCACCTTCAGCACCACCTCGCGACCGTCATGCAGGCGCGCACGATGGGCCTGCGCCAGCGAGGCGGCCGCCATCGGGGTTTCGTCGAGGAACGCGAACACGTCCTGCGGAGACGCACCAAGATCGGCTTCGAGCTGCTCGCGGATGTCCGCATACGGCAGCGCAGGTACCGCGTTCTGCAGTTCGGACAGCTCGGCGATCCATTCCGGTGGCAGCAGGTCGACGCGCGTCGCCAGCACCTGGCCGAGCTTGACGAAGGTCGGGCCGAGATCCTGCATCGCGCTGCGCACGCGCACCGGTGCGGTCATCCGCAGCAGCTCCTGGCGGTCCTCGTTCCAGTGCAGCAGGCGCCCTGCCCGCTCCAGCGTGGTGGCCAGGCCGATGCGCCGCACCACGTCGCCGAAGCCATAGCGGATCAGGACAACGGCGATTTCCTGCAGTCGGCCCAGGTCACGGACCGTGCCCAGCGTTTCCCACATCATGCGTGCTCCGGACGATTACCGGAGCAGCATGTCACAGCTGGGCGTCGATACCGCGCAATGCCGCCGCCACGGTTTGCCGGCGGATGGCTTCGCGGTCGCCATCGAACTGGAACAGCTCGGCGCGGGCATAGCCGCCACGGCGCTTCCAGCCGATCCAGACACTGCCCACCGGCTTGTCCGGGCTGCCGCCGCCGGGGCCGGCGATACCGGTCACCGCCACCGCGATGCCGGCACCAGAATTGACCAGCGCGCCGGAGACCATTTCCAGCACGGTTTCGCGGCTGACCGCACCGAACTGCTCCAGGGTCTGCGCACGTACGCCCAGCAGGCGCTGCTTGGCCTCGTAGCTGTAGACCACCATGCCGCAGTCGAAGAACGCCGAGGAACCGGCGATGTCGGTCATGCACTTGGCGATCCAGCCACCACTGCAGCTTTCAGCGGTCACCAGCTGCAGCGAGGCCTGCTGCAGGCGCTGCCCGAGCGCGGCGGACTGGGCGTTGAGTTCAGCGTCGGTGGGGATGGACATCGGCATGACGGTGGGATGAAGAGCCTGCACGTTGTACCGCAGATGACAGGCGGATGTCGCGGCCCTCCGGCGCGGCTGCACTGCCGGCCAGCGGCCGGCACTATCCGGTATCGGCCGCTAGCTCACCACTCCGGCAGCTTCTCCGGCAGCAGCGCGCGGATCGGCGCGCCGTCGACACTGGCGGCCAGCTTTTCGGCTTCGGCGATCGGCAGGTCGACCTGCAGCAGCCAGCCGTCTTCATCGGCCTGCTCGCTGCGGATCACTTCCAGCTGGTGCAGGCGTGCACGCAGGCGACCGGCATCCGGAGGCAGTCGCAGTTCGCCGGTGACATGCTGCAGGCCCAGACGTTTGCCCAGCACTGCCTGCAACAGCTCCAGGCCCTGCCCGTCACGCGCGGAAATCCACACCCGCTCGCGACGCGACTCATCCGGGATACCGTCCTGGCCATCGTGGCGGACGTCGGCACCGTCGATGCGGTCGATCTTGTTGAACACCAGCAGCTGCGGCAAGTCGCCGGCACCGACCGCGGTCAGCACCTCGTCCACCTGGGCGATGCGCTCCTCGCGATGCGGATCGGCAGCGTCGACCACGTGCAGCAGGAAATCGGCCTCGCGCGCCTCGGACAGGGTCGAGCGGAACGCGGCGACCAGGTCATGCGGCAGATCACGGACGAAGCCGACGGTATCGGCCAGCACCACGTTGCCGCCGGGGACCGCGATGCGTCGCACGGTCGGGTCCAGCGTTGCGAACAGCTGGTCGGCGGCATACGCCTCGGCGCCGGTCATGGCGTTGAACAGGGTCGACTTGCCGGCGTTGGTGTAGCCCACCAGGGCCACGCGCGGCAACTCGCTGCGCACGCGCGCGCGCCGCATCTGGGTACGCTGCACCTCAACCTTTTCCAGGCGCTTCTGCAGCTGCTCGACCCGCTTCTGCAGCAGGCGGCGGTCGGTTTCAAGCTGGGTTTCACCCGGGCCGCGCAGGCCGATCGAACCACCGCGCTGGCGCTCCAGGTGGGTCCAGCCGCGCACCAGCCGCGTGGCCAGGTGGCGCAGCTGCGCCAGCTCGACCTGCAGCTTGCCCTCGTGGCTGTGCGCACGCTGGGCGAAGATGTCCAGGATCAGGCCGGTACGGTCGATCACCCGGCGCTCAAGGAAGCGTTCCAGGTTGCGCTCCTGGCCCGGGCTCAATGCATGGTTGACCAGGATCAGGTCGGCACCGCTGGCATCGGCCGCGGCCTTGATCTCGTCCAGCTTGCCGCTGCCAATCAGGGTCGACGGATTCGGACGGTCCAGGCGTGCGGTGATCGTCGCGGCGATGCTGGCCCCAGCCGAGCGCGCCAGATCACCGAATTCTTCCAGCACATCGTCTTCCAGCTTGCCGAAATGGGGCTGGATCAACAGGGCGTGTTCGCCCTTCTTCGAGCGGTCAAACATTCACCGCTCCGGTATTACTCGTCTGCTTCATCACCTGCCTGACCACCTTCACCCGACTGCACGTAACCACCGCCCGGACCGACCTTCACGTTGCGTGCCGGAACGACCGTGGAAATGGCGTGCTTGTAGACCATCTGACTGACCGTATTGCGCAGCAGGACCACGAACTGGTCGAACGACTCGATCGTGCCCTGCAGCTTGATGCCGTTGACCAGGTACACCGAAACCGGCACGCGCTCGCGCCGCAGTGCGTTCAAGAAAGGATCCTGCAGCGATTGCCCCTTGGACATTGCACACTCCTGTTTATTGTTCTTATTGGGTTGCCGACGGTTGCCACGGCCCCCGAGCCGCCCGCCGACCGATGATGTTACACGGCTGGCGGGGGTTCAGCGTGCGACGAAGGTCGACACCGCGCCGGCAAGGCGCTCGTGGTCGATATGGGGGTCGAACCAGCGCGCATCAAGTTCGCCGCGCAGCCAGGTCAGCTGGCGCTTGGCCAGCTGCCGGGTAGCGAAGATCGCCTTGTCCCGGAAGCGGGCGGCATCGCCCTCCCCGTCCAAGTACTCCCAGGCCTGGCGATAGCCGACCGCGCGCACTGCCGGCAGGTCCAGCGGCGCCTCCACGGCGGCCATTTCCGGCATCGCGCGCAATGCCCGTACCTCATCGAGAAAGCCCTGTGCCAGCATGGCGTCGAAACGTGCCTCGATACGCTGGTGCAGCATCGCGCGATCACGCGGCGCTAGGATCAGCTTGAGGGTGCGCACCGGCAACGGCGCTACGCCCGGCCGGCGCTGCCATTCAGTAATGGGCGTGCCGGTCAGGCGATAGACCTCCAGCGCCCGCTGGATGCGTTGCGGGTCGGTGGCATGGATGCGCGCGGCCGCTGCCGGATCGACCTCGGCCAGCTCCGCATGCAGTGCCGCCCAACCACGCTCGGCCGCCTCGGCGCTGAGCGCCTCGCGCATCACCGGGTCAGCCTCCGGCATCGGCGACAGGCCCTGCAGCAGGGCCCGGAAGTACAGCCCCGTACCACCTGCCAGGATCGGCGTTTTGCCACGCGCCACGATGTCGGCCACGACCCGGCTGGCATCGGCCGCGAACTCGGCCGCCGAATAGGTCTGCCACGGATCGCGCAGGTCCAGCAGATGATGCGGCGCCTGCGCACGCTCGGCGGCGTCGGGCTTGGCCGAACCAATATCCAGATACCGGTAGACCAGCGCCGAATCGACGCTGACGATCTCGCCGTCCAGTTGCCGCGCCAGGGCGATCGCCGTGGCGGTCTTGCCACTGGCAGTCGGCCCCATCACGGCGATCGCCAGCGGCCGCCGGTCGATGCCCATCAGTCTTCGTCCGGCCAGCGGATCGACGGCGTGGCATCGGCACGCGGCGTCGGCACGGCGTCGACGGCCTGCCAGATCTTCAGCGCATCAACGGTGGCCGCCACGTCATGCACGCGCACGATGCGCGCACCGCGCTGCACCGCGATCAGATGTGCGGCTACCGAAGCCGCCACCCGTTCGGATGGCGTATCGCGGCCGGTCAGTTCGCCCAGGCTGCGTTTGCGCGACAGGCCAGCCAACATCGGCACGCCCAGTTCCAGGAAGCGTTCCGAGCGCGCCAGCAGGGTCATGTTGTGGGCAGTGGTTTTGCCGAAACCGAAACCGAGATCGATCAACAGGTTCTTCTTCGCAATGCCCGCCATCTCGGCAGCGAACAGGCGCTGGACCAGGAAGCCGTGCACCTCGGCGACCACGTCGTCGTAATGTGGATCGGCCTGCATGTGGCCTGGCTCGCCCTGCATGTGCATCAGCACCACCGGCACGCCGGTTGCAGCGGCGGCGTCCAGCGCCCCGTCCTGACGCAGGCCGAAGATGTCGTTGATCATGCCGGCGCCAGCGGCCACCGCCGCGCGCATCACCTCCGGCTTGAAGGTGTCGATGCTGATCGGCACCTGGGTGCGGGCGGCCAGCTGCTCGATCACCGGAATCACCCGGCGCAGCTCATCCTCGATCGACACCGGCGCAGCGCCCGGGCGGGTCGATTCGCCGCCGATGTCGAGCAGGTCGGCGCCCTCCTCGACCAGCTTCAGACCGTGGGCGACGGCCGCCTCGGTGGTGTCGTGCGCGCCGCCATCGGAGAACGAGTCCGGGGTGACGTTGACGATGCCCATGACCCGGGCACGGTCCAGGCGCAGGATGCGGCCGGCGCAATCGAGCTGGGGCGAGGTATCGAACATGGGCAATCCTGCTGGGACAACGAAAGGTAGTTTAGTTCGGCAGGGCGGCGCCCTGCACCCGCAGAGGCCAGAGCGACAGCAACAGCCGGAGCAACAGCGGGTTCACTGAAGAATGGCGGGGTGGGTCCGGTTGCGGGGGCCGCTGCAAGTACGTCCATGTAAGCTCGGTCGCCGCATCCATGCGGCTCACGCCCCCGCAACCGGACCCACCCCGCCTTCGACAGATTTCCGCGATCTGTTGGAACGACTATTGGGGTCAGATCCGTTTTCCTCCGGAAAACGGATCTGACCCCATATTGATTTCGACATCTGACAGAGATTCATCCATGCATGACGTGGATCTACGTGTCGACCAAGGTCGACACCTACCAACAGCTCCCGGAATCTGTCAGAGGTGGGGCGGTGTCGGAGTGCGGGGTGTCAGCCGCATGGATGCGGCTGCCAAGCCTCCATGGACGGATTTACGGCGTCCCCGCACTCCGACACCGCCCCGCCAAACCACGGAATGCACGCTGTTGCTGTTGCTGTTGCTGTTGCTCTGGCTCGTAGCAGGTGCAGGGCGCAGCCCTGCCGCGCCCTCAACGGCGGCGGCGCTTGCGATCCACGTACAGGGTCTTGGCGATGCTCAGCACAATGCCAACGGCGATACCCACCCCACAGCCCAGCAGCAGGTTGTCTGCGCCAAGGCCCACACCCACGCCGACCACGGTGGCGATGACCATTTCGGCGGTGTGGGAAATCGGTTCGGGCTTCGGGGCGGACATGCGGGCTCCAGCGTCAGATCGGTTCTTCAGGATGGGCCGATGGCCCATAAACAACGAAGCCGGGTTACCCCGGCCTCGTCTGGTGTCACGTGCAGCGGGCCGTCAGTGCGATTCGGCCGGGCCCGCGATCGGCGGCAGCGGGCGGGCGTCGCCGCCCTTGTCGTTGCCACCATCCTTGTTCGACTTGCTCCAGCCGGCCGGCGGCGGCGGATCGCGGCCCTCCATGATGGCGTCGATCTGCGGCGCGTCGATGGTCTCGTACTGCAGCAGCAGCTGCGACATCGCGTGCAGCTTGTCCAGGTTGGCCGTCATCAGCTCGGTGGTGCGTGCGTAAGCCTCGTCGAGGATGTTGCGCACTTCCTCGTCGATGCGGCGCGCGGTGTCGTTGGACACGCTCTTGTGCTGGGTGACCGAGCGCCCCAGGAACACCTCGTCATCTTCTTCGCCATAGGCGATCGGGCCGAGCTGGTCGGACAGGCCCCACTTGGTGACCATGTTGCGGGCCATCTTGGTGGCGCGTTCGATGTCGTTGGAGGCGCCCGTGGTGACCTTGTCGGCACCGAAGATCAGCTCTTCGGCGACGCGGCCACCATACAGCGAGCAAAGCTGCGACTTGATCGCCACGCGGTTCATCGAATACTTGTCGCCTTCCGGCAGGTACATGGTCACGCCCAGCGCACGGCCGCGCGGAATGATGGTGACCTTGTAGACCGGGTCGTGCTCGGGCACCAGGCGGCCGACGATGGCGTGACCGGCCTCGTGGTAGGCGGTGAGCGTCTTCTCTTCTTCGCTCATGGCCATCGAGCGGCGCTCGGCACCCATCAGGATCTTGTCGCGGGCACGGTCGAAGTGGTCCATGCGGACTTCCTTCTCGTTGCCACGCGCAGCGAACAGGGCGGCCTCGTTGCAGAGGTTGGCCAGGTCGGCGCCGGAGAAGCCCGGGGTACCGCGCGCGATCACCATCGGCTCGACATCGTCGGCCAGGGGCAGCTTGCGCATGTGGACCTTCAGGATGTGCTCGCGGCCCTTCACGTCCGGCAGGCCGACCACGACCTGGCGGTCGAAACGGCCCGGGCGCAGCAGCGCCGGGTCCAGCACGTCCGGACGGTTGGTCGCGGCGATCACGATCACGCCTTCGCCGCCTTCAAACCCGTCCATCTCGACCAGCAGCTGGTTCAGGGTCTGCTCGCGCTCGTCGTGACCGCCGCCCAGGCCGGCGCCACGGTGGCGACCGACGGCGTCGATTTCGTCGATGAAGATGATGCACGGCGCGTGCTTCTTGGCCTGCTCGAACATGTCGCGCACGCGGCTGGCGCCGACGCCGACGAACATTTCAACGAAGTCCGAACCGGAGATCGAGAAGAACGGCACCTTGGCTTCGCCGGCGATGGCCTTGGCCAGCAGCGTCTTGCCGGTACCCGGCGGGCCCACCATCAGCACGCCGCGCGGAATCTTGCCGCCCAGCTTGGTGAACTTGGACGGGTCGCGCAGGAAGTCGACCAGTTCACCCACTTCTTCCTTGGCCTCGTCGCAGCCGGCGACGTCGGCGAAGGTGACCTTGATCTGGTCTTCGCCCTGCAGCTTGGCGCGCGACTTGCCGAAGGACATCGCGCCCTTGGCACCGCCGCCACCGCCCTGCATCTGGCGCATGATGAACAACCAGAAGCCGATGATCAGGATGACCGGCAGGAAATTCATCAGGATCGCGCCGAGGGAAATGCCGCTGGACGGCTCCTCCTGCACGATCTCCACGTTCTTGGTGCGCAGCACGTTGATCAGGTCACGATCGAACGGCGCGGTGATGGTGGACGACTGCCCACCGCGGGTGGTGTAGGTCAGCTGGCTGGTACCGCCGCGCATGTCGCCGCCAAAGGCGACCTTCTGCACGTTGCCGCTGTCCACCTGGTCCAGGAACTGCGAATACGACGCACCCTGCGCCCCGGCCCCGGAGGACTTCGGCGAGAAGCTCTGGAAGACCACCATCAGCACGACGGCGACGACCACCCATAGCAGGAGGTTCTTGGTCAAGTCGTTCATCCTCATTGGCTCCGGTGTTCCTCTCAGTGCTGGCGTTGCGTTGGGGTCGAACTTGCGTACGTTGCGAGCTTACTTCATGTGGGCGCGTTTTCCCTGACCCAAGGCATACACCTCGGGAGAGCGCTTGCGCGAGGCTTCCGGCTTGCGGATGGAGACTTTGTCGTACCGGCGGCGCATGTCGCGCACGTAGTCGTCAAAGCCCTCGCCCTGGAACAGCTTGATCAGGAATGCCCCACCGGTTTTCAGGTGGTTGTCGGCAAAATCCAGGGCCAGCTCCGCCAGGTGCATCATCCGCGGCTGGTCGACCGCGCCCACACCACTCTTATTGGGGGCCATGTCCGACAGCACAAGGTCTACCGGCTGATCTCCGAGCATGGCTTCAAACTGCGATAGAACGGCTTCTTCCCTGAAGTCACCATGAAGGAACTCGACGCCGGCCAGCGGCGGCATGTCCAGGATGTCCAGGGCCAGCACGCGGCCGGTGTCGCCGATCTGTCTCCGAACCTGCTGAGACCAGCCGCCCGGGGCCGCGCCGAGGTCGACCACCACCATGTGCGGCTTCAGCAACCGGTCACGTTCCAGCAGCTCTTCGAGCTTGTAGGCGGCGCGCGAACGCATGCCTTCGGCCTGGGCCTTCTTCACGAAGGGGTCGGAGAAGTGTTCCTTGAGCCAGCGCTGGCTGCTTTTGCTGCGGGTAGCCATTGAAAATAGGGGCTGATGGGGTCCTCATGATACCCTGATCGCCCCATTCAACCGTGTTTTCCTGCATGTCCATCGCCCTGACCGCTTCCCAGACCCGTTTCCTGCGCGGCCAAGCCCACGACCTGAAGGCCCTGCTGCAGACCGGCGGCAAGGGTGTGACCCCGGCCTTCATCGCTGAGCTGAACGAAGTGCTGGAGCGCCACGAGCTGGTCAAGGTGAAGGTCGCGGCCGAAGACCGCGACGCCCGTGACGTGATGATCGGCGAGATCGTCGAAGCCACCGAAAGCGCGCTGGTGCAGCGCATCGGCCATGTCGCCGTGCTGTACCGCCCGAGCAAGGAACAGCGACAGATCGTGCTGCCGCGCGGCTGATCGCCCTACTGCCATGCAGCTGAACCACGAACCGCCGGATTACGCCTACAGCCTGCGCGCCGCCGATGGCCGCTCGGCCCGGGTCAACGAGCTGGTGCTGGGCAGCAGCTTCTTCCTGACCCCGGACCAGCTGGTCGAGCGCTGGCCGGTGAAGCAGGCCACCGAACTGCAGCTGGCCGACCTGGAGCCGATCCTGGCGCTGAACCCGGCGCTGATCGTGCTCGGCACCGGTGACCGCCAGGTGTTCCCGCCGGCGGTGGTGATGGCCGCCTGCCTGTCACGCGGCATCGGCCTGGAAGTGATGAACAATCCGGCCGCCGCGCGCACCTTCAACATCTTGGCCGGCGAAGGCCGCAAGGTCGCCGCCGCCTTCATTCTCGAAGGCTGACGTGGCGTCGCCGGGCATGGCCCGGCGGCGCCCTGGATCACACCTACTCTGTAGCGCCCGAGCCCATGCTCGGGCGGCGCCGCGTCGCGGCGCGGAAAGCCGCCGGGCGTGACCCGGCGCTACCCGATCACACGGTGATCAGCGTGCCGGCAGATACTGCTGCGGGTCGACCGGCTTGCCGTTGTAGCGAATCTCGAAGTGGACCATGTCGCGGTTCGCACCGGTGCGGCCCATTTCGGCGATCTGCTCGCCAGCCTTCACGCTCTGCCCTTCATTGACCAGGCGCTTGCGGTTGTGACCATAGGCGGACAGCCACTGGTCGCTGTGCTTGATGATGATCAGTTCGCCGTAGCCGACCAGGCCGGCACCGGAGTACACCACCACGCCATTGGCGGTTGCCTTGACCGGCTGGCCGCTGGTGCCGGCGATGTCCACGCCCTGCTTGGTCGCATCACCGGCCACGTAGCGGCCGACGATCGCGCCATCGGCTGGCCAGCGCCAGGCGATGTTGCTCTTGACCGGCCCGACCGGCGCCGGGGCCGGCGCGGTGCTGCCGCCACTGCTGCCAGCCGAACGCGGCGGGGTGACCACCGTGGTCGGCGCACGGCCGCTGGTGGCCCCCTGCGGATAAAGGCGGATCACCTGGCCGGGGTAGATGGTCGACGGGTTGTCCAGACGATTCCAGGCAATCAGGTCGGCCGGGGTGATGTCATGGATGCGGGCCAGCGCATAGATGGTATCGCCCTTGCGCACCACCACGGTCTGCCCGGGCTTGGGCACCGAGGTCTTCGGCGTGGTCACGCCACCAGTGCTGCCGCCGCCCGGGCGGACCACGGTGGCGGTGCCGCAGGCGGCCAGGGTGGAAACCAGCAACGCCAGCGCGCCGATGCGCACTCCCTTGCTCAGACGATCAGGACTCATGCGAACTTCGACCTCCATACAAGCCAGGCGATCAGCACCACCACCAACGCGGTGGCGATCCAGCCCAGCGGTTCAATCCAGCGACGCAGTGCCGCTTCGGCACGCGCACCACCGATACGGATGACCGCAGCCAGCACGAACACGCGCTTGCCGCGACCGATCAGCATGCTCAGCAGGTACTGCGGCATCGGTACGCCGACGATACCCGATGCCCACGTGAAGACCTTCATCGGGATGGGCATGAATCCGCCCAGCACCAGGAAGGTGAACACCGCCCAGGGCGACTCGGCCATCTTCGCCTGCACGGTGATGATGCCCTGCTCGATCGCCGGCAGCATGCCCAGCGCTTCGAACAGCGGCTTGATCGCCTCGAAGGCGTAATGACCCAGTGCATAGCCAACCAGCGCGCCGACCATCGAGCCGGCCAGGCTGAGGGTGGCGAACCACCAGCCGCGCTTGGGCTGGGCCACGCACATCGGCGCCAGCATCACCTCCGGCATCACCGGGAAGATGATCGCCTCGAAGAAGCTCAACACCGTCAGGTAGGTCGGCGCGCGCTCGTGCGCCGCCCACTTCATCGCCCGCTCGTACAGCGGCCCGAAAATCTTCATGCAACCCTGCTCCGTGGATTAGTCGAGCATGCCAGACAGCAGCGGCACGAACGTGACCGGCGCCAGCACGTGTTGTTCGATGCTGCCGTCGGCCTTGCGGTCCAGCTGTACCAGCGACTGCGCTCCGGGGCCACCGACCGGCGCCACCAGGCGGCCGCCCTCGGCCAGCTGCTCGATCAGGGCGTCGACCAGTGCCGGCGCCGCCGCAGTGACCACGATGGCATCGAACGGACCGTGCTCGGCCCAACCGACGCGGCCGTCGTCATGCTTGGTGCGGATGTTCATGCCCAGCGCACGGAAGCGCTTGCGGGCCTGGCGCAGCAGATCGCCGATGCGCTCCACGGTGTAGACCTCCAGGCCCAGCGCACCGAGGATGGCGGCCTGGTAACCGGAACCGGTGCCGACTTCCAGCACCCGCTTCGGCGCGACCTGGAGCACCGCCTCGGTCATCCGCGCGACCACCCAGGGTTGCGAGATGGTCTGGCCGTGGCCGATCGGCAGCGCGGTGTCTTCATACGCGCGCGAGGCCAGTGCCTCGTCGATGAACAGATGGCGCGGCACCACCCGGATCGCGTTCAAGGTCGGCTCGTCGACGATCCCGGCTTCGCGAAGGCGGTCGACCAGTCGGTCACGCACGCGCTGCGAGGTCATGCCGATACCGACGGCTTCCGGTTGCAGGCGCAGGCGTGGGCTCATGCCGGCTGGTCCAGCGCCGCACTGAGGCCGCCAACCCAGCTGGCCACCTTCTCCAGTGCCTGGTAGCGGGTCAGGTCGACCTGGATCGGGGTGATGGAGATGTGGCCGGTGCGCACCGCATGGAAATCGGTGCCGGGACCGGAGTCCTGCTCACGACCGGCCGGGCCGATCCAGTACACCTCATTGCCGCGCGGATCCTTCTGCGCGATGCAGCCTTCGGCGCGATGGCGGTTCCCCAGGCGGGTGACCTCGAAGCCCTTGACCTCGCTCCACGGCAGGTCCGGCACGTTGACGTTGAGGATGGTGTCAGCCGGCAACGGATCGGCCTTGAGCCGGGCGACGATCTCCACCGCGGCGCGCGCGGCGGTCTCGAAGTGCTTCGGATCATGGTTGCGGGTAACCAGCGAGACCGCCACCGCCGGCAGGCCGAGGAAGCGGCCTTCCATCGCCGCCGAGACGGTGCCGGAATAGATCACGTCATCGCCGAGGTTGGCGGCGTTGTTGATGCCGGACACGACAATGTCGGGTTCGAACTCAAGCAGCCCGGTCAGCGCAAGGTGCACGCAGTCGGTCGGGGTGCCGGCCACCGAGACGGTGTAATGGTCGATGCGCTTGAGGCGGATCGGCAGGTCCAGGGTCAGCGAGTTGCTGGCGCCGGAGCGATCGCGGTCGGGTGCCACCACCGTGACTTCGTGTCCGGCCTCGCGCAGCACCGAAGCAAGCATCCGGATGCCTGCGGCGTCGACGCCATCGTCGTTACTGACCAGGATTCGCATCTTCGATTTAACCGCTTGATTTTCCAAGAATTCGATTCCATCACCGTGCAGTGTGGGCGGGACCGTCGTACTCCCCTGCGGAAGCCGTCGACCCTGCAAGGGCATCGTCTATTGTGCCGCATGCGAGCCGCTGGTCCTACCCTGCCGGCGGTCACGGCCGACATCGAACCGTCATAGGCAGACCTGCGCCGGCGGTTTACCCTGTGCGCATGTCGCACCCTGAAGATGAAGATCCGGCCGCATTGTTCCGTGCGGCCATCGGCGAAGTGACGCCGCTGCGCAAGGATGCCGAGCCGGCACCGGCTGCGCCCCGGCCGAAGCCGCGCGCGCGCATGGCCGAACGTGACGAGGCCGAAGCCGCCGGCGAGTTCGCCCGGCTGCTGCGCGACAGCACGCCGCTGGAAGCCGGCGACGTGGCCAGCTATCGCCGCGACAACCTGCCACCGCGCCTGTTCCAGCGCCTCAAGCGTGGCCAGTATTCGGTGCAGGACGAGCTGGACCTGCATGGTGCCACCGCCGCGCAGGCGGAGACGCTGCTGCGCCAGTTCCTGCTGGAGGCGCATGCACACGAGTATGGCTGCGTGCGCATCATCCACGGTAAGGGCCTGCAGTCCGATGGCGGTGCGCCGGTGCTGAAGAACCTGGTTGATCGCCTGCTGCGGCTGCGCAACGACGTGCTGGCCTTCCATTCGGCGCCGACCGGACAAGGCGGCACCGGCGCGGTACTGGTGCTGCTGGCACGGCGGTGAAAAAAGGGGACACCATGTGTCCAGGTAGAGTCGACTGTCAGTCGACTGCTCTTCCAGCGGCAAGCGAATACCGCGCGCTGCGCGCGCAAGTCGACTGACAGTCGACTCTACCGCGCGCCCTGCTCAGGCCTGCGAGGCGTCTTCGACCGGGCCGAGCTCGTGCAGCACGGCGGTGGCGTAGCAGCCCGGCGGCAGCGCGAACGACAGCTCCAGTACGTCATCGGCCAGCCATTGGTGCTGCAGCAGCGCCGGGCGCAGCCGCAGCGCGCGGCGCTCCTGCTTCAGCCGTGCGCCTTCCAGGCCGGCACGCAGGGCCTTCGATTCCTCGTTGTCCAGCGCGGCCAGCTCCAGCTCGCGTGCCGCATCGGTGCTGCGCAGCTCGCCTTCGCCCCACAGCGGCGCGCTGGGATGGATGTCGAAACGCGCCAGGCGCTCGGCCAGCACGTCGGTGTACGGCTCGGGTCCGAACACACTGCGGCTGCCATCGAGCATCCACACTTCGCCCTCCAGCGGCTGATCCCAGTTGCCCTGCTCCACGCGCGCGGCCAGCACGCGGTTGAACAGCGCCGAACGCGCGGCTGACAGCAGCAGCGAACGCTGATCCTTGCGCATGCGGCGGCCACCGAACATCGCCAGTGCCGCCGGCACGTTGCCGCCGTCGCGGCCAAAGCGCTGTTCGCCGAACCAGTTCGGCAGGCCGCGCTCGGCAACCTGCTGCAGGCGTTCGCCGATCGCTGCGGCATCGCCCTGCACTTCACGCAACACCAGCTTGAAACGGTTGCCGGCCAGTGCGCCACGCTGCAGCTTGCGGTTATGCCAAGTCGCTTCGAGCACTTCGATCTCATCACTGGCCAACTCGGCCAGGTCCGGCGCAATGCGCTTGGGCAGGTGCACGCTGAAACGCTGGGTGGTGACCGCGTGACGATCCTTCATGCCGGCGTAGCTGACCGCCATTTCCGGCAGGCCGGCCCACTTGGCCAGCACCTTGGCCACATGCACGGTGTTGGCACCGCGCTTGCGGATGTGCAGCAGCAGGTGCTCACCTTCGCCGGTGGCCTCGAAGGCCGGCAGTTCGTCCACCTGGAAATCGTCCGGCGTGGTGCGGATGCGCGCTGTGAGCAATGGCGCACCGAATGCAAGCGGCAGGGGAATCATGCGGCCACCAGCAGCACCACGGCCTGCGCGGCGATGCCTTCACCACGGCCGGTGAAGCCCAGCTTTTCCGAGGTGGTGGCCTTGACGCTGACCGCATCCAGCGGCAACTGCAGCAGCTCGCCGATGCGCTCACGCATGGCCAGCGCATGCGGGCCAACCTTGGGCCGCTCGCAGATCACGGTGATGTCGGTGTTGCCGACACGCCAGCCACGCTCACGCAGCAGGCTGTCGCAGTGGCGCACGAAATCACTGCTGTCGGCGCCCTTCCAGCGGCTGTCGCTTGGTGGGAAATGCTGGCCGATGTCACCCAGCGCCAGTGCGCCCAGCATCGCGTCGCACAGAGCGTGCAGGATCACGTCGCCGTCGCTGTGTGCGAGCACGCCGCAGCTGTGCGGTACGTTCACGCCGCCGAGCATGATGTGATCGCCTTCACCGAAGGCATGGACGTCATAGCCCTGGCCGATGCGGACGGGCGGGAAAGGTGCGGTGCTCATGGATGCAACCCTTGCAGCAGGGCCGCGCGGGCAATCAGCTGGCGCGGCGGGAAAGTACGAATTCGAACCGGTCCAGATCGGCCGGGGTGGTGACCTTGAAGTTGTCCTCGCTGCCTTCCACCAGCAGCGGGCGCTGGCCCTGGCGCTCCATGGCCATGGCCTCGTCGGTGACTTCAACACCGGCGGCGGCAGCTTCGGACAGCGCGCGGCTGAGCTGATGGCGACGGAACAGCTGCGGGGTCAGTGCGCGCCACAGGCGCTCGCGCGGCTCGGTGCCGTCGATGCCACCGTCGTCACCCGCACGCTTGAGGGTGTCGCGCACCGGGGCGGCCAGGATCGCGCCAACCGGGTCGGCACGGCCGACTTCAAGCAGGCGGCCGAGATCGGCCAGGGACAGGTTCGGTCGGGCTGCGTCATGCACCAGCACGAACTCATCGGCGCGCACCGACTCCGGCAGCGCCTGCAGGCCAGACAGCACCGAAGCGGCACGGGTCGCGCCACCGATGCAGGTCAGCACCGGCTTGCCCGCCCACTCGTTCCAGCCGGGCCAGTCGGCGTCGTCCTGGCCGATCACCACCATCGCCCCGGCCACAGCCGGGTGCGCCAGCAGGGCGTCCAGGGTATGGGCGAGCAGGATCTGTCCACCTGCCTGCAGGTACTGCTTGGGCAACGGCGCGCCGAAGCGGGTGCCACGGCCAGCAGCAGGAACCACGACCCAGATCGCCGCACTCATGGCACGTCCGCCGGGTGTTCGCCGACCTGCGCGCTCACACCTGCCGCAGGCTGCGCCGGATGCACCGGCACATCCTCGACCACGCGGTAGAACTTCTCGCCGGGCTTGATCATGCCCAGCTCGCTGCGCGCGCGTTCCTCGATGGCGGACTGGCCTTCCTTGAGGTCCTTCACTTCGGCAGCCAGCGCATCGTTGCGCTGCTGCAGGCCCTCATTGTCCCGCTCCTGGTTGGTGACCTGGGCTTCGAGCATCATCACTTCGCCCGAGTTGCCCGGACCGAACCAGAAGCGGTACTGCAGCCAACCCAGCAGCAGGGCCAGCACCAGCAGCATCCAGCGCCAGTCGCGCATCGGCTCAGCGCTTCAGCGAAACGAACGCGTCACGACCGGCGTAACGCGCGCCGGCGCCGAGGGCTTCCTCGATGCGCAGCAGCTGGTTGTACTTGGCCACGCGATCGCTGCGGCACAGCGAGCCGGTCTTGATCTGGGTGGCGGTGGTGGCCACGGCAATGTCGGCAATGGTCGTGTCTTCGGTTTCGCCCGAACGGTGCGAGACCACGGCGGCATAGCCGGCGCGATCGGCCATGGCGATCGCTTCCAGGGTTTCGCTCAGGGTACCGATCTGGTTGACCTTGATCAGGATCGCGTTGGCGGTGCCCGAGTCGATGCCTTCCTGGAAGATCTTCGGGTTGGTCACGAACAGGTCGTCGCCGACCAGCTGCACCTTCTTGCCGATGCGGTCGGTCAGCAGCTTCCAGCCGGCCCAGTCGTTCTCGGCCAGGCCATCTTCAATGGTGATGATCGGGTACTGCGCGGCCCAGTCGGCGAGGAAGTCGACGAACTGCTCGGAGGTCAGGCGCTTGTTCTCGCCGACCAGGTTGTACTTGCCGTTCTCGAAGAACTCGCTGGAAGCCACGTCCAGGCCCAGCAGCACGTCTTCACCGGCGGTGTAGCCGGCCTTGCCGATCGCTTCGAGGATGGTGTCCAGCGCTTCGACGTTGCTGCGGAAGTCCGGTGCGAAGCCGCCTTCGTCGCCGACCGCCGTGCTCAGGCCGTGGCCCTTCAGCACCGACTTCAGCGAATGGAAGATTTCGGTACCGGCGCGCAGCGCTTCGGAGAACGAGGTGAAGCCGACCGGCAGCACCATGAACTCCTGGAAGTCGACGTTGTTGTCGGCATGCGCGCCGCCGTTGATGATGTTCATCATCGGCACCGGCAGCGACGGGGTCACGCCGGTCTTGGCGGCCAGGTACTGCCACAGCGCCTGCTTGCTCGATGCGGCAGCGGCGTGCGCGGCGGCCATCGAAACACCCAGCAGTGCGTTGGCGCCGAGGCGGCCCTTGTTCTCGGTGCCGTCGAGGTCGATCAGGCGACGGTCGAGGCCGGCCTGGTCGGTGGCCTCGACGCCCTTCAGCGCGGCGGCAATCGTGGTGTTGACGTTGTCGACGGCCTTGCGCACGCCCTTGCCCAGGTAACGGGTCTTGTCGCCGTCACGCAGCTCGACCGCTTCCTTGGTGCCGGTCGAGGCGCCGGAGGGAACCGCGGCACGACCGAACGAACCGTCCTCCAGGATGACTTCGGCTTCCAGCGTGGGGTTGCCACGACTGTCGAGGATTTCACGGGCGTGGATGCTGCGGATCGTACTCATGGTCGGACCGGTTACCTGTCTGGAGAGGGGCGACAAAACGAATGCCGCGTGATTATCCCCGGCTGCCCGCCACTTGCCAAATGGAATGGGCGGCTTCAGCCCCAGCTGGACCCGATCACGATCAGCACCAGCGACACCAACATCACCAGCAACGCACCAGCAATCGCCGCCAGGATGGGGCCACGCCGCCGTCGCCAGGCCAGCACCATCGCCACCGGACTGCCCAGGAAGGACAGCATCATCGTGACCAGCGCGCCCAGCAACCACCACTGCGTGGCCTGCACGCCGTTGTTTCCGTCCCCCGGCGGCCGGAAACTGGCGGTGAAGGCCAGCACGCCCACCACAAGGGCCATCCAGGTCAACACGGCCAGGCCCAGAGCGATCAGCCCCCATGGCCAGCCGCGCGCCGACGTGGTCGTATTCATCAAAGCACTCCGTAGAACAGGGCGCCCAGCCACAGCGACAGCAGGATGATCGCCAGGCCAGCCATCACCTTGCCGCGATTCAGCCGCCAGGCCAGTACAGCGGCAGCGACGCATCCCACGGCGCCGAGCAGCTCTGCCACCAGCAGCGCAATGAAGTACGCGCGCAGATTGAGCGCGCTGCCGCCATCGCCCGGTGGGCGCACTGACGCAGCGCCGATCAGCACCAGGCCGAACATGCCCACGGTGAACAGCACGGCCAGGCCCAGTGCAATCAGGCCCCAGGGCCACTGTTTCCAGTGCCGGCGGCGGCGCTGGTTTTCCAGCGCCAGCCACGGGTCACGACTCACGCGAAGCGCGAGAAGCCGTGCTTCTTGGTCACCGCATCGAGCTCCATCAGGGTCTCGAGCAGCGCTTCCATCTGGTCCAGCGGCCACGCGTTGGGGCCATCGGACAGCGCCTTGGACGGGTCCGGATGGGTCTCGGCGAACAGGCCGGAGATGCCCACCGCCACGGCAGCACGGGCCAGCACCGGCACGTGCTCGCGCTGGCCACCGGAACTGGTGCCCTGCCCGCCCGGCAGCTGCACCGAATGGGTGGCGTCGAACACCACTGGGCAACCGGTCTCGCGCATCACCGCGAGCGAACGCATGTCGCTGACCAGGTTGTTGTAGCCGAAGCTGGCACCGCGCTCGCAGACCATGATCTGCTCGTTGCCGGTGGCCTTGGCCTTCTCCACGACCGGCTTCATGTCCCACGGCGCCAGGAACTGGCCCTTCTTGATGTTGACCGGCTTGCCGGCCGAGCACACCTTGCGGATGAAGTCGGTCTGGCGGACCAGGAACGCCGGGGTCTGCAGCACGTCCACCACCGAGGCCACTTCATCCATCGGGGTGTACTCGTGGACGTCGGTCAGCACCGGCACGCCGATCTGCTTCTTGACCTCGGCCAGGACCTTCAGGCCTTCTTCCATGCCCGGGCCGCGGAAGGCGGTGCCCGAGGTGCGATTGGCCTTGTCGAAGCTGGACTTGAAGATGAAGTTGACGCCGAGCTTGTCGGTGATCTCCTTCAGCTTGCCGGCGGTATCAAGCTGCAGCTGCATCGACTCGATTACGCAGGGGCCGGCGATCAGGAACAGGGGCTGGTCCAGCCCGACCTCGAATCCACACAGTTTCATGGCGTTTCCTTGTTGTCCGCAGCACCGGCCGGGCCGGTGCGCTGGGGGTTGAAGCATGCAGGATGGGGACCGAAGCCCCCATTCACAAGTCAGGCGCGCGCTTCGGAAAGCAGCTTGCCACCGGCCTTGCGCTCGCGCGCGGCACGGATGAAACCGATGAACAGCGGATGGCCGTCACGCGGCGTGGACAGGAATTCCGGGTGCGCCTGGCAGGCCAGGAACCACGGGTGCGCATCGCGCGGCAGCTCAACCACTTCCACCAAGGTGTCGTCCATCGACTTGCCGGCGATCACCAGGCCGGCGTCTTCCAGCTGGGTGCGGTAACGGTTGTTGAACTCGTAACGGTGGCGGTGGCGCTCGGCGACCACGTCCTTGCCGTACAGCTCGCGGGCCAGCGTGCCCGGCTTCAGGCGCTGCTCCTGCAGGCCCAGGCGCATGGTGCCGCCGAGGTCGCTCTTGTCGTCGCGCTTCTCGACATCACCGGTGGCGGTACGCCATTCGGTGATCAGGCCGATCACCGGGTTCGGCGACTGGCGGTCGTTCTCGGTGCTGTTGGCGCCTTCCAGGCCGACCACGTTGCGCGCGTAATCGACCACGGCCGCCTGCATGCCGTAGCAGATGCCGAAGTACGGCACGTGCTGCTCGCGGGCGAACTTCGAAGTCTGCACCTTGCCTTCGAAACCACGGTCACCGAAGCCACCCGGCACCAGGATGCCGTCAACATCGGCCAGTGCGGCCATGTCGGTGCCTTCCAGGTCCTGTGCTTCCAGCCACTTCAGGTTGACCTTGGTGCGCTGGCGCAGGCCGCCATGCTTGAGTGCTTCACCGACCGACTTGTAGGCGTCCTGATGGTCCACGTACTTGCCGACTACGGCGATGGTCACTTCGTCCAACGGGTGCAGGGTGGCGTCGACCGCGTCTTCCCACATCGACAGATCGACCGGACCGGCCTTGTCGGCCAGCTTCAGCTGGTTGACCACGATTTCGTCCAGGCCCTGCGCGTGCAGGCCCGACGGAATGCGGTACAGCACGTCCACGTCCGGCACGCTGATCACCGCGCGCTCGGAAACGTTGGTGAACTGGGCGATCTTGCGGCGCTCCGAATCCGGCACCGCCTGCTCGGAGCGGCACAGCAGCACGTCCGGCTGGATGCCGATCGAGCGCAGTTCCTTCACCGAGTGCTGGGTCGGCTTGGTCTTCAGCTCACCGGCGGCGCCGATGTACGGCACCAGGGTGAGGTGCATGAACAGTGCCTTCTCCGGGCCACGCTCCGTGCGCACCTGGCGGATCGCCTCCAGGAACGGAAGCGACTCGATGTCGCCGACGGTACCGCCGATCTCGACCAGCGCCACGTCGTAGCCTTCGGTGGCTTCGTCGATGCAACGGCGGATTTCATCGGTGATGTGCGGAATGACCTGCACGGTCGCGCCCAGGTAGTCGCCGCGGCGCTCCTTGCGGATCACGTTCTCGTAGATGCGGCCGGTGGTGACCGAGTTCTTGCGGCTCAGGCGGGTGCGCACGAAGCGCTCGTAGTGGCCCAGGTCGAGGTCGGTCTCGGCGCCGTCGTCGGTGACGTAGACCTCACCGTGCTGGAACGGGCTCATGGTGCCCGGGTCGACGTTGATGTACGGGTCGAGCTTCATCATCGTGACCTTCAGGCCACGGGCTTCAAGAATGGCGGCCAGTGACGCAGCGGCAATGCCTTTGCCGAGCGAGGACACCACGCCGCCGGTTACGAAAATCAAGGGAGTCATGGCTGCAAGCATCCTGTCTGGAAATGGAAAACGGCAGCACCACGCGCGCCCGGAGGGCAGGCATGGTGCTCAGAGGGGGTTTTCCGGTTCGCTGGGACAGCGAGGGAGGTGCGGATCCGTGCGGCGGCAGGCGCCGGACCGGGACCACCGTGCGAGGTCGGGGCGGCCGTGCCGGTCAAATCGACCGTCACCTGCGACCCGCCATGCTGGAAGCCACGCTTGGCCGCTCCAGCCCATTCGCAAAGGGTGGACACGCACTTACTCCCGGAAAGCCATAGTTTACAGATTGATGGCCGCCAACCCAAGAGGCAGATGGCACGCCACTAACAAGAAACGCCCCGCAATGCGGGGCGTTCCGGAGCGCAGCCCTTGTCGCAAGGGCGCCTGGCAGGTTGCGGGATCAGCGCTTCTTGCGCGCCTCCTCTTCCTCTTCCTGCTGCGGGGCCGGCTGGCCCTGCGCCTTCATTTCGGCATTGGCCTGGGCCCGACGCTTGGCCTTGGCATCGGCCTCGGCCTGCGCCTTGTCGGCCTGGTCACCCTGCTGCGGGGCCGGCTGGCCGGCGTTCTGCGCCATCACCAGCGGCACCGCAACGGCGGCAGCGGCCAGGATCGCAATGGTCAGCAACTTCTTCATGAGGTCCTCCTCGCGGTACGGCTTGGATGTTTCGACCCAACGGGGGTCGCCGGCGTTCAGATTCCAGCGGCTGCCATTTTACCCCCTCTGCGTCGCCGAGACTGAACCGCAGGCGTGCAAAATCCCGTGCCAGACCCCACACTTGCCCGTCGCTCCAAGCTTTCGAAGACAGATGAACGCCCGTTATAACGCCGCCGATATTGAAGTCCTGTCCGGCCTTGACCCGGTCAAGCGCCGTCCCGGCATGTATACCGACACCGCGCGCCCGAACCACCTGGCGCAGGAAGTGATCGACAACTCGGTGGACGAGGCCCTCGCCGGCCACGCCCGCTCGATCGAGATCACCCTGTACAAGGACGGCAGCGTGGAGGTCAGCGATGACGGCCGCGGCATGCCGGTGGACATCCATCCGGAAGAGAAGATCCCGGGCGTCGAGCTGATCCTCACCCGCCTGCACGCCGGCGGCAAGTTCAGCAACAACAACTACACTTTCTCCGGCGGCCTGCACGGCGTCGGCGTCAGCGTGGTCAACGCGCTGTCGACCCTGGTGGAAGTGCACATCAAGCGCGAAGGTGCCGAACACCGCATCACCTTCCGCAACGGCGACCGTGCCACCCCGCTGGAAGTGGTCGGCAGCGTCGGCAAGAAGAACACCGGTACCCGCGTGCGCTTCTGGCCCGACCCGAAGTACTTCGACACGCCCAAGTTCGCGGTGCGCGCGCTCAAGCACCTGCTGCGCGCCAAGGCCGTGCTGTGCCCGGGCCTGACCGTGAAGCTGACCGACGAAGCCACCGGTGAAGTCGATACCTGGTACTACGAAGACGGCCTGCGCGATTACCTGAAGCTGGAACTGGGCGATCGCGAGATGCTGCCGGCCGAGCTGTTCGTCGGCAACCTGAAGAAGGACACCGAAATTGTTGACTGGGCCGTGGCCTGGCTGCCGGAAGGCGAGCTGGTGCAGGAAAGCTACGTCAACCTGATTCCCACTGCCCAGCACGGCACCCACGTCAACGGCCTGCGTACCGGCCTGACCGAGGCGCTGCGCGAGTTCTGCGACTTCCGCAACCTGCTGCCGCGTGGCGTCAAGCTGGCCCCGGAAGACGTGTGGGACCGCGTGTCGTTCGTGCTGTCGCTGAAGATGACCGACCCGCAGTTCAGCGGCCAGACCAAGGAACGCCTGTCCTCGCGCCAGGCTGCTGGCTTCATCGAAGGCGCCGCCCACGATGCCTTCAGCCTGCTGCTGAACCAGAACGTGGAACTGGGCGAGAAGATCGCCCAGATCGCCATCGAACGCGCCAGTGCGCGCCTGAAGACCGAAAAGCTGGTCGTCCGCAAGAAGGTCACCCAAGGCCCGGCCCTGCCCGGCAAACTGGCCGACTGCATCAGCCAGGACCTGTCGCGCACCGAGCTGTTCCTGGTGGAGGGTGACTCGGCAGGCGGCAGCGCCAAGCAGGCTCGCGACAAGGACTTCCAGGCGATCCTGCCGCTGCGCGGCAAGATCCTCAATACCTGGGAAGTGTCCTCCAACAGCGTGCTGGCGTCGGAAGAAGTGCACAACCTGGCCGTGGCCATCGGCTGCGACCCGGGCAAGGACGACATTGCCGGCCTGCGCTATGGCAAGGTCATCATCCTGGCCGACGCGGACTCGGACGGCCTGCACATCGCTACCCTGCTCACCGCGCTGTTCCTCAAGCACTTCCCGGCGCTGGTCGATGCCGGCCACGTGTTCGTGGCGATGCCGCCGCTGTTCCGCATCGACGTGGGCAAGCAGGTGTTCTACGCCCTGGACGAGGAAGAAAAGCGCTCGATGCTGGACAAGATCGAACGCGAGAAGATCAAGGGCGCGATCAACGTCACCCGCTTCAAGGGCCTGGGCGAGATGAATCCGCCACAGCTGCGCGAGTCGACCATCCACCCCGACACCCGCCGTCTGGTGCAGTTGACCGTGGACGATCGCGAGCAGACGAGCTCGCTGATGGACATGCTGCTGGCCAAGAAGCGTGCGTCCGACCGCAAGGGCTGGCTGGAGTCGAAGGGCGATCTCGCCTCCCTGGAAGTCTGACTCCCGCAGCCCTCCTGTAGAGCCGAGCCCACGCTCGGCTGCATTCCGCGCCGTGCCGGGCAGCCGAGCATCGGCTCGGCTCTACAGAGATCCCGCCCCCATCGGCAAACCCGGCGGCGCCATAATGCGCGTCCATCCGCGTGGACCATCGTATTGGCCAGCCACTCGCTGCTGTTCCCGGGCCTGCCGCTGCACAGCGCACGCCTGGTCCTGAGCCCGATCCGCCGCGACGATGCGGCCGCCCTGTTCGCGATCCAGTCCGATCCGGACGTGATGCGGTTCTGGAACCACCCGGCGTGGACACGACCGGCCGAGGCGCGTGCGCAGATCGACGATGACCTGGCCGCACAGGCCACCGGCACCCAGCTCAAGCTGGCCGTGCGCGAAACGCTGGACGGACCGTTGCTGGGCATCTGCGTGGTGTTCGCCCTGGACCGCGATGCCGCACGTGCCGAGATCGGCTACCTGCTGGCCCCCGACAGGCAGGGCCAGGGCTACATGCACGAAGCGCTGCAGCACCTGCTGGACTACCTGTTCCAGACCCTGCGCCTGCATCGCGTGGAAGCCGAAGTCGACCCGCGCAACCGGCCCTCGGCACACGTGCTTGAACGGCTGGGCTTTCACCTGGAGGGCGTGCTGCGGCAGCGTTGGCGCATCCAGGGCGAACTGTCCGATTCGGCGGTATACGGCCTGCTGGCCGACGACGACGTGCGCACTCCCCTGCCCGCTTGACCCAATCTGGCCAGTGGTGGCCTCGACGCGCGGGCATGCCTTTGGACACATACGGCATGCCCGCCACCGGCCTAGCATCGGAACCCCCTTCCGCTGCCAATCCGGTGCCATGAAGTCCCTGCTGCATACTGCCGCGCTCTGCGTCGGCCTGCTCATCGCCCCTGCCAGCGTGCTGGCCGCGCCTGACGCCGAGGCCAAGCCCGATCCGAAAGACGACAAGACCGAAGCACCTGCGCTGCCCGCCGATGCGTCGGCCCGCCAGAGCATGCGCCTGGCCGGCCGCACCCTGGACTACACCGCCACCGTCGGCACCCTGCCGGTGCGTGATACGAAAGGCAAGGTGGTCGCCGATGTGGTGTTCACCGCCTATACGATGCCGGGCAAGGACCGGCCGGTGACCTTCGCGCTCAACGGCGGCCCGGGGGCATCGTCGGTCTACCTCAACATGGGCGCAATCGGACCCAAGGTGGTGACCTTCGGCTCCGAGGGTGACAGCGCCTCGGCACCCGCCACGCTGCACGACAACCCCGGCACCTGGCTGGACTTCACCGACCTGGTGTTCATCGATCCGGTCGGCACCGGCTTCAGCCGCGCGCGCATCGGCGATGACGAAGCGAAGAAGCAGCTGTACAACCCCAGCGCTGACATCGAGTACCTGTCGCGCTCGATCTACGACTGGCTGCTGCGCAACCAGCGCATGGGCGCACGCAAGTACCTGACCGGCGAGAGCTACGGTGGCTACCGTGGCCCCCGCATCACCCACTTCCTGCAGACCCGGCTGGGCGTGGCGATGAACGGCCTGGTGCTGGTCTCGCCCTACCTGAGCCCGACCCTGGAAGACAACGCCGATGTCTCGCCGATGGCATGGATGCAGACACTGCCGTCGATCGCCGCCGCGCACCTGGAGCGCCAGGGCAAGCTGACCGATGCAGCGATGCGTGACGTGGTGGAGTACACCCGTGGCGACTACGCCACCGCGCTGATGAAGGGGCGCAGCGACCCGCAGGCGACCGAGGCGATGCTGCGCCGGGTAACCGAACTGACCGGGCTGGACCCGCAGTTCGTGCGCCGCGCCGGTGGACGCCTGGAGACGCAGGCCTATCTGCGTGAAGTGTTCCGCGACAAGGGCACGCTGGGCAGCCGCTACGACTCGAACGTGACCGCGTTCGATCCGTTCCCGAATGATCCGGAGCAGCGCGCTAATGATCCGTTGCTGGACAGCATCATTGCGCCGACCACCACGGCGATGGTCGACTTCGTGACGCGCGTGGTCGGCTGGAAGGTGGATGCGCGCTACCAGGCGCTGAATTACGACGTGAACCGGCTGTGGGACCGCAACGGCGAGCTGCGCCAGGGCGCGGTGACCCAGCTGCGCCAGGCGGTGGCGATCGATCCGCATCTGCAGGTGCTGATCGTGCATGGCTGGAACGACCTGTCGTGCCCGTTCATGGGGTCGATCCTGACGGTGGACCAGATGCCGGCGATGGGCAGCAACCCGGACCGGGTGCAGGTGCGTAGTTATCCGGGTGGGCACATGTTCTACAGCCGGGCCGACAGCCAGGCGGCGTTCCGCAAGGATGTGCAGGCGTTGTTCCAGCGTAATTGAGGGGTTCGGCCGGGCCTGCGGCCCGGCACCCGCCGAATCAACGGCAACGGCAAAAGCGGGCTTTCCGTGGTTGGGCGGGGTGGGGCCGGTTGCGGGGGACGCCGTAAACCCGTCCCTGGGGGCTTGGCCGCGGCATCCATGCCGCGGACACCCCAACAACCGGCCCCGCCCCGCCTTCGACAGATCTCCGCGAACTGTCGGAACGGCGTCGTGCACTGCTCTGGTGGGTGTCGACCTTGGTCGACACGCTTGATACGGAAGAATGATCTGCCCATGAAAAAAGCCCGCCGGAATACGGCGGGCTTTTTTTGTGCAACGTGTGCGTGCAGATCAGGTCCAGCCGAACAGCTCGAACAGCTTCAGGATCAGGTACGCACAACCGCCTGCTGCCGGGATGGTCAGGATCCAGGCCCAGACGATGCGTTCGATCACGCCGAACTTCAGCGAGCGCGGGTTCTTGGCGAAGCCAACGCCCATGATCGCGGTGGAGATGCTGTGCGTGGTCGAGACCGGCATGCCGAAGTGGGCGGCCAGGGTCAGGATGGTGGCCGAGCTGGTCTCCGCGGCGAAGCCATGGATCGGGTGCAGCTTGACCATCTTGTGGCCCAGGGTCTTGATGATCTTCCAGCCACCCGAGGCGGTACCGGCCGCCATCACCACCGCACAGGTCAGCACGATCCACATCGCGATGCCGTCACCGGCGTGGGCGTCCGGGTGCATGAAGGCCAGCCAGGACGGCAGGTCGTTCAGTGCGCCGGTGGCTTCGGCACCGATCAGTGTCATGGCGATGATGCCCATGGTCTTCTGCGCATCGTTGTGGCCGTGGGCAAAGCCCATGTAGGCCGCCGAGGCGATCTGCGCCTTGCCGAAGAACGCGTTGACGATGCGCGGGCGGGCCAGGCGGCCGATGGCGCCACCGATCTTGGCCAGGCCGGCAATCAGGCCCCACAGCAGCACCATCACCACGATGCCGAGCAGGAAGCCGGCGATCGGCGAGGTGATCATCGGCACGAACACCTTCCACAGCAGGCCCTTGTTCTGCGCCCAGCTGCCCAGGCGCTCGGACCAGATCAGGGCGTCCCAGTTGTTGTGGGCCGCAGCCAGGCCGGCGCCGCAGAGGCCACCGATCAGGGCGTGCGAGGACGAGGACGGCAGGCCCTTCCACCAGGTGATCAGGTTCCAGATGATGCCGCCCAGCAGGGCGCACAGGATCACCTGCGGGGTGACGTCGACCACGTTGGTGTTGAGCAGGCCCGAGGCGATGGTCAGCGCCACCGCGGTACCGGTCAACGCGCCGATGAGGTTCATGAAGGCGGCCAGCATCACCGCCCAGCCGGGCGAGAGCACCTTGGTCGCCACCACGGTGGCAATGGAGTTGGCGGTGTCGTGGAAGCCGTTGATGAACTCGAAAACGAGCGCGGCCAGGATCACCACCAGGACAAGGGTCAACATGCGGCGGCGTCCGTCAGCTGTTCTTCAACACGATCTGGTACGCCACCACGCCGGCCTCGCGGCAACGGTCGATGGCCTTTTCCAGGATCTCGAAGAATTCCTTCAGCAGGAACATCTGCAGGTTGTCCAGGCGACCGGAATAGATATCGCGGTACAGCTCGAGCATCAGGCGGTCGGCCTCGTTCTCCAGCGAGCGCAGCTTCTCGTTGAGCGCGGTCATCCGGTCCAGGTTCATGTGGCGCAGGTCGGCGACCATCTCCACCACCACGCCGGCAGCCTGTTCCAGCATCGCCGCGCGCGGCGCGAAGTCGATGTGCTCCAGGTGGGTCGTGGCCAGCGAATAGCGATCGGCGAACTTCTCGATCTGCTTCGGAATCTTGTACAGGGCCGAACCCAGCGCTTCGATGTCTTCGCGCTCGATCGGGGTCATGAAGCTGTCTACCAGCGCCTGGCTGATCTTGTCCGAGGCCGCGCGCTCGCGCAGGCGGGCCAGCTTGAAGGCGTCCAGCGCGGGCTGGCGGTCGGCCTCGCGCAGCATGGAATGCAGCGCCTTGGCGGCGTCGGAGGCCGCGACGGCAGCCTCATCAAGCAGGGTGTAGAACTGTTTGCCGGAACCGAAAATGGTCTGCAGAGAGAACATTGAGAAACCTGTCAGCCGTCGCGGGAAGGACGGCACCAGACGGAATTATGACGGCTAGATGACCATCACGGGTATCCCCGTCCCCTTTCGGGGCTCTGGAGCCCCCAACCTGAACAGGCGGTTGCCACCCTGCTACGCCCCTTTGCTAAGATGCCAGCGCGCCCTCGGGCGCACCTTATGGACGACGACCCTTATCTCCCTGCGCCGCGCCGGACCCTGTTCCTGAGCGCCAGCCGCCATCGCAAGCACCCGCCCTCCCTGCCATCAACCGGGGACGATGCCCGTGTTTGAAATGATCCTGATTGTCTTCGCGCTGGTTCTCCTGAACGGCTTCTTCGCCATGTCCGAGATGTCGGTCATGACCTCGCGCAAGAGCCGCCTGAAGCAGATGGCCGCCACCTCCAAGCGCGCCGCCAAGGCGCTGGAGCTGTCGGAAAAGCCGGAGAGCTTCCTGTCCACCGTGCAGATCGGCATCACCGTGATCGGCGTGCTGACCGGCTACCTCGGCGGTGATGCGATCGGCGACGCGATCGCCGGCTGGCTGCAGGGCCTGATGCCCGGCTTTGCGTACGCGCGCGAGGTAGGCACCGCCCTGGCGGTCTCGCTGATCACCTTCATCACGCTGATCTTCGGCGAACTGGTTCCCAAGCGCCTGGCCCTGACCCGCTCCGAGGCCATTGCCGGCCTGGTCGCCATGCCGATGAGCTGGCTGGCCAGGTTGGCCCTGCCCTTCGTCTGGCTGTTGTCCAAGACGACCCAGCTGGTCCTGCGGCTGTTCGGCCTGGGCAAGGATGAAGTCGCCTCGGTGACCGAAGAAGAGATCCGCATGCTGGTGGCCGAGAGCCACGAGGCCGGGGTGATCGACGCCCACGAGCGCGACATGATGAACCGCGTGATGCGCCTGGGCGACCGCACCGCCGACAGCCTGATGACCCCGCGCAACCGCATCGCCTGGCTCGACACCCAGGCCGGGCTGGAGCGCAACCTGGAAATCATGGCCGAGCACGAGTTCTCGCGGTACCCGGTGTACCGCGACAACGACATGGACGTGGTCGGCGTGCTCGAACTGAAATCGCTGGCCACGCGCATGGCGCGCGGCGACAACGCGCTGTTCCAGACCCTGCGGGAACCGCTGTACGTTTCCGAATCAACCCACGCGATGAAGCTGCTGGAGATCTTCCGCGAGGAACAGCAGTCGATGGCGCTGGTGGTGGACGAGTACGGCGAGATCCAGGGCCTGGTGACCATCAGTGACCTGATGGGTGCCGTGGTCGGCCGCCTGCAGGCGGTGGAGAACGCCGACGAAGATGCACTGGTGGTGACCCGCGAGGACGGCTCGCTGCTGGTGGACGGCTCACTGCCGATCGAAGACGTGCGCGAACTGATCGGCAGCAACGACCTGCCCGACGCCGAGGACGGCGACTACTACACGCTGGCCGGCATGTGCATCCACTACTTCGGCCGCATTCCGCACGCGGGCGAGTACTTCGACTGGGCCGGCTGGCGCTTCGAGGTGGTCGACCTGGACGGTGCGCGGGTGGACAAGCTGCTGCTGCGCACGTTGTCCGACGAGCAGGCCGATGAGCTCACCGCCTGAGGCCGGCCAGGGTCCGGGCGCCCAGCGCCCCGCCTACCGCAACGAGGGCATCCGCACCCTGCTGGAGATGTTCGCCTCCGGCGATCCGGCCGAGCACATGCCGCTGGGCCAGATCCTGTGCAACCTGCAGCAGGGCGCGTTCGGCGTGTTCCTGTTCGTGGCGATCCTGCCCTCGTTCATTCCGATTCCGGGCATGGGCGGCGCGGTCAGCGGTCCATTGGTGATCCTGATCGGCCTGCAGATGCTGTGCTGCCTGCGCCGCCCCTGGCTGCCGGGCTTCATCGCCCGCCGCGGGCCAAAGCGCGGCACCATGCACCGTTTCCTGGACCGCATCGACCGCCCGCTTCGGCGCCTGGACAAGATGCTGAAACCACGCATGCCGCAACTGCTGACACCGCTGCCCGCCCACGCCTTCAGCGGCCTGCTGCTGGTGTTGCTGGGCCTGCTGCTGTCGCTGCCGATTCCCTTCACCAACTTCCTGTTCGGCTTCCAGCTGCTGCTGTTCTCGTTGGCGCTGCTGGAACGCGATGGCGCGCTGATGCTGTTCAACTGGATCGCGGCGCTGGCAGCGATCGCATTCTTCGGTTTCAGTTCGGGGCAGCTGGTGGGCTATACGGTGGAACTGTTCCAGCGCTGGTTCTGAGCCGGAAGCCGGTAGAGCCGGCCGCTGGCCGGCACTACCACTACCGGACATCGGCCATCACCGAAGGTCGATGAACCCGTTGTCGGCCAACGCCGTCGGCTCGTCCTGCACTGCAGACAGCACGAAGCTCAGCGCCGTGCCCAGCAGAGTGCCCGGGCCATCCCAGTATTCGGCACTGTCGGCGCGCACATGGATCAGGCGAAGGTTGGGGTCATCCTTGCCACCGGGGAAGAACAGCTTCATCGCCGGTGACCACAGCTCCTCGATCTTCGCGCGATCATCGACCACGCATGCCCGCCCCGCCACCGACACGTAGGTGTTCTTCGAGGGCGAGGCGTAGGCCACGTTGACCCGCGGATCGAGCGCGATCTCGGCCACCTTCGGGCTGTCGCCGGTGATCACGAACCACAGGTCACCGTCGAAGGCGACCTGCTGGGTGGCCAGCGGCCGGCTGTAGAGTCGCCCGTCGACGCCGGTGGTGGTGAACATGGCCACCTCCACGTCCTTGATCAGCTCGGCCAGTTGGGCAATGTGTTCGGCACGGGTCTCGGCCATGGTGGGGACTCCAGAAGTGGGAGCCCCCATCAGACGCGGATCGGCCGCAACAGGCCGTGACGCAATTGTTCAGCCCGCGTGGCGGGCGTGCCAGGCCTGCATCGCCAGTTCGAACGAACGCAGGCGTGCGCGGTGGTCGTACAGATTGGCGGTGAGCATCAGTTCGTCGGGCTTGTGCCGTTCGACGAAGGCGGCGATGCCCTCGGCCACCTGCTGCGGATCACCCAGCACGGTGCAGGCCAATGCCCGCTCCACACCCAGCTTTTCATGCGGTTCCCAGAACGATTCGATGTCGTCGATGGGCGCCGGAATCTTGCCCGGCCGGCCACGGCGCAGATTGACGAAACTCTGCTGCTGGCTGGTGAACAGGCGGCGTGACTCGGCTTCGCTGTCGCTGGCGACAACGTTCAGGGCCAGCATCGCGTGCGGCTGCTTCAACGTGGCCGAAGGGCGGAACTCGCGGCGGTACACCGCCAGCGCTTCGTCCATCACGTCGGGCGCGAAGTGCGAGGCGAACGCATACGGCAGGCCCATCGAGGCGGCCATGCGCGCACCGAACAGGCTGGAACCGAGGATCCAGGTCGGCACCCGCAGGCCACCACCTGGAACCGCCTGCACCGCCTGCCCGGGCTGTACCGGCTCGAAGTAGTGCAGCAGCTCGCGCACATCCTGCGGGAACTGGTCGGCGCTGTCGAAGTAGCGGCGCAGTGCACGCGCGGTCGGCTGATCGGTGCCCGGCGCGCGGCCCAGGCCGAGGTCGATGCGATCCGGATACAGCGAGGCCAGCGTGCCGAACTGCTCAGCTACCTGCAGCGGGGCATGGTTCGGCAGCATGATGCCGCCGGCACCGACGCGGATGCGCTTTGTACCCCCGGCCACATGGCCGATCAGCACAGCGGTGGCCGCGCTGGCGATGCCGGGCATGTTGTGGTGTTCGGCCAGCCAGTAGCGGCGGTAGCCCAGCGCATCGGTGTGCTGGGCCAGTTCCAGCATGTTGGCGAAAGCGGCTGTGGTGTCACTGCCCTCGCAGACCGGGGCCAGGTCAAGGATCGACAACGGGATCATCAGGCGTTTTTCCGTCACAGGATCCCCCATGCATGGGGACGGCCCGGCGCCGCGGCCAGTGACGGTGGCGGGATGCTGATTCCCGTGGGGGCAGGTTCAGCGCCCACCGGATCGTGTAGAGCCGAGCCCATGCTCGGCTGCCGTTCGTCGACCAACAGCGGCCGAGCATGGGCTCGGCGCTACAGAGGCGCGGTCAGAACGCGCTGGGGCGCGGCTCCGGCAGCGGCTGGTCCACCATCGGCTTCAGCTCGGCGTCCAGCGCCACGCGCTCATCGAACACGAAGCAGCGGCCTTCGTAGCCTTCGCCGCCCACCTCCTCGAAGTAGCCGAGGATGCCGCCATCGAGCTGCAGTACATTGTCCATGCCGTCATTGACCATCCACAGCGCGGCCTTCTCGCAGCGGATGCCGCCGGTGCAGAAACTGACCACGGTGCTGCCCTTCAGCGCCTCGCGATGCGGCGCCAACGCCTCGGGCAGGTCGGTGAACTTGTGGATGGGCAGCACCAGCGCGTCCTTGAAGGTGCCGTACTCCACTTCCTGCAGGTTGCGCGTGTCGAGCATCACCACCGGCTTGCCGGCGTCGTCATGCCCCTGGCGCAGCCACCGCTGCACCGTGGCCGGATCGACCGCCGGCGCACGCGGATAGTCCAGCGGCTGGCCATCATTGCGGCGGAAACTGATGATCTCGTCCTTCACCTTGGCCTTCAGCCGCGCGAACGGCTGGTGCTCACTGAGGCTGGTCTTGACCCGCATATCGGCAAAGCGCGCGTCGGAACGCAGTGCCACGTAGAAACCCTCGACCGCCTCTGGCGCACCTGCCAGGAACAGGTTCAGCCCCTCGCCCGCCACCAGGATCGTGCCGCGCAGCTCCGCCGCCTCGGCACGCGCCAGCAGCTGGTCGCAGAGGGCCTGGGGAGCGTCGATGACGGCGAAATGGTAAGCGGCGGTATTGGCGATCATCCCGCCATTTTAGCGCCAGAGTGCCCCAGGGTCAGATTTACCCGTTCATCCACGCATGGCGTGGGTCTGCCGTGTCGACCAAGGTCGACACCTACCAACAGCCGCGGGGAACTGTCAGAGGCGTGGCGGTGTGGGCAGGCGGGACCGTTGGCGCCATGGATGGCGCCATCGAGCCCCCACGGACGGGTTCACGGCGTGTCCCGCCTGCCCACATCGCCACGCCATCCCACGGGAACCAGCTTTTGCCGTTGCCGTTGCCTCTGCGGGTGCCGGGTGCAACCCGGCCGAAACCCCTTACCCCCGCAACAGCACGAACGGCAGCAGCACCAGCGCCGCCGCACCGGCCATCGCCAGCAGCACCAGCACCACATACCCCGGTCGGCGCCGGAACAGGCTACCGAAGGTCTCCGCCGTGCCCTCGCGCAACGCCTGCTCGCGCTCGGCACGGATGCGCGGCCCGCGTTCGGCCTGGTACTCCGCCATCAGCGCCTTCGCACGCGGATGATCGGCGTCCTCGCGCAGCCACAGGCCGCCGTTGGAAATGCCCCAGGGGCTGGGTTCGGTGCGATACCAGGCGATGCCGTGCTGGTCGAGCAGCGTGCAGACATCGGCATATTCGTCGTCGCCGACATTGCGCAGATTGAGCAGGAGTTTTGCCATGCCCCCATGATACCCGGCGCCGATGCGCTACCCTTGCCGCCCTCGCCCTGCGCCCTTCCGGAGACGCCCGATGCGCCGCCTGCTGCTTCCCCTGCTGCTGTCCCTCGCCGCCGTTGGCTGCTCGACCGAACCGTCCGGCCCGCCGCCGGGTGGCACCCTGACCACCTTCGAGCGCATCGATACCGTCCCTGGTACCGGCACCGAGGCCGTTGCCGGCAACAAGGTCACCGTGCACTACACCGGCTGGATCTATGACAACCGCACCGAGACCAAGCACGGCAAGACCTTCGACAGCTCGGTCAGCCGTGGCGAGCCGTTCACCTTCGCACTCGGCGCCGGCCAGGTCATCCGCGGCTGGGATGAGGGCGTGGCCGGCATGAAGGTCGGCGGCAAGCGCACGCTGATGATCCCACCGGACTACGGCTACGGCGACCGCCGGGTTGGCCCGATTCCGGCCGGCTCGTCTCTGGTGTTCGACGTCGAGCTGCTCGATGTCAAACCGTAATACCGCACTGCCCCAGCGGGTCGCCGTCATCGGCGGCGGCCCGGCCGGCCTGTTCGCCGCCGAGCGCCTGCGCGCCGCTGGGCTGGAGGTCGACCTGTACGAAGCCAAGGGTTCGCCCGGCCGCAAGTTCCTGATCGCCGGCAAGGGCGGACTCAACCTGACCCATTCCGATCCGCGCCCGCTGTTCGACAGCCGCTACCGCGAGCAGGCTGCCGTGGTCGGCAGCTGGCTGGATGGCTTCGACGCGCAGGCACTGCGTGACTGGGCCGCCGGCTTCGGCGTGGAGACCTACGTGGGCAGCTCTGGCCGCGTGTTCCCGGTCGACCGCAAGGCAGCGCCGCTGCTGCGCGGCTGGGTGCGTCGGTTGAAGGAGCAGGGTGTGCGCCTGCACGCCAACCACCGCTGGATCGGCTGGAGTGATGAAGGCGCATTGCGCTTTGAAACCGAAGACGGCGCCGTTGAAGTACATGCCGATGCCACCCTGCTGGCCATGGGCGGCGGCAGCTGGCCGCAGCTGGGCAGCGACGGCGCCTGGGTCGCGCCACTGCAGGCCCATGGCGTGGACATCGCACCGCTGCAGTCGGCCAACTGCGGTTTCGACGCGGATTGGACCCCATTCTTCGCCCAGCGCAATGCCGGCGCGCCGTTGAAGCCGGTGGTCGCGCACTGGATCGACCTGGCCGGACAGCCACAGTCGCTGCAGGGCGAATGCGTGGCCAGCGAGTACGGCATCGAAGGCAGCCTGATCTATGCGTTGGCGGCGGACCTGCGCGAGACCATCAACCGCGATGGCCACGCGATGCTGTGGCTGGACCTGGTGCCGGGCCGTGACGAGGCGCGCCTGCTGGCCGATCTGTCACGCCCGCGCAAGGGCCGCAGCTTCGGCGAGCACCTGCGCCGCCAGGCCGGCCTGGATGCAGTGAAAGCCGCGCTGGTGTTCGAGATTCTGGGTAAAGAAGCGGGCAATGATCTGCCTGCCGTGGCGGCTACGCTCAAGCGCCTGCCGCTGCGCCTGCTGCGTCCCCGGCCGATGGCCGAAGTGATCAGCACCGCCGGCGGCGTGCGCTTGGGTGCGCTGGATGATGGCCTGATGCTGCGGGCAGTGCCCGGCGTGTTCTGTGCCGGCGAGATGCTGGACTGGGAGGCACCGACGGGTGGCTACCTGCTGACCGCGTGCTACGCCAGTGGCCTGCGCGCTGCGGAAGGCGTGATCGGGTGGCTGGCGGAGCGGTGACGCCTGCCTTGTAGCGTCGAGCCATGCTCGACTGCGCTGCCTGTAGAGCCGAGCCCACGCTCGGCTTGAATCAAAAGCAGCCGAGCGTGGGCTCGGCTCTACAGAACGCAGAAAACGGGCACTCACCACGGCCGGCGCATGCTCACCGAAGCCAGCGCCACGCCGCTGGGATGCGGGTAGGCCTCTTCGCGCACACTGATGAACCCCTGCCGCTGATAGAACGGCACGGCGTTGAGCGAGGCTGACAGCACCACCTCGCGCCCAGGATCGGCCATCGCCAGCAGGCGCTGCATCAGCGCCTGGCCGATGCCCTTGCCGCCACGATCCGGATCGACGAACAACGCATCGACTTCATTGGCATCGGCATCGAACACGCCAAAGCCGAGCAGACCGCCCTGCTCGTCCTCGGCCACCACGCAGCCACCCTGCGACAACAGCCGCGCGTACTGCGACGGTGGCGGCGAGGCAGACCAGGGCGCAATGACCTCAGGCGGGTAATGACTGCTGCAGGTCTCCCGCACGCACCGCGTGCGCAGCGCCCACAACATGGCCACGTCATCCATGGTGCCGGTCCTGAACTGCATGGCATCTCCTTGTAGAGCCGAGCCTATGCTCGTCTGATCTTCGTTCCAACATCGCGATGCGTGATCGAGAAGCAGCCGAGCATGGGCTCGGTTCTACAACATCACGTTATCGCGACTTGCTGGCACGCAGTGCCTGGATCTTCGGCGGCGGCTGGAAGGAATCGCTGCGCGCATCGGCCCAGAACGCATGGAACACCGCATGGTCCGGCACCTTGTGCAGCAGCTCGCCCGGTTCCAGGTAACGGTACAGCGAGGCCAGCGAACGGATCTCCACCGGCGAAACACGGCGCAGGATGTGTTCCGGCCCCAGTTCGGCTGGATCATTCAGGCCCGCGGCACACAACAGTTCCTTCAAGGCATGCAGCGTGTGCTCGTGGTAGCTGTACACACGGGTGGCCTTGTCCGGTGCATCCAGATGCTTCCAGCGCGCGGGATCCTGGGTCGCGATGCCGGTCGGGCACTTGTCGGTATGGCAGCTCAGTGATTGGATGCAGCCCAGCGCGAACATGAAGCCCCGGCCGGCATTGCACCAGTCGGCCCCCAGCGCGATGGTGCGCGCGATGTCGAACGCACTGGTGATCTTGCCGGCCGCACCAATGCGGATGCGATCGCGCAGATCGAGGCCGACCAGGGTGTTGTGCACCAGCAGCAGCGCCTCGTGCATCGGCACGCCGACATGGTCGACAAACTCGGCCGGTGCCGCACCGGTGCCGCCCTCGGCGCCATCGACCACGATGAAATCCGGCAGCAACCCGGTTTCCTGCATCGCCTTGGCAATGCCGAACCACTCCCACGGGTGGCCGATGGCCAGCTTGAAACCGACCGGCTTGCCACCGGACAGCTCGCGCAGGCGCGCGACGAACTGCAGCAGCTCAACCGGCGTCGAGAACGCCGAGTGACGCGACGGCGACACGCAGTCCACTCCCATCGGCACGCCACGCGTCACCGAGATCTCGGCGGTCACCTTCGGCGCCGGCAGCACGCCACCGTGGCCGGGCTTGGCGCCCTGCGACAGCTTGATCTCGATCATCTTGACCTGATCATGGGTGGCATTGGCAACGAAGCGCTCCTCGCTGAAACCGCCCTTCTCGTCACGGCAACCGAAGTAGCCCGAGCCGATCTCCCATACCAGGTCACCGCCCATCTCGCGGTGGTAGGGCGAGATCGAACCCTCGCCGGTGTCGTGATAGAAGCCGCCCTGGCGCGCGCCTTCGTTCAGCGCGCGGATGGCATTGGCCGACAGTGAACCGAAGCTCATCGCCGAGATGTTGAACACGCTGGCCGAATAGGGCTTGGCACAGTTCGGGCCGATCAACACGCGGAAGTCATGCTTGGCGATGGCGGTCGGTGCCAGCGAATGATTGATCCACTCGTAGTCCACCGCATAGGTGCTGCGCAGGGTGCCGAACGGCACCGTGTCCATCTCGTTCTTGGCGCGCTGGTAGATCAGTGCCCGCTGCTGGCGCGAGAACGGCACGTCTTCCAGGTCGCTCTGCACGAAGTACTGGCGGATCTCCGGGCCGATCGATTCCAGCCCGTAGCGGAAGTGCGCCATCACCGGATAATTGCGGCGCAGCGTGCTGCGCTTCTGCAGCAGGTCCCAGGTCCCCAGCGCCACCATCGCGGCAGTCAGGCCGACGCCCCAATACCAGGCCGGCCAGATCGTGGCCAGCCACAGGCATATCGGGAACATCAGGATGGCGAGCAGGTAGACGATATACCGGTGCATGGCTTTCCTCGGTTGCAACTGCCCCCGAGTCTACCGCGCCGTTCACTGCCCGGGCTTACAAGCGATCGTCAACCACGTTGCGCGGCCAGGCCGATTTCACGTCGTAGACCAGGCCACCCGGCGCCAACAGCCCCCGGATTGCGGATTCATCCATCGCCTTGAAACGGGCGTGGGCCACCGCCAGCACCACCGCGTCATAGCGCCCTGCCCCGGGCTCGGCCAGCCAATCCAGGCCCTCGCCGGTCAATGCCGCCGGGCCGACCCACGGGTCGCTGACCTCTACCTGCGCGCCGGCATCGCGCAGCCGTTGCGCCAGTTCCAGCGCGCGGCTGTTGCGCAGGTCCGGGCAATCCTCCTTGAAGGTCACGCCCAGCACCAGGATGCGTGCGTCCGCCGGCGCACGGCCACGCTCGGCCAGCATCGCCAGCACCCGCGCGGCCACGTGCTCGCCGACGCGGTTGTTGACCTGCCGTGCGGTGTGGATCAGGTCCGGGTGGTAGCCCACGCTCTCTGACTTGTGCAGCAGGTAATACGGATCGACGCCGATGCAGTGACCGCCGACCAGCCCCGGCCGGAACGGCAGGAAATTCCACTTGCTGCCGGCGGCGTCGAGCACGTCCTGGGTATCGATGCCGAGCCGATCGAATATCAGGGCAAGCTCGTTGACCAGCGCGATGTTGACGTCGCGCTGGATGTTCTCGACCACCTTGGCCGCTTCAGCCACGCGCATCGACGGTGCCGGGAACGTACCGGCGGCGATGATGCGCTGGTACAGACCATCAATCACCGCAGCGACTTCCGGTGTCGAGCCGGAAGTGATCTTGCGGATGTCGGCCAGGCGCCGCTGGCGGTCGCCGGGACTGACCCGTTCCGGGCTGTAGCCGCAATAGAAGTCTTCGTTGAAGCGCAGGCCCGACCCCTGTTCCAGCAGCGGCACGCACACTTCCTCGGTGGTGCCGGGGTACACCGTGGACTCGTAGATCACCAGATCGCCGGCGCGAAGATGACTGGCAATCAGCCGTGTCGCCGAACGCAGGGGCTCCAGGTCAGGCTGCTCGTAAGCATCGATCGGGGTCGGCACGGTGACGATGTAGACATTGCAGGCATCGAGCAATGCCGGATCGCTGCCGTACTGCAGAAGCTGCGCACTGGCCAGCTCGTCGGCTTCCATTTCCAGCGTGTGGTCCTGGCCGCTGTGCAGCTCGGCGATGCGACCGGCATCGATATCGAAGCCCAACGTCGGCCACTGCCGTCCGAACGCCACCGCCAAAGGCAGGCCGACATAACCCAGGCCGATCACCGCAAACCGGGGGGCGCTGGCCGCCGCAACCGGCGCACTCATCGGCACATCCCGTGCAACGGATGCGATCGCACATACGCTGCCATGGCTTCGGCCAACACACTCATCTGCTGCACCACTCCGGGAAACCTGCGCCAGAAAGGCTACAGCCTACCGGCCCCGGCGCCCTGCCGCCAAGGCGGGCTCAGGACCCCAACGCCACCGCGGCCGGTTCCAGTTCACCGTCGGCGCCGGTCCAGGCCTGCAGCAGGCGCTCGAATCCACCGCTGCCAAGCAGGAAGCCGGGCCACGCGGCATCGACAATCTGCGCCAGCAGCTCCGGCTCGATCCGCCGCGTGCCCATCGACCAGCGCGGAAATGCGCGCTGCACCACGGGTGCACGGCACAGCACCTTCAGCTGCACGTGGCTGCGCGCGTTGAGAATGCGCTGGAACACCGAATCGATGCCGTCCTCCGGGCCCTCGAGATACTGCAGGAAGCGTGCTCCGTCGAACATCAGGACACCGGTGACACCGGCTACACGATTGAATGCCGTGGCGTCGGCCAGCAGGCGGTCAAGATCGGTTGTCTGCAGATCGGCGCGGGCCTCACTGGCATAGGCAATCGCGTGCAGCGACATCAGGTGGCTCCCCCCCTGGGAACGATGGCAGGGACTATGACATGAATGCGATCGACAGTTAAGCACGCCGCCGCCGTGATGCAATCCGGTCGCGGCACCGCAGGTGGGCTACAATCGGCGCCGCGCTGCAGGCCCGGATGGCGAAACTGGTAGACGCATCGGACTTAAAATCCGCCGGGGGCAACCCCATGCCGGTTCGATTCCGGCTCCGGGCACCACGCGAGCGCAGCACACGCTGCCTTCAGATCGCCCGCGAGTAGCGCGGTTGCTCATGTGCGGCACGCAGGTACGGGTCGAAGCACATCGCCAGCAACCGCAGCAATGGCCGCCCAGGTTCGCTGGCACGCACCACGCCATCGCGGTATTCGGCCAGGCCGTCTTCCTGCAGCCGCTGCACCGAACGCAGGTCCTCGGCGAAGTACTGCTCGAAATCCACACCGTGACGCTGCCCCAGCAGCACGCCATCCACCTCGCCCTGGCACATCAGCTGCTGGATCAGTTCCGCACGCAGCTGGTCGTCGGCACTCAACGCCACGCCGCGCCAGACCGGCAGCTGGCCTTGGTCCACCGCATCCTCCCACGACGGCAGATCGCGCGGATTCTGGCTGTAGGTGGCACCGATGTGGCTGATCGCACTCACGCCCAAGCCAAGCAGATCAGTATCGGCGTGGGTGGTATAGCCCATGAAGTTGCGATGCAGCTGGCCGGCGCGCTGTGCGCGCGACAGATCCTCTTCCGGCAGTGCGAAGTGATCCATGCCGATGTACTGGTAGCCAGCCGCGGAGAGCTTCTCCACCGCAAGGCCCAGCAGCGCCAGCTTGTCTTCCGGCGAAGGCAAGCGGCTTTCGTCGATCTGCTTCTGCGCGCGGAACAGATGCGGCAGATGCGCGTAGCCATACACCGCCAGGCGATCCGGGCGCAGCGCCAGCACCAGTTCAAGGGTGCGGCCGAATCCTTCCAGGCTCTGCCCCGGCAGGCCATAGATCAGGTCGACGTTGACCGAACGCATGCCGCTGTCGCGGCAGGCGCGCAGGATGTCCAGCGTCTGCTGCACACCCTGTATGCGGTTGATCGATTCCTGCACCTGCGGGTCGAAATCCTGCACGCCGAGGCTGGCCCGGTTGAAGCCCAGCCGCGCCAGCATGGCGACGTCGCGGGTGTCGATGAAGCGCGGATCGAGTTCGATCGAGAAATCGCGCTGCGGCGAATCACTGAAATCGAAGCGCCGGCGCAACCCTTCCACCAGCGTGGTCATCGCCTCGGCATCGAGGAAGTTCGGCGTACCACCGCCCAGGTGCAGCTGGATCACCTCGCGGCCGTCATCGAACTGCGGCGCCAACAGGTCGGCCTCGGCCAGCACGCGCGAGACGTAACTGTGGCCACGACCGCGATCGCGGGTGATCACCCGGTTGCAGCCGCAGTAGAAGCAGGGGCTGGAACAGAACGGCACATGCACATACAGCGACAGCGCGCGGGCCAGCTGGTTGCTGTCGGAGATCGCCTGGCGCAGCGCCGGCGCGTCGAAGCCATCATGGAAATGCGGCGCGGTCGGATACGAGGTGTAGCGCGGGCCCGGCCGGTCGTGCCGGCGCAGAAGGTCGGGGTCGAAGGTCCAGGCCAGGCCACCGGCGGCGGGAGAGAACGTGTCCATGCCGCCAGCATCGCGCCGGGCGGCCTGCGCCGCCTTGACCCAGATCAATCCTTGCCGGGGATCCCCAGCACCGGCAGGCCCACCTGCGGCCAGCGCAGCATCTGGTAGCGCTTCCAGAAGGTGTCACCGATGCGCGCGGCCACGTCGTTGGCCAGTTCCTGCATCGGCGGGTTGTTGCATTCGGCAGTGGTGATCCGGAACAGCACCAGCCAGCGGTCGAACAGGTCCTTGTCCAGCTCGATGGCCATGTGCTTGGACATCGGCGAGCCCTTGAAGCGGCGGGTACCGCGCAGCATCGCCGACCAGAAGTCGACCAGCTGCGCCAGATGCTCAGGCCAATCGTGGACGTGCGCCTCGAACACCGGTCCCAGCCGTTCTTCCTCACGCACGCGGGCATAGAAATCGTGAACCAGGCGGGTCACGTCCTGCTCGGTGCACAACCCGGGCGAGGCGACGGGGAGGACAGGCGGCGGTGTTGCGTTCATCGGGGTACCCAAAGCGTGCCGGCAGTGTGCCGCACCCAGGCGGCAGCGCCGTTGATCCAGATCAATGTCGGCGCAGTCCGCTGCACCTAGGCTGGCACGCTTGCAGGAAGCATGCCCTGCGGATGCCGCGCCAGCCTTGGCGAAGTATACGCGCCGCCCACTTTTCGATCCGGGACAGCATGAACAGACCTTCTCCCAACCGCCGCCAGAGGCTGATCCAGCAGTGGGGCGCCATCCTCTGGCCCAGCTTCATCGCCGCCGGCGTTGCCAGCGTGGTGTTCTTCGCCTTCGTCGATCCGTTGCGCCTGCAGGCCATCAGTTTCCCGGGCACGGCCATCAGTCGCGAACTGGGCTATACGGCGGGATTCTTCATGTTCTGGTCGGTGACGGCACTGTCCAGCGCGGTCACCTGGTACCTGCAGCGGCCGATGCCGAGCGATGACGACGACGAGCTGCCGCTGGGATGAGTACGTCCTGCACCCGGATCCCTCGTCCCTGGCACTGGCGCGGCACGCTCAGCGCCGCCTTGCTGGCGCTGTTCTACGCACTGCCGTGGCTGCGCTGGGAGGGTCGCCAGGCGCTGTTGCTGGACATCAACGCGCGGCGATTCGACCTGTTTGGCTGGACGTTGTGGCCCAGCGACGCCGGCGTGCTGATCGGACTGCTGGCGGTGCTGGCGGTGGGCCTTGCGCTGCTTACCCACCTCGCCGGGCGCATCTGGTGCGGCCATGCCTGCCCGCAGACCCTGTGGCGGCGCGCCTTCGACGGGATCGCCCGCAGCGCGGCCCGCATGCTGCCTGCACCTGCTGTACGCCCGGCCACCCAGCTGGCCTGGGGACTGCTATCCGTGTGGACCGGCGTTACCTTCGTCGGCCTGTTCAGCCCCATCGCCGAACTGGTGACCGCTGCGCCCCACGCCGGCTGGAGCCGCTGGGAAACCTTCTGGGTGCTGTTCTATGCAGCCGCGACCTGGGGCAATGCCGGTTTCCTGCGCGAGCAGGTCTGCCGCTCGCTGTGCCCGTTCGCACGCATGCAGCCGCTGCTGACCGATCCGCACACACCGCGCATGCTGTACGACGCCCGTCGCGGTGAGCCGCGCGGGCCACGTCCGTCCGGGCTTGGCGGAGTACTGGGCCGGGGCCGCGGCCTGCTCGACCCGACCACTGCGCAGGACTACGTATTCCGCGCCGCGCATCCGCTGCTGGCCGGACCGATGCCGACCTTCAGCGCCGACCGCCTCGGTGACTGCATCGACTGCGCTGCTTGTGTCAGCGCCTGCCCGATGCAGCTGGACATCCGCCAGGGGCCGCAGGCCGATTGCCTGGCCTGCGGCGCCTGCCTGGAGGCCTGCGCACAACAACAGCACCGGGCCGGTTTCGGTCCGGGGCTGGTGCGCTACTGCAGTCCGCAGGCGATGGCTGGACAACCGAAGCGCCTGTGGCGACCCCGGACCCTGGTCCTGCTGTCCTTGTTGCTGGCGCTGCTTGCCTGCGGCGCCTGGCGCCTGCTCTGAATCAACGCGCCCCGTTGGCGTGCGGCGGCACAAGCTGCGCACGCCGGACGATGCCCAGCTGTTCGATGATCAGCGCCATTTCGTTGGTGACTTCGGTACGCTCGGTCCCCTGCGGGACCAGACGGTCCAGCACCTGCTGGTAGGTATCCCAGAACGCCGGACCGCATCCGTGTTTGTGGTAACTGGCTTCCAGTTCGCGGCGTACCCGTTCAGCCAAGCCATGCATGCCGTATTCCATACGACCTCCGTTGGACTTGTTCTGCATTGTTGACGGTCTACCGACTCACTTGCGTGCTACTGAAAGACTCCCAGGCTTCACGCTTGGTTGACTCCAATTAGTCATAGATTTCACGACAGGTCAATTACATGCAGCGACTTTCGTGATTGAAATTATTAATCGTTCACGAAACTACATACGGGGACCCGGCCCCCCCGGATGGGGTGAAGCCGACAGTAAGCGGGACTCAGGAACCGACAACTCCAGTAGATGGCGCCGATTGTGATTCTCAGATCGATCGATCTTACCTATTTTGCTAAGCATACTTAGCAAAAGGCGCTTAGCGTGCTAGATGCGACAAAAGGCGGCGCAAGTCAGATGGATTCGCCCGCCGACGCTTCTGTCGTGGGGAACAGGTTCGGATAGCGCTGATGCAGGATGTATTGCCGCAGGGCCGGAATCGGGAAGTCCCTCGGCCATTGCGACACTGCGGAACGGCTTATGCCAAAGAAGCGTGCCAGTTCGGCGTCGGTGCGGAATCCCAGCCGGGTGCGCACCTGCCGCTTGCTCCAGAATTCGGTCACGGTCGGTCCTTCTGTTAACCAGACTGATTCTTGCGACAAGGCGTCTTCGCAATCCACGCGTTAAGCTGGCTTGCATAGATGAATACTCTCGGCCAACGACTCGCGGCAGCCATGAAGAAAGCCGGGCACCCACGCCCGGCCGATCTGGCACGCGCCGCCAAATCAACGACAGCAACCATCAGCAACTGGCTCAACGATCACGTGAGCGCCTCGCACGTGAAAGCCGAACAGCTGTTCCGCATCGCAGATGCGGCCAAGCTGGACGCCCGCGAGCTGCTGTACGGGGTCAGCGGGCTCGGCGTCGGTGAGCCCGGCAGTGCCTACATCCCCAGCCAGGCCCATCTGGATGTCTGGCAGGACGCCTACGAGCTGGTCAGCCATCTGGTGGCCGAGAACGGGCTGGAGATCGACCACCGCCGCCATGCGGCGCTGGATCTGCTCGCGTTCGAACTGCTGATGGATGGCTTCAGCCGCAGCAAGGTGGCTCGCGTTCTGACGACCTCGATGACGTGAATGCACCGCCGCTGGTAGCATGGACCGCGATGGGGATGGGGCTCCCCCGATAACCGCCTGAGAAGGCTGATGGCTCCTGCCAGGACGAACCCGGTGTTCGTCGACGGCAGGTCGTGCCTGCCCTCGGCGTTCGCCATTGACCCTGCGAACCCGCATTCGAGGCACGCCATGCAAGCATTGAACAATTATTTCCTGGTCTTCGTCGGCGGCGGCATCGGCGCCTGCCTGCGCCACGCCTGCAACCTGATCGGCGCGCGGGTGGCGGTCGGCAGTCCCTGGCCCTGGTCGACCTTCCTGATCAACATCAGCGGTGCGCTGCTGATGGGCGTGGTGGTCGAGGCCTTTGCCATGCGCAATGGCGCCTCGCCGCAGCTGCGCCTGCTGCTGGCCACCGGCATCCTCGGCGGCTACACCACGTTTTCCACCTACGCGCTGGAGATCGGCCTGCTGCTGCAGCGTGGCCAGCATGGGCTGGCGGCACTGTATGCCGGTGGCTCGGTGGCGCTGGGCCTGGCCGGTCTGTTTGGTGGCATGAAGCTGGCCCGGCTGGCGCTGGGCTGACCGATCAGGCCGCGCTGGCCCGCGCCTGCCCGCGCCATTCCCGTGGCGACTGCCCGGTATGCGCCTTGAACGCGCGCGACAACGCCGCTTCGCTGCCATAGCCCACTTCGTCGGCGATCCGCTTCAGCGGCCGCCCCTGCCGCAGCGCCTGTTGCGCGAGCCCAACCCGCCACCCCTGCAGGTACTGGCCTGGCGTGGTGCCCATCGCCTCGCGAAAGCTGGCGGCGAACACGCTGCGTGACATGCCGGCGACCTCGGCCAGGTCTTCCAGGGTCCAGGACTGTGCTGGCGCTTCATGCATCGCCACCAATGCCAGCCGCAGCCGCGGATGACCCAGCCCGGCGAACAGGCCGCCGCGCATCTCGCCACCTTCCATCAGCTGGCGCAGCACCTGGATCATCACCACCTCGAACAGCCGGTTGACCATCGCTGCCCGCCCGCAGCGCTGCTCGAACGCCTCTTCGAACAGCAGTTCCAGCGCCGCATTGCCTCCATACAGGTCGGCCAGCGGCAAGCAGATGAAATCGGGCAGCGCAGCACTGATCGGATTGAGCCGTCCGCCCTCGAAATGCAGGTTGGCGCAGGCCATGTCGGCGCCCTGCTGCGGGTCGGTACTGAAGCGATGTGGCATCGGCCGCGGATACAGCAGCAGGCTCGGCACTTCGACCTGCACGGTCTGCTGCCCGTGACTGACCTGCAGCGGCCCGCGCCGCACCAGGTGCAACTGACCCGCCTCATCCTCACCCTCCAGCGTGTTGATGCCGCACAGCGCGCCGGCATGGAACACCGAAGCCGTGACCGCGAAGCGTTCAAGAAGGATGGCGAGGCGGTCGACCATGGCGGGACTCCGGGTCAATCAAAAATGGCTCAATGCGACAGATCGTATCGGAATCAGCACTGGAAGGGACGGCACTGGCCGCGTGATCCCCCGGGCGCTATACAGGCCGCACATTCCCGCGCATGGAGGCACCGATGTCTCTCCGCATCGCCTTGGCCCTGTTGCCGCTGCTGCTCGCGGCCCCGCACGCACTGTCCGCCTCACCCTCGAAGATCGAACACCTGGCCTGGCTGGCCGGTTGCTGGCAGCTTGATGGCCAGCCGGCCGGTGCCGGCGAGCAGTGGTCCATCCTGGCTGGAAACACCCTGTTCGGCAGCAGCCGCACCCTGCGGGATGGCCGCACGGTGGGCTTCGAGTTCATGCAGCTGCGCCAGCACGATGATGGACGCCTGGTGCTGACCGCCCTGCCCTCTGGCCAGAACGCCACAGACTTCAACGCCACCCGGGTCGATGGCAATGAAGCCGTGTTCGAGAATCCCGCCAACGACTTCCCGCAGCGTATCCACTATCGGCGCCTCGACGACCAGCGCGCGCATGCGCGCATCGAGATCGCGCAGGACAATCCGAAGCAGGCAATGGACTTCCCGATGCATCGCGTCGCATGCGGTGGACCGGTGCCCGCGACCTGACCGGCACCGCGCCCAGTCCTACGCCGTATGGCGGATCACCACGAAGCCCTCTTCCGCGGCCGGTGCCACGAAGTGGCGGGTGATCTGTGCGAACTCCTCGTCGCTGGCCTGGAACGGATGCTCGCCGAGTGCATTGCGCGCGCGCAGCCGCGCCTTGCAGACGTCGTCGGCAACATCGAGGAAATGCAGTTGATGTGCAGCGCCAGCCGGCGAGAACACTTCACGTGCCCACGCGCGGCTGGCTGGCGTATTGAATGGAAAATCGAGCACCACCGAAACACCCGCCTGCAGCAATGCGCGCAGATGATCGGCCAGCACAGTGCGCAACGTGGCTGCGCGCTGCAGATAGTCGGCAATGGAATGGATTTCGCCCGGGTACAGCGCCGCCAGCCATGCGTCTTCGCTGATCAATACGTGGCGCGGCGCCAATGCCAACTGCTGAGACAGGGTGGATTTGCCGGCACCGATCTTGCCGCACACCAGGTGCAGGGTCGGCGCAGGGTCGTTCGATGAAAAGTCGTGCATCTGCGTTCTCCTGGGTGGATTCATCTACCCGGGAGAGCGCTGCGTGCAGCCCGCCTTCCCGGGCGGGCTGCATGGCCGTGACGACCGCGCGCTACCCCGCCTTCCCGTGAGGAATGCGGATAATCGACGCGGTGCTGTGCAGGGCCATGCCGCTAGCGTAGAGCGCCGCCTGTTCGGCCCGCAACCCCCTGCGGCAGTGCAGCGCGCGCAACGTTTCGTTGGCATCTATGCTCGGCGCCATTCCCGCATGGAATGACCCCGATGCGTCCCTTGCTTCGATGCACTGTTGCCCTCTGCCTGCTGCCCTGGATGACATCGCTGGCTGCACCGCCGACGGCGGCACGCATGCTCAGCGGCGAACTGCAGGGCGCGCCCTGGCGGTTGGATGTACCGGCAGACTGGAACGGCGACCTGGTGATGCTGGCCCACGGCTATGAGCCCGTGGGCGTGCCGCGCACCACGCCGATGGCCGCCAACGACAGCACGGCAGCGCTGCTGGGCGCCGGTTACGCCGTCGCGCAGAGCGCATACTCCAGCCAGGGCTGGGCAGTGACCGATGCGATTACCGATACGGAACGCCTGCGCCAGCAGGTAGTGGCTGAACTCAAGCATGTGCGCCACACCTGGATGCTGGGATTCTCGATGGGCGGTGCCGTGACCATTGGCAGCCTCGAGCGCTTCCCGCAGCACTATGCCGGTGGCGTGTCGCTGTGCGGTGCCAATCTCAGTGGCGAACAGATCGCGGCCGACCTGCTGACCACGCTGGTCGCGTTCGATTATTTCTTCCCCAAGGCGAAGGGGCTGCCGGGCACCGGGTTGGCATCGCGCGAAGCCGCCGCGCTGCCACAGGGCGAGTTGTACCAGGGCATCGCCAATGCACTGCAGCACGATCCATTGCACGCCGCGTTGCTGGCGCAGCGGCTGCAGGTCTCCGCTGATGCACTGGCCGGCACGATCAGCCTGCATGCGCTGGTCCTGCATGAACTGGCCACGCGCAGCGGCGGCATGCCGGTCGGCAACCTTGGTGTGGTGTACAGCGGATTCGGTGACGACGCCGCGTTCAATGCCGGCGTGCAGCGCATCGATCCCGTGCCTGCGGCGCAGGCGCATGTCCGCAATGCGCTCGCATTGACCGGCGCGGTGAAGCGACCGCTGGCGATCCAGTTCAACCACAACGACCCCACCATCGTGCCGCACATGCAGGCGGTGTATCCGCAGATGGCCGCACGGGCTGGCGCGCGACCATTGCCGCGCGTGCTGCCGCCAGTGGGCGAAGGGCATTGTGGCTTCTCTGGATCACAGATTGTCGATGCGTTGAAGACGGTCCAGCACTGAGCCGGCGTGTGCCGCAGTTCATCAGGGACCCACCCAAAGGACTGCTCGGCACCATTCCGATCGAAGCGATGGAGGCCGACGTACAGGTGCTGCGCGCTGGTCGCACCATCGAACTGGTCGAAGCTACGCTGCGTCATGACGATCGCCCGGCGCTGCGCGTGCGTGCATGGTTGATGCACCCGAACGATACGCAGGCCATCGCCGGCACGCCGATCGCTGCCATTGCACCGCCGGAATCAATGCCCGCATGGGATCCAGGTACGGCCTGGCCAGGCGGATTCATCAAGAGCGTGGAGATCCGCCGGCACGATCAGGGGCCAGGCCGTGCCACCTACTGGGCGCGCGCGAAGCATGCGCTGCTGGACGGCGAGCCGGTCAGTCCACTGGCCCGTGCCGCCACCCTGTTCGATCTGTCCAATGGCATGGCCGTACGCGCCGATCCGAAGGAGGTCGCCTTCCCCAACCTCGATCTGACCGCGCACCTGTTCGGCATGCCCGAAGGCGAGTGGCTGGGCATCGACACGTCGGTGTCGTTTGGCCACCAGGGTCTCGGCTTGACCAGCACCGTGCTGCACGATGCACGCGGTCCGATCGGCATGCTCGGCCAGGCACTGACCGTGCGCCCGTGATCCCAACGGGCGGCGTCAGCCGCCCAGCGTGCCCATGGTGAAGGTGTAGCCGGAGCTCATCAGGAATTCGCGCATGCGCATCTCCGCGCGCCGCGGTGAGGCGAGGTTGGCCGGTGCATACAGCGCGTAAACCACGCCCGCGCCTTCGATGGACTCGCGGCGCACCCCGCAGTGGCGGGTCTCCGAAGCAATCACCCATCCATCCTTCAGTCGATCCGGTCCAATCGACTGGCCGTTCATCAGCCGGAACGTCAGCCAACGTACTTCCACAGAAGATTTGCTCATTGCCGGCGTACCGCCAGCGTGCCGCGATCGTTCATGTCCTTGCTCGCCATTGCAGCTCCCTAAGACTTGGAACTCGACCATAGCGCCTTGCCATGTCGTGGGCGAATGAGACTGGCAGGGCACTTATGTCGCCAGGCCGAACCGCTTCCACAGTGCTTCGCGCCCCGGCTGCGTCAGCCGCAGTTCGCGTCGGCCCTCAATCCGCCGAAGCCAATCGTTCTTCACGAAGCTGTCCAGCATCGCCTCGCCGACCAGCCCGGCCAGATGCGGGCGCCGCTCGGTGCAATCCAGGCATCCTCGGCAATAGCGTGCAGGCTTGACCGTCACGGGAAGCCGCAACAGTTCAGTCAGCGGCTGGCCAAGCTCCCGCAGGAACGCTGCACCCTCCACACTCACCTGCCAATGCCCCTCGTGCGGGACCAGGTGTCCTGCCCCCAGCAAGCGGTCGGTGATCGCCACTGCGTGCACGCCAGCCAGATGCCGATAGCAGCTCCGCGCCTGACGCAACGCCGGCATGCTGCGTGATGCGGAAACCGTGCAGGACGGCGTGCGGTCGGCAACGCGCAGGATGCCCTCCAGCATGTCGGCAACCTCGTGCGAGGCCAGCCGGTGGTAGCGGTGTCGCCCCTGCGCGACGGCGACCAGCAGATCGCCCTCAATCAGCCTGCGCAGATGCGTGCTCGCCGTCTGCGGTGTCACTCCGGCCACACGAGCCAGCTCCGTCGCGGTATACGCACGCCCATCCATCAGCTGCAGCAGCATGGCCGCGCGCGCCTGGTCACCGACCAGGGCACCGACGCTGACAAGGGAACCGGAGGTGTGGACCATGCCCGCATTGTGGCACGCCGTTGCGCGCCGACAGTTCGATGCAGGCCGAAGCATCGGCACCCGCTGCCACGGCACAGTGGACACCCCGATAGCACAAGGCCTGCCGTGAAAGCCGCTCCGATCCCCCGCCGCCGCATCACCCCTTCGGTCCTGTATCCCGGCACACCGGTGCTGCTGATGACCACGCTGAACGACGATGGCAGCAGCAACATCAGTCCGTTGTCTTCGTTCTGGGCCTTGGGCAACCGGGTGGTGCTGGGCCTCGGCGTGCAGGGTCAGGGCTATCGCAACCTGCAGTTGCGCAACGAGTGTGTACTGAACTTCCCCTCATCCGCGCAGGCCGTACAGGTCGAGGCCATCGCGCGGGCGACAGGCTGCGATCCGGTGCCCACTGCCAAACAGGCGATGGGCTACGTGCACGTGCGCGACAAGTTCGCGCTGGGTGGATTCAGTGCAGTCGCCTCCACCCACGTCGCGCCAGAGGCGATTGCCGAGTGCCCGCTGCAGGTGGAAGTCAGCGTGATGGCGATGCACCCGCCCGGCTAGGATGACGGCCAGGGCTTCGTGATCGTTGAGGGACGGATCCGTTGCGTGCATGCGCACGAAGCGATCACCGTGGCGGGCACCCAGCACATCGACGTTGCGCACTGGAAACCGCTGATCTACCTGTTCCGCCACTACCTGGGCGTAAGCGAACCGGTCGGGCGCAACTTCCGCGCGGAGACGCCCGTGGGGGCTTCTGTCTAGCTCTCTAGACCGTTTCGCCCTGCAGATCGAGCAAGGCCGTGGTCCAGCGGCGCTCCCCCAGCGCGGCCACCATGCCGCCTCGATAGACGAAACGGCGCGCGTGACCGTCTTCGATGAAGCAGGTCTCGTTCTGCATTGGCACATAGCCCGCAGAGGCGTAGTGCCGATGATCCAGGGCGAACAGCACGGCGAAATCGATACCGCGTTGGCGCAACTCGGCGTGCGCAGCTTCGATCAAGCGTGACGCGATGCCCTTCCTGCGAACGTCAACGCGTACCACCACGCCGCCGATCAAGCCTATGCGTTCCGGCTCGCCGTCCAGCAGTACGTTGCGTTCGTACAGTGCGAGGTGGGCGACCACCTGATCACCTTCCATCGCCAGGACCAGAGCGACCGGCCCCGGGATGGCATAGCCGTCGCCCTGCATGTCCGGGAACGCCTCGCGGAGCAGATCCTCCGCTTGGTGACGGTGATCCGGCGCCACGCGCTCCCTGCTGGATACCTGAACGTGCATTGCCCTGTCTTCCTGGAACATGTGTCCAGCCTCATCGTGCCACGGAAACATGACCGTGCCTGCGGCAACATTTCACCGTCAGTGCAGCGAGATCCAGTACGAGACGATAACCGCGTAGCTGCCCGCGCGTTTGACTGCCCGCGGCTCTGTGCCAATTGCGCTGAAGCCCAGCGATTCATACAGCGCGCGCGGCAGTATTGTCCGCCAGCACCGTGAGGGAGAGCGATTCAATGCCTTCCGCGCGCGCAGCCGCGAACGCTGCAAGAAGAAGCTGGCGGGCGACACCCTGGCCACGATGGTCGGTGCCCACGTGGATACTGTGCACTTTTGCCGTATGCCGTCGCGCCATTCGCATCGGGCGTACATAACGCAGGAAGCCCGCAAGCATGCCGTCGATGAAAGCGCCGAAGTAGCGCGTGCCGGGATCAGCAAGCTGGGCGCGCATCACCTCCGCCGAGTCATTCTGCGCCTCGGCCAGCGTGGACAGGAACGCCGCAGGCGACTCGCAAAGCGCCTGCAACCGCGCTTGCCAGAGAATCTCGGCGTCTTCAGCGCTGAGTTGCCGGATAAGCATGCGACACCCTCGTGAAGCTGTTGATGCACAGGTGCCCAGCGTAGCGCGGGTCCACTGATGCGGCGTGCATGCAAGAATGTGGAACGTCCTTTTTCATTCTCCTTCTCCGCCATGACTGAGCTGCAGATTCCCCGCGTTGGATGCGGCGCCGTCGTCCGTGATGCCGACGGCCGCATCCTGCTGATCCAGCGCGGACGCGATCCGGAGCGCGGGCATTGGGGCCTGCCCGGCGGCAAAGTCGACTGGATGGAAACGGTGGAGGCCGCCGTGGTCCGCGAAATCCGCGAGGAAACGGCGCTGGAAGTGACGCTGCTGCGCCTGCTGTGCGTGGCCGATCATTTCGAGCCTGCGCTCGCGCAGCACTGGGTCGCGCCGATCTTCGAGGCTCGGGCAGCTGCGGGTGCCGAGGCCTCCATCCAAGAGCCGGGGGTTCAGACCGGGCTGGGCTGGTTCGCGCTGGATGCTCTGCCCCAGCCGCTCACGCAGGCCACGGTGCAGGCGCTGGCCCGGCTGTAGCGGGTATCGATCCGGGCGCGTGCCGGTATCCAGGCAAACAAAAAGCCCTGACCGAGGTCAGGGCTTTTCAATTGGAGGCCTCAAGCGGAATCGAACCGCTGTAAACGGATTTGCAATCCGTAATTTTCCCTGTGTTTTCAATACACTAACAATGGATGCCACCCGAAGCGCCACCTGCGGAGGTCATACCTGCCTCAAATTGATGAACTCAATAACGCCAGCTTCACGAGACTTCACCTCACCGATTTCAACATCGAAGCCCTGAGATTTGACGTGCGTTGCAACCGCCTCCAAGTACGGAACATCCACCTCTGCGGCCTCAACCAACTGCAGGATCTGTCTTCCTACTCCAGTCACCTTGTAGCCCGGCAGTGTAATTTTTGCTTCCGCACTCGGGCCCTTGATGGCCAGTCCGTGCCCGCCACACGTTACTCCAAGCAAGAACTCTGTCGTCGCTGCGGAATCCCAGGTGACAGTGAGCCCTTGGGCTTCAACGCCCCCTAGAAAACCCAGCTCCTGCAGATCTAAAGCATCGCGATAGGATATACCCGAGGAAAAACCACCATTCTGCATAGGTGGGCAATAGACAAAAGACTTATGCAAGGCAACACCTGCCAAGCGCTCAATCAGCTGTGCATCACCACTGTCTAAGTTACGAAGCAAATCGAGCGCACGTAGTGACAGGCTACCTGGCGATCTAACTTCCCTGGCTAAAACCTGCGCCCACAGCTCCTGCATCTTTTCAGCAGACACCGCAGCCGCATTCTCTCGCCAGCGGTCCAGCCAATCTGGGTCCGGCTCTTCGTCCGGGACGGCTGCGCCCTCATTCAACAGAATATCGCCTGCCCGAACCATCGCTTTTGCGACGTTAACCTCTCGCCGTAGCATACGGAGTGCAACGCTAGTGAAGGGACCAGCAGTGGACTCGCTAGTGGTCGCGATCACGGCCTGAGGGGAAACATCAACCGAACGCGGAGATTCCAAGCGCTGAGCATCCGGCGACCAGACCAGTTCGCCGGATCGGATCTTCTCAACTTCCTTCTCGGCTTGGGCCAAAGCCAACATCTGAGCCCGCTGGAGCTCTAGGGCAGCCCGACCTTCGCGCTTTACCTTCCAAGGCGACACAAATGGAAGAATAAAATTCCGCTCTGCAATCTCCATGAATCTAATAAATAGCGCCTCACCTGGATAGCTCAAAAGACCCCCTAAAATTGCTGATCATATAATGCCAGGGTCACGCTTAAGGCCACCACTAATTGCCAACAAGCTACTCCGCCCTGATCCAAATAACTAACAGCTAGAAGCGCGCGAAAGACACCTTGGACTTCCGAAGCGCGGAGGCCGACGAGCCCCCGCCCCATTTTTCTCCACTCGCCCCAATCTACCTCGCAGGCGAGAATACCTCATGCAATTGCTTCACCAGTCGCTCTAGGGATGGAGGCACATATCCAAGCACCGCCATCGTATCGGCAGCCGCTCTGGCGAAGGCCATCTTCCGCTCTGGCCTTACCGAATTGGCGACAATTCTCCTGTGAACCGGAGAAGCCACGCGATCCTCGATCAATTGCGCCAGAGTCTTATCCCCTCCGAGCTTCTGAAAATTGAGCTTGAGCAACTCCTCAGTTCGCGGCTCAAGCCATCCTGCCTCTTCGGCAGCACGCCAATCGTCCACGTCACACATTTCATCAAGCGCCCAAGAGATACCCATGCCGCTTTGCTTAATTGCTCGGACATGGTCATCACCATTATCTCTTCCGACGAAGATACACCTCACCTTCCCCGCTCGACCAAGCGCCTCACTCACCGTTCGAATTCGCTCAGCTGCGCCCCGACCGGCGTCATCATCATCTAATAGTGCCACGGTTTTACCGGTCACATCCGCCAAGGCAACCCGAGCGATACACCTATCTGCCACCCAATTTGCACCTCCCCCCATGCCTTCCACGACCTCGATCTTGGCATCGAGCTGGATATCCAGAACCTGTAGCGCGCCGAGCAGAACAACCTGATCGGACGAACCCTCAATGAAAAGTGCATTGCCTTTATATACCAAGCCTTCATCGCGAAGTTGCATTAGTGCCCGCAATACTTTCTGTCGCTCCATCTCCGCGCGATCCAAGTATGGCTCCACGAATGGCATCAGCCCCAGGCTTCCGTCAACCGCCTCTGGCAACGGTTCGTCGCGGAATTGAGTTCGCCCGTCGATGCGAGCAGCAAACTGGATAGATCCCGACTCGCTATCCTTTGCGGCTTTGTAGAAGGCCGGAGAGTGGGTACTTACAATTATTTGAACATCTTTTGCATACTCGCCAAACTCACGAGCCACCTCAACTTGCTTTGCAAGCTCAAGATTGTTCTCTGGCTCCTCGAAACCCCATATCGTCTCGGGGGCGGGCTTACCTTTAGCAGAATTCTTCTTTCGCTGCTCCGCCAGAAATTTCAGAATGAGGGGGACATGGCGCCCTTGAACGCCATCGCCTCTGTTGTGAAGCGCAGTCAAAACGCCGACGTCTGAAGAGCTGAACTCCAATGCCTCGAATAGATCACCTAGATCCTCTGGCAGGGAGAACTCTGTCTTCAGATCCAGCAGACGCAGCGAATCTTGCTCAATCTTTGCAACCTCAACACGGAGACCCTCTAAAAACATCCCCGATGCGTCTTTGAGCTTTCCAGCCACGGTTGCTGCCAGAGCAGCATGAAGGCGTCGCTTAAGTATGTTGAAGAAGGGCCTCCCGCGAACTGCTGGAACGTACTCAAAAGCAAGGTTTCGCGCCCAGTAGTTAACTCTTGAATTCGGTGAAAAAGGCTGTCCATCTTTCCGCCTAATCTCATCCGGGAATGGATCCTGCGGACCTCCTCGGTAGACCTTACGCCATATTATCGCCTCAGAATCGCGATAGTGCGCCGGAGGTTGAAGCTCCAGCTCAATGACTATTTCTCGCGCCTTTTTCTTACCGACTCGCGCTTTCTGAGAGAAGTCCCTCTCAAACACCAATGGCTCATCAATATCAGTTTCCTGATTGAAGAAAAGATTAAGAGCACGAAGAACGTTGCTTTTGCCTGCATCGTTGAGGCCAACCAACGCAGTGTAAACTGTAAAATCGACATGCAAGTCGACGAGCGACCTGAAATTAGTCACCCGCACACTAGAAATGAACATCCTTCCCTGATCCCCTGGCTCATATCACGCAAGCGGGGTTTTATCACACTCCGGCTGGGAATGGCCCGATCAGTGGTGGCCGGCTTAGAAAGCTGGCGTACTGTGCATTGTAGTCAACAGCTTAGATTGAGTTCAATTCAGGAGGCCTGCGAACAGGCCGCTAGTCTCGCAATGGGCAGCTCCCGTGTATTCGGGAACCCTCTCCGCTCACCAACCACGTAGATCGCGCAGCCCTGCCCTCACCCATGCCTTACGCGCATCCCTCGGACGGGGTTTCGTCTCGGCCGGAGGCTTACGCGGCTCCAGCGCTGCCTTGATGCGCTCCACCTCCTTCGCCCCGGCCTCGGCCAGACGCCGGGCCTGTTGCTGCTGCTCGCGGGTCGGAGGCAGGCCGGGCAATGGCGGCTCCGGCTGGATCGGCGTGGTGTCAGTCAGCCGGGCGACTGCCTCGCGCAGAGGCAGGTCGGGATACAACCTGGCGGCGCACCAGCGCTCGCCGTAGCGCTTCGCCTGCCGAACGTTGGCCGCGCGTACTTCCTTCACGTCCCAGAACTTCTGGCCCTCCATCCACAGGCGCACCCCGGGACCACCATCGGGTGTGACGCTGGCCGTCTCCCGACCGTTGTACCAGAGCGCCCAGCGCTCACCGGTCTGGACCCAGCCAGAGGGGATCGGGGCGGTGCGGAAGCCGTGGGAGGAATACATGGCCGGAAGGATACGACCGGCCGTCGCAGATCCTGCGAACGCGCCGGCGACCTGGCTGAATCGTTCGGACTGGGGCCGGCGCGGGGCTGATCAGGTGCTTGCCCTACGCCCCGGCACCTCACTTCGCTTTGCTGGAGGGTTCTGGTCCGGCCTGCTGATCGTTCTGATCTGCATCGCTGGCCGGGATCGTGTCCGCAGCCGGATGGCCGACGCTCTCTTCCCGCTGAAGGACAGCGTGCATGGCTTCAAGGGCCTGTCGGTTGGCTTGCGCGCGGTACGCGCGTTCGACCCGTCCCATTTCAAATACGGCAAGGACAACGCCGACGATAATCACGACGGCAATAGCGCTCTTCCAAGGGAAGCCGTCTTTGCGGCTGGGCTTCTTCTTCCGCTTCGGCAATTCTTCCATGATCCAGTCCGGCCACTTCAGTCAAGGGCTCCATGGCCATGCTAGCGCCATGGAGCCCACTTGGCACCGACTACGCGGCAATAGCGTACGGTTCGACCAACGCAGCCAAGAGGTCCATGGCCGTAGCGTTGGCATCGTCGGCATCGCCGCGCTGATTGAATCGGGTCCAGTCGGCGTGGGCCAAGCGCTTCAGTTCCACTGGCTCTACCGGAAGCCACTTCATCGGCCAGAACGGCAGGCGGCGTTGCCCCACCCTGCCCCTTTGCAGCTCGACAACGCCGTTGTGGCTGCTCGCGCCCAGCACGCGGGAGTACGCCACTGACAATCCGTCTTCCGGCCCCTCCAGGTACTGGAGGAAGCGTTCGCCATCGAAGAGGAGCACCCCCGTAACGCCAGCATTACGGTTGAACCGGGCCGCGTCGTCCACAATCTGATCCAGCTTTCCGTTGGACAGGCCCAGCTTGTCGCCGGCGATCGCCTCGCCGGCACTGCTCACGTATACAACCGCCCTGATGGGCATTGCGCATCTCCTTGATGAGGCACGACCCTACCAGACGCTTGGGAACGTTTACGTGAGGTAGCGACGCCTTGCACAACAATTCAGGAAGGCGTGATGCTGAATGCGGACGGTCATCACAAGATGGAGGCAGCGATCAGGGCAGCATCCCCCAAAATTCTTGGTAAACCGCAATGCCCGATACAGGCCTTTTCTACGTTCTCGATCTAGATGCAGTACGCGACCGCGATGGCAACCTCGACCGCGTGACCGCTATTAGCGTCCGTTGCAACCACTGCAAGCACATCACCCATGCCAAGGCGCCGGAGCTGGAGACAATGCAAGGCGGCACCCTACTCGCGTGCGCCGGATGCGGCGAGCGCCAGGCCGTCAGCAACGCCCGCCTAGTCGAATGCGACGACGTGCTGGGGCATACGTTACCCCTCGCGATGCCAGCCTGATCCGCGCATGTGCGGCCGATTCGTCCAGCTCCCCGTTGTCGACTTCGGCCAGCCGGGGCTGGCTGACCTTGCCCACGGCCTGGCCGAGATCCAGCCAAGCTACAACCTCGCGCCGACACAGCGCGCCTCGGTGATCTTGGACCAGGGTGAAGGCCGGCAGGTAACTCGGCTGGCGTGGGGCCTGCTGCCGTTCTGGGCCAAGGCCAAGGGCCTGCAGGGTTCGACCATCAACGCGCGGATCGAGACGGTGGCCACCAAGCCCGCTTTCCGGTCTGCGTTCAAGAAGCGCCGGTGCGTGATCCCCATGGCCGGGTACTACGAGTGGTCGGTCAGCCCCGAGGACGGCAAGAAAGACCCGTGGTTCATCCACGCGGCGCAACCGCTGCTGGCTGCAGGTCTGTGGGAGGACACCAGCCCCTTACTACCCGACGGGAACCTTGGCACATTCACGATCATCACCGGCGACAGCAGCGGCGTCTCCGCCGACATCCACGACCGCATGCCGGTCTGGTTGCAGGCCGGCCAGATCGATGAGTGGATGACAGCGAGCCCCGACGATGCCATAGCGATGCTGCTGGCAAGCTCGCCTCCGTCTATGGAGGCGTATAGGGTCAGCCGCGCAGTGAACAGTCCGCGTAACAACACCGAGGCACTGCTGGAACTTGTAGCCTGATTGCCAAAGCGGCCCCCGGTTTGGACGACCATCCTACAAATTTGCCGCCCACCACTTTATAGGCGCGTCACTGGTGGGCTTGATCAACTGCGGCTTTGGGAAGGTCTGGGTACACGGGCGCACCAGCCTTTACTTTTTCGCGATTCAAATCAGCATGCACCTGTCGAATATTAGCCACAGGGACACCTGATATCGCGGTCAACTCAGGGTTATCTTTGAGCTTGATGGCGACGGCCGTGAAGTATTCCCTGCAAGCCTCGTCGTCGCCAAAATACGAGCCATCAAGCCTCGCCTGGCACTGCCCAAATTTCGCCGAGGTCAAATTTCTCTCGGCGGCCTTGACGACATTTGCACCGGACCCAGCAGTATTCGATCCGATAATCACGTAGCCAGCGACTGCAGCCGTCACGGCGCCGAGACCACCAGCGAGCAGCCCCTTGTACAAACTTCTCATCTAATCCTCCATGATCTGCGGTTGCATGCCAAGTTTTGCCTAGCTTATCAGCTAGGCTCGCCTCAAACACTCAGGCATGAACGCGCGTCTAAGTACTCCATTGAGGGCCTGGGTTATAGCTGAGTCTATCGAATGTTGCTGGTAGCCAGTCAGCCCTGTCTCGTTACACGACTACTTCTAGCAACGGGAGATTGGGCGCGGCTTCCAGCAATCGACCACCACTGACCCAAACGTTGTACGGAATGGGCTGCTGCAGCTGACCGAAGGCTCGCATCTGCGCGCCGTCGTAGGTTGTCAGGCTACTGGTGCCATCTGCATTGTGTGCAGTGACCGTTGCCAACAATCGCGGCCGGCCGCTGACCAGTTCGCCGAATTGATCCCACAGATCAGTCCGCATCGGTGAAATGCCTCTCCAGAGTCGCTGTCTGCTCGATCACGACCGCCTGTTGATCCACGACGACCTCAATGCGGATCGACTCGCATTGGCCGTGCCAAGTTCCTTCAGAACTCAGCACCTGTACCAGGTCGAGCGGCAGGATCACCCCGATCTCCCCTGCTTTCAGCGGCCTCGGGAAAAGCGGCACCGTCAGGTCCACCGCCGCCTGCTCACCGCGATCGCAGAGGATGTTGCGCCCCCGCTCGGCTGCGGCGGCAGCAACGTTGATCAAGGGGCTACTTACCTGCTGCGCGTAGAGCTGGCCCGCTTCGCCGGCCTTGCGCACCTTGCAGGTGACCCCCTTCCCGGCCAGCTCTCCCGTGACCACCACCGCGTCATACAGGGGCGCACTGCGCATCTGCAGGCTCTCGGTCAGCACAATGTCTTCCTGCAGTAGGTGATCCGGCGTTGTCTCCCGCCAGAGCCATGGGCTGGCCGGGTAGCTGGGACGGACAACCAGCGCCAAGTCCGAGGGATGGGACTGCACCACCCCGCCACTCGCACCAGCGAGCGCACTGATGGCATCCAGCGGCGTGTTCGCGTCATAGAACCATGCGCCAGGCGGCACCAACCAATCAACCGTGTCGTACCGACTGGCAAAGCCCGTGTCCGCCAGTTCCTCGGCGACAAGCTGGGCCATGCTGCGCTCTTCCGTCGTGGCCTTGACGCGAGCGGGGGCGTAAGGCGGTGCCAGCAACGCTGTCCTTGATCGCCCACTCAAACGCACACCGCCCCCAGCAAACTCGCGCTGTTTCTGGAAGCTCTCGATGATGCCCGTCCAGACGTAGCCGTTCAGCACCAGCTCGAACTGTCGCGGGCCCAAGGCCGTGGGCTTGAGCAGTCCCAGCTGATCGGCATCGGCCAGCTCGATGTCAAAGGTCCAGCCCCAAGCCGAACGGCCGGCGCTGAGCGAGACGCGGGCCAGTTCGATCGGTACCCGATCAGGAAGCCGCACAAATGAAACTTCATTGATCACGACGTAAGTCCTACGTTGGGGGCGCACCACATAGCACGCCGAGATACCAAGATTCAGGGGAGCCAGGCCGGACACGCCAATCACGGCGCAACCAAGGTTGAGACCGACCCGGTTCCCAGGCGGGAAGGTGGGATCGGGGTCGGGATCTGGGCCCGGGCCGGGCGTTGGGCGAACGCCCCAAGGAACTCGCCGCGCAGCGCCCCAGGGCAACCGGGAGGCCCTTCGGCTGGCAACTGGATTTGCCCACGCTATCAAGTGGCCGGCACTAGCCGGGGTCAGCCGACTACCCCACTGCAAACGGCGAGAGGTCCGCTCGGCCGCAAGCCCGCGAGCAGGCAACGTGGTCAATCGCCTCACGCTGTGCATCGAAGAGTGCCACGCGTACAGTGCTTGGCACCCTGCAAGCGGAAGGGGATCCCACCCCGCTCGCCACTTGCCCCCAACCAGGGCCATGCCGGTTCGCCACACAAACCCCGTCTCTCCGTGGATCAAACCGCTCATTCCCCAACCGACAGAGATCTCTCGCCGAACTCGAGACGATTCAACCCAGCACTGGCGGACAGCCATATCGACTGCGGCTGAGCGTTGCCACTGGATCGAAGAAAGGCGGCCAAGCCGCCCCGCAGGCGCCCAGGCAATTGCAGCAGCCTGCCGAATTCCCCGGATGACAGGTTCCGGAGCATCGTCGTCCCAGTACACCCCAAGATTGAGTCCAGCGCGTCGCGCATCCGCCTCGACGAAGGGACCCAAATTAAGTCGCAGACGCAAAGGAGTAGGATCGGTCATCAGCTTTCGGCGTAGGGCTGAACCCAATCCTGAATCGCGGAGTTGACCTCACCTGTCGCGTCTATTCCGACCACCATGTAGCGATGGTTAGGAGACAGTCCGCTGACCAACCACTCCCCAGCACCGCTACTAAGGACCTGAGCGCAGCAGACGAGCGTGCTTCGTTCCAGCACAAGCACTCGCCCTCGGAAAGGCTGGTTCATCTTTCGAAGGCGCCCATCGCTGCCAGTCTGATCTGGTGGCAATCCACCGATGACCCCTCGCCCACAGAATTCTGGCGGGCGCGATACCCTCATAAAAAAGCCCTGCGCATTCATCATTCCCATGCTCCACTTATGCGAATGAGTAGCGCACCACGCCATCGCGCATCGACTTCGATGTTGCATGCACGGTTGATTCGAACAACAAGAACTCGATCCGTCACAGTTCCATCGAGCCCCTCAATGATCATGCCGTCCGGGAGACTGTCGATGATCCCGATCTGTTGCATTGGCGCGAGCGCCCCAGGAAGCTCACCGCGCGGAAACCAAGCTCCGTTTACAAACCTAACGGACTCGTAGAGGAGCCCCATGGTCGAGCCACTCGGGTAGGCACCGGTACCAGAACCACCGAACTGAAGTCTTCCGCGAAGAATCCCAAAGAAATTGCATGGCACCGCACCGATCGCAAGAGTATGCGACCTGGCAACATACAAGCCGCATGAGCTTTCAATTGGAGAGAAGGTGTAGTCCTCCCAGCTCAACGAATAAGCGCTTTCCACATACCCACCATTCCACTCCTGCGGATCAACGCACGCAATGACGAATCCATGCATATCGCCAGGCTTGTAGCTAATGCAATCACCGGCAAACCAACTAAAAAAGCTACCTGCGTTGCGTGTGTCGATGAACAGGTAGATAAATCGTTCGTTGGCAACAACTCGCCAGCGGCGAGAAGTTCCATCCAAAGTTATCGACTTCGGCAGAAGCACGCCATTGGATTTCTGAGCAGCAGCGGGCACAGGGTTATTGCCTGATGACGCGGAGGTCATCGACTGATAGCCACGCGCAAAGCCATGTCGGGCGTTCCCCACGGTTGCGGAGTCATCAATGCGGAGGAAGTACCCGCTGCCGCTGACCAAACTTCCTCGGTACGCACGCACGTTCAGAGCGCTGAACTCACGGGTCCATCCCGCTCCAGTCTTCCTCGATGCCCCCACGCCATACCCATCCACGAGAACGGCATCTAACAGCGCGACCAGGCTGCCAACCTGGCCAGTAAGCTGCGGTGCTCCCGGATCGGTGCTTTCGTAAACGGTTGGTACAAGACTCATAGATGATTACTCGCTTGGAATATTGCCGATGACCTGAAAACGGGTGGAGTCAGTTGCACCCTCCGGCGTACCCGGGAGCGTCGTACGCATCATCCAAATGGGTGCCAAGCCACCGACGGTGTTAAAGCGAACAACGTTGTTCGTAGACCACCCAGTTCCCCACCCCTCCTTCTTCATCACGAAGTACGGCTGCCCGGTGCGAGGATTGATGGGTGCGAGATCGGTGGTGGTGTTTCCGGCAGAAATCGTGCCGACCGTCTCGCCGATCACCTCAAACTGGGTTGCACTGGTAAACCGCACCGCCCAACGCTCAGTGATCGCGTCCTTGTTCGTCACGGCGAGCGGATAGTCCGTGTCGTTGTAGGTGCCGGGCGCAACACTGCCGCTCGGGGAATCGGCCCACACGTTGCTCCATGCGGCCTGGTCGAACAGACTCACCACACGCGCCTGCAGGTCCAGCGACCCGTTGGCCTCGCCCAAGCGCAGTGCGGTGCTGATCATCGCCTCCCCCACGGGATAGTCGTGCGTCAGGGAGGTGTTGATCTCGATTTCCCCGGTGATCTGAGGCTGAACCACCAAGCGCCGGTCCTCGACGCGCTCACTGATCGTCAGCGGTAGCGTGTACGCGGCCAGGTTCAGCGGGTCACTGAAGCGCAGATTGCCAACGTCCAGATCCGCCGTGAACCATGCGGCGTCGACCGGACGTCCGGCCGCGTCACGTACTTCGATGCCTGCAATCCTGCCGCGACCAAAGGTGACGAGCTGTCCCGCTTGTGGCGACGGCACCACGTGCTTTGCCGTGTGGTGGATCAGCACGGTCTGTCCCGGCTTGAACGCTGGCGCACGGCCGTCGCTGGGCAGACGCACAGACGACAAGCCGATCACGACCTCCGACAGTGGGATCGATCGATACACGACCGCGCCCATGTAGATCGTGCCCGGCAGTACGAGCGTCGGCCTCCAGACCTGATCCCCCTCCACCTGATCGGGATCGAACCAGGGCTTGCCCTCATTCCCGGCCACGGGTACCAGCTGGCCGAACTGAACCTTGACCACGCCACTTTCCCAATCGACCTTGCCACGAATTTCCGCAGCTGATAGCACGCCGTTAATGTCTGCAGTCACCGTGAGCAGCTCACCGTCGATACGGGTCGCGCGCAGCGTGAACATGCCTGGCCGCAGTGGTGAACCTGGCGCACGGAAAAAGCTGACCGCCACGCCCGGATCGGCGATCCGTGTCAGGAGGGATTGGATCTGGACACTGTTCGCGCCGCCTGCCAGCCACTGCACCAGGTTCACCACACCTGCGGCGTAGTCGATCGTCCCTGCGTAGATGCCCGAACCAGTGGTGGGATCGATGGAGTGATACAGCCCGCCGCTACGGTCAACGTAGGTGCGCCCACGGAATGCGAAGCGGACGCTACCCGGAACGATGCTGTCGCTGATCGTCGGGGTGAGCTGCAGCTGGACCGCAGGCAGCGGCATGACTTCCTGCGCAGATTGGGCGGCTTCGCCGGCGAGCATCCAACCGGCTGAAACGATACTGCCGGCGGAGAACTGCGCCAGCACGTCCAGGCGCTCGTAGCCAACCACCTTCAGACGCCCGGAGCGGATCTCGTACACGGGATAGGAAACCTGACGGACCATGAACTTCCCTGCCTGCAGCGAGACCGCGCCAGTGCTGTAGTTCACAGCACCCAGCACAGTGCTGAAGACCGTGTCCCCAACCGAAACCCCGACCAGGTTGCCTGCGCCATCATCCTTGGCGATGACCCGCATCGCCTGAGGCGCCGACGACAGGTCATCGCGATCGCGCCGCACACTCACAAGCCAGTCGAGAAGCACTGTGCCTTGCCTCACCGGTCCCTGGGGCAGGGTGAACGAGACGATCCCGGCCGAGTCCGGAACAGGTTGCGGCGCCGCGTGGAGCGGCTGCCCCCAGTCATAGGCAATCGAGAGCTGGCTATCCGCATCAGGCAGATTCAGCGGTCGGAGCGAGATCTCGCCGGTCGAGTAGCTGATCTGTCCACGGACCTGCCCGCCGATCAGCAAGCCGCCGTTCCCGTTGTCGGTGACCGCCACATTGGCGCCGCCAACTCGCAGCGTCAGCTGCACCGTCCCGGGAACCGCCGAGCCCTCTCCCAGCACAAAGCGGAGCGCCGGCGGCAGGATAGCAGTATCGCCGACCCGGGCTTCCGCGATGATTGGCGTGCCCCAGTTGGAGATGATGCTGCTCTTCAGATCCGGCAGCGCGCCGGCGGTTACCACGACAGAGCCAGTCTGGTAATTGATGGTTCCGGTACCTTGGCCGGGCTTGCCGAGCAGGCGGCCGCGGCCGTTGTCGGTGAGCCTGATCCAGCGCCCCAGGGCGCGATAGTCGACTACTACCGTACCCGGGGCCGGCAGCGGGGTCAGCTGGAACAGCCAGACCATGCCCTGGTTGTTCTGCGTCACCTCAATCTCGTCGGTGAAGCCCTGCATGGGGATGGAGCCCGCCGGGGACGCAGTGATGCTGACACTGGTACTGCCTACGCCGCTCGCGTGCGTCAACGCTACGACCCCGCTCTGATAGTCGACCGTACCGCTCCAGGGCGTCGCCACGGCGGAAGCGAGCCCGCCCGTACCGTCGTCGGTGAGTTCGACACTGCCTGCAACCACCCTTACTGCGCCCACTACCAACCCAGTACCGAGGTATCGGCTGACCGGCACGCCAGCAGCAAAGCTGGCACTGAAGTTCTGGCCGAGGCTGCCGGCAGGGCCGGACGGGACCTGGCTGATGGTGCCCATGCCGGCCAGGACATCACTGACCGGGGTTTCGGCCGTGGAGGTGGGAACGATGGAGACGTACGGGGTATCGACCTGCACAGCCAGATCGCCAGGCTTCCCAGCGACGGTGAGGCGCTTGACGCTGTGATAGCTCGTCGCCTCCACCACGTTGGTCTCGTAGATCCTGGTCGGGGGCTTGGTGGCCGAGTAACGCACCACTTCTTGGCCGTAGAAATCACGCAGCAACGCGTTCACCAGCTCGATCACCAAGACATCCCGCTCAAATGCCCCTTGGTCATCGGTAAAAGTCCGTGTCGTACGGGAAAGCACGCCTTTGACCCGCACGTACTGCTCGGCCGGATCATGCCCGGAGCTGGCGAGCGTCAGCAGCGAGAAGTTGTCATTGATGTCGGGGCTCGGCGCGTCCTTCATCGCGTAGACCTGGATCGTCATCTGGCCGCTGAAGTGGTTGCCGAGCAGCACAAAGCGGGACTCCGTGCCGCGCGTGATGTAGCTCTCCACGCGGTTCTTGGCATCAAGGCGCACGTCACTGTAGGAGCCCGTCGCAAACATCGTGACGGTCACGCGCGGGTCTGCGGGCGGATCGATCAACACAGCGATCGCGTCCTTCAGGACGTCCGGTGCGGGCGTATCCACATGCACAAACATCTTGCGGAGAGTAGTTCGGCCGGTAGTCCGCTCTTCATCACCGATATCCGGGAACAGGTTGTTCATCGCCCCGTCAACGATTTCGGTCTGAACCATGCGGCCACCGCCGTCAGGGTTATCGGTCAAACGCTGCGACTGCCGCAGCTTGATATCGGTAGCAAGAATCGTCATGGATTACACCGTCATGAGGCGAAGGGTGATGGAGAAGAGATCCGCATCAAGCGCGGGGACAGCAAAGCGGGTGAGGCTGAACCGAGAACCTCGCGCCCATCGATGGGACGACGTGGGCGAACGCTGTCTCGATTGTGGCGACAAGGACTGGATGGGTGGCCCGTGCAGCGGTCCGCACCACCCCTCCCCAGGCAGCAAGGGAGGTGCGTGGGCCATTAAGCTGGCCCGCGAGTCGGCGCTCGGCCACTGCAACGACCACGCCTACCTGCCGCAGACGCGCGAAGAGACCAACAGTTGGCAGCCGCATGACTGGGTGGTTGCAGCGATTCAGACCGCATTGCTCTCCGCCCAGCCCTCCCCGAGTGGCCAGGATGTGTTGGACTGCATCGGGCGGATCGAGGAAGCGATTGAGTTCCGCGTACCGCACGACATTTATGCCGCTGTTCACGGCGAGCTGGCCGAACTGAAAGCAGCACTCGCCGCCCGCCAGCCGGTGAAGCAGCCAGTGATCTGGGTCAGTCCCGGCCAGCTGGCGGCTCACAAGGACCGCGTGCCTGGTGACGGCGGCGCGTACTTGCCGGCACGCTTCACGCGCGACGGACAGTTCACCAAGCCGCTCTACGCCACCCCAACCGCGCAGGCCGTGGACTTGGCACCTGCCTCGATCCCCGACACGCCGGAAGTGCGCGACATTCTCGGCCGTCCCAACTTCTGGTGCAGCCCGTGGGCGAACGTCCTGCGCAGGCGCGGCGATGTAATTCCCTGCAAGGCCGAAGAGGAACAGGCAGCGGTGATTCGGTTCATGCTCAATTACTACCTCGCACATGGCGCAGGGTGGGCCGAGGCCGCTGAAGCTGAGATTCAGGCGATCCGCTACCAGGTGTTGCGCAATGACTGACAACGAAACCCGTGTGTACCTTTTCGTGGACCAGCGGTCGGGGAAGGAAGTCACGGTAGGGATCACTGTTGACTGGGACGAGCTGGCAAAGGAACTGGGCTTCCGCGCACTGAAGGCTAAAGGCGGCAAAGCCGTGTCGCTCCATGGCGCAGTGGAAGGCAAGGTGGTTCGCAATGGCTGACACCATCAACCTTCGCTGCCCGAAGTGCCGCAAGGCCGGAGAAGACCAGCGGCGAGACACCGATTACCCCGAGACGCACACGGTGGAGATCATCTGCCAGGACTGCGACGACGGCGACTTTCACAGCGAGCAGCACTTCGATGCTGCCGGGCGTCACATCACGCGCGACCCCGAACAGACCGCGCCGGTCTTCAACGACAGCCAGGCAGTGGGCAAATGATCCTGACCAATCTCACCATCAGGCTGGAAGAGTACGGCCCGAACAAGGGCAAGCACAGTGGCAAGGCCACATTCTCCGGAGAGGCTGGAACCGTCATCCTCAACCTCAACGATCACCACATCGAGGAGATCTTTCGCACTTGTGCCGAGAGCATCGTCGAGACGTCGAAGGCTGCTGCGCGGCACCTCACGCACAAGGTTATTGAGCACCAGAAAGGCGTCGAAAACCAGGCGATTGGAAAATGAGCGCACCGATCAGGATCACGCCAAAAGACGTCGGGGGCAGCTGGAAATGCCCTACTTGCCGAAAAGCACATACGGTAAGCATCTACGTTGCCCTGCATATGCAGGAGGGACTGGATCACCAATGCCCGTGCGGTCATCGCTCGATTGTTCAGAACTGGAAAGTAGTCCCCGGAGGCGAGCGTGGCTAATCAATCTTCCAACGTTGATCCTGTCCGCACGGTGGTCAATGCGAAGTTCATTGCGAGCCCCGGAGTGTCCGTGCTTGAGGGTCGCTTCCAGTGCGAACTGGACTGCGGCCACATCGTCATCCGTCCCGGAGAGCATGTGCGCGGCACCAGGTTCTCCGTTAGGGCGCCACAGAGCGCGGCGTGCAGCCAATGCAAGAAGGAGTCCGCCCATGGCTGAGCGAAAGCCGTACGGCCGCACTGGCGACGACATGGATCTGCCTGAAGGAAAGACCTGCGGCGACTGCGTGCATTACCGGCGCTGCACGGCAATGTTCGGCCACATTCCTGCCGATGAAAGCTGTGACTGGTCGCCATCCCGTTACCGCGATGCAGAAAGGAGCAATCCTTGAGCGCTAAGCGACAGCAGATCATGGACGACCTTGACGACACCATGGGCCTCGAAGGCGCGGCAAGGATGCTGCGGCTCGGCCTGGAAGCGATGAAAGACCTGGTGGACAGGGGCCAGGTGCCAGCCGTGCGCCTGAATCAGAAGCACACGGTCATGCTGCGTGAGGACCTGATCGACTTCCTGCGCTCGGAAGGGCGCAGGCAAGCTGCTGAGCGAAAGAAGTCGGCGATCGGCACCCAGCCTGCAGCCAACTCACCCACACCTGGGCCGACAAGACGTGCGAGCAAGTCGCGTCGCACCAAGCTGCCCGACCTCCGCGCCTACGAGCAGGCCGATCACCAGAGCTGATCGGCCAAATCAGAAGCGCGGAGGTTGGCGTACCGCTTCAACTGTCGCGGATCGCGATGCCCAGTGATTTTCGCTATCTGGATGTCCGTCAGCGAGGTCCTTTCGTACAGCCGGCTTGTCGCTTCGTGGCGCAAATCATGGAAGCCGAGATCCGCGCACCCGGCCGCAACGAAGATGCGCTCGAACTGGCGCGACAGCTTACTCGATACACGCCGCAGGGCCAGCGGGCTACGCTCGCCGGCCCAGAATGGCAGCAGCCGCCCATCGTAGTCACCCTCATACACGGCAAGCTTCGCCAGCAGAACTGAGGTCATGGGTACCTGACGCTTGCTCCCGTTCTTGGTCTTGTCCAAGAAGATCGTGCGCTGCGCCACATCGAGCTGGCTGCGCTCGAGCGTATAGATCTCGCGCATGCGCATGGCTGTTTCCAGCGCCATGTCGAACATCAGTATCAACGCCTCCTGCTGTGGCAGGTCGAGCGGCCGCTGCCGCCCCGGTGGCTTGGCGCCGGCCAGGATCTCGCGGATGCGTTCTTCCTCACCAGGTTCCAGACGGCGATCGCGCTCCTGGTCAGCTTTCGCCTCCCCATCTATGCGCTTCACGGCGATCTTGTCATCAGCTGTGTACGTCGAATAACCCCGAGGCAGGAGTCGCAGTGGATTCATTGGCAGTGCGCCATGGGCAGCCAGCCAATCCAAGGCACGCGAGAGTGCCCCCACGTAGTGCCGGATCGTTGAAGGCGCAAGGTTCTGCTCGCGCTTCATGGTGGTGACCCACTCTGTCGCCCAAGTGAAGGTCAGCTGCGGCAAGGTGATGCCAATAGGCAACCGCGAGAGCAGGACGGGAAGCAGCTGCTCGTCATCGACAGAAATGTGCTGCGCGCTCCGATACTCCGTCACCTGGCTGCGCAGGTCCTTCGCCGCCGCCTTGGTGTTTGCCAGCTCCTCCGGCACCACCCCACGGTCGAGCAGCGCCTCAAGGCGACGCACATACTCGTCGCCTTCCGCCTCCGAGGCAAAGCTCAGGTAGACCGGCTGGGGCAGCAGCCCCGCCCGCTTGATCGTGTACTGCCAGGAGTCGCCCCGGCGTCGCTTGGTTGCCATCCCTGCTCAAACTCACGTAAACGCACTCGGCACATGTTAACGCGAGTTTGCCACCCGAAAACGGGTGGCAGACCGATGATTTTGGGGGCGAATCAGGGGATTTCGGCCTCGCGTGCCGAACGCCAGGCAAAGAAAAAGCCCTGATAAATCAGGGCTTTATTTGGAGGCCTCAAGCGGAATCGAACCGCTGTAAACGGATTTGCAATCCGGTGCATAGCCACTCTGCCATGAGGCCAACGTACTTCACGCCAGGAACGTAGCCCTGACAAGACAAAACCCCAAGATGGGGCCTGTCGGAACATGGAGCGGGAAACGAGACTCGAACTCGCGACCTCAACCTTGGCAAGGTTGCGCTCTACCAACTGAGCTATTCCCGCGTAAGCCGACATGCTACCGGAAATCCGGAAAACACACCAGCGATTTCACTTTTCTGACTGCGCGTAAAGCCTTGTGGCCCAACGTGCCCCGCCTTGCCATGGCGGGAGAAAAACAAGGCCCCTACCGGGGCCCTGTAGAATCTGGAGCGGGAAACGAGACTCGAACTCGCGACCTCAACCTTGGCAAGGTTGCGCTCTACCAACTGAGCTATTCCCGCAGATTCCGTTCGACCTGCGTCGAAGGAGCGCTATTGTGTCCAAATTCCTTCACGCCGTCAACAGTCTTCACACCATGCGGTCACAGGCGTCCGCACTGAGGTACGCTGCCCCGCCCAGCCCCTTGCGCCCATGCTCCTTCGCGGCTCGCCCCTGTTGATCGCCCTGCTGCTGCATCTGCTGGTGGCCCTGCTGTACTGGGCACTGATACCACTGGGAATGAACGGGTATCGCGACCATTTCGGCTTCACTTCCCATCGGGACATCGGCCTGGGCATCGCCCAGTTTTATCTGTTCTGGATGTTCATTGGCGCGCAGCCGCTGATCGCAGTGCTGCGGCCGCTCTTCGCCAAGCTGCTGGTGCTGGCCATTCCCTTGGCATTCGCAACCTGGACACTGATGCACAACCACCCGCTGCGTCTGCTGTACTTCACGGTCGGGCCCGGCCTGCTGGCACTGGCCGCGATCGCCATATCCGTGCGCCATGCATCACGTAGCCACTTGCCCACCACCACGGGCACCGCCGATGCCTAGACGCTACGTCCGCCTGTTCTGGCTGCTGGTCGCGCTCACATGGCTGGCGCTGATCGCCGCGCTGGTCAATGCCGGCTTCACTCCGGACTACTGGCTGCTGCATCGTCTGGAAGGCGCCGAGCTGCCCTACCCGACCAGCACCGTCATCGTGTTCGCGTTGCTGGGTACGGTTGAACTGGTGGTGGCCGCCTTGATCGTGCGGCCGTGGCGACTGAAACGACTGTGGCTGCGCCTGTTGATCGCCTTCGTTCTGCTGCTGGCGTGGTCGGTACCGTGGATGCTGTCGGCCATGCACCAGCCGCCGGTGCATGGCATGCACCTGCTGTGGTTGCTGCTGCTGGACGTGGGCCTGCTACTGGCGCTGTGCGCGGTGTCGGCGGTGAGCGCGTGGCGGGCACTCAGGCATCGAAAGGGCCCATAGACGGCCCCACCCAACGCCAGGCCTACTTCAGGAACTCCACCCGCACGTGCTGGCCGAAGCGCGCCTTGGCTTGCCCGTCGAACTCCAGCACGCACTCCACCACCTTGGCCACGCCACGCCCTGCGTCTTCAGGCAGGCGCGCCTGCGCGAACACCGGGCTGATGCGCACCACGCGTGCCGGCGGCAGCGTGCCGGTGTTCTCGGCGCCATCGCTGTCCGGCACGACGGTAGCCTTCATGCCCACCTGCACGGCATCGGCATAGGCGGCGCTCAGTTCGGCACGCACCTGCAGCGGACGCGCCGGCAACAGCGAGATCGCCGGCTTGCCGGCCTGCACGAATGCGCCAAGGCCCGGTACCTGGCCGACCACGGTGCCGGCTTCCGGTGCGCTCAACGACATCTGCTGCAGTTTCAGCCTGGCGTGTTCCAGCTTGTGTTGGGCCATGTCGACCTGCGCACCGGCCACGTCGACGTCGGCGCGCACACCGGCCAACTGCTGCTTGGCCGCATCGGCCTGCTGGTTCGAGGACACACCTTCGCTGGCGCCCGTGGACAGGCGGGTGGCGTTGCGCTCCAGTTCGCGCAGCTGCACTTGGCTGCCTTTCAGGCGGTCATTGGCCAACGCCAGATCGGCGGTGGCCATTGCCACTTCCTGCTGCAGCAGGGCGCCATCCAGCGACAGCAGCAGCTGCCCCTTCTTCACCGTGGCACCTTCCTTCACCGGTGCGGCAGTGATCGAGCCATCCACCGGCGGCGCCAGTGCGATCAGCCCGCCTTCGACGTCAATGATGCCCCGCGCTACGGCGACCTTGCTGGCGACGGCAGTGTCCGCCTTGCCTGAGGGTGCAGATGCCGGGGTGGGCGCCTCCCTGGAGCAGGCACCGAGCAGCAATGCCGCCGACAGGGCCAGGCTGAGGGGAAGCAGGTGCGACATCTTGGTCATGGGGCGGACTCTACAGTTTGATTCTGGCGGCGGTCACCACGGACCATGCCGTCTTCCATGGCGATCACCCGATCGGCATGCCGGATCAGGCGCGGATCGTGGCTCACGCACAGCACGGTGGCGCCATGCGCACGTGCGTAGCGATGCAGGATGTCGATCACGCGCTGGCCGTTCTCGGCGTCCAGCGCGCTGGTGGGTTCGTCGGCGAAGATCAGCGTCGGCGACTTGGCGAAGGCGCGGGCAACGGCTACACGCTGCTTCTCACCGCCGGACAACTGCGCCGGTCGCATGTGGCTGCGATGGCTGAGGCCCACTTCTTCCAGCGCCTTGCGGGCCAGCGGCTCGCTTTCGCGATTGCTCATCCCGCGGTAGCCCAGCGGCAGCTGCACCTGCTCCAGCGCAGTCAGTGCCGGGAACAGATTGAAGCCCTGGAACACGAAGCCGACATGATGCAGGCGGAAGCGCTCCACTTCGCTGCGGCTCATGTGGCCCACATCGTGGCCGAGTGCGTGCACGCGACCGCCATCGGGCGATGACAGGCCGGACAGCAGCGACAGCAGCGTGCTCTTGCCGCAACCCGACGGGCCCGATACCAGGGTCAGCTCGCCGGGGTAGATGTCCAGCGACAGCCCGCGCAACACCGGCACCTGCACGTCGCCGGACATGAAGCCCTTTTCAAGTGCATCGGCCTGCAGGGTCGGGGCGACGGCGCGCAAGGAAGTCATTGGCCGGTCCTCAACGCAGCAGCAACGATGGATCGGAGCGGACGACACTGCGTACCGCCATGATGCTGGAGAGCATGGCCATCACCGCAACCAGCGCCACGCAGCCGAGGATCACCATCGGTGTCAGCTGCACCGGAACGCGCTGGGTCTGCGCGATCAACAGCACCACGGTGCTGAAGGCCGCCGCCAGCAACATACCCACGCCGCCGATCAGCAAGGCCTGCTCGAACACCACCCGCGCCAGCGCATAGCGGCCTGCACCGAGTGCATTGAGCGTGGCGTACTCACGCACCGAGCCGGCCACCACAGAGGCGAACGACTGGTTGGTGATCACCGCGCCGACGAAGCAGACGATGACGGCCATGAACAACACCGCGATGCCGGCGCCGGTATCGAACAGCCAGTACTGCTGCGAGCGGCTGGCGAACTCCGGCGCGGTCCAGAACTCGACCGGCGTGGCCCGGCCCATCGACGCGGACAAGCGGTCACGCACGCGATCGGCCAGGTCCGGCGAGCGCAGGCCCGCCACGAAATAGGTGCTGCCCTCATGTGGGTCGGTACCGGCGATGGCGCGCGCGGTGTCGAGTGAGGCCAGCACGTTTACGCCCCCCAGGCCACGCAGGCCCGGTTGCGCGGCAACCACGCGCACGGCCTTGCCATTGATCCAGGCACGGTTGTTCTGCAGGTCCACGCCGAGCGTATCCAGATCGGCGCTGTCGACGATCACCGCACCCGGCTCGCGCAGCTGCGCGCGCAGATCGGCCGGCAGGATGCGAGCGAACATCATCGCGTCGTCGCGGGTGGAAATGCCGGACAGGTATACCGACACATTGCCGGTGCCCTGCGCACTGGAACGCCATTCGCCATCAACCCACTCGTAGGATTCGACGCGGGTGACATCCGGATCCATGCGCAGGTGGCTTTCCACATCCGCGCTGATCGCATGACCGTAGTTGACACTCTGGGTGCCGGGGAAACCGGCCCAGATGTCGGCCGACGATGCCTTCACATAGATCGCGGCGGTACCGAAGATGCCCAGCACCAGTGCGGCCTGCACGATCAGCAGCACGCCGGCGAAACACATCGCCAGCACCACCGGCAGGAACCGGCGCCACTCATAGGCCAGGGTCTTGCGGGCCAGCGCGATCATTGCTGCTCGCCCTCCCCCTCGACCGGCAGCGGTGCGCCGCCGAGGGCACGGTAGAGCGACGCAAAGGCCAGCACGCGTGCACCCTGCGCGCCGATCAGGTCGGCCTGCGAGGCGAGTGCCGCACGCTGCGTGTCCAGCCCATCGAACTCGCTGGACAAACCCAGCTGCACCTGCCGCGCCTGGCGCTTGACCTGCTGGTCGGCGGCATCATTGGCCACACGCAGCGACTGGATGCTGCTGCCCTGGCGCGCCAGGCTGCCGAGCGCACCTTCCACTTCGCTCACGCCTTCCAGCACCGCCTTGCGGTAACCGAGCAATGCGGCGTCCAGCTGCTTCTCATCGGCCTGGAAGCGCGCGCGGCGTTGACCCCAGTCCCACAGCGGAATATCGACGTACGGGCCGATCGACGGACTGGAATCGGAATTGGAGCGGGCGTTCTGGGTAAGGTTGTAGGCATACAGGATGGAGCCGCCAAGGCTGACCCGCGGATACATCGCGGCGCGTGCCGAACCCTTGCTGGCCGCAGCCTGCATCACCTCCGACTCGGCCAACAGGATCTGCGGACGATGGCGCAACAGATCCGCAGGAACCTGCTGCAGCGAGAACGTGCCCAGCCTCGGCGGCGTGCGATACGCGCGCCAGGCCGGATCCGGGCCGTCACGGCCCAGCAGCAATGCCAGCGCGCGAGCCGCGTTGTCGGCGTTTTCCCGAGCCTGTGCGATGGCGGCACGGGTGGCGGCCTGGCGTGCACGCAGGCGGTCCAGCTCGCCGGGCTCATCCAGGCGCAGGCGCTGGCGGACCAGGGCCAGTTGTTCACCGCGGTCGTCCACGGTCTGCTGCCGGGCCAGCAGGTCCTGCTGGGCCTGTGCCACGGTCAGGTCCAGATAGCTGCGCACCACGTCGGCAATCACCGCCACCTGTGCGGCATTGCGCAGCGCCTCGGCGTTGCCGGCCGAGGCCTGCGCGCTCAGCTGCGCGCTTTCGGCGGCGCCGAACAGGCCCAGGTCCCAGATCGCTTCGATGCCGGCATGGAAGTAGGTATCGACGGCGGCGGCGTCCTGCACCTGCTTGGCGCTGGCCGAGATTTCCGGCAGGAAACGCGAGTCGGAGGTGCCGGCGACGATCCGCACGGCCTGCAGCCGCAGCGTGGCCTGCTGCAGGTCGAGGTTGCCTGCGATGGCCTGGTCCACCAGTCCGTCCAGCGCCGGGTCGGCCAGCACCTTCCACCACTGCCTGGCGTCCACCGCCACACCCTGCCCCTGCGGCACCTGGGTCCAGGCGCTGGGTGTGCGATCCGGCAGGTCCGGGACGGACACCGACATGCAACCCGCCAAGGCCAGGGTTGCCAACAACGCGCCGGGGCGCAGCACTGCCTGCAGGGAGAGTCCACGCCCTGTCCTGGGCACTGCCACTGAAGTGATACGCCTGACCACCAGCCCGCCAACGTGTAGAAGGAGCATGAAGGCTACCGTGCGATTGTGGAGCGAACATGGAGAAATCGTCCGAAAAAGGTCACAGCACGCGTGCGGTTCAGGCAACGCCGACCCAGCCTTTCACTACGCTTTCAATGCGTTCCCAGCACGGAACACTGGACGACTTTCACGGCGTATTGCACATTGCGGCAATTCCTTGCTTCAATGCTGCCCGACCGTGAAACACCCTCGCCGCTGGCTGCTGATTGGCTCGATCACGACAGCGACTGTCGGTGTGATCGTGCTCGTCCTGACCACCCCACTGGTCTCGAACGCCCTGCTGCTACTGATGGAGCGCAGCAACTTCATTCCCGCCGAATCCTCGATCCTCACCTTCGAGCCGTATGCGATCAACGACGGCTCGTCGAACTACTGGTTGTATGGGAAGGACCGCACCTACTACTACCACTTCACCTACGAAGATGACGTTCCCTACGTCTACATTCCGCAGGACAACCGCTGCCCCGGTTTCGACCGGCAGAATGCCCGGACCTGGTGCAGTGCCCTGCCCGGCAAGGCACGCTAGCGCGTCGGTGGTGCAACCGGTGTGACAAACGAAAAACGCCCCCTTGCGGGAGCGTTTTTCTAGAATCTGGAGCGGGAAACGAGACTCGAACTCGCGACCTCAACCTTGGCAAGGTTGCGCTCTACCAACTGAGCTATTCCCGCAGATTTCGTTCGACCTGCGTCGAAGGAGCGCTATTGTGTCGATATTGCTGCACGGCGTCAACAGGAATTTTCACCTGAAGTGAAGGGCGGCGTTCAGGCCTCCAGGACCAATACCTCAGGTCCGCAGGCCACGGCGGTGGAAGTAGACCTGCTCGGCAATGCGCCGCGTGGCCGCCGTGTGCAGCAGCGCGTTGAGCGGCCAGTCGACCTGCAGATGATCCATCGCCCAGCGCAGCAGGCGCTTTCCATGGAATGCCGGCGCCACCTGCCGCGCCACCCGTTCCGCTTCCGGCCCCTGCCCACGCAGATGGCGGGCCATCGCCTCGCCGACCGCCCAGCCATGCCGCCACGAGGAGTGGATGCCCCCGGCGGAGAGCGGCGAGACGATGCCCGCCGCGTCGCCGGTCAGGATCACGCGTTGGCCGGTAATCGGCCCATCCGGCCGGCCGCAGGGCACCAGTCCGGCGCGGGTGGCCGAGGGACGCGCCGAAGGCGGAATGCCGACCCCATCGCGCACGTGGCCGAGGAAACCTTCAATATCCGGCGGCCGCACCTGTTGCGGGTCATGACGCAACGCCAACCCGACCTGCAGGCCGGTCGGATTCTGCGCGACCCAGCCGATGTAACCCGGCGCGTAGCGCTTGCTGACGAAGCAATGCAGCGCGTCGCCCTGCGCGACATGCAGGCCGGCGAACTCACGTTCGACGCCGTAGAGGTTGTCACGCACCTGGCCGAGCCCAGTGCGCTGTGCCACACGTGAGCGTGCGCCATCAGCGCCAACCAGATAGGCACACCGCCCCGCCCCATCCACCAGCCAGCCGTCACCATTGCGATGTGCATCGGTGAAGGACTGCTGCAGGCGCAGGTCGACACCGTTCGCGCGCAGCTCGCTGGCCAGCCAGCGCATCAGGTTCGGCGTATCGGTGGTGAGGAAGTAGTAGCCGGGCGCGGCCAGCAACACGCTGCACAGATTCGGCGCATACAGGCGCACGTTTGCGACGCGTTGCACGAGATGTTCGGGCATGCGCCCCAGCCAGGTCTGCTCCATCGCCTCTTTCACCACGATGCCGGTGGTGTGCAGGCGCTCGCCGGGGTCGGCCTTGCGTTCCAGCACGCAGACGCGCAGGCCGTACTGGGCAGCGGCCAATGCGCAGGCGGCACCGGCGAAGCTGGCGCCGACGATGACCACATCGTGGTCGTAGGCGGAGGGAGTGTGGGGCATTGCTGCATCGTCCTGGAGGAACACAGATGCAGCTTCGAACGGGTGCGTGGTGACGCGATGGGGTGGCGGTGAAGTGGGGATGAAGCGGGCTCTACGCAAACGAAAAACGCCCCCTTACGGGAGCGTTTTTCTTGAATCTGGAGCGGGAAACGAGACTCGAACTCGCGACCTCAACCTTGGCAAGGTTGCGCTCTACCAACTGAGCTATTCCCGCTTGGGAGGCGAAATTTTACCTATTCCAAGGATGCCGTCAAGCGCTTTTTTCAGGGTCTGCGAGGTGCCCGGCGTCGCGTATCCGCGCCATGCGTGGATACGCGCATCGATGGGGTCAGTTGCCCAGCTTCTTCTGCCGCGAGCGCTCGCGTGCGGCGCGCTCGTCTTCGCGCAGGCTCGGCCAGGCGGCGTGCAGGTACTGCAGGCCCGACCACAGGGTCAGCACCGCGGCAATCGCCAGGGTCCAGTCGCCGATGTGGAACACCGGCCAGCCCATCCAGATGTCTTCCACCGGCACGTTGGGGGCCACCGAATACAGCAGGCACAGCAGCGCGACCATCTGCGCGGTGGTCTTGACCTTGCCGATCATCGCCACGCGTACCTTCGCGCGCTGGCCCAGTTCGGCCATCCATTCGCGCAGCGCCGACACCGCGATCTCGCGGCCGACGATGACCGCCGCCCAGAACGCCATCCACGGCGTCGGGTGGCCCTGCACGATCAGGAACAGTGCCACTGCCACCATCAGCTTGTCCGCGACCGGGTCGAGGAAGGCGCCGAATGCCGACTCCAACTGGTAGCGGCGGGCGATCCAGCCATCGAGCCAGTCGGTGATCGCGGCCAGGCCGAAGATCGCCGCCGAAGCGAGGTTGGTCCAGGTGTAGGGCAGGTAGAACACCAGCACCAGCACCGGGATCATCACGATCCGCAACAACGTCAGCCAGGTGGGCAGGGTCAACTTCATGCTTGCGTGCTTCTCTCTCTACTCGGCCGCATCAGGCGTGGCCAACCCGTGCAGGTTAGCGTAGATACGTGCCGCGAGGGCGTCATTGATGCCTTCCACCTTGGCGATTTCCGCTTCGCCAGCGGCTTTCAGGCCGACCAGGCCACCAAAATGCTTGAGCAGGCTGGCGCGGCGGCGCGGCCCAATACCGGGGATGTCCTCCAGCTTGCTGGTCATCCGCGCCTTCTGGCGGCGGCCGCGATGGCCGGTGATGGCGAAACGGTGCGCCTCGTCGCGCACCTGCTGGATGAACTGCAGCGCCGGGTTGGCCGCGCCGGGGCGCAGCTCGCGGCCGTCGGGCATCACCAGCGCCTCGTGGCCGGCGCGGCGCTCCACGCCCTTGGCCACGCCCACCAGCAGTACGCCCTCCACGCCCAGGTCGGCCAGTGCGGCCTGCGCCTGTGCCAGCTGGCCGGCGCCGCCGTCGATCAGCAGCACATCCGGCAGCACGCCCTGCTCTTCCACCGCGCGGCGGAAACGGCGGTCGATGGCCTGGCGCATGGCGGCATAGTCGTCGCCCGGCTCGATGCCGCTGATGTTGAAACGGCGGTACTGCGCGCGCACCGGACCGGCGGCGTCGAACACCACGCATGAGGCCACGGTGGCCTCGCCCAAGGTGTGGCTGATGTCGAAACACTCGACCCGCTTGACCGGCTCGGCCAGGCCCAGCATGTCGCGCAGTGCATCGCTGCGCGCGTGCTGCGCGTTGCGGCTGTTGAGCTCGGTGGCCAAGGTCAGCTGCGCGTTGCGACTGGCCAGCTCCACATAGCCGGCACGCTCGCCGCGCACGTTCCACTTCAACTGCACCTTGCGCTCGGCCGAGGCGGACAGCGCGGCGACCAGCAGGTCGGCGTCGGGAATCTCGCGATCCAGCAGGATCTCGCGCGGTGGCTCGAATTCGATGTAGTACTGCGAGACGAACGCGGCCAGCACTTCCTCCGGGCTCTCCTCACCGTTGGTGCGCGGGAAGAATGGGCGGGTGCCGAGATTGCGGCCATCGCGGAAGGCCAGCAGCAGCACGCAGGCCTGAGACCCCTGCATGGCCACCGCCAGCACGTCCAGATCCGCGGCGCGGCCGTCCACGTACTGACGGGTCTGCATGCTGCGCAGCGAGGAGATCAGGTCGCGCAGGCGCGCGGCCTGCTCGAACTCCAGCGCCTCGCTGGCGGCCTGCATCTGCTCGCCCAGCTCGCGGGTCAGTTCGTCGCTCTTGCCTTCCAGGAAGAGCGCAGCGCGGCGCACCGACTCGGCGTAGTCCGGCGCCGGTACCAGCTCCACGCAGGGCGCGCTGCAGCGGCCGATCTGGTACTGCAGGCACGGCCGCGAGCGGTTGCGGAACACGCTGTCTTCGCAGCTGCGCAGCTTGAACAGCTTGTGCATCAGGTTCAGCGTTTCGCGCACCGCGGTCACGCCGGGATAGGGCCCGAAATAGCGACCGGGAATGGCGCGCGGGCCGCGATGCAGGGCGATGCGCGGCCAGTCCTCGCGGGTCAGCAGCACATGCGGATAGGTCTTGTCGTCGCGCAGCGAGACGTTGTAACGCGGCGACAGCGACTTGATCAGCTGGTTTTCCAGCAGCAACGCCTCGGCTTCCGAGCGCGTCACGGTCACGTCCATGCGCGTGATCTGCGAGATCATCGACATGATCCGTGCGTTCTTCGGGCTGCCGTTGAAATAGCTGCCGACGCGGTTGCGCAGCGCACGGGCCTTGCCGACGTACAGCAGGGTGTCGTCCGCCGCGTACATGCGGTACACGCCGGGAGCGGTGCTGAGCTGGGCCGCGAAGGCCTTGCCGTCGAAGACCGGAGCGGGAACGTCGGTCATTCGCTGATCGGCACTTCGCTGAGCACGCCGCTGTCGGGATCGAAGCGCAGCACGGCATGGGCGTCGGTCTCGGCGATCCACACCGCACCTGCGCCCACCGCCAGTCCAGCCGGGCCATGCAGGCGGCGCGGCAGCGGCTGGGTGGTCAGTTCGCCACCGCCCAGGCGCAGCGTGCGCAGGCGACCGTTGCCGGTATCGGCAATCCACAGCAGCGGGGCGTCCGAGCTCAAGGCGATCGCCTGGGGGAACTGCAGGCTGGCCTGCGCACGCGGGCCGTCTTCACTGCCGAAGCGCCACGGCCCCTGCCCGACCAGCGTCTGCACCAGGTCGCCGCGCAGTTGCAGCGCGCGGATCGAGGAACCCAGCGCATCGGCCACGTACAGCACCTGCTGCACCACGGCCAGCGCGGTTGGCTGGGCAAAGGCAGCCAGATGGCCGCTGCCATCCCGCTCGTCAATGGAACCACTGCCCGCGCGCCATTGCAGGCTGCGCTGGCCCAAGTGGTAGCTCCAGATGCGGTTGTCGCCGGCCATGGCGATGTGCAGCTGGTTGTCGGCGATGGCCAGGCCGACCGGATGGTCCAGCGAGACCTGCCGGGCCTGCGCGACCGGACCTTCCACCGGCGCACCGGGGCGGCCATTGCCGCACAGCGTGTCGACGATGCCGGTCAGCAGGTTGATGCGGCGCACGGCGTGGTTGCCGGTATCGGCCACGTACAGCGCATCGCGCTCCAGCACCAGCGCCTGCGGGCGGTGGAACGCCGCTTCGGCGAGGTTGCCGTCCATGAAATCGGCGGTGCCGAGGCCGAACTGGCGCAGGATGCGGCCACCATGGCTGCATTCGAGGATGCGGTGATGGCCGCTGTCGGCGATGTACAGGCGTTCGGTGCTGACCGCCAGTCCCTGCGGGAAGCGCAGGGACTGGCGCGGTTCCGGATGCAGTTCGCTGCCGCCGCGCGGCGGCGCCGACGGTGCGCCTTCGCACAGTGCGTTCAAGGCACGCTCCAGTTCGCCGGGCGCGCCCTGGCCGACCAGCCGCTGCTGTTCGCGGCCCTGCGCATCCAGCAGCACCAGGGTTGGCCAGGCGGTGATGCCGAAGCGGCGCCAGCCATCCCAGTCGGCATCAAGCAGGACCGGCATCGTCAGGCCCTGGCGACGCAACAGCTTCAGTGCTGCACCGGCGTCGCGTTCGAAGTCGAAGCGCGGCACCTGCAGCACCAGCGGCTGCAGCTTGCCTGGGTGGCGCGACAGCCATTGGCCAAACTCGGCCAGGCGTTGCGCGCTCCAGGCGGAGGCGGCGTTGACGAACAACAGCGCCACCGGCCGACCGCGCAGTTCGGTCAGGGTGCAGGGGGTGGCATTGAGCCAGGTGGCGAACTCGGGCAGGTCCGGGACGGGCTGGACGTTCATGGCCCGATTATGCCGGAGTCGGCGTCATGCAACAGTCGTGCCACGGCACGTTTTGCAGCATTGTCGACCAATGTCCAGACCTGTTCGAAATGATCACTGCCGCCGGTGTAGGGATCCGGGATCGCCACCCGGCCCTCTCCGCCCGACCATGGCAGGTACAGTGCCAGGCGTTCGCGCTGGGCCGGTGTGGCGATACGGCCGGCATCACGCAGGTTGGCCTCGTCGGCGCACAGGATCCAGTCGAAACGTTCGAAATCCACAGCCTGCAGCTGGCGTGCACGCAGGCCGCCGATGTCCACGCCGTGCCCGGCCGCGCAGGCGATCGCACGCCGGTCCGGCGGCTCGCCCACATGCCAGTCGCCGGTGCCGGCCGAATCCACCTGCACCCGCCCGGCCAGCGGCGAGGCCTCCAGGCGTGCGCGCAGCGCACCTTCGGCCATCGGCGAACGGCAGATGTTGCCGAGGCAGACGACCAGCAGCTTCATCGTGCCGCCAGCGTCTGCAGCAGTGCTTCGGCGCGCTCCAGGTCCTCGGGCGTGTCGATGCCGGGTGGGAACGGCTCCGGCGAGATCGCCACGCTGATCGGGAAGCCCGCTTCCAGCACGCGCAGCTGTTCCAGCGATTCGACCTGCTCCAGCTGGCCCGGCGGCATCGCCGCGAACTGCTGCAGGAAGCCGGCGCGGTAGCCGTAGATGCCGATATGGCGCAGCCAGTTGTGACCAGCCGGCAACGTGTCGCGGCTGCGCGCAAAGCCATCGCGGTGCCACGCGATCGGCGCGCGGCTGAAGTACATCGCCTCGTTGCGCACGTTGCGCACCAGCTTCACCACGTTCGGATCGAACAGGGTTTCTGCATCCTCCACGGCGGTCGCCAGGGTCGACATCGGCGCATTGCCGTCAACCAGCGCCTGGGCCACCGCACGGATACCCGCAGCGGGTGCAAACGGCTCGTCGCCCTGCAGGTTGACCACCACGGTGTCATCGGCCCAGCCGGCGATGCGCGCGCACTCGGCCAGGCGGTCGGTGCCGGAGGCATGCGAGGTGGCGGTCATTGCCACCTTCACTTCGGCCAGGCCGGACAGTGCGTCGGCAATGCGTTGATCGTCGGTAGCGACCCAGACCTCGCCGGCACCGGCCTGCAGCGCGCGGCGCGCCACATGCAGCACCAGCGGCTCACCGCCCAGCAGGCGCAGCGGCTTGCCCGGCAGCCGCGAGGCGGCATAGCGGGCCGGGATGGCGACGACGAATTCGGTCATGGGGCGGTACTCGGCAGGCTCGTTACAACGGGAATGCGGCCGGCGGCGCATGAATGCAAGCGCCGCCGTGCCACTCAGTTCGGTCGCAGCTTGTCCAGGCGGTCGGTCAGCGCCACCCAGAACGCGGCAGGCAGCTCGGCGCGCAGCGGGACCGCGTAGTGCCAGTCATTGCCGAACGCCCGGCATTTCACCGCGTCCTTTTCGGTCATCAGCACTGGCAGCTGGCTGCCAAAGGACAGGTCCTGCGGCTGATAGGCCTGATGGTCGGCGAAGGCGTGCGGCACCACGCCGATGCCTCGCGCGCGCAGCATGTCGAAAAAGCGCTGCGGGTGGGCAATGCCGGCCACGGCGTGCACGCGCTGGCCCTTGAAGTACGACAGTGGACGGGCACGGCCACCGGCCAGCGGCTGCGCGCTGTCGATGTGCAGGGCCATCGGCCACTGGCCGAAACCACAGGCCTGGGCCGCAGATTCCTCATTGGCCTGGCCAAGATTCACCACACGGAAATCGCACTCGCTGGCGCGGCTGACCGGCTCGCGCAGCGGTCCGGCCGGAATCATCCGGCCATTGCCGTAGCGGCGCTGCGCATCGACCACTTCGATCTCGATGTCGCGCGCCAGCCGGTAGTGCTGCAGGCCGTCGTCGCAGACAATCACATCGCAGCCGGCCTCGATCAGCGCCCTGCCGGCAGCAACGCGATCACTGTCCACGCGCACTGGTACGCCTGTCTTCCAGGCAATCAGCACCGGTTCGTCGCCGCCCTTGGCGGTCGGCGTATCCGCCTTCACCCACAGCGGTTTGTCCGCATCTTCGCGGCCGTAGCCACGACTGGCCACGCCCGGCTTCCAGCCGGCGGCACGCAGGCGCTCCACCAGCGCGATGGTCAGCGGCGTCTTGCCAGTACCACCGGCGGTGATGTTGCCAACCACGATGACCGGCACCGGCAGCGTGTAGCGCTTGCGCCAGCCACGCCGATAGGCGCGCCGGCGCAGCGCGGTGACGCCGGCATACAGCGGCGCCAGCAGGCGCATCGCCCACGGAACCGGGCTGCCGTCGTACCAGTACGGCGGGGTCTGGGTACCCTTGCCGGCCATCAGTCCTGCCTTTCGCGGAACTGCATGCTGTGCAGATGCTGGTAGAGGCCACCCATGGTGAGCAGCTCCTTGTGGGTACCGCGCTCGACGATGCGACCGTGGTCCATCACCAGCACCTGGTCTGCATGCTCGATGGTCGACAGGCGGTGCGCGATGACCAGCGTGGTGCGCTCGGGCATCAATCGCTGCAGCGCGTCCTGCACCAGGCGCTCCGATTCGTTGTCGAGCGCTGCGGTGGCTTCATCGAGGATCAGGATCGGCGCGTCGCGCAGGATCGCACGGGCGATCGCCAGGCGCTGGCGCTGGCCGCCGGACAGCAGCGCGCCGTTCTCGCCCACCGGGGTCTGCAGCTGCTGCGGCATGCGCGCGATGAACTCCCAGGCGTTTGCGGCTTCGGCCGCCGCTCGGATCTGTTCATCGGTCGCGTCCATGCCATAGGCGATGTTCGCGCCAATGGTGTCATCGAACAGCATGACCTTCTGCCCGACCATCGCCACCTGGCGACGCAGGTCGGCCAGCGGATAGTCATCCAGCGCCACCCCATCGAGGGTGATGCGCCCGCCGCTGGGTTCGTAGAAGCGCGGCACCAGCCGGATCAGGCTGGTCTTGCCGCTGCCCGAGCGACCGACGATGGCGGTGACCGTACCCGGCTTGGCCACGAAGCTGATGTCGTCCAGGGCGATGCCACTGTCTTCGCGGTAACGCAGCATGACGTGCTCGAAGGCCAGTTCGCCACGCACGCGCTGCACCGTGTTGCGGCCATCGTCGCGCTCGACCGGCATGTCGAGGATGTCGAACAGGCGCTCGGCGGCGGACACACCGCGGGAGATCGAGGACTGCACGCTGGTCAGGCGGCGCAGCGACGGGATGATCGCCGTCATCGAGATCATCAGGCCCATGAACTGGCCGGCATTGAGGCGGCCCGCCAGTGCTTCGCGGGTCGACACCCAGACGATCACCGCCAGCGCCAGCGCGGCCAGGAACTGGACCACGCTGGAGGCACCGGCACGGGTGATTTCCACCTTCATGTTCAGCGCCAGCATGCGGTTGGCCAAGCGCGAGTAGCGCGACATTTCGTGCTGCTGCGTGCCGTGCACCTTCACTTCCTGCTGGGCCGCCAGCGACTGCTCGGCAGTCTGCGCCATCGTGCCCATGCCGTCCTGGATGCCGCGGCTGATGCGCCGGTAGCGCTTGCCGACGTAGGACACGATCACGCCGATCATCGGCACCACCACCAGCATGGCCACGGTCACCTTGACGCTCATCTGCAGCATCACCGCCAGCATGGCGATGATGGTCAGGGTGTCGGCAACCACGGTCTTGAGCGCGTCGGCACTGGCCTGGGTGACCTGCTCGGTATCGAAGTTCAGGCGGCTGACCATCACCGGCGTCGATTCGGTATCGAAATGCGAGGACGGCAGGTGCAGGTACTTGGCCAGCACCTGTTCACGCAGGTCGCGCACCACGCTGCGACCGGTCTTGGCCAGCGCGTAGTCGCTCACCCAGGTGGCGGCGCTGCGCATCAGGAACAGGCCGAGGATGGTCAGCGGCAGGATCACCGCCATTTTCGGTTCGGGATTGACAAAGCCGCGGTTGACCAGCGGCTCCATCAGCTTGGTGAAGTGGTAGCCGGCCACCGACTCCACCGCCATGGCGATGACGGCGGCGACCATCATGCCCCAGTAGGCGCGGGTGTATCCCAGCAGACGTTTGTAGATCGGCCACACCGGCGCGTGTTTGGAACTCATGGACGCACCTCGGGTGCTGTTGCAATGGCAATACGGCGGAAGCCGAGCTGACCGAGCGCATCCTGCGCGGTCACCACGGCCTGATAGGGCGTGCGGGCATCGGCACGCAACAGCACCGGCTGGGTGCGGTCGCTGCCGGCAACGGCCGCGATGGTCTGCTTGACCGACTCGACGTCGTTGCGCAGCACTTCCTGGTCATTGATGAAGTAGCGGCCTTCGGCGTTGATCAGCACGCTCAACGAGCGCGGTGGCTCATTGCTGGGCTGCTGGCTGGCCGTGGGCAGCTCCACCTGGAGTGTCGAGCGCGCATCGAAGGTAGTGGTGACCACGAAGAAGATGATCAACACCAGGATGACGTCGATCAGTGGCACCAGGTCGATATGCGGCTCATCCTGGGACCGGTCGTTGCCGATACGCATCGATCAGGCCTTCGCCATCGCCGCGCCGGCCGGGCGCGTGGCAGCGGCAGGGTTCATCACCCCGGGTCGGCCATCCAGCGTATCCAGCAGCGCGCTGGCTTCCTGCTCCATCTCCACCACGTAACCGTGGATGCGGCCCTTGAAGTAGCGGTGGAACATCAGCGCCGGAATGGCGACGATCATGCCGGTGGCGGTGCACACCAGCGCCTTGCCGATACCACCGGCCAGCTGGTTCACATCACCCACGCCGTGGTCGAGGATGCCCAGGAACATCTGGATCATGCCGATCACCGTGCCCAGCAGGCCCAGCAGCGGCCCGGCCGAAGCGATGGTGCCCAGCGCGTTGAGGAAACGCTCCATGCGGTGCACCAGGTGGCGGCCGGTGTCTTCGATGCGCTCGCGGATCTGGTCGCGCGGACGGTTGCGCGCTTCCAGCGCCGCGGCCAGCAGCGCGCCCAGCGGCGAGTTCGCGCGCAGGGTCTGCAGGTGGGCCGGGTCGAGCTTGCCGCGTGCCGCCCAGTTGCGCACTTCCTGGCCGAGGCCGGGCGGCAGCACTTCAGTACGCCGCAGGGACCAGAAACGCTCCAGGATGATCGCCAAAGCCAGTACGCCCACCAGCAGCAGCGGCACCATCGGCCAGCCACCGGCCTTGACCAGTTCCCACACGTTTCAACCCTCCGGCCCAACGGCCGCTTGTTCGATCGGCGATAGGATAGCAGCCGACCGCGCCCGCCCAGCGGCATCCCACCAGCGGGATGCGTGGATGCGCTGTTCACGCAGCTGCAGCCCTTGTGCGCCAAGCCATATGCGGATCGCCCCGGAATCGGCCGTGGCCAGTACCTCGGCCCCTTGCGCCCGCCAGCGCTGGACCACGTCCTGGCGAGGGTGCCCGAAGCGGTTGCGGTGCCCGGCCGAGACCACCGCCAGCCGTGGCGCCACGGCCTCAACCCACGGCGCGCTGGAGCTGCCGCCGCTGCCATGGTGGGGCACCAGGACCACATCCGCCTTCAGCGCTGCCGGAGACGCCTGCAGCAGCGTCCGCTCGGCCGGCCGGCCGATGTCACCCGGCAGCAGGACCGCGCCGTGGCGGCTGGCGATGCGCAGCACGCAGCTGTCTTCGTTCTCGGCCTGACGGCTGCCCGGCGCCGGGTGCAGGACCTGGAAATCTACCCCGTCCCACTGCCAGCGCAGCCCCTGCTGGCAGGGCGTGGCGCCAGCGATGGTGCTGCCCGGTGGCGCCAGCAGCTGCAGTCCGGGCAGCTGCCGTCGCAGGCTGGACAGGCTGCCGGTGTGATCAAGATGGTCATGGCTGAGCATCACCTGCCGGGGCGGCCCCTGGCCGAGCGCGCGCAGGGCCGGGACCAGAATCCGTTCGTTGCCTTCGCCGCCGGTCGGCGGCCCCACGTCGTACCAGAGCGCGTGCCGCGCCGTACGCACCAGCACCGCAGTGCCCTGCCCTACGTCATGCACCAGCAGCTCCAGTTCTCCTTCGGCCGGTGCATGCCGGGCGGGCCACAGCAGCGGCAGGCACAGCAGCAGGCCCGCCAGGCCACCGCCGGCGCCGCGTGGCAGCAGCCACCAGAACACCCCGGCCAGTGCCGCCGGTACCGCCCAGCGCGGCGCCTCGGCCAACCACCACATCGCCTGCGGGTGCAGCGCCAGTGGCTGCAGCGCCTGCCAACTCAGCTCGAACAGCCAGGCCGCGGCACGCCAGGCCCAGCGCCCGGCACCGTCGTGCAGCACCTGCAGCGCAGTACCCAGCAACGACAACGGCACCACCAGCAGGGTCCACCACGGAATGATCGGCAGGTTGACCAGCGGCCCCAAGCGCGCGGTGCCGCCGAACAGGGCCACGCACAGCGGCAACAGGCCGAGGCTGGCCACGCCCTGCGCGGCCAGGAAGCCACGCAGGCCCCCACTGGCGCCCTCCGGCCCGGTTCGCGGCAGGCACCACAGCAGCCACAGCACGCCGCCAAAGCTGAGCCAGAAGCCGGCCGACAGCACCGACAGCGGCGCCGGCAGCAGCATCACCATCGCGGCCAGGGCCAGCCCCTGCCCCGCACCCACCGGGCGACGTCCGGCACGGGCCAGTGCCACCAACCCGATCATCAGCGCCGCGCGCACCGTTGGCAGCGCGCCACCGGCTGCCACGGCATAGGCAGCTGCGGCCAGCGCCGCGCCCCATGCCGCCGCCTGCGGCCGTGGCCAGTACCGTCCCAGCAGCGGGCACAGCCACCACGACACGCGGCACAGCAGCACGCCGAAGCCCGCCACCACGCCCACGTGAAACCCGGAGATGGCGACCAGATGGGTCAGGCCCAGGGCGCGCAGGTGTTCCCAGTCGGCATCAGACAGCCCGCGGGTGTCGCCCAGGGCCAAGGCCTGCACGAACCGCGCGGCAGGATGTGCCACCTGCGTGGCGATGGCATCACTGCTGCGCTCGCGCCAGGCCGGCAGGCCCTGCGCAGGCGCGTGCTCACGGGCAGCGCCCGGGTCGCGCACCGTGCCATTGCCGGAGATACCACGCAGCAATGCATGGCGTTCGCCATCGAAGCCACCGGGATTGATCCGCGAGCGTGGCGCACGCACGCGCAACGACATCTGCCAATGCGCCCCGGCACGAACCGCATGGCGCCCGCCGGCCTCGTGCGCTGACGATCCGCGCCACGGGTCGTTCCAGGTGACCTGCAGGCGCTTGCCGCGCAGCACTGGCAGCGTATCGGCCTCCTTCACGTGCAGCACGAAACGCGTGTAACCGGGGCCTCTCTGCGGAAGATCGGCCACCCGCCCGCGCACCTGCACATCCTGCGGCGGCGCGTCGGGTGGAAGCTGGTCGTGCAGGGCCCACTGCCCGTGCACTGTTGCCCATGCCAGGCCGAGCATGACTGCAGCCCAGGTGCGGCCTCGCCAGCGCAGCAGCCAGCCCGCGCCACCGGCAACCGCCATCGGCACGCTCAGCCACAGCGGCAGCAGCGCCGGCATCTGCACGCAGGCCAGCGCGCCCAGCACCAGGCCGGCGGCGCAGCCGGGGCCGAACAGGGCCGGCGCGGAACGTTCGGAAACCATTCCAGCAGCCTGCCGCCGGGCGCGACAGGTTGCCTATCGGGGTTTTCCCCGCGCGGCTGTCAGCGCCGGACGGTGCCGCGGTGGAAATTGACCCGGAAGCTGGCACCACCGCCAGCGGCCTCGCCGACACTGACCGAGCCGCCGTGGTGCTGCACGATTTCCTTCACCAGATGCAGGCCCAGGCCACTGCCACTGCCCGCCGCGCGCAGGCGATGGAACGGCTCGAAGATCGCTTCACGATCGCTCACCGGAATACCGGCACCCTGATCGCTGACTTCCAGCAGGCCACGTGCATCCAGGCGCACGCAGATGGTGCCGCGTCCGCCGCCGTGGACAATGGCGTTGTGCACCAGGTTGGCGATCACCCGTCCCAACGCCAGGCTGTCGCCGTGGATCCACACCGGCATCTCAGGTGCATCCACTTCGAAGCCGTAGCCGGCACCGACCACCAGCGGCGCCAGATCGGCGGCCGCTTCACGCACCAGCAGCGCCAGATCCAGCCTCTGCAGTGCGCCGACATTGCGATCAAGTCGCTGCAGGTCAAGCAGGTGCTCGGCGACGTTGCCGAGCCGCGCCACGTCGGTCAGCAGCTGCGACTTCAGCTCGCCCTGCGGCAGCTGCGACAGACGCGCCTGCACCACCGCGATCGGCACACGCAGCTCGTGCGCGGCATCGGCAAGGAACTTGTCACGCGCAGCATAGCCCTGCTGCACCTTGTCGATCGCGTCGTTGAAGGCTTCGACCAACGGCGCGACCTCGGTCGACACCAGCTGCGCATCCAGCCGCGCACCCGGCTGGCCGATATCCAGCTCCTTGGCCTGTTGCGCGGAGCGGCGCACGCCACGCATCGCGCGGTGGATCACGGTCGGCATCACCAGCAGCGTGACCACGATCAGCGGCAGGAAGAACCACAGGCCGATCAGACGCAGCACCATCAGCGCGCCATCCAGCAGCCCGCCCTTCGGTGCCCCGCCCACCATCACCGTGATGCGCCGTCCATCCTCGTTGCGGATCATCACCCGCGCCACATCCAGGTAGGGCGGCACCAGCGAACCAAGTTCGGTCGCGCCCAGCGTCGGCAACCGCGCCAGCAGCGGCGCGTGGATCGCCGGAATCGTGCCGCGCTCCAACCAGACCCCCTTGTCGTCGACTGCCGCGAACCAGAGGTTGCCGCCGGCACTGGCATCGAGCTTTTCCCAGCGCGCCTGGTCCAGCACCAGCCGGCCACCATCGCTGTGCACCGCCTTGGCCACCGCCTCGGCCATGAACATGTCCATGCCCCAGGTGTCCTTGTCACCCCAGGTCAGGATCAACGCAACCACAGCGAACAGCACGGTGAAGGCCTGCGCCAGGAACAACCGCCAGGCCAGCCCAAGCGTGATGGAGCGGATAGGACGTGCCATCTCAGGCCTCCGCCAGCAGGTAGCCGACGCCGCGGATCACATGGATCTCCACGCCGGCCCCGGCCTGTTGCAGCGCCTTGCGCAGCTTGGAGATATGCGCGTCCAGTGCATTGGACTGGATCTCGTCATCGAAGCCGTACACTGCCGCCTCCAACGCGCTGCGGGTGACGGTGCGTCCCTGTCGCATCGCCAGCGCCTGCAGCACCAGCACCTGGCGCCGGGGCAGCGCCAACAGCTGGCCCTCCACCTGCGCCTGCAGCGATTCGAAGTCGAATTCCAGCCGGCCCAGATGCAGGCTTGGCGTCACCATCGCCGAGGGCCGGCGCGAGACCGCGCGGATCCGCGCCATCAGCTCTTCGATCGCCACCGGCTTCACCAGGTAGTCATCGGCACCGACATCCAGCCCCTCGACCTTGTCCGACAGCGTGCCCTTGGCGGTCAGCATGATCACCGCCAGGTTCGGGCGCAGCGCGCGCGCGGTGGCGACGAACGCCACGCCATCGCCATCGGGCAGCTGGCGGTCGAGCAGCATCAGCTGGTGCACCGGCTCGCGCAGCGCGATCGCGGCTTCGGCCAGGCTGCCGACCACGTCGGCGACCACGCCCTGCCGCTCCAGGCCCGATTGCAGGGCACGGGACAGATCGGGATCGTCTTCGACCAGGAGGATGCGCATCAGGGGCTCGGCTACCGGAAACGGTGCCGATCATAGTGCCTGGCGCCGGCTTTGGGCGCCTTCGCGTGCCGAATGCCAAGGCGCAATGTTCTGACAATGTTGTGGCCGCACCATGCACAGCCATCCCCCGCAAAGTGGCTGATCGATGCCGTCGCTGTCCCCGACCCTGCTGCGCCCGTTGCTGTTCTCCGCTGCCATCGGCCTCCCGTTGATCACCCACGCCGCCGACCGGAACCCGGGGGTGCAGGCCGGTATCAGTGCCGGCGCGACCTCAGGGGCCTACGCCCACTACGACGTCAAGCCGCTGGTCGTACCGTCCATTGCCTGGCAGGGCGAGCGCTTCTTCGCCAGCCCGGGCTCGCTGGGCATGTACCTTTACAAGCGCGAAGGCCTGCGCCTGTCGGCGGCGGTCACGCCCTACACGCTGCGCTTCAAGACCGACGACGTGAACGATCCTCAGCTGCGTCGCCTGCACAGCCGGCAGATGTCTGCCATGGCCGGCATCAATGGTGAATACAGCGCCGACTGGGGCATCGTCGAGGCCAGCGTGATGCGCGAGGTCACCGGCCACGGAGGTGGCATGGAATCGCGTCTGCACTACAGCTATCCGATCCAGGCCGGTCGCTTCACCTGGGTGCCCAAGGTCGGCGTGGTGCACTCCAGTGCGCGCCTGCTCGACTACTACTACGGCATCACCGACGAAGAAGCGCTGCGCTCGGGACTTGCCGCGTACAACCCGGGCAGCGCGACATCACCAAACCTGCAGATCGCGGGCAGCACGCCCCTGGGCACGAAGTGGCGCGCGACCGGCGTCGTCGCCAACCAGTGGTTCGGCGATGCCGTAAAGGACAGCCCGATGGCCCGTCGCGGTACGCAGACGTCGGCCTTCGTTTCCCTGATGCGCTCGTTCTGATCGAGCGCCCGCAACGGACAAGGACCCCCCCATGGCCTCCGTCTCCCCTGCTGCTGAAGCGCACGCGATCCTGCGTGCCCCGGACCTGGACAGCGCCGAGCGCGCCTACCTGGGGCTGCTGCCGGACCTGGAACACGTGAACGCGTTGACGCGCCGCGCACTTGGCCTTTCGCGTGCCGCCGATGCGGCACGCGGCTATGCGTTGTCGATGACGCTGGTGGGATTGCGCCTGCAGGAACTTGAGATGGGCGAAGCAACCGCAAAGGAACATCGCCAGGCCACCCTGCGCAGTCTGCGCCAGGCCTTCAGCGCCTGAGCGCAGGGCAGCAACGCTGCCGGCGCTGCAGGGCAGTGGGAAGACTCAGCGGAATGTGGTCCACGCCAGCACCGCCGCCAGCAGGGCCACCCAGATCACCGCCTTGAAGGTACCCTCCAGCATGTTGCCGCCGAACAGCAGCTCGAGGATGGGATTGGGTCGGGAAACCGGAACGTGATCGCTCATCGGTGTTTGATCCTGGTGGTGGTTGCGGGGTGCGCGTGCCTGACCGCGCAGGCACCACTCTAGTACACGCGGCGCCTCTGCGGACGTGCGGGCAACATCACCTTAACAACCCGCGCGCCCGTTCCGGTATGTTCGGCCCAACGCTGCGTTCAAGGATGATCGATGCCCAAGCGCGTCCTGTTCCCCGTTGTCGCCCTGCTGCTGTCCGCGCTGATCGTCGCGCTGGGATGGCAGAACCACCAGCTCCGGCAAATCAACGCGCAGATGGCTGCCCAACTGCAGAACATGCGGCTGGAAGCACATGGTCTCAGCCTGGGCAGTCGCCCGGAAGCACTGGCGCTGCGCACGACCCAGCACACTCACGTCAACATCGGCGGCGCGCGCGACGCACCTCAGATCCTCTACTTCTTCTCCACCACCTGCCGCTACTGCCTGGCCTCGATGCCACAGCTGCAACAGATCGCAGCAGCACGCGGCCGCAGTGAACTGATCGGTGTGGGACTCCCCCCTTACGACCAACTGGCCGACTACGCCGGACAGCATGTATTGCAGTTCCCGATCGCCATCGACAGTGAAGGCGATGCGTCCAAGCGCTACCGCGCCACGGTCACGCCGATGCTGATGGTGCTGGCCACCGATGGCAGCGTGACCTACAAGCATGTGGGCCAGCTTGATGAGCAGGTGGTGCGCGCCGCCATGAACTCGCTGACGCCAGCCCCTGCACTGCCCTGATTGCCGTGCGCCGCGTCGGCGCGCGTCATGGTTCACCGCATCCGCGCCACAACCGGCACCCCGGTGCCTTCGGCAACTGCAACACCACAACGCCAACCAAGGAGATACACATGATCGGAAAGAACGTACTTTCATCCGTCGCCGGTATCGTCGTTGTTGCGGCCCTGGCATTCGGTGCCAGCCAGGCCTTCGCCGTCGCCCCCAAAACCGGCTATGCGCCCGGGTGCGAGCCGCATCCGAGCTGCCCGTTCGGCAACTCGGGCAAGCCTGGCCAGCTGCTGTGCTGTGATCCGCTGTAATCGAAGCCGCACCGCAGGTCGGCCCCGCTGATCTGCTGCAGGTGCCGCAGCGCTGAGCCAGCCCTGCGGCGATGATCGGTGCCCACCCGCACATTGGGCACCGCGCCGGGCCGCCTCCAGGGGCGGCCCGGCACTTCCGGCCCCGGATTCATCCTTCCCCGGGCGCCTTGGCGCGCGCTTTACCGGCTTTCGTCGCATACCGGTTTCACACCGCAGGGGGCAGTGCCACGCTGGACTCCCTTCTCCGGAGCACCGTGCCATGCCGATGCTTGCCCTGCTGCTGTTGTGCGCTGGCCTGTTCGGTTGCGATACCGACGCAGGGGATCCTTCCCTGCGCAGCCAGATCCTGCAGGCCGACGCTGGGCAGGCAGAAACATCATCGATGCCGGATCGGAAAGCGGCCCCGGCCCCCCTGCAGCTGTACCGGCTGCGCCAGGATCGCGTACTGCGCGTGGGCAATCAGCCGCTGCAGGCCGACGCCCCACAGCGGCACGCCGGCTCGGCGCGATTCGCGCAGGTCTGGGAACGCGTGGACGGGCACTGGCGGCTGCAGCGCATGATCAGCATCGACGAATGGGTGGCCCAACGCTGATCGCTGGTTGCAACCCACCGGCGCAAACGAAAAAAGCCGGCCCAGGGCCGGCTTCCATCGTGATCCACCGCTGCACCGGCAATGCCGGGAGCCAGGTGGTGGGCGGTACAGGGTTCGAACCTGTGACCCCTACCATGTCAAGGTAGTGCTCTACCGCTGAGCTAACCGCCCATCTTGTTCTTGCCGCCCGAGAGCTGGCCTTGCTACGTAAAAACCCGGCGCCAGGGCCGGGCTTTGCAGTTCACGACAGCCTCCTTCCGGAGACTTCGTGGTGGGCGGTACAGGGTTCGAACCTGTGACCCCTACCATGTCAAGGTAGTGCTCTACCGCTGAGCTAACCGCCCGTTTTTGCTTCTGAACGTCCGCGATTGCGTCGGTGCAGGCCGCGTATATTACGGATGCCGGCCGTGAAGCGCAACACTTTTGTGAAGAAGATGCTGCACTGCCGCGTTCAGCCCAGACTCGCTTCCTTCAGCTGCCGGATCTGGTCACGCACGCGGGCGGCATCCTCGAATTCCAGGTCCTTGGCGTGCTGGTACATCTGCTGTTCCAGTGCCTTGAGACGGGACGCCAGCTGGGCCGGGCTGAGCGATCGATAGTCACTCCCCTCCTCGGCAACGCCGGGCCTGCCTTTGCCCTTGCCCTTCTTTGCTTCCTTCTCGGCGGCGTCCGAACGCGCCCCTTCCAGCACGTCGACGATCGGGCGCGCCACCGAGCGCGGCACGATGCCGTGCTCCTCGTTGTACTCGACCTGTTTGGCGCGACGACGGTCGGTCTCATCGATCGCGGCCTGCATCGAACGGGTGATCTTGTCCGCATACAGGATCGCCTTGCCGCGCACGTTGCGCGCGGCACGGCCGATGGTCTGGATCAGCGAGCCGGTCGAGCGCAGGAAGCCCTCCTTGTCGGCATCCAGGATCGCCACCAGCGACACTTCCGGCATGTCCAGGCCTTCGCGCAGCAGATTGATGCCCACCAGCACGTCGAACTTGCCCAGGCGCAGGTCGCGGATGATCTCCACGCGCTCGACCGTGTCCACGTCCGAGTGCAGGTAGCGCACGCGTATCCCGTGCTCGGTCAGGTACTCGGTGAGGTTCTCGGCCATGCGCTTGGTCAGCGTCGTGACCAGCACCCGGTCACCGGCCTTGATGCGCGCGTTGGCTTCGCTCATCAGGTCGTCGACCTGGGTCCCCACCGGGCGGATCTCCACCACCGGGTCGATCAGGCCGGTGGGACGTACGACCAGCTCGGTGATCTCGTCACCGGCCTCGCGGTACTCGTAGGGGCCCGGCGTGGCCGACACATAGATGCTGCGCGGGCAGCGCTCCTCCCACTCCTCGAAGCGCAGCGGCCGGTTGTCCAGCGCCGAGGGCAGCCGGAACCCGAATTCGACCAGCGTCTCCTTGCGCGAACGGTCGCCCTTGAACATGGCACCGATCTGCGGAATGGTCACGTGGGATTCGTCGATCACCAGCAGCGCGTCGGCCGGCAGGTAGTCGAACAGGGTCGGCGGCGGTTCGCCGGCATTCTTGCCGGTCAGGTGCCGGGAGTAGTTCTCGATGCCGTTGCAGAAGCCGACCTCGGCCATCATTTCCAGGTCGAACTGGGTGCGCTGCGCCAGGCGCTGTGCTTCGACCAGCTTGTTCTGTGCGTACAGCTGCTCCAGCCGCTCCTTCAACTCGACCTTGATCGTCTCGATCGCTGCCAGCACACGCTCGCGCGTGGTGGCGTAGTGGGTCTTCGGGTAGACCGTGAAGCGCTGCATGTTGCGCAGCGTCTCGCCGGTGAGCGGGTCGAACAGGGTGATCTTCTCGACCTCGCCATCGAACAGTTCCAGGCGCAGGGCTTCGCTGTCCGACTCGGCCGGAAACACGTCGATCACTTCGCCACGCACGCGGAACGTACCGCGCTGCAGCTCGTACTCGTTGCGCGTGTACTGCAGCTGGGTGAGGTGGTTGATCAGATCGCGCTGGTCGATGCGCTCGCCCTTGGACAGGATCAGGCGCAACGACAGGTAGTCTTCCGGCGCGCCCAGGCCGTAGATCGCAGATACCGTCGCCACCACGATCGCGTCCGGGCGCGACAGCAGGGTCTTGGTCGCCGCCAGTCGCATCTGCTCGATGTGCTCGTTGATCGAACTGTCCTTCTCGATGAAGGTGTCCGACGACGGCACGTAGGCTTCCGGCTGGTAGTAGTCGTAATAGCTGACGAAATACTCCACCGCGTTGTGCGGGAAGAACGCCTTGAACTCGCCATACAGCTGCGCCGCCAGCGTCTTGTTCGGCGCCATGATCAGCGTCGGCTTCTGCACGTTCTGGATGACGTTGGCGATGGTGTAGGTCTTGCCCGAGCCGGTGACGCCCAGCAGGGTCTGCTTGGCGATGCCCGCTTCAAAGTTGCTGGTCAGCTTTGCGATGGCATCAGGCTGGTCGCCCGCCGGCGAATACGGCGAGACGAGTTCAAAACGGTCGCTCATGGTGTTGCCAGTTCCCGGGAAGGGTGAGTATACGGGGCAAGCGGTGACGGCCGGCTGAGGGGTTTCCGGGCAGGCAGCCGCGGCGTTGGCCGATGGTGAATGCGCGAGCACGGAACGAGGCTGGAGGCATGTCCCTTCATCTTCGCCCTGCCCGGCTCCACCGCGGCCTCCATCTGATCGAGCTGCTGATCGCTGTCATGGTGCTGTCGGTCCTGCTGGCTTTGGCCTGGGGCCCCTGGCAACGCACGCTGCGGCACTTCCAGGCGGAAACGCTGCGCGCCGAACTGGTCGCCAGCTTGTCGATGGCACGCAACGCCGCCATCACCGAACGCCGCCGTGTGACGGTCTGCGGTTCGTCGGATGGCATGAGATGTGACCAGGCATGGAGCCAGGGCTGGCGGGTGCAGGTCGAACCGGCCAACAGCGCGACCGGCGCCGCAAGGGAACTCCGCGTGCACAGGGCACGCCGGCGTCATGTCGACCTGCGCACCAGCGATCATCGGCCCGACATCCGGTTCCGGCCCGACGGCCGCAATGCCGGCACCAACCAGTCCATCGTGCTGTGCATGAATGGACAGGAGCACAGCCGCGTCATCATCAGCGTCCCCGGGCGGGTCAGGAGCCAGCGCCCGCGCAGGCCGATCCCCTGCTGAAAACTGAAATGCCATCGCGGAAACGAAAAAAACCGCGATTTCTCGCGGCTTTTTCGAATCTGGCGCCCGAAGTTGGACTCGAACCAACGACCCCCTGATTAACAGTCAAGTGCTCTAACCGGCTGAGCTATTCGGGCGGGGTGCGCATTTTAGCCAGCGTTCGCCGGAGAGTGCAAGCCTTTTATGCGATGTGGCGAAACGGCCCGCCCTTCACCAGCATCCGGGCCCCTTGCTGGCATTCGGCGTCTTTCGTCCGGCCTGGTCCAGGGTCAGTGTGCCGCAGTCGTCCTTCTTCTGGATCTCGGTCGGTGCCGCCTGGAGGGTAAAGGAGGTGCCATTCGGCGTTCCCACGTAGGAAAGCGTGTATCTGGCGGCACCGTCCCGTGGCGATTGCGAGAACGGCAGCGTCATGCCCGCGTAGGTGTTCTCCACGGTATGCCGCCGCTCCAGCATCTGCGCCAGCTCGACCAGATCGGCCTTGGCCTGGGCACGATTGGCCTTGCGCACATAGGCCTGGTACGAAGGCAACGCGATGGCAGCAAGAATGGCGACCACGGCCACGGTGATCATCAGCTCGATCAGGGTGAAGCCGGCGGTGGTTCGACGCCTGCTGTACAGATGCATGGGCAACCTCGATATCGGATTCATCAACGGATCTGCCGCCACGATTGCCGCCCACAGGGCCGTGGCATGTAAAGCGGATCAGCGCCGGCCGCACGCAGCACGAACGTACACTGGCTGGCCTGCAGCATCTTGTCGACCGTGCACCCCGTGTCGCCAGGCTTGCAGGGCGTAAGCTTGGGCACAAAGATGTTGGTGTCCTTCACTGGCGGCCCTTGGCTGAGGTCACCTTTCTTGGTCAGGGCAACACCACCGCAGTTGCCGGTGCACAGCGCTTCTCCGCCGATGGTTGGGCTCAAGCCGGACATCTGGCCACCACCGGTCAGCAGATTGAGACCGTACAGCCAGTTCACGCCACCGCCGCTGCCGCAGATGGCGGTACCTGGCACATAGGACGTGAAGAACACGATGCCGTTCTGCACACGGGGGTTGCCGACGAAGCGTTCGCCTTCGACTGCCGATCCAGCCTGCAGGTCCACATACCAGCCGCGGGCCGAACCGTAGTTCACCGCATTGCGGGTGACATCACGCAATTGATAGCCGCTGGCCGATGTGCCGGTAGTGATCACCTGCTGTACCAGGTTGTCGCGCGTGCCAACCGCACTGGCAAGGTTATCCCAGATGCCATACAGCGACTGCACTGGCGAGGTGCTGCTGACCGCATTGTCATCGGCGGCGAAATACTGGCCGGTACCGAAGAACAGACTGATGCCGCCGCCCGGACCCGTGCTGATCTCGATGCCGCTCATGATCGGCTGCGGGCTGCTATTGCGCGTAGCGGTGAACAGCGGCGTTCCAGACAGGGCGATGTTCCAATCGGTCGGATCGGTGCTGGAAAGATCGAACTTCCAGATATTGCCCTGCATGTCACCGCCATACACAGTGTCGGTGATGCCATCATTGTTCTTCAACGCCACCGTGGCGATGTTGATCAGGCCATTGCGTGCCGCGTACTTGGCACCTACCGGCGAAAGCCGCTTGAGCACCTTGCCGGTCTGGATATCAACCACGAACAGCGCTGCCTTGCCGCTGGTGGAGTTGACGCCATTGCCGAAGATCGCAACGAAGCGTGGCGAAGCGTTGGCATCGGCGCCCTTTACCGCCACCACAGCCGGCTTGCCCAGCACAAACCCGAGATCCGACTCTGTCTTCCCCGAGACTTCCCACAACACACTCGATGCACCGAACGCGGTCGGATCGCTGACATTCAGCGCGAACACGGAGCCATTGCCTACGCTCGTCGCATTGGGCGCCTTGCTGGAACCACCACCACCCGTGGTGCCCACCAGCACCGTGTTCCAGGCATCCCCGTAGTAGACGTCGGACGACGTCAGTGGGCCATCCACGTAGTAGCGATGCCCATACTTGGGGTTGGCCAGCTCGGCAATGTGCTGCATGGCAGCTGACGGAATGAAGGCCAGTTCTTCGGTACCGCCGGATGCTCCATTCGAACCGTTGAAACCATGCACCATGCCGTCATTGGCGCCAACATAGATCATCGTCGGCGGCCCCGATGTCGCGCGCTTCGCTTTCAGGAAGACGTCATAAGACGTGCCCAGCGTCGCCTTCCACTTGACTGTCGACTGCCTCGCCCAGCCTGCATAGCCGAAGTCATCCGTTTTGGAGACGATCTCGGTGGTGGAATTGACGATGTCACCCAACGGCGAAGTACGCGAACGGAGCCCGCTCACCGCCGCGCCGCGCAGATAGTTGACCAGGGTGGTCGAGGTCTGATTCGCGAACCATGCAGGAATCGAGTCACTGAATCCCAATGCCGACAGCTTCGCCCGCTCATCATTGCCCGGCAGATTGGTGGCCAGGAACTCGTTCGCATTGACCGGGGTCACCGTGCCATCGGACGCGGTCTTGGTCGGGGACGTCGCCATGTAGATGCGGCGCGTGGCGCTGCCGATGTTGCTGGACGCCTTCCACAGCACGGCTCCGTCCGCACCCTGGCCGTCGACCTGGGTGGCAATGACATCACCGGTCCAGTCCACAGTGCCAGAGGGCACGCTGTAATGGGACGATACGGTGAACGAGTTGGTCGAAATGCGCGCGCCACTGCCGCTACCACCGACCGGCGCATCACCTTCCGCTGCGCTTTTGAAGATCGCCTCCAGCGCCTCCTTCAGTTTGGTCGGATTGCGTGCCAGGAAGTAGTTATCCGGCACCCCTGGCTTCTTGCTGTCCCACTTCTTACCGGCCGGGACACCGTACTTGGCGGCATACCACAGCGGGCTCTGCAGCTGGCCCGCAGCAGTGGTAGAGGCCTTGTACTTGATGACTACCGGCCTCTGCCAGTTGCTCGGGAAGTTGTTTGTGCTGGTCAGCACGGAGCCATTGCTATTGCCCGGACGCAGCGCCAGACGTTGCACGGTGCTGGAGGCATTTGACCCTGTGATCGTGTAGCCCGTCAGCATTGCGTTGCCAGCGTACGCCGACAGGTTCTCGATCCGGATGAGCACTTCATCCTCCTCGACCTTGCCGGCCAAAGTCGTGCCGATCCAATCCACCCCTTTGTTTGCAGTTGTGTAGTCGCACAGTCGCGTATTGCCCGCGGCACTGTTGCTCACTTTCGCATCAGCACGCCAGCAGATGTTGTTGAAGGTGCCGGTATCGTTGCACGCGGCGCCCACGCAGTAGCTCAGCATGGCAACGACGTCGTTGTCATGGTCATTGCCCCACAGCGAGTCTTCCCACACCAGCGAGAAGCTGCCGGACTTCGCATCTGTCCGGTAGGGACGGCCATAGACCAGCTTCCCGCCAGTGTCGTTGGCCTGCTTGGTGCCAATGCCGACCGAGCCCAGGAAGCAGCTGCGCCAGCCAGCACTTGTTGCCGTTGCGCCGCCGGTGTTGTTCGCCTGGCAGAGCGGGGCCAGTCCGATCTTGCTGTTGCCCACCGCAATTTCGAACTGCGGGAGATTTTCCGCCATGGCAACGGCGTAGGTGGTGGCGGTGACCTTGTACGTGCTTGGCTTGTTCTGCACGTTGGGACGCAGATCGGTCTCCGCGGCCGCCTTGGCCAGCCCCGCCATCAGGAAGCTGCCTTCCATGGAGGGAATGTCCGGGCAGATGCCGCGCGCCTTGCTGAGGCTACCGATTGTCTGGCCCTGGCAGATATCACTGTGGGTATCAAGCGAAGCACCGCGCGGTGTATCACCCACGCGACCGATCATGTAGCTCTTGCCAGCGATTCCTTCGGCCGTGCCGACTGCATCCGTCGCGGACACCGCAGACGCAAGGCCGGTCACGGAACCGACGTTGTCGCTGTCAAAGGACGGCAGGCCCGACGATAGCACCAGGATATTGCAGGTCGCACAATAAGAGTTGCCACCTTCTGCGGGCAGGCGGTAGGGATCCTTCCAGCTGATATTGGTTGGCAGCCCACTGAGATCTCCGCTGTCACTATAGACCTTGGAACCCGCAGTGATGTAGCGCAGCGCCTCCGCATACATTTCCGCCAATGGATTGCCCCAGGCACTGCACTTCTGGCCTCCGGTCCCCGGATCGGTCAGATTGCCATTTCCCTTCTGGTCCTGGCGATTGAGAATGCCGTAGGTGTTGCAGTCATTCCAGTTGTTGGACCAGTTCCAGTTGTCCAGACGGAAGCTTGAAATCGCGTTGATCACGCCCTCATCGTCGGCCTTGGCGTTTCCCGTCAGATTCAGGTAGCAGAACTGCCCCGTAGACAGGTCGATTTCATCACCCACGCCGCAGAACTTCGTCCCGTTGCCCGCGATCTTGCCGATGTTCCGCCGCAGGACACCGCCATCCCGCGGATTGGCGTAGGTTCCCGTCACGAGCCCAAAGCGCAGTCGCCCGCTCTCACCGTAGGTCTGCAGCAGCCCGGCCGGCTTGAAACGGTCGGTGATGCCATCGTTGTATTTCCGGCAGAAACTCTCACGCACCGTTGAGCTGGCATCACACACTTCCACGCGCACGGTGTAGTCCGTGGCTGAGCGGGGAATGTCCGCGTAGCCATCGGCGTTGCTGGCTCGTCCGGTATCGCACTGGTTGCTGGCTGTCGAGGCCCACTCGCCCAGTGCACCTTCGGCCACGCGCATCAGCGGCGCCCCGGTTGCAGAACGGGTCACACTGCAGAAGCTGAAGGTTGTCCCGCTTCCAGCAAGGTTGGCGAACTCGCGAAGATCCGATCCACTGTAGACCTTGACCCACGCATGCAGATCGCTGGGGATCGGCGCCCGCTCCAACACCGTCTTTTCCTTCGTATCGGTGAAGCGCTGGCCGCCGTACAGCACGTAGCGCATCACATCCAGGCGACTCATCGTCACCCAGTTGAGGAAGTTGCCCGACCACGCGCCGCTGCAGCTGTGCTTGTTGGCGCCCTTTGCCTCTGCACTGGCCTTGAAGACACCGCTGTTGTACGAGTAACAGAGGTTGTAATCGAAGTAGCCTGAGTAATCGAACTTGTCCTGGTAGGTGGTGTCCAGCACCCCGTCCCCGTCCAGGTCGCTGTAATCGCTGTAGGCCTTGTTGAACAGCTGCTCGTCACGCGACATCACCATCATCATCAATGGCGGCTGGCTCTGCTTGCTGTACAGCGGCTCCTGCGCGATGTCGTAGTCACCAAGCGCAGCCTGCAGCGGAATGATCAACGCGGCAAGGCCGGCAAGCGCAGCAACACCCACACCGGCCCGCAGCCAGGTGGAGGAACGAAGTCGAAGGAAACGGCGCTCGCTGTTCATGGGATGAAGATCGTATCGATGACCGCACTGGCGGACGCATTGGAGGGATCGTCACTGGCAAGCGCCGTGACCTGGTAGATGTTCCCGGTTTCTTCGTTCTGTCGGCCGCCGGTGCGCCGGCTGGACGCTGCAAAGCACTTGTCGATGCGACGCGTATAGGTGGACTTGGTCTCACTGAGACCATCGGCCCACGTCTGCGGATCGTAGGAGGGACTGCATTCCTCCTGGCTGGCCTTGAAGATGCCCCCGTCAGCCAGCGCCTTCTCGATGGATTTCTCGGTCTGCCGGGCGTCGGCCTCAGCGTTCTGGAAGGCAACGTTGCTGCGCAGATAGTTGGCAGCCATCCGTTCCTGCATGCTTGTGACCTGCATGCCGGCGATGCCCAGCAGGGCCATCAGCACCAGCATGATCAGCACGACGTACAGCACCGCGCCGCGCTGGGAACGCGGTGAATGCAGAGAATGGCGGCGGGCGGGATGGGTACGCATGGTGGCCTCAGTTGCCATATAGGCGATTGCGCAGAGCGATCGTGCTCTGGTAGGCGGCGCGCATGCGGCCGTCAGAAGGCGCGGTGTAGGTCACGCCAAGCGCGGTCAGCGGCGTACTTGAACTGGCCTGGACAGATGCGGCCGGGTCTGGACTGGACACCACCAGCCCCAGTTGCACCGTGCCCACGCGCTGCCAGCCACGCGAGGCCGGCACGATGGAGGCCTGAACATCGGTCGCGGTACCCTGGCGATCAATGTAGCCGGTCGGCGACACCGTGCTCAGACCGTGATCCTGGCCATACAGCAATTGCATGTTCTCCACGCCCTCGACCAGCGCCTCTGCTGGTCCCGCGACCAAGGCAGCACCGGGCTTGGCGGTGAATCGAAGGCGATACAGCGACGATTGCTTGGTCGTAGCGTCGTAGCCCACGTACAGGATCGACGTCTCGGCGCGATACAGCACCGCCTGGCCGGGCTGGTAGTTGCGGGCGATGGCCACGTCGTTGTTGGGTGCGGTGCCCACCGTCACGGTGCCGGCCTTTGCATCGATCGCACGAGCCTGGAAGACCGTGGCGGAAATGCAGTCGGCCACACCGAACAGCCCCGGGTCGGTAACTCCGCTATCAAGCACGGCAAGACGTTTGGGATCAAAGCTGAAAACCGGCTGGGCAACCGTACCGGCTACCGCCGTGACCGGCACACCGGTGGGCACCAGATAGCGCAGAGCGACGATATCGCTGCCGTCGACCCGGTTCTTGATGGCCGCGGCGAACTCACTCGGCAACGCCGGGGAGTACTTGTCGCCCCCCGTTGACGGCGTTGCCGCCAACGTCACCGCGTCGCCCGGCTTGGTATTCGTTGCTTCGTAGCCCTGGATCGACCGCGCAAAGTCCAGCGCGGGGTGGCCTCCCGCAGCGAAGGTGGTTGCCAAGGTGCCCTGCGGATCATGCGCCTGATCGTTCACGCAGCCGAAGTGTCCCGCCATGCGCAGTTCGCGTTGCAGGGAATCCATCGCGAAACGGCTGTTCTCCTGGACCCGCGCCAGCCCTTCAGACAGCTGGTAGGCCGTGCGTGAAGCGGCGAACACCTGGACCACGCCCAGCATGATGATCAGGCCGATGGTCAGGGCGATCATCAACTCGATCAGCGACAGGCCACTCATCGTTTGGCGGGAGCGCATTCTGGTCATCACAGCAGGCTCTCCGCAGCAAAGGTGGTGTCAGCCTTCGAATCGGGATTCCAACGCTCATCGCCCCAACTGACCGACACCCGTACCCGGCCGTCATTGACGGTTACCGTTCCGGATGCCGAGTCACCCAGTGCGCGGCCCAGGCGGCAGCGCCAGTCGCGGGTGAAGTCATCCTTGCCGATATCCTTGCCAATGGACGGCGCGCAGTCACCCTTGCCGGTGGTAGCAGCATAGGTACCGGCATAGCTGAGCGCGTTGATCCGGTTAGCCCGGATCTGATCAAGCAGTTCGTACCCCAGGTTGGTGGCCTGGGTGCGGTAGTTCGCGCTCTGGACGAACCGCACATTCATCGTCTGCAGCAGCGCGAAGCCCAGCAGGCCGATACCCATCACCAGGATCGCGATCATGACCTCGATCAGGGTGAAACCGCCCTGCGCCGTACGGTGCGGCTGGAAGCCGATCTTTCTCATGAGCAACTCTCCTTCAACAGCCTCACCTGTCCCGTAGGCGATATGCGCAGCGTTCGCTGCAGGGGCTGGTCGCCACACTTTTCAGGGCGCAGTGTCACATCCACTTCCGCGTTGGCGCGATTGCGGCCACGGCCATCGAAGCCGATGGTCAACGTTTCGGTTGCGGACTTCATCGTTGGGCGACCTTCGCTGTAGCGCAGCACGTTCTCACCGGAATCAAGCGACCCGTTCCCGTTGCGATCCTCCCAGACCATCCAGCCGTCGGCCCAGCTGCTGCCATCACATTCTTTGCCCGCTGTGGATGCGCATACAGCCCCGCCACGCGTGTTCTTTATTGCCTCGGAACGGGCAAGTGCCAGCGACGCGATCAGTTCGTTGGTCGTCGTGGCCACACGATTTGAGCGGATCGTACTCTGGAAGCTGGGATACGCGATGGTGCTCAGGATCGCCAGGACGGCAACCGTGACCATCAACTCAACCAGCGTAAAGCCGTTTTGCCGGCGCAAAGACATTGGACGCTCCCCAGCGTGTTGATGGCCACGATGGGCCATCGCCCTGCCACCGGCAAGCGGCGGCAGGATGAACGGTCATTCCGGGGCGACGGGCGTCAAGGCCTTGACGACCCGCCCTCCCCTGCCTGTACCGGCGCGATCCCCATCGCGCCGGCGCAGACTCAGGCCAGCACCTGATAGCAGGGCTGGTACTCGCCGGAGATCTTCATCCGGCGCTGTTCGACGAAGGCACGCAGCAGCGCGTCCAGGGCCTGCATCATGTCCGGGTCGCCATGGATCTGGAACGGCCCGAACTGCTCGATGCGGCGCATGCCGTCTTCCTTCACATTGCCGGCCACGATGCCCGAGAACGCCCGGCGCAGGTCGGCCGCCAGCGCGTGCGGGGCACGCCCGTGGTGCAGGTCCAGCGCGGCCATCGCCTCGTGGGTCGGCACGAACGGCTGCTGGTACTCCCACGGAATCTCGATCGACCAGTTGAAGAAGAACGAGTCCTTCTGCGCCAGGCGGTGCTCGCGCACGCGCTTGATGCCGTTGGCCATTTTCTTTGCCACCGCCACCGGGTCGCCGATGACGATCTCGTAGCGCTCGGCGGCCGCATCACCCAGGGTCAGGCGGATGAACCGGTCGATCTGCTCGAAGTACGGCGCCGCCACCGTCGGGCCGGTCAGGATCAGCGGGAACGGCAGGTCCTTGTTTTCCTCGCGCAGCAGGATGCCGAGCAGGTACAGGATTTCCTCGGCGGTGCCGACACCACCGGCGAACACGATGATGCCGTGGCCGATGCGGACGAAGGCCTCCAGGCGCTTCTCGATGTCCGGCATGATCACCAGGTGGTTGACGATCGGATTCGGCGACTCGGCCGCGATGATGCCCGGCTCGGTCAGGCCGATGTAACGCGTCACGGTACGGCGCTGCTTGGCATGGGCAATGGTGGCGCCCTTCATCGGGCCCTTCATCGCGCCCGGACCGCAGCCGGTGCAGATGTCCAGGCCGCGCAGGCCCAGCTCATAGCCCACCTGCTTGGTGTACAGGTACTCGTCGCGCGAGATCGAGTGGCCGCCCCAGCAGACGACCAGATTCGGGTCACCCGGGTTCAGGATGCGCGCGTTGCGCAGCAGGCCGAACACCGCATTGGTGATGCCCTCGGACGACTCCAGCTCGGCCGCGTAGGCCGGGCCCATCTCGATGGCCATGTAGGCCAGGTCACGCACCACCGCGAACAACAGTTCGGCGACGCCGCGGATGATCTCGCCGTCGACGAAAGCCATCGCCGGTGCATTGACCAGGTCGATGCGCACGCCGCGATCCTGCTGCGCCACCTGGATGTCGAAATCGGGATACAGATCGCGCGCCGCGCGCGGATCGTCAGAAGCACTGCCGCTGGTCAGCACGGCCAGTGCGCAGCGGCGCAGCAGCTCGTGCATGCCGCCGGCAGACGCATCGCGCAGCCGGGCCACTTCGGCCCGCGACAGCACATCCAGCCCACCGCGCGGGTAGATCCGCGCGTCCTGCACCGGCAGTGCACGGGCTGATTTTTCGTTCGTGGTCATGTCCAATTTTTCGCTTCCTTCAAGGTTTCCGACTGTACTGCCGCCCCCTTAAAAAGCAAAACGGCCGGGAAAGCCCGACCGTTGGATGTGTGCTTCCCGCGTTCGCCTTTCCGGGACCGCATCGGCGGCGTTGGCACCGCGCACATTTCCGGATGCTACGCCGATGCCAGGTGACCTGCAAGGACTTTCGCCTGAACGGAAAACGGCCGGGTTTCCCCGGCCGTTTTCACTTACTGCTTCAAGCTCTGATGGATCAGAACTTGTACTTCACGGTCAGCTGCATCGACCAGCGCGACACGGCGGTGTTGCCCTTGTCGTTGTTGTTTTCCTGGACCGAGGAATCGTCCGCACCGGTGAACGAGTACACGTACTTGCCGGTGGCCGGATCGATACCCGCGAAGTTGCCCACGCGACGGGTGGCGTAGAAGCCGTAGTCGTCGATCAGGCCCCACTTCTTGTTGAGCAGGTTGCCGACATTCATGATGTCCAGCGCGATCTCACCCTTGTGGGTCTTCGCGAAGCCCGGGAACTCCTGGCTGATGCGGACATCGAAGCTGTTGACCCACTTGGCGCGGTGCTGGTTGGCCGGCACCGTGCTGCCACGATAGGCATCGAGTTCCGGGTTCTGCGCCAGCCAGTCGAAGAACTTCTTCTCCATGTCCACGCCGCCAACGAACAGCACGTCACCCGGGCCCTTCGGCACGTAGAACAGGTCGTTGCCGATTGCGCTGTCGCCGTTGGCATCGTTGTAGAACACGTAGCTGTACGGACGGCCCGAACGGCCTTCATAGAACAGGCCGACGCGGGTGGCGTTGTCACCGAAGAAGTTGTGCTTCCACTCCAGGGTACCGGTGATACGGTCCTTGATCGCATAGCGCGAGTTGTACGCGATGTTCTCGTTGGCGTTCAGGATCTGGGTGTTGTTCCAGTTCGAGGTGTTCTGCGAGCTGGTCAGCGGGCTCACTTCCTTCGACTGGGTGTAGGTGTAACCCAGCGACCAGCCCCAGTTCTCGGTCAGCGGCTTGGCCAGCGAGAAGGTCGCCTGGCTGCCACGGCCCTTGTTGGTGTTGCGCAGCAGCAGCACGTCGCCGATGTTGTTCGGGCGGTAGTTGCGGTTCAGCACGCCATTGGTGCCGTTCTCCATGCCCAGATTGTCACCGGTGCGGTTGTCGATCTTGCTGTTGGCCTGGTTCAGGCCCTTGTCGTTCCAGTAGATCTCACGACCGTCCTGTGCGGACACGTAGGTCGGGCCATTGCCCTTGCCATCGGTCAGGTCCAGACGCTCGAAGTACAGGCCATCCTTGACCTTGGTGAACAGCAGTTCGGCCGACGCCACGATGCCGTACCACGGCAGCTCGTGATCGAACGCCAGGTTGGCCTTCCACACCGACGGCAGGCGGGTGCCCGGGTTGATGATGTCGACGTTCTGGCGCGCAACGATACGCGACGGGTCCGGAATGAACGGATTATCGGCATCGACGCTGAAGCCACCCGGATTACCCGGAACGTTGTACTCGACGTAGTTCAGGCCGGTGTTCTGGTAGGCACCTGCCAGCCACACGTTCGGGGCGGCGCCGCCGAACAGGCCCACGCCGCCGCGCAGCTGGGTCGGGCGATCGCTGTCGAAGGTGTAGTTGAAGCCAACGCGCGGCTGGATCAGGCTCTTGTCCACCAGCTTGGTGTTGTCATAGCCGTAACGGGACTGGATGTCCGCGTTGTACTTGGTCTGGCTGGTGAAGTCCGGGATGTCCACGCGGACACCGAACATCAGGCTCAGGTTGTAGTTGATCGCCCAGGTGTCCTGGATGAACAGACCGGTGTTCTTCAGGTGGAACTTGGCCGGAATGTCATCCAGGCTGCCGCCCGGACGCGGAACACGCAGCTGGTAGCCGTTCGCGGTGCCCTTCAGGAACGAGGCCAGGTCACGGAAGTCATACGCGCCGTACAGGTTGCGGCCGTAGAAGTTCATCAGGTCGTTGTCGGTGTAATCGAAACCGAACTTGATGGTGTGGTCACCGACGTACCAGGTACCGGCACCGAAGGCGCTCAGTTCCTTCGACTCGACCAGGTTGGTGTGGGTGTTCTGCTCGGTACCCAGGTACAGCGAGTTGTTGCCGAAGCGGACGCGCATCTGCGGCAGGTGCGAAGCCGCAACACGGTCGGACGAGTAGTCCTTGTGCGAAACCTTGAACTCGGTCGAGAAGTTCTCGGACCAGTCGCTGAACAGTTCACCCATCCAGGTTTCGTATTCGGTCGGCTGGGTGTACCAGAAGTCGCTCAGCGACAGCGCGCTGCTGCTGACCTGCGGGAAGCGGACGACGTCCTGCTTCATCTTGTTGTAGCGCAGGGCTGCACGATGGTTCTCGTTGATGTTCCAGTCCAGCTTGACCGCGTACTCTTCGATCTCGGTCTTGTTGTTCAGGTCGCTGACGCTACCGACCGGATGACCCAGTTCCGCCATGCGCTTCTGCACGGCCGAGATGTCGGCGTCGCTGATGCCACCCTTCGCCGGATCCTTGTTGTACGGGCTTTCGCTCAGGCTGACGCCGCCGCCGCTGCGCTCATACTTTTCGTAGTTGGTGAAGAAGAACAGCTTGTCCTTGACGATCGGGCCGCCGAAGGTCATGCCGTAGGTCTTCTCGTCCTTGAAGCCGTTGAAGTCCGTACGATCACCTTCCAGGCGCGAGCGGACCATGTCCTTGTCGCGGTACGAACCGTACACGGTGCCATGGAATTCGTTGGTACCCGACTTGGTCACGGCGTTGATCACCGCACCGGTGCCACCAGCGATGGTGGTGTCGTAGTTGGCCAGGTCGATGTTGATTTCCTGGATGGCGTCCATCGACACCGGCTGACGCTCGGTCGGCAGGTTGTTGGAGCCCAGGCCGAACGGGTCGGAGGCACTGATGCCGTCGATGCGGATGGCGTTGTAACGGGTGTTCTGGCCACCGGCCGAGATCGCACCGTCAGCCTTGCTGACCTGCGAGATGCGCGGGTCCAGGCGGATGTAGTCCTGGATGTTGCGGTTGGCCGACGGCAGCGCGTCCATCGTTTCGCGGGTCACGTTGGTGCCGGTACCCATCTTGGTGGCGCTGAACAGGTCCAGGCCGCCGGCGGTGGCGACAACGTTCACGGCGTCCAGGTTGGTGGCAGCCAGGTCACCGCCCAGGTTGGCATTGACCGTGTTGACCTGGTTCAGGTTCAGGTAGACACCTTCTTCGGTCTTGGTGCCTTCACCGGACTTGGTGATGGTGATGGTGTACGGGCCACCCACGCGCAGGCCGCGCGCGTTGTAGCGACCCGACGCATCGGTGGTGGCACGCGAAACGGTGCCCGACTCGGTGTGGGTGATGGTGACTTCAGCACCAGCAACAGGCTGGCCTGCGGCGGACATCACCTGGCCGCCGACACCGGCAGAGGTGCTCTGGGCGAAGGCGGGAGCGGCGGCGAGCGCAGCCACGAGACCAAGGGTGAGCTTGGACATCCGGAGTGGGTGGGTCATTTTTCGGTAGCCTCGATGCGAGTTGGCGATGGCGGAAAAAAAAGCGCATCCAAACAGCCCTGCGGGTGGCTGGTCGGACATTTATCTGGGGTTCCCTACCGCTTGGCTGAAGGAAGCCACAACGGTTAACACTAGATTAACACGCTACGCCATCAATGTGACGGTTGTGCGACAAACGGCACCGGATCGCAACGCAATCGTGACGGGTTCTTCACTCCGCCTTTCCCCGGGATTTACTCGCCGGGGGGCGCCTCGCTGGCATCGAGAATCTGGCCGCGCCAGGTAGCGCCAGCACCGGACAACAGGGTCACGGCCGCGGCGGCGGCGGCCTCCGGGCCTTGCGCGGCCGGGTCCTGGTCTACGGAATAGGCCCGGGCCCGCAAGGCCGTGCGCAGCGGGCCGGGGTACAGGCCACTCACCCTTACCGGGCTGCGGCCGAGCTCGTCGTGCAGGCTGGCGATCAGGCCACGCAGGCCGTGCTGGGCCACACCGTAACCGCCCCAGTAGGCCTGACCGACCCGCTCGGGGGCATCGACCGCAAACACCAGCGCCGCATCTTCGCGCTGCCGCAGCAGCGGCAGGCAGGCCTGGGCCAGCCAGGCGGGCGCAGTCAGGGTGACGTGCACCGCGCGGGCGAAACTCGCTGGGTCTGCCAGCTCAAACGGGGTCAGGCCCGGGAAGTGAGCGGCACAGACCAGCAGGCCATCCAGGCGCCCCAGCTCGCGCTGCAGGGCCTGGGCCAGCTCGGCATAGTCGTCGGGGCCCGCGCCTTCCAGGTCCAGCGGATACAGCAGCGGTTCCGGGCCGACCGCCTGCACCTGGGCGTAGACACGGTCCAGGCGGCGAGGCTTGCGGCCCAGCAGAACCACGGTGGCCCCGGCGGCCGCAGCAGCCACTGCCGCCGCACTACCCAATCCGCCACCGGCACCGGCGACCAGCACCACGCGATCCTGCAACGGGCGGCCATCGAGCGCCCCGTCGGTCGGTGACGTCGATGGCCAGGCACTCATCCCTGGGTCGCCTCTTCGACGATGCGCTTGAGCTCGCCGGCTTCGAACAGCTCCAGCACGATGTCACAGCCGCCAATCAACTCACCGTTGATGAACAGCTGCGGGAAAGTCGGCAGGTTGGAAAAACGCGGCAGGTTGGCGCGGATCTCGGGCTCTTCCAGCACGTTGACGGTGCGCAGGGTGACTGCGCCGGCCGCCATCAACGCCTGTACGGCGCGGCTGGAGAAGCCGCACATCGGGTATTGCGGGGTGCCCTTCATGAACAGCACGAGCGGGTAACGATCGACCTCGGCCTGGATTTGCTGCATTACCGCCACAACCACACTCCTTGCTTCGCCGGACAAACCGACCGTGATGGTCGGCTAGACTGCCCACGGTAGCCGCCATTGTAAGCGGATGGAACCGGCTGCCGCCGCCCCCTGGCCACGAACCTGTCCATGCCTGTCGAATTGCCCGCCCTGCCCTATCTTCCCGGCTCCCTGCAGCCGCACCTGTCCGCACAGACCGTGGAACTGCATCACGGCCGCCACCATCGCGCCTATGTGGATGCCGTCAACGCCGGCATTCTCGGCACCGAGTGGGAGGAAGCGTCGCTGGAGGAGATCGTCCGCCACGCCCAGGGCACGCTGTTCGATGCCGCCGCCCAAGCCTGGAACCATGCCTTCTACTGGCAGTGCCTGCGCCCGCGCGGCGGCGGTGAGCCGCAGGGGCGACTGGGCGAACTGGTCAAGCGCCAGTTCGGCGACGTGCAGCGCCTGCGCGAGGAATTCAACCGCACCGCACTGGGCCTGTTCGGCTCCGGCTGGGTCTGGCTGGTGCAGCATCCGGGCGGGCAGCTGGGCCTGCAGGCCACCCGCAATGCAGGCACGCCATTGACCGGTGAAAGCACCCCGCTGCTGTGCTGCGACGTCTGGGAGCACGCTTACTACACCGACTACCAGAACGATCGCGCGCGGTATCTGGACGCGTTCTGGCAGATGGTCAACTGGGAATTTGCCGAAAGCCAGCTGCGCTGACCCCTGTAGAGCCCAGCCCATGCCCGGCTGCGGTCCGGCCAGCCGAGCATGGGCTCGGCTCTACAGATCAGGCATCACGCGCTCTCGTGCGCGGCCACGGCGTCCATCACCCGCGCCGAGTACACCAGCGCCGCACCGGCGTTCAGCGACACCGCCACACCGAGCGCCTCGGCGATCTCCTCGCGGCTGGCGCCGTGCTTCAGCGCGGCATCCACGTGCACGGTGATGCAGCCGTCGCAGCGGGTGGTCACCGCCACCGCCAGCGCGATCAGCTCGCGGGTCTTGGCATCGAGGTGGTTGGTCTGGGCACCGGCGTTGGCCAGCGTGGCATAGCCCTTGACCGTGTCCGGCGAGAGCTTGCCGATCTCGCCGATGCGACCCTTCAGTTCCTTGCGGTAGGCGTTCCAGTCGAGCATGGGGGTGACTCCTGAGAAAGGAGCTCCACGCTACCACCGGGAATGTTGCGCCGATGCCTGCACCGGCGCGTCACAGCGTTGCACTGCCGGCCAACGGCCGGCACTACCGGGCTCAGCGATTGCGCAGCGCGTGTACCGCCGGTGCCACCTGGGCCTGGCGATCCAGCTCCATGCCGATCTGGTCCAGCGCATCGGCCAATGCAGCGGCATCATCGTCGCGCAACGTGGCGTGGCCGACCTTGCGGCCTTCGCGCGGCTCCTTGCCGTAGTCGTGCCAATGGCCACTGGCCTGCGCCAGCACCGGCGCCGGGTCGGGCATCGCGCCCAACCAGTTCAGCATGCAGACGTGGCCGAGCATGCGGGTGCTGCCCAGCGGCAGGCCCAGCACCGCACGCAGATGGTTCTCGAACTGCGAGGTCTCGCTGCCTTCGATGGTCCAGTGGCCGGAGTTGTGCACGCGCGGTGCCATCTCGTTGGCCAGCAGTTCGCCGTCACGACAGAACAGCTCCAGTGCGAACACGCCCACATACTGCAGGTGCTCGGCGACGCGGCGGGCATAGCCGATCGCGGCCTGCTGATCGGCATCGGACAGCACGGCCGGGGCCACGCTGGCCGACAGCACGCCGTCGACATGCCAGTTGCCGGTGACCGGCCAGGCCTCGAAGCTGCCATCGCGGCCACGCACAGCGACCACACTGACCTCGCGCTGGAAGGCAACGAAGCCTTCCAGGATCAGCCCGGTGCGCTCGACCTGTGCGCCAAGCGCGTCCCATGCAGCGTCGATGTCGGCTTCGCTGCGCAGGCGGAACTGGCCCTTGCCGTCGTAACCGAGGCGGCGGGTCTTGAGGATGCACGGCAGGCCGAACTCGGCGGCCTTCGCGGCCAACTCGTCACGGCTGCGGATGTCAGCAAAGGCGGGCAGCGGAATGCCCAACTGCTGGAACAGGGTCTTCTCGCTCAACCGGTCCTGGGCCACCGCCAGCGCAGCCGGCGGCGGGTAGACCGGCACGCGGTCGGCCAGGAACTGCGCGCTGTCGGCAGGCACGTTCTCGAAATCGAAGGTGACCACGTCCACCTTGGCGGCGAAATCCGCCAACGCCTGGCGGTCATCGAAGGCACCGACGGTGAGCGGCGCCAGCGGGCCGCTGCAGGCGTCGGCTGCCGGGTCGTACAGTTCGAAGCGCAATCCCAGCGGCGCACCGGCCAGGACCATCATGCGGGCGAGCTGACCGCCGCCCAGGATGCCGACGGTCAGGCTCATTGGCGCGGATCGTCGTGGGCCATCACGTCTTCGGTCTGGCGTGCACGGAAGGCGTCGAGCGCCTGGCCGATCGCCGGCTGGTCGCTGGCCAGCATCGCTGCGGCGAACAGCGCGGCGTTGGAGGCGCCGGCATTGCCGATGGCGAAGGTGGCGACCGGAATGCCGGCCGGCATCTGCACGATCGACAGCAGCGAATCCATGCCGTTGAGGGCCTTGGACTGCACCGGCACGCCCAGCACCGGCACGGCGGTCTTGGCGGCGATCATGCCCGGCAGGTGCGCGGCCCCGCCGGCTCCGGCGATGATCGCGCGCAGGCCACGCGGGCCCGCCTGCTCGGCGTAGCTGAACAACACATCCGGCGTCCGATGCGCGGACACCACCTTCACTTCGAACGGAACACCCAGGGCTTCAAGCTTCTGGGCGGCGTGCTGCATGGTTTCCCAGTCGGAACGGGAACCCATGACGATGCCGACAAGCGGCGCGATCGGGTTGGGGGTCATTGGCCGTCACCTGCCTTAAAGACGTATTCTAGCCATCTTCCACGCAAGACGAAGAACCATGGATCGCAAGCTGCTCGACCTGCTGGTGTCGCCGGACACCCGCCAGCCCCTGTCCCTGCTGGATGGCAAGGGCCTGGAAGCCCTCAACAAGGCCATTTCCGCCGGCGCGGTGAACAAGGCCGATGGCAACCCGCTGGCGCAGCCGCTGCGCGAAGCGCTGGTCACCCGCGACCGCAAGCAGGTCTTCCGCGTTGACGACGGCATCCCGGTGCTGCTGGCCGAGGAAGCCATCCCCACCGCCCAGATCGCCGACTTCCCGGCCGCATGAGCGCGCTGCCGACGCCGGATGCGGCCGTTGTCGCCGCCGATGTCGCGCGTGCGCTGGCCGAGGACCTGGGCAGCGGCGACGTCACCGCTGCGCTGTTGCCCGACCAGGCTGACAGCGCGTACCTGCTGTGCAAGCAGGACGGGGTGATCGCCGGTCGCCCCTGGTTCGACGCCACCCACCGCGCGCTCGACCCGGAGGTGCGCATTGAATGGCGTGTCTCCGAAGGTGACGCGGTCACTGCCGGCACCGTGCTGGCCCTGCTGCATGGGCGCAGCCGCAGCCTGGTGAGCGCCGAGCGCACCTCGCTGAACTTCCTGCAGACGCTGTCCGGCACCGCCACGACCACCGCGCGTTACGTGGCGGCGGTGGCCGGCACCGGCACGCGCATTCTCGATACCCGCAAGACCCTGCCCGGCCTGCGCCTGGCGCAGAAGTACGCAGTGCGCTGTGGCGGCGGCGAGAACCACCGCTTCGGTCTGTACGACACGGTGATGCTGAAGGAAAACCACATCCGTGCTGCCGGTTCGCTGCCCGCAGCCGTGGCTGCCGCGCGCCGGCAATGGCCCGCGCTGCCGCTGGTGGTCGAGGTGGAGGATCTGGCGCAGCTGCGCCAGGCGCTGGAAACCGGTTGCGAACGCATCCTGCTGGATGACTTCAGCCCGGACCTGCGCCGCGAGGCGGTGCGCATCACGGCGGGCCGCATTCCGCTGGAAGTGTCCGGCAGCGTGGGCCTGGGTGGCCTGCGTTCGATCGCGGAGGACGGCGTGGACTGCATCTCCATTGGTGGCCTGACCAAGCACGTGCAGGCGATTGACCTGTCGTTGAAGCTGGGCCCGCCGCCGGGTTGAGGCCTACGGGACCTTGTAGCGCCGAGCCCACGCTCGGCTGCTTCTCGATCTGCGGCGCGCCCTGCACGCGCTTCGCGCGATAAGCCGGGCATGGGCTCGGCTCTACACGATCCGGGACGCCTTCACGGCTCGGCCACGCCTGCCTCTGCGACGCTGCCGGCATCCCCCACAGGAGCCGCGCATGCGCCGGATGCTCTTGCCTGCCTGTCTGCTGCTCGCGGCAGCCCCCTTGTCCGCAATGGCCGCCGAAGCCTGCGATGTGCCACCGCGCTTCGGCCTGAGTCCGCTGGCGGTGGCCATCCGCAACACTGCCTGCAACGAGCACCGGCTCTGGTACCGGCCCTTCATCGACCGCGATGGCCGCGCCGCCAGCCTCAGTGTCACCGAGGCCGAAAGCGATCACCTGGCCGACAACGGCCTGATCGCCTGGCAGCGCGTGGCAGGCTACTGGCGCAACAGCGGCACGCTCAACGCCATGGGAAGCATCGCGGGCGCCAGCAGCTGTCTGGCACCGCTGGGCACGCGCTACACCGACAGCGATTGCCGCGCCTTCCTGGTCGACAACCCGTGGTCGGCCGCGTTCATTTCCTGGGTGATGGTGCAGTCCGGCGTTCCCGGCTTCAACACCTCGCCGCGCCATATCGACTACATCCGCGCCGCGTACCAGGGTGGGCCTTCGGGCGTGCCCTACCGGCTGGTCGACCCGGCCACCGCCAAGCCCGCGCCCGGCGACCTGCTGTGCTTCCTGCGCGACCGCAGCACCACGCTCAGCTACAGCGGGCTGGTGCAGGCGCTGGGCAACGGTTCGGTGGGCCACTGGAAATCGCATTGCGAAGTGGTGGTGGCTGCCAACCTGGGGGGCGACCAGACCCTGTACCTGGTCGGTGGCAACGTCATGAACACCGTGGCGATGCGGTTGCTGCAGCTGGACCGCACCGGGCTGATCAAGTTGCCCCCGGCACGCGAACGCAACAGTACCGGCATCGACCCCAGCTGCACGCCCGGCCGCGAGGACGAATGCAGCTTCAACCGCCAGGACTGGGCAGCGCTGCTGCAGTTGACCGCCACATCACCGCTGGTGATGCCGTCGCCAACTGCGACGCCAATGCAGTCCGCGCCACCGCAGCCGGTCGTCATACCGCCTCAACCAGTCTCTGCTGGTCCACAACCGACGCGGTGATGCGAGGCGCTTGATCCAGCGCGCGTTCGCCGCCATCTTTGCGGGATCGACCTCTGACGGCTGAAGCCATGCCCACCCTGCTGCTGTTGCTGATTGCCGGCGGAATCATCTATTTCTTCTGGAATGCCGCACGTTCGGCCGCCGAGCGCGCGGTCGAACTGGGGCGCAATGCCTGCCGCGCCGCCGATGTGCAATGGTTGGACCAGGCGGTGCACGCCACCGGCCTGCGCCTGTCGCGCGGCGAGGATGGCCGACTCGGCTTCGAGCGCACCTTCAAGTTCGAGTATTCCTACGATGGCATCGATCGCCATGTAGGCCGCATGGTGCTGCGCGGCGATCAGCTGATCTCATTCACTGGCCCGGGCGCGGCGCGGATCAGCCAGATCCGCGCAGATGTGGACGATGCCGAGGATGTGTAGGACCTGAAGGTGTGCCGACCAACGGTCGGCACCCACACAATTCCGGCATCCGCCGATAAATCCTGCAAAGGAAAACGCCGCCCATCGGGGCGGCGTCGGAAACATTACTTGACCACGCGCAGGTTCGGGCGCCCCTTCGGCGGCGGACTGGCCGGCGGCGTATCGTCCGGCGGCGTGCCTTCCTCGTGCAGCAGCTCGTCGCTGGTCGGCGCGGTTTCGTTGCCCGGAATGTCATCCGGCAATGCCATGCCCTGCCCGGTCTCGCGGGCGTAGACGGCCAGCACGGCGCTGATCGGTACCTGCACCGGGTAGCTGGTGCCGGAGAAGCGCGCCGAGAAGCTCACCATCTCGTTGTCGATCATCAGCCGCACGACGGCACGTTCGGCGATGTTGAGCACGACCCGGCCATCCTTGACCGCCGAAGGCGGGACCTGCACGCCGGGAACGCCGGCGTCGACCAGGATGTGCGGGGTCAGCTGGTTGTCGTTGATCCATTCCACCAGCGCCCGCAGCAGGTACGGGCGGTGGCTGGTCATGTGGAAGAAGTCTTCGGTCATGCGTGAAGTGTACGCGCCCGGCGCCCTGCCGGGGCGGATCGCCTGCACGCCGGTCGGCGTGCAGACGGGTAACGCATGCCCGGATCAGACCGGCAGATCGCGCAGCTTCTTTTCCTGGTCGGTCAGGCTGCGGACGAAACCGGGATGGCGGAAGATGCGGTTGCCGTAGTCTTCGATCGCCTTGCCGTCCTTCGGCAGCGGTACGTCCAGCGACTGCAGGCGCCAGATGATCGGCGCCATCGCGCAGTCGGCCAGGCTCATTTCCGGGTTGAGGAAGAACTTGCTGGCCTTGAACAGCGGCAGCGAGGCGGTCAGCAACTCCTTCAGGCGCTTGCGGCCGGCCTCGGCCTGGGTCTTGTTGCCCAGCTGGATGGCCTGCACCTGCGGCACCCAGTCGTGCTCGATGCGCAGCATGGCCAGGCGGATGCGCGCACGCGACAGCGGGTCGACCGGCATCAGCGGCGGATGCGGGTAGCGCTCGTCCAGGTACTCGCTGACCACCGACGCGGCGTAAAGCACCAGTTCGCGTTCGACCAGGGTCGGCACCGAGTGGTACGGATTGAGGTCGATCAGGTCTTCAGGCGGGTTCTGTGGATCGACCGGAACGAAGTCGAAGGTCACACCCTTGGCCGCCAGGACCAGGCGTACACGGTGGCACAGTACATCGTCGTTCGAGGAAAACAGCGTCAGTGTATTGCGCATGCGTACGCTCGCCGCCATCAAAGGCTCTCCCACGACAGGAGACCGCCTGCCGCATCGGCGCCGCCGGCACCGTGCCAGCGATCGACTCCTCCCCGAGTGTGCAACCGACCATCACAAAAGCCAATAGGCCCGTGCGATGGCCGGCGGCAGATTCAGTGAACGTCCTTCCAGTATTCCTTCTTCAACAGATACAGCAGGAAGGTCAGCAGGGCCAGGAACAGGATTACCCACACGCCCAGCTGCTGGCGCTTGAGCGCGGCCGGTTCGCCGGCATATTCGAGGAAGTTGGTGATGTCCCGCACGGCCTGGTCGTACTGCCCGGCATCGACCGAACCCGGCGTTTCAATCTTCAGGCCGGTCACCGGCGGGTCCATGCCCGGCGCTTCGGGCTTGCCATGCACGGCATGCTGCAGGCCCTGCATTTCCCACAGCGGGTTGGGCATGGACGCGTTGGCGAACAGCGCGTTGTTCCAGCCCAGCGGCCGGCTGCTGTCCAGGTAGAACGACTTGAGATAGGTGTAGACCCAGTCACTGCCCCGCACGCGCGAGATCAGGCTGAGGTCTGGCGGCATCTTGCCGAACCACTTCTCGGCATTCTCCTTGGGCATCGCCACCGGGATCGGATCGCCGATCGCCGAGCCGGTGAAGTTGAGGTTGTTCATCACCTCCTCTTCGGTCAGGCCCAGGTCCTGCGCCATCCGCGAATAGCGCAGGTACTTCAGCGCGTGGCAGCCGGAGCAGTAGTTCATGTACAGCTGCGCGCCGCGCTGCAGCGAAGCGCGGTCACCCAGGTCGTTGCCAGCCTGCAGCAGCTTGGTGCCGCCTTCGGCGGCGGAGGCCAGGAAACTGCCCAGCATCAGGGCGGCCGTCAGGGCCAGCCGGACCATCCAGCGATCAGTCATGGGTGGTCACCCTCTCCGGTACCGGCTTGGTCTTGTCCAACCGTGTCCATAGCGGCATGGTGATGAAGAACGCGAAGTACAGGAAGGTCAGCACCCGCCCGATGTAGGTCTCGTGCACGTCGGTGCCCGGGCCGGAACCAATCACGCCCAGCCAGACGAAGCACACCGCCAGCACGCCCAGCATCACCTTCGAGATCCAGCCGCGGTAGCGCACCGACTTCACCCTGGCCTTGTCCAGCCACGGCACCAGGAACAGGATCGCAATGGCCGAGAACATCACCAGCACGCCGCCCAGCTTGTTCGGCACCACGCGCAACATCGCGTAGTAGGGCGTGTAGTACCAGACCGGCTTGATGTGCTCGGGCGTCACCAGGCGGTTGGCCTCGGTGAAGTTGTCGTGCTCCAGGAACAGGCCGCCGAAACCAGGCGCGAAGAAGATGATGAAGGCGGCGATGATCAGCAGGAAGCCGGCGCCGACGCCATCCTTGAGCGTGTAGTACGGGTGGAACGGAATGCCGTCGGCCGGTGCGTTCGGCGACCAGCGGTTGCCCTTCGGCCCCTTCTTGATCTCCACGCCATCGGGGTTGTTCGACCCCACTTCGTGCAGCGCGCCCAGGTGCAGCACCACCAGCAGCAACAGCACCAGCGGCAGGGCGATGACGTGCAGTGCGAAGAAGCGGTTGAGCGTGGCGTCACTGGGCAGGTAGTCGCCCATGATCCACTCGGTCAGGCCGTTGCCGATCACCGGTATCGCGCCGAACAGCGAGATGATCACCTTGGCGCCCCAGAACGACATCTGGCCCCACGGCAACACGTAGCCCATGAACGCTTCGGCCATCAGCACCAGGTAGATCAGCATGCCCAGGATCCACACCAGTTCGCGCGGCTTCTGGTAGCTGCCGTACAGCAGGCCGCGGAACATGTGCAGGTAGACCACGATGAAGAACAGCGAGGCCCCGGTGGAGTGCATGTAGCGGATCAGCCAGCCCCACTCCACATCACGCATGATGTATTCAATGGAGCCGAACGCCTCGGCGGCGTTGGTCTTGTAGTGCATCGTCAGGAAGATGCCGGTGACGATCTGGTTGACCAGCACCAGCAGCGCCAGCGAACCGAAGTAGTACCAGATGTTGAAGTTCTTCGGCGCGTAGTACTCGCTGACGTGCTTGCGGTACACCGGCATCAGGCCCGGTGCGCGGGCATTGACCCAGTCGGCCACGCCGCTGGCGGTACGGCTGAGGATATTGGCCATCAGGCAGCCCCCTGCGGATCGACACCGATGATGATGGTGTTGTCGTCCTGGTAGTGGTGCGCGGGCACCTTCAGGTTGATCGGCGCCGGCACGTCCTTGAAGACGCGGCCGGACATGTCGAAGCGCGACTTGTGGCAGGGGCAGAAGTAGCCGCCCTTCCACTGCGGGTCGTAGGGCTCAGGCCGGATCTCGGCCACCATTTCCGGCGAGCAGCCCAGGTGCGTGCACAGGCCGACCAGCACGGAAATATCCGGCTTGATCGAGCGCAGCTCGGGGTTCTGCTTCAGCACGTACTCCGGCTGCTGGTCCTTCTCGCCGGACTCGGGGTCCTTGAGACGGCCGTCCAGCCCATGCAGCGCATCGAGGATCGCCTTGGACCGCTTGACGATCCAGATCGGCTGGCCACGCCATTCCACGATCAGGCGTTGGCCTTCCTGCAGGGCGCTGATGTCGGCCACCACCGGTGCGCCGGCAAGCTTGGCGCGGGCACTGGGGTTCCAGGATTTGATGAAAGGAACTGCGGTGAATCCGACGCCGACGGCGCCCACCACGGCTGTGGTGGCAGAAAGAAAACGCCGACGTCCGGTGTTGACTGGATCGTGTACCCCATCGTTGGCCATCCGGCACTCCGATATTGATTAGGTAGCTTTAAGGCTGCCAGCGGATCCGGTGGGGGCCAGAGCCGCATTGAATCACGGTTGAGTGTAGCGGAACCGTCGCGCGCCACACAACGCATTGCAACAACATTGATTTTTGGGTTGCCGGCCAGCGACCAGCACTACCGGCTGCTTGCCGCTTCGCTCGCCAGGCATGGCCTGGCGCTACTGCTTGCTCAATGCGGTGCGGTAACGCTCGGCCAGCTGACCGACCCGGCGCACGTAGTACTGGGTTTCGCTGTAGGGCGGTACGCCGCCATGGCGGTCGACCGCGCCTTCGCCAGCGTTGTAGCCGGCTGCGGCAAGGGTCAGGTCGCCATTGAAGCGCTTCAGCAACCACGCAAGATACTGCACGCCGCCGCGGATGTTCTGCCCGGCATCGTAGGAGTCACTGACCCCGAAGCGCGCGGCGGTTGGCGGCATCAGCTGCATCAGGCCCTGCGCACCGGCACGGCTGAGCGCGGTCGGGTTGTAGGCCGACTCGGCATGGATGATGGCCCGCACCACCGCCTCTTCCACGCCGAACTCGCGCGCGGCCGAGGTGATCTCGGCCTGGAAGGCCGAGGTGTTCAGGCGCACGCTGCCGAAGTCCACGCGTGGATTGACCCCGCACGCGTAGCAGCGCTCCATGAAGCTGTAGCGGATGGTCCGCACCGGGCCGAGGTTGGCGACCTGGGTCGGGCGCGCACTGGTGTAGTGGCGCACGCCGTCCTTCATGAAGGAATAGACCTGACCGCTGACCATGCGCCCGGCACGCGAGGCGGCCGGCTGTGCCGGAGCAGCTGCGGGCGCGGATGCAGGTGCCGGCGCAACCGTTGCCGGCGCTGCGGCGCTGGCGGCAACGGCAACCGGGTTGCGTTCGATGCTGGCCACCGTGGTCGGCGCCGGCCTGGATGCGGCCACCACCGGGCGCGGCGCAGGGCGGGTGTCGCGGCTGTAGCTGATGGTGCTGCAGCGCGCACCTGCCACCCGCTTGCTTACATAACTGGTGACGCCGTCAGGGCCCTGGCACTTGTACAGGGTGCCAGCGCTGGCCGGCGCAGCGGTCAGCGCAGCGATGATGATCGCCGTTGTCCCCAGTATCCCCTTCATGGCGGCGAGTGTCCCAGCTTCGCCGGGGCTTGCCAAGCGATGTGGCTCAGCCTGTGACCGGCGGCACGGCCAGCACCTGGCCCAGCCCGGCCAGGCGCTGGGCCAGTTCGTCGCGCAGGCCCGGCGGCGTGGTCCACAGCGCCACCGGCACGCGGTCCAGGCTGAGGATCTGCGCCAGCATCATGCCCCGGCTCTCGGCCCCCATTCGCAGCAGGCAGTGCTCGGCACCATCCGCCTCCAGCACCCCGCACCAGGGAGGAATGCGGCCTTCCAGCTCGGCGCGGCTGCCGGCCAGGCGGACGATGGCCTGCAGCACGAACGGGGCCTGGCTGACCGCCTGCCGCACCATCACGTCCGGGGGTGCCGGCGTGCGGCGATGCAGGCCGGGCTCGGTGCATTCGCGCACCGCGCCCATCCGGTCCACACGCAGGGTGCGCCAGTCCTGCCGGCCCAGATCCCAGGCCAACAGGTACCAGCGCCGGCCGTAATTGACCAGGTGCTGTGCCTCGACTTCGCGCTGGGTAACAGCCTCCTGCGCGCTGCGGTATTCGAAGGCCAGCCGTGACGCCTGCCGGCAGTACTGGGCCAGCCGTCCGAGCAGGCGTGCGTCGGTGGACGGAAGATCGGACAGGGTGGCCGTCGCTGCATGCACCTCGCCGGCCTGCTGGCGGCGACGGGTCGGCACCAGCGGGTCGAGCTTGGACAGCAGGCCACGCGCGGTGTCGTCGATGCCGGCGACGGTGGCCGAGGCCGCGCGCAGGGCGATGGCCAGGGTGGTTGCCTCCTCCTCGTCCAGCAGCATCGGCAGTACCGGTGCCCCGGCCCCCAGCTGATAGCCGCCGCCGACCCCGGCCGAGGCCTGCACCGGGTAGCCCAGCTCGCGCAGGCGCTCGATATCGCGGCGGATGCTGCGCCGGTCCACACCCATGCGCTCGGCGAGCTCGGCCCCGGACCACTGGCGGCGGGCCTGCAACAGGGCGATCAGGCGCAGCAGTCGGTGGGCGGTATGGCGCATGAAGGATCGAGGACAGAAGTCGTCCGCAATAGTGCCCCAGGATGGCCTCCAGTTCACCACCCACCGCAAGGAGCAATGCCATGAATTCACGCCGGATCACCCTGTACCACGCCGCCCGTTCCCGCTCGAGCGGCGCCGTGGCCCTGCTCGAAGCGCTGGGTGCCGACTACCGCATGCAGGTGCTGGACCTGAAGGCCGGCGCCAACCTGGCCCCGGCCTACCTGGCCATCAACCCGATGGGCAAGGTGCCGGCCATCGTCCACAACGGCGCACTGGTAACCGAACAGGTGGCCATTTATCTGTACCTGGCCGACCTGTATCCGGAAGCCGGGCTGGCCCCGCCGATCGGCGACGCCCTGCGCGGGCCCTACCTGCGCTGGATGGCCTTCTATGGCGCCTGTTTCGAGCCCGCGATGATCGACAAGGCGATGCATCGCGAGCCGCCGCCGCGCCTGATGTCGCCGTACAACGACGCCGAGACCGTGCTGCAGGTGGTCGAGGCCCAGCTGGCGCAGGGCCCGTACCTGCTCGGCGAGACGATGAGCGCCGCCGATGTGCTGTGGGGCAATGCGCTGGCCTGGACCACCGCCTTTGGCCTCGTGCAGCCGGCGCCGGCAACGGCCGACTACATCGCCCGGATGAGCGCGATGACCGCCTTCGACCGGTCGCGGCGGATCGATGCGGAGCTGGTGGCGGCGTAATCAGCGCCCCCTTGTAGAGCCGAGCCCACGCTCGGCTGCTCCTCCGCCTTGCACAAGGCAGCCGAGCGTGGGCTCGGCTCTACAGTGATGACCACGCCGGGCTTGGGCTTGGCCGCATGAACGCGGCGGCTGGCGCGGGATGCGGGTAGAATTGCCCGCTTTCCCGCCACCCGAATGGATTAAGCGCCATGACCGGGACGCCAGACGTCTTTCCGCCCGCCACGCCGGGCGGTACCCCGCTCGTTGCCCTGCCCGCTGGTCCGCGCAAGCCCGACCAGGTCAAGGGCAAGCTGTACATCAAGACCCACGGTTGCCAGATGAACGAGTACGACTCGGCCAAGATGGCCGACGTGCTTGCCGCCAGCGATGGCCTGGAACTGACCGATACCCCGGACGACGCTGACGTCATCCTGGTCAACACCTGCTCCATCCGCGAGAAGGCGCAGGAGAAGGTATTCAGCCAGCTGGGCGTGTGGAAGGGCCTGAAGAACAAGGGCCGTGAGGTCATCATCGGCGTCGGCGGCTGCGTCGCCTCGCAGGAAGGCGAAGCGATCATCAAGCGCGCGCCGTTCGTCGACCTGGTGTTCGGACCGCAGACCCTGCACCGCCTGCCGGAACTGATCCGCGCGCGGCGCGAACAGAAGCGCCCGCAGGTGGACATCAGCTTCCCCGAGATCGAGAAGTTCGACCGCCTGCCGGAGCCGCGTGCCGATGGCGCCTCGGCGTTCGTGTCGATCATGGAAGGCTGCTCGAAGTACTGCTCGTTCTGCGTGGTGCCCTACACCCGCGGCACGGAGGTCAGCCGCCCGTTCGAGGACGTGGTGGTGGAAGTGGCCCAGCTGGCCGCGCAGGGCGTGCGCGAGATCAACCTGCTCGGCCAGAACGTCAACGCCTACCGTGGCCCGTATGGCGATGGTGAGTTCGCCGACCTGGGCCTGCTGATCCGCACCATCGCCGAGATCGATGGCGTCGGCCGCATCCGCTTCACCACCTCGCATCCGCTGGAGTTCAGCGATTCGCTGGTCGACGCGTTCCGCGACGTACCGCAGCTGGCCAACTTCCTGCACCTGCCGGTGCAGGCCGGCAGCGACCGCGTGCTGTCGGCGATGAAGCGCGGCTACACCGCACTGGAATTCAAGTCGAAGATCCGCAAGCTGCGCGCGGTGCGCCCGGACATCTCGATCAGCTCGGACTTCATCGTCGGCTTCCCCGGCGAGACCGACGCCGATTTCGAGAAGACCATGAAGCTGATCGAAGACATCGGCTTCGACCACAGCTTCTCCTTCATCTATTCGCGCCGCCCGGGCACGCCAGCGGCCGACCTGGAGGACACGATCAGCGATGCCGAAAAGCACGCGCGCCTGTCGCGCCTGCAGGAGCGCATCAATGCGCACGCGGCCAGTATCTCCCAGAAGATGGTGGGCACGGTGCAGACCGTGCTGGTGGAAGGTCCGTCGCGCAAGAATCCGAACGAGCTGACCGGCAAGACCGAGAACATGCGCTCGGTGAACTTCCCGGCGCCGGCACGGCTGATCGGCCAGTTCGTGGATGTGGTGATCACCGAAGCGCTGACCAATTCGCTGCGCGCGCGGGTGGTGGCGGAGTAAGGTCTGGGTGTGCCGACCAACGGTCGGCACCCACCGGAAATGATGCCGGCCAGCGGCCGGCACTACCGAATGACAGGCCTCAATCCAATCGCTTGCGGAAGCGCAGGATCGCCAGCGTCATCATCACCACGATGAAGGCCAGCAGCGCCAGCGCGTCGTGCCACAGCTCCCACAGCGAGGCGCCGCGCAGCATGATGCCGCGCACCAGCCGCAGGAAGTGGGTCAGCGGCAGCACTTCCGCCAGCCATTGCACCGGCCGCGGCATGCCCGCAAACGGGAACATGAAGCCCGACAGCAGGATCGACGGCAGGAACAGGAACAACGTCATCTGCATCGCCTGGAACTGCGAGCGCGCGCGCGTGGAAATCAGCAGGCCCAGTGCGAGGTTGGCCAGCACCAGCAGTACTGCGGCCAGGTAGATGTCCAGCAGGCTGCCGCGGATCGGCACCTGGAACAGCCAGGTGCCCAGCACCAGCACCAGCGTGGTCTGCAGCAGGCCAATCGCTGCATAAGGCAGCACCTTGCCCACCATCAGTTCGCTGCGCGACACCGGCGTGGCGATCAGCAGCTCCATGTTGCCGCGCTCGCGTTCGCGCACCACCGCCACGGCCGTGAACATCACCAGGGTCATGGTCAGGATCACCCCGATCAGGCCCGGCACGATGTTCACCGCCGAGCGCCGCTGCGGGTTGTAGAAGCTGGTCACGCTGATAGGACCACTGGAGATGCTGCCTTCGCGCAGGGGACGCGTGTTGCTGGTCGGACGCGTGTCCAGCGGCACCTGCGCCAGCTGGATCGCTGCGCTCTGCACCACGGTGTCGCTGCCATCGACCAGCACCTGCACTGCTTCGCGACCGTCGAAGCGGCGACGCTCGAAGTCGGCCGGCACCACGATGCCGACACTGATCTCGCCACGGCGCAGCGCCTGCATCAGCTGGTCAGGCGTGTACGCCTCGCTGCGCGGCGTGATCACGCCGGTGGCGACCATGTCCTGCACCAGCGCGCGCGAGGCGGCACTGTTGGCCTGATCGGCGACACCGGCGTCGAGGTGACGCAGGCTGAGATTGATCGCATAGCCGAACAGCAGCAGCTGCATCACCGGAATGCCGACGATCATCGCCAGCGTGATGCGGTCGCGCCGTAGCTGCCGCAGTTCCTTGAGCATGATCGCCCACAGCCTGCGCAGGTTCATTCCGCCGGCTCCCGGCCACGACCACGGGTGGCGGCCACGAACACGTCTTCCAGGTTCGGTGCCACCTTCTCGATGCTGGCCTGCGGGTCAGCACTGGCCAGCGCACGGCCCAGCACTGCGATGTCCGCCGCTCCCTCATTGCACAGCACGCGCAGATGGGTGCCGATCTGCGCCACGCTGAGCACGCCGGGCAGATCGGCCAGTGCGCGGCTGGCCAGGCGCGGCTGCGACGCGGTGACCTGCAGCGTGCGCCCTTCCAGCCGTGCGCACAGTTCGGCCGGCGTGCCGTCGGCCACCAGCGCGCCACGATCAAGGATCGCCAGGCGGTGGCAGCGCTCGGCCTCGTCCATGTAGTGGGTCGAGACCAGCACGGTGGTGCCCGCATCGGCCAGTTCGAACAGGGCCTCCCAGAAATCGCGGCGCGATTCCGGATCGACTGCGCTGGTCGGCTCGTCCAGGAACAACAGCTCGGGCGCATGCACGACGGCGCCGGCCAGCGCCAAGCGCTGCTTCTGGCCACCACTGAGGGTGCCGGCCAGCTGCGGCTGCCTGTCCAGAAGACGATACTGCTGCAGCAGTTCGTCGACCCGCTGCCGGGCCTGCGCGCGTGGCAGATCCTGGATGGCGGCGAGGAATTCCAGGTTCTCGCGTACCGAAAGATCTTCATACAACGAGAAGCGCTGGGTCATGTAGCCGATGCGCCGGCGCAGTGCTTCGGCCTGCTCGGGAACCGCCAGGCCCAGCACCTCGATCTGCCCGGCACTCGGTTCCAGCAGGCCGCACAGCATGCGGATGGTGGTCGACTTGCCCGACCCGTTCGGCCCCAGGAAGCCATAGACCTGGCCACGCGGCACGGTCAGGTCGACATTGTCCACGGCCAGCAGATCGCCGAAGCGGCGGGTCAGGCCCTGCGCGTGCACCGCGATGTCCGCACCGGTGTTCAGAAGCGCACCTGTACCGGAAGGCCCGCTGGCAGCTTCTGCATGTCGCTGTTCCCGTCCACTTCGATCTCGGCCAGATAGCTCAGGCGCTCGACGTCATCACCGGTCAGTGCGTAGTACGGCGTGAACGACGGCTCACTGCGGATCGCACGCACGTGCCCCGTCAGCACCGTGCTGCCTCCCTCCAGCTGTATCTGCGCGGCCTGTCCGACCTTGACCTGCAGGCGCAGCGGTTGCGGCAGGTAGACGCGTGCATAGGGGCGCTCGCCGACCAGCATCACCGCCAGCGGCGCGCCGACCGGCGCCTGGTCCCCCTGCCGGTAAGGCAAGGCATCGACCACGCCGTCGCGCGGTGCGCGCAGCTGCAGCTTCTGCAGGTTGACGCCCTGCACCACCTGCTGTGCCTGTGCGGCATCCGCGGCCGCCTGGCCCTGGGCGATATCCTGCACACGGCTGCCGTGCACCCGCTCCAGCCAGGCCTGCTCGGCAGCACGCGCGCTGGCCTCGGCATTGCCGGCAGCGGCGCGTGCACGATCCAGTTCAGCGGCGGCAATCAGGCGCTGCCGTGCCAACGGCTGGACACGTCGGTAATAGGCAGTTGCTTCGGCAGCCTGTGCGCGCAACGCGGCCAGTTGCGCCTGGGCCTGCGCGATCTGCTCCTGGCGTGGACCGATCTGCAGTTCTTCCAGCTGGGCCTGCGCACGCGCCGCATCAGCCTGAGCCGTGGCGAACTGCGCGTCTCCCCGCGCCGGGTCCAGGCGCATCAGCACGGCCCCGGCCTTGACCTGCTGTCCCTCGCGCACCTCCACCGTGGCGATGACTTCGGCCGCCGGCGCCGGCACCGTGATCCGGTCCCATTCCAGCGTGCCCAGTGCAGTCGGCGTTGACTGCCCACACCCCGCCAGCAGGCCGATGCCCGCCAGTCCGATTCCACGCATCCCGTTGCCGATGCCCATGCCCATGCCATCCCCTCCTGCGACGGCGACACGGTGCCATGTGCCCCGTGCACCCTCAATGATTCCGATCAGCCCTGACGGTTTTTTCACCACACGTGGGCAAGCCTTTTGCCGCAAGGCTCCGCACCACCTATCCACAGGTTGATTCGGCATCATTCCACAACCGCTGTGGAAATCCGCAGGGACGTGGCTTTGTTGCTCGCCCGGCAACGAAACCTGCACTGCCATCACGATGAATGACCCCGTACAGGCCACCCGTGGCAGTGCTGCCGCAGCGACGAACGGCCATGACGCTTTTTCACCAGGACCTCATGGTCCTTGTGGCACAAGCATCGCAGAGGTCTATCCACAGGTTTCCGCGTGCCCCGTCCACACCGGGTGTGGAAAACGCTGTATCGACCGTCTGCTGGCCGTGTGCCCCGCACGCGCGCTACCCTTGTCCTCCCTGAATACACTGCGGTGGAAGGCGTCGGCCCCACCCCAAGCAATGAAAAGCATCGATCATCGAGACTTCACCCTGTCGCCGGAAGACAACGAGCGACTGGCCAACCTGTGCGGCCCCTTCGACGGGCACCTGCGCCAGATCGAGCTGAAGCTCGGCGTGGAGATCGCAAATCGTGGCTTCGTGTTCCGCATCAGCGGGCCGAACGAAGCCATCGTCGAGGCGCAGAAACTGGTTGAAGCGCTGTACGCCGAAGCCGGCGAAACCACCTTCGACAACCACGCCATCCACCTGCGCCTGGCGCAGGCCAACGTCGAGCAGATCGCCGAACGCTCCTACGAAGCGCAGGAGGTGGCGATCAAGGTCAAGCGCGGTACGGTGCGCGGTCGCGGTGCCAACCAGGGCCGCTACCTGCACCAGATCGCCACGCATGACATCAACTTCGGCATCGGTCCGGCCGGTACCGGCAAGACCTTCCTGGCCGTGGCCAGCGCGGTCGAAGCACTGAACGAATCGCGGGTGCAGCGCTTGATCCTGGTGCGCCCGGCGGTGGAGGCCGGCGAGAAGCTGGGCTTCCTGCCCGGCGACCTGAGCCAGAAGGTCGATCCCTACCTGCGACCGCTGTACGACGCCCTGTACGAGATGATGGGCGTGGAGAAGGTGGTCAAGCTGCTGGAGAAGAACGTCATCGAGATCGCACCGCTGGCCTACATGCGCGGCCGCACGCTCAACGATGCGTTCGTGATCCTGGACGAAGCACAGAACACCACCATCGAGCAGATGAAGATGTTCCTGACCCGCCTGGGTTACGGCTCCACTGCGGTGGTCACCGGTGACCTGACCCAGACCGACCTGCCCAAGCATGTGAAGTCCGGCCTGCGCGACGCCATCGACGTGCTGCGTGAGGTCGAGGGCGTGAGCTTCACCTTCTTCGAATCCCGTGACGTGGTCCGCCACCCGCTGGTCGCACGCATCGTCAGCGCCTACGACCGCCGCGACCTGCATCAGATCCAACCTGGAGCGACTCCATGACCCGTGGTCCCGTGCGACTGGACGTCGCCGTCAGCTATGCCCTCCCGCGTGCCGGCCTGCCGTCGGCGGTGAGTTTCCGCAAATGGGTGGCTGCCGCGCTGAAGGGCCGCATCCGCGAGGCCGACCTGGCCATCCGCGTGGTCGATGCCAAGGAAGGGCAGTCGCTGAACCGCCATTACCGCGGCAAGGACTACGCGACCAATGTGCTCAGCTTCCCGGCCGAAGTACCCGAAGGCCTGCCCAAGGGCGTCAAGTTCCCGCTGCTGGGTGACCTGGTGATCTGTGCACCGGTGGTGGCACGCGAGGCCGACGAACAGGGCAAGGCGCTCAACGCCCACTACGCGCACCTGACCGTGCACGGCGTACTGCACCTGCTCGGCTGGGACCACGAGGACGACAAGGAAGCCGAGGCGATGGAGCAGCTGGAACGCGAGATCCTGGCCGAGCTGGGCATCGACGACCCGTACGCGGGCGAGCGCTGAGCGGGCCACCGCCCGTCGCCACGACTACAAGGGGATCAAGGATGACTCCGGGAAACAGCTTCACGACGTTTGCGATGAGCGCGGGCCTGTTCGCCGGCCTGCTGATGCTGGGCGCGCACACCGTGCGCCGCCTCAGCGCTCGTGAACCCGCCGGCAGGCATTGGCTGCTGGGCAGCCTGGCCCTGCTCTCGCCTTTGTGCCTGCTGGCTGGGCTGGCGACCGGCATGATCGGCCCCCACCTCACGGGTAGAGCGGAACCCGCCCACCTGCCCGGGCTGTGGGAAACGTCGATGGTGCTGATGCTGGTCGGTGCCCTGACCCTGCCGGTGCTGTGGCGAACGCTGCTGCAGCAGCGGCTTGGCAGGCCGGTCAACGCACTCCCGTTCTTCCATGCCAGCCGCACCTCGTTGCTGGTGCTGTTCGTGCTGGCCGTGATCTACATGAAAGTGGCCAGGACAGCCGCATCGGAACTGATGCCCTGGCTGACCAGCCCGGGCCTGTGGCCGGCAGTGGCGCGCATCGCGGGGCAATCGATGCAGATCGCCATGCTTGCGGTCGTGCTGACCCTCTCACTGATGGTCGCGCGACGGGCGATGACCGGATTCCTGCGCCTTCTCACCGGGCTGTTCAGGCGCTCACCGGAGCTATGATGGCGGCCCTTCGCCTGCGGAAACCGCCCGTGTCACTGCGCTGCTGCCTGCCTTTGCTGTGTGCCCTTGCGGTCCCATCCGCCTTCGCTTCCAGCCTGGACCTGCCGGCGCTGATCGAATGCCGCCAGGGCGTGGCCGATCAGGCCGCGCTGGCGCCGTTGCTGGCCGACCCGCTGAAGGCCGTGGCCCAGGGCCTGCAGCCGCTGCCACAGGGCAACCAGTTCATGAGTGAGTTCCGCCTGGCCCAGCCGATCAGCGTGTTCGGCATGAGCACCGAGCGGGTGGCCGTGGCCGGCGCCAGCATCATGGCGGTGCTCGACCAAGCCGACCCACGCCCGCTGGCCAAGCGCCTGGCGCTGGAGACCGGCTACGACCAGGATGGCAAGTTCATGGCCGGCCGCGAGCTGGTCAGCCGCGACGTGACCGACCCGAAGACCGGCGAGGCCCAGATCGAGTCGATCATCCTCAGCGTCTCCACCGTGGCCTCCCACCCGGGCAAGACCCTGGCCGGCTGCACCTACAGCCTGGACCTGCCCGAGGAGGAGCCGGCCCCGGCCGCCCCTGCCCCGGCCACCGGCAGTCACTGACAGGCCGTCACATCCTGCTAGACTTGGGCCAACGCCCGGCCTGCCGGGTGCCTTTTTTCCAGAGATGTCAGAAGACGACAGTAGTAGCTCCCCTGCGGAGCACAGTGAAAAGAAGCGCGGCTGGCTTGAACGCCTGACCTCCGCCTTCTCCGGCGAACCCCATACCCGCGACGAGCTGGTCGCTGTCCTGCACACCGCGCAGGAAGAGGGTCTGATCGCCGCCGATACCCTGAAGATGATGGAAGGCGCCATTTCGGTCGCCGAGCTGACCGTGGGCGACGTGATGATTTCGCGCTCGCAGATGGTCTCGCTGCCGGTCGAAGCGCCCTTCCTGGAACTGATGAAGCAGGTGGTCGAATCCGGCCATTCGCGCTTCCCGGTGCACGGCGAGAACAAGGACGACATCCTTGGCATCCTGCTGGCCAAGGACCTCCTGCGCGGCGTGGTTGCCGACAACGGCCCGGCCAACGTGCGCGAGCTGCTGCGCCCGGCGGTGCTGATCCCGGAGGCGAAGAAGCTCAACGTGCTGCTGAAGGAATTCCGCCTGTCGCGCAACCACATGGCCATCGTGGTGGACGAGTACGGCGGTGTCGCCGGCCTCGTCACCATCGAGGACGTGCTGGAACAGATCGTCGGCGAGATCGACGACGAGCATGACGAAGCTGAAGATCCCTCGGCGCAGATCGCGATCCAGTCCGACGGCCAGTACGTGGTCGACGCGCTGACCCCGATCGGCGACTTCAACGAACGCTTCGGTGCCACCTTCTCCGACGAGGACTACGACACCATCGGCGGCCTGGTCACCGAGGCCGTGGGCCATCTGCCGGAAGTCGGTGACGAACTGGCGCTGGACCGTTTCATGTTCCGCGTGGCCCGCGCCGATGCGCGCCGGGTGCAGGCCTTCCACGTGACCGTGCTGCCGCCGGACGCGCAGGACGACGCTTGAAGCGCCGCGGCCTGATCCTGAAGCTGTGGCTGGCACTGTGCGTGCTGGCCATGGCCCTGCCGCTGGCCGCGTTCGCGCAGCCGGCGGCGGCCCCGCCTGCCGCTACAGCGCCCGCCAGTACTGAAGCCCCCGCCCCGCGCATCGGCGTGGTCACCATGCAGCCGGGCACGGTGTTCTTCGAACGCTTCGGCCATGACGCCATCGTGGTGCTTGATCCAGTCAGCGGTGAGGCGACCTCGTACAACTTCGGCTACTTCGACCCGTCCGAGGACGATTTCATCAGCCGCTTCGCACGCGGCGACATGATGTATTACCTGGTGGCGCTACCGCTGCAGCAGGATCTGTCCTACTACGACGAGACCGGCCGTGGCGCCAGCGTGCAGTGGCTGGACCTGCGCCCCGACCAGGCACGTGCGCTCGCTGCCGATCTGGCCGAACGGGCCAAGCCGGAAAACGCGCGTTACCACTACGACTACTACACCGCCAACTGCGCCACGATGGTGCGCGACACGGTGGACAAGGCACTCGGCGGCGGCCTGCAGTCGCAGCTGTCGGGGCGCTCGCGCGGCAACACCTACCGCAGTGAATCGGTGCGCCTGGCCTCGCCGGCACCCTGGATGTGGCTGGGCTTCGATGTAGGCCTGGGGCCGTTCGCCGACCAGCCGCTGTCGCGCTGGCAGGAAGCCTTCGTACCGATGCGCCTGGCCGATGCGCTGCGCCAGGCACGTAACAGCGATGGCCGTCCGCTGGTGCAGTCCGAACAGGAACTGCTGCCGCACCGTATCGATCCGGAGCCGAAGGAATTCGCGCGCCGCTGGTGGCCGTGGCTGCTGCTCGGGCTGATCGTGGCCGGCGGCGTGCTGGCGCTGCGCCGCCGTCCGCGCCTGCTGGCCGGGCTGGCGCTGCCGTTCTGGCTGCTGTGTGCCCTGTTCGGCGGCGTGCTGGTGTTCCTGTGGGGCTTCAGCATCCACTACGCCGCGTGGGCCAATCGCAACCTGCTGTTGCTTTCGCCGCTGGCGGTGCTGCTGCTGCCTGGGGCGATCAGCCTGCTGCGCCGGCGCGTGCCGGGCCGCATGTTCAGGATCGTACTGTGGCTGCTGGCGGTACAGGCGGTGGCCGCGCTGGTACTGCACTGGCTGAGCCTGCAGGCGCAGTACAACGTGCAGTGGATCGTGCTGCTGCTGCCCGTCCACGCCGCGCTGGCATGGGTGCTGGGGCGTACTCCTCACTTGTCCAAAACACAGCCCTGACGCACGATGGCGGGCATGTCATTGCCCGCCTCCGCTGCCGCGCCCGCCTCGGCCAACCCCGCCTGCGTCATCAACTGCGTCCACTACGATGACGAGGGCAAACGCCACGACATCACCCTGGACGCCATCAGCGATGTCATTGCCGGTGGCAATGGCTTCGTCTGGGTCGGCCTGTACGACCCCAATGACGATGTGCTGTTGAAACTGCAGGAAGAGTTCTGCCTGCACGACCTGGCCATCGAGGATGCGCGCAATGCGCACCAGCGGCCCAAGGTCGAGACCTACGGCAATTCGATGTTCGTGGTGGTGACGACCGCGCAGATGGTCGACGAGCGCATCCAGTACGGCGAAACCCACGCCTTCCTCGGCCCACGCTTTCTGGTGACGGTGCGCCATGGCGCTTCGCTGTCCTACGCCCCGGTACGCGCGCGGGTCGAGCGCGAGCCCCAGCTGCTGAAAATGGGCCCGTCGTACTGCCTGTATGCGGTGACCGACTTCGTGGTCGACAACTACCTGCCCATCGTGCACCGCTTCCGCGACACCCTGGACCTGCTCGAAAAGGACATCTTCGCCGACACCTACAAGCGCAGCACCGTGGTGCGGCTGTACGAGCTCAAGCGCGAACTGAACAAGATGCGCATGGCGGTGGCGCCGCTGCAGGACGTGCTGGCACAGCTGCGTCGCTATCAGGGCGAACTGATCCCCGACGAGGTGAAGCTGTACATCCGCGACGTGCACGACCACGCGGTACGCATCAGCGATGTGATCGACACCCTTCGCGAGATGCTGGGCACCGCACTGAGCGTGAACCTGTCGCTGGTGACGCTGGCGCAGGGCGAGACGGTCAAGCGGCTGGGTGCATGGGCGGCGCTGCTGGCGGCGCCGACGCTGATCACCAGCTGGTACGGCATGAACTTCAGCCACATGCCCGAGCTGAGCGAACCGTGGTCCTACCCGCTGATGATCGTTGGCGTGGGCGGCGTGTGCGTGGGGCTGTACCGGCTGTTCAAGCGCGCCAAGTGGCTGTAGAGCGTATCGACCAACGGTCGATACCCACAAAACCGGGGACATATCGACCAACGGTCGATACCCGCCAGACCGGTAGGCCACGACCGTTGGTCGTGGCGCATTGGATGATCCATCAAGCCACGTAGACAGTCTTGATGTTCATGAACTCATGGATGCCATGGTCGGCCAGTTCGCGACCGAAACCGGACTGCTTGCTGCCACCGAACGGCAACCGCGCGTCGCTCTTGACGATGGCGTTGACGAACGCCGCACCGCATTCCATGCGCTGGGCGAAACGTTCACCGCGCACCGGGTCGCGCGTCCACACGCTGCCGCCCAGGCCGAAGCGGGTGTCGTTGGCCACGCGCAGTGCCTCGGCCTCGTCAGCGACACGGATCACCGCAGCTACCGGGCCGAACAATTCCTCGTCATACGCCGGCATGCCAGGGCCGACCTGGTCGAGCACGGTGGCCGGATAGCCGGCGTGCGTGCCCGCAATCGGCTCACCACCCACCAGCACCCGCGCGCCCTTGGCCACGCTGGCCTGCACCTGCTTGTGCAGTTCGTCGCGCAGGTCGGCACGCGCCATCGGCGCCAGCGTGGTACTGCGCTCGTCAGGGTCGCCATACTGGCGCTCACCCGCCGCTTCGACAAAGCGGCGGGTGAATTCATCGGCCACCGCATCGACCACGATGAAGCGCTTGGCCGCGATGCAGGTCTGCCCGCTGTTGTCGAAACGTGACTTCACTGCCGCGGCCACGGTCTTGTCGAGGTCGGCATCGTCGAGCACCACGAAGGCATCGCTGCCGCCGAGCTCCATCACCGACTTCTTCAGCTGGCTGCCGGCATTGGAAGCGATCGAGCGCCCTGCCCGCTCGCTGCCGGTCAGCGTCACCGCCTTCACCCGTGCGTCGCGCAGCACCTCGGCGGCCTGGTCGTTGTCGATGTGCAGTACATCGAACACGCCATCGGGCAGGCCGCCGTCACGGCACACCGCCAGGATCAGGTCGGCGCACTGCGGCACGTTGCTGGCGTGCTTGAGCACGGCCACGTTGCCAGCCATGAACGCCGGGGCCAAAAAACGGAACACCTGCCAGATCGGGAAATTCCACGGCATCACCGCGAACACGCAGCCGATCGGCTCGTAGCGCACATAGCTGCGCTGGGCTTCGGTGTCGATCAGCTGCGGCTTCAGGTAGTCGGCCGCGTGGTCGGCGTAGTACTCGCAGGCGGCCGCGCACTTGTCGACCTCGGCCAGCGCCTCAGCCTTGAGCTTGCCCATCTCGTGGGTCATCGCCTGCTGCAGGTCATCGCGACGGGCGCGCAGCTGCGCGGCAATCTGGCGAAGGATGGCGCCGCGGTCCTGCAGCGAGTGATCAGCCCAGCCGGGGAAGGCATCGGCAGCGGCCTGCAGGCGCTGCTCGATGTCGGCTGCACCCATCAGTTCATGGCGGTAGGTCACCTGGCCGGTGGCCGGGTTGATGATCTCGACAGTCATGGGGGATCTCCATCTGGAAGACCCCCATTGTGCGCCGCTGTCCGTGAGCCGGGTGTTGCCGGCGCTGTCGACAGGCCGTGTGCTCAGCCGTTGTCCTGCCGCGCCAGCTGCAGATCGCGCTGGCGCCGCTTCTCCGCACGCGCATTGATGTACCAGCCGATCACCGCGGCGATCGACACCGCCGACACCAGCAGCGTGGCCAGTGCGTTGATCTTCGGGCTGATGCCCATGCGCACCGAAGCGAACACCTTCATCGGCAGCGTGGTCGAGCCCGGCGTGGCGACGAAGCTGGCCACCACCACATCATCCAGCGACAGGGTGAACGCCAGCAGCCAGCCTGCCACCAGCGCCGGCGCGATGATCGGCAGGGTGATGCGGCCGAACACGGTCAGCCGGCTCGCGCCCAGGTCCATCGCGGCTTCTTCCAGCGACAGGTCCATCTCCTGCAGGCGCGAGGACACCACCACGGTGACGAAGCACAGTGTGAAGGTGACGTGCGCGATCCAGATGGTGGTCAAGCCACGCGCCGGGAACCCGGGAATCGCACCCATCGAAGCCAGCAGCGCCATCAGCGAGAAGCCGAGGATCACATCCGGCATCACCAGCGGTGCGGTGACCAGCGCGCCAAACAGCGGCTTGCCGCGGAAGCGCTTGAAGCGGGTCATCACCATCGCCGCCAGCGTGCCCAGCACGGTGGCCGTGCAGGCGGTCCAGAACGCGACCACCAGGCTGGTCCACATCGCATCCATCAGCGCGCGGTCGGCGAACAGATCGCTGTAGGCGCGGGTGGAGAACCCGGCCCAGACCATCGCCAGCCGCGAGCTGTTGAACGAATAGAACATCAACAGCAGGATCGGCAGGTACAGGAAGGCGAAGCCGAGCAGCAGCACGCCCAGCCCCAGGCCCTTGGCGCTACGCGGGCTCATGCCTGCTTCCCTTCCAGCAGGCGCTGCTGGGAACGGTTGAACAGCAGGATCGGCACCAGCAGCAGCAGGATCATCGCCACCGCCATCGCCGAGGCGCCCGGCCAGTTGCGGTTGTTGAAGAACTCGTTCCACAGCTGGCGGCCCACCATCAGCGTCTCCGAGCCACCCAGCATTTCCGGGATCACGAATTCACCGATCGCCGGAATCATCACCAGCATGCAGCCGGCGATGATGCCCGCCTTCGACAACGGCAGGGTGATGCGCAGGAACGCCTGCCACGGCTTGGCACCCAGGTCGTAGGCCGCTTCCAGCAGCCGGTGGTCATGCTTGACCAGGTTGGCGTACAACGGCAGCACCATGAACGGCAGGTAGCAGTAGACGATGCCGATGTAGGCGGCAGTCGGCGTATCGATCAGCTGCAGCTTGGGCAGGCCGAGGCTGGTCATCAGCGACTGCAGGCCGGTGAACTGCAGGAACTGGTCGAGCAGGCCGTTGCGGTCCAGGATCGCCTTCCACGCGTACACGCGGATCAGGAACGAGGTCCACGACGGCAGCACCACCAGCATCATCGCCACGTTGCGTGCGGCCGGTGACAGGCGGGCGATGGCATAGGCCATCGGGTAGCCGATCAGCAGGGTCAGGAAGGTGGAGATCGCCGCGATCTTGATCGAGCTCAGGAAGGCCTGCGCATAGATCGAATCGCGGAACAGCGCCAGGTAGTTTTCCAGGTTCAGCTTCAGCGAGAAGCCGCCATCCACGTACTGCAGCAGCCAGGTATACGGCGGCGAGCCGACCCGGCTGAGCGAGAAGCTGATCATCAGCACGATCAGGAACGGCACTGCGAAGAACAGCAGCAGCCACAGGTACGGAATGCCGATCACCGTGGCACGCAGCCCCGGCAGCCAGCGCTTCAGGCCGGCCGTGCTCATGAGGTCAGCACCACGCCGTCGTTGTCGCGCCAGTGCACCCACACACTGTCGCCCCAGGTCAGGCCATCGCTGGCCCAGCGCTGCGAGTTGGCGAAGTTGGCCAGCACCTTGGCACCGCTGGGCAGGCGCACGTGGTAGACCGAATGGCTGCCGAAGTAGGCGATGTCCTCGATCACACCCTGGGCCTTGTTGGTGTGCCCTTCCGGCTCGTCCTTGCCGATCATCACCTTCTCCGGGCGCAGCGCGAACGCGACCGGCTGCCCTTCATAGCCGGTGATGCCATGGGCGATGTAGATCGGCGCCGGGAACAGCGGCGAGCGCACGGTGACGTACTCGGGCAGGTCCTCGTCGATCACCCCGTCGAACAGGTTGACCGAACCGATGAACTCGGCGACAAAGCGGTTGGCCGGCTGCTCGTAGACCTCGTCCGGCTTGCCGACCTGCTGGATCCAGCCGGCATCCATCACCGCGATGCGGGTGGCCATGGTCATCGCTTCTTCCTGGTCGTGGGTGACCATCACGCAGGTCACCCCCGACGATTCGATGATGCTGACCAGTTCCAGCTGCATCTGCGAGCGCAGCTTCTTGTCCAGCGCGCCCATCGGCTCGTCCAGCAGCAGCAGCTTCGGCCCCTTGGCCAGCGACCGCGCCAGCGCCACGCGCTGCTGCTGGCCGCCGGAGAGCTGGTGCGGCTTGCGCTTGCCCAGGTGGCCCATCTGCACCAGGTCGAGCATCTCGCCGACGCGCTTGCTGATCGCGTCCTTGCCCAGGCCATCCTGTTTCAGGCCGAAGGCGATGTTCTGCTCGACCGTCATGTGCGGGAACAGGGCGTAGGACTGGAACATCATGTTGACCGGCCGCTGGTACGGCGGCAGCGCGTCCAGGCGCTGGCCATCGAGGGTGATGCTGCCCTTGGTGGGCGTCTCGAAGCCGCCCAGGCAGCGCAGCAGAGTCGATTTGCCACTGCCGGAGCCACCGAGCAGGGCAAAGATCTCGCCTTTGCGCACGTCCAGATTGACGTCGTCGACGGCGACGAAACCGTCGAATTCCTTGCGCAGGTCACGAATGGAGAGATAGCCGGGCGCACCGGTCGTGTCGACGACGGCGGCTACCGGCTGGGCTTCAACGGGCATGGGGGCTCCGGGAGCGGGCGGTGGACAGCGGCCGCCATTCTAACGGCCGGGGGCTGCAGGGGATATGACGGGAGCAGGTGGAAGCGGCCGCTGGCCGGCCTCGGGGCCTCGAGGGGTGTCGGTTTTCCCCCGCCATGCTGGCCTGTCCGCCGGAAGGCCCGGGCTCTCTTCGACGCCCGGGCGGCCGTCCCGACCAGACACCACGGGCAGCAGCCCGATCTGCAACATTTTTCAGAACGGGATCCGTTGAAAGCCAAGGACATTCCCCGCGCAATGCCTCGGATCAAGGCCTTGCATGGACCCACACTGGTGATTCCCCCGGACAGCCCCTCCCCCTCCCCCTCCCCCTTCCCGCCCCGCCTGCCGGGCTCCCTGCCTGCAAGGCTGCCACTGGTCATCATCGGCGCCGGCCAGGCCGGGTTGTCGCTCAGCGCGCTCCTGCAGGAGGCCGGCGTCGAGCATCGCGTGCTGGAGGCCGAAACCGTGGGCGCCAGCTGGCAACGGCGCTGGGAGTCGTTCCAGACCAACACCGCCAACGCGACGATGGCCCTGCACGGTCATGCCTATGCCGGCGATGACCCGGAAGGCTTCATGGGCGCCCCGGAGGTGATCCGGCAACTCCGCGAGTATGCCCACGAGCGTTCCCTGCCGATCAGCGAGGGGTGCGTGGTCCACCGGGTCGGGCCCGAGTCCGGTGGCTATGCCATCGACAGCAGCGAGGGGCCGATCCATGCCCAGACGGTGGTGGTCGCCACCGGTGAATACCGTCGCGCGCGGATGCCCCGGGTCCCATTCGCGCCCGCACCAGGCCTCACCGTGCTGCACTCCAGCGACTACCGCAGTCCCGGCCTGCTACCCGAGGGCGCGGTGTTGGTCATCGGCGGCGGCCAGTCCGGCGCGCAGATCGCCCAGGACCTGCGCGACAGCGGTCGCAGCGTGTACTGGTCACTGGCCCAGCGTCACTCGCACACCCGCCGGCTGCGCGGCAAGGACTCGATGACCTGGTGGGACATGGCCGGGCGCATCCACCAGCATGTGAGTGAAGCGGCCGCCGTACTGGCCGGAGAACCGGATGCGCTGCGCAAGGCCCGCACCGCGGAGTTTCCGCTGATCTCGGGCAAGGGAAGCGGCGGCCGGGGCAGCTCGATCAGCCTGCTGGCGATGCACCGCGCAGGCATCAGGTTGCTGGGCCGGTTGCAGGAAATCAGTGGAAACACCGCCCGCTTTGCCGATGTCCGCCCGCAGCTGCGCACCGCGATCGAGGCCACTCGGGCCGAGTATGCCTATCTCGATTCGCTGGCCAGCGCGTACTACGCCACGCGGCCCGAACCGCGCACCGACGATGCCCGTTATATTCCCGAAGAGGTCTATCTGCACTGGGAGCCGGAACCGTCGCCATGCGCGCTGGATCTGCAGGCCGCAGGCATCCGCTCGGTGGTGCTGGCCACCGGTTTCGTCGCCGAATGGCCCTGGCTCGACGTGCAGGGCGCGCTGGATGCACACGGCTATCCGCTCGGCGAGTTCGGTGTTTCACCGCAGCCGGGGTTGTTCTTCATCGGCATGCACAACCTGCAGCGGATGAGTTCGTCATTCCTGTGCAACGGCGGCCGCGATGCACGCGACCTGCTGCCGGCCATCCTGCGGCACCTTGGCCGAAGCGGGAGTACAGGCTTCGGCGCAGGGTAAGGGAGCCGCCGGGCATGACCCGGCGGCGCCAGACCGGCTTAACGGCCGGTCTTCACCTCGGTCCACAACCGGGTGTAGAGCTTGTCGGTCTCCGGCGTGTTGATCGAGTACGTGAACATTTTCTCGGCCACATCGGCCGGCGGGTAGATGGTCGGGTCGGTACGGATCGCCTCATCCACCAGCGGGGTCGCAGTCGGCACCGGGTTGGCGTAGTGGATGAAGTTGGTGTTGGCCGCGGCAACCTTCGGCTGCAGCAGATAGTTGATGAACGCGTACGCGGCTTCCGGGTGCTTGGCATCCTTCGGGATCGCCAGCATGTCGAACCACTGCGGGGCGCCTTCCTTCGGGATCGAATAGGCCACGTGCACGCCGTTGCTGGCTTCCTCGGCGCGGTCGCGGGCCTGGATGATGTCACCCGACCAGCCGACCACCAGGCAGGTTCCACCGTTGGCCAGCGAACCCACGTACTGCGAGGAGTGGAAATTCTGCACGTACGGGCGGATCGACTTCAGCAGGTCGGCCGCCTTCTGCAGCTCGGCCGGGTCACCGCTGTGCGGGTCCAGGCCCAGGTAATGCAGCGCGATCGGAATCATGTCCGCCGGCGTGTCCAGGATGGTCACGCCGCAGTCCTTCATCTTGCTGATGTTCTCCGGCTTGAACACCAGATCCCAGCTGTTGGCGATATCGGTGCTGCCGCCGAAGCGCTGCTTCAGCATGTCCACGTTGTAGCCGATGCCGGTGGTGCCGATCATGTACGGCACGCCGTACTGGTTGCCCGGGTCCTGGGTGGCGATGCGCTTCATCACCGCCGGATCGAGGTTGGCCAGGTTCGGGATCTTGCTCTTGTCCAGCGGCAGGAACACGCCGGCCTGGATCTGGCGGCCGAAGAAGTTCAGCGTCGGCACCACCACGTCGTAGCCACTGTTGCCGGCCAGCAGCTTGGTCTCGACCATCTCATCACTGTCGAACACATCGTAGGTCACCTTGATGCCGCTCTCCTTCTCGAAGGTCGGGATGGTGTCCTCGGCGATGTAATCGCTGTAGTTGTAGACGTTCAGGACCTGGCTGTCCTGCGCGCCGCCGTTGCCACCGCTGCAGGCGGCGAGCATGGCGGAGGCCAGGCCGAGCGTGAGGATACGCAGCTTCATCGGGTGCTCCAGAATGCGGAAAGGGGGGCCGGCGGGGCCGGCAACGGGTGCCAGCCTACCCCCCGGCGGCGGATTTTTCTATTCCAGATGCTCAGACGTTCAGCAGCAGGAACTCGCGCTCCCACGAGCTGATGACGCGGAAGAAGGTCTCGTATTCCTTGCGCTTGACCGAGATGTAGGCGCGGCAGAAGCGCTCGCCCAGCAGCGCCTGCAGCTCGCTGCACTGCTCCAGCCCGTCCAGCGCCTCGCCCAGCGAGCGCGGCAGGTTGTAGCCCAGTTCCTTGGCACTGCCGGTCACCGGTGCATCCGGTGCCAGCCGCTCACGGATGCCCAGCAGGCCGCAGGCCAGGGTCGCGGCCATCGCCAGGTAGGGGTTGGCGTCGGAGCCGGCGAAGCGGCTTTCCACGCGCATGTTCTCAGGCGTGTCCAGCGGCACGCGCAGCCCGCAGGTGCGGTTGTCATAGCCCCAGTGCACGTTGCTCGGCGAGACCTCGCCGAACACCAGTCGCCGATAGGAATTCACATTCGGCGCGAAGAACGCCATTGCCTGCGGCACGTACTTCTGCAGGCCGCCCAGGTAGTGGCCGAACACCGGGCTGAACTCGCCTTCGGCATGGGTCTCGCCGGCGAACACATTGCTGCCATCGCTCACCCGCACCAGGCTCTGGTGGATGTGCATGGCGCTGCCCGGCTCGTTCTCCATCGGCTTGGCCAGGAAGGTGGCATACACCCCGTGGCGCATCGCTGCCTCGCGCATGGTGCGCTTGAACAGGAACACCTGGTCGGCCAGGTCCATCGCATCGGCGTGGGTGAAGTTCACCTCCAGCTGCGCTGCGCCGGATTCGTGGATCAGCGTGTCCACGTCCAGCTTCATCGCGTCGGCGTAGTCGTACATCAGGTCGAGGATCGGGTCGAATTCGTTGACCGCGTCGATCGAGTACGACTGCCGCGCGGTTTCCGGGCGCCCGGAGCGGCCGGCCGGTGGCAGCAGTGGGAAGTCCGGGTCGGTGTTCTTCTGCACCAGGAAGAACTCCAGCTCCGGCGCCACCACCGGGCGCAGGCCCAGCTCGGCGTAGGCTGCCAGCACCCGGCGCAGCACATTGCGCGGTGCCAGTTCGTGGGGCTCACCGTTCTTGGTGTAGCAATCGTGGATGACCTGCGCGGTGGCATCGGCCGCCCACGGCACCATGCGCACCGTGTCCGGATCGGGGCGCAGCATCATGTCCGAGTCCGACGGCGAGGTCAGCTCGTAGTAGTCATCAGGGAACTCGCCGGTGACGGTGGTGGCGAAGATGCCTTCGGGCAGCCGCGTACCGTAGTCGTGCGAGAACTTGTCGGCGGGAATGATCTTGCCGCGCGCGTTGCCGGTGATGTCCGGCACCAAGCACTCGACCTCGGTGATGCGCCGTTCCTTCAGCCAGCGCAGCAGGCTGCTTTCCTGCGGTGCGGGGGGCGTGGCCGTCTTGCGCGGGCGCGTTCGGGAACTCATCGGGAATCCAGTCGGTTCTGTTGGTGCTGCCGGCAAGCTTGGCCGAACGCACGGAAAATAGCGTGATAGAACGGCGCCTGCATGACACGCCACTCCGGGTGCCACTGTACGCCGAGCACGAAACGATGGTGCAGGCTGCGCGCCGCCTCGACCAGTCCATCATCAGCCACGGCCTCGACCTGCAGACCCTGCGCGAGGCGGGCAATGCCCTGCCCGTGCACCGAATTGACCTGCGCCCGGTCACTGGCGTGCCACTGCGCCAGCCAGCCATCGGCAACCAGGGTAACCGCGTGGGCCGGTCCGTACTGCACCTCCACCGGCGCCTGCGGGTCTTCGCGATGATCGGACAGGCCCGGCACCGCATGCACCTGCGGATGCAGGCTGCCACCCAGCGCGACGTTCAGTTCCTGGAAGCCGCGGCAGATCGCCAGTACCGGAAGATCCTGCGCCAAAGCCTCACGCAGCAACGCGAACGCATTGGCATCACGGGCCGGGTCATGCGGATTGCCCGGCCAGCTGCGACCGCCCTCGTAGTGCTGCGGTTCGATGTTGCTGACCGCGCCGGTCAACAGCAGGCCATCAAGCCCCTGCAGCCAGTCGCCAGCCGGCAAAGGAGGCTGCAGGCTCGGCAGTACCACCGGGGTCACTTCGGCGGACTCGGCCAGCGCGCGCACGTACTTCTCGCCGGCCACCGCGAAGCGGTGATGGCCGAGCACGGTACTGTCGGTGGGCAGGCCCACCCAGGGCAGGCGGCGCATGGAAAAACTCCTTGACGTGCCGACACGTTACCCGTCGCCCGCCGAGGGCGGCAAGTCGTCGCCGTCACACCATGGCTGTCACGCATCGGCGAAACTACGCGGGTGAATGCTGATCGTCCTCTCCCGCTCCCCCCTCCCGCACTGCGCCCGCGAGGCCCGCGGTGAGCGCCGCCTTCCCGCCCAGCTGGTACGCCGCCAGCCTGCCCGAACCGCCCGCACTGCCCTCGTTGCGGGGGGATGTGCAGGCCGATGTCGCAGTGCTCGGCGCGGGTTATACCGGCCTGACCGCCGCACTTGAACTGGCTACGCGCGGCCAGCGCGTGGTGGTGCTGGACGCGCAGCGGATCGGCTGGGGCGCGTCCGGTCGCAACGGTGGCCAGGCGCTGGTCGGCTATGGCTGCGAGGTGGACGAGCTGGAGCGTCAGCTCGGTCGTGATGATGCGCGCCACCTGTTCGACTGGTCACGCGACGCGGTGCAGGCAATGCGCACACGCATCGATCGCCACGGCATCGACTGCCATTGGGTGGAAGGCCACGCCAGCGTCGCGATCCGCGAACGCCATGAGCGCGACCTGCGGGCCAACTGCGAGCATCTGCAACGCCACTACGACTACCCCATGCAGTGGTGGGACCGTGATGCCCTGCGCGCACAGCTGGACAGCCCGCGCTACCGCGCCGCGATGTTCGATCCGCTCAGCGCGCATCTGCAGCCCCTGGCCTATGCCCGCGGACTGGCCGATGCGGCGCGTGCGGCCGGCGCGGTGATCCACGAGAACTCCGCAGTGACCCGCGTGCAGCTCGGACCGCAGCCCACCCTGCATACCGCGCAGGGAAGCGTGCGCGCCGCGCATCTGGTGGTGGCCGGCAACGCCTGGCTGCAGGGCCTGCTGCCCGAGCTGGAACGGCGGATCATGCCGGTCGGCACCTATATCGGCGCCAGCGCGCCGCTGGGTGCCGAGCGCGCCCATGCCCTGATCGGCAACAACATGGCCGTGGCCGACACCGCCTGGGCACTGGACTACTTCCGTCTCAGCCACGACCACCGCCTGCTGTTTGGTGGCCGTGCCAGCTATTCAGCACTGCCCCCGCCCGGCCTGCGCGGGGTGATGCAGCGGCGCATGCACCAGGTGTTCCCGCAGCTGGCCGACGTGGCGCTGGAGCAGGTCTGGGGCGGTTATGTGGACATTACCCGCAACCGCGCCCCGCATTGGGGCCGGCTGGACGGCAACCTGTACTTCGCGCAGGGGTTCTCCGGCCATGGGGTGGCCGCCGCCGGGCTGGCCGGTGAGGTGATCGCCGCTGCCATTGCAGGCCAGAGCGAGCGCCTGGATGTGTTCCAGCGCCTGCGGCATGCCCCCTTCCCTGGCGGCCGGCTGCTGCGCACGCCGCTGCTGGTGGCGGCGATGTCGTGGTACAAGCTGCGGGATGCGTTGTGGTGAGTTGATCAGGGATCACCCTGAATTGGCTCCCTCGGAAACTGTGAAACCCGTCGCCACGGGAATTCATGTGATGATTTTCTCACTTGCCCGGCGCTGCGCTGCGGAGATTGCATAATCGAACGCGTGTCGATACCGTCGGCACGAACCGGGTCCCGCGGCGAATGGATGCTGACAGGGAACGTACTGTGAAGGGGTAGTGCGATTGAATTGGTGGAATGAAGGCCTGCAGCTGAAGTTGCGCATCCATCCGGCAGGACTTGCCTTGGCTGTGCTGTATGCCATTGCCTGTTGGGCCACCCGCCAGTTGTCCCTTGATCAGTTCTACCTACCTGCCGGCGTTCGCGTGGCTGCAGTGCTGCTATGCCCAACGCGGTTCTGGCCTTATCTGCTGCTGGGTGAGTACGCCTACTTTGCGCAGATGCGATTGCCGATGGTTGAAAAGTACGGCGCAGCCTGGGCCATCCTCGCGTCAGGCGTGCTGATGCCTGCAGTAATGCTCATCACCCGCTGGGCCCGCAGCTTTTTTGCGAACTCGGTCACATCCCGTCTTCTGGCCATCGCGTTCCTTTCCTCCGTCGTGGTCACTCTCTTGAATGTGAGCCTTTCCCAACTGCTTTGGCCAACGCCACCCGCAGATTCGGCGCTTGCGTTCCTTTCCCGTGCAGCACGTTTCAGCGTAGGTGATTTCATTGCCATCCTTACGGTGACTCCCCTCGCATTGCTTTGGGCAATGAGAAACACCGAACCACACTGGAAGACCATTTTCACAGGCCCCACCGCCGTGGCCCTGTTGTTGATGACATTGCTCGGCGTTACCGCATCGTTGATTCCCAACGAAGCCAGTACACTCCGGACGTCCCTGCAGTTACTGATGGGGCTGCCCGTGATCGCACTCACGTGCCTGCATGGCTGGCGCGGTGCGGCCGTCGGCGTACCGATGCTGAATCTGATTATTGGCCTGACAACGCCAAAGCCCTATGCAGCAGCCTTTGATGCCGCAACGTTCACCACACAGCAAATCATGGCCATCACGGGAGTAGCACTACTGCTGCTTGGCTCCCGTATAAGCCACTTTCGTCGGCGCTATCAGTTGCGTGAGGTGGGCGAAAAGAACGCCATCAACCTTGCGCGCAGCTCGCACCTAGCGAGCGAGTCAGATCTTCGCGAACGCGCGATTCACCTGCGCAAGCTGGGTGACGGCATCGACCTGTCGCTTTCGGAAGTCATCAACTGGCTCAACAGCCACGGTCATTCCGCAATTGCCAACAGCCTGACTCACACAGCCAATGTGCACTCCCGGCTGTTCCGCGAACAGGCAAGCCTGGTGTATCCCACTGCGCTTGAGCAGTTGGGTCTGTATGTTGCACTGCAGGCCGGAGGCGTGCGCTCGGCGTGGGTCAATACGCACCGCGTAGCCGAACCGCGCCTTGCCGGTGATCCCTGCCGTCTCAGCCTGGACTTGCAGCTGACGGCATACCGGACTCTCATCGATGCCGTTTCTTTGTTGTTGAAGTGCGAATCCGGGCAGGTCATCGTCCGGGCACGCTGCGTCAACGCGGGACAACAGCGAGGAATCGTCATGACAGCCTCGCTGCTGGATCGGCATCGCGCATTGTCCCCAACAACCGTCAGTCTCGTCAGGGAGCGGTTGGCCGGGCGTGCGCTGGCCTTTGGTGGGTCCGTTCACTGTCGCCAAAGCCGCATCGTCATGGTGCTGGTGGAGCCTGGCACCACGACACTGCGTGAGTCGCAAGAAGGGAGTTCATTTGGCGCCCGAGTTGCATCTTCCGCCTAGGCTCAAAATCGGGTGAACGCCTGACCACAGTCGCACCGGCGTGCCGGTGAACGGACACATGGCTGACCGAGATTTGGCTGAGAACGGTTGACCAACAGGTGATGTTTGCCACCTGCTGACCAGTGATTACTGCGTTTCGATGGCCCAGACCGCACTTGTACCGGCGCTGTAGCGCACCAACACGAAACCATTTCCGCGATAGACCAGCGAGCGGATTGCATTGCCTGGTACTGGCAACGGCTGGCCTGGCAACGACACAGGTATCTGCGCCTTGCCGGCCGGGAGCGCCCAGAAAACTCCACCAGCGTTGCCTATGATGACCTGGATGCGACCAGCGAGGTCATTTACCTGGAAATAGGAAATACCATCACGCTGGAAACCGTAGACCTGCCAAGCAGGATCCTGGCTCAGATTGACCGTCGCAGGGAATGCCTCCCCCAGCCCCTGCCGGCTCAAACGGATACCGTGATCGTCAGACTGTGCCCAAACCGCCATCGGCAGCCCAGCGGCGATGATCACTCCCAACACCGCCCCAGCATTAGTTACTCGCATTTTTTTTCCTCGATAAAGAAAACGAAGAGCACGATGAAACTCCCACCCTGTTGAGCCGGGCACCGCCGTCAATGCTCCGCCGCACGGCACCCTCGCCTCACCTGGGCATTCAAGGACCACTATATGTCTATGGGCCCTCTTGATACATAGCAGCGCGCATCTGGATGCAATGTGGAAAACTGCGTCCGCCGCGGAAGATCAGGAACCAACTACCAGCACCCTGTGGGCGCCCTATGCCCCCCGTAGAGATTGCACGTCCTTTCGTCTACAGATAGTGTCCACATCGGGCTTGGCGTGATGCCCCGGAGCATGGGAGGCTCAGGCTTGGACCGATTCAAGAAGGCAATTGAGCTGAGCTTCCGGATCCGTCCGGTCGGTCTTGTGCTGGCCGCCACCTATGCTGCCAGCTGCCTCATATCGCGTCAGTTCTCGCTGGATCAGTTCTTCCTGCCCGCAGGTATCCGGGCAGCGGCGCTGCTGATCGTCCCGACCCGTCTGTGGCCCTACCTGCTGCTGGGCGAGTATGCGTACTTCGCAACGCTGCGCATTCCTATGATCGACTCCTATGGCCTGGATTGGGTCATTCTGGCTTCGACACTGCTGATGCCGATGGCGATGCTGGTGGTCTACCTGCATCGAAGGAGAATGCCGTCCGAGGCAGCCACCGGCCTCTGGCTGCTGTCGTTGTCGATCTGCACGGCACTGTTCGTCCCGGCTCTCAACCTGAGCATTTCATATGTCCTCTGGTCGAATCCTCCGCCGAGCAACCTGCTGGACGCGGTCGACCGAACGATCTTTGGCCACTTCGCGGCCATCATTACCCTGCTCCCACTGGCCTTTCTTTGGGCGCAGCGGCACGTGGATCCCAGTTGGAGCACCCGCTTTGTCGCGCCTACAGCTGCGGCGATCCTGGCGATGCTGATACTGGGGTTGGGCATGCAACTGACAGACAGCAGCGCCCATACCACCCGCACACACCTTGTCCTGCTGGCGGCTCTGCCTGCCATCGCCCTGACCTTCATGCATGGCTGGCGTGGCGCTGCCATCGCGATTCCGCTGTTGAACCTCCCACTTCACGGCGCTACGCCCAGTACCGGCCTGCCCTCCTCTTTCGACCTCGGTACGTTCGCCACCCAACAGAACATGGCTGTGATCAGCGTCGCATTGCTCGCACTCGGATCCAGCATCAGCTATCACCATCAACGCGCACAGGCCCGTTGGCAGGCTGAACGGAACGCCCTGCGTCTGGCACGCAGTTCCCACCAGACCAGCGAGCGTGAGCTGCGTGAACGCGCGGCCCATCTGAAGCATCTAGGCGAGGGCATGGACAGTTCGCTCAGCGAGATGGTCAGCTGGCTGAAGGATCAGGGTCATCATGCCGTGGCGAACAGCCTGCAACACGCGTCATCCGTGCACTCACGTCTGTTCCGCGAGCAGGCCAGCATGGTCTACCCCACCGGGCTGGAGCAGGTCGGGTTGTACATCGCGCTGCAAGCAGGCGGCGCATGCGAGATCTGGAACAACACGCATCGCGTCATTCCGCCCAGGCTGGCGGGTAACCCTTGTCTGCTGACTGTAGATCTGCAACTGGCCATCTATCGCTCCTTGATCGAGGCGGTGTCACTGCTGCTGGAGCTGGAGACCGGGCAGGTCTGCGTGCGTGCCCGAAGTGGCCGGGCGGGCGGACGTCGCGGCATCGTTGCTGTCGTGAGCCTGCTCGACCGTGGTTGCACGCTGTCGGCACGCACCACCGACCAGGCCGTCGAGCGCCTGGCCGGTCGAATGCTTGCTTACGGCGGCAAGGTCAACTGCCGGGGCAATCGGCTGCGACTGGTCCTGCATGAATCGATCAGCCACGCGGCGCCAGCGGCGGCCTGACACGGAATCTGGCCCAGCGCGCAACGTTCGCCGCTAAAGTTACACCCGAAACCGCCGCTATCCGTGCCGAGCCCTCCTTCGTGAGCCACCGCATCATGCCCGTCCTGCCGCAGGCCGCCGTCGATGGCGACCTGGCCGATCCCCTGCCACAGCGGATCCTGCTGGTCGAAAATTCCCGTGCGTTCACCGGCATGCTGCGCGAAGCCATCGAACAGCGTCTGGAACTGCCGGTGGTGATCGCTTCCACCCTCGCCGAGGCCGATCGCCTGCTCGGCGAAGGTGGCGGCTGGTTCCTGGTGCTGACCGGGCTGGTGCTGGCCGACGGCGACCGTGATGCGGTGGTCGAGTTCTTCCTGAAGCGCGACCTGCCAACGGTGGTGGTCAGCGGCGTGTACGACGAGGACCTGCGCAAGCGCGTGCTGCAGCAGCAGATCATCGACTACGTGCTGAAGAACACCCCCGGCAGCATCGACTACCTGGTGTGGCTGGTGCAGCGGCTGGAACGCAACCGCCGCATCGCCGCGCTGGTGGTGGACGATTCGCCGTCCGCGCGTGGCTATGCTGCGGCCCTGCTGCGCATGTACGGCCATGAGGTGCATGAAGCCGCCGACGGCAACGAGGGCCTGGCTGCGATCGAGGCGCACCCGGCGATCCGCCTGGCGGTGGTCGACCAGGAAATGCCCGGCATGCAGGGCGTGGAGTTCACCCGTCGCCTGCGCACCCTGCGCTCGCGCGACAAGGTGGCGGTGATTGGCATCTCCGGCAATACCGATGCCTCGCTGATCCCGCGCTTCCTGAAGAACGGCGCCAACGATTTCCTGCGAAAACCCTTTTCGCGCGAGGAATTCTTCTGCCGCGTCTCGCAGAACGTGGACCAGCTGGAACTGATCGGCACCCTGCAGGATCTGGCCACCCGCGACTTCCTGACCGGCCTGCCCAACCGCCGCTGCTTCCTGGAGCAGAGCCAGCGCCAGCTGCCGCAGCTGCAGCTGCATGGCCAGTGCGTGGCGGTGGCGATGATCGACATCGACCACTTCAAGCACATCAATGACACCCATGGCCATGAAGCCGGCGACGATGCACTGCGTGCGGTGGCCGGCGCGGTGGCCGCACATGCGCGCAGCCAGGACCTGATCGCACGTTTCGGTGGCGAGGAGTTCTGCCTGCTGGTGCCGGACATGGAACAGGACGAGGCGCTGCTGTACTTCGAGGAACTGCGCCAGCGCATCGCCGCGCTGGAAGTGGACATCGGCACCGCCACCCTGCGCATGACCGTGAGCATCGGCCTGTGCTGCCTGCGCCCGCAGCGTGATGCACTGCACCGGTTGATCTCCGAGGCCGACCGCCAGCTGTACCTGGCCAAGGCCGGTGGCCGCAACCGGGTCAGCTGCACCACGGTGGCCAGCCCGCTGCGCCCACGCGAGCCTGCCCTGCCCTGACCGGCCCGCTTTGATCCAGATCAACGCCGCACCCGCGCGGCAGTTCTACAGTCGGCCCCGACATACGCATGAAGGGGAGCCGGGGATGGCACTACTGGTCTGGCAGGACGATCTGAACATCGGCATCGATGTGATCGACCAACAACACCGCCGCATCATCGAGATGCTCAACCACCTGCACGTGGCCCAGGCCAGCATGCAGCGTGCGGCGGTGGGTGAAGTGATCGATGAGGTGGTGGACTACACCATGTCGCACTTCGCGTTCGAGGAAGAGCTGATGGAGGAAGCGGGCTATCCGTTCTGTGCCGCGCACAAGCGCGTGCATGAGGTCTTCATCAAGCGGGTATCGGAATACCGCATGCGCTTCCAGGCCGGCGAGGACATCAGCGATGAACTGCGCACCATGCTCTCGCGCTGGCTGTTCAACCACATCCGCGGTGATGACCAGGCCTATGCCGAACAGGTCAAGGCGCACCTTAACCAGTTCGCCCGCGAACACCAGGGCGGCGGTTGGCTGGGGCGCACGCTCAAGCGCTTCTTTGGTTGAGCCGCAGCGCGCGCCGGTGCAGTGCCACCAGCGCGCACAGGGTCGCCACCGCGGTCAGGCACAGGTAGTAGCCCACCGCGACCAGGCCGAAGCGTTCGGCCAGCCAGGTGGCCAGGTACGGCGCTGGCGCCGCGCCGAGGATGCCGGCCAGGTTGAATGACAGCGACGCGCCGGTATAGCGCACCTCCACCGGGTAGATCTCGGCCAGGAAAGTGCCGCAGGGGCCGTAGGTCAGGCCCATCAGGAACAGGCCCAGGCACAGGAAGCCAGTGACCAGCCACGGGCTGTGCGGCTGGAACAGCGGTGCGAACAGCACACCGAAGCCGACGATCAGTACGCTGGCAACGATCATCGTGCGCCGCGTGCCCCAACGGTCGCCATAGCGCGCCGACAGCGGGATGCCCAGCGCGAAGAACAGCATGCCGGCCATCTGCATCAGCAGGAACTGCTCGCGGCTGTAGCCCAACACTGCAGTGCCATGGCCGAGACTGAACACCGTCATCAGGTAGAACAGCACGAAGGTGGCGAACGCGCCCAGGGTGCCCAGCAGCATCGGCACCGGATGGTCACGCAGCACCGTCCACATCGGCAGCCGCACCGGCGCCTTGCGCTCCAGTGCCTTCTTGAAATCGGGTGTCTCGTGGATGTTCAGGCGCACCCACAGGCCAAGGCCGACCAGCAGCGCGCTGGCCACGAACGGAATACGCCAGCCCCATTGCAGGAAGTCGTCCTGGCTCAGGCAGCGGCCAAGCACGAGGAAGATGCCGGCCGACAGCAGAAAGCCGAGCGGTGCGCCCAGCTGCGGGAACATGCCGTACCAGGCGCGCTTGCCCGGCGGTGCGTTCTCGGTGGCCAGCAGCACCGCCCCGCCCCACTCCCCGCCCAGGCCCAGACCCTGGCCGAAGCGGCACAGCGCCAGCAGCGCCGGGGCCCACAGGCCGATCTGGGCATGGGTGGGCAGCAGGCCGATCAGCACCGTGGACAGGCCCATGGTCAGCAGCGCGGCCACCAGTGTGGCCTTGCGGCCGATGCGGTCACCGAAGTGGCCGAACACCGCCGAGCCCACCGGGCGCGCGATGAACGCGACCGCAAACGTTGCCAGTGACTGCAGCAGCGCGGCCTGTTCGCTGCTGTCCGGGAAGAACAGGTGCGGAAACACCAGCACTGCAGCCGTGGCGTAGATGTAGAAATCGAAGAACTCGATGGTGGTGCCGATCAGGCTGGCCAGCAGGACTCGACTGGGGGAATTCACGGGTGGCGCGGCAGCGGTGATCGTCGACATCGGCAACACGGGTAACGGCGGATCGCCCGATTCTGCCACGCGCCGATGGCCACACGGGGCGATGGTTTCAGCCGACACCGATGCCAACGGAATTTTTCGGGCCGCCCGCTAGTCTGCGCCACCGGTCCCTGCATGGATGCTTTGCCGATGACTGCAGTCGCGCTGTCGTGGTCCGATTCGCCGAAGCTGCCGCGCATGGCGGCATGGCTGGCGGTGCTGCTGGTGCATGGGTTGATGGCAGTGTGGCTGCTGGGCAGTGGCAGGATGACGCTGCGCAGCGACGAAGGTGCCAGGATTTCATTGCGCTGGATACCGCCGGAGCACCCCCCGGCGGTTCAACCACATCCGGCGCCCCCCACCACATCGGCGGCGCGTCCGGCCCCCTCGACAGCGCCACGCCCGACCCCGTCGGCACCCACGGATGTCAACACGCCCGCGTCCGAGGAACCGCCTGCACCGGCGCCACTGATGCTGGACCTGCCTGCGGGCAGCATCGATGGCGGTGACGGTATCAGCGCGGCGGGCGTGGCGCCACGCCTGATCGGTCGGCGCGAGGTCCATCCCGCGTTCGGGCCGCGCCGCAATTACTTCCGGATCCGTCGGCAGATGACCCCCGAGCAGATCGTGCATGGCGTGGCGCAGCTGCTGGGGTTGTGGCCACCGGGGTACATCGTCGACCCGTGCGAGCTGGGCAAGCAGGACATGGACTATTTCCAGAACGCCGTCGAAGAAGCCGACCGCGACATGCTGCGTGCGGCCGTGCTGCAGGTGAGCACCCGCTGCCGGTAGAGGGCACGCCTTTGTAGAGTCGAGCCATGCTCGACTGCTCTTGCCGAGATGCAGCCGAGCATGGCTCGGCGCTACAGAGGGGCGAACGGCAGTCGAGGATGGCTCGACTCTACAAAGAGCGAACAGCCGCCCAGCAATCGCGTCGTTACAACTGGATCCAGGTAGCCTTGATCTCGCTGTACTTGTCGAACGCATGCAGTGACTTGTCCCGCCCATTGCCGGACTGCTTGTAACCACCAAACGGGGCGGTCATGTCGCCACCATCCCAGCCGTTCACCCAGACACTACCCGCGCGCAACTGCCGCGCGACCCGATGGGCGCGGCTGAGATCACGCGTCCACAGGCCCGCGGCCAGGCCGTAGCGACTGTCATTGGCGAGGCGCACCGCTTCGGCCTCGTCGTCGAAGCCGAGTACGGCCAGCACCGGCCCGAATACTTCCTCACGCGCCAAGGCCTGCTCCGGGCGCACCTGGTCGAACACTGTCGGCTGCACATAGCTGCCGCCGGCCTCGACCTCGGCCCGTCGCCCACCCAGCAGCAGCCGCGCGCCCTCGCCTTCTGCGCGTGCAATATCGTCCATCACCTTGTGCAGATGCGCGGCATCCACCAGCGCGCCCATCGGTGCATCGGCCTCCAGCGGATGCTGCGGCTGCATGTGCTGGCCATGGGCGATCACCTGATGCACGAAATCCTCGCGGATCGAGCGCTGGACCAGCAGCCGGGAGCCGGCAGTACAGACTTCGCCCTGGTTGAAGAAGATGCCCTGTGCCACCGCCTTGGCGGCGACGTCCAGATCGGGGGCGTCGGCAAACACCACATGCGGGCTCTTGCCACCGCATTCCAGCCAGACCCGCTTGAGGTTGGATCGCCCGGAATGCTCCAGCAGCTTCGCGCCGGTGGCAGTGGAACCGGTGAAGGCCAGCACGTCCACGTCCATGTGCAGGGCCAACGGTTCACCAACGCGCGCACCGTGGCCCGGCAACACGTTCAGTACGCCCTCCGGCAGGCCCGCCTCGGCGGCCAGTGCGGCCAGCCGCAGCGCACTCAGCGGTGACCGCTCGGAAGGCTTGAGCACCACCGAGTTACCCATGGCCAAGGCCGGTGCGATCTTCCAGCACGCCATCAACAGCGGGAAGTTCCATGGCACGATGGCCGCCACTACGCCAGCGGCCTCACGCGTGACCAGCCCCAGCTCGTGCGGGCCGGTGGGCGCGACCTCGCCGTACAGCTTGTCCACCGCTTCAGCGGTCCAGCGCAGGCAGCGCACCACGCCGGGCAGGTCGATACGGCGCGCGTCACGCACCGGCTTGCCCATGTCCAGGGTTTCCAGCAGGGCCAGTTCATCGGCGTGCGCTTCCACCAATGCCGCCATCGCCAGCAGCACGCGCTTGCGATGGGCCGGAGTGGCCTGCGACCAGTGGCCCGCCTCGAAGCTGCGTCGCGCGGCCAGGACCGCGCGCTCGACATCCTGCGCGTCGCAGTCGGCAACCGCGCCCAGCACGCGACCGTCAATCGGGCTGATGCAGTCGAAGCGGGCGCCACTGGCGGCATCGACATAGCGGCCGTCGATGAAGGCCTGGCCCGGCATCGACAGCTGGAGGGCCAGCGCCTGCCAATGGCTACGGTCGGGGAAATCAGCCATGGAAAGCTCCAACATTCAACGAGCCTTCGTTATACCGGGACCGCCGCGACTCCGCCGTGACGCGGCTGCGCTACATTCGTCGCATCGGACCCGACGGAGCTGGCATGAAACGTCCCGAAAGCGACCTGCACGACCTGGCCACCCAGCGCCCCGAGTCACTGGACGCGTACTGGATGCCGTTCACCGCCAACCGCCAGTACAAGGCGGCACCCCGCATGCTGGTGCGCGCCGAAGGCATGCACTATGAGGATGTCGACGGCCGCCAGATCCTCGATGGAGCTGCCGGCCTGTGGTGCTGCAACGCCGGCCATGCCCGCCCACGCATTGTCGATGCCATCGCCGAGCAGGCACGCACGCTCGACTACTCGCCGGCCTTCCAGATGGGCTCGCCGCCGGCCTTCGCGCTGGCGCAGCGACTGGCCGCACTGGCTCCGGGCCCGCTCAACCATGTGTTCTTCACCAGCTCCGGCTCCGAGGCGGTGGATACCGCGATGAAGATCGTGCTGGCCTACCACCGCCAGCGTGGCGAGGGCCAGCGCACCCGCTTCATCAGCCGCGAGAAGGCCTATCACGGCGTCGGTTTCGGCGGCATGGCACTTGGCGGGCTGCCCAACAACCGCAGGGCGTTCGGCCTGCAACTGGGTGGCGTGGACTACCTGCGCCACACCCTGGACCTGCCGCGCAATGCGTTCAGCAAGGGCCTGCCGCGCCAGGGCGCGGAACTGGCCGACGACCTGGAAAGACTGATCACGCTGCACGACGCCTCCACCATTGCCGCCGTCTTCGTCGAGCCCATCGCCGGCTCCGCCGGGGTGATCCTGCCCGCACCCGGCTACCTGCAGCGCCTGCGCGAGCTGTGCGACCACCACGGCATCCTGCTGGTGTTCGATGAGGTCATCACCGGCTTCGGCCGGGTTGGCATGCCGTTCGCCGCGCAACGCTTCGGGGTCACCCCGGACCTGCTGACCTTTGCCAAGGCGGTCAGCAACGGCGCGGTGCCTCTGGGTGGCGTGCTGGCCAGCGACGCCGTGCATACCACGCTGATGCAGGCACCGCCGCAGGCCATCGAGCTGTTCCATGGCTATACCCATTCCGGCCACCCGCTGGCCTGCGCCGCAGCGCTGGCGACGCTGGACGTCTACGCCGAGGAGCGCCTGTTCGAGCGCGCCATCGAGCTGGGCGAGTACTGGCAGGAACGGCTGCATGCGCTGCAGGGCCTGCCCAACGTGATCGACATCCGCAACTTCGGGCTGGTCGGCGCGGTCGAGCTGGCACCGCGCCGCGATGCTCCCGGCAGCCGTGGCTACGAGGTGTTCCGGCGCTGCTTCCATGACGGCCGGTTGCTGGTGCGCTGCACCGGCGACATCATCGCGCTGTCGCCGCCACTGATCGTGGACAAGGCACAGATCGACCAGATCACCGGCACCCTGGGCGAGATGATCCGGGCCACCGCCTGAGCCCGGGCCAGCGGTGGCGAGCGGGTACAATGGGCGGTTCCGCTCCTGCTCGCTGCCGTGCCCATGGATATCGTCGTCAAAGAAGAACTCAAGGCCTACATCGACCCGCTGACCGCGGACGAACATGACGCGCTGGAGCGCAGCATCCTGGCCGAAGGCTGCCGCGATGCGCTGGTGCTGTGGGGTGATGTGCTGGTCGATGGCCACAACCGTTTCGGCATCTGCCAGAAGCACGGCCTGCCCTTCAACACCGTGCAGAACACCCGTTTCCAGAGCATGGAAGACGTGCACCTGTGGATGATCGAGCAGCACCTGGGCCGCCGCAGCGTGTCCGATTTCCAGCGCGGTGTGCTGGCGCTGCGCAAGCGCGACATCCTGGCCGCCCGCAAGCAGGTCGAGCAGGCCCAGCTGCAGCGCGAGAGCGACGGCACCGCCGACGTCGTCGTAGACGCGGGCGAGGACAGCCCGCCGTGGGAACCGGCGCCGAAGATCAGCCGCGCCGAGCTGGCCCGCGAGGCCAAGCTGAGCACAAGCCAGGTCGGCATGATCGAGCGCATCCACGCCCAGGCCGCGGCCGAGGTGGTGGAAGCGGTGAAGGCCGGCGTGATCTCGATCAGCGCCGCTGCGGCCGTGGCCGACCTGCCGGAAGACGAGCAGCGCGCTGCCGCCGCCGGTGGCAAGGACGAGCTGAAGCAGGCCGCCAAGCGCGTGCGCGAGTCCAAGCGCAAGCCGCGTGCACCGAAGCCTGAACCAGGCGAGATGGATTTCGAAGAACCCAGCGAGGACGAGGTGGCCAGCCGCGATGCCGAGGTTCTGTCGGCACTGGAACAGCTGGGCGAGGATGCACCGGCCCTGCGCCGTCGCGTGGTCGCGCTGACCCGCGAGAACGACACCCTGCGCGCGCAGCTGGCCGCGCTGCGCAAGCAGCTGGAAGCGCTCTAAGCGCTCTCGACGCGCTTCTGTAGAGCCGAGCCCATGCTCGGCTGCTCTTTTCCACGCGCAAGGCAGCCGAGCATGGGCTCGGCTCTACAGACAGGCGTCACCAAGCTGCGGTTAGACTTTCCGCATGACGCCTGCCCACGATCCGCGCCGCGCTCAGCTGCGGCGCCTGAAAGCCCTCGCGCTGGGCCTGTTGCTGTTGATGCTGGCCGGTTTCGCAATCAGCCACTGGCAGGGCGAGCGCGGCATCTGGGCCTGGGTCTCGCCCTTCTGCGAAGCAGCGGCCGTGGGCGCGCTGGCCGACTGGTTCGCTGTGGTCGCGCTGTTCCGGCGGCCGATGGGCCTGCCGATCCCACATACCGCAATCATCCCGCGCAGCAAGGAACGCATCGGCGACAGTCTCGCCCTGTTCGTGCGCGACCAGTTCCTGGAGCCGGGTGTGCTGCTGGCCAAGCTGCAGGTGTTCGATCCAGCCAGCCGCCTCGGCAGCTGGCTGGCCGACCCGGCACGCTCGCGCATGCTGGCCGACATGGCCCGCGGCTGGGCGCTGCAGGCGCTGGATTTCTTCGACGAAACCGCCGTGCGCCGGCAGCTGCACGCCTTTGTGGTGCAGCAGCTGCGGCAGTGGAATGCCGCCGCCACCGCCGGTGAGCTGCTGGCCCTGCTGACCGCCGATGGGCGCCACCAGCGCGTGCTCGACGAGGGCCTGCAGCGCCTGGGGCGCTGGCTGGAGCAACCGGAAGTGAAGGAGCGTGCTTCGCAGCTGATCGTGCGTTACATCCAGCGCGAGTGGCCCACCCTGTCGAGCACGGTGAACTGGGTCAAGCCGATCGACGAGATCGGCGACAGCCTGGCCGAGCGCCTGGCGCGGGCGGTGCTGGAAGAACTGCAGCAGGTGCTGGCCGAGCCGCAGCATCCGCTGCGCCAGGACTACGAGAGCTGGCTGCAGAACTACGTGCAGCGCCTGCGCGAGGACCCGGCCCTGGCCGAGCGCATCGAGCAGCTCAAGCAGGAAATGATCGACCACCCCGCCCTGCAGGACTACGTGCAAGGGCTGTGGGCGCGCATCCATGCCAGCCTGCGCGCCGACCTGCAACGCGAGGACTCGGCACTGGTCGGCCACCTGCAGCGCAGCCTGGCGTCGCTGGGCAGCAGCCTGCAGGCCGACCCGGCCCTGCGCGAGGCCCTCAACCAGCACCTGCTGGAAGGTGCGCAGCGCCTGACCGGGCGCCTGCGCGAGGGCGTGACCACGCATATCGCGCAGACCGTGAAGGGCTGGGACGAGCGGCACCTGGTCGAGCAGCTGGAACTGAGTGTGGGCCGCGACCTGCAGTTCATCCGCTTCAACGGCACCCTGGTAGGTGGCCTGATTGGCCTGCTGCTGCATGCGGCAACCGTGGTGTTCAGGTTCTAGGCGTCGCCCCTCCTCACGCTTATCATGCTTGATTCATAAATTGCGAATGCCTATCATTTACTGATCGGTTGTACGCTTAGCCAAACGGGCGCGGAAGACGCGCCCATCGCCCGTGTACATCCCCGACCTCTGGGCTGCCCGTCTGCGCGGGCGGTGCTTCGTCGATGGGACACGCTGGGCGACATGCGCAGGGCGCAAGGGGGCCGCGGACGCGTTCCATCCCCTCCCCTACCTGCAGGAACGCCGTGGACCGCTCGCCCGCAACCGCCAGCCCCCGCACCTTCTTCTCCAACCCGCGCTGGGGCGTGCTGTCACGCTCGTTGGCTGCAATCTTCGGCGGCTACGCGCTGGCCTCGGTGACCAGCGTGTTCTGCGCGGTGGCCCTGCCTGGCGCGCGCGGCCAGACCGTGCTGACCGGCATGCTGCTGGCGATTCTGGTGGCCGCCTGCGCGGCGCTGTGGGCGTTCGCTACCCGCAGCGCGCTGCGTGCGTGGATCGGCATTCTCGCTCCCACCCTGCTGATGGCTGCCATCGCGCGCATGCTGGGGGCCTGGGCATGAAGAACGGATTCCGCCAGTCGATGGCCTGGCTGCACACCTGGACCGGGCTGCTGGTCGGTTGGTTGCTGCTGCTGATTTTCATGGCCGGCACGGCCAGCTACTACCGCGAGGAAATCAGCCGCTGGATGCGTCCCGAACTGCCGTCCAGCAACGTCAGCATCGACGTCGCCGCGCAGCGCGCGGTGGACTACCTGCAGGCCAACGCCGCGCAGGCCGAGAACTGGTTCGTCACCCTGCCGCAGCCGCGCAACCCGGCCATGCAGATGTTCTGGCGACTGCCCCCGGAACTGGCCGACCCCAGCCGTGGCCGTCGAGGCGGCTTCGGCGATGCCACGCTCGACCCCAACACCGGCCAGGCACTGAAGGCCCGTGAGACCCGCGGCGGTGATTTCTTCTACCGCCTGCACTTCGACCTGCACTACATCCCGGTGCTGTGGGCACGCTATCTGGTCGGCTTCTGCGCGATGTTCATGCTGGTGGCGATCATCACCGGCGTCATCACCCACAAGAAAATCTTCAAGGACTTCTTCACCTTCCGCAAGGACAAGGGCCTGCGCTCCTGGCTCGATTTCCACAACGTCAGCGCGGTGATGGCCCTGCCCTACCACGCGATGATCACCTACACCGGCATCGTCACGCTGATGATCATGTACCTGCCGTGGGGCGTGAAAGTCGCCTACCCGCAGGACGAGGACAAGTTCTTCAGCGAAGCCTTCGGCGGCATGCCGGAGGTGACCGCGCCGGCCGAAGGCCGCGCAACACCGCTGCCGATCGCGCAACTGCTGGACAGCGCGCGTGCGCATTGGCACGGCGTGGAAGTGGCCGGCTTCACCGTGTCCAACCCGGGCGCGGCCAATGCGGTGATCGACATCCGCCAGCGTGATGGCAAGCGCCTGTCCACCGACACCCCGGCCGTGCGCTACGACATGGTCAGCGGTGCATTGCTGGAAGAAACACCGCCCTCCGGTGGCGCCACCGCCACCCGCGGCGTGCTGTACGGCCTGCATCTGGCACGCTTTGCCGACTGGGGCCTGCGTGCACTGTTCTTCCTGTCCGGCCTGGTCGGCTGCCTGATGGTCGCCAGCGGCGTGGTGCTGTGGGCGGTGAAGGAACATCCCAAGCATGCCAAGAGTGGACGCATCGGCTTCGGCCTGCGCCTGGTCGATGCGCTGAACATCGGCACCGTGGCCGGGCTGCCGATCGCCTTTGCCGCCTACTTCTGGGGCAACCGCCTGCTGCCGCTGGCCATCGCCGAGCGCTCGAGTGCGGAAGCCAACGTGTTCTTCTACGCTTGGGGCGGCGCGCTGCTGGCCGCTTTCATCTGGCCGAAGCGGATGATGTGGGCGTGGCAGCTGTACCTGGGCGCCGCCGCGTTCGCGCTGGTGCCGGTGGTCAACGCGCTGACCACGCATGCCCACCTGGGCGTCACCCTGCGCAACGGTGACTGGGTGCTGGCCGGCGTTGATCTGTCGATGATTGCCTTCGGCGCGATGCTGGCGATGTGCGGCTGGCGCATGCAGCGCTGGACGCCACCGCTGAGTGCGGCCGAGAAGAAGAAGCGCGCGGCTGCCGCAGCAGCGCCGAAGGCATCAGTCGAAGCGGCCGAAGCGGAGGCCAGCGCATGATGCTGCTGGCTCTGACGCTGTCGTTCTCTGCGTTCACCGCCCTGTCGCTGGCGATGGAAAAGCACCAGCACGACCTGCACGGTAAGGCTGCAGCTCCCCCGGCACGGCGCACGCAGTGGCGGGTGCTGGGCTGGGCCCTGCTGACGGTGGCGTTCGCGTTGTGCGTGGTCGACCATGGCTGGGCGATGGGCCCGGTGCTGTGGCTGGGCACGATGACCCTGGGCGGTGTGGCGCTGTCGTTCGGGCTGTACCCGTACCGACCGAAGTGGATCGCGCCGCTGGCGATCGCGTTGCCGGTGGCCGGGCTGGTGGTGGGGTTGCTGTAACCGCCATCCACGCATGGCGTGGATCTACTGGCCAGATGGGTGGTGCCGGCCATCGGCCGGCACTGACGGACTTACCCCAACCGCTTCAGTTCCCACGCGCGGTGGATGCGCGCGTTGCGCTCGAAATCCGGACCGATGGTGCGCGCGGTGATCTCGCGGCACTGGGCGAATTCGGCGATGGCGTTCTCTTCCAGCTTGAAGCGGCGGAAGTTGTTCGAGAAATACAGCACGCCGCCCGGTGCCAGCCGCGCCACGGCTGCGCGCAGCAGCTTCAACTGCTCGCGCTGCACATCGAAGTCATCGGCACGCGCGGAGTTGGAGAAGGTCGGCGGGTCGCAGAAGATCACGTCGTACTGGCCCCGGTCGCCTTCCAGCCAGGCCATGGCATCGGCCTGCACCAGCAGGTGCTGGTTGCCGCCCTGCCCGTTCAGCGCCAGGTTGTCGTAGCACCACTGCAGGTAGGTGGCCGACAGGTCGACGCTGGTGGTGCTGGCGGCACCGGCCACCGCGGCCTGCACGCTGGCCACGCCGGTGTAGCAGAACAGGTTGAGGAAACGCTTGCCGCGCACCTGCTCGGCCATCATCCGGCGCAGCGGGCGGTGGTCGAGGAACAGGCCGGTATCGAGGTAGTCGAACAGGTTCACCTGCAGCAGCGCGTTGTTCTCGCGCACCACGATGAACTCGTCACGCTGCTCGAAGCGGCCGTACTTGCTGCCGCCCTTGCCGCGCTCACGCGACTTCATCGACACCTGCTCCGGCGGCACGCCGAACACTTCGCGCGCTGCCGCCAGCAGCTCGTTGCGGCGGCGGCGCACGTCGTTCTCGGGAATCGCCGCCGGTGCGGCGTATTCCTGCACATGCAGGAAGGTGCGGCGCTTGCCACCGTCTTCCTCGTAGACATCGATGGCCGCCGCGTACTCCGGCAGATCGGCGTCGTAGGCGCGGAAGCAGGTGATGTCCTCGCGGGCACGCCAGCTCTTGAACTTCTTCAGGTTCTTGCGCAGGCGATTGGCCACCATCTGCGCACCTTCGCTCAGCTCGCGCGGCTGCGCCGGGTCACGGCCCGGCACGGCGATCGGGTCGCAGACGATCAGCGCGCATTCCAGCGCACCGTTGAACATCTGGTACTTCTTGCCCGCACGCAGGCCGGTGGCGAAGGCCAGCTCGTCGTTGCCGCACAGCAGGCTGGCACGCCACTGCGGCACGGCCTTCTGCAGGGCGTTGCCCAGTGCGCGGTACAGCGCCGGATCGGCGGCCAGGCGCTCGTCGTACGGCGGGTTGCAGACCACCGCGCCGATCTCCTGCTCCGGCGCGGCCAGGTCGGCGACGTCGGCGCGGGTGAAGCGGATCGCGTGGGCGACGCCCGCGACCTCGGCATTCTCGCGTGCCGCCTGGATCGCGGTCGGGTCGATGTCGCTGCCGTGGATGACCGGCTTCAGCGCGGCCAGGCCTGCGGCCTCACGGTCACGCGCTTCGCTCTGGATGGTCTTCCAGGCGGCCTTGTCGAAGCCCAGCCAGCGGCTCGGCGGCAGGCTGCCATGGCGCATCAGGCCGGGAGCGACGTCGGCGGCCATCAGCGCGCCCTCGATCAGCAGCGTGCCGCTGCCGCACATCGGGTCCAGCAGGCCACCACCGGCGGCGTGCAGGCGCGGCCACTGCGCGCGCAGCAGCAGCGCGGCAGCCAGGTTTTCCTTCAGCGGTGCCTCGTGGGCGGCACCGCGCCAGCCCCGGCGATGCAGCGGGCCGCCGCCGAGGTCGATCGACAGCGAGGCACGGCCCTTGCGCAGTGACAGGTTGACGCGCACGTCCGGCAGGTCGGTGTTGACCGAGGGGCGTTCCAGGCCCTCATCGCGCATGCGGTCGACGATGGCGTCCTTGATCCGCTGCGCGGCAAAGCGGGCGTGGGTGATCTTGTCGCCGGACACATGTGCGTCCACCGCCAGGGTCATCTCCGGCTTGATGTGCTCATGCCACGGCAGCGCACGCACGCCGTCATACAGGGCCTGCTCGTCCGGGCACTCGAACTCGTCGATCGGCCACAGCACGCGGCTGGCCAGGCGCGACCACATCACGATCCGCAGCGCCTGCTCCAGTTCGCCCTCGGCGTTGACGCCGGCAATGGTGGCAGTGGCCTTGGCAAGGCCCAGGGCCGACAGTTCATCGGCAAGCAGGTATTCCAGGCCCTTGGCGCAGGAGACGAAGAATTTCACGGAATCGGTTCGCAGATGGTCGGGCGCGGCACAGGGGCCGGGCCAGTCGGAAAGGAGGGCCGTAGGCACGGCCGGCAGGCCCGCGCCGGGGGCGGCGGGGCTGTCATTGTAGTCAAAGCGGGCGGGCGCGCCGTGCGCCCGGGCTTCACAGTTGCCGCAGCAGGCGCTCGAAGGCCTGCGCGGAGGCCTCCACGTGGTGCTCCAGGCGGTGACCGTCGTCGACCAGCAGCAGCTGCGCCGAACGCGCCTGCGCCCAGGCAATCACCCCGGCGGCCGGTACCACGTCGTCATGCCAGGCCTGCACCACCGTGGTCGGCACCGCCGCAGCATCCAGCGCCGGCATCGGGCCCATGGTGGTCGGCGGCACCATCAGGAACAGGCCGGCCACAGGCACCTGCAGCGAGGCGATGGCGGAGATGTAGGCGCCCAGGCTGGAGCCGGCCAGCACCACCGGGCCCTGCTGGGCGGCGATGGCGGTACGTTCCACCAGGCGCTGCAGCCGGGTGCGCACGTCACCCACCCGGCTGACCTCGCTCATCGCGTCCAGGTCGGTGTAGTCCGGGCGTTCATGGGTCCAGCCCAGGCGTTGCGCCACGTCGGCCAGCGCGGTGACCTTGGTCGCTTCCGGGCCGCTCTCGAAACCGTGGGACAGGATGCAGTGGCCGCGGCTCATGCACGCGCTCCGTGGGAGCGGGTCGGCGGCGAAAGAGGAGGCAGGTTCATGCCGCAATGCTAGCATCGCTGGATGCCCAACCCGCTCCTTCCCGACCTGCAGCTGCAGCCCCTGCCCTATCAAGACCGCCTGCCGCTGCGCGACCCGGCCACGCTGGAGATGGTGGTGATCCACTGCACCGAGCTGCCCGATCTGGCAATGGCCCGCGAGTACGGCGAGCGCGTGCTGTATGACAGCGGCGCCGGCAACAGCGGCCACTTCTACATCGACCGCGATGGCAGCGTGGTGCAGTACGTGGCACCGGAACGGGTGGCCCACCACGTGCGCGGCATGAACGCGCATACGCTGGGCATCGAGCTGGTCAACACCGGGCGCTACCCGGACTGGTTCGACAGCCGCCATCAGGCGATGGACGAGGCCTACACCGAGGCACAGCTGGCGGCGCTGGAGGCGCTGCTGCTGGCGCTGGTGGCGCGCTATCCGTCGCTGCGGCGGATTGCCGGGCACGACCAGCTGGATCTGGAGCAGGTGCCGGCCAGCGATGATCCGACGCTGACGGTGGCGCGCAAGCGTGATCCGGGACCGTTGTTCCCGTGGGCGCGGGTGCTGGCGAAGGTGCCGCTGCAGCCTGTTGGGTAAGCGGCAGGGCTGCGCCCTGCACCCGCAGAGGCAACGGCCGAAGCAAGGGCAACAGCAGGATTCCCTGGGATGGCGGGGTGGGTCCGGTTGCGGGGGACGCCGTAAACCCGTCCATGGGGGCTTGGCCGCGGCATCCATGCCGCGGACACCCCCGCAACCGGACCCACCCCGCCTTCGACAGTTCTCCGCGATCCTTCGAATCGACACGGGGTCGGCTCCCGTTGCTACGCAACGGGCTCTGACCCCGATTTTCGGTTGATGGGGTCAGAGCCGTTCTCCGTTGGAAAACGGATCCGACCCCGCGCGGCTCAGGCGCCGGTCGCCACCGGGCGGCTGCTGTCGCTCACCCAGCCGCTCCAGGAATCGGCATAGATGCGTGCGCCGCTCAGGCCGGCCGTTTCCATCGCCAGCAGCAGGTGGCAGGCGGTCACGCCGGAACCGCACATCAGCACCACCTGCTGCGGATCGCGGTTGCCGATCACGCCCTGCAGTTCGGCGCGCAGTTCCTGTGCATCCCGCAGGCGGCCGTCGGCAACGTTCAACGCAAACGGGCGGTTGACCGCGCCGGGTACATGGCCGGCGACCGGGTCCAGCGGCTCGACTTCGCCACGGAAGCGTTCGCCCGCGCGTGCGTCGACCAGCCAGCCCGGCGCGTGCTTCAGGCGTGCGCTGATTTCGTCGGCATTGGCAATCTGGGTGGTGTCGAAACGGCCCGGGTAAGCCGGCAGCGCGGCCACCTCATCCTGCCCCGTCGCCAAGGGGTGCCCTGCGGCCTGCCAAGCGGCGATGCCGCCGTCGAGCACGGCGACCTTGCGGTGCCCGATCAGGCGCAGCAGCCACCACAGGCGCGAGGCGGCCATGCTGCCGTCGCTGCCGTCGTAGACCACCACCTGGGTGTCGGGACCAATACCCCACTGGCCGAGCTTTGCGGCGAAGGCATCGCTGTCCGGCAGTGGATGACGGCCGTGGCCGCTGCGGGTCAGATCCGACAGATCCCGATTGAGGTCGGCATACACCGCGCCCGGAACATGCCCCGCCAGATACTGGCCGCTACCCGCCTGCGGATCGGCCAGCGAGGACCGCGCATCGACCACGCGTACGGCGGTGCTGGCAGTAGCACGTGCATCGACGACACGTACGTCCTCACCCAATGCTGCCGCCAGGCTGGCGACATCGACAAGCGTGGTCCACGGCGGATCGATCGGCTTCATTGCACTTGCTCCAGGCGGCGACGCAGGTTGTAGAGAATGGCGGCGGTCGCGCCCCAGATACGCTGGCCGGGCCAGCCGTACTCAAGGACGTGGCGGATGCGGCCGCGGTGATTGATTTCGACCTGGCGCAGATTGTCTGCGGCCATCAGGTAGGCCAGCGGCACTTCGAACACTTCGGCCACTTCGCTGGGCTGCGGCACCGGCACGAAGTCCGGATCGACCACGGCCACCACCGGCGTGACCCGGTAGCCGGTGATCGTCACAAAGGGATCGAGATAGCCCAGCGCCTGCACCTGGCCGGGCGCCAGTGCGATTTCTTCCTGGCTCTCGCGCAGCGCGGCCGCCAGTGCGTCGCGGTCATCGGGTTCGGTGCGCCCGCCGGGGAAGCCGACCTGGCCACCATGCTGGCGCAGGGTTTCGGTGCGACGGGTAAGGATGACCTGTGCGCCATTGGCGCGCGGCACGATGCCGGCCAGTACGGCGGCTTCCACAGGTGGCCCCGGCGGCAGCAGGTCACTCAGTTCGCTGCGGTTCCAGCCGTCGCCGGCCGGCGGCTCGGCCAGTGGATGCAGCGCGCGCATCAAGCGTTCGTGATCGGCCAGCGAGCCGCGCAGTGATTGCTGCAGCTGTTCACGCAGGGGTTGCACGCGATGCAGGATGCGGCTGCGCTCCTCGTTGCTCATCGACGACCACCGTGCGATTTCATCGATGTGCCGCCCGCAGCCGGTGCATTGCCGGTCCGGATCCAGCGTGCACACTCCGATGCAGGGACTTGCGACAACACGCGCCGTTTCTTCCATTGTTTGCACCCGGCAACAGTAGCGCGATCGGGCTGAATTTGCGCGGGGTGCAGATGCGGTGCGTGGCACCGTCGCGCTCCGCGCAAACAAAAACGCGCCGGTGGAATCACCGGCGCGTTTCGTTTACGGCTTCGATTTACTTGACGCTGACCAGCTTGATCTCGAACTGCACAGCCACGTTCGGCGGGAACGGGGTGCGCGGGTCGGCACCGTAGGCCTGGTCCGGCGGCAGGGTGACTTCCCACTTCGAGCCTGCCGGCATCTGCAGCAGGGTCTCGCGCATGGCCTTCATTTCGACGTCGCTGACCTTGATCGACGGAATCTGCTGGGCCGGGCGGGCTTCGGTCGGGCGCTGGCCGTACGGGAACGGACCGGCCACTTCCAGCTGCACGGTGCTGGCCTGGGTCGGCTTGGCGCCCTTGCCGGCTTCGATCACGCGGTACTGGACGCCGCTCGGCAGGGACTGCACGCCGGCCTTGGCCTTGTTCGCCGCGATGAACTGATCGCTCTTGGTCTTGTTTTCGGCAGCAGCCTTTTCGTACTCGGCCTTGGCAGCCTGGGCACGGCCCTGCTCGCGCTTCTGGAACGCTTCAACGGCCGGCTTCAGCTGGTCGGCGGTGATCGCCGGCTGCTTCTTGGCGTAGGCGTCCTGCAGACCCTTCACCACCGAGTTGATGTCCAGCTGCTCACCACGACCGGTCAGCTCCGCCAGGTTGTTGCCGTAGTCGTAACCGAAGTAGTAGCTCAGCTTGCCCTTTTCGGACGAGACGTCCTGGGCGAAGGCATTGCCCGTCAGGGCCAGGGCCGCGACGGCGACCGCGATAGAACGCAACTTCATCAAACAGTTCTCCAGGGGTGGTAACTCAGGGACGTTCTGCGCCGCCCTGAGGCGACGGGTTAGGATAACGGGCACAACGTGTAACCGCTACTCACGATGCAGGCTAAGACCCGTCTGCGTTGGCGGAGTTCAATCTCACTTTTTTTTAACGTTTCAGGAGTTTTCCCGTGGCCGATGCCCTGATCGCTGTCGCCGACGACGGCGCCATCCGCACCGTGACCGTCCAGCGCCCGGACAAGCTCAACGCCTTGAATGCCGCGACCCTGCAGGCGCTGGCCGAGGCGTTCAGCGCCGCCGCTGCCGACCCGGACGTGCGCGTGGTGGTGCTGACCGGTGCCGGTCCGAAGGCGTTCGTGGCCGGGGCCGACATCGCCGAGATGAACACACTCAGTGCGGTTCAGGGACGTGATTTCTCCCTGCTCGGCCAGGCCCTGATGCGCCAGATCGAGCGCATGCCCAAGCCGGTGATCGCGCGCGTGAACGGCTTCGCCCTGGGCGGCGGGCTGGAGCTGGCCATGGCCTGCCACCTGCGCATCGCTGCCGATACGGCCAAGGTCGGGCAGCCGGAGATCAACCTCGGCCTGATTCCCGGCTTCGGCGGCAGCCAGCGCCTGCTGCGCCTGTGCGGCCGCGCCGCCACCCTGGAGCTGTGCCTGCTGGGTGCACCGATCAACGCCGCGCGTGCGCTGGAACTGGGCATCGTCAACGAGGTGGTGCCTGCCGACGCGCTGGACAACCGTGTGCAGGATGTCGCCCGCCAGTTGGCGCGCTCGGCGCCGCTGGCCCTGCGTGGCCTGCTGGATGCCGTGCACGTGGGTGGCGAATGCAGCCTGGAGGCAGGGCTGGAGTACGAAAGCGCGCAGTTCGGCCTGCTGTTCGCCACCGAGGACATGCGCGAAGGCACCAGCGCGTTCCTGCAGCGCCGTCCGCCGGCCTTCCAGAACCGCTGACGCCATGGCATCCCGACCCAACCCCGCGCAGCTGTTCGCCCGGGTCCAGGCAGACGATCTCGATGGTGCCCTGCAGGCAGGCCTGATGGACTACGTCGCCCGCGCCGGCGACGAACAGCTGCTGCCCGGTCACCCGGACCTTCCGCGACGCCTGCAGCAGGCGCAGCAGCAATTGCATACGGCCTGGGCCGCACGCGAACGCTACCGTGCGCGTGCGGTGCGGCTGGCACGGCGCGAAGCCGAGCGCGATGCGCGCCGTACGCCGGCCCCGGCGCCGGACGTGAAACCCGCCCTGCCCGCCGCAGCCGCCGCCATCCTCGCCCGGGCCAAGGCCCGCGCCAGCGGCAAGGAGCAGTAATGGCCACCCTGAAGAAGACCGCACGCGCCCCGGCGCGGCGTGGCGGCACGATGCCGCGCGCCGACGTGGTGGAAATGTTCACCCGCCTGCGCGAACTCAATCCACACCCGAAGACTGAACTGGAGTACAGCTCGCCGTTCGAGCTGCTGGTGGCGGTCGCGCTGTCGGCGCAGGCCACCGACGTCGGCGTCAACAAGGCCACGCGCCGTCTGTTCCCGGTCGCCAACACGCCGGCGAAGATCCTCGCACTCGGCGAGGACGGGCTGAAGCAGTACATCGCCACCATCGGCCTGTTCAACGCCAAGGCGAAGAACGTGATCGCCACCTGTGCGATCCTGCTGGAGAAGCACGGCGGTGAAGTGCCGCGCGATCGCGATGAACTGGAAGCGCTGCCAGGCGTTGGACGCAAGACCGCCAACGTCGTGCTCAACACTGCATTCGGCGAGCCGGTGATGGCGGTGGACACGCATATCTTCCGCGTATCCAACCGCACCGGCCTGGCGCCAGGCAGGAACGTGCGTGAAGTGGAAGACAAACTGGTGAAGGTGATTCCGGCCGAGTTCCTGCTCGACGCGCATCACTGGCTGATCCTGCACGGGCGTTATGTGTGCAAGGCGCGAAAGCCGGATTGCCCGGGCTGCGTGATCGCCGACCTGTGCCGGTTCAAGGACAAGACCCTCGCAGAGTGACGACAGCATCCACGCATGGCGTGGATCTACTGCAACCGGGGCGCAATCCGGGCGTCATACGCAAGCGGTTTCAATGGCAGGCCATGCCGTGACGGGGCCTGCGGTGGATGTCTGCCGCGCGCGAACTGTCACATTTACGCAATCTTTACCTTCTAGCCTGCGCGCATCTTCCAACCTGCCTGCAAGGCTCCTCTCCATGAAACTGCATCACCAACTCCTGACGGTGGCCGTGGCTGCTGCGCTGTATGTGCCGGCTGCACACGCCGAAGTCGCCATCGACGTGATCGGCGGTTCGGAAATCACCTTCGAAGGCCTGGTCCAGGCCGACGGCAACTGGTTCGACAACGACCTGACCGACCTCAACGGTGGCGACGCCGGCAACGGCAAGAACAGCGAATTCGAACTGCGTCGCGCCGAGCTGGTGCTGAAGGGCAAGGGCCCGGGCAACGTGGAATGGGTGGTCGGCTATGATGCCAAGGCCGATAAGTTCCTCGACACCAACGTGAAGTACAAGCTGCTGGGCAACGCCAACCACTTCCTGCAGCTGGGCCAGTTCAAGCAGCCCAACAGCCTGGAAGAACTGTCCAGCACCAAGAACAACGATTTCATTTCCAAGGCAGCAGTCACCAATACCTATGCCATCGCCCGCCGCCTGGGTGGCGCGTACAGCTACGGCCAGGACAACTGGTCGGTGACCGCCAGCGCCTTCGGACGCGAGCTGACCCGCAACCTGGCCCACGGCAGCGGCTACGGCGCGCGTGGCACCTGGGCCCCGATCAATGAAAAGGGCCAGGTCCTGCACTTCGGTCTGAGCTACGTCAACTACGACGCCGACGCCGACACCCTGCGCGTGCGTGCGCGTCCGAATGCCGACCTCGCCACTGCCCGCCTGATCGACAGCGGCAACCTGACCGACACCGACCGGGTCAGCACCATCGGTGCCGAAGCGATGTACTTCCAGGGCCCGTTCAAGGCCCAGGCCGAGTACTACACCAGCAAGGCCAAGCGCTACGACCACGACAACTACACCAGCGACGGCTACTACATCAGCGGCGTGTGGAACGTCACCGGCGAGACCTGGAGCTACAAGGGCGGCACTCCGGGCACCGGCCTGCCGAACAACCCGGCCGGCGGCCAGTGGCAGCTGGGCGTGCGCTACGACCACATGGACCTCAATGACGGCAACCTCGCCGCCAACCCGGTCGCTGGTCGCCCGCCGATCGTCGATGGCGTGCTGGGCGGCAAGATGGACATCTGGACCGTGGGCGCCAACTGGTACCTGCGTTCCAACTTCAAGCTGATGCTCAACTACGTGATGGTCGACAGCAAGAAGTACAGCTCCACGGCGCGCGGTTTCGTCAACGACGATCCCAACATCCTGGAAGCCCGCGCGCAGTTCTTCTGGTAAGTCCAGCCGCCTGCGTTGAACCGCGAAGGCACGGCCCCGTCCGTGCCTTCGTCGTTGCAGCGGTGCCCGTGCCGCCCTGCCGGCGCAGCGGACGTGACACCCCTCATGACGCGTGTCACGTCCGCGTCATATGACAGACGCGGACATGTCACGCAACCGTTATGGAATGTGCACCGAAACGTCGGGCAACCGCCCTTCGACCACCACCCCAGGAGTCTCCCCGTGATCCACGCCTTCAAATCGCGCGCCGCTGTCGCCATCCTGGCTGCATCGTCCGTGTTCGCCGCCAACGCCGCCGACATCACCGGCGCGGGCGCATCGTTCATCTACCCGGTCATGTCCAAGTGGTCGGCCGACTACAGCGCTGCGACCCGCAACAAGGTCAACTACCAGTCGATCGGCTCCGGTGGTGGCATCGCCCAGATCAAGGCCAAGACGGTTGATTTCGGCTCCTCCGATGCTCCGCTGAAGCCGGAAGAACTGGCCGCCTCGGGCCTGGCGCAGTTCCCGTCGGTGATCGGTGGCGTGGTGCCGGTGGTGAACGTGGCCGGCATCGCCCCGGGCGCGCTGAAGCTGGACGGCGCCGTGCTGGCCAACATCTTCCTAGGCAAGATCAAGACCTGGAATGACCCGGCCATCGCCGCGCTGAATCCGGGCGTGACCCTGCCGAGCGCCAAGATCACCGTCGTGCATCGTTCGGACGGTTCGGGCACCACCTTCAACTTCGTCAACTACCTGTCCAAGGTCAGCCCGGAGTGGAAGAGCTCGGTCGGTGAAGGCACCTCGGTGCAGTGGCCGGCCGGCATCGGTGGCAAGGGCAACGAAGGCGTTGCAGCGTACGTGAAGCAGATCAAGGGCGGCATCGGCTATGTCGAACTGTCCTACGCGCTACAGAACAAGCTGTCGTACACCGCGATGAAGAATGCCGCCGGCAAGTTCGTGCAGCCGAGCGATGCGTCGTTCGCCGCTGCCGCCGCCAGCGCCGACTGGGCCAACGCCAAGGATTTCTACCTGGTCATGACCAATGCGCCGGGCGCTGAATCCTGGCCGATCACCGCCACCAACTTCATCCTGGTGCAGAAGACGCCGAAGAATGCTGCCAATGGCAAGGCCACCCAGGAGTTCTTCCGCTGGGTCTACAAGAACGGCGATGCCCAGGCCCGCCAACTGGACTACGTGCCGCTGCCGGACAGCCTGGTCCGCCAGATCGAAACCTACTGGACCCAGAACCTGAAGTAAGCGCGTTCCCCCGCAGGAACGGGATCGGCGGGTCCTCTCTCCCCCGCCGATCCCAACCCGGGCGCGAGATCCTCGAGATCTCGCGCTCTTCTTGTTTTTGGGGTGCACCAGGCTCTGTAGAGCCGAGCCCATGCTCGGTTGGGTGCTGGAGCGTGCAGACCAACGGTCCGCAGCTACCGAGGACAGGGAGCAGTCGAGTATGGCTCGACTCTACCCAGCGCCCAGGCCGTCATATCGATGCGCAGATCCGGGGTCTCAGGGCTCCTGCCAAGGGCCGGCCAACCCCGTGAAACCCTTGTCAGAACGTGATCCAGGACACCTCTGTCATGGTCGTAATACGGCTGTAACAAAAACATCATTTCATAGCCGCATCCGCCGACGTCGTCGGCTCTACCCCGCTATGGAGTGACCATGAAACTGCACTCGGCCGGCCTTGCCGCCCTTTCCCTGGCCATCGCCCTGGGCCTGTCGGCCTGCGGTGGCGACAAGCAGGCCGCGCAGCAGCCGGCTGCCGACGGTGCCGCGGCCCCGGCCGCTGCCGGTGCCAAGGTGACCGCCGAAGTGTCCGGTGCCGGCGCTTCCTTCATCTTCCCGCTGGTCTCCAAGTGGTCGGCTGACTACAACGCCAGCACCGGTGCCAAGATCAACTACCAGTCGATCGGCTCGGGCGGCGGTATCGCCCAGATCAAGGCCGGCACCGTCGACTTCGGTTCCTCCGACAAGCCGCTGAGCAGCGAAGAGCTGGCCCAGGCCGGCCTTGCGCAGTTCCCGTCCGCCATCGGCGGCGTGGTGCCGGTGGTCAACATCGAAGGCCTGGAAGCCGGCAAGCTGCGCCTGAGCGGCGCCCTGCTTGCCGACATCTTCCTGGGCAAGGTCAAGACCTGGAACGACCCGGCCATCGTCGCCGCCAACCCGGGCGTGAAGCTGCCGGACGGCAAGATCACCCTGGTCCATCGTTCGGACGGTTCGGGTACCACCTTCAACTTCTCCAACTACCTGTCCAAGGTCAGCCCGGAGTGGAAGAGCAAGGTTGGCGAGGGCACCTCGGTGCAGTGGCCGGATGGCGTCGGTGGCAAGGGCAACGAAGGCGTTGCTTCCTACGTGAAGCAGATCAAGGGCTCGATCGGCTACGTCGAACTGGCCTACGCGCTGCAGAACGGCATGCCGTACACCGCCATGCAGAACGCGGCCGGAAACTGGGTCGAGCCGAGCGCGGAAACCTTTGCCGCAGCGGCCGCGAGCGCCGACTGGGCCAGCGCCAAGGACTTCAACCTGGTCATCACCAACGCACCGGGCGAGCAGGCGTGGCCGATCACCGCCACCAACTTCATGCTGATGCAGAAGAAGCCGAAGGACGCCAAGCGCAACCAGGACACCCTGGCCTTCTTCAAGTGGGCCTTCGAGAACGGCCAGGCCCAGGCCAACGAGCTGCACTACGTGCCGCTGCCGGCCGAACTGGTCAAGCAGATCGAGGCCTACTGGGCGACCGACCTGAAGTGATGGACCCGACGGTGCCCGCCCCGCGCGGGCACCGCTTCTTCCACGCCATGCCGCCCCGCCCCTTCCTGGCCCTGCCGTCCCCATGAATGCCATCGCCCAGCCTGTAGCCGCCCCGTCCACGCGCGATGCGCGTGATGCCCGCAACGACAAACTGTTCCGATGGGTGCTGGTCGGCACCGTCATCTTCGTCCTGATCGCCCTGGCCTGCGCCGCGCTGTCGATGCTGTGGGGCGGCCGCCATGCCCTGCAAATGCAGGGCCTGAGCTTCTTCTTCTCCGCCGACTGGAATCCGGTCGAAAACAAGTTCGGCGCCCTCGCCCCGATCTACGGCACCCTGGTCACCGCCGTCATCGCGATGGTCATCGCCGTGCCGGTCAGCTTCGGCATCGCCTTCTTCCTCACCGAAGTCGCGCCGCGCTGGCTGCGTGGCCCGGTCGGTACCGCCATCGAACTGCTGGCCGGCATCCCCTCGATCATCTACGGCATGTGGGGCCTGTTCGTGCTGGTGCCAGTGATGACCGAGTACGTCACCCCGTTCCTCAACGAAACCCTGGGCGAATGGCCGATCATCGGCCCGATGTTCCAGGGCCCGCCGCTGGGCATCGGCATGCTTACCGCCGGTTTCGTGCTGGCCATCATGGTCATTCCGTTCATCTCCTCGGTGATGCGCGAAGTGTTCCTGACCGTGCCGACCCGCCTGAAGGAATCGGCCTACGCGCTGGGTTCCACCAAGTGGGAAGTGAGCTGGGACATCGTCCTGCCCTACACCCGCTCGGCGGTGATCGGCGGCATCTTCCTCGGCCTCGGCCGCGCTCTGGGCGAGACGATGGCGGTGGCATTCGTTATCGGCAACAGCGTGCGCCTGTCGCCGTCGCTGCTGGAACCGGGCACCACCATCGCCGCGCTGATCGCCAACGATTTCGGCGAAGCCACTGAAACCTACCGCTCGGCCCTGCTGCTGCTCGGCTTCGTCCTCTTCATCGTCACCTTCGTGGTGCTGGCCATTGCCCGACTGATGCTGATGCGCCTGTCCCGCAAGGAGGGCAACTGATGTCCACCACCGCTGATTCGCTGTACCTGCGCCGTCGCATCGGCAACGTCGTTGCGATCACTGCCTCCTGCGCCACCGCCCTGTTCGGCCTGTTCTTCCTGGGCTGGATCCTGTTCACTCTGGCCTCCAAGGGCATGGCTGGCATCAACTGGGATCTGTTCACCAAGATGACGCCGCCGCCGATGCAGGAAGGCGGCCTCGCCAACGCCTTCTTCGGCAGCGCGGTGATGTGCGCGATGGCGATCGGCATCGGCACCCCGCTGGGCGTGTTGGCCGGCACCTGGCTGGCCGAGTACGGCAACGCCCGCAAAGCCGGCACCGTGGTCCGCTTCGTCAACGACATCCTGCTGTCGGCGCCATCGATCGTGCTCGGCCTGTTCGTCTACACCCTGTACGTGATGCAGACCGGCGGCAACTTCTCGGCGTTCGCCGGTGCCCTGTCACTGGCCTTCATCGTGCTGCCGGTGGTGGTGCGTACCACCGACGAGATGCTGCGCCTGGTGCCCTCGCAGATGCGTGAGGCGGCCCTGTCGCTGGGTATCCCGCAGTGGAAGGTGATCGTGCAGGTGCTGTACCGCAGTGCATCGGCCGGCATCATCACCGGCATCCTGCTGGCGCTGGCCCGCATTTCCGGCGAGACCGCGCCGCTGCTGTTCACTGCCTTCGGCAACCAGTACTGGAACAACAACATCTTCCAGCCGATGGCCTCGGTGCCGGTGGTGATGAACCAGTTCGCCGGCAGCCCGTATGAATCCTGGCAGGTGCTGGCCTGGGCCGGTGCCCTGGTGCTGACTGTCTTCGTGTTGCTGGTCAGCCTTGCCGCCCGCGGCATCCTGCTGCGCAACCGTATCTCCCATGACTGACCTTTCCGTGGATAACGCCATGAACGACCTTTCCAACGCCGTGCCGATGCAGCGCATCGCCGTGCCGTCCTCGCACGAGAGCCTGCACACGCCGTCGCCGGTGAAGCTGGCTGCGCGTGGACTGGACTTCTACTACGACAAGTTCCACGCCCTGAAGGGCATCAACCTGGAGATTCCGGAAAAGCGCGTAACCGCGCTGATCGGTCCCTCCGGTTGCGGCAAGTCGACCCTGCTGCGCATCTTCAACCGCATCTACGCGCTGTACCCGAAGCTGGAAGCGCGCGGTGAAGTGCTGCTGGACGGCGAGAACATCCTGTCGCCGAAGTACCCGATGAACCGCCTGCGCAGCAAGGTCGGCATGGTGTTCCAGAAGCCGGTGCCGTTCCCGATGACCATCTTCGAGAACGTGGCCTACGGCATCCGCCACCACGAGAAGCTGAGCAAGGCCGACATGGCCGACCGTGTCGAGCAGGCGCTGCGCCAGGGCGCGCTGTGGGACGAAGTGAAGGACAAGCTGGGGCAGAGCGCGCTGGGCCTGTCCGGTGGCCAGCAGCAGCGTCTGTGCATCGCCCGTGCCGTGGCCCTGCGCCCGTCGGTGCTGCTGCTGGACGAGCCGACCTCGGCGCTGGATCCGATCTCGACCAGCCGCATCGAGCAGCTGGTGGAAGAGCTCAAGCACGAGTACACGATCGTGATCGTCACCCACAACATGCAGCAGGCCGCGCGCGTATCCGACTACACCGCCTTCATGTACCTGGGCGACCTGATCGAGCACGACCGCACCGAAGTGATCTTCTCGCAGCCGTCGCAGCGGCAGACCGAGGACTACATCACCGGTCGCTTCGGCTGATCGACGCTGTTCCTTCGCCACATGTTCCAGCCAGGCATGGCCTGGCTCTACCCGGATTGCAGACCATGAATCTTCCCAACGACCACATCGTCAAGAGCTACGACGAAGAGCAGCAGCGCCTGGTGGCCGAAATCGTGCGCATGGGCGAGATGGCCGTCGCCCAGCTCGAAGCGGCGATGGACGTGATCGAGAAGCGCGACGAGAACGCCGCCCATCGCATCATCGCCAACGACGAAGCGATCGATGCGCTTGAGCAGCAGATCAGCCACGACGTGATGCGCCTAGCGCTGCGTGGCCCGATGGCGCGCGACCTGCGCGAGATCCTCGCCGGCCTGCGCATTCCGGCCGACATCGAGCGCATTGGCGATTACGCCGCCAACGTCGCAAAGCGTTCCATCGCCCTGGGCAAGGTGCCGCCGCTGCCGCAGATCCAGGGCCTGCGCGCACTGGGCCGCCTGGCCGCGCAGCAGGTGCGCCGCGCCATTGCCGCCTACCGCGACAACGACGCCGACGCCGCGCTGGCACTGCGCGAGGACGATGCCCGCCTGGACGCGCAGTACACCGCGCTGTTCCGCGAGCTGCTGACCTACATGATGGAAGACCCACGCAACATCACCCCGTGCACGCACCTGTTGTTCATGGCCAAGAACCTGGAGCGCGTGGGTGACCACGCCACCAACATCGCCGAGAACGTGTGGTTCCTGGTGCACGGCGAGCAGCCGCTGCCGCCGCGCGAGAAGCGCGACGAAACCTCCAGCACCGGCCAGCCCTGACGCTGCACTGCAACACCGGAGTCGACTCCAAGGTGGCCGCTGTCCTGGTGACAGCGGCCTTCCTGTTTCTGGGCGTTCCACCCGCGTTGTGGGCGCCGGGCCTGCCCGGTGCGAACCTTCCGGATGCTTCTGTAACAAACCTCACGAAAATTTGAGGTCTTGGCGAGGATTCGTTGAGTAGGATCGCTGCACCATCGTTTCCACCGGCATCCCTGCCGGCCACCCGGGCACCCGCCCACACCACCCAGGAGCACGACCGATGAGCAGTTCCAACAAGACCCTGTCCCTGCTGACTGCTACCGCCCTGGCCGCCGGCCTGGGCATGACCGCCAGTGCCTCGGCGCTGAGCATGAGCGACCTGGCCCAGGGCTATCTGGTGGCCGGCCAGGCAGCCAAGGCCAGCACCGATGCCAAGGCAGCAGATACCAGGATGGCCGCCGACGCGACCAAGCACGCCGAAGGCAAATGTGGTGCCGACGGCAAGAGTGCCGAAGGCAAGTGCGGCGCCGACAAGGGCAAGGCCGCCGGTGCTGCGGCAGGCGCCAAGGCCAAGACCGGCGACAAGAAATCGGCCGAGGGCAAGTGCGGCGAAGGCAAGTGCGGTGCCAAGCACTGACGTCCGCGCCAGCGCCGTCCACCTGCGGCCGCCGCTTCATGCGGCGGCCGCAGGGTTGGGGCTGCGCAGGGCGCTGCTGCAGGATCTGCGCGATGCACCGGCGGGTGACTTCGATTTCCTCGAATGCGCGCCGGAGAACTGGATCCATGTCGGTGGCCCCGCTGGGGATGCGCTGGCCGAGCTCGCGCAGCGCCATCCGTTGAGCTGCCACGGTCTGTCGTTGTCACTGGGCGGCAGTGCGCCGTTGGATACGCAGCTGCTGGAACAGGTCGGCCAATTCCTGGAAATGCACCGCGTGCCGCTGTACAGCGAACATCTGAGCTACTGCAGCGACGACGGCCACCTGTACGACCTGCTGCCGATTCCGTTCACCGACGAAGCGGTGCGCCATACCGCCGCACGCATCGCCCGCGTGCAGGACCTGCTGGGTCGCCGCATCGCGGTGGAAAACGTGTCCTACTACCTGGCACCGGAGCCGGCAATGGACGAACTGGCCTTCACCAAGGCCGTGCTCGCCGAGGCCGACTGCGACCTGCTGCTGGACGTCAACAACGTCTATGTCAACGCCTGCAACCATGGTTACGACGCCGACGTCTTCATTGCCGGGCTGCCTGCAGAGCGCATCGTCTGCCTGCATGTGGCCGGGCACCTGGACGAGGCACCGGACCTGAAGATCGATACCCATGGCAGCGCGGTGATCGACCCGGTCTGGGAGCTGCTGGCGCGTACCTACGCGCGCATCGGCCCACGCCCCACCCTGCTCGAACGCGATTTCAATTTCCCGCCCTACGCCGAACTGCAGGGCGAACTGCAGACCATCCGCCGCCTGCAGGCCGCGCACGCCGGGGCTGTACATGGCTGACACCACCGACACCCTGCGCGCGCAGCAGCACGCGTTCACCGCTCACCTGCGCGATCCGCAGGGCGTACCACCACCGGCCGGTCTGGAGCCACGCCGGGTGGCGGTGTACCAACGGCTGCTGTTCGACAATCTGCTCGGCCTGTTGAGCAACGGCTTCCCGGTCTGCGTGCGCCTGCTCGGCGAACCGGCCTGGAGCGGACTGCTGCGCCAGTACTTCGCGACCCATCGCTGCCAGACGCCGCTGTTCACCGAACTGGCCGCCGAATTCGTGCAGTGGCTGCAGGCGCAGCCACAGCTGCCGCATCCGGCGTTGGCCGAACTTGCTCATTACGAGTGGGTGGAAACCGCGCTGTACCAGCTTCCTGCCGAGCCGCTGCCGGTGCCGGGTGACATCGACCCACTACGGGTTCCGCTGCGGCGCTCGCCGCTGGCATGGCCACTGCTGTATCAGTGGCCCGTGCACCGGCTCGGTGCCGAGGACGCACCGTCACAACCGCCGGCGGAACCGACCGGCCTGCTGGTCCGTCGCGAGGCCGATGGCGAGGTGCGCTTTGCCGTACTCAGCCCGCTGGCGGTGTACCTGCTGTCCAGTATCGGCGAACACCCCGGCCTCGATGGCCATGGCTACCTGCGGCACCTGGCCGCCGCGCACGGCCTGGCCGAGGACGCGCTGGCCGGACCCGGTGCCGCGCTGCTGCAGCAGTTCCTGCAGGCCGGCGTGATCGGCCCGCTCGCAGTCCCCGGCTGACGCCCCCTTCCCCCGGAGAACCACCGATGAACCTCCCGACCCTGGCCGCCGTGCGCGGCCAGCTGGACCGTCTCGCCCCCTGGCTGGCCCCGCTCGGCCTGCGCCTGCTGCTGGCCTGGGAATACTTCGAATCCGGCCGCGAAAAACTGCACGGCCAGAACTGGTTCGCCGACCTGCAGGATGCCTTCCCGTTCCCGTTCGACCAGCTGCCGGCCACCCTGAACTGGCAGCTCGCCACGTGGTTCGAACTGATCGGCGCGGCCTGCCTGCTGGTTGGATTCGGCACCCGGTTTGCTGCGGCCAGCCTGCTGGTGCTGACCGTTGTAGCGACCTATGCGGTGCATTGGCCGATGGAGTGGAACTCGCTGTCTGACCTCGCCATGGGCTACGCGATCACTGACCAGGGCTTCGGCAACTTCAAGCTGCCGGTGCTGTTCATGGCGATGCTGCTGCCACTGATCTTCACCGGCGCCGGCAGGCTGAGCGTGGATGCGTGGTTGGCGCGGTGGCAGCCATCGGGCACGACGGCACGGCCCGCAGTCCGGTAAATGCCGACCCTGGTCGGCGCGCACCGTGCCAACCAAGGTTGGCACCTACCGGAATCCTGAGCGTGCGGTGCCCGGTAGGTGTCGACCTTGGTCGACACACGACCACGCAGGGAACCCATGCACAGAAGGCTGGCCGGGCGCTCAGGGTCGCTCTGCTAGAATTCACGCATGACTGACCCCACGCCCGCACCTGCCGCCGCTCCCGATTCCGCAGTACCCCAGGCGCAGCGCGCGATGTCACAACGCTTCCGCGGCTTCCTGCCGGTGGTGGTGGATGTGGAAACCGGCGGCTTCGACAGCCAGCGCAACGCCCTGCTGGAAATCGCTGCCGTGCCGATCGAGATGGACGAGAACGGCCTGCTCTACCCCGGCCAGACCGCCAGCGCCCACGTGGTGCCGGCCGAAGGCCTGGAGATCGACCCGAAGTCGCTGGAAGTGACCGGCATCATCCTCGACCACCCGTTCCGGCTGGCCAAGGAAGAGAAGGCCGCGCTGGACCACATCTTCACCCCGGTGCGTGCGGCGATGAAGAAATACGGCTGCCAGCGCGCGATCCTGGTCGGCCACAACGCCCATTTCGACCTAGGTTTCGTCAATGCGGCGGTGGCACGTACAGGTCACAAGCGCAATCCGTTCCATCCGTTCAGCGTGTTCGACACAGTGACCCTGGCCGGCATCGCCTACGGGCAGACCGTGCTGGCACGTGCGGCCACGGCCGCCGGGCTGGGGTGGGATGCCAATGAGGCGCACAGCGCGGTGTATGACACCGAGCAGACCGCGCGGTTGTTCTGCACCATCGCCAACGCCTGGCCACGCTAAGGCAGCGCTTTCTGTAGAGCCGAGCCATGCTCGGCTGCGCCTTTTTCCGCGCTGTCGCGCTGTAGTCGAGCATGGCTCGACTCTACCGATCGATAGAGGCATATCCACGCCATGCGTGGATGCGATCAACCAATGCTCGTGCGATCGCGGCCGTCGCTCTTGGCGCGGTACAGCGCGCGGTCTGCGCGCTGGTACAGCAGCGCCGGGGTGCGGTCGTCGGCGTCCAGCTCCACCAGCCCCGCGCTGAAGGTCACGCGCAGGCCGTCCACACCGGCCCAGTCGGGGTGGTCATGGAACAGGCCGCGCAGGCGTGCGCACAGCTGTGCGGCTTCCTCCAGGCGGGTGTCGTTGAGCAGCAGCGCGAACTCTTCGCCACCAGTCCGCGCGGGCAGGTCCGAGTCGCGGCTGGCGGCGGCGATCAGCCGCGCCACCTGCACCAGCACGGCATCGCCGATGCTGTGGCTGTGGCGGTCGTTGACGTCCTTGAAGTGGTCGATATCCAGCACCACCAGGCACAGCGGATGACCACTGCGCTGCGAACGCGCAAAGTCGCGGGCCAGCGTTTCATCGAAGGCACGGCGGTTGGCCAGGCCGGTCAGCGCATCTTCGCGGGCCTGCCGTTCGAAGGCCTCGGCCTGGCGTGCCAGGCGCTCGGCCAGTTCGGTCTTTTCCTGGTTCAGCGCCTGCAGGTGCACGGTCTTCGCCTGCAGGTCGAAGGTGGCCTCGTCCACCCGCCGCGCCAAGCGCAGGTTGCTGGCCTTCAGCTGCTGCAGCAGCAGGCGGTACAGCGCCACCAGCCCGGCCAGCAGCAACAGTCCACCCAACCCCTGCACGCTGCGTCGCTGCCACCAGAACGGCTCCACGGTGAAGCTCCATACCGCTTCCTGCTGGCCCCAGCTGCCACTCGGATGGGCCGCGGCCACGTGCAGGGTGTAATCGCCCGGCGGCAGGCCGACGAACTCCACGCTGCGCTGCGGGCCGCGTTCGACCCACCCCGCATCCAGGCCATCCAGCCGCGTGCGGTAGCGGATCCGGTCCGACATCAGGTAGCTCAGGCCGACATAGCTCACCGTCAAGCGACGGCCGCCGGGAATGTAGTTGCGGTCCGGGCCTTCCCAATGCACCGGTGCGCCATCCACCTGCACGCTTTCAATCGCTGCCGGCGGTGAAAGGCGCTCGCGGAAGCGCTGCAGGCGTTGCGGGTCAACGGTGCTCAGGCCTCCGGCGGTGACCACCCAGAACGTGCCGTCCTGGCGCAGGATCGCCGAGGGCCCGGAGCTGCCGTTGGCCTGCGCATTGGCCATGCCGTCGATCTCGTTGTAGCGCTCCACCATCACCCGGGGTGCGCGACCATCGGCCACGGCGTTGAGGGTGGCCATGTCGGTGCGCAGTACACCGCGGTTGCTGCTGATCCACACATTGCCAAGGCGATCCGGCACCAGCTGGAACACCGCATCTACCGGCATGCCCTGCTCCAGCCCCACCCGCGCCAGCGTGCCGTTCCGCCAGCGGTACAGGCCGCGGTCGCTGCTGATCCACATCGCGTCGCCCAACTGATGGAAGCCGAACACGCTGCGGCCACCGCCCAGCGGCGCCAGGTCGATCGACTGCACGTGGTCGCCGCGCAGCACGCGGATTCCCTCGATGGTGCCGATCCACAGGTTGCCCTGATGATCGTGCTCAAGTGCGGTGATCAGGCCGCCGGGCATGCCCGGGACGTTCGATACCTGCACACGGTCACCGTCGATGCGGACCACGCCCTTCTGCGTGCCGGCCCAGACCACACCCTGCGGGTCCACGCTGATCGCGCGGATGTTGCCACCCGGCATGCCATCGGCGGCGGCATAGTTGTGCCGCAGCCGGCCGTCACGACCAAGACGGTAGACGCCATCGCCGAACGTTCCGACCCACAGGTCACCGTCCGGGCCCTGCGCCAGGCTGAGCACCGAAGGTGCCTTGCCGCCGCGGTTGTGCAGCGGCATCGCACGGAAGCGGCCATCGGCGGTCTGCAGATCGAGGCCGCTGGCACTGCCGACCCACAGCTGGCGGTCGCGGTCCTCGAACACGGTGCGCACATAATCACCACTGAGGCCATCGCGCTCGGTGTAGCTGCTGAACAGCGTTTCGCGCAGGCGGTACAGGCCGCCGTTGGCACCGACCCAGATGCTGCCCTCGGCATCCTCGCGCAGGCTGACCACGCGTCCACCCGGCAGGTTCAGGCCCGCCGGCAGCCGCTCCAGTCCATGCGAGGAGATCCGTAGCAGGCCCTGGTTCTCGGTGCCCAGCCACAGGTCTCCATGGCGATCCTGCAGCATCGAGGTCAGGTGCAGCTGGCCCGGCAGGCGGTGCATCAGCACCAGCTGATCATCTTCCACGCGGTACAGGCGCTCGCCGGCGACGATCCACAGCGCGCCGTCCGGAGCGCGGTACGGCCACGACAGGCCACTGCCGGCGCCCAGCCCCCACGCCGCGGGCGCCCGCTTGAGCACGCCGTCGTTGTCGCGCAGCACCAGCCCGTCCAACGTACCGGCCCAGACCCGGTCCTGCGCATCGACCACCAGCTTGGTGAAGCTCATCGCCATCGGCAGGTCGGCGGCCGGCGCCTGGTAGACGATGCCGGTGTCCGGCGTCAGATAGCCGATGCCCTTGCCTTCATAGAGCAGCCACAGGCGGCCCTGGCTGTCCATCTGCATGGACTGGATCAGTACCTGCGGGGTATCGGCCTGGTGCTCCCAGACCCGCCACTGGCCATCGTTACCGCGGTGGCTGACGTTGCCGCGCGAATCACTGATCCACAGCCCGCCCTGACGGTCGACGAACAGCGCACCGATGCCGTTGTCGCGCAGGCCCGGGCGGGTGCTGCGGTCGAACACGGTGAAATCGAGGCCGTTGTATCGCACCAGGCCTTCCCAGGTGGCGAACCACAGGTGGCCTTCGGGGGTCTGCGCGATGTCGCGCAGCGAGTTGTGTGGCAGGCCGTTGCGCGACGTCCATACATCGATGGCGTAATCGCGCAGCGGCGGTGCCCCCTCCTGCGCAGCCACCGGCAGTGACAGGGCCAGCAGCAGCCACAGCAGGCCCTGTCGCAGCCATCGACCGATACCTGATCCGCAGCGCTCCGCCCAGCGCCCGATGTCCCCCTGTCCGGCCATCAGTGCAGCGGCGGCGGCCAGGCAGGGCTGCCGGGCCTGGCAGCATGCGGGAGCTGCCAGGCAGCGCTGAACGGCATGCCGGCGGGAACGGGCTGGCTCATCGGGGGGAAACTGGGAAGATGCGCAGATGATAGGCCAAACCCGGCCCACGGCGTCACCATCGCCAGCCGCGAAGACTCAGCCCGCGCGCCCCGGCGGCGTTACCTGTGCACTGGCCGGCCACTGCACTACCGCCTCCAGCCCGCCTTCGGCGCGGTTGCGCAGCCACAGCCTCGCGCCATCCTTCTCGGCCAGAGCGCGGGCGATGGTCAAGCCCAGACCGGCGCCGCCGGTTTCGCGCGAACGCGAGGTCTCCACCCGCACGAACGGGTCGAACACGGCTTCCAGTTGATCTTCGGCCAGGCCGGGGCCGTCGTCGGCCACCACCACGGTGATCGCGCCGCCACTGCGCTCGACCCGTACCCTCACCCGGTAGGCGTACATCACCGCGTTGTCCACCAGGTTGGAAAACAGCCGGTGCATGGCCAGCGGACGCAACATCAACACCGCACCGCTGCCCCCTTCGAAGACGACATCACCGCCACCCTCGGCGGTGTCTTCAACGATGCTCTCCAGCAGCGAATCCAGGTCCAGTGCGGCACGCTGCTCGGCGCTCTCAGCGCTGCGCGCCAGCTCCAGGCCTTCGCGCACCAACGCCTGCATCGCGGCCAGATCGCCGATCAGGCGCTCGCGCAGTACCTCGTCGCTGACGTTCTCCAGGCGCAGGCGCAGGCGGGTCAGCGGGGTCTGCAGGTCATGGGTGATCGCCGCCAGCATCTGCGTGCGCTCGGCCAGGTGCCGCTGCAGGCGATGCTGCATGGCGTTGAAGGCTTCCGCGGCACGCTGCACCTCGCGCGGCCCGCGCAGCGGCAGGGGATCGCGCTGCAGGTCGTCGCCCAAGTCTTCAGCGGCGGCCGCCAGCTCCTGCAACGGCGCGCTGGCGATGCGCGCGACGATGTAGGCCAGCACCGCGATCGCCAGCACCAGCAGGGTCAGGAACCACGGATCAACGGCGAGGATGCCGTTGTGCGCCACCGCCGGCGAATCCAGCGCCAGCTTCAGCAACGTGCCGTCGTTGAGGGTCACGTCGACCGCACGGCACTTGGGCGGGATGAATGCCGGATCACGCTCGCGCGGGTGCTTGCGATGCCCGGGCGGCGGCGGCGGCAACAGGTCCTGCAGCTTGGGAATGCAGGAGCGGAACGAAGCGAAGTGCACATGCGCGCGAGCGACCGGCCCCGGCCGGTCATCCAGGACTTCCATCAACGCCGTGTCGGCCCGCCCCAGGCGCGCGCCGGGTTGCAGCGCGCGGACGCTCGGCCCACCGATTTCGAGCAGGCGCTCACGCAGCTCGGGATTGCCGTCGAGCAGGTTGACGTAGCCCTGCAGGCGGTCGGCGATGCGGTTCAGGTTCTGCCGCTCGAACTCCTGCTGGCGCTTGGAGGTGGCCAGCATGGTCGCGCCGATCGCGGCCACGCTCATGCCCAGCAGCAGGATCACGAACAACCGCCCGACCATCGAGGACAGGAAATGGCGCAGGCGCTTCATCGCGGCTTATTCCAGGTTCACCGAGGAGGCCAGTACATAGCCTTCGTTGCGTACGGTCTTGATCAGCCCGTCCGGGCCACCATCGTCGCCCAGCTTGTTGCGCAGGCGGCTGACCTGCAGGTCGATCGCGCGATCCTGTGCCTCGTAGTTGCGGCCACTGCTGAGCGCGACCAGCTGCTCGCGCGACAGCACCTTGTTGGCATGGGCGATGAACACCCGCAGCAGGCGGAACTCGGCGCCGGACAGCACCACCACGCGATCGTCCGGGTCCACCAGGTGGCGATGCTCCAGATCGAACACCCACCGCGAGAAGCGCGCACGGCGCACCGCCAGCGGCTCCAGGTTGGCCGGCAGCGCCTCGGTCCGGCGCAGCACGTTGCGGATGCGCGCCAGCAGCTCGCGCGGTTCGAACGGCTTGGCCAGGTAGTCGTCGGCGCCCATTTCCAGGCCCAGCACGCGATCGATCGGCTCGGCGCGTGCGGTCAGCATGATCACCGGCGTGTTCGAGCGTGCGCGCAGGTCGCGGCACAGGGTCAGGCCATCCTCACGCGGCAGGTTGAGGTCGAGCACGATCAGGTCCACGTGCTCGCGGTCCAGCAACTGGCGCATGGCGGTGCCGTCGGCAGCCGTGCTCACCTGGTAGCCGGCACGGCCGAGCTGTTCGGCCAGCAGGGTGCGGATGTCGTTGTCGTCGTCGACGATCAGCAGTCGGTGCATCGTGTTTTCAGTCTCCATGTCGCGATCATCCCGTGTCGGCAGCTGAACCGCATCCGGGGCAATGCGTACCAGTGTATCCACCCGTGGGCGGGATACCTGTGGTTACGCGTATTCACCGACAGTGTTACATAGAGACATACCCCGAGGATTGAGCCGCCCATCGCCCGGTCTTCACAATGCCCACCAACGCCGCCGCCGCGGCCCCGAGAGTGAAGCCACGACGTGACGTTCCGCCTGCTGCCCGCGACCCGCCGGGGTCGCCTGATACTGATCGCCCTGCTTGCCCTTGCCGTCGCCGCAGCCGCCTGGTGGCTGCTGCGCAAGCCCGCCGCCCCGGCGGTGGCGACCACGCCCGTCAGCCGTGGTGACATCGAGCAGACGGTGGAGGCCACCGGTGTGATCGACGCCTACAAGCTGGTCAGCGTGGGTGCCCAGGCCTCGGGCCAGATCAAGTCGCTGAAGGTGCAGCTGGGCGACACCGTGAAGGAAGGCGATCTGATCGCCGAGATCGACGCCACCACCCAGCAGAACCAGGTGCTCAACGCGCAGGCCTCGCTGGACCAGGTCACCGCCCAGCGTGCCGTGCAGCAGGCCACCCTGCGCCAGGCCGAACTGGAGTTCGCGCGCCAGCAGCAGATGCTCGCCGCCGAAGCCACCTCGCGCCAGGAATACGATGCCGCCGAGGCACAGCTGAAGACCGCCCGCGCCCAGCTGCAGTCCTACGAGGCGCAGATCAAGGGCCGCGAAACCGAACTGGGCACCGCCCGTGCCAACCTGGCCTACACCCGCATCACCGCGCCGATGGACGGCACCGTGGTGGCGGTGGTGGCCGAGGAAGGCCGCACCGTGAACGCCAACCAGACCGCGCCGACCATCGTCATGCTGGCGCGGCTGGACGTGGTCACCGTCAACGCCGAGATCTCCGAGGCCGACGTGGTCAAGATCAAGGCCGGCATGCCGGTCTACTTCACCACGCTGGGCGACCCGGACCGCAAGTACCACGCCACCCTGCGCCAGATCAATCCGGCGCCGGCCTCGATCGCCAACGAGAATTCGTCCAGCTCCAGCAGTTCGTCCAGCTCCAGTTCCAGCAGCGCGGTCTACTACAACGCGCTGTTCGATGTGGAGAACCCGGACGGCACGCTGCGCATCGACATGACCGCCCAGGTCTCCGTGCTGCTCAAGCAGGCCAAGAATGTGCTGATGGTGCCGGCGGTGGCACTGGGGCCGAAGCGCCGTGGCGACGAGCGCATGGTGCGGGTGCTGGACGACAAGGGCCAGCCGCAGCCGCGCAAGGTCACCGTGGGCATCAATAACGGCGCCTCGGCCGAGATCCTGTCCGGCCTGAAGGAAGGCGAGCGCGTGGTGGTGGGCGAAGGCGGTGCGGCCGGTGCCAGCGCCGGCGGCGGCAACCGCGGCGGCATGCAGATGCGGGTCGGCGGCCCGGGCATGGGGCGCCGATGAGCACGACGGCGCCGCTGCTGCGCCTGCGCGACCTGCGACGCGAATTCCCGGCCGGCGACGATGTGATCGCCGTGCTGCGTGACGTCAACCTGGACATCCACGCCGGTGAGATGGTGGCCATCGTCGGCCAGTCCGGCTCGGGCAAGTCGACGCTGATGAACATCCTCGGCTGCCTCGACCGCCCTACCCGTGGCAGCTACCAGGTGGCCGGCCGCGAAACCGGGAAGATGGAACCGGACAAGCTGGCCGAACTGCGCCGCGAACATTTCGGCTTCATCTTCCAGCGCTATCACCTGCTGGGCGACCTGGACGCGCGCGGCAACGTGGAAGTACCGGCGGTGTATGCCGGCAGCCCGGGCGCAGTGCGCAACGCGCGTGCCGAGCAGCTGCTGCAGCGGCTGGGCCTGAGCGACCGCATGCACCACAAGCCGGGCCAGCTGTCCGGTGGCCAGCAGCAGCGCGTGTCGATTGCACGTGCCCTGATGAACGGCGGCGAGGTGATCCTGGCCGACGAACCCACCGGCGCGCTCGACACGAAATCCGGCGAGGAGGTGATGGCGATCCTCGGTGAGCTGCACGCCGAAGGCCACACCATCATCATCGTCACCCACGACATGAGCGTGGCCGAACACGCACAGCGCATCATCGAGATCCGCGACGGCGAGATCATCGTCGACCGCGCCAACCCGAACGCACCCACCTACCGCGCGCAGCGCGAGGCCAGCACCGGCGTCGCCCGCGGCAACAGCTGGCGGGCGGCCCGCGACCGCTTCACCGAAGCGTTCCGCATGGCACTGCTGGCGATGAACGCGCATCGGCTGCGCACCTTCCTGACCATGCTCGGCATCATCATCGGCATCGCCTCTGTGGTCTCGGTGGTGGCGCTGGGCAATGGCTCGCAGCAGCAGATCCTGCAGAACATCAGCGCGCTCGGCACCAACACCATCGACGTCTATCCAGGCCGTGGTTTCGGCGACATGCGGTCGGCGCGGGTACAGACGCTCAAGGCCAGCGATGCCGATGCACTGGCAAAGCAGAGCTACGTGGACAGCGCCACGCCCAGCGTGTCGACCTCGGTCACCGCGCGTTACCGCAACCAGTCGTCCACCGCCCAGGTCAGCGGCGTCGGTGAACAGTTCTTCCGGGTCAAGGGCGTGACCCTGCTCAGTGGCAGCTTCTTCGACAGTGATGCAGTGAAGGGCCTCGGCCAGGTGGCGGTGATCGACGAGAACACCCAGACCCAGTTCTTCCCCGATGTCGACCCGGTCGGCCAGGTGATCCTGCTCGGCAACGTGCCAGCACGCGTGGTCGGCGTGGCCAAGCGCCAGAGTTTCGGTTTCGGCGGCAGCACCAGCCTCGGTGTGTGGGTGCCGTACACCACGGTGATGTCGCGCATGCTCGGCCAGAGCCACGTCTCCAGCATCACCGTGCGCGTGGACGACGACACGCCGATGGATGCGGCGCAGGAAGCGATCACCCGCTTGCTGACGATGCGCCATGGCACCGAGGATTTCTTCCTCAGCAACAGCGCCGAGATCCGCCAGACCATCGAACAGACCACGCGCACGATGACGCTGCTGATCGGCGCGATCGCAGCCATCGCGCTGCTGGTCGGTGGCATCGGCGTGATGAACATCATGCTGGTGTCGGTCACCGAGCGTACGCGTGAGATCGGCGTGCGCATGGCCGTGGGTGCGCGGCAGAGTGATATCCGCCAACAGTTCCTGATCGAAGCGGTGCTGGTGTGCCTGCTCGGCGGCGTGCTCGGCATCGGCCTGGCCCTGCTGCTGGGCTCGATGATCGGCCGCTTCGCCAGCGACTTCCAGGTGCTGTTCTCCACCGCCTCGATTGTCGCCGCCTTCGCCTGTTCGACCCTGATCGGCGTGGCGTTCGGCTTCCTGCCCGCGCGCAATGCCGCGCAGCTCGACCCGGTGGAGGCCCTGGCCCGCGAATGAAGATGATGACCCGACTGCCCTTCCCTGCTCCCTCGCGCCTGCTGCTGGTGGGCGCTGTTCTGCTCGCCCTCTCAGGCTGTGCATCGGTGGGCCGCTACCCGGTGCAGGCCCCCGACGTGGCGGCCAGCTACGGGCGTGGCGACGCCACTCTCAATGCACCCGCCGACGACCCGCGCAGCAGCCTGGATACACCCGGCCGCGACATCCGCCAGGACACCTGGTGGACCGGCTTCGGCGATGAACGACTGGACCGCCTGGTGGCGCAGGCGCTGGCCGCCAACAGCGATCTGGCCGCCGCCGGCCTGGCCGTGCAGCGTTCGCGCCTGCAGGCTGGCCTGGCCAGCAACGCGCTGTGGCCGCAGCCTTCGTCCTCCGGGGTCAGTGGCAGCGCCAGCCGCGCCACCGACCAGGCTGATGACTGGCGCCGCAGCTACTCCACCGGCGTTTCGCTGGGCTGGGAGGTCGATCTGTGGGGCCGCCTGCGCACCCAGCGCGACATCGCCCGCTGGGAAGCCGAGGCCAGCGAGGAAGACCGGCAGAACACCGCGCTGCTGGTGATCGGCGACACCATCACCCAGTACTGGAACCTGGCCTATCTCAACCAGTCGATCGCCACCGGCCAGGCCAACCTGGAGCGGCTGGAACGTACCCGCGAACTGGTCCAGGCTCGCTTCGACGCCGGTGCGGTATCGCGCCTGGAAGTACGCCAGGCACTGCAGAACCTGCAGTCGCAGCGCTCCTCGCAGAGCGCGCTGGAACAGCAGCGGGTGGAAGTGCGCAATGCGCTGACCGTGCTGCTGGACGGCACGCCGTGGCCACAGCAGGACGAGCCGCAGGACCTGCTGGCCGCACGCAGCCCCGGGATCAACGAAGGCCTGCCGACCGACCTGCTCGGCCGCCGTCCCGACCTGCGCGCAGCCGAACTGCGCCTGCGCAACAGCCTGAAGACCATCAAGGTGACCGCCACCCAGTACTACCCGGCGCTGAGCCTGACCGGCAGCCTCGGCTCCAGTGCGACCTCGCTGGGTGATGTGCTGCGCAACCCGGTGGCCACCCTGGGTGCGGGCCTGTCATTGCCGTTCCTCAATCTGCAGCGCGCGCAGCTGGATACCGACATCGCCGGCACCGGCTACCAGATCGCCGCGACCAATTTCCGCAAGACGCTGTACACCGCGCTCTCGGAAGTGGACAACGCACTGTCGGCACGCGAGCAGCTGGCGCGCCAGGTGGCGGCCTCGCAGGCTTCGTATGACGAAGCGGTGGAAGTGGAGCGCGCGCAGGAAGTGCGCTACCGCGTGGGTGCCACCGACCTGCGCACCTGGCTGGAAGCGCAGCAGACCCGGCGTGATGCCGAGCTGTCGTTGGCGCGCGTGCGCCAGGGCCAGCTGAACAACGACGTGACCCTGTTCAAGGCGCTGGGCGGCAGCGCGGGCTGAGGCCCGTCCTGTAGAGCCGAGCCCACGCTCGGCTGCAACGAAGAGCAGCCGAGCGTGGGCTCGGCTCTACAGATCAACCGCGCTGGCGCACGGCCTCGAACAGGCTGACGCCGGCGGCGACGGAGACGTTCAGGCTCTCGATCTCGCCCGGCATCGGAATCTTGACCAGGCCATCGCAGTTCTCGCGGGTCAGGCGGCGCAGGCCATCGGCCTCGCCACCCAGCACCAGGGCGATGTTGCCCTTCAGGTCCAGCTGGTACAGCGAAGCGGTGGCTTCGCCGGCCAGACCGTAGATCCACACGCCCTGCTTCTGCAGGTCCTTCAGGCAGCGCGACAGGTTGGTCACCGCCACTACCGGGATCAGATCGGCGGCACCGGCCGAGGTCTTGCGCACGGTCGCGTTCACCGTGGCCGACTTGTCCTTGGGGATGATTACTGCAGTCGCGCCGGCCGCAGCGGCCGAGCGCAGGCAGGCGCCGAGGTTGTGCGGGTCCTGCACCTCGTCCAGCACCAGCAGCAGGGCCTTGCCTTCGGCTGCAGTGACCAGGCCTTCCAGCTCGTTCTCGCTGTAGGTACGAGCGGCGGCATAGCGCGCGGCCACGCCCTGGTGGCGCACCGAACCACCCACGCCATCCAGCGCCTGGCTGTTCACCTTGCGCACGTCGATGCCCTTGCGGCGGGCGTTTTCCTCGATCTCGGTCAGGCGCGGGTTCTTCGCACCGGCCTCGACCAGCACTTCGCGGACGTTCTCGGCGTCGTTCTCGATGGAGGAGGCGACGGCGTTGAAGCCGACAATCCACTGGCTGTTCTTGCTCATGCGGGCGGGGACCGGAAAGGGGGTGGCTATGGTAGAGCATCGGCGACGGCCGCGCTTCGCGCTCGCCGCGCATGGCCCGGCGCTACCCGCCGTTCACCCTTCGGCTGAACGGCTGCGCGGCGGCCAGTGTGGGGTGTCGTGGTCGGGATGCTGGTGGGACACGATCGTGGCCAGGAAATCCAGCGCGGCGATGTCTTCCTCGGTACGACGGGCCGGCAGGCTGGCCAACGTATCGACGAACGGCAGCTTGCGCTCGACCCCGTACTGGATCGTCGGCGGCAGGCGCTCGGGTTCGTCAAAGGCACCGGCCGCCACCGCCACGCCGTCCGGCGCCTCGTAGGTCAGCGGCGTACCGCAGTCGGCGCAGAAGCCCCGCCGCACCACGTTGGACGACTGGAAATAGCGCGGCTGGCCGCGGGTCCAGCTGAACTGCACGCCGCGCACCGACACCAGCGGCGCGTAGTAGGCACCGAAGGCCTTCTGGCACATCCGGCAATGGCAGATCGAGCTGTCGGTGAGCGCGCCACGCGCCTGGAAGCGGATCGCGCCGCACTGGCAGCCGCCGCTGTACTCGGGTTGGCCCTGCATCTGCGGTCCTCCGTAACGTCGTGCCAACCAAGGTTGGCACCTACCGGGTGAGGGATGTGCCAACCAACGGCTGGCACCTACCGGGTGAGGCAGGTGCCGACCGTTGGTCGGCACACCTTTCAATACTGCTTCTTCGTCCGCTTGGCCGGCTTTCCACGCTCCGGCAGCGGCGGCAGGCCATCGCCTTCGTCCTCGCCCTTGTGTTCGACCAGGCGGAAGTCGATCTTGCGCTCTTCCATGCTGGCCTTCAGCACCAGGATCCGCACGCGGTCACCCAGCCGGTAGCTGGCGCCACGGCGCTCGCCGGTCAGCGTCTTGCGGGTGGCGTCGAACTTGTAATAGTCCTGCGGCAGCTGGGTCACGTGGACCAGGCCCTGCACTTTCGACTCATCCAGCTCGACGAACAGGCCGAAGCTGGTCACGCCGCTGATCACGCCATCGAACTGTCCACCCACGTGCTTTTCCATCCACGCCGCGCGATAACGCTCGTCGACCTCACGCTCGGCTTCATCGGCACGGCGCTCACGCTCGGAGCACTGCAGCGCCAGCGCAGCCATTTCGCGCGCGTTGTAGGTGAACTTGTCCAACGGCTTGCCGGACAGCGCGTGCTTGATCGCGCGGTGCACCAGCAGGTCGGGATAGCGACGGATCGGCGAGGTGAAGTGCGCGTACGCCTCCAGCGCCAGGCCGAAGTGACCGTGGTTCTCCGGGCTGTAGATCGCCAGGCTCTGGCTGCGCAGCAGCACCGATTCCAGCAGCGTGGCATCGGGACGGTCGCGGATCTTCTTCAGCAGCTTGGTGTAGTCACCCGGGCGCACCTTGGACCACGGCGGCAGGCTCAGCTTGAACTCCTTGAGGAACTCCAGCAGGTCGGCGTACTTGGTTTCCGGCGGCTTCTCGTGGATGCGGTACGGGGCCGGCACGTGGCGCGACAGCAGGTACTTCGCCGCCTCGACGTTGGCCGCGATCATGCATTCCTCGATCAGCTTGTGCGCGTCGTTGCGCACCAGCATGCCGGCCTGGGTCACTTCACCGCGGTTGTCCAGCACGAAGCGCACTTCACTGCTTTCGAACTCGATGGCACCGCGCTTGGCGCGCGCCTTGGACAGCACCTTGTACAGCTGGTGCAGGCGCTGCACCTGCGGCAGCAGGTCACCCATCCAGGCCTTGGTATCGGCATCGTCCTCGCCCACCGCCTTCCACACCTGGGTGTAGGTCAGGCGCGCGTGCGAGTTCATCACCGCCTCGTAGAAGCGCGAATGCGTGACCAGGCCGTCGCGGTCGATCTGCATGTCGCAGACGAAGCACATGCGGTCGACCTTCGGCATCAACGAACAGATGCCGTTGGAGAGCGTCTCCGGCAGCATCGGCACCACGAAGCCGGGGAAGTAGACCGAAGTCGCACGCTTCTGCGCTTCCTCGTCCAGCGGCGTGCCGGGGCGGACGTAGTTCGAAACATCGGCAATCGCCACCACCAGGCGGAAACCGTCGGCATTCGGCTCGCAGTACACCGCGTCGTCGAAGTCCTTGGCATCTTCACCGTCGATGGTGACCAGCGGCGTGCTGCGCAGATCGACACGGTCGCCGATCATCGCCGGTTCAACCACCATCGGCACCGAGGCGGCTTCGTCCAGCACCTCCTGCGGGAACTCGAACGGCAGCTCGTGGCCGTGGATGGCGGTCTCCACCACCAGCGATGCGGTCAGCTTGTCGCCGAGCACGGCGATGATGCGGCCGATCGGCGGGCGCCGGCTGTCCGGCGCCTGGGTCAGCTCGCAGACCACCAGCTGGCCGTCGCGCGCGCCACCGGTCTGGTCCGGCGGCACCTGTACGTTGCGCTGCACGCGCTTGTCGTCGGGCACCACGTAGTTGATGCCCATCTCGATGCTGAAGCGACCGATCAGGCGGGTCATGCCGCGCTCAAGCACGCGGGCGATGCTGCCTTCGCGGCGGCCACGATGGTCGATGCCGGTCACACGGGCCAGCACCTTGTCACCGTGCATCACCTTGCGCATTTCATACGGTGGCAGGAACAGGTCGTCGCCACCCTCGACCGGGCGCAGGAAGCCAAATCCTTCCGGGTTGGCGATCACCACGCCGGTGACCAGGTTCAGGGTCTGGATCGGGGCGAAACCACCACGACGGTTCTGCACCAACTGGCCATCACGGACCATGGCACCAAGCCGGCGCGACAGCGCCTCGGCCCGGTCAGGTGCGGTCAGGCCCAGGCGCGCGCCCAGTTCTTCGGCGGTCTGCGGCCCGTCGCAACGCTCCAGCAGGGCCAGGATGGCCTCGCGGCTGGCGATGGGCTGTTCGTATTTCTCCGCTTCACGCGCGGCATAGGGATCGTCGATCACCTTGCCGGTCGGCGGCAGCTTGCGGCCCGGGGCCGGGCCTGGCGCGTCGGTATTGCGGACCTTGCGGCCACGCGGTGGTGCGCCGCCTTCATTCAATTCGGGGAACCAGCCCGGCAACGGCTTGCCCGGCTTGGTGGTGTGGGCCGTCCCCGCCTTGGCGCCCTTCTTCGGGCCCTGGCTGCGGGAGGTGCTCCCGCCCTTGCTTGGTTTTTTGGTAGTCATCGCCCTACATGGTAGCCGTTGACGGCGTGCAGAACGGGTCAGTGGCCGTCTTGAACGCCTTGCGTGAAAAATATTCAGGAAGTCGTTGACAGCCTGCGGATTCATCTTCACAATTGCGCCTCTGGAACGCCCAGGTGGCGGAATTGGTAGACGCACTAGTTTCAGGTACTAGCGGGTAAAACCGTGGAGGTTCGAGTCCTCTCCTGGGCACCAACGAAAAAACTCCTCGCTTCGGCGGGGATTTTTTTTGCCTGTAATCCGGCCCTGAGGCTCGCCCCTGATTCCTCCAGGAAGGAACTCCGACCGGTAATCGCAATGATCTTCACAAGGGTGTTGACACCCCCGTCACAACACCCCATAATTTCGCTCCTCGACGCCCAGGTGGCGGAATTGGTAGACGCACTAGTTTCAGGTACTAGCGGGTAAAACCGTGGAGGTTCGAGTCCTCTCCTGGGCACCACGTCGAGAATGAGAAAAACCCGCGAAAGCGGGTTTTTTCATGCCCGTGATTCGGCATCGCCGCGATCGACGGCCGGCATCACAACAACGGCCGCAGCACCAGCTCCAGCCCGAGCAGCAGCAGGAAACCCAGGAAGCAGGCCCGGAACACCCGTGCACTGATGCGCTGCCGGATCACCTGCCCCAGCCACATGCCCAGCAATGCCGGCAGCACCGCCAACGCACTCAGCCCCAGCTGCTGGATGCCGAATGCGCCATGCAGCACCAGGCCGGTGGTCAGCGAAATCGTCGACACAGTGAAGGCCAGCCCCAACGCCTGCACCAGCTCCTCGCGCTGCAATCCCAGCGACTGCAGATACGGTACCGCCGGCATCACGAACACGCCGGTGGCGCCGGTCACCACGCCCGACAATGCCCCCACCAGCGGCCCCAGCCAACGCTCGCGCCGCTGCGGCACGCGAAACACCGGTGCAAGCAGGGCATAGACGGCATAGACCACCAGCGCCACTCCCAGCGCAACGCGCGACCAGGTGCGATCGACCCGCACCAGCAGCGCCGCCGAACCCAGTGTCACCGCCACCACCGCCAGCATCATCGGCCACAGGCGCCGCACGATGGGGCCCAGCGACGGCCCGGACAACAGCTGCCACGCGTTGGTGACAAAGGTGGGGATGAACAGCATCGATGCCGCCGCCACCGGCGACAACGCGCCACCGAGCAGCCCCATCGCCACCGTCGGCAACCCCATGCCGGTCACGCCCTTGACCACGCCAGCCAGCACGAACACCACCACCAGCAGCGCGTAGAAGTACATCGATTCATTCATGCCCTCATTGGATCGGGCCGTCGCCCGGCGCACAATGCGGTCTTCCCGGCCCACCCTTCGGCTGATCCGAAGGCTCGGGCGTTGCGATGAGGGCATGACATGCGGATGGATATCGCCGACCTGCGCCTGTTCCTGGCGATTGCCGAGGCGGGCAGCATCACGGCCGGCGCGGCGCAGGCGAACCTGGCCCTGGCCTCGGCCAGCGAACGCCTGCGCACGATCGAAGCCGATGCCGGCACCGTGCTGCTGAACCGCCATCCGCGTGGCGTCAGCCTGACTGAAGCCGGCGCCGCCCTCGCCCACCATGCACGCCTGATCCTGCAGCAGCAGGCGCAGCTGCGCGGCGAACTGCAGGCATTCGCGCATGGCGCGCGCGGTACCCTGCATCTGTATGCCAATACCGCTGCGCTGACCAACTACCTGCCCTCGCGGCTGGCACCGTGGCTGGCCGAACGCCCACGCCTGCACGTGGAACTGCTGGAGCGCACCAGCCCCGAAGTCGTGCGTGCGATCAGCGCTGGCCAGGCCGAGGCCGGCATCATCAGTGATGCGGTCGACGCTGCCGGCCTGCAGCAGCATGTGGTGGCCGAAGATCCACTGGTGATGCTGCTGCCCGCAGACCATCGCCTCGCATCGCGGCGCAGCCTGGCCTTCGCCGATGTTGCCGGCGAGACTTTCGTCGCCCTGGCCGATGGCAATGCACTGCAGACCTACATCGAGGACCAGGCACGCGACATCGGGCGGCGCCTGGACGTGCGCATCCGCATGAAGACCTTCGAAGGGGTGTGCATCATGGTCGGCCACGACATTGGTATCGGCATCGTGCCGCGGACCATCGCCCGCCAGCATCGGCGCAGCACGCATACCGTCGCCGTACCGCTCGCCGATGCGTGGGCACAGCGCCGCCTGTGCGCCTGTTTTGCCGAGTGGGCGCAGTTGTCATCGGCAATGCGCAGCCTGCTGCTTCACCTGGACGTGCAGCCGCAGAGAGAGCTGTGAAATGTTGTTGACACATCCTCTGCCGTACCGCACAATTCATCTCCTGAGTCGCCCAGGTGGCGGAATTGGTAGACGCACTAGTTTCAGGTACTAGCGGGTAAAACCGTGGAGGTTCGAGTCCTCTCCTGGGCACCACGACTCAAGATGATCAAACCCGCGAAAGCGGGTTTTTTCGTTTCCGGGGTTTGGCGAGCGTGGCATCGCATCTACCGCTCGAACTGTCGTATCTCGCACCACCCAGGCGTCACCCGCTGATGCATACCTCCTCCCAGCGCGTCGTCACCAAACCCTGAACGGCTTTCTTCTGGGTCGCATTTCACATTGCGCGTTCAATTCGTAATTTTCCTAGTCGGAGATCTACCCGATTCCTTTTCGGTGGAAGGCAGATTTACGGGAGCCGGTTGCAGGTCTATCGCCACGACCTGACCAGCGCCCCCCTTTCCCCAAAGGACGCCCCAATGCAGCGCAGCATCATCTGCCCTCACTGCCACACCGGCTCGAACCACGGCGTACGCGTATGCGTGGGATGCCAGGCCGAGGTCCACTACGGCGCATCGAAGGAGGCCGTAATGTTCGTCTTTGTCGCCGCCATCATCTGCGGCGCACTGGTCGGCAGCCGATTGCAGGCCACTGCCGGCTGGATCACGTGCGGCGCCGTACTTGTGGCGGGAATGTGGGCCATTTCCCGATTGTTCCGTGATCGGGTGGTGTTCAAGCGCATCTATCGCACGCGCTGAACCTGCGCCGCTGCACTCCCCCAACGGCAGGGCCCGTGCGACCCGCGTTGCACAAACAAAAACCCCGCCTTGCGGCGGGGTCAAAATACAGCACGTGTTTCCAGGGAGTTTTCAGTGCCCGCCGCCGGCGGCCGCACCTGCGCCTGCGCCGAACGGCGGTTTGGCCAGCCACAGGAACGCGATGATCGCCAGGAAGATCCAGCCCAGCAGGAAGAAGATGTCGTTGAAGCCCATCTGCGATGCCTGGTGGTTGATCATGTTGTTCAGTACCGCGGCACCATGTTGCAGGTCGCCCTGCCCCATCGCCGTCACCTGGTCCTGCATGCCCGGCTGATAGACCGAGATGTGCTCGGTCAGGTCAGCATGGTGCACCTGGGTGCGCCGCGCCCACAGCCACGTCGTCAGCGACGCCGCGAAACTGCCGCCCAGCGTACGCAGGAAGGTGGCCAGGCCGGAGCCCGCCGCGATCTCGCGCCCATCCAGGTCCGACAGCAGGATCTGCAGCACCGGCATGAAGAACAGCGCGACGCCGATGCCCATGATCAACTGCACGCCGGCCACGTGGGTGTAGTCCACCTGCAGGTTGAAGTTCGAACGCAGGAAACTGGTCATCGACAACACGATGAACGCGACCGTGGCCAGCATTCGCATGTCGAAGCGCGATGCGTACTTGCCCACGAACGGGGTCATGATCACCGGCAGGATGCCGATCGGCGCCGTCGCCAGGCCCGCCCAGATCGCGGTGTAACCCATGTCACGCTGCAGCCACTGCGGAATCAGCAGGGCCACGCTGAAGAACGCCGCGTACGCCACCACCATCGCCAGCGTACCGGCGCGGAAGTTGCGATGCCGGAACAGCTTCAGGTCGACGATCGGATCCTTGTCGGTCAGTTCCCAGATCAGGAACACCGTCAGCGTGACCACAGCCACACACGCCAGCACCACGATCTTCATCGACGAGAACCAGTCCTCGTCATTGCCCAGGTCGAGCACCAGCTGCAGCGCACCGACACCGATCACCAGGGTGACCAGGCCGACATAGTCCATCTTCGGCTTCTCGATGTGCTCCGGGCGCCCCTTCAACTGGTTGCCCACCACCAGCGCGGCAAAGATGCCCAGCGGCACATTGATCAGGAAGATCCATTCCCAGCTGTAGTTGTCGGTGATCCAGCCACCGAGGATGGGGCCGCAGATCGGCGCAACCACCGTGATCATCGCCAGCAGCGCCAATGCCTGCCCACGTTTCTCACGCGGGTAGATCGAGACCAGCAGCGACTGCGTGATCGGGTACATCGGGCCGGCCACGAAGCCCTGCAGCGCACGCGACAGCACCAGCATGCCCATGCTCTGCGCCAGGCCGCACAGCAGCGAGGTGATGACAAAGGCCAGCGTGGCCCAGACGAACAGCTTGCGTTCGCCGAAACGGCGGCTGAGCCAGCCGGTCAGCGGCAGCGCGATGGCCGTGCTGACCGCAAACGAGGTGATGACCCAGGTCGCCTGCTGCGAACTGGCACCGAGATTGCCGGCGATGGTCGGCAGCGAGACGTTGGCGATGGTGGTGTCGAGCACCTGCATAAACGAGGCCATCGCCAGGCCGACGGTACACAGGGCGACGCTGGGCGGCAGGAACCCGGAGGCCGCACCCGTCGCCGCCGGTGCACCCGGAGCGCCGGGCGCGGCTGGAGCTTGTGCGGACATGGCGACCTCAGCCCACCTTCGCCTGCTGCTGCGGCAGGTTGCCCTGGATGATCGTATGGATCACCTCGTCGGCATCATGCAGCTGCTTGGCATACACGTCGGTGTCGAACACCGTGCCCTTGGCCGCAGTGCTCGGCAGCACTTCGCCCTTCTGGTCGCGCAGGCTCACTTCAGCCTTCATCGACAGGCCGATGCGCAGCGGGTGTTCGGCCAGCTGCTTGGCATCGATGGCGATGCGGACCGGCACGCGCTGCACGATCTTGATCCAGTTGCCGCTGGCGTTCTGCGCCGGCAGCAGCGAGAACGCCGAGCCGGTGCCCAGGCCCAGGCTCTGGACGCGACCCTTGTACTTCACGTCACCGGCGTACAGGTCCGACTTCAGCTCCACTTCCTGGCCCAGGCGCATGTGGCGCAGCTGGGTTTCCTTGAAGTTGGCCTCGACCCACATCTGCTCGGTCGGCACTACCGCCATCAGCGCGTTGCCCGGCTGCACGCGCTGGCCGACCTGCACCGAACGACGGGCAACGTAGCCGGTGACCGGCGCGACGATGCCGGCGCGGGCGTTGTTGAGGAAGGCCTGGCGCAGCTGCGCGGCGGCCGCCTGCACGTCTGGCTGGGTGGCGATCACGGTGTCGTCGACCAGCGCGCGGTTGCGCTCGACGGTCTCGCGCGAACCGGCCACGGCGGCTTCGGCAGCGGCCAGCTCGTCACGCGCATGGGCCAGTTCTTCATTGGAAATGGCGCCGGTGGCGGCCAGATCCTTGCGGCGAGCGAAATCTTCGCGCACGCGCTTCAGGGTCACCTGGCGCGCGTTCAGGTCCGCCTGCGCACCTTCCACGCTGCGGTACAGGCCACGGGTCTGGCGCACGGTCTTGGCCAGGTTGGCTTCGGCCTGCTGCAGCGCCACCGACGTGTCGGACGGGTCCAGCTGCACCAGCAGCTGGCCGCGCTCCACGCGCATGCCGTCATCGGCGTTGATGGCGACCACGGTACCGGCCACCAGCGGGGTGATCTGTACCTGGTTGCCCTGCACGTAGGCGTCGTCGGTCTCTTCGAACCAACGGCCGAACATGAAGTACCACAGCGCCAGTGCGGCAAGCAGCAGCACGACGATCACGAACAGGCCGCGCAGCAGGTTGCCGCGGCGGTTGGAGGCGGCCGGGGCCGCGGTGTCTTGGGTCTGGCTCATGGCGGAAGTCTTCAGGAATGCGAGGAATCGGAATGGGAGGCGATCGGTGCGCGGTCGGCGTCAGCGGGCTGGAAACCACCGCCCAGCGCCTTGCTCAGGCGCACCGAGGTCTGCACCTGCTGCGACTGCAGGCCGGCCAGCTGCTGCTGCGACTGCAACAGCGTGGACTGCGCGGTCAGCACGTCCAGGTAGCTGCCGATGCCGGCGCGGTAGCGCTGCTGGGCCAGGTCGAAGGCCGAGCGTGCGGTGTCCACGGCCTGCTGCTGCGAATGCGCCTGCTGCGCCAGCGAGCGCACCGCGTTGACCTGGTCGGCCACGTCGCGCAGCGCATCGAGCACGGTCTGGTTGTAGTTCGCCACCGCCAGGTCGTACTGCGCATCGGTGTTGGCCAGGTTGGCGCGCAGCTTGCCGCCTTCGAAGATCGGCAGGCTCAGCGCCGGGCCGATGTAGGCGAAGGTGGAACTGCTCTTCAGCAGGTCACCCACGTTCGGGGCGACCACGCCGGCCAGCGCGGTCAGGTTGAAGCTCGGGTAGAACTTGGTCTTTGCCACCTTGATCTGCTTGTCGGCCGCTTCCACGCGCCAGCGCGCGGCGACGATGTCGGGGCGACGGCCGAGCAGTTCGCTGGGCAGCACGCCCGGCAGCTGCAGCGCCACCGGGTTCAGCGGCTGCGGGCGCTGGATCGACAGGCCACGGTCCGGGCCCTTGCCAACCAGCGCGGCCAGTGCGGTGCGGGCCGCGTCGATGCGCTGCTGTGCGGCCTGCACCTGCTGCTGCGCGGCCGGTACCCGGGCCTCGGCCTGGCGCACCTGCAGGTCGCTGTCGATGCCGGCGCTGCGGCGCTGGCGGGTCAGCTCCAGCGATTTCTGCGAGCGGGCCAGTTCTTCTTCGGCCACATCATTGAGCTGCCACGCATAGGCGAGGTCGGCATAAGCCTGGGTGATGCCGGTGGACAGGCTCAGGCGTGCGGCCTGCGCCTCGACGGTGGCGGCATGCGCACCGTCCACGGCGGCTTCCCAGGCAGCGCGCTTGCCGCCCCACAGGTCCACGCCGTAGCTGAAGTCGAAGGCGACCTGGCTGCTGCCGGCGTAATGGCCACCGATCTCGCTGCCTGCCATCGACTCAGGCAGGCGCAGGCCGGTGTAGCCACCGGACACCGACAGGCTCGGCAGTTCGTCGGCACGTGCGGTGCCGACCTGGGCCTGGGCCTGGCGCAGACGCGCGTCGGCGGCGTCCAGGCTCGGGTGGCCGGCCAGGCCCTCGGCAACCAGCGCGTCCAGCTGCGCATCGCCCAGCGCCTTCCACCAGTCCCGCGCCGGGAAGCCGGTGGCGCTCAGGTCGGTGTCGGCCAAGGTGCGTTCGCTGTGCAGGCTGTCCACGTCAAGCACGTGGCCCTGCGGGTTGAGGCCACGACTGCTGGCGCAGGCGGCCAGGGCCAGGGCCAGCGCTGACACCAGCAGCGCGCGCCCGGACCGGCGGAGAGTGGAATGCGGGATCGGGTTCATGGGGTCGTCAGGGAATCGCGGATTCGGGTAAGGAGGGACAGCAGCAGCGTGCGCTCGTCGGCGGAAAGATCACGCAGGGCGTAATCCATCACCGCGTCGCCACGCAGCTTCAGCCGCGCCCACAGCGCGCGGCCTTCATCGGTCAGTACGATCTGCAGCGCCCGCCGATCCTGCGCATGCGGCTCGCGGCGGACGCAGCCCAGCGCCTCCAGCTTGTCCAACAGGCGGGTCACCGCACTGGGCACCTGGTCGATGGCCTGGGCCAGCTCGTTGGCCGTGCACGGGGCCATGTTGGAAAGCACCTTCAACCCGATGTAGTGGGTGAAACCGATACCCAGGTCTTCTTCAGCCATGGATGCGTCGAGTTGACGGACCAGGCCGTCGCGCACCTGGCGCAGCAGCAGGCCGAAGCTGGGGGGAGTGGTTGCAGGACAGATCATGGGGGAGCATTCTCTTCCAAAAAAAATATTTCTCAATGGAAATATTCGATCTGGCATCGAATGCTGTGTTGCAGCAGTGGGCTGGATCAATGAAGGCGCCTACCTTAATGATCTGGTCAGGTGGCCCGGTAGTACAATTCAGCCAATGGATGACACATTTCAGCCAGCGGATATGATGAACAAGGCAGAAATTCCCCCTTCCAAGCGCCTGCTCAGGGATGACGCACTGGACTGGTTCGAGCGCAATGACGGGCCACCGGCTGTCGCCTTCCGCTTCGACAGCCCGCAGGGATTGGTCCGAGAAGTGGATTGGCATCATCACCAGCGCGCGCAGCTGATCTGCGTGGAGCGCGGCCTGTTGACCACCCGGACCTCGCACGGGACATGGTCACTGGCGCCGGGCTCGGCCGGCTGGATGCCGCCGCTGGAGCCGCATACGGTCACCCTCGACGGCCCGCTGCGCGGCTGGGGCATGGCACTGGCCGCGCCGGCCTGCGCCACCCTGCCTGCCGATCCCTGCGTGCTGGGCCTGTCCAAGCTGGCGCAGGCGCTGGCCGATCGCATCTGCGAATGGCCGCTGGGCTATGACACCACGCCCGAGCGCCAGCACATCATCGAGGTGCTGCTGGACGAGATCCGCACCGCGCCGCGCCAGCGCATGCATCTACCGATGCCGCACGACCGGCGCCTGCTGAAGATCGCCTCGCAGCTGCTGGCCGACCCCTCCGACGAGCGCAGCCTGGCCGAATGGGCGCATTGGGCCGGCCTGTCGCCGCGCAGCCTGACCCGTCACTTCCGCGACGAGACCACGCTCAGCTTCGCCCAGTGGCGGCAGCAGGCCCGCTTGTCCGAGGCCCTGCGCCAGCTGACCGACGGCCGCAGCGTGGCCGACATCGCCCACGCGCTGGGCTTCAGCAGCGCCAGCGCCTTCGTCACCGTGTTCCGCCGCCACTTCGGGCTGCCGCCGGGGCGCTACCTGGCACGGGCCGGCCACGGCCTGGAAACCGGGCTGGACCCTGCACGCGGCTTGGCATCCCCCGCCGCATCCGGATAATCACAGGATTGCGAGCGGCGACGCCGTCGCCGCCTCCTGACAACAGGTAACAACGCCGCATGACCGAACTTGCCCGCCCCGTGTTCCACGGATTCGAACAACTGCCGCTGCGCGAGTACGCCGAACGCGCCTACCTCGACTACTCGATGTACGTGGTCCTGGACCGCGCCCTCCCGTTCATCGGCGACGGCCTGAAGCCGGTGCAGCGCCGCATCATCTATTCGATGAGCGAGCTGGGCCTGAACGCCGCGTCCAAGCCGAAAAAGTCTGCGCGCACCGTCGGTGACGTCATCGGTAAGTACCACCCGCACGGCGACAGCGCGTGCTACGAGGCGCTGGTGCTGATGGCCCAGCCGTTCTCGTACCGCTACCCACTGATCGAGGGCCAGGGCAACTTCGGCTCCAGCGACGACCCGAAGTCGTTCGCGGCGATGCGTTACACCGAATCCAAGCTGACCCCGATCGCCGAAGTGCTGCTGGGCGAACTGGGCCAGGGCACCACCGACTGGGCACCGAACTTCGACGGCACCCTGCAGGAACCGACCTGGATGCCGGCGCGGCTGCCGCACCTGCTGCTGAACGGCACCACCGGCATCGCCGTGGGCATGGCCACCGACGTGCCGCCGCACAATCTCAACGAGATCGTCAGCGCGCTGCTGCACCTGCTGGACAACCCCGATGCCAGCGTGCGCGACCTGTGCGAGCACGTGCAGGGCCCGGACTATCCGTCCAGCGCCGAGATCATCACCGCGGCCAATGACCTGCGCAACATCTACGAGACCGGCAACGGCAGCGTGCGCGCACGTGCGACCTTCACCAAGGAAGCGCACAACATCGTGGTCACCGCGCTGCCGTTCCAGGTGTCGCCGTCAAAGGTGATCGAGCAGATCGCCGCACAGATGCGCGCCAAGAAGCTGCCGTGGCTGGAAGACATCCGCGATGAGTCCGACCATGCCAACCCGGTGCGCGTGGTGCTGGTGCCGCGTTCCAACCGCGTCGACGCCGACCAGCTGATGGGCCACCTGTTCGCCACCACGGACCTGGAACGCAGCTACCGCGTCAACCTCAATGTGATCGGGCTGGACGGCCGTCCGCAGGTGAAGAACCTGAAGATGCTGCTCAGCGAATGGCTGACCTTCCGCAGCAACACCGTCACCCGCCGCCTGCAGCACCGCCTGCAGAAGGTCGAGCGCCGCCTGCACCTGTTGGAAGGCCTGCTGGTCGCCTTCCTCAACCTGGACGAGGTGATCCACATCATCCGTACCGAAGACGAGCCGAAGGCCGCGCTGATCGCGCGCTTCGGCCTGTCCGAGGAACAGGCCGAGTACATCCTGGAAACCAAGCTGAAGCAGCTGGCCCGCCTGGAGGAAATGAAAATCCGCGGCGAGCAGGATGAACTGGCCAAGGAGCGCGAGAAGATCCTCGGCATCCTCGACAGCAAGGCCAAGCTGAAGAAGCTGATCCGCGATGAACTGACCGCCGACGCCAAGAAGTTCGGCGACGCACGCCGTTCGCCGCTGGTGCAGCGCCAGGCCGCACAGGCCATCGACGAGACCGAGCTGGTGCCGAGCGAGCCGATGACCGTGGTGCTGTCGGAGAAGGGCTGGATCCGTGCCGCCAAGGGCCACGACGTCGATGCGTCCGCCCTCTCCTACCGCGACGGCGACGGGCTGCAGGGCGCGGTACGTGCGCGCAGCACGCAGCAGGTCGCGTTCCTCGACAGCGAAGGCCGCGCCTACTCGACGCCGGTGCACACCCTGCCCTCCGCACGTGGCAATGGCGAACCGCTGACTGGCCGCTTCTCGCCGGCAGCGGGTACCAGCTTCGTGACCCTGGCCAGTGCCGAGCCGGACACCCGCTTCGTGCTGGCCTCCAGTCATGGCTATGGCTTCGTCACCCGCTTCGAGAACCTGATCGGTCGCAACAAGGCCGGCAAGGCGATGCTGAACCTGTCCGCAGGTTCGTCGGTGCTGACCCCGTCGGTGGTCGCCAATGTCGCCACCGATCGCATCGTGGCAGTGACCAGCTCCGGCAACCTGCTGGCGATCGCCGCCAACGACCTTCCGGAACTGGACAAGGGCAAGGGCAACAAGATCATCGAGATCCCGAAGGCCAAGCTCGCCACCGAACGCGTGGTCGCCATCGTGGCGATCAGCCCGGGGCAGACCCTGCAGGTGCGCAGCGGCCAGCGCACCATGGGCCTGAAGTTCAACGAGCTCGACGCCTACCTCGGCGCCCGCGCCACCCGCGGCCACCTGCTGCCGCGCGGCTGGCAGAAGGTGGAAGAGTTGTCGGTGGAGTAAGGGCTGGGGCCCTGCCCCTGGTGGGTGTCAACCTTGGTTGACACGCATTACCCCGGTAGACGCCAACCTCGGTTGGCGTTTTCCATCCCAATGGGGTCAGAGCCGTTTTCGTTGAAAACGGATCCGACCCCGGACACGAAAAAGCCGGGGCAATCCCCGGCTTTTTCGTTGTCGGCTGGCGGGCGGTGGAGCAGCTGGCTGGCGAAAGCTGGCTGGCGGTGCTCCGGTGCTGGCGGGCGACAGAACTTTGTAGGGTCGAGCCATGCTCGACTCGGATCCAACAGCAGCCGAGCATGGCTTGTATGTTCCTCCCGGCTCCTACGAGGTATGTAGGAGCCAGGGTGGAGGGACCGTCAACATGATATCTGCGGGTACCAGCCGACAGACGAGCCGAGCGATCCCCATCCCGCACCTTAACGTCGATAAGGGATCTAGCGGCCTTTGAGGACCGCCGATGTAGGCAAGCCAACGTGGTGCGGTACCACCCCAGCCCCTCAACAATAGCTGGGAGTTGCGCAGATGTCAGATCGTTTGGCCTTCGGCATCGATGCCGATTCAAAGACCCTTGTGGTGGCCCATCACGGCACCAAGGGCAGCGCCCGCATCACCAATTCAGCGTCGGCCATCACTAAGTGGGTGTCCGCCCTGCCGGCCAGATCTCGCATTGGAGTGGAGGCAACCAATCGCTACCACGAGCTTGTGGTTCAGGCTGCCCAGAAGGCCGGTCACGCCGTCTTTGTGCTCAATCCGCGCGACATCAAACATTACGCCAAGGGCGTGGCCTGCCGCGGCAAAACCGACTCAGGTGACGCGCAGGTTATCGCGCGTTACATCGCTAAGGAGGCCGACAATCTGCATGAGCATGTCGCCCGTTCACCTGCGCAGGAGCAGCTGCATGTGCTACTCCAGCAACGCGACAGCCTGGTCCGGAGCAAGGCGAAGTTGAATCTCTCGCTAGGCGCGGGAGCGTCGGAGTCGGCCATCTTTGGGCGCATCTTCGGTGGTCTGAAAGAGGCCATTGCCATGCTCGACCAACAGATTCAGCAACTGTGCCGCAGCGGCGAACAGCGCGACCTGTATCGGCGGATCATGACCATCCCGGGGATCGGACCGACGGTTGCGGCCTTTATCACCCATCACATCACGCGCTGGCCCTTGACCAGCTCAGACGCTTGGATTGCCTGCAGCGGTCTGGATCCGCGACCCAACGAATCCGGTGCGCGGATCGGCAGACGGCGCCTGTCCAAGCGTGGCAACGCCAGCCTGCGCCAGATCCTCTACATGGCGGCCATGGGCCTGACCCGATCCAAAGGCGGCAAAGCCCTTTATACGGCCATCCGCGAACGTGGTCACAGCAGTACCGCCAGCTTTAACATCCTGGCCAGAAAGCTGGCCAGGATCGCCTGGGGGGTCTTCAAAAGCGGGCGGGACTTTGACCCCGCCATGCTGAAAGTGGGTCAAGCCTGCTTCCAGCAGGCTTGACCGCGAACATAGGATCTCGGCTCTACAGAGAGCGACGTCGGCTCAGTGCGCCGGGGCGCCGTTGCCGTCGATCTTGCTCAGCTGGTACAGCTCCAGGCCGATGCGCTTGATCAGGCCCAACTGCTGCTCCAGCCACCAGGCGTGGTCTTCCTCAGTGTCCTTCAGCTGCGCCAGCAGGATGTCGCGGCTCACGTAGTCGCCGTTCTCTTCGCACAGCTTCATGCCGGCGGCGAGATTGTTCCGAACCGCGTATTCAGTGTCGAGATCCTTCTGCAGCATCTCTTCCACGGTCTTGCCCGGCTCGGTGGCATGCGGGCGCATGTCCGGGTCGCCGCCGAGGAACAGGATCCGGCGCAGCAGCGCATCGGCGTGCTGGGTTTCCTCTTCCATCTCGTGGTTCAGGCGTTCGTACAGCGCGAACAGGCCCTGGTCCTCGTAGCGGCGGGAATGGATGAAGTACTGGTCGCGGGCTGCAAGCTCGCCGCGCAGCAGTTCCTTCAGGCAGGCGATGACGTCCGGGTTGCCTTTCATGGGGGGCTCCTGTGAATCGATGTGACATAGGGTGCCGCATTTCAAAATACGGTGATCTAATCGGAATCAGTCGCAGTTGCGCCTGCGGCTACAATCGGCCCACGAGTTCGGAAAGGACGTGCAATGCGACGTACATGGCGTTGGGTGCTGGGCGTGTTGATCGCCATCGTGCTGGTCACCGCACTGGTCCTGTGGCTGCTGCTGCGCGGCAGCCTGGCCGATCTGGACGGCGAGCATGCGCTGCCGGGGCTGGCCAAGCCGGTCACCATCGAGCGCGATGCGCTGGGCGTGGTCACCATCACTGCGGGCAGCCAGGCCGACGCGATGCGCGCATTGGGCCGCGTGCATGCGCAAGAACGTTACTTCGAGATGGACCTGATGCGCCGCAGCGCCGCCGGTGAGCTGTCGGCGCTGTTCGGACCGAAGGCCATCGACGCCGACAAACGCATGCGCGTGCATCGGCTGCGCGCGCGCACCGAGGCGAACATGCAGGCAGCGCTGGGCGGCAACATCGAAGCCGTGAGCGCCTATGTCGGTGGGGTCAATGAGGGCCTGGCCGATCTCTCCGTGCGCCCATGGGCCTACCTGCTGCTGCGGCAGTCGCCACAACCCTGGAAAGCCAGCGACAGCGTGCTGGCCGGGCTGGCCATGTACGCCGACCTGCAGGACCCGGACAACCAGACCGAGCTTGCGCTCAGCCGCATCCGCGCAGTGGTGCCGCCCGCGCTGTACGCGCTGATCGCCCACGACGGCACCGAATGGGATGCACCGCTGTTCGGCGAACCGACCGGCAACGCCACGCTCCCCGATGCCAGCCAGCTGGATCTGCGCACGTTGAAGGGGACGCCAGGCACCGGGCAGGAAGAGGCCGATGTCATCGGCAGCAACAACTTCGCGGTGGCCGGTGCACTCACCGCCGACGGTCGCGCGATCGTCGCCGACGACATGCACCTGGGCCTGCGCGCGCCCGGCCTGTGGTTCCGTGTGCGCCTGCGCTATCCCGACCCGCAGGCCGCGGGCGGCCAGGTCGACGTCACCGGCTTCTCGCTGCCCGGCCTGCCGGCGGTGATCGTCGGCAGCAACGGGCACGTGGCCTGGGGCTTCACCAACAGTTACATCGATACCGCCGATTACCGCACTGAACCGACCAACGCCGCCGTGACCGTGCATGAAGAACGCATCGCCGTGGCTGGCCAGGCCGACGTGCTGTTCCCGGTGCGCGAAACCGCCTGGGGCCCGATCCTGCATACCCATGCCGATGGCAGTGGCGATGCGCTGCGCTGGGTCGCCCACCTGCCCGGCGCGGTGCGCCTGGACTTCGGTGACCTGGCCCGTGCCGGTGACCTGGACGGTGCCCTGCAGTTCGCCGACCACGCCGGCATCCCCGCGCAGAACCTGGTGGTCGGCGACCGCAGCGGACGCATCGCCTGGCGGCTGATCGGCGCCCGCCCGGATCGTGGTCCGGGCTGTGCACCGGCCGGCTTCACCGCCGCCAGCAACCAGGACTGCGCGCCATGGCCAATCCGCAGCGATGCCTCACCGGCATTGATCGATCCCCCCAACCATCGCCTGTGGACCGCCAACGGTCGCGTCCTCGACGGCGAGGCGCTGGCTACCGTCGGCAACGCTGGCTATGACCTTGGCGCGCGCGCGCGGCAGATCCGCGACCTGCTGGCGATCCAGGAGCGCTTCGACGAACACGACCTGCTGGCGATCCAGCTCGACGACCGCGCCGTGTTCCTGCAGCGCTGGTGGGCACTGCTGCATGACGTCATCGAAGGCAGTAACGATCCTGCGCTGAAGCGGTTGAAGTCCGTCAGCCACCAGTGGGGCGGCCGGGCCTCGGCCAGCTCGGTCAGCTACCGGGTGGTGCGCGCGTTCCGCACGCAGGTGATGGATACCTTGTCCGATGCACTGCTGGCCCCGGCCAACGCGCAGCTGGGCGATGACTATCTGGATCCGCGCCTGGCGCAGCTGGAAGGTGTTGCCTGGCCGATGCTGCAGCAGCGCCCCGCCAACCTGTTGCCACCGGCCTACGACAGCTGGGACACGCTGCTGCTTGATGCCGCACGCCGCACCGAGAGCGAGCTGGCCAAGCAGGGCCCGCTGGCCAAGCGCACCTGGGGCGAACGCAACACCGCGGCGCTCTGCCACCCGATCGCACGGGCGTTGCCCGAGGTTGCCAAGCGCTGGCTGTGCATGCCCGCCGACCAGCTGCCCGGCGACCGTGATATGCCGCGGGTGCAGACGCCGAACTTCGGCGCCTCCGAGCGCATGGTGGTCTCGCCCGGCCACGAGGCCGACGGCATCGTGCACATGCCCGGCGGCCAGAGCGGGCACCCGCTGTCGCCGTACTGGGGCGCCGGCCACGAAGACTGGGTGCATGGGCGGCCGACGCCGTTCCTGCCCGGCAAGGCGCAGCACACGATGACGCTGGTGCCAGCGCGCTGACGGCGGCACCCACATGCCCAAGGGTGCGCTGCACGCGGTAGAGCCGAGCCCATGCGCGGCTGCTTCTGGCGCGGAGCCGAGCATGGACTCGGCCCCACAGTCGGCTCCACAGAATGTCCGCGCGGCGCTACCGGGTCAGCCCCTTCGCCGCTCGATCAGGTTCAGCAGCGGCCCGGTCATCGCCGTGGTCACCAGCGCCATGATCACCAGCACTGCAAACAGGCGGTCGCCGAGCAGGCCCAGCTCGTAGCCCAGGTTGAGCACGATCAGCTCCATCAGGCCCCGGGTGTTCATCAGCGCGCCCAACCGCCACGCCTCGCGCGTGGGCATGCCCGCACTGCGTGCGGCACTGAAGGTGCCCAGCAGCTTGCCGGCCGTGGCTACCGCGATCACCACCGCGCACAGCACGATGTCGCTGGCCTGCAGCGCATCGGCGCGCATGCGCAGGCCGGTCATGGCGAAGAACAACGGCAGCAGCAGGGTCACCGCAAACGGCTCGACGCGGGCCATCAACAGGTTGCGCAGCTGCGCGTTGGACGACACCGCCACCCCCGCAGCGAATGCACCGAACAGCGCATGGATGCCGAGCATCTCGGTGATCAGGGCACTGCCCAGCGACAGCAGCAGGATGCCGAGCAGCCAGCGCCCTTCACGCCCCGGCACGATCTGCTGGCGGGCGAACCACGGCTTCACCAACCCCAGCATCAGCGCCACGAAGGCAACCACGCACAGCAGGTTGAGGCTGGCCGGCAGCCATCCGCTGGCCTGTGCAGCCGCCACGATCAGCGCCAGCAGGCACCATGCGGTGGCATCGCCCAATGCCGCGCAGGCAATCGCGGTCTGCCCCAGCGGCGTCTGCGTGATACCGCGGTCGGCAAGGATGCGCAGCAACACAGGGAAGGCCGTGATGCTCATCGATATGCCAACGAAAAGTGCGAATGCGGTGAAGCCCACGCCCTGCGGGCCGTGCTGCGGATACAGCCAGATTGCGAGGGCGACGCCGAGCACGAACGGCACCGCGATGCCGGCATGACTGACCGTGAAGGCAAAACACCGGCGCCCGCGCAGCGCCGCCAGGTCCAGCTCGGCACCGGCCACCAGCAGGAACATCAGCACACCCAGCTGGCTGAGCATGCCCAGCGGGCCCAGCGAACTGACCGGGAACAAGGCACCATGCAGCTGCGGCAACAGGCTGCCAAGGACCAGCGGCCCCATCATCAGGCCGGCGGCCATCTCGCCGATCACCGCCGGCTGGCCAAAGCGCTTGAGCAGCGCACCTGCGCCCTTGGCCACCAGCAGCAGCACCAGCAGCTGCAGCAGGAACAGGCCCAGCGGTGACGCCAGATGCTGCGCCCAGCTGCCTTCGGCAGCAACCGTGGCACGCGCGACCTCGGGCGCCGCCGGCCCGGCATAGCGCGCCAGCAGCACGCCGGCCAGCAGCGGGACACCGGCCCAGGCCAGATAACGCCATCCCCATTTCGTGGGCCGCATGCCGCCGCTCGCCTGTACGTCCATGAACATTCCCCAATGCGCAGGGGGCGATCATACAAAAAGGGGACGGAGGGGATTAAGTCGTTTGTGCCACTAACAACTTAATCCCCTCCGTCCCCTTTTCGAGGCTTACGCCAGTGCCTGCTCGTGCACGCCGGCGATCGCGCGGCCGGAAGGGTCGGCCGCCGCCGCAAAGCTGGCGTCCCAGGCAATGGCCGCCGGCGACGAACAGGCAATCGACTTGCCGCCCGGCACGGTCTCGGCGGCCGCGCGGCTCGGGAAGAACTGCTCGAACAGGTGGCGGTAGTGGTACGCCTCCTTGGTCTGCGGCGGGTTGTGCGGGAAGCGCTTGTCGGCGGCCGCCAGCACACGGTCGCTCACCTGCGCTTCGGCATGCGCCTTCAGCCCGTCGATCCAGCCGTAGCCGACGCCATCGCTGAACTGCTCCTTCTGGCGCCACAGGATGCTGTCCGGCAGGTAGCCATCGAACGCCTCGCGCAGCACCGCCTTCTCGATGCGACGGCCACCGAACCCGGCACTGACCATCTTGTGCGCGGCATCGAAGCGCATCGCCACGTCGAGGAACTCACGATCCAGGAACGGCACGCGCGGCTCCACGCCCCAGGCCATCATCGACTTGTTGGCACGCAGGCAATCGTAGTTGTGCAGGGCGTCGAGCTTGCGTACCAGCTCATCGTGGAACTCACGCGCGTCCGGCGCCTTGTGGAAGTACAGGTAGCCACCGAAGATCTCGTCGCTGCCCTCGCCGGACAGCACCATCTTCACCCCCATCGCCTTGATCCGTCGCGCCAGCAGGAACATCGGCGTCGATGCACGGATGGTGGTGACGTCGTAGGTCTCGATGTGGCGGATCACTTCCGGCAGTGCATCCAGGCCTTCCTCGAAGGTGTATTCGAAGCCGTGGTGCACGGTGCCGAGTGCCTCGGCGGCGATCGCGGCGGCGGCCAGATCAGGCGAGCCCTTCAAACCGATCGCGAACGAATGCAGCCGCGGCCACCAGGCTTCGGTCTGCCCACCATCCTCGATGCGGCGACGCGCGTAGCGTGCGGCAACTGCCGCCACCAGCGACGAATCCAGGCCACCGGACAGCAACACGCCGTACGGCACATCGCTCATCAGCTGGCGTTCCACCGCATGCTCGAACGCCTGGCGCAGTTCGGCCAGATCGGCCTGGCGGCCCTGCACGTCGGCATAGTCGCGCCACGGCTGCTGGTAGTAGCGCACCAGCTCACCACGGGCACTGTCGAAATAGTGGCCCGGCGGGAACTGCGCGACGTCGGCACAGGTATCGACCAGCGCCTTCATTTCCGAGGCCACGCGCAGGCGCCCCTGGGCATCGTGGCCCCAGTACAACGGCACCACGCCAACCGGATCCCGCGCCACCAGCACGCGTCCGGCAGCACGATCCCACAGGGCGAAGGCGAAGATGCCGTTGAGCTGCTCCAGCCACTGCGCCGGCGATCCGCCCTGGCGGTACAGCGCGTTGATCACTTCACAGTCCGAACCGGTCTGGAAGTCGTAGGCGGTAGTCAGTGCGGCCTTCAGTTGCTGGTGGTTGTAGATTTCGCCGTTGACCGCCAGCGCCAGCTGGCCATCGGCCGACAGCAGCGGCTGCGAACCACCGGCCGGGTCGACGATGGCCAACCGCTCGTGGACCAGCAGCGCGCCTTCGTCGAGGTACACGCCGCTCCAGTCCGGGCCACGGTGGCGCTGGCGCTGCGACAGTTCCAGCGCATGGCGGCGCAGGGCCGGAAGATCGTCACCGGCCTGCAGGCCGAAGATTCCGAAGATCGAACACATGGGGGAGCTCCTGTTGGGGAATTTCACGGGTGGGAAGGTGTTCGACCGGGCATCCAGGCCCGGGTGGGCGGCGCCCGGGCACAAAAAAACCCGCATCGGCTGATGCGGGTTTTCTGGTGTCCGGGCGTGTGTTGCTGTCTATCTACCCAGGGCGCAGTCCCGCATCGGCCGCGCACGATTATTCGCGCGCAGATTATTGCGGTTGTTGTTATTGACGGCGGTGGCCAGGCGGATCGACATGGCATCGACCCTACCCCGGTTTCCGGCGCGGCGCAACAGTTGCGTCGGCAACCACGCCTGAGGCGCATAATGGCGCGCCCTGAACCGGTGTAACAGGAATGCAACACTGCAATGGACGCATCGGGGCACTGGCCGCCCTGCTCTGCCTGGGCCTGGCGGCCTGCCAGACCCTGCCCCCGCCTTCTACGCTGCCGCAATCCCAGCGGCAGGCATTGGAACAACGCGGCACCGACGGCAGCTTCGAGGGTGCCTTCGATACCGCGCAAACCTTCGAGCGCTTCAACGATCCGCGCGCCATCGCCTACTACGAGCGTGCCGCAGCGGTCGCCCCCTGGACCTTCCACAACACCAAGGCGGAAGAAGCACTGGGCCGGATCTGGATCTCCGGCACGCTGCGCCATGCCGACAGCCCCCACATCAACCCGGCACCGGTGCTGCGCGCATCCTGGCGACGTGGCGAACGCGCCTATCTGGCGGCGGCCTACCACGGCAATCCCTATGCGTTCTACGAACTCGCCAAGGCCTATCGTCAGCGTGGCGACGCGCAACAGGCGCTGCGCTGGGACCTGCGCGAAATGATCTACAAGCGATACCCGAGTTCGTCGTCGCGACTGCCGGATGCGGTGGCCGCACAGGATGACACCGTGCATCCGCGGGTTGCGCAGATCCAGCGCCGTGCCGAGCGTGGCGATGCCGAAGCGCAGGTAGACCTGGGCGCGCTGCTGGAGGGGGGCATGGGACTGCCGCGCGATCCGGCGCGTGCGCTGCAGCTGTACCAGCGCGCTGGCGAGAAGGGCAATGTGTTCGGCCAGTACTTCGCCGGGCTGCTGCTGGGCCGCAGCGCGCCGGGGGTGGAGAAGGACACCGAGGCGGCGGCGCGCTGGTTTGCCAAGGCCGAGGCGCAGCGCTTCTACATGGCGGCGCCGAGTTACTGGAAGAAAGCGGTCGAGCCGCCGTTCTTCCTCTTTTCGGAATAGTGGAGCCGAGCCATGCTCGGCTGCTTCTGCCGGTAGACATCAGCCGAGCATGGCTCGGCTCTACAGAGATGTAGCTCCGGCGGGGGGCGTGCCGACCAACGGTCGGCACCCACCGTCGCAGGCTCACACCAGCAGCCGTTCCACCAGCCGCTGGTACAGCCCCGGCAACGCTTCCAGATCGTCCACGCGCACGTTCTCGTCCACCTGATGGATGCTGGCGTTCACCGGCCCCACTTCGATGCACTGCGCACCCAGCGGCGCGATGAAGCGGGCATCGGACGTGCCGCCGCCGGTGCTTTCTTCCGGGGCACGGCTGATGTGCTCGGCCAGCACTGCACGGGCGGTGGCGCGCAGCGTGCCTTCCGGGGTGTAGAACGGCTCACCGCTGCGGTGCCACTTCAGCGTGTACTGCAGGCCATGCCGGTCCAGCAGTGCGGTGATCTCCGCCTCCAGCTTCGGCGCATCCCAGTGCGGGTTGTAGCGGATGTTGAAATCCACTTCGAGCTCGCCGGGAATCACGTTGTTGGCACCGGTGCCGGCGTGGATGTTGGAGATCTGCAGGCTGGTCGGCGGAAAGCTCTCGTAGCCTTCGTCCCAGCGCCGTGCACTCAGTTCGGCCAGGGCCGGAGCCGCCTGGTGAATCGGGTTGCGTGCCTTTTCCGGATACGCCACGTGGCCCTGCACGCCCTGCACGCGCAGCTTGGCCGACAGGCTGCCACGACGCCCCACGCGCAGCAGGTCGCCCAGGATCGCGGTTGATGACGGCTCACCGGTGATGCACCAGTCGATGCGCTGGCCGCGTTCGGCGAACAACCGTGCGACGTGGCGCACGCCATCGATGGCGTCGCCCTCCTCGTCGCTGGTCAGCAGCACCGCCAGCGTACCGGGGTGATCGGGATGCGCGGCGACGAACTGCTCGGCGGCGACCACGAACGCGGCCACGCTGCCCTTCATGTCGGCGGCGCCACGGCCATACAGCACGCCATCGCGGATCTGCGGCGTGAACGGGTCGCTGGTCCAGGCCTCGCGCGGACCCGTCGGCACCACGTCGGTATGGCCCAGCAGTACCAGTACCGGCGCGCCCTGGCCGTGGGTCGCCCACAGGTTGTCGACCTCGCCCAGGCGCAGGTGATCGCACTGGAACCCGGCCTGCTTCAGGCGTGCCGCCAGCAGTGCCTGGCAGCCAGCATCATCCGGCGTCACCGAGGGTCGTGCGATCAGTTCGCAGGTCAGGTCGAGGACCGCGCTCATGCGTCACCCACGCCGAAGCGAGCCTTGAAGCCGTTGTCACTGAAACCCTGGCTGACCGTGCCGTCGGCGGTGACCACCAGCGGGCGCTTGATCAGCTGCGGGTACTCGCGCAGCAGCAGCTTCCATTCGGCCTCGGAATCGGCGGCCTTGCGGTTGTCCGGCAACTGCCGCCAGGTGGTGGACGACTTGTTCACCATCGCCGCCAGGCCACCCAGCTGCGCTGCCCACGCCAGCAGGGTTTCCGGACTGGGTTTGTTGTCGCGGTAGTCGACGAAGGTGTACGGCACGCCGAAGCGGTCCAGCCACTTGGTCGCCTTCTTGCAGGTATCGCAGTTCTTCAAACCGTAGACAGTGGTGCTCATGGCCATCTGTGATGCTGGAAAACAGAGGGCCAGAATCTCACAACAGGCGCTCGGACACGACCCGGAACGGCACCCGTGGCAGCAGGAAGGCCAGCCCCTCGGTCAGGTTCACACCCAGCGCCTGCAGGCGCGGGCACTGCAGCTCGCCTTCAAGCTGCAGCGGCTGCAGGCGGTCGATCTCGACCGGCAGCGCGATACGGGTGCTGGCCCAGCGACAGTCGCAGGTACGGGCGATGGCCTCGTCCTGGCAGGTGAGGAAACGCAGGAGGGCCTGATGGCCACCGAAAGCCGCCGTCCATGCCGCGTCCTCCCAGCCCGCAGCAGCCTGCCACTGCAGGTACAGCTCCGGCGCACTGCCCTGCCCGCCTTCGATCCGGGTATTCCCACGGCCATCAGTGCGCACCGCATGCTCGAAGCGGGTGGAAAGATGCGGCTGCATGGCATCGCTGAAGGCACGCGCGCCGGCGACGAAGGGCAGCTGGTCCATCACGTTGCGGTCGAACAGCACCACCGGTGTCCCGTCCGGAGCGTCGTCACGACGCAGGTACCAGCGCCAGTTGCTCTGCCTTGGAGACGGCATCAGGGAGCGCAGCGATCCGGCCAACGCCGGCCCGAAGTGGCCGTGAAGGTAGCTGAGGATGGTGTAAGGCGTACGTCCGGCATGGACCACGTAATGATGGCCCGGCGGTGGCGATGGTGCGTGGCGCACATCGACCCACCAGCTCACGTAGACCACATCGCGCACATCGCTGACCATCGCCGGCATCGGCCAGCGCCGCGACAGTGCGCGGCGCAGCCGGGTCCAGCGCGGGGCGTGCAGCAGGCGCGGCAGCATCCGCCCGAACAGGGTGTCGGACGGATGCCGGTAGATCGCGGACTGCGCCAGATCCTCCGGCGCAGCCACCTTCAGTCGGCCAGGCCGCGCAGCAGGTCGTTGACGCTGGTCTTGCTGCGGGTCTTGGCATCAACCTGCTTGACGATCACCGCGCAGTACAGCGAATGGGTACCGTCCTTGCTCGGCAGCGAGCCGGACACCACCACGCTGTACGGCGGGATGTAGCCGTAGGTGATTTCGCCGGTGGCACGGTTGTAGATGCGGGTGCTCTGGCTGAGGAACACGCCCATGCCGATCACGCTGTGGTGACCGACCACCACGCCTTCCACCACCTCCGAACGGGCACCGATGAAGCAGTGGTCCTCGATGATGGTCGGGCTGGCCTGCAGCGGCTCCAGCACGCCGCCGATGCCGGCGCCACCGGACAGGTGGCAGTGCTGGCCGATCTGCGCGCACGAACCGACGGTGGCCCAGGTGTCGACCATGGTGCCTTCGCCGACGTAGGCGCCGATGTTGGTGAAGCTCGGCATCAGCACCACGTCCTTGCCGAAGTAGGTACCGCGGCGGGCGATCGCGCCCGGCACCACGCGCACGCCGCCGCGGCGGAACTTCGCTTCGTCATAACCGGCGAAGCGCGATTCGACCTTGTCCCAGAACGGCGCCGGGCGCGCATCGACCACCGCCATGTCGTTGACGCGGAAATACAGCAGCACGGCCTTCTTCAGCCACTCGTTGACCTTCCAGCCACCCTGGCCATCCGGCTCGGCGACGCGGAACTCACCGCTCTCCAGGCCGTCGATCACGCGGTTGACCAGCGGCTTGGTCGAGCCTTCCAGCTCGTGCAGGGTCAAGGTGGCACGGCGCTCGAAGGCACTCTCGATACCAAACTTCAGCTCTTCCACACCCGGTGCCGACGGCTTGCGCAGCGACTTGCGGGCGATGGTTTCGGCGCGGACGGCTTCGGCGCTCCTGGCCGGTGCCTTCTTCGCTGCAGCCGCTTTCTTCGCCGGGGCCTTCACCGCAGCGGCCTTCTTCGGCGCAGTGGTCTTCTTCGCGGCCAGTGCGGCGGCAGCAGGTTTCCGGGCCGCTGCGCTCTTGGGGGTCGCGGCGGTCTTCTTGGCGGGCTTGGTGGCCATCAGGCGGGGTCTCCGGCGTTTCGATCAGGGTCCAGGCAGGCCAGCATCGCGTCATGCAACTGCTGCCGGGCAGGTTCAGTCAGGGGGAGGTCGTGTTCGTCACTGATCACGAAGGTGTCTTCGGCGCGTTCGCCGAACGTGGCAATGCGCGCATCATGCACGCGCAGGCCCTGGTTGCGCAGCACGAACGCCACATCGGCCAGCAGGCCGGGGCGGTCGGGAGCGACCAGGGCGAAACGGGTTGCACCCGGCTCATCGCGGAATTCGATGCGCGGGGCAAAGCGGAAGTGCCGCAGCTGCCGTGGCACCACCCGGCGTGACGGCCGCAGGCGCGACAGGTCACCACTGAGTGCGTCGCGCAGCGCCGCTTCCAGATTGGCACTGCTGCCATCGGCGAAGGTATCGGCCGGGTTCACTTCGAAGGTATCGAAGATGGTATCGGCCGGGCCGTCCAGCACGCGTGCGCGGTGGATGCCGTAGCCCTTGCGGTCCAGCGTCATCACGATGGCGGCAAACAGGCCGTCGCGGTCCGGCGAATGCACGAATACTTCCAGCGCGGGGTCGTCGACGCTGATCCGGCGTACCTTCACCAGCGCCTGGCCCTGCTTCACCGGCACCAGCGCGGCGGCCTGCCAGGCCAGCTGCTCCGGGCGCAGGCGGATGAAGCCCTCATCCGGCATCACCGCGAACTGGCGGTCGATGGTGGCATCGTCGTAACCCCGCTCGCGCACCAGCGCGCGCACGCTGTCACGCGCCTCGGCCACGCGCTCGGCTGCCGGCACCGGGTGTTCCAGCCCCTCGCGCAGCGCGCGCCGGGTGGCGAAGTACAGGTCGGCCAGCAGGCGGTCCTTCCAGGCATTCCACAGCTTCGGGCTGGTGCCGGCGATGTCGGCGCAGGTCAGCAGGTACAGGTAGTCCAGGCGGTCGCGGCTGCCGACCAGGGTGGCGAAGCGATGGATCACCTCCGGGTCGGCGATGTCCTGCTTCTGCGCGGTCACCGACATGCGCAGGTGCTGTTCGACCAGCCACGCCACCAGTTCGGTGTCGGACGTGCTCAGCGCATGCGCCTGACAGAACGCGCGCGCATCGACCGCGCCCAGCTCCGAATGGTCGCCGCCACGGCCCTTGGCGATGTCATGGAACAGGCCGGCCAGCAGCAGCAGCTCCGGCTTGCGCAGGCGTGGCCACACTTCATGCGCGATCGAGAAGCGCTCGTCGGCACGGCTGCTGGCGAACAGGCCGATGTTGCGCAGGACCATCAGCGTGTGCTGGTCGACGGTGTAGACATGGAACAGGTCGAACTGCATGCGCCCACTGACCTGGGCGAAGGCGGGAATCCACTGGCCAAGCACGCCCAGCCGTGCCATGCGCGAGAGCGTATCGACCGGGCGCTGGCCGCGCAGCAACGCCAGGAACTGCTCGCGCGCATCGGCGTCGGCCTGGTCGTAGGCCGGCAACAGCGGCAGCGCTTCAGCCAGCGCCCGCGCGGTCAGCGAATGCAGGCCGCGCACCTGCGGATTGTTGGCCCAGCTGGCAAACAGTGCGAACACCTGGCCGATATCGCCGCGCGGCCAGTCGGCTTCGTTGGCCGCCAGGTAGCCACGGCGCAGGGAAAAGCCCACGGTCAACGGCTCCGGCTGCGCCTCGCCGTCGAACTGCTCCTCGAAGCGCTGCAGCAGGCGGTCGCTGATCCGGCGCACCACCAGCGCGGCGCGGTAGAAGCCCTGCATCATCTTCTCGACACCGAGATTCTCGGCATCGTCTTCAAAGCCCAGGCGTGCAGCCAGGGTCTTCTGGTAATCGAAGCGCAACCGCTCTTCGGGGCGTCGCGCCACCAGGTGCAGGCCGAAACGCAGCCGCGCCAGCACCGCACGTTCGCGCTTCAGTGCTGCCGCTTCGTCGGCGCCCAGATGGCCGAGCCCGACCAGCGCCTCCAGGTCACGCACGCCGAAGGCACGCAGTGCCATCCAGCCCAGCGTGTTGAGATCGCGCAGGCCACCGGGGCCATCCTTCAGGTCCGGCTCCAGGTTGTCGGCGGTGTCGCCAAAACGCTGGTGGCGGTTGCGCAGCTCTTCCAGCTTGGCCAGGAAAAACGCGCGTGCCGGCCACAGTTCCCGATCGTCGATGGCCTCGCGCAGCGCGCGGCGTGCCGCATCATCGGCCAGGATCGGGCGCGCCTCGATCAGTGCAGTCAGCACGGTCTGGTCCGCCGCCGCCTCACGGCACTGCGGCGCCGAACGCACCGCATGGCTGACTGCGAGCCCGCAGTCCCACAGCAGTGCGAACAGGCGTGCCAGTGCGGATTCATGCGCCAACTGTGCCGGCGGATCACCGAACACCAGCAGGTCGATGTCCGATCGCGGGAACAGCTCACCGCGGCCATAGCCACCCACCGCGAACAACGACAGCCCGCTATCGGCGGCCAGGCAACGCTGCCACGCCAGGCGGATCAGATGGTCGGCGGCGCGCGCGCGCAGCGCCAGCAGGCGCTCGATGTTGTCGCCCTGGTCGAAGCGGCGGTACAGGCGCGCGTCGGCCTGCTGCAGCGCCTGGCGCGCGGCAGCAGCCCAGTCCGGGTCGTTGAGCGACGCGGCCGGCGTGTCCAGCAGCGAACTCGCCGGCAGCATCCTCAGGAGACCTGCGACTCGCCCGGCGACAGGGTCAGCACGTCCACGCCGGTCTCGGTGACCGCGATCATGTGCTCCCACTGTGCCGACAGCTTGCGGTCCTTGGTCACCACGGTCCAGCCATCCGGCAGCACCTTGTTGTAGCGGGTGCCCTCGTTGATCATCGGCTCGATGGTGAAGGTCATGCCCGGCTGCAGCACCAGGCCCTGGCCCGGGCGGCCGTAATGCACCACCTGCGGCTCATCGTGGTAGACCTTGCCGATGCCGTGGCCGCAGTACTCGCGCACCACGCTGAAACGCTCGCCTTCGGCATAGCTCTGGATGGCATGGCCGATGTCGCCCAGCGTGGCACCCGGGCGTACCGCGCGGATGCCGCGCCACATGGCTTCGTAGGTGGTTTCCACCAGGCGGCGGGCCATCACCGACGGCGTGCCGACGAAGTACATGCGGCTGGTGTCGCCGTGCCAGCCATCCTTGATGACGGTGACGTCGATGTTGATGATGTCGCCATCCTTGAGCACCTTCCCTTCGCTGGGGATGCCATGGCAGATGACGTTGTTGACCGAGGTGCACACGGTCTTCGGGAAGCCGCGGTAGCCGACGTTGGCCGGAATGGCGCCCTGCACGTTCACGATGTGGTCGTGGCAGATGCGGTCCAGTTCCTCGGTGGTGACACCGGGCTTGACGTGGGGGGTGACGATGTCGAGCACTTCGCTGGCCAGGCGGCCAGCGATTCGCATCATCTCGATTTCCTGCGGGGTTTTCAGATTCACGCTCATGGCCGCCATTATCGCCGATCCGGCCACAATCTGAACGAACGCCACCCAACTGGCGATCCGGGCCATGCACGGTTCCGGCAAGGAAAGTGAAAGCGTGACCCCCGCCACCCTTTCGCCTCCTCATTTATCACGGAATACAGACACTTACGCCACCTAAGCTGGGGTCACCGTCGCCGAAGCGGTGCCGAACGTGCCGCCTTCGCCTTGTTCAACGGACCTTCGGGTCAGGGAGGTTGTCCATGCGATCCGCGCTTCGTTCCCCGCTTGCCTGGGCTTTGACCGGGGTTCTGCTGTCCAGCCCGGCCCTGGCCGCAGACACCACCACCTTCAATGTCACCCTGGTGGTCACCAAGGCCTGCACCATCACCGCCGCGGCGGCCACCAACGTCGACTTCGGCACCGCCGCCTCGACCACGGCGACCCCCACCCTGGGCCAGGGCACGGTCACCGCCCAGTGCTCGGCACTGACCCCGTACACGATTTCACTGAATGCAGGTGCCAACGCCAGCACCGCCAATGACGTCACCACCCGCCGGATGAAGAACACCAACGCCGCGGTGACCGCCAACAACTACGTCGGCTACCAGCTCTACCAGGACGCCGCACACACCCTGGTCTGGGGTGCCACCTCCGGCACCAACACCCAGGCTGGCATCGGCACCGGGCTGGCCGTGCCCTACATCGTCTACGGCCAGATCCTGAACCTCAGTACGAACAACCCGGCGACCGGTAACTACCTGGATACGGTTACCGCCACGATCACCTATTGATGGAGCACGCCCGCATGGCCCGACCCCGCCCGTGGCGCGCCACCGGCGTGGCGCTGCTCGTCCTGAGCCTGGTACTCGCCGCCCCGGTCGAAGCCACCAGCCTGCAGGTCGCCCCGACCAGCCTGCAGCTGGAAGCGCGCCAGCGCGCCGGCGAGCTTTGGCTGACCAACAGCGGCACCTCGCCGGTGAAGCTGCAGGTGCGGGTGTTCCGCTGGGTGCAGCAGGACGGGCAGGAACAACTGTTGCCCACCGATGGGCTGGTGGTCACCCCGCCGATGCAGGAACTGGCTGCCGGACAGCAGCAGCTGGTCCGGGTGATGCGTCCGGACAGGACGCCACCGCCTGCACAGCAGCATTACCGATTGATCGTCGACGAGGTGCCCGATCTGGCCACCCGTGCCGAAGGTATGCAGTTCGTGCTGCGCTATTCGATACCGGTGTTCGTGCAGCCCGCCGCCGGCAAGCTTGCGCCGCAGCTGCAGGCCCGCCTGGTGCAGTTGCCCGATGGCCGCAACGGCGTCGAGGTGGCCAACGCGGGCAACAGCTATGCGCAGATCGCCGATCTCGCGCTGGGTAGTGCCACGCGCCCGCGCATCGTGCATCCCGGACTGCTGGGATACGTGCTGCCCGGGCAGGTGATGCGCTGGCCGATCGAGCGCACGGCGATCGACCGCGACAACGACCAGATCACGGCCAAGCTCAATGGCGAGTCGGAACAGACGCCGCTGTCGCCTCCATCGGCTCGCTGAGGCGTTGATGGGTGCGCTGCTTGCTGCCCTGGCTCCTGCGGCGATCCAAGCCGCCGATGTGTCCGGTGCAGCGGCCACCACCGCCGCCGATGTATCAGGCATCTCCGCCGATGCGATCCTGCCACCGCCCACACCATTGACCGCCAACCAGACGCTGTACCTGGACGTGGCGCTCAACAGCACCCCACGCGGCCTGATGCCTTTCATCGAGAACCGTGGCCGCCTGCAGGCCAGCCCCGACGTGCTGCGCCAGCTCGGCTTCAACGCCAACGGCGATGCACCGGTGTACCTGGACCAGATCAGCGGCGCGGTGGTGCGCTATGACGCACGCCTGCAGACCCTGGCGCTGGACGTGCCGCTGGACCAGCTGACCCTGCCGACTACCGTGCTCAGTCGCCCGCAGACGCGCGCCCCTGCAGGCAGTGCCTCACCCGGACTGCTGCTCAACTATGACGTGTATGGCAGCCGGGTGGATACGCTCGGCAACCTCAGCCTGAGCTCGGAACTGCGCCTGTTCGGCGTCGGCAACGGCACCTTCGAAAACACCGCGGTCAGCCGACGCTACCAGCAGCCCGGCGATCGTCGCTGGCGCGGTGAGAGCGTGCGCCTGGATACGCGCTGGAGCCTGGATTTCCCCGACAAGGCGATGACGCTGGAGGTCGGCGATTTCTACAGCGGCTTCGTCGACTGGACCCGCCCGGTGCGCCTGGGCGGCCTGCAGATCGGCCGCAACTACGGCCTGCAGCCGTATCGCGTGCTCACTCCCACGCCCAGCTTCCTCGGCCAGGCCGTGGTGCCCTCCACCGTCGAGCTGTATGTCGACGGCCTGCGCCAGTACAGCGGCCAGGTCCCGGTCGGCCCGTTCCAGCTGGCCGCGCAGCCAGGCATCAGCGGCACCGGCAACGCACAGGTCGTGGTCACCGACGCATTCGGCCGCATGCAGACACTGGATTTCAGTTTCTATGGCACCCAGCAACTGCTGGCCAAGGGACTGTCCGACTGGTCGGTCGGCGTCGGCCACCTGCGCCAGGACTTCGGCCAGCGCTCCTTCGCCTACGACGATCGCACCGTGGCCAGTGCCAGCTGGCGCGGCGGCATCAGCGATACCTTCACCGGTGAAGCGCATGCCGAGGGCGGAGGTGGCCTGGCCCAGGCCGGCATCGGCGGCTGGTGGCTGCTGGGCGGCGCCGGCGTGTTCAACGCGGCCTACGCGCACAGCAACCATCACGGCCTGCAGGGCGGGCAGTGGGCACTGGGTTACAGCTGGAACAACCGCCGTCTCAACGTCAACCTGCGCAGCGTGCGCAGCCACGGCGACTACCGTGACCTCGGCGCGCTGCAGGGCAACCTGCCGCCGAGCATCAGCGAACAGGCCACGGTCGGGCTCGATCTGCTGCGGCTGGGCACGCTCAGCGCCAGCTACCTGCGCCTGCGCTACCCCGATGGCGAAGACAACCGCTATGCCAGCCTGTTCTGGTCGCGCACCTGGAGCCAGCGCTGGTCGGCCTACCTGTCGGTGAACCAGAACCTGGACCAGAGTGATGACCGCAGCATCTATCTGTCGGTGACCGCCAGCCTGGGCAACAACCGCCAGGCCAGCCTGTCCAGCCAGCGCAACGGCGACAGCCAGACCTGGGTGGCCGACGTCACCCAGCCGGTGCCCGGTGATGGGAGTGCAGGCGGCATCGGCTGGCGCGCGCAGGTGCGCCACGGCGAGGACGGCAACGGCGGCCTGGCCGAAGTCGGCATCCTCAATGACATCGGCCGCTATTCGTTCGGCGCCTCGCGCCAGGGCGGGCTCAACTATGCCTACGGCAGCGCCAGTGGCAGCCTGGTCTGGATGAGCGGGCACGCGTTCGCCACCCGCGAGGTCTCGGACGCGTTCGCGGTGATCAGCACCAACGGCGTCGGCGGCGTGCCGGTGCGTCTGGAGAACCGCCTGATCGGCGTCACCGATGATCGTGGCCTGTTGCTGGTCAGCCCGCTGCTGTCCTGGCAGCGCAACCGGGTCTCGATCGACACCCTGGACCTGCCCGAGGAGATGCGTGCCGACCGCATCGAGGACTGGGTGACGCCGCGCCAGCGCGCCGGTACCCACGTGACATTCCAGTTGCGCTCACGTCCCTCTCTGAGCCTGACGCTTCAGAGCATGGACGGGCAGCCACTGGAAGTGGGCAGCGAAGTGCAGCTGCCCGATGGACGCCAGGCCACGGTGGGCTATGACGGCCTGCTGTACCTGGAAGACATCGCTGCCGGCAGCGTGCTGTACATCACCACCAGCCGCGGCCAGTGCCGGGTGAAGGTACCCGACCAGCCCAAGGTGGTGGCGTCTGGCGCCCGGCCGAAGCCGGCACCGCTGCAGTGCATTCCGGAGGTCGCGCCGTGAGGGTGCTGCTGCTCGGCGTGCTGCTGGTCGCCGGCCTGCTCGCGGCACTGCCGGCCCGGGCGACAGCGGTCTGCACGGCAATCGCGAACCCGACCCTGCCATTCGGCAACATCAACAGCAACGCTCCCGGCCCTACAGCGGCAACGCTGAACATCACGGTGACCTGCACCACCGCCGCACTGAGCCTGCTGGCCACCACCGGCGTCCGCGTCTGCGTGGGTATCGGCGCCGGCAGTGGCGGCGGCAGCAGCTCCACCTTCCGCACGATGTCCACCTCCACCAGCGACACCATGAACTTCCAGTTGTACAACACCGCCAGCTACAGCCAGGCCACCGGCCTGGTGCCGCGCGGCACGCCACCCGCGCAGGAACTGACCATGAGCTACAGCGTGCCGCTGCTGACCGGCGGCAGCGGTGCGCAGTCCGTGCAATTGTTCGCGCAGATCCCTGCCAACCAGATCCTCGCTTCGGGTGCCTACAGCAGCACCTTCAGCGGCGCCAACGTGGTGCTTACCTGGGCCTGGAACGAAGTCCTGCTCGGCACCGCCACCGTGCCGGCCACCTGCAACGGCGGCGCGACCGGCACCAACAGCGCCAGTGGGGCTTTCAGCTTCACCGCCACTGCCAACGTGCTGCCGCAATGCGGCAGCTACGTCACCACCAGCATGGACTTCGGCAACGTCACCGGCAGCATTCCCGCCAACATCGACCGGACCGCCACGCTCACGCTGACCTGCCTGAAGAACACTGCCTACCAGATCAGCCTCAACAATGGCCAGAACAACCCCGGCGCCTCCACCACCCGGCGCATGGCCACCACCATTGGCAGCGGCACCTACTACCTCCCCTATGAGCTGTACCGCGATGCCGCGCGCAGCCTGCGCTGGGGTAGTACCCTCAACGTCGATACCGTTGGTGGCACCGGAAGTGGCAGCGCGCAGCAGCTGACCATCTATGGCCGGGTGCCGCCGGTCACCGGCCAGCCCGCGGCCGGTACCTACAACGATCTGGTGCAGGTGACGATCACCTATTGAGTCCCCTGTGGAGCCGAGCCCATGCTCGGCTTCATTTTCTGGCATCCGGCAAGCCGAGCATGGGCTAGGCTCTACAGTTCCGGCGCATCCTGCCGATACCGCGCAACGGGTCCTACAGCACGGTGGATGGCAGGTGGTTCGCGCACTTCTGATCGGGGCGATGCTGGTCGCCAGTACGCCCGCGTGGGCCGATCCGGGCAGTACACCCCTGCAGATCCGGCTGACCGTGGTCGAGGGCTGCAGCGGTGATGCCGGCAACACCCGATGCGCGGCACCGCACAAGCGCAGCGACGCGCCCGAGCTTCCGCAACAGATCCGCGATCTCGCGCCGCCGGCCGACAGCGACGACGCGGCGCCCGCCGTGACCGTCATCTACTGATGCGTACCCTGCTGAACCTGCTGGTACTGCTGCTGGCGCTGCCCGCGTCGGCGCTGGACCTGGTGCCGACCACCCTGCAGCTGCCAGCCGAAGGGGGACACAGCGAGCTGTGGCTGTACAACCCCGGTCCCGGCCGCTGGCAGGGCGAGGTTCGGATCCTGGCCTGGGAACAGCAGGCCGACGCGGAAAAGCTGCGGCCCAGCGACCAGATCCTGGCCAGCCCTGCCCGGCTCGACCTCCCGCCCGGCACCCGCCAACGCATCTGGCTGCTGCCCCGGGACAGGTCGCCCATTGCCGTCGAGCAGGCCTACCGGGTGCTTCTGGCTCCCATTGAACCGGACCTGCCACGGTACTCACTGCCCTTGTTCAGGGGACACGCCGTGCCCCTGGCGTGGCCGGAGCTGCATGCCGGGATCGAACCCGGTACGTCACATCCCTTTCTGCGATTGAGCAACGCAGGTACCGTACACGCCCGCCTGCACGATCTTGCGTTCGTCGCCGACGATGGCCGCCGCACCCTGCTGCTGCCGGGACTGGCCGGCTACCTGCTGGCGGGCCGGGAGCGTCGCTGGGCCCTCCCCGCCCATGCCAACGGCTATGCCCGTGGCCATTTCCAGGCCCGGCTGCAGGACGGCCGCGTGGTCGATCTGACCGTGCCGGACCCGGCAATTGCAGCGAGCGCACCGAGCGGGCTATAATCGACGGGATTCCTGCCGCCTGCGTGCGCGGGAGACCGTCCACACCGGACGTCACCGGTGAATCCACACCTGCTGCCCCCATCCGTGCCGGGGTGCTCCGCAAGGAGTTCGGCCACGGAGGCAACAGGGAAGCCCAACCCCGGAACCGATCGCGCTTCCACGCGTCCCGCATACCTATCCCCGCGGGCGGAATCGCTGGTTCCATATCAGGAGTATTGCAATGCCCCAGGTCACCATGCGTCAGATGCTGGAAGCCGGCGTCCACTTCGGCCACCAGACCCGCTACTGGAACCCGAAGATGGCTCCGTACATCTTCGGCGCCCGCGGCAAGATCCACATCATCAACCTGGAAAAGACCGTCCCGCTGTTCAACGACGCGATGAACTTCATCTCGTCGGTTGCCCAGAAGCGCGGCACCGTCCTGTTCCTGGGCACCAAGCGCAGCGCCCGCGAAACCATCAAGGAAGAAGCCGAGCGTTGCGGCATGCCGTTCATGAACCAGCGTTGGCTGGGCGGCACCCTGACCAACTTCCGTACCGTCAAGCAGTCGGTTGCCCGCCTGAAGGAACTGGAAGCCGGCGAAACCGACGGCACCTTCGAGAAGCTGGTCAAGCACGAAGTGCTGGGCCTGCGTCGCGAGCGCGACAAGCTGGAAGCCTCGCTGGGCGGCATCAAGGACATGAACCGTCTGCCGGACGCCATCTTCGTGATCGACATCGGCCACGAAGACATCGCGATCAAGGAAGCCAAGAAGCTGGGCATCCCGGTCATCGCCGTGGTCGACACCAACTACAACCCGGAACTGGTGGACTACGCCATCCCGGGCAACGACGACGCCATCCGCGCTGTGCAGCTGTACGCCCGCGCCGCTGCCGACGCCGTGCTGGAAGGCAAGGCTGCTGCTCCGCACGCTGCTTCGGTGCGTGAGGAAGAGTTCGCTGAAGCCGCTGCTGAAGGCGAAGAGAAGCCGGCCCGCCGCGCTCCGGCCAAGAAGGCTGCCAAGAAGGGCGACGACGCCCAGGCCTGATCCAGGCCCCCGGGTGGACGCCCGGCATCCACCCTCCCTGCACGCAGCCTTTGGCGCGTGACAGGACCGTGTCACACGGGCCGGCCACCATGCCGGCCCAACCCCTTTCTTTCGTGAGGTAATCCCGTGGAAATCACTGCTTCCCTGGTCAAGGAACTGCGCGAGCGCACCGGCGCCGGCATGATGGAATGCAAGAAGGCTCTCACCGAAGCCAACGGCGACATCGACGCTGCTGCTGAAGCCATGCGCAAGTCCGGCGCCGCCAAGGCCGACAAGAAGGCTGACCGCGTGGCCGCCGAAGGCCGCCTGGGCCTGGCCCAGGATGGCGGCAAGGCCGTGCTGGTCGAAGTCAACTCGGAAACCGACTTCGTCGCCAACGATGACAACTTCAAGTCCTTCGTCAATGCCGTCGCCGCTGCCGCCCTGGCATCGGGCGCCACCGACGTCGAAGCCGTGAAGGCTGCCAAGCTGGCCGATGGCCGCACCGTTGAAGAAGCCCGCGCCACCGCCGTGCAGACCCTGGGTGAGAACATCCAGATCCGCCGCATGGTCAAGGTCGACACCACCGGCAACATCGGTGCCTACGTCCACACCAACGGCAAGGTTGGCGTACTGGTCGACCTGATCGGCGGCGACGTCGAGCTGGCCCGTGGCCTGGCGATGCACGTGGCTGCCCTGAAGCCGCCGCACAACAAGGCGTCGGACGTTCCGGCCGACTTCGTCGAAAAGGAAAAGGAAATCGAGCTGGCCAAGATGTCCGAAAAGGACAAGGCCAAGCCGGCCGAGATCCTGGAAAAGATCATCAGCGGCAAGATCAACAAGATCGTCAGCGACGTGACCCTGTACGGCCAGACCTACGTGCTGGGCGACACCACCGTCGAGCAGGTGGTCAAGGCCGCTGGCGCCGACGTGGCTGGCTTCAAGCTGCTGATCGTCGGCGAAGGCATCGAGAAGGTGGTGGAAGACTACGCCGCTGAAGTTGCCAAGGCGATGCAGGTCTGATTCCAGCCTTCCGGCTGCGAAGCGACCAGAAGGAGCCGCGGGAATCCGCGGCTCTTTTTTTATGCCCGGGACAATGGGAGGCTCATGCTCCAACTGTTGTTGCGCACACCGACGCCGCGCACACCGGCACCTTTGCGTTGCGCGCGAATCAAGCCGATACTCGGCGCAGGGAATCCACAGTCACATAGCAGGAACGAAAATCGCGGACTGTGATGCATTCCTAGGTATTCTTGTCCCAATGGAATTGAACGACCCGACATGCCTCCCGAGCTGACAGCTGCCCTGGCGCTCTGCCGCAACCTGCCTTCGCCACCCGGTATTGCCCTGCGCATCATCGAACTGGCACAGGACCCGGAAGCGGACATCGCCACCGCCGCCGACATCATCGCCATCGACATGGCGCTGAGCGCTCGCATGCTGCGCATCGCCAATTCGCCGCTGTACGCCAGTCGTCGCCGCATCGAGAACCTCGGCCAGGCACTGACCATGCTCGGCCTGAATGCCACGATCAGCCTTGCCCTGGGCTTCACCGTCACCCAGGGCCTGACCGGCGGCGCCGGTGCCGACCACGACCTGCGCCAGCGCGCGTGGAAGCGCAGCATTCTCAGCGCACTGGCCGCCAGCCAGCTGGGCCAGGCCCGCGGCCTGCGCCGCCTGGAGGAACTGATGCTGGCCGGGCTGCTGCAGGACCTGGGCGTGCTGTGCCTGGCCCAGGCCGAATCGGAGCGCTACCTGCCGCTGCTGCGCGAAGCCCGTGACAACACGGACCTGGTTGCCCGCGAGCGCGACGCGCTCGGCTGCAGCCACGCCGATGTCGGCGCCTGGGTGGCCGAGCAATGGGGCCTGCCGCGCTATCTGGTGGAGAGCATCAGCCACAGCGAGGACGACGACGCTGCCGATTCGCCGTTCCAGGCCTGCGTGCAGCTGTCCGGCGCGGTCGCCGACATCTGGCTGGACGAAGATGCCGATGCCGCCCGCGAGCGCGCCCTGCACCAGGTACATGACCGGCTGGAACTCGACAGCGCCCGTTTCGACCAGGTGCTGACCCGCATCAGCGAGGCCCTGCCGGACATCGCCAGCCTGTTCGAGGCCGGGCTGAATTCGCCCTCGCGGGTCCGTGAGCTGATCGACCACGCGCAGGAGCTGGCCACCCTGCGCAACCTGCGCGAGCTGCAGGATGCCGACCAGGCGCGCCGCCGCGCCGACGAATTCGAGGCGCGGGCCAAGCGCCTGGCCGACCAGGCCCACCGCGACGCCCTGACCGGCGTGCTCAACCGCCGCCAGCTGGAGGCGGTGCTGGAGCAGGAGTTCCTGCGCGCCGGGCGCCAGGGCTGGCCGCTGTCGGTGGCCTTCATCGACCTGGACGACTTCAAGAAGATCAACGATGCCCACGGCCACCTGACCGGCGACGAGGTGCTGCGCGCCTTTGCCGGCAAGCTGCAGGGCCAGCTGCGCAACAGCGACACCGTGGCCCGCTTCGGCGGCGAGGAATTCGTCGCGCTGCTGCCCAATACCAGCGAAAGCGTGGCCCTGGACGTGATCCGCCGGGTACTGGCCAACATCGTCGCCACGCCGATGGCCGAGCTGGAGGGAGGTCCGTTGTTCGTCACCTTCTCCGCCGGCGTGGCCACCCAGGGCGGCTACGAGCGCTTTGCCGACGTGCAGGACCTGCTGCGTGCCGCCGACGATGTGCTGTACCGATCGAAGAACCTGGGCCGCAACCGGGTGATCGCCCGCTCCCCAGGCGCCCTCGGCCACGACAAGCTTTCAGCCACCGCCGGCGCCGAGCTGGGCTGAACGGGACGCCCCGCGTGACCGGGGCGGATGGCAGGATTTTGCGCCGCAGTGCACAAAACACTTTGGCCCGACGCCGCATGCGCGTAGAATCGCCCGCGATTTCCACGCACCCGAGGTCCCTATGTCCAAGCTCGCCTATCGCCGCATCCTTCTGAAACTATCCGGGGAGGCGCTGATGGGAGATGAGGACTACGGCATCGACCCGAAGATCATCAACCGCCTGGCCCGTGAGGTCATCGAAGCCCAGCAGGCAGGCGCCGAAGTTGCACTGGTGATCGGCGGCGGCAACATCTTCCGCGGCGCCGGCCTGGCCGCTGGCGGCATGGACCGGGTCACCGGCGACCAGATGGGCATGCTGGCCACGGTCATCAACGCTCTGGCCATGCAGGACGCCTTGGAAAAGCTGGGCGCCAAGGCCCGGGTGATGAGCGCGATCAAGATCAACGACGTGTGCGAGGACTACATCCGGCGCCGCGCCATCCGCCACCTGGAAAAGGGCCGCTTGGTGATCTTCGCCGCCGGCGTCGGCAGCCCGTTCTTCACCACCGACTCCGGTGCCGCCCTGCGCGCGATCGAGATCGGCGCCGACCTGCTGCTGAAGGCGACCAAGGTTGACGGCGTGTACGACAAGGACCCGAACAAGCATAGCGACGCGGTCCGCTTCGACAGCCTGAGCTACGACGAAGTGATCCGCCGTGGCCTGGAAGTGATGGATACCGCCGCCTTCGCACTGGCCCGCGACAGCGACCTGCCGATGCGCGTGTTCGACATGGGCCAGCCGGGCGAGCTGCTGAAGATCCTCAGCGGCGAGAACATCGGCACCCTGGTCCAGGGCCGCGACCCGGCCTGAGCCTGAGTGCCAGGCGAGCTCCGGGCCGATTCAGGCCCGGCAGCGTCCCGTATTCGCCTATAATCGCCCGATTCCAGTTACACCCAGGACCGGGCGATGCTCAACGACATCAAGAACAACGCGCAGACGCGCATGGCCAAGAGCATCGACGCTCTGAAGCACACCCTCACCTCGATCCGCACCGGCCGCGCCACCCCGGCCCTGCTGGACCGCGTCACGGTCAGCGCCTATGGCAACGCCAGCACCCCGCTGAACCAGGTCGCATCGATCTCCAACGCCGACGCCCACTCGCTGCTCGTCACGCCGTTCGACAAGAGCATGATCAAGGAGATCGAAAAGGGTCTCTACAACGCCGAGTTCACCCCGAACACGCTGGGCACCGCGATCCGCATCAACATGCCGCCGCCGACCGAAGAGCGCCGCAAGGAGCTGGTCAAGCAGGTGCAGAAGGAAGGCGAAGGCGCCAAGATCGCGATCCGCAACATCCGTCAGGACGCGAACAAGGAAATCGCCAAGCTGGTCAAGGACAAGGCGATCAGCGAAGACGAGAAGAAGCGCGGTGAAGACGACATCCAGAAGTTGACCGACACCCACATCAAGGACGTCGACAAGGTCGTTGCCGACAAGGAAAAAGAACTGCTGTCGGTCTGAAGTCGATGCCTTCAGTCCCACCTCCATTGCCGGCCGCCCTGCCCCGCCACATTGCCATCATCATGGATGGCAATGGGCGCTGGGCACAGCAGCGCCGTCGTCCGCGCGTGATCGGCCACCGGGCCGGCGCGCGTGCGGTCAACCGCACCATCGAGCGCTGCCTTGAGCTGGGTATTCCGGCGCTGACCCTGTTCGCGTTCTCCAGCGAAAACTGGGGCCGGCCGCAGGAAGAAGTCGATGCGTTGATGAAGCTGTTCCTCGGCGCGCTCGACCGCGAAGTGGACGAGTTGCATCGGCGTGGCGTGCGCGTGCGCTTCATCGGCGAGCGCGAACGCTTCGGCGCCGGGCTGGTCAGCCGCATGCAGCTGGCCGAGCAGCGCACCGCGGACAACACCACCCTGACCCTGTCGATCGCCGCCAGCTACGGTGGCCGCCAGGACATCACCCGCGCCGCGCGCGCACTGGCCGCCGAGGTCGCCGCCGGCCGCCTGCTGCCCGAACAGATCGACGAATCGCTGCTGGGCAGCCAGGTCGCCCTGGCCGACCTGCCGCCACCGGACCTGTTCATCCGCACCGGTGGCGACACCCGCATCAGCAACTTCCTGCTGTGGCAGCTGGCGTACACCGAGCTGTGGTTCACCGAGGCGCTGTGGCCGGACTTCGATCCCGCTCTGCTGCAGCAGGCGCTGGACGCCTATGGCAGCCGTGAGCGTCGTTTCGGCCTGACCAGCGCCCAGATCGCCGCACTGGCCACCGAGACTTCCAGCCCATGACCAAGACCCGAGTCCTTGCCGCGCTGATCATGGCGCCGGTCGCCATTGCCGCGATCCTGCTGCTGCCGACCCAATGGTTGGCAGCGGCGGCGGCTGCGGTGCTGCTGATCGGCCTGTGGGAGTGGCTGAAGCTGGCCGGCATCGAAGACACCCTGGCACGCACCGTGCTGCTGGTGCTGAACCTGCTGCTGATGGTGCTGCTGGTCTGGGCCGATGGCAGCACGCTGGTGCTGTTCCAGATAACCACCCTGGCCGGCGTCGCCTGGTGGTTGGCGGCGCTGGTCTGGCTTCGCTTCTTCAATTTCGGCGCGCAACCGTCGGCACCCTCGCGCATCGTGAAGATGCTGGCCGGTACGCTGGCCATCGTTCCGGCCTGGGCCGCGCTGGTGCTGATCCATGCTGGCGGCGATCCGCCGGGCAAGCAGGGCCACCTGTGGCTGCTGGCTGCCCTGGCACTGGTCTGGGCGGCCGATTCGGGCGCCTATTTCGCCGGCCGTCACTTCGGCAAGCACAAGCTGGCCCCGCGCATCAGCCCCAACAAGACATGGGAAGGCCTGTTCGGCGGCCTGCTGGCCGGTGTCGCCGTGGCCGTCGGCCTGGGCTGGCTGGCCGGCATCGATACCGCACATCTGCCGGGCCTGCTGATCACCTCGGTGGTGGCCGTGTTCGCCTCGGTACTGGGTGATCTGTTTGAAAGCCTGATCAAGCGTCACGCCGGCGCCAAGGACTCGGGCCACCTGATTCCGGGCCATGGCGGCGTGCTCGACCGTGTCGACGGCGTCCTGGCTGCAGTGCCGGTGTTCGCACTCGGCAAGGAAATCTTCGGGTTCTGACCATGAATGCTGTCGCAGACCTGCGCCGGGTCGCCGTGTTCGGCGCCACCGGCTCGATCGGTGCCTCCACGCTGGACGTGATCGCCCGCCACCCGCAGCGCTATCAGGCCACCGTGCTGGCCGCCGGCCGCCAGGTGCAGGCGCTGCTGGCGCTGTGCCGCCAGCACAAGCCCGCGCACGCGGTGATCGCCGACGCATCACTGTTCGCCGAGCTGCGCGACGGCCTGCGCGATGCCGGACTGGCCACCGAGGCGCATGCCGGCCATGCCGCGCTGGACCAGCTGGCCGCCAGCGATGCCTGCGACACCGTGGTCGCCGCCATCGTCGGTGCGGCCGGGCTGTCTTCCACCCTGGCCGCGGCCGCCGCGGGCAAGCGCATCCTGCTGGCCAACAAGGAATCGCTGGTGCTGGCCGGTGAGCTGCTGACCCGCACTGCCGAACGTGCCGGCGCCGAAATCATCCCGATCGACAGCGAACACAGCGCGATCTTCCAGTGCCTGCGCTCGCGCGACGCCAGCATTGACGGTGCCGGTGTGCGCCGCATCCTGCTGACCGCCTCCGGTGGCCCGTTCCGCGGCCGCAGCCGGGCCGCGCTGGCCCAGGTCACCCCGGCCCAGGCCGTGGCCCACCCGAAATGGTCGATGGGCCCGAAGATCTCGGTCGATTCGGCGACGTTGATGAACAAGGGCCTGGAAGTGATCGAGGCCCACCACCTGTTCGGCATCCCCGGTGAGCGCATCGACGTGCTGGTGCATCCGCAGAGCCTGGTCCACTCGCTGGTCGAGTTCGTGGACGGTTCGACCCTGGCGCAGATGGGCCTGCCGGACATGCGCACCACCCTGGCCGTTGGCCTGGGCTGGCCACAACGCATCGAATCGGGCGTGGCGGGGCTGGACCTGCTGGCCCAGGGCCGGCTGGATTTCGAGGCCCCCGACACCGACGCCTTCCCCTGCCTGGCCCTCGCCTGGCAGGCGATGCAGGCCGGTGGCACCGCGCCGGCGGTGCTGAACGCTGCCAATGAAGAGGCCGTTTCAGCGTTTCTTCAGGGCCGGATCGGTTTCCTGACCATCCCGGAACTGGTTGCTAACGCTCTTTCAACACTGCCGACCCAGCCAGCCGATACACTGGAGGTCCTGTTGTCCGCCGACCAGCGGGCACGCCAGCTCACCCTGAACGCCATCGACGCCGCCTGAACGACCGCCTCGCACACGCATGACGACGCCGCCCCTGCCCGCCACTGTGAGCCTGCATGACTGACTTCATCGGATCGGTCTGGTGGATGATCGTCAGCCTCGGGCTGCTGGTCACGTTCCACGAGTTCGGGCATTACTGGGTCGGGCGCCTGTGCGGGGTCAAGATCCTGCGCTTCTCGGTCGGCTTCGGCCGGCCGCTGTGGTCGCGCCGGGACAAGCACGGTACCGAGTTCGCCATCGCCGCCATCCCGCTGGGCGGTTATGTGAAATTCCTCGACGAACGCGAAGTCGAAGTCCACCCGCACGAGCGCGGCCAGGCCTTCAACCACAAGACCGTCTGGCAGCGCATCGCCATCGTCGCCGCCGGACCGATCGCCAACCTGCTGCTGTGCATCCTGCTGCTGTGGGCGATGTTCGTGATCGGCAAGCAGGATTATTCGCCGACCATCGGCCGTGTCAGCGGCATCGCCGCCAGCGCCGGCCTGACCAGCGGCGACCGCGTGCTGCGCGTGGACGAGCGCCCGGTGGTCACCCTCGGCGAGGCCAGCATGGCGCTGACCGCCGCAGCGATGGACCGCCGCGACGTGAAGCTGGAAGTGCTGGACCCGGCCGATCAGGTGCGCGTGCGCACCCTGCCGCTGTCGCAGCTGTCCCCCGGTTTCGATGAACGACGCGTGCCGATCCTGGCTGGCCTTTACTGGCAGTCGTGGCTGCAACCGGCACGGGTCGATTCGCTCACCGCGGACTCCGTGGTGGCCGGGCAGCTGCAGCCGGGCGATCTGATCGTGGCGATCGACGGCCAGCGCATCGACGGTGCCGACCAGGTCATCGGCGAGATCCAGACGCTGGGCCGCGCTGGCGGCCCGGGCATGATCGAGGTCCTGCGGGGCGGCGAACGCCTGGCGCTGGAAGTCACCCCGCGCCAGGGCAAGGATTCCAAGGGCGAGCCGATTTGGCAGATCGGCGTGCAGTTCCCGACCTCGTTCAGCCCGCCCTATGACACCCTGCTGCGCTATGGCCCGCTCGACGCGGTCACCGTGGCCGTGCGCGAAACAGGCCGCCTGGCGGCCGATTCGCTGGGCATGATGGGCCGCATCGTCACCGGCAAAGCCTCGCTGCAGAACGTTTCCGGACCAGTGACCATCGCCCGCGTGGCCAATGTTTCAGCCAAACGCGGCCTGGACTGGTTCCTGCAGTTCCTTGCCCTGCTGTCACTCAGCCTGTGCATCATCAACCTGTTGCCGATCCCGATCTTGGACGGCGGCCACCTGCTGTATTACCTTATCGAGTTGGTCAAGGGCAGCCCGCTGAGCGAGCGTGCCATCGCCGCCGGCCAGTACATCGGCCTGGCGTTGCTGGCCGGGTTGATGGGGTTGGCGTTCTACAACGACATCCTCGGCCTGGTCCCGCGATGAACTTTTCCATGTTGTTGCCGTCTACAGCGTCGGCATCCCGCACCAACGAAATCGACCTTCCTACCGGACGTGACATGACGCGACTCCCCAATCGCCGCCTGCTGGCCCTCGCCCTCGCCGCCGTCACCGGCGCTCCCGCCCTGGCCCAGGCAGCCGAGCCCTTCACTGTCAGCGACATCCGCGTGGATGGCCTGCAGCGCATCAGCTCGGGCACGGTATTCACCTACCTGCCGGTGGAGCGTGGCGAGACGGTCACCGACAACAAGGTCGGCGAGACCATCCGCGCCCTGTACAAGACCGGCTTCTTCGAAGACGTGCAGCTGGACCGCCAGGGCAGCATCCTGGTGGTGACCGTCAAGGAACGACCGGCGATCAACAAGCTGACCGTGACCGGCAACAAGGACATCAAGTCCGAGCAGCTGCTCAAGGGCCTGTCCGACATCGGCCTGACCGAGGGCGGCACCTTCGATCGCCTGAGCCTGGACCGCGTGACCCAGGAACTGCGCCGACAGTACAACGACCGCGGCAAGTACAACGTCGAGATCACCCCGACGGTGAGCCCGCTGGACCGCAACCGCGTGGACATCGCGATCGCGATCAAGGAAGGCAAGGCGGCCAAGATCCGTCACGTCAACCTGGTCGGCACCGAGAAGTTCGAGAGCAAGGACATCCTGGAGACCTGGGAGTCCAAGGAGCACAACTGGGCGTCGTGGTACCGCCGTGACGACCAGTACTCCAAGGAAAAGCTGTCCGGCGACCTGGAAAAGCTCAATTCCTGGTACCTCGACCGCGGCTATGTCGACTTCAGCATTGATTCGACCCAGGTGTCGATCAGCCCCGACAAGCGCGACATGTTCCTCACCGCCGGCGTGACCGAAGGTGCGCAGTACAAGATCTCCGAGATCAAGGTCAGCGGCGACACGATCCTCCCGCAGGAGGACGTCGAGCGCATGGTGATCCAGAAGTCCGGCGACACGTTCTCGCGTGCGCTGCTGGAATTCAGCTCGGACACCATCACCAACTCGCTGTCGAACATCGGCTATGCGTTCGCCAAGGTGAACCCGATCCCGACCACCAACCGCCCCGAGCAGACCGTGGCGATCAACATGCAGGTCGTTCCGGGCCCGCGCGTGTCGGTGCGCCGCATCCTGTTCCGTGGCAACACCCGCACCTCCGACGAAGTGATGCGTCGCGAAATGCGCCAGTTCGAGAACAGCTGGTACTCGCAGGCCGCGATCGACCGTTCCAAGATCCGCCTGCAGCGCCTTGGCTACTTCGAGTCGGTGGACGTCGAGACCCCGGCCGTCAGCGGCAGCAACGACCAGGTCGACGTCGTCTACAACGTCAAGGAAACCACCTCCGGCAGCTTCGTGTTCGGCCTGGGCTACTCGCAGTCCTACGGCATGACCACGTCGGTGCAGCTGTCGCAGAACAACTTCCTCGGCGGCGGCAACCGCGTGTCGGTCGAAGCCTCGCGCAGCAGCTACCTGCAGCGCTACGGCTTCAGCTACACCAACCCGTACTTCACCGATGACGGCGTGTCGCTGGGCTACAACCTGTCCTGGCGCGAGCTGGACTACTCCGACTTCAACACCGCGCAGTACAACAGCACCAATGGTTCGGCGCAGGTGGTGTTCGGCGTGCCGATCACCGAGACCGATACCGTCTCGCTGATGTTCGGCATCGACAGCAACCAGATCACCACCTACCAGGGCTCGACCCCGCAGTCGATCATCGACTACATCAACGCCGTCGGTAAGCGCACGTTCCATGCCTGGCGCACCGAGCTGGGCTGGGCGCGTGACTCGCGCAACGACTACTTCATGCCGACCCGCGGTACCTACCAGCGCATCGGCCTGGAAACCACGCTGCCGGGTTCGACCATCGAGTACTACAAGCTGAACTACCAGATCAGCAAGTACTGGCCGATCATGCCGTCGCTGGTGATCAACACCCGTGCCGAAGTGGGCTACGGCGATGCCTATGGCAACGACTACACCCGCACGCTGACCAACCCGGACGGCACCACCCGTACGGTGACCGCCAGCGGCCTGCCGTTCTTCGAGAACTTCTACGCCGGCGGTACCAACTCGGTGCGTGGCTTCGAAGACAACACCCTCGGCCCGCGCGAAGTCACCAATGGCTATCCGGAAGGCCAGCCGCTGGGTGGTTCGCTGAAGACCGTTGGTTCGGTCGAAGCCTACTTCCCGCGCCTGTTCGACAGCCCGTCGGCACGTGTGTCAGCCTTCGTCGACTTCGGCAACGTTTACAACGGCGTGGACAACTTCAAGGCCAACGAACTGCGCGTGTCCACCGGTGTGGCCCTGCTGTGGCGCGCCCCGGTCGGCCCGATCTCGATCAGCTACGCCTTCCCGCTGAAGAAGAAAGACGATGACAAGATCGAACGGCTGCAATTCACGTTCGGTGGCCAGTTCTGAGGAACGTTGTTCCCCAGAACTGATCCACCTCCGGTGAATTGCCCGCGCATTTCACCTATCCCCCGCGCCGCTGGCGCGCCCCCCTTAACAAAGGGGGGCTCTCCACCAGACGGGGCGCGAAGCGCCGGGCTCTGCCCGGCGTTTTCGTTTTGCAGATGACACTGCACGGCACGGACTTTTGGCCGCGCTCGCGGGAAATTGTCCAGAGGCGGCGGGTGGCCCTGGACAGGACCGTTGGCGCCATGGGCCCGAGGCATGCCTCGGGCGGGTTGGGCAGGACGCCCAACCCCGGTCTTGCCGTGTGCGCAGGACAGCGCACACGAGCAAGGCGCCATCGAGCACCATGGAGGGGCTTTTGCGTGTCCTGGCCAGGGCCACCCGCCGCCTCCCGCCCGTATCAGGCAGGCGCCAAGCCCTGCCCCCGCATGACCGCAATGGCGTCACACGTTAAACTCCCGCCGTGAATACTCCCACCTACACCGCCCAGCAACTCGCCGAGCAGTTCGGCCTGCAGGTCCATGGCGACCCCGCCACCGCCATCCATGGCGTGGCTACCCTCGCCCATGCCGGTCCTGGCCAGCTGACCTTCCTCGCCAATCCACGCTACCGCGCCCAGCTGGCCGACAGCCAGGCCTCGCTGGTGGTCCTGCGTGCCGACGACGCCGAGGCCGCCCCCGGCGCCGCGCTCGTGGCCAAGGACCCGTACACCACCTTCGCCAAGATCGCCGCGCTGTTCGATATCGCGCCAACGCGCCCGCCGGGCATCCACCCCAGCGCCGTCATCGATCCCAGCGCCCAGGTCGCCGCCAGCGCCCATATCGGTCCCTTCGTCTCCGTCGGCGCGCGCAGCGTGGTCGGTGAGAACTGCATCATCGGCACTGGCAGCGTGATCGGCGAAGACTGCAGCCTGGACAACGGCTGCGAGCTGATCGCGCGGGTCACCCTGGTCACCCGGGTCAAGCTCGGCAAGCGCGTTCGCGTGCATCCCGGCGCCGTACTCGGCGCCGATGGCTTCGGCCTGGCCATGGACGCCGGCAAGTGGATCAAGGTGCCGCAGCTCGGCGGCGTGCGCATCGGCGACGATTGCGAAATCGGCGCCAACACCTGCGTCGACCGTGGCGCGCTGGAAGACACCGTGCTGGACGAAGACGTGCGCCTGGACAACCTGGTGCAGATCGCGCACAACGTGCAGATCGGCGCGCACTCGGCCATCGCCGGCTGCACCGGCATCGCCGGCAGTGCCAGGATCGGCCGCTACTGCCTGCTCGGCGGCCACGTCGGCGTGGTCGGCCACCTCGAGATCTGCGACAAAGTCGTGATCACCGGCAAGTCGGTGGTCCGCAATTCCATCCATGAGCCGGGCGAGTACTCGTCCGGCACCCCGTTGACCGACAACCGCACGTGGCGCAAGAACGCCGCGCGCTTCAAGCAGCTGGACGCATTGGCTCGCCGCGTCCTGGCTGCTGGCAAGGAGAAAGAATGAACGACACGCTGCAGCTTCCGATCGACGTCTGCCAGATCCATGAACTGCTCCCGCACCGCTATCCGTTCCTGCTGGTGGACCGGGTGCTTGAGCTCGACATCGAGGCCAAGCGCATCCTTGCGCAGAAGAACGTCAGCATCAACGAGCCGTTCTTCCAGGGTCACTTCCCGGGCCGCCCGATCATGCCTGGCGTGCTGATCATCGAAGCGCTGGCGCAGGCCGGTGGCGTGATGACCCAGCTCACGCTCGGCCGTGACTCGCAGTCCAAGCTGTTCTACATGGTCAAGGTGGAAAACGCCCGCTTCAACAAGCAGGTCGTGCCCGGCGACGTGCTGATGCTGGATGTGCAGATGAAGCGCCTGATCCGCAACATGGGCTGGTACTACGGCGAAGCCAAGGTCAACGGTGAAGTCGTTGCCTCGGCCGAAGTCATGTGTGCCGGCGCCAAGGGCTGATCCACTGGAGGCAGGAATGACTGACAACGCACCGCGGATCCACCCGACCGCCGTCATCGACCCGGCCGCGCGCCTGGCCGATGACGTCCAGGTGGGCGCGTTCACCCTGATCGGTGCCGATGTGGAAATCGGTGCCGGCACGGTGATCGGCCCCCATTGCAGCATCCACGGCCCGACGAAGATCGGCCGCGACAACCGCTTCATCGGCCACGCAGCGGTCGGTGGCGAACCGCAGGACAAGAAGTATGCAGGGGAGCGCACCGAGCTGGTGATCGGCGACCGCAACGTGTTCCGCGAGTTCGTCACGCTGAACCGTGGCACCGGCGGCGGCGGCGGCATCACCAGCATCGGCGACGACAACTGGATGCTGGCCTACACGCACGTGGCGCATGACTGCCATGTCGGCAACTTCTGCGTGTTCTCCAACAACACCACCCTGGCCGGCCATGTGACCGTGGGCGACTACGTGATCATCAGCGGCTTCGCCGGTGCCCACCAGTTCTGCCGGATCGGCGCGCATGCCTTCCTCGGCATGGGGGCGCTGACCAATGGCGACGTTCCGCCGTTCACCATGGTCGGCACCGATTCGCTGGGCCGCCCGCGCGGCATCAACAGCGAAGGACTGAAGCGCCGCGGTTTCGATGCCGAGCGCATTTCCGCCATCAAGCGTGCCTACCGCACCCTGTACGTGGCGGGCCTGCCGCTGGCCGAAGCCAAGGTGCAGCTGACCGAACAGGCGCGTGACAGCGATGACGTGAAGGCCATGCTGGACTTCATCGAGCACGCCGAGAGGCCCTTGCTGCGATGAGCAGCACGACCGGCCAGGCGCCGGCCGGCGCCGCTGTGATTCCGCTGGCCTCGATGACCGGCAGCGTCCCCGCGCAACGGGTGCTCAGCGAGCGCCCGTTGCGGATCGCCCTGGTCGCCGGTGAGGCCTCCGGCGATCTGCTCGGTGCGGGCCTGGTTCGCGAACTGAAAGCGCGCTTCCCGCATGCCGAATTCGCCGGCATCGGTGGCGACGCCATGCGCAGCGCCGGCTGCCAGACCTGGCACGATGCCAGCGAACTGGCGGTGATGGGCCTGACCGAAGTACTGCGCCATCTGCCGCGCCTGCTGAAGCTGCGCTCGGCGTTCCGCCAGCGTGCGCTGGACTGGCAGCCGGACGTGTTCATCGGCATCGACGCCCCCGACTTCAACCTGGGCATCGAGCGCTGGCTGAAGCAGCGTGGCGTGCGCACCGTGCATTACGTCAGCCCCTCGGTCTGGGCCTGGCGTGAGAAGCGTGCCGAGAAGATCGGCAGCAGCGCCGACCTGGTGCTGTGCCTGTTCCCGATGGAACCGCCGATCTATGCCAAGCATGGCATCGACGCGCGCTTCGTCGGCCATCCGATGGCCGACGACATTCCGCTGCAGGGCAACCGCGAGGAAGCGCGCGCCGCGCTTGGCCTGCCGACTTCAGCCAAGGTGCTGGCGGTGCTGCCGGGCAGCCGCCTGGGCGAAATCTCGCGCCTCGGCGAACCCTTCTTCGAGGCTGCCTGGCAGGTCTCCGAACGCATCCCGGGCCTGCACGTGGTGGTGCCTGCCGCCAACCCCGCCTGCAAGCGCCTGATCGAAGAGCAGCTGTCACGCTCGGCGCTGCCGGTCGCGTACTCGCATGTGCTCGACGGCCAGGCCCGCAACGCCATGATCGCCGCCGACGTGGTGGTGCTGGCCTCCGGCACCGCGACGCTGGAGGCGATGCTGGTCAAGCGGCCGATGGTGGTCGGTTACCGCGTCAACGAGCTGACCTACCGCCTGGTCAAGGCGCTGGGCCTGATCAAGGTCGACCGCTTTGCCCTGCCCAACATCCTGGCGGGCCAGGACCTGGCACCGGAACTGATGCAGCACGACTGCACGCCGGACAAGCTGGCGGCAGCCATCCAGCAGTGGTTCGACCACCCACAACGGGTAACCGACCTGCAGGACACCTATGCACGCCTGCATGAGCGCCTGCGCCGCAATGCTTCGGCACGTGCCGCCGACGCCGTCGGCGAGCTGCTGATGCGCGACCAGGCCCAGGCATGAGCCGCCGCCACGCCGCAGCGGCCAGCCTGGCCCTGTTCGATGGCAGCGCGGTAATCGAGCCGGAACGCCTGGTTGCCGGCGTCGATGAGGCCGGCCGTGGTCCGCTCGCCGGGCCGGTGGCGGTGGCGGCGGTGGTGTTCGACCCGGCACGGCCACGCATCAACGGCCTGGACGATTCCAAGCAGCTCACCGCGGCGCGCCGCGAGCAGCTGCATGACCGCATCATCGAGCGCGCCCTTGCCTGGCACGTGGTGCTGGTGGACGTGGACACCATCGACCGCCTGAACATCTACCAGGCCACCCTGCAGGGCATGCGCGATGTCGTCGCCGCGGTCGCCCACGTGGCCGGCTTCGCGCGCATCGACGGCAACGTGGTGCCCAAGGGCCTGGTACTGCCGGCGCAGGCGCTGATCGGCGGCGATGGCATCGACCGCGCGATCATGGCCGCATCTATCCTGGCCAAGGTCTCGCGCGATCGCTACATGCAGGACGTGCACGCCCGCCACCCGCAGTACGGCTTCGAGCAACACAAGGGCTATGGCACCCCGGCCCACCTGGCCGCCCTGCGCGAGCACGGCCCCTGCATGGAGCACCGGCGCAGCTTCGCCCCGGTACGTGAGTGCCTGCAGGCCGAGCAGGCCGAGCAGGCCGCCACGATCGCCTGAACAGCCGCCGGGCATGGCCCGGCGCTACCACGGCAATGTGAACGCACCCGGTAGCGCCGGGCCATGCCCGGCGGTATTCGCGCAATCGACGTACCGTCAAGTCCTTGTCGCCTCCCCCCGCCCTCGTTACCCTGACCGGGCACTCCAGCGCTTCCCGACCCCGGCGACGATTCCCCCGTCAGCACCCGGGGCCCGCGCGCTCCAACCTGGTCCGGCATGTCCAACTCCCGCTTCGTACATCTCCACGTCCACACCGAGTTCTCGCTGGCGGACTCCACCATCCGTGTGCCGGCCAAACCGGACCAGGCGGACCCGAAGAAGGCCAAGCAGGCCAACCTGCTGTCGCGCTCGGTCGAGCTCGGCCTGCCCGCGCTGGCAGTGACCGACCTCAACAACCTGTTCGCGCTGGTCAAGTTCTACAAGGCCGCCGAAGGCGTGGGCATCAAGCCGATCGCCGGTGCCGACGTGCTGATCGCCGAGGAAGGCCAGGACCCGTGGCGAATGACCCTGCTGTGCCGCGATCGCGAGGGCTACCTGAGCCTGTCGCGGCTGCTGACCCGCGCCTGGATGGAAGGCCATCGCCCGGAAGGCGGTGTGGCCATCCATCCGGACTGGCTGAAGGCCGGCAACGCCAACCTGTTCGCGCTGGCCGGCCGGCAGAGCCTGGCCGGGCGCCTGGCGCTGGACGGCAAGCATGAGCTGGCCGAGCAGCAGCTGGCCGACTGGCAGCGCGTGTTCGGCGACGGCCTGCACCTGGAACTTACCCGTACCGGCCGCGAGGGCGAGGAAACCTTCAACCAGTTCGCGCTGATGGCGGCCGGCCAGCGTGGCCTGCCGGTGGTGGCCAGCAATGATGTGCGCTTCCTGTCGCCCACCGATTTCAGCGCGCACGAAGCGCGCGTGTGCATTTCCACCGGCCGCGTGCTGGACGATCCCAAGCGCCCGCGCGAGTACAGCGACCAGCAGTACCTGAAGTCGGCCGAGGAGATGTGCGCGCTGTTCGCCGACATTCCCGATGCGATCGACAACACGCTGGCGCTGGCCGAGCGCTGCAACATCGAGATGCGGCTGGGCACCTACTTCCTGCCCAACTACCCGGTGCCCGACGACGAGACCCTGGACACCTGGATCCAGAAGATGTCGCGCAACGGCCTGGAAGAGCGCCTGGAGAAGAATCCGCTGGCGCCGGGCAAGACCCGCGAAGAGTATTTCGAGCGCCTGGAGTTCGAGCTCAACACCATCATCAAGATGGGCTTCCCGGGCTACTTCCTGATCGTGGCCGACTTCATCCAGTGGGGCAAGAACCAGGGCATCCCGATCGGCCCGGGCCGTGGTTCCGGTGCCGGTTCGCTGGTGGCGTGGGCGCTGAAGATCACCGATCTGGACCCGTTGCCGTACAACCTGCTGTTCGAGCGCTTCCTGAACCCGGAACGCGTGTCGATGCCCGACTTCGACATCGACTTCTGCATGGACCGCCGCGACGAGGTGATCGACTACGTCGCACGCAAGTACGGGCGCGAGCGCGTCAGCCAGATCATCACCTACGGCACCATGGCCGCCAAGGCGGTGGTGCGCGACTCCGGTCGCGTGCTCGGCTTCCCGTACGGCCTGGTCGACGGCGTTTCCAAGCTGATCCCGAACATCCTGGGCATCCACCTGAAGGATGCACTGGGCAAGGGCAAGGAAGGCCCCAGCTCGGAAATGGCCTCGCCGGAACTGATCCAGCGCTACGAGACCGAGGACGATGTCCGCGACCTGATCGACCTGGCGCTGCAGCTGGAAGACCTGACCCGCAACGCCGGCAAGCATGCCGGTGGCGTGGTGATCGGGCCCGAGCCGCTGAGCGAGTTCTGCCCGCTGTATGCCGAACACGACGAGAACGGGCTGGGCAAGAACCCGGTCACCCAGTTCGACAAGAACGACGTGGAAGAAGTGGGCCTGGTGAAGTTCGACTTCCTCGGCCTGCGCACGCTGACCATCATCGACTGGGCGGTGAAGGCGATCAACAAGCGCCACGAGCGCGCCGGCATTCCGCCGGTGGACATCGCCGCGATCCCGCTGGACGACACGCCCACCTACAAGGACATCTTCGCCAACGGCAACACCGGCGCGGTGTTCCAGTTCGAATCCTCGGGCATGCGCCGCCTGCTGAAGGACGCGCGCCCCGACCGTTTCGAAGACCTGATCGCGCTGGTGTCGCTGTACCGCCCTGGCCCGATGGACCTGATTCCTTCGTTCAACGCGCGCAAGCACGGCCAGGAAGAAATCATCTATCCCGATCCGCGCACCGAAGCGATCCTGAAGGACACCTACGGCATCATGGTGTACCAGGAGCAGGTGATGCAGATGGCGCAGATCGTCGGCGGCTACTCGCTGGGCGGCGCCGACCTGCTGCGCCGTGCGATGGGCAAGAAGGTGCCGGCCGAAATGGCCAAGCACCGCGAGATCTTCCGCGAAGGTGCGGCCAAGGACGGCGTGGACGAAGCCAAGGCCGATGCGATCTTCGACCTGATGGAGAAGTTCGCCGGCTACGGCTTCAACAAGTCGCACGCCGCCGCCTATGCGCTGGTCAGCTACCAGACCGCGTGGCTGAAGCGCCACTACCCGGCCGAGTTCATGGCGGCCACGCTGTCGTCCGACCTGGACAACACTGACAAAGTGGTCGGCTTCCTCGACGAGGTGCGCAACCTTGGCCTGACCGTGCTGCCGCCCAAGGTGAACCAATCGGCCTTCATGTTCGAAGCGGTCACCCCGGACACCATCCAGTACGGCCTCGGTGCGATCAAGGGCGTCGGCCAGGGTGCCTGCGAGGCGGTGGTCGAGGAGCGGCTGAAGGGCGGCCCGTTCAAGGACCTGCTCGACTTCTGCACCCGCGTCGGCTCGGCCAAGCTCAACCGGCGCACGCTGGAAGCGATGATCAACTGTGGTGCGCTGGACGAGCTCGGCCGCAACCGCGCCTCGCTGATGCTGCAGCTGCCGGAAGTGATCAAGGCCACTGATCAGATGGCGCGCGAGCGTGCGTCCGGGCAGAACTCGCTGTTTGGCGGGCCCGACCCGAGCACCGTGTCGATCCAGCTGGACCTGCCCGAAGCCGAAGAATGGCCGCTGCTTCAGCGCCTCAACGGCGAGCGCGACACGCTCGGTTTCTACCTCAGCGGCCACCCGTTCGATCCTTGGCGCGACGATGTGCGCGATCTGGTAGGCAACGACCTGGGTTCGGTGGAGAAGATCTGGAGCGCCAACAGCGGTGGCGGTGGTGGCGGCGAGAAGCGCTGGCGCCCGGAAGTACAGACCGTGCTGGCCGGCCAGGTGGTCGGTGTGCGTCGCAAGGGCGAGAGCCAGATCTTCATCCAGCTGGAAGATGGGCGCGGGCGCGTCGAGTGCAGCGCGTTCTCCGACGCGATGGCCGAGTTCGGGCACCTGATGACCAAGGACCGCATCCTGGTGGTCAAGGGCGGCCTGCGCGAGGACGAGTTCAACGGCGGCTACGCGCTGCGCATCCGCCAGTGCTGGGACTTCGACGAGGTCTGCGCCAACTACGCCACGCGGTTGTCGCTGCGCCTGGACCTGCGCCAGCAGCGCCCGGTCTGGGAGCGCATCGATGCCCTGCTCGACCGCCATCGCCCGGGGCGCACGCCACTGCGCCTGGACCTGCTGCTGAAGGGTCCGCAGGGTGGCATCGCCGGCATGCTTGATGTGTCCGGGCAAAGCGCGGTACGCATTGATTCCAAGCTGATGGAGGCGCTGCGCGCCGACCCGGCCGTGCGCACGCTGAAAGTGCGCTACAGCCCACCGTGGGCCAGCTGAGGCTGGCTCCCTGGTTTTCCTGCCTCCCCCCCCCCTGTTTCCCCGTTCCAAGTATCAAGGACGATTGCCGATGAAGACCCTGCTGTTCCCGTTTGCCGCCGCTCTGGCCCTGGCCGCCTGCTCGCCGTCGAAGATCGAGTTCCAGATCGACAACCCGACCGACACGCCGCTGGCGCTGAGCATCGATGGCAAGGACCTGCCGGTGGCCGCACAGGGTTCGCGCCCGATCTCGCTCGCCGTCGGTGAGCACCGCCTGCACACCGACAAACTGGGCGACGTGCGCTTCATCGTCTACGTCGATGGCCGCGGCGGACTGATCAACCCGACCCTGAGCGAGTACGTGGTCGCCCGCGAGATCTACGTCACCGACGAGAGCAAGCTGAAGAACTTCGGCACCGGCAAGGCCGGCATCGAGCTGGGCGGCGTCGACTTTGAAGGCCCGTTCGAGAAGAGCCACGAACTGTTCATCGACAAGACCTGGACCTACGGCGTGCGCGAACCGTTCCCGAAGGAAAAGGTGGTGGCCCACGTCGACGCCAGCGGCGGCCAGATCGTGGCCAAGGTGTTCACCGCGCCGGACTTCATCGCTTACGTGGAAGAAGGCATGGGCGAACCCGGTGCATTCAAGCGCGAGCAGCCGGCCGGCTACGTGGCCCCGGCATTCAGCCTGGAACCGGCCCCGGCCAGCCTGCCGGCGCTGGACCCCGCCTTCGAGGCGCACGCCGCGCCGCTGCGCGAGGTCTATGCGCGCTGGCTGAAGGCCACCACCGCCGATGAACAGAAGGCCCTGCGCAAGCAGGACTTCGACGCGCAGATGGCCTTCACCTCGGCCACCGCCACCCTGGGCAGCGGCCTGGGCCGGGAAGCCAACGAGGCCTACAACGACTTCGTTTCCCAGCGCAGCCAGCTGATGGGCCGCAGCGCGCTGGTGGTGCCCTGAGCTGACTGGCGCGCCCTGCCCGGCTGCGCTACCGTCGCCTTCCAGACGAAGGCGTACGGGTGGTTTGCACGCATTCGGCTAGAATTCCCCTCTTCTTTACACGACGGCTTCCGATGAATCCGAACTACCTCGACTTCGAGCAACCCATCGCCGACCTGGAAGCCAAGATCCAGGAACTGCGCAACGCCAGTGCCGGGCCGGCGGTCAATGTCGAGGCGGAAGTGCACGCGCTGCAGGACAAGCTGCGCATGCGCACCGCGCAGATCTTCCGCAACCTGACCTCGTGGCAGGTGCTGCAGCTGGCCCGCCACCCGTCGCGCCCGTATACCGCCGACTACATCCGCGTCATGTTCGATGAGTTCCAGGAGCTGGCCGGTGACCGCGCCTTCGCCGACGACAAGGCCATCATGGGCGGCCTGGCCCGCATCAATGGCCGTTCCGTGATGGTGATCGGCCACCAGAAGGGCCGCGACACCAAGGAAAAGATCAAGCGCAACTTCGGCATGCCCAAGCCGGAGGGCTACCGCAAGGCCCTGCGCCTGATGAAGATGGCCGAGCGCTTCGGCCTGCCGGTGCTGACCCTGATCGACACCGCCGGCGCCTGGCCGGGCATCGACGCCGAATCGCGCGGCCAGTCCGAAGCGATCGCACGCAACCTGATCGAGATGGCCGAACTGAAGGTGCCGATCATCTGCACCGTGATCGGTGAAGGCGGCTCCGGCGGCGCACTGGCGCTGGGCGTGGGCGACCGCACCGTGATGCTGGAATACGCGGTGTACTCGACCATCACGCCGGAAGGCTGCGCATCGATCCTGTGGAAGGACGCCGGCAAGGCCAAGGAAGCCGCCGAGCAGCTGGGCCTGACCGCGCCGCGCCTGAAGAGCCTGGGCCTGGTCGACAAGGTCGTGCGCGAGCCCACCGGCGGCGCCCACCGCAACCCGACCCAGATGGCCAAGCGCCTGAAGGCCGTGCTGCTGAACGAACTGAACGAACTGGACAAGCTGTCCACCGAACAGCTGCTGGAACAGCGCTACACCCGCCTGCGCAGCTACGGCACGTACGAAGCGGCCTGATTCATCGGCTTGTTACTTTCTTGCTCGTGCAAGAAAGTAACCAAAGAACACGCCGCCGAACGCGAGCCGGTGCTATGCACCGGTTCCCTGCGCTTCTCGGTGAATCAGGGGGCGGCGCCGAACTCGCCGCGCTCAGACATCGGCGCCTCTTCGCCCCTGTTTCACCTGCGATGCTCGGCTCGCTCATGGCGGACCTGAGCATCAAAAGCCACAGCTGCACCCAGTAGATCCACGCCATGCGTGGATGCCTCTGCTTTGGCGAAGAATCACGCGAGCCCGTAGAGCCAAGCATGGCTCTACGGGTAACCGACTTTCAGAACGGCTTGGCCAGCACCAGCCACACGATCGGAATGAAGGCCAGCAACGGGATCTCGTTGATCCAGCGCAGCGCGCGCGACGACGGCAGCGCCCTGCCCTTGGCCGCGCCCTTGAGCAGGCGGCCGATCCAGCTGAAGTACACCAGCAGCAGCACCACCAGCCCCAGCTTGGCATGCAGCCAGCCGGCGCCACCGGGCGCGACCATGGTCGGGAAATCGGGGATGACCTTGTAGCCCAGCCACAGCACCAGGCCGAGCAGGAATGCCAGCCCGAACATCGAGTGGCCAAAGCGGTACAGGCGCAGGCCCATCAGCTGCAGGCGCTCGGTCACCGCCGGCTGGCCTGCAGTCTCGGCCAGGTTCACCAGAATGCGCGGCAGGTAGAACACCGTGGCCATCCACGCCACCACGAACACGATGTGGAAGGTCTTGACCCAGTAGTAACTCTGCATGCGCTCGCTCCGGCGGCTGGCGTAGATTGGCGGCCATTCTCGCATGCCGTGGCGAAGCCGCCGCAGGCACGTACGCCGCGACACATCGACGCATGGCGCGTCGCAACACCGTACGATAGGCGCCGTTTTCCCCGACCGCGCACCGCCCCATGGACAAGACCTACGACGCCGCCTACTTCCAACGCTGGTACCGCCGTGCCGACATCGGCGGCAGCGCCCGCCTGGCGCGCAAGGTCGCGTTGGCCGTGGCCAACGCCGAGTACTACCTGGAGCGGCCGATCCGCAGTGTGCTGGACATCGGCTGCGGTGAAGGCGCCTGGCGCGCGCCGCTGCTGAAGCTGCGTCCGAAGGTCGAATACCTCGGCTTCGACAGCAGCGAGTACGCTGTGCGCCGCTACGGCCGCACCCGCAACCTGCACCTGGCCCGCTTCGGCGATTTCGCCTGGCTGCGGCCCTGTGCCCCGGTCGACCTGCTGATCTGCTCGGACGTGATGCACTACGTGCCCGACCGCGAGCTGCGTGCAGGACTGGCCGGCGTGGCCGAGCTGACCGGCGGCGTAGCCTTCCTGGAGACCTTCGCCGCCGAGGACGCGTTCGAAGGCGACCACGAGGGCTTCCAGGCCCGCCCGGCGCGCTGGTACCGCCGCACGCTGGCCCGGCACGGCCTGCTGCCGGTTGGGTCGCACTGCTGGCTCGGCCCCGCCCTGGCAGGCGATGCGGCCGCGCTGGAACGGATGTGAATCCGGATTCATTATTTTCAGTCAACTTAACCTGCGGGACACCGGGATGGGATATGCTGCGCGGCAACATATGACCATACATATTCGGTCGTCATGCTCTATCAACTGCACGAACTGACCCGCAACCTGCTCGCCCCCTGGGTGCATCAGGCCCAGGCCAACGCCAGATTCTTCGCCAACCAGGGTCACTGGTGGTCGCAGATGCCGGGCGCTGATCGCCTGGCGGCGGTCAATGAACTCTTCCATCGCATCGGCAAGGATTACGAGAAGCCCGAATGGGGCATCAACGAAATCGAGGTCGACGGCGAGCGCGTGCCGATCGTGGTGCACGAGGAAGTGAGCAAGCCGTTCTGCAAACTGCTGCGCTTCAAGCGCCACAGCAATGAAGCCGACCAGCTGCATACCATGCTCAACCAGCCATTCGTGCTGGTCGTTGCGCCGTTGTCCGGCCACCACGCCACCCTGCTGCGCGACACCGTGCGCACGCTGCTGCGCGACCACCGCGTGTACGTCACCGACTGGGTCGACGCGCGCATGGTGCCGTCCAGCGAAGGCGAGTTCGGCCTGGACGACTACATCGCCTACATCCAGGAATTCATCCGCCACCTCGGCGTCGAACGCCTGCACGTGATCAGCGTGTGCCAGCCGACCGTACCGGTGCTCGCCGCGGTTTCGCTGATGGCCAGCCGTGGCGAGCCCACGCCGCGCTCGCTGGTGATGATGGGCGGTCCGATCGATGCGCGCTGCAGCCCCACCGCAGTGAACAACCTGGCCACGCAGAACCCGTTGTCGTGGTTCGAGAACAACGTCATCCACACCGTGCCTGCCAGCTACCCCGGCGCCGGTCGCCGCGTGTACCCGGGCTTCCTGCAGCACGCCGGCTTCCTGTCGATGAACCCGAGCCGCCATTTCAGCTCGCACTGGGATTTCTACACCGACCTGGTCAAGGGCGACCTGGAAGATGCCGACGCGCACCGTCGTTTCTACGACGAGTACAACGCCGTGCTGGACATGCCGGCCAAGTACTACCTGGATACGATTTCCGTGGTGTTCCAGGACTTCCTGCTGCCGCGTGGCGAGTGGGTGGTCAACGGCGAGAAGGTCGATCCGTCGGCGATCCGTGATACCGCGCTGCTGAGCATCGAAGGCGAGCTGGACGATATCGCCGGTCTCGGCCAGACCGAAGCCGCGCAGGCGCTGTGCACCGGCATCACTGCGGACCGCCGTGAGCATTTCATCGTCGAAGGTGCCGGCCACTACGGCATTTTCAGCGGTCGTCGCTGGCGCGAGGTGGTGTACCCGAAGGTGCGTGACTTCTTCGCCGCGCACGCCGAAGCACCGGCGGCGAAGGCCGCGAAGAAGAAGAGCAACGTCACCCCGCTGCGGCGAAAGGCGGGGTAGCTCGCCCTGGTAGATGCCCACCTTGGTTGGCGCCCTGCCATGAATCCCGATCTCTGATGGATGGTGCCAACCAAGGTTGGCACCTACCAAAGCGAAGCCCGCCAAACGTCCCCAAGCGTGGATTCCGGCTTACAACCGCACCAGCAGGTTCTTGGCGATCAGCCCGTGCAGCTTGCCGATGCCACGTGCCAGATGCATCGTCAACAGCAGCAGCAGCACGCCCACGGCTGCGATCACGATGCCCACCAGCGGCGAGGCGGCCATCGGCAGCACGTTCACGCCATCGACGTAGACACCCGGAATGTCACCGCTGAACAGCGCGGCCACCGGCGCCCAGATGAACCCCAGCGACAGCGACAGCAGCGTCACCGCGATGGTGAAGTAGACCACGCCCAGCGGCAGCATCAACACGAAGTACAGCAGGGTCAGCCAGGTGCGGCCATCGGTGAACATGTCGCCGATGCGCTGCAGCCAGGTGCGGCTGCGATCGGTGTAACGCGGACGGCGCGGCATGCGTTCTCCCAGCAGCGCTTCCACCAGCCGTCCTTCCAGCAGCGCCAGCCCGCGCACCGAGCCGAAGAACAGCACGGTCAGCGGAATGCCCACGATCAGGATCAGCAGGCCCAGCGACAGCGACAGGCCGGTCACCACCCAGGTGAAGAAGAAGATGCCGGTAGCCAGCGACAGCAGCATGTAGAACAGCGCGCCGTAGGTATGCGGATCGGCGACCACGCCGAAGAAGCGCGCCAGCAGCGAACGCTGCACCGGCGCCGGCGGCGGTGAGGCCGGCTCGACGCCGCTGGCTTCCGCCGCCGCACGCAGCACCGGCCCGGTATCCGCACGCGGCGTGCGCAGCGCGCGGTTCACCGTCACTTCGGTCTCGCGGTAGATCTCGGCCACTTCGTCCGGCGCACCGTAGCTGCCGGCCACGTCGGCGATGACCTCGGCTTCACTGCGGCCGGGCTGCGCCGCCAGCTCCGAGCGCAGGTATTCCTCGGCGTCGTACAACGCGTCCTGCACCATCGCCGGATCGGCACCTTCCAGCGCCGCGCGCAGCTGCGCCAGATACTGCGGGATGGTGGTCGGCAGGGCGCGGCCTGCCAGGCTCGGGTCGTTCATTGCGGTACCCCCTCCAACACGGAATCGACGGAATCACGGGTGGCCTGCCAGGCCTGGCGCCACTGCGCCAGCACGTCGCGGCCACGTTCATTGATGCGGTAGTAGCGCCGGGGCGGACCACTGCTGGATGGCTCCACATGGCTTTCCAGCAGGCCGGCGCCCTCCAGGTTGCGCAGCACCGGGTACAGCGCGCTCTGCTTGCCGCTCAGCACGCCCTCGCCCACCCGCTCCAGCTCCTTGGCAATGAGGTAGCCGTACAGCGGCTCCCCGGCCCGGGCCAGCACCGCCAGCAGGGCCAGCGACACCGTTCCGGCGCTGAGCTCCTTCTGGAACTTTTTCAGGTGGACATCGTCTTCGACCATGACCTGCCCTCCACTACGTTGAAGTCCACAGTAGTGCGAAGTTCGGTATAGCGAATGTGTCGTTAGTCATCGTGCCGGTTGGCGCGGCTGCGCGGCTCACGCAGAATCGAACCCTCGTTCATGTTCCGGGGTTCCCATGCCGCACCGCCGTCGCCTTGCACTGACCGCCCTCGCCCTGGCCTGCCTGCTGCCCTCGCTGGCCAGCGCTGCCGCCCCGTACCGCAGCCCGCAGCAGATCCTCGACGCCTCGGCGGCCAGCGACTGGCGCACGCCGGACCCGGCCAACCTGCTGTACATGGACCTGCCGGCGGGGCGGGTGATCATCGAGCTGGCGCCGCAGTTCGCCCCGCGCCATGTCGCCAACATCCAGACCTTCGCCCACGAGCACTTCTGGGACGGCACCAGCATCTACCGTTCGCAGGACAACTTCGTGGTGCAGTTCGGCGATGCCGACGCCGATGACGCAGCCAAGGCCAAGCCGTTCGGCAGTGCCGCGCGCAAGCTGCCGGCCGAGTTCGAACGCGCCAGCGCCGGCCTGAAGGTCAACGTGCTGCCGGATCGCGATGGCTGGGCGGCACAGACCGGTTTCGTCGACGGCTTCCCGGTCGGCCAGGACCCGCAGGCCGGCAAGGCCTGGCTGGCGCACTGCTACGGGATGCTCGGTGCCGGCCGCAGCAACGAGGAAGACAGCAGCATCGGCGCCGAACTCTATGTGGTGACCGGCCAGTCACCGCGCCAGCTGGACCGCAACATCACCCTGGTCGGCCGCGTGCTGAAGGGCATGGAACTGCTCAGCGCGACGCCGCGCGGCCCGGCGCCGATGGGCTTCTACACCGACCCGAAGCTGCGTACGCCGATCGTGTCGATCCGCCGTGCCAGCGACGTGCCGGTGGCCGAGCGCACGCCGATCCAGGTGCTGCGCACCGATTCGAAGACCTTCGCCGATACGGTAGAGGCGCGACGCAATCGCGTGGATGATTTCTACAAGCGCCCGGCGGGGCATATCGATCTCTGCAATATTCCGGTGCCGGTGCGGTAGGAGCCTGGCTTGCTGCGCGTTGCGCGTGCTGAAGGTACGTCACTGTTCATGGGCGTTACTTTTCTTTGTACGCAAAGAAAAGTAACCAAAAGAAACGTTCCGCCGGTCGCGAGCCGGCGCTGCGCGCCGGTACCCTGCGCTCCTCGGCCCGTCGAGGGACGGCGCGGAGAGCAGCCGAGCATGGCTCGGCTCTACAAAAGTGCGTGGCGCCTCTTCGCCCTCGCCGGACCTGCGGTGCTCGGCTCGCTCAAGGCGGACTGGAAGGTCAAGATCAACAGCAAGAGCATCCACGCATGGCGTGGATCTACTGGGTGCAGCTGTGGCCTTTGATCTGGGTCCGCCTTGAGCGAACCGAGCATCGCAGGGGAATCAGGGGCGAAGAGGTGCCGATGTCTGAGCGCAGCGAGTTCGGCACCGTCCCCTGATTCACCGAGAAGCGCAGGGGACCGACGTGCGAAGCGCGGCGGCTCGCGACCTGGCGGCGCGTTTCTTTTGGTTACTTTTCTTTTCGCGCGAAAAGAAAAGTGACGCCCATGAACAATGAAGCACCTTCAGCACGCGCCACGCGCAAAACGCCAACGCCTCAGCCCTTCTGACTCACCGCCACACTACCCAGAATCAACGCACCGGCAATCAGCATCTGCACCGTCACCGCCTCGCCCAGGAACAACCACGCAAACGCCGCGCCGAACAGCGGAATCAGGTACGTCACCGTCGACGCGCGTGACGGGCCGATGCGGCCAATCAGGCGATAGAACATCAGGAATGCCAGGCCGGTGCAGGCCACGCCCAAGGCGATCGCTGCACCCCAGGCCTTCAGCGGAATGGCGGCCTGTGGCCAGTGCGTCACCGCCATCGGCAGCATCCACAGCGAGGCACACGACAGCGTGGCTGCCGCCGCCGCGGCCGATGGCAGGCCGGTCATGTGCCGCTTCACCAGGTTCACGCCCAGCCCGTACAGCAACGACGCCGCAGCGCCGGCGATCACTGCGGTACCAATACTCAGGCCGGACACCTTGGCGGTGGCCAGCACCACCACGCCGGCGAAACCAACCAGCAAGGCGCCGGCGCGGCGCATGCCTATCTTCTCGCCGAAGAACAGGAAGGCGATCAGCGCGGCGAACAGCACGGTCATCGCATTGCAGATCGCGCCGATCGCCGCCGGCGCCTGCTCGGCAGCATAGGCGAACAGCACGAACGGCAGCGCCGAATTGATCAGGCCGATCGGTGCCAGCCACAGCCAACGACGCGGCGGGAACTGCGCGCGGGCGCGCCACAGGAACGGCAGCAGCACCAGCGCGCCCAGCACCAGCCGCACCTCGACCAGCGCGAACGGGCCGAACGACGGCACCGCCACCCGCATGAACAGGAACGAGCAGCCCCAGATGGCGCCCAGCAGGGTCAATTCCAGCGGTGTGCGCCAGTCGCGCTCGACCGCCTGTGGGACCGCATTCATACCCTGCCTCCGTCCATCGTCTGTTTCTCGCCAAGGCAGACAGGATCGGGTGCAGACGCCCGCCGCACAAGCGCGTAGTATCGCTGCCAGCCACAAATATGGCTTGAGGCTCGCCGTGCAGCTACGCCCTTCCCTGCTCCCCGCACTGGCCGTCTTCGCGGTCGCGGCGCGCCATCAGAACTTCGCCCAGGCCGCGCAGGAACTGCACCTGACGGCCAGCGCGGTCAGCCACCATGTGCGGCGCCTGGAAGAGGTACTGGAGACCCGGCTGTTCCTGCGCCATGCCCGCGGCGTGCGCCTGACCGCGGAGGGCCGGCAGTTGGCCGACGCCGCCAGCGCCGCCTTCACGGATGTCGCGGCGGTCGCCCATCATCTGCAGCCGGATGCCGACAGCGTGCCGCTGCGGATCACCACGCTGCGCTCGCTTTCCTACTGCTGGCTGCTGCCTCGACTGCCACGCTTCACCCAGGCCTATCCGCACATCCGCATCGAGCTGCACACCGGCAGCGGCCTGGATCGCTACGACGACAATGGGCCCGAGGTCGGCATCCGCTACGGCCTGGGCCAATGGCCGGGCCTGCGTGCGCAGCATCTGATGGACGACTACCTGTTCCCGGTGGCCTCACCCGCGCTGGCCGGGGTCGAAACGCTGGACGATCCGGCCCGCATCGCCGAGCTGCCACTGCTGACCGACCTGTCACCGCAGGGTTGGCGCGACTGGTTCCGTCACGCCGGCGTGCGCCCACCGTCGCCGCTGCCGCCGATGCACACCTTCGCCGACAGCACCGATGCGATGCGTGCAGCGGTATACGGCATGGGTGCGGTGCTGGCGCGCACCCACATCGCTCAACCCTACCTGCAGCGCTACGAGGTGGTGCGCCTGCCCGGCCCGGCGCTCAAGGCGCGCTATGCGTATCACGTGGTGCATGCCGAAGGACAACCACCCAGCCCCACCGCGCGCCTGTTCATCGACTGGTTGCTGGAGCAGGCGCAGGACGAACGCACGCCCATTCCGGCATTGCCGGACAGCCTGCTCGGGCGCCCGGCCACACGCGCCTGACTGCGCCCTCACCCGCTCTTTGCTTCACGCTGGCTAGGCTGCTGGCGAACCCACAACGTACCTATGCCATGGCCATGCTGCGACTGCGCATCACCGGAACCGAAGACGACGCCCGCGCCATCAGCGACCTGCTGCTCGGCCTGGACGGCATCGAACATGTCGAGGAAACCGACGACCTGATGCCGCACATGGACGACGACGATTCCAGTTCGGCCGGGCTGTCCGATGACATCGGCCCGGGCATCCACGAGCTGGAAGTGGAAGTCGGCAATGAAAGCACCGCGCAGAAGGTGCGCGATGCGGTGCAGGAGCTGGCCCTGGAACTGGATGTGTTCGTCGAGTACGAGACCGACGAGGGCTGATGCCGGCAGGCTACCGGCATCAGCCTTCACCTCAGAGGTTGGGGGGTAGCTTGCGACGACGGCGACGCCACCACGCCCGCACACCCCAGGCCGCGATCAAGGCCAGCACCGCCACCGGCAGCAGCGCGGCAACCGCGCGGATCAGGAACGCCACGCTGGTGCTGAGGATGCTGCCCGACTCGCTCAGCGCCTCACCGATTTCGCTGCGGCTGCGTTGGCCCGAGGTGGTGTCGAAATGGATCGTCACCAGCTGGGTATCGATGCGCCGGCGTTGCTGCGCTGAATCCTTGTTGGCCTGTTCGACGCCGGCTTCGATCTCGGACAGGCGCGTGGTGATCGCCATCAGGTCCTCGATCTTCAGGTCCTTGCGGTCCTGGTAGGACAGCAGCCGCGCGTGTTCCTTCTCCAGCCGTGCCTTGGTCAGTGCCGTATCGGCCACCGCCTGAGCGAGGTCCTCGGCGCGCGTGTTGCGCGACTGCAGCGTGCCCCCCTCACCGGCCAACGCGATCAAGGGCTCAGTGCCCTTCGGCGCGATGCGTACCTTGACCTCGCCGCTGGGCTGCTCGCCACTGCGCTGGTCGACCTGCAGCACCGCACAATCGCCGAACTTCGCGCTCTGGCAGGCCTGCGCCACCTGCTGGATGCGGGGTGCGATCTGCGCCGCTTCCAGCTGCACCTGCACGTCGTGTTCGTAGGCGAGGAATGCGCCTTCCGGTGAAGCGACGGCAGCTTCGGCGGCACTGGCGCCCGCATCGGCCGCTGCATCGCCGTGTTTGGCGCAGGCTGCCAATGCAAGCAGCAGCACCGGCATCGCCGCCACGCGCGTCCACGCGCGCATCGGCCTCACAGTGCAGCTCCGTCATAGGAAGTCACCGCCAGCGTGCCCAGATCCACCTGCGGCACGCAGCGCACGTTCACCGCCACCATCGGCGTGCCGGTGCGCGGGTCGACCGCTTCGCTGTAGGGCGCGACACCGCACTCACGGCAATGGTGATGGTCGATGTGGGCCTTGTTGAAATGATAGGTGGCCACGTCCGCCGGATCGGTGGCCAACTGGAACGCCTCGCGCGGGGCAAACCACAGCAGGCTGCCGCGGCGGCGGCACATCGAGCAGTTGCAGTCGATGACGTCGCTGATCGGCGCCTCGGCCTGTACGGTGAATGCGATCCTGCCGCAATGGCAGCTTCCCTGGTATTCCATGTCCTGCGCTCCGCTGGAGGGTCCGTGTCTGCGCCCATGGTAATCCTATGGCACGGGGACAAAGCAGCCCCGGGGCCCTATGCTCGGGGTTTGACCCTGTACAGGAACGCCGATGCGCCCGCATCTTCTTGCCCTCGCCCTGGTCGCCGCCCTCGCCGGTTGCCAGCCGGCCGACGCCCCGACCAACGCTTCCACCCCGGCCACCAGCCAGCAGGCCGGTGACGCGGCGGTCGATGCCGCCTTCGCCGATCTGTCCAAGCGCGCCCTGGACACCTGGATGCAGCTGTCGCCGGTCAGCGCCACCCAGATCGGCGACCACCGCTACGACAGCGAACTGGACGACCTGAGCGCCGCCGGCCAGCAGAAGACCGTGGCGGCGTACAAGGCGCTGCTGGGCGAACTGGACAAGATCGAGGTAGCCAAGCTGGGCCGCGAGAACCAGGTGGACGCGGCGATCCTGCGCAACCAGCTGCAGTCGGAAATCTGGAACGCCGAAGTGCTGCAGTCCGGCAAGTGGGACCCGCAGCTGTACAACGGCATCGCCGGCAGCGCGATCTACGGCTTGATGGCGCGTGAATTCGCGCCGCTGCCGGAGCGCCTGAAGTCGGCCACCGCGCGCATGGAAAAGCTGCCGGCGATCTTCGCCCAGGCCCGCGAGAACCTGGATCCGGCCCGCGTGCCGAAGATCCATGCCGAGACCGTGGCCAAGCAGAACAAGGGCATCCTCAGCATCGTCGATACCTTCATCACGCCGCACATCGGTGAACTGCCGCAGGCCGACCAGCAGCGACTGCAGGCGGCCATCGACGGCCTGAAGAAGGCGGTGGACGAGCAGCAGACCTGGCTGGACAAGACCCTGGTGCCGAACGCAAAGGGCGATTTCCGCGTCGGTGCGGAAAAGTACGACCAGAAGCTGAAGTTCGCGCTGAGCTCGTCGCTGTCGCGCCAGGAGATCGGTGAGCGTGCACGTGCCGAACTCAAGCGCGTGCGCGAAGACATGTACGGCATCGCGCAGACCGTGCTGAAGGACAAGCCGGGTGCGCCGGAAATGCCGGCGCAGCCGACCGACGAGCAGCAGCAGAAGGCGATCGAGGCCGCGCTGGAACTGGCCTACGCCGACAAGCCGGCACGCGACAAGGTGGTCGACGATGCCAAGGCCGCACTGGAGCAGTCCACCGCGTTCGTGCGCGAGCACGACCTGATGACGCTGCCCGATGCGCCGGTGGACATCATCCTGATGCCGGAATTCCAGCGCGGCGTGGCCGTGGCCTACTGCGATTCACCGGGCCCGCTGGACAAGAACCTGAAGACCTTCTACGCCGTGTCGCCGATTCCGGACGACTGGAACGACAAGCAGGTCGACTCGTTCCTGCGTGAGTACAACTCGCGCATGATCCACCTGCTGAGCATCCACGAAGGCACCCCGGGCCATTACCTGGAAGGCTGGCATTCGGCCAAGTTCCCCTCCACCCTGCGTGCGGTACTGCGTTCAGGCCTGTTCGCCGAGGGCTGGGCGGTCTACACCGAGCGCATGATGCAGGAGCAGGGCTACCTCAACAACGACCCGCTGTTCCACCTGGTGCAGCTGAAGTTCTACCTGCGCACGATCTCCAACGCGATCCTCGACCAGGGCGTGCACGTGGACAACTGGGATCGCGAGAAGGCGATGCACCTGATGACCCACGATGCGTTCCAGCAGGAGAGCGAGGCAGCGGGCAAGTGGGTGCGTGCACAGCTGACCTCGGCGCAGCTACCGACCTACTTTGTCGGTGCGCAGGAACACTTCGACACCCGCAAGGCGATGCAGGACAAGCTGGGCGACAAGTTCAACCTCAAGGCCTACCACGACCAGATGCTGTCCTACGGCGCACCGCCGGTGCGTTTCGCCCGCCAGCTGATGCTGGACCAGCCGATCGAGTGATCGCGCCGGTGTGAGCTGAATGATAACGGCCCGGGGAAAAAACCCGGGCCGTTTTCTGTTCTGGCGGTGCGAACTGCCATCCTGGCGGTGCGAACTGCCATCCTGGTGGTGCGAACTGCCATCCTGGTGGGTGCGAACCTTGGTTCGCACCGCTTCTGCCGCCACTCAATCAGACGATGTGGATATACAGCTTCCTCGAGTCCAGTCTCAAATCGAGGAAGTACTCCACACCACACCCGCGGCAGGCAGCGGGACAATCCTCATCGCTCCCACGTTGGTTCTCCGAGGCATCAGCCACCACCGGATATCCACAATCAAAACACGTAAAGGCAATGTTGCTGCCATGGGGGTCGGCCCATATTTCATCTCCATCGCCGTCCATTACAAGAAAGTCCGTGATGTTCATGATTCACCGGGATCGCTTGGTTGATTGCTGGAGACTACTCGAATCCGAGCATAAGGGGCGCGAAGCTGCTTCCGTCTCATCACACTGCGACGCCACCATCCATCCCGGATTCAAGGTGAATGCAACAGGTTGTTGAACTGCGCTTCACTGCAACCCGACTGCGCGCAGCCCGGCAGCATCAGCTCCGCCCGGCCCGGCGGCTGTGCGTCGGTCAACGGGATCGCACCACGTAGCTGCTCGCGCGTGGGATAGACATACACCAACCGGTAACGCACTTCACCGGCCCCACGATCACGCCAGCGCTCGAACTGCAGCAGGCCGCCGATCGGCGTCTTCTCGTACTGCCCCGGCAGGCTGTAGTCCGTGATTCCCAACGCCACCAGCACCGAACCGATGTTGGAATCGTGGCCGACCAGCAGGCTCACCTTTGGCGATGCCGGGTCCTCGAACAACGCATTCACTCTTGCCAGCAGCGGAGCGGCCACATCGCGCGCCACTTCGGGCGTTCCGAACAGGATGTCCTGGTAGCGATTGCGGATCTGCGCCAGCGCCTGCCATTGCGCCTCGGTGGTCAACCGGCCCCAGCCTTCGCGGGGGACGCCACTGCCCTGGTAGTGCTCCATCAACAAGGCATCGACCAACCCGCTGGCCAGGGCCAGCGAACCGGACGCGCGTGGTTCCTTGCCCGGTTCCGCATTGAAGATCGTGTCGGCCAGCATCAGATGGCACTCGCTGTGCCCCGCACAGGCCGCCGACTGCGGGTAGCGGGTGATCTGCTCCACCACGGACAGTGCCGGTGCCAGTCCCGATGCGGCCAGCGCTCGCTGCATTGCCGACAGTGCGCGCTCGCGGAAGACCGTGTCTCTGTTGTGGATCACCGGATTGAACAACGGATCCATCGTGCCCAGCGCCATGCGCTGCTCGACTGCGACATGACAGCCCGGGAAGGCACCGGCAACGAAGAACTGCGCGGTGGCCTGGGTGCGCTGAAGGCTGTTGGCATGGGCGTGGAAGTCAGCCAGCTGCGGGCAACCCGAAGCCGGCAACAGCTGCGCCTGACGCAGCCACTGGCCCATGTAACGGCCCATGTAGACCTCCAGCACGCCGCCTTTGGTGGTGAGCTCGCCTGCGCCCACGTCCCAGCCTGGCCAGCGCTCCGGAGTGGCATTGGCCAGCGCGCCCGACGCCACCACCGGCGCGCGCAGGTTGTGGCGGCTGAGCAGGATGACCTGCTCAAGTGAGCCCTCACGTGTTCTGCTCACCTCGCCATTGTCCGCCATGGCTGGAACAGCGGTCACAAGGCTCGTCACCAGCGATAGGCAACGAAAGATACGGAAGTGCATCCGAGTCTTTGAGCACGATTGAACCTGCATCACTGCTCCTATAGTGCAGATAGAGTCTCGAGCCCATGTCTGCTGATCAACGGTCGGCACGGCAATGTCAAAACGGTGAACAGACCGTTCTCCGAGCTACCGAATGGGGATGGTAGCACCGTCAACCCATGACCTCCCCGACACGCGATGCAAACGCATCCAGTCGTGAAATATCCAGTGATCGCCTCCCACTCGAGGATGCTCCCTGAGTCACGTCCTCGTCTGATTGATACACGCGAGCGCCGAACCGATCCAGGATCTCGACGCCGCCCTGCGCTACATCCCCGGCCCCGACATTCAAGAGAAGCTCCACGCATCAGAACAAGCCACGGACACAACGCGCAGAGCAGCTTGCTCGACTACGAGACTGATGCAGAAATTAGAAGAGAAGTCCTACGCAACGAACCCGCTACCACTGACAGCAAGTAGCCATACGGACGGCGCATTCTTGATGCCGACCAAGGGATGTGCCCTGGTCATCAACACACACCTATAAAAGGAAATACGTCATGCACGCATCCGCAACCATTTCAGATCCAAGCGCCGTCGCCGCATGGATGAAATCATCCAGCGCAAATGCAAGATCCCTCGACGCAGTGTTTGAAACCGAGGCGGACGAAATCAAAGTAGCCGCATTCAGCAGTGACTGCTGCGGATCGAACAATTACGAAGAGCGCTGACAGACTCCGTTGATGGCACGCGGCGTGGATGCGTGTCATCAACACTATCAAACAGGATCAGAATCACGATGACTCGCAGTCATGACGGCATGAGCCGAATAGCACAAAGCCCAGAACAAAGCCGCATGCGATGCGATGGAACATTCCCCTTGCCAAACGACACATCATCATCGACCGCAATCATTGCCGCGACGACTCGATCCAATATTAATCGCGCTATCGAACTCCGCAGAAGGGGATTGATCACCGAGATAATTGGCACAGATCCCGCTTACTCGACAACGCCATCCGACGCGCTTCGCAAACTGGAGGGTGATGCGGGAATTCACACCATTATCGTGTTCAGTGACCAGCTTACATCCAGCCTTGACGCTCCTGTCTTGACATCCCACCACGGGCAGCAGCGCTACCTGCCTCTGGTGGAAGGAGTCCTCAACAGCATCCACGAATTTCAAATCATGACAGGCACATGCGATGACACGATCACATTGCCACCCTGCTCACCCATCACTTCCGTTCTGCGCACTATTTCGAACCATCTGGATTCCAACCAGAAGCTTGGAGGAGACTGGCTCGCGCAACCAGTTCAGACAAAGCGATGGCCTGCTACACGGCTAGCCGAGAGCAGATTCCGTCAGCGTGTCTTTCACTCAGCTCTGATGCACATGTACTGGAAGCATCCTGACTTCAATCCCAAGCATTTCGATTGGCTCCATGGACAACTCAAGAACCTCTACCGCGCATCGCAGCGAGCAAAGGAGGTCCAGGATGCACGAAAGTCAAGCACATGAGAGTCGTCAGCCTGCCCCGGAGGCCACCTTTCGGCACAGCGTCCAGACAGAGCAACAGCTTGGATTGACCCTTTCCGATAGGGAAAGGAAAGCCATCCTCTCCGCATGCGAAGTCAGCGGACTCGATATGGATTCCTACTACAGCTGGTATCAATCGAAAGCCTCCATCAGCTCCCAGTTGGCTGACCTTTGCCGCCCGTCACTGTTGGAGGCGGTCCACAGCATCGACCGTTCCGACTACTCCTCAATCGATGGAAAGCTCCCTGCCGACAGGGGAGTTGTGATCGCACTGCCGCATCACGGCCACTATATCCTGTCTGCGGTCCGTCTGATGGAGCACATTCGCCATCGGCGTGACATCTACATCTTCTATGGCGACCCAAAGAACCATGCAGGCAACGAATTGTTCGACGACCTGTACCACCGGCTCTTCAATCACGCCGGATGCCGCGCGAGCATCATCCACTCGAATGCCAGAGGGATAGGCATAGCGCTTCGCGCACTGAAAAATAGAGCTGCAGTCATCATGATGCCCGATGTCCACCGCTTTCGCGAAGAAACCTATTGCATTCCATTTTTGGGGCGCCCCTTGGACATCATGCTGGGAACCGCCGCAATGGCGCGCAAAACCGGAAGTTGCATATTGCCAGCCATCTCCGTCGTTGACCGGGATCTTCGAGCAACTATTACTTTCGGAGATGCCATCGAGCCTATACAGACGCGAGCATCGCTTCCATCTGAAGTAGCTGACTACTGGACGATGGCTGAAGTCTATCGTTTCCTTGAGCGTGCAATGGGACCTCAGGCCATCTATTGGCAGTACATCAGGCAACACTTCATGAAATCCTCCAAGTTCCCGATGTTCCACCCCGAAACAATCGATGAAGCTTGGCACATGTTCTCCAATGACCCGCGAACCAAGCCACACACGCGTTATACGGCATGCCTGGATTGAACATGGATAGATTTCATTCTCCTTCCATTACCTTGGCGGCCATCGCCCTGATGGCGATGGCGCCCATCAATGGATACGCAACGGATCAAGAGAATGCCGATGCAACTCATCTTCCTGCGATCCACGCGGTCCACTCAGCCCCCGGCCCGCGCATCTGGCAGTTCAGAAAAGGCTCTTCAACGCTGCTTGTACTGGGCACGATTCAACCCCTAAGAAAGAGCCTATCCATCGATACTCGCAGCGTTGAAGCAGCAATCTCGACGTCTGATGCAATTCTGAGCCCTCCGGGCGTGACCGTGGAGCACGATGGCGGGGTATTTCGCAGCCTCATTCTGTGGCCCGCCATCCGCAAGCTCAAGTTCCTTTCAGGTAGAAGAACGCTTCGTGACGAGCTCACCGAAGAAGAGTACACGCGATTGAGCGATCTCAAGATTCTCTATGGCCTGCATGACGCGAGCATTGAGAGGATGCGCCCAATGTACGCGGCTTGGAAAATTCATGATGCTGCACTGCAATTCAGTGGAGCCCGAGCCGGTGAGCCACTTTCTCGAGCCATTGACCGTATGGCCCGCGATCATGGGATCCCGATGATCAACGCCCGCTTCCCGATGCGGGTGAGAGGGGGCAGGGAAACTATCCAGAATTTTCACATTGACTCCGTGAAAGACCGCAAATGCTTCTCGGATGCCACATCAAGCCTGCGGCCCTGGCTCGATAACCTAGATGAGCTAGGTCATGCGTGGGCAGAGGGAGATATTGAATCGGGCGCGCTCCTGCATGCCCCTCCATCGCCCTCCCGGTGCTGGGCTCGTCTGACCAACGACGCGATCGCCACTACAATGAATATTGACCTTGATATCCAGAGACGAACTCACTGGGTTGCAGTGCTCCGCTCAACTACTTCGCGGCACAGTACGGTTTTCACCACTCTGCCCTTGGATGATCTTCTGCATTCAAGAGGCATGGCCGCGGTACTCGTGGACGAGGGATACATCCCCGATGCCAGGGTGTTCTTTGGCGATCAGCCGCGACCTCCAAACATCGGAGCAAGTGAAACCTCAAATCATCCGGACGGGTGACGATGTAACTTGGCACCTTGCAACGCGGTCACATCGAAGTCACTGATCGGCAGCCACAAAGCCACCAGTCTGCCGCGCCCACAAGCGCGCATACAGGCCACCGGCAGCAATCAGCTCGGCATGGGTGCCGGTCTCGACGATGCGGCCCTGGTCCATCACCACCAGCCGGTCCATGCGCGCGATGGTCGACAGCCGGTGCGCGATGGCGATCACCGTCTTGCCTCCCATCAACTGGTCCAGGCTGTCCTGGATCGCTGCTTCCACTTCCGAATCCAGCGCCGAAGTCGCTTCGTCCAGCACCAGGATCGGTGCATCCTTCAGCAGCACGCGGGCAATGGCGATGCGCTGGCGCTGGCCACCGGACAACTTCACGCCACGCTCGCCCACATGCGCGTCGTAGCCACGACGCCCCTGCCCGTCCACCAGCGTATCGATGAAGGCTTCGGCACGTGCTTTGGCTACGGCTGCACGCAGCTGCTCATCAGTCGCATCCGGGCGGCCGTACAGCAGGTTGTCGCGGATCGAGCGATGCAGCAGCGAGGTGTCCTGGGTAACCACGCCGATCTGCTGGCGCAGGCTTTCCTGCGTAACGTAGGCAATGTCCTGATCGTCGATCAGGATGCGGCCGCTTTCCAGGTCGTACAGGCGCAGCAGTACGTTGACCAGGGTCGACTTGCCGGCGCCGGACGGACCGACCAGGCCGATCTTCTCGCCCGGCTTCACCACCAGGTCGAGGCCTGCGATCACGCCGCCCTTCTTGCCGTAGTGGAAGTGGATGTCCTGGAAGTGCACGCCACCGCGGGTCACCTGCAACGGCACCGCGTCCTCGCGGTCCTGCACGGTCAGCGGCTGGGCAATGGTGGTGATGCCATCCTGCACCGTACCGATGTCCTCGAAGATGCCGTTGATGGTCCACATGATCCAGCCGGACATGTTGTGGATGCGGATCACCAGGCCGGTGGCCAGGGTGATCGCGCCGACGGTGATGTGGCCGCCATTCCACAGCCACAGCGCGAGACCGCAGGTACCGGCAATCAGGAAGCCGTTGACGATGGCGATGGTCAGGTCCATGCCGGTGGTGATGCGGGTCTGTGCGCGGTGCTTGACCGCCAGCTCCCGGATCGACTCGGCCACGTAGGCCTGCTCACGCCCGCCATGAGCGAACAGCTTCAGCGTGGGAATGTTGGTGTAGCCATCGACAATGCGGCCCATTGCCTTCGAACGTGCTTCCGAGGCAATCCATGCCCGTTCCTTCGCGCGCGGCACGAAGTAGACCATGATCACCACGTAGGCCAGCAGCCACAGGATCAGCGGCACCATCAGCCGCCAGTCGGCCTGCGCGAACAGGTACAGCGCGGTGCCGGTGTAGACCACGATGTACCAGAGGGAATCGACCATCTGCACCGCCGACTCGCGCAACGAGGTACCGGTCTGCATCACCCGGTTGGCCACGCTGCCAGCAAAGTCGTTCTGGAAGAAGCTCAGGCTCTGCCGCACCACGTAGTTGTGCATCAGCCAGCGCGAGCGGTTGCTCAGGCCGGGCACGATCGCCTGGTTCACCAGCAGGTTGTGCAGGCCGACCAGGATCGGCCGCGCGATGACCGTGATGAACAGCATCCAGCCCAGTTCATTGGCGTGGCGCTTGAAGAAGCCGGCACCCGGCTGCTCGGCGACCATGTCGACGATGCGGCCCAGGTAATCGAACATCGCCACTTCCACCAGCGCCAGCAGCAGGCCGGCGATCAGGGTCGCCAGCAGCACTGGCCACACCGGGCGCAGGTAGTGCAGGTAGAACGGCAGCACCTTGCGCGGCGGCATGCGCCCGTCCACGGGCGGGAACACCGGAATCAGGGATTCAAACCAACGGAACATTGCATTCCCTCGCCTCTTGCAAGCGGCGAAGTATCCCACGCCGGATGTGTACGCCAGCCGATGATGCCCCGGTTCTGGTAGCGCCGGGCCATGCCCGGCGATTCCCCTTGCAACCGCGCTGCGCGCTCGCCGGGCATGGCCCGGCGCTACCGATCATGTGGGCCGCATCGGGTTACGTTGCCGGGGTGAACAGCAGGTCCTGGAAATCGAAGCTGAAATCGGTCAGGTCGGAGATCGACTGCATGCGCACCTCGCGTGCCTTGCCGTCCGGGTCCAGGCTGAAGTTCACGAACGCGTCGGCGTTGAGCGAACGGTCGTCCCAGCGCACGATGAAGGTGTCGTGCTGCCAGTGCTCCAGGCGCCCGCTCAGCTGCGCGGTCTTCATGAAGCGCAGGCGCAGGCCCTTGCCCTCGGCACTGATCTGCATGTCGCCATACCAGCGGTCACGGAAGGTGCCGGTGTAGCCGGCCAGTGCCAGCGACGGCTTGCTGCCCTTGTCGCGCGCGCTCTGGTGCTTGGCCCAGGCTTCGTCGGCCTTGTCCTGGCCCTTGGCCACGGCCTTGGCATAGGCGTCCACCCAGTCGTGCTTCTCGCCGCCCAGATAGGCATCGAGCACGCTCAGGGTGATCGCATTGAACGCCGCGCCCACTTCCTGGTTGGTCAGCACCACCACGCCCAGCTTCTCGCCCGGCACCAGGGTCAGCCGCGAGACCATGCCCGGCCAGCCACCGGTGTGCCAGACCAGCTTCTGCCCACGGTAATCGCTCAGGCTCCAGCCTTCGCCATAGCCGGCGAAATTGGCTCGCGCCGGTGCCAGCTCCGGCACGCTCGGCGCCGGGATCGACTGCGGGGTGATCATCCGCCACATCTGCTGCTGGCTCTTTTCACTGAACAGCGGCGTGCCATCGGCCAGTTTGCCTTCGGCCAGCTGCACCTTCATCCAGCGCGCCATGTCATGCGCGCTGGAATAGATGCCACCGGCGCCGGCGTTGTTCGACCAGGTCAGCGGCGCAACGGTGCGCAGGTCCTTGAAATCGTACTTGGCGTGGCCGACCGCGGCCTTGTCGCCGGGCTTCAGGTGATCGGCGTTGTAGCGCGTGCCGGCCATGCCCACCTTGTCGAAGATGCGGGTCTGCAGGAACTGCTGGTAACTCATGCCAGAGACATGCTCGATCACCTGCTGGGCGACCGCGTACAGGATGTTGTCGTAGGCATAGCTTTCGCGGAAACCGCCCTTCAGCGGCACTCTGCCCAACCGCTCCACCACTTCGGCATTGCTGTAGGACGTGGTCGGCCAGAACAGCAGGTCACCAGCGCCCAGGCTCAGGCCACTGCGGTGGGACAGCAGGTCACGGATCGTCATCTGCCCGGTCACGAACGGGTCGGACATGCGGAACGACGGCAGGTGGTCGATCACCTTGTCGTCCATCTTCAGCTTGCCGTCCTCGGCCAACAGGTTCAGCGAGGTGGCGGTGAACGCCTTGGTGTTGGAAGCAATGGCGAACAGCGTATCGGCCTGCACCGGTTCCGGCTTGCCCTGCTCGCGCACGCCCCAGCCGCGCTCCAGCACCACCTCGCCATCCTTGACCACCGCCACGGCAATGCCGGGCACGTCGAACTGCGCGCGCACGCGCTCGACGGTCGCATCCAGGTCCTGCAGCTGCGCCGGGGTGGCAGCACTCGCCATGGTCGTGCACGCCAGCAGCACGGCTCCTCCAATCCAGGGTTTCATCCAGCACGATCTCCGAACAGGGGTGGCGGCCATGTGCAGGCCGTCACCGGGGTTTCGCGGGATGGTAACGTTCTGCGGCGCACCCTGCCCTGTGCCATAGGAGGGGTGTCATGGGCGGGAACGGCCAACCGAGCAACGGCTCCACCATCATTCCGTGCCTGCGCTATCGCGACGCGCAGGCCGCCATCGACTGGCTGCAGCGCGCCTTCGGCTTCCATGCCCAGGCTGTCTACGCCGATGGCGATACGGTGTTCCATGCGCAGCTGACCTTCGGCAGCGGCATGATCATGCTCGGCTCGGCCGACAGGGAAAGCGCCTGGAGCCAGCATGCCGCGATGCCGGACGAGGTGGGCGGCCGCCAGACCCAGAGTGCCTGCGTGATCGTCACCGATGCCGACGCCCATTACGCCCGGGCCAAGGCCGCAGGCGCCCGCATCGTCATCGACATCGCCGACCAGGACTACGGCGGCCGTGGCTATGCCTGCGCCGATCCGGAAGGCTACCTGTGGTGGTTCGGCAGCTACGATCCGTGGCGCGCGGACCACGACCAGTGACCGCCGCAGCGATCCGCTGCGGCATCGGCGGCTGGGTGTTTCCCGAATGGCGCGGCGGCGTTTTCTACCCCGTGGGCCTGCCGCAGCGTGAAGAACTGGCCCATGCCAGCCGGGCCCTGCGCTGCATCGAAATCAACGGCACCTTCTACCGCACGCCCACCGCAGCACAGTGCGCGCAGTGGGCCGCGCAGACGCCGGAAGGCTTCCGGTTTTCGATGAAGGCACCACGCTACCTGGTGCAGCGCCGCGACCTGTCCAGCACGGTGGAGGCAGCCGCGCCCTTCCTGCAGGCCGCACTCGCACTCGGCGACCGGCTGGGCCCCCTGCTGTGGCAGTTCGATCCGCGGCATCCGGCCGACGCCGAAGCGCTGGAACGGCTGATGGCGCAGCTGCCCAAGCAGCTGGGCGGCGTGCCGCTGCAGCACGCCCTGGAAGTCCGCAATGCCGAGGCGCATGGCCCGGCACTGGTTACCGCCGCACGCGCGCATGGCGTGGCCGTGGTGATCGAGGACAGCGACGAGGCGCCCCTGCACGGCGATGTCAGCGCCGGCTTCGTCTACGCACGGATCAAGCGCAGCCAGGCCCGCTTGAAGGAGGGCCTGCTGGCGCCCGTGCAGCAGCGCTGGGCCGAACGGGCCAGGCGCTGGTCGCGCGGCGAGCCGGTGGACGACCTGCCCTGCCTGGCAGGGCCCGCCCCTGAAAGCCCGCGCGAGGTCTACCTCCTGTGCATCGGCGCAGGCAAGGCGCGCAACCCGGCGGCAGCGATGGCGCTGCAGCGGCAGGTTGACCAGAGCAGTCATTCCACACGCGGGTAGCGCTGCGACGTTCGCCTTGCCTCACAATAGGCAGATGAGCACACCCGACACCCGCAAAGCGCTGTGGCAGATCCATTTCTGTGTCCTGCTGTGGGGCATCACCGCCATCCTCGGCAAGCTGATCACCCTGCCCGCATTGCCGCTGGTATGGTGGCGCATGCTGCTGGTGACGGCGATGCTGGCCCTGCTGCCACGGGTGTGGCGCGGGCTGCGTACCCTGCCCCTGCGGCTGGTGGCCGGCTACGCCGGCATCGGCGCGCTGGTCGCCCTGCACTGGCTGACGTTCTACGGCGCGGTGAAGCTGGCCAACGCCTCGGTGGCCGCCACCTGCATCGCGCTGGCGCCGGTGTTCACCTCGATCATCGAGCCATGGGTGGCCAAGCGGCCGTTCCAGCTGCGTGAACTGGCGTTCGGCCTGGCGGTGCTGCCGGGTGTTGCGCTGGTGGTTGGCGGCGTGCCCGATGGCATGCGCCTCGGTGTGTTGATCGGCGCGATCTCGGCGCTGCTGGTGGCAGTGTTCGGCTCGCTCAACAAGCGCATGGTCAGCCACGCGGATCCGCTCACGGTCACCGCACTGGAGCTGGGTGCGGGCACCCTCACCCTGACCCTGCTGGCACCGCTGATGCCCTACCTGCTGCCGGCGCTGGCCAGCCCGCTGTGGGTGGTTCCGGACCTGCACGACGGCATCCTGCTGCTGGTACTGGCCGGCTTCTGCACGCTGCTGCCGTTCGCCCTGGCCCTGGTCGCGCTGCGCCACCTGAGCGCCTACACGGTGCAGCTGGTGACCAACCTGGAACCGGTCTATGCGGTGGTGCTGGCGGTGGTGCTGCTGCGCGAGCAGCACGAGGTCACCCCGTGGTTCTACCTGGGCGTGGCGATCATCGTCGGCGCGGTGTTCCTGCATCCGCTGCTGAACCGCCGCAAGCCGGTGCAGCATCCGGAAATCCTTGGCACGGCCGAGGCACGCAACATCGCCGATTGAGCGCGTCCACGCAGGGCGTGGATGGCCGTATCAACGCTGCGGCCAGTGCCATGCCGGCGCATCCAGCAGGCCCTGCCCGCTCAGCAGCGTGCGGCCCTGTTCCTTGTGCAGGTGCAGCGAATGACAGCCGGGCGCTTGCTCCAGTGCTGCGATCAAGCGGCTGGCGTGTGACACCACCCACACCTGGCTGCGCGCACTGGCCGCGATGATCAGCCGCGCCAGCGCCGGCAGCAGGTCCGGATGCAGGCTGGTCTCCGGCTCGTTGAGCACCAGCAGCGGCGGCGGGCGTGGCGTGTGTAGCGCAGCAGCCAGCAGCAGGAAGCGCAGCGTACCGTCGGACAGTTCGGCCATCGACAACGGCCGCAGCAACCCCGGCTGGTGGAAGCGCAGGGCCAGTCGACCGTCCAGCTCTTCGAAGCCGACCGTGGCGCCGGGGAACGCATCGTCAACGCTGCGTGCCAACGCGACCGGATCTCCGATTTCGAGAATGGTCACCCAGGCTGCCGCCAGATCCCGGCCGTCGTGATGCAGCACCGGCGTGCGCGTGGCCATCGCCGGTTGTCGCGCCGGGGCATCGGCATCGCTGCGGAAATGGTCGTAGAAGCGCCAGCGACGGATGTACTCACGCAAGGCGATGGTTTCCGGCATGCGCTGCGGATCGCCGACCTGGGTGAACAGGCTGTCGAACAGCGACAACCGGTCATCCACGAGATCCCAGCCGCGCGCATGACGTTGCCGCACCATTGCCCCACGGCGATCAACCAGCAGGTTGGCGCTGCGCAGGAACGGCCCGGCCCAGATCGCCTCCACCTTGATCTGCGGATCCAGCGCAAACGCCGAATGGCTGGGCGGCGGGTAGCCCAGGTCGATGGCATAGCCGAATTCGTCGGTGGTGAAGCCGAGCTTCAATCCCACCGATGCCTGCCGAGGGCCACCCTGCAGCGGGATCTCGCCGGCCGCGACCCGGCGATCGATGGATTCGGGGCCGGCCCACAGCGCCGAACCCAGCCCCCCTTCGCGGGCCAGCACCGCCGCAACGCCGCCCTGTGCGGTCTCCGCCAGCAGGCGCAGCGCGCGGTACAGGCTGGACTTGCCACTGCCGTTGTCACCGGTCACCACGTTCAACTGCTGCAGCGGCAGGACCAGCCCGTGCAGCGAACGATAGTGGGCGATGGCCAGGGTCTGCAGCATGGTCGGCGTCCGTGGGAACAGGAACGGCATATTCGCCGGGCACAATCGCACAGGCCGCGACACGGCGTTATCCCATCGGCAAAATCATCCACGCATGGCGTGGAACTACTGCATGCAGGGCTCAGCCCGCCCGTTCCACACGGTTGCGACCGTTGCCCTTGGCCCGGTACAGCGCCTTGTCGGCGCGCGCCAGCATGTCATCCACGCTTTCACCTGCCTGGTGCTGGGCAACGCCGATGCTGATCGTGACCGGGAAACCCAGCGGAAGGTCTGCCACGGCCAGGCGCAGGAACTCGCATTGCAGTTCGGCCGTGTGCAGATCGGTGCCCGGCATCACCGCCACGAACTCCTCACCGCCATAGCGCGCGGCCATGCCACGGCCGGCAAAGTGCGAGCGCAGCAGCACGCCCAGCTCGGCCAGCACCCGGTCGCCGGTGGCGTGGCCCTGGAAATCGTTGATGTGCTTGAAGTGATCGATGTCCAGCAAGGCCACGCAGGCCAGTCCCGGCTGCCCATCGATCTCCGCCACCGCCTCTTCCAGTGCCGCCGCCATCGCGCGGCGGTTGGGCAGTCCGGTCAACGCATCGGTGCGGCTCTGCTCGGCCAGGTCGGCATTCTGCGCCAGCAGTACGTCCTGGTACTCCGACAGCAGGCGCTCGTAGTCATCGCGTTCCAGCATGTGCTTCTGGATGTCGAGCGCGAAACGGCGCAGCTCCATCACCAGCATCACCTGCCGTGACAGAGCGGCCAGTGCCTCGGCCTTGTCGCTGGGCAGGTGCTGCGGATGTGCATCGAACACGCACAACGTACCCAGTGGCAGGCCATCGGAACTGATCAGTGGCGCACCGGCGTAGAAGCGGATGTGCGGGTCACCGGTCACCACCGGGTTGTCGTGGAAGCGGATGTCCTGCAACGCGTCCTCGACCACCATGATTTCCTGCGGCTGCAGGATGGCATGGCCACACATCGATTCGCTGCGCAGGTTCTCCGCCGCGTCGATGCCCTGGATCGACTTGAACCACTGCCGCTCGACATCGATCAGGGTCACCGCCGCCATCGAGGTACCGCAGACCGCCTTGGCGATCGCCACCAGGTCGTCGAATGATTTTTCGCGTTGCGAATCAAGGATGCGGTAGCGGTACAGCGCCTCGAGCCGAAGGGCTTCATTGGCAGGCTTGTCGGGCTTGATCATGCAGCGTCACATTCCGGCAGGTCACTGCGGAGTCTAGCCGATGTAGAGCCGAGCCCATGCTCGGCTGCACCCGGACAAAAGGGCAGCCGAGCAAGGCTCGGCTCTACAGAGGCCGTTTACCAGTCCAGCTGCTTCGGCAACAGGCCCTGCAGCTCCTGCTCGGTCAGGTTGCGCCACTGGCCCGGCTTCAACGCGCCGATCTTGATGTTGTCGATGCGCACGCGGCGCAGCTGGGTCACGCGATAGCCGAATTCGGCGGCCATCAGGCGGATCTGCCGGTTCAGGCCCTGCTGCAGGGTGATGCGGAAACCGAACTTGGCGATGCGCGAGGTCTTGCACGGCAACGTCATCTGGTCGTGGATGCGCACACCGCGCGCCATGCCGCGCAGGAACTCATCGGTAACCGGCTTGTTGACCGCCACCAGGTACTCCTTCTGGTGGCCGTTCTCGGCACGCAGGATCTGGTTGACGATGTCGCCGTTGCTGGTCATCAGGATCAGGCCTTCGGATTCCTTGTCCAGGCGCCCGATCGGGAAGATGCGCTGCTCGTGGCCGACGAAATCGACGATGTTGCCCTTGACCGAGGTTTCGGTCGTGCAGGTGACACCCACCGGCTTGTTCAGCGCAATGTAGACATGGCGGCGGGCGCCGGGCTTGCGGGCCACGCGCGCGCGCAGTGGCTGGCCGTCGACCAGCACCTGGTCTTCGTCGCCCACCACCGCGCCAGTGCCGGCCGGATGGCCGTTGACGGTGACCCGGCGGGCGGCGATCAGGCGATCGGCCTCGCGGCGGGAGCAGAAGCCGGTGTCGGCGATATGTTTGTTGAGTCGGGTGGTCATCGGCCTATTATCCGGCATCGCCGCCCGCAGCGCTTCATGCCAGGCCGGGCGGATCGAGCTCTTCACCGTCGAACACCCGGTTGCGGCCGGCGCGCTTGGCCACGTACATGGCATGGTCGGCCCGCCGCAACAGCCCGGCCAGATCGTCCTCGCCAGGCCGCCACTGCGCCAGGCCGATGCTGGCGGTCACTTCCAGCCCCGGCACCTGCAGGGCCTGCCCGGCCTCGGTGATGCGCTGGCGCAGGCGGTCCAGCCGCGCCGACGCCGCCTCGCGCGGCATGCCGGGCATCAGCAGCAGGAACTCCTCGCCGCCCATCCGCACCACTTCGTCCTGGCTGCGCACCGCAGCGCGCAGCGCGCGTGCCACCGCCACCAGTACCTGGTCGCCCACGGCATGGCCGTGGCGGTCGTTGATGTCCTTGAACAGGTCGATGTCGAGGAAGCCGATCACCAGCGGGCCACGCTCACGGTCGACCTGTGCCAGGTGACGGGCCAGCTGCTGCAGGCCGGCGCGGCGATTCGGCAGTCCGGTCAGGCCGTCGGTTTCGGCCAGCTGACGCAGTTCATCGCGCTGCTGGCGCAGTCGGCCCAGCCGCTGGTTCATGGCATAGGCGGCCATCATCAGCAGCCAGGTCACCGCCAGCTGCAGTGCTTCGACCCGGTACTCCAACAACCATTCCGCACGGCAGGCATCGGCGATGATCAGGACCAGCATGGGTGCCAATGCGGCCAGTCCTGCCTGCGACCAACGGTCGCCACGCCAACGTGCCCATACGCCCATCAGCAACGCCAGGCCACACCCCAGCAGATAGGTCACCTGCAGGCCCTGCGCGACCCAGGCCAGCTGTTCCCAGCGCAGCCACGGCACCAGGACGGCCAGCGCCACCAGGCCCCACAGCACGGTCGCCTGCAGCGGCCGCGACCGTGGCCATACGCGGTCACCGCCGTTCAGCCGCCACAGTGCCGGCAGTACCAGCGCCTGCGTGGCGGCGGTCAGCGAGAGCAGCCACCAGGCCCCACGCTCCCCCACCGGCAGCCACGGTTCCGGGTAGCCGCTGAGGCCACCGAGGATCGCCTGCCACAGCACCAGTACCGTGGTGCCGGCGACGTAAACCAGGAAGCTGCGATCGCGCGTGGTCAGGAAGGCCATCAACGCCGACAGCGCCAGTGCGATCGCCACGGCGATGCAGGCAGCACGCATCAGCAGGCGGGCGGTGTCGTTCTGCTGCACCGGGCTGGGCGCGCCCAGCCGCAGGGTCGGTACCCAACGTGTCTTCAGCGGTGTCTGCCAGGAAACCAGGAACGGCTCATGGCTGCCGGCCGGCGGTACGGCCACCAGGCCGATGCCTGCACGGAAGCGCGAATCACGGGTGCGGGCGTCGTGCATGTTGCCGCAGATTTCGCGGTCACCGTGCTGTACCCGCACTTCGCCGGCAAAGACATTGAACACGTCCAGCGCCTGTGGCTGGCCCGACCAGCCTTCCTGCGGAGCCGTCACCAGCACCTGCTGGCGCGGGCCCGACAGCATGTGCGGCGTGCACGCACGATGCGGGGTGGGCTCATCGGTGGCGCCACCGACCAGCAGGTAATCGCGCCCCGATTCCACCGCTGCGGCCTGCAGCGGCCACGGCGTCGCCAACCACGCCAGCAGTACGACCAGCACCGCTCCCGTTCCGTACTGCCACTGCCTGCCGCCCACGCCACATCCTGTTGTTGCTTACGCCCGCGCCCACTGCGCGTCGCCCCTGGCCGGCATTATCGCAGCCGGACGTACGCCGCACGTGTAGACCAAAGTCGCCGCCACGCCGTTCAGCCAGCCCCCGGCGGCCCCTTCACCGCGACCAGCCGCACCGGGCGCAGATCGGCCAGGGTCAGCCGCTCCAGCGGCTGCGGGCGTTCGATGGCATAGCCCTGCAGGCCCTGCACGCCAAGCCGGGTCAGCGCACCGGCAACCTCGGCGGTCTCCACCCACTCGGCCACCACTTCCATCTGCAGCTCGCGCCCGAGCTCGCTGATCGCGCGAACTGTGGCGTGGCTGACTGGATCAGTATCCATGTCCCGCACGAAGGCGCCGTCGATCTTCAGGATGTCCGCAGGCAACTGGCGCAGATAGCCGAAAGAAGACAGGCCGGAGCCGAAGTCATCCAGTGCCATCCGGCAGCCCCGCGCCTTGACCGCATCGATGAAAGCACGGGCCTGGGTGAGGTTGCTGATCGCCGCAGTCTCGGTGATCTCAAAGCACAGCTTGGAGGCCAGCGCGCGGTTGCGCTCGAGCAGGTCGCAGACGAAGGCGAGGAAGCCGGGCTCGGCGATCGACTGCGCCGAGACGTTGACGTTGCACAGGCCCAGCTGGCGCACGTGTGCCGGGCACACCTGCAGGTGGCGGAACAGCAGCCCGAGCACGTGACGATCCAGCGCCACCGCCATGCCATAGCGCTCCACTGCCGGCATGAACTGTCCGGGCAGGTGCAGGCTGCCGTCGGTACCGCGCATGCGCACCAGCACTTCGTAGTGCAGGTAGGTCGGATCGCCCACGCGGGCGATGCGTTGCGCATACAGCAGCATGCGGTTCTCGGCCATCGCCAGGCTGACGCCCTGCAACCGCTCGGCTTCCCGGCGGCGCTCCTCCAGCGCCATGCGGTTCTCATTGAAACAGTGCACCCGGTTGCGACCGGCCTGCTTGGCGGCATAGCAGGCGCTGTCGGCAGCACTCATGAGCCAGTTCGCATCGGGGGCGTCGGCGCTGACTTCAACCACACCGATGCTGCAGCTCAGCTGCGGGCTGCCCTCGCTGATCGGGAACGTGGCCTGGCCCAGGTTGCGGATCACCCGCTGCAGCACCCGCTTGGCCTCGTCCTGCCCGGCATGGGCGAGGAACACGGCGAACTCATCGGCGCCCAGGCGGCCGACCCAGTCACCGTCACGCACTGCAGCCACCAGATAGTCGGCGAAACTGCGCAGCATCTGGTCACCGGCGGCGTGGCCGAAGCTGTCGTTGACCAGCTTGAAGTGGTCCAGGTTGATGTAGCACAGCGCATGCGTGCCGCCGTCGCTGCGCACCTGCAGCAGCGAACGTTCCAGCAGCCGCTCGATCTCGCGCCGGTTGATCAGGCCGGTCAGCGGATCGTGGCTGGCGTGGTGTTCGATCTCGCGCGCCAGGGCATGGTTCTGGCTGACATCCTCGATGATCGCAAACACCGACAGGCCACCTCCCGCGCTGCGCACGCCGGTGCCACTCCAGCGCCCCCACACCAGGCTGCCATCGCGGCGGCAGAAGCGCAGCTCACTCGGCCGCAGCTGCCGGTCCCAGTCAATGCGGCCGACGCCATCGATGACCAGTTCGCCTTCCATCAACAGATCACCGAGCGACATCTGCAGCAGCACGTCGCGTCGGTAGTCGAGGATATCGGCCATCGCCTGGTTGGCTTCGATCACCTTGCCGTCGGTGTCGAGCTTGAGCATGCCGACATTGGCCTGGTAGAAGGCCGCACGGAAGCGGCTTTCGTGCTCGGTCAGGTCCTTGCCGACGCGGCGCGCCAGCGCGACAGCCATCAGGCTGATCGCCAGCACCGACAGCCCACCGACCACAAGCGTGGCGATCCGCACCATCGTGGCCATGCGCAGCAACGCCTGGGAAAATGCCTGTGCCTGCACCTGCAACCGCCGGTCCAGATCACGCAGCTGCTGCAGGTACCGGTCGCGGTCCGCCACTCGCAGCGCCCCCTGGGCATGCCCCGACTGCAGCTCGGCGACCAGCCGCTGCACGGCCAACAGGTCATCATCGGTCTGTCGCCACAGCGTGCTTGCTTCCCGGAATGCACCGATGTCGCGTGCATAGCGGAACGAGAACACCAGGCGCGGAATATCGGCGCGCGCGTTGCCGCCCTGCAGGAAGCCCTGCCTGGCCTTCTCCTCGTCCGGTACCGCCTGTTCCAGCGCCAGCCGGGCCTGCAGATCCCCCAACGGAATCCGCAGCGCCTGGCGCGCGTCGTCCAGGTCCTGGGCATCACCGCGCGCCAGATAGCGGCTGAGTGCGGCGGTCGCATCCTGCTGACCACGCGACCAGTAGCCCTGGCCGGCGATCCATGCGGTGGAGGCCGCCTGCAGCTCCTGGATCAAGGCGGACAGCGCGACCAACCCGATCGCCATGCCCGTCAACAACGCAAAGCGCAATCCCAGGCCACGGGTCATCGGCACCCGCCGGCTCTGCTGGTCCGTGCCACTTCTACCCATCCCGGATCCCCCCGAATGTGCTGCGGTGACAACCTCCCTTGGAACCGGCCCAGCCTATGACCGGCCATGTGTGGGCCATGCGAAAAAGGGGACGGAGGGGATTAAGTCGTTTTCGGCATAAGCGCGCGGCCTGCCATTTACGACTTCATCCCCTCCGTCCCCTTTTCCTGTACGCCAGCCCGGAGGCTGGCGTTGATCAGGACGGCTGCGGGTGCGGCTTAGAAGCTGCGCGGACCGCGCGGCTTGAAGCCGTCACGACGCGGCGGGCGGCTGTCGCGGTCACCGCCGCGGTCGCCGCCGTGGCCACCCGGACCACCCGGACCACCACGACGCGGGCCACCTGGGCCGCCCGGACCACGCTTGTCGAAGCGCGGCTTGAACGGACGCGGGGCCGGGTTGGTGTCTTCACCCGGGGCCAGCGCACGCATCTGCAGCTGCTGGCCGGACACCCACACTTTCTGCAGGTGCGACAGCACGTCCGGCGGCATCTGCGCCGGCAGGTCCAGCAGCGAGAAGTCGTCGTGGATGTCGATGCGGCCGATGAAGCGGCTTTCCAGTCCGGCTTCGTTGGCAATGGCGCCGACGATGTTGGCCGGCTTCACGCCATGCTGGTGGCCCACCGAAATGCGGTAGGTCTCCATGCCCTGCTCCGGCGCACCACGCGGCGGAACCTCGCGGCGCGGACGCTGCTCGAAACCACCTTCGGCGTCGTCACGACGCGGGCCACGCTCAAAGCGCGGACCACGCTCGTTGCGGTCGAATCGATCGCCACGCTCCGGACGGTCGCCACGGTCGAAGCGCTCGCGCGGCGCGCGCTCTTCACGCGGGGCGCGCACCGGCGGCTGCAGCAGGAACGGGGTGTCACCCTGCAGCAGCTTTGCCAGCGCGGCGGCGATCTCGATGGCGGGCACGTTCTGCTCGTTCTCGAAGCGCTCCAGCAGCTGGCGGTAGAAGTCCAGGCCACCGGCGCCGAGGGTTTCGCTGATGCGCGAGGTGAACTTGTTGATGCGGGTGTCGTTGACCGCCTCCACGCTCGGCAGCTGCATCTCTTCGATCGGCTGGCGGGTAGCGCGCTCGATCTGGCGCAGCATGCCCTTCTCGCGCGGGGTGGCGAACAGGATCGCCTCGCCGCTGCGGCCGGCACGGCCGGTACGGCCGATGCGGTGCACGTAGCTTTCGGTGTCGTACGGGATGTCGTAGTTCAGCACGTGGCTGATGCGCTCCACGTCCAGGCCACGGGCGGCCACGTCGGTGGCCACCAGGATGTCCAGCTTGCCTTCCTTCAGCATGGCGATGGTGCGCTCACGCTGGGCCTGCTGCATGTCACCGTTGATGGCGGCAGCGGCCAGGCCACGGGCCTGCAGCTTGCTGGCCAGTTCTTCGGTGCCGGCCTTGGTACGCGCGAAGATGATCATCGCGTCGAACGGCTCGACTTCCAGGATGCGGGTCAGCGCATCCAGCTTGTGCATGCCGCTCACCCACCAGTAACGCTGGCGGATGTTGGCCGAGGTGGTGGTCTTGGCCGCGATGGTCACTTCCACCGGGTCCTGCAGGTAGGTCTGCGCGATGCGGCGGATCTGCGGCGGCATGGTGGCCGAGAACAGGGCCACCTGGCGCTGCTCCGGCAGCTTCTTCAGCACGGCTTCGACGTCGTCGATGAAGCCCATGCGCAGCATTTCATCGGCTTCGTCCAGCACCAGGGTTTTCAGCTCGGACAGGTCCAGGGTGCTGCGGTCCAGGTGGTCGATCACGCGGCCGGGGGTACCGACCACGATGTGCACACCACGGCGCAGGGCCGACAGCTGCTGGCCGTACGGCTGGCCGCCGTACACCGGCAGCACGCGGAAGCCCGGGATCTTCGACGAATAGGACTGGAACGCCTCGGCAACCTGGATGGCCAGCTCGCGGGTCGGTGCCAGGATCAGGGCCTGCGGCTTGATCTGCTGCAGGTCGATGTTGGACAGTACCGGCAGCGCGAACGCGGCGGTCTTGCCGGTGCCGGTCTGGGCCTGGCCCAGCACGTCGCGGCCTTCCAGCATCGCCGGGATGGTGGCGGCCTGGATCGGCGACGGGGTTTCGTAGCCGATGGCGGTGACCGCCTGCATCACGGGCTCGGACAGGCCGAGCTGCGCAAACTGCAGCGGCGCTTGGGAATCTTGGGACATGGGGAACTCCGAAGACACTGCCGTCTTCCTGGCAGTGCGATAAAAAAGGTGATGGTCCGCGCTTTGGGCGCCCTTCTTATCGCGTGCCCTGGCGCTGCTCGGTTGGAGGAGATTTCACTCGCTCAGAGCGGAATCATACCGCATTGATCCTGAACAAGGCGTACAGCTTGCCGTGCGCGTGTCGTCATGCCCCGTGCTGGCGCACAATACGCGCCCTCTTCCCCGGCCCGGCCGCTGGCCCGCGCCCCTTCCCAGGAAACCCGCTCCATGCAGATTCTCGAATTCGACCTCGACGGTGACTACGTCGAACTCAAGCAGTTGCTGAAGCTGGCCGACCTGGTCACCAGCGGCGGCGAAGCCAAGATGGTCATCGGTGACGGCCAGGTGCGGGTCGATGGCGAAGTCGAACTGCGCAAGGCCTGCAAGATCCGCGCAGGCCAGGTGGTCGAATTCGCCGACAGCCAGATCCGGGTGCTGGCTGCCGGCTGATCTGAAGCTGTTCAGGCCACGCGCTGGGTCAGGTGCGAGGCAATCAGCTGCCTGAACGGTGCTACGCCCTGCGCCAGGCGCAGGCCGGCCGCCCGCAGCAGGCGCGCCGGACGGCGATCGTCGGTGTACAGGCTGGCGATCGCATTGGTGGCCTCGTACAGCGGCCGCGACGCCAGCCGGTGACCGCGCTGGTAGCTGGCCAGCATGCCGGCCGCGGCAATGTCGGCACCGCGACGCTGCTGCTCGACGATGCCCTGCGCCAGCCGCTGTGCGCTGGCCAGTCCCAGGTTGAAGCCATGCGCGGTGACCGGGTGCATGCCGACTGCGGCATCGCCGATCAGTGCCGAACGCCCGCCGACAAAGCGGTGCGCATACACACCTACCAGCGGATACGCCTGCGGCGTGGCCACCGGCTGCATGCGGCCCAGGCGATGTTCGAAGCAACCGCTGATGGCCTCACCGAAGGCCACCTCATCCATTGCCAGCAGTTCTTCAATCTGCCGCGGCGGCAGCGTGATCACCGCCGACGCCTGGCCCTCGTTGAGCGGCAGCAGCGCCATCGTGCGGCCGTAGCCGAACCATTCCCAGGCAGTGTGGTGATGGTCGCGCTCGACCTGCATGCGGCACACCAGCATCGACTTGCCGAAGTCGCGCATCTGCGCACCGATGCCGAGCATGCGGCGGGTGGCGGAGAAGCGGCTGTCAGCGGCCACCAGCAGCCGCGCATGCAATTGGCTGCCGTCATCGAGTTTGACCACATGGCCCTGTGCATCGGCCTGCACGCCCTGCACCTTGCGCCCGTCGAACAGCTCCAGGCCGTCCTGGCCCTGCACGGCATCCCATGCAGCACGGCGGATCAGATGATTGGGCACCAGCCAGCCCAGCGGCTGGCCGTCGACCTGGCTGCTGGCGAAGGTCAGCGCGAACGGCGAGCCACCATTCATCACCTTGGCATCGCGCAGTTCAGCGACTTCGGCGTGCGGCAGGCGCTGCCATAGCCCCAGCTGCTCCATGCTCTGCCGCGAGGCATGGGTCAGCGCGATCTCGCGGCCATCGAAGGCGGCTTCGGCCAAGGCTTGGCGCGGCTGCACTTCGACCAGCCCGACCTGCAGCCCGCTGCCGGCCAGCGCGCGCGCGAAGCACAGGCCTGCCGGTCCGGCGCCGACCACCACCACGTCCATCCTGCGCATGCGCGCCTCCTGCCGTTGATTCAGTCCGGGCCAGCATAGCGCCACACACCTGACCGGCCTTGATCTGGATCAGGCCCGGGTCACAACAACGCGAACACCAGCGCCAGGATCGACAGCAGCGACACCAGCCACACCAGGCTGCGCACGTAGGGCACGCCTGCGGCATACAGCGGCAAGTAGGCCACGCGCGCCCAGAAGTAGGCCTGCGCGGCCAGCGCGGTGGTGTCGTTGCCGCGCCCAGCCACGACCACTGCGATCGCGGCGGCGGCGAAGAACGGGAAGGTTTCCAGGAAGTTGGCCTGGGCCCGCTGCAGGCGACCGGCCAGCGGGCTGACCGGCTTCGCTTCGCCATCTCGCGCCGAAGCATTCCACTTCATCCCGCGCTCGCGGGTGACCACGGTGGAGGTGGCGAAAATGTAGACAAAGCCCAGCAGCACCGACCAGGCCAGCATCGTCAGTTCAGTTGCCATCATGCATCTCCTCAGGGTGCCGACGCACGCAGGCTGTAACCGGCCAGGCGCCACACCTGGTCCTCGTCGAAACGGAACGAGACCAGCTCGCGCACCGGCTGCGCGCTGTTGGCGAAACGGGTCGGGAAGCTGACGTTGATGTACAACCCTTCCGGCACCGCAGCGCCGGCGCTGTACTTGACCCGGGTAATGGTCGGCTGGCCGCGGCCGGCCAACGCACCCAGGCGCGTGCGCTCGCTGGTCAACTGGCTGACGAAGGCGGCCTTCGGTACCGCACGTCGCGCGACGGCCGAAGCGCCGTCCCACAATTCGCCTGCGCGGTTGGCATCCACCAGCTGCGCCGCCTTCACTGCGGCCGCACCCATTTCCGCGTCCTGTTTCTGCACCTGCGCCTGCTGCGCGGCGGTCAACACCGGAGCGTCGGCGGTAGCCGGTTTTGCAGCCGCTGGCGAGGCCGGTGCCGGGCGCGCGGGTGCCGGGGCGGGCGTGGCCGGCGCAGGTGCCTGCGCCAATGCGGTCAGGGGCAGCAGGGACAGCAGCAGGAGCACGCGCTTCATGGACACCGCCGGTTCTCGGGAAAGAACCGCAGTCTACGCCAGCGCGGTGAGCTGTTCGTCAGCGCGCGTTGGCGCTGCCTTCCACCGTGGCGGCATCGGCCTGCGCGGCAGGCGTGCCGGAATCTGCCGGCGCCTGTTCGGCCACCGGCGGCGGCTCCGACGGTGCCGGCGGCAGCGTTGCCACGTCGATCTCCGACAGCGGGCTTTCTTCCGGGCACACTGCATCCGGGAAACCGAAGCGCTGCTTCAGTGCCTGGCCGCAGCTGTTGATCGATTCCATGTCGGCGCCTTCGCGCTTGCACTGCTGGTCGAAGGCGATCAGGAACGCGTCCTTGCGCTGCACGAAATCATCGCCGCAGGCCCGCATCTGCTTGATCCGTTCCAGATCGTCCTGCACCGCGTTGGTGCCATCCAGGCCGTACTGGCGCAGCTCGTCCGCGGTCAGCAGGCGCAGGCTGCGGTTGGGCACGGTCATCATCAGATCAGCCACGCCCACCGCCACGCCGTTGCGCTGCAGGTAGTCCTTTACGTTGTCGTAGACCTCGTGCAGCTCGCGGTTGAGTTCTGCGCGCGAGGTGGCCTTGGAGCTGATGCGCATCATGCGGTGGATGCCGACCTTGCCTGACAGCAGGCGGTTGTCACCGGCGGCCAGCACGAACACGCAGGCACTGTGGCAGATCGAGCCTTCGCGCACCCAGATGGTCCAGCCGGATTCACCGATACTGTCACCGGCGACGATCGCCGATTCCACCTGGCCCCCGCTGGAATCCAGGTCGAGGATGCGCTTGTGGATCTTCTGCTGGTCGGCAACCACGGCCAACCGCCACATCATCTCGGCGAAGCCCGGGTTGATCTTGCCGGCGTAGCGCACGCGCATCAGGCCACGTTCGGCGCAGGGCGCCAGCGCCTGGCTGATCTGCTCGCGCTGCAGGCCTTCCAGCTCGACACCGTCGCCCGCGTCACCGGCATATTCGGTGCTGCAGCTGACCCACGCACGCCCGTTCTCCAGCTGCGCCTGCGGCCACGGCCGATCCGCCCGGCTGCGCGGCGGCGCCGGCGGCGGTGGCGCATCGGCGGCGTTGATCGACACCATGTTCTCGCCATCACTGGCCGGTGCCCGCGCCGCCTTGTCGGCAGCGGTCACATTGCCCGGATTCTCCAGCTGACTGCAGCCCGCCAGGGCCAGGCACAACAGGGGCAACCAGCGGAGTTTGGCGGACATCGGGCAACCGGATTTCAAGGGAGCAAGGGCCACAGTCTACCCGTCCGGGGCGCGCATTCAGCGCGTGGTACTGAACCCCTTCTGACCCTTGGGAAAGCGTGTCGACCAAGGTCGACACCCACCAACAGCCTCAGGAACCTGTCGAAGGCGGGGTGGGTCCGGTGGCAGGGGCGTGAGCGGCATGGATGCCGCGACCAAGCCCCCATGGACGGGTTCACGGCGTCCCCTGCCACCGGCCCCACCACGCCATCCCACAGGAATCCCGCTTCTGCTGTTGCTTCTGCTGTTGCTTCAGCTGTTGCCGTTGATTCTGCGGGTGCAGGGCGCAGCCCTGCCAGATCCCCCTTCAGCATCCATGTCCGAATGTGGCGAGTATCTCCACCCGCACACGCCTAGACTGGCGCCATGGACACCGCCCTCGCCCTCGACACCGCCGCCTGCGACCGCGCCCGTCTGGCCCGCGACGCACGCTTCGACGGCGTGTTCTTCACCGCCGTGCGCAGCACCGGCATCTACTGCCGCCCGGTGTGCCCGGCACCGCCACCGAAGCCGCGCAACATCACCTACTACCCGACCGCCGCTGCGGCCGCCGCCGCCGGCTACCGCCCGTGCCTGCGCTGTCGTCCCGAACTGGCGCCGCAGGCACAGCAGGCATTGGCTGGGCAGATCGTGCAGCGCGCCCTCGCCCTGATCCATGGCGGCTTCCTGCAGGAGCAGCCCGTTGCCGACCTCGCGCAGAAGATCGGCCTCAGCGCGCGCCAGCTGCAGCGCCTGTTCGTTGAACACCTGGGCGCGACGCCGGGGCAGATCCACGCCACCCATCGCCTGCTGCTGGCCAAGCAGCTGCTGACCGAGACCACGCTGCCGGTGACCGATGTTGCGCTGGCCGCCGGCTACAACAGCCTGCGCCGCTTCAATACCGCCTTCCTGCAGGGCTGCGGCATGGCACCGACGGCACTGCGTCGCCAGCATCAGCCGCCGGCCGCCGATGACGGCGGCCTGGTACTGCGCCTGGTGTACCGTCCACCGCTGGATTTCCCGCGCATGCTGGCCTTCCTGCGCAAGCGCAGCCTGCCCGGCATCGAACTGATCGGCGAAGACAGCTACCAGCGCGTGCTCGGCACACCCGAGCGCCCCACCCTGCTGCGCGTCACCGCCGACCCGAAACGCCCGGAACTGCGCCTGCAGCTGGGCGCGGTCGATCCGCGCCTGATCCCCGACATCGTGCGCCGCGTGCGTCGCGTGTTCGATCTGGATGCCGACCTGCAGCAGGTGCATGCCGCGCTGGGCGAGGAACCGCTGCTGGCGCGAGGCATCGCCGAACGTCCCGGTCTGCGCGTGCCCGGTGGCTGGGATGGCTTCGAGGTGGGCGTACGCGCCGTGCTCGGACAGCAGGTCAGCGTGGCCGCGGCCACCACCTTCGCGCGGCGCCTGGTCGATGCCTATGGCGCACACCTGCCGGGCATGCCATCGGAATTCGATCGCCAGTTCCCCGCGCCCGAGGTACTGGCTGAGGCGCCGCTGGAATCGATCGGCCTGCCGCGCACCCGCGCCGCCACCGTGCGTGCGCTGGCCGCTGCCTGCGCCAGCGGCCAGCTCGACTTCGGGCCCGGTCAGGCATTGGAGGAATTCGTTGCGCGCTGCGTGGCACTGCCCGGCATCGGCCCGTGGACCGCGCAGTACATCGCGCTGCGCGGACTTGGCCAGCCCGATGCCTTCCCCGCCGGTGACCTGGTGCTGCAGCAGGTCCTCGGCCACGCCCAAGGCCAGCGCCTGAGCGAGCGTGCGACCGAAGCCCGCTCGCAACCGTGGCGCCCGTGGCGCGCCTATGCCGTGCTGCATCTGTGGCACCTGTCCGGCACCTTCGTTGGAGAACCGACATGACCCTGTTGTTCGATCGTTTCGACAGCCCGATCGGCGTGTTGACCATCGCCGGTGACGAGCGTGGCCTGTCGCATGTGCTGTTCCCGGAAAACCGCCATCCGGCACGCGGCCGCGAAGACTGGCACTACGCCCCGGATGCACTGCCGGAAGCACGCGATCAACTGCTGCAGTTCCTGCACGGCGAGCGCAACCAGTTCGACCTGCAGCTTGCGCCACGTGGCACCCCGTTCCAGCTGCGCGTGTGGCAGGCGCTGGCGCTGATCCCGTTCGGCCAGACCTGGAGCTACCTGCAGCTGGCGCAGCACCTGGGCCAACCCAGCGCGACCCGCGCGGTGGGTGCGGCCAACGGCCGCAATCCGCTCCCGATCATCCTGCCCTGCCATCGTGTGATCGGCAGCAACGGCGCGCTGACCGGTTTCGGCGGCGGACTGCAAACCAAGGCCTCGCTGTTGCGGCTGGAACAACGCCAGGCACCGCTGTTCGCCTGAGAGGGCTGGCCGGGCTGCGCCCGGCACCCGCAGAGGCTAGAGCAACAGCAACAGCGGGCTTCCTGCGGGGAGGCAGGGTGGGTCCAGTTGCAGGGGACGCTGCAAGTACGTCCCTGTAAGCTCGGTCGCCGCTTGCTCGTGTGCGCTGTCCTGCGCACACGGCAAGACCGGGGTTGGGCGTCCTGCCCAACCCGCCCGAGGCATGCCTCGGGCCCATGGCGCTCACGCCCCTGCAACCGGACCCACCCCGCCTTCGACAGGTTCCGGCGATCTGTCCGAACGTCATTCTGCGCAACTGCTGGTAGGTGTCGACCTTGGTCGACACGGTAGATCCACGCCATGCGTGGATGGAAGCGTCTGTAAACTGTCTGGAGAAAAGCCCCCTTCTTGTTGAAGGGGGCGCGCCGATAGGCGCGGGGATAAGGAAAAATGCGCGGACACGGCGCGCGATAGTGCGCCGTGTCTTGGGCGCGTCATTACCTCGCACTATGATGGACGGATGACTTCCGTACGCCTGACCTGCGCGCTGGCGCTGCTGCTGCCATTGGCCGCCTGCACCATCGCGCCCGCCCCTTCCGCCTCTGTTCCCACCACTGTTGCAACGGCTGCACCGCCGAAGCTGCTGCTGATCTCGATCGACGGCCTGCGCGCCGATGCGCTGGATCGCGGCCTGACACCGAATCTGCAGCGACTGATCGACGGCGGGGTACGCGCGCGCTGGATGACGCCTTCGTACCCGTCGCTGACCTTCCCCAACCACTACACCATCGTCACCGGCCTGCGCCCGGACCACCACGGCGTCGTCAACAACAGCATGGACGATGCAACCCTGGGCCGTTTCGAACTGAGCAACCGCGACGCGGTCACTACCAGCGGCTGGTGGGGTGGCGAACCGATCTGGGTCGGCGCCGAGAACGTCGGCGTGCGCACCGCCACCACCTCGTGGCCGGGCAGCGAGTCGGAAATCCGTGGCGTGCGCCCCAGCCAGTGGCGCGTCTACGATGGCAAGGAACCACTGGAGCAGCGCGCCGGCATCGTGCTCGACTGGCTGGCGCAGACCGATGCCGATGCACCGCGCCTGACCACGCTTTACATGGAACACGTGGACAAGGCAGGCCACAACTACGGCCCCGAGTCGAAACAGTACGCCGACGCCATCGTGCGCGCCGACCAGATCGTCGGCCAGGTGCTCGATGGACTGCAACAGCGCGGCCTGGTCGCGACCACCAACATCATCGTGGTCTCTGACCACGGCATGGCCAGTGTCGCCGACGGCCACGTGATCGCCACCGAATCAATGGCCGATCCGGCCATCGCGCGCAATGTCAGCCAGGGCCAGTCGGTAGGTTTTGCGCCGGTCGCGGGCCGCGAAGCGGAAGCGGAACGCGCCCTGCTCGGCCGCCATACGCACTACGAGTGCTGGAAGAAGGAGAACCTGCCGGCGCGCTGGCACTACGGCACGCATCCGCGGGTTCCGGCCATCGTCTGTGCCATGGATGAAGGCTGGGACGCCCTTCACCTGGAGAAGATCGCCAAGCGCGCCAGGCAGGATCGAGGCTCGCATGGCTACGACAACGCCCTGCCCTCCATGCGCGCGGTGTTCGTGGCCAGCGGTCCGTCGTTCCGCCAGGGCCTGGTGATCGATGGCTTCGACAATGTCGACGTCTACCCGCTGCTGGCGCACCTGCTGCAGGTGCCGGCCGCGCCGAACGACGGCAATCCGGAAACGCTGAAGAACACCCTGCGCTGATCCGGTTGTAGAGCCGAGCCCATGCTCGGCTGCATTGCGCCAGCCGAGCATGGGCTCGGCTCTACAAAAACGTGCATAAAAAAACGCGGCGCCAGGCGCCGCGTTTTTCGTTGAACCGGTCTGGGCCGGATCAGGCCTTGGCGACGGTCTTCTTCGCCACAGCCTTCTTCGCCGGAGCCTTGGCCACGGTCTTCTTGGCAACCGGAGCGGCGGCGCCTACGGCGACCTTGCTCGCGGTGTGCGAACGGGCGTTGCCGTAGCTGGCGTTGTAGCGCTTGCCCTTGGCGGTCTTGCGGTCACCCTTACCCATGTCTTCAACTCCTCAAATGTGAAATCTGGTTACCCCGTACTGACACGGGTTCGGCGGGGCCAGCCTTGCTGGGCGCCCCCGCGCACGATCGAAAATCCTACCATGGAGCGCCTAGTGCGCGCAGCTGGCGTCGTGCACGTGACCGTGGTTGAGGCGCAGGTTGACCAGATGGGCCACACCCACCAGCAGGCCGCCGACGGTCATCACCACCGCGTGCGGCACCGCATTGTGGTGCAACGGGTCGTACAGCACGCCGGCCCACAACGCCACCAGGCCGGGAATCAGGAAGCCCAGCGCACGCAGCGCACCGTGGCGACGGTAGCCCCAGACCAGGCTGAACAGCCCCAGCAGGGTCACGAACACCACCAGCGCCTGTTCCACGCCGTCGCTCAGCCAGAACGACAGGCCCAACGAGGGCGCTGCCGCCAGCAGCACCGGAATCACCGCGCAATGCACCGCGCACAGCATCGAACCAGTGGCGCCGAAACGGTCGAGCAGGTGGCGCAGGCGTGAGGACAGGGACATGACTTCCAGCAGGGTCGGCGAATCGTTATGGAATAATATAACATCCCTTCCCGACCCGCACGGTTTCCCTCCCCCTGTCCCGCTGACGGGATGCGTGCGCCCAGCGATTGATACAGTGTAACAAAGGACCCACCGATGCCCGCCCGTACCCCGCGGTTGAAGCCGCATTCCCTCGCCCTGGCCCTGACCGCCCTGCTTCCGACCGTTGCCTTCGCCGCCAGCGAAGACGATTCCCATCGTGACCGCCACCTGACTGAACTGTCGTCGGTGCAGGTCACCGCGTCGCCGCTGCAGGGCGACGCAGAATCGCTGGCACGCCCGGTGGAGGTTCTGGCCGGTGAACGCCTGGACGAGCAGAAGGCCGGCACCCTCGGCGATACCGTGGCCAAGCTGCCCGGCGTACAGAGCACCTTCTTCGGTCCCGGCGTCGGCCGCCCGATCATCCGCGGCCAGGAAGGCCCGCGCGTGGCCGTGCTGTCCAACGGCATGGGCAACATGGATGCATCCACCGTCAGCGCCGACCATGCCACCAGCATCGAGCCGTTCCTGGCCGACCAGATCGAAGTGCTGAAGGGTCCGGCCACGCTGCTGTTCGGCAGCGGCGCCATCGGTGGTGCGGTCAATGTGGTCGATGGCCGCATCGCGCGCGAACTGCCGGAGCGCCCGCTGAGCGGCCGCGCAGAACTGCGCGGCAATTCGGTGAACAACGAACGCAGCGGCATGTTCCGCCTCGATGGCGTCAGCGGCAATGTCGTGCTGCACGTGGATGGCCTGGTCCGCAATGGCGACGACTACCGCATCCCCGGTTATGCAGTGATCGACAGCCTTGAAGATCATCATGACCACGATCACGACCATGACGCGGCCGAGGGTGAAGAGCCGCGTCGCGGCCGCCTGGACAACAGCTCGATCCGCACCCGCGCCGGTGGCGTCGGCGCAACGTGGCTGGGCGACGGCGGCTACTTCGGCGTATCGGCCAGCACCTACCGCACCAACTACGGTATTCCCAATGGCGCGCACGTGCACGCCGATGGTGATGATCATGGCCATGACCACGGTCACGACCATGGCGATGAAGAAGAAGGCGGCGACGAGCACGACGTGCGCATCGACATGGTGCAGAACCGCTTCGAGACCAAGGCCGGCATCTACGACCCGGTCTCGTTCCTGAAGAACATCAACGCACGCGTGGCCTACACCGACTACGAACACGTGGAGCTGGAAGCCGGCACGCCGTCCACCCGCTTCACCAACCGTGGCATCGAAGCGCGTCTGGAAGCCGTACAGCAGCAGATCGGTGGCTGGGACGGTGCCTTCGGCCTGCAGTTTGGCAACAGTGATTTCGGCGCCAAGGGCGAAGAGGCGTTCGTGCCGGATACCGGCACGAAGAACATCGGCCTGTTCGTACTGCAGGAAAAGCAGTTCGGCCCGTTCAAGCTGGAACTGGGCGGCCGCCACGACCAGGTCAAGCTGGACCCGACCGGTGACTACCGCCGCCGTACGTTCGGTGCCACCAACCTGTCTGCCGCCGGTATCTGGAAGCTCAACGACGCCGTTGACCTCCGCATCGGCGTGGACAGCTCCGAGCGTGCACCGACCAACGAAGAGCTGTATGCCGCCGGCGCACACATCGCCACCCGCTCGCTGGAAATCGGCGACGCCAACCTGAAGACCGAGCGCGGCCAGCGCGTGGAACTGGGCATCCACACCCACAGCGAGCGCCTGGACTTCTCCGCGTCGGTCTACCAGACCAGGTTCAAGGACTTCATCTACCTGGCCGACACCGGTGTTACCGAAGGCCTGCCGGTCCGCGCCTGGACCCAGCAGGACGCGGTGTTCCGCGGCGCCGAGGCCGAAGCGCTGGTGCACCTGTTCGAAGGCGGCGCCGGTGACTGGGATCTGCGCCTGTTCGGTGACTACGTGAAGGCCAAGCTGGATGGCAGCGGCAGCCGCAACCTCGACATCGCCGTGCCGCACGGCGACCACAACCACAATTACAACGTGGAACTGGCCAACACCGGCTACCTGCCGCGTATCGCCCCGGCCCGCGTCGGCGCCGACCTGCGCTGGTCGAAGGACGGCTGGCGCGCCTCGGTCGGTGCGGTGCGCTACAGCCGCCAGAAGGACGTCGCGCAGAACGAAGCACCGAGTGACGGCTACACCCTGGTCGATGCGCACCTGGCCTACCGCTGGGACCGCAACGCCAGCAACAGCTACGAAGTCTTCCTGGATGGCAGCAACCTGACCAACCGCGAAGTGCGTCCGCATACCTCGCTGCTGCGCGACTACTCGCCGCTGCCGGGCCGTGGTGTCGCATTCGGCATCCGCGCGTTCTTCTGATCGCGTAAGGCGGGGTCGGATCCCACGGGGGCCTTCGGGCCCCCGTTTTCATTTCGATCCGCACCATCACACATTCGTCACAAAGATGTGCGTACCACAACAAGCGGACAATCCCGTCACTCAAAGTCTCGCCAATCGGACATTTTTGTCCGAACATAATTCCATGACTGCCCAACGTGCCGATGCTGCTGCCCGCCGTGCCCTCATCCTCGACGCCGCCGATCATGTGTTCGGCCAACACGGTGTCACCGCCCCGCTGGACCTGGTGGTCGAACGCGCCCAGGTGGGCCGCGCCACCCTGTACCGCAACTTTCCCGACCGCACCGCGCTGATCCAGGCACTGCTGCAGCGTACGGTCGACCGCATCCGGCGCCAGGTCGAACAGCTCGGCGACCGCGACGATGCCCTGTTCGAGGTGTTCGAGGGCATGGCCCAGCGCATCATCGATTCGCCTGCCTTGGCCGACTACTGGCGCGCAGTGGATTCGGACGTGCCGGCCATGCGTACCGCGCGCGAGACCGTGCGCGACCTGCTGGAAGCACCGATCGCCCGTGCCAAGGCCGCCGGCCTGTGCCGTGCCGACCTGGAGAAGACGGACATTTCACTCATCTCGGGCATGCTGGGCGCGGCCCTGCGCGGCAAGACCCGCGACGAGCGCGCCCACCTGGCCGGGCGCGCCCTGCAGCTGCTGCGCGGGGGTCTCCAGGGAGCAACCAGCGAGGCCCGCTGATGGTCCAGCCGTATCTGAAGCCGGTTCCGGATTGGGAGGAGCACGAGAAGCCGACCATGCCCGGTTCGGCTTCGATGCCCTGGCACCCACCGTACCGTCGGTTGGCCTATGCACTGGTATCGCTGCTGGTGGCGATCACCGGCGGCCTCGGCAATGCGCTGGTCACCGCCAACCTGCCGTTCCTGCAGGGCCAACTGGCACTGACCCCGACCCAGGGCAGCTGGCTGGTGGCCGCCTATGCCATGGTGAATGTCACCGCCAACCTGCTGGCCTTCAAGTTCCGCCAGCAGTACGGCATCCGCCTGTTCGCCGAGATCGGGCTGGGCCTGTATGCGGCGCTGGCGGTACTGCACCTGTTCGTCGGCAGCTTCGAGACCACGATGCTGACCCGCGCCGCCAGCGGCTTCGCGGGTGCGGCCTGTTCGACACTGGGCACGCTGTACATGCTGCAGGCGCTGCCGCGTCGCTTCACCGGCAATCTGCTGGTCGTCGGTGTCGGCCTCTCGCAGCTGGCGGTGCCGATCGCCTGGATCGTGTCGCCGGGCCTGGTCGATACCGGCCAGTGGCACCAGCTCTACTCGTTTGAGGCCGGGCTGGCACTGTGCGCGTTCGCGGCAGTGGTGGTGCTGAAGCTGCCGCCCGGCATCCAGGTGAAGGCGTTCGAGCCGCTGGACTTCCTCACGTTCGCCCTGCTCGCACCGGCCGTCGCCCTGCTGGTGATCGTGCTGGCGCAGGGCTACACCCGCTGGTGGCTCAACACGCCATGGCTGGGCTGGGCTCTTGTCGCCTCGATCGTGCTGTCCACCACCGCCTTCATCATCGAGCACTACCGGCGCAATCCGCTGCTGCAGATCCGCTGGCTGTCGAAGCTGCCGGTACTGCACTTCATCGTCGGTGCGTTCCTGATCCGATTCCTCACCACCGAGCAGTCCTACGGCGTGATCAACCTGATGCGCACGCTGGGCATGGGGCCTGACCAGATGCGCCCGCTGTTCGTCGTGATCCTGGCGGGCGTGGTCACCGGCATCGCCGGTGCATCGCTGACCTTCGGCCCGAAGCGGCTGATCCCCCAGCTGCTGATGGCGATCCTGCTGCTGGGCGCCGCCGCGTTCTTCGACCAGCACCGCACCAGCCTGGACCGGCCACACGATTTCTACGCCAGCCAGTTCCTGGCCTCGGTCGGTGCCGGTATGTTCATGGGCCCGCTGATCATGCTCGGCATCTCTGCCGCGTTGAAACAGGGCGTGGATCACATGATCACCTTCCTGGTGACGCTGTCGATCACCCAGACGCTGGGTGGCCTGGCCGGCTCGGCGGTGCTGGGCACCTTCCAGCTGCATCGCGAGCAGTTGTACTCCAGCGCATTGACCAGCCAGCTCGACCCGGCCGACCCGGTGGTGGCACAACGCCTGCGCATCCAGCAGCAGCTGTACAGCGCACAGATCACCGACCCGGTGCTGCGCAGTGCGCAGGGCAGCGCGCAGCTGGCGCAGACCACTCGCCGCGAAGCCAACGTGCGTGGATTCAATGATGTGTTCACATTGAGCGGTTGGCTGGCCATCGGCTTCCTGTGCTGGTTGCTGCTGCTGTCGCTGCGCACCGCGGTGCTCAAGCAATGGCGCAAGCGCCACCCCACTTCCCCCGCTGCGGCCACGCCGGCCGCGCCCCGCTGAGTCCTCCGCCATGCCTCCCGTCCCGCCCCGACCCGACGACAACGTGACCCCACCGCCGCCGACCGACGCGGCACCTGCGCCCACGCCCGTTGAGCCGGCGGTCGCGCCGAAGTACCTCAAGCCCAGCGCGCGCAGTGTAGTGGTGATGGTGGTGGTCGCCCTGCTGGGCATTGCGCTGATCCTGCGCGCCTGGCACCTGTGGCCATTCACCAGCAGCGTGATGGTGACCGACAACGCCTATGTACGCGGGCAGATCACGGTGATGGCGCCGCAGGTGAACGGCTACGTGACCGAAGTGCTGGTGAAGGACTTCCAGCACGTGAAGCAGGGCGAGCCGCTGCTGCGCATCGATGACCGCATCTACGCGCAGCGCGTCGCCCAGGCGCAGGCGACGCTGGACAGCGCACGCGCGGCGCTGGCCAACTCGGACCAGTCGCAGGCGCAGAACCGTGCGCAGATTGCCTCCGCACACGCCACGTTGTCGGCCGGCCAGGCGGAGCTGCAACGCTCACGCAACGAGCTGAAGCGCTACGAGGAGCTGGCCGCGCAGCAACTGGTGTCAGTCAACGACCGCGACAAGTTCCGCACCACCCAGGCGTCGGCACAGGCCAGCGTCCAGCAGTCACAGGCGCAGATCCGCATTGCCGAGGAAACCCTGGTATCGACCCAGGTGGCGCGCAAGAGCCTGGAAGCGCAGGTGGAGAGCGCGCAGGCGCAGCTGGAACTGGCCCGCATCGATCTGGCCAACACGGTGATCCACGCACCGCGCGACGGCCAGATCAGCGAGGCCAGCGTGCGCGTGGGCCAGTACGTCGCTGCCGGTTCGCAGCTGCTGTTCCTGGTACCTGACACGTTGTGGGTGGTGGCCAACTACAAGGAAGGCCAGACCTGGGGCATGGCGATCGGCCAGCCGGCCACGTTCTCGGTGGACGCGTTCCAGGGGCAGGTGCTGCGGGGCCGCGTGCAGGAGATCGCGCCGGCTACCGGCTCGGAATTCAGCGTGCTGCGCCCGGACAATGCCAGCGGCAACTTCACCAAGGTGGTGCAGCGGCTGCCGGTACGGATTTCGATCAACGAGGGCCAGACGCTGGCGGCACAACTGCGGCCCGGCATGTCGGTGATCGTGCGGGTGGATACCGCAAGCAAGCCGATGGACTAGCGTTTGCCATGAAACGGGGGTCAGATCCCTTTTGCCAAGGCAAAAGGGATCTGACCCCAGGACCCATTGCTCAGCCCGCGCAGCGCGCGCAGAGGCCGTGCACTTCCAGAGTCTGCGCCTGCGGCTGGAAACCCAGCTCCTTGGCGCGCTTCTCCAGCTGGGTGACGATTTCGCGGTCTTCCAGCTCCACCGCGCTGTGGCAGCTGTTGCAGATCAGGAACGGCACCGAATGCGCGGCGCTGCTGGGATGGTGGCAGGCCACGAAGGCATTGACCGACTCCAGCTTGTGCACGAAGCCATTGGCCATCAGGAAATCCAGCGCGCGGTACACAGTGGGCGGGGCATCAGCGCCCACGCCCTTGCCGTTGCGCACCCATTCCAGCAGCTCGTAGGCCTTGACCGGCTTGCCGGCCTCGGCGATCAGCTTCAGCACATTGGCGCGGATCGGGGTCAGGCGCAGCCCGCGTTCGCGCGAGACGCGCTCGACCACCGCCACAAAATCCGATGCATCGTGGACGTGGTGGTGCGGGGCCGTACAGGCAGTGGCGGTCTTGGCGGGCATGCGTGTTCTCCGGTTCGGGCCTGGCAAGGATGCCTCAGGCCGTTGCTACCTTGGTGATGGCCACATCAATGCGTTTCAAGGCCTGCTCGCGGCCGGCCAGGTACACGGTATGGGAAATGTCAGGGCTGACCTGGGTGCCGGTGATGGCCACGCGCAGCGGCTGGGCGACCTTGCCCATGCCGATCTCCAGCGCGGCGGCGACGTCGTGCAGGGCCACGCCCACCGACTCGGCGGTCCATTCCGGCAGGGCTGCCAGCAGCTCGCGGGCCTTGCCCAGCGCCACCTCGGCACCGGCCTTGAAGTGCTTGGCCACCGCCGCTTCGTCGTACTCGGTCAGCGGCTGGTACCAGATCACGGCCTTTTCGGCCATTTCCTTCAGGGTCTGCACGCGCTCACGCAGGGCGATCACCACGTCCTCCGGGGCCGGGCCGGCGGCCACGTCCAGGCCCAGCTTCTGCAGCTGGTAGACCAGGTGCGGCACGATGGCGGCCACGTCCTCGGTCTTCAGGAAGTGCTGGTTGACCCAGCCCAGCTTGGCCATGTCCAGGCGCGAGGCCTTGGAATTGCAGTCCTTCACGTCGAACAGGTCGATCAGTTCCTGGCGGCTGAACAGCTCCTGGTCACCGTGCGACCAGCCCAGCCGGGCCAGGTAGCTCAGCAGCGCATCGGGCAGGTAGCCGGCGTCCTTGTACTGCATCACGTCGGCCGCGCCGGTGCGCTTGGACAGCTTGGCCCCCTGCTCGTCCAGGATCATCGGCATGTGGCCGAACTTCGGCACCGGCGCACCGATGCCTTCGTACAGGTTGATCTGGCGCGGGGTGTTGTTGATGTGGTCGTCACCGCGGATGACCTCGGTGATGCCCATGTCCCAGTCGTCCACCACCACCGCGAAGTTGTAGGTGGGGTAGCCGTCCGGACGGAAGATGACCATGTCATCCAGCTCGCTGTTGGCGATCTCGATGCGGCCCTTGATCAGGTCGTCGAACACCACCGTACCTTCCAGCGGGTTCTTGAAGCGGATGACGCGGTTCGGGTCGTCCCTGTACGGCAGGCCCAGTTCGCGTGCAGCGCCGTTGTAACGCGGCTTTTCCTGCTTGGCCATGGCGGCCTCGCGCATCGCATCCAGCTCTTCGCGGGTTTCGTAGGCGTAGTACGCCTTGCCGTCGGCGATCAGCTGCTCGGCCACTTCCTGGTAACGGGCGACGCGGTCGGTCTGGTAGATCGGGCCCTCGTCGTAGTCCAGGCCCAGCCACTCCATCGCCTCCAGGATGGCGTCGATCGCGCCCTGGGTGCTGCGTTCACGGTCGGTGTCCTCGATGCGCAGCACGAACTCGCCGCCACGGTGGCGGGCCTCCAGCCAGCAGTACAGCGCAGTGCGGGCACCACCGATGTGCAGGTAGCCGGTGGGACTGGGGGCGAAGCGGGTGCGGCAGGTCATGGACGGCTCGAGGAACGGGAATCCCCCGATTTTACCAGCCCTCCGCCCCCGACGGAAAAAGGGGACGGAGGGATTAAGTCGCGATTGCCCAGCCTCTGGGCGCTGCGACCGGGAAACGGAGGGGAGAAACGACTTAATCCCCTCCGTCCCCTTTACGGTTCCTGCTTGCGCGGGAAGGACTGCTCGCGCATGGCGGCGTTGTAGGCGAACGAGGCGACGATGGCGGCGGCCTGTTTCAGGTCTTCCGGCTCGGCGTGGTCCCAGGTATCCAAGTGGCTGTGGTGGACGTTGGTGAAGTAGTCCAGCCGGTCCTGGATGAACTGGAAGCCCGGAAGGCCGATGCGGTCGAAGCTGATGTGGTCGGTACTGCCGGTGTTGCGGGTGGCCACGGTGGTGGCGCCCACGTCATGGAACGGCGCCAGCCAGGCTTCGAAGATCGGCATCGCCGCCAGGTTTTCCTGCGCGTAGATGCCCCGGAAGCGGCCCGAGCCGTTGTCCATGTTGAAGTAGACCTGGAACTTGCTGTAGTCGCGGGACTTCTGCAATGCACCGGTCGGCTCGCGCAGCGAGGCCGGCAGCGCCTTCTGGGCCGGGTCGGTGGGTTCCGGGAAACGACCGAAGTGCTTGGCCACATAGGCCTGCGAGCCGATCAGGCCCTGCTCCTCACCGCTCCACAACGCCACGCGGATGGTGCGCTTCGGCTTGGCGCCGGTGGCCTTGAGGATGCGCATCGCCTCCATCATCACCGCCACGCCGGCCGCGTTGTCAGCCGCGCCGGTGCCGCTGTGCCAGGAATCCAGGTGAGCGCCGATCATCACCACTTCGTCGGGCCTGCTGCTGCCGCGGATCTCGGCCAGCGTGTTGTAGCCGGGCTGGTCAGCCTCGTCGGTGAAGCGCGCGGCTACATCCACGCGCAGGCGTACCGGCTGCTTGGCATCCAGCGCGCGCACCAGCGGATTGAAGTGCTCGGCGATCATCGCCAGTTCCGGGATGCCCACCGATTCGCCGGCCTTGCGCGAACCGCCGCCGGCGACGCGGATGATACCGTTGTCCCAGCTGCTGATGCTGATCGCGGCCAGCGCGCCCTCTTCGACGAAGAAGGCGTTGACCTTGGCGGCCAGCTCCTGGCGTTCCTTGTATTCCTTCACACGCTTGGCCCGCTCGGCGGCGACGTCCTTGGGCAGGGTGAATTCCTGCAGGCCCTCCAGCGAGGTGGCGTCATGCCGGTGCGAGTCCGGCTCGGTGCCGCGCTTGTACTCGCGCGCCTCGCCCAGCAGCAGGATCTTGCCGCGCAGCTTGCCGCGATACTTTTCGATGTCCTCGGGCTTCTTGATCTCCACGTGCACCAGCTCGCCCTCAACCGGTCCCTTGGTGCCTGGCGTCCAGGCCTTGGGCAGCGCATGCAGCGGCTGCACGCGGTCACCCAGCATTTCCACGCTGGCCGAGGTGAACTCCCAGCCACGGCCGAAGTCATCGAAGGCTTCGTCGTGCACGTTGTCCAGCTTCCATTCGCTGAACTTGCCGCGGGTCCACGCGTTGGCGCGGCCCATCGCCGGCGAATTGGTCAGGCGCGGGCCGATGCGTTCGGTGAGGTAGCTGAAGGTATCCATCACCTGCGAACGGTGGAAGGCCTCCTGGCGGATGCGGCTGACCATGTCCAGGTCCACCGACTCGCGCTGCTGCGCCATTGCATTGCCCCCCATCGCCAGCGCTACGGCCAGCACGCCCCACTTCAACACATCGCACCCCTGCCCTTCGGCTCGATCATCAACCCATCGAGTCTAGCCAGCAGGGGCGCGCCGATACCGTCCCATCGGTCATGGGCAGGAGCATGCGAACCAAGGTTCGCACCCACAGGTGACCGGTCAGCTCGCACCCACCAAAGGGCGGGGTTCCCGCCAGTAGATCCACGCCATGCGTGGATGAACAACCCGATCACCCACTCCACCCCAACCACAACTGCGCCCGCTCCGGCAGCAACAACAACCAATGCCGCCGATCGATGCTGCTGCAGCCATACACCGACGCGTGTGCCGGCCAGTCATCCGGCAGGCCGCCGATGCCGATCTCGGCCAGCGCCTCCGCCCCGGCCTTCCATGGCCGGTAGCGCGGCACCCAGCCGGCCACCGCGCCGCGTCCCTGGCGCGCGTCCTGCAGCCAGCGCAGTCCCTGCCCCTGCAATCCCTCGCAGGTCACCGCAGCCAGCTGGAAGCGGACCAGGCCGGGGGCGATCCGTGCCCCCGGCAGGGCCGCCAGCACGCCATGTGCCTGCAGCAGTGCATTCACTTCCAGCAGGGCCGGAATGCCCTGCCGTGCCCGTTGCCGCAATCCCTGGCGCCAGCCCATGACGTACTCCTTACTTCAGTTCCGCGCCAAGCGCGTACCAGTCGACCCGGCGCGTCACCCACATCGCCAGCGCCAGGATCACGAACAGCAGCAGCGAACCCATCAGCAGCGCGTTGTTCTCCGACACCAGCAGGCCATACAGCGCGCCGTACAGCACGGTCAGCAGCGCAGCGAAGCCGAGACCGCGCTTCCAGTGGCCCAGCACGTTGGCCAGGTACACCGCCTGCAGGCCGATGCAGGCCACGGCCGAAACCAGGTAGGCCTTCCAGAACGCGATGTGCTCGGACAGGCTGATCAGCAGCAAGAAGAAGATCGCCAGCGCCAGGCCCACCATCAGGTACTGCAGCGGGTGGATGCGCAGCGACTTGATCAGCTCGAACAGGATGAAGCCGACGAAGGTGAGCAGCACGAACAGCACGCCGTACTTCGAGGCACGGTCGGCCTGGGTGTAGGTATCGACCGGATCGACCAGCGACACCGTCACCGCCTGCGAGTCGACCGAACCGTCATTGCGCAGCTGCCGCTGTGCGTCGGAGGCCAGCGAGGACACCGCCCAGCGCGCATCGAAGCCCTGCGCATCGACGCGGCGCTCGTTGGGCAGGAACGCACCGCTGAACGACGGATGCGGCCAGCTCGAACGCAGCGCGATGTGGGTGTCATCGCCCACCGGCACCACCGACAGCATGCGGCTGCCATCCAGGCGCAGTTCCAGCTCCACGGTGCTGGCGGCCAGCGTGCCGCCGTGGTCTTCGGCAAACCCGGTCACCGGTGCATGCAGACCGCGGCCGACTTCGCTGGCAGCGCCCACGCCGGGCAGCAGCCGCAGCTGCTTGCCATCCACGCGCAGATTCGGCGTACCGACCAGGCCACGCACATCGGAAATGCCCACGGCTACATACGGCTGGCCGTAACTGCGGCCGGCCTTCACCGGATAGTCGTCTTCGGCGAACGTCGCCTTCATCTGGCCGTTCCAGCTGTAGACCGGCACCTTGAACAGCCCGACCTCACGCTGGCTCGGCAGCATCTCACCGCCCACCTCCAGCGACGCCGGCATCTGCAACCAGTGCCCCTCGGTGACCTGCACCTCGGTCTTCTTGACGCCCAGCGGATCGACCAGTTCAACCTGCTTGCGCTCCACCCACGGCACCACCCGCACCGGCCCGACCAGCTGCTGCGCACCGGCGCGGCTGTCGGCCACCCGCGAGAAGGCCTCATCGCGGTACGCACTGCGTTCGTTGATGACCCCGCGGATCATCGTCAGCGGAACCAGCAGCAGCAGGATCAGCCCGCCGACAATGGCGAACCGCAGCAGCATCTTCAGGGATTTCATGGTCCATCCTCGTTGGAGAGGGCTGCAGGATGGACCGCTGCAGTGAGCAGGGTTTGTGGCGAATTTGAAGCGAGTGTGAAGTCAGCGGCGCGGGCGCTGGCCCGGTGTACCCAGCGGCAACCACAGGCTGGCCACGGTACCGCCGCCGTCGCGGGCATCGACACTGGCGCGCCCATCGTGCAGGCGCGCGACTTCCCGCACGAACGGCAGGCCCAGGCCGGAACTGCGCCGCCCGCTGCCGGGGCGCGCCAGCGAATAGAAGCGCTCGAACACCCGCTCACGCGCGTAGTCGGGAATGCCGGCGCCACGGTCGGCCACCTGCAGGCGCACGCCCTGCCCGTCCACCTCGGCCTGCAGCGCGATCTCCGCGCCAGCCGGCGAGAAGGCAATCGCGTTGTCGATCAGGTTGTGCAGTGCCTGCCGCAGCAGGTAGCCGTCGCCCTGCACCTGCAGGTCGGGCACGCTGCCGATGCGGACCTGCACGGCTGCCGCTTGTGCGCGCACCTGCGCGGCAGCGGCCGCATCGGCCAGCAATGCCGGCAGCGCGATCCGGTCGCGGGTCTGCAGCCAGCCGTGCTGTTCCACTTCAGCCAGTGCCAGCAGCTTGTCGATGGTCTCGGTCAGCCGCTCCTGCTGGTCGACAATGCTGCGCGCGAAATGCACGCGATCGGCTTCGGGCAGCGGCTCCTGCAGCAGCTCGGCGGCACCGCGGATGGCCGCCAGCGGGCTCTTCATCTCATGCGTCAGCGACTGCACGTACTGCTCGACGTAGGCCTTGCCTTCCAGCTTGCGGCGCATGGTTTCCAGCGCCTGGCCGAGATCGCCGATCTCGTCGCGGCGGCGGCGCGGCGGCGGCACCGGTTCGCCGGCGCTGACCGCACGCGCATAGCGGCTGAGCTGGCCCAGGCCGGTGGTCAGCCACATCGTCACCAGCACACCGACCAGCGCCGACAAGCCGATCAGCCAGGCCCCGCGCTCGATGATGGCGCGCTGGCTGGCGGCGATGAACGGATCGATGCTGCGGTTGGGCTGCGCCAGGCTGAGCACGCCGATGAGGGTGCGCCCATCGGCCGGGTCATATACGGGCGCCGCCACATGCATCACCGTGTCGCCCTCTTCGCCGGCAATCTCGGGACTGGAACGCGCGCCGTACTCACCTCGCAGGGTGCGATAGACATCATTCCAGCGCGAGTTGTCGCGCCCCAGGTCGCGGCCCAGCGAGTCGTAGATGACGATGCCCTTGGCATCGGTGATGGTCACCCGGTAATCCAGCGAGCGCTTCGGGAAGCGCCAGACCATCGCCTTCAGGTCGCGCTGGCGTGCCTTGGCGAGGTTGCGGGTGAAGCTGCCGCTGCGGATGGTGCCGGCCTTGACGTCGGCGGCGGCCATTTCGGCCAGCACGTTGGCCGCATCGACCAGGGTCGATTCCATCGCCTGGCGCACACCGGGCTTCACCTCGTTGACGAACACGCGCATCACGAAGAACGCCGCGATGCCGGTGATCAGGAAGAAGCCCAGGAACAGCTTCAGTACCAGGCGCATCGGCTAGACCTCCAGCGCGTAGCCAAGACCACGGTGGGTACGGATCGGGTCTTCGCTGGCACCGGCCGCGCGCAGCTTGGCGCGCAGCGTCTTTACATGCGTATCAACGGTGCGGTCGGCGCTGTCGGCGCTGCTGTCCCAGCCACGGTCCATCAGCTGCGCACGGCTGAGGATGGCGCCCGGGCGCTGCAGCAGCGCCTCCAGCAGCGCGTACTCGTAGCGGGTCAGGTCCAGTGCCTGGCCATGGAAGCGGATACGCCGGCCTTCGCGGTCGATGGCAAAGGCGCCATGTTCCTGCCAGCCCGCATCGGCGCCGGGTGCTGCCACGACCGATGCCGCGCGGCGCAGGCGCGCACGCACCCGCGCCACCAGTTCGCGCGGCGAGAACGGCTTGGTCATGTAATCGTCGGCGCCCAACTCGAGGCCAAGCACCCGGTCCACTTCATCGTTGCGGGCGGTCAGGAAGATCACCGGCAGCTGCGCCGACGGCCCGGGCTGCGCGCGCAGTCGCCTGCAGACCTCGAAGCCGCCCAGGTCGGGCAGGCCCACGTCCAGCACCACCACGTCGATATCCCCGGCCTGCAGCCGTTGCAGGGCCTCGCCGCCCAGCAGGCAGTGGCTGGCGGCATAGCCCTCGCTACGCAGCGCATAGAGCACGGTTTCGGCGATGGCGGCTTCGTCCTCGACCACCAGGACATGGGCAACAGGAGCTGTCATGGCGCGCAGCATAGCCGCTGCGGCCGCCGCCCCGTACACTGCCGCCCATGAACTATCGCCACGCCTTCCATGCCGGCAACCATGCCGACGTGCTCAAACACATCGTGCAGCTGGCCCTGATCGACAGCTTCAAGCGCAAGGACAGCCCGTTCTTCGTGCTCGACACCCACGGCGGTGCCGGCCGCTACCTGCTGGCCAGCGAAGAGAGCCGCAAGACCCTGGAGGCCGAATCCGGAATCATGCGGCTGATGGCCCAGCCCAAGCTGCCGGAGGTGGTCGAGCGCTACCTGAAGGCGGTACAGGCCGACAACCCGGTCGGCGCGCTAACCAATTATCCGGGTTCGCCGCTGCTGAGCGCACAGGCGATGCGTGCGCAGGACCGCATGGCGGTCTGTGAGCTGCAGGAAGCCGAAACGGCCACGTTGAAGGCCCTGTTCGCCCATGACAGCCGCGTCGATGTGCGCTCTGGCGATGGCTATGCGCTGCTGCGCTCGCTGCTGCCGCCGAAGTTCAACGGCAGCAAGATCGGCCGTGGCCTGGTCCTGATCGACCCGCCCTACGAAGCCCAGGATGCCGAGTACCAGGCGGTGCTGGCCGCCCTGGCCGAAACCCTGGCGCGCTGGCCGCAGGCCACGTGTGCCGTCTGGTTCCCGATCAAGCAGCGCCGCACCATCCTGCATTTCCTGCGCAAGGCCACCGCCCTGCCGGTGAAATCGGCGATGACGATCGAGTTCCTGGTGCGCCCGGACGACTCGCCGCTGCGCCTCAACGGCAGTGGCATGCTGCTGCTCAACCCGCCCTGGCAGTTCGACCGGGTGGTCGGCCCGGCCCTGCCGGCGCTGCGCCAGCACCTGGGCGAACCTGGTGCCAGCACCCGCCTGGATTGGCTCAAAGCACCCGAATAACGGCCTTCACGAGGCTGTACCGCCGTGAGCCTTTCGTTCACGGAATGCAGCCCCGGTGATGCCACAATCGATGGACCACCAAGGAATCACCCGGTATGGCCACTCGCAACCGCATGCCGCCCTGGCATGAGATCTTCAAGGCTCCCAGCGGCCACGAGCTGCTGATCCGCCCCATTCGCCCGGAAGATGGCGCACCGCTGCAAGCGGCGTTCAGCCTGTTCGGACCGGAAGAAATCCGTGATCGTTTCCTGCAGGCGGTGACCGAGCTGTCGCCGGAAACCACCCAGCGCCTGACCCACCCGAATCCCAAGACCGAGATCACCCTGGTCGCTGCCGAATCCCTGCCTGCTGGCGAAGCAGTGGTCGGTGCGGTCGCCCGGGCCTCGATCATCCCCGGTACCCGTGAAGCCGAGTACGCGATCCTGATCAGCCGCTTCCTGATCGGCCAGGGCCTGGGCCGGCAGCTGATGCGCAAGCTGGTGAAGTGGGGCCGCGGCAAGTACCTGGACCGCCTGTACGGCGACGTTGCCGCCGAGAACGAGCCGATGAAGCAGCTGGCCGCCTCGCTGGGCTTCAAGCCGGTGCCGCACCCGACCGGTGCCGAAGGCCTGGTGCGGATGGTGCTGGAGCTGGACAACTGACGGATACGCCGGGCCCTGCCCGGCCACGTCTCCCGGTAGTGCCGGCCGCTGGCCGGCATTGTGTTCCCCCAACGGCACATGAGGCTGTCGGCAACCGGCGAGCCCGACCCACCGGGCCTGGATCAGGCTTCTGCTAAAATCCGGGGTCCATGTCGCGTACCTCATACCCCGCCCCGCCGCTGCCGCGCGCCGGCCAGCTCCGCGCCTGGTGGCGCGCCCCCGCCTCGCCGACCGCCCTGGCTTGGTATCTGGCCCAGGCCGCGCGCGCGCACGACGCGCCGCTGCTGGTGATCGCCCGTGACAACCACGGTGCCAACCAGCTCGAAGCCGACCTGCAGACCCTGCTCGGCGGCGACCCGGCCCTGCCGGTGGTCGCCTTCCCGGACTGGGAAACCCTGCCCTACGACCGCTTCAGCCCGCATCCGGACATCATCTCGCAGCGTTTGTCCGCCCTGCACCGCCTGCCCTCGCTGAAGCGCGGCCTGGTGATCGTGCCGGTGCAGACCCTGCTGCAGCAGCTGGCCCCGCGCAGCTATGTGATCGGTGGCAGCTTCGACCTGAAGGTCGGCCAGCGCCTGGATCTGGAGGCCGAGAAGCGCCGCCTGGAAAGTGCCGGCTATCGCAACGTGCCGCAGGTGATGGACCCCGGCGACTTCGCCGTGCGCGGCGGCCTGCTCGACGTGTTCCCGATGGGTTCCGACGAGCCACTGCGGGTGGAACTGCTGGACGAGGACATCGATTCGATCCGTGCGTTCGATCCGGAAAGCCAGCGTTCGCTGGACAAGGTCGAGGCCGTGCACATGCTGCCCGGCCGCGAAGTGCCGATGGACGAGGCCAGCATCGCCCGCGTGCTGGCCGCGCTGCGCGAGCGTTTCGATGTGGATACCCGGCGCAGTTCGCTGTACCAGGATCTGAAGTCCGGGCTGGCCCCGGCCGGCGTCGAGTACTACCTGCCGCTGTTCTTCGAACGCACCGCCACCCTGTTCGACTACCTGCCCGACGGCAGCTTGCCGGTGGTCTGCGCCGGTGCGTATGAAGCGTCCGTCGCGTTCTGGGCGCAGACCGGTGAGCGCTACGAACAACGCCGCCACGACGTCGAACGGCCGCTGCTGCCGCCGTCTGCGCTGTACCTGTCGCCAGAGCTGCTGCGCGAGCGCCTGAACGATGCCCCGCGCATCGAGGTGTGGTCGGCTGACCACGCGCGCATCGCCGATGCCCATGCGCTGGGTGACCAGCCGCTGCCGCCGCTGCCGGTGGCCGCACGCGAGGCCCCCGCCGGCGACGCACTGAAATCTTTCCTCGGCCACTACCCGGGCCGGGTGCTGATCGCCGCCGATTCGCCAGGCCGTCGTGAAGCCCTGCTGGAAGTGCTGCAGGCCGCCGAGCTGAAGCCGCCGGTGGTGGCCGACCTGCCCGCGTTCCTCGCCGACGATGCGCGCTTCGCGATCGCTGTGGCGCCGCTGGAAGATGGCTTCGCACTGGACGACCCGCGCATCGCGGTGCTGACCGAGCGCCAGCTGTTCCCCGAGCGCGCCGGCAGCACCCGCCGCACGCGCCGTGCCGGCCGCGAGCCGGAAGCGATCATCCGCGACCTCGGCGAACTGACCGAGGGCGCACCGATCGTGCATGAGGACCATGGCGTCGGCCGCTACCGGGGCCTGATCGCGATGGACGTCGGCGGCATGCCCGGCGAATTCCTCGAAATCGAATATGCCAAGGGCGACCGCCTGTACGTGCCGGTCGCCCAGCTGCACCTGATCAGCCGCTACTCGGGCGCCTCGGCGGAAACCGCGCCGCTGCATTCGCTGGGTGGCGAGCAGTGGAGCAAGGCCAAGCGCAAGGCCGCTGAGAAGGTGCGCGACGTCGCTGCCGAGCTGCTGGAGATCCAGGCCCGCCGCCAGGCGCGTGCGGGTTTGGCACTGCAGGTGGACCGCGCGATGTACGAACCGTTCGCGGCCGGCTTCCCGTTCGAGGAAACCCCGGACCAGTTGGCCGCGATCGATGCCACCCTGCGCGACCTGGCCAGCAGCCAGCCGATGGACCGCGTGGTCTGCGGCGACGTCGGCTTCGGCAAGACCGAGGTCGCCGTGCGCGCGGCGTTCGCCGCCGCCAGTGCCGGCAAGCAGGTGGCCGTACTGGTGCCGACCACGCTGCTGGCCGAGCAGCACTACCGCAACTTCCGCGACCGTTTCGCCGATTACCCGCTGAAGGTCGAAGTGCTGTCGCGCTTCAAGAGCACCAAGGAGATCAAGGCCGAGCTGGAAAAGGTCGCCGCCGGCACCATCGACGTGATCGTCGGTACCCATCGCCTGCTGCAGCCGGACGTGAAGTTCAAGGACCTGGGCATGGTCATCGTCGACGAGGAACAGCGTTTTGGCGTACGCCAGAAGGAAGCGCTGAAGGCGCTGCGCGCCAACGTGCACCTGCTGACCCTGACCGCCACCCCGATTCCGCGCACGCTCAACATGGCCATGGCCGGCCTGCGCGACCTGTCGATCATCGCCACGCCGCCGCCGAACCGGCTGGCGGTGCAGACCTTCATCACCCAGTGGGACAACGCGCTGCTGCGTGAGGCCTTCCAGCGGGAGCTCGCGCGCGGTGGCCAGCTGTACTTCCTGCACAACGACGTGGAAAGCATCGGCCGCATGCAGCGCGAGCTGTCCGAGCTGGTGCCGGAGGCGCGCATCGGCATCGCCCATGGGCAGATGCCGGAGCGCGAGCTGGAAAAGGTGATGCTGGATTTCCAGAAGCAGCGCTTCAACGTGCTGCTGTCGACCACGATCATCGAATCGGGCATCGACATTCCCAACGCCAACACCATCATCATCAACCGTGCCGACCGCTTCGGCCTGGCCCAGCTGCACCAGCTGCGCGGCCGCGTCGGCCGTTCGCACCACCGTGCCTACGCCTACCTGATCACCCCTGACCGCCGCGCGATCACCCCCGACGCCGAGAAGCGCCTGGAAGCGATCGCCTCGATGGACGAACTGGGCGCCGGCTTCACCCTCGCCACCCACGATCTGGAGATCCGCGGTGCCGGTGAACTGCTCGGCGAGGACCAGAGCGGGCAGATGGCCGAGGTCGGCTTCAGCCTGTACACAGAACTGCTGGAACGCGCGGTGCGCAGCATCAAGCAGGGCAAGCTGCCCGACCTGGATGCCGGCGAGGAAGTGCGCGGTGCCGAAGTCGAGCTGCATGTGCCGGCGCTGATTCCGGAAGACTACCTGCCGGACGTGCACACCCGCCTGACCCTGTACAAGCGCATTTCCAGCGCGCGCGACAGTGATGCGCTGCGCGAACTGCAGGTGGAGATGATCGACCGCTTCGGCCTGCTGCCGGATGCGGCCAAGCACCTGTTCGCCATCGCCGAGCTGAAGCTGAAAGCCAACACGCTGGGCATCCGCAAGCTGGACCTGGGCGAGAACGGTGGCCGCATCGTGTTCGAGTCCAAGCCGAACATCGATCCGATGGCGGTGATCCAGCTGATCCAGAAACAACCGAACCTCTACGCCATGGAAGGGCCCGACAAGCTGCGCATCAAGCACCCGCTGCCGTTGCCGGAAGACCGCTTCAATGCGGCCCGCGCCCTTCTGACCACCCTCGCCCCGGGTTGATCGCCCTCCCCGAACACCCCGCACCGGTCCCCACCCGGTGCGGGCGGATGACCATGTTCCCTGACGCCGTACCCGCCCCCGACCTGCTGCACGCGCAGGCCTGCCTGATCGATGCCCTCTCGATGTCGTTGCAGATGCGCGACGCCTACACCCGCCACCACTGCGACCGCGTTGGCCTGCTCGCGCAGCGCCTGGCCACGCACTGCGACCTGGACGACGATGCCTGTTCGCAGATCGGCCTGGCCGCGCGCTTCCATGACATCGGCAAGATCGGCATTCCCGATGATGTACTGCTGGCGCCGCGCCGGCATACCGACGAGGAACGCGCGATCATGCGCGAGCATCCGGTACGCGGCGAACACATCTTCCTGGCCACCGGCCGCAGCGACGCCATGCCTGTGGCGCGGCTGATCCGCGCCCATCACGAGGCCTTCGATGGCAGCGGCTACCCCGACGGCCTGCGTGGCGAGAGCATTCCGCTGGGCTCACGTATCGTCACCGTTGTCGATGCCTACGATGCAATGACCAGCGTGCGCCCGTATCGCGATGCGATGGAGCATGAAACCGCATTGCGGATCATCGAAGCGCAGTCCGGCGGGCTGGTGGATCCCTACGTGCTGCAGCTCTTCCATCGCATGCTGGCGCGGGAACCCGAGCTGGCCTGAGATCTTCCCGACGGTGAAACGACCCGCCGGTAGAGTCGACTGTTAGTCGACTGCTCTTCGTCCAGATCGAGAAAATCCCACGCTGCGCGCGATAGTCGACTAACAGTCGACTCTACCGGCGCGCTCCTCGCGACCGGCCAGAAAGACAAAAGGCCCGGCATTCGCCGGGCCTTTCGCATCATGCATCACGGATGATCGATTACCAGATCACCACGCGCTTGTCGTCGGCACGCACCATCGCATCACCGGCCTTGCACTGGAATGCAGCGGCATAGGACGGCATGTTCGACGGCGCACCGTTGGCACGGAAGTTGGCCGGCGCATGCGGGTCGGTGTTCAGGCGGACGCGCAGCTCACCATCGGTGAAGTTGCGGCGCCACACGGTGGCCCAGTTCATGAAGAAGCGCTGGTCCTGGCTGTGGCCATCAACCTCGACATTCGCCTTCGGATCTTCCTTCAGCGCCATCTGCAGCGCGTCGTAGGCCACGGTCAGGCCGCCCAGGTCGCCGATGTTTTCGCCCAGGGTCAGCTTGCCCTTCACGAACACGCCCGGCACCGATTCATAGCCGTCGAACTGCGCGACCAGCTGGTCGGTACGCTCGGTGAAGGCCTTGCGGTCGGCGTCGGTCCACCAGTTGTCGAAATTGCCGTTGGCGGCGAACTGGCTGCCCGAGTCATCGTAGCCGTGCATCATTTCGTGGCCGATGACCGCACCGATGCCGCCGTAGTTCAGCGCCGGATCGGCCTTGGCGTCGAAGAACGGTGCCTGCAGGATCGCCGCCGGGAACACGATCTCGTTCTTGGTGGCGTTGTAGTACGCGTTGACGGTCTGCGGGGTCATGCCCCACTCGGTCTTGTCCACCGGCTTGCCGATCTTGTCCAGCATGTAGCGGTAGTTGAACGCACGCGCCGCCTGCATGTTGCCCAGGTAGCTGTCCCCGTTGGTCTGCAGGCCTGCCCAGTCACGCCACTTGTCCGGGTAGCCGATCTTCGGGGTGAAGCTGGCCCACTTCTCCAGTGCCTTCTTCTTGGTTTCTTCGCCCATCCACGGCAGCTGCTCCAGGCGCGCCTTCAGTGCCTGCGACAGGTTTTCCACCAGATGCTGCATGGCGACCTTCGACTCGGCCGGGAACACGGCGTCGACGTACAGCTGGCCCAGCGCTTCACCCATGCCGCCGTTGACCGACTCCAGCACGCGCTTCCAGCGCGGCTGCATTTCCTTCTGGCCACGCAGGGTGGTGCCGTAGAAATCGAAGTTGGCCTTCTCGAACTGGCTGCTCAGGTACGGCGAGGCATCGTCGATGGTGTGGAAGCGCAGGTAGGCCTGCCAGGTGCTGGCCGGCACATCGGCGAGCATCTTGTCCATTTCACCGAAGAAGGCCGGCTGCGCCAGCGAGAACTTCTGTGCGGCCGGCACCTTCAGGGTGTCGAACAGCGCGGTCCAGCTGAAGTTCGGGGTCAGCTTGTCGGCATCTGCGGCGCTGAGCGGGTTGTAGCGCTTGGCCGGGTCACGCATTTCGATGCGCGACATCGAGGCCTTGGCCAGGCGGGTTTCGAAGGCCATCACGGCCTTGGCCTGCTCGGCGGCCTGCGCCGCGTCCACACCGGACAGGGTCAGCACCTGTGCGATGTAGGCCACGTAGGCGTCGCGGATCTTGGCCTGCGCGTCGTCGAAGTAGTAGCCCTTCTCCGGCAGGCCCAGGCCGCCCTGGCCGACGTAGGCGATGACGTTGGCCGAATCCTTGTAGTCGGCATTGGCGAACAGCGAGAACAGCACGCCCTTGCCCTCGGCCTGGCTGTCGCGCAGGTACTGGGTGATGGCAGCGGTGTCGTTCAGTGCAGTGATCTTGTCCAGCTGCGGCTGCAGCGGCGCCAGGCCGGCGGCTTCGATCTTGGCTTCGTCGTTGCCGGTCTTCCAGATGTCACCGATCTTGGCTTCCACCGAACCGGCCTTGGCCTGGCTGGCGGCGGCCTGCTGGACCAGCGCGTGCTGCACTTCCAGCGAGCGCTCACGCAGGATCTCGAAGCTGCCCCAGGTGGTCTGGTCGCCCGGCACCGGGTTGGCCTTCAGCCACTTGCTGTTGACGAAGCCATTGAGGTCGGTACAGGCCGAGATCGACGGGTCCAGATCGGCGCTGTTGAGCGAGATCAGCGGCGTCTTGATCTGCGACTGGTCGAAGGCCGGCTTGGCGTCGGCACTGGCCGCCGGTGCGGCTTCATTCTTGCCACAGGCCGCCAGCGAGGCAGCAATGGCGATGGTCAGGCCCAGCGGGACCAGGTTGCGGACGTTCATGTGGCTCTCCTGCGGGTAATTTCACAGGGTAGCCGGGTACGCCCACGACAGGGACCGGCCAAAGGTCACAGGGGCGAGCTTCCTGTAGAGTCGAGCCATGCTCGACTGCGGTTGGCCTCCCGCAGGGGTCATGAACCCGCAACGGAGAGCAGTCGAGCATGGCTCGACTCTACAGAAAGCGAAGGCCGGCTTGCGCCGGCCTTCTGCTTCTTTATTTCGCCTTGCCTTGGTTGGCCACGGCCTCAGCAGCCTTGCGTGCCGCTTCCGGGTCGCCCAGATAGCGGAACGACTGCACGGTCAGATCGTCGTTCAGTTCGAACAGCAGCGGAATGCCGGTCGGGATGTTCAGCTCGAGGATTTCCTCGCGCGAGACATTGTTGAGGTACTTGTACAGCGCACGCAGCGAGTTGCCGTGGGCGGTGACCAGCACGGTCTTGCCGTCCTTCAGCTGCGGCGCGATGGCGTCATGCCAGTACGGCAGCACGCGGTCCAGGGTCGTGGCCAGCGATTCGGTGCCCGGCAGCGCGTTGCGGTCCAGGCCGGCGTAGCGGCGGTCGTGGATAGGGTGGCCCGGATCTTCCAGGTCCATGGCCGGCGGCGGGATGTCGTACGAACGACGCCACACCTTGACCTGGTCTTCGCCGTGCTTGGCAGCGGTCTCTGCCTTGTCCAGGCCCTGCAGGCCGCCGTAGTGGCGCTCGTTGAGCCGCCAGGACTTGTTCACCGGCAGCCAGTCCTGCTCCAGCTCGGCCAGTGCACCCTGCAGGGTGTGGATGGCGCGCTTGAGCACGGAAGTGTGGGCGACGTCGAACTGCAGGCCTTCCTCGCGCATCAGGCGACCGGCGGCAGCCGCTTCCCGGCGCCCCTGCTCGGTCAGGTCGACATCGACCCAGCCGGTGAAGCGGTTGTCCAGGTTCCACTGGCTCTGGCCATGGCGCAACAGTACGAGTTTACGGGTCACTGCAGGGTCTCCAACGCGAGGAAAGGCAGGCTGCCATTGTAGCCCCGGGCGCCACTCACCGGGCCGTGGCGCCGCGCATGCGATGCTGCGGCCAATGAATACGGTGATCGACCCCGGACGCTGGGAAGGCAGCGTCGCCACTGCCCGCGCGCAGCAGATCCAGCTTGCCGGCCGCGTGGAGCGCCAGGACCGCTTGCCCCGCGACATGCGCTGGCTGGCCGGGCTGGATGTCGGCTTTGAAGACAACGGCGCCATCACCCGCGCCGCGGCGGTGCTGCTGGATGCGAAGACGCTGCAGCCCGTGGCGCAGGAGATCGCGCGGATTCCTACGGTGATGCCCTACATCCCCGGCCTGCTCAGTTTCCGCGAGCTGCCGGCGCTGCTGGCGGCACTGGCGCTGCTGCCGCAGGCGCCGGATCTGGTGTTCGTCGATGGCCACGGCATCAGCCATCCGCGCCGGCTGGGCGTGGCCGCGCATCTGGGCGTGGTCACCGACCTGCCGAGCATCGGCGTGGCCAAGTCGAAGCTGGTGGGCCGGTTCGTCGAGCCGGGCGCCGAGGCCGGTGCACATACGCCGCTGCTGGAGGGCGATGAACAATTGGGCTGGGTGCTGCGCAGCAAGGTGCGCTGCAAGCCGCTGTTCGTGGCCGGTGGCCATCGGGTCAGTGCCGATACCGCGCTGACCTGGGTGCAGCGTACCCTGCGCGGTTACCGGCTGCCGGAGCCGACCCGGCTGGCGGATCGGCTCGCCTCGCGACGGGACGAATAGCTGCGCCGGGCATCTCCCGGCACGCGCGTCACCTTCGATCAGCGATGCACGTGACCGCGATGGCCCTGCGCGTCCTCGCCGTGGTCATGGCCTTCATGGCCCTCGTGCTCGCCGCCCTTGGCCGGCACCGGCTCACCACAGGCTTCGCCGCAGTGGTCCGCTTCGATCTGCAGTGTCACGTGCTCGATGCCGAAGTCATCGTGCAGGCGCCCGCCCAGTTCACGGCGCAGCGCATCGGCATCGGTGCCGTCGCGCATCACGATGTGCGCGGTCAGCGCCGGCGTGCTGGAAGCAAGCGCCCACACATGCAGGTCATGCACGTCCAGCACCGCAGCGTGACCGGACAGGCTGTCACGCACCCTGGCCACGTCCATGCCCTTGGGCACGCCTTCCAGCAGCACGTTGATCGCCTCACGCATCAACACATAGGTGCGCGGCAGCACCCACAGGCCGATCAGCACCGCCAGGATGGGATCGATCGGCTTCCAGCCAGTCCACTTGATCAACAACGCGCCGGCGATCACCGCCACCGAGCCAAGCATGTCCGCCCACACTTCCAGGTAGGCGCCCTTCACGTTGAGGCTCTCGCCGCTGCCGGCCTGCAGCAGGCGCATCGAGATCAGGTTGATGACCAGGCCCGCTGCGGCAATCACCAGCATGCCCGACGAGGCAATCTCCTGCGGCTCGCGGAAACGCCCAATGGCCTCCCACAGGATGTAGCCAGCGACCACGAACAGCATCGCACCGTTGATCATCGCGCCCAGCGCTTCCAGGCGCGCATAGCCGTAGGTGCGGCGCGCGTCGGGCGGGCGACGGCTCAGCCGTACCGCGACCAGCGCGATCATCAGCGCCAGCGCATCGGTGGCCATGTGCGCCGCGTCGGACAGCAGCGCCAGGCTGTTGGTCCAGAACGCGCCCACCACCTCGACGACGAGGAAAGTGGAGGTCAGGCCGAGCGCCCACCACAAGGGTTTCTCGTGGCGGATCTCGGATGGCAGGTGATCGTGGTCGTGGCCCATGGCAACAGCTCCTTTGCGATGCGGTGCAGGCTACGCCGTGCTGGCGGGGGAGACTATTACGGTGTTTATAACATTGCAGGCGTACCGGTCCGGAGCCGCCAGGCATGCCTGGCGAGCCCCGTGGAACGACGCTGGCCTGGGTCAGAACCCGAAGCGCAGGCTGGCCCAGTACGCGCGACCCGGCTCGTTGTAGGTCGCCGCACCGGCATCGCTGCTGTTGGCCTCGCGGAACAGGCGCTTGTCGGCCAGGTTGTTGACGCCAAAGCCGAAGCTGACCGTCTCGGTCACCTTGTAGCGCGCGCTCACGCCCCAGATGTTGTACGCACCGCGATCCTGCAGTGCGATCGACGGGTCGCAGGTGCCGGTGCAGCGCGGGTCGTTGTTGATGTTGGTGGTGGCCGGTTCCTGCTTGCCGTAGAACGTGCCGGTCAGCAGCAGCGACAGCTTGTCGGTGGCCTGCCAGTCCAGCATGGTGTTGATGGTGTACTTCGGGATCACCGACAGCGGCTGGCGCGTGGTCTTGTTCTCGTTCTCGACCATGTAGGTGAAGTTGTTGCTCCACTTCAGGCGGCTGCCCTGCTCGCCCAGCAGCGGGATCACCAGGTTGCCTTCAAGCCCCTGCACGATCGCCTTGGGTGCGTTCTCCCAGCGGAAGATGCGGCCCTTGGTGTCGGCGGTCAGCCCGATCTGGGTGTAGCCGGCCTGGATCTTGTCCTTGTAGTCGTTGTGGAAGTAGGTCAACGACGCCTGCCAGCCGCTCTGCGGTGCCCACTCGATGCCCAGTTCCTTGTTCAGGCTGGTTTCCGCCTTCAGGTCCGCGTTGCCGCGCATGTAGCAGCCGGCGCCCAGGCTCGGCAGTGCATTCGGGCAGCCATTGCCACGGGTGTAATACAGATAGTCCGGATTCGACTGGTACAGGTTGGGTGCCTTGAATGCACGGGCGATACCCCCCTTCACCACCCAGTCGCTGTTGATGCGGAACTGCGCATTGAGGCTGGGGCTGGTGTTGTTGCCGAACTGGCTGTGATGATCGAAGCGCAGGCCCGGGGTGACGATCCAGCGCTCACCCAGGTAGATATTGTCTTCCACGAACACGGCGGTGGTCTGCGCGTCGGACTTGCCGCGCGCGCGATCGGCCGACAATCCCGGGAGTCCGCCGCCACTGCTGCTGGACTGGCTCATCGAATACGGGTCGGTCAGGCGGCTGTCCAGGTACTCGAAGCCCAGCGTCCAGATGTTCTCGGCACCGCCCAGCGTGGTCGGGAAACTCACTTCGCCATCCAGCTGGTAGTTGCGCAGGCGCGAGGTCGACCAGTCGGTGCCGTTGAAGCTGCCCTCCGGGCCACCGGCCAGGCCTTCGTTGATGCGCGAGTTGTTCACCGCCTCCACTGCCGCCGTTACCCGCGAGGTCACATCACCCCAGCGGCCGCGATGGGTGATCGCGCCGGTGTTGCGGTACATGCGGTTGGTCTCGGCCTGCTGCTCGGCCAAGGCCCCCAGATCGATCGGTGTCGAGGTGCCGGTGGTGCTGACCGCGCGGTCACCTGCATAGATGTTGCCCTGGCGGCTGGTGCCGGCTTCGAACTCGACCACCTGGTTGGCGGTCACGTCCCAGCGCAGCAGCGCGTTGATGTCGCGGTTCTTGACGCCCTCGCGGCCGGCCGGCGGCACCGCGTTCGGATTGGTCGCGAAGTCACGGTTGAGTTCCAGCGAATCGGCGTCGGTCTTGTTGAGATTGCCGTACAGGCGGAACGACAGGGTGTCGGTCATCGGCCCACTCAGCTGCAGGCCGACGCGCTCGCTGCCGCCTTCGGCGCTGTGCTCGGGCACCAGGCCATACAGGTCGACCGCACCGGTCAGGTCGCCGGTCGGGCGCTTGGTGATGATGTTGACCACGCCGCCAGAAGCACCCGAGCCATAGCGTGCCGCTGCCGGTCCGCGCAGCACTTCGATGCGCTCGATCATTTCCGCTGGCACCCAGTTGGTGTCACCGCGGGTATTACGCTCGCCGCTACGCCCCATGCGCACAGCATCGCGTGCGCCGACGCGCTTGCCATCGACCAGGATCAGGGTGTTTTCCGGGCCCATGCCGCGCAGATCGATCTGGCGGTTGTTGCCGTACTGGCCCGAGGCGCTGTTGCCGGTGAGGTTGACGCCCGGCATGGTGCGCAGCAGTTCGGCGATGTCGTTGGCCGGCGGGCGCCTGGCGATGTCCTCAGCGGTGATGGTCGAAGTGCCCAACGCCTGGCGGGCAATCTGCGAGGCGGTGACATGCACCGTGTCGATATCGGTGGCGTCGGTTTCAGCCTTGGCGGTCAGGGCGCTGCCCGCCAGCAGGGCGGCAACGGCAAGCGCCAGCGGGCGCGGCGAAAGGACAACGGCAGGAGACATGATCAGGACCTTCTGGCAGGGCTACGGGGCCTCTGGCAAAGGGCTTGAGGCAACGACGAGGGGGGGGCGGAGCGTCGCTGCAGTCGCCTGCGGCCCGATCCGTGCGCGTATTCTCCCATCAATGCGAGTGATTCTCAAATGCGTTCACTCATTGCCGCAGCGGCACCGTTGTGCTTTGCGCACCGTGCAACCCTGCATCGCGCGTAAACTGGCCGGCCAACCTGCCATCAACCGTACGCCACCGCGGCCGATACCCGTGGTTTGCCGTACGCAGTCAGAGATCGACGTGGAACCACCCCAACTGGACGATGCCAGCCAGCCGCTGGCCGAGGCCTGGCAGCACTGCCTGCAACAGGCCGGCCCTGCCGCCACCGCGCTGCTGCACGCCGCCGCCGCCGATGCCCCGCCGGCGCTGGCCCAACGCTTCTACGAAGTACTGTTGCAGGACGGGCGTGCACGCCGCTTCCTGTCCCATGACCAGGTCAAGCAGCGCCTGCAGCCAGCCATGCAACGCTGGCTGGTGCAGCTGCTGACCACCGATGCCGACGGTATTGCCAGCACCGTTGCCTCACAGCGCGTGATCGGCGATGTGCATGCCCGGGTCGGCATTCCGGTCGATCTGGTCACCCGCGGCGCGCGCGTGCTCAAGCACGAACTGTTCGTGCGCCTGCGCGACGACGCGCCCGACAGCGCCACCGCGTTCGCCGCCATCGACTGCCTCAGCGCGATCATGGATATCGCCATGGAAGGCATGACCCTGGCCTACACCCATGCACGCGAGCGCTCCACCCGTGCCGATGCTGCGTACCGGCTGTTCTCGCTGGTGCAGAACGTCGGCACCGAACGCGAGCGTCAACGCGCACTGCTGCTGGACTGGGAGAACGCCCTGCTCTACGCACTCGCCGGTCATGTGCAGGCCAGCGACAACGCCAGCCTGGCCACCTCGGAGTTCGGCCTGTGGTTCACCCACAAGGGCATCCCCAGCTTCGGCGAAAGCAGCGAAACGCAGCAGGTGGGCCAGTTGATGGCCCGCATTGACGGCCACCTGCAGCGCGCGAGCGGCGATGCCCCGGCACAGCGACTGGCGGTGCTGCCGGCCATACGCGAGGACCTGGCCGCCATCCGCACCCTGATGACACTGCTGTTCGAGCGCATCGGCGAACTGGATGCCGGCAGCGATGCCCTGACCAATCTGCTCAACCGCCGCTTCCTGCCCACCGTGCTGCGCCGGGAAATCGAGCTGGCCACGCGCAACCGCACACCGTTCTCGCTGCTGCTGCTCGACCTGGATCATTTCAAGGCAATCAACGACGGCCATGGCCACGATGCCGGCGACCGCGCGTTGCAGCATGTGGCCGGCCTGCTCGGCCAGCTCACGCGTGGCAGCGACTACCTGTTCCGCTATGGCGGCGAAGAATTCGTGGTGGTGCTGGTGGCCGCCAGCGAATCGCAGGCGACCGTGATCGCCGAGAGCCTGCGCCGGCAGATCGCACAGTCGCCGGTAGCGCTGGCCAATGGCCAGGTGCTGGAACTGAGCGCCAGCATCGGCGTGGCCGGTCACGATGGTCATCCGGATTACGAGCGGCTGATGGCACGTGCCGACGCCGCGATGTACGAGGCCAAGCGCAGCGGCCGCAACCGCGTGGTGGTGGCCAGCGAGGCATTGCAGGAGGCCCCCGGGCGGCGCGCGCTGCAGCGGTAACGCTGCGCGGCAGGCAACCCATGTGTAGAGTCGACTGCCAGTCGACTATCACGCGCAGCGCGGGCTTTTCGCGCTCCGCGGCAAGAGCAGTTGACCAACGGTCGACGCTACCGACAGCCGACGCCACCGACACCAGCGCCAGCCGCTGCTTTCACCGCCACCACCCGCCATGCTGCCCACCACAGCAGCGCCAGCAACGCGATGCCTGCCCCCAGCAGGCACACGGCAGGCCAGCCATGCCGCACCTGCATCCAGGGCCCCGCCGCCGCACCGGCACCACTGCCCACCGCATAGAACAGCATGTACAAAGCCACCAGGCGCCCATGCTGTTCTGCCGGTGCACGCAGCAGCAATGCCTGGTTCGAAACATGTAGTGCCTGGCCGCCCAGGTCGAGCACGACCACACCCAACAGCAAGGACAGCGATTGCGGCAGGCCCAGCAGCGGCCACCACGCGACCAGCATCAACAGCAGCGCGCCGAGGCTGACCCGATGTGCGAAACCGCAGTCCATCCAGTGCCCGACCCGCGCCGCCATCAACGCACCGACCACGCCGGCCAGGCCGAGCGCGCCGATGGCCGCGGTGGACCAGTGCAGCGGCGGTGCCGACAGCGGCAAGGGCGCCGCCGCCCAGAATACGTTGAGGCCGGCAAACAACAGCAACGCCAGCGGGCCACGCTCGCGCAGCATTCGATTCCGGCACAGCATGCCCAGCATCGAGCCCAGCAGCTCATGCCAGCGTGGAGGGACCGACGGCACCGGTACTGCGGGCAAGCGTTGCCACAGCAGCGCCGCCAATGCCGCCATCACCACCGCGGACAGCAGGTAGACCCTCTGCCAGCCGAAGGCCGCCGCCACCGTACCCGACACCACGCGCGCCAGCAGCAGGCCGATGAACACTCCGCCCTGCACCACGCCAACCATGCGACCGCGCTGCTCGGGCGGTGCCAGCGTGGCGGTGTAGGCGATCAGGCCCTGGGTCAGCGCCGTGCCCAGCAATCCGGCCAGCAGCATGCCAGACAACAGCCAGCTCGCCGTGCGCGACGCCGCCAGCCACAACAGGGCCAGCACCAGTGCGATCAGCTGCAGCCGCAGCAGGCGTCGCCGGTCACCGCGGTCCGCCAGCGGCAGCAGGCCAAGCAACGCCAGCACGCTGCCGGCCTGGGTGGCAGCCAGCACCGCGCCGGCCACGGCCCGGTCCAGTGCAAAGGCGCGTGCAAGCTGATCCAGCAGCGGTTGCGCGTAGTAGACATTGGCAACGCTGGCGCCGGCGGCAACCGCAAGCAGGACCAGCAGCGGGCGGGGAAGAGATGCGGCACTCATCTTGTAGTTGCAATTTGAAACCAGATGCAGGCTATCGTCATTGGTTTTAAACTGCAACCACATTCGGAGGTACCCAGCATGCACGCCGACAGTCCCTGTCCTGTAGCCCGCAGTGCCGACCTGCTCGGTGACCGCTGGGCATTGCTGGTGATCCGCGACGCGTTCGACGGCATCACCCGCTTCGGTGATTTCCAGCGCAGCCTCGGCGCGGCGCGCAACATCCTCAGCGACCGCCTGCGCCGGCTGGTCGAGGCCGGCATCCTGCAGCTGCGGCCGGCCTCCGATGGATCGGTCTACCAGGAGTACGTGCTCACCGCCGCCGGCCAGGAACTGTTCCCGCTGCTGGTCGCGCTGCGCCAGTGGGGAGAGCGCCATCGCTTCGGTATGGGGGAAGCCCATTCACAGCTGATCGAATTGGCGACGCGGCGGCCGCTGCTCTACATGCAGCCGCGCGGGCGCGACGGCCAGCCGCTTCAGCCCGCCGCCACCCGCGTACGCAAACTCAAGGACGACGGGCGCGACACCTGACCCGCCCATTCGCGTACACCGACGAACGCCCGCGCCGGTTAGCATCGGTTTTTTCCGCCGCTGGATGCCCCCGATGTCGCGCGATCGCCCTTCCCTGCTGACCGCCCTGCTGTTACCCCTGCTGGCCTGCGCCACAGCAACCACGGAGGCCCGCGAGGTTGCCGCGCCCGCCGACCACGTGCAGGCCGATGGCCCCTATGTGTTCCGCCAGGGCAACCAGCTGCAGGCCAGATGGATCTGCGACGACAAGGTCGAGTCGCACACGCTTGCCACGCAGGCCTCAGGCACCGACATCGCCCCGCGTTGCGGCTACGAACACAGCGTGCACGTGGCTGCACCCGATGCACCTTCGATCTCCGTGTTGCCGGCCGTGCCGCGCATCGTTGCGCTGTCCGACATCCACGGCCAGTACGGGCTGCTGGTGCGCCTGCTGCGCGCCAATAAGGTGATCGACGCACAGGACAGCTGGGCGCTGGGCAAGGACACCCTGGTCATCGCCGGCGATGTGTTCGACCGTGGCCCAGAGGTGACCGAAGCGTTCTGGCTGCTTTACGGACTGCAGCAACAGGCGGCTGCCGCCGGTGGCGCGGTGCACTTCGTGCTTGGCAACCACGAGACCATGGTGCTGTACGACGACCTGCGCTACGTCAACCCGAAGTACCTGCGCAGTGCCCAGCTGCTGGGGCGCAGCTACCCGCAGCTGTATGGCGCCGACTCGGTGATCGGCCAGTGGCTGCGCACCCGCCCGGTGCTGCTGAAGATCGGCGACACCCTGTTCCTGCACGGCGGAATTTCGCCCGAAGCAGTACAGCTGGCGCTGGACCCGGCGCGCACCAATGCGGCCTACCAGGCCTCGCTCGGCCTGCCCAAGGCCGAAGTGAAGGCCGACCCGGACACCGCACCGCTGTATGACGGCAAGACCAGCCCGATCTGGTACCGCGGCTACTTCGATGGCCGCCTCGACACCGCAGGGGTGCAGAAGGTGCTCGACCGCCTGCAGCTCGCGCGCATCGTGGTCGGCCACACTTCGATGCCGCACGTCAGCAGCTTCCATGGCGACCGCGTGATCGCCATCGACAGCAGCATCAAGAACGGCGAGAACGGCGAACTGCTGTTCATCGAAGATGGCAAACTCAGCCGTGGCCTGCTGGACGGTTCGCGGGTGCCGCTGGCGCAGGGCGAGCCGGGCCTGCAGGACTGAATGGCCGGAAAGCGCGAGCGCGACCGACGGCGCCGGCGCGCTCCACCTTCACCCGGTTTGCGGCTACCCTCGGCAGCCGAGAGAGGCCCACCCCGTCCATCCGGCGGGCCAGACCGTTACAGGAGCCCCCGCGCATGCGCGTTCTGATTGCTGAAGACGACCCGGATATCGCCTCCGGCCTGTGCGCCTCGCTGCGCCGGCAGGGCCATGTGGTCGACCACGTCGACAACGGCGCGCACGCCGACGCCGCGCTGGACTCGACCCAGTACGCGCTGCTGGTGCTGGACCTGGGCCTGCCGCAGCTGGATGGCCGCGACGTTCTGCAACGTCTGCGCCAGCGCGGCGATGGCCTGGCGGTGCTGGTGGTGACCGCCCGCGATGGCCTGGCCGAGCGCGTGCGCGTGCTCGACCTTGGCGCCGATGACTACCTGGTCAAGCCGTTCGCACTGGACGAATTCGAAGCGCGCGTGCGTGCGCAGCTGCGCCGGGTCACCAGCAATGGCAACCCTGACCTGCGCATCGGCCGCCTGCGCATCGACCTGGCCGGGCATCGGGTGTGGATCGACGACCAGTCGCTGGAACTGACCGCGCGCGAGTTCGGCCTGCTGTCGGCACTGGCGGTACGCGCCGAGCGCATCGTGTCGCGCGCGCAACTGGTGGAAGCGCTGTGCGACTGGGGGCAGGACCTCACCGACAACGGCCTGGACATCGCCCTGCACCGCCTGCGCCGGAAGTTGCAGCCCGGCGGCATGGGCATCCGCACCGTGCGCGGGCTGGGCTACATGCTGGAAGACGCGCAGGACGACGGCACCCCGTGATCAGTGGACCGCCCAGCCTGCGCCGGCGCCTGCTCGCCTTCCTGGCGTTGCCGATGCTGGGCCTGCTCACCTTCAACACGATCCTGGCCTATTACGTTGCGCTGGACTATTCCAACCGCATCCACGACCGCAACCTGATCGACGACACGCATTCGTTCGCGCAGATGCTGAGCACCATGCCGGTGACCAGCGACCTGTCTCCGCAGGCGCGCTTCCTGATCGAGTACGACCCCGACGGCCATCGCTATTTCAACGTCGACAGCAGCCGCATGGGTACGCTCAGCGGCAATGCAGACTTCAGCCCGTATGCCCCTTCGCAGGACTGCACCGGCGTGCATCCGGCGCTGTACGACGGCAACCTCAATGGCCAGCAGGTGCGCATGGCCACCGTCTGCACGCAGGCGATGAACGATCCGCAGGACCAGCTGGCGGTGACCGTGGCCGAGAGCATGGCCGACCGCCGGCAGCGTGCGCGCGAGATCCTGATGATCATCATCCCGCTGATGACCATGCTGGCGCTGGGTACCGCGGCGCTGGTCTGGTTCGGCGTGACGTACGGCCTGCGCATCCTGACCCCGCTGAGGACCCGCCTGGCGCAGCGCCGCGGCGAACTGGCGCCGATCTCCGATGCCGACGTACCGGAAGAGATCCAGCCGCTGATCAGCACCATCGACGATCTGTTCGCGCGCCAGGCGGAAATGATCACCCTGCAGAACCGCTTCATCGCTGATGCCGCGCACCAGCTGCGCTCCCCATTGGCGGGCATGGCACTGCACGTGGACCAGGCGCTGGCGCACGGCGACCCGGACACGGTGCGCGAGGCACTGCAGCACATCCGCCGGCTCAACCAGCGCACGGCACGGGTCAGCACCCAGCTGCTGGCGCTGAGCCGGGCACAGACCGTGCCGGAAACGGTCGAGGCATTGGATCTGGGCGTTCTGGTACCGCAGTGGGTCGGCATGCGGGTACCGGAAGCGATCCGTGATGGCATCGATCTGGGCTACCGCGGCAGCCCCCATCCGCTGCGTGTACTCGGCAACGGCGCCATGCTGCAGGAGGCGCTGGACAACCTGATCGACAACGCCCTTCGTTATGCCGGCCGCAATGCGACGGTCACGGTGGGCGTGCATGCGCTGGACGACAATGATGTCGAACTGTATGTGGAAGACAACGGTCCCGGCGTGCCCGACGACGTGATGCCACGGCTGGGCGAGCGCTTCTTCCGGGCGCCGGGCACCGCTGCCAGCGGCACCGGCCTCGGCCTGGCCATCGCGCATGAGGCGGTGGAGCACTTCGGCGGCCGCCTGAGCTTTCTGAACCGCCCCGGTGGCGGATTGAAGGTCGCCATCACGCTGCCGCTGCTGAAGGCGCCCTGACCCGGCCCGGGGCGATGAAAGGCTGGCGAAAATCGCGCTTGCGATCCTGCCATCCCCACTGCCGTCCCGGAGCCGCCAGGTGACCGAATCGCACGACTTCTTCCTCCCCGGTGGCCCACAGGGCGTGCTGCTGGTCCATGGCCTGACCGGCACCCCGGCGGAAATGCGCATGCTGGGCAAAGGGCTGAACAACGCCGGTTTCACCGTGCACGGCGTGCAGCTGCCCGGCCACTGCGGCAGCGTGGATGACCTGCTGGCGACCACCTGGGAACAGTGGTACCAGGGCGTGGAGGATGCGGCGGCAACCCTGCGCGGCAAGGTTGACCAGCTGTTCGTCGGCGGCCTGTCGATGGGCGCGGTGCTGTCGCTGGCCCTGGCTGCCCGGCGCCCGGAATGGGTGTCCGGGGTCGGCGTGTACGGCGCCACGTTCCGTTACGACGGCTGGAACATTCCCGCCGTGGCCCGCTTCTCGTTCCTGCTGCCGTGGTTCAAGCGCTTCAACATCGGCCGCGACCGCATGTTCATGGAAGAACCGCCGTACGGCCTGCGTGACGAGCGCCTGCGTGCGCAGGTGAGCGCCGCCATGCTGTCCGGCGACAGCGCCGCCGCCGGCCTACCGGGCAACCCCTGGCATGCGCTGGCCGAGATGCGTGCGTTGAGCAACTGGACCCGACGCCATCTGCACCAGGTCACCGCACCGTGCCTGGTGATGCACGCCCGCGAAGACGACGTGGCCAGCATGGGCAACGCCGAACTGGTGATGTCGCGGGTCAGCGGTCCGAAGGAACTGGTGGTGCTGGAAGACAGCTACCACATGATCACCATCGACCGCGAACGCCGCGACGTGATCCGCCGCAGCGCGCGCTTTTTCACCGAGATCGGTGAACGTACGGGCGTGCTCAAGGCGGTGGCCTGAAATGGGGGCACTTGCCACGCTGCTGTGGCTGGCCAATGTGGTACTCGATACCGGTGGCCAGCTCGCCTTCAAGGCCGCCGCCAGCGATCCGCAGGAAGGCGAAGGACTGAAACGCTGGAAACACATGCTCAGCCGCCCCTGGCTGTGGATCGGCATCGCCTGCTACGTGCTTGAGTTTGTCGCCTGGATCGCGTTCCTGTCGCTGGTGCCGTTGTCCAAGGGCGTGCTGCTCGGCTCGATCAACATCGTCGCGCTGATGATCGCCGGCCGTTTCCTGTTCCGCGAGAAACTCACGCCGCTGCGGGTGACCGGCATGTTGCTGGTCACGGCGGGCGTGGCGGTGGTGGGGGCCGGCTCATGAGGCGCCTGTATGTCATCGGCTTCCCGCTGCTGATGTCCTTCGACACGCTGGCCCAGCTGTGCTTCAAGTACGCCGGCGATGCCGCGCTGCCGGTCGAGGCCAACACTGCGTGGCTGCTGCGCGTGCTGTCGCAGCCGTGGGTGTACGGCGCCATCCTCGGCTACGTGGGTGCGTTCTTCACCTGGATGAGCCTGCTGCGGCATGCGCCGATCGGCCCCGCATTCGCCGCCTCGCACCTGGAAGTGATCAGCGTGCTGCTGCTGTCGGCGTGGTTGTTGAACGAGCCGCTGACGCTGCACCATCTGCTCGGTGCGGTGTTGATCGTGGCCGGCATCGTCTGCCTCGGCCGCGCGGAAGCCGACGACCCGCACAGCCCCGCCGAAAGCGCCGCGTGAGCACCCTGCGATGAGCCTGTTCGCGCGCGAACTGCCACCGACGGCTGGCCTGCCGATGCAGGCCAGCGATTTCCTGCCCGGTGGTGGCGACCTGCGCGCGATCCTGGCCAGTCAGCTCGGCACACCGCCGCTGCAGTTGACCTGTTCCGGCACACACGCGCTGCTGATCGCGCTGCGTACGCTGCGCAAGCGTGCGCCCAAGCGCGACACCGTGATCCTGCCGGCCTATACCTGCCCGCTGGTGCCGATCGCGGTGCACAGCCTGGGCCTGCGCGTGCAGCTGTGCGATACCCGCCACGGCCATTTCGACTTCGACCCCGGCCAGCTCAAGCGCCTGGCCGACGCACGCACGCTGGCGATCCTGCCCACCCACCTGGGCGGGCGCATCGCCGATGTCGAGCTGGCCTGCGAGGTTGCGCGCGGCGCTGGCGCCTGGGTGATCGAGGATGCCGCGCAGGCGCTCGGTGCACGGGTCGGCAGCAGCAGTGTCGGCCTGCGTGGCGATATCGGATTCTTCAGCCTGGCCGCCGGCAAGGGCCTGAGCCTGCACGAAGGCGGCCTGCTGGTCAGCCGCGATGACGAGCTGCGTGCCGCGCTGGCCGGACATGCCGCCGAACAGGTGCGTTCCAGCCTCCGCTGGGAACTGCTGCGCAGTCTGCAGCTGCTTGGCCTGGCCGCTTGCTATCGGCCATCGCTGTTGTCGTTGGTGTACGGCAATCCGCTGCGCAGTGCGTTGCAGCGTGGCGACCTGGAAGAAGCGGTCGGTGACATTTTCCCGCTGCAGATTCCGCAGCACCGGGTCAGCCAGTGGCGGCAGAACATCGGTGCCCGTGCCGCGCGGCGCCTGCCGGCCTTCCTGCAGGCAGGGCGCCTGCGTGCATTGCAGCTGCGCGTGCAGCTGGCACAGCTGCCAGCCGTTGAGGTGGTCGACGGCCTTGCCGGTAGCGGTGGCACCTGGCCGATGCTGATGCTGCTGCTGCCCAGCCAGCGCGCCCGCGATGCCGTATTGAAAGACCTGTGGCCACGCGGGCTCGGCGCCAGCCGCATGTTCATCCATGCCCTGCCCGACTACGCGTACCTGCGCGGCATCGTGCCGCAGGACGACATGCCCAACGCACGCGACTTCGCCGCACGCATGCTTACCCTTGGCAACAGTGCCTGGCAGACCCGTGAAGAGACGGCCGAAATACTGCAGGTGCTGGCCCGCGCGTGACTTCAAGGCGCACGGATGGACTGCACCTCACGCATTCATCCATGCACCTTCCTGAACGCTTTCCCAGCCCGTCAATGAAGCCTTTCAACAGGAAAGGAACGAGAAAGGCGGCCTGCCTACATTGAGTCTGCCCCGGCATCGGGCCGGGCGTTTCTTTCATCGACGGACCTGCCCATGCACTGGAGCATCCTGTGTGACTTCGATGGCACCATCAGCCTCGAAGATGTCATCGACTCGCTGCTGGAAAAGTACGGCCAGCCGGGCTGGCAGGAACTGGAAGAGCAATGGAAGGCTGGAAAGATCGGCTCGCGTGAATGCATGCAGGGCCAGGTGCGGCTGCTGAAGCTGGACCCGGCCACGCTCGATGCGCACCTGGACCAGGTGCAGATCGATCCGGGCTTCGTCGCCTTCGTCGCCCGCGCCGAGCAGCTGGGCGTGCCGCTGCGCATCGTCAGCGACGGCCTGGATTATGCGATCCACCGCATCCTCGCCAACCATGGCCTGTCGCGACTGCCGGTGGTGGCCAACCACCTGCGCTGGTGCGGGGACCACTGGGAACTGGAATCGCCCTACCAGGCCGAAGGCTGCCGCAGTGGCACCTGCAAATGCACCTGCGCCGCGCAGGCGCGCGCCAACGAAGCACCGCGCGTGCTGATGATCGGTGACGGCAGCTCGGATTTCTGCGTATCCGAAGATGCCGACTTCGTGTTCGCCAAGCGCCGCCTGATCACCCATTGCGCCAATGCCGGCATCGGGCATGCCGCCATCGCTACCTTCCACGATGCAATCGCGCTGTTGCCGCGCCTGCTCGATGGCAGCCTGCTGCAGCCACGCCGCATCGACGCCAGCCCGCAGCCCACCGCACTGCCCCTGCTGCTGGCCACCGCCTGAGCACGCCCCCGCCACCTCTTTCGAACGTCCTTCACGGAACCGAACTGCATGAACATTTTTGACAAGAACGCCGACGCCGCTGCCTCCGACGCGCAGCTGCTGGCCGACGAAGCCCGCTACAGCTCCTTCGGCGACACCGTCCACTACGTCGACCCGCCGAAGATCTTCCAGCGCGGCGAAGGCAGCTACATGTTCGACGGTGCGGGCGTGCCCTACCTCGACCTGCAGATGTGGTACTCGGCCTGCAACTTCGGCTACAGCAACAAGCGCCTGAACGACGCGCTGAAGGACCAGATCGACACCCTGCCGCAGGTCGCCAGCCAGTACCTGCACCCGACCCGCGTGCAGCTGGCCAAGACCATTGCCGTGGACATGCACGAGAAGTTCGGCCTCGACGGCCGCGTGCACTTCAACGTCGGCGGCGCGCAGGCCATTGAAGACTCGCTGAAGATCGTGCGCAACGCGCGCGGCGGCAAGAGCCTGATGTTCGCCTTCGAAGGCGGCTACCACGGCCGCACCCTGGGTGCGTCTTCGATCACCTCCAGCTACCGCTACCGCCGCCGCTACGGCCACTTCGGCGAGCGTGCGATGTTCATCCCGTTCCCGTACCCCTTCCGTCGCCCGAAGGGCATGACCCCGGACGAGTATTCCGACCACTGCGTGTGGCAGTTCGAGCGCCTGTTCGAAAGCGAGTACAACGGCGTGTGGGATCCCAAGGTCGGCCAGGCCGAGTACGCCGCGTTCTACGTTGAGCCGATCCAGGGCACCGGCGGCTACGTCATTCCGCCGCGCAACTTCTTCACCGGCCTCAAGCGCGTGCTGGACAAGTACGGCATCCTGATGGTCGTCGATGAAATCCAGATGGGCTTCTGGCGCACCGGCAAGCTGTGGTCGATCGAGCACTTCGGTGTCACCCCGGACGTGCTGGTGTTCGGCAAGGCGCTGACCAACGGCCTGAACCCGCTGTCGGGCCTGTGGGCTCGCGAAGAGCTGATCAACCCGACCGTGTTCCCGCCGGGCTCCACCCATTCCACCTTCAACTCCAACCCGCTGGGCACCCGCCTGGGCCTGGAAGTGCTGAAGCTGGGCAAGGAAATGGACTACGAGCGCACCGTGCCGGAGAAGGGCGCGTACTTCCTCGACGGCCTGCGTGGCCTGCAGAAGCGCCACCCGGAAATCGGCGACGTCGACGGCCTGGGCCTGGCCCTGCGCGCGGAAATCTGCCAGGCCGACGGCTACACCCCGAACAAGGAACTGCTGGACCGCATGGTCGACATCGGCCTGGCCGGTGACCTGCTGCACGACGGCAAGCGCATGGGCCTCGTGCTCGACGTGGGTGGCTGGTACAAGAACGTGATCACCTTTGCGCCGTCGCTGGACATCAGCTACGAAGAAATCGACCTGGCGATCACCCTGCTCGACCAGGCGCTGACCAAGGCCAAGGGCTGAGGTCGATGCGCTGCCGGTTCCCGTGCCGATGGAGATGACGTCACGCGCATCCAGCACCGCGCTGGAACCGGCCGCGCTGCTGGAGGGCTTCCTGGCCCACCCGCCGCTCGGATTCGAGGCAGGCCGCCTTCCCAGCGGCCTGCCGTCCTTCCGTGCACCGCTGGACCTGACCACGACGATGGACGACGAACTGCGCGGCAGGCTGCTCGGCCTCCCGCTGTCGCGCCTGTGGCGGCCGTGGATCACCTGGAAGACCCGCTTCGTCGGTGCCACCAGCACCGAGTACACCCCGCTGCCGGCACACGTCGCGCCGGAGGCGCTGGCCGAGGACGTGACGCGTCACGCGATCGGCGATACCCGGCTGCTGGTGGTCAAGGACCTGGCGATCGATTCACCACTGCTGGACGACGCGGCCAACGCGCACAGCGCTGCCTTCCTGCAGGCATTGCTGGCGCGCGGCTTCGTTGAACTGGAAGGCATGCCGCTGGCCTGGGTGGCGATCGATTTCGATTCGATCGACGGCTATCTCGGCCGCCTGTCGTCCTCGCGCCGCAAGAACATCCGGCGCAAGCTGCGCTCGCGCGACGACCTGCAGATCGACTGCATCGCCACCGGTGATCCGGCCCTGGCCGACCCACGGCTGCAGGCCGAACTGCATGCGCTGTACCTGGGTGTGTATGCGCAGAGCGCGGTGCACTTCGACCAGCTCGGCCTGCCCTACTTCCAGCATCTGCTGGCCGACAGCCAGGGCCAGGGACGGATGTTCCTGTACCGCCACCAGGGCCAGCTGATCGGCTGGAACCTGTGCTACGTGCATGCCGGCAAGCTGGTGGACAAGTACATCGGCCTGGCTTACCCGCAGTCGCGCGAGCACAACCTGTACGCGGTCAGCTGGATGCACAACCTCGAGTACGCCCTGCAGCACGGCCTGAGCCACTACGTGGCTGGCTGGACCGACTCGCGGATCAAGGCCGAGCTGGGGGCCCGCTTCACCTCCACCCGGCACGCGATCCATGCCCGTTCCCCGCTGCTGCGTGCCGCCCTGCGCCGGCTGGCCCCGTACCTGCAGGGCGAACCTGATGGAGGCGGCTGAGCGATGCTGGTGCGTTCCCCGCTGATCCTGGACCTGGACGGTGGCGTGCTGCCACTGCCCCAAGCGCAGACCCTGTCCCTGCCGCAGTGGCACGACACGCTGCGATTCGCCTGCAGCAACGGCACCCTGGATCGCTTCAGCACCGAGGTGCTTGCGCCGCTGCCGGCCCTGCTCGGCACAGTGATGCTCGGCAGTGGTGACTTCCATCACCTCAGCCTGCCGCTGCTGCGCCGCATGCGCGCGCAGGCGCCGTTCCAGCTGGTGGTGCTGGACAACCATCCGGACAACATGCGATTCCCGTTCGGCATGCATTGCGGGTCGTGGGTCAACGCCGCCAGCAAGCTGCCGCAGATCTCGCACATCCACGTGCTCGGCATCACCTCCAGCGACATCGGCCTCGGCCATGCCTGGGAGAACCACTGGCGTCCGCTGATGGGCGGTCGCCTCACCTACTGGTGCATGGACGTGGATGTCGGCTGGGGCCATCGCCTCGGCATGGGCCATGCCTTCCGCCGTTTCGAGCATCCCGAGGCCCTGGTCGCCACGTTCGCCGCCGAGCAGGCCAAGTCGCCGCAGCCGACCTATCTGTCGATCGACAAGGACGTGTTCGCCGGAGACGTGGCCCGCAGCAACTGGGACCAGGGCCGCTTCCAGCTGGAACACGCGCTGGTGGTGATCGAAGCACTGCGCGCCGGCGGCCTGGTCGGCAGTGACATCACCGGCGAAGTGTCGTTGGCCAACTACCAGAGCCGCTTCAAGCGCTGGCTGTCGTCGCTGGATGGCCAGCCGGACGTCAGCGCCGATGATCTTCCTGCCTGGCAGGCCCGGCACCAGCAGGTGAACCGCGAACTGCTGGCGGCAATGGCCGCCGTGCCGACGGCCTGCTGACCACTGTCCGGCAATGCCAACCAAGGTTGGCAACTACCAGAGCCGGGTAGAGCCGAGCCCACGCTCGGCTGGCGCCTTCTGTAGAGTCAAGCCATGCTCGACTGCGGGCACCGCGAACAGCAGCCGAGCATGGCTCGGCTCTACACTGGGTTCCCACCTCGGAGCCCTCGCCATGCCCCAGACCGTCATCCCGCAACTGCGCATGCGCCATGCCGACACCACCCTGCCGTTCTACGTGCAGGGGCTGGGTTTCGTGGTCGACTGGGAACATCGCTTCGAACCCGGCTTCCCGCTGTTCGCCCAGCTCACCCGCGACGGCCAGACGATCTTCCTCACCGAACACAGCGGCGACTGCGAGGTCGGCGGCGCGGTGTACTTCATCGTCGACGATGTTGACAGCCTGCACCGCGCCTTCAGCGCGGCCAACGTGCCGATCGAGCAGCCCCCGCATGACACCGAATGGGGCAGCCGCGAAATGCTGCTGCGCGACCCGGACGACAACCGGTTGCGCTTCGCCACACGCGTGGACTGAACGACGCCGGGTTGAGATGAATATACGAAACATATACGCTTCGTATATTGAACCCTCCAGGACCGCCCATGGGCATCGTCAACATCGATGACACCCTGCACGACCAGCTGCGCCGTGCCTGCACCGTTTCCAGCCGTTCGATCAACGCCCAGGCCAACTTCTGGATCCGGGTCGGCATGCTGTGCGAGCTGAACCCTACGCTGAGTTTCCAGAACATCGTCGCCAGCGAGCTGCGCGCGGCCGGCGTGCAGCCACCGTTGCTGCCCCCGGGCCAGGTCTGAGCCGATGGGCATCATCAAGCGCCCCGACGAGATCGCGCTGATGGCCGAATCGGGTCGCCTGCTGGCGCAGGTGTTCGCCGCACTCGACCAGCTGCCGCTGCAGGGCCGCAGCACGATGGAGATCAACGATTTCGTCGAACGCATGATCGTCGATGAGCTGCAGGCGCGGCCGGCCAGCAAGGGCCAGTACGGCTTCCCGTACGTGCTCAATACCTCGATCGACAACGTCATCTGCCACGGCGTGCCCAGCACCACCGACGTGCTGCACAACGGTCAGATCGTCAACCTCGACATCACCCTGGAGAAGAACGGCTACATCGCCGACTCCAGCACCACCTACCTGGTCGGTGAGGTCGACTACGCCGCGCGCCGGCTGGTGCAGACCACCTACCAGGCGATGTGGAAAGGCATCGCCGCGGTGCGCCCCGGCGCACGCCTGGGCGACATCGGCCACGCCATCGCCCGCCACGCGCGCAGCCACGGCTACAGCGTAGTGAAGGAATACTGCGGCCATGGCATCGGCCAGGAAATGCACGAGGAACCGCAGATCCTGCACTACGGCCATCCCCACACCGGCATGGTGCTGGAAGAAGGCATGGTGTTCACCATCGAGCCGATGCTCAACCAGGGCAAGCCGGCCATCCGCCAGCAGCCGGACGCATGGCCGGTCTACACGCGCGACGGCAAGCTGTCGGCGCAGTTCGAACACACCGTGGCAGTCACCCGCAGCGGCGTGCGCGTACTGACCCTGCGCCCCGGCGAGACGCCGTTATGCGCGGTGGATGGCGCCTAGAGTGGCCGTTGCTGCATCCCGGCGTCCTCGTGCACGGTGCGCTTGCGCGCCGTCAGCGGCTCGCGCACCCGATGTGCCACATAGCCGACGCTGGCTGCGAGAATGAAGGTGTAACCAAGGAGCTCGGTGGTCTCCTCGATGGTGTTCTTGAACACACGGATGTACTGATCACCCAACAGTCCGGTCCACAACGACGTCATGCCGATCAGGCGCGAATAGAACAGCAGCAGGACCAGACCAATCGTCATCACGGTACCCGGCCGGGATACGAGAAAACGCACCAGCGCCTGCATGGCCCGGCGCCAGTCGCGGCTGGCCCAGGCCAGTGAGCCGATGATCAGCACACCCACCGGATACTTCCAGAAACCGTGTGCGATCAGGTCCAGCGCCTCATCCATCTCACGCAGGAGCATGCAGGCGAACAGCGCTGCCGCCAGCACGGCAAAGGCCCGATCATCGGCACGCCGCAACGCAAGCCGGACGAAGGCAGCCACGCTGGCGACCAGGAAGCCTTCCTGGGTCAGTTCGACCAGCGACCACTCGCCGACGGCATTGCCCAGCCAATGGATGTCGAGCCAGGCCAACGCAGGCGGAAGCGCCATCATCAGGCCGAACAGGGAGGTGCGCCCCAGGTGGGACAGGAGCAGCTGTAGATTGTCTTTCATGCAACACCGATGCCGCACCGTGGCGGTCGTACAACGAGAACACAGGCGACCGGGGGGCTGCCGAACAACGGCATGCGCGGCGGGGTCGCGACCAGGCGCGCATTATCCGCGCTGTATCCGGCCACGTGAACCGTATCGGTGGAACACATACGCAACACCGGCGTGCGTCACGCACTCATGGCGATAAAGGACGCAACAGCAGCAGCGTGGCCAGGCAGAACATGAAAACCGCCACGCCGGCGTCCAGCATCTGCCAGGCGCCCGGTCTGCGGAACACCGGCTGCAACAGGCGCGCGCCATAACCAAGAGAACAGAACCAGGCCACGCTGGCGACGCACGCACCGGCGGCAAAGGCCCAGCGCAGATCGCCCGGGTAGCGCGTGGACAGACTGCCCAGCAGTACCACCGTATCCAGATAGACGTGCGGGTTGAGCAGGGTGAAGGCCAGGCAGGTCAGCAGCACCTGGCGCCCACTGCCGCCCTGCGCCTCGGCGGCGGCCAGCGCACTGCCACCGCGCCACGCGCGCAATCCCGCCTGCAGGCCATACCAGAGCAGGAAGGCCGCACCACCGAAACGCAGCACCTGCAGCAGCAGCGGCCACTGCAGCACCAGCGCCCCCATGCCGCCGACACCGGCCAGTATCAGCGCGATGTCCGCACCGGCGCAGGCCAGCACCACCCTCCCCACATGACGCTGCTGCAGACCCTGGCGCAGCACGAAGGCGTTCTGCGCGCCGATGGCGATGATCAGGCCGGCACCTGCGAACAGGCCGGCGGCGGTAGCGGCGATCCACATCAGGACAGGCCAGGCAGCGGGGGGACGCGCAGGGTGCGGCCAACGGACACGTTAAGACAAACTGATTATTCTTTATCCTGTGCAGAAATACTGAAGAGGTGCTGGTGGACCTGGTACATCCGCAACTGTCCGCATTTGCCGCAGTGCTGGAAGAAGGCAGCTTCGAGGCTGCGGCGCGCCGGCTGTCGATCAGTCCGTCGGCACTGTCGCAGCGGATCAAGGCCCTGGAGGACCGGCTTGGCCAGGTGCTGGTGGTGCGCCAGGCACCGTGCCGGCCCACCGCCGCCGGTGAGGCACTGCTGCGCCGCGTCCGGCCGATGCAGGCACTGGAGGCCGAGGCAGTGGCCGAACTGCTGCCCGAACGCGGCAGCGACGCCGCACGTACGCCGATCCCCTTGGCGGTCAACGACGACTCGCTCGATACCTGGTTCGTGCCGGCCATCGCCGACCTGCACCAGCGCCATGGCTACCTGTTCGACCTGCGCATGGACGACCAGGACCACACCCTGCAGCTGCTGCGCGACGGCAGTGTGCTGGGTGCAGTGACCGCCGAAGGACAGCCGGTGAAGGGCTGCAACGTACACCCGCTCGGCGCGATGCGCTACCACGCCATCGCCTCGCCCGGCTTCGCCCGCCAGTACTTCAGTGACGGCATGCAGGCCGCGGCCCTGGCGCACGCCCCCATGTTGGTGTTCAACCGCAAGGATGAACTGCAATGGCGCTTCGTGCGACGCCTGACCCGCGCGCGGCTGCAGCCACCGCTACACTACCTGCCTTCCTCCACCGGTTTCGTCGAAGCCGCCGCGTGCGGACTCGGCTGGGGCATGGCCCCGGAAACGCTGGTCGCACCCGCCGTGCGCGCCGGCCGCGTGGTGGTACTGGAACCCCGCCGCTGGCTCGATGTGCCGCTGTACTGGCAGCATGCCGCCGTGCGTTCAAGCACGCTGCAGCACATCACCCAGGCGCTGCGCACTGCGGCCAGCGGCACCCTTCGTTGAGGACAATCCGATGACCGCAGACCCGGGCTTCACGCCGCGCGCACTACCGTTTGCGCACTTCTTTACCACTGGGACGGCATGGGCGTGATCGGCCGACGTACAAGGATGCACCGCGCGAAGGCCGCGCTGGCGCTGGCGCTGGCGACCTGCCTGCCATTCGCTGCGTCCGCGCAGAACAACACCGACGCACCTGCCTTGGACTGGGAACAGGCGCGGCAACGCCTGGAGCAGGTCTCCGATGCACTGGCGGCCGCTGATGCAGCGGTACGCAACAAGCAGGACCTGCAGGACGCCACCCGCCTGCTGCGCCTGCCGGAGATCACTGGCGAAGTGCGCCGCCTGCAGTTCCAGAAGACCCTCACCCTGCCGCTGGGCTCGCTGGCCCCCGTGGCTGAAGCCTTCGGCATCGATTCGCCGCTGTCGTTCACCGAGCGCGACTGGCGTACCCGGCCCGTGGTCACTGCGGTGCTGCCGTTGTACACCGGCGGCGTGATTCCGGCCGCGCAACGTGCCGCCAGCGCCGCCCACGAACAGGCCAGCGCCGAGCGCGAAGCACAGCGCCAGTCGCTGACCGTGCAGCTGGCCCAGGCCTATTTCGGCCAGCGTCTGGCCGAGCAGGCGGTGGACGTGCGCCGCGATGTGCGTGATGGCCTCAACCGCCACCTGTCGGATGCGGAAAAGCTGGAACGCGAGGGCTTCGCCACCCGCGCGCAGCGCCTGCAGGCCACCGTGGCCCGCGACAAGGCCGAACGCGAGTACCAGAAGACGGTGAACGATCTGGCCACGCTGAAGGCCGCGCTGTCCACGCTCCTGCGCAGTGGCGGCGAGGTACAGCCGGTGTCGCCGCTGTTCGTGCAGCGCGTGCCGCTGGAACCGGTCGCCAGCTTCGAGCGCACTGCGCAGGCGCGCCAGCCGCAGATCGCACGCCTGCGGGCGATGGTGGCGCAGGCCGAACAGGGCGTGCGCGTGCAGCAGGCCAAGCTGAAGCCGCAGATCTTCGCCTTCGGCCAGTACGACTTCCGCCGCCGCGACGAGATGCTGACCGATCCGGACTGGGCGTTCGGCATCGGCCTGAAGTACACCTTCCTGTCGCCGAACTCGCGGCCGGCGCAGATCAGCGCCGCACGTGCGCAGCAGGAGCAGGCCGAAGCCGGCCTGCGCGAGGCCGAAAACCAGGTCGCACTGGGCGTGCGCAAGGCCTGGAACGAACTGGAAACCGCGCGGCAGCAGTTCGTACTGCTCGACAGCAGCATCGCCCAGGCACAGGAAAACCTGCGCCTGCAGGAGCTGGCGTTCCGCGAAGGCCAGGCGACTTCGCTTGATGTAATCGACGCGCGGCTCGGCCTGGGCGGTGCCCGTGTCGAGCGTGCGCAGGCCGCCTACCAATACGATATTGCGCTGGCACAGTTGCTGGAGGTCAGTGGACAGATGGACCGTTTCGAAGAGTTCCGGCGGCGTGCGGACGAGGTGATCGACCATGAGTGATGTGCTGCACGACGAAGCGAAAACGCCCCCCGGCAAGCGCCGCTTGGGCCCGATCCTGATAGTGGTGCTGCTGATCGTGGTGGTGCTCGGCCTGTGGCTGGCCTGGCGCAGCCCGGCCGACCAGATCCAGGGCATGGCCGATGCGGACACCATCAACGTGGCCGCCAAGATCACCGCGCGCGTGGCCGAACTGAAGGTGCGCGAGGGCGACCGCGTACAGCCCGGCCAGGTGCTGTTCCTGCTCAACAGCCCCGAAGTGGCCGCCAAGGAACAGCAGGCGCACGGCGCATTGGCCGCCGCGCAGGCGGTGGCCGACAAGGCCGACGAAGGCGCGCGCAGCGAGGACATCCGCGCCGCCGAAGCGAACTGGAAGCGCGCCGAAGCCGGTGCGACGCTGGCCGAGGCCACCTACCAGCGCGTGCAGAACCTGTTCAACGAAGGGGTGATGACCCGGCAGAAGCGCGATGAAGCGCATGCCCAGGCCACCAGTTCGCGTGAACTGGCCCGTGCCGCCCGTGCGCAGTACGACATGGCGCTGGCCGGCGCACGCGAGCAGGACAAGCGCGCCGCGCAGGGCCAGGTGCAGCAGGCACAGGGCGCGGTGGCCGAAGTCAACGCCGCGCGTGTCGAAGTCGAAGGGCGCGCGCCGGTGGCCGGCGAGATCAACAAGCGCATGGCCGACCCCGGCGAACTGGTGCCGGCCGGCTACCCGGTGTTCACCCTGGTCGACATCGACCGCATGTGGGTGGCGATGAACCTGCGCGAATCGCAGATGCAGGGTCTGAAGGTCGGCAGCAAGCTGCAGGGCAACGTGCCGGCACTCGGCCAGGACGGTGAGTTCGAGGTCTACTTCATCAACCCGGCCGGCGACTATGCAACCTGGCGCACCACCCGTCAGTCGTCCGGCTACGACGTCCGCAGCTTCGAGGTGCGGGTGCGCCCGGTACGCCGCATCGAGGGCTTCCGCCCCGGCATGAGCGTGCTGTTCGCATGGCCCCAGCACTGAGCCCCGACCGCAACGGCTTCGCCGCTTCGTGGCGGCGCGAGCTGCAGTCGCTGCGCGGCAACCGTGCCGACCTGCTGCTGGTGACCCTGCTGCCCCTGCTGATGCTGGCGGTGATGGCGTGGATGTTCACGCCGTCGGTGATGCGCGATATCCCCATTGCTGTGGTCGACCTCGACCACAGCAGTGACAGCCGCCTGCTGCTGCGCATGCTCGATGCCAGCCCGGGCGTGCGCATCGCCAGCCAGCCCGTGGACATGGAAGACGCCCGTTCGCAGCTGCGCCGCCTGGATGTGTTCGCCATCGTACTGGTGCCGCGTGATGTCACCCGCCAGGCGCTGCGCGGCCGCCAGGGCACGGTGTTCGCCTATTACAACGCCACCTACATGACCACCGGCCAGTCGGCGGCACGCGATATCGGCGATGCGGTCGCGGCCTGGAACGCGGGCCTGCTGCGCGAGCGCATCGGCCTGCAGGTCGGCCCGGGCAAGCTGCGTGCGGCGCCGATCGCGGTGCAGTCGGACATCCTGTACAACCCGGCACGCAGCTACGAACTGTTCCTGCTGCCACTGATCTTCCCGGCGGTGCTGTCGCTGGTACTGGCGCTGGCCGTAGCCGGCAGCCTTGGCCGCGAGATCCGCGACGGCACCCTGCCCGCCTGGCTGGGTCGCACGCCGTGGTCGGCGATTGCCGGCAAGGTCGCGCCGTACATCCTGCTGTTCTCGTTGTATGGCGCGCTCGGCATTGGGTACCTGGCCTGGATGCGCGGCGATGGCGTGGCCGGCAGCGTGCTCGTGCTGCTGCTCGCACAGCCACTGTTCTACCTGGCCACGGCCGCCTACGCGTTGTTCTTCGTCGGCGTCACCCGCGACATGGGTACCGCGCTGTCTGCGGTCGGCCTCAGCATCGGCACCGCACTGGCGTTCTCCAGCGCCACCTTCCCGGTGCTGGATGGCCCCCTGTTCACCCGTATCTGGCATCAGTTGCTGCCACTCAGCGCCTACATCAAGCTGCAGACCCAGCAGCAGTTCATCGGTTCGCCGCTGCAGGTTTCGATATGGCCGCTGACCACGCTGTTGTTGATGACGATGGTGGCCGGTGGCATCGGCGGCCTGCGCCTGATCGCCTTTGCGCGTACGCCTGAAGCCGCGCAGCCTGCGGGAGCCGACGCATGAGCGCACTCTGGCGCAGCCTCCGGCAGACGCTGATGGCAGTGCTGTGCGACCGCTACGCGATCGTGGTGATGGTCGGCGCGGTGATCCTGTACTCGTTCTTCTACCCGGCCGCGTACCGCCACCAGGTGGCCGGCAACCTGCCGGTGCTGGTGGTGGACGAAGACCACAGCGCGACCAGCCGCGCGCTGCTGCGAAAGCTCGATGCACTCCGCGTTGCACGCGTGGTCGGGCAACCGGCAGACATCGACAGTGCACGCCAGCAGCTGGAAGCCGGCCACGCCGAGGGCATCGTACTGATCCCGGCCAACCTGGAACGCGACATCCTGCGCGGCCATCCGGCCAAGCTGGTGTTGCTCGGCAACGGCGCCTACCTGGGCCGTGCCAGCTGGGTGCTGGGCAGCGTGGCCGATGCACTGGGCGCGTTCGGGCGTGAGGCGGTAGTCGGCCAGGCGGCCTTCATGGGCGCACCGCAGGCACCGCCGGTCACCCTGGTGCAGCGCCCGCTGTACAACACGCAGGAAGGCTATGGCAGCGCCATCGTGCCCGGCGTGGCCGAGCTGATCGTTCACCAGACCCTGTTGATGGGCATCGGCGTGCTGCTCGGTGGCCGCCGACTCGCGCTGGGCCGGCGCCTGCGCTTCGACCTGCCAACGCTGGCGGGCATGGCATTGGGCTTCAGCCTGATCGGCCTGTTCGGTCTGTTCTGGTACGCCGGCTTCACCGCGTGGGTGCAGGACTATCCGCGCGGTGGCAATCCACTGGGCCAGTTATTGGGCGGCACGCTGTTCATCGCCGCCACGGTGGCGTTCGGCCTGTTCGTCGGCAGCTTCTTCCGCACCCGCGAACGCGCCTTCCAGTACATCATCGCCACCTCGATCCCACTGTTCTTCCTGGCCAACCTGTCGTGGCCGGCGGTGATGACGCCGCAACCGCTGGTCTGGCTGGCGCAGCTGCTGCCGACCACCTCGGGCATCAACCTGATGGTGCGCCTGAACCAGATGGACGCCCGCCTGGCTGAAGTCGGCCACGAACTGATCACTCTCACCGTCCTGCTGCTGCTCTACGGCAGCCTCGCCGCCTGGCGCCTCCTCGAAAAAAAGGGGACGAAGGGGATTGAGTCGTAAACGGCAAGGTCGGGGGATGCGGCTCAATCCCCTCCGCCCCCTTTTCAGGGGTCGGGCGCGTACCAGAACGGGATGCGGTACTCGCGGCGTCGCTCCGGGCCGCGCTCGCCCCCTTCGGCATTCCAGACCAGGCTCAGGTCATGGCGACCCGGTGCCAGCGTCGCCATGGGCAGATAGCCCACCAGGCCACGCATGTCGAGATCGCGGCGCTCCATCGGCATGAAGTCGTGCAGGTCAACCGGCGTGCCATCCAGCTGCACCCGCCACAACCGGGACAGGCACTCCACCGCTGCGCTGGCAGCCTTTGCGCCAGTCGCTTCATTGCGTGCGGCGGGCAAGGCGGTGCAGTGCTGGCGCGCCAGCGGGTTGTCGCGCTGGGGGCGGTGTGGAATGAACACACGCAGGCGTGAACCACTGATAGTGTCCGACGGGATCATCGGGTACGGCAGCAGCTGATCGTGCGCCGAACGCATCGATTCGTAATGCGCGCTCAACATGCCGTGTTCGACGGCCTCGTCGGTCATCACCTGGTAGCGGTTGAACAGCGAGAACTTCACCGAACCCAGCACCTGCACCCCGCCCAGCACCATGGCCACCATCACCGCCAGCAGATAGACCGCCATGAACGAACGCGAGCGCAGGTTGCTCTGCAGGGTCAACTGCATGGTCTGCATCAGGCGCAGCAGGGGAATCCGTTGCAGGCCCGCCAGGAAGCGCTGCAGCCACCGCTGCAGGCCGTCATAGGGCTGGTCGCGCCGCTGCCGGCGCGCAATGACACGCTCCAGCAGTGCAGGAACCAGTGCGAGTACAAGCAGGCTGGCCAGCACGGTACCGACCACGATCATGGCCACACGATCGGAACCGCCGGCAAGCGCACTGATCGCCATCGCCACGCACAACGTCAGCACGGCCATCACCAAGGTGCCGGCCAGCGTTTGTACTGCCAGCAGCGTGGTGGAGAAGAGCATGGTGGCCAAACGATCAGCGCGTTCGATGCTGCCGTCCAGGCCACCGTCGCGCGCCTTGAGGAAAGCGCGCGATACCGGGCCCATCTGCGGCAGCCGTTCCCAGTCGATGCCCTTGGGAAAGTGCGATTTCAGCCCGACCAGGCCTATCCAGTACCCGCGCACGGTCAGGTGCGCGATCAGCGCTACCGCCAGCACGTAACACATGCCCACGCTGATGCTGAAACCAAACCACAGCACCTGGAAGTACATGCCTTCCGTGTGCAGGCTGCTGCGCGCCCACGCATCGAACAGGTACCCAGGCACCGCCAACAGTGCGAACGCCAGCAGGCCGGAAATGAACAGTTCCAACTCATCGGTACGCTCGCGCAGCCGACCGAAGCGGGTGCTCGCCTCGGGTCCGGGCTCGCGGTCGGCAACCGGCACGTGCGACTCTGCGACGGGCAATTCGTTCACAGGGCATTCATCCTTGGAGGTCGGCGCAGTATAGGCGCGACACAGCGGCCGGCGATACGGGGCCCCACAACGAGGAACGCCGGCACGGGGCCGGCGTTCGAGGAACTGCGTTGCGGAAGGGGGATTACGCTGTTGGCATCATCGGTCAGCGGTAAATGCGCTCGCAGCGGCGTTCGACCACGCGGTCGCCGTTCTTCTGCTGGCTGTTGCCCTGGATCTGGCGGCCGGCCGCACCACCGGCCACGGCACCGGCCACGGTGGCCAGCTTCTTGCCGTTGCCACCGCCCACCTGGTTGCCCAGCAGGCCACCAATCACGGCGCCAGTGGCGGTACCGGCGATGCGGTTGGGATCGCGCGAATTACGCTGCACTTCCACGTTCTTGCAGACCACGCGGCTGCCGTCATTGAACTTGCGTCCCTCATCGCGCGGCCCATAGGTCTGCGCGCCGGCCACCGACGAAGCCGCCAGCAGGGTGCCCAGCACAAGCAATCGGGTCGAGGTCTTCATGGCCATCTCCTGAGTTCCGGTATGGCACCAGTGTCCTCCCGCGGTTGGCAACCGGAAGTGAAATGCGCGTGTCCGCCACTTCATCGGCCATCGCACGTTCAGGAAGAAAATCCGCGCCCATCGCGACCAGCCGTCGCGATGGGCGCCGTCTCCCTGCCGGCATTGCCCTCTGCTAGAACTCTTCCCAACCACCCGCATTGGCGGCCAGCGTCGGCTCAAGCCGCGGCGACAGCACCGCAGGCCGGCGTACCGGCGCAACCGATGCCGCCACGGCTGCCAGCGCCGGGCGTACTGCGGCGGCGGCGGTCACCGCCCCCGTGCGGAAAACCGACACGGCTTCGGCCAGCAGGTTCGCCTGCTCCTCCATCGAGCGCGCTGCGGCACTGGCTTCTTCGACCAGCGCGGCATTCTGCTGGGTGGTCTCATCCATCTGCACCACCGCCTGGTTGACCTGTTCGATGCCCGAGCTCTGCTCCTGGGAGGCAGCAGAGATATCGGCCATGATGTCGGTCACGCGCTGCACCGAGGCCACGATCTCGCCCATCGTGGTGCCGGCCTGGCGGACCAGCGCCGAGCCATCGGCGACCTTGCCGACCGAATCCTCGATCAGGCCCTTGATCTCCTTGGCCGCGCCCGCGGAGCGCTGCGCCAGCGTACGCACTTCGCTGGCCACCACTGCAAAGCCTCTGCCCTGCTCGCCAGCACGCGCAGCTTCGACCGCCGCGTTCAACGCGAGGATATTGGTCTGGAAGGCGATGCCATCGATGACCGAGATGATCTCGGCGATCTTCTTCGACGCGGCTTCGATGGCCGACATCGTGGTGACCACCTGCCCGACCACTTCACCGCCCTGCGAGGCAACACCATGCGCGCCGATGGCCAGCTGGTTGGCCTGGCGTGCATGCTCGGCGTTCTGCTTCACGGTAGAGGTCAGTTCCTCCATCGACGCTGCCGTTTCTTCCAGGTTCGCCGCCTGCTGTTCGGTACGCCGCGACAGGTCGGTGTTGCCCGAGGCGATCTCGCCCGCTGCCAGGTTGATGCTGGAAGCACTGGCCTGGATACGGCCCACGATCTGCTTGAGCTGATCGACGGTGGCGTTGCAGTCATCACGCATGCGCGCGAACACGCCGTGGAAATCCCCCTGCATGCGCACGGTCAGGTCGCCGCGCGAGATGGCCTGCAGCAGGGTCGAGACCTGCACCAGGTTCTCGTCGGTGGTCTGCATCAGGCGATTGAGCCCTGCCACCATGTCGCGGAAATCGTAGGCGAAGCGATCTTCATCACCGCGCAGGCTGAAGTCGCCTGCCGCGGCCGCTGTCGCCAGCCGGCGGATCTCGCTGTTGATCGCCGACAGGCTGGACTTGGTTTCGTCCATCGCCTGGGTGATCGCCGCCTTCTCGCCGGGCAGCGGGTCCATGTCCACCGACAGATCGCCGCGTGCGTAGTGCTTCATCACCTCGATCAGCCGGTTCTGTACCTGCACGTGCGATCCAACCAGCGCATTGGTCTCATGCACCATGCGCCCGTAGTCGCCGGGGAATGCGCTCTCGTCCATGCGGTAGCTGAGGCTGCCGGCATCGTGCTGGCGTGCCAGCTCGCCCTGCGCCGCCATCACCGACTGCAGCTGTGCCTGCATGCGCTGCATCGACTTCAGCAGCTGGGTCACCTCGTCGTTGCCGGTGGCGTCGATGCTGCTGTCCAGGCGGCCACTGGCGATGCCGTCGGCCAGCTTCACCGCGCCTTCCAGCGGACGGGTCAGGCTGCGGGTGATCGCCCAGGCCGCCAACGTGCCCAGCAGCAGGCTCAGTGCCCCGAACGCGATCGACAGCGTGCCGGTCCACGATTCGGTTGCGCGGTACTCTTCGCGGCTGCGTTCGGTCAGTGTTTCCTGGTGGCGCAGCAGGGCCGAGATGGATTCATTCCAGGCCGTTGCCAGACCGTGCTCGGCCAGCAGCTCCTTCGCTGCCCCATCAAAATCCCCCACCTTCATGCGCTCATGCAGTTGCTGGGTTGATGCATCGGTGGCCTTTCGTGCCGCCTCGATGCGCGCGACCAGGGTATCGCCGGTGGCGTCACGCGGAATCTTGATGTACTTGGCCCAGATACCGTCATAGGTCCGCGACAACTCCTGGGCACGCTGGTAATCCCTGTCGAACTCATCACCCCGCTTGATCACCATCAGGCGGCGATGCATCAGCACCGCGTTGTTGGTATCAAGCATGTCATTCAACAAACGCATCTTGACCATGTTGACGTCCACCACTTTCTCGAACTGGGCGGATTTCAGCTGATTCCCATACAGCACCAGGCCAACGATGGCCATGATGAACAGCAGCAGCAGACCGAAGCCGGCGCCAAGCCGGGATCCCACACGGAGATTACGTAAGGCAAGCATCTCAATTCCCTTGATCGTGGCCGTACGTTCGATGGCGGCGCAGCGAAGGGAAACTTTACGGGACTTTATATATGGACCGATCCAAATATATGGAACTGTGCAGGCAGTCAGAAAACAAGGCGGCAGATAATGGCGCCATATCATTATCGAATACCGCTGACACGCCAGCGCCCGATGAAAATCACGCAGGTTTAACACCATAATCATGCCAGCTCCATCCGAAGCGGCCCTGGATTATCTGCGCCGGACACAACCGCAGCCCGGGAGGGCTACAGTCTGCAGATGACACGGATCCTGCACATCGAAGGCGCGTCCATCAACGACATCGCCAGCCTCTACGTGGAAATCAATCGCGTGTTCATGGCCGACGAAGACTGGCAACTGGGCGCAAGCCTGGATGCGCTTGATGACCTGCTTCACGGCGGCTACGGCGCTCTCGCAGGCCATGCCATCGCCACGGTGGTGTGGCGTGACATCGCCCACAGCCGCGATGCACTGGGCCGCGAGACCACGCGCGCCTGGCTGCAGTCGAAACTCGCTCAGGGCGGCAGGTTCAACGGTGCGGCCATCCACGCTCAGTTGACGGCACTGGCGCTTGGCCAGGGACAGACCTACTTCGAGATCGTCATGGAGATCTTCGGCAGCCATCCGCAGATCACCCTGGTGCCTGGCTGAGCGGGCTGCAGCGACCAGCCCCACATCAGCTCAGAGCTTGGCCAGGGCCTCGCCAAGACGGCGCGGGAACGCCACCTCGCTGGCCAGGTGCCATGCGCGTGCATTGGCGCCCAGCCGGGTCCACTCGGCCTCATCCATCGCCAGCGCGCGCTCGACGGCCTGTTCCAGCGCCTTCTCATCCACATGCCAGGTCCTGGACAGATGGCAGGGCTCGCCCTCGTGCGCGGCAACCAGGATGCCGCGGCTGTCGTCGATCATCTGATTCATCGGCGCGCCGTCACAGGTGATCACCACCGCCCCGCAGCTCATCGCTTCCACCAGATAGTGGCCCCAGCCTTCGGTCTGCGACAGGCACAGGTGGAACGCATGTTCGTTCTGCAGGCGCTGCACCTCCTGGTCGGGCAGCCGCTCGCGGACGATTCTCAGGTTCGCGGCACCGCCCTCATCTTCGTCCGAAGGGCCGCCGCGCAGGATGGTCAGCAAGGGCCATTCGGGGTGCCGTTTCCAGACATTGACGAGTGCAGCCGTTCCCTTCATACGGCTGGTACCGGCCGCATGCAGGAAGCTGCGCGGCCTGCGCGGCACTGCCGGGTCGTAGCGGTCACGGCTGCAGAAACCGACTTCCAGCGCGCGCATGCCCAGCGCGTTGAAGATGCGCGTGGCTTCTTCGGTCTTGGTCAGCAACGCATCGAACCGCGGCAGGATCCGCAGGCTGCGTGCGGACACCCATTCCGGATTCGGGATCAACAGATTGACGTTGGCCAGTCCGAAGCTCGTCGGCCGGACATGTTCCAGCGAGATGTTGACGTCGAACCGGGCGGGCGTGCGCCCCAGGCTCAGCCACGAGGCCAGCAGCCTGCGCAGGCGCATTCCGCGGAGTTTCCAGGCGCCACCATTGCGGACCGCGTCCAGGCGGCTGACCGTCACCGTGTGCCCGAGCTGCTGCAACGAGCGCTCGATCACCTGGATGTCATGGGACAGCCCACGCTGGTTGTCGGCGGCCAGCAGATGGATATGCGCCATCAGGAGGGACTCCCTGGCCGGAGCAGGTCACGCGCCGGCAAGGCGGTCGCCAGCATGAAACCCAGCACCAGGTAGAAATAGAACGAATGCGGCATCGCCCGGTAGAACACGTTGTCCGTGAACGCCGAAAGCGCATAGACGATGACCACGGCAAGTCCGGCGGTGGCGATCATCGCGGTGATGTCGTCGGCGTGGCCGAGACGTCGCACGAAATGGATGCCGGGCAGGATGAAGACCAGCAGCATGATCAGCAGCAGCGGCACGCCACCGGTCACCGCCGCTTCCAGGTACTCGTTGTGTGGGTGGTTGTAGCGGAAGATCGACTCGGACACCTCGCCGCGGGCGATGCCCTCACGTGCATAGGTACCGAACTGGTTCAGGCCCACCCCCGCCACGGGATGCTCGGCGAAGGCGTCGACGGCCACGCCCCACATGGCGATGCGCTCGCGGACCGAGCCGACCTCGTTTTCCTGGTTGAAACCGGAGATCTCGCCGCTGACCTCACCGAAGCGCTGGATCACCTCATGGTTCAGCACCGAGGTGGCGCCGACCACGCCAATGACCAGGGCACCGACGAAGGCCAGTGCCCCCCGCCAGCGCCGGGTGCGCCGGACGTGCACCGCAATCACCATCAGCATGGCGGGAATGAACGCCAGGATCGGCCCGCGGCTCTGCGCCAGGATCGAACCATAGACGCCGACGGCGATGGCCACGCCGTGCAGCCAGCGTTCGGCCGGATGGACATTGGGCTGGATCAACCGGATGACCGAGAACAGCGCCATGCACAACGTCACCATGGTGAACTCGATGGCGGTCCATTCGCCGCCACTGAAACCGTGCGCGCGTTCAAGGCCCATCACGTGGTGCTGCACGATGCACGACCCGCCGAAGACCAGGGTGGACAGGGCGAAGATCTTCCAGATCAGGCGCCAGTCCAGCGCAGTGGCGAACACCGCAGCGGTGCCCAGGTAGAGCAGTGTCTGTGCCGGAAGGTCCAGTTCGTTCCAGCGCAGCCCGTGCCAGAGGATGCTGTAGAAGGCATAGGCCAGGCGCAGGAAGCAGACGATCACGATGAACCGGGCGATGCGGTAGCGCAGGCGGACATCGGGCTGGCGGCGGATCAGAACCACGCCGGTGACCAGCAGGGCCAGCAGCAGCACCGCCTTCAGCAAGGTGTAGGGTGCGGAGCCGGCAAGCGGAACGATGGCGACCAGGATGCTCAGCAGGACGGTACGCCAGGTGTAACGAGGTTCGGCGGCCATGCAGGCTGCAGTCATGCTTGTTCTTTCCATCAACGCCCGCCCGGGGTGAGTCGCCCCGGTTTCCATGGAGGCCGCTTGGCGGAAATCGCCGGGGCTGACACTACCGTGGGGCCCCGTGGAAATCAACCAAACCGCAGGTGTACGGGGGCCTGCGTTGGCGTACGGACAGTCGCGGGCAACCGCCCTTGTCTCTGGGCTTCCGGTCGGGATCATCGACCGCCCCAGGTCGCTACACTAACGATCTCTCCGGCCATGCCTGCGCGTGGCCACGCCCCGACGCCCTGCCAAGACGCGAAACGCCCCAAGTGACTGATACAAAAGACAACACCAGCAACGCCAAGGCGTCCAAGGACCACACCCCGCTGATGAAGCAAAACGACTAAAAGAAGATCTTAGTCATCAAGAGCCTTGTGCAGCAAGGATCTTCGACGCCAGCCACGAGATCACTGGTCCGTCGCAACGCTGTCGCAACAGGGGGCTGCGAGGCCTTTTGGCGTGCGATCCCACCCAGCCCCGCGAGACTTACACCATCCAGGTCACACCCGTCCGCCTTCGGGTCGAGCACTCTCAGCGTAATCCTCTCATTGCCGTCGCCAGATGTTCCCCCGTGGACCTGCGGCGGAGTCACTCTCCTGGTGTATCAATGCTCACCGCTCTTGCCTTTCGGAAATTATTGAAAGACGCGATGTCCTCTTCTGAAGGGACCGACGGATCGTTGAGGTCCCGAAGCGCGTCTGCCAATTCGCGTCTGCTCATGGTGGCCAAGATCAAAGGCCCCTGAGTCAGTTGATAATTAAGCGACCCCGTGTTTCGATCCATCATCGGATGCGAGCGAACAAAAGACTTAGCGTTACCGGGCTCTTGATGCTTTGCCAGCTGAACCCTCACCCACTCGATCAAGTGGAATGGGATATGGCTCCGGCGCAGATCGTCCTTAAGTCTTGCAACGAGCGCAGGCTCATCACGGACCTGACTGAGTTGGCGGGCCACCATCTGGCTTCCGTAATCCCAATCTGGCTTCCCAACGAGGTGAGAGATCTTGACGTCCAACCCACCATTCTCGGCAAGCTTAATCGCCAGCTTCGCCCGCTCCCGCCAGGACCGGACAAGCTCGTAGGCGGCGAAGATCCACATCTCGGTTTGGGCAGATAAGAACATGCCACCCCTATTTTCGCGCGGAGTCTCTTCATCATAGCGGCTGCGCAGGAATTGCATCTCCAACCCCATGATGAATTTGTCCACAGCAGCCACGTTGTAGGCTTGGCTAACCATTGCCAAATCGTCGCTGAGCAGAGCCAGACTCATCAGGCCGGCCACCAACTCACTGGCTTCGATCTCTTCATGATAGCGGGGGTAATCCCCGCCGTTCTCATCTTCGATGTCGTCCATCCGCTCTCTCGGAATGACCATCTGTTTGTCCACGATACATGGTCTGCGCCCTAGAACCTGGCCTTCTTCTGATCCGTCACTAACCGGACGGGTTCAGCCAAGAACTCAAACGGTCACAAGACCGTCAATCTACCCGCCTACGGTCGCTGAATACATAGTCTTACATGGGAAGCGCTGACCGTGTTTTCGCACCACGCAGTGTCCGATGCTACTCAGCCCCCCGATCGGCTCATTCCGGTTGCCCAGTATGTGCGCATGTCTACCGAGCATCAGCGCTACTCCACGGAGAACCAAGCCGCGGCAATTGCCGAATATGCCAAGGCGCACGGCATGGAGATCGTCCAGACCTACGAGGACTCAGGCAAGAGTGGACTAAACCTGAAAGGTCGGAGCGCTCTTCAAGCCCTTCTCCGGGATGTGAAGCTCCCCTCCCCTGGCTTCAACGCTATTTTGGTCTACGACGTGAGCCGTTGGGGGCGCTTCCCCGACCCCGACGAGGCCGCCGCTTACGTTCACGCCTGTAAGAGCCATGGTGTGCCGGTCATCTATTGCGCGGAAGCGTTCAAGAACGATGGCTCGTTGCCATCCACCATCATGATTGGCCTCAAGCGCAGCATGGCCGCCGAATACAGCCGAGAGCTATCTGACAAGGTGTTCAAAGGGGCATGCAACATCGTGCGACACGGGTTCCGACAAGGAGGCACGCCGGGATACGGCTTGCGCCGACAACTCGTGGACGAGCACCTCCAGCCCAAGGCGGTGCTCGCTCGGGGAGAGCAAAAGAGCATCCAGACCGATCGTGTGATCCTGGTGCCCGGGCCCGCGCAAGAAGTCGCCACCGTCTTGCGGATCTATGGGCTGTTTCTAAAGGACGCTATGCCCGAACGGGTCATCGCCTCCGTTCTGAACCGAGAAGGCATCCCCAATGAAGTGGGTGGCCCCTGGAGCAGAGGGACGATCCATCAAATACTGACGAATGAGAAATACGTCGGCCACAACGTCTACAACCGGACCTCGTTCAAGCTGAAGCTGCAACACGTTCAGAACCCGCCGGAAGCGTGGGTGCGAAAGGAACATGCGTTTGAAGCCATTGTTCCGCTTGATCTGTTCGAGCGCGTTCAAGCAGTCATAGCGGCACGTTCGGTCCACTTGGACGACGACCAGATGCTGGACGCCCTGCGGTCGCTGCTCGAGCGGCATGGTGCGCTGTCAGGGATGCTGATCGACGAAGAAGAGGGCGTCCCCTCCAGCAGCGCCTTTCGTCATCGGTTTGGTAGCCTGCTCCGGGCCTATAGCTTGGTTGGCTACTCCCCCAAACGCGACTACGCCTACTTGGAGATCAACCGCGCCCTTCGGCAGCGGCATCCCGAGATGGTCCAGCTGGTGGTGGATGGCATAGCCCAACAGGGTGGGTGGGTCGAGCCATACCGGGATACCGGCCTGCTACGGGTGAACGGTGAGCTCCTCACATCCGTCGTCATCGCACGATGCAAGCCCACACCCGCCGGCTCCAACCGCTGGCGCATCCGACTGGATGCTAGCCTGACGCCGCATTTGACCGTAGTGATCCGGATGGATCCCGGTAACCGTCATGCCCATGACTTCTACGTGCTTCCTTCCATCGACTTCACCCCCGATGGCATGCCCTCCATGGAGGACAACGGCTTCTCCTTGGATGCCTACCGGATGGACACACTGGAGGAGTTCTTCGCTTTGGCCGGTCGGGCCGCATTGCTGGAGGCCGCATGACGAACAAAAGCACAAGCGTACAGATGATCCCCATTGCCGAAATCCACGTCGCGAATCCGCGTGTCAGAAACCAACGAATCCACCGTGGCATCACCCGAAGCATCGAAACGGTGGGACTTAAGCGCCCGGTTAGCGTTCGCAAGGCTTCTCCTGATGAAACGTCCCTCCCCTATGCACTGATCTGCGGCCAAGGCCGCCTTGAGGCCTGCAAGTTGTTGGGCCACCGCGAGATCCCCGCCCTGATCTTGGACGTGGATGAGCATACCGGCCACGTCATGAGCATCGTGGAGAACGTCGCCCGCCGCACGCCCAGGGCGGCCGAGACCATGGAACAGGTCCAGGTGCTCAGAGAGCGCGGTTACTCAGATCCGGAGATAGCCACCAAGCTGGGCTGCACTCCGTCCTGGGTGAACAGCGTGGCCAACCTCATGGAGCGCGGAGAGCGACGTCTGCTCGCTGCCGCAGAGGCCGGCCACATTTCCTTGGCCCTTGCAGTCAACATCTCCCGGGCAAATGATCGCGATGCGCAACAGTTGCTGATGGACGCCTACGAGGCCGGTGAGCTTAAGGGAAAGAAGGTGACCGTCGTCCGAAATATCTTGGCTCATCGAGCTAGAAGCGGAAAGAAGGGAACAAACTCCTATGCTCACGGCACACCGCGAAAGAAGCTGACTCCCGAGGACCTTGCCAAGCTCTACAAACGGGACGTGGAGATGCATCAACGCATCCAGAAGAAGGCCGAGTTCACGCAGCAATCGCTCCTCCTGGCCCGCCAGATCTTCAAAGAGCTGTTTGCCTCGAAAGAGTTCTGCGGAGTTCTCCAATCAGAAGGGCTGACCAGCGTCCCGCAACCACTGGCTGACCTGCTGCCCCGCAGAGGGTTGGCCCGATGAGCAAAAAGCAACCTTCGGGCGTACGCCTGGGCTTTGAGAAGGATTGCGTGGACATCCAGGTGGCGCAGCTCCATTACAGCGTGGCCATGCCCACGGGAACCAAAGCCTCCGTCAAGTATCAGCAGATCGTGAGCTCGGTCAGGACGGTGGGATTGGTCGAACCCATCGTGGTTACCCTGGACCGGGGCGCCGCCGGGCGGTTCTTGGTCCTGGATGGGCGAATGCGCTTGGAGGCTCTGAAGGAACTGGGAGCAACCGTGGCCCCCTGCCTCATCTCAACAGACGACGAGGGCTACACTTACAACAAGCAGGTGAACCGCCTTTCGGTTGTCCAAGAGCACCGAATGATCCTCAGGGCAGCAGAGCGCGGGGTTTCCGTGGAACAGTTGTCGCAGGTGCTTAGCATCTCGGCCAGCTCCATCCGGGACAAATTCCGGCTTCTGGATGGCGTTTGCGACGAAGCGACCGCCATCCTGGCCGACAAACCCGCCGCCGCAGGCGTCTTTCGGTTGCTGCGGAAAATGAAGCCCTTCCGACAGATCGATGCTGCCCAGACCATGGTGAATTTGGGAGATTACTCGATCAAGCTTGCAACCGCGCTTCTCCAAAACACGCCGGTCGAACAGTTGATAGAGCCGTTGGCAGCAAAGACGGTCAACGGTGCACCTATCGAGGCGCTCCAACGCTTGGAACGGGAGCTGGCAGCGCTGCAAGCCGATACGAAGCTGCTGGAGGAGAATTATGGCCCAGCCAGCCTCCAGCTCGAAATCGTCAAAACCCACATTGGGTCGACCCTCTTGGACAATGCAGCGGTTGTGCGATGGCTTGCCAAGAACAAGCCGGATCATCTTCAACAGCTTCAGCGCATAGCCGACATCAAGCTGCTTAGAGCGGGGTAGCCACCTTCTTCTCTCAACTGCAAGCTCCCAAGCTATTAGACCGCCACGTTGCCGCGCGGGCTGACTTTCAAGGGAAAGCACCGCGACAGCAGAGCTTTTCCGACTAACTAGCAATTCTGTGCGCAATTCCCTGCTGAGTGGCCTTGCTAATTTTCACTTAGCTGGTTGGCTACGAGCACACACCAACCGAGGACGCACATTGCTAGACCCACGAACCCAAATCGCCGCGCTACTTCTGAGCGGCACCCTCAATCCCACCGCCCATCGAACTCGCGAGGAGCGCTTGGGGGATGTTCAAGACGCCCTTGATCTCGCGGAGCGCATTCTGGGCAGGTCCGAAAGGAGAAGTCCGATCGAACCGGTCAACATTACAGCTCAGTCGACTGACGACGGGCACGCATCGACAGCGGAGGAGCCATGACTGATCCACAAACCCGAATCGCCGCGCTCGTTTTAAGCGGCACCATCGAACGAGCGGCTCAGCGTTCCCAACGAGAGCGCTCAGAAGATGTTCGAGTGGCCCTGGAAGTCGCCGCCGAGGTTCTACGCCAGCGCGCGGGTGGAAGCCCGCTAAACCTCACCCACGACGGACCACGAGCGCAGGAACGGCCCACGCCCACAACGAAGGAGCGCGTGGAGGTCAAAGAGGAGCTGGCGTCTTTGAACCAACTGCTCGCTGATCGGCGGGGAATCAGGCCCCCGGCCAAGCCGCCAACGACCAAGCGGCCAACGCTCCATTGAAGGCTTAAAGCCCCCGCCATGGCGGGGGCTCTTCATTCCTATCAGTGAAGCCTTGGCCGAGGCGTGGCCTGCTGCGTGGATGCACTCAGCTTTGCTGGGTCTCCCATTTCGTGGAGCGGATCCTCCAACCGATCCAGGGCTATCTTGCTGCTGGTTTCCAACTCTGCCACGGCGGCTGACAGCTGATTCGCACAGGCCTCTTCCTGACCGTCCTCGATCTTTGTACGAGCTTTTCTCAGGGCATCCAAACGCTGCTCGATTGCTGCCAAACGACGTCCGCGACGCCGGGCCCAGGCCACCAGTCCAGCGCCTGCTGGTCGGGGCTGCTGCTCGACGAAGTCCTCCAACGACCTCTCGGCGCGCGTCAGAAGCGATGCCGCCCGTCGTTCAGCCTCGACCCGCCGCACCCACTCTGTAGCTCGTCGCCTCACCGCGGCCAAGCCCCTCAGCGTTCGCTGGACATCCTTGCGCACCCTTGTTCCCACGCTCCCGTTGCCAATAGCCAAGTCCAAGCGACGTAGAAGCACGAGTGTGGAGCGAAGCGCCCCCTCGAGACCGGCCGCCACCACGTCACGCCAAAGTCCCCATGCTCTTTCCATCAGGGACTGCAGCGAGGGTTCGGGGGCATCGGGAAGAGTGCGAATGGCCAGAACTCCTCGCCGACCGAATCCCTTTACGTCCTCGATGTAGCTTTCACCTGATTTCGCCCCCAGCTCGACACGGTTCGGCGGCATCGACGCATGTCCGCGGGCACGGTCTGTATCCGTCGCTGCCCTCTCAAACCGTATCGCTGCCTGATGCACAGCATCCTGGTTGTCCGCAACGATGTTGGCCAGAACTCTCCCGACATCGGTCTCCACTCCCCGCCGTTCAAGCGCTGAGGCCTGCTGGCCCAAGTGGATCGTTGGGCGCCGCCCGAGAACCGCAGCTTCGACGATGTCGCCGCGCTCGAGCGCGTCCTCCGCTTGCGCTTCCAAACTTCGATGATCGACGGACACTGGGATCTCGGCAGCGGCCAGGTGCTGGTTTGTCAGCTGGGCCACCATCGCCCGAAGCCACTCCACTTCGCTGCGTCCCGAGGGGCCACCGTCGAGCTCGCGCGTTTTGTCCGCAAGGCCTTCGGCACCCAAGCGCCGGGTGGTGGCGAGGATGTGCACGTGCCAATTCAGTCCATCGTTGCTGCCCGGCGAGTGGATGCTCGCTTGAACCGCAAAGCCGTAGCGATCAACCAATGCCCGGGCTATGTCCGCCGTCAGGGCCGAGCGCTGCGGCCCGTTGAGCTCGTGCGGAAGTGCGATCTCAAACTCGCGGGCCACGGTCGCGTCCTTTCGCCTCTCGGCCGCCTCAGCCGCTTGCCATAGCTTTGAGGCGTCGAGCGACCAGTCGGGCGCCTTCAAAGGTACCACCCAGCGGCTCTCGACCACTCCGCCTCTGCGAGAATAGTCGTGCCGCGCTCCCGTGCGCTCATCTACGAGCGACAAGCCCGCGCGGTATGCAGCGGCGGCAACGGCCGAATGGCCCTTGGCACGGGAGAAGGTTTTGACACGGGTGTGGTAGATCGCCATGCAGAGAGCTCCAGTTCTTTGAGCTCTTTATGCCTTTGAATTTGCCGTTGGCAAGTCGAAAAGCGGCTTGGGGTTCAAGGGGCGAAGCCCTTTGCGCACGCATCACTTGTGATGCCTAAGTGCGCTTTTCGCTCCTTGCTTTTGCATCTTCCTTTTCTGATTTTCTGGATTTCTTCAAGTGTGAATGCGATGTCGCCATCAATAGGTTGACGGATGAGAAATCATTGCTTCACTGAGGGAGACTTCACTAGGAGAAGATCATGTCATCCACCAATCACTACCGCGATCAGATCCAAAGGGCGACCCATCGGCTGGCCCAGCTTCGAGCCAGGGAGCTTCTGGCGCATCAGCGGCAGGATGCCAGGGAGAAGGCCATCAAGCGCCGCGACGACGCCAAGCGCAGACGGCAAGTGGCCGAACTCGTTTTCCTGGCCGGGGCCCAGAACCTGCCAGACAACGAGATCGTCGCAGCCCTGCAGCGGCACCTGCTTGCGGTGAACGAAAAACGCCCCTCACCGTCCCACTGATTATCCCAGCGCAATCGCACGGCCATCAACGTCAAGGCCTCGGGCATGCACTCCCAGCGCCCTGGACGCCAATGCTGAATGGGCGAAACCCTGGCCATCCCGGTGCCCCGCCCCGTCCTCGCTATGCGCGTCTCACGTGGAGTGGGCGAGCTACAATGCCCCAAAGGAAGCGCCAAAGGCAGGGGGCCACATGGCGAGAAGGAAGCAAACCGCAGGCGGCTGGATCGTCGCAATCCTGGTCGTCATAGCATTGGTGCCAAAGGAAGTCTGGATCGGATTGGGTATCGTCCTTGCGGTGGCCACTGCCGTTTGGCTCTGGGCCAAGTGGCAGGCGATGCGCCCGAAAAGGACACCCTCTCCCGCCAAGCCGGTCCCCGCTCCAGAGCCGACCTTGGCAGAGTTGATCAAGGCATCCGCCCTTCCATCTGGGCAGGCGGCACAGAGACAGCCCCGCCCAGAAGCTGCCCAACCGGCGAGACCCGCGAGTATTGAATCGGGCACATCCTCGGGATCGGTCTGCGCTGCCGTGTCAGAAGATGCGTGCCCGGTCGGCTCTGAGGGTCGCTCGGCGCTGCCTGCGGCGCAGGCCCCGAGCAGAGCGCCCCCAGAGACTCTTTCGCCGCCCCGTCCTGGCAATTTGGAAGAGGCCAAAGCAGCGGTGAGCATGCGCCTTGCCATCGAGTCCGCCGCACGGGTGCTGACGGCCGTGGGCTCCGCAAACCCTTCTACCCCCTACCCCTACCAACCTCACGAGGAACGCATTGAGCGCGCGCGCCCGGGCAACCTCTCTGCAGCGAAACTTGCCGTGACCCAGCGCTTGGCCGCGACTTCGCAAGGTGAGCTGGCCGAGCCCTTGATCCAGCCCACCACAAACGCGGACACCACCTCGGGCGAACCCTTGACGGGCACCATAGATGGGCGAGCGCACGCACATTCGGACTCAAGAGCCGCAGAGCAGACCAACCCTCCCCACACGAACGGAACCCGCGACGCAGGTGCAATGACGCCGCCTCCCCCGCTGCCCGATGAACTCCGGCGGGTGGCCATCGACGCCGGAACGCCGGCAAAGCAATTCACAGTACCCCGCCCCCCCGAGGGCTGGGACAAGACCCGCTGGCTCGGCGCCCAGGACGAGATCGAGATCGCGGGCATCGTTATCCGGGGCGGCCTGTTCTACACAGGTCCGCGGCTGGCCACCCCTGGCACGCGTGAGAACGAGCCCAGCTTGGTCAATGGCGTTCTTGCCGTTGGGCGATACGGGGATTACCGGTCCACGACGCGCTACTGGGGAGGCTACGCAGATTTTGAACCCGCTGAACGCCACGCCTATCTGAAGTGGCTCGCTTCGGACCGTACCGATCCCGGCTGCGCAATCCAGTATGTTCGATTGTTCCTGTTTGGATTGGAGCGTCGCATCTTGCTGGATTCGGTGAACGATCCGGATTCCAAGCAAGACTGGCCCGCTATCAAGGCGATGCTCCTCCGTTTGTCGTCTGCTTATGCTGCCGTGCTTCCGAACGTCCACGGTCATGTCAACAGCCTGCTCGACTGGATGGCTCTGACCGAAGCAGGCGAACAGCTCTACAACGCGCCTCTTCCAGCGTTCGAACGAACTTACGAACTGCCTTTCTACATCCGCTTGGCCCTGGGGCAATGCTCCTTGGATCGAGTCCCCGTGCCCCCCGCGCTGGCCACGGCGTGGGTGCGACTCAATCCAGAGATTCCGCTGCGAACCGCCGCAACGCGTTGCGCGGAAGAGTTCGATCGCCTTTTCGCTCTGCGGTATCAAGAGACGTTCGGCACTGGAATGGTGCTGCCAAAAAACCGCACCAAGCTGAAGTTCACACGCCGCCCCTTTAACCCGGCCCTGGACCGAACCGACGCTGGCACCAAGACTTTCGGTGATATTCCCGATGTCACCGCATTGCGAGCGCCCCTAAAGGCGCTGCAGGAACTTGTTTCTCAGTGCTCGGAGGACCTCGGAGCCTTCAGCCGGCTCGTGGGCAAGAACCCCGAGGCCCGCCAATCCATTGAGGGCACCTTGCTGCTTCCGTCAGAGATTTGGCCGCTGGCCACGCGGACAGCATTGGCCGAAGTCGCTTCGGATGTTCAAGCCGCCAATTTGTCGATCAAGCTGACTGACCTATTGGGAAGGCTTGGGGCAGTCGGAACCACCTTGGGCAAGGACAAAATTCGGGAACTCGCACGAGCACTGGAGCAGTCTAAGGTCGGCATCGAACCCAATGTGCTCGAAGGCGCGCGGGTGCCTGGCGATAACGACCCGATCGTTCTCTTCCCCCTGCTTCCCGACCAAACCCATCGAACCGACGCTCAGGCCTATCAAACGGCCCAGTTGACCCTGCAACTCGCCTCGACGGTCGCTCAGTCTGATGGCACGTTCAGCGCCCACGAACTTGAGCACCTTTCACGCGAAATCGAAAGCTGGACGCATCTGAGCGAGGGTGACCGACGGCGTTTGCGCGCGCACCTTGATCTCTTGGCGAGGGCACCGCTTTCCTTGCCTACGTTGCGCAAGAAGCTGGATCCGCTCAGCGGGGACATAAAGGACGCCATCGCCGGGTCCATGGCCACGCTCGCCCAAGTCGACGGGATGGTCTCCCCAGAGGAGGTCCGGTTCTTGGAGCGCGTCTACAAAGCGCTGGGCGTGGATCCCGCTCGTGTGTTCAGCGACGTCCATGCCCCACGCCCGTCCAAAGCCCCCAGCGCATTGCCCAAGGCTGCGTCTGGCGCATTCCAACTCGATCCCGACCGGATCGCTGCTCTTCAGCGGGACACGGCCCAAGTCTCCGCGTTGCTCGCCAACATTTTCACCGACGAGGAAGCGACTCCCCCTGATCTTGCGCCGGCGGAAGCGGTGAGTGCCGAGGAGGAGAGTCCTGGTCAGTTGCTCGGGCTTGATCAGGCACACAGCGCGTTGCTGAGGCTAATGCTGTCGCGCCCCGTCTGGACCCGTGCGGAACTGGAAGATGGCGCGGCAGACATGGAGCTGATGCTCGACGGCGCGCTTGAACAAATCAACGATGCGTCGTTCGACGCTTACGACATCCCATTTTCCGACGGCGACGACCCGTTGGAGATCAACCCCGAATTCATTGAGAAGATCGAGCAATGAGCAGCCCAATCCGTTCCAGGGACCGCGACGCGGTGATCCAGTCGCTGCGCGCCGGCGTCGTTCCACGCGCCGGTCAGCATTTGATCCAGGTCGGGCGCGTCCGTGAAGTGCAAACCCTGGTCAGTGACATCGATCGGCTCGCCGATGGCGGCTCGTCCTTCCGCCTGGTAGTGGGTGAGTACGGCGCAGGCAAGACCTTTTTCTTGAACCTCGTTCGCGCCATTGCAATGGAGCGGAAGCTCGTCGTGGCCAGCGCGGATCTGAATCCCGACAGGCGGTTGCATGCTTCAGGGGGGCAGGCCCGGTCGCTCTACGCGGAGCTCATGCGGAACTTGGCCACTCGGACCAAGCCCGACGGAGGCGCCCTGCCCGGGGTGGTAGAGAAGTTCATTTCGACCGCAGTGGCCGAATCCAAGTCGCAAGGCGTATCCACCGAGCAGGTCATTCGCGCGAAGCTCGAGCAGCTGAGCGAACTGGTGAACGGCTATGACTTTGCCGACGTGATCGCCGCTTATTGGAGAGGTTTCGAACAAGGCAACGAGCAGCTCAAGTCCGATGCCATTCGTTGGTTGCGTGGCGAATTTGCCACCCGGACGGACGCGCGTGCAGCGCTGGGCGTCCGAACCATCGTGGACGACGCATCGGTCTACGACCAGCTCAAGCTCATGGGCCGCTTTGTTCGGCTGGCGGGCTATAGCGGCCTGCTGGTGTGCCTGGACGAACTGGTCAACCTCTACAAGTTGGCCAACGCCCAGGCTCGGAATGCAAACTACGAACAGCTCCTGCGCATGCTCAACGACTCCCTGCAGGGCACTGCGGTTGGCCTTGGTTTTGTTCTGGGCGGCACCCCGGATTTCCTGATGGATACCCGCCGCGGCGTCTACAGCTATGAAGCTCTTCAGAGCCGCCTGGCCCAGAATACCTTTGCCACCAACGGGTTGGTGGATTTCAGCGGCCCTGTCGTTCGACTGTCGAGCCTGACAGCCGAAGACTTCTACGTCCTGCTCACCAAGATTCGCCATGTCTACGCTGCCGGCGACGCGGGCAAGTATCTCTTGCCCGATGAAGCCATTCACCAGTTCATGACCCATTGCGCCAATCGAATCGGCGATAACTTCTTCCGCACCCCGCGCACAACGATCACCGCCTTTATCAACCTCTTGGCCGTCTTGGAGCAGAACCCGGGCGTGGACTGGCAGGACCTGATCGGATCGGTCGAGGTGGCAGCTGACCACGGGGGCGACGGCGAATTGGTCGTGCAAGAGGACGACGAGCTGGCGTCGTTCAGGCTCTAACGATGACTGCCTCCAGCGCCTTCCAATCGCTGCACCCTCGAATCCAGCGCTACCTCTGGACCGAACAATGGGAGGCGCTGCGTGAGGTCCAGGAATTGGCGATTCCTCTCGTCCTGAGCGCCGACCGGGACGTGATCATCGCCGCCAGCACCGCCTCGGGAAAAACCGAGGCCGCTTTTCTTCCTGCGCTCACGCACCTTCTGAACACCGACGAGGAGGGCCTGATTGTCTACATCAGCCCTCTAAAGGCGCTCATCAACGACCAGTTTGAACGGCTGCAGCGGCTTTGCGAGGACCTTGAAGTCCCCGTGTGGCCTTGGCACGGGGACGTATCGGGCTCCACCAAGCAGCGGTTCTTTAAGCACCCCCGTGGCGTGCTCCTGATCACGCCGGAGTCCTTGGAGGCGATGCTCTGCAACCGCGGAACCTCCGTAGGCGCCGCGTTCTCCAAGCTCCTCTACGTTGTCGTGGACGAACTCCATGCGTTCATTGGAAGCGAGCGCGGGAAGCAGCTCCAATCGTTGATGCACCGGATCGACGTGCTGTTACGGCGGCAGACTCCCCGCCTGGGCCTGTCGGCAACCTTGGGTGACTTTTCGAGCGCTGGGGCTTTCCTACGCCCGGGTGTTGGGGCTGCCCCCGCGCTGGTCAACGCCTCATCAACCGGAAATGATCTCCAACTGATCATCAAGGGCTACGAACAACCCGCACCTGACGCCGGGTCCGACGAGAATCCGGCGGCTCCCGCTGCACTGGCCGAGCACCTCTACCGGGTCCTTTCAGGGACGAACAACCTGATCTTCCCCAATAGCCGAAGGGAGGTTGAACGCTACACCCACCTCCTCAACCTGCTGAGCGAACGGGACGGCCGGCCGAGAGAGTTCTGGCCACACCATGGGAGTCTGTCCAAAGAGATACGCACGGACACGGAAGCGGCTCTGAAGCAAAGGGGTCGTCCAGCAAGCGCAATTTGCACGAACACCCTGGAACTAGGCATCGATATCGGAGCGGTGAAAAGCATCGCGCAAATTGGCCCACCACCTTCCGTGGCCAGCCTTCGCCAGCGCCTTGGTCGCTCCGGACGCCGCCCTGGAGAGCCAGCGGTGTTGCGAGGCTACGTTATCGAGGATGCAATCGATGCTGAGTCGACGTTGAAAACAAGGCTTCGACTGGACACAGTTCAGTCCACTGCTTGCGTACTGCTACTGCTGGAGAGGTGGTTTGAACCGCCTTCGGTCAACGGGCTACAGCTATCGACGCTGGTTCAGCAGTTGCTCTCCTCCATTGCCCAGTACGGCGGACTCAAGGCAGCCCAAGCCTATCAGCTGCTCTGCGCAGATCAGGGACCGTTCCACGGGCTGTCCCAAGACGCGTTCGCAGAGTTGCTTCGCCACCTTGGCCAAGAACAGGTCCTGATTCAAGACGGCTCCGGCTTGCTGCTCCACGGCCCGGTCGGCGACAAGTTGGTCAACCACTACACCTTCTACGCCGCTTTCAGCGTCGACGAAGAGTTCCGGATCGTGGCCGCCGGCAAGGCACTAGGCACGCTCCCCGTTTCCCAACTGCTGACCGTCGGCCAGAGAATCTTGTTTGGCGGCCGCACCTGGCTCGTCGAGCAGATCGACGACGCCCAAAAGACGATCTACGTGGCCGCAGCGAAAGGCGGCACCCCGCCTCTATTCAATGGAACGGGGGGGCAGGTCCACACCCAGGTCCGTCAAAAAATGCGTGGACTGTATCAGCAAGAGATCAAACCAGACTTCTTGGATCCCACTGCCTCTCGCTTCCTGAAGGAGGCGCAGAGCGCCTACCGTCAATTGGGCCTGGACGGGGAGGTTCTCCTCGACCAGGGCAGCGATGCCTTGCTGCTGACGTGGCTGGGAGACTCTGCGAATGAAGCCATCGCCTGCCTCCTGAACGCTCAGGGATTCACTTCTCAGGCCGGCAGACTGGGCGTGGAAATCTCCAAGGGAGCCAGGAGTCTCGATGATGTGATCAAGGTGCTCGGGCGGGTAGCGAAGATGCCCTCACCATCGCCAGAGACGCTCCTTCACTCTGCAAACAACTTGGTCACGCAGAAGTGGGACGGTCTCCTTCCTCCACGCCTTTTGAGACGCTCCTATGCATCGCTAAAGCTGGCCTTAGAAGAGGCTGCCTCTTGGCTCTGCCGCACCTTCTAGATGAAAGCGCCTCTAGCCCCCCACGCAAAAAACTGAAGGCGATTGCTTTGAGCGCAGTGGCCATGGATTTCACACTACCATCCGAACTCCCCCCAGCCAATGACGGGACTTGCGGAAGCCGTAGAGGATGCTAAGATGGCCGCACGGATGCATGACCTCAGGTGCCGGTACCAAATGGATACATGGCATTGAGCATGTGCGCAATCTTTCGACATCCCAGGGGCCCACGCGCAAATTGCCCTAGTGAGCGCGTTAGCTGAGCGCAGCCACTTAAGATTTCAAGCAAACAAGCCCACGTATGTGGGCTTTGATTTATCTGGAGGCAATATGGCAGCCGCTGTTCCCATTCCTTCCTCCGCGTCAGTAGACGCTATGCGCGCGGCCCTTCTCGTTCGTTTAGAGGAGCACTCAGAGACCGAAATTCTAGGCGCGCAGCTGGGCACTCAAGTCAACGCAGTGATTGAGGGCAGCTACAAATCTTGGATGCCCGAAGGCTCTCAGAACCTCCGCGCTTTTACCGAAAAGTTTTTGTGCGGACTGGTCACTCCGACAAATCGACGCCGCGGCCTAGACTATCTTTTTACAATTGATGGACATTTAACGGCGACGCCAGCTTCATTTGACGGCGCCCTTTGGCGGGCGTTTTGCGCCATTAAGCCCGCACAGCGCATTATATTTGATACTAATTCCGGCTCTATTCATTTGGTCGATATCGAGAGAGACCAAACGGATAGCGAAAAGGGAGGCCAGGATACTGTAATCCCACAAGTTAGCGCGGAAGAGCACAAGCAGATCTGCCTCGACTTTGTCGCCACACTTGAAAAAGAAGGGCACGCAGCATCCATACTTGCAGCCAGTGCCGCCGCGTTCCATCCTGGCATCTATTCCAGCTGGGTTGCGACTCTTAAGAGTGAGCCCGGCCTGTATAAGAAATGGGGAGTCTTTCGTGGCGCAGAATTGAGAGCACTGTTTTCTGGTCGCCTGGAAAATTTAACACCTGACGCCGATACCAGAAAGCGCTTAGTTGATCTTCTTGATGCTGATTATACTGCGGGGCGCCAAAGTGCCGCCGCCGCCCCCTCAAAACGACTACCGCCCGCCCCTTCACTATCATCCAGCCAACTACCGGAGCAGCAAACGCGCGCCCTTTTGAGCCGAGCGATAAGTGAGCTTGACGCCAACATGATCGCAAAAATCATGATCCCGATGGATGTAGTTGTCGCACTGTTGAATCGGAATAAGACCTGATCTACTGCGCCTATGAGCAGCCTCATCATCGCAATCGCGCCGAAGGATTCGGCAAGTGCCTTCAAGATCTGGGATGAGGTTTCCGCAGGTCGCTGGCGAAAGCACATTACCGTCATTGATCTTACGACGAACAAGGAAGAAAACGATACCAAGATCGCCAATAATGCGACCACAGCTAACGCGACTATTTTCGCGATGGGGCACCTCACATCTGCACATCTGGCCAAGTTCTACAGCAACGTTAGCCGAGTTAAGAAGTATCAGATGGTGGATCAGGTTGTGCGTTGGCTGGATGCGCAGAATCTGGCGTATTTAGAACACGCCAAGAGACAATGCAGAAAGACTCCGTTCTACTGCATCTCCCCACAGTTATGGCTGGAACAGTTCAGCAAAGTGGACCCGAACATAGGTCGACAGGCTGGCGCCGCACTGCTGGCACAGCTTAGGGTATTCGACGCTCGAGATTTTAGCGAATTCTTCAGAGAGCTACCTGAGGACGTGCATGCCAGTTGCTTTTTTTTGGGCGCTGATCCACACAGCGGGGACCATGCACTAATCAATATTTTGTCAGCGATCATTGACAACGCCAAGTTAACCGATAGCAGGACTTTGCCAAAAATTCCTGCATCGGGAAAACTGCGACTATTCTGCGACGGCGCCTGGAGCGGCGGCGAAACCAAGCGGAGAATACGCTGCTTGTTCACGCCATGCACCAGTAAGCAGGCTCATCTTTCCCCCACGCATCACCTCGACGTACGCATCGGAGTTCTTACTAACACAGCTCTGAAAGCTATCGACAAAGAAATATCCAAGCTAGTGCAAGAAAAGTTGGCGAACATCGGCTCGATCCAGATCCAATCAGCACCGGAGAATAGCCTACAAGTCCGCGGCAACAAGTCTGGGCAAGTTGGCCTTGCCTTCCATGACACAGACCTGTTGGACTACGTAAGCAGCGATAGGACCAGCCTGGCAAAGCTCTGCAAGAAAATTGGCCTACAGCTAAATCCCAAAAAGCCACTTGGAACCAACGCACTGGCCTCTTGCATAGCTTTCTCTCATAGCCTGCCCTCGGCAATGCTCCCCCTCTTCATCACGAAGGGTGCGCAGGTGAAGGGTCACGACGGAACCCTGTTCGAATGGCTGCCCCTGATGAGCAGCAAGCATTATTCCACGGGACTTGCTGACGACCCGAACCATCACTGTTCGGCTTGTCCCCTAGTTGATCGAAGTAAAATTGCCCCTGGCCACAACAACCCGGTCTCGATGCCCACTTCGCCGCTCTGATTAGGCACTCACAGATTTACTGGACAGCAAATCTAGACATCATGCACACTGAATAGTCTGCTTGGCAGACGGAGAGCAACTTAGTACTTTCTGCATCTACTTGATATTGCCCACGAGTGCGCCCCGCCCGCTCCAGGGCATGCCATTTCGAATAAGGCACTCGCACATTAGCCTGGCTACCCAATACGATGAACCAAGCAGCGGCAAAGGCCGACGCCGTTGTAGCGTCGGCCGATTGCCAACCTTCTGCGTCTTTGCCTTGGCACCACAGGACCTACTTCGCTTTGGTTTACTTGCCAGGCTTATGCTTGTGAGGCTTCAAGTCCGGCGTATTCCCGGGGGTGTCCTTGTTGTCCCGTCGACGCTTGTCCGGCTGCCCGGTCGAGGGAGCTATCGGCTTCGGTCCAGGCTTAATCGACATAACTTTACTCCTTCATTGAGAGGGAACAGCTACACAAAGCTGCAACATCGCATCACAACTGTCAATATACCCTAACGAGATAAACTGATTCATTCGTTATTGCCATTGCCCGCCCTCCCCCATTCTGTCCAGGGCGGCCCCGACAGTCTCAGTTCTGTTTCGCAAGTGAGATGAGGTGGCGCACCCAACGCCCATTATCCGCACAACGCCCCTGTGTTCCATAGCGCTGGGGGTCGTGGGTGCGGTCCCAAAGGTAGGCGTAATTGGACGCCATGATCTGCCCAGTGGCTACCAAGGGCTCCATGGCTTCCGCAACTGAGCGCTGGAACGCCGGATCCTTGTCGGCATGCTTGGCCAGCAGCCAAGCCGCGTCCGCTCCGTCCTGGCCCACTTGCGCCACGGTCCGGCCAGCCACGGGCCGCAACGGTGGACTTCAGCCGAGCGGTGTGCGCCCCATCGACGGCCCTGAGCACCCTCTCCTCGCCCTCGGCGGTCAGTGGGAAGTCCCGCGCCGCCTGACCGACATCCTTCATCCGTAGGAGCTCACCGCGCAGCTCTGGGTCAGTGGGCGTCCCACCGCTGGCTCCCAGCGGCGCGAAGAGGATCGCAATCCCTAACAATGGACCGAGTCGTTTCGCCACAGCTCCACCTCCCAAGTGACTTCTCAGCCATCAACTGGCTGCGCCGTTTAACAGCCGTACAGAACTAAACTAGCATCCCAGAGGGAGTTGTTAGCTTGTAGAAATTAAACAGTACCGTAATGACTGCGATTCGACATAATTTTTATCCAGTCAAGTCTTTGATTTTAATACATTAAATTCATCCAGTTCCTGCGTAATTTTCTTTTCCTGAAGAAGCAGTAATGGGCGCTCACAATAGATGCCTACGGTCGGTACGCGAACGACCCATTTCCATTGACGATTGCTGAAGCTGGTTTATCTGTACCTCCATCGAAACGATGGAAGCCCGCAATGCAGTTGACTCCCCCACCAAGCCCCCTCCAAATCTACCTGGACGACCCCAACGGCTCGCTGGAGATGTCCGACATCCGCATCGGCAGGTTTCGGATCGGAAAGCTGGTCGTCACCAGCCGAGAGGCCGCGATCCAGGCCCAAGAGATTCTCAATGCCGCCTATGAGCGCACCCGCCGCGCACGCTCAACGAAGAACGGCACCCGGTATCCCGAGCCGCTGCCGGCGGGCACACCCGGGCGCTCGCTCTCCGTAGAAATTGACGACTACATCCGCAATCGCGGCGACTACAGCTGCCTGGCCAGAGAGACCGTCGAGGCGACCTCTCGCACCCTACGGCTGCTTCTAATGACCTGCGGGGACATACCAGTCACCCGCATCGACCACGCTCACATCTACAAGCTGTGGGACCTCATTCGCTGGGCCCCAGACCGTCTGCTGTCCGACCCCGAGTACCGAAGGTTTACCTACGACCAGGCGGTCGCGCGTGGAAAGCAACTCAACGTTGCTCCGCCCGCCCCCGCCACGCTCGAGAAACACCGGCGCTTCCTATCGACCTTCTTCAAAAAGCTAGAGAAATCCAAGGCCATTGGTGCCTCGCCGATGGTCGCCTTCGACGAAATCAAGAAAGACTTGGTCGTGGATCCGAACAAGCCCGAGCGCCTTTTTGACGATGCAGAACTCAAGCGCATCTTCGACCTGGAGACATATGTCCCATGGGCTAGCAAGTACCCCCACCGCTGGTGGCTTCCAATCCTTGGCCTGTGCACAGGGGCGCGCATCAACGAAATCGCTCAGCTGAAACTAGCGGACGTAGTGCAAGAGGCTGGCGTCTGGTGCATACGGATCCAGAAGACCGTCGATCCCGACTTGGCGCACAAGACCCGCAACCGAAGCCGTCAGCGCCTGAAAGGAAAGTCTGCCATTCGAACCCTCCCCATCCCTCCCCAAGTGCTTGATGCGGGCTTTCTGGACTTCGTGGAGGATATCCGCGCGTGTGGCCATCCTCGATTGTTCCCCCACCTGACCGCCGGCGTGAACCGCAAAACGGGTGAGTCGAACCAGCGCTACAGCCAAGCGGCGCTCAACCAGTTCAGCACCTACCTGAAGAGCTTGGGTTTCGGGAAGGGGATTGGGCTGCACGCCTTTCGGCACACCATCGCCACGGAGCTCCATCACAAGGGAATTCCCGACGAGGACATTGCCTTGCTGACGGGCCACAGCATCAGCAAGAGAGTGCCGGTGCTGCATGAGGCCTACTTCCATAAGAAGCCGGAACTCGCCCGAAGGAAGCAAATCGACCTTCTGAGCCGCTACGCGCCGCCGGTGGAGCTGCCGCCCTACCAGAGGGGGCAGTTCGCGAAACAGCTGAGCGACCCGGGAAAGTTCTACCCGTAAGCTATTGCCAATGGCCAAGCCGCTGCGGAATGACGCGGTGCCGTTGCCATAGGCTTTCGTCATTCGCATCGAGGCGGATTTCGAACTACGCTATCCCTTCTGCACCTCGGATAGAACAGATGACAATCGATGTCAGCCACCTCTCGGCAAAAGAACTCAAGACGCTGATCGCTCAAGCAGAGAAACAGCAAACCAGAGTACTGACTCGCCCCAAGGCTGCCGCCATGCGAGCCAAGATCAACAAGTATGTTAAAGACCACGGTTACACGATTGAGGAGCTCTATGGGGCGCTTTCAAGTCCATCCACGGAAAAGGCCGGCAAGCGAGTAGTCCGGAATCCGAAGAAGACGGCCGGCAGCAAGGTCGCCCCTAAGTACCGCAATCCGGCCAACCCTGGTGAGACTTGGTCCGGCCGTGGGCGCCAACCGAAGTGGCTCGCTGCTTTGGTTCAGAACGGGAAGTCGCCGAGCGACTTCTTGATCAAATGAGTCCGCACGTCATGATTCCACGTGACTTCACGCTGTAACGCTTACCAACCACCATCTTGTGGCCCTCGCCAGAAATCGAAATTCCGTGGATTCGCGTCATTGCGAATCCACCTCTAGCACAGCAGCTCCAAAGTCTTCGCTGGACCTTCTTCACTCAGGCTAACCGACCGCCTGGCCAAGAGGCATTGGCGCAACATGCTGAGCATCATGCATTGCTTAGGCCAACGACCGGCCCACTCGGTCAGAGGCGAACTCATATCTATAAGAGTCTCTACTAGCCATGCGACTGTTCGGCCGTCATTTGAAGCGGTATCCCACACCTCTAACCGTCACCAGCACTCCGGTGATGCCATGATGCTTGAGCTTCCTCCTGATATTGTGGACATGCGTGTCGACAACCCGACTGGACGAATCATCGGCAGCGACGCCTTGGAGCAGCTCTCCACGCGTGAATGCTCTGGAAGGGGACCGCAGTAGCGCATAAACGATGTTGAACTCGGTCAGGGTCAAGTCGACGACAGCCGGCGGTCCAGACGCCTCTGATTCAACCAGTGCCCTCATCGCCACTCCATCTGCAATCAGCCTTCCCTGCCGGAGGATGCTATCCATTCCCCATCCAAGCGAAACGCGACGCAACACCACATGAACACGAGCGACGAGTTCCCGCGGACTGTATGGCTTGACGATGTAATCATCTGCGCCGCAATGCAGCGCACCGAGCCTATCCCGCTCATCGTCGATCGCAGAAATCATGATCACAGGTGTGCTCGCCCTTCCGCGGATCATAGCGAGCACATCGGTACCAGCCATCCTGGAAGACATCGTCTCTAGAAGCACTATGTGAGGGTGCCAATGGGCGAACAACTCCAAGGCATGCTCTCCGTCATCAGCAACCGCTACGAGGAACCCCTCCTTTCGAAGTTGAGCCTCAAGTATGCCGGCGCTTTCAATGTCACCCTCAACCAGCAGCACTCTTCTCACGCTGTAAGGAGACGACACCGAGTACACAGAGTTCGAAAGAGTCATTGATCAACTATTGATGTTTGTCCAGGAGCCGTCGAGGCGGCGAGCCCTTCTTATCACCACGCCGGGGCGTCGCCAACTGGCCGATGAAGACGGTCAGCCTGCGCCGCATGTCCGCACATGCAGGGAGTGCTCCAGACGTCGCATGGAGAATTTTCCCCCACCTTTGCGGGTTGCTCGAAGCAGCGCCATCCACTTATGGATGAAGCCGCAAATTGCCCTGCCGTCAGACCGAAAAGAGCAGTACTTGCAGGCACCACCGCGCCCTCGTGAGGATCCGCGGACAGATGCCAGCGAGAGAAGGATTTGAGCCGGCTCATCGACATCAGACGAAGTAGTCATGGATCGCGACAGCGGCTTAGGATGGACCTCCAGGCCGAGCCGCTCTCGCGCCCCGCGGCCGCAGCGTAACGCCACACTTGATTCACCCTGCCTGCCAACTTGCCGGGGGCAGCGGATACCTAATACTCTGTCGAAAGCGTGAGCTTGGGTAGTGACTGACAGCCACTTCGACAGGGTTGCCGGCTGTGGAGTAGTAGAAGCGAACAACTTGAAGTGCGGGATCACCTGGCGCCACTTGAAGCAGATCGGCGGTCTCCTTGTCGAGAACCGTAGCCGTCATGTCCTGCCGAACTTCCGTCACGGCTATGCCGTACATCCGCTCCAGATTCTGATAGATCGGCCCACGTGCTATCCGCGAGGTGATCTGGGCCGCCGCATACTCCGGATGGAGGTAAACTCGCACAACGCCCGCCGGCAGTGAAGCAGCTGACCGCCTTCTTAGAAAACAAGCCTCAGACAACTGGATACCACGCCGGCACTCCAGAACGTCCGAGAGGCGCTCATTGACGGTGATCAAGCCCAAAGATACGTGGTGAAGCTCTGTCCTTCGGAGAAGCTCGCGAAGGCCATCTACAGAAATGATCGGGGGAAATGCCTCCACCTCCTGTGGCGCCGGAAGCACCATCGAGCCAACCCCTGGGCGAGACGCGATCAAGCCTTGGAACCTGAGCAATGCCAACGCCCGGCGCACGGTTTGGCGGCTCACGCCGTGAACTGACATGAGATTCTTCTCGGACGGCAAAGTACTCCCCACTGGATGAGCCCCGCGCTCAATGTCAATGGTGATTGACTGCGCGAGCGCATGATAGAGAGGCTTCGGTTGGCCTTTGTAGGGCTGGCGTCGATCGGACATTGTCACTTCGTTACTCTTTCCTTTCCATTGCGCGCTGGCCTTCTGAGGAGCGCCGCTCTGTGTTGTCCTGGGCCCAACTTTCACAGATGTCGCCCTTCAAACTTCTCACCTGCGGGCAATGCGCCGGCCTTGCATGGCTTTCCTAAGAGCCAGCCTTGACCAACGGCGTCGGGAACGAGCCGGCACATTGCAATCGCCTGCTGCTCGGTTTCAACGCCTTCGGCTACAAGCGGCAGCTTCAGCGCCTTAGCCATTGCGCAGATGGCTTCAACGGCATGGCTCGCCGGAGAATGAGTGCCTGCAGCTCTGGTGAGCCGGCGGTCCATCTTCAGCCCTGCGAGAGGAAGGTCAGCCAGATAGGCGAAGTTCGAGTAGCCAGTTCCAAAATCGTCCAGGTACACCCTGAAGCCCGCCTGCTCCAGCTCGCGCAGCGCCTCTATCAGCAGCTGCTGAGAGGCAGTGGATCGCTCTGTCAGCTCTAGGACTATGGCGGATGCCGAAACTCCATAAATCTTTGTCTGCGCAAGCAGAAACTGTCTTAGTCCGATGCTCAGAATGTCCTGGGCAGACAGGTTGATGCTTGCGTAGAAGCCGTCCCCACATCGTAGGCGCCATCCAATCTCATCTAGGCTTTTCGCGACCACCACCTTCGCCAGCTCAGTGCCGAGTTTCAGGTGTTCCGCCATGGGTACGAAGGTGTCGGGCGAAACATCGGATCCAGTCAGTGTCCGCCAACGAGCCAAGACCTCGACACCGATCATCTGACGGTCAGACAAGCGTCGCAGTGGTTGGTAGACCAAGTCGATGTCTCCGTGCCTGATTGCGCGAGTCAGCATTAGGTCCAGAGCTTCCCGCCGCCCTTGGAAGACCTTCAGTAGAGCCCCTGACCCTGCTCCTCCAGCCAGAGCCAGCGCAAGGATGGACGTAACTGTCCAAGAAGGTTCGTTCCATAGGCTGCCGGATGCGGCTTGGGCAACGACGCAGATATCGAACTCACTGCTGCAGGCGCGTGTGGCGACGTGCCCGGCAGATGGAGTCAACGCCCCGTTCGTGCCCAGCGACATTTCCTGCACTGCGCCAAAGGATTGAAACCGGTGTCTGCCGTCTCGCGTGACCACCAACGCTCCGCCCCCCTCCATGGGCACTGCCACTCGCTCAAACGCCGTTGGAGCCGTGGTCACAATGGCGTTTCCGTACGACGCGAGGTCCACTTTGATGCGCCCATCGCCAGGGGCGGCCACGCTCCGCCAGAGCGAATAGCCTCGAACGAGGCGATTCGGAGCGACAAGCTTTACAGGCGTAGGAAGGCGCCCCCATATTGCTGTACATATCAATCGCCCGTTGCTCAATCTCCCAACATCCTTAATGTAGCGGGAGTGAAACGCTATGAGACGCAGCTCGGCTAAGTCCTCATCTCCACAGGGCGCGGCATCTATCAACAGCGCCTTGTTCAACCCATCAACGCCGGCACGGGCAACATCTTGAGCGTGTTCCAAGAGAACGACCGTATAGTCGGCAAGTTCAACTTTAGCCCGCTGCGTGACTGCCAACTGGGCCGCCGCCAGAGTGCTCGCGACCACGGCTATCCCCAGAAGAAAAGGCGCTGAACGGAGAAGTGCCCATCGCAAAGATCGCCGCTTAGCGGATGACTTGCGCATTCCTGACTCCGGGGTTAGGACCCGCCGGACAGATTGCTATCCGGCGGGATCGGACTCAACTGGCGTGAACCAAACGGGGGCGGAACTCAGTATTTACCTTAAAGAATGCGACTGCCTGAGCAAGCCCATCGGCCTGGTCTTCGACGGCACCGGCTGCTGCTGAGGCCTCTTCCACCAATGCAGCATTCTGCTGTGTCACCTCGTCCATCTGCATCACCGCCTGGTTAACCTGTTCAATGCCCGCAGTCTGTTCTTGGGAGGCTGCGGATATCTCCGTGATCATGTCGCGTACGCGCTGGACGCTCTCAACGACCTGATGGATGGTGGCCCCCGTCTGCCGGACCTCGTTCGAGCTGTCGACCACATCCTGGACCGAGCGATCAATGAGTTGCTTGATCTCCTTCGCTGCCTCAGCGCTGCGCTGGGCCAGCGTCCGGACCTCGCTTGCAACCACTGCAAACCCCCGACCTTGGTCCCCTGCCCTAGCAGCCTCCACGGCCGCGTTCAGCGCTAGTATGTTGGTTTGGAAGGCAATCCCATCGATCACCGTGGTGATGTCTGCGATGCGCTGAGACGACCCCTCAACCTTTTCCATCCTTTCCATTGCCCGATCAACGGCGCGGCCCCCCTGAAGGGCAAGTTCACCAGCGTCCGAAGCGAGTTTGCTAGCCTGCAAGGCATGATCCGCGTTCTGGCGCACCGTGGAAGTCAACTCCTCCATCGACGCAGCCGTCTCCTCCAGGTTCGCCGCCTGCTGCTCCGTGCGACGTGACAGGTCCGAGCTTCCCTTGCTCACTTCCGCGGCGGACACCCGAATGACTCCGGCTCCGTCCTGGATGCCTCGTACGATGCTGCCAAGCTGCTCCGAGGAGGAGTTCGCGGCATCACGCATTTTGGCGAAAACGCCACTGAACTGGCCGGCTACACGGTAGGTCAGATCGCCTTGAGCCACCGCCCCCAGCAGACTCGCGATACTCGAAAGGCTTCGGTCGCTGACGTCGAACATCTGGTTAAGGTTATCGATCATCTCTCGGAAGCTGTGACTAAAGCCATCTGAAGTTCCGCGTTGTGAAAAGTCCCCCAATGCCGCGGCTTGAACAAGACGACGAATCTCCTCGTTGATCGCCAACAAATTGCTTCGTGTGGTCTCCATAGCTTCTGTGATAGCGGTCTGATCTCCGGGCAGAGCCTCCATCCGTACGCTCATGTCCCCTATCGCGTAATGCTGAGCGATGTCGACGATCTGTTCGATCAGCATGTTGGAGCGCTCAACCATGGCGTTGGTGTCAATTGCGAGCTGGCCAAAGGCACCCGGATGACGGGAGCTATCAATACGATGGGACGTCCGCCCTTCGGCCTGAGCAGAGGCCATTTCCTCCTGATCAGCGATGAGAGCCTTGATGCGATCCTGCATCGCGCTCATGCTTCTCAACAGTGCTGCTGTCTCGTCTCGTCCCTCCACCTTGATCAAGTTCTCGATGCCACCCAATGCAATGGCATTGGCAGTTCTTGTGGCTTGCTCCAAAGGAACGGTCAAACTGCGCGTGATCGCAATTGCCAACGCGATGCTGAGCACGATCGCGAGAAGCCCGGCTGTGATAAGCATCGTGCGACCGCTGGCGCTCGCGGCTTGTGCCTCACGATAGCTTGCGTCCGCCAAGCGCTCCTGAAGCTCCGCGTTGGCAAAGATGGCAGCTTGCCACTCATTGAGGAGCACATCTCCTTCTGCGAGAAGCTTGGTAGCCTGAACTACGTCACCCTGCGAGGCCGCCTCGACAACTGAGTCATTGACCCGACGCGCTGCGAGTCGCTTTTCGGTGATGACGGCACGAATCCTCTTCCCTTCCTCGTCGGCAGGGGTTGCGTAGAGGGCATCACGAGCCTCGTCGTACACCTTCCGCTGCTCGGCGATCTTTCGCATCAAGGATGCCTGGACATCCTTGTCCTGCAGCATGATCAGTTCACGCAACGAGATACTGATCTGCATGTTCGCGCTTGCCATGGATTTGGAGAGTCGAATGCGCTCCATGCTCTCTTTGACTATCGAGTCCATGCTTCGCTCAGCACGGGACAGCGTCCAAAGACCGGACGCAACGATGGACATCGCAACCGCGATCAAGATAGCGAAGGCGGCACTCAAGCGGGTACCGACCCTGAACCGCATCAAGAAATTCTTCACATTCACACCTTTCATGGGGGAGGAGTTGGCTCCTGGCCGACAACGTCAGCGGGCCAGTGATCGGCCCCATCCGGCACAACCTTAGCCCTCCCACAGCGGAGTAGCACCCCACCTGGACTTTTCGCAATGACCACCATATAAGCGACATTGCGCGACGTTCACCACCTTTCTTGACAGGCGCTGCGTATCCAAAGAGTCGGTCCTGCCCGTTTACAGCTGCGCGCCATCGAAATCAGCAGGAACATGTATCTTTCGTTTGTCCATGACTTGTCCATAGTTGCCAGCGAAGGCAAGGACATGCCCCCCTCGAGGCAGGCGGCGCCTCCTGTCAGGGGAGAGGTCCACATTGCCCCTGACTATCTCCCATTGAATGGATATTCCCGGACGGAGGCAGGGATACACACGCATAACCAACTCGGCTTCAATGGTTGGCTTCGTCCTGCAGAGATCGGACGTCGGATGCACGGGATTACACAACGCATGCTGACCCGTAGGTTTCGCCATTTGGAGCGCGATGGGCTGGTAAGTGCGTCACTACTTAGATGAGCTGGCACCCCGAGTCGAATATGCACTTGCTGACCCGAGAGACGAAATCTTGGCTCAATTATTTCCTCTTTGGACTTGGATTGGAGAGAATCCTCAACAGCCTTCGATTCGTACGAGAGCCGTTCGCCAGCAAGCTGTCACGCGAAGAGGTTTGAACAGAGCGATCTCTCTGGGCTCAACTATTGACTGAGCGTGCTTGCTGGAGAGTTCATGGATGCCTGGCTCGACCAGAGCGCCTTTGAGTGCCGCTGGGGCAGTCTAGCCCCCTTGGGCTGATCGCTCAGATGGACAAGGTCGTAGGCTTCCTTGCTGTCGAAGTAGTAGCAGAACGAGCCCTTCGGCACTCCCAGCTACTTGACGGCCTCCTCGATGCCCGTGGCGGAGAATCTAGCTCCGTCTACAACTGGAGCTCGGTACGCACAAGCTCTCTCCTGGTGTCATCAAAGCCGCGGTCCGCCCCGGAGGGCGGCCGCGTTGGCGTGATACCTCGGTGTTGGAGGCAACATGAAGTGAACTTCAGGCCGACCGCCTATCAAAATCAACCGCCAAGCGGCATCGCTCGCTCATCGCAGGTGGGCTATCCGGCGCTGAGCGGCTCCTGAATCAGCGCAAGTAGCGGACCTCAGGGACACACATGACTCCCACCTAATCTGTGGAACCACTTGGCATTACTAAACAGACGCTGCGATCAGCACCTCAAGTAACTCGCCGCAGATCTAGCAAGGACTACCTCTCTACCGCCAGTTGCCCAGCGAGGACGACGACTAGCCCAGGCAAGCTATTTAACACCTCCCAGCTCAGCGGCGATCAGCGCTGACACGTCCGTGACCGGAATGCCTTCGCGCTCATTAAATGTCCCGGCCTTCGACCAAGACATGCCGCGGCCGATGGCGAATGCAGCCCGGTATTTGCGCATCATGTTCTTGGGATCGTTCTTCAGCTCTTCCAAGAGGAAAGGCACCGTCCAGACGGAACGCTTGAAGGATCGACCAAGACCAGCCTCCAATTTATCCGCAACTTCACCATAGGTGACGGTGTCGCCAGCCAAGAAGACAATCTCATTACGAATCGTTGGATCAAAGAACACGATCTCCGCAGTTAGGCGGCCAATATCATCGGGTGTTGTTAGCGTAACAGCATTATCAAGACTACCCAGCGCGTGGACCTCACTGTTCTCGAGATCAACCACGCCAAACTCGGGCTCAAACAAGTAGCTCATGAACATACCTGTCGAGATGATGACCCAATCGGTCCTGTCTTGCGACCGCAGCAACTCGCGAACGTCCAGCTGCGCATCGAAGATATCCTGCGGACCACCACGACCGATCGCCTCGAAGTCCACCCCGAACTGCCATGGGAAGTAGCGCGGAATGCCAGACTGGAGCGCGGCCTTGGCAAGCTTCATAGGCGTGTTGATGCCCGCAGCGTAGCCAGCACAGCCGATCACAGTATCGTAGCGGGAGAAGAGAGAAGCCAACTCATCGATCGAGTCATCCACCAAATCCCCCAGCACAATTTCGATACCCGCATTACGAATATCTGAAATATCCTTCTGCTTGGACGGATTGCCCGATTTGACGGCACTTTCGCGAAGCAGGACACTTATTTTTGCTCCATCAACTTCCTTCGCACGACGCGCCAGACTGCGCAGCACCGGCATACCGAGCTCACCCGCTCCCAATACAAGAATATTTCTCGACTTAACGTCATAATTCACATTATTCATCACTGCACTCACTTCAGCTTGTCTTTCCGGTATACTGCCAGCCCGTGAACTGGCGCGAAAGATGGGCACACGCGTGATACTGCCGTCAGACAATCTCCGTAGAGAAGACATCCTTCAGTACTCCCAGACGGTCTGCGATGGACTTCGAGATGATGACGATGGGCTTCGTCGAGAGGTCCTTGCCCATGCAGGCAGCCGTTGGTCGCTAGGTGTCATTCATACACTAGGCGTTTATGGTCAGCTTCGACATGCAGAGATCGGCCGTCGGATGCACGGAATCACGCAACGCATGCTGACCCGTACGCTTCGCCATTTGGAGCGCGATGGGCTGGTAGTGCGTCGCGAGTTCGATGAAGTGGTGCCCCATGTCGAATATGCACTCTCCGACTCTGGATATGAGCTCCTGGTTCGAATGGTCCCTCTTTGGACTTGGATTGTAGAGAACGTCAGCAGCTTTCGATCCGCACGAGAAAGGTTCGATAGAAAGCTGCCACGCGACGAGGCCTGAACAGAACGACCTAACTAAGCTCAGTTATCGCTTCAGCACGATTGCTGGAGAGCTCTTGATTATCTGTCACGAGCGCGGCGCCTTCTTTTGTGCCGCTGCGGCATTCCTGCCCCGGGCTATTCGCTCAGCTGGGCTGGCATGGAGATTGTTGATTAATATCGACCAGGCTCCGCACTTGGGTGTCAGATTCGCCCGATAAAGCCAGCTGCTCGCACTCCACGCTGATGCGGCGGCAATGCCGGCACTTGCGCTCAATCCAACGTTGAAAGATCACTGCCTGCGCATCAAGGAGCAGGTCGCTGCCCCAAGTAGTTGCGAGTAAGCACTATCGGCTCGGTCAAGCCCGCATATCGCGCTTCCACGATCGGCGCCATTAAGACCGAAAGACAATGTCTCTCATGGCCGCCCATCCTCTGCAAAGAAGCTTGTTTGGCTTCATTCCGGAGCATAGGCTGCGGGCGTCCAGCGCTTGAAAGAAGGCCCCAAGCTACCGCTGCTCTTTGTGGAGACAGGGAATCTGCAGCAAGTGGGACTTCCGACTGCCGAACTTGCAACAGCGCCCGGTCAGGAGCACAGTTCGTGCATCAAAGGGGGATGGGCAATGGAACGCTCGCAATTCATTATTGATCGCGCACTGTATTCAGACGACGTGGCGGCTCGGGCCGCGCATCGCTATACCGGCCAGCTTGGTATAGAGGTGCGCTGCCAAGGCGCCAACCTCATCGTTGGCATTTGGTCTCCGGACGGCTGTACGGTGCCAGAGGACATCTGGGCCCGGTTTTCTCGAGATTTGCTTGACGAACGCCTGCGAGCGGCCGTGCGAGCGGAGACGAGCGGACTTCAGCAGGAGCTGCTTCGTGCAGCACTGAACCAGGCACAGCCGGCGGTGCCCCATGTCGAGGTTTAGGCTCGCTGAGGCTTTCGCCGCGCCATCGGACTACCAACTGTTGCCTCTACGGTTCCGGCGTCTGCCGTGGGATCACGATCGGGCCTTCGTCTCGTCGATGGCAGGCGACTGGCTCCTGATGAAGATGGAGGACGTTCAGCGTCTGGTGACCCACCAGTTGCCGACCGAGTCCGCCCTCTTTGCGGATTTGGAAGCCCGGCACCTGGCCGTTGCCGGCACCTACCGAAGCAGCTTGGCGCCTCTGCTTAGTCAAATCCGCAGCCGAAAGTCCTACCTGATGGGTGGACCTGCTCTCCACATCTTCGTGGTTTCCCTGCGTTGCCACCACACCTGCAACTATTGCCAAGTGTCGCGGCAGGAAACGAGCGCCACTGCGTTCGACATGGAAAGCGCGCACGCCGGACAGGCGGTGGAACGGTTGTTCGAATGGCCGAGCCAAGAACTGACGATCGAATTCCAAGGGGGTGAACCCCTGCTCAATTTTGAGCAAGTGAAGGCCATCACCCGGCAGATCGTCGAGCGCAATCGGACCGCCCGACGCTCGCTGCGGTTCGTGCTGGCATCCACCCTGCATGACCTCACCGACGACCAGCTGGCGTTTCTGACCGAACATCGCTTCAAGCTCTCTACGTCACTGGACGGTCCCGAATGGCTTCACAACGCCAATCGCCCCAGACCCGGTCGCGACAGCTACCGGCGGACTGTTGAGGGGATTGAACGCGGACGCCGTTGGCTGGGAGACGATGCCGTCTCGGCGCTGACGACCCTGACCCGCCAGAGCCTCGAGGTCCCTGAGGCCATCATCGACGAATACCGGACGCTGGGATTCCACAGCATCTCCCTGCGTCCCCTGAGCCCCTACGGATTCGCCACCAAGACGGCCCGCCGCACCGGCTACCCCACGGAAGACTTCCTGGCCTTCTACCGACGCGCATTCGACCACTTGCTGTCGGTGAACCTGGCCGGCTACGCCATGGAAGAGTCCTACGCGTCTCTCCTTCTCTCCCAGCTCTTCACTTCGTTCGGGCACGGTTACGTCGATCTCCGATCACCCTCCGGAGCCGGGTTGGGCGCCGTCATTTATGACCATGATGGGCGGGTCTATCCGTCGGATGAGGCACGCATGCTGGCCGCCATGGGGGACGATGCCTTTGCCTTGGGCCACGTCAGCCAACCGGTCGGCCAATGGCTGTCCTCGCCCGCCATGGGCCGCTTGCTGGACGCCGGCGTCGCCGAGGCCCTACCCACGTGCTCCGATTGCGCGTTTGTGCCTATGTGCGGCGCTGATCCGATCGAGCACTACGCCCGCCAGGGGGATCCCATCGGCCATCGGCCCAGCAGCGACTTCTGCCGGCGGAACATGGGGCTCTTTGATTTCCTGCTGGAGCGCTACGAGAAGGCTGACCGGAACATCCAAGGATTGATGCGCTCCTGGGCCAATCCGAAGCCATCGGTGGAGGACGCCGTCCATGCTGCCGCTTGAAACCAGAGCCGAGCTGGCGCCGTCGGCGAAGGCCAGCCTGCTCAAGGTCGTGTCGCTGGCAGAGTTTGCCCAATCAGCACTTCCCTTCGAGCGCTTGGCCCTGGACCTGCGGGACGTCCCAGCGGACCACGCCAGCAATGAGCTGCTAAACCTGCCTTGGGGTGCAGTCTTGCCCTCCAGCGGGTTGCGCTCACCCAGTGAGGCTCCTCTCGTTCACTTGGAAGGTCCGCCGGGTGTTTGCAAGCCAGGGGATGTGTTGGAGCTCAATCCCCTGCAGAAGAAAGTGGCGATCCGCTACCGGCGCGGAGACACCGGCAATGTGCTGTTCGCCACCGAGCGCTGCAACAGTTACTGCCTGATGTGCTCTCAGCCGCCCCGAGACGTTCAAGACGATTGGCGGGTGAGGCACCTCCTGGACCTGATTGACCTCATCGATCCGGAGGAACCTTCGCTGGCGATCAGCGGCGGGGAACCGACCCTGCTAGGTGACGGGTTGGTCGACGTGGTGGCCAAATGCGCGCACGTGCTGCCCAACACCCACCTGCACATCCTGTCCAACGGCCGAATGCGTGAGCCCGGCCTGCACGCGAAATTTGCGGGCCTCCATCCTAACCTGAGCTGGGGCATTCCGCTCTACGGAGACCGCTATGCCTTGCACGACTACGTCGTGCAAAGCGAGGGGGCGTTCGCTCAGACCCTTCGTGGGCTTTACGCACTGGAGGCCGCCCAGCAGCGGGTGGAGATCCGAGTCGTGTTGGTCAAGCCCACGGTCGAGCGGCTGGCACAGCTGGCCCGCTACATATGGCGAAACCTGCCCTTCGTCGAACACGTTGCACTGATGGGCATCGAGCCCATCGGCTTTGCCAAAGCCCATCAGCGTGAGCTTTGGGCCGATCCAGCGGACTACGGTGACGTCCTGTCCGAAGCGGTAGGGCTGCTGGCCGCGGGCGGAATCCCGGTCTCGCTCTACAACCTGCCCTTGTGCGCGTTGGACCGATCGCTTTGGCCCTACGCCGTGCAAAGCATTTCGCCTTGGAAGAACGACTACCTGCCCGCCTGTGATGGCTGCTTGGTTCGCCAGCAGTGCGGCGGCTTCTTCTCGTGGGTCACACCGGCTTGGACCAGCCGGTCCATCTCTCCTGTCCTGGAAACCTGATCATGTCCAACGCACTGATGATCGTCGGCGCCGCCACCTTGGGAACCCTGGGCACGGAGCCGCCCAAGGGCCAGTCCGACCTTTCCAGGCTCTCCGAGATGGACGGGAAATACGCGACTGTCCTGAGCACCTCGTTGAATGCAGGCCGGCACAACCTGTATGCAGGGCACCGCAGCCACAGCTCCCATCGATCACACAGTTCCCATCGCTCCCATTCGTCCGGGTCGGGAAGCTCGTATCGCTCCTACACCCCGCCACCGGCGACCTATAGCCCACCGCCCACCCGCTACACCGCGCCAGCGGCACCGGCGGCGCCCGCAGCTCCCCGAACCACCGGGAGTGGCGCCAGCCATTTGAACAGCTACCCGACCCATAATTTGGAGCCGGCCACCCGAGCAAACTCGAGGTCCACGAACAACCTGACCTTGGAACCTGGCACTTACGAAAAGCCAGTCACGGAGGGACGGGACGCCGATGCGCTCAAGCTGCTCATCATGCGCGTCCAAGCAGCGCTCTATTCCAAGGGCTACGATCCGGGCGCCATCGACGGGGCGCTTACCCCTGAAACCCAATCGGCGCTGCGCATGTTCCAATTGGCCCACGGCATTCGAGCGACAGGAACGATGACAACTCCGACGCTCGACGCACTCGGGGTGCGGCTCTAATCAGCACGCCGGCACCATGCCGTGGCTTCCGCCTAATGCCAAAAGCTGACCACACACCAGCGTTCGTGAAGCCCCCCCCTTCCCCGGGGAGCCTTGCCTGACACCCCGTGAGGTCGAGACCAGGATTGGATTGCGCATTACCCAGGCCATGGCGTAAAGGCACACGGTGGAGCGCTTCGCTTGGGGGGCACACTCTCATGGCATCCGCGCGTATCGATCCGGTGAGCAGGCTCTAGAGCCTTCCTCTGGGGCGCAGAGCTTCGGCCGGAATGAAACTCTTAACGGTTCATGGTGTAAGGTTGACCCAACTGGCTCCTCTCTGGCGCGAAATCCTTCGCCCCTGTGTCTAGCCCCTCTCAGGTATGACACATGACACCCTCGACCGCTTTCCGGATCCTTCGGATTCGCCCTTTGCTGCGCCTGAATGGAACGATCGAGCGAGTGGAATCCCTACAGGCCAAGTGTGGCTCGTGTGGGGACGAATCGCGTATGTCGCGTGGCCAAGGCCTTACCGATGCTGTGGGGGGGGTGGAGCTCACCTGTCCCGCATGCGCGGTGACGGGGATTTTGACCGTAGACCAAGCGTGGGTTCTCTGGGGAGAGCAGATGAGAAAGGACAGGATCCTGGCGCTAGCGGGGCTGGTGCCCGAAGATCTAGATCGCACCTAGATCTTGCATCACAGCCTGCCCATCGCGCAGCAACGTCGCCAGAAGCCGACCACCAGCCACCTGCCGCCCTACCCGCGCGTTAAGCCAAGTGGCCTGGATTTTGCCGGCTGCGAGGACATCGGCTGGGGCAAAGCTCTCAGGCCTGCCGGCCAAGGGTTCTCCCGGCGAGGCCAAGCCGCCATCAAGGCACTGAACAATGGTAGGTCTGGTGCTGTCGTTCTTGGCGTACGCAGTTGCCATCATCCGACCATTCCTGGGCGACCAGCCCCCAAGAACCAGCTCAGTCCCGAGATGGTCAATCGGTAGGCGCGCTTCGGCAGCTGCCCTTACGTAGTTCGGCCACAGTTGGTCCAGCACCAAGCCCAGCTCCGCGGAAAGCTGTTCCATCGTGAAATCTGCGCGGAAGCTCGCCTGAAGCGCCAGCTCGTAGACACGAAGAAAAAACTGCGTAGACCCGCGTGCGGCCATCACGAGATTGTGCTGCGGAATCAGGAGCATTTTGGCGCCCGAGGAGTGGGCGCCGGTCCGGGCATCCTCTGCCAGGGTGTCAACAGCAACGAGGAGCTGGCTAGGGCTCAGCAAGACGTTGAGAATGCTCATTGTGTCTGCCTAATGACCTAGATGGACTATCTCTCGTATTCATCCTCAAGTCGAGTCCGCTATGACATACACCCTGGAGCAACTTGCTGAACGCCTGCACGCATGCGAGGTCGACTTAGAAGCGCATCGGGGATACCTCAAAGCGATGGAGTACGCACTCGGCGCGACCATCGCCACCCACAGTGATCCGCCATCATTGCGCCGGATCTGGGACCTGATGTTGGTGGAAGCGGCGGACACTCATGCCGGCCTCGATGGCCCGATCTTCACCGCTGCCTTTCAGCAGTCTCTTCGGATGCTCACCGAACAGATATCCCTGATGGACCCAGGCCCTACCAGCCAGCGCCCAATAGATCAGTAAGGATCTGCTCCAGCTTGGTGGCCGCCTCCCGCTGAGAGCTGACCTTGATCGAAAGGCCGCTTTGAGCGGGACCAGGACGAGTCTCAAACCGAGTGATGGTTCCACCCCCGTTTCCATCCACCTCCACTCTGGCGGTTATGATTCTGCCATTGGCGCTGAACGTCCAATCCTGGAAGGCGTGCATTTCTATGCTCGAAGCTGGGTTGTGCAGAATAACCTGCACCAACCGGCTCTAGGGCCACCCGGCTCGACAAGCCGCCCCCTGTTATGCGCCCAATCGCGGCGTTGTCGTCCTTGCTCGCGTCTCAAGATCCCGCACCGCACCCTCGTTATCGCGGGGATCTTCGCCGCAGGTGCCATCAAGCGCTCCCGCATTGAAAGCAAACCCTCATCCTGAAACGAACCCCAGTTGCGCCCTACTACGTGCCCACGGCGCGCACTAGGCCTCGGCTGGCTCTCGGTGTCGGGCAACGAGCTCGGCGAGCTGCTCCATGCCCGTCACGGGCTCAAACCTGCCCTTCAAACGCTGTGAGAAGTTGGTCCAGTCCGCTCGAACCAAGGTCTTCAAACAGGGAGTGGACACCCGCATGAACAGCAGAGGCTGATCGGAGAAGCGAAGCTTTTGGACAGCACCTCTAGCGAGCTGCACAAGCTCTGAGTGGATGTCCAGCGACTCCACATAGACCATCGTCGCACCTACCGCGCTGGCGGTCCCCTCAAGGTAGGTGAAAAAGCGGCTTCCATCGAAGCACACAACTGCGCGCGAACCACATGCCTCATTGAACTCAGCGCCGGCTGCCATCAGCTCGGCAATCCGCACTTCAGTCAGCTCCTCTACTGCTGAGCTTACAAAGACAACCGAGCAATTGAGCATGCCTAACAACCTCGAGTTAAGGCGTCAGCCTACGCCGCGCTTTGTGCTCTGGGTGTGCAGGAAGCAAAGGCGAAAGCGAGAGGTCACTCAGTCGCGGGACCTTCACGCTCGCGCAACTATTCTCGCCGACGCCGCTCAATGCTGAGCGGTCAAGAACGGCATCGGACTCTTCTTGCGCAACTCGCAGGAAGCGATCAGCCCAGAGTCATCGCCACTGCATGATCAAGAGCAATCCCCTCCACGCTCCGCCCTTCGAACTAAACTCACCTCAATTCGTCTGGAAAACCAGGTTCAAGGACAAATGTGTCTATACCGGATGCGGAGTGGGTCTTCCCGGGCGAATTGACAGCGATCACCGTGCCGAAGTCCACGCAACCAAGCAGGCGCTCGCAGCCCAGCTTGCGCATGTTCGGCTCTCGCAGTGCCACGAGGTGTTCGTCAGGAACACGACTGCCGCATTGATCACCGTCCACCATTTCCTGTCCCAGGCGGCGGAGAAGGATGCTGTCTTCTTCCTCTGCGCAACTGCTGAGGTTGCCGGGGAGATCATTGCGACACTCAACGTGGATGACAGACCGGCTTGAAGAAGGAAACTAGCAGTGGGAGATGAATCAGTTTACGGGATAGTGAGAGCTCGATAGCAGTTAAGCCTCAGATCGCAAATGGCTTGACACATTTTCAGATCCGCTACTCCGTATACCTTGCCAAGCTTCAGACGCATGGTTAGATGCTTCCATCTTCAACGGAGGCAGCAACGATGGGCAACGTTCGCGGTAACAAGAAAGAACCACGCTTAGCTAGCGATTGGCGGCAGGCCACCGAGGCCATACCAATCTTGATCGTCGAACGGAACGAAGCTTCCGTCATGGGCACCGATGCATTGATCGCGGCGGCCCAATCGGGGCTCAGGGACGCCTGCGAGAACTGCCGGACGGCTTTGATCGAGCATCGAAGGGAGTAGGTGGCCATCGCCGCCGGCATCTTTCGCGAACCGCTGAAAAGGGGCATTTGCCCCCTTTGATGGTTGTCAGAAGCTGCCGGCACGCCTTACAGACTGGTGGCCCGCCACACGCGCCCGATCAGCCCGCCCATGAGTGGCGCAATCGGGAAGACGGTGTAGAGGGCGGCCAACGCCAGCGGCGGGACAGACACGAAGAAGTTGCGTTCCGACTCGATCAGGCCAGGGTAGAAGATCCCTACACCGATGCTCGCCAGCTGGACGACCACCACGACCAGCGTGCCCATCAGTGCCCCCTTCCAAAAGCCCCCGCGCCTCGGTTCCAAGAAGGGATTGACCGCCCTGGCTGCCCGAACGCGCGCCGCCCGCCAGTTCAGCACGTAAAGCAGCAGGAGGAGCGCCAACACGCCGACTCCAGCCGAGAACGCCGCCACAGCCTGCCAGGCAAGCCCAAGCTCTCCAGAAATTTCTGCACCGCCTACGAAGGCGAGCAGGCCAGCGCCTCCAAGAAGGACCGTTGCGGGTGCGAGCAGGGCCCACTGCATATTGGACGCGGTCGAGTGAGAGCGAACGTGGACATTCATGGAACCTCCAAATGAGCGAAACCGAGGGCGAGTTACAGGGGCCGATCAGGGCTTCTTCTGCGCATCAACAAGCAGCCACTGCCCTGCCCGCTTTTCAAACACCAGATCCGCTCGCGCCGGCACGGGTGCAGGACTCTCCTTGAGCTGGCGACCGCCCTGGAAACCGATCACATCGAGGGTGCCGCCCGTGACGCACGTCGTTCGTTCGGGCCCGCTCGGATGGCAGTCGGCGTTCAAGTCCTCCCAGCCACGCACTTCCACGCGCTGCCCTAGCTCGGCCACCAGGTTTTCGTTCAAATACTGCTCATAACCCTTCGCCACCTGCTCCATCGACGGCCCTTGGTCCGCCTTGCTGCATGCGGCCAAGCCGACAATGGCTACTGCAGCGGCCACCATTCCACGCTTCATGCACCTTCTCCTAGGTTCTTAGTGACGTCCACTTCGATCGTTTCGTTCCGATAGCCCAGGCTCACCTTCTCGACGGTCACGTCCATCTTGGGCTCCGTGCCGTCGATCCAAACCCGATTGACCGAGAAGACCACGCGGTCGTCTTGAAACGAGCGGCCTTGACGCGCGAGGTTAGCCGCTTCGGCCGGGTCCATCCGGATCAGCAACCGGTAGCGCCCCGCGTTCGGCGGGCTGGACACGCCCGTGGGCGTCTTGCGAATCCAGGGGACGAAGTTCTTTCCCGTGACACTCAACCCAGCAAGCGAGATCTGCGGCATCGGCACGAACACTTCCATCACGCCCCGATCTGCGTTGTAGCTGACTCCGCCCAGCGCTTTGAAGTTCGGGCGAACGGCATACCGCCGAATCCCTTTGAACCGCTCGAGCCTTGCGTCGAAGGCCGGCCCGAAGCGCTGCTCGATCACCGCCGCTGACGGCTCCGCCTCTTGGCTGCCCGTCGTCCTCTTTGCGGCCACCCAAGCCTGCCGCAAGCACCACTGCCGCTTTTCCGATGGCAACTGGTAGGCGGAATGGGCCATCGCCAGCAGGCCCATGTCGCACATGTCGATCCCTTGTGCCCCCGTGGAAGACAGCCCTTCGCGCAGGTGCTGAGCACCCTCAAGGGTGTCCTCGTCCAGGTCCCAATACATCCCTGCAGGTTCGGCGTATAGGGGGTGGGACACCTTGGCCTGCGAGCCGGACTTCCCAGAGAGGGCCCCACCGATCTGCCGAAGCAGGCCCGATGCGGTCGTGGATTGGGCGCTGGCGCCCGTCGATACAGCCAGCGCGAACGCGCCGGCCAGAACTGCCCCGTTCTTCATACAGCCCCTCGTTCCTTTGGATGGACTTGCCACAAACTTACGTGGCACGTAGAGTCTACCCCTGACGTAGGGCTTGGGTCATCATCGGTGCATGCCTGCACTGCATCCGTTCAGCCTGTGACTACGCCGACAACTCCGCGAGCGATCGTGGCGGCGCGACTGCGCCAAGCCAGGATCCTTCGAGGCTTCAGCCAGCGCGAAGTGGGGGTCAGGATGGGCCTGGACAAAGACACTGCATCGGCACGCATCAGTCGCTATGAAAGCGAATCGATGACGGTGAGCCTGGAAGCACTGTTTGAGCTGGCGCAGGCACTGGACGTGCCGCCGGCTTACTTGCTGGCGACGACGCCGGCGATGGCCGACGCCATTTTGGCACTGGGCCTTCAAAGCGAGGCCCAGCAAGCGAAGCTGTCTCAAGCCCTCGAAGGGCTCGCCGCGCTCCCACCGGGCAAGCGGAAGCAAGCGATTGACCGTCTCTTAGCGCATGCCGAATAGGCGATCGCAGTAGTTTTCCCGGGCGCAGGCGGCACCACGGCTGTGGCGAATTGGATACAGGTCGTCGCCCGGCTGCCAGCGATCTTCTTGAAACTTCGGTCACCCAGCCTGTTGTTCATGGCCGACGGCCTCGACGACCTGCAGCAGCGCGCCCCGCTGAGTTGGCTCGCCGTCACGGCCGGCTTGGCCACCTGGGTCGTGTTGGGGTTTCTCTACTGGATCAACGCCCGGGCCTACCGGCGCCAGGAGGAGGCCCAACGGCAACCGTACGCTCCTCCACGCCCAAGCGGGGTGGGTTCTGGAGGGGCTTCTTCCTCATCTGGGCCGTGGTTATGTCAGCCCAGGCTCTGGTTCTCGTAGGAACGGGTGCCGCAGACCTGCTCCCGCTCCCTCGCAAGCGATGGGCACCAAACGCCAAGCCGCGTTTACTTGGGCGTCTTAGAAACGCGCGCACGGCAAATATACTTCGCAGACCACCCGCCACTCCGCAGGAAAGTTGTCGCCGATGCTGCAATACAGCAATATCTGACTCCTGCCTTCGCAAAACATCTGACAAGCGTTTTCTTTCCTTTCCTCCCGGGGTGGAAGCTTGGGGGCTCCTCTTAGCCTTGGAGAAGCTTTACTCTTGCGAAAACCGCAGTTAGGGAGAGGACGATGCCGGAGCATCCGATATACCGTAACGCGCTCAACGCAATACAGGTTGGCGTGGAGGATTTCAACGAAGGTTCCCCTCCCCGCCTATCTTCAGCCGTCCGAAACCTGACTGCGGGCATCCTGCTCTTGTGCAAAGAGAAGCTTCGCCGCCTGTCGCCCGAAGACGAGATCTTGATTTGGAAGCAAATCAGCCCGGCGCTGAATGATCAGGGGAAGGTCGTCTTTGAGGGGTCCGGGAGGACGACAGTTGATGTCTCTGAGATCATATCCCGCTTTAAGTCGCTCGGCATTGAGGTGGACGCCAGCCTCTTGCAGCGGATCACGGGAGTCAGGAATCGCGTTGAGCACCATCACGTCGACGACGTGGGTCAGATCCGTGGTGCATTTGCCGACGGTCTTCTTTTTCTGTCTCAGTTCATGCCTAAGCACTTGGGCGTCGACCCTCTGGATGCTATCGAAGAGGACGCTTGGTCTCTACTTGTTGGAGAGAAGGAGATCGAAGACCGCCTCCGAGCAGAGTGTAAGGCGTCTTATGCTCAAATAGATGGGCCGACCTTGCTAACGGATGCTATCGAAGGCGAGGGATGTCCTGAGTGTAGCTCCCATTTGGTCATGCAAACTCAAGTCCAAAACACCAACGCATTTGAGGCGCGGTGGGCGTGCAGAGCTTGCGGTCATACCAGCTCAAATCAGGAGTGGCTCGGTCGCATACTCCTTAGCTTTTTTGCTGGTGCGAGCTTCTCGGCTGCAAAAGATGGCGGGCCCGACCCCTTGGACACCTGTCCCGAGTGCAACGAAGAGGCGTATGTTCATGAGGAAGAAATGTGTCTCGCTTGCGGCTTTGAGCTCGGGCATAGCGAGTGCGCCGTGTGTTCAGAACCACTTGGGCTAGAAGAGTATGGGGAAACAATCTGCTCATATCACCGCTATGTGGCGGATAAAGAGCGAGACAGTTAAATAGCGGTAAGGCAGCAGTGATTCGTGAAGAAATTTGTTTCCGATAACGCCTGGGTAAATCATGAAGGTTGCAGATCTCTCCATCCACAAGTTCCGTGGCGTAAGTAAAGGCTACTTACGCTTCAGCAAACACGTAGTTCTGGTTGGGAGCAACAACACTGGTAAGACCACTGTTATCGAGGCACTCACTCTGCTCCTTGGAAGAGACCGCCTGGTACGTGACCTGACGGAGCACGACTTCTTCGGGTCAGATCCGCAGCCAAATGACCGCATCAAGCTGATTGCGACGATCACGGGCTTTGAAGGCAATGACCCCAATCAACACTCCGAATGGTTCAGAGATGGGCGCGCTGTCCCGAAGTGGTTGGACGAGGCGACCGGCACGGTTCATCCCTTGCCGACAGAGACTGCTAAACATCTCTGCTGCCAGATTGCAGTTCAAGCCTATTTTGACCGGCTATCACTCACAGTAGAGGTCGTGCGCTATTTCCACGACCACGATGGCGCAGTCGACCCTTTCAATGAAGACTCGCCGGTAGCGGTTCCCCATCGGCTCATACAGCACTTTGGGTTCTTCCTGGTTAGAGCAAGTCGGACCTGGGATCGAGTTCTGTCGTGGGGCAGCGAACTCTTCCGCAGGACCCTTCATGCCGCAGCCGCGCAGCCAGCCGGAGCTATCATTGCCCAGCGGGACCAGCTGCGATCGCCTGAAACAGCCATTGAGGACGACAGGCAGATTGCGCCCCTAGTTAACAGCGTGAACGATGAGGTCGCGCGCTGTATTGCCGGCTCGCCTAAGCTGAGGCTTCGTGTCACTTCCACGGACAGCCGCTCGGTATTGGATGCCGTGGCGGCCCACTACGCTGTGCCGAACGGACCTAGCGTGCCCGCCGCCCGCCAAGGAAACGGTTTGATTTCATTGCAGGGGCTGTTCCTCCTCCTTGAGCTTGGAAGACTGCGTGCTAAAGGCGGCGAAGGCTTCACCATGGCCTTGGAAGAGCCAGAGCTTCATCTGCCTCCGGCAACACAGCAGCAGATTGTGCTGAGAGTCCAAGCACTGTCCTCACAGACATTTGTCACCACCCACTCTCCAACCATTGCCGCGATGGCTGATCCCACCTCCGTCTTGCTGCTTAGAAACACTGGTGGGATTTTGACCGCCAAGCCTTTCTTGGAGAAAAATCTTGATGGTCAAGCGGCTAACTGGCGACGCAAGTTCTATCAGCACAACCGGACTGAGGTCATCAACGCCCTCATGCACTCGTTTGTGCTGGTCCCCGAGGGCCGTTCAGATCACCTGTTGCTACAGACACTTCTCAAGCCACTCATGCTTAGACAAGGCTGGGCAGGCGAGCATGCTCACTCATTCGGGTTGGAGGTCGGCCTAGTTCCAACCGAAGATGCCAAGGTAGTTGAGACTTGGACCGACCTTCAGCGGGTGCATCCGTGCGTTTGCTGCCTTGTGGACGGCGACGGAGAAGGCTTCCGATACTCCGCGGAACTTGCTCAGGCGGGGGCTCGTCCCGGCTCTATCATCAGGTGGTCCGATGGTCAGATGCTGGAAGATGTCTTGTCTTGGATCTTCTCTGCTGACCCAGCTGCGATTGCGGTAGTAACGAGGGATATTCCAACGTTGGCGGATGCCGATGTGCCCAAGGTCGTAGCGCATGCAAAAACGAAGAAGTGTGACTTGGTGCTCTACGAGTCTATCGCGGATGCCATCGTCAACAACGAGGCATGTAGAGGGCGAGCGTCGGACCTATTCAAGGGCATGGCGTTGGCCTGCGCCGATCTGGAGAGCGCCCGCTTTAGCAGGGCCGAGAACGTCTGGGTCTTCCAGCCATGACCGTTACCGTCTTTTCCGGCGGGGCGGGCAGTGGCAAGACATACCAGCTGATGCAGAAGCTTGCAGAAGTCATTGCCGAGAAGCCTTTGGAGATCGGAAGTAAGGTTTTAGCGCTGACCTTCATGCACGGCGCTAGGCGACGCTTAGATGATCGTCTTGCCCAGGTTCCGGGAATTGAACGTCGTTACGAATGCGCCACACTAGACAGCTTCGCCGCCAGGCTTGTTCGACGCTGGCAGTCGCTGGCTACCCAGGAGCACTACGGTGAGCCGAGGGAATCCGAATACGAAGAGACGTGCAGGGTGGCCGCAGCCCTTCTCAACCACCGCCACGTCGTGCTCTGGGTGAAGGCCTCATTTCCCATCTTGATCATTGACGAGGCCCAGGATCTCTCTGCAAACCGCCTAGATGTCGTCCGTCGCCTCGCATCGGAACTGACAACGCTGATTGCTGCCGATGAGTTCCAGTGCTTGGACGGTGACCTTCGACCGAATCCGGCATGGGGCTGGCTCCAAACCCAAGAAGACCACGTAAAGCTGGAGCGGACGATGCGCACAAACGTCGATTCGTTGCTCAACGCAGCCGCTGCACTCAGGTCCGGCTTGGATCTCCCCATCGGCCCCGGGTTCTCTGTCAGAGCGACAGCGAACGCTGCACTGGCGTCTACCTTCTTGAGTAACCAGATCGCATGGAAGGTAAAGGGGAAGTCCTTGGCAGTTATATCCCCTATAGTGAAGGTCTTCGCAGAAGATACTGTGATGACGTCTGCCGTCAAAGCCACCAAGCAGGGCAATGGGCCCTACCGAGTCGATTGGGAACAGGCTGAGCAAAAGGTCGTGGAAGCACTCTTGGCTCGGATAGTGGCTCCCGCTGTTGCTACCCCAGCCGAGGCCTTGGAGGCGGTGAGAGCGACAGGCAATCGAGGCATCTATGAAGAGTTTGCCAACTGGGTAGACCGCTTGATTCGGACCAAGCGTGACGTAGCAATCTCTCGAGAGATGCTCTCAGACGCCGTTAAACAGATTTGCGCAAGCCGCGTCAGGTTCCAGCGCTCTTCGGACTTCGGTTACAAGGCGATGTCCGTGCATAGGGCAAAGAACAGAGAGTTTGACCATGTTGTGGTTCTTTGGCCTGCGGCAACGCCAGGAGACAACGAACAAAAGCGGCGGCTGCTCTACAACGCGGTGACCCGGGCAAAAGTGGAGTGCTTGATACTTGTTCAGGCGAAGAAGCACCTCGATGCGCCGCCCTTCAAGCAGTAGCCAAGCAGCGTCATGTACTGTCTATCGTTAACAATAATCTGAAAGGTCGCGCAGCCTCTTTAACGCTTCCTTCTGCTTCGACACTGGCAGTTTTGAGACCGGTAGAATCACCTGGGCCAATGGGTCGGACGTGGCGTGGAGATTGGCCGCCGATAGACGCAAGGATTTGGCCAAGGCTTTAGACATCACTGGATTTGGGTCGTGCTGCCCAGCCTCGCAGCGATTCGGCGACCGCACGCCTCGCCGACGATCAGGCGCAGCGGCTGTAAACGACTCTTCATCGCTTGGGTTATCGTGGCGGCCGCCTACATGGCATTCTTCCTGCAGATGGCCTTCGCCGACCTACTGCCGCGCCCTGAGCGAGCCCGCGCGATCCTCAGCCTAGTCGTCCTGGCGTTGGTACCGGCAAACTTGGCGGCACCGGTCTTGCGCGGGCTAGTCTCCAGCTTGGTCCGGTCAACGACGTTGAGGTAATTTTTGAGTTGAGCCGGCCATTTATTGGACTTTGCAGCTTAGTCATTAGATCGCTCTTCGCCCTACACGCAAGCCGGATGGCCGCGCTCCCTGATACAGCCGAGGCGCGCCTCGCGTAGTCCCTGACTAGCGTTTCGCCTGATGGAATGGCTCACGAGCCTCCTCACCCGGTTAGTCGCGCTTGGCCTTCAGCATGCCAGCTGTGCTGCCGATGCTTCTGCTAGTGAGTTATGCACAAATCACACAGGAGAAGGCCGAGCGACGTACGGCTGCCTCGCGCCGTCATTCGCAGCAAGCAACCAATAACCAGCCCCACAATCCTGTATGACTTTATCCCATAGACACTCATGACGAAAAACAAGGGCCGGACAACTCATTAGCGGAAAAAATCGGCAATTTGCTGCTGATGGGATGAGATTGCAATCCCATAGGCTCTACTAGCCATCGACCGCAAAAGCGCTGTCGACTTTTCTGTGGCGACATCAAGCCCTAAATGCGGAAGCTCATCTTGGGCAGGGGCCGCATCAATTCGAAGAAATCGGCTCCCCAGGAAAGACTTGATAGTCTGAATCGCCAAGCTCTCCTGTGCAGATAGAGTCAACTCTATCAGTTGATGCTTAACGAGCCATCCTAGCTTCCCAGCTATAATCGGATCGCCTGGAGGCCTCGCCAGCGATCCAGCGCAAGTACCGATACTAAGCATTTCAATGATATCCAACCTCGCCATGCGGGTGGCCTCAGCTAAGGCTACGAGATCTGGAGCGTTGGCAATCAAGCCGCCATCGACGATGTCATCACCACCTATTTTTCGCGACGGGAAGTAGGTGGGAGCAGCAGAAGTGGCTAGAGCTGCATCCAGCAAGGTGAGATCCTGCGCACGCTTCGGATCGACGCCCCCCGAGAGGAGCACACAAGGCCCGCCGGTACTCACATTTACCGTTGGCAGAATCAAGGGAATATGGAGATCTCTAAGATTAACCTTGGAATGCTTCCCAAGGATTTTCCTTATCACTTCCTCGAGCCCCGCACTATCATACTTTGCCCCAGTCCACCCTGGCAGCCAGCGGGTTGAAATCTTGCTCTTTTTAAATATTTTCGCACCACTGTCAACGAAAGCTCTAGAGATCGTCGCAGCCGGAACCCCTACCGCCAACGCAGTAGCGATGATCCCTCCGATGGATGTCCCGGCTAGCAACTCAAATCTCTGGTTAACCTTCGACTTGTAGTCCGCCTCAATCTTCTCAAGAACCGAAGCTGCGAACAGCCCTCTATATCCTCCACCTGATAATGCCAACACCTTGAAGCTACTGGGAGCTCTAAGTACGACATCCAAAGACAGGTCAAGATCGCTCATTTTTTATATACCAACAACTTAAGTCCCAGCGGACTTAGCTGAGAGAGCCAAGCATAATTCGGAGTAATAAGCGTCAAAGAAAGCTTCCATGCCGTGGCCAAAACGAACAAATTCTCGCTTGAGAGCATTCTTTTTGCACCATCCTTCAGTTCCATCCCTCGAAGGTGGGCGTAACCCTCGGCGACACGCAGATTTACATCGCGCAGCAACTGCTGCGCCTCTGCCTTGTGGACAAAGGCATCCAAGTTTGCGGCATGTATGCCTCGTACAGAGGGCGGGACCCCGGGAGCATTAATGGTCGCCCGATAGTGAGCAATGGAAACCACACTTATTTGAACTTGATGAATTGCCAGCCCCGCAATGGCCATCTTAAGACCATTATTTTCTGCAACAAGATCTATTAGAGCATCTGTTGAAAGAAGATGGCTCATGCCTCCGCAACCTGTGCGCTCAAAGTCGAAATATCGATCTTCTCCAAGGGTAGAGCCTTGAGCTCCTTAAGCTTAGACAAAGGCATGACCGGCTTCATATCATGTCGCATATATTCCCAGAACGACGTCTGTTGGCGCGGCTGGAAATTCTCCATCACTGAGCCGAGTGAAATTACGAGCACGGGCAGCTCGTCAGTAGAGCGCTTGATTAACTGAGGCTCACCTCGCTGAGCTTCAGTGATTACATCAGCAAGATGAGATTTAATTCCTCTTGAGGTCCAAAGATCGGGTTTGGCGTCAACTCCCTCTAAAAAGCTCAACAGTTCAGTGGTCTGGTCTGGCCCAAACTTATTTTGGATAGCCCGCTCTAGCGACAGGCGAAGCTTTTTATTAGAAGTCATGATAGCTACCTCGGGTTGGTGACCCCATGCTACCCGCGTGGCCACGGATGTCAAATAGGTGGCCACGTCTCAATCAATATTGAGATAGGTGGGCCCATTCATATTTCGTTAAGTGTTTCAAGGACGAAGCACAACAGGGTATGCACGCCAAGTTGGCGATCTGCAGGTTTGGCGGCAGCTTCGCTTCGCGTCGTTCCGCCCCTTCCCGCTCCGTCGGCACAGTCATCTAAGCGTGAGCAATGGGAGCGGACGGAATGGCTGAAAGCAACGTGTTAGCCCCTGCTCGATGACAGAATCTTGGAAAGCAAAAATCTGGCGAAATCGTGGCCGCCAATGCTCTTGGCCTCTTCCTCCGGCTCCCCCTCTTCCACGCTTGCTCCCGCAGCAAGCAGTGCCTCGGCAACCTGACGCTTCACCTCGAAACTTAGCTCCACATCCCGGGCCAGCCAGACCAATGGAGGCTGATCCTCCTCGTCGTCAGTGTAGGTATACGCATCGGGGTCCAGGCCGGTGGCCAAGAGCGCCATCACCAGTTCGACATCTCCCATCACGCAAGCGTTGTGCAGTTGGGGATACCTCAGTGACCGCCCGCGCTCTTGGAGAGCCACTGGCAGCAGCTTCACTGCGTCCAGCATCTCATCGAAGCGCTCGCGGAAGGCCTCACTGCCACTGTAGAGGTCGTCGAAGCCCATGGCGGCTGCAATGCTTGTGTTCATATCTTTTCCCCCTGAGGTTGTAGGACCATCACCTATCCAAGCAGGTGCTACACGCTGCGACATCCGCTCGAACCAACTGCGCGCTGTCTCTAAAACATGTCCATGGTCGCCTCACCTGGGTCTTTTTCCCGCTTCACGACATTTCTTCGTCTCGGGCGAAAGGCCGCGCGGACACACGCATCGTATCCCCTAGCGCCCAACGCGCCTGCAGATCGCCGGCTCGCTGAGCGGCTTGGGCTTCGCAGAGTTCGTGCATCGCCACCTGCAACACCTTTGCGTAAGCGGCGTGGTAGGGCTCACGCGTCTCACCGTCGACCCAAGGCGCCTGCAGCGCCACCTCGACTGTGGCATCCCATACATCGCCCCGTTCAAGTGCACCGCTCAGCACATCGTCGCTCACCACCAAGACATGACCGGCCACCTGGCCGTCCACCAACGCCCACTCATGGGGAACCGCGGCAATCTCATCGAGCGTGGCCAGCGTTGCGATGCGTCCCAGCTTCTTCCGCAACCGGCTTGCGTCGTCCCGCGCCTGCCGCAAGGCCAGTTCGATTTCCAGTTCACGGACCCGTTGCTGGGCCGCGTCCAGTTCGTCGATCAAGCGACGCTCTTTGACGCTGCGCCCCACACGCGAGGCCTGCCAAGCAACGAGTTCGTTGTAAGGGTAACGGACGTGCTCGTTGGCCCCTCCAGCAGCGCGGCCGGCGCCTTTCACGAAGGGCGGCCCTGCAGGAGGCGTTCGACGGCGCCACTCCCCAAGCGTGTCGAAGTGGACCCCGAGGTAACGCGCCGCTGCCTTGGTGCTGATCGTCGGAGGCGGCAAGCCTGCGGCGGCTTTGTTCAGCTCAGCATCCAGTGCCGCAGAGCGCTGCTCCAGGTAGTCCTCTTCTTTACGCTGGCATTCCATTGGGTCGCTCCTTACTTATCGTCGCGCCGGTTTCTTGCTGAGAAAATGGAGACTGGGGCATCGCCGGACTCGTCCAGGCGGGGCTTGTCCGTGCCTTTCAATCGATTCCAAACACGGGGACTCGTAGCCACCATGTGCTCTTCAACCCGGCCCATGGCCTCGCGGAGCTTGGACCACTCCTGCTCGGTGTAGCGTTCGGAGACAGCGGCCATGCGATCCTCGCCTCGCCCCAACGTTCTGTGGTGGAGCAGTTGGGACACGATTCGACTTTCGCCGAACAGGAGGGCCGCGTAGCGACCAAGCGTGCGGCGCAGATCGTGGAGGGTCAGACCGATGTCGACCTCTGCCCGCAGATCGAGCAACCCCGCGTCCCGACGCACGTTCGCCACGATGCTCTTGCTGTCCGAGTAGTGCCCCGTCGTGCTGCGATCTGATCGGGCCGGGAACACGAACATGGTTTTGGCCCGCGAGCGGCGTGCCCTCTCCACCTCTTTTTCCAGCCGGTCCAGCAGATCCCGGCGCGCACGCCTGGCTCGGGCGGCGTCCAACACTTCTTCCGCGTCCGCCAGGTCTTGCTTGAGCTTGGTTTCGTCCGCGCGCTCGTCGTAACGCCGCTGCAGGATCTTTTCAGCAAAGTAAGCCACCGGCAGGTAGCGCTCCTCCCCGTTCTTGGTGTCAAACAGGTAGACCTGGGACCCTGCCCGCCTCGTGTAAGGGTTGACCTCATCCGGCCCGGCCAACCAGACCCAGGACACCTCTGACTGGCGCAGCTCGCCCGGGGAACACCGGTCAAACCAGCGCAGGGGAGCGGCCTCGCCGCGGCGGGTTCCCCAGAGCAGGGTCAGCAGCAAGTAATCAGCGCCGGTCGCGTTCAAGCCGCCTTGCTCGTCCCGTCGCGCCAAGATCACCTTGAGGACCGTGGGCAGTGTTTCGTCCCCCAAGGGGTTGCGCACTTCCGCGCGCTCGTAGTGCCGGCGAAGTGCCTGCGAGTCTCGCAACATGTCGTCGTCGTGGATGACCTGGAACGGGTTGTAGCGCAGCACCGGCTCCCGCTGTTGCTGAGCTGCCGCCTTTCGTTCCCGCTTCAGCACCAGGTCGACCGCTCTCTTCGCGTCCGTGAACGCGTGTTCGGTCGACGCTAGACCAGCCGCTTTGACTCGTTGGATGTACTTCCCGGTCACGCCCAACGCTTCGAGCTGTTGCGTGGAAAGCGCGGCCCAGTCCGGCTGATCAGCCAGCGCCTGGCGCATCGGGGTGGGGATCCGGTTGGAGCGCACCATGGACGATCGCCGCAGGCTATCGAACGCACGGTGGATGTCCTTGTCCAAAAGCTGAAGGATCGGCTTGTCCGCCAGCCCGACTTCCGGGCGAGCAAACCGCGCTAGGCTGTCTTGGATCGCCCGGATGCTAGCGGGCTTCGCTTTCTTGTTGCGGACGCGCTTCTGCAGGTCCTCAACGTAGGCCGCAAAGCAATCCGCCAGCGTGAGCCCCTTCAGCTCAACCAACTGCTCGGCTCGGGCCTCTTCCTTCGAAGGATGCTCGCCCGTCTCCCGGACCACAGCCAACTTCCGTCGCGCTAGCTCGTAGGCTTGCTCCGGGCCGATATCGGTGACGCTGCCCAAGGAGAACCGACGAACCCCGGCTGGGCCGCGGACCACGACTTCGTAAGTGGTACGGGTGGTGCCCACGTAAAAGCCGAACCCCGTCGGAGCACCTTGGTTGCCGTCCAGGACGCGGTAAGGCTTCCCGGCGTCTTCGGGCAGTCGAGGGGCGATGACCACCCTGCCCTGCTTGCCTTCGACCGGGCCCTTGGCCACGCTCAGTTCGCAGATTTGGCGGTAGGTCAGCTTAAACTTGGTGCCTCGGCGGCGCGGGGCCTCTGCCTGCGTCGCAACAACCGTATCCATGGTCGATTCGCCGTCTGTCCGTCGCAACATCGATTTGATCCTCTTTGAGTGACCACCGCAACTGCGGCGCAACGAAGAACCCCGTTACTCGCCGTCAGCTGCCGGGATCGACCGCTACAAACCGTAGGAAGTTCTCTTGCAAACTACTGATTCAAAAGCGAAACCGTCTGCATCTAAGGCCAGTGCAGAGCACACGCCCCTCATGAAGCAGTTCTTCGCGGCCAAGTCCGATTACCCGGACCTGCTGCTGTTCTTCCGCATGGGTGACTTCTACGAACTGTTCTATGACGACGCCCGCAAGGCGGCGCGCCTGCTCGACATCACCCTGACCCAGCGCGGCAGCTCCGGGGGCGCACCGATCCCGATGGCCGGCGTGCCGGTACATGCCTATGAAGGCTACCTGGCGCGGTTGGTGGCACTGGGCGAGTCGGTGGCGATCTGCGAACAGATCGGCGACCCGGCGCTGGCCAAGGGCCTGGTCGAGCGCAAGGTAGTGCGCATCGTCACTCCCGGCACGGTCACCGACGAGGCGCTGCTGGATGAACGCCGCGACACCCTGCTAATGGCCCTGTCGCGCAGCAAGCAGGGCTACGGCCTGGCGTGGGCCGACCTGGCTGGCGGCCGCTTCCTGGTCAACGAAGTGGAAACCGACGACGCCCTGGAAGCCGAGCTGGCACGGCTGGAGCCGGCCGAGCTGCTGGTGCCCGACGAAGAAAACTGGCCGGAGTTCCTGCGCCAGCGCACCGGCGTGCGTCGCCGCGCGCCGTGGCTGTTCGATGCCGACAGTGGCCGCCGCCAGCTGCTGAACTTCTTCAAACTGCATGACCTGAGCGGCTTCGGCATCGATGACAAGCCGCGCGCGACCGCTGCCGCCGGCGCCCTGCTCGGCTATGTCGAGGAAACCCAGAAGCAGCGCCTGCCGCACCTGACCTCCATCGCGATGGAGACTGCCGGCGAGGCGATCGCGATGAACGCCGCCACCCGCCGCCATCTGGAACTGGATACGCGTGTTGATGGCGACACCCGCAATACGCTGCTGGGCGTGCTCGACAGCACGGTGACGCCGATGGGCGGCCGCCTGCTGCGGCGCTGGCTGCATCGTCCGCTGCGCCTGCGCGAGATGCTGGTACAGCGCCACCATGCGGTGGAAACCCTGATCGATCGCGGCAGCGACGCTGACATCCGCGAGCAGTTCCGCCGCCTTGGCGACCTGGAACGCATCCTCACCCGCGTGGCGCTGCGCTCGGCGCGCCCGCGCGATTTCTCCACCCTGCGCGACGGCCTGGGCCTGCTGCCGGCGGTGCGCGACGTGTTGGCCCCGCTGGACTCACCACGCCTGCAGGCCCTGCATGCGGCGCTGGGCGAGCACGACGAGTGCGCGCAGCTGCTGGCCAGCGCCATCGCCGAGATGCCGCCGCTGAAGTTGAGCGACGGCGGCGTGCTGGCCGATGGCTTCGATGAAGAGCTGGACGAACTGCGCCGCCTGTCCACCCACGCCGACCAGTTCCTGGTCGACCTGGAACAGCGCGAGCGCGAAAGCAGCGGCATTGCCACCCTGAAGGTGGGCTACAACCGGGTGCATGGCTACTACATCGAAATCAGCAAGGGCCAGTCCGACCGCGCGCCGGTGCACTACACCCGCCGCCAGACGCTGACCAATGCCGAGCGCTACATCACCGAAGAACTGAAGGCGTTCGAGGACAAGGTGCTGTCCGCGCGCGACCGTTCGCTGTCGCGCGAGAAGTACCTGTACGAGCAGCTGCTGGATACCCTCGGCGGGCAGCTGGAGCCGCTGAAGCAGTGCGCCGCCGCACTCAGCGAACTGGACGTGCTGGCCGCCTTCGCCGAACGCGCGCAGGCGCTGGACTGGGCCCGGCCGGAACTGCAGGCCGAGCCGTGCCTGAAGATCGAACGCGGCCGCCACCCGGTGGTCGAGGCGGTACGCGAGCAGCCGTTCGAACCGAACGACCTGGACCTGCATCCGGACCGCCGGATGCTGGTCATCACCGGCCCGAACATGGGCGGTAAATCGACCTACATGCGGCAGAACGCGCTGATCGTGCTGCTGGCCCACATCGGCAGCTTCGTGCCGGCCAGCCGCGCATTGATCGGCCCGATCGACCGCATCCTGACCCGCATCGGCGCCGGCGATGACCTGGCCCGCGGGCAGTCCACCTTCATGGTCGAAATGGCCGAGACCAGCTACATCCTGCACCACGCCACCGCGCATTCGCTGGTGCTGATGGATGAGATCGGCCGCGGCACGTCCACCTACGATGGCCTGGCGCTGGCCGACGCGGTGGCCCGCCACCTGGCTTACCAGAACCGCTGCTACACGCTGTTCGCCACCCACTACTTCGAGCTGACCGCGCTGGCCGATGAGCAGCACGAAGGCGGCCGCAGCGGTATTGCCAATGTGCACCTTGACGCGGTCGAGCATGGTGAGGCGCTGGTGTTCATGCACGCGGTGAAGGACGGCCCGGCCAACCGCAGCTTCGGCCTGCAGGTGGCGGCCCTGGCAGGCCTGCCGCGCGCCACCGTAGCGCAGGCGCGCCGTCGCCTGGCCGAGCTGGAACAGCGCGGTGGTGAAAGCCATGCCGCCGAGCTGGCACCACAGGCATTGGATGCACCGCAGCAGTTCGGCCTGTTCGCGGCGCCATCGAACAAGGCACAGGAAGCACTGGCCGCCATCGATCCGGACGAACTGACGCCGAAGCAGGCGCTGGAAGCGTTGTATCGCTTGAAAGCGCTGCTGTAGCCGCAGCGCAAGCGCTTGGCCTCCTGCCTCGCAGGAGGCCCATCGAAAGATTTCGCAAATCTGATTCTGAGTTTCAATTGACAGAATCTATCAACCTGAACGAATCATTCGATTATTCATTTCATCTGGCGCTAGCTAAAGTCGAGTGAAGATGTTCCACCCCGTCTTCACCCGCAGGAGCCAGCCATGAGCCAGTCCGATAACAACAGCCCCAAATGCCCGTATCACACCGCGCCGTCGCCTGCGGAAGGCGCCCAGCAGCAGCGCGAGCTGAGTACCACGCCGAAACAGAAGCAGGGCGATGATCCGGTGACCCCGATGACCACGGCCTTCGGCGCGCCGGTGGTGGACAACCAGAACAGCAAGACCGCCGGCCCACGCGGCCCGCTGCTGATGGAAGACGTCTGGTTGCTGGAAAAGCTGGCCAACCTCAACCGCGAGATCATTCCCGAGCGTCGCATGCACGCCAAGGGCTCGGGCGCGTTCGGTACCTTCACCGTCACCCACGACATCAGCAAGTACACCCGTGCCAAGCTGTTCGAGAAGGTCGGCAAGCAGACCGAGATGTTCGCCCGCTTCACCACGGTGGCCGGCGAGCGTGGCGCCGCCGATGCCGAGCGTGACATCCGCGGCTTCGCGCTGAAGTTCTACACCGAAGAAGGCAACTGGGACCTGGTCGGCAACAACACGCCGGTGTTCTTCCTGCGCGACCCGCGCAAGTTCGCCGACCTCAACAAGGCCGTGAAGCGCGACCCGCACACCAACCTGCGCAGCGCGCGCAACAACTGGGATTTCTGGACGCTGCTGCCCGAAGCCCTGCTGCAGGTGACCGTGGTGATGAGCGATCGCGGCATCCCGCGCAGCTTCCGCCACATGCACGGCTTCGGCTCGCACACCTACAGCTTCACCAACGCCGACAGTGAGCGCTTCTGGGTCAAGTTCCACTTCGTCAGCCAGCAGGGCATCGAATCGCTGACCGACGCGCAGGCGCAGATCCTGGTCGGCCATGACCGCGAAAGCCACGGCCGCGACCTGTTCGCCGCGATCGAGAAGGGTGACTTCCCGAAGTGGAAGCTGTTCATCCAGGTCATGCCGGAACTGGATGCGGAAACCTACCGCGTGCACCCGTTCGACCTGACCAAGGTGTGGCCGAAGAGCGACTACCCGCTGATCGAAGTGGGCCAGTTCGAACTGAACCGCAACCCGGTCAACTGGTACCAGGACGTGGAGCAGTCAGCGTTCGCACCGAGCAACCTGGTGCCGGGCATCGGCCCGTCGCCGGACAAGATGCTGCAGGCGCGCCTGTTCGCCTACTCCGATGCGCAGCGCTACCGCCTGGGCGTGAACCACCACCAGATTCCGGTGAACGCAGCGCGCTGCCCGGTGCACAGCAACCACCGCGACGGTGCGATGCGCGTGGACGGCAACTACGGCGGCCTGCCGCACTACGAGCCGAACAGCTACGGCCAGTGGCAGGAGCAGCCGGAGTACCGCGAGCCGCCGATGAAGATCCGCGGCGACGCCGACTTCTGGAACTTCCGTGAGGACGACGCCGACTACTTCAGCCAGCCCGGTGCGCTGTTCCGTAGCTACAACCAGGCACAGAAGGACCGCCTGTTCGCCAACACCGCCCGTGCCCTGGGCGATGCGCCGGACTTCATCAAGCAGCGCCACATCGACAACTGCAGCAAGGCCGACCCGGCCTACGGTGCCGGTGTGGCCGCGGCGCTGAAGGCGCTGGCCAGCCAGCCGTCGGATCCGTTCAAGCCGGCCCAGCCGGAAGCGGACTTCCCCACCGCCACCCCGGGCGCCGAAGACATCGAGCTCTGATCGCCCTCCCCCGTGAACGGCGCGCCGCCTCCCTGCGAGGCGGCGTCGCCGTTTTAACGGTCCGCGTCGTACCTTCTGCACGCCCAACCCCAATCAAGGATCCCGCAGATGAGCCTGACCGATGAACTTCTCGCCAAGTTGCAGGGCGCCCCGCTGCAGCAGGTGTCGCAGCAGCTCGGCATCAGCGATACCCAGGCTTCCGGCGCGATCAGTGCCGCGCTGCCGGTGCTGATGGGCGCGCTGGGCAACAACGCCTCGCAGCCGCAGGGCGCGCAGGCACTGCTCGGCGCCTTGCAGAACAACCACAGTGGCCTGGACCTGGGCAGCGTGCTCGGCTCGGTGCTGGGTGGCGGCGGCGGCGGTGCCGCCAGCGATGGCGCCGGCATCCTCGGCCACATCTTCGGCGGCAGCCAGCAGAAGGTGGAAACCGGCCTGGCCCAGGCCACCCAGCTCGACAGCGGCCGCACCAGCCAGCTGCTGCAGATCCTCGCGCCGATCGTGATGGCCTTCCTTGCCCAGCGCCTCGGTGGCGGCCAGGCCGATGCCGGCTCGCTCAGCCAGGCCCTGGGCCAGGAAAAGCAGCAGGTGCAGCAACAGGGCGGTCTTGCCGGTGGCCTGCTCGGCAGCCTGCTGGACCAGGACGGTGACGGCCAGCTCGGCGTGGGCGATCTGCTCAAGATCGGCGGCAGCCTGCTGGGTGGCAAGCGCTGAACGATGCCGCCGCCGGGCGTGGCCCGGCGTGATCGGCATCTCCATGGGACGCGCCGGGCAATGCCCGGCGTCTTACCGGTTGCCCGCCTTCAACCGCTCCAGGATCGGCGCAAACACCGGTGCCTTCATCGAACGCGGCGGCGCCACGGTCTTCCCCTTCTCCTGCGCCTGCCAGTACGACCACGGCAGCGGACTGTCGCCCAGCTCGTAGTCCATGCCATCCCAGCCATCCTCGCGGAACGCGTAAAAGGCCCAGTGCACCTTGTCCTGCTCCAGCACCTGCAGCACGTCCTGCAGGTAGCGGCCGCAGTCGGGCCAGCGCCGCATGCAGCCGAATTCGCCGACCACCATGCGGTTGGCCCTCACGCCGTGCGTCTTCGCCCAGTCCATCGGCTGCTGCAGGTAACTGCGGACCCGCGCGGCATCCCAGCGTTCGCTGTGTTCGCCAAACGGCACCACGCCTGGGTAGCGATACGGCGTGGTGCGCCTCTGGTTAGGCGCGCTGGTTGCGGCATACGGCTCATACATGTGCACGCTGTACAGCAGTTTCGAATCTGCCAGCGGCGCCGGCCAGTAGTTGAAACCGTCGGCAGCGGCGTACCAGCCGGCATCCAGCATCAACGGCATGTCCGCATCGACCGCACGGATGCTGGCGATCAGTTCCGAATAGAAGCGGCGCAGATCGCGTGGACCGTCTTCCACACCGGCGTACCACTGCTGCATGGCCGCGGCCGAGGCATGCTCGGCCAGGCCAGCACCATACTCGGGAACCGGCTCGTTGATCAGGTTGTAGGCGGCCAGTGCGGGATGGCCCTTCAATGCCGTGGCGAGGTCGCTCCAGAAGCGCCGGGCCGGCGCGTGATTGTCGAAGGACTGCCACAGGCGCGGATCGACCTTGTCGCCGTTGTGCTGCTTCCAGCGCAGCAACGGCAACGACAAAGGAGTCAGCACCACTTTCAGCCCAGCCGCGTCGGCATCATCCAGCACCCGCCGCAGCGTGGCCAGGTCGGCCGGAACCAGGCTACGGTAGTCGTCGGCGTTGCCAATCAGGAAGTCACGCCCGCCCTGCCCCTTCCACTTGTCCGGTACCAGCCGTACCCAGGTCGCACCGGTCGCGCGCAGGGCCTCGAAGTAGCTCCGGTCCGGAGGCGACATGTTCATGCTGTTGCCCCCGCGCTGCGGAGTGTCCCAGAACGTGATGTCGGCCGCGTGCAATGGCGCGGCGGCAAGCAGGGACAGGCATAACAGCATGCGATGCATGGGCAGGCTTCCAGAAAGTGGACTTCCAGCCTGCCCCGCCCTTTCCGAATGCACCGTGACTCACGCCTGCTTTCGCGCCGCGATAGGAACCATGCACCGGAATCGCCGTTCGGTCAGAGCGCGTCGATATCGCCCAACGCGCGGATCAACCGCCGCGCGCGCTTGTCCGGTTTGTGCTCTGGCGGTTGGAACCCATCGCGTGCGGCGATGCGCAGCGCACGCTGTTCGGCACGACGGGCCTTGGAGGCCTCGCTCTCGGCATACAGCTGCTGCGCCGCCGGTGCGGGCCCGCGCTGGTCGCTCAGGCCGAGCACCCGGATCTCGAAATGCTCCTCGCCGCGATCCACCTGCAGCTGCTCACCCACACGCACCGCGCGCGAGGATTTCGGACGCTGGCCCGCGACGCTGACCTTGCCGGTTTCGATGGCCTGCTTGGCCAGGCTGCGGGTCTTGAAGAAGCGGGCCGCCCACAACCAGATGTCCAGGCGGACACTGGGCGACAGCGGGGAAAGCTCGGTCATCGGCAGGGACTACTCCGTTCGCTTGTTCAGGGGACGCGGGTTGTCGGGATCGGTGCGGCAGCCGCTGCCCCCGATCAGGGTGGGTACGCCGGCGGAAAGATCCTGGCGCTGGCTGCCGACCAGGCACTCGGGGCGGTCGGTTGGCCGCACCTGGGTATCGCCCAGCCGGTCACCTGTCGAACATGCGGCCAGTGCGGCGCCGATCAAGGCCAGCGCCGCGCTCCGCTTCATCTGCAGTCGTTGATGCATTGCCACATCCCGCAAACCGGCTTGGTGCTAGTGTGCGCCTCCCGGGATTCGATCACCACTCCATGGCCAAAGCGCCGATTGACCTGACCTCCGGCCCGATCGGCCGCAATCTCCTGCTGTTTTCCCTGCCGATCCTGGCAGGCAACATCGCGCAGTCGCTGAACGGTTCGGTGAATGCGGTCTGGGTCGGGCGCTTCCTCGGCGAGGCGGCACTGACCGCCACCGCGAACGCCAACAACATCATGTTCTTCCTCATCGGCTCGGTGTTCGGCTTCGGCATGGCCTCGACCATCCTGATCGGCCAGGCCATCGGCGCGCGCGACATCGCGCATGCGCGGCGCGTGGTCGGCACCAGCGCCACCTTCTTCATCGGCCTGTCGGTAATCATCGCCATCGCCGGCTGGTTCATGGCCCATCCGCTGCTGGCGGCGATGGGCACGCCGGCCGCCTCGCTGCCGCTGGCCGAGGCCTACCTGCAGATCATCTTCCTGGCGATGCCGACGCTGTATGCGTTCGCCTTCCTCACCGCCGCGCTGCGCGGTGCCGGTGACTCGCGCACGCCGTTCCGTTTCCTGATGGTCTCGGTGGCACTGGACATCGTGCTGAACCCGGTACTGATCTTCGGCATGGGCCCGTTCCCGGCGCTGGGCATTGCCGGCTCGGCCTGGGCCACGCTGGTCGCGCAGACGCTGTCGCTGACCGGCCTGCTGCTGTACATGCGGCACAAGCGCCACACGCTGTGGCTGGGCCGTGCCGACATGCGCCTGTTCAAGCTCGACCTGGCCATCCTCAAGGCGCTGGTGGTCAAGGGCGTACCGATGGGCCTGCAGATGGTGCTGATCTCGCTGTCGGTGATCCTGCTGATGACCATGGTCAACCAGTACGGCACCGACACCGGCGCGGGCTACGGCGCCGCGCTGCAGCTGTGGAACTACCTGCAGATGCCGGCGATGGCGATCGGCGCCGCGTGCTCGTCGATGGCCGCGCAGAACGTCGGTGCGCAGCGCTGGGACCGCGTGCGCGGCACCGCGCGCCAGGGCGTGCTGTTCAATTTCCTGCTGACCGGCGCGCTGATCCTGCCGCTGGTGGTGTTCGATCGCCAGCTGCTGGCCCTGTTCCTGCCGCCGGCCAGCCAGGCGCTGGACATCGCCCGCCACCTCAACCACGTGGTGATCGGCTCGTTCCTGTTCTTCGGCGTCAGCTTCGTGATCTCCGGCGTGGTGCGCTCCACCGGCGCGGTGATTCCGCCGCTGCTGATCCTGGCCGGTTCGCTGTGGGGCGTGCGCGTGCCGTTCGCCGAGCTGCTGCAGCCGTACTGGGGCGCCGATGCGATCTGGTGGAGCTTCCCGGTCAGTTCGCTGGTGTCGATGCTGCTGTCGCTGGCGTATTACCGCTGGGGTGGCTGGCGCAAGGCGAAGATGATGGGCAAGCCTTCGCACGCCGAAGAACTGGCCACGCCGTCGGAAATTCCGGCCTGCCCACCGTCACCGGTGGCCGACCCGGATGCCACTCCGCCGCGCTGAGGTGGGTGCGGACCGTTGGTCCGCACAGGCGCGGCCCTCCAAGCCGGGCATGGGCTCGGCGCTACAGGAGGCGGTCAGCGTTTCTTCTTCGCCGCGTTGAACGCCGCCGCCGCGCGCAGCAACGCCTTCAACGCAGCGGCATTCGGCATCGCACCTTCATGGATGTCGATCGCGCGCCGCGTGTTGCCCTCCAGGCTGGCGTTGAACAGGCCTTTCGGATCGGCCAGCGCCGCCCCGTTGGCGAAGGTCAGCTTCACCGCCTGCTTGTAGGTCTCGCCGGTGCACAGGATGCCGTTGTGCTCCCACACCGGTGTACCGCGCCACTTCCAGGTTTCCTGCACGTCCGGCAGCGCTTCATGGATCAACGCACGCACGCGTGCCAGCACTTCGCCACGCCAGTCGCCCAGCTCGGCGATGCGCGCATCGATCAGTTCAGTTGCCGGGGTTCCGGCATCGGCAGGGTTCGGTGCATGCGTGGCCATCAGCAGCTCTCGTCGGAAAGGAAACCAGAACGTCGGGGTTACATGCGCTCACCGGGCAGCGCGGCGGCCTGGCGCACCCAGTCGAGGAACTGCGCTTCATCCAGCGCGCCATCCTGCGGGATGTGCAGGTACCGCGTATCGGCACTCTTGGACGGCTCCGGCGGCACGGGCGTCAGTGCAGCGCCGCGGAAGAACGCCACCTTGATGTAGCGGGTGAAGCAATGGAAGCTGAGAAACCAGCCTTCGCCCGCGGCCACCGCATACATCGGCGAGTTCCACTTCACCGCCTTGTGCACCCCGGGTACGGCTTGTTCAATCAGCGCATCCAGCTGTTCGCCGATCAGACGTTTCCAGTCCGGCATCGCCGCGATATACGCCTGCACCGGGGCATTGCCCTCGCCCTTGGCGATCTGCGGATTGCCGCCGGACAACAGCGTGGGCGCGGCGGAAGGTGCGGTTCGCTTGGCAGGCATCGCACGGCACGTCCATCGGGATGGAACCGCAGCCTAGCGCGACCCTTACCTGGCGGTCACGGCGCAGTGCGCCATCGGCTCAGTCCGCCTGCCGCGCGCGGAACTGCCGCCAGTCCGGCAGCTTGCGGTGGCGGCGCAGCGAGCGCATCAGGGCCGCCATCACCACGCCGAACAGCGCACCGGCCAACAGCCCGGCCACCAGCAACAGCGCCAGCGGGCGCTCGCTGCCCTGCCACAGCATCAGCCACATCAGCGCGGTCCAGAACAGCCCGAACAGCAGGCCCTGCACCAGCGCGTTCGTGCCGAAGCCCGCCAGGATCGGCGGCGGCAGTGCGATGCCCATGCGCCACAGCAGACGATGCAGCAGCGGTGCCGACTGCACGCGCGCCATCCCCTTGCCGTCGAGGAAGCGCAACGCCGACTGGATCACGGCGGGATAGCGCGGATTGATGTCGTTCATCAGCTGATCGTGGCCGATGCGATGCCGGAAACGCAAACGGCCACCCGAAGGTGGCCGTTGCGGCAACAACCGAAGTTGTTTATCAGGCCTTGTCGGCCAGACGGGCAGCCTTGGCGGCAGCAGCGGCAGCCAGGTCTTCCTTGATGCGGGCAGCCTTGCCTTCCAGGCCACGCAGGTAGTACAGCTTGCCGGCGCGGACCTTACCACGACGCTTCACTTCGACCGAGTCGATGATGGCGCTGTGGGTCTGGAACACGCGCTCGACGCCGTAGCCGTGCGAGATCTTGCGGACGGTGAACGAGGAGTTCAGGCCGGCGTTCTTGGTGGCGATGACGACGCCTTCGTAGGCCTGCACGCGCTCGCGGCTGCCTTCCTTCACCTTCACGTTGACGACAACGGTGTCGCCCTGGCTGAACTTCGGCAGTTCACGGGTGATCTGGGCGGATTCGAATTCCGCGACGATGGACTTGTTCAGCTTGCTCATGGGTTACACCGATTCTTGTTCGGGTGGGCGTGTCGTATCGACAACGTAGGCTCATGCAGTCACCGGACTGTGCTGCACGTTTGTTTTGGGTACTGCGCGCGCCGACCGGGGCCGGCGGGAATTGGCCATGATAGCCGATAAAGCCAGCCCTGCGCTAGGGGCTGGCCTTGTGTTTCTGGGCCTGACGGCCCTGCTCCAGCAGCTTGCGGTCGGCCTTGCCCAACGCCTGTTCATCCAGCAGGTCCGGGCGCCGCTGCGCGGTACGGACCAGCGACTGCTGGCGGCGCCAGGCCGCGATGGCCGCGTGGTTGCCCGAGCGCAGCACATCCGGCACGTCACCCAGCGGATGCTGGGCCGGCTGGCTGTAATGCGGGCAGTCGAGCAGGCCGAGGTCACCCTCGAAGCTGTCCTGCGCCGCCGATTCAGCGTCATTCAGGGCGCCGTCCTGCAGGCGGGCCACGGCGTCGATGATCACCGCCGCACCCAGTTCGCCGCCGGACAGCACGTAGTCGCCGAGGGAAATCTCCTCGTCGACATTGGCCTCCAGGAAACGCTCGTCGATGCCTTCATAGCGGCCGCAGAGCAGGACCATGCGCGGCAGCGCCGCCAGTTCCCGCACCTTGGCCTGGGTCAACGGAGCACCCTGCGGGCTGAGGTAGATCACCCGCGCTGGGGTCGGATCAGCATCGCGGATTGCCTGCAGGCAGGCCTGCAACGGCTCGATCAGCATCACCATGCCCGGGCCACCACCGAACGGACGGTCGTCCACCCGGCGGTAGTTGCCTTCAGCGTAATCACGGGGATTCCAGCCATGCAGGCTGAACAACCCCTTCTCCAGCGCGCGCCCGACCACGCCCAATCCAGCGGACTGGGCGAGGAACTCGGGGAACAGGGTGATGACGTCGAAACGCATGCTCACACTCAGAACTCGGGATCCCAGTCGACCACGACCAGGTTGGCCTCGAAGTCGACCGATTTGACGAAGTCCGGCTGCACGAACGGAATCATCCGCTCGCGGTCACCCCGGACCACCACCACGTCGTTTGCGCCGGTGCTGAACAGATGCGAGACCTGGCCCAGGGCAACACCCTCGGTGGTCTTCACATCCAGGCCTTCCAGGTCCACCCAGTAATACTCATCGGGCTTCGGCGGCGGCAATGCACTGCGGGCCACGTAGATCTCGGTGCCGTGCATCGCTTCGACGGTATCGCGGTCCTCGACGCCGGGGAAACGGGCGACCAGGTGCTTGCCGCTGTCGCGGCCGCGTACACCTTGAATCGTGGTTTCCACGCCGGACGGGCTGCGCACGATCCACGGCTGGTAACGGAAAATGGCGGAACGTGGCTCGGTCCAGGACTCGAGCTTGATCTCGCCGCGCACACCAAAAGCGCCGACAACCCTGCCCAGCAGGATGCGGCGCTCGATATCTTTCATCTGCTTCAACCAAGAGGGCCACGCCGAAGCGTGGCCCGTCAGGATCAGGCCGCAGCGGCCTGGGACTTGGTCGCTTCCTTGATCAGGTTGCGGACCTTGTCGGTCGGCTGGGCGCCGTTCTTGACCCAATGGTCAACGCGGGCCAGGTCCAGCTCGATGCGCTTCTCGGCGCCCTGGGCGACCGGGTTGTAGAAGCCAACGCGCTCGATGTTGCGGCCGTCGCGCGCGCTGCGCACGTCGGTGACGATGATGTGGTAGAACGGACGCTTCTTGGCGCCGCCGCGGGTCAGTCGAATCTTGACCATGGTGTTTTTCCTATTGCCCAGTCGCCAGGATGGCGAGGTAAGCGGGCGATTATAGCGGCAGAGCCCGGCCGAGCCAACCCCATGGGTGACCAGCCTTCACGGTAGTGCTGGGCCATGCCCGGCGGGCTTTTCACCCCAAACCGTCCCAAGCCACCGCCGCAAGCACCGCTCTGCCCTGTTCAGCCAGTGCCTGCGAGCCGGGCAGGACATGCCCGTCGACGGCATCCAGCGCCCACAGACCGCTGGCGTTGCAGGCAAAAGCGGCTTTCACGCCGGCCATATCCGCCAGCCGCAATGGCTGCGTGGCCTGCGCCCCCGGCCAATGCTGCTTCAGCAGCGCCTCGGCGGTCCCGCGCAGGGCCGGCGCCTGCGGCCAGAGCAGCCGTTCACCATCGTGCACGGCCAGGTTCCAGGTGCTGCCTTCACTCACGTGGCCATCGACGGTCACGAACAGCACATCGTCGAATCCTTCCGCCATCGCCGCACGGCGCTCGGCGAACAGGCCAAACGTGCCGACGTGCTTGATCTGCGGCAGTTCACGCTGCCAGGCCACGCTGCGCACACGCTTGGAGGCGGTCAGCGTCACCGGCGCGGACGCCGCCACCAGCACGTCCACGGGCACCGCCGCCAGCGGATTGCGGAAATCGAAGTGGCGCGAATACACCGTCACCCGCAACGAGGCATCGCCCTGCCCCGCTTGCCGCAGCGCCTGCACCATCCAAGCCCGCACCTGCGCCATATCCAGCTCGCTACCGAACAGCTCGCGCGTGGCATGCGACAGCCGCGCCAGATGCAGGTCCAGTCCCTGCACCGCGTGGTCGCGCACCTGCAGCGAGGTGAAGTGGCCGTAGTTGACGAGCGCCGGCAGCAGATCCTCCACCTGCGCCGGCTGGCCGTTGCAGGTCAGCGTCATCGCAGCAGTGCCTGCGCCTGGCTCCACATGCCGCGCAGCACGTCTGCGGCCGGCTGTGCCGGCGCCATCCACGCGGACTGCCCGGCCCAGGCCTGCATCGCGGCCAGGCGGTTTTCCTGCACGGCCTGCTTGCGCATCGGCGCGGTCAGGCCGCGCTGCACCGGGTACGGACGCGGCGCCGGGGCGCCTTCTGCGGCGGCGGCGCGCACGTAGGGTGTCGCCAGACCACGGCCCAGACGACCGCTGAAGGCACGGGTCGGCCAGGTGTCTTCCGGTTCGCTGGCAGCCAGCCCATCGGCCCACGCCGAGGCGATCGCCGCTTCCGGCGTGCGCAGGAACGCGGTGCCGATCTGCACCGCGCTGGCCCCCAGCGTGAGCGCGGCCGCGATACCGCGGCCATCGGCGATACCGCCGGCGGCAATCACCGGAATCTGCAGGTGATCGGCCAGGCGCGGCAGCAGCGCGAACAGGCCGACCAGCTGGCGCTCGGCCATCGCCGGATCGAACGCACCGCGATGGCCACCCGCTTCCATGCCCTGCGCCACCACCGCATCGGCACCGGCGTCCTGTGCTGCACGCGCTTCGGACAAGGTGGTCGCGCAGGCGATCCAGGCAATGCCGGCATCCTTCAACTGCTGCACGTGGCGCGGCAGCAACACACCCATGATGGTCGAGGCCACCGCCGGGCGTGCGGCCAGCAGTGCGGCGAACTGTTCTTCGAAGTCGGCGGGCGTGGCATCGGCGGCGCTGGCCGGCACGTCCGGGCCCCACTGCGCGAGGAAGGCGCGGCTGGCGGCCTCGGCGGCAACGTCACGGGTCGGCACCGGATCCGGCACCCACAGGTTCACCTGTGCCGGGCCGGTGGAGGTCGCGCGGAAGTCCTCCATCCAGCGACCGATATCGGCAGATGACGACAGCACCGCGCCCATCGCACCCATGCTGCCGGCATTGGCCAGCGCAGCCGACAGCGGCACCGGGCAGGCACCGGCCATCGGTGCCAGCAGGATCGGAAGCTGCAATGAAAAACGCCGACAGAAGGTGTCGGCGCGTTCAAGAATCGGCGATGCATTCACGCGACATACCTGTTGGAGAAGTCGCCATCCAGCATACGCCAGTCATTGTGACCGGGGCCGCGTCGCAATGCGCGCCGGCCCCGTCGCTGCATCAACGGAACGGCATGCCGCGGCCGCCCATGGCGCCCATCATGCCCTTCATGCTGCGCAGCATGCCTTTCATGCCGCCGCCAGCCATCTTGCTCATCATCTTTTCCATCTGCATGTACTGCTTCATCAGCTTGTTGACGTCGGCCGGAGTCACGCCCGAGCCCTTGGCGATGCGCGCGCGGCGCGAGCCGTTCAGCAGGTTCGGATTGCGCCGTTCCTTCTTCGTCATCGAGTTGATGATGGCGATCATGCGCGGCACTTCCTTGCCCTGGCTGACCTGCTGCTTCAGATGGTCGGGGATGTTGCCCAGGCCCGGCAGCTTGTCCATCAGGCCGCCGATGCCGCCCATGTTCTGCATCTGCTCGAGCTGGTCACGCATGTCGTTCAGGTCGAACTTCTTGCCCTTGGCGACCTTCTCGGCCAGCTTGGCGGCCTTGTCCTTGTCGACCTGCTGTTCGACCTGCTCGACCAGCGACAGCACATCGCCCATGTCGAGGATGCGGCTGGCGATACGGTCCGGGTGGAACACGTCCAGGCCTTCCGGCTTTTCGCTGACACCGACGAACTTGATCGGCTTGCCGGTGATGTAGCGCACGCTCAGTGCGGCACCGCCACGGGCGTCACCGTCGGTCTTGGTCAGCACCACGCCGGTCAGCGGCAGGGCGTCGCCGAAGGCCTTGGCGGTGTTGGCCGCGTCCTGGCCGGTCATAGCGTCGACCACGAACAGGGTTTCGGCCGGGTTCACCGCAGCGTGCAGGGCCTTGATCTCGGCCATCATCGCTTCGTCGATGGCCAGGCGGCCGGCGGTATCGACCAGCAGCACGTCGACGAACGACTTGCGCGCGTCGTCGATGGCGGCACGGACGATGGCTTCCGGCTTCTGGTCGGCACTGGACGGGAAGAACAGCACGCCGACCTGCTCGGCCAGGGTCTTCAGCTGTTCGATCGCGGCCGGACGGTAGACGTCGGCCGAGACCACCATCACCTTCTTCTTGCGCTTTTCCTTCAGGTGCTTGGCCAGCTTGCCCACCGTGGTGGTCTTGCCGGCGCCCTGCAGGCCCGCCATCAGGATGATGGCCGGCGCGGGCACATTGAGGTTCAGGTCGCTGGCTTCGGCGCCCATCACCGCGGTCAGCTCGTCGCGCACGACCTTGATCAGCGCCTGGCCCGGGGTCAGCGACTTCAGCACTTCCTGACCGACCGCACGCACCTTGATGCGCTCGATCAGGGCCTGCACCACCGGCAACGCAACGTCGGCCTCGAGCAGCGCGATGCGGACCTCGCGGGTCGCCTCGCGGATGTTCTCCTCGGTCAGGCGGCCACGGCCACGCAGGCGCTCGATGGTGCCGGAAAGGCGCTGGGTCAGGGACTCGAACATGCGACGCAACCTGTCTGAAAGCGGGGGACAATAAGGCAGACAGTATAACGGGTCCGACTGTCTCCCCGGACTGCGGCCACGGGGCCGTCGCCACCACCGCAGGGGTATGCGAAACTGCAACGATGACAATCGTTCTCATCGCCGTCCTGCTCTACCTGGCTGCCAGTGCCCTGCTGGTGCGCGCGCTCGGCCGCGATGAAACCTCCGGCTCGCCCATCTGGCTGTGGCCGGCCCTGCCGGCGATGCTGCTGCATGGCGGTTACCACGTGATGGTGGCGATGCGTACCACGGGCGGGCCGGACATGCACTTCTTCGCCGCGCTGTCGCTGGTCGGCCTGGGCATGGCTTGGCTGACCTCGCTGGTGGGCGCGCGCGGCCGCATGTCGGCGCTGGGCGTGGTGGTGTTCCCACTGGCCGCGGTACTGCTGCTGGCCTACCACGGCTACGGCCACGAACCGAGCAAAGTGCTGGGCTGGCGCCTGGCCAGCCACGCCTGGCTGGCGCTGCTGGCCTACGCCACGCTGAGCATCGCCGCGCTGCTGGCGATCATGCTGTGGCTGCAGGAGCGCGCACTGCGTCGCCGCGAGTTCCGCCCGTGGCTGCGGGCGCTGCCGCCGCTGGCCGACCTGGAATCACTGCTGTTCCGGGTGATCACCGTCGGCTTCGCGCTGCTGACCCTGACCCTGGTCACCGGCGTGCTGTTCGTCGACGACCTGCTGGCACAGAAGCTGGTACACAAGACCGTGCTGAGCGTGCTGTCGTGGATCGTGTTCGGCGTGCTGCTGATCGGCCGCCGCCGCTACGGCTGGCGCGGCATGAAGGCGGTGCACTGGACGCTGGCGGCGATGCTGTTGCTGCTGCTGGCGTTCTTCGGCAGCCAGTTCGTGATCGAGCTGGTGTTCGGGCATTCGCGATAGGCGGTGTGCCGACCAACGGTCGGCACCCACCGGCGCTAACGTCAAGGCTGGGCCAGGATCTTCCGCACCGAACGGCCGCTGTTGGTGAGGATGTCATCGACCTGCCAGCAGCCCTGCCCCTGACGCACCATCGATAGACGGGTCACGTAGGCCTTCTTCCAAACCGAATAGCGCATCTCGACCTCGCCGGCGGTGGCCGACGCCTCTTTCCAGCTGTAACGCACCGGGGTTTCGATGTCGCCGTCCTGCGCATCCAGCCACGGATCGGAATCGATCGTGCAGATGCCCTCTTCGCGCTGCTGGCAGGCGCGCTCGCCGCGCAGGGCCTTGCCGAAGCCGGGGCTGACCAGCGCGGGCGGCGGTTCCAGCAGGTCGCCATCGCCCGTCGTCGCTTCGTAGAACGCGCGGGCCACAACCACTGGTTCCTGGCAGGCGGGCGCGGCCTGTGCGGCTGGCGCCAGCAGCAGGCCGGCAATCATCAACATCCCTGTCTTTCGCATGTCCAATCCCTTTGGTCGTGATGGCGATCTGTTGTAGAGCCGAGCCCATGCTCGGCTGCGTTCCAGCATAAGCCGAGCGCAGGCTCGGCTCTACTTACAACCCGTAACGCTCGATCACATCCAGATGCGGCTGGCGGTCCTGGTCGCAGGCTTCGGCCAGCCGCAGCCAGCAGTGTGGGTGCGGCCACTTCGCGGTCTCCTGCTGCAGGAAGCGGTGCAGCGCCAGCGGTGCGTGGTCCTGCGGCTGCGCAACGGTGAACAGCACGCCCGGCAGGGTGCCTCCCTCCATGTCGGGGTCGGTGACGGTGTAGTCCGCGCGGCTGTGCGACCACACCTTCCAACCCTGTGCTTCGGCAGCTTCGACAAGGGCATTCCAGGCTTCTTCGCCCGGGTGCGCGCCATCGACCAGCCAGCTGCGGGCAAAACCACCGCGTTCCAGCACATGGACCTGCGCATAGGTCGGAATGAAGTGCTCGCGGGCCTCTTCTTCCTCCGGCGCCGGGTGCACCAGCGCGGCATCAAACACCACCCAGTCGCCGACCTGCTGGGCACGGTTGGCCGGTGCGTTCTCGACGATGCGTGCGGTCACCGGGCCACTGCGACGGGCGTAGTACTCCATCGGCTCGCCATTCTCTTCACTGCGGATGATCACCCAGCCCCACGGCTCCTCGACCACGCCATCCTGGCTGGACAACTCCATGCCGATCGCCGCCGCCGAGCGGCGCACCGCATCCCAGTCGCGTGCCGCGCTGGCCGCACTCATGTGGTCCCAGTGCGCGGCGTTGGGTTCCTCCAGCAGCTCCACCAGCTGCGCATAGCAGGCCTGTGCTTCGCTGAAACGGCCGGTTTCCATGTACATGCGCGCCAGCGTGCCCCGCGCGCCGTGCGAACCCGGCGAGGCGGCCAGCAGCGCCTGCGCGGCCTGCTCCAGCGCCGGCCAATCGGACACGCGACGTGCACGCTGCACCTCGCACCAGTGCGCGAACACCGGCACGCTGCCACAGTAGATCCGGGCCAGCTGACGCAGGCCCTCGTCGTCGCCCTGCTCGGTCAGCCAGCGCATCAGCGTGTAGGCGGCCGGGCCATCATCCTGATCGTGTGCGCGCACGAATCGCCACAGCAATGCGCGCGCTTCCGCCTGCGCACCACAGGCGCTCAATGCCGAGGCAGCCATCTCAGCCAGCGCCTCGTCATCGGGCAGCTGCGCCTGTGCCTGCAGCAGCCACTGGGCCTCGCGCTCCGGATCGCGCGACTGGTTCTGCTCCCCCTGCTCGCTCAGCCAGGCCAGCAGTTCGCTGGCCGGCACCGGCAGCGGCGCAACGTCAGGCAATGCATCGATACGCGCGGCCAGGTCGGCCACCAATGCTGCCGCACCACGGTCCTGGCGCAGCTGCGCCAGATGGGTACGCGCCAGTTCCAGCTGGCGCAGCGCCACCCAGCGTGCACCTCGCTGCAGCGCCAGTTCAAGGCTCAGCGCAGCGACTTCGATCAGCAGGCGGTGCGAGCCAACCTCGGCAAAGTGTTCGATGATGGTGTTGAAGCGCGTGCCCAGATCCCAGGTATTGCGTGCAGGATCGCGCCGGCACAGCGCTGCGGCCGTGTTCGCCCACAGTCGCCAGTAGGTAGGCGTCAGTTCGCTCCACGGCACCAGCTGCTGCACGGCCTCTTCGTCGCGGCCCAGCTGGGCCAGCGCCCATGCCTTGGACAGGCGGCGCGGCACCGTGCAGTTGGCCGGCTCGTACTCGCCGGACGCGGCCACTTCGGCCTCTCGCTTCTCGATCAGCAACAGCGCTTCTTCGGCGCGGCCCATGCCCAGCAGGATCTTGATCTGCATTTCCGGGAAGCTGTCGAACACTTCCTTGCCGCAGGCCTCGATCGCATCCGACTGCACCTTCAGGTAATCCAGCGCATCCTGGCCGCGGCCATCATCCAGCAGCGCATCGGCCTTTTCGCAGCTCAGGCACTGGAAGCAGGCCCAGCTTGGATCGATGCGTGCAAGCGTTTCATCGCACACCTCGACACGTTCGGGAACCCAGCCCGGGCCATCGATGTTGCCGTAGCAGGCAGCCAGATCCTGGGTCACGCAGATCGACTGCGGGCACTCCATCGTGTCCTCACGATGCGCACGCTCGAACAGCGCCACGGCTTCGCCCAGCGCGCTTTCGCCTTCGACGCGGTTGCCGACGCGATTGCGCAGCGCCCAGTGGCCGACGTAGACGTCGACCCACGGGTTGTCCAGCGCCTTGCCCAGCGCACGCGCTTCAGGCAGCAGCGCGTCGACGCGGTCGACACGCAGTTCGCTCACCTCGTCGGCGAGACGGTTCAGCAGGTGCGCGTTCTGCGCCTGGCCCGCCTGGCGCAGGTCACCCTGCAGTTTTTCGACCCAGTTCCAGATGTCCATGGGGTAAGTGCTCCTGTCTAGCGAAGGCTGGATGAGAAGGTACGGTGCTCAGCGCAGCATCTGCTGCAGGGCACCGGCGATATCGGTAAAGGCGCCGTTGAGATCCGGGCCGGGCGTAGTGTTCGCGCGTGCCAGCGGGCGGCCCTGCGCGGCGACGATGATCTTCAGTGAGCGCAGCAGGCGGGCTGCGGCTTCGGCCTGTGGATGCCCCTCGCGCTGGGCGCGCAACAGCGCCTGCACGGCCGGGTTGTCGAGGTTGAGGTACAGCCGCGACGGTGCGCGCGATTCGATGCGCGCGGTGAACTGCCGGGCCAGGCGCAGCGCGGCCATCGAAACGCGCTTGTCGTTCTCGTCGTCTTCCAGGCGCTGCTTCAGCTCGGCTTCGCGGTCGGGCACCACCACCACCGGCAGCGACTCGGGGCTGAAGCGTGCCGGCAGCAGCTGTTCGCCGTCACCGAGCTGCTCGCGCAGCCACGCCAGCTGCGCCTCGTCGAGGCTGTCATCGCTGCGGAACAGTGCACGGTTGCCCTGTTCGGTCCCCAATTCAACCAAGCGCAGGCCCTTGGCCTGGGCCCAACGGCGCAGGAACGGCACTACCGCATAGCGATGGCCGTGCGCGACCGGCACGCCCATCGCGCGGAACAGCATTTCCTCGAAGCCGCCGCCGTTGTCGAGGATCACGTGCACGGCGCCACGTGCGGGCAGCGCACTGGCCGGCAGGTCGCCCTGCGAGGTCGGCACGCGCACGTGTTCCAGCAACAGGTCGAACAGGCGATCATCGCACAGCGCTGCGCCCAGCAAGGCCTCATTGTGGCGCGTGAGAACGCGTCGCCAGGCCTCCGGCTGCTGCCGCGCGACGTCGGCCAGGCCATCAATCAGCGCTTCCAGCAGCGCATGCTGCACGGCGCGGTACTGGTCGTCGCGCTGCAGATCTTCGCGGCTGGCGGTAGGCGTCAGCCGCGAGGATTCGATCACCCCGCCAATGAACCCAGCCCAGGGCGGCAGCAGGTCGCGCGCATCGTCATCCAACAGCATGCCGCGCACGAACACCGACAGGTTGCGGTTGTCGCTGGTGCCGTAGGTAGCACCGTCCTGCACCCACAGCAGGCCGGTGGCATCGCTGTTGCCGTCCGCGCGCAACGGCACGGTGACGATCGGCTCGAAATCGTGCTCGAAGCGCGCTGCGAACTGCAGCGCCTGGCGGCGCGCCTGCACCGGGTGCACAGCGACGTCGCCCTGTCCACGCCACGGCGGCGGCTCGGGGTTGAGCGCCTCGGCCGCAGCGCCGATGAAGATCGGCTCGGACAGCAGCGCGCAGTAACGGCCCAGCACCTCGTGCAGGCGCGCTTCGTTGGCCAGTGGCAGGAAATCCGGATGCAGCTCCAGTTCCACCTCGGTACCGATCGCACGTGCCGGCACCTCACTGACGGTGTACTGCTCGGCATTGCTGGACACGTACAGGTGCCCCAGATCCGGCGTCTGGTACGAGGTGGTACGCACGCTGACCCGGCGCGCAAGCACGAAGGCCGACAGGAAACCGAGGCCGAACATGCCGATCAGGCCTTCATCGTCCTCGCCGCCCTGGCGCAGGCCACGGGTGTAGCCGACGCCGACGGTGGCCAGGTAATCGTGGATTTCCTGGCGGGTCAGGCCGGCACCGGTGTCGGTGATGCGCAGTACGCCAGCGGCGGCATCGACCTGCACCGAAATGCGCGAAGGCACTTCGATGCCGGGCTGCTCGATGCGGCGACGGATGATCGAATCGTGCGCGTTCTGCACCAGCTCACGCAGCGCCACCACCGGGGTGGAATACAGGTGCTTGCCCAGCACCGTCATCAGTCCATTGAGATCGACCCCGGCGCGACGGATTTCGGCGTTGGGGGCGGTGAGCGCGGTGTCCTGCATGTAATCGTTTACTCCTGGGCACGGAAAGACGCCAGAGGGCGTCTTCGTCGAGCGGGAAAAACTAGCACAGGGAAGCTGACCGTTGCTGCATTGGACATGTGTAGAGCCGAGCATCGGCTCGGCTCTACAGTACCGGCATCACGCCGCGTCGATGGCCTCGGACAGCCGCTCCACCGCGATCACTTCCATACCCTTCACCGAACCGCCCTTGGGGGCATTGGCCTTGGGCACGATGGCGCGCTTGAACCCGTGAGTGGCGGCCTCGCGCAGGCGGTCTTCGCCATTGGGCACCGGGCGGATCTCGCCCGACAGGCCGACTTCGCCGAAGGCGATGGTCTTCTCCGCCAGCGGCCGGTCCTGCAGTGACGACAACACCGCCAGCAGCACCGGCAGATCGGCGGCGGTCTCCTGCACGCGGATGCCACCGACCACATTGACGAACACGTCCTGGTCGCCGACCAGTACGCCGCCATGGCGATGCAGCACCGCCAGCAGCATCGCCAGGCGGTTCTGCTCCAGGCCGACCGCGACACGGCGCGGGTTCGACAGTGGCGATGCGTCGACCAGTGCCTGCACCTCCACCAGCAGCGGCCGCGTGCCCTCGCGGGTGACCATCACGCAGCTGCCCGGCTGATGGGTGCTGCCACCGGACAGGAAGATCGCCGATGGGTTGGAGACCTCCTTCAGGCCCTTGTCGCCCATCGCGAACACGCCCAGTTCGTTGACCGCACCGAAGCGGTTCTTGAACGCGCGCAGCAGGCGGAAACGGCTGCCACTCTCGCCCTCGAAATACAGCACCGCGTCGACCATGTGTTCCAGCACGCGCGGGCCGGCGATGCCGCCCTCCTTGGTCACGTGACCGACCAGGAACACGGCGGTGCCGGTTTCCTTGGCGAAGCGCACCAGCCGCGCAGCACTCTCGCGTACCTGGCTGACCGAGCCCGGCGCGGCGGTCAGGCTCTCGGTCCACAGGGTCTGCACGGAATCGGCCACGATCAGCCGCGGTCCAGCCCTGGAGGCATGCTGCAGGATCGACTCGACGCCGGTCTCGGCCAGCGCATTGACGCCATCCAGCGGCAGCTCCAGGCGATGCGCGCGGCCAGCCACCTGCGCCAGCGACTCCTCGCCGGTGACGTACAGCACCGGCAATTCAGCCGCCATCTTCGCCACCGCCTGCAGCAGCAGGGTCGACTTGCCGATGCCGGGGTCGCCACCGACCAGCACCACCGCGCCTTCGACCAGACCGCCGCCGAGCACGCGGTCGAACTCGCCGATGCCGGTGCTGACCCGGCGGTGCTCGGTCTGCTCCACGTCCTTCAGCGCGGTGATCTTCGGCGGGTCGATCTTGCCCGCCCAGCCGGCCCGGCGCGACGTTGGCGCCTTGGCCGCCGCCGCGCTCTCCAGCACGATTTCCGACAGCGAGTTCCAGGCGTTGCACTCGGTGCACTGGCCCTGCCACTTGCTGAATTCGGCGCCGCATTCATTGCAGACGTAGGCGGTGCGGGCTTTTGCCATTGGATGATTTCCAGCAACGGGAACAGGCGTGGCAGGATAGCCGAGCCGGGTCGCAGGTGCTGCGACCGCTCAAGTCCCGCCCCCCCGCGCCGATAGCTGTCGCGGGCGTGCGCCTTGCGGGCGCCCCCTCCCTCCCCCTCTGGATTCAACATGACTGGCAGTTACAGTCAGAGCCTGGTCGCCATCTCCCTGCTGGTGGCCATTCTTGCTTCGTACACGGCGCTGGACATGGCCGGCCGCCTGGCCACGGCCGAGGGCCGCGTGGCCCGCTGGTGGCTGGCCGGCGGTGCAGCGGCGATGGGCCTGGGTATCTGGTCGATGCATTTCATCGGCATGCTGGCCTTCGACCTGCCGATCCCGGTCGGCTACGACCTCGGCATCACCCTCTACTCGCTGGCCGTGTCGATCGGCGCCTCTGCCTATGCGCTGTGGCTGGTGTCGCGGCCCAGCCTGCCCTGGCGACGGCTGCTGGCCGGCGCCGTGCTGATGGGCCTGGGCATTGCCACGATGCACTACCTCGGCATGGCCGCGATGCGCATGCAGCCGGGCATCGACTATCACCCGGGCTGGTTCGCCGCCTCCATTGCGGTGGCCATCGGCGCCGCCGGTGCTGCGCTGTGGATCGCATTCCGCCTGCGTGCCGAGCAGCGCAACACCATGCGCCTGCGCGCACTGGCCTCGCTGGTGATGGGCCTGGCCATCGTCGGCATGCACTACACCGGCATGGCCGCGGCGCGCTTCCCGGAGGGCAGCATCTGCGGCGCGGTCGGCAGCGGTGGCATCGACACGCGCTGGCTGGCGGTGCTGGTGATCGTCACCACCGTGGCCACGCTGGGTATCGCCCTGGTCGCCTCGCTGTTCGACCGGCAGATGCGCGTGCGCACCGGCCTGCTGGCCGATTCGCTGGCGCATGCCAACAACAAGCTGATCCAGGCCGCCCTGCACGACCCGTTGACCCAGCTGCCCAACCGCATGCTGCTGCAGGACCGCATCGAGCAGGCCATCGAGAAGGCGCGGCGCCGCAACCATGCGGTGGCGGTGATGTTCTGCGACCTGGACGGCTTCAAGGCGGTCAACGATGCCTACGGGCACCAGCTGGGCGACCGCCTGCTGGTGGCGGTGGCGCAGCGTATCGGCGGCCTGCTGCGTCCGCAGGACACCTTCGCCCGCCTCGGCGGCGACGAGTTCGTGATCGTGCTGGCCATCGATGTTCCCGACGATGCGGTGGTGGTGGCCGAGCGGATCATCGCGGCGGCTGGCGAACCGTTCCTGCTGGATGCAGCCGAGCTGCAGGTCAGCGCAAGCCTGGGCATCGCCCTGTACCCGGATGACGCCGGCAACGAGCGCGAGCTGATGGCACACGCCGACGCTGCGATGTACCACACCAAGGAAACCGGGCGGAACGGCTATACGTTCTTCACCCCCTCGATGCAGCTCAGCGCCAACCGTCAGCTGCGCCTGCTGCAGGACCTGCGCAAGGCCGTGATGCGCAATGAACTGATCCTGCATTACCAGCCCAAGTTCCCGGCCGCGGGCGCGCCAGCCACCGGCGCCGAGGCGCTGCTGCGCTGGCAGCATCCGGAGCTGGGCCTGCTGGCGCCGGACGTGTTCATCCCCATTGCCGAACGCAGTGGCCTGATCCTGCCGATCGGCGACTGGGTGCTGGACCGCGCCTGTGCGCAGTTGCGTGCGTGGCACGATGCCGGACATGCCGAATGGTCGATGGCAGTGAACCTGTCGCCCTTGCAGTTCTCCTCCCCGGCCCTTCTGGACAGCGTGCGCGGGGTGCTCGAACGGCACCACATCGAGCCGGCGCGGCTGACCCTGGAGATCACCGAGACCACGGCGATGAAGGACGTCGACGCCAGCCTGGCGATCCTCAACGACCTCACCGCGATGGGCGTGCACATTGCCATCGACGACTTCGGCACGGGCTATTCCAGCCTGCTGTACCTGAAACGCATGCCGGCCACCGAACTGAAGATCGACCGCGCGTTCGTGCATGACCTGGAATGCAATGAAGAGGACGCCGCCATCGTCTCGTCGATCATCGCGCTGGGACGCACCCTGCAGCTGCAGGTGGTGGCCGAAGGCGTGGAGACGCAGGCGCAGCGCGAGTACCTGAGCGAACTGGGCTGCGACCAGTTGCAGGGCTACCACCTGGGCCGACCGATGGACGCCGAGGAATTTCTGCGCCGGGTGGGCTGAGCCGATGTGCGGAGCAAGCTCCGCACCCACCTCATCAGGAGATCCACGCCGTGCGTGGATGTTCCTCGCCGCCCCCCCCCCCACGGCAAACAGAAAGGCCGCCCGAGGGCGGCCTTTCTGCGTGGCAACGTCGCGAAGACGTCAGTGCATCATGTGCACGTTCATGTTGTGCATGACCCACAGGGTGCCGACCACGATGATGCCGATCACCACCACGGTGAAGGCCGCAGCGTTGACGTTCCAGCGGCTTTCCGAAGAGCGGTCCAGGTGCAGGAAGAACACCAGGTGGACCAGCATCTGCAGCACCGCGGTGATCGCGATCACCACACCGTTGACGGTGCGCGAGAAATCACCCGACATCACCATCCAGAACGGGATGACGGTCAGCACCACCGCCAGCACGAAGCCGATCAGGTACGACTTCACGGTGCCATGGCTTTCGCCGCCGGTGCCGTGGTCGTGTGCATGGTTGTCATGTGCCATTACAGGGCTCCATTGAGGTAGACGACGGAGAACACGCCGATCCAGATCAGGTCCAGGAAGTGCCAGAACAGGCTCAGGCACGCCATGCGGGTCTTGTTGGTCGGGGTCAGGCCGTACTTCTTCAGCTGCACGAACATCACCAGCAGCCACAGCAGGCCGGCGCTGACGTGCAGGCCGTGGGTACCGACCAGGGCAAAGAACGCCGACAGGAAGGCACTGCGGTCCGGACCGTAGCCCTGGTGGATCAGGTGCTGGAACTCCCACACTTCCATGCACATGAAGCCGAAGCCCAGCAGCCAGGTGATGCCCAGCCACAGGTACATCTGGCCCATCTGCTTGCGGTGCATGGCGATCATGCCCAGGCCGAAGGTCAGCGACGAGGTCAGCAGCAGCGCGGTTTCCCATGCAACGAACGGCAGTTCGAACAGGTCCTTCGCGGTGGGGCCACCATCGGTGCCGCCCGCCAGCACCACGTAGGTGGCGAACAGCGAGGCGAAGATGAGGCAGTCGCTCATCAGGTACACCCAGAAACCGAAGACGGTATTGCCGCCGGTGTCGTGGTGCTCGTGGTCGTCATGGCCATGGGCCGCCGCGTGCGCGGCGTGCCCGTGGCTCAGGGTCGAGGTATTGGTGCTCATGCCTTCAGCTCCGACTTCACCAGGCCCTGGGCTTCCAGGTGCTTGCGGTGTTCGTTCTCGATGCGTTCCACCTCGGCGGCCGGGACCCAGTAGTCCACGTCCTGGTCGAAGGTGCGGTAGATGAACGTGGCGATCATGCCGACGAAGCCGACGATGGCCAGCCACCAGATGTGCCAGATCATCGCGAAGCCGAACACCAGGCTGAAGGCACCGATGACAACGCCCGTGCCGGTGTTGCGCGGCATGTGGATGTCGGTGTACTTGGCCGGCTTCGGCCAGGCTTCACCACGCTGCTTGCGCTCCCAGAAATCGTCCAGCTCGGTGACTTCCGGCAGCGTGCCGAAGTTGTAGAAGGCCGGCGGCGAAGAGGTTTCCCACTCCAGCGTACGGGCATCCCACGGGTCGCCGGTCAGGTCGACGGTCTTCTTGCGGTCGCGGATCGACACGGCCACCTGGATGATCTGGCACAGGATGCCGGCGCCAACGATGAAGGCACCTGCGGCGGCGATCAGCAGCAGCGGCTCGTAGGCCGGGTTGACCGTGCTCTGCAGGCGACGGGTCATGCCCATGAAGCCCAGCACGTACATCGGCATGAAGGTCACGTAGAAGCCGATGAACCAGCACCAGAACGCGCACTTGCCCCAGAACTCGTTCAGGCGGAAGCCGAACATCTTCGGCCACCAGTAGGTGATGCCGGCGAACATGCCGAACACCACGCCGCCGATGATGACGTTGTGGAAGTGGGCAATCAGGAACAGGCTGTTGTGCAGCACGAAGTCGATGGCCGGGATCGCCAGCATCACGCCGGTCATGCCGCCGATGACGAAGGTGACCATGAAGCCGATGGTCCACAGCACCGGGGTGGTGAAGTGCACGCGGCCGCGGAACATGGTGAACAGCCAGTTGAAGATCTTCACGCCGGTCGGGATCGAAATGATCATCGTCGTGATGCCGAAGAAGGCATTGACGTTGGCACCCGAGCCCATGGTGAAGAAGTGGTGCAGCCACACGATGAACGACAGCACGCCGATGCAGGCGGTGGCGTAGACCATGCCCTTGTAGCCGAACAGCGCCTTGCGCGAGAAGGTCGCGATGACTTCGGAGAACACACCGAACGCCGGCAGGACCAGGATGTACACCTCCGGGTGACCCCAGATCCAGATCAGGTTGATGTACAGCATGGCGTTGCCGCCACCATCATTGGTGAAGAAGTGCGTACCCAGGTAGCGGTCCAGGGTCAGCAGCACCAGGGTGATGGTCAGCACCGGGAAGGCAGCCACGATCAGCACGTTGGTCACCAGGGCGGTCCAGGTGAACACCGGCATCTGCATCAGCTTCATGCTGGGGGTACGCATCTTCAGGATGGTGATGAAGAAGTTGATACCGCTCAGCGTGGTACCCAGGCCTGCGACCTGTAGACCCCAGATGTAGTAGTCCATGCCGACGCTTGGACTGTATTCGATGCCCGACAACGGCGGGAACGCCAGCCAGCCGGTGGCAGCGAACTCACCGATCCACAGCGACAGCATGATCAGCACAGCGCCCGACACGAACAGCCAGAAGCTGAGCGAGTTGACGAACGGGAACGCGACGTCGCGCGCACCGATCTGCAGCGGCACGGCCAGGTTCATCAGGCCGGTGATCAGCGGCATCGCCACGAAGAAGATCATGATCACGCCGTGGGCGGTGAAGATCTGGTCGTAGTGGTGCGGCGGCAGGTAACCCTCGGACCCGCCGACGGCGAGCGCCTGCTGGGTACGCATCATGATGGCGTCGGAGAAGCCACGCAGCAGCATGACGAAGGCGACGATGAGGTACATCACGCCGATCTTCTTGTGATCCACCGAGGTGAACCACTCCTTCCACAGATAGCCCCACAGCTTGAACTTGGTGATCAGGGCCATGACGCCCAGGCCACCCAGCACCGCGCCGACCAGGGTGGTCAGCACGATTGGATCGTGGGGGATCGACTCAAGAGAGAGTTTTCCCAACATGTTCATTCTCCCGAACCCGCGTGGCCGGCATGGCCCGCGTGTTCGTGTTCGTTGGCATCCAGGTTTTCACCCGATTCCTTGGAATCATGTGCGTCACTGGGGGCGTGGCCCTCGTGCGCTTCATGGCTGGCGGCATCGGCAGCGGCGGCACCAGCGTGCGAGTGCTTCATGCCGTAGTGCTTGTTGTCGCCCATGTGCTTGGCGATGACCCAGTCGAACAGGCCTTCTTCGGTCTTGCCGAAGTAGGTGACCGGGTACCACTCGGCGTTGCGTGCTTCACCCAGCGCCTTGAACGAGGTCTTGTCCAGGGTCTGCTCGCCGGCACGGACCTGGTCCAGCCACTGGCGGTATTCGGCATCGGTGACCGAGTAGGCGGTGAAGTGCATCTTGGCGAAGCCCGCGCCGCTGTAGTGCGAGGACATGCCCGGGAATTCACCGGTCTCGTTGGCGATCAGATGGAGCTTGGTCTCCATCGCAGCCATCGAGTAGATCATGCTGCCCAGGTGCGGGATGAAGAAGGCATTCATCACCGAATCGGACGTGATCTTGAAGTTCAGCGGCGTGTTGACCGGGAACTTGATTTCGTTGACGACCGCCACCTTCTCTTCCGGATAGATGAACAGCCACTTCCAGTCCAGCGAGATCGCCTCGATGGTGACCGGCTTGACGTCCGAATCCAGCGGCTTGTACGGGTCCAGTGCGTGCGACGAACGCCAGGTCAGGACCGCCAGCACCAGCACGATCATGCAGGGAATGGACCACACCACCACCTCGATCGCCGTCGAGTGGGACCACTTCGGCTCGTAACGGGCCTTGGTGTTGGAGGCGCGATACTTCCACGCGAAGGTCAGGGTCATGATGATGACCGGGATGACGACCAGCAGCATGAGCACGGTGGCCGTGATCAGCAGGGTCTTCTCATCCTGGCCGATCTGGCCCTTCGGACTGAGGATGGCCACGGCATCGCAGCCGGTGAGCATCACCAGCAACGACAGCAGCAGGCCCGGGCGCAACCAGCGCCCAAGGGTTTTCAACGGAATCATCGGTCGATCCAATTGCGAGGGAATGCCGTTCCCCGTCCTGCCTGTTCCGGCCAAAGCCGGTCCCACCGGTCCGGAAGACAGGTAGGGAGGTGGGGTCGAGTCAGCCTTTCAATTTTAGGCCGTCACCCACCATTTAAGAAAGGCATTGACAATGATCGAGCGCAGGAAAGGCCCGTTTCTGGCTGCGACACGTTGTCGCACCGCACGGGCGCGGCGGGCAGAACACCCGAGGGCGGCATCCTAGCATCGGGTGCTGGCCGGCGGTCCGCCCTCGTTCGGCAAAGTCATCTGAACCTGTTCAGGCGTGCTGACGGGTGCCCGGCATGGGATGCTCGGCGCTGGAGGAAGCCCATGGACAAGATCGACTTCAAGAAGCGCGACCGGGCGCTGTATCAACCGCCCGCCGGCAAGTTCGTACGGGTCGATGTGCCGCCCCTGCCCTACGTGATGGTCGATGGTCGCGGCGACCCGAACACGGCCCCCGCCTACCTGCAGGCCGTGCAGTGGCTGTATTCGGTGAGCTATGCACTGAAGTTCGCACTGAAGGCCACGGGCCAGGACTACGTGGTGCCACCGCTGGAAGCACTGTGGAGCGCCGAGGACCCGGCCAGCTTCGTCGCGCGGCGGAAGGATGAGTGGGTCTGGACGGTGATGATCCGCACGCCCGAGGGCATCGACCCTGCACAGTGGCAGGCCGCGATCAGCAAGGCGCGCACGAAGCTGGGAGAGGCTCCACCCAGCCTTCGCCATCAGATCCTTGCCGAGGGCCCAAGCCTGCAGACCTTGCACGTGGGCGCCTACGACGACGAAGGCCCCACCCTGGCGCAGATGCATGACGAAGTGATGCCCGCACTGGGATACACCTTTGCCGGCCCCCATCATGAGATCTACCTGAGCGACCCGCGCAGGACCGACGCAGCGCGGTTGAAAACCGTGCTGCGACAGCCGGTGCGGCCGATCGGGCCTGATGAGGATTCCCGCATATGAGACAAGGAATGCCATGCGCCTGATCAACCGATTGCTGCACTGGACCACCCTGCCCGCCGGGCGCCGCCTGATGGCCGTGCTGGGTGCCGCGCTGGTGATCGTGCTGGCCTGCAATCCGGATCTGCTGCCGTTGTTGCCGGTCGTGGATGCGCTGGGGCTGGACGTGCTGATGCTGCTGCTGGCTGCGCAGGTGGTGGCGGTCCTGCCTTGGGTGCGGGAGCGGGCCACGTGCGGAACCAGAGTGCTCGCACGCCTGCTGATCGCCGCATCGGCGGGAGCAGCAGGTGGTTATCTCCGGCAGCTCGCGTGGTGGCTGGCGCGGGACGCGGTGATCGCTGGACGTAAATGAAGGTGTGTTCCCATCGGTGACGTTGCAGACCGCCCCCTTCCCTTGGGCAGAAACAGAAAGCCCGCGCAAGGGCTGGGGCGTTCCGTTGATGGACCTGCTCGCCTTGCGTGGAGCGCGCCTAGAACGCGGTCGGACCGATCTGAATCACGCCATCATGGGCCAACGCGAGACGGATCTTGGTCCTGCCACCCGCCGTGACCATTTGGGAAATCTCGCGCCTATGCGCCGATTCATCCCCCCACGAACAGAGCCCTTTGCCCGCGAAAATTGCGCTGACAATGCGATTCCCGGAGGGAACAGACAGCGAGACAGACTCTCCCCGCTGCAGATGGGCTGCCAGGGTGCCGTCGATATACAGTGCAAGCGGGCACGCCCCACCAACCGCGCCAACGTCGCGCGTAACGATTACCTGTCCGGAAGCACTGTCACCTATCCCATTGAAGGCGAAAACCCGCTCGGCAGGCACCGGTTGCGCCTGTTCGGAGCTGATCTGACGGGTTGCACAGCCGGCAAGAACGACGCACGCCATCAGACTCACCACGATCTTCTTCATGACACCCCCTGTTGATTGAAACTGACTTGCCCGATCCAGCCCAGGGCCGCAAGCAATCCACGACGGCAATGGTAATGACCCCGACTGAGCCAGTACATGCCTGCAGTTCCATCGGACGCTTCCGCCAGGGCCGGGCCGCGCCAGCACAGCCCAAACAAAAAGCCCCGACCTAGGCCGGGGCTTTTCATTACAACTGGTGCCGGAAACAGGAGTCGAACCTGCGACCTACGCATTACGAATGCGCCGCTCTACCAACTGAGCTATTCCGGCGGAGCCCGCGATTTTACGGGCTGGGCGCCCCGGCGGTCAATCCACCCGGCTCAGCTCGCCTCCACCCGGTTCGAACACACCCGCCCCTCGGCGAAATCCCGCAGGTTCCCCAGCGTGATTGCCGAGATCTCCTGCAGCGCATCTACGGTGAAGAACCCCTGGTGGCCGGTCACCAGCACGTTGGGGAAGGTCATCAGGCGCTGGAAGGCCTCATCATCGATGATCTCGCCGGACAGGTCCTGGAAGAACAGCGCGCTTTCCTGCTCGTAGACGTCGATGGCCAGATGACCCAGCCGCCGCGACTTCAGCGCGCGGATCACCGCATGGGTATCGACCAGCGCGCCGCGCGAGGTGTTGACCAGCATCGCGCCGGTCTTCATCCGCGCCAGCGAGGCGTCGTTGATCAGGTGCTGGGTATCGGGCGTCAGTGGGCAATGCAGTGACACGATATCGGCGCGCGCCAGCAGTTCATCCAGCCCAACCATGTCACCCACGCCGGCGAAGGCCGGCGACGGGTACGGGTCGTGCCCCAGCACGATGCAACCCATGCCCCTGAAGATGCGCGCGGTGGCCAGCCCGATCTTGCCGGTACCGACGATGCCCACGGTGCGGCCATGCAGGGTGCGCCCGAGCAGGCCATCGAGCATGAAGTTGCCTTCGCGCACCCGGTTGTAGGCGCGATGGGTCTGCCGGTTGAGGGTCATCACCAGCGCCAGCGCATGCTCGGCCACGGCTTCAGGCGAATAGGCTGGTACGCGTGCGACGAACAGATCCAGCGCTTCCGCAACCGCCAGATCCACGTTGTTGAAACCTGCGCAGCGCAGCAGCACGGCCCGCACCCCCATCGCATGCAGGGCATGCAGTACCGGCGCATCCAGGCGGTCGTTGACGAACACGCATACGGCTGCGCAATCCTGCGCCAGCGCCGCCGTATGCACGTCCAGCGCCACATCGAAGTACACGAACGCAAAGCCGTCCTCAGACGCATCGCGCTGGTTCGCCTCATCAAGGAAGCGGCGGTCGTAGGGACGGGCACTGAAGACGGCGATCTGCATGGATGGGCCTGGGTGGAATGCCATACCGACCATACCGCAGCAGCGCCCGCGTTGGGATGGCACCGGCGATGCCGTCATCGCCGGTGCCGGGTGCCATTTAGAACCGGTAGCCCAGGCCCAGCATCACGCCGTTCTGGATCTGCCCGTCGCGGCGCTCACCCACGTAGTCGGCCATGATCGACAGGCGCTCGCTGGCGCGACTGGTCACGCCGACGTTCCAGGCCAGCACCTGCTCGCCCACCGCCTGGCTGCTGGCGCCGAACACCAGATCCGGTGCCGCGGCGAAGCCGGTGCTGTAGCGGGCCTGCGAATCGCCCAGCTCCTTCTGCCAGACCACCCGGGCGCGCGGCGTGATGCGCTCACCGTTGTTGCCCTCAAAGGTCTTGAACAGCTGCAGGCCCGCACCCACGCGGATGCTCTCCAGGCTGCCACTGCGGCCAACCAGCGCACCAGCGCCCTGCCCTTCGTTGAAGCGGGTGGCCGAAGTACGCGCGTAGTCCACCACCGGCAGCAACGGCTGGATCACCAGGCCCTTGCCGGTGGTGAACGAGAACGCATGTTCAACACGCGCGGAGATCGCATCGTTGCTGTACTTCGCGCGCAGGGGCTGCTGCAGGCCATCGATACCGCCGATGCTGCGACGGGTGTCATGCCGCAGATCGGTGTAGCGCACGGCCGCCGACAGATAGCCGCGCGCGTACGTCGCATCGAGGTAACCGCCCACGTCCAGCGCGCGCACATCACCGGTGAAACCAGAGCCATCGCTGGCCTTGGTCGACATGTCCGCCGCGGCCACGCTTACGCCCAGGGTCACGCGGTCATCGGCCACGCGGGTGTCGGCACCGACCACGATGCCGCCGATGTTGTGGCTCAGGCCGGCCACGCCACCGTCGGCATCGATGCGGCCATGGCTGGCGAAACCACGTGCCCAGATGCCATGGCTGCGTCCGGCATCACCGCTACCCGCAACGCTGCCCGGCGCCGGCTCGACCAGGTGCATCGCCAGCTGGTTGAACAGGCTGCCATGGCGCATGCCCGGCTGGGAGGAGACCGACTGCGCCACCTGCGAGGCCAGGCCATCGGCATCGCCGCCGCTGCGCATGGCCGACTGGTGCTGCTGCACGACGTTGCCGATGCTGCCCACCAGCGCGGTGTCGGCCAGGCGCAGGCTGGCGTGCGCATCACCGCGCAGGGCACCGGCCTGTTGTGCGATCACATCGCGGTCGGCGAACTGCAGTGCGCCCAGCAGCGATTTCAGTCCCTTGTCCTGGCGATCGGAAGCAGTCGCCAGCGCACGGCCCAGGCCGTCGCCGGACGTACCGTTGGCGAACAGGCCCAGCTGGTCAAAGCCCGGGTTGGCGGTCAGCCACAGGCCATCGGCCGTCTGCTTCACGTTGAAGCTCAACAGCGAATTGTGGCGGGGACGGAACACATCACCGCTGATGCTGGCGCTGTAGCTGGTGTCGCCCAGGCGCACGGCCTCTTCGAAGCCGCCCTGGTAGATCGGGCCCTCAACCAGGTCACGACGGAAGTCCTGGCCGTAGTAGCCCTGCGCCACGTTCAGTTCGAGGAAGGCACCCTTGGAGATCACCAGTGCCCCCTCGGTCTGCTCGTCATCGAAGAAGGTGCCCACGCGCAGGCGGCCGGCGGTGGTGCCACCATTCTCTGTAACGTCGAACAGCACCTTGCCGCCCGGCATGATGTTGACGTAGCCATGGGTGACCAGGTCGCCACCGCGCGGCATCAGCGTGCCGAACACGCGCAGGCGGTTGAACCCGTCTTCGCGGTACGACGGGCCGGTGCCGTCCAGCAATGCAGCGCGGTCCATCGCAGTACCCGCCACGTCGCCATGGCCGACCAGCATGCCTGCGCCGAGCACGCGCACTTCCGATGCGCGCAGGGCGCCGCCTTCCAGCGCGATGGTGCCATTGTCGACCAGCATGAAATCCGCACCCGTCGTCGCGGACGTACGCCAGGTGGCGCCGTTGCTCACCCGGATCACGCCCATGGCGTTGTCCAGCGTGGAGACATCCAGATCAGCCAGCCGCAGCTTGGACAGCAACAGGTCCTGGATGTCCGGGTCACTGAGGTAACCCTGCACCGACAGCGCACCGATGCCCTGCGGACCCTTGCTGGATGCGTTGTAGATGCTCTGCGCGAGATTGATGTAGGTGGATCGCCAGTCGGTATTCCAGCGCGCGAAATCATCATCGACGAACGCCTGCAACTGGCGTCCGGTACGCAGGTAGCCGGGGTTGATGTCGCCGGTCACGTTGGCGGTGACATTCAAGGTGTCGCCCGGATCGCGGTACCCGTTCGCGGTGATGATCCTGTTGCTGTAGATGTCCTGGCCGGGGAACGACTCCAGCTTGCTGCCACTGCCATCGGGGTCGAAAGTGACCGAGGAACCGGTGCTGCGTGCCGGATCGCGGAACACCAGCAGGCCGTTCGGCTTCACCACTTCGTACATGGCCTTGTGCAGCAGCCCGGCATCCATGCCACCACCGTAGTTGCCGGTGTAGATCTGGGTCATGCGCGGCGACGGCGTGTAGATCACCTTGCCGCCGCTGCTGGCCGCGTGGATCTGCACCGAGTCGATGAGCGGCAGATCGCCGGCCAGATAGCGTTCGACGCCGCCAGACTGCATGATCGAGCAGGACGAGATGCAATTGCCGGACACGATGGTGTTCAGTCCGGAGGTGCGGATGATGCCCTGCAGCCACTCGCCGGCGATCAACGCACCACCATTGGACGTGCGCAGCACCACCTCACGGACCGGCCGGCCTTCGGCCTGCGCCTTGGCCAGCAGTGCCGGCAGGGACACCACGTCGGCGTAGGTCACATCGCCACTCAGGAAGATGCGATCGCCCTGCACGTGATAATTCATTGCCATGACGTCATCCACCACGGATATGGCGGCAACGCCCATCAGCCCGGCCAGGGCCAGGCTCAACTTCGAATACTTCATGTGTTCTCTCTCCACCCGCAACACGCGGGTAGAACGATCAACGCCGCAGTGGGGTGATCTCCCCCAGTGGAACGGATCGTGAAAAATGAATACATTCACAATGAGAATCCGATCGATGCACACTCTTCCCCATCCGGTCATCGTCGCGTAAAACTCGATGACGCATTCGCCACCGACAGTCGAGGCCAGCCCTGTCCACCCCGTCTCCCCTGATCCATCGCGCGCCGGAGCTACCCGCACCTGCGGATGCCTTCATCGCGTTCGTACGCGAAGAGCGCGCACCGCTGTGCGCGTTCCTGCGCACGCGGGGGGTCGGGCCTGAGGATGCGGAGGATATCGCGCAGGACTGCATGGAGCGGCTGATCCGCTACCGCGCACAGGGCCCGGACGAACTGCGCCTGCTGCTGTATCGTATCGCCCGCAACCGCCTGGCAGACCGCGGCCGCTCGCCGCAGTCGCGGCCGCATCTGCCGCTGGCCGAACACGATGGCAGCGACGAACCGTCCAGTTCCTCGCCCGATCCATTGCGCCAGGCCGAGTCAGGGCAGATGCTGTCCCTGCTGCGGCAGGCCCTGTTCAAGCTGCCCGAACGCGCACGCGAGGTCTATCTGCTCAACCGCATCACCGGCATGAGCTACACGCAGATCGCGCGGCATTGTGGAATTACTGCCAAGACCGTGGAAAAACATATCGCCCGGGCCCTGCAGGGCCTGCGTCAGGAGTTGGGATCGGATCCGCTGCACAACGACAGGGACGGCCAATGAGTGGCACCCCGCACAGGGATGATGCACAGCTGTTTGAACGCGCCAGCGCCTGGGTAGCCCGCCTGGAAGCCCCGGACTGCACGTCGGTCGAACGCGAGGCGTTCGAGGACTGGCTGGCCGAAGATCCGGCCCACGTCAAAGCCTGGGTGCAGGCCGAAACCCTGTTCCAGCAGGGTGCGGCGCTTGCGGCTGACCCTTGGCTGCGCACCGCCGCGGCACGGGCGGCGCGTCCGCCGCGCCGGCGCTGGCTGCCGGGCGTGGCCGCTGCCGCCGGTGTCTGCATGGCGATCGGCATCGGCTGGATGGTTGCCGTCGACGGCAACCCGACGCCGCAGGTCTACGCCAATGATTCGCACCAGCCACAGCAGCAGACGCTGGCCGATGGCAGCGTCGCCATGCTGGATGCCGGCACCACCCTCCGCGCCCGCTTCGGCTGGCGCCATCGTGATCTGGTGCTGGAGCGGGGCCGGCTGCAACTGCAGGTCGCACCGTCGAACAAGGCGCTGAAACTGCACGCCGGCGACAGTACGATCCGTGACATCGGCACGACCTTCCAGGTGGAACGCCTGCGCGACGGCCTGGTCGAGGTCGCGCTGCTGGAAGGTGCCGTGGAAGTCAGCAACGGCGCAGCGCAGCACACGCTGGCGCCCGGCCAACAGCTGCAGGTACTGCCCTCCGGCCGCATCCAGCCGGGCCCCGCCCTCTCGTCCAACGCAGCCGCTGAAGGCTGGCTGCGGGGGCAACTGGTGTTCGATGCCACGCCCCTGTCGATCGTGGTCGAGCGCATGAACCGTTATGGCCGCACGCCGCTGGTGATCGTCGATCCGGAGATCACCGACCTGGCTGTAAGCGGCACCTTCCGCGCCGGTGATGCACAGGAGCTGCTGTCGGCGCTGGAACTGGGTTGGTCCGTGGCTGGCCAGACGCGTCCGGATGGCGCGCTGGAACTGCGCCGCACCTACTGAGGAGACCGGCAGTGAAGGCAGGTCCGGGTGCGCTGCAGTGGGGGCTGCTCCGCGCCCTGCTATGCCTTGCACTGGGTGTTGCCGCACTACCGATGGCCGATGCCGGCGAGCCCGCCGGCACGCTGGAGATCGACGTGGGTGCGGGCCCACTGGTGCCGGCACTGCAGCAATGGGCCCGGCAGAGTGGCACCGCCCTGCTGTTCGACGCACGTGAACTGGATGATCTGCGCACCACTGGCACACGTGGCCAACGCGATACGGGGGCCTCCCTGAAGCTGCTGGTCGCCGGCCTGCCGGTGAACATCCTGCGCACGTCCTCGGGTGCCTTTGTCGTGCGACGTGTCCATCCCGAGCCACCTGCCACGCCACCGAAAGCGGTCGCAGCCCCGCGCCTGCCGCACCCGGCTCCCAGGTCCGCCGACACGCCACACCAGGTGGAACTGGCACCCATCCACGTCACCGGCAGCCGGCTGCCGCGCTCTTCGGTGCAGACCACACTGCCGGTCACCACCATCGATCGCGACGACATCCTGCGCAGTGGCTACGGCAATCTGTTCGACCTGCTGCGGCACCTGCCCGGCATGAACGGCCATCCCGCCATGAGTACCTCGCGCGGCGGCGATTCGCAGTACCTGCCGGTGGGTGCAGCGGCCACCACCAGCCTGGACGGCATGGGCCCGCGGGCGACGCTGTTCCTGGTCAACGGCCGGCGCCTGCCGCGCTATCCCATGGTGTCGCTGGAACAGGGCGGGCTCACCGACCTCGGCGGCATTCCGCTGAGCTTCGTCGACCGCATCGAACTGGTACGCGGCGGTGCCTCGGCCATCTATGGGGCCGATGCCATGTCCGGCGTGGTCAACATCATCCTGCGCGACCAGGCCGATGGGCCCGAAGCCATGCTGCAGACCGGACTCAGCAGCCGCGGCGATGCGGGCCAGTACCGCCTGCAGGCCGCCACGGGCGGCGCGCGTGGCAATGGGGATCGCTGGTTTGCCGGCCTGGATCTGCACCGTGTCGAGCATGTCGCCGGTGACCAGCGTGACTGGCATGCGGAAACCTCGCTGTATCCGATCGGCGCGATCTTCGGCAACTGGTACGTGCCCGCCCGACGCTGCGAGCCGCCCCTGAAGCGGCGCGAGGATGGCTGCTGGTTTGACAGCGCGCGCCCGCGTTCGCTGCAGCCCGCCTCGGATACCGCGTCGGCCTACCTGCACTACCGGCATGAACGTGGCGAGGGACGCTATGCCTATGTCGAGGCACGGGCCAGTCACAACCGTCAGCGCTTCGACCTGGGCCCGACTGCCGTTGCCGTAGTCTCGCGCGGAATCACCTTCAACAGTGTGCTGCGCGAGGCCGGCAACGTGCGCCCCAGCGTCCGCGCCACCGATGCGGACGTCACCGTCGGCATCGGCCGTGACCAGGGCCGGCGCAGCTGGGAGGCGGGCATCAGCGCGCAGCGCAGCGAAGTCACCTTGTCCACTGCCGGCACCGTGCGCACGACGCGCCTGCTTGAAGCAACGCAGGCGCGCAGGTTCACCCCCGGTTTCGACGCGCCGCCGGCGGCCGAGGCGGACACGCTGTTTCCGTCCATCCGCAACCGCGGCAGCACCGCACAATGGCAGGGCTGGTGGGGTGTGCAGCGTGAACTGATGGCAATGCCCGGGGGCAATGCGCAGCTGGCCACCGGCATCGACCTGCGCCATGAACGCTGGGTCTCGCGTCCGGATGCGCTGCTGAGCCAGGGCGACCTTGCGCTGGGCCTGCCGCAGCAGCAACGCCGCCTGTCGCGACAAAGCAGTGGCGTCTATACCGAGCTGGGCCTGCCGCTGGCACCCACGCTGCGCGCGGACCTGGCTGCACGCTGGGACCGCGACGGCGGCTTCATGGCGTTCTCGCCTCGTGCCGGGCTGCGCTGGAGCCCGACGCCGCACTGGTCGTTCCTGCTGGCCAGCGGGCGCGGTTACCGTGCACCGAGCCTGTTCGAGCAACGGCGGCCTCCCGGCTACTTCGGCTCGATCACGCTTCCGGTGTCCAGTGCCCTTCCGGAATGTGCAATCGCCACCCGCGGTGGCGGCTGCAGCGTCACGGCCAACGTCGTAGAGAACGATGCACTGAAGGCCGAGCGATCGCGCAGCCATTCGCTGGCAGCCACGTGGACACCCAACGACACGTTCTCGCTGTCGCTGACCCACAACATCGTGGAACTGCGCAACGAGATCCTCGCCCTGCAGCCCAGCGATGCGGTGTGGAATCGCAGTACCTGGGAACTGGATGAAGACGGCCACCTGAGCAGCCTGCGCCTGTCGTTCGACAACATCGGCCGCACCACCTCCCGCAACTGGGTGCTGCGTGGCGAGTACCGCATCGACAGCGGCAGCAACGGCCAGTGGTTGTTTTCGCTCGATGCGCTGAAACAGCAGGAGCTGCGCCGCCGCCGTGACCACGAGGCCGCCGTGGACCTGCGCGGCCACGTGACACCCGAGCTGGCTGCGGTGTTGAACGTGCAATGGCAGAACAGCAACTGGGACATCGCCCTGCGCGGCAACCAGGTCGGGCGCACCCGTGCCTGGCTGCCCGGGGCCGAGTGCCCGCAGGATCAGGTCGATCGGAACCACTGCATGAATCCACGCCAGCTGCGCTGGAACCTGCACCTCGCACGTCGGCTGGGGCCGCGCATCGTTGCAGCGCTGGATGTGCACAACGTACTCGATGCGCAACCGGTGAACTATCTGGTCGGCAATGGCGGACAGATGCCGGGCCTGGACGATCCGCTCGGCCGCTACTACCTGCTTACCCTGCAGTTCCGCTGAAGCGTAGTAATCTACGCGCCCTGTTCCACCGCGGTCCCCTTCTCCCATGAAAGCCTATCTCTGGTTCTGGGGCGCGTTCCTGCTGTTCTTCGCGTTGCCTTTTCCCTGCATTCTCTATTTCGGCACTTCGTGGCCGGTGGCGTTGGTCGACCGCAGCGCGCCGTGGCCGGCACTGTTGCTGCTCGCACTGTCGCTGGGCTTGTGGCTGACGCTGCTGTTCGCCTTCCTGCACTACCTGTTGCTGGGGCCACCGCGCGCACTGCACCGGGTGCAGTCGATCCTGGCCGACGGTGAACCGCGCAGTGCGCTGATCGAACAGGCCGAACAGACCGGCGTACAGGTGCGCGGCTTCGCGCAGTGGAAACTGCAGTTGTCCTTCAAGAACCTGTCAGGTACGCCGATCCGCGAACAGATGCTGGTGGTCGACAGCAAACCCCAGCTGCATCGCTTCGAGGTGGGCAGGCACATCGATGCGCGCCTGGGCCGGACGCCCGGGGCATTCCCCAACATCGTGCTGGACGGTGCGCAGCCCGAACTGAATGTCGCCAGCCTGTGGCGGCGTGGCATCGGTGCAGGACTCGGCATCGCAGCCGTTGCCGCTGCCTATGTGTTGGCCTACCGGCTGCAGAACGAGGGGCTGGGCTGGACCTTCCTGTCGTTCGGTCACCCGCTGCTGGTATGCCCGCTGGTGCTGTGTGGCTATGCGCTGGGGCTGCGCCTGCTCGGCCGCCTGCTGCACGCCGATGCCCGCGGTGATGCGCTGAAGTATCGCGGCATCGGCGTGGAGGCCCGGGTATTGAAGGTCCGTCAGACCGGCACCTACCTCAACGAACAACCACAGGTGGAGTTCCAGCTGGAATACATCGACCGCGAAGGCAACGTGCAGCAGGCCCGCGTGCGCCGCTTCATCCCGCTGATTGAACTGGCCAACATCCCGCGCGAGCACGTGACGCTGCTGTACGACCCGGATGACCGCAGCAACGTGCGGCTGGAGGGAATATGAAACAGCCTCCCTCCACCCGCACGGTGTTCCTGGTACTGCTGCTGGTTCTGGCGGGCGCGGCCATTGCCGGCGGCGCAGTGCAGACCATCAGCGAAACGCTGGGGCATTCGGTACAGCCGGACCGGTTGCCACCCTCCGTCCCGTCTCAGTCACAGCGCGAACAACCCGTATCGCTTGTGCCGTCCCCGGCGCCCTTCCCCGCGGCGAGTACCGCTGCGGCGCCCGAGCGCAACAATCGCCTGTTCGATGCGGACTACCTGCTGGCTGCCCGTCAGGCACTGGAGCAGCTGCCGGCACTGGCCGGCCAGCGGCTGACGGTCTTCCACAGCATCCACTTCTACGACGATGGCCGCATCAACCTGGATCTGGTCGATCCGCAACAGCCTGGCCACGTCGACAGCTATCACTTTGAACGTGGCCAGTGGCGCAAGGGCAATCCGGTGAACCCGCAGCAGTTCGCGCCGACCATCAGCCTGCAGCGCAGCAGCACATCCCTGGCCAGCATCGATTTCGAGGCCGTGCCGCGCGTGGCGCAGGCATTGCAGGAACAACGCAATGCCCTGCAGAACCCCGTATCCGAAGTCGGCCACGTGTATGTAATCGTGCGCAAGGGCGGCAAGCTGGTGTGGCTGCCGGACGAAGTGGCCGGTGACCGCGAATCCGTGCGCCTGCAGTTCGATGCGCAGGGCTCTCTGCGCGGCGTGCACCGCCGATAGGCCACACAAAAGGGGACGGAGGGGATTAAGTCGTATCTGCCTTGGTGCGGTTTGCGACTTAATCCCCTCCGTCCCCTTTTTCTATTTCACCGAGCGGGCGATGGCGTACTGCGCGCCGTAGTAGGTGGACAACACCAGCAGGCTGGCCAACGGCAGGCCACCGGCGAAGCGGTCCCAGGCCAGCAGGGAATCGCTGGCCACGAACAGCAATGCACCTGCCGCGGCCCAGCGGGCGCTTCGGGCGTCCACGGCACCGGGCTGCGGGCTGCGCCACTGCCGTGCCAGGGCCAGCACCGCCATCGACGCCAGCACCACCACGTAGGCCAGCACCGGCACACGCATCGGCACCGGCAGGTGCGGCCACAGGCCCATCACGTTGAGCACGGCAAATGCACCCAGCAGCACAGCGGCGCCGAACAGCCCACGCCCGGCACGCAGGCCATCGCGGAAGGCGACGATGTAGCAGACATGCGCCAGCAGGAACGCGACCAGTCCCGGCACGAACGCATCCATCGGCAGCATCAGCGCGATGTCGCCCACGCACGAAAGCAGCATGCCGGCCAGCACCGCGCGGCGGTAGAACGGCTGCGCCGGATCATGCACACGCCAGGCGATGGCCGCGATCAGCAGCGTGGTCGCGGGCTTGGCCAGCCAGTGCAGCCATCGCCCATCGCCGTGCAGGAACGCGCCGACGATGGCGAGGATCGCCATCAACGGGACCACGCCATCGCGGGCGCGCGACTTCATCGCGCCTTCCATAGATCTGCAAGGCGGTCGGGCTTGCCGGTGATGCGCTCCAGCACCGGGTACTGCAGGCCACCGTGGTAAGCGATGCTCATGGTTTCAATGCGGTCGAACTGCTTCACCAGCAACATGATCGGCGCCTTGTCCTTCGCTGCCGCAGCCACCGCGTCCTTCAAGCGCTGGCTGCTGTACTCGCGCCCGCCCACCGCGATCACCTTCATGCCAGGTGCAAGACCGGCGTTGAAGGCCGGGCTGTCCCAGATCACATCACCGACCGTGCCGTTGTCGAGCACGGTCGCACCCAGCGAGTACGCCAGCAGCGCCGCCTTCGCGCGCTTCTCCTGCGCCTTGTAGGCATCGTTCGGGGTATCGCGGTAGACCAGCTTCCAACCCGCCAGCTCCAGGCCGCCAGTCAACGAACCGTGGCCGTCCAGGCGCCCGCGCAGGAACGTGGCCCAGTCATACGGGGCAATGCCGTTCAAAGTCGCGACCACGTCATCAAAGGTGTACGGGTTGACGTCCCAGTCGCCATTGCCGACGCCGAAGAACGCACGCGCGAAATCGTCCAGGCTGCGGCGATTGCCGCTCAGTTCGCGCAGCTTGCCCTCCACTTCCAGCCACAGCATCTGGCCGCCGGAGTAGTAGTCCTCGCTCATCTGGTAGTTGCGGTAGGGCAACGTACGGCGCTGGGCGATGGTCGGGTCGTTGGTGGTGTCCTGCAGTGGACGCCAGGCCAGCCCCGGGCGGCCACGGTCATAGGTCGCGGCCACATTGGCCAGCATGTCGCGCGCCTGCGCGGCCGACCACAGCCCCGAGCGCGCCGCCAGCACCTGGCCCCAGAACTGGGTCTGGCCCTCGTACACCCACAGCAGGCTGTCGCCCATCGGCACGTTGAAGTTGGCGGTGGCCAGGTCGGCGCCGCGACGGTACTTGCCGTTCCAGGAATGGGTGTACTCGTGCGGCAGCAGGTCACGCATCCACGCGTTGCTGTCCCACTCGGTGAAGTAGCCCGGATCGGCACTGTTCTCGCTGGAACGGTGATGCTCCAGGCCGATGCCACCGAGGCGGTCGGTCAATGCCAGCAGGAACTCATAGTGGTTGTAGTGGCGCGCACCGTAGAGCTTGTCGGCCTGCTGCACCAGCGCGCGGTGCATCGTGATCTGCGCCTCGCTCGGCTTCAGCGACTTGGCGTCGTCGGCAAACACATTGAGGTGCACCGGCACCTTCGCACCCGGGTCGAGATCGATGCGCTGGTAGTGCTCACCGGCGAACAACGGCGAATCGACCAGGTGGTCGTAGGAGATCGGCTTGAACACCACGGTGTCGCCGTCGCGGCGCGCGGTTTCCAGCGCAGTGGCGAACGACCAGCCCTTGGGCAGGGTCACGCTGGCCTGCGCCTGCAGCTGCCGTGCATCGATGCCGGCCGGATACAGCGAATTGGCATTCCACTGCAGGTTGAGCATCTCCGGGGTCATCACTACCCGCCCCTGGCTGCCACCCTGCGAAGACAGGAAATCGAAGTGGGCGACGATCTCGCTGACGCCCTCCGGTACGTTCACCTTGAAGGCATAGACGTTGTACTGGTCGCGCTGCCAGGCCAGCGGCCTGCCGTTGGCGGTCACGCGCAGGCCGGCCAGCTTGTCGATCGGGCCGGTGGGCGAATGGTTGCCGGGAATCCACTGCGGGTACAGCAGGGTCATCGGGCCGGGCTTGGCCGGTACGGTGGCGGTCACCTTGAAGATGCGACGGGCCAGATCGCGCGCGTCGACCTCGATGCGCAGCAGGCCGGCAGCCGCCGCGTTCGCCGGTGGCGAGGTCTGCGCCAGTGCAGGCGTGGCCGCCAGCGCGAACAGCAACGACATCGCCAAGGCTCGGGTCTTCATCGGGCAACTTCCAACAACGGAGAATCTTCCGATGCTAGGCCTGTAAGGTGCCCCGCCCCATGGCCAAAGGTCATGGGCAGGCCGCCCATCCTTGCATGCGAAAAAGCGTGCGAACCCAGGTTCGCACCCGCCAGAGCAGTTTCAGTAGATCCACGCCATGCGTGGATGAGGCGCTTCCGCGGTCAGTCGACCAACCGCAACCGCAGTTCCTTCGGCAGCGCGAACACCATCGATTCCGGTTCGCCGTCCAGTTCGCCCACGCCGCTGGCGCCCAGCTCGGCCAGGCGCGCGAGCACGCCGTCGACCAGCACCTGCGGCGCCGAGGCACCTGCGGTCACGCCGATGTGCTGCTTGCCTGCCACCCACGCCGGATCGATCTCGTGCGCGCCGTCGATCAGGTACGACTCCACGCCCTCACGGCGGGCCAGCTCGCTCAGACGGTTGGAGTTGGAGCTGTTCGGCGAACCGACCACCAGCACCAGGTCGCAGCGCTTGGCCAGGTCGCGCACGGCGTCCTGGCGGTTCTGCGTGGCGTAGCAGATGTCGTCGTTCTTCGGGCCCTGCATCGCCGGGAAGCGCTCGCGCAATGCATCGATGATGCCGCGCGTGTCGTCCACCGACAGCGTGGTCTGGGTGGTGTAGGCGAAGTTTTCCGGCTGGTTGATGTGCAGCGTGGCAACCTGCTCCACGTCCTCCACCAGGTAGATCTGGCCGGTGCCGGCTTCGCGGTTCCACTGGCCCATGGTGCCTTCCACTTCCGGGTGACCCGCGTGGCCGATCAGCACCACGTCACGGCCGGCACGGCAGTGGCGGGCGACCTCGAAGTGCACCTTGGTCACCAGCGGGCAGGTGGCGTCGAACACCTTCAGGCCACGGCGGTCGGCTTCCTGACGCACGGCCTGGGACACGCCATGGGCGCTGAAAATGACTGTGTTGTTGTCCGGCACTTCATCGAGTTCTTCGACGAAGATCGCGCCGCGCTGCTTCAGGTCGTCGACCACGAAGCGGTTGTGCACCACTTCATGGCGGACGTAGATGGGCGCGCCCAGCGTTTCGATCGCGCGCTTGACGATCTCGATCGCACGATCGACACCGGCACAGAAACCACGCGGGTTGGCGAGCAGCACATCCATCAGTTCAATCTCCCGGCAGCGGCCGGCTTACGGTTTCGGATTGGCATTATCCGCCTTTTTGGCGGACTTGCCGTCGAACAGGCCAAACAGGGCGATGCCGATGGCACCCACCACGATGGCCGAATCGGCGATGTTGAATGAGGGCCAGGTGTAGCTGCCCACGTACCACTGGATGAAATCGACCACATGACCATGCACCTGGCGGTCGATCACGTTGCCGATCGCGCCGCCGATGATCAGCGCATACGGCACGGCCGCCTTCCAGTTGCCACGGGCGGTGCCGCGCAGCCACCAGGCCATCAGGCCGCTGATGACGATCGCCAGCACGGTGAAGAAGTGCTTCTGCCAGCCACCGGCGTCGCTCAGGAAACTGAACGCCGCACCGGTGTTGTAGGTGCGGTACCAGTTCCAGAAGCCGTCGATGACCACCACCGGCTGGAACTCCGGCAGGCTCGACAGGACCCAGGCCTTGGACCACTGGTCCAGGCCGATGATCGCCGCCGACAGCAGCAGCCAGACCAGGGCGTTCGGATGTGGACGGGGCGCGGCCATCAGAACCAGCTCCGCACTTCACCGGCACCGGTGATGTTGCTCACGCAGCGACCGCACAGCTCCGGATGATCGGCATTGCTGCCGACGTCGGCGCGGTGGTGCCAGCAACGCACGCACTTGGCCTTGGTGGTCGGCTGGGCGCTGACGAACACCTCGTCGGTGGTCGCCGGACGCACCTGCACGTCACCACTGATGAACAGGAAACGCAGTTCATCGGCCAGCGGCTGCCAGCGCGCGGCCTGCTCTTCGCTGGCGGCGATGGTGATTTCCGCTTCCAGCGCGGCACCGATGGCACCGTTGGCGCGCATCGGTTCCAGCACCTTGGCCACCTGCTCGCGCACAGCCAGCAGCTGGTCGAAATCGGCGGCGTTGAGCTGCGCATCGGCCGGCAGCGGCGCCAGGCCGTCGTACCAGGTGGTGAACAGCACGTGGCCGGCGTGCTCGCCCGGCAGGTAGCCCCACAGCTCGTCGGCGGTGAAGGTCAGGATCGGTGCGACCCAGCGGGTGAACGCTTCGGCGATGTGGTACATCGCGCTCTGCGCCGAACGGCGACCGTGCGAATCGGTCGGCATCGTGTACAGGCGGTCCTTGGTCACATCCAGGTACAGCGAGCCCAGGTCCACGCTGCAGAAGTTCAGCAGCAGCTGCACGATCTCGGCCATGTTGTAGCCGTCGTAGGCCGCCTTGATCTTCTCCTGCAGCTCCCACGCGCGATGCACGATCCAACGGTCCAGCGCGACCATCTGATCCAGCGGCTGCAGGTGCTGGGCCGGATCGAAACCGTCCAGGTTGCCGAGCAGGAAGCGTGCGGTGTTGCGCAGGCGACGGTAGGCGTCGGCGTTACGCTTGAGGATCTCCTGCGACAGCGACATCTCGTTGCTGTAGTCGGCCGAGGCGATCCACAGGCGCAGGATGTCCGCGCCCAGCTTGTTCATGATGTCCTGCGGCTCGATGCCGTTGCCCAGCGACTTGGACATCTTGCGGCCGTGCTCGTCCACGGTGAAGCCGTGGGTCAGGCACTGCTTGTACGGGGCGCGCTTGTCGATCGCCACGCCGGTCAGCAGCGAAGACTGGAACCAGCCACGGTGCTGGTCGGAACCTTCCAGGTACAGATCGGCCGGCTTGCCGAAGCCACGCGCGGCGAGCACGCCCTCATGAGTCACGCCCGAATCGAACCAGACGTCGAGGATGTCGGTGACCTTCTCGTAGTCGGCCGCTTCGGCACCCAGCAGTTCGGCAGCATCCAGCGAATACCACACGTCGATGCCCTCGGCTTCGACGCGGTCGGCGACCTGCTGCATCAGTTCCACCGAACGCGGGTGGATCTCGCCGGTCTGGCGATGGGTGAACAGTGCGATCGGCACACCCCAGGTGCGCTGGCGCGAGATGGTCCAGTCCGGACGACCGTCGACCATGCTCTGGATGCGCGCCTTGCCCCAGGTCGGGAACCAGCCGACGGTGTCGATGGCGGCCAGCGCATCGTTGCGCAGGTTGGCCTTGTCCATCGAGATGAACCACTGCGGAGTGGCGCGGAACACCACCGGCGTCTTGTGGCGCCAGCAGTGCGGGTAGCTGTGGCGGATCGGATGGAACGCCAGCAGCGAACCGTTGTCGCGCAGCACGCCGACGATGGCCTCCTGCGCCTTCCACAGGTGCTGGCCAGCCAGCACCACGTCACCTGCCGGCGGGGTCGATTCCAGGTACACGCCACGGCCGTCGATCGGGGTCACCTGGCCGGCGTTGTACTTGTCCAGCAGGCCGTACTTCTGGCTGACCACGAAGTCTTCCTGGCCATGGCCGGGGGCGGTATGCACCGCACCGGTACCGTCCTCGTCGGACACATGGTCGCCGTTGAGCACCAGGATCCCGCGTTCCGGGTAGAACGGATGCGCCAGGAGCTGGTTTTCCAGCGCCGCGCCGGTGGTTTCACCGTGCAGCACCACTTCGTCCACGCCGTAGCGCTGCAGTGCGCGCTCGGCCAGCGCGGCAGCCAGCACCAGCCAACGGCGCTTGCCGTTGTGCGCCGGGCCTTCGGCCAGCACGTAGTTGATTTCCGCACCCAGCGACACCGCCAGCGAGGCCGGCAGCGTCCACGGGGTGGTGGTCCAGATCGGCACCGCCACTTCGACGTCGGCCGGCACGCTCACGCCGAACGCCTGGCCGATGGCCTGCGCATCACGCGCGGCGTAGGCCACGTCGATCGCCGGCGATTCCTTTTCCTGGTACTCGATCTCGGCCTCGGCCAGCGCCGAGCCACAGTCGAAGCACCAGTACACCGGCTTGGCGCCGCGGACCAGGTGGCCATTGGCCACGACCTTGGCCAGCGCACGGATCTCGTTGGCTTCGAAGTCGAAGCTCAGGGTCTTGTACGGGTTGTCCCAGTCACCGGTCACGCCCAGGCGCTTGAAGTCCACGCGCTGGATGTTGATCTGCTCTTCGGCGAACTCGCGGCACTTCTGCCGGAATTCAACGGCGTCGAGCTTGGTGCCGACCTTGCCCCACTTCTTTTCGACCGCGATCTCGATCGGCAGGCCATGGCAGTCCCAGCCCGGCACGTAGGGCGCATCGAAGCCGGCCAGGTAGCGCGACTTGACGATGATGTCCTTCAGGATCTTGTTGACCGCGTGGCCGAGGTGGATGCGGCCGTTGGCGTACGGCGGGCCATCGTGCAGCACGAACAGCGGGCGGCCGGCGGCGTTGTCGCGCAGCTGCTGGTAGAGCCCCTGCGCTTCCCACTGCGCCAGAATGCCCGGCTCGCGCTTGGGCAGGTCGCCGCGCATCGGGAATTCGGTGGCTGGCAGGTTCAGGGTGGTCTTGTAGTCCTGGCTCACGCAGTGGCTCGCAATCTATGTTCGGAAAGGATGGCGCGCGCCTGTTCGGCGTCGCGGTGCATCTGGTCGGTCAGGGCCGCCAGATCATTGAATTTCTCTTCGTCGCGCAGCTTGGCGACGAATTCCACTTCGATGTGTCGACCGTACAGGTCGCCCTGGAAATCGAACAGGTGGGCTTCCAGCAGCGGCTCCACGCCCTCCACCGTCGGCCGCGTGCCGAAGCTGGACACCGACGGCCACGGCTGGTCGAACACGCCGTGCACCCAGGTCGCGTAGATGCCCGACAGCGCAGGGGTCTTCGGGAAACGCAGGTTGGCGGTGGGGAAGCCCAGCGTACGGCCGAGCTGGCGCCCGCGCACCACCCGGCCGCTGATCGCGTACGGTCGGCCCAGCAGATCGTTGGCGCGGGCGAAGTCGCCCTCCTGCAGCAGCTGGCGGATGCGGGTGCTGGAGATGCGCTCGCCATGCAGGTCGACCGCTTCGATTTCACCCGCGGTAAAGCCCAGTTCGGCGCCCATCTTCTGCAGCAGGGCCAGGTCGCCGCGACGGCGGTTGCCGAAGCAGAACTCCGGCCCGATCCAGACCTCACGCGCACTCAGGCGATTGACAAGCAGCTGGTGCACGAAGGTCTCGGCCGGCATCGCCGCCATTGCCGCGTCGAAACGCAGCAGGCCGATCGCATCGACACCGAGCTCGCGCAGGATCTCGACCTTGCTGCGGGCCAGGGTCAGCCGCGGCGGCGGCGTGCCCTGGGCGAAGAATTCACGCGGCAGCGGCTCGAACGCCACGGCCACCGCGGCCACGCCCAAGGCGCGCGCGCGGGCAACCGCGTGGCGGACCAGCGCACGATGACCCAGGTGGAGGCCGTCGAATGCACCGATACAGACCACGCTTCCGTTCGGGAACAGCTCCCCGCCCTCGACGCTTCTGAACAGCCTGCTCATCAACTCTCGTTCCGGCCCGACCGGGGCCGCCGTTTCAATGGTGTAACCCTGAAGTATAGCCGCCACGGGCCGCGATCAATGCCCACGCAGGTCGCGCGGGCGGAAGCCCATCGCCAGCATGGCCACCGCGTAGGTCGCACCGCCACCGCCGACCAGCAGCGACAGGCTGCCGATCCGCTCCCAGACACCCATCGCGGAGAACGCTGGCAGCCAGTGCAACAGGGCCAGCAGCACACCAACCATGGCCGCACAGGCCAGCAGCAGGCGCAGCAGATAGCCGCCCCAGCCCGGCCGGCGCTGGTAGACGTCGGTCTTGCCCAGCCAGTACCACAACAGGCCCAGGTTCAGGTAACTGGACAGTGCGCTGGCAATGCCCAGCGCCAGGTGCAGGCCCGGCTGCTTGCCGATGGCCGCCATTACGCCCTGCGCTTTCAGCTCATCGGGCACCATCACCTGGTACAGCACGGCCAGCAGCGCGAAGTTGAACACCATGTTGGCCACCAGCGCGGCCACACCGGCACGGACCGGCGTCTTGGTGTCCTGGCGGGCGTAGAACGCCGGCAGCACCACTTTCAACAGGGCGAACGCCGGCAGGCCGAAGCTCAGGCCGTACACCGACAGCGCGGTCATGCGGGTGTCGAAGGCGCTGAACTGGCCATGCTGGAAGATGGTCGCGATCAGCGGCTCGGCCAGCAGCAGCAGGCCCAGCATGGCCGGCACCGAGATCAGCAGGGTCATGCGCAGGCCCCAGTCCAGCGAGCGCGAGAAGCCCTCGCGGTCAGTACTCACGTGGTGGCGGGCCAGCGCCGGCAGGATCACCGTGCCCAGCGCCACGCCGAACACGCCCAGCGGCAGCTCCAGGAAGCGGTCGGCCAGCGAAAGCCAGGACTGCGAGCCATCGGTCAGCTTGGCCGCGATGACGGTGTCCAGCAGCAGGTTGATCTGCGCCACCGACGAGCCGAACAGGGTCGGCACCATCAGCGTCATCACCTTGCGCACGCCCGGGTGGCTCCAGCCCCAGCGCGGCAGGGTCAGCAGGTTGATGCCCTTCAGTGAGGGCAGCTGGAACAGCAGTTGCAGGATACCGGCGGCCAGTACCGCCCAGCCCAGTGCCAGGATCTGCTTCTCTGGAGTGCCGCCCAGCCGCGGGGCCAGCCACAGCGCACCGGCGATCATGCACAGGTTGAGGATGACCGGGGTCAGCGCCGGCATGGCGAATCGCTGGAAGCTGTTCAGCGCACCGCCGGCCAGCGCGGTGAGCGAGACGAACAACAGGAACGGGAAGGTCAGGCGGAACAGGTCGATCAGCAGGCCCTGCTTCACCGGGTCGGTATCAACGCCGCTTGAGAAGACCGAGGCCAGCTGCGGTGCGAAGATCAGCGCCACGGCGGTGACCAGCATCAGCACCCCACCCAGGGTACCGGCGGTGCGGGCCATCAACTCACGCAGTTCGGCGTGGCTGCGGGTTTCCTTCACTTCCGTGAACACCGGCACGAAAGCGGTGGCGAAAGAGCCTTCGGCGAACAACCGGCGCAGGAAATTGGGTACCCTGAAGGCAACCCAGAACGCATCGGTGACCGCATTGGTGCCGAACGTGGTGGTGATCACCTGGTCCCGGACAAGTCCGAGCACCCGCGAGACCATGGTCATGCTGCTGAACGACAGCAGGCCTCGCAACATCTTCGGTGAACTCACTCAGCGTCCCTCTTGACAATCGACTTGACGTGCATTTCTCGGGCCATCATACTAGCTAGCTTGCTGTTCCCATAACACCGATTTTTTCAGGAAACCACCACCGTGGCCAATATCAAGTCCGCCAAGAAGCGCGCCAAGCAGACCGTCGTGCGCAACGCGCGCAACGTGGCTCAGCGCTCGATGCTGCGCACCGCTGTCAAGAAAGTGATCAAGGCGCTGGACGCCAACGATGCCGCCGGCGCCGAAGCCGCCTTCGCCGTTGCCCAGCCGATCCTGGATCGCTTCAGCGCGCGTGGCCTGATCCACAAGAACAAGGCTGCTCGCCATAAGAGCCGCCTGAACGACCGCATCAAGGCCCTCAAGGCCGCCTGATCCGGCGTTGTCGCCCTGCCCTTCGGGGTTTGGGCTGCAGACAAAAGCCCGGCCTCGGCCGGGTTTTTTGTTGCCTGCGATCCAGCTTATGTAGAGCCGAGCCCACGCTCGGCTGCCGTCTGCGCGGAAAGCCGAGCATGGCTCGGCTCTACAGCAAAAGCAGTCCCAACAAAAAACCCGGCCGAAGCCGGGTTTTTGCACGGAACCACAACGGCATCACTGCGCGTTGCGGGCTTCCAGCTCGTCTTCCTTCTGGCGATCGAAGAACGCCATGATCCGGCTCATGATCGGGAAGGTGCCTTCGCGGCCCAGCGCCGAGACCAGGAACCACGGCTCCTTCCAGCCCAGCTCGGCGACGATCTGCTCGGCCGCGGCCTTCGCTTCGTCTTCGAACATCAGGTCAGCCTTGTTCAGCACCAGCCAGCGCGGCTTCTGCAGCAGCTCCGGATCGTGCTTTTCCAGTTCGCGCTCGATCGCACGCACCTGCTCGACCGGGGAAATGCCTTCCACCCCACCTTCCATCGGCGAGATGTCCACCAGGTGCAGCAGCAGACGGGTGCGCTGCAGGTGCCGCAGGAACTGCGCACCGAGGCCGGCGCCATCCGCGGCCCCTTCGATCAGGCCCGGAATGTCGGCAATCACGAAGCTGCGGTAGTTCTCCACCTTCACCACACCCAGGTTCGGGTACAGCGTGGTGAACGGGTAATCGGCCACCTTCGGCGTCGCCGCCGAAACGGCGCGGATCAGGGTGCTCTTGCCCGCGTTGGGGAAGCCCAGCAGGCCGACATCGGCCAGCAGCTTCAGCTCCAGCTTCAGCGTGCGCTCTTCGCCCGGCTCGCCCGGCAGCGCCTGGCGCGGCGAGCGGTTGGTCGAACTCTTGAAATGCATGTTGCCCAGGCCACCACGGCCACCCTTGGCCACCAGCAGGCGATCGCCGTGCTGGGTCAGGTCGCCGATGACTTCATCGGTGGCGACGTTGATCACCACGGTGCCGACCGGCACGGTGATGGTCAGGTCTTCGCCGCCCTTGCCATAGGCCTGGCGACCCATGCCGTTCTCGCCACGCTGCGCCTTGAAGATGCGGTCATGGCGGAAGTCGACCAGGGTGTTCAGGTTTTCGTCGGCGCGGATGTACACGCTGCCGCCCGCACCGCCGTCGCCGCCGTCCGGGCCGCCGAGCGGAATGAACTTCTCGCGACGGAAGCCAATGCAGCCGTTGCCGCCGTTGCCGGCGAACACTTCGATTTCTGCTTCGTCTACCAGTTTCATTGTTTCGATGCCTGCGATGGGCGCGGCCTGCCAGCCGCCGCCTTGAATGTCATGCCAGCCACTGGCCGGCAACCCGGCCTGGCCGGTCTTGCGTCCACTCTAACGAAAAGCCCCGCCGAAGCGGGGCTCTTCATGCAGCGTGCTCTTCATCCAGCACGGCCATGCCGAGGCACGGGTGCCGGCGATGCCTGGATCAGGCGTCGGCCGAGACGATGCTGACGGTGCGACGCTTCTTGGCGCCCTTGACCGAGAACTCCACCTTGCCGTCCACGAGGGCGAACAGGGTGTGGTCACGGCCCAGGCCAACGCCCGAACCCGGGTGGAACTGGGTGCCGCGCTGACGCACGATGATGTTGCCGGCTTCGATGGCCTGGCCGCCGAAGATCTTGACGCCCAGGTACTTCGGGTTGGAGTCGCGACCGTTGCGCGAGGAGCCTACGCCCTTTTTATGTGCCATGACTGCTTCTCCTGATGCTTAGCCGGCGATGCCGGTGATCTCGATTTCGGTGTAGTACTGACGGTGACCCTGACGCTTCATGTGGTGCTTGCGGCGACGGAACTTGATGATCCGGACCTTGTCAGCACGACCCTGGGACAGGACCTTGGCGGTGACGGCAGCACCCTTCAGCGCATCGCCCAGCTTCACGCCGTCGCTGTCACCCAGCATCAGGATGTTGTCAAACTTGATCTCGCTGCCGACTTCGACTTCGAGCTTTTCAATGCGGAGCTTTTCGCCCTGCGCCACGCGGTATTGCTTACCGCCGGTGACCAGTACTGCGTACATGACCAGGCCTTCCTCTGTAGTTATTGTGGTCTGAGCTGCCGCCATCGAGGGCGGACAGGAGCGGAATTGTACGCAGATCAGCGGGCGCGGGTCAAGTCAACCCCTGCACAGCCCGGGGCCGGCCCTGTAGGGCCGAGCCATGCCCGGCTGAACGGTCCGGAGCCCAGGCAGCCGGGCATGGCCCGGCTCTACACAAAGCTGTCGGCCTGTCTCATCAGGTGAGACATCGGGCTGGCATTGTCGCCCATTGCCCCCATCTGGTCACCTCGGTAGGCTGACCGATTGCCGTTCCCTGCTGGCCCGGCACCCAGCCAACGCCCCCACAACCGGATCCCCCATGGCGATGGATTTCATCCGCATCCGCGGCGCGCGGACGCACAATCTGAAGAACCTCGACCTCGACCTGCCCCGCGACAAGCTGATCGTGATCACCGGCCTGTCCGGTTCGGGCAAGTCCTCGCTGGCGTTCGACACCATCTATGCAGAAGGCCAGCGCCGCTACGTCGAATCGCTGTCGGCCTATGCGCGCCAGTTCCTGAGCGTGATGGAAAAGCCGGACCTGGACCACATCGAAGGCCTGTCTCCGGCCATCTCGATCGAGCAGAAGTCGACCTCGCACAACCCGCGTTCGACGGTCGGCACCATCACCGAGATCTACGACTACCTGCGCCTGCTGTACGCCCGCGTCGGCACTCCGCGCTGCCCGGACCACGGCTATCCGCTGGAAGCGCAGACGGTCAGCCAGATGGTCGATCAGGTACTGACCCTGGACCCGGAACAGCGCTACATGCTGCTGGCCCCGGTCATCCGCGACCGCAAGGGCGAACACGCCCAGGTGTTCGACCAGCTGCGCGCGCAGGGCTTCGTGCGTGTGCGCGTGGACGGCGAGCTGCATGAAATCGATGCGGTGCCGCCGCTGGCGCTGCGCCAGAAGCACACCATCGAGGCGGTGATCGACCGCTTCCGCCCGCGCGAGGACATCAAGCAGCGCCTGGCCGAGAGCTTCGAGACCGCGCTGAAGCTCGGCGATGGCATGGCCTCGGTGCAGAGCCTGGACACCGCCGACGCCACGCCGGCACTGTTCTCCTCCAAGTACTCCTGCCCGGTCTGCGACTACTCGCTGCCGGAGCTGGAACCGCGTCTGTTCTCGTTCAACGCACCGATGGGTGCCTGTCCCGGCTGCGATGGCCTGGGCATCGCCGAGTTCTTCGACCCTTCGCGCGTGGTCGTGCACCCGGAGCTGTCGCTGGCCGCTGGCGCGGTGCGTGGCTGGGACCGTCGCAACGCCTACTACTTCCAGCTGATCGCCTCGCTGGCCAAGCACTACAAGTTCGACGTGGACGCCGCGTGGAACTCGCTGTCGGCCAAGATCCAGCAGGCCGTGCTGTACGGCAGCGGCGACGAAACGATCACCTTCACCTACTTCACCGAAGCCGGTGGCCGCACCCAGCGCAAGCATCGCTTCGAGGGCATCATTCCCAACCTCGAACGCCGCTACAAGGAAACCGAATCGCCGGCGGTGCGCGAGGAGCTGTCCAAGTACATCAGCGAACAGCCGTGCCCGGAATGCAACGGCGCGCGCCTGAACAAGGCGGCACGCAACGTGTTCGTGGCTGATCGTCCGCTACCGGAGCTGGTGGTGCTGCCGATCGACGAGGCACTGAAGTTCTTCAGCGAACTGAGCCTGCCGGGCTGGCGCGGCGAGATCGCCGCGAAGATCGTCAAGGAGATCGGCGAACGCCTCGGCTTCCTGGTCGATGTCGGCCTGGATTACCTGACCCTGGAGCGCAAGGCCGACACCTTGTCCGGAGGCGAGGCGCAGCGCATCCGCCTGGCCAGCCAGATCGGCGCCGGCCTGGTCGGCGTGATGTACGTGCTCGACGAGCCGTCGATCGGCCTGCACCAGCGCGACAACGAACGCCTGCTCGGCACCCTCACCCGCCTGCGTGACCTGGGCAACACGGTGATCGTGGTCGAGCATGACGAGGATGCGATCCGGCTGGCCGACTATGTGCTGGACATCGGCCCGGGCGCGGGCGTGCACGGCGGCGAGATCGTCGGCCAGGGCACCCTGCAGGACATCCTGGAGGCACCACGCTCGCTGACCGGCCAGTACCTTTCGGGCAAGCGCGCGATCGAGATCCCGGCGCGCCGGCACACCCCGAACCCGAAAATGACCCTGCATCTGCGCGGGGCGACCGGCAACAACCTGAAGGACGTGGACCTGGCGATTCCGTCGGGGCTGCTGACCTGCGTGACCGGCGTGTCCGGCTCGGGCAAGTCGACCCTGATCAACGACACCCTGTTCTCGCTGGCCGCCAACGAGATCAACGGCGCCTCGCATCCGATCGCTCCCTACAAGGAGATCGATGGCCTGGACCTGTTCGACAAGGTGGTGGACATCGACCAGTCGCCGATCGGCCGCACCCCGCGTTCGAACCCGGCCACCTACACCGGCCTGTTCACTCCCCTGCGCGAACTGTTCGCACAGGTGCCCGAAGCGCGTGCGCGTGGCTATTCGCCGGGCCGCTTCAGCTTCAACGTGCGCGGCGGCCGCTGCGAAGCCTGCCAGGGTGATGGCCTGATCAAGGTCGAAATGCACTTCCTGCCGGACGTGTACGTGCCGTGCGATGTCTGCCATGGCAAGCGCTACAACCGCGAGACGCTGGAGATCCTGTACAAGGGCTTCAACATCAACGACGTGCTGGAAATGACCGTCGAGGATGCGCTGAAGCTGTTCGAGCCGGTGCCGTCGATCGCGCGCAAGCTGGAAACACTGGTCGACGTCGGCCTGAGCTACATCAAGCTGGGCCAGAGCGCGACCACATTGTCCGGTGGTGAAGCGCAGCGCGTGAAGCTGTCCAAGGAACTGTCACGCCGCGATACCGGCCGCACCCTGTACATCCTCGACGAGCCGACCACCGGCCTGCACTTCCACGACATCGAAGCGCTGCTGGGCGTGCTGCACAAGCTGCGCGACGAAGGCAACACGGTGGTGGTGATCGAGCACAACCTGGACGTGATCAAGACCGCCGACTGGATTGTGGATCTGGGACCGGAAGGCGGCCATCGCGGTGGCACCATCCTGGTCACCGGCACGCCGGAGGACGTGGCGGCCTGCCCGCAGTCGTACACCGGCCAGTTCCTGGCCCGCATGCTGCCCTCCACCAGCGCGCGCCCGGAGCAACCGGCTGCGGTGGCCAACAAGCCCGACGCCCGTCCGCCACGCAAGGTGAAGCCTGAGAAGCCGGCGAAGAAGGCGGTGGCTGCCAAGAGCACCGGCAAGACCAGCAAGACCGCGACGACCCGCAAGAAGAAGGACGCCTGATGAGCAGCGAACACAAGATCCTGGCCCGCATCCCGATCAGCGTACGGTGGCGCGACATGGACAGCATGGGCCACGTCAACAACGCCAAGTACATTTCCTATCTGGAAGAAGCCCGTGTGCGCTGGATGCTGGGCGTTGAAGGCGTGTCGATGACCGACCGCATCGCACCGGTGGTGGCCGCGACCAACGTCAACTACCGGCTGCCGATCGTGTGGCCCAACGACATCCTGGTCGAGCTGTTCGTCGAGCGCCTGGGCAACAGCAGCGTGACCATCGGCCACCGCATCGTCGACCAGCAGGACGATTCGAAGCTGTATTCCGACGGTAACGTGGTGGTGGTCTGGATGGATACGCAGACCGGCAGGAGCGCACCGCTGCCGGAGGCGATCCGCAGCGCGTCGAGCTGATCCGCTTCTGGTAGATGCCGACCTTGGTCGGCGTCTGGTCCGCCGGGCATGGCCCGGCGCTACCGTTGCAATTCAAAGGATTGACATGATCCACCAGACTGAACTGAGCGACCTGCTGCCCGGCATGGTCCCCTTCCCCACCGACGTCTTCCCCGCTGACCAGGCGTGGCTCGCCCAGCATCTGCTGCCGCTGCTGAAGATCGACCTGGGCGTGCTGCGCCCGGAACTGGCCGGCCAGGTGGCAACGATGCTGTGCCCGATCGAGCCGTATGACGGCTGCATCGGCGAGACCACCGAAGAACACCACAACGATTTCACCGGCACTAACTGGATCGCCTTCGAACTGACCGCCGGCAACGAGATGCGCTTTCTCGGCAACGAGGGCTATTTCATCGGTGACGCGGTGCAGGACAAGCACGCGCGGGAACACATCGCACAGATGCGCGAGAGCTACGCCAAGGCCCGCGACTACCATGCCGCGCACGGCCGTCTCGCCTGCTACTCGCGCTACGGCAACGGTGAGGCCAGCGAGCGCGATTACCTGGATACGCTGGGGGGACCGATAGGCTTCGGCAACTGGACCGAGACCGCGGAGATTCCCGCGGCATTCGAACTGGGCTTCACCGACGCTGCCGATGACCCCAACGCTGCGGACGATGCTGAAACGGTGATCATCACCCGCAATGGCAACACGTTCTTCGCCGTGGCCGACGTGGCCGGCTACAACTGGTGCGCCACCGGTGCCGATGCGATCGTGATGCTGTACGAGCCGGAAAGCCGCACGGTGCTGTTCTCGTACGACTGGACGTAAGCCCCCGCAGTAGTGCCGGCTGCTGGCCGGCATTTGCTGTGCTGCCGGCCAGCGGCCGGCACTACCATCCCGCTACGGCGCAGCCTTGCGCACGGTCAGCGCCGCACTCGCTTCGCCACCGCCTTCCAGCTGCAGCCGCAGCGGCAGCGCCTGGCCTTCCTTCAACGGGCCCTTGCCCTGCATCAGCATCAGGTGCAGGCCACCGGGCTTGAGCTCGGCACGCGCGCCCGGTGCCAATGGCAGGCGCTCGATCGCGCGCATCCGGCTGACCCCATCGACGATGGTGGTTTCGTGCAGCGACACATCGCCAAACACCGCACTGCTTGCGCCGGTGATCACCACCGCCTTGCTGCAGCCGTTGTGGATCACGCCGTAGCCGGCGGTCATCGGCATCGCCGGATTCGGTGGCAACCGCGCCCAGCCCTGCTCCACCGTGACGCAGGCCGGTTCCGCCGCCGAAACCGATGCTGCGGCCGCACACAGAACCAACAGTACGCCAACGAATGGTTTGGTTATCATCGTCCAGGTTCCTTCTTCGCAACGAGACCGCAGCATGACGACGCTCATCGAGGTGATCAACCATGGCCCCATTCGCGAACTGCGCCTGGCGCGGCCGCCGGTCAACGCACTGGACACCGAACTGTGCCGGCAGTTGATCCATGCCATCGAGCTGGCCATGGCCGAAGACGCGCACGGCATCGTGCTGTCGGGCAGCGAGCGCATCTTCACCGGCGGCATGGACGTGCCGCACCTGCTCTCGCATGGAGATGACAAGCACAAGTTGCTGGACACCTGGAACGCCTTCTTTGGCGCCGTGCGCACGCTGGCCGAGAGCCGCATTCCGGTGGTCGCGGCGATCACCGGCCACGCCCCGGCGGGTGGCTGCGTGCTGGCCCTGTGCTGCGACTACCGCGTCATGGCGCGCAGCGCCGATCCGTCGCGACCATATGCCATCGGCCTGAACGAAGTGCAGGTCGGCCTGATCGCACCGGAGGGCATCCAGCGCCTGCTGCGCCGTGCGGTGGGCGTGCACCGCGCCGGTGTCCTGCTGACCACCGGTTCGCTGGTGCCGGCCGAACAGGCGCTGCAGATCGGCCTGGTCGACGAACTGGCCGAAGGTGACCTGGTGGTCGCGCGTGCCGTGGCCTGGCTGCAGAACCTGCTCAAGCAGCCGCGCCAGCCGATGCTGCTGACCCGCGCCATCGCCCGCGCGGACCTGCACGTGGCGCTGCAGCCGGACCTGATCCAGCTCGACCGCTTCGTCGAGGCCTGGTTTGCGCCGGACGCACAGAACGCCCTGCAGGCGCTCGTGGCCCGCCTCGGCAAATAGCGGTTGCCTCGCCCGGGGTCAGATCCCTTTCGCCGGGCGAAAGGGAACTGACCCCTGACCGGTATAATCAGGCCCTCTTTCACTGCCGTGGCCGCCCCCTTGAACGACACGCCCGAACCCGTCGTCTCCGAGCTGATCGACCTGCTCACCCTGGAGCGGCTGGAGGACAACCTGTTCCGCGGGCAGAGCCGCGACATCGGCACCAAGTACGTGTTCGGCGGGCAGGTGCTGGGCCAGGCGCTGGCCGCGGCCCAGGCCACGGTCGACAACGGCCGCCACGTGCACTCACTGCACGCCTACTTTCTGCGCGCCGGCAACATCGACCACCCGATCGTCTACGACGTGGACCGCACCCGCGACGGCGGCAGCTTCTCGGTACGCCGGGTCACTGCGATCCAGCACGGCAAGGTGATCTTCTTCTGCGCGGCCTCGTTCCAGCAGGCCGAGACCGGCGCCGAGCACCAGCACAAGATGCCCGAAGTGCCGCAGCCGGAAGACATCGAACCGAACCGTCCGCTGCCGGCCGAAGTGCTGGAGCGGCTGCCGATCAAGGTGCAGCGCTGGCTGTCGCGCGGCGGCCCGTTCGAGTTCCGCCATGTCTACCCGCGTGACGAACTGAACCCGCCCAAGCGTCCGCCCTACCACCAGGTGTGGCTGCGCCTGAGCGAGCCGGTCGGCGACGCCCCGGAACTGCACCAGGCGCTGCTGGCCTATGCCTCCGATTTCCACCTGCTGGGAACGGCAACCTTCCCGCACGGCATCAGCTATTACCACCCGCACGTGCAGATGGCCTCGCTCGACCACGCGATCTGGTTCCATCGCCCGTTCCGCGCCGACGACTGGCTGCTGTACTCCCTGGACAGCCCCAGCGCGCAGGATTCGCGCGGCCTGGCCCGCGGCCAGTTCTTCACCCGCAACGGCGTGCTGGTGGCCAGTACCGCGCAGGAGGGCCTGATCCGCGTGGTTCCCGACCAGGCCGCGGCCGCCGCCGTGCCGGCCAAGGAGTAAACCGATGCGCCAGATCTTCAGCAGCCAGCGCGTGGAAACCGTCGAAGGCGTAGCCGACCTGCTGCGCGAGCACGGCATCGACGTCAAGGTGACCAACGGGCGCTCGTACAAGACCCGCCGCCGCGGTCAGTTCAGCTATACCGACCTGGGCAACGCCAACGCCTACCCGGCAGTCTGGATCGTGCGCGCCGACGATCAGCCGCGCGCACGCGAAATCCTGCGCGAGGCCCGCCTGCTCGACACCACCCGCCGCGACCACCCAACCGCCGAGTTCGCCTTCCGCGACACCGCCGAAACGAGCGGCAGCGGCCGCGGCTGGGCCTGGCGCATCCGCATCGCCCTGCTGGTGGTGATCGCCGGCGTGGCGCTGGTGATCGGCCTGCGCCATCGCGGCGCCCCGGCACCTGCCGCACCGGCCCCTGCCCCGCAGGCCCAGCCGCAGCAGGCGCAACCGGCCCCTCAGGGCGCGCCGGAAGAGGAAGAAATCCGGGTCCGTATCCAGCCCTCCAAGTAAGAGGCGGCAGCGCCGGGCCATGCCCGGCGAGCACGGCGGCCTGGCAGCAGGGTCGCGACTTCACCGTAACCCGTCAGGATTGGAGCCCCCTTGTTGTTCAAGGGGGTGCGCCAACGGCGCGGGGATGAGGTGGAATGCGCGGACCGCAGATGCATCAGCATCTGCGGTCACATTGGGCGCGCAGCTCCGTCATGGGACACAATCCCAGCAGGAGAGCCGCCGCCATGACGACGTTCGCCGCATCGATCGACCAGACCCTGGAACGCGAACTGCCCGCTGCCGCCAGCGGTTGCCAGCACGCCTACGGGCGCATCGTGCTGGCCTGCCAGAACACGGTCACCGCCATCGCGCTGGCCATCACCCGCGACCGCCAGGCCAGCGAGGACATTGCCCAGGAAGCCTTTGTGAAGGGCTGGCAGCAGCTGCACCAGCTGCGCAGCGCGACCAGCTTCCTGCCGTGGCTGCGGCAGATCACCCGCAACCTGGCCCGCGACTGGCTGCGCGCCCAGCGTGGCCGTCCACTGACCGGCGAGGCGGCCGAGGTGGCGATGGGGATGGCCGCAGATCCGTCGCCGGGCGCCGCCGATCGCCTGCAGCGGGTGGAGGAAGAAATCGCCGCCGAGGACATCATCTCCACCCTACCCGCCGACAGCCGCGAAGTGCTGTTGCTGTACTACCGCGAAGGCCAGCGCTCGCAGCAAGTGGCCGACCTGCTCGGTCTCAGCGACGCGGCGGTGCGCAAGCGCCTGTCGCGCGCCCGCACCCTGGTGCGCGACGGCCTGCTGCAGCGCTTCGGTGAGTTCGCACGCAGCAGCGCGCCGAGCGCTGCATTCGCCACCGCCGTGGTGTCGATGGTCCTGGTGGCCGCACCCGGCACCGCCAGTGCCGCGATCCTGCTCAGCACCGGCGTCGGCGTGGGCGGCAGCAAGCTGGGCCTGGGCGGCGTCAGTGCCGCAGGCGGCGCAGCCATGGGTTCACTGACGGCCGCCGCCAGCCAGCTGCACCTGATACCCGCCAGCAACTGGGCCGCCGTTGCCGGGGGCGTCGTCGGTGGCATCATCGGCAGCTATCTGGGGGGCCGCTTCCTGCTGCGCTTCGCAGACACCCCGCAGGAACGGGCGGCCGTGCGACGGTTCGTGCACCTCAATACGTTCACTGCGATGGTCGTCTGCACCAGCCTGTTGGTTTCGCTGATGCTGCAGGTGCCGCTGTGGCTGCAACTTGCCATTCTCGTCATCGGCCTGGGTACGGTGAACTACCAGTGCCTGGTGCCGCTGCAGCGCGTGATGGCCCCCATGATCGCGCGTGATTCGGCGCGGCGCGGCCGCAGCGGAACCAACTGGCAATACGAATCCGTCTACGGGCGCACCGGCATCATCGGCGCGAACGTCTTCGTGATCGCCCTGGTGGTGTATGCATTGATGCGCAGCGGAAACGTATAACGGACAACGCCGGCAGTCTGCCGGCGTTGTCGTCATTCACTGCGTCGACCCTCAGCGCTGCGGCGCCGGTGCGCCACCGTCGCGCGGACCGCCATGGCGCGGGCCACCGTGCATCGGGCCCTTGGCGGCGTCGAACTCGGCCTTGCTCAGCTGGCCGTCCTTGTTGGTGTCGGCGGCAGCGAACCAGGCATCACGATGCTGCTTCATACGCAGCTCGCGGTCGGCCTTGTCCAGGTAGCCGTCCTTGTTCAGATCACGCTGGTCGAAGCGCGCGGCCAGGCGCGGGTCGGCCTTGGCTTCCTCGCGGCTGATGCGGCCGTCCTTGTTGGCGTCCAGCTTGGCCCAGCGCTCACCGCCGTGGCCACGGCGACCATGCTTCCAGCGCGGCAGCTCATCGCGCGAGAGCTTGCCGTCCTTGTTCTTGTCCAGCTCGTCGAACTTCGCGGCCAGGCGCGGGTTGGCAGCGGCTTCGCCGCGGTCGATGACGCCGTCGCCGTTGGTGTCCAGCTTGGCCGGACGCTGCGCGGGCGTGGCCGGGGTGTCGGCAGCGAGCGCGATACCGGAAGCGGAGGTGCCGAGCAGCAGGGCCAGCAGCAGGGGGGTACGGATCATGAGGTCACTCCTGGGGATGGGAACAGCGTCGGGGTGATCACTTCACCCTCGGGGGACAACAACGCCCGGGCGCGACATCGGTTGACGCCGCTGCCGGTGCCATTCATCCGGCGGACAGTCGCCGCCACTGCGACAACCTGGGGCTATGCTGTGCCCATGGCGATGCATGGCGACAGAGACGACGAACTGCGACTTTTCCAGACCGGCGAGCACCCCTGCGGGTACTGGTCGGACCGGGTGGCACGCGACCTGGTGCTGGACCCGAACGACCGCCGCCTCGGTGCGCTCTATCCGCTGGCACTGAGCTGGGGCTTCCGCCGCAGCGGCGATCTGGTCTACCGGCCCCATTGCGCGCACTGCCAGGCCTGCGTGGCGGTGCGGATCCCGGTGGCGCGCTTCGCTCCGGACCGCAGCCAGCGCCGCTGCGCCGCCCGCAATGCCGACCTGGAGGTACGGATCACCGCCGCCACCGCCCACGACGACCTGTTCGCGCTGTATCACCGCTACCTCACCCACCGCCACGCCAATGGCGGCATGGACGACCACGGCCCGCACGAATTCGAGCAGTTCCTGATCGGCAGCTGGTCGCACACCCGTTTCATGGAAATGCGCCTGCCCGGCCACGACGGCCAGCCCAGCCAACTGCTGGGGGTGGCGGTGACCGACGTCACCGAGCACGGCCTGTCGGCGGTCTACACGTTCTTCGACCCGGACCACGCCGCGCGCGGGCTGGGCACCTTCGCGATCCTGCAGCAGATTGAATGGGCGCGCCGCGAGGGCCTGCCACACGTGTACCTGGGCTACTGGATCCGCGGCCACCAGAAGATGGACTACAAGCGCCGCTTCCATCCGCTGGAGGCGTACGACGGCCGCCGCTGGCACGATTTCGACAACGAACTGGACGGGCGCTGACAAACCGCTGACACCAGGCCAGGTGCACAATACGGCCCATGAACATGACCCGCCGCCATCCCCTGATCCTCGCCCTGGCCCTGCTCTGCGGCGCCACCGCCCCTGCCTTCGCCACGTCCCCCGCGATGACCGAAAAGCCGTCCACTGCGCTGCGCCTGGCTACCTACAACACCTCGCTGTACTCCGACGACGCCGGTGGCCTGATCAAGGAACTGGAAGGCGACAGCGAGCACGCACGCAAGATCGCCGCGGTACTGCAGCAGGTGCGCCCGGATCTGGTGCTGCTGAACGAATTCGATTCCGACGACACCCATCGCGCCGCCGACCTGTTCCAGAAGCGCTACCTGGAAGTCGCCCAGCCCGGCGGCGGCAAGCCGCTGCACTTCGCCTACCGCTATCTGGCCCCGGTCAATACCGGCGTGCCCAGTGGCCTGGACCTGGACAACAACGGCGTGGTCGGCGGCGAAGGCCGCAGCCGCGGCAACGATGCGTGGGGCTACGGCCTGCACCCGGGCCAGTACGGCATGCTGGTGCTGTCGCGTTACCCGATCGATGAAGCCAAGGTACGCAGCTTCCAGCTGCTGAAATGGAGTGCGATGCCGGGTGCCATCCGCCCGGTCGATCCGCGTACCGGCCAGAGCTTCTACAACGACCAGGTGTGGTCGCAGCTGCGCCTGTCGTCGAAGTCGCATTGGGACGTGCCGGTGAAGACCCCGGCCGGCGTGGTGCATGCGCTGGTCTCGCACCCGACCCCGCCGGTGTTCGACGGCCCGGAGAAGCGCAACGCGGCGCGCAACCACGACGAGCTGCGCCTGTGGCAGGAGTACCTTTCCAAGGGTGACAAGCCGTGGCTGTGTGACGACAAGGGCCAGTGCGGTGGCCTGGCGCAGGACGCACGCTTCGTGATCCTCGGCGACCTGAACAACGACCCGGTCGATGGCGATGGCCGCCATGAGGCGATCGTCGAGCTGATCGAGAACGCCCGCGTGCTGCGCTACCCCACCCCGCGCAGCGTCGGCGGTGAGCAGACCAGCCTGGCCTATGCGGCCAAGGGCATCGAGCGCAAGGGCGCACCGTTCCACGCCACCGGCGACTTCGGCCCGAAGTCCGGCACCATGCGCCTGGACTACGTACTGCCCTCGACCGGTTTCGAGTACATCGGCAGCGGCATCTTCTGGCCGGCCAATGAAAGCCCGGAGGCGAAGATCGCCGACGGCAGCGACCACCACCTGGTGTGGGTGGACGTGAAGCCGTAAGGCAGATTGCGCTGTAGAGCCGAGCCCACGCTCGGCTCTCGCGCGCGGCACGGATTGAAAAGCAGCCGAGCGTAGCGTGGGCCCGGCTCTACAGGAAACTTACGCAGCGCAGGGAAAGCCGCCGGGCATGGCCCGGCGCTACCGCTTTACGGGCGCAGTTCGACGCCGATGGCGTCGGCGGCATCACGCGCGATGGCGCGTGCTTCGTCAATGGTTTCCGCGCGCGCCAGGGTCACGCCCACGCGGCGATGGCCGTGCACGCTCGGCTTGCCGAACAGGCGCACGGCGGTGTCCGGCACGTGCAGGGCGGCGGCGACGTTGTTGAAGTACGGCACGCCCTCGCCGTGCGCCAGCAGCGCGCACGAGGCCGACGCGCCGCTCTGGCGGATCACCGGAATCGGCAGGCCGAGGATGGCGCGCGCGTGCAGCGCGAACTCGCTCAGCTCCTGCGATACCAGCGTCACCAGGCCGGTGTCGTGCGGGCGCGGCGACACTTCGCTGAACCACACCTCATCACCCTTCACGAACAGCTCGACACCGAACAGGCCCCAGCCGCCGAGGTCGTCGGTGATCGCGCGCGAGATCTCTTCCGCGCGCGCCAGTGCCGCGCTCGACATCGGCTGCGGCTGCCAGCTTTCGCGGTAGTCGCCGTCCTTCTGCAGGTGGCCGATCGGCGCGCAGAACGAGGTACCGCCGGCGTGGCGCACGGTCAGCAGGGTGATCTCGTAATCAAAATCGATGAAACCTTCGACGATGCAGCGGCCCGCACCGGCACGGCCACCGGTCTGCGCGTACTCCCAGGCCGGGGCGATGTCCGCCTCGCTGCGCAGGGTGCTCTGGCCCTTGCCCGAGGACGACATCACCGGCTTGACCACGCACGGCAGGCCGATGGCGGCCACGGCAGCACGGTACTCGGCCTCGGTATCGACGAAGCGGTACGGCGAGGTCGGCAGGCCCAGGGTTTCGGCGGCCAGGCGGCGGATGCCTTCGCGGTCCATGGTCAGGCGTGCAGCACGCGCGGTCGGGATCACCCGCAGGCCCTGCTCCTGTTCCAGCTGGACCAGGGTCTCGGTGTGGATGGCCTCGATCTCCGGCACTACCAGGTGCGGCTGCTCCTGGGCGATCAGCGCGCGCAGGGCCATCGCGTCCAGCATGTCGATCACGTGCGAGCGGTGTGCGACCTGCATCGCCGGCGCGTCGGCGTAACGGTCGGCGGCGATCACCTCCACACCCAGCCGCTGCAGCTCGATGGCCACCTCCTTGCCGAGTTCGCCCGAGCCCAGCAGCAGCACGCGGGTGGCGGAGGGGGACAACGGAGTTCCAAGCTTGGCCATGGCAGTTCCAGCAGCGATGTGAAGGCGGGTGGGCATTCTAGCTGGCCGGGCACCCGGGCCATGGCATCCGACGAACGGTAGTCGACAAGTGATATCACTTTGATATCTTCACTTCGAACCCTCAAGGACGTACCGCCATGAAAGAGAAGTCGCTTGCCTCCCTCAACGGCCTCGGCACCCTGGCCGGATCCCTGCTGGCTGCGCTGGCCGGCGGCGCGCTGTTCGTGCTGGGGGTGGCGGCCAAGGCCAGCACCGGCTCGCCCAATCTGCTGCTGATGCTGGCCGGCGTGCTGGTGGTCGCTGCCGCGGTCTTCATCCTGGCCGGCCTGTACACCATCCAGCCCAATCAGGCGGCCGTGCTGAGCCTGTTCGGCAAGTACGTCGGCACCGTCAAGGACAACGGCCTGCGCTGGAACAACCCCTTCTACGCCAAGCGCCGGGTCAGCCAGCGCGTGCGCAACTTCGAGAGCGGCAAGCTGAAGGTCAACGAGCTGGACGGCAGCCCGATCGAGATCGCCGCAGTGATCGTCTGGCAGGTGGTCGACGCCTCCGAAGCGGTCTACAACGTGGACGACTACGAGAGCTTCGTGCACATCCAGTCCGAATCCGCGCTGCGCGCGATGGCCACCAGCTATCCCTACGACCAGCACGAGGACGGCCAGCTGGCCCTGCGAAGCCATGCCAACGAGATCTCCCAGCACCTGAAGAACGAGCTGGCCGAGCGCCTGGCCGATGCGGGTGTGCAGGTGATCGACGCGCGCATCAGCCACCTGGCCTACGCCGCTGAAATCGCCCAGGCGATGCTGCAGCGGCAGCAGGCCAACGCGGTGATCGCCGCGCGCACGCGCATCGTGGCCGGTGCGGTCGGCATGGTCGAGATGGCCCTGGCCGAACTGCAGAAGAACGGGGTGGTTGAGCTGGACGAGGAGCGCAAGGCGCACATGGTCAGCAACCTGCTGACCGTGCTGTGCTCTGACCGCGGCACCCAGCCGATCGTCAATGCCGGTTCGCTGTATTGAGCCACACTCGCAACGGGGCGCCCCACCGCCCCGCCAGGAGCCCCCATGAGTGAGAAGAAAGCCTATCCGCTGCGCATCAACGCCGAGGTCCTGGCCGCGGCGCAGCGCTGGGCCGACGACGAGCTGCGCAGCCTCAACGCGCAGATCGAATACGTGCTGCGCGACGCCCTGCGCAGGGCAGGACGCCTGCCGAAACCCACGCCATCGCCGGAGGACAAGGAATGAGCACGCGCTGGAGTTACCAGACCATCGAAGTGAAGACCACGATGATGGGCACCCTGAAGGCCGAGGACATCCAGAGTGAACTGACCCGCCAGGGCCAGCTTGGCTGGGAACTGGTCAACGTCATCATCCCGGCCCCGATGCGCCCGGCGATGCTGGTGTTCAAGAAGGAGGCCTGAACCATGGGCGGCAGCGACCCCAAACCCTTTGACGTGGCCGAGAGCTCGCCGCTGCGCGTGCTCTGGATCGTGCTGCCGCTGCTGGCTGCCTTCGTGGCCTGCCTGTACGCACAGCTGTACAAGGCACCGGCAGGCGCCCCCTGGATCGAAGTGACGCTGTCGCCGCCCTGGTTCCGGATGGGCGGCAGTGCGGCATGGAGCCTGATCGTCATCGCTGTACTCGCTGTCGGGCTGGGAGCCGCATTCTTCCGCCGCCGCGTGGCGCTGGCCGGCAACGTGCTGGACGTGCACTCGACGATGTATCGGCGGCGCGTACCGGTGGCGCAGCTGCGGCTGGACCAGGCCGAGGTGGTCGACCTGCAGCGTGACCGCCGCTACGGCATCCGTGTCAAAACCAATGGCTATTCAATGCCGGGCTTCTACTCGGGCCACTTCCGCCTGCAGGGCGGCGGCAAGGGCTTCGCCCTGGTCACCGACCGTGCGCGCGTCCTCGCCCTGCCGGTCAGTGATGGCAGCACGCTGCTGCTCAGCGTGGACCGGCCGCAGGCCCTACTCGATGCACTGCGCAAGGTGGCCGCGTCGGCGCCACGGCAGTAAGCTGCGGCGATGCAACGACGCGCCCCCCTGCTGATCAATACCGAGGCCATCGAGCTGTGGCCCGCCCACCTGCTGCGTGCACGCAGCAACCTGGATGCACGCCTGCTGTCGCAGGCGCACTGGGTGCTGCGGCGCAAGCGCGATGGCCGCTACCTGGCGGCGGTACTGGCGCAGGGTGTGCACGCCATGGTGCCGCGCCTGCCACGCGAGCCCGGGGTCGAGGAAGCACTGGCGCTGCTGGATGCCGCGGCAGCGCGGCCCTTCGCCGCCGGGCTGGAAGAACAATGGCTGCCGCTGGCCGGGTTGCAGCAGCGCCTGCAGCAGCTTGGCCTGGATGCACAGCGCTACGCAGACGGCAGCGGCTTGCCGCTGGAATCCGAACCGTGCCTGCTGCACTTCGCCGGTCGCGACCGCTTCGCCCGCCCATTGTGGCTGCGCCGTGGCGCCGCGCAGGGCTGGCGGCGGATGCAACTGCACGCGGCACAGGACGGAATTGCGCTGGACGCGATCTCCGGCTTCCGCAGCCATGCCTACCAGCTGGGCATCTTCGAACGGAAGCTGGCGCGCGGCTTGAGCGTGGCAGAGATCCTGAAGGTGAATGCCGCACCGGGGTTCAGCGAACACCACAGCGGCCACGCGCTGGACATCGGCACGCCGGGCGACGCGCCGGCCGAAGAATCGTTCGAAGCCACCGACGCGTTCGCGTGGCTGCAGGCCCATGCCGGTGAACACGGCTTCCATCTGAGCTACCCCCGCGACAACCCGCACGGAATCGTCTACGAACCGTGGCACTGGTGCTGGAAGCCGGCCAACGGCTGAGCCCCTCGTGGCGAAAGCCTGGGGCAATCAGTGCATGGCCGCAGGATGGAACAAGAGAGCAAAGACAAAAGCGGGTCGCTTCGCTCGAAGCCGAGCATGGCTCGGCTCTACAGAAGCTGACGGCGCAGCGGTGTCGTGCTTGGCCGATCTCCGCTGCCGTCACCGCCTCAACGCATTGATCCCCAGCAACACCCATCCGGCCATCATGCTGGTGCCGCCAATCGGTGCCATCCGCGTCGGCCACTGCCACAACGCGCCGCCCACCAGGCTGCCGGAAAACAGCAGCACTCCCAGCAGCAGCACGTACAGCGCCAGGTGCGCGATCGCTCCCTGCGCGCGCGGTCCGAGCGCCACCAGTACCGCACCATGCGCGAACGCATACAGCGCCGCCATGTTCAGATGCTGCTGCGCCAGCGGGTCGGCCACACCGTGCGAGGCGTAGGCCGACAGGCCGATCGAGACGGCGGCCAGCAGCGCACCCAGGCAGGCCAGCAGCGAAGGCTTACGTGCGCGACGTTCGAGATTGAACATGTGGGCTCCTTGCGCAGCGCCCTTGCCGGGCGCCAGATGAAAAAAAACGCGCCGCAATGAGCGGCGCGTTTTCGTGTCCAACACTACATGGGTCAGCCGAAGCTTACTTGACGGCCCAGTAGATGTCGTAGGTACCTTCCGGGGTGAACGACTTGTCGATGCCGTCCTTCCAGGTTTCGTACGGACGGTCGATCACTTCGTTGCCGGAAGTCACGGCCCAGGCACGCAGACCGTTGCGGGCCACGTCCAGACCCGCCATGTGGCCGGTGTAGGCGGCATGCGCCGAACGGTGCGGAGCCACATGCACGTACTTGACCGGAGCGCCACCGTCGATCTTGACGGTCAGCTCTTCAGCGGTGGCACCTTCAGCACCCTTCTTCTTCACCGGCTGGGCGATGTCGAAGGCGTACTTTTCCTGACCGAAGTCGGTGGTGATGATGCGGAACGGACCGGCGGCTTCAAGGCCATTGGCCTCCATCACGCGCTTGATCCACTCCTGGTTGTCCTTGATGGACTTGGTGATCGTGTCCTGACCACGGTCCACGTTACCGGCGTTGACGACCAGCAGGTCTTCAGCCGGCACGTCGACGATGCCCAGATCGGTCAGCGGGGCTTCCGGGGTGCGGTAGTCCACGTTCGGGACGGTGGCCAGCATGTTGGCCATGCGCGACAGACCCATCTTGATGTCGTCGCCGATCTGGCGGCTGACATACAGGCCTGCATAACGGCCGAACAGGTCAAAGCCGTACTTCACCGAGTAGTCCTGGGTGATCTTGACGTTGCGGCCACCCTTGCCGGTCGGCTCCAGCGTGAAGGTGGTGATCTTGTCGTGACCCTTGGTGGCGTCATCGATGGCGATCGCAACACGCTTGTTCTCTTCGGCTTCGGTGATCTTCCAGGAACCGGTGCCCAGGTCCTTGGAGGTGAAGTCGAGAGTGGCACCGACGCCGGAGGCCGGGCCGGACAGCTTCAGTTCAACGGCGGGATCGCGCAGTACCAGCGGGTTCCAGTCCTTGAAGCGGCGCAGGCTGCTGACCGTGTCGTACACGATCGTCATCTTGCGGTTGGTCTCGATGCTTTCGGTGATGTGACGCTCGCCCGGCAGACATACGCCAATGATGACGAACAGGCCAGCCACGATCCCCAAGGCGATCAGGAACTCGATAATACGGGTCATTCAGAGAGTCTCCGGGGCCGATCCCACGGCCGGGTTGATTGAAGCGAAGCGCCAATCCTAGCAGGCTTCGCGGGCATTGTTTATCGGGATTGGCGCACCGGTTTCCCTGCCGGCTGCGTATTTGTATGGACAAAGAATTCGAAGGGTACCGCATACCGATACCCGTGAAGTAGGGGGCAACCCCACCCGAGGGCCATGCCTGGGCCTCAAGTCATTGTCCTGAAAAGGTTTTCCTCAGACCAGCTGAAGCTCGAACGCCTTCAGTACGGCACGCGTACGGTCGCGCACGCCCAGCTTGGACAGGATGTTGGACACGTGGTTCTTGATGGTGCCTTCGGCCACACCCAGCGAATTGGCGATCTCCTTGTTGGAGAAGCCACTGGCCATCAGGCGCAGGATCTCGGTCTCGCGGTCGGTCAACGGGTCCGGCCGGTCCAGGCTGACGAACTCGTTGCGCATGTGCTCCAGGCCGGACAGCAGGCGCTGGGTCACGGCCGGCTGCACCAGCGAACCGCCTTCGGCCACGGTGCGGATGGCACCGACCAGCTGCGCCAGGGTCACGTCCTTGAGCAGGTAGCCCTTGGCACCGGCCTTGAGCCCGGCCAGCACCAGCTGGTCGTCGTCGAAGGTGGTGAGGATGATGGTCGGCGGCAGCTGCTCCTGGCGCGACAGCACCTGCAGCGCCTCCAGCCCGGACATCACCGGCATGCGCATGTCCATCAGCACCACGTCGGGACGCACCTGCGGTATCAGCTCGACCGCCTGCCGGCCATCGCCGGCCTCGGCCACCACCTCGATACCGTCGTCGAGCGCCAGCAGGGAGCGGATTCCCTGCCGCACCAGGGTTTGGTCGTCGACCAGGCAGACGCGAATCATCAACGCACTCCTTCAGGAACCTTGGTAAGGGCGGCCACCAGCACCGTTGCCGGCACCGTCGCCCGCAACCGGAAGCCTTCACCGGGCCGGGTTTCGACCTGCAGCTGGCCACCACATTGTTGCAGGCGCTCGCGCATGCCGCGCAAGCCATTGCCCACATTGACCATATCCGCGCCGACACCGTCGTCGCGGGCCTCCACCACCACCCGGTCGGGGGCTTCACGGTACACCTTGATCCACAGGTGGCGGGCGCCGGCGTGGCGCACCGCGTTGGTGATGATCTCCTGGGTGCAGCGCAGCAGCACGTGGGCCCTCTGCGGGTCCTCCACGTTCAGCGGATCCTCGATGTCCAGCTGGATGTCCAGCGAAGGCACATTCTCGGTCAGCGGGCGCAGTGCCGCGGCCAGATCGATGGCGCCGGTCTCACGCAGCTGGCTGACCACCTCGCGCACGTTGCCCAGCAACAGCTTGGCCAGGGCGTGCGAGCGCTTCACATGGTCCAGCGCCTGGCCCTCGGCCAGGTGGCCGGCCACTTCCAGGTTCAGGGTCAGCGCAGTCAGCTGATGCCCCAGAAGATCGTGCAGCTCACGCGAAATGCGGGTTCGCTCATTGACCCGGGCGCTTTCGGCCAGCAGGGCGCGGGTGGCGCGCAGCTCCGAATTGAGCCTTCGCTGCTCGTCGCGGGCCTGGGTCTGCTGTCGCGCGACAAGGCTGGTCACGAAGATGAACATGGAAAAGCCGCCATACAGCAGCGATTGCATCACGGCTTCGAACAGCGGGAAGTGCAGCAGCATGTAATAGACCGGGGCCACCGCCAGCTGGCTGACCAGCAGCCACAGCACGCACAGGCGCGCCGACAGCATCCACGGAATGACGCCGGCAGCCACCATCATCAGGATGCTGCCAAGGCCGGAACCACTGAGGTAGCTGACGCCGAGCGCCGAAACCGTCAGCAGCAGCAGCAGGCCGCGGTCCAGCCAGGTGGTGTGACTGTCGCTGTCGCTGCGCAGGAGGCGGGTCAGCCAGTAGTACGCGGCGCCGAAGGACAGGTAGGCGACGAACAGCAGGATCGCCCAGCTGCCCATATCGCTGCGGCTGTGCAGGTTCTCGAACTGCGAGTACGCCAGTGGCAGGCCGACCATGACCCAGGTAAACAGGCCGGCCAGACGGAGGACGCGGGTATGGCTGAGGACTCCCAACATGCCAGCACTCTACGGGCCCGGCCTGCGTCGCGCACTCCCACGGAAGTCATGCATCTGCGGCCCCCTGTTCATGCCGCAGCCCACCCCGGGCATGCAATAATCGTGCGCAGGGTCCAATTTGACGGACCAACCGCGTTACCCCACGGAGTCACAATGTCGATTGTCATCCGCGACGTGCGCGAGCACGAGCTCGATTCCGTCCTGGCTTTGAACAACAACGCTGGCCTGGCCATCCTTCCCCTGGATGCGGCCCGCCTGCGCCTGTTCTACGAAACCGCTGAGTATTTCCGCGTCGCCGAGCGCGACGGCAACCTGGCCGGTTTCCTGATCGGCTTCGGCAGCGACAGCCAGCACGACAGCAGCAACTTCGCCTGGTTCAAGCAGCAGCTGGACACCCCGTTCTTCTATATCGACCGCATCGTGGTCGCCAGCCGCCGTCGTGGCGGTGGCGTCGGCCGTGCGTTCTATGCCGACGCGCAGAGCTTCGCCGAGCTGCGCTACCCGCAGATGACCTGCGAAGTCTTCCTCGACCATGGCGCCGATGCCGCCCTGCTCTTCCACGGCAGCTTCGGCTTCCGCGAGCTGGGCCAGAACACCATGCCGCAGGTCGATGTGCGCGCCAGCATGCTGGCCAAGGAACTGTGCAGCTACCCGTGGGTCCAGGAGACCTACGGCGGCAAGCTGCCGGATGTGGCATGGACACGTGCCCGGCAGCTGCCGGCACAGGCACAGCGGCCGACGGGGACCTGAGCGTGGCGGTGAATTTCGATTACGAACAGGCCGGTGAACTGAAGATCGGCCAGGTGGGCGTCGCCAACCTGCGCATCCGCACCCTTGATGTCGAGCGCCTTGTGCAGGAAATGCGTGAACGCGTCACCCGTGCGCCGAAACTGTTCGGCCGCGCGGCGGTGATCCTCGACTTCGGCGGCCTGAGCCAGGTGCCGGACGTGGTTACCGCGCAGGCGCTGGTCGATGGCCTGCGCAGTGCCGGCGTGCTGCCGGTGGCGTTGGCCTATGGCACCAGCGCGGTCGACCTGCTCTCGCAGCAGCTCGGGCTGCCCCTGCTGGCCAAATTCCGCGCCCAGTACGAGCGTGCCGAGGCCGAGCCGGCTCCGCCGCCGTCCGCGCCTGAACCGCGTCGCGCGGCCCGTGCCGAACCGAAGCCGGCGCCGGCCACGCCGGTGGCCAAGGTCGCCGACGCCGCCGCACCGCAACCCGGCCGCATGCAGCTGGGCAACGTGCGTTCGGGCCAGCAGCTGTACGCTGAGAACTGCGACCTGACCGTGATGGCCACCGTCGGTGCCGGCGCCGAAGTCATCGCCGACGGCAGCATCCATATCTACGGCACCCTGCGCGGCCGCGCGCTGGCAGGGGCCCAGGGCAACACCGCGGCACGCATTTTCTGCCGTGATTTCCATGCGGAACTGGTGGCCATTGCAGGCCACTACAAGGTACTGGACGATGTCCCGGACAACCTGCGCGGCAAAGCCGTGCAGGTGTGGCTGGAACAGGACCAGATCAAGATCGCTGCGCTGGACTGACGCAGCTCCAAACTCATGCAGAACCAGGAGAAGTCCTTTGGCTGAAATCATCGTAGTCACCTCCGGCAAGGGCGGCGTCGGCAAGACCACTTCCAGCGCGAGCCTGGCCTGCGGCCTGGCACGGCGCGGCAAGAAGGTGGCGGTGATCGACTTCGACGTCGGCCTGCGCAACCTCGACCTGATCATGGGCTGCGAACGCCGCGTGGTGTACGACTTCGTCAACGTCGTGCACGGCGAAGCGACCCTCAAGCAGGCCCTGATCAAGGACAAGCGCTTCGAGAACCTGTACGTGCTGGCCGCCTCGCAGACCCGCGACAAGGACGCACTGACCCAGGAAGGCGTGGGCAAGGTCCTGAAGGACCTGGCCGCCGACGGTTTCGATTACATCATCTGCGATTCCCCGGCCGGCATCGAGAAGGGCGCCTTCCTGGCGATGTACTTCGCCGACCGCGCCGTGGTGGTGGTAAACCCGGAAGTGTCGTCGGTGCGCGACTCGGACCGCATCATCGGCCTGCTCGATTCGAAGACCCACAAGGCCGAGTCCGGCCAGGACGTGCCGGCCTTCCTGCTGCTGACCCGCTACACCCCGCTGCGCGTGGAAAGTGGCGAGATGCTCAGCATCGCCGACGTCGAGGAAGTGCTCGGCCTGAAGGCGATTGGCGTGATCCCCGAGTCGGGTGACGTGCTCAACGCCTCCAACAAGGGCGAGCCGGTCATCCTGGATGTCGAGTCCGCTGCCGGCCAGGCCTACGACGACGCAGTCGCGCGCATCCTCGGCGAAGAACGCCCGATGCGCTTCACCAACGTCGAGAAGAAGGGCTTCTTCAGCAAGCTGTTCGGAGGGTAAGCATGGGCCTGTTTGATTTCCTCAAAGCGAAGAAGACCACCGCCGAAACCGCCAAGAACCGCCTGCAGATCATCATCGCGCAGGAACGCAGCAACCGTGGCGGCCCCGATTACCTGCCGCTGCTGCAGCGTGAGCTGCTGGAAGTGATCAAGAAGTACGTGAACATCGACGTCGATGCGGTGAAGGTCGACCTGGTGAAGGATGGCCAGCACGACGTGCTGGACATCTCCGTGGCGCTGCCTGAAGGCCCGGACAAACCCTGATCTCCTGCCCCGCCCGTGCCTGCATGGGCGGGGCTGCCCAACCGCATGACCGATACGACAACCGCCGTGGACATCACCTGCGTGGGCGACATCGCCTTCGCCGATGCGCAGCGCCTGCTCGCCGCGCATGGCCTGCGGCTGCACCACGTCGCGGCCGGTGAACCGATTCCCGGCAGCTACTGGGGCGAGCCCGAGGCCGGCATCATCGCCAGCAACGTGTATGTGCGCGACGACACTCCCGTACATTCGATGCTGCACGAAGCCTGCCACCTGATCGTGCTGCCACCGGAGCGGCGTGCGCAGGTGCATACCGACGCCACCGACTCGGTGGCCGAGGAAGATGCCACCTGCTACCTGCAGATCGTGCTGGCCGGGCAGCTGCCGGGTGTTGGCACTGCGCGGCTGATGGCCGACATGGATGCCTGGGGGTATACGTATCGGCTGGGATCCACCAAGGCGTGGTTTGAACAGGACGCCGAGGATGCGCGGGCGTGGTTGATCGAACGCGGGTTGCTGCAGGCGGCGTAACCGCCATCCACGCATGGCGTGGATCTACTGTAGAGCCGAGCCCATGCTCGGCTGCTCTTCGCTGTCACGAGCGCGAATGCAAAGCCAGAAGCAGCCGAGCATGGGCTCGGCTCTACAGGATCACCCCTGCCCGGCCAGCGCGCGCAGGGTAATACCGACGATGTAGGCCAGGTACGTGCCGGTCGCATAGCCCATCGTGCCCAGCAGCACGCCCACCGGCGCCAGCGCCGGATGGAACGCGGCCGCCACTACCGGCGCCGAGGCCGGGCCACCGATGTTCGATTGCGAACCGATCGCGAAATAGAAGAACGGCACCTTCAGCAGCTTGCCCAGGCACCACAGCAGCACGATGTGCACGGCAATCCAGATCAGGCCGAGCAGGAACAGCCACGGGCGATCCAGCAGCGCCAGCAGATCCATCTGCATGCCGATGCAGGCGATCAGGAAATACAGCAGCAGCGAGCCCAGCCGCGAGGCGCCCGCCCCTTCCAGGGTACGTGCACGGGTGAAGCTCAGGCTCAGGCCCAGCGAGGTCGACAGCACCACCACCCACACGAACGGCGCATCCAGGCTGAACTGCGAAGCCCAGCTGACGTTGGCCTTGAACCACGCCGCCAGCGGCGCGCCGATGGCGTGCGACAGGCCCACGCCACCGAAGGCCACCGCCACGATCAGCATCAGGTCGGTAAGGCTGGGAATGCGCTCGTGCTCGGCCTGGAAGCGCGCGATGCGCTCCTTCAGTTCATCGATGGCCGAAGTATCGGCGCCGCTGCGTGCATCAATCTTCGCGGCGCGCCCGGCCAGGAAGATCAGTGCCGCCATCCATACATAGCCCACGCCGACATCGACCACCGCGAACTGGCCGAAGGTGGTTGCATTGACGTCGAACACTTCGCGCATCGCCAGCATGTTGGCACCGCCGCCGATCCAGCTGCCCGCCAGGGCGGCCATGCCGGCCCAGGTGTCACCGGCCACGGTTTCCGGATGCACCGCGCGCATCAACAGGAACGCCACCACCGCGCCGAGCATGATGCTGGCCGACGCGCCCAGGTACATCAGCACCAGCTTCGGGCCCAGCCGCAGGATGCCCTTGATGTCCACCGCCAGCGTCAGCAGGATCAGCGCCGCCGGCAGCAGGATGTCGCGTGCGATCGGGTTGTAGAGCTTGGTGTTCTGGCCATCGATGAGGCCGACGGTATTGTAGATGCCGGGAATCAGGTAGCACAGCAGCAGCGCCGGCACGAACGTGTAGAAGCGCTTCCACAGGCCCTGCTCGCGCGAGGCGGTCCAGAACACGGCGCCGAGGGTGGCGGCGATCAAGCCGAAGACGACGATGTCGTTCTGGATCATGCAGGTGCTCTTGTAGAGCCGAGCCATGCTCGGCTGCTGTTGGCGAAGGTGTGCCGACCAACGGTCGGCACCCACCGGCGGGAACATCGGCACCCACCGTCGAAAACAAAAGCGCCGCCCCGAAGGGCGGCGCTGCAACCATCAGTTGCCGATGTGCTGCTTCAGCCAGGCATTGACGGTGTCATGCCACAGGATGCTGTTGTTCGGCTTCAACACCCAGTGGTTCTCGTCCGGGAAGTACAGGAACTTCGATTCGATGCCCTGGCGCTGTGCAGCGGTGAACGCAGCCAGGCCCTGCTCGACCGGAATGCGGAAGTCCTGCTGGCCGTGGATGACCAGGATCGGCTTCTTCCAGTCCGCCACGTGGTTGACCGGGTTGAACTTTTCGTAGTTCGCAGCCTTCTGGTACGGGGTACCGCCCTGCTCCCACTCGGTGAACCACAGCTCTTCGGTGGCATAGCCCATCATGCGCTGGTCGAACACGCCGTCATGGTTGACCAGGCACTTGAACGGGCTGTTCCAGTTGCCGGCGATCCAGTTGACCATGAAGCCACCGTAGCTCGCGCCCAGCGCACAGGCCTTGTCACCGTTGAGGAAGGAATACTTCTTCAGCGCCGCGTCCCAGCCCTTCTGCAGGTCTTCCAGCGGGCGGTCGCCCCAGTGCTGGCTGATCGCATCGGTGAAGGCCTGGCCATAGCCGGTGGAACCGTGGAAATCGATCATCACCACCGCGTAGCCCTGGCCCGCGTAGGTCTGCGGGTTCCAGCGGTAGCTCCAGCCGTTGCCGAAGCTGCCCTGCGGACCGCCGTGGATCAGGAACGCGACCGGGTACGACTTGCCTTCCTGGTAGTTGTGCGGCTTGACCACGTAGCCGTGCACGGTGTCGTTGTTCCAGCCCTTGAACTCGAACTGTTCGTAGTCACCGAAGGTCACGTCCTTCAGTACGTCGCCAGCAGCCGGGGTCAGCGCGCGCAGTTCGCCGATGGCTTCGCCCGCGGCCGGCAGCAGGCCGACCAGTACCTGGTCGTTGCTCTTCAGGCTGTTGCGGGTGATGGCCACGCTGTTGCCGGCCACGTCGACAGCAGTAACGCTGCCATCGCCAATCAGCTTGGTGGCCTTGCCGCTGGCCACGTCGATCTGGAACAGCGGGTGTTCGCCGAGGTCATCGGCAGTGGTGTAGATGCTGGCACCGTCGGCGGACAGGGCGATGCCGCCAGCCGAACGATCCCACTGCGGGGCGATCTCGCGCGTCTTGCCGCTGGCAACGTCCATCGCCATCAGGCCAAAGCGATCGGCTTCGAAGCCCGGGCGCTTCATCGCACGGTAGAACAGGGTTTTGCCGTCGGCGCTGAACACCGGGCCGGCATCCCAGGCCGGGTTGGACGCGGTCAGGTTGACCGGTGCCTGCTTGCCCGCGGCGTCGAAGCGGTACAGGTCGAAGTTGGTCGACCACGGCTCCTGCTTGCCGGCCACACGGATGCTGGCCACCACGCTGGCACCATCCGGCGACCACGCGAAATCATCGTTGCCACCGAACGGCTTGGACGGCGCGTCGCCATCGATGGTCGCGCTCAGTGCAGAAGCGCCCTTGACCGCGCCGGCCTTGGCCGACGGCAGCGGCGCCACGAACAGGGTATTGCGGCGGCCGTCGTTCCAGGTATCCCAGTGGCGCACGAACAGCGAATCGAAGACCTTGCCGCTGGCCTTGGCGCCGGCCACGTCCTTCAGCTTCTTCTCGGTGCACGCCAGATCCGAGGCGCAGGCCTGGAACACGCCGGCGCTGAACAACACGCGGTCGTCCTGCGGCGACACGTGGTAGCTGTCCACGTCCACCGGGAAGTCGGTCAGCTGGCGCGGAGCACCGCCGCTGATCGGCTGCGCGTACAGCTGCTGGCTGCCGTTCTTGGCGCTGAGGAAGTACACGGTCTGGCCATCGGCCGACAGTGAAGCGGAATTGACACTCCAGCCAGCCGGGGTGATCTGCTTCGGCGGCGCCGCATCGCGGGTGCGCAGGTTGCGTGCGAACAGCGCGGTGGAGGCCTTCAGGTTGGCGTCGACGCTGCGCTTGGCGAACACCACGGTGCCGCCGTCAGCGGTCAGTACCGGCGCGGAGACGCGGTCCATGGCCACCATGTCGCGGACTTCCAGGCCACGGGCAGCGGCAACGCTGGGCAGGGCGGCCAGCAGGCTCAGTGGCAGCAGGGCATGACGCAGTTTCATCGGGGTCTCCGCAGGACGGCAAAAAACCGATGTTAGGCCCGTGCGGCCGGGGCTGCCAAGGCCATCGGTCATGCCTGCGGGCGGGCAATCGCCAGAAAAAGCAAACCGCGCCGTAGCGCGGTTTGTGGGGACACGGGGGTCGGATCCGATTCCGGCGGAATCGGCTCTGACCCCAGACGCTGTCAGCGTGGGGTCAGAGCCCTTCCCTCCGGGAAGGGATCCGACCCCCTGCATTACGCCTTGGCGTACTTGCCAGTGCGGTAGATCAGCCAGCCGACCAGGAACAGCACGGCCAGGCCGATCCACTGTGCGCCCGGCAGGTGGAACGGCACGGCCAGCACGTCTGCGCGGCTGCTGACCACGATCGGAATCGCGATGGCGATGCCCATCAGCGCCTCGCCGGTGATCAGGCCGGCAGCGAACAGCACGCCCGGCTTGTGCACGCGGTCGCGGCCTTCTTCGTCATCGGCGCGCACCTTGTGGAAGCGCTCCACCAGGTGGGCAATCAGGCCACCGAGGAAGATCGGCACCATCAGTTCCAGCGGCAGGTAGATACCGATGGCGGCGGCCAGCACCGGCACGCGGAAGCGTGCGTTGCGCGACTTCAGCCAGCTGTCGAAGGCGATGATGGCGGCGCCGACCACGGCACCGATGCCGATGAAGGTCCACGGCAGTTCGCCACCGAACAGGCCCTTGGCCACCGAGGCCATCAGGTTGGCCTGCGGTGCAGCCAGCGCGTTCGGGTGCAGCTCGGACTTCAGGCCGATGCCGTAGGCGGTAGCCAGCAGGTTCAGCACCGGGGCCATGATCAGTGCGCACGAGAACGCACCGATGCCCAGCATCAACTGCTGCTTCCACGGGGTGGCGCCGACGATGTAGCCGGCCTTGAGGTCCTGCAGGTTGTCACCGCCGACCGCCGCAGCGCAGCACACCACCGCGCCGATCATGATCGCAGCCACCGCACCCAGCGGCGCACCGCCGGCACCGACCGGCTTGAGGCCATCGGCGCCCAGCAGCACCACCAGCACGGCCGAGGCGAACAGGATGGTGGAGATGGTGATGCCCGAGACCGGGTTGTTGGACGAACCGATCAGGCCGGCCAGGTAGGCCGAGACCGACACGAACAGGAAGCCGGCGACGATCATGATGAGGGTCATCGGGATCGACACGTGCCACTGGCCGACGATGGCCTGGTACAGGGCCAGCAGCGGCAGCACGAAGACCACCAGGGCCACCAGCATCCACTTCATCGGCAGGTCGCGCTCGGTGTGCGCCAGCACCGGGCCGCCGCTCTTGCGGGCGGCGGCAAAGCCGCTCTTGACGCCGTTGAGCAGCGACTTGCGCAGCGAGATCAGGGTCCAGATACCACCGATCAGCATCGCGCCGACACCCAGGTAGCGCATCTTCGCACCCCAGATGGCAAACGCGGCTTCGGTGGACGAAGCGGTGGCGACCGACGCGGCCAGTGCCGGATCGGTGTTCATGAAGAACGCCTGGTAGATCGGAATGGCGATGTGCCAGGTCAGGATCGAGCCGGACACCACCACGATGCCGACGTTGAGGCCGACGATGTAGCCCACGCCCAGCAGTGCCGGCGACAGGTTGGTGCCGATGAAGGCGGTGACCTTGGAGCTGCCGACGTAGGCCGAAGTGGCCCAGGCATCGGGAATCAGGCGCATGCCGCTTTCCGCGGCCAGCTTGACGAAGGCGCCGATCACCGCCGACAGGCCGAGGATCTTCAGGCCCGGGCCCGGATTCTCACCGGCCTTGAGCACTTCGGCCGCGGCCTTGCCTTCCGGGAACGGAAGCGGGTCTTCGACGATCATCGAACGGCGCAGCGGCACCGAGAACAGCACACCCAGCAGGCCGCCAAGGCCGGCGATGCCCAGCACCCACCAGTACTTGAAGTCCGGCCAGTAGCCCATGATCACCAGCGCCGGGATGGTGAAGATCACACCGGCGGCGATCGACGAGCCGGCCGAAGCGCCGGTCTGCACGATGTTGTTTTCAAGGATGGAGCCACCGCCCAGCAGGCGCAGCACGCCCATGGATATCACCGCGGCGGGAATGGCGGTGGCGATGGTCAGGCCTGCGAACAGACCGAGGTAGGCGTTTGCGGCCGACAGCACCACCGCCAGCACGATGGCCAGGGCCACTGCGCGGAAGGTGAGCTGCTTGGGCGCAGCGTCGTGGTTCATGGAAGCCCCTGCTGGCAAAAAATCCCTGCCACGCTAGCGTTCAGGACAGATCAAGTCCAGCGTGCCAAAGGATGGGGGCGTGTGCTGCAGCGCAATGGGCCAGTACGTGGACCGGCAATCGACCGACCCGGCAAAGTCCGGTTGGGCACGCAGCAAATGATATGTTATATCTTAATGCTACCTTGTTGTTACTGCATCGCATGCCCCCTTCCCCCTCCCCTCGCCTGGCCTCCATCGACCAGCTGCGCGGCACCGTGATGCTGTTGATGCTGCTGGACCACGTGCGCGAGACCTTCTTCCTGCAGCACCAGGTGAGCGACCCGATGGACGCGGCGACGGTCTCCCCTGCGCTGTTCGCCTGCCGTCTGCTGGCCCACCTGTGCGCGCCCGTGTTCGTACTGTTGACCGGTCTTTCGGCCTGGCTGTACGGCCAGCGCCAGGCGGATCCGCGTCGGGCCACGTCCGCCTTCCTGCTCAAGCGCGGCCTGTTCCTGGTCGTGCTGGAACTGACCCTGGTGAACTTCGCCTGGACCTTCCAGCTGCCACCGGACACGCTGTACCTGCAGGTGATCTGGGCCATCGGCCTGAGCATGATCGCGCTGGGCGGCCTGTTGTGGCTGCCCCGTCCCGTCCTGCTGGTGGCCGCGGTCGCGGTGGTGGCCGGGCACAACCTGTTCGACAGCGTACGGCTGCAGGGCAATGGCCTGCTGCCGGTGCTGTGGAAAGTGCTGCATCAGCGCGACTGGATCGAGGCCGGTGCGCTGCGCCTGCGCACGTCCTATCCGCTGCTGCCCTGGATTGGGGTGATTGCGCTGGGCTACCTGATGGGGCCGTGGTTCGGTCGCGAGCGCGCGCCAGAGCAGCGCCAGCGATGGCTGCTGTGGGCAGGCATCGGCGCACTGGCCCTGTTCGCACTGCTGCGATTCGCCAACCAGTACGGGGATGCACCGTGGCAGTACCAAAGCAGCACGCTGCGCACATGGATGAGCGTGTTCAACATCACCAAGTACCCGCCGTCGCTGCAGTTCCTGCTGTTGACCCTGGGCGTGGGGCTGTTGCTGCTGCGCCTGTACGAATGGCCGCCACTGGCGCGCGCACTGCGCCCGCTGGCCGATATCGGCGCCGCGCCGATGTTCTTCTACCTGCTGCACCTGTATGTGCTGAAGGGGCTGTACCTGGCCGCGCTGGCGATCTGGGGACCGACGCACGGTGACCTGTACGCCCTGGATTCGGTGGCCGGCCTGCTGCTGGTGGCCTGTGCGCTGGCGGTGGCGCTGTACCCGCCGACGCGGGCGTTCGCGCGGTTCAAGGCGCGAAGGCGTGACCTGGCGTGGTTGCGGTACCTGTGATCGCCCAGACCAGTCCGGCAATCCACGCATGGCGTGGATCCACTGAAAGCGGATCGGGCCACAGGCCTATAATTCCGCGATGAATTCCACTGCTATCGCTTCCGACGACTTCCTGGGCCATCCCAAGGGCGTCTACGTCTGCTTCTTCACTGAAATGTGGGAGCGCTTCTCCTTCTACGGCATGAAGGCGCTGCTGCTGCTGTACCTGACCAAATACCACCTGTTCGGCGACAAGGCCGGCCTGGACCTGCTCGGTGCCTACGGCGGCCTGGTGTACTGCATCCCGGTATTCGGCGGCATGCTGGCCGACCGCTGGCTGGGCATGCGCCGGGCGGTGCTGTTCGGCGGTATCCTGCTGGTGCTCGGCCACCTTGGCATGGCCTTCGAAGGCCACGCCGCGTACCGGGTGAACGGCGAAGTGGTGCGCGACACCTCGGCACTGGCGGTGACCTACCTGTCGCTGGCACTGATCATCATGGGCGTCGGCTTCCTCAAGCCGAACATCTCCACCATCGTCGGCAAGCTGTACGCCAAGGATGACCCGCGCCGCGATTCGGGCTTCTCGCTGTTCTACGCCGGTATCAACCTCGGTGCGCTGTTCTCTTCGCTGGTGTGCGGCTTCCTCGGCGAGGCCTACGGCTGGAAGTACGGTTTCGGTGCAGCCGGTATCGGCATGCTGGCCGGCCTGGCGATGTTCCTGTGGGGCCAGAAGTACCTGCAGGGCCATGCCGAACCGCCGCAACCGGCGGCACTGAAGCAGAAGGTGCTGGGCCTGCCGCGCGAATGGCTCATCTATCTGTGCGCGGTGCTCGGTGTGCTGCCGGTGGCGTGGCTGATGTGGGCCGCCGGCAATGGCGCATTCGCGCTGGGCGGTGAAATCAGCCTGGCGCTGATGCTGATGCTGGTGGTGCTGGGCGGCGTGCTGGTCTGGTTCGCCTGGTTCACCGGCAGCAAGTGCACACCGGTGCAGCGCCAGCAGATGATCGCGCTGATGGTGCTGATCTTCATGGCGCTGGTGTTCTTCACGATGTACGAGCAGTCCTACGGCTCGTGGGTGACCTTCACCGACCGCCTGCTGACCAAGGACATCGTGCCCTCGCTGGTGATCACCGGCGGTACGCCACTGCCGTGGTCGATCATCTCGCTGCTGCTGGCACCGCTGGGCTTCGTGGTCAGCGCACGCCTGTCCGAACGGCGCCCGGGTTCGGCTGCGCCGCGCACGTTCTTCGCCGCCATCGTCGTGCTGATGCTGGTGCTGCTGGTGCGCGACTGCCTGGTGATCCCGCAGACCGCAGGCTCGCTGACCTACCTGGGCGGCCTGTTCCTGGTGCTGCTGGCACCGGCCTTCGCCGCACTGTGGACGTGGATGGACCGCCGCGGCTGGGAACCGGGCAAGCCGGTCAAATCGGCCTGGGGTCTGGTGATCGGCGCGCTGTCGTTCGTGCCGCTGGCACTGGCCGCACAGCAGGTCGGCGCTACCGGCGAGATGGCCAGTGTGTGGTGGCTGGTGCTGGCCTACTTCCTGCTGGCCAGTGGCGAGATGTGCTTGTCGCCGGTCGGCCTGTCGGCGGTCACCCAGTTGGCCGTGCCGCGGGTGATGAGCCTGATGATGGGCACCTGGTTCCTGGCCACCGCCTTCTCGGAAACGCTGGCCGCGCTGTTCGGCAAGCTGGCCGCGATCGAGGTGCCAGAAGGCGAATCGCTGGACATGGTGGCCGCCGCCGGCGCCTATGCGCACCTGTTCTGGCTGCTGATGTGGATCGGCCTGGGCTGTGCGCTGGCCGCCTTCATTGCCGCGCCGCTGCTGAAGAAGATGATGCACGGGGTCAAGTAAGCCCGCTGCAGGCAAAATCCGGGGCGGCGGATCGATCATCCGCCGCCCCCGGCTTGTTCAGGGCGCGCTGCTCTTTTCCGCAGGGGCGGCCTGCGCGGCCACCTGTCCCCCCAGGCTGCGCGAGAGGAAGGCCAGCAACCTGCTGTAGTACGTGCGTTGATTGGCAGGAGAATAGAAACCATGCCCTTCGTTCTTGACGAACAGGGTTTCCACCGGCGAGCCGGCCTTCTTCAACGCAGCTTCCATGCGTTCACTGTGCACGATCGGCGCACGCTGGTCCTGGCCCCCCGCGGCCAGGAATACCGGCACCCGCACCTGCGCGGCCAGATTCACCGGGGAACGCTCTGCCAGATCCTTGGGCGACCCCAGCCAGTTGCGCAGATAGGCCAGGCCTGACTCATCACTCTGGATGTCTCCACGGGCGTACATCAACGGCAGGTCGTAGATGCCGACGTAGCCTGCCGCGCACTGGTAGAGGCCCGGTTCGCGCACCGCCCCCATCATTGCCGCATAGGCACCGTAACTGGCCCCGTAGATGCAGATGCGGTTCTTGTCGGCCACGCCCTGTTCGATCGCCCAGCGCGTGGCATCGGTGACGTCATCCTGCATCGACAGTCCCCATTGCTTGCGCGCGGCCTGCATGTGGGCCCGGCCATAACCGGAAGAGCCGCGGAAATTCACCTGCAATACCGCGTAACCTGCCGCCGCCAGCATCTGCGCCTCGGCGTCATAGGCGCCGTCGTCGGCAACACCGATCGGACCTCCGTGCGGCACCACCACCATCGGCAGCGCACGGGCCTCGCGGCCGTGCGGGACGGTAAGGAAGCCATGCAGCGGACGCCCATCGCGCGCCTTCAGGCTGATCGGACGCACCTCCGCCGCCAGCGCGGGGTCGATCCAGTCGCTGCGGCTTATCAGGTGCCGTGCACTCTTGCCAACCGTGTCATAGAGATAGAAATCGCCCGGATTGCTGCCTGACCAGGTTTCCACCAGCACCGTCCTGCCATCGCGCGTGCTGGAGGTGATGTAGGCCGCTCCGCCCAGGCCCGCTTCGAGGCTGCGGTAAAGGCGGGCTTCGTTCGAGGCGTCATCGAAGAATGCCGTTCGCGGCGCACTGCCAAGGAACAGTGCCCCGACCGGCACGCGGCTGCCGGGGCGCCGGATGATGCGCGCCGGGTCGGCGCTCTCATCGCGCAGCACGGTGCGTCGTTCATTGCTCTGGGGGTCCCAGCTGACAATGGCATCGGGTCCGTCTGCCTGCTCGACCTGCAGGTACGCCAGGCGACCGTCGGCCGAGAAGCCGAGGGGCAGCTCGATGCGCTTGCTCAGGGATTCATCGTTGAGCAGGATCCAGTCGCTGTTGCTGCCTGTGCGGTAGTAGAGCTTCTGCGTGCCATCGGTAACGACAGCGCGCGCGAAACGCACCTCACCCTGCTCATCGATCGTGAAGTCCGCATCGGGGATGGGAGCCCGTGCCACCGCGTTGCGGCGACCGGTGATCACATCCATGCGCTCGACCTGGGCATGCGAACTGCCGACCAGCGGGATCACCGTCACCAGTGCGTTGCGATCGTCATCCTTGAGTTCGTCGCTGAGGTACGCGGCCACCAGGCCTGCCGGTTTGACCTTGATGTTGGTGCCCAGGCTCTGGTCGGCAACCCGGTAACCCACCAGCAGCTCGCCGCCCTTGCCGTTGGCATTGATACCGAACAGTTCGCCGGTCGGCGTCGGCCGGTCCAGCACGCCGAACTTCTGTGCCATGCCCACCAGCAGCCGCTCGTTGCTGACCCAGTCGAAGGTGTGGGCGTGATCGTTGCGGGGCGGGCGGAAGCTGCCGACCATCTTCATGTCGGCAATGCGATAGATCGCCAAGGCGGTTCCCGCCTCCAGCGGAACCGTCGCGGCGATGTACTCGCCCCCCGGCGAAATCTTGATGTCGGTAAACGACTCCTGCCGCAGATAGCGATCCAGGTCCAGCGCTGCGGCCGATGCCCCACCCACAACCGCTCCCAACAGTACAGCCAGCACAATCCTGCGCATCCTTCCCCCATGGAAAACCGGACACCCTGTCCGGATGCACGATTCTAGGCACGTGACCGATTGCCGCGCCACATCGGCAGAAAAAACGACGGCACCGTTGCCGGTGCCGTCGTTACCACTACCTTGGAGAGAGAGTCAGGACGTGGGTTCGGGGGGCGTGCGCCGGGTCAGTGGACCCCGCGCACCGCCAACGTGAGGGCCAGGATGCTGAGGATCACGGCAATGGTGCCGTCGAGCACGCGCCAGGTACTGGGCTTGGTGAACAGCGGCGCCAGCAGGCGTGCACCCAGGCCCTGCGCGGTCAACCACAGGCAGCTGGCGGTGACCACGCCAGCGGCGAAGGCCATGCGGGCGTTGCCGAAGTTCTCGGCGATCGAACCGATCACCATCATGTCCAGCCAGAAGTGCGGGTTGATCAGCGAGAAGCCGACCGCGGCCATCAGCACCGCGCGGCGGCTGCCGTCGTCACTGTCGGCCTCGCCCATGCCACCGCCACCGGCGATCGCACGGCGTGCCGACTTCATTGCGTACCAGGCCAGGAACGCGACACCCGTCCACAGCACGGCGGTGGTCAGCCACGGCAGTGCCGAGGTGAGCGTGCGCAGGCCGGCCACGCTGGCGAAGATGAAGATCGCATCGATGGCCGCACAGGTGGCAACCACCGGCACGATGTGCTTGCGCAGGATGCCCTGGCGCAGAATGAAGGCGCTCTGGGCCCCGACCACGGCGAACAGGCCGATGCCGGTAGCTGCACCAGAGAACCAGGCACCGAGGCCGGTGCTGGCGGAGATGACCGAGAACATGGGATTCACTGCCTTTACTTGCTTGGGGGGACGGTGCCTCGCGAAGGCGGACAGCACCGGAACGGGCGCCATTGTCGCGCCGCAACATGAAAAAGACGAGCTAAACTTCCTAAACCAACATTAGCGGAACTTAATTCGATGCGTATCGACCATGCCCAGCTGCGCGCCCTGGCCGCGGTGATCCGCGAAGGCAGCTTCGACCGCGCCGCACAGTCGTTGAATGTCACGCCCTCGGCCATCTCGCAGCGGGTCAAGGCGCTGGAGGACCGGGTCGGCCGCCTGCTGGTCAAGCGCGGCACTCCGGCCACCGCCACCGCCGAGGGCCAGGTGCTGGTGCAGCTGGCCGAGCAGACCGCCCTGCTCGAACACGATGCCCTGCACCGTATGGGCCTGGCCGACGAGGACCTGCCCCAGGCAAGCATCCCGGTGGCGGTGAACCACGATAGCCTGGAGACCTGGTTCCCGCAGGCCGCCTCGCAGTTTGCGCAGAGCACCGGCACCACACTGGACCTGCGCGTGGAAGACCAGGACCACACCGTCGAACTGCTGCGCCAGGGCACGGTGCTGGGCGCGGTGACCACCCTGGATGAGCCGGTGCAGGGCTGCCAGATCCACGCGCTGGGCAGCATCCGCTACGCGGCGACCTGTACCCCCGAGTTCCGCGAGCGCCATTTCGCCAAGGGCGTAACCGCGCAGGCGCTGGCGCAGGCCCCGGTGCTGGTATTCAACCGCAAGGACGACATGCAGTCGCGCTTCGCCCGGCGCATGGCGGGCGACGACCTGCCCAGCACCGCGCCGACCTGGTGGATTCCGTCCACCCGCGCCTTCGTGCAGGCCAACCTGGGCGGCATGGGCTGGACCATGAACCCCCTGCCCTTGGTCAAGCGGCATCTGGACGCCGGGCGACTGGTCTACGTGCGCCAGCGCGCGTGGGAAGACGTGCCGCTGTACTGGCAGCATTGGAAGGGCGACGTGCAGACCATGGCCCTGCTGACCCGCGCGGTGCTGGACGCCTCCTCCGCGCTGATCCGGCGCAAGCGCTGAAAAGGGGACGGAGGGGATTAAGTCGTTCAAGAACCAAACGACATATCGGGCAAAGACGACTTAATCCCCTCCGTCCCCTTTTTGCTCCATCCAATCTCCACGCAACCTCCACACCGGGTCCATGCGTGATGCGGATACTGATCGGCCGATCACTGCAAGGATGCCCTGCATGCCTGTATTCGTCCGCGATGCGCGCCCCGAAGATGCCGCCGCCTGCATCGACCTGCGCGGGCGCACCCGCGAGAACGCCTTCAGTGCCGCCCAACTGGCGGAACTGGGCATCACCGAGGACAGCTGGGCGGCCGGCATCGCCCAAGGCGATTCGATCGGCCGCGTCGCCTGGGAGGGCGAGCGCATGGCCGGTTACTGCTTCGCCGACCGCGACAGCGGCGAGGTGCTGGTGCTGGCCCTGCTGCCGGACTACGAAGGCCGCGGCATCGGCCGCCAACTGCTGCAGGACGTGGTGAGCCTGACCCGCGATGCCGGCCACCGGCGGCTGTTCCTGGCCTGCTCGGCCGACCCGCGATCGCGCTCGCACGGCTTCTACCGCCGCCTGGGCTGGCGCCCGACCGGCGAGATCGACGACGCCGGAGACGAGATTCTGGAGCTGGTCTGATTGAAGGCGTCGCCAGGCATGACCTGGCGCTATGGGTGACGGGGCCGCGAAAGGCCGGATGCTGCGTTGCATCAAAAAAGGACCGGAACCGGTTAGAATCGCGCCAGGATGTTGCAAGGCGTTGTTTCTTCACGCCCTTTCCCTGCTTCATGCGCATCCTGACCTCCTCCCCTCCGCCAACGATCCCGCCCCCATGAAGAAATTTGGCAAGGCCCTGCTCGCCCTGCTCGTGCTGCTGTTGCTGGCCGCCGCGCTGTTCCTGTACTGGCCGCTGACCCAGCGCTCGGTGCCCGCCGCCAGCAACGACAAGCCCGTCGACGTTGTGCTGGTCGGCGCCGGCATCATGAGCATCACCCTGGCCACCTACCTGCAGGAACTGCAGCCGGACTGGAACATCCAGGTCTACGAACGCCTCGACGGCGTCGCCGGTGAAAGCTCCGATGGCTGGAACAACGCCGGCACCGGCCACTCGGCGTTCGCCGAACTGAACTACACCCCGGAACTGCCCGACGGCAGCATCGAGACCAAGCGCGCGGTCGGCATCGCCGAATCGTTCGAGGTCTCGCGCCAGTTCTGGTCGCACCAGGTCAAGCAAGGCCGGCTGAGCCAGCCCAGCGACTTCATCAACCCGACCCCGCACATGAGCTTCGTCTGGGGCGATGACAACATCGCCTACCTGCACAAGCGCCAGCAGGCCCTGGTGAAGAATCCGCTGTTCTACGGCATGCAGTACTCGGAAGATCCGGCGCAGATCAAGCAGTGGGCCCCGCTGCTGATGGAAGGCCGTGACCCGAAGCAGAAGGTTGCCGCGACCTGGATGCCGCTCGGCACCGACGTCAACTTCGGCGTGATCACCCGCCAGCTGACCACCGGCCTGCAGCGCAGCCCGAACTTCAGCCTGCATCTGAACCATGAAGTGAGCGCGCTGCGGCAGAACGCCGACAAGAGCTGGAACGTGACGGTGAAGGACCTCAAGGCCGGCACCGAATCCACCACCCACGCCCGCTTCGTGTTCATCGGTGCCGGTGGCGCCGCGCTCAAGCTGCTGCAGATGTCCGGCATTCCGGAATCGAAGGACTACGCCGGCTTCCCGGTCGGTGGCCAGTTCCTCGCCTTCCAGGGCCAGGACGTGACCTCGCGCCATGGCGTGAAGGCCTACGGCATGGCCGAGACCGGTTCGCCGCCGATGTCGGTGCCGCACCTGGATGCGCGCAAGCTGGACGGCAAGCCGGTGGTGCTGTTCGGGCCGTTCGCGCTGTACAGCACCAAGTTCCTCAAGCACGGCTCGTGGTGGGACCTGTATTCCTCGGTCACCCACAACAACGTCGGCCCGATGCTGGAAGTGGGCAAGGACAACCTGGACCTGGTGCAGTACCTGATGGGCCAGGCACGCCTGAACGATGCCGACCGCCAGGCCGAGCTGGTCAAGTACTTCCCCAATGCCAAGCCGGGTGACTGGAAGCTGGTCACCGCCGGCCAGCGCGTGCAGATCATCAAGCGTGATCCGCTGAAGGGCCCGGTGCTGCAGTTCGGTACCGAGATCGTGACCGACAAGGACCACACCATCGCGGCCCTGCTCGGCGCCTCGCCGGGTGCGTCGACCTCGCCGCCGATCATGCTGGACCTGATGGCCAAGGCCTTCCCGGACCAGATGAAGGCCGGCTGGGAAACCCGCCTGCGCGAAATCGTGCCGTCGTACGGGCGCAAGCTCAACGACAGTGCCGCGCTGGTCAACGAGATCCGCACGCTGACCAGCCAGACCCTGCACCTTCCCTACCTGGAAGTGCCGGTGGATGCCAACGCGGCAGCACCTGCACCGGCCGCAATTCCGGCTCCGGCTCCGGTCAAGGAAAAGCGCAACGCCAACGAGGAACTGCAGGCGCTGTAAGCCCGCCGTTTCCTTTCGACGCACACGGACGGCCACCTTTGGGTGGCCGTTCGTTTTTGGGGCGGCTCCCTGCTGTAGAGCCGAGCCCATGCTCGGCTCCAGCAAAAAAGCAGCCGAGCATGGGCTCGGCTCTACAGAAGGCGATGCCTGGTGCCGGAAAGCCGATGCACGATGACGCGAATTGTAATGTTGTTAAGAATTATTTACATTTGCGTCCTACGCAGTGACCGCCCCCTCCCAGATGGACCTGATGTGCCCGAAGCCGCCGCCCCGGGTACTGGACGACTGCTGCCGCCCTTCCCCGCTTCCAAGCCTCGAGCCCACCATGTCCCTGACCCTGCGTAACCGCCTGCCCCGCCGCGCGCTGCTGCCGGCTGCCCTGCTTTCGTCGCTGTCCCTGCTGGCCGCGCCCAGCGCGTTCGCCGCCGCCGATGGCGCCGCCGATGCCAAGACCCTGGACCGGGTCAGCGTCCGTGCCGAGCAGTCCGCTCCGCCATCCAGCACCACCCGCCTGCCGATCACGCTGCAGGAAACCCCGCAGTCGGCCACGGCGATCAGCCTCAAGCGCCTGCAGGACGAATCGCTGTTCAGCATCAACGACGTGATGCGCAACGTCACCGGCGTCAGCGTGTCCTTCTATGACACCCAGCGCCCGCTGTACTACGCGCGTGGCTTTGCCATCACCGACTTCCAGGTCGATGGCATTCCCACCTACAGCGGTTCGACCAACCAGGAATACGACACCGCCTTCTACGACCGCATCGAAGTGATCCGCGGCGCCAACGGCCTGCTCAGTGGCGCCGGCGTGCCGTCGGCCACGGTCAACCTGCTGCGCAAGCGCCCGGGCAAGGAGTTCGATGCCTCGTTCGCGGTCAGCGCCGGCAGCTGGGACTATCGGCGCATGGAGGCGGACGTGACCGCGCCGCTGACCGATGACGGCCGTTTCCGCAGCCGCGTGGTCGCCGCCTATACCGATCGTGGCCTGTATTACGACCGTTACGACGAGAACAAGATGGCCGGCATGGCGGTGCTGGAAGGCGACGTCACCGACAGCACCACGATCACCCTCGGTTACCAGAGCCAGGACAACAATCCCACCGGTTCAACCTGGGGCACCGTGCCGTTCTTCGACAACCAGGGCAACTTCGCCCACCTGCCGCGTTCGACCAACCTGTCGCCGAAGTGGAGCTACTGGAAGCGCGAGAGCAACACCGCGTTCGCCAACCTGGAACAGCGCTTCGGTGACAACTGGCTGCTGAAGATCAACACCGCCTACACCCGTGGCAACGTGCAGAACGTGCGCCTGTACGGCACCGGCAACCCGGACCCGGTGACCGGCTCGGGCATCTTCCTGCGCGCGGCCGCCGGTGATTCCAAGGACACCCGTCGCAATGTCGATGCCTACCTGTCCGGCAGCTTCGACCTGTTCGGCCGCGAGCACGACCTCACCGTTGGCGCACAGTGGTCGGACCTGGAAGGCACCACCAACACGCTTGCACTGAACTTCCCGAACGACTGGGCACGCTGCGGCGGCGAGCGCTGCTACTACATTCCCAACGTGTACAACTGGAACGGCGACATCTCCGAGGTGACCTACCGCCGCACCGGCGCGCGCCGCGTGGCCAAGACCACGCAGAGTGGCGTCTATCTGGCCACCCGTCTGCGCCTGGCCGATCCGCTGTCGCTGATTGCAGGCGCGCGCCTGAGCCGCTGGGAAACCCTCAGCCGCTCGTACAACGCCGCAGGCGCCTACACCGGCACCAGCGGTGCGTACAAGGTGAGCGATGAAGTTACTCCCTACGTGGGCCTGGTCTACGACATCACCCCGAACGTGTCAGCCTATGCCAGCTACACCGAGATCTTCAACCCGCAGAACTTCAAGGACCGCAACGAGAACCTGCTGGCACCGGTGCAGGGTTCGAACCTGGAAGCAGGCATCAAGACCCAGTGGCTGGATGGCCGCCTGACCGCCAATGCCGCCGTGTTCGAGGCCAAGCAGGACAACTACGCGGTGCGCGACATGGGCGTGCCGGAAGGTTCGCTCAGCGATGGCACCTCCGCCTACGTCGGCGTCAACGGCACCAAGGCGCGCGGCTGGGAGATGGACGTCAACGGCGAGATCCTGCCGGGCTGGACGGTCAATGCCGGCTACACCCACGTCAAGGTCACCCGAGCGGCTACCGACCTGCTGTACGCCAATCCGCCGAAGGATCTGTTGCAGCTCAACACCCAGCTGCAGCTGCGCGGCGCGCTGGAACGCCTGAGCGTTGGCGGCGGCCTGCAGTGGCAGAGCAAGGTGCAGGGCTACAACATCGCCTACCCGCTGGGCGGCACGGTCACGGTGAACCAGCCGGCCTACATGCTGGTGCAGTTCAATGCCAACTACCGCATCAGCGACAGCTGGACCGCAACGCTGAGCGTGCGCAACGCACTGGACAAGACCTACTGGGCGAATCTGGACTACAACAACTACGGCGAACCGCGCTTCGTGTCGGCCAGCCTGCGCTGGAAGTTCTGAGCCACCCGCGAACCGGTGGGTGCCTGGTGGGTGCCGACCGTTGGTCGGCACGCCCTCCGCCACGACCCACCGTCGTGGCCTACCTGAATGGGCCCGCCTTCGTGCGGGCCCTTCTTTTTGCTGCACTGCAGGTTGCACCCCTTTTCATAATTATGTCGTAATTACACCGACACCAATCGGAAGCCGGTCGATGAACCCGAGCTGGGATACGTTGGAACGCAGCCGCCAGGCCCGCCTGGAACGTGCCGCGCCGTGGGCCCGGGGACGCGAGGTCGCCGCCACCGATGTGGGCGAGCTGCTGCACGCACTGCTGGAGCCAGGCGACAAGGTCTGCCTGGAGGGCAACAACCAGAAGCAGGCTGACTTCCTCGCCCAGGCCCTGGCCGACCTCGACCCGGCACGGGTGCATGACCTGCACATGGTGCAGTCAGTGCTGTCCCTGCCCTCGCACCTGGATGTATTCGAGCGTGGTATCGCTTCGAAACTGGACTTCTCGTTCTCCGGCCCGCAGTCGGTGCGGCTGGCCAACCTGGTGGCTGAAGGGCGCATCCAGATCGGTGCCATCCACACCTACCTGGAACTGTTCGGCCGCTACTTCATCGACCTGACCCCGCGCGTGGCCCTGGTCGCCGCGCAGGCCGCAGACCGCCACGGCAACCTCTACACCGGACCGAACACCGAAGACACGCCGGTGATCGTCGAAGCCACCGCCTTCGGTGGCGGCATCGTCATTGCCCAGGTCAACGAAATCGTCGACACCCTCCCCCGCGTCGACATTCCCGCTGACTGGGTCAACTTCGTGGTGCAGGCACCGAAGCCGAACCATATCGAACCACTGTTCACCCGCGACCCGGCGCAGATCTCCGAGATCCAGGTGTTGATGGCGATGATGGCCATCAGGGGCATCTATGCCGAGTACGGCGTCAACCGCCTCAACCATGGCATCGGCTTCGATACGGCGGCCATCGAACTGCTGCTCCCCACCTACGCCGAATCGCTCGGCCTGAAGGAAAAGATCTGCCAGCACTGGGCACTGAACCCGCATCCGGCGCTGATTCCGGCCATTGAATCGGGCTTCGTGAAGTCGGTGCACTCATTCGGTTCGGAACTGGGCATGGAGAAATACATCGCGGCGCGAGGCGATGTGTTCTTCACCGGCGCCGATGGCTCGATGCGTTCCAACCGCGCGTTCTCGCAGACCGCCGGCCTGTATGCCTGCGACATGTTCATCGGTTCCACACTGCAGATAGACCTGCAGGGCAACAGCTCCACCGCCACCCGCGATCGCATCGCCGGCTTCGGCGGTGCACCGAACATGGGCTCGGATGCACGTGGTCGCCGCCATGCCAGCGACGCCTGGATCAAGGCCGGCCAGCAGGCCGCGCGCCCGGGCGAGATGCCGCGCGGGCGCAAGCTGGTGGTGCAGATGGTGGAGACCTTCCGCGAGCACATGGCGCCGGCCTTCGTTGAACGTCTTGATGCCTGGGAACTGGCCGAGCGCGCGGACATGCCGCTGCCGCCGGTGATGATCTATGGTGACGACGTCAGCCACGTGCTGACCGAGGAAGGCATCGCCAACCTGCTGCTGTGCCGCACGCCGGAAGAACGCGAGCAGGCGATCCGCGGCGTGGCCGGCTACACCGCCGTCGGCCTCGGCCGCGACCGCGCGATGGTGGAAAACCTGCGCGACCGCGGCGTGATCCGCCGTCCCGATGACCTGGGCATCTCTGTGCGCGATGCCAGCCGTGACCTGCTGGCGGCGCGTTCGGTGAAGGACCTGGTGCGTTGGTCCGACGGACTGTACGACCCGCCCAAGCGCTTCCGCAACTGGTAAAGGGCTGAGCATGGAAACCCTCGACTATCGATTCGAAGGACACACTGCGGTGCAGTTTCCGCGCGATGCGGTGCTGGTCGGCGTACTGGCCTCGGGCAACCTGGAAATCCTGCTGGAGCCGGCGGCGCAGGACGGCGCGATGACGGTACGCATCATCACCGCCGCACAGGGCTTCGGGAACGTGTGGCAAGCGGTGATCAGCGACTTCGCAGAGCGTCATCCGCTGCGCGATGTACGCATCTCGATCAACGATGCGGGTGCAACTCCGGCGGTGGTCAGCCTGCGACTGGACCAGGCCGTGGAAACCCTGCTGGCCGGAGGCACGCCATGAGCCACGTGCAACGCCACAGCTATTACGAAGCCTATGCACGCGAACGCATCGCCGGCCTGGTCGATGCCGGTTCGTTCCGCGAATTCCTCGGCCCCGCACGGCGCGTGATGAGCCCGCACCTGGCCCAGCTCGACCAGCCGGCTGCCTTCGACGATGGCATCGTCGTCGGCGAAGCCACGCTGCAGGGAAGACGCGTGCTGCTGGCCGCACAGCAGGGTGAATTCATGGGCGGCGGCGTGGGCGAGGTGCATGGCGCCAAGTTGACCGGGCTGCTGCGCCGTGCGGCGGCGACCCGCCCTGACGGTGTGCTGCTCCTGCTCGACACCGGCGGCGTGCGCCTGCACGAAGCCAATGCAGGGCTCATCGCCATTTCCGAGATCATGCGCGCCACCCTGGACGCGCGTGCAGCGGGCGTGCCGGTGATCGCGCTGATCGGCAGCGGTAACGGCGCCTTCGGCGGCATGGGCATCGTGGCCCGCTGCTGCAGCACGGTCATCATGTCCGAAGAAGGACGCCTGTCGCTGTCCGGGCCGGAAGTGATCGAGACCGTGCGTGGCGTGGAAGAGTTCGATTCCCGCGACCGCGCACTGGTCTGGCGCGTGACCGGTGGCAAGCACCGCTACCTGATCGACCAGGCACAGGTGCTGGTACCCGATGCCATCGAGGCCTTCGCGCATGCGGCATTCGATGCGCTGCAGCCCGATACCCGCAGCATCGATCCAGTGACTGCACTGGCCGCGCTGCAGGAACGCCATGTGGCATTGAAGGCGCGCGTGCAGGCCTGGAGCGATTGCCGCGATGGCCTGGAGATCTGGGCGCGGCTGGGCATTCCCCACCCCGAACGCCTGCCACTGCTCGACACCGATGAGTTCCTTATCGCCACCGCCGACCGGAGCCTGCCATGAGCATGCAACTGCAGAGCCTGCTCGATGCCCTGTTCCCGCAGGGGCATGCGATTGCGGTGAACGATTCGGTGCTGACCGGCAGCGCTACCACCGAGGACGGCGAGGTGACCGTGATCGGTACCGCCGACAAACTCGAAGTCGGCGTGGACCACGCACTGGCACTGGCCGGGATGGTGCTGGCCAGCACCCGCGCACATCCTCAGCGGCCGATCGTGATGCTGGTGGATACCGCCGGCCAGCGCCTGGCGCGGCGCGACGAACTGCTTGGCATCAATGGTTACTTTGCGCATCTCGCGCAGACGCTCGATCTGGCACGCCGCCGTGGTGCGCAACTGGTCACGCTGGTCTACGGTGAATCCGTCAGTGGCGGCTTCCTCTCATTCGGTCTGATGGCCAACCACATCCACGCCCTGCCCGATGCACAGGTGCGGGTGATGGACCTGCGCGCGATGGCACGGGTGACCAAGCAGCCACTGGAGAAGCTGCAGTCGCTCAGCCAGACCTCACCGGTGTTCGCACCGGGCGTGGAAAACTACGTAGCGATGGGTGCGGTGGACTCGATCTGGAACGGGAACCTGGCCGCCCACCTGCTGCAGGCACTGCGCACGCCCGCCGATGGCGACCGCCGCGCCGTGTGCGGAGCAGAACGTGGCGGGCGCATGCTGGCCGCACGCGTGGCTGCTGCCGTGAGCCAGGGCGATGCCTGAGCGGCTGCCCCGCCATACGCTGGTCTGGCTGTCAGCGCACGCCGGCTGGCAGGCGGACATTGCCGCGCATGAGTCGCGCTTGGCCGATTGGTTTGCGCAGGGCCGGCCGGCCATCGTCGCGCGACGTGCCGCCGATGATGCGGACCCCCGCCTGCGTCTGGGCGTGCCGCTACCGCCCGTCAAGGGCAAACTGCGCCTGGCCCTGCGCGTACCAGCACACGATGTGCTGCGCACCGCGCCGCCGCCGACACTTCAGACGGTGCTGGAAGGCGACGTTCCACAGGACTGGCAGCGGCCCCTTGAAGTGCTGCAGAACATCGCTGGGGCGCGCGTAATCGGTGCCTTCGCGTGGCAGCACCTCACTGGCCTGCGCTATGTGCACGCGCGCTCGGACGTCGATCTGCTGTGGCCGATCGACACCACCGCGCAGGCCGATGCCCTGGCTGCACGGCTACAGGCATGGGAAGCCGAACACGACCGGCGGGTCGATGGCGAGCTGTGCCTGGGCGGCGACGCCGCCGTGAACTGGCGCGAGTACGCCGGACGCAGCCGCGAGGTACTGGTCAAGCGCCTCGATGGTGCCGCACTGGAACCACGCGAGGCATTGTTCGCCTCCGCCGGGGTGAGCGCATGAACGCCGTCGTGCAACCGGCGGTCAGGCCGGCAGCTGCCGTGGACACCGCGCGTCTGGGGCGCCTCGCCGTCGCCAGCCTGCATGCGGAGCTGGCGCTGGCGCCCAAGCCCGGACTGGTCACACCCTTCGACACCGGCAGCCATCACGACATGGACGCCGGCACGTTCCTGCGCAGCCTGTTCGCGCTGCGCCACTATTTCACCGCCGTGGCATACCTCGGTGCAGCCGGGGCGGACTTCGACGCCTTGCGCCGGTGTGGCATCGCCGCCGAAACCGCGATGCTGCGCGCGACCGCCGGCATCAATACCCACCGTGGCGCGGTCTTCAGTCTCGGCCTGCTGGTGGCGGCCGCCGCGGCCTGTCGCTCCCACCTGGGCCATGCCGCCACGGGTGAGCAGGTCTGCCAGGAAGTGCGCCGTTGGGCTGCCGAGCTCGCCGGCGCACCTCTGGATGCGAACAGCCCTGGCCAGCGCGCGCGCGCGCGGCACGGCGTGCAAGGTGTGCGCGAACAAGCGGCCACCGGCTACCCGCTGCTGCGCGACGTGGCACTGCCTACCCTGCGCCACGCACTGGCCAGCGGCCTGCCACGCGAGGCCGCGATGTGCCAGACCCTGATGCAGCTGATCGCGTGCGTGGATGACCTCAACCTGCTGCACCGTGGCGGCGCCGACGGCCTGCGCTGGGCCCAGCGGCAGGCGCGCCGTTTTCTGCGGGACGGCGGTACCTTCGTACCCGGCTGGCAGGCACGCCTGCACGGCATCGGTGAGCGCTTCGTCGCACGCCGCCTGAGCCCTGGTGGCAGTGCTGATCTGCTTGCCTGCAGCTGGTTCCTGCTGCAGCAGGAGGGCGTATGAGCCTTGCCCTGCTCTGCCCCGGGCAAGGCGCGCAGCACGCCGCGATGTTCGAGCGCGTGCGCGATCTGCCTGCCGCGCACAACGTACTTGAGGCTGCCAGCGCAGTGCTTGGACGCGATGTGTTCGCGGCGGCCGCTGACGAATCGCGCTTCGGCAATGCGCTCGCACAGCCCCTGCTGTGTGCAGCCAGCCTCGCGCACTGGCAGGGACTTCGCGAAGCAGTGCCAGCGCCGGTGCTGGTGGCCGGCTACAGCATCGGTGAACTGGCGGCGCATGTGGTTGCCGGCAGCGTTGATGCGAGCACCGGCCTGAGCCTGGCCGCGCAGCGCGCGCGGCTGATGGATGCCGCCAGCCCTGCCAATGCAGGCATGCAGGCCGTGCTGGGGCTGGAGCGCCATACCCTGCAGCCGCTGTGTGATGCACACGGCGCACATGTGGCCATCGCCAACGGCCGCGATCACTTCATCGTCGGCGGCACGCAGGCCGCTCTGCAGGCGCTGGCCGATGACGCTCGCGCGCAGGGTGCGGAGATCCGCCCGCTGCCGGTGCATGTGCCCGCGCATACGCCGCTGCTCCGCTCTGCTGTCGCACCGTTCGCCGCCGCACTCGATGCCTCGGCGCTGCAGGGCCCACGCCTGCCGCTGCTGGCCGGCATCGATGCGCGTCCGGTGCGGGATCGCGCAACGGCGGTCCACACGCTGTCGTTGCAACTGGCGCAGACCATTGAGTGGTCGCAGGTGATGCGCCAGGCCTACGAGCGCGGTGCGCGGGTGTTCCTGCAGCTGGGCCCGGGCAATGCCTTGGCCCGCATGGTCGCGTCCGATTATCCGTGCTGCGAGGTGCGCGCGGTGGAGGAATTCCAGAGCCTCGACGGCGCGGCGGGCTGGGTCCGCAACGCGCTGGAGCGGCTGCAGTAACGGGTTCGAGCAGTACGCAACACGCAGTACGTCGCCTTACCCCGGGATGGCGGGTCTCCATCCGCGCTGTACGTGAGTCACGTGTCTGGGAGGGCGCATGAGTCCACAAATCGCAACGATCATCGGCCTGGTGATCATGTTCATCATCGCCACCGCTCTACCGATCAACATGGGCGCCGTCGCCTTCGCGCTGGCCTTCATCATCGGTGGGTTGTGGGTCGACATGGGCGGCAAGGAGGTCCTGGCCGGCTTTCCCGGCGATCTGTTCCTGACCCTGGTTGGCATCACCTACCTGTTCGCCATCGCGCAGAAGAACGGTACCATCGACCTGCTGGTGCACTGGGCGGTGAAAGCGGTACGCGGCCATATCGTGGCCATTCCGTGGGTGATGTTCGTCATCACCGCGGTCCTCACCGCCTTCGGCGCGCTCGGTCCGGCCGCGGTGGCGATCATCGGGCCGGTCGCGCTGCGCTTTGCCAAGCAATACAACATCAACCCGCTGATGATGGGCCTGCTGGTCATCCACGGTGCGCAGGCCGGCGGCTTCTCGCCCATCAGCGTGTACGGCAGCATCACCAACGGCGTGGTGCAGAAGGCCGGGCTGGAAGTGACCGAGATGGCGGTGTTCCTGACCAGCCTGGGCTTCAACTTCATGATGGCCACGATCTGCTTCTTCGCTTTCGGTGGCGTCGCCCTGCTGCGGCGTGGCTCGATCACCGCAGCAGGAATGATCGGCACTGCCGAACTGGCGATGGCCGGCGGCCCGCAGGCGTCGTCGCACCAGTTCGCGATCGAAGGCCATGGCGCGCTGGTCGCAGCAGGCGGCGGCACGCTCAGCAATGATCCGGCGGCACTGGATGCGGTGAGCCTGACCCGCGAGCGGTTGTTCACCCTGATCGGCCTGCTCGGCCTGGGCGTGGCCGCGTTGATCTACAACCTCAACGTCGGCCTGGTCTCGATCACCGTGGCGGTGGCGCTGGCGCTGTTGTCGCCACAAAGCCAGAAGGGTGCGGTCGATGGCATCAGCTGGTCCACCGTGCTGCTGATCTGCGGCGTGGTGACCTACATCGGCGTGCTGGAACATGCCGGCGCGGTGGACTTCATCGGCAACGGCGTGTCCGACATAGGCATTCCGCTGCTGGGCGCGCTGCTGGTCTGCTACGTCGGCGGCATCGTCTCCGCATTCGCTTCCTCGGCGGCGGTACTGGGCGCCACGATTCCGCTGGCGGTGCCGTTTCTGATGCAGGGCCACCTCAGCGCCGCCGGCGTGATCTGCGCGCTGGCGGTGTCGTCCACCATCGTCGATGTCAGCCCGTTCTCCACCAATGGCGCACTGGTGGTGGCCTCGGCCGCGAAGGAAGAGCGCGAGACCCTGTTCCGCCGCTTCCTGGTGTACAGCGGTCTGGTGGTCGCGCTGGGGCCGCTGCTGGCCTGGCTGGTGTTCGTGGTGCCCGGCTGGATGTAACCGTCGAACGGTCGTGCCGGCCACTGGTCGGCACGACCTGGCGTTACACTCTGCGCATGGCTATTGCCCCTGCCCCGCGGTCACCGAAGAAGCGCGCACCTCTGTACGAAGAGGTGGCCGAACACGTGCGCGAACGCATCTATGACTATCGCCTGCCGCCGGGCGAGTGGATCGACGAGCCCGCGCTGTGCGAAGAACTGGGCATCAGCCGCACACCGCTGCGCGAGGCCCTGAAGCTGCTGGCCGCTGAAGGCCTGGTGCAGATCGATGCGGGTCGTGGCAGCAGGGTCACGCGACTGACGCTGGAAGACCTCAACCAGCTGTTTCCGGTGATGGCGATGCTGGAAGGCCGCTGCGCGCACGAGGCGGTGAAGCACATCGACGATGCCGGTGTGCAGCAACTGGAAGACCTGCATGCAGCAATGGAGACGGCAGCGGCCGAAGGCAACATCGCCGAGTACTACCGCAACAACTACCTCATTCACGAGACCGTGCAACATTACGCCGGCAACCCGTGGCTGATCCGGATCACCCACGACCTGCACCGCATCCTGAAGATGCACCGTGGCCGCCAGCTGCTGACTCCGGGCCGTACCGCGCAGTCGCTGGCCGAGCACCGCGAACTGATGGAGTGTTTCCGCAGGCGCGATGCCGCCGCCGCCGAACGCACCATGGAGCGCCACCTGCTCAGCCAGGGCCAGGCGCTGGCCGCCTATGTCGCGGCAGGCGGGTTGTTGAATGTGCCGGCGCCGCTGCCGACCGAAGGCGGCGGCTGAGCGGGCCGTCGTCGCTTTTGTAGAGTCGAGCCATGCTCGACTGCTTTTCGACCAGGCACCGCGGCGTTGGAGCGAAGTGCAGTCGAGCAAGGCTCGACTCTACAGAGACCTCAATCGCTGCAGCTGCCACCACCACCGTCACTGCTGCCGCCGTCGCTTCCACAGTCGGAGCTGCTGTGGTTGTGCTGGCTGTAGTTGTCGCCGGAATACCCGCCCGAGTAATCGTAGGCACCGCCGAGACCGTTGTCCCCCCGGCTTCCCGAGCCATCGGCCGTGGCCACCGCCATGCACAGGATTGCGCCCACCAGCGGCAGCAGCCAGATCAGCAGCAACTGCACCGTCCGGCCGCCCGCCGACAGGCCATCACGCTTGACGATCACCACGGTAGCCACCACGTTCAGGCCCAGCACCAGCAGGACCAGCAGAAGGGCAACGATCAGCATGCGGCGACTCCGTGCCTGGACTGGGGGCATTATGGCCCGCCGCGCCGGCATTGGCCCTGCCTGTCATGAAGATGGGACAATGTAGGGCGCGCCGGCCTGTCTCCGGGCCGCCGGCGCCCCCCGCACCACACGGAAGAAGAAGAACAACAACATGCTGAAAGTCATTTTCGATACCGACCCGGGCGTCGACGACGCCCTGGCCCTGCTGTACCTGCACAAGCACGCCCAGATCGACCTGATCGGCGTCACCACCACCTTCGGCAATGCCTCGGTGGAGTCGACCACGCACAATGCGCTGTACCTGAAGCAGGCCTGGGGCTTTGCCGCCCCGGTCGCGCGCGGTGCCGGTGGCCCGCTGCAGCCGGAAGCCACCCCGGAAGCCTGGCCGGTGCACATCCACGGCCACAACGGCCTGGGCAACCACCCGGTGCCGGCCGAACTGGACCTGACCGCCGACGCGCGCCCCGCCCACCAGCTGATCATCGACCTGGTCCGCGCCCATCCGGGCGAGGTGACCCTGGTCGCCGTGGGCCGCATGACCAACCTGGCCCTGGCCCTGCAGCAGGCACCGGACATCGCCGGCCTGGTGCGCGGCGTGGTGCTGATGGGCGGCGCCTTCCACGTCAACGGCAACATCACCCCGGCCGCCGAGGCCAACATCTGGGGTGACGCCGAAGCGGCCGACGTGGTGTTCACCACCGATTGGCCGGTCACCGCGATCGGCCTGGACGTGACCACCCGCGTGGAAATGGACCGTGATGGCCTGGATAAGCTGGCCGCACTCGGCGGCGCCGACGCCGAGCTGGTCCGTGCACTGTCGCAGGACTACGTGGACTTCTACCTGCAGGCCGGCCACAAGGGCATGGTCGTGCACGACTGCTGCGCCTGCATTGCCCTGACCCGTCCGGAGCTGTTCCAGTTCGAGCGTGCCAGCGTGCGCGTGGCCACCGACGGCGTTGCCCGTGGTATGACCATTCCGAAGCCGGAAGGCATGGGCTTCGGCCCCAGCGTGTGGGATGGCCACGTGCTGCAGTCCGTCGCCATCGGCGTGGATGCGGCCGCGGTACTGGCCGACATCGAGCAGACCCTGAAGGTCTGATCGGCTAGCGTCTGGCCCTGCCTGGGACGGTCTCGGGCAGGGTCCACAGCACCGGAAGCACCAGCACTGCCACCAGCGCGATCATCGCGCCCGGTGCGGCCGCCCAGCCGCTGCGTTCCACCCACCATTGCGCCAGCCAAGGCGTCGCGCCGCCGAACACCGCGGTGGCCATGGTCACACCCAGTGCCAACCCGCTGACCCGGCCTTCGCCCGGGAACTGCTCGGCCGTGGCCGGGGCCGCGACCGCACTGACACCACCGGCCACGCAGGCCAGCAGCACGGCGGCCAGCGCGATGCCCAGCGCCGTCGCCTGCGCCATCCACGCGAACAGGGACAGCGGCAGCAGCGCTGCCAGCACGGTCAGGCCCAGCAGCACCGGCCGTCGTCCGACGCGGTCGGACAATGCGCCGCACAGTGGCGTGATCGCGATCACCGCCACTGCCGCAATCGTCGACAGCCACAGCGCATCGGCTTCGTCATGACCCTGCGCATGCAGGAACGACGGCACGTAGGTGATGCCCACGTAGTAGGTGATCGAGCCCAGCGCCGAGATCGCGAAGGTGCGCGCCACTGCTGCGGGATGGTTGCGGAGCACATGCCGCAGCGGCGTGGCGGGAATGCTGCCCTCGCGCTGCTGGCGCTCGAACTCAGGCGATTCACGCATGCCCGACCGCGCAACCAGGATCACCAGTGCCAGCGCGGCACCGAAGAAGAACGGAATGCGCCAGCCCCAGCTGTCCAGCTGCGCGATGGGCAGCAGCGCGACCGTGAGCGCGGAAATCGCCACCGCCAGCAGCGCCCCCACTTCGCTGGCTGCCGACGCCAGCGAGGTCACCAGGCCTCGTCGCCGCACGGGTGCGCTTTCCAGCAGGTAGGCCACCACGCCGGTGTATTCGCCGCCCACCGAAAACGCCATCACGCAGCGCAGTACCAGCAGCAGCACGCCCGCCGTGGTGCCTGCGGTGGCCGCGGTTGGCAGCAGCGCAGTGGCCAGCATTGCCGCCGCCATCAACGCCATCGAAGCCAGCAGCATCCAGCGCCGGCCCAGGCGGTCGCCCAGGTGGCCGAAGCACAGCGCGCCCAGTGGACGCATCAGGTAGGACACCGCGAAGCCGGCAAGCGTGACGAGCAGCGCCTGCTCGCCACCACCGAAGAACACCCGCGACAACACCGTGGCGAAGTACAGGTACAGGGTGAAGTCGTACCACTCCACCACCGTGGACAGGCCGGCCACCCACATCGAGCGCTGCCGCGCCGCGGTCATTGCGTGTTCGCCTTCAACAGCCTCGTTCCCGTGGGTGCAGGTTCCTGGCAGGGTGTCACGACCCGGGTGAAATGCCGGTCATCGGCCATCCATCGGCTGCATGTACTGCGTCTCGTGCCCGGTGAAGCGCTCACCGTCAAAGCCAAAGCAGAACCGCCCTTCCTCGAACACACGGTAGACCAGCAGCGCGCCATCCAGGCAGAACTGCTGCTGGTCCACGCCCGTTTCCAGGGTTCCGTAGCGGCTGGCGTCTCCGCCCTTCTCCGCTGGCCCGGTGAAGGCATCGATCGGCAATGGCGTGGCGCGTCCGGTGCGGGTGTCGACCAGCACCACCGAGCGCTGGAAGAACCCGGGGCGATCTTCGACCTGCACCAGCAGGTAGTGCTGGTTGAAGTTGGGCTTTTCGTTCCTGAGGGCTTCCTCGATGCGCGCCACGTGCTGCGCATCGCAGAAATCGATCGGGCTGTAGCGATAGCTGCATCCGTCGTGGTCGTAGGGCAGGTTCATGCCGGAATAGCTCACGCCTGCCTGGTCGCCCAGGTCGTCTCCCGGTTCCGGCGTGCTGCACAGCAGCCACGAGCGCTGTGCATCCTCGGGATCGGCCATCAATTTCGGCTCGCGTCCCGCCTCGTAGGCCGCACCACCCGGGAAATCCTGCCCGAACTGATGGCGGACAATCGAGCGTGCCCTCTCCAGCGGCAGGCCGATCTTCGCACCACGGAATGAAACGAACGTCATCGTCGGAAGGATCACCTCCTCCACCGGCAATCCTTTCCATTGCCCCCGCACGCAGAACGTGGCGATCTCGTTTTCCTCATCCACCTTGCAGGGTGTCGACGCGTCCTCGGCCAGCCAGGGATGGGCCGGACGCCCAGTCTGATGATCGATGTACCAGCCGTCCAGCGCGCAGGTCGGCAAGGCATCGAGGAGCGGAGAGAGGTCTGTTGCCGTGGCCGGGGCGGCAAGCGATGTGCCCGCTGCGGGTGTCCCGGTCAGCGCATCCGGTGTGCGCTGACATGCGGCCAGCACGAGTAGACCGACCAGCAGCGCGACGTGGCGCGCACGCTGGATTGAATGCTGCGTTCCCTGCATTGCGTGTTTCCTGGTTTCGACACCCGCTAGATGATCGCCGATCCCGAGGCCATGCAGGTGCGTGGATGTATTGACCCCGCCAGTTACCCCGGCAGCTGCAATTCGGCCCGCAGGCCACCGCCCTCACGGTTGTGCAGCCGCAGCGAGCCGCCCAGCGACTGCGCCAGCTGCACGGCGATGGCCAGACCCAGCCCGGTGCCGCCGGTATCGCGGTTGCGTGAGCTTTCCAGCCGATGGAACGGTGCCAGCACCGCCTGCAGCTGGTCCTCCGGGATGCCGGGGCCGCGGTCGGACACGCTGATCCACGGCCGGCCTGCTGCATCGCGCCCCGCCTCGATCTCGGCACTACCGGCGTAGCGCAACGCGTTGTCGACCAGGTTGCCGACCACCCGCCGCAGCGGCTGCGGCCAGGTCTGCACGGTCAGGCCTGTGGGTGCGCCACCACTGACCGCCTTGCCCATGTCTTCATAGTCGCCCACCACGCTGGCCAGGAACGCGCCAAGATCCATCGCCAGTGGCGCGCCACTGGCCACGTGGCTGCTGCGCGCGTAGGCCACGCCTTCGCGCACCAGTTGCCCCAGGTGGTCCAGGTCATCCAGCAGGCGCTGCTGGGTGGCATCTTCGGGCAGGGTTTCCACGCGCAGCTTCATGCGCGTGATCGGCGTCTGCAGATCGTGCGAGATGGCCGCCAGAATCTGCAGCCGCTCGCTGACATGGCCACGGATCCGCGCCTGCAGTGCATTGAGCGCGGCTGCGGCCGTGCCCACTTCGGCGGGGCCGTCTTCGGGCAGCATCGGTGCGTCCTTGCCAGGCTGCAGTTGCTCGACGGCGTGCGAGAGCTGCCGCAGCGGGCGCAATGCCAGCCGCACCGCCAGCCAGGCGCATACCAGCAGCAGGGCCAGCTGCACCAGCAGCACGGCCGGCAGCCAGCGCGCCAGCGGCAGGCCCGACGGTGTGACTTCGATGGTCAACGGTGAACCGTCGTGCAGGCGCAGCTCCACTTCAAAACGTTCCGGCAGCCGTGCCACCTGCCGCGCCTGCAGCGGATAGCGGTGTTCCAGACTGTCATCGATGATGGCGGTGACCTGGCGCGCACGATCGGTTTCCAACGCCGGGCCGGCCTGTGCCGGGCGCAACAGGTAACGGTACGTGCGCCGCTCCAACCGCGGCACCCAGGCCTGGCGCTGGTCGGCCGGCAGGTGTTCCAGCAGGGCCACGCTCACTGCTGCATCCTCGTCCAGGTTGCGCAGCATCATGCTGCGGGTGGACTGGTAGCGTTCGTAGAACAACAGGCCGAAGGACAGCGCATGGGCCAGGATCAAACCGCCCAGCAGCACCAGCAGCAGGCGCGCCGACAGCGTGCGCGGCCACGGCAGGCGGCGCGCGCGGGCGTTCATTCCTCCGGCCCCAGCAGCTGCACCGGCACGCTGAACACGTAGCCTTCGCTGCGCACGGTCTTGATGTAGGTGGGCTCACGCGCGTCATCGCCCAGGCGCTGGCGCACGCGGCTGACCAGGAGATCGATGGAACGATCGAACAGTTCTGCATCTCGGCCCTGGGTAAGGCTGAGCAGCTGGTCGCGGCTGAGCACACGGTTGGCGTGGTCGAGAAACACGCGCAGCAGTCGGAATTCCGCACCGCTGAGCGGATAGGCGGTGTCCTGCGCATCCAGCAGATGGCGGGCAGTGGTATCCAAGCGCCAGTCGCCGAAGGCCAACTGGCGGCCGGCTTCACTCACCTGCAGGTTCGGCGGCAGCATCTGCGTGCGCCGGATCACCGCATTGATGCGCGCCAGCAGTTCGCGTGAGGAGAACGGCTTGGTCACGTAGTCATCGGCGCCCATTTCAAGGCCGATGATGCGGTCGGTTTCGTCGTCGCGGGCGGTCAGCAGCACCACCGGCACCGCGCGATGCTTGCCGGCACGCAGGTTGCGGCACAGGCTCAACCCGTCCTCGCCGGGCATCATCACGTCCAGCACCACCAGGTCCACCGCGTGGGTGTCCATCAGCGCGCGCATCGCACGGCCGCCATCGGCCTGGCTGACGCGCAGGCCGTTGCGCTGCAGGTAGTCGGCCAGCATCTGGCGGATCTCGCTGTCATCGTCGACGACAAGGATGTGCGGTACGTGGTTCATTGCGTTCTCGATGAAGACGGAGGTCAAGGCCGCGCGGCGCGGCCATGGTAGCGCGGCTCAGGGGCTGGCCAGCAGGCGCTGGATCTCGCTTTCGGTACGTGCGTAATCGCCTTCACCGTAGTGGCGGTAGACCACCCTGCCCTGCCGGTCGACCAGGTAAAGCGCCGGCCAGAAGCGGTTGCCCCAGGCGTTCCAGATCCGGTACTGGTTGTCCTGCACCACCGGCCAGGTGATATCCAGCCGCGCGATGGCCTTGCGCACATTGCCGGGCAGGCCTTCGTAGGCGAACTCCGGAGTATGCACGCCGATCACCTGCAGGCCCTGCCGCGCGTAACGTGCATGCCACTGGTGCACATGCGGTGCCACGTTGAGGCAGTTGCTGCAGGCGTAGGTCCAGAACTCGACCAGCACCACCTGCCCACGCAGTTGATTCAACGCGAGCGGTGGGCTGTTGTGCCAGGGCCCGCCGCCATCGAACCCGGCAGCAGGAGCGGCCTGCGCCGGATGCGCACCGGCCTCCGGGCTGGGCAAGGCCATCAGCAGCGCCGCCCCACCCAGCAGGCCCAGCAGCAACGGCAGTACATACACACGCAGCGCGCCCATCGTTCAGCCTCCCTGCTCGGCCAGCGGCAGTTCGGCCGGCTTCACGCCTGCGGCCTCCAGAATGCTGTCAGCCACCTGAGCCGGGTGCGAGAGCAGCGACACATGGCTGCTGCCGATCAATTGCAGCTGCGCGCCAATGCGCTTTGCGGTGGCCGCCTGCAGTTGCGGCGACAACATGCGGTCGTCACGGCTGAGCACGTACCAGCTCGGCTTGCTGCGCCATGCGGCCACAGTGACGGACTCACCCAGCGCGCTGGCCTTCAATGGCACCTGCGTGCTGTACAACAGTGCAGCGGTCTTCTTCATCACATCCGGTGCGAAGTCCTGGGCGATGGCGTCGGCTGGCAGGGTCAGGTAGCCGTCCTTCTCCTGCAGGCGCGTCAGGCCCGGGCCGACCGGATAGCCCTCGCCCTGCTGTGCCGATGACTGCCCGGCATCCGGTGCGAATGCGGCCACGTACACCAGCGCCTGCACCTTGGGATCGTTGCCCGCTTCGGTGATGACCGTGCCGCCCCAGCTGTGGCCGACCAGCACGACCTTGCCCGGTGCGGCGGCAATCGCGCGACGGGTGGCGGCCACATCGTCGGCCAGCGAGGTGAGCGGGTTCTGCACGGCCACCGCAGGCAGTTTCCAGTCATGCAGGGTGGTGATGACCTTGTTCCAGCTGGAGCCATCGGCGAAGGCACCGTGGACCAGGATGACGGTGGGCGCGGCGCCGGCATCGGCCTCGGCGGCGAATGCCGGCGTCGCGACGCCGGCAAGGGCGAGGGCAGCGGCGAGCAGGGTGGTGCGGATCATGGGTGGCACTCCGGTGTTGGGAGTGGCCATTTCCGCCTGGGGGTGTATCGGCGCTGTTTCGCTGCGAGGCAGAGTTGTACCGGACTGTAGGGCGGCGGCGGATTTCTACAGTTGGATACATTCGGCCGCTGGGCATGGCCCGGCGAACGCCCGACGCGGCGTCTTTGTATCTGACTGTACGAACCCCCTGACACAGCCACAGTCGCTGACAAAACCCCGGGCAACAGCACACGTTGCCGATACCTGCGTGGCTCGGAATGGCCTCCATCGACCACTGGCCCGCAGGACACTCCCATGATCAGCTCCGCTTCTTCCGTGTATACACCCCGCCTGGACGCCGTCGGCCGCTGGCTCTCGCCATTGGCGCTGCGCGCCCTGCTGGCCTGGGAGTTCTTTGAATCGGGCCGCGAGAAGCTGGGCGGACAGAACTGGTTCGCCGACCTGGAAGGGCGTTTCCCCTTCCCGTTCTCCACCCTGCCTGCGTCACTCAACTGGCAGCTGGCCACCTGGCTGGAACTGGTGGGCGCGGTGATGCTGCTGCTGGGCCTGGCCACGCGCTCGGTGGCCTACATCTTCTGGGTGCTGACCCTTGTTGCCATCGCTGCCGTGCACTGGCCGGACCAATGGAACAGCCTGGGTGAGCTGTGGCAGGGCTACGCAATCACCGACCAGGGCTACGGCAACTTCAAGCTGCCGCTGCTGTTCCTGGCCATGCTGCTGCCGCTGATCCTCAACGGCGGCGGTGCACTCAGCCTGGACCGCCTGCTGGCCGGCCCGCAGCGCGCCGCGGCGGGCAACGACGGCCTCGGCTGGGGCGTGAGCCTGATCGCCCTGCTGCTGCCGGTCGCCGCGCTGCTGCCCGGTATCGGTTTCGGTGGCGCACTACTCGGCGGCGCCCTGCTGCTGGGTTACCGACTGCGCCGTCGCCGCAACGCCTGATCCGCTTCACCGCTTCCCGCGCTTCTTCCCTTCGTTTCCGTCGCCTTCAAGCGGCGTCCATCCCGCACGCCCTGCGTGCCCATCCAAGGAGTCATCACCATGTCCGTCTCGACCAAGAACACCGCTGCTTCCCGTCTGCCGCGCATCGGCGCCATCGGCATCGCCCTGGCCGGTGGCCTGCTGCTGGCCGGCCAGGCGGCCGCGATCCAGCCACTGGCCATCGGTGCCGTGGCCATGAGCGCCGCCGCCGAAGGCAAGTGCGGTGAAGGCAAGTGCGGCGCCAACAAGGCCGCCACTGGCAAGCCTGCCGCCAAGGCCAAGGTGGCCGAAGGCCAGTGTGGCGAAGGCAAGTGCGGCGACGCTTCGTTTGCCCGCACCGACCGTGACCACGACGGCCGGGTCTCGCGTGCCGAGTTCAACGCCGTGGCGGCCAAGCGCGCCGCTGAATTCGACCGCATCGACACCGACCACGACGGCTACATCAGCGAACAGGAGGCGCACGACTACCTGCGCAGTGTCTACACCGCCAACGGCAAACCGATGCCGAAGGGCCTGTTCTCCCGCGTCAACGACTGATCGTTCCCCCCGGCGCCGCCACGGCGGCGCCACTGCCCTGGAGTACCGTCGCATGCGCTTGCCCCTGCCTTCCGCCAGTGCCGGTCTCGGCCTGCGCCGTGGCCTGATCGATGAACTGCTGGCGATGCCGGCCGATGCCATCGACTTCCTCGAAGTGTCGCCGGACAACTGGATCGGAGTTGGCGGTGCCCACGGCGCCGCGCTGCGCCAGCTGAGTGAGCGCCATCGCCTGACCTGCCACGGCCTGTCGCTGTCGCTGGGAGGGCCGGACCCGCTGGACCGCACCCTGCTGACGCAGACCCGCGCGTTCCTCGACCTGCACCAGGTGCAGCTGTACAGCGAACACCTGAGCTACTGCGCCGCCGGCGGCCATGTCTATGACCTGCTGCCGCTGCCGTTCACCACCGAGGCCGTGCATCACGTTGCCGGTCGCATCCGCCAGGTGCAGAACACACTGGGCCGGCGCATCGCCGTGGAGAACATCTCCTACTACGCCGTGCCAGGCGCGGACATGAGCGAGATCGAATTCATCACTGCAGTGCTGGCCGAGGCCGACTGCGACCTGCTGCTGGACGTCAACAATGTCTTCGTCAACGCCTGCAACAACGGCTACGACGCCTTCGATTTCCTGGCACGCGTGCCGGCGCATCGCGTCGCCTCGCTGCACGTGGCCGGCCACTTCGACGAAGACGATGGCTTCAAGATCGACACCCACGGCGCGCCGGTGAAGGGCGTGGTCTGGGCGCTGCTGGGGGAGGCCTATGCGCGTGTCGGCGTGCGCCCCACCCTGCTGGAGCGCGATTTCAACTTCCCGCCTTTGGCCGAGCTGCTGGCCGAGGTGGAGCAGATCCGCCACGCGCAGGCCGATGTGCTGCCGCCCGAGGTGGCCCATGGCTGAGCCGCTGGCCACCTTGCAGCAGCGCTGGGCCGACCATGTACGCGACCCATCGATGCCCGCGCCTGAGGGCATCGATGCACGGCGGATGGCGGTCTACCGCCGCCTCTGCATCGACAGCCTGGACAGCCTGCTGGCAGGCAGCCTGCCGCGCCTGCAGGCGCAACTGGGTGATGCCTGCTGGCGCGACACCGTGGAGCACTACTACGCGCGGCATGCCTGCCATACCCCGTTGTTCCCGCAGATCGCCGGCGAATTCGCCGCGTGGCTGGGCGTGCAGGCAGACCTCGCGCTGCCGGGCTGGGTGGCGGAACTGGCGCATTACGAAAGCACGCAGCAGGCACTGCACATTGAAGCGCGGCACACCGGCCAGCAGCCGTTGCATGCGCCACAGGCAGGCAGCGTGCTGGCGCTGTCTCCACTGGTGCGGGTGCTGGGCTACCAGTGGCCTGTGCATGAGGACGCCGGCCAGAACGGTGCGCCTACCACGATGCCGACGTTGCTGCTGCTGCGACGCCTGGGTGACTTCAGCCTGCAGGTGCAGGAACTTTCACCGCTGGCATATGCGCTGCTGTCGGCGTTCGGCGATGACGGCGCCCGTGCGGAAGACGCGCTGCAGGTACTGGCCGATCTGCATGGCGTGGCCGCCGACGAACTACGCACAGCCTGCATTCCGCTGCTGGGCGACCTGTGCGCGGCCGGCGTGCTGGTTGTGCCGAACGACTGTTGAAGGCGCCGGCCAGCGGCCGGCACTCCCCATTCCTTGGCCGGCCAGAGGCCGGTGCCACCCATTTCCTGATTCGAGGTTTGATCATGGCTGTTTCCAATACGTCCTCCCTGCACGGCTGGCGCCTGTTCGTGGCCATCGCCGTGGTCCTGATCGCCTTCGCAGTGGCGGCGTTCACCCTGCAGCCCGACGTGGTCGAGGGCAGCCGCGCGGCGATCCGGGTGACGGCACGCACATCGTTCCTGCTGTTCCTGGTCGCCTTCACCGCATCCTCGTTCGCCAGCCTGCTGCCCGGCCCGTTCACCCGCTTCCTGCTGCGCGAGCGTCGCATCGTCGGCCTGTCGTTCGCGTTCTCGCACCTGCTGCATGCGGTGGCGATCACCGCCTTCGGCATCCTCAACCCCGCGTTCTGGCCGGCGCGCTCAGCCCTGGCCAACCTGCCGGGCACGATCGGCTATGTAGCCATCCTCGCCCTGGCCATCACCTCGCATCGTGGCATCGCCCGCCGCATGGGTCCCACTGCGTGGCGTCGCCTGCACGTGACCGGCATGTGGATCATCGCCGCAGTGTTCACCTATTCGTACTTCAAGCGCGTGCCCGGCAACTTCTGGTACGCGGTGCCCTCCGCGTTGCTCTTCACCGCCGTCGTGGTGCGTGCGATCGCCAAGCGGGCGCAGTCGCTGCGGCGCGATGCGCATGCGCGGCCGCCGCTGCGGAGTTCTTGAGGAGGCGGTTACCTGTAGAGCCGAGCCCATGCTCGGCTGCCTCTGGTTCAGCCGAGCTTGGGCTCGGCTCTACAGAGGGATCCCAGCACGAAAGGCAGCGAATTCCCTGCGGAAAGGGATCTGACCCCACTTCAGGTCACGGGGCGCGGCGCAGGGTGATCAGGGTGATCTCCGACGGCACGCCGATGCGCGCGGGGAATCCGGCCCACAGGCCAGCGCCATTGCTCACGTACAGTGTCATCCCGTCCACCTCGTAACGCCCGGAGACATAGCCACCGTTGGCCCGCTTCACCAGCTGGTCCATGCCGATGATCTGGCCGCCGTGGGTATGCCCGGACAACTGCAGCTTCACACCGCGCGCAGCGGCCTCACGCGCATTGCGTGGGCGATGATCGAGCAGGATCACCGGCGCGGAGGGATCGGCGCCAGCCAATGCAGCGTCCATATCCGGCAGCGGCAGGCCGTAGCGTGCCGCCACCGGGTCGGTGACACCGGCGATGGTCAGCGCCGCATCGCCACGCCGCACCTGCATGTGGCTGTTCTCCAGCACCTGCATGTGCAGCGCGCGAAACGCCTGCATCCACGCCTGGTACTGCGCGTAATACTCGTGGTTGCCGGTGATGGCGACGACGCCGTCCGGCGCCCGCAGGTCCACGAGTGGACGCGCGTCGTCACGGCGGGCCTCGACACTGCCGTCGATCAGGTCGCCGGTGATCACGATCAGGTCCGGCGTCAGTGCGTTGCTCTGGTCCACCACCCTGCGCACCCAGTCACCGGTCAGCAGGCGGCTGGCGTGGATGTCGGTCAGCTGCAGCACGCGATAGCCGTCGAACGCGGCCGGCAGATCCTTGATCGCCACGTCGATCTGCCGAGGCTGGGGCACCGCCATGCCCTGGCTGATGCCATAACCACTGACCAGCAGGGCCAGCAAGCCGGCCACCGGTCGCAGACTCCGCGTGCGCAATGCGGCTACCGCGCGTGGCCGGCGCAGCAGGCGGGAAGCGAGCAGGCTCACGTCCAGCGCCAGCATCAGCAACGCCAACAGCAACACCGCCGTGGAGCCGGTGGCCAGGGTGGCGATGGCCAGTTTTGGAATCTCGGGCGAGGCCATCGTGCCCCAGAACATGGCGACGATGCGCAGCTGCACGGCAACGCCCACCAGCAGCAGCGACAGCACGACCTTCAGCCAGGTGGGCATGCGCAGCGGCCAGAACAGGCGCCAGGCCACATACAGGCCCATCAACAAACCGATCGTACTCAGCACTGCAACCATCCATGACAGAAAGCGGGCCCGCCATGGTGACGGTTGCCGGCCGTGTTGTGTAGAGCCGAGCCCGTGCTTGGCTTCTCAACATGCAGCCGAGCATGGGCTCGGCTCTACAGCAACAGGTGGGTCAGGCCATTCCGTCGAGGCGCTGCACGCGCAGGCGGGCAATGCGACGCTTCTCCATCGCCAGTACGGTGATGCGTACATCCGCGATCTCCACTGCGTCACCGATGTCCGGCAGGCGTCCCAGGCGCTCCAGCACCAGGCCGGAGATGGTCATGTAGTCGGCACTGCGCGGCAGCGATACGCCCGCCAGGCGTTGCAGATCGTCCAGGGTCAGCGCACCGTCGGCCTCCCACTGGCCTTCCCCCTGCACGACCACGCCATAGCGCTCGTCCTGGGTGTCGACCAGGTCACCGGCAATGGCCGCCAACAGGTCGTTGGCGGTCACCAGGCCTTCCACGCTGCCGTACTCGTCCACCGCCACCGCCAGCGGCACCGGGTGCTGGCGGATCAGTTCCAGCGCCTGCAGCGCACTGGCGCTGGACAGCACGTACTGCGGCTCACGCAGGTTGCCTTCCAGCTGCAGCGGCTTGCCCTGCAGCAGGTCGGCCAGCAGGTCGCGGCTCTGCACCACGCCTCGCAGGCTGTCCAGGTCGCCGTCGCCGACCAGCAGGCGGGTGTGCGGCGATGCCACCAGGCGTGCCACCACGTCGTCCTGTCCACGCGCCAGGTCGATCCACTGCACGTCGGCGCGCACAGTCATCACGCTCGACACCGGGCGATCCGCCAGCCCCAGCACGCTGCGGATCATCTCGTGCTCGGCCGGCTGCAGGCGCTCTTCGGCATCGACGTGTTCGTCAGCACTTTCGTCGTCGTGGCCATTGGTCGGGCGCGCGCCCAGCATGCGCAGCACCGCATCCGCAGTACGTTGGCGGAACGGCTGGCGGCGCTCGTTGCGCTCGCGGTTGAAACGTACCCACTGGTTGAATGCCTCGACCAGGATCGAGAAGGCGATGGCTGCGTACAGGTAGCCCTTCGGGATCTTGTAGCCCAGGCCCTCGGCCACCAGGCTGAAACCGATCATCAGCAGGAAGCCCAGGCACAGCACCACCACCGTGGGATGCTTGTTGACGAAGCGGGTCAGCGGCTTGCTGGCCACCAGCATCAATGCCATCGCGATGGTCACCGCGGCGTACATCACGCCCAGGTTGTCGACCATGCCGACCGCAGTGATCACCGAGTCCAGCGAGAACACCGCGTCGAGTACCACGATCTGTGCCACGACCATCGCGAAGCTGGCGTAGACCTTCTTGCCATTGTCCTCGTGCTGGCGGCCTTCCAGCCGCTCATGCAGTTCCATGGTGCCCTTGAACAGCAGGAACAGGCCGCCACCCAGCAGGATCAGGTCGCGTCCGGAGAAACTGTGGTCGAACAGCGTCAACAGCGGCTCGGTCAGCTTCATGATCCAGGCCAGCGCGGCCAGCAGCACCAGCCGCATCAGCAGGGCCAGCGCCAGGCCGATCACCCGCGCGCGGTCACGCTGGTGCGGCGGAAGCTTGTCGGCAAGGATCGCGATGAACACCAGGTTGTCGATGCCGAGAACGATCTCCAGCACGACCAGGGTTGCAAGGCCCATCCATATCGAGGGGTCAGCCAACCATTCCATTTCAGGTCCGTTTCGTCAGTAGGTAGGGAAAAAGGGAAAGCACTCAGTCAGCGTCCTGCGCCTGCGTCGGGTCATGCCCGAGCAGATCACCGGGCGTGCACTGCAGCTCACGGCAGATCGCATCCAGGGTGGAAAAGCGGATGGCACGCGCCTTGCCGGTTTTCAGGATCGACAGGTTGGCCAGGGTGATGTCGATGCGCCCAGCCAGCTCGGACAGGGTCATGCCCCGTTCCTGCAGCATGCGGTCCAGGGTGATGACAATCGCCATCAGATGACACCATCGAGGTCATCGCGCATCGCTGCGCCCACGGCGAACACGCGCGCCAGCACGAACAGCATCAGCACCGCCACCAGGCCGGTGATCGACATGCCGCCGCCCACCTCCATCCAGGTGAAGTCGGGCCCCATCCAGGCCGCGTAAGCGCCGATCAGGATCGACAGCAGCTCCATCGCCAGCATCAACCACGCCATGCGTTGCAGGCGCTGCGCGTTGGCGTGGGTGAACGGCCGCTCGCGCGCCGCCGACTTCAGCAGCCGCAGCAGATGGCGCAGGAACAGCAGGCACAGCACCAGCAGCGCGACGATCGCGCCCAGGCCGAGGCAGAAGTGCAGGAACAGGTCGTTGCCGTGCGCGGCAACAGCACCGGCATCATGGACGCTGTCGAGTAGCCAGCGGCGGTCATGGGCGACCAGCGGCACGGCCAGCAGTGCGGCCAGGATGCCCAGCCAGCACATCGCCCGGACGGCCTGTACGGCGGCCTGGGCCAGGGTGAACAGGCCTCGCGCGGGACTGGCGCGGGCGGGACGAGCGGTCAAGCGGCCTCCGGCATTGGGGTGGCCTCGCCGCCCCGGAGTGGATTTATCGATAAACGATATACCACACGCCACGTGAAAGGCTGAATCGCGCGCGTGGCCCCTGTCAGGGCCCAGGCGCGCCCTGCGCCAGCATCGCTTCGCCCGGGGCCGCCGAGGCCATCGCCTGCACGCCTGCATCGGCCGCCTGCCGCGTGACCAGGCGGAAGCGCACCTGCAGCTTGCCCTGCCCCGGCGTGGTCCAGCCGTACTGGATGGCCACCTGATCGGCCGACAGTGGCCCACGCCCTGGCAGCGATCGCACCTGCAACGGCTTGGGTGCGGCCTGCACCAACCGGGCGAATCCCTTCTGCACGACCGCTGCGTCGGCCTTTTCGGCGTAGACCGTACACGTGCCATCGTCAGCCCAGCTCACCGCATAGCGGCCACTGGCCAGAGGCACCATCCACGCCACGCCCGATTGCCCCTGCAACAGCGTGGCGGCTTCGGCGGGCTGCAGCGGCGACAGCCCATTGGATTCCATCAGCGACTGCAACCGCGCCGGGGCACCGATGTGCTGCATGCAGGCGGTGTCGAACAGCTCGCTGAAGGGATCCTGCGCCGGGGCCTTGGCCTTGGGCGTACGCGCGGGTTGCGCCACCGCCAGGGTGGGCAGCAGGGCCAAAGCCAGCCAGAAGAACGCAGGACGCATCGGGATTCCACGCTACGGAAAACAGCAGGGAGGATGGCAAAGGCCTGGCGCGCCGCGCAATGGCCGCGATGGCCACCAGCCTCCCGCTGCCGGGTCAGACTGCCATTTCGCCCTGGTCCTCGCCATCCCAATAGTGGATGCGGCTGGCGCGCACGTGAATCAGTACCAGCCCCGGTGTATCCACGCCCTGCTCGAACCAGCGCTCAAGATCCTTCACCCAGTGCTCGCGCATCACAGCGCGATCGCGCACCAGCGCCGCCCTTCCCTGCACGTGCACGAACAACGGCGGCTTGCCCAGCAGTGACCTGCTGCCGGAAAAACCCAGCGCAACGGCGGGGTCAGCCTCAATCTCGTGCACCATGTCGGTGTCTTCTGTGGTGAAGAACCAGCTGTCACCGTCGTAGTCCACGTCACCGTTGTTGCTCATCGGACGACCGGCAATTTCTCCGCCGGCGCGGGTCTGCAGCATGGTGAAATCGATGTCGGCCATCTTCTTGGCCAGTTCGGGCAGTGTGAGCTGGGTCATGGTGTCGTCCTTCATCAAGTGGAATCCCAGCGTCTGCGCAGAGTGGTGACCGAAGCGTGGAAGGTCAATGTCGGCTTCTTCACAGAAAACGAGATAGGGCGCGTGGCGCGTGCGTGACGCGCTGCTCACCACCCCACCTGCGTTTGCAGCAGCTGCACGCCCCATCGCGCGCCGGGCGATCCTGCAGACGCTGCGACGGGTGCATGCACGCATTGGCTGACGCGTGCCATCAGCGCGTGATGCGACCGCCCCCCGCCACCCGTACCCGATCGCGCCCCTGCGCCTTGGCCCGGTACATGGCCGCATCGGCGGCACGCAGCAGGGTGCGCCAGCCCAGCGCGTCGGTGCCGCCCTCGGCCACGCCGAAGCTGGCGGTCACCCGCAGCACGGTGCCGCCGGCCAGCGTGATGTCCATCTGCTGCAGGGCCAATCGCAATGACTCGGCCAGCTGGCGGCCACCGGCCAGATCACCGTCGGCCAGCAGCACCAGGAACTCCTCACCACCATAGCGGGCGATGCTGTCGCTGCGGCGCAGGTGGTGCTGCAGCAACTGCGCCACCTGCACCAGCACTTCGTCGCCGGCTTCATGGCCATGGCCATCGTTGATCGCCTTGAAGCGATCCACATCCAGCAGGATCACCACGGCGCTTGCATCGCCTCCGGCGTGTCTCTGCTGCACCACCTCATCCAGTGCGCGCCGGTTCAACAGTCCGGTCAGCTCGTCGGTGCCGGCGAGCTGGCGCAGCTCGCTGGTCAGTGCCGAGCGCTCGCGCGATTTCTCACGCAGTACTTCGATGGCGTCGAACAGGCGCTGCATCTCGGCCAGCGGATGGGTGACATGCTGCTCCGGGCCAGGTGCATCCGTGGCGAGCTGGATCACCTGCTTCTGCGCCTGCAGCAGTGGCTGCAGGATCTGCAGGTGGGCGATGCGCAGGGCCACGCCCAGCACCACCAGCGTGCCCAGCGCGGTCGCCACCAGCACAGCCAGGCGCATGGCCTCGCGGTTGCGGGTGCGTTCGTAGCGGGCGATGGACACGCTCAGGTAGCCATCACGCAGGGCTTCCAGCGACTGCAGGGTAGGCACGTAGCGCGTGGTGAACTCGGCAGCGGTCCACGGCGGTGGTACACCACGGCGGCCATCCTCGATCAACTGCTCGATCATCGGCAGCGATTCGCCGAAGAACTGCCGTCGTGCCATGTCCCAGTGCCATGACAGTTCCGGGTCGCTGCGGAACACCGACTCATGGCTACCCGCCAACCGCCACAGCTCCAGCAGGCGGCCCTCGGTCTGCAGTGCAGCGCGTACCTGCTCCTCGCGCCATGCCCCCGGTACCGCGACCGGCGCCATCACGTTCGAGGCCAGGCGGCCGCCATGTTCGCGAAGATCGATCAGCACCTGGCCCTGCATCGCCGGAATCGCCGCTTCACGGTCGGCGCTGACCAGCACGTTGATCTGTGCCGAGGTCAGCAGGTGCAGGCGATCAACCACGGCGAACATGCCACTGATCGCACGCTCCACCGCCTCCACCCGGCGCGCATCGTGCGGTTGCGCCACCACCCGGTCCACCGCAGCCCGCGCCGACTGCAGGCGACGTTGCGCGTCGGCCAGCAGGCCACGCTCATCCAGCACGCCCGGGTCGTTCTTGAACACGGTCTCCAGCTGCAGCATGGCGGTGTCGACCCGCTTGCGCGCGGCCGCCAGCTGCGCGGCCAGCCGCGCCTGTTCGGCGGCGTCGGCCGGGTCAGCCCCCAGCAGGCTGTTGGCCGGACCGCGCTCGGCCGAAGCCAGGTTGGCGAGATCGAAGGTCTGCCGCAGCTGGCGCAGGCTGGTCAGGTTGTCTTCGGCGCCGGTGTAGCGCAGCGTGCCCTGGACCAGGGCGATGGCCATCAACGGCAGCGTGCACACCACGAACAGCCCAGCCAGGATCCAGACCCAGGTCCGCAACCTGATGGGCGATGCCTTGCCGGCCATGCAGAATTCCCCTGAAGTGCGGCTCACTGTAGCGAGCGGCTCCGGCGGCGCCAAGCCAGCGCCGTACGATCCGCCGGGGTGGATATAGCGCAGCGCGCGCGAACGCGCCGACAACGCCGGCGCCCCCCGTCCAGCCGGTCAGATGCGACAGGTCACGCCGGGTCAGATCCAGCGCTGGTCGACCAGTTCGCGTTTCACGTAAGCGTAGAACACCGGTGCCGCCACCAGCCCGGGCAGGCCGAACGCCGCTTCCATCACCAGCATGGCCAGCAGCAGCTCCCATGCGCGGGCATGGATTTCACCGCCGACGATGCGCGCGTTGAGGAAGTATTCCAGTTTGTGGATCACGATCAGGTACAGCAGCGCGGCCACGGCCACGTAGAACGAGACTGACAGCGCGACGATGGTGATGATCGTGTTGGAGATGATGTTGCCCACCACTGGCAGCAGGCCGGCGATGAAGGTGATCAGTACCAGCGTCTTGGACAGCGGCAGATGCACGCCGAACAGCGGCAGCACGCCCAGCAGGAAGATGGCGGTGAACACGGTGTTGAGCAGCGAGATCTTCACCTGCGCGAACACCACCTGGCGGAACGCGGTGGCCAGGCGGCTGGTGCGCCCGATCAGTTCCTGCGCCAGCGGCCCCATTTTCGGCAGCGGAAGTTCGTCATACAGCGCGATCATCGCCCCCAGCACCATGCCGATCAGTACGCGCACGCCCACCTGCACCACCGACGTGCCGGCCACGCCCAGCTGGCGCTGGTGTTCGGCGGCCCAGTCATTCAGCGCCGCACGCAGCGCCGGCATGTCTTCGGGGATATACGGCTGCAGCAGCGCCGGTACCTGGTGGCGCGAAGAATTGAGGATGTCCATCAGCCGCGCCAGCAGCGCGTCCGGCCCGCCGGTCTCGTTGCGGAAGAACGACGCCACGCCAATGCCGGCCAGCACCAGTCCGCTGATGATGATCGCCGACAGCACGATCACCGCGATTGCCCGCGCCCTTCCCGGCGGCAGCCTGCCTTCCACGGTCGACGCCAGCACGTGGGTCAGCTGGAACACCAGCAGCCCCGACAGCAGGGTCACCACCAGGCCCAGCTTCAACGCCAGCCACATGCCCAGCAGCATCATCAGCCAGGCCGCGATCCTCGGAACGGGGGGCTTGGGCTGGGCAACGAGGGCGTCTTGCATGGGCGGCGCGTCCGGGCGGGGTGGCCCATGGTAGAGGATTGGCGACGACGATTCCGGGTGCAGGATGAACGGGCATCAGGCCTCGTGCTGCGACAGCACTGCTGCAGCCCGCGCCGACTCATTCGCCATAGCTGGCGTTGTTCTTGCCCTGGCGCTTGGCGTGGTAGAGCGCGCGGTCGGCCAATGCCAGCCAGTCCTCGACGCTGCCGCCCCGCGGCGTGGCAGCAATGCCGATGCTGACGCTGAACTCGATGCCCGGCGTTGCCTGCCGTGCTGCTTCCAGAAGTTGCAGACGAACCCGCTCTGCCACATGCATCGCATCGATGGGCGCACAGTCCTGCAGCAGCACGACGAACTCGTCGCCTCCCAGCCGCGCAGGGGTATCGCCGGGCCGGGCGAAGGCGCGCAAGGTGGAGGCGATATGGCGCAGCACTTCGTCCCCGGCACGATGACCATGCGAGTCATTGATGCGCTTGAAGTCATCCACATCAAGCATCAGCAGGCAGGCGAAACCACCCTGCCCCTGCGCCTTGTCCAGTGCCTGCTGCGCGCGGATGATCAGGAAGCTGCGGTTGGCCAGCTCCACCAGCGGGTCCATCCGGCTCAGCCGCTTCAACTGGCGGTTCTGCGATTTCACCCGCCGCGCCAGCTGCCAGCTGAGGATGCTGAGGCCGATGCCGTAGACGAACAGGAACGGCACACTGAGCACGATCGTGCGCTGCGATGACACCGGCTGATAGGGAAACCCTAGCCCCCACCAGGTGAGCGCGAACCCCACTACCAGTGCCAGTGTGGCCCGTACCGCCAGCTTCACCCCGCCGGCGGCGATCTTGTCGGCGACCAGCAGCGCGGCGAACAACGCACTGGGCACCGCGCTGAGCCCCATGAAGGCGATCCAGCCACCGCCAAAGAAGGAATCGATCACCATGCAGCGGAACTGGACCACCGCGGGCTGCCGCGAGCGATGGGTCAGCACCAGCGCGAGCGCCGGCCAGGCCAGCGCATTGAGCAGCAGCAGGAGCCACGCCAGCGCACCGTCCTGGCGTTCGAGCATGATCGAAGCAATGGGGATCGCCCCCAACCCGTTGCCCACGAAACGCATCCAGCCGATGCGCCGTGCCGCGCCGATGCCTTCGACCGAGACCTCGGTCGAGTCCGTCAAGAACGGCATTGCCGACCCCCTTGAGCGATCGCAGCTGCCACCAAGGCCCTTGCCGGGCTGCCTGCGGTGAGTCTGACAGCTTTGCGTCAATTCGGGATCAAGGTTGCAGAAGCCATCTGGCGACACTCATGAGGCAGCGAGCTCTGCCCTGCCCTCACCCGGCCCTGGGTGCAGCCGTCGAACCCCGCAGCATCAGGCTGAAATCCAGCGTCTGCTGCAGCGGCACATCCACGTGTTCGATGATGGCAAGCAGCAGGTTGACCGCGCGCTCACCAATCTCCCGCATCGGCTGTCTGATCGTCGTCAGTGGCGGCGTGAGGTAGCGCGAGGAGGCCAGGTCGTCAAAGCCGACGATGGACAGATCCTCCGGCACTCGGAGGCCCAGCTCCCGACAGGCCGCCAGGGTGCCCAGCGCCATCTGGTCGCTGAAACAGAAGACCGCAGTCGGTACCGGCGCGGCGGCCAACATCGCCATCGCGGCGGCATGGCCGGACTCCACCGAAAAGTCACCCGGCACGATGCTCAGCTGGCGCAGGCGTCCACGCGCCTTGCCGGCTGCCCGCACCCCTTCCAGCCGTTGCTGGTGCAGCGGATTGTCGGGGGGGCCACCGACCACCGCAATGCGTTCGTGTCCCAGCCCATACAGGTGTTCCATCACCGCGCGCGCGGCGGCGGCATTGTCGATGTGGACGCTGGGGATGCCCAGCGAAGGATCGAACTCGCAGCCGTTGACCACCGGCGCAGCAGCCCCCCTCTGCTGGACAATCTCGCGCGCCGTCGGTGGCAGCCGATGGCCCAGCACGATCATGCCGTCGGCCTCGTTGCGCCGGAGCATCTGCGCATAGCGCTCCTCGCGATCCGGTTGATGCTGGGTATCGCCCAGCAGCACCGCATAGCCAACGGCCTGCGCGGCGTCCTCCGCACCCTGCAGGATCTGGGCGAAGAACGGATTGGCGATGTCCGGGACGGTGACCAGGATCTTGCCGCTGCGCTGGGTCTTGAGCGTGCGGGCCACCGTGTTGGGCACATAGCCCAGCGCGGCGGCAGCTTGCTCGATACGCGCGCGGGTCGTCGGCAGGACTTTGTCCGGCCGCGAAAGCGCCCGCGACACTGTGCCTGCGGAGACGCCGACGTGCTTTGCGATGTCGTAGATGGTGGCCATGGCGTTAAATCTCCTGCCCGCTGTGCACTGCACAACAGGTCCTGCGTGAGCCCCTGCTAGGATAATGCAATCGATTGCATCGAGGGCGAATCACGTTGAAGACGCTCAAGGGTCCAGCGCTGTTCCTGGCGCAGTTCATCGGCGACACAGCTCCTTTTGATCGGCTGGACACGCTGGCCGGCTGGGCCGCAGGCCTGGGCTATTCTGGCGTACAAGTGCCGACCAGCGCGCCCCACCTGTTCGACCTGGCCGAGGCCGCACGCAGCCAGGCGTACTGCGACGACCTTGCCGGCATGCTGGCCGGGCATGGCGTACAGATCACCGAACTGTCCACCCACCTGCAGGGGCAGCTGGTCGCCGTCCATCCCGCCTATGACAGCCTGTTCGACGGATTCGCACCGCCGGAAAAGCGCGGCGACCCGTCCGCGCGCCAGGCCTGGGCAGTGGAGCAGCTGCTGCTGGCAGCCAAGGCCAGCCAGCGGCTGGGACTGACCGCACACGCCACCTTCTCCGGCGCACTGGCCTGGCCCTACTTCTATCCCTGGCCGCAGCGCCCGCCCGGCCTGGTGGAAGAAGCCTTCGCCGAACTCGGCCGCCGCTGGCGCCCCATCCTCGATGCGTATGACGCCTGCGGCGTGGACCTGTGCTTCGAGATCCACCCGGGGGAGGACCTGCACGACGGTGCGACCTTCGAGCGCTTCCTCGACGTGGTTGATCACCACCCGCGCGCGAAGATCCTGTACGACCCCAGCCACCTGCTGCTGCAGCAGATGGACTATCTGGGGTTCATCGATCGCTACCACGCGCGCATCGGCATCTTCCACGTCAAGGACGCGGAGTACCGCGCCAGCGCCTGCAGTGGCGTGTATGGCGGCTACCAGGACTGGATCGATCGCCCGGGCCGGTTCCGTTCACTCGGCGACGGCCAGATCGACTTCAAGGCGATCTTCTCCAAGTTCGCCCAGTACGACTTCCCCGGATGGGCGGTACTGGAATGGGAGTGCTGCCTGAAGCACCCGGAAGACGGCGCACGCGAGGGCGCCGCCTTCATCCGCGACCACATCATCCGCGTGACCGAGCGCGCCTTCGACGACTTTGCCGACAGCGGCACGGACGCCGGATCACTGCACCGCATGCTGGGAATCTGAGCCGACACCGCCCCGGGAGGGCAAGCCATGACGCACGCCATGTCGCGCTTGGGCGCGATGATGTTTCTACAGTTCTTCATCTGGGGGGCGTGGTTCGTCACCCTGGGTACCTATCTGGTGCAGGGCCCGCTGCAGGCCAGCGCCAGCCAGGTGGCGACGGCGTTCCTCAGCCAGTCCATCGGCGCCATCGTCGCGCCGTTCCTGGTCGGCCTGATCGCGGATCGCTACTTCGCCGCGCAGCGCATCCTGGCGGTGCTGCACCTGGCCGGTGCGGTGCTGCTGTGGCTGGCCTCCACAGCAGACAGCTTCAGCACGTTCTCCGCCTGCGTGATGGGCTACATGCTGCTGTTCATGCCGACGCTGGCACTGGCCAACAGCGTGGCGATGCGGCACATGCAGTCGCCGGAGAAGCAGTTCCCGCTGGTGCGCGTGGCCGGCAGCGTCGGCTGGATCGTGGCCGGTGTGCTGATCGGCTGGCTGGGCTGGGAACAGGCGCATCGGCTTGAACTGACGTTCCGGATGGCGGCGCTGGCATCACTGCTGCTGGGCCTGTATGCCTTCACCCTGCCGCACACGCCGCCGCTGGCGCAGCAGCGCGATGCCGGCCTCGGGCAGATCCTCGGCCTGGATTCGCTGCGGCTGCTGAAGTCGCGCGCCTATCTGGTGTTCTTCCTGGCATCCATCGCCATCTGTATCCCGCTGTCGTTCTATTACAACTTCACCAACCCGTACCTCAACGACCTGGGCGTGCGCGGCGCCGCGGGCCTGCAGTCGCTGGGCCAGGTCTCCGAAGTGCTGCTGATGCTGGCCATGCCGTTCCTGTTCGTCCGGCTGGGGGTGAAGACGATGCTGGCGGTGGGCATGGCCGCGTGGGTGGTGCGCTACGCCATGTTTGCCTTCGGCGATGCGGGCGGCGGTTTCTCCCTGCTGGTGATCGGCATCGTGCTGCACGGCATCTGCTACGACTTCTTCTTCGTCACCGGCCAGATCTACACCGATGCACATGCCGGTCCCGCCGCGCGCAGCAGCGCGCAGGGGTTCATCACCCTGGCCACCTACGGCGTGGGCATGCTGATCGGCACCTTCCTGTCCGGCGCGGTGGTGGAGCACTTCACCACTGCGGCCGGCCCCGACTGGCAGCAGATCTGGCTGTTCCCGGCAGGCGTTGCACTGGTGGTGCTGGTCGCCTTCCTGCTGCTGTTCCGCGACCGGCCGGCGGCCACGGCCGCGCCCTCCACGCCCTGAGGATCCCAGTCGATGCCCAAGCTTGGAATCGCCATCGTCGGCGCCGGCATGATCGGCGCAGTGCATCGTCGTGCGGCACTGCTGGCGGGTGCCGAGGTACGCGGCGTGGCCGCCTCGTCACCGCAGCGTTCACATGAGGCAGCGCAGTCCTGGAATGTCGCGCGTGCCTATCGGGATATCGAGGAGGTGATCACCGACCCGCAGGTGCAGGTCGTGCACGTCTGCACGCCCAATCACCTGCACCGCGCGATGGCCCAGGCTGCGCTGGAAGCCGGCAAGCACGTGATCTGCGAGAAGCCGCTGGCCACCTCGCTGGAAGATGCACAGGCGTTGGCTGCGCTGGCGGCCTCGCGCGGCCTTGTGGCCACGGTACCCTTCGTCTACCGCTACCACCCCGTGGTCCGCGAGGCGCGCGCACGCATCGCCCAGGGCGATCTGGGGCCGTTGCACCTGATCCACGGCAGCTACCTGCAGGACTGGCTGCTGGACCCGGCCAGCAACAACTGGCGCGTGGACCCTGCGTTGGGGGGCACTTCTCGCGTGTTCGCCGACATTGGTTCGCACTGGTGCGACCTGGTGGAATGGATCAGCGGCGAGCGTTTCGCCGAGGTCAGCGCGGCGTTCTCCACGGTAATCGCCGAGCGCGGCGCCGTCAGCGGGCAGAGCTTCAGCACGCCAACGGCCGCCAGCACGATGCAGGCCGTCACCAGCGAAGACGTGGCTGCGGCGATGTTCAGGACCGGCGCCGGCACGCTGGCGTCATTGACGGTCAGCCAGGTCTCGGCCGGACGCCACAACCGCCTCTGGTTCGAGATCGATGGCGCCAAGGCCAGTGTGGCCTTCAACCAGGAGGATGCCGAACGACTGTGGATCGGCCTGCCCGACCAGCGCGAGAAGATCTTCGTACGCGGCCCCGGTGCCGGCAGTGACGATCAGCGCCGCCTTTCCGTGCTGCCGGCCGGGCATGCACAGGGCTACGCCCAGTGTTTCGAGGCGTTTGTCGCCGACACCTATCGCGCCATTGAAGGCGAGCGGCCGCAGGGCCTGCCGACCTTCGAGGACGGCCTGCGCTCGGCGCAGATCGTTGACCGTGTCATTGCATCGGCCAGGTCGCGTGCCTGGACCACCATCGGTTGAATCCCGGGAGGATCTGTTGATGAAAGCTCTTTTCCGTAGAAGTGCAAGTCTCATCCTGCTGTTCGCCACCCTGCCCGCTTTCGCGGACGAAGCCGCCAGCACGCAGAAACCGATCGCGGTGCAGATGTATACCCTGCGCAACGCCGGGTCGCTCGACCAGCAGCTGAAGATCGTCCACGACGCCGGTGTGCACGCAGTGGAGACGGTCGGCACGCAGAACGCCAGCGCTGCGGAGCTCAAGCGGCTGCTGGACCGGTATTCGATCAAGGCGGTTTCGTCGCATGTGCCGCTGGCCGAGCTGCGCAATGATCTGGACGGCGTGGTGACGTTCAACCGGTCGATCGGCAACACCACGCTGGTGGTGCCGTACCTGGATGCGAAGGATCGGCCGACAGACGCCGCGGGCTGGACCGCACTGGGCCAGGAGCTGGGCAGGATCGCGAAACAGGTACGAGCCAAGGGCATGCGCCTGGCCTATCACAACCACGACTTCGAGCTGGTCGACTTCGATGGCAGCACCGGACTGGAGCTGCTGTTCGCAGCGGCCGGCCCCGACCTGCAGACCGAGCTGGACCTGGCCTGGGTCGCACGTGCGGGCCTGGACCCGGCCGTGATGCTGGGAAAATTCCGTGATCGCGTGTTCGCGGTGCACGCCAAGGACAATGCACCCAAGGGCCAGGCTGAAGACGAAGGCGGATTCGCCGCCGTCGGCCAGGGCGTACTGGACTGGAACGCGATCCTGCCAGCCGCGGCCGCCGCGGGCGTGCACTGGTACATCATCGAGCACGACCAGCCGCGCAACCCGGCCAAGGTCATCCAGACCGGCGCGGACTACCTGCGTGAACACCTGGCCATCGACCAACCTGCTCGCGCACCGCGCTGATGCGAAGGAGCCTCGCTTGAACACTCGCCTGAAATTGAGCTTCACCCTGACCGCGGTCCTGTGCGGCGCGATGCTTGCGACCACGGCCTGGTGCAAGGACGATCCTGCGGCCGGTGCGAAGCTCTACAGCGCAAACTGCACGGCCTGCCACGGTGCCGATCGCGCTGGCATGCCGGGCGCGTTTCCCGCGCTCACCGACATCAGCAAACGACTGCAGCCCGCGCAGATCAAGGACAAGATCAGGAAGGGCGGCGGATTGATGCCGCCCTTCCCGCAACTGTCGCAACAGGAAATCGATGACATCGCCAGCTACCTGGCGAAATAGCGGGTGGGCGCTACAGTTCGCGCACCCAGATGTTGCGGTAGCTGACCTTGGCGTCATGCTCCTGCAGATAGAGCGGCGCGCACGCATGGGGCGCGTACGAAGGCGCACCGATGTACTCGGTCTTGCCTGCCAGCACGGTGTCGTCCTGGACCAGCACGCCGTTATGCAGCACGGTGATGCGCGCGGGCGACGTCAGGCCGCCGCCCTGCGAGAACCGCGGCGCCTTCCAGATGATGTCGTAAATCTGCCACTGGCCCGGTGCACGCGAGGCGTTCACCCGTGGCATGGCCTGCTTGTAGATCGAACCCGCCTGGCCGTTGGCATACGTCGGGTTGTTGTAACTGTCGAGCACCTGCAGTTCATACAGTTCCTGCAGGAAGATACCGCTGTTGCCGCGGTTCTGGCCGTCGAAGCCCTTCGTCTCGGTGGGGGTACGCCATTCGACATGCAGCTGGACATCGCAGAAGCGCTGTCGGGTGCGGATGCCTTTGCTGCCCGGCACCACGGTCATCGCGCCATCGGCGACGGTCCAGGGCACGCGCCCGCCCTGCTCTGCCTCCCACGCCGAGGCGTCCTTGCCATCGAACAGCACGATGGCGTCGGACGGCGCTTTGCCCGCGGGCGTTTCCACGACTGCAGGCACCGGCGTCCACACCTCGGTCTTCTTCGGGTCACGCGCAGCGTCGGCACCGTTCTGCGCGTAGGCAGGTACTGCGGCCAGCAGGCCGGTGGCCATCAACAGAGAGCGGATCATCAGAATATCGTCCATCAGCTGGTTCCCCACGCCGGCGTGCCGGGAACATAGGCAAGGTCGCCGTCGTAACGACCCGGCACCGCGACGTACTGCAGCACCCCTGTCGCGCCGACCTTGGAGGTGAAGAAGCCGAAGATGGCCAACTGCTTGAGCATCGTGAAGTAGTGCGGCATCGCCTCGCCCTCTTCTGGTGTGCCGGTCTCGGTCACGTCGGCAGGGCGTGCCTTCGCTTCAGCGTCCAGCGTTCGCAGCAACCCGGTGCGGGCTTCCGGTGTGAGCGATACGAAGCGGCCACCTGCGCGTTTGTCGATGTCGGCCAGGCCGGCGCGAAACGCCGCCTGCTGCCGGGCGGTGTAGCAATCGCTGACGAATGTCGCCATGAACAACCCGGCACCGGCGTCCTTCGCGCCAGGTGTCCGGGTCCGCGGCAGGATGGTCTCGGCGATCTCGTCCAGCGTGCCGACATCGGCATCGGAGAAATGGATCTTCGTGGCGCCCGCCGGTGCCTGCCCCTGCACAAGCGCAGGCAATCCAACCATGGCCGCGCCGGTGGCGGCGACGATCATCTTCAGCAGTTCGCGACGATCCATCAGAGGTTCCCCGCTTTCAGTTCGCGTACCGCGTGGTCGGCCGCGCGCACGGTCAGCGCCATGTAGGTCAGCGAGGGATTCACGCAGGCGCTGGAGGTCATGCAGGCACCGTCGGTCACATAGACGTTGGGAGCATCCCAGACCTGGTTGTGCTGGTTCAGCACCGAGCTCTTGCGATCACGTCCCATGCGCGCGGTCCCCATCTCGTGGATGCCCTTGCCCGGGGCATAGTCGTTGTCGTGCATCTTCACGTCCTTGACGCCGGCCGCCTCCAGCATCTCGGCAGCATCGGCGGCCATGTCCTTGCGCATCGCCAGTTCGTTGGCACGCATGGCAACGTCCATCGCCAGCACCGGCAGCCCCCACTTGTCCTTGCGGTCGTGGTCCAGGCGGATTGTATTGTCGTGGTGCGGCAGCATTTCACCGAACCCGGTCATGCCGATGCGCCAGTCACCCGGCACGGTCAGCGCTTCCTTCAGGTCGGCGCCGATGTTCAGCTCGGCGATCTCGCGCGACCAGCCGTTTCGGCTGGCACCGCCCTGGTAGCCGAACCCGCGCAGGTAGCCACGCTTGTCGGCTGCGACGTTGCGGAAGCGCGGAATGTAGAAACCGCAGGGACGGCGGCCGAAGTAGTACTTGTCTTCGTAGCCCTCGACCCGGCCCGAGGCACCCGCACCGAAATGATGATCCATCACGTTGTGCCCCAACTCACCGGACGAAGAGCCCAGCCCGCCGTCCCATACATCGGTCGCCGAATTCATCAGCAGCCACGTCGAGTTGAACGACGACGCATTGAGGAAGATCACCTTGGCGGTGTACTGGTAGGTCTGGCCGGTTTCGGCGTCGATGACCTCCACGCCACGCGCACGCTTGCGATCCTTGTCATAGAGCACTTCCTTGACGATCGAGAACGGACGCAAGGTCAGGTTGCCGGTCTTCATCGCCGCTGGCAGCGTCGCCGCCTGGGTCGAGAAGTAGGCACCGAAGGGACAGCCCAGGATGCACTTGTTGCGGTACTGGCAGTTGACGCGCCCCTGCTCGGGCATCGGCTGGGTGATGTTTGCAGTGCGCGAGTGGATCATATGGCGCGTTCCGCCGAAGGCCTTCTTGATACGCGCGGCCACATCCTTCTCGACGATGTTCAAGGGAACCGGCGGCAGGAACTCACCGTCCGGCAGCACGTCCAGTCCTTCGCGCGTGCCGGCGATGCCGGCGAACTTCTCCACATGGTCGTACCACGGCGCGATGTCGGCGTAGCGGATCGGCCAGTCAGCAGCGATCCCATCCTTGAGGTTCGCCTCGAAATCCAGATCGGAGAAGCGATAACTCTGCCGCCCCCACAGCAGCGAGCGGCCGCCGACGTGGTAGCCACGGAACCAGTCGAAACGTTTGGTCTCGATGTAGGGCGAGTCCTGTTCGTTGGCCCACATTCCTTCCAGATTTTCGGCCAGGCCGTAATCGCGCATCAGCACCGGGAAGTCGGCCTTCATCGCCTGCGTTGGCCGATTGCGGTGCGGGAAGTCCCACGCCTCCTTCATCGCGTTGACGTAGTCCTTGACGTGCTCGATGTTACGGCCACGTTCCAGCATCAGGACCTTCAGGCCCTTTTCGGTCAGCTCCTTCGCCGCCCAACCGCCACTGATTCCCGAGCCAACAACAATGGCGTCGTAGTGATTATCTGCCATGGGTTTCTCACCTGGGTGGATATCGTTTCAGACGTCGCAGAGGCGGATCGCCTCGCGCAATGAGGCAACGGGATCGGGCGCTGCAGGCGTGAACTCCTGCGCCAGATACCCCTTGAAACCGGTGTCGCGGATCGCGCGACAGATGGCCGGATAGTGGAGCTCCTGCTGGTCTCCGATCTCGTTCCGGCCTGGCACGCCTGCGGTGTGGTAATGCTTGAAGCAGGCGTGGTGTTTTCCAATGGTGGCGATGATGTCGCCTTCCATGATCTGCATGTGGTAGATGTCGTAGAGCAGGCCGAAGTTGTCCGAGCCGAGCCGCTGGCACAGCTCCACGCCCCAGGCAGAGTGGTCACACAGGTAGTCGTGGTGATCGACCCTGGAGTTGAGCAGCTCCATCACCAGCACCACGCCGCGCTTCTCGGCATGCCCGAGGATGCGCTTGAGGCCAGCTTCGGCATTGGCCATGCCTTCGGCGGGGTCCATGCGGTTGCGGTTGCCGGAAAAGCAGATGAGGTTTCGATAGCCGGCATCGGCGACCAGATCGATGTGCCGCGTGTAGCGCTCCACCAACTGGTCATGGAACTGGCGCCCGGCAAAGCCCTTGGTCAGGCCCAGCTCCGCGCCGTTGCACATCGAGCTGTACACACCATGGGCCTTCAACGTCGGCCAGTCTTCCGGGCCGACCAGGTCGATCGCGGCGAAGCCGATGTCCTTCACCGTCGCGCAGAGCTGGGTGACGGACAGCTGCGGGAAGGTCCAGCGGGCGACGGAGTGCTTCAGGTTGCCTTTGAGCGGCGCGGTGGCGGCGGATGCGGGCAGCGTGCCCGCGATTGTCGCGGCCCCCAGGCCAATGCTGCCGGCAACTGCGATGCGCAGCGCATCGCGCCGCGTGAGCCCCGTCGGCGGGGCCGGTCTGATCGAATGGACGGACATCCACCTGCCGGCCTCCCAACCGGTATCAAACGCAACGATTCACTGCAATGCAATCGATTGCACCATAGGGGAGGAAATTGTCTGTTTGCAAGTCGCGGTGCACGAAAGCTGATGCTGCGGGGCACAACTCCGCAGGAATCGCGGACAAAGGAAAGCCCCGCATGAGCGGGGCTTTCTTTCTGGGCGGTGGCAGCGGGACGACGCCTGTTGGCTACAGGGTCGAGACCGTGCCGCCGTCGATCCGATACTCCGTTCCGGAAATCGAGGCAGACCGGGGAGACGCCAGGAACGTGATCAGATCGGCCACCTCCTGCGGTGCCGCGGGGCGCCCCACCGGGATCCCCCCAAGCCAGTCCATGACCAGCCTCTTGCCCCCTTCATAATCGGTTCCTGCTTCTGCCGCGATCCGTTCTGCAAATTCCCGGGAAGCCTCTGTCTCGATCCAGCCCGGCGCAACGCTCAGCACGCGCACGCCCTTGGCGGTGACCTCTCTTGAAAGCGACTTGCTGTACGTCGTAAGTGCCGCTTTGGCCGCGGCGTACGCGGTGGTGGACTCCGGCAGAGGCAGCATGCGCTGGATCGAACTGACATGGATGATCACGCCAGCGCGCTGCGCGAGCATGGCCGGCAGCAAGGCGCGATCCAGACGAACCGCCGGCATCAGATTGAGGTTCAGCTCGGCAAACCAATGCGCATCACTGATCGCCGCGAAGCCGCCGCCTGGTGTCTTTGATCCCCCAAGCACATTGATCAGGATGTCGGCACCGTCCCACGCCTGCAGAACGGCCTGGGCGAAGATGCGGGTGCCCTCGGCCGTCGACAGATCGGCTGCCACGTACGCGACCCCTTCGACCGGCCGTGCCGGCAAGCTGCGCGCAGACGTCATCACCCGGGCCCCGGCCTCGGCCAGGGTCCTGACCACCGCAGCCCCCACACCCAACGTGCCGCCGGTTACCACGGCCCGCAGGCCACCGAGTTGAAGATCGAAGCTCATGCAGTGATCTCCAGCGCTGCAATCAGGCCTCGTTGCAGTTCGAAACGGTAGGTCAGCAGGATCGGGCTGCCTGGAAAATTGCCGCTGACAGTGGCGCGGACAACGTGACAGTGTTCCTGCCGCGCGATGGCGCATGGCACGCTGGTAGCACGGTACTTGGCCGATGCCTCGGCCAGGAAGGCCTTGATCGCGTTGACGCCGGTGAGCGTGTGCCCGTCGTCCTTGAGGATCGCCTGGGTGGTGAAGCAACGCCCGAGGGCTTCGGGGTCATGCTCGGCCGCGAAGTACGCGGCAATGGGCTCTGGGAGGGTCAGTGCATTCATTGCTGGGCTCCTGCAGTGGTGAGGCGCTCAGGATGTGCACGCAGGCCAGTTAAGTGAATGCCCTATAATCCGAATGGGTTATGTCGAAAAGTCTACCTAATGCGCGGATCCGAGTTCACTGAACTGAAGGCTTTCGTGGCGGTGGTGGAACGCCAGAGCTTCGCGCGGGCTGCGGAACATCTGGGGGTATCGCCCTCGGCGCTGAGCCAGACCATCCGCCAACTGGAAGGCCGCCTCGGCACCCGCCTGCTCAATCGCACGACCCGAAGCGTCGCGCCATCAGCAAGTGGCGGGCGACTGTACGCGCGCATAGCGCCGCTGTTCGAGGAGTTGGCCGTAGCGGTCGCTGAAACCCGCGAGGCGACCGGGCGGGTGAATGGGACGCTGCGCATCAATACGCTGGGCATCGCCGCGAGAACACTGATTGCCCCGCGGCTTGCCCGCTTCCACCAGGCCTACCCTGATGTCGTTGTCGACATCGTGGTCGACGACGCGCTCAGCGACATCGTCAGTGGGCGGTTTGATGCAGGCATCCGCGTGGGCGGGCAGCTCGAGAAGGACATGGTGGCCATCCGCCTCACTCCCGACCTGAACATGGTCGCCGTGGCGTCACCGGATTACGTCGCACGCCGTGGAACGCCGCGATCTCCAACGGAACTGCAGGACCATGCCTGCATCAACTGGCGGCTGCAGAGTGACGGCAGGCAGTACCGATGGGAGTTCAAGAAGCGAGGTCGCCACCTGGAGGTCGCCGTGGACGGTCCTGTCGTCACCAATCACGCTGACGTCGGGATTGCGGCGGCACTGGCCGGCCTTGGAATCGCCTATCACTTCGAGCAGGATCGCGTGGGGGAACTGCTGGCCCAGGGATTGCTGGTGCGGGTACTGGCGGATTGGTCGGTCTCGCGCCCCGGGCTTTTTCTCTACTACCCGAACAGGCGGCATCGCCCCGCCCTGCTGGGGGCGTTCATTGATTGCCTGCTGGACCAGGGCGTGTTCGGCAATCGGTGACAACATCGAGGAACGTCTGCATCGGCGGCCGTCGGACAACAGGATCCCGGCAGGGCCTCAAAAACGACAAGGGCCCCAGGCAGGCATGCCAGGAGCCCTTGTCGGGATGCACCGAAGGTGCGCTTAGAACGGAATATCGTCGTCAGCGAAGTCGTCCATCGGCGGAGCCTGCTGCGGCTGCGGGCGCTGGTTGCCACCCTGGTTGCCGTAACCGCCGCCCTGGTTGCCGCCCTGGTTGCCATAGCCACCGCCCTGGCCGCCACGCTGGCCACCGCCACCGTACTCCTGGCGCGGCGCCTGCTGACGCTGCGGGCGATCGCCGCCGTAGTTGCCACCACCGCCACCGCCGCCGCCTTCACCGCGGCCGCCCAGCATCTGCATTTCATCTGCAACGATGTCGGTGGAGTACTTCTCAACGCCGTCCTGGCCGGTGTACTTGTCGTAGCGCAGGCTGCCTTCGACGTAGACCGAGCTGCCCTTGCGCAGGTACTCGCCGGCGATCTCGCCGAGCTTGCCAAAGAACACCACGCGGTGCCATTCGGTACGTTCCTGCTGGTTGCCATCCTTGTCCTTGCGGACGCTGGTGGTGGCCAGGCTGATGCGGGTGATCGCCATGCCGCTCTGGGTGTACTTCACGTCCGGGTCGTTGCCGAGGTTGCCGACCAGGATGACTTTGTTGATGCCGCGCGCCATAGGTAAGTGATTCCATTGTCCGGGGGCTGGTGCCTGTCATAGCACACAGCCGGAGTTGCCGATACCCGGCCGCCCATGGTGGGCACTGCCAGAAACCCGGCATTCTATCATCGCGCCCCGGCCCACCGGGCTTGCCTCTACTCCCCCGACCGCCAGCATGGCGGCCGGGGCGGGCGTTTACCCTTACCGGATCAGGCCGCCTGCGACGGCACGCCGCCCAGGGTCACCTTGTCACGCCGGCCGGTGGCCGGATCGGTCCGGTGCATGGACAGGCTGCGCCCCGCGAACGGCCCGGTCAGCAGATCGCCCAGCATGGCCTCGGCCAGGCCGTTGCCGGGCTGGGCGAAGGGGGTGATGAACTCGATCAGCCACAGGCGATCGCCGCTGTTCCAGTCGTCCAGTTCCAGCCGCTCGCCGACTTCCAGCTTGCGCTCGGCCTCCTCTGAAAGACTGGCCCAGATTGCAACGCCAAGCGGCAACTGTTCCAGTGCCTGCTGGGTCACCCCGGCGAAGGCCGCACCGGCTTCCTGCATGCCCGGCAGCGGCGGTAGTGTGCCGAAACGGAACACCCGGAACTGCTCCTTCAGCAGCGGCGGCATGAATGACCATTCGAGGTCCTTCAACTGCATCTCACGGTGCAGCGGCGACTGTGAAAGCAGCCAGACGATCTGGCCGAGGGCCTCGGCAACGGTGCGCGGCGCCCCGTCGGAGGCGGCGGTGGCGGTCGTGGACGTGATCATGAACGGGAAATCCTATAGTCGGGAATGGCGGTCAACAGTTCCATGGCGGCCGGATCGCGCGCCGCCGTGCTGATGCCCTGGGCATAGGGCTGAGCGTCGAACGTGGACATCGCTTCGATCATCTGGAACCGCTTCTTCTGTGCCAGCGCCAGATTGTCATGCAAGGCGGAGCGCTGTGTTGTCGGGCCGGACGGAATGCTTTCATCGATGGGGGCACGCTGTTCCGACCGAGCCGATTGCTGCATCCGCTCGGCGGCGGTGGGCTCAACGCCACCGAAATGATCCCCCAGTTCCGTCACGGCTTGTGCCACCGGGGCCTGCGGCAGGTCAGTTGCAGGCGTGAAGCGTGGATCCCCGCCACGGCGGTTGACGCGTCCGGAGGCGGCATCACCGCTACCCAGGTCACGCCCGCCCTTTCCGGAGCCAGCATTCAGGTTCAGGCCGTCATCGTCGCCCTCCTGATTGCGCTCGCCGAAAGCGAAGAACATGTCCGACAGGGCCGCCTGGGTGCCATCGATACGGATGTACTGACCGTTGGCATAGGTGGTGTTGTCCACCGACGTACCCGGCATCTGCCCGGTACGGCGCGCATCAAGGTTGATCGACGCCACGCCGGCCTGCTGCAACGTCAGCAGCTCACCCGCCTGGCTGATGCCATCGCGGTTGGCATCGCGCCAGACCTGGAACTCCCTGAAGCGGGCGTCATTGGCATCCAGGCGGCGGTCGCCGTTGCTGTCGTAGGCGGCCAGTCCCTCAAGGTCGGAATGGGCGCCTGCAAGATCGGCCGTGAACGAGATCTCGGCGCCGGAATCGATCGTGCCGTTGCGATTGCGGTCGAGCACCAGTAGACCGTCGTGCGGCCCGACCCAACCGGTCAGATCACGCACGCCATCACCGTCCATGTCAAAGCGCGTGGCGCTCTGTGCCCAGCCCACGGTCTCCACGCCGTCGCCGTCCAGATCGAGAACCACAGGGCCGAGGCGAGCGCCGAACTCGTTGACGACAAACTTCAGCGGATCACTCCAGAGGCCAGCGCTGTCCACGCTCTGGATGACGATTTCATAGTAGGTGTCGTAGTAGGTCTCCTGGTAGTAGCCCGCGCCGCTTCCGCGCGGATCGCCCCAGTTTCCGTCGTTCACCTGACGCCGGTTTCCACGATTCACGATCCGCGTGGCAAGCGTGCCGTTGTAGTAGTAACCGTTCAGGAAACCATCACCGGAAATGGCCTTCGCCGTGGTCCCATAGTCAAAGAACGATGTCTCGTTGGTATAGGTGTCCCAGTACTGGCCAGTAGTACTCACCAGTTCCACCGCGCTGGTGATCACCAGACGGCTGAAGATGTCCTCCTGGTCACTTCCCCAGAGCACGTACACGTAGTTGCTGTCCTGCGTCTGGACGACCGTCGGCCGCTCATTGACGTTCTGCACATTGATCGTCACCCAGGTGCTGCTGGAAAGGCCACCACGATCGGTGACCGTCACCTGGATCTGGTGGCTCTGCGCGGTCTCATAATCCAGCTGCCCGTGCAGCGCGATCTGACCCGTGGTGGCGTTGATGCCGAACAGGTTGCTGGCACCACCGGTGATGGCAAACCGGTGGTCGCGGTTGTACCACTGGCTGTCCGGGTCGGACCAGTTGGTGAACTGGAACACGGTCTGCCCCGCCCCCGGCGCCGATTCGGCCAGCGTCAGGCTCTGGCCCCAGGTCGTCGGTGCCTCGTTGACGTCTTCGATGCGTACCGTGATCTCGCGATTGCCCGACACCAGCGCTCCATCCGTCGCACGAACGGTGACGTTGTAGTACGCCTCCAGCTGGCCATCGCCGTCGCCGTCGATCAGCTGCAGGTACGGTGCAACCGCTTCGAAATCGAAGCTGCTGACGTTGTACTTGAGCTGGTTGCCGGAAATGGCGAACCAGGCAAACGGATCGTTGATGATCTGGTACGAGGGCGCGGTCCCGTCCGGATCAGACGAGGACAGCGTGGCCACCACCTGCCCGGACACGCCGGTGTTCTCGGAGGTGAGCGCCACGTGCTGCACGACGTCAGGCGTTCGTGGCGCTTCGTTGACGTTGGACACGCCCACTTGGAACACCTGGTCGCGGGTCGCGCCGTGGGTGTCGGTCACCCTCACCGTGATTGCATGCGAAGTGGCGGCCTCGTAGTCCAGTAGCCCACCATTGGCGACGCTCAGTACACCAGCCGCGGTGATGGCAAAGCGGCCGCCAGCATTGTTGACCAGGGTGAAGGTCAGGCCGTCGGTCACGTCCTGGTCCTGGCCACTGAACTTACCGACCTCGGCGCCGTTGGCAGTGTTTTCCGCGATGCTCAGCGTGCGATCAACGGTGATGCCATGCGGCGTATCGTTGACGTCTTCAAGGCGCACGGTGATGGTGCGCGCCCCCGCCGAGGTCAACCCACCCGACACAGCCTTCACCGACACCGAGTACACCACCTCCTGGCGGCCATCGCCATCAGCGTCACTCACGGCCATTCCAGCAGCCTTCAGCGCTTCGAAATCCAGGGCCAGGCCATCACGGAACTTCAGCTGGTTGCCGACCAGGGTGAACCAGCCGCGCGCGTCGCCCTCCAGCACATAGCTGTAGCTGCCATTGCCGCCACTGGAGGCAAGGTTGGCGATCACAACGCCGCCCAGCGCCGCATTCTCGGCGGCGATTGCCACCGGTTGGCTGGAGACGGTCGGCGTAGCCGGCGCCTCATCAACGTTGGTCACCGCCACGGTGAACGTCTTGTCGCGGGTCAACCCTCCCGAGTCGGTCACCCGCACCACGATCTGGTGCGAGGTGTTGGCCTCGTAGTCGAGCAGGCTGGCATTGGCCACCGTCAGCACGCCGGCCGCGGAAATCGCAAAGCGCCCGCCTGCGTTGTTGGTCAGGCTGAAGGTGAAGCTGTCATTGTCCGCATCCACCCGTGCGAAGTTGCCCAGCACGGTGCCATTGGCCACCGGTGCATCCGAGGTCGACTCGACTGTGCTCAGCGCACGGTCCACGGTGATGTCGGTCGGACGCGCATTGATGGTGACCGACAGGGTCTGCGTCTTGCTGCTGGTCTTGCCCGTCGCGGTCTCCTTGGCGATGGCGGTCACCGTCAGCGCCGCAGTGCCGGTCAGGTCGGCCGACCACGTGGCCGGACCGACCAGCGCCAGACCGGCCAGCTGCGCCGGCGTCAGCGACCACACGCCGTTGCCCAGGTTCGTGCCCTTGTTCAGGGTCAGCCCGGTCGGCAGGTTCGAGATTCGGATCTCCAGCGTTTCCGACCCGTCGGTGTCGGTGAGGGCAGCCTGCACGTCCAGCGTCAGCGTTCCGCCATCAAGCGTCTTGCCGACCTGCACGGCACGGGTAATCACCGGCGCGTCCACTACCGGCGCCACATTCATGAAGAACACGCGCTCGGTCACCAGCCCACCGGCATCGGTTGCGATCAGCTTGATCGCAACGCGTCCGCTGGCGTTGCCCTTCGGCACCAGCGTCACCGTACGCTCGCCGTTGGCCCCCGCAGTGATGCTCGGAGTATTCATCCAGGCCACCACCGTCGTGAGGTCAGTGGCATCCACCGCCACGGCACGTACGGTGACCCCGGATGCCGGGGTCAGGTCATCACCGACGGTGAACTGCAGGGCGACCTGCCCATCCTCGTTGATCGACTGATCCGGCACGATGCTGATCGACGGCAGGCCGTTGCCATCCCAGTAGTGCCGCCACTGGTTCTCGAACGTGCCGTCGGCATGCAATGCCTGATAGGCCGCCACCGTGGCCGGCTTGGTGCGACCGGCCATCAGCGCGACCAGTGCCTCTGCATTGATCGTGCTGCTGGCGTGCTCGCCGGCCAGGAAGAAATCAATCTTGTAGTTGGCGCGATCATTGGCATTGGTGGTCGTGTACCAGCCCTTGATCGTGGTCACCACGCTGGTGCCGATCACCGAGATCACCAGGTCATCGCCGGTACGGCTGAACCACAGGTCATTGCGGCTGATGTCGCGATAGCCGATGACGTCGATATCGTCGCCACTGGAGTCGTAGTTGCGGATTTCGTCGGCACCGGAGTTGCGGTCGATCAAGTAGACGTCGCTATCATCGCCACCAATCAGGATGTCGTTACCGGCGCCACCATACAGGGTGTCATTGCCGGCCTGCGCATCGAGCAGGTCGTCACCATCACCGCCATACAGCGTGTCGTTGCCAGCACCGCCATAGAGCTTGTCGTTGCCTGCGCCACCCTCGATGTAATCATCCCCCGCGCCACCAGTGATGACGTCGTCGAACCCACTGCCGATCACCCGCTCGAACGCATCTTCCAGCACATCGCCAGCGGCCGCGCCACCATGTGCTCCGGTAGCCAGGTTCAGCACGATGCCCGCCGTCGCCGAGGCGTAGGTCAGCGTATCGACACCGACGCCCCCGGACAGGGTGTCGGCACCGGCACCGCCATCGAGGATATCGTCGCCATCACCACCGCGCAGGATGTCGTTGCCGACGCCACCGCGCAGCGTGTCATTGCCGATGCCCCCTTCCAGCAGGTCATTGCCGGCACCGCCATCGAGGATGTCATTGCCGGCGTCGCCGTACAGACGATCATCACCGTCTTCGCCATACAGGTTGTCATCGCCATCACCGCCACGCAGTTCGTCGACGCCTGCGCCACCGTACAGCGTGTCGCGACCCAGCTCGCCCCACAGTTTGTCGTCGCCAGCCTCACCGCGCAGATTGTCATCGCCATCGCCACCGTACAGGTCGTCGTTGCCACCGCCGCCGTTGATGATGTCATTGCCACCGAGCCCCTGGATCACATCCCGGTTGGCCTGGCCGACCAGCGTTTCGCCAGCGGCAGTGCCGTACAGGTAGTCATCGCGGTTGACCACGGTGAAGACCAGCTGCTTGCTGACGCTCAACCCGGCGCCGCCGCGATCGGTCGCGGTGACCGTCACGGTGACGTTGCTGCCCGCCTCATAGTCAACGATCGCACCCGCCTTCAGGCGTAGCTGGTTGCCGTTGATGATCTCGAAGCGGCTGTCGGACACGCTGTACACCATCGTGGCGAAATCACTGCCGGCCGTGGTGTCTGGGTCGGTGGCCGACAGCGTGCCGAGCAGGATCGCCGGCAGCGCGGTACCGGTGGGAACGCGATCGGTTTCGCTGAAGCTGGTGGTGGTGGCCGCGAACATCACTGCCGTCGGCGCTTCGTTCTCGTCTTCGATGGCATAGGTGAAGCTGAGCGTCGAAGCAGATGCCAGGCTGCCGTCGTACGCCCTCACGCTGGCGGTCAGCAGCACCTCCTTGATGCCGTCGCCATCCAGATCGACCAAGGTCGCGCCTTGGGCGGCGGCCAGCGCCTCGAAGTCGATTGCAACGCCCGCACGCACGCGTACCTGGTTACCCACCACCTCCAGCAGACCGCCCGGGTTGGATACAAGTTGCAGGGTCGGCGTGGTCTTGTCGGGGTCCCCGATCACGAAGGTGCCTACCACCGTACCGGCGCCCGTCTTTTCACCGGCCAGTACGGGTGCGGTGTTCGGTGGCCGCGTCGGCGTGAACGGTGCCTCGTTGACATTGCGGACGTCGATCTTGAAGTCCTTCTCGAACCACGCGCCGGCACTGTCGGTCACGCGTACCCGGATGGTGTGCGCGGTGGCGGTCTCATAGTCCAGCTTGGTGCCGTCACGAACGCTGAGCGTGCCATCGGCCGTGAGCTTGAAGCGCCCGCCGCCATCATTGATCAGGGTGAAGGTGGCCGTATCTTCCGCGCCGTCGCGATCGATATGACCGAAGCGGCCCAGCGACAGGTTGTTGGCGGCGTTCTCGTCCACGGCCAGCGGGCCGGGTGCGAGGATGTCGCTGGGCGCGTCGTTGACCGAGCGCACCACCAGATCGACGATCTGGTCGGCGGTATTGCCGTCCGCATCGGTCACCCGGACCACGAAACGGTCATTGCCGTGGCGGTCCGCAGCCGGCGTGTAGACCCAGGCGCCGGTGGCCGCATTGAGCGTGACGGCCCCCATACCGGGTGCGGTGATCACCGTGTACCCGGTGATGTTCCCATCATGGTCGACGGCATTGACGCTGCCACTGAGCGGCACGTCCTCATCGGTGGCCAGGTACTGCGTCTCGACCAGTGGTGCCGGCTTGTTCGAGTTCTGCCAGTAGGTGCCGAGCAGGCCCTGCAAGCTGGAGGACATCCCGGCCGGCACGGACGCCGACTCTGCCGCCATTGCCGCGAGCAGTGGCTCGGCGTGGGCGAGGAAAAGCGAGCCCGCACCGGTCGCGATCTCGGTGATCCGACTGGAGCCGGTGTAGTAGCCCGCGATGGTGATCCGGGTGCTGCCTCCGATCACGCTGACCAGCAGATCGTTGCCCACCTTCTGCAGCCAGACCTCGTGGTTGGCCACGTTCTGCAGCACGATGCGATTGACGCCCAGTGCGTCTTCGATCCGGTCGTTGCCGCCCTCCCGATCGAACAGGTAGGTGTCATTGCCATCACCGCCCCGCAGCAGGTCGTTACCGGCCTCACCGGCCAGGGTGTCGTTGCCGGTCCCGCCGTCCAGCAGGTCGTCGCCCGCGCCACCCACCAGAGTATCGTTGCCGGCTTCGCCGTAGAGCTGGTCGTCTCCATCCTGCCCCCCCAGGGTGTCATTGCCTTCGCCGCCCCAGGCCTTGTCGTTGCCTACATCGCCGCTGATCTGGTCGTCGCCCAGCCCACCGTAAAGGTCGTCAGCACCCGCGCCACCGGCCAACACATCGTTGCCCGCGCCACCTTCAAGTCGGTCATCGCCGGCATCGCCGGACAACGCATCGTTGCCGTCGCCGCCCATCAGGGTGTCGTTGCCATCACCACCGATGAGCACGTCATCGCCCCCACGCCCATCCAGCCAGTCGTTGCCGCCCAGCCCGATCAGGCGATTGGCCCGCGAATCACCACTGATGGTATCGGCGAAGCCGTCGCTGCCCACCACGTTCTCCAGCGTGCTGACGCCGTTGACTGCGACCAGGGTATCGCCATCGGCATGCCCGCCCGACAGCGTGCCCGCGGCCAAATCCAGCACCAGCGACGCGGTGGACGTCACATAGCGGACCGTATCGCCATAGGCTTCACCCGCCACCGCCGCCTGGCCGAGGCTGATGCGGTCGCTGCCACCGTCGAGGATATCGGCACCGGCACCGCCCTCCAGCGTGTCGTCGCCGTCGCCGCCCCGCAGCGTGTCATTGCCATCTCCACCCGCCAGCACGTCGTGACCTGCAAGACCCGTAAGCGTGTCCGCGCCATCGGACCCGAACAATACATCGTCACTCGCGCTACCGCCTTGGGAAAGCTGGCGGAACTGGCGCAGATCCAGCACCAGTCCGTCCTTCAACTGCATGAACTCGACGCGACGTTGGGCATTCGTGTGATTGGCGAGCTTGATCGTACCGTTCTGTGCGGCGAAGACATCCACCTGGAGCGTCGTCCCGCTCAGCGCCAACCGAAGATTGGAGAGGCTGAGCCCTGCTCCCAGTACCAGCGTATCCTGGCCCCCGTCGATGGCCTGGAACACTTCGCGTACGATCTGTTGCCCATTTGGCCCGTTTCGCCAGGTCGACGAACGGAACTGCCCCTGCGCCGATGGCCACGTGGTGGAGGCTGGCGCGTTCGCCACTGGGGCGTCAAACAGGAAGTCCACCTTGTCCACGCTCTGGTAGACAACAGTGCCGGATCCGATCTCCTTGACCGTCAACCGATACTGATGCTTGTTGCCCACCGTTGTCTCGCCAATGCCCAGATACTCCCAAGACGCCGTGTAGGCTGATCCCAACGTCCCTGAGCTGGACATCACCTCATCAAGATAGAATGCGCCTTCATAGATGACATCACTACCGTCGCCGATGTTGTACTCATAGGCATCGTCGCCCTCACCGCCGTACAACGCATCCGCGCCACCGCCACCACGCAGCACATCTGCGCCTATGCTGCCGCCGAGGCGGTCGGCGCCGGCGCCGCCCTCGATGCCTTCGATGCTGCTGTAGGCATCGCCCTTGGCGTCGCCGGTATTGGCGAACGTGCCTTCCAGGTAAACGCGCACCGCCGCACTTCCCGCGTAAGAGGCGATGTCCACGCCACCGCCACCGAACAGGGTGTCCGCGCCGGCACCGCCGTGCAACAGATCGTCACCCTGGCCGCCGTACAGGATGTCGTCACCCGCACTGCCACGCAGCGTATCGTCGCCCTCATTGCCCATCAGCAGGTCGTTGCCCGCACCGCCGTCGATAACGTCATCGCCACCGTTGCCGGTCAACCAGTCCTTGCCAGCCGTACCGACGATCGTGTCGTTGCCATCGCCACCCCCAAGCAGGGTCATGTCGGTGAGCGCATGGCGGCCGGTCGCGGCAAACACCATGTTCTCGATCGATCCGCCGAGTGCGTACCAGTCCCTGATAGTGATCCGGTCACTGGACGCCGAGAGGCGCTCCTTCTCACCATCGCGACCGATCACCAGGCGCAGGTCATTGCCATCGCGCTGCAACATCACATCCTGGATATCGATGCCAACGCCAAATTCCAGCGAATCAACACCCGCGTTGCGCGCTATCAGGCCATTGAGCGCGCCCTTGTGCCGGCGCAGCACCTGCGCCTCGTCGTTCCAGTCGTTGTGGCTGATCCAGGTGGAACCGTCGAAATAGACCACGCCGTCCTTGCTGACGGTGCCATCGGCATTACGCACATAGCCGTTGACGTAGGCGCCCTTCTCCCAGACCAGATCCCAGTTGTCGACATAGTCGTCCATGACAATGTCGTCGCCATCGCCGCGCTGGTAGCGGAAGACGTCATCGCCTTCACCGCCCACCACTTCGTCGTTGCCACGGCCGCCGACCACGAGGTCCGAACCCGTACCACCATACACACGGTCATTGCCATCATCGCCAAACACCGTGTCGTTGCCCGCGCCGCCCAGCACCTGATCGTTGCCGGAGCCGCCCATCACCCAGTCCTGGTCGCCATCGCCAGCAACGAAATCGTCGCCCGAGCCACCATTGCCGAAGTCATTGCCGGCCAGGCCGCGGATCTCGTCGTTGCCAGCCCCGCCATACAGGAAGTCCGCACCGTAGGTACCCAGGATCACATCCGAGCCACCGGTGCCGATGATGTACGAGGTCATATCGCCGATGCGGATGTCCTCGCCATCGGCAAACCGCAGCCACTCCACGCGATGCGAAGATTCGAACCAGTCCTTGATGGTCAGCTCGTCGCCGGTGAGGATCGCGTTGCCGGCGGCGTCATAGCTGACCAGGGCAATGATCAGGTCGTTGCCGGCACCGCTGGCCGAGGAGCGACGCATCTGGATGTTCTGCAGCGACAGGCCGGTGCCGAACACGATCGCGTCCTCCCCCCCCTTCACCGAGCCGTTGACCTCGTAATCGCCGCCACCAGCCCAGTTGCGCGCCAGCTGTCCATTGGCGATCTTCGCGAGGCGGTCATTCAAGCTGTCGCCGCTGCCGCGGATGGCCCCCGCCCCCTCTTCGTCGTAGACCACATCGCGGCCGTCACCGAGCCGGAACAGGTACTGGTCCGCGCCGCCCCCACCGAACAGGCGCGCTTCGCCATTGCCCCCCCGATCATCGCCGGCGCCACCGGCGATGATGTCGCCACCCTCGCCACCCGCCAGCAGGTCGTTGCCAGCGCCGCCTTCCAGCCAGTCCGAACCGGTGCCGCCATACAGGCGATCGTCGCCGGCACCGCCGTCGAGGTAGTTGCCATTGCCACCACGCGCAGCGATCGCCAACGCCTGTGCGCTGGCATCACCGATGGCGAAGTTCACATTGGTGACATTGCCGGCGAACAGCACATCGTTGCCGTCACCGCCAAACAGCCAGTCATCGAGCAGGCCACCCACAAGGGTGTCGTTCCCACTGCCGCCGAGCAGATCGTTGCCGAGATCCCCGCCACGGACCAGATCGTCGCCGGCACCGGCATCGATGACCGCAGCGATGCCGATGCGATGGGTGGCCGGGGCGGCCTTGCCGTTGATCAGCAGGCCAGTGGTGCTGGACAGCGTTGCACCATTGACGATGATGCTATCGTTGCCGGTGCCACCGAGGATGCGATCCTTGTCTGCGGTGACGATGGTGTCGCCAATAGAGAGGAGCTCCTCGCCGCTCCATCCCATGAACAGGAACTTCCGTCCACTCGAACTGTCAAGCGATGCAACGACGTTCGCCGCATTCAGGCCTACGCCATTCAGCTCCCCATCGGGCAACTGATCCATCCATGCCGCAAATCCGCCTACCCAGTCAGTCGATGCACGCTTGTTCAACCCAAGTTCTGTGGCACGCGCAAATGTGATAGCCCATTGTGCTGCCAGTCCGCTTTCCGGAGCGCCGGCAATGAGCGCGTTGATCTGGAAGGGGTCCATCAGATAGCGCCCGTAGTCGGCCGCCATCGCAAGATCCCCGACCAGAGACGTCACGTTGAACTCACGCGAAGACGGCAGCATCCCCAGGTGTTGCACGAGGGCGCGCTTGATATGGATGTCGCCGCCGATCATCTTCCCGGCAAGATTGGTCAGTGCCAGTGCCGATCCGTATCCGATCAGCTCTTCCGCGCTGGAGAACGCGACGGGAGCCGCCGACCAGTATCGATACTCCTTTCCATACGCGCCAAAGGTGCCCCCATCGACAGAGCTACCAGAGGCTACCCGGCTTCCGGACAATTTCAGCACAGCATTGAGATTCTCCGCCACGGCACTGGCGAGGATCTTCGCACCGGCCTTGGAGCCACCGGAGCGTGACCGCACTCCGCTGATGACGAAACTCTCCGATGTCTCTTCCCAGCTGACCGTGGCCCACGACCGCGGCTTTCCACTTGAGAAGAACGAGCCGATCAGTCCTCCCAGGATGTAGCCGACCAATGCGCCGACTGCCGCACCGATCGCGCCGTATGCCGCCCCACCCACTTTACTGCCCGCTGCAGCCCATGTCGTCGCCGCAGATGCACCGACATAAGCACCAATGGCCGATCCCACCTGCGCACCGATCTGGCCACCGATGGTATCGAACTCTACCAGGCTGGCACCGATGCGCGCGCCGACATAAGCCCCCACCGCATTGAACAGCTGGGCGGATTTGATGCCATTGAACAGGCTGATGTTCGCGCCATTGGAAATCGCTGCCGCGTTCTGGATGATCTGCGCGATCGCCGCCGACGCGACGGTTTGCCCCAGTTCGCCAAGCGTTCCTTCAATACCAAGCGAGCTGATCAGCTCTGCGGCCAGGTAGGAGGAGATCGCACCCACACCTGCACTGCGCAGGTTGGCCTGGAACTCTTCCGGAAGGTCGTCAAGGACGTTCTGGACCACTCCCGACGGAAGCGTTACAGACACACCGCCGGCTTGGATGGCCTCTGCCAGATTCTCACCGACGGTTGTCAGGATGGTGGAACTCAGCACCCGCCATGCAGGATCCTTGATACGCAGTGCCGAAGAAACGGCGCCGCCGATGGCTCCGCCGAGCCCACCCGCCAAGGCAATCTTCTGCAAGAGCCCATCGTCGGCATTGAACAGCCAACTCAATGCATACGGGGAGTTCCAGCCGGGTGTCGCTGAGCCCTTGCGCGTGATGGTCGTCCAGTTGTTCGGACCATCCGAGATTCCCAGGGTTTCACTGTTCCCGGTGAAATAGAAGCCCGATGCCTCCAGCTTTGCTCTGTCCACTCCGAGTGCTGCAAAATCGATGGTCAGCGCATTGGGCTTTCCGGCCCCCAAGATGCGGCGATACTCGGATTCGTAATACAGAATCCTGTTGATCGCTCCGAGCGTGTAGTACTCGTGATAGCTCAGATTGGCGTTCGGGCCGAGCTTTGAACGTGGATCATCGAAGTAGCATACGGCCACCGCTTCGATGTTGGCCGCTGTCTGTTGCAGAACGAGATTCTGATCAAGCACGATCCCGGGGGCAGTTTCGTAAAGCCCGCTGGGCAACCTTGTTACGCAGTCCGGGCGCACAAAGTACATGCGTTCCAACAGCGCCTGGCGATCAATTGGCTTGCCCCCATTGCTGGCAACCATTTCATTGCGGACGGCATTCCACCCGTTGATTGTTGCGACGGCCTCGTTGGCACGTGCTGCAAGCACATAGTTCTTGATCGCTATGGTGTAGTTGCGATCCGAATCACGGAACTGCGACAGATTGATCACTACATTCGAGAAATTCCCGGAAGCAGCATCGACAGCACCACTGAACAAGCCATGCCCGATCTCATGACCTAGCGTGGATCTCAGGTTGTCCATCACTGCCGTGCCAACGCCTCTGGAAAGCGCGTTCCTTGACAGCCGCATGACCCCGTCGTCGAGATGCCCGCCCTCGCTGGCACTCTCCGGAAGAAGTTCAATCGCCTTCAGCTTCCCTTGAAGCGCCGCGCGATTGAACTGCAGGATGAGCTGCGGGGAGCCCTCCAGTGCTCTCTGAATCAGATTCGCGGCGCGCAGCGATTCGCCACCTCGCGCCCTGAGAATATCGAGAATCGACTTCAACTGCGAATTGAATTCAGCCATTTCCCTGCTCCGATGGTTCGACCTGGATGCTCTCCACACAGGATTCGCCGCTGACGGATCCAGTGGGGACGTAAGTGATCACGACCACGGGCAGATGTGGTCGAGAAAAAAAATGTATGCGAGGAGAGCCTGGCGGCACCTGGGGACGCGTGTGATCAAAGCCGTTTCTTCTCAGCCGATCGGCAAACTCCGCGAAAGAGAAGGTGCAGTACCCTGGTACCCGGCGGCCTTGCTCCCCCACTACGTAGAACGCAACGACGTTCCCGCCATTGGGGCGCTCTCTGGATTCAATCCAGTAGTTCCAGCCTTCGCGAACCTTGGCGTCTATCCGCAACACACCAGTGCGGTAAGGCGAGGGCGCCATGGGGCGAGCGGAAAGACGATTCCAGCTCGAGCTCGAGATCCCCTTGAATCCGGGTACTGCCCGCTGCTCGGACAGCAGGCTGACAATCCGCTGGGAGAGAAGGTCGGCACTGATATCTCCAGAGGGTGCCGGCTTGCGCTTGGTGATCTCGGCGGCCATGGCATTGGCAGGCACGATCAGGATCATTCCAAGCAGGAAGCCGCCCGCTTCCCGAGTGAACATCTGCCTCAAGCCTTTGACCAGGTTCATCGCTCCCTCCCCGCTTCCTGCACGCGCCTGGACAGCGGCGACAGCAGGTATTCAATGATGCGGCGATCACCGGTCTTGATTTCCGCCGTTGCGGCAAGGCCCGGCGCCAGCGCGCGACGCCGGCCATCCACTTCGATCCAGGGCTGCAGCAGGCGCACGCGGGCCGGATAGCGCAACCCTTCCTTCTCGGTCTGTACCGCATCGCGGCCCACAGTCTCGACCACGCCATCCACCACGCCGTAGCGGGTGAACGGATAGGCCTCCAGCTTCACCTCCACCGGCTGCCCTTCCCGGACGAAGCCGGCATCGCGATTGGGTAGCATCGCATCGACCACCAGCTCGCCGTCATGCGGCACCAGCACCATCAGCGCATCGGCCGGCTTCACCACACCACCGATGGTGTGCACCTGTAGTTGCTGCACGACGCCATTCACGGGTGCGCGCAATACCGTGTGCCCAGCCTTGTCATGGGCCTTCTTCAATTCTTCGCCACGCAGTGCGCGCGCCGCTTCCGCCTCAGTCAGCGCATCCAGTGCTTCACGTGCGAACTCGCTGCGGCTCTTGCTCATCTGCTGGCTGGCCGCCAGTTGCGCGGCGGTCGCTTTGCGCTGCTCTTCACGGCGAATAGCCAGGTCCTGGCGCATGCCGACAACACGCTCTTTCACTTCGGCCACCTGCAGTCGCGGCACGTAGTTGTCGCGGCTCAGCTCCTCCAGCTTGTTCAACTGGTCGGTAGCCAGCGGCAGCTGCTCTTCCAGCTTGGCGATCTCGGCCAGGATCATGCCGTGCTCGCCATCGCGCTGGCTGCGCTCCTGCTGCAAGCCGCCCACGGTGGAATCGAACTCGCGCTGCTTGGCGGCGACGAGTGCCTGCTGGACGGCAACAATACTGTCAGGTGCCCCCTCCGGTGCGATGAAGCGACCGGCCCGGCCGGCAACGTGGTCAACCACGGCCTGCGCCCGTGCCACATCGATCTGCGCGGTCAGCAACGCCTGGCGCGCCTGCTCGACTTCGGCATGGCTGACCGTCGGATCCAGTTCGAGCAGCGGTGTGCCGGCCTTCACTGACTGCCCTTCGACCACATGGATTGCACGGACCACGCCCTGGTCCGCAGCCTGGATCACCTTCACATTGCCACGCGGAATCACCTTGCCTTCGGCCACGGCGACCATGTCCAGGCGGCCAAGGCACGACCAGATCAATGCAATGGCCAGAAAGGCGATCAGCAGCCAGAGAACGGTACGGCCGATCGGGTTCGGGGGCTTTTCCAGGATCTCCAGCGCCGCCGGCAGGAAGTCCGGCGCGGCCGAACTGCGTGGGTCCTGCTGCGCACGCTCCGCGCGCAGGCTCTCGCGCAGGATGCCCAAATGATGCCTCAGTCCTTTCAACATGCGTGCTGTCCTTGGCTGGGCGCGCGGTGGTCAGTTCAACGGGGCGGCCACGGCGGGCAGGCCCATCTGTTTGGTGTAGAGCAGTGAGTAACGGCCTCCCGCGCGCAGCAGATCCTCGTGCGTGCCGGTCTCGGTGATGCGGCCACGTTCGAGGGTCACGATGCGGTTGGCCTGGCGTACCGCCGACAGACGATGCGCGATGATGATCACGGTGCGGCCGGCGGACATCCGCTTGAGGTTGTCCTGGATGACTTCCTCGCTCTCCGCATCCAGCGCCGAGGTCGCCTCGTCGAAGATCAGGATCTTCGGATCGATCGCCAATGCACGCGCGATCGCCAGGCGCTGCCGTTGGCCGCCGGAGAGATTGCCACCACGCTCGTCGATGCGTGTGTCGTAGGCCTCGGGCAGCTCCAGGATGAAATCGTGTGCGCCGGCCAGCTTGGCCACTTCCACCACTCGGCTCATCGGCATCGCCGGGTCTGCCATGGCGATGTTCTCGCGCACGCTGCGGTTGAACAGCAGGTTTTCCTGCAGTACCACACCCACCTGCCGCCGCAGCCACGCCGGGTCCACCATGGACAGATCGACACCATCCACCAGCACACGGCCACGCTCCGGGGTGTGCAGGCGCTGGATCAGCTTGGTCAGGGTCGACTTGCCAGACCCCGAGGGACCGACCACGCCGAGGATCTCACCCGGAGCAATCTCCAGACTGACTGACGACAACACTTCCTGGCCTTCGGGGCGATAGCGGAACGACACATGCTCCAGCGCGATGCGGCCATCCACTGCCGGCAGGCTGGCACGCGAGGGTGAGCTGGCCGGTTCGGTAGGCGAGTTGAGGATGTCGCCCAGCCGCTCCACGGCGATGCGCGCCTGCTGGAAGTCCTGGGCCAGCTGCGCCAGGCGCAGCACCGGCCCGGCAACCTGCCCGGCAAGCATGTTGAACGCCACCAGTTCGCCCACGGTCAGCTTGCCGTCGATCACCAGCCGCGCGCCGAAGAACAGCAGCGCCACCGTGGCCAGCTTGTGGATCAGCTGCACCGCCTGCGAGCCCCAGTTGGCCAGCATGCTGGCGCGGAAGCTGGCCTGGATGTAGCCCGCCAGCTGCTTGTCCCAGCGGTTCTGCGCCTGCGGCTCGACCGCCAGCGCCTTGATGGTCTCCACACCGGTCACTGCTTCGACCAGGAACGACTGGTTTTCGGCGCCGCGCACGAACTTCTCATCCAGCCGACGCCGCAGCATCGGCCCGACCACCATGACCACCACCGCGTACAGCGGCAGCGTGATCAGCACGATCAGCAGCAATGCGGGGCTGTACAGCCACATCACGGCCAGGAACACGATGGCAAAGAACAGATCCAGCACCACCGTCTGCGCTGAGGAGGTGAGGAACTCGCGGATGGTCTCCAGTTCGCGTACGCGCGCCACCGAATCACCCACCCGGCGCGCCTGGAAATAGGCCAATGGCAGATGCGTGAGGTGGGAGAAGAGCTTCGAGCCAAGTTCGGCATCAACGCGGCTGGTGGTGTGCGAGAACAGGTAGGTACGCAGCCCGCCCATCAGCACTTCGAACACCGAAACCACCAGCAGGCCGAGGGCAAGCACTTCCAGCGTGGTGATGCCTTTGTGCACCAGTACCTTGTCGATCACCACCTGGAAGAACAGCGGCGTGATGAGTGCCATCAACTGCAGGAAGAACGAGGCTACCAGCACGTCACGCAGCAGGCGGCGATACTTCACCAAGGCAGGAATGAACCAACCGACATCGAAGCGCCTCGCGGCGCCAGCCACGCTTTCACGCGTGGTCATCAGCAACAGGCGGCCATCGAACTCCTGCGAGAACTCGCCAAGCGACAGCGTGACCGGGCACCCGTCGGCCGCAGCGTCGAAGCACAACACGTTCTCGGCGTCGGCCTTGAGTACGAGCGTGTAGCGCCCGTCGGCCAGGCAGGCGATGGCGGGCAGCGGATGGTCGCGCAGCGCGGTAACCCGAGCCTGTACCACGCGTGCTTTGACGTCCATCCGCTTGGCCAGCCGCAACAGATCCTGTGTATCGATACGGCCCTCGGGGTGGCCCAGCTGGTGCCGGAGCTGGTCGGGGTCGGCAGGCCGATCCAGAAACCCCAACAGGGCGACGAAGCACGCCAGCGCGCCTCCATCGTCCAAGCACAGCGACTCCTGCAGATCGATCCCTGATCCGTTACTGCCCACGTCAACTGCCTTGTTGTCCCCTGGTGCGCGGACTCTAGGGCCATGCCATGGCAGCTGTCCATCTGCTGAATGCGCTTTTGTGCAAATCAGGTCAAAGTGACAAATTGGTCACATTTTTTAACATCAATCCCGTTCATCCAGACAGGAGCGCACCTGCAAGCGGAGGGCCAGCCTCATGGCATCATGATCGCTGCACGTTCCCTATCCGTTCCCATGACGATCAAAGGCAAAGCCACCTCCCTGGACATCGCCCACCTGGCCGGGGTCTCCCAGCCCACCGTGTCGCGGGCCCTGCGGGGCAGCCCGATGGTCAATGCCGAGACCCGCGAGCGCATCCTGCGCATCGCCCGCGAGCTGAACTACAAGGTCGACAAGAACGCCTCCAGCCTGCGCCTGCGCAACGCCGGCACCCTGGCCCTGCTGTTCTTCGAGGACCCGACCAACGACGATTCGCTGATCAACCCGTTCTTCCATTCGATGCTGGGCTCGATCACCCGCGCCTGCGCGCTGCACGGGCAGGACCTGCTGGTCTCGTTCCAGCAACTGTCCACCGACTGGCAGGCCGATTACGAGGACAGCAACAAGGCCGACGGCATCATCCTGCTCGGCTACGGCGACTACCACGAATCGCGCGACCGCCTGCAGCGGCTGGTCGAACAGGGCACGCACTTCGTGCGCTGGGGCGCCGCCCTGCCCGGCCAGCCCGGCGTGTCGATCGGCAGCGACAACTTCCAGGGCGGGCATGACATCACCACCCACCTGCTGCAGCAAGGCTGCCGCCGCATCGCCTTCCTCGGCCATGCCTCCAGCCATTACCCCGAATTCCAGGAGCGCTACCGCGGCCATGTCGCGGCCCTGCAGGACCACGGCCTGGCCGCCGAACCGGCGCTGCAGCACGATGCGATCACCACCGAGGCTTCCGGCCAGGAGGCCTGCCAGGCGCTGCTGGCGCGCGGCGAACCGATCGATGCGATCTGCGCCGCCAGCGACCTGATCGCCATCGGTGCGATGCGCGCCCTGCGCGAGGCCGGGCTACGGGTGCCGCAGGACGTGGCGGTGACCGGTTTCGACGACATCCCGCTGGCGGCCTCGGTATCCCCGGCGCTGACCACGGTGCAGCAGGACACCAAGCAGGCCGGCCAGCTGCTGGTAGAGCGCCTGCTGACGCTGATCGGCCGGCAACCGGTGGAGAGCCAGAGCATCCCGGTGAAGCTGGTGGTGCGGGAATCGTCGCTGCGCCGGTAAGCGCCACCAGACCTCCCGCCACGCCTCAACGTGCGACGGCGGAATTCTCCCCCCATGACCAACGGCGGATGCGCACGGAAGCCGATGCGCGGATAACGCGCAGACATCGCCCATGGAAAGGTGTACGTCGCATGCTGAAGATCGATTCGCTGTCCAAGACTTACGCCAACGGCGTGCATGCCCTCAACAACGTCACCCTGGACATCCCGCGCGGCATGTTCGGCCTGCTCGGTCCGAACGGCGCCGGCAAGTCGTCGCTGATGCGCACGCTGTCCACCCTGCAGGAAGCCGACAGCGGCACGGCCACCCTCACCATTCCAGGCGAGGCGCCGATCGACGTACTGCGCGACAAGGACGCGGTGCGCCGCCGGCTGGGCTACCTGCCGCAGGATTTCGGCGTGTACCCGAAAGTCAGCGCGCTGGACCTGCTGGAACATTTCGCGGTGCTCAAGGGCCTGACCCAACGCGCGCAGCGCCGCGAGGTGGTCGATGGACTGCTGCAGCAGGTGAACCTGTGGGACGCGCGCAAGCGCAAGCTCGGCACCTACTCCGGCGGCATGCGCCAGCGCTTCGGTATCGCCCAGGCGCTGCTGGGTGACCCGCGGCTGGTGATCGTCGACGAGCCCACTGCCGGCCTCGATCCGGAGGAACGCAACCGCTTCCTCAACCTGCTGGCGGCCATCGGCGAGAACGTGGCAGTCATCCTGTCCACCCATATCGTCGAGGACGTGACCGATCTGTGCCCGACGATGGCGATCATGAACAAGGGCCAGGTGCTGCTGACCGGCCGGCCTACCGAGGCCATCGACGCGTTGCAGCACCAGGTCTGGCGCAAGCAGGTCGATCCGTCGGAACTGGCCGACCATGAAGCACGCTACGTGGTGCTGTCCACCCGCCTGGTCGGTGGCCGCCCGGTGATCCACGTGCACAGCGCCAACGACCCCGGCGACGGCTTCGCGGCCGTGGCTCCCGACCTCGAGGACGTGTACTTCCAGCGCCTGCGCCTGCAGGCCCGTGCCCGCGCGGCAGCCTGAGCGGAGCACGCCATGATCTTCAACTTCTTCCGCTTCGAGCTGCGCGAGCAGCTGCGCTCCCCGCTGCTGTGGCTGCTGGCCGGGCTGTTCGCCCTGCTTGCCTTCGCCGCCGCGTCCAGCGACGCGGTGCAGATTGGCGGTGGCGCCGGCAACGTGCACAGCAACGCGCCCACCGTGATCGCACAGATGCTGGGCATCTTCACCCTGCTCGGCATGCTGGTCACCGCGCTGTTCGTCAGCAACGCGCTGTTGCGTGACTTCGAACTGGGCACCGCCGAGCTGATCTTCGCCAGCCCGGTGAAACGCCGCGACTATCTGGCCGGGCGCATCGCCGCCGCCCTGGCGGCAGGCCTGCTGGTCTACGTGCTGATCGCGTTCGGCCTATGGCTGGCACCATTCATGCCGTGGGTCGATCCCGAACGCATGGGCCCGATCAGCTGGCAGGGCTATGCGTGGACGTTCGCAGTCATCGTCATTCCCAACCTGTTGTTCACCACCGCGCTGCTGTCGCTGCTGGCGGCGCTGACCCGCTCGATCCTGTGGGTCTACATCGGCCTGGTGGCCTACCTGGTGCTGTATGGCGCAAGCGCGGCCTTGCTGCGCGACATCGACAACACGTGGATCGCGGTGCTGAGCGAACCGCTGGGCATGCGCGCACTGGGCCGCACGATCCGCTACTGGTCCACCGCCGAGCGCAACAACGGGATTCCCGAGCTGGCCGGTTATCTGCTGGCCAACCGTGTCCTGTGGCTGGCTGTGGCGGCGGCGCTGTTCGCCGCTACCTTCGCGCTGTTCCGCACCGAGCGCAGCGGCAGTGGCCGTCGGCGCTGGGGCCGCAGGCAGGCGCAACCGGTTGCCGATGCCACCGGCATCCGCCCCAGCCGCGCGACACTGCCGCGCGTGGTACCGGCGTTCACCGCCACCACCGCGTGGCAGCAGTTCCTGCGCCAGGTCCGCTTCGATACGCGTGGCGTCCTGCGCAGCGTGCCGTTCATCGTGCTGCTGGTACTGGGCCTGGCCAACTTCCTGCCCAGCGCGCTGTTCCGGCAGACCCTGTACGGCACCTCGATCTGGCCGGTCACCTCGCAGATGATCATGGGCCTGCAGGGGGCCTTCAGCTGGCTGCTGGTGATCATCGTGCTGTTCTTCGCCGGTGAGCTGGTCTGGAAGGAACGCAGCGCGCGCATCAATGAAGTGACCGATGCCATGCCGGTGCCGAACTGGGTGCCGCTGCTGGCCAAGTTCACCGCACTGCTGGCCGTGATCGTCTGTTTCCAGGCCGCCGGCGCGCTGGCGGCGATGGGCGTGCAGCTGGCCAAGGGCTACACGCATCTGGAGCCGCTGCTGTACCTGCGCAGCCTGGCGCTGGATTCGGTGGTCTACATCCTCATGGGGGGCCTGGCGCTGGTGCTGCAGGTGCTCACCAACAACAAGTTCGTCGGTTACGCATTGCTGATCGTGGTGATGATCGGTCAGGGTGTGCTGGGCATGCTCGACTACACGCAGAACCTGTACAACTTCGGCAGCTGGCCCAACGCACCCTATTCGGACATGAACGGCTACGGCCACTTCCTGACCGGGCAGCTGGCATTCCAGGGCTACTGGGCCCTGTTCCTGCTGACCTTGATGTGCCTGGCGTCGGCCTTCTGGGTACGGGGTGTCAGCCAGGGCCTGCGCCAGCGCCTGGCCCTGGCCGGCCGCCGCCTGCGTGGCCCGACCGGTGCCTTCGCCGCAGTGGCCGCCCTGGCCTTTGTCGCCGTGGGCGGCTGGCTGTACTGGAGCACCAACATCCGCAACGAGTTCGTCTCGCCCGACCAGCAGCTGGACCTGCAGGCCCGCTACGAGCGCGAGCTGTCGAAGTACCGCAACCTGCCGCAACCACGCATTGTCGCCGTGGACAACCGCGTGGACCTGTTCCCGGAATCGCAGTCGATGGTGATCGATGCGAATTGGACGATCCGCAATCTCCACGCGCAGCCGATTCCGGAACTGCATGTCTCGATGGGTGATGACAAACAGCTGGTAGCCGCCGATCTTGGCGGACAGACGATGGCCTTCCATGACAAGGACCTGGGGTATCGCATCTACCGGCTGGACAAGCCTCTGCAACCGGGCGAAAGCCGCCGTGTCCATTTCCGGGTGGTGCAGAAACCCAATGGCATCACCGCCGGCCAGGCACCGAGCAACATCGTGGGCAACGGCACATTCTTCAACAGCCGCGTACTGCCGTCGTTCGGCTACAACGAGGGCGCGGAGATCAGCGATCGCAACGAACGCCGCAAGCGCGACCTGGGTGAGCCGCGGCGCATGCCCAAGCTGGAAGACGAAGCCGCGCGTGCCAACACGTACATCTCCAACGACGCCGACTGGCTCGACTTCCGCACCACGATCTGCACGGCACCAGACCAGGTGGCGCTGGCCCCTGGCTATCTGCAGCATGAGAGCACGGTCAATGGCCGGCGCTGCTTCAGCTATGCCATGGACCGGCCGATGCTGAACTTCTACGCCTATCTGTCGGCGCGCTGGGAGGTGCGCAAGGCAAAGTACAAGGACATCCCGATCGAGGTCTACTTCGACCCGGCGCACGGCTACAACGTGGACCGGATGATCGAGGCGGTGCAGAAGTCGCTGGCCTACTACGAAGCGAACTTCACCCCGTACCAGCACCGCCAGGTACGCATCATCGAGTTCCCGGGCTATGCGCGCTTCGCGCAGTCGTTCGCCAACACCATCCCCTACTCCGAGGCCATCGGTTTCATCGCCGACCTGCGTGACCCGGACAAGGTGGACTACGTGTTCTATGTGACCGCGCACGAGATCGCACACCAGTGGTGGGCGCACCAGGTAATCGGTGCCAACGTGCAGGGCGCGACGGTGCTGTCCGAATCGCTGTCGCAGTATTCGGCACTGATGGTGATGGAGCAGGAGTACGGCCGCCAGCACATGCGCCAGTTCCTCAAGCGCGAACTGGACGGCTACCTGTCCGGGCGTGGTGGCGAGGCCATCGAGGAACAGCCGCTGGAACGTGTGGAGAACCAGCAGTACATCCACTACCAGAAGGGTTCGCTGGTGTTCTACCGGCTGCGCGAGGAGATCGGCGAGCAGGCGCTTAACCGGGCATTGAAGCGTTTCCTGCAGGACAAGGGTTACCAGCAACCGCCCTACACCACCTCGCGCGAATTGCTGGCCTACATCCGCGCCGAGACCCCGGCCGACCGCCAGCCGCTGGTTACCGACCTGTTCGAGAAGATCAGTTTCTACGACAACCGGGTGATGGTCGCCAGCGCCCGCCAGCGCGATGACGGCCGCTACGACGTGACCCTGGACCTGCATGCTGCCAAGCAATATGCCGACGGCAAGGGCCAGGAAAGCGACGGGAAGATGGATGACTGGATCGAGATCGGCGTGTTCGCCAACGGGCCTTCAGGCAAGGAACGCGACCAGATAGTGCTGTACCTGCAGCGTCATCACATCACCAGCGCCGATCCGAAGATCACGGTGACCGTGGATGAAAAGCCGGATGAAGCGGGCTTCGATCCGTATAACAAGCTGATCGACCGGGTGAGCGACGACAACCGGCGCAAGGTGACGATGTGAGGCAACGTGGCGCCGGCCTGTGCGCCGGCGCTCCACGCAACACGTGCGGGCTTGGCTCGGCCTTTCTGTTTGGCTTGGCCCTGCTGTAGTGCCGAGCCATGCTCGGCACATTGTCCACGGCAGCCGCGAAAACTCAGTGCACCGCGGCCTTCGGCCCCAACAATGCCAGCAGCACATAGACCACGATCGAGGCGACGGTGCCGAACGCTGCCGGCAACCCGAACGCCCACGCCGAACGGCCCTGCTGGCGCGCCCACTGGGCCAGATGCCAGGCCGCGCCCAGGTTGATCAGCCAGGCAATGACGAACACCGGCCACAGCACCATGCCTACCGCGCGCAGCAGGGGCATGGACACCAGCGCGGCAACGATCGCTGAGATCAGGAAGATCAGTGCGGAGCGGGAATGGCGTGATCGTGCTGGTGAGCCGGCAGGTAGTTCCCTCAATTCCATGGCAGAGCCTCGATCCTGGTGTCAACCAAAGGGGATCACGTACGGCACCCGAAGGGAAGCGTTCTGTAGGGTCGGGCCGTGCTCGACTGATCCGGCATTGCGCGAACGGCAGCCGAGCATGGGCTCGGCTCTACAGGACAATCAGCCTTGGGCGAAGTCCTTCAGGATCTCGCCGACGCCGCTGGGCGAGATCTCGAAGCCCAGCGGAGTGCCTGGGTTGATCACCACGCCGTAGCCCCCCGGCACGCGGCGCAGAACGTCCAGCATCAACCAGCGGATCTGGTGTTGGGCCTGCTGGCTGTAGATGCCCACCCGCGATGGATCGGTGAACACGGCCACGTGCAGGATGCCCTGCTTGTCGAACAGCAGCGGGTCGAAGCCGCTGCCGTCGGGCGTGACCAGGCTGCCGGTCAGCAGCACTACCTCGGAAGCGACGAAGGCCTCCATGAAGGCGCGGATCGGCACCGCCCCGTCCATCGCCGCCTTCAGCAGGGTTTCGATCGGGGTATGCGGGGCGAGGTCGGTCATGGCGGTACGGCAGGGCGTGAGGGGGGCCTATTGTAGGGTCGAGCCTGCTCGACTGCTCGAAGAGCGTGCCAACCGAGGTTGGCACCCACCAGAGCGGTAGCGCCGGGCCATGCCCGGCGGCGCCCTCACCGTCCCAGACGCTGGTCCCGAGCCTGCTGGTCGGCCATCGCCTTGTCCAGCTCGGCCTGCAGCGCAGGCTGCTGCACGGCGGCATCCAGCACGTACACCTTCACGCCATGCGCGGGTACTTCGGCCTCCAGGGAGGCATCCACCTGCAACGAACCGCCGTCCAGCGCATCACGCCAGCGGCCAGCCTGGACGTAACGCGCCACGGTGAACGTCCTGGCGCGGTCGCCCTTGTTCAGCAGCACCAGCGCGGTCTGCGCCACCTCGCCCTGCTGCAGCACACGGAAGAACACCGCCTCATCACCCTGCAGGCGCTCGTTCACCTGCAGGCCGCGCTGCAGCGCCGGGGTGGCTTCACGCAGCTTGGCGATGCGCTGCAGCGGCGCGTAGATGGGGCTCTTCGGCGCAGCATCCACACGTGGCTGGCCGAAGTAGGCGCGGTTGCCGGCATGCTCGGCGCGGCCACGCATGAAACCGATCTCCGAGCCGTAATAGACCACCGGAATGCCGCGCGCGGTGAACAGCCAGTTGTGCGCATCGATGAAGCCGCTGTCGTTGGCCTGCAGCCGCGGCATGTCGTGGTTGTCGTAGAAGCTCATCAGCTCGTACGGGTTGGCGTACGGACCACCGCTCAGGTGCAGCGGCTCGGCCAGCGTTTCAAAGCCCTTGCCGGCGGTGCCGAAGGTCTGTTCCAGTGCACCGCGCAGCGGGAAATCGAGCACGCTGACATTGGCGTTGGCCGGCCAGGTGTGCTCGGCAATGGTCGCCGCGTTGTAGTCGAAGGCTTCGCCAAACATGAACATGCCCGGATGCTCGGCGCGGATGCGCTTGACGAATTCATGCCACCACGGGTGCGGCAGCCAGCCGATGGTGTCGATGCGCAACGCGTCCACGCCCTGCGCGGCCCACTGCAGGTAGGCGCCGACCAGGTAGTCCATCACCGCCGGATTGTCCTGGTTGAAGTCGGACAGCTCGGCCAGATTGCCGTCGAAGATCGAACCGTCCTTGCCGTCGACCGGACCGATGTTGTTGTAGAACGCGTGCAGCGGGTTGTGCTTCGGATCCAGCTTCTGCGGCGGCAGGTTCTGGTGGTCGGCAATCAGCGTTCCGTCCTTGTCGAAGATCTGGCCGAACTGCGGCTGCCGCGTCGGCATGGTCCAGGCCGGCGAGCCGTGGTTGCCCACGATATCCAGTACGACCTTCAAGCCAGCACCGTGCAGGCCCTTGGTCAGTCCGGCGAAGTCCAGGTCCCTGCTGGGCAGGTGCTCATCGAGTTTGTAGAAGTTGATGCCCCAGTACCCGTGGTAGCCGGTCTTGCCGCGGTCGGTCAGCGTGCTGGTGCAGCTGATCGGCTTGCTGCCGGTGAAAGCTTCGTCGGGGTTATCCACGATCGGCGTGATCCACACCGCGCCGAAACCCAGGTTGCGGATGTACTGCGCATTGTCGAGCACGCCACGGAAGTCACCGCCGAGGTAGCCGATATTGCCGTCCACCTTGTCCGGGCACGGCACCGGAATATCGAAGGTGCGGTGCTTGCCACCCTGGTCACGATGGTCGTTGGACGGGTCACCGTTGACGAAGCGGTCGGTGACCACGAAGTACACCGCATCGCTGGCGAACGGCTCGGTGGTGCCCACATAGTCCGGGCGCGGCGCGGCCGCCGCGTGGCCGGCCAGCACCAGGGAAACAGCAACAGCCAACGCAGCACGCATCACACCACCTCCGGACGGGACGGAACCCACAGCACGCACAGACCGGCGACGAACAGGCTGCAGCCGCCCAGCACCAGTACATGCATCGGCTGGCCACCCAGCAACGTACGCAGGGCGAAGCCGAGCGCGCTGGCCGCGACCAGCTGCGGGATCACGATGAAGAAATTGAAGATGCCCATGTACACACCCATCTTCGACGCCGGCACGCTGTCGGACAGCAGTGCATAAGGCAGCGAAAGAATGGACGCCCAGGCGAAGCCGACGCCGACCATCGACAGCAGCAGCCAGTGCGGGTCGCGGATGAACATCAGCGAGACCAGCCCGGCACCGCCCAGCCACAGGTTGAGCAGGTGGCTCCAGCGCAGGCCGATCGCACGCACCATGAGTGGAATCAGCACCGCCGCCAACGCGGCGAAACCGTTATAGGCGCCAAACAGTACGCCCACCCAGTTGGCGCCTTCGTTGTAGGCCGCCGTCTTCGGGTCGTCCGAACCGAAGTGGACACCGGCCACCGCCGCAGTGGTGTAGATCCACATTGCGAACAGCGCGAACCACGAGAAGAACTGCACCCAGGCCAGCCGCCGCATCGTGACCGGCATCGCCCGCAGGTCGCCCACGATGGCGGCCAGCATATGCGTGCCAGGCAGCGCGCGGGCCACGGCCAGCAGCAGGCCGTAGCCGGCACACAGGCCGGCCAGCACGTAAAGCATCCGGTCGCCCTGCCGCCACGCGATCAGCAGCGCCAGCAGCACGCCCAGCCCCAGCCATACGGCCACCTGCGCCCAGGGCGCCGGACCGCTGATCGTCGCCGCTGCGTGATGTGCCGGCGGCTCGGCATCATCGAACCCGGCCAGCTCCGCCGGTGAATATTCGCGGGTGCTGACCACCGTCCAGGTGATCGCCGCCAGCAGCACCACCGCGCCGAAGTAGAACGCATAGCGCACGGTGTCCGGCACTTCACCTGCGGCGGCCGTATTGGCGACGCCGAAGTGGGCCAGGATGAACGGCAGGAAGCTGGCGACGATGGCGCCCACGCCGATGAAGAAGCTCTGCATGGCATAGCCGGTGGGGCGCTGGCGTGGCGCCAGCTGGTCGCCGACGAAGGCGCGGAACGGCTCCATCGATACGTTGATCGAGGCATCCAGCACCCACAGCGTACCGGCGGCGATCCACAGCGTCGGCGAATTCGGCATGACCAGCAGGGCCAGCGTGGTCAGCACCGCACCGATCATGAAGTATGGACGACGGCGCCCCCAGCGGGTCCAGGTGCGGTCGGACAGGTAACCGATCACCGGCTGCACCAGCAGGCCGGTCAGCGGCGCGGCGATCCACAATCCAGGTACCGCGTCGATGTCCGCGCCCAGCGTCTCGAAGATGCGGCTGGCGTTGGCGTTCTGCAGGGCGAATCCGAACTGGATGCCGAGGAAGCCGAAACACATGTTCCAGATCTGCCAGAACGACAGTTGTGGCTTGGCGGGACGATTCATCGTGCGTCCTCTTCCGCCGCCACCTGCGTCACCTTCAACGCTTGCACCTGCGCCTGGTTGAGCACGCCGTCGCGCCCGCCCTTTCCGCCGGTGTAGTGCGCGAAATGCTGCAGCGCGCTCATGTTGAAGCCTTCTTCAAGCGCGACCGTGCACGGCCCCTTGGGCACAGCGAACGTTGCCGAGGTCGAGTCCTGCACGGCCACGCTGTGCGGCATCGCAACCGTATGCCGCTGCAATGGCTGGCCCGGGCACTGCAGTGCCAGCTGCTTGACCGCAGCCGTGACGCCGGTGTTGATCGGCCCGTTCGGGTTGCGGTACTGCAGGCGCAGGCGCACCTGCCCGGCCTTGGCCGAGGTGAACTGCCAGCGATCCTCGCCCTTCAGCACCTGCTGCGGACCGACGCAGAGCATCGGGCTGTGCAGCGATTCCAACGTGCCTTCGCGCCGGGTCAGGCTGAGGCAATGCTGCAGGCCATCGTCGCTGATGCGCGCCACGCCGTTGCTGTCGGTGACCGCCTTGCCGTCCTTCCACAGCACCTGATCGGCTGCCACCGCAACGTTCCAGCCCGCGCCCTTGCGCAGGGCCTGCGGCGCCGCCGGTGTTGCCGGCGCACGCGCGTTGGCATCCGCAGTCGTGGCAGCGAAACCGGTTGCTGCCGGGGCGGCGACCAGCTGCACCGTCGTGGTGCTGCCACGCGTGGTGGTTCTGCCGGCCACCAGCAGGCCATCGCCCACGTTCTGCGGGCGCTCCAGCACATAGCGCTTGCCGTTGGCTTCCAACGTGATACGGGGATGCGTGCCGAACAGTTCTGGCACCAGCACGGCCGGCAGCTTGGGCTGCACGCGGCCATCGTCCTGCACGCCGAACACGCCTTCGGTGACCATGGCCAGATAGCCGGCCACCGACCACAGCTGGCGCTCGGAATTGACCACCGGCCCGCTCAGCGCGCCTTCGTCCACATGCACGGCCTGGCTGACAAGCTCGTAGTTTTCCATGTTGGAACCGGCCAGCGCGGCGCCGCGCATCAGCGAACGGATCTCGGCGGCAATGCGCGGGACATCATCCAGCTGGCGCGCCGCGCGCAGCGAATAGGCGCTGACGAACGGCCAGATGGCGCGGTTGTGATAGATCGGCTGCTGCCCTTCCTGCGGCCAGACCACCGGACTGCCGGCCGGCCCGATCGGGTACGCCGCCAGCGCACGGCGCGCACGCCCGGTCGGCAGCACGTCGGCCAGGATACCCAGCGACAGGCCCAGCAGATCGACCTTGGCGTACGGCACCGGGTGCGCCGCTTCGCCGATGTAGCTCATGTACTGGCCCATGTCCTCCCGCCAGAAGCGCGCATCGACCTGCTGCGCCAACGCATCGGCCCACGCCTTGTACTCGTCCGCGCGGGCATCGCCGCGCTTGCCGGCCAGGCGTTCGGCCAGGCGCAGCGCCTGGTAGTGCAGCACGTTGGTGGACAGCGCGTAGGAATCACCGATGAAGCGCACGTCCTCGCGGGTCCAGTCCGGATAGGTCTGCTCGCGCCAGTCCAGGAACGAGGTCTCGCCGCGGTACAGGCCCACCTGCGCGTCGAACACCATCGCGCGGTCCTGTGCCAGCGTGCCCTGCAGCGCCTGCCAGACCTGATCGGCAAACGCCGGATCATCCAGCAGGTGGCGCGCGGCCAGGAACCACACCACGCGGTCGCTGCTGATCGGCCAGCTGCCGCCGGACCCGGTGTCCTGCGCCACGAACAGGCCGGGCGTGTGCCCGTCGCGCGCCGCCGACAGCTTGAACTGCAGCGACTGCCGGGTGCGCTGCGGGTCCAGCCGCGCCAACGCCAGATCGGCGGCGAAGCTGACATCGCGGGTCCACACATAGGGCCAGCGCGCGCCGGTCTGGAAGCACTCGCACGGCACCGGCCGGCCTTCGTCGAACGCGGGATCGCGAATCGCGTCCACACGGTCCTGGTCCATCTCCTGCTGGGCCAGCGCGAACAACGCGTCGAACATCACGCTACCGGTCTGGCTGCGCATCGGCATGGGCGCGATACGCACCTCACCTTTCGGCGCATGCAGTACGAAGCTGCCGTTGGCAGCGGCTTCGGCACGCGCATGGCGGCCGTCGAATTGCAGGTCGGCCGCCTGCGCGGTCGATCCCAGCGCTGCCCCCAGGGCAGCGGTCAGGCAAATGATCTTCAGCATCGAAGCGGCGGACCGGCTTGCGCCCGTCGGCCTCCCTCCCTCTCTGCACGCGTTGTAGGTCCGCACCGTCGTTGCCGGCGGGCGGGCGCGGCCCCTCCCTCAAGGTGCCTTGGCCCCATGGTAGACGCGGGGCTGTCGGCTGCGTCCAGCTGCATACGTATTCATGGCGCCACGCGGTAGCGCGCCTGCTGCGCTGGCTTATGGTCCGGGTCTGCCAACGGCGCCTTGGGAGGGGAAATGCCGATGCCACACACGGTTGTACGCGCGCTGTTCGCGCACCTGTTCGGCCTGGCCCTGTTGGGAGTGGCCACGCTGGCACAGGCCGCGCCACAGGTCGCCAGCGTCGAATCACCCGGCAAGGTGCTGAAGGTCAGCCTGGTGCTGGACGGCGGGACCGCCCGCTACCGCGTCGAGCGTTTCGGCGAGCCCGTGGTGGAGGATTCGAAGCTCGGCTTCGCCCTGCGCGATGGCCGCCTGGACCGCGATTTCGCCCTGCTCGGCCAGCAGCGGCGCAGCGTCGACGACAGTTGGGAGCAGCCGTGGGGCGAGCGCCGGCTCACCCGCAACCACTTCAACGAGCTGACCGTGCAGCTGGCCGAAACCACCGGCAGCAAGCGACGGCTGGATGTGGTGTTCCGCGTCTACGACGACGGCCTCGGCTTCCGCTATGTGTTCCCTGAGCAACCGAACCTGCGCGAGGCGATCATCGATGACGAGCTGACCGAGTTCGCCATCGCGCCCGAATCGACCGCCTGGTGGATTCCCGCCGGCGAACCGATCCATTACGAGTACCTGTACCAGCGTACCCCGCTGCGCGAAGTGCCGCAGGTGCATACGCCGATGACCCTGCGCAGCCGCGATGGCCTGCACGTGGCGATCCACGAGGCTGCGCTGGTGGACTACGCCGGCATGTGGCTGCGCCGCACCGAGGGCCAGCGCCTGCGCGCGCAGCTCTCGCCCTCGGCCGAAGGCTGGAAGGTGCGCCGTGCCCTCCCCTTCGCCACACCCTGGCGCACGCTGCAGGTTGCTGACCGCGCGGGTGGCCTGATCGAATCGGACCTGATCCTCAACCTCAACGAACCCAATGCGCTGGGCGACGTGAGCTGGGTGAAGCCCGCCAAGTACCTCGGGGTGTGGTGGTCGATGCACCTGGACAACGAGAGCTGGGCGACCGGGCCGAAGCATGCGGCCACCACCGCCAAGACGAAGAAGGTGATCGACTTCGCTGCTGCGCACGGCTTCCGCGGCGTGCTGGTGGAAGGCTGGAATCCGGGCTGGGACGGCATGTGGGTGGGTAATGGCTACAACTTTGATTTCACCCGCGCCACGCCCGATTTCGATATCGAAGCGCTGTCGGCGTATGGCCTGAAAAAGGGCGTGCACCTGATCGGCCACCACGAAACCGGCTGTGCCATCGAGCACTACCAGGATCAGTTGGGCGCCGCGCTGGACCTGTACGCACGGCTGGGGGTGGACCAGTTCAAGACCGGCTACGTCTGCGACGATGGCCAGGTCGACCGGCGAAATCCGGCTGGCGGCTCGCTCTGGCGCGAGTGGCACGACGGGCAGTTCATGGCCCGCCATCACCTGAAGGTGGTGCAGGAGGCCGCGCGCCGGCACCTGTCGGTGAACCCGCATGAGCCGATCAAGGACACCGGCCTGCGCCGCACCTACCCCAATTGGATCTCGCGCGAAGGCGCACGCGGCATGGAGTACAACGCCTGGGGCCAGCCGCCGAACCCGCCGGAGCACGAGGTCAACCTGGTGTTCACCCGGATGCTGGCCGGGCCGATGGATTACACCCCCGGCATCCTCAGCCTGAAGGGCCGCCACGGCCAGGCCATTCCCAGCACGCTGGCGCGCCAGCTGGCCCTGTACGTGGTGCTGTACAGCCCGATCCAGATGGCCGCCGACCTGCCCGAGCACTACCTGCAGCATCGCGAGGCGTTCCGCTTCATCGAAGACGTGGCGGTGGACTGGGAGCAGAGCCGCGTGCTCGATGGCGAGGTGGGCGACTACGTGACGATCGTGCGCCGCGACCGCAACAGCCGCGACTGGTTCCTCGGCAGCATCACCGATGAACACGGCCGCGTGCTGCCGGTGTCGCTGGGCTTCCTGGAACCCGGCGTGCGCTATCGCGCCGAGATCTACCGCGATGGCGAGGGCGCTGATTTCCGCAGCAACCCGTTCGCGTTCGCACGCGAAACCCGCGAGGTGACCAGTGCCGATGCAGTGACGCTGGTACTGGCACCGGGCGGTGGGCAGGCCATTCGCTTCACGCCTATCCGTTGAACGTCTTCCTGCCTGCGCGCCGCTGTAGCGCCCGAGACCACGCTCGGGCGGCGGTGCGCAGCACCGGAACGCAGCCGAGCATGGGCTCGGCTCTACAGAACGATGCACCTGAAAGCGATTACACCCCTGCAAACGGCATTGAATACGTATGCAGGGTGATTCCCGCGAAGAACGCGCTGCCTACCATAGCGGCGACGACAGCGGCCACCGCGTCGCACGTCCACGGTCACTCCGGGACGTTCACGAATCGATCTGCAACATTGCCTGGGAGGGGAAAATGTTGAACCACAAGCGCAGCGCGCTGAGCATCGCGCTGGCCGTTGTCCTGGCGCCGACGCTGGCGTCGGCACAGTCCACGCAGAGCACCACCACGCCGGCCGCCACCGCCGCCACCAACCTGGATACGGTGCAGGTCACCGGCATCCGCCGCGGCATCGAAAACGCGATCGCAATCAAGCAGGACGCCACCTCGGTGGTCGAGGCGATTTCCGCCGAAGACATCGGCAAGCTGCCCGACGTCAGCATCGCCGAGTCCATTTCGCGCCTGCCCGGCCTGGCCGCCCAGCGCGTTGCCGGCCGTGCGCAGGTGATCAGCGTGCGCGGCCTGTCACCCGACTTCGCCACCACCCTGCTCAATGGCCGTGAAGTGGTCAGCACCGGCGACAACCGCGGTGTCGAGTTCGACCAGTACCCGTCCGAGTTGGTCAACGGCGTGACCGTCTACAAGACCCCGGACGCGGCCCTGGTCGGCCAGGGCCTGTCGGGCACCATCGACATGCAGACCGCACGCCCGCTCAGCTTCGGCGAGCGCGTGATCGCGGTCAGCGGCCGCTACCAGAAGAGCTCCCTGGGCCGCGCCGCCAACATCGATCCGTACGGCAATCGTTTCAGTGCCAGCTACATCGACCAGTTCTTCGACAACACCCTGGGCATCGCCATCGGTTACGCGCACAGCGACATGCCGATCCAGGAGAACCAGGTCGGCCTCTACGAGCCCTGGACCACCGAGCACACCGACAAGGGCGAGCGTCGCGGAATCGCGCCAGGCACCTACTTCACCGATGGCATCAAGGCACTGCGCCGTACCGGCAACAACAAGCGCGACGGCGTGATGGCGACGATCCAGTTCCGCCCGAGCAACAGCTGGACCAGCACCTTCGACGCATTCCACACCGAAGCCGAGCAGATCGACACCGCCAACCAGTTCGAGCTGAGCCTCAGTGGCAATGGCGAGGACAGCAACAATCCCAACGCGATCCTGCCGGTGTTCAGCAATGTCGGCCGCAATGCCGATGGCAGCTTCACCGGTGGCACGATCAGCAATGCGTACCCGCTGGTCCGCGGCATGTACAACAAGCGCAAGGACAAGATCGACGCGTTCGGCTGGAACAACGAGTTCAACGTCGGCGGCGTGAAGCTGGTCGCCGACCTGAACTACTCGAAGGCGACCCGCCGCGAGATCAACCTGGAAAACAACCTGCAGCTGGTGCCGCGCCCGCAGTTCGACACGATCGGCCTGGTGGTGAACAACAACAGCTTCTCGCAGATCACGCCGGGGCGTGACTATTCCAATCCGGACAGCCTGTTCCTGACCAATACGATCTATGGTTCCGGCTACGGCAAGGTGCCGGAGGTCGAAGACCGTTTGAAGGGCGCAAAGCTGGCGGCGACGCTGCCGGTTCCCGAAGCCATGTCCAGCTGGTTCTCGGATGTGGACGTGGGCGTGAACTATGCCGACCGTCGCAAGCAGAAGGCCCAGGCCGAAGGCAACATCCTGCTCGGCGCCCAAGGCGAATCCACCATCGCCCCGGACCTGCAGTACCGCCCGGTCAACCTCGGCTTCGCCGGCATCGGCTACATCCCGTCGTGGAACGTGCCGGCAGCAGTGGGCCGCTACATGACCTTCAACCCGGTCGACAACCTGGACTACCTGATTCCCAAGTCGTGGACGGTCGAGGAGAAGATCACCACCGCGTGGGCACGCCTGAACATCAACACCGACATCGGCGTGGTCGGCGTGCGCGGCAATATCGGCGTGCAGATGCAGCACACCGACCAGAGCTCGGATTCGCGCTACTGGGACAGCTCGCAGCCGGTGGGCAGCAACATCCAGCCCTTCTCTGCCGGCAAGACCTACAAGGATTGGCTGCCGAGCTTGAACCTGGTGTTCATGTTCCCGCACCAGCAGACGCTGCGCTTCGCCGCCGCCAAGCAGGTCGCGCGCCCGCGCGTGGACCAGATGCGTGCCGGCCTGGAATTCGGTGTGGATACCAACAACGGTCGCCCCGGTGGCAGCGGCGGCAATCCGCTGCTGGATCCGTGGCGCGCGACCGCGCTGGATCTGTCCTATGAGAAGTACTTCGGCGAGAAGGCCTACGTCGCAGCGGCGATCTTCTACAAGGACCTGAAAAGCTACGTCTACACGCAGTCGGTGGACAACTACGACTTCAGCGGCCTGCTGGGCAACTACGTGCCGCCACCGGGCATGACCGCACCGGTGCTGACCACCGGCACCTTCTCCACGCCGCAGAACGGCAAGGGCGGCACGTTGAAGGGGCTGGAACTGACCGGGTCGTTCCCGCTGGAGATGCTGACCGACAGCCTGCGTGGCTTCGGCGTGCAGGCCAGCGCGACCTTCAACAAGAGCGACATCACCATCCTGGATCCGGAAAGCGCCTCCAGCGTGGGCAGTGACCCGATCAGCCTTCCCGGCTTGTCCAAGCGTGTCTACAACTTCACCGCCTACTACGAGCGCAGTGGCTTTGAAGCACGCGTGAGCCAGCGCCGCCGCTCGGACTTCATTGGTGAGATCGGCAACTTCAACGGCAACCGCACGCTGCGTTACGTGGTAGGCGAGAACGTGACCGATGCACAGGTCAGCTACACCTTCAGCGACAGCAGCAGCCTGCGCGGGCTGACCCTGCTGCTGCAGGGCAGCAACCTGACCAACGAACCGTACCGCACCTATGCCGGCAGCAAGGACCGCCCGCTGGAGTACATCGAGTGGGGCCGCACCTACATGCTGGGCGTGAACTACAAGTTCTGATCACGACCGGGTAGTGCCGGCCGCTGGCCGGCAACACATGGGGAGCAGGACCGGAAACCCGCTGCGCAGGCAGCGGGTTTTCTTCTGCGCGGATGCCGGCCGTTGGTCGGCCAGGCCCACCCACAAAAAAGGGACGGGGCGCTTCGGCCCCGTCCCCGCAAGTACCGCCACCGGAGAAAACGGTCAGCTGCGTCGGGCGCAATACACCGCGCGCGGCGGCAGCTGGAGTTCATTGCCCTGCACCGTGCCCGCATCCGGGCCCGGTACCGTCACCTGCTGCCAGTTGCCCGGCGGCAGCGGATGGCTCACCGCCTCGGCCGACAGGTTGAAGGCCAGCAGGAGGGTTTCATCTGCAAGCATACGCTCGAACAGCAGCACTGGCTCGGCGCTTTCGATGAACCGGATGCTGCCATGCAGGAGCGCCGGCTGGCTATGCCGCCAGGCCAGGAACCCCCGGAACGCGGCCAGGACCGAGTCCGGGTCGCGCTCCTGCACCGCCACGGCCGCGGCGCGGTGCTCGGCCGGGATCGGCAGCCACGGCTGGCCGGAAGTGAAACCGGCCAGCGGCGCATCGGTCCACGGCATCGGCGTGCGGCAGCCATCACGGCCCTTGAAGTTCGGCCAGAAGGTGATGCCGTAGGGGTCCTGCAGGGCCTCGAACGGCACCTCGGCCTCGGCCAGGCCCAGCTCCTCGCCCTGGTACAGGCACACCGAGCCGCGCAGCGAGCACAGCAGCGCCACCAGCATCCGCGCCAGCCGCGGGTCGGCCGGGTGCCCGCCCCAACGGCTGACCGCCCGCTCCACGTCGTGATTCGAAACCGCCCAGCATGGCCAGCCTTCGGTCATCGCTGCTTCCAGGCGGGAGACCGTGTCGCGGATGTAGGCCGCGCTGTAGTCGTCCACCAGCAGCTCGAAGCTGTAGCCCATGTGCAGGCGGCCGTCCCGGGTGTACTCGGCGGTGGTGGCCAGCGAGTCCTCCGAGGAGATCTCGCCCAGGCTCACCGCGCCCGGGTACTCGTCCAGCAGCGCGCGCAGGCGCTCCAGGAAGGGCAGGTTCTCCGGCTGGGTGTTGTTGTAGTAGTGGTACTGGTACGCGTACGGGTTGTCCGGGCTGAAGCCGCGGCCCACGCGCTTGTCGGCGGGCTTTGGCGGGTTGTCGCGCAGCTGCGCGTCGTGGAAGCAGAAATTGATGGCGTCCAGGCGGAAGCCGTCCACGCCGCGGTCCAGCCAGAAGCGCACGTTGTCCAGGGTGGCCTGCTGCACGTCCGGGTGGTGGAAGTTCAGGTCCGGCTGGTCGACCAGGAAGTTGTGCAGGTAGTACTGCTCACGGCGCGGCTCCCACTGCCAGGCGCCGCCGCCGAACAGCGACAGCCAGTTGTTGGGCGGGGTGCCGTCCTCGCGCGGGTCGGCCCACACGTACCAGTCCGCCTTCGGATTGCTGCGGTCCTGGCGGCTCTCGCGGAACCAGGCGTGCTCGATCGAGGTATGGCTCAGCACCTGGTCGATCATCACCTTCAGGCCCAGGCCGTGGGCCTTGGCCAGCAGCCGGTCGAAGTCGTCCAGGCTGCCGAACAGCGGGTCGACGTCGCGGTAGTCGGCGATGTCGTAGCCGAAGTCGGCCATGGGGGACTTGAAGAACGGCGAAATCCAGATCGCGTCCACGCCCAGCGCGGCGATGTGGTCCAGCCGCTCGATGATGCCCGGCAGGTCACCCACCCCGTCGCCGTTGGCATCGAGGTAGCTGCGCGGGTAGATCTGGTAGATGACGGCTCCGCGCCACCATGGATAGTGCGACATCGACAGCCCCCCTCCGGGCATGCAGGGCCCACCGGAAGCGGGCCGAAATCCTGTTCCGGCAAGCTTAGCGGTGGCCTCCGGGGCATGGCGCAGCCTGCATACGTATTCACGCTGGCCGCTGGCGTGACCGCGCCGCAGCGGCGTGCCAGTCCGGTTTGCGCCCGGAGTTCACGGGCAACGCCTATAATCAACGGCGAGCCTGAAAGCCTGATCGCATGACCATCACCGAAGACACCCGTCCCGCCCTGGGCCTGCCCCAGATCCAGTCGCTTGCTGCGGCCGACATGGCCGCCGTCGACGCCCTGATCCGGCGCCGGCTGTCCTCGGACGTCGTGCTGATCAACCAGATCGCCGATCACATCATTTCCGCCGGCGGCAAGCGCCTGCGCCCGATGCTGGTCATGCTGGCCGGCCATGCGGTCGGCCAGGCCGGCCCGGATCACCACCAGCTGGCGGCAATCATCGAGTTCATCCACACCTCCACCCTGCTGCACGACGACGTGGTGGACGAATCCAGCCTGCGCCGTGGCCGCAGCACCGCCAACGCGCTCTGGGGCAATGCACCGAGCGTGCTGGTCGGCGACTTCCTGTACTCGCGCAGCTTCCAGCTGATGGTCGAACTGGAGCGCATGTCGGTGATGCAGATCCTGGCCGATGCCACCAACCGCATCGCTGAGGGTGAGGTGTTGCAGCTGCTGCACGTGCACAACCCCGATACCGACGAAGCCGCGTACCTCCGCGTGATCGAGCGCAAGACCGCGGTGCTGTTCGCCGCCGGCACCCGCCTGGGCGCGCTGGCCAGTGGCGTGGACGAAGCCAAGCAACAGGCCCTGTTCGACTACGGCATGCACCTGGGCTACGCGTTCCAGATCGCCGACGACGTGCTGGACTACTCGGCCAACGCCGACGAGCTGGGCAAGAACCTGGGCGATGATCTGGCCGAAGGCAAGGCGACGCTGCCGCTGATCCACGCGATGGCCCATTCCGACGACGCCACCCGTGAGCGCCTGCGCACCATCGTGCAGGACGGCGATGCCTCGGCGATGCCGGAAGTGCTGGCCGCGATCCGCGCCACCGGCGGCCTGGAGTACAGCCGCGCGCGTGCGGAGGAATACGCCGAAGCCGCCGAGCGCGCGCTCGATGGCCTGGGCGACAACGACGCGGTCGCCGCCCTGCGCGGCCTGGCCCGCTACGCGGTGCAGCGCTCGCATTGATCGGTTGAGGTGTGCCGACCAACGGTCGGCACCTACCGTGGCTGTGGGTGGATGCCGACCATTGGTCGGCACTGGAACATCGGTGGGTGCCAACCTTGGTCGGCACTGGAACATCGGTGGGTGCCAACCTTGGTCGGCACGCCTTTGTTTACCGGAACCGCTCCTCGAAGAACTCATCCAGCGCCTTCCATGCGCGTTTGGCCGCCCGTTCGTTGTACTGGCAGCCCGGCGGACTGTTGGCATCGCGCTCGGCAAAGCAGTGCACCGCACCACTGTAGTTGGTGAACTCCCAATCGACCTTGGCCGCGTTCATTTCCTTCTGGAAACCGGCGATGTCCTCGGCGGTCACGCTCTTGTCGTCGGCGCCATTGAGCACCAGCACCGACGGATGGCTGCCACCGGCCTGCGCCGGCAACGGCGAGCCCAATCCACCGTGGAGGCTCACCACACCGGCCAGCGGCGCACCGGCCCGGGCCAGCTCCAGCACCGTGGTGCCGCCAAAACAGAAGCCCACCGCGCCGATCCGGCTGGCATCCAGCGGCACGTTGCCGGCCTGCGCCTTGAGCACGTTCACCGCCTCCAGCGCGCGGGCACGCAGCAACGGCCGGTCGTTGCGCAGCTTGGTCGCCACCGGCCCGGCCTCGGCATCGGTCTTCGGCCGCACACCCTTGCCGTAGACATCGGCCACCAGCACCACGTAGTCGTCACCGGCCAGCTGCTTGGCCTTCTCGATGGCCGATTCGTTCACGCCCTTCCAGTTCGGCACCATCACCAGGCCAGGGCGCTTGTCATGCTCGCCGTCGTCATAGACCAGCACGCCACTGAAGGTCGTGCCCTGGTGTTTCCATTCCACCGGCTGCGTCTTCATCGCCGCCCACGCCGGCATCGCCGCCAGCCCCAGGATCATCGCCACACCGCATCGCCAACGATTCATGCGCCTGCTCCGCAAGAAAAAGGGGACGGAGGGGATTAAGCCGTAATCGCCCCTCCCGCGTCGCATTCTGCATTGGCGGCGTGACGCAGGTGTGGTTGGATACGACTTAATCCCCTCCGTCGCCTTTTTTCGCATGAATCTTGTTGATCGCTTTCTGTCTGGCCTGATCCCGCGTTTGCCTGCCGAGGATGCCCCGCAGTGGGCACATGTCCAGGGCGCCAGCGCCGAAGACCTGCAGCGCCTGCGTGTGCAGTGGCCGCAGGTGCCGGGCAGCCTGGTGGAGCTGCTGTCGCGCGTGGATGGCACCCACTACCGGGAGTACCCCGCGGGCAAGGTCTGCGTGCTGATGCTCGGCTCGGATGTCGAGGACGGCGGCTATCCGTACTACCTGCGATCGGTCGCGCAGATCTTCGAGGACCAGCAGCGGTGGGACGACAGCATCCGTTCCATCTACGAAGAGTGGCTGGATGACGAACCGGAGATTCTCGGCGAGGGCATCGATGCGGATCTGCCGATGAGCCGCCGGCTGTGTTTCTCGCACTGCATGAACAACGGTGGCACCTCGATGCTGTATCTGGATTTCGATCCGGCACCGGGCGGCACCGTCGGCCAGGTGGTGCGCTACCTGCACGATCCGGACAGCTACGCGGTGATCGCACCGAGCTTCGATGCGTACCTGCAGCAGCTGATCGATGGCGATTACGCGTTCATCGACGAAGACCAGTAGATCCACGCCATGGGTGGATGAATTCCCCGCTGGGTTGCCGGCCAGCGGCCGGAACTACCCTCAGGCGATGCCCAACCCCGGAATCGCGCTGATGCTGTCCGGGTCGAATCCGGCCAGTTCGGCGAAATGGCGACCACGCGCCACGTAATCGCGGTAGGCACCAAAACTGGGCGCGCCCGGCGACAGCAGCACCACCCCGCCCTGCGCACCCAGCGCCGCGCGTGCAAGCGCCATCGCCTCGGGCAGGTCGCCGGCGGCGTGCAGGCCGAAGCGACCGGCATCGGCCAGCGGCTGCAGCATCGCGTGGATGCGCGGGCCGTTGCTGCCCATGGTCACAATCTCCACCGGCGGCACGTCGTGCGCCATGTGCTGCATGAAATCGGTCCAGTCCAGGCCGCGGTCATGCCCGCCCACCAGCAGCGCGATGCGCTGCCCGGCGAAGCATTCCAGCGCGGCCAGGCTGGCATGCGGCGTGGTGCTGATCGAATCGTTGACGTAGGTCAGGCCATCGGCCACGCCAATCCGCTGCAGGCGGTTCGGCAGCGGGCGGAAATCCTGCACCGCCGGTGCCAGCGCCACCGCGTCCAGGCCCAGCGCTTCCAGTGCAGCCAGCACCGCGCACAGGTTGCCGCGGTTGTGGCGGCCCGGCAGCGGCGTGTTGCGGGTATCGAACACCGCCTGTTCGCCGCGATGCACGATGTCAGCGCGCATGTGCCACCCCTGCGGCTGGTTGAACCAGACCACCTCACTGTCGGGCAACGACAGCGCGGCCAGATGCGGATCGGCGGCATTGAGCACGGCGATGCGCGGCGCAGCTTCAGTCACCAGCCGCAGCTTGTCTTCGATGTAACGTTGTTCGCTGCCGTGCCAGTCCAGGTGTTCGGGGAACAGGTTCAGTACCACCGCCACCTGCGGATGAGCGCCACTGCGCGCCACTTCACCGGTCTGGTAACTGGACAGTTCCACCGCCCAATACTCGGGTGCCGGCTGCGGATCCAGCACTTCCAGCAGCGGCAGGCCGATGTTGCCGACCAGGCCGGTGCGATGGCCGGCGGCACGCAGCAGGTGCGCGACCAAGGCGGTGGTGGTGCTCTTGCCCTTGGTACCGGTCACGCACACGGTGTCGTGCACGATGCCGTCGTCGGCCGCGTGTTCGGCAAACCACAGCGCGGTGCCGCCGATGAAGGTGGTGCCCTGCGCTGCCGCCGCCAGCGCGATCGGCTGATAGGGACTGATGCCGGGCGATTTGATCACCACGTCGAACGCCGCCAGCGCTTCAACGGAAGGCTCGCCACGCACGTCCAGGGCGCCCTGCGTTTCCGCACGCGCGGTCTCGACTTCGGCCGCCGGGCAGAACAGGCTCAGCGGCAGCGTGGGCAGGCGCTCACGCAGCACCGCAAACGCGGCGCGGCCCTCACGGCCCCAGCCCCACAGCGCAACGTGCTTTCCCTCAAGCTTCGAAATCTTCACGGACCCGTTCCCACAGCGCAGCCGGAACGCGGTGCTCGCCCTGCAGCTGCAGCAGCGGCGTCAGTTCCAGTTCGGCGGCATCCAGCTGCGGCTGGATCTCGTTGCAGAAGCGCTTCACCAGCACGTCTTCCTTCCACTCCGGGCGCTGCGCCAGCGTCGCCATCGCCGCACGCGATTCGCGGCCTTCACCCACGCACTCGAACGGCTTGTGGTCCTGGAATTCCAGCAGCGCATCGAAGCCACCGGCCTGCTCGGCATCGTCCAGCAGGTTGCGGCCGAAGATGCGCACCAGGCGCGTCTTGGGCATGAACGGGGCCAGCGCCAGGAACACGAAATGGCACTTCGGGCAGACGCCACACCAGCGGTTCACCGGGCGCTCGCCGAGGATGTGGAAATTGCGGTTGCAGCTGGAGAAGTGCGCGTCGTAGAAATCAGTCTTGGCGAACTGGCGGGCCACCGCCAGCTCGGACATCGGTCGCAGCAGCGAGTAGTACTGCAGATCCGCCGCCACGTACTTCCGCACATGGCTGCCGAACGCCTGCTCGCAGGCCCAGCCCTTGGACCACTGGTGGTTCACTTCGCCGGTGCCCGGAATCTGGCTGCCGTAGCTGGCCGAACGCTCGTTGGAGAACACGACCTGGTCCACGCCGTGCAGCAGGGCGGCCAGCACCATGATTGCCGAGTTCACCACCGTCACCGGGATATGGCCGTTCCAGGCGCCCTGGCGGTTGAGCTCGAACAGTTCCGGTGCCAGCGTGCGGCCCAGGTTCAATGTCGGCAGGCCGGTGCGCTCGGCGCACGCACGGATCAGCTGCGAGCCACCGATCCAGGTCACCGTCTCGTCCACGCCGGCACGGCGCAGCGCTTCGATGCTGACCAGCGAATCCTTGCCGCCGCCGATGGCCACCAGCGCGTGCGGCCGCAGGCCCAGCGCCGGCGCCTGCACGGCCTCGCCCTGCACCGGCAACCGGAAGCGGCCGCGCAGGTTCAGGCCGTTGCGGTAGGCGAATTCGCCCAGGCCATTGAGGTAAATGGTCTCCACCAGTGCGGCGGTATCGGCATCGATGCTGTAACTGTCGATGCTGACCGTATCCGGTACGCCGGCCTTGTAGTAGCTGACGCCGGCGATCAGGTGCAGCAGCTGCAGCGCACGCTGCACGGCGGCGGTGCGCGCCTCGTCCAGCACGAACGGGGCGCCGGGCACGGTGATGGTTTCCACCATCTCCGGGCCGTCGTCGAAGGCGTAGACCAGCCGGGCCACGCCGGTATCCGCTGCGAAGTCGCAGCGGACGAAGCGGAAGCGGGAAACCTGGTGTTTGTCGAAAGCAGTCATGGTGTATCCGGTCAGGCACGGGCCCGCGCGAAGGCGCGGGGCGTGTCGGTGGGCGGGTGCAGGGCGCGCGCGGTGGTCATTCGATCACGTCTTCGCGCGGCAGCATCCGCTGGTTGTAGGTGTTGGCCATCACATAGCCGTAGGCACCGGCATCGGCGATCAGCATCACGTCGTCCGGCGCAGTGGACACCGGCAGCTTGCGGCGCTTGCCGAACACATCGCTGGATTCACAGATCGGCCCGACCACATCGAACGCCGCTTCGGCATACCCCCCCTGCCGGCTGAGGTTCTCGATGTCGTGCCAGGCGTCGTACAGCGCCGGGCGCATCAGCGCGTTCATGCCGGCATCCAGGCCGACACGGCGCACGCCGTCCTTCTCCACCACCTGGGTGGCGTGGGTCAGCAGCACGCCCGATTCGGCCACCAGGTAGCGGCCCGGCTCGATCGCCAGGCGGAATGCCGGATGCAGCGCCTTGACCTCGGCCAGGCCCTCGGCCCACGCATCCAGGTCGAATGGCTCGTCCTCGGCGGAATACGGAATCGGCAGGCCGCCGCCGATGTCGATGGTCTGCACGCTGCCGATGCGACGGGCAAAACCGGCCAGCTCATCGCACATCAGGCGCCAGTGCTGGGCAGTCTCCACGCCGCTGCCAAGGTGCGCGTGCAGGCCGACCACGCGGCTGCCCAGGTCGGTGGCCGCGCGCACGAATTCGTCGACGCGGGCGATCGGCAAGCCGAACTTGGAATCCTTGCCGCCGGTACGCACCTTGGCATGGTGGCCTTCGCCACGGCCCAGGTCGACGCGCAGCCACAGCTCGCGGTTACGGAACAGGTCCGGCCAGCGCTGCAGCGCTTCCACGTTGTCCACGGTGACGGTCACGCCGAGCGCGAATGCGGCTTCATACTCGCTGCGCGGGCAGAAGCTGGGAGTGAACAACACGCGCTTGGGCGACAGTTCCGGCAGGTGCTGGAACACGTGCTTCAGCTCGCCGTGCGACACGCACTCCAGGCCAAAGCCCTCGGCTTCCAGCAGCTGCAGGATGGCCGGGTGGCTGTTGGCCTTGATCGCGTAGTAGCGCTGGTCGATCGGCTTGATCGCGGCCAGCGCGCGGGCACGGGCGCGCACCGTTGGCAGGTGGTAGACGTAGCGCGGCGTACCGGCGTCGGCCAGCTGCAGCAGGTGCGCGCGCTGGCCACGCCACCACGGCGTACCCCGCGGGCGCACCGTGCCGGCGATCTCGCGCCAGCGGGGGCCGAACACCTCGGTCTCTTCCACCGGCATCGCACCACTGTCGATCAGCTCGGCGTGCAGGATCGGCAGCAGGCCATCGGCATCGGCCTCGTCGATGACGAAGGTCAGGTTCAGGTCGTTGGACGACTGCGAGATCATGTGCACGCGCTCGCGGCCGAAGGTGGCCCACACGTCCGACAGCTTGTGCAGCAGCGAGCGCATGCCACGGCCGACCAGGGTGATGGCGGCGCACGGCACGATCACCTTCACCTTGCAGATCTGCGAAAGGTCGGCCGACAGCGCGGCCAGCACATCGGTGTTGACCAGGTTCTCGGACGGGTCCAGCGACACGGTGACGTTGGTTTCGGCCGAACCGATCAGGTCCACCGACAGCCCGTGCTTCTTGAACAGGTTGAACACATCGGCCAGGAAGCCGACCTGCTGCCACATGCCGATGCCTTCCATCGACACCAGCACGATGCCGTTGCGGCGGCTGATCGCCTTTACCCCCGGCACCGGCGCGGCGCTGCCGTCGATGCTGGTGCCCGGCAGTTCCGGGCGCTCGGTGTCGAGGATGGCCATCGGCACGCCGGCATCGCGGCACGGCTTGATCGAGCGCGGGTGCAGCACCTTGGCGCCAGTGGTGGCGATTTCCTGTGCTTCGTAATAGTCCAGGCGGGTCAGCAGGCGCGCGTCCGGCACGTCCTTCGGATTGGCGCTGAACATGCCCGGCACGTCGGTCCAGATCTCCACGCGGCTGGCGCCGAGCAGCGCACCGAAGTACGCCGCCGAGGTATCCGAGCCACCACGGCCGAGGATGGCGGTGCCGCCATCGGCATGCCGCGAGATGAAGCCCTGGGTGATCAGCAGGCGGGTCGGCTGCGCGCGGAAGCGCTGCATCCAGTCCGCATCGGCACGCCATTGGCAGTTCACCGACAGGCGCTGCGACCAGTCGCTCTGGTTCGGCTGCGGCGGCATCGCATCCAGCCACTGGCGGGCATCCATCCAGCCCATGTCCAGGCCCGAGGCGTGCAGGTAGGCCGCGCCCAAGGTGGAGGACAACAGCTCGCCCTGGCCCAGCACGTCGGCCTGCCAGTCCAGTGGACGGGTGGCCGCACGCGCGTCGTCGAGCAGGCCCTGCAGCGCCGCCAGGCGCTCGGCCAGTACTTCGCGGCCCAGGCCCAGTTCAACCAGGAAGCCCTCGTGGCGCTCGACCAGCGCGGCCACGCGATCACGGCTGTCCGGCGCGCCATCGGCGATCGCGGTCAGTTCGTTGGTGACCCCGGACAGCGCCGACACCACGACCAGCACGCGCGAGCCGGTCTCTTCCGCACGTTTTTTCGCCAGCTTCCCGATCGTGTCCCAGCGATGACGACGCGACACCGAGGTGCCGCCGAACTTCAGTACGATCCAACGATCGACAAGGGGGGAAGCTGACATGGATTGGCTATGTAGAATGTGGGGAAGCCGCCCTCGGGGGCGGAACCTTTGATTCTAAGCGCAATATCCCCGTAGATGGCCGTCCTCCGTTACCTGCAGCTCGATGTCTTCGCCCCCCGCCCCGGCACCGGCAACCCACTGGGCGCCATCCTGGACGCCGACGGGCTCTCCAGCCGCCAGATGCAGGCCCTGGCCGCCTGGCTGAATCTGTCCGAGACGGTGTTCTTCCTGCGCCCCAGCGCGCCGGGTGCCGGCTACCACATCCGCATCTTCACCCCGACCCGCGAGCTGGCCTTCGCCGGCCACCCCAGCGTCGGCGCCGCCTGGGCCGCGGTGAGCTGTGGCTTGGCGCAACCGCGCGACGGCGCCCTGCTGCAGCAATGCGCGGCGGGGTTGCTGCCGGTACGGGTGAGCGGTCCGGCCGAGGCACTGCAGATCCAGCTGGCCAGCCCACCGGCACGGCAACTGGACACGAGGGTGGACGCCGCGCCGGAGACGCTGCTGGCGCTGGCGGCCAACGGGCACGTGCCCGAACTGTGGGACAACGGTGCACGCTGGTGGCTGCTGCCGCTGCGCGACGCCGCCGCCGTGCGCGGACTGGTGCCGGACATGGCCGCGCTGGCCGCCTGGAGTCTCACCACCGATGCCACTGGCGTGGCGGTGTTCGCCGACGAGATCGGCAGCGACCACAGCCGCGTGGTGCGCGCGTTCTGCCCTGCTGATGCGCCCAGCGTGCCCGAGGACCCGGTGACCGGCAGCGCCAATGCGCTGATCGGCGCCTGGCTGCGGCAGCGCGATGCCCTGCCCGGCCGCGAGGGCCGCTACGTGGCCAGCCAGGGCCGAGAAGTGGGCCGCGATGGCCGCGTGCAGGTGCAGGTCGACGCGCAGGGCACGGTGTGGATCGGCGGCCAGGTGCAGTGCGTGATCGACGGCAGCATCCATTGGTAGCGCCGCGCACGGTCGCCGGGCATGGCCCGGCGCAACCGTATCCCCTCTCGTTTTACGGAGTTTGCCCCCTATGACCACCCGCCGTTTCCTGCAGCTGGATGTGTTCTCCCCGCGCGCCGGCGCTGGCAATCCGCTGGCCGTGGTACTCGATGCCGAGGGCCTGGACGATGCCAGCATGCAGGCCATCGCACGCTGGACGCGCCTGCCCGAAACCACCTTCGTGTTCCCGCCGCAGGTGCCGGGCGCCAGCTATCGATTGCGCATGTTCAGCCCGCAGAAGGAGGTTCCGTTCGCCGGCCACCCCAGCGTCGGGACCGCGCATGCAGTGCTGCAGGCGGGCCTGGCCACACCGATCGATGGCGTGCTGGTGCAGGACGGCATTGCCGGCGCCCTGCCGCTGCGCGTCAGCGGTGAGGGTACGCAGCAGCGCATCGCCATCCGTACCCCGCGCGCGCAGCTGGCCGAAACTGCCGAGGCCACCGATCCGCGCCTGCAGGCCGCACTGAAGGACTGGCCATTGGGCTCGCTGCCGCCGGCACGCATGCAGGGCGGGCGTAGCTGGTGGGTCGTGCAGGTGGCCGACGAGGCCGCATTGCGCGCGCTGCAGCCGGACTGGGATGCGGTAGCCGCACTGGCTGAATCCACCGACAGCATGGGCGTGTTCGCCTATGCCTTCAGCGATGGCAGCGAGGGTTTCGACCTGGCCGTACGTGCCTTCGTCGGCAATGGACGCCGCTTCGAGGACGCCGCCTCGGGTGCGGCCAATGCGGTGCTGGCCGCGTGGCTGGACCTGCGCGGCGCCCTGCCGCGTGGCCGTGCACCGTTCGAAGTCAGCCAGGGCCGCGAAGTCGGCCACGATGCGCGCCTGACGCTGCTGGTCGACGAGGACGGCGAGGTCTGGTCGGGCGGCCAGGTGCAGACCGTCATCACCGGCACCATCGATTGGTAAAGGGACACTGTAGAGCCGAGCCCATGCTCGGCTGCTCTTCGGCCAGATCACGGGAGCTGCAGAAGCCGAGCATGGGCTCGGCTCTACAGATGCGCCGGCTCAGCCCAGCTCGGCTTCCAGGCTGATCGGCACGGCGCTCAGTGCCTTGGACACCGGGCAGTTCTGCTTGGCGTCATCGGCAATCGCACGGAACTGCGTCGCGTCGATACCCGGCACCACCGCCTTCACCTTCAGCCGGATCTGCGACAGCTGCGGGCCGCCTTCCAGCGACAGATCGACCTTGGCCTCGGTATCCAGCGAGGTCGGGGTAAAGCCGGCTTCGCCGAGCTTGGCCGACAGCGCCATGGTGAAACAACCGGCGTGCGCGGCAGCGATCAGCTCTTCCGGATTGGTGCCCTTTTCGTCGCCGAAACGGCTGTTGAAGCCGTAGCGGGTCTTGTCCAGCAGGCCACTCTGCGGCGTGCTCAACTGCCCCTTGCCCGACTTCAGATCGCCTTCCCAGTGCGCGGTGGCGTGTCGCGAGATTCCCATGTGCTGCTCCTGCGTGACGGTGATGAACGGTCACCCTCGCACGGGAGGCGTTAGCCCTGCGTCGCTCCGCCGCACGCTGGAGGTCGTCTTCCGAACCCGGCGCGTGGACACTTCCTCGCCAACCGGAAACGCATTTCCCTCTTGTTTTCAGTGGTTTCGCGCATTCCGACGATGGGCGGGCGCCGGCCATGGCGTGCGCTGCCACACCCCCATCCCCCACTGCCGGCCATGTACTGAATCGGCCTGGATATGAAAAAACATGCACTTTCCGCGCTTCGGGCTATTGGCGGCGCCCGAGAGTTGCCCTACATTGCGCTTGCCGACGGGGTTCGGCGCCGACCAAACAACCAACCGTTCACGGAACAGGAAACCATGGCAAAGACCGCTAAGAAGGCTGCCCCGAAGAAGGCAGTGAAGAAAGTCGCGACGAAGGCAGCCGCCAAGCCGGCCGCTCCGAAGCCGATCAAGGAAGTGCTGACCAAGTCCGGCCTGGTTGCACACATCGCTGAAGCCTCCGGCGTCATCGCCAAGGACGTCCGCGCTGTGCTGGCCTCGCTGGAAAGCGCCGTCGCCTCCTCGGTGCACAAGAAGGGCGCTGGCTCGTTCACCCTGCCGGGCCTGCTGAAGATCACCACCGTCAATGTGCCGGCCAAGCCGAAGCGCAAGGGCATCAACCCGTTCACCAAGGAAGAGCAGTGGTTCGCTGCCAAGCCGGCCACCACCAAGCTGAAGGTGCGTCCGCTGAAGAAGCTGAAGGACGCCGCGCTGTAAGCGCGCGCCCCAACGCGGATTCCGACGGGACGGCTCTGGCCGTCCCGTTTTTTTTGTACCAACCACAGCCCGCAACACAGCGTTGCCGCATCCCCGGGAATGCGCGTACAGGCCCGTCGCCATTGGCTGGGCGTGGTGCGTTGCGGCCCCGGAACGTACCGGGTGGAACACTGCGTGCAGCCCCGGCCATCGCCGCCGGGCACGGCCTTGCCTAAGGTGGGCACATCCTCCACAGCTACGGCGAGCGTCCCCTCATGGCCAGCCCCTCCACCCGCTACCGGATCTCGGTGACCCCCATCGAAAAGGACGGGTTGCAGTGCACCGGGCGCTGCACCATCGAACTGGAACATCGCGCCAGCCGCGACCTGATGCGCCTGCTGGAAGCGGCGCCGCGCACCGCAGGCATCAGCGGCGACGAGCGCGCGACCCTGGTGATCGCCACCCAGCTGCTGCGCGACATCGTGCAGCGCCACGCCGAAACCGAAGGCCATGCCCTGGCCGCCATCGCCGCGCAGGTGCTGCCGGCGCTGGATGCACTGGAACAGCTGCCCTCCTCCCGCTGATCGCGGCACAGCCGATACACTGCCTCCTTCCGTTCGCCTCGGGGAGGAGGCAGACATGCGCAGGTTCCTGATACTGATCGCACCGCTGGTGCTGCTGGCCTGTTCCCGGCCGCCATCGCAACCTCATCCTGCGGATGCCGCTCCGCCGGCCACGACCGAGGCGGCTGCCCGCGCGAAGCCACAGGCCGCCGCAGAAGGCGATGCAGCGGCCGTGCAGGCCATCGATGTCGATCCCCTGTTTGCCGCCGTCGCGGCCGAGGCCGAGCTGCCGGCGGGAATGCTCAATGCCTATGTCATGGCCCTGCTCAATCGCGATCGCAAGGCCATCGACGCCGCATGGACCTTCCCGCCCAGCGATGCACGACGCGCCGACGATGCCGCATTGCGCCAGCTCACGGACGTGCGCAGCCTGCGCCTGACCAGCGAACTGCCGGTCGCGCGCGACGGTCACCAGCCACCGCAGCTGCTGGAGGTTCCGGTGCAGATCCGCGCGGTGACCGCTGAGGGCACTTTCCGCTTCGGCGGCTGGTACCGCGTGCAGCCCAGCAGCGATGGCCGCGCCTGGCAGATCCAGTCGGCGCAACTGCGGCCATCGCTGGACTGAACCGTTGCAGCGGCATGCACGCGCGATTCAGCCGGCAAGGCTACTCTTTGGTCCATCCATTCCGCATTCACCGGTCACCGCCATGCGCCTGCGTTCCCTGATGACCCGCCTCGCGGCCTCCACCGTGCTGATCGCTGCTGCGATCGGCGCCCAGGCCGCCCCTTCCATTTCCGGCCGCGAACTGTCGGTCGGTGCCAGCGACGTGCAGCAGTACCTCGATGGCAGCTTCCCGCGCACCCAGGACGCCCTGGGGGGCCTGATCGCCCTGACCATGAGCCATCCGCAGCTGAGCCTTCCGGCCGGCGAACGCTTGAACCTGGGCATGGACGTCGCACTGGCCACCGCCGGTGGCAACCCGTCCAAGCTGGGAACGGTGAAGCTCAGCAGCGGCCTGCGCTACGACGCGCAGACCCAGGGCTTCCACCTGCAGCAGCCGAGCGTGGATGACTTCACCCCGGCCAACCAGGGCGGTCGCCTCGATTCGCGCACCCGCGGCCTGCTCAATGCCTGGCTGAGCGACTACGCCCAGCGCGAACCGATCTACAAGCTGGACCCGGCCGTGGCCGGCCTGCTCGGCGCACTGCAGGTGCAGTCGGCACAGGTGAAGAACGGCAAGCTGGTGGTCACCTTCAACCAGAACCTGGGCAACCTGGTGCCGGCAGGCGTGCTGGGTAAATGAGGTAGTGCCGGCCGCTGGCCGGCACTACCCGTAGCGCATCAGGCGGCAAGTGCCTTGGCCACCGCCTCACTGAAGGCGGGAATGTCGTCCGGCTTGCGGCTGGTGATCAGGTTTCCATCGATCACAACCGCGGTATCGCGCCATTTCGCACCTGCGTTGACCAGATCCTGCTGCAGGGACGGCCAGGACGTCACGTCGCGCCCCTCAGCAAGGCCGCTGTTGATCAGCAACCACGGGCCGTGGCAGATGGCCGCCACAGGCTTGCCGGCTTCATCCACTGCCCGGATGAAGCCGAGTACAACCTCGTCGGTACGCAGCGTGTCCGGATTGATGACGCCTCCGGGCAGGACCAAGGCATCGAAGCGTGCCGGATCCGCTTCATCCAGCGGAATGTCCACCGCGACGGCGTCGCCCCAGTTCTTCTCCTTCCAGCCCTTGATCGTCGCCTCCTTTGCGGGCGACACCACGCTGACGCGCGCGCCCTCGGCTTCCAGCAGCCGCTTGGGTTCGGTCAATTCGGACTGTTCGAAGCCGTGGGTGGCCAGGATGGCAATCTGCTTGCCCTTCAATCGCTCTGCCATGGGTGCACTCCGGTTGGGGGAGCCGACAGAATGGAAGAACGGCCCTTGCACGGCGGTGACCCTGCCGTGCACGGCAGGTGGAGAGCCCCCGGGTAGTGCCGGCCAGTGGCCGGCAGTCCCCGGTACCGGTCAGCGCTTGGGCTGCAGCATGGTGCCGGTGCACTTGGGCGAGCCGCAGCGGCACTCCCAGATCTTCTTCAGCTTGGCGGTATGACGCTCGGCCAGGGTGATGCCGTAGTTGTAGGTCAGTTCCTCACCGGCCTTGATATCGCGCAGCGCCTCGATGAACACCTTGTCGCCACGGCTGTCGCCGTCCTCGTCTTCCTCGATCACTGCCTCGCAGTTCGGGTCGCAGCTGTGGTTGATCCAGCGCGCGTCGTTGCCCTTGTAGTTGGCATCGATCACCCAGTCGTCATTGAGGGTGAACAGGAAGGTATGGCCACTTTCAACGTCGCCGCTGTCATCGGCATCAACGTCGCCGTGGCTGCGCAGCAGGCCCTTGTACTGGATCACGCGCTCGCCCTGCTTGATCGGGGCCACGGAAAACACACCGTTGCCGTGGATGGCGGACTTGCGGGCTTGGATCTTCTTGGGCATCGGCAAGGGAAGTCTGCAGCGAAAGGAACGTTGATTCTCGCCCATTCCGGGTGATTGCGAAAATCACCCCGTTGGCGCAGCATTGCGCCCTGGCAACGGCCCCGGTGTGTTCTCCCGTCCCGGCCCCAGCGCCGGCTGAATGCCCGGGTTGGATGGCGGCGAAGAAAAGCGTACAATTTCAGTCCGCTTTAAGAACCACTCGCATCCCCATGTTGCGCGTCACCAAACTCACCGATTACGCCACCGTCGTACTGACCGTGCTCGCCGCCCGTCCGGGCGAGGTGCTCAGTGCCACCGAGCTGGCCGAATTCACCGGTCTGGAGCCGCCCACCGTCAGCAAGGTACTCAAGCCGCTGGCCCAGGCCGGCCTGGTGGAAGGCCTGCGTGGCGTGCGTGGCGGCTACCGGCTGACCCGCCCGGCCATCGAGATCTCGCTGTTCGAAGTGGTCGAAGCGATGGAAGGGCCGCTGGCCCTGACCGAATGCAGCCACGACCACCACCAGTGCGGCATGGCGCCCAAGTGCGGCGCGCGCAGCAGCTGGCGGCTGATCAACGACGTGGTCTCCGAGGCCCTGCGCGATGTCACCCTCGCCCAGATCCTGCCCCCTCTCCCCCTTGCCGATGACGAACAGCGCCGCACCATCGCTGTCGACGTCGTCTCCTGATCCGTAGGCAGCCCCCCATGGCCACCGAAACCATCGAAAACGTCGCCCACGACGACACCCCCAACCGCGAGATCCACGAGCAGCTCGGCCGCAAGTATTCGGCCGGCTTCATCACCGAGATCGAATCGGACTCCCTGCCGCCGGGCCTGGACGAGGACACCATCCGTGCCCTGTCGGCCAAGAAGGAAGAGCCGGAGTGGATGACGCAGTGGCGCCTGGACGCCTACCGCCACTTCCTGACCATGCCGATGCCGGACTGGGCCAAGCTGGAGATCGCCCCGATCGACCTGCAGGCGCTCAGCTACTACTCCGCGCCGAAGGGCCCGAAGTACGCCTCGCTGGATGACGTGCCCAAGGAGCTTCTGGACACCTACGACAAGCTGGGCGTGCCGCTGCACGAGCGCGCCAAGCTGGCCGGCGTGGCGGTGGATGCGGTGTTCGACTCGGTGTCCGTCGGTACCACCTTCCGCAAGGAACTGGCCGAGAAGGGCATCATCTTCTGCTCGATGTCCGAGGCCATCAAGGAACACCCGGAGCTGGTGCGCCAGTACCTGGGCACCGTGGTGCCGGTGGGTGACAACTACTTCGCCGCGCTCAACTCGGCGGTGTTCTCCGATGGCAGCTTCGTGTTCATTCCCAAGGGCGTGCGCTGCCCGATGGAGCTGAGCACCTACTTCCGCATCAACGCCGGCCACACCGGCCAGTTCGAGCGTACCCTGATCGTGTGCGAGGACAAGGCCTACGTGTCCTACCTGGAAGGCTGCACCGCGCCGATGCGCGACGAGAACCAGCTGCACGCCGCAGTGGTCGAGCTGGTCGCGCTGGAAGACGCGGAGATCAAGTACTCCACCGTGCAGAACTGGTACCCGGGCGACGAGAACGGCGTCGGCGGCATCTACAACTTCGTCACCAAGCGTGCCGAATGCCGTGGCGCGCGCAGCAAGGTCACCTGGACCCAGGTCGAGACCGGTTCGGCGATCACCTGGAAGTACCCGTCCTGCGTGCTGCTGGGCGACGACTCGGTCGGTGAGTTCCACTCCGTGGCGCTGACCCATCACCGCCAGCAGGCCGACACCGGCACCAAGATGATCCACGTTGGCAAGCGCACCAAGAGCAAGATCGTCAGCAAGGGCATCAGCGCCGGCCGCGGCCAGAACACCTACCGCGGCCTGGTGCGTGTGGACCGCAATGCCGATGGCGCGCGCAACTACACCCAGTGCGATTCGCTGCTGATCGGCAAGCAGTGCGGCGCGCACACCTTCCCCTACATCGAGGTGAAGAACCCGGGCGCCACCGTCGAGCACGAGGCCACCACCTCCAAGATCTCCGACGACCAGCTGTTCTACTGCCGCGCCCGTGGCATCAGTCAGGAAGACGCGGTGTCGATGATCGTCGACGGCTTCTGCAAGCAGGTGTTCCGCGAACTGCCGATGGAGTTCGCGGTGGAAGCCAAGAAGCTGCTGGAAGTCTCGCTGGAAGGTTCGGTGGGCTGACCGCCCGCCCCTGCCCCTCGCAAACGCATTCTCTTTACCGGCGGGCCGCGGCCCGCCCCACGGAAACCCCCACCATGCTGAAGATCGAAAACCTCCACGCCCGCATCGGCGACAAGGAAATCCTCAAGGGCCTGTCGCTGGACGTCCAGCCGGGCCAGGTGCACGCCATCATGGGCCCGAACGGCGCCGGCAAGTCCACCCTGGGCAATGTCCTGGCCGGCCGCGACGGCTACGAAGTGACCGAAGGCAGCGTGCAGTTCGACGGCGTCGACCTGCTCGACCAGGACCCGGAAGCACGCGCCGCCGCCGGCCTGTTCCTGGCGTTCCAGTACCCGGTGGAAATCCCGGGCGTGAACAACACCTACTTCCTGCGCGCGGCACTGAACGCCCAGCGCAAGGCACGCGGCGAGGAAGAACTCGATTCCATGCAGTTCCTCAAGCTGGTGCGCCAGAAGCTGGCCGTGCTGCACCTGAAGGACGAACTGCTGCACCGTGGCGTCAACGAAGGCTTCTCCGGTGGCGAGAAGAAGCGCAACGAGATCTTCCAGCTGGCCGTGCTGGAACCGAAGCTGGCGATCCTGGACGAAACCGACTCGGGCCTGGACATCGATGCACTGAAGAGCGTGGCCGATGGTGTCAACGCACTGCGCGCTGCTGATCGCTCGTTCCTGGTCATCACCCACTACCAGCGCCTGCTGGACTACATCAAGCCGGACGTGGTGCACGTGCTGGCCGATGGCCGCATCGTCAAAAGTGGCGGCCCGGAGCTGGCACTGGAACTGGAAGCGCACGGCTATGATTTCCTGAAGGACCGGGTCGTGCCCGAGGCGGCGGTCTGATGAGCGCCCTGCTTGATTCGATGGCCCAGGCCTTCTGCGGCAGCGATGCGCGCCGCGAAGTGCTGGATGCGGCCCTGCGTGACGGCCTGCCGGCCGCCCGCAACGAAGCCTGGAAGTACACCTCGCTGCGCCAGCTGGAGCGCCGTGCATTCGCTGCCGCACCGCTGCAGGGCCCGGCGCTGGACGCCGCCCTGCTGGACGACATCCCGGCGCCGCGCCTGGTGTTCGTCAACGGCCGTCTGGATGCCGCGCTGAGCGACGTGCAGGCCCTGCCGGCCGGCGTGCAGCTACAGCCACTGTCGGCCGCACTGGCCGCTGGCGAAGACGCCGTGCGTTTCCTTGGCCGCCGCTACGAGCGCAGCGAGGAGATCTTCGCCCGCCTGAATGCCGCGCTGGCCGATGAAGGCGTGGTGCTGCGCGTGGATGAAGGCGTGCAGGTCGAAACGCCGCTGCAGCTGGTGTTCGCCAGCGTCGCCGGCGACACCGACCTGGCCTGGCATCACCGCCACCTGATCGAACTGCGTGCCGGCGCCAGCCTGGGCGTGGTCGAGCACCGCTTCAGCGTGGGTGACTCCGCCCACCTGGACAACACCGTGCTGCATGCCCACGTCGCTCGCGATGCCGTGCTCAAGCACGCCCGCGTGCAGGCCGGCAGCGCGCGCCAGACCAGCTTCCTGCGCACCGACGCCGTGCTGGCCCGCGACGCGCAGTACCACCGCGTGGACCTGGAACTGGGCGCCGCGCTCAGCCGCCATGAACTGAACGTGCGCCTCGAAGGCGACAATGCCCAGCTGACCGCCAACGGCGTGCTGCTTGGCAATGGCCGCCGCCACGTCGAAACCCGCCTGGGCATCGACCACATCGCGCGCGATACCAGCTGCGAACTGCTGTGGCGCGGCGTCGCCGCCAACCGCAGCCGCGTGGTGTTCCATGGTGGCATCCAGATCCGCGAAGGCGCCGATGGCACCGACGCGAACCTGTCCAACAAGAACCTGCTGCTGTCGGCCGATGCCGAGATCGACACCCAGCCAACGCTGGTGATCGACGCCGATGAAGTGAAGGCCGCGCACGGTGCGACTGTCGGCCAGCTCGATGCCAACGCGCTGTTCTACCTGCGCTCGCGCGGCCTGCCGCAGGCACAGGCGCAGGCACTGCTGAGCGCCGCGTTCTGCCACGAGCCGTTGAAGATCCTGCCGGACGCACTGCGTGCGCAGCTGGCACGCCGCCTGGACAAGGCGCTGGCCGAGGCAGGTGTGGCATGAACCTGTCCACGCCGCGACCGATCGAAGAACGCACCGGCGCCCCCGACTGGGACCGCGTCCGCCTCGACTTCCCGCTGCTGATGCGTGAAGTGCATGGCAAGCCGCTGGTCTATTTCGACAATGCCAACACCGGCCAGAAGCCGGTGCAGGTGATCGGCGCGGTGGACGAGTTCTACCGCCGCTACAACGCCAACGTCAGCCGCGCGGTGCATGCACTGGGCAGCGAAGCCACCGACGCCTACGAAGGCGCACGCAACACGCTGGCGCGCTTCCTCAACGTGCGCCCCAGCGACCTGGTGCTGTGCAGCGGCACCACCTTCGCCATCAACCTGGTGGCCTACTCGTGGGCGCTGCCTCGACTGAAGGCCGGCGACGTGATCCTGATCACGCGCATGGAGCACCACGCCAACATCGTGCCGTGGCAGCTGGTCGCGCAGCGTACCGGCGCCACCATCCGCGTAGCCGAGATCACGCCTGACGGCGCACTCGATCTGGATGCGCTGCGCGCGGCGATGACCCCGGAGGTCAAGCTGCTGGCCGTCACCCACGTCTCCAACGTGCTGGGCACGGTCAACCCGGTGCGCGAGATCTGCCGCGAAGCGCGCAAGCGCGGCATCATCACCGTGGTCGATGGCTCGCAGGCCGTGCCGCATCGCAAGGTCGACGTGGCCGCGATCGGTTGCGATTTCTATGCGATCACCGGCCACAAGATGTGCGGCCCGACCGGCACCGGCGCCTTGTGGGCGCGCCGCGAGCATCTGGATGCGATGCCGCCGTTCCTCGGTGGCGGCGAGATGATCAAGGAAGTCAGCTTCGACGGCACCGTGTTCAACGATGCCCCGCACAAGTTCGAAGCCGGCACCCCGAACATCGCCGGTTTCATCGGCCTGGGTGTGGCTGCCGACTACCTGCAGCAGCTTGGCCAGGAGAACGTGGAAGCCCGCGAAGCCGAACTGCTGGCGCACTTCACCGAAGAGCTGCGCCGCGTTGACGGCCTGCGCATCATCGGCGAAGCGCCGGAGAAGGCCGCCGTAGTCTCGTTCCTGATCGATGGTGCGCATGCGCACGATCTGGCCACCCTTCTGGATCTGGAAGGCGTGGCCGTGCGCTCGGGCCAGCACTGCGCACACCCGCTGCTGCAGTACTTCGGCGTCGCGGCTACCTGCCGCGCCTCGCTGGCGTTCTATAACACGCATGCCGAGATCGAGCGGTTCATGACCGCACTGACCAAGGTGCGGAAGCTGCTGGGCTGAGGATTCGCCAGAATCAGGGAAGTACGAGAACGCCGCAGGGAACTGCGGCGTTTTTTATTGCGCACTGGACGCAAGCAAGCAGAGGCGTGACCGGGAAGCACCGAGTGACACCAGGAACGGGCAATCTCACCGTAATGCCGATCCATCCACCATCAACGGCCTTGAGGCACCGTCTCCTACATGCCAACAAGCATGGATACCCCGGAGGCAATCAAGAAGACGTACATCATCACGACGCCCCTCAACACCCACCGCTCCCCCTGATGGAGCGCCTGCCCTTTGGAAGTAAGGGCAAGCACTGCAATACCGCGCAAGCACCTAAGCCACCAATCAACCTTGATGATTCCGACTGCAGCAAGTACTTCCGGCCGTTCACGCTCGATTTTCAGCAACATCCTGTGAGTCGCAAATGCGTTTATCCACATGGCACCTAGGATGATGGAAGCCCAAATGGGGAAGCTCTCAACAAGGCTTTTCATCGTTCTTCACCCTGGCACCGCGCTATAAAAATCGTCAAACACGCTCCGCAGATCAAATCATTCCGCAATTTCTGCAATACGGCAAACCCCTCCACCCACATCCGCCTCAACCTTGACGTGGAGATTATTCGTAAAATACACATCCCCATGGCAGACCACTCGGACACTGCTCTCGTAGTAAGTTAAAAGAAGTGAGGAATCAGTAGCGACCTCAGGCTTCACAACCCTGCTTTCACCGACAGGAATTGATCCTACGCCTACCACCACCGCCAACCTCCAAGCTGACGTCATAAATCACCTCCCTTCCAACATTCCAACAATCACCGGATCCGACAACCAATCACAACCTTGCAACCCCAGCGAAAGAACCACAGCAGCCAGGCATGAGTGGATTCGACCACTCCACGCGGCTGAGTGCTCAGCATCCAACTTGCAGTTCGCCATTTCTTGCAGCCTCCGAACATGGAGAAGAATCTGCACCTCCCGAACTGATGTGCCGCCCCGGCCAGTGTTCCAAAGCCATCAACAACGCGACGGCGCTCGATGACTCAGCCGCCACACTTAGACCCTGCTCAGCTGAAGCGAGAAGCTGGCACCGTTCGCGAGCACTGATCAGCTCGGGAAGCGCGACAGAGATTCTCACGATGCCCGACAGGGTTCACCCTCCCACGGGTGTTTAGTCTCTCACCCGGCGAGCCTAACTATCACAGCGAGTTGATCAACTGAAGTGCTGAACAACGACGCTAGCCACTCCTTCAAGAGAACGGATTGGAGATGGCCGCATAAATCACTTCAGGCGGCTCATCAATTCCGAACGCCTCTCTATGCATCATCTCCTCAACATAGCGATGTTTTTCTATGTCCCCAGGATAGGGGCTTGCCACCTCAAGAAAATCACGACCACCAACAGCTACAACAAAACGCTCATGAATATCCCAATAGCACAGTGAGCCGGACGAATGGTGGCGCAGCACAACTTCGAAACCTTCAGCGCGACTATCAATCTCGTAAATATCGTAGGCATCAGCAATGAGAACATCCTCAATCTGCTCGCCGTCCGCAGATATCCTCGACAGCAGCGGCCGGTCACTGCCAGAGACCTTGCAAAATGCGAGCCATATAAAATAGCAATCCACAATTGACAACGACCACGGGTATACAGCGTTGCTCCGCCCTTTCACATATTTCATAAAAAGCAGGGAATCATCACCAAACATGCAACCTACTCCTCCTTAAGTCCAACCTTAATCACCTCTTTAATCTTGGTTCCGGTTCGTTCAGCGCCGAGCCGGGCTGAGGAGTCGATGCGTTCAAGGGCGCAAGAAGACCCTTGACGTACCCACCGAGGCCAACTACGTCCTCAGCTGTACCAATCAGGTCCCGTCGCATCATCTTCTCGACATGCTCTACACCACCAAGTCGCGCGACAACATCCGCAAGGAAAGTGACATCTCCCGCAAATAGCGTCACGTCCTGATCCAGCTTTACGACCCAGCGACCATCACGCGAAAACAAGAAATGATCACGCATGAAGTTCCCATCTTCCAGCCAGTAGAAGCGCAGGCTATCCAGCCCTCGCTCAATTTCCACAGAGCTTCCACCGTCGGAGCACTCTGAACATCGAACCGCGCACATTGCGATATCTGCAAAGTGCTCCGAAAGTGCGCTCAGCCACGCCGCCCAAACATCGTTCGGAGCAAAATCCTCATACAGGTTGCGATCAAACGCCATCCCTGCCCAGTCCTCCCGGAGGAGAGGGAGATCCGGAGGGTTAGCATCCGAGAGGGATGCCGCAATGAAATCTGGCCAGCAACATGTAATGCTCATGGCTTCTCTGAGTGCACTCAAGCCCACTCATCAATACTCCGCCTAACGGCCAACACTTGTGCTTCGGCATAGCGGGGATCGCGAATACGGATATCGGCATCATCAAGATAGTGCCATATCACGTGAGGAACCCCGATTTCATACGAACTTGACCGAATCACGTTCTTGATAAATTGCGCCCTCTGGTACCAGCCAGACACCTGTTCCTCGGAAGCAGGCTCGGATTCCAACAGCCTCCACAGACAGGCTAAAACGAGATTCTTTTCATCGATAGCGCTCAATGCGATACCTCATATTCTTCAACCAAGGCGCAACCCCCCAAAGCCTATCGACGTGATCGATCAGCTCGCAATGACACAGACGCAATCGCGCAACGAGGAGAACTGAGCTGCCCAGGAGTGCCATGGCGTAATGTGACATCTGCGACTCTACCAGCGATCGAGAATGTTCCGAAGCCCCTTCCTGGCAAGTGTCACCCCTAAGACGGGGACCATGTGATCACATGTTAGGCGCGCCTTTGAATCATCCCGCTTTCCTGCCATAGAAGGCAGAAATGAAAGCACATGACGTCATTTCCACAACCTATCACTCACTTCAGATCTTCAAGATTGACGAGCACATCTCCAAATTTCGCACGTGGCACGGGACCAGGGATTCGTAGGGAGCGAACTTCAAGGGGGGCGTGAATTTCGCCAAGCAGCAGATCACCTGTCGAATTGTCAGCTTCTCTTGTCCTGAACACCCCAATTATCGAAACCCATGAATACGCGTATTCGTCAAATACGCCTTGTTGCATATCTACTGGACCTCTAATTCGAACTTGAGTCTCCTCAGTCACTCCGGCCTCAAACAACTCTTTGCTTGAACTCAGTACAAAGAGCTCCCGGCTCACCCCGAGATAGCCCTCCATCCGCACCAACTTTCCATCGAATAGCCGGGGCGTAGCAGCTAGTTCCCGGAAGCTGACTCGGCAAGTGGAGCTGCCCTCGACCCCACAGCTCTTTCCAGACGGTTCGCCCCCGCCTTCTTGATGCCTGCAACCAGCCCCGTAGAAAATAAAAAAAATAACCATGAAAAACCGGAAATCAACATTCACGCCCACACCTCTGCGTCGCCATCCAGCGCCATGGGATACCGCTCACCTTCTTCGCTCCACACCCATAAACCCAAGCTCCTCCTGCCAGCCGAAAAGTGCGCGGAATCATTGATAGCCAAGCTCATCAACAATAGCCTTGCACTCGGGATCCAAATCGACATGAAATGATTTCAACTCCCCGGACGGCAGTTTTCCGTCGTCCGAGCGATGCATTACTGCATATCCTCGCAGCCCTGCCACCGTCCCCTCAGGAGCAATGTCGTAGACATCCCCACCCCACCCCCGCGACGACTTTACATAGTCGGCCACCACCAAAAGACAGTTGTCATCCAGCCGACCGCTTCCTATTTCATGTAGCGAACAACCAGCGACAGATACAAGACATAGCACTGAAGTGCGCGCAAACCCTTGAAGAACCATCGCTGGTCGTCGGCATCGAGATGAACTTGTAGATTTCACAGCACTCCCGCCACTTGTCGAGAAACCCAGGAAGGAACACCGTGGGCCGCGTGTCCACCCGCGTTTGCGGTGGTGATTCTATCAATAGCGCGTCAGCCACTGTTTGACGACAACGTGCTCCCATTCTACTTGGGATAGCCATTCGCCCATCACCCCTTCAGCCATGACCATCCGAACCACCTCACCAGAAAGCTCATACACCGTACGCTCGATGACATTTCCATTGACAGCGGTAATCACCGCCGGTGAAGCCAACGCATCGGTGCAAGTGTACATGACCACTTCATCGGCAGCGCCCAGCACTATATACAGGCCATGCGCACCAACACCGCGAGTGCCGCCCGAATCAGTGGAAAGCCAGCCCTTTTTCCTTCCGACAGCCCACCCTCGACCTCTCGGCAATAATCGTCACACACTCATTCAAAGGAAGCCCACAGGTGTCAGCCGACTTGACGACACCATAACGATCGACCAAGACGAAATATACCCTTAACCTTTCGCTTCCATCCTGATCAAATGATCTCCTGACATCAATTAAATGCACCCTGCATATTTGTGCTTCTGGCACATTTTCGAAAGAATTGAAAACTGACTCGAGCGCCAATTCGTATTGATTAGCCGCTGCGTTTCCCGAATCATGATTCATGACCACATCCAAACGTTCATCTCTTCCGCCACAGGCGGCAATTCCTAAAAAACAAAGCGCCGCCACAACAATACCGGCCAGCCACCCAAAGCGATCAAGCACTTGGGAATTTCTCACTGAAATACCTCCCAAAACTTGGCGCACCCGCAATCTACATCCTTTCACAGAACCCGAGCATTCGCTTCACAATGTTCGAGGCACACTGGCGTTCGTCAATACCACAAGTCCCCGCAGTCAAGAGTTTCCCGCTACCATCAGTCAATACATAGAAAATCCTTCTATTTCTCCGCCCCTCCCGAGAGAGTTCGAGCTGCGATACCACTAACTCTGCATTCACTTCCCGCTCCCCATCCACAGGGCGCGAATGTATGAGTTCATCCATATCAGCATGGATCTTCTGAGATGAGGAGCTGTCGTGGTCCTGGTTGGCCTCCCGAAGAAGACAACCGCGGTCCTGCACACAGGAGGCAAGAAGCAGCATCGGTAAGGCAGCAGATAGAGAAATTATGATCTTCATCGAGACCTGCCCAACCAATAACCTCGTGTTCAAACCAGAATGCGCTCCGCACCACCCGTTCCTATCATCGAATCCGAACGAATTATTATCGGCATTCGCGCAACTGCTGCCTCTAATTGGAGAGCCCCACCCCGCAAGGTGGAACCCCGACCCGTTCATGCCGCAATCTCTGAAGATCCATCTCCATCAGTTCGCGCGTAGTCTCCGGCGGATCAAGACGCAAGCCTTCCTCGAGGATTTGCATTGCGCGCTTACAGTCCCCCCCGCCTTGCTCAAGGGAGAGGAACAGTGCCAATCGCTGCATTGAACTAACGTCCATTCGTGCGACCCCCTCCTCAAGCCAGTAGCGATACCGCTCCATGTCGCCACGCGTCGAGTAGTGCCATTCGAGCTTTAGACGGGCCTCTGCATTCCCGTTTTCAGCCATCGAAATCTGACGTTCCAATTCTTCCTCGGAAAGGGCCAAACTTGGCGCTTCATCATGTTTCTCATTTCGGGAAAGCCGCTCTTCCTGAGGCTCCCCGTTGCCGCAGCCAACAAGCAGCAAAGACAAAACAACGGAATTCGAAAGAATTTTCATTGCTTAACCTTCACCGGTTCCATTCTACGAATTCTGGACCCCAATTCAGGCTCAGCAAACTGATAGGATATTGAACCATCAGCTTTGATCGTAATCGAACGAATGGCGGGGCCCGTCGGCCCCGTCCCTCCAGGCGAGAACCTCTGCCATACACCTGCACCTCCGGTTCCGTTCTCACCCATACTGACACGGAGCGTCATATCATCTCCAGGCTTGTAGTTTTTTGGATAGCGAACGAATCCGTTGGGAGCATATACGGACGACTTATTCAGGTTCGCCCATCCCTGAGCAAAAGCCTTTGCCTGACCGATTTCCGCCCCCAAGTGGCAACCTGCCATGAATATTTCCTGGCCCTGCTTTAGCCCAAACTGGGTCCGAGCCATATCCCAGGAGCTGACTGTGTAGTAATTTTCCATGCGCCCCCCTCGCTGGTCCTGAATGACCATGTTATTGGCGTGCCCTGCGACCGTGAACTTGCCCGGAATATTGAGCGCATCTCCTGCCGCTCTCAGCCCGTTCGGATCAGCTTCACCGAACACGTTCATGTCTGCCCTGCCGTCCGGATCTTTGAACCTATAGGGATTGGCAGAAGCATAGCGATAGCGATTGAATGAAGCCCCTTCCGAACTAGCTGCAACTGGATCAGCCCCCAGAAATGCGACAGTTTGGAAGTCATAGTACCGCTGCTGCATGTAACTCAGCCCGGTCCCGGAGTCCGTCACATGCCCCGTATATCCCGGCCCATCCTTCAACGGCCGATTCACCACCGCCCCATACGGCTCATACACCGTACGCTCGATGACGTTTCCGCTGGCATCGGTGATCGCCACAGGTGACCCAGTGCGTCAGTGTGGATGTACTCGACGACTTCCTGTGCGACCGCCGGAGCCACACAGGCCGCCAGCAGCACCACCGTGGGCACCGCCCGAATCAACAGCGAACAGAGTCCATTCATGGCTTAGTCCCAATTCAATACGCCGCGGGTGACGGAGAAGTCTGCGGACCATGCCGAACAGCCACCGGCGTTGCAGGCCCTGACAATGTAGAGACTGGCGCAGTAGGTCCCGCCGCTCGACTGCACGTAGGTATTGGGGCCGGTGTACAGGCGCCGTCCAGCTCCGGAAGGCTCAAGCTGATACTCCGTTGCCCCCGGAACCGCGCGCCAGCCGACGCTGCATTGCACCTGATAGGGCGCCTTGCGCGTGCTGAGCCACTCCGCCACGCAGATCTGAGTGGCTGCAGGAGGAAGCACGACGGAGACACTGGCGATGCCCGAGTAGGGACTGCACCCCGCGAAATTGCATGCCCTCACGCGATAGGCGTAGCTGCCATTGCCACGGCTGGCAACAAAGCTGTTCCCGCCGCCGTTATGCACCACCGTCCAGCCACCACCGTTGGCACTCTCCTCGCGCGAATCAGCAGGAAAGGTTCCGGCTCAGCACGCTACGATTGAAGACCTGCAAAATCACCAGCGCGGCAGACATCGCAGCTGGAGCCGACATAGGCCTGAACCGGAATGCATCTCCCCGCCATCGGCACCGCTCTCCAGTTGGAAGCCAGTGACATAACCGTCCCTAACGGTTGATCGACGAACGAGCCCCAACCACCATCATGCGACACTGCCTTCTTCAAAGCGAAAAATGAAATGCGGGCGTCAAGAAACCAATGATGAATCAACAGACACATCATCGTAATCAATAGATGCAAACTCAGAAACCGACATCTTCCCCTGAATGCGCAGCAAGCCAATGTAGGCTGTCTTCGCCAGGAGCGACTCATAATTATTAGAACCGAGCACCGCCCTGAGCCATTCCTCGATTGAAGCTGCATCAAGCCTCCCCCGAAGCACTGCAGAAACAAGCGATTCAACCATAAGCCTCCGATTATCATCAACAGGCTCCTGCCCCACCGTAATAATTCCTATGAAAAAACCAAGAATCAGTGGATCTGCCCAGCGCAACCCGCCGATGAAAATGGCCCTCTCTCGGATCTCCGGATCACAATGAAACAACGACCTCGACACCAACATGTAGCTTGGGGAATCGGGGTCATCTGTGAGAATCCCGGAAATTTTGTAAAGCCGTTCAAGCAGCAATTCATCTTCCGCCACCAGGAGTCTCCTGCATTTGCAACCACACGAGTCCCCCAAGGGGCGGTTGCGCGCCCACCCGATCAACGCATGCGCTTCAATCGGGAAAAGGTACAAACGCTGCGCACTACTGCAGGTTTATGGACAGTATTCATCCAAGGGCCACCTCACAACCCCTGCAGTCACTTCAAGTCTTCCAGATCCAGCGCCACTTCCTCAAAGGCGCCACGTGGCATTGGGCCGGGGACCCGAAGAAATCAGACATCAAGCGGAGCATGGATTCCGCCAAGAAGTAGATCGTCTGTCGACGCATCTGGCCGGTCCAGATCTCGCGTCTGGTCTGCTCACGCTTGCCCAGACCCTCGGCATCATCAAATATCAGCTGCATGGATAGCTTCTCAACGTGTGCCGCCATTGTCTCTCATGCGGCCGACCAGCGGCCGGCACTACCGAAATGGTTGTTCAGAGGATCATTAAAGGACGGTAAGCACTGGGCTGATTTACCGCTTCTGCCTAAGACAGCTATGAACTCTTCGCGCGCAGCAAGCCAACGAAAAGCGGTATGTAAGCCACCGTAAACGCCGCCAGAAGTATGAGCGTCCATTCAATGAATGAAATCCCTGTATGACCGTAAACGAGACGCAGCAACCCATAGCTGGCAATCGTGAAAACGGCAGCTTTTGCGTAATAGACGGCGACGCCCTTCAGGATCAATTTGATCTTCATATCCTACTTCAACTTTTCCTACTTCAACTTATCGTTCACAAGTGGTTCTAGATCGCCTAATGAACTGACCGCCGTACCGACGGCATTGGCCGCTGTTTGGGTGGGATTGGAGTATTTAAACCCAGGAGTGGCTTCCTTTATACCCTGCATCAGATTTCCTGTCGCAGCTCGCCCAGTCTGTGTCATCCCAGCACTCGCACTTCTAGCCGCTACACCAGGCGCAGCAGAAACAGCTACCCCTAAGCCAGCCGTTCCTCCGCTCAAGGCTGCGCCCTTCGCAACCTCGGACATAGAAGCGGTCTTACCTTCAAGCTGTGCATTTGCTTGAACTGAAACTGCGCCGACGGCTGCATTTCCAACCACGTTTGCGGCAATGGTTCCACCAGTAGTGGCAGCTGTGCTTGCAACGGCACTTACTCCACCACTTAGCGCGCCAGCCGATGTTGCGACAGCAACTTGCCCCCATTTTACTTGGGAGAATCTTTCGCCCATCGACCCTTCAGCCATAGCCATCTGAACACCGATATTCACAACTGCGCCTATTGGCGCGCCCCACAAGCACCGGGGGCAGCGCCCGGCCGGATTTTTGAACACGACTCCCGAGTACGGACTGCCCCCGCGAAATTGCACGCCCTTACCCGATACACGTAGCTACCCTTATCACGGCTGGCACCAAAGCTGTTCCCGCCGCCGTTATGCACCACCGTCCAGCCACCACCGTTGGCACTCTCCTCCAGCACAAAGCTCTCGCTGTTGGCCGGCACCGACCAGCTCAGGCTGTACTGCGGCACGTTCACCAAGCCCGGCACGCTGATCACCGGCTCGATCGTCGGTGGAGCGACTCTATTCAAGCCCCCCCCAATACGAATGAACTTCTTCTGGTTACGTCGAATTGAACAGATGAAGTTGGGATCAGTACTGCTTCAGCACCGCGCTCCCCATCCAAGTGATTTGAGATAGCCTCTTCGGGGAACGCACCTGGGCCTAGCAGGTAGACGCGATAGTAATCTTCGTAATCATCAAAGCTCTCATTGAACTCGCAGTCGAGCACCCATACTCGACCGAACTCATCCATTGCCACCATTAGTCGCGGGATGTCGTAAAAATCCCGATACTCACATACAGTGAATTTACCTTGTGGAATATTCATTTTATGCGATCTATTTTTTGAACAGGGTTTGACTGAGGGGGACTGAAACTACTTGGCGCGCCACGACCCTCCGCAACATTCACGTGTTGGAAGTTAACATTTCCAGCGCGAGTAGGCTCAGGCGCGACATCCACCTTTCCTCCACCCGCTCGAATCTCCCCTGCGGTGGAGGTTCGAATGGTCCCGTGCGGAACTCCAGCCCCTGCTTCTTGAACGGAGCGTCCTTGAGAAGCAGAAAAGGCGCTTCCTTGCGCAGGCATCTCGCCAGCCCCACCTCGCACAATCACATTGGCATTGGGCACATCTCCGGGAGCATGCGGGTCCCCCTTTGGCGATGCTCCCGCTCCTTCCGAACTTTTATTTCTGTTTGGCGCAGTTACTGATCTTGCGATAGCAATAACTGCTCTAACAACCGGCGCAGCCGGTAGAGCTGCCACAGCTATTGCCGAGGCCGGCTCTACCATTGGACTATAAACATCCGTTTTTCCGACAGCGGCATCACGTGCGAATTGATCACTGTGTCGATCACACGCTCCGCACCGCCCGTCCGGATCAGTAAATTTGTACGGGTTGTTGTAGGCATACGCGTAGGGAGTGAAGTGCCGCATGTCCCCTTTGCTATAGATGGTCACTGGATCAACGCTCAGGAAAGCGCCTAACGCCGGATCCATGTACCGCTGCTGCATATAACTCAGCCCGGTCTCCGAGTCCGTCACATGCCCCGTATATCCCGGCCCATCCTTCAACGGCCGATTCACCACCGCCCCATACGGCTCATACACCGTACGCTCGATGACATTTCCGCTGGCATCGGTGATCGCCACCGGTGAACCCAGTGCATCAGTGTGGATGTACTCGACGACTTCCTGTGCGACCGCCGGAGCCACACAGGCCACCAGCACCACCACCGCGAGTACCGCCCGAATCAACAGCGAAGAGAGTCCGTTCATGGCTTAGTCCCAGCTCAGCACGCCGCGGGTGACCGGCCGTTCGGCCGACCACGGTGAGCAACCACCTGCATTGCAGGCACGTACGCGATATTCTCCAGCGCAGTAGGCGTTGCCGTTGGCGCTCACATAGGTATTGGGCCCGGTATACAGACGTTTGCCACCGCCGCCACTCTCAAGTTGATACTCGGTAGCATCGGGCACCTGGCTCCAGCCCACCTCACACTGGATCTGATAGGGTGCCTTGCGCGTACTGAGCCAGTTGGCCACATTGAAGTAAGGTGTCCCTGGCGGAAGTGCGACCACAACCGTCGCAATGCCCGAGTACGGACTGCACCCCGCGAAATTGCACGCCCTCACGCGATAGGCGTAGCTGCCTTTGCCACGGCTGACACCAAAGCTGTTTCCGCCGCCGTTATGCACCACCGTCCAGCCACCACCGTTGGCACTCTCCTCCAGCACGAAGCTCTCGCTGTTGGCCGGCACCGACCAGCTCAGGCTGTACTGCGGCACGTTCACCAGGCCCGGCGCGTTGATCACCGGCTCGATCGTCGGCGGCCCGATCACCGCTACCGTCGCCGTGGCCGACCACGGTCCGCAGCCTGCGCCATTGCAGGCGGCAACCCGATAGCCATAGCTGCCGACCCCGCGCGCAGCGGTGGCATAGGAACCCGCGTTGCCGTCGAACAGCGTGACCCATCCGCCACCATTGCTGCTTTCCTGCAAGGTGTAACGCGTGGCACCAGCCACCCCGTTCCAGCCAATGCCGATACTGCCCGGCGCAGCGCGTGCCGGCGCAGAGAGACCTGGCGCAGTAGCAGGCGGATACACCACCGTCACTGCGGCCGTGGCGCTGTATCCCGTGCATCCCACCGGATTGCATGCGCGAACCCGGTAGTTGTAGCTTCCCGCTGCCTTGCCACTGAAGGCCTTGGACTGGCCAATGGCGTTGTGCACCTGGGCCCATGCGCCACCATTGGCGCTTTCCTCCAGCTCATAGCGCTCGGCACCGGAAGCCGCAGACCAAGCCACGTTGTAGCTGCCGTTGAAGGCCGTGGCAGGCAGGTTCAAGGTCGGCACGGTGGATGGCGCCAATGCCACGGCCACTGATGCGACATTGCTCCATCCGCCGCACACCGCCCGGCAGCCGCGCACCCGGAACTGATAGGTTCCCGTGACCAGGCCGGTGCTGGTGAACGATTGCGCCGCGCCATCAAAGACCGTGCTCCAGGTGCCTGCAAGGGCACGCTGCAGCTCATAGCGGTTGGCACCACCGGCCGGACTCCAGGTCAGGTTCACGCTGCCCTGGGTGATGTAGCCCGGCGCACTCAGCGCGGGAACGCTGGGTGCGGCTTCGCCATGCACCTGGGACACCAGGCTGCCTGACAGGTAGAGATAGTCGGTCTGTTTGCCGGTGCGTTCGTTGCGCTGGAATCGCAGCACACCGCCGTTGTCGTAGAACGAATAGATCGCCCCCTTGCCACGGGCGCTGGCCTTCACCCGGCGCCCGTGGGCGTCGTACTCGTAGCTCTCTGCTGTACCCGCCGCACGCAGCCGGTTGCCGTAGTCAAACGCGAAAGCCTGGCCATTGCGCACCGATAGATTGCCCTGCACGTCATAGCCAAGACCGGTCACGGTTGCCCCGGTTCCGGTTTCGATCACGTTGACCAGCCGATTGGTCGGATCGAAGTAATGCGTACGATCGCGGCTGCCGACCTTGGCACGGCGCAGGTTGTCCAGCGCGTCATACTCATACAATGCATTGCCGAAGCCCGGTGCAGTGACCGTCCGCAACCGGTCCAGGCCGTCATAGGTCATGTCCCGGTTGCCGGGCGCCCCGGGCAGGCCATCGGAAATGGCCATCACGTTGCCGCCGGCATCGTAGTCGTAGCTGTCATCCAGCACTGCGGCCGCTGCAGTGGCATCGCGACTGCGGTCGGGCAGCCCGCGGGCATTCTGGGTCAACGTGTGCACGATCCCGTTGCCATAGACGAAGCGGGCCAACGCGCCGTTGGCGAAGTAACTGGCCTCTTTCGCATAGCCGCCGACCGTCGTCGCCCGACCCAGTGCGTCCGGCGTATAGCTGACGACACGCCCACCCGGATAGGTATTGCTGGCCAGTGTGCCGTTGGCATCGTAGCCATAGGCCAGGCTCAGGCTTCCCAGATCCGGATGCTGCAGGGTTTCGCCGCTGAGCAGGCGGCGGCGGTTGTACTGGTAGCGGTTGACGACCATCGGCCGGGCCGGATCGTTCTGCGTACTGATCTCGGCAGGCAGACCATCAGGCGCGTAGGACCAGTTCTGATTTCCGCGCCCATCCGGGAAGATCAGGGTCGACAAGCGGTTGGCGGCATCGTAACTGCGCTTCACCGCACGTCCGCTGGCCAGGGCGTCACTGCGGTTGCAGTCGGTGGTGCTGGTCAAACCCGTGCCGGCCGCCGACCACAGCACGTTGCCTGCCGCGTCGTAGTCCTGCACGGTCGCACCGGTTTCCGGTTCGATGGTCTTGCACAGCTGCTGGTAGCCGTCATAGACGTAGCGGCGGGTGAGCGACTGGCTGCCGTCTGCACTGCGGCGGGTGATCGCCAGCGGCTTGCCCAGCGTATCTCGCTGGATCTCGGTCACCACGCCTTCCGGGTGCTGCAGCGTCAGCGGCATCTCGTAGCTGGGCTGGTCGTAGGCAAGATGGCGTGTCGTCGTCGCCTGGCCTCGCGGGTTGGTCACCTTCACCGACAGATTGCCCACGTACTCGGTGCGGGTAACCAGTGCCCCCAGCTCGGACGATTGACTGACCACGGTGGGGCGGCCCAACGCGTCGTACTGCGTCGTGGTGCCGGTCAAGGCGGCATTGATATCGGAGAACTGCCGCGTGGGATACGAGGCAAACACGGTCTTGCCGCTGGTGTCGTAGCGGGTCACCACGGCGCTGTCCAGCACGTTGTTGGCGTTTTCGGTCACCAGCACCGGGCGGAACATCGCATCCAGGTAGGTATCCGTGCGCCGTCCGCCCTGCGTGCGGGAGTGCTTCCACGCACCAGCGGGCACCCCCAGCTGCGCGCCACCCAGCCGCTGCAGGTCCATGGTTACGCCATTCCAGTTCACGCTGTCGCCGCCAGGGAACTGCTGGCTGCGCAGCCTGCCCATGCTGTCGTAGCTGAAGCTGGTGGTTGCGCCGGTTTCGTCGGTCAGCGAGGCGATCCAACCGTTATCGTCGACGGCAACCGTGCGCACCGCGCCATTGGGCGCTTCGGGCGTGGCCGGCATGCGCAGCTGCTGCGGAACGCCACGCTTCCATCCCGACAGATGGCTGGTATTGCCGCGGCCATCGGCCACCGAGGCAACCGTGCCGTCGGCTGCGTAGGTCAACTGCTGCGCCAGGCGGCCAAATGCGTAGGCGCGCAGCGGCAGTGCTTTGGCCGTATCGAATTCGGTGCGGGACTGTTCGATGCCATTGAGCACACTGCGCGCCGTCTGGCCGTTCACCCACAGCGCGGGATTGTCGTAGTAGCTGGTGCTGCTGGTGCGACTCTGGCCAGCGGAGTTCGCTTCTGCAACGTTGACTTCGCGGACGAAGGCATCAAAGGCCTGGACCGTACGGGTGAACTGCACGCCATCCTGATTCACGACTGTGCTCTGCACTGGGCGATTCAGATGCTCCCCCAGCTCCCTGGCCCCGTACTTGAGATTCCGGCCCGCCTCGCGCGGGAATGGCGCGCTCGCAAGCTGCGCGTCCGGGTAGTAGTTGCTGCGCTCGGTGCGAACCACCGCGCCACCAGAGCTGGTAGTCGTGGACAGCAATAGACCGTCGTTGTAGCCGACTTCCTTACCGAATTCGTAGGTCCGGATAACCCCATCGGGTAGGGTTTCAATCGTTATCTTGGGTTCTGCCTGCCCCACCGGAATCATCGGCCACCCGGCCTGGTCGACTCTCCTGTCGTACTGCCACCCTAGATTGGTGTACTGATAGCTCCACTGCGCGGTGGGCATCCCCGGGCCGCTTATCCGCTTTGCCACCAAAGACATCGCGTCCCGATAGAGGGGCGTGAGATTCCATCCGTCGGCCAGCAACTGTTCGTCGCCGGAGGTCTGGCAGTTGAACGGAACATTCTTGCGCCCGTGCCGGAACGGTCGAAACACAAAAGTACCGAGTGCGCCAGAGGGATGTGTGACAGTAGCCGTGACCTCGGTCTGCACAATCTTGTTCGTCTTCGCGCACAGCCCGGGGAAGTCCATGTAGGCTGAAGGATCCTGCCCTGTGTATTCGGCGTACTTCTTCGTCACGTGGACCGGAGGCAGGTCGTAACGCCAGGCGGTGCCATCCGGCAGCGTCACCGACTGCAACACACCAGCCGGGGTGTAGCCATAGGTCCAGGTGCGGCCCGCTGCCGTTGCCGTTGCAATGCGGCCCTGGGAGTCATAGGCAAGGCTGATGCTGCGGCCATCGTTGGCAACGATTCGATCCAGCCGCCCGCCACTCCATTCGTAGCGGACCCAGTTACCGAAACGATCGACAACCTGGGATGGATAGAGGAAGACCTTTTTCCGTTTCAGCGTGGCATGGGTGATGGTGTCGTAGGGCTGGAGAACGGCAGACTCGTTCTCGCGCGCCACCATCCAGTCGAAGTAGTACTTGGTTCCATCTGGCGCGTGGCCCAGGAATCCTTCGCCCGGCTGGCCGCTCTTGAGCGCACTGAGGCAGGAGAAGAACCATCCCCCTTTTGTGTTCCAGGGCGTTGGCGTGCCGACCTGGGGCGTTGGCTGGCGCGCGTCCCCGCTACCCGCCAGGACGGTTTCACCGCCTCCGCCCGGCAATGAAAGCCTCACCCCATCCCAATAGGTGTGGGGAGAAAAATTGATGGTCTGGGTATGCTTGTAGTTCCAGACATCCAGCGACGGAGGTGCGGAAACTGTCGAGCAACGGGCGCTTGGCGTCCAATGCCCGGCGATCGCAGTTTCCGGCTGATCTCCGTAAGTGCCTGAAAGCGACGGAATGTCGAGATCCCAGTTTCCATACTCCTTGTCATTTGCACTGCCGCTGACATCCCCATAACTGCGGCTGAGCGAAACCGCGAGCCCACCATTGCCCGGAATCGAAACATCCGTAGCCTTGAAGCTGATCGAACCGTCATAGAGGTTGACCTGCTCGCCGAAGATCTCGCCCTTCAGCGGTTCGACAAGGTCCCCGTACTTCAGCCGCTTGTCGTACTCCTGGCGCCAGGTGGGAACGATCTGGGCGGAAACGCTGACCGGTGCCAGCACACACAGGGCAATGAAACCGAGAAACAGACCCTTGGCAGCCGTTGCGGCGCGCGGATGAGAAATGAGGCCAGACTGCATGCAGATCCTCCCTGGATCGACGTCCCTGTGTGCCCCACCCGCGCCGAACGGCAGTTGGCCTTCGACCAGGCGGCACCCACGCCGGCAGATAGCCACGCGTTGCTTCACGGTGGGCGGGTGCTGGTCACAGATATGAACGAATAATGAAGATGGCGTCAAGTCCACGTATTGGCCACACTCGGCAAAGTCACGTCAACCAGCAGCCTCCCGCGCCCTTCCCCGCTCCACCTAGAATGTCCTCATGAGCACCCTGACCTTCCGCGCCGCCACGCCGGCCGACATCCCCGCCCTCATTGCCCTCGTCACCTCGGCCTACCGGGGTGACGCCAGCCGCGTCGGCTGGACCACCGAAGCCGACCTGCTGGACGGCGCCCGCATCGACGCCGAGGGCATCCAGGCCGACCTGGACCGCCCGCGCTCCACCATCCTGCTGGCCGAGCGCGGGGACCAGCTGGTGGCCTGCGCCCATGTCGCCGATGTCGACGGCAAGGGCTACTTCGGCATGTTCTCGGTCGACCCGGCCCAGCAGGGCGGCGGCGTCGGCAAGCAGCTGATGGATGCCGCCGAAGCACATGCCGCGCGCGAATGGAACGTGCCGGTGATGCAGATGACGGTGATCGACGTGCGCGACGAGCTGATCGCCTTCTACGAGCGTCGTGGCTACAGCCGCACCGGCATCAAGAAGCCGTTCCCGTATGGCGACGAGCGTTTCGGCATTCCCAAGCGCGACGACCTGCGCTTCGAGATCCTGGAAAAGCCGCTGGCCGGAGCCGCCGCGTGAGCGAGGCCTGGACTTTTGTCTGTGCCGGCAACGAACTGCTGCCGGGTGAAATGAAGAGCGTGTTCGACGAGGTGACCGGCACGCCGATCGTGGTGTTCAACCTCGACGGCGAGCTGTACGCCCTTGAAGACCAGTGCACGCATGAAGAGTTCGAGCTGTCCTCGGGCGAGTTCAACACCACCGAGGGCAGTGTGGAGTGCGTACTGCACGGCGCGCGCTTCGACGTGCGTGACGGGCGCGCCCTGTGCGCCCCGGCCTACAGCCCGGTGCCCAAGTTCCCGGTGAAGCGGGAACATGACGCGGTCTGGACGCGCGACGACCGGGATTGAGTCTGCGCTCCGCCCGGAGAGATCCCCCAGAGGGCGCCCCGCGGGAGAGCATCCACCCATGGGGTGGATCTACCGGAAGGCCATGAGGGCCTCCCCAGGCCGTTCCGGGGCGGCCCCGGCGGCCCGCCACGCCCCGCATATGCGAATCATTATCGTTGATGTTATTCTACGTAACATCTTCGTAACGACTCCGCCCCCGCGCTATGGCTTCGCCCGCGCCCACCGCCACGCTGTGCCAGCTTGCCCGTCAAGGGTGGCCGCTGCTCGTGGCCGCGCTGCTGACGCTGCTGCTGGGCTGGTCGGCATTGCACGAGGGACGCGGCAACGGCCCTGCCGCCCACGGCTGGCAGGCACAGGCTGAAGATCTGCAGCAGGTCATGCCGATGCCGGCCGCGCCGGCGGACGAGTGCCCGCACCATGCCGCACCGGCACCGGAGCCGCCGCTGGATGGCGAGGGCGCCACGCCCTGTACCGGACTGGCTCCCGCGCGCGCCGCCATGGTCGCGCATGTTCCGCTGTGGCGCTCCGACGCCCTGCGCTGGCACCTGCACGATCCCGCACTGCGGTTGAACCCCGGCCACGCACCGCCCGCACCGGACGCCAGCTGAGGCGCCCTGCGGCTGTTGCCGTGCGCCTGATTGCGTTTCCTGCCAGCCGAGCATCGGCTCGGCTCTACAGAAGAAGCCCTCTACGTGTCGTCGCGCTGCCTGCGCTTCGGCCCTCGCCCTTTCCCGATCCAAGCCACCGCCACCCAGACCATGACCCACATCACGTCCCGCAAGCACGCCCCGCGCGTTTCCCTGCTCGCTACCGCCACCCTGGCCGCCGGCTTCGCACCGCTGGTCGCACAGGCCGCCGACAGCGCCGATGCCAGCTCCCGCAACGCCACCGACCTGGACAAGGTGCAGGTGCGCGGCAGCTGGTTCAATCCGTCCTCGCCGAAGTTCACCGCCGAGCTGCTGGACACCCCGAAGTCGGTGTCGATCGTGTCGGAGAAGCTGATCGCCGAAACCGGTGCGACCAACCTGCAGGATGCGCTGCGCATGGTGCCGGGCATCACCTTCGGTGCCGGCGAAGGCGGCAACCCGACCGGTGACCGCCCCTTCATCCGTGGCTTCGATTCGCAGAGCAACGTGTTCGTCGACGGCCTGCGCGACGTCGGCTCGCAGACTCGCGAAATCTTCGACCTGGAGCAGGTGGAAGTGGTCAAGGGCCCGAGCTCGGCCTACGGCGGCCGTGACTCCGGTGGTGGCAGCCTGAACCTGGTGAGCAAGACGCCGAAGCTGAAGAACGAGACCAGCGCCAGCATGGGCATCGGTACCGACAGCTACGCACGCGGCACCGTGGACGCCAACTACGTGCTGGGCGATGGCATCGCCGCCCGCCTGAACCTGATGAAGCACGAATCGGACATCGCCGGCCGCGACGCCGCCAACGTCAGCCGCTGGGGCATCGCGCCGTCGATCGCGTTCGGCCTGAACGGCCCGGCGCAGCTGATCGCCAGCCACTACCACATGCAGAGCGATGACCTGCCGGACGCGGGTGGTTTCCCGTACAACAACCCGTTCACCAGCGGCCCGAACGTGGCCAAGAACGGCGACGGCCGCCCGATGGTGCCGGACCGCAACAACTACTACGGCCTGGTCGACCGTGATTTCCAGCGTACCCGCGCCGATATCAGCACCCTGGACGCCAGCTACGATTTCGGCGGCCACAAGCTGCGCAACATCGCGCGCCTGGGCAACACCAGCAACGACTACCTGTGGACCCAGCCCGACGACAGCAAGGGCAACCCGAACAACTACGGCACCCTGTGGCGCCGCACCAACAGCCGCGCCGTCGACGTCAAGAGCTTCGCGGACCAGCTGGGCCTGACCGGCGCCTTCCAGACCGGCGCGCTCAAGCACAGCTACAGCGCGGGCGTGGAGTACAGCGACGAGAAGATGACCCGTGGCAGCTACCTGATGTCGCCGGGCACCGCCAATCCCCTTGAAAACAGCGCCAACAGCACTCGCTGCCAGGTGTCTGGCGCGGCCACCGGCTACAACTGCACCGACTTCAACAATCCGAACCCGAACGATCCGTGGGCGGCCGGTCAGATCGTCTATCGCAGCGACAAGGCGCTGGACGTCGAGCAGCGCACCAAGACCACCTCGGCCTACGTGTTCGACACCATCGAGCTCAATGAGCAGTGGATGATCAACCTCGGCCTGCGCTACGACGACTTCCGTACCACCCTGACCACTCCGGTGGCGGGCAAGGCACCGACCCGCGTGCGCAACAGCAACGACTTCCTGAACTACCAGGCCGGCGTCGTGTTCAAGCCGGCCGCCAATGGCAGCATCTACCTGTCCTGGGGCACCTCCTCGACTCCGCCGGGCATGGACGGTGGTGACGGTTCGGACGGCCTGAGCGCGGCCGTTGCCGACCTCAAGCCGCAGGACACGAAGAACCTCGAACTGGGCACCAAGTGGGACCTGCTGGACAACCGCCTGAACCTGACTGCTGCGATCTTCCACACCGTGATGAACAACGCGCGCGTGACCGTCGACAACGGCACCAGCCAGAACGCCGGCAAGAAAGAGATCAACGGTTTCGAGCTGGGCTTCAACGGCCAGTTGACCGACGCCTGGAGCCTGTACGGCGGCTACACCTACCTCGATTCCGAGCTGAAGGACAATGGCTTTGTCTGTGGCGCACCGGTGGGCCGCACCTGCCCGTCCAACGTCTACGTGCCGTCGCCGAACAACGGCAACGTGTTCCCGAACACCGCCAAGCACAGCGCCAACCTGTGGACCACCTACCGCTTCCCGATCGGCCTGACCATCGGCGCTGGTGCGTTCTACTCGGACAAGCAGTACGGTGATGTGGCCAACACCAAGTGGATTGCCAGCTACACCCGCTTCGACGCGATGGCCAGCTACGCGATCCAGGACAACATCAGCCTGCAGCTCAACGTGCAGAACCTGACCGACAAGACCTACTTCACCAAGGCCTATGCCTCGCACTACGCGAGCATCGCCCCGGGTCGCTCGGCCACCCTGGCACTGAACGTGAAGTTCTGATGTAACTTCGCTCCACCACGGCGGCAGGCTCTCCTGCCGCCGTTTTTGTTTCCGGCGATACTCACCCCATGGCGACCCTTACCCCCATCGACAGCGACGCCCTGGCCGAACTGCTGCAGCACGACCCGGCAGCCGCGTTCGCACGCGTGCGCGACGCTGCGCAGGCCGGGCAGGTCGAGGCACAACTGCTGCTCGCGCAGATGCACATGGAAGGCAAAGGCACCGCGCAGGACGCCTCGGCGGCACTGCTCTGGTACGAAACCGCCGCCAACAACGGCGCGCCGATGGCGATGAACATGCTGGGCCGCTGCCACGAACTGGGCCAGGGCACCGTCGCCGACCCGACGCTGGCAGCCGTCTGGTACCGGCGCGCCGCCGATACCGGCCTGGACTGGGGCCTGTACAACCTGGCCAACCTGCTGGCCACCGGCCGCGGCGTGACCCAGGACCGCGCGCAGGCACTGGCCCTGTATACCCGTGCCGCACACCTGGGCCATGCCAAATCGATGAACCTGCTGGCCCGCCACCTCGAAGATGGCCTGGAGATCGAGCGCGATCCGCAGGCCGCCCTGGGCTGGTACCGGCGCGCGGCCGAGACCGGCGATTTCCGCGGCCAGGCCAACTACGCCTCGATCCTGCTGCAGGCCGGCCAGATCGAGCAGGCCGTGCACTGGCTGCGGCTTGCACTGGCCCACGGCAGCCCGGCGTTCATGGCGCACATCGTCCCGGAACTGGCCGCATCGCCGCATCCACAGGTGCGCGCCCTGGTCGCACCGCCGTCCCTCTGAGGAGTCCCGCATGCTGCTGCACATCCCCGACATTCTCAGCGCCGACCAGGTGGCCGACTTCCGCCGCCGGCTGGATGCCGCCGACTGGACCGATGGCCGCGAGACGGTCGGCCATCTGGGCGCACAGGCCAAGCACAACCAGCAGCTGCCCGAGGCCTCACCGCTGCGCCGCGAACTGGGCGAGATCGTCCTCGTCGCATTGGCCCGGCACCCGCTGTTCTTCAGCGCCGCGCTGCCACTGAAGTACCTGCCACCGCGCTTCAACCGCTACAGCGGCGGCGGCACCTATGGCTTCCATGTCGACGGCGCGGTGATGAACCTGGCCAACGGCGAACAGCTGCGTTCGGACATCTCCTGCACCCTGTTCCTGTCGGCGCCGGACGAGTACGAGGGCGGCGAACTGATCATCAGCGACACCTACGGCGAGCATGAAGTGAAGCTGCCGGCGGGCGACCTGATCGTGTACCCGTCCAGCAGCCTGCACCAGGTGCGGCCGGTCACCCGCGGCGCGCGCGTGGCCTCGTTCTTCTGGGTGCAGAGCATGATCCGCGATGATGTGCAGCGCCGCCTGCTGTGGGAAATGGACGGTTCGATCGAGCGCCTGCGGCAGACCGGCGGCGACGCCGAAGCGGTGCTGCAGCTGACCGGCGTGTACCACAACCTGCTGCGGCGCTGGAGCGAAGTCTGAGCCCCATCCGACCAGTCTGCGACATTTTGGCAATCATTCTCATTTGCAACAGCTAACAGCTCTCATTACAATCACGCCCCGTTGATGCCGGCCACTGCCGGCAGACCCCTGGGGACCCCTGCTTGCTGCGCCCGCTTCGCCCTCGCCCACTCATCCATCGCAAGATGGGCACCGCCATGCGCGGCCAGCGTCCTGCGCTGGCCAGCCTGCTGGCGTGGGTGGCGATGCTGGTACTGCTGATGGGTACTCTGCCGCTGCTCCCAGAGGCCCACGCCGGCAACGCCGCGCAGGCAGTGCAGCCGCCGCTGGAAGAGCGTGGCGGCGAAGCCCCGCTGCAGGAAGAAGCCCCGGCCAAGCTGCGTCGCTGTGCTGCCGCGCCGGTGAAATCAGCCGAGAAGGCACACCCGCCGCTGCTGCTGGCCAGCCAGTGGCTGCGTACCGAACGTGAACTCGTACCCGCCACGCCGGCCATGCCCGGTGTGCGCCCGGATTGGCCGCTGGCCGCTCCGGACACGCCCTGGGCCGACGCGCCCGGGCGCCGCCAGCAACGCGGCCAGGCGCCGCCGCTCGCCTGATCCACGGCCCCGCGTGACCGCCTGCGCGGTCGCGTCAGCGCGCCGCTGCCTGCTTCCTCCCTGCCGCCCCTGACCGGGCCTCCCCGTGCATGCCGCGCCACTCGCGCCTGGCATTGCACCACCCTGCATCCTTCGAGGTTACTGCCATGGCCCAGCGCCATCGTGTCCGTTCGTCCCTGTCCCGTACCCTGCTGACCAGTGCCGTACTGGCGGCCATGACCGCCCCTGCCTTCGCCCACGGTGACGCTTCCGGCGCGCCGCAGACGCTGGACAAAGTGGTGGTCACCGCCTCCGGCTTCGAGCAGAAGGTGGTCGATGCACCGGCCAGCATCAGCGTGGTCAGTCGCGAAGAACTCAGCAAGCGCCCCTACACCAACCTGGTCGACGCGCTGCGCGACGTCGAAGGCATCGATGTCGGCCTGGAAGCCAGCGACAAGAACGGTCGTGCCACCATCTCCATGCGCGGCCTGCCGTCCGAGTACACGCTGGTGCTGATCGACGGCCGCCGCCAGAGCAATGTCGGCCAGCTGTATCCGAACAACTTCGGTGGCGGCCAGTTCGCCTACCTGCCGCCGCTGGACGCGATCGAACGCATCGAAGTGGTGCGCGGCCCGATGTCCACGCTGTATGGCTCGGATGCAATGGGTGGCGTCATCAACATCATCACCCGACGCAACCAAGACAGCTGGCACGGCGCCGTGACCCAGGGCTTCACCGTGCAGCAGGATGACCAGTTCGGTGATGCACGCACCACCGACCTGTACCTCAGCGGCCCGCTGCTGAAGGACCGCCTCAGCCTGGCGGTGCGCGGCAGCTACTACGACGCCAAGGCCTCCAATCCGGAGTGGGATGCACTGACCCTGCCCGACGGCAGCCTGTGGGAGCGCAGCATCGGCTTCGGCGGCGGTGGCAAGTCGGTGGCCAACACCAACTGGAACACCGGCGTACGCCTGGACTTCCGCGTCAACGATGATCACGAACTGTGGCTGGACTACGACGTGTCGCGGCAGAAGTACGACAACAGCGAAGGACAGACCGGCACGCTGGACAGCCTGGCCAGCCTCTGGCGCGTCGGCAACTCGGTCATCCCCAACCCGAACGGCAGCGGCACCGTCACCCGCCGCGTGGTGCAGCCGCGCGTGGGCTACACCGCCTACCAGCGCTACGAGCGCGACCAGCTGTCGTTGACCCACCAGGGCCGTTACAGCTTCGGCACCTGGCAGACCTCGCTGACCCACAGCAAGAGCAGCAATCTCGGCCGCTCGCTGCCGCTGACCCTGGACGAGCGCGCCAACCTGCAGACGCTGTGGAATGACGTCTGCCGCCGCACCGGTGCCGCCAACAACTGTGCGGCCGGCCGCGGCAATGCGCTGACCGCACTCAATCCCAGCGAGATGGCGCGCCTGCAGGCGTTCCTGCCGCGCCCGCTGCGCACGATGGAACTGGAAGGCTACGTGCTCGACACGATGCTCGACCTCGACTTCGGCGCGCACAAGCTGACCGTCGGCGGCCAGTACAACGACACCGACATGATCGATGGCGTGTTCGGCATGGATGGCGCCGGTTACCGCAGCAACACCAAGCAGAAGCACCGCATGTGGGCCCTGTTCGCCGAGGACAACTGGGCGCTGACCGATACCCTCACCGCCACCTTCGGCCTGCGCTACGACGACCACAACGTGTTCGGCAGCCACGTCAGCCCGCGCGGCTACCTGGTGTGGAACGCCAGCGACGCGTGGACCTTCAAGGGCGGCGTCAGCACCGGCTACAAGACCCCGCGTCCGGACCAGCTGTTCCCGGGCATCACCGGCTTCGGTGGCCAGGGCGTGCTGCCGCTGGTGGGTTCGCCGAACCTGAAGCCTGAAACCAGCACCAACTACGAGTTGGCCGCCTACTACGAGGGCCAGCGCTGGGGCTTCAACGTGACCGGCTTCTTCAACAAATTCGAGGACAAGATCGCCAGCGGCGGCACCTTCCCCAACTGCGAAGTGGCCCGCGCCGGCAGCGGCTACTGCGTGGACATCGGCCCAGGCTGGGCAGCACTGGGCTACAGCACCTTCACCCAGAGCGTGAACATCGACAAGGCCGAGACCCGCGGCGCCGAACTGGCCGCGCATGTCGACCTGCTCGACACCCTGCAGCTGCGCGGCAACTACACCTGGACGAAGAGTGAGCAGACCAGTGGCGCACAGAAGGGGCTGCCGATCAGCGGCACCATGCCGGCAAAACACATGGCCAACGCCAGCCTCAACTGGCAGATCAATGAAGCGGTCAGCCTGTCGCTGATCGGTGAGGGCCGCTACGACCGCTACCGCGACACGCTGCTGGATGCCAGCGGCGCCAGCCACACCCGCTACTACGAGAACTACACGATCTTCCATCTCGGTGGCAGCTGGAAGGCCACGCCCTGGCTGACGGTGAACGCACGGGTCAACAACCTGCTCGACAAGGATTTCGTCTCGCAGTCGTGCCTGTTGATCAGCCAGAGCGAATTCAACTGCGTGGACGACTATGCGACCAAGGACCAGCGCCGCAGCTACTGGATCTCGCTCAACGCGAAGTTCTGATCGCCGCGCACCGCCTTGGTGGGTGCCAACCTTGGTTGGCACCGCCCTGATCTGGTGAGGGCCGACCTGGGTCGGCACCGCCCTGCTCTGGTGGGTGCCAACCTTGGTCGGCACCGCTTCATCCACGCATGGCGTGGATCTACCGACCCGCGGTAGCGGTAGTGCCTGCCGCTGGCCGGCAGCCGATACCCCCCCTCCGGGATACAGAACGACACGCAATTGCGAGCTATTCTCATCAATGATGTAATGGGCAGTCCCCGTCCGCCCCGAACCGTGCCGTGAGCCGTCCTGCCTCTTCCACCGTGCAGCAGCAACAGAACCGTGGCTTCTGGCTGCGGACGCTGCACCAGTGGCACTGGATCAGCTCGGCGGTGTGCCTGATCGGCATGCTGCTGTTCGCGGTGACCGGCCTGACCCTCAACCATGCCGCGAAGATCGAGGCCAAGCCCGAGGTGCAGAACCAGCATCTGGAGCTGCCGGCCGAACTGCTGGGCCAACTGGGCACCCGCGAAGACGGCAACGCGCCGATCCCGCGCCCGGCGCGGCAATGGCTGGATACGCAGCTGGGCATCGCCATTGGCGGCCGCCCGGCCGAATGGTCGGCCGAAGAGATCTACCTGTCGCTGCCGCGCCCCGGTGGCGATGCCTGGCTGAGCATCGATCGCCAGACCGGCGCGGTGGAATACGAATCAACCTCGCGCGGCGCGGTGTCCTACCTCAACGACCTGCACAAGGGCCGCAATGCCGGCCCGGCGTGGGGCTGGTTTCTGGACCTGTTCGCCGTGGCCTGCCTGGTGTTCTGCATCACCGGCCTGTTCCTGCTGCACCTGCATGCGCGGCAGCGGCGCATGACCTGGCCGCTGGTCGGCCTCGGCCTGATGATCCCGCTGCTGATCGCCCTGCTGCTGATCCACTGACTTTCCTTCGTTCCTGGAGCCGCCCCATGCGCGTCACCCTGACCATCGCCCTCAGCGGCCTGCTGGCCACTTCGCCGGCCTATGCCACCACGCTCGACATCAACGTCGAAGTGCCCAAGCTCAACGTGGCCGAGTACCACCGCCCGTACGTGGCGGTGTGGCTGGAAGGCGCCGACCAGAAGGTCGCGGCCAACCTGTCGGTCTGGTACCAGCAGACCAGCAACAGCGAAGGCCATGGCACCAAGTGGCTGCCCGACCTGCGCCAGTGGTGGCGCAAGAGCGGCCGCACCCTGCAGGTGCCGGTGGACGGCGTGACCGGCCCGACCCGCCCGGCCGGCAAGCACGCGCTGTCGTTCAACGACAAGCAGCCGGCACTGAAGCAGCTGGCCCCGGGCAACTACACCCTGGTGGTGGAAGCGGTGCGCGAAGTCGGCGGCCGTGAACTGCTGAAGATTCCCTTCACCTGGCCGGCCACCGCCGCACAGAACGGCAAGGCGCAGGGCGCCACCGAACTGGGCCAGGTCACCCTCGCCGTCAAACCCTGAGAGGGGACGGAGGGGATCAAGTCGTAGCCCCCTCTTCCTTGCCGCATCACCCGCATCCACTGGAGTCCTCCGCATGAAGCGCACGCTCGTCCTCGCCGCCGCCCTGGCCGCTGCCCTTCCCTTCTCCGCCCTGGCCCACAAGGCCTGGCTGCTGCCCTCGCAGACCGTGATCGCCGGCAACGCGCCGTGGATCACTGTCGACGGTGCGGTCTCCAACGACCTGTTCTATTTCAACCACGTGCCGCTGCGCCTGGAATCGCTGGTGATCACCGCGCCGGACGGCAGCACCGTGCAGCCGCAGAACGCCTCCACCGGCAAGTACCGCAGCGTGTTCGACATCGAACTGAAGCAGCCGGGCACCTACCGCATCGCGTCGGTCAACGACGGCCTGTTCGCCACCTACGAGCAGAACGGCGAGCGCAAGCGCTGGCGCGGCAGCGTCGCCACCTTCGGCGAACTGCCCAAGGACGCAAAGAAGCTGGAAGTGAGCCAGTCGGTCGGCCGCGTGGAGACCTTCGTCACCAACGGTGCGCCGAACGACACCGCGCTGAAGCCCACCAACCGTGGCATCGAGCTGGTCGCCGTCGGCCACCCGAACGACCTGTTCGCCGGCGAGGAAGCCACCTTCCGCGTGCTGGTCGACGGCAAGCCGGCCACCGGCCTGGAGTTCGAGATCGTGCGTGGCGGTACCCGCTACCGCAACGCGCAGGACGAACTGAAGGTCACCAGCGATGCCAAGGGCGAGATCAAGGTGACCTGGCCGGAAGCTGGCATGTACTGGCTGGAAACCGGCACCGAGGACAACAAGACCTCGGTGAAGCAGGCCGCCAAGCGCCGCCTGAGCTACGTGGCCACGCTGGAAGTGCTGCCGCAGTAATGACGTGGACCGCGATGCCGGGCAGCCCCGGCATCGCATCTGCAGCACACCACCATGACCGATCCCCAGCTCGACAGCGCCCGCCTCGGTGGCACCACCATGGGCACCACCTGGAGCGTGTCGCTGGTCGCGCCGCGCCAGCGCGACCTGCACCCGCTGCATGCCGGCATCCAGGCGCGGCTGGACGAGGTGGTCGCGCAGATGAGCACCTGGGAGCCCGGCTCGGACCTGAGCCGCTACAACCGCGCCAACGCTGGCCAATGGTGCGTGCTGCCGGCTGAGACCCGCCAGGTGCTGGCCTGCGCACAGGCCATCGCCGCCGCCAGCGATGGTGCATTCGATCCCACCGTCGGCCCGTTGGTGGCACTGTGGGGTTTCGGTGCACATGCCGGCGAACGCCGCCAGCCCAACGACGCTACCCTGCAGGCAACGCGTGAGCGCTGCGGTTGGCAGCGCCTGCAATTGCGCAGCGATGCGCTGCTGCAACCGGGCGGACTGGAACTGGACCTGTCGGCGATCGCCAAGGGGTTCGGCGTCGATCACGTGGCCGCCTGGCTGCGCGATCAGGGCATCGCTGCTGCACTGATCGAGGTCGGTGGCGAACTGGCCGGCTACGGCCGCAAGCCCGACGGCCACCCCTGGCGCGTACTGGTGGAATCCGCACCGGAAGAAGACGCGCACACCGAAACACCACCGCGGGTGCTGGCGCTGGAGGACAAGGCGGTGGCCACCTCCGGTGATCGCTGGCACCAGTACCAGGCCGATGGCGAGGCTTACAGTCACAGCCTGGACCCGCGCTCTGGCAGACCGGTGCGGCTGGTCGCCGCAGCGGTCACCGTGGTGGCCGACGACGCCATGCACGCCGATGCCTGGGCCACCGCACTGACCGTGCTCGGCCACGAACAGGGCATGGCGCTGGCCGAACGCGAAGGGCTGGCCGTGCGTTACCTGCAACGGGCCGCCGTAGGCCCCCGCGAATTCCTCAGCAGCGCTTTCCAGCGCCTGCTCGACGAGCAGGACGCATGAGCGCACGTCCATCGCGCGCGTGGCTCGGCAACGCACTGGCTCTGTTCCTGTTGGCAGTGATCGGCTGGGCGCTGCTGCGGCTGCATCTGGGTGAAGCCTGGTGGCAGGGCGCGCCGCCGGCACGGCAAACGCAGATCGCGATCATCGCCACCGCGCTGTATGCGCTGGCCTGCGCCGCACTGTGGTGGCGTGGGCGACCGCGCGACGATGCCGCCTGTGGCGACGTCGCACCGATCCTGCTGGTCTGGTCCAGCCAGACCGGTTTTGCCCGCGAACTGGCCGAACGCAGTGCCGAGGCATTGCGCGGTGCCGGCGTGCCGGTGCGTGTGCGCGGCCTGCATGAGGTCGACGCCACGCTGCTGGCCGACAGCCAGCGTGCATTGTTCATCGCCAGCACCACTGGCGAAGGCGACCCACCCGATCATGCGCTGCCGTTCCTGCGCGGCGTGATGACCTCACCGCCTGCGCTGCAGCACCTGCAGTACGGCGTGCTCGCACTGGGCGACCGCAGTTACGGCCACTTCTGCGGATTCGGCCACCAGCTCGACCAGTGGCTGCGCCAGCACGGTGCGCATCCGCTGTTCGATGCGATCGAGGTCGACAACGCCGATCCGGCCGCGCTGCGCCATTGGCAGCAGTTGCTGGGCCAGCTCGGCGGCGGCGCCAGCGAACTGCCCGACTGGAGCCCGGCCGAGTACCAGCCGTGGACGCTGCTGCAACGTGAGCATCTGAACCCGGGCAGCCCCGGCGCCCCCGTGTATTGGTTGCGCCTGCAGCCCCCGGCCGATGCAGATGCGCAGTGGCAGGCCGGTGACATCGCCGAGATCGGCCCGCAGCACGCACCGCACACCGTGCGTGCCTGGCTGGACGCACAACGCTTCGATGCGGATACCGTGCTGGATGACGGGCAGACGTTGCTGGCACGCGTCGCGCGCTCGCACCTGCCCTCATTGGTTCCCCCGGGTGATCTGCCCGCATTGCTGGCGACCCTGCAACCGCTGCCCCATCGCGAGTACTCGATCGCCTCGGTGATGGCCGACGGTGCGGTCGAGCTGCTGCTGCGCCGACAGCTGCGCGCGGACGGCACGCCTGGCATCGGCAGCGGCTGGCTGTGCGACCACGCGGCCATCGCCGAACCGGTGCAGCTGCGCCTGCGCCGCAACGACAATTTCCATGGCGTGCCCGCCGATGTACCGCTGCTGCTGATCGGCAACGGCACCGGCATCGCCGGCCTGCGCGCGCATCTGCACGAACGTGCCCAGCGTGGCGCGCGCCGTACCTGGCTGCTGTTCGGTGAGCGCACCGCCGCCCACGACTTCCACTTCGGTGAAGAACTGCAGGCAAGGCTGGCCGACGGCTCACTGGCACGGTTGGATGCCGTGTTCAGCCGCGACGGCGGCGCGCATCGCTATGTGCAGGACCGGCTGCTGGCCGAAGCGGCAACGCTGCGGCAGTGGGTGGATGAAGGCGCCACGATCCTGGTCTGCGGCAGCCTGCAGGGCATGGCCCCGGCGGTGGATGCGGTGATCGAACAGGTGCTGGGTGTTGCGGGCAAGGAAGCGCTGTTGCTGGCCGGTCGCTACCGGCGCGATGTGTATTGAGGTTGCCGCATCCACGCATGGCGTGGATCTACTGAACGCACCGACGCCTGCGAACCGCCTTCTGGTGGGTGCGAACCTTGGTTCGCACCATGACGCAGCATTGGCGGCCGTATCGACGCATGGCGTGGATCTACTGCGCGGCGTGTCCAGGCATGGCAACTACACCCCAGTAGATCCACGCCATGCGTGGATTGAGCCACCGGCGCCCAGGAATCATCCCGCCGCCGCACTGACCCGTATCGCCAACAACTCGCCACCGCCCTGCAACGCGTGCCGCTGACGTTCGCCGGCCGCCAACCACGCGGTATCGCCGGCCCGTAGCGCGGGCAGGCCGCTGTCGGCACCGAACTCTGCCTGACCGGACAGCAGATGCAGCGCCCAGGCCACGCCCGGTTCGCAGAAGAAGAACATCGCGCCCACCAGCGGCCGGTGCAGCAGTTCGGCCTGCAGCAACTCGCGCTTCCACATCAGGTTGAAGTCGTGGGTGGTGCCATCGACCAGTTCACCGTGCAGGGTTTCCTCGCCGGCAAAGCGCACCCGTCCATGCGGCGGCAGCACCTCGGCAACACGGCCATCGTCGAAGCGCAGGCGCACGCCATTGCCCTGCAGCAGTACCAGTTCGCGCTCCACGCCGGGGAAGGCGGAGAACGCGGCGTCCTGCTCGATCTCGGCCACCGACAGGCGCAGCGCCCAGTCATCCCCCTGCGCAGGCAGGCGCAGGATCTCGCGGGTCCAGCCAAGTCCATTCCGCCAGCGTTCGCGGCGATAGTCCAGGCTGGAAATGACCTGGCTCGGAGTGTGCAGCAGGGAGTCGATGTTCATCCACGCATTGCATCATGCCGCGCGCCGTCGTGCATCACCGCGTGGCGAGCGTGCCCTGTCCACCGCACCCGCCGGCCAGCAGCTGCGAGTGCTTCAGCCAATCCTGGTCGGGGTAGTAAGCAAACACCATCGTGCCACCACGCAACGCATCGATCAGCGGCTTGGCCACCGACAGCCGCACCGCCGGGCAACCCAGGCTGCGTCCCAGCCGCCCCTGCAGCTGCGCGGTAGCCGGGTTCACGTACGGCGCACCATGGATGACGATCGCTCGGTCACGCGCGCGGTCATTGAAGCCCGGTTCCAGGCCGGCCAGGCGCAGCGAATATCCATTGCCGCCCATGTAGGTCTCCTGCGCGGTGAACGCGCCGAGACTGGACATGAAACTGCCGTCGCGGTTGGAGAAGTGCTCGGTGCGGTTCTCGCCGCTGTTGCGGCCATGCGCCACCCATTCCTCGAACAACAGGCGCTGATGGGCCAGGTCGAACACCCACAGCCGCGGCTCGGTGGACGGGCGCGAGTAATCGATCACGCTGAGGCGATCACCATTGATGCCCAGTTCCGGCCGCTGCAACGCACAGCGCATGGCGTGCGCCGCCAGCTGCAGCACGTGGCGGTCGGCCTTGGGCGCACTGCGCGACAGCAGGGCAGCCAGATCATCGGCAGAGGTGGCGAGGGCGGGCGTCTGTGCCAGCGCCGGGGCGCTGGCCGAGGTCGCCAGCAGGCCGAACGCGGCCAGCCGGCACAGGCGGGATGCAGTCATGGGCACAACGAGGGGACTCAGTTGCCCTTGAGGGTGGACCCTGGCGGCTCAGATTCCAAGACCGGCTGCATTCCGGATTCAGCCGGGCTTGGGCGGACCGCCGGCAGCGAGGTGACCAGCAGGGTCGTGCCCGGCACCAGCACCTGGTACAGCTGGCGAGCGAAATCGGTCGGCAGCGCCATCGGCAGCGAGGGCGTGGCCAGCAGGTCCGGCGTGGCCTGGGCACGGTCCTGGCCCAGCAACGGATAGGCCGTCCACTGGTGCAGCCGCTGGTTCACGTCCAGCGGGCTGGGGGTGTCGCTGTAACCCTGCCCCATCACGAACAGCGTGGTGCCCTGGAAGGCCGGCAAGGCGTCGGCCTTCAGCGGCGACTCGCCAATCATCACGCCGTCGCGCAGCACGTACAGGCGCTGGTCGTGCAGGCTGACCAGGATGCCGACCTGCCCGGCCGGCGCCGCGGCGTCGTTCCACCAGGCCTGTGCCGGGGCTCCGCCCTCGGTCTCCGGCAGGGCCTGGCCGCGCGCGTTCACCGGCGCCAGCACCGACGGATAGGCCAGGGTCATCGGCGAGCTCTTGGCATCGGCCACGACCACGGTATCGCCGCGCTGGGTTTCACTGAACAGCTTCTGCGCGAAGGCCTGCGGCAGGCGCACGCAGCCGTGCGAGGCCGGATGCCCGGGCAGGCTGCCGCCATGCAGGGCGATGCCGTCCCAGGTCAGCCGCTGCATGTACGGCATCGGCGCGCTGTTGTAGAGGTTGGACTTGTGGTCCTTGTCCTTCTGCAGGATGGTGAACACACCGGTCGGCGTCTCGTGCCCGGCCTTGCCCGAGCTGATCGTGGTCAGGCCGATGGCGATACCGTTGCGGTAGACATAGGCGCGCTGCTCATCAAGGCTGACCACCAGCACGATCGGGCCGGTCGGCGAGATTTCCGGATGCCACAGGTATTCGCCCGGCTTGAGGTCGGTCGGTCCGCGTACCTCGGCGGTGGCCGCAGCGGCAGCTGCAGGCTTGGCGGCCGGCGTAGGCGCAGCGGCATGGGCCAGCAGCGGCAGGGCCAGTGCAAGGGCGAGCATCAGGGTCGTGGGGCGGTGCGGAAGCATCCAGCGGGGGTCCTTTCCATGCGGAGCGGCCACCGTACACCATCGGCCCGTGGTGGCCGCGGCAAAACCAGGCGCCGGAAATGAAACTGCCCGGCGACACAGCCATGTGTCGTACCGGGCAATCGTTACGTCCTTGTCGGCCTGCTGCCGCCCCCTCGCATCCTGCGCTGTGGGGGTAGCGTTGCATCCTGCACGCGGCCGCGTCTGTCCTGTTTGTATCTCAGCCCCTTCCACAGGTCTGTGATGCCACCATCCTGGTGAGTGGTGCCGCGTCCTGCGGCGGTCGGTGGTCACGGCCTTCCTGTCCGTGACCGGTGAACCAGCCTCCTGCCGGTTCCGACGATTCCTGCTGTCAGCGCCTCGGTACGGTTCGCACCGGTACCGATCCGGGTACCGGATCCGCCGGCAACAACCTGTTGCCTACGGTGATCCGCTGTCGATTCCGTTCGACGATTGCTTTCCCTATCCCCTTCACCTGCGCCAGGTCCTCGACGCAATGAAACGGGCCGTGTCTGCGCCGGTGCTCGACGATCGCCTCGGCCTTGGCGGCTCCGACCATCGTCAATCCCTGCTGCAGCGCCTGGGCATCGGCGCGGTTGATGTCGATCGGTTCGGCGGCATGCGCCCCTGCGATCCACACGACCAGCACCAGTGCCCTCAACACGACACTCCAAGGCACGACGTGTATCTCCTTGTGGTTCTGACCGTCCCGACCGGCAATCCCGTCGGTAGGAACAGTGTCCGTCACCACATGCACACAGCCTATCGGTTTCCTGGATTTCTAAAAGCCAGCCAAATACCCGACGTGATGTAGGAAAAACCCTACCCACGGCACAGGCGTAGAATGTCGCGATCACAGCCCATGCAATCGGAGTTTCAGATGGACAGCGCCAAGCTCGGCCAATTCGTCAATGACAAGTGGGACAGCGAGATCGTCCCGCAGTTGGTCGACTACATCCGCATTCCCAACAAGTCGCCGATGTTCGACGCCAATTGGGTGCAGAACGGCTACATGGAACAGGCGGTCACGCTGATGGAGAACTGGGCCAAGGCCCAGCAGCTGCCCGGCCTGAAGGTTGAAGTGGTGCGCCTGGAAGGCCGTACCCCGCTGATCTTCCTGGAAATTCCGGCTACCGGCGCCGAAACCGGCGACGACACCATCCTGCTCTACGGCCACCTGGACAAGCAGCCGGAAATGACCGGCTGGGACGACGACCTCGGCCCGTGGACCCCGGTCCTGCGCGGCGACAAGCTGTATGGCCGCGGCGGCGCCGACGACGGTTACGCCATCTTCGGCTCGCTGGCCGCCGTACTGGCGCTGCAGGCCCAGGGCCTGCCGCACGCCCGCTGCGTGGTGCTGATCGAAGCCTGTGAAGAATCGGGCAGCTACGACCTGCCAGCCTACGTCGACCACCTGGCCGACCGCATCGGCAAGCCGTCGCTGGTGGTCTGCCTGGATTCGGGCTGCGCCAACTACGACCAGCTGTGGTGCACCACCTCGCTGCGCGGCCTGACCGGCGGCAACTTCACCGTGAAGGTGCTCAACGAAGGCGTGCATTCCGGCGATGCCTCCGGCGTGGTGCCGTCCAGCTTCCGCCTGCTGCGCCAGCTGCTGTCGCGCATCGAGGACCAGGACACCGGCCGCATCCTGATCGAGGGCATGAACGTGGAGATTCCGGCCGAGCGCCTGGAACAGGCCAAGCGTGCCGCCGACGTGGTCGATACCGCGATCTTCGAGAAATTCCCGCTGGTCGATGGCCTCAAGCCGATGAACGACGACCTGACCGAGCTGGTGCTCAACCGTACCTGGCGCCCTGCTCTGTCGGTGACCGGCATCGGCGGCATGCCGCCGCTGGAATCGGCCGGCAACGTGCTGCGCCCGCATACCGCGGTGAAGCTGTCGCTGCGCCTGCCGCCGACCGCCGATGGCAAGACCTGCGGCGAACTGCTGAAGGAAGCACTGCTGCGTGACCCGCCGAACGGCGCGCAGGTCACCCTGGACCTGGAAAAGGCCTCCACCGGCTGGAACGCGCCGGCGATGGCACCGTGGCTGACCAAGGCCATCGACGATGCCAGCCAGACCTTCTTCGGCAAGCCGGCGATGTACATGGGCGAAGGCGGCTCGATCCCGTTCATGGGCATGCTGGGCGAGAAGTTCCCGGGCGCCCAGTTCATGATCACCGGCGTGCTCGGCCCGCACTCCAACGCCCACGGCCCGAACGAGTTCCTGCACATTCCGATGGGCAAGAAGGTCACCTCGTGCGTGTCCAAGGTGATCAGCGAGCACTACGCGGCCAGCCTGCGTGGCGAGACCAGCGGTTCGCCGGTGGCCGCCGACAGCGGCACCCGCCACGGCGACCACGGCTGCTGCTGATCCAGCACGCAGTGACGGACGCAGCCCGGCCTTGCTAGGCTGCGTCCATCCTTCGAGGGCACTGATTGCATGAACGGTCTGTTTGGCAGCACCAGCTGGCTCTACATCATCCTGGTCGGCTTCTTCGTCGGCCTGCTGGGACGCTTCTTCATGCCCGGCAACAACCGCATGGGCTGCCTGCTGACCATCGTGCTGGGCATCATCGGCGCGCTGCTGGCCGGCTGGTTCGGCCAGTACATGGGCTGGTACGCGCCCGGTGAACCGGCCGGCTTCCTCGGCGCGGTCGTGGGCGCGGTCGTCGTGCTGGCGATCCTGCGCCTGTTCAGCGGCCGCCGCTGAGCCGCCACCTCCTTTTTCATTCTGCCCCGACGTTGGCGCGCCCGGCGCGCCCGGATATGCCTGCATGACCGAACCCGCCTCTGATCCCCAGCGCAGCGCACAGCGCCTGCAGTGGGCCCGTACCCAGCTCGACGACGGCAACGCCGTGGTCGAACGCGCCTCGGTCGACGCCGGCATGCGCAGCTACTGGCGCACCACCAGCCAGCGTGGCAGCCACATCGTGATGGACGCCCCGCCGGGGCTGGAAGACCCCACGCCGTGGCTGCGCATGCGCGGCCTGCTGCACGATCACGGCCTGCGCGTGCCCGCGCTGCTTGCCCAGGACCTCGACGCCGGCTTCCTGCTGCTGGAAGACCTGGGCGGCCCGACGCTGGCGAAGATCCTCGACGAACGCAATGCCGACGCGTGGTTCAGCCGCTCCATCGAACAGCTGCTGCGCCTGCAGGCCATCCCGGTGCCGGCCGATTTCGGCCAGTTCGGCGAAGCGCTGCTGCAGCGTGACGCCGGCCTGTTCGATGAGTGGTTCCTGCAGCGCCATCTTGGCCTTGAACTGGACTGCGGCGAGATCGAAGGCCTGCAGCTGGTCCACCGCCGGCTGATGGACAACGCGCTGGGCCAGGCCCAGCTGATGACCCACCGCGACTACATGCCGCGCAACCTGATGCCGGTGGACGGCGGCCCGGCCGTGCTGGATTTCCAGGACCTGGTGCGTGGCCCGATCGCCTACGACGCAGTGAGTCTGTTCAAGGACGCCTTCCTGAGCTGGCCGCTGCAGCGCGTGGACGAATGGCTGTCGCAGTATCACCAGCGCGCGCGCGATGCCGGCCTGCCGGTGCCCGACCGCGCCATCTTCCTGCGCGATGCCGACTGGATGGGCATCCAGCGCCACGTGAAGATCCTCGGCCTGTTCTGCCGCCTGCGCTACCGCGACAACAAGGGCCACTACCTGGACGATGCGCCGCGCTTCATCACCTATCTGGATGAAGTGCTGCCGCGCTATCGCGAACTGGCGCCGCTGCAGCAGTTGCTGGACGACCGCATCAAGCCAGCACTGGCCGAGTTGGCCGCACCGCTGCGCGTGGCCCGATGAAGGCGCTGGTCTTTGCCGCTGGCCTCGGCGAGCGCATGCGCCCGCTGACCCTGCACACGCCCAAGCCGCTGCTGGAAGTGGCTGGCAAACCGCTGATCGTCTGGCACCTGGAACGCCTGGCCGCGCTCGGCGTGCGCGAGGTGGTGATCAACACCGCATGGCTGGCCGAACAGTTCCCGGCGACGCTGGGCGATGGCAGCCAATGGGGCCTGCGCCTGCATTTCATGTACGAAGGGCAGACCCCACTGGAAACCGGCGGCGGCATCCTCAACGCGTTGCCGGTGCTGGGCGACGCCCCGTTCCTGGTGGTGAACGGCGACATCTGGACTGATTTCGATTTCGCCACGCTGCCACGCGAACCACAGGGCCAGGCGCACCTGGTGCTGGTCGACAACCCGGCGCAACACCCCGAAGGTGATTACCGCCTCGATGCGCAGGGGCTGCTGCATCACGACCGCGAAGGACCGTGCCTGACCTATGCCGGCATCGGTATCTACCGCCCTTCGATCGTGGCCGACTGGCGCACGGTGATCGGCGATGCGCCGGGTAGCGAGCGTGTTCCGCCGAAGTTCTCGGTGGTGCCGCTGCAGAAGCATTTCATGGCGCAGGGGTTGATGACGGGGCAGCACCATCGCGGGCGTTGGACCGATGTGGGTACCGTGGATCGCCTGCGCGCGCTGGATGTTGAGTTGGCGGCGAACGGCTGAGCCCCTCGTGGTTGGTCGCGTAGAGCGGATCGCGTGTTTGGCCGGGCGGGTGGGCCATGCAGGGGACGCTGCAAGTACGTCCCTGTAAGCTCGATGGCGCCATCCATGGCGCCAACGCCCCTGCATGGCCCACCCGCCCGGCCTCTGACAGTTTCCGTGGGCGTCCAACCACGGAAGAGAGAAAGAAAAGCAAAAGCGGGTCGCTTCGCTGCGCTTGCTCTGGTGTCGACCAAGGTCGGCATCCACCAACAGCCGCGGAAACCTGTCGAAGGCAGGGGGCTGTGGGTTTGCGGGGTGTGAGCCGCATGGATGCGGCGACCAAGCCCCCATGGATGGGTTCACGGCGTCCCCGCAAACCCACAGCGCCCCGCCATCCCACGGATAGCCCGCTTTTGACGTTGACGTTGATGTTGCTTCGGCTTCGGCGGGTGCAGGGCGCAGCCCTGCAAACAAACCCCACCCTCAGTAACGAGGCCGGCCTTCTTCCAGCACCTGGCGCAGGAACGGCACGGTGATCCGCCGCTTCGCCGCCAGTGACTCGCGGTCCAGCCAGTCCAGCAGCGTGATCAATCCACCCAGCTCGCGCCCGGTGTGCGACAGCAGCCACTCGATGGCCGCCTCGTCGATCGCCAGCCCACGCCGCAGTGCACGCTCACGCAGCACCGCCGCGCGACCTTCCTCATCCAACGGCTGCAGCAGCACGCGCACGCACTGGCCCAGGCGCGAGCGCAGGTCGGGCAGTACCAGGCCCAGCTCTTCCGGCGCCTTCTGCGCCGTGTACAACACGGTAACGCCCGCAGCGCGCGCACGGTTGTGGAAATCGAACAGCGCGATCTCGTCCTCGCGGTTGCCGGCAACCTCGTCCAGGCCATCCAGCGCCACCAGTTCGCGCACCTCCAGCCCATCCAGCGCCGCGCGCACGCGACCGGCGGCGCTGGCCAGCGGCACGTAGGTCGGCAGGCGGCCGGCCTGCTCGGCGCTGGAACACATCGCCAGCGCCTGATGGGTCTTGCCGGTGCCCGCCGCCCCTTCCAGGTAGACCCAGTCGTGGCTGGCGCCCACCGCGATCGCGCGCAGCTGCGCCAGCGCGCCGTCCGGCGCGCCGATGAAGGTCTCCAGGCGCTGGTCCCGCGGGTAATGCAGGGCCAGCGGCAGTTGCGGCACACCCATCACTTCAGGTCGGGGCCCTTGTCATTCGGAATGATGATATGGGGGGCATCGACCACGCCATCAAGCACGATCGCAGGCTTCTCGCCCACGTACAGCTCGCTCTGGCGATAACGCTGGTGCGCATAGCGCAGCAGCACGTTGGTCACCGCCGCCACCGGCAGCGCCAGCAGCATGCCGAGGAAGCCGAACAGCTGGCCGCCGGCCATCACCGCGAAGATCACCGCCACCGGGTGCAGGCCGATCTTGTCGCCGACGATGCGCGGGGTCAGCACGTAGCTTTCCAGCAGCTGGCCCACGGTGAACACCACGCCGACCAGGATCAGCAGCTTCAGGTCGAAGCCCTGCGCCTGCACCAGTGCGGCGATGATCGCCATCAGGATGCCGGTGGTCGCGCCCAGGTAAGGGATGAAGCTGATGAGGCCGGCAATCAGGCCGATCAGCAGGCCCAGCTTCAGGCCAACCAGCGACAGGCCACCGGCATAGATCACGCCCAGCGCCAGCATCACCAGGAACTGGCCGCGGATGAACGCGCCCAGCACCTCGTTGGATTCGCGCGCCAGCGCGCTGATGGTGCCGATCTGGTTGCGCGGAATCACCGACGCGACCCGCTCGACCAGCTTGTCCCAGTCACGCAGGAAGTAGAACGCCAGGATCGGCAGCAGCAGGATGTTGACCACCCAGGTCACCATCGCGAAGCCCGAGCGCGAGACGTAGCCCATGAACGTGGTGGCGAAGCCGCCGGCCTGCTGCCAGTGGCTGCGCACCCATTCGATCAGGCGGTCCGGGTCCAGCCACTGCATCACTTCCAGGCCGGTCTTCTGCTCGAACCAGGGAATGCCCTTTTCCATCAACCACGCCTGTGCCTGCGGCGCGACCGCGATCAGGGTGGTGATCTGGCGCTCGATCATCGGCACCAGCACCAGCAGCAGCGCCACGATCACCAGCACCATCGCGGCGAACACCAGCACCACGCCGGTCATGCGCGAGCGGCCGGTGGCCTCGATGCGGTCCACCAGCGGATCGCCCAGCCAGGCCAGCGCCAGCGCCAGCACGAAGGGAGTCAGGATCGGCGCCAGCAGCCACACCACCCAGCCGACCAGGCCGGCGAACAGGATGTACTTCAGGCGGCGCAGGAACTGCGCGATTTCCGCTTCCGGGGTCAGAGTCATCGCAGGCGGTACTCGTTGCTGACCGGGGCGGCCACCGGAGTACCGGTGGTGTCATCGATCGGCGTCGGCAGGGCCGGCAGCGGTGCGCTCGGCACCACCACACCGTTGTCGCCCAGCATGCGGTTGAAGCCGGCCAGGCCGGTGGTCATCTCCAGGCTCAGCTCCAGCTGGCCGGCCGAGGCGTGCAGCGGGGTGACGTTGCGCACCACCGGCACCTCGCGCAGGCCGGCAGCCAGGCGCAGGTAGTCATCGGCACTGTTGATGCCGGTGACCACTACACGGTAGGTGCCGGCCTGGCCGACGGCGGCGCCCGCCTTGGCATAGCGCTTGACCAGCGCATCGGCGGCACCATCGGCACCGGCGGCCATCGCACGCATGGCGTTGGCGTCCTTGCTGGTCCACTTGTTCAGCTCACGGCCGTTGTCGACGAACACCCAGTCCGCCTGCCAGCCACCGTTGGCGCGGTAGAGCTTGCCGATCAGCTGCATCGGCGGCGAGTAGCGCGAAGAGGCGCGGGCCACGGCGGCGCTGTCCTGACGCCAGATGGCACCGGCCAGTGCCTGTTCGGCGGCACCACCGCTGGGCAGGCCCAGCTTGTAGCCGCGCTCGATGGCGCGGTTCAGCAACGGGCGGGCGGCGTTGGCCTGCTGCACGCTGACCAGGCGCGGACCACTGCCGTCGTCGACGGCCAGCCACAGCACCGGCTTCGGGCGCGGCTGCGGCCACAGCGGCAGGCCCAGCGCCGACACCAGCGAATCGACATCGTCCTCGCGGAAGCGGGCCACCAGCAGGGTACGGAAGCTGGGGGCGCCACTGGCGCTCACGCTCTGGTCCTGCTTGTAGTCGTAGCTGGCCACGTAATCCTTGGCATTGCGCAGCGCCTGCGCCACGCCAGGGCGCGACATCACGCTGCGATCGCCGGACAATTTGCCCAGTACAACGCTCAAGGCGCGGGCCAGGGCGCCGTTGCGGTCGGCTTCGGCTTGGCTGTTGACGGGCACTTCGGCCTCGTACGCGCCAGTGGCGGTGGCAACATCACCCTCGGTGCGCAGGCCGCTCTGGGCCATCGTGGCCACCGGCAGGCTCAGCGCAAGGAGCAGGGTCAGAATCAGGCTGCGGCGCATCAGGACATCCATTGGCTCGACGTATCCGGGGGAATTGTTGCCCGAATACGGCCTTTGCGCCAATGCGGCCTGTTAAAATCGCCCGTTCAACCCCTGCCAGCGCCGACGCCCGTGACCAACACCCCGTCTTCCGCCCCCTCCCCCCTCACCTACCGTGACGCGGGTGTCGACATCGACGCCGGCAATGAGCTGGTCGAGCGGATCAAGCCCCTGGTCAAGCGCAGCTTCCGCCCGGAAGTGATGGGTGGCCTGGGTGGCTTCGGCGCCCTGTTCGACCTGTCCAACAAGTACCGCGAGCCGGTGCTGGTGTCCGGTACCGACGGCGTGGGCACCAAGCTGAAGCTGGCCCACCAGCTGAACCGCCACGATACGATTGGCATCGACCTGGTCGCCATGTGCGTGAACGACGTGCTGGTGCAGGGTGCCGAACCGCTGTTCTTCCTGGACTACTTCGCTACCGGCAAGCTGGACATCGACACCGCCGCGGCGGTCGTGGGCGGCATCGCCAACGGCTGCACCGAGGCCGGCTGCGCGCTGATCGGCGGCGAAACCGCTGAAATGCCCGACATGTATGCCCCGGGCGAGTACGACCTGGCCGGCTTCACGGTCGCTGCGGTCGAGAAGAGCGAGCTGAAGGACGGCGCCAGCGTGGCCGCCGGCGACGTGCTGATCGGCATCGCCTCGTCCGGCCCGCACTCCAACGGTTACTCACTGGTGCGCCGCATCTACGACCGCGCCGGTCGCCCGGCCGATCTGGAGCTGGAAGGCGGCGTGAAGCTGGTCGATGCGCTGATGGCGCCGACCCGCCTGTACGTCAAGCCGATCCTGTCGCTGCTGAAGTCGCACGGCGAGGCCATCCACGGCATGGCCCACATCACCGGTGGTGGCCTGACCGAGAACATCATCCGTGTGGTGCCCGAAGGCCTGGGCCTGGACATCCAGGCCTCGTCGTGGACCCTGCCGCCGGTGTTCCAGTGGCTGCAGAAGGAAGGCGCGGTGGCCGACAGTGAAATGTGGCGCACCTTCAACTGCGGCATCGGCTTCGTGCTGATCGTGGCGCCGGACCAGGTGGCTGCAGTGTCCGACGCGGTCAAGGCGCAGGGCCTGGAGCACTGGACCATCGGCCAGGTGGTCACCGCCGAAGGCGCCGAGCGCGTCCACATCGGCTGATCCCGGCAACCCAGGAGCCCGCATGGACGCAACGCCCCCCTTGTCGCCCGCCCCCGTGCCGCCGCCGCTGGCGACGGTACCGGTGTTCAGCGCGCAGGATGCCGATCACCTGCGCATGCTGGCCATCGCGCACTACGTGGTCGGCGCCCTGATCGCGCTGTTCTCGCTGATCTTCATCATCCACATCGTGCTGGGCATCACCGCGCTCACTGGCAACCTGCCGATGAATTCCGGCGGCCAGCCGTCATCGCCGGCCGAGGAACGCCTGTTCGGCTGGATGTTCACCATCGTCGGCTGCGTCATCGTGTTCGGCGGCGTGACCCTGGGCGCGTTCGTGGCCTACGCCGGCCGCTGCCTGACCCGTCGCCGCCGCTACCTGCTGTGCCTGATCGTGGCCGGCTTGGCCTGCCTGTTCACGCCGATCGGCACCGCACTGGGGGTGTTCAGCCTGATCACCCTGCTGCGCCCGCAGGTCAAGGCCGCCTTCGACCTTCCCGCCACGACCGCATGACTGCCTCCGGCAATCCGCCGCCGCTGCCACATCAGACCCTGGCGCAGCTGCAGCTGGTCAGCCATCTGCAGACGCTGAAAGTGCTGTTCTACGCGTTGGCCGGCTTCCATTGGGTCGCCACAGTGGCGTTCCTCGGCCTCAGCGGCTGGGTGGCCCAGTCACGCGGGCTGGACGATGCCTGGATGCTGACCACGGTCTATGCGTCGATCGCCGGGCTGGCCGCCGTGCTGGGGTTCGTGCAGCTGCACACCGCGCGCCAGCTGTCACATCGCACGGGGCTGGCCTGGTGCCAGCGCGCAGCCTGGCTGGGCGTACTGGCAGGCCCGCTGGGCATGGCCTTGGCCGCCTATGCCTGGGTGTTCCTGTCCAAGCCTGAAATGGCCGCGCTGTTCGACCGCGGCGACCACCTCAGTGTCTGAACCTGCCGGCAGACGCCCCGTCCTGTCCTGATCGATTTCCCATGTCCGCGCCTGCCCTCCCGACGTCCACTTCGCCCACCACCCACCGCTTCTCGGGCCCCAAGAAGCTGGCCTTTGCCACCGTACTGGCGGTGTTCGCCATCAGCTGGGTCCACCCGCTGTGGCCTACCGAACAGGCCCTGCACAGCACCCTGACCGTGATCGGGCTGGCCGCGCTGCTGTGGGTCGACCGCCGCGGTGGCTGGCTGGGCAACGGCGCTTTCATCGCCATCTGTGGCTTCATCGCGCTGCACTGCGTGGCGGCGCGCTGGCTGTATTCCAACGTGCCCTACGACGCTTGGGCGCAGGCGCTGACCGGCTGGTCGCCGAATGCGGCCTTCGGCTGGCAGCGCAATCACTTCGACCGCCTCATCCACTTCCTGTTCGGCGTCTGCTTCACTCCCGCGCTGCTGCAGCTGGCGCGCCATGCGTGGCCAGCGCTGCGGCTGGGCCAGGCCTTCACTCTGGCAGTGATGACGGTGATGTGCGCCAGCCTGGTCTACGAATGGTTCGAATGGGCCATCGCGCTGGCGCTGTCGCCGGATGCTGCCGAAGCCTACAACGGCCAGCAGGGTGACATGTGGGATGCGCATGCCGACATGCTGATGGCGACCGTCGGCAGCCTGCTGACGTGGCCACTGATCCGCCGGAGTTCCCTGCAATGACCGCCCCAACCCGCATCGCCGTGCTCGCCTCGGGCCGCGGCAGCAACCTGCAGGCCATCCTCGACGCGATCGGCAGCGGCCGCCTGCCGGCCGAGGTGGTCGGCGTGTTTTCCGACCGCCCCGCCGCGGAGGCCCTGCAGCGCGTCGCACCGAACCTGCGCTGGGCACACGCACCGAAGTCCTTCAGTGACCGCGCCAGCTACGAGCAGGCACTGGGCGATGCGCTTGCCGCAGTACAGCCGGACTGGATCGTCTGTGCAGGCTACATGCGCATCCTCGGCGCGGCCTTCGTACAGCGCTTCAATGGCCGGCTGGTCAATATCCATCCGTCGCTGCTACCGCTGCACAAGGGCCTGGACACCCATGCCCGGGCGCTGCAGGCCGGCGATGCCGAGCACGGCGCCAGCGTGCACCTGGTGGTGCCGGAGCTGGATGCCGGAGCCGTGCTGGCGCAGGTACGTGTACCGGTGCAGCCAGGTGATGACGCGCACAGCCTGGCCGAGCGCGTGCTGGCGGTGGAGCATCCGCTGCTGATCGCCACCCTGCAGCTGTTGTGCGAGGGCCGCCTGGCTGAACGGGAGGGTCAGCCCTGGCTGGACGGTCACCCCCTGTTTAGCCCCTTGGCCCTAGATTCCGCCGGAAACCTGAACCGGTAACGCCCTTGCACACGCCCTGCTGACTGCGGGGCTGGCATCCTGCCCCCTCCTGCGGTCCCTGTCCTCCATGAAGACCACGACCCTGCTGTCCACTTCATTGCTGCTGTCGCTTGCCGTGTTCCCCGGCGTGGGCTGGGGACAGGCACCGGCGCCCGCAACCCCGCCGGCACCGGTGCCCGCAGCGCAGCCGCCTGCCGAGGCGCCGGTCGTACCGATGCCACCGGCACTGGCCTGGGAGCCACCGCCGCTGCAGCCGTTCAGCGCCACCTACCAGGCCTTCTACAAGGGCAAGGAAGCGGGCGATGCCAGCATGCAGGTCACCCACACCGGCGGCAGCCAGTGGCGGGTGGACATGCAGGTGGTCGGCCGCCGCGGCTTTGCCAGCGTGCTGGGCCTGAACATCGAACAGAGCACAGTGTTCGAGGAGCGCAGCGGCGTGTATGCGCCGCTCAGCCAGAGCACGGTGCGCAAGGGCCTGTTCCTGGGCAAGAAGGCGGTCGGTACCTACAACTGGCAGGCCGGCACCGCGCAATGGACCGGTGACGTCAAGAAGGAACGCGCGCAGCCGATCCCGCTGCAGGCGGGCGACCAGAGCGCGCTGCTGATCAATCTGGCGATCATGCGCGATGCCCGCCCGGGCGCCGCCATGCACTACCGCTACGTGGACATGGGCAAGGTCCGCGAACACGACTACCAGGCCGCGCCGCAGACCGAGAACGTCGAGGTCGGCGACCTGTCCTACAACGCGCTGCGGGTCTACCGGACCAACGGCGGCAGAAACGAAACCATTCTCTGGATCGCCAACGGTGTCCCCACCCCGGTGCGCATCCTGCAACGCGAAGACGGCGAAGATCGCGTCGATCTGCGCCTGATCGAATACCAAGGAGTCTGAGCATGAACACCCTGACCCGCCCCCTCACCTGGATCGTAGCCGCTGCCCTGACCGTGGCCAGCCTGCCGGCCATGGCCCTGGAACCGTTCAAGGCGGATTACCTGGCCAGCTACATGGGCATGCAGGCCAACGGCACCATGACCCTGGCCAGCGAAGGCAGCAACAAGTGGCGCTACAGCCTGCAGGTGAAGAACCAGCTGGCCGACCTCAGCCAGAGCACGGTGTTCGAGGAAGTCCGTGGCCAGCTGCGCCCGCTCAGCAGCCAGGACCGTTCGGCGCTGCTGGTGAAGAAGCGCAACGTGCAGGCCAACTACAACTGGACCAGCAACCAGGCCACCTGGACCGGCGACATCAAGCCGGACCGTGCGGGCCCCATCGCGCTGAAGGCGGGCGACATGGACGCGCTGCTGATCAACCTGGCGATCGCCCGTGACCTGGCCGCCGGCAAGCCGCTGACCTATCGCATGGTCGACGAAGGCCGCATCAAGAACATGACGTACCGCGTGATCGGCAAGGAGTCGATCACCGTGGGCGGCAAGAGCTACGAGGCCACCAAGGTCTCGCGTGCCGACGGCAACAAGGAACTGATCGCGTGGATCGTGCCGGAGTTTCCGGTGCCGGCGCGCATGCTGCAGCGTGAGAGCGGCCGCGATGCGCTGGACCTGACCATCAAGGCGATGAACTGACCGGAGATCCACGTCATCCACGCATGGCGCGGATGGGTGTATCCCAAAAAGAAACGCCCGCTTTCGCGGGCGTTTTCTTATTTCTTCGCTTCGGCCGGTTTGTCTTCGGCCGCCTTGAACTCGGTGCGGCAGTCCACGCGGATCTGCTCACCGGTGCTGCGCCAGACGAAAGTGCGGCAATGACGGTTGCCGTCCTGGCTGTCGTTCACTGCGACCGCATAGAACGACTCGATGATTTCATCACGCGAGACCGTACCGTCGCCGTTCCAGTCCATGTCCTTCTGCTCGATGCCCCGGGTGATGGCGATGTTGGCGTACCAGGCATAGCCCAGCCACGCCAGCACGATCAGCACCAGGGCCAGCAGCGCCTTGCGACGCGGGCTGAATTTCCCGCGCAGGATCATGGCACGCGCCGGATGGTGGCACCGAGCGAAGACAGCTTCTCTTCGATGTTCTCGTAGCCACGGTCAAGGTGGTAGATGCGGTCGATGGTGGTGTCGCCGCTGGCCATCAGGCCGGCCAGGATCAGCGACGCCGACGCACGCAGGTCGGTGGCCATCACCGGTGCACCGCTCAGGTGCTCGCTGCCACGCACGATGGCGGTGTGGCCTTCGACCTGGATGTCCGCGCCCAGGCGCAGCAGTTCGTTGACGTGCATGAAACGGTTCTCGAAGATCGTTTCGTTGATCACGCCCACGCCGTCGGCCACGCAGTTGAGCGCCATGAACTGCGCCTGCATGTCGGTCGGGAATGCCGGGTACGGCGCGGTGGTCAGGTTGACCGCCTTCGGCCGCTTGCCCTGCATGTCCAGGGTGATGGTGTCGTCGGTGGTCTCGATCTTCGCACCGGCCTCGACCAGCTTGGACAGCACCGCGTCCATGGTGTTCGGGCGCGCACGGTTGACCGTGACCTTGCCACCGGTCATCGCTGCGGCGACCAGGAAGGTGCCGGTCTCGATGCGGTCGGGCAGCACTTCATGGCGGCCACCGGACAGGCGCTCGACGCCTTCGATCACCAGGCGGGCGGTGCCCAGGCCTTCGATCTTCGCGCCCAGCGCGATCAGGCAGTGCGCCAGATCGGTCACTTCCGGTTCCATCGCGCAGTTGTCGAGGATGGTGGTGCCTTCAGCCAGCACCGCACCCATCAGCACGTTCTCGGTGCCGGTGACGCTGACCATGTCGAAGGTGAAATGGCCGCCCTTCAGGCGCTTGGCGGTGGCCTTGATGAAGCCGTTCTCGACCACGATCTCGGCACCCAGCGCCTGCAGGCCCTTGATGTGCTGGTCGACCGGACGCGAACCGATCGCGCAGCCGCCGGGCAGCGACACTTCGGCCGCGCCGAAGCGGGCCAGCAGCGGGCCCAGCACCAGGATCGAAGCGCGCATGGTCTTGACCAGCTCGTAGGGTGCCACGTGCTGGTTGACCGAGCGCGGGTCGACCACGATCGCGCTGCCGCGCGACAGCGTGCCCTGGTCGATGGTGACCTTGGCGCCCAGTTCGCCCAGCAGCTTCACCGTGGTGACCACGTCGTGCAGGTGCGGCACGTTGGTGATCTCCACCGGCGCATCGGCCAGCAGGGTCGCGCAGAGAATGGGGAGGACGGCGTTCTTGGCGCCGGAGATGCTCACTTCACCGTGCAGCGCAGCGCCGCCGGTCACAACGATCTTGGCCATGTATTCGGGATCTTCTGCGGTTCAGCCGGCTTCGGCCGGGGTCACGGTTTTCAGCGCCAGCGCGTGGATCGCGCCGCCCATCAGGTCGCCCAGCGTGGCATACACCATGCGGTGGCGGGCCAGCGGCATCTTGCCGGCGAAGGCCTCGTAGACCACGGTCGCTTCGAAATGCACGCCATCGTCGCCCTGCACGTCGGCGCGGGCGCCAGGCAGGCCGGTTTCGATCAGATTGCGGATGGTGTCGGCGTCCAACGGGCTTTCCTAATAAAATGTGCGTCCATTCTACTTCCGCTGCGTGGCGTCCGCATGGCCGAATCCCTGTTGCCCCCCCGTTCCGTCGACCCTGCCGGCCTGGTCGCCAGCGGCCGCCGCGTCTTCGAGATCGAGCGGCAGGCGCTGGATGCCGTGGCCGACCGCCTTGGCGAGGCCTTCCAGCAGGCCTGCCAGGCGATCCTGGCCAGCCGCGGGCGGGTGGTCGCCACCGGCATGGGCAAATCCGGGCATATCGCCCGCAAGATCGCCGCCACCCTGGCCTCCACGGGTACGCCCGCGTTCTACGTGCACCCGGGCGAAGCCGGCCACGGCGACCTGGGCATGATCACCGAAGACGACGTGGTGCTCGCCCTGTCCTATTCGGGCGAGTCCGACGAGGTGCTGATGCTGCTGCCGGTGCTCAAGCGCCAGGGCAACATGCTGATTTCCATGACCGGCCGCCCGCAGTCCAGCCTCGCCACCGCCGCCGACATCCATCTGGATGTGAGTGTGCCGGCCGAGGCCTGCCCGCTGGCGCTGGCGCCGACCTCCAGTACCACCGCCTCGCTGGCGATGGGCGATGCGCTGGCTGTGGCCCTGCTCGACGCACGCGGCTTCACCGCCGATGACTTCGCCCGCTCGCACCCGGCCGGCAGCCTCGGCCGCCGCCTGTTGCTGCACATCACCGACGTGATGCACACCGGCGAGGACCTGCCCAGCGTGGGCGCCGACGCCAGCCTCAGCGAAGCGCTGATGGAAATGAGCCGCAAACGGTTGGGCATGACCGCCGTGGTCGATGCCGACGGCGTGCTGATCGGCCTGTTCACCGACGGTGACCTGCGCCGTGCGCTGGACAGCGCGCTGGACGTGCGCACCGCAAAGATCGCCGATGTGATGACCCGCAACCCGCGCACCATCGGTGCTGACCAGCTCGCGGTCGAGGCGGCCCGGCAGATGGAAACCCAGAAAATCAATGGCCTGATCGTGGTCGATGGCCAGGGCCGCGCGGTCGGCGCCCTGAACATTCATGACCTGTTGCGGGCCCGGGTGGTTTAACCGACAGTCCGTAGACCCCATTCAGTCTGTAACGCCGCACCTGCCCCCAACGAGCCTGCCGCCCTGATGCCCTGGTCCCCCCTGCCCGTCTTCCCCGCCCACCTGCATGCCGCCGCGGCCCGTATCCGCCTGGCCTGCTTCGACGTGGACGGCACCCTCACCGACGGTCGGCTGTACTACGACAAGGACGGCAACGAGAGCAAGGCGTACTTCGTGCAGGATGGCCTGGGCCTGAAACTGCTGCAGCAGCACGGTATCCACCCCGTGCTGATCACCGCGCGCAACAGCCAGTCCGCGCTCAAGCGCGGCGCCGACCTCGGCATCGACACCCAGATCGCCGTGGGCGACAAGCTGGCCAGCGTGCAGGCGTTGTGCGCGCAGCACGGCATCGGCCTGGAACAGGTGGCGTTCATGGGCGATGACCTGCCCGATCTGGCGCCACTGGGTGCGGTCGGCCTGGCGGTGGCCCCGGCCAACGCCCATCCGTGGATCGCCGAGCGCGTGCACTGGCAGACCCGTGCCGAGGGCGGGCTGGGCGCCGCACGTGAACTGTGCGACATCCTGCTGGCCGCCCAGGGCCACGTGGACGCCGTGCTGGCGAGGTTCGGCGCATGAACCTGCCCACCCTGAACTGGCGCACCGTGCTCGGCATCGGCCTGCTGCTGGCCGCCCTGCTGAGCAGTTGGGCGGCGCTGCGCAACCGTGACAAGGGCCCGGCCAGTGGCGGCCAGGAAGTCGGCGTGGATTACATCCTGCATGACTTCCAGATCGTCGCCCTGGATGAGCACGGCAAGGAATCGACCACCCTGCGTGCGCCGCTGCTGGAGCGCCAGCGCGGTGACCAGACCATCAACATCGCCACGCCGCTGTTCGAGATGCCGGACAAGGATGGCAAGCACTGGACCTTGCGTGCCGAGACCGGCTGGCTCAGTGCCAAGGGCGACGAGATGAAGCTGCGCGGCAATGTCGCCGGCGACAGCCCGGCCGGCCCGGGCACGGTGCCGACCACCTTCCGCACCGATCATCTGGACGTGTTCCCGAAGGAAAACCGCGCCCGCACCGACGCCCTGGTGACCATGACCCGCCCGGGCATGGAACAGTCCGGCGTCGGCTTCGAAGTGGATTCGAAGAACAACACGTATCATTTCCTCAGCCAGTCCAAGGGCCGCTACACGCCCAAGCACTGATTCCGCCGCCAGCCTGCGACGTCTCCGGACAGGCGCAGGGCCGGCAGCCCCATCCGCCCGCCCCCGGCCCGCCCGGGAGGCCCTCACCGGTAGAACGGACCCCGATGAAGATTCCCTTTGCCGCCGTACTCGCGCTCGGTCTTCTTGTCCCCAGCGCCGCCTTCGCCAAGTCCACCGACCGCAACGAAGACATGCACATCGATTCCGGCGCCCAGTCGGGCATGCTCACCGGCGACGGCAAGACCGTGCTGTCGCAGGGCGTGATCATCACCCAGGGCACGCTGGACCTGCGCTCGTCCGAGGCCGAGATCTACCTCAAGGACGGCGAGGCCGTGCGCGTGGTGTTCACCGGCAAGCAGGCCAAGATGAAGCAGCAGCTCGATGACGGCACCTGGATGGACGCGCTGGCTGATCGCATCGATTACGACATCAAGACCGAGATCATCACCCTGACCGGCAACTACAAGGTCACCAGCGCCCGCGGCACCAATGCCGGCCAGCGCATGGTCTACAACACCCGCACCGGCGAGATGAACTCCGGTGGCGACGGCAGCCGCGTGCGCACCGTCATCCCGCCGAAGAACAAGACCCCGGCCGCGCCTGCGGCACAGCCCAAGGCCACCACGCCGGCGCAGCCGGCCGGGAGCAGGAAGTAATGCTCGTCGCCAAGGGCCTGCGCAAGAAGTACAAGCAGCGCGAAGTGGTCAAGGACTTCGGGTTGACCCTCGACGCCGGTGAAGTGGTCGGCCTGCTCGGCCCCAACGGCGCCGGCAAGACCACCTGCTTCTACATGATCGTCGGCCTGGTTGCGGCTGACGCTGGCAGCATCGTGCTCGATGGCAAAGACATCACCGGCGATCCGATGTATACCCGCGCCAAGCAGGGCGTGGGCTACCTGCCGCAGGAACCCTCGGTGTTCCGCAAGCTGACCGTGGCCGACAACATCCGCCTGGTGCTGGAACTGCGCGAGGACCTCGATTCGAAGGGCCGCGAGCGCGAATTGAACAGCCTGCTCGACGAACTGCAGCTGGGCCATGTCGCCGACCAGCTCGGCGCCAGCCTGTCCGGTGGCGAACGCCGCCGCTGCGAGATCGCCCGCGCCCTGGCCGCGCAGCCGCGCCTGATCCTGCTCGACGAACCGTTCGCCGGTGTCGACCCGATTTCGGTCGGCGAGATCCAGCGCATCGTCACCCATCTCAAGCAGCGTGGCATCGGCGTGTTGATCACCGACCACAACGTGCGCGAGACCTTGGGTATCTGCGACCGCGCGTATATCCTCGCTGAGGGCAGCGTGCTGGCCCAGGGTTCGCCGGAAGCGATCCTGGACAACGCCGATGTACGTCGCGTCTACCTCGGGGATTCCTTCAAGCTGTGAGTGCAGTCGCCGGGTCCCTTTCCTTCCTTTCGGCACAGGCATGAAGACTCGGCTGCAGACATCGTTGGGACAGCAACTGGTGCTCACGCCCCAGTTGCAGCAGGCGATCAAGCTGCTGCAGATGTCCACCACCGAGCTGGAGCTGGAAATCGCGCAGGCGGTGGAAAGCAATCCACTGCTGGACTGGGCCGACAGCAGTGACAGCAGCAGTACCGCCAACGAAGCCGGCGATGGCAACGACAGTGATGCCCCCGCAGAACGCACCGATGCCGGTGACGATTGGGCGCCGGCCGAACTGGACTGGAGCGCGGCCGGCAGCGGTGGCAGCTTCGACGATGACGACGACAACGGCAGCGCTGCCGAGCGCGTAGCCGAAACCGAAACACTGGCCGACCATCTGCTGTGGCAGCTGCATCTGTCGCATCTGTCCTCGCGTGATCGCAGCATCGGCGCGGCACTGATCGATGCATTGGACGACGACGGGTACCTGCGCGAGCCGCTGGCCACCATCGCTGAAACCCTGTTGCCGGCGATCCACGCCGACGAGGACGAGATCCTCGCCGTGCTGCATCGCATCCAGCGCTTCGATCCGGTGGGTGTGGCTGCACGCACGCTGGGCGAATGCCTGCTGCTGCAGCTGGATGTGCTGGCCGGCGACACGCCCGGCCTGATCCTGGCGCGGCAGATTGCCGCAGGCCCCTTGGAACGGTTGCCGCGCAGCGGCGTCGCCGGGCTTGCCCATGAGTTGAAGCAGCCGCTGGACGAGGTCGAGACTGCCGTGGCGCTGCTGCGCTCGCTGGACCCGCGCCCGGGCACGCAGATCGCACCGCTGTCGCAGGACACCTATGTGGTGCCGGACGTGGTGGTGTGGCGGCAGAACGGCGTGTGGCGCGCGGCGCTGGCCGCGCATGCCGGGCCGAAGGTGGTGATCCACCGCGGCTACGAACAGCTGATCCGACGCTGTGGCGACGCCGATGCCGGCTACCTGCGTGCCCAGCTGCAGGAAGCGCGCTGGCTGCTGAAAGGGCTGCAGCAGCGTGGCGAAACCCTGCTGCGCGTCGTGCGCAGCCTGATCCTGCAGCAGGCCGGCTTCCTTGAATTCGGTGAGCAGGCGCTGCGTCCACTGACCCTGCGCGAGATCGCCGCCGAGCTCGGCCTGCACGAATCCACGGTCTCGCGCGCGATCGCCCGCAAGCACGTGCGTACCCCGCGAGGCACCCTGCCGCTGCGCGCCTTCTTTGCCTCCGGCATCGATACCGAGGGCGGTGGCGAGGCGTCCAGCACCGCCATCCAGGCGATGATCCGGCGCCTGATCGACGACGAGAACCCGCGCAAGCCGCTTTCTGACGCCAAGCTGGCTGACCTGCTCAAATCATCGGGAATTCCAGTAGCGCGGCGCACCGTGGCGAAGTATCGTGAAGCCATGAACATTTCCGCCTCGCACGAAAGGGTCAGAATCGCTTGACGCGCCGCCGCGCCCGGCGGAGAGGTTCATTGGCACATCCGAACACAGGAGAAACCCGATGCGCATCGAAACGTTTGGCAAAGATGTCGAAGTCACCCCGGCCCTGCAGTCCTATGTAGAGGAAAAGCTGGCCCGGATCGGCAAACACTTCGACCAGCACTGCGAAGCGCGGGTGACCCTCAAGCTGCAGAAGACCGAACACCACGTCGACGCCAGCCTCAACATTCCCGGCCAGACCCTGCACGCCGAGGCCAATGCCCAGACCATGTATGCCGCGATCGACCTGCTTGCGGACAAGCTTGACCGCCTGGTGATCAAGCACAAGGAGAAAAAACAGCAGCACGCGCCGCTGCCGGTGGGCGACAATGGTGGCTGATCGCCACCGTTCCCCGCAGACATGCCCCTGACTGACCTCCTGGCGGCCGTGCAGACCCAGCTCTGCACGGCCACCGACCGCGACAGCGTCCTGCAGGCCGCCGCCGGGTTGCTGGCCTGCCGCCAGGCCAACGCCGAACAGATCTATCTGAACCTGTGCCAGCGCGAAGCGCTGGGCAGCACCGTGATCGGTCACGGCATCGCCATTCCCCACGGCCGCGCGCCAACCCTGGACCGCCCCCGCGGCGCCCTGCTGCGGTTGGCCACCCCGGTCGACTTCGGTGGCGACGAGCCGGTGGACCTGGTGTTCGCCATGGCCGTCCCCGCCCACTACACCCACCAGCACCTGATGCTGCTGTCCGAGCTGGCCGAGCTGTTCTCCGCGCCGGACATCCGCCAGGCCCTGCGCGAAGCGGGCGATGCCCGGGCCCTGCGCGAGGCGCTGGACATGACCCCACCTGCGAGCGCCGCATGAATACCAGCATCACCGCCCGTGAACTGTTCGAACAGCAGCGCGAGCGGCTGGGGCTGCGCTGGGCTGCCGGCAAGTCCGGCGAGAAGCGCGAGCTGGAGGCCGGCAACACGGTCTCGCGGCGCCCCTCGCTGGCCGGCTACCTCAACGCCATCTATCCCAACAAGGTGCAGATCCTGGGCACCGAGGAACTGTCCTGGCTGGATGCGCTGGAACCGCGCCAGCGCTGGGAGACCATCGAAAAGATCATGCAGTCGCACCCGCTGGCGCTGGTGCTGACCCGCAACCAGGCCTGCCCGGAAGACCTGCGCGCCGCCGCCGATGAATCCGGCACGCCGCTGTGGCTGTCGCCCAAGCGCGGCCACGAACTGCTCAACCACCTGTCCTACCACCTGGCGCGTACGCTGGCGCCGCGGGTGATCCTGCATGGCGTGTTCATGGAGATCTACTCGATCGGCGTGCTGATCACCGGCGAGGCTGGATCGGGCAAGAGCGAGTTGGCGCTGGAACTGCTCAGCCGTGGCCATCGCTTGGTCGCAGACGATGCCCCCGAATTCACCCAGATCGCGCCCGACGTACTCGACGGCACCTGCCCCGAGCTGCTGCAGGACCTGCTGGAAGTGCGCGGCCTGGGCGTACTGAACGTGCGCGAGATGTTCGGCGACACAGCTGTAAAGAAGAACAAGTACCTTCGGCTGATCGTCCACCTGACCAAGCCGATGACCGAACCCACCCCGCATGGCTACGAGCGCCTGACCGGCGACTCGGGCACCCGCCATGTGCTGGACCTGGATGTTCCGCTGATCACCCTGCCGGTGATGCCTGGCCGTAACCTGGCCGTGCTGACCGAAGCCGCCACCCGCCTGCATATCCTGCGTACCAAGGGCATCGACCCGGCGGCGATGTTCATCGCCCGCCACAGCAACCTGCTGGAACGGCGAACGCCCTGATTCCCCTGCCCTTCGAAGAGCCTGTCCATGAGCACCGCAACCCCCTCCGCCCCGACCCTGATCATCGTCAGCGGCCTGTCCGGCTCGGGTAAATCCGTCGCCCTGAAGACCTTCGAGGACCAGGACTACTACTGCTCGGACAACCTGCCGATCCACCTGCTGCCTGACTTCGTGCGCAGCCTGCTGGCCAACCACGACGGCAGCGCGCCGCGTCGGCTGGCGGTGGGCATCGACGTGCGCGGCCAGGCCGACCTGAGCCAGCTGGGCGACTGGCGGCAGCTGGCCACCGACGCCGGCGTGGAAGTGAAGGTGCTGTTCTTCGAGGCCAGCGATGAAACGGTGCTCAAGCGCTATGCCGACACCCGCCGTCGCCATCCGCTGAGCCAGCTGGGCCTGTCGCTGCCCGAAGCGATCGCCCGCGAGCGCGAGCTGACCGCACCGCTGCGCCGCGAGGCCGATGCGGTGATCGATACCAGCAACCTCAACGTGCATCAGCTGCGGCGGCGGATCATCACCGAGTTCACGATGGACCATGCCACCGGCCTGTCGCTGCTGTTCGAATCGTTTGCCTACAAGCGCGGCGTGCCGGCCGAAGCGGACTTCGTGTTCGACGCGCGGGTGCTGCCCAATCCACACTGGGACCCGGACCTGCGCGCGCTCAGCGGCCGTGAGCCTGGCGTGCGTGACTACCTGGAAGCGCAGCCGGACGTGCAGCGCTACCTGGCCCAACTGATGGATTTCCTCGATACCTGGCTGCCGAAGCTGGGGGATGGCACCCGCAGCTACGTGACCGTGGCGTTCGGCTGCACCGGTGGCAAGCACCGTTCGGTGTTCCTCGCCGAGCGCCTGGCCCGGCATGCCCGCGAGATGGGCTGGGAAGACGTGGCGACGTACCACCGCGAACAGGATTGAGGGGGTCGGCCGGGCTGCGCCCGGCACCCGCCGGTAGTGCCGGCCGCTGGCCGGCAACAGCAAAAGCAAAAGCAAAAGCGGCATTCCGTGGGATGGCGGGGCGATGTGGGCAGGCAGGACACCCCGTGAACCCCTCCCTGGGGGCTCGATGGCGCCATCCATGGCGCCAACGGTCCTGCCTACCCACACCGCCCCGCCTCTGACAGATTCCGTGTGCTGTTGGTGGGTGTCGACCTTGGTCGACACGATCCACGCCATGCGTGGATGAATCTCGGTCAGGCATCGAAAAACGCATGGGGTCGGATCCCTTTTCCAGGGGAAAAGGGCTCTGACCCTGGCAACACTGAATACGGGACACAGTGCCCCTCTCCTGCTGCTATCGCCAATTCACCTTGACCTGTTAACGTGCAGTAATGACCTGTGGCATTCTCCTCGTAACACATCCCGGGGTCGGCACCGCCCTGCTTGACGTGGCGACCCGGCTCCTGCGGCAGTTGCCGCTGAAAACCGAAGCTTTCGAAGTACCGTTCGACGCAGACCTGGATGCTCTTCTCCCGCTTGCCTCGGCCGCTCTGCGGCGGGTCGATGGCGGTGAAGGTGTGCTGATCCTGACCGACCTGTACGGCGCCAGCCCCGCCAACCTTGCCGGGCAGCTGGCCCGTCTGGGGACCCCGGTTCGCCGGGTGTCGGCGCTGAGCCTGCCGATGTTGCTGCGGGTGATGAATTATCCGGAACAGGGACTGGATCAACTGCCCGCCACAGCCGCGGCGGGTACCCGTAATGGAGCGATAGTCGACGATGCTTGAACGAGAACTCACCGTGAGCAACCGCCTGGGCCTGCATGCCCGGGCCACCGCCAAGCTGGTGCAGACCCTGGCGCCGTTCCGCTGCAACGTGACCATGGCCGCCAAGGGCCGTGAGATCAACGCCAAGAGCATCATGGGCGTGATGCTGCTGGCCGCCGGCCAGGGCACCCCGGTCACGGTGCGCATCAACGGCGAGGACGAAGCCGCCGCGATGGAAGCGGTGGTCGGCCTGTTCGAACGCCGCTTCGACGAGGACAGCTGAGCGTGCCACGCGCGCGTGCCGCCCAGGTCCCTTCCAGCCAGCGGCCGGTACAGCTGCTGGCCGGGCACGGTGCTGCCCGTGGCGCGGCGATGGGCCGGGCACGGGTGCGCCTGCCGCATGCGCTGGAAGTGGCCGAGCAGCGCATCGCCGCCCATCAGATCGAGGCCGAACTGGCCCGCCTGCACCGGGCGGTGGATGCCGCGCGCACGGAAATGCACGAGCTGCGCCAGCGCCTGCATGGCGCCTTGAACCAGGAAGTGGGCGAGTTCCTCGACCTGCATGCCCTGCTGCTGGACGATCCCGAGCTGTTGTTCGGGCTGGACGAACTGATCCGCAGCGGCCCCTACAGCGCCGGCTATGCACTGCGCCTGCAGCGTGACCGCCTGGCCAAGGTCTTCGATGGCATGGACGATGCCTATCTGAAGAGCCGCATGGACGACCTGGACCATGTGATCGGCCGCATCCACGCCTTCCTGCAGCCCGAACGGCCGCCGGTGATGAAGGGCCTGGCCGGGGAGATCCTGGTCTGCGACAACATCGCCCCGTCCGAGCTGGCGCAACTGCAGGCGCAGGGCGTGGTCGGCATCGTCACCGCCGCCGGCAGCGCGCTGTCGCACAGCGCCATCCTGGCGCGCAGCCTGCACCTGCCCCTGATCGTCAACGTGCCGCAGCTGCTCAGCCGCATCGCCGATGGCGACGTGCTGATCATCGATGGCGCCGACGGCAGCATCACCGCCAACCCGCAGGCCGACAACCTGCGCGACTACCGCGCGCGCCTGAAAGAGCATGCGCGCGAGCAGCGCGAGCTCGGCCGCCTGCGCAGCAAGCCCAGCCGTACCCGCGACCAGGTCGACATCGCGCTGCTGGCCAATGCCGAATCGCTGGAGGACGTCACCCAGGCACATGCGCTGGGCGCGCAGGGACTGGGCCTGTACCGCACCGAATTCCTGTTCCTGCAGCGCAACGAGCTGCCGGACGAAGAAGAACAGTTCCAGACCTACCGCGATGCCGCATTGGGCATGAGCGGGCGACCGGTCACCATCCGCACGCTCGATCTGGGCGCGGACAAGGCCGACCGTACCGGCCTGACCCTGAGCAATGAAGAGAACCCGGCCTTGGGACTGCGCGGCGTGCGCCTGTCGCTGGCACGGCCGAAGGTGGCCGACACCCAGCTGCGCGCGATCCTGCGGGCCTCGGCCTACGGCAAGCTGCGCGTGCTGGTGCCGATGGTCAGCACCCGCGAGGAACTGCTGGCGGTGCGCCGGCGCATGCTCAAGCTGACCGAACAGCTGCGTGGCGAAGGTCACATGGTGTCCGACCATGTGCCACTGGGGGCGATGATCGAGGTGCCCGCTGCGGCGTTGGCACTGGAGAGCTTCATCGACCTGGTCGACTTCCTGTCGATCGGCACCAACGACCTGGTGCAGTACCTGCTGGCCGCCGACCGCAACAACGAGGCACTGGGCGAGCTGTATTCGCCACTGCATCCGGCCGTGCTGCGGCTGCTGCAGATGGTGATCGAGACCGGTGCGCGGCATCGCATCCCGGTGGCGGTCTGCGGTGAGATGGCCGGTGATGCGCGGATGACGCCGCTGCTGCTGGCGCTGGGCCTGAGCGAGTTCAGCCTGCACCCCGGCACACTGCTGGAGGTGCGCCGCGCGATCCGCGAGGCCGACCTGGCCACGCTGCGTGCGCGCGCACCGAAGCTGCTGGCCGCACGCGACCGCCGCGCCATCGAGCGCTGGCTGGCGCTGGTGGCCGAAACGGCCTGAGCGCCAAGGGCAGTGCCGGCCGCTGGCCGGCAATCGCCGCCATCGAGGTCCGTGAGGTTGCCGGCCAGCGGCCGGCACTACCATCGGCCGCCATGCGTGGCGGCTATGCGTTGAAACATCCCCTTGCGATAATGACGCGCTGAACACCCCTGTTGCCGCATCCTTGCCGGGATCGCGGCTTTTCTTATCCCGCGGGAGCTGCGATGGCTGAAGCTGTACGCCACGACAAGACTGCACGCCAACTGCGGATGCTGTCCGACGCACTGGACAGCGGTCGGCTGGGCCCGGTGCGCCGCCTGGTCAACACCCTGGCCCCGGCCGAGATCGGCAACCTGCTCGAATCGTTGCCGCCGGGCAAGCGCGAGGTGGTGTGGGGCCTGGTCGATCCGGAAGATGACGGCGAGGTGCTGGTCCACGTCGGCGACGACGTGCGCGAGAGCCTGCTCGCGGACATGGACCCGGACGAAATCATCGCCGCGGTCGAAGACCTGGACATCGACGACCTGGCCGACCTGGTCGAAGACCTGCCGGACACGGTCATCGACGAAGTCCTCAAGTCGATGGACCGCGAGAACCGCGAGCGCCTGGAGCAGGTGCTGTCCTACCCCGAGGACAGTGCCGGGCGCCTGATGAACCCGGACGTGGTGACCGTGCGCGCCGACGTCAACGTCGACGTGGTGCTGCGCTACCTGCGCCTGCGTGGCGAACTGCCCGACCACACCGACCACCTGTTCGTGGTCAGCCGGCGCCATCAATACCTCGGCCGGGTGTCGCTGGCGGCACTGGTGACCCACGAGGACACCACCCCGATCAACCGCCTGATCGACGACGAGCAGCCGGCGATCGATGTCGGCGAAAGCGACCAGGAGGTCGCCCGCCAGTTCTCCGACCATGACTGGATCTCCGCGCCGGTGGTGGACGACAACAACATCCTGGTCGGCCGCATCACCATCGATGACGTGGTCGACATCATCCGTGGACAGGCCGAGCACCAGGCGCTGGGCGCCGCCGGCCTGGACGAGGACGAAGATCTGTTCAGCCCGGTCTGGCGCGCCATGCGCCGCCGCTTGATGTGGCTGTCGGTCAACCTGTGCACGGCGTTCCTGGCCTCCAGCGTGGTCGGCCACTTCGAGGGCACCATCGACAAGCTGGTGGCGCTGGCGGTGCTGATGCCGATCGTTGCCGGCCTCGGTGGCAACGCCGGTACCCAGGTGCTGGCGCTGATGGTGCGCGGCCTGGCGCTGGGCCAGGTGGGCGCCTCCAACGCGCGCACCCTGTTGTGGAAGGAGGTCCGGGTTGCGCTGTTGAACGGCGTGATGCTCGGCTCGGTGCTGGGCCTGATCGTATTGGCCTGGTTCCATTCACCCGGTCTGTCTGCGGTGATCGCCATCGCGCTGACCTGCAACCTGCTGTTCGCAGCGCTGGCCGGCGTGCTGGTGCCGCTCACACTGAAGCGCTTCGGCTTCGATCCGGCGCTGGCCAGTGGCATCTTCCTGACCGCCGTGACCGACTCGATGGGCTTCTTCACTTTCCTCGGCCTGGCCACGCTGGTGCTGCTGCACTGACCGCATCGAGGATCGGCCCCCGCCACGCGGGGCGCTGACCCCACCCAACTGGAACACCCATGGCAACAACGATCGAAAACTATTTCCAGCCCGGCTGGCGCGACCAGCAGCACACCTGCCCGGCCTGCGAATGGAAGGGCAGCTCGCGTGCCATGGAGATGGAGCTGGACGAGGACGCCACCGAGTACGACTGCCCGGTCTGCGAGAACCCGCTGCTGGTGGTGCTGCATCCGGACATGGCACAGGTGCAGGCAGCTGCCGCCGAAGGCAACGCCGAGGCACAGGAGCAGTTGGACATCATCGCCAGTTTCCCGCGCCCGCAGTGACGCGGCGCACGATGCCGCATTGACGTGTGGCGGACTACGATGCGGTCATACCTGCCGCCTCGGGAATCCCCATGGTCCGTTCGATGTCGCGCTGGCTGCCGCTGCTGGCCCTTCTGATGATGAGCGGTTGCACTTCGCTGCCGGACAGCGCGCGTGGTCGCTTCGAAGCACGTGCGGTGAAGGTGGAGGGGGAGACCGCCTACTATCAGGTGTTCATTCCGGCCGGCGTGCAGGCCGCCGCTCCCACCCACCTCCCGGTCATCCTGTTCCTGCACGGCTCCGGCGAGCGCGGTGCCGATGGCGTCAAGCAGACCTACGCCGGGCTGGGGCCTTACCTGCGCGAGCATCCCGACTTCCCCGCCCTGGTGGTGTTCCCACAGGTACCGGGCCATGAGGAGTGGAGCGGCCGCAACAACCGTGCGGCAGTGGCCGCACTGGACGCGACGATCGCCGAATTCGGCGCTGACCCGGCACGGCAGTACCTGACCGGCATGTCGATGGGCGGCTACGGCAGCTGGAACATCGCGTTGGACGACCCGCGCCGCTTTGCCGCGATCGTCCCCGTGTGCGGCGCGGTACTTGCACCACGCGCGAAGCGCCCAACCCTGTTCGTCGAGCAGGTCGCCCAGGAAACCGATCCGTATGCCGTGATCGCGCAGCGCCTGCGGCACACGCCGATCTGGATCTTCCACGGCGCGCTGGACGACGTGGTGCCGCCGGACGACGACCGCAGGCTGCACGCCGCCTTCCAGGGCGCCAGCGCACGCGACGTACGCTATACCGAGTACCCCGACGGCAACCACAACGCCTGGGATGCCACCTATGCGGACCCGGCAATGTGGGCGTGGCTGTTCGCGCAGAAGCGCTGAGCCACAGCTTCCGGTAGCTGCCCACCAGGGTTGGATCCTGGCTCCAGTGGCTGTCTATCCTGGTTGGATCCTGGTTTCGGTGGGTGCCAACCTTGATTGGCACTATCTGTCCGCCCCCATGAACTCCGCCTTGGCAGAACCTTCGAGTTCCCACTGACACCACGCATGCGGGTACTGGCCAAGCTGCGTTGCCAGCCCCACCCTGATCGGATTCGCCATCACATACATCGCGTGCCGGAACAGCGATTCATCAGAGCGGACTGCATGATCGTGATAGCAGGACTGCCAGAAGCGCCCCACCCTGCCCAGTACCCTGTTTGCGTGCACGGCCGTACGCGACTTGAAGCGCTTCATGACAACGTCGAGCGATGCCGCGCGCAGTTGCATCAACCAGTGGATGTGATCCGGCATGACCACGTAGGCAATCGAATGGGTCAGACCTTCCAGATCCAGACGCCGGAACTCCTGCATGGCGGTATCCGCAACGGCGTCGTTGGCGAACAGTGCCGCCCGGCCATGCACGTTCGTTGTGAGGATGTAGCTCTGGCCAATAGTGGAGTGACGGCCTAGCAGGAGGCGGGCGCTGTTCATGCAGAAGAGCATGGGCGGGCGCATGTTCCCTGAACATCGGGAAATCACCTTCGCAAGGGTAGGCCAGTGCCAACCAAGGTTGGCACCCACCACAGCAGCAGTACCAACCAAGGTTGGCACCCATGGTGATGCGGCAGATCAGCCCAGCAGGGTTTCCAGCACGGCCATGCGCACGGCGACGCCGTTGGCGACCTGGCGCAGCACCCACGACTGCGGGCCGTCGGCCACCTCGTCGGTCACTTCCACGCCGCGGTTGATCGGGCCCGGGTGCAGCACCGCCGCATCCTTGCCGGCGCGGGCCAGGCGCTCGGTGGTCAGGCCGTACTGCGTGTGATACTGCTCCAGCGACGGCACCAGGCCTTCTTCCATGCGCTCGCGCTGCAGGCGCAGCATCATCAGCGCGTCGACGCCTTCCAGCATCGCGTCGAAATCATCGCCGACCACGCAGCCCTTCAGGGTCTCGTCGTCCGGCAGCAGCGACTGCGGGCCGCAGACGCGGATCTCGCCCACGCCCAGCGTGCGCAGCGCATGCAGGTCGGTGCGGGCCACGCGCGAGTGCTTCACGTCGCCGACGATCACCACCTTCAACTTCGAGAAATCCGGGCCCTTGGCCTGGCGCAGGGTCAGCATGTCCAGCAGGCCCTGGGTCGGGTGCGAACTGCGGCCGTCACCGGCGTTGATCAGCGCAGTGCCCTCGCCCGCCGCTTCGGCCAGTGCGGCCACGGCGCCATCATCCGGGTGCCGCACCACGAAGCCGCGCACGCCCATCGCTTCCAGGTTGCGCAGCGTGTCGCAGGCGGTTTCGCCCTTGCGCGTGGACGAGGTCGAGGCATCAAAGTTCAGTACATCGGCGCCCAGCCGCTGCGCGGCCAGCTGGAACGAGCTGCGGGTGCGCGTGGACGGTTCGAAGAACAGCGTGCACACCGCCGAACCGGCCAATACGTGGCGCTTGTTGCCGACGCGGCCGACTGCGGCATCGCGGATCTGCCCTGCCCGATCGAGCAGCTGCAGCAGGGTCTCGCGCGGCAGGCCCTCCAGGGTCAGCAGGTGGCGCAGGCGTCCGGAGGCATCGATTTGCTGGGCGGTCATGGCGGTGTCGGGCAGTCAGGGAATGGGGGTGGCGTCGTCCGGCGACGACAGCCAGCGGTCGATGATCACCGCCGCGGCCACGGCATCGAGGGCGGCCGCATCACGGCGGCGCTTGCGCCCTTCGGCGCGCTCGACGGCGAAGCGGCGGGCGGCCTCGACCGAGCTGGAGCGCTCGTCGATCATCACCACCGGCAGTTTGAAACGTTCCCGCAGCTGGCGGGCGAAGCCCTGCGCACGCTTGCGGTTGGGCTGGTCCTGGCCGTCCAGGGTCAGCGGGTCGCCGACCACCAGGCCGTCGGGCTTCCATTCCTTGAGCAGGCGTTCGATCGCAGTCCAGTCCGGGCCGTTGCCGTGCACATCGACCACGGCCACCGCACGCGCATGCGCCGCGAAGGCACTGCCGATGGCTACACCGATACGGCGCGAGCCGACATCGAAACCCAGAACGGTGCCATCACGGCGGATCGCCGGGCCAGCAGGAACCGGTGCGGGCGCGACCGGCTCAGACATGGCCGCTGTAATCCGTCAGCCGGAACAGGTCCACGCCGATACGCGAGGCCGCACCCTGCCAGCGCTGCTCCAGCGGCAGCTGGAACACCAGCTCGGCATCGGCCGGCACGGTCAGCCAGCTGTTCTCGGACAGCTCGCTTTCCAGCTGCCCTGCGCCCCAACCGGCACAGCCGAGGGTGACCACAGCATTGGCCGGGCCTTCGCCGCGCGCCATCGCTTCGAGGATGTCGCGCGAGGTGGTCAGGTACAGGCCGTCGCCCACGGTCAGGCTGGAATCCCACGCCCGCGCGTCGTCATGGATGACGAAGCCGCGCTCCGGATGCACCGGGCCGCCGTTGAGCACCATGCGCGCCTGCAGGTCGCCATCACCGGTGGTGATGTCCATCTGTGCAAGCACTTCACCCAGCGTGTACTCGGAAGGCTGGTTGACCAGCACGCCCATCGCCCCGTTCTCGTCGTGCTGGCAGATCAGCGCGACGCTGCGGGCAAAGGTCGCGTCGAGCAGCGACGGCAGCGCGACGAGCAGGTGATCGGCAAGGGAGGTCGGCGTTACAGGCATGGCCCCATTCTACCTGCTGGGGCCGATATGGTCGCGCGATGGGCGCGTGCAGCGATGGGCTAGGATGGTGCTTTGCCATGGAAGGTCATCGATGCAGCCCTCTTCGCCCCTGACCCTGCCGGCACGCAGCGCCATCGTCCTGATCGCCCTGCTGCAGGGCCTGATGCTGTACACCGCGCAGGAGCTGTCCGATGCATGGCCCTTCCGCGATATCGGCTGGCGCTACTGCTGGTACGCCTGGGTGCTGGCCATCCCCAGCGCGGTGGCGCTGAGCCTGGTCGAGCTGGGCCAGCGCCGCCTGTGGCTGCAGGCCGCGCTGGGCTCGGCGGTGGTGCTGGCGCTGGCCGCCTGGATCGGCTGGAACCTCAATGGCGAGATCGCACTGGAATCGGGCGCGCTGCAGTTCCCGCTGACCCTGGGCATGGCCGTGGCGGTGTTCGTGGCCCTGCCCTGGTGGCAGTTCCAGCTGCAGCACGGGCATTGGCGTGCCAGCTATCCGGAGCTGTTCGAGCGCGCCTGGCAGAACGGTCTGACCCTGGGCCTCGCCGCACTGTTCACCGGGCTGACCTGGCTGCTGCTGTGGTTGTGGGCGGCGCTGTTCCAGCTGCTGGAGGTGACGTTCTTCCGCGACCTGTTCCGGCAGGACGCGTTCATTGCGCTGGCCACCGGCAGCCTGGCCGGGTTTGGCGTGCTGATCGGGCGCACCCAGCACCGCGCGATCCAGATCACCCGCCAGGTGCTGTTCGCGATCTGCCGCGGGCTGCTGCCGCTGCTGTCGTTCATCGCGGTGCTGTTCGTGCTGAGCCTGCCGCTCACCGGGCTCGAGCCGCTGTGGAAGACCCGCTCGGCCGCCAGCCTGCTGCTGGTGCTGTCGCTGTTGCTGGTGACGTTCACCAATGCGGTCTACCAGCAGGGGGAAGACAGCGCCCCCTACCCCCTGCTGCTGCGACGCCTTGTTGAAGCCAGCCTGCTGGCGCTGCCGGTCTACGCGGCGCTGGCACTGTACGCGCTGGGCCTGCGCGTGGTGCAGTACGGCTGGACCGTGGACCGGTTCTGGGCAGTACTCGTCGCGTTGGCCGTGGCCGGTTATGCCGTGGGCTACGCGCTGGCGGTGCTGCGCCGGCAGGGGCGCTGGTTGCAGATGTTGGAGCCGGTCAACCGCTGGATGTGCTGGGCGGTGCTGGCACTGGCATTGCTGGGCAACTCGCCGCTGCTGGACCCGGTGCGGCTGACCCTGTCCAGCCAGCTGGCGCGGCTGCGCGCGGACCCGCCGGCAATCACCAGCAGCGACGTCAACGTGCTGCGCTTCGATCTTGGGCGCCGTGGCGTGCAGGCGCTGCGCGAGCTGCAGCGTGATCCGGCCATCACCGCCGATGCCAATGCGCCACAGGTGATCGCGGCCGCGCTGGCACGTACGTCACGCTGGGACGACGGACAGCGCCTCGACAAGGGGCCGCAGGACGTCGTCGCCCTGCAGCGCGCGCTGAAGCTGGCCAAGGGATCCAGCTCGCCACCGGAGGATTGGTGGCAGGCACTGGCCACACGTTCGATCAATGGTGAATCCTGCGCCCAGAGCGAGCGCGACTGCCTGATTGTGCATCGCGACCTGGACGGCGACGGCACCGGCGAAGTGCTGCTGTGCGAGCTGTACACCCACCGTGGCCCCGACTGCGCGCTGTACGCACGTGGCAGGGATGCCCAGTGGCGCCGGGCCGGCTCGCTGTTCGGCACCGTCAGCGGCCAGGCCGAGGCGATCAACCAGGCCCTGCGCGATGGCGAACTCACTCTCGAACCGCCGCGCTGGCCGATGCTGTCCATCGGCGGGCGCCCTGCGCTGGCCATCGATCCCGAACCCGAATCCAACGAGTCTTCCCCATGAGCGGCTACTGCCTCATCGCCCCGGGCCATCCGGTGCACGACTACTACCACGCCAACGAGTACGGCTTCCCGCAGCGTGACGAGCGCGAACTGTTCGAGCGGCTGGTACTGGAGATCAACCAGGCCGGGCTGAGCTGGGAAACGATCCTGAAGAAGCGCGAGGGTTTCCGCGCGGCCTATGACGGCTTCGATGTGGACCGCGTGGCAGCGTATGCCGAGCAGGACATCGAACGCCTGCTGTCGGACGCGGGCATCATCCGCAACCGGCTGAAGGTACTGGCGGCGATCCACAACGCGCAGGTGATCCAGCAGCTGCGGGCCAGCCATGGCAGCTTCGCGGCGTGGCTGGATGCGCATCACCCGCGCAGCAAGGCCGACTGGGTGAAGCTGTTCAAGAAGACCTTCCGCTTCACCGGCGGCGAGATCACCGGCGAATTCCTGATGAGCCTGGGCTACCTGCCCGGCGCGCACGCCGAGGATTGCCCGGTGCATGCGCGGCTGCTGACGCTGTCGCCGCCGTGGCTGCAGGCCGCCGTACGTTGAAGGACGGCCGCCGGGCATGGCCCGGCGCTACCGGAACCGCCACGTAGTAGCGCCGGGCCATGCCCGGCGAACGCGGAGAGCGCGATCACACGCCCATGTAGCGGCCGGGGCGGTGGTTGAACATCAGCACCAAGCTGAGCACCACCGCGCCGATGGCCGAATACAGCACCTTGGAAGGCGACAGCACGAAGAACGCGGCCACCATCAGGCAGGCGTCGTAGGACATCTGCACCTTGCCCGCGCTCCAGCCACGGGTGCGCTGCAGGTACACCGCCAGGATGCCGATACCGCCGAGGCTGGCACGGTGACGGATGAAGAACAGGATGCCCAGGCCGGACAATGCGCCACCGACGATCGCCGAATACAGCGGGTGGATGTGCGAGAAGTCGATCCAGCGCGGCAGCAGGTCGGTCAGCACGCCGCAGGCGGTGACCGCGGCGAAGGTCTTCAGGGTGAATTCCCAGCCCATGCGCCGCACCGCCACCCAGTAGAACGGCAGATTGACCAGCACGAACACCACGCCGAAGTTCCAGTCCAGCGCGTAATGCAGCAGGAACGCCATGCCGGCCATGCCGCCGATCATCAGCCCACTCTTGGCGAAGATGGCCAGGCCCAGCGAGGCCACCATCGTGGCCAGCACCATGCCCTGCACATCCTCGGCGATCGAGTGGCGCAGCGCTTTTTCGTCGGCGGTGGTGCCGGCGCTATCGGGCGGCGGGGTCAGCGGGCCGGCGGTGACCAGGTGGCCGTCAGCGTCGTCGCACGGCGCGGGGCCATGGGAGGGAAGGGACATACGGGTGGGGAACAGCAGGTGGGGAGCGGTATTAGACACGATCTGCATGACAGTTGCAGATGAAATCGTTCAGCCAACCTCGCCCATTCAGGTTATTTCGGGACCACTGCAGGCAGCACGGCCAGCATGTCCTCTCCGTCGTCGTCCATTCCGGTCTCGACGAACCCGAAGCTGCCGTAGAAGGCGCCGGCCACCGGATTGCGCGGGTTGTAGCAGATCTCGATCTCGGCCAGACCGGGCGTGGCCCGGATCTGCGCCAGCGCCAGTTCCAGCGCACGTCGACCGATGCCGCGGCCCTGCCAGCGTTGATCGACCATGAAGCGCCAGATCGACATCCGCTGCGGCGTCTCCGGCACCCACATGAAGAACCCGACCCACTCGCCATCGGCACGGATGGCGCGGGTCTGGTAACCGGGATTGAAGGCTGCCTGCACCAGTGACCAGGTATTGCCGGCCACGAAGTCCTGCTGCGCCTCGTTGACGTCGAGGTCGCACACCGCCTCGTAGTTGTCGGGGGTGATCGTTTCCAGCGTGACCTGCATGCGGGCGTCCTGCCTGAGGATGGACGCCCAGTCTGCCCGCCCCTGCATCCCGTGGGGCAAAGCCGCCGACAACCGTTCAGCGCGGGGTTGCCTGCTCAGCCCTTACCGGCCAGATGATGCGCCACCAGCGCGTTGGCGTGGCCATGGCCCAGTCCATGTTCACTCTTCAGGAAGCTGACCAGTTCCATGTGTTTCAGGCCCTTCTTCCCGGCCAGCAACCCGAACCAGTGCGCCACCGGCTGCCCGTAGGTCTTCTCGATGGAGGGGAAGTACGAGGCCGGGCCCTTGGGCTTGGTGTCAGTGCTCATGCGGAAGCTCCTTGCGTTGGATGTACCGGTACGACGAACCGGGGAGCCGGAAATCGACAGATCCGTTCAATCCGGGAGCCGTATCATCCCGTCATGCCCCGTGAAAATCTCAACGACCTGCAGGCCTTCGTCCACGTTGCCCGCGAGGGCAGCTTCACCAAGGCCGCCGCCCAGCTGGGCATATCCCAGTCCGCGCTCAGCCATGCCATGCGCGGCCTGGAACAGCGCCTCGGCGTGCGCCTGCTGACCCGCACCACCCGCAGCGTCTCCACCACCGAAGCCGGGGCCCGCCTGCTCGATACCCTGGGCCCACGCCTGGCCGAGATCGAGGATGGGTTGGCCGCGCTGGCCGAGTACCGCGAACGCCCGGCCGGCACCATCCGCATCAATGCCACCGGCCACGCCGCCGAGTACATCGCATGGCCACGGCTGGCGCCGCTGCTGCAGCAGTATCCGGATTTGAAGGTGGAACTGGCCGCCGACTACGGGCTGGCCGACATCGTGGCCGAGCGCTATGACATCGGCATCCGCCTCGGCGAGCGGCTGGCGCGCGACATGGTCGCTGTGCCGATCAGCCCGCCGCTGCGCATGCGCGTGGTCGGCGCGCCCAGCTACTTCCGCCAGCATGTGGTGCCACGGCATCCGGACGAGCTTGCAGGCCACAACTGCGTGACCCTGCGCCTGCCCACGCATGGTGGGCTGATGCCGTGGGATTTCGGCCAGGATGGCAACGAACTGAGCGTGCGCGTCACCGGCCAGTGGACCTTCAACACCATGGGCATGACCCGCGCCGCTGCGCTGGCCGGCAGCGGATTGGCCTGGCTGCCGGAAGACCAGGTGCAGCCGATGCTGGACGATGGCCGGCTGCAGTCGGTGCTGGACGACTGGTGCCCCCACTTCGATGGCTACTACGCGTACTACCCGTCGCGCCGCCACGTCACCGTGGCGATGCGCACGGTGCTTGATGCGCTGCGTGGGCCGATGGGGTGAGGGTCAAGGAGTGCGGACCAACGGTCCGCACCCGCCGGGTGGTCAGCCCTTGGCCTGCGCCGCACGCTGCGCGTTGTAGCGCTCGCCGACGATCGACACTTCATCCAGCGCCTGTGCAATGCGCTGCAGTTCCTCCGGCGCCAGCTGCAGGTTGGCCGCGCCCAGGTTTTCTTCCAGGCGGTGAACCTTGGTAGTGCCCGGGATCGGCACGATCCACGGTGCCTGCGCCAGCAGCCAGGCCAGCGCCACCTGCGCCGGGGTCGCGCCACGTGCCGCAGCAATCGTACTGATGCGGTCCACCAGCGCCTGGTTGGCGCGGCGTGCTTCCACTTCGAAGCGCGGCACGGTGTTGCGGAAGTCGTTGGCGTCGAAAGTGGTATCGGCGTTGATCGCACCGGTCAGGAAACCGCGGCCCAGCGGACTGAACGGCACGAAGCCGATGCCCAGTTCCTGCAGGGTCGGCAGCAGCTCGCGCTCCGGTTCCCGCCACCACAGCGAGTACTCGCTCTGCACGGCGGTGACCGGCTGTACTGCATGCGCGCGACGCACGGTGGCGGCACTGGCCTCGGACAGCCCGAAGTGGCCGACCTTGCCCTCGGCGATCAGGTCGCGCACGGTACCGGCCACGTCCTCGATCGGCACGTTCGGGTCGACGCGGTGCTGGTAGAACAGGTCGATATGGTCGGTACGCAGGCGCTTGAGGCTGGCTTCGGCCACGGCACGGATGTTCTCCGGACGGCTGTCCAGGCCGGTATCGGTGCGCGCATCCTTGAAGCCGAACTTGGTGGCGATCACCAGCCTGTCGCGGTAGGGTGCCAGGGCCTGGCCGAGCAGGTCTTCGTTGGTGTACGGGCCGTACACCTCGGCGGTGTCGAAGAAGGTCACGCCGCGCTCGACGGCGGCGTGCAGCAGGGCAATGCCCTGGCCCGTTTCGACCGGTTGGCCGTAGGCATGGGTCAGGCCCATGCAGCCCAGGCCCAGGGCGGAAACCTTCAGGCCGCTGCGGCCGAGTTCACGTGTCTGCATCGTCATGCTCCAGAGGGGGAGCGCTGACGATACGCCTGCAGGGGCGCTGGATTGAACCGGCTGGACGGCAGTCGGTCATGACCGGAATTCATCAATCCCCCGCGCTCCCGGTAGAGTCGACTGTCAGTCGACTCTACACATCGCCAGGTCACCGGATCTCGGAGATCTCCACGCCATCCAGCCCCTGCGACAGGGTGCGCGCGTCGCCGCCCTGGCTGAGCTTGATGCGCAGGCGTACCTCGTTCTGCGAATCGGCGTAGCGCAGTGCGTCCTCGTAGCTGATCTCACCGGCCTGGTACAGCTCGAACAGGCTCTGGTCGAAGGTCTTCATGCCCAGCTGGACCGAGTCCTTCATCACTTCCTTCAGCTTGTGGATCTCGCCGTCGCGGATGTAGTCCTGTACCAGTGGCGTGCCCAGCAGGATCTCCATCGCCACCTTGCGCGAGCGGCCATCGGGCGACGGCACCAGCTGCTGCGCGACCACGCCCTTGAGGTTCAGCGACAGGTCCATCAACAGCTGGTTGCGGCGGTCTTCCGGGAAGAAGTTGACGATGCGGTCCATCGCCTGGTTGGCATTGTTGGCATGCAGCGTGGCCAGCACCAGGTGGCCGGTTTCGGCGAACGCGATGGCGTGGTCCATGCCTTCGCGGGTACGCACCTCGCCGATCATGATCACGTCCGGCGCCTGGCGCAGGGTGTTCTTCAGCGCAGCTTCCCAGCTGTCGGTATCGATGCCGACTTCGCGCTGGGTGATGATGCAGCCCTCGTGCTTGTGCACGAATTCGATCGGGTCTTCGATGGTGATGATGTGGCCGGTCGAGTTCTGGTTGCGGTAACCGATCATCGCCGCCAGCGACGTTGACTTACCGGTGCCGGTGGCACCGACGAACAGGATGATGCCGCGCTTGGTCATCGCCAGCGTCTTGATGATCGGCGGCAGGCTCAACTCTTCCACGGTCGGAATGCGCGTCTCGATGCGACGCAGCACCATGCCCACCTGGTTGCGCTGGTAGAAGCAGCTCACGCGGAAACGACCGACACCGGACAGGCCGATGGCGAAGTTGCATTCGTGGGTCTTCTCGAATTCCTCGCGCTGCGCCGGGGTCATCACGTTGAGGACCAGGTCGCGGCTCTGCTGCGGCGTGAGCGGAGTCTGCGTGATCGGCGAGATCTTGCCGTTGACCTTCATCGCCGGCGGCATGCCCGCAGTGATGAACAGGTCCGAGGCGCGCTGGTGCGCCATCAGCTTGAGGAACGAAGTGAAATCGATGGTGGTCGCGGTGGTGTTCACGGCGGGCTCCCAATGGGGCATGTACCAGGAAACGGTCGGTGGAGGAAACGGCGCGGAAACGGCGGCGCACTGGCGCACGCCGCCCCGTTGCGGCCCCGCCTTACTCGAACAGGCGCTTGTCCTTGGCGTAGTCGCGGGCCTGGTTGCGGGTGATCAGGCTGCGCTTGACCAGGTCCTGCAGGTGCTGGTCCAGGGTCATCATGCCGTACTGCTGGCCGGTCTGGATGGCCGAATACATCTGCGCCACCTTGTCCTCACGGATCAGGTTGCGGATGGCCGGGGTGCCGACCATGATTTCCCACGCAGCGGTACGACCGCCACCAACCTTCTTCAGCAGCGCCTGCGAGATCACGGCACGCAGCGATTCGGACAGCATCGAGCGCACCATCGGCTTTTCGCCGGCCGGGAACACGTCGATGATGCGGTCGATGGTCTTGGCCGCCGAGCTGGTATGCAGGGTGCCGAACACCAGGTGGCCGGTTTCCGCGGCGGTCAGTGCCAGGCGGATGGTTTCCAGGTCACGAAGTTCGCCGACCAGGATGATGTCCGGGTCCTCACGCAGCGCCGAGCGCAGCGCTTCGTTGAAGCCATGCGTGTCACGGTGCACTTCGCGCTGGTTGATCAGGCACTTCTGCGAGGTGTGCACGAATTCGATCGGATCCTCGACGGTGAGGATGTGGCCGTATTCGTTCTTGTTGATGTAGTCGATCATCGCCGCCAGCGTGGTCGACTTGCCCGAGCCGGTCGGACCGGTCACCAGGATCAGGCCCTGCGGCTGCTGGATCACTTCGCGGAACAACGGCGGGCAGGCCAGGTCCTCAAGGGTGAGCACCTCGGACGGAATGGTACGGAACACCGCACCGGCGCCACGGTTCTGGTTGAACGCGTTCACACGGAAGCGCGCCAGCGACGGAATCTCGAAGGAGAAGTCCACTTCGAGGAATTCCTCGTAATCGCGGCGCTGCTTGTCGGACATGATGTCGTACACCAGCGCATGGACCTGCTTGTGGTCCAGGGCTGGGATGTTGATCCGGCGAACGTCGCCGTCCACGCGGATCATCGGCGGCAGGCCTGCGGACAGGTGCAGGTCGGACGCTTTGTTCTTTACGGAAAACGCCAACAGCTCGGCGATATCCATGAGCGGCTACTCCCCAATAACGGCTTCGACTGGAAGGATCTTTCCCCGAGCGGCAGTATAGCCTCCTGATTCAACGGAACGCGTTACGTGGCCACTCCCCTGCCCCAGATCCTGAGCAACCTGCATGCCGCCGCCGAGGCGGCCGGCCGGCCCGATCCGCGCCTGCTGGCTGTTTCCAAGACCCAACCGGCCGAGGCCGTGGCTGCGCTGGCTGCACAGGGCCAGCATGCCTTCGGCGAAAACTATGTGCAGGAAGCACTGGCCAAGATGCAGGCGCTGCAGCACCTGGCACTGGAATGGCACCTGATCGGCCACCTGCAGTCGAACAAGGCCGATGCCGTGGCCAGCCATTTCGACTGGGTACAGAGCGTGGACCGCCCCAAGCTGGTGACTGCGCTGGCACGCCATCGCCCGGCCGCGCGCGGCCCGCTGAACGTACTGATCCAGGTCAACATCGACGACGAATCCAGCAAGCATGGCTGTGCACCGGAAGAAGTGGATGCACTGGCCGCGGCGATTGCCGCTGAACCCACCCTGCGCCTGCGCGGACTGATGGCGATTCCCGCGCCGTGGCCCGAGGCCGAGCGCCGTCGGGATGCATTCGTGCGCATGCGCACACTTTTCCAGTCGCTGGCTGCCCAGCACGCGCAGATCGACACGCTGTCGATGGGCATGAGCAGCGACTACGCCGAAGCCATCGCCGAGGGTGCCACCCTGGTGCGGATCGGCACCGCCCTGTTTGGCGCGCGCCCGCGCCCGGCCTGATTTTCCAAGGAGACTTCCATGGCAGCTGATTCCATCACCTTCATCGGCGGCGGCAACATGGCCCGCAGCCTGATCGCTGGCCTGATCCGCCAGGGCGTGCCGGCCGCGCACATCCACGTGGCCGAGCCGGTGACCGCACTGCGCGCGTCACTGGCGGCGGACTTCGGCGTGCAGGTGCATGACAACGCCGCAGATGCCGCCGCGCAAGGTGGCACCTGGCTGCTGGCGGTGAAGCCGCAGGTGCTGCGTGAGGTCTGCCAGTCGCTGCGGGCACTGGCCCAGGCAAACCAGCCGTTGGTGGTGTCGATTGCCGCCGGTATCACCAGCGCGCAGCTGGAACGCTGGCTGGGCGGCAACCTGCCGGTAGTGCGCGCGATGCCCAACACCCCGGCCCTGCTCGGCGCAGGTGTGACCGGCCTGTTCGCCACACCGTCGGTGGACACGCAGCAGCACGCACAGGCCGAGAAGGTGCTGGCCAGCGCAGGCCGCACCGTGTGGATCGACAGCGAGGCGCTGATGGATTCAGTGACTGCCGTATCCGGCAGTGGCCCGGCCTATGTGTTCCTGCTGGCCGAAGCGATGGAAGCGGCGGGTATTGCCCAGGGCCTGCCAGCCGACGCCGCGCGCACGCTGGTGGTGCAGACCCTGCTGGGTGCCTCGCGCATGCTTGATGAAGCCGGTGAGAGCCCGGCCGAGCTTCGCCGCCGCGTGACCTCGCCGAATGGCACCACCCAGGCCGCGATCGAGAGCTTCCAGGCCGGTGGCTTCGAGGCCCTGGTGGACACCGCACTGCGTGCCGCACAGGTGCGTGGGCAGGAACTGTCTGCGGCGAATGATTGATCCCGATGCGTGCCGACCAACGGTCGGCACCCACCGTCATCCACGCCTGGCGTGGATGCTCATTGCCCCAATGTGGTCATGACGAAATCGACGAAGCACTGCAACCGCGGACGCGGCCTGCGGTCGGGCAGGTAGATCAGGTGCATCGGCCGTGGTTCGGGCAGGTAGTCGCGCAGCAGCGGCTTCAACCGCCCTGCCGCGATCTCGCCGGCCAGCAATGCGGTCGGCTGCAGCACCAGCCCCGCGCCGGCGACCGCCGCTTCGCGCAACGCAAACCCGTCATTGCAGGTCAGGCGCGCCTCCCAATCCACCTGTTCGCCATTGGCCAACTGCCAGCCGTGGCCACCGCGCCAGGCCAGATGGCTCAGGCAGTCATGCCCTTCCAGATCGGCGGGCGTACGCGGCGTGCCGCGCTTGCGCAGGTAAGACGGCGCCGCGCACAGGCTCATCGCATACGGCGGCAGCGGCCGCGCCACCACCTCCTGCGATGGCAACGGCCCGACCCGGATCGCCACGTCGAAGCCGTCCTCGATCAGATCCACACGGCGGTTGCTCAGGTCCAGTTCGATGTTCAACTGCGGCTGCGCGCGCAGCAGGCCGGCCAGTTGTGGCGCCAGCACGCAGCTGCCCCAGGTGGTGGGTGCGCTGACCCGCAGCAGCCCGCGTGGCTGTATCTGCAGTCCGGCCACGTCGGCCTCGGCCTGCTGCACCTGCTCCAGCACCTGCCGGCACCCGGCCAGGTAGGCGCTGCCGGCTTCGGTCAGGCGCTGGCGGCGGGTGTTCCGTTGCAGCAACGCGGTGCCCAGGTGCGTCTCCAGCTGCTGGATGTACTTGCCGACCATCACCGCCGAGACCTGCAGCTGTTCGGCAGCCCCTGCGAAGCTCCCGCGCTCGGCCACGGCGACGAAGGCCTGCATGCAGCGAAGGGTATCCATTGCTAATCCAGAGTTAGGAATCTGCGAAGCATACGCCGCTTACCTAACCGCACCGTGACGGCGCAGACTGCGCTCACTCCCTCACGCAAGGAACGGCCATGAAGATCCTCCTCGTCGGTGCCAGCGGCACCCTCGGCCAGGCAGTCGCCCGCCAGCTCGGCCAACAGCATCAGATTCTCGCCGCCGGCCGCAGCAGCGGCGAACTCCGAGTGGACCTGACCGATGACGCCAGCGTCGCCGAACTGTTCGCGCGTACCGGCCCGGTCGATGCGGTGATCTCCACCACCGGCTCGGTGCACTTCGGCCCGTTGCAGCAGATGACGCCAGCACAGTTCAACATCGGGCTGCAGGACAAGCTGCTGGGGCAGGTGCGGCTGGCACTGGCCGCCCAGCACCACCTCAACGCCGGCGGTTCGATCACCCTGACCAGCGGCATCATCAGCGCCCAACCGATCCGCGATGGCGTCAACGCCACCGCCGTGAACGCCGCACTGGAAGGCTTCGTGCGTGCGGCAGCACTGGAACTGCTGCCGCGCGGCCTGCGCATCAACGTGGTCAGCCCGAACGTGCTGATCGAATCGATGGCGGCGTACGGCCCCTACTTCCCGGGCTTCGAAGCCGTGAGCGCGCAGCGCGCGGCGCTGGCCTTCCAGCGTGCAGTGGAAGGCATCCAGAGCGGCGAGACGATCACGGTCTGGTAAGAAAAAAGGGGACGGAGGGGATTAAGTCGTTAATGCACAAACGACATAATCCCCTCCGTCCCGTTTTCGTGGGTCACTCCCAGCGCATCGGGCCGTCGCCGCGTTCGCCGAGGACGTCGCCGGGGTTGGCCAGGCGGCAACGCTGCAGTGACAGGCAGCCACAGCCGATGCAGCCGGTCAGTTCATCGCGCAGCAATTCCAGCATGTGGATGCGCTCCTCCAGCTCGGTGCGCCAGCGCGCGGACAGCTTGGCCCAGTCGGCCTTGGTCGGTGCGCGGCCCTCGGGCAGGCTTTCGAAGGCACGGCCGACGGCTTCCAGTGGCATGCCCACCCGTTGCGCGACACGGATCACGGCCAACCGTCGCAGCACGTCACGGCTGTAGCGACGCTGGTTGCCCGAGGTGCGCAGGCTGCTGATCAGCCCCTTGCGCTCGTAGAAATGCAGCGCCGAAACCGCCACGCCACTGCGCTGGGAGACTTCGCCTACGCTGAGTTCCTGGGAAACCATTACTTGACCTAAACTGCGGTTGAGGTGTCATGCTGCTATCTTCGCCGCCAGTTGACAAGCGCGGCCCGCATCTGACTCGTATGTCCCCCACTCTTTCACCCGCCGACGCCCGTGCACCGGCGGATACGTCGATCCTGTCCCCGCGCTACCGCGCCACCACCATCGGCATGGTGGCGCTGGTGGCGCTGCATGCCTTCGAAGCCCTGGCGGTGGCGGCGGCCATGCCGACCGTGGCCGAGGCCCTCGATGGCCTGCGCCTGTATGCGCTGGCCTTCGGCGGCACCCTGGCCACCAGCGTGATCGGCATGACCCTGGCCGGACGCTGGGCCGACCGCCACGGGCCCGCCAGGCCGCTGTGGTACGGCCTGGCCTGCTTCGTACTGGGGCTGCTGCTGGCCGGCTTTGCGATGCGCATGGGCATGCTGGTGGCCGGGCGCCTGCTGCAGGGCCTGGGTGCGGGCGCGATCTCGGTCTCGCTGTACGTGATGGTCGGGCGCAGCTATCCCGAACACCTGCGCCCGAAGGTATTCGCCGCGTTCTCGGCCGGCTGGGTGGTGCCGTCCATGATCGGCCCCGCGCTGAGCGGGCTGATCGTGCAGCATCTCGGCTGGCGCTGGGTGTTCCTGGCCGTGCCACTGCTGGCCATTCCGGCCGCGCTGCTGCTGCGCCCGGCACTCACGCGCATGCAGCCCACCGATGGCGGCCTCGCCAACGATGGGCGAGGCAACGTTGTGCGCTGGGCCAGTGGTGCCTCGCTGGCGGCGCTGCTGCTCTACTTCGGCGGCCAGCAGCAGGGCCTGCCTGCGCTGCTCTGCATCGGCGTGGCGATGCTTGCGCTGCTGTTCTGCGTACATCAACTGCTTCCGCCCGGAACCCTGATCCTGCGCCGTGGCCTGCCCAGCGTGATCGCGCTGCGCGGCGTCGCGGCGGCCGCCTTCTTCGCCTGCGAGGCCTACCTGCCGCTGCTGCTGCAGCGCGAACGTGGCCTTTCGCCCAGCTGGGCCGGTGCCGTGCTCAGTCTCGGTGCGCTGGGCTGGTTCGCCGGCTCGTGGCTGCAGGGCCACCAGCAGCGTGGCTGGTCACGCCAGCAGCTGCTGCGCGCCGGCACGGCGATGATGACGGTCGGCATCGCCGCAACGCTGGCGGTGCTGTTCAACGTGGTGCCACTGCCGGTGTCGCTGCTCGGCTGGGCCGTGACCGGCTTCGGCATGGGCATGATCTACGCAAGCCTGTCGGTGCTGACGCTGTCGTTGTCGGCGCCGCAGGAGCAGGGTGCCAACACCTCGGCACTGCAGCTGAGCGAGGCCCTGTCGGTGACCACCGCGCTGGCGGTTTCCGGCGCGCTGTTCGCGCTGTTCGTGCAAAGCGCACCCCACACCGGTTACGTGCTGTGCCTGGCGATCACCTTCGGCCTGGCGCTGCTGACCACGGTGATCGCGCGACGGGTGTAACACCACCGGGCGGATTCCGCCGGGCCACGCCCGGCGAACGCAGCGGTCAGGGTGTCCTGTCGGCTCCCACATCATCGATGTCCCGATGCAGGATGCGCCGCACCTCCAGCACCGCCTGCGGGGTCTCCTGCACGCTGTGGCCGGAAATGATCACCTTCTCCGACAATGCGCCCGGCAGGTGTGCGCTCCAGTACGGCACCAGCCCGTCATCGGACTTCTCCACCGGCAGTTCCGGTTTGCGCTGGGCGATGATCGAGTGGTACTTCAGGCCCGCTTCGATCGGCAGCTGTGCGGCGGCCTTCACGAACGGATCGCTGGCCTTGAGGTTGTCGATGCTGTTCGGGATCTTCGGCTTGGCGGTGCCATCGACCTGCTGCTCGGCCTGCGCCAGTGCCATGAACACGTCCTCGAACTTGCCGAGAATGGTCAGCGGCAGGCGCACCAGGCGACCGATCAGGCGCCCGACCTTGTTGCCGGCGATGTCGGTGCCCTGGTGCGGGGCAGCGATGAAGATCGCGCGTTCCACGTTCGGCTGTGCCTTGAAATGTAGCAGCGGCCCCAGCTTGTTCTGCACCCGCTTCAGCCGTTCACCCTTCAGGTCGTAGTTGGCCAGCAGGTCATTCCACAGCACGTCGCCCGAGTCGCTCACCAGCAGCCGCGCCAGTACACCGCCCATGCTGTGGCCGATGTAAACCATGTCCTTCGATGCACGCGTGCTGCCGTTGGGGTCGAAATGCTTCAGCGTGTCGTTGAACGCATTGGCGATCTCGTAGCGGTTCAGTGCGATCGGTGCATTGGTCGGGTAATAGACCTGCCAGACCTGGAACTGCTGGCGCAGCTCGGGATCGCCCATGATCTCATTGGCCAGGTTCACCCAGGCTTCCGGGCTGCTGGCCAGGCCATGCAGCATGAAGATGATGCGCCGGTTCGGGTCCCAAGGCTGCATCAGGTAGATGTGCGGCTCGCCGATGCCCTCGCTCATGCCGAACAGGGTGCGCAGCGACTGCCGGGCGAAGCCACTCTGCGCCAGCCACAGGCCATAGGCCGCGGTGAAGTTGCCGGCCAGCGGTACCTGCTCACCGTGCAGGGTGATGCGCTCGGTGGCTTCCGGCGAATAGGCATCCAGCTCGACCCGGCGTGTGCGCATCACGTCTTCCAGGCTGCTGCCCTCGAAGCGCAGCAGTGCGGTGACGTTGATCGAGGACATCTCGCTGAACTCAGGCACCGAGTCGTCATGGCGATGGCGACGGCCACGGTGCGCGTCGTCGCCGTCGTCCTGCGTGGTCTCGGCCTTCGGGCCATCGGGTTCGATCACCGGCGCGACCAGCTTCGGCGGATCCATCACCATCACCAGCTCGGCGCCGAAACCATCGCGGCGATAGGTGCTGCGCAGGCCGACGAAACTGACGGTACCGGCCGGCACCAGCTGCGCCGGGATGCTCTTCAGGTTCAACTGCTGGTAGTTGGAGGCCAGCGACCAGCTGCCGACCGAGACCGGCTTCGTGTAGTCCTCGCCGGCAAGTGCCGCCGCACGCGCACGCACGAACAGCACCACCGCTGCTTTCTCGGCCGCGTAGTTGTAGTAGTCACGCACCTGCGTCTGGCGGTCCTCGAAGGCACGGTCGGATGGGGACCTGCCGCTGTAGAACAGATACGCATACGCGTAACGCGCCGCTTCCAGCCAGGCATCCAATGCCGCATCGCTCATCGGCGGATCACCCGCTGCGGTCTTCTTCGGCGTCAGCGCCAGCGCGGCCTTCACCCACAATTCGGACAGCGCCGACAGCCGCTGCTCGACATTGAGGTCATCGGTCATCAGCAGCGTGCTGCGGCAGACCAGAAAGTCCTTCTCGCACTGCGACTCGTCCAGGCCCGCCGCGCTGAGCGTCTCGCGCGCGGCTGGGCTGAGCTTGCCGGTGTTGAGCACATCCGCGCGCTTGTTGACCAGCGAATCGCTGGATTTGACCTGCTTGACGGTCACCATCGCACAGCCGCTGCTGCCCAGCAGCAGGAAGGCGGCAAGCAGCGCCGGCAGCATGCGCTGCCAGCGGGTCAGAAAGAGTTGGGTCATTACTGTGGGTCCTGCTCGGTGCCGGGCACGCCCTGGCGGATCACGGTGGAGAAGTGCGGGCCATCGCCCAGGTCCAGCGCACGCTGGGTGATGCGGCCCTTGGCATGCAGCTCGGTGTACGGCACGCCCGGAGTGAGCGCACCGACCTCCTGCGCGTACTCGGCCAGGTAACCGGACAGCAGCAGGCGGTAATCCAGCGGCAGGCGCGGTGCGATGTGGCGGGCCAGGTCGAAGACGATGGTGGTGCAGTTGCTGGTCAGCGTGTTGTAGAAGCCGGGCTTCGCATCCAGTTCCCGGGCCTGCGCGATGTACGCAGCGAACAGTTCCTTCAGCTGCGTGCGGTCCATACCATGCAGGCGGTACAGGTAGACATCCTCGCCACGCGCGTTGGTGCGTGTGCGGATGATGTCGGTCTCCTCCGACGCCACCAGGGTCATCTCGAACTTGCGGAAGAAGCCGCCCAGCGCCGAGAACGACTCACCGCGCTCCTTGCGGATCTCCAGCGAGAACACCACGTGGCGACCGTCCTCGAAGCCGAACGAGATGAGGGTGTGGGCGATGGCCGGGCCCATCCAGTACGACAGCACCAGGTCGGCCGAGCGCAGCTGGTCCAGGTCGTACTCGCGGCGCACCCAGTGTGCGTCGTAGTCGGTTTCGGTGCGCCAACTGAAGTCACGCACATTGTCCAGCACGACGTGGCGGCCATCGAAGGACACCACGTGCAGGCGCTGCGCCACGTCATCGGCCCACAACCGGTCCTGGCGCGGGGTCAGCAGCAGCCACCACAGGCCGGCCAGCGCCAGCGATGCCCCGAACGCCAGACCCAGGCGGCGCGAGGCACGGCCCCGCGCGACCCGCCACGACGCCCACAGCGCAACCAGCAGCCACAGCCCAGCGACGCCGGTGGCCAGCCAGCCCGGCCCCGGCAACTGATAGGCCAGCAGCCCGGTCACCCACAGCGCCAGCAGCGCCATGGCACTTCCTGTCATCCAACGTCCTGCGGCGTTCACTGGCATCCTGTCGCGGTCTTGAAGCCGCATAGTTAGCCACAAGCGGGTTCACCGTGGCATCTACGGCCCGTTCAGGCAGGCCGGTGCACCGTCGGCGGCGGCCTCTGCGGCCAGATTCACCTCACAGGAGCAACGATGGGCATCACTTCCGTGGCCGGCGTTCCGGTCCAACCCCGGCATCGCGCCACCTGCCACTGCGGCACGGTCGAACTGCTGCTGGACCTGCCTGATGGCATCGTCGACCCGCGCCGCTGTGACTGCTCGATGTGCCGCCGCCGTGGCGCCATCGCCGCCAGCGTCGCACGCGCGGGCCTGCAGGTGGTGCGCGGGCAGAACCACCTGCAGCTGTACCAGTTCAACACGCATGTGGCCGAGCACTATTTCTGCGGCGTGTGCGGCATCTACACCCACCACCGGCGTCGTTCCAACCCGGACCAGTACGGCTACAACGTGGCCTGCCTGGAGGGCATCGACCCGTTCGCACTGGGCATCATTCCGGTCAACGACGGGGTCAACCACCCGGCCGACCGCGGCGACTAGCCTAGTGGCGCGTCCGCCGTGGCGGTGCGGCGACCTTCTGCCACGGCGCCATGCCACTGCGGCCGGCCCGCACCGGGCGTTTCAGCCAGGGCCGACGGGGCGTCGCCTGTGGTTCGGCAGCGACCGGGGGAGGGACAGGTCTGCGGCCGGGCCAGAGATGATCGAGCAGCCACATGGCAGGTCTCCGTGGGGGACGGGGACGACCTACGCTAGCGACACCTGGGCAAAGGACGGGTGATGGTGCTGCGGCAGCCAGATGACAGCCGCGCCCCCCTCAGTCCTGCGGCCGTGACCGGCCGAGGCGGCGCACCAGCACGAAGAACAATGGCACCAGCACCACCGCCAGCACCGTGCCGGAGACCATGCCGCCGATCACGCTCATGCCGATCTCACGGCGACTGACCGCACCGGCACCGGTGGCCAACGCCAACGGAATCACGCCGGCCACGAAGGCCAACGACGTCATCACGATCGGCCGCAGGCGCAGGCGTGCGCCCTGCAGCGCGGCCTCCACCGCTGAACTGCCCGCGCGATAGCGAGCCTCGGCGAACTCCACGATCAGGATCGCATTCTTCGCCGACAGGCCGATGGTGGTCAGCAGACCGACCTGGAAGTAGATGTCGTTGACGAAGCCCGCCGCGGTGGTCGCCAGCACGGTACCGATCACGCCCAAGGGAATCACCAGTACCACGGCCACCGGCACCGTCCAGCTTTCATAGAGCGCAGCCAGGCACAGGAAGATGAAGGCAATCGAGGCCAGGTAAAGCCACAGCGTCTGGTTGCTGGCCAACCGCTCCTGGTAGGACAGGCCACTCCACTGCAGGTCGAATCCCGCCTGGTCCGCAATCAGCGCCTGCATGCGCTGCATCGCCTCGCCCGAACTGCGTCCTTCGGCGGCACTGCCCTGGATCTGCATCGCCGGCAGACCGTTGAAGCGCTGCTGCAGCTGGGGCCCGCGCGCCCAGTGGCTGCTGGCGAAGCTGGCGAACGACGCCATCTGGCCGTTGCCACCGCGCACATACCACTGGCCGATGTCGTCGGGCACGCTGCGGTAGGGCTGGTCACCCTGCATGTAGACCCGCTTGACCCGGCCACGGTCGAGGAAGTCGTTGACGTAGCTGCCGCCCCAGGCCGCGGACAGGGTGGAATTGATGTCGGCCTGGGACAACCCCAGCGCGCTGGCCTGCGCATGGTCGATGTCCAGCCGCAGCTCGGCCTTGTCGCCGAGGCCGTTCAGGCGCACCGAGGTGAGCCCATCGTCTTCGCCGGCCGCACGCACCACCTGTTCCTGCGCTGCCTGCAGGGCCACGCGCCCGGCGGCGCTGGTGTCCTGCATCCACAGTTCGAAGCCACTGGACTGGCCCAGTCCACGCACCGCCGGCGGTGCCAGCACATTGACCCTGGCATCGGGCAACCCGCGGAAGTAGGCATTGGCACGCGTGATGATCGCCGCAGCGGTGTTGTCGCCGGTACGCTCATCCCAGGGTTTCAGTGCGAGGAAGCCCTGTCCGGCGTTCTGGCCGGTGCCGGCATTGTTGCGGCCAACCACCACGAACACCACGTCCAAGTTCTGCTTCTCGTGCTCCATGAAGTAGCGGCTGATCTGCTCGCCGAGCGCTTCGGTACGCGCCATCGGCGTGCCCTCCGGCGTGGAGAACTGGAAGGTCACCTGGCCCTGGTCTTCCACCGGCAGGAAGCCGGTGGGCATGCGCGCGTACAGCGCAATCATGGCGACCACCACCAGCAGGTAGAACGCCATCCAGCGCCGCGGCCGGGCGACCACGCCACCGAGCTTTCCCTGATAGGCCAACTGGCTGCGCTCGACACCCCGGTTGAAGGCCCTGAAGAAGCGGCCCTGCGGTTTCTGCGCCGAAGATGGCTTGAGCAGGGTCGCGCACAGCGCCGGGGTCAGCGTCAGCGCGACCAGCGCCGACAGCGCCATCGCAGATGCAATGGTGATCGAGAACTGGCGGTAGATGATGCCGGTGGAACCACCGAACAGGGCCATCGGCAGGAACACCGCGCCCAGCACCACGGTGATGCCGATCAGCGCGCCGGTGATCTCGCCCATCGATTTTTCGGTGGCCTCGCGTGGCGGCAGGTGCTCGTCGTGGATGATGCGCTCCACGTTCTCCACCACCACGATCGCGTCGTCGACCAGCAGGCCGATCGCCAGCACCATCGCAAACAAGGTGAGCGTGTTGATCGTGAATCCGGCGACCGCCAGCACGCCGAACGTGCCCAGCAGCACCACCGGCACCGTGATCGCGGGGATCAACGTAGCACGCAGGTTCTGCAGGAACAGGAACATCACCACGACCACCAGCACGATGGCCTCGATGAGGGTATGGATGACACCCTCGATCGAGACCCGCACGAACGGTGTGCTGTCGCGCGGATAGGCGACCTGCAGCCCGGGCGGGAACGTTGGTCGCAGGCGTTCGATCTCCTCACGGACCGCATCCGCGGTGGCCAGCGCGTTGGCCCCGGAGGCCAGCGTGACCGAGAAACCCGCCGCCGGATAGCCATTGAGATAGCTGCTGGTCTGGTAGTTCTCGGCACCGATCTCCACCCGTGCCACGTCGCCCAGGTGCACTGCAGCGCCGCTGGGAAGCGTGCGCAGGATGATCGCGCGGAACTGTTCGGGCGTCTGCAGCCGCGACTGGGCAGTGACGGTGGCATTCAGGCTCTGCGTTGCGCTGGATGGCAATGCGCCGAGTTCGCCGGCCGTGACCTGGGTGTTCTGGGCCTGGATGGCCGTGCGCACGTCGGCCGGCATCAGGTCGTAGGCGCGCAGCTTGTGCGGGTCCAGCCACACGCGCATCGCATACGCCGAGCCGAACACATTGATCTCGCCGACACCCGGAATGCGGCTGATCGGATCCTGCACGTTGCTGACCAGGAAGTCGGAAACATCCACCCGTTCCATGCGCCGGCTGGTGTCATACAGCGAGACCACCATCAGCGAGTCGCCCTGCGACTTGGCGACCGTCACGCCCTGCTGCTGCACTTCCTGCGGCAGCCGGTTGATGGCCTGGTTGACGCTGTTCTGCACCTGGACCTGGGCAATGTCCGGGTTGGCGCTCTGGTCGAATGTGACCGTGATGCGCGCCTGCCCCGATGACGAACTGGTCGACGAGAAATACAACAGGTGATCGATGCCTTTGATCTGCTGTTCGATCACCTGGGTGACGCTGTCTTCCACCGTCTGCGCCGAAGCACCTGTGTAGTTGGCGGTGATGTTGACCTGCGGCGGTGCGATGTCCGGGTACTGCTCCACCGGCAGCTGGCTGACGGCAATCGCGCCGAAGGCCATGATGCAGATCGCCAGCACCCAGGCAAATACCGGGCGGTGGATGAAGAAGCGCGGCAGCATGGGCTCAGTCCTTCCCGGCCGCTGCCGGCGTGACTGCCCCAGCGGGCTTCACCTGCACCGCCATGCCATCGGAGAGCCCCTGTGCGCCGGCCACGACCACCCGTTCGCCGGCAGCGATGCCATCCAGCACCAGCCACTGGTCGCCAATCGCGCGCGCGGTACGGAACAGGCGCAGCTTCGCCTTGCCGCCCTCATCCACCACCCACACCTGCGCCTCGCCCTTCGGGCTGCGGTCCACTGCAGACTGCGGCACCAGCAGCGCCTGCCGCTGCGTGCCCTGCCCCACCTGCGCCCGCACGTACATTCCCGGCAGCAGCTGCCCGGCGGGATTGGGAAACCGTGCACGCAGGGTGATGCTGCCGGTTTCCTGCTGCACGTCGATATCGGCAAATTCCAGGGTGCCGGGCAACGGATACGCACTGCCATCGGAGAGGCGCAGCCGCACCGCAGCGGTGGTGGCCTGCACGCCACCGTCGGCGATGGCGCGGCGCAAAGCCAGGTACTCGTTGCTGGACTGGGTGATGTCCACGTTCATCGGGTCGACCTGCTGGATCCGCGCCAGCGGGTTGGCCTGGCCCGAGGTAACCAGCGCCCCGGGTGTGAACAGCGCACGGCCGATGCGCCCGGCAATCGGCGCGGTCACCGTGGCGAAACCAAGCCGCGTACGTGCGGTATCCAGGCTCGCCTGTGCCGCCTGCACCGCGGCTGCGGCCTGCTGCCCGCTGGCGATGGCGTCATCCACGTCCTGGCGCGCGGCCAGCTGCTCGCCGCCCAGCGCCTGCATCCGTTGCGCGCGCAGACGTGCGGTCACTGCCGCCGCTTCGGCGGTTTTCAGGTTGGCCTGAGCCTGATTCAACGCCGCCTGGTACAGGGCCGGTTCGATCTGGAACAAAGGCTGCCCGGCACGCACGGTTTCGCCCTCCTCGAACAGGCGTTTCACCAGCACGCCATCCACCTGCGGGCGCACATCCGACTCCTGCGATGCGATGGTCCGCCCCGGCAGCTCCTGTTCCATCGCCAGCGGCCTTTCCTGCAGGGTCAGCACCTCCACCTCGTGAAGCCTGCCGGCCGGCGTGGGCGCATCCTTGCCGCAGGCCGACAGCAGGCCGAGCAGAACGAGCGCAAGCAGCAGAGGCCGCCGGAGCCGCAGTGGCCGGGCATGGCATGGCAAGGGCATGTGCAGGAGGTTCATCGGGTGCCGGGGTTCCGCGCGTCGTGGGGAGACGCTCGGCGCCGAATATAGAAGACCTGTGCGCGGAATCCGGCGAATCGCGCATGAAACATTTTTCATTTGCAGTCACCGCGAGCGGTTGCGAGGATGGCAGCCATCCAACCTGCACAATGGCCCATGCCGCGCGTACTCACCATCGAGGACGACCTTGTCACTGCGGAGGAAATCGCAACCGAGCTGCGCAGCCATGGCTTCGAGGTCGACGTTGCCGTTGATGGCACTGCCGGCCTCGCATTGGCGCGTGCGGGCGACTACGCGGTGATCACCCTGGACCGCATGCTGCCCGGCATCGATGGCCTGGCGCTGGTCACTGCGCTGCGGCGCGAAGGAATCGTCACCCCCGTACTGATGATCAGCGCGCTGTCGGACGTGGACGAGCGCGTGCGTGGCCTGCGTGCAGGCGGCGACGATTACCTGACCAAGCCGTTCGCCTCCGATGAGATGGCGGCCCGCGTGGAGGTATTGATCCGTCGCCAGAGCCAGGCCGGCCCTGCCGACAGTGTCCTGCATGCCGGCGACCTCGAACTGGATCTGATGACCCGTTCGGCCCGGCGTGGCGGGCAGGAGATCAGCCTGCTGCCGACCGAGTTCAAGCTGCTCGAATTCCTGGTCCGCAATGCCGGCCAGGTGGTCACCCGCAGCATGCTGTTCCAGGAAGTCTGGGGCTATCACTTCGACCCCGGCACCAACCTGATCGATGTCCACATCGGCCGCGTGCGCAAGCGCATCGAGCAGCCGGGCCGCCCGCAACCCATCACCACCGTCCGTGGAACCGGCTATGTCTTCGATGCGCAATCCTGACCAGTGGCGCTCGTCCAGCAGCCGCCTGCTCGGGTTGTACTGCATCCTGTTCGTGGCCTGGTCGAGCCTGCTGCTGGGGGTGATGTACTGGCGCATCTCGGACTATCTCAATGACCTGACCGAATCCGGGCTGCAGCAGCGTGCCCATCTGTTCATGGCATTCGACGGCCAGGCACTGGACGATGCGTTGCGCGACAGCCAGCGCTTCGACCTGCACCAGGTCTACACCTACGGATTGTTCAGCGGCGACGGCGCGCCATTGGCTGGACCGCTGACCGCCATCCCATCGGGACTGCCGCTGGATGGCAGCTCGCATCCGGTGGAAGGCTGGACATTGGTCGATGGAAAGCACGAGAGCGGCGGCAGCGCACTTGGCGTAGCGACCCGGGACGGGCGGACGCTGGTGTTCGTGCGCCAGAACGGCAAGCTCATGGCGGTCAACAGCATCATTCTCGATGCACTGCTGTGGGGTGTGTCGCTGACCGTCATCCCTGGCCTGGTCGGCTGGCATCTGCTGCGCCGGCGCCCGTTGAAGCGGATCCAGCAGATCGAAGCGGCCACCAGCCGCATCGTCGCCGGCGACCTCGGCCAGCGCCTGCCGGTATCCAACCGTCGCGACGAGATCGATCGGCTGTCGAGCATCGTCAATGCCATGCTCGAACGCATCGAGCAGCTGATGACCGAGGTCAAAGGCGTGTGCGACAGCATCGCCCATGATCTGCGCACCCCGCTCACCCGCCTGCGGGCGCATCTGTACCGCATGCGCGTCGGTCTGGACGAACAGGATCCCCATGCCGACCCGCTGGACAAGGCACTGGCGGAAACGGACATGCTGATGGCGCGTTTCACCGCGCTGCTGCGGGTATCCGAACTGGAAAGCCACCAGCGGCGTTCGGCCTTCGACGAGGTCGACCTTGCCGAGCTGCTGCAGGAACTGCACCAGTTCTACCTGCCACTGGCCGAAGAGAAGCAGCAGTTGCTGGAGCTGCAGGTGGATCCACAGGCCGGCCTGCTGCGCGGCGACCGTGAGCTGTTGTTCGAAGCGGTGGCGAACCTGCTGTCCAACGCCCTGCAGTTCACCCCTGCGCACGGCCGCATCCTGCTACGTGCGGTCGATGATCACGGCGCGCCGAGGATCGATGTGATCGACAATGGACCCGGCATCCCGCCGCAGGATCGCACACTGATCTACCAGCGCTTCTTCCGCGGCAGCAGCAGTGCCGGCCAGGGACCTGGATTCGGCTTGGGCCTGTCGATCGTGGCCGCCATTGCCGGCCTGCACGGCTTCCGGCTGCGCGCGGGCAGCGCCCCGGGCGGCGGCGCCTGGCTGAGCATCCGCGGCGCCTCGGACGGCCTGCCCTGACACCGGGCCTGGGTAACTCAATCGCATTTGGGAATCATTTGTATTTGCAGGCACGCATCCGGATAATCCGCCGTCACCGCCTTCCCGGATTCCTGACGATGCCCGCCCTGTCGCCACGCCGCCCGCTGCTGTACACGCTCGCCCTGCCCACCCTGCTGGCCTCGGCCGTCGCCCAGGCCCAGGACGGCCCGGCGGCACGCACCCTGGACAAGGTGACCGTGGTGGCCGAGCGGGCCAGCACCGCGACCAAGACCGACACCGCCCTGACCGAGACGCCGCAGGCGATCAGCGTGGTCACCCAGCAGCTGTTCACCGATCGCGGCGCGCACAACCTGCAGGAAGTGCTGCGCTACAGCGCCGGCGTCACCGCCGATGCCTGGGGCCTGGATACCCGCAACGACGCGACCTCGGTGCGCGGGCTGGACCCCGTGCAGTACCAGGATGGCCTGCGCCGCAGCTACGGTTTCAGCCCCCTCGCCCGCCCGGAAATCTATGGCCTGGAGCGGGTGGAAGTGCTGCGCGGCCCATCCTCGGTACTGTACGGTGCCGGCGCCACCGGTGGCATCATCAATGCGATGAGCAAGCGCCCGACCTTCGGCGCCCTTACGGGCGAGGTCGGCGTGCAGTTCGGCAGCTTCGACCGCAGGCAGCTTCAGGGTGACATTGGCGGCGCCTTGAACGATGCCGGTACGCTTGCCGGCCGCTTCGTCGGGCTGATGCGTGAATCCAACATGCAGACCGATGTACTCAACGATGACCGCATCTACCTGGCGCCCTCGATCAGCTGGCGCGGCGAACGCAGCACGCTGACCCTGCTGGCCAGCTATCAGCACGACAGGACCGGCTCCAGCCAGCAGTTCCTGCCGCTGGCCGCGACCCTGCTGGCACTGCCGGGCCGCCGCCTGGACACTTCCACCTTCATCGGCCACCCCGGCTTTGATCGCATCGATTCGCGCGTCTACAGCCTGACCGCGCTGTTCGACCACAGCTTCAATGACGTGCTCAGCCTGCGCTCGGCGGTGCGCTACATCGATGGCAGGACCACCCTGCAGCAGATGTACGTGGACAGCTACAGCAATCCGGCAGATCCCTTCATCGATGCCGACCACCGCGTGGTCAACCGCACCGCCTACGGCACCCGCCCCGACGTGCAGATCTTCAGCGCCGACAATGCGCTGCAGTTCGACTTCGCCACCGGTGCGTTCCAGCACCTGCTGCTGGCCGGGGTGGACTACAGCCAGTACAAGGAGCAGCTGCAGCGGCTGGATGCCACCGGCACGCCGATCGACATCTACACCCCGGTGTCGGCCGCACCGATCGTGCGTGGCTGGGATCGTCAGCCGGACCAGACCTCCACCCAGCTGGGTGTCTATGTGCAGGACCAGATCCGCTGGGCCGACCGCGTCTCGCTGGTGCTGGGCGCGCGCCGCGACCATGCGCGCTCGAAGACCGAAGGCCAACCCAGCCAGACCGACAACGCCACCACCTACCGCGCCGGCCTGATCGGCGACCTCGGCGCCGGAGTATCGCCCTACCTGAGCTACAGCGAGTCGTTCCTGCCGGTGACTGGCCAGGACCTGTTCGGCCAGGCCTTCAAACCGATGCGTGGCCGCCAGAGCGAGGCCGGCATCAAGTGGCAGCCGGCACGCAACCTGCTGCTGACGATGGCGGCGTACCGCATCACCGAAACCAACCGGCAGACCAACGATCCGGACAACGTGCTGAACGTGGTGCAGACCGGGCAGATCCGCTCCAAGGGTATCGAGCTGGAAGGGCAGTTCCAGCTCGCCAACGACCTCACCATCACCGCCGCGGTGGCCCGCAATGAGGCCGAAGTCAGCCGCAGCAACTTCGCGCTGGAAGTGGGCCAGCGCCTCAACGACACCCCGCAGGACCTGGCCTCGGCCTGGGTGTCCAAGGGCTTCCAGCTTGACGATGCCGCATGCCTGCGCCTGGGCCTGGGCGTGCGCCACGTCGGCAACACCGTATCGCTGGGCAATGGCGGACGCATCGTGACGCCCAGCTACACGCTGGCCGATGCATTGGTGGAAGTGCAGGTAACCGACTGGACGATGGCGTTGAACATCACCAACCTCTCCGACAAGCGCTACTACGCCCCGTGCCGCACGTTTGGCGACTGCTTCGCCGGCTACCCGCGCGTGGTCACCGGCACCATCAGCTATCGGTTCTGAGCACGGCCAATGTCGGCCGCCGCAGCAGCAGGTGAAACACCACCGCGCATGCGGCGGTCAGCAGTGCCAGCAGACGCAGCAGCACCGCCAGCGCCTCGGCACTGGCGTGCTGCAGCTGCTCGCCGCTCATCGACGGCAGCAGTGCCTGCGCCTGTGCCTGCGTACCCGTGGCCAGATAGGCACCAGCGCGCGCCAACGATGCAGGCGATGCTCCCTGTAGATGCTCGCTGGCAATCAGCGACAGCACTGCTGTCACCGCCGCCAGCGCAATACCTTCGCCGGCCACCCGCACGGTGCCGAAGATGCCTGCAGCCATGCCGGCCCGCTGCACCGGCACCATGCTCACCGACAACCCATCCATCAGCCCCCACGGCAACGCCGTCCCTGCGCCGATCAGTGCCAGCCATGGCATCCACTGCCGCGGCGACGGATTGGCCGCATACCGCGACAGCAGATACAGGCCGCACGCACACACCAGCAGGCCAAGAGTGCACAGCCGTGCGCTGCCGATCCGTCCCGCCCAGCGCGCGGCCAACAGTGGCAGCACCAGCATCGGCGCAGACAGGGCCAGCATCTGCAGGCCAACCCACGTGGTGCTCTGCCCATGCACACCCAGGAGTTGAAGCGGCAACACCACCAGCAGCACCACGTAGCCGAGGCAGGTCGCCACCGGTAGCAGCTGGACGCCCAGGAACGCCGGTTGCGAGAACAGCGAGAGGTCCAGCAATGGGAATGGATGCATCCGTTCGATGCAGACGAACGCTGCGCCGAGCAACAGCGTGGCGAGCAATGCCAGTTGCACGCGCATGGCGTGCACGCCGAATTCGCCCAGCCACAGCAGGGCCAGCGTCAGCGCCGCCAGCATCATGCTGAAACCCAGCATGCCGCCGACATCCAGCCGGCCGCGCTCTCCATGGCTCTCAGGCAACACGCGCGCGCCCAGTGCGAAGGCCGCCAATGCCGGTAAACCACCGGCTGCGAACACACTGCGCCATCCCAGTGCCTGCAGCAGCAGGCCCGCCAGCAACGGCCCAAGCGCCAGCCCCGCACCGAACGTCGTGCCCAGCAGGGCGAAGACGCGGCCACGCGCCGGCCCCTGCCAGCCCTGCGCCAGCGCCGCAGTGCCCGAGGCCAGCGCGGCGGCGGCGGCAACGCCCTGCAGGCCGCGCGCCAGATCCAGCCACAGCAGCGTCGGGGCCACGCATGCAGCGGTCGTAGCAGCGGTGAATCCGACCGTGCCCGTCAGGAACATCCGCCGACGGCCGTAGCGGTCGGCCAGGCCACCGGCAGCAAGCAGCAGGCTGCCGAAGGTCAGCATGAAGGCATTGGTCACCCAGGCCAACGCGGTGGGCGAGGCCCCCGCAGAACGAGCCAGCACCGCACCGCGACGGCACCGGCCGAAAAGGACAACGGCAGCGCCAGCGCGGCCAGGCAGACCGCAAGCAGCGTCCAGTGCTGCTGCATGCGGACGGGTATAGGGCGTATCGAAACCGGGGCCATGTGGGCCTCCATCCATCAGGGGCGTTGATGATGGGCAGGCCGGTATTGCTGAAAAACAGGCTGGATGGACGTTGATTGCGGCCAGATGTTCCGCAATCATGCCCGCATGGACTCCATCTCCGCCCTGCTTGCCTTCGTCCGTACCACCGAAGCCGGCAGCATCGTCGGCGCTGCCCGCGTGCTCGGCCTGTCCGCCTCGGCGGTCGGCAAGCGTATCGCCCGCCTTGAGCAGGAACTCGGCACCCGCCTGTTCCATCGCACCACCCGCCGCGTGCACCTCACCGACGAAGGCGAATTGCTGCTGCAACGCTGCCGGCGTGCGTTGGATGAACTTTCCGAAGCGCAGGCAGACCTCGCGCAGCGACAGCACGCCCCCAGCGGGCTGCTGCGCATCGGTCTGCCCACCATCGGCTACCGCTTCCTGCTGCCGGTGCTGCCCGGCTTCCAGCAGCGCTACCCACAGGTGCAGCTGGAACTGGACTTCAACGACCGCATCGTCGATGTGGTCAGCGAAGGCCTGGACGCGGTGATACGCAGCGGCGAACTGGCCGATTCCAGCCTGACCGCACGGCGCCTGGGTGGCTTTCGTTTCATGCTCTGCGCGGCGCCTGGCTATCTGCAGGCGCACGGCATTCCCGGCGATGTGGGCGATCTGCGCATGCATGCGGCTCTGCGCTTCCGCTACCCGACTACCGGGAAGCTGCACCCCTGGCAGTTGCCGGGGGTGGAAGGCGATGCCGGCGCGCGCCTTCCGACGGCGATGACCTGCAACAACATGGAAGCCGTGCTGGCCGCCGCCATCGGCTGCATGGGCCTGGCCTGGATGCCCGACTTCCTGGCGGCCGACGCACTGGCCGACGGCCGCCTGCAACAGGTGCTGCCCACACTGCCCACGCACCAGGGGCAGTTCTCGCTGCTGTGGCCCGGTGGGCGCCATCCCAGTGCACGCCTGCGGGTGTTCATCGACTACGCCGTTGCGCACCTTTTCCGCAGCACCCCGGAAAAGGGACGGAGGGGATTAAGTCGTAATTGGTCCTGCTGCGCCTGAAACGACTTAATCCCCTCCGTCCCCTTTTTCGTCCCCTTTTTCCTGGCGGCTGAAGCGGCGCGCGCCGGCGACGCAGATCACTGCGACCAGAGTCACCAGCACCATGCTGAGGCTGACCGATTCGTGCAGCAGCAGCGCGGCCAGGGCCAGGCCGAAGAAGGGCTGCAGCAGCTGCAGCTGGCCGACAGCGGCGATGCCGCCCTGGGCCAGCCCGCGGTACCAGAACAGGAAGCCGATCAGCATGCTGAACACTGCCACGTAGCCCAGTGCCCACCACGCCGAGGCACCGACCGCCGAGAGCGAGGCCGGGCGCATCAGCACCGTCATCGGCAGCATCACCGGCAACGCCAGCAGCAATGCCCAGCTGATCACCTGCCAGCCGCCCAGATGACGGGCGAGCCGACCACCTTCCGCGTAGCCCAGCCCGCACACCACGATCGCCGCCAGCATCAGCAGGTCGGCCTGCAAAGAGGCTTCGATGCCGTTGCGCGCGGCATAGCCGACCACGCAGGCACTGCCCAGCAACGAGAACAGCCAGAACGCCGGGCGCGGCCGATCGCCACCGCGCAGCACGCCGAACACCGCTGTACTCAACGGCAGCAGGCCGAGGAACACGATGGTGTGTGCCGACGAAGCATGGCGCAGCGCGAGCGCGGTCAGCAGCGGGAAGCCGACCACAACGCCGAGGCTGACCACCACCAGCCCCGGCAGGTCGCCGCGCCGCGGCCACGGTTGGCGCAGCATCAACAACAGGCCCAGGCCGAGCACCGCGGCGATGGTGGCGCGTGCGGCGGTGACGAACCCGGCATCCAGCTGCAGCACCGCCAGGCGGGTGGCCGGTAATGAGCCGGCGAAGATCACCACACCGATGAAGCCATTGATCCAACCACTCGCCGACCGTTCCACGCCTGTACTCCTGAAGGTGCCGGACGATGCCCGGCTGCACCTGTATGGAAGCATCCAGCGCGGAACGACCCCAGCTACAATCCAGTACAGCCGCAAGTAACTGTACTGCCCACACTTCCACTACGGTTCCACCATGCCGCGCCCGCTCACCCGCATCGAATCGGTCATCCAGACCGTCCGCACCCGCATCAGTGCACGGGTGGATGGCCCCGGCTCCCGCCTGCCTTCGGTACGTGCGCAGGCAGCGACCATGGGAGTTTCAGTCTCCACCGTGGTCGAGGCCTACGAGCGCCTGGCGGCCGAAGGCCTGATCAGTGCACGCGCAGGCTCGGGCTTCTACGTCAGTGGCCCGGCCGCACCGCTGGCGCTGGCCGAAATGGAGCCGCGGCTGGATCGCGCGGTGGATCCGCTGTGGGTGTCACGGCAATCGCTGGAAACGCCCGCGGGCGATCTCAAGCCAGGGTGCGGCTGGATGCCCAGTGACTGGCTGTATCACGATGGCGTGCGCCGCGGCCTGCGCCGGCTGTCGCGTGCCGATGCCATGCAACTGGTGGACTACGCCGGTCCGCTCGGGCTGCCCGCGTTGCGCCAGCTGCTGCAAAGGCGCAGCGCCACGCTTGGCATCGATGCACCGATGGAGCAGATCCTGCTGACCGAATCCGGTACGCACGCGGTCGATCTGCTCTGCCGTTTCCTGCTCAAGCCCGGCGACTGCGTGCTGGTCGATGACCCGAGCTACTTCAATTACCACGCGCTGCTCAAGGCGCACCAGGTGCAGGCCATCGGCGTGCCGTACACGCACAGCGGCCCGGACCTGGAGGCGTTCGCGCAAGCCCTGCAGGCGCATTCGCCGCGGCTGTACATCACCAATTCCGGCCTGCACAACCCGACCGGCGCGGTGCTTTCGGCCAACACCGCGCACCGCCTGCTGGGCCTGGCCGAACGCAGCGAGTTGATCATCGTCGAGGACGACATCTTCGCCGACTTCGAACTGCAGCCGGCACCGCGGCTGGCCGCGCTCGATGGACTGTCACGGGTGATCCACGTCGGCAGTTTCTCCAAGACGCTGTCGGCAGCGTCGCGCTGCGGCTACATCGCTGCGCGCCACGACTGGATAGAGGCACTGACCGACCTGAAGCTGGCGACCAGCTTTGGCGGCGGCCATCTGGCCGCGCAGTTGATGCACATCGCGCTGACCGATAGCGGTTACCGCCGCCACATGCAGTCGATACGTTCGCGCCTGGCCGATGTACGCCGGCACACACTGCGGAAACTGCAGGCGCTGGGCATCACGCCGTGGCTGCAGCCGGAAGCCGGCCTGTTCCTGTGGTGCCAGCTGCCCGACGGCCGCGACGCCGCCGCACTGGCGCGGCAATGCCTGCGCGAGGGCATCGTGCTGGCGCCGGGCAACGCGTTCAGCCAGTCGCAGCGCGCGGCCGACTATCTGCGCTTCAACGTCTCGCAGTGCCAGGACCCGAGGATCTGGCAGGTGCTGGCGCGGGCGTTGCGCTGAGCTGGATGCAAGCCGGTCAGCGCAGGCAGGAGCGACCCGCGGCAAAGGCACTTGCATGCCACGGTACAGTGGTATGTCCCTGTTGCAGGAATGCACGCATGTCTTCGTTCTCCGATCCGCAGGCCGTTGCCCGCTATGCCGAGGGCCCGCTGCGCCAGGTGCCGGGCTTCCTCGCGTTGCAGCAGATGAGTCGCCTGCTGCTGGCCGAACACGTTCCTGCGCAGGGCCGCGTGCTGGTGCTGGGCGCCGGTGGCGGGCTGGAGCTGAAGGCCTTCGCCGAGGCACAGCCGGGCTGGCAGTTGCTCGGCGTGGATCCGGCCGCACCGATGCTGGCCCTGGCCGAACAGACACTGGGTCCGCTGAAGTCGCGCGTGCAGCTGCTGGAAGGCTACATCGACGATGCGCCCGATCTGCGCTTCGACGGTGCCAGCTGCCTGTTGACCCTGCACTTCCTCGACGCCGCGCAGCGCCTGCACACGTTGCGCGAGCTGCACCGGCGCCTGCAGCCCGGCGCGCCGCTGGTGGTGGCGCACCACAGCGTACCGCAGGATCCGGCCGGCAAGCTGCGCTGGCTGCAGCGCTACGCGGCGTTCGCCGAAGCCTCGGGGGTTGCCCGCGCCGATGCGCAGCGCGCGATGGAGGCCATTGCCGAGCGGCTGCCGCTGCTGGCGCCCGAGCAGGAGGTCGCCCTGCTGCAGGAGGCCGGCTTCGACGACGTGGAGCTGTTCTATGCCGGCTTCAGCTTCAAGGGCTGGGTGGCGTACGCCAGGTGATGCCTACGGCACCACGGTGATGCCGATGCGCTGCATCAACAGCGCCACCTGCTGCACGTCCAGCGTGGCGCCGCGCAGGTTGGTCCTGCGCAGGTCCAGCTCGCCCAGCTCGGAGTTGGTCAGATCGCAGTCGGTGAAGTTGGCGCTGTTCCAGTCGATGCCCTCGAACTGGCCGCCGGACAGGTCCGAGCCGGCGAAGCTGGCGCCACTCACGTTCGCACCGTCCCAACGGTTTTCCCATAGCTCGCACTTCTCCAGCGTCACCCGCGAGAAGTTCGCGTAGCGCAGGTTCGACTTCTTGATGAAGGCACTGCAGAACCAGCTCCGCGTGGTGATCTGGTTCATGAAGCTGGCGTTGCTGAAATCCGCGCCCTGCGCGCGGCACTCGCTGATCTCCAGGCCCAGTGCATTGATGAAGTTGAAGTGGCACATGCTGATGTCGCAGCTTCGGAAGCTGGCTTCCTTCAGCGTGGCGCCGTTGAAGCGACAGCCGGCACGGCTGTCGGCATCGTAGAAACTGCAGTTGATGAACTCGGTGCCGGTCAGGTCCGCGCCGGAGAAATCGCACTTGTGGAACTGCTGGTCGACCACTTTCTGGCCGGTGTACTGGTCTGCGCCGATGCGCAGCTCGCGGTGAACGGTGGGGGACATCAGGGATTCCATGCCAGGTGCCCCGCCATGATGCCGGGCCACAAAGGCGATCCATAGACCCCGCGCGCGACCGGGTTTACCGGCAGTCCAGCCACCCTGTGCCTACTCCGCCAAATTGCACGTTGTTGCGCGTTAATGCACGAACATGCAGACTTGCAGCATGAGCTCAGATCCCAGCCCCCTCCCCGCCCAGCGCACCCGGCAGATCCTCGAGGAACTGCGCCAGCAGGGCCGCGTGGTCGCCGCCGAACTGGCGCGCCGCTATGCCGTCTCCGAAGATTCGATCCGCCGCGACCTGCGCGAGCTGGCCGCCCAGGGCCTGTGCCAGCGTGTCTACGGGGGCGCCGTGCTGCCACCGCCAAAGGAACGCCCGCTGCGCGAGCGCCTGACCCGCGACCGCGGCGACAAGGCCGAGCTGGCCGCCCGCGTCTGCGCGCTGCTGCAACCCGACCAGGTCGTACTGCTTGATGCCGGTTCGACCAACCTGGCGATCGCCCAGCAGCTGCCGGCCGCTCTCGGGCTGACGGTGATCACCAATGCCCCGCAGATCGCCACCGCCGCCAGCCTACTTGAAGGTACCTCGGTGCAGCTGATCGGCGGCCGCCTGGCCAGCGGTGGCGGTGCGGTCGGTGCCGAAGCGTTGGCCCAGGTGCAACGCCTGCGTGCCGATGTGTACCTGCCCGGCCCCTGCGCGGTGGACGGCGACACCGGCGTGTGGGCGATGGATGCCGAGGAAGCCACGCTCAAGCGCGCGATGGTGGCCTGCAGCAGCCGCATCATCGTCGCCGCCACCACGGAAAAGCTCGGCGCCCGCGGCCACTGGCAGATCGCCAGCCTGGACGAGATCGACGATCTGGTGCTGACCACCACCGCACCGCCCGCACTGGCGGCTCGCTTCCGCGCCGCCGGTATTGCGGTGCACCCCACTCCTCCCTGACCGTACCGCTCATGTCCCTTGCCAACCGCGCGCGTGCCGAACAGCACGCGACCCGCGCTGCATTCTTCATTCCCGGCTTCGCCACCGCGCTGTGGGCCACGCTGGTGCCCTTCGCCAAGGCACGTACCGGGATCAATGACGCGACGCTGGGCCTGGTACTGCTCTGCCTCGGTGCAGGTTCGCTGCTGGCCATGCCGTTGTCAGGCGTGCTGGCCGCGCGCCTGGGCTGCCGCCGGGTGATGGTGGCCAGCAGCCTGCTGATCTGCCTGACCGTGCCCGGCCTGACATTGGCCAACTCGGCGTGGGCGCTGGGCCTGGTGCTGTTCGTGTTTGGTGCCGCCGTGGGCGCGATGGATTGCACGATGAACGTGCAGGCCGTCATCGTCGAGCGCGAAGCGCGGCGGGTGATGATGTCCGGCTTCCATGCCTTCTTCAGCATCGGCGGTTTCCTCGGTGCGGCCACCATGACCGTGCTGCTGTCCGCGCAATTGCCACCGATAGCGTCGGTGCTGATCGGCGTCGGCGCCATGCTGCTGGCGTTGCTGCTGTCAGCGGCGTACTGGCACAGCGAACGGATGCCGCACGACACACCGATGCTGGCCCTGCCACACGGCATCGTGCTGTTCATCGGCGTACTGGCGTTCGTTGCGTTCCTCGGCGAAGGTGCGATGCTGGATTGGAGCGCGGTGTTCCTCAGCGATGTGCGTCGCGTCGATGCCAGCCTCGCCGGCGTCGGCTACGTGACCTTCACCCTGACCATGACCGTCGCGCGCCTGTTCGGCGATGCACTGGTGGCGCGCGTGGGCCGCCAACGCGCGATCGTGTTCGGGGCCCTGCTCGCCGCTGCGGGCGTGCTGGTGCTGACCCTGGTCACGCCGTGGCAGGCGTCACTGATCGGCTATGTGCTGGTCGGCCTCGGCTGCGCCAACATCGCACCCGCGCTGTTCTCGCTGGCCGGCCACCAGACCCGCATGCCCGGCGCCCTGGCGATCACCGCCGTTTCCACGCTCGGCTTTGCCGGCATTCTCGCCGGGCCGGCGCTGATCGGTTTTGCTGCCGACCACTTCGGCCTGATCGCTGCATTCATCGGCGTTGCCACGGCCTTGTTGCTGGTGGCGATGTCCACGCGCTGGCTGCGGGTGTAGCCCAGTGCATCAGCGCCGCCTGCGCCGCAGCTTCATCCGCAACCGGCGGCAGCCGATCACCGTGGCCGTTGCACACAACGCAGTGCCCGCAACGCTCAACAGCAGCAGAACAGCCAACCGGGCGGTGTCGAAGCGCAGCATCGCAGGCAGGTCCCAGCTGTGCAGGAAGTAGAACAGCCAGCGCCCCAACCGCTCGCGATACCCCATCGTCAGCAATGGATCGCCGGTGGCCAGGTCGAGGTAGACGCGCGTCGCCTCGGCATCGCCGAAGTCCACCACCGCCACCGGGAAGCGGCGAACCGCTGCGCCGTTCATGGCTTCCGGTGCACGTGGGTAGAAGTACGCATCCGCTGCATGCTGGACCCAGTACCCCTGCATGGGCGCATCCGACAGCGCCCGCACCTTCTGCTGCAGCCACCCGGCCGGCAGCAACCGCGCAACCTGCAGATGCCCATTGCTGCCGGACACGATACGGGTCTCGCCCTGTCCGTCCAGCAGCACCGCGAACAGCTCGCCACCGATGCGTCGCCACTGGATCTCCACGGGCTTGAACCGCTCGGCCTCGACGGCCGTCAGCAGCGCCGTCGGCTCACCCAATGCCCCATCCACCGCCACCGTGCCACCACGATAACGTCCGCTGTCGATCGCCTCGCGCGTGCTGCTCAAGACGCCCCACGGGTTCATCGACATCAGCCCGCTGAAGATCCAGGTGAACACAAACGCTGCAGCCACCAGCCCGATCAGATGGTGCCAGCGCATCCACGACTCCACGTACGGCGTCTTCGCACCGGAACGATAGTGCCCACGGAAACGCCAGCGCCATACGCCCACCACGATGCCGCTGATCGCCGCCACCGTGCACAGTGCGGACAGCACGATCACCACCCACGTCCACACCGGGTCGACCGACTGCATGCGCAGGAAGTACAGCCAGTGCAGCCAGGCGCCCACATAGCTCCAGCGCTGCTGCACATGCGGGGCGTCCAGCACCACTTCGCCGGTGTGCGAGGACACATACAGGTCACCCGGCTGCGCGCCCCCTACCTCCACCCGGTACAGCGGCCGGTGCGCGTCCAGCGCGCGCGAGTGCGTCCAGCGATCCTCATCCACGCGCATCGCGCCGACGAACGCCTGGCCGCCAGCAAACTGCGCAGCGGATGCTTCGGCATGCTGTGCCGACACCGGCAGCAGAACCTGGCCGGTGCGCGCAGACCAGGCGCCCAGGTTGCCGCCGCTTCGCACCACGTACGCTGGCTCGCCGCGCAGCGTCGTCAGTGCCACGGCCTCCGGCTCGGCCTGCACGGCGGCCGGCAATGCCGACAGCCCCTGCCAGCCGCGGGCATCCCCCAGCACCGGCAACGCCGCCAGCCGCTCACCCGGCGTCAGCTTCGGGTAGCCGATGAACAGCATCACCATGCCACTCACGAACCACAGCAGCATCAACAGGCACCCACCAATGCCCAGCCAGCGATGCACCAGGTAGGTCCAGCGCCTGGCGGTGGATCGCAGCGTCATGGCCGGCCTCCTCAAAAGCGATGGTCGACGGTGAATTCGACGCGCCGGTCCGCACCCAGCAGCCATTGCGTGCTGGTGTAGTACGCGGTGGCGTAGTACGCCTTGTCGAACACGTTGAACAACCGCGCGGACAGCCGCGTGCGCGGTGCCGCCTGCCAGGTCAGCGCCAGGTCGGTGGTGCTGTAGCCAGGAAGTTCCAACGCGTTGGCATTGTCGGCGTAGCGCTTGCCGACATAGCGAACACCCGCCGCTGCGCTCCAGTCCGGCAGGAACTGCCAGCTCAACCATGCGTTGGCCAAGCGCTCGGCCACGTTCGGCGGTACGTTGCCATCGCGCGACGCCAGCACCGCCGGCGAACCGGTGGTTTCCAGGAAGTCCTCGAACTCGGCCTTCAGCACCGTGGCGTTGGCATCGAGCGACCACTGCGGCGCGAAGTTCCAGTTCAAGGACGCCTCAATGCCACGCGAGCTCTGCGCGCCCACCTGCACGCGGCGGTCCGGCACCAGCGGATCGCGGCTGAGCAGACCGGTCTTGCGGATGCGATACGCCGCCAGCGTCCACTCGCCGCCATCGAAGGCCTGCTTCAGGCCCACCTCGATCTGCCGGCCCTTGGCCAGGTCGAAGGCACCGTTGGCCGGGCTGATCATCAGCAGGCCACTGACCGGATCCGCCGCCTGCGAGTACTGCGCGTAGAGGCTCAGCGTCGGCTGCAGCGCGAACACCGTGCCTGCACGCCAGCCGGTGCTGCTGTAGGTCTTCGAGAACGCGTTCTGGCCGCTGATCAGATCGGTGCGATCGATGCGCGCGCGGTCGTGACGCAGCCCACCCAGTACCGACCAGCGTTCACTCAACACCAGCCGGTCCTCCACGAACAGCGCGTACTGCTCGGCGCGGTTGCGATAGCGCGGCAGGTTGGGCGCGTCGCTGGCGAACCGGCCTGGCACCGGACCGAACGGATCGACCGGGCCCGAGCTGCCGGCATAGGTGTTGTTGGTGTGCTTGAAGTGCGCACGATTGGCATCGAGGCCCACGGCAAAGCGGTTGGCCAGGCCCGCGATGTTTCCTTGTACCTGCAGTGTCGAGGTCAACCCGGTCTGGTCCTGGTCGTGGGTGATCTCGGTGTTGCCCGAGCGATCGATCAAACCGGTGGCGCGGTTGTAGACATAGGCCTCGGCATTGCGCCAGTCGCGCTGGCTGTCGATCTGGTAGACGCGGGTGCGCCATTCCACGTTCGACGTCGGCGTCCACAGCGTATCAAGTTGGGTCCAGCGGTCGCGATAACGGATGTCGCTGTCTTCCACGTTGTAGTTGCGATGGCGCAATGCCTCCAGCTGCTGCCCACCCACCAGCGGCGTGCCGAAGTAGCGCATCGGTCTCTGGTGGCCCTGCGCATGGGTGAGGGTCAGCTGCAGGTCCGGGCGCGGCTGCCACAGCAAGGCACCGGAGAGGGTCACGTCACTGTTTCGCCCGCGGTCAACCCAGCCACCGCTGTAATTGCCACTCACGTCCAGCCGATAGGCCAGGTCCCGGGTCAACGCACCGCCGCTGCCGAAGCCCAGGCGCGCAGTATCCTCGCTGCCGACGGTCACGCTGATCTCGTTCTCGATGGCGCTACGCGAGGGCTTCTTGGGCACGATGTTGATGACCCCGCCAATGGCGCCATCGCCATGGATGACCGAAGCCGGGCCGCGCAGTACTTCGATGCGTTCGATCGACCAGGTATCGAACGGGAAGGTGATGCCCACGCCGCCGTACTGGCGAAGCCCGTCGTACAGGCGCATCACCGAGGCGCCATCGGTGAAGCCTCGGCTGGACAACGCACTCAGGCCGTTGCCCGGGTGCGGCATGACACTGATCGCGCCTGCCCGGCTGATCGCATCATTGAGGTTGGTGTCGCCCCGCTGTTCCAGTTGTTCGCGCGAGATCACGGTCAGGCTGGCCGGTGTCTGCAGCACGCTCAGGCCCAGCGCAGACCCGGCGCTGGCGGTGGAAGACAGTTCACCGCTGCGGGTGTCGACCACGCGCACGGTATCCAGCGTGGTCGGAGGTGGCGCATCGGCGGCAAGGGCGGGCACGGCGTACAACAGGGACATGCACAGCGCAGGCAGTGTCGCCCTGCGCAGGCGCGCGGAGTTGGGGTTGGTTTTCATTTGTTCACGGCATGCAAGGCCACCCCGCAATGGCAGGGCAGCAATCAGAAAGGGGCAAACACGCGCGTGCGGGCACCGGCCGTGGCCGGCAACCTCATGGAAGAACGTTCAGTGCAACACGCGTGCGGCTCAGACGGCCATCAAGGCCGGCGGCCCACGCGCTCCCAATGTGCCGCTGATCCGTTGCGGCAACGTCTGCACCGCACCGCGCAGCGCGCGGCACACCGGTGCCATCGGCGCCAACAGCAACACTGCCGCCACCAGCAGGGTGATCAGCCGTGCAGCGATCAGGCAGTAATCGCAGTCCACACCCATCTCATGGTCGGCGTGTGGATCGGCGGGCGGCTTCTTTGCGGTCTCGCCGCGCGGCATCGCCATCGCGTGATGGTCGTGGTGCCCTTCCATCGCGTGCTGCGCATGTTCTGCCTGCATTGCGTGGTCCATGGCCGCCACCGGCGCAGCGGCAGCCACGTGACCATGCGCCAGCCAGCGGCTCACCAGCGGGGCAAGCAGCACCAGCAACATGGCAAGCCATGCCAGGGCCTGGAACCGGCGGTGGAGAACAGAACGGCGCACGTCGCCATTCTACGGGGCCATGGCCAACCTTGGACCCCGTTCAGGGTTTGCCCCCTGCGACACGGTGACGCAGGACTGTCCTCCCCCGCGCACGCCCTCCATCCAGTAGATCCACGCCATGCGTGGATGCTTTTTGCCCATCAACTCACGTACTGGGCCACACCATTACCAAACGACCAATTTTCCCGCTTCACTTCCACCAGGTTGATGAACACATCCTCGCGGCGGATGCCCACCGCCGCGTGCAGGCCATCAGCGATGCCGGCATACAGCGCCTTCTTCTGCTCCAGCGTGCGCCCTTCGTTCCAGGTGATCTGGATGCAGATGAAGTCGTCGGTGCGGTCCACGCCCAGGTAGCCGGGGTCGTAGATCAGCGTTCCGGCGTCGTGCTGCTGGAAGATCTGGAAGCGGTCGTTCTCCGGCACGCCCACCGCGCGCATGGCCTGGTAGATGGCTTCGCCGACACGTTGCAGGTAGTCGGCGGATTTACCTTTGCGAAGATCGATGCGGGCGAGCGGCATGGTGGCACTCCAGCGTGGATGGGTAAGGCGACAGGATGAGACTACGCCTGCCCGGGGCGGTGGGACAGCGCAGGGATGGAACCCTCTGGCTCCATGCATGACACATTCCCGCCTGCGTGCGCCGGGTGACGGAATTGCCATGGCGGCGCCGCTCTGGAGTCGTCATGTGCACGGTCGGCGTGGGCGGCGATATGCGCCATCAGTGATGGGCGACACAGTCGGCGGATGCTGGAGGGCACAGAACCGGAAACGCTTGGTGTGCCTGCGTGGAGTTGAGAACTTTCCTTACAGACCACCGTGATTGCGCGATCCCATGATCACCGCGCCGAGGCAGATTGCCTGGGCCGGGATTGGCGTCTCGAATAAACGAACGAACACCCATCGCTGCGATTTACGCCGCAGCAGAGAGAATGCACCGATTGCCTTCAATGGCGGCCGGTGCGTGGGGATCGACAGATCCGCCAGGCCTTCTTCTCGATGGGAGTTCGTTTGCCTTGGTACGCCAACCCGCACCGTCCGCCACCTTCACTCCGGAAGGTGGCCCCACGCCAGTGAGGGTTTCGCCATGACCAATCGCACCGCCGACCGTCCCCGCCTGCACGCCCTGATCGGCAACATCGCCGCCGACGTGCCTGAAGAGCTCGCGCACGAGATCGAGTGCGCCTTGCAGGAACAGAACCTGCCCGTGCAGTCGCCCACGTTCTTCGCCTGCCTCAATGCGATCAGCAACGCCGACGCCGATGACGGGCAACCGTGTGGCGGCCTCACCCTCGGCGCCAGCAATCACGCTTCGCTGCGCCGCTCGATGTCCGGGCTCAGCGCAGTGCTCGATCTGCTGCAGGCCGCCGACCGGGCGCGTGCCGAGGCCGGCCCGGAGGAACAGCTGGGCGCCTTCCATACCGACGGACTGATCGTGGCGGCACGACAACTGGTGCGCGAGGAGCATCACTGCCTCGCCGAGGGCCACACCTGACCGGCCCGGATGCGCTCCCGCTACAATCGCGCAGGGAACGCGGGAGGCCGCAATGGACGCCGAACACCTGGAGTATTTCAAGGCCGCCCTGGAGGGCCGCGCAAGCGTAGGCTGGAACGTATGGTTCGCCGCCAACCAGCAGGCGCTGGCACATCAACTGAGCCGCCCTGCACTGCTGCGCTTGAAGTTCAGCAAACTGGATGAAGCCGAACGCTTGCTCGCCCAGGCCGACATCGTGCCTCGCAGCACAGCGGGCAAGCGCTACGAAATGTACTGCGCGGAGTTCGCGGCAGACGTGGTGGACGCGAACGGTCGCCCGCTGCCAGCCCTCTGGCGCGCAGCGCACGGCGGAGCCATCGGCCTGCTTGCCGATGGCGAGCGTGAGGCCGGCCAGGCGAAGCTGCTCGCGGAGTTCCGCCGCGCCCGCAAGCGCGGGCTGCAACAGGTCCACGAATGGTTGGCCGATCTGTGCTTTGAAGGCGAGATGGAACTGACCAGCGGCAATGCCGAGGTGGGCCGTGGTCTGCTTGCAGTGGTGGTGCAGGCCGGCAGCGGCCACGACCTGCTGGATGCAACGGCACTGATCGCGCGCGCGCTGTTGGACGAACACGGCTGAGACAGGGTCCGCTGCCCGTCGGCCCAGCAGAATCGCAGGCAACAAAAAAGCCCCCATTGCTGGAGGCTTCTTTCGTTCTGCAACATGGTGGGCGGTACAGGGATCGAACCTGTGACCCTTGCCGTGTGAAGGCAATGCTCTACCGCTGAGCTAACCGCCCGGTGTGTTGCTGAGCCGCTCATTATAGGGGCTTTTCAGAGGCCGTCAACAGTTTTTCACATTCGTGTTCACGGGTGTTTCCGGGGTCCGCAGCCAAGCATGGCTCGGCTCTACAGAAAGGCCCCGGTGCTACCTCACATCGTGTGGGTCGGCTTGTCCGAGCCGGTAAGTCCAGCCAGCAGGGTCTCGATCTTGTGGCGCACGCCCTCGCCTTCGGCACCGTCGGCCAGCTGCACGCCGATACCGGCGGTGCGGTTGCCCTGCGCGCCGGCCGGGGTCACCCAGATCACCTTGCCGGCCACCGGCAGGCGCTCGCTGGAATCGGGCAGGGTCAGCAACAGGAACACCTCGTCGCCCAGGAAGTAGCGCTTGGGGGTGGGCACGAAGATGCCGCCATTCTTCACGAACGGCATGTACGCGCTGTACAGCGCGGCTTTGTCCTTCACGGCCAGGGACAGGATGCCCTGGCGGGCGTTGCTGGCACTCATCGATTTCCCCTTGCGGCAGGCCGCTCGTTCACCTTGTTCCAGGCCAGCAGCAACTCGACCACCGCAAGGTCTGCGCGCACCGTGGTGCGCAGCAGGTCGCGGGTGCGGTTGGCCGCATCGAACCAGGCTGCAAGCTTGTGCAATCGCTCCGGCGTGGTCAAGGCATCGGTGCTGGCCTGGGCCAGCGCCAGGTCGGCGGCAAAGCGCAGGCGCAGCGCTGCGTTGTCGTCGCCGCACCACTTCTGCGCCAGCTCCACCGCACCGGTCTTGCCGGCGGCCAGCTGTTCCAGCTCGCGGCCAACCTCGCGGCGCAGGCTCAGGCCATCTTCGCGCAGCCAGTTGTCGGCCTGGCCGGGATGGCCGCGTGCAGCCTCCAGCGCTTCGCGCGCCGACGCCTCACTATGGCCCTGCTGCTGCAGCCAGGCCAGCGCTTCGTGCGGCGGCGGCAGCTTGAATTCCAGACGCTGGCAGCGGCTGCGGATGGTCTGCGGCAGCCGCGCCGGGTCGCTGCTGATCAGCCACAGGTAACGGCCCGGCTGCGGCTCTTCCAGGGTCTTCAGCAGTGCATTGGCGGCCGAGCGGTTGATCGCATCGGCCGGGTCGACGATCACCACCTGTGCCACGCCGTACTGCGGGGTCAGCGCCAGCGTGTCGGTGATCTCACGCACCTGCTCGATGACGATCTCGGTGCGCAGCTTGTCGCCGCTCTTGTTCGGGATGAAGCTGACCAGCTGCAGGTCCGGGTGGGTACCCGCGGCGATCAGCTGGCGCGTGCGCGTGGCATGCGCGGCATCACCGCGCGCCAGCACGTGGTCGGCCAATGCCAGCGCCACCTCGCGCTTGCCCAGCCCGGCCGGGCCGCAGATCAGCAGGCCATGACCGAGCCGGTCTGCATCGAGCGCAGCAACCGTCTGATCGAACGCGCGCTGCTGCCACGGCGAAAACGTGCTCATACGCCCTCCCCGTCCCGCAGCCAGCGCTCGACACGCGCGACCACGTCGGCCGCCACGCGTTCCTGCATCTGGCCAGCGTCGACCAGCGCGAAGCGCTGCGGATCCTGCTGTGCGCGGCTGCGGAACACTTCGCGCACGCGCTGGAAGAAATCGTCCTGCTCGCTTTCGATGCGGTCCGGCCACAGGTCACGGCCGTTGGCGCGCGCGCGGCCCACCGCCACGTCCACATCCAGCAGCAGGGTCAGGCCCGGCAGCAGGCCCACCGCGCGGCGCTCCAGGTCGGCAATCCACTGCGGATCGAGGCCGCGGCCACCGCCCTGGTAGGCATAGCTGGAATCGGTGAAGCGATCACTCAGCACATAGGCACCGCGCTGCAGTGCCGGTTGGATCACCTGGCGCACATGCTGCGCGCGCGCGGCGAACACCAGCAGCAGCTCGGCTTCGGCGCTGAGCGGTTCGGCGGCGATCTCGGCATCAGGCTTCAGCACCAAGCCGCGGATGCGCTCGGCCAGCGGCGTGCCGCCCGGCTCGCGGGTCAGCACCACCTCGTGGCCGTGGCTGCGCAGGCAGTCACGGATGGCATTGATGGCGGTGGTCTTGCCTGCGCCCTCGCCGCCTTCCAGGCTGACGAAACGCGGGTGGCGAAGCAGCGCGGGACTCATTGCGCCGAGGTCTCCTGGGTACGTTGCTGGCGCAGCTGCTGCAGGTAGCGGGCGACTGCGGCGTTGTGCTGGTCCAGGCTGGGCGAGAACACGTGCGCGCCGCTGCCATCGCCCACGGCGACGAAATACAGCGCGTCGCCCGCTGCGGGTTGCGCGGCGGCCATCAGTGCATCGCGGCTGGGCATGGCGATCGGGGTCGGGGTCAGGCCCGCACGTGTATAGGTGTTGTAGGGCGTATCGGTGGTCAGGTCGCGGCGGCGGATGTTGCCGTCATACGCGGCACCGATGCCGTAGATCACGGTCGGGTCGGTCTGCAGGCGCATGCCGATCTTCAGGCGGCGCATGAACACGCCGGCAATCTGCGGGCGCTCGCTGGCCAGCGCGGTTTCCTTCTCGATGATCGAGGCCATCGTCAGCAGTTCGTAGGGCGTGTTGATCGGCAGGTCCGGCGCGCGGCTTTCCCAGGCTTCATCCAGCGCCTTTTCCATCGCGGCGTGGGCGCGCTTGAGCACGTCCAGATCACTGTCGCCGCGCTGGTAGACGTAGGTCTCCGGCAGGAAGCGACCTTCCGGATGCTGGCCACCGAAGCCCAGGCGCTGCATCAGCGCGGCGTCATCAAGATTGTCGGTGGTGTGCAGCAGCGGCTCGGCGCGCTTGAGCGCGGCACGCAGCTGGCGGATGTTCCAGCCTTCGATGATGGTGACGCGGTGCTGCAGCACCTTGCCGGCACGCATGCGCAGCAGCAGCTCGCGCGGGGTCAGGTCGCCGCTGAGCGCGTACTCGCCCACCTTCAGCTTGCCGGCGGCATCGAGCTGGCGCGCCAGCAGCTGCCACTGGGCATCCTGGCCCTCGTCCACGCCGGCATCGCGCAGCTTACGCAGCACGCTGTTCATGCCATCGCCACTGGCGATGACCATGCTCTCGGCAGTCGGGGTGATCGGGGCATCGGCGAACCGGGTCTGCTGGTAGAAGAACCACGCGCCCGCGCCAGCCACGACGGCGGCCAGCACCACCACCAGCGTTACCACGAACAGACACCCGCGCTTGGCTCCCGCCATGGACTACCTCTGAACTCGATTCCGTCGTGCAGGATACCGTGCCGCTGGTGTGGGGTCATGACCGGGGTGGCACCCAACCCCGCTTCGCTCGCCGGGCATGGCCCGGCGCTACCGGGAGGGTGATGCGTCGGTAGCGCCGGGCCATGCCCGGCGGGGGCGGTCAATCAGCCTTGCTGACCGAGCGCGCGCAGCAGGCCGCGGGCCTTGGCGCGGGTCTCGTCCAGTTCCTTGTTCGGGTCCGAATCAACCACGATGCCGGCGCCGGTGCGGAAGCTCACCTCGTGGCCATCCACTTCGGCGGTGCGGATCAGGATGTTCAGGTCCAGGTCGCCATCCCGGTTCAGCCAGCCGAAGGCGCCGGTATAGGCGCCGCGCGGCACCTGCTCCAGTTCGCTGATGATCTGCATGCAGCGCACCTTGGGGCAGCCGGTGATGGTGCCGCCCGGGAACGTGGCGGCGATCACCTCGCCGGGCGTGACCTCCGGGCGCAGATGGCCACTGACGTTGCTGACGATGTGGTGCACATGGGCGTAGCTCTCCACGGTCATCAGCTCGTCGACCACCACGGTGCCAGGCAGGCAGATGCGGCCCAGGTCGTTGCGCTCCAGGTCGATCAGCATCACGTGCTCGGCGCGTTCCTTGGGGTGGCCCACCAGCTCCTGGATGCGCGCGGCGTCATCATCGCCTTCGAAGCGCGGGCGGGTGCCGGCAATCGGCCGGGTCTGCGCGTGGCCGGCATGCACCGACACCAGCCGCTCCGGCGAGGAACTGACCACATGGCGGCCGTGCGCGCTGAACAGGCCGGCGAACGGTGCCGGGTTGGCGCGGCGCAGCTGCGCGTACAGCGCCTGCGGGCTGACCGACGCAGCGAACTGCGCGCTCCAGCGCCGCGACAGGTTCACCTGGAACACATCGCCGGCACGCAGGTAGTCGATCACCCGGCGCACGCCGTCGGTGAAGCGCTGCGGCGCATCCTCGGCCACCGACTGCGGCGGCTGCCAGCCTTGCCCGGCTCCGGGCAGCGCGGCCGAAGCCAGTGCCACCAGCGCGTCCAGCAGCGCCTGCTCGCCGGCTTCGGCGATGACGAAGCTGGCATCGTTGTGATGGTCGTGCAGCACCGCGGCCGGGCAGCGCAGTGCCAGCGCGGTCGGGCGGCCGTCCTCGCGCGCACGCGCCGGCAGAACCGGTTCGATCTGGCTGGCCACTTCGTAATCCAGCATCAGCGCCCAGCCGCCACGGAACGGCAGGCTGTGGCTGCCGTCATGCGGCAGGCGCTCGCGCTGCCAGGCACGGTCCAGCACCTGCAGGAAGCTGCCAGCGTGTACCGCATCATGCTGGTCACGCACCTGGCCATCGGCGTCCAGCCGCAGGCCCTCGCCCTGCGCGGCCAGCAGCAGGCTCCAGCGGCCCTGGGCGGTGCCCGAGGCGGTGGATTCCATCAGCAGCGGGAAGCGCGCCGGGTCGTGCTGCTGCAGCGCCAGCAGATCGATCGGATGCGGCAACGGGTGGATCAGCGGTGCGTGGGTCATGGCAGCCAGTTCGGGGGATCAGATGCACGGAAGCCGCCTTGCGGCGGCCTCTTCGCATGTAGAGTCGAGCATGGCTCGACGCTACAACTCGGTCAGACGCGCTTGAAGATCAGCGTACCGTTGGTGCCGCCGAAGCCAAAACCATTCGACATCACTACGTCCACCTTGGCCTGGCGTGCTTCGTTGGGCACGTAGTCCAGGTCGCAGCCTTCGCCCGGCTGCTGCAGGTTGATGGTCGGCGGAATGACGTTCTCCTGCAGCGCCATCACCGAGAAGATCGCTTCCACGCCGCCGGCAGCACCCAGCAGATGGCCGGTCATCGACTTGGTGGAGCTGACCATCATCTTGTAGGCGTGGTCGCCGAAGGCGGTCTTCATCGCCATGGTCTCGCCCAGGTCGCCCAGCGGCGTGGAGGTGCCGTGCGCGTTGAGGTAGCCCACCTGTTCCGGGGTCACGCCGGCGTCCTTCATGGCCATGGCCATGCAGCGGGCGGCACCTTCGCCGTTCTCGCTCGGTGCGGTCATGTGGTACGCATCGGAGCTGGCGCCGAAACCGGCCAGCTCGCAGTAGATCTTCGCGCCACGCGCCTTGGCGTGCTCGTACTCTTCCAGGATCAGGATGCCGGCGCCGTCGCCCAGCACGAAGCCGTCACGGTCCTTGTCCCACGGGCGCGAGGCCTGTTCCGGGGCATCGTTGCGGGTGCTCATGGCCTTCATCGCGCAGAAGCCGCCCAGCGCGGTCGGCGACGAGCCACGCTCGGCACCACCGACCACCATCACGTCGGCATCGCCGTACTGGATCATGCGCATTGCGGTGCCGATCGAGTGGTTCGAGGTCGCGCACGCCGACACCGCCGAGAACGACGGGCCCTTCAGGCCGGTGATGATGCTCAGCTGGCCCGGCAGCATGTTGATGATGGTCTTGGGCACGTAGAAGGGCGAGATCTTCTTGCCCTCGTGGAACTCGATGGTCTGCTCTTCGATGCCGAGCAGGCCGCCGATGCCGGCGCCGACGATGGCGCCGATGCGTTCGGCATTGGCGTCGGTGATCTCAAGGCCCGAGTCGTGCAGGGCCATGAACGAGGCACCGAGGCCGTAATGGATGAACGGGTCCATCTTCTTGGCATCCTTGCCGCTGACCCGGAATTTGCCGAACAGTTCATTGTCGGCGGTGATGTCGAATCCCTTGACCTCACCTGCAATCTTGGTGGTGAACCGATCCAGATAGGCATCAGAAACGTTGGTCAGCGGACCGATGCCCGAACGACCATGGGTGATGCCTTCCCAGCTGCTGGCCAGATCATTGCCCAACGGCGAGACGATACCCAGGCCGGTTACGACGACGCGACGCTTCATTGCTGATTCTCCTGGCCCGGATGGTTTCAACGGGCAACTCGGTTTGCTTCGGTGTGATGCTCAAACACACGGGGCCGCAACAGCGGCCCCATGGGGTGCGGTGCGCGGCGAGCGTGAACCCGCGCGCGCACTGCCGTCTGACATCAGGCCTTGACGTGGGCCTTGATGTAGTCGATGGCGGCCTGCACGGTGCTGATCTTCTCGGCTTCTTCGTCCGGGATCTCGCACTCGAATTCTTCTTCCAGGGCCATCACCAGCTCGACGGTGTCCAGCGAGTCAGCGCCCAGGTCATCGACGAACGATGCGCTGTTGGTGACTTCTTCTTCCTTGACGCCAAGCTGTTCGACGACGATTTTCTTGACGCGTTCTTCGATGGTGCTCATGGGATCTCGCTCCAGATGGAGTTGTGGTTCAAAAGTGGTCGCCATCAAAGGCGATGGCCGTGGGATAGTGTAGTGGAAACCGGCGCGGCCTTGCATCGCAGCAAAAACCTCAGCAGATCAATCACTTGCGGCGCAATCCCTGCGCCCCTTGCTTACGGCATGTACATGCCACCGTTCACATGGAGGGTTTCGCCGGTGATGTAACCGGCAGCCGGGCTGGCCAGGAAGGCCACCGCATGGGCGATGTCTTCCGGCGAACCCAGGCGTTCGAGGGCGATGTCGTTGATCAGCGCGGTACGCGCTTCTTCCGGCAACGCCTTGGTCATGTCGGTGTCGATGAAGCCAGGTGCGACAACATTGACGGTGACACCGCGCGAACCGATTTCCTTGGCCAGCGACTTGCTGAAGCCGATGATGCCGGCCTTGGCGGCAGCGTAGTTGGCCTGGCCGGCGTTGCCGGTCACGCCCACCACCGATGCGATGTTGATGATGCGGCCCTTGCGCGCCTTCATCATGCCGCGCATGACGGCCTTGCTGGTGCGGAACACGCTGGTCAGGTTGGTGTCGATGATCGACGCCCAGTCCTCGTCCTTCATGCGCATCAGCAGGTTGTCGCGGGTGATGCCGGCGTTGTTGACCAGGATCGAGATCGGACCGAATTCCTTGGCGATGCCGTCCAGCACGCTGTCCAGCGCAGCCGCGTCGGTGACATTCAGCGCGCGGCCATGACCACCGTGGGCGGCCAGGCGCTCACCGATCGCGGCAGCGCCGGATTCGGTGGTGGCGGTGCCGATGACGGTGGCGCCTTGGGCGGCCAGCAGATCGGCGATGGCGGCACCAATGCCACGGCTGGCGCCGGTGACCAGTGCGATTTCACCCTGCAGGGGCTTGCTCATGATGTTTTCCTCAGGCTGGGGCGGCCGCCGCACCCGTGCCGCGTGCAGCGGCCACTGGTACGGTCGGCAGGAACAGGGGGATCAGGCCGACCATGCCTCGCGGGCAGCTTCGAAGTCGCCCGGCGTGGCCAGCGAACGGCCGTCGATGGCCTTGTCGATGCGCTTGACCAGGCCGGTCAGCACCTTGCCCGGGCCGCACTCGGCGATCTGGGTGACGCCACGGCCAGCCAGCGCCTGCACGCAGCCGGTCCACTGCACCGGCTGGTACAGCTGCTGGACCAGCGCGGTACGGATCGCGTCGATGCCGTCATGCACCTTGGCGTCGACGTTCTGCGCCACCGGCAGCTGCGGCGCCTGCCAGGCCAGGCCGGCCATCACTTCGGCCAGGCGGTTGGCGGCTTCGCGCATCAGCGGGGTGTGCGAGGGCACGCTCACGGCCAGCTTGACCGCCTTGCGCACGCCCTTCTCGGCCAGCAGCGCCAGCGCGCGGTCGACCGCATCGGCGTCGCCACCAATCACGATCTGGCCCGGCGAATTGAAGTTGGCCGGCACCACCACCTGGCTGCCTGCCGCTTCAGCGCAGACGTCCAGCACCAGCTGGTCTTCGGCGCCGAGCACGGCGGCCATGGCGCCGACACCGGCCGGCGCGGCTTCCTGCATCAACTGGCCGCGCAGGCGCACCAGGTGCGCACCGTCATGCAGGCTCAGCGCGCCAGCGGCAACCAGGGCGGTGTACTCGCCCAGGCTGTGACCGGCCAGCACCGACGGGCGCGGACCGCCCACGGCGTTCCAGGCGCGCCACACGCCGATGCTTGCAGCCAGCAGGGCCGGCTGGGTGTATTCGGTGCGGTTGAGCATTTCCTCCGGGCCGCCCTGGGACAGCGCCCACAGGTCGACGCCGGCACCATCGGACGCCTCGGTGAAGGCGTCACGCACCTGCGGGTGCAGTTCGGCCAGCTCGGCCACCATGCCCACAGACTGCGAGCCCTGGCCGGGGAAGACAAAAGCGAGGGTGGATAGGGTCACGCGGTCATCCGCTTGTTGCAATCGAAGCGGGCCATGATAAGGGGGAATCCGCTGTGTCGTCTGTACGTGCGCGTATGCAGGCGTATGGAGCAATGACAGGGTCAGATCCCTTTTCCACCGGAAATGGGATCTGACCCCGGCCGACGATCAGCAGAACAGCTGCAGGACGTCCAGATCGCCGTCGGCGAGGAAATCCACGCACAGCCCCACCAGCATCAGCACGCCCGCAGTACTGGCGCCATGGGTGATGAAAATGGAATGGGCCAGCGCGCGCGCTGAACGGCCCAGCTTCATGCAGACCCGGGCCAGGCTGCGCAGGCGGCCACTGACCGCATGCACGTGCTCGCGCACCGGTGCCTGGGCACCGCCCATCGCCTCGGCCATCATCGCCTGCAGGTGCTCGGGGCGGTCGGCGTAGTACTTGGCCACGCCATAGCCGAACATCAGCCAGTCGCGGGCCTGCGCTTCGGACAGATCCATCACTTCCAGCGGATCTTCCTCGAAGTCGATGAAACCGACGTTCTCGCCATCCCAGGTGAGATTGCGCGGCAACGGCTGGCCGAAATAGGCGCCACGCGCATGCGCTGCGGCAATGGCCAGCATCGCCGCCATGACCAGCCGATCACGACCGGCCTCGTCGGTCTGGCGCAGGCAGGTATTGAACGAGCTGCCGTTGTCGCCGATTACCAGCGCGGCATGGCCGGTGCCCAGCACGTCGGGCACGTTCACGCCCTGCGCCTGCAGTTCTGCAAGGCGACGGGCTTCGGTTTCGCGTGCGGCGTCGCCGCCACGGTGCGGCGGCGGGCGCAGGGCGTCCAGATGAAAACGACGGGCAACAAAATTGAGCAGGCCAAGGGCCAGCGCCCGGCTTCCCTTGCCGTACTGCTTCAGCCAGGCACGTTGCCCTTCGATGACGATGGGCTCAACCATGACAGGTCCTCCTTAAACGCGTTACGGCCCCAGAGGGGCCGCAACGACAAAGCTTCACGTTGTCGTAACTTGCACTATCAATAGCGCAGCAGAGCCGAACCCCACGTGAAGCCGCCGCCGAAGGCTTCCAGCAGCAGCAGCTGGCCACGTTCGACCCTGCCCGAACGCACGGCGGCGTCCAGCGCCAGCGGCACCGAGCCGGACGAGGTATTGCCGTGCTTGTCGACGGTCACCACGACCTGGTCCATCGACATGTCCAGGCGCTTGGCGGTGGCTTCGATGATGCGCAGGTTGGCCTGGTGCGGAATCAGCCAATCCAGGTCGGACTTGTCCAGACCGTTGGCGGCCAGGGTCTCGTCCACGACCGAGTCCAGCGCCTTGACGGCGTACTTGAACACGTCGTTGCCCTTCATGTTGATGGTGCCGCCACCGTTGGCGCCGTCCTTGAAACCGCTCGAGACGCCGACCGGGTTCCACAGCAGTTCCTTCTTGCTGCCGTCGGCATGCAGGTGGGTGCTGAGGATGCCGGTCTCTTCGTCGGCCTTGAGCACGACGGCGCCAGCGCCATCGCCGAACAGTACGCAGGTGGTGCGATCGTTCCAGTCGACCATGCGGGTCAGCGTTTCGGTGCCGATCACCAGCACGTGCTTGCAGTCACCGGAACGGATGAATTTATCGGCCACGCCCAGCGCGAACACGAAGCCCGAGCAGGCTGCGTTGACGTCGAAGGCGGGGCACCCTGCCACACCGAGCTTGGCCTGGATCAGGCACGCGGTGGACGGGAAAATAAGGTCAGGCGTGGTCGTACCGACCACGATCATGTCGAGCTGCGAAGCGTCGATGCCTGCGGCTTCCAGCGCGCGCAGGGCGGCGTTGTAGCCAAGGTCGCTGGTGGTTTCGCCTTCGGCCGCGATGTGCCGTTCACGAATGCCGGTGCGCGACTGGATCCACTCGTCCGAGGTTTCGACCATTTTTTCCAGGTCGGCGTTGGTCAGGACTTTTTCCGGCAAATAGCTGCCGGTGCCCGCGATCCTCGAGTAGATCCGCTTGCTCATCATGTTTCCTGTTGCGCGGGCCGCCGATCACCGGCACGCCCGGGAAAGAAGGCAAAGGCCGCTGCCCGGAGGCAGCGGCCTTCCCGGCACATCAATCTTCTTCGACGGCCGAGGTCTTGGTCTGGATGACCTTCTTGCCGCGGTAGAAACCATCGGCAGTGATGTGGTGACGCAGATGCACTTCGCCGGTGGTCGGGTCGGTCGACAGCTGCTTGGCGCTCAGGGCGTCATGCGAACGGCGCTGGCCGCGGCGGGACGGGGTAACACGGGATTTCTGGACAGCCATGGGATTGCTCCAAACTCGGTTCGTTTTGCTTCGTCGTTTCGTCGCACAGGACGCCAGCGCCCAGCACACTTTTCGCTTTCGCCGCAGCCGCCGACGACAACCGGCTGCTATTGTTTCTTCAATGCCGCCAACGCCGCAAACGGGTTGGCCTTCTTTGTTTCTTCTTCGCTCGGCGCCCAGTCCTTGTCGACTGCTTCACCGTCGGGCGACAGCGGTACCACCGGCACCGCCAGCACCAGCTCGTCCTCGACCAGATCCAGCGGCTTCAGCTGGCCATCTTCCGGCACCAGCAACGCCTCGTATTCCTCCGGCAGGGACGATTCCTCGTCCTCGTCGCGGATCAGGCCAAGCCTCTGGGTCACCTTCACCGGCAACAGGAATCGCTGCATGCTGCGCTGACAGGTCAGCGGCAGCGCGGTGTCGATGGTCAGTTCCACATAGGATACCCGCAAGACGTCGTCGCGACCGAATTCAAGCGAGTAGACGCACTCGCCGTCGGTATCTGCGACCAACCCCTGCAGGCGGGTCAATTCAGCCAGGGAGACCTGACCGTCGAAGCGCCTTCGCGCTACAACCATCCGCCAGGCATCCAGCGTTTCGGGCACGTTCGCGGACATAAGCCGCTGAATACTAAGGATCGGGGCGGCGACTGTCAAATGCCCGCCATACAGGACTTGCTGCTGGCGCTGCGGACACGCCAGACTGCCATGCCCTGCCCCGGTATTCTCGCATGTCACTGGTCCTGGCCTCTACCTCCCGCTACCGCCGCGAGCTGCTGGAACGGCTGGGCCTGCCCTTCGACTGCGCACGTCCGGACGTGGATGAGACTCCCTTGAACGGGGAGGCTCCGCTGGCCCTGGCCACCCGCCTGGCCGCCGCCAAAGCGGCCGAGGTGGCGTCCCGCCATCCCGGCGCGTGGGTGATCGGCTCGGACCAGGTCGCAGACCTGAACGGCCAGCCACTGGGCAAACCGGGTACGGTCGAGGCCGCCTGTGCGCAGCTGGCAGCGATGTCGGGGCAGATCGTCCGCTTCCACACCGCCGTCTGTCTCAGTCGTGACGGAGAATCATTCACGGCCGTCGATCTGACCGAAGTCTGCTTCCGCACACTGGAACCGGACGAAATCGCCCGCTACGTAGCCACCGAACAGCCGCTGGACTGCGCTGGCAGCTTCAAATGCGAGGGCCTGGGCATCAGCCTGTTCGACGCCATCGACAACCGCGACCCGACCGCGCTGATCGGCCTGCCGCTGATCGCGGTATGCGGATTACTGCGCAGGGCCGGTTTCGCGGTGCCCTGAACTGTAGAGCCGAGCCCATGCTCGGTTGCTTTTTTCGAGGCTGCCTGCATCTGAAGCAGAAGCAGAAGCAGAAGCAGCCGAGCATCGGCTCGGCTCTACAGGACCAGAGGACCTCAACGAACCTCGAACGGCTGCTCCTGCCACGCCTCCACACTGCCATCGCGGCCATGCAGGCGCAGCCCGAGCCAGTGCTTGCCCGGAGCCAGCGTGGTGGTATCCAACGATGCGTCGAAGCCCACCGCCGGATGCTGCGGATCGGTACTGTCCGGCCAGGTGTGGCGCACGTCGAACACACGCCCATAGCGGGCGTCACCGATCGAGCGACCATCGACCAGCACTTCGACGCGCGCCAGGCCGACACCATCCTTGAACGCCCAGCCCTTGATTGCGAGCGTGCCGGACACCTTCTCGCCATTGGACGGCGCATCCAGCCACGCCATCGCCGGCGTCACGCACGGCCCCTCTGCGCGCTGCACCGGCAGCCGGAACAGCAGGAAGCGCTGGAAACCATGATCACTGCTGACCACGCGTGGCGCAGGCATCGGCCCCACCTGATTGCAGATGGCGTGATAGCGCTCCAGCAGTTCGCGATAGCGCTGGTCGCTGGGTGACAGCACCAGCAGCATCGGCACCGTGCGCTCGCCCTCATGCAGCAGGCCCCACTGCGCCAGCTGCGCGGTGCGGCCATGCTTGTCATTGAGCGGATGCGGCAGTACCTCGATGTTGCCATTGCCCAGCTGGAAACCCAGCTCGGCGCCAACCTTGAAGTTGCCGGCCAGCACGCGCGTTCCTTCCGGCATCTGCCGCAGCTCTTCATGGACCGCAACTGCCAGTGGCTGCCAGCCGGCGAAATTGCGCGGATAGTACTTGCTGCCGGCCATCTGCTCGCGCAGTGCCGGCGTGGATGCCATCAGGTAGTAGCCGAAGGCCAGCACCATGCCCGCGCCGGCCAGCCACCAGCCGGTGCGGCGCAGCCAGCGCGGCCAGCCGTTGAGCACCACCGGCACCGCCACCAGCAATGCGAGGTAGCCCGGCAGCGGCCAGTGGAAGCTGATCCGCTCGACGTCAGTGAAGAAGCCGAGCACGAAAATGCCCAGCGTGGATACGCCGCCCACCAGGCCGAAATAGCGCCACTGCACGCGCGCACCGCCGCCGCTCCGGGTTCCTGCCAGCGCCACCTTCCACATCGCCATGCACAGGATCGGCGTGACCAGCATCGGCTGGATCACCAGGAACCACAGCCCGCCCCATTCAAACGCCCAAGGATGACGCTCGATCACCTGGAATTTCAGGCCGGCATCGTGGTTGTCCGCATTCCACGCCAGCAGTGGCAGCCATGCCAGCACGCCCACCGCCAATGCCACCCACACGCGCGGATCGGCCAGCATGCGCCGCCCCTGCGGCAATGCCAGCAACGCGATGAAACCGACGCCGATGACACCGATGAAACGGTAGTGGCTGAGTGCACCGATCAGCAGGCCCAGCGCCAGCTTCATCGCCGAGGAGGCATCCACGTTGTGCAGCAGGCGCGCACCGGCGTGCAGGCAGATCACTGCCGCCAACGCCATCGGCACGTCCGGTACCGCCAGCAGGCCCAGCGTCGCCGACAACGGCATCAACAGCGTGAGGCTGCCCGCCTGCCAACCGGCCACATTGCCGAACCAGCGCGTGGCCGTGCGCACCACCAGCAGCGGCAGCAGCGCACCGATGGCCAGGAACGGCAGGCGCAGCGCGAGCACGTGATGCCCGCCGATCTCCACGCCCAGGCGGGCCAGCCAGGCGGTCAGCCCGGGCAGATCCGAATAGGCCGCGGCCAGATGCTGGCCTTCCTGCCAATAGAACGCTTCGTCGACGAACAGCGGCAGGCGCGCGGCAACGATCAGCTTGGCCGCTGTGACCAGCGTCCATAACCAGAGAAATATCGTCCGTGCGCGCTGTTCGCCCTGCATTGCTCTATGGATAATCGAGTGGATTCCAGATCTGAGACGATCATGCCAGCTTCGTCCCCCAATCCCAGCATGCTAACCGATCAATTGCGTCAGGCCCTGCGGGAGGCACAGGATCAGGTGAACGCACTGGTACTGGGCAAGGTGCCGGAAGTCAGGCTGGCGTTCGTCGCATTGCTGTCCGGCGGCCACCTGCTGATCGAAGATCTGCCCGGCCTGGGCAAGACCACGCTGGCGCATGCGCTGGCCAGCAGCCTCGGCCTCAGCTTCCAGCGCGTGCAGTTCACCTCCGACCTGTTGCCGGCCGATGTGCTGGGCGTGTCGGTGTATGAAGCCGGCAGCCGCCAGTTCCAGTTCCACCCAGGCCCGGTGTTCACCCACGTACTGCTGGCCGACGAGATCAACCGTGCACCACCACGCACGCAGAGCGCGTTGCTGGAAGCGATGGCCGAACAACAGGTCACCCTGGACGGACAGACGCATCCGCTGCCCGACCCGTTCTTCGTGATCGCCACGCAGAACCCGGTGGACCTGTCCGGCACCTTCCCGCTGCCGGATTCGCAGCTGGATCGTTTCCTGCTGCGGCTGGCGATGGGCTACCCCAGTGCCCAGGCCGAACGCGAACTGCTGCGTGGCAGCGACCGCCGCGACCTGATCGCGCGCGCCGTACCGAAACTGGATGACACCCAGGTGCGCGCGCTGCGCGACGCGGTGAACCAGGTGCATGCCAGCGACGCGCTGATCGACTATGTGCAGGCCCTGCTGACCCGCAGCCGCCAGCACGCCGGCGTGCGCGTCGGCCTGTCACCACGCGCCGGCCTGGCATTGCTGCGTGCGGCCAGGGCACATGCCCTGCTGCTGGGTCGCGGGCATGTCGTGCCCGAGGACGTGCAGACGCTGTTCGTCGCAGTGGCTGGTCACCGGCTGGTGGCGGAAGCCGAATCCAGTTCGGGACCGGCACTGGCGCGCGCGATCCTGCAGACCGTCGCGGTGGATTGAGCGTGGCCACACGCTGGGCACGCATGCAGCTGCTGGCACGGCCACGCAGGCCCGAAGCCTTGCCGAAGCGGCTGGACCGCCATCGCATCTATGTGCTGCCCACCCGCTTCGGCCTGTTCGTTGCCACCCTGCTGGTGGCCATGCTGCTGGGCGCGCTGAACTACAACAACAATCCGGCGCTGCTGCTGGCCCTGCTGCTTGCCGCAGCGGCCATCGCCAGTGCCATTGCCGCGCATCTCCAGTTGTCCGGCGTGCAGATCGATGCGATCTCGGCCGAGCCGGTACCGGCCGGGCAACCGTTGCGCCTGCGCGTAGACCTCTCACTGCGTGATCTGCGTGCGCGGCACGGCCTTCATCTGCAGCTGGGTGACAGCAACGCCTGGACCTCGCTGCCTGCGCACGGCCGTGGCGAAGTGGAACTGGACGTTCCCAGCGAACGCCGTGGCTGGCTGGAACTGCCGCGTATCCGCCTGTCCACCACCCAGCCGCTGGGCCTGGTGCGGGCATGGTCGTGGGTGTGGCCGGAACAGCCGCTGCTGGTCTACCCGCTGGCCGAGGCCGTGGCGCCTGCACTGCCGGAGAGCGGCAGCGATCCGCTGCATACCCGTGCCCATGCCAGCGGCGAGGAGCTGCATCAGCTGCGCCCCTACCGGGCGGGCGATGCGCCGCGCAGCATTTCCTGGAAGCACTCGGCACGCCGCGACAGCCTGCTGGTGCGCGAGTACGAAAAGCCGGTCGGCATCGAAGTGATCCTCGACTGGCGCTCATTGGCGCCGCTGGGCCATGAAGCACGCATCGCTCGATTGGCGCGCTGGGTGGATGTGGCCGAGCGCGAGGGCCGCCGCTACACCCTGCTGCTGCCTGCGCATCCACCGTTCGGGCCCGGCCAGGGCGCCAGCCATCATCACCTGTGCCTGCGCGCGCTGGCGCTGATGCCGCATGACTGAGACCCCGGCCCTGCTCGACCGCAATGCCCGCAACTGGACCCTGGCCAGCGCGGCGCTGGCACTGTTGCCGTTGCTGCTGCAGCTGCCACCACTGCTGGCGGGCGTGATCGCGCTGGCGGCGATCATCACTGCCGCCCTGTCGTGGCGGACAGTGTTGCCGATGCCGGTACGCCTGCTGCTGGTGCTGGGCATGCTCGGCGCCATCGTCTGGCAGATGGGCGTGGTGCGCCCAGGACGCGATACCGGTTGCGCGCTGCTGGCCGCGATGCTGGCGATCAAGTCCAGCGAGCTGCGCAGCCTGCGTGATGCCCGCAGCCTGCTCGGCTTCGCGCTGTTCTCGCCCTTTGCAGCATTCCTGCTCGACCAAGGGCCGCTGACAACAGCGCTGGCCGCGCTGGCCGGGGGCAGCGCACTGATCGCACTGCAACGCCTGGCGCAGGATGAAGGCCATGCTGGCCGCCAGCCACTGCGTGGACAGCTGCGTGGTGTCGGCCGCCTGCTGGCGATCGGCCTGCCGCTGGCACTGGCCTGCTTCTGGCTCTTCCCCCGACTGGCCACGCCACTGTGGGGTATTCCCGAACGCGCCGTGGGTACACCGGGGCTGTCCGACAGCATGGAACCCGGCCAGTGGCTGGACCTGATGGCCGACGACACCCCGGCGCTGCGCGTGCAGTTCTTCGGCGCTCCGCCCGAGCCGGCGCAGCGCTACTGGCGCGGCCCTGTACTGACCGCCTTCGATGGACGGCGCTGGACACGCGACCGTGCCAGCGCGCGGCGACCTGCTGCAGTGGTTGCAGCGGGTACACAGGGCTGGGACTACCAGATCGATTACGAGCCCACCGACCGCCGCCAGCTGGTGGCGCTGGACCTGCCCAGCCGCGCACCTGCGGGCAGCGTGCTGGATGCGGACATGAGCCTGAGCAGCGAACGCCCGCTGGCCTCGCTCAGCCGCTGGCGGTTGCATTCGGCCCCGCCACTGCGCTTCGACAGCACGCTGTCGCCCTATCTGCGCCGCGCGACGTTGCAGCTGCCGGCCGGCTTCAACCCGCGCACCGCCACGCTGGCGCAGCAATGGCGGCAGGACGCTGGCAGCGACGACGAGGCCATCGTGCGCCGCGCGCTGCAGTGGATCACCACCGATTTCTCGTACACGCTGGATACCCCTGCGGCAGGGCGCGACCCGATCGACGAGTTCCTGTTCGGCTACAAGGCCGGCTTCTGTGAGCACTTCAGCTCGGCCTTCGTGGTGCTGATGCGCAACGCCGGCGTCCCGGCGCGGGTGGTGACCGGTTTCGCTGGTGGCACCCGCAACCGCATCGGCGACTACTGGGTAGTGCGGCGGATGGATGCCCACGCCTGGGCCGAGGTATGGCTGCCGCAGCACGGCTGGGTCAGGGTTGACCCGACCGCAGCCGTGGCACCGGAACGCATCCTGGACACCCTGGATGACCGCCTGCAGGCCGGCACGGACACACCACTGCAGCAGCGTTGGCTGCAGCTGGGCCAGATGGGCGACTGGCTGCGCCGCGGTTGGAACGATCTGGTGCTGTCCTTCGACGCGCGCCGCCAGCAGCAGCTGCTCAAGCCGTTCGGGCTGGACGATCTGGGCCCCGGGCAGCTGGTCGCTGGCTTCGTGGTAGCCGCACTGCTGGCGCTGGCGTGGATGGCCTGGCTGCTGGCCCGTGGCGAGCGCGAACGCGAGCCGCTGCTGCGCGCCTGGCACCGGCTCGGACGGCGCTACGCCCGCCTCGGCCTGGCCCGTGAACCGCACGAAACCGCACAGGACTGGGCACAGCGGGTACACCGGCAGCGCCCCGACCCGGCCCTGCTCGCACTCAGCCAGCGTTTCGCCGACGCGCGCTACGCTGGAACTTGCACCGACCTCGCTTCATTATTGCGGGACCTGCGCAGGCATCGCCCGACTTCCGGAGCCTCCCCATGAACACCAAGTTCCTTCTCACCGCTGTGGCCACGCTGGCCCTGTCGGCCTGCGCCACGGCCCCCAAGCCGCTGCAGGGACAGTTCAGCCTGGTCTCCCCTCGCGATTCGGTCGCTACCCAGCAGGTCGGCACGCCGGTCCGTTGGGGCGGTCGCATCATCGAAACCAAGCCCGGCCAGGGCGAGACCTGCTTCCAGATCATCTCGCGCCCGCTCAATGGCAGTGGCCGCCCGAACACCACCTCGTCCGACGCCAGCGACGGCCGCTTCATTGCCTGCCGTGCCGGCTTCTACGACCCGGCGGTGTTCGAAGCCGGTCGTGACGTGACCTTCATCGGCAAGATCGACGGCTACCAGAACACCCGCATCGGCGAGTACGACTACCGCCTGCCGAAGCTGTCGGCCGATGTGATCTACCTGTGGCCGGAACAGCGCCAGGTCGATGTGGTGCCCTACCCCTATGGCCCGTGGGGCCCGGGCCCGTATGGCCCGTACTGGGGCGGCTATGGTCGCTGGGGCTGGTGGTGATCGTCACCACACACGCATGACGGAAAAGGCCGCCCTCGGGCGGCCTTTTTCATCCACGCATGGCGCGGATACCGGGCGCTCAACGTCCCGGGGTACCGAAGTGCCCCAGCGACGCACCGGCCAGCAGGTGCATGTGGATATGGAACACGGTCTGGCCGGCATCCTCGCGGCAGTTCATCACGATGCGGTAGCCGTCCTGTGCGAAGCCTTCGCGGCGCGCGTACTCGGCGGCAGCCAGCGCCAGCTTCCCGATCAGGTGCGCCTGCGACGGCTGCAGGTCATCCAGGGTCGGAATGATCTCGTTCTTCGGAATGAACAGCACGTGCACCGGCGCCTGCGGTGCGATGTCCTTGAAGCCCAGCACCTCGTCATCCTCGTAGACGATGGTGGCCGGGATCTCGCGACGGATGATCTTGCTGAAGAGGGTTTCGTTGCTCATGGTCGGCCTCGGCGGGGATGTCTCCCGCATTGTAGGCCGCTCACGCCCGGCCATGCCGGCCGTTGCTCAATCGCGGAATTCGCTGCGCGTCCCGAACGCGTGCGACAGCGTGCCACGATCGACGTATTCCAGTTCGCCGCCCAGCGGCAGGCCCTGCGCCAGACGGCTGGGCTGCACCTTGCGTGCACGCGCCAGCTGCGCCAGGTAATGCGCGGTGGCCTCGCCCTCGACAGTGGCGCTGGTGGCGATGATCAGCTCCTGCACCTCGCCTTCGGCCAGCCGTCGCTCCAGCTGCTCCAGGCCCAGCTCGCGCGGGCCGATGCCATCAAGCGGCGATAGGCGGCCCTGCAGCACGAAGTAGACACCGCGGAAGCCGGTGGCGTTTTCGATGGCCAGGCGGTCGGCCGGCGATTCGACCACACACAGTTGGCTGCGCTCGCGGCTGCTGTTGGCACAGGTCGGGCACAGCTCGGTTTCGCTGAAATCGCGGCACTGCGCGCAGTGGCCGATGCGTTCCACCGCCAGCGCCAGGGTTTCGGCCAAGCGCCGGCCACCTTCGCGCTCACGCTCGAGCAGGTGGTAGGCCATGCGCTGCGCAGTCTTCTGGCCGACGCCCGGCAGCACCCGCAACGCGTCGATCAATTGTTCAAGCAGGGGTGCGGACACGGCGACAGGCTTTCATTGCGTCGAGCAGGCTCGACGGCTACAGGGTCCGTGGCACCCGGTTACACGGGTGCCACGCTGAAAATCAGAACGGCAGCTTCATGCCCGGCGGCAGCTGCATGCCAGCGGTGGCCGACCCCATCTTCGACTTCGACTCGGCATCGATCTTGTTCGAGGCATCGTTGAAGGCGGCGGCGATCAGGTCTTCCAGCATCTCCGGGTCGCTGGCCAGCGACGGATCGATGCGCACCTTGCGGCATTCCTTGGCACCGGTCAGGGTCACGCTGACCATGCCGCCACCGGCGCTGCCGGTCACTTCGATCCTGGCGATTTCTTCCTGGGCCTTCTGCAGGTTTTCCTGCATCTTCTGGGCCTGCTGCATCAGTTGGGCGATGTTGCCGCGCATAGTCTCTTACTCGTCAAAAGAACGGATGGAATCGGAAACAACCCGGGCGCCGTGCTGTTGGATCAGCACCTGCACTTCCGGATCGTCCATGAAAACAGCCTCTGCCACCTGCTGCCGCTCACTACGCTGGCGGTCGGCACGCTGATGCAGGGTCTCGGCCGGGACGTGCTCGATTTCCACGGTCTCGACCACGATCTTCGGGGCCTGGCCAAGGGCTTTCTCCAGCATCTCGCCCAGGGCCGCCAGCGCACGCTCCGAGCGCAGGTACTCAAATCCGGGCGAAAGGCCCAATTTCAAGGTCCCGTGCTGGCAACTGATGAAGGCAGCGTTAGCCGCCAGCTGCCGCGACGGGCCGCTCAGGCCACTGTTGGCCACCAGGTCGAGCCAGTCCTCGGCCGTGGCCAGCTCGCTGACGCCTTCCTGCGGCACGGCATCACGTGCCGGGGCCGACTCTGTTGGCGCGATGGCAATGCCTTCAGTGCGGAACGGGCGCTCGGACGGCGCAGGCTCGCCGGGAGCCGCGACGGGAGCCGGCGGTTCATGCCAGGGCGCCACCATGGCGGCGTCCGGCCCAGCCATCTCGGCCGCCAGCGCCTCGTCACGCGCCTCGGCTTCGTCGGTGGCCCACGGCGGCAGGTCGTCGCCCGCTTCTGCTTCAACAGACGGAGGCGCCACGGCTTCGGCCTTCACCGGTGGCGGTGACACCGGCTCCTCCACCGGAACCGGCTCGGGCTCCGGCGTCGGCTCAGGGTCGGGTTGCGGGACCGGCTCCGGTTCGGGTTCAGGTTCGCGCGGCGCGGCCTGCGCCGGAGCGGCCACCTGCGCTACCACAGCCGGGCTCGCCGTAGCGGCGGCAGCGGCCGGCGTCGCTTCGTGGCTACCGGCACCGGTGCCACTACCGGCAGCGTTACCGCCCGGCGTGCCACCCACCGCACCGTCGACGGCCTTCGGCACCGGCGGTACCGCTGCGGCCGGTCGGAACGCCAGCATGCGAAGCACGGCCATTTCAAATCCCGCGCGCGGGCTCGGCGCCAGCGGCAGGTCACGACGGCCGTTCAAGGCCATCTGGTACCAGAGCTGCACCACTTCCGGGCGCAGGCGTTCGGCGAACACCGTCGCGTCCAGGCCTTCAGCGGCCGCTGCGGCACCCGGTACCAGCTGCTGCACCTGGATGCGATGCAGGCCTTCGGCCAATGCTTCCAGCACGCCACTCCAGTCCGGCGAGAATTCGGCCAGCGCAGCCACCACCTGCAGCAGGCGCGGACCATCGCCCTCGGCCAGCGCATCGAGCATCGCCGCCACCTGGGTGCGGTCGACCGTGCCCAGCATGGTGCGCACCACGTCCTCGCGCAGCGCGCCGCCGGCATAGGCGATCGCCTGATCAAGCAGCGACAGGCCGTCGCGCAGGCTACCGTCAGCGGCCTTGGCCAGCTGTACGATGGCACTGCCGTCGGCCTCGATCTCTTCTGCCGCCAGGATGCGCGTCATCTGGCCCTGGATCTGATCCTCGTCCAGGCGCTTGAGGTTGAATTGCAGGCAGCGGCTCAGCACGGTGACCGGCAGCTTCTGCGGGTCGGTGGTGGCCAGCAGGAACTTCACGTGCTCCGGCGGTTCTTCCAGCGTCTTCAGCAGCGCGTTGAACGCCGCTTTGGACAGCATGTGCACTTCGTCGATCAGGTAGACCTTGTACTTGCCACGCGAGGGCATGTACTGCGCGTTCTCGATCACCTCACGCACGTCATCCACACCGGTGTTGGACGCGGCGTCGATTTCCAGCAGGTCGATGTAGCGGCCGGCGTCGATGTCCAGGCAGGCCGCGCACTGGCCGCACGGGTCGGCGCTGGTGCCCTGCTCGCAGTTCAGCGACTTGGCGAAGATGCGCGCGATGGTGGTCTTGCCCACGCCGCGGGTACCGGTGAACAGGAACGCGTGGTGGACCCGGCCGCTGTCCAGCGCGTTGCTGAGCGCACGGACCACGTGTTCCTGGCCCACCAGCTCGGCAAAACGCTTCGGACGCCACTTGCGGGCAAGGACGAGGTAGGACATCAGGCCACCGTTTTCCATCGGATGTTCCATTGTGCCATGCCTGTCCAGCCCCCTCGCCTCCGGCACGTCCTTCGCAGGTTCCTGGCTGGGGTGCTTGTGAAGTGCCGCGCAGCCCGCTAGAATCTGCGCCCCTGCTGAGGCGTTTGCCGATGGCAGGGATCCGGAGAGGTGTCCGAGTGGTTGAAGGAGCACGCCTGGAAAGTGTGTAAGCGTCTAAACCGCGCTTCGGGGGTTCGAATCCCCCTCTCTCCGCCAAGTTACGAACTAAGCCCCTGATTTCAGGGGCTTTTTTCTTGGGTTCGTATGTGGCCCCATACCCCGACCCATACTTCGTCAATCCGTTGATTCCTGGCCTATCAGCAGCGCGCCCTGCGCGTTGGGACGGCAATCCAGATAGTCAGCAAGAGCGCTGCACTTGGAGAAGCGAGAGTGCACGCAAGCAGTTTCAGATGACCGACCTGCGTGCATCGCGAAGCACGCCGCTCCCTCGCCACCGCCTCTGACAGCCGTAACGAAATGAGGTGCCGCATGCGCAAGGTCCTGAGCGCGCGTAGCAGCATGAGCGCCCAGGCAAGCGACCAACACCAAGAGCTGCTGCGCGCTGCGCGTCAGCGGCCCGTAGAAGCGGTTGAGAGGCAGTTGAGCGGATGGGAGGGCGCAGGCGGTCCAGCGCCGTGCGTACCCCGGCGTGCGCACTCGTCTCCCCGCCACGCCTGCGCACTTCATAGGGTGCTTTTTCTGCACCACCTGCACAAAGGCCAGGAGCAGGCCCAGCAAGGCTATGGATGACGTTGAGGGGCATCCAACTACCTGCGAAACCCTGCACTAAAGGGGGTATCTGGCAGGGGCATCAGCCACCAAGTGGGAGCCAAATTCGCAGACACCAGGAAGAAGCGAAAACAAGGCGTCCAACAGTGTCCAAGAAGAAAACTCCCACTACTGACAGTGTTTCAGGAAGGCTATGAATTGAGGGTCTGAAACAGAAAACGTGTGGCGAGCATCGCACTGCCAGTTTTGCCAACAGGTTCCTTGGAGTTCCTTGTGGCACAGCGCTTTCCAGCCACCTCTGCCTTCTGATTGACACCCCCAATCCAGCAACAGTTTCCAACATTGATGTTTTTCGGTGTTACAAGTGTGGCAGGTGTTACGGCAGTCAAATATGCAACTATAATCAAATGGTTACGCTATTCGCACCGAACGCGGCCACGGTGTAACACAGGTGTTACCGGTGTTACAGCCTACCCACCGCGACGCCAGCTCGAAGACTTGCCCGCCCGCCCCTGGCGCCGACTTCGGTCGTCACGCCGACGGGGACTGTGATATGAAGGCAATGCCTTGCTGGAAGGCTCTTTCAGGGATTGGAAGGATGGAATGGCTTGAGAGAATTGCGTGCCGCGCGTCGGCCCGCCGAAAGGGCATGAGAACGTATTTCGGCAAGCTGAGCGTCGTCGGCGCCTGGCTCTGCTGGCTGATGTTGGTTGGCTTGGCACTGCCGCTAATCGCAACTGCTCAGACGGTCACTTACATCCACACCGACGCCCTTGGCTCGGTCGTTGCCGAAACCGATGAAAGCGGCAACGTGATCAAACGGTACGACTATGAGCCCTACGGGGGTGTCGTGGACGGACCGGTTACGGATGGGCCTGGCTACACGGGGCACGTGAGCGATGCTGCCACGGGGCTGAGCTACATGCAGCAGCGCTACTACGATCCCCAACTAGGGCTCTTTCTCTCTGTAGATCCCGTCTCACCAAACGACAAACCGGGCTCCGCCTTCAACCGCTATCGATACGCTGCGGGCAATCCCTACAGATTCGTCGATCCTGATGGCCGCCAGGAACGGGCGGCGGAGAGACATGCCGACTCGGTAGCGAGCTCACCCTCTGCATATGATACGTTCGGCCCCGCAGCACTTGCGGTAACAACAGCGATTGTGCGCGCGACGCCAGTTGTTGGGCCTGCTGCTGCATCGGCAATGTCTGGCTCCATTAATTCGGCGCAACCACTGGCCCTGCCAGCACCAGCACCTGCAGCGCCCACTGCGCCAACTCCTGCCGCTGCCCCGGCGACACCTTCTGGCCCGAGCTATGTCGTCTCGTCGAACGGAACAGCATTTCCGGTACCCACAGGGGCGAGCGGACCAACTCCGGTCATCAACCCCGCAGGAAAACAGACCGGTGTCGCATTTACTGGGGGTGCCGGAGGCAGTAATGGGCAAGTCGCCACCATGCGGATGATGGACCCAACCCCTCCCAGGGGAAACAGTCCTGGATATCCAGCTGGCTATATCAAGTACGAGAATGCTGGAAAGCAAGGCGTAGATCCGCTCTCCGGGAAAACGCTACCTAATTCGAAGTCTCACTTCCCAGTCAGATAGGCCTGAACATGATCGAGCACCAGGCGGAAGCTCTCCGGCCATTGATCGGAAAAAATGTGACACTGGGGATTGAAGATGGCATGGCCACGATAGGTACGCACGATGGCTGGGAGCTGCATATCTACAACTCTTTCAGCCTCCTTAGCGATGGCATTGCGGAGAATCCTCCGCGCTCAACGCTGAGCTTGGTGCTGGAGGATTGCCGGTTCGATCACGAGACAATGGTTGCGCAGTTTTCTAGAGGGGTCACACTCACAGTCGACTTAAGTGAAGATGGCTACTCTGGCCCAGAGGCGATGCAGTTGAATAGTCCAGATGGAACTATCGTGATCTGGAACTAAGTTCGATGCAGCCGCCGCTACTCGCACTGGGATCACCCCCCAAGGGCGACAGGTATTGACCTTCTCCCTGTCGCCCCTGTTTCGAATGAAGCAGTAGCTTGACCTCGCCCCTGCAGGGGTAGGCATTTAGTTCGTTGAACGTTCTATTTCGAAGGGGGCAAAAGTGATGACCTCCTCACCGATCCATTCGTTGACCATGGCCATGCGCGATTGCAGGGGAGCCAGTTCCATCGACGCCCACACGGTGGCCGCATCCCGAATCGAGCCGAATCCGCCCGCATTCTGCGGGACGATACCCAGCAGCTGCGGTGGGATGCGCAGCGCGGCCAGGATGTCATCACGGGTCACACGCTTGATGCCGGTGAACTCATCCTTGGCCGCCACTTCGCTGATCGGGATCAGCTGCAACCCGTCCTTCTTGCCGTTGGGCGAATGCACGAACAAGTTGCGGAAATTGCCCGGCCCACGCGAGTCTCGCAGCGCCTGCCGCAGGGCGTCCACATCCATGCCCTCCGGCTGCGGGTCGGTCATGTAGAGGATGAACCCGGCGTGCGAGCCGTTGGTGTAGTACCTACGGCGGAACAACGTGGCCGATTCATTGAGCAGCGCCGACTGCACGACTGCCAACCACTCCGGCAACCCGTAGATTTCCTGATCGGTATCGGCCTCGCGCAGCTGGTGCACCGAGCCAGGTGCAAGTTCATGCTCGGCCCGCCCAGCTCGCACCTGGAAGAACACACTTGGATCCACGCCACGGCGTATGTACTGCGCCATCAGCGGGTGCAGCTGCAACAGCCGCCCGGAGTGCGAGAGTTGCCGCCCCAGGTAGGCCATGCCGAACACCAGGTAATCCAAGGCCAGCTGCGAGAACGCGGTGCGGTCCAGCAAGCGATGCGGCATGAAGGTGCGCACTAGCATGTTGCGCTTGAAGATCAGGCCACTGTGCAGGAACGGATTGGAGCGCGTGGTGCGCGACAGGCCACTGAGGGTGATCGGTGGTTCGTAATGGCGACCGTTGCTCTACCGCCCCACCGATGCCAGCGCCTGCCTGTCGATTTTCGACAGCAACGTACCCACCTACTTCGCGCCCGAAGAGCGCAGTGACTTTGAACGCTTCCTGCGCGAACAGGCCACGGACTGTGCATTCCAGGTCATCGAGCGCGATGGCAGCATCGTGGCCTGTGGCGGCCTGTCGCGACGCGGCGACGGCAGTGCCGGTTTCTGCTGGGGGATGGTCCAGCGCGCGCTGCACCGGCATGGACTGGGCCGCGAACTGGCACTGGCACGCCTGCGCCAGGCTGAAGCGGATCCCTCGATCAAGCGCATCGCGCTCAGTACCAGCCAGCACACCCAGGGCTTCTATGCCGGGCTGGGCTTCCAGGTGACGCGGATCGTGCCCGATGGCCACGGCGCCGGGATCGACGCCGTGGAAATGGAGCGGGAGCTCTAGCGCTCCCGCCCCGGCCCCATCCACGCAGTGCGTGGATCTACCGCTGGCCCGCTCCCCTCAGAAGCCTACGCGCAGGTTGATCTGCCCGCCAACATCACGGCGGCCATCGCCGTGCTGGCCCTGCACGAACATCGACAGCTGGCTGTTGCGGCCGAGCCCAACCGCCACGCCCACCTGACTGACCAGCGCATTGCGTGCCATCACCGCGCTGTAGACGTCGAACGCGTTGCCACCGACGGCGAAGCGGTTGCGGCTGGCCACATCGGTGTCACCCGAGGCGTGCTGCCAGCCGAGGCCGACCGTCAGCTGTGCCGGGAAGCGCTCGCCGCTGCCCACATCCCAACGTCCACGCACGCCCACGGTGCTGACATTGAGCGTGTCCTTGCCGCCTTCCAGCTCCAGTGCAGCAGTGCCACCCTGCTCTACTGCGCGATCGCTGTCGACCCAGTGCTTGGTGAACTGCACGTACGGCTGCAGCTGGGTCGTGCCATGTGTCCAGGTCCAGCTGCCCTCCACCTGCGCGATGGTCACGTCCGAGTCCTGGCGGCTGTACAAGGTCTGGCCCAGCAGCGGCACCTCACGCGTGGTGCGCGTACGGTAGTCGCCGCGCGATACGCTGCCCCCAACCGCGAAGCCGTTGTTCCACTGGCCCTGTGCATACAGGCCGAACGTGTTGCCACGCAGGCGGGCTCGCGAACTGCGATCGTACAGGCGCGTATCCAGCCGCTCGTTGCCTGCGGCCGCACCCAGCACCACGTGCTCGCCCAGCTGCCAGTCCACGCCCGCCATCAGCGCATTGCGGTTGGAGCGGATGTCATCGCCATTGCCGTCACCGTCCTGGCGGAACACCTTGCCACTGCCGGCCAGCCACGCCGAAGCACGCTCACCACGCACGGTCGGCAGCTCACTGCCCAGGCGCTGGCGGATACCCTCTTCCAGGTAATTGTCGTACAGCAGCACCGCGCGGCTGGCCGCATGCACTTCACCGGACAGCTGGTCGAAGGCAGCGCGCGCGGTACCCGCGTCATACATCAGCAGCGTGTTGTACAGGCCCAGTGCCGAACCACTCTGCGGCAGGCTGTCCAGCGCTGCGGCGGTGTTGTACTGGTTGCGCGTCTTCGCCGCCGTGGTGAATGCCGCGGTCTGCGCCACGTCGATCTGCAGGTTGGCCGTGTTCGCGGTGTAGACCGGGGTGATGGTCAGGAAGGCCGACGGCGTGGTGGCCGAGGCGAACTGCCCGCTCACCCCACCGCCCGCGTTGACCACGGTGTACTGCTGGCCCTGCTGGTAGCTGGTGCTCGGCGAGATGGTGTTCACCTGCACGGTGCTCCCAGCCACGTTGGCACTGCCGCCCACCTGCACCGTGTCGCTGCCGGTGGCACCCAGATCGATGCCCAGCGTGCTGCCCGGCGACAGGGTCAGGTTGCCCCCCACCGTGATCGTGCCGGTGCCATTGCCCGCACCGCTGCCGTTGCCCGGACCATTGCCCGGCGACAGCACGCCGCCGCTGGACACCGTCACACCACCGCCGGCGCCACCGATAGTGCCGGTGCCGGACAGCGTGGTGCCGCTGCCGATGGTCCACTGGCCGCCGATGTTGCCGGTGACATTCAGGCCACCGCCGGTGACCTGGCCGGTACCGCTGAAGCCACCGCTGTTGCCACCCAGGTTCAGGCCACCCGGGCCGGCCTGCACGATGCTGCCACCACCACTGATGGTGCCGCCCAGCGAGGTGGTGCCACCGGTGTTGATGATCAGGCCACCATTGTTGGTGATGTTGCCGGTGACCGAACCGCTGGCCCCGCCGTTGCCGACCTGCACCGTGCCACCTGCATTGATGGTGGTGCCGCCGGTGTAGGTGTTGTTGCCGGTCAGCGTGATGGTGCCGTTGCCGGCTTGGGTCAGGCCACCGCTGCCACTGATGGTGCCGCCAACGGTGGTGTTGCCACCTACGTTGAACACCAGGCTGCCGTTGTTGCTGACGTTGCCGGCAATAGATCCGCTCGCGCCGCCGTTGCCAACCTGCAGCGTGCCGCCGGTGCTGATGGTGGTGCCGCCGGTATAGGTGTTGTTGCCGCCCAGAATCAGCGTGCCGCTGCCGGCCTGGATCAGGCCACCGCTGCCGCTGATGGCGCCGCCGACGGTGGTGTTGCCACCCACGTTGAACACCAGGCTGCCGTTGTTGGTGACGCTGCCGCCAATCGCACCGGTCGCGCCGCCATTGCCCACCTGCAGGGTGCCACCGGCAGTGATGGTGGTCGGGCCGGTATAGGTGTTGTTGCCGGTCACGGTCAGCGTGCCGCTGCCGGCCTGGGTCAGGCCGCCGCTGCCGCTGATGGTGCCGCCCAGCGTGGTGTTGCCCGCCACGTTGGACACCAGCGTGCCGTTGTTGGTGACGTCGCCCACGATCGAGCCGGTCGCACCGCCGTTGCCAAGCTGCAGCGTGCCACCGGCATTGATGGTGGTACCGCCGGTGTAGGTGTTGGTGCCGGTCAGCACCAGCGACCCACTGCCCGCTTGGGTCAGGCCACCCGTACCGCTGATGGTGCCGCCCAGCGCGGTATTGCCGGCCACGTTGGAAATCAACGCACCATTGTTGGTGATGTCACCGGCAATCGAACCTGTGGCGCCGCCGTTGCCGACCTGCAGCGTGCCACCCGCATTGATGGTGGTGCCGCCGGTGTAGCTGTTGTTGCCGACCAGGGTCAGCACGCCAGCACCGGCCTGGGTCAGCGCGCCAGTGCCACTGATCGCACCGCCGACCGTGGTGTTGCCACCGACATTGAACACCAGGCTGCCGTTGTTGGCGACGTTGCCGGTGATCGCGCCGGTCGCACCGCCATTGCCCACCTGCAGCGTGCCACCGGTATTGATGGTGGTGCCGCCGGTATAGGTGTTGTTGCCGGTCAGGGTCAGCGTGCCGGCACCGGCCTGGGTCAGGCCACCGGTACCGCTGATGGTGCCGCCCAGCGTGGTGTTGCCGGCCACGTTGGACACCAGCACACCGTTGTTGGTGATGTCACCGACGATCGCACCGGTCGCACCGCCATTGCCGACCTGCAGCGTGCCTCCGGCATTGATGGTGGTACCGCCGGTGTAGGTGTTGTTGCCGGTCAACACCAGTGTGCCGCTGCCAGCCTGGGTGAGGCCGCCGCTGCCGCTGACCACGCCGCCCACGGTTGCCGTGGTACCGAGGTTGTAGACCAGGCTGCCATTGTTGGTGATGTCGCCCAGCACCGAACCGGTGCTGCCACCGTTGCCGATCTGCAGCGTGCTACCACCGTTGATGGTGGTGCCACCGGTATAGACGTTGTCGCCGCTCAGGGTCAGCGTGCCGGTACCGCTCTGCACCAGACCGCCGGTGCCACTGAGCACACCGCCGAAGGTGGTGCTGCCGTTGTTGCCGCCGGTGGTCAGGGTCGCACCGCCCAGCACCACGCCGGATCCGGTCACGCCGGCCAGGCCTCCGATGCTCTGGCTGCCACCGGCACTGATGTCCAACGTGCCGGCGCCGGCCAGGTTCACCGTGCTGGCACCGGACAGGCTGCCACCGGCCGCCACCGCCAGCGTGCCGCTGTTGATGGTGGTGGTGCCGGTATATGTGCTGGCACCGCCCAGGGTGACCGTTGCTGCGCCATCCTTCAGCAGGCCGCCAGCACCGCTGATCGGGCCGTTCAAGGTCAGCGCGTTGCTGCCGGCCAGGGTCAGCGTGCCGCTGGCCAGCTGCACGGTGTTGGCCAGGGTCAGCGCGGTGGTGCCGTCCAGGCTGGCATTGCCGCCCACGGTCAGCGTGCCGGTTCCCAGTGCACCGTTGTTGCCCAAGGCAAGGCCACCGGCGTTGAGTGCCACGCCGCCACTGAAGGTATTGCTGCCGGTCAGGCCTTGGATCCCAGCGCCGTTCTTCACCAGGCCGCCGGTGCCGGTGATGTCACCAGCAAACGTAGTGTTGCCCACGCCATTGAGTGTCAGCGTGCTGCCACCCAGCGCCACGGTGCTGCCGGCCACGCCTGCCAGCGAGCCGATGGCCTGCGGGCCACCCGCGCTGATGTCAAAGGCGGTACCGGCGTTGGCCAGATTCACCGCACCCGTGGCAGCCAGGCTGCCACCGGCGCCGATCGCCAGCGTACCAGCGTTGATGGTGGTGCCACCGGTGAAGGTATTGGTGCCGGTCAACGTCTGGGTGCCCGAACCTTCCTTGACCAGGCCGCCGGTGCCCGCCACCGAACCACTGAAGGTGCCATTGGTAGCGCCTCCGATCGTAAGCGTGTTCGCGCCCAGATTCACCGTACCGCTGCCGATCAGGGTACCGAACTGCTGCGTACCGCTACCCGCCGACAGATCGAAGGTCGCACCCGAGGCCAGGTTGACGATGCCACTGGCGTGCAGGCTCGCGCCGGCGCCCAGTGCCAACGTACCGGCGTTGATGTTGGTGCCACCGGTATAGGTATTGGTGCCGTTCAAGGTCAGCGTCGCTGCTCCCTCCTTGGTCAGGCTGCCGGTACCACTCAGGTTGCCGTTGAGGGTGAGGTTGTTGCTGCCGAGTACGGTCAATCCGTTGTTGAGGATGAAGTTGTTGGCCAGCGTCACCGCGGAGTTCGAATCGAGCGTAGCCGCGCCTCCAACCGTCACCGCACCGGTGCCCAGCGCAGCGTTGTTGCCGACCACCAGGCCACCCGCGTTGAGCGCCACGCCACCGCTGAAGGTGCTGGCGCCATTGAGCGTCTGCACGCCTGCGCCGTTCTTGATCAGGCCGCCATTGCCGCTGATCGCACCGTTGAAAGTGCTGTCCACGGTACCACCCAGGGTCAGCGTGCTGCCGCCCAGTGCCACCGTGCTGCCGGCCACGCCGGCCAGCGAACCGATGGCCTGGTTGCCCGCCGAGATGTCGAGCGTGCCGGTGCCGGCCAGGTTCACCGCGCCGGTTGCGGCGAGGCTGCCACCGGCACCGATCGCCAGCGTGCCACTGTTGATGGTGGTACCCCCGGTGTAGGTGTTGGCACCGCTCAGGGTTACGGTGGCCGCACCGTCCTTGATCAGCCCGCCCGTGCCGGAAATCACACCGCCCAGTGTCAGCGCCTGGCTGCCGAGCAGGTCGAGATTGGCACCCGAAGCGAGGTTGATGTTGTTGGCCAGGTTGACGCCGGTCGATGCATCCAGTGTCGCGTTGCTTCCGACCGTCAACGCACCGCTGCCGAGCGCAGCGTTGTTGCCGACCACCAGTCCACCGCCGTTGAGTGCAACGCCACCACTGAACAGATTGGCGCCGCCCAGCGTGAGGATGCCGGCGCCATTCTTGACCAGGCCACCGGTGCCGGAAATCGCGCCATCGAAGAGGCTGTTGCCCACACCATCGAGTGTCAGTGTCCGTGCCCCCAGGCTCACCGTCGAGCCGGCCACGCCGTTCAACGACCCGATGGTCTGGTTGGCCCCTGCGGTGGAGATATCGAAGCCGGCGCCTGCAGCGCTCAGCGTCACCGCGCCGGTCGCGGCCAGGCTGCCGCCCGGACCAATCGCCAGCGTGCCGGCGTTGATGAAGGTGCCGCCGGTGTAGGTGTTGGCACCGGTCAACGTCTCGATGCCTGCCCCCACCTTGGTCAGCCCACCCGTGCCTGCGATCGAACCACTGAAGGTGCCATTGGTGGCACCGCCAACTTCGATCGAGTTGGCGCCGAGGTTCACCGTGCCGTTGCCGACCAGCGTGCCGAACTGCTGCGTGCCACTGCCGGCAGACAGATCCAGCGTGGCGCCGGTGGCGAGGTTCACAGTACCGCTCGCTGACAGGCTTGCACCGGCCCCCAGCGCCAGCGTGCCGGCGTTGATGTTGGTACCACCGGTATACGTGTTGATGCCATTCAAGGTCAGCGTTGCGCCGCCATTCTTGGTGAGGCTGCCGGCCCCGGAAAGAACACCGTTGAGCGTCAGCGCATTGCTGCCGAGCACGGTCAACCCGGCATTGAGCGCGATGTTGTTGGCCAGCGTTGCCAAGCCGGTTGTATCCAGCGTGGCGGCACCGCCGACGGTCAATGCACCGGTACCCAGCGCCGCGTCATTGCCCAGGACCAGCCCGCCTGCGTTGAGTGTCACGCCGCCGCTAAAGGTGTTGGCGCCGGACAACGTCTGTACGCCCGCGCCCACCTTGATCAGACCGCCACCGCCACTGATCACGCCGTCGAACGCGGCATTGCCGGTCGTGCCGAAGGTCAACGAATTGCCGCCCAGTGTCAGCGTGCTTCCGCCCGCACCGTTGAGCGCGCCGATGGTCTGGCTGCTGCCGGCACCGGAGATATCGAAGCCAGCACCTGCGCCCAGCGTGATATCACCCGCTGCGGCAAGACTGCCGCCCATGCCCAGCGCCAGCGTACCGGCGTTGATGGTGGTACCGCCGGAGTAGGTATTGGCACCGGACAGCGTCAGCGTGGTGGCACCATTCTTGATCAGGCTGCCATTGCCGGCCACGATGCCGCCCAGGGTCAGCGCGTTGCTGCCCGGCAGGGTCAGTGCCACGCCCGATCCCAGGTTCACGGCGTTGCCCAGCGTCACCGCAGCGCCCGCATCCAGGGTGGTGCTGGCATTCACCGCCAGCGTGCCGGTACCCAGCGCATCATTCGCGCCGACCACCAGGCCACCGCCGTTCAAGGTCAAGCCACCACCGAAAGTATTGGTGTTGTTGAGCGTCAGCAGGCCTGCACCGTTCTTGATCAGGCTGCCATTGCCGCTAAGCACGCCGCCCAGGGTGAGGTCACTGCCGCCGCCCAGAGTCAGCTGCGTGCCGGCGCCGAAGTTCACCGCGTTGGCAAGGTTCAGTGCCACCGTGTTGTCGAGGCTGACGGTGCCACCCACACCGAGCGCGCCGGTCCCCAGCGCACCGGCGTTGCCCAGCACCAGCCCACCGCCATTGAGCGCCAGGCCACCGCTGAAGGTGTTGGCACCGGACAGCGTCTGGATGCCAGTACCGGTTTTGACCAGCCCGCCAGTGCCGCTGATCACGCCATCAAAGGTGGCGTTGGCATTGCTGCCGAAGGTCAGCGAATTGCCGCCCAGTGTCAGCGCGGTTCCGGCCACGCCGTTCAACGCAGCGATGGTCTGGTTGCCGCCGGCCGCGGAAATGTCAAAGCCCGCGCCGGCATTGCCGAGCGTCACATCGCCGCCCGCCGCCAGGCTGCCACCGGCCCCCAGCGCCAGCGTGCCGTTGTTGATGGTGGTGCCGCCGGCATAGAGGTTGGCACCGCTCAGGGTCAACCGTGCCGCACCGTCCTTGATCAATCCACCGGCGCCGAACACCGGCCCACCCAGCGTCAGGTCGTTGCTGCCCAGCACGGTCAGATTGGCACCTGCTGCCAGGCCGATGCTGTTGCCCAGGTTCAGTGCGGCGCTGGCATCCAGCGACGCGTTGCCACCCACATCCAGTGCGCCGGTGCCCAGTGCGCCGGCATTGCCCAGCCGCAGCACACCGGCATTGAGGCCGACACCACCGGAGAAGGTGTTGGGACCATTCAAGGTCAGCGTCGAAGCGCCGTTCTTGACCAGTTCGCCGGTTCCGGCGATGACACCGCCCAGCGTTACATTCTCCGTGCCAAGCAGGTTCAGTACCGTGCCTCCGCCCAGATTCACCGCATTGCCCAGGCTAAGCGCCACACTGCTGTCCAGCGTCGCGCTTGCGCCGACATTCAGTGCGCCCGTGCCGAGTGCACCGGCATTGCCCAGCAGCAGGCCACCACCGTTGAGCGTCAGCCCACCATTGAAGGTATTTGCGCCGTTGAGGGTCAATAAGCTGGCACCGTTCTTCACCAGGCCACCTGCGCCGGAAACCACGCCGCCCAGAGTAATCGCCTGTGTGCCCGGCAGCGTCAGCAGCGCACCACCGCCGAGCGCGACATCATTGACCAGGCTCAGCGGGGCACTGCCGTCCAGCGAAACACTCCCGCCGACGCTGAGCGCCCCGGTACCCAGCGCACCGTTGTTGCCCAGCAGCAGACTTCCGGCGTTTGCGCTCAGTCCACCACTGAACGTGTTGTTGCCGTTCAACGTCAGCAGCGACGCACCGTTCTTGACCAGGCTGCCGGTGCCGGTGATGTTGCCGGCCAGGGTCAGGTTCTGGCTGCCCGGCAGGGTCAATGCCGCGCCAAGGTTGATCGCATTGCCCAGGTTGAGTGCTGCAGTGGTGTCCAGCGAACCGTTGCCACTGACCGTCAGCGCACCGCTTCCCAGCGCGCCGGCGTTGCCCAGCACCAGGCCGCCGGCCGCAAGATTCAGCCCACCACTGAAGGTGTTGGCGCCGGTCAGCGTCTGCACGCCACTGCCCTGCTTGATCAGGCCACCGGTGCCGCCGATCACGCCGGCGAAGGTCTGGTTGGTGGCATCACCGAAGGTCAGCGTGCTGCTGCCCAACGTCACCGTGCTGCCAGCGATGCCGGACAGTGCGCCGATGGTCTGGTTGCCCCCCAGCGAGATATCCAGTGTGCTGCCCGCGCCGGCCAGGCTGACCGCGCCGGTCGCCGCCAGGCTGCCACCACTGGTCAATGACACCGTTCCGGCATTCACCGCCAGCCCACCGGTGAACGTGTTCGCGCCGCCCAGCGTCAGCGTGGCAGCGCCGTTCTTGACCAGGCTGCCGGCCCCGCCAATGACACCCCCCAGCGTCAGCGCGTTCGAGCCCAGCACATTGAGCGAACCACTGGCGCCCAGTGTGATGCCATTGCCCACGGTAAGCCCGGTGCTGGCGTCGAGCGATACCGCACCGCCGACGTTCAGTGCCCCTGCTCCCAGTGCACCGCCGTTGCCCAGCACCAGGCTGCCCGCATTGAGCGCCAGACCACCGCCGAACGTATTGGCGCCGTTGAGGGTCAGTGACGATGCACCATCCTTGATCAAGCCGCCGGCGCCACCGATCACCCCGTTGAACGTGAGCGCCTGCCCGCCAAGCAGATTCAGGCTGGCGCCGGCACCGAGGTCGACGGCATTGGTCAACGCCAACCCGGTCGTGCCATCCAGCGTGGCATTGCCGCCGATAGACAGCGTGCCGCTGCCCAACGCGGCGTTGTTGCCCAGCAGCAGGCCACCGCCGTTGAGCGCGACGCCGCCGCTGAGGTTATTGACACCGGACAGGGTCTGTACGCCGGAACCCAGCTTGATCAGACCACCGGTGCCTGCGGCGAACGTGCCGGCATAACTGGTATCGCCCACTCCACCGAGGGTCAGCGTGTGGCTGCCGAGATTGACCGAACCGCCGAGGCCGGCCAGCGAGCCGATGGTCTGGTTGGTCGCCGCTGAAAGATCCAGGCTGGTACCAACGCCCAGCGTGATCGCACCGGTGGGCGACAGGCTGCCACCCGCGCCCAGCGCCAATGCGCCGCCAGCCAGGTTGAAGCTGCCGGTCAGCGAATTGGCGCCATTCAAGGTCAGCGTGCCGGCACCGTTCTTGGTCACGTTGCCGGCACCGGAAATCGAGCCACTCAATGTCAGCGCATTGCTGCCCAGCAGGTTCAGCGAGCCCCCGCCATTGACCACCAGGTTGTTGCCCAGGTTGAAGCCCGCCGTCGTATCCAGCGAGGCGCTGCCACCAACGGTCAGGTTGCCGCTACCGAGCGCACCGGCATTGCCCAGCACCAGGCCACCGGCATTGAGGTTGACGCCGCCACTGAACAGGTTTGCACCGCCCAGTGTCACCACACCGGTATTAGTGACGGTGAGGCTACCCCCACCGGACAACACGCCCCCCAGACTGAAGGGGTTGCTGCCACCGAGGGATAGCCCAAGGCCGCTGCCGAGGGAGAAATTGTTGGCGAGGGTCAGCCCCGCCGTGCTCGCCGCGATGCTGCCGCCGGCACTGGTGATTGTGCCCAAGCCGAACGCGCCTGGATCATTGAAGTTGGCCAGACCGCCATTGAGGGTCACCGCACCGGTACCCGACCACGGTCCCTGCAGGTTCCAGGTGCCGCTGTTGACGGTCAGCTTCTGGAAGCCGATGTAGTTGGTCCAGCCGATGCTCGATAGCGGGCCGTTGTTGCTTGCGTTGTCCTGCAGTACAAGCATATTGCTGGCGGCACCAGTACCGGCGCCTGCGTTGACAGTGCCCGCCGCTGCAACCTTGACCCCGGTTACGCCCGTGAGCACGCCGGCCCCGATAAGACTGCCACCGGCGGAGACCGTGGATCCGGCCACGGCGGTAAAGGTATTACCACCGGTCGAATCGCCCAGGTGCACGCTGCCGTTGACCGTTCCCGCATTGAGGAAGGTATTGCCCGACGAAGAGCCCAATCCCACCCGCCCGGTGATGCTGCCAGTATTCGTCACATTGGCGGCTGCCCCGCCATAGGTCACCACCGAAGTCGCATCAACGACATTGCCAAGGCCGATCAGTGACACGCCAATCGTGCCATTGTTGGTAATGGTGGTGACCTGGCCGGGAGAGCCACCGCCCCCATTCTGCGCCACGATGGCCTGGCCGCCGAAACCCAGCAAGGTAGCGATATTGAATACACCGTTGATCGTGCCGCCACTGTTGTTGTTGACAGTGATCGCGCTGGCCGAGCTGTTGCCGACCACCAGTCCATCCGAAGCGAGCAGCAGCGTGCTGGGATCAATCAGCCCGCTGTTGTTGACCGTGACATTGCTGCCCCCCAGTGTCACCGCATTGCCGCCCAAGGTCGCAGATGAGCGCATCGTTGCACCGGAGTTGACCTGCAGCGTGATGCCAGATGCGGGGTTGTTGTAATTGGTGGGGTTGGGGGTGTTGTCGCAGATGATCGTCGTTGTGCCGGTGCACGCTGCGAACGCCGAACCGCTGGCCAAGGTGGCTGCCAGTGCGACCGCCAGCTGATGCGCCCGCAATCGCGGTGGCCGCTTCGCGGTAATCGCACTTCCGCCGGGATTCTGGGCGACCTCCGAGGCAACCTGCATTACGCCGAGGGCACGATTGAAAACCAGACGGTAAATGCGGTTCATCGGTAAATCTCCATGAAAAGACCGGATGGCACTGCGGGCAGGTTTTTTGAAGACGATGCGGCCCATCCCGGCTCCCGATACGGGAACAAGGCCTGGCGGCATTAACTCCTGAAAATCTTCACATCTTCACGCGACGCCCCCTGAAAAAGGTGCGCCGGCGTGTCCGTCAAGGCGAAAACTCCCCGGTTTCGCATGACGAATGGCGGCACTGTGCGTCCGATGGCGCCAGCGGCATGTGAATCACGCTCGTTATTTTCATGACGTGCGTCAAATAAAACGAGCGGACAAAATGGCTTTGCCGAAAATGCATATACCTGCAGGACGCGGGGAATCCATTCCCCGCTCAACTAAATGCATTCAGCTGCTGGAGAGTTTCATCAGCACCAGCCCGGACACGATCAAGACCGCTGCACCGATCCGCATCGGGCTGACCTGCTCACCGAGGAACACGATGCCGACCACGAACGCGCCTACCGCACCGATGCCGGTCCAGATCGTATAGGCGGTACCCAATGGCAGGCTGCGCATGGCCACCGCCAGCAGCCAGAAGCTGGCGATCATGCCGATGATCGTGACCACGGTGGGGGTGAGCTTGGTGAAGCCTTCGGACTGCTTCATGGACACGGCCCAGACGATTTCCAGCAGGCCGGCGAACAACAGATAGATCCAGGCCATGACAGCCCTCCTCTTGGTAGGGCCAGGCCGTCCTGGTCATTGATTCCCGATGTGGGGGAGGTCGTTCCTCCTGGCCGGCATTCTAGCAACGCCGGTCGCGCCGGGGCGTTGCCAGCAGACGCGGGTTACAGCCGATTCAGTGCACGAAGCTGGCGTCGATGTACCTGCCTGCGCTATAGTTGCGTTCTGCCATCGGCCAGCCGATGTGCAGTCCGGCTGTGGTCTCCGGCGCATCGCGCGCTGCTTCCCCTGATCGGTGAACCGGCCGCCCACTGGGCGGCCAACGTCTCTATGGTGGCCCCGTCGGCCCCTCGCGACGCTAGGTCGAAAATCCCGCCAGGGCCGGAAGGCAGCAACGGTATCGATCGATGCGGGCGCCGAGGTCAGCCGGCGGGGCCATCGCCTTTTGCGGCGACGCCCCGCCTCTGGTGGATACCAACCTTGGTTGGCGCCCCTTGCCTGGCATGGCCCGGTGCTACGGTGCCTCGGGCGTGCCCTGATGGAACACCACGCGCCACCGTTGCCCATGCCGGCGCCACAGCGAGCTGCGCAGCACCCAGCGCTGCGCCTGCCCATCGACGTGATGGCGGCTGCGGTAGCGCACCTGGGCCAGACCGTCGGCCAACAACCACACCGCGTACCGTTCCGATTCGATCAGCACCTGCGCGCGCTCCAAGGGGATCTCCTGCAACGCCGCATCAAGGCCGTAGCATTGCCCGGAGCTGCCGATCTCGCTGAAATCCTCGTCCAGCAGGGCCGCAAGGGACTCGCGATCCCCCCGCACCTGCGGCGCATGCAGCGCGCGTTCCAGCGCCTCCAGTTCGGCCGCCAGCGCCGCGTCGGCGGGCTGGCCAACACCGCTCACGGCGGATCCTGCGCCAGCACGTGCGGCGCCGTCGGGCTCGCCAACCGCACGCACTGCCCCGGCTGGGCGACGCGGTGGCCGCGCGCGGCCAGCGCCACACCGTCAGCCACGCTGGCGTAGTGGTAGAGCATCATCCGGGACTGCAGCTCGGCGCTGTACTCGCGCTCCAGGTCGTCCACACCGGTATGCGACGGGTTGCCGTGCAGGCCGCAGTCGTGCGCGATCAGTTCGTTGTCGTTGGCGAAACGGGCCAGCATCTCCGGAATCGGCCGGGTATCGCCGCTCCAGGTCAGCGCGCCCTGCAGACGCAAGCCATAGGCCGTCTCCGGCCAATGGTGGCGCACCGGGAACACCTCCAGGCGCACGCCTTCATGCCAGAACGCCTCACCCACCACGATCAGCTGGAACGCATCCCAGAAGTTGGCGCCGCCCTCGGCCAGCACGTTCGGGTAGTCCCCGATGCGCTTGTGCAGCAGCGGCACCACCGTGGCAGGCACATACAGGCGCACCTTGCCGCGCCGGTGCGCATTGAAGAAGGTATCGACGAACAGGCGCTCGAAGCCCGCCACGTGGTCCAGGTGCACATGGGTGACGAACAACGCCTGCGGCATGTGGCCGTAGTGCGCCTTGAACGCGGTCAGGCCTTCACCGCCGCAGTCGATGGTCAGCCACGGACGCCCGTCCCGCTCGATCACCGACATCGGCGACCCCAGCTCGACCGCCGACGCATTGCCGACGCCGAGGAAACGCAACGACCAGTCCATCAGGTGCCCCGGTTCCAGGCCATGTCATAGGCGCGGCGCAGCCGCGCGAAGTCCTTCTGCACGTCTTCCATGCTGCGCTCGCCGCGCAGCTTGATCAGCGAGCGCAGCAGGCGCTTGAGATTGCGTTCGCGCCAGGCGGTCGCCGGGATGCGGATCACCCCGCGGTCGAAGTCGATCAGCCAGCCATGGCCATTGCCGTCGAACAGGATGTTGTGCGCATTGAGGTCGGCATGGTCCAGGCCGGCACGGTGGAAGCGCGCGATCAGCCGCCCGGTTTCCTCCCACGGTGCGCCCCGGCCAGCGACCAGCGCACGGTCGGCCAGCGAACGGACACCCTCGATCCGCTCCATCAGGATCGCGGCCCGGTAGCGCAGGCCCTCGCGCATGTAGAACGCGGCGATCGGCCGTGGCACCGGCAGCTTCTTCTCGCGCAGCGCGCGCATCAGCCGGAATTCGGCGAAACTGCGGGTGCGGTCCGCGCCGCGCCAGAAGTACTGGTCATGGCTGATCTTCGCCGCCAGGCCACCGCGCAGGTAGTGGCGCAGCACGCTGGGGCCGAACGGCGCATCGACCAACCAGGCGCTGCCACGGCCGCCCTCACCCACCGGCCGGGCCCTGCTTCCCCAGTGCTGGGGCGAGAACAGGCCGATCTCGGCTTGCCGCAGCCGCTCGCGGTCGAACAGAATGGCCCCGATGCCGCGACCCTCGCGGCATGGCGTCAGCGCTTCATTGGCGTCGAATGCGACCATTTCATTGAGTCTAACAACACATGGCATCAGCGTCCTCCTCCTTGTGCCTCCTGCGCCTGTCCGCACTCGGCGATGTCACCCACGTGGTGCCCCTGGTGCGCACCCTGCAGGCTGCGCGTCCGGACACGCCGATCCACTGGATCATCGACAAGGCCGGCCACAAGCTGCTCGACGGCCTGCCTGGCGTCACCTTCCATGCCTACGACAAGAAGAGCGGCATGGCCGGGGTCAAGGAACTGCGCAGGCAGCTGCCACCGGGGCGCTTTGAAGCGCTGCTGCAGATGCAGGTGGCGTTCCGCGCCAACCTGCTGTCGGCCTTCATTCCCGCAGAGCGTCGCATCGGCTACGACCGCAGCCGATCGAAGGATCTGCACGGTCTCTTCATCAACGAGCGCATCCCCGACCGCCCCGGCATCCATGTGCTGGACGCCATCGGCAGCTTCTGTGAACCCCTTGGCCTGCGCCAGGCCGAGGTCAGCTGGGACCTGGCGGTGCCGCAGTCCGCGTATGAGTGGGCCGCCGCGCAATGGCAGGACGATGGCCGACCGGTACTGATGATCTCGCCCTGTTCCAGCCACGTGCGCCGCAACTGGTATGCAGACCGCTATGCAGCCGTGGCCAACCATGCCGCACAGCGCGGTTGGCGGGTGGTGCTGTGTGGTGGCCGCAGCGAGCTGGAGCGCAGCATGGCCGATGCCATCCAGGCCCAGCTGCACACGCCGGCACTGGACCTAGTCGGCAAGGACACCTTGAAGCAGCTGCCGGCACTGCTGGCCCGCGCCAATCTGGTGATGACCCCGGACTCGGGCCCGATGCACATCGCCAACGCGATGGGCGCCAAGGTACTGGGCCTGCATGCGGCCAGCAACCCGAACCGCAGCGGCCCCTATTCCGACCGCCGCTACTGCGTGGACCGCTACGATGATGCCGCGCGCAAGTACCTGGCCAAGCAGGCCGCGGATCTGAAGTGGGGCACCAAGATCGAGTTCGACGATGTGATGGAACTGATCACTGTCGAAGACGGTATCGCTGCGTTCGAACGCTACGTCGCCGACCACCTGGGGTGAGCGGCAGGCTGCCGGGGATTACGCGCGCTGCGCGTAATCCTGGTAGGACTTCTCTTCCACGTACGCCGAACCCAGCGCCAGGTTGATCGCCTTCTTGATGCGCGCGCGTTCGTCGTTGCGCAGGTAGACACTGCGCGCCAGGTCGATGAAGCCCTGATCGAACGCCTGCGCCTTCTCCTTCAGGCGGATGTCGTCCTCGATGTCCCACAGCTGCTCGTTGACCGTCTTCAGCTCGGCACGCAGCTTGGCGATGTCCTTCACCGCCGCCGGGTGTGCCATCCAGGTCTGCTCCAGCGCCGACAGCTCCTTGCGCACATTGGCCAGCTTGCCCTCGTCGCTGATGCGCTCGGACTTGATCTGCAGGATCGAGATCTTGTCCAGCAGCTCGCCGAAAGAAACGGGGACGAGGATTTCAGCGGTCATGGGGAAAAGCTCCAGCAGGTGATGCGTGCAGTTTAACCCGCAGCTCGCGATGGGACAGGTAGATCCATCTGGAGGAACAAGCCCCTCTGTTGAGGGGCTGCCCCGACAGGGCGGGGAGAGGCCGGCAAAGGGAGGGGCCCACGCGTTGCACAGCAACGCGTGGGGCGACGCGCAACGCGCGTCGCGTCCCGCGCCAGATAAAGAAAAAGGGCTGCCTTTCGGCAGCCCTTTTTCTTTATCTGGCGGAGAGGGGGGGATTCGAACCCCCGAGGCGCTATAAACGCCTGCCTGATTTCGAGTCAGGTACATTCAACCACTCTGCCACCTCTCCGGGTGGTCCCCGGCGGACCGGGGACGCGCATCATACGAGGAAGTGAGGCCGACGACAAGTCATTCCGGCCAACGAAGTGAAAATTTCCTGAGCGCATGCCTTGCCGGATACGTGCCGTCACCCGATGATGCCTGTCTCCCCAGCAACACCCCGCCCCAGCCCCCCATGATCGAATTCGGACACCTCACCCACCCCGGCATGCGCCGCGAGCTCAACGAGGACACCTACTACGGTGACAGCGAGCTGGCCTTGTGGCTGGTGGCCGACGGCATGGGCGGACCCGCCTGCGGCGAAGTGGCCAGCGCGCTGGCACGCGAGACCATCGTGCGCGAGATCCGCCGCGGCGCGCCGCTGGCGCAGGCCATCCGCACCGCCGACGAAGAGATCATCCGTGCCTCGCGCCGTCGCAACGACACATTGCCGATGGGTACCACCGTGGTCGCTGCGCGCGTGCAGGGCAACCGCTATGAAGTGGCGTGGGTCGGCGACAGCCGCGCCTACCTGTGGCGCGACGGCCAGCTGGCCCAGCTCAGCCAGGACCACAGCGTGGTGCAGGAACTGGTCGCGCAGGGCAACCTGACTGCCGAACAGGCGCGTGCGCATCCGCATCGCAACGTGGTCACCCAGGCGCTGGGCGTCACTGATCCGGCGCATCTGAACGTGGCCACCACCAGCGGCGAGCTGCGCCCGGGCATGCAGCTGCTGCTGTGCAGTGACGGACTGACCGAGGAAGTGGACGACCGCGGCATCGCCCGCACCCTCGCCTTCGACGATGCCAGCGCGCAGGAGTGCGTGGATACGCTGGTCGCGGCCGCGCTCGACGGCGGTGGCCGCGACAACATCAGCGTCATCCTGGTGCGCTGCCACTGAACCTGGTGCATGAGCCGAGCATGGGCTCGGCTCTACAGTAGATCCACGCCATGCGTGGATGTTTATGCGCTGGCGGGCTCTTCCACCTTCGGGCCATCCCACAGCGCGTGGCCAGCCTTCTTGCGCAGCCGCTCCAGTCGCGCGGCATGCGCTTCCAGTTCCGACGGCGTGGCCACCACGCGCGGGCGCGGCAGCAGCTTGCTGGTGTCGAAGGCCTGCAGCGCCGCACCGGCACCACCGCCATCGTCATCGCCCAGGCCGAAGCCGATTTCCTCCTGGCCCGAGGTCAGCGCGATGTAGACGTCGCCCAGGATCTGCGCATCGAGCAGGCCGCCGTGCAGTGCACGGTGCGAGTTGTCCACGCCCAGCCGCTTGCACAGCGCATCCAGCGAATTGCGCTGGCCCGGGAAGCGCTCGCGCGCCATCACCAGGGTATCGATCACGGTGCAGCGGTCGGTGATCTTCCCGTACTGCGGCCCCAGCAGCGACAGCTCGTTGTCGAGGAAGCCGAGGTCGAACGCGGCGTTATGGATGATCAGTTCGGCGCCATCGATGAAGGCCAGGAACTCGTCGGCGATCTGCGCGAAGTCCGGCTTGTCATCGAGGAACTCCAGGGTCAGGCCGGTGACTTCCTGCGCGCCCTGTTCGAACTCACAGTCCGGCTTGATGTACTGGTGGTAGTTGTTGCCGGTCGGGCGGCGCTTGAACAGCTCCACGCAGCCGATTTCGACAATGCGGTTGCCCTTCTTCCACTCCAGGCCGGTAGTTTCGGTATCGAGGATGATCTGACGCATGGGCTCAGTTTACCGGGCTGGCGTCGCGGATCTGGATCGCCGCGTTGCGGGCCAGGGTATCCACCCGCTCATTGTCGGGGTCGCCGGAGTGCCCCTTCACCCACCGCCAGTCGATCTGATGCCGCAGCGTGGCCGCCTGCAGGCGCTCCCACAGCTCGCGGTTTTTCACCGGATCGCCACCGGCGGTCTTCCAGTTCTTGCGGATCCAGCCCGGCATCCACTGGGTCAGGCCCTGCCTCACGTACTGCGAATCGGTATAGAGCACGATGCTGCACGGCTCGGTCAGCGACTCCAGCCCGGAAATGGCCGCCATCAGCTCCATCCGGTTGTTGGTGGTGTGCGCCTCGCCACCGCTCAGCTCACGCTCGTGGCCCTTGTAGCGCAGCAGCGCAGCCCAGCCGCCGGGGCCGGGATTGCCAAGGCAGGAACCGTCGGTGTGGATTTCGATGGTTTTCAATACAACTCCAGAATCAGGTAGCTACGGTGCCATGCCAGCGCACCGGCAGCGGTTTCGGCCCGGGCAGGGCCAGCGTGCGTTTTTCCGCATGGAACAGGCAGGCCGCACGCAGCGGTGCCCAACCTCCGGGACGACGGCTGCCCGCACCGCGCCAGAGCGGGCCCAGGTAACGCATATCGTCGCACTCCAGCCCATGACGGCCGAGCAGCAGGCGGATCCGCTGCGGCGTGCGCACCACCAGCCCATGCTGGCGCCAGCGCGTGCGGTACGGGCTGAACGGATTGAGGCTGCTCAGCCACAGGTGGCCGCCCGGCATCAGCACGCGCTCGCACTCGTCGAGCAGCCGATCAGTGTCGGCCGCGGTGACATGCTGCAGCACGATCGCATTGACGCTTTCATTGGCCAGCGGCAACGGCAGCGCGCAGCGGGTGTCGCCGGCATAGCCCGGCCCCTGTCGATACAGGCGCAGGCCGCGCCCACCCAGCTGCGCATCCTCCAGCCAGGCCGCACTCGGCGCGATCCACAGCCAGGGCTGCGCCGGCAGCACCGACAGCTGCGGCAGCAGCAACTGTCGCTCCAGCACGCGCAAGGCCTCCGCCGGTTCACTGTCGAACCACGGGGTCTGGCTCGCTTGACGGGTACTCTGCAGCGCGGGCATGGTCCAATTCTATGCGACTGACTGCCCTGCCCGCATTTGCGGATAACTACATCTGGACGCTGATCGACGACGAGGGTGCTGCCGTGGTCGTCGACCCCGGTGATGCCGCGCCCGTGCTCGCGCTGGCCGATCAGGGCCTGCGCGTGGACACGATCCTGCTCACCCATCACCACGACGATCACATCGGTGGCGTGCCGCCATTGCAGGCGCGATTCCCCGGCGTGCGGGTCGTCGCGCCGGCCGAGGAGCGCATTCCCACGGCGACCGAGCGGGTCGGTGAAGGTGAACGCGTTCAGGCATTGGGCCAGACGTTCCACGTACTATCCGTGCCCGGGCATACCCGCAGCCACATCGCGTTTCACACTGCTGAACATCTTTTCAGCGGAGATTCGTTGTTCAGCCTGGGCTGTGGACGCCTGTTCGAAGGTACGCCGTCCCAGCTGCTGGCGTCGATGCGCAAGCTGGGTGCCCTGCCCGCGCAACTGCTGCTTTGTTGCGCTCATGAGTACACCGTGTCAAATGCCGTCTTCGCGCGGCATGTCGACCCCGCCAACGCTGCCTTGTGGCAGCGCCAAGAGGAGGCTTTGGCCATGCGCCGCGATGACCGTTCCACCCTGCCGGTAACCCTGGCCAACGAATTCGACTGCAATCCCTTCCTGCGTGTGCACGCTGCACCGATCCGTGCGTCGGTATCGGCACACCTGGGCCGTGACGTCGTGGACGACGTCGACGTGATGGCCGGTCTCCGGCACTGGAAAGACGGCTTCCGCGCATGATGCGCCGAAGTCTGCCGCTGGCCCTGGGCCTTGCCCTGGGGCTGGCCGGAACCGCGGGCGCACAGTCGCTGGGTGCCGGCATCAGCCAGAACCTGACTGCTGCCGCGGCCCTGCCGCTGGACGCTTCAGCGCTGCCCGCCGCTTCGGTGCGCAACGGCCAGGAGATCTTCACCAGCTTCCGCGACGGCCTGGCCGAGCCCAGCTGCGATGCCGAGGCCACCAGCCCGCGCTGGCAGAAGCAGTTCGCCCACGCCCCCTCGCGCCTGGCCAACCAGGATGACGATGCGCTGGTGCTGTTCGGCTATGTGGTCGAAGAGCTGCGCAAGGCCAACCTGCCCACCGAATTCGCGCTGATTCCGTTCGTGGAAAGCGGCTATCGGCCCAATGCCCGCAACGGCAGCGGCCCGACCGGCCTGTGGCAGTTCATCGCCACCACCGCGCGCAACCACCGCGTGCCGATGGCCAACGGCTATGACGGCCGCCTGTCGGCGGTGGATTCCACCCAGGCCGCGGTGCGCTACCTGAAGACCCTGCACGGCATGTTCGGTGGCGACTGGCGCCTGGCCACCATGGCCTACAACGCCGGCGAGTACCGGGTACTGCAGTCCATGCGCAAGGCTGGCATGAACGCGCAGAACGCCAAGCCCGCAGCCCTGCCGGGCCTGTCGCCGGTCACCCATGCCTATGTCGAGAAGCTGCATGCCCTGGCCTGCGTGCTGGAAGACGTGGAAGACCAGCCGGGCGTGATGGCCTCGCTGGACCGCACCGTGCCGGTGCTGAAGGACCACACCCTGCCGGCCGGCACCAGCGTCCAGCAGTGGGCCGCACAGCGCGCGCTGGACCCTGCCAGGATCGCCCGCCTCAACCCGGCCCTGGCCGCCGGCAACCGCGCCTCTGGAACCACCCGGGTGCTGGCCCCGGTCTCGGCTGCCAATGCGACTGTGACGGAAACCGCGACCACACTGGTGGCCAGCACCGCACCGGTTGCCACGACCACGCCGACGCCGCAGGTGGCCAAGACCGTCGCCGCGATCGCCGACCGCCCGCGCAGCCGTCGCCACACCGTGCGTGATGGCGAGTCGGCATGGACCATCGCCCGTCGCTACGGCATGCCGGTGAAGGCGCTGCTGTCACTGAACGGCCTGAGCGGCAGCAGCGTGCTGAAGCCGGGCGCGGTACTGCGCGTCGAGGATTGAAGCAGGCGCGGTTCCGGCCGCGCCCTGCCCTGCTTCCTGTAGAGCCGAGCCCATGCCCGGCTTTTTCATGCCTGCGCCCGGCAGCATGGCTCGACTCTGCAAAGGCGGTCGAGCAAGCTCGACCACTACCAAAGCTCAAGCGCGCCACAAACGACGCGAAGACAAAAAAGGCCCGGCAATGCCGGGCCTTCTTCGATCCTGCTCGCCGCCAGGCTTACAGGTTCTCTTCGGTGGTCTGGATCACAAACTTCTTGCGCATCGCCTCGACGTAGGCCTTGGCTGCGGCCATGCCATCGATCTGGCTGAGCTGGTCCTTGAGCTGCTTCTGTTGCTCGGCAGTCACTTCCTTGATGTCGCCCGGGTTGACCTTGTTCACCGCGAACAGCAGCGCGTGGCCGTTGACATCCACCTTGCCGTAGCTCGGCTTGCCCTCGGCCGGCACCGGCGCGCTGAAGATCGCGCGGTTGATTTCCGGAGTCGGCACCGGCTGGCTGCGCGGCAGGCCTGGCATCGGGCTCAGCTGCAGCTTCTCGCTGGCAGCCAGCGACTGCAGGGTGGCACCGGCCTTCAGCTTGGCCAGCACGGCGTCGGCGGCCTTGTCGCTGGCCTGACGCTGGCGGTCGGCGCGGATCGCGGCGATCACCTGTTCGCGCGCCTTGTCCAGCGGCATGGCCTGTTCCGGAGTGTGCGCGGCCACGCGGATGACCACACTGTGGTTGGTCGCGCCGCCCAGGGCGATCGGGTCGCTGGCGGTCCCGTCCTGCACCAGCACGTCGGAGAACGCGGCACGCAGCACGGCCGGGTCAGCGGCGATGCCACTGGCAGTGGCACGGGTGATCGGGCCCAGGGTCTGCAGCGGCAGGTTCACTTCCTTGGCCGCAGCAGCCAGATCGCTCGGGCTCTTGTTGATGGCGTCGACCAGCTTGCCGGCCAGTTCGTTGAAGCCGCGCTCGCCGTCGGCCTTCAACTGCTCGGCAGCCAGCGTGTCACGCACTTCCTCGAAGGACTTGCCTTCGCCACCGCGCACCGCGGCGACCTTGATGATGTGGTAGCCGAAGTCGGTCTTGACCGGACCTATCACGTCACCCGCCTTGGCAGCGAACAGTGCATCTTCGAACGGCTTGACCATCGCACCGCGCTCGACCCAACCCAGGTCACCGCCCTGGTCCTTTGAACCCGGGTCTTCCGAATTGGCCTTGGCCAGTGCAGCGAAGTCGGCACCGGCCGCCTTGGCTTCGGCAGCGATCTTGTTCGCCTTGGCTTCGGCGCCGTCACCGGTGATCAGGATATGGGCAGCCTGGCGCTGTTCCGGCGAGGTGAACTTCGCCTTCTCGTCTTCATAGCGCTTGCGAAGGGTCGCTTCGTCGGCCGCGGTCGGTGCCGGCAGGTTCGCGCCGTTGATCTCGACGTATTCCAGCGACACGCTTTCGGCCTGGCGGAAATCCTTGCCGTGGCTGTCATACCACTGCTTGATCTGTTCGTCGGTGACCGGCGCGGTATCGGCCGGTACTTCCGGCAGCGCGGCCAGCTCGACGTCGCGGGTTTCACCCAGCAGCTTCAGCAGGCGCTCGGTCTCGGCCTGGGTGACGAAGCCCGAATTCTGCAGGCCCGACGGAATCACCGACTGCTGCAGGCTCTCGCGCACCAGCTCCTGGAACTGCGTGGGCGTACGCGGCGGATTGCCACCGGCCAGGGCCAGGCGATAGTTGTTCTCGTTGAACTTGCCGTTCGAATCGAGGAAGGCCGGGATGGTGGCGATGTACTCGCGCACCGCACCGTCGCCCACCACGACACCGGCCTGCTCGCCCACCAGGCGCACGACCTGCTCGTCGATCAGCTGATCGAGCACGGCCATCTTGTTTTCAGTGCTTTCGAACGCGCGCGGGTCGAAGTTCTCACCCTGCTGCTGGCGCTCGCGCATGCGCTCCTGCTCGAAGCGGGTGCGGAAATCCTGCGCACTGATCTCGTGGTGCTGCCACAGCATGCGCACCGGCCACCACGACGGCGCCGAACGCCACCAGGTCGGCGGCGCGGAAACCTTGGCCACGTTCTGTGCGCCAACGCCACCGAGGTAGCTGTTGTCGATCACGAACAGGAACGGAATCATCAGCAGCCCCAGGATCACGGTGACGATCCAGCCTGAGGTCTTGTCGCGGAGTTTCTGCAGCATGGTGAGAATCACAAGGCCTGATTGGCGAGCCCGGCAGTGTAACCCGCTTCGCCGCAGGGACCAAAAGCAGCGCCGGCGCGGCCTGCGCCGATCTTCGTGGACCTGCACCATCAGCACATCGGCAGGCCTGCGGCACGGCCCAAAGAAAAAGCCCCCGGCTTGCGCCGAGGGCTTTTAAAGTTGGCGGAGCGGACGGGACTCGAACCCGCGACCTCCGGCGTGACAGGCCAGCATTCTAACCAGCTGAACTACCGCTCCGCGCTGAAACTTTGCAGGCGCCCAGTATATCCGAAGACTCCTTGGAAACCCAGCCCGATGAACACTTTTTTCAAAGTTTTTTCACAGGGACTTAAGAATTCTGCAATGGCGGAGCGGACGGGACTCGAACCCGCGACCTCCGGCGTGACAGGCCAGCATTCTAACCAGCTGAACTACCGCTCCGTTCTTGCAAAAACCTTTTCGCCTTCTTCCCGAACCTGTCGGTGAGAAGACAAGGCCCCCGGCTTCAGGCCGGGGGCCTCGATGTAGTGGCGGAGCGGACGGGACTCGAACCCGCGACCTCCGGCGTGACAGGCCAGCATTCTAACCAGCTGAACTACCGCTCCGCATTGTTGCTTTTTTGTTTTCCCACTGGCCTGGACCGGGGAGAAAACAAAGCCTCCAGCTTTTGGCCGGAGGCCTCGTTGAATGGCGGAGCGGACGGGACTCGAACCCGCGACCTCCGGCGTGACAGGCCAGCATTCTAACCAGCTGAACTACCGCTCCACACTCAAACTTTTACCGCGGTGCTGTGGTGGGTGCTGAGGGTTTCGAACCCCCGACCCTCTCCGTGTAAAGGAGACGCTCTACCGCTGAGCTAAGCACCCCAGCGAGCCGCTTAGTTTACAGCATCCTTCAGGGCCTTACCAGCCTTGAACGACGGATTCTTCGAAGCAGCGATCTTGATGGTGTCGCCGGTCTTCGGGTTGCGGCCGGTGCGTGCAGCACGGTCGCGGACCTGGAAGGTACCGAAGCCAACCAGGGTGACCGCATCGCCGTCCTTCAGCGCCTTGGTGACGGCAGCAACGACGGCATCGACAGCGCGGCTGGACTCGGCCTTGGTCAGGTCGGCAGCTTCAGCAACGGCATCGATCAATTCGGTCTTGTTCATTCTCTACAACTCCTTTGGCGGTGGGTTCCGCTTATTCGACAGGGAAGCAACCGCATGCCTTCTGCATGCGGCCGCCATGTGGAAACGGTTCGCCGATTCAGTCATCGCTGACAGCGATCACTCATTCGCGAGTGCTGCTTTTATACCAGTGGCCCTACCCCCACGCAAGCTGGAAAGCCAGCAACGACGCGGGTTTCGGGCCATTGGACAGCGCGCGTCAATGCTTGACGCGCGCGCTTCCACTCGGTTTGGCCTTGCTGCGCACCGTGACACGTTGCGCACTCTTGCGCGCCTTCTTCGGTGCCAACGGACGCTCCAGCGCCAGGTCCAGGACTTCTTCGATGTACTTCACCGGCACGATCTCCAGATCGCGGGTGACGTTGGCCGGAATGTCGGCCAGGTCCTTGCGGTTCTCTTCCGGGATGATGACCGTGCGGATGCCGCCCCGCAGTGCGGCCAGCAGCTTCTCCTTCAAGCCACCGATGGCGGTGACACGACCACGCAGGGTGATCTCGCCGGTCATCGCCACGTCGGCACGCACCGGCACCTTGGTCAGCATCGACACCAGCGAGGTGACCATTGCCGCACCGGCACTCGGGCCGTCCTTCGGCGTGGCGCCATCGGGCACGTGCAGATGCACGTCGTGCTTCTGCAGGAAGTCGCTGTCGATGCCGAAGCCCACGGCGCGCGAACGCACCACCGACAGTGCCGCCGACGCCGATTCCTTCATCACGTTGCCGAGCTGGCCGGTCAGGATCAACTGCCCCTTGCCCGGCACCAGCGTCGATTCGATCTGCAGCAGATCGCCACCGACTTCGGTCCAGGCCAGGCCGGTGACCAGGCCGATCTCGTTTTCTTCCTCGGCACGGCCGAAGTCGAAGCGACGTACGCCCAGGTACTTGTCCAGGTTCTTGCTGGACACGCTCACCAGCGCCTTGGACTTCTTCGTGCCCCTCTTCGCCTTCACCGCCGGCTGCGGGCCGGCCAGTGCTATCTCCTTCACTACCTTGCGGCAGATCTTGGCGATCTCGCGTTCCAGGTTGCGCACGCCCGATTCGCGCGTGTAGTAGCGCACGATGTCCTGGATGGCATCACTGCCGATCTCCAGCTCTTCCGGCTGCAGGCCGTTGGCCTTGATCTGCTTGGGCACCAGGTAGCGGGTGGCGATGTTGAGCTTCTCATCCTCGGTGTAGCCGGGGATGCGGATCACTTCCATGCGGTCCAGCAACGGGCCCGGAATATTGAGCGAGTTCGAGGTGGCCACGAACATCACTTCGGACAGGTCCAGGTCCACTTCCAGATAGTGGTCGTTGAACGCGTTGTTCTGCTCCGGGTCGAGCACTTCCAGCAGCGCCGAAGACGGATCGCCACGGAAGTCCATCGACATCTTGTCGATCTCGTCGAGCACGAACAACGGGTTCTTGCTGCCGACCTTGTTGAGGTTCTGCACGATGCGGCCCGGCATCGAACCGACGTAGGTACGACGGTGGCCACGGATCTCGGCCTCGTCACGCACGCCGCCCAGCGACATGCGCACGAACTTGCGGTTGGTGGCCTTGGCGATGGACTGGCCCAGCGAGGTCTTGCCCACGCCCGGCGGCCCGACCAGGCACAGGATCGGGCCCTTCATCTGCTTCACGCGCGACTGCACCGCCAGGTACTCAAGGATGCGCTCCTTGACCTTCTCCAGGCCGTAGTGATCGGCATCGAGCGTGTCCTGCGCCACCTTCAGGTCCTTGCGCACCTTGCTGCGCTTCTTCCACGGCACGCCCAGCAGCCACTCCAGGTAGTTGCGCACGACCGCGGCTTCGGCCGACATCGGCGACATCTGCTTGAGCTTGTTCAGTTCGTTGCGTGCCTTGGCTTCAACGGCCTTCGGCATGCCGGCTTCGGCGATCTTGCGGGCCAGCTCTTCCAGCTCGCCCGGCGCGTCGTCCAGGTCACCCAGTTCCTTCTGGATGGCCTTCATCTGTTCGTTGAGGTAGTACTCGCGCTGGCTCTTCTCCATCTGCGACTTCACGCGGCCGCGGATGCGCTTTTCCATCTGCTGCACGTCGATCTCGCCATCGACCAGGCCGACCAGCATCTCCAGGCGATCGCCGACGGCCAGCGTTTCCAGCAGGCGCTGCTTGTCGGCCAGGCGCACGCTGATGTGCGCGGCGATGGTGTCGGCCAGGCGCGCCGGCTCATCGATGCCCGACAGCGTCTGCAGCAGTTCCGGCGGCAGCTTGCGGTTGGTCTTGACGTACTGCTCGAACAACGACATCAGCGAGCGGGCAATCGCCTCGACCTCGCGCGCTTCGCGCTCGTCGGTGGCGTCGATTTCCACCGCCTGCCCATGCAGCGAGCCGTTGCGCTCGTCGACGTGGGTGACCTGCACGCGCGACAGGCCTTCGACCAGCACCTTGATGGTGCCGTCGGGCAGCTTCAGCAGTTGCAGCACCTGCGCCAGCGTACCGACCTGGTAGAGGTCGGCCGCATGCGGGTCATCGGTCTCGGCCGACTTCTGCGCCAGCAGCAGGATGCGCTTGTCCGCCTCCATTGCCTGTTCGAGCGCGTGCATGGACTTGTCACGGCCGACGAACAGCGGGATGACCATGTGCGGGAACACCACTACGTCGCGCAGCGGCAGGACCGGCAGGTCGAGGGTTTCACTTGGGGAACGGGCCATGGGGGCTCCAGGGAAGGGGAAAACCGCCTCCGGGAGGGCATCTTCCGGAGACAAAAAAAGCCGATGGCCCCGTTATGGGGCCATCGGCTTTCAGATGCAAGGCATTCCTTGAAAATCCTTTCCAATCAACAACCTGGAAGGATCACTCAGCGCCTGCGGCCTTCTGTTCAGGGGCCGCCGGGGTCTGGTAGATCAGGTACGGCTCGGACTTGTGCTCGATCACCGATTCGTCCACCACCACCTTGCTGACGTTTTCCTGCGACGGCAGGTCGTACATGGTGTCCAGCAGGACCGATTCGACGATGGTGCGCAGGCCACGGGCACCGGTCTTGCGCTTGAGCGCCTTGCGGGCGATGGCCGACAACGCGTCCGGACGGAACTCCAGTTCGACGTTCTCCATCTCGAACAGCTTCTTGAACTGCTTGGTGATGGCGTTCTTCGGCTCGGTCAGGATCCTGATCAGGGCCGGCTCGTCCAGCTCCTCCAGGGTCGCCACCACCGGCAGGCGGCCGACGAACTCGGGGATCAGGCCGAACTTGATCAGGTCTTCCGGCTCGACTTCGGCCAGCACCTTGCCCACTTCCTGCTTGCGCTCGCTGCTCTTCACCTTGGCGCCGAAGCCGATGCTGCCGACGTCGGTGGAACGGGCCTGGATCACCCTGTCCAGCCCGGCGAACGCGCCGCCGCAGATGAACAGGATGTTCTTGGTGTCCACCTGCAGGAATTCCTGCTGCGGATGCTTGCGGCCGCCCTGCGGCGGAACGCTGGCCACGGTACCTTCGATCAGCTTCAGCAGGGCCTGCTGCACGCCTTCGCCGGACACATCGCGGGTGATCGACGGGTTCTCGCTCTTGCGCGAGATCTTGTCGATTTCATCGATGTAGACGATGCCCTGCTGCGCCTTCTCGACGTCGTAGTCGCACTTCTGCAGCAGCTTCTGGATGATGTTCTCCACGTCCTCGCCCACGTAACCGGCTTCGGTCAGCGTGGTGGCGTCGGCCATGGTGAACGGCACGTTGAGCAGGCGGGCCAGGGTCTCGGCCAGCAGCGTCTTGCCCGAACCGGTCGGGCCGACCAGCAGGATGTTCGACTTCGCCAGTTCGACGTCGTCGTTCTTCTGCCGGCTCTCGATGCGCTTGTAGTGGTTGTACACGGCCACGGCCAGGGTGCGCTTGGCGCGGTTCTGGCCGATCACGTACTGGTCGAGCACCTCGAGGATCTCGCGCGGCTTCGGCAGCGAACTGCGCGCCGACTGCGCCTTTTCCTCAAGTTCCTCGCGGATGATGTCGTTGCACAGCTCCACGCATTCATCACAGATGAACACGCTCGGACCCGCAATCAGCTTGCGCACTTCATGCTGGCTCTTGCCGCAGAAAGAGCAGTAGAGGATCTTGCCGGTGTCCGTGGAACGACCTTGGCGGTCTTCGCTCATGCTTCGCTTACCCAGTTACCCCACCCGCTGAACGGGGGTTCGATTCGAGAATAGCACAGGGCCGAGGGGACACCAGTCCCGCCCGACCCTGCAGGAACGGGGCCTCCATGGCCCCGTGAAGGCCGGTCAGCCGGCCTGGATCGACTCATCCGGACGACGCTCCAGGACCTGGTCGACCAGACCGTAGGCCTGCGCCTCGAAGGCGCTCTTGAAGTTGTCGCGCTCGGTGTCACGGGCGATCGTCTCCAGCGACTGGCCGGTGTGCTTGGCCAGCACCTCGTTCAGGCGCGAACGCAGGGTCAGGATCTCACGCGCGTGGATGTCGATGTCGGTGGCTTGGCCCTGATAGCCGCCCAGCGGCTGGTGGATCATCACGCGCGAGTTCGGCAGCGCATAGCGCTTGCCGGCCTCGCCCGCGGCCAGCAGCAGGGCACCCATCGAGGCAGCCTGGCCGATGCAGGTGGTGCTCACATTCGGCTTGATGTACTGCATGGTGTCGTAGATCGCCATGCCGGCGGTGACCACGCCACCCGGCGAGTTGATGTAGATGTTGATGTCCTTTTCCGGGTTTTCCGATTCCAGGAACAGCAACTGCGCCACCACCACGTTGGCCATGTGATCGTCGATCGGGCCCACGAGGAAGATCAGGCGCTCCTTCAACAGGCGCGAATAGATGTCGTAGGCACGCTCGCCGCGGCTGGTCTGCTCGACCACCATCGGAACCAGGTTCAGGGCTTTGGTTCGGTTGTCCATTACGTGAGGTACCTATCTTGGGGGGCAACAACCCCGCGCCGGCAAAGGCGCGGGGCATCCGGTGATCCGCCCGGGCTTACTGGCGGATCGCGTCCTGGAACGACAGCTTCTCTTCGGTGTGCTGGGCACGCTCGGCGATCCAGTCGATTACCTGCTCTTCCATCACACGGTTCTGCAGGCCAGACATCAGCTGGGGGTCATTGCGGTACATCTCAATGACCTGCTCCGGCTCTTCGTAGGTCGAAGCGATCAGACGCATCGTTTCGTTCAGGCGCTTGGCTTCCAGGCGCAGGTCGTTGATGCGGGCCACTTCACCGACCAGCAGGCCGACCAGCACGCGCTTGGCGGCCGCTTCCTTGAAGCCTTCGTGGGCATCGGCCGGGATCTCGCCAACGTTCTGGCCGTTGCGGCGGATCTGCTCGACCTGCTGGGCCAGCATGGCGCGGGCTTCGTTCTCGACCAGGCGCGGCGGCATTTCCACCGAGGAATAGGCGGCGATCAGCTGCTCGCCGACCTCGCGGCGCAGGCGGTTCATCAGGGCACCCTTCAGCTCGCGCTCCAGGTTGGCGCGGATATCGCTGCGGAACTGCTCCACGTCGCCGCCCTTCACGCCGAAGCTCTTGATGAAGGCTTCGTCGACCGCCGGCACGACCGGCTCGGAGACTTCGGCAACCTTGACGGTGACCTGCACGGTCTTGCCGGCCAGCACCGGCACGCGCCAGTCAGCCGGGAACTCGACGTCCAGGGTCTTCTCTTCACCCTTGGCCAGGCCGACCAGGCCCTTTTCGATGGTCTCGAACATCATGCCCTGGCCGAGCACGATCGAACCCTTCTCGGTGTCTTCGGCCGGCAGGCGCTCTTCGCCGGCCTGCGACCAGGTTTCCACCGCGACCAGGTCACCGTCCTGCGCGCCACGGCTGACCGGGGCCCAGGTGCGACGCTGGTTCTGCAGGTTCTCGATCATCTGGTCGATGTCGGCATCGGTGATCTCGGCGCTGTGGCGCACGACGGTCAGCTTGCTGACGTCGATGTCGCCGAAGTCCGGCACCACTTCCACGGTGGCCACGAAGGAGAACTCACCCTCGTCGCCCTTGTCGATGCGCGGGCTGCCGACGATGCGCAGGTCGTGCTCGCGCACGGCTGCGTCGAAGGTTTCGCGCAGCAGGCCGTCCAGCGCCTCACCACGGACCTGCGCGCCGAAGCGCTGCTCGATCACCTTGGCCGGCACCTTGCCCGGACGGAAACCCTTGATGCGGGTGGTACGGGCGATTTCGCCCAGGCGGCCGACGATGTGGCTCTGCAGACGCTCTTCCGGCAGCGAGAAGCTCAGGCGGCGTTCCAGGTTGCCGGTGGATTCGATCGAAGCTTGCATGTTGACTCCTGCCACCGGTGGCCCACGCCCCCGGCTCGATGATTGGGATGAAACGGTTGTAAGGACACGACGTCTGGGACGCGCCTGCTTGCCGCAGCCCTTTAGTTTCGCCCAATTCGGCCTGCACTGCCAGCGCGTGCCGGTCAAGGGGGCGTCGATGGCCCGATCAGGGCGGGGACAGGCCGGCACTGGTGCGAAAGGGGGGACTCGAACCCCCACGCCTTGCGGCACTGGAACCTAAATCCAGGGCGTCTACCAATTCCGCCACTTTCGCGTGGCCGGCTCAGGCATTCATTGTCGCAGGCGACGGCGGGAATCGGAAGGCCTGCACAAAACTGAACATGACAGCCACGCGCTCATTGCCCGCGCCAAAGGCCGCCCCGAAGGTCGTGCGACCATTCGGGACGGCGGCGACTCAGTGCTTCGCCTCGGCAGGGGACGCAGGTGCGTCAGCGCCCTGCCCGGCCGCCACATCCACCTTGCGGATGTCCATGCCACCCTTGTCGGTGCGACGCAGCCCCATCGCCTCCGGCGCAGCCTCACCCTCCACCGGCTGCGCCGGCTGCATCTGCATGGCGTCACCGACCGGGCGCGCCGGAACCGCCCCTGTACCTGCATCGCGCTCCACGGTCTGCGCCGGATCACGTTCCGGCGCGCAGGCCACCAACACCAGCAACGCAAATGAAACCCACAGCCCCCGGCGCAGTCGTTTCATATCGGCCATCAGGATCTTCCTTCGTACATGCATGCGCTCTCGGCGCGGAAGATCCATTGGGTGCGATGAAGGGCGCAGCGCGGTGAGAAGCAGCGCACAGCATTGAAAACACTGATGACGCGTATGCCCCTGATTTCAGCATCGCTTCAGTAGATCCACGCCATGCGCGGATGAAACGCCACCCGGCGAACAGGCAAGAAAAAAGCCACTTGGCGAACCAAGGGGAAGCTGCTGCGCATTCGCGCCGCAGCCCCACGCTTTGCATGGCAAAGTGCGGGCCCCACTTCACCAGCCCCCACATCCCCGCGGCTTCGCCGCGCCCCCTTGACTCAAGGGGGCTCCACTCCAGCCAGCACCGCTGGTATCTGCAGACGCCACCCAGCGAACAGGCAAGAAAAAAGCCACTTGGCGAACCAAGTGGCTTTCGTCTGGTGGGCTGTCAAGGATTCGAACCTTGGACCTATTGATTAAGAGTCAACTGCTCTACCAACTGAGCTAACAGCCCGAAATCGGGGCGCGAATTATGACCCGATCCGCTCGGTGGGTGCAAGCACTTTTTTCAACGTGGTTGAAACCAGCACTGCGGTCCCGCTGCTGCTGCAGATCCGCGCCGAGCGGGTTCTGCAACGCGTGACCCATCGAAACGATGGGAGTCACACCTATAAGAAAAAAGCCACCTGGGGTACCAGGTGGCTTCTGTCTTGGTGGGCCGTCAAGGATTCGAACCTTGGACCTATTGATTAAGAGTCAACTGCTCTACCAACTGAGCTAACGGCCCGTGAAACTCAGACGCACATTGTAGCGTGCTTTCTGTTTATTGCAATACCGTTTCGGCTGCGCCGATGCGGTTGAATCAGTGGGGTGGCTGAGGGGATTCGAACCCCCGACCACCGGAATCACAATCCGGTACTCTAACCAACTGAGCTACAGCCACCACTGAAACTTTCGCTCCACCGCCGATGAGGCTGACGTTGGAACTTGATGCTTTGCTACCGGGCGGAACCAGAAGTCCGTCCCCCGAAGCGAGTCCGGCATTTTCCGGGAGTCGCGAAGGAATTGCAAGCACTTCTTCACATTGATGTGCAGGGGCCGGAACAGGAGATCAGAGCTGCTCGGCCGAGATCACACGCACGGCGTCCCCGTGCTCGTCCAGGAATGACAGCGTGGCCTCCCCCTTCGGCGTGACCTGCAACTGCTGGCGCGACTGGCCCGCTCCGTCGAGCAGCTGAAACATCGCATTGTGCGACTGCGTCCTGCCAGGAAACACACGACGGGCAATGGCTTGCACACCTGCGCGTGCAAGCGCTCATCTTCGGCCGAGAACATCGGCCGCCGCTGTCCATCGGCAACATCGTTTCGATCACGTCGATCGACGCACTGCGTTGGTCCGTCGCCCCCGTCAGCAGGCCAGTCAACGCCAGCGAGGTGACACCGCCGCAGTACAGGGTAAGCCGCCGTTGGCAACTGCGCAGACGATGCACTTCGGCCAGCACCTGCTCTACCTCTCCCGCGCCTTTCCAAACTGCATCTCATGCCGAGCGCCAGAAGGTGCGTGCCGCCTGCGCCGAAGGTCAGGCGCAGGCAAACAGCTCGCCATGGTCGGACGCACTCCCGACAGCGTGAATGATTGGTGAACAAATCGTGAATGAATCTCAAACGGGAATGGGGGAGATCCATTCATACAACGTTAGCTGCAGGACATGGAACGCGAGGCGCACGTTTGCAACCATGCCGGTTCCTGCAATGAAGGTGAGATCAATAGATGAGCAAGCGGCTAATCGGATTCGTCACGCTGGCAGCGGTGCTGGCAGTGGCAGCCGTTGCAATGTACGGCTACCGGCAGCAGCCAGCTGCCGATGCCACGGCAGAGGAATCCGGGAACAGTGGCAGCCTTGATGAAAGGCCCGACCAGGGAAGGCAGCTTCCGGCGTCAGGTGCGGCGGCCGCGCAGAGGCTGGAGCGGGACAACAAGATCCCGCCGGGCTCGTACAAGGCGGTGGGCCCCAAAGCCTACGAGATCGTAAGAGGCAATGAGTTCCGGCCTCCCGGTGACGCGCTCGCCCACGTCAAGCAACTGATGCTGCGCTCCGAATCCGGAGATGCCACGGCAACCTACGAAATCTATCGAACCATCGAGCAGTGCCAGACCTTCATCTCGGATCGCGCTGACAAGCTGGCGGATTCAGCCACCACGGTCGGGTCCGGCAACTGGTTCCTGGAGCGATCGGAACGAATCCTCAAAGAGTGCGAGTCGCTGGCTCTGGATCAGGACATCTATCACGCCGATTGGCTTTCGAAGGCCGCCGCCATGGGCTCGCAGGAAGCGATGCGCGCTTACTCGCGATCGCCGGAGAAAGTCATCGGTTCGCTTGATGACGCAATCCGTGATCCCGCGGCGCTCGAGGCGTGGAAGGACACCGCCACCGGATATCTGCGCGAACTGGAATCACAAGGGAACGTCAATGTCATCAGCGACATGGCGATGGCCTACACGTATGGCGGCATCGTTCCTGCGGATCCCGTTGCCGCCCTGGCGTACACCCGCGTCCTCAACCGGCTGGACCCACGTTTTGCCACCACCACTGACATTGCCAACCATGAGAAAAACCTGAGCAGCCAAGAGAAAGAGAAAGCCCGCATTTCATCGAACGAAATCTTCAAGAACTGTTGCATCCCACGATAAGGACCTATTGTGAAAGCTAGACTGATTGGGATTATCCCTTCGCTTGGTAGAAACTCCATTCCCGCCATTGCAGGCGTGCTGCTGTTCATGGCAGCCGGGAGCCTTCAAGCGAAAAAGCTTCCTGGCGTCATCAACTGCACCGCCGGATGCACGCTGACAACCCCGTATCCCGATCCGGTGACCAACCAGCAGCTTTCCCAAGAGGTCCAGAAGCTCAATGACGGCCGGACCACTGTCTGGACAGCCCAGACGCGAGTCCAGACCGGCGATGTCCTGACCGTCTGCAACGGTATTTCCTGCGTCAACTACACGTGGCGAGGTGCAGGTTTCGACTCCGGCGAAGTGATTTCGACCGTCCTCCCGCCCAACTCCCGGGGCGGTGGTGGTGGCGGCGGTGGTGGTGGCGGCGGCGGTGGCAGCGGCCCGATCAGCGGCGGCTGCCACGGCAACTGCGGTGGCGGCAAGGTCCGGGTGGGCGAACTGGAACAGATGTGATCCATCCAGGGCGCACTCGACCAGAGTGCGTCCATCGCGACCATCGCGACTTGGGAAAGGCCAGCGCATAGCGCTGGCTTTTTTTCGTTGCCGGGCACATTGCCCCAACCCAGGCGGCGCTGCTCAAGCACCTGCGGAGTGAGCCGATCATCGCCAGACGCAGGTTCACCGCAACCCGCCTGGCATCACGCCGTGCGACTGCACCCCCAGGCAAAGGGCATCTTTCATCGGAAAAGAGGAAGGTGGAACGCTCGCCACCCAGGATTGCCCAGCCATCGAATGGGAACCGATGTTCGCGGGCGTGAGTTCATAAACCATTGATTCCAATGGCGCGCCCGACAGGAATCGAACCTGTAACCGCCGGCTTAGAAGGCCGGTGCTCTATCCAGTTGAGCTACGGGCGCCCGAACCGGAACGGTGTCCAATCCGACGTGATGTGGGATTGGTCGGGGTAGAGGGATTCGAACCCCCGACATCCTGCTCCCAAAGCAGGCGCGCTACCAGACTGCGCTATACCCCGGTCTTGCAATCCCCTCGGGCCATGCCCGGGGAGTTGGTCATTGTCGCCAAGCGCATTGGGAACTGTCAACGCAGGATGTACAGATCCGGCGCCTGCCACAACGCCGAAAGCAGTCATCGGCTATGCTCACGCCCATCGGCCGGATGGCCGTCCAGACCCTCATTCGCACGGAGAACGCGCATGCGCAGCGGCAACCCGGCTCTTTCCGAGTCCACCTTCCTCGACCTCGCCAGCGGCTCGGTGGTGACCAGCCCCGACCAGGCAATGACCCTCAACGGCACCGTCAACAAGACCGGTTTCCTGCTGCTGTTGACCGTGCTGACGGCCGCTTTCGCCTGGAACCAGACCATCGGCGACTACGGTCAGGTTTTGCCTGGTGCCAGGCTGTATGCCATGGGCGGCGCCATCGGCGGCCTGGTGCTGGCGCTGATCACCGTCTTCAAGAAGGAATGGTCGCCGGTCACCGCGCCGATGTACGCGCTGGTGGAAGGCCTGTTCCTCGGCGCCATCTCGGCCGTGTTCAACGCCAAGTTCCCGGGCATCGTGTTCCAGGCCGTGCTGCTGACCTTCGGCACTCTGTTCGCGCTGCTGTTCGCGTACCGCAGCGGCCTGATCAAGGCCACCGAGAACTTCAAGATGGGCGTGGTCGCGGCCACTGGCGGCATCGCCCTGCTCTACCTGGCATCGTTCGTGCTCGGCTTCTTCAACATCAACGTGCCGGTGATCCATGACTCCAGCTGGCTGGGCATCGCCTTCAGCCTGTTCGTGGTGGTCGTGGCCGCGCTGAATCTGGTGCTGGACTTCGACTTCATCGAGACCGGTGTCGCCCAGCGTGCACCGAAGTACATGGAGTGGTATGGCGCATTCGGCCTGATGGTGACCCTGGTCTGGCTGTACGTTGAATTCCTGCGTCTGCTGTCGAAAATCCAGCAGCGCTGAGCCGCAACATGCAATAGACGACAAAGGGCGCCCTTCGTGGCGCCCTTTTTCGTTCCTCCCTCAGCGCGCCAGCAGCACCGGAAGCGACGATGCCAGCAACGCGATGCCTGACACGGTCAGCAGGCCCAGCACGAGCTGCCGGAAGCGCGCCTCGCTGATGCCGATGTAGACCCTTGCACCCAGCAGGGTCGGCACCAGCATGGCCGGTGCCACGATGGCGAAATACGGCAGCATCTGCCGGCTGACCAGGCCGCTGCCGACATAGGTGGCCATGGTCACCGCCAGCATCGCCAGGTTGAAGTTCTGGATGACCGCGCGCTGTTCGTCCTTGCCGAAGCCTCGCAGGGTGCTCCACAACGTCGGCACCGGCCCGGCAAAGCCGCCAATGCCACTGAGCACGCCACCGGCCATGCCAGCGATCGCATCACCGATACGGCCGCCGACGCGGACCGGAGGCAACGAGCGCGCCATCAGCATCACCGGGCACCACAGCGCCAGGAAGCCGCCCAGCAGCGCCTTGAACCAGTCCATGTCCAGCTGCGGCAGCACCATCACGCCCAGCGGAATGCCGGCCAGCCCGCCCAAGACGAAGGGCAGCAACAGGCGCAGGTTGAAGCCACGGCGCACGGTGAACACAGCCACCAGCTGACCGACCAGCGCACCAAACACCGACAGCGTCGCCGCCAGCCGCGGCTCCAGTCCCCATGCCCAGAACGACATCGCCACCATGCCAAAGGCGAAGCCGGACAGGCCCTGCACGAATCCGGCGACGATCGCGCCCAGCGCGACCAGCAGATACACCGACTCCATCACCACCTCGGTTGCAGCCGCGCGACTATCCTGCCGCGCCCACCTGTGCAGCGTAGTGCGCCGCGAGGTGCTCGACCAGCGCACGCACTTTCGGCGCCAGCGCACGTGCATGCGGATACAGCGCGAAGTAGCGGCGCTGCCCGGCATGCCAGGCCGGCAACACGCGGATCAGACGACCGGCGCGCAGGTCCTCCTGTACGGTCAGTGCGGTGAACAGGCTGATGCCCATTCCGGCCAACGCCGCGGCATACAGCGCGGGCGTGGCATCCACGCGCAGGCGCTGGCCGGCCTCGATGCTCACGCTGGCACCGCGCGGCCCCTGCAGCTGCCAGGGCGGCATTGACGGCGTGGGACTGAATCCCAGCAGCGTATGTTGTTCGAGATCTGCAGCCTGTCGCGGCAGACCATGACGCGCCAGATAGGCCGGTGCAGCGACCAGGATGCGCGGGCAGCTGGCCAGTTCGCGCGCGACCAGCTGGCTGTCCGGCAACGAGCGCGCGATGCGAAGAGCCAGGTCGAAACCGCCCCCCACCACGTCGACCAGTTGATCATCGGCCGACAGGTCAAGCGCGACCTGCGGGTAGCGCTGCAGGAACGACGGCAGCCAATGCGGCAACTCCTGGCTGGCCACGACCTGCGGCACGCTGATGCGTACGATGCCACCGGGCTGCGCTTGCCCGGCACGCACGCGATCATCCGCTTCCTGCAGGCGATCCAGCAGCGCTGCCGCCTCGCGGTAGTAGTCGCGACCGGCTTCGGTCAGTGACAGCCGGCGGCTGTTGCGATCGAGCAATCGCACCTGCAGATGCTCTTCCAGCTGCCGCAGTTGCCGTGACATCGCCGAGTGGGTGGTCCCCAGGCGCTCGGCAGCAGCAGTGAAGCTGCCTGCGTCGACGATGGCGCGCAGCGCACGCAGGGCGGCGAAGTGATCCATCGGCGAGCGACTCCAAGTGACGGGGCCCACGGCATGCGGGCCCCACCAGCTTATCAAGCGCCGTCGCCGGCCTTGCGCACCGGCAGCGCCAGGATCGCGTCGGTGCTCATGACATCACCGAAGGCGTCTTCGATCTGCGCCAGCGAGGCGTCATGCAGCGCGCGATGATCGATGCGCTGGCCACCGGCCAGGTCCAGGTCGCGACTGGCGCTGGCATCGGACGATACGATCACCCGGTAGCCGCGCGGTGCCGCCGCCGCGTCGCGCGCAGCACCGGCCACACAGGCATGGGTCTGCAGGCCGGTGACGATCAGGGTGTCGATGCCGGCATCCTTCAGCACCGTGTCGAGCATCGCGGCCGAGTTGCCAGCGAACACGCTGACATTGTCTTTCTGCACCACGGTCTCACCCTTGCGCGGCTGCAGGTCGCGATGGAAGGCGGCATTGACGCTGCCCTGCGCGAACAGCGGTGCACCGGCCGGCAACACATGCTGCACGTGGATCACGCGGATGCCGTGAGTATCGGCGAACTCGACCACCCGCCTGGCCTGGCGCAGTGCGGCCACGCCATCGGGAATGACCATGCGGCCACCAGCAAAGCCGGGCGCGGCGCTGGCATCGAAGTATTCGTTCTGGAAGTCGATCACCAGCACGGCGGTCTTCGCTGCATCCAGCGAGGCCGCGACCGGCGCGCCGGCCATGTGGCGGATGGTGGGATGGGACGGTTCGGCGGCAGCGACCGGGGCGGTGGCGGCCATGCCGATCAGGCTGGCCAGGCCGAAGGCGGTGAGGTTCATGGGAGGGTTCCTGTGCGGCGGGTGTGAGGCACAGGATGCGGAGCGATTGGCGCACGAACCAGCCGTGCGGGGGCACATGATCTGTGCGAAAACCGCACAACCGATCATTCCGTCATCCACGCATGGCGTGGATCTACCGGAAAACGCAACGGGGCGCCCGAAGGCGCCCCGCTGGGATCCAACCGAGGCCGACCGGCCGCTTACAGGCGGCTGGCAATGGCCTTGGCGAAGCTCATGGTGGTGCCGGTGCCGCCCAGGTCGCCGGTCAGCGAGTCCTTGGCTTCCATGGTCGCCACAATGGCCTTGCGCAGGCGCGCGGCGTTTTCCGGCTGGCCGACGTGGTCCAGCATCTGCGCGGCTGCCAGCAGCAGCGCACACGGATTGGCCTTGCCCTGGCCAGCGATGTCCGGCGCGGTGCCGTGCACGGCTTCGAAGATCGCCGCGTCCTTGCCGATGTTGGCACCCGGGGCCAGGCCCAGGCCGCCGACGAGGCCGGCGCACAGGTCGGAGATGATGTCGCCGAACAGGTTGGTGGTGACGATCACGTCGAACTGTTCCGGACGCATCACCAGCTGCATGCAGCAGTTGTCGACGATCATTTCCTGGAATTCGATGTCCGGGTACTGCGCGGCCACTTCACGGGCGACATTCAGGAACAGGCCCGAGGTCGACTTGATGATGTTGGCCTTGTGCACGGCGGTGACCTTCTTGCGGCCGGTGCTCTTGGCCAGCTCGAAGGCATAGCGCACGATGCGCTCGGAGCCCTTGCGGGTGATGCGGGTGCCGGAGAAGGCGGTCTCGCCGTCGGCCGACACTTCCTGGCCTTCGGCCAGGTACGCACCTTCGGTGTTCTCACGAACGGTGATCAGGTCGACGTTGTCGAAACGCGACTTGGTGTTCGGGAAGGTGTGGGCCGGACGCACGTTGGCGTACAGGTCGAAGTGACGGCGCAGGCTGACGTTGATCGAGGTGAAACCACCACCGACCGGGGTGGTCAGCGGGCTCTTCAGCGCGACCTTGTTGCGCGCGATCGATTCCAGGGTCACCGCCGGCATCAGGTCGCCGTGCTTTTCCAGGGCCACCAGGCCGGCGTCGGCGTCTTCGTACTCCAGGCCAGTCTTGAGCTGGTCGAGCACGAACAGGGTGGCGTCCATGATTTCCGGGCCAATGCCGTCGCCGCGGATGACCGTAATTTTCTGCGTCATTGATCGATGTTCCGAACAGGGGGAAAAACGCCGTCCGGACGTGCCCGGAAACGCCGGCGCAAAGGAAGTTTCACCGGCAATTATGCCTGAGCCGGGGCCGAGGTCCCAAATAGACCATGGTCCCAGTGCCCGGCTCAGGCAGAATTGCCCGCGCATTCCTCCTCTACCCCCGCCTGTCGGCGCGCCCCTTCAACAAGAAGGGGCTCTTGGGCGGTTGGATCGCGGGAAATGCCCCGGCGCGCGGCCGTGATCCGGTAGCGCCGGGCCATGCCCGGCGGCTTTTCGTTCAGGTCTCCGCCGGGCATGGCCCGGCGCTACCTCAGTGCTCGTGCGCTGCCGGGGCGGCGGCGCCGCCTTCCAGCTGGTCGAGGAAGTCGACCGCGCGGCGCAGGTGCGGGATCACGATCGAGCCGCCCACCACCAGGCCGACCGAGAAGGTCTCGAAGAATTCTTCACGGGTCACCCCGGCGTCCTTGCACTGGGCCACGTGGTAGCTGATGCAGTCGTCGCAGCGCAGCACCATCGAGGCCACCAGGCCCAGCAGTTCCTTGGTCTTCACGTCCAGCGCACCGGCCTGGTAGGTCTGCGTGTCCAGCGCGAAGAAGCGCCGCACCACCTGGTTCGGCTCGCCCAGGATGCGCTCGTTCATGCGCTTGCGGAACTCGGTGAACTCGGCGATGCGGTCCTTGCTGCCGTCGTCGGCCGCGCTCATGCCTGGCCCTGCCCGGCCAGCAGCGGCTCGAGCTTGCCTTCACGGTGCAGGGCCATCATGTCGTCGTAGCCGCCCACATGGACGTCGCCGACGAAGATCTGCGGCACGCTGGTACGGCGGGTCTTGGCCATCATCTTCTCGCGCTCGACCGGGTCCAGGTCGATGCGGACCTCGGTCCATTGCTGGCCCTTGCTCTTCAGGAAGTTCTTGGCGGCCACGCAGTACGGGCAGACGGCGGTGGAATAGATGGTGATGGCGGGGGCACCGCCGGCGGTCTGGGCTGTCACGGGAAACTCCACGATGGATCGACGGTCTACATATGGTACCGGTGCGCTGGAAATTCCACGCCACGGCCGCAACACTGTGGATTAACGAATGGTTGCCCCCTGCCCTGCCACGCTTGGCGCGCCCCGCCCGAGGACCTCCTGCTTGCGAGCCCTGCTGCTGACTACCGCCGTCACCCTGGCCCTGGCCACGCCGCTGGCCCAGGCCCAGGAGAAGCTGCCCGACATCGGCTCGTCGGCCGGCGAGCTGCTGACCCCGGCCCGCCAGGCCGAGTACGGCGCGATGATGCTGCGCGAGCTGCGCAACTACGGCTACCTGCTGGACGACCCGCTGGTCAACGACTGGCTGCAGACCATGGGCACCCGCCTCGGCTCCAACAGCGACCAGCCGCGCCAGCCGTACACGTTCTTCGTGATGAAGGACCGCCAGATCAACGCCTTCGCCACGCTGGGCGGCTACATCGGGGTCAATGCCGGCCTGGTGCTGACCGCCGAGCGCGAGGACGAGGTGGCCGCGGTGCTGTCGCACGAAATCGCCCACGTCACCCAGCAGCACGTGCTGCGCGGAGTCGAGCGCGCCCAGCGCGACCAGATCCCGATCCTGCTCGGCATGCTGGCGGCGGTGGTGGCCGCGCAGGCCAGCAACAGCACCTCCTCCGGCAACGCGACGATGGCCGCGATCAGTTCCGGCATGGGCCTGATGCAGCAGCGGCAGATCAACTACACCCGCTCCAACGAGTCCGAGGCCGACCGCCTCGGCATCCGCACCCTGTCGCGCAGTGGCTACGACGTGGATGCCATGGCCGGCTTCTTCGAGCGGATGGCATCGGCGATGCGCGGCAACGAGGGCGGCTACAGCGTGCCCGAGTTCCTGCGCACCCACCCGGTCAACATCACCCGCATCAGCGAGGCCAAGGCCCGCGCCGAGCAGATGAAGAAGGACACGGTGCTGCTGACCACCACCACCCCCAGTGGCGAGCGCAGGGAGCGCGTGGACCCGACCGATCCCAGCCTGGCCGAACCCCTGTTGCGCGGAAACAACCCGCTGCTGCCCAGCAGCGTGCTGCGCATCCCGATGGGCCAGCTCAGCCGCGGCGCCAGTGGCGACTTCGACTGGGCGCGCGAGCGCCTGCGCGTGCTCAGCGCGGACTCCACCCCCGAGCTGGAACGCGAGTACGCCGATCTGGCCAAGCGCCAGAAGGACGGCCTCAACGATGCCCAGCGCTATGGCCAGGCGCTGGCGGTGATGCGCAGCGGTCGCGCCGGCGCCGCCCAGGCCCGGCAGACCCTGGCAGGCCTGCTGCAGACCCGCCCGGACAATCTGTGGCTGGCACTGGGGCTGGGCGAGGCCGAATCGCGTGCGGGCCAGACCGCCCAGGCCAACAGCCGCTTCGAGCAGCTGCTGCGCCAGCACCCCAACAGCCGTCCGGTGGCGCTGACCTATGCCGAGATCCTGAACGAACAGGGCAGCCGCGAGGCCGGCCAGCGCGCGCAGGCCATGCTGCGGCCCCTGCTGTCGCAAAGCGGTAACGATCCGGTCTTCCAGCAGCGGTACGCCCGCGCCAGCGAACTGGCCGGCGACAGCGTGCGTGCCAGCGAGGCCTACGCCGAGGCGGCCTTCCTCAGCGGCCGGCCGGAACAGTCGCTGATGCAGCTGCAGGCGCTCAAGCGCAATCCGGCGCTGGACTATGTCGGCCGGGCACGGGTGGATGCGCGCATCGAGGCGATCACCCCCACCGTGCTGGAGCTGCGCCGCCAGGGCGTGCAGGACCCGGATCTGGACCGCCGCTGAGCGCTGCATGACCGGCCGATGGCAATCCAGGCCGGTTCCGGCCAGGCAGTCACAAACATGTCATCAAACCGTAGTCTACTGGCACCACTCCAGTAACCGAGCCCTACGGTGTCCTCGTGCAGAAACGCATCCTGATCGTCGATGACGAGCCCGCGATCCGTGAAATGGTCGCCTTCGCCCTGCGCAAGGGCGATTACGAACCGGTCCACGCCGGCGACGCCCGTGAGGCCCAGACCGCCATCGCCGATCGCGTCCCCGACCTGATCCTGCTGGACTGGATGCTGCCCGGCACCAGCGGCCTGGACCTGGCCCGTCGCTGGCGCAAGGAAACCCTGACCCGCGAAGTGCCGATCATCATGCTGACCGCCCGCGGCGAAGAGAACGATCGCGTCGGTGGCCTTGAAGCTGGCGTCGACGACTATGTGGTCAAGCCGTTCTCGGCGCGCGAACTGCTGGCCCGCATCCGTGCGGTGATGCGCCGCGCCCGCGAAGATGACGAGGACGGCAGCGTGGCCGTCGGCCCGATCCGCATCGACGGCGCCGCCCATCGCGTGTTCGCCAACGACCAGCCGGTGCCGATCGGCCCGACCGAATACCGCCTGCTGCACTTCTTCATGACCCACCCCGAGCGCGTCTACACCCGCGCCCAGCTGCTGGACCACGTCTGGGGCGGCAGCGTGTACGTGGAGGAGCGCACCATCGACGTGCACATCCGCCGCCTGCGCAAGACGCTGGAACCGTTCAACGCCGAAAACATGGTGCAGACCGTGCGCGGCGCCGGCTACCGCTTCTCCACTGCTACCTGAGTCTCGTCGTGCCGGCGCCACGCACCTGCGGGTGCCGGCGCCGGCAACTCTGCTATAACCCTCGGTTCACCCCAGTGAACCGCCGCACCTCAACGACGAGATCGCAATGCCCCGCCACATCCGCTCTGCCTGGTTGAAGACCCTGGCCACCGTTGCCGCGGTACTGCTGTTCGCCGGATTGGTGGGGTGGTTCACGGGCCATCTGTGGTTGTGCATCGCACTGGGCGCACTGGCCACGCTGGCATGGCATTACTGGCGCCTGCGCAGCGTGCTGCGCCGGCTGACCGCGCGCCAGCGCTGGGACACCGCCGAAGAAGGCACCGGCGTCTGGAACGAGCTGGACCGCCTGCTGTACCGCAACCAGGTGGAAATGCGCGTGCGCAAGCGCCGCCTGCTGGACATGCTGCGCAGCTACCGCGCCGCCGCCGCCGCGCTGCCCGATGCCGTGGTGGTGCTGGATCGCAACAGCCAGCGTGTGCAGTGGTTCAACGAAGCGGCCACCGCCCTGCTCGGCCTGCATCATCCGGGCGACCTCGGCGAGGCCCTGGTCGAACGCCTGCAACCGATGCCGCTGGCGCATTGGCTCGCTGGTGGCCGCAATGCCGAGCCGATCCTGGACGTGCCCTCGCCGGTCGACCCGGCGATCCGCCTGAACCTGCGCCTGATTCCCTATTCCTCCGATTACTGGCTGCTGATCGCCCGCGATGTCAGCAAGCTGCTGCGCCTGGAGCAGGTGCGCCGCGACTTCGTCGCCAACGTTTCACACGAGCTGCGCACGCCGCTCACCGTGGTCCACGGCTATCTGGACATGATGGACCCGGAGGATTTCCCGGGAACCGGTCCGATGCTGGAAGAAATGCGCAAGCAGAGCCAGCGCATGGCCCAGCTGGTGGAAGACCTGCTGACGCTGTCGCGCCTCGAGTCGCAGGAACACAGCGAGGAAGAGACCGTGGCCATGCAGCCGATGCTGGCCACCCTGCGCCGCGAAGCCGAAGCGCACAGCCAGGGCCGCCACCAGATCAGCATCGACGATCTTGCCGGCGTTGACCTGCAGGGCTCGACCAAGGAACTGCACAGCGCCTTCTCCAACCTGGTCACCAACGCGGTGCGCTATACGCCGGCCGGTGGCCGTATCGCCGTGGAGTTCCGCCGCGAAGGCGACGGTGCCGTGCTGGCAGTGCGCGATTCCGGCTACGGCATCCCGGCCACCCACCTGCCGCGCCTGACCGAACGTTTCTACCGTGTCTCCAGCAGCCGCTCCCGCGAAAGCGGCGGTACCGGCCTGGGCCTGTCCATCGTCAAGCACATCCTCGGCCTGCACCACGCACGGCTGGAGATTGAAAGCGAGGTCGGCAAGGGCTCGGTGTTTTCCTGCCATTTCGATGCCGACCACGTGCGCCCGCGCGAGTCCGCCCCCCTGACTTCCATCGAAGAATGACGCCATGAGCAGCCTCGGATCCCTCCCCCTCCCCGTGAGCCCGGACAACGATCCGCTGCGTGACCCGGCGCTCTACATCAACCGCGAACTGTCGCAGCTGGATTTCAATTTCCGCGTGCTGGCCCAGGCGATGGACCCGCAGGTGCCGCTGCTGGAGCGGCTGCGTTTCATGTGCATCTCCTGCACCAACCTGGACGAGTTCTTCGAGATCCGCGCCGCCGCCGTGCGCCACGCGCAGGAATTCGGCCTGCCGCCGGCACCGGACGGGATGAGCCCGCAGGCCATCCTCAATGCCATCCACGACCGCGCCGCGGAACTGGTGGACCAGCAGTACCGCTGCTGGAACGAGACGCTGCGCCCGGCGCTGATGGAGGCCGGCATCGGCGTGCTCGGCCGCCATTCCTGGACCGACCGCCAGAAGCGCTGGCTGCGCGCCTACTTCCGCAACGAGATCATGCCGGTGCTGTCGCCGCTGGGCCTGGACCCGGTGCATCCGTTCCCGAAGATCCTCAACAAGTCGCTGAACATCGTGGTGGTGCTGAAGGGCACCGACGCGTTCGGCCGCGCCGGCCATCTGGCCATCGTACGTGCGCCGCGCTCGCTGCCGCGCATCATCCAGCTGCCGGAGAAGCTCGGCGGATCGCAGAACTTCGTGTTCCTGTCGTCGGTGCTGTCCACCTTCGTCGATGAGCTGTTCCCCGGCATGGAAGTGCAGGGGGCCTACCAGTTCCGCGTTACCCGCAACTCCGAGCTGGTGGTGGACGAGGAGGAAGTGGAGAACCTGGCGCTGGCACTGCGCGACGAACTGGTCGACCGCGGCTACCGGCCGGCGGTGCGCCTGGAAATCGCGCAGGACATGCCACGCGACATCGTGCGCACCCTGCTGCAGAATTTCGGCCTGACCGAGAACGCGGTGTACCGCATCGACGGCCCGGTCAACCTCAACCGCATCATCCAGCTGTACGACCTGATCGCGCAGCCGGACCTGAAGTACCCGCCGATGACCCCGCGCACGCTGCGCGACAGCGACGGCATCTTCGAGACGGCGGCGCGCCAGGACCTGCTGCTGCACCACCCGTTCGATGCCTTCACCGCAGTGCTGGACCTGATCCGGCAGGCGGCGATCGACCCCAACGTACTGGCGATCAAGCAGACCCTGTACCGCACCGGCAAGGATTCGCTGATCGTCGACGCGCTGATCCAGGCCGCGCGCAACGGCAAGGACGTGACCGTGGTGGTTGAACTGCGCGCACGTTTCGACGAAGAGGCCAACCTGGGCCTGGCCGATCGCCTGCAGGAAGCCGGCGTGCAGGTGGTGTACGGCGTGGTCGGCTACAAGACCCACGCAAAGATGCTGCTGATCGTGCGCCGCGAGGGCCGCAAACTGCGCCGCTACGTGCACCTGGGCACCGGCAACTACCACAGCGGCACCGCCCGCGCGTACACCGACATCAGCCTGATCACTGCCGATGCGGACATCGGCAACGACGTGCACCTGCTGTTCCAGCAGCTGTCCGGGCTGGCCTCGAAGATGAAGCTCAAGCGCCTGCTGCAGTCGCCCTTCACCCTGCACACCGGCATCCTCGGCCGCATCGAGCGCGAAACGCGCATCGCCGCCGCCGGCCGCCCGGCGCGGATCATCGCCAAGATGAACGCACTGAACGAACCGCAGGTGGTGCGCGCGCTGTACGCCGCCTCGCAGGCAGGCGTGCAGATCGACCTGATCATCCGCGGCGCCTGCACCCTGCGCCCGGGCGTACCGGGCATCTCGGACAACATCCGCGTGCGCTCGATCGTCGGCCGCTTCCTGGAGCACAGCCGCGTCTACTGGTTCGGCAACGACGGCGCACCGGAGATGTACTGCGCCAGCGCCGACTGGCTGGAACGCAACCTGCTGCGCCGTGTCGAGACGTGCTTCCCGATCCTCGACCCGGAGCTGGCCAAGCGCGTGTACCGCGAAGTCCTGCAGAACTACCTGGACGACAACCTCAACGCCTGGGAACTGGATGCCGACGGCATCTACCACAAGCGTGCCCCGGCACACGACGAAGCCCCGCATTCTGCGCAGATGGCATTGATGCAGGGGCTGTGAGCCGGTGTGTCGACCAAGGTCGACACCTACCAGGAGCGGCAGGCACCGATTCTGGTCGGGATTGGATCAGTGTCGACCAAGGTCGACACCTACCAACAGCAGCGGAATTCTGTCGAAGGCGGGGTGGGTCCGGTGGCAGGGGTGTGAGCCGCATGGATGCGGCGACCAAGCCCCCATGGACGGGTTAACGGCGTCCCCTGCCATCGGACCCACCCCGCCATCCTACGGATAGCCCGCTTTTGCTTTTGCTTTAGCCGTTGCCGTTGATTCGGCGGGTGCAGGGCGCAGCCCTGCCGCACTCCCCTCTTCCAAAATGTGAAGGCCGCGCGGTGACGAGCACACCGCCCCTTCGGCTAACATTCGTCCATGCCGCATACCACCACGACTCCGCCCGCATTGCAGGATGGCGACCTGCTGGCCGCCATCGACCTTGGCTCCAATAGTTTCCACATGGTCATCGCGCGCTACACGCTCGGCCAGCTGCGGGTGATCGACCGCCTGCGCGAGACCGTGCGCATGGCCGATGGCCTGGATGGCAAAGGTGGGCTCTCCTCCGCTGCGCGGCAGCGCGCGCTGGAATGCCTGGCCCGCTTCGGCCAGCGCATCCGCAACGTGCCGCCGCACCGGGTGCGCGCACTGGCCACCAACACCGTGCGCCAGCTGCGCTCTCCGCAGTCGTTCCTGGTTCCCGCCGAAACCGCGCTTGGGCATGCCATCGAAGTGGTCAGCGGCCGCGAAGAAGCGCGCCTGATCTACCTGGGCGTGGCCCACGCGCAACCGCCCAAGCCCGGCCAGCGCCGGCTGGTGATCGACATCGGCGGCGGCTCCACCGAGTTCATCATCGGCATGGGCATGCAGACCCTGGAGCGCGAAAGCCTGCAGGCCGGCTGCATCGCCAGCACCCGGCGCTTCTTCCCCGGCGGCAAGCTGAGCAAGAAGCGCTGGAAGGACGCGCTGGCCGAGATCGGCCGCGAGTTCCAGCCCTTCGCCAGCAAGTACCGCGCGCTGGGCTGGCAGGAAGCACTGGGTTCTTCGGGCACGCACAAGGCGATCAGCGAGATCTGCGCCACGATGAAGCTGAGCAAGGGCGCGATCACCGCCGAGGCCCTGCCCCAGCTGCGCGACGAACTGCTGAAGGCCAAGAAGATCGACGACATCCAGTTGCCGGGCCTGTCCAGCGACCGCCGCCCGATCATCGCCGGCGGCATCCTGGTGCTGGAGGCCGCCTTCCAGGCACTGGGCCTGCAGAAGCTGCTGGTCAGCAAGGCGGCGATGCGCGAAGGCATCCTGTACGACATCGTCGGCCGCGCCGGCGAAAACGACCTGCGCGATGAATCGGTGTCCGCACTCAGCCAGCGCTACGGCATCGATACCGTGCAGGCCGATCGCGTGCAGGACACCGCGCTGTCACTGCTGGAACAGGTGCAGGAACGCTGGCGGCTCGATGCCGACGACGCGCGGATGCTCGGCTGGGCCGCACGCCTGCACGAGCTGGGCCTGATGATCGCGCACAGCGGCTATCACGTGCATGGCAGTTACGTACTGGAACACTCGGATATCGCCGGCTTCTCGCGGCAGGAACAGCAGATGCTGGCCGCGCTGGTGCGCAGCCATCGCCGCAGCGTAACCAAGACCGCCTTCGACGCCCTGCCCGAGCGCCTGTTGCTGACCGCTCGCCGGCTGGCCGCCCTGCTGCGCCTGGCGGTGCTGCTCAATCGTGCCCATGAGGACGATCCACTGCCCGCGCTGGAACTGACCGCCGACGACAACCGCCTGTCGCTGATCGTGCCGCAGGCCTTCATCGATGCCCGGCCGCTGCTGCGCGCCGATCTGATCGGCGAGACCGACGGCATCGCCGGGCTGGGCATCCAGTTCCGGCCGTTCGTGGCCTGAGGCTCACGCTTTCCCACGAGGGGAAGAAGGTCACACACCGTTACGATTCGCGCATGCGTCCCCCGTTGACCTGCTGCGATGCAGCAGATCATGTCGGGGGAGCGCATTCAGGGCTACAGCTAAGCGACTGCTTTTGTTGAGCTTTCGTGAAATCTGACGATGAAGCCTGGTACAAATCGACACGCCCTCTTTACATGGCATTAACCAACGAGACTACTATCGGGTCATCGGTCCGCTTATCGGCGGCCGATTCCTTCGACGCCCCTTTTGGCGTCCCTGCACGACCTGAGAGAGAGAGAGCTCGTCATGACTTCACGCACCACCCCCCTGGGGCAGGCCATCCGCTACGCCCTGGCAACCACTGCGACGCTGGCCGCGCTGCCTGCGTTCGCCCAGAGTGGCAGCACTGCCGCGCCGACCACCCTGGATCGCATCGAGATCACTGGCTCGCGCATCCGCCAGGTGGACGTGGAGACCGCACAGCCGGTCCTGGCACTGAGCCGGTTGGACATCGAGCGCCAGGGCTTCAGCTCGGTGGCCGACATCCTGCAGAACGTCACCGCGATGGGCAGCCCGGCGATCAGCCGCGCCAACGCACTGAGCTCGGGCGAAAACACCGGCGGCACCTACATCGACATGCGCAACCTGGGCGCGCAGCGCACCCTGGTGCTGGTCAACGGCAAGCGCCTGGGCATCAGCACCTCGGGCCTGCAGGACGTGTCCTCGCTGCCGGTGTCGGCGGTGGAACGCATTGAAGTACTGAAGGATGGCGCTTCGGCCATCTACGGTTCCGATGCGATGGCCGGCGTGATCAACATCATCACCCGTTCCAACGTCAACGGCGTGACCGCCAACGTCTACCACGGCCAGTACAGCGAAGGCGACGGCGCCCGTGACCGCTTCGACGTGGTCGGCGGCTGGAGCAATGACCGCGTGTCGCTGACCCTGGCACTGGAGCACTCCGAAGAAAAGAGCGTCTGGGCCAAGGACCGCTGGTTCAGCAAGTACGGCGTGAGCGACCGCCACCCGAACGATGCCTCCAACTGGACCACGCTGAGCCAGTGGGGCCAGGTCACCGGCCTGAAGGGTGGCCCGGGCTGCACCAACACCAGCCAGGGTTGCGGCTACTCGCTCAACCGCGGCGCTGATCCGACCAACCCGGCCAACTACCACCTGACCGACGCGACCCCGTTCACCGGCGATGTCAGCAACGCCAACGAGCAGATGCACGTCATGTATCCGCTCAAGCGTGACTCGGTGTACTTCGACGGTCGCTTCAAGATCACCGACCAGGTCAATCTGCGCACCGAATTCGGCTACAACAAGCGTTCGGCCGAGCGCCAGATTGCAGGCTACCCCCTGCAGTCCAGCTCGGTGTCCATCTCGGGCGACCCGACCGCTACCGGCCTGATGTCCAAGGACAGCTACTTCAATCCGTTCGGCAACCAGCACGGCTATGCCAAGCCAACCGACGTGGCTTGGAACCGCCGCACCTGGGAAATCCCGCGTGTGAGCACCAGCGAACTGAAGACCTACCGTGCGGTAGTGTCGCTGGATGGCAGCTTCGAGATCGGCCAGCGCTACTTCGACTGGGACGTGGGCTACCAGTACAACCGCAACGAGCTGACCGCTACCGCCACCGGCAACCTGCACAAGAAGCGCGTGCGTGACGCCGTGGGTCCGTCGTTCCTGGATCCGGCCACCGGCAAGGTGATGTGTGGCCGTCCGGGCGCGGTGATCAGCGGCTGCACGCCGTGGAACCCGCTGGTGCCCTACGGCAAGAACGATCCGAACGGACTGACCGGCAATGAAGAACTGATGGCCTGGCTGTTCCCGGCGGAGCACACCACCGGCCGGACCACCACCAAGAACGCGTTCGCCAACCTGTCCGGCAGCATCATGACCCTGCCGGCCGGCGACCTCGGCTTCGCTTTCGGCGTGGAAAGCCGCAAGGAAGATGGCCGCTACACCCCCGATGCCCTGGCCCAGACCGGCGCTACCACCAACCTGGCCGCAGGCCCGACGGGTGGCAGCTACAACGTGAAGGAAGCCTACCTGGAGCTCAGCGTGCCGGTGCTGGCCGACCTGCCCGGTGCGCGTGAGCTGAGCTTCAGTGCCGCCACCCGCTACTCCAAGTACAACACCTTCGGCAACACGCTCAACAGCAAGTTCGGCTTCAAGTGGAAGCCGATCGACCAGCTGCTGGTCCGTGGTACCTGGGCCGAGGGCTTCCGCGCACCGACCATCAACGATCTGTACGGTGGCGGTTCGGAAACCTTCGCGCAGTTCAGCGACCCGTGCGACACCGTGTTCGGCTCGGCCAAGGGCAGTGCTGAAGTCCGCTCGCGCTGCGCACGTGACATCGCCGATGCCGCCAACTTCCGCCAGCTGAAGCAGGGCAACACGCCGGTAACCACGGCACAGGATGCGACCCCGACACCGTTCGTTTCCGGTTCCAACCCACTGCTGGTTCCGGAAACCTCGACCAGCAAGACGCTGGGCCTGGTGTGGAGCCCGACCTTCGTCAGCAACCTCAACGTGGCGCTGGACTGGTGGAAGATCCGCATCGACAACACCATCGTCGGTGACAGCCCGAACCAGATCCTGAAGGACTGCTATGAGCAGGGCATCGAATCGCGCTGCAGCCGCTTCACCCGCGACCCGTCCAACGGCATCGTCACCGGCCTGAAGTTCGGCAACCGCAACGCCGGCTTCGCCGAGACCGAAGGTTACGACCTGGATGTCAGCTACCGCGTCGACACCAGCTACGGCAAGCTGAGCGCAGGCTGGACCAGCACCTATGTGAGCAAGAACGTCTACCGCTCCACCAATGATGTCCGTGATGCGATCACGCCGATCAACGGCGTGGCCAACACCATCGGCACCGCCACCAGCCTTGCCTTCCGCGTGCGCTCGAACCTGGTGCTGGGCTGGGATGTGGGTGACTTCGGCGTCAGCTGGACGGCACGCTACTACTCCGGTGTGAAGGAGCGCTGCCTCAACGCCTCGCGGTATCCGGACGAATGCTCCGATCCGACCTTCCTGGCTCCGTGGCTGAAGTCGCCGACCGCTTACAACGAGCGCGGCGCGGTGACCTTCCACGACGTGCAGTTCCGCTACAACCTGCCGTGGGATGCCACCGTTTCGGTGGGCGCGAACAATGTGTTCGGCAAGGAAGCTCCGGTGATGTACAGCAAGCCGAACTCGTCGTTCTCCTACTACGGTGGCTACGACATCGGTCGTTTCATGTACATGAAGTACCAGCAGCGCTTCTGATCCATCCACGCTGTTGAAGCTCGACGACCACGGCCCTTCGGGGCCGTGGTTTTTTTCTGCCCCGCGCAGACTGTCGCTTTCCACATTGACCCTGATGCGTTCAATCAGGGGCACGGTCCTCTGCGCTGCGTCCGCCGCAATGCCACAGGTTGGAGCAATCGGTTGATTTGCTTCTGCTTTGTGCAGAAGCGTCACGGCCGTCTGCGGTGCTTTCGTCGCTTGCCCATACGTCTCCGCGCCCGCTTTCACTAGGTTCGAACATCCACCGCCGCGGTGGAATTGACGCAGCCCCGCTTGGCTGTGTTCCGAAGACTTCGAAGACTGAGAGAGAGACCCATGACCATCCGTATTCCCGAACTCGGGTTGGCGATCCGTCGTGCACTGGCGTTGGCGGCCACCACCACACTGGCCGCCCCCGCATTCGCCCAGCACGCACCGGAAGCCACCACGCTGGACCGTATCGAGATCACCGGTTCGCGCATCCGCCAGGTCGACCTGGAAACCGCACAGCCGGTGCTGACCATCAGCCGCGCCGACATTGAGCGGCAGGGCTTCAATTCCGTCGCGGACATCCTGCAGAACCTGACCGCGACCGGCAGCCCCGCGCTCAGCCGCGCCAGCCCACTCAGCAGCGGCGAAGCCTCCGGCGGCAGCTACGTGGACATGCGCGGGCTGGGGGCGCAGCGCACGCTGGTGCTGGTCAACGGCAAGCGCCTGGGCATGACCACTTCGGGTTACCAGGACATTTCCAGCATTCCCGCCGCTGCCGTGGAGCGCATGGAAGTACTGAAGGACGGCGCTTCGGCCATCTACGGTTCCGACGCGATGGCCGGCGTGGTCAACATCATCACCCGGCGCAACGTCCAGGGTGTGACTGCCAACGTCTACCATGGGCAGTTCAGCGAAGGCGACGGTGCCCGCACCCAGTACGATGTGGTTGCCGGCTGGTCGAATGACCGCGCCTCGATCAGCGTCGCCGCCGAGCATGTCGAAGAGAAGGGCGTGTGGGCGAAGGACCGCGGCTTCAGCGCCTACACCTATACCGATCGTCATCCGGACGATGGCTGGACCACGGTCGGCCAGTGGGGGCGCATCGTCGGCTTCAAGGGCCCGGGCTGCAGCAGCGCCCGTGGCTGCAGCTATTCACTCGATCGCGGCAGCCAGCCGGGCGGGCCGGACAGTTTCCACCTCAGTGACAACACACCGTTCACCGGTGACGTCAGCAACAGCAACGAACAGATGCACGTGCAGACGCCGATCAAGCGCGATTCGCTCTTCGTCGACGCACGCATGGATCTGAACGACCAGATCCGCTTCAACACCCAGTTGGCCTACAACCGACGCACCACCACGCGCCAGGTTGCCGGCTATCCGTTCCAGTCCGGTGCAGCCGGCATCACGCCGATGTCCGCCGACAGCTGGTTCAACCCGTTCGGCAGCCACCACGGCTATGAACGCCCAAGCGATGTGCACTGGAACCGCCGCAGCTGGGAGATTCCGCGCGTCAGCATCAGCGAACTGACCACCTGGCAGGGTGTCGCAGCGTTTGAAGGCAGCTTCCAGTTCGTCGGTCGCGAGTTCGATTGGGAAGCCGGCTACCAGTACAACCGCAGCGAGCTGGAGCAGCGAGCCACCGGCAACCTGCACAAGCAGCGCGTCGCCGATTCCACCGGTCCTTCGTTCTACAACCCGGCCACCGGCAAGGTGGAATGCGGCACACCGGACGCGCCGATTGCCGGCTGCAAGCCCTGGAATCCGCTGGTGCCGTATGGCCAGGATGACCCGTACGGCCTGACCGGCAACGGCGAACTGCAGGACTGGCTGTTCCCCGAGGAACTCACCCGTGGCCGAGCCACCACCCGCAACCTGTTCGCCAGCCTCAGTGGCGGCCTTGCCACGCTGCCCGCCGGGGAACTGGGCTTCGCCCTGGGCGTGGAGAGCCGCCGCGAGGAGGGTCGCTTCATTCCCGACGCGCTGGCCCAGACCGGTGCCACTACCAACCTGGCGGCGGGCCCCACCGGCGGTGGTTACCGTGTCGACGAGGCCTATCTGGAGCTGAGCGTGCCGTTGCTGCACGACCTGCCCGGTGCACGCCAGCTGACCCTCGACACGGCGACGCGCTACTCCGACTACACCACCTTCGGCGGAACCCTCAACAGCAAGTTCGGCGTCTCCTGGAAGCCGATCGACCAGTTGCTGGTCCGTGGCACCTGGGCCCAGGGCTTCCGTGCGCCGACCATCTCGAATCTGTACGGTGGCGGCTCGCAGACCTTCACCACCGGCTTCCGTGATCCCTGCGATACCGTCCATGGCGCGGCCGCCAGCAGCCCGGAGGTACGTGCACGCTGCGCCGCCGACATCGCCAACGCAGACAGCTACCGCCAGCTCGGCCAGGGCAACGAGCCGATCACCGGCAGCAGCGGGCAGACGCCCCTGCCCTTCACCAACGGCTCCAATCCCGACCTGAAGCCGGAAACCTCGACCAGCCGCACGCTGGGCCTGGTCTGGAGCCCGACGTTTGCCGAAGGACTGAACATCGCGCTGGACTGGTGGAAGATCCGCATCGACAACACCATCGTTGCCGACCATCCCAATGACATCCTCCGCGACTGCTACGAACTGGGCATCGCCGAGCGCTGCGGCAGCTTCACCCGCGACCCGGAACTGGGCATCGTCAACACGCTCAGATATGGCAGCCGCAACAGCGGTTTCCGCCAGGCCGAAGGCTATGACCTGGAGATCGGTCACAAGTTCGAAACGTCCTGGGGCACGCTGAGCGCCGACTGGAAGACCACCTATGTGGTGGCCGCGGAAGAACGGACCACCAACGAGGCGGATGCCCCGCCCATCCCCAGCAATGGCATCGCCACCAACGGCGGCATCGGCTTCCGTGTGCGCTCCAACGCATCATTGGGCTGGGAACGTGGCAACCTCGGCCTAGGTTGGGGCCTGCGCTATTTCTCCGCGGTCAAGGAACGTTGCCTGGATGCGGCCACGTACCCGGGTGAGTGCTCGCACCCGGGGCAGCGCGCACCGTGGTTCAGTGGCAGCCGTGACTACAACCGCCGCGGATCGGTCACCTTCCACGACGTGCAGGCACGCTACAACCTGCCATGGGATGCGACCGTCTCGATCGGTGCCAACAATGTATTCGGCCGCCAGGGGCCGGTCATGTACAGCCAGCCGAGCGCCAACTTCTCCTACTACGGTGGCTTCGACATCGGTCGTTTCATCTACATGAAATACCAGCAGCGCTTCTGATCCACCGCGCTCCCTGCACCACCACCACGGCCCTTCGGGGCCGTGGCTCCACGGGAACCGGACCGCCGTCATCCCGTGGTCGCAAAGCGGTCATATCCGCTACATCGCCAGGCCCGAGCATGCCGGAAACCGGGAGGCCCGCCATGCGCTATGCCATCGTCACCGAGACCTACCCGCCGGAAGTGAACGGCGTTGCCCTGACCGTGCAGGGCCTGGAGCAGGGACTGCGCACTTCCGGCCATGACATCGACCTGATCCGGCCACGCCAGGCCAGCGAAGCGCTGGACTCGGCGCCAGGCACGCTGCTGGTTCCGGGTGCCGCATTGCCGCGCTACCCCGGCCTGCGCTTCGGCCTGCCTGCACCGATCCGGCTCAACCGCCACTGGCAGCAGCAGCGTCCCGATGCGGTCTACATCGCCACCGAAGGCCCGCTGGGCTGGTCGGCGCTGCGCACCGCGCGCCGCCTTGGCATTCCGGTCGCCAGTGGTTTCCACACCCGCTTCGACGAGTACCTGCCCGACTACGGTGTCGCCTGGCTGCAGGCCGCGGCGATGCGCTGGATGCGCCGGTTCCACAACCAGGCCGACGCAACCCTGGTACCCACCCGCGAACTGCAGCAGTTCCTCGGTGAACAGGGCTTCGAACGCGTGCGCCTGCTGGCACGCGCGGTCGACAGCCAGCAGTTCGATCCGGGCCGGCGCGACCCGGGGCTGCGCGAGGAATGGGGCGTGGACGGCAATGGCCTGGTCGCGATCTACGTCGGCCGCATCGCCGCGGAAAAGAACCTTGGCCTGGCGGTGAAAGCCTTCCGGCGCCTGCAGCAGATCCGGCCCAAAGCCCGCTTCGTCTGGGTAGGTGATGGTCCGGCCCGCGAAAAACTGGCACATGAAAACCCGGATTTCATCTTCTGCGGCATCCAGCGCGGCGAGGCCCTGGCGCGGCATTTCGCCAGCGGTGACCTGTTCCTGTTCCCCAGCCGCAGCGAGACCTTCGGCAACGTGACCCTGGAAAGCATGGCCAGCGGCCTGGCCACCGTCGCTTTCGACTACGGTGCGGCCCGCGAATACCTGCGTGATGGCGAGAACGGCGCGGCCGTGGAAAACGATGAGCAGTTCATCGAGGCAGCCGTGCAGCTGGCCGCCGATGATGCACGGCGCCGCGAATTCGGCAGCAGCGCCGCGCGTGCGATGAAGCGCCTGCATCCACAGCAGGTGGTTGCCGAGTTCGATGCCCTGCTGTCCGAGCTGGCCCAGTCGCGGAGGAGCGGCCATGCGCACCACGCCGCTTGAGCTGCTGGCCGGCCGCGAGGCGCGGCTCTGCCGCCGGGCCAACCACTACTGCCGGCGTCGCCGCGTGCGTCGCCTGTTCTCGGTCATCAGCCGTCTCGGCGATGGCGTGTTCTGGTACGTGCTGATGGGCGCGCTGGTGCTGCTCGACGGCTTCGACGGACTGCGCGCCTCCGTGCACATGGCCGCCACCGGGCTGGCCGCGCTGCTGCTCTACAAGGGCCTCAAGCGCTGGACCCGGCGTCCCCGCCCGTATGCGGCCGATCTGCGCATCCGTGCCTGGGTGGCGCCGCTGGACGAGTTCAGCTTCCCCTCCGGGCACACCCTGCACGCGGTGTCGTTCACCATCGTCGCGTTGGCCTACTACCCGTGGCTGGCACCGCTGCTGGTCCCGTTCACCTTCGGCGTCGCGCTGTCGCGGGTGGTGCTGGGCCTGCACTACCCGTCCGATGTACTGGCCGCCACCGGCATCGCCATCCTGCTGGCATCGGCCAGCCTGGCCTGGTTGCCGCTGCCGGTGTGATGGCCGCCGCGCCGGCCGCGCATGGCCCGGCGCTACCGTCATCGTTGATGGCCTAGAATGCAGGCATGACCACGCTGTTCATTTCCGACCTGCACCTGGACCCCAGCCGTCCGGAGATCACCGACCTGTTCCTGCGCTTCCTGCGCGAACAGGCGCCCGGCGCCGATGCGCTGTACATCCTCGGCGACCTGTTCGAAGCCTGGATCGGCGACGACACGCCCTCGCCCGCCGCCGATGCAGTGGCCGACGCGCTGAAGGTGCTCTCCGACAGCGGCGTGCCGGTGTATTTCATCCGCGGCAACCGCGACTTCCTGCTCGGCGAAGACTATGCGCGCCGTGCCGGCCTGCGCATCCTGCCCGACCCGTGCGTGATCGAGCTGTACGGTCGCCCGGTGCTGCTGCAGCACGGTGACCTGCTGTGCACGGACGACATCCCCTACCAGCAGTTCCGTGCACAGACGCGCGACCCGGCATTCCAGGCGCAGTTCCTGTCACAGCCGCTGGCCGCACGCATCGCCTTCGCGCAGAAGGCACGCGACGCCAGCCAGGCCCGCCAGTCGGAAATGAAGCAGGACGATCGTGCGCAGTTCGAGACCGTGACCGATGTGGCTCCGGCCGAAGTCGACGCCACCTTCGTGCGCCATGGCGTGGACACCATGATCCACGGCCACACCCATCGCCCGGCGGTGCACACGCTGCAGGCCGGTGGCCGCACCTGCAACCGCATCGTGCTGGGCGACTGGTACGAACAGGGATCGGTACTGCGCGTGGATGCCGCCGGCTGGTCGCTGGATACGCTCGCGCGCGAATGATGGATCGCAGGGTGCCAACCAAGGTCGGCATCTACCAGGGCAGGTGCACGCACCCGGGTAGACGCCGACCCCGGTCGGCGACTGGCTTCAGCGGAAGGCCGCGATGGTGGCCTTGGTATTGACCAGCACGCGCTGGTTGTCGGCGGTACTGGCATTGCCCATCGGGATGCCGTTGTAGCTGATGTTCGGGTTGGACCAGTAGTTCAGGCGCGGGCAACCGGCCGAGCAGTCATAGGCCATGATCGTGCGCCAGCGCGAACCGGAGGACGGCTCGTAGCGATAGCCGTGCCCATAGGCATAGGGCGACGTGCTGGGATCACTGGCGATATCGTGCCGCGCACTCTGCAGATGGCCGATCTCATGCGCGAAGGAGTAGTAGCCGGTCGCGCAATCCCAGTACACCGCCGCGAAGGCCGTCGATGCCGTCGAGCCGATGCCCGAGGCCAACCCGCAGTAGCTCGTGTTGTTGATCAGCAGGACGCCGACATCGGCCGCGGTGTTGTTGCGGCTGGTGTGGATGCTGTCCATGTAGCCGTCGCTGGTGTTGCGGAAGCGGGTCAGGTCGGTGGTGAAGTTGCCGGACTCGGTGTAGTTGGTGGTTTCATAGCCGGCCAGCTGCAGGGTGATGCCAACGTTGCTGTTGACGTAACCCTGGTTGGATTCGGCCACCGCCAGCTGCACCAGCGACTGCATGTTGCCGCCATAGGCCGTTACCGCTGCATTGGTCGCCACCACCAGCACGCGGATGGTGGCCGGGGTGCCGGACGAGGCCTGCGCGATGCCGATGCGGTCATTGTTGCCCATCGGGATTTTCGGCAGCTGGTTGTAGTCGGCCGGATGATCGGCCGGCATCCGCGATTCATCCACTTCCACCAGTACATGGCGGTTGCCCAGCGGACGCAGCCGGTAAAGCTTGCCGTCCTTGCGGATCGAGCCGGTGAGGGTGTTGCCCGAACGCACCAGGATCACTGAATTGCCTGGATCATCCTGACCGTTCGAAGTGGCGGCAGTCAGCCGATCGGACGGCGAACGCAACTGGCCGTACCAGATGCTGCCGCCATCGGGCAGGGCTTCCACCTTGCTGCGCACCGCCTGCACGCGCTGGCCAAGCAGTTCGAACTCCAGTTGCGGCTGCGCGGTGGCAGCAGCGTCGACACGCACTTCCTGTACCGTCGCGGTGGACGGGGTGGCCAGCAGCTTGCCCAGCGCGGGCTCACTGTTTGCCGATGCCCGGCTGATGACCGTCACCGGCTCGAACAACGGTGCCGCATGCGCGGCCGCTGCCACCGACAAACCCAACACCAGGCCACCTGCCGCTTTGCCAATCGATCTGGACAACATTGCGTCGCTCCTTGAATGATGTGAACAGCGTTGATGCAGCACGCCCGGGTTTGCCGGGTCTGGCCATATGGCCTGCGCGGGTCGTGTGAATTCAATAGAAGATGGGAATGAAAATCAGGAACTGTGATCGACCGCATCTGCGTTAAGTAAGGTCAAAAGCGTCACTACACTTCGCCAATACACCGCTTTCGCGCTACCGTGACGCAGTCACGACGGGACATGCACATGGCACCATCGCAGGACACGGATGAAGATGTCGGCATGCTGCGGATTGGCCTGTTCTTCGATGGCACCCGCAACAACGCACACAACCTGGCACGCGGTCGCCCACAGGTTCCGCAGCCACGTCCGGCGCAGCTGCGCGCGGATGATGATTCGACCTACCAGAGCCGGCTGACCAGCAGCTACGACAACGGCCTGACCAACATCGCGCGCCTGCAGCAGCTGTATCCGGACAGCCGCCGCAATGCGATGGGCGCACCTTCGTTGTCGATCTATGTGGAGGGCGTGGGCACCCGCGATGATGCCGATGATGATCTGATCGGACTGGCCTTCGGTATCGGTGCCAGTGGCGTTCGTGCGAAAGTGCAGCGCGCGCTGCAGGTGCTGCTGCCGGCGGCACTGGCCGAGCTGTCCGCGCGCTGGCAGCGACCGTTGCGTGGCGTGCAGCTGGATCTGTTCGGCTATTCGCGCGGCGCTGCCGCGGCACGTGATATCGCCAACCAGCTGCAGGGCTGGGACAGCGTGCGCTGGCGCCAGCTGCTGCAGGGCGCCGGCCTGTCCTGCACTGCGAACTTCGCCCCCGCCACACCGGTGCTGCGCTTCATCGGACTGTTCGACACCGTGGTCGCAGTCAATGGCGGCCGCGCCGATGAGCACCCGCAGCTGGCCCTGCACAGCGGCATCGCCGGTCGCGTCGTGCAGCTCACTGCACGCGATGAACACCGCCAGCACTATCCGCTGACCAGCGTGGCGCCGCCATTCGCCGAGATCGCCCTGCCCGGTGTGCATGCCAACATCGGTGGTGGCTACAACCAGCTGGAGGAAGGCCCCAAGCTGCTCAGCCGACCGCGCCGGCAACAGTTGCGCCGCCCAGCGGTTGCCGACTACCAGGTCCCACCATTGGCGTTGCTGCAGGCCACCACGGCCTACGCTGAAACACAGGCCGATGCCGAACGCTGGCGGCAGCAGCTGGGCGTTGGGGAAAAAGAGATCTGGGTGGATGTCTGGCACCAGTGGCAGCAGCAGCGTCGCGCCGGCAGCCGCAGCGTGCTGCTGTCACCGGTGCTGTATGTGACGGCCGCGGTGGTGCTGCGTCGGCGCATCGACTGGCGTTATCAACTGATCGCACTGCTGGTGATGCAGCAGCAGGCCATCGATGCTGGCGTGCAATGGACCGCCAATGCGGCCGGAGTTCCCGGCTGGGAGCTGCCATCCGCCCTGCAGCCGATCGCACGCCGCCTGGTGGCCGGACAGCCGCTGACGCAGACACAGGAGGCGCTGCTGCGGCGGCGTTACCTGATGCAGTCGGCACACTGGAATTTCGACGCCCTGGGCGACACCGCACTGACCTACGCCGCCGATGCCGGCGTCAGCGAACTACCGTACCGGCCGGGCCCAGGCCTGTTCTACATCAACCGGCCGACCGTGGACGGCAAGCGCGTGGTGTTGCCGAATGCATAAGAAAAAGGAGACGGAGGGGATCAAGTCGTTTGTGGCATTAACGACTTGATCCCCTCCGTCCCCTTCTTCTCAACCGGCCTGCTCGACCAGGTTGGCGAGCTCATCCGCATCAAAACCAGCCAGCAGGCGCGCTTCGATGTTGAACGGCCCGTGCAGGTAGCCGCCGGCGTACTCCACCAGCAGTTCCTTGAAACGTGCGCGCGGTTCGACATCGGCGCGGTCGCAGTACCAGCGGTACCAGCGCGAACCGGCGGCAACATGCGCCACTTCCTCGCGCAGGATCACTTCCAGTACGTCGGCGGTCTCGCCATCGCCGACATTGCGCAGCTTCTCGATCATCCCCGGGGTGACGTCCAGGCCGCGCGCTTCCAGCACGCGCGGCACCAGCGCCATGCGTGCCAAGCCGTCATGCGCGGTCTTTTCGCACATTTCCCACAGGCCGTTGTGCGCGGGGAAATCGGCATAGTCGTGGCCATGCACCTGCAGGCGTTCGCGCAGCAACATGAAGTGCCGCGATTCGTCGTCGGCACAGCTGACCCAGTCGGCATCGAACGCCGGCGGCAGGCCGCGGAAGCGGTACACCGCATCCCAGGCCAGGTCGATCGCGTTGAGTTCGATATGGGCGATGGCGTGGATGAAGGCGGCCCGCCCTTCCACGCCGCCCAGTCCGCGCCGCGGTACCTCGCGCGGATGCACCAGCACCAGTTGCGCGGGCCGGCCAGGCATGCGGATCGGTTCCGGCGGCGGCGCATCGGCGGCCACTCTCAGGCGACCGGCACGGAACGCGGCGGCGTACGCCTGAGTCAGCGCGACCTTGCGCAGCGGGTCGGCTTCGGCCAGGCACTGCTGCGCCGCACGCAGCAGGTCACCACCAACGTCGGGCACGTCAACCACGCCTGGACCTCAGGCGCGGCGCTTGTGCTTGGCATCGTCCGAACGCAGCTGCTGGATGCGCTCGAAGTAGCCCGGCTCGATACCGGTCGGGTAGTGGCCGTTGAAGCAGGACGAATCGAAGTTGCGCAGCGCCGGATTACCCTCGCTTACCGCCGCTTCCATGTCTTCCAGATCCTGGTAGATCAGCCAGTCGCAGCCCAGGTGCGCTTCGATCTCTTCCACGCTGCGGTTGTGCGCGACCAGCTCTTCGGCGGCCGGCATGTCGATGCCGTAGATGTTCGGGTAGCGCACCGGCGGCGCAGCACTGGCCAGGTAGACCTTGCGTGCGCCTGCATCACGGGCCATCTGCACGATCTGCTGGCTGGTGGTGCCACGCACGATCGAGTCGTCCACCAGCAGCACTACGCGGTTGCGGAATTCCAGGTGGATCGGATTGAGCTTGCGGCGCACCGACTTCACGCGCTCGCCCTGCCCCGGCATGATGAAGGTGCGGCCGATGTAGCGGTTCTTGATGAAGCCTTCGCGGTACTTCACCCCGAGTACGTTGGAGATCTCCAGCGCGGCGTCGCGCGAGGTGTCCGGGATCGGGATGATGGTGTCGATGTCGTGGTCCGGGCGCAGGCGCAGGATCTTCTCGCCCAGCTTGATGCCCATGCGCATGCGCGCCTTGTGCACCGACACGTTGTCGATCATCGAATCCGGGCGTGCGAAGTACACGTACTCGAAGATGCACGGGGTGTGCTCGGCCGGCTCGGCGCAGATCTCCGAGAACAGCTCGCCACGCGCGGTGATCACCAGCGCTTCACCCGGCTGCACGTCACGCACGCGCTGGAAGCCCAGCACGTCCAGCGCGGCCGATTCGGACGCCACGATGTACTCATCACCCTCGGCGTGGCTGCGCTTGCCCAGCACCAGCGGGCGGATACCATGCGGGTCACGGAAGGCGACCAGGCCCAGGCCCAGCACCACGCTGACCACCGCATAGCCCCCTTTGCAGCGGCGGTGCACGCCAGCCACGGCACGGATGGCCGCTTCCGGGCTGAGCTGGCGCTGCTGCTCCAGTTCGTAGGCGAACACGTTCAACAGCACTTCGCTGTCCGAATCGGTGTTGACGTTGCGCCGGTCCTGTTCGAACACCTGCTGGCGCAGCGCCTCGGTGTTGATCAGGTTGCCGTTGTGGGCCAGCGCGATGCCGTACGGCGAGTTGACGTAGAACGGCTGTGCCTCGTCCATGCCTTCCGAACCGGCGGTCGGGTAGCGCACATGAGCGATGCCGACGCTGCCTTCCAGGGTGGACATGGTGCGGGCATCGAACACATCGCGAACCAGGCCGGTGGCCTTCTGCACCCGCAGGCGGCTGCCATTGACGGTGGCGATGCCTGCTGCGTCCTGGCCGCGATGCTGGAGGACGGTCAAGCCGTCATACAACTGCCCGGCGACGTTCTGGTTGCCGACGATTCCGACGATGCCACACATGGTGCGAGGTCTCCGCTGGGCTTTGCCCAATTACAAGGAAGGTGGCCGTACCTGGCCGCGGTGGTCGCCGCGCGCGCGGTCGACATTGGCCGGATCGCCCGGCTCGATACTGTCCGGCAGTGCTGGGGCGTCCGGACGCACTTCGGCCGGATCGTAGGAATCGCCCTGTTCCGCTTTCGCAGGCCGCAGCCATCCGCTGCCTGCCACTACCTGGTTGAGGATGCCATTATCGCCTGCCGCGCCCGGCTTTCCCAACCCGGCGCCTGCGTTCTTCCCCAACTCCATCAATGCAGATGGGGACAGGGCGTCGGTGGGCAAGCCCTTGGGCAGCAGATCGGCGCCGGGAACCTCCCAGTGCGGCAGCTTGCTGTTCATCCAGGCAACGGTGGGGTTCAGCAGTGGGCGCACCGCCGAACGCTGCCAGGAAGGCTCGGCGGTCAGCGGGGTGAAACTGCCCAGCAGCAGCAGGATCGCGGCGATCAGGCCGCCCCGCACCGCGCCCAGCACCCCACCCAGCAGGCGGTCCAGGCTGGTCAGCATGCTGCGGTGGACCAGGGCCTTGATGACCATGCCGATCACCGCGACCACGATCATCACGCCGATGCCGACCCCCAGGTAGCCACCGACGAAGTGTTCGCCACCGGGGGCCGCCGGGGCGGCCCACCAATGGGCGGCATCATTGCCGAAGGCGAAGGCCGCCCACGCGGCCAGCAGCCACGACAGGGTGCCGATGACGATTCCCACAAAGCCGCGCAGCATCCCCAGCAGGGTGGAGGCGGCGATCACGATCAGCAGCACCACGTCGATCATGGCGCCCCGCTCCTTCGGCGGCGCTGGCAACGGGGCTGCGCGTGGGTCATGGGTGCGGTCGCACCATGCCGGCCACGCCGACCTTGGCGGCGACCTGCGCCTTCAGCTGCTCGGCATCGGCGCGGTTGGCCACCGGCCCGACGCGGACGCGATGCAGGGTGCCCTTGTCCGTGCGCACCTGTTCAACGAACGCGCTGAAACCGGCGGCGCGGACCTTGTCGCGCAGGGCATTGGCATCGTTGGCCTGACCGAACGCGCCCAGCTGCACGGCAAAGCCGACGCCGCTGGCAGCCGGTGCCGCCGGCGTGGTCGGCGCCGTCGCCGGCTTGCTGGCGGTGGCCTCCGGCTTCGGCTCGGGCTTCGGCGCCGGCTTCGGCGGTTCCGGCCTGGCGGCCGGGGTGGTCGCTGCGGTCGGCGTACTCGGCGGCAGGCTTTCGCTGCGGACCGGGTTGCTGCTGGCCGACGGCGCAGTGGCTGCGGACGGAGTGCTGGCGCTCGGCGTAGCCGATGCCGGAGTGGCCGCGACCGGGGCACTGCTGCCGGCCGCCGCGTCCAGAGTGATCACTTCGGCCTTCACATCCGCGCGGATCTTCACCGCCTGCAGGCGGGCCGCCTCGGCCTGGGCGCGGTCGGCATACGGCCCGACCCGCACACGCCATGCCTGACGGCCGCCGATGGTGGCGGTTTCAGTGAAGCCCGGCAGCTGCGAGCGCTTCAGGTAGGCGATCACGGCATCGGCATCGGCCTTGCTGCCGTAGGCACCGAAGGTGACCGCATAGTTGCCGGCGGCAACCGTCGGCGACGTGTCCACGGTCGGCGGCGTGGCCGGCGTGGCGGCATCCTGCAGCGGCTTGGCCTGTCCGGTCTGCAGGCCGGTGGCGCCACCGGCCGGGGCGACCAGGGGCAGCTCACGGGTTTCGAACTGGCCATCGGCCGGTGCATCCGGCGCGGCGATCGGCACATTGGCCACACCGCTGTCCGGTGCCGGTCCCTTGACCAGCATCGGCAGGAAAATCACGGCCAGCGCCACCAGCACGATGGCACCAATCAGACGCTGTTTCAGAGGCGTATCCACGTGAGGCAGGCAACTGTCCGGAGGTTGCCGTCGATTATACGGGTGCCGGACCGGACGGCGTCGGCGTTGGCTGAACGCGGATCAGGCATCGCCCTGCAGCATCTGCAGGGCAGCCGCGGCGGTATGGAAGGAGCCGAACACCAGCACGCGGTCGCCGCGCTCGGCCTGGGCCAGCACCTGCGCCAGTGCCTGTTCGACGCTGTCGGCCAGCGGCGCCTTGGCCGCAGCCGTGCCAGCCAGGCGCTCCTGCAGCTGGGTGGCGCTCTGCCCACGCGGGCCATCCAGCCCGGCCAGAGTCCACTCGCCCACCACATCCTGCAGCGCCTGCACCACGCCCACCGCGTCCTTGTCCTGCAGCGCGGCGTACACCGCCAGGGTGCGCCCGGCCGAGACCTCGGCCTTCAGCGCACGCGCCAGCTGGCCCGCTGCCTGTGGGTTGTGGCCCACGTCCACACGGATCTGCACGCCATCCCGCTCGAATGCCTGCATGCGGCCGGAAATACGCGCCGCCGCGATCCCGGCGGCCCACGCCGCACGCGGCACCGGCTTGTCCAGCGCGCGCAGGGCGGCGATGGCGGCACCGGCATTGGCCAGCTGGATCGGGCCGGCCAGCGCCGGGGTCGGCAGCTCCATGCGCAGGCCGACATCACGCCAGCGCCAGCGCTGTGCATCGATCGGTTCGTAGAAATAATCGCTGCCGCCGCGGATCGCGTTGGCACCCACCAGATAGGCACGTGCGAGCACGCTGGACGGCGGATCGGTCTCGCCCAGGATCACCGGCTTCCAGCCACGGATGATGCCGGCCTTCTCGGTGCCGATCGCTTCGCGGTCCTCGCCCAGCCACTCGGCATGGTCGATGTCCACGGTGGTGATCACCGCCACGTCGGCATCGACGATGTTGACCGCATCAAGGCGGCCACCCAGACCCACTTCCAGTACCGCCAGATCCAGCCCGGCGTCGGTGAACAACTGCAGCGCGGCCAGCGTGCCGTATTCGAAATAGGTCAGCGTGGTCTCGCCCCGCGCGGCCTCGATGGCGTTGAACGCAGCGACCAGCGCTGCATCGTCCACATCCTGCCCGTCGATGCGCACACGCTCGTTGTAGCGCAGCAGATGCGGTGACGTGTAGGCACCGACCTTCCAACCAGCAGCACGGCCGATGGCCTCGATGAAGGCCACGGTGGAGCCCTTGCCGTTGGTGCCACCGACCACGATGGTGCGCCCGGCCGGCGCGCCAAGACCCATCGCCGTGGCCACGGTGCGCACGCGCTCCAGGCCCATGTCGATGGTCGCCGGGTGCTGGCGTTCAATGTAATCCAGCCAATCGGCCAGGGTGGTCGGGGTGTTCGTCACGGCAGTGCTTCCAGCAGGTACAGGTGGTTCGGTGTGGCGGGTTAGAGTGCGCGGTGCTTGGCTTCGCCGAAGAACGGCGTGTGGTGGGCGCAGTCGTTCAGGCGCACCACTTCCAGGCTGTCCAGGTCGGCGCCCTCGAGCAGGTTGAGCGTGGTCGGTGCCTGGCGGAAGGTCCACAGGCGGGAGATCGGCAGGCCCAGCACCTTGCACAGAATCACGCGGTTGACCGCGTCATGCGCGACCACCAGCAGGGTGTCGTGCTCGCCGAGGCCTTCGGTGGCACGGGCCAGGCCACGCCAGCTGCGTTCCAGCACCAGGCGCAGCGATTCGCCGCCGGGCATCAGCACGGTATCCGGTTCCTCGCGCCAGGCCTGCAGGCGCGACGGATCCTTTTCGTTGATTTCGCTGGCCAGCAGGCCTTCCCATTCGCCGTGGGCGATTTCCTGCAGCTCCGGCTCGGTCAGCAGCATGTCGGCGCGGGCGGCGCCAAGCGCCAGCTGCGCGGTGCGCTGCGCGCGCGACAGCGGCGAGGCAACGGCACGGGTGATGTCCACCGAGGCCAAGCGGGCGCCAAGCGCCTGGGCCTGGGCTTCGCCGATCGGCGAAAGCGGAATATCGATCTGGCCCTGGTAGCGGCCTTCGGCGTTCCACAGCGTTTCGCCGTGGCGGGCAAGCAGGATGCGCATGCGTGCAAGGGGTCCTGGGGGGAGGAGGTTTCCGCGTTTCGTTCACATCCTGTGAAGTGCGCGGAACAGGGATGATACCTGTTCGGCGCACCGGGCCGGGCGGCCATGAAAATGTCCGCTGTCAAGTTTTCCAGGTCATGGGCTCGGCCTGAAAAGCTTCGGCATGACAGGAAGTTACGCTTTGCGCCCTGCATGTCGAACCCCTTGGTGGGTTTGGCGCAAGGGTCAGGTGGGAGCCGCCACGTTCCAAGTCATGGCGTTCCACGGCGCAAGAGAGCGTGGGTTTAGCTTGAAGAACCATCGGGCCGCAGCGCCAGCCAGCGCCGTCCTGCATCCCTCAGCCGGTATCGCTGGCTGCGGCTATTGGGTTTGTCGGGTTGGGTCATCTCGATCACGCCCATTTCCAGTGCTGGGGCCAGATAGGTCTTCCGGAAGTGCGGCGGGTGCTTCAATCCCAAGGCATCCTGCAGGGCCTGCCGGGTCATTTCGCCTTTGAGCCGGACCAGCAGCACCTCAACTTGGTCGGCAACTTGGTCGGTCGTCAGCGCCAGCGGATGCCGCGGCAGCCGGATCACGAACGAAAGCCGATCATCATCCGTCTCGAACAGCGGCGCGAGCGAGCCATTGGCCGCCATTTCCTTCAGGATTTTCGGAATGCCGGTGGAGCGCCCCCTCGGTCATGTCCAACTCCTTCAGGAACTCGCCGATGCGCCGGTTGCGGTAGCGCGGGCTGACCGCACGGCCTGCCTTCAGGTCTTCCATGCGGATCGACCTGTCCGGGCCGGGGAAGCTGAGAACGGTCAGTTCATCGTTGCTGATGCGCACCTCGATGGGCTCTCGCTCCTCGTAGGACCGGTGATAGACCGCGTTGACCACGGCCTCTTCGATGGCGGCGAACGGGAAATTCCAAACCCGAGTGGCCTCGGCCCGGTCGGGGTGCTTGACAACCGTCTCGCGCAGAAAGTTGCGCTGGATGTAGCCCAGCACCTCGCGCGTCATCCGCGCCAGCGGCCCCTTGAAGATCTTCTCGTCAAAACGATCACCACCCGCGCCTTCGGGGAACCAGACCACGTCGATCTGCACGCTGGGGAGGAAGCGCTCCGGCGTTTCGTTGAAAAACAGCAGGCCCACGTTCTTGGGCCAGGGCGATTCACTGGGGCCGCCGGCCACAATCATTTGCCGCCCATCAAGCCGGAAAATCCCGGCAGCCGCGCGGGGTACGAAATGCCCGCGCCGCAGAAAAACACCACGCGCCCGTCCTCGTGCGCCTGCAACAGGCGCTCGGGGATATCGGGGCCGTGGCGGACGAGCTGCATTCAGTCGCCTTTGGAAGAAGGCCGCGCCAGCGTCACGAAATGCTGGGCAGCGTTGGCGACACGGAGATTGCTCATCGCAGCTTCTCCTCGATCCACTCCCACCGCTTGTCCTTGATCATCACGAACCGGCAGCGCCCCTCAGACAGGTTCGCCCACAGGCCACCGATCAGCCGGTCATCCTCCGCGCTGCCCCAGCGATCCGCGCCCTTGTATTCGACGGCCAGGATCGGGCCGGGTTGGTCCGCTCTGCCGGGCAACTGGCATAGGAAGTCAGAGTAGAAGCGACCATCGGCCTTCTGCAGGAAGAACGAACAGCCTTCGCGCCGGACAAGATTACGCACCCAGAACTGGATGCGCCCCTGCTGCGCCTGAATGTCCAGCCAGCACGCGCACTCGAACTCCTCCTTGCTGTCGAAGTCGCCGATGCGCCCGTAGAAGTGCTTGCGGAAATCGAAATGGCCGAATCGGCCGTCGTAGTCGCGGCTGGGCGCGTAGGCCTGGGCATGGAACTCGAATGCGTACTGATCGGTCACTGCAACGCGCGACGCGGCATCGTCGCCGAACAGCGCCTGCTGGAACGCCTTGCCGACCGCCTGTCTGCGTAGATCACGAATGCGCGCTTCCAGCAGATTGCGAAGCAGGAACTTCTGCAGATTGGCACGTGCCAGCGTGAAACCCTCCCGGCGCAACAGTTCGGTCAGCCACCGCGCCACGAAGGCCTGTTTGCTGGCGTGTGTGAGTGAAGGTTCGGGCAGGTTCCGGCACAGCCACGTCGCAAGCCGTACCTCGTCCCAGTGCTCGGGCTGATAGACCAGCCCCAGGTCGCGCTGCAGATCGGGCAGGAAGCGCGAGACGACCTTGCCGCTGTCGCCATCGATATCGATCTCGCCGCCCTCCGATACCTTCAAGCCCGCACCCAGCGCCGTGAGGTCGTCGCCGTTCGGCGCGGCGTCGTAGATCGACAAGTCCCACGGGTACTCCAACACTTCCGGATCGTCGAACAGTTGCAACTCGCCCTGCACGCGCAAGGCAAGCTGCGGCACGCGAAAACGCTCGCCCAGTTCGGCGGGTGTCTGGAAGAACTCGATGGCCGTGGTGCGGCTGATTTCGGCGGCTTCGACAATCGCGGTGGCGGCGGTTTCCGAGCTGACAGAGGCTTTGAGTACTTCCGCCTCGTCCTCGGTCAGCGGCGTGCTGATGGTCAGCGTGTTGAGCTTGCCATCCCAACTCACCTTATCGCGCACCGGTTTCGGTACGCTCTTGAGGTTCGGCTTCTCGGTCAGCCTGATCGCCACCGGCCGAACCACGACGCGCCCGGCGTGCCCCTCCAGGTCCAGCCGCGCCTGATCGGCCTTAGCGGCGGTGACGAACTCGGTCACCTCGCGCCGCTCGAAGCCCGCACCCGCCACCAGACGGTCGCGCAGTGCGCCTGCCGTTTCGGCGAAGTTGCGCGACACCACGAAGGCATAGGACTGATTCAAGGCCTTGGCCTGTCGATGGCTGGCATCTGGTTGACGCAGCACGCGTCCGAGCAACTGTTCCACCGCTGTCGCCGATGACAGAGAGGCCATACTGACCAGGATGTAGGCGAACGGGCAGTCCCAGCCCTCGGCCAGCGCCTTCTGCGTGATGACGAACTTCACCGGGCAGGCTGGGTCGGCGATGCCCAGCTTGAAATCGGCGTCGATCTGCTCCAGGCCCTTTTCTTCCCCGGTGGCGACGACGATTTCACTGGCCGGTATGCCGTGATTGGCAATCAGCTCGTTACGCACGCGTTCGAAGTCCAGCGTCTCCACCCCGGTGCGGCGTGGCTCCGACTGAATCAACACCAGCGGGCGCAAATAGCGGCTGCCCGCGCGGCGTTCCTCATCGGCCAGCTTGTGCAGCGCATCACGCCGGCTAATGGCATCGGCCAGACACTGCTGCCAGTTCGGTTCGGTTTCCAGCACCACCGGCAGCTTGATCATTTCCTCCGCCTTCAACTCGGCGGCCGACACACTGTGCAGCACGTTGCTGGGCGTGCGCTCCAGGTCGGGCGTGGCGGTCAGCTCCATCACGCCGCTGGGGCGCAGGCGCGCAAGCATATCGAAGGCAAGTTCGGTGCGACTGTTGTGCGCCTCATCCACCACCACGAAGGGCCGGCGCAGGCGCAGCACGTTGGCGAGCGAACAAGGCGTAGTGCGTTCAGTACCTTCACCTTCACTCAGCAGCTCATCGCGCTGGGTGGGCGACAGGTTGTCGAAGTGGTGCATCAGCGCGCCGCTGCTCTGGTACACCTTGCGCGATTCCTCCTCCTCCACTTGGAATGCCTGCCGGGTGGCGACGATGACGGTAGTCGAGGTGTCCAGCGTTGCGCGGGTCACGCTCTTGGCCTCGTCCAGATCCATCACCGTGATCGGCCCCGCCTCGCGCAGCGCCGTGTGGTACGGGTGCAGACGGTCGCGCAGGGTGCGTAAAGTCTGCTCGCGGATCGGCTTGCTGGGCACAAGCCACAGGATCACGCTGTGCTCGCAGCGCAACAGGTGCGTGTTGACCAGCGCCACGCTCTTGGCGGCCAGCCAGGTCTTGCCGCCGCCGGTGGGCACGCGCAGGCAGAAGTACGGCATGTCGGCAGGGAAGCCCGACAGCGGATGGTAGGCATTGCCACGGCCCCACAGCCGTTCCGTGGTGGCGGCGAACGCGATCGAGGGCGACGGCAGCTCGTGGCAGGCCTTGAAATAGGCATCCACGCTGTCGAGCACCTGCTGCTGGTAGATTTTTGGCGAGAACGTGGTCATGGCTTACACCTCCAGCGCGTAAGGGGTCTGCTTGAAGGTGATGCCCTCGCGCGCGGCGCGGCCTCCCATGCGGTTGGCGGCGGCGTAGATCACTTTCGGGCCGGCGAATTTCGGCAGCACATCAAACACCGGGCCGCTGAGCACGTTGCCACCCGCGACGGAACGATCCTTGAGGATGCCGTTGTAGAGCAAGTAGATCGCACGGCCCTCGTGCACGCCAAGCAGGGGCGAATCGGCCGTGCCGGTGTAGCCGGTGCCCGTCTCGGCGAACCAGACGAACTCGGCCAGTTGCGCGAAAGTCACGTCGCAGCGAATCTGGCCATCGGCGTCGAACAACGGTTCCGCCGACAGGCGGCAGAACTGGAACCCGCCGCCGAGGCCATCGATGACATTGCCTTTGGCGTTGGTGTAACCACTAGCGACGCGCTTAACGCGCTCGGCAGTGACGTTGGCGGCGATGCTTTCGTCCATCTCGACCAAGATGAAGCGTCGACTGCCGCCGTCCTCCGAGTTCAGCTTCAGGACCGCATGAGCGGTCGTTCCGCTACCTGCAAACGAATCCAACACAAGGAAGTCGTCGCCCTGGATCATCGAGACCAGATAGCGGACCAAATCGACTGGCTTCGGAAATGGAAAGGAGAACCCCATTTCGGACAGCGCGGTCGATTGCGACTGCGTACTGCCAACACCACCGATAACGGTGATGACGTGGCTCGCTTGATCGCGATCTTTCACGGACTCGATTGCTCCCGTGCCGGTCACGACGAACCGCGTGCTCTGGCCCTTCGAGTCGAGCACGGGTTGGAAACCAGAGTCGATGAACTTCTGGAGAATCGCTTTCGAGGACCATCCGCTGGACACAGTCACCGCGCTGGCGAGCTTCCCTTCCACGATGGTTGCGTCGGTAACGTAATGCGGCCACTGATCCGAGCGCGCCCGAATCGTGGCTGCGTCGACGCTGGCCGGAAATCCGACGGGAAGAACGACTGAGCTGACCGGATTCTTCGGACCGTTCTTGACGATCGTATTCTGAATATGTGCCCGGTTGAGCTTACTTCCCTTACCGATCGACGGATCAACGACAGAAGGGTGAGGAAAAAGGTCCGGGTTGCTCGCATAGGCGAGCACGTACTCGTGGCAGTTTTTGATCTTCGCCTGGTTGTCGAAGTTGCCGTCCGTTCGCCAAACAAACGTTGCCAGCCGCCGCTTCGTCCCGAACAGTTCGTCCATTAGCGCACGCAGATGGTGGACCTCGTCATCGTCGATGGAGACAAAGATGACCCCGTCCTCGCGCAGAAACTGCTTCAGCAGCACGAGGCGCGGATACATCATCGACAGCCAGCGGTCGTGCCGGTCCAGCGTCTCACCTTCTTTGCCGACCACCTCGCCCAGCCACTTGCGGATCTCCGGGCTATTAACGTTGTCGTTGTAGACCCAGCCCTCGTTGCCGGTGTTGTACGGCGGGTCGATGTAGATGCATTTCATCTGCCCAGCATAGCGCGGCAGTAGCGCCTTGAGCGCGTGCAGGTTATCCCCCTGCACGATGAGATTGCCGCTGTCGCGGCTATCGCCCGTGCCACAGGAAAGCTCGGGCACCGGCTCCAGCAGGCGGGAGGGCACTTCCTTGTGATGCTTGACGACGGCTTCTTTGCCGATCCAGTTCAATGTGGGCATGCGCCTCGTGACCTTCAGTTCTTGCGGGCGGGGGAGCCGCCCGCATTTTGTTCTTCATCCGCACCACCGGCGCGCACCCATTCATCCACCTCCGACACCTGGAACTTCCACAGCCTGCCCACGCGGTGCGCGGGCAGGCCCTTGCGGTCGATCCAGCGGTAGATGGAATCGCGCGTCACGCCCAAGTGTTCGGCGATCTGCTCAACGGATACCCAAGGCTCGGTCACGGCTGCTCCGGCGACAATGAAGTGGCAGTACAGAGTCGCATTAAATCGTAAAGACGCAATCTAGCACGTAAATATGGAGCTGACCATGGAATGCTTGGCTTCCGCCCCGAACAGCTTGCTGTCCGTACAAGCACGCACTTTCGCCAATGCCCAAGCGGCATTTCGTGTCCTTGCGGCACGATGCCCTGGTTTGAGCGTGCCGCGCCAACCCCATGTGCAGACCCGCTTTCCTCGCGGCGAAGTGCCGCGACCTTTTATCTTGCCTTCCGCCTCCGCTCTCCCAGGCACACGAAATTGACGCGGAAACGGTGCGGCAAGCCCGTTTGTCTGCACGTTGGACGGTGGTTTCATGACCCGGCGGTTGCAACTTCTTGCGCGGCTGGTCGCTTCCCCAGGACCACCGCCTTGCGCCGGTTCGCCATCGCTTCCGCCGCTTCCCGCACCGGCTTGTCTTCGGTGTGGACGTAGCGCATGAACATCGCCAAGGTCTTGTGCGCGGTCAGCGCCATGCCGACCTTCACTGGGTTGCCTGAGTTGGCAATGTCGGTGGCCGAGCGGTGGCGGATGCCGTGCGTGCCGACGTGCGCCGCACCTGCCGCCTTCAGCGCACGGCACCAGCCGCCGTAATACTCGCCTTCGGTCAGATGTCGTTTCGGGTGGCGCGAGGATGGCAGCACATAGGGGCTGTCCTTCTGTCAGGGCGCGGTTGAAAGCAGCCGATAGGCTTCCTCGTTCATCGGCTTGGACATGCCGCCGGTCTTGCTGTCCTGCCACACCACGCGCCGGTTCTCCAGATCGACCCACGCCCATTCGAGCGCAATGATTTCTGAGCGGCGACCGGCGAACTCGAATTGGAGCCGGATCGCCAGCGGAATCACGTAGCCCTCCAAGCCGTCGGCCTCGATCTTGTCGAGCTGGCGGAATAGTTTGCTCATGTCCTCGTCGCTGATGAGGTGGGTGGATTTGCCTCCCGGATAAGTCGGCACATGCTGGCAAGGATTGCTGCCGTCGGGCCGATGGCCCCACACCTCGGCCAAGTTGAACATCTTGCGCAGGATGCTGAAGACCTTGTTCGCCTCGGTCGGCTTGTACGCGAGTTTTTCCATCACGCCCACAACGTCGGGCCGTTTCACGTCCTGCACCTTCTTGCGGCCCAGCAACAGAATGATGCAGCGGTCAATGACTCGCTGATAGCCGAGCTGCGTGCTGGGCTTGTTGCGCTTGCTGGAGTAGTTGGCCATGAACTTCTTGCACAACTCTTCGATCGTGGGGGCTTTGCGTGCCTCGGCCTTGGCTGCGCCGGGATCGTCGCCCGGCGTACCTGCGCCAACCACTCCTGCGCCAGCGAGCGGGCCTGATCAACAGTCAGTTCCCCGTACTGGCCCAAGGCGGGTTTGCGCCGCTCGCCCGCATTCGTGCGGTACTGGAGCATGAACACCTTGCGGCCTGCCGGGGCAATCTTGCACAGGAAGCCGGGCACCAGCGTATCTCGCAGCCTGACGGCCTGAGCCTGAGGTTGTGCCGCATCGACAGCGGACTTGGTGAGCTTGATCTTTGCCATGATGACTCCTCGGAAAGACCCCGTTTCCAAGGGCCTGATGGGAGCCAACAGCGGAAAAACCGGGTCAAGTTTCGGAACGTACCGGCATAGGTTGAATTTGCCTAACCCATTGATAAACCTGCCGCCTCGGGTGATGGCGTAGTTCAGCGAAATGCGGCACTGGAGTCATGGTGAAATAAAAGAACCCCGCGACCTGCGTCGCGGGGCTTCGGGCTTTCCGGCCATTGGGTCAAGGTTGCCGGCCAGCGGCCAGCACTACCGTGTCCGCTACTAGCAGTAGACCCACGCCATGCGTGGATGAACCGCCCGGGACAGCGACCCTCAGTTGGCCAGGTTCAGTTCCTTCAGCAGCTGCGGCGCCGGCGCCACTTCCTGCATGATCCACTGCATGTAGCGGCTGTCGACGGCGATCATGCGGGTCATCACCGGATCGAACACCCAGTTGGAGCTGACCGATTCCCAGTTGCCATCGAATGCCAGGCCGACCAGCTTGCCGTTGGCGTCCAGCACCGGCGAGCCCGAGTTGCCGCCGGTGATGTCCAGGTTGGACAGGAAGTTCACCGGCACCGAACCGATGCGCTTGTCTTCCAGGCCGCCGTAACGCTTGGCCTTGACGGCATCGAGCAGCGCCTTCGGCGAATCGAACGGATCTTCGCCGGTTTCCTTCGCCGCTACGCCTTCCAGGGTGGTGAACGGGGTGTACTTCACGCCGTCCTTGCCATAGCCCATGACGTTGCCGAAGGTGATGCGCAGCGACAGGTTGGCGTCCGGGTAGACGAACTCACCCTGGCTCTTCTTGTAGTCGGCCACGGCCTGCAGGTACAGCGGGCGGGCGGTCAGCGATTCGCCTTCGCGGATCTTCTTCTGTTCTTCCTGCTTCAGCAGTGCCGGCATGACGGCCACCGCGTACTGGATGGCCGGATCGCTGCTGGCTTCAAACGCAGCGCGGTCGGCCTTGAACCACTTCAGGCGGGTATCCAGGCTGCCCAGCTCGGTGCCGCCCAGCTTGGCCACCAGCGACTTCACCGCAGCGGCATCGCTGCCGGCCAGCCACTTGTTCAGCACTTCGTTGTCACGCTGCGCGGCCGGCAGGGCCACGTACTGCTCCAGCCAGTAAGCCTGCAGCTGCTGGTCCATCTTCGCCACGTAGCGGCGATCCATCTGCTTCAGGCCACCTTCGATGGTGGTCAGGTCGCGTTCCTGGTAACCGGCTTCGCGCTCGGCATCCGGCTTGCTGCGCTCGATCGACAGGCGGTACAGGGTGATCGCTGCGCCAACGGCCGAGGTGTTGTTGAACTGACCGACGAACAGGTCGCGTTCGCGGGTCGACTTGCTGGTATCCAGATGCTTGAGCAGCTGCGCGTGTGCGGCCAGCGCCGGCTTGCCGGCAGCGCCCTGCTTCTTCAGCCACGCCAGCACGGCGGCTTCTTCAGCCTGCTTCTGACCAGCGGCGTCGATGCGCTTGAAGCCTTCCAGCTGGCCCAGGTAGTTCTTGGCCACGTTGTTCATGCTGGCGGCGGTGGCGGCGTACTTCACCTTGACGTCGGCGTCGGCCTTGCCGGCGTCGGCGATCATCTTCAGCACCGCGTTGTAGTGCTTGGCGATGGTCGGGTAGGTGAAGCTGGCGGTTTCGTTGAACTCACCGGCCAGTGCGTAGCGGTTGGTGCGGCCCGGGTAGCCGGCCACCATCACGAAGTCGTCGGCGCCCAGCGGCTGGTCGGCGAACTTCAGGAAGTGCTTGGGCTGGTACGGCACGTTGTCGGCGGCGAAGGCGGCCGGCTTGCCGTCCTTGCCCACGTAGGCGCGGTAGAACGAGAAATCGCCGGTGTGGCGCGGCCACATCCAGTTGTCGACGTCGCCGCCGAACTTGCCGACGCTGCCCGGGGGCGCGTAGACCAGGCGCACGTCCTTGATTTCCATGTTGCGGAACAGGCGGTAGGTGTTGCCGCCGGAGAAGCTGTACAGGCGGCAGCGGAAGCCGGCATCGGCTTCACAGGCGGCGACCTGGGCCTTGTCGAAGGCGTCCAGCGCGCGGCTGCGGGCCAGCGGGTCGTTGCCGGCGGCAGCGATGGCGGCCTTGGCCTGGGTGGTGACGTCGGTGATCTGGTCGAGCACGAACACGCGGGCGTTCGGGCCGGCGCTCAGTTCGTCCTTCAGGGTCGGCGCGTTGAAGCCGTCCTTGATCAGGTTCTTCTGCGCGGTCGAATTCAGCTGGATGGCGCCATAAGCGCAGTGGTGGTTGGTGACCACCAGGCCCTGCGGCGAAACGAAGCTGGCGGTGCAGCCGCCGAGGGCGACGACCGCACCCATCGGGTCGCCGGTCAGGTTGGACAGCTGTTCCGGGGACAGCTTCAGGCCGGCCTTCTGCAGCGGGCCGGCGATTTCCGGCAGCTGCTGCGGCACCCACATGCCTTCAGCGGCATGGGCGACCTGAGCCAGCCCGAGGCTGGCGACGATGGAAAATGCAAGCAGGTTCGAGCGCATGGAGCGGCCCCTGGTAGTGGAACCTTCGATTGTAGCCCGCCGCCCTGCCCCGCCCCGAACCCCGGAAGTCATGGGCCTGCTTCTTGCTCTGCCACGCGCACGTCGGCCGCGCACACGGAAATCGTCCAGAAGGGGCGTGGTCACCCTGGACGGGACCGTTGGCGCCATGGGCCGGGCGCATGCGACTGGCGGGTTGGGCAGGACGCCCAACCCCGGTCTTGCCGTGTGCGCAGGACAGCGCGCACGAGCAAGGCGCCATCGAGCACCATGGATGGGCTTTTGCGTGTCCCGGCCAGGGTGACCACGCCCCCTTTCCCGGATCAGGGAGGCGCCGCTGTTCGCAGTACGTTCGAAACGCCCGTCGGCGCACGCCTTTCGTTCCGCCACTGCACCCGCAGCGCAACATGGGAAATCCGCGCGGCACCCTATAATCCGCGCTTTCCCCCTGATGAGTTCCACCCCGATGGCGCAGCAAACGATGAAGGCCCTGGTCAAGCGCGAAGCGGCCAAGGGCATCTGGCTGGAAGAAGTTCCGGTTCCGACCCCGGGCCCGAACGAGGTCCTGATCAAGCTGGAGAAGACCGCGATCTGCGGCACCGACCTGCACATCTACCTGTGGGACGAGTGGAGCCAGCGCACCATCAAGCCGGGCCTGACCATCGGCCACGAATTCGTCGGTCGCGTCGCCGCACTCGGCTCGGCCGTGACCGGCTATGAAATCGGCCAGCGCGTCTCGGCCGAAGGCCACATCGTCTGCGGCCACTGCCGCAACTGCCGTGGCGGCCGCCCGCACCTGTGCCCGAACACCGTCGGCATCGGCGTCAACGTCAACGGTGCCTTCGCCGAATACATGGTGATGCCGGCCAGCAACCTGTGGCCGATCCCGGACCAGATCCCGTCGGAGCTGGCTGCGTTCTTCGACCCGTACGGCAACGCCGCGCACTGTGCGCTGGAGTTCAACGTGATCGGCGAGGACGTGCTGATCACCGGTGCCGGCCCGATCGGCATCATCGCCGCCGGCATCTGCAAGCACATCGGTGCGCGCAACGTGGTGGTGACCGACGTCAACGACTTCCGCCTGAAGCTGGCCGCCGACATGGGCGCCACCCGCGTGGTCAACGTCGCCAACCAGTCGCTGAAGGACGTGATGAAGGAACTGCACATGGAGGGCTTCGACGTGGGCCTGGAAATGAGCGGCAACCCGCGTGCGTTCAACGACATGCTCGACTGCATGTACCACGGCGGCAAGATCGCCATGCTCGGCATCATGCCCAAGGGCGCCGGCTGCGACTGGGACAAGATCATCTTCAAGGGCCTGACCGTGCAGGGCATCTACGGCCGCAAGATGTACGAGACCTGGTACAAGATGACCCAGCTGGTGCTGTCCGGCTTCCCGCTCGGCAAGGTGATGACCCACCAGCTGCCGATCGACGATTTCCAGAAGGGCTTCGACCTGATGGAAGAAGGCAAGGCCGGCAAGGTCGTGTTGAGCTGGAATTGACCCTTCGGGTCAATTCCCCCGCATGTCTCCTGATCCCCGCGCCTTTGGCGCGCCCCCTTGAACAACAAGGGGGCTCTTGCCCAGATGAGATCAAGAACACCGCGGAACTGAAAAAGGCGCCCGATGGGCGCCTTTTTCGCAATGCGTGCCAGGCAAGCCTGGCACCTACCGTAACGCCTGCGGCGTTACTTGCCGACGGCCACGCTCAGCATCACCCGGCTGTGGGCCAGCTTGCCGGAGTTGTCGCGGCCGTTGCCGTCGGTGCCGTAGTAGCCCAGGCCGACGTTGAACAGGCCGAACTGGCGCGCGACGCCGACGTTCCAGTCGGTGTAGTCCTTGGCGATGCCGTCCTCGAAGGTGCTGCGACCGACGTTGGCATTCAGGGTGAAGTCCTTCGGCAGGCCCCAGCTGCCGCCCAGGCCGAAGTACCAGCCATCGGTACTGCTGTTCCAGACATCGTTGGTGTAGGCCACCGTCAGCTTGTAGGTGTCATCCAGCGTGGTGGTGGTGATCAGCTCGTTGTAGTTCTGGTGGCTGGACTTCAGGTAGGTGTAGCGGTTCAACAGCACATCGACGTTCACGCGCTCGGTGACATCCACGCCGTAGCCGATCAGGTAATCGACCTCGGTCTTCGGGTCACCCGCACCAAAGTCCACACCCGAGCCCCACACGCCGGCATACAGGCCAACCGGGCTGGTGTAGGTGAAACCGGCCTGCAGGGTCGGATCCTCGTCGGTCTGCGACACACCACGGAACAGGTAATCGGAAACGGCGGTGACGTTCCAGCTGTACGGCGATTCGTTTTCCTGGGCGCTGGCGGCGAACGGGGCGGCCAGGGTCAGGGCAGCGGCAATGGCGAGGCAGGCACGGGCGTGCTTCATGAGCGTCTCCGGTGGGGGCGGTGGCGTGGAAGGCGGGGAGCAGGCGTAGCGGCCGGAGCGGGACAGCTCCGGTTCACGAATTTTTAACCAGTTTGCTATTGCGATGCAACATGTGCCGGCCGTGGCGATGCCCCAGCCGGGCCGGTCGGCACGCGGCGATGCCCGGTAGAATCAGCGGTTTCCCCGTTCAGAGCCGTGCCCACGCCATGACCGACGCTTCCTCCGCCCTGACCCGCCACTACGCCGAGGAACTGGACGCCATCCGCGCCCAGGGCCTGTTCAAGTCCGAACGGATCATCACCAGCCCGCAGTCGGCCGAGATCACCCTCGAGGACGGCCGCAAGGTGCTGAACTTCTGTGCCAACAACTACCTCGGCCTGGCCGACCATCCGGACCTGATCCAGGCCGCCAAGGATGCGCTGGATACCCACGGCTTCGGCATGGCCTCGGTGCGCTTCATCTGCGGTACCCAGGACCTGCACAAGCAGCTGGAGAAGCAGATCGCCGACTTCTTCGGCAAGCAGGACACCATCCTGTATGCGGCCTGCTTCGACGCCAACGGCGGCCTGTTCGAACCGCTGCTCGGCGAGAACGACGCGATCATTTCCGATGCGCTGAACCATGCTTCGATCATCGACGGCGTGCGCCTGTGCAAGGCCAAGCGCTTCCGCTACGCCAACTGCGACATGGCCGACCTGGAAGCGCAGCTGCAGGCCGCCGATGCCGCCGGCTGCAAGACCAAGCTGATCACCACCGACGGCGTGTTCTCGATGGACGGCTTCATCGCGCCGCTGGACGAAATCACCGCACTGGCGAAGAAGTACAACGCGCTGGTGCACATCGATGAGTGCCACGCCACCGGCTTCCTCGGTGCCACCGGCCGCGGTTCGGCCGAGGTCAAGGGCGTGCTGGAGAAGATCGACATCATCACCGGCACCCTGGGCAAGGCCATGGGCGGCGCACTGGGCGGCTTCACCTGCGCCAGCGCCGAGGTGATCGAGCTGCTGCGCCAGCGTTCGCGGCCCTACCTGTTCTCCAACTCGCTGCCGCCGCATGTGGTTGCTGCCGGCATCAAGGCGTTCGAGATGCTGGCCGCCGCTGACGACCTGCGCGACACCCTGGTGGAGAACACCCGCTACTTCCGCGAAAAGATGGTCGCCGCCGGTTTCGACGTGAAGCCGGGCGTGCACCCGATCAGCCCGGTGATGCTGTACGACGCGCCGCTGGCGCAGAAGTTCGCCGAGCGCCTGCTCGAAGAAGGCATCTACGCGATCGGTTTCTTCTTCCCGGTGGTGCCCAAGGGCCAGGCGCGCATCCGCACCCAGATCAGCGCCGCGCACAGCCGTGAGCATCTGGACCGCGCGATCGATGCGTTCACCCGCATCGGTGCCGAGCTGGGCGTGATCAAGGGCTGATCGCCCCGGGGTCGGATCCCCACGGGTAGCGCCGGGCCATGCCCGGCGGTTTCCCGATAGCCGCGCTATGCGCTCGCCGGGCACGGCCCGGCGCTACCGAAATGACGCGCGACGCGCGTCATTTCTTTTTCTTCTTGCCCTTCGGCTCGTCCTTGCTGGCCACCACCACCGGCTTGGCGGCAGCATCCTGGCCGTTGCCCTTGGCAACGCGGATGCCGTTGGCCTTCATCCAGGCATCGAACTCATCGGCGGTCATCTTCTTGTCGCCGTTGCTCATCAGGAAGCGGTAGCTGCCGCGGCCATCCAGCTCCGGGGTCTTCACTTCCACCACCGGTGTTTCAGCCGGCGTTTCCGCCTTGGCCACCTTCTTGTGGCCACCACAGGCGGTCAGCAGCACCATCGGCAGCAGCAGGCCTGCGCAGCGCAGGGTTTGGTTGAGGGTCGGGTGGTACATGGGCAGGCTCCGTTCGGGAAATTCAGCAACCAGGCGCCCCCTACGCCTGGAACGGTGGCCGGCAACCGCCGGCCGCGGGCGATGATCAGCCCGGTGCAGCGGCCCCCAGCCGCTGCTGGTCACTGACCTCAAGTAGCCGCCATTGCCCCTTGCCGAGATCGCCGAGCTGCAGCCCGCCGATCGCGACCCGGACCAGGCGCAGCACCTGCAGGTCGAAGGCCGCCAACAGGCGGCGGATGTGGCGGTTGCGGCCCTCGTCGAGGACCACCTCCAGCCACGCGGTCTTGTCGCCGCTGCGCAGCACGCGCACGGCCTGGGCGAGGAGGAACTCGCCTTCGTCCTCGACACCGGCGCGCAGCGCAGCCAGGGTGTCCTCGTCGGGCAGGCGGTCCACCTGCACGTGGTAGGTCTTCTGCGGGCCGGTTTCCGGATCGGTCAGACGCGCGGCCCACTGCGGATCGTTGCTGAACAGCAACAGCCCCTCGCTGGCCTTGTCCAACCGCCCGACCGGTGCGATCCACGGCAGCCCGGCGCCATCGAAACAGCGGTAGACGGTGTCGCGGCCACGCTCGTCCTGCGCGGTAGTCACCACCCCGCGCGGCTTGTTGAGCATCAGGTACAGGCGCTGCGGCGCACCCATCGGCTGGCCATCGACCTCGATCGGCGGCGCCGGCTGGCCAATCGGGAACTCGGGATCCCGCACGATGCGGCCGGACACGCGTACGCGGCCCTCGGCGATCCAGCGCGCGGCCTCGCTGCGCGAGCAGACGCCGGCCTTGGACAGCACGCGCGCCAGGCCATGACGGACACCGGCGGCTGTGGCAGCGGGAATCGCACGCCCACGCGGTGCGTGGGAGCGGGCGGCGGGGGCGGCAGGTGGGCGGCGCGTGCGCAAGCCTCTGCTCCCCGCGGCGCTTACTTCTTGTCGACCGGCTTGGTCTCAGCCGGTGCTTCGGCTGGAGCCGGGGTGGCGGCCGGAGCCGGACGTGCCTTGACCACACGCACGCCACGCGCCTTCATCCAGGCATCGAACTCTTCAGCGGTCATGCGCTTGCCGTTCTGGCTCATGTCGAAGCGCCAGGGCGTGTTGTCGAATTCGGTCTGCGGCTTGTAGGCCGCCGGATCGTTCGGCTTCACCGCCGGTGCGCTCGGAATGGCCTTGGCGATGTTCTGGCAGCCGTCGATGCGCAGGCGCTGAAGCACCTGGTCCAGCGACTGCGACGGATCGTAGTTGCTGCTCAGCACACCGGCCGGCATGCCCAGCTGGTTGCCACGGATGTAGAGCTCGTCGGCCACCGGCGCAATGGTCGTGGCCGGCAACGGCAGCGGCGAGGCGCTGGTGTTGACCGAGCAATCGACCGCAGCGTGGGCGGCGGGAACCAGGGCCAGCGCCAGGAAGGCGGCCGATGCAGAGCGCAGCATGAAGGGCATCCAGGAAAGGAAGTGACGCGGCGAGTTTAGCAATGCCGCGACAGCTTTCAAGCGCCACTTTCAATGAATACGGCAACTCATTGGTTTTACGAACAAAAACCCGACGAACGGTTGCCTGCGTAGCAGTAGATACCCGGATTCCGGGCCGCAGAAACAACAAGACCCGGCCGAAGCCGGGTCCTGCTGTGTCCTACAGGCAGAGCGTCAGAACTTAGTTCTGGACGTTCAGCTCGGTACGACGGTTCTTGGCGCGACCTTCCGGGTTGTCCGAACCATCCGGGTTGGTGTTCGGAGCAATCGGACGGCTCTCGCCGTAGCCGATCGGGCCGACCAGGCGACCGGCGTCAACGCCGTTCTTGGTCAGGTAGTTGTACACGGCGGTAGCACGACGCTCCGACAGCTTCTGGTTGTAAGCGTCGGTACCCTTCGAGTCAGTGTGACCGGCAACTTCAACGCGCAGATCCGGGTAACGCTTCAGGATCTCGGTGGCTTCGCTCAGGATCGCCACGGCGTCCGGACGCAGGTTCGACTTGTCGAAGTCGAAGTTGACGCCCTTCAGGTCGATGGAGACCGGCACCGGGCAACCGTCCGGACCGATGGTCTGACCCGGCTGCGAGTTCGGGCACTTGTCGTCGCAGTTGTTGACGCCGTCACCGTCGTCGTCCAGGTCGGCGCAGCTCGGGGCAACCGGAGCCGGAGCCGGAGCAGCCGCGACCGGAGCCGGGCCCAGCGGGATCACGACGCCGACCGAAGCCAGCACGTCGCCGAACCAGTCTTCCTTCGGAGCGGCAACGCTCTGGTCGTCGAAGTCAGCGCGGTAGGCCACTTCGGCGCGGACAGCAACGCGCTTTTCGAAGGTGGTCTGCAGGCCGACGCCCAGCTTGGCGGCAACGTTGCCGTCCTTACGCTGGCGCGGACCATTGGCATTCAGCGCCGGGTACTCTTCTTCCGACTTCTGGTAGCCCAGGCCACCGACGATGTACGGGTTCCAGCCGCGGCCTTCCTTGATGAAGTGGCGACGCAGGTCCAGCGAGACGCCGTACTGCGACCAGTTCAGGTCCTTGTTCGAATCGAAGTTCGGGTTCTGATAGTTCAGCTCACCGTCCAGCGACCAGTTCGGGCTGATGAACTTGCCCAGGCCCAGGGTCACGAACGGAGCGTCATTGGTCAGACGGTCGCTGTCCTGGAAGTTGAAGCCGGCCGAACCGGTCAGGTACCAGCGGTCATCGAACTCCTGCGCCGAAGCTGCCTGGGCAAAAGCCAGGCCGCCCAGCAGCGCGGCAGTAAGGATCTTCTTGTTCATTGAGTACAGCTCCTATTTCGGGGGTATGAAACCGGTAGAGGCATGGGCCAGCACAAGTGCGTCGATGTACGACAGCCGATTCAGCACGCCACCGCCGCGAACATTATGCTCAGGCGGGTGAAGGCCATGTTAACAGTCCCGTAACATGTGAAGTGTTGCGCCCGACCGTCCACCGGTCCGACGTTGAAACCCTATACAGGATGATGAAAATCCGCAAGACCCTCACGCTGCAAGGGTTTGACGGGGTTTAGGCGGGGAAAACGACATATTGCGCAACGTACTGCGTCACACGGTTCAGCGTGTTTGCGGAAAGGTGAGGAACCTTATGATGGAGCCACGAACCCAGCCGGAGCCGTGATGAAAGCCGTCGCCCTGAGTCGTGAATCCGCCCCTGCCCTGTGCGATATCCACCTGCCCCCGCCGCTGCCTCCCCGGGGGCGTGACCTGCTGGTCCGGGTCGAGGCGGTTTCGGTCAACCCCGTCGATGGCAAGCAGCGTGCCAGCACGGATCCGGCCACGCTCCAGGCGCCCCGCGTGCTGGGTTGGGACGCCGCCGGCGTGGTCGAGGCGATCGGCGACGAGGCCAGCCTGTTCGCCTCTGGTGACGAGGTCTATTACGCCGGTGATGTCACCCGCCCCGGCTGCAATGCGCAGTACCAGTGGGTGGACGAACGCCTGGTCGCGCGCAAACCCACCACGCTGGATTTCGCTGAGGCCGCAGCGCTGCCGCTGACCACGCTCACCGCCTGGGAGCTGCTGTTCGAGCGCATGCCCCTGCGCCTGGACGATCGCCGCCACGCCGGCCAGCACCTGCTGGTGATCGGCGGTGCGGGCGGGGTCGGCTCGATGGCGATCCAGCTGGCCCGCCATGCGGGTTTCGAGGTGATCGCCACGGCGTCGCGCGAGGCCTCGGCCGACTGGTGCCGGCAGATGGGTGCCCGGCACGTGATCGACCACCGGCAACCGCTTCAGGCCCAGCTGCAGGCGCTGGGCATCGACGCGGTGCAGGTCGCACTCAACCTGGCCGACACCGATCACTACTGGGACGAACTGGGCCTGTTGCTGGCGCCGCAGGGACACGTCGGCCTGATCGTCGAGCCACGTGGGCCGCTGCGGATCGGCGATCCCTACAAGGCCAAGTGCATCGGCATCCACTGGGAGTTCATGTTCGCGCGCTCGCGCTTTGCCACTGCCGACTGCATCGAGCAGCACCGCATCCTCAGCCGCACGGCCAGCATGATCGATGCCGGCCAGCTGCGCGGCACCCTCAGCGAGACGCTGGGCCCGATCAATGCGACAAATCTGGACATCGCGCATCAGCGCCTGGCCGGCGGACGCACGGTGGGCAAGCTGGCGCTGGCAGGCTGGGGCGACTGACGCGTCATGTAGCGCCGAGCCCATGCTCGGCTGGTGGTGCCAGGCAAAGCAGCCGGGCATGGGCTCGGCGCTACAGATTCCGCCTGTAGCGGCGGATTGGTCGGCATCTGTATCTATTGAAGTGACTGGATCGGGATTACGGTGGGAACAGATCCCCCTCCCCCGAGACCGCCATGCCCACCGCCCTGCCCCTGCGCATGCTGCAACTGATCACCGGCCTGTTCCTGTACGGCTTCGGCGCATCGCTGATGATCCGTGCCGCCATCGGCGTGGCGCCCTGGGACGTGCTGTCGCAGGGCATCGCCGCGCAGACGCCGCTCTCGTTCGGGCTGGCCACCAATGTGATCGGTGCGCTGGTGCTGCTGCTGTGGTGGCCGCTGCGGCAGAAGCCGGGCGTTGGTACTGTGCTCAACGTGATGCTGATCGGCCCGTCCGCGCAGTTCGGGCTGTGGCTGCTGCCGCCGGCGGTCGGCCTGGGCTGGCAGCTGGCGATGTTCTGCGCCGGCATGCTGCTGGTCGCGCTGGCCACCGGCCTGTACATCGGCGCCAAGCTGGGCCCTGGCCCGCGCGACGGCCTGATGACCGGCCTGCACGCCCGTACCGGCTGGCCGATCTGGAAAGTGCGCAGCCTGATCGAGGGCAGCGTGCTGCTGCTGGGCTGGTGGCTGGGCGGCAATGTCGGCCTCGGCACGCTGGCCTTCGCCCTGCTGATCGGGCCGCTGTGCGGAATGACGCTGGGCTGGTTCGGGATTGGCCGGCCGATGCCCGGACCGCGCCCGGCGAGCGCACAGCGCGGCCACGGGTAGCCGCGTCCCCGGGCATGGCCCGGCGCTACCGATTCGCCAGCCCTTGCTCCGGCCGCCGTTTCGCGGCACGCTTCGCGCTTCCGTACGCAAGCGTATCGACCATGTCGCCAGCCAACGAAAGCGCCTATCCCCACCTGTTCGCCCCGCTGGACCTGGGCTTCACCCAGCTGCGCAACCGCGTATTGATGGGCTCGATGCACACCGGCCTGGAGGATCGCGCCCGCGACTTCCCGCGGCTGGCGGCCTATTTCGCCGAACGCGCCGAGGGCGGCGTCGGCCTGATCGTCACCGGTGGCTTCGCGCCGAATGTAGTGGGCTGGTTGAAGCCGTTCGGCGGCAAGCTGTCCTGGCCGTGGGAAGTACGCCCGCACCGCCAGCTCACCGCCGCCGCGCACCAGCACGGCGCGAAGATCTGCCTGCAGCTGCTGCATGCCGGCCGCTATGCCTACCACCCTTTGTCGGTGGCGCCGTCGAAGCTGAAGGCACCGATCAACCCGTTCACCCCGCGCGCGCTCTCGGCCAGCGGCGTCGAGCGCCATATCGCCGACTACGCACGCAGCGCGAAGCTGGCCCGCGAGGCCGGCTACGACGGCGTGGAAGTGATGGGCTCGGAGGGCTACCTCATCAACGAGTTCATCGCCCCGCGCACCAACAAGCGCACCGATGCCTGGGGTGGCGACGCGCGCCAGCGCATGCGCTTCGCGGTGGAGATCGTGCGCCGTATCCGCGAGGCCTGCGGCCCGGACTTCATCATCATCTACCGCCTGTCGCTGGTGGATCTGGTGGACGACGGCAGCAACTGGGAAGAGATCGTGCAGCAGGCGCAGGCGATCGAGGCAGCCGGCGCAACGATCATCAATTCCGGCATCGGCTGGCACGAAGCGCGCATCCCGACCATCGCCACCTCGGTGCCGCGCGCTGCCTTCGCCGGGGTCACCGCCAAGCTCAAGCCGCATGTGAAGGTGCCGCTGGTGGCGACCAACCGCATCAACATGCCCGACGTCGCCGAGCGCATCCTCGCCGATGGCGGCGCCGACATGGTGTCGCTGGCGCGGCCGCTGCTGGCCGACCCGCAGTGGCCGAACAAGGCCCGTGCCGGCCGCGCCGAGGCGATCAACACCTGCATCGCCTGCAACCAGGCCTGCCTGGACCACGTGTTCGAGAACAAGCTGGCCAGTTGCCTGGTCAATCCGCGCGCCGCCCACGAGACCGAGCTGGTCTACCGCCCCACCACTACGCCGAAGAAGGTTGCCGTGGTCGGTGCAGGCCCCGCCGGCCTGGCCTGTGCCACCGTCGCTGCCCAGCGCGGCCACCAGGTCACCCTGTTCGATGCCAACGAGGAGATCGGCGGGCAGTTCAACGTGGCCAAGCGCATCCCCGGCAAGGAAGAGTTCTACGAGACCCTGCGCTACTTCCGCCACACGCTGCAGGAGACCGGCGTGCAGCTGCGCCTCGGCACCCGTGCTGACGCCGCCAACCTGGCCGGCTTCGACGAGGTAGTGCTGGCCACCGGCATCACCCCGCGCAAGGTCGATTTCCCCGGCGCCGACCACGCCAAGGTGGTCAGCTATCTGGACGTGCTGCTGGGGCGGGTCGAAGTGGGCACCAATGCGGCGATCATCGGCGCCGGTGGCATCGGCTTCGATGTCGGCGAGTTCCTCAGCCACGCCGGTGAGTCTCCCTCGCTGGACCCGCAGCGCTGGATGGCCGAATGGGGCGTGGACAGCACGTTCGAGGCCCGCGGCTCGCTGGCCAGGCCGCAGGCCGAGGCATCACCGCGGCGCCTGTGGCTGCTGCAGCGCAGCGCCGGCAAGCCCGGCGCGCGACTGGGCAAGACCACCGGTTGGATCCACCGCGCCACACTGAAGGCCAAGGGCGTGCGCATGCTCGGTGGCGTCGAGTACCTGGGCGTGGACGATCAAGGCCTGCGCATCCGCGTGGAAGGCAGCGAACAGTTGCTGCCGGTAGACCATGTGGTGATCTGCGCCGGGCAGGAACCGAACCGCGCATTGCAGGCCGAACTGCAGGCCGCCGGCATCAACGCGCAGCTGATCGGCGGTGCCGACGTGGCCGCCGAACTGGACGCGAAGCGGGCAATCGACCAGGGCAGCCGGGTGGCCGCCACGCTCTGATGAGCGCCTGAATGGGGGGCGGAATGTGATTTCCGTCACCCCTGCCGAACCTGAATGTCAAGCCGCACGGTTCACGATGCGTTCGGCTATCCCCCCCTACCTTGCGCCATCTTTCCGCTCACCAGCCAGTTTCCGGTGAGCCGGCGCAGCCCCCTCGATCGGTACTGATCGTTTCTTTTGGGGCTGCCCACGGGGCGGCCCCGATGGCCGCCTCCCCATGACGCCAAGTCGTACCCCGCCTCCTGTCGCCCCCGCGGCAGGAACCGGAGGGTGCGGCCCACACGGAGCAAGGAGTTATATGAAACTGGCTTGGATTCTCTGGCTGTCGCAGTTGTTGCCGCAGCCGGCCGCTGATTCATTGTGTTTGAGCACCACCGTTTACCTGGAAGCCCGCGACCAGACCCTGCGGGGCCAGCAGGCCGTCGCCGAGGTCGCCCTGCGCCGTCTCGACAGTGGCCTGTGGGGCGACTCGATGTGCCAGGTGGTCACCGCGCGCAAGCAGTTCGCACCGACCATCGTCTCCCCCGGTACCCAGCTGGGCAACGACGCGGCCTGGAGCGAGGCGATGAACGTGGCCTTCGACGCCGAGCGCAACTGGGCGCTGCCGGCCGGCGAGCGCCGCGAGATCGTGCCCGGTGCCAGCCACTTCGCCGCGCTGTCCATCGCCAGCCCGAACTGGCGCAATGCGTACCAGGTTGCCACCATCGGCGATCACACCTTCTACAAGGTGCAGAACCTCAAGCCGCGGCAGTCGTAACGATCCGTGCTGGCGGCAGCGTTGCCGCCCGCGGGCAGGCTCTGGGATAGTGGGCGTTTCCCGCCCGCATCACCTGGAGTTCCCATGAAGCTGTACAGCAAGCCCGGTGCCTGTTCCACCGCCGACCACATCGCCCTGCAGTGGACCGGCCAGCCGTTCGAGGTTGAACTGCTGAACAAGGACACCCTGAAGGGGCCGGAATTCCTCAAGATCAATCCGGCCGGTGCCGTCCCCGCACTGGTCGACGGCGACTTCGTGCTGCTGCAGAACGCCGCGATCATGGGCTATATCGCCGACACCTACCCGCAGGCCGGCCTCGGCGGCGATGGCAGCCCGCGCCAGCGCGCCGAAGCCACCCGCTGGCTGGCCTTCGTCAATTCCGATGTGCATCCGGCCTTCTCGCCGCTGTTCGCGCCGGGCAAGTTCATCGCCGACGAGAGCCAGTTCGATGCGATCCGCGCCGCCGCGCACAAGCGCCTGCGTGGCCTGTTCGAGACCGCCGACAAGCAGCTGGCCGACAAGCCGTGGCTGGCCGGCTTCCGCAGCTTCGCCGATCCGTACTTCTACATCACCCTGCGCTGGGCCGCCGGCGCCAAGGTCGACCTGTCCGGCCTGGACAACCTGGCCGCCTACAAGGCGCGCATGGATGCCGACGCCGGCGTGCAGGCCGCGCTGAAGGCTGAAGGCCTGGCCTGATCTTGACCTGGGGTCGGATCCGTCTGCGCAGCAGGCGGCTCTGACCCCCTCGGTTCCAGCAGCGTGATCAGCCGATCTGGCGGATCACTTCGCCCTTGGCATCGCGCAGGTAGGTCGGCACCACTTCGATGCGCAGCGCCTCCACCACCGGGTAGATACCGCGCTCGGCACGCACGCCCGCCAGGGCCCGCAATCCCGCCTCGTCCAGTGCCCAGCGCGCGTTGTCGGCGGAGACGTCGCCCACTTCACCGCCCCTGGCCGGAACGAACTCCCACTGCCGCTCGCGGCTGACCAGTTCCAGCGATCTGCCGTGGCGCAGGCGCAGTGGCAGCAGCTCGCACACGCTGGCGACCTGGCCGGCCCCCAGCACCAGGGTGGTGACGCCCGCCTCCTGCCGCCAATCCAGTGTCTCGATGAACAACATGCCGGTACTGGAGCCCTCGCGCTCGCTGCCGGCCTGCACCTGTGCGGCCAGCGCCGGATCCTCCAGCAGGTTGCCGCGATGCAGGTCGCTGATCCACAGCGGCATCGCCGGCTGCAGCGCCTGCAGCACGCCACGCGTCGACCAGCGCTTGACCGCTTCCATCTCCTCATCGGTCAGCCCGACCAGCTGCAGGAACTGCAGGTGGCCATTGGCGGTGTCGCGTGCGGGCAACTGCGGATCCGCGACGAAGGCCAGATGGCACAAGCGCGTCCCGGTCTCCAGCGCGATCGGGCCGTTGGCATTGAGATGGTGACCGTCCTCGAACACGTTGCCACTGCCGAACACATAGCGCGCCAGGTTCTGCAGCAGGTTCATCGGCCACACCGGCGGTGCGCTGCCGGCGTTCTCACCGGCGTCGGCAGCGAGGCGGAAGGTCAGCTCGAAACCATAGCCGCTGGTGGCGGCATCACTGCTCTCCTTGGCATACAGCTCGGAGAAGCCGTAAGTGACGTAGTGCCAGTGGGGTACCGGCGCATCCGCCCAGTACACGCTGATGCCATCGAGCGGATCCTGGCCACCGAGCGTGTGCGGAAGCGCGGTGCCGAAGTGACGCGGCTCCTGCCCGGCATACAGGGGCGCCAGCGCCGCATTGATCGCGTCCCAGCCGGGGGTATCGGTGTCGTCGTGGTCGTCCTGCACGCGGGACTCCTTGTGGGGAAGTGAACCGATCACTTTACGCGGTGCCTCAGGCCTGCACGACCTCGCCTCCACCCTTGACCACGGCCGCCTGGGTTTCCTGCCACCAGCGCTGCGCCAGCGCCGGACTGCGCGCCTTGCCCACCGCCGCCAGCAGTTCCGGGCACAGGCGTTCCAGCGCCAGCGCATCGGTGCAGCGTTCGATCTTCAACTGCATGAAGTAGCCCTTCAGGCCCAGGTGGCGGCGTACCGCCTCGCTCATCGCGTCGTACAGCTGCTGGTACAGCGCCGGGTCCTGTTCGCGCCCGGTGCTGATGCCGCGCAGCGGCGTCACCTCGGCACTTCCGCCGATCACTTCGATCAGGCCCTGCGCTGACAATTGCTCCAGTGCATCGGGCGGCGCACGCAGGCCTTCGAACAGGCCGCGCAATTCAGTGTCATCGCGATGGCCGTCGACCATCAGCAGGATCGAACGCAGTGCCGCCGGCAGGCGCCGGCCACGGTCTTCGATTTCCTGACGGCCAGCAGCCGTCTTGGCGTGCAGCAATGCCATTGCCTCCCCCTCCCTCGATGCGCAATGCCGGCGCGCCCTGGCGGGCACGCTCCCCTGCAACCGAGCTTAGCGCACCGGTTGCAGGGAGGAAGCTGCGGTGCAGCAACGGCCTCCTCTGCAGAGCCGAGCCCATGCTCGGCTGCTTTGGCAAGGCATGCGGAGCCGAGCATCGGCTCGGCTCTACAGAAGCAGATCAGCGGCCCAGCGCGCGGCGGATTTCCTCCAGCGCGCTGGGATCATCCAGCGTCGACAGGTCACCCGGGTCGCGCTGTTCGGCCAACGCCTGCAACGAGCGCCGCAGCAGCTTGCCCGAACGGGTCTTGGGCAACGCATTGACCACGTGCACATGGGCTGGGCGCGCTACCGCACCAAGCGAAGTCGTCACCGTCGCCATCATCTCGGCCACCACCGGCGCCGGATCCTCGCCATCGAGCCCCTGCTTGAGGGTGACGAACACCAGCGGCACCTGCCCCTTCAGTTCGTCCTTGACCCCGATCACGGCAGCCTCGGCCACGCGCGGATGGCTGGAAATGGCCTCCTCGATCTCACGCGTGCCCAGGCGGTGCCCGGCCACGTTGATCACATCATCGGTGCGGCCGAGGATGTAGGTGTAGCCATCGTCGTCGCGGATCGCCCAGTCCAGCGAGCTGTACAGCAGTTCCTTGAAGTGGCTGAAGTAGCTCTGCAGGAAACGGCTGTCGTCGTTCCACACGGTGCTCATGCAGCCCGGCGGCAACGGTGGCGACACCACCAGCACGCCCTTCTGCCCTGGTGCGACTTCTTCGCCGGTGTTCTCGTCAATCACCTTCATCCGGTAGCCGAGATTGGGGAAGCCCGGCGAACCGAAGCGCACCGGCTTCATCTCCAGGCCCGGCAGCAGGGTCAGCGCCGGCCAGCCGGTTTCGGTCTGCCAGTAGTTGTCGATGATCGGCTTGCCCAGCGCTTCGCTGATCCAGTGCGCGGTCGGTTCATCCAGCGGCTCACCGGCCAGGAACAGGTACTTCAGCGCGCGCAGGTCGTGGCGATGGATGAAGTCTGCGTCGTGCTTCTTCAGCACGCGGATGGCGGTGGGCGATGAGAACATCGTGCGCACGTTGTACTGCTCGCACAGCGCCCACCAGATGCCCGGATCCGGATTCGTCGGCAGCCCTTCGTACAGCAGCGAGGTGCAGCCACCGATCAGCGGGCCGTACACGTTGTAGGAATGGCCCACCGCCCAGCCGACATCGGAGGTGGAGAACATCACCTGGCCCGGCTTGCAGTCGAACACGGTCTCCATCGACTGTGCCATCGCCACCGCATAGCCGCCCACATCGCGCTGCACGCCCTTCGGCTTGCCGGTAGTGCCGGAGGTATACAGCAGATAGCTCGGTTCGCTCGCTTCCAGCCACTGCACCGGCACATCGACTTCCCCGATCTGCGCGCGCAGCGTGGCGTACTCCACATCACGGCCCGGCACGCGTGGTTCGGCTGCATCCAGCCCACGCGACACGATCAGCACATGCGGTGGCGGTGAAGCCGCTTCGGCGCAGGCGGCGTCGACCATCGGCTTGTACGGAATCAGCTTGCCACCGCGCATGCCGGCATCGGCGGCGATGAGCAGCCTGGGCTTCGCATCGTCGATGCGCAGCGCCAGGTTGTGCGCGGCGAAGCCACCAAACACCACCGAGTGCACCGCACCGATGCGCGCGCAGGCCAGCATCGCGAACACGGCTTCGGCCATGTTCGGCATGTAGATCACCACGCGGTCACCGTGACCGACGCCGAGGTGCTTGAGCACGGCGGCGAAGTCGTTCACTTCGCGATACAGCTGGCGATAGGTGATCTCGCGCGTGCTGTTGGTTTCGGTGGAGATGGCGACCAGCGCGAGCTGGTCGGCGCGCTCGGCCAGGTGGCGATCCACGGCGTTGTAGCAGAGATTGGTTTCACCCCCGACGAACCAGCGCCGGAACGGCGGGTTGCTGTAGTCGAGCACCTGCTGCGGCGGTTTGTGCCAATGGATGCGCTTGGCTTCCTCGCCCCAGAAGGCCTCCGGCTCGTCGATCGAGCGACGGTAGGTTTCCTCGTAGTTCATGACGCAGCCCTCCCAGACAAAGTCATGGGTTCGAGGATAGTCCGGCGCTGGCGCGCGGGCCGCCCTACCTTGGTAGGGGGTGGGTTTTTCATGCAGGGCTGCGCCCTGCACCTGCAGAAGCCGAAGCAACAGCAGAAGCTGGCTTACTGGGGAATGGCGGGGTGGGTCCGGTTGCGGGGGACGCCGTGAATCCGTCCATGGAGGCTCGGTCGCGCCATCCATGGCGCTCACGCCCCCGCAACCGGACCCACCCCGCCTTCGACAGTTCCCCGCAGTCTTTCGGGCTGGCATTGCCTGCTCTTGGTGGGTGTCGACCTTGGTCGACACGCTTGATCCACACCATGCGCGGATGAATCCCATTCGATTCGATTTCTGACAGATGTGTCGACCAAGGTCGACACCTACCAACAGCCGTGCGGAACAACGGCCGCAGTTGCCAACAGCCGCGGGAAACTGTCAGAGGCGGTGCGGTGTGGGTGGGCAGGACCGTTGGCGCCATGGATGGCGCCATCGAGCCCCCATGGGTAAGGGCGCTTTGCTTGCGAAGCACTGCTACGCAAGCGCCCGAACGCCCAGCCGCCAGCGGCTGGGCCGGACCGCGGAGCGGGGTTTACGGCGTGTCCTGCCAACCCACACCGCCCCGCCCAACAAGCAGAAAACCAGAGCCGCCTTGGCCTTTCGCGTTGCTCCGGTTCGTAGCAGGTGCAGGGCGCAGCCCTGCCGATACACCTACTCTCTAGAACGGAGCCGCGGACTCGAACGCGAGCGCCTCGCCCGTCAGCGGATGCGTAAACCGCAGGCTGCGCGCATGCAGATGCACGCGTTGCGCCGGTGCCGCGTCATACAGCACATCGCCGACGATCGGATGGCCAAGGCTGGCCATGTGCAGGCGCAGCTGATGGCTGCGGCCGGTGATCGGTTCCAGTTCCACGCGCGTGCGCTGCGCTTCAACGTCACGAGCCAACACGCGCCAATGCGTCAGCGCCGGCTTGCCGCGCTCATGGTCGACCATCTGCTTCGGCCGGTTCGGCCAGTCCACGATCAATGGCAGGTCCACTTCGCCGGCATCACCTTCGAGCACGCCCTGCACCACGGCTTCGTAGCGCTTGCCGACCTGGCGCTGCTCGAACTGCATCGACAATGCGGCCTGCATCCCCTTGCCTCGCGCGTGCAGCAGCAGGCCGGAGGTGACCTGATCCAGCCGATGCACCGTCAACGCATCCGGGTACAGCGCCTGCAGGCGCGCGACCACGCAGTCCTGGTTCTCGGCGCTGCGGCCGGGCACGGACAGCAGGCCGGCCGGCTTCTCGGCCACCAGCAGCGCGTCGTCGATGTAGTGCAGGTGGATCATGCGATTCCAGGAACTCCAAATGAAAACGGGGAAGCCGAAGCCTCCCCGTCTTCTGCGGTGAGCGTACCGACCAACGGTCGGTACCCACCATCGCGGTGGAGGTACCGGCCGTGGCCGGTACCGCCTGCATCAGCCCAGCAGGTGGGCGACGCCGGCGCGCTCTTCTTCCAGCTCGGCCAGGGTCTTGTCGATGTACTTCTGGCTGAAGTCGTCGATCGGCAGATCCTTGACCAGGGTGTACTTGCCGTTCTCGGTGGTCACTGCGAAGCCGAAGATCACGCCTTCCGGAATGCCGTAGGAACCGTCGGACGGCACGCCCATGGTGACCCACTTGCCGTTGCTGCCCAGCACCCAGTCACGCACGTGGTCGATGGCAGCGTTGGCGGCCGAAGCAGCCGAGGACGAGCCACGGGCTTCGATGATCGCCGCGCCGCGCTTGCCCACGGTCGGGATGAAGGTGTTGGCGTTCCACTCCTGGTCGTTGATCGCATCGGCGATCGATGCGCCATCGGCGGTGGCGAAACGGTAATCCGGGTACATGGTCGGGCTGTGGTTGCCCCACACGACCAGCTTCTCCATGCCACCGACCGGCTTGCCCAGCTTGGTCGACAGCTGGCTCAGCGCGCGGTTGTGGTCCAGGCGCAGCATGGCGGTGAAGTTTTCCGGCTTCAGGTCCGGCGCCGACTTCATGGCGATGTAGGCGTTGGTGTTGGCCGGGTTGCCGACCACCAGCACCTTCACGTCACGGCTGGCGACCTTGTTCAGCGCTGCGCCCTGGGCGGTGAAGATCTTGGCGTTTTCCAGCAGCAGGTCCTTGCGCTCCATGCCCGGGCCACGCGGACGTGCGCCGACCAGCAGGGCGATGTCGGCGTCCTTGAACGCGACTTCGGCGTCATCGGTGCCGACCATGCCGGCCAGCAGCGGGAAGGCGCAGTCTTCCAGCTCCATCATCACGCCCTTCAGGGCGGCCTGGGCCTTGTCGACCGGCAGTTCCAGCAGCTGCAGGATGACCGGCTGGTCCTTGCCCAGCATTTCGCCGGAGGCGATGCGGAACAGCAGGGCATAACCGATCTGGCCGGCGGCGCCGGTCACGGCAACACGAACGGGTGCTTTCATGGGGGTTTCCTCTTGCTTGCAAGCGTTTGATGGAACGCCGCGGGCGTGGCCACGCTGGCCTGGCGGGCGGCGGGGAACAGGGAAACGGCCACCCGTGGGTGGCCGTCTCGAAGGGGGATCAGGCGGCGAGGTGCTTGTTCCACTCCGCGACGCGCTCGGCCTGGGCGGCCAGCACGGCGTCGACGTCGCCTTCCAGGGTGATCGAATGGATCACGTCGCCCTGCTTGACCGAATCGACGATGGCCTGGCCTTCCAGGACCTTGCCGAAGACGGTGTGGCGGCCGTCCAGCCAGTCGGTCTTGATGTGGGTGATGAAGAACTGGCTGCCGTTGGTGTTCGGGCCGGCGTTGGCCATCGACAGCGAGCCGACCTCGTGCTTCACGCCATTCTTCTCGTCTTCGAACTTGTAGCCCGGGCCGCCGGTGCCACGACCCTGCGGGCAGCCGCCCTGGATCATGAAGTCGGCGATCACGCGGTGGAAGATCAGGCCGTCATAGAAACCGTGCTTGACCAGGTTCACGAAGTTGGCCACGGTCAGCGGCGCCTTGTCGGCGAACAGCTCGACCTTGATCGGGCCCTGGGTGGTGTCGAAAGTGGCGATGAGGGACATGAAGATCCTTGATGCAGAGGGGAACGCGTCTAGCCACCTAGTTTACACCTGCCTCGTGGCGGCGGCGGCTTCGACCATGGGCGCAGATCCGGGCTTCAGCCGCCGGCGGGGGAGCGCCACACAACGGTCCTGGCGGCCTCGGCCGCCGCTGCGGACAGCCAGCTGAATGGGCCCCATGACCGGCGTGAAATCCACCTTTTCGCGAATCGTCAAGTTCGACGTATAATGTTGGACTTCTTTTTCCAAATCCGGCGCCGACTGGCCCCCTTTCGTATGTCCATCGAAAATCTTCGCAACATCGCCATCGTCGCCCACGTCGACCATGGCAAGACCACCCTGGTCGACCAGCTGCTGAAGCAGTCCGGCACCCTGTCCGAGCGCACCGTCCTCGCCGAGCGCGTGATGGACAGCAACGACCAGGAAAAGGAACGCGGCATCACCATCCTGGCCAAGAACACCGCCATCACCTGGGAAGACAAGAAGACCGGCATCAAGAACCGGATCAACATCGTCGACACCCCCGGCCACGCCGACTTCGGTGGTGAGGTCGAGCGCGTGCTGTCGATGGTCGACACCGTGCTGATCCTGGTCGACGCGATGGACGGCCCGATGCCGCAGACCCGCTTCGTGACCCAGAAGGCCTTCGCGATGGGCTTCAAGCCGATCGTCGTGGTCAACAAGGTCGACCGTCCGGGCGCCCGTCCGGAATGGGTGATCGACCAGGTCTTCGACCTGTTCGACAAGCTCGGCGCGACCAACGAGCAGCTGGACTTCCCGATCGTCTACGCCTCGGGCCTGAACGGCTACGCCGGCCTGGAAGACACCGTGCGCGACGGCGACATGACCCCGCTGTACGAAGCGATCATGCAGCACGCGCCGCGTCCGGAAGTGGACCCGGAAGGCCCGTTCCAGATGCGCATCAGCCAGCTGGACTACAACAACTTCGTGGGCGTGATCGGCATCGGCCGCATCCAGCGCGGCACCCTGAAGAAGAACATGCAGGTCGCGGTCATCGACCGTGAAGGCAAGAAGCGCAACGGCAAGGTGCTGCAGGTGCTGGGCTTCATGGGCCTGGAGCGCATCGAGCAGGATTCGGCCGAGGCCGGCGACATCGTGGCCATCTCCGGCATCCAGGAGTTGACCATCTCCGACACCATCTGCGCGCCGGACTTCCCGGAAGCCCTGCCGGCGCTGACCGTCGACGAGCCGACCATCTCGATGACCTTCCAGGTCAACAACTCGCCGTTCGCCGGCAACAAGGACCTGTCCGGTGGCAAGTTCCTGACCAGCCGCCAGATCAAGGACCGCCTGGACCGTGAAAAGGTCCACAACGTGGCCCTGAAGGTCGAGCAGCTGGAAGACGCCGACAAGTTCCTGGTCTCCGGCCGTGGCGAACTGCACCTGTCGGTGCTGATCGAGAACATGCGCCGCGAAGGCTACGAGCTGGCCGTGTCGCGCCCGGAAGTGATCATCAAGGAAATCGACGGCCAGCTGATGGAGCCGATCGAGCAGCTGGTGGTGGACATCGAAGAAATCCACCAGGGCGGCGTGATGGAAAAGCTGGGCACCCGCAAGGGCCAGCTGAAGAACATGGAATCGGACGGCAAGGGCCGCGTGCGCCTGGAGTACCAGATCCCGGCCCGTGGCCTGATCGGCTTCCAGAACGAGTTCAAGACCCTGACCCAGGGTTCGGGCCTGCTGTTCCACGTGTTCGACCACTACGGTCCGAAGGAACAGGGCGCGATTGCCAAGCGCATCAACGGCGTGATGATCGCCAATGCACCGGGCACCACGCCGGCCTACTCGCTGGGCCCGCTGCAGGAGCGCGGCAAGCTGTTCGCTGCTGAAGGCGACAACGTGTATGAAGGTCAGCTGGTCGGCATCCACTCCAAGGACAACGACCTGACCGTCAACGCGATCAAGACCAAGCCGCTGACCAACATGCGCGCTTCGGGCAAGGACGATGCGATCCAGCTGACCCCGGCGATCAAGTACTCGCTGGAACAGGCCCTGGACTTCATCGAAGACGACGAGCTGGTCGAGATCACCCCGAAGGAGATCCGTCTGCGCAAGAAGTTCCTGACCGAAAGCGACCGCAAGAAGGCTTCGCGCGGCGGCTGAGCCAGCACCCCGTGAACCAGAGCGGCTACAACCCGGATCCACACCGGCATCCGGGTCTCCATGTCATCGCCCTGCTCGAAGCGAGCAAGGCGATGCTGGCGCTGTTGGCCGCCACCGGGCTGGAAGTGCTCGGACCGCAGCCGCTACGGCACGGCATCATGGCCCTGATCCGGCGTTTCAGCCTGGATCCGGACCATGGCACCCTGCCCTCGCTGCTGCACATGATCAGCCCCGACGCGGTCCACCTGGCCGCGGCGGGGATGATCGGCTACGGCCTGCTGCACCTGGTTGAGGCCTGGGGCCTGTGGCGGGCCAAGGCCTGGGCTTCCTGGCTGGGCTGCCTGACCGCCGCCCTGTACCTGCCGTTCGACATCTTCGCGATCATCCGCCATCCCGGCTGGCCGTCGTGGACGATCCTGGCGATCAACCTGATCGTGGTCTACGTCCTCGCCCGCGACCTGCGCAAGCGTCACCGCTGAGCACCCGCTACACTGGGGATTGGAGCCGACCAAGCCGCCCCATGCGCCCGTCCTTGCCGCCTCTGCTGACCTGCCTGCTCGCCGCGCTGCCGGCGCTGCTTTCGGCTGGCTGCAGCCCGGCCACGCCCAGCGCGCATGCGGCCGAACCTGCGAGCCGCAACGTGCCGTTCCCGTACGCCGAAACCGATGTTGCCGACCTGCAGGCGCGAATGTCCGCCGGTGAACTGGACAGCACCACCCTGACCCAGGCCTACCTGCAGCGCATCGCCGCCCTGGACCGCACCGGGCCGCGCCTGCGCGCAGTGATCGAGCTCAACCCCGATGCCCTGAAGGAAGCCGCGGCGCGCGACCGCGAGCGCCGCGAAGGACGCCTGCGCGGCCCGCTGCATGGCATCCCGCTGCTGCTGAAGGACAACATCAACGCCGCGCCGATGGCCACCAGCGCCGGCTCACTGGCCCTGCAGGGCTTCCGTCCGGACGATGCCTACCTGGTGCGCCGGCTGCGCGAAGCCGGTGCGGTGGTGCTGGGCAAGACCAATCTGAGCGAATGGGCCAATTTCCGCGGCAATGATTCCATCTCCGGCTGGAGCGCGCGCGGTGGCCAGACCCGCAATCCCTATCGGCTGAGTCATTCGCCCTGTGGCTCCAGCAGCGGCAGCGCGGTGGCCGTGGCCGCCAACCTCGCCAGCGTGGCGATCGGTACCGAGACCGATGGCAGCATCGTCTGCCCGGCGGCGATCAACGGCGTGGTCGGCCTGAAGCCAACCGTCGGCCTGGTCAGCCGCGACGGCATCATCCCGATCTCCTTCAGCCAGGACACTGCCGGGCCGATGGCACGCAGCGTCGCCGACGCTGCCGCCGTGCTGACCGCGATCGCCGGCCGCGATGATGCCGACCCGGCCACCGCGACCATGCCCGGCCGCGCGGTCTACGACTACACCGCACGCCTGGACCCGCAGGGCCTGCGCGGCAAACGCATCGGCCTGCTGCAGACGCCGCTGCTGAAGTACCGCGGCATGCCGCCGCTGATCGATCAGGCAGCGACCGAGCTGCGTCGCGCTGGTGCCGTCGTGGTCCCCGTCGAGTTGCCCAACCAGGGCGCCTGGGCCGAAGCCGAGCGCACGCTGTTGCTGTACGAATTCAAGGCCGGGCTGGAGCGCTACTTCAGCACCCACCGCGCGCCGTTGCGCAGCCTGGCCGAACTGATTGCCTTCAACCAGGCGCACAGCAAGCAGGAACTGGGCCTGTTCGGCCAGGAGCTGCTGGTAGAGGCCGATGCCACTGCTGGCCTGGCCGACCCCGCCTACATCCGCGCGCGCAGCGATGCGCGCCGCCTGGCCGGCCCGGAAGGCATCGACGCCGCCCTCGCCGCCCACCAGCTCGACGCGCTGGTCGCACCCACCACCGGTGTGGCGTGGCCGATCCGCAGCGAAGGCGACGACTTCCCCGGCGAGAGCTACAGCGCCGCTGCCGTCGCTGGTTACCCCAGCCTGACCGTGCCGATGGGCCAGATCGATGGCCTGCCGGTCGGCCTGCTGTTCATGGGCACCGCCTGGAGCGAGCCGAAGCTGATCGAAATGGCCTACGCCTACGAGCAGCGCACGCGCGCACGGCGCCCGCCGCACTTCGATACCGATGCATTGATCGACGCCGGCGAGCCGTGATCGTGTTTCTGTAGAGCCGAGCCCACGCTCGGCTTCACCGGAAGATCGAAAGCGGCCGAGCATGGCCCGGCTCTACAGAGGCTGGTCAGGCTCCGCCGGCACGATCGCCGCTTCACCATCCTCCGCGCCAGGCGAACGCACATCCGCGGTGCGCGCACGTGGGCCGCGCGGCATATCCAGCTCGTCTTCGTGTTGCAGCCGCGCACGCACCTGCGGCAGCGACTGCGGATGCTCACGCGCGAGGAAGTCGAGCATGCGCTCGCGCACCAGGCAACGCAGGTCGAAGGCATCACCGGAGCTGCGCGCGCTGACCAGCAGTCGCACCTGGATCGCACGCTCGCTGGTCTCGGTCACCTGGGTCACGCAGACCCGGCCATCCCACAGCGCTTCGCCACGACAAATGCGCTCCAGTTCGGCGCGGATCGCCGCGATCGGCGCCCGGTAGTCCAGCCACAGAAACGCAGTGCCGAGCAGATCGGCGCTGCGCCGCGTCCAGTTCTGGAACGGGTTCTCGATGAACCAGGTCAACGGCACCACCATCCGCCGCTCATCCCAGATGCGCACCACCACGTAACTGCTGCCGATCTCCTCGATGCGGCCCCATTCGCCTTCCACGATCACCACGTCATCCAGGCGGATCGGCTGCGTCACTGCAATCTGCAGGCCAGCGATCAGGTTGCCGAACACCGGCTTGGCCGCGATACCGGCCACCAGACCGATCAGGCCCGCCGAGGCCAGCAGCGCGGTACCGATCTTCTGCACCATCGGGAAGGTCAGCAGCACCAACGACGCGCCCAGCACGACGATGCCGCCCATCAGCACACGACTGAGCACCCGCGTCTGCGTCTGGATGCGGCGCGCCTCCAGGTTATCGGAGACATCGATGGGATGGCTGCGCAGGATCGCGCGCTCACCGGCCGCCACCGCGCGTACAAGCAACCAGATGAAGCACGCGGTCAGCGCGATGTGCAGCACATGCTGCAGATTGCCCAGCAACGGATCCTGCAGCGGTGTGGCCTGCAACGCGGGAATCAACAGCAGCAGCGGCCATGCAGTGGCCATCGGTAACCCGAGCACACGACCGATGCGCGCACGCCGGCGATCACGCCCTTTCAGCCGATGGTAGATCCACAGGATCAGCCACGCACCGATGCCACCCACTACTGCTGCCAATCCCAACGGCCATGCGTAGGCCTGTGCGCTTTGCCAGTGCACTGTTGCCACCTCCACTCGAACAGCCAAGCAGACAGCCTCGCGCATGGGGCATGAGCGTCACGTCAGCCGTTCGTAAGCAGGGTGTTGATCGGCAGGGCTTGCAGCCCTGCACCTGCTGCAAGCTGGAGCAACAGCAACAGCAACAGCCGAAGCAGAAGCGGGTTTCCTGTGGGATGGCGGGGTGGGCCCGGTTGCGGGGGACGCCGTGGATCTGTGGTGGTCAAGTATTTTTGGACACTCCCAAAGGGAGTTCAGGCCACCTGCTCTTCACAAAGCGCAGGTGGCACAAGGCCGTTGGCACTGTGCGGCCGACGGTGGTTGTACCAGTCCACGAATTGCTCGATGTCTGCTGCAGCCTCCTGTCGAGTGGGGTATTTGGAGTAAAGCCACTCCCCTTTGAGGGTGGCGAAAACCCGTTCCACCACCGCGTTGTCCCAGCAGTTGCCCTTCCTGCTCATGCTTTGGGTGATGCCGTTGTCACGCAGAATTTCGGCCATGGCATGGCTGGTGTACTGCCGACCTTGATCCGAGTGGAAAAGTAGTCGCCCGTTGGGACGACGCTGTTTCAGAGCCCCACGCAGGGCTCTGACGGCCAGCCAGGCATCCCCTTCGTGAGAGTGGGCCCAGCCCACGATCCGTCGGGCAAACAGATCCACCACGATGGCCAGATAGAGCCAGCCTTGCTGGGTCGGGATGTAGGTGATATCCCCTGCCCAGACTTGGTCGGGTGCCTCCGGGTTGAATTGGCGTTCCAACACGTTGGGCGCGGTCAGTGCCTGCGGCCCCAGACTGTGGTACTTGTGCCGCCGGTGCTGCCGCGCCCTGACGCCGGCCCGGCGCATCAGCGTCCGGGCGCGGTAGCGACCCACTGGCAGGCCGCGATTGGTCAGCTCCCTGGCCATCTTGCGAGAGCCACAGCTCCCCCGGTGGGACTGATGAATGCGACGAACCAGATCAACCTGGGCCAGCAGTTCCCGGTCAATCCGGGGCTCCCGGTGCAGCCAGGCGTAGTAGCTGCTACGGGGATAGTCCATCAACTGACACACCAACCGGATCGGAGCGACCTTCCCCAATTCCTGGATCACCTGTTCCGGTGATCGCTGTCCCGAATGAAGAAGGCGATGGATTTTTTTAGTAGGTCGCGCTCCTCCTTGAGCCTGCGATTCTGGGCCTCCAGCTCGGCGATTCTGACCTGGGCATCTACGGGCGGTGCCTCGGCCTGCGGGTCATGTTTTCGACGCCATTGCTCGATCCAGCGCCTCAGCGCCGTCGGGCCGACATCCATCAGCTGGCAGACGTCCCTGACTGTCTGCCCCTCCACAACCACAAGGCGAACCGCCTCGTCCCTCATGCCCTGAGTGATCTGCTTTGCCATGGGTCTACCTCGATGCTTGAAATTGATCCTATCGAGTGTCCAAGTTGATTAGACCACCACAATCCATCCATGGAGGCTCGGTCGCCGCATCCATGCGGCTCACGCCCCCGCAACCGGACCCACCCCGCCTTCGACAGATTCTTGCGACCTGTCGGAACGGCGTATTGCCCTGGTGGGTGTCGACCTTGGTCGACACGGTAGATCCACGCCGTGCGTGGATGACTCATTCGATATATGCAAGAAAAATCGTGTCGACCAAGGTCGACACCCACCAACAACCGCGCTGAACAACGGCCGCAGTTACCAACAGACCACAGGGATCTGTCAGAGGCGGGGCGGTGTGGGTGGACAGGACCGTTGGCGCCATGGATGGCGCCATCGAGCCCCCATGGACGGGTTTACGGCGTGTCCTGACCACCCACACCGCCCCGCCATCCCACGGAATGCCGCTTCTGCTGTTGCTTTTGCTGTTGCTTCGGATTCTGGGCAGGTGCAGGGCTGCAAGCCCTGCCGAAAAACCCTTACCGCACTTGCTCCTGCTTGCGGACGATCGCCATCGCGATCTCCAGCGACTGCTCGTAATTCAACCGCGGGTCCACCGTTGAACGATACGCGCGCTCCAGGTCACGCTCGGTCAGTTCGCGCGCGCCACCGGTGCACTCGGTCACGTCTTCGCCGGTCAGCTCCAGGTGCACACCCCCCAGGCGCGTGCCTGCGGCCGCATGCAGATCGAACGACATCTCCACTTCGCCACGCACATTGTCGAAGCGACGTGTCTTGAAACCGTTGGCGGTACTTTCGGTGTTGCCATGCATCGCATCGCACACCCACAGCACGCGACGGCCATCGCGCTTGACCGCATCCAGCAGCGGCGGCAGCTTCTCGGCGATCTGCGCCGCACCCATGCGGTGGATGAAACTCAGGCGGCCCGGTTCGTCATGCGGGTTGAGCACGTCGATCAGGCGCAGCAGCTGGTCCGGCGTCACCGATGGGCCGACCTTGATCGCGATCGGATTGCGCACGCCACGCAGGTATTCCACGTGTGCGCCATCGAGCGCAGCGGTGCGCATGCCAATCCACGGGTAATGCGTGCTCAGGTTCAACCAGCCCTGCTGGCGCGGCACCTGCCGGGTCAGCGCCTGCTCGTAGGGCAGCAGCAACGCCTCGTGCGAGGTGTAGAAATCGATGCGGTTGAGGTTGTGCACGCGGGCCCCAGCCAGAGTCTCCATGAAGTGCACCGCATCACCGATCGAGGCCACCATCTTCTGGTACTCGGCGGCCAGCGGCGAGTGGCTTACCCACTCCAGGTTCCAGTACTCGGGGTGGTGCAGGTCGGCGAAGCCACCATCGATCAGCGCCCGCACGAAGTTCATCGTCATCGCGGAGTGCGCGTGGGCCTGCAGCATCCGCTTCGGGTCCGGCAGGCGCGCCGCCTCGGTGAAGGCCGGCGCGTTGATCACATCGCCGCGGTAGCTCGGCAGCGTCACACCGTCGCGGGTCTCGGTATCGGCCGAACGCGGCTTGGCGTACTGGCCGGCGAAACGACCGACGCGGATCACCGGCTGGCGCAGGCCGTGAACCAGCACCAGGCTCATCTGCAGCAGCACCTTCAGGCGGTTGGAGATGGTGCCCGATTCGCAGTCGCTGAAATTCTCGGCGCAGTCGCCACCCTGCAGCAGGAAGCGCTTGCCCTCCTGGGCCTCGGCCAGCTGCTGCTTCAGCGCCAGGATCTCCCACGAGGTGACCAGCGGCGGCAGCCGCTTCAGCTCGTGCAGGGCAGCGTCCAGCGCCACAGGGTCCGGATAGGTCGGCATCTGCAGCGCGGTCTTGCCACGCCAGCTCTCCGGCGACCAGGCAGCGCCGGTGGCCGCTGCGACGGGATCGGGGACAGGCGAAACGGCGGACAGGCTCATTGCAGGCTTCCGGAGGTGGGAGACGTTCATGGTCGCAGAGCCGACCGCTGTCGCAAAGGGTCGAACGTCGTCTGCACATGACTGAACGCCGGGGAAAGGGCATCGCGACCGGCCAAAAGCGGCATGCTCACGGCCAGCCGGACAGGCGCATGATTCGCCACGTATTGTTACGAAGTAACACTCAATCCCCATTGGCCCCTTCCACAGCGTATCCGCCATGAAGCCCTCCCTGCTCGCTACCGGCATCACCTTCGCCCTGACCCTGGCCAGCCTGCCTTCCCTCGCTGTGGCCGCCGATGCCGCCGCTCCCGTGAAGGATCTCGACACGGTCACCGTCAGCGCCCAACTCGACCAGGCCCGCAACGCACTGTCGCCGGACATCGGCAGCAGCCAGTACCAGATCACCGCCGAGGACATCCAGAAGCAGCCGCTGGGCGCCTCCGCGCCGCTCAGCCAGGTGCTGCTGCAGGCGCCGGGCGTGGTCCAGGATTCCTATGGCGGCGTGCACGTGCGCGGCGACCACGCCAATCTGCAGTACCGCATCAACGGCGTGCTGTTGCCCGAATCGATCTCCGGCTTCGGCCAGACCCTGGATGCGCGCACGATCAAGAGCATCCGGCTGATGGACGGGGCATTGCCAGCACAGTTCGGCGAGCGCACCGCCGCGGTGGTCGACATCACCACCCGCAGCGGCGCCGAGCTCGGCAATGGCGGCAGCGTCGGCATCACCACCGGCTCGTTCGGCAAGGTCAATCCGAATGCCTCATGGTGGGGCTCGCAGGGGCGCTGGAGCTGGTTCCTGACCGGCAACTACGACCAGAACGAAGTCGGCCTGGAGAACCCGACCCGTTCGCGCAAGCCGGAGCATGACGATACCCACCAAGGCAAGGCGTTCGCCGACCTGACCTATCTGGTCAACGACACCACCCGCCTGAGCGTGTTCGCCGGCTTCGCCAACAACCGCTTCCAGATTCCGGTCAACCCCGGCCAGACGCCGCAGTTCGGCTACCTGGATACCACCACCTTCGATTCCAGCCAGCTGGATGAGACCCAGCGCGAGACCACGCGCTTCGGCATGCTGGTGCTGCAGGGCACACTGGGCGACACCGCCTACCAGGTCTCGGCCGGGCAGCGTTACAGCGATGTCGGCTTCAATCCTGATGTGGTCGGCGATCTGGTGTTCAGCGGCGTCGCCTCGCAGGTCCAGCGCAGCAACCGCGCCAACACGCTGCAGGCCGACTTCTCGGCGCCGTTGGGCAACGACCACACGCTGCGCTACGGCCTGTACGGCAATTACGAGAACGCGCGGGCCAGCAACAACAGCTGGGTGTTCCCGGTTGATGATGCCGGCCAGCAGTCCAGCACCACACCGCTGCAGATTCCTGATCGCAGCGCGTTCCATGCCAGCACGCTGGCGTTGTACGTGCAGGACGAATGGAAGCTCGGCGACGACTGGACCGTGAACTACGGCCTGCGTGGCGACCGCTACAAAGCCTTCGGCCACACCGAGGGCCAGCTCAGCCCGCGCGTGGGCGTGGTCTGGAATGCCAGCGACAGCACCACCGTGCACGCCGGCTATTCACGCTACTTCACGCCGCCGGCCAGCGAACTGATCGCCAGCAGCGACATCGCGCTATACGACGGCACCACCAACCGGCAGCCCAGCGGCGGCAACAACACGCCGCTGGCCGAGCGCAGCGACTACTACGACATCGGCGTCTCGCAGCAACTGGGCGAGCACCTGACCCTGGGCCTGGATGCGTATGACCGCCGTGTTGCGCGGCTGCAGGACGAAGGGCAGTTCGGCGCCGCCTACATCTATTCGACCTTCAACTATCGCCGTGGCCATATCCGCGGCCTGGAGTTCAGTGCCGACTACAGCAACGGTCCGTTCAGCGCCTACTTCAACGCCGCGCTGAACAAGGCCATCGGTACCGACGTCATCACCGGCCAGTACAACCTCGATCCGGACGCGCTGGCCTATGTGGCCAACCACTGGATCCACCTCGACCACGACCAGAAGCTGACGTCGTCCGGTGGCCTCAGCTACGCCTTCGCCGGGCACAACCGGATCGGGGCCAACTACGTGTTCGGCAGCGGCCTGCGTTCGGACATCGAGGGCGTACCCAATGGTGGCGAGCTGCCGTCATACCTGCAGGTGAATCTCAGCGCCGGACACGATTTCAACGCCGACAGCGGTCATCCGCTGCACGTGCAGCTGGCCGTGATCAACGCACTGGATCGCAGCTACCAGCTGCGTGATGGCGGCGGTGTCGGCGTGTTCGCCCCGCAGTGGGGGCCGCGCCGTGGCGCTTACCTGAGCCTGCAGCAGGACTTCTGAGGTTGTGCCGGCCAGCGGCCGGCACTGCCCTGCTTCAGCGCTTGACCTTGCGCAGCGACACCACCAGCGCCCACAACGCCAGCAGCACGAACCACACGCCCGACCACATCGGCATGGTCAGGCCCAGGAACGTCCAGTCGATGTTGCCGCAGTTGCCGGTACCGGTCAGCACGGTGCGGAACACTTCCAGCGGCCCCATGGTCTCGCTCAGGAAGGCCAGCGGCGGGCCACAGGTGGAACCCATTTCCGGCGGCAGCATCTGCACGTAGACGTGGCGCGCGGCGATGCCGACGCCCACTGCGGCGGCTATGAAGGCCAGCACGCCATAGGTCGCGCGTCCCGGGCGATTGGACGGACCATGCAGCGCGCCGATCAGGAACAGCAGGCCGAGCGCGGCGAAGGCCAAGCGCTGGAAGATGCACAGCGGACACGGCTCCAGGCCCATCTTCAGCTGCAGGAAGATCGCGTAGCCGAGCAGGCCCGCGCAGATCAGGAAGCCCAGGAAGAACTGGGCGCGGAAGGGCCAGCGCAGTGGATTCATCGTCAACGCTCGAATGGATCAGGCGCCAAGCGTAACCGAGAGTGCGCGCCGTCTGAACCGTCACAGGTGACGCCTGTCGGAACGGTGTGGGTCGCATTGTGCCGCAGGTAGCGCCGGGCCATGCCCGGCGAGCGTAGCGGATACGGAAACGCCGGGCATGGCCCGGCGCTACCAGAACGCAAAAGCCCGGCAGAGGCCGGGCTTTCGCTGTGTCGCGTTGGAGCAGTCCGATTACTCGGCCACTTCCTCGGCCACGACCGGACGGTCAACCAGCTCGACGTAGGCCATCGGCGCGTTGTCACCGGCGCGGAAGCCGCACTTCAGCAGACGCAGGTAGCCGCCCGGACGGTTCGCGTAGCGCGGGCCCAGGATGGTGAACAGGTTGCCCACGGCTTCGTTGTCGCGCAGGCGGGCGAAGGCCAGACGGCGGTTGGCGACGGAGTCGACCTTGGCCAGGGTGATCAGCGGCTCGGCAACGCGGCGCAGTTCCTTGGCCTTCGGCAGGGTGGTCTTGATCAGCTCGTGCTTGAACAGCGAGGCAGCCATGTTCTTGAACATCGCTTCGCGGTGGGCGCTGGTGCGGCTGAACTTACGGCCAGACTTCTGGTGACGCATGGTGATATTCCTTGGTTAATGATGAGGCTGTGCGGATCGTTGTCGCCTTCCTGGCGTTGCTGCGCGGACTGCGGTTGGTCCTGGCCGCCCGTCCTGGACGACCTGCCCCGCGAACCTGCGGTTCGTCGTGGCATGTTGTGTTGCGTTGAAGGCCCCACCGCGAACGGTGGAGCCTTCAGGCATTACCGATATCAGCCCAGCATGCCGTGGCTGGCGACGCCGGCCGGCGGCCAGTTCTCCAGCTTCATGCCGAGCGACAGGCCGCGCTGAGCCAGCACTTCCTTGATCTCGGTGAGCGACTTCTTGCCCAGGTTCGGGGTCTTCAGCAGCTCCACTTCGGTCTTCTGGATCAGATCGCCGATGTAGTAGATGCTTTCAGCCTTCAGGCAGTTGGCCGAACGCACGGTCAGCTCCAGATCGTCGATCGGGCGCAGCAGCACCGGATCCACGCCGTTGTTGGCCGGCTTCGCCGCACCGCGGTCGCGGTGGGTGAAGTCACCGAACACCGACAGCTGGTCGCTGAGGATGTCGGCGGCGGTGCGCACGGCTTCCTCGGCGTCGATGGTGCCGTTGGTCTCGATATCGATGACCAGCTTGTCCAGGTCGGTACGCTGTTCGACGCGGGCCGCTTCAACGGCATAGGCGACGCGGCGGACCGGCGAGAACGAGGCATCCAGGACCAGGCGGCCGATGGCACGGGTTTCTTCGTCCGGACGACGACGCGCGGCAGCCGGCTGGTAGCCGAAACCACGTTCGATCTTCAGACGCATGTTGATCGCCGTATCCTTGGTCAGGTGGCAGATCACGTGTTCGCCGTTCAGGATCTCCACATTGTGGTCGACCTTGATATCGGCAGCGGTGACAACGCCCGGGCCCTGCTTGGACAGGGACAGGGTGGCGCTGTCGCCGGAGTGCATACGGATGGCCACGTCCTTCAGGTTCAGCAGGACTTCGAGCACGTCCTCCTGCAGACCTTCGACCGTGGTGTACTCATGCAACACGCCGTCGATTTCGACTTCCGTGATGGCGAAGCCCGGGATGGACGACAGCAGCACGCGACGCAGGGCATTACCCAGCGTATGCCCGTAACCCCGCTCCAAAGGTTCGATAACGACCTTTGCACGGGTGTCGGTAAGGCGTTCGATCTGCGGACCGCGAGGACGCAGAACCTGGTTGGCGGTAACCGTCATGTTGCGGGTTCTCCTAGTGAACCCCCGGCCGTCGCCGGGGGCTCTCCAATGTGAATTACTTCGAATACAGCTCGACGATCAGCGCTTCGTTGATGTCCGCAGGCAGATCCGAACGATCCGGAACAGCCTTGAAGATGCCGGTGAACTTGCCGGAATCCACTTCAACCCACGACGGGCTCAGGTCATGCTGGGCGGCGACGGTCAGGGCTTCCTGGACGCGCAGCTGCTTGGCAGCCTTTTCAGACAGGGCGATGGCGTCGCCAGCCTTGACCTGGTACGAAGCCAGGTTGACCGACTTGCCATTCACGGTGACGCCGCGGTGCGACACCAGCTGACGGGCAGCCGGACGGGTCACGGCGAAGCCCATGCGGTAGACGACGTTGTCCAGGCGGGTTTCCAGCAGCTGCAGCAGGTTCTCGCCAGTGTTGCCCTTCTTGGTCGAGGCCTTCTTGTAGTAGTTGCGGAACTGACGCTCCAGCAGGCCGTAGATACGCTTGACCTTCTGCTTTTCACGCAGCTGGGTGGCGTAGTCGGACAGCTTGCCCTTGCGGGCAGTGGCGCCGTGCTGGCCGGGCTTCTGCTCCAGCTTGCACTTCGAGTCCAGCGCACGCGCCGGGCTCTTCAGGGACAGGTCGGCGCCTTCGCGACGGGCGAGCTTACAGGTAGGACCGATATAACGAGCCATTTCTTATCGCTCCCTTTAGACGCGACGCTTCTTCGGCGGACGGCACCCGTTGTGCGGGATAGGCGTCACGTCGATGATGTTGGTGATCTTGTAGCCGACGTTGTTCAACGAACGCACGGCCGACTCACGGCCCGGACCCGGGCCCTTGATGCGGACTTCCAGCGACTTCACGCCGTAGTCCAGCGCAGCACGACCGGCCTTTTCAGCAGCCACCTGGGCAGCGAACGGGGTCGACTTGCGCGAACCGCGGAAGCCAGCGCCACCGGAGGTCGCCCACGACAGAGCGTTGCCCTGGCGGTCGGTGATGGTGACGATGGTGTTGTTGAACGAAGCGTGGACGTGGGCAACGCCGTCGGTGACGACGCGCTTGATCTTCTTCTTGGTCTTAGCAGCGGGCTTAGCCATTTCTCAGTCCCTTACTTCTTGATCGCCTTGCGCGGACCCTTGCGGGTGCGGGCGTTGGTACGGGTGCGCTGGCCACGCAGCGGGAGGCCACGACGGTGACGCAGGCCGCGGTAGCAGCCCAGGTCCATCAGGCGCTTGATCGCGATGCCGATCTCACGGCGCAGATCGCCTTCCACGATGTACTTGCCGACTTCGGCGCGCAGGCGCTCGATTTCCGGCTCCGACAGATCGCGGATCTTGGTGGTCGAAGCAACGCCTGCGACTTCGCAGACCTTCTTCGAACGGGTACGGCCGATGCCGTAAATGCTTTGCAACCCGACCCAGACGTGCTTCTGGGCTGGCAGGTTGACGCCTGCAATACGCGCCATGACGCGGTTCTCCAGCTGAGTGATGGCCGACAGCGCGCCTCGGGCACGCCAATCCGGCAGGATGGATCAAAAAAGTGAACTAGCGATACTAACAAGGTTCCGGTTTACATGGAAGCCCGTGAAACCATTGGTTTCATGAACCCGGCCTGGGGAGTGTGCCCAGGCTCCGGCGCCGGATGGGGTTGGACCTGGGGTTTCCCCCGGAGCCGCCCGCGCTACTCCAGCGCGGGACCACCTCATCACACCCCCACCCGGAACCGCTGCGGGGGCCGCCCTTCGTTTGTGTGGCCGGAGTCCGCGAAGCGGAGGGACCATCACGTCAGGAAGACGAAAGTATAACAGGCCAATCAGCCGCGGGCAAAACCGCCGCGGTTGCCGCCCTTCAGGTTGGCCTTCTTCAGCAGGCTCTCGTACTGGTGGGACATCAGGTGCGCCTGCACCTGGGCGATGAAGTCCATCACCACCACCACCACGATCAGCAGCGAAGTACCGCCGAAGTAGAACGAGGCGTTCAGCTGCGTGCGCATCAGTTCCGGCAGCAGGCAGACGATCACCAGGTAGGCCGAGCCGGCCGCGGTCAGGCGGGTCAGCACGCCGTCGATGTAGTCGGCAGTGGCCTTGCCCGGACGGATGCCCGGAATCAGCGCGCCCGACTTCTTCAGGTTGTCGGCGGTTTCCTGCGAGTTGAACACCAGCGCAGTGTAGAAGAACGCGAAACCGGTGATCAGCGCAGCGAAGACGATCATGTGCAGCGGCTCGCCCGGGCCCAGCGCGTTGGCGACCTTCTGCAGGACCTGGCCGAAGCTGCTCTGGTTGGCGGCCTGGCCGGACCACATGGCCAGGGTGGCCGGGAAGGCCAGCAGGCTCGAGGCGAAGATCGCCGGGATGACGCCGGCCATGTTGAGCTTCAGCGGCAGGAACGAGGTCTGGTTCATGTACGCATTGCGACCGCCCTGGCGGCGCGCGTAGTTGACCGTGATCCGGCGCTGGCCACGCTCGACGAACACCACGAAGAAGGTGAAGGCGAGCACGACGATGGCGATCAGCAGCAGCTGGATGAACTGGATGTTGCCGTCGCGGTAGGCATCGAAGGTGTGGATGATCGCACCCGGCAGGCCAGCGACGATACCGGCGAAGATGATCAACGACACACCGTTGCCGATGCCGCGCTCGGTGACCTGCTCACCGACCCACATCAGGAACATGGTGCCGGCGGTCAGCGCGACCACGGCGGTGAGCACAAAGCCCATGCCCGGTGCGTACACGACCGGAGCGCCCGACGGCGAGACCTGGCCCTGCAGGGCCAGCGCGATCGAACCGCCCTGCACCACTGCCAGCAGCACGGCGCCGATGCGCGAATACTGGGTGATCTTGCGGCGACCGGACTCACCTTCCTTCTGCATCGCCTTCAGGGCGGGAAAGATGTGCACGGCCAGCTGCATCACGATCGATGCCGAGATGTACGGCATCACGTTCAGCGCGAAGATGCTGAAACGGTGCAGGGCGCCGCCCGAGAACATGTTGAACATGTCCACGATGCCGCCGCCCTGCTGTTGCATCATGGCAAGCATGGCATCGGGATTGACGCCCGGCACCGGCACGTAGCAGCCGATGCGATAGACGATCAAAGCCCCGACGACGAACAGCAAACGTTGGCGAAGTTCAGTGAACTTGCCCATTCCGCCCGCGAGGTTACCGATGCCAGCTTGCGCCATGATTTTCTTACTCCGTTACGCTGCCGCCGGCAGCTTCGATCGCGGCCTTGGCACCCGCCGTGGCAGCGATACCCTTCAGGGTGAACGCCTTGGTCACTTCGCCCTTGACGACGACCTTGGCCTTCTTCGCGGTGCTCGGGACCAGCTTGGCAGCACGCAGGGCGGCGAAGTCGATCTCACCGGCCGGCAGCTTGTCCAGCGCGTACAGCAGCACTTCAGCGGTATCCTTGGCGATCGGCGAACGGAAGCCGATCTTCGGCAGACGACGCTGCATGGGGGTCTGGCCGCCTTCGAAGCCAGCCTTGATCTTGCCGCCACCCTTGCGGGCGAACGAACCCTTGTGGCCGCGGCCGGCAGTCTTGCCCAGGCCCGAGCCGATACCGCGACCGACGCGGGTGCGCTCGGTGCGGGCGCCCGGTGCCGGGCTCAGTTCATTGAGACGCAGAGTCATGGTCGATTACTCCTCAACCTGGACGAGGTACTGAACCTTGTTGATCAGGCCGCGCACCTGCGGGCTGTCCTTCAGTTCACGCACATCGTTGAGCTTGTTCAGGCCCAGGGCACGCACCGACAGGCGGTGACGCGACTGGGTGCCACGCAGGCCACGCACCAGGCGGACCTTGACAGTCTTGTTGGACTCATTAGCCATGGTTGAGTTCCTCCACCTTCTTGCCGCGCTTGGCCGCGATGCGGGCCGGCGACTGCGCAGCAGACAGGCCCTTCACGGTGGCACGCACCAGGTTGATCGGGTTGCGCGAACCGGTGGCTTTGGCCAGCACGTTCTTCACGCCAACGGCTTCCAGCACGGCGCGCATGGCACCGCCGGCGATGACGCCGGTACCTTCCGAAGCCGGCTGCATGAACACGCGGGCTGCGCCGTGACCATCCTTGATGGTGTGCCACAGGGTGCCGTTGTTCAGGTCAACGCTGACCAGGTTCTTGCGGGCCTGCTCCATCGACTTCTGGATGGCGACCGGCACTTCGCGGGCCTTGCCATAACCGAAACCGACCTTGCCTTCGCCGTCGCCGACCACGGTCAGGGCGGTGAAGGTGAACTGGCGGCCACCCTTGACGGTCTTGCTGACGCGGTTGACCGCGACCAGCTTTTCGATCATGCCGTCGTCGATCTTCTCTTCGCGGTTACGGTCGCGATCGCGACCCCGCTGCTGACGCTCTTCTGCCATGTTGATTCCTTGGTTGTTTGGGTATGTACGGCTCGAGGCCGCTTATGGTTGTGGAATGTCGCGTTGTTCCGGTGGACCACTGCAGAAGAGTGGCGCCGTCCCGCCTCACTCAGGCGGGCGAGCAGGCGGGCAGGAGACCACAGGTCCCCTGCCCTTATCCCTTAGAACTGCAGGCCGGCTTCGCGGGCGGCTTCTGCCAGGGCCTTGATGCGGCCGTGGTAGCGGTAGCCCGAACGATCGAAGGCAACCTTCTCGATGCCGGCGGCCTTGGCGCGCTCGGCAACGATGCGGCCGACCTTGGCGGCGGCGTCGGCGTTCTTGCCGTTCTTCAGGCCTTCCATGACGTCGGTCTGGGTGGTGTTGGCGGCAGCCAGCACCTTGGAACCGTCGGCGGTGAAGACCTGGGCGTACAGGTGCTGGCCGGTGCGCAGCACCGACAGGCGGGCGACGCCGAGCTCACGGATGTGGGCGCGGGTCGACTTGGCGCGACGCAGGCGGGCGATGTTCTTGTTCATGATGTTTTTCCTTTGAAAGCGGAAGTGCCTAATTAGGCCTTCTTGGCTTCCTTACGGATGATGACTTCGTCGGAGTACTTCACGCCCTTGCCCTTGTACGGCTCCGGCTTGCGGAACGCACGGATCTTGGCGGCAACTTCACCGACGACCTGCTTGTCAGCGCCCTGGACCAGGATCTCGGTCTGGGTCGGGGTGGTGATGGTGATGCCTTCCGGCGCCACGAACACGACCGGGTGCGAGAAACCGAGCGACAGGCTCAGGTCCTTGCCCTGCATGGCAGCACGGTAACCCACGCCGACCAGCTCCAGCTTGCGCTCGAAGCCTTCGGACACGCCCTTGACCATGTTGGCCAGGATCGCACGCACGGTACCGGTCAGTGCGACCAGCTCGGCGTTCTCGGTGCTCAGGGTGGCAACGCCGTTGTCGACGTTGATGGCAATACCGGCCGGCTTGGCCAGCGACAGGGAGCCCTTCGGGCCCTTGGCGGTGACGCTGTCCGACTGGACGTTCAGTTCAACCTTACCCAGGTCGATCGGCTTCTTGGCTACGCGGGACATAGTTCTACTCCTTTCGCCTTAGGCCACGAAGCACAGGACTTCGCCGCCGACGCCCAGCTGGCGCGCCTGCGCATCAGTCATGATGCCCTTGGAGGTGGAAATGATGGAGATACCCAGGCCGTTCATGACCTTCGGCAGCTCGCTCTTGCCGCGGTACTGGCGCAGGCCCGAACGCGAGAAGCGCTTCAGGGTCGCGATGACCGGCTTGCCTTCGAAATACTTCAGCACGATTTCCAGCTCGGACTTGTTGTTCTCCAGCTGGGTCACGCGCAGGTCGGTGATGTAACCCTCGTCCTTCAGGACCTGGGCGATCGCAACCTTGATCTTGGACGACGGGGCTTTCACCGTCTGCTTGCCAACCGCGGCCGCATTCTTGATGCGGACCAGCAGGTCGGCGATGGGATCAGTCATGCTCATATGAGTACCTTTGAGTGCACCGATATCCGCTTTCGCGAAAATCTGTTGTCTCCTGGAAACGGGCCAGGTCCCTTGATGCAGCGGGCCGGAAGCCCACTCCTACGACCCCGTTTGCGCAGGGCAAGACGCGGGAGTATACGCCAAAAGAGCCCGGCTTGCGCCGGGCTCTTCGGTTTTTTTGCGTCGGGAAAGCTGAATGCCTCCCCTGCCCGGTTCAGGAACCCCCGGAGGGGCTCCTGATCGCAGGGCCGGCTGGGATTACCAGCTGGCCTTGCGCAGACCCGGGACGTCGCCACGCATGGTGGCTTCACGCAGCTTGTTACGGCCGAGGCCGAACTTGCTGTAGACGCCACGCGGACGACCCGACAGCTCGCAACGGTTGCGCTGGCGGCTCGGCGACGAATCGCGCGGCAGCTTGGCCAGCTTGGTTGCGGCGTCGATCTTCTCTTCGTAGGTCGCGTCCACGGAGGACACGATCTTCTTCAGAGCCGCACGCTTTTCAGCGTACTTCTTTGCCAGCTTTTCCCGCTTGATGTCGCGGTTGACCATGGAGGTCTTTGCCATTTCGGTTTCCTCGACAGATCAGTTACGGAACGGGAACTTGAACGCTGCCAGCAGCGCCTTCGCTTCCGCGTCGGTCTTCGCAGTGGTGGTGATGGCGATATCCATACCGCGGATCGCGTCGACGGCGTCGAAGTCGATTTCCGGGAAGATGATCTGCTCCTTCACACCCATGTTGAAGTTGCCGCGGCCGTCGAAGGAACGACCGGAAACACCACGGAAGTCGCGCACGCGCGGCAGCGAGATGTTGATCAGGCGATCCAGGAACTCGTACATCTTGTGGCGACGCAGCGTGGTCTTGCAGCCGATCGGCCAACCATCGCGGATCTTGAACGACGCAACCGACACACGCGACTTGGTGACAACCGGCTTCTGGCCGGAAATCTTGGTCATGTCGCCGACGGCGTTTTCCAGGATCTTCTTGTTGGTGGCCGCTTCGCCGACACCCATGTTCAGGGTGACCTTGACCAGCTTCGGCACTTCCATCGGATTGGTGTAGCCGAACTGCTTCATCAGCGCCGGCACCACTTCGTCCTTGTAGAACTTTTCGAGACGGGAACTCATCTTCTCATTCCTCAGGCGTCGAGCGCCTCACCGCTGGAGCGGAACACACGCAGTTTGCGTCCATCCTCCAGCACCTTGAAGCCAACGCGTTCGCCCTTGCCCGAAGCCGGGTTCAGAACATTCACGTTGGAGATATGGATCGAAGCTTCGCGCTCGACCACGCCGCCGGCAACACCTGCCTGCGGGTTCGGCTTGGTGTGGCGCTTGACGATGTTCACGTTGGCGACGACCACACGGTCGCCGTCGACGCGGACGACTTCGCCCTGCTTGCCCTTGTCCTTGCCAGCGTTGACGACAACCTGGTCGCCCTTCTTGATACGGTTAGCCATGATTATCTCCTGTCGCTCACAGCACTTCGGGAGCGAGCGAGACGATCTTCATGAACTTCTCCGAACGAAGTTCACGGGTCACCGGCCCGAAGATACGGGTACCGATCGGCTCCTGCTTGCTGTTCAGCAGGACGGCCGCGTTGCCGTCGAAGCGGATCAGCGAACCGTCGGCGCGACGCACACCCTTGCGGGTACGCACCACGACGGCGTCATACACTTCACCCTTCTTGACCTTGCCGCGCGGAATCGCATCCTTCACGGTGACCTTGATGATGTCGCCGATGCCGGCGTAACGGCGCTTGGAACCACCCAGCACCTTGAAGCACATCACCTGCTTGGCACCCGAATTGTCCGCGACGTCAAGGTAGCTCTGCATCTGGATCATGATTCAGACTCCTTATTCAGCCGCACGCGTGATGACTTCCACCACGCGCCAGTTCTTGGTCTTGGACATCGGAGCAATCTCGGTCACGCGGACGACATCGCCTTCCTTGCAGGCGTTGTCGGCATCGTGGGCGTGCAGCTTCGTCGAGCGCTTGATGTACTTGCCGTACAACGCGTGCTTGACCTGACGCTCAACCAGGACGGTAACCGTCTTGTCCATCTTGTTGCTGACGACACGGCCTTCGACCGTGCGCAGCGTCTTCTTTTCAGTATTGTCGCTCATAGCGGCCATCCTTACTTCGTGCTGCCGAGCAGGGTCTTGACGCGAGCAATCTCGCGACGGACCCGGCGAATGTCGTGGGTCTTCGGCAGCTGGCCGGTGACCTGCTGCATACGGACAGAGAACTGTTCCTTACGCAGGTCGATCAGGTGGGCCTTGAGTTCGTCAGCCGACTTTTCACGGAGAGTTTTGATATCCATCAGCGCACCGTACGGGTCACGAAAGTGGTGGTGACCGAGAGCTTGGCGGCGGCCAGGCGGAACGCCTCGCGAGCCACTTCCTCGGAAACACCCTCGATTTCATAGATCATGCGGCCGGGCTGGATCTGGGCCACCCAGTATTCCACGTTACCCTTACCAGAACCCATTCGGACTTCGATGGGCTTCTTGGTGATGGGCTTGTCGGGGAACACGCGGATCCACATCTTGCCGCCGCGCTTGACGTAGCGGCTGATCGAGCGGCGGGCCGCTTCGATCTGACGCGCGGTCAGCTGACCGTGTGCGGTTGCCTTCAGGCCGTATTCGCCGAAGCTGACAGCGTTGGCGCTCCAGCTCAGGCCATCGTTACGGCCCTTGTGTACCTTGCGGTACTTGGTTCGCTTGGGTTGCAACATTGTCGTTACCTCGCTTCACGGGCCGGGCGCTGACGGTCACCACGGTCGCCGCGATCGTGACGATCGTTGCGCGACGGGGTGTCGTCCTGCTTTTCCTGGCCAACCTGGGAGAAATCGAAGACCTCGCCCTTGTAGATCCAGACCTTGATGCCGATGATGCCGTAGGTCGTCTTGGCTTCAGCGAAGCCATAGTCGATGTCGGCACGCAGGGTGTGCAGCGGCACGCGGCCTTCGCGGTACCACTCCGAACGGGCGATTTCTGCACCGTTGAGGCGGCCACCAACGTTGACCTTGATGCCCAGGGCACCCAGGCGCATCGCGTTGCCGACCGAGCGCTTCATTGCACGGCGGAACATGATGCGACGCTCCAGCTGCTGGGCGATCGACTCGGCAACGAGCTGCGCGTCCAGTTCCGGCTTGCGCACTTCGGTGACGTTGATGTGCGCCGGGACGCCCATCATTTCGCTCACTTCCTTGCGCAGCTTCTCGATGTCCTCACCGCGCTTGCCGATCACCACGCCCGGACGGGCGGTGTGGATCGTCACGCGAGCGGTCTTGGCCGGACGCTCGATCAGGATCTTGCTGATGCCGGCCTGAGCCAGCTTCTTGCGCAGCATGTCGCGCACTTTCAGGTCGGCTGCCAGGTAACCAGCGAACTCGGCCTTGTTGGCGTACCACTTGGAGTTCCAGTCCTTGGAAATGCCGAGGCGGATACCAATCGGATGAACTTTATGACCCATGGTCTTTTCCTTATCCGCTTACTTGGCGGCGCCCACAACCACAGTGATGTGGCTGGTGCGCTTGAGGATGCGGGTACCGCGGCCTTTCGCCCGCGCCATGAAACGCTTCAGGGTCGGACCTTCATCAACCATGATGGTCTGAACCTTCAGCTCGTCGACGTCGGCGCCCTGGTTGTTTTCGGCATTTGCAATAGCCGACTCCACCACCTTCTTGATCAGGTGGGCAGCCTTCTTGTCCGAGAACTTCAGCAGGTTGACCGCACGCTCGGCCGGCAGACCGCGCACCTGGTCAGCGACCAGACGAGCCTTCTGCGGGGAGATGCGCGCAGTGCGCAGGATGGCTTTCGCTTCCATTGTCATCTCTCCTTACTTGCCCGACTTCTTGTCACCACCGTGACCCTTGAAGGTCCGGGTGATGGCAAATTCGCCGAGCTTGTGGCCGACCATGTTCTCGTTGACGAGAACCGGGATGTGGTTCTTGCCGTTATGCACGGCAATGGTGACGCCTACCATGTCAGGCAGGATCATCGAACGGCGCGACCAGGTCTTGATCGGCTTCTTGCTGCCCGCAGCGGCCTCCACCTTCTTGACGAGGTGGTGATCGACGAACGGGCCCTTCTTGAGTGAACGTGCCATGGTCGATTAGCCCCTACGATCGCGGACGATGAACTGCTGAGTGCGCTTGTTATGGCGCGTCTTGTAACCCTTGGTCGGGACACCCCACGGGGTGACCGGATGCGGATTACCCTGGCCGGCCTTCGCCTCACCACCACCGTGCGGGTGGTCAACCGGGTTCATGGCAGCACCACGAACGGTCGGGCGGACGCCGCGCCAACGCTTGGCACCGGCCTTGCCCAGCTTTTCCAGGCTGTGCTCGTCGTTGCCGACTTCGCCGATGGTGGCGCAGCACTCGACCGGAACCTTGCGCATTTCACCCGAGCGCAGGCGCAGGGTGGCGTAGATGCCTTCACGAGCCACCAGCTGCACGGCCGCACCCGCGGCGCGAGCGATCTGAGCGCCCTTGCCCGGCTTCAGTTCGATGCAGTGGATGGTGGTGCCGACCGGGATGTTGCGCAGCGGCAGGGTGTTGCCGGCCTTGATCGGGGCATCCGAACCAGCGATCACCTGATCACCAGCCTTCAGGCCCTTCGGGGCGATGATGTAGCGACGCTCACCGTCGACGTAGCACAGCAGAGCGATGTGCGCGGTGCGGTTCGGATCGTATTCGATGCGTTCCACGCGCGCCGGGATGCCCAGCTTGTTGCGCTTGAAGTCGATGATGCGGTAGTGCTGCTTGGCACCACCACCGACGTGACGCACGGTGATGCGGCCATGGTGGTTACGACCACCCGAGCGGCTCTGCGACTCGACCAGCGCAGCGTGCGGAGCACCCTTGTGCAGGTCGGGAGTGACCACGCGCACGGCCGAACGGCGGCCGGGGGAAGTGGGCTTGAATTTCATCAATGGCATGGGATGTACCTCAGGCCTTGGCCGTTACATCGATCGACTGGCCATCGGCCAGGCGAACGTACGCCTTGCGCCAATCGCCGCGGCGGCCAGCACGGTTACGGAAGGACTTGTTCTTGCCCTTGACGTTGACCACGTTGACGGCTTCGACCTTGACGTCGAACAGCTGCTCAACCGCGGCCTTTACATCGGCCTTGGTGGCTTCGTTCGAAACTTCGAAGACATACTGGTTGGAGAGTTCCTGCAGGCGCGCGGTCTTTTCGGAGACACGCGGGGCACGCAGCACGCTGAAGATTTTTTCGTTGCTGTTCATGCCAGCCACTCCTCGACCTTCTTGACCGCGTCAGCGGTGATGACGACCGTGTCGGCACCCACCAGCGAGACCGGATCCAGACCCTGGACGTCACGCACCTGCACGTACGGCAGATTGCGGGCGGACAGGTACAGGTGCTCGGACGCTTCTTCGGTGACGATCAGCGGGCGCTTGCCCACTTCCAGGCCGGCCAGCTTGGCGATCAGACCCTTCGTGTTGGTCACTTCGACGTCGAAGGACTCCACGATGGTCAGACGGCCCTGACGGTTCAGCTCGGACAGGATCGCGCACATGGCGGCACGGTACTGCTTACGATTGACCTTCTGCTCGAAGCTGCGCGGCTTGGCCGCGAAGGTGACACCGCCGCCGACGAAGATCGGAGCCGTCAGTGCGCCATGACGCGCGCCGCCGCCCTTCTGCTTCTTCGACTTCTTGGTGGTACCAGCCACTTCGGAGCGAGTCTTCTGTGCCTTGGTGCCGGCGCGACCGGCGTTGCGGTAGGCAACGACGACCTGGTGGACCAGATCTTCGCTGAAATCGCGACCGAACACGGCGTCGGAGACCGAGACCTTGTTGTTGCTACCCGTGATAACGAGTTCCATCGTCATCTCTCCTTATGCCTTGCTCGCCGGACGGACGATCACGTCGCCACCCGCCGCGCCCGGAACGGCGCCGCGAACGGCGATCAGACCGCGCTCGACGTCGACCTTGACCACTTCCAGGTTCTGGGTGCTCTGCTGCACCGCGCCCATGTGGCCCGACATCTTCTTGCCCGGGAAAACGCGACCCGGGGTCTGGCGCTGACCCAGCGAACCCGGCGCGCGATGCGACAGCGAGTTACCGTGGGTTGCATCGCCCATACGGAAGTTGTGGCGCTTGATGGTGCCCTGGAAGCCCTTACCCTTGGTGACACCCTGGACGTCGACGATCTGGCCGACTTCGAAGATGTCCGCCTTGACTTCGCCGCCAACGGCGAAATCGCCGAGCTGCGCGTCTTCAACGCGGAATTCCCACAGGCCACGACCCGCTTCCACCTTCGCCTTGGCGAAGTGGCCGGCTTCCGGCTTGTTGACCAGGGCAGCGCGACGCGCGCCGACGGTCACCTGCACGGCGCTGTAGCCGTCGGTTTCGACGGTCTTGATCTGCGCGATGCGGTTCGGGGTTGCTTCGATCAGGGTCACCGGGATGGAGCGGCCATCTTCAGTGAACACGCGGCTCATGCCGGCCTTGCGGCCCACGAAGCCCAACGAATACTTCTTCGTCATGGTCGTAGTCCTCAGGTCAGCTTGATCTGAACGTCGACGCCGGCAGCCAGTTCGAGCTTCATCAGCGCGTCCACGGTCTTGTCATTCGGGTCAACGATATCGAGCACGCGCTTGTGCGTGCGGGTCTCGTACTGGTCACGCGCGTCCTTGTCGACGTGCGGGGAAACGAGAACGGTGTAACGCTCGATCTTGGTCGGCAGCGGGATCGGGCCACGCACTTGCGCGCCGGTCCGCTTTGCCGTTTCAACGATCTCGCTGGCCGAACGGTCGATCAGACGATGATCGAACGCTTTCAGCCGGATCCGGATCTTTTGGTCCGCCATGGCGGTAGGTTCCTTCGTTAAAAGAGCGACAGACAAAGCCTCTGGGTTGCTTTGTCCCATGAAATTCCTGAATACGGACGGCCCACACTCCTGCAGGCCGACAAGGTCACTCCATAGACCTCAAAAACGTAGGCAGACCCGTTCCCAGGCCTGCCCAGACGTAGAAGCATAATGGCACGCAAGGCAGCTGTCAACAGTCGCCTGTTGACGCCGCCTGAATGGCATTGACCCTTCCTGGTCCGGGGAACACAAGGCACATCCTGTGCCTGCTTTCCCATTTGATACGCCCCGATGCCCTACCCAGGCAACATCGGGGCGCAGATACTACCAGATTACTCGATGATCTTCGAGACCACGCCGGCGCCGACGGTACGGCCGCCTTCGCGGATGGCGAAGCGCAGGCCTTCGTCCATTGCCACCGGGTTGATCAGGGTGACGACCATCTTGACGTTGTCACCCGGCATCACCATTTCGACGCCTTCCGGCAGTGCAGCTGCGCCGGTGATGTCGGTGGTGCGGAAGTAGAACTGCGGACGGTAGCCGTTGAAGAACGGGGTGTGACGGCCGCCCTCGTCCTTCGACAGGACGTAGACTTCGCCTTCGAACTTGGTGTGCGGCTTGATCGAACCCGGCTTGGCCAGGACCTGGCCACGCTCGACGTCGTCACGCTTGGTGCCGCGCAGCAGCAGGCCAGCGTTGTCGCCTGCCTGACCCTGGTCCAGCAGCTTGCGGAACATTTCAACGCCGGTCACGGTGGTCTTCTGCACCGGACGGATGCCGACGATTTCGATTTCGTCGCCAACCTTGATCACGCCGCGCTCGATACGACCGGTCACCACGGTGCCGCGGCCCGAGATCGAGAACACGTCTTCCACCGGCATCAGGAACGGCTTGTCGATCGCGCGCTCCGGCTCCGGAATCCAGCTGTCCAGGGCGTCGACCAGCTTCAGGATGGCCGGCACACCGATGTCGCTCTGGTCGCCTTCCAGCGCCAGACGGGCCGAACCGGCAATGATCGGGGTGTCGTCGCCCGGGAAGTCGTACTTGCTCAGCAGCTCGCGCACTTCCATCTCGACCAGCTCGAGCAGCTCGGCGTCGTCAACCATGTCGGCCTTGTTCAGGAACACGACGATGTACGGCACGCCGACCTGACGCGACAGCAGGATGTGCTCGCGGGTCTGCGGCATCGGGCCGTCAGCGGCCGAGCACACCAGGATCGCGCCGTCCATCTGGGCGGCACCGGTGATCATGTTCTTGACGTAGTCAGCGTGGCCCGGGCAATCGACGTGGGCGTAGTGACGGACCGGGGATTCGTATTCGACGTGCGCGGTCGAGATCGTGATACCACGAGCCTTTTCTTCCGGAGCGGCGTCGATCGAGGAGTAATCCTTGAACTCGCCACCGAAGCGCTCGGCACCGATCTTGGTCAGTGCAGCGGTCAGCGTGGTCTTGCCGTGATCGACGTGACCGATGGTGCCGACGTTGACGTGCGGCTTGGTGCGCTCGAACTTACCCTTTGCCATTGTTCTATACCTTGATTGTTCGTAAGTGGTTTCAAGAGAGGCTGAGCGAGGCTCAGCCCTTCTTCATGACGGCTTCGGCGATGTTGGTCGGCGCCGGCTCGTAGTGATCGAATTCCATGGTGAAGGTGGCGCGGCCCTGGGTCTGCGAACGCAGCGCAGTGGCGTAGCCGAACATTTCACCCAGCGGGATCATCGCGTTGATGATGCTGGCCGAACCGTCACCGGTGGTGTCGGAACCCTGCAGCACGCCGCGACGACGGCTGACGTCGCCCATCACGTCACCCTGGTAATCCTCCGGGGTCACGATCTCGACCTTCATGATCGGCTCCAGCAGCACCGGCTTGGCCTTGGCGAAGCCCTGCTTGAAGGCCATCGACGAAGCCAGCTTGAACGCCATTTCCGAGGAGTCGACGTCGTGGTACGAACCGAACACCAGCTTCACCTTGACGTCCACGACCGGGAAGCCAGCCAGCGGGCCGCTGGTGATGGTTTCGCGCAGGCCCTTTTCAACCGACGGAATGAATTCCTTCGGGATCACGCCGCCGGTGATGTCGTTGATGAACAGGAAGTCATCCTTGATCATCGGAGCGATCTTCGGATCGGCACGATCTTCAGCGGTGATCGGCGACAGCTCGATCACGACGTGACCGTACTGACCCTTACCACCGGACTGCTTGGCGTGCTTGTAGTCCGACTTGACGTCGGCCAGGGTGATGGTTTCGCGGTAGGCCACCTGCGGCGCGCCGACGTTGGCTTCAACGTTGAACTCGCGCTTCAGGCGGTCGACGATGATGTCCAGGTGCAGCTCGCCCATGCCCGAGATGATGGTCTGGCCGGATTCTTCGTCGGTCTTGACGCGGAACGACGGATCTTCCTGCGCCAGACGGCCCAGGGCCAGACCCATCTTTTCCTGGTCCGACTTGGTCTTCGGCTCGACGGCCATCGAGATCACCGGCTCCGGGAACGTCATGCGCTCCAGGATGATCGGGGCGTCCACGGCGCACAGGGTGTCACCGGTGGTGGTGTCCTTCAGGCCCACGGCAGCGGCGATGTCACCGGCCAGAACTTCCTTGATTTCCTCGCGGTTGTTCGAGTGCATCTGCAGGATGCGGCCGATGCGCTCCTTCTTGCCCTTCACCGAGTTCAGCACGGTGTCGCCACCGTTCAGGGTGCCCGAGTAGACACGGAAGAAGGTCAGCGCGCCGACGAACGGGTCGGTGATGATCTTGAAGGCCAGCGACGAGAACGGAGCCTTGTCGTCCGACTTGCGGGTCATTTCGACGGTGTCGTCGTCAACGTCCACGCCCTTCACGTCCGGCACGTCGACCGGCGACGGCAGCAGCTGGATCACGCCGTCCAGCATGGCCTGCACGCCCTTGTTCTTGAAGGCCGAGCCGCAGTACATCGGCACGATTTCAGTGGCCAGGGTGCGGGTACGCAGCGCATTGATGATTTCAGCCTCGGCCAGCTCTTCGCCGCCCAGGTACTTTTCCATCAGCTCTTCGCTGGCTTCGGCAGCGGTCTCGACCATGAACTGGCGAGCCTCTTCAGCCGGGCCCTGCAGTTCGGCCGGGATTTCACCGTACTCGAACTTCATGCCCTGCGAAGCCTCATCCCAATGGATGGCCTTCATCTTCAGCAGGTCGACAACGCCCTTGAAGTTGTCTTCAGCGCCGATCGGCAGCTGCATCGGCACGGCAACCGCGCCCAGCTTGGCCTTCAGCTGGCCGACGACCTTCTGGAAGTTGGCACCGGTGCGGTCCATCTTGTTGACGAACGCGATGCGCGGCACGTGGTACTTGTTGGCCTGGCGCCACACGGTTTCCGACTGCGGCTGCACGCCACCGACGGCGCACAGGACGAAGACGGCACCGTCGAGCACGCGCAGCGAGCGCTCCACTTCGATGGTGAAGTCGACGTGCCCGGGGGTGTCGATGATGTTGAAGCGGTGCTCCGGCAGGGACTTGTCCATGCCCTTCCAGAACGCGGTGGTGGCAGCGGACTGGATCGTGATGCCACGCTCCTGCTCCTGCTCCATCCAGTCCATGGTGGCGGCGCCGTCGTGCACTTCACCGATCTTGTGGCTCTTGCCGGTGTAGAACAGGATGCGCTCGGACGTGGTGGTCTTGCCGGCATCGATGTGAGCCATGATGCCGAAGTTACGGTAACGCTCGATGGGAGTGGAACGGGCCACGGGAGCCTCTCAGATTTCTTGGATTTCGGATGGCCGAACGCCGCCTTTCGGCGGCCTTCGGATTGGCGCAGCCCTTCTGGGACCGCGAGGCAGCACGCACCGAAGTGGTGCTGCCCTGCCTGTTTTACAAGGCCGTCAAACTCACCAGCGGTAGTGGGCGAATGCCTTGTTGGCTTCGGCCATGCGGTGGGTTTCTTCGCGCTTCTTGATGGCGCCGCCACGGTTTTCCGAGGCGTCGATCAGTTCAGCAGCCAGCTTCTTCGGCATGGTGTTCTCACCACGCTTGCGCGCGGAGTCGATCAGCCAGCGCATGGCCAGAGCCATCTTGCGCGACGAACGCACTTCGACCGGCACCTGGTAGGTGGCACCACCGACGCGGCGCGACTTGACTTCGACCGCCGGAGCGACGTTGTCCAGAGCCTTCTGCACCAGCTCAATGGCGTTGGCGCTGCTGTTCTTCTCGGTGATCACGTCCATGGCGCCGTACACGATCTTTTCGGCGACGGACTTCTTGCCGCTCTGCATGACCATGTTGATGAAGCGGGCGATGGTTTCGCTTCCGTGCTTCGGATCGGGCAGGACGGAACGCTGCGGAGTATTACCCTTACGCGACATAGTGCTCTCTCCTTATGCCTTCGGACGCTTGGCGCCGTACTTGGAACGGGCCTGGCGACGCTTGGCAACGCCGGCGGCGTCGAGCGAGCCACGAACGGTGTGGTAACGCACACCCGGCAGGTCCTTGACGCGACCGCCGCGGATCAGGACCACGGAGTGCTCCTGCAGGTTGTGGCCTTCACCACCGATGTAGGAAATCACTTCTTCCTGGTTGGTCAGGCGGACCTTGGCAACCTTGCGCAGAGCCGAGTTCGGCTTCTTCGGAGTGGTGGTGTAGACACGGGTGCAGACGCCACGGCGCTGCGGGCACTTGTCGAGCGCCGGCGAGGCACTCTTGTAGGTGGTCGCTTGCCGCGGCTTGCGGACCAGCTGGTTGATCGTCGCCATCAGTAGGTTCTTCTGATTGGTGGCCGGAAAATCCGACCAGAGATGCGGAAATGTTAAAGCAGGCCAAAATTCTGGCCTGCTGAGACAGACGATTGTAGCAACCCGTCAGGAAAGCAGTCAAACGCCTCCTGTCAAGCCCGTTCCTGATCCTGGAACGTTACTGGGGGGCCTCCATGTACCCCGTTCAGGTTGGCCGGGGCGATCGCGGACGACCTCCCCTGCCCTTTCCCTACCCGTCGATGAACCGACGGGGTGGTCCGGCCTTGCGGCCGGACCGGATACCTCATTCTTCGCCGGACGCCTGTTCAGCTTCAGCTTCAACGGCCGGAGCCTCGACTGCAGCCGGGGTGCCGGTCAGGGCCTGCATCTCCGAGTCGGTCAGACCCGAAGCGCCGCGGCGGCGGCTGCTGTGGTACGACAGACCGGTACCGGCCGGGATCAGGCGGCCCACGATCACGTTTTCCTTCAGACCGCGCAGGTTGTCCTTGGTACCGCGGACGGCCGCTTCGGTCAGCACGCGGGTGGTTTCCTGGAACGACGCGGCCGAGATGAACGATTCGGTCGCCAGCGAGGCCTTGGTGATACCCAGCAGGACCGGATCGAAGTGCGCCGGCAGCTCGTTGCGGGTCGACAGGCGCGCATTCTCCTCGATAACGCGCTGACGCTCCACCTGCTCGCCGTTCAGGAACTTGCTGCTGCCCTGGTCGGTGATCTCGACCTTGCGCAGCATCTGGCGGGTGATCACCTCGATGTGCTTGTCGTTGATCTTCACGCCCTGCAGGCGGTACACGTCCTGGATTTCCTTCACCAGGTAGGCCGCCAACGGTTCGACACCCAGCAGGCGCAGGATGTCCTGCGGGCTCGGCTCGCCGTCCACGATGGTTTCACCCTTGGTGACATGCTCGCCTTCGAACACGATGACCTGGCGGTACTTCGGAATCAGCTCTTCGTGCTCCGAACCATCGGTGTCCTTGATGATCAGGCGCTGCTTGCCCTTGGTGTCCTTGCCGAAGCTGATGATGCCCGAACGCTCGGCCAGCACCGCCGGATCCTTCGGCTTGCGCGCTTCGAACAGATCGGCCACGCGCGGCAGACCACCGGTGATGTCGCGGGTCTTCGACGCTTCCTGCGGAATCTTGGCGACCACGTCACCCACGCCGACGGCAGCGCCGTCCTGCAGGTTGACGATCGAGCGCGGCGGCAGCAGGTACTGCGCCGGCAGGTCGGTGCCCGGAATCGACAGGTCGTTGCCCTTGGCGTCGACGATGCGCACGATCGGGCGCAGATCCTTGGCCTGGGTACCACGACGCTTCGGATCGGTGATTTCGCGCGAAGCAAGGCCGGTCAGCTCGTCGGTCTTCTCGATGACGGTGATGCCGTCGACGAAGTCGATGAAGCGGATGAAGCCGGCCACTTCCGACACGATCGGGTGGTTATGCGGATCCCAGTTGGCCACGGTCTGGCCCGCCTTGATCGCATCACCGTCCTTGGACGTGATGGTCGCACCGTACGGCAGCTTGTAACGCTCACGCTCACGGCCGTGGGCATCGAGCACCGAGATTTCGCCCGAGCGCGACACTGCCACCAGCGAGCCGTTGGCATGCTCGACGGACTTGAGGTTGCTGAACTTGACCGAGCCGGTGGTCTTGACGGTGATGTTGTCGACCGCAGCAGCTCGCGACGCCGCACCACCGATGTGGAACGTACGCATGGTCAGCTGGGTACCCGGCTCACCGATGGACTGGGCGGCGATGACGCCGACCGCTTCACCGATGTTGACCAGGTGACCACGGGCCAGATCGCGGCCGTAGCAGCGCGAGCAGACACCGAAGGCCGATTCGCAGGAGATGGTCGAGCGGACCTTGATGGTCTGCACGCCGGCATCTTCCAGCTTGGCAACCCAGGCTTCGTCCAGCAGGGTGTTGCGGGTGACGATCGGATCTTCGTCGTTGCCCGGCAGGAACACGTCCTCGGCAACCACGCGACCCAGCACGCGGTCCTTCAGCGGCTCGACCACGTCGCCGCCTTCCACGATCGGGGTCATGATCAGGCCTTCGGTGGTACCGCAATCCACCTCGGTGATCACCACGTCCTGCGCGACGTCGACCAGACGACGGGTCAGGTAACCCGAGTTCGCGGTCTTCAGCGCGGTATCGGCCAGACCCTTACGGGCACCGTGGGTGGAGTTGAAGTACTCCTGCACGTTCAGGCCTTCGCGGAAGTTCGCCTTGATGGGCGTCTCGATGATCGAGCCATCCGGACGGGCCATCAGGCCGCGCATGCCGGCCAGCTGACGGATCTGCGCCTGCGAACCACGCGCACCGGAGTCGGCCATGATGTACAGCGAGTTCATCGACTTCTGGTCGATGGTCTCACCCTTGGCGTTGACCACCTTCTCGGTACCGATGGTGTCCATCATCGCCTTGGCGATGCGCTCGTTGGTGCGCGACCAGATGTCGACCACCTTGTTGTAGCGCTCGCCGGCGGTGACCAGGCCCGACTGGTACTGCTCCTGGATTTCCAGCACTTCGGCTTCGGCCTCGGTGAGGATGCCCTTCTTCTCGTCCGGGATCAGCATGTCGTCGATGCCGATGGAGACGCCGGCGCGGGTCGCGTACGCGAAGCCGGTGTACATCAGCTTGTCGGCGAACACGACCGTGTCCTTCAGGCCCAGCTGGCGGTAGCTGGAGTTGATCAGGCGGCTGATGTTCTTCTTGGTCAGCTCAACATTGGCCAGCGCGAACGGCAGGCCTTCCGGCAGGATTTCAGCCAGCAGGGCGCGACCGATCGTGGTGTCCACGATCGAGGTCTTGTTCTGCTTGTTGCCGTCTTCGTCGGTCACCACCTCGGTGATGCGGACCTTGACCTTGGCGTGCAGTTCCACCACGCGGTTGTCGTAGGCACGCTTGACTTCGGCGATGTTGGCGAAGGCCATGCCCTCGCCCTTCTTGTTTTCCAGCGAGCGGGTCATGTAGTACAGACCCAGCACGACGTCCTGCGACGGCACGATGATCGGCTCGCCGTTGGCCGGCGACAGGATGTTGTTGGTGGACATCATCAGCGCACGCGCTTCCAGCTGGGCTTCCAGCGAGAGCGGCACGTGGACGGCCATCTGGTCACCGTCGAAGTCGGCGTTGAACGCGGTGCAGACCAGCGGGTGCAGCTGGATGGCCTTGCCTTCGATCAGCACCGGCTCGAACGCCTGGATGCCCAGACGGTGCAGGGTCGGCGCACGGTTCAGCATCACCGGATGCTCGCGGATGACCTCTTCCAGGATGTCCCAGACTTCGGCTTCTTCGCGCTCGACCAGCTTCTTGGCAGCCTTGATGGTGGTGGCCAGGCCACGACGCTGCAGCTTGGCGAAGACGAACGGCTTGAACAGCTCGAGCGCCATCTTCTTCGGCAGGCCGCACTGGTGCAGGCGCAGGTACGGACCGACCACGATGACCGAACGGCCCGAGTAGTCGACGCGCTTGCCGAGCAGGTTCTGGCGGAAGCGACCCTGCTTGCCCTTGATCATGTCGGCCAGCGACTTCAGCGGGCGCTTGTTGGTGCCGGTGATGGCACGGCCACGACGGCCGTTGTCCAGCAGCGCATCGACCGATTCCTGCAGCATGCGCTTTTCATTGCGCACGATGATGTCCGGCGCGCTCAGTTCGAGCAGGCGGCGCAGGCGGTTGTTGCGGTTGATGACGCGGCGGTACAGGTCGTTCAGGTCGGAGGTCGCGAAGCGGCCGCCATCCAGCGGAACCAGCGGACGCAGGTCCGGCGGAAGCACCGGCAGCACGGTCATGACCATCCATTCCGGACGGTTGCCCGATTCCAGGAAGGCTTCGATCAGCTTGATGCGCTTGGTGAGGCGCTTGAGCTTGGTTTCCGAACCGGTAGCGGCGATTTCCTCGCGCAGGCGGGTCATTTCCGACTGCAGGTCGATGGTGCGCAGCAGTTCGTACACGGCCTCGGCGCCCATGGCGGCGTCGAAGTCGTCACCGTGCTCCTGGCGGGCCTGCAGGTACTGTTCTTCGGTCAGCAGCTGGCGGCGTTCCAGGGCGGTCAGGCCCGGCTCGGTCACCACGTAGGCTTCGAAGTACAGCACGCGCTCGATGTCGCGCAGGGTCATGTCCAGCATCAGGCCGATGCGCGACGGCAGCGACTTCAGGAACCAGATGTGCGCGACCGGCGAGGCCAGGTCGATGTGGCCCATGCGCTCGCGACGCACCTTGGCCAGGGTCACTTCGGTGCCGCACTTTTCGCAGACCACGCCGCGGTGCTTCATGCGCTTGTACTTGCCGCACAGGCACTCGTAGTCCTTCACCGGGCCGAAGATGGCGGCGCAGAACAGGCCGTCGCGTTCCGGCTTGAAGGTACGGTAGTTGATGGTTTCCGGCTTCTTCACTTCGCCGAAGGACCACGAACGGATCAGGTCCGGCGAAGCCAGCGCGATCTTGATCGCGTCGAAGTCCAGCGTCTGGCGCTGCTGGTTGAAGAGGTTGAGCAGGTCTTTCATGGTGTTCTCCAGAAGGAGGAATGCTGTGTCGATGGGCTTTCAGTTCACTGCCAGCGGCGCGGCGGCGGACCGCCGCGCCGGCATGGATCAGTTGTCTTCCAGTTCCATGTTGATGGCCAGCGAGCGGATTTCCTTCACGAGCACGTTGAAGGATTCCGGCATGCCCGCGACCATCTCGTGCTCACCGTCGACGATGTTCTTGTACATCTGGTTGCGGCCCTGCACGTCATCGGACTTCACCGTCAGCATTTCCTGCAGGGTGTAGGCCGCGCCGTAGGCTTCCAGCGCCCAGACTTCCATTTCACCGAAGCGCTGGCCGCCGAACTGCGCCTTGCCGCCCAGCGGCTGCTGGGTGACGAGCGAGTACGGACCGGTCGAACGGGCGTGCATCTTGTCGTCGACCAGGTGGTTCAGCTTCAGGTAGTGCATGTAACCCACGGTGGTGTGGCGATCGAACGCTTCACCGGTGCGGCCGTCGTACAGCTGGGTCTGGCCACTGCTCGGCAGGTCGGCCAGTTCCAGCATGCGCTTGATTTCCGCTTCGGTGGCGCCGTCGAACACCGGAGTGGCCATCGGCACGCCGTCGGTCAGGTTGCGGGCCAGACGCAGCAGTTCCTCGTCGCTGAACTGCGACAGGTCGACACGGTTGGCCACGTTGGTGTCGTCGTGGTTGTAGATGTCGTCCAGGAACTTGCGCAGGTCGGCAACGGCGGCCTGGGCCTCCATCATCGCCTGGATCTTGCGGCCCAGGCCCTTGGCGGCCCAGCCCAGGTGCACTTCCAGGATCTGGCCGATGTTCATACGCGACGGCACGCCCAGCGGGTTCAGCACGATGTCCACGGTTTCGCCCGAGGCCATGTACGGCATGTCCTCGACCGGCACCACGTTGGAGACCACACCCTTGTTGCCGTGGCGGCCTGCCATCTTGTCGCCCGGCTGGATGCGGCGCTTCACGGCCAGGAATACCTTGACCATCTTCAGCACGCCCGGGGCGAGGTCGTCACCGGCGGTGATCTTGCCGCGCTTGTCGGCGAAGCGACGCTCGAATTCCTTCTCGTGCGCCTGGATCTGCTTCTGCGCGCGCTCGATGGCTTCCGAAGCGTCCTCGTCCTTCATGCGCAGGGCGAACCAGTCAGCCTTCTTCAGGCCGTCCAGGAAGGCGTCGCTGATCACGTCACCCTTCTTCAGGCCAGCGCCACCGTTGACCACCTTGCCCACGATCTGCGAACGCAGACGCATGTAGATGGCGGCTTCCAGGATGCGGAACTGGTCGTCGAAGTCCTTCTTGACGCGCTTGATTTCAGACTCTTCGATCTGGCGGGCGCGCTTGTCCTTCTCGATGCCGTCGCGGGTGAAGACCTGCACGTCGATGACGGTGCCGTCCATGCCCGGCGGAACGCGCAGCGAGCTGTCCTTAACGTCCGAAGCCTTCTCGCCGAAGATCGCGCGCAGCAGCTTCTCTTCCGGGGTCAGCTGGCTTTCGCCCTTCGGGGTGACCTTGCCGACCATGATGTCGCCGGCGCGGACTTCGGCACCGATGTACACCACGCCGCTCTCGTCCAGGCGGTTCAGCGCCTGCTCGGAGACGTTCGGGATGTCGGCGGAGATTTCCTCCGGCCCCAGCTTGGTGTCACGCGCAACGCAGGTCAGCTCTTCGATGTGGATCGTGGTGTAACGATCCTCTTCCACCACGCGCTCGGAGAGCAGGATGGAGTCTTCGAAGTTGTAGCCGTTCCACGGCATGAACGCGATCAGCATGTTCTGGCCCAGGGCCAGTTCGCCGATGTCGGTGGACGGACCGTCGGCCAGCACGTCGCCGCGGGCGATGACGTCACCCACCTGGACCAGCGGACGCTGGTTGATGCAGGTGTTCTGGTTCGAACGGGTGTACTTGACCAGGTTGTAGATGTCCACGCCTGCGTCGGTGGCGCCAACGATCTCTTCCTCGTTGACCTTGACCACGATGCGGGCGGCGTCGATCTGCACGATTTCGCCACCACGACGGGCGTTCACGGTCACACCGGAGTCACGCGCCACGGCGCGTTCGATACCGGTACCGACCAGCGGCTTCTGCGCACGCAGGGTCGGCACGGCCTGACGCTGCATGTTGGCGCCCATCAGTGCGCGGTTGGCGTCATCGTGCTCCAGGAACGGAACCAGCGCGGCCGCGATCGACACGGTCTGCATCGGCGAGACGTCCATGAAGTGGACTTCCGCCGGCGGCTTCAGCAGCGATTCGCCCTGGAAGCGGCACGGAACGAACTGCTCGGTCAGCATGCTGTCGGCATTGGTCAGGGCGTTGGCCTGCGCAATGACGTACTCGTTTTCTTCGATCGCCGACAGGAACTCGACTTCGTCATAGACCTTGCCGTCCACGACCTTGCGGTACGGGGTCTCAAGGAAACCGTACTGGTTGGTGCGGGCGTACACGGCCAGCGAGTTGATTAGGCCGATGTTCGGGCCTTCCGGGGTTTCGATGGTGCAGACGCGGCCGTAATGGGTCGGGTGCACGTCACGCACTTCGAAGCCGGCGCGCTCACGGGTCAGGCCGCCCGGACCCAGGGCCGAGACGCGACGCTTGTGGGTCACTTCCGACAGCGGGTTGTTCTGGTCCATGAACTGCGACAGCTGCGAGGAGCCGAAGAACTCCTTGATGGCAGCGGCGACCGGCTTGGCGTTGATCAGCTCCTGCGGGGTCAGGCCTTCCGACTCGGCCATCGACAGGCGCTCCTTGACCGCGCGCTCGACGCGGACCAGGCCCACGCGGAACACGTTCTCGGCCATTTCACCGACCGAACGCACGCGACGGTTGCCCAGGTGGTCGATATCGTCGACCACGCCGCGACCATTGCGGATCTCGGTCAGGACCTTGATCACGTCCAGGATGTCGGAGCTGTCGCCATGGGCGGCGACCAGGCGCTTGGACTCTTCGTCGTTGCGCTCACCGTAGTACTTGCGGTCGTACAGCACGGCTTCGCCGGTGGTTTCCTTGCGGCCCACGCGACGGTTGAACTTCATGCGACCGACCGCGGACAGGTCGTAGCGCTCGAAGGTGAAGAACAGGTTGTGGAACAGGTTCTGCGCGGCATCCTTGGTCGGCGGCTCGCCCGGACGCATCATGCGGTAGATCTCGACCAGGGCTTCCAGCTGGGTCTTGGTCGGGTCGATGCGCAGGGTGTTGGACAGGTACGGGCCACGATCCAGATCGTTCACCCACAGGGTGCCCACGGCATCCACGCCGGCCTTGCGGAAGGCCTGCAGCTGCTCGTCGGTGATCTCGTCATTGGCCTGGGCCAGCAGTTCGCCGGTCGAGGCGTCGACCACGTCGTGCGACAGGATGCGGCCGACGATGTAGTCGTCCGGCACGGCCAGGGCGGCGATGCCCGAGGCTTCCAGCTGCTTGATGTGGCGCGCGGTGATGCGCTTGCCGGCTTCCACGATGACCTTGTCGCCGTCGGCGAGGTCAAAGCCCAGGGTTTCGCCACGCAGGCGCTCCGGCACCAGCTCCAGCTGGACGCCTTCATCCGGGTTGATGTGGAAGGTGTTGATCTCGAAGAACTCGGCCAGCATCTCTTCGTTGCTGTAGCCAAGCGCGCGCAGCAGGATCGACACCGGCAGCTTGCGGCGGCGGTCGATACGGGTGAACAGCGCGTCCTTCGGGTCGAACTCGAAGTCCAGCCAGGAACCGCGGTAAGGAATGATGCGGGCGCTGTACAGCAGCTTGCCCGAGCTGTGGGTCTTGCCACGGTCGTGGTCGAAGAACACACCCGGCGAGCGGTGCAGCTGCGAGACGATGACGCGCTCGGTGCCGTTGACGATGAAGGTGCCGTTCTCGGTCATCAGCGGGATTTCGCCCAGATAGACCTCCTGCTCCTTCACGTACTTGATGGCCTTGGTCGACGACTCACGGTCGTAGATCACCAGGCGCACGGTCACGCGCAGCGGGGCGCCGTAGCTCATGCCACGCTGGCGGCACTCACGCTCGTCGAAGACCGGTTCGCCCAGCTTGTAGCCGACGTATTCCAGGGCGGCATTGCCGCTGTAGCTGGCGATCGGGAAGACCGACTTCAGCGCAGCGTGCAGGCCGTGGTCCGTGCGCTTGGCCGGATCGACGTTTTCCTGCAGGAATTCACGATAGGAATCCACCTGGATGGCGAGCAGGAACGGCACTTCGAGAATCGAGCGCTGCTTGCCGAAATCCTTGCGGATACGCTTTTTTTCGGTGAACGAATAGGACGTCATGAGGTCTTCCACCTTGTTGTGCGGATCGTGCGCCCACGATCCGAAGGGAACTTGAAATTGTCAGTTGGAAGTCGCTGGTATTGCCGGCACCAGCACGCCTTCTCCCGCTACTTCCAACTGCCAACTCGTCTGCATCCACTCCCCCGCTGCCGCGCGCTGCGCTGGCCGGCCGGGGTCTGACCGCAGCCCGTGTTGGGCTTTTTCCTGCTGTTTTTCACATCCACGCACGGCGTGGATCTACAACACTGCAACAACGACCAAAGGCCGGGGGCTTACGCCCCCAGCCTTGGCTGCATCGCCGTGAATCGGTGACGATGCAAGGTAACTGCTTACTTGACTTCGACAGTCGCGCCAGCAGCTTCCAGGTCCTTCTTCATCTTCTCGGCGTCGTCCTTCGAAGCGCCTTCCTTCAGGACGCCACCGGCTTCGGCCAGGTCCTTCGCTTCCTTCAGGCCCAGGCCGGTGATGGCGCGGACGGCCTTGATGACTTCGACCTTCTTGTCGCCGGCCGACTTCAGGGTGACGGTGAACTCGGTCTGCTCTTCAACAGCAGCAGCCGGGCCAGCGGCAGCAGCCACGGCAACCGGAGCAGCGGCGGAGACGCCGAACTTCTCTTCGATGGCCTTGACCAGCTCCATCACTTCCATCAGGGACTTCTCGGCGATGGCGTCGACGATCTGTTCGTTGGTAAGGGACATGATTAATACCTTTGGATGATTTTCTGGGTTGAGGTTCCGTCAGGAACCACGGTAAGTCGAAACTCAGGCGGTCTCGGCGGCCGGCTCGGCAGCGTCGGCGGCGACGTCGCCACCACCCTGCTTCTCGCCAACGGCCTTGATGGCGCGGGCAAACATCGTGACCGGCTCGGTCAGGACGCGGGCCAGCATGGCCAGGGCCTGGTCGCGGGTCGGCAGCGAGGCCAGCACTTCGACGTGGCTTGCCGGGAACACTTCGCCACCGATGGCGACGACCTTAGCCTTCAGCTTGTCGTTGCCCTTGGCGGCTTCCTTGATCAGGCGACCGGCAGCGCCGGGCTCCTCGAGCGAGAACGCGTACAGCAGCGGACCAACCATCTGGTCCTGGGCGACTGCGAACTCGGTGCCTTCAACGGCGCGCGAAGCCAGGGTGTTCTTGACAACCTTCAAGAAAACACCGGTTTCACGAGCCTGCTTGCGCATCGCGGTCATCTGGGCGACCGTGGTGCCAGCGTATTCGGCTGCGATCAAGGAGTGGGCCTTGGCGGCGACGTCTGCCAGCTCGGCGACTACTTCTTGCTTCTGGGACAGATTGAGAGCCATTGCACTCCTCCTATTAAACTCCGCTTACGGCTCCTGCCGTGTGCGGTCCTGTGCGGCATCCGTCCTGGACGCCGGGAACATCGGGATGATGTTCCGGGGGTGGGCCGTTCTAGACCTGGAGTGGGCCAACCTGGGAAACCCAGACGTGCGTGAACCAGAAAAACTCCAGAAGGGCACCATCTACGCAGGGTGATTCCGGGGAATCGATTAAGCGCTCATGACTGCTCCGGCGGCGACTCCTTGCCAGATCGAGCTTCCGTGCCCGTCGCCGGTATTGCCACGACCGCGCCTGCGGTCTTTGACGGCTACCGCGGGCGATGCACTGCCAGCGATGCCTTCAAATGTCACGGTCACGGCACCGAAGGTACCGTGACCGCTTGAAACAATTACTTCAGGGTCAGCGACGACTGGTCGACGGTGACGCCCGGGCCCATCGTCGAGCTGACCGAAACCTTCTGCAGGTAGGTGCCCTTCGAGGTGGCCGGCTTGGCCTTGATCAGGTCCAGCAGCAGCGCGGTCAGGTTCGACTTCAGCGCGTCTTCGGCGAAGTCGGCCTTGCCGATGGTGCAGTGGATGATGCCGGCCTTGTCGGTGCGGTAACGGACCTGACCCGACTTGGCGTTCTTCACGGCTTCACCCGGGTTCGGGGAAACGGTGCCGACCTTCGGGTTCGGCATCAGGCCGCGCGGGCCCAGCACGGTGCCCAGCTTACCGACGACGCGCATGGCGTCCGGGGTCGCGATGACGACGTCGTAGTTCAGATCGCCGGCCTGCATCTTCTCGGCCAGGTCATCCATACCGACGGCTTCGGCGCCAGCGGCCAGGGCTTCGTCAGCCTTGGCACCGGCCGGAGCGAACACGGCGACGCGGACCGACTTGCCGGTACCGGCCGGCAGCACGGTGGAGCCACGGACCTGCTGGTCGGACTTCTTCGCATCGACGCCCAGGCGCACAGCGACGTCGATCGACTCGACGAACTTGGCCTTGGTGGCGCTCTTCAGGATGTTGATCGCGTCCTCGAAGGCGTATGCCTTACCCGGAACGACGGCGGCCTTGATGGCCTTCTCACGCTTGGTCTGTGCCATCTTATTAACCCTCCACCACGAGGCCCATGGAACGGGCAGAGCCAGCGATGGTACGCACGGCGGCGTCCAGATCGGCGGCAGTCAGATCCGGTTCCTTCGCCTTGGCGATCTCTTCCAGCTGCTTACGGGTGACCTTGCCGACCTTCTCGGTGTTCGGGCGCTTGGAGCCCGACGAGATGCCAGCGGCCTTCTTCAGCAGGGTGGTGGCCGGGGTGCTCTTGGTGATGAAGGTGAACGTACGGTCCGAGTAGGCCGTGATGATCACCGGAACCGGCAGGCCCGGCTCGAGCTTCTGCGTGGCAGCGTTGAACGCCTTGCAGAATTCCATGATGTTCAGACCGCGCTGACCCAGCGCAGGACCGACCGGCGGCGAGGGGTTGGCCTGACCGGCCTTCACCTGCAGCTTGATGTAACCGACAACTTTCTTTGCCATGTGAGTACTCTCCGGGTGCTAGCGCCTTTCGACAACAGGCTCCCCATCGGACCGGGAATCACGCGTCCCGGCATCGCGTTTTGAAATCATGCTGAAGGCCACCTTGCGGCGGCCTCGTCCTGCTGGCTTCCCAGCGGGGAGCCGCGCACTATATCAGGTTTTTTCTTCACATGCCTGAAGCGGCACGTAAACGAGAGAAACCGGGCCAAGCCCGGTTTCTTGTCCGGAGTCGAGCATGGTTAGACTCTACAACGGGATCAGACGGCCTTTTCGACCTGGCCGAACTCGAGTTCGACCGGAGTGGCACGGCCGAAGATCAGCACCGAGACGCGCAGACGGCTCTTCTCGTAGTTGACCTCTTCGACGACGCCATTGAAATCGTTGAACGGGCCGTCGGTGACGCGGACCATCTGGCCCGGCTCGAACAGCACCTTCGGACGCGGCTTCTCGACGCCTTCCTGAACGCGGTTCAGGATGGCTTCGGCCTCGGAATCGGCGATCGGCAGCGGACGGTCGGCCGTGCCGCCGATGAAGCCCATGACGCGCGGGGTTTCCTTGACCAGGTGCCAGCTTTCGTTGTCGATGCGCGGAATACCGGCTTCTTCGTGGGTCTCGATCTGGACCAGCACGTAACCCGGGAAGAACTTGCGCTCGGAGCGGCGCTTCTGGCCAGCGCGCATCTCGACCACTTCTTCGGTCGGGACCAGGACATCGCCGAAGCGCTCTTCCATGCCGTCACGGACGATGCGATCGCGCAGAGCCTGCGCCACCGACTTCTCGAAGCCCGAATAGGCGTGAACGACGTACCAACGCTTCATGCAATTCTCCTTAGCGGCTCAGGAACAGCTGAATCAGCCACTGAATGACGTAATCGAACCCACCCAGCAGCAGGCTGAGAATGGTTACCACCACCATCACGACCCAGGTCATGCGGATGGCTTCCTGGCGCGTCGGCCAGACCACCTTGCGCAGTTCGAAGCGCGACTCGGAGAGGAATTCGCGGGTGTCGCGCCCCTTGCCGGTCAGCATGAACACGCCGATACCGCCAACCAGACCGACTACAACCGCCAACGCACGCAGCTGACCCGCCCACGCACCCAGCTGGGTGGCGCGACCGGAGTCGGCGGAGAACCAGAACCAGACGAACAGACCAGCCAGCACCAGCAGCGATGCGGCGACGTACTTGACGATATCCCCGCCATTGGCGGAGTTGTCCTTGGAGTGTTCGATCTTGCTATTCATCCGGCTGTGTCTGCTTTAGCGGCCCAGGCCGCTGGATAAGGTGGGCAGATGGCACGCCAGGAGGGACTCGAACCCCCAACCTGCGGTTTTGGAGACCGCTGCTCTGCCAATTGAGCTACTGGCGTACGTATTGAAACTTGCCTTCCCTTAGACGGCGAAGGCGGACCGAGGTTCCCGGCCCGCCATTCGCGTAACCGGCGGCGCTATGCAACCACCGGTACTGCAGGCTTACTCGATGATCTTCGAGACCACGCCGGCGCCGACGGTACGGCCGCCTTCGCGGATGGCGAAGCGCAGGCCTTCGTCCATTGCCACCGGGTTGATCAGGGTGACGACCATCTTGACGTTGTCACCCGGCATCACCATTTCGACGCCTTCCGGCAGTGCAGCTGCGCCGGTGATGTCGGTGGTGCGGAAGTAGAACTGCGGACGGTAGCCGTTGAAGAACGGGGTGTGACGGCCACCTTCGTCCTTCGACAGGACGTAGACTTCGCCTTCGAACTTGGTGTGCGGCTTGATCGTGCCCGGCTTGGCCAGGACCTGGCCACGCTCGACGTCGTCACGCTTGGTGCCGCGCAGCAGCAGGCCAGCGTTGTCGCCTGCCTGACCCTGGTCCAGCAGCTTGCGGAACATTTCAACGCCGGTCACGGTGGTCTTCTGCACCGGACGGATGCCGACGATTTCGATTTCGTCGCCGACCTTGATCACGCCGCGCTCGATACGGCCGGTCACCACGGTACCGCGGCCCGAGATCGAGAACACGTCTTCCACCGGCATCAGGAACGGCTTGTCGATCGCACGCTCCGGCTCCGGAATCCAGCTGTCCAGGGCATCGACCAGCTTCAGGATGGCCGGCACGCCGATGTCGCTCTGGTCGCCTTCCAGCGCCAGGCGGGCCGAACCGGCGATGATCGGGGTGTCGTCGCCCGGGAACTCGTACTTGCTCAGCAGTTCACGCACTTCCATCTCGACCAGCTCGAGCAGCTCGGCGTCGTCAACCATGTCGGCCTTGTTCAGGAACACGACGATGTACGGCACGCCGACCTGACGCGACAGCAGGATGTGCTCGCGGGTCTGCGGCATCGGGCCGTCAGCGGCCGAGCACACCAGGATCGCGCCGTCCATCTGGGCGGCACCGGTGATCATGTTCTTGACGTAGTCAGCGTGGCCCGGGCAGTCAACGTGGGCGTAGTGACGGATCGGGGATTCGTATTCGACGTGCGCGGTCGAGATCGTGATACCACGAGCCTTTTCTTCCGGCGCGGCGTCGATCGAGGAGTAGTCCTTGAACTCGCCACCGAAGCGCTCGGCACCGATCTTGGTCAGTGCGGCGGTCAGCGTGGTCTTGCCGTGGTCGACGTGACCGATGGTGCCGACATTGACGTGCGGCTTGGTGCGCTCGAACTTACCCTTGGCCATGGCTGCTTATCTCGAATTCGTCTGAGAGGTGATGCTTAAGATGGTGCTCACGAAAGGAATCGAACCTTCGACCTCTTCCTTACCAAGGAAGTGCTCTACCGACTGAGCTACGTGAGCCGAGTTTTGCATTATGACATGAACTCGATAATATTCAAAGTTCATTCAATGGAGCGGGAGACGGGAATCGAACCCGCACCATCAGCTTGGAAGGCTGAGGTTCTACCATTGAACTACTCCCGCGCCGGGAATGTCACAACGTGAAACTGGTGGAGGGAGGTGGATTCGAACCACCGAAGGCGTAAGCCAGCAGATTTACAGTCTGCCCCCGTTGGCCGCTTGGGTATCCCTCCTTACCACCCCATTCCGTTGCCGCCGAAGCGTTGCGGTGTGTGGTGGTGAGCCGCTTATTCTGCTGATGGGACGGGGGGCTGTCAACGCTTTTTTCCACTTTTTTCACACGCTGTCGCAAACCCATTGATACGCAAGGTTATTGCCCGGGGACCGGCAGGGTCTCGCTGGCGAAAATTGCGACATGAGGGACACCGTCGCCGCCAATCCAGCCCCGATACATGCCCTGGGTGTTGAACGGCGTGGCCATTTTTCCATCTGCGCCGAGCACGATCGCACCGCCATCGCCGCCCATCTGCGGAATCGTCTCGTTGATCACGCCCTTGCCGGCCTGCTCCGGGCTCTGCCCCTGGTAACGCATGCGCGCGCAGATCTCGTGCGCGGCGGCAGTACGGATGTAGTACTCGCCCCAGCCGGTGCCAGACACCGCACATCGCGCGTCAGCCCAGGTACCGGCGCCGATGATCGGCGAATCACCCACGCGCCCATAGCGCTTGTTGGTCATGCCGCCAGTGGAAGTACCAGCGGCCAGGTGCCCCTGTGCATCCAATGCGACTGCACCGACGGTCCCGAAGTGCTTTGCGGTCTCCAGATCGGCATGCGCCTGGCCGCCGGCCTCTTCCTTCAGTGCACGCTGCAGCTGCTGCCAGCGCTTTTCCGTACGGAAGTAGGAGGGATCGACCAGAGAAATGCCCTGCTCGACCGCGAAGGCTTCGGCGCCCTGCCCGACCATCATCACATGCCTGGACTTCTGCATCACGGTCTGCGCCAGCAGGATCGGGTTGCGCACCCGCTGCACGCCCGCCACCGCGCCCGCCGCCTGGCTCGCGCCGTCCATGACGGCCGCATCCAGCTCGTTGTGGCCGTCGTGGGTGAACACCGCGCCCTTGCCGGCGTTGAAGGTGGGATCGTCCTCCAGCACGGTGATCGCGGCGGTGACAGCGGCCAGCGCGGGGCGACCCGCTGCCAGCTCCGCATGCCCCTTCAACAGGGCCGCCCGCAGCGCGTCACGTGCGGCCTTTTCCTCGGCCGGCGACAGGTCCTTGCGCTCGACGCCAGCGCCGCCGTGGATGACCAGCAGCGGCGAAGCCGTCGGTGCAGCCTGGACAAGCGTGGGCAGGGACAACAGTGCGGACAGCGCCAGGCGCAGTTTCATCGGGTACGTCTCCAGCAGGTGGGCAAGGGAGGCATCATCGTAGAGCCGAGCCCATGCTCGGCTGATGCCTCGGTTGAAAGGCAGCCGAGCGCGGGCTCGGCTCTACAGCATCCCATGCGTGGCCACAGGATCGCCGGGTCACTGGCGGATGACTTCGATCTCGCCGTCGCTGACGTCGGCCACGGCCTGGTAGTCGGCCTCGGCCTGGAAGTCATCCAGGCGCATGCGGCCGCCGCTGGCGACCACCGTTACCGGCACCGCGTGGAAGCGCAGCGGCTCACCTTCGACCAGGCGGTCGGCATCGCGGCCGGGGCTGACCACCCAGACCTTGCCCTCGCCGTCAGCACTGTAGACCTGTGCCTGGCCATCGGGCTCCACGCACAGGGCAGTGTCTTCGTCGACGCCGATGCCGACGATGTCGGGGTTGCCACTGTCCTGGGCAGCGCGCGCCACGAACACGATCAGGCGGCCGAGCCGATCGCGCTTGTCGAAGTGGGTGTCGGTGACCACGCGCTGCAGGTAGGGCATCTGCAGGAAGCCACTGTCGATGGTCACCGCACTGCCCATCGGGTCGGCCAGCGCACCGGCGGAGGTGATGCTGCCGCCGTCCATCGCGCCGTAGGCATAGCCACCGAGGATGGCGAGCCCAGCGCTGGTACCGGCAATCGGCTTTCCGGCGCGCACATGGGCGTTGAGCGCGCGGTTGAGCGCGGTGCCCTTCCAGAAGCGGATGTAGCGGGACTGGTCGCCGCCGGCGATGAAGATGGCATCGGCTGCAGCCACCACGCGCAGCACCGCGGGATCATCGGCACCACGGCGATTGTCGAACACCAGCGTCTGCACTGCGGTGGCCCCGCCGATCTCGCGATACAGGCGGTCCTGCAGTTCGTCACTGCCAGAAGCGCGCAGGATCAGCACGCGGCCATTGCCAGCCTGCTTCAGCCACCAATGGAAGGCTTCCGGCACCCATTCGCCACCGCCCATCAGCATCATGGCCGGCGCGCGCGGACCGGGCCGGGGTGCGTCGAGATCCCCGGCTTCGTAGTAGGCGAAACCCGGGCCCTGCAGGTCCTGCGCAAGGGCGGCCAACGGCACGGCCAACACCAGCAGCGCCAGCCAGGCGAAGGGGGCACGCAGGGTCCGATGGAGGCGTCGCATCTTGATCTCCCTGAACAAAATCGACTTGCAAGCGTTTTCACTCTTTGCCAGATAGGGGTCCAGTAGTCAAGGGCATGAAAAAGGCGTTAAATGCGCGCGCCCATTCCGGAAATCTGAATGGGGGACAGGGCCCCTCCTCTGCGGGCCGGCTTCATTTCCGAGAATTCCTCATGCGTAGAAAGGCGATGGCGTGGTCGATCCAGCTGGCGTTGATGGGCGTGGCTGCTTCCGCGGCGGCCCAGGCACCGGCTTCCTCTTCGGTTCAACAACTGGACGCGGTGCAGGTCACCGGTTCGCGCATTCCGCGCGCCCAGGTCGAAGGCCCCGCCCCGATCACGGTGATCAGCGCCGAGCAGATCCGCTCCAGCGGCTTTACCACCGTGCCGGACGTGCTGCGCGCGATGACCCAGAACGGGGGGGAGACCCAGAGCCAGCAGTCCTCCAGTGGCGCTGACTTCTCGCCGGGCGCCCAGCAGGTGGACCTGCGCGGTCTGGGCCCGAATCACACGCTGGTGCTGGTCAATGGCCGCCGCATCGCCGACTTCCCGATGCCGTTCAAGGGCCGCAGCAACTTCACCGATGTCTCCAACATCCCGTTGGGGATGATCGAGCGCATCGAAGTGCTGACCGGCAGCGCCTCGGCCATCTACGGCTCGGACGCGATCGCCGGCGTGGTCAACTTCATCCTGAAGAAGAAGGCCGACGGCACCACGATCGACATGCGCATGGGCACCACCAGCGAAGGCGGTGGCGAGTCGTTCGACATGAGCCTGGCCAGCGGTTTCAGCCGCGGCAATTTCAACGCGGTGTACAGCGTCGAGCTGCAGTCGCAGAGCCCGCTGTGGGCGTACGAGCGCGACATCCAGGATTCGACCCAGGACGGCCCCACCGAGGGCTCGCGCATCGCCCGCCGCGCTTACCTGCGCACGGACTACAACGACGACTACCTGGATCCGGGTACGGCCACCTGCGAAGCGCTGGCCGGGCAGAACCAGGGCAGCACCTACCGCGCGTACCGCCCGCGCTACGGCTACTACTGCGGCAGCGACAGCTCGATCGGCTACGGCACCATCCTCAGCAAGCGCCGCGGCGCCAATGGCTACGCCTCGCTGAGCTACGACTTCGACAACGGCCAGCAGTGGTTCGCCGATGTGCAGCTGGGCTACCACACGATGTCGCTGATGCGCGACGTCACCAAGTGGGGCCGCATGGACGCCAATGGCGATGAGTCGGGCTATTTCAACAACCAGGCCACCGGCGAGATCGAGTTCTGGCAGCGCCAGTTCTCCCCCGAGGAAATGGGTGGCCTGCGCAATGCGATGGTGCGCAGCACGCAGAAGACCTTCAGCGTGACTACCGGCTTCAAGGGCAATCTGGCCGGCAACTGGGACTACGAGGCAGCATTGAGCCATTCGCAGTACCAGTCGCGGATCAGCTGGGCACAGATCATCGCCGCCAAGGCCAATGACCTGTTCCTGGGCCCGCAGCTGGGCGTGGACGACGACGGTTTCCCGATCTACAACGCCGATCCGTCACGCCTGTACCGGCCACTGACCCGCGCTGAGTACGACTCGATCGCGGCGCGTACCACTTACACCCCGAAGTCGCGCACCGAGACCGCCGCGTTCACGCTGACCAATTCCGCGCTGTTCGGCCTGCCGGGCGGTGACGCCGGCGTCGCCGCGACCGTGGAAGTGGGCCAGCAGGCGTACTCGCTGAATCCCGATCCGCTGGCGACCCAGTACTACTACTACAGCTGGAAGGATTCGGACGGCAACGGTTCGCGCAACCGCTGGGCCACGGCGGCCGAGCTGCGCATGCCGCTGCACGAGACGGTCAACCTGAGCGTGGCCGGCCGCTACGACCAGTACCGCTATTCCGGCCACACCATCGGCAAGGCGACCTGGAGCGGCGGCCTGGAATGGCGCCCGATCGACACCCTGCTGGTACGTGGTTCGTATGGCACCGCGTTCCGCGCGCCGGATCTGCACTACGTGTTCGCCGGCCCGGGCAACGACGAGACCAGCGCCGTGGACCTGTACAGCTGCCGCGCCGACGATGCCGCCGACTGTTCCGACTACGAGCACAACCTGATCCGCAGCCGCACCGGCAACCGTCAGCTCGACCCGGAAACCAGCACCTCGTGGAGCGCCGGCTTCGTCTGGTCGCCGGCGATCGGCCTGGACCTGTCGGTGGACTGGTTCGACATCGACATGCGCAAGCAGGTGCAGGACATGGACGTGCGCACGATACTGGCCAGTGAAGCGAACTGCCGCCTGGGTACTGCCGACATCAACTCGCCGACCTGCGTGGACGCGCTCGACCGCATCACCCGCACCAGTGATGGCCGCCTGTACGGCGTGCGCGTCGCCCCGATCAACGTCGCCCGCGAGTCGACCTCCGGCATCGACGTCGGACTGCGCTACCGCCTGCAGACCGGCATTGGTGATTTCATCCTCAACGGCACCCACACCTGGGTGAAGAAGCACGATTTCCAGCGCTACCCCGGTGATCCGATCCAGGACCAGTTCGCGGTCAACAGCAACTTCGACATCCCGCGTACCAAGACCAGCCTGAGCGTGACCTGGGAGAAGGAGGCGTGGTCGGCCACGGTCTATGGTTCGCGCCTGGGCAAGCTGCCGACCTCGGACAGCTACGACCAGGTATTCAAGTGGGACAGCGGTGACAGCCCGTACATCAAGGCGACCTACCGCTACAACGCGTCGCTGCAGTACCGCTTCGACGACCACGCGCGCCTGTCGCTGTCGGTGGTGAACGTCTTCAACAAGATGCCGCCGAAGGACGCCACCTACACCGCGTATCCGTATTACGACGTGTCCTGGTTCGACAGCGTCGGCCGCACCATCAACCTGCAGTACACCCACAAGTTCGGTGGCAGCGCATTGTAAGCGCGGTTACGCAGGACGTGGACGACGGGGCCCGCCATTGGCGGGCCTTGTTGTTTGCGGCGCTGGCTCGGGTTTTCCACACCCCACGTGGAAAGCGATGGGAACTAGGTGTGGACAAGTGGGTGGGAACATTGCACCGCAGGTGTTTCCACGCATGGTGTTTTTTTGTCCACGTCCCCGATTGTTTTCCACACCGGACGTGGAAAGCAGTGGGAACTAGGTGTGGACAAGTGGGCACGAGCTTTGCAGCGCAGGGGTTTCGAGGCATGGTGAAACTTTATCCACGTCGCGCGGGCAAGCACCTGTAGAGCCGAGCCCATGCTCGGCTCCGGCTGGCATCAGCCGAGCAAGGGCTCGGATCTACAGGACGTCGCATGGTTTTCCACACCAGGCGTGGAAAGCGATGGGAGTTTGCTGTGGACAAGTGCCGGCGAACGTCACGCCGCAAGCGTTTCGCAGCGTGGCGTTCTTTTATCCACCCCGGAAACGCAAACGCCCCGCTCGGGGCGGGGCGTTTGCGTAGCATCAACGTGCGATGGGATCAGACGTTGAAGCGGAAGTGCAGGATGTCGCCCTCCTGCACGCGGTACTCCTTGCCTTCCAGGCGCAGGCGACCGGCTTCCTTGGCACCGGCTTCGCCCTTGTACTTGATGAAGTCGTCATACGCGATGGTTTCGGCGCGGATGAAGCCCTTCTCGAAGTCGGTGTGGATGACCGCGGCAGCCTGCGGAGCGGTGGCGCCCTTGCGCACGGTCCACGCGCGGACTTCCTTCACGCCTGCGGTGAAGTAGGTCTGCAGGCCCAGCAGGCTGTAGGCCGCGTTGATCACGCGGTTCAGGCCCGGCTCGCTCAGGCCCAGGTCCGCCAGGAAGGTATCGCGGTCTTCGTCGTCGAGCTGGGACAGCTCTTCTTCGATCGCGGCCGACACCGGCACCACCTGCGCGCCTTCGGCGGCGGCATGCGCGCGCACGGCTTCCAGGTGCGGGTTGTTCTCGAAACCGTCTTCCAGCACGTTGGCGATGTACATCACCGGCTTCAGGGTCAGCAGGAACAGGTCACGGACCAGCGCCTTCTCTTCGTCGTCCAGGCCCACCGAACGGCCAGCCTTGCCATCCGACAGCGCCGCCTGCAGCTTGGCCAGCACCGGCTTGCGCGCCGCTGCGTCCTTGTCGCCGCCCTTGGCCGCACGCTCGGCACGGTTCAGCGCCTTCTCGACACTGTCCAGGTCGGCCAGCGCCAGCTCGGTGTCGATGGTTTCGATGTCCGAGATCGGATCGACCTTGCCGGCCACGTGCACGATGTCGCCGTGCTCGAAGCAGCGCACCACGTGGGTGATCGCATCGACTTCGCGGATGTGCGCCAGGAACTTGTTGCCCAGGCCCTCACCGCTGGCGGCACCGGCCACCAGGCCGGCGATGTCGACGAACTCGACCGCGGTCGGGATGACCTTCTGCGGGTTGATGATCGCTGCCAGCTCGTTCAGGCGCGGATCCGGCACCGGCACGATGCCGACGTTCGGCTCGATGGTGCAGAACGGGAAGTTCGCCGCGGCGATACCCGCCTTGGTCAGCGCATTGAACAGGGTCGACTTGCCGACGTTGGGCAGGCCGACGATGCCGCATTTGATACCCATGGGTGACAGCTCTCTGGGGTGAAAGTGATTGGTGAAACAGCGCGCGCGCTGCTTGGCCAATCCATCTCGGTGTCGATCATTGTGTGCCAACCAAGGTTGGCACGCACCGGAATCGGGAAGGTTGGCACCTACCCAAAGCGGGTTACTTCGGAGTGTGCAGGCGCTTCATCGCTTCGCTGAAATCGCCCTGTACCGCCAGCGGCATGACGTCGATCGCATCGTCGATGGCGCGCGCGATCAGCACGTCGTCGTCCTTGGACGGGCGGCCGAGCACCCAACCCACCACGCGGTCCTTGTGGCCGGGATGGCCGATGCCCACGCGCAGGCGATGGAACTTGCCGTGACCGAGCAGGCGGATGGTGTCACGCAGGCCGTTCTGGCCACCGTGGCCACCGTCGAACTTCAGCCGCGCCACACCGGGCGCCAAGTCCAGTTCGTCATGGGCCAGCAGGGTCTCTTCCGGCTCGATCTTCCAGAACCGCTGCGCGGCGGTGACCGACTTGCCACTGAGGTTCATGAAGGTGGCGGGCTTGAGCAGCCACACCGTCTGCCCGGCGATCTCGACCTTGGCGGTCTCGCCGAACAGCTTGCTGTCCACATTCCATCGCGCACCGGCTTTTTCCGCCAGGGCCTCAACGAAATGAAACCCGGCATTGTGCCGGGTCCGGGCGTGTTCCGATCCGGGGTTGCCCAGACCGACGATCAGTCGCAGTCCTGCCATGGTTCCTTCCAGTACGGTGCCTGCCCGGAGGCAGGCACCGTAACGGTATTACTCGGCGGCAGCCGCTTCTTCGTCAGCCTCGTCGGCCTTGCCGGCCTTGGCGGTGACGATGGCGTCGTCGTGGTCCTTGCCCAGCGCCAGGGCCGGGATTTCCACGCCCTTCGGCAGCTTGATGTTGGACAGGTACACCACGTCACCGGCCTTCAGCTCGCCCAGGTCGACTTCGATCGACTCCGGCAGGTCCTTCGGCAGGCAGGTGATGGTCACTTCCTTCAGTTCGTGGGTGACCACGACGTCGGCAGCCTTGCCGGCCGGCGAGGTGTCTTCGTTGACGAAGTGCAGCGGGACCGAAGCGGTCAGGGCTTCGTTCTCGTTCACGCGCTGGAAGTCCAGGTGCATGATCAGCTGCTTGTACGGGTGGCGCTGCATGTCACGCAGCAGGACCTTCTGCACCTGGCCGTCCAGGTTCAGGTCCAGGATCGAGGCATAGAACCACTCGTTCTGCTGGGCCAGCCAGATTTCGTTGTGGTCCAGGCTGATGGCGACCGGCTCGGCGTTGCCGCCGTACACGATGGCCGGGATCACACCGGCGTGACGCAGGCGGCGGCTCGCACCCTTACGCTGCAGTTCACGCTTGGTGACCTTGATTTCATGGGTCTTCGACATTTTCGACTACTCAGGTTGTTGCCGCGCCCTGCGGCGTGGCGGTTGAAGATGCTTCCGCGACCAGAAGCACCCGGGGTATGTCCCTGCCGTTGCCGGCAGGGACGAAAAACTCAGTCGACGTACAGCGAGCTGACCGACTCACCGAAGGCGATGCGGCGCATCGTTTCGGCCAGCATTTCCGCCACGCTCAGCTGGCGGATCTTGCTGCACACCCGCGCGGCGTCCTTCAGCGGGATGGTGTCGGTCACCACCAGCTCGTCGAGCTGGGAATTGGTGATGTTGTCCACTGCCGGGCCCGACAGCACCGCGTGGGTGCAGTAGGCAGCGACCTTGAGCGCACCGCGCGCCTTCAGGGCAGCGGCAGCGGCGCACAGGGTGCCGGCGGTGTCGACGATGTCATCGACCATCACGCAGGTCTTGCCTTCGACGTCACCGATGATGTTCATCACGGTGGAGACGTTGGCGCGCGGGCGGCGCTTGTCGATGATCGCCAGGTCGGCGTCATCCAGGCGCTTGGCCACCGCACGGGCGCGGACCACGCCGCCCACGTCCGGCGACACAACAATCAGGTTCTCGGTGCCGTAGGCGCGCCAGATGTCGGCCAGCAGCAGCGGGGACGCATACACGTTGTCCACCGGAATATCGAAGAAGCCCTGGATCTGGTCGGCGTGCAGGTCGACGGTCAGCACGCGATCAGCGCCAGCGGTGCTGAACATCTTCGCCGCCAGCTTGGCGGTGATCGGCACGCGCGAGGAACGCATGCGGCGATCCTGGCGCGAGTAGCCGAAGTACGGCACCACGGCGGTCACGCTGGCCACCGATGCGCGCTTGAGCGCGTCGATCAGCACCAGCAGTTCCATCAGGTTTTCCGCGCTCGGCGCGCAGGTCGGCTGGATCACGAACACGTCCTGCTTGCGGACGTTCTCCTCGATCTCCACCTGCACTTCGCCATCAGAGAAGTGCGAGACCAGCGCCTTGCCCGGGCGAACCCCCAGTTCCTTGCAGATATTCTGCGCCAGACGTTTGTTGGCGTTGCCGGAAAAGACCAGCAGGTTCGGGGACTCTTGCATCATGATTGTCTCGGGCGGGGACGAGTGGCGGGGATCCGGAGTCGGCAAGGACCCTGATGGACCCTTGCTGCTGACAACACCGCGGTTGTTTCCACGTCCCGCGCGGGCGATGCGCTGGAAGGCGCGGACACAGCCGCTATTGGCAGGGGCGGTAGGATTCGAACCTACGAATGCCAGGATCAAAACCTGGTGCCTTGGGCCTCTTGGCGACGCCCCTGCAGTGATAAATCAGTGTTGCTCGAGTGCATCCAGCAGTGGCGAACGCGCAACGCCCGCTGCCACCCTTGCCCGCAACTCCTTCGGCAACTTCGACCGTCCCTGCTCTGCGGCAGACTGCGATGCGAACTCGACGAAACAACCACTTCCCGAACCGGTCAGCCGCGCCGTGCCGATGTCGCTCAACGCGGCGAACGCTGCCTCGACGGCAGGCTCACGGCGGCGCAGCACCGGTTCGAACACGTTCCCGACCAGGGTCCCGGAAGCGAAGTCCTCTATTTTCGCCACTGGGCTGTCGCGCGTCAAATCCGGGTCTGCGAACAGGGCCGGGGTGGGAACATGAACGCCCGGTTCGACCACCACGTACCAGGCCGGGGCCAGGGTGATCGGCTGCAGGCGCTCGCCCACGCCTTCGGCCCAGGCATTGCGGCCGCGCACGAACACCGGCACGTCCGCGCCCAGGCGCAGGCCCAGCGCGGCCAGCGCATCCTCGTCCAGACCTGCCCGCCAGAGCCGGTTCAGCACCACCAGCACGGTGGCGGCATCGGAGGAACCGCCGCCAAAGCCACCGCCGGCAGAAACGTGCTTTTCGACGATGATGTCGGCGCCTTGCGCGCTATTGACCGCGTCTTTCAGAAGCCGCGCGGCGCGTACCGCCAGGTCATCCGCCTCGGCCACGCCGGCCAGGCCGTCGCCCTGCCGGCGCACCTGGCCATCTTCACGCAGGCGCAGGCCAATGCGGTCGCCCCAGTCCAGCAGGCGGAACACGGTCTGCAGCTCGTGGTAGCCGTCGGCGCGGCGGCCGGTGATGTGCAGGAACAGGTTCAGCTTGGCCGGGGCCGGCCACCAGGACCAGCCCGCGTCATCGTGCCCGGCACTCATGGGGCGCCCTGCCCCCACTGGTCCACCAGCAGGCGCACCTTGGCGTCGCCATTGCTGGCCTCGATCCGGCGCGGCAGCGCCGGGCGCCCGGCCTCGGCCGGGTACCAGTCCAGGTACTGCACCTGCCAGCCCATCTGCTGCATGCGACGCGGCCGGCCTTCACCATCGCGCTCGACCTTCTCCGGACCGGCAGCATCGCCGGCCACCAGGCCACGGATCCACTGCGGCAGCTGGTTGACCGGGATGTCCCAGCCGGTCGCCTCCAGCAGCAGCTGCTGGGCGTCCTCGCCGTCACGCGGCCCGCCGGCCAGTCCCTCAAGGCGACCGGCTTCGGAATGGGTATCGCCGGTCAGCTTCCAGCTCTGCCGGGTCACCGGCGCGCTCAGCTCGACCACATAGCGGCGCCCTTCCTGCTTCCAGTCGATGCGACCGCTGCCGCCATCCTTGCCCTTGCTGACCGCGACCCGGCCCTGGAAGGCCCAGTCCGACTGTGCCTGCAGCGCGGCCACGCGCGCCGCCTCCGCCTGCGCCGCTTCGGCCGAAACAACCTCGACCACCGCCGGCGCCGGGGTCTTCTGCGTGCCCACGCTGGTACAGGCGGTCACCGCCAGGGTCACGGCCGCCAACAGCAGCGGCCGGATCAGGGAAACACTCATGGATTGAATTTCTCGCGGGCGCGCAGCAGCGCGCGGTTTTCAGGATCGAGCTTGGCCGCTTCTTCAAAGAAGTGGCGGGCCTCGTCATGCTTGCCCAGCACCCACAGCACTTCGCCGACATGGGCGGCGATCTCCGGGTCCTTGGCCAGGGTCCAGGCACGACGCAGCTGCACCAGCGCCTCTTCCTTGCGGCCCAGGCGATACAGCACCCAGCCATAGCTGTCGACGATGGCGGCGTTGTCCGGCTCAGCCACGCGGGCGCGGTCGATCAGCTCCAGTGCTTCCTGCAGGCGGCCGGTGCGATCGGCCAGGGTGTAGCCCAGCGCGTTCAAAGCCGGCACGTTCTCCGGGTCGGTCACCAGGATCTTGCGCAGGTCAGCCTCGGCGCGCGGAATGTCATCGCGGCGTTCCCAGGTGAGCGCACGGGCGTACAGCAGGCCGTTGTCATCCGGATAAGCGGCCAGGCCGCGGGCCAGCGCATCCAGTTCACCGGAACTGTCGTCGGCGCGCTGGCGCAGTTCCGCTTCCAGCAGGTAGGCGTCGCGGCGCACATCGTCGTCGACCACCGCATCGGACTGGATCGCGTGCACCTCATCCAGTGCCAGCGGCAGACGCCCGGCCAGGGCCTGGGCGTTGGCCGCACGCAGGCGCGCTTCGCTCAGCTCATCGCCGCCGGGCACGCTGTGATACCACTGCACCGCCTCGGGATAACGCTTCAGGTACTCGGCGATCTTGCCCAGCAGCAGGCGCTGCGCCGGGTCCGGCTTGGCCGCCTGCCGCGACAGTTCGTTGTAGAGGTTGGACAGCGCCGCCTTGTCGCCCTGCTTGGCCAGCAGCGAAGCGCGCATGCCCCAGGTCTGCACGTCCTGCGGGCCGAAGGCCAGCACGCGCTCGGCCGCGGACGGCTGGCCGAGGCTGTCGTAGGCAATGGCCACCGCATTGCGCAGTTCCGGGTCCTGGCGGGTCTTAGGCTCCACATCGTGCAGCAGCGACAGCGCCTTGCCGGTCTCCCCGGCCTGCTGCAGCTGGCTGGCACGCAGCAACGCCACACGCGGTTCTTCAGGGAAGCGCTTGACCACTTCATCGATCATGCGCCGCGCCAGTTCGGGCTTGTCCATGCGCAGGGCGAGGCGGCCGAACTCCTGCCAGGCTTCGATCTTCGGTGGAATGGCGTTGGCGTCGACCAGCTCACCCAGCACCTGCGCGGGCACCGCCGGATCGCGCCCCCCACCGATCAGGGCGGCCAGGGCAAACTTCCAACCGCGCTCGTCGGAGTCGGCCAGCAGGCCCTGCAGTTCGGTGCGGGCAGCCTTCACATCGCCCTGGCGCATGGCCAGCGCACCGGCCGCACTGCGCATGGTCAATGAGCGCGGGGCCCGCTGTTGCCACAGGGCCAGGCCCTTGGCGGCGCTGGCATCATCGTTGGCGAGCATGGAAATGCGGGTCGCACGCTCGGCCAGGCCGGCGTCGCCGTCGGTCTGCTGGGCCGCCTGCAGGTACCAGCGCGCGGCCTCAGCCAGCTTGCCGGCCTGCAGGGCGAACTCACCGGCCATCACCGGCTCCAGCGCCAGTTCCTCAGTGGCCGGGGCCCTTACAGGGGCCTTGGCCGGTACCGCCGCCAGGGCCTGGCTGCAGGCCAGGGACAGCAGCAGAACACTGGGGATGCGAATCAATGCGGGCATCGTCGGCATCGGGGCCTTAAAATGTCGTCCAATGGCCAGCAGCTTATCGCAAGCAACTGAACAATGACCCTGTGGGTGCTCGGACTGAATCACCAGACCGCACCGGTGGAGCTGCGCGAGCGCGCGGCCTTCGCCGGTGAGGCGTTGCCGCGCGCGCTCGGTTCGCTGCGCGATACCCCGCAGATCGCCGAGGCGGTGCTGCTGTCCACCTGCAACCGCACCGAGCTGTATGCCGTGGCCGATTCGGCACAGGCGCTGGACCAGTGGCTGCACACCCAGGCCGGCGACCTGCAGGGCTACCTGTACCAGCACGCCGATGCCGAGGCCGTGCGCCACCTGTTCCGGGTCGCCACCGGCCTGGACTCGATGGTGCTGGGTGAGCCGCAGATCCTCGGCCAGGTGAAGGATGCCTGGTCGACCGCGCGCGACCACGGCCTGCTCGGCCAGCGCCTGGACCGCCTGTTCCAGCAGACCTTCTCGGTGGCCAAGCGTGCGCGCACCGATACCCAGGTCGGCGCCAACCCGGTATCGGTGGCGTCGGCCGCAGTGCGCCTGGCGCAGAACGCGTTCGCCCGGCTGGACGATTCCACCGTGCTGCTGGTCGGTGCCGGCGAGACCATCGAACTGGCTGCACGGCACCTGAGCGAAGGCAAGGTACGCCGGCTGCTGATCGCCAACCGCACCCTCGCCCACGCGCAGGAACTTGCCAGCCGCCATGGCGGCGTGGCCCTGCCGCTGACCGAACTGGACCGCCACCTGGGCGAGGCCGACGTGGTGTTCTCGGCCACCGCTGCGCGCGAACCGGTGATCCATCGCGAGATGGTGGCCAAGGCCCTGCGCGCGCGCCGGCACAAGCCGATGCTGCTGTTCGACCTGGCCGTACCGCGCGACATCGAGGCCGAGGTCGGCACGCTCAACGATGCCTTCCTCTACACCGTGGACGATCTCGAGCGTGCGGTGGAAGACAACCGCCGTGGCCGCCGTGAGGCCGCCGCCGAAGCCGAGGCGATCATCGACCTGCAGGTGTCGCGCTTCGTCGAGACCCAGCAGGCCAGCGCCCACCAGGCGCCGCTGCGGCAGCTGCGCGCGTTCGGCGAAGCCACCCGCGCCGAGCTGCTGGAGCGCGCACGCCAGCAACTGGCCAACGGCAAGCCGGCCGATGAAGTGCTGGAGCTGCTTGCCCACGGCCTGACCAACCGCCTGCTGCATCCGCCGACCGCCGCCCTGCGTGCGGCCGCGCTGAGTGGCGATGCCGACCTGACCCGCGCCGCCGAGCGCCTGTTCCCGGCCACGCCGGGTTACCGCCACCCACCCGTGAGACCCGATGACGCCGACCCTGCGCCGTAAGCTGGAAGCGCTGGCCGAGCGCCGCGAAGAACTGGAACGCCTGCTCGCCGAACCCGATGTGGTCGCCGACAACACTCGTTTCCGCGACCTTTCGCGCGAATTCGCCCAACTTGAACCGATCGCCATCGCCCTGGCTGATGAAGCCCGTGCCAAGGCCGATCTGGCAGCCGCCGAAGGCATGCGCGCCGACCCCGACCTGCGCGAGCTGGCCGACGAGGAAATCGCTGCTGCACAGGCGCGCCTGCAGGAACTGGAGCAGGAGCTGGCGCTGCTGCTGGTGCCGCGCGACCCGCGCGACGAAGGCAACCTGTTCCTGGAAGTGCGCGCGGGTACCGGCGGCGACGAGGCAGCGATCTTTGCCGGCGACCTGTTCCGCATGTACGCCCGCTACGCCGAACGCCAGGGCTGGAAGGTCGAGATCGAATCGGACAGTCCGGGCGAGCACGGCGGCTACAAGGAAGTGGTGGCGCGCGTGGTCGGCCGTGGAGCGTTCTCGCGCCTGAAGTTCGAATCGGGTACGCATCGCGTGCAGCGCGTGCCAGCCACCGAATCTCAGGGCCGCATCCACACCTCGGCGGCCACCGTAGCGATCATTCCCGAGGCCGATGAGGTCGATGACATCGTCATCAACCCGGCCGACCTGAAGGTGGATACGTTCCGCTCGTCCGGTGCCGGCGGCCAGCACGTGAACAAGACCGAATCGGCCATCCGCATCACCCACGTGCCGACCGGCGTGGTGGTGGAATGCCAGACCGAGCGCAGCCAGCACGCCAACCGCGACAAGGCGATGAAACGCCTGAAAGCACAACTACTGGACGCCGAGCGCCAGCGCCAGGACGCGGCGCAGGCCGAATCGCGGCGCCTGCAGGTCGGCAGCGGCGACCGCAGCCAGCGCATCCGCACCTACAACTTCCCGCAGGGCCGGATCACCGACCACCGCGTGGAAGGCCTGACGCTGTACGACCTGCCCAACGTACTGGCCGGCGACCTCGATCCGCTGCTGCAGCGGCTCAGCCACGAGCACCAGGTCGACGCCCTGGCCCAGCTGTCGGCGGGCTGAGCACGATGACGGCCTGGCAGCAGCGACAGCACCTGCAACAGGCGATTGCACGCCAGCCCGGCGACTTCGTCGCCTGGGTCATGCTGGCCGATGTGGAACTGGAAGCCGGCGACATCGCTGCCGGCGAACAGGCCGCGCGACGTGCCCTGCAGCTGCGCCCGAATCACCCTGAAGCACTGGCACGGTTGGGTCGCGTGGCCTGGATGGCCGGCGCGCATGCCGACGCGGCGAAGCTGCTCGGCCAGGCCTCGGCGCTGGCCCCGCAGCACCCCGGCATCGCGTTGTGGCTGGGCCATGCGCTGGAAGATGCCGATGATGCAGAAGGCGCGGCGGCGGCCTATCGCCGTGCACATGCGCTGATGCCGGACGAACCCTATATCGCCGCGCAGCGCCTGGCCTGGCAGCGTCGCCTCTGCGACTGGCAGGACGTGGATGCGCTGGCCACACAGGTGCGTGGCGCCCTGGCCACCGGGCAAGGCGTGGTCGAACCGTTCGCGTTCCTCAGCGAGGATGCCAGCGCGGCCGAACAGCTGGCCTGCGCGCGTGCACGCGCCGCAGTGGTTGCTTCGGGGGTACGTCCCCTTCCTGCCGTGAAGGTGCGCGCGCACGGCCCCCTGCGCGTCGGTTTCCTTTCCAATGGTTTTGGCGCCCATCCCACCGGGCTGCTGACCGTGGCCCTGTTCGAGCAGCTGCGTCATGACCCGGCGTTGCAGCTGCATCTGTTCGCGTTGAACCGCGACGACGGCAGCCGCATCCGCCAGCGCCTGCAGACGGCCACACAGCTGCATGATGTGGCTGGCCTGCGCCATGCAGACACTGCCGCGCGCATCCGCGCACAGGGCATCGACCTGTTGTTCGACCTGCGCGGCTGGGGCGGCGGCGGCACGCCGGAAGTGCTGGCGATGCGCCCTGCCCCGCTGCAGTTGAACTGGCTGGCTTATCCGGGCACCTCGGGCGCGCCGTGGATGGATGCGGTGATCGGCGATGCCTTCGCCCTGACACCCGCACTGGAGCCGCACTACAGCGAACGCGTGCTGCGCCTGCCGCGCGCCTTCCAGCCGTCGGACAACACGCGCGTGCTGAAGCCTGCGCCGAGCCGTGCCGACTGCGGCCTGCCCGAACAGGGCGTGGTGTTCTGCTGCTTCAACAACAGCTACAAGCTCAACCCGCGCAGCATGGGCCGCGCCTTCGCCATTCTGCAGGCAGTGCCCGGCAGCGTGCTGTGGCTGATGTCCGGCCCCGGCCAGGCCGATGCGCGCCTGCGTGCCGCCGCACAGACCGCAGGCCTGGACCCGGCGCGCCTGGTGTTCATGGCCAAGCTGCCGCATCCGCTGTACCTGGCCCGATATCAGCTGGCCGACCTGTTCCTGGACACGCATCCTTACAACGCCCACACCACCGCCTCCGATGCGCTGTGGGCCGGCTGCCCGGTGCTGACCTGCCCCGGCGACACCTTCGCCGCGCGCGTGGCCGGCAGCCTCAACCACCATCTGGGGTTGGCACGGATGAATGTCGCCGACGATGCCGGGTTCATCGCCACCGCCAGCGCGCTGGGCAACGATCCGGCAGCACTGGCGGCGTTGCGCGCTGAACTGGCACAGGCACGCGAAGACAGCGGCCTGTTCGACATGGCCGGATTTGCCCACGACCTTTCGGCGCTGCTGCAGCATCTGGCGGGCGAACAGGGCTGGCAGGGCCTCGACATCGGCTGAGCGATCCCTGCGCTACGCTCGGGATTCCTCCCCGCGTGGTGTGACGATGACCAAGCTCAAGCGCAAGGACTACGACGAACTGCTGCTGCCTTTGCAGCTGGAACTGACCGCCATGGCGCGCTGGGTGCAGCACAGCGGGCAACGCCTGCTGGTGCTGTTCGAGGGACGTGATACCGCAGGCAAAGGCGGCGCGATCCAGGCCATCTGCCAGCACCTCAACCCGCGCCAATGCCGGGTGGTGGCGCTGCCCAAGCCCACCGACCGCGAAGCCACGCAGTGGTACTTCCAGCGCTACGCCTCGCACCTGCCGGCCGCCGGCGAGATCGTGCTGATGGACCGCAGCTGGTACAACCGCGCAGGCGTCGAGCGGGTGATGGGCTATTGCAGCGAAACCGAGTACCAGCAGTTCCTGCATCAGGCGCCGGTGTTCGAACAGCTGCTGGTGGACGACGGCATCCTGCTGTTCAAGTACTGGCTGTGCGTGGACCAGGAGCAGCAGGAAAAGCGCTTCGCCGAGCGCCACCTCGATCCGCTGAAGGGCTGGAAGCTCTCTCCGGTGGACCTTAAATCACGCAGCAAGTACAGCGCTTACACCGAGGCCCGCGAGGCAATGCTGCGCGCGACGCATCGTGAGGCGGCGCCGTGGACGCTGGTGGATTTCAACGACCAGCGGCTGGGCCGGCTGACCCTGGTGCGCAACCTGCTGGACCGGCTGCCGGATACGCGCGTGGACGCGCCTTTGCCGGAGCTGCCGAAGCTGAAGGGCAAGCTGCATCGCGAGCACTACGATGTGCTGAAGCCGATCGAGGATTTCCCGGTCGAGGAATAGGGTGGGTCGGCAGGGCCTGCGGCCCTGCACCTGCCGAAGCCAGAGCAACGGCAACAGCCGGCTCTGGGAGTTTTGCTTGTTGGCTGGGGTGGTGTGGGTTGGCAGGACACGCCGTAAACCCATCCATGGGGGCTCGATGGCGCCATCCATGGCGCCAACGGTCCTGCCAACCCACACCACCCCATCCCCGACGGATTTCCGGTGACGGAGGTAGATCCACGCCATGCGTGGATGAATCTCCATTGAAATCGAATATTTCGACAATTGAACGAAGAGCATCCACGCATGGCGTGGATCTACGTGTCGACCAGGGTCGACACCCACCAAGAGCAGTCCATGCATTCCGACAGATCGCGGAGAACTGTCGAAGGCGGGGTGGGTCCGGTGGCGGGGGCGTGAGCCGCATGGATGCGGCGACCGAGCTTACATGGACGTACTTGCAGCGGCCCCCGCAACCGGACCCACCCCGCCATCCCTCAGGAGACCCGCCGTTGCTTCGGCTGTTGCTCTTGCTGTTGCCTTGGCTCGTAGCGGGTGCAGGGCCTCAGGCCCTGCCGACCAACCCACTACTTGGCAGCAGCGATCTGCTTTTCGATGTCGGCGGCCGTCACCGGGCCGAGGAAGCTGTGCGCCAGCTTGCCCTGCGGGTCCAGCAGGTGCGTCAACGGCAAACCACGCGGCGTGGCGAAATCCGCCGGCGGGTCGAACGGGTCCACGATCACGATCGGATAGGTCACCGGATGCTTGGTCAGGAACGACTGCATCTCCGGCACCTCGATGTCTTCATAGGCCAGGCCGACCACCTCGATGTTGCTGCGCATCGCGTGCAGCGCCGACAGCTCCGGCATTTCCTTGCGGCACGGTGCACACCAGGTCGCCCAGAAATTCACCACCACCCACTTGCCGCGATGCGCGGCCAGGTCGTAGTCGCTGCCATCCACTGCCTTCATCTTCAGCGTCGGGAACTCGGCGGTGGTGCGCTCGGCCGGGGTTTCATCGACCGGTGCCGGAGTGGTCGGCGTCGGCGCCTGTGCCGGTGGCTGGCTGCTGGCGGGGGTCGGCTCCTGGGCCGGCTTGCAGGCCGACAGCGCCAGCAGCAGGGCCAGCGGGAGCAGCAACGGGGTCTTGTGGGTCATGGCATGTCTCCGGAATCGGTGTAGATATCGCTGACCTTGCGCTTGAGGCGTTCGCGCAGGGGCAGCCGCAGATCGTCCAGTGCCGCCAGCGCAGCACGGCCCAGGCTGTCGTCGCGGTAGGGCAGATGCTGCTCGGCTACCGGGATGCGCAGCTGGGTGCATTCGTACAGATCGGCCAGGCTCACCTGGTCCAGGTCGCGCGAGAGCAGCCATTCGCCGCGTTCATCGCGGCGCAACAGGCCGATTTCCTGCAGGTTGCAGGCCAGGTCCTGCAGCAGCGAGTCGGTCAGCATCGGCTCCAGACGCAGGATTTCATCGTCGGCCAGGCCCTTGCCCTTGGCACGTGCATGGTGGAAGCGGCCGAGCAGGCGCAGCAGGCCATAGAACTCGTAGCCCTGCGGCAGGCGCAGTTCCACCGGCTGGTAGCGGAAGGCCGCCATCGACGAGGACAGCGACGCGCCCAGCAGCACCGCCACCCAGCACAGGTAGATCCACAGCAGCAGGATCGGCACGAACGCCACCGTGCCGTAGAGCTTCTGGTAGGACTGGAAACTGCCCAGATAGGCGCCGATGCCCCACTTCACCAGTTCCAGGATCACCGCCGCGAGAATCGCGCCGGGCACCGCGTGCCGCCATTTCACGGTGTGGTGCGGCACCACCCGGAACATCAGCGTGATGCAGACGAACTCGATCAGGATCGGCGCCAGCCGCAGCGCGAACTCGGCCAGCCAACGACCTTCCTGGGTCCCGAACAATGGCATCGCGAACACACGCGCCGACACCGCCAGCGAAGCGGCAGCGAGCATCGCGCCCAACGTCAGCACGGTCCAGTAGACCAGGAAGCGGGTCAGCTTGGGCCGGGTCGAACCGACCCGCCAGATCTGGTTGAAGGTCTCTTCAACGCTGTTGAGGGTGATCAGCAGCGATACCACCAGCGCGATGAAGCCAGCGGCGGTGAGCTGGCCGGCACTGGCCGAGAACTGCCGCAGGTAGCCCTCCGCCGCACGCGCGGCGTTGGGCACGAAGTTGGAGAAGACGTAATCGCTGAGCTGGTCGCTCCAGCGGTCGAAGACAGGGAAGGCCGAGAGCACGCCGAACACCACGATGGCCAGCGGCACCAGCGCGAACACCGTGGTGTACGCCAGCGCCGCCGCTGCCTGGAACAGGCGGTCGTCGAGGAAGCGATGCCACAGGAAGCGGCCGAAACTGATGGCCCGTGCGCGATCCCGCGCGCGCTCCATCCACAGGTTGAGCGTATCCAAAGGTTCCATCGGCGAAAGGGTACCCGATGCGGAATGCTCGCAGGATAGCCATACTGGTGGCCACACGACGAGGAGAAGCGGGCACGATGGGCGAGATTCTGGTGCTGTACTACAGCCGGGGCGGTTCGGTGGCACGGCTGGCGCGCCAGATCGCGCGGGGCATCGGCGAAGTGCCGGGCATGACCGCGCGCCTGCGCACGGTGCCGCCGGTGGCTGCGGTGACCCAGACCGCGCAGCCGCCGGTACCCGACGATGGCGCCCCCTACGTGAGCGTGCAGGACCTGGTCGAGTGCCAGGGCCTGCTGCTCGGCAGTCCCACCCGCTTCGGCAACATGGCAGCCCCGGTGAAGCACTTCCTCGACGGGCTGGGCGCCGAATGGGTCAACGGCACCCTCTCCGGCAAGCCAGCCGGCGTGTTCACCTCCACCGCCTCGATGCATGGCGGGCAGGAATCGACCCTGCTGTCGATGCAGGTGCCGCTGCTGCATCACGGCTGCGTGATCGTCGGCATCCCGTTCACCGAGCCGGCGCTGAGCCACACCACCAGTGGCGGCACGCCCTATGGCGCCAGCCACGTCGCCGGTGCCGCCGACGACCCGCAGCCGACCGACGACGAGGCGGTGTTGGCGCGCGCGCTGGGCCACCGGGTGGCCGACATCGCGCAGCGGCTGGCCCGATGAGCGCCGCGCCGCGCACGGTCCTGCTGCTGGCCCTGATGGGGCTGGCCGCGCTGTTCGCCGGCTGGTTCATCAATGACAAGCACTGGCTGGCCACCCAGCTGGTGTTCACCGCGCCGCCACTGGCACTGGCCATCGCACTGCGCCTGGGCTGGCGCAAGGCCGGTTTCTGGGCCTCGGTGCTGGCCCTGGGCTGGTTCAGCCACGGCGTGATGAGCGCCTGGAGCCACCCGGAGACGCGCTGGCTGGCGCTGATCGAGATCGCGCTGGCCCTGCTGGTGATCTTCAGCACCAGCCTGCCAGGGCTGCGCGCCCGCTTCGGCAAGCGACGCTGACGCTGCGCCCGCCGGGCCGTATCATCTGTGTTCCTGGCCCCGCGCCGCTGCACCTGTCCTGGTTTCGCGCATGCACATGATGGAAGAGCTCCTGGTCGTCACCACCGGTGGCACGATCGACAAGATCTACTTCGACGACAAGTCGGACTACCAGATCGGCGACCCCCAGATCGGCATGATCCTGCGCGAGCTGGGCGTGACGTTCCGCTTCAACGTGATTCCGATCCTGCGCAAGGATTCGCTGCACATCAACGATGAAGACCGCGAACTGATCCGCGCCACCATCGCCGCGCAGCCGACCCGGCACGTGCTGGTGACCCACGGCACCGATTCGATGGTGCAGACCGGCAAGGTGCTGGCGACGATCCCGGACAAGACCATCGTGATGACCGGCGCGCTGAGCCCGGCGCGTTTCCGCGGTTCGGATGCGGAGTTCAACATCGGCTGCGCGATCGGTGCGGTGCAGTCGTTGCCGAGCGGCGTGTACATCGCGATGAACGGGCGGATTTTCGACCCGCAGCACGTGCGCAAGAACGTGGCCGCGAACCGCTTCGAATCGGTTTGAGGAACGGCGTGCCGACCAAGGTCGGCACCCACCACGACGCGGCGGCACGCACCACCGCGCGGCCCCATGAAAAAACGCCCCGGCCTAAGCCGGGGCGTGCCCATGGAGAGGGACTTGGGCTCAGTACTGGGCGCTGAGGGTCAGGCCCGAGAAGGTGCTGTACGCCTTCACCCGCACATACCAGGTGCCGGCGGCCGGGCTGTTGATGGTGCAGGTCTCGCTGTTGCCGCTCAGGTACGGACGGCAGGTGTAGGTGGTATCGGTCGGGGCACTGCCCTGGCGCACGTACAGGTCGGCATCACCGCTGCCGCCACTGATCGCCACGCGCAGCTGGCTGCTGCCGGCCGGAACCGCAACGGTGTAGTTCAGCTCGGCACCGGTGGCGGCGCCCAGGCCGGTCACCGGCACGTTGTTCTGCAGCACGTTGCCACCCGGGTTGGTGCCACCGCCGTTGATCGCGGCAGCCACCGCGGCATTGGCGTCGATGATGCCGGCGCCGCAGCCACCCGAGCAGGCGCCCGGCAGCGGGCGTGCGGTGCTCTTGATGATGCTCTCCACCTGCGCTGGGCTCAGCGGGCTCGGGGCTACGGATTGCATCAGCGCGACCACGCCGGCCACGTGCGGTGCCGCCATCGAGGTGCCGTTGTACGAAGCGTAGCTGGCACTGCCCGGGGTGGTGGTGCCGCTGTTGAGGGTGGACAGGATGCCCTGGCCCGGTGCCGAGATATCGATGCCGTTGCCATAGTTGGAGAAGCTGGCACGCGCACCGGCCGAGGTGGTGGCCGCCACTGCGATCACGTTCGGGCAGTTGGCCGGCACCGACGAGGACACGTTGGTGTTGCTGTTGCCGGCGGCGACCACCACGGTGGTGCCACGGCCGACAGCGCCATTGATCGCGTTCTGGTAGGTGGTCGAGCAGCTGCCACCGCCGCCCAGCGAGAGGTTGATGACCTCGGCCGGATTGGCATTGGCCGGCACGCCACTGACGCTGCCGCCGGAGGCCCACACAATCGCGTCGGCGATGTCAGAGGTGTAACCGCCGCACTTGCCGAGTACGCGCACCGGCACGACCTTGGCGTTGAATGCGGTACCTGCCACGCCGGTGCTGTTGTTGGTCACCGCCGCCACCGTACCGGCGACGTGGGTACCGTGCCAGCTGGAGTTCGAACCCGGGTAGCCCGCCTGGCACTCGTTGTCGCCGTACCAGTCGCCCTCATCGTTCGGGTTGTTGTCGCGGCCGTTGCCGTCGCGCGCCATCGCCGCATCGCTGATGAAGTCGTAGCCCGGCAGGATGTTGGCATTGAGGTCGGCATGGTTGGTGATGCCGGTGTCGATCACCGCCACGACCACACCGGTGCCGGTGGCCTTGTCCCAGGCCGGCCGGATGTTGATGCCGGCATTGGAGGTGCCAAAGCCCCATTGCTCGCTGAAGCGGGTGTCGTTCGGGGTCAGCGTGGCACGCATGATCTGGTCGACTTCAACGTATTCCACGTTCGGGTCGGCGGCCAGCTTGCGCATCAGCTGCTCGGATTCGGCCTGGTCGAGCGGACGATCGGTCTTGACCAGGGTCGGGCCGACGGCCAGCTTGCGGACCTGCTGCAGGCCCAGCGCGCGGCCCTGGCTGCTGGCCAGGCCGGCGGCGGCACTTTTCAGTGAAGAGGCCAGTGCGGTGGTGTTGGCCACCGGCGCGCTGCCGTCGCGGTACTTCACGATGAAGCGCTGGTGGGTCGGCGCGGACTGCAGGCCGCTGAGCTGGACATCACCGGCCAGCGCAGGCGTGGCCAGCAGCAGCGATGACAGAACGGACGCACCAAGGACCACCCACACTCGACGCACACGCGGTTGCGTTACCTGGGACATCGTATTTCCCTTTCTTGTGGTGTGAATGCCGGAATCGGCAGAAGCACCGGCCCGAACCCTGGGCTGGCTTGCATTGGCGAGGTTCGAAGTCCGGCGAGCCAGCGGATCCCCCTTCCGATCCGCCGTGCAGATGACGCTAAAGACCAAAACCGGACACCACAAGATTTTCAGCGTCTTTTCAGCAAGATGAAATGTCCGTTCTGAGACTTCCCGGGTCGAGGGTTTGTGAAGGTGAAGGAACTTTCTCGTGCCCTGCACGCACCTGACTGGGTCATCACATGTCCTGCGATGACTTTGCCGACATCGGCGTCCACTGCTGGCACCAACGACCGCGGAGCGCCTGCCCGCCGCGTCGGACGCGCTGACTACTTTGCCTGCGGAACGCGCGCCGGCCGGATGCGCTGCCCTTTGACCGGCTCGCCGCGTGCAACCGGCTGGCCATCGGCCACGTAGCCGGAGAACTGTGCCGGCAACGCTTCGCCGACACCGAACACGGGCCCGGCCTGCAGCTGGTAGTGCAGGTGCGGCTCGGAGGAGTTGCCGCTGTTGCCACAGTCACCGAGGTGCGCGCCGCTGCGGACAACCTGTCCCTGCGCAACGCGCACACTGCCCTGGCGCAGGTGCGCCAGCACCGAGTACTCCTCATTGCCGTGGTCGAGGATGACGCGGTTACCGGTGAGCTGGGCGGCATTCATCTGGCCCGGCACGTTGTCGGCCACACCCTCGATCACTTCCACCACCGTGCCATCGGCTGGCGCGAGGATCGGGCGACCGAAGCAGTAGTAGTCATCGTTGCGCAGCCCATCGCCACGGTGCGAGCGGCCATCGCGGAGCACCAGCAGATCCAGCGCGAAGCGCTGGCCGGCATGGGCCGCATGGTAGTTCTGTTCGACAGTACGCCCGCCCCAGAACACGAAGTACTCATCGTCGAACGGCAGTTGCAGCCGTGTGCGGGTCTGGTAGTCGAGGAACCCGCTCGCCGCTGCCTGCGGCGGTGTGGTCTGTAGCGGGCGGATGTAGAAGCCGCCGATCCGCCCTTCGGCATCGATGGCCCACAGCACCTGGATGATGGCCGGGCTCCTGGCGAAGCGCGCCTGCCGCAGATAGGTGTCGAATCCATCAACCTTCTCGACCTTCTCACTGACCAGCCCGGTTTCTGCGCCCCAGCCCGCCAGCACCTGCTCGCGCAGCGCCACCAGGCTCTGCGGGGACTGCAGCCCCGCCTGCATCTGCGGCGTCATCCGTTCCCACAGTGCGTCGACGTGCCCTTCGTAGAACTGCGTGGTCAGCGTGGCGCCTTGTTGGCGCGGATCTGTGGCCGCAGCCGCACTGGTGAGAGCAGAGAAGGAAACAACCAGAACTGCAAACAGGCGCAGAAGCAATGTCATGTCAGGGGTCCTTTCGATCCGGATCGGGAAGGCCGGCAACGATGGCCGCCAGCTGCGTGCGGTACTCGGCCAGGGCAGTGCGGCCCCTCGGCGTCAACTGCAAGGTGGTCAGTGGGCGCTTGCCGCGGAACGACTTGTCGATGGCGACCAGACCTGCCGCCTCAAGCTTGCTCAGATGGCTGGAGAGGTTGCCCTTGCTCAACCCGCTGAGATGCTCGACAAATCCGAACTCGGCAGATTCGGCACCTGCCAGGATCGACAGGATCAGCAGGCGCGCCGGCTCGTGGATCAAGCGGTCGAGCTGGAGCAGCGCTCTGGAATCAGGCAGCTGGGTCATTCGACGTTCGTCCGCGCCGCCATGAACGCGCGCATCTCCACCTGCAGCCGCTGGAAGCGCTGGTGGTCACGCCAGCCGACCACGATCAGTGCGATGGATGCCAAGGGGAACACCGCGGTGCTCGGGCCGAAGCCGTACGCCTGCCCGGTGAAGGCCAGCGCGGCCTGGCACAGCAGGAACACGCCCACGATGAACTCCAGCGGTGTCCGCAGCCAGCGCCACACCACCCAGGGCAACAATGCCACCACGACCAGGTAGCCAATGGCGCGCAGGTCCCAGGCGCGTTCGCCCATCGGTACCAGCCGGGTCAGCACGCTGCCGATCACCAGCACGCTTACCAGCGCGGTGAAGGCGATGAAGAAGCGCTGGAAATTGCGTTCGACCGGCGTGACCTGCTCTTCGACCTGGCCCAGCCGCTGGTAGTAGCGGCGTGCCATCCATTGCTTGCCGACGATCCACAGCACCGGCACGGCAATCAGCACGATGCGCAGCGCCAGGGTGGTCGGCAACAGAGCGCCGGCAAGAAACGAGGCCAGGCAGGCGATGCCGCCTGCCATCGCCGACAGGCCCCCGGCACTTCGCGAATACCGCGAGTATTCACGGGTCAGCGCCTGCAGGCGCGAGGAAGGATCAATGACGGATGGCTGCTGCATGACACGCTCCATCGGGGTCGCTTGAACTTAGTTTGCGTTGCAAACCTATTTGCGTCAAGTAATCACCTGCTGCGGTCTGGCGGGCGGGCCCACAACGCAGAAAGCCCGTCACTGGGACGGGCTTTCCAGAGGCGCAGTCGAGCATGGCTCGACGCTACGGTTCGGTGTGGGTGATCAGCCCAGCTTGACCAGCCAGTTGTGGCGGTCCGGCAGGCGGCCGTACTGGATGTCGGTCAGTTCCTTGCGCAGCGACATGGTCACTTCGCCGGCCGGGGCGTTGATGTCCCCCACCGAGAAGCCCTCGCCCTTCAGCTGGCCGATCGGGGTGACCACCGCCGCGGTGCCGCAGGCGAACACTTCGGCGATCTCGCCGGAGGCAACGCCGTCCTTCCACTCGTCGATGCTGACCTTGCGCTCTTCGACCTTCATGCCGCGGTCGCGGGCCAGCTGCAGGATGCTCTCGCGGGTAATGCCCTCAAGGATGCTGCCCGAGAGCTGCGGGGTGACCAGCGTGCCGTCCTTGTAGACCAGGAACACGTTCATGCCGCCCAGTTCTTCCAGGTACTTGCCTTCCACCGGGTCGAGGAACAGCACCTGCGAGCAGCCCTGTGCCTGCGCCTTCTGCTGCGGCAGCAGCGAGGCGGCGTAGTTGCCACCGCACTTGGCGGCGCCGGTGCCGCCCTTGGCCGCACGTGCGTACTCGGTCGACAGCCAGATCGACACCGGTGCGACGCCCTTGGCGAAGTACGGGCCGGCCGGGCTGGCGATGACGTAGTAACCGGCCTTGTGCGCGCCACGCACGCCGAGGAAGGCTTCGTCGCCGATCATGAACGGACGGAAGTACAGGCTCGACTCATCGGCCGACGGCACCCAGGCGCTGTCGACGGCGATCAGCTGCTTCAGCGATTCGACGAAGATTTCCACCGGCAGTTCCGGCAGCGCCAGGCGCTGCGCCGAACGCTGCAGGCGACGGCCGTTGGCATCCGGGCGGAAGGTCCAGATCGAACCGTCGGCATGGCGGTAGGCCTTGATGCCTTCGAAGATTTCCTGGCCGTAATGCAGCACGGCTGCAGCCGGGTCCAGCTGCAGCGGGCCGTAGGCGCGCACGTTGGCGTTGTGCCAGCCGGTGTCCTTGTCCCAGCGCACTTCCACCATGTGGTCGGTGAAGTGCAGGCCGAAGCCCGGCTTCTCCAGGATCTGGGCGCGCTCTTCAGCGCTGCGCGGGTGGTCCGAACGGGTGACGGCGAAGCTGGGAATGGACTGGGACACCGGAGATTTCCTGTTCTGGTTGCGGGTAATGCCGGGCCCGCGTCACTGCGGGCCGTGGGTCAAAGCATGCCGGTCTCGAGCCGGGCCGCCTCGGACATCATGTGCTGGTTCCACGGCGGGTCGAACACCAGGTCGACGTCGGCCTCGGCCACCGTCGGGATCATTTCGAGCTTGCTGCGCACGTCGTCGACCAGGATCTCGCCCATGCCGCAGCCCGGTGCGGTCAGGGTCATTTTCACGTCGATCTCGCGCTTGCCTTCGTCCAGGTGCTTGATCTCGACTTCGTAGACCAGGCCCAGTTCGACGATGTTCACCGGAATTTCCGGGTCGAAGCAGGTGCGCAGCTGCTGCCACACCAGCTGTTCCACCTGTTCATCCGTGGCATCGGCGGGCAGCTCCAGCGGTGCCGGCGCCTCCTTGCCGATGGCGTCGCCGTCCTTGCCGGCGATGCGGAACAGGTTGCCCTCGACAAACACCGAGTAACTGCCACCCAACGCCTGGGTGATGTACCCATAGCTGCCGGCAGGCAGGGTCACGGTATCGCCCTGCGGGACCATCACGGCCTCGCAATCGCGTTCGAAGTGGACAGGTTCGCTGCTACGGGAATACATGGGGACCGATATGGGGCCGTGGCCGGGGCCACGCAAGACGGCATTCTAGCCCAGCCGCCCTGCGGCCGCCGGTGCACTGCGGCAAACCACAGTATCCTGTGGGTGATCTTCAGGGAGCTTCGATGTCCTCCAATGCCGCGCGTGCCAGGACCGTGACCTGGCTCTGGCCCATCATGCTGTTGCTGGGTCTGGTTGTTGCTCCCCTTGCCTGGATGGTGCTGGCGCTGATGACCGGCCGGCAGGTCGGCTGGATGGCGGTACTGACCGCCCTGGAACTGGTGTTCATGCTGCGCATGGGTACGCTGGGCCCGGGCCGGTTGCGCATCGCGCTGGTCGTGCTGGGCACGCTGCTGGTGGCCGCCGTGGCCAACTGGGCCATCGCTAGCGCCTGGATGGGCGGCTCGATCGGGCTGGATCTGTGGGACGCCACGATGCGGATGGGCCCGCACCTGGCCTGGACCCTGATCACCCTCGCCAATGGCGCAATGGAATGGCTGTGGCTGGCCCTGGGCGTGGCCGTGGGCGCCTGGCTGGCGCGCTGACCGCGCAGATCCACGTCACGCGTGGATGAGGGTAGCGCCGGGCCATGCCCGGCGAGCGCAGCGGTCCGCGCACGAAACGCCGCCGGGCATGGCCCGGCGCTACCGGTACGGCCTCAATGCCCGCCGTCGAGCGCCTTCAGTTCGCTCACCAGCGAGGCTGCCGCTTCCGCACCGTCGCCGTACAGCATGCGGGTGTTGTCGGCGTAGAACAGCGCATTCTCGATGCCGGCAAAGCCGGTGCCCTTGCCACGCTTGATCACCACCACGTTGCGCGCGTTGACCACGTCCAGCACGGGCATGCCGTAGATCGGGCTGGCCGGGTCGGTGCGCGCCACCGGATTGACCACGTCGTTGGCACCGATCACCAGCACCACGTCGGTGTTGGCGAACTCTGGGTTGATGTCGTCCATGTCGGCGATCAGGTCGTAGGGCACGCCCGCTTCGGCCAGCAGCACGTTCATGTGCCCGGGCATGCGCCCCGCCACCGGATGGATCGCGAACTTCACCTTCACCCCACGCTGGCCAAGCCGCTGCGCCAGTTCCCAGATCTTGTGCTGCGCCTGCGCTACCGCCATGCCGTAGCCGGGCACGATCACCACGCGCTCGGCGTAGGCCATCATCGCCGCGACATCCGACGCTTCAATCGGCTTCTGCGCACCCGTGATCGCCTGCGCTTCCCCGCCGGCACCGCCGCCGAAGTTGGAGAACAACACGTTGCGGATCGGCCGGTTCATCGCCTTGGCCATCAGCCGGGTCAGCAGGATGCCCGCCGCGCCGACCATCATGCCGGCGATGATCAATGCCTCATTGCCCAGCACGTAGCCTTCGAACGACACCGCCAGGCCGGTGAAGGCGTTGTACAGCGAGATCACCACCGGCATGTCGGCGCCGCCGATCGGCAGCGTCATCAGCACGCCCAGCGCCAGTGCCAGCACGAAGAAGGCGACGATCGCCCAGGTGTGGAGCGTGCTCGCGGCGATGATCGCCAGCACCACCACCGCCAGTGCCACCAGCAGGTTCATCACCTGCTGGCCGGGCCAGGTCACGCGCTTGTCCAGGCGCCCATCCAGCTTGGCCCAGGCGATCACCGAGCCGGACAGCGACACCGCACCGATGGCCGCGCCGACCACCGCCAGCAGCAGCACCATGCCCGACGGCTGCCGTGCGGCCAGGTCGGCCAGCGCCTGCGCGCTCCAGTGGCTGGTATCGCGGTTGGCCAGGAAGGCGTAGCGCAGCAGTTCCACTGCACCGATCGCCGCCGCCGAGCCACCGCCCATGCCGTTGTACAGCGCCACCATCTGCGGCATGTCGGTGATGGCAACCTTGCCGGCCGACCACCAGGCCAGGCCGGCGCCGAGCAGCAGCGCCACCAGGATCAGCGGCATGTTGTGCAGTTCGGGCAGGAAGAACGTCGCCACCGTGGCCAGCAGCATGCCCAGCCCGGCCCAGCGGATGCCGCTGCGCGCAGTCAGCGGCGAGGCCATGCGCTGCAGGCCCAGCAGGAACAGCGTGGCGGCGACGAGGTAGCTGGCCTTGACCAGCCAATCGAGCAGTTCGACGGTGCTGATGTTCAAGCCTGCGGCTCCTTCGACTCGTCCTTGCCGCCCTTGGGCGCGCTCGGCTTGAACATTTCCAGCATGCGCGCGGTGACCACGTAGCCACCGGCGGCGTTGCCGGCACCGAGCACCACGGCGAGGAAGCCCAGCGCTTTCTCCAGCGGTGTCTGCGCATGCCCCAGCACCACCATCGCACCGATCAGCACGATGCCGTGGATGAAGTTGGAGCCCGACATGAGCGGGGTATGCAGGATCACCGGCACCCGCGAAATGATCACGTGGCCGGCGATGGCTGCCAGCATGAAGATGTACAGCGCTACGAACCCGTCACTCACTGGCAACGCTCCTGCTCTGTCTTCGTCGTCCCATCATAACCATGGGCTGAACCCGGTGCGCGCCCGGCGTCAACCGAAGCCGCGCTCACGCGTTGTCGATGGTGACCCCGAGCGAGGAACCGTACCCTGTGCTGGTGAGCAGCCCCGTCCCCCCGAGCGCCGAGACCGATGCCCTGCCGGCGTCGCTGGAAGCGTTCCTGGCCAGCGTCGGCCCGCGTGCGTTCCGCTTCGCCGAGGCGGGCCTGCGCCAGCGCGAAGACGCCATGGACGCGGTGCAGGACGCGCTGCTGCGCATGCTGGACTACGCCGACAAGCCGGCGGCCGAATGGGCGCCGCTGTTCTGGAGCATCCTGCGCCGGCGCGTGATCGACGTGCAGCGCCGGCGCCGCTTCCGCCTGCCGTTCTGGCGCGACAACCAGGACGCGGAAGGCGGCGGGATCGATTGGGCCGATCCCGGCCCGGACCCGGCACAGGCGCATGAACAGCGCCAGCAGTACCAGCAGCTGGTGGACGCGTTGCGCCGCCTGCCCGCCCGCCAGCGCGAAGCCTTCACCCTGCGCGTGCTGCAGGACCTGGACGGGGCCACCACCGCCCGCGCCATGGGCTGCAGCGAAGGCGCGGTAAAAACCCATCTGGCACGCGCCCGCCAGGCGCTGCAGGATTACCTGGAGATCCACCCGTGAACCGCTCCCTGCCTTCCGATGACACCCTGCGCAGCCTGCACGCACAGTCGCTGCACGCGCTGTCGCCGGCGACGCTGGCCAGGCTGCGCCAGGCTCGCCACGGCGCCACGGCCGCCCATCGCGGGCGCTGGCGCTGGTGGCTGGCCAGTGCCTGTTCGCTGGTGGTGGCACTGGGTATCGGCCTGCAGTTCAGCGGCCATGGCACGCTGACGGGCTCCGCGCCGGCACCTGTGCATGCCTCGGTGGAAGACAACAGCGCGCTCTACGAGGAAAATCCCGATCTGTACCTGTGGCTGGGCGATACCGACCTGGCGATGGAGTGAACCATGCCCCGATTCAATCTCCTGCCGCTGCTGCTGACCCTGTCGCTGCTGCCGGCCCTTCCGGCACTGGCGCAGAGCGCCGCGCCCGCCACTGCCGCACGCCCCGCACCGCTGCCGGCTTGGGAACAGTTGAGTGAAGCACAGCGGGAATCCCTGCTGGCACCGCTGCGCGACCGCTGGAACAGCGCCGATGCCGGCCAGCGCCAGCGCATGCTCTCGCATGGCCAGCGCTGGCAGTCGATGAGCCCTGAGGAACGCGACAAGGCCCGGCGTGGCCTGCGCCGCTTCGAGCACATGAACCCGGAACAGCGTGAGCAGGCCCGGGCCCTGTTCGGCCAGATGCGGGATCTGCCGCCCGCGCAGCGCGACGCACTGCGCGAGCGCTGGTCGCAGATGACGCCGGAACAACGCAAGGACTGGGTGCGCGAGAACCCGCCGCCGGCGAAGCCGCGGTAACGCCTCCGCTTCGGTAGCGCCGGGCCATGCCCGGCGGATTTCCGCATACCGCTGCGCTCGCCGGGCATGGCCCGGCGCTACCGACTCACGCCAGCCAGCGTGTCTTGGCCAGCAGCTCGTCGTCCCAGTCGAAACCGAGCTGGCCTTCGCGCACGAACAGCGCGACGAAGTTGAGCAGGTTGCGCGCATACATCTCGCTGGCCTGCGTTGCACCGCGGCTGGCCAGGCCCAGCGGGCCATCGATGGTCACGCCCCGATGCTCGATGCACTGCCCCGGCTGGGTCAGTGCGCAGTTGCCGCCGCTCTCCGCCGCCAGATCCACGATCACGCTGCCGGTGGCCATGCCTTCCACCATTGCGGCAGTCACGATCGTCGGCGCCGGTCGCCCCGGTACCGCAGCGGTGCAGATCACCACATCCACACCACGCAGGTGGTCGGCCAGGCGGCGCTGCTGCTCGGCTCGCTCTTCATCGGTCAACGCGCGCGCGTAACCGCCCTCGCCCGCCGCGCTCACCCCGAGGTCGAGAAAGCGCGCGCCCAGCGACTGGATCTGCTCGCGGGTTTCCGGGCGCACGTCGAAGCCTTCCACCTGCGCACCAAGACGCCGGGCAGTGGCAATGGCCTGCAGGCCCGCCACGCCCGCACCGATCACCAGCACCTTGGCCGGTCGCACGGTGCCGGCAGCAGTGGTCAGCATCGGGAAGAAACGGGGCGCGCGTTCGGCCGCGATCAGCGCCGCCTTGTAGCCGGCCATGCCGGCCTGCGAACTGAGCACGTCCATCGCCTGCGCGCGGGTGGTGCGCGGCAGCTGCTGCAGCGGGAACAGCTGCAGGCGGTCGCCAGCGGCCAATGCCGCAAGCGCCGGATCACTGGCCGGGGCCAGCAGGCCAACCACGCTGGCAGCGGGCTTGAGCTGCTCCAGGACCAACGCCGGCGGCGCCTGCACGCACAACAGGATATCGATCTCGCCCCAACGGCCCGCGTCGAACACACGTGCGCCGGCATCGTCATAGGCCGCATCGGTGAAGCCTGCGGCCAAGCCGGCGCCAGCCTCGTACCAGACGGTAATGCCGAGGGCACCGAGCTTGCGCGCGGTTTCCGGCGTCAACGCCACGCGCCGTTCGCCCGGCGCGGTCTCCTTGATCCCCAGCAACGCCACGGCCATGCAGGTCCCCGCTGATCGGTGAGTTTTCCCGATCCTAGCAGGCAGCCACAGCTCAGTGCAGGGTGGCGCTGCCCGGGTCCAGCCGATCGATCACACCCTGCATCGCGCTGTCGAAGGCGCCATCGTCGACGTGGGCGCGCAGCCGGCCCAGCCGCACCATCACCGCCAGTTCCTCCGGCGAGGCCACGCAGAAGCGCACGCCGCGGCGGTTGACGAACAGCAGGCGCGAGGAGATCGGGCTGACCCAGGACAGCTTGCCGGCCTGCACCTTGCCGTCCTTGTCGACGAAGTCCAGCCAGTTGCCGATTTCCATGCGGCGGAAGCGGTCGGCGTCGGCGTTGTCGAAGTCGTCGGCGTCGATCTGCCCGCCCAGCTCGACCGCGGGCGATTCAGCCACCGGCGGCGCCGGCAAGGCAACCTGCGGCAGTTCCGGCAGCGCGCGCTGCAGTTCCGGGCGCGATTCAGCAATGCCCTGCAGGGTGTCATGCAAGGCGTCGATGGCACCGGTGGCGGCATCGCCGTGCACGCCGACACTGGCAAATACCTTGGCCAGCACCGGCTGCCAGGCCTGCAGCCACGGCTTGCCGACGATCTGGCGGCGGGCCTCGGCCACTTCCTCCAGCAGGCCGTCAGCCAGGCTCAGTGCCTCGGCCACCGACGCGCCCTCCTCGCCCTCGCGCAGCAGCGCCAGGGTCAGGTGGTGCTGCCACGGCTGGCGCAGGAACTCGGCGATGGCCGGCGGCAGGGTGGCATCGCCGATGCGGCGGTCCAGTTCGGCACCGGCACGGCTGCGGGCCATTTCCAGCTTTTCCTGGCCGCGCTGCGTTTCGGCGGCGCGACGCTCGGCGATTTCCACGCGGCGGCGATGCTGCACGAGGAACTCGCGGAATTCTTCTTCCAGGGTCAGGAAGATCGCCAGGTTCTCGTTGAACTCGGCCACCAGCCGTTCGATGATCTCCTCGACCTTGGCCATCAGCATGCGCTCGGCCTGGCTTTCGCCGGTATTGCCTTCGCAGGCTTCGGCCAGCGAGTTGAGCAGCTTGCGTGCCGGGTGGGTCTTCTGCACGAACATGCGGCGGTCGAGCATCGCCACCTTGACGAAGGGCACCACCAGGCGGCCGATCAACTCGCGTGAGCGGCCTTCCAGCTCGCGTTCGTCCAGCATCACGTCGAACAGCATGCCGACCAGATCAATCGCATCCTCGTCCTGCGGGTCCAGCCGGGTCTGGCCGGGATCGACGCCAAGCCGGGTGGCGCTGGACAGCACTTCACTCTTCAATCGCTGCGCCAACGATTCGCCGTCCTCGCCGATGGCCGCACGCAGCGTCGCACTGGGCGTGGCCTGCAGCAGCGACAGCACCGACATCATCTCGCGCTGGCTCAACGGGCGGTGCTGGCCAACCGCGACCTGCGCGGCCGAGGTGGCGTCCTCGCGAACATGGCGGGTCTGCTGCAGCAGCTCATGCAGGGCCTCCAGCAACATCCCCTGCTGGCCGGCATACGCCTCGCCGCTGCCGGCATCCTCGCCCCCGAGGTGCTGCTGCATGTGGCCACGGCGCTCGGACCAGCGCGCGGCGAACCGCTGCGCCCAGGCCGGCGCGGCCTGTTCATCATCGCTGAATTCGGATTCGAAGCCCGCCGCGTGGCGCGGCTCGACCAGATCGTCCGCCCCCGGCGCCATGCGCGGGTCGGGCGCGGCCGACAGCGGACGCCGCGGCGCCCCCATCTGCGACATCACGCCAGCGGCGGCAAGCTGCTCGTCCAGCTTCTCGTAGATGCGGCCCACCGGCGCGCGCAGGTCGCGTTCGCACAGCTTGATCAGCACCAGGTGCACTTCCGGCGCCAGCTCGCAGCCGGCAAAGGCCTCATGGATGGCCACACCCAGGTGCTCGGGGCTGACCGGATTGTGGTCGGCATCCAGCTCGGCGCCGCCGATCAAGCGGCCCAGGCGCCGGTCCAGCCGCGCCAGCACCGGCTTGAAGTCGCGCAGCAGCACGGTGGCGAAATTGCGCACCGCCAGCCGCGACTCCAGTACATGTTCAGCCAGCAGGCTCAGGCCATCCTCGGCCGGTCCGGACAGGGTGGCTTCGGCCGACAGCGGCTCGCCACTGGCCAGTGCATCCCAGGCCCGCTGCAGGTGGCCGGCAAAGGCGGCGGCGATGTCCTCACGGCGGCGGCGCAGCTCGCGCATCGCATCCAGGAACAGCAGCTGCGACGAGCCTGCATTGCCGGCCCGGTCGAACAGTGCATCGTCGAAACGCGCCAGTGCGGCCCCGAAAGCCTGGCACAGCGCCGGCAGGACCATGTCCCGGGCACGCTGAAGCTGGACCGGGTCACGGCCCGGCGACCCCATCGGTGTGGGCGCGCTCATCATTCGGGAAGGCTCCCCACCTTCTCTGATACGACAGACAGCATGGACATCGCGACGACCGGCACACCCCATGTACCGGTACGTCGATGGTAGGCCGGCCAGCCCGTCACGGACAGTGAAACAGTCCTCACTTCAAACCTCATGACCGGCGGCCCGGCAAGATAGATATCGTAAGCCGTGCGAGGCCCACGAGGCGAGAGGAAGCGGTCGTCCCTTTCCCGCCAGTGGCATGATGTTCATCACAGTTTGATATTCAGGGGCGAGACGCGACACAAACGGCGTCATTGACCACCCCGACTATAATCAAACACCCGTGATGACCGGTTCAGATTCCATGCCCGACCCCGCTGCCCTGCTTGCCCTGGATGCCCGCCGCTCGGTGCCCTCGCGGCAACTGGGCGAGCCCGGACCGGATCCGGCCACCCTGCAGCGCATGCTGGCCTCGGCCGTGCGCGTGCCCGACCACGGCAAGCGCGTACCGTTCCGCTTCCTGAAAATCGCCGGCGATGCACGTCACACTCTGGGCGACTTCCTGGCCGAGCGCAGCCGCCAGCGCGACCCGCATGCCGGTGAGGCGGTATTCGAAAAGGACCGCCAGCGTTTCAGCCATGCGCCGCTGGTGATCGTGGTGGTGGCCAGTCCGCGTCCGGACCCGAAAGTGCCCGAACAGGAACAGCTGATGACCGCCGGCTGCGTCTGCTTCGCCCTGCTGCAGGCCGCGCAGGCGCTGGGCTTCGGTGCGCAGTGGCTGACCGCATGGATGGCCTTCGACCCGGCCGTGCAGGCCTATCTGGGGCTGTCCGAGGGCGAAGGCATCGCCGGTTTCATCCATATCGGCACGCCGAAGGCCGCCGTCCCCGAACGCGAGCGCCCCGATCCGGCGGCCCTGCTGCGCGACTGGACGCCGCCAGCATGAGCCTGCCGGCAGCGCCGCCCTCGCTGTACCTGGTCGACGCCAGCATCTACGTGTTCCGCGCCTGGCACTCGCTGCCGGACCAGTTCCAGGACGCGCAGGGCTGGCCGACCAACGCGGTGCACGGCTTCGCCCGCTTCCTGCTGGACCTGCTCGAGCGCGAGCGCCCGCGGCACATCGCCATCGCCTTCGACGAAGCACTGGACAGTGGCTTCCGCCACCGCCTGTATCCGGCCTACAAGGCCAACCGCGACCCGGCGCCGGAGGCGCTCAAGCGCCAGTTCGTGCACTGCAAGGCGCTGTGCGCGGCGTTGGGCCTTGCAGTGCTGGCCCACCACGAATACGAGGCCGATGACCTGATCGGCAGCGCGCTGCACGTCCACCGTGGCAGCCACCGCGGGGTGATCATTTCCGCCGACAAGGACCTCTCGCAGCTGCTGCTGGATCACGACGAGCAGTGGGACTACGCACGCAACCAGCGCTGGGACGTGGCCGGGGTGAAGGCGCGGCACGGCGTGCACGCCCACCAGATTGCCGACTACCTGGCACTGTGCGGCGATGCGGTGGACAACATTCCCGGCGTCAGTGGTGTCGGCAGCAAGTCCGCCGCCGTGCTGCTGGCCCATTTCGGCAGCATGGATGCGCTGTACGAACGCCTGGACGAAGTGCCGTTCCTGCGCCTGCGCGGTGCCGCGCAGATGGCCGTGCGCCTGCGCGAACAGCGCGAGCACGCCCTGCTCTGGCGCCAGCTGACCACCATCGCGCTGGACGCACCTCTGGAAGGCAGCCAGCCCGGCCTGCTGCGCCAGGCGGCCGACCCGGAGCTGCTCGGTGGCCTGTGCCAGGCCCTGCGCTTCGGCCCGATGACCCGCCGTCGGCTGTTCGATGCCGCCGGCGTACCCGACATTCTTCCCACCCACAGCGAGCCCGCATGAGCCAGCGCAACACCGAAGCCCCGCGTGTCGTCTATGAAGGCAAGTACCAGCGCATGCTGGTGCGCGGCACCTGGGAGTACAGCGAACGCACCCACGCCGGTGGCCTGGCCGCGATCATCATCGCCGTCACGCCGGAGGACAAGGTGCTGTTCGTCGAGCAGTTCCGCGTACCGCTGCAGGCCCCCACCATCGAGATGCCAGCCGGCCTGGTCGGCGACATCCACGCCGGCGAATCGATCGAAGTCTCGGCGGTGCGCGAGCTGGAAGAAGAAACCGGCTGGACCGCCGATCACGCCGAAGTGCTGATGATCGGCCCGACTTCTTCCGGCGCCAGCAGCGAGAAGATCGCCTTCGTGCGCGCCACCGGCCTGCGCCGGATCGGCGAAGGCGGCGGCGATGACAGCGAGGACATCACCGTGCACGAGATTCCGCGCAGTGAGGCTGCGGCCTGGCTGGTACAGAAGATGGGCGAAGGCTACGAGCTGGATGCCAAGCTCTGGGCCGGGCTGTGGATGATCGAGCACCACCTGGACGGACGCCCGCGTGGCTGACGCCGACCTGCATGCGCTGCCGGCGCTGCTGGGCGCCGACGACCCGGCGATCTACACCCTCCACCGGCCGCAGGGCGCCTCACCGTACCTGCTGCTGGCCGACCACGCCGGCCAGCAGGTGCCGCGAGCATTGGAAGGCCTTGGCCTGGCGCAGGCCGAGCTGGACCGCCATATCGGCTGGGACATCGGCATTGCCGGCACCACCCGCGCACTGGCCGAACGGCTGGACGCCTGGGCGATCGAACAGACCTATTCGCGCCTGCTGATCGACTGCAACCGTCCGCTGGCCTCGCCGACGCTGATTCCGGAAGTGAGCGACCACACCGTGGTGCCGGGCAATGCCGGGTTGTCGGCGGCGCAGCGGCAGCAGCGTATCGATGCGATCCATGCGCCCTACCATGCGCGCATCGACGCCGAGCTTGATGCACGCCGTGATGCCGGCCGCCCCACGCTGCTGGTGATGATGCACAGCTTCACTCCGGCGATGAACGGCATGCAGCGGCCGTGGCATGCCGGCGTGCTGTACCACCAGGACACGCGTTTTGCCCATGCGCTGCTGCAGGCACTGCGCGACGAGGGCGACCTGGTGGTGGGTGACAATGAGCCGTATTCGGTCAGCAGTACCAGTGACTATGCGGTGCCGGTGCATGGCGAAGGCCGTGGCCTGGTGCACGTGGAGCTGGAGATCCGCCAGGACCTGATTGCCGACGTGGCCGGGCAGCAGGCGTGGGCGGAGCGGCTGGCGCGGATCTTCAGCGCATTGCAGCCGCAGTTGCTGGCGTTTGGTTGAACGTCATCCACCCGACCGAAGCTCGGTAGCGCCGGGCCACGCCCGGCGAGCCGCATCGCGGCGGCGCAACGGAATGCCGCCGGGCATGGCCCGGCGCTACCGCAGCGTAGGCGCGTCCATCCACGGGAGCGGTTTGAAACCCTGAACCTGCAGCGTTGCGCCGATGACATCGAAGTCATCCTTGATCGCCTGCGCGCGGCGACGATCCAGCGCTTCACCCAGCACCAGCGGCAACGCGCGGCAGCACGCCAACGCCTCGCCCACCGGAATCTCCAGCAGGCGCGCCACGCACTGGGCTGCGGCTTTGATCTGCCCCTGCGGGCACGCTCACAGCGTCAGATCGAAGGACGCGAAGATGCCTGTGCCCACACCCGCCGCGCGCGCAGCCACCTGTTCCGCAGCTTCCGCTTCGCCCAGGGCCTCGTCGATACCCTCGACCTGCTGGAACGCGTCGTACTCGGCGTAGTACGCCAGCGCCTGTGCGTAGTCCTGCAGCGACGACAGCGGGCGTTGCCGCTTCTGCACATCCAGCACGTCGGCAAACGTCGCCGGTTCCAGATACGGGAACAGCCCCATCGCTGCCGAAGCGGCCGATCGCTCGCCATCGTCATCCAGCGCTTCATCACTGGATGACGGCAACCACAGCCGTGCCGCCAGCAGGTCCTCGTCGCTGGCCATCACCCAGCCGAAGGCGTTCCACACCTCATCATCATCGTTGCAGGCGGCGAAGGCATGCAGGGTCTGTCGCAGGTCCAGCAGTTCGATCATGCGTCGGTGCTCAGGCAGGCGGTCGCTGCCGAGTCTACCGGCGCCGGGCGCAGACCCAGCGCGATCACCACGCCGAGCGCGGCGAACAGCGCGGCGCCGTACTGTGCATTGACCATGCCCTGCAGGGCATCGGGACTGGTTGCTGCCTGCGTGCCGCGCGCGGCGTTGGCGATCATCACCAGTACCGCCAATCCCAAGGCGCCGCCGATCTGCTGGGCGGTGGCCGCCATGCCGGACGCGACACCTTGCTGCGGTCCCGGCACCCCCTGCCCGGCCACGATCCACATCGCCGTCCAGCTCATGCCCTGGCCGATGCTGAGCACCACGATGCCCGGCAGCAGCGGCCAGTAGCCGGCGCCATGCGGCATTGCCAGCGCCACCGCGGCGATGCCGATGGCACCGGCGGCGAAGCCCCGGGCCAGCACCTGCCGTGGCGAACGGCGCCGCAGCATGCGTTCGGCAATACGGATGCCGAAGGTGCACACCAGCGTCGGCAGCAGGAACGCCATGCCAGCCTGCAGCGGGCTCCAGCCATAGCCATCCTGGAAGTACAGCGCCAGGAAGTAGTACTGCACGCCGTAGCTGCTCATGAAGGCAAAGGTCAGGCCCAGTGCCGCGCGCAGGCCGGGCAGGCGCAGCAGCGAAAACTGCATCAGCGGATCACGGCTGCGCTTCTCGATCCGCACGAACACGGTCAGCAGTACCGCTGAAAGCAGCAGGCAGATGAGCGTGGCCGGCGCCGTCCAGCCCCACTCCGGCCCTTGCACCAGGGTGGTAACCAGCAGGCTGCCGCCGGCGGTGACGGTGAGGCAGCCGGCCAGGTCGAACGAGCGCCCCTGCACTCGGGGACCATCGGCCGGCAGCCACGCACCGGCGGCGACGGCGCAGGCGGTGGCCAACGGCACGATCACCGCCAGCACCGCCGGCCAGCCGAATGCCTGGGTCAATACGCCACCCAGAAGCGTGCCCAGCGCCAGGCCGACAGCGCTGGCCATGCTCCAGATCGCCAGCGCGCGGTTGCGCACCGGACCTTCGGCGTACAGCGTGTTGATCAATGCCAGCGTAGCCGGGAACAGCAGCGCCGCACCGACGCCCTGTGCGGCACGCGCGATGATCAGCAGGGTCGCATTCGGCGCCAGCGCACCAAGCAGCGAGGCCAGTGCGAACAGCAGCATGCCCAGCCGGTAGAAACGGCGGCGGCCGATCAGGTCGGCGGCGCGGCCACCCAGCAGCAGGCTGCCGCCGAACGCGACGGTGTAGGCACTGACTACCCATTGCAACTGCTGCGCGTTGATCTGCAACGCGCGGCCCATGTCGTGCAGGGCGACGAAGATGATGGTGGCGTCCAGGGCGATGATCAGCTGCGCGGTGGCCAGCAGGGTCAGCGCCCAGCGCGGGTATTTGAGGGGAGGCATCGGCGGGTTGGAGCGGTGGGGGGAGCGCAGTCTCATTGATGCGGACAACTCAATAAACCCCCTGCCGCCCATATCTGTCATGATTTTCAGCATGAATGCAGCCTCGATGGACCTCAATGCGGTGCGCATGCTGGTGCAGGTCGCCGAAGCACGCAGCTTCACGGTGGCCGCCGGCCAGCTCGGCCTGAGCCAGTCCGGCCTGTCCCGCGCGATCGGCCGGCTGGAGGCCACGCTGGGGGTGAAGCTGCTGCAGCGGAATACCCGCAACGTGGCGCTGACCCCGGATGGCCGCCAGTTCGTGGAACAGGTGGCCCCCCTGCTGGCCGGCCTGGACGATGCCGAGCGGCAACTGGCCGACCGCCCGTGCACGCCCTCGGGCACGTTGAAGATCAGTGCGCCGTCGATGTTCGGGCGCAAGGTGCTGGTGCCGATGCTGGCGCCGTTGCTGCAACAGCATCCGCAGCTGCAGGTGGAAGCCGTGCTCAGCGACCGCCTGGTCGATCTGGTTGAAGAAGGTTTCGACGCCGCGCTGCGCACCGGCGTCATCGCCGACCAGCGCATCGTCGCGCGGCCCTTGCGGCCGCTGCGCTGGGTGACAGTGGCCAGCCCCGCCTATCTGGCCCGCTGTGGCGCACCGGGCGATGTAGCCTCGCTGCAGGATCACGCCTGCCTGGCGGTGCGCAACCTGCGCAGTGGCCGGCTGGTGGACTGGCAGTTTCTGCAGGACGGGCAACTGCGTGAGGTCACACCACCGACGCGGATGGTGTTCGACAGCGGCGATCCGCTGGTGGAAGCGGCCATCGCCGGTATCGGCATCGTGCAGGTGATGGATTTCGCGGTGGCCGATGCGTTGGCCGACGGCCGCCTGCAGCGCGTGCTGCAGCCCTTCGAGGGCCGCAGCCGCGAACTGTCGTTGATCTACCCGCCGTCGCGCCAGCATTCGCCGAAGCTTCAGGTGCTGGCCGACGCGTTGCTGGCGGGGGACTGGTAGCGCCGGCCGCTGGCCGGCGTCTGCGCGATCCAACCCTTTCCCGGTTGCCGGCCAGCGGCCGGCACTACCGATCAGGCAAAGCTATCGGTGGCGCGTACCAGCGCATCCACGTTCTCGGCTTCGAACGCCGAATGACCCGAGGCCGGGGTGATTTCCAGCTTCGCCTTCGGCCATACCTTGGTCAGGTCCCAGGCGTTGGCCAGCGGGCAGACCACGTCGTAGCGGCCGTGCACGATCACGCCCGGAATATCGGCGATGCGGTGTGCGTCGCGCAGCAGCTGGTCTTCCACCTCGAAGAAGCCGCCGTTGACGAAGTAGTGGTTCTCGATGCGGGCAAACGCCAGCGCGAAATGCGGGTCTTCGTGGCTGTTGATGAAGTCATCATCGACATGCAGGAAGCTGGTCGCGCCTTCCCACACCGCCCACGCCTTGGCCGCTTCCAGGCGGGTGGTTTCGTCGTCGCTGGTCAGGCGGCGGTGGAAGGCCGAGATCAGGTCATGACGTTCCACCGGCGGAATCGGCTTGAGGTAATGCTCCCACGCATCCGGGAACAGACGGTTGGCGCCTTCCTGGTAGAACCACTCCAGTTCCCAGCGACGCAGCATGAAGATGCCGCGCAGGACCAGTTCGGTCACGCGCTGCGGATGGGTCTCGGCATAAGCCAGGGCCAGGGTCGAACCCCAGCTGCCACCGAACACCTGCCAGCGATCGACCTTGAGGTGTTCGCGCAGCTTCTCGATATCGGCAACGAGGTCCCAGGTGGTGTTGTCCACCAGATCCGCGTGCGGGGTGGAACGGCCGGCACCGCGCTGGTCGAACAGGATGATGCGGTACTTGGACGGGTCGTGGAACTGGCGCATCTTGTCGCTGCAGCCGCCGCCCGGGCCACCGTGCAGCATCACCACCGGCTTGCCGTCCGGGTTGCCGCACTGTTCGAAGTACAGGGTGTGGCGATCGTCGACCTTCAGGGTGCCGACGTCGTAGGGGGTGATGGCGGGGTACAGCGTACGCATGCGTGCAGCTCCAGGGTGATGCCCTGCCGAGGCAGGAGAACCTCCATTCTAGGCCGGACGCCGGCCCAGGGTGATGCGGTCGCGCTGCTCCAGGTCCTGCACGGTCTGCACCTCGACAAAACCCGCCGCGTCGAACAGCGCGCGGATCGCCTCGCCCTGGTCCCAACCGTGCTCGATCAGCAGGCAACCATCAGGCAGCAGGTGGGCCTGGCCACCGTCGACGATGCGGCGGATGTCATCCAGGCCATCCGGACCCGAGGCCAGCGCGGTGGCCGGTTCGAAGCGCAGTTCACCCTGTTCCAGGTGCGGGTCGTCGCTGGCGATGTACGGTGGGTTGCTGGCAATCAGGTCGAAACGCGCGCCCTGCAGCGGCGCATACCAGTCGTGCCCGCCCTCGGCGAAGCGCACGTTGCGCAGTTCATGGCGCGCGGCGTTGCGCTTGGCCACGGCCAGCGCGCCCAGGCTGGCATCGGTGGCCAGCACCTGCGCCTGCGGCCGCTCGCTGGCCAGCGCCAAGGCGATCGCACCGCTGCCGGTGCCGAGGTCGGCCACCTGCAAGTCGCGATTGGCCGGCAGGCGCTCGAGCGCCAGTTCCACCAGCAGCTCGGTTTCCGGGCGCGGAATCAGCGTGGCCGGGTCGACCTCCAGGTCCAGCGTCCAGAAACCGCGGCGGCCGGTCAGGTAGGCCACCGGCTCACCGGCCACGCGGCGGGCCAGCAGTGCTTCGAAGGTGGCCTGTTCGGCAGCGGCCAGCGGATCGGTGGCATGGGCGAACAGCCAGCTACGCGGGCGCTCCAGTACGTGCAGCAGCAGCAGTTCGGCCTCGTGGCGGGCGTCGATGCCGCCCAGGCGGGCGCTGGCCTCGGCCACGATCTGGCGCAGGGTGGGTTCGGTTTGGGAAGACATGCCTCAATTGTAGAGCCGAGCCCATGCTCGGCTACTTCTGGAACAGCCGAGCGTAGGCTCGGCTCTACAGGTCCACCGTCGAGCATGGCTCGACGCTACAAAAAGCTGGAATCCGTTCAGGTTTCGCCAGAGGACATAAGGAGGGGCTATCAGCCCTCTCCACACATCCCGGGCGATTTTCCTTGTCACACAAGCAGTTGCAGGATGGGAGCGGCATGGTTCAGTGCTGGCTCATGGCACTTTGATAGACTCCATCTATCAAATAGATGCAATCAATGGATTGTTCTTATCGCGAGCGAATCGGTAACCTAGCTCCTGTCGATTCACCCACTCCCCTTCACCAGAGGAAAAACGATGTCCCTGATCAACACCCAGATCCAGCCGTTCGAAGCCAACGCTTACCACAATGGCGAGTTCATCAAGGTTTCCGACGCCAGCCTGAAGGGCCAGTGGTCCGTCCTGATCTTCATGCCGGCCGCCTTCACCTTCAACTGCCCGACCGAGATCGAGGACGCGGCTGACCATTACGCCGAGTTCAAGAAGGCCGGCGCCGAGGTCTACATCGTCACCACCGATACCCACTTCTCGCACAAGGTGTGGCACGAAACCTCGCCGGCCGTCGGCAAGGCCCAGTTCCCGCTGGTCGGCGACCCGACCCACCAGCTCACCAATGCCTTCGGCGTGCACATTCCGGAAGAAGGCCTGGCCCTGCGCGGCACCTTCATCATCAACCCGGAAGGCGTGATCAAGACCCTGGAGATCCACTCCAACGAGATCGCCCGTGACGTCTCCGAGACCCTGCGCAAGCTGAAGGCTGCCCAGTTCACCGCCGCCAACCCGAACCAGGTCTGCCCGGCCAAGTGGAAGGAAGGCGAGAAGACCCTGACCCCGTCGCTGGACCTGGTCGGCAAGATCTAACGCAGTACCGGCCTGCCGTGGCTCCACGCCACGGCGCGCCTTTCATCCCCGTGCCGGTCCCCCCGCCGGCGTGGGGGTGAACCCAAGACAGCCAACGCGCGCCAGCCTTGGCCAGCCAGCCCCTTCCACGGTCGCTGTCTTGGGTTCACCCCTACCCCCTGCTGGTCCGCTACCTTCTACAGCGGTGCCACGCCCCCTGTTTGCCTGAAGCCAGGAGATGACCCGATGTTGGACGCCAACCTGCAGTCGCAGCTGAAGACCTATCTGGAGCGCGTGACCCGCCCGATCCAGATCACCGCGCACGCCGACGACGGCGCCAAGTCGCAGGAAATGCTGGAACTGCTGCAGACCCTGGAAAGCCTGTCGGACAAGATCTCGCTGCAGGTGCTGCGTGACGGCCAGGGCCGAGTGCCCTCGTTCGACCTGGGCACGCCGGGCCAGGATATCCACCTGACCTTCGCCGGCCTGCCGATGGGCCACGAGTTCACCTCGCTGGTGCTGGCCCTGCTGCAGGTGGGCGGCCACCCGTCCAAGGCCACCGCCGAGCTGATCGAGCAGGTGCAGAACCTGGAAGGCGAGTACCGGTTCGAAACCTACTTCTCGCTGTCCTGCCAGAACTGCCCGGACGTGGTGCAGGCGCTGAACCTGGCGGCGGTGCTCAACCCGCGCATCCAGCACGTGGCCATCGACGGTGCCCTGTTCCAGGACGAAGTCGAGAAGCGCGAGATCATGTCGGTGCCGACCGTTTACCTCAACGGTGAAGTGTTCGACCAGGGCCGCATGACCCTCGAGCAGATCGTGGCCAAGCTGGACACCAACGCCAGCAAGCGCGATGCCGAGAAGATCGCCGCCAAGGACGCCTTCGACGTGCTGGTGGTGGGCGGTGGCCCGGCTGGTGCGGCAGCAGCGATCTACGCCGCACGCAAGGGCATCCGCACCGGCATCGCCGCCGAGCGTTTCGGTGGCCAGGTGCTGGACACCATGGCGATCGAGAACTTCATTTCGGTGAAGGAGACCGAAGGCCCGAAGCTGGCCACGGCGCTGGAACAGCACGTGCGCGAGTACGAGGTGGACATCATGAACCTGCAGCGCGCCAGCGCGCTGGTGCCGGCCGGTGAAGACGGCCTGGTGCAGGTGCAGCTGGAGAACGGCGCGGTGCTGAAGTCGCGTTCGGTGATCCTGTCCACCGGCGCACGCTGGCGGCAGATGAACGTGCCGGGCGAGGACCAGTACCGCAACAAGGGCGTGGCCTACTGCCCGCATTGCGATGGCCCGCTGTTCAAGGGCAAGCGCGTGGCGGTGATCGGCGGCGGCAACTCCGGCGTGGAAGCGGCCATCGACCTGGCCGGCATCGTGTCGCATGTGACCCTGCTGGAATTCGATTCCAGCCTGCGCGCCGATGAAGTACTGCAGAAGAAGCTGCGCAGCCTGGCCAACGTCACCGTGCTGACCAGCGCGCAGACCACCGAGGTGCTGGGCGACGGCAGCCGTGTCACCGGCCTGGTCTACAAGGACCGCGTCGGCGGCGACGCCCACCGCGTCGAGCTGGAAGGCATCTTCGTGCAGATCGGCCTGCTGCCCAACACCGAGTGGCTGAAGGACACCGTGGCGCTGTCGCCGCGTGGCGAGGTCGTCATCGACGACCGCGGCCAGACCAACCTGCCGGGTGTGTTCGCCGCCGGCGATTGCACGACGGTACCCTACAAGCAGATCATCATCGCCATGGGCGCCGGTTCGACCGCCGCACTGAGCGCGTTCGACCACCTGATCCGCTCGTCGGTGAGCAGCAGCAGCGGTGCCGTTGCTGAAGCTGCCTGATCCACCGTTCCCAGATCACCGGGAACATTGTCTGCCTGTCGGGTAACCACGCCGTCAGCCGGTCCGTTACCCCTGGGGTGTAAGGATGAACCTACGTGATCTGAAGTACCTGGTAGCCCTGGCCGACCACAAGCATTTCGGCCGGGCTGCCGCCTCCTGCTTCGTCAGCCAGCCAACGCTGTCCACGCAGATCCGCAAGCTGGAAGAAGAGCTGGGCCTGCCGCTGGTGGAACGCGCACCGCGCAAGGTGATGCTGACCCCGGCCGGCCAGGAGGCTGCCGCGCGGGCGCGGGTGATCGTGTCCGAAGTGGAACAGCTGAAGGAAGCGGCGCGACGCAGCCGCGACCCGGAAGCCGGTACGGTGCGCCTGGGGATCTTCCCGACCCTGGGCCCGTACCTGCTGCCGCATGTGATCCCGCGCATCCGCGAGCGCTTCCCCGAACTGGAACTACTGCTGGTCGAAGAAAAGAGCGACGTGCTGCTGGACCGCCTGCGCGAGGGCAAGCTGGACGCCGCACTGCTGGCGCTGCCGGTGATCGACGACCAGCTGCACGCCGAGTTCCTGTTCGAAGAACCGTTCCTGCTGGCTGTTTCCGGGCGCCACCCGCTGGCCCGCCGCGAGCACCTGGACGTGCAGGAACTGGCCACGCAGAAGCTGCTGCTGCTGGAAGACGGGCATTGCCTGCGCGACCAGGCGCTGGAAGTCTGCCGCCTGTTCGGCGCCAACGAGAAGTCCGAGTTCCGCGCCACCAGCCTGGAGACGCTGCGGCAGATGGTCGCCGCCGACGTCGGCATCACCCTGCTGCCGAGCCTGTCGGTGCAACCGCCGGTCCCGCGCTCGAACAACATCCGCCTGCTCGATTTCACCGGCGAGGGCCGTCCCAGCCGCCGCATCGCCATGATCTGGCGCCGCAGCTCGGCCATGAACGACTTCCTGATGGAGCTGGCCGACCAGTTCAAGCGCCTGCCGCAGGCGCTGTTCACCCTGGAGGCGGTCAACACCGCCGGCGACACTGCCGCCCTGCCCGGCCCCGCGCTGAACGGCTGAGCCCCCGCAGTACCGGCCTGGAATCGGCAGGAGTCGATTCCGGCCGCATTTGTCCCCACAATACAGACAGGCGGCGCCAGCAGGTGCCGCCTTTTGCATGGCTTTCAACCAAGGAGCTTCACCATGAGTACCGCCAGCGGCCTGCCGCCGTCGATCACCGTTTCCACCTTCGACATGGACCGCCTGGACGCCATGCTCGAATCCCCTGCGCTGAGCCAGACGCCTGCCGCGCTCGCGCTTGCTGAAGAACTCAACCGTGCCACCGTGCTGGCACCGGACCAGATTCCCGAAGGCATCGTCATGATGCATTCGCGCGTGGAGTGCGAAGATGAAGTCTCGGGCGAGAAGCACGTCCTGACCCTGGTCTTCCCCCGCGAAGCCAACGTCGATGAAGGAAAGGTTTCCGTGCTGGCCCCGGTCGGCAGTGCCCTGCTCGGCCTTTCGATCGGCCAGAGCATCGACTGGAACGCGCCCGGCGGCCGCAAGCTGCGCCTGCGCGTGACCGCGGTCCACAACGACCGCCCCTGATTACCGCTGCGCACCGCGCGCGATTCGATCCCCCTGCACCAGGAGCCGTAATGAGTACCCCGTCCAAACTGTCCCAGCTGCGCGAACTGTCCGTGGTCGTTGCCGATACCGGTGACTACGACGCCATCAAGCGCCTGCAGCCGGTGGACTGCACCACCAACCCGACCCTGGTGAAGAAGGCGCTGGACCTGCCGGTCTACGCCGAGCTGATCGAACGCGAACTGGCCTGGGGCCGCCAGCAGAGTGGCGACCGCGAAGCCGTGGTGCATGCCGTGGCCGACCGCCTGACCATCGGCGTCGGCGCGCTGCTGAGCACGCTGGTGCCGGGCCGCGTGTCCACCGAAGTGGATGCCGACCAGGCTTACGACACCGCCGCCACCGTGGCCAAGGCCCGCCAGTTCATCCAGATGTACGCGGATGCAGGCGTGCCGCGCGAGAAGATCCTGATCAAGATCGCCGCGACCTGGGAAGGCGTGGAAGCCGCGCGCATCCTGCAGGCCGAGGGTATCGACTGCAACCTGACCCTGATCTTCAACCCGACCCAGGCGCTGGCCTGCAGCGAAGCCGGCGCGTTCCTGATCTCGCCGTTCGTCGGCCGCATCCTCGATTGGTACGTGGCCAACGGCCAGACCCCGGCCAGCATCGACGAAGACCCGGGCGTGAAGTTCGTGCGTGGCGTGTATGCCGAATTCAAGCGTCGCGGTTCGTCGACGGTGGTGATGGGTGCCTCGTTCCGTTCGACCGCGCAGATCGAAGCACTGGCCGGCTGCGACCGCCTGACGATTTCGCCGGACCTGCTGGAGAAGCTGGACGCCGACCACGGCGAGCTGCCGCGCAAGCTGGTGGCCGGTGCCGCCGACGGCGTGGCGGTGACCCCGATCGATACAGCGAAGTTCGCGGCGGATCTGGCGGCCGATCCGATGGCGACCGAGAAGCTGGCAACCGGTATCGAGGCGTTTGCCAAGGATCTGGAAGCACTGCGCGAGCGGATCCGCGAGGCACTGTGAGGGTTCCGGCCAACGGCTGAGCCCCTCGTGGCGGGTCGCGCAAGGCAGATCGTGGGATTGGCAGGGCGGGTGGGCCATGCAGGGGACGCTGCAAGTACGTCCATGTAAGCTCGGTCGCCGCATCCATGCGGCTCACGCCCCTGCACGACCCACCCGCCCTGCCTTCGACAGTTTCCTGCGGCGGTCCGCCACGGAAGAAAGAAAAGAAGAGCAAAAGCGGGTCGCGCGCTTCGCGTGCTCACAAACAAAAAGGACGCGGCGAAGGCCGCGTCCTTTTTGTTTTCCATTAGTTCGTCAGTAACCCAATGCTGTTGCCCACCGTCACCGGGAAACTGTCGAAGGCGGGACGGGTGCAGATGGCGGGACCGTCCACGGCATGGATGCCGTGGCCGAGCCCCCAGGGATGGGTTCACGGCGTGTCCCGCCATCTGTACCCGTCCCGCCAAACCCACAGCAACCCAGAGCCGCTTTGGCTTTGGCTTTGGCCGTTGCTTTCAGCTTCTGCCCGCCGCAGGCGGACCACCGCGCGTCAGCGCGGCACCTCCACATCCAACCCGATCGGGCAGCTCACGCCGGTGCCGCCGATACCGCAGTAACCGTTCGGGTTCTTCGCCAGGTACTGCTGGTGGTAATCCTCGGCGTAGTAATACTCAGGCGCCGGATACACGATCTCCGTGGTGATCGGGCCGTAACCGGCGGCGTCCAGCTGCGCCTGGTAGGCCTCGCGGCTGGCCAGCGCTGCCTTGTACTGCGCCTCGTCGGTGGCGTGGATCGCCGAGCGGTACTGGGTGCCGGTGTCGTTGCCCTGGCGCATGCCCTGGGTCGGGTCGTGGCTCTCCCAGAACAGCTGAAGCAGCCGCTCCAGGCTCACCACCGCCGGGTCGAACACCACCTGCACCACTTCGGTGTGGCCGGTCAGGCCCGAGCAGACCTCTTCATAGGTCGGGTTCGGGGTAATGCCGCCGGCATAGCCGACCGAGGTGCTGTACACGCCCGGTTCGGTCCAGAACTTGCGCTCGGCGCCCCAGAAGCAGCCCAGCGCGAAACGGATCTGCTGCAGGCCGGCGAAACGGTCCTTCAGCGGATGGCTGTTCACGAAGTGCTGGTTGCTGTGCAGCGGCAGCGGTTGGTCACGCCCCGGCAGTGCTTCTTCCGGGCGCGGCAGGCGCTGCTTGAAGGCGCCGATGCCGAGGATGCCCTGGCCAATTCCCAACATGATGCGCTCCTACGCCGGAAGTCCGGCTATGTCGTCTGCATCTGAGATGGGGGCGTCCGGCGCGTGGCCCAAGTCCAGCGCCGCCACGATGTCCTCGGCCTGCGGCCGCGCCGCGTCGGGGATGCCCACCCGCAGCACGCCGAACAGCGGCAGCTCGCCCATGCCACCCAGCAGCGACTCGCCGAACACGAAGGCCGGGATGCCGGCATCTTCCAGCGCGTGCTTGACCAGGTGGGCGTCGAACAGGTTGTCGGCCTTGTACACGATGTGCATGCGGCGGCTCCATGGGACATGGGTCCAGCATACGCCCGGGGGCTGAATGGTGGTGGTGACGGCGCGTGACCATTCCGCCGGCCAGCCCTACCGGGCAGCCCTGCCCCGTACGCGCTAGACTGTTGGTCTTTCTGCCTTTCTTTTCGCCGACTCATGTCCGAGCACACCCCCGCCAGCCCCGAGACCCCCGCCGACAGCCACGAAAAGCGCGATTTCATCCGCCAGATCGTGCGCGAGGACCTGGCCAGCGGAAAGCACCAGGCGATCAAGACCCGCTTCCCGCCGGAGCCGAACGGCTACCTGCACATCGGCCACGCCAAGTCGATCTGCCTGAACTTCGGCATCGCCGGTGAATTCAGCGGCGTCTGCAACCTGCGTTTCGACGACACCAACCCGGCCAAGGAAGATCCGGAATACGTGGCCGCGATCCAGGACGACGTGCGCTGGCTGGGCTTCAGCTGGAACGAGCTGCGCCACGCCTCGGACTACTTCCAGACTTATTACCTGGCCGCCGAGAAGCTGATCGAACAGGGCAAGGCCTATGTCTGCGACCTGTCGGCCGAGGAAGTGCGCGCTTACCGCGGCACCCTGACCGAGCCGGGCCGCCCGTCGCCGTGGCGCGACCGCAGCGTCGAGGAAAACCTCGACCTGTTCCGCCGCATGCGGGCCGGTGAATTCCCGGATGGCGCGCGTACCCTGCGCGCCAAGATCGACATGGCCAGCGGCAACATCAACCTGCGCGATCCGGCGCTGTACCGCATCAAGCACGTCGAGCACCAGAACACCGGCAACGCGTGGCCGATCTACCCGATGTACGACTTTGCCCATGCACTGGGCGATTCGATCGAGGGCATCACCCACTCGCTGTGCACGCTGGAATTCGAAGACCACCGCCCGCTGTACGACTGGTGCGTGGACAACGTCGATTTCGCCCATGACGATGCGCTGACCCAACCGCTGGTCGACGCCGGCCTGCCGCGCGAAGCAGCCAAGCCGCGCCAGATCGAGTTCTCGCGCCTGAACATCAACTACACGGTGATGAGCAAGCGCAAGCTGATGGCGCTGGTCACCGAACAGCTGGTGGATGGCTGGGAAGACCCGCGCATGCCGACCCTGCAGGGCCTGCGTCGCCGTGGCTATACCCCTGCGGCGATGCGCCTGTTCGCCGAACGCGTGGGCATCAGCAAGCAGAACTCGCTGATCGACTTCAGCGTGCTGGAAGGCGCGCTACGCGAAGACCTGGACAGTGCCGCGCCGCGCCGCATGGCGGTGATCGATCCGGTCAAGCTGGTGCTGACCAACCTGCCGGAAGGCCACGAAGAACAGCTGACCTTCAGCAACCACCCGAAGGACGAGAGCTTCGGCAGCCGCGAAGTACCGTTCGCACGCGAAGTGTGGATCGACCGCGAGGACTTCGCCGAAGTACCGCCGAAGGGCTGGAAGCGCCTGGTCCCGGGTGGCGAAGTGCGCCTGCGCGGCGCCGGCATCATCCGCTGCGATGAAGTGATAAAGGATGCCGACGGCACCATCACCGAGCTGCGCGGCTGGCTGGATCCGGAATCGCGTCCGGGCATGGAAGGCGCCAACCGCAAGGTCAAGGGCACCATCCATTGGGTCAGCGCCGTGCACGGTGTGCCGGCCGAGATCCGCCTGTATGACCGCCTGTTCTCGGTGGCCAATCCGGACGACGAATCGGAAGGCAAGACCTACCGCGACTACCTCAACCCGGAATCGCGCCGCACCGTCACCGGCTATGTCGAGCCGGCCGCGGCCAGCGCCGCACCGGAGCAGTCGTTCCAGTTCGAACGTACCGGCTACTTCGTCGCCGACCGCCGCGACCACACCGAAGCCAAGCCGGTGTTCAACCGCAGCGTGACCCTGCGCGATACCTGGTCGGCCTGAGGACCTGCGCGGGCGCCAGCATGGCGCCCGCACGCCATCGACAATGATCACCGCCCTCTCCGTCCTGTTCTGGTTCATCTCGCAGCATCCGCTGCTGACGTTCTTTGCAGCGATGGTGCTGGCCGGACTGGTCTCGTGGTGGCGGCGCTTTCCGGGCTACGCCATCGTGGTGTTCCCGCTGGCGATGCTCAACATGTTCCTCGGCCACTTCCTCAACGCCACCTTCCTCAACGTGGTGGGCGAGCGTGGTGAAGCGGTGATCGTCAAGGCCGAGCGAACCAGTTCCACGCTCAACGAACAGTACATCTGGCGCTACGAAGGGGTGCTGCATACCGCCGAGGGCCGCGACGTGGACGTGGTGTTCTACACCAACACCGCTTCGCTGTGGCCGCTGGAAAACGCCATCCGCATCCCGGCGCGCGACCAGCCGTTCGTGGTCAAGTACACGCCGGGCTTCCCACGCAACTTCGTCATCCTCACCAACGAATCCCCGCATGGCATCGCCCAGGCCCGTGCCAGTGCGCGCGAGCGCGTGGAGGTAGCGGCGCGCAAGCTGCACTTCAGCCCGGGCAATGCCGAGTTCCGCGCGGACTATCGCCGCGAACTGGAAAGCTGGCTGCGCGACCACGGCAACGACCCGCAGCAGCAGCCCGACGCGCAGCGATATCGCGCCGAGCTCGACGCGCTCGACCATTAGATTTTCCAGGCCCTGCCTGGATGTTCCACCCCATCCACCGACAGGCCTGACATGACCACGACCTCCGCTGCCCTCCTCCCGCTGCTGCAGCAGGTCCTTCAGGACGCCGGCACCGCCAGCCGCGTCGACGGCAACGCGCTGCTGCTGGACAGCGGCCTGCGCCTGACCCCGCATGCAATGGCCGCACACGCGCGCGACAACGGTGGTTGGCAGACCTCCACCGTCATTGAAAGCCAGCATCCGCAGTTGTTCGCCGATGGCCTGTTCGAGTACCAGCACGCAAATGGTGCCGATGAGCAGGCATCGCTGTTGTCCGGCTTCCAGGCCTGGGCCCGGGTGGACCTGGTGACCCTGCAGACCGCGATCGGCGCCCAAGACGCGCAGGGCCTGCCGATGATGGGCCTGACCTATCCGGCCGGCGCTGACGGCCAGGAACTCGAACGCACCGTGGTGCTCGGTCCACTGGCGCATTACCGCGAGCATGAGATGGACACCGGCCCCCGCAGCGAAGACGATCATGGCTCCTGCCCCTGCTGCCTGTTCACGCGCAGCATCGATGCATTCGATGCGCTGCTGAAGACGCGTTCTTTCCTGGCCATCCGCCTGTTCGCCTCGCGCGATGACGATGGCCTGTGCGAGGCCGATTGCCGGGTCAACGGCCACGACTTCGCCGCCGCCCTGCCCCTGCTGCGCGCCTACGCGGCCAGCTGGCCGCAGGCAGGGCTGGAATTCCGCAAGCAGTACGTGGTGGTCCGCACCGGCTCGCCAGGCTGACCCACGCCCACACCCGATACAGGCCGGTGCGGCTACACTGCGCGCCGGTTCCCCAAGCAACCGCACTTTTTTCCATCCCACACGAGGCACCCCCGCGATGCTGTACGCGCAAGTCCACCTGACCCTTCCCGCCTGGATCCACGACCAGATCGACCTGGATCGTCGATATCCGGGCGACGAGGCCAAGGTCGCGCTGGCGATCGAGCTGTCGCGGCTGAACGTCGAGCACGCCAGTGGCGGCCCGTTCGGTGCGGTGGTGTTCGGCCCGGACGACAAGGTCATCGCCGCTGGCGTGAACCGGGTGATGCCGCACGCGACTTCGCTGGCGCACGCCGAGAACATGGCCTACATGCTGGCCCAGCAGCGCCTGCAGACCCCGCGCCTGAACGCGGTGCTGTCGCCGGTCACCCTGGCCACCAGTTCGCAGCCATGCTGCCAGTGCTATGGCGCTACCGTGTGGGCCGGCATCGACCGCCTGCTGATCGGTGCCAGTGCGGCCGACGTCGAGGAACTGACCCCGTTCGATGAAGGCCCGCTGCCGGCCGACTGGGTCGGCGAGCTCAACAAGCGTGGCATCGAAGTGGTGCAGGGCTTGGACCGCGACGCCGCGCGCAGCGTGCTGCGAACCTATGGGGAAAGCGATGGCGCCCGTTACTGAGACCGGCATCGGCCTGCTGTGCCTGTGCCGGCAGGGCTTTGAACCCGAGCTGGCCGGCGAGCTGCAGTTCCGCGCCGGTGAAGCCGGTTTCGCTGGCTATGCGCGCACCCAGCGCAATGACGGCTATGTGCTTTTCATGTGCGACGACGCTGCAGCACTGGCGCCACGCCTGCGCTGGCGAGAACTGATCTTCGCGCGGCAGAAGCTGGTCGTGCTGGCCGAGCTGCCGCAGCTGGACCCGAGCGATCGCATCACCCCGATGCTGGAGGTGCTGGCCGATGCGCCGCGCTTCGGCGACCTGTGGGTGGAGCACCCCGATTCGGACGCTGGCAAGCCGCTGTCCGGGCTGGCGCGAGCCTTCGGCAATGCACTGCGCCCGGCGCTGCGCAAGGCCGGCAAGCTCACTGATAAGCCAAACAACCGCCTGCCGCGCCTGCACGTGGTGTTCGTCGACGGCACCCATGCCTTCGTCTGCGTGGCCGACCCGGCCGACAGCGCGCCGTGGGCACTGGGCATCCCGCGCCTGAAGCTGCTGCCCGAGGCGCCTTCGCGTTCGGCACTGAAGCTGGACGAAGCACTGCTGACCCTGCTGACGCCGGAAGAACGCGAAGCACTGGCCAAGCCCGGCATGCGTGCGGCCGACCTGGGCGCCGCCCCCGGCGGCTGGACCTGGGTACTGACCCGCCAGCACATGCACGTGCTGAGCATCGACAACGGCCCGCTGCGCCAGCACGTGCTGGACACCGGTCTGGTCGAGCACCTGCGCGCCGATGGTTTCCACTGGCACCCCGAACAGCCGCTGGACTGGATGGTCTGCGACATGGTCGAGCAGCCGCGCCGCGTGGCCGAACGCATGGCCACCTGGTTCCGCGAAGGCTGGTGCAGGCACGCCATCTTCAATCTGAAGCTGCCGATGAAGAAGCGCTGGGACGAAACCCGCCTATGCCTGGACCTGTTCCAGGACCAGGCCGGCAAGCCGCTGGTGGTACGCGCCAAGCAGCTGTATCACGATCGGGAAGAAATCACGGTGCTGGCCTCGCCGCTGCGCTGAACCCATTGCATCCGCCGGGCATGGCCCGGCGCTACCGGGGAAGGGAACCATGCGCTACCACTCGCTCACCCTGCTGATCACTTTGCTGTCAGCCGCACCGGCCATGGCCCAGCACCTGCCGCACACCCCGGCGCAGAGCCAGCCGCTGGGCCCCACCGGCGGCGCGATCCGCCAGCAGCCACTGGATGCCGGTCGGGTCAGCGGCAGCGTCGAGATTGCACAGCCGGCCGGCGAGGCACAGGTGACGGTGCGTTCGCTGGAGCCCAGCAGCGTGGTTGGCCAGTACCGCATCCACTTCGCCGCGCTGGATGTGAACGGCGATGGTTTCATCAGCCGCGAGGAAGCGCAGGCAAATCCGGCACTGGCCGATGAGTTCAATGCATTGGACGTGAAGCGTCGCGGCAAGCTGGATCGTGCAGACCTGGCCGGTTGGCTGGTCGACTGAAAAAAGGGACGGAGGGGATCAAGTCGTTTGTGGCACAAACGACTTGATCCCCTCCGTCCCCTTTTTTTGTTCACTGATGCCGGAAGCGTCGTGCGGCATGTATTCCGCTTACACCCCAGCGGCGCGCTTCCAGAACGCCTGCACCAGCGGCGGCCATTTGCCGACACAGCCCAGCGCGCGACCACGGGCCAGGGTCAGGTGCATTTCGTCGTTGGAGAACAGGCGGTTGATCGCATCGAAGCTGTAAGCGGCGATGTGGTTGTCGCTGCGCCGTTCGCGTGCCCAGCGCTGCAGTCGCTGCGGCGACAGCCGCGGCTGGCCCCGACGCTCGGCGGACGGCGCCAGCCACTGCTGCAGGGCGGCGACATCGCGCAGCCCCAGGTTCACGCCCTGCCCGGCCAGCGGATGCACCACATGTGCGGCATCGCCCAGCGCCAGCACGCGGCCGGCCACATAGTGACGCGCCAGCTGACGGCGCAGCGGGAACGCCGCACGCGGCGAGGCCAGACGCAGTTCGCCCAGGCGTGCAGCGAAGGCGCGGGTCAGTTCGCGGTTGAAGCTGTCCTCGTCCAACGCCAGCACGCGAGCCGCTTCATCCTCGGGCAGGGTCCAGACGATGGAGCTGCGGCGCTCGGCCACCGGCAGCAGCGCCAGTGGACCGCTCGGCAGGAAACGCTGCCAGGCCGTGGCCTGGTTGGGAAGATCGCTGTCCACGTAGGCCACCACGCCACGCTGGTGGTAGTCATGCTTTTCAACCTCGATCCCGGCCAGCTGGCGCAGGGTCGATTCGGCACCGTCGGCGGCCACCGCCAACGCCGCTTCCAGGCGGCGACCGTCATCCAGGCGCAGGCGCACGCCATCCTCGTCCTGCTCCAGTGCTTCCACCCGTGCCGGGCAGTGCAGCTGCACGCCCGCCGCCGGCAGCGCCGCCCACAGGCGGTCCTGCAGCAGGCCGTTCTCGACGATGTAGCCCAGTTCGCGCCGGCCGAAACGATCAGCGTCGAACAGCAGATCCTCGCCACCGGCCGCGTCCCACACCTGCATGCGTCGGTAGGGCCAGGCGCGGGCCTGCGCGATCGCCGGCCACACGCCCAGGCGGTTCAACAGCTGCACGTTGTCGGCGGCAAAGGCGAACACGCGCAGGTCAGGCTGTGCGGCCTGCCACGGCGCCGGTTCACGGCCTTCCACCAGCGCAACCGACAGGCCGGCATCGGCCAGCGCCAGCGCACACGCGGCACCGACCACGCCACCACCGACGATGGCCACATCAAGACGCGTGCGCCGGCTCATGCGGCTTCTCCACGGCACAGGCGCGGCACGTCGCCACGGAAGCCCATCGCGCCACCGACCAGCATCGACTGCACCGACGCGCGTTGCGCGGCCACCAGGCCGAGGCTGCGCAGCGGCCGCATCAGCGGCGCCGGGTTGCTGGTCAGGCGCGCCAGGCCGCCGGAGAACGCCACCGTCTGCCGGCGATCTTCCTCGCGGCGCGCGACATAGGCCTGCAGCAGTGCATCACTGCCGGCATCCTCATGCGCATCCTCCAGCAGCTCGGCCAGGGTCAGCGCATCGCGCAGGCCCAGGTTGAAGCCCTGTGCACCCAGCGGATGAATGGTCTGCGCGGCATTGCCCAGCAGTACCGTGCGTTCACTGGCCAGCGCGCGCGCCAGTACCTGGATGAGCGGATAAGCACTGCGCGGACCGGATTCGAGCAGGCGGCCGGCACGCCAGCCGATCGCGTTCTGCAGGCGTTGCAGCCACGCCGCATCGTCCAGCGCCATTACCGCATCGGCGTGGTCGCGCGCTACGCCATGCACGGTGCCGAAGTGACGATCGCCACGCGGCAGCAGGGCAGTCGGGCCGGTATCGGTGAACCGCTCCCAGGCCGTGCCGTCCGGCGCGCGCTGGCTGCGCACGCGGGCCACGAACAGGGTCTGCTGGAAATCATGGCGGTCGACCTCGATGCCCAGCGCGCCACGCACGCCGCTGGTGGTGCCATCGGCCCCCACCACCAGACGTGCCAGCAGCACGCGTTCACCCGCCTCGTCAGCCACCCGCACCTGGCGGTAGCCGTCCACCACCTCGCCCAGCCCCAGGAACCGCATCGGCCGATAACGGCGCAGGCGCGGCAGCTCCTGAAGCCGCGCTTCCAGCGCCTGGCCGAAATCGCGCGCGACCACCACCTGGCCGAACCACGGCCGGTCGTAATCGGCCGCTTCGAGCTGCACACGGCCGAAATCGCCGGCACGACTGACATGGATGCGCCGGATCGGGCCCGGTGCCATCGCCAGCTTCTGCATCACCCCCAGCGCGGTCAGCGCATTGACGGTGGCAGCGGCGAAACTGAGATTGCGCTGGTCGAACACCGCAGGCAGCTCGCCGGCCGGGCTGGCCTCGAGCAGGCCCACGTCGCGGCCCAGGCGGTCCAGGGCAATGGCCAGGCTGGCACCGACCAGGCCACCACCGACGATCAGCACGTCATGTCGTTCACTCATGTGTTCATGATACGCGCTCGCCCCGACTGTACGCCGAACGGGCGGCACCTGCGCCAACCTGCGCGGCGGGCTAGAATGAAACCTGAATCCGCTCCGGGCCCCCGCCATGTCCGATACCGCCAACCGCGCCTTCGTCCTGTCCGTACTCGTACTGCTGCTGGCGGCGACCCGGGTCAACCACTTCGCGGCCATTCCGGATGCCTCCTGGGCCGTGTTCTTCATCGGTGGCTTCTACCTGGCCCGCTGGACGCGCTGGGCGTTCCCGCTGCTGATGGTGTTCGCCGTGCTGGTCGACTGGATCGTGATCCGCAGCAGCGGACTGGATTTCTGGCAGCACTACTGCGTGTCGCCGGGCTACTGGCTGCTGCTGCCGGCCTACTTCTCTTTGTGGGCCGGCGGCATGCTGCTGGGCCGCAACTACCAGAGCGCGCGCTGGCCGGTACTGGCCAAGGGCGCACTGCTGCTGGTCGCCTCGGTGGCGGTCTGCCACCTGCTGGCACAGGGCGGCTTCTACTGGTCCAGCCGCAACGTGGCCGAGCCGACCCTGGCCGGCTGGGCGCAGAACTACGCGCAGTGGTTCGGGCCCTACCTGCGCACCACGGCGATCTATGTAGCGCTGGCCGCCGCCCTGCAGCTGGCCGTGGAGCAGGTGTTGAAGCTCCAGCAGGCCCGCCGCGACATCCGCCACTGAGCCGCGCCATGGGTCATCGCCTCTCGCGCATCTACACCCGCACCGGCGACGACGGCAGTACCGGCCTTGGCGACGGCCAGCGCGTGGCCAAGGATGACGCCCGCGTGGCGTCCTTCGGCACCGTCGACGAGGCCAACGCCGCGCTCGGCCTGCTGCTGGCTGCTCCCCTGCCCGAGGATGTGCGCGCGCTGGTGGTGCATCTGCAGCACCAGCTGTTCGACCTGGGCGCCGAACTGTGCATCCCCGGCCACGCTGCGATCCATGCCGCCGACGTTTCGGCCCTGGAACAGCAGCTGGACCATTACAACGCCGACCTGCCGATGCTGAAGGAATTCATCCTGCCAGCCGGCGGCGAAGCCGCCGCGCGCTGCCATCTGGCCCGCACCATCGTCCGCCGCGCCGAGCGCGAAACGGTCACCCTGGCCCGCCACGAAGCCGTGCGCAGCGAGGCGCTGCAGTACCTCAACCGGCTGTCGGACCTGCTGTTCGTGCTGGCCCGGGTGCTGGCCCGCGCCGATGGCCAGGGCGAAGCGCTGTGGCAACCGCAGCAGCGCCAGCGCTGAGTCGGCACGATGCTGGTCTATACCCACCCGTCCTGCCTGCTGCATGACCCCGGTCCCGGCCATCCCGAATGCCCGCAACGCCTGCAGCATGTGCTGGACGCGCTGCACGCGGCCTTCCCCGGCCAGCTGGACTGGCGCGAAGCGCCGCCGGCCAAGTTCGGCGAACTGACCCGGGTCCACGACAGCGCCCTGCTCGACTTCGTGCTGCAGCCGCAGACCGCGCCGTTGCGCCAGCTGGACATGGACACCTGGACCTCGCCCGGCTCGGCCAGCGCCGCCGTGCACGCCGCCGGTGCCGGTGTGGCCGCAGTCGATGCGGTGATGCTGGGCGAGGACCCGCTGGCCTTCTGCGCGGTGCGCCCGCCGGGCCACCACGCCACCAGCAGCACGGCGATGGGCTTCTGCCTGTTGAACAACATCGCCATCGCCGCCGCCTATGCCCGCGACCGCCATGGCCTGGAGCGGATCGCGGTGGTCGATTTCGACGTGCACCACGGCAATGGCACCCAGGACATCTTCCAGCACGATGCCCGGGTCTCGTACTACAGCACCCACCAGGCTGGGCTGTTTCCCAATTCCGGCCTGCGCCGCGACCGCGGTGCCGGCAACCTGATGAACATCCTGCTGCCGCCGGGCAGCGGCGGCTTCCGCTTCCGCAACGTCTGGGCCGACGAGATGCTGCCGGCCATCGACGACTTCCGCCCGCAGCTGCTGCTGATCTCGGCCGGCTTCGACGCCCACCTGCGTGATCCGCAGGCGGACCTGATGCTGGAGACCGACGATTTCGCCTGGATCACCCGTGAACTGCACGCGCTGGCACGCCGTCACGCGGCCGGCCGGGTGGTCTCGATGCTGGAGGGAGGCTACGACCTGCAGGCCCTGGCCGAGTGCAGCGTGGCCCATGTCCAGGCCCTGATCACCCCCTCTGCGGGTGCCTCCGCCGGATGAACCCGAACCGGCAGGCTCCGGCGCCCTTCATTGCCCCTATGCAAGGGATGGGGCAAGCTACCGTCCGTTTTCGCCCGAATCCGAACCGCGTGCGCCGAGCCCTCCGCCTGCTTCCCCTGCCTCTGAGCATCGCCATCAGCCTGCCGGCGATGGCCGATGATAAGCCGCTCAACTGGGGCCTGTGCCCGGCCACCGACGTCATTCCCGCGTTCACAGACGCCCCCACCCCGGTCCCGGCCCAGGACAAGGCTGCTGCCGCGGCCGCCCGCGAGAACCAGCCGACCGACATCGAAGGCGACCAGCTGCTGGGCACCACCACCGTGCCGCAGTACGAGGGCAACGTGGCGCTGCGCCGCGGTGACCAGTTCGTCGGTACCGACAAGCTCAGCTTCGACACCGAGACCGGCAACTACATCGCCGACGGCAATGTCCGCTACCAGGACGGGTCGATCCGGATGGTCGCCAAGCGCGCCGAAGGCAACCAGGAAAGCGACACCCACAAGATCTCCGACATCAAGTACCAGCTGGTGTCGCGCCGGGGCAACGGCGATGCCGAGTCGGTCGACCTGCAGGGCGCGGTCGGCCAGATGCACCGGTCCACCTACACCACCTGCGACCCGTCGCAGCCGGTATGGAAGCTGTCGGCGCCGCAGATCGAAGTGGACAACGACGAAGGCTTCGGCACGGCCCGCAACGCGGTGCTGCGCATCGGCAAGGTGCCGGTGCTGTGGGCGCCCTACTTCAAGTTCCCGATCGATGACCGCCGCAAGACCGGCCTGCTGTTCCCGCAGCTGGGCATGTCCGGCCGCAACGGTTTCGACTACGCGCAGCCGATCTACTTCAATCTGGCGCCGAACTACGATGACACCCTGACTCCGCGCTACATGAGCCGGCGCGGCCTGCTGCTCGACAACGAGTTCCGCTACCTCTACAACGGCGGCCGTGGCGAGGTGCTGACCAGCTACATGCCCAGCGACAAGCTGCGCGACCGCGACCGCGGCCGGGTGATGTTCGACGGCTACCACAACGTGAACAGCCACTGGCAGGCCCGCGCCAACCTGGCCTGGGTGAGCGACGAGCGCTATGTCGAGGACTTCGCCAACCGCCTGGTGGGCGTGACCGCCTCCAACCTGCAGAGCACCATCGGCCTGTACGGCACCGGCCAGAACTGGACGGCCGGCATCATGGCCGACCGCTGGCAGCTGACCGACTACACCCTCGACGAGCGCGCCCTGCCCTACAACCGCGAGCCACGCCTGTTCTTCAACTGGAACAAGCCGGTGCTGCCGTGGCTGGAAACCGGCATCTACACCGAAGCGGTGCGCTTCACCCACGACGACGTCAACTTCAAGTACGGACCGGACCGGGGCACGGATCTGCAGTACACGCGGAACGGCATCCAGCAGACATCCGGTCTTGGCATCAGCGGTGGCTCGCGCCTGGACGTGAAGCCGTACGTGTCGTTCCCGATCAGTGGCGCGGCCTGGTACATCACCCCGACCCTGGCCTACCGCTATACGGCCTACCAGCTGGACCGCGGCCTGGTCGACGGCGTCAACGGCATCCAGGCCCAGATCCTGCGCTCGCAGGGCATCGACCCGGCCACGGCCACCCCGGAACAACTGCGCGGCAATACCTCGCCCAGCCGCAGCCTGCCGATCGGCAGCCTTGATGCCGGCCTGTTCTTCGATCGCGAGACGTCGATCGGTGGCAAGTCATTCCTGCAGACCCTGGAGCCGCGCCTGTTCTACCTGCGCACGCCCTATCGCAACCAGGACGAGCTGCCGATCTTCGACACCCGTGACTTCACCTTCAGCTGGGGCCAGCTGTTCCGCGACTCGCGCTATACCGGCGCCGACCGCCAGAACGATGCCAACCAGCTGACCCTGGCACTGGGCACCCGCTTCATCGACCAGACCACCGGCAAGGAACGCTTCTCGGCCGCGATCGGCCAGATCCAGTACTTCGACGAATCGCGGGTCAGCACCACGCCGGGCGGCGCACCGGTGGAGAAGGGCAAGTCGGCCTGGATCGCCGACGGCAACTACATGATCAACGACCGCTGGACCCTGGGCGCCACCTACCAGTGGGACCCGAAGTACAAGCGCGAGGATCTGGCCAGCGTCCGCGCCCGCTATCTGATGCCCAACGATGGCGTGATCAACCTCAGCTACCGCTACCGCATCAACGCCGGCGCCCCGGCGACCGCCAACAAGCATGACCGGACCCTGCTGGAGCAGGCCGACCTGTCGTTCCTGTACCCGCTGAATGCGCGCTGGAGCCTGGTGGGCCGGTATTACTACTCGCTGCAGGACAAGGAACCGCTGGAGATCATCGCCGGCGTGCAGTGGGACAGCTGCTGCCTGGCGGTCCGTGCGGTGGCCCGCCGCTACGTGCGCAACCGCGAAGGCGACATGAACAACTCCTTCCAGCTGGAGTTCGTGCTCAAGGGCCTCAGCTCCATCGGCCAGGACACGGACCGTACGCTGCGCCGTGCTATCCTCGGCTACAACCGCGACGACCTCTATCTCGTGCCGCCCAGCAACACCGGGGCGACCCGGGATGACTACGATCCGAATCAGATCCCATGACCAAGCGCTTCCCCGTTCTTCTCGCCTCCCTGCTGGCGGTGTCCAGCGTGTCCGCCCCCCTGCAGGTGCTCGCGCAGGAGGCGCAGCCGTTGGACCGCATCGCCGCCGTCGTCGACGAGGACGTGATCCTGCAGAGCGAGCTCCAGCGTGCGATCGCCAACATCAAGGCGCAGTACGCCGGCCGTGAAAACCAGCTGCCGCCGGAAGACGTGCTCAGCCGCCAGGTGCTCGAGCGCCTGGTGCTGGTCAAGCTGCAGGTGGCCCGCGCCCAGGGCAGCGGCATCCGCGTCAGCGACCAGGAGCTGAACCAGGCGATGAATGCCATCGCCCAGCAGAACGGCTCGAACCTGGATGCACTGCGCCAGCGCCTGGCCCACGACGGCATCGATTTCAACGATTTCCGTGCTTCGGTGCGCGATGAAATCACCGTGCAGCGCCTGCGCCAGAGCTTCGCGCAGAGCCGCATCAGTGTCAGCGAGGGTGAAGTGGACGCCGCGCTGAAGCAGCAGGCCACGGTGGGCAACCAGTACCACCTGGCACACATCCTGATCGCCCTGCCCGACGGCTCCAACGCCGACCAGATCGCCACCGGCCAGAAGAAGGCCGAGGGCGTGAAGGCCCTGCTGGACAAGGGTGAGCTGGACTTCAACGCGGCCGCCGTGCGTTATTCGGACAGCCCCAACGCGCTGGAAGGCGGCGACCTGGGCTGGCGCAGCCTGGATGAAATCCCGCAGGCCTTCGCGCAGATGATGGAAAAGATGAAGCCCGGCGAAGTGGTCGGCCCGATCCGCGGCCCCAGCGGCTTCCAGCTGCTGAAGCTGGTGGAAGTGCGTGATGCCAGCGCCGCCAGCGGTGGTGAGCACACGGTCACCGAGTACCACGGCCGCCACATCCTGGTGCGCGTGGACGATCACCAGAGCGACGCTGCCGCCAAGGCCAAGATCGATACCCTGCGGGCCCGCATCGCCGGTGGCGCGGACTTCGAGACCGTGGCCAAGGAGTCCTCCGAGGACAACAACAGCAAGGGCCAGGGCGGCGATCTGGGCTGGTTCCCGGTCGACGCGTTCGGTCCGGCGTTCGGCCAGCAGGTGTCCGGCATCCAGGATGGCGGCGTCAGCCAGCCGTTCCGCACCGATGCCGGTTGGCACATCGTGCAGCGCGTGGCCACCCGCCAGACCGACGTAACCAACGACAACCAGCGCGCCCAGGTCCGCGAGACCATCGGCCGCCGCAAGCTGGAAGACGAGTACAACCGCTTCCTGCAGGAACTGCGTGGCGAAGCCTACGTCAGCTTCCGCAGCGGCGACCGCGCGGAAAACACCGCCACGCCGCCGCAGTCCTGACCGATGCGTCCCGAGCTCGCTCTGGTACCGGGCGAGCCCGCCGGGATCGGCCCGGAGCTGTGTGTCCGCCTCGTCCAGCAGCCGCGTGAAGATTGCCGGCTGCTGGCCTTCGCCGACCCGGATACCCTGCGCGCGGCCGCCGCCGCGCTGAACCTGCCGCTGCAGCTGCTGCCCGAGGACGCCGAAGCACGCGTCCCCGGTGATCTGCGTGTGCGCGTTGTGGCCAATACCGTGCCCAGCCACTTCGGCCAGGCCAACCCGGCCAATGCCGGTGCCGTCATCGCTGCCCTGCTCGGTGCTGGCCAGGCCTGCCTGTCCGGCGAACTGCACGGCGTGGTCACCGGCCCGGTGCACAAGGCGGTCATCAACGAAGGCGGCATCGCCTACAGTGGGACCACCGAACTGCTGGCCGACCAGGCCGGGGTGAAGGTGGTGATGATGCTGGCCAACCACATCGTCCGCGTGGCCCTGGCCACTACCCACCTGCCACTGCGCGAGGTGGCCGACGCGATCACCGCGCCCCGCCTGGAACACACCCTGCGCACCGTGCATGCCGCCCTGCGCCGCGAGTTCGGCCTGCCTGCGCCGCGCATCGCCGTGCTCGGCCTGAATCCGCACGCCGGCGAAGACGGCCATCTGGGTCGTGAGGAGCTGGACCTGATCATTCCGCTGCTGCAGCGCCTGCGCGCCGAGGGCATGGACCTGATCGGGCCGCTGCCGGCCGATACCGCCTTCCTGCCGGCCAAGCTGGCGGGCTTCGACACCGTGCTGGCGATGTACCACGACCAGGGCCTGCCGGTGCTGAAGTATTCGGGCTTCGAGCAGGCGGTGAACCTGACCCTGGGCCTGCCCTACCCGCGCGTGGCGGTGGACCATGGCACGGCACTGGATCTGGCCGGGCGCGGCATTGCCGATCCTTCCAGCCTGCAGGCGGCCACGACGTTGTGTGCGCAGCTTGCGCGGCAACGTACACTGAGCGCATGAATTCCCCGCATTCCCCCTCCGGCCCGGTGTTCACCGCCCCGGCCAAGAAGCAGCTTGGCCAGCATTTCCTGGCCGACCGCCACTACATCGACAAGATCGTGATGGCGGTCAACCCGAAAGACGGTGACCGCCTGGTCGAGATCGGTCCCGGCCAGGGCGCGATCACCCTGCCGCTGCTGCGCGTGCATCCGAAACTGACGGTGATCGAGTTCGACCGCGACCTGATCGCGCCGCTGACCGCCGCCGCCGAGCCGCTGGGCGAGCTGACCATCGTCCACCGCGACGTGCTGCGCGTGGACTTCACCGAACTGGCTGCCGGCCAGCCGATCCGCCTGGTCGGCAACCTGCCCTACAACATCTCCTCGCCGATCCTGTTCCATGCACTGGAACATGCCGCGATGATCCGCGACATGCACTTCATGCTGCAGAAGGAAGTGGTCGACCGCATGGCCGCCGGCCCCGGCAGCAAGGTGTACGGCCGGCTCAGCGTGATGCTGCAGGCCTACTGCCAGGTGACCTCGCTGTTCGTGGTGCCGCCGGGCGCGTTCCGGCCGCCGCCGAAGGTCGATTCGGCCGTGGTGCGGCTGGTGCCGCGTGACCCGGCCACGATCAACATCAACGACCACAAGCGTTTCGCCGAGGTGGTCAAGGCCGCCTTCGGGCAGCGCCGCAAGACCCTGCGCAACGCCCTGAACAACGTGGTGTCCGCCGAACAGTTCGTTGCCGCCGGCGTGCGTCCCGATGCCCGCGCCGAACAGCTGGACGTGGCCGAATTCATCGCCTTGGCCAATGCCTCCTGATTACACTGCCGGTATGGAAGACGCTGACGTTTATGCCATCTCCGTCGAAGTCGCACCGCGCTTCCTCGACGATCAATCCGCGCCGGAAGACGGGCGCTATGCGTTCGCCTACACGATCCGCATCCACAACCAGGGACGTGTTGCCGCGCGCCTGGTCGCACGCCACTGGCGCATCACCGATGCCAACGGCCGCGTCGAGCATGTCGACGGCGACGGGGTGATCGGCGAGCAGCCGCGCCTGCGTCCCGGTGAAGACTTCCATTACACGTCCGGTGTCATGCTGGGGACCGATCACGGGACCATGCAGGGCCACTACGACATGGTCGCCGACGACGGCACCGAATTTGCCGCGCCGGTCGCACCTTTCGTGCTGGCCATCCCGCGTACCCTGCACTGACACGGAGGCCGAACGATGAGTGTGTGGGCGATCGGCGACCTGCAGGGCTGCTATGACGTCACCCAGCGATTGCTGGAAAAGATCCGTTTCGACCCGGCGCAGGACACCCTGTGGTTCTGCGGCGACCTGGTGAACCGGGGTGGCCAGTCGCTGGAAACGCTGCGGCTGGTGCATTCGCTGCGCGATCACAGCGTGGTGGTGCTGGGCAACCATGACCTTTCGCTGCTGGCCGTCGGTGCGCGCACCGAAGAGGAACAGCGCAAGGTCAACCCGGACCTGCTGCGCATCGTGCAGGCCGAGGACCGCGACGAACTGCTGGACTGGCTGCGCCTGCAGAAGCTGGTGCACGTGGACCGCGAGCTGGGCTGGATGATGGTGCATGCCGGCCTGGCGCCGAAGTGGACCACCCAGATGGCCGAAAAACATGCCGCCGAGGTCGAGGTGCAGCTGCATGGCGCCGGTTACCGCAAGCTGTTCCGCAACATGTACGGCGACAAGCCGAGCTGGGCCCCCAACCTGTCCGGCTACGACCGATCGCGCGCGATCATCAACGTGCTCACCCGCATGCGCTACTGCACCCCGCGCGGACGTATCGGCATCGAGGACAAGGGCACGCCGGGCACGCAGGAACAGGGGCTGTATCCCTGGTTCGAAGTGCCGGGCCGGGTCGAGCGCGACCTGAAGGTGGTCTGCGGCCACTGGTCGGCGCTGGGCCTGACCATCACCCAGGGCGTGCACGCCATCGACACCGGCGCGGTCTGGGGCGGCAAGCTCACCGCGATCCAGCTCGATACCGATGAACTGCGCGTGGTGCAGGTGCCAGGCCGCGATGTACCCGCCCCCGTGCCCAACGCCCGTCCGCCCGCGCGCCCGGCGCACGAGCGCCCGGCTGCGTCGGCGCAGGGCAAGGAACAGGGCGGCGGTAACGCTCCGGCCGCCAACCCGGGCAATCGCGGCCCGCGCCGTCGTCGTCGCCGTGGTGGCGGTGGTGGTGGCTCCGCGGGCCCCGGCAACAGTAGTCCCCCGCCGCAGGCATGACGCGGCGCGGCTGGGCACCATGGATGGTGCTGCTGACGCTGGCCCTGGCCAGCGGCTGCCAGCCCACTTCGGCCCCGGCCCCCACCGGCGGCGGAAACGCCGGTCACACGCCATCGCAGCCGCAGGCGCCTTCGCCGCCGCTGGTGGCTGCAGCGCGCGCGCAGATCGGCGTCACCACCCGCTACGACCCTGCCTATCAGGTGCTGGCCTATCCCGGCGGAGACGTCCCGGTTGATCGCGGCGTGTGCACCGACGTGGTGGTGCGCGCGCTGCGCAGCCTGGACGTGGACCTGCAGGCCCGCGTGCATGAGGACATGCGCGGCAACTTCAGTGCCTATCCGGCGATCTGGGGCCTGTCACGACCGGATCGCAACATCGATCATCGCCGCGTACCGAACCTGATGCGCTGGTTCGAACGGCAGGGCTGGCAGCAGCCGATCACGGCCCTCGCCGCCGACTACGCGGCCGGCGACATCGTCGCCTGGAAGCTCAACGGCAACGGCCTGCTGCACGTGGGCATCGTCTCCGACCGCAAGCTGGCCAACGGCACGCCGCTGGTACTGCACAACATCGCGCGCGGCACGCGCGAAGAGAATCTGCTGTTCCAGCACGCCATCATCGGGCATTACCGGATGCCGTAGGCAATCCTGTAGAGCCGAGCCATGCTCGGCTACGGGATGTGTCCGGCAACAGCAGCCGAGCATGGCTCGGCTCTACAGGAAACCATCTTCAGCGGCGCACGTAGTGCACGAAGCGGAACGCGTGGGCATGGCGTTCGTCGGCCGGGTGCGGCTCGCTGCTCACTTCCCGCCAGTCCTGCGCATCCACCTCGGGGAAATGGGTATCGGCGGGGACTTCGGCATCCACCCAGGTCAGGTACAGGTCACTGGCCTGGTCCAGCAGCTGGTGGAAGATCTCGCCGCCGCCGATGATGCACAACTCGCTGGCGCCCTCGCGTTCGGCAATCGTCTTCGCCTCATCCAGCGACGCCACCGCGCGCATGCCCTCGAACGGCACCTGCCCGCTGCGGGTCAGCACCAAGTTGGTCCGCCCCGGCAGTACGCGGCCGATCGACTCGGCCGTCTTGCGCCCCATCAGGATCGGCTTGCCCAGGGTGAGCGCCTTGAAGTGCTTGAAATCATCCGGCAGGTGCCAGGGCATGGCATTGCCCTGGCCGATGCCACGGTTGCGATCCAACGCCACGATCATCGACAGCTTCATTGCTACCACCTCCTCAGCTGGCGTCGATCTGCAGGCGTTCGCAGGCAGCGTTGGCGGCACTGGCGGCCTGCAGCGCCGCCGCCAGCGCAGGACTGGACGTGGACTGCTCATCCAGGCCATCGAGGATCTTCTGCTTCTGCGCCTCTTCGATATCCTTCAGGCCCGGTCCGGACAGGATGTCTGCCGACAACGCAGCAGTGTCGGTGCTGGCACGACGTGCCAGAAATGCCTGCAACTGGTCACTGGAATAGACGGTGGCAAGCTGCTGCTCGAGCGTGCGCTGATAGGCCGGATCCTCGACACCCGCCTTCAGGTGCTCGGTCATCGCCGTGTACATGCCGGTTACCGCCTCACGCATCTGCGCCCGGCAGCCTTCCGGCACATCCTGGGGCATCATCGTGCCGCCGTTGAAGGCCCCGGCGAACGCCTGCACTTCCTCGCGCATGTGCTTGTGCACGATCTGCTCATTGACCTGCCGGGCCAACGACAGCGCATCGGCCGGTCCGGCCTGCACCATGGCCAGCGGCAACATGCCGCACAGCGCCAGCAGGCCGCTGGAAATCAATCGGGGACTCATACCGCCACCGGCGCCTTGATCGCCGGGTGCGGATCGTAGCCGTCGATGCGGATGTCGTTGAACTGGAAGCCGAACAGGTCGGTCACCTCCGGGTTCAACCACAGCGTCGGCAGCGCGCGCGGTTCACGCGACAGCTGCTCGCGCGCCTGCTCGAAGTGGTTCGAATACAGGTGCGCATCGCCCAGCGTATGCACGAAATCACCCACGCCCAGGCCGGTGGCCTGCGCCACCATGTGGGTCAACAGCGCATAGCTGGCGATGTTGAACGGCACGCCGAGGAAGATGTCGCCGCTGCGCTGGTACAGCTGGCAGCTGAGCTTGCCGTCCACCACGTAGAACTGGAACAGGTTGTGGCACGGCATCAGCGCCATCTGCGAAAGCTCGCCCACGTTCCAGGCGCTGACCACCAGCCGGCGCGAATCGGGGTTGCGCTTGATCTCGTCCACCAGCCACTGCATCTGGTCGATCTCGCCGCCATCGGCGGTGGCCCAGCTGCGCCACTGCTTTCCGTAGACCGGGCCGAGGTCGCCGTTCTCGTCGGCCCACTCGTCCCAGATCCGCACCTGGTTGTCCTTCAGGTAGCCGATGTTGGTGTCGCCCTTCAGGAACCACAGCAGCTCATGGATGATCGAGCGCAGGTGCAGTTTCTTGGTGGTGACCAGCGGGAAGCCTTCGGCCAGGTTGAAACGCATCTGCCAGCCGAACACGCTGCGGGTACCGGTGCCGGTGCGGTCGCTCTTCTCGGCGCCGTGCTCGAGCACGTGCGAGAGCAGGTCCAGGTAAGCCTTCATGCCTTGCCCTCGGCAGCCACCGGCAGCTGCGGCTGCAGCACCGGCGCGCGGCGCGACATCACCAGCAGCACCAGGCCGAAGGCGATCAGCGGCAGGCTGAGGATCTGGCCGCGGGTCAGCCAGTCGAAGGCCACGTAGACACCGTTGTCGGGCATGCGCACGAACTCCACGGCGAAGCGGAACAGGCCGTACATCAGCGCGAACAGGCCACCCACCAGGTAGCGGTGGCGCGGCTTGGCCGACACCGCCCACAGCACCACGAACATCACCAGGCCTTCCAGGAACGCTTCATACAGCTGCGAGGGATGCCGTGCGAACTGGTTCAACGCGCCGGTCGCGAACTGCGCCTGCAGGGTCGCGTGGTCGAGCTGGTTCAGCGGCGCCGGCAGGCCGGACGGGAACACCACGCCCCACGTGCCGTCGGTGTACTTGCCCCACAGCTCGGCGCCGATGAAGTTGCCGATGCGGCCGAAGCCCAGGCCCAGCGGCACCAGCGGCGCCATGAAATCCATGGTGTCGAGGAAGTGCAGCGCGTGCTTGCGCGACCACCACCAGCAGGCACCCAGGACGCCCAGCAGGCCACCGTGGAAGCTCATGCCACCGTCCCACACCTTGAACAGCAGCAGCGGGTTGTGCAGGAAATCGCCCAGCGCGTAGAACAGCATGTAGCCGATGCGCCCGCCCAGCACCACGCCGAGCATGGCGTAGAACAGCAGGTCGGAGAAACCATTGGCATCGACGCCCGGCAGGCGCCCGGCGGCGATGCGCTTGCGGCCCAGCAGCCAGGCGGCGGTGAAGCCGAGCAGGTACATGATGCCGTACCAGTGCACCTTGATCGGCCCCAGCGAGAGGGCGATGGGGTCGATGTCGTGGAAATAGATCATGGAAGGTGCCTTGCGGTTGAACGCCTATTCTCGGGCCAGTGCCGCCCCGGCTCAACCAAGGAGCTGGGGCGAGTTCGGCAACGCGTCATCGTTCGACCGCGTCGAGGCCGGAAAGTGCCCTTCGATCAGGCTGGAGACCTCGTCGATGGCATCCTGCAGCGCTTCCACCGGATGGGAGCCACGCAGGCCCTCGCGCAGGTGGGTGCAGACCCGCTGCCACTGCGCCGGGCTGACCCGGCCGTGCAGGCCCCGGTCGGCGACGATCTCGATGGCGTGGTCAGCCAGCAGCAGGTAGATCAGCACGCCATTGTTATGGGTGGTATCCCAGGTGCGCAGACGGGCGAAGGCATGTTCGGCGGCCTGGCGCGGGCTGACCCTGTGCCACAGCGCGGCCAGCGGCAGGTCCGCTTCCACCGCGAACATCACCTGCCCGCCGTGGCGCTGCTCACCGGCCGCGATGGCCTCGGTGATCGCCTGCAGCGTGGCCGGCGGGAACGCGCGCCGTACCGACGGCGAAAACACATGACGACACAGTCGTTGGATCATCACCAGCCCCCCGAAGCACCGCCACCACCGGAGCGGCCACCACCGCCTCCCCAGCCGCCACCGCCGCCGAAGCCGCCGCCACCGCCCCAGCTGCCACCGCCCCAGCCACCACCACCGGCAAAGCGGCCCGGGTGGCCGGAGAGCATGGCCACGATCAGGCCTACGATGCCCGCCAGGCCACTGGCCAGCAGCGTGGACGTGAACAGGAACGCCGCCAGGGCTGCACCGGCACCGCCGAGCACGCCACGCAGCGGACGCGGCACCCGCGAGAACACGCCGCGCAGGATGCTGCCGGCGAACACACCGATGAACAGCGCCAGGAACCAGGTATCACCGCCACCGCTGGGATCACGCCCGCGATGGCCGCTGACCGGTGCCGGCAGCGTTTCGCCGTCGATCAACTTGACCAGCACCGCCGTGGCATCGGTGATGCCACCGGCGTAGTCGCCGCTGCGGAAGCGCGGCACCAGGTATTCCTGGATGACCCGGTTGGCGATGGCATCGGGAATCGCACCTTCCAGGCCGTAGCCCGGCTCGATGCGCACGCGCCGGTCGTCCTTGGCCACTACCAGCAGCACGCCGTCATCCACGCCCTTGCGGCCAATCTGCCACTGGTCGAAGACGCGCGTGGTGTACTGCGCGATGTCTTCCGGCTGGGTGGTGGGCACCACCAGCACCTGCAGCTGGCTGCCCTTGCGCTGCTGCAGTTCAATCGCCTGCTGTACCAGCGCCTGCTTCTGCGTGGCGTCCAGCGTGCCGGTGGTATCGACCACGGGCGAATCCAGCGCAGGAATCGGCGCCAGCTGCTGCGCCTGCGAGGCCAGCGGCAGCCACAGCAGCAGGGCCAGCAGCGCAGTGGCAAGGCGCATGGGTCAGTGGCCCGGCTGCGGTGCCGGCTGCTGCTGCGGCGCGTTGCCGAAATCGACCGCCGGCGCGTTGGAGATCTGCGCTTCGTTTTCCACGGTGAAGTTCGGCTTGGTCTTGTAGCCGAAGATCTTGGCGGTGATCACCTGTGGGAACGAGCGGATGTAGGTGTTGTAGTCCTGCACCTGCTGGATGTAACGGCCGCGGGCGACGGTCACCCGGTTCTCGGTACCTTCCAGCTGGGCCTGCAGGTCGCGGAAGTTCTGGTTGGACTTCAGCTCCGGATAGTTCTCGGTGACCACCAGCAGCCGCGACAGCGCGCTGCCGAGTTCGCCCTGGGCCTGCTGGAACTGCTTGAGCGAGGCTTCGTCGTCGGCATTGACGTTGATCTGGCCGACACGCGAACGGGCATTGGTGACTTCGGTCAGCACGCGCTCTTCCTGGCTGGCGAAGCCCTTCACGGTCTGCACCAGGTTGGGCACCAGGTCGGCGCGGCGCTTGTACTGGTTGATGACCTCCGACCAGCTGGCCTTGACCGCTTCATCCTTCTGCTGGATGGCGTTGTAGCCGCAGCCGGACAGCAGGGAAGCCAGCAGCATCAGGGGCAGGACACGGGTGAACAGGCGCATGGCGGAGGTTCCGGGTGGACTGGGCACCGAGCATGCCATGGTTCGGGTGAAAGACCGGCCATCGGGCGCGGCCCCCTCCGCGGTGTGGTCCAGCCAGCTCGGGGATGGGCCGGGAGGGTGGGTCGGCTGGGGGCCGCTGCAAGTACGTCCATGTAAGCTCGGTCGCCGCATCCATGCGGCTCACGCCCCCAGCCGACCCACCCTCCCGGCCATGGACAGTTTTCTGCGCACCGCGGGAAGATCAAAAGAAAAGCCAAAGGCAAAAGCCGACCCTTCAGACATTCCTGGTGTCTGCCATCCACGCATGGCGTGGATCTACCGTGTCGACCAAGATCGACACCTACCAACAGCAGCGCAGAACGCATTCCGACAGATCGCGGAAGACTGTCGAAGGCGGGGTGGGTCCGGTGGCGGGGGTGTCCGCGGCATGGATGCCGCGGCCAAGCCCCCAGGGACGGGTTTACGGCGTCCCCCGCCACCGGACCCGCCCCGCCATCCCTCAGTAGCCCAGCTTTTGACGTTGCCTCTGCGGGTGCAGGGCGCAGCCCTGCCGGAATCCAACACCCCTCAGCAGGCTTCAGCCACCGCAGTGCGCGGACGCCCCAGCCATGCCAGCAGCAACCCCGTGGCCGCCAGCAGGCCACCGGCCACCGGGATCGCCGCGTAACCCAGCCCCGAACTGATCACCGCACCACCCAGCGCGGCGCCCACCGCATTGCCCAGGTTGAACGCACCGACGTTGATCGACGACGCCAGGCCCGGCGCCTCGCTGGCCGCCTGCATCACCCGGATCTGCAGCGGCGGCACGATAGCGAAGGTCGCTGCGCCGAACAGCAGCACGCCCAGCGCCGCAGTAGCATGGTGCATGAAGGCCAGTGGCAGCACGAACATGAGTACGGCCAGGACCGCCAGCAGGATGCGCGTGGCGCCATCCAGCGACCAGTCAGCCATGCGCCCGCCGATACCGTTGCCGAGGGTGAAGCCGATGCCGATCAGGGCCAGCGAGATCGCGATGAAGGTATTGGAGGCGCCGGTCAACTCGGTCAGCACCGGCGCCACGTAGGTGTAGAGGGTGAACATCGCGCCCGCGCCGAGGACCGTGGTGCCCATCGCCAGCAACACCTGCGGTTGCAGGATCGCCTTCAGTTCACGGCGCACGTCCGGGCGCGGACCCGGCGCAGACGCCGGCAGCGCGAAGCCCAGCGCAGTGATCGCGACCAGGCCCAGCACCGCAGTCCCGGCGAAGGACAGGCGCCAGCCCAGCTGCTGGCCCACCCAGGTGGCCAGCGGCACGCCACCGATGTTGGCGATGGTCAGGCCCATGAACATGGTGGCCACGGCAGCAGCCTGCTTGTCCTTCGGCACAAGGCTGGCGGCGACCACCGCACCGATGCCGAAGAAGGCACCGTGATTGAGACTGGTGACCAGACGCGACAGCAGCAGCAGGCCGTAGTTCGGGGCCAGTGCCGAGAGCAGGTTGCCGACCACGAAGATCGACATCAGCAGCATCAGCGCGGTGCGCTTGCCGAACCGTCCCATCAGCAGCGTCATTACCGGGGCCCCCAGCATCACGCCCACGGCGTAGGCGGTGATCAGCATGCCGGCGGTGGGAATGCCCACGCCCACGCCGTCGGCGATGACTGGCAACAGGCCCATCGGCGCAAACTCGGTGGTTCCGATGGCGAAGGCGCCGACGGCAAGCGCCAGCAAGGCGGCTCTGGAATTCATGGGAGGTTTTCCTGGGGGCGGGAATCGGGAGTGCGTAGCCTGCGCGCTCTGCTGTTCCGGATTAAGCCTCGCCCCGGGAAAACACTGTTGATCCTGGTTCACAAGTGGCGGCAGAAACCCCGCTTCAGATGCAAAAGCCGCAGCGCCGGTGTGGAACCGGGCCCCACAACGCAGAACCCCCGGTCAGGCCGGGGGTTCTGAGGGACTCACACGCCAGCAGCGCGCTTACCAGTTGCCGGCGCCCGGCACATTGTGTTCGCGGGCGCGGCGGCGCATCAGCAGGTTCAGCCACTCCACCAGCACCGAGAAGCCCATGGCAGCGTAGATGTAGGGCTTGGGAATGTGCACATCCAGGCCATCCAGGATCAGCACCGCGCCGATCAGCAGGATGAAGGCCAGCGCCAGCATCTTCACCGTCGGGTTGGCATCGATGAAGCGGCCCAGCGGGTTGGCGGCCAGCAGCATCACCGCCACCGACAGCAGGATCGCGGCGACCATCACCGGGATGTGGTCGGCGATGCCGACGGCGGTGATCACCGAGTCCAGCGAGAACACGATGTCGATGACCGCGATCTGCGCAATCACGTAGCCGAACACGGCCGACGCCTTGGTGGTGCTGGGATCTTCATCCTCGCCGCCGCTGATCAGTTCCTTGATCTCCATGAAGCCCTTGATGATCAGGAACAGGCCGCCGACGATCAACACCAGGTCACGGATGGAGATGCCCATGCCGGCCACCGTGAACAGGTTGGCCGCCATGTGTGCCAGATACGCCAGCGACACCAGCAGGGCGATACGGGTGATGCAGGCCACCGCGATGCCGAGCTTGCGCGCGAACGGGCGGCGCTCTTCGGGCAGCTTGCTGACGGCGATGGAAATGAACACCAGGTTGTCGATGCCGAGCACGATTTCCAGTGCGCTCAGGGTGAACAGGGTCACCCAGGCATTGGGGTCGGCGAGGAACTCAAAGGACATGGAAACTCTTCAGGGCAGTGGGGGAATGGGGATCAGCCGTAATTGCCGGCCATTGCATGCGGGACCACGACCAGCGCCCAGCACAGAAGCACGTTCATCATCAGCACGAAGACCGCCGCCGAGCCCATGTCCTTGGCGCGGCCGGCCAGTTCATGGATCTCGCTGCCGTAACGTTCGATCACCGCTTCGATGGCCGAGTTGGCCAGTTCCATCGCCAGCACCAGCAGCATCGAGCCGATCAGCAGCGCGCGCTCGACCGGGGTCTGGCCCAGCCAGATCGCGACCGGGGTCAGCAGGATCAGCAGGTAGACCTCCAGCCGGAACGAGGACTCGTGCAGCCAGGCGGCGCGCAGGCCCTGCCAGGACCAGCGGGCGGCCTGGACGATGCGGCGCGGGCCGCGGGGCAGATGGCCGAACTGATCAGCCACGGGTGGAACATCCAGCAACAGGGGCGCGGCGCAGCGACCGCTCAGACGCACGGCAGGGAATCATGGGTGCACAGGGATAGGCAGATGGCCGCCATTTTGCCACAAGGCCGCCAGCCGCATCCCGGCACCGGCCCGGTGAATGGACTGCCTAGGGCAAGCCCCGGCCCGCCCCAGCTTCTATGATGGCTTTCCCCTTCCCTGCTGGAGCGCCTGATGTCCCGTCGCCGTACCTGCCTGCTGATGCTGGGCCTGCTGACCGTCGCCCCCCTGGCCCAGGCGCTGAGCCCGGCCAAGCCGCCGCGCGTGCCCGAGCAGGTCTCCAACGTGGCCTGGGCCGGCGACATGGCCCGCTTCGCCAGCGCCGACCAGGCCAACCCGCCGCCACGGGGCGGCATCGAGTTCATCGGCAGCTCCTCGATCCGCATGTGGGAAGGCCTGGCAGCCGACTTCCCCGGCCAGCCGGTGTTCAACCGCGGCTTCGGCGGTTCGGAAGTGCGCGACAGCACCTGGTATGCCGACCGCATCGTGGTGCCGTATGCGCCGTGCAAGGTGTTCTTCTACGCCGGTGACAACGACCTCAACAGCGGCCGCAGCGCCGTGCAGGTGCGCGACGATGTGGTTGCCTTCGTGCAGCGCGTGCATCGCGACCTGCCGAAGACCAGGGTCGAGTACCTGTCGATCAAGCCGAGCCCGTCGCGTGCGCATCTGCTGCCGGCGATCAACGAAGCCAACGCGCTGATCAAGGCCGCCCTGGCCAAGCTGCCCAATACCGGTTTCACCGACGTCTACACACCCATGCTCGGCACCGATGGCCAGCCGGATGCGTCGCTGTTCCGCGAGGACATGCTGCACATGACCCCGGCCGGCTATGACATCTGGACCAAGGCACTGGCGCCGAAGGTCAACTGCAACTGAGGGACTGCGGACGCCGTAGAGGCGCCACGCGCACGCCTTCCGGTCGATGCCAACCTTGGTTGGCATCGGGCACCGGCGTGACTCCTGTTGAAAGCGCCGACCAAGGTCGGCATCTACCGAGGCAGCAGGTGCCGCGTCAGCGGAACACCACCGTGGCCTGGGTGCCCTGGCCTGGCTCGCTGGCCAGGCTGACCTTCCAGCCGAAGCGGTCGCACAGCCGGCGCACGATCGACAGGCCCAGGCCGGTGCCCTGCGGACGGCTCGGCTCGGCACGGTAGAACGGCTCGAAGGCCCGCGACAGCGCGTCGGCCGACATGCCGATACCGGTATCGCGCACCACTACCCGGTCGTTGTGCACATGCACGTCGATGCGCCCTTCGTCGGTGTAGCTGCAGGCGTTGCGCACCAGGTTGCTGACCACCACCTGCAGCACCCGCGGCGGCGCATGCAGCTGCACCGGGCCATCGCTGTGCAGGTGCACCGACACCGGGCGCGTACCCAGCAGTTCGTTGGCGTTGTCCACTTCATAGCGGACGATGTCGTTGACGTCGAACAGCTCGACCTGGGGCTCGACGTCGGCCTCGCGTGCCAGGATCAGGAAGGCATCGATCACCGCCTCCATGTCACGGCCGGCACGCTGGATGCGCTGCAGGCTGCGGCGCAGGCGCGGCTCCAGGCTGTCATCGCCCAGTGCCATGTCGCTGGCGACGCGGATGACGGTCAACGGTGTGCGCAGTTCATGGCTGGCGTCGCGGGTGAAATTGCGCTCGCGCGCCACATGCGCGCTGACCCGGTTGGCCAGCGAATGCAGTGCGGCCGCCAGCTGCCGGGTCTCGCCCTGCATGTCCGCCGGCAGCTTGTTCGGTTCCAGGTCGGCTGCCTCCGGGTGGCCCGGATCCCAGCGTGAGACGCGCCGCGCCAGCCAGTTCACCGGCGACACCAGGCGCTTGGAGGCCCGATAGGTCACCCAGCTGGCGCCATACACCGCCAGCAGGGTCAGCAGCACCGGCACGATGCCGAACCAGAACGCCAGCATCTCCGCGCGCGAACGCAGGAACACCAGGTACAGGCGGCCGGCCGGGCGCACATCGACCAGCACCAGCTGGTCGTCCTTGGGCAGTTCGTGGAAGCCGGGTTCCAGATTGCGCAGGTTGGCCGGCAGCGACAGGGCCGACTGCCCGCTTTCCAGCAGGTAGCCACGGATGTTCTGGGTGTTGGGTGGAGGCTGTACCGGCGAGGCCTCGTGCAGCGTCCAGAAGTACGCCGCCTCCTCGCGCAGGGCGGCGCCGACCAGGCTGTGCTTGATCACCAGCGAAACCAGCCACGCACCGAGCAGGATGCCCAGGCTGGCCAGCACTGCCTGCAGGATGAAAGCGATACGGATCTTGCGCGGCAGGCCGTGCGGCATTGCGGAGTCCCGGTCAGAGCGCTGCGATTATAGGCAGCGCACCGCGCCGTTGGGATGCACGGGCGATGACCGGCGGCACTGCCGGACGATCATCCCCTGCCCTTGTGCCGGGCCGCAGCCCGGCCCGGCCTGAGGCTGCACCGGCGCGGACCTGTTCAGGCCATCGGCTGGGCGATGTCGGCAATGCGGTAGCCGGCACTCTGCACGGTATGCAGCAGCGGACGGTCGAACGGCTTGTCGATGATCTTGCGCAGGTTGTACAGATGGCTGCGCAGGGTGTCCGAATCCGGCAGGCCGTTGCCCCAGATCTCGCGTTCGATCTCCTGGCGGGTGACCACGCGCGGCGATTCGCGCATCAGGATGGTCAGCAGGCGCAGGCCGATCGGCGACAGCTGCAGCTCGGTACCGGCACGGGTGGCACGCATGCTGACCGGATCGAGCACCAGGTCGGCGACCTTGAGCACTTCCGACCCCACCTGGCGACGTTCGCGGCGGATCAGCGCGCGCAGGCGGGCTTCCAGCTCCTGGATCGCGAACGGCTTGGTCAGGTAGTCATCGGCGCCGAAACCGAGGCCGGTGAGCTTGTCGTCCAGCGTGTCGCGTGCCGTGAGCATCAGCACCGGGGTGGACTTGCGCGCATCGTTGCGCAGGCGACGGCACACTTCGATGCCATCCAGGCGCGGCAACATCAAGTCGAGCACCACGACGTCATAGCTGTTTTCCGCCGCAAGGCGGTAGCCATCCAGGCCGTCCTGTGCATAGTCGACTTCAAAGCCGCGACCTTCCAGGTATTCCCCGATCATCTCGGAGATGTTGCGGTTGTCTTCGACCACCAGCACCAAGCCGGAGGTCTCCTTCGTCTGACGCATGTGATTCCCTCTAACTTCAGCTTTGTGAAACATGCCGGATCGACGGTGGACGCGATGTGAAGTTCCGTCAAGAGGGAAGTAAATCGTTCAGAGCAGAGGGCGCAGCAGCGGCCAGACGTTGTCCAGCACCTTCGGCTGCGCCTGTGCGGTCGGGTGCAGGCCATCGGCCTGCATCATGCCCGGCTGCAGGGCCACGCCCTCCAGCAGGAACGGCAGCAGCGGCACCTTGTACTGCGTGGCCAGCGCCTTGTAGGCCGCGGCCAGGCGCTGGCGGTAGGCCGGGCCGTAGTTGGGCGGAACATCGATGCCCAGCAGCAGCACCTTGGCCCCGGCCTTCTGGCTGGCCTGCACCATCTTTTCCAGGTTGCCCTGCACCTGCGCCGGGGTCAGTCCGCGCAGCGCGTCATTGCCGCCGAGGGCAATCACCACCACGGTCGGTTTTTCCTTCGCCAGCAGGCCCGGCAGGCGGGTCAGCGCGCCGGCGGTGGTTTCCCCGCTCATGCTGGCGTTGACGATGCGTGCCGGGGTTTTCGACTGCTGCCTGACCCGCTGCTGCAGCAGGCTGACCCAGCCGGCGTCGACGGGGATATTGTGGGCTGCACTGAGGCTGTCGCCCAGGACCAGCACGGTGCCGGCCGGACCTTTGGCACAGGCCAGCCCGGGCAGCAGCAGGAACCCTAGCAGCAGCACCATCATCACGCCGGCTCGCCGGCTCCATCCCGTCTTGCGCATTGGAGTCTCCTCATCGACAGCCTGTCCCCCCGCAGCGCGTCCGTTGCCATCGCCGTCGACCAGGTCGGCAAATCCGTGCAGGGCCCGGAGGGTGAAGTCCACATACTGGACAACATCACCCTGACCGTCCATGAAGGCACCAGCGCGGCCATCGTCGGCGCCTCCGGTTCCGGCAAGACCACCCTGCTCGGCCTGCTGGCCGGGCTGGACCTGCCCAGCCGCGGCCGCATAGGCCTGGCCGGGCAGGATCTGGCGGCACTGGATGAGGAAGCACGTGCCCAGCTGCGCGCACGTGAGGTCGGTTTCGTGTTCCAGAGCTTCCACCTGCTGCCGGCGCTGACCGCCGCCGAGAACGTGGCGCTGCCACTGGAGCTGGCCGGGCGCGAGGACCGCGTACGGGTCGATGAAGTGCTGGCCCAGGTCGGCCTGGCCCATCGCGCCCGCCACTACCCGCGCCAGCTGTCCGGCGGCGAGCAGCAGCGCGTGGCACTGGCGCGCGCCTTCGTCACCCGCCCACGCATCCTGTTCGCCGACGAACCGACCGGCTCGCTGGACCACGCCACCGGCCAGCACATCAGCGACCTGCTGTTCGAACTCAACGCGAGCAGCGGCACCACGCTGGTGCTGGTCACCCACGACCTGCGCCTGGCCCAGCGTTGCCAGTACATCCACCGCATCGACAACGGCCGCCTGCTGCCGGTCGAGCGTGGGGCGCAGGCATGAACCTGCTGCGGCACGCGTGGCGCGCGCTGCGCCGCGAGGCGCTGGCCGGCGACCTGCTGACCGTGTTCGCCGCACTGGTGCTGGGCGTGGCAGTGATGACCGCAGTCGGCACGCTGGTGAACCGGGTCAACCTGGCACTGACCGGCAGCGCAGCGGAAATGCTCGGCGGTGACCTCGGCATTGCCGGGCGCGATGACCCGCCGCAGGCGTTCGCCGACGAGGCGCAGCGGCGTGGACTGGCCTTCACCCGTATCGCCAGCTTCGGCAGCGTGCTGTTCAACGGTGATGCCAGCCAGATGGCCAGCATCAAAGCGGTGCAGGCGGGCTATCCACTGCGCGGCACGCTGCGGGTGCGCAGCACGCCCGGTGGCGCGCTGATCGCCGAGGCCGGCATGCCCCCCAAGGGCCAGGCCTATGCCGACCCGCGCCTGCTGCAGGGGCTGGGGCTGAAGGCCGGCGATGACCTCGAATTCGGCGCCGGCACGCTGCGTATCGCCGGCATCATCGAGGCCGAGCCGGATGCCGGTGGCGACCTGTTGACCCTATCCCCCACCCTGCTGGTCAACCGTGCTGACGTGGAGGGCACCGGCCTGCTCGGCCCCGGCAGCCGCATCAACTACCGGCTGATGTTTGCGGGACCGGCGGGGCAGATCGCGTCCCTGCGCGAGTGGCTGCTGCCACAGGTGAAGGGCCTGCGCCTGCTGAGCGTGGATGACACCCAGCGCGGCGTGCGCCAGGCCTTCGACCTGGCCGGCCGCTTCCTCGGCCTGAGCGCGCTGCTGGCGGTGCTGCTGGCGGGCGTGGCCACCGCATTGGCGGCCAACCGCTTCGCCCTGCGCCGCATCGACCAGGTGGCGATCCTGCGCTGCCTCGGTGCGCGCCAGCGCGACATCCTGCTCGGCCTGGCACTGCAGCTGCTGATGCTGGCAGTACCGGCCTGTGCGCTTGGCATCGGCCTGGGCATGGCCGCCCAGGAAGGGCTGGTACAGGTGCTGGGCAGCCTGGTGCCGCAGCGCCTGCCACTGCCGGAGGCAATGCCGGCGCTGACCGGTGCCGGCATCGGCCTGTTGCTGCTGTTCGGCTTCGGCCTGCCACCGCTGCTGCGCCTGCGCGGGGTGCCGCCAATGCGCGTACTCAACCGTTCCTTCGCCACGCTGCCACCGGCCTCGCTGCTGGCCTATGTGGCCGCGCTGGGGGCCAGCCTGGTGCTGGCGGTGCAGGTCACGGGTGACCTCAAGCTGGCGCTGTGGGTACTGGGTGGCCTGGCCGCGCTGGCGGTGGCGGCCGGTGTGGTCGGATTTGTGCTGCTGCAGTTGATGCGCAGCCTGCAGCATCGCCTGCATGGCAACTGGCGACTGGGCCTGGCCGCACTCACCCGGCGCCGGCTGCTGGCGGTGATGCAGCTGGTCGGGCTGTCGCTGTCGCTGTGCGCGCTGTTGCTGCTGGCCGTGACCGGCCCCGGCCTGCTGCAGCAGTGGCGCGAGCGGCTACCGGCAGACACACCCAACTACTTCCTGATCAACATCCAGCCCGAACAGCGCGACAGCGTGCTGGCAACACTGCGTGGGCTGGGTGCCAATGACGCCAGCATCGAACCAATGGCCACCGGGCGCCTGATCGCCATCAACGGCAAGCCGCCGCTGCGCGTGGATCGCGAGCCCGGACAGGACGGGCAACCGGCGCAGGGCGGCCAGCGCGATGACGATGACGAGAACCGGCCGTTGAACTTCAGCTGGCGCAGCACCTTCCCGCCGGCCAATACGCTGGTCAATGGCACGTTCTGGAAGGCCGACAGCACCGCGCCGGAAGCCTCGGTGGAGATCGGCTGGGCCAAACGCTACGGCGTGCATCCGGGCGACCGCATCGCCATTGCCGTGGGCGAACAGGAGCGCGAGTTCACCGTCACCAGCGTGCGCAAGGCGGACTGGAACACCTTCCGGCCGAACTTCTTCGTGCTGCTGAACCCGAATGCGGTGGGCGACACCCCGCACAACCTGCTGTCGGCGTTCCATCTGCCGGCCGGCAAGGCAGCCGGACTGGGCGAGCTGGTACGCGCGCAGCCCAACCTGTCGCTGCTGGACGTGGATGCGGTGATCTCGCAGGTGCGCGATGTGATGGAACGGGTGGCACAGGCGGTGCAGCTGGTGATGGTGTTCAGCCTGCTGGCCGGCGTACTGGTGCTGCTGGCCGCGCTGCAGGCCACGGCGGGCGAGCGTCGCTACGACAGCGCGGTGCTGCGCACGCTGGGCGCGACCCGGCGGCAGCTGCGCGGCGCGGTGCTGGTGGAATTCGGCGCGCTGGGCACCCTGGCCGCGTTGCTGGCGGTGGGGGCGGCGGCCGCCATCGGTGTGGCGGTCTCGCAGAAGGTGTTCGAGCTGCCGTTGCTGCCGCCGTGGCCGGGCCTGCTGATCGGCGGCGTGGTCGGTATCGGGTTGAGCCTGCTGGCGGGCTGGTGGGGTACGCGGGCGATCCTGCATACGCCACCGGCACTGGCCCTGCGCGAGGCCTGAGGCGGCGCCGGACCGGGGCGCGTGCCGAGCAAGCTCGGCACCTACCAAGAGCACATGACGGCGTTGCCAGTGTTCAAGGAACAAGCACATCCACGCATGGCGTGGATCTACTGGGCTTTTTCCACGTACTTGGCGAACACGTCGTCGATCTGCGTGTCCTTCACCTTCTTGCCGGACTGGATTTCTTCGGCCTGGGTGAACAGCGGAATGATCATCGCCATGCCGTCGATCCTGGTCTTCAGGTGCACGCCCGGGGCCTGGGCCAGGAAACCGTCCCAGCGCTGGCGCACCTTGGCCCAGTAACCGGCAGTAGCCTTCCAGTAGTCGCGCGCCGGGGTGAAGTCGACCTCGGTGGTCTTCACGTAGTCGTTGAAGCCGAACTCGCGTGCGATCTCCACCTGGCTGCCGTCGGCGTTGCGCTGCACCTTGGTGTTGAACTGTTCGTGGGTCCAGCCGTTCGGGGTCAGCGTGTGGCGGTTGATCACGGCCAGCGCGTTGTAGTCGCTGCGCTTGGTGTACTCACGGCGCGGCAGCGGGCGCCAGCTCAGGTCGCTGGTCCAGCTCGGCACGTTGTTGGTGTAGCTCCAGGTGCCGGTGCCGCAGTAGCGTGGCGCGTCGCTCACTTCGTACACGCACTGGGTCCAGGCGCCCTGGTTCACCGCCTCCGGAATGCTGCGCACCTTCCAGGTCTGGTCTGCACTGAACTCGAAACGGTTCGGTGCTTCATACACCCAGTCCTGGCGCCAGTGCTTGGTGATGTGGCCGCTCTTCTCGTCCAGCAGCAGGTGCTGCAGCACGATGCGCTTCGGCGTGTCCTCGACCACGATGACCACTTCGCTGCCACCGCTGCGCATCGCCGGTGCACGCTCGTAGCCCGGCTTCAGCAGCACGGTCTCGTCGAACGCGAAGTCCACGGTGTACTCACCCTGCATGGCAAGGATGCTGTCGTGGTCGCGGGCGATATCGGAGGGCTGCGCGCTGGCCACGCCGCTGGCGGCGAGCAGCAGCATGGCGCTGGCTGTCTGGAGCTTCATCGGGGTCTTCCTTCGGGGTTGCAGATTCATTGAGCGGCCATCCGTGGCCAACGGGCGTTCCATCAGGAGAGGGTCACAGGCGGATCAGCGGCAGGTCGCCAGGAATCCGTGGCGCTTGGCGCCGGGCGGCGTCGGCACAACAACAGTCGTCGATTGCCAGTTCGCCTTCAGCGTTTTCCAGGCGTGCGATGCGGCGCGCGGTGGCCGCGCCCAGCGAGGACAGGGTCGACAGGCTGGCCGCCAGGGTGCGCCCGTCGTCGGCGGCATGCAGGCGCAGCGCGCACAGGCGCCAGCGCTGGCCACCGAGATGGCCGGCCAGGCGCCGCCACAGTCGTTCGCCGACGCTGCCATCGCTGTCGTGTTCCGGTCCCGGCGGCAGCGCCGCGACCAGGCGGTCCCAGGCCAGGAAGTCGCTGTCGGGCAGCAGGTACAAACGCCACACGCAGCGGCCGCGGCCATCGAGGAAACACAGGCTCTCGCGCAGGCCTTCACTGTCCACGCCCTGGCAGGCGTGCACGCGTACGGCCTGGCGCCAGCCACCCAGCTCGTTGCCGTCGGCGTGGTACAGGCACAACACGGTGCCGAGCGTGGCCAGCTGTGCCGGGGTCGGCCAGGCCGCGCTGTGCGGCGCGGCGATGGAGTCATTCCTGCGTGCGGACAGTGCTCGGCTCATGAGGTCACCAGGAAACGGCAAGGCTGGCGGAGAAGGTGCGGCCCGGGCTGCTGAAACGATCGCTCAGTGCGCGATTGGTGATCAGGCTCGGGGTGATCGACGACCATTCGATGTAGCGCTTGTCGGCCAGGTTGAACACGCCGACATTGAAGGTTGCACCCGGTGCGAAGTTCCAGTGCGCCATCAGGTCGAGCACGCCATAGCCGGCCGGCTGGTAGACGAAGGGTGCCGGTGCGTTCGGATTGGTCTGCGCAGCTGGCGGCGGCAGGCGCTTCTTGCGCTGCACGAAGGTGCCGGCCAGTTCGACGCCCCAGGTATCGGTGTCGTACATCAGGCCCAGCGTGCCACGCAGCGGATCGACCGAGGCCAGCGGTTCGTCATCGGTCCGGTTGTCACCACGCGACCATGCCAATGCACTGCGCAGCGCCCAGCCCTTCAGCGCCGGGCTGAGCTCGCCGAACTCGATGCCGGCCTTCATTTCCGCGCCATAGATGCGTGCCTCGGCGATGTTCTGCGACTGGAACACGGTCAAACCCTGTGCGTTGCGGCCGGTATCGACGTTGGACTGGATGAAATCCTTGTAGTCGTTGTAGTAGCCGCTGACGCTGACGTACGCCGCCGGCGCGATGAAGCGCAGGCCCAGTTCGTAGCCGTCGCTGGTTTCCGGCTTCAGGTCCGGATTGGCGATGGCGGTATAGCGGAAGGCGACATTGGTCAGGCCGATGTTGACGTCGTTGTACGGCGGCGAACGGAAGCCACGCGCATAACCGGCGAACAGCGACCACTGGTCGGTGAAGCGCCAGACCATGCCCAGCTTCGGCGACACGCTGGTCTTCTTCAGCTGCGCCACGGCCGTGGTCGGGTTGTCTTCGGCGAAGATGCTGTCCACTTCCGGCTTCAGCTCGTAGCGGTCCACGCGCACGCCCGGCACCAGCGACAGCTTGCCGTCGGCCAGGCGCATCTCATCCTGTGCATACAGGCCCAGCTCGGTGGTCTTGCTGATCGGGAAGTCACGCACCGGGAAGGTGTCCGGCAGCACCGTGTTGCTGACCACGCCCGCCTTGCTGACCTGGTAGCCGTCGCGCTTCTGGCGGATCTCGGTACGGGTGCCTTCGAAACCGTAGGTCACTGCGTGCTCGACGCTGCCGGTGGTGAACGCCTTGTTGAACTGCGCCTGCAGGCCATAGGCATGCTGGTCGAAGGAGAACACGCGGTGGCGGCGGGTGCCGTCGGTGCGCGTTTCGTCGGTCTGCTGCCGGGTTTCGCTGTTCTGCGCGTACACCTGCCAGTGCAGGCTGTCGGCGAACGGCTGGTCCAGCGCATCCATTTCGTGGGCGAAGGACACTCGATTGCGCTTCTGGGTGTCGTGGGACTTCATGCCAGTGGCCGCAGCCGTCGCGCCGGGACGCGGCGCAACACTGGCAATCGCCGACAGCACATTGGTATCGGTGGTGTCTTCGTTGCCTTCCACGGTCAGGCGGAAGCGCTGGTCTTCGCTGGGTGCATAGACCAGCTTGCTGAGCAGGCTGCGGCCGTCGCGATCCTGCGGATTGGACGCGGTGCGGGTGTCGTTGTCGCTGCGCACCGTGCCCTTGTTGTCGGTTTCCTGGCCCTGGTGGTGGTTGACGTTGACCAGGCCGCTCCAGTGGTCGCCACCAAAGGCGGCCGTGGCACCGCCGAGCAGGCCCTTCCACTCACCGTCGTAGCCGAACTTCAGGCCGAAGTAGCTGTTCTCGCCGTCCTTGAGGTAGTCGGCCGGGTCCTTGGTGACGAACGCGACCACGCCACCGAGTGCATCGGAGCCGTACAGCGAACTGGCCGGGCCACGCACGATCTCCACGCGCTTGAGCGTATCGAGGTCGGTGAAGTTGCGGTTGGAACTGGCGAACGAACCGATGTCGAACCGGGTCGGCATGACGATGCCATCGGTCTGGATGCGCACGCGGTTGCCGTCCAGGCCACGGATGCGGAAACCATCCAGGCCGAAGCGGGTCGCGCTGCGGGTGACCGACAGGCCCGGTTCGTAGCGCACCAGATCCTTGATGTCCTGCACCAGGTGCCGGTCCATCTGCTCACGGTCGATGACGTCCACGGTGGCCGCCACGTCGCTCACGGCCCGCTCGGTGCGGGTGGCGGTGACCTGCACCCGATCGAATTCGCGCGCATCGGGCGCGGCAGTGGCAGCAGCGTGGGCGGACAGCGGCAGCGCCATCCAGACAGCAAGGCAAAGGGCGGTATGGCGGGTCATCGGGTTTGGTCGGTCAGGCAGGGGAACCCCCGGTTACCGGCACACCCGGAAGGTGCACGCGGTAGACCGAGGGGGGAGAGAGCGGGAGCGGACGGGTCGCCCACCCTGTCGGCGCTGCCGGCAGGAGGGAGGGAGGCGGGCGACCAGGCCGCGATTACTTGGTCAGGATCAGCTTGTCGTTGCTGGTGTGCCGCAGGCGATAGAAGCGGTCGCCGTGCTGGATCAGGATTTCACGACGGCCCTTGAGCAGGGCTTCGCTGTCGATGACCTCTTCCGGCGGAACGACGCGGACCGGTCGATCGCGGAGGGTCAGCGTTTCGGGGCGCAGCAGTACAGGTTGAGCATTCATGAGCATCTGGACTCGTGCGAGGGACGAGTTAAATGATAATGATTCTCAGTTGACAATCAACAACCATTCTCAATTTCATTGATGAGATTAATGATCGAATCCGGAAATTCGATAGACATCATCAATCAAAAGATTGGTGCGACCCCTTTGTAGAGTCGAGCCACGCTCGACTGCTCTTGGCGCCGTCGCCAGGAAACGCCCGCGCTGCGCGCGGAGTCGAGCATGGCTCGACTCCACAAAGGGCTGTCAGGCGAAGACGGCTTCGACCTGGGCCCAGCCGGCGGCGTCGACCTGCTCCAGCACGTCCAGTGCCTGCAGGTTCTGCAGCAGCTGGCTGACCCGGCTGGCGCCGAGGATCACGCTGGAGACATTCGGGTTGCGCAGGCACCAGGCAATCGCCAGCGTGGCCGGGGCGTGGCCCAGTGCGCGCGCGACTTCGCTGAAACGGCGCACCTGGCCCAGGCGGGCCCCGGCGTCGGCCCCCAGCACCAGGTCCTGCAACCACTCCATGCCTTCGCGCCCCAGCCGTGCATCGGCCGGGATGCCCTGGTCGTACTTGCCGGTGAGCAGGCCCGAGGCCAGCGGCGAGAAGATGGTGGTGCCCAGGCCGGCACCTGCATACAGCGGCGCGTACTCGACCTCGACCCGCTCGCGGTGCAGCAGGTTGTACTGCGGCTGCTCCATCGACGGGCCCTGCAGGTTGCGCGCCTCGGCGATGTCCAGCGCCTGCTGGATCTGCGCCGCCGACCACTCCGAGGTGCCCCAGTAAAGGATCTTGCCCTGCCGTACCAGGGTATCCATGGCGTGCACGGTCTCGGCGATCGGCGCGTCCGGATCCGGGCGGTGGCAGTAATAAAGGTCCAGGTAGTCCACCCGCAGGCGCTTGAGTGCAGCGTGGCAGGCGTCGGTCACGTGCTTGCGCGACAGTCCGCGCTGGGTCGGTCGCGGGTCCTTGGCGCTGCCGAAGAACACCTTGCTGGACACGCAGAAGCCGTCGCGCGGCAGGCGCAGGTCGGTGATCACGTCCCCCATGACCTGTTCGGCACGGCCGTTGGCATAGCCCTCGGCGTTGTCGAAGAAATTGACGCCATGATCCCAGGCGGCGGCCACCAGGTTGCGGGCCTCATCGCGCGGAACCTGATCGCCGAAGGTCACCCAGGCGCCGAAGGACAAGGCGGAAATCGGCAGGCCGGTGGAGCCCAGGCGACGGTATTGCATGCGAATCTCCTGCTGCGGGCCCGCATCCGGGCCGGGATCGAACCTCATTCTACCTGCCGCCGCCAGCCGCAAGCCCTTGCCGTTGCTGGCCTGATCGGCACCGATGGCCGCGCACACGCTGCTTTTTCTTGCCCCGGCCCCTGCCCTGCACTAGGCTTCCCGTTTTTCGCGACGCCCCAGGGGAGTCACTCACATGGTCGAAGGTTTGGGCAGGATCGGCTTCGGCCTGTTCGGGTTGGCGGTGCTGATCGGCATCACCTGGTTGTTTTCCAATAACAAGCGCGCGGTTGACTGGAAGCTGGTTGCCACCGGTATCACCCTGCAGATCGCCTTTGCGGCGCTGGTGATCCTGGTGCCGGGCGGGCGCGACGTGTTCGACGCGCTGGGCAAGGGCTTCGTCAAGATCCTCAGCTACGTCAACGAGGGCTCGGGCTTCATTTTCGGCTCGTTGATGGACACCAAGAATTACGGCTTCATCTTCGCCTTCCAGGTGTTGCCGACCATCATCTTCTTCTCTGCACTGATGGGGGTGATGTACCACCTCAACATCATGCAGGGCATCGTGCGCGTGATGGCCTGGTCGATCACCAAGGTGATGCGCGTGTCGGGTGCGGAAACCACCAGCGTCTGCGCCAGCGTCTTCATCGGCCAGACCGAGGCGCCGCTGACCGTGCGCCCGTACATCGCCAGGATGACCCAGTCCGAGCTGCTGACCATGATGATCGGCGGCATGGCGCACATCGCCGGCGGCGTGCTGGCAGCCTACGTGGGCATGCTTGGCGGCGGTGATCCGGCGCAGCAGGCGTTCTACGCCAAGCACCTGCTGGCAGCCAGCATCATGGCCGCGCCGGCCACCCTGGTCGTGGCCAAGCTGCTGATTCCGGAAACCGGCACCCCGCTCACCCGCGGCACGGTGAAGATGGAAGTGGAGAAGACCTCCAGCAACATCATCGACGCGGCCGCTGCCGGCGCCGGTGACGGCCTGAAGCTGGCGCTGAACATCGGTGCGATGCTGCTGGCCTTCATCGCCCTGATCGCGCTGCTGAACGCACCGCTGACCTGGATTGGCGATGTGACCGGCCTGGCCGCCGCCATCGGCAAGCCGACCAACCTGTCGACCATCTTCGGTTACGTGCTGGCCCCGATCGCCTGGGTGATCGGCACCCCGTGGGCCGATGCCACCACCGTCGGTTCGCTGATCGGCCAGAAGGTCGTGATCAACGAGTTCGTGGCCTACACCGAGCTGTCGCAGATCGTGAACGGCCAGATCGCCGGCGTGAGCCTGTCCGAGGAAGGTCGCCTGATCGCTACCTACGCGCTGTGCGGCTTCGCCAACTTCAGCTCGATCGCGATCCAGATCGGCGGCATCGGCGGGCTGGCCCCGGAACGTCGCCACGACCTGGCCAAGTTCGGCCTGCGCGCCGTGCTGGGCGGTACCATTGCCACCTTCATGACGGCGACCATCGCCGGCGTGCTGACGCACTTCAGTTGAACCCTTGGTTGAGAAAAGATTCCCTATGAGCAGCAGTGTCGTTGTCGTCGGTTCCTTCAATGTCGATCACGTGTGGCGATGCGAGTCGCTGCCGGCACCGGGTGCGACCATTGCCGGCCGTTACAGCACCGGCCCCGGTGGCAAGGGCTTCAACCAGGCTGTGGCGGCCTGCCGCGCCGGTGCCGACACCCACTTCGTGTGCGCGCTGGGCGACGACGCCGGTGGCGCCACCGCCCGTGAGCTGGCCGCGCAGGACGGCTTCGGTCTGATCGCCGAAGCCAGCAGCGAACCGACCGGCACCGCCGGCATCTATGTGGACGCGCGCGGCCGCAACACCATCGTGATCGGCCCGGGTGCCAACGCCGCGCTGAGCACCGACTTCCTGCAACAGCAGCAGGCGCTGCTGACCGGCGCCAAGGTGGTGCTGGTGCAGCTGGAATCGCCGGTGCAGACCATCGAAGCGGCACTGGCCACGGCCCGCGAGGCCGGCGTCACCACCGTGCTCAACACCGCACCGGCCGATGCCCCCTCCACCATCGGCCTGCTCAAGCTGGCCGATGTGATCACCCCGAACGAGACCGAGTTCGCCGCCCTGCTCGGCCGTCATGTCGGTGAGCGCGTGGATGCCAACGACGTCGCCGCGCTGGATGGCGCCAGCCTGCACGCGCTGTGCCGCAAGCTGGTCGGCAACGGCACGGTGGTGGTGACCCTGGGTTCGGTGGGCGTGTTCGTGTCGCATGCCGACGAGAACCTGCGCGGCGATACCCAGCCGTACTACCGCGTGGGTGCCGAACAGGTGCAGGCGATCGACACCACCGGCGCCGGCGACGCCTTCAACGGTGCGCTGGCCGCATCGCTGGCACAGGTGGCCGACGCCCCGTTCGCCCGTCACGTGCGCTTCGCCAACCAGTTCGCCGGTCGTTCGACCGAGAAGGAAGGTGCCGCTGCGGCAATGCCGCGTTTCACCCCGGCCGACGCCGAAGCAAAGTAATTCCACGCCATGCGTGGATGAAGAAGCCCGGGTGTGCAGACACCCGGGCTTTTCTGTTTGCTTTTCAATGAGGCAGATCCACACCATGCGTGGATGAACGAGACCGCGCAAGCCATCCCAGCAACAGGCCAGCGGCAATCGCCAGCAACGCGACGGCGGCGCCCACCGCGCCCAGCGATGCCAGGCCGAAGCGTTCGATGGCCCCACCTCCCAGCAGCGCACCCAGGCCGATGCCGGCGTTGGCCGCAGACACATTCAAGGTTCCGGCCAGCGCCTGTGCCTGGGGCGCTGCACGCATCACCCGCACCTGGCACAGCGGGAACAATGCGGTATGCGCCACACCCCACAGGACCAATGCGATGAGCACGAATGCGCCGTGGCCGGCCAGCCCGACACTGGCCAGCATGCCCAGCGCCAGCACCGCGCAGAACACCAGGGTCGCGCCCAGGGGCGCACGATCGACCCAGCGCCCACCCAGTGCATTGCCGAGCAGTCCCACGGCGCCGAAGCCCATCAACCACCAGCCCACCTGTGCCCCCGGTACCCGCATCAGCCGCTCCAGTACATCGGCCAGGTAGGTGTAGGCAGCAAACATCGCGGTGAACACCAGCACCGACAGCAGCACATGGCCCAGCAACTGCGGCTGGCGCAGCACACGTGCCTGCTCGCCCAGCGCGCGCCGCGGCCCGGCCACGGTGTCCGGCATCCACAACGCCAGCGCGCCCGCCATCAACAGCGACAGGGCCGCCAACAGCCAGAAGCTGCCGCGCCAACCGAGGGCGTCGGCGGCCAACGTCCCCAGTGGGATACCGAACAGCATTGCGGCGGTGATACCCAGGTAGACCCGCGCGACCGCACGGCCTCCCTGCCCTGCAGGAGCCAGCTGCACAGCAGTCTCGCTGGCGGTGCCCCAGAACACCGGCAGGGCCAGTGCCGGCAGCACCCGCGCCAGCGCCAGCAGCCACGGCTGCGTGGCCATCGCGGCCAGCGCGTTGGAAGCCGCGAACAACAGCAGGATGACCACGAACAGGCGGCGCCGGCCGACGTGTGACAGCAGCGCGGTCAAGGGTGGCCCGGCCAGCATCACGGTGAACGCGAACAAGGTGACCAGCTGCCCCGCTCGGGCGATGCCCAGGCCAAGGTCGCGCGCCAGCGCGGGCAACAGGCCGACGATCAGGAACTCGGTGGTGACGATGACGAAGGCGGACACCGCCAGCAGGACGACTGAAAGACGTGCGCGAGCGTTTGCGTGGACAGCGGTCACGACGGAATCAAGGGAGGACATGGGCGGGCATCAGAACAGGGGTCGCCAGCCTATTTCCTCCGTGAGTTCCGATTGCTGCTATGTTTTCCATCGATTCCGGACAGAATTTCTCCCCATGCTTCCCACCGAGCGCCTGCGCGGCATAGAGGCCTTCGTCGCCACCGCCGATGCCGGCAGTTTCACTGCCGCCGCCGAACGCCTGCACCTGACCAGTTCGGCGGTGGGCAAGACCATCGCGCGGCTGGAGGCGCGGCTGGGAGCGCGGTTGTTCGAACGCAGCACGCGCCGCCTTCGCCTGACCGAGGCCGGTGAGGGCTTCTACCGCACCTGCGTGCGGGTGCTGGGCGAGCTGGCCGATGCCGAGTCAGTGCTGGTCTCGCACGCAGACGCTCCCGTGGGCCGCCTGCGGGTGGATGCGCCGGCCACCTTCGGGCGCCTCAAAGTCTGGCCGTTGCTGCTGCAGCTGGCCGCCGAGTTTCCACAGCTGCATCCGCAGGTGACCTTCAGCGACCGCTTCAGCGACCTCGCCGAGGACGGCGTCGACCTCGCCGTACGCATCGGCGGTCCCGAGCCGCTGCCCGCCACGCTGGGCAGCCGCCAGCTCGGTTACGAATGCCTGCGCTTCTGCGCCTCCCCGGCCTACCTGCTCCGGCATGGCCAGCCCCGCTCGGCCGCCGAGCTGGCTGGGCATGACGGTGTGCTGTTCGGACGCGCGGACGGCAGCATCGGGCCGTGGCAGGTGGCCGATGGCGGGCAGCGCAGTACACCGCTGCAGGCCCGCGCGCGCCTGGTGGTTGGCAGCGCCGAGGCCCAGGTGGCGGCGGTCGAGGCCGGCTTCGGCATCGCGCAGCTGGCCACCTGGCTTGTCGATGACGCGCTGGCGCGCGGCAGCCTGGTCTCGATCCTGCCGTCGCTGGACTGCCGCGGCCTGCCGCTGCGCCTGTTGTGGCCGCAAGGCCGGCAGCGGCTGCCACGCGTGGACGTGGCCCTGGACCGTCTCGGCGCCGGGTTGCAGATCGATCCGCCGCGCTGAGCGCAGCGCTATCACCTGTGGTCGCATCGGACGGCTGCGACTGCCGGTCGCATTGCCCGCATCCCGCCCCTCACCCACCATCCGCGCAGCGTTTCAGCGTGGGCAGGACATGGACGGATTCCCTTGGTTGCTGGTTGCCGCCGCCGGTAGTGCCATTGCGGCCCTGCTGCATATCGGCTGTATTGCCTTCGGCGCCGCGTGGTACAGGTACTTCGGTGCTGGCCCGCGCATGGTCCGGCTGGCACAGGCCGGGCATTGGTGGCCGCCGCTGATGACCGCCGGCATTACGGCCGTGCTGGTGGCCTGGACCCTGTACGCACTGGCCGCCGCGGGCTGGCATTCGCCGCTGCCGGCCAGCCGTCTGGTCCTGTCGGGCATCGCCCTGCTGTTGCTGCTGCGCGCGGCGATGGGCTTCGGGCTGGCCCTGCTCCAGCCCGGCGACAACGGCCGGCGCTTCTGGGTGGTCAGTTCACTGGTGTACCTCAGCCTGGGGCTGGCCTTCGCCCTGGGTACCCGCCAGGCCTGGCAGAGCCTGGGGTAGCCGCCTACCATCGCCCGCCCTTGGGGGCGGCGGAAGCAACCGTCAAGCATCTCCTGATGCCGGTACGGCATGAGGTCGGTGCCGATCGGCCTGAACCCGAGCCGCGCCGACACGGCCGTACCGCCGCCCGCGCCCTACAATGGGCGCATGCAGATCGGCCCGTACACCATTGCCCCCAACGTCGTGCTGGCGCCCATGGCCGGCGTCACCGACAAGCCCTTCCGCCTGCTGTGCAAACGGCTGGGCGCGGGGCTGGCCGCCTCGGAAATGACCATCAGCGACCCGCGTTTCTGGAACACGCGCAAGTCGATCCACCGCATGGACCATGACGGCGAGCCGGCCCCGATAAGCGTGCAGATCGCCGGCACCGAGCCGCAGCAGCTGGCCGAGGCCGCACGCTACAACGTCGACCACGGCGCGCAGATCATCGACATCAACATGGGCTGCCCGGCCAAGAAGGTGTGCAACGCCTGGGCCGGCTCGGCGCTGATGCGTGACGAGCAGCTGGTGGCGCGCATCCTCGAGGCCGTGGTCAACGCGGTGGACGTTCCGGTCACCCTGAAGATCCGCACCGGGTGGGACTGCGACCATCGCAATGGCCCGGTGATCGCCCGCATCGCCGAGGACAGCGGCATCGCCGCGCTGGCGGTGCATGGCCGCACCCGCGACCAGCATTACACCGGCCAGGCCGAGTACGCCACGATCGGCGAGATCAAGGCCGCGCTGCGCATTCCGGTGATCGCCAACGGCGATATCGATTCGCCGCAGAAGGCGGCATACGTGCTGCAGCAGACCGGCGTGGACGCGGTGATGATCGGCCGCTCGGCACAGGGCCGGCCGTGGATCTTCCGCGAAGTGGCGCACTATCTGGCCACCGGCGAGGAACTGCCACCACCGTCGTTGGCGGAAGTGCGCGACATCCTGCTCGGCCACCTGCACGCACTGCATGCGTTCTATGGCGAGCCGCAGGGCGTGCGCATCGCGCGCAAGCACCTGGGCTGGTATGCCAAGGACCGGCCGGAGAATGCGGCCTTCCGCGCCGTGGTCAACCGCGCCGAAGACCCGCAGAGCCAGATCGCGCTGACCACCGAGTACTTCGACCGCCTGATCGCCGGGGAACCGGCGTTGTCTTCGGCGGCCTGAGCCGCCAATCCTGCGTTTCCGGACAGTCGAGCCTGCTCGACGCTACAAGAGCCCGCCCCATGACCCCGCCGATCTCCTCCCCGACCTACCTGCACGGGTTCTCCGGCACCGAGCAGCAGCGCCTGATGACCCAGGCGCGCCTGCTGGAATCGAGCATCTTCGGCCAGATCGACTACAGCGGCGCGCGGCGCCTGCTGGAAGTCGGCAGCGGCGTGGGTGCGCAGACCGAGATCCTGCTGCGCCGCTTCCCCGAGCTGCACGTGACCGGTGTGGACCTGAGCGAGACTCAGCTGGCCACCGCGCGCGAGAACCTGGCGCGCACGCCGTGGTGCAGCGATCGCTACACCCTGCAGCAGGCTGACGCCGGCGAGCTCCCGTTCGAGGCACGCAGCTTCGACTCGGCGTTCCTGTGCTGGGTACTGGAGCACGTGCCGTCACCGGCGCGCGTGCTGAGCGAGGTGCGCCGGGTGCTGGCACCGGGTTCGCCGGTCTACATCACCGAGGTGATGAATGCCTCGTTCCTGCTCGACCCGTATTCGCCGCACATCTGGCGTTACTGGATGGCGTTCAACGATTTCCAGTACGACCACGGGGGCGACCCGTTCGTTGGCGCCAAGCTGGGCAACCTGCTGCTGGCCGGCGGCTTCCGCGACGTGCACACCGAGATCAAGACCATCCACCTGGACAACCGCGAACCGGCGCGGCGCAAGACGATGATCGCGTTCTGGGAGCAGCTGCTGCTGTCGGCCGCCGACCAACTGCTGCAGGCCGGCTCGGTGGACGAGGAAACCGTGGAAGGCATGCGTCGCGAGTTCCGCCTGGTGCAGAACGACCCGAATGCGGTGTTCTTCTATTCGTTCGTGCAGGGCCGCGCCACGGTGTATTGAGCCGACGCGGCACCAATGCTCCCGCATCCACGCATGGCGTGGATCTACTCGACAGCGCCGACTACGGGCGCATGCCAGATCCGCTGCCACATCGCCGCCAGCCGGCGCCCGGCATCAGCGCGCGCGGCGGGACTGCTGTAATCCGCCCGCAGCTGCTCGGGCGTGATTGGCCGCCACTGCCCGTCGACCTGCTCTGCCACGGCGAAGTTGAAGGTGTAGTCCGGTTCCAGGCCCATGCGCAGGTCGCTCAGCACCAGCCGGCCGTCCATCACCTGCGCACGCATGAAGCCACGGTTGAACCAGGTCAGCTGCTGCACCGCCGGGATGCCCCCTGCTTCACGCAGTGCCTGCACGTTGGACGCGTGGCCTTCGAACTGCATCGGCCCATGGTCGGCCACCAGCGAGCGGTCGCCCACCACGTAGCCGTTCGGCGTCATCGCCACCACCCGCCACAGCAGGGTGTTGAACGGCATCGGCACCGAGAAGCGCGGGGCATCGCCCAGGCCCATCGCCGCCAGGCTCTGCTGGGCAGCACGGTCGACCTGGGCCTTGGCGATCAGGCCCCAGCCCAGATAGGCACTGCTGGCCAGCAACGCCACACCCAGCACCTTGCCAGCCCAGGGGCGGGCGCGGCCAAACCAGGCCAGCACGCAGCCCAGCAGCAGCCACACCGTGTAGCCGGGATCGATGATGAAGACGCTGGAGCCCATGGTCGGGTGTGGCCGCAACGGCCACCACAACTGGGTGCCGTAAACGGTGAATGCATCCAACAGCGGATGGGTGACCAGCGCCAGCTGGATCGCCCAGAACCAGCGCACCGGTGACTGCGCAACCCGGCCGTTGCCGAAGCGCTTGAACAGCCACCAGATCAGCGCTGCCACCCAGGGCAGCACCAGCAGCGAATGGCTGAAGCTGCGGTGCTCGATCATGTTCGCCACGGGGTCGGCGGCGGTGAAGCCAAGCCACAGGGCATCGAGGTCCGGCAGGGTGCCGAGCGCGGCACCGGCCAACAGGGCCGCGCGGCGCTGGCCGGGCGGAGCGATGGCAGCGGCGACGGCGCCGCCGAGCACGATCTGGGTCAGGGAATCCATGGACCGATGCTAGCGGCTTGCGGGCGGTGCATGTAGAGCCGAGCCCATGCTCGGCTGCCGTTACACGCAATGAAGAGCAGCCAAGCATGGGCTCGGCTCTACAAGGGGACAGACGCGGGTTACGCCGCCTGCGACAGGCGCGCGCCCGGCAGCTCCACCAGCGTCTGGCCGTTGTGGTCCAGCAGGCGCAGCGCGCCATCGTGGTCTTCGGCCAGCGCGGTCAGGCTTTCCACCCAGTCGCCGTCGTTCGCGTAGACCAGGCCATCGCGTTCAATCAACGCAGCGCGGTGGATGTGACCACAGATGATGCCATCCAGTCCGCGACGGCGGACATCGTCCAGCCCGGCCTGCACGAAGCGTTCGATGTAGCGTTCGGCGGCGCCGCTGCGCTTCTTCAGGAATTCAGACAATGACCAGTAGCGCATCCCCAGCAGGCGCCGCACCGCGTTCAACGCCTGGTTGCCGGTCAGGATGCGGTAGTACAGCCAATCGCCGAATTTCTCCTGCAGGCCGCCGAAGTGGGTCACGCCGTCGTACTCGTCCCCATGCGCGACCAGCAGCCGGCGGCCATCGGCGGTCACGTGGATGGCGCGGCGGCGCACCTGCATCGCCGGCAGCATCAACCCGCAGACCTGGCGCAGCGAAGCATCGTGGTTGCCGGGGATGTAGACGATCTCGGTCCCGGCACGGCGCAACGCGTGCAGGGCCTGGATGACTTCGCTGTGTGACTGCCGCCAGTTGGCCCGGCGGTGCGCCATCCACCACAGGTCGATGATGTCGCCGACCAGATACAACCGTTCGCAGCGCAGCTGCGAGAGGAACCGTGCCAGCTCGGTGGCATGGCAGTGACGTGAACCCAGATGTACATCGGAGACGAACACTGCGCGCCGGTGCGGCGACAGGTTCGCCAGCGCGCTCATGCCGGCGTCCCCGCGTCGCGCAGGTAGCGTTTGCGCTTGTTCGGCCGGATCGCACACAGGTCCACTTCGATCAGGCCGTCGATCGAATCGCTGAAGTCCGGGTCGACACCGAAGGCGAGGAAGCGGGCACCACCGGGTTCACACAGATCGGTGTACTGGCGGTACAGCGTGGGTACGCCGGTACCGAGCGCAGCCAGGTTGGCCTTGAGCACCTCGAACGCGGCGCCTGCATCCAGCTCACCGAAACTGGGCGGTGCGGCGAAGTACTGGAACGGGCGGTTCGATTCGGCCAGGCCAGCGGTACCGCTGTAATAGCGCTGGTAGTACGCCACCAGCTGCTCGCGCGCTTCACGCGGTAGCGCCGCGCTGATCGACACGGCGCCGAACAGGTAGCGGATGCCCGGCCGGCACTGCAGGTAGGCGCCGATGCCCTGCCACAGATAGTCCAGGCTGCGGCTGCCCCAGTAGTCGGGCACCACGAAGCTGCGGCCCAGTTCCAGGCCCTCGGCGATGTGGGTGATGGCATCGTCGGAATAGCGGAACAGCGACGCGCTGTAGAGCCCGGACAGGCCGTGCCGGGCCAGTGCGTGGGCGCCGCGCATGATCCGGTACGCGCCGGCGATGCGCTGCGCGGCGGCGTCCCAGATCACGATGTGCTCGTACTGCGGGTCGTAGTTGTCGAGGTCACGGCTGCGCCCGGTGCCCTCGCCCACCTGGCGGAAGGTCAGTTCGCGCAGGCGGCCCAGCTCCAGCAGCAGCGGCGAATCGGCAGTACAGGTGGCCAGCAGGATCTGCTTGCCATCGGCGGTCTGGCCCAGCTGGGTCGCTGCGGCAATCCCTGCAGCGACCTGCGAAGGGGGCACCGGGGCGGCCAGCGGCTCAGGGCCTGCGCAGGCAGCGGCATTGCCGGCCGCGCCATTGCGGCCCAGCGCATACAGCGCGCGGCGTACCGCCAGCAGCTGTGCGCCCGGGTCACCGCCATCGCCCAGCCGCATCGGCTCGCCGATGCTCAGCCGCAGCGGGCGGCCACGACGGGTGAACATCTCGCGTGCCAGCAGCGCGGTGCCGGCCGGCTTGAACAGGGTTGATGCGCCGTAGAACAGCGCTGAGTTGCGCGCTTCCACCCGCACTGGCAGCACCGGCGCCCCGGCGGCGCGGGCAAAGCGCACGAACCCGCGCTGCCAGCGACCATCGCGGATGCCTCGCAGCGAGAGGCGCGAGACCTCGCCGGCCGGGAACACGATCACGCACTGCTCGGCGGCCAGCGCCTCCTCCACCGCGTGCAGACTGCCGCGCTGGGCCTTGCCGCCAAGGATGCGCACCGGCAACAGCAGGTCCTGCAGCGGCGCGATGGCCCCCAACAGATCGTTCGCCACGATCCGCACGTCACGGCGGATGCGGCCGACCGCGTCCAGCAGTGCGAGGGCGTCCAGCGCCCCCGAGGGGTGGTTGGCGACGATCAGCAGGCGGCCGGTGGCGGGAATCTTCGCCAGCGCGGCCGGATCCACCTGGTACTGGCCATCGATGAACTCCAGGGCGGCGGCGACGAAGCCGAATCCGCGCAATCCTGCACTGCGCTGCAGGAACGCTTCGATCTGGTCCAGGCGCGACCAGCGGCCGACACTGCGCAGCAACGGCCGTGCCAGTTGGCCCCGGCGGCCGTGGAACCAATCGGGGAAGCGTTGCTGGAGACGCTGTTCGAGTTCCTGCATGGCGGATCCACTCATGCCCGGCGGCCGGATTGGCCGACAGCCTGCGCCCGGCAGGCGGCAGCCAGATGGCGGTTTCGGGGCAGAACGATGACGGCCGGCCTGGCAGGGTCGCGGCCTGCGCGGTCCGGGGTTGGACAGCGCCGTCCGTCGTCACGCTGGTGGAACACTGGGCCTCGAGGCCGGGCCCAATCCCGTCACGACGGCCCTTGCCAGGCCTACGCGGGCTTAACCACCGGCAACCGGTACCGGTTCACAATGCACAGGCGGCGCACCCCGTGTATCATTCGCGCCCATCTTTCCATCCGAATCAAGGGATATTACGCCTGATGTCCAGCTATCTCTTCACCTCCGAGTCGGTCTCCGAAGGCCATCCGGACAAGGTTGCCGACCAGATCTCCGATGCGGTGCTGGACGCGATCCTGACCCAGGACCAGCGCGCCCGCGTGGCCTGCGAGACCATGGTCAAGACCGGTGTTGCCATCGTGGCCGGTGAAATCACCACCAGCGCCTGGATCGACCTGGAAGCACTGACCCGCAAGGTCATCACGGACATCGGCTACGACAGCTCCGACGTCGGCTTCGACGGCGCCACCTGCGGCGTGCTGAACCTGATCGGCAAGCAGTCGCCGCACATCGCCCAGGGCGTGGATCGCAAGAAGCCGGAAGAAATGGGCGCTGGCGACCAGGGCCTGATGTTCGGCTATGCCACCAACGAGACCGACAGCTACATGCCGGCCGCGATCCACCTGTCGCACCGCCTGGTCGAGCAGCAGGCCAAGATCCGCAAGAAGAAGAACTCGCCGCTGTCGTGGCTGCGCCCGGACGCCAAGAGCCAGGTCACCCTGCGCTATGAAAACGGCGTGGTCTCGGCCATCGACGCCGTGGTCCTGTCGACCCAGCATGCCCCGGGCATCAAGCAGAAGGACCTCATCGAGGCCGTCCGCGAAGAAATCATCAAGCCGGTGCTGCCGGCGAAGTGGCTGCACAAGGGCACCAAGTTCCACATCAACCCGACCGGCAAGTTCGAGATCGGTGGCCCGGTGGGCGACTGCGGCCTGACCGGCCGCAAGATCATCGTCGACACCTACGGCGGCTGGGCCCGTCACGGTGGTGGCGCCTTCTCCGGCAAGGACCCGTCCAAGGTCGACCGTTCGGCCGCCTATGCGGCCCGCTACGTCGCCAAGAACGTGGTTGCCGCCGGCCTGGCCGACCGTTGCGAAGTGCAGGTCTCCTACGCCATCGGCGTGGCTGAGCCGACCTCGATCTCGGTCACCACCTTCGGCACCGGCAAGATCAGCGACGACAAGATCGAGAAGCTGATCCGCAAGCACTTCGACCTGCGCCCGTACGGCATCATCAAGATGCTGGACCTGGTGCACCCGATGTACCAGCAGACCGCGGCCTATGGCCACTTCGGCCGCAAGCCGAAGGAGTTCAGCTACCTCAACGGCGAAGGCGAGACCGTCAACGCCACGGCCTTCTCCTGGGAGAAGACCGATCGCGCCGCCGCCCTGCGCGCCGATGCGAAGCTGAAGTAAGAAACACGAAGGGCCGCTCACGCGGCCCTTCTGCGTTCTGTAGAGCCGAGATCCTATGTTCGCGGTCAAGCCTGCTGGAAGCAGGCTTGACCCACTTTCAGCATGGCGGGGTCAAAGTCCCGCCCGCTTTTGAAGACCCCCCAGGCGATCCTGGCCAGCTTTCTGGCCAGGATGTTAAAGCTGGCGGTACTGCTGTGACCACGTTCGCGGATGGCCGTATAAAGGGCTTTGCCGCCTTTGGATCGGGTCAGGCCCATGGCCGCCATGTAGAGGATCTGGCGCAGGCTGGCGTTGCCACGCTTGGACAGGCGCCGTCTGCCGATCCGCGCACCGGATTCGTTGGGTCGCGGATCCAGACCGCTGCAGGCAATCCAAGCGTCTGAGCTGGTCAAGGGCCAGCGCGTGATGTGATGGGTGATAAAGGCCGCAACCGTCGGTCCGATCCCCGGGATGGTCATGATCCGCCGATACAGGTCGCGCTGTTCGCCGCTGCGGCACAGTTGCTGAATCTGTTGGTCGAGCATGGCAATGGCCTCTTTCAGACCACCGAAGATGCGCCCAAAGATGGCCGACTCCGACGCTCCCGCGCCTAGCGAGAGATTCAACTTCGCCTTGCTCCGGACCAGGCTGTCGCGTTGCTGGAGTAGCACATGCAGCTGCTCCTGCGCAGGTGAACGGGCGACATGCTCATGCAGATTGTCGGCCTCCTTAGCGATGTAACGCGCGATAACCTGCGCGTCACCTGAGTCGGTTTTGCCGCGGCAGGCCACGCCCTTGGCGTAATGTTTGATGTCGCGCGGATTGAGCACAAAGACGGCGTGACCGGCCTTCTGGGCAGCCTGAACCACAAGCTCGTGGTAGCGATTGGTTGCCTCCACTCCAATGCGAGATCTGGCCGGCAGGGCGGACACCCACTTAGTGATGGCCGACGCTGAATTGGTGATGCGGGCGCTGCCCTTGGTGCCGTGATGGGCCACCACAAGGGTCTTTGAATCGGCATCGATGCCGAAGGCCAAACGATCTGACATCTGCGCAACTCCCAGCTATTGTTGAGGGGCTGGGGTGGTACCGCACCACGTTGGCTTGCCTACATCGGCGGTCCTCAAAGGCCGCTAGATCCCTTATCGACGTTAAGGTGCGGGATGGGGATCGCTCGGCTCGTCTGTCGGCTGGTACCCGCAGATATCATGTTGACGGTCCCTCCACCCTGGCTCCTACATACCTCGTAGGAGCCGGGAGGAACATACAAGCCCATGCTCGGCTTTCTTTTTCTTGCGACAAGAGCAGCCGAGCATGGGCTCGGCTCTACAAGAGCTACGCCACGCCGATACAATCGCCCCATGTCGACCGAACTGAAAACCCACCAGCTGTCCATGACCGTGCTGATGTCGCCGGAAATGGCCAATTTCTCCGGCAAGGTCCACGGTGGCGCGATCCTGCGGCTGCTCGACCAGGTCGCCTATGCCTGTGCCAGCCGCTACGCCGGCAGCTACGTGGTCACCCTGTCGGTCGACCAGGTGATGTTCCGCCAGCCGATCGCGGTGGGCGAGCTGGTCACCTTCCTGGCCTCGGTGAACCATACCGGTACCTCGTCGATGGAAATCGGCATCAAGGTGGTGGCCGAGGACATCCTCAAGCGCAGCGTGCGCCACGCCAACAGCTGCTTCTTCACGATGGTGGCGGTGGACGAGGAAGGCCGGCCGACGCCGGTACCGCCACTGCAACCGGCCACCTCCGACGAGAAGCGCCGCCAGGCCGCCGCACAGATCCGCCGCCAGCTGCGCCAGGAAATGGAACAGCGGCACCTGGAACTGCTGGCGTCGAATCCGCCGTCGCCGGAGGAGTGAGGGCGTGCGGGGCACGCCCCGCACCCACCGAGGCAGGTAGCGCCGGGCCATGCCCGGCGGATACGCATCACCCGGTGTTCTGCACGCCCTGCGAAACACCGTTCACGCACGCCACGAGCGCGCGCAGCAGTTCGTCATCCTCGCGTCCGCTGGCCCGCCAACGCTGCAGCAGATCCACCTGCAGCACGCTGATCGGATCGACGTAGGGATTGCGCAGGCGGATCGACAGCGCCAGCCGCGCATCGTGGTCCAGCAGCGTCTGCTGGTCCATCAACGCCAGCAGCCAGTGCCGGGTGAGTTCCAGTTCACGCTGCACCTGCGGGAAGAAACGCCCATGCAGGTCGCCCGACAACAGCGAGAACTGCTCGGCGATGGTGATATCGCCCTTGGACAGCACCATCGCGATGTCGTCCAGGAAGGTGCGGAAGAACGGCCAGTCACGCGCCATATCGCGCAGGGTCTGTTCGTGGCCGGCATCGACCGCCGCCTGCAGGCCACTGCCCACGCCGTACCAGCCGGGGATGACCGCGCGTGCCTGGCTCCAGGCGAACACCCAGGGAATCGCGCGCAGGTTGCCCAGTGCCGCGTCCTGGCCGAGCCGACGCGAAGGACGCGACCCCAGCGTCATCCGCTCGATCACGTCGATGGGTGTGGCGGTACGGAAGTAGTCCATGAAGCCGGCCTGGCCAACGAACACGCGATACACCTCGCTGCTGGCCGAGGCCACCGCGTCCATCACCGGCCGCCACTCATCCTCGCGCGGCTCGGCGGCACGCGGGCGCAGGCTGGCGCGCAGCACTGCACCGGTGGCCTGTTCCAGCGAGCGCAGGGCCAGCGCGCGGATGCCGTATTTGCGATGGATCACCTCGCCCTGCTCGGTCACCCGCAGGCGGCCATCGATGCTGCCGCGCGGCGACGCATCGACCGCGTGCGTGGTCTTGCCACCGCCACGGCTGATCGAACCGCCACGGCCATGGAAGAAGGTCAGGCGGATGCCGGCCTCGGCCGCCACCTCCAGCAGTTCCACCTGCGCACGCTGCAGGCCCCAGCGCGAAGCGGCAATGCCACCGTCCTTGCTGCTGTCCGAATAGCCCAGCATCACCATCTGCACGTCGTCGCGCGCACGCAGATGGGCGCGGTAGACCGGGTCGGCCAGCAGGTCACGCAGGGTCGCGGTGCCGCGCTTGAGGTCATCCACGGTCTCGAACAGTGGCGCGATGTCGAGCGGCACCGCACCGCCCTCCTCTACCAAACCGCCACGGCGTGCCAGCGCCAGCACCGCCAGCACATCGCTGCGGTCGTGTGCCATCGAGATGATGTAGCTGCCCAGTGCATCGCTGCCATGCCGCGCGCGCGCATCGGCCAGTGCAGCGAACACCGCATCCAGCCGCTGGTTGCCCTCGTCATCGCCATTGGGCAGCGTGTCTTCCCCGCTGGCATGCCGGCCCAGCAGGCGCGCACGGCCCAGCGCATCCAGCGCCTGCCAGCTTTCTTCGCCGCCCAGCACCGCAGCCAGTGCGCGCGCATGCACGCTCGATTCCTGGCGCACATCCAACCGCGCCAGATGGAAGCCGAAGGTCTTCACCCGCCACAGCAGGCGCTGCACGGCGAAGCCGCCTGCATGTTCGCCGCGATTGGCGCGCAGGCTGTCGAGGATCAGCTGCAGGTCGTCGATCAGTTCGGCGGGGCCGGCGTAGGCGCCCCTGCCATCATCCAGCGTCGCCTGCAGGCGTGCGCGCATGCGGTCATTGAGCAGGCGGTACGGCATGTCGGCATGACGCGGGCGCGACTGCACCTGCGGCAGCAGCTGCTGGTACTGCGCCACGCGTGCCTGCAGCGAATCACTCACACCCACCCGCTCGGTAGACTGGCTGAGCAGGCTGGCCAGCTGCAGCAGTTCCTTCTGGTAGCGCCCCAGCACTGCCTGCCGCTGCGCATCCAGCGTGTTGCGGATGGTGGTGGCATCCACATTCGGATTGCCATCCATGTCGCCGCCTACCCACGTGCCGAAACGCAGCAGGCGCGGCAATGGCAGTTCTTCACCGTAGGTATCGCGCAGCGCCTGCTGCAGCGATTCGTACAGCACCGGAATCACCCGGTACAACACCTGCACCAGATAGAAGCCGACATGTTCGCGCTCGTCATCCACGGTGGGCCGCACCGGCGAGGAGTCGGTGGTCTGCCACGAGGCCGTCAGCGCCATGCGGAAGCGCGCGGCGTCGGCCGCGGCCTCACCTGGCGTGCGCTGGCCGTCGAGGTTGTCGACCAGGCTGGCCACCATCAGCTGCTCTTTTTCCAGCAGCGCGCGGCGCACCGCCTCAGTCGGGTGCGCGGTGAACACCGGTTCGATGTCGATGCGCGGGAGCCACTGCGCGAGTTCGTCCAGGCCCACGCCCTGCGCCTTCAGGTGCTGCAGCGCGTCCTGCAGGCCATCAGGCTGTGCACCTGCGGTACCGGCGCGCTGATAGTCACGGCGACGGCGGATGCGATGCACGCGCTCGGCGATGTTGACCACCTGGAAGTACGTGCTGAACGCACGCACCATGGTTTCGGCCTGCTGCGGCGTGCGCCCGGCCAGGCCATCGGCCAGCTCCGACAATGGAGCTTGATTCTCGCGGCGGGCGATGGCGCGGGTGCGCACGTCTTCGACGTCGTCGAGAAACGCGGCGGACACCTGTTCAACCAGCAGGTCACCGACCAGCGCGCCGAGCCGGCGCACGTCATCGCGAAGCGGAAGATCGGGAGAAGCAAACTCGATGCTGCTGCGGTACTCGTTCATCGGCGACGCACAGGCCTCGGTCAACGGATCCAGGCCCCAAGCCTAAACCAGAACGGGCGTCGTGCTGCGATGCAAAAATGGTTTCATCTGCACGCATCCATGACGGACGCAGCCGAGCATGGGCTCGGCTCTACAAGCGTCGTGGCGCGTGACACCGTGTAGCGCCCGAGCCCATGCTCGGGCGGCGGCGCAGCCGCACAGGCGGCCCCGTTGCGGGGGCCGCCGTCACACTAGTCAGCGCTTCTTCTTCGCCTTGCCCTGCTCGGCCGGGCCGATGGTCTGCTCCAGCCAGCGCTCGCTCTCGGCCAGCATGGTCATGATCGATTCGCGTGCGCGGTAGGCATGCGATTCGTTCGGCAGCATCACCAGCCGCGCGGTACCCCCCAGGCCCTTCACCGCCGCGAACATGCGCTCGCTCTGGATCGGGAAGGTGCCGGAGTTGTTGTCGTCCACGCCATGGATGAACAGGATCGGATCCTTGATCTTGTCGGCATAATTGAACGGCGCCATCTTCTGGTAGACGTCCTGCGCCTGCCAGTAGTTGCGTTCCTCGGCCTGGAAACCGAACGGGGTGAGCGTGCGGTTGTAGGCACCGCTGCGCGCGATGCCGGCCTTGAACAGGCGTGTGTGCGCCAGCAGGTTGGCGGTCATGAACGCACCGTAGGAATGGCCGCCGATGGCGATGTGATCGCGATCGGTCACGCCACGACGCACCACCTCATCCACCGCGGCCTGCGCGTTGGCCACCAGCTGTTCGATGTAGGTGTCGTTCGGCTCCTTGTCGCCCTCACCGATGATCGGCATCGACGGGCTGGCCAGCACCACATAGCCCTTGGCCAGGAACGCCTGCGGGCCCCAGTAGCTGACCGCATTGAAGCGGTACGGCGAATCGGTCACCTGGCTGGCCGCGGCCGCGCTCTTGAACTCGCCCGGGTAGGCCCACATCAGCAGCGGCCGCGGGCCGTCGCGCTTCGGGTCGTAACCCGGCGGCAGCAGCAGGGTCGCGGTCAGGTCGACGCCATCCTTGCGCTTGTAGCGGATCTGCTCCTTCTGCACGCCCTTCAGCTGCGGCAGCGGATGGGCGAAATGGGTCAGCGCGCGCGGTGCGGCACCGGCATCGGCCAGCGACTGCACGTAGAAGTTGGCCGGCTCATCCGGGCTTTCACGGCTCAGCAGCAGCGAGCTGCCTTGGTCGTCCAGCAGCGCCACTGGCGCGGCGTAGCTGGGCGCCTGCGAGTGGAACAGGCGGGTGGCCTTGCCCGTGGAGATGTCGAAGCGGTCCACGAACGGGCGGTCGCCCTCCGGCGATGCACCGGCACCGGCCAGGTACAGGCTGCTGCCATCGGCGGTGGTCTGCAGCAGCGAGCGCCCGCGGTCGTCGCTGGACAACAGCGGACGGCCCGGATCGGAATAGCGGTCCTGCGCGTCACGATCCCACAGCAGGCGCGGCTCGGCACCTGCATTGTCCGGGGCAATCAGCCAGGTCCTGGTCTTGCGCGTCTTCCACCACGACTCGGTCAGCAGGGCCAGGTCGCCACGGCCCCAGTTGATACCCACCAGACGGCTGCCGAGCTGGGCCAGGGTCACCGGCGGCTTGTCGAACGGCGCGGCCTGCATCAGCACCGCATCGCGCACCTTGGCCTCCCGGTTCGGATCACCACCGTCCTGTGCCTCGGCCCAGACCAGGGTGGCATCGGCATCACCCCGCCAGCTGATGTCGCGCACGCCGGTCACTTCGGCGTCGTTGCCGGTCGGCAGGCCTTCCACCAGCGGACGCACGGCCACGGTGTGCACCAGCTTGCCGCTGGCACGGTCGATCACTTCGATGCGGCGCGGGAAACTGCTCACCGGCACCACGTAGGAGTACGGCCGCTGCACCGGCTGGCGCAGCACGAAGCGGCCATCCGGCGACACTGCAAAGCCCATGAAGATGCCGGCCGCGCCGATCGCGCGGGTGCTGCCATCCAGGCTGACTTCCATCGGCTGGGTGGTGGCGTAGTAATCGAACTGGCGGGCGTCGGCCTCGTTCTTCAGCAGGTCCTGGTAGGTACGGATCGACACCACGCCGCCGCCCTGGCGGGTCTGCTGCACGGCCGGGCCGGTCGGAATGCCGTCGGCGGCCGGGGCCGCACCGAGGCTGGCAGGGCGGGTGAACACCACCAGGCCGCGGCTGTCCGGCAGCCACTGGTAGCCGCTGCCGATCACCGTGTTCAGGCCGGCAACCAGACGGCGGGCACTGCCACCGGCCACGTCCACCAGCCACAGTTCATTGGCGCCACTGGCGGCATCGACCTGGTTGAAGGCCAGCCACTTCTGGTCCGGCGACCACATCACACTGGCGATCGACAGCTTGGCCGGCAGGCCGCTGATCTGCCGTTCCTTGCCGTCGGCCACGTTCATCAGCCACAGCTTCTCGCCGAAGCTGAAGCGGCTGTCGGAGAACGTACGCGGGTTGATGCGCAGGCCGGCCAGCTTCAGTTCCGGCTGCGCCACCACCTGGATCGAAGGCAGCGACGGCATCTGCATCATCGCGGCCACGTCGCGGCGTGGCGACAGGTACAACGAGGGCGCACGGGGCGCGTCCACCACCGCCTGCAGCGCGGCCGACGGCAGTTCATAGCCGTTGACGCCCTGGGCCTGTGCGGCCGCGGGCTGCGGCGCTGCCGCCCAGGCCAGCGGGGCCACCGCCAGCAGTCCCATCGACAGGACCAGGCCGGTCCAGCGCCGTGTGCGGCGCGCGTGCATGCTCATCGTTCCACCTGTGTGATGCGTGAAAACACCGACCTTAACAGTCTGTGCACGCGATCCCATCTGCCGATGGTTGGGTCGTTCCGATGTCATGCCGGGGCCGCGATATAATGGGGGTTCTCCCCTGCCGAGGGGCGCTGCGACCGGATCCCACGAGGCCCGGCCAGGCTCGGTAAGGTGGCTTTGTAACAACGGCGCCCGGCTAGATGCGAGCACCCGCTCGTCCACAACCGGAGCACACGAATGAACGCTGTTGCCAAGACCTTCTCCACCGAAGGTGATTACAAGATCCGCGATATCACGCTGGCCGACTGGGGCCGCAAGGAACTGGACATCGCCGAGCACGAAATGCCGGGCCTGATGTCGATCCGTCGCAAGCATGCCGCCAGCCTGCCGCTGAAGGGCGTGCGCGTGACCGGTTCGCTGCACATGACCATCCAGACCGCGGTCCTCATCGAGACCCTGAAGGACATCGGCGCCGACGTGCGCTGGGCCTCGTGCAACATCTTCTCGACCCAGGACCACGCTGCCGCCGCCATTGCCGCCACCGGCACCCCGGTGTTCGCGTGGAAGGGCGAGACCCTGGAAGAGTACTGGGACTGCACCCTGGACGCGCTGACCTTCACCCTGGCCGATGGCACCCTGACCGGCCCGGAGCTGGTGGTGGACGACGGCGGTGACGTGACCCTGCTGATCCACAAGGGCTACGAGCTGGAAAACGGCAGCGACTGGGTCAACACCGCGTCCGCCTCGCACGAAGAACAGGTCATCAAGAACCTGCTCAAGCGCGTCGCCAAGGAGCGCCCGGGTTACTGGGGCCGCGTGGTCAAGGACTGGAAGGGCGTCTCCGAGGAGACCACCACCGGCGTGCACCGCCTGTACCAGCTGGCCCAGGCCGGCACCCTGCTGATTCCGGCGATCAACGTCAACGACTCGGTCACCAAGAGCAAGTTCGACAACCTGTACGGCTGCCGCGAGTCGCTGGCCGATGGCCTGAAGCGCGCGATGGACGTGATGCTGGCCGGCAAGGTGGCCGTGGTCTGCGGCTATGGTGACGTGGGCAAGGGCTGCGCCGCCTCGCTGCGTGCCTACGGCGCGCGCGTGATCGTCACCGAGATCGACCCGATCTGCGCCCTGCAGGCGGCGATGGAAGGCTATGAAGTCAATACCATCGAATCGACCCTGGGCCGTGCCGACCTGTACGTCACCACCACCGGCAACAAGGACATCATCCGCATCGAGCACCTCAGCGCGATGAAGGACCAGGCCATCGTCTGCAACATCGGCCACTTCGACAACGAGATCCAGGTCGATGCGCTGGTGTCGTTCGCCGGCATCAAGCACGTCAACATCAAGCCGCAGGTGGACAAGTACATCTTCCCGAACGGCAATGCGATCTTCCTGCTGGCCGAAGGCCGCCTGGTGAACCTGGGCTGCGCCACCGGCCACCCGAGCTTCGTGATGTCCAACAGCTTCGCCAACCAGACCCTGGCACAGATCGACCTGTGGGCGAACAAGGACAGCTACGAGAAGAAGGTCTACCTGCTGCCGAAGAAGCTGGACGAAGAAGTGGCCCGCCTGCACCTGGAAAAGATCGGCGTGAAGCTGACCACCCTGAGCCAGGAACAGGCTGACTACATCGGCGTGCCGGTGGAAGGCCCGTTCAAGCCGGACCACTACCGCTACTGATCGTGCAGGGGTCGGATCCCTTTCCGCAGGAAAGGGCTCTGATACCAGCAACGGATGCACACGGAACGGGCGCCTTCGGGCGCCCGTTCTGCGTTGGTCCACCGATCCTGGCTTCTGGTGGATGCCGGGCTTGTCCGGCACCGCATCCGCCAGCGCCAGGCAATAGCCTCGGTCAAGGCAACACCCCCGCCCCACGCTACGATGTCCCCATGACCCCGGCCATCAACCTGCTCAAGCGCGAGAAGATCGCCCACACCGTGCGCAGCTACGTGCACGACGCCCATGCCGAATCGTATGGCGGCGAAGCCGTCGACAAGCTCGGCCTCGACCCGGCCCAGGTGTTCAAGACCCTGCTGGCCAGCACCGAGGCACACGAACTGCTGGTGGCGATCGTGCCGGTGGCCGGCCAGCTGGACTTGAAGGCATTGGCCGAAGCGGCCGGCTGCAAGAAGTGCGAGATGGCCGCCGCCGACGCCGCACAGCGCGCGACGGGTTACCTGGTCGGTGGCATCAGCCCGCTCGGGCAGAAGAAGCGCCTGCGCACCTTCCTGGACGCCAGCGCGCAGGCATTGCCCGCGCTGCATGTCAGCGCCGGTCGCCGCGGCCTGGAAGTGGAACTGGCGCCGGCTGACCTGCTGCGCCTCACCGCCGGCCACTACGCTGCCATCGGCAAGTCACGCTGATGCGCTGGCCGTGGTCTGCAGCGCCGATTCCCCGGCTCGACGATGCACAGGCCGACGTGCTGCTGCAGGACCTGTTGTCGCGCGACGCAACGCGCATCACCGATGCCGCACGCACCGTCGCCCGATTGTTCACCCCCGCATCCCTGGAGGCGTTGAGCGCGCATGTGGATACGATTGAACGCAGCTGCCAGGGCGTCGCCCTTGGCGGCATGCTGATCAGCAACCAGGCTCACCTCAAGGCGGCCCTGCAACGGCTGCGCTACTGGCAGGCGCGCGAAGGCTGCCTGTGTGCGCTCTACCCTTCCTATGTGTTCTTCAGCCCCGAGCCGCTGCTGGAACAAGGTCACGTGCAGCTGCGTGCACGGGGCGAAGCGGAGGATGGCTGGGGCGAATGCTACCGGCTGACGTGCACCTGCTGCGCGCGGCAATGGAGCGCGACCGAGCGCGAGTACCACTACCGCTGGTGGGAGTGGAAGGCCGAGCCCGCCCTGCAGATGCCCTAGTTGAGCTTGAACGTGACCGTTCCGCGTATCAGGCTCATGTCTGGCGCCTTGCCCGCCGCTTCACGCTCATAACGCCAGTCGCGCGCGTGCTTGAGCGCCGCCGCATCGAGCAGTGGGTACCCACTGGACCGGGACAGGATGATCGCCTGGGTCTTGCCCTGTGCATCCAGCAGCAGCATCAGCTCGACACCGCCCTGCTGGGCTTCGCGCATGGCGGCCGCAGGATACGCCGGGACCGACGAGAGCCGCCGCTGGTGCCAGCCTCCTTCCCGGGCAATCAACGGCGTGCTGGAAGAGAGCGGGCAACGCGCAGGCATCTGCAGGTCGAAGCCCGCAGCCCCTTGCGAAGGCCGGGTGGTGGCTGGCCCACCACAGGCAATCGCCGACACGCTCTGGAGCAATGACTGCTGACGCGAAAGCGCTGCTGCGTCATCCGCTTCCACATGGAACGTGCAACGCCCCGAGGTTGCCTGCGCCTGCAGTGAACCCACGCCCGCGTCGCGGATCTGCGTCACGTCGGACAGGGCCCCACAGGCAGCGCCTGCATCGTACTTTGCTGCCGAGCTTTCACTTGCGGCCAACAGGCCTGCGGCGACCCATGCAAACGGCATCCAACGTCGAACATCCATCCCTGTGCTCCCTGCGTTGATTCACCGCCATGGTAGCGCTCCACTGCCGTCACCCTGTTCACATGCCGGCTGTCCGGCCACAGCGTGGGCTCAGGGCCGCCAGTTGGCGTTGTTCTCCCAGAACTCCACCGAGCGCCGGTAGGCCTCCCGGTCCAGCGGTACACCGGAACCGCCCTCCTCCACGCCCAGCGCATTGCGCATCATCGTGATCGGCGCCATCGGCACCTCTTCCGGTTCGGCGGTGTAGATGCAGCCGACGATGCCCCAGTCGGCCTCGATCGGTGAACCTTCCCTCGCCAGCTGCCCGGCGCTGTACAGGATCACCACCAGGTAGTTCGCGCGCGGGGACTCCACACCCTCGAACCAGCGCACCAGTACCGGCAGTTCCTCACGGTTGCGCGCTTCGTAGCCGCTGCGCAGCAGATGGCGGTTGGCCTCGGTGACCGGCACCGTCAGGCAGCGCGTGCTGGTCCAGTTCTCGTAGACGAACAACTTGCAGAACGGCGCGTAGCCGTCGAGCACCTTCAGCGGTGCGTGCGCATTGAGGTGTGCCTCGAACTGCTCGGCAGTGCAGTCCTGGATGGTGTTGCCGCGCGGCACGCGCGGGAACAGGCGGGGACGGGCGAAATCGGTCAGGACGATGGACATGGCAGGGCGTGATCAGGAGTTCCACCGCACAGGGTAACCGCCCCGGAGCCAGGCCGGGCCAGATGCCGATGGTCACTGGTGCCCGTGTCCGGCTTGCAGCACCCTGCGGACGACCCAATGCAAGGATTGCCGGCTCATGGATGCAGCACGCGCGTTGCCCCGTTCCGCCCACCGTCGGCGATGGCCGATCGTTCTGGCCATCCTCCTGCTGGCGCCGCCATTGCTGTTCGCCGCCGCTCTGCTCTGGCCGCTGTCGGCACCGCCGTTGCCCGAGCCGGGCAACAGCCGCGTGATCGTCAACGCGCGGGTGGTGGACGTCGCGCGTGGCCAGGTCAGCGCCCCCACCACAGTGACAGTGCGCGACGGCACGATCACTGCCATTGGCAAAGCTCCACGGGACACCACATTGCCAGTGCTCGATGCCGGTGGCCGCTGGCTGGTGCCCGGCTTCTGGGACATGCATACCCATGCACTGCAGCTGTCACCGCAACTGCAGTTCGCACTGATGCTGGCCAATGGCATTACCGGCACCCGCGACATGATGGACTGCCCGCAGGCTACCGACCCGCTGATCGCCTGCGTGGCTGACAAGCGCCGCTGGACTGCACAGGCCATCGCAGGGCAACAGGTCGCACCACGCTTCGTGCAGATCGCCAGCTTCTATTTCGAGGATCCATCACTCTCGCCAGACGCCGCCGCCGAACGCGCACGCACCTACACTGCGCGCGGCATCGATGCACTGAAGGTCTACAACCGGCTGCGTGCGGACACCTACCAGCGGCTGGCCACCGAGGCACAGCAGCTGCGTCGCCCGCTGGTCGGCCACCTGCCCAGGGCTGTGCCTCTGGAAAGCGCATTGCAGGCGGGGCAGCGCAGCTTCGAACACGCCCATCTGTTCGTGCGGCATTGCTTCGAAAACGCAGCCGCCTGGCGTGGCGGCACCCTCGACGGCGAAGACCCGACCGCGCTGGCCGAGCGGATGGTCAGTGGATACCAGCCCGCGCTCTGCAACGAAGCATTCGGCCTGATGCAGGCCAGCGGTGCCGTGTTTGTGCCGACCCATGTCACCCGCGAAGAAGATGCACGTGCACGCGACCCCGCCTTCGTCGACGATGCGCGCCTGGCCTATCTGGACCCGCTCTCACGCTGGGCGTGGCGTGATGATCTGACGGCCACCGCCGATCGCTACCCTGGCCGGCGCGGCGAAGCTGCGCTGAAGGTGTACTTCGATCATGGGCTGGCGCTCACCGGTGCGGCGCATCGTGCCGGCGTCACCGTGCTGGTCGGCACCGATACCGGATTGGGCGGCCTGCGCTACCACGACGAACTGCACTGGCTGCGGCAAGCCGGCCTGAGCCAGGCCGACGTGCTGCGCGCAGCTACGCTGCAGGCCGCGCGTCATCTGCAGTTGCAGGCATCGCATGGCAGCGTCGAAGTCGGCAAAGCCGCAGACCTGGTGCTGCTTGATGGCAACCCGCTGCACGACACCGCCAATACCCGTCGCGTGCATGCGGTACTGCTGGCCGGCCACCTCTATGACCGCCCGCGGCTGGATGCGCTGCTGGCCTATGCGCGCGGGCAGGCACGCTCACCCGCCGTAATGGCACGCCTGCTGTGGGGCTTCATCACCAGCCCGGTCAGTGCCGAGCTGTAGCGGCAGCTACAACGCCATCCGCTCGCGCAGTTCACGCGCCTGCCGCCGCGACACTTCCACCTCACTGCCATCATCCAGCGTCAGCTCGTAACCATCGGCAATGCTGGGCGTTACGCCACGGATGCGGCGCAGGTTGACCAGGGTATTGCGGTTGGCACGGAAGAACAGATCCTGCGGCAGGCGTGCTTCCAACGCGCTCAGGCTGCGGGTCAGCAAGGCGTTCTGGTCGCGGAACCACAGCCGCGTGTAATTGCCATCCACCACCAGCCGGCGGATCTCGGAGACCGCCACGAACCAGCAGCGTTCTCCCTCGCGCACGAACACCTGGTCCTGCGCGCCCAGTGTGCTGCGCGGCTCCCGCGTTTCGCCCGCCACCACCTCGCGCTGGCGCGCCCGCTCCAGCGCCTCCAGCAAGCGTGGCGCCTCGACAGGCTTCACCAGATAATCCAGCGCATTGGCCTGGAACGCGCGCACGGCGTAGGTGTCGTAGGCGGTGACGAACACCACTGCAGGCACCGTCTCCAGGCCGTCCAGCACATCGAAACCACTGCCGGAAGGCATCTGCACGTCCAGCAGCACCAGGTCCGGCGCCAGCGTGGCGATCGCCTCGCGCGCGGCAGGCACATCGTCGGCCTCACCCACGCACTGCACCCATGGCAGCGCCGACAACAGCGTACGCAGCTCCTGCCGCGCCAGCCGCGCATCATCAACGATCAACACACGCAGCGTGGCACTCATTGTGGAATCTCCAGCAGGGCCTGCATGCGGTCGCCGACCGGTTGCAGCGTGAAACGCCCCTGCGTGCCGAGCTGCGCATGCAGGTAGGTCAGGCCGACGCCATGCCCATGGGCAGGCTCGCCGGCGCTGCCCGGCGGGTTGTCCACCTGCAGTCGCAATACATCGCCGTCCAGCGTGGCCTGGATCTGTACCTCGCCACCACCGGGGCGGCTGGCAATGCCGTGCTTGATCGCATTCTCCACCAGCAGCTGCAGCGCCATCGCCGGCAACTGCGCCTGCAGGGCGTCAGCATCGATGTGCCGAGCTACCTGCAGGCGCTGCTCGAAGTGGATGGCCTCGATCGCCAGATAGTCGTCCACCACCGCCAGTTCTTCGGCCAGCGTGACCTGCTCACTGCGGTTGTGCGCCAGCGCCTGGCGCAGCGTGCGCGACAGGCGCGTGACCATGTCGCGGGCGCGCTCGGGGTCTTCCAGGATCAGCGCGCGCAGGTTGTTCAGCGCATTGAACATGAAGTGCGGGTTGAGCCGTGCGCGCAGTGCATCGCGCTCCAGTGCGCTGCGTTCGGCTTCGGCTCGCAGCCGGGCCAGTTCACTGTGGCGCGCCCGGCGCAGACCGTGCAGGCCGGCCCACAGGCCGGTCCACATCAGCAGGAACAGCGCGGTGTTCATCCAGTACACCAGCAGCGAAGACCATCGGTAATCCGCGTGGCCACCGGGCAGCTGCACCCAGCCCAGTGCCAGCGCCGGCAGCAGCAGCGCCGCCGTCATCGCCTGTGCGACGCTGGCACCGGCCACCACACCGGCGGCCAGTTTCAACACCAGGCTGCCCAGGCTCCCCTCCCACCAGCGCTGGCGCAGCGCCACCGCGCGCAGCATGCCACTGCACAGCCACAGGCAGGCGGCCACGCTGACGGTGATCAACACGATGCCGCTGAACACCACGCCGCCGCCGATCCGCATCCCCGCCCACAGCCCGTACATCGCATAACCCGCCCATGCCAGTGCATTGAGCGTCCAGAAGCGGCGGGATGAGGTAGTGGCGTCCATGCGGGCTCTCGGCGAGGACAAGGGTCAGGGGTGCGCGGCGAGGAAACGCTGCACCTGCTCCTGCAGCCAGCGCGGATCATCCCACATCAGGAAGTGGAACCCCTGCGCGCTCATCGCGATCTGCACGCCCTGAAGCTTCGCGTACTGGGCCTGGAACACCGCGCGCGTGCTGGCCTCGGTGCCGCCCATCGGCTGGTAACCGGCCCAGCTGCCCAGCACCAGCGTCGGTGCGCTGATCGAGGCGATGCTGTCGCGCAGGTCGGTGGTCATCACCGCATGCATGGCATCGGCGGTGGTCTGGCGGTCACTGCCTTCGCCCCAGCGGCCCAGCTCGGCCTGGCGCTGCGGATCACGGGTCATGCCCGGAAGGCCCGCCTGCAAATGCGCCTGCCATTGCGCGGCGTCGGCAGCGAGCATGCCCTTGCGCAGCTGGTCGGCCATCGGCCGCACGCTGTCTGCGGTGGCCTTCGGGTCACGCGCGGCTGGCAGGAACGGCAGTGCATCGACCACCACCAGGGCGCTGACCGCCGCCGGCTCGGCCTGCGCCATCTGCAGGCCCAGCAGGCCACCCAGGCTGTGTCCGATCACCACCACCGGGCCCAGGTGCCGGTCATGCAGGTAGGCCAGCAGCTGCCCGCGCATGGCCGGCAGGAAGTCGGCCGGGCGCGGATCAGCGGCTGCGGCGCCGGCAAAGCCGGGCAGCTGCACCAGATGGCACTGCACGTCCTTCAGCGCCAGGCAGGTCTCGCGCCAGACCTCGGCGCTGCTGTTGAGACCGGGGATCATCAGCAGCGGACGGCCCTTGCCGACCACCTCGACCTGCACCTTGCCGGTGCCTGTGGCGGCCGCCGCATGGGCCGGACCGGAGCCAAGCACGGCCATCGCCATGCCGATCATCGCCAGCCGGGCCAAGGCCTTCATTGCGTACCACAGTGCCAGGAAGATCTTCATCGTCTGCTCCTTCGTCGGGTGGGTGGTGCCGGGATGGGAACAGCGTGCCGCCGGGCCAGTGCCCCCGGTTACGATTTCGGAGCAACGGCCGGACACCTGGGCGAACGGTCGCGTGCCACGGATGGCCTGCCCTCACGCAGCCGTCAAACATCCATCTTGATGAAGCGATATACTGACCCGCACCCGCCGCCACCGCCCGTGCCATGACTGCCATCAGCTTCGAGTTCTATCCGCCCAAGACCGACGAACAGCGCAGCCAGCTGGACCGCGCCGCGGCCAAGCTGAAGGACTACGGTCCCGAGTACGTGTCGTGTACCTTCGGCGCCGGTGGCTCGACCCTGAGCTACACCTCCGAAACCGTGCGCCATCTCAACCAGCACCACGGTTTCGATGCCGCGCCGCACCTGTCGTGCGTGGGCGGCACCCGCCAGGAGATCCGCGAGCTGCTCAAGCTGTACCGCGCCATCGGCTGCCGCCGCCTGGTCGCGCTGCGCGGCGACCTGCCGTCGGGCATGGGCTTTCCCGGCGACATGCGCTATGCCGCCGAACTGATCGACTTCATCCGCGCCGAGCACGGCGATGCGTTCCATATCGAAGTAGGCGCGTACCCAGAAACGCATCCGCAGGCCTCCGATGCACTGGCCGACCTGAAGCACTTCAAGGCTAAGATCGATGCCGGTGCCGATGCGGCGATCACCCAGTACTTCTTCAACCCGGACGCGTACTTCCATTTCGTCGACGAAGTGCGGCGGTTGGGCGTGCAGGTACCGATCACCCCCGGCATCATGCCGATCGCCAACTTCAGCCAGCTGCGTCGCTTCTCCGAACAGTGTGGTGCGGAGATTCCGCGTTGGATCAGCCGCAAGATGCAGGCCTATGGCGATGATGCGGAGTCAGTGCGCGCATTCGGCACTGAAGTGGTGGCCCGGCTGTGCCAGCGCCTGATCGAGGGCGGCGCACCCGGCCTGCACTTCTACACCCTGAACCTGGCCAAGCCGACCACCTCGGTGCTGAAGCTGCTGCAGGGCTGAGCGCACGGCGCGCCAGCGTGATCGGCGCTACCCTGCAGGAATGATCCGGCTTTCCTTCCTGCTGTTGCTGCTGCCGCTGTGCGTGCTGTCGAGCGTCGCCCAGGCGCAGTCCACGCGCCTGAACCGCTGTACCGATGCCCAGGGCCAGAGCGTGTATACCGACCGTCCCTGCGACAGCCTGGGTGCGCAGTCGCGGCTGCCGCCGCCTGCGCCCGCCGGCAACACTCTGCAGCGCGACACCCTGGGGGCACGCTGCCCGCGGCGACTGAGCGAACTGGTGGATGCGCTGCGTACTGGCATCCTCAGCAACGATGTGAACCGGCTGTCCTCGCTGTACCTGTGGGGCGCGGTCTCTGATGCGGGTGCGCAGCGCATCCTCGGCCAACTGGAATCGTTGGCGCGGCGGCCATTGGTGGACGTGGTGCCGGTGTATCCCTCGCAGGCGCTGCCGCAATCGCAGGATGAGGGCCAGAGCCCTGCTGCGCAGGGATCCGACTCTGTGGTCTCTGTGGCGCGGCATCCGATCGGCCTGCGCCTGGAACAGACCTTGCCCGGCAGCGTGTCGCGCGCTTCGACGGTGCTGGGGTTGCGACGGCAGTACGGGTGTTTCTGGATCACGTTGTGATCGGGAGGGTCAGAGCCCCGCGTTGCGATGATCCGACCCTGACATCACGCCGGCCACAGCGCGCGAATGGCGGCGATGCCCTGCCCACCATGGCGACGCGCCTCACTGATGTGGCCACTGCCCATGCCACCCAGCGCGTAGATCGGCAGTGACACCTGCGCACGCAGCTCGGCGAAGGCATCCCAGCCCAGCGGCACGGCATCGGGATGGCTGGCCGTGGCCTGCACCGGACCCAGCACGGCGAAGTCGCAGCCCAACTGCTGTGCGGCCTGCAGCTGCTGCAGGTCATGGCAGGACGCGGCCACCAGCTGGCCTTCGGGCAGTGGACGCTGCGACAGCTCCAGCAGCTGTTCGCTGCCCAGATGCACGCCCACGCCCAGTGCGCGTGCCAGCTCGATATCGCGGTTGAGCAGCCACTGCACGCCGCTGCGACGATGCGCGCGCAGGGCCTGCTCGACCATCGCCTGGCGCTGCGGATGCGCCGTCGGCAAGCGCAGCTGGATGCGCTGCTGGCCCGCGGCCACCGCGCGCTGCAGCTGTTCGTGCCAATGCTGCATGCCGCCCTCATCATCGGCCGGCGCCGGGGTGATCAGGTAGCTGTCGGGCTGGCGCAGGGCGGCCACCACCGGCAGGTCTGCCGGCGGCATTGAATAGCGGCCCAGCTTGTCCGGCGCCACCCAGGTGATCGCCTGCCCTTCACGGCCGCGGGGGGTTCCCTTCCAGCTGCGCACGTGGCGCACTTCCAGGGTCAGGTGCTTGTCCGGATAGCGCTGCGGCACGTCCATCAGCCACTCGCCGACATCGGCCTCGATGCCCAGTTCCTCGCGCAGCTCGCGCACCAGGGCCTGCTCGGAGGTCTCGCCGGATTCGCGCTTGCCGCCGGGGAATTCCCACAGGCCAGCCATGTCGCGGTTCTCGGTACGGCGGTTGAGCAGCACGCGGCCACGGGCGTCGGTGATGACGGCGGCCACAACGTGGATCGATCGGGTGGGGGAAGGCATGGAGGAAGCATGCCCAGAACAGGGCGGCCCGTGCAATCTCGGATCCGGCCGGATCAGCCCTGCGAAACAGCCGCCCTAAAAGAAGAGCCCCGCTTTCGCGGGGCTCTTCGGGGTCAGCTCAGCTGGCCGTGGCAGTGCTTGTACTTCTTGCCACTGCCGCACGGGCATGGATCGTTGCGGCCGATCTTCGGCTCGTCGCGCTGCACCTGTGCGTTGCCCTGCTGGGCAGCCTGCACCTGCGCGGCTTCCTCGTCGGCGCTGTAGCCGCCCACGTCCTGGTGCTGGAACTGCGACTGGCTCAGGCGGGCTTCGGCCTGCTGGCGTTCGGCCGCTTCCAGCGCCTGCACTTCCTCGTCGCTGCGGATGCGCACGCGCGACAGCAGGGTCACCACTTCGCGCTTGACGTTCTCCAGCATGTCCGAGAACAGTTCGAAGGCTTCCTTCTTGTACTCCTGCTTCGGCTGCTTCTGCGCGTAACCACGCAGGTAGATGCCCTGGCGCAGGTAATCCATGCGGGCCAGGTGCTCCTTCCAGCTCTGGTCCAGCACGGTCAGCATCACGTGCTTCTCCAGCGCGCGCATGGTCTCTTCGCCCACGCCGGCTTCCTTCTCGGCGAAGTGCTGGTTGACGCGTTCCTGCACCTTGGCGGCGATGGCTTCGGCGTCCAGCTCTTCGTGCGACTTGACCAGGTCGGTCAGCGACATCTGCAGGCCGAAGTCCGACTCCAGGGTCGCTTCCAGGCCACGCAGGTCCCACTGCTCGTCGATCGAGTTCGGCGGCACGAAGCGGGCCACCACGTCGAAGATCACGTCGTCGCGGATGCCGTCGACGTTGTCCTTCACCGACTCGGCGTCCAGCAGCTCGTCGCGCTGGGCGTAGATCACCTTGCGCTGGTCGTTGTTGACGTCGTCGAAGTCCAGCAGGTTCTTGCGGATGTCGAAGTTGTGGGCCTCGACCTTGCGCTGCGCCTTCTCGATCTGGCGGCTGACCAGGCGGTCCTCGATGACGTCATCTTCCTTCATGCCCATCATGCGCATGGCCTTCTGCACCCAGTCGGAGGCGAAGATGCGCATCAGGTTGTCTTCCAGCGACAGGTAGAAGCGGGACGAACCCGGGTCACCCTGGCGGCCCGAACGGCCACGCAGCTGGTTGTCGATACGGCGCGATTCATGGCGTTCGGTACCGACGATGTGCAGGCCGCCGGCAGCCTTGACGGCCTCGTGGCGCTTCTGCCATTCGGCCTTGACCGCGGCCTTCTGCTCGTCGGTCGCGTCTTCGCCCAGCTCGTGGATTTCCGCTTCCAGCGAACCGCCCAGCACGATGTCGGTACCACGGCCGGCCATGTTGGTGGCAATGGTCACGGCCGCCGGACGGCCGGCATTGGCGACGATGGTCGCTTCGCGGTCATGCTGCTTGGCGTTGAGCACTTCGTGCTTCACGCCCGCCTTGCGCAGGTGCTCGGACAGCATTTCCGAGGTTTCGATCGAGGTGGTACCCACCAGCACCGGCTGGCCACGCTTGGCGCACTCTTCGATGTCGGCCAGCACCGCATTGAACTTGCCCTTGCGGTTGAGGAACACCTGATCCGGGCTGTCCTTGCGGATGGTCGGGCGGTTGGTCGGAATCACCACCACTTCCAGGCCGTAGATGCTCTGGAACTCGAAGGCTTCGGTATCGGCCGTACCGGTCATGCCGGACAGCTTCTTGTACATGCGGAACAGGTTCTGGAAGGTGATGCTCGCCAGCGTCTGGTTCTCGCGCTGGACCGGCACGCCTTCCTTCGCTTCCACCGCCTGGTGCAGGCCATCGGACCAGCGACGGCCGGACAGGGTGCGGCCGGTGAACTCATCGACGATGACCACTTCGCCATCGCGCACGATGTAGTCCACGTCACGCTGGTAGATCGCGTGCGCGCGCAGTGCGGCGTTGAGGTGGTGGACCACGGTCAGGTTCTGCGGCGCGTACAGGCCTTCGGTCTCGCCGTCGAGGATGCCGGCCTCGACCAGCAGCTGCTCGGCGTGCTCCATGCCCGCTTCGGACAGGTGCACCTGCTTGCCCTTCTCGTCGACCCAGAAGTCGCCTTCGCCGTCTTCCACTTCCTGCTTGACCAGGTTCGGCACGACGCGGTTGACGCGGATGTACAGCTCCGGGGAATCATCGGCCGGGCCGGAGATGATCAGCGGGGTACGCGCTTCGTCGATCAGGATGGAGTCGACTTCGTCGACGATGGCGTAGTGCAGGCCGCGCTGGTAGCGGTCGGCCTTGGACAGCGCCATGTTGTCGCGCAGGTAGTCGAAACCGAATTCGTTGTTGGTGCCGTAGGTGATGTCCGAGGCGTAGGCTTCGCGCTTGTCGCTGTGCGGCATGCCCGGGTAGACCACGCCCACGCTCAGGCCCAGCCAGTTGTACAGCTTGCCCATCTGCGCGGCGTCACGGCGCGCCAGGTAGTCGTTCACGGTGACCACGTGCACGCCCTTGCCTTCCAGCGCGTTGAGGTACACCGGCAGGGTCGCCACCAGGGTCTTGCCTTCACCGGTGCGCATTTCTGCGATCTTGCCCAGGTGAAGCACCATGCCGCCGATCAGCTGCACGTCGTAGTGGCGCATGCCCAGCACGCGGCGACCGGCCTCGCGGCAGACCGCGAACGCTTCCGGCAGCACCTTGTCCAGGGCTTCACCATCGGCGATGCGCTGCTTGAACTCCGGCGTCTTGGCCTGAAGCTGCTCGTCGGAAAGCTTCTCGATCTCCGGTTCCAGCGCATTGATCTTGGCGACGATGCGGTTGAGCTGGCGCAGCTGTCGTTCGTTACGACTGCCAAATACGCGGGTAAGCAGGCTGTTGATCATTGAAGGAACCGGGTTGGATGGACACGACGCCCGGCCTCCCCCTTGGGATCCGTCCGCCGCAAACGAAACAGGGCGCCTGGCGCCCTGTCGATGGCAACACCCATTGTAGCTTGGGACGGCCGTGAGGGGTTTCAACCCTTTGCGGTCGTCCAGGCGGCCGGGACCGGGGTCCTGGCGGCCGCGCTTTGCGCTCGCGGGGCATGGCCCCGCGCTACCGCCGGGATCCGACGGCGTGCCGGTAGCGCCGGGCCATGCCCGGCGTTGGGTTCAACCGCGGCTGATGCGGCCGACCGGCGTATTGCCGCCGTCGCCAAGGAACTTGCGCGGGTTGACCACGTTGCCGTTCTCCCACACCTCGAAGTGCACGTGGGCGCCGGTCGAACGACCGGTGGAACCGGCCTTGGCCACTTCCTGCCCGGCACGGACCAGGTCGCCAACCTTCACCACCAGGCGCGAATTGTGCGCGTAGCGGGTGACGTAGCCGTTACCGTGGTCGACGTCGACCACGTTGCCGTAGCCGCCCTTGACGCCGGAGAAGCTGACCACGCCTTCGGCCACGGCCATCACCGGGTCACCGACCTTGGCGTGGAAGTCCATGCCCTTGTGGGTGGCGGCACCGCGGCCGAACGGGTCGGCACGGGTGCCGAAACCGGAGGTCACATAGCTGTTGCGGATCGGCATGCGCGAGGGCACGGCGTTCTGCTGCAGCTGGTGGTCGAACATCAGCGATTCCATCACCGACAACTGGCGGCCTGAAGCAGCGAAGCGCTGCTCCAGCACCTGTAAGTCGGCGTTGACGTCCTTGACCGGGATGTCGCTGGTCGGGCCGCCGGCGTCACCGTCACCGAGGCCGGGGCTCTCGTTGAAGTCGAACTCGCCGTCTTCCAGCTTGCCCATCTGGGTCAGCCGTTCGCCGAGGGCGTTGAGGCGTGTGGCCTGGGCCTGCAGCTCGCCGAGGCGGGCCGCCAGCGCGTTGACCTGGGTCTGCGCATCGCGCTTGACCTTGGCCAGCTCCGCATCCTGGCGCTCGACCTTGGCCTGCAGGCGGGAGTCATTCAGCGCGCTGGCGCCAATGCCACCGGCAAGGCCGATAATGCAGCCTACCCCGAGCACGCTGCCCAGCAGGGCGCGGGGGCGGTCCTCGAAATAGAACCGCAAACGCGCGATGGGCGACGATTTGGCCTGTCCTTCACGCGTTTTGATTACGATCTTTTTGAATGCCATCAGTGAGTTTTCATGTCTGAGCCGAAATCCAGCGTTCGCCCCGCGTCAGTGCCGAAGCCGGCGCTGGATGCGGTGATGGCGGACAAAAGCGGGAACCCGCTGCGGCGTGCCTTGTGGCTCGACGCGCTGGACCGTCAGTTGCGCCCCCAGTTGCCGCCACCTCTGCGCAGCCGTTGCCGGCTGGCCAATGTGGACGGGGAACACCTCGTTTTTCTCGTCGAGTCCCCGGTCTGGCATGCCAAGTTGCGGCTTGCCGAAGCCCAGTTGCTCGACGCGGCCCGTTCCATCGGGCTGAAGGCCACCAAGGTGACCATCAAGACTGCGTCTCCCACTCCCACGCGCTCCCCAGCGCTCGACAACCGGAATGGACCCCACGCAGTTTCAGCCGCCACGCACAAAGGGCTACGCGACGCCTTGGCTTGCCTGCAGGACGTTCCTTCGAAGCCGAAGAAGCGGTCCTGACGACAACGGAGCATCCGGCTCCGCTCCCCGTCGCACGTGTCACCACGGCGTGAAACATTTCGGGGGCCGGGTCGCATCCTAGCTGCCATCCGGGGGCCTGTCGTTAGATTGTTGTTAAAACTACGTTAAATTCAGGCTTCCGATCCAACAGGTTCACAAAACCGTGACCTCGAACCGGCCTTGATGCGCGTCAAGCATGCTGAATGCGACGAAGATGCCTGAAACGACAACGCCGCCCTGGAAGGCGGCGTTTTTGTCTTTCAATTCAACAACCTGCAGGAATCAGGCATAGGCCGGAGTGGCATATTCGACCGGATCCGGCGTGGCCGGCGAGTCGAAGCTGACCCATTCCCAGGCGGTGGCATCGGCCATCAGCGCGCGCACCAGCTTGTTGTTGAGCGCGTGACCCGACTTGAAGCCCTCGTAGGCACCCAGCACTTGGCCACCGGCCAGATAAAGGTCGCCGATCGCGTCGAGGATCTTGTGGCGCACGAATTCGTCGGCGTAGCGCAGGCCGTCTTCGTTGAGCACGCGGAACTCGTCCAGCACGATGGCGTTGTCCATCGAACCGCCCAGGCCCAGGTTGCGCTCGCGCATGTATTCCAGGTCGCGCATGAAGCCGAAGGTGCGCGCGCGGGAGATTTCCTTGGTGTAGGCCAGCGTCGAGAACTCGATTTCCTGGCGCGACTGCTTGGCCGGGATCATCGGGTGGTCGAACTGGATGGTGAAGCCCAGCTTGTAGCCCTCGTACGGGCTGAAGCGGGCCACCTTGTCGCCCTCGGTCACTTCCACGGTCTTCAGCACGCGGATGAAGCGCTTGGGCGCATCCTGTTCCACGATGCCCGCCGACTGCAGCAGGAACACGAAGGGGCCGGCCGAACCGTCCATGATCGGCAGCTCGGCCGAGGACAGTTCGACGATGATGTTGTCCACACCCAGGCCGGCCAGCGCCGACATCAGGTGTTCGACGGTCTGGATCTTGGCGTCGTTGCAGGTCAGGCCGGTGCACAGGGTCACTTCGGTGACCAGCTCGGCCTTGGCCGGCACTTCCACCACCGGGTCCAGGTCCACGCGGCGGAACACGATGCCATGGTTGACCGGTGCCGGGCGCAGGGTCATGTAGACCTTGTCACCGCTGTGCAGGCCAACGCCGGTGGCGCGGATCGTGTTCTTGAGGGTGCGTTGCTGGATCATGGGGGATGGACCGGAAGTGACACATTAGATTAACACGCAAGGTCCCCTACCCCGGCTGAAAGCAGGCAGGACGCACCGGCGCGCCAATGGGACGCACATGAAGCAGGGCGGCCGGGCCCATCCTGGCCCGGCGCCCGCATTTTCAGGACATGGTGGCGCAACCCGGGGAGGACAACCCCGGGCCGCCCCGCTCAGTCCGCCTGGCGGCGCAGGAACGCCGGGATGTCCAGGTAGTCGTTCGGCAGTTCCGCCGCAGCCGGGGCCGAAGCCGCCGGGGCCGACGGGGCCGAAGCCGCCGCGGTATCGCTGCTGGCACGACGCAGGCCCAGGCCCATGCCACCGACGGCCTTGGACACAGCGTCGCCGCCGTTGTCGAAGTCACCGAATTCCGGCTGGCCGGTGGTGGCATTGCGGACCAGCTTGATCGGCGCACGCTCGCCCGGACGCTGGGTCTTGCTGGCCGACACGCGGTTCAGGCCGGTAGCGACCACGGTCACGCGCACTTCGTCCTGCATGTCCGGATCCAGCACGGTACCGACCACCACGGTGGCGTCTTCGGAAGCGAAGCCATCGATGGTGCGGCCGATCTCGTCGAACTCGGCCATGGTGAAGTCGGCGCCGGCGGTGATGTTGACCAGGATGCCGTTGGCACCGGCCAGGTTCACATCGTCCAGCAGCGGGTTCTGGATCGCGGCTTCGGCAGCGGCCTGGGCGCGGTCATCGCCACGGGCGGTGCCGGTACCCATCATCGCCAGGCCCATTTCGGACATCACGGTGCGCACGTCGGCGAAGTCGACGTTGATCAGGCCCGGACGCACGATCAGGTCGGCAATGCCCTGCACGGCGCCCTGCAGCACGTCGTTGGCGGCACGGAAGGCCTGGATCATGGTCGCGTTGCGGCCCAGCACGGTGATCAGCTTCTCGTTCGGGATGGTGATCAGCGAGTCGCAGTGCTGGCTCAGTTCCTCGATGCCCTTCAGCGCCACCTGCATGCGGCGACGGCCTTCGAACGGGAACGGCTTGGTGACCACGGCCACGGTCAGGATGCCCATTTCCTTGGCCAGCTGTGCCACCACCGGTGCCGCGCCGGTGCCGGTGCCACCGCCCATGCCGGCGGTGATGAAGACCATGTCCGCGCCCTGCAGCGCGTCCATGATGCGCTCACGGTCTTCCAGCGCGGCCTGGCGGCCGACTTCCGGATTCGCGCCTGCGCCCAGGCCCTTGGTCACGTTGGTACCCAGCTGCAGCTGCAGCTTGGCACCACAATTCTTGATGGCCTGCGAGTCGGTGTTGGCGGTGATGAATTCCACGCCATCCACCGCCGAGTTGACCATGTGCGCCACGGCATTGCCGCCGCCGCCGCCCACGCCAACCACCTTGATCACCGCATTGGGTGCCATCTTTTCGATCAGTTCAAAATGCGCCATGTCCGTGTCCTCGTTGTATCCGCTTTGGCTGGCATGGGCATTCGGGCGTCCTGCCGTCCTGCTGCATGCCAACGTTGCGGCTGTGTGGGTTGTGTGTTGCCGGTATTGCCCTGTGATACGGGTACTGCGGGTGTTGCGCCTGGGCGATGCCCAGGTTTGCGGATTCCGCGTCAGAACTCGCCGCGGAACCAGGTCTTGAGTTTCTTGAACATGCTTCCAGCGCGCCCGGTCGGCAGCGACGGCCGGCGCGGATGCTCGATCTGGCTGCCCATCAGCAGCAGGCCCACGCCGGTGGCATGCACCGGGTTGCCGACTACTTCGCCGAGGCCGGTGACGTGCTGCGGAATGCCCACGCGCACCGGCATCTGCAGCATTTCCTCGGCCAGCTCGACCACGCCTTCCATCTTCGAAGCGCCACCGGTCAGCACCATGCCGGCGCGCACCAGTTCCTCGAAGCCGGAGCGGCGCAGTTCGGCCTGCACCATCTCGAAGATTTCCTCGTAGCGACCCTGCACCGCCTGCGCCAGCGAGTGGCGCGGCATGCGACGCGGCGGGCGGTCACCCACCGACGGCACCTGGATGCTCTCCTCGGCGGTGGCCAGCTGGGCCAGGGCGCAGGCGTAACGCACCTTGATCTGCTCGGCTTCCGGGGTCGGCGTGCGCAGCATGTGCGCGATGTCGTTGGTGACGTGGTCGCCGGCGATCGGCAGCGAGGCGGTGTGGCAGATCGCGCCCTGCACGAACACCGCGATGTCGGTGGTGCCGGCGCCCATGTCGACCAGCACCACGCCCAGCTCGCGCTCGTCAGCAGTCAGCACCGCCACGCTGGAGGCCAGCGAGGACAGCACCAGGTCATCCACCTGCAGGCCGCAGCGCTGCACGCACTTGCTGATGTTGGCCGCGGCCGACTGCGCGCACACCACCAGGTGCGCGTGCACCTCCAGGCGCACGCCGGTCATGCCGACCGGGTTGCGGATGCCTTCCTGCGAGTCGTCCAGCACGTACTCGCGCGGGATCGCGTGCAGGATCTTCTGGTCGGCCGGAATCGCCACCGCCTTGGCCGCATCGAGCACGCGATCCAGGTCGCCCCAGGTCACTTCCCCGTCGCGGATCGGCACGATGCCCGGCGAATTCTTGCACTGCACGTGGTTGCCGGAGATCGAGGCGTACACCGAGCGGATCTCGCAGCCGGCCATCAGCTCGGCTTCTTCCACCGCGCGCTGGATCGACTGCACGGTCGATTCGATGTCCACCACCACGCCGCGCTTCAAACCGCGCGACTCGTGCGAGCCAATGCCGATCACTTCGATCGGGTTACCCGGCGAATACTCGCCCACCAGCGCCACCACCTTGGAGGTGCCGATGTCCAGGCCAACGATCAGCGATTTGTCACCCTTGCGATTCATGTCCTTTCCTGCGTCCTGCTGGCTGGGGTCGCCGGCGTTTTCGCCGGCGTGGCCGGGGTACCCCAGCTCAGCGTGAAACCATTGGTGTAACGGAGGTCGGCGCGCTCGATCGGCGCGTCCTGACGGTTCAGCTGCGGCAGCACCTTGACGAAGCGCTGCATGCGCGAGCGCGCGTCGTCGCGGCCCACCACCACTTCGGTGCCGTTGCTCAGCACCAGCGACCAACTGCCGCGTGCATCCATCGTCACCCGGCGCACGTCGACGCCGGCCGGTGCGAACAATGCACGCGAGTCGCTGTACAGCTTCATCACTTCTTCTGTCTGGCTGTCGGGGCCATCCAGTTCGGGCAGCGCCAGGTCGGCCAGCTTCTTCGGCGTGGGGAACAACTTGCCCTGCTCGGAAACCAGGCGGTCGCTGCCCCAGCGCGCGAACGGCTTGTGCTCGACCAGGGTCACTTCCAGCACGTCCGGCCACTGCTTGCGCACCTGCGCGCTTTCCACCCACGGCAGCTGTTCCAGCGCATCCTGCGCGTCCTGCAGCTTGACCGCGAAGAAGCCGGCGCGCGCGTACGGCAGCAGCACCTGCTGCAGCTGTTCGGCCGGCACCCGCTTGAACTCACCATGCACGCGCAGCTTCGCCAGCGGCCAGCGCTCGGCGCCGACCCAGCCATTGACCACGGCCACCACCGGCAGTGCAACCACCGACAGCGCCAACAGCCAGACGAAGATGCGCAGCACCGCGTTCATGCGTGCGAGGCCTCCAGGGTCTGTTCCAGCACGCGCCACACCAGCTCTTCGAAGCTGATGCCGGCCTGGCCCGCGGCCTTGGGCACCAGCGAATGGCTGGTCATGCCCGGCGCGGTGTTCACTTCCAGCAGGAAGAAGCGGCCGCTGCTGCGATCGCGCATCACGTCCACGCGGCCCCAGCCACGGCAACCGGCGGCACGGAATGCAGCCAGCGCGATGCGCCGGATTTCTTCTTCGTCGTCACCGTCCAGGCCCGGGCACAGATACTGGGTGTCTTCGGCGATGTACTTGGCGTTGTAGTCGTACCACTGGCCCTTGGGCACGATGCGGATCGACGGCAGTGCGACATCCCCCAGGATGGCCACGGTCAGTTCGTCGCCCACCACCATCTGCTCCATCAGCAGCTGGCCGTCGTAGCGCGCGGCCAGCGCCACGGCCTCATCCAGGCCTGCATCGTCGGTGACCCGGCTGATGCCCACGCTGGAACCTTCGTTGGCCGGCTTCACCACCACCGGCAGGCCCAGTTCGGCGGCATTGGCGTGCACGTCCTCGGCAGTGACCTTGCGGTACTGCGGGGTCGGCAGGCCCAGCGACAGCCACACCTGCTTGGTGCGGATCTTGTCCATGCTCAGCGCCGAACCCAACACGTCCGAGCCGGTGTACGGCACGCCGAAGGCGTCCATCAGGCCCTGCACGATGCCGTCCTCACCACCACCGTTGTGACCATGCAGGATGTTGAACACGCGATCGATGCCACCGGCGGCCAGCGCCTTGGCCAGCGCAGGGATGCCGTCCACGGCAAACGCATCGACGCCGCGTGACTGCAGGGCTTCGAGCACGTTGCGGCCGGAATCCAGCGATACCTCGCGTTCGCTGGAGGTGCCACCGAGCAGCACGGCGACGCGGCCGAAGCGAGCCGGGTCGGTCACGTGCAGCGGCGGGAAGGTCAGCGTGCTCACGCCTCGCCCTCCCCCTTGAAGCCTTCCACCGCGATGTGGGTGGCCACGGCGCCGATGTCGCCCGCCCCCATCATCAGCAGCAGGTCACCGTCCTGCAGTACGTCCGGCAGCACGCTGGCCAGTTCGGCGGCCTTGCCCACCACCACCGGCTCGCTGCGGCCGCGCGCACGGATGGCACGGGCCAGCGCGTGCGAGTCGGCACCGGCAATCGGCTCTTCACCGGCCGGGTAGACCTCGCTCAGCACCAGCGCGTCGACGCTGGACAGCACCGCGGCGAACTTGTCGAACTGGTCGCGGGTACGGCTGTAGCGGTGCGGCTGGAAGGCCACCACCAGGCGCTTGTCGGCCCAGCCACCGCGGGCGGCAGCGAACACGGCTTCCAGCTCGCTCGGGTGATGACCGTAGTCGTCGATGATGCGGACCTTGGCACCGCTGGCGGTGGTCACCTCGCCCAGGTCGTTGAAGCGACGGCCGACACCGGCAAAGGCTTCCAGCGCGCGTGCGATGGCATCCGGGGCCACGCCCAGCTGCCAGCCCACTGCAGCGGCGGCCAGCGCGTTCAGCACGTTATGCTTGCCGGGCAGCGCCAGCACCACTTCCTGGCTGGTGCCCTGCGGCAGGCGCAGGGTGAAGCGCATGCGCGAGCCTTCCTGCACCACGTTCTCGGCACGCACGTCGGCCTGCGGGCTCATGCCGTAGCTCATCACGTGGCGCGGGGTCTTGGCGGCCAGTGCAGCCACTTCCGGGTCGTCGATGCACAGCACCGCCAGGCCGTAGAACGGCAGGCGCTGCAGGAACTCGGCGAACGCCGCCTGCACGCGGGCGAAGTCGTTGCCGTAGTTCTCCAGATGATCGGCATCGATGTTGGTGATGATCGACATCAGCGGGTTCAGGCGCAGGAAGCTGCCATCGCTTTCGTCGGCCTCGGCCACCAACCACTGCCCACTGCCCAGCTTGGCGTTGGCACCGGCGGCCAGCAGCTGGCCACCGATCACGAACGTCGGGTCCAGGCCACCTTCGCTCAGCACCGCAGCGGTGAGGCTGGTGGTGGTGGTCTTGCCATGGGTGCCGGCCACGGCGATGCCGCGGCGGAAGCGCATCAGCTCGGCCAGCATCGCTGCGCGCGGCATGATCGGAATGCGCTGGCTGCGCGCTTCCATCAGTTCCGGGTTGTCTTCGCGGATGGCGCTGGAGACCACCACGCAGTCGGTGCCCAGCACGTTGGCCGCGGAGTGGCCGCGCATGATGCGCGCACCCAGGCTGGCCAGGCGGCGGGTCGCCACGTTGTCGGCGTTGTCCGAACCGGACACTTCATAGCCCAGCGTCAGCATCACTTCGGCGATACCGCTCATGCCGGTGCCGCCGATGCCGACGAAATGCACGCGCGGGAATGCGCGCACCAGGTCGTTGGTGTCGTGCAGGCGACGGATCATGCGCGGCCTCGCGCAGGGCAGGCGCGGTGGCATGCCTTCTTCATACAGCTTCCTCAAGAATGATATCGGCGATGCGCTCGGCGGCATCGACCTTGGCCAGGGCACGCGCGGCTTGCGCCATCTGCATGCGGCGGGCGGGATTTTCGGACAGATCGCGCAGCAGTGCGGCAATGCCGTCGGCCAGCGTTCCGTCCTGCTTCAGCAACACCGCCGCGCCGCGCTCGACCAGGTACTCCGCATTGCGGGTCTGGTGATCGTCGACGGCAGCGGGGAAAGGCACCAGCACGCTGCCGACACCGACCGCGCACAGCTCGGCCAGCGTGGACGCACCGGAACGGCACACGACCAGGTCGGCCCAGGCGAAGGCTTCGGCCATGTCGGCGATGAACGGGGTGATTTCAGCCTGCACGCCGGCCTTGGCATACGCCTCGACCGCTTCGGCATGCATCTTCTCGCCACTCTGGTGGCGCACCTGCACCGGCACGCTCGTGCCCAGCGCAGCAATCGCCTGCGGCACGCCGGTGTTGAGCGCACGCGCGCCCTGGCTGCCACCGACCACCAGCACGCGCAGCGGGCCATGGCGGTCGGCGAAGCGCTGTTCCGGCGGTGCGATGGCGGCGATCTCCGCACGTACCGGGTTACCGACAAACTCCTCGCCCTTGGCGAAGGTACCCGGGAAACCGGTCAGCAGCCGGCGCGCATAGCGCGACAGGATGCGGTTGGTCATGCCGGGCGCGCGATTCTGTTCGTGCACCAGCAGCGGCAGGCCGTGCAGGCGGGTGGCCATGCCACCGGGGCCAGAGGCAAAGCCACCGAAGGCGACCACCGCACGCGGCTGGCGCTTGCGGATGATCATGCCGGCCGCGCGCAGCGCGCGCATCAGCCGCCACGGCGCGCCCAGCAGGGCCAGCTTGCCCTTGCCGCGCAGGCCGGTGATGGCCAGCGTGTCGACTGGAATGTCGTGCTGCGGCACCAGGCGCGTTTCCATCGCACCGTCGGCGCCCATCCAGGTGACCGGCACGCCGCGCTGGCGCAGCACCCGGGCCACGGCCAGGCCGGGGAAGATGTGACCGCCGGTGCCACCGGCCAGGATCATCACCGGGCGGGCGTTGGAAGCACTGCTCATGACAGCCTCCCGAAGGTCGGTTCGATGCGCGACTGCAGGCGGCTGGTGCCACGCGCAGCGTTCGGCGCAGCGGCAGCCACCGGCTCGGCGCTCATCGGCACGCTGGCGGCCACCGGCGCGGCGGGCCGGTCCATCGGCTCGGCAGCGGCGTCTTCGGCGCCGCCGATGCGCACGGCCTGGCGGCGCTCGGCGCGCTTGAGCTCATAGGACACGCGCAGCAGCAGGCCCATCGCCACGCAGGTCATCAGCACCGACGAACCGCCGGAGGAGATCAGCGGCAGGGTCAGGCCCTTGGTCGGCAGGATGCCCAGGTTCACGCCGATCGAGACGAAGGTCTGCATGCTGATCCACAGGCCGATGCCGAAGGCGATATAGCCGGAGAAGTGGCGCTTCATTTCCACGCAGCGCATGCCCAGCCAGAAGGTACGACCGACCAGCAGCGCGTACAGGGCCACGATCACGCAGGTGCCCAGGAAGCCGAATTCCTCGGCGGTGACCGAGAAGATGAAGTCGGTGTGCGCTTCAGGCAGGTAGTACAGCTTCTGCACCGAGTTGCCCAGGCCGACGCCGGTCCACTCGCCACGGCCCACCGCCATCAGCGCGTTGGACAGCTGGTAGCCGTCGCCCTGCTGGTCGGCCCACGGGTCCAGGAAGGAGGTGATGCGGCGCATGCGGTACGGCTCGATGATCGCCAGCGCGCTCATGCCGACCAGGCCGATGATCACCGGCATCGACATGCGCGGCATGTTCACACCGCCCAGCACCAGCATGCCGGCGGTGATCGCCAGCAGCAGGGTGGACGAACCGAAGTCCGGCTGCAGCAGCAGCAACAGCACCAGCGCACCGGCCACGCCCAACGGCTTGAGCATCGCCGGCCAGGTCGCGTTGACCTCGTCGCGGAAGCGCACCAGATAGCTGGACAGCCAGACGATGTAGAGCACCTTCACCGCTTCCACCGTCTGGAACTTGGAGATGCCCAGGTTGATCCAGCGGCGTGCGCCGTTGACCGTGCTGCCCAGGCCCGGTGCGAACACCGCCAGCAGCAGCACGAAGCAGCCCAGCAGCAGCATCTGGTTGTACTGCTCGATGGACTTCAGTTCAGTGCGGGCGGCAACGACCGCCAGCACGATGCCCACCGCCAGGAAGATCAGGTGGCGGTTGAGGTAGTAGAACGGGCTGCTCATCAGCGCGATCGAACTGGACGCCACCATCACCACGCCAATGCCCGTGAGCGCGATGATCGCGCCCAGCAGCCACTTGTCGTAGCTGCCTTCGATGGCTTCAAGGCGTGTTGCCTGGCGGGACAGGTCGTTCATCTCAGCGCACCTTCAACGTGGCCAGGCCGATCAGCACGAGCACGACGGAGATGATCCAGAAGCGCACGATCACGCGCGGCTCCGGCCAGCCCTTCAGTTCGAAGTGGTGATGGATCGGCGCCATGCGGAACACGCGCTTGCCGGTCAGCTTGAACGAGGCGACCTGGATCATCACCGACAGCGTTTCGATGACGAACACGCCGCCCATGATCACCAGCACCAGTTCCTGGCGGGTGATCACCGCGATCGTGCCCAGCACCGCACCCAGCGCCAGTGCACCGATGTCGCCCATGAACACCATGGCCGGATAGGTGTTGAACCACAGGAAGCCGAGGCCCGCACCGGCGATGGCCGCGCAGATGATGACCAGCTCGCCGGCGCCCGGGATCTGCGGGATCTGCAGGTAGTTGGCGAACACCACGTTGCCCGAGGCGTAGGCGAACACACCCAGCGCGCAGGCCACCAGCACGGTCGGCATGATCGCCAGGCCATCCAGGCCGTCGGTCAGGTTCACCGCGTTGGAGAAACCGACGATCCAGAAGTAGGCGATGGCCACGAAGCCGATGCCGGCCAGCGGCAGCGCGATCGACTTGAACATCGGGATGTAGAAGGTCAGCGCCGCCGGCACGTCGGCCGTGTAGAACAGGAACAGGCCCGCGGCCAGGCCGAAGATCGACTGCAGCAGGTACTTCCAGCGCGACTTCAGGCCGTTCGGGTCGCGGCGGACGATCTTGATCCAGTCGTCATACCAGCCGATGGCGCCGAAGCACAGCATCACCGCCAGCACCAGCCACACGTAGCGGTTGCGCAGGTCAGCCCACATCAGCACCGACAGTGTGATGGTGAGCAGGATCAGCGAACCGCCCATGGTCGGTGTGCCGGCCTTGGAGAAATGGGTCTGCGGACCGTCCTTGCGGATCGGCTGGCCGCCCTTGAACTGGGCAAGCTTGCGGATCATCGCCGGGCCGAGCCACAGCGACAGGAACAGGGCCGTCAGCGCGGCAAGGATGGCGCGGAACGTCTGGTAGTTGAACAGCCCGAACAGGCTCTCCAACTGCTGCAACCATCGAGCCAGTTCATACAACATGCGGGGATTCCTCTCCTTGCGCCAGCAGCGCTTTGACAATCGTGTCCATGGCGCTGCCACGGGAACCCTTGACCAGGCAGCGCACGCCGGCGTGCAGCTCGTCCTTCAGCGCCTGCGACAGCGCGTCATGGGTGGCGAAATGACGGCCGCCTTCGCCGAAGGCGGTGGCGGCAGCAGCGCTGAGCGGGCCCAGCGCATACAGGCGCTTGAGCCCAGCAGCGCGCGCGCGGAGCCCCGCCTGCGCGTGCAGCGCTTCAGCGTCCGGCCCCAGCTCGCGCATGTCGCCCAGCACCAGCCAGCCCTCTTCCGGGGCTGCGGCCAGGGCATCGATGGCCGCAGCCAGCGAGCCGGGATTGGCGTTGTAGCTGTCATCCACCAGCACCGCGCCGTTGCGCAGCTGATGGGCGATCTGCCGACCCGGCACCGGCTGTGCCTCGGCCAGACCGGCGGCAATCAGCGCGAGATCGACACCGGCGGCCAGCGCCAGGCTGGCCGCGGCCAGTGCATTGCTGACGTTGTGGCGACCCGGCAGGCCGAGCACCACGCGCGCTTCGCCGGCCGGCGAAACCAGGGTGAACTGGTTGCCCTGCGCACCGGCGCGGATGTCGCGCGCCGTCACGTCGGCGGTATGTTCCAGGCCATAGCGCAGCACGCGGCAGCGCGGCGGAGTGCCGACGAAATGCTGTTCGAACCAGCGGCCGTAGGCATCGTCGGCGTTGATCACCGCCACACCATCGGCCGGCAATGCGGCATAGATCGCGCCCTTGGTCACTGCCACGCCGAGCAGGCTGCCCATGCGTTCCAGATGGGCCGGGGCGATGTTGTTGACCAGCGCATAGCGCGGGCGGGCGATATCGGTCAGGTAGGCGATGTCACCCGGCTTGCCAGCGCCCATCTCGTAGACGGCGTAGTCGGCATCTTCCGGCGCATCGATCACCGCCAGCGGCAGGCCGATCTCGTTGTTGCGGTTGCCCGGGTTGGCGTAGACCACCTTGTGCGCGTGCTGTGCCACCTGCTGCAGGATCGACAGCAGCAGGCTCTTCACGCTGGTCTTGCCGTTGCTGCCGGTGATCGCGAACACCTCGGTGCCGCGGTCACGCTGCATGCCGGTGGCGATCTTCGCCAGCGCCAGTTCACTGTCAGCCACCAGCACCTGCGGCAGCTCGATCGGCAGCAGGCGCTCGACCAGCAGCGCACTGGCACCGCGCGCCTGTGCGTCGGCGGCGAAATCATGGCCGTCAAAACGCTCGCCGCGCAGCGCCACATACAGGCTGCCCGGACCGAGGCTGCGGGTGTCATGGCTGACCGCATCGATGGCCACGTCGTCGCCGTGGATCTCGCCGCCGGCCCAGTGTGCGATCAGCGAAAGCAGGGTGCGCTTCATGCGATGCCCTCCCCGGCCTGCGAGCTCAGAACACCGGCCTTGGCAGCCAACGCAGCGGCGGCCACTTCGGTGTCGTCGAAGTCATGGCGTACGCCATTTACTTCCTGGTATGGCTCGTGGCCCTTGCCGGCAATCAGGATGATGTCGCCGGCACCGGCGCGCTTCACCGCCAGGCCGATCGCACGCGCGCGGCTGCGCTGCACGGTCACGGCATCGGCATTCTGGAAGCCCGCCAGGATGTCGGCCACGATCACGTCGCCATCCTCGCCACGCGGGTTGTCGTCGGTGACGATGACCTGGTTGGCCAGGCGCTCGGCGATCGCGGCCATCTGAGGACGCTTGCCGGTATCGCGCTCGCCACCGCAGCCGAACACGCAGAACAGCGCGCCGTGCAGGTGGCCGTGCAGGCTGTCCAATGCCTGTTCCAGCGCGTCCGGGGTATGTGCGTAATCGACCACCACGGTCGGCAGGCCGTCTTCGCCGCCGAGGCGGTTCATGCGGCCGCGGATCGGCTGCAGCGCCGACAGCACTTCAGCGATGCGTGGCAGCGGCTGGCCCTGTGCATGCAGGGTACCGGCCACGGCCAGCAGGTTGTCCACGTTGAAGCGGCCCAGCAGCGGCGACTGCACCACGGCACGTTGGCCGTCGATGACCAGTTCGAACGCAATGCCTCGGCCATCCAGCTGCAGCGCTTCAGCGCGCACGCTGGCATCGCTGGCACCACGCGAGCTCAGTCCGATCGGCTGCACGCCCGCCGGCAGGCCGGCAAACAGCTGGCGGCCGAAGGCGTCGTCAAGATTGATCACCGCAGCCTTCAGGCCCGGACGATGGAACAGCCGCGCCTTGGCCGCGCCGTAGCTGGCCATGTCGCCGTGGTAATCCAGATGATCGCGGGTGAGGTTGGTGAACACCGCCACGTCGTAATGCACGGCATCGACGCGGCCCTGGTCCAGCGCGTGCGAGCTGACTTCCATCGCCACCGCGCGCGCACCGGCGTCGCGCAGCTGCGCCAGCAGCGCGTGCATCTGCAGCACCAGCGGCGTAGTGAAACCGGTCGGTTCAACCGCACCATAAAGTCCGGCGCCCAGCGTGCCGATACTGCCACTGGGCGTGCCGAGCAGGTGCCAGGCCTGGGCCAGCAGCTGCACGGTGGAGGTCTTGCCGTTGGTGCCGGTCACGCCCACCATCGCCATCGCCCGCGACGGTGCGCCATGGAACTGGTCGGCCATCGCCCCCATGCGCGCACGCAGGCCCGGCACCGCGATCGCATCGGCCGGGGCCGGCAACTCGGCAGGGGCCGGCGGTTCGAACAGGATGGCGCCGGCGCCCGCCGCGCGGGCCTGCTCGACAAAGCCCAGGCCATGCGCGCCGAAACCGGCGATGGCGACGAAGGCATTGCCGGGGCGCACGGCGCGGCTGTCCAGCACCAGGCCGGTCAGAACGGGATCATGGCCCGCCAGGGCCACGTCCGGAAGCAACTGCGAAAGCAACATCGAAGGACTCATTGCGTGCCTCCCGTAGCGGGCGGCGTCTGGGCTTGCGCGCTGGGCAGCGCAGCGTCGAATTCAGCGGCGGCATCCACCGGCAGCGCAGCCTCTGCGGGCGGCGCAGGCAGGATCGAGGCCGAGTGGCCGACCTTGCCGGACTGCTGTGCGGCCAGCCACGACTGCAGGTCGTCCAGCGGCACGTCCATCAGGCGCAGAGTGCCTTCCATCACGTTGTGGTAGACCGGCGCCGACACCAGGCCACCGTAGAACTTGCCGGCCTGCGGGTCGTTGATGACGATGACGGTGGCGAAGCGCGGGTTGGTGGCCGGCACCACGCCGGCGAACAGCGCGTTGTAGTGGCCGCGCTCGTAGCCGCCCGGACCGGCCTTTCGCGCGGTACCGGTCTTGCCGGCCACGCGGTAACCCAGCACCGCCGCCTGCTTGGCGCCGCCCTGGGTGACCACCGTTTCCATCATCGCCACCACCTGCTTGGCGACATTCTCGTCGATGATCTGCTGACCTTCATTGCGCTGGCCCTTGACGAAGGTCGGCGCGATCAGACGACCGCCGTTCGCCAGTGCCGAATAAGCCGTAGCGATCTGCAGCGGGGTGACGTTCAGGCCGTAGCCGTAGGACATCGTGGTCTTGGTGGTGCCCGACCAGCGCGCCGGGCGCAGCACCACGCCACCGGATTCACCGGGGAAACCGCTATGCGGCACCGAGCCATAGCCGAAGCGGCGCACGCCGTCGTAGAACACCTGGTCCGGCATCTTCGCCGCAACCTTGGCCGCGCCCACGTTCGAACTGCGGGTGATCACGCCGGTCACGTTCAGCACGCCGTTGTTGCGCGGCACGTCGCGGATGGTGAAGCGACCCAGGGTCATGTAACCCGGGTTGGTATCGATGATGGTGTCCTTGGTCACCGCACCGGCCTGCAGCGCGGTGGCGATGGTCAGCGGCTTCATCGTCGAACCCGGCTCGACCAGATCGGTCACCGCACGGTTGCGGCGCGCATCGGGCAGCGCGCCGGTCAGCGAATTCGGGTTGTAGGTCGGCAGGTTGACCATGGCCAGGATCTCGCCGGTGGTCACGTCCATGATCACCATCGAACCGCCGGCCGCCTTGTTGGCCACCAGCGCGTTGCGCAGTTCCTTGAACGCCAGGTACTGGATGCGGCGATCGATGCTGAGGGTCAGGTCCTTGCCCGGTTCGGCGGCGCGCAGCAGATCGCTCTCGACGGTTTCGCCCTTGCGGTTGCGGATGACCCGCTTCGCACCGGCCTTGCCGCGCAGCCATTCGTCGAAGGCCAGCTCCAGGCCTTCCTGGCCGCGGTCGTCAATGTTGGTGAAGCCCAGCACGTGCGCCATCGCTTCGCCCTGCGGGTAGAAGCGGCGGAACTCGCGCTGCGCGGCCACGCCCGGAATCTTCAGCGCGACCACCTTTTCTGCCTCGTCCGGATTGATCCGGCGGCGCAGGTACATGAATTCCTTGTCCGACTTCTGCGACAGGCGGCTGCTCAGCTCGTCCACCGACATGCCGACCGCCTGGGCCAGCTCCGGAATGCGCTCGGGCGAGCGCAGCAGGTCCTGCGGGTTGACCCAGATCGAGGCGACCGGGGTGGATACCGCCAGCGGCTCGCCGTTGCGGTCGGTGATCATGCCGCGCGAGGTCTTGATCGGCAGCTCGCGCAGGTAACGGGCCTCGCCCTGGCGCTGGTAGAAGTCGCTATTGATGATCTGCACGTAGGCGGCACGACCGACCAGCGACACCGAGCACAGGCCGAGCGCCAGCGCGACCCAGCGCAGGCGCTGGCGCAGGTTGAAGGCGTTGCGCGGGCGGTTGCGGCCGGTCTTGCTCATGGCCGCACCACCACGATGTCGGCGGCCTCGGGGAACTTCATGCCGAGCTTCTCGCGGGCGATGCGATCGACACGGTTGGCTTCGGCCAGGGTCGCCTGCTCCAGCTGCAGGCGGCCGAATTCCAGATTGATGTCATCGCGCTTGCGCTCGGCGCGCGACAACTCGATGAACGTCTGCCGGTGACGGTGACGCACGAACACGACGCCGATCGCCGAGGCCACGGTGGAAGCCAGCAGGATGATCAGCAGCAGCCGGCTCATGCATCGGCCTCCCGCTTCTGGGCCACGCGCAGCACGGCGCTGCGGGCGCGCGGGTTGGCGGCCAGCTCTTCGTCGGTGGCCTTGATGGCACCGCCGATCAGGTCCAGCGTCGGCACGAACGCGACCGCCTCGGGCAGGCGGCGGTTGGCCGGCGGCGCCTTGGCCAGGCGGTTCATGTACTGCTTGACGATGCGGTCTTCCAGCGAATGGAAGCTGATCACCGCCAGGCGGCCACCGGGCTTGAGCCGTTCCACCGCCGCATCGAGCCCGGCTTCCAGATCGGCCAGCTCGCGGTTGATGTGGATGCGGATGGCCTGGAAGCTGCGCGTGGCCGGGTGGATCTTGTCTTTCCCACGCGGCATCACCGAGGCGATCAGCTCGGCCAGTTCGGCGGTGCGGGTGAACGGCTGCTTCTCGCGGCGGGCCACAATGGCACGGGCGATGCGGCGGCTCTGCCGCTCTTCGCCGTAGGTCCACAGCACGTCGGCAATCTCGCGGTCTTCCACGCGGTTGATCCACTGCGCGGCGCTTTCGCCGCTGTCCGGATCCATGCGCATGTCCAGCGGGCCGTCCTTGCCGAAGCTGAAGCCACGTTCGGCCACGTCCAGCTGCGGCGACGACACGCCCAGGTCGAACAGCACGCCGTCCAGGCCTTCGGCCGTCGCATCCCACTGCAGCAGCTGGGCGAAGCTGCCACGGAAGATGGACACGCGCGGGTCCGGCGCGAAATCGCGCTCGGCAACGGCAATGGCTTCCGGATCCTTGTCCATGACCAGCAGGCGCCCCTCGGGACCAAGCTGGGTGAGCACGCCACGTGCATGACCGCCACGACCGAACGTGCCATCCAGATAACGTCCGTTTTCGATCACCCTCAGGCCTTCGATGACCTGGGTGTACAGGACCGGCAGGTGCACCGCCGGCGACTGCGACACCGGAAGGTGACCGGCCTGCGCTTCTGGGCGCATCCGGGCACCCCGGCTCACAACTTCAGGTCGAGCAACCCATCACCCAGATCCTCGTCAGACAACGTCTGCTGGATCAGGGCCCGATGCGCCTGCTCGCTCCACAATTCGAACTTGTCGCCCATACCGAGCAATACCGCCTTCTTCTCAATGCCCACCGCACCGCGGTGGCTGGCGGGGATGCTGATGCGACCGTTGCCGTCGAGCTCCAGATGGGCGGCCGAGCCGACCAGCTTCTGCTGCAACAGGCGCACGACGCGCTGGGTGTTGGGCTTGGACATGACGTCGTCGCGGACCCGCTCCCATTCCGACTCTGCATACAGCCACAGGCAGCCGGCTTCGAACGGGTTGTAGGTCAGCACGAGACGGTTGTTGCTGGCGCGCGCGACGAGGTCGCGGTAAGCGGTGGGAACCGCCATGCGCCCTTTATCGTCAACTGTGATGGCCGTCTCGCCCTGGAACACGACGCGTGCACCTATCCTTCGCCCGGTGAAACATTGAACCACGAAAACCCACAAAACACCCGGATTTCCCTCTGATGCCCACCTTAGCAGCGGCCGAAGGGTTGTCAACAACTTTTCAGCGGGGAAATCGCCAGCCGCATCAATGGCTTGCAACAACCTTTAGAGAATTGTTCAAGGCTTATCCACAAGTTGCTGATCCGTCTCAATTTTTGAGATTGAACGGAAGTTCAGGGGTGTGGACAGAGCGTGAAACATCGCTCGCGCATTCATCCGGGACGGGCAGGAAGCGGCGCCAGACTGCGCAAACCGTGCACAATGAGGCCATGTGCCTGCTCGCTCTTGGCTGGATGCACCACCCGCGCTGGCGGCTGGTGATGACCGGCAACCGTGATGAGTTCCACGCCCGCCCGACAGCGGCGCTGGCCCCCTGGCAAGATGAGACCTCCGTCATCGGGGGGCGCGACCTGCGCTCCGGCGGCGGCTGGGCCGGCGTCGGTGCGGGTGGACGCATGGCCGTGGTCACCAATGTCCGCGACCCGCTGGCCGCCCAGACCGGTCCTTCACGGGGTGCGCTGGTGGCCGACTTCCTGCGCGGCCGCGAGCCCGCCGCCGTGCATATCGACCGACTGGCAACGGTGGCCGGCGCCTACGCCCCATTCAACCTGCTGCTGGCCGACGGCCACAGCCTGGAGTTCCTGGGCAACCACCCTGCCGAGCGCCAGCGCCTGGGCCCGGGCGTGCATGGCATGTCCAACGGCGCGCTGGACGCGCCCTGGCCGAAGACCCGGCGGCTGATGGCTGCGCTTGAAGCCTGGTTGGAGGCCGACGATGAGGACCTGACCGCGCTCTGGGCCGCCCTGGCCGACGAACATCGCCCCGCCGACGGCGACCTGCCCGACACCGGCATCGGCCTGGAACGCGAGCGCTGGCTGAGCCCGGCCTTCATCCGCGGTGACGACTACGGCACCCGCGCCAGCACGGTGCTGCTGATCGATACCGAAGGGCACGGGCAGATCCACGAGCGTCGCTTCGGCCCGCAGGGTGTCGCCCTCGGCCAGAGCCAGGTCGATTTCTGACCCTGTACCTGTTTTCTGTGTCTATAAATGTCTGCACGCACGCCACACGATGACCCGGCGCGGTTCTGCCGCGCGCCTCACCGATCCACAGGGAGTCATCGATGCGCCGTGTTCTCGTACTAGTCGTCACCCACCTGCTCGCCCTCGGCCTGGGCTTCGGCCTTGGCATCTACCTGCTGCCGATCCTGATCGCTCCCGACGACCCGCCGGTCGCGCAGGTACAGGCGGCGATGGGCGACGCCCGTTACCACACCACCTTCCGTCGCGACCTCAAGGGCAGCGACGCCGTGCACTGGGCCGAGGGCAAGGTCAGCGTCAGCCCGCGCCAGGTCGCGTTCGACGGCAAGATGGGCCCGGGGCCGGACTACAAGGTCTACCTCGTGCGCGACTTCGTCGACAACAAGGCCGATTTCCTGAAGATCAAGGCACAGGCCCAGCGCATCGGCGAGGTGAAGACTTTCAACCGTTTCCTGGTGGACGTGCCTGAAAGCGTCAACGTGGACGATTACACCACCGTAGTGGTGTGGTGCGAACGGTTCGAGCAGTTCATTTCCGCCGGGCAGTACCGCACGCCGGGTTGAACAACATCCCAAGCATCTGGACGGAGAGCAGCCGAGCATGGCTCGGCTCTACTGTAGAGCCGAGCCATGCTCGGCCTACCGTAAGAAAGAGGCGGAGCCGGCCGATAAGCCGGGTTCTGTCGTGGACAGTCATTCCTCTAGGCGTTACGTCACCGCAACGCTCAAGCAACCTACCCGGATCCAACGCGGGCCGCGCCAAAGGATCCCTATTTGGTCTTGCTCCAGGTGGGGTTTGCCGTGCCGGTCTGTTACCAGACTCGCGGTGCGCTCTTACCGCACCATTTCACCCTTACCGGCCTTCCGAAGAAGACGTAGGCGGTATCTTTCTGTTGCACTTTCCGTCGGCTTGCGCCGCCCAGGCGTTACCTGGCACCTTGCCCTATGGAGCCCGGACTTTCCTCGGCACCCCCGAAGGGATGACGCGACTGTCTGGCCGACTCCGCCAGCGCACATTCTAGCCTACGCACGTCCTTCCTGCCGTGCTGATCGCGGCATCCGGTTCATCCATCCACGCATGGCGTGGATCTATTGCCATCTCCGCTCTGATGGGTGCGGACCTTGGTCCGCACGATCCATCAACTCCCGTACAACGCCTTGCGCGGCGCGCCGGTCAGCTCGGCCGCCAGCTTCGCCGCGGTCGACGGCGGCAGGTGTTCGCTCAGCGTGGCGTACACGCGACGGCCATGCGCCAGCTGCGCTTCCTCATCGTCGCCGGCACCCTGCACCATCACCACGAACTCGCCCTTGCGCTGGTTCTCGTCGGCTTCCACCTTGGCCAGCAGCCCCGCCAGATCGCCATCGAGCACGGTCTCGAACAGCTTGGTCAGCTCGCGCGCCAGCACCGCCGGGCGCTCGCCCCCGAAGATCGCCGCCATGTCGGCCAGCGATTCGGCGATGCGGTGCGAGGATTCGTAGAACACCATCGTGCGCACTTCACCCGCCAGCGCCTGCAGCCGGTCGCGGCGGCCGCTGGCCTTGGCCGGCAGGAAACCTTCGAAGCTGAAGCGGTCGCTGGGCAGGCCGGCCACGCTCAGCGCGGCGATGGCGGCGCAGGCGCCCGGGATCGGGCTGACCTTGATGCCGGCCGCACGCGCAGCACGCACCAGGCGGAAACCGGGGTCACTGACCAGCGGGGTGCCGGCATCGCTGACCAGCGCCAGCGACTCACCGGCCTGCAGGCGCGACACCAAGCGCTGCGCCAGGGCCTCTTCATTGTGTTCATGCAGGGCCACCAGCGGCTGCTGGATGCCGAAATGGGACAGCAACTGGCCGCTGCGGCGGGTGTCCTCGGCACAGATGGCCGCCACCGAACGCAGCACCTCCTGCGCGCGCGGGCTCAGATCGGCCAGGTTGCCGATCGGGGTGGCGACGACGTACAGGGTTGGGACACTCATTTCAGCGGTACTCACGGGGCAAGGGTAGAATCGTAGCGTGTACCCGGCCAAGGCCGCTGCCCTCATCGCATGGACCCGATCATGAACAAGCCCGCCGCACGGATCTCCGCCCTGTCGCTGTCGCTGATGCTGCTGGCCGGCTGTGCCACCACCAGCCTGACCAGCGCGCCCGAATCGCCGGCCCAGAGCCAGGCGCTGGCGCTGATCGAACAAGGCAAACCGCGCGACGCCGCCCTGCAGCTGGAAGCGCTGGCCGCAACCCTGAAAGGTGGCGCCCGCAGCAACGCCCTGGCCGATGCCGCCTGGGCCTGGCACCTGGCCGGCGACAGTGCCCGCGCGCGCAGCCTGCTGGGCCAGCTCACCGCCCGCCAGCTATCCGGCGCCAGCCTGCAGCGCTACCAGCTGACCGGCGCCGAGCTGGCGCTGGCCGACAAGCAGCCGGCACAGGCCCTGGCCCTGCTGAAGGACAGCGGCGACAACGTGCTGCCGGCGCTGCGCACGCGCTGGTACCTGGCCCGCGCCGCTGCACTGCAGGGGACCGGTGACAGCTTCGGCGCCGCCGCCGAACGTGCCCGCGCGCACGCCGGCCTGACCGGCAGCGCCCGCAGCGAGAACCAGGCCGCCATCGCCGGTCTGCTTGGTACCCTCGACGACGCCACCCTGCGCAGCCGTGCCGCTGCCCTGCCGGCCAACGACCCGCTGTACAACTTCGCCGGCCGTGCGCTGATCGCGCGTGGCCTGCCGCTGCCGCGCCCGTTCGACCGCGATGGCGCCGCCCAGTTCGATACCAGCAAGCGCCCGCCGGCCATGAGCGACGGCTACCGTCCGCCGGCCAAGCTGGCCGTGCTGCTGCCGCTCAGCGGCCGCCTGGCCACCGCCGCGCAGCCGGTGCGCGATGGCCTGCTGGCCGCGTACTACGGCGAGACCCGCCGCCGACCGGACATCAACTTCATCGACACCGCCGGTACCCCGGCCGGTGCGCTGGCCGCCTATGACAAGGCCGTCGCCTCCGGCGCCGACTTCGTGGTCGGCCCGCTGGGCCGCGACGAAGTGGATGCGGTCTATGGCCGCCAGCAGCTGCAGGTACCGGTGCTGGCCCTGAACCGTGGCAAGGACGCGCCGCCAGCCGGCAGCGCCGGCTTCTCGCTGGCGCCGGAAGACGACGGCATCGTCGCTGCCGAATACCTGCGTGGCCGCGAGCGCGGCAAGGCGTTGGTGATCAACAGCGCCGACGACACCGGCCGCCGTGCCGCCGCCGCCTTCGCCCAGCGCTTCGCCCAGCGTGGCGGCCAGGTGGTGGCCACCGTCGGCGTCAGCGACGCGGTTGGCGATGTCGGCGCGCAGGTGCGCAATGCCGGCCAGGTCGATGCCGTGTTCCTCGCCGTGCGCGCGCCGCAGGCCCGCCTGCTGGCGCCGCAGCTGGCGCTGGCCGGTGCCGGTGGCGCCACCCGCGTGGGCACCTCGCAGCTGACCGTCGGCAGCGGCAAGGTGGAAGAAGACGTGGCGCTGGACGGCATCGTCTACCCGAACGAAGCCTGGAACGTGCGCAGCGTGTCCGGCCTGCCCTCGGCCAGCCAGGTGGCCAGCACCCTGCCCAGCGCACGCGGTGCCGCCGGCCGCCTGTTCGCCTTCGGCGCCGATGCCTGGAAGATCACCGCCTACCTGGACAAGCTGTCCAACGAAGGCGGCCTGGACGGCGCCACCGGCACCCTGTTCCTGGACAGCAACGGCAACATCCTGCGCCAGCCGGCCTGGTCCACCTTCAATGGCGGCCGGCCGATGCCGATCGTCGGTGGTCGCTGAGCGCAGCCAACGGGGCTCGGCGGTGGAAGCCGCCGCCGAGCAGCATCTGCAACAGGCCGGACTGCAGCCGCGTGCGCGCAACGTGCGTTATCGCGGCGGTGAACTGGACCTGGTGATGGACGACGCCGGCACCGTGGTGTTCGTGGAAGTGCGTTACCGCGCGGGATCCGATTTCGGTGGCGGTGCGGCCTCAGTGGATGTGCGCAAGTGTCGACGCCTGGCGCATGCCGCGTTGTTGTACCTGCAGGACCATCCCGCGCTTGCCGATGCGCCCTGCCGTTTCGATGTGGTGGAAGCCACGGGTGAACCACCGCAGTTGAACTGGCTGCGCGATGCGTTCCGGCTGGATGATTGCTGATGTGTACCGTCCGCTCTGGTAGAGGCCGACCTTGGTCGGCGCTTCTGTGCCAACCAAGGTTGGCACCTACCAGCGCGCAGCCTGGCCGGCACTACCACGGTGCGTGACTGATGCCTTCCATCATCACCCATGCCGCCGTGCCGCTGGCGCTGTGGTGCGCTGCTGATCGCGGCCGTATTTCTCCGCGTCTGCTGGCCGCCGGCGTAATCGCGGCGATGCTGCCCGACGCCGATGTACTCGCTTTTGCCCTGCACATTCCCTACGCCGATGCGTTCGGCCATCGCGGGGCCAGCCACTCGTTGCTGTTCGCCTGCGTGCTGGCGGCGTTGGCGGCGGTGTTGGCGTTCTTTGGTAGCCGCCGACCTGGGTCGGCGCCGCTCAGCTCCGGTAGTCGCCAACCTTGGTTGGCGGTGCTGTGCCAACCAAGGTTGGCACCTACCACGGCAAAGCCAACCTTGGCATCTACCGTACAAGCGGCGGCATTCGTGTTCGTCTGCGCCGCCAGCCATCCATTGCTGGATGCGTTGACCTCCGGCGGCCTTGGCGTCGCGCTGGCCTGGCCCTGGAGCGAACACCGCTTCTTCGCACCCTGGCGGCCGATCCGCGTGTCGCCGTTCGCGCCGCAGTTCTTCAGCGCGCGCGGCCTGGCCACCCTGCTGTCGGAACTGCGCTGGGTGTGGCTGCCGCTGGCCGGCGCTGTCATCGCCTGGAAACTGATTCACCCCGCCCCCGCTGCCCTACGAGATCCGTCATGAGTACTGCCCTTCCCACCGCCCTGGTTGCCGAACTGTCCGCCCTGCTGGGCAGCGACGGCTGGCGCATGGATGACGGCGCACTGGAGGCGAACGCGCAGGACAACTCGTGGCGCCACCAGCGCCCGGCTGCGGTGGCACTGCCGGCCGACATCGAACAGGTGCAGGCGCTGGTGCGTGCCTGCCGCGCGCATGGCGTGGCCCTGGTCGCGCGCGGTGCGGGCACCGGCACCACCGGCGCTGCGGTGCCGTTGCCCGGCAGCATCGTGCTGTCGTTTACCCGCATGGACCGCATCATCGAGATCCGCGCCGGTGACCGCTGCGCGGTGGTGCAGCCGGGCGTACTCAACGGAACGCTGCAGCAGGCACTGGCACCGCACGGCCTGTTCTGGGCACCGGACCCCTCCAGCGCCGAGATCTGCAGCATCGGCGGCAACCTGGCCTGCAACGCAGGCGGCCCGCGCGCGGTGAAGTACGGCACCAGCCGCGACAACGTGCTGGGCCTGGTGGCGGTGACCGGTGCCGGTGACGTGATCCGCTGCGGTGGCGCCTACACCAAGGACGCCACCGGCTACGACCTGACTCATCTTCTGGTCGGCAGCGAAGGCACGCTGGCGCTGATCGTGGAAGCCACGCTGAAGCTGACCCCGTTGCCGGTCAGCCAGGCTGGCCTGCGCGTGCTGTACCGCGATGCCGATGCCGCCGCCGCTGCCGTGTCGCGGCTGATGTCGCAGCCGGTCGTTCCCACGCGCTTGGAATTCATGGACGCACGCAGCCTGGAGCTGTTGCGCCTCAACGGTGCCGACGTACCCGACGCTGGCGCGATGCTGCTGGTCGAGGCCGATGGTGACCACGACACCCTGCCCTACCTGCTGCAGGCACTGGCCAACGCCGCCGAAGGCGACGGCATGATCGAACTGGACGTGGCGATGGAAGGCCGCGCGCGCGACCAGCTGTGGGCGGCGCGCAAAGCGCTGTCACCCGCGCTGCGCAGCGTCGCCCCGGGCAAGATCAACGAAGACGTGGTGGTACCGGTATCGCGCATCCCCGATCTGGTGGCCGGCGTGCAGGCACTAGCGCACGAGTACACGCTGACCATCGTCACCTTCGGTCATGCCGGCAACGGCAACCTGCACGTCAACATCCTCTACCACCCGGACGATGCCGACGAAAACGCACGCGCGCACGCGGCGCTGCCGAAGATCTTCGAGCTGACGCTGGCGCTGGGTGGCACGCTGTCGGGCGAACACGGCATCGGCCTGGCCAAGCGTGATTTCATGGCGAAGGCGTTCACCGCGGAAACGCTGATGGCGATGCGCGCGATCAAGGCCGCGCTGGATCCGGATGGCATCCTCAACCCGGGCAAGGTGCTGCCGCCGGCATAGGGAATCACGAGGGAATCACGACGGTGGAAGTGCGCCGGTAGCGCCGTCGCCGGCAAGATCAATCAGCAACTGCCGGAAGCTGGGCAACAGCACGCGGTTGCCATGGCCGCTCAGGTGATCGTTGTCGAAGAACAGCGGTTCACCGTCCTGCACCGCCGAGCAGGTATCCGGCCCGCACAACAGCGGCAGCGGATCCCACACGGCCAATGACGGATAGCGCGCGGCCAGTTCGGCCAGCAGTGCCATCTGCGGCGCACGCAACCGCTGCAGATCCGCGCGCGACATGCTCAGGCCACCGGCGCACGCCGGATTGCTTCGGTTGAACCAGTCCGAGCAGCGATAGGCCCCCGCCTTGAACAGCGGCAGCGGTGCATCGATGACCACGTGCACGCCCAACCGCTGCAGGCGGCCCAGCACACGCTCGGCTTCATCATGTGCCGCCTGCGCATGCGCGGGCGTGCGATCGGCCAGCAACTGCCGATAAATCTGCTGTGCGTCCTGTTGCTGCCAGTCGAACCCTCGCAGCTCCGGCATGCGCAGCGCCGCCAGCAACACGATGTCACCCGGGCGCGCGTCGCGTTCGATGGCCGACAGGCTGTCCTCGATGAAGTCCTGGCAGTCGGCCGGGCTGGCCCGCAGCAGATTGACGAAGCTGCAGCCGCCGCGATCCTCCTGTCGGATCTCCATCCCGGTCTGTCGCGCGACCATGCTGGTCATCGTGCGGTAGGCCGCCGCATGCGAGTCGCCCACAACAAACAGGCGTCGCCCTTCAAGCGCGGGTGCGCCCACCGGTTCCAGCGGTCGCCACGCCGGGTAGCGGCGCGCCTGCCATTCATAGCCATCGCGAGTGACGCTGAGCGAGATCTGCTCGTGGTACTCCACCGTCGCCCAGGCACCGGCGCCGCACAGCGCCACCACCGGCAGCGCCATTGCCAGCACCTTCGCCGGCGCCAGCCGCAACAGCGGCAGCGCGCTGCCCAGCGGACGTTCCACGCAATGGTAGGACGCGGCCGACACGGCCAGCAGCAGCACCGGATACAGCCACAGCGCAGCGCCCTGCAGCCCGTAGGTCCAGCGAAGCAGCACCAGCAGTGGCCAATGCCACAGGTACAGCGAATACGACAGGCGCCCCAGGTACGACAGCGGTGCCCAGCCCAGGGCGCGGCCGACCCGCGATTGGCCATGCCCGGCTACCGCCGCCAACAGCAGCAGGGTACCGACCACCGTGGCCAGCACACCCGGCACCGGCATCGCCAGTTGCGGCGCGACAAGTACGCCCGCCAGCAGCAGCGCCAGGCCGGGCAGTGCGAGCGCATCCCCGCGCTTGCCGGGACTGCGCGTGCTCATCCACTGGTACAACAGTGCACCGGCCGCCAGTTCCCAGAACCGCGATGGCAGCAGGTAGAACGCCGCCGCCGGGGCCGTCTGCGCCTGCCAGCCCGCCCATGCCAGCGACAGCAAGGCGGCCACCGGCAACAGCACACGCGACCACGGCCAGCGGTCGCGGCCGCGGCCGCGCAACCAGACGAAGAACAGCAGCGGGAACACCAGGTAGAACTGCTCCTCCACGCCCAGTGTCCAGGTATGCAGGAACGGATTGAGTTCCGCGCCGGGCGAGAAGTAGTCATCCTGCTGGCCGGCCAGTACCACGTTGCTGAAACCCACCAGCGCCGCCCAGCCGGTCTGGTCGAACTGCTCGTTGCGCCAGGCGCGGGGAATGAACAGCGCCGACAGCACGAAGGTGGCCATCAGCATCACCAGCAGCGCCGGCAACAGGCGCAGCACGCGGCGCCGGTAGAAATCGAGCAGCAGCGCGCCCAGTGGCACACCTGCACGCGATGCCAGCGACTGGCTGATCACGAAGCCAGACACCACGAAGAACAGGTCAACGCCGGTGAAGCCGCCGGGCAGCCACGTGGCTTTGGCGTGGAAGACGACGACGGCCAGCACCGCGAGTGCACGCAGGCCATCGATGGCGGCGTTGTGGGAACGTTCGGGAGGGGACATGCAGGCAACCGGCAGAAGACAGGGCGGCAGCATCGCCACCGTTCGCGCAGTCATTCAATGGACAATCGCGACAGACGTGAACATGGTTCAGGTCCGGTCCCTGCTCGCCGCAGTTGCAGAGCCGAGCCATGCTCGGCTGCTCTTCGTTCTGATCGCGATGAGCCGAGCGTAGGCTCGGCTCTACAGCAGCAGCCAGGGGTCAGAGCCCATTGCCGTGGCAATGGGATCCGACCCCCGCTGCACGCCCGCTTACCAGGCCATGCGCAGGCCCACCTGGCCGCCCACGTTGCGGTAAGCATGGTCGCCGCGCTGCAGGCTCAGGCCACCCCATGCGTTCCAGCGCTGGCCCAGCTTCAGCTCGGCACCGGCCTGCACTTCGTAGCGGTTGCGCGGAACATCCGCGCCCAGCGTGTCACCGTTGAACTGCAACGTGCTGGTACCGCTGCCGCGCAGCCAGTTGACGCCCAGGTACGGCTGCACGATGTTGCCGGCTGCGGTGCCATGGCCGAACACGCGCGCGCCCAAACGCCCGCTCAGACCACCGGCCTCGGCATGGTCGATAACCGTGCCATTGGTCTCCACGTGACGATCCGCGCGGTAGTCTGCATACGTCAGCTGCATCTGCGGCTGCACATACAGCGCACTGGCGGCGCCCTGCCACACATTGAAGGTGTAGCCGGTCTCCAGCGACGCACTGGCCACGCGCGAATCATAGTGCTCCGGCTCCAGGCCGATGCCCTGCACCCGGTTGTCGAAACGGCCGTACTGCAGGTTTGCATCGATGTAGGCACCCTGCGTGCCATCGGCATCCTGCATCCAGGTGCCGTACACCCCTGCCGCGTTACCGCGCACGCGACCCTTGGCGCTGTAGCCGGTCAGCCCTGACACTACCGTGCTGTCGGCACGACCGCTGCCCAGCATCACGCCAAAGGCCGCGTTTCCCCGACGCAGCACGTCGCTGCCAATCTGCAGTACCGACGTATTGCCATCCACCGACAGCTGACCGCCGACCGCGCTGAAATCCGCCTGTTGGCGGCCCACGCGCGCCCATGCAGTGGGACCGTCCTGTAGCGACGCCGCGCCAATACGGTCGTTCAGGCGATGGGCAAACATGTTGATGGCGGCCGACTGATTGGCAAGGTAGGCACCTGCCTCCGGGCGCAGCACCGGCGGCGGAATGACCGGGTCGCCGCCGCCACCCTCGCCTTCTTCACCGCCTTCACCCGGGTCAGGCCCCGGCCCCGGGCCAGGATCGACCGCGCAGCCCGGCGCACCCGGATCGTCCTTGCAGACATCGAACCACTGCGAGCGCAGGTACCAGTTGCCGTCGGAAGGATCGGCAAGCCCGCCCTGGAACAGGAAATACTCATGGGAACCACCCACCGCACGCCCGGCCAGCGCATAGGTCGCCAGCGATGCGCCGTCCACCTCGATCAGCTGGATGCCGTCGGTCGTCTGAGCGCCGGCACCCCCGATGTTCCTCACCGCAATACTGGCATCACCCGAGGTATCGCCACGCACATGCAGGCGATCAAAGGCGCTGTCGTCACCGTCCAGCGCCCCCTGGAACAGGAACGTCGCACCTTCGCTGTGCAGATCACCGTCCACGGTGAGCGTGTTGAATCGACCACTGCCGTCGGACAACGCCACGCCACTGTTGAGCACCTGCAGTTCACCCACTGTGGCGTCGCTGGTCAGCGTCCACTGGCTGCCGCGTTCAATCGCCATCGTCTGCACCAGATCGGAAGACCCCTGCCACAGCGATCCGTCCGCCAGGCGCACGTGCACATCGGACTGCGGCACCAGGCCGGCGTCCTCGTCCTCGGGCGTGATGACGATGTCGCCGACCATCTGCGAGTGACCATCCAACACCACGTCGAAACGCCCGGCCACTGCTGCATCCAGCGCGATGGCAATGCCGTTGCCACCCGATACGTATGCACCGTTGGCCAGGGTCAGCCCTGCATCACGGCTGCTGCGCACCCACACGCCGCCATGCTGCGCGCTTGCCAGCGAACCACCGTCGATGCCCAGACTGCCGCTGTCGTTGATCACCGCGGCCCACGCGCCTTCGCCTTCGGTGCGGACGTGCGTGTTGGTCAATGTCATCCCACCGCCGCCACCGGTCAGTACGCCGTGCGCCTGCTGTCCTTCCGTGAGGATGACACTGTCCTGCAGGTGGAGGTTGCCGCCCTGGCGCGCCACCGCGCCAATCGCACCGCTACCAGAGGTGTGGACCTGGGCAGCGCGTGCGTTGATGGTCGCCCTCGCGCCGAAGGCGGTGAAGTCGGCATACAGCCCATGACTGCTCTCGCCGGATGTGGTCACATCCACGCGTTCCAGATCCGCGGTGCCGGCTCGCACATCGATGCCGACCGCACGATCTCCCTCGCTGATGATCGCACTGCGTGACATCGCCAGTGTCGAATCGGCAAACATGACCACGGTTCCAACCCCGTTGCCGGTACTGTGCAGTGTGGAGTCGGCCACGGTGACCGCGTTGCCGCGACCATTGATGTCCAGCGCGATGCCCTTGGCACTCACCGTGCTTCCTGCAAGTTCAAGCTGGTTGTTGTCCTGCAGCCAGATACCCGATTCACCTTCGATCGCCACATCGGACAACACCATGTTCGCACCGGTGGCCGACACCGCGCGGCTACCCAGCCCCATCGCCGAGATCGAGCCACCGGTCATGGTGATGTCACCGCCACCGGCAAGGCCGACCGACGACACACCCTCCATGCGGATGTTTACATCCTGCAGCGTGGCCTGGCTGCCGGTATGCGCCACAACGCCCATGCCGGTGCCCTTGTTGATGACGTCGGTCGCCGTCAGATGCAGTTCACCTCCCGTCGTCGCCAGCGCCGTGGTGGCACCAAAGCCGGTGGTGACCAAGGTCGAGCCGTTCAGTTCGATACGGCTGCCGGCACCTTCGGCACGGGCGGCGGATGCGCCATCGCCGCTGGCGCTCACGTTGACCGCACCCAGCGGCATGATGCTGCCGCCGTTGAGCGCATGGAAGGCATGATTGCCCACTCCAGTTGCGCTGTAATCGCCCGCTGCAGGGGTTTGTTCATCACCGTCGGCGATGACCTGCTGTGCGTGTGCGCGGGCAGGAATTGCAGCAACAAGCGCGGCGGCAAGGGCAAGAGCCAACGCCGAGTAGTGAATCTGGTGGGATCGCATGTTTAAGGCCTTCTTTTGTCGAGACCGGCATGGTGGATGTCGCGTTGCGCCCATACCATTCAATTAGTTGCAATGTTGAATGCGACATTGCGTCGCACATGCGACATTAATTTTCGTGAAAGAGACACTTCTTTAGCGCACCAGTGCTGCACGGGAACATTGAAGCTTGACGAAGTGATCCATTACCTCGCGAAATCCGGGAGTCGCGCATGTTTTCGGATCCCAGAGGTTTGAATTCACTATCCAGTGGGGCGCTGTCCGAGTATTTGGATATGCGAGCCCAAAGAGTGACGCTGACAACGGCAGGCGTCGCCCCTCTCAACAGTTGGGATCGGATCCCACTGCCAAGCAATGGGCTCCGACCCCACCGGCACTGCTTACCAGGCCATGCGCAGGCCCACTTGGCCGCCCACGTTGCGGTAACCGTGGTCACCGCGCTGCATGCTCAGGCCGCCCCAAGCGTTCCAGCGCTGGCCCAGCTTCAGCTCGGCACCGGCCTGCACTTCGTAGCGGTTGCGCGGAACATCCGCGCCCAGCGTGTCACCGTTGAACTGCAACGTGCTGGTACCGCTGCCACGCAGCCAGTTCGCGCCCAGGTACGGCTGCACAGTGTTGCCGGCTGCAGTGCCATGGCCAAACACACGCATGCCCAGACGCCCACTCAGGCCACCGGCATCGGCCTGGTCGATCACCGTGCCATTGCTCTCCACGTGGCGATCGGCGCGGAAATCGACATGGCTCAGCTGCAGCTGCGGCTGCACATACAGTGCGCTGGCGGTGCCCTGCCACACATTGAAGGTGTAGCCGGTCTCCATCGACGCACTGGCCATGCGCGAATCGTAGTGCTCCGGCTCCAGGCCGATGCCCTGCACACGGTTGTCGAAGCGGCCGTACTGCAGGTTCGCATCCATGTACGCTCCCTGCGTGCCGTCAGCCGCCTGCAACCAGGTACCGTACACGCCCACTGCGCTGCCCCGCACCCGACCCTTGGAGCTGTAGCCGGTCAGGTCGGACACTGCGCTGCTGTCAGCACGCCCCGTGCCCAACATCACGCCGAAGGCGGCATTGCCTCGGCGAAGCAGGTCACTGCCGATCTGCAGCACCGACGTATTGCCATCGATCGTCAGCTGACCACCAACCGCGCCGAAGTCCGCCTGCTGCCGGCCCACGCGAGCCCACGAGGCGCGCCCTCCATCCAGCGAGACGGCACCAATGCGGTCGTCCAGACGATGGGAAAACATGTTGATGGCCGCAGACTGGTTGGCCAGGTACGCCCCGGCTTCGGGACGCAGCACCGGCACCGGGTCTACCGGATCCACGGGGTCAACCGGATCGATGGGGTCCGTCGGGTCGATCGGATCCGGACCCGGATCGACTGCGCATCCCGGCGCAGCCGGATTGTCCTTGCAGACATCGAACCATTGCGAACGCAGATACCAGTTGCCATCGGTGGGATCAGTCACGCCCCCCTTGAACAGGAAGTACTCATAGGAGCCGCCCACGGCGCGGCCGGCCAGCGCATAGGTCGCCAGCGACACACCGTCCACTTCGATCAGCTGGATGCCGTCAGTCGTCTGAGCGCCAACACCCCCCATGTTCTTCACCGCAATGCTTGCATCACCCGAGGTATCGCCACGCACATGCAGGCGATCAAAGGCGCTGTCATCGCCGCCCAACGCGCCCTGGAACAGGAACGTCGCGCCTTCGCTGTGCAGGTCGCCATCCACGGTGAGGGTGTTGAATCGGCTACTGCCGTCGGACAATGCCACGCCACTGTTCAGTACGCTCAGTTCGCCCACCGTGGCATCCCCAGTCAGTGTCCACTGACTGCCACTTTCGATCGCCAACGTCTGCACCAGTTCAGACGAACCCTGCCAGAGCGATCCATCCGCCAGGCGCACATGCACGTCGGACAGCGGCACCAGGCCCGCATCCTCGTCCTCCGGCGTGATGACGATGTCGCCCACCATCTGCGAACGACCGTCCAGTGCAACATCGAAGCGTCCGGCCACTGCGGCATCCAGTGCCAGAGCGATGCCGTTGCCGCCCGATACCAACGCACCATTGGACAGTGTCAGGCCCGCATCGCGGCTGCTACGCAACCACACACCGCCATGCTGGGCGCTCACCAGCGAGCCACCGTCGATGCTCATCCGCCCGTTGTCGTTGATCACCGCCGCCCACGCGCCCTCGCCTTCGGTGCGCACATGGGTGTTGGCCAGCGTCATTTCACCGGTGCCACCAGACAGTACACCGTGCGAGTTGATGCCGGTGGTGCGTACCACGCTGTCGGACAGATGCACGGTACCGCCCAAGCGCGCGATGGCACCAATGGCGCCATCGCCTTCGGTCAGAATGGTGCTGCCGGTGACCTCGGCCAATGGCCGTTGGCCAGGCCCGCCCTCCACATAGAGCCCATGCCCATTGAGGCCCTGAGTGCGTAGCTGACTGGAGACGATCCGCGTCGTCCCCCCATACAACGCAACTGCCTGCCAACGGTCGCCCTCAGCGGTGATTTGCGAGTCCTCGATATCGAGCTTGCCTTCATTCATCAGCTGCACACCGATGCCATTGCGCGCGGTGACGACCGATCCCTGCACGTTGGCCTTGCCATCACGCTGGTTGACGTCGATGCCAATGCTCTCGCTGACCAGCTGACTGTTGCGCAGCGTCAGTTCAGACCCCTCGGTCATGTTGATACCGAAATGTCCGGACAGATCAACACGGTCCAGCAGCAGTGTGCCGCCGCCACCCGTGGCGAAACTGATTGCGCTGGCGTACTCACCGCGCGTGTGGATGGCGCCGCCATGAACTTCGACATCACCGCCCACATCCAACCCGCTACCGGACCGCGCATGGCCCAGATCAATCCGCAGATCTTCGAACACCGCCTTGCTGCCCATTGCCACCAGCGCACCATTGGCACCCGCGCCGCTGGCGCCGATCTGGACGTTGCGCAGCACGGCCTCCGAGCCCATGGCAATCCACAGCGCATGGCCCGCGCCGTTCTGTTCGATGCTTACGTTCTCGGCCATCAGGGTGCTGCCCTGCATATGGATGCCATTGGCATCGCCGTTGATCTGCAGATGGCTGTCGCGCAGCGCAAGGTCGCCATTGCTCACCTGCACGCCGTGGCTGCCGTCACCATGCGTGACAATGCCAACTCCGGTTGCGGATACGCTGGCCCGGGACACCGCGATGCCCACCGACGACCGACCCAGGGTTTCGACCTGGGTGCCGCTCAGTTCGACCCGACCGCCGTCCACCACCGATACACCCGCAGCACTGCTGCCCAGCGTGGTGATGGTGCCCCCGTCCATACGGATCAGACTACCCGCACCCTGTGCCCTCGCCGCGGCCGCACCATTGCCTTCCGTGCGCAGATTGACCTCACCGGCGGGAAGAATGCTGCCGCCGTTGAGCGCATGGAAGGCGTAACCCGCGGTACTGCCCGCGTCCACCGGCTCGGTGGTGCTGTAGTCACCGGCAGCGGGCGTCTGCTCGTCGCCGTCGGCAACCACCTGCTGCGCCAGTACCGGCGCTGTTGTGGAAAGTACGGTGGCCAGCGCCAGGGCGAGGGTACAGCGGCGGGGAAGCGGAAAGTGCATGGCGAGGCTCCGGGAAAAGTGCCGGATATGCTCGGAAGACCACACCCCCGGAACCATCGAATTCGTTGCGTTCCGCCACAGGTGCGACGGTTGGTCGCAGCTGCCTGGAACGTGCCTGAACCGCTCCCAGCTGCAAGCCGGAGGTCAAGCGAGCTTTGCAACAAATTGCATGGGATTGCTTGGGCGTGGCTGGAACACTGGGCTCCGTTCCAGACACGCACTGTCGCAAACAGCCCGGATCACTCCGTCTTCACACAACGTTGGCGTATACGCGATCTACCTGAACAGGGGTTCCAAGTCATCGCAGTGCGCAGTCCCATCCGCTTTCAATTCGAGGACTCACCATGCGCAATTCACCCGACCGTACTCCGTCGCTGCGACCGCTGACGCGTGGCCTGCTGCTGGCCTTGGCCAGCGCACCGATGGCTGTCGCCTTTGGCGGCGATCTGGACAACCAGCAGGCAGAGGTGACCGGCACCGATCCTGCCGAAGCCTGGACGTTGAAGAACGGCTCCACGCTGACCTTGCGCGATGGCGCAACGAGCTTCGATATTACTGCCACGGATTCCGCCGTGGTGATGAATGGGGCGACAGTCAACCGGGATCTGACCGGCAAAGGATTTGGGCGTGTCAATCTGGACGGCACCGCCACCCTGACGGCCAACAACAGTGTGTTCAATACCAATACCGCCATAACGATCCGAGAGCATGCCAGCGCTACGATCAGCAACAGCTATATCTTTGTACTGAGGGGCACGGCCATTCAACCAGGCGATATGGGAAGCTGGGGCGTGGATGTGTCAAATGCGTTCGGTTTTGCCTCGGACGATGGACGCGTCACCCTCGACAATACGCGGATCGTTGTGGAAGCATCCCTGGACCCCTCCGCGAGCATTCTCAACAATGGTCATGGGGTGCGCCTGATGCAGGGCCAGGCGGATATCCGCAACGGCTCGAGAATCCAAGCCGAAAACGCTGGCGTACTGCTCGCAGCCTATCCCACCGTATTGAAGCCCATTGCGGTTCGCGTTGACGATTCACTGGTGCAATCCGGGCGTTACGCCGCCATCTGGGTGAGGCCATCGAGTACCAGAGCGCAGTACGACATCACCGTGGCCAACGGCGCACAGCTGATCGGCGGCGACGGCAACCTTCTGAACGTGCACCACGAATTCGGTTCGGCCAAGGTCCGGGCCGATGTCTCCTTTACCGTCGACGATGCGCGTCTGGCCGGCAACGTCAATTTCGACCCCGCCAGTGTCGAAGGCAGGCTGGACGTCTTCCTGCGCAACAAGGCCCAGATCGACGGTCGCTTCATCAACGTCACCTCCGCCAGCATCGACAGCGACAGCACCTGGCTGATGACCGGCGACAGCAACGTCGGCCACCTGGCGCTGGGCAACACTGGCACCGTGGCGCTGGGCAATGGCAGCACGTTCAACACCCTCACCGTGGACACCTTCGACGGCGCTGGTGGCAGCCTGCTGTTCAACACCCAGCTGGGCGACGACAGCTCGGCCACCGACAAGCTGATTATCAAGGGCGATGCCAACGGCCAGGCCAACGTGCGCGTACTCAATGCAGGCGGCGCAGGCGCCAAGACCGACAAGGGCATCGAGTTGATCCGCGTGGGCGGTGCGTCCAATGCGCAGTTCGACCTGCAGGGCCGCGCGGTGGGCGGGCAGTACGAGTACTTCCTGTTCAAGGACGCGACCAACGGCGGCTGGTACCTGCGCTCGGAACTGGCCGGCGCGCCGGACCCGTGCGTGGTGGATCCCACGTTGCCGGAGTGCACGCCAATTGATCCGGTGGACCCGGTCGATCCGATCGACCCCATCCCGGTGCTGCGTCCGGAGGCCGGTGCTTACCTGGCCAACCAGTTCGCCATGGACCAGCTGCTGCGCCACGGCTGGCGCGACCGCCAGGGCGGCAGCACCGCCGCCGTTGATGGCGTGCGTGGCTGGGCCCGTGTGGATGCCACGCAGAGCAAGCTGTCGGCGGTGGAAGACCAGCTGGACCTGCGCGTGGACCGCTCGCGCCTGCAGCTGGGTGCGGATGTCGGCGTGTTCGACAACGGCCAGGGCCGCGTCGGCGTGATGGGTACGTTGGCCAAGTCCGATGCCACCTCGCGTTCGCAGCTGACCGGCTACAGCGCACGCGGCAAGGTCAACGGTGGCGCGCTGGGCGTGTACGGCAACTGGAGCAACGATGCACTGTATGTGGATGCCAGCGTGCAGCGCGGTCAGTTCCGCAACCGCGTGCAGGGCGAAGGCCTGGCCGAGGAACGCTACGACTCGGACATCTGGCAATCGTCGCTGGAAGCCGGTTATCGCTTTGGCATCGGCCAGATCGGCAGCACCGCGCTGAGCCTGCAGCCGGAACTGCAGCTGGTCTATACCGACGCCAACACCGACCGCCACGAGGAAACCAACGGCACCGTGGTGCGCAGCCTGGGCGACAGTGGACTGTCTGGCCGCATGGGCCTGCGCCTGCAGGGCGAGGGGCATTCGGCGGCTGGCGCATCGATCAGCCCGTATGTGGTGGCCAACTGGTATCGCGATGGTGCCAGCAACGGCATGGCGTTTGACGATGAAGCGCTGAAGGCCAGCGTGCCGCGCAACCGTTACGAGTTGAATGCCGGTGCGCGTGTGGACTTCCGCTCGGGGCTGAGTGCCTGGGGTGGGTTTGGTGTGATGCGCGGTGACCATGGGTACCGCGAAGCCACTGCAAACCTGAGCATGTCGTACAAGTGGTGATGTAGTTCAAAGAGCGGCGCCGGATGATTCCGGCGCCGTTCTGCTTTCTGTAGAGCCGAGCCATGCTCGACTGCACTACTCCATGCCCGGGCTGATTTGGGCAGAGTGAACAAATCAGGTTCCGCATCCCCATGTCCGCGCTCTACCGGCACCGCTTTACATCTCAGCACCGCGCACTTGGGATCTCGGCACTACATAAAGAGAGCCCCCCTGGCAGGCCGACAGTACTTCAGCATCCCGGTGAACGAATGCCTTTATGTCAACAGACGCCTCGACAATGGCGAAAGCGTCAATCTGCGTGGATCAGAATAAGGCGGCCGTCATCTGTGGGATGCAGCAGCAGAGAAACGTCCCGCCCGTCTTTGCGGAACACGGACCAGCAGACCGCCTGCCAGCCTTGGCCACAATTGACCTCTGGAAATCCAAGAATGGTCCGGTGCGAGTACTCGCGTTGCGTTCCGACCCACCCAGCTTTCAACAAGGCAGGCCGTAGTGTTCTGTAGTCCATTTCCCATCGCGTACCCAATGCCTTCAGCGTGCCTGGCATCGGCGACGGATTGTCCTTGTAGCTACCCATTCTGTAGCCGGGTTCTATTGCAACCGGTGAGGTTGCCAGCAGGAAGGAGATCAGAAGAATTTTCATCGACCTAGCGTAGCGGTATCGCTGCGTGTGGCAACTGACATTGATTCAGAGGCCACTGCGATGAAGCAGTCGAGCAAGCTCGACTCTACGATGCGCGCGGCGAATAACGTCGCAATTGGCACGCCTGCGTATGCTCAAGCGCGCGAACAGAACCTGGCACATCCTTACAACGCTTTCGAAGTTTCCAACAATTCTCATTGGCAGCATTGGCGCTCCATGCAAATCATGTGGCGCCACCGACAACGGGTGGCACGGGCTTGCAATCCCGTAGGAAGGATCTGTTGGTTACGCTTGTCTGCCGGCGTCGCGCATTCCCTATGCGTGGCGTCGGCAGACATTCTGTCCGCGCACCTATGGCGGGCGGTGCGTGGGGGCCTCGTGCCCGCCGGCCTTTTGCAGATCCTCCACCGGTATTGCAACCACGCACCGTTCGCCACCCTCGCTGTTAAGCGGGGTGGCCCCTTGCTTCTTGCACAAGGATGCCGCCATGACTGCCACGCACTATCCCTACCTGTTCGCCACCCTCGGTGAAGCTGCCAACCAGCTGCCCGAGACCATCGCCCGCGCACTGGAATCCACGCTCAGTGCCACACACGGCGTCACTGCGCCCTCTAGCAGCACCTTGCTGGCGTGCCTGCAGCGCATCCGCCACGTAGAGGGTGCTGACGGCCAGCCGTGGCCAGACAAGGGCCGTACATCGGGGCAATGCATGGCCATGGCACGTGCCGACCGCGCCAATGCCGGTCTGACGTTGCTGCTGGAACTGCTGCATGCCACCGAACGCGTGCGCGTGGAAGGCGATGATGATCAGCAGGTGGGTGACGACGTGCGCGAAGGACTGCTGCTGGCCTGCCGTGGGCTGGCCGAGTATGTGGATGTGCAGTTGCACGCGGCGTAACACGGGGCGATGCGGATGCACGTCCACCTGGGTGGATGTCGACCTTGGTCGACACATCCGTGCCAACCAAGGTTGGCACCTACCAGAGCAATACCGCTCCGCCCCCGCTTTGGTAGGTGTCGACCTTGGTCGACACATCCTTGCCAACCAGGGTTGGCACCCACCAGAGCAGCACCGCTCCGCCCCCGCTTTGGTAGGTGTCGACCTTGGTCGACACATCCGTGCCAACCAAGGTTGGCACCTACCAGAACAGCACCTATGTGCCTCCGTGACCGTGTGGGCACGGGCGGCTGACACATCCGTGCCAACCGGGGTTGGCACCCACCAGGGCAGTACCGCTGCGGCTACGCGAAGTGCTGGTAGCCGCCGTCGGCGGCTTCGCCATCCACATGCACGCCCTGCCCTTCGGCGATGCGGCCGATTCGGGTGAGCGGCACGTCCAGCGATTCAGCCAGGTAGTGCAGCGCGTCGCGCTGGTCGGCGGCGGCGGTGAAGCACAGTTCGTAGTCGTCGCCACCGCGCAGTGCGCAGTCACGCGCATCGTCGCGGCCGAGCAGCTCACGCAGCGCGTGCGAGATCGGCAGCGAATCGGCATCCACATGCGCGGCCACGTTGCTGCGCGTGGTGATGTGGCCCAGATCGGCCAGCAGGCCATCGGACACATCCACCGCCGCGTGCGCGAAAGCACGCAGACGCAGGCCCAAGGTCACACGCGGCGTCGGCCGCAGCAGACGCAGGCGCAGGCTTTCGTAGTCGGCCAGCAGGGTGGCGGTGGTTACGCTCAGCGCCCCCTGCTGCCACAGGCGCAGCGCACCGGCGGCATCGCCCAGCGTGCCGCTCACCCAGAGGTCGTCACCCACCTGCGCGCGGTCGCGACGCAGCGCCTGGCCGCGCCCGACCTGGCCCATCGCGGTCACCGACAGCGACAACGCGCCGCGCGTGGTGTCGCCACCGATCAGCGCGATGTCGTGCTGATCGGCCAAGGCAAAGAAGCCATCGGCGAAGGCGTCGATCCAGTCTTCAGAGGCTTCCGGCAGCGACAGCGCCAGCGTGCACCAGGCCGGGCGCGCGCCCATCGCCGCTAGGTCGGACAGGTTGACGGCCAGCGTCTTCCAGCCGATGTCGAACGCCGGGGTCTCGGCCGGGAAATGCACGCCGCTGTTGAGCGTGTCGGCGGTGACCACCAGTTGCTCGTTCGGGCGCGGCTGCAGCAGCGCAGCGTCGTCGCCGATGCCGAGCACGATGTCGTCGCGCTCGACGGTGCGGGCGCGGATGCGGTCGATGAGGGCGAATTCGGCCAGGGACATGGGGCGCTCCCGCGTTTGTACGTGCCGCGCCGTGCGCGGTGGGGCGGTTGTACGTGCCGCGCGGCGCGCGGTTGTCGGTAGTGCCGGCCGCTGGCCGGCAACCTCAGAATCCCTGCAGTTGCCGGCCAGCGGCCGGCATTACCACAGGTGGGTCAGTGACCCGATTCGACCTTGCGCCATTCCACGGCGGCACGATCCAGCACGCCGTTGACGTAGGTGTGGCCATGCTCGGAACCGAAGCGCTTGGCCGATTCGATGGCCTCGTTGATCACCACGCGGTACGGCACGTCCAGGCGGTAACGCAGTTCGTAACCGGCCAGGCGCAGCACGGCGCGTTCGATTGCGTCCACTTCGTCGATGCCACGGTCCAGGTACGGGCCGAAGGCTTCGTCGATGTCGCGACGGTTGTCGAGCACGCCATGCACCAGCGCTTCGAAGTACGCCAGGTCGGCGATTTCGCGGGCCTGTTCGTGGGCGAACTGGGCGATCAGCGACTGGCCGTTGCCACCGGAGATCTGCCAGGCATAGATGGCCTGCACGGCACGACGGCGCGCGCGCGAGCGCAGCACCGGATCGATGCCATCGCGGCGGACGGGTTTACCGGAGGGCTTGCCCTGGGTGTTCTTGTTCATGGCAGCTGCTCCAGAAGATTGACCATTTCCAATGCGGCGAGTGCGACTTCCTCGCCCTTGTTGCCGTGGCTGCCGCCTGCGCGGGCCTCGGCGTCTTCAACGCGTTCCACCGCCAGCACGCCGTTCAGCACCGGCACGCCGAAGTCCAGCTGCACGCGCATCAGGCCTTCGGCGCAGCGGTCGGCCACGTGTTCGTAGTGGCGGGTATCGCCACGGATCACGCAGCCCAGGGTGAGGATGGCGGCGTGTTCATGGGCCGCGGCCAGGCGCGCGGCCACCAGCGGCAGCTCCCAGGCACCCGGCACGCGGATCACGTCGATGTTGGCTTCGGTGATGCCGTTGCCGGCCAGGCTCTGGCGGGCGCCAGCAACCAGCGTATCGGTGATGCGGGCGTTCCAGCGGCTGGCCAGGATGGCGAAGCGCGCCGATTCGGGAGTGCGAAGATCGCCTTCGTAGTGGCTCATATGCGGCTTGGGGGACTCGATAAGGGGGTAATTCTAGCGTGGATGGGCCCCGGCCGTGGCTGGCGGGGGCCTGGGGAACCCGCCGGGCATGGCCCGGCGCTACCGGATTAGGGGGCGCCGGGGTAGCGCCGGGCCATGCCCGGCGAGCGCAGCGGGCGGGTTACGGGGTAACCGTCTCCACCACTTCCAGGCCGTAGCCGGCCAGGCCGATCTGGCGGCGGGGCGTGCCCAGCACGCGCAGCTTGCCCAGGCCCAGGTCGGACAGGATCTGCGCACCGGCACCGTTGCGGCGCCACTGGCTCACGTCCTTGTCCTTGCCCGGCACCACCGGCGCCGGCTGCTGGCGCAGGCGGGCCAGCAGGGCCTCGCCATCACGCGGGGCCTGCAGCACCACCATCACGCCACTGCCTTCAGCATCGATCGCACGCAGGGCATCGGTGGCGGCCACGCCGAAGTCATCACGGCGCCAGTGCAGCAGGTCGGCCAGCGGGTTTTCCACCTGCACCCGTACCAGGGTGGGGGTGTCGGCATCCGGCGTGCCACGGACCAGGGCGAAATGCAGGTCGTGGGCGATGCGGTCGCGGTAGGTGACCAGCTTGAACGGGCCGAATTCGGTCTCGATCTCGCGCTCGTCCACGCGTTCGACGGTCTTTTCGGTGGCCAGGCGGTAGGCGATCAGGTCGGCGATGGAGCCCATCTTCAGGCCGTGCTCGCGGGCGAACACTTCCAGCTCCGGGCGGCGCGCCATGCTGCCATCCGGGTTCAGGATCTCCACCAGCACGCCGGCCGGCTCCAGCCCGGCCAGCATGGCCATGTCCACGGCGGCTTCGGTGTGGCCGGCGCGGGTCAGCACGCCACCCGGCTGCGCGATCAGCGGGAAGATGTGGCCCGGCTGGTGCAGGTCCGACGGCTTGGCGTTGGGCTTCACCGCGGTGCGGATGGTGTGGGCGCGGTCATGCGCCGAGATGCCGGTGGTGACGCCCTCGGCGGCCTCGATGCTGACCGTGAAATTGGTCTGGAACTGCGCGGTATTGGCCTGCACCATCGGCGCCAGGCCGAGATCGGCGGCGCGGGTGCGGTTCAACGGCAGGCAGACCAGGCCACGGCCATGGGTGACCATGAAGTTGATGTCGCTGGCCTTGACCAGCTCGGCGGCCATGATCAGGTCGCCTTCATTCTCGCGGTCTTCGTCATCGACGATGACCACCATGCGGCCCAGGCGGATGTCTTCCAGGATGTCCGGAATCGGGGCGAAATTCATGCGACATCTCCCTGTGGGTGCTGACCGTTGGTCGGCACACTGATCAGGCGCTCCACATACCGGGCGACCAGATCGATTTCAAGATTGACCGCGCTGCCCACGCCTGCGGCGGAGAAGGCGGTGTTGGCGACGGTGTGCGGAATGAGGGCGACTTCGAAGCCTTCATCGTCCACTTCGTTGACCGTGAGGCTGACGCCATCCACGCAGATCGAGCCCTTCTTGGCGATGTAGCGGCGCAGCGAGGCCGGCGCGGCGAAACGCCAACGCTGGGCACGCGCGTCTTCGTGGATGGACAGCACCTGGCCGAGGCCGTCGACGTGTCCGCTGACCAGATGGCCGCCGAGGCGGTCGGTCGGGCGCATGGCACGTTCGAGATTGATGACCGCCCCTTCGCCCAGCTGGCCCAGCGTGGTCAGGCCCAGGGTCTCGGTGGAGGCATCGGCCTGGAAGCTGCTGGCGTCGAATGCGATGACGGTGAGGCAGACGCCGTTGATGGCAATGCTCTCGCCCATCTGCACGTTGTCGAACGGCAGATTCCCGACATTGAAGGTGAAGCGGACATCGCCGCCGATGGATTCGCGTGCGGCCAGACGGCCGACGCCTTCGATGATTCCAGTAAACAAGAAACGTTCTCCGCGAAAAGTGAGCGAAAAACGCCGCAAGGCAAACAGGCACGCGCAGGGCATGAGCCCTGTGGCACCGTCTTCTTTCATCCGGACTATGACCGTCGGCTCCGGCATTGGACCGGATCTGCTGACCCCCGGCCGTGGGCCGGGGCGCTCGCGGGCTCGTGCTTGCGCACCTACCGCCGGTGGGGAATTGCACCCCGCCCTGAAGACGTTTGTGTACCGGCGAACCGGCGTGGCTAGTGTACCAGCCCGGGCTGAACGGGGTCGGATGCCACAGCTGTGACGGCCGTCGCTCGCAATTTGTAAAACTTTCATTAAAATTCCACCCCGGACGACATGAGGTCGCCACGGGCAGCCCGCTGGGGCAGGCCCGCCAAAGGACTGAAATTCACAGGAATTCCCATGCGCAAGATGCTGATCGTGGCCGCCCTGCTGGCCGCCGCCCCGCTCTCGGCTTCGGCCGACGCCCTGAGCTACACCTACGTCGAAGGTGGTTGGACGCAGGTCAAGGTTGACGACAACGCACTGGACGACCCGAAGGTCGACGGCGGCTACCTGCGTGGCTCTGTGGCCATCGCCGAACAGGTCTACGTGTTCGGTGGCTGGTCGCGCACCAGCAAGACCTACCATTACAGCGACGGCTCGCTGAAGCTGGAACTGAACCAGCCGGAGCTGGGCATCGGCTACCACATGCCGTGGACCGACCGCCTGGACTTCACCGCCGATATCGCCTGGGTGCGCCAGAGCGCTGAACTGACCGACCGTTACGACGGCTACAGCGACCGCTACAAGGATCACACCAACCTGGGCCGCGCCACCCTGGGCATCCGCGGCAAGCCGTCGCGCATGACCGAAGCCTGGGCCAAGGCCGGCTACATGGACGGCGGCAACAACTTCAAGGGCACCTGGGTCGGCACCGTCGGCGGCCAGATCAACTTCACCAGGACCTGGGGTCTGGTGGGCGAGATCTCCGGCTACCGTGACGTCACCCAGTACTCGGCCGGCGTGCGCGCCAGCTTCTGATCCAACGATCGCTCCTCGTCGTGCGATCGAACGGGCCCCGCAAGGGGCCCGTTTTTTTGGCCGGGGTACACCGCCATGTGACCTCTGGCCGCCATCGAAAGTAGCGCTGGATGCGCTAGGCTTGCGCGCCTCTGGAACAGGAAAACACCGTCATGAAGACCACCACCCGTACCCTTCTGGCCAGCGTGCTGCTGTGCGCCCCGCTGATTGCCAGCGCTGCACCGGCCCAGCTGACGCCCGAGCAGGCCTTCGACCTGTACGCACGCGTGCTGCTGGAAGACGATGCGGCCGCCACGCGCACGCTCAACGACGCACTGAAGCCGGCGTTCGAAGGCCAGGACGCCGTGACCCCCAACCCGGGTGCGCTGGCCAAGGCATTGGCCGAACCCTGGCAGACGGTACTGGCCAGCACCGGCGCCAAGTCAGACGCCGCGGCCACCGAAGCGCTGTATGCCAAGGCGCTGCGTGATTCGAAGTGCCGCGCGACCAAGAGCGTGGTCGAAGACAACGAATACGTTGAAGACCAGAAGCTGGCGCGGATCACCTACAGCTGCCAGCTGCCCGACCTGGGCAAGGTCCGCCCGCTGTTCGCCGCGAGCCTTGCGTCTGACGCCAGCCCGGCCGCGCGCAAGCAGTTCACCGATGCCTACACCCAGGCGCTGCAGAGCGGCGCACGCGTGCCGGTCAGCGGCACTTTCACCCTGTACCCGGCCAAGGACAACGGCTACTGGTACAGCGGTAATTTCGATGATCTGGTGGGCACCGTAGCCGGTGCGCTGGCGCCGTTCGAGGACTGGATGCAGGATGCACAGGCGGCCAGCGCGCCGAAGGTGACCGGCATACCGGGCTGCGACCTGCTGCTGCAGCAGCACCGCGCCTGCGTGGCGAAGATCGCGCCGGACCAGATCAGCGGCGTGGATGCGATGGCCGAGGAACTGAAGGCCAAGGCGCAGGTGCAGTCGGCCGAGGAGATGACGCAGGAGTGCAAGGCACTGCGCCCGATCGCCGAGATGATGTGGACCGACGAATGCGCGTGAGGTGGTAAGCGGTAGCGCCGGGCCATGCCCGGCGGTTCCATCCCACGACATGCGCCGGACAATGCCCGGCGCATGTCATTGCGCTACGACCGCAGCAACAAGCGGATGTCCTCACCCACCTGCCGCTGATCCACCACGTGCAGCCGCCGCTGCTGGTCCATCGCCTCGATGCCGAGGCCGGCCAGCAGCGGACGACCGTTATCGCCCAGCAGCGTGGGCGCCTGATACAGCAGCAGTTCGTCCACCCAGCCGCCGCGCAGCAAGGCACCGGCCAGCGTCGCGCCGGCTTCGGTATGCACTTCGTTGATGCCACGTTCGGCCAGCAGTGCCAGTACCGCGCCCAGGTCCAACCGCCCATCAACGCAGGGTGCGCTGGCAAATTCGGCGTCGGCCGCATCCGGTGCGCTTACTGCTGTGCCATGCAGGTACAAGGTCGGCGCCCCACCCTCGCGCACACGGCTGCATTCCAGCGAGCGCAGGCGTGAATCGAGCACCACGCGCAGCGGTGGCATCACCTCGGTATCGGCCAGGCGCACGGTCAGCATCGGGTCGTCGGCCAGCACGGTGTCGGCGCCGGTCAGGATCGCACCCGCACGTGCGCGCCAGTGCTGCACGTCTTCGCGCGCGGCCGGACCGGTAATCCACTTGGAGCTGCCATCGGCCATCGCGGTACGGCCATCCAGGCTGGCGGCCAGCTTCACCCGCAGCCACGGGCGGTTGCGCTCCACGCGCGACAGGTAACCCTTGTTGAGCTCGCGCGCCTGTGCCGCCATCAGCCCTTCGGCGACGTCGATGCCTGCATTGCGCAGCAGATCGAAGCCACCGCCATCGACCTTGGGGAACGGATCGCGCATCGCCGCGACCACACGCGACACGCCCGCTTCGATCAGTGCAAGCGCACACGGTGGTGTGCGCCCGTAGTGCGCGCAGGGTTCCAGGGTGACGTAGGCGGTGGCGCCACGGGCGTCGCTGCCGGCCTCGCGCAGCGCGAACACTTCAGCATGCGGGCCACCGGCGCGCTGGTGCCAGCCCTGCCCGACCACGCGTTCGCCATGGGCGATCACGCAGCCGACCATCGGGTTGGGGCGGGTGGTGTAGGCGGCACGCTCGGCCAGGCGCAGTGCGTTGGCCATGTGCAGGTGGTCGAGGACGGAGAACGGGGTGGTCATGCGGCCATGGTAACGCCGCCGGTGTGCATCCATGCCATCAGTGCCAACCAAGGTTGGCATCTACCAGGGAAAAGGCGGTCAGCCCTTCTTCTTCTTGGTCAGGGCAATCACGTCGCCCAGCAGCTGCAGCTGTTCGGTGCTGGACGGCAGGTCGCGTTCCAGCTTCTCGATCTCCTCGCGGAAATCGGCCACGTCCTCGAAGCTGCGGTAGACAGATGCGAAGCGCACATAGCCGACGTGGTCGAGCTTGCGCAGTTCGTTCATGACGAACTCGCCGACCTTGATCGAAGGCACTTCGCGCTCTCCGCTGATGCGCAGCTGGTGGACCACGGCGCGTACCGCCGCTTCGATCTTGTCTTCGGCCACCGCACGCTTCTGCAGCGCGCGGTCGAAGCCAGCGCGGACCTTGCGCTGGTCGAACGCCTCGCGGGTGCCATCGCTCTTGACGATGGCCGGCAGCTTCAGCTCGACCGTTTCCATGGTGCTGAAGCGCTCGCCGCAGGCTTCGCATTCACGCCGACGACGGATCGTCGCGCCGTCTTCGGAGACGCGCGAGTCGATGACCCGGGTATCGGCATGTTGGCAGAAGGGGCAATGCATGGAACGCCTGGCTCAGGGAAGTACCTATTGCCACGGTCATGGCAGCGTCGCAAAGGTACCTGAGAAAGGGCCCCGCAGCAAATGCTGTCTGCGCGGAAGTGCCTGCATTTCGGCCGAACAGAGCCTCCAGCGCGGTCAGGGCTGTGCGCTCAACCGGGTGCCGGTGGCGCCGAGGCCGCGCGTGCCCAGCGCAGCCATACCAGGTGCCCGGCCATCACCAGCAACGGTGGGCCAAAGCCGAGGAAGGCCAATGTCGAGATCTCCCCGTGCTTGAAGGTGAAGTACAGCGTGGCGGCAACCACGGCCAATGCGGCCAGCCCCCCCAGCGCCAACCCCACCCAGGCGACAACCGGGGAATCGCGCAGGCCGACAAGGCCACGCCACAGGAACAGGCCGCTCAGCCACAACCACGACAGCAGGCCGATGATTCCGGCGGTCGACCACAGCAGCAACAGTGTGTGCTCGTCGCCTGTCAGGTACTTGCCATCCCATACGACCATCAGCCCCAGCACAGCACCCGTGCCGCCTGCTGCCACGGTGGGCAGGCCTGCCAGCAGGCCGGCGATCGCCATCCAGCGTTTGTGCAGACGCTCATCCATGCGTTCGATTTCCTTCCATGGGCCACGTCATGCGCGGCGTTTGATCCACACCAGCATCGCAGCCGGCACCAGCATCGACGGGCCCAGCAGCAACAGGGTGATGCCTTCGGCGTGCACGGTGACGCCCCACCACAGCGCCAGCCCCAGCGGGGGCAAGGCGGCGAGACCGCCCGCCAGCAGCATCCACCACCAGAGACGGTGCACGTGCAGCCCGGCACGCCCCTGCATCAGAAAACCCGCACTGAGCCACAACCAGGCCAGGCAGCCGGCAATGCCGGCCAGGCCCCACAGCGGCATCACCGTCACCGAGGCCAGCGTGCCATGACCGAACTGGCCCAGCCCCATCAGCAGCAGCATGGTCGCTGCCGCGCCGCCCATCACCAGGCTGGGCAGGCCAAGCAGCACCGCCAGGGCGGTGTACAGATACTTGAGGTGGCGCTCATCCATGCGCGGTTACTCCAATGCTGGGGTCAGAGCCCTTCCCTGCGGGAAGGGATCCGACCCCACTCCCCGGTCAGCCGTAGACCGGGTACTTGCGGCACTGCGCGCTGACGGCGTCGCGCACGCGGGCGATCACGGCGTCATCGTTCGGCGCGTCGAGCACGTCGGCGATCCAGTTGGCCAGGTCCACGCAGTCCTGTTCAACGTAACCACGGGTGGTCACCGCCGGGGTACCCAGGCGCAGGCCCGAGGTCACGAACGGCGAACGCGGGTCGTTCGGCACCGAGTTCTTGTTGACGGTGATGTGCGCCTTGCCCAGCGCCGCTTCCGCGTCCTTGCCGGACACGTCCTTGCCGATCATGTCCACCAGCATCAGGTGGTTCTGGGTGCCACCGGAGACGATCTTGTAGCCGCGCGCGATGAGCGTGTTGGCCATCGCCTGGGCGTTCTTCACCACCTGCTGCTGGTAGGCCTTGAAGCCCGGTTCCAGCGCTTCCTTGAAGGCCACAGCCTTGCCGGCGATGACGTGCATCAGCGGACCACCCTGGATGCCCGGGAACACGATCGACTGCAGCTTCTTGACCAGGTCTTCGTCGGCGCCCTTGGCGACGATGATGCCGCCGCGCGGGCCGCGCAGGGTCTTGTGGGTGGTGGAGGTGACCACGTGGGCGTGCTCCAGCGGGCTGGGGTACACGCCTGCGGCGACCAGGCCGGCAACGTGGGCCATGTCCACGAACAGGTAGGCACCGACCTTGTCGGCGATGGCGCGGAAGCGCGCCCAGTCGATCACCTGCGAGTAGGCCGAGAAACCGGCCACGACCATCTTCGGCTTGTGCTCCAGGGCCAGGCGCTCGACTTCGTCGTAATCGATCAGGCCCTGGTCGTTCACGCCGTACTGCACGGCGTTGAACAGCTTGCCCGAGGCGTTGACCTTGGCACCGTGGGTGAGGTGGCCGCCGTGGGCCAGGCTCATGCCGAGGATGGTGTCACCCGGCTGCAGCAGGGCGAAGTACACGGCCTGATTGGCCTGCGAACCGCTGTGCGGCTGCACGTTGGCGTAGTCCGCGCCGAACAGCTGCTTGAGGCGGTCGATCGCAAGCTGCTCGGCGATGTCCACGTATTCGCAGCCACCGTAGTAGCGCTTGCCCGGGTAGCCTTCGGCGTACTTGTTGGTCAGCTGGCTGCCCTGCGCTTCCATCACCGCCGGGCTGGTGTAGTTCTCGCTGGCGATCAGCTCGACGTGGTCTTCCTGGCGCTGGGTTTCAGCGGCGATGGCCTTGGCCAGTTCGGGATCGTAGGATTCGATGCGGACGTCACGCGGGAACATCGGGTACTCCAGCAGGCAGGGAAAAGGGGGTACGGCTCAGCCCCCGATTGTAGCCCCGCACCGGCCTGCTGGGGCCGAAACGGACGGGGCCGGCATCCCCGAAGGAATCCGGCCCCGTATGGTTTCGATTGCGCTGCCCCGCCGTGCCGGTAGATCCACGCCATGCGCGGATATGACCGCCGACTCAGCGGTTGCTGAGCACGTACTGGGCGATCACACCGGTGGCGATGGCAACCAGCAGCATGTTGCCGCGGTCATCGCGGATCCAGTGGTGCCCGTAGGGCGGGCGACGCAGGTGATAGCGCGGGTAGTCGTTCACCACATAGATCGGGCCGCGGTAATAGTCGCGGTAGCGATGGCCGACCTTCCAGCCATAGCCCGGGCCATAGGCCGGGCGGTACACCACACGCGGCGGTGCCGGGCGGTAGTAGCGGTCATGATCACGGTGCCACTCGCGGCGATCCTGGCGGTAGTCGCGCCGGGCCTCGCGGCGGTCGCGCTCCCAGTCACGGCGGTCGTGGCGCCACTCACGGCGATCCTCGCGCCATTCGCGGCGGTCGTGGTTGCGGCGATGGTCGTTGTCGGCGAACGCCGGGGCCACGGCGCCCAGCGCCAGCACAGAGGCCACGGCACTGGCCATTACTCGATTGATGCGCATGTCAGACCTCTGCTCGGGTGGGTGGTGAGCCCATATTGCGCAACCGATCTGAACCGTTTCCGGCTGGAAACGCTTCCCGTTGCAGGACTGTGACGCAGTATTCAGGCGGCGGCCAGCCCGGCGCCCCCTTCCCGGGCGCGGCCCGGAACCGGTTCCGGCTATAATTGGCGGTATTCCATTTCAGTCTGTGCCCGCTGCCGCAACGGGATCTTCCCGTGACGGACCGGGCGCAGGGCCGCGCCTACGGAGACCGCATGTCCTCGCAATACATCTACACCATGAACCGCGTGTCCAAGGTGGTCCCGCCCAAGCGGCAGATCATCAAGGACATCTCGCTGTCCTTCTTCCCGGGCGCGAAGATCGGCCTGCTGGGCCTGAACGGCGCCGGCAAGTCCACCGTGCTGAAGATCATGGCCGGCGTGGACACCGATTTCGAGGGCGAAGCCCGCCCGCAGCCGGGCATCAAGGTCGGCTACCTGGCGCAGGAACCGGAGCTGGACCCGACCAAGACCGTGCGTGAAGCGGTGGAGGAAGGCGTGGGCGAAGTGCTGCAGGCCCAGGCCGCGCTGGAAGCGGTGTACGCCGCCTACGCCGAGGAAGGCGCCGACTTCGACGCGCTGGCCAAGGAACAGGAGCGCCTGGAGGCGATCCTGGCCGCTGGCGACGCACACACCCTGGAAAACCAGCTGGACGTGGCCGCCGATGCGCTGCGCCTGCCGCCGTGGGATGCCGTGGTCGGCAAGCTGTCCGGTGGTGAAAAGCGCCGCGTGGCCCTGTGCCGCCTGCTGCTGCAGAAGCCGGACATGCTGCTGCTCGACGAACCGACCAACCACCTCGACGCCGAGTCGGTGGAATGGCTGGAACAGTTCCTGGCGCGCTACACCGGCACCGTGGTGGCGGTCACCCACGATCGCTACTTCCTGGACAACGCCGCCGAATGGATCCTGGAACTGGACCGCGGCCGCGGCATTCCGTGGAAGGGCAACTACACCGACTGGCTGACCCAGAAGGACGAGCGCCTGAAGCAGGAAGACAACCAGGAAAAGGCCCGCCAGAAGGCGATCCAGAAGGAACTGGAGTGGTCGCGCCAGAACGCCAAGGGTGGCCGCACCAAGGGCAAGGCCCGTCTGGCCCGCCTGGAAGAACTGCAGTCGGTCGATTACCAGAAGCGCAACGAGACCAACGAAATCTTCATCCCGCCGGGCGAGCGCCTGGGCAACGCGGTGATGGAGTTCAAGAACGTCTCCAAGAAGTTCGGCGACCGCCTGCTGTTCGACAACCTGAGCTTCCTGGTGCCGGCCGGCGCCATCGTCGGCATCATCGGCCCGAACGGTGCCGGTAAGTCGACCCTGTTCAAGATGATCACCGGCCAGGAAAAGCCGGATACCGGCGAGATCGTGGTCGGCCCGACCGTGAAGCTGTCCTACGTGGACCAGAGCCGCGACGCACTGGAGGGCAACCACAACGTCTTCCAGGAAATCGCGGGCGGCCTGGACATCCTCAACATCAACGGCATCGAGATCCAGTCGCGCGCCTACATCGGCCGCTTCAACTTCAAGGGCCAGGACCAGCAGAAGATGGTCGGTTCGCTGTCCGGTGGTGAGCGTGGCCGCCTGCACATGGCCAAGACCCTGCTGCAGGGTGGCAACGTGCTGCTGCTCGACGAACCGTCCAACGATCTGGACATCGAAACCCTGCGTGCGCTGGAAGATGCGCTGCTGGAGTTCCCCGGCAACACCTTCGTCATCTCGCATGACCGCTGGTTCCTGGATCGCATCGCGACCCACATCCTGGCGTTCGAAGGCGACTCGCACGTGGAGTTCTTCCAGGGCAACTACCGCGAGTACGAAGAAGACAAGCGCCGCCGCATGGGCGACGACGCTGCGCCGAAGCGCCTGCGCTTCAAGGCGCTGAAATAAGGCAACCGGAAAGGCCGCGCTCGCGCGGCCTTTCTCCTTTCGGTAGGTCACCACCGTTGGTGGTGACGCTTCAAGGCGTACCGACCAACGGTCGGTACCCACCACCAACGGGTCGAGATTCCCCATGTCCCTGTTCGAGCGCCTGTTCCAGCTGCAGCAGCACGGCACCACCGTGCGTACCGAGCTGCTGGCCGGTGTCACCACCTTCCTGACGATGTCCTACATCGTCTTCGTGAACCCCGAGATCCTCGGCACCACCGGCATGGACGCGGGCGCGGTGTTCGTGGCCACCTGCCTGGCTGCTGCACTGGGTTCGGCAGTGATGGCGCTGGCCGCCAACTTCCCGGTGGGCATGGCACCGGGCATGGGCCTGAACGCGTTCTTCGCCTTCACCGTGGTCGGTGCCGCTGGCCTGCCATGGCAACAGGCACTGGGTGCGGTGTTCATCTCCGGCCTGGTGTTCCTGGTGCTGTCGCTGACCGGCGTGCGTGCGTGGCTGGTGTCCGGCATCCCCTCGTCGCTGCGCTCGGCCATCGTGGCTGGCATCGGCCTGTTCCTGGCGATCATCGCGCTGCAGAAGTCCGGCGTGATCGTCGGCAACGAAGACACGCTGGTGGCGCTGGGCCCGTTGAACACGGCGCCGCCGCTGCTGGCGCTGGCCGGCTTCCTGCTGATCGCGGTGCTGGAAGCGCGCCGCATCCGCGGTGCGATCCTGATCGGCATCCTGGCGGTGACCGGTGCGGGCTGGGCATTGGGCGATGTGCAGTACCAGGGCCTGGTCTCGTTGCCGCCGAGCCTGGCACCCACCTTCCTGCAGCTGGACCTGCCGGGCCTGCTGCACCATGACGGTGGCGCACCCATCGCAGTACTGCTGCAGGTGGTGCTGGTGTTCGTGCTGGTGGAAGTGTTCGATGCCACCGGCACGCTGTACGGCGTGGTCGGTCGCGCCGGCCTGCTGAAGCTGCCGGGCGCGCAGAAGCGTTTCGGCCGCGCGCTGCTGGCCGACAGCACCGCGATCGTGGCCGGTTCGATGCTTGGCACCAGCAGCACCACGGCCTTTGCCGAAAGCGCCTCGGGCGTGCAGGTGGGCGGCCGTACCGGCCTGACTGCATTGGTGGTGTCGGCGCTGTTCCTGGCCGCGCTGCTGTTCTCGCCGCTTGCGGCGATGGTGCCCAGCTATGCCACCGCGCCGGCACTGCTGTTCGTGGCTGGCCTGATGCTGCGTGAGCTGGTGGAAGTGGACTGGAGCGACCTGACCGAATCGGTGCCGGCCGCGCTGTGTGCGCTGGCGATGCCGTTCACCTACTCGATTGCCAACGGCCTGGCGTTCGGCTTCATTGCGTATGCCGCGCTGAAGGCCGGTACCGGGCGTTGGCGCGAAGTGCATCCGGCGGTGTGGCTGGTGGCGGTGCTGTTCACCCTGCGCTACGCGCTGGAATAAGCGGCCGGCACTACCAGAGCACGCTTCGGCCCGCGACCGGGACTACCAGGCGCGGGGTTCACCCGCCACGCACGGCGCTCTGGGATGATGCGGGCATGGCTCGGCCCGACCTTCCCGCGGATCCGTCTTCGCCGTTGCGCCGTCGCTTGCTGCGCGCGGCAGTGCTGGCGCCATTGGCCGGTACGCTCGCCACCCTGCCCGGCTGCTCGCTGCCGGTGCAGGTCGATGGCACCTTCCTGCAGCCGTGGCGCAGCCACCTGCAATGGGGCCTGGCCGACTGGCAGCGATCCTTGAAGCTTGCGCATACGCTGGGCTGCCGTCAGCTGGTGCTGCAATGGACCGGCATCGTCGGTGGCAGCGACGGCGACTGGTCACTGCCCGACGGCAGCCTGCAGCAGCTGTTCACCGCTGCCAGCGAGAACGACATCCGCATCCGCGTCGGCCTGCCCTTCCAGCAACGCTGGTGGCAGGCTATCGGCGCAGACGACGCCACGCTGCAGGCCTTCCTGGCCGAGAGCCTGGCGCACGCACGCAGCTGGTTGGCACAGGCACCCTGGGCACAGCAGCCAGCCTTCGGAGGCTGGTACCTGCCCTACGAACTGGAGCAGTACCACTGGGCCGATCCGGCCCGCCAGCAATGGCTGGCGCAGTGGCTGCACGGGTTGGTGCAAGCCGCCAGCGCGCGCGGCGGTGACTGTGCGATCTCCTGTTACTTCAGCCGCCTGCAGACCGATGGCAACCTGGTCACGCTGTGGCAGGCGGTGCTGGCACAGGCCACGCTGCGGCCGATGGTGCAGGATGGCGTGGGGGTGGCCGGTGCCGGCAACGTGCAGCAGCTCCAACCGTTGCTCGATCATTTCCATGCACACGGCATCGGCTTCGATGCGATCATCGAACTGTTCCGCGAACTGCCTGGCAGCGCCGCTGATGGCAGCGGATTCAAGGGCGAAACCGCCGATGCCGCACGTATCCAGCGGCAGTTGGCATGGGCACGCGACAGCGGCGCACAGCACGTGCTGGTCTATGCACTGGAGCCATGGCTGACCCAGGACACGCCGCAGGCCGCAGCGCTGCGGCGACGCTGGGGCCTGCGTCAATAGTAGAGGATGGCGGTAGCGAACAGGCCCTTGGCGCGCTGTGTATCACCGCCACCGATCGCGAAGCGGTACTGCACGGTCAGGTCCAGGTAGGAACGCGGCGTGTTGTAGTGGTCCTCGCGGAACCCGTAACGCACGCCCACGCCCGGCCCTGCGCCAAGTGACCAGCTGCGCTGCGTATCGTTGAGCGCGAACGACTGCGCCGGGAACGGCGGATAACGGATGTCGCGCACGCGCGAGCGCTGGTCCAGCCAATCGGCACCCACCACGACATAGGGTGTGACCACCCAATGCGTCTGCCCTGCACCGAAGCGGAAACTGCGCCCGGCGCGCAGTTCACCGGCAGCGAACCACTGTTGGCGATGCAGGCGCCCATTGGCCTCACCCAGGCGCCGCACCGGCGTGCCGTTGGCATCAAGCGCGTCGAGGGTGAAGGTGGCACCGTTGTCGTCCCAGGTGTATCCCCCCTGCGCGTAGCCACTGACCATCCACCACTGGTTCACATCGGTGCGCAGATCGGTGCCATGGTAGTAGCCATAGGTCAGGTAGGACATCCAGCCGCCCGAACCACTGGCCAGCCGGTAGCGCGCCAGCGTGCTGGCTTCCAGTGGCCGGTTCAGGGCCAGCTGCAGGCGGCACTGCACTGCGGCCGATTCGGGGTAGACCTCGCCCTGGCGGGTTGCACTGCCGAGGAACTGTCGGCGCTCGATGCCAGCACTCAGACCGGTCTGGCCAAACGCGTAGCGCATGCCGAAGGACGCGATGGTGGATGGCCAGCCGGTAGTGGAACGCGAGTGACTGAGGCGCTCGGCGCGTGCACGCGCATCCGGCGTTGATTCGCCGGTGCACGGGTCCACCGCGCGGATCGATTCGTAGGTGCCGCCCTCGTCGTACAGCGTGTTGAGCAGGCGTGCGTAGAGTTCCAGCGTGCCATGCTGGTCGTTGAAGGCCGGGGGCCGCCAGAACGCCTCCAGCGTGCTGAACACCGAATCGCCGGGCGTACTGATCGCCGCACCGCCGACATTGGTCGCCGCCTGGCGCGCACCGCGGAAACCCGCCGAGGCGATCACGCCCCACTCGCGCGAATAGTTGGCGATGGCATTGCGCACGTTGTAGCGCTGATGCGCATCCAGTGACAGCTCGCCGGCATCGGCGCGATCAATGGCGCTGCGCAGCAGCGTCACCGCCTGCGCATGGTCACCGTTGGCTGCGCTGGCGTAGGCCTGGTCGAGCACTACGCTTTTCGGTGCCTTTCCGGTGGCCTCGGCGGCACGGAAGTCGGCCAGTGCGCGCGCCGGTTCGTGGGCCCTCTGGTTGAGGTAGCCGCGCTGCATCAGTGCACCCGCGTCATCAGGACGCTGTGCCAGTGCCGTATCCAGGCGCTGCCGCGCTTCGTCCTGCTGGGCACGGTTGCCCGCCGCCAGCGTGGTGGTCAGCAGGCCTTGCAGGTTCGCGTCGTCCGGTGCGAGTTGCACGGCCTGCCGCGCCTCACCGATGGCATCGGCGTAATCCTGGCGCGCGTAGGCAGCGTAGGCACGCTGTGCGGCACCGCCATCCCCCTGCAGATCGGCCGGCACCAGTTCGCAGACGTTGCCGCTGTCACCGGACTGGCAGTGCTGGACCGGTGCCGGGTAGGCCTCGGCGCTGATGCGGGGAAGCTCGCGACTGGAGCGGATCGCCCGGCTGCGCTGCTCGATGCCCTGCTGCAGCAGCTGCCGTGTCCGTGCATCGCCTTCACCTGCCGGTAGCGCCGCCTGCAACGGTGCCAGCAGTGCAGCTGCGCGTACCCGATCACCTGCGGCCAGCGCCGCATCCACCGCCAGCAGCCGCACGTTGCGCCGCTGCGCGGTTGATCCCGGCGTGGCGAGCGCGGCATCGAAATCCTCATTGGCCCGCAGCGTACTGCCCTGGCGCTGGCGCAGGTAGCCACGCATCACCCGGGCATTGAGATCGTTGGCGTCCACCTGCAATGCCTGATCAGCACTGTGCTCAGCGTCGGCCAGCTGATCGCCCTGCAGCTGCGCGGTGATCAGCAGCAACCGGTATGAAGCAACGTCGGGTGCCAGTTCCACGGCGGCGTGCGCCTGCTCAATGGCGGCGGCATCCTCGCCTGCGGACAGCAATTGATAGGCCTGCTGTGCCTGCAGCAGCGCGCGTTGGCGGCCCAGTGTCACGCGCCGCGCGCGCAGCGCTTCGACATTCGGTGCACCCAACTGCAGCGCGGTGCCGATGGCGGCGTCGGCCTGTTCGGGCTGTTGCTGTGCCTCCAGCGCCGCCACCCACAGCAGGGCCCATGCGCCCTGTTCCGGCTGCTGCCGGAACGCCTGTTCGGCCTTGCTGGCGGCGATGCCCATCTGCCCGGCGTCGTAGGCCGCATAGGCTTCGGTTGCCAGCATGTAGGCCTGCCGGTTGTTGTGGCCGGCCACCGTTGCGGGTGCACGCGGCACCGCTGTGCTACGCGCTGCACCTGTGGTCGTCCTGGGCGCGGCCAGCGCAGGCAAGGCTGGATCCTTCATCCCCGCGTCCAGCGCACGGCGCGCCTGCTGCTGCGCTTCTGCGCCACGACCAAGCTTCTGCAGCGCATAGATCTGCAGCAGGCGCAGCCGCACCACGTCCGGGCGCAGCCGGATCGCTTCGCTGGACTGCCGGTAGGCCGTGGGGTAATCGCCACGTTCATAGGCAGCAAACGCCTGCTCGGCGATGCGGTAGGCCGCACCGGACAGCGGCAGTGGCACCTCGGCCTGCGCCAGCACCGGCGCGGCGGCCGTGACCAGTGCCACGGCAATGACGGTGGACAGCAGCGTGGTCTTCATGCCGGCAAGGCTCCGGGCGGCGGCGACTGCAGCGTGGCCGCACGCCGGCGCTGCTCCTGCATGGCCTGGGCCACGGCCTCTTCGGTGGTGATGCCCTGCTTGACCAGGTAGTCGCCGATACGGCCGTCGCGCTGCGGCATGTAGTCGTCCAGCGCGATCTCGAAGCGTGCGTGATCGATCAGGCGCATTTCCACCAGCAGGTCGCCCAGCAGGGGCACGTTGTCCAGGTGCCACTGCCGTTCGCCACCGATCAGGCGCAGGCCCGCGTTGATCTCGCTTTCGCGGGCAATGCTCTGTTCGATGTGCTCGCTGCGCGTTTCCTGCTTCAGCAATGCCACGGCGTCCTCGGGCAGCGGACTGGCCACGGCCAGCCGCAGGGTGCCTTCCTGGCGCGGCGGCAGCGGCAGCATGCGCCATTGCACGCAGGCATCGGCACTGACCGGGAACTGGCAGGCACGCAGGTAATCCACGTCGATCACCGCACGTGGCAGGTCGCCCTGGAAGGCGATGGCCTCGGCCAGGGTCTCGTCATCCAGCCAGCCCTGGGTGAGCAGGATGCGGCCCAGCGGTTGCTGGCGGCCTGCCTGCTGCTGGTCCAGCGCCTGCTGCAGGCGTTCGGGTTCCACCGCCTGCCAGGTGGTCAACAGCTCGCCCAGCTGCTTGCGGGTCTGCACCAGCTGCGCCGCATCGGGGAAGTCGTGCATGGTCTTGTCCCAGACCATGCGCTTGCCAAACAGCAGGTAGGCCAGGAACACCTTCCAGGCTCGGGCGGTGGCCATGAAATTGATCATGTTGCCGACCACCATGCGCGGGATCGACATCAACGCATGCTCCCAGCCGTACAACCGGTTGACGAAATAGAAGCGCTGCACGACCCGGGTCGCCAGCGCTGCGGTGGTCAGCAGCGCGACATTCATCTGCCAGGTACCGGCCTGGAACACGCTGGGAAACTGCATCGTCCACAGCCCGGTCATCTTCAACAGCCAGAACAGCAGCAGCTGCAGGAAGATGATGTACGCAATGATGCTGACGAACGAGGTGATGATGCCCTTGCGGTCACGTGCCAGCAGGTACTTGGTGGCCAGCGAGCCGCGCCAGCCCAGCGACTCCCAGCTCTGCAGGCCGATGCCCAGCACCCACCGCGCCTTCTGCCGGTACGAGGCACGGAAGTTGTCGGGGAAGTACTCGCGCACGCACAGCGCCATCTGCTGGGTACGCTCGCGCACCGGCCCCCAGCCGAACCATGACGGACGGCGCACGCGGAACTGCACCGGGAAGCGGGCGAAGATCGACTGCATGCCCATCGCCGCCAGCCGCGCACCGACGTCGTAATCCTCGGTTAGGCTGTCGGTATTGAAGGGCTGGTTGTCGGTCTGCGCGCTCAGCGCCAGCAGCGCGCGCCGCGAGAAGCAGGTACCGACGCCCGCGGAGGGCACCATGCCGGACACGCTCTCGCGTACCACCAGATCCTTGGCGTGCCACTCGGCGAACTCGTCCATGTAGACGCCGGCCACCAGTTCGTACCACTCGCGGTCCAGCGAGGTCACCGGCAACTGGATCATGTCCTTGCGTGGCAGCAGGTAGTTGTAGAAGCGCAGTTCCATCGGGTGCAGCACGTCCTCGCTGTCGTGCAGGATCACGCCGGCGAATTCGATGTCGTGGCGCTTCTCGTAATCGAAGATGGCCAGGATCAACCAGTTCAGGCAGTCGGCCTTGCTGGTCGGCCCGTCGTGCGGCACCTCCACGCGGCGCAGGCGCTTGTAGCGGCGGCGCATGCGCTCCACTTCATCGATGGTCTGCTGGTCGTTGGGATAGGTGCCGACGAACACGACGTACTCGCGGTAGTCGAGCACGTTGATCATGTTCTCCACCATCTGCGCGATGACGTCGTATTCCATCCACGCCGGCACCATGATCGCCAGCGGCTGTTGCGGCCGCTGCATCAGGTCTTCCTGGGTCAGCGGCCGGTACGCTTCGCGACGCTTGATGGTGAGCGCGCGCCAGCTCTCGCGAACCCAGTACCAGACATCGATGAACAGGTCATCGAGGCTGGAGATCAGGATCAGCACGGCCACCGCCGCCGCCGTGGTTTCCAGGGCGGCGTAATAGTTGGCCAGCTGGATGTTCCAGAACAGACCGTCCACGGTGGATCAGTGCCCTGTGTTGGCGGACTTGCGGCGGCGCACCTGGGTGACGCGGGCGGCCAGCAGCGCGAACACGATCACGCCGACCAGCAGCAGCAACCAGACCATGTGCCGTTCCCACTTCGATTGCGGATTGCCATCCCGGGCAACGCGGCTTCCGTAAGGATCCTGGCGATCGAACTCGCGCACGGCATCACTGCCGTCGAGCACCGCAAGATCACCGCGCAGCAGCCGGAACGGTGCGCCGAACGACGGTGCCTGTGCGCCCAGGTCGCTGTACAGCACGCCGAGCTGGCCGCCGGAGGTGCCGACCTGCACCACCGCGGCGCGATCCAGGCCGCCGACATCCAGCAGCGGCTGCGGCTTCCCGCCGATCAGCAGGTGGCCGTCCTTCAGGCCGGCCACATCAACACCCGACGGCGCCACACCGAAGGCCAGCCACGGCGTACCCGGGCTGACCGCCGCACCGGCATCGACCACCTTCAGCGCCGACGCCTCCGGCGAGGCGCCCACTGCACTGGCCACCGCGATCACCTTGCGCAGCGATGCCGGCGCATCCTGCAGCCACGTGGCGGGCACGAACACCTGGTTGCCGCGTGACAGCTGGCTGCTGGCACCGACGAAATCACTGCCCAGCGAACGCTTGGCCAGGGTCAGGTGACTGCTGGGCAGGACCGATACCGGATAGGCGGTGGCCGGATCGTGGCAATAGGGGCGTGCCGGCTGGCGCAGGAAGCTGACCCGGATCTCGTTGCGCGCCGACAGCGCATAGGCCGGCACCTTGGCCACCAGCCGCTGCGGCTGGCCGTTGGCCGACAACACCTTGCCCCCCAGCAGGTAATCGTTGAAATGGATGGTGGCCACCGCGCCCTGCCCGGCCGCGTTGGGGGCCGCCGAGACGTCGATCACCACCTCTTCGGGCAGGCGCCCATCGGCCGACAGCGCGCCGAGGTCGAAGGTGGCACTGCGGTCCGCGCGGGTGACGACATCCATCGTGCCGGCGATGTTGCCGAGCCGGCTCAGCAGCACCTGGTCACCGTCCAGCTTCAGCGTGCCCGCTGCGCTGACCTGCAGGCTGCGGCCCAGCGCATAGCTGCGCCACTGTTCGGCGAACAACCCGGCGACCTTGCCCGCCGCCGCCGGGTCGACCACCAGCGTCGGACGGCCGGCAACGGCCACCACGCTGACCGAGGCGCTGGTCGCGGGCTTTTCCAGGCCACCCATGTCGGTACCGCGCCACGCGGCGAACGCCGTGCCCGCGTCGGCGCCAGTGGTGGCAACCTGTGCGGCCAGCGCATCCAGCGCCGCGCGCACGCCGGCCCGCAGCGCATCACTGCCGATCATCACATCGGCGGCCAACGGCCCGCTGTCCCGCAGCGACAGCAGCGCACCGACTTCGGCCAGATCCTTGATCGCGTATGCCCGCTCGCCCGCGGCCAGCGCGGCATAGGCCGGCACGCCCTGCAGGCTGGCCGGGATGCTGATGCCGGTCAGGTCGACACGGTCACCAACCTTGGGCAGCGCCACCACCTGCACCTGCTTGCCACCGGCCTGCATTGCGGTACCGATGCGCCAGGCCGCATCGTAGGCAGGCGCCTGCAGTGCCTTGCCATCCACCAGCAGGCGCACCTGCGGGGGCAGCGCGCCCCACGCCTTGGCCACGGTATCCACGGCGCGGCCGTCGAAGCGGTAGCTGAAACGCGAGTCCGGCGACAGCCGCAGCACGTTGGCCGGCGCGCTCTGGTCGGCACATTGGTAGTCGGACACGATCGACCACCAGCCGACGCCGACCCGCACGAAGCCGTTCTGGCGGGGTTCGCCATCGATGGCCAGCAGCTGGCTGGCATCGCCCTGGGCATCGGTGATCGAGCGCGCGGCGATTGGATCGCCATCCACCGACCACAAGCCCGAGGTACGCCCAGCGTGCCCGCGTACATAGCGCCCATCGAGCTGCAGCTGTGCATCGCGGGTGGCAACGCCAGCCGGCACCGGCAGGTAGACCTCGCGCTGGCTCTCCTGCCCGCTGAGCACCAGCGGTTGGCGGAAACCGAGTTCGCGCAGGGTCATCTGCCGGCTGACCGTGCTGTCGCCGCTCCATTCGGCGAACTGGCCGGCGACGCTGTCGGCGGCATGGGCACTGCCAACCACGCCCGACAGGACGAACGCGGCGGCGGATGCAAACAGGGGAGAGCGGCCGGTCTGGGTCATGGCGTCACTTCGCGTGGATGGGAGTGGGCGGCACCGCCGCTGCGGAGGCCAGGCGAGAATTCGGGAAGGGGCGTGCCACGCAGCGCGGCGACGATGCGCGCGCTGGCACGGCCATCGCCGTAAGGGCTGGCATCGGGATCGAAGTGGGTCCGGTGCGGTGGTTGTGCCAGTGCCGCATTGACCGCCTCGACAATGCGCGAAGGCGTGGTGCCGACCAGCGTCACCACACCGGCCTCGACCGCCTCCGGGCGTTCGGTGACGTCGCGCATGACCAGCACGGGCTTGGCCAGCGCCGGCGCTTCTTCCTGCACGCCCCCAGAGTCGGTGAGGATGACGTCGGCGCGCTGCATCAGGCGCACGAAGCGCAGGTAGTCCTGCGGCGGCACCAGGTGCACGTTGTCGAGATGGCCGAGGTGGGCGTTGACCGGGCCCTGCACGTTCGGGTTGAGATGCACCGGGTACAGCACCTGCAGGTCCGGCCGCCGGGCCAGCTCGGCCAGCGCGCGGCAGATGTCCTCGAAGCCCTGGCCGAAGCTCTCACGGCGGTGGCCAGTGACCAGCAGCAGGCGACGATCGGGATCAAGCATGTGGAAGGGTTCGTCAGCCCGCGCACGCAGCGCCGGGTCGGCATCCAGGCGCTCCACGGTCTGCTGCAGGGCATCGATGACGGTGTTGCCGGTGACCAGGATCTGCCCGCCGAGGTGTTCACCGGCCAGGTTGGCGCGCGAGCTGGGCGTGGGCGCGTACAGCTGGTGGCCGACCACATCGATCACCCGCCGGTTCATTTCCTCCGGCCACGGCCGGTTGATGTCACCGGTGCGCAGTCCGGCCTCGACATGGCCGATCGGAATGCGGTGGTGGAACGCGGCCAGCGCGGCGGTCATCGCCGTGGTGGTATCGCCGTGCACCAGCACCCGGTCCGGACGGACCTGCGTGTACAGCGCGTCAAGCCGCTCGAACAGCTTCGCGCACAAGCCATTGAGGGTCTGGTTGGGGACCATGACATCGAGGTCATGGTCGGCGGTGATCTCGAACAGCGACATCACCTGGTCCAGCATTGCCCGGTGCTGGCCGGTGATGCAGACCACCGATTCGATATCCGCAGCCTCGCCCAGGGCACGCACCAGCGGCCCCATCTTGATCGCTTCCGGTCGCGTGCCGAACACCGACAGGACCTTCACCGCAGCGCTCCGGACGGACGGCGCGAGGGAATGCCAGGAGCTGTAGCCACGTCTGGATCCTTTCGGCGTTCCCGTCCAACACCCGCAGGCAGGAGACGGTCACCTCATGAGGAAACTCCAAAATCGCGACGTACATCACATTCGAATGATGGTACGCGCGTCGTGGCATTGATCTTCATCGTTGGAAGATCAAGACGCAGTCAACGCCGCCCGCGGAACGGGCGACGTTGCAGTGAAACGCAGCAGTGGCCGCAGCTTGGGACCGCCTTACTCGTACTGGATGGTGAACGTGGCCTGGCCGTTCGCGACACCGGCGCCGACCGTGCCGGCCTGGGTCTGCACATAGCGCGCGCGCAGCGGCAGCGCCATGACGCTGGTGCCCGGCGCGGTGGTGCCGACGTTGATGGTCTGGCCGAAGCGGACTTCGCGCTCGGTGGTGCCGTCACGCTGGACCATCTGGATGCCGATGCGGGTGGCGCTGTTGCTGGCGGCGCTCAGCTTCAGCACGCCCGGCATGTTCGAGCTGTCCTGGTCGGCATCCAGGCGGATGCCGATCTTGCTCTGGTAGGCCGCAACATTGCTGCCCTGGCAGTTCAGGCGGATCTCGAAGTCACGATTGACCGCCTTGGAACCGACACCGGTGAAGCTGGTGTTGGGCACACTGCCGAAGTCGACGGCAATGTTCCGGCTGCCGGCCTGCACTTCGCAGGTCGGGCTGACCACGGTGGTGCCCGAGCCCTTGAAGGTCGAGGTCAGCACCGGACGACTGGCGCCATCACCGTCGAAGTAATAGGTGGTGAAGCGACCGTTCGGCGCGATCACGCCCGAGCCGGTCTGCGCGGCGGTCTTGATCAGCTGGATGCGGAAGGTGCCGCCGATCAGCGAGATGGTGGCGTTGCCGGCAAAGTTGATGGAGTGCGGATAGTAGGTCTGGATGGCGCCGGAATCGCGGAACAGGCGGATGCCCACGCCCGCAACGTCGGTTTCATACACATTGGAGAACCCGGCGACCGGCCGACGCTGCGCTGCGTTGACGTACTCGCCGATGGAACGGCCACCGGACCAGTCGCAGCGCGCGACGCTGTTCTGCTGGGTGATCGATTCGCTGATTTCCTTGATCACGCCACCGACCGGCGTGCTGGGCAGGATCACGATCTGGCCCATGTCCATGGTCACGTCCTGCGCGGTGAACCAGCTGGACTGGATGCGGCACGACGCACTGGCCTGCTGCGCCAGCAACACACCACCGAGCACGGCCACGGCAGCCAGCGCCTTGCGGCCTCGGGAAGAAATCATCGGCATGCTGCCTCCAGCGGGATGAAGCCGGTCTTGGACGCATCGGCGCCCGCCGGAACCTGGTAATCGACGGTGCAGCGCTGGTCGGCGCCTGCGCCCCATTCCACCAGCAGGCGGCCCTGGTTCTTTTCACTGCGCACGTACAGGCGGCCGCCCTGGCTGACCATGCCCACCGGCTGGCCCTGCTCGTCCTTGACCTGCGCACCGAACGGCATGGTGCGGCCATCCGGGTTGCGCACCTGGATCAGCAGCGCGTTGCCCTTGCGGGTATCGAAGCGCAGGTAGCTGATGGCACCGGCGAACGGCGCGATCGACTGGCTGGTGCTTTCCAGCTCGACGTCGTGGGCCATGCCCTGCGGGTCGAGGGTGACGGTGTTGAGGCGGTACGGCGACACGTACGGCACCACGGCGTAGCCGCGGCCATCGACGCGCAGGCCCGGGGCGTTGCTGACGATCGCATCGCGCGCGCCCGGTGCTTCCACCAGCACCATGGTGTCGCCACGCTGCGGGGTGAAGGTGAAACCACCCGGATGCACGACCACGCTGCCATTGGCACCCACCGAAGCCTGACGGAAGTCACGCGAGTGGCTGTAGCTGGCGTTCAATGCGGAATAGCGGCTGCGGTATTCGACGTTGCCGATCGCGGTGGTGCTGCCCTCGCGGGAATCGGACAGGGCCGCGCCATAGCTGAAGTTGTTGTCGACACCGGCCGAACCGGTGATGCCAACGCGGCTGTTGTCGTAGCCCCCGCGGTCGCGCACGCCAAGATCAGCACTGAACGACACCGGGTGGGTACCACGGCCCAGCGGCACGCTCATCGACAGCAGGTACTGGGTATCCGAGCGGCCGAGTACGCCCTCTTCGGTGCGCAGCGCCGAGAAGCCGTAGTTCACCGAACGCCAGGCGTTGTTGTAGCCGACCTGGTACTGCTTGGAGGTGCCGGAACGGTCGTAGAAGTCGCGCACCGAGCCGGTCACGTACAACGCGCCTCCCCGACGGCCCAACGGCTGGTTCAGGGTCACCTGGAACTGGCTGCGCTGGCGGCCACGGGTGGTCGGATCGATGCCGCGCTTGTCCGAATCACGGCCGTACAGCGCATCCTGCAGGCTGTAGAAGCCTTCGGTTGAATAGCGGTAGGCGGCCAGGGTCAGGTTGGTCCCGGTCTCGCCGATCATGTTGCTGTAGCTCAAGCGCACGCTGGCACCGGTGTGGTTGCCGTAGTGGTCGAACGTCGTACGTGCGTGGGTGACGTCGGCGGCGAACGCGCCAACCGGCGTGGACAGGCCGACGCCGTACAGCAGCGACAGGTAGCCGTCGCTCAGTGCACTGCCGCCGTACAGCGTCAGCTGGTTGCCGATACCGCGCTGGTAGGTGCCCTGCACCAGCCACGGCTCATCGGCCAGCAGCTTGTTGCGCACCTGGCCGGCGGTCAGCGAGTAACGCGACACGCCTTCGCGCAGCATCTGCGGCACCGAACCGAACGGCACCTTGAATTCGCGGCGGCGGCCATCGGCCTCGATCACGCTCACTTCCAGATCGCCGCCGTAGCCGGTCGGGTATAGGTCGTCGATGACGAAGCTGCCCGGCGACACGGTGGAGGAGTAGATCAGCTGCTCGTTCTGGCGCACTTCGATGCGTGCATTGGTCTCGGCGATGCCGCGCACGACCGGCGCGTAGCCGCGCAGCGAATCGGGCAGCATGCGGTCGTCGCTGGCCAGGCTGGCACCGCGGTAACCGATCGAGTCGAACAGTTCACCGGTGGTGTAGGCCTCACCGATGGTGAGCATGCCGCGCACCTGCGGAATGCCGCGCTGTGCATAGGTGGCGATGCTCTGCCAATGGCGGCCATCGCCCTCGGACCAGGTCAGGTTCGAATCGTGGCGGAACTGCCAGCCACCCAGGTTCATGCCGGCGTTGAGGCCGAGGTAGGCACTGCGGTTGCGCTGGCCACCTTCGACACGGCTGTCGCTGTCGATGGCATTGAAGCTGTAGCCGACGAAGCCGGCATTGATGCCGCGGTCCCACAGCGCCGGGTTGACGTAGCCGCGTGCCTCACGGCGCAGGAACACCTGCGGGATGCTCAGGTCGTAGCGCAGGTTGCCGCTGTCATAGACACCATAGGCATTGGCCATGCGCTGCTGGACCGGCACGCAGCTGGTCTTGTCGGTCGGCACGGACGGATCCTGCTGCAGCAGCACGGCTTCGCTGTCCACGCCCATTTCTTCCAGCATCGGCAGCGGCAGGCAGGCGTCGACACGACCCTGCGCATCGGCCTTGAACTGCAGATCGCGACGGCCCTGCCAGGCACCGTTGACGTAGACGTCGACCCGATAGTTGCCGGCCACCATCGGGTTGCCGTTGCTGAAGGCCGCCAGGTCGACCTGCTTGGCCTGGCCAGACAGGAAGCTGGAATTGAACTGGGCCGACTCCGGTGCACGCGCATTGGCCGCACCACTCTGCGCCATCAGCGCCTGTTCGCCGAGATTGGCCGGGGCAGCCAGCGCCCATCCTGGGCAGGCCACGCCAGCAACCAGCAGGCAAAGCGCCTGATGGATCGACAATGTCAATCTGTTTCCGATCACACTGACATTCCTTCAATTCGCCGCACAGCGGCGGTGGCGGGATGCGCAGGCCAAGGGCCAGCGCGGCGCGTTCAGCCCCCGGTGCTGCCGAGGCGGATGGTGTGTTCCACCCGGCCGCCGTAGTCGTTGATGGTGATGAAGCGGACCTGGTCGGTGCCCGCCGGTGCGGCGAACTCCAGGCTCTGCTTCGGCGCGACCATCGCGCCCTTGTCCTCGACGGCCTTTTCACTGCTGCCGGTCACGGCATGTACTTCGGCCAGAGTGACGTGGAAGGGGCTCGGGTTTTCCACCCGCAGGCGGTCGCCCGTGCGGGTCCAGCGCAGCGCTGCCGGCGCGTCGTTGGCGACGCCCTTCAGGCCCTGCGGCCGGTAGAAAAGCTTCAGGCGCGAACGGAACGCGACCTGCAGGTAATTCTGTTCGCCGCTGTCGGCGTTGTCCGGGGACGGCGGAACATCCAGCACGTTGAGCCAGAACACCGACTCACGGTCGGTCGGCAGCTGCGCGCCGGAGAAGATCAGGCGAAGCGCCTGGCTGCGGCCCGGTTCGACGCGCGCGATCGGCGGCGTCAGCACGAACGGGGCATCGCTGGTATCGGCGGTCTGGTTGGCGTCGCCGCTGTCGATCCAGGCCTGCACCAGCGCCGGCGAATCGCCCACGTTGTCGACCTGCACGGTGACTTCGCGCGCCTGCGCCGGATAGATCACTCGCGTGCCATTGACCACCACGCCGGCCAGAGCGTTCTGGCAGAAGGGCAGCGTGAACGCTGCCAGCAGCAGCGCCCGGGGAAAGATTGCTTTCATCGGAAGTACTACGCTCGAGGTATGTGGCCTGGGGCCGCGATGCACTGGCCGGCGCGTACGCCGGCCAGTGCGGGTACGACTACGATCAGTTGTAGATGATCGTGTACTTGACGCTGCTGGTGACGTCGCCCGGGGTGGCGGCGGCAGTGGCGTAGTACTCAGCGTAGTAGTTCAGGTTGGCGGTGCCGTCGCCGGCCACGGTCACCCACTGCGAGTTGTCCTGGGCCAGACCGGTGCCAGCCGCCTTGATCGGCAGGAACGTGTTGTTCGAGCCCAGCAGCTGCAGCTGCACGTTGGTGGCAGCGTTGGCCGAAGCCTGGTTGACCAGGCGGCCGCTGTTGAAGTCAACGGTGGAACCCGGCTCGAAGTAGGTGGCGACGTTGCCGGCGCTGCACTTGCTCAGGTTGATGGCGAACGGGGTACGGCCCGCAACGGCACCGGCGGTGGCCAGGGTGTTCTTGGACACGGTCGGCAGGTTGACGGCGAAGTCCTTGCCGCCCGGGGTCGAGATGGTGCAGGTCTTGTCGGTCACCTTGCCGTTGAAGGTGATGGTGCCGTCGGCGGCGTTGGCGGCCAGCGGAGCGGCGGCCAGCATCAGAGCGGCGATGATATTGATCTTGTGCATTCGCTTTTACCTAACCCTACTGAAGAGATGAGAAGTAGAGGAGGAAGCAAGGAGCACTGCCGGGCTATCAAGACCCATCCTTGCGTCTCACCTGTGGCCGGACTCGGACATACCTTCCCCTGAATCCGTGACGCAAGTATAGGCACAACTGTGATGAAAGTCTCATTATTTTTCTGAACGCCAATTCATTGACGCTCTAAATGTGACGTGATAGGCGAAATCGAGATTCAGGGAGCGTGGGGAACGTGACGGTGGCCGGATCAGGTCACAAACGACCCCGCATGACGCTCCTGGTGACGCGTTCGGCATGCGCGGAAACAGGCCTTTTTCAGGTGGAAATCGCCTTATTTGATGCGCATCACTCTTTCTTGGTGATGGCCCTAGCAGATTCGGATTTGTCCTATTAAAGACGGATCGAACCTGTCGCTAACTAGGACACACCGAACCAGAGAACGTGTCATGAGGAACTCCATTCTGCTGTGCGTGGCCCTGATGTCCGTCAGCGCACTGGCCCAGGCCAGCAGCGGCAGCATCCGTTTCAGCGGCCGCATCGCCGAGCCGGGCTGCACGACGGCCCTGTCCCAGGGTGAGCTGAGCCTGGCCGCCTGCCCGCCGTCGGCCAAGGGCTCGACGGTGGCCGTGACGGCCCTTGCCGATGGCCAGGCCGCAACGCTGCGCGACGGCAAGCGCCAGGGCCAGAAGCTGTCGGTGTCGGCCAGCGCGATGCGCGCCGGCGATATCGCCTTCTCCGAGCGTTACAGCGTGCAGGCTTCCAAGCAGCAGCCGCTGCAGGGCGCCTACCTGGTGGTGGTCGACTACCTGTAAGCCGGCGTGCCGCAAGCCGACGCGTTTACGCCGGCGGCAGCTCGAAGACCTGGCGCAGATAGGCCAGGTAGCCCGGGTCGTCGCACATGCTCTTGCCCGGCGAATCGCTGAGCTTGGCCACCGGCTGGCCGTTGCAGCGGACCATCTTGATCACGATGTTGAGCGGCGTTGGCCCCAGATCATTGGTCAGGTGGGTGCCGACGCCGAAGGCGACCTGGCAGCGACCACGGAAGTAGTCGTACAGGCGCATCACCTTGGCGATGTCGAGCCCATCGCTGAACACCAGCACCTTGCTGCGTGCATCCACCCGGCGCTGCTGGAAGTGCGCCAGCATGCGGTCGCCCCAGTCGAACGGATCGCCCGAGTCGTGGCGGACACCGTCGAACAGCTTGCAGAAGTACATATCGAAGTCGCGCAGGAACGCGTCCAGGCCGACCACGTCGGACAGCGCGATGCCCAGATCGCCGCGATACTCGCGTGCCCACGATTCCAGTGCCGCCACCTGCGAATCGCGCAGGCGCGGGCCCAGCGCCTGGAAGGCCTGCAGATACTCATGGGCCATGGTGCCGTGCGGGGTCATGCCGTACAGGCGGGCGAAGTGCACGTTGCTGGTGCCGACCAGCTGCGGGCCGAGCGCGTCGCGTAGCAGCGGCAGCAGACGGGCGTGCCAGTCACGCGAGTAGCGGCGGCGGCTGCCGTAGTCGGCAATGCGGCACTGCTCGAAGCCAGGGGTATCGCGCAGCAGCGCGGCCTTGGCCTGCAGGCGGCGCTCACCCTCGGCGAAGTCGGCGGTGGTGGTGTTGCGGAACCAGACTTCGTTGATGATCGCCAGCAGCGGCACTTCGAACAGGATGGTGTGCAGCCACGGGCCGGTGATGTCCAGTTCGATCTCACCGGGCACGGTCTTCGACGCGCGTAGCTGGATGTACTTGCGGTCGAGGTGGAACAGGCCGAGGAAATCGGCGAAATCCGGCTTCACGAAGCGCAGGCCACGCATGTAGTCCAGCTCCGCGTCGCTGAAGCGCAGGCTGCACAGGTGGTCGATCTCTTCGTCGATCTGGTCGATGTAGTGGGCCAGGTCGATGCCGGGCGTGCGGCACTTGAATCGGTACTGCACCTGGGCACCGGGGTGCTGGTGGAGCACCGCCTGCATCATGGTGAACTTGTACAGATCGGTGTCGAGCAGGGACTGGATGATAGGCATGGGGCGGATTATGCGCCCGGCGGAGTGAACCGTGGGCGCGCCCGCCTTCCGTAGAGCCGGGCCCACGCCCGGTTGGATTGTTGCCTGAGCCGCGCGTGGGCTCGGCTCTACAACGACCTGCGCAGCAGGCGCGGCACCAGCATCAGGGCGTGCGCCCAGATCGCGCCCCACACCGCCACCCGTACCGGCAGCGAACGCTGCCTGGCCTCGAACTTCTGGAAATAGCGCCACAGGCCCTTGTGCTTGTGCCATTCAACGAAGAACGGCCGCGAGCGGCTGGAGACGCCACGAACGTGGGTGACCTGCAGGTCATTGGCGATCGCCACCACCGCCCCGGCTTCGCGCGCGCGCCGGCACAGGTCCAGGTCTTCGGCGTGCAGACGATAGCCCGCGTCCCAGCCTCCGATGCAGTCGAACAATGCACGCGGCATCATCAGCAGCGCGCCAGACAACGCCGGCACCCGCTGCAGCACCTGCTGCGGGTCACGCGGCACCGCCAGCTTCGAGCCCTTGCCTGGCGAGCGCAGCATCATCAGGAAGTCCGGATCGCGGCGGCGCACGGCCTCGTCGGCATGGCCCTGCTCGTCGACCTGTTCGACGCCGAGCAGGCAGTCGCCCAACGCTTCGGCACGGGCGCGCAGTGCGGCCAGTGTTTCCGGTTCAACCATCAGGTCCGGGTTGATGAAGGCCAGCCATGGGCTGTGCGAATCGGCCACGCCCTGGTTGTTGGCGGCGGCAAAGCCGGGATTGTCCGGATTGCCGACGAAACGCACGCGCGGGTCGTGGCTGGCATGGCGCTGCACGATATCCAGCGTGCCATCCATCGAGCCATTGTCGATCACCCGGATCTCGGCCACGTCCTGCGCCTGGCGCAGGCGCGAGAGGCAGGCATCGATGGTGCTGCCACTCTGGTAGGTGACGACGATGGCGGCAATGGCAACATTCAAGCAGGAGGCTCCGGCGCGGAAGACGGGATGAACAGGTCCCCCTGTTCCTTCGGCATTATCGCCTGCCGCATGCGCTGCTGCAGGTCGGCACGCAGCCCGTGCAGTGGATCATGCATCAGGAAGTCAGCCAGCCGAGGCACCCAGCCCGGCCAGCGTGCGGCCAGGGCCTCGAGATCGCCATCACGGCTGACCGCCTCCCCTGCCCGGCTGACGAAGGCGGTCTCGCACAACACGTTGCGCCATCCCAGGCCGGCCATGCGCAGGCTCAGGTCCACCAGCGCCGCGTTCCAGCCGGCATAGCTGTCCACGTCCAGGCCGCCGGCACGCCGGCGCGCGTTGCCCCGCACCAGCACCGCGTGGGTGACCGCCGACGGCAGCTCCGGGTGCAGCGCTGGCAGGCCGGCACAGGTCTGCGCCAGCAGCGCGGCATCGTCGGGTTCCGGATTGATCTCGCCCAGCCGGGGCCACGCAGCGGTTTCGCCGGCATTGCACCATGGGGTTGCGGTCGCGATGGCGGCATCGCGGGCGAAGGCGTCCTGCAGCTGCTGCAGCCAGCCCGGTGCTGGCACGCTGTCCGGTGCCAGCACCGCCACGTCCATGCCATCGCAGGCGCGCAGCATCTCGTCCAGGTGGGCGACTTCACCCAGTGGCCGTGCACGCCGGGTGTACTCGGCCTGCAGTGGCGTGTGCGCTAACCAGTGTTCCACCACCGCCTGCGCACGCGGCCCGGTCTGCGCGTCGTCGGCCAGCCAGACCGCGGTCCCCGGCGCGGTGCCCGCATCCAGTGCGGCCAGGCAGCGGTCGAGCGCGGCATCGTCCACGCACAGCGGCAACAACACGATCGCCCCCATCCCGCCTCCGTGGTTGTCGGTAGCCACAGACTAGCACTGGGAGGGTATCGGCCGGGTTGCACCCGGCACCCGCCTCAGGCCAGGGCAACAGCAACAGCCGAAGCAAAAGCTGGGTTCCTGGGGGTTGGCGGGGTGGGTCCGGTTGCGGGGGACGCTGCAAGTACGTCCATGTAAGCTCGGTCGCCGCATCCATGCGGCTCACGCCCCCGCAACCGGACCCACCCCGCCTTCGACAGATTTCCGCGACCTGCCTGCTCTTCTGTAGAGCCGAGCCATGCTCGGCTCAGATCTCACAGATATCGAAATATTCGATTTCGATGGAGAGTCATCCACGCATGGCGTGGATCGTGTCGACCAAGGTCGACACCTACCAACAGCAGCAGGAAACTGTCGAAGGCGGGGCACTGTGGGTTTGCGGGGTGTGAGCCGCATGGATGCGGCGACCAAGCCCCCATGGACGGGTTTACGGCGTCCCCGCAAACCCACAGTGCCCCGCCATCCCTCAGTAAACCCGCTGTTGCTGTTGCTGTTGCTGTTGCTGTTGCTGTTGCCGTTGCTCCAGCTTCAGCCTCTGCGGGTGCAGGGCGCAGCCCTGCCGCAACCCCCTTACTTCTTTGCGCGCGGCTGGTTCAGCGGTTCCATCGCGCGGAAGCGCTGGCTGTACTCGTCGGTCAGATTGCGCGCTTCCTGGCTGTTGCGCACGATGCTCGGGGTCAGCAGCACGATCACTTCGGAACGGCGGCTGGTGCGGCTCTTCTGCCCGAACAGCGCGCCCACCACCGGAATCCGGCTCAGGCCGGGAATGCCGCTGCTGCCATCGGTGCCCGAATCGGTGATCAGGCCGGCCAGCATGATGGTGTCGCCGCTCTGCACCGCCGCTTCGGTCGACAGCTTCTTGGTCGAGATGCGCGGGTTGCAGTTGCGCTCCTGCGGGTTGCAGTTCTCCGGCACGTTCGAGGCGCTGCTCACTTCCTGCACGATATCGAGGAACACCGTGCCGTCGCGCGTCACGCGCGGGCGCACCTTCAGGATCACGCCGGTGTCGATGTACTGCACCGAGCTGTAGCTGCTGGTGCCGATGCCGGTGTTCACCGTAGTCGTGTTGATCGGCACCTTGTCGCCCACGTTGAGCGTGGCCTCGGCGTTGTTGCGCACGAACACCGAAGGGGTCTGCAGCAGGCGTACATCGGTGACCTTGTCCAGCGCGCTCACCACCGCTGCACCATTGTGGCCGGTGAACGCCCAGCCCAGGCCTTCGCCACCGGTCGCGGCACCGGCGAAGCTGCTCCAGGAGCCACCCGCTGCTGCCGGCAGGGTCACGCCGCCCAAGGCTCCCGTCAGTGCACGCCCGGCCACGGCGTTGTCAAAGAACCAGTTCACGCCGTACTTCAGGTCACCGTCCAGCGAGACTTCGGCCACCTGCGCTTCGATGTGCACCTGCAGCGGCATCACGTCCAGCTTCTCGATCACCTCGCGGATCGAGCGCCAGGCTTGCGGGGTCGAGCGCACCAGCAGGGTATTGGTTTCCTCCACCGCCGACACGCCCACGCGATCGCCCTCCACTTCCAGGCTGACGCTGACGTTGCCGGACTGGCGCTGCGGCAGGTTCATGCTGCCGTTGCCGGCACCACTGGAACCGCTGCCCGGGGTCGAGCCGAAACTGCTGCTGTTGTTGCTGTCCATGCCACGGTCGCCGTCGCTGCCCAGCTGCGACGGCATCGCACCCGGGGCCAGCGAGGCCGGGCTGGAACCGCCACGGTTGCCGCTGCTGGCGAAGGCTTCACTGAGCCGTTCGGCCAGGTCACGCGCCTTGATGTAGCGCAGCTCGTAGGAGAACAGGCGGGCACTGCCACCGGCAGTATCAATGCGGTCCAGCCACTGCTGGATCTGGTCCAGGTAGCGCACCTGCGGGGTGATCACCAGCACCGCGTTGGCGTTTTCCAGGGGCAGGAAGCGGAACATGCCGGCGCTGGGCGTCTTGCTCTCCTCGCCGAACACTTTCTCCAGGTCGGCAGCCACCTGTTCGGCCTTGCCCGACTGGATCGGGAACACGCCCACCGACATGCCCGACAGCCAGTCGACGTCGAAGATCTCGACGGTGCGCATGTAGTTTTCCAGCTCGGCGCGGGTACCGCCCAGGGTGATCACGTTGCGGCCGCTGTCGACGTTGACGATGGCATTGGGCCGCGCATACGGCTCCAGTACCTTCTTCATTTCGGTGGCGGAGATGAACTGCAGCGGGATGACCCGTACCTCGAAGCCTCGCGCACTGGCAGCGGGCGCCGTGCTCGGCGCGACCGTACCGGCCAGCGCCTGGTCGGCGGCGACGATGTTGTAGCGGCCACCACTGTAGACCATGCGTGCGTTGTTCCAGCCCAGCACCATCTCCAGCAGGTTCAACGCCTGCGCCGGCGACACCGGCTTGGGCGTGGCCAGGGTGACCGTGCCCTGCACCCCCGGTGCGATCACGTAGTTCTGGCCCAGCATGTCACCGAGGATGGCCTTGACCACCGCATGCACCGATTCGCCTTCGAAATTGAAGGTTGCTTCACCGGTGCTGGCGCCATGCAGTGCTGGTGCCGGTGCGCGTGCTGCTTCGCGGTTGATCATGGTGCCGGTGCCACGGCGGATCACTGCCTGCGGAGCGCCCTGGGCGTCACGGGCAGCATCCGCGGCGACGTTGGCCGCCTGGCCGGCCTCGGCAGTGGGCGACAGATTGCCCTTGCGCTGCACATGCGGCGCGGACACGGTGCTGCAGCCGACCAGCAGCGCGAGGGCAAAGGACCAGGGAAGGAAACGCAGGCTCATGCATTCACTCTATCGGTTGGTGCCATCGCCCGGGGGCGGCGACGGTTGTTGCTGCTGTTGTTGTTGCTGCAGCTGGCGGCGACGGGCCTGGATGCGTTCGCGGATGGCCTGCATCTGCGCTTCGCTGGGGCCGTTGTTGGTGGCAGGCGGTGTGGCGGCCGCCGCAGCCGAGGGCGCGGGCGTACTGGCAGCAGGCGACGGCGATGGGGTTGCCGCAGCCGGCGGCGGTGTCGGCGGAGCACCTGCCGGGGGCGGCACAACGATCGCACCTGCCGGCGGCGCACCGTTGGCGCCGCGCAGCACGGTCGGCGGCTCACCGCCCTGGCCGTTGAAGACCGCCAGTTCCAGCACCTGGTTGCCACCGGGGCCGATCACGGTGGCCTGGCGCGGCTGCAGTGCCACCAGCTGCCAGCCGTCGACGGCTTCACCGTTGAGGCGCAGGCGCAACGAACGGTTCTGTTCGGTGGTGAAGGTGGCCATGCCGAAGTCGCCGGTCAGCAGCACGCCGGTCAGGCGCAGCGCGGCGCTGGCGGCAGGCTCGCTGCCACCGAGCAGGTAGGGCTTCGGCCTGCGGTCCTCGGCGAACAGCGGTCGCTCGCCGATGGCACTGTAGCTGTCGGCGCTGGCCATGCGTTCTGCGGCCAACGGCGGCAGCACCGGCAACGAAGGCACCGCATCGGCATCGCCATCGGCACCTGGCAGCTGGCTGCCCAGGCCGAAGCCGGTGGCCAGCCAGACCGCTGCCGCCCAGCCGGCCAGTGCCAGCAGGAAACCGGTGCGCAGGCTGATCTGCTCAAGCTTCATCGGCCACCTCCTGCCCCACTTCCGGCACAGCCGGTGAGGGTGCCGGTGCAGCCGAAGGCGGTTGCGGCGCCGCGCCCGGCTCGGCTGCAGGTGCCGGCGCAGCGCCATCGGCAGCGGCACCGGGCAGCAGGTAACCGGCCAGTTCGAACGACACGTCCAGGCCCAGCCCGGATTCATTCGGCGACTGCTGGAAGCGCTGCGCGATCAGGTTGAGGTTGTCGACGAACAGGCGCGGGCTGCCGGTTTCCAGGCTGTGCAGTACCGTGGCCAGTTCGGCCACACCGCAACGCAGGCGCACCTGCATGGCCACGCGCACGAACTCGGCGTCACGACGGTTGTCGGTCAGTGGCGTGCGGTTGCTGATGGTGCAGCTGCGGTTGCCCGGGCTGGCCATCGCCACCGCATCCTGCAGCTTCGCGCCGAGCGCAGCGGCTGCAGCTTCGGCGGTGGCTTCACGCAGGAAGCCCGGCCGCTGCTGCAGTGCCTCGCGGGTGGCGCGCAGGCGTTGTTCGATCTGCGGCTGCTGCTGCAGCTGCGCCTGCACGCGCTGTTCGCGCTCGCGCAGGGCGGCCACGTCGGCATCGATTTCGCGCAGCGGCTGGGTGAACCAGGGGTGCACCAGCAGCAGGTAGGCCAGGCCCAGCACTGCCAGCAGCAGCGCCAGTGCCAGCCAGCGGTCACGGCGTGCGCTTGGCATCGGCATCGGCCGCCTCCCGGGTCGGGGCCGCAGCCGGCAACGGCTGCAGTTCGGCGGTCATGGTGAAGCGGTCACGGCCACTGGCGGCGCCATCGGCCTGCAGTACGCCGGTCAGATTGACCTTGCGCCACTGCGGCGCATCCTGCAGCAGCTGCACCAGCTGCGAGGCCTCGCGGCTCAGGCCGATCAGCTGCAGGTTGTTGTTCTCGATGGCCAGCTTTTCCAGGTAGGTGCCCTCCGGCAGGCGCCGGGTCAGTTCATTCCAGATTTCCACCGTTCCGGCGCGCTGGCTGCGCTGCTTTTCCAGGAATGCGGCACCATCGATCAGTGCCTGCAGCTGCGCGCGTTCGCTGGCGACACCACGCGCACTGCGCGCACTGCGTTCAACCTGCGCACGCAGCTCATCGGCGGCGGCACGGCGGTTGTCGAGCAGCTGCAGGGCCGCCAGCACCAGCATCACCAGCGCGGCCACGGCCAGCAGCACATTCCAGCGCCGCGTCGGATCCACCCGCAGCTGGCGCTGCCCTGGCGGCAACAGATTCACCTGCAGGGGGTCACCGTGGGCGTCGATGGCATCGACACCGGCCAGTGCATCGGCCCACTCGCCCACGCTGGCCCGCCACGCTTCAAGCTGGCGCAGTGGCCAAGCGACCAGTTCGACCTGCAGCTGGCCTTCGGCGGCGCTCCCGAGTTCACGCACGTCATAGCTGACCTGGCTGGATTCGAACGGCGTCTGGCGGTCGATCTCGAAACCGACCACGGCGCGCAAGCGGTCGGCCGCAGCCGCAGGCAGGCGCAGATGACGACGCAGTACCTCGCTGGCCGGCAGCAGCCACACCCGCGGCAGGCTGCGCAGTCGCGGTTCCAGCACGCGGTCCAGTTCTGCCGGCGACAGCGGCCACGGCACGCTGGCCACCGCTTCGCGGCGCTCACCGGCCTCTCGCCAGACCTGCAGCTGGTCACCCTGGCGCTGCAGCAGCAGGCGCGCCTGTGCCCAGCCCAGTGCCCACTGCCAACGCGCCGGCACCCAGGCCAGCAGCGATTGCCGCCACCAGCGCAGGAAACGGCCGGCGCCAGGGCCGATCCGGCCCTGCACCTGCCGCACACTGTCCTGCCATGCCGTCATCTTGCTGTCATTCCCTGCTCCCAGCGAAGCACTGTGTAGGACCGCCCGGGAACCCCGCCCGAGCCATTGCGTACCACTGCCTGCAACACCGACCGGCGTCCACTGCCATCGGTTGCACGAGACTCGATACTATAGGTGCCGCTGCTGCTGGCAAGCGTTGTCGCACCGCCAGCGGTATCTGCGTCACGCTCCTGCTGCGCGCGCTGCGCCAGCACGGTATCCGCATCCAGGCCCAGTGCGGTCAGCACCGGCGCGCTGGCGAACTGGGGATCCGGGCGCGCCTGGCGGCTGTACAGGGTCAGGTGCGGCAGCATGGCCTTGTACAGCGGACCGCGCATCCCCAGTACCCGCTGCAGTTCGCCGAGCGTCTCGAAACGCTTGTTGCGCGGGCCATACGGCAACCCCGCCGCCGCATAGTCCAGCGCTTCGGCGCCACCACCCGGCTGCAGCAGGCTGTCTTCATCACGCCAGTCGACAATGGCGCCGGCCATCTGCCGGGCCGCCCCTTCGTCTTCGCCGAGCGCCTTGAGGAACGCGGTCAGCAGGGTCACGTCGGCCAGGTTCAGGTTGATCTTGCCGTTCTCGTCCAGCACCTTGATCTCGATGCTGGCGTCATCGAACTGCCAGCGGTAGGTGCGGCCATCGGCACGCCAAGGCGCCCGCAGCGGATCGGCGGACAGCCGCAGCAGCGCGTACTCCAGGCCGGCGCGCGCCCGTTCCTGGCCGCGTGCGTCGTCATCCAGCACCCGCTGCTGCAGATGCTCGACCCGTGCGCTCAGCGCGAACGCACCGACCAGCGCGGTCATCAATGCGATCAACCACAGCACCAGTACCAGTGCCGCACCGTGTTGCCGGTTCATCGCGCGCCTCCGCTGCCACCAGCGCGCGGTGCCACCACCAATACCGGCCAGGGCGCGCCCTTGGCCGGCACGATCTGTACTTCCACCAGCATCGGCAGGCGCCGGGTATCATCCCAGCGCGGCATCCATTCAGTCACCTGGCCGGTGCTGGCATCGATGCCGCGATAGCGCAGCTGCACCGACTTCAGGTTCTCCACCAGCACTTCCGGTGGGCGCGGCGGATTCTCGGCGATGCGCTCGCCTTCCTGCAGCAGCACCAGGTCCAGCAGCAGGCGCTGCTGGCCATCGCGGCCGTCCACCTGCAGCGCGTGCAGGTAGGCTCCACCACGGCCGAGGTAGCCCGGCAGATCGGCGGCGAACAACATGCGCTGTTCTTCGCCCTGGAAGAAAATCGGTTCGCGGGTGGGATCGGGGACTTCCAGCGGCGTGCGCAGCGCACCGGCCAGCTGCCGCCGCAACAGGGCCTGCACCGCGCGCATGCGCTCACTCTCGGCCGCAATCTGCTCGCCACGCTGGCTGACCGCCATCGCCGAGCGCACGCTGGCGAACGCCAGCGCCAGGCCACCGGCCAGCAGCACCGTGGCCAGCATCACTTCAACCAAGGTGAAACCTGCAGCACGGCGCTTCATCGCGCACGCTCCAGGTCCGGCGGCAGCAGGCGCAGGCTGCGCCAGCGCAGCTGCTCGCGTTCGCTGTCACCCCAACGCACCTGCAGCTGCAGTTCGGCCAGCCAGGGGGCACCGGCCGACGGTGACTGCACGACGCTGCCTGCACGTGGCTCCACCCACGGCTGCACCTGCAGTTCCCAGTGGTAGCGTCCCTGTTCCCAGTCACCCTGCTGGCTGCCCACCTGCAGCGGCGTGGCGACGCCGGTTTCGGCCAGCAACGACTGCGCATGCAGTATCGCGCGCGTGCGCACTTCGGCCTCACGCACCTGCCTGGCCCCCCCGGACAGGCTGCCCAGCAGCAGGGTCAGCGCCAGCCCGAGCAGGGCAAAGGCGATGATCACTTCCAGCAGGGTGAAGCCGCGGGCGCGCTGCTTCATTGCGCCCGCCAGGGGCCGGAGCGGACCTCACCGGTCAGCCAGCCCACGTCGATGCGCCATTCGGCGTCGTCACGCTGCAGCCGGATGCGGCCGCCGCTGGAGCCGCCATCGGGATGGAACTCGATCACGCCCTGTCCTGGCGCGGTGGCCAGCTGCGCGGCGCCTTCGAACTGCACCTGCAGCTGTGCCGGTACGTCGCCGTGGCGCTGGTTGGCGCCTTCCCAGCGCCGCTTGGCCGGCTCGATGACAAAGCGCTGCGGCTCGCCGCGGGCGATCGCCTGCGCGCGCACCACGCGCAGCTGGTTGGCGATGTCCTTGCCGGCGCTGCGCAGCTGCATGCCGGCGAAACCGCGCGACAGGCCGGCAGCGGTGATCAGGCCGATCGCGGCGATCAGCGCGATCACCAGCAGCATTTCCAGCAGCGACAGACCCGCTGCGCGCCTGCCGGGCAGGCGCGGGCGTGGCAACCGGCGCGGCAGGAAATGTGACATGCCCGGTTACGGCTGGTAGCGGATGTCAGCGTCGACGCTGCTGCCGCCGGCCTTGCCGTCCTTGCCCAGGCTGATCAGCTCATACGGCTGGCCTTCGCCCGGCGTGCGGTATTCCAGCGGATGGCCCCACGGATCGTTCAGATCGGCCGGCTTGGCATACGGGCCCAACCAGCCACCGACGCCAGCCGGTGCAGTCACCAGATCGTTGAGCGAGCCGGGCAGCTTGCCGGTATCAATCTGGTAGTTGTCGACCTTGGATGCGACGGTCTGCACCTGTGCCTTGGCAATGTTGGCCTTGCCGCGGTCGGCGCCACCCAGCACGCGGCTGGCGACCAGGGTCAGCACCGCGCCGATCAGCACGATGACGATGATGATCTCCAGCAGGCTCATGCCCGACTGGTTGCGCGCGGCGGTGAAGGAAAGGCGGATCGGTCGACGGGAAGCAATCATGGTCGGTCCTTTCAGTTTCGGAGTGTCGAGGTTGCGTAGGGATCCATCGTCAACCGATGGCATTGGTCAGGTCGTACAGCGGCACCAGCACGGCGACGATCACCGCGCCGACCACCGAGGCCAGTACGAGGGTGATCGCCGGCACCATCGCCGCCAGCAGGCGGTCGATGCGCCGGGCGCTGTCCTGTTCGAAAGTATCGGCCGCTTTCAGCAGCATGGTATCGAGTGCACCGGATTCCTCACCGACCTGGATCATCTGCAGCGCCAGGCGCGGGAAACGCTTGCCGCGCGACAGCGCCAGCGACAGGCCGGTACCGTTCTTCACTTCATCCGCGGCGGCTTCCACATCGGCGGCCAGCGCGCGGTTGCCCAGTACATTGCGGGCGATGCCCAGGGCACCCAGCAGCGGCACCCCATTGCGCAGCAGGGTGCCCAGCGTGCGGGCCAGCCGCGCGGTTTCCAGTTCACCCAGCAGGCGGCCGATGCTGCGACGCTGCAGCAGCCAGCCATCCAGCGCCAGCCGGAAGGCCGGTTGCCGTGCCTTGCGTTCGAAGAACAGCGCAAGTACTGCCGGCACCACCAGCAGCAACACCCACCAGTCACGCACGAACAGGCCCAGCTGCAATACCGCGTTGGTGAACCACGGCAGCGCAACATCCAGGCTCTCGTACATCTGCGCGAACTGCGGCACCACGTAGCCGAGCAGGAACAGCAGCGCGCCGCCCACCACCACCAGCAGGATGGCCGGGTACACCAGCGCGTTGATCACCTTGCCCTGCAGGGCCCGGCTGCGTTCGAGGTAGTCGGCCAGGCGCTGCAGGGTTTCGTGCAGGCTGCCGCCGGCCTCACCGGCACGCACCATGTTCACGTACAGGCGCGAGAACAACCCATGCTGGCGCTCCAGTGCGGTCGACAGCGGCGCACCACCGCGCACCACATCGCGGATGTCGGTGATCGCGCGGCGCGAGCGTTCGTCTTCCGGCAGGCCGAGCAGGATCGACAGCGCGCGATCCAGCGGCTGGCCTGCACCGAGCAGTGTCGCCAGCTGCTGGGTGAACTGCAGCAATGCCGCACCCTGCAGCGGCCGTTGGCGGAACAGGTTGCGCCAATTGCTGCCACCGATCGCACCGCCATCGGCCAGCTGGGTCTCCATCGGCAGATGACCCTGGTCCTGCAGGCGCGCGACCAGTTCGGCCTCGCTGGCCGCTTCCATCTGCCCGTCGAAGATCTCGCCGTGCGGATTCAGTGCCTTGTAACGGTAGGTCGGCATGTCAGCCCCGGCGTCCTGCGCGCATCAGCTTTCCTCGGTGACACGCAGGACTTCCTCGATGGTCGTCTGGCCACTGAGGGCCTTGGACAGGCCATCTTCGTACATCGTGCGCATGCCCGCTTCGCGGGCGATGCGTTCGATCTCGCCCATGCCATCGCGGCGCATCACCGCGCGCCGCAGCGCATCGTTCATCACCAGGAATTCCATGATGGTGGTGCGGCCGAGATAACCGGTCGGCGCCAGCGCGGAGGGCTTCGGGCGATACAGGTGGATCGGCCCTTCCGGCTGCAGGCGGCGCAGCTCGAATCGTTCGATTTCCTCCGGCGAGGCCTCATAGCGCTCGGCGTGGGTCGGTTCCAGCCGGCGCACCAGGCGCTGGGCAAGGATGCCGTTGATGGTGGACGTGAGCAGGTAGTCTTCCACGCCCATGTCGAGCAGGCGGGTGATGCCACCCGCTGCGTTGTTGGTATGCAGGGTGGACAGCACCAGGTGGCCGGTCAACGCCGACTGGATCGCAATGCGCGCGGTTTCCAGGTCGCGCATTTCGCCGATCATGATGATGTCCGGATCCTGGCGCACGATGCTGCGCAGGGCGTTGGCGAAGTCCAGGCCGATCTGCGGCTTGGCCTGGATCTGGTTGATGCCCTCGATCTGGTATTCCACCGGGTCTTCGACCGTGATGATCTTGACGTCGGCGGTATTGAGCTGGCTCAGCGCGGTATACAGCGTGGTGGTCTTGCCCGAGCCGGTGGGGCCGGTCACCAGCAGGATGCCATGCGGCTGCTCCAGCACCTTGCGGAACTGCGGCAGGAACGCATCGGTGAAGCCGAGGCGGTGGAAATCGAACACCACCGTTTCGCGGTCCAGCAATCGCATCACCACGCTTTCGCCATGCGCGGTCGGGACCGTGCTCACGCGCAGGTCCAGCTCCTTGCCCTGCACGCGCAGCATGATGCGGCCATCCTGCGGCAGGCGGCGCTCTGCGATGTTGAGCCGGGCCATGATCTTGATGCGGCTGATCACCGCCGCGGTGAGGTTGGCCGGCGGGCTTTCGCCCTCCACCAGTACACCGTCGACGCGGTAGCGCACCTTCAGCCGGCTCTCGAATGGTTCGACATGGATGTCCGAAGCGCGCAGCTCCACTGCACGCTGGATCACCAGGTTGACCAGGCGGATCACCGGCGCTTCCGAGGCGAGGTCGCGCAGGTGCTCGATGTCATCGACCGCACCGCCCTCGCCATCGGCGGTTTCGACGATCGCGCCCATCGCGCTGCGGCCCTGGCCGAACCAGCGCTCGACCAGGTCATCGATCTCCGCACGCATGCCCAGAACCGGCGTCACCGGCACGCCCAGTGCCAGCTGCACCGCCTGCTGCGGGTAGGGATCATGGGCGTCGGCCAGCCACAGCCGTACGCCCTGTTCATCCAGGGCCAGCGGGCAGACGTGGAACTGCTTGAGGAAGCGCAGTGACAACGGCAGGCCTTCCGCCAGCCCTTGTGGCGGTGCTTCCGGCAGCTGCTTGCCTTCCAGCAGCGGCAGGCCCAGCACTTCGGCGCTGGCCTGTGCCTGGTCACGCTCGGACACCAGCCCCAGCCGCACCAGCAGGCCCAGCAGGCTGCCGCCGGCCTCTGCGTGCAGCGGCCGCGCACGTGCCAGATCGCCTTCCTTCAGCCGGCCGCGCGCCAGCAGCGCATCCAGGATGCGGCCTTCAGCGTTGTCGGCAGCGGCGGTAGCAGCAAGCGCGTTCACATGACTCTCCTGTCAATCGGCTCGACTTTAACAGTTAAGCCATGATTTCCGCCGCCCCTCCACCACCTTTCGTAAAAAGACGAAGCCCGTCACACGGGATGACGGGCTTCGGCCATTCAATTACGACAGTTCCAGCTTACTGCGTGGCAAGGATGCTCACGCCGTTGTAGGCCGCTTCGCCGACTACCTTGATGTAGTAGGTACCGGCCACCGGCTTGTTCACCCGCACCGTCTCGGACGTGCCCGGACGGGTCGACTTGGCGTCGTTGTCGCTGGCGCTCGGTTCACGCCCCTGCGCGATGTAGACCGAGACATTGCCGGTGCCACCGTAGGTGATCACGCTGAGCTGCTTGCCGGCGACGGCTTCGAAGCTGTACAGGCGGCTGCTGGCGGCGGCACCGTTCAGGCCACCCACGGCGGCCTTGTTGGTCAGCGGCGTGGCCACCGGCCCGCAGTTCTCGGTGCACGGTTCTTCCAGTGCCTTGGCCAGCGCGGCCTTGGCATCGAGAATACCGGTACCGATCGGGGTCGCCGCCGGAATGGCGACCGGGAACGGACGTGCGGTTTCCTTCAACAGGGTACGCATCGCGGCCGGGGTCAACGGATCCTTGCCCTTGGCGATCAGCGCGCTCTGCACCAGTGCGGCAACGGCGGCCACATGCGGCGAGGCCATCGAGGTACCGCCCATGCCCATGTAGCCCGGCGTGCCCGATTCCGGCGTGGTGGCCGCATTGGAGCCGGTCTGCCAGATGTAGCCGCCCGGGTTGCCGTCCACACTGCCACCGCCACCCGGACCGGACAGGTCCACGCGGGTGCCGTAGTTGGAGTAGTAGGTGATGCCACCGGTGATGCGGGTGGCACCCACGGTCACCACGCCTTCGCAGCTGGCCGGCTGGTACTTGGACGCGTTGTCGGCTTCATTGCCGGCCGCCACCACCACGGTGGTACCGCGCGAGATCGCGCCGTTGATCGCGTCCTGGTAGGTGCTGGCGCAGGCGCCACCGCCACCCAGGCTCATGTTGATGATCTCGGCCGGATTGGTGTTGGCCGGAATGCCGGCCACCGTGCCACCCGATGCCCAGACCACCGCATCGGCGATGTCGGACAGGTAGCCACCGCACTTACCGAGCACGCGCACCGGCAGTACCTTGGCCTTGTAGGCGACACCGGCCATGCCGACGCCGTTGTTGGTCTGCTCGGCCACGGTGCCGGCGACGTGGGTGCCGTGCCAGGAACTGTCCTCGGCCAGCGAACCGTCATAGCACTCGTTGTCATTCTCGACCCAATCACCGTAGTCCTGCGCACCCGGCACGCGATCGTTGGTCGGGCGCCGCGAGGTCTCCGCATCGCTGATGAAGTCGTAACCCTCCAGCAGGTTGCCGACCAGGTCCGGATGCTGCGGCAGGATGCCGGTATCGATCACCGCCACCACGATGCCCTCGCCCTGCGAGACATCCCATGCCGCCGGTGCGTTGATGCCGCCGACCGCATTGTGCAGATGCCACTGGTTCTGCTGGTAGAAGGGATCGTTCGGCACCAGCGCCGGCTGTACGTTGCCGGCACGCAGTTCGGTGCGGCGCAGCTTCACGTCGGCTTCGGCGTACTGCACCGACGGGTCGGCCTTCAGCTCTTTCAGTACGCGCTGCAGTTCGGCCGGGGCCAGGCGGCCCTGCACACGGATGAGGTCCGCCCCGGTAGACAGTTTGCGGACCACCTGCGGGCCGAGCGTGCTGGCGCGGGATGTGCCGCCGGAGAGGCTGGCACGGGTCAGTGCGGACTGCACGGTGGACAGCTTCGCCGAGCGGTCAGTGGCGGCAGCAGCACCGGCCCGGTACTTGACGATGATGCGCTCGGTTCCCGGCTGGGCGGTGCTGGCCTGGCGCACCGGTTCACGGGTCGGCAGTCCAGCGGCGTGGACGGCACCGACAGCCGTCATCGACAGCACGGCGGCGGCAAGCACATTGATGCGAAGGTTCTGCTTCTTGATCACGTCGAATTCCTCTTCTGGGTCATGGATCGAACCAACACTGCGGCCATCATTCCTTGACGACTCCCGGCCGGCCCAGCCGGGATTGCCGTGACCTCCCCCCAGGCCCTCATTGCAGGTGCTGCGCCGGCGTGGGTGGCCGCCGGCGCGATGGAGTGGCTTACCAGCCGAAGCCGGCACCGACGCCAACCGAGCTGTCGTCGCTGCTGAAGGCACCACCGAAGGTCACCGTGGCGCGATCGCTGATCGCACGCTGGTAGCCCAGCGACAACGCCGACTCGCCGCCCTGGAAGCCAATGCCGACGCCGACCCGGTTCTGGGTGCGGATACCGGCGGCACTGGTGGCCATGTTGAGCATCGCCGCGCTCATCGCCCCCTGGCGGTCGATGCGGCGATCCATGTGGCGCAGGCGTCCGTCGATTTCGCCCTTGAACACATCGAAGCTGTCGGCGACGGCCTGGACGCGGCTGTCGGTGTAGCTGTTGGCCGTGGCCATGCCACGGTCGAGCTGGCCCTTGTTGACCGCATCGGTGGCCGTGGTACCGGCCGCCACGTTGGTGACCTGGCGCTCGTTGCCTTCACTGCCCACCGAGACCGTGTTGGCACGATCGGCAACCGAGCCCTGGCCCAGTGCCACCGCGTTCGCCGCGGTGGCATTGGCGCCCTGGCCGATGGCGGTGGACGAAGCACCGCTGGCGACCGCGCCCTCGCCCATGGCGACGGCATTGAAGCCCGTCGCGGGAGTGCCAACCGGAATCCCGGCACCGGCGGCGGCAGCGGTCGGCGTGCCCTGCACGCGCGCGGTGCTGGCCGGTGCCGCGTCGGCCGTTGCAGGTGCATCGGCGGCGCTGGCCAGCGGGCTGTCATCCAGCGGGGTACTCATTGCGCGCAGGCTGGCAGTCCCGGCACGCGTGCCACCGGCGGTGCGGCGGTCGATCTCGCTGACCTTGCGGTCCAGCGCGCCGAGCGCATCGCCGACATTGCTGTAGGTGGCGCCCTGGATCACATAGTTCGGCGCCACGAACACACCCTGCATGCCAACGCTGGCACCACCGCCGAGGAAGCTGGCGGCATCACTGAGCGACTGGAACAGCTGGCCGCCGTTGATCGCCTGGCGACTGCCCGCAGCGATGCTGCCGGCACCGACGTTGTCGATGGTGGTGCCCTGGAAACCGGACAGGGTCAGGCGGTCACGGCTGGCGTCGTCATAGCTGACCGCGCTGGCCGCCGTGGTTTCCACGGTGGCGATGCGCGAATCGAAATCACCGACGCGGGTTTCCACCGCGCCCACCCGCTGGTTGGTGACGTTGAGCTGCGAACCGGTGATGGCATCGCTGCTGCCGGCGGCGATGCGGCCATCGGCCACATTGACGATGCGGCGCGTGGCCGGACCATCGGTGCCATTGCCACCGCCGACCGACACCACGTTGGCATCGAGTGCACGCGAACCGGCACCCAGCGCCACCGAGTTCGCGCCCGATGCGCCGGCGCTGGTGCCCAGTGCCAAGGCACCGTTGCCGATGGCCATCGCATTGGCACCCAGGGCATTGCTGCGTGCGCCGCTGGCAGTGGCTGCCGAACCGATCGCGGCGGCATCGCTGCCGTTGGCACTGGCGGTACCTGCGCCGGTGGCCTTGACGTAGCGGGCCGTGCCATCGGCGGTCGCCGCGACCGCATCGAGCTGGCCACGATTGACCGCGTCGGTGCGCTCGGTGCCGGCAGCGACACGGGTGATCTGACGATCACTGCTCGCGCTGCCGACCGACACAGTGTTGGCACGGTCGGCGACCGAGCCCGCGCCCAGCGCAACGCTGCCTGCGGCACTGGCGGTGGCACTCACACCTACCGCCGTGGCATTGGCGCCGGTTGCCTTGCTGCCGTAGCCGGCCGCGGTACCCAGGCGACCGCTGGCCTCGGCATAGCTGCCCAGCGCAGACGCACCATCGGCCGAGGCATTGGCGCGGAAACCACTGGCCTGCGACTGGGTGCCGCTGGCCGTGGCCTGCGCACCGCTGGCGGTACTGTAGGCGCCCTTGGCCTGGGCACCGGCACCGGTGGCACTGGAACCGAGTTCGCTGGCGCTGGCGCCACTGCCCACGGCTACGCTGTCGACACCTCCGGCCTGCGCCGCGTTGCCGAGCGCCGCCGCATTGTTGCCGGTGGCCAAGGCATCGAAGCCCACGGCAGTGGCATTGGCGGCCATGGCATTGGCGCCGCTGCCCAGCGCGGTGGCGCCGTTGCCGATGGCATTGGCCGCATTGCCGGCAGCCAGTGCGTTGTCGCCGTCCACCAGTGCACCGGCTTCGCCATCGGCATTGCCGCTGGCCTGGAACTGCAGGCTGGTCTTGTCGGCGACGCTGGCGACCGCATCCAGCTGGCCCTTGTTCACCGCATCGGTGGCTTCGGTGCCCGCCGCGACGTGGGTCACCTGGCGCTCACCGCCGGCCTTGCCGACGGCTACGGTGTTGTCACGATCAGCCTTGGAGCCAGCACCGAGCGCGACGCTGTTGCTGCCATTGGCGGTGGCGTTGGCCCCCAGCGCGGTGGCGCTGCTGCCTGCCGCCCACGAGTTCCAGCCAATCGCGGTCGCGTAGTCCTCGGTGGCCCATGCACCGGCGCCGAATGCCGCTGCACCAGTGCCGCTGGCACGCGACGGGATCAAGCCGAAGAAGGTGCTGCCACCAATGGCCACACTCTCCTCGCCACTGGCCTCGCTGGACTGACCTACGGCCACGGCACCGGTACCGGCCGCGGCAGCGCCGAAGCCGACTGCCGTGGTGTTGGCACCACTGGCCGCCGAGCCATAGCCCAACGCGGTGCCGAGGCGTCCGCTTGCTTCGGCATAGCCACCGACGGCGGTGGTGCCATCGGCCGAGGCGGCGCTGCGGAAGCCGCTGGCCAGTGCCTGCGTGCCGCTGGCGTTGGATTCAGTGCCGGTCGCGGTGCTGTATGCACCACTGGCCTGTGCACGCGCACCCACGGCACTGGCACCCAGCTCGCTGGCGCTGGCGCTGGTGCCGAGCGCAAGGCTGTCTTCGCCGGTGGCCTGTGCGGCACTGCCCAACGCTGCGGCGTTGTCGCCGGTGGCCAGCGCATCGAGGCCCACCGCCGTGGCGTTGGCCGCCAGCGCATTGGCGCCGCTACCGAGTGCGGTGGCGCCGTTGCCGATGGCGTTGGCCGCATCACCGGCGGCCAACGCGTTATCGCCCTCCACAAGCGCGCCGGTTTCACCGTCGGCGTTGCCACTGGCCTGGAACTGCCGGCGGGTCTTTTCCGCTGCCGCGGCGACGGCGTCGAGCTGGTTCTTGTTGACCGCATCATTGCCCTGCGTGCCATCGGCCACATTGGTGATCTGGCGGGTGTTGCCACCGCCGCCCACCGACACGGTGTTGTCGCGATCGGCGATCGAATCGGCACCCAGCGCCACGCTGTTGGCACCGCGCGATTCGGCGGCATTGCCCAGCGCGGTGCTGTTGATGCCGCCCGACCAGGCACCACCACCCACCGCGGTGGAGTAGTTGCCCGAGGCCTCGGTGGCCAGCACGCCGAACAACGAACCACCGACGGCGACGCTGTTGGTGCCGGTCGCCAGGCTGCCCTGGCCGGTGGCGGTGCTGTAGGCGCCGGAGGCTTCCGAATCGCCACCCACCGCCACACTGTTGGAACCAGAGGCATTGGCGAAGTTGCCGAACGCGGTGGCATTGAAGGCCGAGGCCTGTGCATAGCCACCGATGGCAGTGCTGTAACCGCCGCTGGCTTCGGCACCGATACCAAAGGCCGCCGACGCCGTACCACTGGCCACGCTCTCGCTGCCGACAGCGGTGGCCGCGTCGCCGCTGGCATTGCTGAAGTAGCCCACGGCCACGGCTTCTTCGCCGGACGCTTCGGACAGCACGCCATTGGCAGTGCTACCGGCGCCGCTGGCGATGCTGGCCGCACCGAATGCCGCGCTCTGTTCGCCGCTGGCTTCGCTTTCCGCACCGTGCGCGGTGGCGTACTCGCCCGTGGCCTGTGCGTTGGCACCGACAGCGCTGGCGTTGGCTGCGGTCGCCAATGCATTGAAGCCCAGCGCCTGTGCGTTGCTGGCCAGCGCGTTGGCGCCGCTGCCCAGTGCGGTGGCGCCATTGCCGATGGCGTTGGCGGCATCACCGGCCGCCAGTGCGTTGTCACCCTCCACCAGTGCACCGGCTACGTCGTCGCCGTTGCCGGTGGCCTGGAAGAAGCGGCTGGTGGTAGTGGCGGTGGTCGCAACCGCATCCAGCTGTGCCTTGTTCACTGCGTCGGTGGCCTGGGTGCCCGCGGCGACGTTGGTGACCTGGCGTTCGTTGCCGCTGCTACCCACCGATACCGTACGTGCACGACTGGCAACCGAACCGGCACCGAGCGCGACAGCGTTGCTGGCGCTGGCGTTACTGCCGGCGCCAAGCGCGATCGCGCTTTCACCACCGGCCACTGTATTGGTGCCGATGGCGATGCTGTTGATGCTGTTGCCCAGCGCCTGGAAGCCCAGTGCCACGCTGTTGTCGCCATAGCCGAAGGCACCGCGGCCGACCGCCGTGGAACTGGCGCCGTTGGCCCAGCTGTTGTAACCGATGGACGTGGCGCCGCTGCCACTGGCCCACGCCGCATTACCGAACGCCGAGGCATTGGTGGCGGTGGCCCATGCACCCGAACCGAATGCTGCTGCACCACTGGCAGTGGCCCAGCTGTAGCCGCCTACTGCGGTGCTGTCATCGCTGCTGGCGAAGGCGCTGTCGCCGACCGCGACCGCATAGCTGCCGGTGGCGCGCGACTTGCCGCCGGCGGCGAAGCTGTTGTCACCACTGGCCTTGGCCGCGTTGCCGAAGGCGCTGCTGGCAGCCCCGGTGGCCTGCGCGCCACTGCCCACCGCAGTGGCATCGGCGACGGCAGTGGTGCCCACCTGCTGTGCCGTGCCATCGGCACCGATGATCGGCTGGTTGAACTCGTCGTAGGCTTGGCCGAGGCCACCGATGGCGACACCGCCATTGCCGGTGGCTGCGCTGTTGCGGCCCACGGCCACGCTGTCATCGCCGATGGCCGACGCAGCCGCGCCATGGGCTACTGCGCCGGCGCCGATCGCATTGCTCGACGAACCGGCGGCGACGGCGCCCTCGCCCTCGGCCAGCGCGCCGGCATCGCTGTCGGCTTCCGGCTGTGCCTGGAAGAAGCGCGCGGTGCTGTCGGCGGTGCTGGCCACGGCATCGAGCTGCGCCTTGTTCACTGCATCGGTGGCTTCGCTGCCCGCAGCAACGCTGGTGATCTGCCGCTCGTTGCCTGCACTGCCAACGGCCACGCTGTTGGCACGCACCGCTTCGGAGTTCGCGCCAAGCGCGACGCTGTTGGCGCCGCGTGCGGTGGCGTAGTAACCCACGGCCGTGCTCTGCGCACCGCTGGCCCAGGTCTGCGCACCCAGCGCGCTGGCGTTCTCACCCGGTGCATAGGCGAAGTAGCCAACAGCGGAGGCTTCAGCACCGGAGGCTTCGCTCAGGCTGCCGTTGGCCACCGCACGATCGCCACTGGCGATGGCGCCGGCACCGACGGCGGTCGCGGCTTCGCCGCTGGCCTGGGTCTGCACGAAGAAGCCCAGGCCGGGAATCAGGTCGGCCGGGCCACCGATGGCGACGCTGCTGGTGCCGGTCGCATTGCTCTGGGTACCCAGTGCGGTGGAATAGTCGCCGATGGCATTGGCCACCGCACCGAACGCGGATGCCTGCGCGCCGGCCGCATAGGCACCCACACCGTAGGACGACGCCGCAAATCCGCTGGCTTCGGCACTGGCGCCCACCGCGGTGCCACCGACGCCTGCGCTGGTCGCGCCGGTTTCCACCGGTACGCCGCCACTGGTGATCAGCGGGTTGCCGTCGGCATCCACCGCAGCACCACCCACGGCAACGCTGCCTGGACCGTTGGCCTGCGCGTTGTTGCCGAACGCGGCACTGTTCTGGCCCGAGGCCAGTGCGTTGTTGCCCACGGCGGTCGCGTTCTGCGCGACCGCCGCTGCCCCTGCACCGACGGCCGTGGTGCCGTTGCCGAGGGCATTGGCGGCCTCGCCGGCCGCCAGTGCATCGTCACCTTCGGCCAGTGCACCGGCATCGCTGTTGCTGCTGCCGGTGGCCTGGAAGCGCTTGGCGGTGGCATCGGCCACCGCGGCAACATCCTTCAACTGGCCGACGTTGACCGCATCGTTGTCTTCGGTGCCTGCGGCAACGCTGGTGATCTGCCGGGTCAGGCCGTATTCGGCGGCACCGACGGACACGGTATCGACGCGGTCGGCCAGCGAACCCGCGCCCAGCGCCACGCTGCCGGTGGCAACCGCAGCGGAATTCGAACCCAGCGCGGTGCTGTATTCACCGACAGCAGTGCTGAACGCACCGACTGCGATCGACGCTTCGTTGGCGGCGGTGGCGCCGCGGCCCAATGCGGTGCTGCCCGGGCCCATCGCCACGGCACCGCCGCCGACAGCGGTCGCGCCATCGGCGGTGGCTTCGGACAAGGCCCCCAGTGCGGTGGCCGCGCCATTCTCGCTTGCGGCATAGGCACTGGCGCCGACGGCGGTGTCACCAAGACCGAACGCGGCAGCACTCTGCCCGACCACCACGCTGGCGTCACCGATCGCCAATGCGCCCTGGCCGAACGCGCTTGCGCCCAGGCCCGCGGCAATGGCCTGGGTACCGATGGCGGTGGTGGCGTTGGCCAGCGACTGTGCACCCGCACCCGCCGCAACCGCGCCCTGGCCGTCGATCTTCGCCGCGTCGCTGTCATCACCTGCGCCGTCGGCCTTGAAATAGCGGTTTCCATCTGCGGCGACATCGGCCAGCGCGGCCTGCGTGGCGCGCGCCTGCGCATCCAGCTGTGACTTGTTTACCGCATCGGTGGCCTGGGTGCCTGCGGCAACATTGGTGATCTGGCGTTCCTTGCCGGTATCACCCACGGACACCGTGTTGGCCCGCGTGGCCTTGGAGCCGGCGCCCAGCGCTACGCTGTTGGCGGCAGTGGCGCTGCTGTTGCTGCCGATCGCCACCGCGTTGCTGCCCTTGGCACTGGCCGAGCCCTCGATCAGGCACTTTTCGAGCAGCTTGCCGCTGAATGCCACGCAGGTGGCGCTGCCGCCGATCTGCACCGACTGTGCTGCGGCGGTGCCGCTCATGCCCAACCCCAATACCAGGCCCAGTGCCACCGCCAGCAGTGCGGGCGTGGCCTGCGTCGCATCGCGGCGCTGGTCGACGACCCCGCCACTGCTGCTGTCGGAGGAAGCCAGTTCCGAGGCCACCACCAACTGACCCAATGCTTTGTTCCAGACCTTGCGATAAATCCGATTCATCGGTACGGCTCCTGATTGGACTGGTTTTGGGCAAAGCAACGCCACCGCTGGGCTTTCCGGCCCAACGTCCCCTGGGGGCGTTTATTCGCGTGATTTACTGCGGGGTATTGCCGAACGGCGCGCAGCGACAGAAAACCGAGCGCGTGCGCCAACCGGTTACTGCGAAATGAATGATTCTGAAACGGGGTTCAAGTGTTAACGGCAACTTTCCAAATCGTCAAGACTTTGACACGACAAATCCTATTGCCGTGAAGCAGTTCACCCTTTCACCTGTTTATGAAAGTGTTTTGTTAGGCATGCGTGACGAAGTTCCGTCGCATGAAAATCGATGTAACTAGCGGTCGGGACAGGAGTTTCACGCGCGCATAGAAAAACCCGCCGATCAACGGCGGGTTTTTCCGTACGCAGCGGCATTGCGGCCTGCGCAGAACGATGCGATCAGCCGCACCATACCCGCGCGTTGCGGAACATGCGCATCCACGGCGAGTCACCCTGCCACTCGGCCGGCGCCCAGCTCATGTTGAGCGCGCGCGGCGTGCGTTCCGGGTGCGGCATCATGATGGTGACGCGGCCGTCGCTGCTGGTCAGGCCGGTGATGCCGTCCGGCGAACCGTTCGGGTTCAGCGGGTACTGGCTGGCCACGTTGCCGTTGCCATCGATGTAGCGCAGCGAAACGCGAGCGGCTGCCTGGTCGACGGCATTGTCGAACACGGCCTGGCCTTCACCATGCGCCACCGCCACCTGCAGGCGCGAACCAGCCATGCCACGCAGCAGGATCGACGGCGACTCCACCACTTCCAGCAGCGCGGTACGGGCTTCGAACTGCTCACTGGCGTTGCGGCGGAACTGCGGCCAGTGCTCGGCCCCCGGAATGATGCCCTTGAGCTGGCTCATCATCTGGCAACCATTGCACACGCCCAGCGCGAAGCTGTCCTCGCGCGCGAAGAACGCGGCAAAGGCATCACGCAGCGCACTGCGCTCCAGGATCGAGGTGGCCCAGCCGCGGCCGGCACCCAGCACGTCGCCGTAGCTGAAGCCACCACAGGCGACCAGGCCGGTGAAGTCCTGCAATGCCACGCGGCCTTCGATCAGGTCGCTCATATGCACGTCGAAGGCGCGGAAGCCGGCACGTTCGAAGGCGTTGGCCATTTCGATCTGGCCGTTGACGCCCTGCTCGCGCAGTACCGCCACGCGCGGACGCGCGCCGGTGCTGATGAACGGGGCGGCCACGTCCTCGTTGAGGTCGAAGCTGAGCTTGGGCTTCAGCCCTGGCGCAGTGAAGGCACGAGCGATCTCGCGCTCGGCATCGGCATTGGCCGGGTTGTCGCGGCGCTTCTGCATCGCGTGGGTGACCGACCACCAGGCGTCGAACAGCGCTTCCCAGCGCCATTCGGCCAGGTTCTCGCCGGCCAGCGACACGCGCACCACCGGTGCGGTGGTCGGCTTGGCGATGCGCTGTGCACACTCGATCAGTGCATGGCGCTCGACCAGGTCGGCAAAGGCGGCACGGTCTTCGCGGGCGATCTGCACCACCGCGCCCAGCTCTTCATTGAACAGGCTGCGGAACGGATCATCGCCCCAGGCATCGAGGGTGATGTCCAGGCCCAGCCGCGAGGTGAAGGCCATTTCGCACAGCGCGGCGAAGGCGCCGCCGTCGCTGCGGTCGTGGTAAGCCAGCAGCAGGCCGGCCTGACGCGCATCGCGGATCAGCTCGAAGAAGCCACGCAGGCGCTGCGGGTCGTCCAGGTCCGGTGCGGCACCGGCGAAGGCCGGCAGATCGCCGTGGTCGGCATGCACCTGCGCCAGGATCGAACCGCCCAGGCGCTGCTTGCCGGCGCCCAGGCCGATCAACCACAGCTCGCTGTCCACGTCGCGGTCGAGCAGCGGGGTCAGCTGCTGGCGCACGTCGGCCACCGGCGCGAACGCCGAGATCACCAGCGACACCGGCGACACGCTCTTGTGCGCTTCGCCCTGGTCGTGCCACTGCGCCTGCATCGACAGCGAGTCCTTGCCGACCGGGATGCTGATGTCCAGCTGCGGGCACAGTTCCATGCCCACCGCCTTCACCGCGTCGTACAGCAGCGCGTCTTCGCCGGGGTGGCCGGCCGCGGCCATCCAGTTCGCCGACAGCTTGATCTCATCCAGCGCATCGACCGGGGCCGCGCACAGGTTGGTCAGCGCTTCGCCCACCGCCATGCGTGCCGAAGCAGCCGCATCGAGCAGGGCCAGCGGGGTGCGCTCGCCGATCGACATCGCTTCGCCGGCCACGCCGTCGAAGTCGGCCAGGGTGATCGCCACGTCGGCCACCGGCAGCTGCCACGGGCCGACCATCTGTTCGCGCGCGGTCAGGCCACCGACGCTGCGGTCACCGATGGTGACCAGGAAGTTCTTCGAAGCGACCGTCGGGTGCGCGAGCACGCGCAGGCCGGCGTCCTGCAGGTCCAGGCCGCCGGTCTTCAGCGCCGGCCAGCGCGGTGCCGGCGGGTGCGCGGTGTCGCGGTGCATCTTCGGCGGCTTGCCGAACAGCACGTCCATCGGCAGGTCGATCGGCGCATCGGCCGGGGTGTGGCCCGGCACGGCGCCGTAGGCGACCACCAGGTGCTCTTCAGCGGTGGCCACGCCAACGGCAGCGAACGGGCAGCGCTCGCGCGCGCACAGCGCGGCGAACTCGGCCAGGCGCTCCTGGGCCACGCCGAGCACGTAGCGTTCCTGCGATTCGTTGCACCACAGCTGCATCGGCGACAGCGACGGGTCATCGGTGGGCACCTTGCCCAGGTCGATGACACCACCGACGTTCGAGTCGTGCAGCAGTTCGGGGATGGCATTGGACAGGCCACCTGCACCGACGTCATGGAAGAACTTGATCGGGTTGTTGGCACCCATTGCCACGCAGCGGTCGATGACCTCCTGGCAGCGACGCTCCATTTCCGGGTTGTCGCGCTGCACGCTGGCGAAGTCCAGGTCCTCGGCGCTTTCACCGGAGGCCACCGAACTGGCGGCGCCGCCGCCCAGGCCGATCAGCATCGCCGGGCCACCGAGCACGATGACCGCATCACCGGCCTGCAGCGGGATCTTGTCAACCTGTACGCGATCGATCGCGCCGAGGCCACCGGCCAGCATGATCGGCTTGTCGTAGGCGCGGACCAGATCGGCGCCTTCCGGCAGCTCGAAGGTGCGGAAGTAGCCGAGCAGGTTCGGGCGGCCGAATTCGTTGTTGAACGCAGCGCCGCCCAGCGGGCCGTCGGTCATGATTTCCAGTGCCGGTGCCATCCGCGGGTTCAGCGCGCGCGGCGCTTCCCACGGCTGCGGCAGTTCCGGAATGCGCAGGTGCGAGACCGAGAAACCGGACAGGCCCGCCTTCGGCTTGCCACCACGGCCGGTCGCGCCTTCGTCGCGGATCTCGCCACCGTTGCCGGTCGATGCGCCCGGGAACGGCGCGATCGCGGTCGGGTGGTTGTGCGTTTCCACCTTGATCTGGAACGCGCTGGGCACCTGTGCTTCGCGGCGGTACTCGCCGCTGGCCGGATCGGGGCGGTAGCGCGACGCCGGATGGCCTTCGATCACCGCGGCATTGTCGCTGTACGCGCTGAGCGTGTGCTGCGGGGTCTGCTGGTGGGTGTTCTTGATCATCCGGAACAGCGAGCGGTCCTGCTCCTGACCGTCGATGGTCCAGCTGGCGTTGAAGATCTTGTGCCGGCAGTGCTCGGAATTGGCCTGCGCGAACATCATCAGTTCGACATCGGACGGCGCGCGGCCCAGCGCGGTGAAGCGTTCGCGCAGGTAGTCGATCTCGTCCTGGGCCATGGCCAGGCCGAGGCGCTGGTTGGCGGCCTCCAGCTGGTCCACCGGCACGCGTTCCAGTTCGCCACGGGCCGGCGCCGAGAACAGCGCCTGGCCCTGCTCCACGGTCTCCAGCACCGACTGCGTCATCGGGTCGTGCAGCGCCTTGACCAGCGCCTGCTGGGCGGCGGCATCGGCCGGCCAGCCCTGCACGTCGATGCGCAGGCCGCGCTCGACCCGGCTCACCGGCTGCCCGGCACCACGGACCAGCTCGGTGGCCTTGCTCGACCACGGCGACAGCGTGCCCAGGCGCGGCACCACGATGCGGCTGACCGCGCCTTCGGCCAGGGCCTCGGCCTGCGGCGCAGCTTCGAGGATGCGGCACAGCGTGGTCAGGTCGGGGGCGGCGCTGCCTTCGGGCTGCACGAAGTAGACGTGCCAGGCACCGCTGATGCGCAGGGAGGGCGCGATGGACTGCAGGCGGGATTCAAGACGTTCGCGGCGGAACGGCGACAGGGCGGGCGCGCCCTCGAGGACCATCATGTCCGGGGAACCGTAGTTGGGAAACGGGCCCGACATTGTACCGGAAGCGGGGGGTGGGCTTTGGCCGGGCGGCGCCCGGCGCCCGCCGAGGCCGGGGCAACGGCAACGGCCAGAGCAAAAGCTGGCTTCCCGTGGGATGGCGGGGTGGGTCCGGTGGCGGGGGACGCCGTAAACCCGTCCATGGGGGCTTGGCCGCGGCATCCATGCCGCGGACACCCCCGCCACCGGACCCACCCCGCCTTCGACAGATTTCTGCGATCTGCGGTAGATCCACGCCAAGCGTGGATGTTCCCGGTAGTGCCGGCCGCTGGCCGGCAACCAGAGGAAGTCAGAAATCAGGCATTGAAGAGCGAAGCGACCGGCTTTTGATTTTGATTTTCTGTTCTGTCTTTCGTGGCTGGGCCGCGCAGGAACCTGTCAGGGGTCGGGCGGGTGGGCATCGCGGGGGTGTCCGCGGCATGGATGCCGCGGCCAAGCCCCCATGGACGGGTTTACGGCGTCCCCCGCGATGCCCACCCGCCCGGCCAAACCCTTGAATTCGCGTGCCGACCAACCACGAGGGGCACCGCCGATGGCCGCCGACCGCGCGCAGCGCGCTCTCCGCCCGATTCCCCGAACCATGCACTTGCTCACGGATTGACCACACAATTGATGACAACGTTGTCCCTACCTGGCGCCGGACTCTCTCCCCGGCCTCCCAGGTACCTCCGTCCGGCCCCTCCGTCGCCTTCCCGGGCGATGCCCGGACCTGCGTCACGCGCGGCGCCATCGGGGCCCGCGCGCCCTTTGATCGGAGACTTACCCATGTACGACCCGATTGTGCGCAGTGCCGAACGTTCGACCCGAAGCTGTCGTCCCCACCGCCTGGCCTGGCTGCTTGCCCTGGCCGCCGGTGCCGCCGCCCTGCCCGGCCTGGCGCAGGCCGCCAGTTGTGCCGGGGTGGCCCAATGGGACCAGGCCAAGATCTACCGGGCCGGCGATACCCTGCAGAAAGGAGGCGTCCTCTATCGGGCGAACCAGGACATCTGGAACGCGCCGCCGGACCATCCGGCCGGTGCGCCCTACTACACCAACCTCGGCGCCTGCGATGGCAGCGGCGCCAACCAGCCGCCGGTGGTCAGCCTGACCTCGCCGGCCAACGGCGCCACCTTCAGTGCCGGCAGCACGGTCAACGTGACTGCCAACGCCAGTGATCCGGACGGCAGCGTCGCCAAGGTCGAGTTCTTCCGCGATGGCAGCACGCTGGGCGTGGCCACCAGTGCGCCGTACGCGGCCAGCTGGGCCAATGCCAGCGCCGGCAGCCACACCCTGCGCGCGGTGGCCACTGATAACAACAACGCCACCAGCAGCACCGCGACCATCACCATCACCGTCAACGCCGCCGGTGGCGATACCACCGCACCGAGCGTGCCGGGCGGGCTGGCGGTCGGTACGCGCACCGCCAACAGCATCGCGCTCAGCTGGAGCCCGTCCACCGACAACACCGGCGGCAGCGGCGTGGCCGGCTACGACGTGTACCGCAACGGCAGCCTGGTCGGTTCACCGTCCAGTGCCAGCTATGTCGACGGCGGGCTGACTGCCTCCACCACCTACCGCTACCGCGTGCGCGCCCGCGACAACGCCGGCAATGCGTCGGCACAGGGCACCGAGATCAGCGCCACCACGCTGGCCGGTGACGGTGGCACCACCGGCAAGCGGGTCATCGGCTACTTCACCCAGTGGGGCATCTACGGCCGCAACTACCGGGTCAAGAACATCGACAGCAGCGGCTCGGCCGCACGCCTGACCCACATCAACTACGCGTTCGGCAACGTGCGCAACAACCGCTGCGAAGTGGGCATCACCCAGCCGTCGGATCCGAACAGCGGTGCCGGTGGCGACGCCTTCGCCGACTACACCAAGGCCTTCAGTGCCGCCGAGAGTGTCAGCGGCAGCGCCGATACCTGGGACCAGCCGCTGCGCGGCAACTGGAACCAGCTCAAGCAGCTCAAGGCCAAGTACCCGGGCATGAAGGTGCTGATCTCGCTGGGTGGCTGGACCTGGTCGCGCGGCTTCTCCAGCGCGGCGCGCCCGGAAAACCGCCAGGCCTTCGTTGCCTCGTGCATCGACGCCTACATCAAGGGCAACCTGCCGGTGACCGACGGTGCCGGTGGCGCCGGTGCCGCGCTGGGCGTGTTCGACGGCATCGACATCGACTGGGAATACCCGGTGGCCTGCGGCATCGAATGCGGCAAGCCGGAAGACAACGCCAACTTCACCGCACTGATGGCCGAGTTCCGCCGCCAGCTCGATGCGGTGCGTCCGGGCCTGTTGCTGACGGTGGCGGTGGGCGCCGGCATCGACAAGATCCGCGTCACCGATCCGGCCGCGTACCACCCGTACCTGGACTACATCAACGTGATGACCTACGACTTCCACGGTGCGTGGGATGCGAAGACCAATCACCAGTCGGCGCTGTTTGATTCGCCGAATGATCCGTCCACCGGCGACCAGAAGCTGTACAACAGCAACGACGCCATCGAGGCCTTCATCAGCCGAGGCGTGCCCGCCGCCAAGCTCAACCTGGGCATCGGCTATTACGGGCGTGGCTGGACCGGGGTGGCCAACGCCAACAACGGCCTGTACCAGACCGCCACTGGCGCCGCTCCGGGCACGTATGAAGCCGGCATCGAAGACTGGAAGGTGCTGAAGAACCTGGCGTGGCCGGGCTACACCGACAACACCGCCGGTGCCACCTGGATCTACAACGGCAGCACGCTGTGGAGCTTCGATACCCCGGCCAACATCACCCGCAAGATGGGCTACGTGAAGACCCAGGGCCTGGGCGGCGCGTTCGTCTGGGAGTTCAGTGGTGACGATGCACAGGGCACGCTGACCAAGGCGGTCAGTGATGGCCTGAAATAAGAAAAAAGCCGGGGGCGCAACGCGTCCCCGGCCCCTGACCTGTAGAGCCGAGCCCATGCTCGGCTGATGTTGCCGGAGCCGAGCACGGGCTCGGCTCTACAGCGAATGACATGCGACGATCAGCGCTTGGCCGACAGCTTTTCCAGCGCCGCGCGCAGCTGCGCCGGCGGCAGGTAACCGCCCAGCTGGGTACCGTCCGGCGCGAAGATCGCCGGCGTCCCGTTCACGCCCAGCTGCTGGCCCAGTGCGTACTGCATCGCCACCGGGTTGGTGCAGTTCTTGGCCGGCACATTGCCACCGCGCTTGGCATTGGTCAGCGCCTGGCGGCGATCCGCTGCACACCAGACCGAGATCATGTCGGTGTAGTCCTTGCTGCCCAGCCCCATGCGCGGGAACGCCAGGTACTCGACGGTGATGCCGTTGCGGTTGAGCTCGGCGATGTCCTGGTGCAGTTTGCGGCAGTAGCCACACTCGATGTCGGTGAACACGCTGATGGTGTACTTGGCATTCGGCGCGGCGAACACGATGCGGTCGCCATGGTTGGCCTTGGCCAGCAGATCGCGGCGGTAGCCGAGCAGGCCTTCGCTGTTGGCCGGGCCCTTGGCGCGGGTGTCGTAGGGCTGCGACTGGAACAGGTAGCGGCCATCATCGGACACGTACAGCAGCTGGCCGGACACGACGACCTCACGGAAGCCGGGGAACGGTGCAGCACCGATGTAGTCCACCTGGAAACCGGGGTTCAGCGCGGTCAGCGCGGCGCGCACGGCCTGATCGGCCGACGCGTTGGCGGCCGGGCTGGCCTTGGCCGCAGCGGTGGCGGGTGCCTTGGCAGCTGGCGGGGCCGGCTGGGCGCAGGCGGTCAGGCTGAGCGCACCGAACACGGCGGCGATGGCAAATCGGAGCATGGAGCGGTCCGCGGCAGAAGAAGACCCCGGATTCTGACACAGCTGCCGCGACCGGGCCGCGACACCGCCCGACGCTTGAGGCCGGGGTTCAGGCCTGCGCTCAGCCGCGCGGATGGTGGCGTGCGTGCAGCTTCTGCAGGTGTTCGCGGGCCACCAGGGTGTAGATCTGGGTGGTCGACAGCGAGCTGTGGCCGAGCAGCATCTGCAGCGCGCGCAGGTCGGCACCGCGGTTGAGCAGATGCGTGGCAAAGCTGTGCCGCAGGCCATGCGGGCTGATCCGCGCCGGATCGATGCCGGCCACCTGGGCGTGGCGCTTGACCAGATGCCAGAACGCCTGGCGGGTCAGCGCATGCAGCGTCGGCTCGACGAACAACGGTGTCTGCCCGTCTGCCAACGCGTGCACCTTGCCCTTGCCGACCAGCAGCGGGCGCGACTGCTGCAGGTAACGCTCCAGCCAGTGCTGCGACTCCTCACCCAGCGGCACCAGCCGTTCCTTGCTGCCCTTGCCGGTGACCCGCAGCACGCCCTGGCGCAGGTTGACCGCGGTGGCGGGCAGCAGCACCAGCTCGCTCACGCGCAGGCCGGCGGCATACATCAGCTCCAGCATGGCCCGATCGCGCAGGCCCAGCGGGCTGTCGACATCCGGTGCTGCCAACAGCGCGTCGATCTGGCTCTCGGCCAGCGCCTTGGGCAGCAATCGTGGCAGCTTGGGCGGATCCAGCAGCGCGCTGGGATCCTCGCTGCGTTCGCCGCGGCGCACGCCATCGGCGAAGAACGCCCGCAGCGCCGACAGCAACCGCGCATTGCTGCGCGGTGACCAGCCGTGGCGGGTACGCCAAGCCAGATAGTCGAACAGGCCGGGACGCTCGATGCCGGCCAGGCCACCATCGCGCCCGTCCATCCAGCGTGCCAGCCCTTCCAGGTCGCGCCGGTAGCTGTCGAGGGTGGCGCGGGCCAGGCCGTTCTCGGCCCAGATCGCATCGAGGAAGCGCTGGATGCGCACGCTGTCATCGGCGCGCAGTTCCGGCAGTTGCTGCACCAGCTGGCGGCGTTCGGCGGGGGTGGAAACAGAGGCCATGCGTAGAGGATACGAGGGCCACTGCGGATGCGGCCAGCATTGCGTATGCTCGGCGCATGTCCCGCCCCGCCATTGATACGGCCCCTGCGGCCGCTACCGAACTGCCCCGCCCGCGCGCATTGCTGCTGTGGCGCGCGCTGGCGATGGTCTACGACGCGCTGCCGGTGCTGGCGCTGTGGATGCTGGCCGGCACCCTGTTCACCCTTGCCTACACCTTCAGCGGCCATGCCCAGCGCGAGAACATCGCGCCGTTCAGTGCCTGGCAGTGGCTGCTGTGGGCGGTGTGCTGGGCGATCACGGGGTGGTACGCGACGGCAAGCTGGCGCCGCGGCGGGCAGACGCTGGGCATGCGGCCGTGGCGGCTGAAACTGCACTCCAGCGATGGCGCGCCGCTGCGGCGCAGCCAGCTGTGGCTGCGTTTCGCCGTGGGCACGCTGTCCCTGCTGCTGGGTGGACTGGGCTTCTGGTGGGCGTGGGTCGATCGCGAACGCCTGACCTGGCATGACCGCGCCAGCGGTACCCGCCTGGTGCGCATGCCGAAACGGTAAGGCGCTGTCTGTAGAGCCGAGCCCGTGCTCGGCTGCTTTCCGCACTGTACGCGACAGCCGAGCACAGGCTCGGCTCTACAACAACCAGAATCAGCCCGACTTGCGCCGGAACAGCAGTCCGGACACCGCCAGCATCACGATCGGTGGTAGCGCATAGGCAATGCGGTAATCGAACTTCAACGCGCCGGCCATGCGCCCGAAGAACAGCTGCAGCAGCCAGAAGCCCAGCGCGAACAGGATGCCCAGGAACAGGCGCTTGCCCATGCCGCCGCTGCGCAGCGAACCGAACGCGAACGGCACCGCCGCCAGGCACAGCGCCAGCACGTTCACCGGGTAGAACCAGCGGCTCCAGTACACATCCTCGAAGTCGCGCGCATCCAGCCCGTTGCGCTGGCGATAGGCGATGCTGGTGCTCAGTTCGGCCACGCTGAGGTTGCGCGGCTTGGCGATGCCGGTGGCCAGCGCCGCCGGATCCAGCGAAGAATTCCACGCTTCGCGCGCCACTTCCTCACGCGTGGCCGAGCGTTCACCAAAGGTGTCCCGGCGCACGCCCGTCAATACCCAGCCATCCTTGTCATGCTCGACGGTGGCAGCATGGGTCAGCGAGGCGATCCGGCCGTCTTCAGCGATGCGATACAGGCGCACGTCGCGCAGGATCAGGCGCGTGCCCTTGTCGCCAACCAGCTGCTCCTCGCCACTCTGCGCATTGAGGAAGGTATCGCCCTCGCGTGCCCACAGGCCCGAATAACGGCTGGTGGCGATATCCCGCCCCCACTTGGCACTGGACTTCAACGCATCGGCACGGTCCTGGCCCCAGGGACCCAGCGTCTCGGCGCTGAGCACCATCACCGCGGTCAGCAGCGACAGCGCGATCGCCACCGACACGCTCAGGCGCTTGCGCGACAGGCCCAGCGCGCGCAGTGCGGTCAGCTCGGAGGTGGCAGCCAGCTGGCCCAGGCCCATCAGCGCACCGATCACCGCGGCGGTGGGGAACATGGTGTAGGCGCGGCGCGGCACCGTGTACAGCACCCAGGCGGCGGCATGGCCCAGGGTGTAACCGTTCTTGCCGATGTCCTTGAACTCGCCGGAGAACGCCATCACCACGTCCAGGCCGACCAGTACGGCCCAGGTCAGCAACACGGTGGTGAACACCGACCGGCCCAGGTACAGGTCGAAACGCATCGGGCGCAGCCTCATGCGCGGGCTCCCTTCGGGCGGCCCAGGCGGCCATCACGTGCATACATCCAGATGGCCAGCGCCAGCAGCGGCAGGGTCAACCACCACAGGCCGAGCGCAGGGGGGATCTTGCCGTTGGCGATCCAGCCGCTGCCGATGAACATCAGGTTGGTGCCGACCATGTAGGCCATCAGCGCCAGCATCATGCGGCCGTAGCGCTGCTGGCGCGGCGAGCTGCGGCCCAGCGGCACGGTCAGCAGGGCGAACGCCAGCGCGATCAGCGGCGGGGCCAGGCGGCGGTGCAGCTGCGCCTGCGCCTGCGGACGCTCATCGCCGATCAGCTGCAGGGTCGGCATCAGTTCCGGGTCATCCTCGGTGCGGATCTGCGCGCCATCGGGCAGGGCCACGTCATTGCGGGCGAAGGTCGCCAGGCGGTAGTCCAGCGCACCGGCCACCGGCCCTTCCACCTGGTGGCCGTCATCCAGCTCCAGGAAGCGCTGGCGGGTACCCTCGAAGAACATGCGACCGCCATTGGCCGACACCACCTCCAGGCGGTCATCCTTCTGGCGCTGCAGGAACACTTTGCCCAGCTGGGTGCCATCGGGCGAGATCGAGGACAGGTAGACCACGCCGCCATTGGGCAGCGGGGTGAAGCGGCCCGGCTCCAGGCCGGCCATCAGCACGCTGCGGTTGGCCTCGATGATCATCTGCTCGGCCACCCGGCCGGCCCACGGGCCCAGCCACAGCGAGCAGGCGCCGACCAGCAGCACCACCGGCACCACCAGCATCAGCAGCGGCCGCAGCAGGCGCTTGGGGCCCACGCCAATGGCGGTGATGACCGCCATTTCCGAATCGCGGTACAGGCGGGCGATGGCCAGCAGCAGGCCCAGCATCAGTGCCAGCGGCAGGATCAGCGGCAGGTAGGCGATGAACTGCAGGCCCAGCTGCGAGAACAGCAGCTTGGCCGGCAGCCGCCCGTCGGCGATGTTGCCGAGGATGTCCACCAGCACGCCGCCCACGCTGACCACCAGCAGGACGATCAGGGTAGCCAGGAAACTCTGGACGAAATCGCCCAGCAGGTATCGGTCGAGCTTCAGCATGGGGCGGTGGTTTAAACTCTGGGGTTCGTTCGCGGTGCCGCCCAGTCTACTGTCTGGGCGTAAACGGCCTGCGATTGTACGGACTCGCCAATGGAATCTGCTCAATGGCCCTCGAATTCACCCTGAACCACGTTGCTCCGGCCGCCGCCACCGTTGATTGCCTGGTGGTCGGCGCCTATGCCGACCATACCCTGACCCCGGCCGCACAGGCCCTGGACGCCGCCAGCGGTGGCCGCCTGGCCGCCCTGGCCCAGCGCGGCGACCTGTCCGGCAAGACCGGCGCCACCACCCTGCTGCATGACCTGCCGGGCGTGACCGCCCCGCGCGTGCTGGTGGTCGGCCTGGGCGAAGTCGCCCGTTTCGGCGTGCCGCAGTACCTGAAGGCCGTCGGCGACGCCGTGCGCGCGCTGAAGGCTGGTGCTGCCCGCAGCGCACTGTTCACCCTGTCCGAAGTGGCCATCAAGGACCGCGACGCGGCCTGGGCGATCCGCCAGGCGGTGATCGCCGCCGATCACGCCGCCTACCGCTACACCGCCACCCTGGGCAAGAAGAAGGCCGACGACGCCGGCCTGGCCCAGCTGGCCATCGCCGGTGACGACGCGCAGGCCCTGGCCCAGGGCCAGGCCATCGCCGCCGGTGTCGAGTTCGCCCGCGAGCTGGGCAACCTGCCGCCGAACTACTGCACCCCGGCCTACCTGGCCGAGGTGGGCGTGAAGTTCGCCGGCGAGCATGACGGTGCCGAAGCCGAGATCCTCGACGAGCACCAGATGGAAGCGCTGGGCATGGGTTCGCTGCTGGCCGTGGCCCGTGGTTCGGCCAACCGCCCGCGCCTGGTGGTGCTGAAGTGGACCGGTGCTGGCGACGCCAAGCCCTATGTACTGGTCGGCAAGGGCATCACCTTCGATACCGGTGGCGTCAACCTGAAGACCCAGGGCGGCATCGAAGAAATGAAGTACGACATGTGCGGTGGCGCCAACGTCATCGGCACCTTCGTCGCTGCGGTCAAGGCCAAGCTGCCGCTGAACCTGGTGGTGGTGGTGCCGGCCGTTGAAAACGCCATCGACGGCAACGCCTACCGTCCGTCCGACGTGATCACCTCGATGTCGGGCAAGACCATCGAAGTGGGCAACACCGACGCCGAAGGCCGCCTGATCCTGTGCGACGCGCTGACTTACGCGCAGCGCTTCGAGCCGGCCGCGCTGGTCGACGTGGCCACCCTGACCGGTGCCTGCATGGTCGCCCTGGGCCACCAGACCGCCGGCCTGATGAGCAAGCACGACGACCTGGCCAACGAGCTGCTGGCCGCCGGCGAGCACGTGTTCGACCGCGCCTGGCGCCTGCCGCTGTGGGACGAGTACCAGCCGATGCTGGATTCGACCTTCGCCGACGTCTACAACATCGGCGGCCGCTGGGCCGGCGCGATCACCGCTGGCTGCTTCCTGTCTCGCTTCACCGAAGGCCAGCGCTGGGCCCACCTGGACATCGCCGGCGTGGCCAGCGATGAAGGCAAGCGTGGCATGGCCACCGGCCGCCCGGTCGGCCTGCTGAGCCAGTGGCTGCTGGACCAGGCCGCCCGCGCCTGATGCCGTACCCGACCCTGGCCGGCGCCCGCCGGCCGGGGCCTCGCCCGGCACCGCCGGAACCCTGCCTGACCCGGACCCTGCCATGCCCCGCGCCGACTTCTACCTGATCGCCAAGCCCCGCTTCCTGACCGAGCCGTTGCGCCTGGTCTGCGAGCTGGCACGCAAGGCCAACGACGCCGGGCTGTTCACCCTGGTGCTGGCCCGCGACCAGGCCCAGGCCGAGGAGCTGGACGAACTGCTGTGGGCGTTCGACAACGACGCTTACATCCCGCACCAGATCGCCGGCGAGGACATGGACGAGGAAGAAGCGCTGGTGCTGATCGCCGTACCCGGCACCGGGGCACCGGCGCGTCCGCTGGTGATCAACCTGCGTGATGAACCCTGGCTGGGCGAGTGCGAGCGCGTGCTGGAAGTGGTTCCGGCCGACCCGGAAGCGCGCGAACCGCTGCGCGAACGCTGGCGCCAGTACAAGGCCGCCGGTTACGACCTGAACAAGCACGACATGTAAGCGCGCCCCGGCCCCCTTGATGGGCCGCCGCCGCGCCCTGATCCTTCAACGATTACCTCCTGGTTCCCCCGCATGACCCAACTCGCCTCCAGCTACGACCCGAAGTCCTTCGAGACCAACCTCTACGAGGCCTGGGAGAAGGCCGGCCACTTCAAGCCGTCCGGCACGGGCGAGCCGTACACCATCCTGCTGCCGCCGCCGAACGTAACCGGCACCCTGCACATGGGCCACGCGTTCCAGCAGACCCTGATGGATGCGCTGGTGCGCTACCACCGCATGCGTGGCTACGACACGCTGTGGCAGGTCGGTACCGACCATGCCGGCATTGCCACCGAAATGGTGGTCAGCCGCAACCTGGCGCTGGAAGGCAAGGGCGAGACCCGCGATTCGCTGGGCCGCGAGGGCTTCATCGGCAAGGTCTGGGAGTGGAAGCAGCAGTCCGGCGACACCATCGAGCGCCAGATGCGCCGCCTCGGCACCTCCGCCGACTGGTCGCGCAGCACCTTCACCATGGACCCGCAGCCGTCGGCCGCCGTCAACGAAGCCTTCGTGCGCTGGTACGAGCAGGGCCTGATCTACCGTGGCCAGCGCCTGGTCAACTGGGACCCGGTGCTGAAGACCGCCATTTCCGACCTGGAAGTGGAGAGCGCCGAGGAAGACGGCTTCCTGTGGTCGATCGCCTACACGCTGGATGAAGGCCTGAGCTACGAGCACGTCGAGCGCGATGGCGACGGCGTGGAAACCCTGCGCGAAACCCGCGACTACCTGGTGGTCGCCACCACGCGCCCGGAAACCCTGCTGGGTGATACGGCGGTGATGGTGCATCCGGAAGACGAGCGCTATGCGCACCTGATCGGCAAGCAGGTGGTGCTGCCGTTGACCGGCCGCCGCGTGCCGGTGATCGCCGACGATTACGTGGACCGTGCGTTCGGCACCGGCGTGGTCAAGGTCACCCCGGCGCACGATTTCAACGACTATGAAGTGGGCGTGCGCCACAGCCTGCCGATGATCAACCTGTTCACCCCGATGGCGGCGCTGAACGAGAATGCGCCGGAACGCTTCCAGGGCCTGGACCGCTACGCAGCACGCAAGGCCGTGCTGGCCGAGCTGGAAGACCTCGGCATCCTGGTCGAGACCAAGGCGCACAAGCTGCAGGTGCCGCGCGGTGATCGCACCGGCCAGGTGATCGAGCCGTACCTGACCGACCAGTGGTTCGTGAAGATGGACGACCTGGCCAAGCGTGGCCTGGAACTGGTCGAGGACGGAAGCATTTCCTTCGTGCCGCCGAACTGGATCAACACCTACCGCCACTGGATGAACAACATCCAGGACTGGTGCATCAGCCGCCAGCTGTGGTGGGGCCACCGCATCCCGGCGTGGTTCGACGAAGCCACCGGCAGCTGCTACGTCGGTCGCAGCGAAGAGGAAGTGCGGGCAAAGAACAACCTCGGCAGCGACGTGGTGCTGAACCAGGAAAGCGACGTGCTGGAGACCTGGTTCTCCTCGCAACTGTGGCCGTTCTCCACCCTGGGCTGGCCGAACGAGCAGGCCATGGCCGAGCGTGGCTTCGACCGCTACCTGCCGTCGTCGGTGCTGATCACCGGCTTCGACATCATCTTCTTCTGGGTGGCGCGCATGATCATGGCCACCGACAACCTGGTCGGGAAGATCCCGTTCAAGGACGTCTACTTCACTGGCCTGATCCGCGACGGCCAGGGCCAGAAGATGTCCAAGAGCAAGGGCAACGTGCTCGACCCGCTGGACATCATCGACGGCATCACCATCGACGACCTGGTCGCCAAGCGTACTGGCGGCCTGATGCAGCCGAAGATGGTGGAGAAGATCGAAAAGGCCACCCGCAAGGAATTCCCGGACGGCATTGCTGCCCACGGTGCCGATGCGCTGCGCTTCACCATCGCCGCGCTGGCCACCCACGGCCGCGACATCAAGTTCGACATGAACCGCGCCGAGGGCTACAAGAACTTCTGCAACAAGCTGTGGAATGCCAGCCGCTTCGCGCTGATGAACACTGAAGGTGCCGCGTTCACCGGCGTGCCCAAGCCGCGCACCGATGCCGAGCGCTGGATCCTCGCGCGCCTGGCCGCCACCACTGCCGAAGCGCAGGGCCATTTCGCCGCCTACCGCTTCGATCTGCTGGCACAGTGCCTGTACGAGTTCGCCTGGAACGCGTTCTGCGACTGGTTCCTGGAACTGAGCAAGCCGGCCCTGAACGGTGCCGACGGCGCCGATGCCGAAAGCACCCGCCACACCCTGCTGTACGTGCTGGAAGCGCTGCTGCGCCTGCTGCACCCGCTCACGCCGTTCATCACCGAACAGCTGTGGCAGCAGCTGGCCCCGCGCCTGGGCCTGGCCGAAACCACGCTGTCGCTGCGCCCGTACCCGACCGCGGCCGAGTTCGAGGGCGATTTCGCCCAGGCCGAGGCCGACGTGGAATGGCTGAAGGCGGTGATCAGTGCCGTGCGCCGCGTGCGCAGCGAATTGAACGTCGCCCCGTCCAAGCTGGTGCCGCTGCGCCTGCAGGCCGGCCTGGCACAGGACCGCGTGCGCATCGAACGCTTCAGCGCTTCGCTGTCGTTCCTGCTGAAGCTGGACAGCATCCAGTGGCTGGCCGAAGGCGAAAGCGCACCGCCGGCTGCCGCTGCGATCGTGGGCGAGCTGAAGCTGCTGGTGCCGCTGGAAGGCCTGGTCGATCTCGACGCCGAGCGCGTGCGCCTGGACAAGGAAATCGCCCGCGTCGAAGCCGAAAAGGAAAAGAGCGAGACCAAGCTGGCCAGGTTCACCGACAAGGTGCCACCGGCGGTGGTCGAGCAGGAACGCGTGCGCCTGGTCGACTGGAACACCCAGCTGGCCGGCCTGCGCGAGCAGCGCGCGAAGCTGTAAGCACCATGCTGGTGTGTGCGGACCTCGGTCCGCACTGAGCGATGTGCCAACCAAGGTTGGCACCCACCAAACCCGGAACATTTTCCCGACATGGCATCATCGCCCGATGCCTCTGCCCATTTTCCTGCTGGTCCTCGCGGCCGCGGCCCTGCATGCCAGCTGGAATGCGATCGTCAAGCGCGGACCAGACAAATTCCTCGGCACCGTGCTGGTCACGGGCAGCGCCGCGCTACTGTCGGCGGCCGCCCTGCCCTTCCTGCCGTTCCCGGCCGCGCACTGCTTGCCGTGGCTGGGCGCGTCGGTGCTGTTGCAGGTGACGTACTACAGCCTGGTCGCACGCTGCTACCAGCAGGTCGACATGAGCCTGGCCTATCCCCTGATGCGTGGCAGCGCGCCGATCCTGGTTGCGCTGGCCGGCACCCTGCTGGGCGAACAATTGCCAGCTGCCGCGTGGCTGGGCGTGGTGCTGGTGAGCACCGGCATCCTGTGCATGGCACTGGGTGCGCGTGGCGGCCAACTGCGCTTGCCACTGCTGACCGCGGCGATGATCGCCACCTACACCCTGGTCGACGCGCAGGGTGCGCGCCAGTCCGGCAGTGCGCTCAGCTACACGCTGTGGCTGTTCCTGCTGTCGGGCATTCCCCTGCCATTGTGGGCGCTGTACACCCGGCGCGGCGCGGTGCTGGACTATGCGCGGCAGCATTGGCCTCTCGGTCTGGCCGGCGGCGTCGGCACCACGGCGTCCTATGCGATGGCGTTGTGGGCGATGACCCAGGCGCCGGTGGCGATGGTCTCCGCGCTGCGTGAGTCTTCGATCCTGTTCGCGCTGCTGATCTCGGTGTTCCTCCTGCGCGAGCGCATTCCGCGTGCGCGCTGGCTGGCGGCGGCGCTCATCGTAGGCGGTGTATTGGCACTGCGGTTGGCGTGAGCAATGCGTGCCAACCAAGGTTGGCACCTACCACGGCAGGTGATGTGTCGATGACAGCGGAGATCCATCGGTAGTGCCGGCCGCTGGCCGGCAACCCTTCCCGGTTACAGCGGCGGCATCGCCTGCAGGTCGCCGTCGACCAGTTCGATCGCCATCACCACCGCGTCCTCGCGGCCCTGTGCGGCCGGGTAGTAACGCGGGCGGCGGCCGATCTCGTTGAAGCCTTCGCTGTGGTACAGCGCCAGCGCCGGCGTGTTGGACGGACGCACTTCCAGGAACACCCGCTGCGCGCCACGGTCGCCGGCCAGCTGCACCAGCGCCCGCAGCAGTTGCCGCCCGAGGCCACGCGACTGCGTGAACGGGTCGATGCAGATGTTCAGCACATGGGCCTCGTCGGCGGCGATGCTGAGCACGCCGTAGCCGATCAGCTGGCCATCGCGCTCCATCGCCAGGCCGGGATAACCCGCACGCAGGCAGTCAACGAAGATGCCGCGGGTCCAGGGAAACGGATAGCCGCGTACTTCAATCGCCATCACCGCGTTGAGGTCGCTCTCGCGCAGCGCACGCAGGCTGACCGGACCGGGCTGGCTGACCGCACTCATGGCGTGCCCCGCTTGCGCAGGGTGCGCAGCTGCGGCCACAGCGCGCGCTTGGCGGCCGGGTCCTGGCGCAGCTGGTCCAGCGGCCAGCTGTCCATCAGCGCCTGCGTGGCCGGATCGTTGGGGTTGCAGCCGGACGCGCGCAGCAAGGCGATCTGCAGGCGATCCGGCAGCCGCACCACCGGCTGCCGGGCATTGCCGCCGGGCAGCGGGCGGGCAGCGGCAGGCGCGGTGTCCGGTGCGCTGACCGGGGTCTCGCGACGCGGGGGTGCCGGACGCTCCTGGCGGGAAACCGGTGTGGACGCAGCCAGAGGCTCGCGCGCGGGTGCGGTGGATGCCCGCGCCTGCTCCGCCGCTGGCGCGGCAGCCGTCTCGGCTTCGGCCACGCTCAGCTGCAGCGCGGCATCCAGTTCCGCGGCCAACTGGCCGTCGTGGTAGACGGTGTAGCCCATGGCCTGCAGCCAGGCCTGCTGGGCCGGTGACCACAGCACGGGCAGGTCCTGGCTCACGCGGCCTCGGGCTTCTTGCGCAGGCGCTGCACGGCCCACATCACTGGGCCGGACAAGGCGTACAGGATGCCCACCGCGAACAGCACGCGCGGCAGATCGATGACCGCGATGGCGATGGCCACCGGTACCAGTGCCAGCACCAGGAACGGCACGCGGTCCGAACGGGTGCCCTTGGCAGCGCCGCCCTTGAAGCTCCAGAAGCGGATGCGGCTGACCATCAGCAGCGCCGCGATGATCGTCACCGCCAGCGCCACGTAGCGCAGCTGGTTGCCGTCCCAGCCCAGGTTGCCATCGGCGAACGCCCAGACGAAGGACATCATCAGGCCGGCCGCGGCCGGGCTGGCCAGGCCGACGAACCAGCGCTTGTCGACCACCGCCACCTGGGTGTTGAAGCGGGCCAGGCGCAGTGCCGCGCAGGCCGCATACAGGAAGGCCACGGCCCAGCCGACGCGGCCGAGCAGCGGATCATCGAACTTCAGCCATGACAGCGACCAGTGGTACATCACCAGCGCCGGGGCCATGCCGAAGCTGACCAGATCGGCCAGCGAGTCGTACTGCACGCCGAATTCACTGCTGGTGCCGGTCAGGCGCGCCACGCGCCCATCCAGGCCATCCATCACCGCTGCCACGAACACGGCGATGCTGGCGTTGACGAAGTCCCCGTTGGCCGCGGCGATGATCGCGTAGAAGCCGGCAAACAGGCCGGCGGTGGTGAACAGGTTGGGCAGCAGGTAAATCGTGCGCGAACGCGGCGGCGGTGTGATCGGGTCCATGGAATCCAGTTTAATCGACTTGCCAGTGCTCGGCGCCAATGCTGCAATCGGCGTTCTACGCCCATTCCGTGGAGTTTGCCATGCGTGCCCTGTCCTGCCTTGGATGCCTGCTGCTGTTGGCCAGTGCCAACGTCGTGGCTGGCCCGGTCTATAAATGGAAGGACGCCAATGGCGTGACCCAGTATTCGGAGACCCCTCCGGCGGGCAGGAAATTCGAGACCCGTGCGCAGGCGCGCAGCCCACAGGCTGCGGCCAGCGCCGAGACCCCCGCCGCACCGGTGCCTGAGCAGTGCAGCACGGCCCGGGCCAACCTGGCCCTGCTGGACGGTGGTGGCCAGGTGATGCAGGACACCGATGGCGATGGCAAGGCCGATACCCCGTTGGCTCCGGAGCAGCGCAGTGCGCAGAAGGGGTTGGCTGAAGCGGCGATCAAGGCTTACTGCCCGGCGGAGTGAGGGTATCGGCAGGGCTTGCAGCCCTGCACCTGCTTCAAGCAACGGCAACGTCAAACGCCAAAGCGGCTTCCTGAGGGATGGCGGGGCACTGTGGGTTTGCGGGGACGCCGTAAACCCATCCCTGGGGGCTTGGTCGCCGCATCCATGCGGCTCACACCCCGCAAACCCACAGTGCCCCGCCTTCGACAGTTGGCCGGTGGCCGGTGGGCAGTTGATCTACGCCATATGTGGATCAATCTCCATGGAAATCGAATATTTCGGGAATTGATCGAACAGCAGCCGAGCAAGGCTCGACTCTACAGAAATGCAGGCAGGTCGCAGGAATCTGTCGAAGGCGGGGGTGGGTACGGTGGCAGGGGTGTGAGCGGCATGGATGCCGCGACCAAGCCCCCATGGGTGAGGGCGCTTTGCTCGCGAAGCACTGCTTCGCAAGCGCCCGAACGCACAGCCGCCAGCGGCTGGGCCGGACCGCGGAGCGGGGTTTACGGCGTCCCCTGCCACCGGGCCCACCCCGCCATCCCCCAGTAAACTCGCCTTTGCCGTTGCTTCGGCAGTTGCAGTTGACGTTGCTTGAGGCGGGTGCAGGGCGCAGCCCTGCCGATACCCCTCCCCCCGGCCGGGCTGGCAGAATAGGCGTCTCTGCCGTTATCCGAAGCCGACGATGCGCCTCTCCCAGTTCCACCTGCACACCACCAAGGAAACCCCCAGCGACGCCGAGCTCACCAGCCACCGGCTGATGCTGCGCGCGGGCATGATCCGCAAGCTGGCATCGGGCCTGTACACCTGGTCGCCGCTGGGCCTGCGCGTGCTGCGCAAGGTCGAGCGCATCGTGCGCGAGGAAATGGACCGCGCCGGTGCCGTGGAATTCCAGATCCCGACCATCCAGCCGAAGGAACTGTGGGAGCAGACCGGCCGCTGGCAGAAGTTCGGCCCGCAGCTGCTGAAGATCAAGGACCGCAAGGACCAGGTGTTCTGCTACAGCCCGACCGCCGAAGAAGCCGCCTGCGACTTCGCGCGCAGCGAGCTGTCCAGCTACAAGCAGCTGCCGGTCAATTTCTACCAGGTGCAGACCAAGTTCCGCGACGAGATCCGTCCGCGCTTCGGCGTGATGCGTTCGCGCGAGTTTCTGATGAAGGACGCCTATTCGTTCCACCTGCACGATGAGTGCCTGGTGCGCGAGTACGAGAACATGAAGTCGGCCTACAGCCGCATCTTCACCCGCCTCGGCCTGGACTTCCGCATGGTGCAGGCCGACTCCGGTGCGATCGGCGGCGATGCGTCGCAGGAATTCCACGTGATCGCCGATTCCGGCGAGGACGCGCTGGTGTTCTCCACCGGTTCGGACTACGCGGCCAACATGGAAGCGGCGATTGCCGCCGATCCGGCACCGCGTGCCGCCGCCAGCGAAGCCATGCGCAAGGTCGACACCCCCACCCAGAAGACCTGCGAGGATGTCGCGGCCCTGCTCGGCATCGACCTGCAGCGCACGGTGAAGTCGGTGGCGCTGATCGCTGGCGAAGGCAAGGCACAGCAGTTCGTGCTGGTGCTGGTGCGCGGCGACCATGAGGTCAACGAGATCAAGCTGGCCAAGGTTGCCGGCCTGGACGAACAGCGCTTTGCCAGCGAGGCGGAAATCGCCGAGTACCTGGGCAGCGTGCCGGGCTTCCTCGGCCCGGTCGCCCCGGCCAAGGCCATCCGCGTGGTGGCTGATCGCGAAGTGGCGGCGATGTCCGACTTCGTCGTCGGCGCCAACGAAGCCGGTTTCCACCTGGCCGGCGTCAACTGGGGCCGCGACCTGCCGGAACCGGAAGTGGCCGACATCCGCAACGTGCGTGCCGGTGACCGCGCGCTGGACGGCGGCGAACTGAAGATCGCCCGTGGCATCGAAGTCGGCCACGTATTCCAGCTGGGCCGCAAGTACGCCGAAGCGCTGGATGCCACGGTGCTGGACGAGAACGGCAAGGCGGCGGTGATGGCGATGGGCTGCTATGGCATCGGTATCTCGCGCGTGGTGGCTGCCGCGATCGAACAGAACCATGACGATGCCGGCATCATCTGGCCGGACGCGATGGCGCCGTGGCAGGTGGTGGTGTGCGTGATCAACCCGAAGGGCGACGCTGCCGTCGCCGACGCTGCGGCCAACCTGTTGCAGGAACTGCGCGATGCCGGCCTGGATGCGGCGCTTGACGATCGCGGCCTGCGCCCGGGCGCGATGTTCGCCGACATGGAACTGATCGGCATCCCGCACCGCGTGGTGGTCAGCGAACGCGGCCTGGCCGCCGGTACCTACGAATACCGCTCGCGCCGCGCCAGCGAAGCGGAAAGCCTGGACAAGGCCTCCCTGCTGCAGCGTCTGCAGGGCTGATCAGGAAAAAGACCGGGCCCTGCCCCGGTCTTTTTTTTCTGCCGCGGTCTTCCCCGATATTGCAGCGGACATAATCCGGTCAAAATCACCGCGACGGCGCCTGCATGCCGCCACGCCATGACCCGCCTGCATTTGTGCTGTGATTAATTCATCTCTATTCTGTCCGCCGACGCCATGGACTGGCTTGTCCCGTCCACACATTAGTTTCCGGAGTAACCGTAAATGAGCATTGACCTGACCGGCCTGTCAGCACGCGAGCTGGGCGCCCTGATCCGTACCGCCAAGAAGCAGCAGACCATCGTCGCCAAGCGCCGGCCGATCACCAAGGTCCGGGCCCAGCTGACCAAGCTGGCCAAGACCGAGGGTTACACCATCGAAGAACTGTTCGGCAGCGCCCCGGCCACGCGTGCCCGCAAGGCCGCTCCGGCCGCCAAGGCCCCGTCGAAGACCGCCGGCCGCAAGCTGGGCAAGGTTGCCCCGAAGTACCGCAACCCGGCCAACCCCAAGGAAACCTGGACCGGCCGTGGCAAGCAGCCGCGCTGGATGGCTGAGCTGACTGCCAAGGGCAACAAGAAGCCGGAAGATTTCCTGATCAAGAAGGCCTGAGGCCGGATCGGGATGCAATGAAAAACGCCGGCGAAAGCCGGCGTTTTTCATTCTTCGGTGTGTGGACCGAGGTCCACACCCACAGCAAGCAGCCCTCCCGGCGTGTGGACCAACGGTCCACACCCACCGACATCATTACAGGGTTTTGCGAGCGGGCATCAGCAGGTTGCCGAACAGCAGGCCGGCGACCAGGGCCATCACCACGTTGAGCACGGTGAGGAACACGCTCTGGCCGGCACCCACGTCCTGCTGCTGGACCAGGGTCAGCACGCCGCGCAGGCTGGTGCTGCCTGGCACCATCATGATGATGCCAGGCAGGCGGATGATCGCACCCGGGCGGCCAACGAGACGGCCGAACAGATTGCCACCGGCGGTCAGCAGCATCGCCGACAGGAAGATGCCGGCCGGCGCGCCCCAGGCGTGGCCACCGAACTTGGAGATCGCATAGCCGGCCACCGAGGCGGCGATCACCCACGGGTAATCGCGGCGGTTGGCCTTGAACAGCATCGCGAAGGCGAACGCCGCGGTCAGCAGCGAGCCCCACTCCACCCAGGGCCCCTGCGGCCGCGCCGCGCGGATCACCGGGTCGAGGCCGAGCACGTCGGCCAAGGTCACCGCGATCATCGCGCCCACACTGAGTTTCATGATGGTGGTCAGCGCACCGGCGAAGCGCGCGGTCCCCGACACCCAGTGCTGGCTGGCCAGTTCATTGACCGCATTGGTCAGCGACATGCCCGGCAGCAGCACCACCAGCGAGGCGATGATCACTGTGTTGAGGTTGAGCGCGCCGATGAAGGACGCGACCAGCGTGGCGACCAGGCCGGCCAGCAGCGCGGCCAGTGCCTCGGCTGCTTCGCGGGTGGCCGGGCGACGGTCGGTGACCATGCCGAGCAGGCCGATCATCAGGCCGATGACACCGGCGGTGGCGATGTCCAGCCACGGCAGCTTCCACATGCCGGCCACGCCGGCCGCGCCGAGGGTGAACGAAAGGATGGTGCGCAGCTTGCCGCGCCGGCCCGGATCCTTGTCCAGCTGGCGCAATGCGGTGTGGCCCTGGGCGATGCTCATCCGCCCATTGGCCACTTCCTCGGCGATATGGTCGGCGACGCTGAGCTTGTGCAGGTCGTTCTCGCCGGGCGCCAAGCGGATCACGCGGGTGATGTCACTGGAGCCGATCGCCTGCGCCGGGTCGCTGAAGCTGAGGATGATACCGGTGGGATTCGACCACGGTTCACAATCCAGATCGAGCTGGCGGGCCAGTGCCACCACCGCTGTTTCCAGGCGCTGGGCCGTTGTGCCATAGCTGTGCAGGCGTCCGGCGATCTCGGAAACGAAGGCCACGCGCTGTGCGTAGCTGGCCTGGGGCGTGGGGATCGTGTGAGCGTCTGCGGACATGCGCCGTAGTATTACCTAGGCTGGGCCTTACCGGAGAAATTCATCCGAGTTCGACGCGAAGCCCAATACAGAACGGTTATGCTGCGACCCGAATGGCCCAAGTGACCCCGAACCACGCCCCCCAGCTCGAACAGGATGCCCATGACCCGGGCGTGATCCGCCTGTCCGGCACCTGGACCTTGAAGACCGCGCTGGCCGCGGCCGAAGTCCTGCGCGGCGTTCCCGACACGCTGACCGGCATCGATGCCACCGCCATCGAGAAAATGGATTCGGCCGGCGTGCTGCAGGTGCTGCGCGTAGCCCATCGCGCCGACCTCGGCGAGGACGCACTGAAGTTCCGCCCGGATCACCAGGCACTGGTGTGCACCATCGAGGAAGTGGCCGACGACCGGCCCAAGCCCAAGCGCGACTTCGGCGTGCTGGCGGCGCTGGAACGGCTGGGTGTCAGCGTCCATGCCACCGGCCACAACATCAAGGCGCTGTGCAGTTTCCTCGGCGAGAACCTGGTCAAGGGAGCTCGCCTGGTCAAGGAACCCCGTCGCTTCCGCCTGACCGCCACCGTGCACCAGATGGAGCAGGTCGGGCTGGACGCGGTACCGCTGGTGGCGCTGCTGTCCTACCTGGTGGGCGCGGTGATCGCCTTCCTCGGCTCGACCATCCTTCGCGACTTCGGCGCCGAGATCTACGTGGTCGAGCTGGTCAACATCGCCTTCCTGCGCGAGTTCGCGGTGCTGCTGACCGCCATCGTGCTGGCCGGCCGCACCGCCAGCGCCTTCACCGCACAGATCGGTGCGATGAAAGCGCGCGAGGAAATCGATGCGATGCGGACCCTGGGCCTGGATCCGATCGACCTGCTGGTGCTGCCACGGCTGCTGGCGCTGCTGGTCACCCTGCCGCTGCTGACCTTCATTGCGATGGTGGCCGGCCTGGCTGGCGGCATCACCGTCGGTGCGTTCGACCTCGACATCCCGCCGCAGATGTACATCGCGCGCATGCACGAGACGATGGAAGTGCGGCACATGCTGGTCGGCCTGTCGAAGGCGCCGGTGTTCGCGCTGGTGATCGGCCTGATCGGCTGCCTGGAAGGCCTGAAGGTGGAAGGCACGGCGCAGTCGGTGGGCGAACGCACCACCTCCAGCGTGGTGCAGACCATCTCGCTGGTGATCATCATCGACGCCTTCGCGGCGTTGTGGTTCATGCACATGGACTGGTGACATGAGCACGCATCCGACGCCCGACGACATTCCCATGCAGGACGACGATGGCCACGACCTGGCCATCCGCGTGCGCGGGCTGGTCAACCGCTTCGGCAGCCAGACCGTGCACGAGGACCTGGACCTGGACGTGCGCCGCGGCGAAATTCTCGGCGTGGTGGGCGGCTCCGGTACCGGCAAGTCGGTACTGATGCGCTCGATCCTCGGCCTGCGCACGCCCGACGAAGGCCGGATCGAGGTGCTGGGCCGCGACGCGCGTGCCGACGATGCCGAGAGCCGCCTGCACATCGAGCGCAACACCGGCGTGCTGTTCCAGGACGGTGCGTTGTTCTCGTCGCTGACCGTAGGCGAGAACGTGCAGGTACCGTTGAAGGAGCACCACCGCGAACTGCCCGAGCGCTGGCACTACGAACTGGCGCTGCTGAAGGTGAAGCTGGCCGGCCTGCCCGCCGATGCGATCAACAAACTGCCCTCGCAGCTGTCCGGCGGCATGCGCAAGCGCGCCGGCCTGGCCCGCGCGTTGGCACTGGACCCGCCGCTGCTGTTCCTGGATGAACCGACCGCCGGACTCGACCCGATCGGCGCGGCCGCCTTCGACCGCCTGATCAAGACCCTGCAGGAAGCACTGGGGTTGACCGTGTTCCTGATCACCCACGACCTGGACACGCTGTATGCGATCTGCGACCGGGTGGCGGTGATCGCCGACCGCAAAGTGGTGGCCAACGCGCCACTGCCGGACATCGAGAAACTGGATCATCCGTGGATCCAGGAATACTTCCACGGACCGCGTGCGCGTGCCGCGCGCGGCGAACAGATCGAGAGTGCCTGAGCCATGGAAACCAAAGCCAACTACGTGCTGATCGGCGCGTTCACCCTGATCACCGGCCTGGCCCTGCTGGCCTTCGGCCTGTGGGCGGCCAAGTACTCCTCCGACCGTACCTGGCAGGAATACCGCGTGGTGTTCCGCGAGGCAGTAACTGGCCTGTCGGTGGGCAGCCCGGTGCAGTACAACGGCATCGCGGTGGGTTCGATCATCGAACTGAACCTGGTTCCGGACGACCCGCGCCAGGTGGTCGCACGCATCCGCCTGAACTCGACCACCCCGGTCAAGACCGATACCCGTGCAAAGCTGGCGATCACCAGCCTGACCGGCCCGTCGATCATCCAGCTCAGCGGTGGTACGCCGCAGTCGCCGGCACTGACCACGGTCAACAAGGACCCGGCGCCGATCATTCCAACCACGCCGTCGGCGCTGCAGAACATCACCGACGTTGCCAACCGCATCGTCGAGCGCATGGACCAGATCCTCAGCGACCGCAACGTGGCCTCGATCAACGCGACGCTGGCCAACCTGGAAACGATCAGCGGCGGCCTGGCCGACCGCGACCAGGGCACGCAGGCGCTGCTGCTCAGCGCGCGCGATGCCGCCCGCAGCCTGGACACCACGCTGAAGACCACCAATGGCACCATCGAGCGCCTGGACAAGAACCTGGTGCAGCAGCTGCCGGGCATCATCGACAAGCTCGACGCCACCCTGGCCAAGCTTGATTCGGCCGCTGGCAACGCCGACTCGATCCTTGGCGAGAACCGTGCCGCGATCAACAGCTTCGCCAACGATGGCCTCGGCCAGCTCGGCCCGACGCTGACCGAACTGCGCGGCCTGATCCGCGATCTGCGCCGGGTCAGCGACCGCCTCGAGAACAACCCCGCGCGCTACCTGCTGGGCCGCGACGCACCGAAGGAGTTCGAACCCAAATGAGCCCGACCGCCCTTCCGCGCCTGCTGCTGGCCGCTTCGATGGTCACCCTGCTGGGCGGCTGCTCCATCCTTGGCAGCAGCGAGAAAACCGCAGTGACGCTGTACTCGCCGTCCGTGCAGGTGAAGGCCGACCCGGCGTGGCCACAGGTGGGCTGGCAGCTGGTGCTGGCCAAGCCCAGCGCCGCGCGCATGGTCGACAGCCCGCGTATCAACGTGCGGCCGACGCCGTCGCAGATGGAGATCTACAAGGGGGCCAGCTGGGCACAGCCGGCCACCGACATGATCGAGGACACCCTGCTGCGTGGCTTTGAGGACTCCGGCCGCATCCGTGGCGTGGCGCGCAGCAGTGCCGGCATCCGTGCCGACTACAAGCTGTCCACCGATGTGCGCCGCTTTGAATCGGACTACCTGGGCCAGGCCACGCCGACCGTGGTGATCGAGGTCAACGCCAAGCTGATCCATGTGGCCGACCAGCGCGTGGTCGCCGACCGTACCTTCCGCCAGGCACAGCCGGTCGGCAGTACCGACGTGCCGGCGGTTGCCGCCGCGTTCGAGCGCGGCCTGCAGCAGCTGGCACAGGAGATGGTGGGCTGGACGCTGACAAGCGGGCAGGCCGACCAGCCGACCGTCGCGCGCTGACCGGTCAGCGTGGCGTAATCCAGCGGAACGTCAGGTTGATCCGTTCACCCTGCACCCGTGCCATCTTCGGCAGCGCGTGCTGGTAGAACCGCTGTGTCTGCCCCGCCATCACCAGCAGATCGCCATGGCCGAGCAGGTACTCGGCCTTCCGCGCCGGGTCATCGCGCCGGCGCAGCAGGAAGCGGCGCGCCGCGCCCAGGCTCAGCGAAGCAATCACCGGGGTCGGCCCCAGCTCTGGCTCGTCATCGCTGTGCCAGCCCATGTAGTCGCCACCGCCGCGATAGCGGTTCAGCAGCACGCTGTTGAAGCGGCCGATGCCCTCCGCCTGCAGGCGCCCGCGCATGGCCTGCAACGCGGGTGGCCAGGGGTGCGGCACGAATTCAGCCCCGGAATAGCGGTAGCGCGCCAGCGGATCGCCGATCCAGCAACTCAGCCGCGGCGAATCCACCCAGTTGCCGAACATGCGGATGCGATGGACCTCCCAAGGCACATCAGCCTGCAGCACGGACATCAGCGCGTCCGCGTCGGCCGGGGCCAGCCAACCCCGCAGGTGCTGGACGTCAGCATCAGGAAGATCGTCGGGGAACAGCATCGCGTGCCTTCCGGAAAGGGGCGGCCTGCAGCCGCCCCGGGACATCAAGCGCGCTGGAACGCAACGCCGGTCTTTTCCTTCAACTCGTCATCGCTGACACCGGGTGCGGCTTCCACCAGCAGCAACCCCTTGTCGGTGACATCGAACACGGCCAGGTCGGTGATGATGCGGTCGACCACGCCGACACCGGTCAACGGCAGCGTGCATTCGGTCAGGATCTTGTGCTCGCCGTTCTTGGCGGTGTGCTCCATCAGCACCACCACGCGCTGCACGCCGGCCACCAGGTCCATCGCACCGCCCATGCCCTTGACCATCTTGCCGGGCACCATCCAGTTGGCCAGGTCACCCTTGTCGGTGACCTGCATGGCGCCGAGGATAGCCAGGTTCACATGGCCACCGCGGATCATCGCGAAGCTGTCGTGGCTGCCGAAATAGCTGGCACCGGCACGCGCGGTGACGGTCTGCTTGCCGGCATTGATCAGGTCGGCGTCCACTTCGGCATCGGTCGGGAACGGACCGATGCCGAGCAGGCCGTTTTCCGACTGCAGCCACACGTCCACCCCTTCGGGGATGTGGTTGGCAACCAGGGTCGGCAGGCCGATGCCCAGGTTCACGTACGCACCATCGGTCAGTTCGCGGGCGGCACGTGCCGCCATCTCATCGCGGGTCCACGCCATGTCAGTTGCCCTCCGCGCGGATGGTGCGCTGTTCGATACGCTTTTCAGGATGCGGGTTGTGCACGATGCGGTGTACGTAGATGCCCGGCAGGTGCACCTGGTCCGGATCAATCGCGCCGACCGGCACCACCTCCTCCACTTCCACGATGCAGACCTTGCCGGCCATCGCGCAAGCCGGATTGAAGTTGCGCGCGGTCTTGCGGAACACCAGGTTGCCCGCTTCGTCGGCCTTCCACGCCTTGACCAGCGCCACGTCGGCGCGCAGCGCGGTTTCCATCACGTAGTGCTTGCCGTCGAACTCGCGGGTTTCCTTTCCTTCAGCCACCACGGTGCCATAGCCGGTGGCGGTGAAGAACGCCGGAATGCCTGCACCGCCGGCACGCAGGCGCTCGGCCAGGGTGCCCTGCGGGTTGAATTCCAGCTCGAGCTCGCCGGCCAAGAACTGGCGCTCGAATTCCTTGTTCTCGCCCACATAGGACGAAATCATCTTCCTGATCTGCCGGGTTTCCAGCAGCTGGCCCAGGCCGAAACCATCAACGCCGGCATTGTTGGAGATCACGGTCAGGCCCTTGGCGCCGCTGTCGCGCAGCGCGGCGATCAGTGCCTCGGGAATGCCACACAGGCCGAAGCCGCCCACGGCCAGCGTCTGGCCATCGGCGACCACCCCTTGCAGGGCCTCCGCCGCACTGGCGAAGCGCTTGCTGCGCTTGCCGGTGGAAGTCGATTGCTGCATTGCTGTACTACCCTGCACGTTGAGGATGACCGCATTCTAGCTGGAGGGCGGCGAAGGGCCTGGATGCGCCGCAGCATTGCACGGGCATCGCACAGGGTTCCGTAGAATGCCGGGTTCCCCTGCCAATGGCCGGCCCCGTGCCCGCCCCACCCTCGTTGATGGCCCATACCTACACCGAAGAAGACCTGCTCCGCTGGATGAAAGGCCGGACGCTGGAAATGAGCGACCATGGCCTGTCGGAAGTCCACAACATGCGTCTGTTCGGTGACATTCTGGTCGCTGAGGTAAAGATCCCGGCCAAGTACTCCTACCGGGTGGAGATCGACCTGGCCGCCAGCCTTCGCCATCCGCGCAGCCTGCTGCGCAACCGGTGTTCCTGCCTGCTCGGCCACGACTGCATGCACGTGGCGGCTGTGCTGGCGCAGATGCTGCAGCAGATCGACCATACGCCCCCCATGCCCGACGACAGCAGCACGCTGCCAACGCTGCTGATCCGTTCGATGACGCCCGTCCTGCGCCTGCACACGGTCGAGTTCCGTCCGCCGTGGCTCGGCCCCCGCGACCCTTCGCAATGGGCCGATATCGCGACCGTGGCCTTCGAATACGACGAGCACGTGCGGTTCCTGGATGATCCGAGCCTGTTCGCACACGATCCGGAGGGCCAGCTCGCCCTGCTGCCCCGCGACCTGGTTGAGGAGTCACGGCGCGAGGCCGAGCTGCGCACGGTGGGACTGCATCGCGACACGGAGCCACGGGCGCCATTGGACGGCGCAGGCCCGCAGTTCCAGCTGCGCACCCATGACTGGACACGGTTCCTGCTGGACGACGTGCCGCGCCTGGAAGCCCTGGGCTGGAAAGTGGAGACGGACGACGATTTCCGCCATCGCATCACCCGGGTGGATGAGATCGGCCTGGACATCCAGGCCGACCCGGCGGATGCGGGCTGGTTCAACCTGGGCCTGGACATCCAGGTGGAAGGCCGCAACGTGTCGATGGTTCCGTTGCTGCAGCAGGTGCTGCAGTCCGATCCCCGCTGGATGCGTGGCCAGCTGGACGCCATCGGCGATGACGAGAACATCCTGTTGATGGCAGGCGACAACACCCGCCTGGCACTGCGGGCCGCGCGACTGAAACCGATCATGGCCCTGCTGGCGGACCTGTTCGCCCAGCGTGGCGCGCCGCTGCGCTTGTCAGCGCTTGACCGTGGCCGCCTGCAGGCGCTGCGGGATACGGCGCGCCTGCAGTTCCGGGGGCGCAAGGACACCCAGGCACTGGTGCAGCGCCTGATGCAGGCACCCGCACTGGGTGAAGTGCCGCCACCGGCGGGGCTGGTGGCGACGCTGCGTCCCTATCAGCGTGAAGGCCTGTCGTGGCTGCAGTACCTGCGCCAGCAGGGTCTGGGCGGCGTGCTGGCCGATGACATGGGGCTGGGCAAGACCCTGCAGACGCTGGCGCATCTGCTGGTCGAGAAGGAAAGTGGCCGCTTGGACCGGCCGGCGCTGCTGGTGGTGCCGACCTCGCTGCTGCACAACTGGCAGAGCGAAGCCGCACGCTTCACCCCTGGCCTGCGGGTGCTGACCCTGCACGGACCGACGCGCGAAGCACTGTTCGAGGCGATTCCCGAGCATGATCTTGTGCTGACCACGTATCCCCTGCTGTGGCGCGACGAGCAGGCGCTGCAGGCACATGCCTACCATCTGCTGATTCTGGATGAAGCCCAGCAGGTGAAGAATCCGAAGTCACGTGCGGCCATTACCCTGCGCACGCTGCAGGCCCGCCATCGCCTGTGCCTGACCGGCACGCCACTGGAGAACCATCTGGGCGAGCTGTGGACGCAGTTCGACTTCCTGCTGCCCGGCCTGCTCGGCAGCGAAAAGCAGTTCAACCAGCATTGGCGCCATCCGATCGAACGCGGCAGCGACCACCGTCGCGCCACGTTGCTGGCGCAGCGTCTGCGTCCCTTCATCCTGCGCCGGCGCAAGGACCAGGTCGCGTCAGAGCTTCCGCCCAAGACCCTCATTACCCGTGCGGTGGACATGGAAGGCGGCCAGCGTGATCTCTATGAAACCGTGCGTGCAGCGATGGAAAAGCAGGTGCGCGAGGCCATCAGCGGCAGCGGGCTGGCGCGCAGCCATATCGTGGTGCTGGATGCCCTGCTGAAGCTGCGCCAGGTCTGCTGCGATCCGCGCCTGCTGCCGGGCGACACCCCGGCACGCAATGCCGGCTCGGCCAAGCTGGAGCTGCTGCGCGACATGCTGCCGTCGATGGTCGAGGAAGGCCGGCGGGTCCTGGTGTTCTCGCAGTTCACCGGCATGCTGGCACTGATCGCACAGGCGCTGGAGGAGCTCGGGCTGGCCTATGTGACCCTGACCGGCGACACCCAGGACCGGGCTACGCCGGTGCAGCGCTTCATGCAGGGCGAGGTGCCGGTGTTCCTGATCAGCCTGAAGGCAGGTGGCGTCGGGTTGAACCTGACCGCCGCCGACACCGTCATCCACTTCGACCCCTGGTGGAACCCGGCGGCCGAAAACCAGGCCAGTGACCGCGCCCATCGCATCGGCCAGCAGCAGCCGGTGTTCGTTTACCGGCTGATCGCCGCAGGCAGCATTGAAGAACGGATCGCCGAGCTGCAGGAACGCAAGGCCACGCTGGCCGACTCGATTCTGGAAGGCGGCGGCAGCACGGGGCCACGCTTCAGCGAGGAAGACGTGCAGGCGCTGCTGGCGCCGTTGCCGGGCCTGCCCGGCAAACGTTCCCGTAAAGCGGGCAAACGGTCGACGCGAGCCTGACCCCCGAACGCCAGTCAGGTGGCGTTCCCCGATGGAAACGATTCCCATACGGGACTGGGACTACAATTGGGGGCTGAGCTCACAAAGGATCTGATCGATGCCCCTGCCCGCCTTCAAGGCCTACGATATCCGCGGCCGTGTGCCGGAAGAACTGAACGAAGACCTGGCCCGCCGCATCGGCGTCGCCCTGGCCGCACAGCTCGCTCCCGGTCCGGTGGTCCTCGGCCACGATGTGCGCCTGACCAGCCCGGCGCTGCAGGATGCGCTGGCCGCAGGCCTGCGTGGTACCGGCCGCGAGGTGATCGACATCGGCCTGTGCGGCACCGAAGAGGTCTACTTCCAGACCGATCACCTCGGTGCGGCCGGCGGCGTGATGGTGACCGCCAGCCACAACCCGATGGACTACAACGGGATGAAGCTGGTCAAGGAGAATGCCCGTCCGATCAGCTCCGATACCGGCCTGTTCGCGATTTCCGACGCGGTCGCCGTCGATACGTCCGAGGCCCAGCCGCCGCGCGCCGGGCAGACCGCCCAGCATGACAAGAGCGCCTACATCCAGCACCTGCTCAGCTATGTCGATGCCAGCAAGCTCACGCCGCTGAAGCTGGTGGTGAATGCCGGCAACGGCGGCGCGGGCGCCATCGTCGACCTGCTGGCACCGCACCTGCCGTTCGAGTTCATCCGCATCTGCCACGAACCCGACGGCAACTTCCCCAACGGCATTCCCAACCCGCTGCTGCCGGAAAACCGTGCCGCCACTGCCGACGCCGTGCGCGAGCATGGTGCTGACTTCGGCATCGCCTGGGACGGCGACTTTGATCGCTGCTTCTTCTTCGATCACACCGGCCGCTTCATCGAGGGCTATTACCTGGTCGGCCTGCTGGCCAAGGCTATCCTCGCGCGCAATCCCGGCGGCAAGGTCGTGCACGACCCTCGCCTGGTCTGGAACACCGTGGAGATGGTGGAGCAGGCGGGCGGCGTACCGGTGCTGTGCAAGAGCGGCCATGCCTTCATCAAGGAAAAGATGCGCGCCGAGGATGCGGTGTATGGCGGCGAGATGAGCGCCCACCACTACTTCCGCGAATTCGCCTATGCCGACTCCGGCATGATCCCGTGGCTGCTGATCGCCCAGCTGATTTCCGAAAGCGGCCGCTCGCTGGCCGACTGGGTCGAAGACCGCATGGCGGCCTATCCGTGCAGTGGCGAGATCAACTTCAAGGTGGCCGATGCCAAGGCCGCTGTGGCCCGCGTCATGGCGCACTTCGCGGCGCAAGCGCCGGTACTGGACCACACCGACGGCATCAGTGCCGACTTCGGCGACTGGCGCTTCAACCTGCGCAGCTCCAACACCGAGCCGCTGCTGCGCCTGAACGTTGAAGCCCGCGGCGACGCAGGGCTGATGCAGGCCCGCACTGATGAAATTTCCCACCTCCTTCAGCAGTAACCAAGGACGACCATGAGCATCATCCAGCCCGTCATTCTGTCCGGTGGCTCCGGCACCCGCCTGTGGCCGCTGTCGCGCGAGTCCTACCCCAAGCAGTTCCTGCCGTTGGCCAGCGAGCTGACGATGCTGCAGGCCACCTGGCAGCGCGTCGCTCCCATCGCCGCGCATGGCCCGCTGGTGATCGCCAACGAGGAGCACCGCTTCGTCGCTGCCGAGCAGCTGCAGCAGGTCGGCGCCGAGCCGGCTGGCATCATCCTGGAGCCGGTGGGCCGCAATACGGCGCCGGCGATCGCGGTCGCAGCCCTGGAGGCCACCCGCGACGGCGCCGATGCGCTGCTGCTGGTGCTGCCCTCGGACCATGTGATCACCGATGAGGCCGCATTCCGCGCAGTCGTGCAGGCTGCAGCCAGCGCTGCCGAGGCCGGCAAGCTGGTGACCTTCGGCATCGTGCCGAGCGGTCCGGAAACCGGCTACGGCTATATCAAGGCCGCCGATGGGCAGGGCCTGCGTGCGGTCGAGCGCTTTGTCGAAAAGCCCGACCTTGAGACCGCCACCGGTTACGTCAGCAGCGGCCAGTATTACTGGAACAGCGGCATGTTCCTGTTCAAGGCCTCGCGCTACCTGCAGGAACTTGAGCACTTCCAGCCCGACATGCTGGCCGGCAGCCGCCAGGCCTGGCAGCAGGCCCGTCGCGATTCGGATTTCACCCGTCTGGACAAGGACGCCTTCGCTGCGGTTCCTTCCGACTCCATCGACTACGCGGTGATGGAAAAAACCGCAGACGCCGTGGTGATTCCGCTGGACGCCGGCTGGAACGATGTCGGCTCGTGGACGGCGCTGCGCGATGTCTCGCAGCAGGACGGCGATGGCAACGCCCACCAGGGCGATGTGATCGCCATCGACTGCCGCAACACCTATGCCTATGCACAGCGCCTGGTGGCACTGGTCGGCCTGGATGACGTGATCGTCGTCGAGACCGACGACGCGGTGCTGGTCGGCAAGGCCGATCGCATGCAGGAGGTCAAGACCGTTGTCGCCCAACTGAAGGCCGAAGGCCGCAGCGAGGCCGCCTGGCATCGCAAGGTCTACCGCCCGTGGGGCGCCTACGATTCAATCGATAACGGCGAGCGTTTCCAGGTCAAGCGCATCACGGTCAAGCCCGGCGGCACGCTCAGCCTGCAGATGCATCATCATCGCGCCGAACACTGGATCGTGGTCAGCGGCACCGCAGAAGTGACCCGCGGCGACGAAGTGATCCTGCTCAGCGAGAACCAGAGCACCTACATCCCGCTGGGCGTGACTCACCGCCTGCGCAACCCCGGAAAACTGCCGCTGGAACTGATCGAAGTACAGTCGGGCAGCTACCTGGGCGAGGATGACATCGTGCGGTTCGAGGATACCTACGGGCGCAGCTGAGGTGGGTTGCCAATCCTGCAACCGGCCAAGGGCGTTACAGAGAAAAGCCAGGGTCAATGACCCTGGCTTTTTCGTTGATCAGTTGCAAAGTTGAGACCACTAAGGGTGTGTCAGGCTGACAACCGAAAAAGCGACACTATTGGCACCGGTAGTCTTTGCTCATCTGACTGTCTCGGAATGGATCAGTAAGCGCATCGGTGTACTGACCCATCAACAGCCTATGAGTCGGCAGCAGATTCTTCCTGTAGAAACGACTGAAAGATGCCAACCTCTCACCGCGCTCCGTCAACTTCACGCAACCGCGCTGGATCTCGATGGTGCCGGACTGCAACTGCTCCGTCAGGCGCACTTCTACCAGGTGGTGCTCTCGCACGTACTCATCCGTAAAAACTTCACGGAACGCATCCTCCCGGATCCCTCCCCCTCGCTGCTGCAACTTCTCAAGAATGTAAAACGACAGCGAACGATCAATGACGGTCGGCACTGAAATTGCGAACAAGTACCCGCCAAGCAACCAGATCGTAGCGAGCTGAATCAACTCGAGCTTGCTGAATTCACTGAACCATTTGAATAAATGAAGCGTGCCAAACACGAGTACCAATGCGATCGCCGCATCAAGCACGCTGGCATAGAAAACTACGTTGACCCGGAAGTACCGCATATGGATGTAGTACGTGAGCAGCAGCGCAACAATGAAGACGGCAGTTGCCAAACCTGCCCGCAAGTACTTGTTCATTTGAACACCAAAAGTTTATTCGCTATGAAACTGAAAGCCATCTGCACCGCAGTTGCTATGAGAAATCCAATGCGATAGTCGTATCCCAATCGATCTGCCCAGATGTACATCACCAGGGCATGCAACGCTGCTATCGCAACATACACGACCAGGAACAGCGAGCCCTGCTTGAGCAGACTGCCCTGCTGACCGTGGAAGACGAAATAGCGATTACCGACGAAGGAGACAGCGATACCGAAAACTGCGGCTATCGCATTGGCAATGCCCGCGACAGGAATCTGGAGAACTTCAATATTGAAATGCAGCACCCCGTAGTGCACGACCGTAGCTACGACTCCGTTGATGACGTAGCGAACGAACTGGCCGGACAACAGTCGCTCACTGCCGGCCGGCATACTGAATCTCTGCAACGAACTCCCGGTAGCTCCCTGCAACCAAGACGCCCCCGCTACGGATCATGCCCGAAAGCATCAGAATGATCAGCGTCAACGCAGCGGTCTGCAGAAACACCAGCAAGAGGATTCCAAACGCAAGAGAAAACCAACCCGGAGTCGCAAACCCGAGAGCTTTAAGGAGCAGAGCAAGAACGCCACCGCAGACCGATAGTCCTGCAACCAGTGTGCACGCAATACCCACACGCACGAGCACGTCCTCCGCAAAGACCATCAGCGCACGGAAGCCATGCAATGCCAAACCGACGAAATTCATCTTGCTGCGGCCCGCATAACGCGGCCCCCGATCCAGCGAGCAGGTCTGCACCCGCAACTTCGACCCCAGCACAGCAGCAGCGACGTGAGTCCACAACTCCTGCATCGAGGCCAGTCGACGGACTGCAGGCATCTTGGCTGCCATGAAGTTGCCAAAACTGATCCGGCGCCCACTGAGAAGCGAGAACAGCATCTTGTATACAACATAGAAAGCCTTGAACTTCAAGGATTCCACTCGACTTTTCCGACTCGCGACGACCACATCCACCTCGGGCGAATCCAGCGCTGAAACCAGCTCGGTCATGCTTTCCGGCGTATCTTCGCCATCGGAATCCATGGCAACTACAACCACATCATCCCCGAAGTGCTCGGCTACATAACTAAGACCAATTGCGATCGCGCGTTGATGCCCTACATTGCGGCGCAACTTGATCACCACACCATCAAGGGCCGCAGCCCGAATTGCCGAAACATCAAGGGGCTGACGCACGGATCCGTCATCGACAGCCACGATGTAGGTGTCGAGCCCCTGCGTTCGGGCAATCTCAAGGAACAACTTGGATGACGCTTCCAAGTCCTCGTACACGGGCATCACCACGACCTTGCGCATCAGTTCTTCCTCATGCCTGCAGGCGGTGACGGAAATATGCGATGGTTTCCTTCAGGCCATCCTCAAGACAGACCTTCGGCTCCCAGTCGAACGTTGACTTTGCAAGACTGATGTCGGGCTGACGCTGTTTCGGATCGTCCGAAGGCAACGGGCGGAACTCGATGGTCGAGTGCCCGCCGACAAGGCGCAGAACCGTCTCAGCCAGCTCCAGCATCGTAAATTCGCCGGGATTGCCGATGTTGACTGGACCAGTGAAATCGGCGGGGGAATCCATCAGACGCAACATCCCCTCCACCAGGTCATCGACATAGCAGAAGCTACGGGTCTGTGTACCATCGCCGTAGATCGTAATAGGCTCACCTTTGAGCGCCTGTACAATGAAATTGCTCACCACCCGCCCATCACTTGGATGCATGCGCGGGCCATAGGTATTGAAGATCCGCATCACCTTGATCTCCAACTGATGTTGACGCCAGTAGTCGAAGAACAAGGTCTCCGCACAGCGCTTGCCCTCGTCATAACAGCTGCGGATGCCGATCGGGTTCACGCGTCCCCAGTAGCCTTCGACCTGCGGATGGATCTCGGGATCACCGTAGACCTCGCTGGTACTTGCCTGGAGGATGCGCGCCCCAACACGCTTGGCCAGGCCAAGCATGTTGATGGCTCCGTGGACACTGGTCTTGGTGGTCTGCACCGGATCGTACTGATAATGCACGGGCGAGGCGGGGCAAGCCAGGTTGAAGATGCGGTCCACTTCGACATACAGGGGAAATGTGACGTCGTGTCGCATCAACTCAAAGCGGGGATGGTCCAGCAGACCCTGAACATTGGCCTTGCTTCCGGTGTAGAAATTGTCCACGCAGAGAACATCGTGCCCAGCCTCGATCAGCCGATCGCAAAGGTGGGAACCGAGGAAACCGGCACCACCGGTAACCAGAATGCGTTTTTGCTCTTCAAGTTTCAAAGCTGACCTCGGCATTTTGAAGTTGCGACCATGGAGGCGAATGGGACTGTACACATGGATAGGCACAGACTGATCGCGGTGATTGTATGCGAAAACAAGGAGTCGCCTCCGGCAAACCGAGCGTACTCCCCACACCTCAGCCGTTGGCCGGTACCAGCTCAGTCATCACCCGCTTCAGGCCATCCTGCCAGGCCGGCAGCACGATGCCGAAATCCTGCTGCAGCTTGCGGTTGTCCAGCACCGACCAGGCCGGACGTTTGGCCGGGGTCGGATACTCGGAACTGGGAATCGCCTCGACCGACGGCGCCTTCGACAGCACGCCCGAAGACAGAGCCTCCGCGAAGATCGCCTCGGCAAAACCGTGCCAGCTGGTCTGGCCACTGGCGGTCAGGTGCCAGGTACCGGACAACGGATCCGGATACTGCAGCGCCTGCGCAGTGACATCGGCGATCAGCGCGGCCGGGGTCGGCGTGCCGATCTGGTCGGCCACCACACGCAGCTGGTCGCGCTCGGCGCCCACCCGCAACATCGTGCGCAGGAAATTGGCACCGTGCGAGGCATACACCCACGCCGTGCGGAAGATCAGGTGACGACCACCGGCGGCGCGCACGGCGTCTTCGCCATCCCGCTTGCTGGTGCCATAGACGCCCAGCGGCGCGGTCGCTTCGTCTTCGCGGTAGGGCGCACTGCCCTGACCGTCGAACACGTAGTCGGTGGAGTAATGCACGAAGGGCACGCCATGCGCCGCGCACCAGCGCGCGATCACACCCGGTGCCTGCGAGTTGGCCGCGAACGCGGCCTCGGCGTCCTGTTCGGCGCGATCCACCGCCGTGTAGGCCGCGGCATTGACCACCACCGACGGCCGCAGCCGGTCCAGCAGGGCTGTCAGGCTGTCAGGCTGGCCGAAATCAGCGGTTTCACAGGGGCTGCCATCAGGCAGGACGCCGCTACGGGTGGTTGCAACCACCTTGCCCAGGGGCGCCAGCGCGCGCAGCAGCTCCTGGCCGACCTGGCCGTTGCCGCCAAAGACCAGCACGGTCATGGCGCGTAAACCGGCAGGCGGTCTTCGGCAATGTCCTTCAGGAAGAGCGCGTTCTCGTCCTTGGCCGACAGCGTCGGTGCACTGACCGGCCAGTCCACGGCGATATCCGCATCGTTCCAGCGCACGCCTGCATCGAAGTCCTTCAGGTAGACCTCGGTGCACAGATAGCTGAACACCGCGCGCTCGGACAGTACGGCAAAGCCGTGGGCGAAGCCTTCCGGAATCCAGAACTGCTTCTTGTTCTCCGCGCTCAGCACCACCGCTTCCCACTGGCCGAAGGTCGGCGAGCCGCGGCGGATGTCCACGGCCACGTCATAGACCTCGCCTTCCAGCACGCTGACCAGCTTGCCCTGCGGGCGCGGCCACTGGTAATGCAGGCCACGCAGCACGCCCTGCGCCGAGGTGGACACATTGCTCTGCACGAAACGATCCGGCAGGCCCAGCGCGGCGAAACGCTCGGCATTCCAGGTTTCAAAGAAATAACCGCGGGCATCGCCGAACACGGCCGGCTCGATCACCACGCAGCCGGGCAACTTGGTTTCAATCACTTTCACGGAACGACTCCACGCTGGGCGAGCGTGTGCAGGTACTGGCCGTAGCCATTCTTGATCAACGGCGCAGCCAGCGCCTCCAGCTGCTCGGCATTGATCCAGCCTCGGCCGAACGCGATTTCTTCCGGGCAGCAGACCTGCAGGCCCTGGCGGGTCTGGATGGTCTCGATGAAGTTGGAGGCTTCCAGCAGCGACTGGTGAGTGCCGGTATCCAGCCAGGCATAGCCACGGCCGAGCGCTTCCAGGTGGAGGTTACCCTCGGCCAGATAGCGATTGTTGAGATCGGTGATCTCCAGCTCGCCACGCGGCGACGGCTTCAGTTCGGCGGCGTGCGCGCTGGCGTTGCTGTCGTAGAAATACAGGCCGGTGACCGCATAGTTCGAGCGCGGGTTTTCAGGCTTCTCCACCAGGTCGATGACCTTGCCGCTCTTGTCGAACTCGGCCACGCCGTAGCGTTCCGGGTCGTTCACCCAGTAGCCGAACACGGTGGCGCCATCCACGCGCTGGTCGGCACGCTTGAGCACGTCGCGCAGGCCGTGGCCGTGGAAGATGTTGTCGCCCAGCACCAGGCAGCTCGGCTTGCCGGCGACGAAGTCGCGGCCGATCAGGTAGGCCTGGGCCAGGCCATCCGGACTCGGCTGCACCGCGTACTGGATGTCCATGCCCCATTGCGAACCGTCGCCCAGCAGCTGCTGGAACAGCGCCTGTTCGTGCGGAGTATTGATGATCAGCACTTCGCGGATGCCCGCCAGCATCAGCACGCTGAGCGGGTAGTAGATCATCGGCTTGTCGTACACCGGCAACAGCTGCTTGCTGACGCCCTTGGTGATCGGATACAGCCGGGTGCCGGAACCGCCGGCCAGGATGATGCCCTTACGTTGCGTCATGTTATCTCCCGGCCTCAGGCGGCAGTGCCGATGCGCTGCAGGCGGTAGCTGCCATCCAGCACGCCGTTGACCCATTCCTGGTTGTCCAGGTACCAGTCGACGGTGAACGTGATGCCCTGCTCGAAGGTGTAGGCCGGTTCCCAGCCCAGGTCGTTCTTCAGCTTGGAGGCATCGATCGCATAGCGGCGGTCATGGCCGGGGCGGTCGGTGACGTAGGTGATCTGGCTGCTGCGCGGCTGTCCATCCGCGCGCGGGCGGCGCTGGTCCAGCAGCGCACAGATGGCCTGCACCACTTCGATGTTCTGCTTTTCCGAGTTGCCGCCGACGTTGTAGGTCTCGCCGACCTGGCCCTTGGCCAGCACGGTGCGGATCGCTTCGCAGTGGTCGGAAACGAACAGCCAGTCGCGCACCTGCTTGCCATCGCCGTACACCGGCAGCGGCTCGCCAGCCAGCGCCTTGGCGATCACCAGCGGGATCAGCTTCTCGGGGAAGTGGTACGGGCCATAGTTGTTGGAGCAGTTGGTGGTCAGTACCGGCAGCCCGTAGGTGTGGTGGAAGGCACGGACCAGATGGTCCGAAGCGGCCTTCGACGCCGAGTACGGCGAATTCGGGGCGTACGGTGTGGTTTCGCTGAACTTGCCGGTCTCGCCCAGGGTGCCGTACACCTCGTCGGTGGACACGTGCAGGAAGCGGAAGGCCGCGCCCTGTTCGTCCGGCAGCGCCTTCCAGTAGTCACGGACCGCTTCCAGCAGGCCCAGGGTGCCCACCACATTGGTCTGGATGAAGGCACCGGGACCGTCGATGGAGCGGTCAACGTGGCTTTCGGCGGCGAAGTTCACCACGGCATCCGGCCGGTGTTCGGCCAGCAGGTTCGCGACCAGGGCCTGGTCGCCGATATCGCCCTGCACGAACAGGTGGTTGGGGTTGCCGTCCAGGCTGGACAGGGTCTTCAGGTTGCCGGCGTAGGTCAGCACATCGAGGTTGATGACCTTGACGCCGCGCGCGACGGCCTCGAGAACGAAGTTACCGCCAATGAATCCGGCGCCGCCGGTGACAAGCCATGTGGGCACTACCTGTTCTCCTGATCGAAATTCACCCAAGGAGCGCCCATGAGCGCCCCGGCACAGCGGCACAGGATACATGCCGATGGCCTTCACGACTGCTTGCGTGACGTGAACACGAGCTCGCGAAGTGCATTTTTGCCGCGCCGCAACATAACCATACGCATTCGCATGGTCACCCCAAGCCAGCTAGAATCGGGGTCCCACCCCCGAACCGGTTGCTGTTCCAGGACCGGACGTTCTCCCTGTTACTGAAGGACCCCGTACCAGATGAAAATCCTCGTCGCGTACAAGCGCGTGGTGGACTACAACGTCCGCATTCAGGTCAAGCCGGACGGTTCCGGCGTGGTCACCGACGGCGTCAAGCTGTCCCCCAACCCCTTCGATGAAATCGCCCTGGAAGAAGCCTTGCGCCTGCGCGACAAGGGCATCGCCAGCGAAGTCGTGGTTGCCACCATCGCTCCGGCCGACGCCCAGGCGCACCTGCGCAACGGCCTGGCCATGGGCGCCAACCGCGCCATCCATGTCGTCACCGACCAGGCCATCCAGCCGCTGACCGCGTCGCGCATCCTGCTCAAGCTGATCGAGAAGGAACAGCCGGACCTGGTGATCCTCGGCAAGCAGGCCATTGACGACGACGCCAACCAGACCGGCCAGATGCTGGCCACGCTGTGGGGCCGCCCGCAAGCGACCTTCGCCAGCAAGCTGGAGATTGCCGACGGCAAGGCCACGGTGACCCGTGAAGTCGACGCCGGCCTGGAAACACTGGAAGTGGATCTGCCGGCCGTGGTCACCACCGACCTGCGCCTGAACGAGCCGCGCTTCATCAAGCTGCCGGACATCATGAAGGCCAAGGCCAAGCCGCTGGAAACCCTGCAGCTGGCCGACCTCGGCGTTGAAGCCGCCGACACCTTCAAGACCACCCAGTACGCCGCGCCGTCCAAGCGCAGCAAGGGTGTGATGGTCAAGGACGCGGCCGAACTGATTGCCGCACTCAAGCAGAAGGGGCTGCTGTAATGAGCAAGATTCTCGTCATCGCCGAGCACCACGACGGCAAGCTCAACGCCGCCACCGCCAAGACCGTCAGTGCCGCCGCCGCCATCAGCGGTGCCAGCATCGACGTGCTGGTGCTGGCCGCCGACCCGGCCGCCGTCGCCGCCGAAGCCGCGAAGATCGCTGGCGTCGCCAAGGTCCTGACCGTGGCCAATGCCGCCAACGCGCAGGCCATCGCCCAGGTACTGGCACCGCAGATCGCGCAGCTGGCCAAGGGCTATACCCATGTGTTCGGCCCGTCGACCACCTTCGGCAAGGACCTCATGCCGTGCGTGGCCGCCCTGCTCGGCGTCAACCAGGTCTCCGATCTGATGAGCGTCGAAGGCAGCCACACCTTCAAGCGCCCGATCTATGCCGGCAACGCGATCATCACCGTGGAAGCACCGGCCGACCAGATCGTAGTCGCCACCGTGCGCGCCGCGTCCTGGCCGGAAGCTGCCCAGGGCGGCAGCGCCGCCATCGAAGCAGCCAGCGTTGACGCTGCCCTGCCGACCCATACTCGCTTCGTCGGCCTGGCCGCCGGTGCCAGCGACCGCCCGGACCTGCAGAGCGCCAAGCGCGTGGTCTCCGGCGGCCGTGGTGTCGGTTCGGAAGAGAACTTCAAGGTCATCTTCCAGCTGGCCGACAAGCTCGGTGCCGCCGTGGGTGCCTCGCGTGCCGCGGTCGACGCCGGCTACGTGCCCAGCGACCTGCAGGTCGGCCAGACCGGCAAGATCATCGCGCCGGAGCTGTACGTGGCCGTGGGTATCAGCGGTGCCATCCAGCACCTGACCGGCATCAAGGATGCCGGCACGATTGTCGCGATCAACAAGGACGGCGACGCGCCGATCTTCGAGATCGCCGATATCGGCCTGGTGGGGGATCTGTTTGCGATCCTGCCGGAGCTGGAAAAGGCACTAAGCTGATGCTTTGGGCAGGGCACCCCCAGGGTGCCCTGCTTCCAGCAGATTCAGTTGTCTCCGAACAGGTCCCGGGTATAGACCTTGTCTGAGACGTCATCAAGTTCGGAAGACATACGATTGCTGATGATCACATCGGCCTCGCGCTTGAAGAGAGCCAGATCATTGACGACTCTCGACCGGAAGAATTCTGGATCCGGGCAGTTCGGTTCATGGACAATTACCTCTACTCCCTTGCTCTTTATGCGCTTCATCACGCCTTGGATGCTTGAAGAGCGGAAGTTGTCTGAACCGCTTTTCATGATCAGACGGTAGACGCCAACAACCTTGGGCTTGCGCTTGAGGATCTGCTCGGCAATGAAATCCTTTCGCGTGGTATTGGATTCAACAATCGCGCGGATCAGATTCTGAGGAACGCTGCTGTAGTTCGCCAACAACTGCTTTGTGTCCTTCGGAAGGCAGTAGCCGCCGTATCCGAAAGAAGGGTTGTTGTAGTGTCCACCAATGCGTGGATCCAGGCTTACGCCCCGGATGATCTGCTTGCTATCCAGCCCGTGGCTGACAGCATAACTATCCAGTTCATTGAAGTACGATACCCGCATGGCCAGGTAGGTGTTGGCAAAAAGCTTGATTGCCTCCGCTTCGGTTGGATCAGTAAACAGGATGGGAACATCCTTCTTGATCGCCGCATCGCTCAGTAGGGCCGCAAATATCTCCGCGCGCTCGGACTTCTCGCCAACGATGATCCGAGAAGGATGCAGATTGTCATGTAGAGCACGCCCTTCTCGCAGGAACTCTGGCGAGAAAATGATGTTCCGGGTCCCGAACTTGGCTCGCACACTCTCCACGTAACCAACCGGAATGGTGGACTTGATGACCATGGTAGCCTCAGGAGCAATCTGTAGCACCTGAGAAATCACCGATTCGATCGACGAAGTGTTGAAGTAATTTGTTTCGGGGTCGTAATCGGTAGGCGTGGAAATGATGACGAATGCTGCTCCAGCATACGCATCGACCGGATCCAGTGTCGCCCGGAAATCAAGCCCGCCGCCCTGCAATGCGGCCTCGAGCTCAGGGTCGGCAATCGGAGACACGCCTCTGTTGAGCAACTTGACTTTTTCTTCAACGACATCGACAGCAACAACTTCATGCTGGCGAGCAAGAAGCACACCATTGGACAATCCCACGTAACCCGTACCCGCAACCGCAATCTTCACAATAGTCTCTCTATCAGTATTGCCAAGCATCAGATGACCACGAGCATCCCAGGCACTCTCATGCCTTCGTCGTGGAACCAGAAGACCAACTCCTGAACCAAGCTTACTTCAAGCATGTAGTGATCGGGAGGCGCCTCAGCGTTGAAGGAAACATCTACCGCCTTCCCGGGCGATAGCTCAAGCGAAAGATCCTTGCGTGCGTCCCAACCCGGCGGCGCGCAATTACCTTCAACAGGCACCCAGCGCCAAGAAAGCCGAACATTTCACCCTTCAGTCTCGATGGTTTTCAAGATCGAATCTGAACCATTTCTTATCCGAACCCTAGCGCTGACACCACCGACCACTGGTGAACACTCCATGATAAGAAGCTCAATTCTGGCCGCCACATCCAGTGCAATTCGACCAGCGAAGGGAACTACATTGAAGTAGGGATCCGCGACGAAACCTTGTTTCAACTTGGAAATAAACACAACGTCCTCACCCGCCACCTGCTTCCGGAAATACTCTTCGTAGCCCCCTGAAAAGCACGAATCCGCGCAAATCGAACCGCCACGATAGTTGTCAAGAATGAACTCTGGTCTCGCATTATCATCTACAATGACCACGCGCTTTCGATAATCCGGTGGCATATCCAGCAACGCCATATCAAGTGGTGTCCTACTGACGGCCTTTATTGAAATCAACCGTCCACCCTTCAGATCAACTACAGACTCGATCGCGGATCTGTTTGCCAGCCCCCAGTAATCGACCTCAAATCGTCGCTTCCAATCAGAGCCCGCAAGAAGGTTGAAGTAGACGTTCTGCAGGGGGTGCACCATCACCATCCAACGGATCTGCACGGCGAATAAAGATAGGCGATCGCCAGTTCAATCCTCTCGCCCCGACGCACTATTTGGACCAACGCAGAAGCAGTACCAATCGCGGCCAGAACTAGGACTGCCGGCGGCGTGGTTATTGCTATCCAGACCGGGAGGTAGTGCCAAGGAAGATCAGTTGCTTGGTACACACGACCGAGGTAGAGGACCTCATTATCCCACCGGAGATGCGCCATTCGTTCAAAAGCGAAATGAAATTCCGAACAGGCGCCCCCCAGAGGAATGGAAACATTACGTAGACGGCAGCCACAGTGCAAAAGGTGTAAAGCAGGAACAACCTGAACACATGGCCGCCGGATCTCTTTGCCTGTACCATCTGAATAACAAGTAGAATAATAGTCAGGGGCAGAAGCACGACCCCCATGATTCGGATATCGATAGCAAACCCCGTGGCCACTCCATGGAGGACCATTGCTTCGACACGCCCGGAAATCAGCACCCTCGTCAACGTCCACGTCGATATGGCCATTGCAGCCATGAACGCAATATCCTTGGAATTGTAAAACGACTCAGCAAAAACTCTGGGAGAAAGCGCCATTAAAATCGCCGCTGCGAGCGCGACGGCCTGGTTCGCGTATGCAAGCCGGGCTGTTCGATAGATGGCGAAAACACCCAAGGCAGAGAGCAGGAATGTCAACAGATGCCTTAGCGGCCAGATCCGCTCCCCCTCTACCCCAGTCAACCGCTCTGCCGCGGCAAGCGGAAGCTCAAAGGCTACTGCATAATCTCTGTCCTGCCACGTTGAAAGGTCGGGTATCGATCTGAGCTCCTCCTGCAAAGCTCCCGAACCCACCACGCGATCAACATACTTGAGGTTGACCAGTCCATTCATCCGGGACGTTGGCTCATCCCAAGAGACAGCGTAATCCGAGTAAATCAGGACTCCCGCCAACAGGTAGACCACGAAAGCCGCTGCAGCGAAATACCTTCCTGAGACCCGCATCCCTCCTCCCCTGACCGCATGAATGAGGCCCGCAGAGGCTGGAGCCAACCGCGTTCCCTCAGCGGTTCAGCGGGGTTGAGGCAACCGTCATTCCCTCGTCGCTGAACCAGAAAACAGTCTCCTGAACCAAATTCGCCTGCAAGGTTCCTGCCCCACGGTTCAATCCACTGGCGTGGAATTCCACGTTGGCCGATTCACCCGGCGCCAACTGTAGCATCAAGTCCTGGCGGGTATCCCATCCCGGGGGTGCCTTGTCCTCACCGGGCTGCACGACCCGCCATGAGAGGCGAACATTGCGTCCAGCCACCTCAAGGGTACTGATGTCCTGGGAAGATCCGTTATGGATAGTTACAGTGACCCTCGCCCCGCCCTCATCATAGATCACACTTGCGATTGCAATGCTGACATTGCGCGCGACCCCTGCCGGGATCCGGCCCGAAAATCGTGCCAATCGTCCGCCAACGCATTCTTGCTTGGGAACCATCACGATCCTATCCAGAAGCTGCTGCGCCTGAGTCGCATTCACTCGCCCAAACTGAATCTGTGTGCGGACGAAACTCTCCGCGCTTTCACAGCTTCCAGCCACGCCAGCGCCAGGCGGCACGTAGCCGGAATATCCATTAATGGAAGCCATTCCATGATCCTGAGCATAGATCATCGCGTCCAGGTCATCGAGATATGGAGAATCTGATGATCGATCCGCCATGATCACGCTCCCGCGAACCGCCCCGGCAGGCACCCTCGATTCAAAGTTCGCCTGTCTGGCCCGCCAGGCAGCGAAGCTTGCGTTGCCCGCCTCAAAGGTACTTGACTCTGCAACCAGAAGAACGACCGCCAGCAGACCTCCAATGCAAAGACGAAGGGCACCGCGTCGCTCAAGAAGCGTGAGAACACGCTGGAAACCAATACCTGCAAGGATACCGAGAGGCACGACCATGACCAGCATCACACGGGTTACAGCTCGTATTGAGTCGATCCCAGGAACGTGCAGGAAGAGTCGATAGATGGAGAAATTACTAACATTCAGGGTTCCAGCCACCAGCAACAGTAAGGACACAAACGCCAACCGGCCAATATCGGTGTACTCGATCCTGCGAAGCGCAACCAGTGCACCCACCAGACAGAAGAGCAGAACGCCCACTCCGATGAAAAGCTGATGCTCATGCCGCATTGAAATGTCGGTGATCGATCCGCCGACAACATGGCTTAGCTTGGAAAAATCTGAAATCAGGTAGCTCCAGACCCTGGGGAGCATACCGAGAATCTCATCGCGAGGTCGCTCAAACCCATGGGCGAGCGTGACTTGCTTGTATTTTGCGAGCAATGCAAACACAGCCGCGCCGCACACAAGTACTACGGATGCAGATGCTAGCGTCCCAAACAAATTGGTTCTACTGACACTCTGCATGACGCTCCGGCGGATAGCCCCTGCCTTGCCCAGTAACAGCCAGCCGACAACCATCGCGATCAGAAGATAGACAGCGAAGACACCGGTATAGATTGCACAGTAGAACTGCGCCATGAGCCAGACGGCAGTCCACGCCAGAGATGACGTTTTTCCTGACTCCAACCAGGCATAGAAGGTGACAAATACCAACGGCACGAACATGCGAAACGCAAATTGCGCGTGGGCCTGCTGGGCCAGAACCGGGAGGGAGAACGCGAAGACAAACGCAGCAGCCGCGGCACCTGAATGCCTGAGCTTCAAACGTCTGAATGCGACGTATGCAAGCACATAGTTCAGAATACCTCCAAGCATCAACCAGAGCGCAAGCGCCGGCTCCCGCTCAAACCCAAGAAGGCGAAGCAGGGCATAAGGAAGAATAGAACCGAAATGGTTATCGCTGAGCGCCAGGACGTCCTTCACAGGATAGAAGAACCCCGGACTCCACAGAGACTCTACGTCTCCTCGCAGCCATTGATAGACGTGCTCAAGCACCACCGAGTTGAATCTTGCGTCGATCAGATCGCCCGGCACTGCCGTGAGATAAGAATTTGCCCTCAATTGATAGAAGGCGACACCAACAAACAGGAAAAGTGTGAATGCAATCAGGCCCCTAGCCTTCTCGCAACCGACCGAAATTGCATTCATCAAGAATCTCTCTTCGCTAACACACTTAGACTCTACGAATGGCGGAAATACACGTTGCATAAACTTTCAGGCAATCAAGCCCGACCAATGCAGTCCTTTAACCGCCTACCCACGGAGCAACGCGCCAGCGCACTCCTCCTCCGCAACTGTCAACGACGGCGCATGATTTTCATGAACCCGTTTCGAAAACTCGAATTTGAGTACTTGGCCACGCTCTGACGGGCCCTCTCGGCCAGTTCGATCTGCGCTCCGGTTCCGTACAGCGCCATCAAATCTCGGGTTTTCAAGCGCAGGTCATCCGCACTACGGAAGTGGAATCCGTCGACGCCATCTGTGACGATTTCCTTCGGCCCCCCCATAGGAACAACGATTGGGATTGCACCAGCAGCCATCGCCTCGCATGCTGTCATGCCGAAGTGCTCCAGCTTCTCCGGTTCGATAGTTTCCGACTCACCCCAGCCAGCACCATGCCAAAAGATCGAGGCCACGGAGTACTCCTCCAGCAACTCTCTGGCAGTAAGGTTGCCCATGATTCTGATAGGGTAACCGCGAGCAAGCTCATTCACCCGCTCAAAGTACTCTCGATGGGCGGCTGTATCCGCATGTACACTGCCCGCGAGGTGGTACTCCCACCCCTCTGGCACCATGCCAGCGTCGCACATACCCCTGAAGGCACCAATGAGTTCCACGTGCTTTTTGTTATGCCCACCGGCAAAGAAACGCCCGACGCTCAGGATTACCCTTTTCTTGCCGTCGAGTTCAATTCCAGCGAATCGTTCGGTATCGATCGGGGGCGGTAGAACATCCGCTTTACGCGCCCAACGCTTCTCTACCCAGGCAGCCGTGAATTCTGAATTGGCCAACGGTACATCGTAACTGTCGATAAAAGGGCGCAGGTCTTTCGAGACATGGCCTCGAACGAGCTTTCTTGCATTATTAGCAATACGCCCAAAGCGCGGAAATCCCTCGCGACTCAACTTTCCTGCCGCCCGCTGCAGGAAGCGAGCGACGCGTGAGCTTTCAACCAACTCGTGGGGGAAGAACACCAGATAGATCGACCTGGCTGCCTGCGAGACCATCGACGAACAATAGGTTGAATTGATGAACAAGTCATAATCAGCACTTCTGGGCGCGAGCTCGGCGCACGGCTGTGCAGGCCAGTCCACCCATCGCGCGCCATCAAGCTTCAGATTCATACGCTGGCAGAACTCGACCTCATCAACTGGACCAACGCGAATCAGGTCAACCTCGTAGCCCTCAGACAACAATACTTCTGCGATGGTTCCGACGTGCTTCTCGCCACCACCCATCGTGGACCAATAGCGATTATAGATACCAACTTTCATCGTGCTCTAGCCCCAATCATATCAGTCGCGCGCAAGTATCCGGTCCAGCGGTGCAGCAAGGCCAGGGGGGCGAGCTTGAGCAATCCATACTGGATGCGAAGTCGAAGACGAAGCTCTGCATTGCATCTCTCGTTCCGGAATCCGCGCCGCACCGCAGCGACGGACGCCCGCAGGCACCGGGCGGACTCCCTCGCATATGCGGCTGCCGCTACATATACATGAGCATGCTTGATCTTGATCAAGACGTGGTTTCTCGACACATAAAAGATGAACGTCGGTGACCATTCGACACTGGACCCGGTATGTACATGACGAACTACACTATCAGGAACATAACGGAGACTGCCTCCCGCCTTGCGAAGACGCCAGCAGAGATCTGTATCCTCGTAATACATGAAGAAGCTGGAATCGAACAAGCCGGCCTCGATCAATGCCGATCGCCGCATCAGCATCGATGCACCACACAGCGCGTTGACGTTCTCAGCGGCGTCAAACTGGCCGGTGTCCACCTCGTAGATGCCACGATCGCCAGCTTCACCGCTGTCATTCAAGTTGGTTCCAGCATTGTTGATCACATCAAACGCCAGACCCGTCAGGAAGCTTGCATCACAGTCAAAAACGAATTCTTTGAAGCCTGTCTCAAGCCGCCCAGATGCCAGCTGACGCCCGCCTGCCTTGACAGTAAACTCGCCGCCCCCTCCCATCTCAGAGCCAGAGAGCACCAGCTTCAACTTGAAACTTCCGCCCGTCGGTTCTGGCGGCAAAGGGATTCGTAGCGTTGCGTCACCATTTGTCCAGTTGACCTTTCTGGAACCGTGATACTCCGGACCCCAGAAGCCGTCGGAATATATCAGCTTTCGGTAACCACTTCCGATGAAGCAACTCTCATCGTCAACAAGCACGCCAAGTTCTCGAGTGTCGCCCGAACCACCTGCTTCGCTCGGGCGGAATGCCCCGCTCTGGATGTTGAGCTCGACATACCGCCGGAAGAAAAGAATCTTCGATCCAGCAGCTGATGCCGCCGGATGGGACATCAGCTCCTCGACCAAAGCCGAGAGCCACAGCGGATCGACTACGGTATCGTTGTTGATCAGCCCAATCAGCTCACCATTTGCGTGGGTCATGCCAAGGTTGTTTCCACCTGCAAAACCCAGATTTTTCCTTGATTCGATGATGCGAACCCAAGGGAAGGCAGATCCAACATAGCCCACGGAGTCATCAGCCGACGCATTATCGACGAAAATTACTTCAAATCGGGGATACTCGAGCTTCTCGATGCTCTCCAAGAGCGGCTGCAGGAAACGCTTGCCATTGTAATTGACAACAATAAGGCTCACCAAAGGGAGAGATTTCTCGAACTGCGCCCTTTTAGCTTGTGACACCTCATTGAGATGACGCTGCGCCTTCTCTTCATGGACAGCATAATCACGCGCACCCTCCATACTCCGCAGCATCTCCTGATACTCAGCTGCGACCTTATTTACTTCAGCCTTCCAATCACTGTCCTTGGCCAGAAGCGCCTGGTCGCGCTCAATTGAGATTCGTTCAATCTCCATCCTATAATCTGCGGCGACCTGCTCAACTCGCTGTCCCCACGCCTGATCCTTGTCGACAAGCATCTGGTCGCGCTCAAGAGCTATCCTCGCAATCTCGCACTGATAGTCATTGGCCACCTGTCGAACGCGCGCCTCAACGTAGCCAGCAACCTCAAACACGGACTGAGGTAACCGCGGGATCTCCCCCGCAGACGCAAGCGCAACGAAATAGACGGGCTGGCGAGGCATCTGCGCATTCTGCGCTTCTTCAAGAAGCCCGCCCTCTTCGCTCCAGTAGTGGCGGATCGCATCGGCACGATCCGAAGCAACCGGGCTGATCGGCCTGATCCGCCCGATCATCGAAGCCATGGTGGTGCGCTGACCGTAAAGTTCGAAGGCTGGGAAGTACTGAAGAATCAACTCCTCGAGCTCGGCACGATCCAACTCCTTGACATGGAATTCATTGTGGAATGCCGGTTTCTCCGAATACTCGACACGATCCGGACTGGATATCATCAGCACTCCGTCGGGACGAAGGACACGGACGATTTCCCTCATCATTTCATGGTGCTGATCATGGTGCTCGATTGTCTCGAAACTGACGACGACGTCGACGCTAGCATCAGGCAAAGGGATTGCTGTGCAGGAGCCGCAATGGAATTCGAGATTGCCGGACCTGTATGCGTCACGAGCGTGGTCTACGGCACCAGGATCAATGTCAACGCCAATTACTTTCTGAGCATGTCGGGACATCAAGGCGGAGCCGTAGCCTTCTCCACATGCAATGTCCAGCACGTGCTTACCAGCAATGATTTCGCAAGCCAGGTGATATCGATGGTAATGTTCCATCTCGATCTCACCGGTCACACCCGGGATGAAGCGTTCTCCGGTGAAGTCCAGATGGTGTTCGGACATGGGCACAGAACCATTAATCACGACTTCATCTCCATTTCGATCCTGCGCATTGGTACGCCAAACAGGCCGAGACATACGGCACTCGATTGAACGTGGAGGATCAGGGCATCATGAATCCACTGGTGCTGGACATGATCAGCCTGGGTGCCTTCTGCGACCGCAGGTGAAATACTGTATTCCCCACCAGGTAATACCGGGAAGGTAAAATTGAAGGAGGCAACCAGCGTTGTTTCCGGTGGCACCTTCATATCCAGGTCTCGCTGTGACAGGTAAGTATTGTCCGCGAAGATGATCTGGCCCAGTTTATCCTTGACAACAAACCCGACAATCGGCCGATGAATCTCGTCCCTAGTCCGGACAGTGACCTGCAGAGTAACGTCCTGCCCTCCAACGGCCCAGTTAACCGGATTGCCACCAGCATCCAGCAGTTGCACAGAGGTGATGGTGGCGGCACCTGTTCCGAACGAGGCCCGGTTCTCGTCGAACTGGAAAACCTGAATGTCGTTGCGCAGATTGGACGCATCGATCAGCGACTGCCTCATGTCCACGTATTCAACAGGTGCGACCTCGACAAAGGCGTCGGTCGCAGCACGTGGCTTCTCCGCTGTTTCTTCCAACTCATCCAGAATAGGTTCAGCCGCAACCACCGGCGTGCCAGCAGATTCTGGCTCGAAAAGCGATGCAAGATACGCCTGGGACAGCTCCTTGGGCGCACCATTCATGCGGAGATCGCCCTTGTCCAACCAGATTGCGCGTTCGCAGAGATTGATGACAGCCCCCATATCATGACTGCAGAAAAGCAGAGTCCCGCGCTTCATGAATGACCGGAGGAATCTCATGCACTTCTGGGTGAAATAGGCGTCTCCTACGGACAACGCTTCATCGACGACGAGGATATCCGCATCGACATGTGCAATAACCGAGAATGCCAAGCGCACAACCATACCACTTGAATATGTCTTGACCGGCTGATCTATGAAATCGGAAATTCCGGAAAACTCAACGATGTCAGGGTAGCGACTCTCCATCTGTTCGGCAGTCAGTCCGAACAACGCGCCACTTAGCATTACATTTTCTTTCCCGGTGAACTCAGGGTTGAACCCTGATCCCAACTCAAGAAGCGCCGCGATTCGCCCGGTTGTTTTTACCTCACCCACAGACGGACTCAACGTGCCACAGACAAGCTGCAGCAGAGTCGACTTTCCCGAACCGTTGCGACCGATGATGCCAACGGTTTCGCCACGACGCACACTGAACGAGACATCCTTCAGCGCCCAGAATTCGCGATAGTAGTGCTTGGGTTCGCCACCCAGCGCTCGATCCAGCGCGGGCAGGACGAATTGCTTCAACCTATCCTTCGGATCTGCGTAGATTTCGTAAAACTTGCCGAGGCCTGATACATCGATCACTACTTCCGGCGACGGGTCGGGCGAATTGTCAGAGGACATCAGCGAAGCCTTTACGCATTTTTTGGAATACAGCGAATCCGATGAAAGCGAAAGCGGAGGCAATCATCAAATAGACGATCAGCCCCTTGAAGTCAGGCAACTTACCCCAGATCAACACCTGCCGGGATTGCTCCATGATGAAGGTCAGAGGATTCAACATGAACAGCTTCTGGTATTTTTCGGGCCACGCGGACTGCGGATAGAAGACCGGCGAAAGAAACAGCATTGCAGTTGTGATGAACGTCGTTGTCTGCTTCAAATCACGAATGAATACACCCAGCGCAGCGAGGATCCAGGCAATACCGACCGCAATGACAAGCAGGGGCGCCAGAACGACGGGAAAGAACACAGCCTGCCAATGCAAACCGCCGTTGCAGAGTACAAGACCCGCAAGCAGGACACATACGCTGGCAAGACAGTGAAAAAGGGCGGATCCGAGGCTGATGACTGGCAGCATCTCGAGCGGGAAAACGACCTTGGTCACATAGTTTGTATTCTCAAAAATGATACCCGGGGCGCGATTGATCACCTCGGCGAAAAGGCCATGGATAATCACGCCTACGAACATCACCAGTGCAAACTGCGCCCTGCTGTCGCCCACCTGACCATGCCAGCGCGCCTTGAAGATTACAGCGAAGACAAATGTGTAGATGAGCAGCATGAGCAGCGGATTGATGAAAGCCCAGAGCAGGCCTGCAAATGACCCCTTATATTTGCTCTGGACGTCTCTCTTTCCAAGCAACCACACGATTCCACGATTTGTCCAGAGCGAATTCAACAACGCTCCGGGAGAAATTCGATTCATCTGAAAATTTTCCCAATGAAGTCATGCGTAAGCACATGAAGTGACGCTACTGCGTTTCAACCCAGCGCCCGTTCCAGATCCACCTGCAGATCCCCCAGATCCTCCACGCCCACGCTCAGCCTTACCAGCGCATCACTGATGCCCAGCTGTTCGCGGCGTGCCACGGGAATCGAAGCGTGCGTCATCACCGCCGGGTGGTTGACCAGGCTTTCCACGCCACCCAGCGACTCGGCCAGGGTGAACAGCTCGGTCTTCTCGCAGAAGCGCTTGGCCGCCTCGAAACCGCCCTTGAGGACGATCGAGACGATGCCGCCGTAGCCGCCCATCTGGCGGGTCGCCAGCTCATGCTGCGGGTGCGACGGCAGGCCCGGGTAGATCACCTTTTCCACCGTCGGATGCTTTTCCAGCCACTGGGCCAGGGCCAGCGCGTTGGCGCAGTGCGCCTTCATGCGCAGCGGCAGGGTCTTCAGGCCACGCAGGGCCAGGAAGCTGTCGAACGGGCCCTGCACGCCACCCACCGAGTTCTGCAGGAAGGCCATCTGCTGGGCCAGTTCGGCGTTGTCGCCGACCACGACCATGCCACCGACCATGTCCGAGTGGCCATTGAGGTACTTGGTGGCCGAGTGCAGCACCAGGTCCGCGCCCAGCTCCAGCGGGCGCTGCAGCATCGGCGAAGCGAAGGTGTTGTCGACCACCACGATCAGGCCGTGGCGCTTGGCGATGGCGGCCACCGCAGCGATGTCCACGATCTTCAGCATCGGGTTGGTCGGGGTCTCGATCCAGACCATCTTCGTCTTCGACGTGATGGAGGCTTCAAACGCCGCCAGATCGGTCAGGTCGACGAAGCTGAAGTCCAGCCCGGCGGTGCGGCGACGCACGCGCTCGAACAGGCGGAAGCTGCCGCCGTAGATGTCGTCCATCGCCACCACGTGGCTGCCGGCGTCCAGCAGCTCGATCACGGTCGAGCTGGCCGCCATGCCCGAAGCGAAGGCGAAGCCACGGGTACCGCCTTCCAGCGACGCCACGCACCGCTCATAGGCGAAGCGGGTCGGGTTGTGGGTACGCGAGTACTCGAAGCCCTGGTGCTCGCCCGGGCTGGACTGGGCATAGGTCGAGGTGGCGTAGATCGGTGGCATCACCGCGCCGGTGCTGGGATCGGGCGACTGACCGCCGTGGATGGCCAGCGTGGCCAGGGCCAGGGCGCGATCCTGGGAAGTAGCGTTGGACATGTTCTTTCCTGAGGGGCGCCGACACGCGGCGCCATCGAAGGTGCGGAAGTCTACCAGCGCGGCCTTAACGACCTTTGACGCGGATAAACCGGGATTCAGCAGCGAACGTCTGCGATCAGCGGCTTACTGCACGCGACGGCGCAGATAGTTCAGCAGGTCGATACGGGTGATCAGGCCCAGGAAAGTGTCGCCGTCCATCACGATCGCCACCTGGCCGCGGTCGAACACCGGCAACAGCGCCTCGATCGGCGACTTCACGTCCAGCCGGTCCAGCTTGCTGACCATCGCGGTGGCGACGGTGTCGCGGAAACGTGCCTCATCGCCATACACATGCAGCAGCACGTCGCTTTCGTCGACGATGCCGACCAGCTGGTCGCCGTCCATCACCGGCAGCTGCGAGACGTCGTACAGCTTCATGCGCTGGTAGGCGGTGGTCAGCAGGTCGTTCGGTCCGATCACGACAGTGTCGCGCTGGCCGTACGGGCGCAGGATCAGGTCGCGCAGGTCGCCGTGCTGCGGGCGCTGCAGGAAGCCGTTGTCCAGCATCCAGTAGTCGTTGTACATCTTCGACAGGTACTTGTTGCCGGTGTCGCAGACCAGTACCAGCACCCTCTTCGGCGTGGTCTGCTCCTTGCAGTACTTCAGTGCCGCCGCCAGCAGGGTGCCAGTGGACGAGCCGCCCAGGATGCCTTCCTTGCCCAGCAGCTCGCGCGCGGTGTGGAAGCTCTCCGCATCGGTGATGGCATAGGCCTTCTTCACCCGACTGAAATCGGAAATCGACGGCAGGAAGTCCTCGCCGATGCCCTCCACCAGCCAGCTGCCCGACTTGTCGTTCAGATTGCCGTCGTTGATGTACTCGGCCAGGATCGAGCCAACCGGGTCGGCCAGCACCAGCTCGGTCTTCGGCGACAGTTTGGCGAAGGCGCGCGACAGGCCGGTCATGGTGCCGGAGCTGCCACAGCCGAATACGATGGCATCGAGGTCGCCGCCCATCTGCTCCAGGATCTCCGGGCCGGTACCGAATTCATGCGCGGCCGGATTGTCCGGGTTGCCGAACTGGTTGATGAAGTACGCGCCCGGGGTCTGCTCGGCGATGGTCTTGGCCAGATCCTGGTAGTACTCGGGGTGGCCCTTGGCCACGTCCGAGCGGGTCAGACGCACTTCAGCGCCCATCGCCTTCAGGTTGAAGATCTTTTCCCGGCTCATCTTGTCGGGAACGACCAGGATCAGCTTATAGCCCTTCTGCTGAGCCACCAGGGCCAGGCCCAGGCCGGTGTTGCCTGCGGTGCCCTCGACCAGGGTCGCGCCGGGCTTCAGGTCGCCGCGCTTCTCCGCCGCTTCGATCATCGACAGGCCGATGCGATCCTTGATCGATCCGCCCGGGTTGGCGCTCTCCAGCTTCAGGTAGAGCTCGCAGACGCCGGTGTCCAGGCGCTGGGCCTTGACGATCGGGGTCTGGCCGATGAGTTCGAGGACGGAAGAATGGATGGGCATTCGGAGGACTTTCGGTTCGCGCCACGCAGGGCCGGACCGATGATTATCCGACGGATGGCGATGAAAGTCAGGTCGCTGCGGCAGCGGCGTGCCCGCCGTAAAAAAGAGATGCGGACGGCCCCGGATCGACGAGGAGACCGGTACCGCCCGCACCGGTGAGTTGTGCCTGCAGGCCAAGGCACCACCGCTTGTGGTGCCTTGGCGCGGCCGCCTCATCGGCGGTGCCGCGATGCCGGGGCAGAAGCGCCCGGCGGGCCATCGATGGCCGGGTCACGCCGTTCCGGGCGTGACGGGGTGCTTCAAAGCGTGGGGGACGTCGTTGGGAGCGGTGTTTCGTACATTCGCAGAAGTCGTTGCTTGGCCAGCAGCTTCTCGCGCTTCATGCGACCCAGGGTGACATCATCGATCGGGAGTACACCCAACTCCGCGTCCATGCACTTCTTGTTCAACTTGCGGTGCTGGTCATGGAGTGCCCTGAACTCCGGATCACGCGCGCGACGGGCGTCGATCTCGCTCTGGGGCTGATCTTCAAACATGATGGACCTCCTTCGACAGATACACGAACGCCCCGGCCGCAAGGCACGGGGCGTTGTTCATGGAGGAGCGCCGGTCGATGGCCACCTGGACGCCTGCAACGACCTGCGGCACTGGCCTGCGCACGTCGATTCGCTGCGGTTCGCGCCCAGTTTGCATCGGCCCGGCCCTCCCATCGTCCGGTCCGCGGCATTGCGTCCCGGACGATTGACCCTACGCCTGCTCAAGGCGGGGAACAAGACCCCTGCGGCAAAAAGACCGAACCCCGCCGGGGCGGGGTTCAGGCTGAATGCTCATCGCAACGAAAAACAAACAATATCAAGCAATTACGGGGCGATGATGACCTCGGCCGAACGCGCCTGGGTGGAGGCCGCCTTCTTGCCAGCGAGCTGGATCCGGTTGCTGGCGACACCGGCCGCGACCAGGGCATCGCGCAGCGCTTCGGCACGCTTCTGGCCCACGCCGTTCGCGTTGTCGTAGGCCTCGATGCGCAGGCGGCCCTTCTTGCCGATGTTCAGGTATTCGGCCAGTGCCTTGGCCTGGTTGCGGGCCCCGCCGGACAGGCTGGAGGCGCCGGCGGTGAACGCGTCACCACGGAAGGTGAAGACTTCGCCGCGACCATCGAACTTCGAGGCCGGCAGTTTCTGACCGGACACCAGCTCGGCTTCCTCGCGGGCCAGCTTGGCGGCGTTCTGCTGGGCAGCGCTGAGGCGCTGCTGCTGCTTGCCGGCCACGCTGGTCAGGGCGTTCTCGGCGTCCTGGCGGGCCAGGGTTTCGGCCTCGGCGGCCTGGCGCAGGCGCTCGGCCTCCTCCGCCTGCATCTGCGCCTGCATGCGCAGCTGCTCGGCTTCCTGGCGGGCGCGGGCGGCGTCGCGGCGGCTGGCCTCGATCAGCAGGTCGCTGCGGGTCCGCTCCAGGCGGTCGACCTCGCGCGCGGCCAGTGCGGTACGCACGGCGGTCTCGGCAATCTCCACCCGGCGCTCAGCCAGGTAGGTGGCCAGCTCCTGGTCGCGGCGCTTGGCCTTGTCCAGGGTGGCGATGGCCTGCTGGGCCTGCATGCGCTCGAAGGCGCCCAGCTCAGCGGTGTCGGGATTGGCCTGGATGGCCATCAGGCGCTGGCTCAGCTGCGCCACCATCGGGTTGTCGGCGGCCACGGCCAGGGGCGGCAGCGCCAGCAGCGCGGCCAGGGTTGCGGCAGTCATCGGCTTCACCGGCGGTCCTCCCCGGTCGACAGCTGGCGTTGCAGCTGGTTGACCTCGTTGCGGCGCAGCTGCAGCTGGGCAGTCACGGTGGCTTCCTCGCTGCGGACGCGGGCCAGGTCGGCATCGGCGGCGGCGCGCAGGGCGATCGCCGGGGCGTTCTTGCGCTCGCGGCGGTCGCCGGCAGCACGCTGGGCCTGCTCCAGCCCCTGCCGGGCCAGCCCGATCAGGTCCGGGGCGTACTGGTCGGCGTCGGCCTGGGTGGCCTTGTCGACCGCCTGCCGGGCCTGGGCCAGTTCCAGTGCGCCGTCCTGCGCCCAGGCGGGGGCAGACAGTGCGAATGCAAACGCCATCACATACAGGCCATGGCGCATTCGTGCGAAGCTAAGTCGTTTCATTGGGGAGGCCGTACCGGTTGTCGGTTCACGGCCATTGTCGTCAAGCCGACACCGTGCTGGCAACGGGCGTCGGCCGTTTCGTTGGGGAAAATTCGCAATGGATATCGGCTACTTCCTGAAGCTGATGACCGAAAAGAACGCTTCGGACATGTTCCTGACCACCGGAGCACCGGTCTACATCAAGATCGAGGGGAAGCTTTATCCGCTGGGCAACACCGGCCTGCCGCCGGGCATGGTCAAGAAGATCGCCTACTCGCTGATGGACGAAGGCCAGGTGCCGCAGTTCGAGCGCGAGCTGGAGCTCAACATGGCCATCGCCCTGCCCGATGCCGGGCGCTTCCGCGTCAACGTGTTCAAGCAGCGGGGCGAGGTCGGCATGGTCATCCGCGCCATCCGCAGCCGCATCCCGAGCATCGAGGAGCTGAACCTGCCGCAGGTGCTGAAGGACGTCATCATGACCCCGCGCGGGCTGGTGCTGGTGGTGGGGTCCACCGGTTCCGGCAAGTCCACCTCGCTGGCGTCGATGATCGACCACCGCAACAGCACCACCACCGGTCACATCCTCACCATCGAGGACCCGATCGAGTACCTGCACAAGCACAAGATGTCGATCGTCAACCAGCGCGAGGTCGGGCTGGACACCCATGCCTTCCACAACGCGCTGAAGAACGCGATGCGTGAAGCGCCGGACGTGATCCTGATCGGCGAGATCCTGGATGCGGAAACGATGGAGGCCGCCATCGCTTTCGCCGAGACCGGCCACCTGTGCCTGGCCACCCTGCACTCCAACAACGCCGACCAGACCATCGAGCGCATCCTCAACTTCTTCCCGGAAAGCGCGCACAAGAACGTGCTGATGAACCTCGCGCTGAACCTGCGTGCAGTGATCAGCCAGCGCCTGGTGAAGAACAAGGAAGGCCGTCGCCTGCCTGCCACCGAGGTGCTGATCAACACGCCGATGATCCGCGACCTGCTGCGCCGCGGCCAGGTGCACGAGATCAAGGCGGCGATGGAAGGCTCGCTGGAAGAAGGCATGGAGAGCTTCGACCAGTGCCTGTTCCGGCTGGCCAAGGCCGGCATCATCGAGCAGGAGGAGGCCCTACGCGCGGCCGACTCGCGCGATGGCCTGGCCCTGAAGTTCCGCCTGTCCGAAGGCAGCAGTGGCGAGCACGACCCGTACGCCGATTTCTCGGCGGGCGCGCCGAGCATCACCCACGGGTTCTGACCTGGAAAAGGGGACGGAGGGGATTAAGTCGTTTATGGCACAAACGACTTAATCCCCTCCGTCCCCTTTTTCTGAAGGGTTCAGGGGCGGTCTCATCCAATGAGACCGCCGATCCGTAGGTTTCCGCAATGGAAACCATCCGCAAGCTTGCCATCCTGGCTGACGCCGCCAAATACGATGCCTCCTGCGCCTCCAGCGGCTCGGGCAAGCGCGACTCACGCGCCAGCGGCGGCATCGGCAGCACCGAAGGCATGGGCATCTGCCACAGCTATACGCCGGATGGCCGTTGCGTTTCGTTGCTGAAGATCCTGCTGACCAACTTCTGCGTCTACGACTGCGCGTACTGCGTGAATCGCGTGTCCAGCAATGTGCCCCGCGCGCGCTTCAGCGTGGACGAGGTGGTCGCGCTGACGCTGGACTTCTACAAGCGCAACTACATCGAGGGCCTGTTCCTTTCCAGCGGCATCATCCGCAATGCGGACTACACCATGGAGCAGATGGTGGAAGTAGCGCGGCAACTGCGCGAGGAACACCGCTACGCCGGTTACATCCACCTCAAGACCATTCCCGAAGCGTCGCCGGAACTGCTGGCCAGCGCCGGGCGTTACGCCGACCGGCTGTCGATCAACGTGGAGCTGCCCACCGAAGCCGGGCTGAGCGCGCTGGCACCGGAGAAGACCGTACAGTCCATCCGCGGTGCGATGGGCGAGCTGCGCTGGCGCATCGAGGAAGCGAAGGAAGCGCGCAAGGTGCCAGCGGTGGTCGCGCCGGTGTCCACCCGCAGCGCACGCCCGCGCCCTCCCCGTTTCGCACCCGCCGGACAGAGCACGCAGATGATCGTCGGCGCGGACGGGGCCAACGACCAGCAGATCCTGGCAAGCGCCGACAGCCTGTACGGCAACTACCGCATGCGCCGGGTGTACTACTCCGCCTTCAGCCCGATTCCGGATGCCAGCCGCCAGCTGCCGCTGCAGCCGCCGCCCCTGCAGCGCGAGCACCGCCTGTACCAGGCCGACTGGCTGCTGCGCTTCTACGGCTATGGCGTGGATGAAATCACCGATACCACCCAGGCCGGCATGCTCGATCTGGACATCGACCCGAAGATGGCCTGGGCGATCCGCCACCCAGAACGCTTCCCCGTGGATCTCAACCGCGCGCCGAAGGAAATGCTGCTGCGCGTACCCGGGCTGGGCGTGCGCAATGTGAAGCGGGTGCTGATGGCGCGCCGCCACGGTCGCCTGCGGGTTGCCGATGTGGCACGCCTGAAGGCGCCGATGAGCAAACTGCTGCCATTCGTGCTGCTGGCCGACCACCACCCGCGCAGGGCGCTGGACGATCCGGCGGCGCTGCGCGCCCAATTGGCCCCACCGCCCCGTCAGGGATCGCTGTTCGATGCCCCACCGTCAGCCTGACGCACAGCGCTGGTCGCTGCGGGTGGACCCGCCGTGGTCGCTGGAGGCCTGGCGCAACGGTGCCCGCGAAGCCCTGTTGCGCGGCATCGCACCGGACCAGCTCGACTGGCTGGAGGGCAGCGACGCATCACTGCTGGCTGCGCCGGCGGTCAGCTCCGCGCCCGTGCTGGCCGATGCCGGCGTGCCGAACGTACCGCGCGACTTCCTTGAACTGGCGGCCACCTGCCTGTGCCACCGCGATATGCAGCGCATGGCCCTGTTGTACCGGCTGCTGTGGCGCATCACCCATGGCGAGCGCTCGGTGCTGTCGAATCCCGCCGATGCCGACGTGCTGCGCGCAACCGCGCTCGCCCAGGCCGTTCGCCGCGATACCCACAAGATGAAGGCGTTCGTGCGCTTCCGCGAGGTGCCCGGCCAGCCCGAGGCGTTCATCGCGTGGTTCGAGCCACAGCACCACATCGTCGATCGGGTGGCGCCGTTTTTCGCGCGCCGCTTCACCGGCATGCACTGGGCCATCCTGACGCCGTCACGCAGCGTGGCATGGGATGGACAAGCGCTGGCCTTCGGCCCCGGCGCACGGCGCGAGGACGCCCCGGCAGAGGATGCACGGGAGGCGCTGTGGCAGACCTATTACGCCAGCATCTTCAATCCGGCGCGGCTCAATACCCGGATGATGATGCAGGAGATGCCGGCCAAGTACTGGCGCCACCTGCCCGAGGCGCAGCTGCTGCCGCGCCTGGTGCGCGATGCGGGCGATCGCGTGCAGGAAATGCATGACCGGCCCGCGCAGGCACCGCAACGGAAGATACCTGCGCGGGCGCTGGCGCCAATGCCCGCCGCCGACGCCAAGGGATTGCAGACACTGCGCCAACAGGCGCTGGCGTGCCGCCAGTGCCCGCTGTGGGAAGCGGCCACGCAGGGGGTGTTCGGTGAAGGCCCGGCCGATGCCCCGATCATGGTGGTCGGCGAGCAGCCGGGCGACGTCGAGGATCTGCGCGGCCAGCCATTCGCCGGCCCGGCCGGCCAGCTGCTGGATCGTGCCCTGGCCGAGCTGGGAATCGATCGCGCCACGCTGTACCTGACCAATGCGGTGAAGCACTTCCACCATGAGCGCCGCGGCAAGATCCGGCTGCACAAGCGTCCGGAAAGCCGCCACATCCAGGCCTGCCGGCCATGGCTGATGGGCGAGATCGCGCGGGTGCGGCCGCAGGTCATCGTCTGCCTCGGCGCAACCGCGGCAGCCTCGGTATTTGGCCGTGACTTCGACCTCTCACGCGACCGCGGACGCTGGCACACCCTCGAAGATGGCACGCGCGGCTACGCCACGGTGCACCCGGCGTGGGTGTTGCGGCAGACCGACGATGCACGCCGCGAGGCCGGCTATCGGCTGTTCCGGGAAGACCTTCGGCAGATGTTGCGAGGGGATGGGGCATCCGCCGGGCATGGCCCGGCGCTACCACGGGCCGGGGACCGGTAGCGCCGGGCCGCGCCCGGCGAGCGAAGCGGCCCGTCAGGCGGCGTCGGGCTGGTTTTCCGGGCGGGCGCGGTCGAAGGCGTCCAGCGCCTGGCAGGCCGCTTCGATGCGGCGCAGGGTCGGGTACGGCGTCAGGTCCAGGCCGAAGCGGTGTGCGTTGTAGAGCTGCGGCAGCAGGCAGAGGTCGGCCAGGCCCGGACGATCGCCGTGGCAGAACGTGCCTGTGTCACCGCTGTTGGCCAGCAGCGTTTCCATGGCCTGGAAACCTTCGGCCATCCAGTGCAGGGTCCACTGCGCGCGGACGTCGGCCGGCAACTGCAGGTCGCGCTCCAGGTACTGCATCACCCGCAGGTTGTTGATCGGATGGATATCGCAGGCCACCAGCTGGGCCAGCGCCCGCACCCGCGCGCGGCCGGCGGCGTCGGCCGGCAGCAGCGGTACCTGCGGGAAGCACTCATCCAGGTATTCCACGATCGCCAGTGACTGGGTCAGCACTTGACCGTCATGCAGCAGCGTCGGCACCAGCTGCTGTGGATTGAGCGTGCGATAGGCGTCGAGGTGTTGTTCGCCGCCCTCGCGGACCAGGTGCACAGGCCGGGCCTCCCAGGCCAGGCCCTTCAGCTCCAGGCCGATGCGCACGCGGTAGGCGGCGCTGGATCGCCAGTAGGTGTACAGCACGATGCCGTCGTCGACCGGGCCGTCGTCAACCAGGATCTCCATCGCCGCCTCCATGCTCAGGGCTTGGCCGCCTGTTCGATGCGCTGCTCGATCGCGCCGAAGATGCTGTTGCCCGCGGCATCAAGCATCTCGATGCGGACCACGTCGCCGAAGGACATGAACGGTGTGCTCGGCTTGCCGTCGCGCAGGGTTTCCACCACGCGCTGCTCGGCGAAGCACGATGCACCCTTGCTGGTGTCTTCGTTGGCGATGGTGCCCGAGCCGACGATGGTGCCGGCGCCCAGCGGACGGGTCTTGGCCGCATGCGCGACCAGCTCGGCGAAGTTGAACTGCATGTCCACGCCCGCTTCCGGCGCACCGAACCACTTACCGTTGATGTGGGTCAGCAGCGGCAGGTGCACCTTGCTGTCCTGCCAGGCCGCACCCAGCTCATCCGGGGTGACGAACACCGGCGACAGCGCCGAACGCGGCTTGGACTGCAGGAAGCCGAAGCCTTTGGCCAGCTCGCCCGGGATCAGGTTGCGCAGCGAGACATCGTTGACCAGGCCGACCAGCTGGATATGGCCCGCCGCCTGCTCCGGGGTGGCGGCCATCGGCACGTCGTCGGTGATCACCACGATCTCCGCTTCCAGGTCGATGCCGTAGTCCTCGCTGACCACCTTGACCGCATCGCGCGGGCCGTGGAAGCCGGCACTGGTGGCCTGGTACATCAGCGGATCGGTGTAGAAGCTCTCCGGCACCTCGGCGCCACGGGCACGGCGCACGCGTTCGACGTGCGGCAGGTACGCGCTGCCATCGACGAACTCATAGGCGCGCGGCATCGGCGCGGCCAGTGCCTGCGGGTCAAGGTCGAACACGCCATCGGCGTCGCCGGCGTTGAGCGATTCATACAGGGCGTTCAGGCGCGGCGCGATGTGGCTCCAGTCTTCCAGGGCCTGCTGCAGGGTGGCGGCAATGCCGGTGGCGCGCACGCCGTGGCGCAGGTCGCGCGAGACGACGATCAGGGTGCCGTCGCGGCCGCCTTCCTTCAAAGAACCAAGCTTCATGGGTGGGTGTCCGGAGTCGTGGGCAAACAAGTTTCAAGTGTAATCAAATCTGCGGCGGCGCCAAGCTGCAGCGCGGCATCGGTCCACCCTACCGTAGTGGGGGGTCGGCAGGGCTTGCAGCCCTGCACCTGCGTCAAGCCAGGGCTACGTCAAATGCCAAAGCGGCTCTGGTTTCCTGTGAGTTGGGTGGGGCGGTGTGGGTGGGCAGGACACGCCGTAAACCCGTCCCTGGGGGCTCGATGGCGCCATCCATGGCGCCAACGGTCCTGCCCACCCACACCGCCCCACCCCCGACAATTTCCCGATGACGGATCGAACATCCACATCATTCACCGTCGAGATCCTTCAGACATCGAAATTGATCGAATGAGATCCGACAGATCGCGGAAAACCGTCGAAGGCGGGGTGGGTCCGGCTGCAGGGGCGTGAGCCGCATGGATGCGGCGACCGAGCTTACATGGACGTACTTGCAGCGTCCCCTGCCACCGGACCCACCCCGCCTACCCGCAGGAACCCGGCTTCTGACGTTGCTCTGGCCTTGGCTCGGGCGTCTGCGGGTGCAGGGCGCAGCCCTGCAGAGAGCCCCTTACCTGAACAGGCCTTTTTGCGTGAAGTCTCAAACATCGTTTAGACTTGCGGGGTCTGCAGCGGCCGTCCGTTTCCCTCCGGGATCGCCGGCGACCAGGGTCCGCCCTCTTCGCCCGCCCCCACTCCGACGCCGTTCGTCACGCATTCCAGCCTGCGCTTCGTGCCGGCTGCACCCAATTCTCGCAGCGCGGTTCACGGGAACGCTCCGAGTCAGCCGATCAGTTTGATCTGCCCCCGTCTGTCCGTTTGGACAGGCGTTTCTTGTACTTGGAGCAATCTCAATGTCTTTTGAATCGCTGGGCCTGGCGCCCTTCCTGCTGCGTGCGCTTGCCGAGCAGGGCTACGAAAACCCGACCCCGATCCAGCAGCAGGCGATCCCGCTGGCGCTGGCCGGTCGCGACCTGCTGGCCGGCGCACAGACCGGCACCGGCAAGACCGCCGCCTTCGGCCTGCCGCTGCTGCAGCACCTGGGCACCGCCTCGCAGGAAGTGCGCAGTGGCCCGCGCAAGCCGCGCGCGCTGATCCTGGCCCCGACCCGCGAGCTGGCCACCCAGGTGCACGACAGCCTGCGCGGCTACAGCAAGTACCTGCGCATCCCCAGCGCCTGCATCTACGGCGGCGTCGGCATGGGCAACCAGCTGGACATCCTGCGCCGTGGCGTGGACCTGCTGGTGGCCTGCCCGGGCCGCCTGATCGACCACCTGGAGCGTCGCAGCATCGATCTGTCCGGCATTGAACTGCTGGTGCTGGACGAAGCCGACCGCATGCTCGACATGGGCTTCCTGCCGTCGATCAAGCGCATCCTGGCCAAGCTGCCGAAGCAGAACCGCCAGACCCTGCTGTTCTCGGCCACCTTCGAGGACAACATCCGCCAGCTGGCGCTGGAGTTCATGCGCAACCCGGAACAGATCCAGGTGACGCCGAAGAACACCGTGGCCGAGACCATCACCCACCGCGTGCACCCGGTCGATGGCAGCCGCAAGCGCGACTTGCTGCTGCACCTGCTGGCGCAGGACAGCCGCGAGCAGACCCTGGTCTTCGCACGTACCAAGCACGGCAGCGACAAGCTGGCCACGTTCCTGGAAAAGTCCGGCATCAAGACCGCGGCGATCCATGGCAACAAGAGCCAGGGCCAGCGCCTGCGTGCACTGGGTGACTTCAAGGCCGGTCGCGTGACCGTGCTGGTGGCCACCGACATCGCCGCGCGCGGCATCGACATCAACGAGCTGCCGAAGGTGATCAACTTCGATCTGCCGATGGTGGCCGAGGACTACGTGCACCGCATCGGCCGTACCGGCCGTAACGGTGCCACCGGCCAGGCGATCTCGCTGGTGGCGCAGGACGAAGTGAAGCTGCTGCGTGCGATCACTCGCCTGCTGGGCCGCGACATGGACATCCGCGACGTGCCGGGCTTCGAGCTGCAGACGCCGATCCGCTGGGGCAACAGCGCACCGGGCAAGGCCGAGCACGATACGGGCGAGCGCGCACCGCGCAAGAGCCACGCGCGCCGTCCGCACGGCGATGCGCCGCGCCATGCGCATGCCGGCCCGAAGAAGGCCGGAGGCGGCCGTCGCGAGGGCGGTGGCAATGGCCAGCAGCGTGCCGGTGCCGGCCAGGGCCAGCGCCGTGGCGGTGGTGGCAATGGTGGTGGCCGTGGTCGTGGCCAGGGTGGCGGCGGTGGTCGCGCTGGCTGATCCCAGCTGACATGGAGGGTGCTTCCCGCTGCGCGGGGGGCTATCGAGGGACGGCGCTGACGCGCCGTCCTTTTTTGTTGCTGGCTACCGTGAGTAGAAGCCGGCGGTGTGCTGCGCTGAGGGCGGATGGGCGTGGGGCCAGCGCAAAACACGCCGTAAACCCATCCATGGGGGCTCGGTCGGCGCATCCATGCGCCTCACGGTTTTGCGCTGGCCCCACGCCCATCCGCTTCAAGCATTGCCCGCGCCTTCTTCTCCCGCCGGGTAGCCGGGAGAAGAAAGATCAAATTCAAATTCAAATTCAAAGTCAAAAGCCGAAGCCGCAATTCCTAGCTTTGCCTTTGCCTTTGCCTTTGCTTTTGCCCTTGCTCCCGCCTTGGGGTCTGATGCGTCCGCGCCCGCAGGAAACTGTCATGGGAGGCAGGGGGCCTCAGCCAGGACCGTTGGCGCCAAGGATGGCGCCATCGAGCCCCCATGGATGGGTTCACGGCGTGTCCTGGCTGAGGCCCCCTGCCTCCCAAGCACAACAACGACTCGGCGCCAAACGTCTCAACCCCGCGCTTTACTCGGATTCACCAGATTCCCGAAGAAGATCGCGTTGATCAGCAGCCGGTCCGTCCCGTGCCAGTACTTGCGGTGCGCCGGATCATCGGCAAACAGCACAACGTTACCCTGCCCCTGCGCCGACACCAGCAACCATGCACTGCCCGCCACCCGCGTACGGTTGCGCTCGGACAGGTAACCATTCACCCACGGTGGCGTATCAATGCGCACCACCGTCGAGAACGGATTCGTGCTCGGCTGCAGCGTCACCGTGTTCTCCTTGTTGATCGCCAGCTGCCGGCGCGGCACGCCGAACGCCAGCGGATGGCTGGTATCAACATCGGCACTGAGGATGTTGCCGCTCACCCGCTCGATCGCAGCGATGTCGCGCTGGTCGCCAAACGCGCGGCGGCTTGCATCAGCAGCCTCTTCTTCCTTGCCGAGCTTTTCGCCGTCGGCGAGCTTCTGCTCGATCGCCCACTTCGAGGCACTGCCGTAGGTCACCAGCGAACCACCGGCCTGCACCCAGCGCTTCAGTGCAGCCACTGCCGTGGCATCGACGCCCGTATAGGTACCGCCGGACAACACAATCGTGGTGTAGCGGTCCAGCGGCACCTTGCCCAGCTGCTGCGGATCCAGCTTGCTGGCCGGCAGGTGCAGCTGCTGGTCGAGCAGGAACCAGGCCGAGCCGATCTCGGTGGCGGCCACGCCCTCGCCCATCACCAGTGCCACCGCTGGCTTGCGCAGCGCCTTGACGCCATCACTGCCGAGGTCGATGCCTTCGCGGCTGCGGCCGCTGGACAACGCATGTACGCGTACGCCGGCATCGCGTGCAGCAGCACTCACCGCATCCAGCAGCGCCGCGCCCTGCAGCGGTTGCCCGGCCACCGGAACAACGATGCTGCCAGCGGCGAAATCGGCCTCGCCCTGTGCAGTCGAAGCGGTAAATGGCTGGAACGTTGCGCGTGTGCTCAAACCTTTGGCCTGCAGCACCGCCAGCGCACGCCCGGCGTTGTAGTCGCGCCAGTCGATGACATAGGCGAAGCCGGCCTGGCCACCCAAGACCGCGCCCTGCTCCTCCGGCAGCGCGGCCACGCGGGCGCCACCTTCGATACGACTGCGGCTGCCGGCGAAGGCCACACCGTAGGCCGGTGCGATCGCATAGCTGGTGCTGCCGTAGAACACATCCCCCTTGATCGGCGGCGTTTCGGCAAAGATCGAATGCACCAGGCGGAACTGCGCCTGCTGCACCGGCACCACGTAGGCGCTGCCGGCATCGAAGCGCTGCCCATCGACAGTAACTGCACGATCCAGCGCGCGCACCTCGATGCGATGCAACAGCAACAGCTCCAGCAGGCGACGGGTCAGTGCCGGGTCATGCGCGTCGCCGAACACGAAGCTCTTCACCGGCTGCTGCGCAGCCTGCTTCAACGCGCTCTGGAAGAACTGCTTCTGCAGGTCGAACAGGCCGTTGCGTTCGGTCACCGCGCCGCGCACCGTGCCCAGACCGGTGGCGACCTGGTTGCGGATGGTGAACGGGAAGGTCAGCAGGCCATTCACCGATTCCTGCACGCGACCGCGCGAGCTGGCCTGCTCGACGGTAACGCCGACAGCGCCATGGAAGTCCGGGTAGGTGGAGCCGTACACCGGCGAAAAATTGTCGAAATTCTCGCCGGTGTAGTACAGCGAACCCAAGGCATCCAGCGCCTGCGCGTGGTACGTGGCCAGGGTCTTGTTGAATTCATACGATGCCGCCGGAATCAGCGGGCTGTGCATGCTCTTCGGCGAAGGCTCGAAGTAGTAGGTGCTGTCCTTGCCCATTTCGTGGAAGTCGATCTGCACGTTCGGGTACCACTGGTGGAACACCTCCACCTTCGGCCGCGAGTCCTGCTGGGTCAGGGCCAGCCAGTCGCGGTTAAGATCGGTGAAGTAGTGATTGGTGCGGCCCTGCGGAAACGGCTCGACGTGCTCCTTGTCGGCCGGGTCGGCCGAGGCCGGGTCGGAGGCCCAGGCGTTGTGCCAGTTGGCGGCACGATCACGGCCGTCCGGGTTCTGCGCCGGGTCGTACAGCACCACCGCCTGCTGCAGCCACTGCTGGGTTTCCGCGCTGCGGTTGGCCACCAGGTAGTAAGCGGTCAGCATCGCCGCTTCGGCACTGGACGTCTCATTGCCGTGCACGCTGTAGCCCAGCCATACCACCACCGGGCTGTCACCGGCGGCGCTGCGCGGCTGCGCCGGATCGGCCAGGGTCGCGTGCTGCTGGCGGATCTGCTCCAGCCGCGCATGATTGCCTGCAGCAGTGACGGTGGCGATCAGCAGCGGGCGGCCCTCATAGCTGCGACCGATCTCGCGCACGCTGATTTTGTCGGAACGCTTCGCCAGTTCCTGGAAGTACGCCACCAGCTGGTCGTGCCGGGTGTAACGGCTGCCGATCGGGTAGCCGAGGAACTGCTCCGGCGTGGGCACCGCTGCATCGAACGCCGCTGCGTCGGTGACCTGCGGAAAGAAGTACGCGCTCTGTGCCTGCACCGGCTGCGGCGAGGACAGTGCGGTGGCGGCGGCAAGCAGCAACGGAAGAACGGCACGGCGATGCAAGGACACGGTGACTCCCCTGGAACACAACGGCAGACAGTCGCGCGGCCGGTCCCTTCAGGTGACCGGCCGCGGCGGATGGATCAGAAGCGGTAATCGAAGCCCAGCGTGAAGTAGCGGCCACGCAGGTCGTACTGGCTGAAGTCGTACGGCGCGCGGATGCCCGGGAACGAGGCGTCGTACGGCGGCGTCTTGTCGGCCAGGTTCTGGACTTTTGCGTACACGGTCAGCTTGTCGATGCCGGTGTAGGCCAGGTACAGGTCGTACTGGCTGTAGCTGCCGACGCGCTGCTGCACGGCCTTGGCGGCGGTGCTGGCTTCCTGGCGGTAGCTGCTGGTGTAGTACCAGGTCACGGCGGCGTTGAAATCACCGTACTTCCAGTCCAGCGTGGTGGTGGCCTTGTCCTTGGGCAGGGTCGCGCCCAGGTTGCTGCCGGCGTAATCCACCAGCGGGCCGCCGACCACGGTCGGGCGGCGGTAGTCGCGCACGTGGGTGTAGGCCGAGGACACGGTGAAGTCACCCAGTGCTGCGGTCGGGATGCGCTGGCGCAGCTCGACGTCGATGCCCGAGGTCTTCAGCTCACTCAGGTTCTGGTAGCGGTTGTAGACCGCCTGCAGCTTGCCGCGTTCATCGCGCTGCACCGCGCCGGCCACGTTGTCGTTGACCAGGGTCTGGGTGTTGTTGGTGCCGACCAGGTTGTCCAGCTGGATGCGGTAGTAGTCCACGCTCAGGTTGGTGTTGGCCCACGGCGACAGCACCACGCCGAAGTTCACGCTCCTGGTGCGCTCGGGCTTCAGCGCGTTGTTGCCAACGGTGAAGAAGGTCGGGTTCTGCCGCGAGCCCGGCACGTCCGGATCACGCGGGTCGACCACGCTGCCGTAGGCGATGCTGGTGCTGTTGGAGTTCTCCGACAGCGACGGCGCACGGAAGCCCTTCGAGGCCGATGCACGTACCAGCAGGAAGTCCAGCGGCTGCCAGCGCAGGCCGATCTTCGGCGAGAAGGCATCGCCGAAATCATCGTAATGGTCGGCACGCGCGGCGGCGGACAGCTCCAGCGTCGACGCCAGCGGCACGTTCACTTCGGCATAGGCCGCACTGACCTGGCGCTTGCCGTGCACTTCGGCGATGGCCGGGCGCACCTGCAGGCCGGCATCGATCTGCCATGGGTTGTTGGAATCAAGCTTCTCGCGGCGCCACTCGGCACCGGCAGCGAAGCCGATCTCGCCGGCCCAGGTGTGGCCCAGGCTGCCGGAAATCTTTGCATCGATGCCCTGCAGCTTGGATTCGGCCGGACGCAGCGTGGCGATGTTGATCGAGTCGCGCACCGACTGCGGCGTCGCCGCCGGGTTGAGCAGGTTGTAGCTGCCCGTGGCCAGCGCATCGGCCAGCGCCCAGCGGTTGGCGAAGCCGCCGGACACGCTCTCGCGTTCGCTGCTGCGCGCACCGAATGCAGCCACTTCCCAGTCCCAGTTGGCGGTGGTGCCGCGCAGGCCGAACACGCCGCGATAGGCCGTGGATCGGTTGGTCTTGATGGTGCCGCCAAGGTCGAAGAACGTGTACTCGATCGGGATCGCACGGCCGTACGGGTTGTACGGATTGTTGGCCGGCAGCAGCGACGACACCGGCTCGGCCAGGCCGCTGTTGGCGTTCAGTGCGAAGCGGCCGCTCTCCAGGGTGAAGAACGGGCTGCTGCCGAACCACGCGGCGCTCTTGATCTGGCTGTACAGCACTTCGCCGAAGGCCTCGACGTTGTCGTTCAGGCGGAAGGTGCCGTTGGCATAGGCCTGGTAACGCTTGGTCGAGGGGATCAGCGTGGTGAACGGCGCCTGGTTGAAGCCGCAGGTGTCACCGGACAGGCCATCAATCGGCGCGCTGGCAACGCGGGTGGTGCCGGCCGGGCAGTTGCCGTTGGCGTCGAGCATCGGTACCGACACGCCGTTGACCAAGTAGCGCGCCCCCTTGGCCGACCAGCCGTTCCAGCGGCCACCCGGCTTGTCGGTGTAGATGCCGCTCCTGGTCAGGTTGCGTTCGTCCTGGTCCAGGCGCTCACGGTTGTACCCCTGCAGGCTGAAGAGGATGTTGTAGCCATCGGTGTCGAGATCACCCAGGCCGCCGACGAACTTCAGGTTCTGCTCGTGCAGGCCGCCCTGGTCGGCACCGCCGAAGCTGCCGCCGATCTCGGCGCCTTCGAAGTTCTGCCGGGTGATGATGTTGACCACGCCGGCCACGGCATCGGAGCCGTACACCGCCGAGGCGCCGTCCTTGAGCACTTCGATGCGCTCGACGGCCACCAGCGGCAGCGCGTTGAGATCGACGAAGGTGTCGGACAGGCCGCCGGCCGGGAAGCCATAGTTGGCCAGGCGGCGGCCGTTGAGCAGCACCAGCGTGTTCTTCTGCGACAGGCCGCGCAGGCCGATGCCGGCCGAGCCGGAGGCCCAGCCGTTGTTGGTGGTTTCGTTGCTGGCGTTGCCGGTGTTGGCCGAGATCGAACGCAGCACATCGGCCACGGTGGCCTTGCCGGTCTGTTCCAGCTGCTGGCGGCCGATCACCTGCACCGGGTTGGAGGCTTCGGTATCGGTACGCTTGATGTTGGAGCCGGTGACGCGCACGGCGGCCAGGGTGCTGGCTTCGCCACTGGCGTCGGCGGAGGTTTCGGCGGCGGCAGGCAAAGGCGCGGCCAGAGCGACGGCCAGGGCCGCCACGAGCAGGGTGTGCTTGGGCATGACGATGTGGGGAGGTGGTAAGGACGACGAAGTTCCGCAGTAGTCCATGCCTGGCCGGGGTCCGGCCAATAACATCTCTTCATACGGATATAAGAGAAGCTATCATCTCTTCATCCGGATGGAAAGAGTTACTTCACGAAAGGCCAACATCCGCTCAGGATGGCCGGCCACCTGCGGCGTACAATCGCGCCATGGAAATCTTCAAAGTCTTCATGCTCGAGGCGGCGCACCGCCTCCCCAACGTGCCGCCGGGGCACAAGTGCGCGCGCCTGCACGGCCACTCGTTCCGGGTGGAACTGAAGGTCGAGGGCGAGCCGGGTGCGCAGACCGGCTGGATCATGGACTTCGGCGACGTGAAGGCGGCCTTCCAGCCGATCTACGACCGCCTGGACCATCACTATCTCAATGACATCCCCGGCCTGGAGAATCCGACCAGCGAGAACCTGGCGGTGTGGATCTGGAACGAGCTCAAGCCCAGCCTGCCAGCGCTGAGCGAGATCACCGTGCACGAAACCTGCACGTCGGGCTGCCGCTACCGCGGCCCCGAGACCTGATCAACCCATTGATCTGAAAGGTTTTTCAAAGGCGCCTTGGGCGCCTTTGTTATTTTTGTTGCAATGCGGCATCAAGGGCGTATGCTGCAATGCATCAAGCCACTTCCTGATGCCCCATGGCCGCCGCCTTCAGCGATCGCTTCAGTGATGCCACCCGCCAGCTCGCCGCCGCGGCAACGCGCGCGAACCGGTTGGCGTTGGAGAACGCGGAAAGCATGTTCGGCGTGCAGCTGAAGGTAATGGAGCGCAACCTGACCGCGACCAGCGGTTGGCTGGGCGAACTGGCCCGCAGTGAAGACGCGGCCGGTACGCTCTCCAAGGGCGCGCAACTGTGGCAGGACAACCTGCAGCGGCTGGGTCAGGCCCAGCAGGACATGGTCGGGCTCGGCCTGCAGGCCAGCAAGGCCTGGTCCGAACTGGCACAGGGCTACAACGAATCAACGGCGGACGCGAACAACCACTGACGCGACGCAACGCTCATTGCGTGGGTCCCTCCCCCCACGCAATCCGGACCCGGCAGATCCCTCCCTCTGCCGGGTCTTTTTTTGCCCGTTGTCTGGATTCAAGAGCGCTTCCTCGTCTGGATTTCCTGCGAGCTGATGGGCCCCGTCGGGGCGGGCAGGGGCCTGGGCAAATGTCCCCCGGCGCCGGCCGTTGGCCGTCACCTCCTCCTTTACTTTGCCCAGGCCCCTGCCCGCCCCGACGAGGCTCGGCTTACGGCAGCTAAAGCTCAGTGCTCATGGCAACTTCTCAATGAGGCACCGACGAACTCCGAACGCAGGGCGGAGGCCCTTGCGTACGAAGTAAGGGGGGAGGTGACGGCCAACGGCCGGCGCCGGAGGACATTCGTACGCAAGGGTCTCCGCCCTGCGCCACGCAGAACGAATCCGCCACACGCCACGCAGAACACACCGCAAAGGAACCTCAGCGCCCGCGACCACCGTGCCAGTGCTGGTGCCACGCCTGGAACATCAGCACGTTCCACAGGTGCGTGTGCCACTTGCGCTCGCCGCGCAGGAACGCTTCCCAGATACCGCGCACGCGCGCCGCATCGAAGCAGCCCTGGTTGCGCAGCAGCTGCGGATCCAGCAACGCCTCCGCCCAATCGCGCAGCGGGCCTGCCAACCAACGTGCCATCGGCGGACCGAAACCGCGCTTGGGGCGGTACACCAGCGGCTCGGGCAGGTAGCGTGCCAGCAGGTGCTTGAGAATCCGCTTGTGCTCGCCGTCGTGGTACTTCAGATGCTGCGGCAGGCGCCAGGCCAAGCGCACCACCTCCATGTCCAGCAGCGGCGCACGCGTTTCAACGCCCGCTGCCATGCCGGCACGATCGACCTTGGCGAGAATGCCCTCGGCCAGGTCCATGCGGAAATCCAGCAGCTGGATACGCGCCTCGGCCGGCAGCGCAGTGTCCTGCTGCTGGAAGATCGTGATCGGTTCGCGCGCGCCCAGCACCACCTGCGCCGGCTGGCGCCAGCGGGTGACCCGCTGCAGGTAATGCCCTTCCACATCGTTGGCAGCGACCTCGGCCACCAGCGCACGCCAACCGCCGAGGCGGCCACGCTCCACGTTCATGCGGTTGCCGCTGCGCCGTGCCAGGTCGCGCACCCAGTCCGGCAGGCCACCGCACAGGCGTGCATTGCGCAGCGCGCGGCCATAGCTCGGGTGACCGAAGAACAGCTCATCGCCGCCGTCACCGGTCAGCGCCACCGGCTTGCGCGCACCCAGCAGTTCACTGGCCAGCAGGGTCGGCAGCTGCGAGGCATCAGCGAACGGCTCGCACCAGACCTGCGGCAGCCGCTGCAGCAGGTCCAGGCCCTGCCGCGCATCCATCCGGTGCAGATGATGCTGCACGCCCAGATGGCGCGCGACCTGCGAGGCCCAATCGCTTTCGTCATGGCCGGGATCGTCGAAACCGACCGTCCACGCCTCGATCGGCAAGGTCGATTGGGCCTGCATCATCGCGGTCACCAGCGACGAGTCGGTGCCGCCGGACAGGAACGCGCCACACGCCAATGGCGAATGCATGCGTGCGGCAATGGCCTTCTGCAGTACGGCTTCCAGCTGGTCGGTGGCCTGTTCCAGGCTCGGCGTCGGCTGCAGGGGCTCCTGCAGCGCACGCTGCATCGCATCGCGTGCACACCAGTAGCGCGTCCCCCCTTCCGTCGCCTGGCTGGAACCGCCGGCAGCGTGGTCATCCAGATCGACGCGCAGCATCGCGCCTGCCACCAGCTTGTGGATGCCCCGGTAGATGGTGTGCGGCGCCGGCACATAGTCGTGGCGCAGCAGCAGGCTCAGCGCATCCTGGTCGATGCTCGGCGCGAAGCCGGCGAAGGCCTGCAGCGCCTTCATTTCCGAGGCGAACAGGAACTGGCCCTGGAACCAGCCGTAGTACAGCGGCCGCTCACCGACCGGATCACGCGCCAACCACAACGCGCGCGACTCACGGTCCCATACGCTGAAACCGAAGGCGCCTTCGACACGCGACAGCGCGCGCTCCACGCCCCATTCAACGATCGCCTGCAGCAGCAGCCGGGCATCGCTGCAGCTGCGCGGCAGATCGCGCAGCTGCGCCTGCAGGTCGCCACGGTTGTACAGCCGGCCGTCCAGGCACAGCACGTAACGGCCGCAGTCCGAGCTCAGCGGCTGCAACGGCGTATCGGTGGGTGCCCGGCAGTGGCCCAGCGCGAGGCCGGCCTCGGCGTCGGTCCAGTAGCCGATGCGGCCCCGGCCGCGCTGCTGCAGGGCGCGCAGCATCGGCGCCAGCTGCTGCAGCAGCTGTTCGTCCTCGGCGGCAGGCAGCCAGGCGCCGACCACGCCGCTCATCGGGCACCTCCGCAGCGGCAGCGGCGGGACGGGTTCAGCAGGCAGGGGGCGGCGGGCGACATGGGAACGGCACGCGGAGCGGAGGAGACTCCATGCTCGGCGCCGCACCTGCCCCGCGTCAGTCGCTTTGCTGTCAGCGATGGTCACCAGACGTATCACGAAGGTAACGTTTTGTAACGGCAACAAGCTATGCTGGACGCCAAGTTGTTGCCAGGCCTGAGGCCCGGCCCGCGCGCCAGCAACCCCGGCTGAATGGCGCCCGCCCCCTGGACCCGGGTGGCCCGAAGGCTGGGATAGCATCGCCGCGCTCGTGCCGTGGCGGTACGGATGCCCCACGGAGGCCTTGAAAATGCTGGATATCGTACTGGTCGAAGACGATGCCCGCCTGGGTACGATGGTCAGCGACTATCTGCAGCGGCATGGCTACCAGGTGGCCCATGAGCGCAGTGGTGAGCGCGCGGTGGCCCGGATCCTGGCCGAGAAGCCGGCCCTGGTCCTGCTCGATGTCGGCCTGCCCGACCAGGATGGTTTCGAAGTGTGTCGGCAGATCCGGCCCCACTATGACGGCATCATCTGTGTGCTGACCGCCCGCACCGATAACATCGACCAGGTGCTGGGACTGGAGCTGGGGGCCGACGACTACATCGGCAAACCCATCGAACCGCGGGTGCTGCTGGCCCGCCTGCGTGCGCACCTGCGCCGCCATCGCCGGGTCGAACCGCGCGACGGCAGCCTGCGCTTCGGCGAGCTGAACATCGACCCGTCCACCCGCAATGTGCACCTGCAGGGCGGCCTGCTGGAGCTGACCACGGCCGAGTTCGACCTGCTGTTCCTGCTGGCCAGCAACGCCGGCCAGATCCTGGACCGCGATGCACTGCTGCGCGGCCTGCGTGGCATCGCCTTTGATGGCCTGGACCGTTCGATCGATGCACGCATCTCGCGCCTGCGCCGCAAGCTGGGCGACAACCCTGAACAACCGGAGCGGATCAAGACCGTGCGTGGACGCGGCTACCTGTTCAGCCGCTCGGCATGGGGATGAAGCGCACGCCTTCGGCGATGCGCGGCCACGCCTTCCACTTCCTGCGCTACGGCATCGGCTTCCTGGTCGCCCACCTGCTGCTGATCGTGCTGGGCCTGTGGGCCTGGGATGCGCTGCTGGAAGACCGCACCGAAGCCAGCCTGCTGGCCGAGATGCGTGGCACCCATGCGCTGCTGCAGCAACGCTTCGCGGAAACACCGCGCGAGCAATGGCCGGCGCTGGCACGCGGGCTCGACGCCGACTTCGCCTATGCCCTGCGGATGGTGCCGCTGGCCGAGGCGGAAAAGGAGCTGTCGGCCAGCCAGCGACCGCCGCTCAACAACGGCCGGGTGCAGATCGACCTCGAACACATGCGCAGCCTGCAGCGGATCGGTGACAGCGACTATGCCGTGATGCTGGGGCCACTGGACGAAGCACTGCCCGATGAGGGGTGGCAGGACAGCGAAGTGTCCGGCGTGGCGATCCTGCTGCTGATCCTGATGGTGGCCGTGGCGCTGCCGATGTACGTGATGGTCTACCGCCTGTGGCGCGACGTCTCGCAGCTGGCCCAGGCCGCCCGGCAGATGCGCGACGGCCAGCTGGACACGCGCGCGCCACGCGCCGGCACCGCGCTGGTGCGGCCGCTGGCCAATGCCTTCAATCACATGGCCGAGCAGCTGCAGCAGCTGCTGGAAAGCCAGCGCGTGCTGGCCCAGGCGGTGGCACACGAGGTCCGCACGCCGCTGGCACGGATGCGCTTCGGCCTGGCCGACCTGGAGGACACTGCGCTGGACGAGATACAGCGCGATGCGCTGGGCGGCCTGCGCACCGATGTCGATCGGCTGCAGCACCTCACCGACGCCGGCGTCGAGTACGCCGCACTCGGTCGCTGTCACCAGCTGACCCGCCAGCGCCTGCAGCTGGCGGCACTGGTGCGCGGCGTGGTGGCCCAGTTCGCGCCGCTGCCGATGCCCGTGCAGCAGGCGCTGTCGCCGGCAGGGCTGGTCAACGTCAACCGGCACATGCTGGAACTGGCGTTGCGCAACCTGCTCGGCAATGCCCTGCGCTACGCGCGGCGGCAGATCCGCATCGCCAGCACCGTCAACGATGGCTGGCTGTGCCTGCAGGTGGAGGACGACGGCCCCGGCATCGCGCTCGAACTGCGCGGCCAGGTGCTGCAACCCTATGTGCGGTTGGATCCGGGCAGCCCCGGTTTCGGCCTCGGCCTGGCGCTGGTGCAGGTGGTGGCCGACAAGCATGGCGGCCACGTTGAAGTGATCGACTCCGAACTGGGCGGTGCCTGCATCCGCCTGCACCTGCCACTGGAAAGCGGCGGTGCCGTGGAGAGCGAGACGACCTGCTAGACCGCCGGTTCCGCGCGCGGCAAGGCAAACACGAACAGCGCACCCCGCTCGCTGTCGCGCAGCTCGATCCGGCGCCCATGCAGCTGCACGATGCGCTGCACGATCAGCAAGCCGAGGCCACCGTTGTCACCGCGTCGTGCGCCCAGCGCGGCCGGCGCCTGGAACAGCTGCGCACGCAGCGCGGGGGCTACGCCGGGGCCGTCGTCGGCAACACTCACCTCAACGCTGTCCGGCGTCGCGCGCAGGCACACCTCGATCCGGCCACCCTCCGGCGCATGCCGCAACGCGTTGTCGAGCAGGTTGGTCAGCACCCGCTCGACCAGGCCCAGATCGGCACGCACCAGCGGCAGGCCCGGCGGGAACCCGGCGTGCAGGCGCTGGTTGCGCGCCTGCGCGGCCAGCTCGAACTTCTGCAGTACGTCCTGCAGCAGTTCCGGCAGCGCGAACACTTCCCACTCCAGGCGCACTTCGCCATGTTCCAGCCGCGCCAGCTCGAACAGCGCACGTGCCAGCCGGCCAACCTTGGCACTCTGCGCCAGCGCGATACCGAGGTAGCGGCGGCGCTCATCCGGCGACAGCGTGGCGTCCTTCAATGCCAGCGTTTCCAGATAGCCGTGCAGTGACGACAACGGCGTACGCAGGTCGTGCGAGATGTTGGCGACCAGCTCGCGGCGCTGCAGGTCCTGCTGGCGCAGCTGCTGCCATTGCTCTCCCAGCCGCTGCGCCATCTGTGCGTGCGCGTGCTCCAGGATCACCAGTTCGTCGCGCTCGCCGGGGCGCAGCGGCTCCGGCGGCGGCAATGGCGTGGGTGCGTCGATGTCGAACGCCTGGATGCGCCGGGTCAGCCGTCGCAGCGGGCGGGTCACCCAGTAGAACGCCACCAGCCCGGCCAGCAGGCCCAGGCTGCCGACCAGCACCACCGACCACCAGGTGGTGTTCCACTGGCTGCCGGCGGCAAGATCGTCGGCCAGCATCTGCCGGTGCTCGCCGACCAGCACCACGTACACATAGCCGGCCTGCCGGCCCTGCACGATCAGCGGTGCTGCACTGAACACCTTGCGCCCATCCGCACTGCGCGGGTCATCGCCCAGGATCGGCAACGGCGCACCGGCCAGCAGGCGGCGCAGTGGCGCCACGTCCACCCGGTTGCGCACCAGGTGCCCACTGGGCGCATCGTGGCCGAGGATGCGGCCCTGGTCGTCCAGCAGGTAGACCTCGACGCTGGGGTTGACCGCCATCAACTGGCCGAACAGCGCGCGCACCGCGGCGTCGCGCATGCCGCTGGTATCCATCAGCTCGCTGCGCTGGGCGATGTGCTCGGCCAGGCCCAGCGACAGCCGCTGCACCACCTCCTGCTCGTGGCGGGTGTTGGCACGCATCTGCAGTGCCAGCAGCGCCATGCAGCACATCAGCATCAGCGCGGCGATCACCGCTGCCAGCTTCTGCCACAGGTTCGGCTTGATCATGCCGCCGCCCCGGCCGGGTCGACCAGCTTGTAGCCGCGCCCCCACACCGTCAGCAGCCGCCGCGGATTCGCCGGATCGGGCTCGATCTTGCTGCGCAGTCGGTTGATGTGGGTATTGACCGTGTGTTCGTAGCCATCGTGCTGGTAGCCCCAGACCTGGTTGAGCAGTTCCATGCGTGCGAACACCTGGTCTGGATGGCGGGCGAAGAACAGCAGCAGGTCGAACTCGCGCGGGGTCAGCTCCAGCGCGTTGCCGTCCACCGAGGCGGTGCGTGCAACCGGGTCCAGCTGCAGCCCACCCAGCTCGATCGCGCCGGCATCGATGCGTGCGCTCTGCGCCATCGCCTCGGCGCGGCGCAGCAATGCGCGCACCCGTGCCACCAGTTCCGGCATCGAGAAGGGCTTGGCCAGGTAGTCGTCCGCGCCCAGTTCCAGGCCAACGATGCGCTGCGTTTCGCTGCCGCGCGCGCTGATGATGATGATCGGCACATAGCGCGCCATCGCGCGTGCACGCTGGCAGACCTGCAGGCCGTCCACGCCGGGCAGCATCACGTCCAGCACCAGCGCATCCCACGGACCATCCTGCTCAAGCAGGCGCAGGCCGGCATCGCCACTGGCGGCATGGGCGACGTCGTAACCCTCATCGCCCAGATGCATGCGCAGCAGGTCGGCGATGTGGGCATCGTCTTCAACGATCAGCACGCGTTTGGTCGACATCGGCAGCTCGGGGCCAGTGGGGAGGCTGGCTGCATTGTGGCGCGGGACGGCCGCCGATACCTCACGAAAAATTGAATCCTGCGTGAGGATTCGTTGACCCGGGCGGGCGCAGCATGGCCCCGTCGCCCCTTCCCGGAGTACGCCATGTCCCTGTCCCGCCGCCATCTGCTGGGCCTGGGCGGTGTTGCCACCGCCGCCGGCCTGTTCGGCCTGGGGGCCTGCAGCCGCGCCGCCCCGGCGGCCGCCGAAGCGCGCCCGTCGCGACAGTTCGAGGTCATGCACAGCGATGCACAGTGGCGCCGGCAGCTGACCCCGGCGCAGTACGCCGTACTGCGCCAGCAGGCCACCGAGCGCCCCTACAGCAGCCCGCTCAACAAGGAACACCGCCAGGGCACCTTCGCCTGCGCCGGTTGTGCGCTGCCGCTGTTCTCCTCGTCCACCAAGTTCGAGAGCGGCACCGGCTGGCCCAGCTTCTGGGCGCCGCTGCACAACGCCATCGGCGAAGACCGGGACGTCACCTTCGGGATGCTGCGGGTGGAGGTGCACTGCCGCCGCTGTGGCGGCCACCTCGGCCATGTGTTCAACGATGGTCCGCGCCCGACCGGGCTGCGCTACTGCATGAACGGTGCGGCGATGGTGTTCGTTCCCGGCGCCACGGATGGCACCGCCGACGGCTGGCGGGTGCCGGTCGGTTCTTCCCCTGCTTCCGGAGCCTGACGATGCTGCTGTTGCTGCTTGCCTACCTCGGGGGCGCGCTGACCCTGCTCAGCCCCTGCATCCTGCCGGTGCTGCCGTTCGTGTTCGCGCGTGCCGACCGCCCGTTCCTGCGCAGCACGCTGCCGTTGCTGCTGGGCATGGCACTGACCTTCACCGTGGTCGCCAGCCTCGCCGCCGTGGGCAGCCAATGGGTGGCGCAGGCCAACCAGGTTGGACGCTGGATCGCCCTGCTGCTGATGGCGTTGTTCGCAGTCGCCCTGCTGTGGCCACGACTGGCCGACCATCTGCTGGCACCGTTCCAGCGGGTGGGCGCACGGCTGAGCGCGCGCGCCGATGCGGCCGATGCCGCCGGGCGTGGCGGCGCGTGGACCTCGCTGCTGATCGGCATCGCCACTGGCCTGCTGTGGGCACCGTGCGCCGGACCGATCCTCGGTCTGGTGCTGACCGGCGCCGCCCTGCACGGTGCCAGCGTCGGCACCAGCACCCTGCTGCTGGCGTATGCGCTGGGCGCGATCACCGCGCTGGCACTGGCGGTGTGGGTGGGCGGTCGTGTGTTCCGTGCGCTGCAGGCGCGGCTTGGCCTCGGCGACGCACTACGCAAGGTGCTGGGCGTAGCCGCGCTGCTGGCGGTGGTGGCGATCGGCATGGGCTGGGATACCGGCCTGCTCACCCGTCTTTCGACGGTCAGCACCGCACGCATCGAGCAGGGCCTGCTGGATGCGGTACCCGGCGCGCAGCCGGCGGCACCGCCGATGATGATGATGGCCGGTGCCAACGCCGCAGCCGATGCACCGCTGCCGGTGGAAGGCACCCTGCCCGCGCTGGACGGCGCCACCGGCTGGCTCAACAGCCCACCGCTGACGGCCCAGCAGCTGCGCGGCAAGGTGGTACTGGTCGATTTCTGGACGTACTCCTGCATCAACTGCCTGCGCGCGATGCCGTTCGTGCACGAATGGGAACGCCGCTACCGTGACCACGGCCTGGTGGTGGTCGGCGTGCACACGCCGGAGTTCGCCTTCGAACGTGACCCGCGCAATGTGATGAAGGCCGTGCAGCAACTCAAGGTCGAGTACCCGGTAGCGCTCGACAACCAGTACACGATCTGGCGTGCGTTCAACAACCGCTACTGGCCGGCGCAGTACTTCGTCGACGCGCAGGGCAACATCCGCGGCCACCAGTTCGGCGAAGGCAACTACGCGCGCTCGGAACAGATGATCCGTCGACTGCTGACCGAAGCCGGACAGACGAATCTGCCACCACCGGCCGATCCCGCTGCCGCCGACCTGAAGGGCGTGGCCGCGCAGGCCGACATGGGCAATCTGCGCTCACCGGAAACCTATCTGGGCCACGCCCGCGCCGAGCAGTTCGCCTCGCCCGGCGGGCAGCGCAACGATGCGGCATTCGACTACACCTTGCCGGCCACCCTGGCGTTGAACCAGTGGGGACTGTCGGGGCGCTGGACCGTCACCGACGAGGCTGCGCAGTTGCAGCAGGCCGGTGGCCGCATCGCCTTCCAGTTCCATGCGCGCGACCTGCACCTGGTGCTGGCGCCGACCCAGGAAGGAAAGCCGGTGCGCTTCCGCGTGTTGTTGGACGGCAAGCCGCTGCCGGCTGCCGATGCCGGCAGCGATGTCGGTGCCGATGGCAGCGGTGTGGTCAACGAGCACCGCCTGTACCAGCTGGTGCGCCAACGCGGCACGGTCGGTCCGCACCGCTTCGAGATCGAGTTCCTCGACGCGGGCGTGCAGGCCTATGCCTTCACCTTCGGTTGAACCGGGAGGACACGATGAAACTCTCCTTTGAACAGGGCATCGCCGCCGGTGTTGCAGGTCTGGTGGCCACGGCATTGATCGCCGGTGTGCTACTCGTTGACCACGGCGCCATCGCGGCACCGCTCGAAGCCAGCGCGCAGACCCAGGCACTACCGGCACCCACGGGCGACGCCGCGTTCCGCGCTGACGCCACCCACGCCAGCGTGGTGTTCGCCGGTGGTTGCTTCTGGGGCGTGCAGGGTGTGTTCCAGCACGTCAAAGGCGTGAGCAATGCGGTGTCCGGCTACATCGGTGGCAGCGGCGCCGATGCACGCTACGAGCGCGTCAGTAGCGGACGTACCGGTCACGCAGAAGCGGTGAAAATCGACTACGACCCGCGCCAGGTCAGCTACGGGCAGCTGATGCAGGTGTTCTTCTCGGTAGTGCACGACCCGACCCAGCTCAACCGCCAGGGGCCGGACCACGGCAGCCAGTACCGATCGGCGATTTTCACTGACGACGCACGCCAGCAGGCTGCCAGCCGCGCCTACATTGCCCAGCTCGGCCAGACCGGCAGCTACCGCGCGCCGATCGTCACCCAGCTGGTCAGCGGCCAGCACTTCTACCCGGCCGAGAGCTACCACCAGAACTACATGACGAACTACCCGCAGGCGGCCTACGTCCGCTACTACGACGCACCGAAGCTGGCCGCGCTGGGCAAGCAGTTCCCGGCGTTGTACCGGCGCGATGCGGCGCTGGTGCCGATGCGCTGACGGCATTTCCCCTAGGGCTGATCGATGCTCGGCGCTGCTCTTCTGTAGAGCCGAGCCCATGCTCGGCTGCCGTTGGCGGAGGTACAGCCGAGCATGGGCTCGGCTCTACACACAAAAAAAAAGACGCACGGCCATCCAGCCGTGCGCTTGGGAAGTATCGGCCGCGCCCCGATCAGGCCCGGCCGACAACGACATGCTAGTCTCGCCATCATCATGGGTACAGCACCAGATGGCGGGAAATTCGATGGATACAGATGACCAGAGCGCGATGATCCCCCCCCGCTACCAACGGCTGTCCGACGAACTGGCCGAGGCCATCCACGGCGGCCGGCTTCCAGTAGGCAGCCGCCTGCCCTCGCTGCGGCAGATGGCCCTGCAGCGCAGGCTCAGCCTGAACACGGTGATTGCCGCCTATCGCCAGCTGGAAGATGCCGGCCTGGTGATTCCGCGACCCAAGGCCGGTTTCGAGGTGGCGCCGCGACTGTCGGTGCCGGAGCGTTCGCTGCGCGATACCCCGTCCGCGCCCACTGCACCACTGCAGCAGGTACTGATGGCCCGCGTGCTGGAAGCACAGCGCCGCCCGGGCGTGATCGACCTGGCCTTCGCCGGCCCGCGCGGTCGCCAGTTCTACCCCGGCGCGCAGTTGGCCAGGCACACCGCGCAGGTACTGCGCCATGGCCAGCAGACGGTGGAGACCTACGCGCGCCCGAATGGTTCGCCGCGGCTGCTGGCGCAGATCGTGCGCCGTGGTCCGCGCATGGGCCTGCACACCCACGCCGAGCGCCTGCTGCTGACCCACGGTGCAATGGAAGCGCTGCAGCTGGCGTTGCGTGCAGTCACCCAGCCAGGTGATGCGGTGGGCATCGAGGCGCCGTCCTACTTCAACCTCTACCCGTTGTTGGCCAACCTGGGCCTGCAGGCCATCGAACTGCCCACCCACCCGCAGCACGGGCTCGACGTGGATGCGCTGGATGCGCTGCTCGAGCACACGCCGCTGGCCGCACTGGTGGTGATGCCGACCGTGCACAACCCGCTGGGCTGCACCATGCCGACAGTGGCCAAGCAACGCCTGGCAGAACTGGTCAACGCGCGGCAACTGCCGCTGATCGAGGATGCGGTTTACGCCGAACTGCAGTTCTGCGAACCGCCGGCGCCCTTGCTGAAGGCCTTTGATCGCGACGGCTGGGTGATGGTGGTCGGCGGTTTCTCCAAGACGCTGGCGCCGGATTACCGCATCGGCTGGCTGGATGGCGGCCGCTTCGCCGAGCGCATCGCGCTGCTGAAATTCCAGTCCACCGGTGGCGAGCCGCAGCTGCTTGGCGACGCGGTGGCGGCCTATCTGGAAGCGGGCAGCTACGAGCACCACCTGCATCGCATGCGTCGTCTGTATCGCGAACAGGTGGGGCGGCTGCGCCAGCTGGTGGCCGAACATTTCCCGCCCGGTACCCGCGCCACCGAACCACAGGGCGGATTCCTGCTGTGGCTGGAACTGCCGGGCGTGGATACGCGCGAGCTGTTCGAGCGTGCACTGCAGGAGGATATCGTGTTCATGCCCGGCCAGGTGTATTCGCGCGGCGCGCGCTACCGGCATTGCCTGCGGCTGTCGTGCTGCCAGACGCTGGATGCGCGCTTCATCGGCGCGGTGGAGCGGCTGGGTGCGATTGCGCGGGAGCTGGCGGCGCGCCAGCTCCTGTAGAGCCGAGCCTACGCTCGGCTGCCCTTCGCCAATGGTCCCCGCTGAGCCAAGCATGGGCTCGGCTCTACAGGAAGCAGGTCAATCGAGCAGGTGCGTGCTCAGGATCTGGCCATCCGCCCCCGGAAGATGCGGCAGCCGCCCCCAGCACGGCATCGGCAGGCGCTGCCGCAGCGTGGCGAAGTTTTCATCCTGCCGCTGCATCGCCGGGTCGATGTGGTTGCCGATCCAGCCCAGGCACTCCACGCCGCTGGCCTGCAGCGACTGCGCGGTCAATCGCGCGTGGTTGACGCAGCCCAGCCGCATGCCCACCACCAGCAGCACCGGCAACTTCAGCGCGCGCACCAGGTCGAGCTGATCCAGCGTGGCCGAGACCGGCGCCAGCCAACCGCCAATACCCTCCACCACCACCACATCGGCCTGCGCGCGCAGACGCTCGAACGCGGCCACGATCGGCGCCAGCGCCACCTGCACGCCGTCCTCGGCAGCGGCCAGCTCCGGTGCCAGCGGCTGCCGCAGCGCATAGGGATTCAGGTCGGCATAGTCCGGCACCGGCCAGCTGGCCGCCTGCAGCGCCAGCGCGTCCTCGTTGCGCAGGCCCTGCCCCAGATCCTCGCTGCCGCTGGCCACGGGCTTCATGCCCACCGCGCGCAGGCCACGCTGGCGCAGTGCATGCAGCAGCGCGGTGCTGGCCGCGGTCTTGCCGATTTCGGTGTCGGTGCCGGTAACGAACAGGGCGGGCGGCAGCGTAGCGGGCAACGGCATCGATGGGCTCCAACAGGGCAACAGTGCGTGCATTATCGCCGGCCCGGTGCACTTGCTAGACTGCAGGCATGTTCGCCAATGCCTCGCTCACCGGCAGCAAGCCGGAACAATACGCCCAGCTGCTGGAACAGGCCCGTGGCCTGGTCTACGCCGAGTCCGACCGCATCGCCAACGCGGCCAACCTCTCGGCACTGGTCTACCACGCCCTGCCCGACCTGAACTGGGTGGGCTTCTACCTGTACGACGGCAAGGAGCTGGTGGTCGGCCCGTTCCAGGGCCTGCCGGCCTGCGTGCGCATTCCGCTGGACAAGGGCGTGTGTGGTGCCGCCGCCAGCCAGCGCGTGACCCAGCGCGTGGACGACGTCGATGCCTTCCCCGGCCACATCGCCTGCGATTCTGCCTCGCGTTCGGAGCTGGTGGTGCCGCTGCTGCGCGGTGATGAACTGATCGGCGTGTTCGATATCGACAGCCCGAAGGTCGGACGCTTCGATGCCGACGACCAGGCCGGCCTGGAAGCCATCGCCCGCGTGTTCGTCGAGGCGCTGGGATGAGCGCACCGAAGCTGCGCAACATCGGCCCGAAAAGTGCGGCGTGGCTGCGCCAGGTCGGCCTGCGCAGCCGCGAAGACCTGGTTGCGATCGGTGCCGTGGGCGCCTTCGTCAAGGTCAAGCGCGCGGGCTTCAAGCCCAGCCTGAACCTGCTGTATTCCCTGGAAGGCGCGCTGCTGGACTGCCACTGGCAGGAACTGAGCGAGCCGCAGCGCGATGCGCTGGTGCAGGATTACGAAGCACGCATCGCCGCGCATCCGCTGAAGGCGGCCGGCCCGGCGTCGGGCCCGGTACATGAGCAGCGCTTCGATGCCGACGATGACGCTGAAGACAGCGTTGCCGAGGGCGCGGACGAGGATTGAGCCGCGCCCTTCTGTAGCGCCGAGCCCACGCTCGGCTGGCTTTTCTGATCGAAGTGCAGCCGAGCATGGCTCGGCTCTACAAGAGCAGATCAGGGCTGCTGCAGCTCCAGCAGCTCGCCCACCAGCCCGACCTCACCGCGTTCCAGCCACACCCGCAGGCGCGTGCCGTGGTCGATGCGCAGGGCCCAGCACAACGACATTGGCAGGCCGCAGACCTGCGACAGCACCATGCGCAGCGGGCCACCATGGCTGACCACCAGCGTCGGCACCGGATCGTCCTCATCGAGCAGGCGATCGAGCGCGCGCGCGATGCGCCGTTCAAAGTGGCCCCAGCTTTCGCCGTTGGGCGGCGGGAATGCATGCGGATCGGCGTGGAAGGCCGCCAGTGCATCCTCCGGCAGGTCGAACAGCGACTGCCCGTCCCAATCGCCGAAATCCAGCTCTTCCCATTCCTCGTCCGCTTCCACGTCCAGCCCACGCGGGGTGGCCAGGGCCATCGCCGTGTGCAGCGAGCGCAGCCGTGGCGAACTGATCACCCGCTCCCAGGGCTGCGCGGCGTAGGCGTCGACCAGTTCCTGCGGCAGGCGGGCCAGCTGCGGCGGATCGTTGCGGCCATCGAGGAACTCATCGCGACCGTTGCCGGCATGGCGGACCAGGTCGAGGATCATGCGCGCGTCCTGTACAGGCGACGCGGGAACAGCGGAAAACAGGCGGACATCGGCAACGGCACCACGGGATCAAGGGGCCATTCTAAAGGCACGGCAAAGGCAGTCGAGCACGCGCGGCGCTACGGGCCGCCTGCGATGCCGTAGACTGCGCGCACTTCCAGGTGACCTGCGGCCGTGGCCGGCAGGTTGAAACGGGAAGCCGGTGACGCGTGATTCCACGCCAGGCCGGCGCTGCCCCCGCAACGGTAAGCACGTCAGTTCCAGGCAACACCGCCACTGTGCCGCAGGCATGGGAAGGCGCCTGGACGGTGGCCCCAGGCCACCCGGCGGCAAGCCCGGAGACCGGCCCGGAAGCCTCAGGTCGCGATGCGGTGGGCATGGCGCTGGATGACCGCAGCCTGCGCTGCGGCGTCGGCGCATGCCTGCCTTCGCGGCTCCTCCCCTTCGCCACGCGGGCGTGCGTGGCACCTGGAGTCCCCCATGAAGCTGCAGTCCCGAATGCTGTCCCTGGCCGTGCTGGCCACCCTGCCCGCGCTGGCCCAGGCCGCCGATGACACCACTGCGCTCGACCAGATCCTGGTCACCGCCACCCGCACCCCGATCGCGCTGCAGGACAGTATCGCGCCGGCGCAGGTGATCGACCGCGCGCAGATCGAATCCAGCCAGGCCACCTCGCTGCAGGAGCTGCTGCGCGGCCGCGCCGGCATCAACCTGACCAATGCCGGCGGCCTCGGCAAGCAGAGCTCGCTGTTCCTGCGCGGCACCAACTCGGGCCACACCGTGGTGCTGGTCGACGGCGTGCGCATCAACAGTGCCGACCTCGGCCTGGCCATGTACCAGGACCTGCCGCTGGCGCAGATCGAGCGCGTCGAAATCGTTCGCGGCCCGCAGTCCAGTCTGTACGGTGCCGACGCCATCGGTGGCGTGATCCAGATCTTCACCCGTCGCAACCAGGGCGATTTCGCTCCGCACTTCCAGCTCGGTGGCGGCAGCAACGGGCTGCGCGAAGCCAGCGGCGGCATTGGTGGCGGCACCGAGCGCGGCTGGTTCGGTGCCGACATCGCCTACCAGCATTCCGACGGCATCGATGCCTGCCGCGGTTCTTCCTCGGTGTTCACCGCGGGCTGCTTTGCCGACGAGCACGACCGCGACGGCTACCGCAACCTGTCCAAGAGCCTGCGCGGCGGTTACAGCTTCAACGACCAGTGGAACGTGGAAGGCAGCGCACTGCGCGCCGATGGCAAGAACCATTACGACGGCTACTACAACTACTCCGAGACCCGCCAGCAGGTGCTGGCCGGCAAGGTGCGCTACACCCCGTCGGAGCGCCTGGCGTTCACCGCCAACGTCGGCCGCAGCGACAATGAGTCCGACAACTTCGGCGCACCGGGGGTGTTTGGCAGCGCGCAGACTCATCGTGACAGCGCCTCGCTGCAGGGTGACTTCGGTGTGGCCGAGGGCCAGCTGCTGAGTGCCGGCGTGGACTGGAGCGAAGACAATCTGGACGGCAGCAGCGCCGGGTATCTCGTCGACAGCCGCCGCAACACCGGCGTGTTCGTGCAGTACCAGGGCCGCTTCGGCCGCCACCAACTGCAGGCCAGCGCCCGCAACGACGACAACCAGCAGTTCGGCAACCACGCCACCGGCAGCGTTGGCTGGGCGATGGAACTGGGCCACGGCCTGCGCCTCAACGCCAGCTACGGCACCGCGTTCAAGGCACCGACCTTCAGCGACCTGTACGACCCGTGGAGCGGCGTGCCGACGTTGAATCCGGAGAAGTCCAAGAGCGCCAACCTCGGCGTTTCGCAGCAGGGCCAGGGCTGGCACTGGGGCATGGATGTGTACGAAACCCGCATCGATGACCTGATCACCTACGATGCGTCCACGATGAAAATGCAGCAGGTGGAGAAGGCGCGCATCCGTGGTGCCGAGCTGACCGGTGGCGTGCTGCTGGCCGGCTTCGACATCAACGCGCAGCTGAGCTACACCGACCCGCGCAACCGCACCCACGGCAGCACCCAGTTTGACAACTGGCTGCCGCGCCGTGCCCAGCAGACCGCGCGCCTGGACATCGACCGTCGCTTCGGCGATTTCCGCGCCGGCCTGACCGTACAGGGCGCGGGCAAGCGCTTTGACAACGCCAGCAACTCGGTGAAGGTTGGCGGCTACGGCACGCTGGACCTGCGCACCGAGTACGCGCTGACACCGGAGTGGTCGCTGCTGGCGCGTGCCGCCAACGTTTTCGACCGCAGGTATGAGACGGTGGCGTGGTTCAACCAGCCGGGCCGTGAGTACCAGTTGAGCGTGCGTTACCAGCCGAAATGAGGAAACGCGCCGGGCATTCCCGGCGCTTTTTCTGTAGAGCCGAGCCCATGCTCGGCTCAGGCAGCAAAGCAGCCGAGCATGGGCTCGGCTCTACACCGGGACGCCGGCGGCCAACCCCGGCAATTCACGCAGATCGTCGATCACCGCCACGGCATGCGCGGTGGCCATGTCCAGGCCGCGCGGGTAGCCGTAACGCACCAGCGCGATCGGCATGCCTGCATCTTCGGCGGCGCGGTAGTCGGTCAACGAATCACCCACCATCAGGCAGGCATCCACCGGCAGCCCGAAGTGCGCAGCGATGTGCCGCAGCGGTTCGCCACTGGGCTTGCGCTGCGGCAGCGAATCGCCGCCCAGTATCAGCGCGAACGCATCACCGATGCCCAGGTGCTGCAGCAGCGGTGGCACCAGCGCTTCGGGCTTGTTGGTGCAGATGGCCAGCGGCACGTTGCGTGCACGCAGTTGCGCCAGCGCTTCACCCACGCCATCGAACAGGCGCGGGCTGCGCAGCAGGCATTCGCGGTAGTGCACCATGAAGACCGGCATGACCTCGGCCAGGTCGACTTCGCGGCCGGTGGCATGCACGGCCTGTTCGACCAGGCGGCGCACACCGTCGCCGATCCAGCCCAGCACCGTGGCTTCCGGTACGCGTGCCACACCGATGTCCTCCAGCGTGCGGTTCAGCGCTTCGGCGATATCAGCTGCGCTGTCGACCAGCGTGCCATCAAGGTCGAACACGACCAGTGGATACGGATACGACAAGGGACGGCACCTGCATGACGTGGGGCCGCCCATTGTACGCCGCTGGTTTTTGCACCGATCCGCCTCAGCCGATCCGGCGCGCGCGGGTAGCCAGGAACGTGGGCAGGTAACGGTCGATCAGGAAACGCGGCTGCGGCTGCCAGTCCTCCATGAAGCGATCGATGATGAAGCCGGCATCCAGCTGGCTACCGATCAGTTCGGTCAGGCTGTGGCCGAAGGTCAGTGCGTCGCCCCGTGCCAGCTTCGCCTCGCGCTCGGCCGGCGGCAGGTCTTCCAGGTCCGAATAGGGAATGGCGTACTGCGGCCGGATCAGGCCCTGTGCATCCAGCTGCGGATCGCGCGCACCGACGAACAGCACCGGGTTGTAGAAGCTGGCCATCAGCATGCCATCGCGTGCCAGCACACGGCGGCATTCGGTCCACACCGGGCGCACGTCAGGCACGTACAGGTTCGAGATCGGGTGGAACACCACGTCGAAACTGTCGTTGGCGAACACGTGCAGATCGCGCATGTCACCCTGCACGGTGCGCAGCTGCAGGCCATCGCGCGCAGCGACCCTGCGGTCCTGTTCCAGCTGCCCGTCGGACAGGTCGAACACGGTGACGTCAGCGCCCGCAGCGGCCAGCACCGGTGCCTGCTGGCCACCGCCCGAGGCCAGGCACAGGATGCGACGGCCGCGCACATCACCCATCCAGTCCAGCGGCAGCGCGCGGGGCGTCAGGTGCACCTGCCAGCGGCCTTCGCGCGCGGCGGCAATCGTTGAACTTTCCACCGGGCGCGACCATTCGCGCACTTCGCTGGCCTGGCGGTCCCAGGCAGCACGGTTGTGGTCGATCAAGGCCTGTCCATGGTTCATGTGTTCTCCTTGCCCGGTGGGCGCCAATCCAGATCCTGGAAGGCCGGGCTGGCGAAACACTCGCCCAGGAAATCCAGGAATCGCCGCATGATAGCGGGCTGCTGGCGCCGTGACGCGTACACGGCATGAATGCCGAGTTCGTCCAGGCTGAATTCGGGCAGCAGTTCGATCAGCTCGCCACTGCGCAGCAGCGGCGCCACCTGGTAGGTCGGCAGCATGGCGATACCGGCACCGGCCCGCACCGCCTCCAGCAGCAGCGAGGCCTCGTTCGCGCTGATGTTGCCGCCCACCGCCACCGACAGCGAACGTCCATCGCGGTGCAGCTGCCACAGGCTTTTACCGACGTAATGGTGGGTCAGGCAGTTGTGTGCGGCCAGGTGCTCGGGGGCGGTCGGCGTGCCACGCACCTGCAGGTAGGACGGCGTCGCGCACAACACCGAGCGGCAGGTGGCCAGGCGCCGTGCGATCAGGCTGGGGTCGATCTGGCGCGCGATGCGCACGGCCAGGTCCACCCGCTCTTCCACCAGGTTCACCGTGCGGTCGACCAGCAGCAGCTCGATGCGTGCCGCCGGATGGCGCGCAACGAAGCCGGCCACGGCCCGTGCCAGGTGACTCTGCCCGAATGAGACGCTGGCGGTCACCCGCAGCGTGCCGTGCGGCTCGGGATCATCACTGGCCAGCTCGCCCTGCAGTTCTTCGCCGATCGCCAACATCTGCCGGAAGCGCGCCAGCGCCGCCTCGCCGGGGCCGGTCAGGCTGATCCGGCGCGTGGTCCGGTGCAGCAGGCGCGCACCCAGCCACCCTTCAACCTCGGCCAGGTAGCGGGTGACCATCGCCCGCGACATGTCCAGCACCTCGGCAGCGGCGGTGAGGCTGCCGCGCTCGGCGACCTCGACGAACACGGTCATGGCGGTCAGTCGGTCCATATGCTCGATTCATGCAACAAACAAGCGCGTTATACGCTGTTTTTCGATCAACTGCAGCAGCCTAGAGTGGCCCCATTCCCACCCCACACCGCCCCACGGAGTCCTGCCATGAAAATCGCCCTCGTTGGTTCCACCGGCAACATCGGCCGCCAGATCGCCCGCCACGCGCTGGCCCGCGGCCACAAACTCACTGTCATCGTGCGCAGCGCGCAGGACCTTCCGGCTGAACTGGCCGGTGCGCATCCGGTGGTCGCCTCGCTGGACGACCTGGATGCGCTGGTCGCCGCCATTGCCGGCCACGACGTGCTGGCCAGTGCCTACGGCCCGCGCCCCGGCGATGACATCGGCCGTGTGGGCGAGGTCGCCGCGCAGCTGGCCGCCGCCGCACGCAAGGCCGGTATACCGCGCCTGGTGGTGGTCGGTGGTGCCGGCAGCCTGGAAGTCGCGCCCGGCGTGCAGCTGGTCGATACCCCCGACTTCCCGGAGGCCTACAAGCCGTACGCGCTGGCCCATCGCGAGGCGTTCAACCGCCTGCAGGCAGTGGACGACCTGGACTGGACCTTCTTCTCGCCGGCCGCAGAAATCGGCCCGGGGGAAGAGCGCGGCCAGTACCGCGTGCAGCCCAAGGCCTTCCTTGCCGATGCCAGCGGCCACAGCCGCATCAGCTACGCCGACTATGGCGCGGCGTTCGTCGCCGAGCTGGAAGCGCACCAGTACCCGAAGCAGATCATCACTGCAGCGTATTGATCCACGCACGTCCCATGTAGAGCCAAGCCCGCGCTCGGCTCTACGCGAACATGCAGCCGGGCGTTGGCCCGGCTCTACACAAGGAATTCCCATGCGTACCGCTGCCCTGCTGCTTCGCCTCGCCCTGGCCGCCAGCTTCACCAGTGCGCCGCTGATGGCCGCATCGGCCACCCCGGTGCCGGCCACGGCAACGAAATCCCAGCTGCACCTGCAGACCTTCCATCCCGGCCCGCAGGCAATGTTCTCGGTGTCCTCGGTGCTGATCGAAGGCCGCCACGACGCGATCCTGGTCAATGCGCAGTTCGGTGCCAGCGACGCGCGCAAGCTGGTCGAGCTGATCCGCGCCAGCGGCAAGCAGCTGACCACGATCTACATCAGCCACGGCGATCCGGACTACTACTTCGGCCTGGCCACGCTGCAGGATGCGTTCCCGAAGGCGCGCATCGTCGCTACCGCGCAGACCGTTGCCCACATCCAGCAGACACAGGCCGGCAAGCTGGCCTACTGGGGCCCGAAGATGGGTGCCGACGTGCCGGCCCGCATCGTGGTGCCGCAGGTGCTGGATGGCGATGCCCTGCAGCTGGAAGGCCAGCGCCTGCCGCTGATCGGCCTGGACGGACCGACCCAGGACCGCACGGTGCTGTGGGTGCCGTCGCTGCGTGCGATCGTCGGTGGCATTCCGGTGGTGGCCGGTGAGCACGTGTGGATGGCCGACACGCAGACGCCGAAGTCGCACACCGACTGGCTGCAGACCCTGCAGCGGTTGCAGGCGTTGAAGCCGAAAGTAGTGGTACCGGGGCATTACGCACCGGGTGCCGCACTGGATTCGAGTGCGCTGCGCTTCACCGCAGATTACATCCGCGCGTTCGATGCCGAGGCGGCCAAGGCCAAGGACAGTGCGGCACTGGTGAAAGCAATGCAGTCGCGCTACCCGAAGCTGGATGGCGTCGCATCGCTGGAGCTGAGTGCGAAGGTGGCCAAGGGCGAGATGCAGTGGCCATGAGGTAGGAAGTTTTCTTTTGCAGGGCTGCGCCCTGCACCTGCTCAATGCAACGGCAACAGCCGAAGCAACAGCAAAAGCTGGTCTCCTGAGGGTTGGCGGGGTGGGTCCGGTTGCGGGGGGCGCTGCAAGTACGTCCATGTAAGCTCGGTCGCCGCATCCATGCGGCTCACGCCCCCGCAACCGGACCCACCCCGCCTTCGACAGTTTCCCGCTATCCGTCGGAACCTGCTGCTGATGGTGGGTGCCGACCGTTGGTCGGCACGGGGTCGGATCCCGTTGCTGCGCAACGGGCTCTGACTCCACTGCTTGATGATTAGGTATCTGTGGGATTGTTCATGTCGTGCTCGAACAACTCCCCCTGCACCACCGGCTCCTTCTCGCGGAAGCCGCCGAGCCCGACGCCGACCAAACGGTAACGGGTCTCCGCCGGCAGGTCGACGCGGGCGCGCAGGGCCAGTGCGATGTCGCGCAGTTCTTCCATCGATTCCGGTGGGCGCTCCGGGGTGAAGCTGCGGGTGAGGATGCGGAACTGCGCGGTCTTCAGTTTCAGCACCACGGTGTGGCCGACGCGTTCGGTCTTGCGCGTGGCCTTCCAGGTCTTCTCCGCCAGCTGCACGATCGCTTCGCCCAGGTCTTCCAGCGGCAGGTCTTCGGCGAAGGTGTCCTCCGAGGAAATCGACTGCACCTGCTGGTCCGGTTCCACCGGCCGCTCGTCGATGCCGCGTGCACGGTTGTACAGGCTGCGGCCGAAGCTGCCGAATGCTTCTTCCAGGTCGATCAACGCCCACTGCCGCAGATCGCCGCAGGTGACGATGCCGCGCGCGGCAAGTTTTCCTTCCATCACCTTGCCGACGCCGGGCACCCGGTTCACTAGCAACGGCTGCAGGAACGCGTCCACCCGCTGCGGGGGGATCACGAACTGGCCATCAGGTTTGCGCCAGTCCGAGGCGATCTTGGCCAGGAACTTGTTTGGCGCGATGCCAGCTGAAGCAGTCAGGTTCGTTTCCTCGCGGATCTGCGCGCGGATGGTGCGGGCGATGTCGGTGGCCAGTTCGATGCCGCTCTTCGGCTCGGTCACATCGAGGTAGGCCTCGTCCAGCGACAACGGCTCGACCAGGTCGGTATGCCGCAGGAAGATCGCGCGCACCTGCTGTGACACCGCCTTGTAACGTGCGAAGTCCGGCGGCACGAAGATCGCATCCGGGCACAGGCGCTCGGCACGCACGGCGGGCATCGCCGAACGCACGCCGAACACGCGTGCCTCGTACGAGGCCGCGCACACCACCGAACGCGCGCCACGCCATGCCACAACCACCGGCTTGCCGCGCAGTGACGGATCGTCGCGCTGCTCCACCGACGCGTAGAACGCGTCCATGTCGACGTGGATGATCTTGCGCAGTCGGGTCATGTCAGGCGGAAAGGGCGGGGGCGTGCCGGACGGGCCACACGCCGAAGTATGGTCGTTGCACATCAACAGGATGCGCGTATTCCATTGAAAACACTACGGTTGCGTACGGTTGAAATGTTTGATCGGCGCAGTTTCCACGGGCATCCTCGAGCGCTTGTTTCCCTGTTTCCCCGCTTCCAGGATTGTGCTTCATGACCCGTCTCCACGCGTTCAACCGCGAACAGCTGCTGGCCAGCGCACGCGGTGAACTGTTCGGCGCCGCCGCCGGCCGTTTGCCCAACGATCCGATGCTGATGTTCGACCGCATCACCGACATCCGCGAGGACGGCGGACCGCATGGCAAAGGCATGGTACGCGCCGAACTGGATATCCGCCCGGACCTGTGGTTCTTCGGCTGCCACTTCATCGGCGACCCGGTGATGCCCGGCTGCCTGGGCCTGGACGCCATGTGGCAGCTGACCGGCTTCTTCCTGACCTGGCTGGGCGCCCCCGGCAAGGGCCGCGCGCTGGGCTGTGGCGAAGTGAAGTTCACCGGCCAGGTGCTGCCGGAGGCCAAGCTGGTGCGCTACGAGATCGATATCAGCCGTGTCATCAACCGCAAGCTGGTGATGGCCCAGTCGGACGCGCGCATGTACGTGGATGACCGCGAAATCTACAGCGCGCGCGACCTGCGCGTCGGCCTGTTCACTGAAACCGGGAGCTTCTGATGCGTCGCGTCGTCATCACTGGCATGGGCATCACGTCCTGCCTCGGCAATGATCTGGATACCGTTTCGGCCGCGCTGCGCGAAGGGCGCTCGGGTATCACCGCCCTGGCCGACCACGCCGAAGCGGGCCTGCGCAGCCAGGTTGGCGGTCGTGTCGACCTCGATCTGGAGGCGCTGATCGACCGCAAGCAGAAGCGCTTCATGAGCGATGCGGCGGCCTTCGCCTACCTGTCCATGCGCGATGCCATCGCCGATGCCGGGCTCAGCCCCGAGCAGGTCAGCAACCTGCGCACCGGCCTGATCGCCGGTTCCGGCGGCGGCTCCAGCGAATGGCAGATCGGCGCGGTCGACCTGCTGCGCGAACGTGGTGTGCGCAAGGTCGGGCCGTACATGGTGCCGCGCACGATGTGCTCGACGGTCTCGGCCTGCCTGGCCACGGCCTACCAGATCAAGGGCGTCAGCTATTCGCTGTCGGCCGCCTGCGCGACCTCGGCGCACTGCATCGGTGCCGCCGCGGACATGATCCGCCATGGCGCGCAGGACATCATGTTCGCCGGTGGCGGTGAAGACCTGCACTGGTCGATGAGCGTGATGTTCGATGCGATGGGCGCGCTGTCGACCAGCTTCAACGAGACCCCGGCCAGCGCCTCGCGCCCTTACGACAAGGACCGCGACGGCTTCGTCATCGCCGGCGGCGGCGGCATGCTGGTGCTGGAGGACTACGACCACGCCGTTGCGCGCGGCGCGCACATCCATGCCGAGCTGATCGGCTATGGCGTGACCTCCGACGGCGCCGACATGGTCGCCCCGTCCGGCGAAGGCGCGGTGCGCTGCATGAAGATGGCGCTGCAGGGCGTCGATCGCCCGCTGGACTACCTCAACACCCACGGCACCTCCACGCCGCTGGGCGACGTCACCGAGCTCAATGCGATCCGCGAAGTGTTCGGCGATGCGGTGCCGCCGCTGTCCTCGACCAAGGCGCTGTCCGGCCATTCGCTGGGTGCGGCCAGCGTGCACGAGGCGATCTACTGCCTGCTGATGATGCGCGATGGCTTCGTCGCCGGTTCGGCCAACATCGGCGAACTGGACCCGAAGGTGGAGAGCTTCCCGATCCTACGCGAAAGCCGCGAGCAGAAGCTGGATACGGTGATGTCCAACAGCTTCGGCTTCGGTGGCACCAACGCCGCGCTGGTGTTCGGGCGGGTGTGATGGGGGCAGGTGTGCCGACCAACGGTCGGCACCCACCAATAGATGTAGAGCCGAGCCATGCTCGGCTCAGTGCCGGCCAACGGCCGGCATCTACCGCTTATTTCGGCAACAACGGCACCAGCAATGCGTGCGCGTCCACCAGCGAGCCCACGATGCGGTGGCCCAGTGCGCGCAGCTCTTCATCAGGATGCACCAGGTCCGGCACCTGGATCACGGTCATGCCGGCGGCCAGCGCCGCGCGCGTACCGGCCGGTGAGTCTTCCAGCGCCAGGCAGCGTTCCGGGGCCTGGCCCAGCCGCTGCGCGGCCAGCAGGTAGATATCCGGTGCCGGCTTCGGCCGCGCCACGTCGCCGCTGGTGATCACCGCATCGAAGTACGGCAGCAGGCCAGCAGCGGCCAGCTTGCGGTTGGCCCGCGGCTGCCGCGTGGTGGTTGCCACCGCACGCGGGATCGCATGTGCCTTCAGCAGCTCCAGCAGCTCCAGGATGCCCGGCCGCAGCGGCAGACCGGTCTGCGTGCGTGCTTCGTACAGCTCATGGCAACGTGCCGCCACGGCGTCGATCACGCTGTCCTCGATGCCCTGCGCACGCAGCAGCGCGTGCGTATCGCGGTCACCGAGGCCGACCATGCGCAGGAACACCGCCTCGTCCAGGCCCAGCCCGAATTCGTCGGCGGCCTCGCTCCAGCAGGCCAGCGAGACCCGCTCGCTGTCGATCATCAGGCCGTCCATGTCGAAGATGACGGCGTCGGGGAGGAACGGCAGCGCAGCGATGGTGGTCATGGAGCGAACAGCGTATCCAGGTCGGTGGAAGTGAGCTGCCGCCATTGCCCTTCGTCCAGCCCCTGCAGGTCCAGCCCGCCGACGCGGCTGCGGTGCAGGGCCTGCACGTGGTTGCCGGTGGCGGCGAACATGCGGCGTACCTGATGGTAGCGGCCTTCGTGCAGCACCAGGCGCGCGCGACGCGCATCCAGCACCTCCAATTCAGCCGGCAGCAGGGGCGTCTTCTCGGACTCCAGCATGAGCGTACCGCTGGCGAACAGCGCCACCTCGTCGCCGCGCAGGTCATCGCTCAACTCGACCTCATAGACTTTCGGCAGCTTCGACTTCGGCGAGATGATCCGGTGCAGCAGGCCACCGTCGTCGGTCAGCAGCAGCAGGCCACTGGTCTCGCGGTCGAGGCGGCCCACTGTAGACAGCACCGGATCGCGGTCGCGGAAGCGCGGCGGCAGCAGGTCGTAGATCAGGCGGCCGGTGTCCTTGGTCGAGCAGGTGTAGCCGGCCGGCTTGTGCAGCGCGATCGACAGGCCCACCGGCGGGTCCAGCGGCTCGCCGTCGACGCGGATCGCCTCGTGCGGCACCTGGTCGTCGGCATACAGCACCTCGCCGTCGGCGTCGGTGACGCGGCCTTCGCGGAACATCCACTGCACCTGCTTGCGGCTGCCGTAGCCCAGGTTGGCGATGAGCTTGACCAGCTTCACTTGCCCTTCCCCTTCACCGCTTCCACCAGCTTGAAGCCATCACGCTCGGCGATCACGCGCACCGCGCCAAAGCTCTCGTTGAGCGTGTACTCGTACGGCAGGTGGCGGTTGGCCACCACGTACAGGCGTCCGCCCGGGCGCAGCGCCTGCGCGGCCACGGCGATGAAGCGCTGGCCGATGTCCGGGCGATCGGCGCGCGAGGGCGTGTGGAATGGCGGATTGCTGATGATGACGTCGTAGCCCGGCTCGATGCCGGCGGTGACGTCCTGCCACAGGAAGCGCAGCGGCAGCGGACGCGGCGGCGGTGCCAGGTTCAGCTCGGCCAGTGCCAACGCGCGCTGCTCCGCTTCGTACAGGTCCAGCGCGGTGATCTTCGGGCAGCGCTCCAGCAGCTCGCGCGACAGGTAGCCGTAGCCGGCACCGAGGTCGGCGGCGCGGCCGGCCAGGTCGGCCGGCAGGTGCTCGGCCAGCAGCGCCGAGGCCGGATCGATGCGGTCCCAGGCGAACACGCCCGGGCGGCTGAGGAAACGGCCGCTGACGATCGGCCGCACCGCATCCAGTGCCGACCAGCGCTTGGCCAGGTCGGCGTCGTGCTGGCCCTGCATCGGGGCGGTCCAGTACACGCGGCAGTGGTTCTTGGTCAGGCTGCCGCCGAGGCCGGTCAGTTGCTTGAGGTCGCCCTCGCCCGAGCGTGCACCTTCGTTGTTGGACTGGCAGGCAACGATGCGGCCGCCGTCGGCGACCAGCGCCAGCGCACGGGCAAACAGCGCGCGGGCCTCTTCACGCTGGCGCGGCGGCAGCACCAGCACCAGCGGGTAACGGCCCTTGCCGGCCCCATCATCCAGCTGGCCACTGACGGTCCAGCCGGCGGCCTGCTGCAGCGGCTGCGCGAACGGGGCGAAGCTCTGCTCGCAGTGGACCTCGCGGCTGCCGGCCGCTTCACGCAGCGGCCAGCCGTCGCGGGCACGCAGGAAGGCCACCGGGCCCTCCGGCCAGCGCAGGGCGCCTTGGGAGAACGGCAGGAACAGGGTCTGCAGGGGGGCGTCGTCGCTGGAGGCCATCGGCGCGGGTACTTCAAGCGTGAGGGCCGTCCATTGTACCGGCTTGGCCGGACCGGCCCCGGTATGCCGCTTTGCGAAACCCGAACGGGGCCTTGATCTGCCAGCAACATTGAAACGTTCAGGGTAGAGGCTCCCCCGGAAACCCAGGAGAACCTGCATGCGAGCCTTGTTCGTCGGTGGCGTGGTCGACAACAGTGAAATGGACCTGGAAGGCAGCCATCCGCCCGTGCATTACCCCGAGGATACCGGCGGCGGCCACTCGCGCTATCGGCTGCACCAGGTCGGTCATGGCGCCGACGGCAGCGTGGCCTATGCGGTGTACGGCGCACCGGACCTGGCCGATGACGAGGTGGCCCGGGTGGCGGAAGAACGCGCCTATGCGCGCCGGTTCGAGGCGACACCGACCTTGTTCGAGCACTGACACACCGGTAGCGCCCGAGCCCACGCTCGGGCGACGGCGCAGCCGAGCGTGGGATCGGCTCTACATCCGATCAAGGCGCCCTGGGTGGCAGACGGTTGACGCTGGCGATCTCGTCCAGCCACACATGGTGCTGCTGCACCGGCGTGTCGTAGTCATCCAGGCGCAACTGGCCGTTGCTGCCTTCGTCGCCGGCGTCGTTGCGGTACTGCTGCACGGTCGGTTTCACCGCCACGGTGCCGAGCAGGCGGCGACCATCGTGCAGGGTCAGTTGCACCTGCGTCTCGCCTTCCAGCTGCGGCAACAGGGCTTCCAGGCGCGCGATCTGCGCCGGATCGGTATGGATGCGGGGAGCTATACGGGACATCGGCGACCTCCTGCGTGCAGGGTCGCCGATCGGCCGTGAATGCTCAGTGCAGCGCGCTGTCCGCGCGTGGCACCTGCACCTTGCGTACCGCAGCCACCAGCTGTGCCACCGAGTACGGTTTGGCGACATGTTCCTGGAAGCCTGACGCCAGCGCTCGGCGCCGGTCATCGGCGCGTGCCAGCGCGGTCACGGCAACCGCCGGCAGGGTCATCGCATCCACGCCCATGTCCTCGCGCAGCGTGCGCACCAGACCATAGCCATCCATGCCCGGCATGCCGATGTCGGTCAGCATCACGTGGTACTGCAGGTGCCCGGTATCGGCCAGCAACGCCAGCGCTTCACCGGCCGAGCTGGCGGCCGACACACTCGCGCCCTGCTCTTCCAGCATGCGCCGCAGGTACTCCAGCACTTCCGGCTGGTCTTCCACCGCCAGCACATGCATGCCACGCAGCGGGTACGGTTCGACGATCACCGGCTCCAGGATCGGCCCGCTGATCACTTCGCGCAGCGGGCGTCGCTCGGCATCGGGAATGTGCTGCGGCAGGCGCACGGTGAAGGTGGCGCCGTGGCCATGGCCTTCGCTGGCGGCGGTGACGGTACCGCCATGCAGTTCGACCAGCTGCTGCACGATCGCCAGGCCCAGGCCGAGGCCGCCATGGCGTCGGGTGGTGGTGCCATCGGCCTGGCGGAAGCGGCTGAACAGATGGTTGAGGAACTCCGGTGCGATGCCATCACCGGTATCGCGCACCGTGATCACCCAGTGGTTGCCGTCGGCCTGCAGCTGCACGTCGATGCGGCCTTCGGCCGGGGTGAACTTGATTGCGTTCGACAGCAGGTTCCAGAACACCTGCTGCAGGCGGGTGGCATCGCCCAGCACCAGGCTGGGCTGCTCCGGCAGCAGCAGACTCACGTCCAGCGCCTTGCCTTCGGCGACCAGTTCCTGCGCACCGATGGCTTCGCCCAGCAGGTCGCGCAGGTCCAGTATCTCCACCTCCAGCTGCACCTTGCCCAGCAGCATGCTGCTGAGGTCGAGCATGTCCGAGATCAGCCGCTTCTGCGCACCGGCGCTGTTGGCGATCACATTCAGGCCCTTGTACAGCGGGCTGGTGTTGTCCACGCGCTGCAGCAGCAGCTCGCTCCAACCGAGGATGGTGGTCAGCGGCGTGCGCAGCTCGTGCGACAGCGTGGCCAGGAACTCGTCCTTCAACCGCGCCATGTTCTCGGCGGCGCTGCGCGCGGCACGCTCGGACTGCAGAAGCTCTTCGCGGGCCAGTTCGATCTCGCGGCGTTCGGTCACGTCCGGGCTGCTGCCGGCCAGGCCGATGAAGCGGCCCATCCGTGAGAAACGCGGGCGTGCGTTCATCTCCAGCCAACGCCACTCGCCATCGGCACGTCGGGCCCGCACCAGCGCATGCATCGACCGCTGCGCCTTCAGTGCTTCCTGCAGTTCGTACTCGAACACCGATGCATCGTCCGGATGCACCAGGCCGCGCCAGACATCTTCCGGCACGCGTGTTTCGTCACCGCCAAAGAACTCACTGAAAGCGCTGTTGACGAAACGGGCATGGCCGCGCTCGTCGAGCACCCACACCGGCATCGGCAGGCCGTCGGCCAGTGCGCTGAAGCGGGCTTCGCTTTCGCCCAGCTCCACTTCCATCTGCTTGCGTGCGGTGATGTCGAAGAACAGGATGCCGACCTTGTCTTCGCCCGGACGGCCCACGCGCACCGCATCAACCGCGAACGAGCGGCCCAGCGCACGCGCTTCCATCTCGAACTGGGCGGGGCGGCCACTGCGCGCGACCTCGCCGTAGATGCGGAACCAGTCCTGCTCGTGGCCCGGTTCCAGCGCCGTCATGCGCTGGCCACGCGCGTCCTTCAGGCCGGTGTGGCGCTCGAACGCATCGTTGACCTCGATGAAACGGTAGTCCACCGCGCGATCGCCCTCGAACAGCACCTGGATCACGCAGAAACCGGCGTTGATGCGCTCAAGCACGCCATGATGCAGGTCGGGTTCGGGCGCTGGCACCATCATCGGTGGGCGCTCCACGAGGGGCGGCAGTGTGGACAAGGGGCGTCTGTGCAGGCCGGATTGGAAGCACAGCATCTTCCAAAGCGCGTATTCACAGCGTCAAGCGCCGTCAGTCATGGTTGACGTCGATGAATTGGCGGCAACCACCCTTGCGCACGACGCAATCGGCCATTGCGGTGGCCCGGCCACAGGATCACACTCGATCTGTGATCAACATCGTCCCCAGCGCGGGGACGCAGGAGACCGTCATGAAACGCTCACTCGCGATTGCCCTGCTGGCAGGCGCCCTGGTGGCGGGCGGCGCCAACGCTGCACCGCGCACCGTGACCGATGCGGACGCGCCGCGCGCGTTGCAGGCCGATGGCCCGGTCAGCGTGAAATGGGAGGATCCGGCCAAATTCACCGAGATCCGCCAGAGCACCAACCGCTTCGAGGCCGAACGCGGTGACTGGGTACAGCAGTTGGCCCGCTACCTGCAGACCACCGCTGCCAAGCCGCTGCAGCCTGGGCAGACCCTCGATGTGACCCTGGTGGACATCAAGCGTGCCGGTGACTACGAGCCGTGGCACGGCCCGCGTGGCCGCGACATCCGGATCATGCGCGACATCTACCCGCCGCGGATCAGCCTGCAGTACACGTTGAAGGACGCCAGCGGCCGTATCGTCAGCGAGGGCGATGCGCGCCTCAGCGATACCGGCTACCTGCACAACCTGGGGCTGAAGAGCGACAGTGATCCGCTGCGCTACGAGAAGCGCCTGATCGATGACTGGGTGAAGCGCCAGCTGGCCAGCCAGGCCACCGCTGCGCGTTAGGCCACTCGGTAGGTGTCGACCTTGGTCGACACGCATTACACGGCGCCGACCAAGGTCGGCCGCTACCGAAGCCGAGCGTGGGCTCGGCTCTACACGTATACCTTGCCCACGCGCTTGACCGCGCACGGCAGCTGGTACGCACTCACGCCACAGCGCGGCGCCAGTTCGGACAGCGTCGGTGCGCTGCCCCACAGTTCCACCACGCTGCCGATGCCGGCCTGCGCATGCGCGGTCAGGTCCACCGTCAGCATGTCCATCGACACGCGCCCGATCAGCGCACCGGGCTGGCCGTCGATCAGCACCGGGGTGCCATTCGGGGCGAACTGCGGATAACCGTCGGCATAGCCGAGCGCGACCACACCCACGCGGGTGCGTGCCTTGGCCACGAAGCGTGCGCCATAACCCACCGGCTCACCCGCCTCGATCCAGCGCTCGGCGATCACCTTCGACTGCATCGTCATCACCGGGCGCAGGCGCTCGGTCAGTGCCGTGTTGTCCGGCAGCGGATTGGCGCCATACAGCATCAGGCCCGGGCGCACCCAGTCGCTGCGTACATCCGGCCAGCCCAGCAGCGCCGGCGAGTTGCACACGCTGGTCTCGCCGTCCAGGCCGTCGATGGCCCGCGCGAAGGTCGCGGCCTGTTCGTGGGTGCGTTCGCTGTCCAGCTCATCGGCGCGCGCCAGGTGGGTCATCAGCACGATGCGCTCGACCTGCGGCAGCGCCGACAGGCGTGCATGCGCGGCACGGAAGCTGTCCACGTCCAGGCCAAGGCGATGCATGCCACTGTCCAGCTTCAGCCACACCGTCAACGGGCGCGGGCTGTCGTAGGCAGCAACGGCCTCCAGTTGCCACGGCGAACCGACGGCGAACCAGAAGTCATGCTCGGCCACCAGCGCCATGTCGCTGGGCTCGAAGATGCCTTCCAGCAGCAGGATCGGCGCACGGATGCCGGCCTGGCGCAGCTCCAGTGCCTCTTCGATGGTAGCCACGCCGAAACCATCAGCCTCACCTTCCAGCGCCTGGGCACAGCGCACCGCGCCATGCCCATAGGCATCGGCCTTGATGATCGCCAGGGCCTTGCCACCGCCCAGTTCACGGGCGAGCCGGTAGTTGCTGCGCAGGGCGCCCAGATCGATCAGCGCGCGGGCAGGACGCATGTGCGGTTCTCTTGTTGCGGCGCGTGACCGTACTGGCCGTAGCGGAAAATATCCAGGCCTTCGGTGCTGATCTGCGGCTGGCGCGCGCTCATCAGGTCGGCCAGGTAGCGACCCGAGCCGCAGGCCATGGTCCAGCCCAGCGTGCCGTGGCCGGTGTTGAGGTACAGGTTGCGGAACGGCGTGGCGCCGATCACCGGCGTACCGTCCGGCGTGGCCGGGCGCAGGCCGGTCCAGAACTGCGCACGCGACAGGTCGCCGCCCTTCGGGTAGAGATCGCTGACCACCAGCTCCAGGGTTTCGCGGCGGCGCTGCGACAGCGACAGGTCGAAGCCGGCCACTTCGGCCATGCCACCGACGCGGATACGGTCGTCGAAGCGGGTCACCGCCACCTTGTAGCTCTCGTCGAGAATGGTCGAGGTCGGCGCCATCGCCGGGTCGGTGATCGGCAGGGTCAGTGAGTAGCCCTTAAGCGGGTACACCGGCAGGCGCATGCCCAGCGATGCGACCAGCGCCGGCGAATAGCTGCCGAGCGCGACCACGAAGCGGTCGGCGGTTTCCAGCTTGCCGTCGATGCGCACGCCGGTGATGCGGTCGCCATCGAACTCCAGGCCGGTGATGTCCTGGTCGAATCGGAACTCGACACCGGCATCCACGCACATCTGCGCCAGGCGGCGGGTGAACAGCTGGCAGTCGCCGGTCTGGTCACGCGGCAGGCGCAGCGCGCCGACCAGGCCATCGACGTGGGCCAGGGCCGGTTCGGCCTGGATGATGCCGGCGCGGTCCAGCACCTCGTACGGCACGCCGTACTGGGCCAGGATCTCGATGTCCTGCGCCGAGGCATCCAGCTGCTGCTGGGTGCGGAACAACTGGGTCGTGCCCAGGTCGCGGCCTTCGAATTCGATGCCGATCTGTGCGCGCAGCTCGTTCAGGCAGTCGCGGCTGTACTCGGACATGCGCACCATGCGCGCCTTGTTGATCGCGTAGCGCTCATGGGTGCAGTTGCGCAGCATCTGCCACAGCCAACGGTACTGGGCCAGGTCCATGCCCGGCTTGATCGCCAGCGGCGCGTGCTTCTCGAACAGCCAGCCGATGGCCTTCTTCGGCACGCCCGGGGCCGCCCACGGCGAGGTGTAGCCAAACGACAGCTGGCCAGCATTGGCGAAGCTGGTTTCCAGCGCCGGGCCGGGCTGACGATCGATGACCGTGACTTCAAACCCGGCCTGTCGCAGGTACCAGGCACTGGTGGTGCCGATCACGCCGCTGCCGAGAACTAGGACTCGCATGGGACTTCTCCAACCCGATCATTCCCTGCACTGGAGCGTGCCGGGACCATAATTGGGGAAGTATAGACAGCCATTCCCAGTTGATTTGCCTGTTTTGAAATCAACCGGCAGGATGTTTTCCTGCAATTCATTCCCCAAGGTTGACGGCCATGGCCACCCGTACCCGCGAACTGGACAAGATCGACCGCAAGATCCTGCGCATCCTGCAGGCCGAGGGCCGTATCTCCTTCACCGAACTGGGCGAGCGGGTCGGCCTGTCGACCACGCCCTGTACTGAGCGCGTGCGTCGATTGGAGCGCGAAGGGGTGATCACCGGCTACCACGCCCACCTCGACCCGGCCGCGGTGAAGGCCAGCCTGCTGGTGTTCGTGGAGATCAGCCTGGCCTACAAGTCCGGCGACATCTTCGAGGAGTTCCGGCGCGCGGCGCTGAAGCTGCCCAACGTGCTGGAGTGCCACCTGGTATCGGGCGACTTCGATTACCTGCTGAAGGCGCGGATCAGCGAAATGGCCTCCTACCGCAAGCTGCTCGGCAGCACGTTGCTGACGCTGCCGCATGTACGTGAGTCGAAGAGCTACATCGTGATGGAAGAAGTGAAGGAAACGCTGAGCCTGCCGATTCCGGATTGAGGCGCTCGCAGGATGGGGTCAGAGCCCGCGGTGCGGGATCCGACCCCCGGAGTCCCTCAGCGCTGCTGCGGATGCTTCTGCGAGCGCTGTTCCTGCTGCTTGCCGCCCTTGTGCGGCTGCTGTGGGTCCATCTGTTGCTGCTGTTGCTGCTGCGGGTTGCGGCCCTGCGGTTCCTTGCCGGGATGACGGTTCTGCTGGTTTTTCATGATCGCGATCCAGTGGACGAAGGACATGCGGCGGCGGAATGCCAGCGCAGGGCCACGGTGGTCCCGGAACGGTTAATCGCAGGCGAAAAAGCAGTGATCGCCAAGAGGCTGTTTTCGTGCGTTCAGCCCGCACGACGCGCAGGAGCTGCCAACCTTGCTTGGCCCATAGGTCAGCGCCTGATCTGCTGGCCATCACCGGCAGGCACGCTGTCGTAATAACGGCCTGTACGCGAGTCGAACACGCGGTTCGGGCCGGCCGGGCGCACGCCAGGCACGATGCGGCCATTGCGGTCATAGACCTTGTCGGCCGGCTTCGGTACCGGCGCCGGCGCGATCCGGGCGGGGCCGGTGGACTTGATCGGCTGTGCCGGCTGCGGCGACGGCAGCACCTGCGGCTGCGGGCGGGCAGCCTGTGGCGGAGGTGCCACCGGTTGCGGTGCCACGGTGGTGGCACTGCGGGTGGCGGTCGGGCTCGACGACGTCGGTACCTGGGCCTGCGCAACCAGGGGCAGCAGGCCCATCAACAGCAGGGGAAGGCTCGGTTTCATGTCACGCTCCGGCGTGGATCGCATTCACCTTGCGCCTGCACCTGTGTGCCGCCCATGAACGGCCGTCACACTTGCAAGTGCGCGCCGGCACCCCCACGTTTTCCGGCATCCCCAGGCCATCGACCCCACGGAGCGCCGCCATGACCGCCTTCGACCTGACGCCCCCCACCGCCACCCAGACCGAGGCGCTGGTCGCCGGTCTCAGCGGCGAAGAACGCCGCGTACTGCTGCAGCACGGCACCGAGGCGCCGTTCTGCGGCGTATTCCTCGACAACAAACGCGAGGGCGTCTACTGCTGCCGTCTGTGCGCACTGCCGCTGTTCCGCTCCAGCACCAAGTTCGATTCCGGCACCGGCTGGCCCAGCTTCTTTGCCCCGTTCGACCCGGCGCACGTGCGCGAGATCCGCGATACCAGCCACGGCATGGTGCGCACCGAGATCACCTGCGCGCGCTGCGGCAGCCATCTGGGCCACGTGTTCCCGGACGGTCCGCCGCCCACCTACGAGCGCCACTGCCTGAACTCCGTCTCACTTTCGTTCACCGGCAATGGCGAGCCCTGGCCCGATCCGTTGCAGCGTGGCGGCGCAGAAAGCGGCGTGGCGGGCTGAAACATTCCGCTGACCGGTTTCACAGAATTCCCTCTTCAGAAAACCGGGCGACGGGCCGACAAGGAGATATCCCCTCTCCTTGCGTCGCCCCATGCTCATCATCGTTGGATTCCTGGTCGTCATCATCAGCGTGATCGGGGGCTATCTCGGTGCCCACGGCCGCCTGGGTGCCCTCTGGCAGCCCTACGAGCTGGTCATCATCGGCGGCGCCGCGCTCGGCGCCTTCCTGGTCGGCACGCCGGCCAAGACGGTCAAGCAGACCCTGCAGGCCATGGTCGGCGTGTTCAAGGGCCCGCGCTACAAGCAGCAGGACTACATCGACGTCCTCAGCCTGCTCTATGAACTGCTCAACAAGGCCCGCCGCGAAGGCTTCATGGCGCTGGAAGACCATGTCGAGCGGCCGGCCGAGAGCGCGCTGTTCGGCAACTACCCCAAGGTGCAAGCCGACCACCACCTGATCGACTTCATCACCGACTGCCTGCGCCTGATGATCGGCAGCAACATCGAGCCGCACGAGCTGGAGCCGCTGCTGGAACTGGAGCTGGAAAAGCACCACGCCGAGGCCATGGCGCCGTCGCAGGTGCTGACCAAGGTCGCCGACGGATTGCCCGGTTTCGGCATCGTGGCGGCGGTGCTGGGCATCGTCATCACCATGGGCTCGATCGGTGGCGACATCGTCGAGGTCGGTGGCCACGTCGCCGGTGCGCTGGTCGGCACCTTCCTCGGCATCCTGCTGGGCTATGGCTTCGTCGGCCCGATGGCAGCCGCGATGGAGGCCCGCGCCGAGCAGGACAGCCGCATCTACGAATCGGTGAAGACCGCCCTGCTGGCCTGCCTGCGCGGCTACAACCCGAAGATCGCGCTGGAATTCGCCCGCAAGACGCTGCCGTCGAACGTGCGCCCGGCCTTCTCCGATTTTGAGCAGCACCTGAAGACGGTCAAGTAAGCCATGGCCGAGACCAAGCCCACCGTCATCGTCCGCCGGGTCAAGAAGGCCGGCCACGCCGCCCATCATGGCGGTTCGTGGAAGGTGGCCTATGCCGACTTCGTGACTGCGATGATGGCGTTCTTCCTGGTGCTGTGGCTGATGGCCACCACCAACAAGAACGACCGTGCTGCCATTTCCGAGTACTTCCGCAACCCCAGCCCGCTGAGCGGGCAGAACGCCACGCCGGCACCCGGCATGGCCGGCCCGGGCGGCGCCAGCACCTCGATGATCAAGCTGGGCGGTGCCACCGACGTTTCGCGTGGCAACAGCAACGATCCCTTCCAGAACCAGAAGGAAGCAGTACCGCAGCCGGTGGACCAGCAGCAGCGCGACAAGCAGCAGCTGGAACAGCTGATGAAGGAGCTGCAGGAAGCAATCAGCAGGAGCCAGGCGCTGGAACCGTTCAAGGACCAGCTGCTGCTGGACCTGACCCCGGAGGGCCTGCGCATCCAGATCGTGGACAAGCAGAACCGGCCGATGTTCGACCTTGGCAGCGCCACGCTGAAGCCGTACACGCAGCAGATCCTGCACGAGCTGGCCGAGTACCTGAACCATGTGCCGAACCGAATCAGCCTGACCGGTCACACCGACATCACCGCCTATTCCGCCGCTCGCGGCTATGGCAACTGGGAACTGAGCGCCGACCGTGCGAATGCCGCACGCCGCGCGCTGATCGATGGTGGCCTGGACGACAGCAAGATCACCCGCGTGGTCGGCCTGTCTTCGTCAGTGCTGTTCGACAAGGTCGACCCGCAGAACCCGATCAACCGCCGCATCAGCATCGTGGTGATGACCCAGGCCGCCGAAGCGGCCGCCCTGGCCGGTGCCGGGCCACAGGTGGGGCTGTCGGCGCCGACCGCCGACCCGGACGTGCAGGCCGCGCAGGGTGAGGCGCACTGAACCGGGGTCAGATCCCTTTCCCCTGGAAAGGGATCTGACCCCACCTGCGTGCGGCCGCTACAATGGCGGTCTTTCCGTTTCCAGGTGACCCCACCCCATGTCCCAGAACTCCAAGGCCAAGCGCGACAAGCGCAAGAAGCAGCAGGCCAAGCGTCCGTTCCTGCGCCTGAACGCCCAGCAGCAGGTGCAGAACCATGCCGTGCTGACCAACGAAGACGGCCAGGTGGTCGCGGCCATCGGCCTGCAGGGCCGTGAGTGGCTGCTGGCCATCGGCGGCCAGACCATGGGCAACGCCGAAAACCCGGTGCCGATGCTGGCCATGCTCAAGCACCTGTCCAACGTGCAGGAAAAGGAAGGCCGCAAGGTCAACCTGGAGTACTCCGAGCTGCTGCAGAAGCTGCTGGACACCCTGGCAGCCGAATCCGAGCAGACCGCTGACGAGTACCTGGACAAGCTGGTCGCCGAGTTCGAGACCGTGGAAGCCGAAGAAGGCGAAGAAGCCGCTGAGGCCGCCGAAGGCGAAGTGGTTGAAGCTGCTGCCGAGGCCCCCCCGGCCGCTGACAGCGGCAGCAAGCCGCAGGCCTGAACCGGCCGCGGCGGTGACGGTCTACGTCGATGACGCGGTGCATCCCTGGCGCGGACAGCGCTGGGCGCACCTGATGGCCGACACCTTGGCCGAGCTGCACGCGATGGCGGCGCAGCTCGGCATTCCACCGCGGGCCTTCCAGAACAAGGCCAGCGGTGCGCACTACGATGTCACTTCCGAGCTGCGCGCGCAGGCCATCGCGCTCGGTGCGCGGGCGATTTCCCGGCACGCCGACCGTGACCTGGTCAAAGCGGTGATTGCCAACGCCAGGGCGCAGTACCGGCCGTAGTGCGTGGTGTGCTCGCCGGGCATGGCCCGGCGCTACCACGGGCTGGCGGAACAGGTAGCGCCGGGCCATGCCCGGCGGGTCGGATCATCGATCAGAACGGGTCGCTGCCCAGGCGGATTTCCACGTTCAGCAGCGAGCACAGCGCCAGCATCGCGTCGTCGTCGCGGGTCAATGCCATCACGCCGGTGAAACCGTCGCTGCCGGCATCCACGCTCCACAGCGTGTAGTTGTGCTCGCGCAGGCGGTCGAAGGCGGTGGACATCAGCTGCACGCCGTCCAGGTCTTCGGCGAAGTCCTCGTCGTCCAGGTCGCCACCCCAGTCCAGCTGCAGGTTGAAGCGCGCCGACAGCTCGTTCACCGCCGACTGCAGCGATTCCAGGTCATCGCGCTCGACCTCGAAGCCGGACTGCCAGGCGATGGCCGTGAACAGTGCCGGCAGCCAGTCACTGTCCGCTTCCAACGGCTGCCCGTCCTCGGCCAAGTGCTCGCGCCAGCGGTTGAACTGCTGCAGGGCCAGCTCTTCGTCGCCCGGGTTGATCAGCACCAGCAGGTTCCAGACCCGGGCCTCGAAGCCGTCTTCGTCGAAGTCGTGGATGTCTTCCTCGAAGTCGAAATAGTCGCTGTTGTCGGGCATGGCGGAACTTCCTCTGGGGCAGGCCGGCATTCTACGGTTTATCCTGTGCCGCTGAAGCCGGCCTTGGTGGCCGTCACTGTGAATGAAGCGATGAGCGATACCCCTCCCGACCACCTGGCGATCAACCCGGCCAGCCCCTTCCATGATGCGCAGGCGCTGGAGCGCGGCGTCGGCGTGCGTTTCAACGACGTCGAGCGCGACAACGTCGAGGAATACTCGGTCAGCGAAGGCTGGATCCGCGTGCAGGCCGGCAAGGCCCGCGACCGCCGCGGCAACCCGATGACCATCAAGGTCAAGGGCAAGGTCGAGGCGTATTTCCTGGACCAGAAACCGGAATAACCGGCACCGGCATGTAGAGCCGAGCCTGTGCTCGGCTGCTTTTCGTTCCGGGTTCATGACGCCTGAAGCAAGCGTAGCCGAGCATGGGCTCGGCTCTACATGCCAGGGCGGAATCCGCGTCAGCGTCAGCAACGCCCGGTCCCAGGCGTCACTCGCGCTTGCGCGATTCCAGCAGGTCCAGGTTGCGGATCAGGCGCCGCGAGATCTCATCGGAGATCACCCCGCGCCGGGTCAACCGGAACAGCTCCTCGCGCTCGGCATTGAGGCCGGCGCTGCGCAGCTGGCGGTAGCCCATTTCCATGCGCCGCACCTTCTCCGGGTCCACGTCGGGCCCCTCGCTGTCGCGCTCCAGGTGGCGCTGGTACAGCAGGCTCACCCGCGACGCGGCGTCGTTGTACAGCTGCACGTTCTCGGTGTTCTGGTTCATCACCAGCTGCTGGCGCATGCGCTCGACCCCGGCCAGCGCCGCCTTCGACGACAGCCGGCGCGCCAGGTCCTCTTCCTTGCGTTCACCCGAATCGGCCGGCAGCTGCAGGCCCTTCAGCAGCTGCGGCAGCGCGATGCTGGCGCCGAGCAGCGAGAACAGGATCACCGAGGCGGCCAGGAAGATCACCAGGTCACGTGCCGGGAACGCACTGCCATCAGGCAGGAACAGCGGCAGGGTCAACACACCGGCCAGGGTGATCGCACCGCGCACACCGGCCACCGAGGTCGCCACCACGATGCGCCAGTTCGGTGCCTCGCCCCGCTCCAGGCCGCGACGGCGCGCGCGCAGCAGGTTCCAGCGCAGCGACAGCCACACCCACAACAGGCGCAGCACGACCAGCGCCAGATTGATCACCACCACATACACCAGCAGCCACCACGCACTCTGGTGGCCGGTCTCGTTCATGGTGGTGGTGGCGCGTTCGACGATGCCTGGCAGCTGCTCGCCCAGCAGCACGAACATGATGCCGTTGAAGCTGAACTGCAGCATGTTCCAGACCCCGGCACGCTGCACGCGCATGCTGCCGGAGACGCGGCCGGTCAGCTCGACATAGCTCATCGCGATACCTGCGGCGACCGCGGCGAGGATGCCGGAGGCGTGGATCTCTTCGGCCAGCAGGTAGGCCGCGAACGGAATGAGCAGGTTGACCAGCATCGCCGCGCCCGGCTCTTCGCCGAAGCGGCGCCACAGCCAGCGCTGGAAGGTCGACACACCAAGGGTGACCGCCACGCCCACCGCAAGGCCGGCCACGGCCACCCACACGAAGGTCAGCGAGGCCGTGGCCAGCGAGAACGTGCCGGTCATCACCGCAGCCACCGCGAACCGGAAGCAGACCAGGCCCGATGCATCGTTGAGCAGCGACTCGCCTTCCAGGATGTGCATCAAGCGCTTGGGAATCGGCGCCTTGGAGGCGATCGCACCCACTGCCACAGGATCGGTCGGCGACACGATCGCCGCCAGCGCGAAGCACACCGCCAGCGGCATCACCGGAATCAGCCAGTGGATCAGGAAGCCTGCGCCGATGACGGTGAACACCACCAGGCCGAACGCCAGCTCGAGGATCGCGCCCTTGTCGCGGAACAGGCCCTGCTTGGGAATGCGCCAGCCATCCAGGAACAGCAGCGGCGGCAGGAACAGCAGGAAGAACACTTCCGGCTCCAGCGCGTGGCCGCGGTTGAACACCCCGGCGATCACCGCGCCCAGGCCGATCTGCACCAGCGGCAGCGGCAACGAGAACGGGAGGACGCGAACCAGGTAGCCGCTGGCGACAACGGCCACCAGCATCGCCAGGACGACTTCAATGGTATGCATGCTTCTTCCAGGAAGCGGCGCGCGGGGAGGCTCGAAGGCCAGCGCCGGAAACCCGGAAAAAACTACCACATGCGGCCACGACCGCGATGGCCGGGGCCGCCGCGCGTCAGCCCCGGCTCATGCCCCGTCGAAGCGGTACAGATCCATGGCGAGGAAGCCGGCATCGATGCCGGCGTCGATGCGGCGTGCACCGAAGCCGCCCTCGCCGGCCGCGCCCATCGCGAAGAACAGCGGCAGCAGGTGCTCGTCGGTCGGGTGCGCGCGCTCGGCGAACGGCGCCTGCCGGCGATAGTCGAACAGCGCCTGGCGGTCATCAGCGGCCAGGCGCTGCTCCACCCACTCGATGAAGGGGCGCACGTACGGCGCTTCCTTGCCGTCCTGGTAGTCGCCCCAGTCGTGCAGATTGTGGGTGATGCTGCCGGAGCCGACCAGCAGCACGCCCTGTTCGCGCAGCGGCGCCAGCGCGCGGCCCAGCGCGAGCTGATGCTCGGGGCCGAGCAGCGGCTGGATCGACAGCGGCACCACGGGAATGTCGGCCTGCGGGCGCAGCAACCGCAGCGGCACCCACGCGCCATGGTCGAGGCCGCGCTGCGGGTCGAGCGCCACCGGCAGGCCGGCGGCGGCGATGCGGCCGGCCACTTCTTCGGCCAGCGCCGGATCGCCCGGCGCCGGGTACTGCAGTTCGAACAGCGCGCGCGGGAAGCCGCCGAAGTCATGGATCGTCGGCGGCTGCGGATGCGCGCCGACCAGCGGCTGCCGGCCCAGCCAGTGCGCCGAGGCCATCACGATGGCACGCGGCGTCGGCAGGTCGCGCGCCAGCTCGGCCAGGCGCACACCGACCTGGCCCGGATGCAGGGCAGTCATCGGCGAACCATGGGAGATGTACAGCGAAGGCAGGCGGGACATGGAATGCTCCAGTTGCAGGATCAGGCGGCGATCAGCGCGAACGCAGGGTCCACTTGCCATCGCCGACCAGGAACAGCACCACCAGCGCCAGTGCCCAGAACGCCGGGTATTCCCAGCCGCCGCCGGCATTGGCGAAACCGAAACCGTTGGCGCCGTGCACGGTGACGATGGTGCCCAGCAGCAGCGGTACGCCGACCAGGCCCACCCAGCGCGCATAGACGCCCAGCAGCAGCGCGACAGTGATCACCAGCTCGACGCCGATGGTGAGGTAGCCGAGCGCGCCGGGCAGGCCCAGCGACTCGAAGTACGCCGCCGTGCCGGCCGGGGTGAATACCAGCAGCTTGGTCAGCGCATGGGCCAGGAACAGCACGCCCAGTGCCAGGCGCAGCAGGGTGGCGCCATACGGCGCCAGCGGCGAAACAGGAGCGGTCGTGGTGTGCATGGCAAAGCACCTTGAAGGGAGTGGGCACAGGTTATTGCGCCTTCACGGACTGATAAATACGATCGATTGACCGTATTTATTTCAAAAGGCGCAACAATGGATACCCTCGAGGCGATGCGCGTGTTCGTGGCGGTGGTCGAGCGCAATGGCTTCAGCGCCGCCGCCCAGGCTCTGGACATGTCCACTGCCGGCGTCACCCGCCAGGTCGCCGCGCTGGAAAAGCGCCTGTCCACCCGCCTGCTCCACCGCACCACGCGCCGGGTCAGCCCCACCAGTGCCGGCGCCGCCTACTACGCCCAATGCGTGCGCCTGTTGGCCGAATTCGACGCGCTGGAGGCCAGCATCGGTGCGCAGGCGCTGGAGCCCTCCGGCACGCTGCGCATCAACGCGCCGGTCAGCTGGGGCATCGCCCGCCTCGGCCCGCTGCTGGCCAGCTACCGCGAACGCTTCCCGCAGGTGGAACTGGACCTGGCCCTGTCCGACCGCCTGGTGGACATGGTCGAGGAAGGCTACGACGTGGCCATCCGCATCACCCGCGAGCCCAGCCCCACGCTGATCGCACGCCGCCTGGGCGAATCGCGGGTGAGCCTGTGCGCCGCGCCGGCCTACCTGGCCGCACGCGGCACCCCGCAGACCCCGCAGGACCTGCAGGCACACGCGTGCCTGAGCTACAGCTACTGGGCCGCCGGCAACAACTGGCCGCTGCAGGGGCCCGGCGGTGAGGTGAAGGTGGCGGTGAACAGCCTGCTGCACGCCAACAACGGCGATGTGCTGCGCGAAGCCGCGATTGCTGGCATGGGCGTGATCCTGCAGCCGGATTTCCTGCTGGAAGACGCGCTGGCCGATGGTCGCCTGGTGCGCATCCTGCCGGAGTGGGAGGCCTCGCCGATCGGCATCTTCGCGGTCTACACCAGCCGCAGCCACCTGGCACCGAAGGTGCGCAGTTTCATCGATCATCTGGTGGAAAGCGGGGTGTAGACGAGTCTGGTGTTTGCCGGCCAGCGACCGGCAAATCCGAGATCCGCTCAGGCAGCGACTTCGTCCAGCGCATCGATGATCCGTTCCAGCGGTGCCGGCCGCCCCAGCAGGTAACCCTGCACCTGGTCGCAGCCGTGCGCGGCCAGCCAGTCCAGCTGCCCCGGCGTTTCCACGCCCTCGGCGATGATGGTCAGGCCCATGCTGTGGCCCAGCGACAACAGCGCGCGGCAGATCGAGGCATTGCGCGGATTGGTTTCCACGTCGGCGACGAAGCTGCGGTCGATCTTCAGGATGTCCAGCGGCAGGTGCTGCAGGTAGGACATGCTGGAATAACCGGTGCCGAAATCATCCAGCGACACGCTGATGCCCTGCTCGTGCAGGCGCTGCATGGTCTGCATCGCCTGCGCCGGCTTGCGCATCAGGCTGCTCTCGGTCAGCTCCACGTGCAGGGCACCGCGGGCCAGGCCGAAGTCCTGCTGCGCACGGGTGAACTCGGCCACCAGGTCGCTGTTGAAGAACTGCACCGCCGATACATTGACCGCGATCGGCAGCTCGCCCCAACCGGCCTCGACCAGCCGGCGCTGCGCTTTCGCCGCCGCGCGGATCACCCAGCGGCCCAGCGCCAGGATCAGCCCGGTCTCCTCGCACAGCTGGATGAACTCGTTGGGCGGGATGAAGCTGCCGTCGGCCTGCGGCCAGCGCAGCAGCGCCTCCAAGGCGGCCGGGGTGCCATCGCTGGCATGCCGGATCGGCTGGAAATAGAGCTGGAATTCGTTGTCGATGGCGGCATGGATGCGCCCGGCCAGGCGCAGCCGGTCGGCCAGCCGAGTGGTCACCGCCGCGTCGAACCAGACCACCACGTTGCCCTCGGCGCGTGCCGCGTGCGCGGCCTGCGCGGCCATGCCGATCACCTGCTCGGCACTGTGGCCGTCACCGGCGGTGTGCACGGCCACGCCGATGCGCGGTTCGAACTGGTGCAGTGAATCCTTGCCGCGCATCGGCGCCGACACGATCTGCAGCAGGTCGTCCAGCACGCGCTGGGTATCGTGCTCGGCACCGATGGCCAGCACGAAGTCCTCGGCTGGCTGGAAGGCCAGCGTGCCACAGCGCGCGCCCAGGCCACCGAGCCGGGTCGCCATCGACTGCAGCACCGCATCGCCGATCTCGCGGCCCAGCGTATCGGCCACCAGCTGCAGGCCGCGCAGCTGCACGAAGGCGATGGTGTAACCCTGTTCCTGCTCATCCAGCTGTTCGGTCAGGGCGCGCACGTTGAGCAGGCCAGTGGCCGGGTTGTGCCGTGCCCGATAGGCCAGGTCACGCTCGTAGGCCAGCCGTTCGCTGACATCCTCGGCCAGCACGAGGCACGCCGGCTGTCCGTCGAAATCGAGTTTGGACAGGTGTGCGCGGACCTCGAACACGCTGCCATCCTTGCGCCGGTGCAGGCGCACGGTCGCGTCCGGAGGATCGCCCACCTGTGCGCGCTGGATGGCACCACGCACTTCGTCCCAGCCTTCGCGCGGGCGGATGTCGAGGATGCTCATCGCCAGGAACTCGTCGCGGCTGTAGCCGTACTGGCGCACCGCAGCGTCGTTGACCTCGATGAAGCGCAGCGTATCCGGGTCGAACACCCAGAACGGTGCAGGATTGCGGTCGAACAGCAGCCGGAAGCGCCGTTCCACTTCGCTCACCTGCTCGCGCGCCTGGTAACGCTCGCTCAGGTCGGTCAGCGCGCCGATCATGCGCCGCTCGCTGTCGGCCACTTCCACCCGCTGCCCACGCGCGCCCACCCAGCGCACCTCGCCCCCGGGCAATACCAAGCGGAACACCTGGTCGAGCACGGCGCCGCCGGCGAATGCCTGGTCAAAGGCATGCTGCAGGCGCGCGGCATCGTCGCGGTGCACGCGTGCGAAGAAATCGGCCACCGGCAGCGCATCGGTCTGCACGCCAAAGATCTCGCGCGCCAGCGGCGACCAGCGCAGCAATGCGGCGTCCTCATCCACGTACCAGGTACAGACACGACCGACCTGGTGCGCAAGACGCAGCTCGGCGTGGCCTGTTTTCAGCTCCTCGGCCATCGCCTGCTGGCTGCGGGTGCTGCGCCGCACGGCGTACAGCAGCACCAGCAACACCGCGATGTAAGCCAGTACGATCGCCACCGACGCCTGCAGGTACGGCCACCACGGCGCCAGTACGTCTTCGTCGGCCAGGCCGACCTGCACCGCCAGCGGGCTGTGTTCCAGCGTGCTGATGGTCATGATGCGCGGTACGCCGTCGACCACACCCGGCACGCTGCCCAGCTCGACCACCGCCTGCGTGCCGAGCAGGTCACGGCGCGGCAGGCCGTAGCGGCGGCCCACCGTGCCGTGCGGATCAGGCACGCGGGCCAGCATGTAACCCTCGGCATCGCTGATCGAGACCAGTCCGTTGGGGCCGACATCGAGGCCGCCGACGATGCGCTGCAGTTCGCCACAGCGCAGCCGTGCCAGCAGCCAGCGTTCGCCGGCCATCGGCAGCGCCAGCGGCACCACCCAGCCGCCATCGCTGGCCCGCTGCGGCGGGCCGATGTACAGGGCGCTGCCCTGGCCACGACGCTGCGGGTCGGTCCACAGCGGCAGCTGCAGGTCGCCCTCGCCGGCCGTCAACGGTCGGCCATGGCGGTCGAGCACGGCGATGCTGTGCAGTTCGGCATGCCGGCCCAGCACCCCGCCGATGGAGGCATCCATCAAGGCCGGCGCCTGCGCCGGCACGCTGCGGAACAGCTCGGCGGCGTCGGCGGCGATGCCGGACATGGCCCGCTCCAGGTTGCGCAGTTCCAGCGCCAGCAGGCGCTCGCTGCCCACCGCCAGCGCCCGGCTCTGCCGCTGTGCCGCTTCCAGGCGGCGGTGGTAGTCATTGACCAGCATCAGGGTCAGGCCGGTTACCAGCAGCACGCCCAGCAGCACTCCGCCCCAGGTAATGGCGCGCAGCGGGCGGGCCAACGCGCGTTTCAGCGCGGGCATCGGCGGGTGTTCCTTGTGCAGTCGGCTGGCTTCATGCGCGAACGAATCCTCCACGTCCCCGACCTCAACGGCCGGCGGACGCCATTCTTGACGCCTGACCCCACCCCGCATGGCCACCTCCCCGTGCCCGCGCAGGGTTCCCGGGCCCAGCATGCACCACCCCGGTGACGGCGTGAAGATCGCTTCCGCGCGTTCAGCCAGATCCCGCACAGGGCAGGTGCCACAACGGGAGGGCCAGCCGGGGCGGAGCGGATTAGACTTGGGGTTTTCCGCTGCAAGAGAAGTCCATGTCCAAGCTGCGCCGTCCCACCCTGGCACTGGCCATTGTTGCCAGCCTGACCCTGGCCGCCTGCGACCGCCCGGCCGATCCGGCCGCTGGCAACGCCAAGCCCGCCGAAGCTGCACCCGCTGCGGCCAAGCCGATGCTGGGCAGCTTCGGCTTCGATGCCAGCGGCATGGACCGCAGCATTGCCCCCGGTGATGACTTCTTCGGCTTCGCCAACGGCACCTGGGTGAAGAACACCGAGATCCCGGCCGACCGCTCGCGCTTCGGCAGCTTCAACGTCATCGCCGAGAAGACCCTGGCCGACACCCGCGCCATTCTTGAGGGCGCCGCCGGCAACACCCAGGCCAGCGGTGACGACAAGCTGATCGGCGACTACTACGCTGCTTACATGGACGAGGCCGGCATCGAGCAGCACGGCATTGCGCCGGTACAGCCGCAGCTGAAGGCGATCGACGCGATCGCCGACAAGGCCGGCCTGGCCCGTGCCCTGGGCGGCGACGTGCGTGCCGACGTCGACCTGCTCAATGCGACCAACTTCTACACCGACCGCCTGTTCGGCCTGTGGGTGTCGGTGGACCTGCTGCAGCCGGACCGCACCGCGCCGTACCTGGTGCAGGGCGGCCTGGGCATGCCCGACCGCGACTTCTACCTGGGCGGTGGCCGCATGGCCGAGCTGCGCAAGCAGTACCAGGCCTACATCGCACAGATGCTGCAGCTGGCCGGCGTCGCCGATCCGGCGGGCAAGGCACAGCGCATTCTCGCGCTGGAAACGAAGATCGCGCAGGCGCACGCCACCCAGGAAGAAACCAATGACGTGACCAAGGGTGCCAATCCGTGGACCCAGGCCGACTTCAATGCGAAGGCGCCGGGCATGGACTGGAGCGCCTTCCTCGACGCGGCCGCACTGGGCAAGCAGCAGGACTTCATCGTCTGGCAGCCCAAGGCCGTGGCCGGCCTGTCCAAGCTGGTCGCCACCGAGCCGCTGGATGCCTGGAAGGACTACCTGGCCTTCCACGCGCTGGACCGCGCCGCTGCCTACCTGCCGAAGAAGTTCGCCGATGCCCGCTTCGCCTTCCACGGCACCGCGCTGAGCGGCACGCCGCAGCAGAGCGACCGCTGGAAGCGTGCGGTGGACGACGCCAACCATGCCGTCGGCGAAGCGATCGGCAAGCGTTACGTCGAGAAGCACTTCGACGCCAGGACCAAGGAACGCGCGGACGAGATGGCGAAGAACATCATCGCCGCCTTCGCCAAACGCATCGACGCGCTCGCATGGATGTCGCCGCAGACCAAGGCCAGCGCCAAGGCCAAGGTGGCCGGCCTGACCGTGGGCATGGGTTACCCGGAAAAGTGGCGTGATTACACCGGCCTGGAGATCCGCCGTGATGACGCGCTGGGCAATGCGCAGCGCGCCGAACTGTTCGAGTACCAGCGCAACATCGCCAAGCTGGGCAAGGCGGTCGACCACAGCGAGTGGGCGATGCTGCCGCAGACCATCAACGCGATGAACGTGCCGCTGGAGAACCGCCTGGTGTTCCCGGCCGCGATCCTGCAGCCGCCGTTCTTCGACGGTGCCGCCGACGACGCGGTGAACTACGGTGCGATAGGCGCAGTGATCGGCCACGAGATCAGCCACGGCTTCGACAACGCCGGCGCGCTGTTCGACGAAACCGGCAAGCTGCACAACTGGTGGACCGCCGAGGACCTGAAGCAGTTCAACGCCGCCGGTGATGCGCTGGCCGCGCAGTTCAGCAGCTACGAGCCGTTCCCGGGCGTGCATGTGAACGGCAAGCTGACCCTGGGCGAGAACATCGCCGACGTGGCCGGCCTGGGCACCGCCTACGATGCCTATCAGCTGTCGCTGCAGGGCAAGCCGGGCCAGACCCTGGAAGGCTTTACCCCGGACCAGCGCTTCTTCCTCGGCTTCGCCCAGGCGTGGCGCAGCAAGAGCCGCGAGCAGGCGCTGCGCAACTCGCTGCTGACCGATGTGCATGCACCGGGCCAGTTCCGCGCACTGACCGTGCGCAACATCGACGCCTGGTACCCGGCGTTCGAGGTGAAGGAAGGCCAGAAGCTGTACCTGGCGCCGGACAAGCGGGTCAAGGTGTGGTGATGTAACCGGAACGGGCGCCGCAAGGCGCCCGTTTCACTTGCGGGTAGCTGCCAACCTTGGTTGGCGCTTCCGCGGCACCGCGAAAAGCGTGCCAACCAAGGTTGGCACCTACCAGGCAACCGCGGGCCACTCGCGCAGGATCTCCACCGGCGCGCCCATGCGTGCACAGGCGCGGCTGGCGAGGCCGTCGGGCAGCGCACGGCGGAACAGCGGCGCCATGCCCTGCATCAGCTTCGCAGATGCCGCAGCCTGGGCGCGCTGACGGCCACTGCGTGCAAGCATGCCTTCGGCCCAGTCCGGCAGCAGCGCCGCGCCCGCACCGAGGAACACCTCGCGCGACAGCCCCGGCACCGGTACCGGCAGGCGCACGCCGGACAGCACCTCCAGCACCTCGCGCGAGCGCTCATCCACACGCAGCTCCGGCTGACGTGCACAGAAGTACGCCGCCACTTCCGCTTCGCTGCGCGGCACATCCACCGCGCCCAGTGCCTCGGCCACGCAACGGTACTCGTCGTAATAGCGATCGGCGATGTGCGCCGGCACCTCGCGCCCGAAGCGTCGGAACCCCTGCAGGAAACCGAAGGCTTCGGTCACGTGCACCCAGGTCAGCAACTGCGGATCGTCGGCGGCGTAGGGCTCGCCCTGCGCGGTCTGGCCGCGGATCTGCGCATGGATGCGGCGCACCCTGGCCACCAGCGCCTCCACCTCGCCGCTGGGCGCATAGCTGGTGCCGGCAACGAAGGCCGTGGTGCGGCGCAGCCGACCCACCAGGTCCTGGCGGAAATTGGAGTGGTCATAGACCCCGGCCAGCGCGCGTGGGTGCAGGGTCTGCAGCATCAGCGCGCACAGGCCACCGGCGAGCATCGAGGGAAATTCGGCGTGCAGCCGCCAGGTGACGCTGTCCGGGCCGAACCAGCCCGGATCGCCCTGCGGATGGTCGTAGTCGATACCACTCTGGCCGCGCGGGAAGGCGTCCAGTACCCAGCGTCGGATCGGCGCCGTGACGGGGCGGGAGAGTCGCTGCAGCAAAGCCGGCATCACAGGTCCAGGAGAGGCGGAAGAACAGTCGCGTCTTGCGCGGTTGGCTCCGATTCTCGGCGATCACGCCTCCGGCGGCGAGCCTCCCCGCTCAGCGACGGTTTCATGTGCGGTCGCAGCACGTTTCACCCTGCGACATCCTGTCGCAGGCCGTGACTGCGATGCTGCATCGCATCAATTTTCACTCCCACCGGTCAAACCCTTGCGCCGCTTGGCATTGCCCCCATTGCACGGCTCGCTGGAAGTGCTAGAACTGGATCCGCCACACCGTCCAATGCTGATCGACGCACGTTCCACAAGGAGCCAGCCATGATTGCCTTGTTCAAGGGTTTGGGAATTCTGCTTCGCGACAACGAGCTCTACAGCAGCCCGTTCGACAAACAGGTGGCGCACTGGCGCAACCTCAGCGAGCAGCAGATCCGCGATGAAGTGGCTGTGCTGGCCCAGGCCAAGTGCCAGTGGCTGATCGCCTCGATCGTCGGCTGGCAGGCGGCCTCGCTGCTGATCCTGGGCCTGATCGCCAACTACCTGTGGCGCGACGACTTCCATATCACCTTCACCCGCGTGGTAATCGTGTTCGGCTCGTGGGTGTCGATCCTGTTCGTGATCTGGTTCATGGCCAACATGTTCGATCAGCAGGCCGGCTTCGAGCGCTGGATGAAGGCGTTCAACAGCCGCGCCCGCATCAGCTCCAAAGCCGACAGCGTCGAGCACGTGGCCGAGGCGCTTGACCTGGCCGAGCACTATCCGGAAGTGCTGGACTACAAGCAGGCGGTCACCGCCAAACGCGAGCTGCGCCACGAGGACATCCGCATCATGACCGAGATCGGGCGCATGAAGCAGCACTCCGAACTGGTCGGCCGCCTGAACCATGTGGGCGAGAACGAGCACCACCACGACCTGACACTGCAGCCTGCCTACTGACCCTTCAGGGAAGCGGGGGGACCCACACTGCCACCGTGATCACTCACGGTGGCAGTGTTCTATCGGGTCCTGGCTGACGCACTGGTGGAAGCCGCTGGGCAGGTCACGCATCGCCTCGGTCTTCCCCACCGCCACGGCAAACCGGCGCAATGGTGGCGTCGCACACGCGGCGTCGGTACTGCACGCTGGGTCCAGCACCAGGTAGTGGCATTGGCCACTACTGCTGGCGATGCACTGGAACCGTGCCTCGCCGTCGACCACGCTGCCCTTGCTGTAAAGCGTGTCCACGCCATTGGCACGGGTGCGGGTGATCGAGGTATTGCTGGATTTCTCACAGCCGGCCAACGACAACGCAGCGATGCAGGCAAACAGGAACAGGCGCATGGTGCCTCCAGGATGCGGCTACATGCCGCGGAACAGGCTCATGAACGGTTGGCTGACCACCAGCGTCTCCGTGCGCCCACGCAGGCGCAGCACGCCGCGCCCGGTATCGTCGCGGCTGACCGCCGCCACCGCCTTCATGTTGACGATGGTCGAGCGATGGATCTGGCGGAAATGCTGCGGGTCGAGCACTTCCAGCAGTTCGCGCAGCGGCGTGCGCAACAGGCTCTCGCCGGCAGCGGTCACCACGGTGGTGTACTTGTTGTCGGCACGGAAGTAGGCCACGTCTTCCAGCATGATCAGCTGCGTCTCGCGGCCGTTGCTGGCGGTGATCCAGGCCAATGGCGGGCGCTCTGCCGCACCCTGCGATGGCCCCAGGCGCCGCAGCAGGCGCTCGAGTACGGCATCGTCCTGGCGCGTTGATGGCAGCCGCGACAGGATGCGTTCGCGGGTGGCCAGCAGGCGCTCGTCGCTGACCGGTTTCAGCAGGTAATCCATCGCGCCCTGCTCGAACGCGTCGATGGCGTACTGGTCGTAGGCGGTCACGAACACCACCTGGGTGCGCGGGCTCAGCTCGGACAGCGAACGGGCTACTTCAATGCCACTGATGCCGGGCATGCGAATGTCGAGGAAGGCGATGTCCGGCTGCTTCTCGGCCAGCTGCTCCAGTGCACTGGCGCCATCCTCGCACTCGGCCACCAGCTTCAGGTCCGGCCACAACCGGCCCAGCTGCTCGACCAGCGACTGCCGCAGCAGTTCCTCGTCTTCGGCAATGAGCGCCTCAAGCGGCATGGCTGCGCTCCTTGTTCGACTGCGGCAGGGTCATGGTTGCGGCCACGCCGCTGGGGAAGTTGGCGACGATCGCCACGCCGGCCTGCTCACCGCAGGTCAGGCGCAGGCGCTCGCGCAGGTTCTTCAGGCCGATGCCGGTACCGCTGGTGCCCTGGCCGAAGCCGAGGCCATCGTCGGCCACCGTCACCGTCACATGGTCATCGAAGCCACGCGCCAGGATCCAGATCGTGCCACCGCCGGGCTTGGGTTCCAGGCCATGCTTGATCGCGTTCTCCACCAGCGTCTGCAGCGCCATCGCCGGCAGCTGCACGCCGTGCAGCTCGTTCGGCACCTGCACCTCCACCCCCAGCCGTGCGCCCATGCGGATACGCAGGATCTCCAGGTAGGCACGGGTGCGCTCCAGCTCCACGCCCAGCGTGGACAGCGATTCGTCCACCTGTGGCAACGAGCTGCGCAGGTACTGGATCAGGTGGCCCAGCATCTGGTCGGCACGTGCCGGGTCGGTGCGGGTCAGCACCTGCGCGTTGGCCAGCGTGTTGTAGAGGAAGTGCGGTTCCACCTGCGCATGCAGCAGATTCAACCGGGCCACCGACAGTTCCTTTTCCACCTGGGTCTGCTCGGCCGCGGCCTGCTCGTCGCGACGTTGGTCGGCAACACGGCGGCTGATCGCGCGGGTGACCGCTTCGGCGTTCTCGAAGTTGCTGCCCTCATCCAGCGCCAGCAGGTCGGCCCACCAGCCGGCATCCGGTTCAAACAGCAGAGTGACGGTACTGGTGCCCTGCCCCGGCGTGACCGTCGCCAGCACGCTGTTGCGCTTGATCGCCAGCCGAGCCGGCAGATTCCAGCGCGACGGCTGGCGGCCGTTCCAGGCATCCACGCGGCGCACGTAGGCCCGTACCTGCAGGCTGCCGGCCGAACTTTCCACGTCTTCAACGCGCGGCAGTTCGGCGATGGCCGCTTCCACCACCGAGAATGCCTGGCCGGCGTCCATCGGCAGTTCCACCTGGCGGCGCTGGCGGCCGGAGAGCGTGGTCGAATCCAGCCGGCCGGCGACCAGCCAGACGCGGCGTACATGGGTAATCGCGCTGCCCAGCGCGGAAATCATCAAGAACATCGCCAGCAGGCCGAAGATCCAGCCCGGGCCATCGTTCATGCCACTGAAGATGCCGCTCCAGACCATGCCGGCGACGAACAGCGCCGCAGCCCAGGCCAGCAGGTGACGAAGCAGGAGAGAGAGGCTGGCAAACACGGCGGCGCCTTGGAGGAAGGGGGTGAGCCGAGCATAGGGCGGCCCGCCGGGCAAACAAGCGGGCTGCGACGAAGGGGGGAAAAGCGGGGATGGAAGCCGTTACGGAAACGCCGGGCATGGCCCGGCGTTTCCCCGGAGGGGCAATGCCGGCCAGCGGCCGGCACTACCGAACGCCGTTATTTGCGCTGGTCGGCGCTGGCGTCACGCACGGCGCGGAACGACTCGTCCCTGCTCCAGTTCGGCCAGCTGCGCGAATTGGCCAGCTGGTTGCCCAGCGTGTACAGCACTTCCAGGTCGCGGGCGGCACCGGCGAACACCCAGTCCGGTTGCCATTCGTCGCCCTGCTGGTGGTAACGCTTGGCGGTGTAGTCCTCGGAGGCCTTCTTGCCCGCGGCCACGCCGCCATCCACCCAGTCCTGGCCGGCCGACCAGGACAGCGCCGGCACGCCACGCTTGGCGAACGGGAAGTGATCGGAGCGGAAGAACAGGCCGGCTTCCGGCTTCGGGTCCGGCGTGTAGCGGATGTCCCAGCCCTTGGCCACGTCCTTCAGCTGGTCCAGCAGCTCGAAGCGCGCGGCGCCGTAGATGCCGAAATCACGCGACGGCCCGAACGGTGCCATGCCATCCATGTTGATCACCGCCACGGTCTTTTCCAGCGGGTACAGCGGATGGGTGGCGTAGTACTCCGAACCCAGCAAGCCCTTTTCCTCGGCGGTGACCGCCAGGAACAGCACCGAGCGCTCGGGGCGCCTGGCCTTGGCGAAGCCGCGCGCCAGTTCGATCAGCGATGCGGTGCCACTGGCGTTGTCCAGTGCGCCATTGAAGATCCGGTCGCCACGCGCGTCCGGCTCGCCCACGCCGATGTGGTCCCAGTGCGCGCTGTAGACGATGGTCTCGTCCGGGTGGCGGCTGCCTTCCAGGCGTGCGGCCACGTTGTGCGAGGTGATCACTTCGGTCTTCACCGCGTACTTCGCGTCCAGGCTGGCGCCGGTCAGCGGCACCGGGGTGAAGTCGCGCTGCTGCGCCTTCTTCTTCAGCGCTTCGAAGTCCTGCCCGGCCGAGCGGAACAGCTCCACGGCCAGGTCGCGCTGGATCCAGCCTTCCAGCAGCGGGTGGCTGTCGGCCGGGTTGTCACGCACCACGTCGAACATGGTGTTGGTGTTGGAGCCGGCCACGGTGGCCCAGCCGTACGACGCCGGTGCGGTCTCGTGCACGATCAGCACGCCCAGCGCGCCCTGGCGGGCACCTTCTTCGTACTTGTAGGTCCAACGGCCGTAGTAGGTCATGCCCTTGCCGTCGAAGTCGCCCTGGCCGGTCTCGAAGTCCGGATCGTTGATCAGCACGACGGCGATCTTGCCCTTCAGGTCCACACCCTTGAAGTCGTCCCAGTTGCGCTCCGGGGCCTTCACGCCGTAGCCGAGGAACACCAGCGGCGCCTTGCTGATATCGACGTTGCTGGCGCCGTTCATGGCGGCGCGCACGGCGATCTGCTTGCCCTGCTCCAGCGGCAGGGTCTTGCCGCCCTGGTGCAGCGCCAGCTGCGGTGCGCCGACGATGTCGCCCTTGCGCAGCGGCACGGCCTGGGTCCACAGGCGCTTGCCATCCTTGAGGTCACCGCCCGGCTGCAGGCCGGCATCGGCGAACTGCTTGCTGAGGAAGGCGATGGTCTTCTCTTCGCCGGCGGTGGCCGGGGAGCGGCCTTCGTAGGCGTCGGAGGCCAGTTCCTTGACGTCGGCGGAGATCCGCGCGCCGTCGAATTTCGGGGTGGCGGCCATCAGTGCGCTCGACACTGACAAGGCCAGCAGGCCCAGTGCTACTCGCTTCATTGCTCTCTCCAGCAGGGAAATCTCTCTGGAGTGTAATGGGATTCGGCAGGGCTGCGCCCTGCACCTGCCGAAGCCAGGGCAGCAGCAACAGCCGAAGCAACAGCGGCATTCCGTGGGATGGCGGGGTGGGTCCGGTTGCGGGGGTCGCCGTAAATCCGTCCATGGAGGCTCGGTCGCCGCATCCATGCGGCTCACGCCCCCGCAACCGGACCCACCCCGCCTTCGACAGATTCCCGCTGCTGTTGGTAGGTGTCGACCTTGGTCGACACGCTCGGAAACACGAAGGGGTCAGATCCCTTTCCCGTCGGGAAAGGGCTCTGACCCCATCTGTGTGTTGCTTCAGCCTGTTACCAGTTCGGGTCTTCGGCCGGGGCCGCCGCGGCCTTGGGCTTCGGCTTGGCGGCCGGGCGTGCGGCAGCTGCGGGAGCGGCCGAGGCGGTCGCGCCTGCGGCGGCCGTTGCCGGCTTGCTGCCCAGCTTCTGGCGCAGTTCGATCTGGCCCGGGCGGAAGCCGCCGCGCATCGCGTCTACGCCGTCTTCGATGGTGCCGTAGGACGTCTGTGCAGCCACGCGATCGATGCGGATGGTGCAGCACGGGTGTTCGCTGCGGCCCAGCGAGCGGCCGGTCTGCGGGTCCTTCAGTTCTTCGCCCAGGCGCACGGCCTGCCAGCGCTGGCCAGCCTGCAGCGTTTCGCCGCCCTGGCTCAGTACCACCTGGTCGCCGTCCACCGAGACCACCGACACCGGGAACAGCGTGGTGACGATGGTGGTGCCGATCTGGCCGGACAGCGACTCCATCATCGCCGCCGCCATGTTGCGACCGTTGACCACGCGCGGCAGGGTGCTGGGGCCGGTCGAGGCCAGCTGGTGGTCGAAGCTGTCGGACATCACCACCTGGCCGGTGGTGGCGTTGATCAGGCGCAGGGTGATGCGCCCGCCACCGGAGTACGAGGTCACCTGGCGGTCGGACATGCGCAGGTTGCGCACGCTGCGCGGGTACTCGAAACGCTCGATGGTCGGGATCAGGATCAGGTCGGTCGCCAGCTGCTGGCCCACGCGTGCGGTGTCCTGCAGGCGCACGTTGCCGCTGTTGATGTGGTCGATCTCGGCCTGCAGCTCGTCACCAAACTCGCGGTCCAGCACGATGAAGCGCTGGGTCTGGGTCAGCGTGTCGGACAGGCGTGCGCGGATCGCGTCGGCCACTTCGTCCGCGTCCACGCGGCCGTCGCCCACGGCGTAGCTGCCGGCCTTGGTGCGCGGCAGTGCAACCACGATCTTCGGCTTGCCCTGCTCGTCCGGTGCACGGTACTGGGCGATCTGTGCGCGCACGCGCACCTTCCAGTAGCTGCGCATGCTGCGATGGGTCACATCGGAATCGTAGGAGCTGGCGCCACGCTTGGCATCAACACTCACCTTCTCGTCGTAGCTTTGCTTGACACTGGCCGAGGCCGAACCGCCCTTGGCCGAGGCTTCGCCGGACGCACTGGCCGACGCCGAGCCCTTGAAGCTCCAGCCTTCGTCGCTGGCGCGCACGCGGGCGATGGTTTCCTCGTCCAGCTGCCGCACTTCTTCCTGCGACAGGATTTCATAGCCCAGCACCGCGCCCTGCGAGCCGGCGATCATCTGCTGGGTGAACGCGTCGGCGCGGATATCGCCGACGTGTTCGTCATCCACATCCACATGCAGGCCTGCACGCAGGCTCTGCATCTGGCTGGCCACGCGTACGCCGTTGACCTGCGCCACCGCCGACTGCAATGCCGCCAGCACCGCCAGTTCCGGGGTGCTGCCGATGCCGTCGGCTTCGCGCGCGACCTGGGTGGTGCCGCCGAAATCCGGCGTGCCACGCAGGGGCGCTGCTTCCACCGGCGCATTGCTGGCCAGTGCACTGGTTGCCTTGTCCTTGGCGGGCGCGGCGGCCGGGGTGTCCTGCTTGCCACAGGCTGCGAGCAGCGTGGCAGCCAGGCCCAGGCCGATCAAACGGTAGGTCATACGCATGGAGATTCGCCTCGGATCAGAGCTTGTCGAGCATCGAATCGGCGTTGGACGGCACCTTCACCTTGCTCTTCTTGGCGAAGGTCACGGCCGACTTGGTCGAGCCGTACAGGCCCTGGATGAAGCCCGGCGATTCCTTGGCCACCCATGCACCTGCCGCCAGCTTGCGGCCGACGGTGGCCAGCTGGGTCGCGCCCAGGTTCTTCATGCCGGCGGTGAAGTTGCTGGCTTCGCCGCCCAGCTTCTGTGCTTCGGCCGCCGAGGACAGCAGCGAGACCAGGCCTTCGGCGTAGTGCTGCTTGGATTCAGCGTTCAGTTCCGGCTGTGCGGCCTGGCGCTCGTTGATCGCCGCCTGCGCCGCTTCGCTGACCGACACCGACTTCTTCATCGCATCGACGCTGACCGAACCCGACGACAGCGCCTGGCGCTCGGCTTCCAGCAGCTGCACCTGCTCGGCCAGGCCGAAGGCACGGGCGAACGAGGTCTGGGCCTGCAGCGAGTGCGACTGCGAGGTAACGAAACGACGCACCAGCGCTTCCTGCGCGGCTTCGTCCGGAGCGGCGGCGCTGGAGGCGCTGCTGCTGGAGGTGCCGGTGGCGGCACCGGCCAGGTCCTTCAGCTTGCCCAGGCCAGCGTGGGCCGGCATCGACAGGGTGGCGGCAGCGATGGCCACGACAAGAGCGGTATTGCGGATCATGGGATTTCCTTTATGAGAAAGACGGCCGCAGCGCGGCACGCGAGATCGGGGATGGCAGCGAGTCAGTGCCGAGCAAGCTCGGCACCCACCAGAGCCGGTAGCGCCGGGCCATGCCCGGCGAGCGCAGCGGTAACGTCAGCGGACTGCCTTGACGTTCAGTTCGTTGATCATCTGCTGGGCGGCCTTCTCGGCGGCCAGCTGCAGGGCGTTGGTGCGGGCGACGGTTTCATTCGGGCCGGTGCCGGAGAACTGCACCGGGCCCACCGACGACACGGTGCGCGGGAAGCGGCCGGTCACGTCCAGCACCTTGCCGGTAACGGTGACGAACACGCGGGTGTTGCCGCTGGCCGGATCGCGGTCGCGCATGCCGACGTCGAGGGTGCCGACGGCGATGTACGGAATGTTGGCCGCACGAATGCCGTTGGCGGTATCACGCAGGGTGGCCGGGGCCAGGTCGTTGCCGGTGCTGAAGTCCTTGCGGATGCGCTCGATGCTGAGCAGGCCGCGCGACTCGCCTTCCACGTATTCGGCTTCGACCACTTCGTAGCCGGCGGCGCTGAAGGCACCGGTCATCGCGGTGTTCACTTCGGCCGCGTTGGCCACCTTCCAGCTGATGTTGTCGCTGCGCTGGGTGGTGCTGCCACCGCTGGTGACCGACATCGAACCGTTCTGGTTGATGCTGCCGTTGGTGCTGACCGAGTTGCCGCGGAAGCTGTCGCCCTCGCGGGTGTTCTCGTTGTAGCTGCTGCTGGCGTCGACGCGGCGGTATTCCTTGTCCTGGAACGACTGCACGGTGTCCTGCGAGCGCGCCATGAACAGGAAGGTCAGCAGCGAACGCTGGGCGGCGGTGGCACCGGCCACGGCCGAACCTGCATCCAGCTTGGTCTGCAGCAGGGTGGTGTTGATCTCGGCGCGGACGGTGACGGTGTAGGTCTTGGCCTTCTTGTCTTCGGTGTCCGACAGCTGCACGGCACTGAGCACGTAGCGGTCGATCTCGCCGATGAACTCGGCGCGGCGCGCTTCGAACAGGCGCAGCTTGGCCGCACCGGTTTCGGCGATGTACGCCTCCAGTGCATTGACCTTGGCCTTGTTCAGGGCCTGGGCACGGGTGTCGGCACTCAGGCGCAGGCCGTAGCTGGCCGAACCAGTACCGCGCGAACTGGCGGTCTGCGCAGCGACCGGCGAGGCCACCACCAGGGCGATGAGGATGAGCAGGATGGTACGCATCAACGACATGACTTGATCAACTCCTGGAGGGCTTGGGTCTGCTGCTGCAACGGGCGGCCGCCCGGCTTCTGTTCGTCCAGCCAGCCGCGCGAATCGGCGCGCTTGGCGGCGGCGCCGGCGAAGGCATCGAGGCCCGCCAGCAGGGTTTCGTAGCTGGCCGACCACTGGTCGACCTGCCACTGCGTGACCGGCACCACCTTGGTGGCCCCCTTGCGCAGCGGCTGTTCGAAATAGACCTTGCCGGAGAACGGCTCGGTCACCTTGGCGGTGAAGAACGCGCCGAACAGCATCGTCTTCATCGCCGGGGTTTCTTCGATCACGCCGTTCTTCAACGCATCCACCTGCAGGTTGATGACGTAGTCCGGCTCGGGAATCTTCAGCTGGTAGACCTTGCCGTCGGCAAAGCGCGCCGCCATCGCACCACCGATCGCCTGGCCCGAGGCCGGCGGCAGCAGGCCGACGCCGGTATTGGACGACAGCGTCTTGGACAGTTCGTGGGCCAGCGTGGCACGCAGCGGGGCGTCCCACTTCGGGTCGGGCAGCTTGGCGCGGACCGCGTCGGACAGGGTTACGCCACCGACCTGCAGGCGACGCACGGCGGCATCGGGCAGCTTGGCCTGGGCGAGGCTGGCGGCCAGCACCTGCGACAGGCTGGTATCGGCACTGCCGTACAGGAGATCGGCAACGATCGCGTCGATATCGTCGTTGTCCGGCCGGTAATCCTGCACATCGATGCGCTGCAGGGTCAGCGGATAGGACGCGATCACCTGGCGCTCGCGGAAGTCGAAGAACAGCGCCTGCAGCGCCACTTCCACCAGCACCTTGTACTGGTCACCGATCGGCTCGACCGAGACCAGTTCGCGGTCCAGTGCCGCGGCCAGCACGGTCGCGCTGGTCGTGCCGTCGAGCATCGCCACCGGCTGGTCAATCAGCTGCAGGTGGGCCGGGGCGCGGCGCTTGAGCGACTGTGCCAGCGCCTGGTTCAACGGAATCAGGCCGCGCTGTTCCAGCACCGCATGCGCATGCGGCGTGGTCGCCTGCACGGCGGCGGCATCAGCGGTGTAGGCAAAACCGGCCCAATAGGCCTGCTGTGATTTGTCTGCCGCCTGCACGGCCATCGGCCATACGGCCAGGCACAGGGCACAGGCAAGCAGGCGCGCAAAAGCGCGCGATGCGCTCTTCGTCCTTGAATACATCCAACCGCTCCTCGGTCAATACGCATGGAAAGTGGACGCTGACGCGTCCGCTGGGCGCGAAACATAACGGCTCGCGGGGCTGCCGACAAGTGCTGCCTTCGTCGGGGTCACTCCGCGGGAGGCAGACCAGCCCGTTGCCGCAGCAGGCCGCGCTCTGCCTGGTTCTGGCTGAGTCTGGCGGCTTCCGCAAAAGCGTGACGTGCGTCCAAGTCGCGTCCCAACGCCTGTAGTAGTTCCCCGTGCACCACCTGCAGCGGCGCGTACTCGCGCAGTCGCGCGTCCACCAGCAACGGCTGCAGCTGCGCCCAGGCCGCGAAGGCACCGTCGCTGCGCAGTATCGCCACCACGCGGTTCAATGCGACAACTGGCGAGGGCTGCACCTGCAACAGCTGCGTATAGAGCGTTGCGATGCGCGGCCAGTCGGTATCTTCGGGACGCCGCGCCGCCGCATGGCACGCTGCGATGCGCGCCTGCAGCACATAGGGATCGTCGCCGCCACCGGCGGCCAGCGCGCGCGCCAGCACCTGCTGCCCGCGTTCAATCTGCAGCCAGTCCCAGCGCGCGCGGTTCTGTTGGTCCAGCAGCACCGGCACGCCCTGTGCATCGGTCCGTGCTGCGGCACGCGAGGCCTGCAGCTCCATCAGCGCCAGCAGGCCCAGCACCGGCGGCACCGGCAGCCGGTGCGCCAGAATGCGCGCGAGTCGCAGTGCCTCGTCGCACAACGCCGGACGCATCCAGTCGTCACCGGCACTGGCCGCATAGCCTTCGTTGAAGACCAGGTAGATCGCCTCCAGCACTGAAGCCAGCCGCTCGGGCATCGCCTCCGCGCGCGGCACTTCATAGGGCACCTGCTTCTGCGCCAGGGTGCGTTTGGCGCGCACGATGCGTTGGGCGATGGTCGGCTCGAGCTGCAGGAAGGCGCGGGCGATCTCGGTCGTGGTCAGGCCACCGAGCAGGCGCAGGGTCAGTGCCACCCGCGCATCGGCCGGCAGCACCGGATGGCAGGCCACGAACATCAGGCGCAGCAGGTCGTCCCCCAGATCATCTTCCAGCGCCTGGCTGTCATCCGGCGCTGGCAGGGGTGCCGGATGCAGTTCCTCACCCCATTGCGCATGCTGCTGCGCCACGCGCTGGTGCTGGCGCAGCACATCGATGGCACGGTTGCGCGCAGTGGTCATCAGCCAGGCTCCGGGATTGTCCGGGATGCCCTGCTCCGGCCAGCGCTCCAGCGCAGCCAGCCAGGTGTCCTGGGCCAGCTCCTCGGCGCGGCCGACATCGCCCCCGAGCAGCCGCGCCAGGCGCGCGATCAACACCGGCGACTCCATCCGCCAGAGGGTTTCCAGACGCTGCGTCAGTGCGGGATCGAGCATGCGCCGATCACAGCACGCACGCCCGGCCCGCACAAGCGCCATGGCTCACGCTTCGACGATGGGCTTGAAGCCGCCCCAGAACATGCGCTTGGTATCGAACGGCATGTCCTTCGGGCCCAGCGACGCCAGCCGCGGGTCGGCCATCACTCTGGCGTTGATGCGGTCGCGCGCCGCGCGCGAGCGGAACACCACGAAGGCGACGATCACCGTTTCGCCGGGCTTGGCTTTCACCGCGCGCGGGAATGACGTGCTTTTGCCCGGTTCCACGTCGTCGGCCACGCACTCCATGTACTGCAGCGCGCCATGGTCCTTCCACACCGCGCCGGCCTTGCGGGCAAGGCGGCGGTAGGCCGCCACCTTGTCCTGCGGGCACGGCAGCACGTAAGCATCCACGTAAGCCATGAGGGTTCTCCCTTGCGGCGGCCGTCAGCCCGGCTCGCCATCCATGTGTGCGATTTCCCAGAGATGGCCATCCAGGTCCTGGAAGCCACGCTGGTACATGAAGCCCAGGTCGCGCGCCGGCTGCGGCTCGCTGGCGCCGGCGGCCAGTGCCTTGTCCACCAGCACATCAACGGCCTCGCGACTGGGCGCCGAGAGCGCATTGATCACTTCCGTGTGGGTGCGCGCATCGGCAATCGGCTTGTTGGTGAACTGCTGGAAAAAAGGTTGGGTCAGCAGCATCACGTAGATGCTCTCGCTGATGACCATGCCAGCCGCATCGTCATTGGTATAGGTTGGATTGAAGCTGTAGCCCAGCGCGGTGAAGAACGCCTTGGACTTCTCCAGATCCTGCACGGGCAGGTTGACGAAGATCATCTGCGGTTGTGGTGCACTCATTGGTAACGCTCCTTGTGGATGAAGAGGAAAGAGGGAGGGATCAGGGCTGCTTCATGCAATTGACCATCCACGGCTTGCCGTAGCGATCAATCAGCATGCCCCAGCGGTGCGCCCAGAACGTTTCGGCGATCGGCATCTGCACCTGGCCACCTTCGGCCAGCGCAGCGAACACGCGTTCGGCTTCTTCGATGCTGTCAACATCGACATTGATGGTGGTCGAGCCGCCCTCGCCACCGCCGGGACCGTCGGCCGCCATCACGATGGCGCTGCCGATTTCCAGCTGGCTGTGCGCAACGTGGTCGAGGGTTTCCGGCGGCATCTCGTTGCAGCCTGGCGAGCCATCGGAGGGCGGCATGTCGCGGTATTTCATTTCCGACGTGACCTGGCCACCGAGTGCCTTGGCGTAGAACGCCATCGCCTCATGGGCCTGGCCGCTGAAGCCGAGGAAGGGAATCAGTTTCATGGCAATACTCCGTTGTGCGGTTCAGGCAGTAGTGCCGGGTCCTGCCCGGCAGGGAGATGAATCGGGTCAACCTTCCAGCTGTGCACGCAGACGCTGTTCCTGCTGCTGTAAGTCGGGGGTGAAGGCTTCACCGAAGTCTTCGGCGGTGATCAGCGGGCGCAGTTCCAGCGTGCCGCCACTGCCGAACGGCGCGCGGCTGGCCCACTCGACAGCTTCCTCCAGCGACCGCACGTCCCACAGCCAGAAGCCGGCGATCTGTTCGCTGGCGGGACCGAACGGACCCACCTCGACCCTGGGTGCGCCACTGCCGAAGTGAATGCGGCGACCGCGCTGGGTGGCGTGCAGGCCTTCACCGGCCAGCATGATGCCGGCGGCCACCAGTTGTTCGTTGAAGGCGCCCATTTCGGACAGTTCCTGTTCGCTGGGCATGCGGCCGGCTTCGGAGTCGGCGTTGGCCTTCACGATCACCATTACTTTCATTGCAGTCTCCCGTGGGGACGCGTGGTGCGTGCCCTTCACTGGGTACAACGAACCAGGGGGCTGGGAATCGACACGTCTGTTGGAAATTTTTTCTTCCGTGGAAGGCGCGCCTTCGGCGGGAGTCGGCGAACGGCGGAGCCCCTCCGTGGTGGGGTTGGGTTGATCGCTGAAAGCTGGGTTCCCGTAGGTGGGCCGGGCGGGTGGGGGTGGCGGGGACGCCGTGAACCTGTGGTGGTCTAATCAACTTGGACACTCGATAGGATCAATTTCAAGCATCGAGGTAGACCCATGGCAAAGCAGATCACTCAGGGCATGAGGGACGAGGCGGTTCGCCTTGTGGTTGTGGAGGGGCAGACAGTCAGGGACGTCTGCCAGCTGATGGATGTCGGCCCGACGGCGCTGAGGCGCTGGATCGAGCAATGGCGTCGAAAACATGACCCGCAGGCCGAGGCACCGCCCGTAGATGCCCAGGTCAGAATCGCCGAGCTGGAGGCCCAGAATCGCAGGCTCAAGGAGGAGCGCGACCTACTAAAAAAATCCATCGCCTTCTTCATTCGGGACAGCGATCACCGGAACAGGTGATCCAGGAATTGGGGAAGGTCGCTCCGATCCGGTTGGTGTGTCAGTTGATGGACTATCCCCGTAGCAGCTACTACGCCTGGCTGCACCGGGAGCCCCGGATTGACCGGGAACTGCTGGCCCAGGTTGATCTGGTTCGTCGCATTCATCAGTCCCACCGGGGGAGCTGTGGCTCTCGCAAGATGGCCAGGGAGCTGACCAATCGCGGCCTGCCAGTGGGTCGCTACCGCGCCCGGACGCTGATGCGCCGGGCCGGCGTCAGGGCGCGGCAGCACCGGCGGCACAAGTACCACAGTCTGGGGCCGCAGGCACTGACCGCGCCCAACGTGTTGGAACGCCAATTCAACCCGGAGGCACCCGACCAAGTCTGGGCAGGGGATATCACCTACATCCCGACCCAGCAAGGCTGGCTCTATCTGGCCATCGTGGTGGATCTGTTTGCCCGACGGATCGTGGGCTGGGCCCACTCTCACGAAGGGGATGCCTGGCTGGCCGTCAGAGCCCTGCGTGGGGCTCTGAAACAGCGTCGTCCCAACGGGCGACTACTTTTCCACTCGGATCAAGGTCGGCAGTACACCAGCCATGCCATGGCCGAAATTCTGCGTGACAACGGCATCACCCAAAGCATGAGCAGGAAGGGCAACTGCTGGGACAACGCGGTGGTGGAACGGGTTTTCGCCACCCTCAAAGGGGAGTGGCTTTACTCCAAATACCCCACTCGACAGGAGGCTGCAGCAGACATCGAGCAATTCGTGGACTGGTACAACCACCGTCGGCCGCACAGTGCCAACGGCCTTGTGCCACCTGCGCTTTGTGAAGAGCAGGTGGCCTGAACTCCCTTTGGGAGTGTCCAAAAATACTTGACCACCACAACCCGTCCGTGGGGGCTTAGCCGCGGCTTGCTCGTGCGCGCTGTCCTGCGCACACGGCAAGACCGGGGTTGGGCGTCCTGCCCAACCCGCCCGAGGCATGCCTCGGGCCCATGCCGCGGATACCCCGCCACCCCCACCCGCCCGGCCCCAGACAGATTCCGGTTGCCGATCCACCACGGGAAGATCAAGAAAAAAAGGCAGAAGCAAAAACAACGGCAACGGCGGATGGCTGGCGGCCTCGGCTTTGTGAGCGAAGCGACCCGCTTTTGCTCTTGTTTGTGATTTTCCGTGGTGGACGCCGCAGGAACCTGTCCAGGGCCGGGTGGGTAGGCGGGGCGGGGGTGTCCGCGGCATGGATGCCGCGGCCAAGCCCCCAAGGATGGGTTTACGGCGTCCCCCGACCCGCCTACCCACCCGGCAAAGCCCATGAACCCAGCTTTCAGCGACCAACCCAACCCCACCACGGAGGGGCTCCGCCGTTCGCCGACCCTCGCCGAAGGCGCGCCTCCCGCGCTGCAACATGCCCACGCGCAGACCTGCGCCATCATGAGCACCCCGCCCCCGCCAGGACCGCGCCATGCAGCAGTACCTGCTTCTGATCTACATCGAGCCTGCCCTGCTGCAGGCCCTGCCCATCGAAGAATTCAACGCGCTGATGCGCGACTGCCTGGCCCATGCCGACAAGCTGCAGGCCGAAGGCACGCTGCTGGCCGCGCAGAAGCTGCAGCCGGTCGACACCGCGCAGACCCTGCGCGTGCGTGATGGCCACAGCCGCGTACTGGATGGCCCATTCGCCGAAACCCGTGAACTGCTGGCCGGCTTCAACCTGATCGTCGCCCGCGACCGCGACGAAGCCATGCGCATCGCCCGCGACTTCCCGTGGGCACGCTTCGGCAGCATCGAAGTGCGGCCGCTGGAAGACATGGACGCCGAGCGCGAACGCTGCGGCGCCCCGGCTGCCGCTATGGCAGCAGCCGTACCCTGATCTCGCGCGGGCCGATGCCTTCGTTGCCGCTGTAGTCGCACACACTGGCGCGCACGATGTACTCACCCGGCGGCAGCGCCGACGGCTGCCAACGCCCGGTTTCCATCAGGCCGTCACGCACGGTGTTGGTGGCCAGATAACGGAAACGGGTCACCGCGCTGCCATGCACGGTGATCCCACTGTCGGGGGCGTAGGCCACGCGCACCGCTTCCTTCTGCGGCGGCATGCGGTTGAACACGATGTTCCAGCGCGGCTGCTCGTAACCCTGCAGCGGCTGCCCAGCCGCATCGAGGATCTGGTAGCCCACCTGGTACATGCCCAGGCGTCGACGCGGCAAATTGTTGTCAACCTGGTCCCAGGCCTCGATCACGATCTGCACGCCACGCCCCTGCCGCGCCACCATCACCACGCCGTCGCTGCCGGCGGCCATGGGCTGGTCGGTGTCGTCCAGCAGCGCCACATCGGTGATGCGCGGTGCGAAGTGGTCGGCGTAGTTCTTGAAGCCCAGCGCCACGGCGTTGGTCTCGAAACCACCGGTACCCACGGCCAGGTGCACATGCGCCTGGTTGTTGATGCTGCCCAGGCGATCGCCGACGTGGATACGCATGCCGCGGCGCACGCGCATCCGCTCCAGCCTGCCCTGCTCGTCGTACAGCGCCTGCCAGCGCGCATCGAACGGTTCATTGCGTGGGGTGCGGCCCACCCGCATGTGGATGTACTTGAGGCGATCCACGGCCAGGCCCTCGGCCTGCTCGCCCAGGCTCCAGGCCGCCATCGGGCTGCTGATCTTGCCATCGGCGATCGCCAGCACGGTCTGGCCCACATCACCGCGCACGTCGAAGCCACCGTGCAGGTGATGGCGACTCTCGCCCTTGAAGTTGCCGCGCACTTCACCCAGTGTGCCGACTACTTCGTGCCAGCCATCCTGCGGCGCCAACGGCCAGCGCCCGCCGGTATCGGGCAAGGCGGCATCGGCGGCCGGGCCGACCAGTGCCGGCGCGGGCAGCTCGCCTACCGGCAGCGGGCGCAGGCGATGCAGACGGTAGCTGGCGGCGTCGGCCACCAGCACGCTGCCATCGGCATCCATCGCCAATCCGCTGGGGCGGGCCAGGCGCGGCAGGCGACCATTGCCGACCAGCGCGATCTGGTGGCCCTGCGGTGTCACCTGCACGATGCGGCCATCCATGTCGCCCACGTACAGCACGCCGTCGTGGGTGGTGGCCAGCGACAGCGGCCCATTGATCACGCCACCGGCGGCGACCACGGTGCTGACCGTGCCATCAGCGCCTATGCGGCGTACCGCGTTGTTGAACAGATCGGCCACCAGCAGCGCGCCCTGCGCATCGAAGGCCAGTGCCACCGGCGTATCGAAGCGCGCCGCAGCGCCCACGCCATCGGCCATTCCCGGGCGCTCACCACCGGCCAGGGTGCGCACGTTGCCATCAGTACCGATCACCCGGATGCGGTCGTTGTAGGTATCGGCCACGTAGACCTGGCCCTGCGCGTCCACCGCGATGCCCATCGGCGCATCAAAGCGCGCCTGCGCAGCCGGCCCATCGACATAGCCCTGTTCACCACCGGCCAGCGTGGTCACCTGCCCATCGGTCCCGATACGGCGGATCGCATGGTTGCCGGTGTCGGCCACGTACAGGTTGCCCTGCGCGTCGGCGGCAATGCCCGAGGGCGTATTGAAACTGGCCTGCAGTGCCGGGCCATCGACGCGCCCCTCGCCCTGCCCGGCCACCGTTTCAACACGGCCATCGGGAAGGCGGCGACGGATCCGGTTGTTGTCGCCGGCATCGGTGAAATAGACGCTGCCATCGGCACTGCGCAGCAACGCGTACGGATCGGCGAAACGTGCCTGCGCGGCGGCGCCGTCGCGGTTACCCGGGTGGCCATCGCCGGCCAGCGGTTCGATCTGCGCGGTCCACGCCAGCGGCGTTGGAACCGGACCCACCGGTTCAGCCAGCGTATGCAGCGGTGTCTCCCACCAGGTCGCAGCCAATGCCACTACCGTCGCCAACGCTACGCCTGCCGCCATCCATTGCCACCGTGCCATCGTGCTGCGCTGCCTGCCTGCTGCCTGAAGAGGCACCGACAATAGACGCTGAACGCATGATCCGCCATGGCCAATCGTACGGCCAAACGCCAGAGTTCCATCCATCGCGCTTGTTCTCGCTGGCTGCAGCGGGTTCAATGCGGTTCCCACGGATGGAGATCCTCCATGCCCCGCATCCTCCCCCTCGCCGCCCTGCTGATTGCCGCATTGGCCAGTTCATCCGCCACCGCCTCGATCACGGTGGTGCCACAGAAGCCGTCCGTCACCGCCGATGCAATGCACCAGGCCTATGCCACGCGATGGGATGAGGCCATCCAGCAGTCGCGCAGTGGCAACACGCTGGGCGCGCTGATCGCGATGGAACGGCTGATGGAAGATCCGATGCTGGATGACTTCGATGCCGAACATCGCGGCCGCGCCGCGCAGGTGGCCGGCTGGACCGCGATGGTGCAGAAGAAGCCGGATCAGGCCCGCCGCTACCTGCAGCGCGCTCAGGAAGCACTGCCGGACGATGCGCAGATCCTGCTGACCCTGGTCTCGGTGGAACTGTCCGAGAACCAACCAGCGCCCGCCACGAAGCACCTGGTGCAGGCACTGAAGCATGCCGACGCGCCGTTGCCAGTGGACCGCCACGCGATCAACTACCTGCAGTTCCGCCTGCGGGACCAGCCGCAGCAGCGCATGGAACTGCTGCAGGCGCTGTTCGACAACGGTTGGAAGAGCGGCGGCCTGGAACCCACCGGACTGTGGCTGGCACTGGCCACGCTGCAGGCCGACAACGGCCGTGGCGACGATATTCCCGCCACGCTGGCGCGCATCACCGGTCCCGCCGAAATCATCCGCCTGCGCAGTGACAAGCGGTTTGACCGCTATGTCGACCGCGCCGATGCCCGCTTCGATCCGGTGCAGGCTGCACAGAAGCACCTCGACGAACTGCGGGTTTCCGGCCTGCTCGACCGGGCGCTGGATGCACGCATGGCCGAGTTCAGCAGCACGCTGCTGATGCTGGACCGCAACGAGGAAGTGCTGGCACTGACCGATGGCATGGCCAGTGCGGCGGCCGAAGGCGAGTCGCCCCCGGCGGCGGAAGCCGAATGGGTGGCGTGGCTGCTCAACAGCCGGCTTACGGCGCTGCGCCGGCTGGGCCGTACCGATGATGCGCTGGCGGCAGCCAAACTGGCCGCACGCATCGGCGCACTGGGCCCGGATGGTGCCGAGCACCAGTTCAACGTCGGCTTCGTGTTCAGTTCGCTGGGCCGCATGCAGGATGCCGCCACCGCGGTGAATGACATGCCGGGCCTGGCCGGATACGGCAAGGCGGCCCAGGCACTGCTGCAGTTCGTTGCCGCCCGTGAACGTGGCGATGCCAAGGCCGAACAGGCCGCGCGTGCAGCGATCCTGGCCCAGGGCGATGACGCGCGCCTGTTCCATCGCGAAATGCTGCTGGAGGAAGGCAACCTGGACGGTGCCGCCGCCGTGCTGATCGAACAGCTGCGCTCGCCGGTCGAGCGTGGTGAAACCCTGGCCAGCCTGCAGGACATGCGCACCTATCCGTCCTTGCCGGGCGATGTGCGCATCGATGCCGCGTGGCGTGCACTCAAGCAGCGTGCCGACGTGCAGGCCGAGGTGGCACGCGTCGGCCGCATCGAGCGCTACGACCTGGTCAGCACCTCCACCTCGCGCTGAGGAGCTTTTGTGTAGCGCCGAGCCCATGCTCGGCTGCAATTGGCGCAGCCGAGCATGGGCTCGGCGCTACACCGCGCGTACAGCGCCACTGGCCTAGCGCGCCGGCACCTCGGTACGGATGCCCATCGCCTCGCGGTAGCGCGCGTACAGCGCCATCACCTTGTCCACATAGGCCAGGGTTTCGGCATAGGGCGGCACGCCCTTGTAGCGGGTGACCGCGCCGATGCCGGCGTTGTACGCAGCCGCCGCCAGCGGCCGATCACCGTTGTAGCGACGCAGCAGCGCGCGCATGTAGCGGGCGCCGCCATCGATCGACTGCTGGGGCGAGAACGGATCATTCACGCCGTACTCCTGCGCGGTGTCCGGCATCAACTGCATCACGCCCTGTGCGCCCTTGCTGGACACCGCCAGCGCATCGAAGTTGCTTTCAGCATGGGCAATCGCGCGCAGCCACGCGTCATCGACGCCCGTAGCCTTGGCCGCGGCCCTGAACTGTTTGGCGTGCTGCGCCAGCTGCGGCTTGCCGACCTTGCCCAGGCCTTCGTGGGCCGGCTCGCCCGGCGGCGTGGCCATGGTGAACTTCAGGAACACCCGCGAGCCGGGCAGGTTGCGGGTGGAGTAGACCAGCGCGCCATCCTGCTCGCGCTCGTACAGCACGCCGCTGAACACGCCCATGTTGCCCCACAGGTTCGGGGTCTGGATGGCGTTGTCGTCGATTTCCTTCGGGGTGCAGCGTGAACCGGGTTCCGGCGCGGTGGCCAGGCTGACGGTGTTGCCCTGCACGCAGCGGTAGACGGTGCGCGCGGCAGCCAGCCCGGGCCACAGGCTGGGCAGCAGCAACAGCGCTAGCAGGAGAGGGCGACGGGACATGGCGGCCGGATCATCCGGCCGCGCCCGCTAATGTTGGGTGAATGGGGGCCGGCAGGGCTGCGCCCTGCACCTGCAGAGGCAACGTCAACAGCCAGAGCAGCGCTGGGCAGTTGAGGGCTGGTCGGGTGGGTGTGGCCCGGCAGGACACGCCGTAAACCCATCCATGGGGGCTCGATGGCGCCATCCATGGCGCCAACGGTCCTGCCGGGCCACACCCACCCGCCCTCGACAGTTTGCTGCGGCTGACAGTAGATCCACGCCATGCGTGGATGAAGCTGCCTGGAGACGATGGATCAATCGATGTGACGGAACACCTGGATCACTTCGCGGTCCTGCGGCGCACCCAATACCCCACGCCCAGCAGCACGAACCACACCGGGCTGGCGATCAGCGCCTGGCGGGTGTCGCCCTGCAGGCTCAGCAGCACCAGCACGGCGGCGAAGAACACCAGGCAGGCCCAGCACATGGCGACGCCGCCGGGCATCTTGAAGATCGAGGCAGCGTGGCGTTCCGGGTAGCGGCGGCGATAGGCCATGTAGGCCACCAGGATCAGCGACCAGACGAAGATGAACAGCACCGTCGCCAGCGTCGTGACCAGGGTGAAGGCGGTCACCAGGTTCGGAATCAGGTAGATCAGCAGCGTGCCACCGAGCAGGCACAGGCACGAGAACAACAGGCCACGGGCCGGCACGGCGGCGCGTGACAGTTTCGACAACCCACGCGGGGCGTGGCCCTCTTCGGCCAGGCCGTACAGCATGCGGCTGGTGGAGAAGATGCCGCTGTTGGCCGAGGACGTGGCAGAGGTCAGCACCACGAAGTTGATCAGGCTGGCCGCGGCCGGAATACCGGCCAGCACGAACAGCTGCACGAACGGGCTCTTGTCCGGCACCACCTGGCGCCACGGGGTGACGGCCATGATCGCGATCAGCGCCAGTACGTAGAAGATGATGATGCGCACCGGAATCGAATTGATCGCCTTGGGCAGGTTGCGCTCGGGGTCGGCGGTTTCGGCGGCGGTGGTGCCGACCAGCTCGATGCCGACGAAAGCGAACACTGCAATCTGGAAGCCGGCGAAGAAGCCGACCAGGCCCATCGGGAACATGCCGCCGTCATTCCACAGGTTCGACAGCGCCGCGGTATGGCCACTGGGCGAGGTGAAGCCCCAGGCCACCAGCCCGGCGCCGGTAATGATCAGCGCGCAGATCGCCACGATCTTGATCAGCGCGAACCAGAATTCCATCTCGCCAAACAGCTTCACCGTCACCAGGTTCAACGACAGCAGCAGCATCACGCAGGCCAGCGCCGGCTTCCAGGCTTCAAGCCCGGGGAACCAGAATTGTGCGTAGGCAGCGATCGCGATCACATCGGCGATGGCGGTGACGATCCAGCAGAACCAGTAGGTCCATCCACAGAAGAAGCCGGCCCAGGGGCCGAGCAGATCGGTGGAAAAATCGATGAAGGATTTGTACTGCAGGTTGGACAGCAACAGTTCGCCCATCGCGCGCATCACGAAGAACAGCATCGCGCCGATGATCAGGTAGACGAAGACGATGGACGGGCCGGCCAGGCTGATGGTCTTGCCCGACCCCATGAACAGGCCGGTGCCGATGGCACCGCCAATGGCGATCAACTGGAGGTGGCGGTTGGACAGGCTGCGGCGCAGGTGCTCGGGGGGCGTTGCGGGCTCGGTCATGGGCGCGGGCAAAAGGGCGGGCGAAGCGTTCGACGGTAGTCCTCCTCAGGCAGGAGCGCCAGCGCCGGATGAGCCAATCCCGTCAAACTTGGCCGCTTTCATCACAATGTGACCAAATACCGGATTCATCCCATTCCGCCCGGCCCGGCGCCATGCTCAGATAGCCGCACCTGCCCAAGGATCGGCCCGACCATGCGCCCTGCCCTGCCCGCCCCGCTGGAGCCCCGGCCATGAGCCGGCTGCGCGTCATCATTGGTGGCACCGCACTGGCGCTGCTGGCCGCGGCCGTGCCGATCGCGGTGATGGCCTATGCCACCTGGGACCGTGCGGTCAGCGTCGAGCAGCAACGCCTGCGCGACATTGCCGGCCGTGCCCTGCGCCGCGCCGACCAGTCCTACCAGGAAGCACTGGCGGCACTGCAGTCGGCCGAGGTCGGCGCCCACAACGCCTGCGGGCCCGACCATATCCGGCGCATGCAGACGCTGGTGATGACCTCGCCGTCGGTCGACCAGATGGGCTACTTCGAGGGTGGCAAGCTACGCTGTACGTCGTGGGGGCCGTTCCTGTCCGACGTCAACCAGCCCAAGTCCGACCACGTCACCAGTGATGGCGCCGGCATCGCCGTGGATGTGCGCCCCGAGGCAAGCGGACGGCGCCAGGTCCTGTCGATCCTGTATGGCAACTACGACGTGCTGGTCGATCCGCGCCGCTTCGTCGATGTCATCGCCGACCCGAACGTGCGCCTTGCCCTGGCCAGCCCGGACGGCCGCCTCCTGGCCAGGCAGGACGGCATGGACCCGGCATTGCTTGAGATCCTGCTGCGCGCGCCGGGTGAAGGCCTGGACCACAACACCCTGTACGCCACCGCCCGCAACGAAGAGTGGCTGGCGATCGCGACCACACCGCGTACCGCGCTCGCCGCGACCTTCCGCCAGCAGGCGTGGCTGTTCGTGCCGATCGGCGTTCTGCTGGCCGCTGTCGGTGCCGGCCTGGTGATCTGGCTGTCGCGTCGCCGCCTGTCGCTGCGCGGCGAGCTGGCCACGGCGATCCGCCGCCGCGAGCTGTACCTGCACTACCAGCCCATCATCGAACTGGATACCGGCATCTGCGTCGGCGCCGAAGCGCTGGTGCGCTGGCAGCGCCCGGATGGCACCCAGGTGCGGCCGGACCTGTTCATTCCGCTGGCCGAAGAGGCCGGCATGATCGGCGCGGTCACCGATCTGGTGATCGAGAACGTGGTGCGCGACATGCGCGAGCTGCTGGTGGCCGACCGCAGCGCGCACATCGCAATCAACCTGGCCGCCGAAGACATCAGCAGCGGCCGCGCGCTGAAGATGATCTCCAAGCACATGGCCGGCAGCGGCATCCTGCCGCAGCAGATCTGGATGGAGGCCACCGAGCGCGGCTTCCTCGACCTGGACCGCGCCCGCACGATGCTGGCACAGGCACGTCGGGCCGGGCACAGCGTGGCCATTGACGATTTCGGCGTCGGCTTCTCCAGCCTGCAGTACCTGGAACAGCTGCCGCTGGACGCGCTGAAGATCGACAAGTCGTTCATCGATGCGATCGGCACCGAGAGTGCGACCAGCCCGGTGACGCCGCACATCATCGACATGGCCAAGGAGCTGGGCCTGTGGGTGGTGGCCGAGGGCGTTGAAACCGAGGCACAGCTGGCGTATCTGCATACCCGCAAGGTCGAGTTCGCGCAGGGCTGGCTGTTCTCGCGGCCGCTGCCACGGGATGAGTTCGTGGTGTTCCATCACAAGCGGCAGCAGCGCTATGGCGCGGCGCGGGAGCACATGCAGAATCCGCGCAGCGTGCCGATCGAGCGTGAGGGAGTGGAGTAGGACGGCGAACGGCGGAGCCCCTCGTGGTGGGTCGCGTACTGCTATCCCAGGGCTGGCCGGGACGGTCGGGTTCGCGGGGGACGCCGTAAACCCGTCCATGGGGGCTTGGCCGCGGCATCCATGCCGCGGACACCCCCGCGAACCCGACCGCCCCGGCCTCTGACAGGTTCCTGCAGCATCCCACCACGGAATCAACGGGAAAAGGCAAAAGCAAACGCGGGTCGCTGCGCTCGGTAGATCCACGCCATGCGTGGATGGCGTGGACCACGGTAGTGCCGGCCGCTGGCCGGCACCTCCGTAACGTGTGGCTGCGCCTACGCCCAGGCCTTCGGCCGTGCCAACAGCCACGCCACGCTCACCGCCAGCAGCAGCAACGGCAGCCATCCCAACTGGTTCGGGCCGCCCGCCTGCAGCAGCAAACCCCCTGCAACGCCACCGGCAGCAATGGCCAGGTTCCAGCCGGTCACCAGCATCGACTGCGCCAGATCCGCGGCGGCACCGGCACGCCGCGCCAATGCGGTCTGGAACAACGTAGGTACCGCGCCAAAGGCAACGCCCCACAGGATCGTCGCCAGCAGCAGCGCGATCGCGTCGCCCGGCCACAACAGCAGGGTCAGCACCGGCACGATGAAGCCGATCACCGCGGCCCACACCAGCGTGCGCAGATGACGGTCCACACCCCAGCCGGCAATGACGATGCCGGCGATGGCGGCCAGGCCGAAGGCCAGCAGCAGGCGGTCCAGCCACGGGCCGGCACCGGCCTCCACCGCCAGCGGTTCGATGTAGGTGTAGAGCACGTTGTGCGCCAGCACGTACAGCACCATCACCGCCAACGCACTGCGCACGCCCGGCATGCGCCACACCGTAGCCAACGACGTACGCTGACCGGCCGCCGCCGCCGGCAACGCGGGCAATGCCCAGCGCGCGTAGGCCAGCAGCACGACTGCCAGCACGCTCATCAGCGCGAATGCCCAGCGCCAGCCGATCTGCTGGCCCAGCAACGTGCCGGCCGGTACGCCCAGCGACAGTGCCAGCGGCGATCCGACCATCGCCACCGCAATCGCCCGGCCCTGCAGCGAGGGCACCACCATGCGCGCGGCGTAGCCGGCCACCAGCGACCACAGCAGGCCACCACACACGCCGGCCAGGAAGCGCGCGGCCAGGATCAGCGGGTAGCTGCTGCTCAATGCGGTCAGCGTATTGACCACCACGAAGCCGGCAATCGCGGCGAGCAGCAAGGGACGTCGTGGCAGGCGCTGGGTCAGTGCGGTCATCGGCAGTGCGGCCATCACCGAGCCGAGCGCATACACGCTGACCAGCTGGCCAACCGCCGCGTCGCTCACACCGAGGCTTTCGCCCATCGGCCGCAGGACGCCGGCCGGCAGGGTCTCGGTCAGCAGAGTGATGAAGCCGCCACCGGCCAGCGCCAGCAGTCCCGCCCACGGCAGGCGCGTGGCTTCACCGGCCGGGCCAGCCGCATCGATGGCATGGCCGCTCATCGCGCGGTCTCCAGATCAGCATAGACCGCATCGCGCAGCTCATCGACGAAGGCACCGTCCATGCCTTCGTACAGGGTGTTGGTCAGCGCCACCACGCTGAGCCCACGCGCAGGATCGACAAACCAGCTGTGCCCGTAGGCGCCGCCCCAACGCCAGGTGCCTGCGCTCTGCGGCGTACCGCTGGCGGCCGCATCGCGCAGCACCGCAAAGCCAAGGCCAAAACCCCAGCCGGCCGGTTCCGGCGGCCCCTGTTCGCCCACCTGCGGGCTGGCCATCTCCGCTGCCAGTGCGGGCGGCAACAGGCCTGAACGCTGCACATCACGCAAGGCCTCCAGCACCGCCATCACTTCATCGGCGCTACCGACCAGGCCTGCCCCGGCCGAGGGGAAACGGCTGGCATCGGTGGCGCGCGCGAGGCTGTACTCGATGCCGACGGTACCCTCGAACGGAGCGACCACCTCGCCTTCGCGCAGGCGGTGCGGCTGCGGTGTGTCGGTGACGTAGGGCGTGGCAAGCCGAGCCGCATCGTGGGTGGCGAAGGCGGTATCGCGCAGGCCCAGGGGTGCGGCCAGCAAGCGCTCGAACAGTGCCTGCAGGGATTCACCGGTCGCTGCTTCAGCCACGGCACCGGCAACGTCCACGCCCAGCGAGTACAGCCACTGGCTGCCCGGCGCGAACAGCAGGGGGGCCTGCGCGATGCGGCGCACGTTGTCGGCCAGAGAGAGCGGGTTCGCGTCCATGCCATCGCTGACGCCAGCGCGTGCGTAGGGACCCTTCGCATCGGCTTCGAGAAAGCGATAGCCCAGCCCGCTGCTGTGGCTGAGCAGCTGGCGCAGGCTGATCGCTGGCGTGCTGCCATCAGCCAGCGCCGGGCGGAAGTCCCGCAGCCAGCGCTGCACCGGTGCATCCAGGTCGAGCACGCCCTCGGCCACCAGGCCCAGGATCACCGTGCTCAGCAGCGGCTTGCTCACCGAGGCCAGCCGGAACAGCTGGTCGCGCTGCATCGGCGTGGCCGACTCGCGATCCGCCAGGCCCGTGGCGCTGGCATGGCGCAGCGCGCCGTGCTCGCGCACCAGCACCACCGCACCGACCAGGCGCTGCGGGTGGACCTGCTGCAGCAGCCGCTGCACCGAAGGCAGTGTCGGCGCAGGTTCGAAGGAAGGAGCGGCATTCATCGCGGTGATCCGTGGGGGAGAGGCCGCCACGTTAGGCAGCGGGCGTCCGCGCAAAAAGCCGGTTGCCGCTCCGGGCATCATGGACCGTGTAGTCCGCAATCGGCATGATGGCCGGAACCGCAAGGCCGCAACGGTCTCCACGCCACCCCGCACCACAGTGTTGCGATGGCGGAGCCGCCCGCTACAGCCGCGCCGGCCTACCCTGCCGCTTTCATTGCCCGCACGCCCATGTCAGTCCTGGACAACCTCGCCAACCTGCAGACCTTCGTGCATGCCGCCGACACCCGCAGCTTTGTCGAGACCGGGCGCCTGCAGGGCATATCCGCCTCGGCAGCGGGCAAATGCGTGGCGCGGCTGGAGCACGCACTGGGCGTGCGCCTGTTCCACCGCAGCACGCGCAGCATCACGCTCACCGCCGAGGGTCAGCTGTTCCTGGCGCGTTGCCGGCGCATCCTCGACGAGCGCGATGCCGCACGCACCGAGCTGGCACAGCCGCACGCTACACCCCGCGGTACGCTGCGCATCAGCCTGCCGCTGGTGGGCGACCTCACCCTGCCGTTGATGGCCGAGTTCATGGCCGCGTATCCGGATATCCGCCTGGACCTGGACTTCAGTGACCGCCTGGTTGATGTCATCGAGGAGGGCTTCGATGCGGTGCTGCGCGTCGGCGAACCCAGCGACTCGCGGATGAACGCACGCCGGCTGGGGGTATTCCCGCGGCGTGTCGTTGCCTCGCCGGGCTACCTGCAGCGCTGCGGCGTTCCGCGCACGCCGGCAGGCTTGATGCAGCACACGCTGCTGCACTATCGCTTCCCCACCACCGGCAAGCTGGAACCGTGGCCGATCCACTGGCCCGACGATGAAACGCCGCAGGAGCTTCCGGTGCACATGGTGGCCAACACCATCGAAGCGCGGGTAGCGCTCGCACTGCGCGATATCGGCCTGGCCTTCGTGCCGGTGCACTCGGTGCGCGATGCCCTGGCCGACGGCCGCCTGGTCACGGTGCTGGACGAACACGTGCATTCCTGCGGCACCTTCCATCTGCTGTGGCCGTCGGGCCGACACGTACTGCCGAAGCTGCGGGTGTTCATCGACTTCGTCGGCGCCCGCCTGGGTAACGTGCCGTAGATCCACGCCATGCGTGGATGCGTCTCGCGGCGAAAGGAAGCCGAGCATCGGCTCGGCTCTACAGAACCGCCCGATCATCGGTAGCGCCGGGCCATGCCCGGCGGCCGCGCACCCGACCATTCAGCCACTGCCGCTATACTGGCCGCTCATTCCTCCAAGAGGCTCGCGACCAATGCGCCATTGATGCCGCCGTCTTCCCACTAGACGGCCTGACTCTTCCCGCCCCTGCGCGCAGGGGAGAACCCGGCATCCATGGAGGTCGCATGACCCCGCATTCCCTCACGCTCGATCGCGTGTCGTATCGATTGGCCGACGGCCGCCCGCTGTTTTCCGATCTGACGTTTTCCTTCGAACCGGTCGCCACCGGCCTCGTCGGTGCCAATGGCGCCGGCAAGAGCGTGCTCGCACGCCTGCTGGCCGGCCGGCTGCTGCCCGACAACGGCCAGGTTCGCGGCAGTGGCCGCGTGTTCCTGTTGCCGACGCCCGGCTATCCACCCGCCGGCACGGTCGGTGAACTGGCCGGTGTCGGCGCGGAACTGGCCGCACTGCAACGCATCGAAGCCGGCAGCGTGGACGAGGCCGACTTCGCCCGCGTCGGCGACCGCTGGGATCTGCGCGAACGCCTGCAGCAGCAATGGCGTACGCTGCAGCTACCCGACGACCTCGATCCGGCCCAGCCGGCCGCGCGCCTCAGTGGTGGCCAGGCCATGCAGGTGGCGCTGTCCGGTGCCTGGGCCAGCGGTGCCGACTGGCTGATCCTGGACGAACCCAGCAACCACCTCGACGCACGCCATCGCCAACAGTTGTATGAACAGTTGCAGCAGTGGCGCGGCGGCCTGCTGGCGATCAGCCATGATCGCGAACTGCTGGCGCACATGCAGCAGATCGTCGAGCTCGATGCGCGTGGGCTGCATCGCTATGGCGGACCGTGGCAGCACTACGCCGACGCGCGCGCCGCCGAACGTGAAGCCGCCGCCGCCCAGCTTGACCATGCACGTGCACAGCACCGGCAACAGCAACGCAGCGCGCGCGAACAACACGAACGCCAGCAGCAGCGCCAGGCACGTGGCAACCGTGATGCGAAGCAGGCCAACCAGGCCCCGATCCTGCTCGGCCGGCAGAAGCAGCGCTCCGAGGCCAGCCACGGCCGCGCACAGCAGGTGCAGGCCGAGCGCCTGCAGGCCAGCACAGAGCAGCTGCGCGCAGCGGCATCCGCGGTGCATGCGGCGCCGGAACTGGCGCTGTTTGCCGGTGCGGGCGAGCGTGGCAGCGCGCGTCTGCTGGAGGCCGAGGCGCTGGTGCTGCCACATGGCTGCAGCGCCCCGCTGCAGCTGGAGATCCGCCGGGGGCAGCGCATCGCCGTGGTCGGTAACAACGGCAGCGGCAAATCGACCCTGCTGCGTGTGTTGGCCGGCCAGCTGCCTGCATGCAGTGGCACCGTGCAACGGCATGCACCACTGGCCCTGCTCGACCAGCAGTTGCTGGGGCTGTCCGGCGCGCGCAGCATCCTTGACACCGTGCAGGCCGCCAACCCGCGCGCGGACCCAGGCGAGCTGCGCACGCGGCTGGCCCTGCTCGGGCTGGATGCACAGCGCATCCAGCGGGCGGCCCACAGCCTCAGTGATGGCGAGCGGGTGAAGGGTGCGCTGGCCAGCGTGCTGTATGCCGATCCCGCGCCCCAACTGTTGCTGCTGGACGAACCCGGTAATGCGCTGGATCTGAGCGCATTGCAGGCGCTGGAGGAACTGCTTGCGGCGTGGCCGGGCGCGCTGGTGATGGTCAGCCACGACCGGCACCTGCTGCAGGCATTGCGACCGACGCACGTGCTGCAGGTGAGCACTGGGGGTTGGCAGTGGCGTGACGCCTTGTAGATCCACGCCATGCGTGGATTCGATTCTGTAGAGCCGAGCCCACGCTCGGCTGCAATTGCAGTAGATCCACGCCATGCGCGGATGGAATGATCCGCCAGCCGAGCGTGGGCTCGGCTCTACAAGGCGGGCAAAGACCGGTTGAACCGCCATCCACGCATGGCGTGGATCTACAGGAGCCGTTAGCTCAGCGCTTCCACACCGGGAATGCCTGCGGCATCTGCTGCCACAGCAGCGGTCCCGCACGCAGCTCCTGTTCGTTGAGCAGGCAGGCATCCAGCTCTGCGCGCACGGCGCGCTCGTCCATGTGCACGCCAATCACCACCAGTTCCTGGCGCCGATCGCCCCACAACGGGTGCCACAGGCGCTGCATTGCCGAATGCGCGGCCGCGTCCGGAAACTCCTCCGGTCCCGGCAACGGCGCGCTCCAGCAGTCGGCCTGCTGGCGCGCCCATCCGAGGTCGCTGTACGGCAGCGGTGTCGGCGGCAACAGCGGTGTGGTGTCCTCGATGCCCGCACGCACGCGATCGCGCGCGGCGTACCAGAAGCCCGCCGCCTGCGTCCGCGTCGCGGCACCCACGGTGTTCAGCTCGCCCACCCAGTCCATCCTGTTGGCCAGCCAGAACCAGCCTTTGCTGCGGATCACGCCGGGCATGCCCGACTGCAGCGCGCGGGCGAATCGCGCGGGGTGGAACGGACGTCGCGAGCGGTAGACGAAGCTACCGATGCCGTACTCCTCGGTTTCCGGTGTGTGCTCGCCCCGCAGTTCCTTCACCCAGCCCGGCGCACGTTGCGCACGCTCCATGTCGAAGCGACCGGTATCCAGCAGCTCGGCCAGCGGCACATTGCCGAAGCTGGACAGCAGCAGCTTCGCGTCGCGGTTCAGGCCACGCAGCACGGCCAGCGTGTCCTGCAGCACTTCGTCATCCACCTGGTCCACCTTGCTGACCACGATCACGTCGGCAAACTCCACCTGCTCGCACAGCAGGTCAACCACGCCGCGATCGTCCTCCGGGCCGGCCTGCTGGCCGCGCTCGGCCAGTCGCGACGTCGAGCCGAAGTCGGCAAGGAACGCGCTGCCGTCGACCACCGTCACCATCGTGTCCAGCCGCGCGATGTCACTCAGGCTGAAGCCGTGCTCGTCGCGCACCGCGAAGGTGGCCGCCACCGGCATCGGCTCGCCGATGCCCGTCGATTCGATCAGCAGATAGTCATAGCGGCCCGCATCGGCCAGGCGCCGCACTTCCTGCAGCAGGTCATCGCGCAGCGTGCAGCAGATGCAGCCGTTGCTGAACTCCACCAGCGTCTCTTCGGTGCGGCGCAGTTCGGCCCCACCTTCGCGCACCAGCTGCGCGTCGATGTTGACCTCGCTCATGTCGTTGACGATAACCGCCACGCGCAGACCCTCGCGGTTGCGCAGGATCTGGTTGAGCAGGGTGGTCTTGCCGGCCCCCAGGAAGCCGGACAGCACGGTGACCGGAAGGCGACGGTCGGCGCGGGAAACAGTGTTCATGTCGGAGCGGGTTGGCTGCGGAACAGAAATGTTACTGTATAACAATTGTTGCGCAAGGAACCTCCCCCGATGAAGTCGCCTTCTGCCGCCCTGCTCGATGCCGGCGCGGTCGCCCTGTCCAGCCTGTGCCTGCTGCACTGCCTGGCGCTGCCCCTGCTGGCCGCCGCGCTCCCCCTGTTCGGCACCTGGGCCGAAGCGGAATGGGTGCATCTGCTGTTCGTGGCCATCGCCCTGCCGCTGACCGGCTACGCGCTGTGGCGGGCCGAGCGCCGTCACCCGCTGCCGGTGCTGGCCTGGGCCACCGCCGGCGCCGGTCTGGGCCTGTTGCTGGCCGGCGCGCTGGCGCTGCCCTCGCATGACTGGGAAACGCCGATGACCGTCACCGGCAGCCTGCTGCTGGCCGCCACGCACATCTGGAACGCACGGCACCGGCACGCCGGGTAGAGTCGACTGTTAGTCGACTCTCGCGCGAAGCGCGGGATCTCATGCCGCCTGGGCGAAGAGCAGTCGACTAACAGTCGACTCTACCGCCCCTCGGCCTATTTGCCGTAGCGGCGCAGCAGCTCGACCAGCACCGCGGCCTCGTCCGCCCGCTGCTGCGGGTCGTCGGCAGCCACCACATGTTCCTGCAGGTGCTCGTGCAGCAGCTCCATCAACAGGCTGTGGGCTGCACCGCGCACGGCGGCGACCTGCACCAGCACGTCCGCGCAGTCGCCCGCCTCGCCCTCGGGCTTGTCCAGCGCCTGCTCCAACGCCGCCACCTGACCCGCGATACGGCGCACCCGGGTCAGCAGCTGCTTTCGATTCTTGTGTACATGGGCCATGACTGGATCATATACCCTATGGGGGTATCCACTCCACCCCCTTGGTCCCCCCATGCACCTGGACGCCCTCGCCGCCGCCCGCCGCCACGAACACCGCTTCGACGACGGCAACCCGCTGGCCGAACGCAATACCCGCCGCGCCCTGTGGCTCACCGTCGGCATGATGCTGGTGGAGATCGTAGGAGGCTGGTGGTTCAACTCCATGGCCGTGCTCGCCGATGGCTGGCACATGAGTTCGCACGCGCTGGCGCTGGGCCTGGCGGTGTTCGCCTACCGCTGCGCGCGCCGCTACGCGCACGACCCGCGCTTCGCCTTCGGCACCTGGAAGATCGAGATCCTGGCCGGCTACACCAGCGCCATCGCCCTGCTCGGCGTCGCCGCGCTGATGGCCGTGCAGTCACTGCAGCGGCTGTGGGTACCGGCGCCGATCCACTACAACGAAGCCATCGCCATCGCTGCGGTAGGCCTGGGCGTGAACCTGCTCTGCGCATGGTGGCTGCACGACAGCCCGGGCCACGCGCATCACCACCACGGGCATGACCATGGCCATCATCACGGGCATGACCACGAACACCACGATCACGGCCATGCGCACGGTCACGACCTCAATCTGCGCTCGGCCTACGTGCACGTGCTGGCCGACGCCGCCACCTCGGTGCTGGCCATCGTCGCCCTGCTCGGCGGCAAGCTGCTGGGCCTGACCTGGCTGGACCCGGTGATGGGGCTGGTCGGCGCCGCGCTGGTCACGGTGTGGGCTGTAGGCCTGCTACGCGACAGCGGCCGCATCCTGCTCGACGCGCAGATGGACGCACCGGTGGTGGCCGAAGTGCGCGAAGTGATCGAACAGGGTCCCTGGCCGGCGCGCCTGGCCGACCTGCACGTCTGGCAGGTCGGTCGCGGCAAGTACGCGGTCAGCGCCAGCGTGGTTACCAGCGACGCAGGTCTGGATGCCGATACCGTGCGCAACGCGCTGGCGATCCATGAGGAGCTGGTGCATGTAACGGTGGAGATCCACCGCAGCTGATCCTGCGCGACTGCGGTCGAATCTGTAGAGCCGAACCCATGCTCGGCTTGCCGTTGCCTTTGCAGCGCCGAGCCATGCTCGGCTGTCGCAGGCCATCAGCCGAGCACGGGCTCGGCTCTACAGTCAGAACTTCAGCATCATCCGCAGCAGGTACATCAGCAGCGGCAGCGCACTCAGCACCGCACCACCGATGCCGATCCACGGCCAACGCTCACCGCGCACGCGCGAAGCCACCGCCAGACCGCCGCCCACCAGTGCCGCACCCAGCACGCCCACGCCCAGCCCGGCGGCCATGCCATTGCCGCCTGCGGCCACCGCCGCCTGCGCAGCCAACGTGCCCGCGCCCCAACCCACAGCGATCCCCAGCCAACTGGCCATGCCGCACCACGGTGCCTTGCCCTGCGCCATCCGAAAACCCCTTTGTTCTTGCCGAATTTCTGTACGGGCCGTGCCCGCATGCTGCCTACACTAGCCGCACCTGCCCCGTAGGGACATCCCATGCGCACGCTCCGCCTGCTGCTGCCCGGTGCCCTCCTGCTGCTCACCGCCTGCAGTGGCGACGCCGGGCTTCCTTTCAGCGCCGACCCGTTGCAGGGCTGCTTCGCCACCGGCGCGCGCAAACCGGCCGATTTCCGCATCGACAGGGAAGGCGGCCAGTACTTCGTCTCCTTCAGCCGCGGCGACCAGTGGCAGCGCGAGCCGAATGCCCTGCATAAGGCCACCCGCAGCGAGATCAGCCGCTACTTCCGCGATGACGCCGAGCAGATCGACAGCGCGTTGATCCGCATGGCCGGTGGCTTCGGCATCTTCCACTTCAACAAGGACGCGACATTGAAGGGCAAGGCCAGTGATAGTGACTACATGGCGCTGATGCTGATCGGGGCTGGGCCGGTGTATGCGGTGAAGTGCCCGTAAGACGCAATGATTCTGATGGCGACTCAGGGCACTATGGGCGCATCCTGTCTTCTTTGAGGAGCGATGCCAATGCTGCTGTTTCTGCTGCTTGCGGTAAGCGCGCCGAAGACCCAGGGTGCCTATGACGAAGTCCGGCAGCTGCCCGATGGCCAGACCCTGATAATGCGCACTCTGGATTGGGACCTCGGCGATGGCACGAAGGAGCGCGTCATCGTGCACTGGCTGCTGCAGGAGGACGGCCGCATGCGCTACGACTTCGATCGGCAGCCACCGCAAACCCAGGAGGCCCATCGTCGATCGTGCGCGCGGCAGGGCATGCAGCCGTCGCGTGGCGTCGGCATGATCGCGGGGGAAGGGACCACACACGGTTACAGCTGCACCAGCGCTAGCGTCGGGCCCACGCCCGACTCCTCCCTGCCTGCATCCACGCATGGCGTGGACCTACTTTGACATCGGCTTGGCTCTACAACAGCTGCGGTACCATGCCCTCCCCCGAACCGCCCCGGTACCCGCCGTGCCCCATTACACCGGCCCCCTGCTGACCCGCGACAGCGCTGACACCCTGCGCCGTGCCCATGACAAGGGCGCTGCCGACTGGCAGGGTTCGCTCGACCTCGGCCGCAGCGAGGACAGCGTGGCGCTGGATGCCGACGGCTTCCGCTTCCGTGGCCAGCCCTACCCGTGGCCGGGCAAGCTGAAGGACCGCACGCTGTACTACTGGGACGGCGAGGACTTCGCCCCGATCTCGCGCTACAGCGGCTCGCTGATCAAGCTGGTGCCGACCGAATGGGGCGCACCGACCTTCGAGATCGACGGCATCAAGATGCTGCCGACCTCCAAGCTGTCACCCTTCGAGGATGCGCGCCGCAAGGTCGAGCTGGTCGCCCCGGCCGGCAAGGTGATCCTCGATACCTGTGGTGGCCTGGGCTATTTCGCCGCCTGCGCGTTGGAGGCCGGTGTCGGCCAGATCCGCTCGTTCGAGAAGAATGCCGACGTGATGTGGCTGCGCACGCTCAACCCGTGGTCACCGGATCCGGACTCGGCTGCGGCCGGTGGCCGCCTGCAGTTCAGCCACGGCGATGTCTCGCAGCAGATCGAACAGGTGGCCAGCAACAGCGTCGACGCGATCCTGCACGACCCGCCGCGCTTCAGCATCGCCGGCGAACTGTACTCGCAGGTATTCTACGACCACCTCGCCCGCGTCATCCGAAAGGGCGGTCGCCTGTTCCACTACACCGGCGCGCCGAACAAGCTGACCAGCGGCCGCGACGTGCCACGTGAAGTGGCCAAACGTCTGGAAAAGGCCGGCTTCAAGGCCGAGCTGGCGCTTGACGGTGTGCTGGCCGTCAAGCGCTGAGCCTCACTCCGAATCCACCTTGGCCAGCTTCATCACCCACGTCGGCACTTCCGGTTCTCCAGCGTAGAAGTCCTTCGGTTTCTTCTCCGCCATCGCCCAGCGGTGCAGCCAGCTCGGGCCGTAACGGCCACTGTAGCCTTCGGCACCGCGTGCATAGGCCGGGTCACGCATCGCCTCATCCAGTGAGATGAAGCGATAGCCGCGGCGCTTCGTCGCCGCCACCAGTTCGGCGAACGTGGCCGCATTGAGTTCGTTGGCGTGCATCAGCCAGACCTGTGGCAGCGCGTAGCCCAGCAGTGCCTGCGACTGCTTCTCGTAGTAGTCCAGCTTGTTCAGCATGTACGGCACGTAGCCCTTGCGCAGCTGCGCGAGCGTGGCCTCACGCGCCGGGGAATCGGGCTGCTCGTTCATCACGTTGGCATAGGCGAACGCCCACACCCACTCGCCGTTGTCGACCGTCACCGGTGCCACGCGGTAGCCATGCTGCCTGAAGAACGCGTCCATCTGCGCGCGTTCTTCCGGCGTGCGCCCTGCACGCAGATAGGGGTGTCGCATCCACTGCGGCTTCAGCCCACGCTCGGCCAGCAGCGGCCGCAGCACCGTCTCGCCACGCAGGAAATCCTGCTGGAACGCAGGCACGCCCTTGGCATTCAGGTCCATGTGCGAGTAGGTGTGGTTGCCGAGCACATAACCGGCGTCCAGCCAGTCGCGCAGCATCTGCGCCCGCGCCGGCTGCACCTGCCCGTCGATCTCAAGCTTGTTCCCGTTGACGAAGCCGACTACCGGCACACCCGCCTGATGCAGCTGCGCCATCAGCGCTTCATGCCGCGACTGCAGGTCCGGCGGAACGATCTGGTCCACCCGCGCCCAGGGCAGGTCGTCGATGGTCACCGCAATCCGGCGATCCACTTCGGCGGCGTGCACCGCCAACGAACACAGCAGCAATGGCACAGCACGCAGCAACCAACGCATCAGCACATCCTTGCAGGAGCGAAGTGCTGACTTTAGCGCGATTGTGGATGCATGGTCGGCCACGCACCCGCTATGGGCTGCGCGACTGCACCTGACGCTCGCGCACGATCGCCCGCCACAGCATGAATCCTGCGGCCATGGCCATCAGCAACAACGCGACCAGCACGAAGGCAAGGTCATCGGGATTACGCAGCAGCGGCGCGTGCTCGCGGGTGAGGATGCCAAACACCACCTCCTGCGCCTGTGCCAGCGGCAGCCGGCCCTGCTCGCCCAGTTCCACCAGGCACGCCGCTGGGGACAGTTTGGCCACGCTGATCCATGCCATGTCGTACAGGTGCAATACCCTGGCGGCCAGTGCCAGGATCGCTGCGTGCAGCGCCATCAATCCCCAGTTGGCGCGTCGCAGGCGTTCCGACACGCGGCCCAGGCGGTAGACGCTGATCGACATCGCGCCCAGCAGCGCCAGCGCCACGCCCGCCATCGGAATCCACTGCAGCGGTTGCCATGGTGCAAGCGCAGTGGACCGCGCCAGCAGCTGTTCTGCGACCTGCATGCGTGCGACCGGGTCGGGCCCACCGCATGCGTCATCCACCGGCTCCAGCAGCAATCCCACGCGGTAGTGGAAGAAGCCGGCTGCAAGGGCTACCGCCAGCAGCGCCACCACCTGCAGTGCCAGCAGAATCGGGCCAGGACCACAGATACGACAGAAGCGGGCAGCAGCAGAGACCATCGGTTCATCCGTGACAACAAAGGACCATCCTAACCAAGCGCCCTGTGCTTGTCGGCTGGCGGATACGACAACCGTCGCGTGGTCCCGGTAGGATGTGGATGAGCATGGATGGTCGTATGTAGAGGTGTTGTGGATGGTCACGCTGTATCTGTGGGTGCGAACGCTGCTTCCGCTGCTGGCGTTCGTGATCGCCTGGATGCTGCTGTCGCGCCTGATCAAGGCCCGCGTGGCGCGCCTTCCACGGGTTCCCTTGAACCTGCCCGAGTACAGCAGCAGCCCGCGCAGGAAGGACCGCCGGATCTACGCACGCAAGCTGCGGCGCAGACCGGGCCTGCGCACCGCAACGCGCCCGGCCACCGCGCCGCGCAGCTGGAACCTCGCCGCGGTGTTCGTTTCGTTCTCTGCGTTGATTGCCGCCGTGCTGGTCATGCCGGATGGCGCGCGCTTCCAGGTGATGGTCGAGAGCCTCACCGGCTACCCGGCCACGATTGCTGAAGTACATGTTCCCGCTGCAGGGCAGCCCCTCGTGCTGCAAGCGTGGCAGCCCGCACTGGCGCAGCTGTCACGGCCGGTAGCAATGCGCTACCCGATCGGGCGCACCGGCGGCCAGCATGACGCGCGCGCCATGCTGCCGGTACAGGTGAGGCATCAGGGTGATCGGCTGCAGGTGGCTGCGGCCTTGCCGGTGGATACCAATGTGCTGCGTGCAGAGCTTGCACGCCTGGCTGGGGTACCAGTTGAGGCCATCACCGTCCGCCAGAACAAGATCGCGCCCTGGCTGGAACCCGGCTGGAAGCCGCTGGCCAACCTGTAGAGCCGAGCCCACGCTCGGCTGCTTTTGCAGTAGATCCACGCCATGCGTGGATGGATGCAGAGCGGAGTCGAGCATGGCTCAACTCTACAGATCACGATCCGCGCGGCAGCTTCGCGGCCCACATGTTGTCCACCAGATTCGGGTAACGCCGTCCATTCTCTTCCGCCCGCTGTCGCGCCGCCTCTTTCTGCGCAGGCGACAGCGGCTGCGAGGTCTGGCCCTTGGGGGTGGGCTTCTTCCACGGGGGTGTCTTGGTCTGGCGCATGGCCGCAGCTTACCGCTTCAGGAAGTTCAGCAGCGCCAGATTGAAGTGGTCCGCATGGCTGGTATTGCACCCATGTGGTGCGCCTTCCAGGATCACCGCTTCGCTGCCCGGAATGGCCCGGTGCGTGCGCTGCCCAGAACCTTCAAACGGCACGATGGCGTCACTGTCACCGTGCAGGATAAGGGTTGGCACCGTGATCTTCTTCAGGTCATCGCGGAAGTCCGTGGTGGCAAACGCCTTCATGCAGCCGAGCGCCGCCGTCTGGTCGGATTGATGGCACAGCGCGATGGCCGCCTGACGCGTCTCTTCGGTCACCATCAGCTGGCCATTGGCGCTGAAGAAATCGCGGGTGAAGCCATCGAAGAACGCCTCGCGATCTTTCTCCAGACCACTGCGCATTTCGTCAGCCTTGTCCTGGGTCAGCGGGCCTTCCGGGTTGTCCTCGCCGCGCAGCAGATACGGCGGTACCGCTGCTGCAAACACCACACTGTGCAGGCGTTCCTGGCCATGGTTGGCCACGTAACGCGCTACCTCGCCACCGCCCATCGAGAAGCCGACCAGGGTGACGTCGCGCAGGTCACGTTCCTCGATCACCCCGGCCAGATCCGCCGCCAGCGTGTCGTAGTCGTAACCTTCTGCCGGCTTGTCAGAACGGCCGAAGCCGCGGCGGTCGTAGCTGATCACCCGGTGCTGGGCGTCGCGCAGGATCGACACCTGCTGTTTCCACGCATCGGCAGACAACGGCCAACCATGGATCAGAATGACCGGGCGGCCGTCGCCACCGGTGTCTTCAACGTGCAGGCGGATGCGGGAAGCAGGCATGGGAGCTCCTGTGGAAGGGGAGGATTTCAGGCTATGGGCCGGCCCCTATCGCGACCGTGATGGAATCGCCGGCCGCCATGACATCCCCTGCACAGGCGACGCCGCTGGAGCCGGGCCGTCAATGCGGGCATTCACTCCGTGGAAGGGCCGTTTCGTCGGACGCCGGCTGCAGCGCCCCAAACGCCATGCGAGCCTGCGTGAACCCTCCCTGGAGACTCGCCATGCTGCTGCTCACCCTGCCCCTGCTGGCCGCCGGCCTTGCCGCCGCACCCGCGCCCTCCGATGACCTGCGCGAGCAGATCCGCCAGGCCGACACCCAGCTGTTCGCCGTCGCCTTCGAGGCCTGCGATGCCGACAAGGCCGCCGCGATGACCACCGAGGACATGGAGTTCTTCCATGACAAGGACGGCAAGTCGGCCAGCAGCCGCGAAGACTTCCGCCGCAGCGTGGCCCACATGTGCAGCAATGCGCGCAAGGGCGGCTGGAGCCTGCGCCGCGAACGGGTGGAGCCTTCGTTGCAGGTGTTCCCGCTACACGACGAGCGGGCGCTGGAGATCGGCGACCACCGCTTCCATGAACGCGGCAAGGACGGCGTGGAGCGCTGGGTGGGCCAGGCCCGCTTCATCCAGGTCTGGCGTCGCGTGGACGGGCGCTGGATGGCCGAACGGGTGATCAGCTATGACCATCGGCCGGCAACGAAATGAACCCGTCGGCGACTGTTCACTCGCCCTGACCAAGACCATTCAGCCCACGGTCTCCTCCAGATCGCGGGCGTAGTAGCTTGCTGCCTGAGCCAACTCCGCGCCGATGGCGTCGCACAGGTGCGTTGGGGAATCGACCCGTACGTTGCTCCCGAAGCCCATCAGCCACCAACGCAAGGTCTGGTCGTCCTCCACCGTAGCGCGCAGCCGGATCCATCCATCACCCAGATCACTGATCGTCTGATCTTCGGACAGGGGCGTCTCCCTGAGATGCTCCGCAGCCTGCGCCCGGAAGCGCGCCTCCAGCACGATGCGTCCTTGCCCCTGGAACGCGGTGGCGGTGGTCGTCGCATAGCGCTGGAAGTCGAAGTCCGGCAGGCTCCTTGCCTCCATCTCCAGCACCCGGGTTCCACTCAGGCGATGCAACGCCAGGTGGCGGATGTCCGTATAGTCCCGCAGCATGCAGACAAGGTACTGCGCAGAACCGCGCATCAGCAGCCCCAGAGGATGCATGATCATCTCCTTCGGCTCGTCCTTGCCTTTGCTGCGGTACCAGCCTGACAGGCAGCGTCGGGATGCCAATGCCCTGTGGACATCCACCTGTACGGCCGTTTCCACCTCGGGGGCGAGCAGGTTCGGGCCCATGGGCAGGATCGCGGTCCTGCTGGCCCACTCCCCCCAGCCCGACGTCGAGACTTCCGCCCGCGCCATGTCGAACACGGGCATCAGCTCATTCATGGCCGTTGCCGGGAGCAGCTGACGCAGATGTGCATGCGAAAGCAGCAGTGCAACGCTCTGCGAAATCGACAGCCTGGGCGTGAAGGCGAAGTTCGCTTCCCTGGACCAACTCCAGCCAAAGGGCTTTTCACTGTCGTCGGCAATGAGCTGGAACCGCGTGGACAGGTTCTGGAGGTCCCGTTCAATGGTGCGACTGCTGGTCCTGAAGCCCAGCGGCTCCAGATTCTCCAGTATCTGCCTGACGGATATCCTGCGCGGAGCGCGCGGGATCATGCGCAGCATCTCCCACTGCCGCATCAACGTGTCGTTCGAACGGATCTTCATATCAATCTTCCCTTCCAGAGCCGACAGGCAACAAGAGCCCCACCAGAACGGCGTGGGGCTCTGCCCATCGTCAAGCCGCCTTGGCGGGCTCCTCGCCCTTCATCACCACCATCGCCGCATCCACATCGGCCACGGTCTTCTCGGTCGAAAGCACCAGCGCTCCTGCGTCATCCAGGATCGGGGTATCGATCATCACCTTGATCAGCTGGGCAATCTTCACGGCACGGAAAACCCGCTCCCGCGCCTGCTGGGGGAAACTACTGAAATCGCAGCCGTGCTCCCGGATGACATCACGGATATCGGCTACACCACGACGCAGCGACATGCACAGCTTGGAGAACGTCCTGTTGGCGAGCGTTGTAACGGTCTCGACCGCTGCCAACTGTTCGGCGGCCAACACGGCCTCGTCGTAATGGGTTCGAGCAACCTCTTTGTTACGGCGTGCATCGGCCAGCGCGGCTTCAGCCTTGCTGCCCACCACGTAGCCAAAGATCGCCAGCGCCGGACCGGCAACTAGGCCACCCAGCACCAGGGTGCCGCCAGCCATTCCGAATCCGCCCGCAGCCAACGAACCGCCGCCCAGCCACGCCAGCGTTGCGTTGGTTGCTGCAACACCGCTGAGGGTCGAAATGGCAGTGCCGGTGCTGGCACTGGCCAGCAGCATCGTCCCGTTGTACGCACCAAATGCCAACGCGGCGCCACTTCCCAGCCCGGCGCCCAGGCCCAGGCCCGAGTCCATCAGCAACTGGTAGTCCCGCTTCAGGCCTTCCAGCGACGCCGTGGTGAAATCGCCCTGCACCAGCTTGTCCAGTTCGGGTGAGCCGATCCCCTCAACGTTCTTGAGCAGGCCAAATGCATCGATGAAGTCTGCGATCCCCCCATTGAAAGCACGCAGTTTGCGTGCACCATAGTCCTCAAGCACCGTGTTGGTACGCTTGCGCTGCGTCTCCAGCAACGACGAGCCCTTCTCGATCAGCCCTTTTGCATCGGCGTTGGCGATGCCGGCATCCTTGTGATCGACCACGGCCTTGCCGCCCTTGTAGATGCCATACAGCGCGCTGGCCGCCATCGCGGCCCCGACTACGATTGGAATCATGGGTAACTCCTTTTACTCAAGAATGATGGCAACGGTACGGCTGGCCTCGCGATTGATACTTTCCGCGCGCTCAAGCAGGTCGTTGTAGATGTAGTCGTCAATACCGAAGATATCGGCCAGGCGACGCAGCTGTGCTTCCTCGACACTCGACACTTCACCGTCGGCCAGTGCAAGCAGCATCAACTCATACAGCATCACCTTCGGTACGGCCGGCTGCGCGGCTTCGACCATGGCCTTGTCGATCAGCGAGTCGAGCACCTCGCACGCCACCCGCGCCCGCTCCACCGGGTCGCTCTGGCGCACCAGCGGCATCGTCTGCAGGCGCGTCAACAGTTCCTTCGTCACCCCGTCGGACCGATATACCTTGCCGCACTCACGGGAAAAGCTGTCGAAGATCGCACGTTCGTGTTCGGATTCATCCAGCGAAACCTTGCTCAGGTTGGTATCGCCAGTCACTTCTTCGTGGGTCTTTCCGTCCCACAGCATCGGGTTGTCACTCACGCTCAGCAGGCGCGCAACCTTCAGGAAGGTTGCCTGCTCGGTGTCTGGAAGCAGATAAAGGAACATCGTATCTCCAAGGTCCTGGGATCACACACGGAAGCCGGCGTGGCCAACCTGCCCGGAAGGCCACGACCAGAAATGGGTTCGATTGATCAAAGCCGAAGCGGCTCGTCACCCGTCATGAACAGATCAAACTCCTGCAGCGAAGCAAACTGCAGGCGGCTGCCCAGCAGAAGGGCAAAGCGGTTGATTGCAGCCGCGAATCCATCGGCGTCAATCTCCGGCTGGGTGGTATCGAGTGCACACAGCAACTGGGCCGTCTCGTCATTCAGCATTGGAAGCTCGGCCGCAATGAACTGCGCCAGCGCCAAGCGCTGCGCCAGAATTTCTTCACGGGCAGCTTTGTTGAGCTCGATTGCCAAGGCCAGCCTCTCGGCAGCCAGATCTGCACTCCGGGCCGCCTCCAACGTTTCCCGATAGAAGATCGATGAAAGCGTGCAGCCAATCATCCCGCCGATGGCGGCGCCAACCACCGGGACCGGAATCGCGATCTGGCCCAATGCCGCCATCATGGCCGAAGCCATCATGCCGGAACCCTTCTCACCGATCTCATCCAGGAACTGGACGCCGTCGATCTCACCCCTGGCGTAGCGGCGTATGCAGCCGGTCATGGTCACGCAGACGTCGACCACCATGGCCGGAGCGGCTGTACGGGAAAGGACCTGCAGGCTCTGTCGGCCTGACTGCTGCATCACTGCGGTCAATGCGGCCCCGGACGCAGCCGTTGCGTAGCCCATGCCGGCAGAGACGGCACCATCCACCAGGACTGCGCGGCCCGCATCAATCATCCCCCTGCGCTCGGTTGCCACCGCATAGGCATTGGTCGCCATGCTGATCGCCGCGCCAACCATGAACGCCCCGCGCGCGCCTTCAAGACCTGCCCTGTGGCTGGTATGCGCGATATCGCGCACCGTCGCCATCCGCGGATGGGTACGATAGAACTTCGCATCGTCACTGGTCAGCCCCGTATCCAGAAGGTTGCCGGCCAGCTGCTCATAGTTGTCTGCCTTCGCACGAAGATGCAGTGCGACCTCAGGCTTGCCCCTCGCGTCGACCACGTCCGCCTGACGGCGCAGATCTGCTGCCTGCGCCCGGCAATATGCCTCGGCATCGACGTACTGCTCCGAGGGCAGCTCCAACTTCAGCCCACGATAGCGCGAGAACTCTCCATCGGGCGCAGCGATCTTCTCAAGGAGCCGGTCACGGTTGCCCACGAACTTCATCTGTGACTGGCTGCCTTCAATGATCTGGCCATCCAGCACCCTTACCCGGTCAACGCGATCATCGTTCCGCCGGTACTGGGGATGGTCATCACTGCGCACCGTGCGAACGGGTGACCCACTGCTGATGGCCTCGGCATTGTCACGACTGGTCGCTGCGACCTCAGCCGCATAGCCGGCCTGCTGGGCAATGCTGTTTTCCGGACGTACCGGATCAAGCTTGTACCCGGAGATCTTCTTCAGGCCATGGGTAAATGTCTGACCGGTCAGTTCGTCTCTTCCGGTATACCCTTTGATGTATTCGGCATTAGCATTGCCATAACGTTGGACAGTCTCCAGCGTTGACATCGTCGTCGCTGCGTCCAGGATCTGCCTGCCCGACGTTTCGCGGGCACTGTCATCTGCATTTGCATTGGGTTCCATTGCGTTTTCCTCCGTGACGCAAAGCATCCAGCTGTGGGCCAATACCCAGGCATGCTTCGCCGGCGGGTTTGGCTGGGAGATCCATCTTCGGCGTGCATAGCGACAAACCATGTCGTAACGCCTGATCCCCCGGATCATCGACAGCACTTCCGAAAACTTTAGGCCTATTGCGAACTTTTCGTGGCCGATTGCGACGACACATCGCACTGCGACACAGATTGTCGGGGGAATCCGCATATTCCTCTCCGGGGAGGCCACGCAGGTGCTGGGCCTCCCTTCCTTCCATCACCTGACGAGGAACGCCATGTTCAGAATCATCGGTGCAACCGTGGTGTACGGGCTCGCGCTGTATGGCCTGGGATGCTGGGTACGTGACAGCCACGAAGTACGTGACACGAGGTAGACCTTTACTCCTGTCGAGACCCGGACGACCTCAGCGGTCGACAGCAGGCAATCCCCTCACCGGACAGCGAGGGAACACAGATCAGGATGATGGAACCCCCAAAAGAGAGATTGATGAACAAGCGTCATTCCGAGCTCGTGATCTTCATTGACAATGTCGTCGCAGAACTTCGCCCGGTGCTGGCCTGGATCGAGCGCCATCCGGTCCTTATTGCGTCGATTGCCGTACTTCTGCCCAGCGCAGGCATCCTCTACTACGCCGTCAGGGAAGAGCTGCCTCTCAGCCTGCTTTCGTCCGATGCCGTTTCCGCACTCCCCATGATGCTTGCGGTGACCGGGCTGCGCGTCCTTGCCCTGGCCGTCATGTTCCTTTCCCCCATCGTACTGTCCCCCAATCGGTTCTCGTATATCCCAGGCCAGGGAATCAAACTGCTGCCGGACGCTCCGGCGAGCCGGAACAGGACGCTCTGGCGCTGGAGCCTTGCGCTGATCACTCCGGGCGTACTGCATTTCAGCGGAATCTATGTCGCATCCTTCTACACCGAGATTTCAGATGCAGCACTGTGGTTCAGTACGATTGGCTGCCTGCTGATCTTCGTTCTCCTTTCCCGCTGGGCGAAGCCCGATGACAGGAAGCAGAAATGGCTTTCCTTGGATAGCTACTTCCTGCTGGGCATGGGGCTCATGCAACTGCTGTCCATCAACACGATCATGCGGCTCATGCTCGGCCTGGTCTCCAGGGAAAGTGATCTGGTGATTGGCATGTGCCTGCTCACGGCCGCAGTAGCATTGGGCATATTCCAGTCCATCGTCATCAGAGTGGTCGATGAACTGAGTGGACGATACGGCGTTGGTGTACTTGCACTCTCGTTCGCCTCGATCATGGTCACCGTGGCCATGCTCTTCCCTCCGACCGGTGCATACCTGGCCTCGCAGGTTGTCAATCCGCCAAGCGGAAAATCCCGCGGCTGCATGACGCTGGATCTGCGATCGCGTGACAGCGCATCCCGCAAGCTCCTGATCGGTGATGGTACCGCTACCCATCCGGTCAACGTTGTCTACTCGACCAGTTCCGTGCTGCTTGTACGCTTGAAGGATGACGACAGCAGGACCATCCATCGCATCCCCATGGACCAGGTTACCGAGTTCAACCCGTGCCCGCGGGAAACAGACACCGAGAAGTCACCCGGGACATAAGGAAGCTGATGCCCTGATCCGAGCAGGGCCGCCCGTGCCAGACGCACGGGCGGCCCCGTAGCCGGTTACAACTGAATCCGCGCCACACTCTCGTCAGCGCCCTTGTCGTCCTTCTCGCCGTTCTTGATGCTGACGAACAACACGTTGTTCTTAGCATCCAGCGCCAGGCTGTTCGGGTGGGTCGGCACCTTGTAGGTCGCCACCTTCTGGTAGCTGTCACTGTTGTACGCGGTCACCGTACCGGCTTCGCGGTTGGTCACGTACAGGCGCTTGCGCGGTGCATCCAGCAGGATGCCCAGCGGGCCGGCATCGGTCGGGATGCTGGCCAGTTCCTTGCCGGTACTGCGGTCCAGCACCAGCACGCGCTGGCCCGGATGCTTGCTGACCAGGCCGCTGCTCTTGGCCTGGTAGCCACGCAGGAATTCCGAGCCCTGGTCGGTCACGAACAGGCGCTTGCCGGCCGGGTCCAGCGCGATGTTCATCGGCTGCTCGGCGGCGATCCTGTGCTGCGCCACCACCTTGTTCGAATCGGTGCCCACCACCACCAGGTCGGCCAGCAGGTTGCTGGTGTAGACGCGCTTGTTGGCCGCATCCAGCGCCAGGCCCGGCGCCTTGGCATTGCCCAGGCCATCAATGGTGTTGATCACCTTCAGCGTGGTGGTATCGATCACGAACAGCACGCTGCTCACGTCCGGCTGGCTGCTGTGGCCGGTCACGTACAGGCGGTTGGCCGCGCTGTCGACCACCAGCTCGCGCAGGTCGTGGGTGTAGGCGGCCTTGCCGTCCTTGCCGGTCTTCTTCTCCATCAGCTGGATGGTGCCGACGGCCTTGTTCTGCGCGGTGTCGACCACGGTCACCGACAGGTCCACGGTGTTGCCCACGTACAGGCGGTTGTGGGCGTCATCCAGCACCACGCCGAACGCCTTGCGCTCCAGCGGGATGCGGGTTTCCACGGCCAGCGTGGCCGGGTTCAGGCGCAGCACCTGGGCCGGGCCGGCGTCATCGCCGAAGCCGCCGGAGGAGGCCACGAACACGGCGTTCTGCTTCGGGCTGTAGGCCAGCTCGTACAGGCCCTTGGCCACGGCCTGGCGCTGCACGGCAGTGGTGGCGCTGGCGGCGGGTGCGTTGTCGGCGAATGCGGAGGGCGCGCCGAGGCTGAGCGAAACGGCAACGGCCAGGGCGGCCGAGCGGAAGAGAGGAGTACGGAACATGCGAGCGTCCTTGAATGGGCACGGGAAGGTGTCCTGGCTCGCTGGGCCGTACTGCGACGGCCCGCCCCGCATCTGTCTGCGCGGGTGGGCTGGCTGGGGTTGCGGGGGAATGGTAGCAGGTGGGGGGCGTGGCGTGCGCCTGCACACGTATGGCAGGCGCGCGGGTTACTGCTCCTTCAACCGCAGCGAATCGGCCACATCGGTCTTGGCTGCCACTTCAGTGGCGATGCTGGCGCGGCGGTGCCCCGGGTCGTTGCGGTCGCCCTGCACGATGAAGATGCTCTCCGCCGCATGGCTGCTCTTCGTCGGCTGGCTGAGCAGCACGTGGTCCACACGTGAGAGATTGTTCTGCTTGGCCAGCACCAGCAGGCTGGCGCTGATGCGCTGGCTGGCCGCATCGAACGGGCGGCCGTGCGCGGCATCCAGTTCGGCCACTTTCTGGATCAGCTGCGAGAACAGGCGATGGTCCGGATGTGAGGGGTCCAGCAGCGTGCCGGCCACTTCGATCGGCGTCGGTGGCGGTTCATCGATCGCGCGGTCCCCCTGGCGATGATGCTCGGCCTCACGCTCGGGCATCGCGTGGTGGGTTTCGGCATTCAGATCGCTGCCCGGGAACGGCGCAGCAATGCACTGGATTTCCGGCAGGTTGAACAGCACTGCGAACTCGCCCAGGTTGCTGCCGCCATCCAGCGGCGCCGGCAGCGGATGCAGGCCGGCGTAGTGCAGCGCCGCCCAGACGAAATCGCTGCAGCGGTTGATGGTGGCCGGGCGATCCACATCGAATTCGAACTCGGCAGGCTCCTCGGCGAAATCACGCAGGCAGCCGTAGTGCTCCTCGGTGATTTCCAGGGTGCGGCTGTAGTACGGGTCCAGATGTTCGTCGGCATCATCGTGGCGCACCTGCGCGTACTGCACGCCGGTGCGGGCTTCGCCCGGCGCGTGGCGCGGTGGCGCGAAGCCGTAGCTGTGGGCCTCGTCGTCCGCGGCCACCTGCAGGTACATGTGGCCGCGCGGCGAGATAGCCCCGCTCTTAAGTGGTGTGCCGGGGGCGGCCAGGTACAGCGTTGCGGTGTAGCGTGTTGCCTGCTCCATGCCTGCTCAGCCTTGTTGGGTACTGCGGTCCTGGGCGGATGATGGCATAGGTGGGATGGGGGACAGGTAGAGATGGAGGCAGTTTCGAGGCCGAGGCGCTCGAAACTGTGATCTTCCGTGCAGTCGCTGGAAGTCAGCCCATCTGCAGCGGCGCCCGGGTTTGTTCCAGGGCCGGCTCCTGCGGCGCCAACGAGGCGCGCTCCTGCTGGGCCTGCGCAATCTGCTCGACCTTGGCGAATGACTGCTCCACCGGTGTTCGCGCAGCCTCCTCCGCCGTCATCGAAGCTCGCACATGGGCAGGATCGTTGAGCTCCCCCTGCACGACGAACAGTCGCTGCGGCGAACCATCGCTTGGAGCATTGCCCAATACCACATGGTCGACATGCTCCAGCCCGCTCTCCTTGGCCGTGGCCAACAAGCCCACTGAGATCCGCTCGCTGGTCCCATCGTAGGAGCGGCCATGCGCCTCATCAATGCCCGCTATTCCCTTGCGGATGGAATCGAGCATATCGCGATCGCCCCGCGGCAGTTGCTCATCGCTGATGATTCGCTGCATCAACGTTCTCTCCGGCATTTTGTTGTAGTGCTCGCTATTCAGCGCGCTATCTGGAAAGGGCGCGCGGATGCTGCGGATGTACTCCACATTGCTGAGCGGTTTCAGGCCACCTTCGAAGCTCTTGTCCTGCATGAAGAGAAGGTTGGTTCGATGAAGGCCGGCGTGATTCAGTGCGCCCCACGTGTAGTCGATACAGCTGTTTTCCACCCCGTGATACTCAGTATTGAATCCATGCTCGCCGGGCTTTGTGCCAAATTCCACCAGCTTGTCGTACTGCCGCTGGCTGATTTCCATCGTCCGCGTGTAGTACGGGTCTTTGTACTGCTCGGCGTCATTGTTGTAGACCATTCCAGGCCCAGTCACGACGCCATGCTCGATGGGTGCAAAGCCAAAGCTCACCTCGTCCTTGCCATGTGCCACTTTGTAGTAGACGTGGCCGGCGCTGGATGTCCCTCCAGCCAGCAGCGGCGTGCCGGGAGCGGCAACGAAGATTGTGACTGTGTACTTGTCGTCCATGACGCACTCCTACTTCGACCTGTTTACGTAGGCCACCAGCAACTCGGCTTGCGTGGCCGCCAATCGATCATCAGGCTTCAGTATCTGCATACTCAGCCTGTAGTGGCCAGGCTGCAGTTCCTGAGCCCAAGCGAGGGCAAGTTGTGTGTGGTGACTGTCAGGCGCCTCCAATCCTGCTGACTGCAGAGACTGATGATCGACGTCATCCAACCACCCGCCTTCCACCCGGCCCGTGGGTCCGATGGGCTCAATACGCGCGGGCGTGCCTGCCACCGACTCCACCCTCACCAACGGAACAGGAATGCGCTTTTGCGCCTCCAGCCGCTCCAGTTTCACCTCGGCGGGTAGGCCCATACTGCGGATCTCACGGCTCGTATTCAGTGATTTCAGCCCGTCTTCTCCACCCACCCGGATTCCAAGAAACAAGGTTGGCGAGGAACTTTTCCCTGGGGGCGGTAGGGTGAACTCGACCACCATGGGTGTGGTCATTGCCACCAGCGGCAGCGGCCTGACGAAGGGCACCAGGGTCCCGTTCTCTGCCGGAGCACGCGGCCCGGGTACCGCCTCCGAGCTGGCTCGGCAGCCGCTCAGCAGGGAACCTGACAGTATCAAGGCCAGGCAGACCAACCATCTTCCTTGTCGAAACATCGCTTTTCCTCTTCCAAGGCTCATCGAAGCCGTTGAAGGCGCCTTCGCCCGTACTTATACACCCCGGCCGCAGATGATTCTGCGACGAAGTTCGCTGCGTCGCGGCTCCTGCGACTGGGAGTGATCAAAGTCGACCACGCGCAATGGTGCGCTTACCGTACACGCATAGGGGGTAGTAAATGGACCGCTACTTTGTGAACAGAACGCCGCAGGCCAATGGAGACCATGAGGTGCATAAACAGGGATGCTATTGGCTTGCTCGCGCCCAGTCCACACAGGACCTCGGCTTGCACACCAGCTGTAGGACGGCCGTGGCTGAAGCCCGGAGGTGGTACCGGCAGTCGAATGGCTGTGCCACTTGCGCTGCAGCCTGCCATACGAGTTGATCAACGGCCGAAAGCGAAGCGGATGCGGCCCCGCCAAATTTGGGCGGGGCCGCACCGTCACAGCCGCTGAGACAGGCCTAAGCCTCCCCCCGTCCCCACTGGAGGATGCCCATGACCAAGATCCACCCCACATGGCTGGAAGCCTTCGACAAGAAGCTCCTCCACCTGTTCGCCATCGACCATAGCGACGCCGGCATGGATGAGTATCTGCTGGGCTGCTACGCAGACCTCCCACCGCGTGAGGCTGCGCTGGCGTTCGGCGGCGACTACGACCTGGAGCGCGACGATGCACTGTGGCCACGGCCGGGCGCGCCTATGTAATCCGCGCAGCAATCCCGCACGCAGGCATTCAAGGCAAGCGATGCCAGGGGATGGCCGCTATGCTGGCAGCGCACCGGAATGGAAACCACGTATGCCCCGTTTGAACACCGCCCTGGCACTGAACCTCGTTCTGATGCTGCTGGGCGCCACACCTGCCATGGCCATGGCGGCAGACCCGCAGGTTTCCACCGAAGTGTTCGTAGAGCGCGGTGACAACCCCACTTTCGAGCTGCAGCAGGCGCCTGCCGTTGTGTATTCAACGGCCCCTGCCACGCCGCCCGATACCTTGCTGCAGGCTCCCATGGAGGTGCTGCTGGTTGCTCAATTGGATGAGCTGGGCCACGTTTCCAACGTGATGGTGGCGCGGTCCAGCGGACTGCGGGAGATTGATCGTGCGGCCTTTACCGCAGTGGACCAGTGGCGCTTCGAACCGGTTGTGATTGAGGGCGTCGCGCTGCACGCGCGGGTTCGGGTCCGTATGACCTTCGTGCCCACGGCCGAGGCGCCGCCCGGCTGAACCGCTGGTGCAATCTGTCGTGATTGGTCCTACGCCGTGGGCCTGGCTGTGGGCATCCTGCGCTTGGGGCCAATAGCGCCAAGCCCTTCAAGACCGTTGCGGCGCAATCGCTTGCCGGCTTAACACCGTGTGCGACAATCCCGAAAGCGTCAGGACTGGCAATCGTCAGTTCTGCAGTTTCTTGGCATTTGGCAGCTGCGCGGGTATCTCTTGGCGTGCCACCGGAAAAGGGTGGCGCGGGTTCGAAAGCCCGTTCAGTAACCATGTGTTTTACGCTTGTCAGCCGGCGTCACCTTTGCGTGGCGCCGGCTGGCAATCCGTTCGCGTTCCATGGCGGGCGGTGCGTGGGGGTCTTCGGACCCACCGGCTTGGTTACTGTCCGGCTTTCGAACCACGCATCGTCCGCCGCCTTTATCTGGTGGCGCTGCTATCTGTCCTGTACGGAGCATTGCCATGAACACATCGGACTTCCGTTCCCTGCACGCGCAGTACGATCCGGACAACACCGAACCCGACCGCGAACGGTCCATCGATCCCAACGCCTTCGTCGCCACGTTGCATCGCATCGGCACTGGTGCGGCTGCGGACGGCCAGCCTTGGCCGGAGCGGCATCAACTGCCTGGGCGTTGTCTTCAGCTGGCGGATGCGGATTGCGCGTTGGCAGGGCTGCGCGTGGTGGCGGAGCTGATGCTGGCTGCGGAGCGCACTCGGCAGAATGGTGCGCCCGAGGAGTACCTGGGGGATCGGGTTATGGAAGGATTGAAGATGGCGTGTGTGGCGTTGACTGCGCAGGTGGCTGAGCGGTTGCACGTGCGGGAATAGCCCAGTTGGATCTGGCCATGTGTCACGTGGCTGCTGGTCATCCACGTGCTATCGGCTGACGTCGGATGGAAGTCACCCTTGCGGGTTCCACAAGGCATCCCCGATTCGGAGATGCCTACCTCTGGTGATTATTTCCTACTTACGCAGCAGTACGGCCCGATGGTAATTCAGGTACGAGACCTGCGCCGCCGAGAACGGAACGCTCGGAATCTTCTGCACCACATCCCACCTCAAGCGCACTGCCTCCGGCAACTGCTTGCTCAGAATTAGCCGACCGTCATCTTCAAACGAGATGTATCCACGGTCGAATAGCCGATCGATATGGGGCGCCAACATCAGCCCATTGCTTCCATCAAGGCGCTCAGAGTTGGTGCTCTTCGCCCAGGGCTTAATGTGGCTAGCGATGAGAAACTTGGGCTCACTCGTGCCGGTAACGCGGCAGACCTTTTCGATGTCGCTCACGTTCTTACGGTAGATTCCCTGTCCCACTCTGGCATTGATCAGCTGGGTCTTCACTGTCTCCCCAATATTTTTGTCTTCCTTGATCTCCTTGACTCGCACCTCCTCTTGCCAAGCGCTCAGGTCATCAACGTCAACGTTGAGCAGCGACAAAAGCTCAGTAGCCATTTCCGGCGGCACTGGGAACAGGTAGGCCTGGTTAGCCTTGCCATCCGGTTTCAGCGGCGAGTACTTCATCGGAAGACGCGGCCGAATCTTCGCAATATGCTCGCTCACCTTTAGCGGCGATTCCATCAGGTGATAGTCCACCGGAACGGCCCAGCCGTCCCTGCGCCACTCGTTGTCCGTCTTTTTGAAATCATCAGGGCGATCTTTTGCATAGTGCGCCCCATTGACGATCGCGACAGCCTTGATTTGAGCATTGGCAAAAGCGAAAACCACATCACCTGGACGCACCTGGGTCATGTGCTCATAGAAGGGATTTGTCTTCCCTTCCACATTGGTCTTCGGCGACCACAAGTAGCCAGCCTTAACCGCCCGATCAAACGTCTGCTTCTGGTTCACCCACCAGTACGCCATCCCTGCTTCCCCCGTCACATCCAATTGATGCGGCCTATTGGCCTTCGAGACGGGATAGTACCCTCCTATGTCGCAATCAGCACGCTTTCATCGAATACAGCGAGATGCAGGGAATGCGCTGGCAGCTCTCCTTCTCCTTGATGGCGCGAGATGCCCACAACTACATCCGCGTTCCACTTTCGTTTGCGCAGTTCATATCGTTCTCGCGGCTCTTGAGGCTCACGAATAGCATGCTGCTCTTCTCACGCACGAGTTGCGGCGCGACATGTGAAGATCGATCTGCACAACCGAAACTGCGTGCTCGGCTCTGCCCATCCCTCTTGTAGCACTGGAATTGAATGGATCGGGGACATCTCGCTGCCGGCGGTGCAGAAGCAGCGCTTCGGCCGATTCTGCTAGTTGGCGTTCCGATGTCCACATGTCCTTCCTCACAGGTTTTAGGAAAGGGTCTCCAGGACGTACTTAGAATCATTGACACAACCGGAAATAAGAGTTAAATCAGCAAGACATCAGCAGCGCTTTCGTGCCATTTCATTCAGGGGGATGACATTTGGCGAACACTACTGAACGTAAGGAAAAGCTCTCAATTTATTTAGTTAAGGATGGTCACTACAGCCCGGACGAATGCGTAAAGCTGGAACTGGTTGGGCGAAAGTACGTCTTCAACATCCCAGGTATTGAGGCGTTTCTCTATGTAAAAAGGGAGGCGCCAGCGCATCCACCTCTTTGGACACGTATATTTACGGAGCATCCTGATGGTCCAACGGTGGAATTCGGGAAAAGTAGCAACGTTGGCGCCGCTCTCTACGCCAACTTGGATGGGAAAAAATTCCTTATCTCTTTTGGCTCAGGATTTCACCTAATTAATGGGGAGCTCACTGAGAGAGATTTCGGATTGCGCGTAACACTGAACGCAGTTGACCCGGAAAAACTCAGAAGCCTCGACAAAGCCAGCTATGACGACAATCCGCTCAATTCTAGGACACAAAGCTCCCTTGAGGTAGATATATTCGATCTTCAAGCGAACACTGAATCCGATTTGGTGTATGCAGTTACTGGAGCCTGCAAAGTCCCACTACTCGGCACACATATCACAGGCCGAGACGCTCTTACGCTAATGGTCGAAACGGACCTTAATGGAATCCCGAGAATACTTTCCAAGACGATCGAGCTATTTAACTCACCCCTACCGAGCGCCTACGCGTGGATAGATAACATCGCAAAGGTACGAGACCCGGACACAATTAGAATTCTTGACCTTCTTCTTGATGACGAAATATCAAAAGTAGGAGGCACCAATGTCTGGCTTGGGGAGCCAGAAATTGTCAATTGGGAATCAAACGCTGGGTACTCCTTTGACATGTACCAAAGCACACCACGCCATCAAACCTTATGCATTTCCGATCTTCGCGATTATCTAGACTCAAAGTCAGTGAAATTCAGCCTTGATGCGCTGAAGAACATTACCGTTCATATCAATGATGCCAACTATCGGTCAACTCAAAGCTGGCCGGCCTACAGATGCATCCACGCAGAAATAGTGGATGGAAACGACAGATTCATAATTAGGAATGGGTCATGGTTCAAGATAGAAGCGGACTTCATTGCCGAGATAGACAGACGGCTATCTAACGCAAAAATATCCCGGACCTTCCTGCCACCATACTCGTACGCCAACGAGGGCGAATACAACTCGCAAGTTGCCAAGAGCACTACAAACATCCACCTGATGGATAAGAATAATGTAAAAACAGGCGGCCCATACGACAAAATTGAGTTTTGCGACCTAATTGTTGGAAGTAGTAATTTTGTGCATGTCAAGTACTACAGATCATCCGCGACACTTAGCCATCTTTTTTCGCAAGGCGCAGTGGCCGCAGAGATATTCCTGAAAGACGAAGATTTCCGCAGAAGACTGAATGCAAAACTGCCAAGCCATATCGCACTGACGGATACAGCCAGACGTCCTGATCCAAGCAATTACACCATCACGTATGCAATAGCCACGTCCAAGGCGCTGCCCATCGAACTACCCTTCTTTTCCAAGGTCACTCTAAAGAACTCCATTTCTCACCTCGAAGCACTAGGATTCAACGTTGAGTTAACGAGCATTCCGTTAGATCCAACCCTGAGCAAAATAAAGAAATATAGACCAAAGGCTGTCAGAAAGAAGAAGTGAAATACTCTGTTGGTAAGGCGCTTACTTAACTTCCATAAAAAAGGGGCGACCTAATGGCCACCCCTTTTGTACCAGCAGTGCAGCTCAATCAAACCCCGACAGGGTTAGCCTTCTCCGGATCAATCTTGTACTGCTTGATCGCCCGGGCCACATCCTTCGCGGTCATCTTCCCTTCCTTCGCCAGCGCCGCAATCGCGGCATGGGCGATGTAGTAGCGATCCACCTCAAAGAACCGGCGCAGGTTCGCACGCGTATCCGAACGACCAAAACCATCCGTACCCAGCACCGTGTAGCTCATCGGCACGAACGCGCGGATCTGGTCCGCATACGCACGCACGTAGTCGGTGGCGGCAATCGCCGGGCCCTGGCGGCCTTCCAGCAGCTCGGTCACGTAGGCCTTGCGCTGCTCACCTTCCGGATGCAGGCGGTTGGCACGTTCCACGTCGAAACCATCGCGACGCAGTTCGTTGAAGCTCGGGCAGCTCCAGATATCCGCGGTCACGCCGAAGTCCTTGTCCAGCAGCTCGGCGGCAGCAATGGCTTCGCGCAGGATGGTGCCCGAACCCAGCAGCTGCACGCGCAGCTCGCCCTTCTTCGGCTTGCCGGCGTCGGTCAGCAGGTACATGCCCTTGACGATGCCTTCGGCCGCGCCTTCCGGCATTTCCGGGTGGGTGTAGTTCTCGTTCATCAGGGTGACGTAGTAATACTCGTCCACCTGGTCTTCCATCATGCGCTTGGTGCCGTGCTGCAGGATCACCGTCACTTCGAAGCCGAAGGTCGGGTCGTAGCTGCGCACGTTGGGGATGCCACCGGCCACCAGATGGCTGAAGCCATCTTCGTGCTGCAGGCCTTCACCGTTCAGCGTGGTGCGGCCGGCGGTGCCACCCAGCAGGAAGCCGCGGGTACGCATGTCCGCCGCCTGCCAGGCGATGTCGCCCACGCGCTGGAAGCCGAACATGCTGTAGTAGATGTAGAACGGCAGCATCGGCACGTTGCTGACCGAGTAGCTGGTACCGGCGGCCATCCACGAGCTGATCGCACCCGGCTCGCTGATGCCCTGCTGCAGCACCTGCCCGCTCTGGTCTTCGCGGTAGAACATCAGCTGGTCGGCGTCGACCGGCTTGTACTTCTGGCCGAACGGCGCGTAGATGCCGATCTGGCGGAACAGGCCTTCCATGCCGAAGGTACGGGCTTCGTCGGCCACGATCGGCACGATGTGCGGACCCAGTTCCTTGTCACGCAGGGTGATGTTCAGGCTCTGCACGAAGGCCATGGTGGTGGAGTAGCTGCGCTCGCCGCTGCTCTTCAGCAGGCGCTCGTAGGCTTCCAGCTTCGGCGCCACGAAGGTCTTGTCGGCCTTGCGGCGGCGCTGCGGCAGGTAACCGCCCAGCGCGGCACGGCGTTCCTGCAGGTACTGCACTTCCGGCGAATCCGGGCCCGGGTGGTAGAACGGCACCTGGCCGTCGGCCAGCTGCGCGTCGGTCACCGGAATGTTGAAGCGGTCGCGGAAGTGGCGCACCGCTTCGTCGTCCAGCTTCTTGGTCTGGTGGGTCGGGTTCAGCGCTTCACCGGCGCTGCCCATGCCGTAGCCCTTCACGGTCTTGGCCAGGATGACGGTCGGCATGCCCTTGGTGTTCACGGCCTGGTGGTAGGCGGCGTACACCTTGTGCGGGTCGTGGCCACCACGGTTCAGGCGCCAGATGTCGTCGTCGCTCAGGCCGGCGACCATCGCAGCGGTTTCCGGGTACTTGCCGAAGAAATGCTCGCGGGTATACGCGCCGCCGAAGGCCTTGCAGTTCTGGTATTCGCCGTCGACGGTTTCCATCATCAGCTTCTTCAGGACGCCGTCGCTGTCCTTGGCCAGCAGGGCATCCCAGTAACCGCCCCACAGCAGCTTGATCACGTTCCAGCCGCCGCCACGGAACACGCCTTCCAGTTCCTGGATGATCTTGCCGTTGCCGCGCACCGGGCCGTCCAGGCGCTGCAGGTTGCAGTTCACCACGAAGATCAGGTTGTCCAGGCCCTCACGGCCGGCCAGGGCGATGGCACCCAGGGTTTCCGGCTCGTCGCTCTCGCCGTCGCCGATGAAGCACCACACCTTGCGGTCGGACTTCTCGATCAGGCCACGGTTTTCCAGGTAGCGCATGAACTGCGCCTGGTAGATGGCGGCCAGCGGGCCCAGGCCCATCGACACGGTCGGGGTCTGCCAGTAGTCCGGCATCAGCCACGGGTGCGGGTACGAGGACAGGCCACCGCCGTCCACTTCCATGCGGAACTTGTCCAGCTGCTCTTCGCTGATGCGGCCTTCCAGGAAGGAACGCGCGTAGATGCCCGGGGCGCTGTGGCCCTGGATGAACAGCAGGTCGCCCGGGTGGTTTTCGCTCGGGGCGCGCCAGAAGTGGTTGAAGCCCACGTCGTACAGGGTGGCGCCGGAGGCGAACGAGGCGATGTGGCCGCCCAGGTCACCCGGCTTGCGGTTGGCGCGCACCACGGTGGCCATCGCGTTCCAGCGGATGATCGAACGGATGCGCCATTCCAGCTCGGCATTGCCCGGGCTCTTGGCCTCGAGCTGCGGCTCGATGGTGTTGACGTATTCGGTGGTGGGAGAGAACGGCAGGTAGGCGCCCGAACGACGGGTCAGTTCCACCATGCCTTCCAGCAGCTGATGCGCGCGCTCGGAGCCCTCGACATCAATAACGGCCTTCAACGACTCGATCCACTCCTGGGTTTCCACAGGATTCGGGTCGTTGTTCAGCACCTCGTTCAACCAGTTCATTAGCGCTCCCATAACCGCACGCACGCGCGCGACTGTTGTATAGATTTCTAGACCGCAAAGTGTAGCGCACCAAGGGCTTTCGTCACTTGGCTACGCAGGCGTATGGATGCAACCGGCCAGTGTCCGCAAGGGGCTTGCACGCGCCCTTGAAGGCCCTGCGGCGGGCCTTGGCGGTGGCGCGGGCTGTCGCTTGCGGGCCGCTGCGCCCATGTGCAGGACGCAGTGTTACTGCTGCCGATGACGGTTGTGGGGCAGCGCCGGGGCCACGGCGAGCGCCGTTCGGGCTTCGCCACTGAACCGGCGACAACGTGTCGCACCTGCCTCTGGATTGCCGCTGGCCGCGGGCCCAGGGTGGCCCGTGAGTGATGGGCCCGGTGGCCCTGCTCCCTTCCACAGCATCGCCGGGGCGCCTCGCAAGGGGCGCCCCTTTTGCTGTGGGTGGGGCTGGCCGTGGCCCAAATTGCACCTGCTTGTGGCCGGATCGAGTGTTGTCGCTTTCGACATATCGATATATCGTTTGCACACTCGTTTACCGATATATCGAAATGAGCCGAAGCCCCTCTCCCAGAGCCCGTTCCACCGATTCGGCAGTGCCCCGCCGCAATGGCCAGCCGCGGGTGCTCAGCCGCGGCGACCTGCGCCTGCTGGTGCTGGCCCTGATCGGCGAGCAGCCGCGCCATGGCTACGAGCTGATGCAGCTGATCAGCAACCAGTTCATGCAGGCCTATACGCCCAGCGCCGGCACCATGTACCCGCTGCTGGCCAGCTTCGAGCAGGCCGGCTGGATCGAGGCCGAGGAAGTGGACGGCAAGCGGATCTTCCGCATCACCGCGGCCGGCGAGTTCGAGCTGAAGGTGCAGCGCACCCAGGTGCGCCTGGCGCAGCGACGTGCCTTCGACCGTGCCCGCGAGATCACCAAGGCCTCGCTGCCGCCGCCGCTGGCCTGCGCCCTGCGCGAGTTCAAGCGGGCGCTGGTGCACCACCACGGCCGCTGGGCCGAGGGCGAGGCGGACGAAGTGGCGGCGCTGCTGACGCGGGCGTCTGCCCTGCTCAACGGTACCGCCGGTAGCGAGGCATCACCGCTTTCAACGACCCAGCCAGACTGAATCCAGCCAGGTCCTCCCCTACGCCGCGCGCCCCCGCGCGACACCTTTACAGGTAACCCCATGACCGAACACAACAACACGCGCCTGCGCCTGGATGTGCGCTTCCGTGAACTGACCGTGCTGCGCACTGAAGAGGTCACCCCGCACATGCGCCGCATCGTGCTGGGCGGTGACGCGCTGGCCGGTTTCGATTCGCCCGGCGCCGACGACCACATCAAGCTGTTCTTCCCCAACGCTGCGGGCGAGATGGTGCTGCCGGTGCTGACCGCCGAAGGCCGCAGCTACCCGGACGGCAAGGAGCCCTCGCCCGCCCGCGACTACACCCCGCGCTGGTGGGACCACGAGACCGGCGAGCTGGCCATCGACTTCGTGCTGCACGACCAGGGCATTGCCGGGCCGTGGGCCGAGCGCGCGCAGCCGGGCGACGTGCTGGTAATCGGTGGCCCGCGCGGTTCGTTCGTGGTGGCCGACACCTACGACGCCTATGTGCTGATCGGCGATGAAACCGCGCTGCCGGCCATCGCCCGCTGGCTGGACGTGCTGCCGGAGGATGCCGAAGTGCAGGCCTTCATCGAAGTGAGCGATGAAGCCGAGCGCCAGGACCTGCCGCAGTACGAGAACGTGCGCATCCACTGGCTGGAGCGCAACGGCTTCCCGGCGGCGACCAGCACCCTGCTGGAAGACATGCTGACCGACTTCGAGGCGCCGGAAGGTGATGTCTTCTACTGGATCGCCACCGAATCGCGTCGCGCGCGGATGATGCGCAAGTTCATCGAAGGCCACCTGGGCGTGCCACGCGACTGGATCCGCTCGACCGGCTACTGGAAGGCCCACCCGGACGAAACCGACGGCGATTGACCGGGCAGCCGGTGGGTGCGGACCCTGCTTGGTGGGTGCGGACCGTTGGTCCGCACGCCTTTGACGCACCTTCCTGGGTGGGTGCGGACCGTTGGTCCGCACGCCCTTGACCATGTAGAGCCGAGCCCACGCTCGGCTGCTTTTCGCTCCACCCTCGCGCTACGCGCGATGAGCCGAGCGTGGGCTCGGCTCTACAAGAGCACTGGGCGCCCCCTGCCGCGTCCACCCGAACCGCTTCGCGGCCCATATTTCCAGCGCCACCAGCAGGGCGATGATCAGCACCGGCAGCAGCAGCCCGAAGTACACGCCGGGCATCATGCCGTTGATCTGCGCCTTCACCAGCCGCAGCACGCCACGGGTGTGCAGCAGCTCATCCACGTGCATGGTCAGCGCCTCGCGCACCACTTCCGGTTCCAGGCCGAGGGTACCGGCCCGTTCCACCAGCGTGTCTTCCACCATGCCGCACAGCAGACCTTCGCGCACTTCCGTGGGTGATACAGCGGGCCATTGTAGAGCCGAGCCAATGCTCGGCTGCTCTTCGTTCCGCGATCGGCGAACCCTCGCGCTACGCGCGATGAGCCGAGCGTGGGCTCGGCTCTACAGGTATTCCGCCGCCCGGTTCAACGCATCAGCCGGCAAGCAATGCGACAATCGCGCTCCTTTCCTGCAGCAACGAGGCCCACATGGCCAAACTGACCCTGGCCAGCGTGGATGCGCTGCGTACCCGCTTCGCCGATGACACTGCCTGCGATGCGGCGCTGGCCGCCTTCGCCGACACCGTTGCCCTGCGCACGCCGCTGCGCGAGCTGGTGGAAGCACAGCACCGCTACCTGCAAGCCGAGTTCGAAGTGGCGCAGGTGGCCGATGTGCTGCGCCGCGACCAGAAGTACGCACCGGTGGGCCGGCCGTCGGTGCACATCGTGCAGCTGCGCAAGCAGCAGGCCGCGACCAAGCAGGCGGCGTTGATCGCACGCCAGGTAGTGGCGCAGGCAGCGCAGACCTTCGTGCGCGTGAGCGGGATGACGGTGAAGGCCAAGCAGAGCCCGAGCGAAACGTGCGTGGCATGGTTGGGCGCGCTGCGCTGAGCGCGCATACCCGGTAGTGCTCAACCTTGGTTGGCCTGCGGAGTGCTCGTGCGCCAACCAAAGTTGGCATCTACCAACGCGTGTTCCCCAACACCCAAAAAGAAGGCCCGCTTTTCAGCGGGCCTTCTGCCTTCTCACGACGAGTGAGTTGGGGGCATCAAGCCGCCGGCTTTTCGCCGGTGGCTTCGGTGGTGATGCGGATCTTCACTTCATCGCTGACGTTCGGGGCGTAGGCGCCGACGCCGAAATCGCTGCGCTTCAGGGTGGTGGTGGCATCGAAGCCGGCGGCCGGAACCTTGGCCATCGGGTGCTCGCCGCCGCCGTTGACGGTGACGTCCAGGGTGACCGGCTTGGTGATGCCCTTGATGGTCAGGTCGCCGGTGACGGTCAGCTTGTTGGTGCCGGCCGCTTCCACCTTGGTGCTCTTGAAGGTGGCATCGGCGAACTTGGCGGCGTCGAAGAAGTCGGCGCTCTTCAGGTGCTCGTCGAACTTGGCGGTGAAGCTGTTCAGGCCGCTCAGCGGCAGCTTCACTTCCACGGTGGACTTGGTCACGTCTTCGGCGTTGTACACCAGGGTGCCTTCGACGTTGCCGAAGTGCGCGCTCGGGTTGGAGAAGCCGAAGTGGCTCCACTGGGCCAGCACGTCGGTGTGGGTCGGGTCCAGCTTGTAGTTGCCCGAGGCGATCTTGATCGCTTCGGCGGCCGGCGCAGCGGCGGCGGCATCGGCAGCCGGGGTGGCGGCCTGCTCGGTGGTGGCCGGGGCGGCGGCATCGGCAGCCGGGGCAGCGGTGTCGGCCGGCTTGGAGCAGGCGGCGATGGCCAGGGTCAGGGCCAGCGGCAGCAGCAGTTTACGGGTGGCGCTCATCTGAGGAACTCTCCGGATCGTAGGGTGGGTACACGGTGCAGCAATGGCCCGCCGCACGACAGCGGGCCCGAAACCGATACAGCGACTTACGCGATGCGCGCCGCTTCGTCGAACGACAGGCGCGGCAGGCGCGGGAACAGGCCCGCCGGATCACCGTAACCCAGGTTGACCAGGAAATTCGACTTGATGGAGGTGCCGGCGAAGAAGGCTTCGTCGACCTTGGCCGGGTCGAAGCCGGACATCGGGCCGGCATCCAGGCCCAGCGCGCGCGCAGCCAGGATCAGGTAGGCACCCTGCAGGCTGCCGTTGCGGATGGCGGCTTCGTGGCGGCCTTCCTGCGGGCCGTCGAACCAGGCCTTGGCATCGGTGTGCGGGAACAGGTACGGCAGCTTCTCGTGGAAGTCCAGGTCGAAACCGATGATGACGGTGACCGGCGCAGCCATGGTCTTGGCCAGGTTGCCTTCGGACAGCGCCGGGGCCAGCTTGTCCTTGGCCTCCTTCGAGGTGACGAAGACGAAGCGCGCCGGCGTGGTGTTGGCCGCGGTGGGGCCCCACTTCACCAGGTCGTACAGTTCCTTCAGCAGGCTCTCGGGGACCGGCTTGTCGAGGAAGGCGTTCTGGGTGCGGGCCGTACGGAACAGCTGATCAAGGGCGGCGGCGTCGAGCGCGTGGGACATCGGTGGATCTCCAGGGCGGCGAAAGGAAGTCAGTGCCCGCGGGCGGCGCGGGGCGAAACGACGAGCCGCAGTGTAGAGTGTCGCGACTGTTGCAACACCCAGCAGGGCTGAAACGAATTAATGCCAATGGTGAAACGATCGAGCGCGCCATCGACGGTCACCGACGGCCGTGCGGGCAATGTCCGCCAGGCGGTCGCGCTGGCCTCGGCACTGCGCCAGGGCACCCACCGACCGCTGCTCCTGCAACCGCGCGCACCCTGGCGCTGGCTGTCGCCGCGGCGCCTGCCCGGCGATGTCAACGGCTACGGCGAGGCCTTTGCGTCACTGGCCAACGAGGCGCCGGCGCTGGCGATCGGCTGCGGGCGCCAGGCCGCAGGCGCGCTGCGCGTGCTGCGCGCACGCGGCAGCCAGGTGGTGCAGATCCTCGACCCGCGCATCAGCGCCCGCCATTGGGACGTGGTGGTGGTGCCCGAACACGATGCCCTGCGTGGCAGCAACGTGCTCACCCTGCTCGGCAGCCTCAACCCGGTGGACGACGACTGGCTGGCCTGGGGCCGCGCCGCGTTCGCCGGCTTCAGTACCCTGCCTGGCCCGCGCACGGCGCTGCTGGTGGGCGGGCCGACGCCGCTGGCACCGTGGGATGAAACGTCGATGGTCGGTGTGTTCCGCGCGCTGGCCGACCAGATCCACAGCGAGGGCGGCAGCCTGCTGGCCACCACGTCGCGACGCACGCCGCCGGCCCTGGCCGAGATCCTGCGCGCGAAGTTCGCCAACCTGCCGCACGTGATCTGGGGCGATGGTGGCGACGGTACCAATCCCTATGGTGGCCTGCTCGGCTGGGCCAACCGCGTGGTGGTCTCGCCCGATTCGGTGAACCTGCTCTCTGAAGCCTGCGCCACGCGCATGCCGGTGATGGTGGCGCTGGCCGAGACCGCGCAGGGCCGGCTGGCCCGCTTCCAGCAGCAGCTGCGCGAGCGCGGGCGCCTGCAGCCGCACTGGCTGGACTGGCAGTACGACCGCATCGAGCCACTGCGCGAGACTGCGCGGGTAGCGGCGGAAGTGAAGCAGCACCTGGCATTGGGGTAGTGCCGGCCGCTGGCCGGCAATCCTGGGCGCCCGGCATCACGGTGGTGCCGGGTGCGCAGCGATTTCTGAACATTTCGATCCGCCCGCACCGTTAGAGTCCAGCTTCCCCCATCACGCTGAACGTCTTCATGCGCACCCTGCTCCTGCTGCCCCTGACCCTGCTCGCTGCCTGCTCCACCGCGCCCACCGAACTGGACCCGATTTCCTACCAGTGCCAGCAGCAGCTGGACGCGTATCGCGAACAACCGGCCTTGCGCGATCCGAAGACTGGCGAGCGCCCGCCGCTGCCGATCGCGCCGATCAGCGATGCCTGCGACAGGGAACTCAAGCACAAGGGCGTGGACCGCCCGCTGCGCTGAGCGGCGTATGATCGGCGCGCGGGCCTGCCCGCCGTTGAAGGTATCGACATGGATCGTTTCTCCCGCCTGCCCCGCGCCGCCCTGCTGATCGCCAGCCTGTTGGCGACTGCACCGGCCTGGGCCAACAGCACCGAGTGCCGCGAGCGCTACCCCAGCGTCGCCTCGCAGGCGGCGATGCTGGACGTGGCCTGGACCACCGCCGAGCGCCTGGATGCGCTGCCCGATGTGGACGTGGTGGTCGCCGCGCGCGGTGGCCAGGATCTGAGCCGCTACGGCCTGCGACACAGCCACCTGGCCTTCCTTTTGCGCGAGGACGATGGCCGCTGGCGCGCGATGCACCTGCTCAACCGCTGCAAGACCGACAGCTCGCAGCTGTACCACGAAGGGCTGGGCAACTTCGTCGGCGAGAGCGGCGGCCATACCGACCTGCGCATCGGCGTGCCGGCGGCGCCGCTGCGTGCCGCGTTGAAGGCGATGCTGGTGTCGCCCTCGATCCAGCCCAAGGCGCTGCACGAAACCAGGTACAACGTGGTCGCCTACCCGTTCGCCACCGACTACCAGAACTCCAACCAGTGGGTGCTGGAAGTGCTGGCGGCGGCGATGGCGCAGGCCGAAGGCGCGCCGGCCATCGTCAAGCGCGAACAGGCCCAGCAGTGGCTGCGCCAGCAGAAGTACCAGCCCAGCGTGCTGCATATCGGCCTCGGCAAGCGCGTGGGTGCGCGCCTGTTCGTGGCCAACGCCACCACCACCGACCATCCGGCCGGCGAACGCATTTCCGGCAACTATTCGGTGGTGACGGTGGAATCGGTATTCGACTTCCTGCACCAGCGCAGCCAACTGCAGCAGGAACTGGTGATCCCCCATGTACCGGTGGCCGGTGCTGCCGCCGCCACGCCCTGAATCCAGCAAGGAGAACGACATGCGCACCCTGCCTGCCTTCCTGATGCCGATGCTGATCGTCGCGAGCCTGGCCTGGTCCACGGCCGCTCATGCAGAACGCCGCATCGTCATCATCCACGATCCGGGCCCACAGGGGCCAAGCCTGGAGATGTCCTCGCAGATGGTGAACTCGGCCCGTGCGGCGGCGGCGAAGGAAGCCCAGGATGCCGCCGATGCTGGCCAGCCGCTGGCGCGCCCGCAGCAGATCAAGCTGCCGCAGATGCAGGTGAGCGCCATCGCCACCACCGTCGACGGCCGCCGCGAAGTGCTGCTGCGTGATGCCAACGACCCGCAGAACACCGCGTCGATGCAGTACCCGCGCGGCATCGGCGATCCCGCCGTGCAGTTCACCGTGGGCCAGACCGTGAACTTCGAGCCCACTGGCAACGACCAGGGCTGGCAGCTGAAGGACAACCAGGGCCGCCCGCTGGAATACCTGCCCGAGGCCACCGGCCCGCGCGACATCTTCGATACCCGGCGCTGAGCCGCCGTCCCCACCCTGACCAGGAGGTCTCCATGTTCCGTTGCCTGCGCGTTCCCGCCACTGCCCTGCTGCTTTCGGCGCTGGTGGTGCCCACCGTCCATGCCGGCGCCGCGCCACAGTTGAACAGCGGCCAGACCAGCGTGCTGGTCACGTCGCTGATCGTGCTGTCGATTCCGTTGGCCACGTCGATGGGATTGGCCGAACTGTCCAAGGCCCCGTTCAAGGCCAGCGAGCGCAACGGCAAGGTCGCCGCACGCACACCGGCGGTTCCGCTGCCGCCGATGGAGGTGAAGCAGGTCGCCACCACGCCAGCCGGTGATCGCCAGGTGCACCTGCAGGTACCTGGCAAGGCCGACCAGACCGCAACGCTGCAATGGCCGGCGGCTGCAGGCGATGACCCGGTCGCCGGCTTCGTCGTTGGCCAGCAGGTGCGCTTCGACCCGACCGACGCCGGTGCCGGCTGGACCGTGAAGAGCGCGCAGGGCCAGGCGCTGGCCTATGTGCCGACCGCCTACGCCGCCGGCGACGTGATGAGCGAGGTGCTGTAAAGCTGAACGACCGGTTTTGGCTTTGCCGCGGGCCGGGCGGATAATGGGCGATCCCCTTTGTCCCCCTGGCTCGCCATGTCCGTGCGTCCTGCCCCTGTGTTTGCCCCGCTGACCCCGCGCGCCCTGGTGCTGGCGGTACTGGCGATGGGCGCAGTGGTGCTGCTGTCCAACGTACTGGTGCAGTACCCGATCAACGATTGGCTGACCTGGGGTGCCTTCAGCTATCCGGTGGCGTTCCTGGTCAGCAACCTGATCAACCGCCGCTTCGGCCCGGGCCCGGCGCGCCGCGTGGCGTGGATCGGTTTCGCGGTGGCGGTACTGCTGTCGATCTGGGTGGCCACGCCGCGCATCGCCATTGCCTCGTGCTCGGCGTTCATCGTGGCGCAGCTGCTGGACATCACCGTGTTCGACCGCCTGCGCCGTGGCAGCTGGTGGCGCGCGCCGATGGTGGCCACCACCTGCAGTGCGACGGTGGATACCACCATTTTCTGGTCGATCGCGTTTGCCGGCTCCGCCCTGCCGTGGGTGAGCTGGGCCGCCGGCGACCTGGCGGTGAAGCTGGCCATCGGCGTCTGCCTGCTGGCCCCGTTCCGCGCGCTGTTGTGGAAGATGGCGCCGCTGCGCGCCACCAGCTGACCGCACATGCTCTGGTAGGTACCGACCGTTGGTCGGCACGCTCCATCAGAGTTCATCACCGCTGACAGATTGTGCCGACCAACGGTCGGCACCTACCAACAGCGGATCATCCCCGGGCAATTGCGCTAATGGGTGCACCCACTCACCCGAACGGCAACTCCGCGGCTCTGCACGCTGCCGTAATCGCGGCACACGCCTCTTCAATCGCGGGCGTGGTCGGTGCCAGTCGCGGACGTCGATCCAGCGTGCAGGCCAGGCCTACGTCCAGCAACGTGGCATGTGCGCCATGCAGCGCCTCTGCGGTGTCTTCCGGCAGGAAACCGACAACCGCCAACGCGTCGATCAACGACGGCGTATCGCGTGGTTGCAGCAGCGCCGCATGCTGCGCGCTGCGCGCCAGCACGCCGGTCTGCAGCAGGAACTCCAGGTCCACTACGCCACCGGCACCCTGCTTCAGGTCCAGCCGCGCGGCATCGCTGCGGTCCAGCTCGGTGCGCATGCGTCCACGCATCTTCAGCACATCGGCATACAGCGTGGCCGGATCGCGCTCACGCCCCAGCGTCTGCGCACGCACCTGTTCGAAGTCGGCCAGCAGACTGGCATCACCGGCCACGCCGCGTGCGCGCACCAAGGCCTGGTGTTCCCAGGTCCATGCGCGTTCGCGCTGGTATTCGGTGTAGCTGGCCAACGAAGACACCAGCGAACCCTTGCCACCGTCCGGGCGCAGGCGCACGTCGATGTCGTACAGGCGGCCCGCAGCAGTGACCGCACCGAGCAGCGCCATCACCTTCTGCGCCAGGCGCGCATACCAGCGCCCCGGCTCCAGCGGACGCGCGCCGTCGCTGGCGTCCACGCCGGCCGGATTGTCGTGCAGGAACACCAGGTCCAGATCGGAGCCGAAGCCCAGTTCCAGGCCACCCAGGCTGCCGTAGCCGATGATCGCGAAGCGGCCACCGGGAATCTCGCCGTGTGCGGCGCGCATGTCCGCCTCGGCCATTGCCAGCACGGTGACCACCACCGCCTGCGCCAGCTCGGCCAGTTGCCGGGTGCTGTCCACCGCCCCCTGGCGCCCGTCCAGCGTGGCCATCGCCATGCGGAAGCTCAGCGCCAGCCGCGTCTCGTTGAGCCAGCGCAGCGCAGATTCGGGATCCTCCACCGCCAGCACCTGCTGGCACTCGGCCAGCATGCCGGCGGCATCGGGCATCGGCCCGGACACGCGCACGTCCAGCAGTTCGTCCAACAGCAGCGGATACGCCGCCAGGCGTTCGGCCAGCAGTGCGCTGCGCGCCAGCACATCGACCAGCCGCGCCAACGCGCTGGGCTGCTCGTCCAGCAGCGCGAGATAGCTGGTCCGGCGCAGCACCGCCTGCAGCAGGCCAAGCACGCGCTTGAGCGCGGCGTCGGGCTGGGGCGAACGCGTGGCGGCATGCAGCAGTGCCGGCAGCACGCGATCCAGCCGCGCACGCGCGGCGTCGGACAACGACTTCACGCCGGTGCCCTGGGCGAAATCACGCAGCGACTGGTCGGCGCCGTTGGCGTCAAGGAAACCGGCTTCGGCCAGCAGCGGTGCATTGGCGCCTTCGGGCAGGCTGCGCCAATAGTTGGCCAGTGCATCGGGCGCGGCCTGGCCCTTGCGCGGTGCCAGCAGTGCGGCGAATTCAGTACTGACCCGCTGCTGCTGTTCGGCCAACGCCGCGCGCAGCACGTCCCAGTCCAGGTAGCCGAGTCCGACGGCGATGCGCTCGCGGTCCAGCGCATCGCTGGGCAGCACGTGGGTCTGCGCATCGCGCAGCATCTGCAGGCGGTTTTCCAGCCGGCGCAGGAACAGGTAGGCCTCGCGCAGCGCGCTGCCATCTTCGGGGGCGATCTGCCCGGCGGCGACCAGCGCGTCCAGCGCCACCAGCAGGCGGCGTTCGCGCAGTGCCGGTTCGCGACCACCGCGGATCAGCTGCAGCGCCTGGCACAGGAACTCGATTTCGCGGATGCCACCGGCGCCACGCTTGATGTCCTCGTGCAGCTCGCGGCGCGCGACTTCGGCGGTGATCGCCGCCTTCATCTCGCGCAGGCCGTCCAGTGCGGTGAAATCCAGGTAGCGGCGGTACACGAACGGGCGCAGGGTCTGCAGCCACGCTTCACCGGCGGCGATGTCGCCGGCCACCGCGCGCGCCTTCAGCCAGGCATAACGTTCCCAGTCGCGGCCTTCGCGCTGGAAATACTGGTCCATCGCCGCGAACGACAGCGCGACGCGGCCGGCGCTGCCGAACGGGCGCAGGCGCAGGTCGACGCGGTGGCTGAAGCCGTCGACCGTGGTTTCGTCCAGCAGCTTGGCCAGGCGCTGGCCGAGGCGTGCGAAATACTCTTCGGCGGCCAGCGCGCGCGCGCCGTCGGATTCGCCGCCGTGCGGGTAGGCGTAGACCAGGTCCACATCGGAACTGAAGTTGAGCTCGCCACCGCCGAGCTTGCCGAGGCCGAACACCACCAGCTGCTGTGGGGTGCCTTCGCCATCGCGGACCACGCCGTGGCGTTGGGCGAATTCCTGCTGCAGGGCGTCCAGTGCCAGCCGCAGGCAGTCTTCGGCCAAAGCGGTGGCGCCGGCGAGGGTCTGCGGCACGTCGTCGAGGCCGGCCAGGTCGCGCCAGATCAGCCGCGTGGACATGGCGGTGCGCCAGCGCCGTATCTGCGCCGGCCAGTCGCTGGGCTGCAGCGGATCGAGCACCGGCGCCGGGATCGGCGGGCAACCGGGCGCGGCCAGCTGCGCCAGCAGCGCCGGTTGCCGCACGAGGGTGTCCAGCGCGAAGTCACTGGTCACCGCCAGCCGGGTCAGCAGCGGCAGCAGCTCGGCAGGAACGGGCTCGGGCAGGACCTGGGCCAGGCGCGTCAGGGCGCGGTCGACAACGGGCTGGAGGGCGGCGGACAGTTCGGCGGGGGCGAGGGTCATGCCCTGATTCTCGCGGGGTCGGATCCCTTTGCCAACGGCGAAGGGCTCTGCCCCCGAGATGCCGCCGCTTGATGCCGCGGGTGGGGTCAGAGCCTTTTGCCCTTGGCAAAAGGATCCGACCCTGAAGGGGTGCCGCGTATTCATACTGGATGACAGGCAATAAAAAAGCCCGCTTGCAGCGAACTGCCAGCGGGCTCTGCTCCCTCCCCCACGTCGGGATGCAGGGCCATCGTGCGGGCTGCGAAAGCACTTTGCACGCTGCACTGCAAAACAAAACCGGCGGGTATGGGTGAGCCCTCCGGTGAAAAGCCATTCCACGAAGGTAGAACCCCCCGTACGGATGAGGATGGCCGATAATCGGAATTCCCCCCAGCAACACGTGTCGTCATGTCTGTTGATCGCATCGCCAACGCGCGTCTCCGTGACCGCGTGGTCTCCGCAGAGGCCGCAGCCGCGCTGATCCAGCCCGGTGAAACCGTGGCCATGAGCGGCTTTACCGGCTCCGGGTATCCCAAGGCCGTTCCCGTGGAACTGGCCCGCCGCATCGAATCGGTGCATGCCCAGGGCCAGCCCTTCCAGATCAGCCTGATGACCGGCGCCTCCACCGCGCCGGAACTCGATGGCGCGCTGGCCAAGGCTGATGGCATCGCCATGCGCATGCCGTTCCAGAGCGACCCGGATGCACGCAACCGCATCAACGAGGGCAAGCTGGATTACATCGACATCCACCTCAGCCACGTGGCCCAGCACGTGTGGTTCGGCTTCTACGGCGAGATCGATACTGCGGTGATCGAAGTCTCGGCCATCCGCGAAGATGGCTCGCTGGTGCCCTCCACCTCGGTCGGCAACAACAAGACCTGGTTGGACCTGGCGAAGAAGGTGATCGTCGAGGTCAACGAATGGCAGCCGGCCGGCGTCGACGGCATGCACGACATCTACTACGGCACCGCGCTGCCGCCGCACCGCAAGCCGATTCCGCTGGTGAACGCCAACGACCGCATCGGCGACACCGCGCTGCGCTGCGACCCGGACAAGATCGTGGCCGTGGTGCGTACCAACGGCCCGGACCGCAACAGCCCGTTCAGCCCGATCGATGCAACCAGCGAACAGATCGCCTCGCACCTGATCGAGTTCCTCAAGCACGAGGTGAAGAAGGGCCGCCTGCCGCCGAACCTGCTGCCGCTGCAGTCGGGCGTGGGCAACATCCCCAACGCGGTGCTGGCCGGCCTGGCCAAGAGCGGTTTCCGCGACCTGGCTGCGTTCACCGAGGTGATCCAGGACGGCATGCTCGACCTGCTGCGCGACGGCGTGCTGAGCTATGCCTCGTGCACGGGTTTTGCGCTGAGCCCACAGGCCAACGAGACGTTCAAGGAGAACATCGATTTCTACCGCGAGCGCATCATCATGCGCACGCAGGAGATCTCCAACCACCCGGAACTGGTGCGCCGCCTGGGCTGCATCGGCATGAACGGCATGATCGAAGTGGACATCTATGGCAACGTCAATTCGACGCACGTGATGGGCACGCGGATCATGAACGGCATTGGCGGTTCGGGTGACTTTGCCCGCAACGGTTTCCTGTCGGCGTTCCTGAGCCCGTCCACTGCAAAGAACGGCACCATCTCGGCGATCGTGCCGATGGCCAGCCATGTCGATCACACCGAGCACGACGTGTCGGTGATCGTCACCGAACAGGGCCTGGCCGACCTGCGTGGCCTGACCCCGCGCAAGCGCGCGCAGGTGCTGATCGACAACTGCGCGCACCCGGATTTCCGCCCGCAGCTGCAGGATTACTTCGACCGTGCCAGCCGCGAAAGCTACGGCAAGCACACCCCGCACCTGCTGCCGGAAGCGCTGTCGTGGCACCAGCGCTGGCTGGATACCGGCACGATGAAGGGCTGATTATTCTCGGTTCGCCGGGCATGGCCCGGCGCTACCAGCTTCCAGTGGGTGCGGACCTTGGTCCGCACCCACCACGCGCACCAAAGCGGTGCCGATCAGGCGCGCAGCGCCGCCAGCGATTCCGCCTGCAGCCGCTCGTAGATCTCGAACTCGTCATTCACCGCCACGCCCAGCGCCTGCTCGAAGGCCTCGCGGTTGGCGTGCGCGGCATAGGCGCGCTGTTCTTCGCCGCCCAGGTTCGACTGGAAGATGCCCGCGGCGCTGACCGGCAGGAAATCCTCGTAGACGATCGGGTCGGCCGTCGCCAGGCCCGCGGCCACCAGCACTTCAGCCGGCAGATCCGCCACGCGCTCGGGCGCGGCACGGCCGGCGTCGGTCAGCTGGTAGCGGTAATAGCCCAGTCCTTCCTGGCGCAGCGTGTCATGGTCATCCGGGAAGCTGGCGAACACCGCCTGCAGGCGCTGGCCGTAGTCGCCGCCGGTGCTGCCTTCGCCACCGGCATCGCGTGCCTGCGACAGCAGCTGGTCGTACAGCGCGCGGCCCTTCGGGGTCAGCGCAAGGCCGCGCTGTTCGATCTCGCCGAAGCGCGCGGTATGCGTGCCGGCATCGCCACCTTCCGCGTCCGGGAAATGCACTGCCTCTTCCAGCGCCTTGAAGCTGGTCTGGCGCAGCAGGATCGGGCAGGCGCGGCGCGGCGGGCCTTCGATCACCGCCTTGGCCGCCATGCCGTGTTCGATCATCGCCGCCTGCGCAGCGTCGATGTCCAGCGTGCGCGGGGTCAGGTGATTGATGTGCGGGCCGCGGAAACTGACCACGTCGGCCACCAGCCGATGCGCGTTGTGCAGCGCGTGGTAGGTCGGCAGGTCGACCGTGGCATCGCCGTGCCAACGGAAGGTTTCCAGTGCTTGCTCGACGAAGCGCTCGGCATCGGCCTGCGCCAGGCCACCGTCACGCTCGGCCTGGTCGATCAGTGCCAGCGCGCCCTCGGTGAAGATGCGGCGGCGCGCAAGGATCTTCGCCGATTCGGCACGCAGCGCTTCGTCTTCGATCAGCTCCAGGCGCAGCAGCGAGGTGAACACGCGGAATGGATTCTGTGCCAGCGCGGCGCCGGTAAGCGGGCGGAACGCGGTGGAATGCACCGGCACGCCCGCGACCGACAGGTCGTAGTAGCCGACCGGGTACATGCCCATCACGGCGAACAGGCGGCGCAGCGTCGCCAGTTCCTGCACGGTGCCGACGCGGATCGCGCCGTGGCGCTCTTCATCCAGGCGTGCGCGCTCGTCGTTGCGCTGCAGCTGCGCGGCCAGCGCCGGGTCCTGCTCCAGCACCTGCGCGTTGATCCGCTCCACCAGTTCCACCAGCGTGCCGTACAACGGCACTTCGGTGCGGTACATGCGGGACATGGCCTGTGCGAACAGGCGGCGGATCACATCAGGCGAAACGAAAGAGGCGCTCATCAGTCACTCGATTACGGGAACGGGGACCAGCTCGAACCCGTATTGTCGCCGGAGTGCGTGGCGGCCGCGATATGCAGAGCAACATGAAACATCGGTAGCGCCGGGCCATGCCCGGCGGATCCCAAGGCCGCGCTGCGCGCTCGCCGGGCTTGGCCCGGCGCTACCGCTTCAACTGGCGCCTGAGGGTGGCATCCAGGGTGATCGGCCGGTCCCAGTGCTGGTAGCTGGCCACGATGGCATGGCGCACGGCGCGGTAATGCAGGTTGTCCGGCGTGGTGGGCATGCGCTTCACCACCGCCTCCCAGCCGCCCTCCGGGTCCTGGCTGAAGGCGCGCACGCTCTCACGGCAGGTCTGGCCGCTGGCCTTGGCCCAGAAACAGGCGAAGTAGATATCCCCAGCCTGCCAACCGTGGGTGGTGAACAGCGCGCTGATGTAGCCACGCGGCACGTCGGCATAGCGCGACACCTCATCGAGAAAGGCATCCGGGTAGCGCTCGGCGTAATGATTGATGTCCTGCAGCTGGGCATCGACCCAGCTGTCGCCGGTGTCCACTTCATAGGTGGCCGAACGCTCGGCCGTCTGCTGGGCCAGCACGGTGGCCGGCGCCAGCAGCAGGGACAACAGCAGCATGCGCAGTCGGTGGTTCATGGCCCGATTCTGCCGCAGCCGCCGGGCCCTGTCAGGCCGCCGCCGCGGCCTTGGCTTCGATCGCCGCCAGTGCGGCCGGCCAGTCGTGGGCGGTATCGGCGGTGACCATGCGCGGTTCATCGTCGGCCACGCCGTGCTGGGTCTCGTGTGCCCAGGTCACTGCATACGGGGTATGCACGCCCCAGCCACCGAGGGTGACCACCGGCTCGATGTCCGAACGCAGCGAGTTGCCGACCATCACGAAGCGCTGCATCGGCAGATCGAATTCGGCCAGCACGCGGGCGTAGGTTTCCGGGTCCTTCTCCGAGACGATCTCGATGCGCGGGAACAGCTCGCCCAGGTTGGCGACCTTGATCTTGGCTTCCTGGTGGAACAGGTCGCCCTTGGTGATCAGCACCACCGGGTAGTGCTCGGCGATGGCCGCCACGGCTTCGCGCACACCGTCGATCAGCTCGACCGGATGGCGCAGGGTGTCGTGGCCGATATCCAGAATGCGCTGGATGTCCTTGGCCCCGATACGCTGAGCGGTGATGTCGATGGCCGCTTCGATCATCGACAGGGTCATGCTCTTCACGCCGTAGCCGAAGGTGCCCAGGTGGCGCTGCTGCACTTCCAGCAGGTGGCGCGCGGTCTGGGTGTCATGCACGTCGATGTAGCGCGACAGCAGGTCAAGGTAATCCTGCTCGGCCTTGCGGTAGTAGTCCTCGCTCTTCCACAGCGTATCGTCACCGTCAAAACCGACCAGGCCGATGGCGCGCGACGGCGCAGGCGTGGAGGTGTTCATCGGCCAAGGATACAGGGGTGGCGATGACGAGAAAAACCCGGGCGGCCGCAGCCGCCCGGGTCCCCATGCACCGGTCTTCCCGAATCAGGTGTGGATCAGCGGCCCTGGGCCGCGCCAGCACCCGCACCGGCCTGCTGCGCGGCCACGTAGGCCTTGTACTCATCGGCGCTCAGTTCGCCGTCCTTGTTGGTATCGGCCTGGTCGAACACCTGGGCCAGGCCCGCGTTCACCTGTGCCTCGGTCTTGCTGATGGTGCCGTTGCCATCGGTATCGATGCTGGCCCAGGTCTGGCCACCGCCATTGGCCTGCGCCGATGCCGCGGCGGCCGCATTGGTCGCCTGGTCAGCCGCCTGCCCTGCCTGTGCCGCCGACTGCTGCGCCTGGGCGGCTTCGTTCTGTGCCTGCGCGGCCTGCTGCTTGGCCGACTGGGCCATCGCCGGAATGGCCAGCACGCTGCCGGCGGCGACGATCAGGGCGATCAGGGGCTTGCGGTTGCGAATAGTCATCAGGGGTGTCTCCTACCAATTGGGTGGTGTTGCGCGGCATGTTGTCTCCGCACAGCACCTACCCTGCCACCGCGTTTCTGAATCGATTTTGCCACGCGACCGGCGTCAACACGCACGATTAACCACTCGCCCCCATGCATGCTTTAGCGCGGTGGTTAGCAGCAAGTGAGCAGCTCATAAGATGCGCATTCAGCGCTGCCGGATTTAACCGGCAACCAACGAAAAACCTGCGTCAGTCGACGTTCTGTGCCGATGACCGCGAACTGAACAACACCCAGCCGAGGGCAACACCGGCGAGCGCGCCGGCGATTTCCAGCACCACGCGGCTGCCGAGTTCGTTCGGATCATGGATGGTGGCGAGGAACAGGCGCGCGTACAGTGGGGATTCCAGCCGCACGATGCCCATGTAGAACAGCTTCCATGCATCGATGCCGGCGGAGATGATCACGGCGATGACGCAGGACCAGCCGATCGCATGCCCCGCTGTCCAGTGCAGGAGCCGGCACAGCTGCGACCACAGGAAGTACACCAGCAGCCCGACCAGCAGGGCGATGGCGCCCGCTTCCAGGGTACCGAGCAGGCCGAAGTGCAGGGGAAGGTTCATCGGGTGGGCAGGGATGAAGAGGCGGCCAGTGTAAGGGATCTGCCCCGGACCCAATCCGGCAGCCACGGTAGATCCACGCCATGCGTGGATGAATCTCTCGAAATCGAATATCTCGACGATTGAACAAAGAGCAGCCGAGCATGGGCTCGGCTCTACAACGGACCACGCGGGGAATTGTCGAAGGCTGGGTGGGTCCGGTTGCGGGGGCGTGAGCCGCATGGGCCGGAGGCATGCCTCGGGCGGGTTGGGCAGGACGCCCAACCCTGGCCTTGCCGTGCGTGCAGGACTGCGCGCACGAGCAAGCGGCGACCGAGCTTACATGGGTGAGGGCGCTTTGCTTGCGAAGCACTGCTTCGCAAGCGCCCGAACGCACAGCCGCCAGCGGCTGGGCCGGACCCCGGAGGGGGACTTGCAGCGTCCCACGCAACCGGACCCACCCAGCCATCCCACGGAATGCCAGCTGTTGCTTCGGCCGTTGCAGTTGCCTCTGCAGGTGCAGGGCGCAGCCCTGCCGATACCCCTACCGCACTGGGACGTCGTACGCGGTGCCGGGATCCGGTTCGGGCTGGAACGTGTAGTGCCACCACTCCTGCGGATAGTTCACGAAACCACGCCGTGCCATTGCCTGCACCAGTTGCCGCCGGTTCGCCTGCTGCGTCTCACTCAGCCCGCTCGTCTGCGTATGCGCGCGTGGCCCGAAGAAATCGAAGTCGGTGCCCATGTCCAGCGGCGTACATGCTCTGCTGCGGCAATCCAGCAGGCCCAGATCCACCGTGGCACCGCGGCTGTGGCCGGAGCGTTCGGCGATGTAGCCATCGGCCAGCAGGCGCGGCTTGTCCAGGTCCGGATACTGCTGCGCCTTGCGCGAGAGCTCGCGCGGATCGTTCACCCAGGCCATGAAGGCCTGCACCGAACGCACCGGCCGATAGCAATCGTAGAGCCGCAGGCCGAAACCCTGAGCGCGCAGATCCTGTTCCACCTGCGCCAGCGCTTTCGCCACCGGCGCCAGCAGGTAGCAGGACGACGCCTCGTAGCCGGGCACGCGGGCGCCGGTGAAGTTGTTGGCGCCGGCGTAGCGGATGTCCATGTCGATGCCTGGCGACAACGCGCGGATCTCCACCAAACCAGCGCTGGCCGCGTCGGTGGCCGGTGAAACACGCGGTGGCTCAGCGGCGCTGGCGGTCGCTGCCAGCGCAGTCGCCAGTACGAGTGAAATGCAGGTCCTGGAAGTCATAGCTGAAGTCGATGTCCGGATCGATGGCGCGCAGGTCCAGCGTCGGTACCGGGCCCTCGCCTGGCTGCAACCACGCCTGCGCTTCGTCGCCAAGCGTATCCCAGCGCAGCAGCCAGCGCTCCTGCAGTTGCAGCACGGCGCCCTGCAGCCGCGGCGATCTGTCCACGCTGAAGCGCAGGCCGTCCCTGCCCGGGCACAGCGATGCGGGCCCCAGCCAGGGATCACTGTAGCGACCCTGCCAACGCGGCAGATCATCGCCACGTGCCGGCTGTGCGGCTGCGGTCGCTGGCCGTTGGTGGCCAGATGCTGCCTGGGCGGCCTGGTCAGCCTTCAGTTCAGCCAGGTACGCCATCGCCGGACGCGCATCATGGGGTGCGGTAAAGCGCTTCAGCATGGCCTGCATCAACGCGGTACGCGCATCCTCGCCTTCGCCGTTGATCAGCATCACCACGCCCACCCTGCGGTCGGGCAGCAACGCCAGCGACGAATACATGCCTGACAGCGTGCCGGTGTGGGCCACCTTCCACTGCCCGTCCATGTCCGACACGCGCCAGCCATACCCATAACCGTAGAAATGCGCGTTGTCCCAGCGCCGCTGGCGCTCGCCCAGCGGCATGGGCATGTGCAGGGTCCACAGCGTGCGGCGCTGCTCAGCGCCCAGCCATTCCGGCACCAGCGCAGGATCCAGCAGCACCTGCATCCAGCGCGTCATGTCGCGCAACGAACAGCGGATGCCCCCAGCCGCCATCGAGGGTTGGTCCGGGCTGATCGCTCCATCGGCGTTCACCACTTTATTATTGCGATCACCGCGCCGGGCATGCGGCTGCGCCACGTTGCCCACGCGCTTCACCGACCACGCCCCCACCTGGCAGCGCGTCATGCCCAGTGGCTCGAACACCTGCTCGCGCATCAGCTGGTCATACGGCCTGCCACCCGCCGCCGCCGCCACTTCACCTGCCACCACATACATCAGGTTGTCGTAGGCGTAGTGGCTGCGAAAACTACTGACCGGCTTCAGGTGCGCCAGCCCGGCAATGATGTCGGCGCGGGTGAACGTGTTCGGTTCCGGCCACAGCATCAGGTCACCGGCGCCCAGGCCCAGGCCGCTGTTGTGGATCAGCAGGTCGCGCACCTGCATCTGCTCGCCCACCCACGCATCGTGCATGCGGAAGCCCGGCAGATGCCGCCGCACCGGATCCTCCCAGCGCAGCTTGCCCTGCTGCACCAGCCGCGCCAGCAGCGCGGCGGTCATCGCCTTGCTGTTGGAGGCGATCTTGAACAGCGTGTCCTGGTCGATATGGCCGCCATCGCCGCGCGCGCCCTCGGCATGCTGGTACACCACACGCCCCTGCTCGACCACCGCCATGGCCAGCCCAGGCAGGTGCTCGTGCTGGACCACGGCGGCGACGTCGGCATCGAGGGAGGCGATGTCGGTCGCCGAAGCGGACGGTGCGGCCAGTGCCGCCGCGACGATCAGCAGGTGGTACATGCGCGCAGCCCTTCCATTGCCCGCGCCGTCACGGTGGACGGCGCGGATCGTGGCCTCAGAAGTTCCAGGTCACCACCAGCTGGGTGTAGCGCGGGGCCTGCCAGCGCGTCCCGGTGCCGAACGTCGCCTCGCGGTACTGGCCGGGCTGCGCTTCATAGCGCTGGTGCACGTTGATGGTCTTCTGGTTGTTGAACAGGTTGTACACCGACAGCCGTGCACTGAGGTCGATGCCCTCCACCGGCAAACGCCAGGTCACATTGGCGCCCATGGTCCAGGTCCACGGCAGGCGACCGAACGCACCGCGTGGGCTGTACTCGAACTGCCGCTGGTTGTACGGACCGGAACAGTTGGCCACGCACAGCCAGCCGGTGCCACCACCGCTACCTTCGCTGGAGGTACTACCACCGGCGATGGAATCGTTTGGCCACATCACGCCGTAGGCCGTGATCGGACCACCGGACTGCACCTGCAGCGTGGTTCCGAACGACCATTGCTTGTTCAGCGCGTAAGCGGCACGCAGCTTGAACTGGTGGCGGAAGTCGTTGAACAGCACGCCATAGCGCTCGTTGGTGGCCGGATGGTCCCAGAACTGAACCATGCCCGTGTCGCCGTAGTTGGTATCGGAATTCACAGGGCCTTCGAAATTGCCCTCGCTCTTCGACCACAGGTAGGACGCGTTGAACATCCACTTCTCGTCCCATGCACGGTCGATCTGGAACTCCAGTGCCTTGTAGGTGCGCTTGGGCTTGGAGTAACCGATCACCTCGCCGCTGCCACCCTTGCGATAACCGCTGTTGGCGGTATCGATGGTGATCCAGCCCTCGTTGGCGCAGCCGATGCTCTTATCACCCCAGATCGTCAGGCTCTCGCCCGGGTTGGCGATCGGCCACAGCGTGCTCGGGGTCGGGCCGCACGGGGTGTAATTGATGCGGATGTCGTCCAGCGCACGGGTCATCCGTCGATAGGTGGCGTTGACGCCCCACGACCATGCCTGGTTGATCATGTTCTGGAAGCCCAGGATGTACTCGTCCTGGTAGACCGCCTTGAGGTCGCGATCCACACTCTGGCGCAGGTCGGCACCGCCGGTGTTCATGCGGGTGTCGGTCGGCCCGATCTGCTGGCCGACGACCGGTGCCATGTACGGTGAGCCGGTCGGCGAGGTTTTCCGCTCCCAGCCATTGAGCACGTAGTGGCTGTACTCGTCAGTCAGGCCACCTGCGAAATTCACGTTGATGTTGTTGGTGACAGGCAGGTAGTAGCGGCCGGCGTTGCCGAACAGCTTGGTGCTGCCATCACCGCGCATGTCCCACGAGAAGCCGACGCGAGGTGCGATCAGGTCATCCATCTTGATGAACGCCTTGCCGGCGGCGGTACGGTTCTCGAAACGGTCCCAGCGCACGCCCAGGTTCAGCATCAGGTTCGGGGTGATGTTCCAGATGTCTTCCACGTACAGCGCATTGGCTTCGGTCTCGAACGTGCCGCCCGACTTGCGGTTTCGCGCACGCAGCATTTCGGTAACGCCCGCCGGCACGTAGGCGTTGGCGCCATCCCAGACTTCATCGCCCGGTCGCGCCACGTAGGCGGTATAGCTCAGTTCGGTCGGACCGGGGTAGCGTGTGGATTGCTTGGTGGTCATCAACTCACGGTCGACACCGAAGCGCAGCAGGTGGTCACCCAGCTGCCATTCGAAATCCAGTCGCGCCACGTCACGGGTATCGTCACGCTCGGCCACTGCCGTGCCCGTGGGGTGGCAGCCTGCGCGCAGGCCCTGCAGCTTGCCCAGGCGCGGGCCGTAGGTACTGTCGGTGAACACGGGGCTGCAGGCCTGATCCAACGACGAATTGGTGAACGCACGCTGGTTGTTCTGGCCGACCATGGCACGGGCGGTGAAGTTCTGGCCGAAGTGGCCGGTGTAGGTGGCCGACCAGTTGCGGCCGCCGGTCTCGGTGACCGAATCGCCGCCCCAGGCGCCGAGCTGGTCGGCGTTCCAGTTGTAGCCGTACGACGCATTGGTGACATCGCCCTCATCCGAGAACGCCAGCAGCGCCAGGCTGTGGTTGTCGTTGATGTTCCAGTCCAGCTTGGTGCCCCAGAAGCCGTTGCCGGAATCATTCTTGAACCAGGTGCTGCCATCGGACGAAGTGTTGTGTCCCTTGTCGCTGCGGTCTTCGTACATCGCGAACAGGAACAGCTTGTCTTTGATGATCGGGCCGGAGCCCCACACGTTGGTCTTCAGGAAGGAGTTGTTGTCGCGGCTGCCATAAGAATGCGGGGTTCCATCACGATGGAAGTGATCGCCGCCGCTGGAGCGCCATGCACTGGGTTCAGCGGTGACTTCCACGCCGCCTTCGAATTCGTTGCTGCCCGAACGGGTTACCGCATTGATCACGCCGCCGGTGGAGCGCCCGAACTCGACCGAGTAGCCACCGGTCTTGACCTGGAATTCCTTGAAGAACGCAAATGGCGCAGTGCTGAAGCCACGACGGGTGTACATGTCGGTGACATTCAGGCCGTTGATGAAGACCGCATTCTCGGCCACCGATGAACCGGCGAACGACAGGCCACCGAATGACGAGTTGCCGCCGACCACGCCCGGCGCCATCAGCGCGACCGCAGACAGGTCCTGCGCCACCGGCAACCGCGAGATTTCCTGGCGGTTGATGTTGAAGGATGTCTCGGTGGAGTAGACGTCCACGCGGTTGACCACTCGGGTGCCGACCACCTGCAGGGCATCAAGATTGGTGACGCCGCCGCCACTGGCCAGGTTGACCGTGGTGGTACCACCTACCGCCACACTGACAGCAACCTGATCGCCCAGTTTCTGGCCATCGCGGCTGAGCTGCAGCTGGTAGTCACCTACCGGCAGCTGGCCGAGGCGGTAGCTGCCATCGGCGCCAACGGTGACGGTACGGGTCAGGCCGGTGCTGCTGCTGACCACGGTCACCTGGTCACCGGCGGTTGCACGGCCGGCGACTGCACCGCTCACGTTCTGTGCCATCGCGATGCCGGGCAGCACTACGCCCAGACACGCCCCGAGGGCGACGCACAACGCCGCCCGCTTGATGCTGTAAGCCTTCATCCCCTGCTCTCTCCTGCAAGAATTGAATGGTATGAGTTGCGATGTGTCGCGCTAGCGTTGCCCGGCTGGCAGTACCCGCCACTGGAAGTCGTAGCTCCATTGGTCGAAGTACAGGTTGCCGCCTGCCCACTCGGCCTCGCCGCGCTGCGAGTCGACCGTTTCCGAGCGGTAATGCTGCTTGGCCGGCACGAAGGGCTGGCCGAAATCGTCGTTGAAGGCGATGCGGTAGCCGTCGAGGCCACCCAGATAGAAATTGCGCAGTGCAGGCACATCGCTGGCGAGCGCGCCGGTGGTCACGTCCATCGGCAACCAGCCGTAGGGCGCCAGGTAGACCTGCCCCCAATCATGCAGGTTGTTGTAGCCACTGCCATCGTCGGAGAACACCATCCCCGACTGCCAGCGCGCGGGAATGCCGTTCATGCGTAGCAATGCGATCAGCAGCAGGGTCTGCTGGCCGCAGTCGGCATGGCCAGCGCGCAGGGCGTAATCGCTGATGTTGCTGAGCGTGGAGTATTCGCGCGCGCCCGCCCATGGAATGCGATCGACCGCTGCGAACAGCTTGCGCACTACTTCATACGGGCGCGCCTCGCCCTGCAGCACCTGGTCGGAGAACAGCTTCAGCGCGGGGGTGAAGCGCACATGCGGCAGCTGTTCAGCCAGGTAGGGCTTCAATGCGGGATCGTTCGGTGTGGCCTGCACCTTGGCGGGATCGATCGCGGTATGCCGCGCGAAGATCGTCACCGCGTAGCGGATCTCGAAGCGGGTCGGCTGCCCGGCCACCGCTTTGGCTTCCAGATAAGCGGTGCGCTGCAGGGTGCTGGCTGGCGCCATGCGTGCCTTACCGGGCGCGCTGCCCAGCCACTGCACCTGCTCCTGCTGGCCCGGAATCTCGCGCGGGTACGGAATCCAGGCGCGCACGGTTTCGCCGGCCGGTACGGCCTCGGCTTTCACCGTGAGCGACTGGGTGAATTCAATGCGCTGCGGCAGTACCGACGCCTGCCCACTCTGCTGGGCCGCGGCAAGCACGTGCGCGTGATGTGCATTGAGCACCTCGTTCGGGCCCGGCGCCGGCACCGGTGCATCCGCGCGGCGGCGCGCGCGTGCCTCATCGCTGAGCAGGAACAGGTTCGACGGTGCGCGCTTGAAGTACCAGCGCGTGCCGTCGATATCGAGGTGTTCAATCAGGCCGAGCTGGTCCCAGCGCGCGAATTCCTCGTCGGTGAGGCCGGGAATCCAGCGGCGCACGGCGGCCTTCGCGGCGGTTTCGTCGAGGGAAAAATCCAGGCGGATGCGGCGCATGCGCTCGCGCTGGAACGGCTCGTCTGTGGCGGCGGGTGCAGTGGCCAGCAACGCATCGGCGTCGCGGAAACGGCCGCTGTCGACCAGGTCGATCACCTGCACTCCTCGCGCGCGCTGCTGGCTGCTGCGCTCGTCTGCTGCGTGCGCGGCCGACACCCACAGCAGCAGCGCGGCACAGAGACCGGCGGCGGCAGGCAGACACGGTTTGCGAACGGCAGACTCCACAGCGACACTTCCCCAGCGCGGGTGGTAACGGCTGTGTAACACGGGCCGGGATGCTGGTCAATAATTTATTCTTGATTTCGAAGCCAAAAGGAATAAATATTCCAACAGGCATTCGAGGAGGGTGTGCACCGCATGAGCCTGGCTTCCCGCGAACCGCGCCGGCGTTGGCCGCGCCGGTTGACCCTGGCCCTGTGCCTGCTGGCCGCCCCGGCCTTTGCACAGCCTCCCGTGGCACCCGATCCCGGCGCACCGCTGCCCTATGTGATCGGCCTGCACGAGGCCTACCTGACCCCGCAATACTGGGCCGCGCGCCTGGACAACGCCGATGCGCCGATCCTGAATCGCGCGCAGATCGAAGCACAGAACGCGCGGATGCGGGCACAGGACAGCCACATCCAGGACATCGCCGCACTGCCCGCCCAGCTTGATGCAGCGACGGTGCGTGCCAGCATCACCGCGCTGTCGAGTTGGCCCACCCGCGCCCTCTACAACGACAAGGGCCAGGCGATCGCGACCGCACTGCGCAGCGCGATCGAAGCCAACCTCGGCCTCGATGCGATTCCTGCCCAGGTGGCACCGGCCTACGGGCTGGTGGTGAAGCGCGCGGCACTGCGTACCTTCCCCACCCGCGAGCGGGTCTTCAGCACTGCCGGTGACACCGACATCGACCGCTTCCAGGAATCGGCACTGTTCCCCGGCGACAAGGTCGCGGTGGTCCATCGCAGTACCGATGGCCGTTGGCTGTTCGTGCACAGCGAGCGCTACAGCGCATGGATCGAGGCCGATGCCATCGCCAGCGGCGACAAGGCCACGGTGCTCGGCTATGGCACGAAGGGCCCGTACCGCATCGTCACCGGCGCCACCGCGCAGACCGCCTACACCCCGGAGGAACCGCGCGTCTCGCGCCTGCAGCTGGACATGGGCGTGCGCCTGCCGGTGCTGGCCGACTGGCCCGCTTCAGAACCCGTGAACGGCCAGCAGGCGCACGCGTCGTGGGTGGTGCAGCTGCCGGTGCGCGAGGCCAACGGGCGCCTGAAGCTGGTGCCGGCGCTGCTGCCGCGCTCGCAGGACACCGCCGCCGACTACCTGCCGCTGACCCCGCGCCTGCTGCTGCAGCAGGCCTTCAAGTTCCTGGGCGAACGCTACGGATGGGGCCACGACTACGACACCCGCGACTGCAGCGGGTTCGTTTCCGAGATCTACCGCAGCTTCGGCGTGCTGCTGCCGCGCAATACCAGTGCACAGGCGGTCAGCCCCGCGCTGGATCGCCTGCCCTTCACCGGCAAGGACGGCAAAGCGGTACGCGACCGCGCCGTCACCGACCTGCAGGTGGGCGACCTCGTCTACATTCCCGGGCACGTGATGATGGCCATCGGCCATGTCGACGGCCGCACCTGGGTGATCCACGATACGGCGGGCGGCAGCTGGTTCGGTACCGACGGCACGCGCGTACAGGCCCACCTCAATGGTGTTTCGGTCACGCCGCTGGAGCCGATGATGGCCAGCGATACCGTCCGCTACATCGACCGCATCACCAACATCCAGCGCCTGCGGGCCAAGACTCCTGAATGAAGATCACTGCCATCGAACTGGGCATGCTGCGCGTGCCGCTGAAGACGCCGTTCAAGACTGCCCTGCGCACGGTGGAAACCGTGGAAGACGTGGTGGTTCTGATCCGCACCGACACCGGCCACACCGGTTACGGTGAAGCCCCGGCCACTGCGGTGATCACCGGCGATACGCACGGCTCGATCATCGAAGCGATCCGCCACTTCATCGCCCCGCGCCTGATCGGCCAGGACGTGGTCAATCTCAACCATCTGTGCACGCTGGTGCAGACCGCGATGGAGCGCAACACCAGCGCCAAGGCCGCGGTGGAAATCGCGCTGTACGACCTGTGGGCGCAGCTGCACGGTGCGCCGCTGTACCAGATGCTCGGTGGCGGCGACCCGGTGATTACTACCGACATCACAATCAGCGTGGACTACATCGACAAGATGGTGGCCGACTCGCTTTCAGCGATCGAACGCGGCTTCGAGTCGCTGAAAATCAAAGTCGGCAAGGACATCGGCCTGGACATCGAACGGGTCAAGGCGATCCATGCGGCGGTGGAAGGCCGCGCCCTGCTGCGCCTGGACGCCAACCAGGGCTGGACCGCCAAGCAGGCGGTGCATGCGATGCGCACGCTGGAAGAGGCCGGCGTGGTACTGGAGCTGCTGGAGCAGCCGGTGAAGGCGGCGGACATCAGTGGCCTGAAGTACGTCACCGACCGCGTCAACACGCCGGTGATGGCCGACGAAAGCGTGTTCAGCCCCAGCCAGGTGATGGACCTGATCCAGCAGCGCGCTGCCGACATCATCAACATCAAGCTGATGAAGACCGGCGGCCTGTCCAACGCGATCCGCATCGCCGACATCGCCGGCATCTACGGCGTGCCGTGCATGATCGGCTGCATGATCGAATCGAGCATCAGCGTGGCCGCCGCCGTGCACCTGGCGGTGGCCAAGAGCGATGTGATCACCAAGGTCGACCTGGACGGCCCGTCGCTGGGCCAGTTCGACCCGGTCAGCGGGGGCGTGCATTTCAACGAATCGGAGATCAGCATCAGCGACGTGCCGGGCTTGGGCATCACCGAAGTGCGTGGGCTGGAGATGCTGGGTTGAACCGCGCAGTCGAGCATGGCTCGACTCTACAAGGTCCACGGGTGACTGACGCCTGGTCGGGCGTTACTTTTCTTTTTGCGAAAAGAAAAGTAACCAAAAGAAACGCTCCGCCGACCGCGAGCCGGTGCTACGCACCGGTTCCCTGCGCTCCTCGGCCCGTCGAGGGACGGCGCGGGAACTCGCTACGCTCAGACACCCGCGCCTCTTCGCCCTCGCCGGACCTGCGGTGCTCGGCTCGCTTGAAGGCGGACTCAACGTCAAAGGCAACAACTGCATCCTGTAGATCCACGCCATGCGTGGATGCTTCTGCTCTAATCCGTAACCCCTTCGCGGCTGGCGCGCGCGCAATCTTTCCGGGGTCGGGCGGGTGGGGCTTGCAGGGGTGTCCGCGCCATGGGCCCGAGGCATGCCTCGGGCGGGTTGGGCAGGACGCCCAACCCCGGTCTTGCCGTTTGCGCAGGACAGCGCAAACGAACAAGCGCGGCCAAGCCTCCATGGACGGATTCACGGCGTCCCCTGCAAACCCCACCCGCCCGACCCACTCCATGACCTGCTCTACGCTGCCAACCGCAACGCGTTCCCCTATGCTCCAACGCACGCCCCTCGGACACCCCGCATGCCGCCCCTGCTGAAGATTCGCTCCGAGCGCGGGCAGATGTCGGCCATCGAGCGCCGCATCGCCGACTTCATCCTCGACAACGCCCACCTGCTGCGCGACTACTCGTCCCAGCAGCTGGCCAGCGCGTTGGGCATCAGCCAGTCCAGCGTGGTGAAGTTCAGCCAGAAGCTCGGCTTCAAGGGCTACCCGGACCTGAAGTACTCGATCGGCCAGGACGTGGCTCGCGCCGGTGCCAATCCACAACAGGCCCCCAGCGAACCCGACAGCGGCGATGACTACCTGCGCCTGGGCGACGCCCTGCGCCGCAGCAAGGCGCAGGCCGAAGAGGAAACCCGCCAGGCCAACCCACGCGAGGAAATCGAGCGCATCGTGCAGCTGCTCGACGGCGCACCGAAGCTGTTCGTCCATGGCCTGGGTGACGATGGCCTGTTCGCCCGCGAGTTCGCCATGCGGCTGTCGCTGCTCGGCCTGCTGGTGGTGCCGCATACCGATCCGATCCTGATGCTGGCCAACCTGTCGGCCGCGCGCCCGGGCGATGCGCTGCTGATGTTCTCCGAATTCGGCAACCTGCCCCAGCTGTCGCAGCTGTCACGGCAGTTCCAGGACATGGGTGGCAAGGTGATTTCCATCACCCGCCACACCGCCAACCCGCTGCGCGCGCATGCTGATGCAGCACTGGTGGTGTGTGCGCACGATCGCACGCCGCAGGTCGCGCAGCTGCTGTACCGTAGCGCCATGCATGCCCTGCTCGATTTCCTGTTCGTGCTGCTCTGCCACACCAATCCGGACCGCCAGCAGCAGCTTGCGGTGAACCTGGAGCGGATCGACCACCTGCTGGATTCCTGACCGGAGCACCTGTTGATGAAATCGCTGGTCCGTCTCGCTACCGCTGCGCTGCTGCTTGCTGCAGCGGTGTCCGTCCACGCGGCACCGCTGGATGGTGCGCGCCAGCTGATCGTGGTCACCAGCGAAAGCTGGGACAGCACCCAAGGCCAGTTGCAGGCCTATGTGCGCGATGGCAAGGGCTGGCATGCGCATGGACAGGCGTTCCCGGTGGCGCTTGGCCGCACCGGCAGTGCCTGGGGCCTGGGCCTGCATCCGGCACAGGCCGATGGCCCGCAGAAGCAGGAAGGCGATGGCCGCAGCCCTGCGGGCGTGTTCGCGCTCGGCAGTGCGTTCGGCTATGCCGTCACACGCCCAGGCACGGCCATGGCCTACCAGCCGATGCTCGAAAGCAGCTACTGCATGGACGTGCCCGGCTCGCCGTTCTACAACCGCATCGTCGATGAAAGAAAAGTCGGCAGTGCAGCGGTCAAGGGCTCCACCGAGCCCATGCGGCTGGACCTGCACAACAAGGGCGATGTGCGTTACCAGGAAGGCTTCGTGATCGCCCACAACCCGGACAACCAGCCCGGCAAGGGCAGCTGCATCTTCGCCCACCTGTGGCGCCAGCCCGGCGAGGCCACAGCCGGCTGCACCGCCATGCCGCAGGCGCGCATGCAGGCCCTGCTGAACTGGTTGCGGCCGCAGGATGCGCCGCGCTTCGTGCTGCTGCCGCGTGCCGAGTACACGCGCCTGCAGGCCCAGTGGCAACTGCCCGCACTGAGCGGAGACGCCCGTTGAGCGCGCAGGACGAACCGCAGCTGCAGCGCGCGGTCAGCCGCTGGCAGATCGTCGGCCTGTCGATCAACGATGTGATCGGCAGCGGCATCTACCTGCTGCCGGCCGCCACCGTCGCCCTGCTCGGTCCCTTCAGCCTGTGGGGCGTGGTCGCCGCCGGCATCGTGGTCGCGCTGCTGGTGCTGTGCTACGCGCAGGCCGCCAGCTACTTCGATGAACCCGGTGGCAGCTACCTGTATGCACGCGAGGCGTTCGGGCGATTCGCCGGGTTCGAGATCGGCTGGATGATCTGGCTGACCCGCATCAGCTCGGCGGCCGCATTGAGCAATGCGCTGGCCGATGCCGTCGCGCGGTTCTGGCCATGGGCCGGTGCCGGCATGGGGCGTATCGCGATCATCGTGGTGTCGCTGGGCTTCCTGACCGGCGTCAACATCATCGGCGTGCGCTCGGCCGCGCGGACCGGCGTGGTGCTGGTGATCGGCAAGATGCTGCCCCTGCTGCTGTTCGTGGCCATCGGCGCGTTCTACATCGATCCGCAACTTGCGTTCTCCGGCCAGCGCCCGGACCCGCATGACCTGCAGCGCATGGGCGAAGCCGCGCTCCTGTTGCTGTATGCCTACGCGGGCTTCGAGAACATCCCGGCCGCGGCCGGCGAGTACCGCAATCCGCGCCGCGACATTCCGTTCGCGCTGATCACCATGATCATCACCGTCACCGTCATCTACGGCGCGGTGCAGGTGGTGGCGCAGGGCACGCTGGCCGGCCTGTCCAGCTCGGCCACGCCGCTGGCCGATGCCGCCGCCGGCTTCGGTGGCGAAGCGCTTGCGCTGATCCTGACGGTCGGCGCCACCATCTCCATCCTCGGCACCAACAGCAACACGATGATGATGGGCCCGCGCTTCCTGTTCGCGCTGGCCCGCGATGGCTACGGGCCGAAGATCCTGGCGCAGGTACACCCACGCTTCCACACCCCGGCCGCCTCGATCCTCTGCCAGGGCCTGATCGCGCTCGGCCTGGCCCTGTCCGGTTCGTTCGTGCAGCTGGCCCTGCTGTCGATGACCACGCGCTTGTTCGCCTACATCGGAACGGCCGCTGCGGTGCTGGTGCTGGCCAAGCGCTACGCCGACCGGCCAGGTGCGCTGAAGCTGCCGGGTGGCCCGCTTATTCCGGTGCTGGCGCTGCTGCTGTGCTTGGCGCTGTTCGCCAGTGCCAGCTGGCAGAACATCGCCGCGGCACTGGTGGCGTTTGCCATCGGCGCGGTGATCTACAAGCTGCCGCGCAAGGATGCCGACGCCGGGTGATCGGTAACGCCGCGGCATGCCCGGCGGATTGATCTGGTTATCACGCTGCCGGACCGGGCCGTTAACCGCCACGCAGGCACGATCGGGCTTCGTCCACAACGGAGCCTTCCATGACCGAGTACCAGATCCCCGGCCGCGTACCGGACGACAGCACGCCGCGCGACGCGGTCAGCAACTACTGGCGCGAACGCTACACGGCCGAGCCGTACTACGACGACCAGTTGTTCTTCGAGGATTACGAGCCTGCCTACCGTATCGGACATGCGGCTCGCGCACAGGACATGATCCGCGCCTACGAGGAAGTGGAGCGCGAACTGGAATCACGCTGGGCCAGCGAGCGTGGCCGCAGCCGGCTGGAATGGGCGCAGGCGCGCGGTGCGGTGCGTCGTGGCTGGGAGGATGCACAGCTGGCGGATCCGCGGTTGAAGCGATAACGCCATGCTTTTGTAGAGCCGAGCCCACGCTCGGCTCTCGCACCACGTCTGTAGAGTTGAGCCATGCTCGACTGAGCCGAGCATGGCTCGGCTCTACACCGGATCGATCACTGCTGTTCCGGCAGCGGCAGCACGCCTGCGCTGCGCTTGCTCTCACCGCCACCGGCGGCGATCAGGTCGCGGGTGTTCTTCTGCACCGCCACCGCACCGAACAGCGACAGCGCGTAGGCCATGCCATAGAAGCCCTTCTCGCTCGATGCCAGGGTGGCATTCCACAGCCCAACCAGCAGCAGCATCAGCGCCGACAGCAGCGCGAACCAGCACAACGCGTAGTACAAACCACTCACCGGAATACCCTCGACGCGGTCACGCACACTCTTCTGCAGCGACACCGCCGCGAACAGGCCGAACAGCAGCAGGGTCAGGTAGTAGCCCTTCTCGTTGAGCGCCATCGTGGCGGCGTTGAACAGGCCGATCAGGTAGGCCGCCGCGCCCAGCAACAGGGCCACCCACGAGGCGGCGATGAAGGCGGTGGACGGCTTGTGGGGCATGGCAGTGTTCATTGCAGATCCTTGGCAGGCAGTCGGGCACGCGTTGCCCGGGCGTGCCCACCCTAGACGATCCCGCCGCCGTCGCACAGGGGGGGGCGCAGGACCTTCGGGCCACGACGATCACGCCTCCAGTGGTATACAAGGGACAGCCCGGCCATCCGCATCCCCGCCCTGGAGATACCCATGACCCGCATGCCCCTGCTGCTCGCCCTCGGCTTGGTGCCGATCCTCGCCACCTCCGCCTGCAATGCCGCCGACCCGGCCGCCAACGGCGCCCAGGCCACGGCCACGGCATCCGCCGCCGCCGACCAGCGCCCGTTCACCGCCACCGAGGTCAGCCGTTTCGACCAGCCGTGGGCGATGACCTTCCTGCCCGATGGCAGCCTGCTGGTCACCGAGAAGCGCGGCAAGCTGCAGCACCTGGATCTGGCCAGCGGCCAGAAGCACGAGATCACCGGCGTTCCGAAGGTCGCCTACGGTGGCCAGGGCGGTTTCGGCGACATCATCCTGCATCCCGATTTCGCCCGTAATCACGTTGTGTACCTCAGCTACGCCGAGGAAGGCACGCTGGACACCCGCGGTGCTGCCGTGGCCCGTGCCACGCTGGCGCTGGACGCCAACGGCGCCGGTCAGCTCAAGGACCTGAAGGTGATCTGGCGGCAGAGCCCCAAGGTCAGCGGTGAGGGCCACTACGGCCACCGCCTCGCTTTCGGCCCGGACGGCAAGCTGTGGATCAGCTCCAGCGAGCGGCAGAAGTTCGATCCGGCGCAGGACATGGGCGGCAACCTCGGCAAGATCATCCGCCTCAACGATGACGGCAGCCTGCCGGCCGACAACCCGTTCGCCTCGCAGGGCGGCGTGGCCGCGCAGGTGTGGTCGCTGGGCCACCGCAACATCCTCGGCATGGCCTTCGACGCCAACGGCAAGCTGTGGGCACACGAGATGGGCCCGGCCGGCGGCGACGAACTGAACCTGATCGTGCGCGGCACCAACTACGGTTACCCGATCGTCTCCAACGGCGACCATTACGACGGCCGACCGATTCCCGACCACGACACGCGTCCGGAATTCGCCGCCCCGAAGGTGACCTGGACGCCGGTGATCTCGCCGGCCGGCTTCGTGATCTACAGCGGCAGCCTGTTCCCGCAGTGGAAGGGCAGCGGCTTCATCGGTGGGCTGTCGTCGACCTCGCTGGTGCGTGTGGCGTTCGACGGCGACAGCGCGCGCGAGGCCGAACGCTTCAACATGGGCGAGCGCATCCGCGAAGTGGAACAGGGTCCGGATGGCGCGCTGTGGCTGCTGGAAGATGGCAGCAAGGCGCGCCTGTTGAAGCTGACGCCGAAGGCCTGATCGGCACCTTTTCCCGGAACGGCCCCGCATGCGGGGCCGTTTCCGTTTACTGGATGGTGATGACCTTCACCTCGGTCTTCGTGCAGGCCTGGTCCAGGCACTGCCCGTTCAACCACACCTGTCCATCGCCAATCATCACGCCCTGCTGGTTGACGAAGACCTTGCCGAAGTCCTGTTCGGACACCGCCTTGACCACCGCCGGGGTGATGATCTTCTCGTAGTTGCGCTGGAACTCACCGGGGCCGGTGATCTTCTTTCCGCCGCTGATGTTCAACGGGAAGTGCACTTCCTCGACCACGGCAGCACGATCACCGCCGACCACCGCAGTCTTGAACGCGTTGAACACCTTTTCGTACTGCGCCGCATCGCCAAGCAGCGACTCGATGCGCGCGCGTGCGTCTTCGGCGGGCGCTTCCGCCGGTGCGGTTGCGGCGGGTTCGGCCGTCGGCGTCACCGATTCAGCCGCAGGCGTCGCTGCAGCACTGGCCTCCATCGGCGGCGGAGCATCCGCCGCAGGCTCGGCCGGCGGCGCCGGCTGCGAACAGGCGGCCAGCAACAGGGCGGGAATCAGACAAGCCATCCGGCGCATGCGCGCACTCCATCGAAACAGGGAGCCCGATGGTAGCGCCGTCACGGTGACGGCAACAGAAAAAGGGGGCGGAGGGGATTAAGTCGTTTGTGCCACAAACGACTTAATCCCCTCCGCCCCCTTTTTCTTCAATCAACCCTTCAGCAACTCGAACTGCACGGCTTCACCGGCCGCCGACGAGGCGCATACCCACACGTCGAACACGCCCGGCTCGGCGCGCAGCACGCCGTCGCGGCCGGTGAACGACAGCTGCTCGCGGGTGAGGGTGAACACCACCTCGGTCGACTCGCCCGGCTGCAGTGCCACCTTGCGGAAGTCCTTCAACTCACGCACAGGACGCACGCGGCTGGCCACGCGGTCATGGATGTACAACTGCACCACTTCCTCGCCGGCCACATCACCGCTGTTGGTCAGCGTGGTGGTGATGGTCAGGGTGTCGTCCCAGCCCAACTGCGCCGCGCTGAGCTGCGGCACGCCGTAGGCGAAGCTGGTGTAGCCGATACCATGGCCGAACGGGTACAGCGGTTCGTTCGGAATCTCGCGCCAACGGGCCTTGAACTCCGACATGGTCGGCAGTTCCGGGCGACCGGTGCGCGGGTGGTTGTAGAAGTACGGCTGCTGGCCGGATACCTGCGGGAAGCTGACCGGCAGGCGGCCGGACGGACTGTAGTCGCCGAACAGCACATCGGCCACAGCGTGGCCGGTCTGCGTGCCCAGGTACCAGGTCACCGCCACCGCCTGTGCATTGCGCACCGCGCCCTGCAGCGCCAGCGCGCGGCCATTGCGCAGCAGCACCACCAGCGGCTTGCCGGTCATCGCCACGGCCTCGGCCAGCGCCTGCTGGGCCGGCGGCAGGGTGATCTCCACGCGCGACTGCGCTTCACCGCTGTAGCGCTGCGGTTCGCCCAGCGCCAGCACCACCACGTCGGCGCGCAGAGCGGCAGCCACGGCTGCTTCGGTGCCGCCCGGAATGGCAGTTTCCAGTTCGCAGCCCGGCACGATCTCCAGCAGCGCTTCGTCACCGATGGCGGCACGGACGCCGGTTTCCAGATCCACGTAGCGCTGCTTGTCACCGAACAGCGTCCAGCAGCCTTCAATGTTCTCGCGGTCCTGCACGAACGGGCCGATAAGCGCGATCTTCTGCCCGGTCTTCTGCAGCGGCAGCACGTTGTCGCGGTTGTTCAGCAGCACGATCGAGCGGCGCGCGGCATCACGCGACAGCTCGTCATGCGCGGCGATGTGCGAGGTATCGGCTTCGCGCGCCGGGTCCAGCGAACGGTACGGGTCGTCGAACAGGCCGATGGTTTCCTTCAGCCACAGGATGCGGCGCACGCCCTCATCCAGCACCGCCATTGGCACCTCGCCGCTCTCGACCAGGCCCGGCAGGTGCTCGGCGTAGAAGCCGCTCTGCATGCTCAGGTCCAGGCCGGCGGTGAATGCCTTGGCGGTGGCATCGCGATCGTCGGCGGCATAGCCGTGCGCGACCAGTTCCATGTCGGCGGTGTAATCGGAGATCACCACGCCCGGGAACTTCCATTCGCCGCGCAGGATGTCGGTCAGCAGTTCGGCATTGGCGCTGGCCGGCACGCCGTTGATGTCGTTGAACGAGGACATCACGGTGATCGCGCCGGCGTCGAAGGCGGCCTTGAACGGCGGCAGGTGCACGTCGCGCAGGGTCTGCGGCGAGATGTCCACCATGTTGTATTCCATGCCGGCCATCACCGCGCCATAGGCGGCGAAGTGCTTCGGCGTGGCCAGCAGCGAATCGGCGGCGCGCAGGTCGCTGCCCTGGAAGCCGCGCACGCGGGCGGCGGCGAACGCACAGCCCAGCACCACGTCCTCACCGGCACCTTCGGCGCCACGGCCCCAGCGCTGGTCGCGGGCGATGTCCACGGCCGGGGCATAGGTCCAGTGCAGGCCGGCAGCGGTGGCTTCGATGGCGGTGGCGCGCGCGGTGCGCTCGGCCAGCTCCGGTTCGAAGCTGGCGGCCTCGCCCAGCGGGATCGGGAACACGGTGCGCATGCCGTGGATGACGTCGGCAGCCAGGATCACCGGGATGCCCAGGCGGCTCTCCTCGGTGGCGACCTGCTGGATGCGGCGGCCCAGCTCGGCGCCGACACCATTGAACAGCGAGCCGACCTTGCCCTCGCGCACCTGCTGCAGCACCTGGTCGGCATTGCGCACGTTGGCTTCCGGGTTCACGTCCGGGGCGAACGGGCGGACCATGTCTGCGAAGACACCCAGCTGGCCGACCTTTTCCTCGACGGTCATCTGGGCAATGAGGGATTCGATGCGATCGGAGGCCACCGGCAGTCCTTGATGAAAACGTTTACAAGCCCGGCATTCTAGCGATCCCGAGCCGTTTGGCGAGAGGTTTCTTCATTCAGTTTCAGCCACCAGCGGGGACCGTATGGACCCGCCGGGGGCACCGCAGCTTACTCCGAGCCGGCCAACTGGCGCTGCCCGGCCATCAACATGGCGTCGCTGGAGGCCTGGAACACGCGCAGGCCGAAGGCCGGCAGGATCGCCAGCAGGTGGTCGAAGATGTCCGACTGCACCGCCTCGTACTCGCCCCAAGCGGTGCTACGGGTGAAGCAGTACAGCTCCAGCGGCAGGCCTTCGGTGGTCGGCTGCAGCTGCCGCACCAGCAGGGTCATGTCGGTGTGGATGCCCGGATGGCTGCGCAGGTAGCGCTCCACATAGGCACGGAAGGTGCCCAGGTTGGTCACCCGGCGGCTGTTGACCTCGGCCACGCCCTGCTCGCGCAGGCGCCCGTTCCACTGCCCCAGCTCCTGTTCCTTGTCCTGCAGGTAGTCGCGCAGCAGCGCGAACTGGCCGAGGAAGGCCAGGTCGCCCTCGTCCAGGAATCCGACGCTGTGCTGGTCCAGGTACAGCGCGCGCTTGATGCGGCGGCCACCGGCCTCCTGCATGCCGCGCCAGTTCTTGAACGACTCGGTCACCAGCTTCTTGGTCGGGATGGTGGTGATGGTCTTGTCGAAGTTCTGCACGGTGATGGTGTGCAGGGCGATGTCGATCACATCACCATCGGCGTTCTGGCTGGGCATCTCGATCCAGTCGCCGATGCGCACGCGGCCGTCGCCACTGATCTGCACGCTGGCCACCAGCGACAGGATGGTGTCCTGGAAGATCAGCATCAGCACCGCGGTGGCCGCGCCCAGGCCGGTGACCAGTGGCCCCAGGGCGACCCCCAGCAGGGTGGCGATGATGGACAGGCCGGCGGCCACGAACACCACGATCTTGACCACCTGCAGGTAGCCCTTGATCGGCTTGTTGCGTGCGTCGGGCTTGCGCTCGTACAGGCTGTTGGCCGCGTCCAGCGCATGCGAGAACGCCATCGACACGGTCAGTACCGCCCACACGATGCACAGCTTGATGATCACATTGACCAGGCCCGGCGGCAGGTCGGGGATGAGGGTGATGCCCGAGGCGATCACCTGGCTGGGCACCACGTTGGACAGGCGCGAAATGACCCGCATCAAATGGCTGCCACGCCCGGACTCGGCACCCGGCAGGCGCTGCAGCAGGCGCCGCAGGCCACGCACCAGGATGCGCTTGGTCACCCAGTTGGCCAGGCCCGCTGCGATCAGCAGCGCCGAGATCATCAACGCCAGGTAGGCGCCGGGATAGGGTTCCAGTGTGTTCTGCAGCTTTTCCAGCCACTGTACCGCCACCACCGCGTCCACCATCAGTTGTCTCCTTTCTTCATTGCTGTTGAGGTTGCCGGCCAGCGGCCGGCATGACCGGGTCAGTCCCGCGTGCGCTCGATGATCACGCCCACCGCGCGCGCGCCGCGCACCGCACCGGGCTTGCTCAGCTTCAAGCGCAGCCACTTCACGTCGAACTCCTCCAGTACGATCTGCGCGCAACGCTCGGCCAGGGTCTCGACCAGACCGAATTCCGATTCGCGCACGAACTGCTCCAGGCGCTTGCTCACCGCCTTGTAGTTCAGGGTGTGGGCAATGTCATCGGTAGCCGCAGGGCGACGGTTGTCGAAGCCCATTTCCAGGTCGAACACCAGGTCCTGGCGGATCCGTCGCTCCCAATCGTAGATACCGATCAGGGCGTCGATCGTCAGCCCCTCGATGAAAACCTTGTCCATTGCGCTTACCCGCCCGAATACAGGGGGCCATGGTAACGGCACGGCGGTGACCCTGCCCGGAACGGGCGATGGGTGGCCGGCACGGGGCGGGCCCGGAAAAGACAAAGGGCCCCGCTAGCAGGGCCCTTTGGTACTACCGTTTGTCCCCAGGGGGAGCTGGAATCCAGCCGCGAGTCCCGGTGGCGCAGGCACGCAGATTAGGCAAGGACCAGATCGCCGGTCAAGGCCAATTCCGACAGGGCAGGTCAGGTATTCGCCCGAGGCGAAACGCAGGAAATCAGCCGCGCGGACAACTACGTTCCCTGATGGTGGTCGCCGCCCACTCTCGCGAACATTGAGCCCTCCTTCACCACCGCACATGACGATGGCTCCATACGATGTACTGCGGCGCGCGTTGTCAGCGGAGCGCCTGTCGACTTACGAGAGAATCGCATCGACCTGCAGCCCTGACGTCACTGCCGATACCCTGTATCTCTGGAACATGCGAATGTGCGGTGCGCTGATGATGCCGGTCCATCTGTGCGAGGTGGTCATTCGCAACGCCGCTGCAGCTGTGCTTACCCGACAGCACGGCCCGCGTTGGCCGTGGAATGATGCCTTCCGACGCAGACTGCCAACTTCATCCAGTACTTCTCCACGCACGGCACTGGAACAACTTGCCAGCCGCGTAACCGATACACCTGAGATCGTCGCCAACCTGCCAATGGTGTTCTGGCAGCAGCTCTTTACATGTCGCTTCGACTCCACCCTGTGGATACCCGCACTTGGTGGGGTTCTACGTCATGCACCTTCGGCACATCCCAGTGTCATCAGGAAAGCCGTCCACGCAGACATTGGACGCATCCGCCACCTGCGCAACCGGATCGCGCACCACGAACCCATCCTGGAACGCGACATCGGCGCCGACCTGGCCGCGATCGGGCGGCTGATCCACGCCCGCTGCCCGCACACCCTGGGCTGGCTGCAGCGCCATGAGCGGGCGACGACCGTGTTGGCGGCGTCGCCGTTGGCAGGGCGTCGGTAATACGTCCGCCCGGCGTGGCCCGGCGCTGCCGGATCAGACCGCCGGCAGGGTCGCCATGTCCCAGCGCGGGGTCACGTCCACCTTCGGCGGGCTGTGCTGGCCGGCCTGCAGGCGCAGCGCGCCAGCGAAGGCGATCATCGCGCCGTTGTCGGTGCACAGCGCAGGCCGCGGGAAACAGGCGCGGCCGCCCAGGCGCTCGGCCATCTGCTGCAGGCGCGCGCGCAGGCGCTTGTTGGCGCCGACGCCGCCGGCCACCACGATCACGTTGGTCCCGGCCGCTTCCAGCGCGCGCTCGCACTTGATCGACAGGGTCTCGACCACGGCATCTTCAAAGCCACGGGCGATGTCGGCGCGGGTCTGCTCGCTCTGGTCGCTGTCGCGCCAGGCCATCAGCACCTGGGTCTTCAGGCCGGAGAAACTGAAATCCAGCCCCGGGCGGTCGGTCATCGGTCGCGCGAAGCGGTACGCGCCCGGCGTGCCCTGCTCGGCCAGCCTGGCCAGCTGCGGGCCACCCGGGTACGGCAGGCCCATCAGCTTGGCGGTCTTGTCGAAGGCCTCGCCGGCCGCATCGTCCAGGGTCTCGCCCAGCAGCCGGTACTGGCCGATGGCGTCCACCGCCACCAGCTGGGTATGGCCACCGGACACCAGCAGTGCCACGAACGGCGCTTCCGGCGGGTCGTCTTCCATCAGCGGGGCCAGCAGGTGGCCTTCCATATGGTGTACGCCCACCGCCGGCACCTCCAGCGCCCAGGCCAGCGAGCGGGCCACGCCGGCGCCCACCAGCAGCGCGCCAACCAGGCCGGGACCGGCCGTGTAGGCCACCCCGTCGATGTCGCCTACGCCGAGACCGGCTTCGGCCAGGGTCTGGCGCACCAGCGGCAGCAGCTTGCGGACGTGGTCGCGGCTGGCCAGCTCGGGCACTACACCGCCGTACTCGGCATGCAGGGCGATCTGGCTGTAGACCGCATGGGCGCGCAGGGCCGCGCTGCCGGCCAGGTCGGTGTCATACACCGCCACGCCGGTCTCATCACAGGAAGATTCGATGCCAAGGACTCGCATGCCTGCTATTATGACGCCCCTGCCGCCCCCTCGGGGGATGTGCAGATCTCACTGCTTTCGAACTTCCGGCCCGTATTCAGGGTTGGCCGCTTGCAGTTTGTCTATTCGCCGCTATAATGTGCGGCTCGCCGGGCGTGACCCGGTTCTACTGTGTCCCGGAGATTCCATGCCCAGCGTCAAAGTCCGCGAGAACGAGCCCTTCGAGTTTGCTCTTCGCCGCTTCAAGCGCACTTGCGAAAAGGCCGGTGTGCTGGCCGAAACCCGCAAGCGCGAGTTCTACGAAAAGCCGACCCAGGAGCGCAAGCGCAAGGCCGCCGCTGCTGTGAAGCGTCAGCTGCGCCGCTCGTCGCGCGACGTTACCAAGCGTCAGCGCCTGTACTGATCGGACGCATCTTCATTGCGGCGGGCTTGCCTGTCGCGATGGAGCCGAAGCCGGCACGCGCGAGCGTCGCCGGCTTTTTGCGTTTCCGGGTTCGGGCATCCGCCCCGCCCCACCTACCACCACGAGGTTCCTCATGAGCATGAAGCAGCAGCTCACCGAAGACATGAAGGCCGCCATGAAGGCGGGCGAGAAGCACAAGCTGGGCGTGATCCGCCTGATCAACGCCGCCATCAAGCAGCGCGAAGTGGACGAGCGCATCGAACTGGACGACACCGCCGTGATCGCCGTGCTCGACAAGATGGTCAAGCAGCGCAAGGACTCGGTCAGCCAGTTCGAAGCCGCCAACCGCGAAGACCTGGCCGAGATCGAGCGCGCCGAGATCGTGGTCATCGAAGCCTACCTGCCGGCCAAGATGGGCGAAGCCGAGATCGTGGCCGCCATCCAGGCCGCCATCGCCGAAACCGGTGCTTCCGGCCCGGCCGACATGGGCAAGCTGATGGGCGCGCTGAAGCCCAAGCTCGCCGGCCAGGCCGACATGGGCCTGGTCTCCAAGCTGGTCAAGCAGCTGCTGGCGTAATCCAGCACCGGAGGGGTCGGATCCCTTTCGCCATGCGAAAGGGCTCTGACCCCATCGCGGCACGATCGCCGGGCTTGGCCCGGCGCTACAGATGCAACACCCGCTTCACCGCTCCTTCGACCGCCGGCTGTTACAACACCCCCATGGTCGAGCAATCCAACGCCCCCACCGACACGCGTCCCCACGGCATCCCCGCACGGCTTCGCCACTATGCTGACCGCCTGCAGGACAGCTTCCCGATGGCGGTCGCCAAGCGCTTCGTCGAAATCGACGTGCTGACCCAGGCCGCCTCGGTCTCCTTCTACGCCCTGCTGTCGATGGCACCGCTGCTGGTACTGCTGCTGTGGCTGACTGCCTCGCTGTACCCGCCAGCACAACAGACGTTAATCAGCCAGATCGGTTCGGTGGCCGGCAGCAGCGTGGCCAGCGTCGCCGACACCGTGCTGCACAACGCCAACAGCCAGCCCAGCGTAGGTTCGCTGGCCGGGCTGTGGAGCACGCTGCTGCTGTTCGTCGGTGCCACCGCCGTGTTCGCCCAGCTGCAGAACGCGCTGAACCGCATCTTCCACACCAGCGGCCAGCGCCTGGAAGGCGTCAAGGCGTGGCTGCGCAAGCGCGTGTTCTCCTTCGGCGTGGTGCTGGCACTGGGCTTCCTGCTGATCCTCTCGATGACCGCCACCACTGCACTGCAGGTGGTGTTCGCGCAGCTGCCCTCGGTGCTGCCGGCGATCGGCTACCTGACCTCGCTGCTGCTCTACACGCTGGCCTTCGCCTTCCTCTACCACTACCTGCCGGACCGCCGCGTGGCCTGGCGCCAGGCCTTCATCGGCGGCGCCATCACCTCGGTGCTGTTCACCCTTGGCCGCTACGGTATTGGCGTCTACATCGCTACCGTGGCCCCGGGCAGCGCCTACGGCTCGATGGGCGCGTTGGTGATCGCACTGGTGTGGATCTACTACGCCACCGCCGTGTTCTTCGTCGGTGCATTGATGACCGCGGTGATCGACGAGCGCCTGCATGCACGGGCTCAGCTGGCCAAGGCCGGGGTCGAGGCCGAACAGGCCAGTCCCGGCGTCGCCAGCGAGTAAACTAGGGGAACCTGCCGCCCCTGCTGCGCGCCCTGGCGGCCGCGCCCCGTTCTGTTGCCCATGGCCCGTATCCCCGACGCTTTCATCGACGATCTGCTCGCCCGCTCCGACATCGTCGAGGTGGTGGGCAGCCGCGTGCCGTTGAAGCGACAGGGCAAGGAATATGCAGCGCGCTGCCCGTTCCATGACGAGCGCTCGGCGTCGTTCACGGTCTCGCCCACCAAGCAGTTCTATCACTGCTTCGGTTGCGGCGCGCACGGCACCGCGATCAGCTTCCTGATGAACTACGACCGCCTCGAGTTCCTCGACGCGGTGGATGAACTGGCCAAGCGCGCAGGCATGGAAGTGCCGCGCAGCGAGAACCCACGCAGCCCCCAGCAGCAGGACGACAGCCGCGAGCTGTATTCGGCGCTTGAGGCGGCCACGAAGTTCTTCCAGAGCAACCTGCAGGGCAGCGAAAAGGCACGCAGCTACCTGGATGGGCGTGGCGTGGACGAAGAGAACCGCGCACGCTTCCAGATCGGCTACGCGCCGGATGGGTACAGCGGCCTGCGCGATGCGCTCGGCAAGGACGAGCGGCGCATGAAGCTGCTCGACCGCGCCGGCCTGTTCTCCAAGAACGACCGCGGCCACGTCTACGACAAGTTCCGCGACCGGGTGATGTTCCCGATCTTCGACCGTCGTGGCCGGGTGATCGCCTTCGGCGGCCGCGTGTTCGAGAAGGACGACGGCCCCAAGTACCTCAACTCGCCCGAGACCGCGCTGTTCCACAAGGGCCGCGAGCTGTACGGCCTGTGGCAGGTGCGCCAGGCCAACCAGAAGATCGAGCGGCTGATCGTGGTCGAGGGCTACATGGACGTGGTCTCGCTGTTCCAGTTCGGCGTCACCCAGGCAGTTGCCACGCTGGGCACGGCCACCACGCCGGACCATGCCGAGCTGCTGTTCCGCAACGCGCCGGACGTGTTCTTCTGCTTCGACGGCGACGCCGCCGGCCGCCGTGCCGGCTGGAAGGCGCTGGAGTCGGTGCTGCCGCGCATGAAGGATGGCCGTCAGGCCTTCTTCCTGTTCCTGCCCGATGGCGAGGACCCGGACACCATCGTGCGCAAGGAAGGCGCCGAGGCCTTCAACGAACGCCTGAAGCAGGCCACGCCGCTGTCGCAGTTCTTCTTCGACGAGCTGACCCGCGAGATCAACCTGGGCACGCTGGACGGCAAGGCGCGCCTGGCCGAGCGGGCCAAGCCGATGCTGGCGCAGATTCCCGACGGTGCCTTCGGCGACCTGATGAAGCAGCAGCTGGCGCAGCTGACCGGCCTCGGCGGCAACGCCCAGGCTGCACGCGCTTCGATGCCTCAGCGCCAGCCGGCACGCACTATTCAACCGGTGGCCAAGCGCAGCCTGGTGCGCGGCGCGATCGCCGTGCTGCTGCAGCAGCCGTCGCTGGCGCTGACCCTGGGCGGCAAGCACCACTTCCAGGGCCTGCGCCTGCCCGGCGTGGAGCTGCTGCTGGAGCTGCTGGGGCTGGTCGAACAGCGCCCGGACATCAGCACCGGCGCCCTGTTGGAACACTTCGACGGCCGCGAGGAACAGGCCTCGTTGCATACGCTGGCGGCACAGACGCTACCCGGCACCGAGGCCAGCTGGACCCAGGAACTGCATGACGCGGTGGCCCAGCTGGAAAAACAGCTGCTGGTGCAACGTCTGGAGGAGTTGTTGGCAAAACAGCGCCAGCAGGGTCTGGACGATACTGACAAATACGAACTGCGCGAGCTGCTGAAGGCCCGCGCCGGGCTGCGCCTGTAGAGGGGCAGACGCTTTCACGGAGAGGACCATGCTGCTGCGCCTGACCTGCCTGCTGTTGTTGTCGCTCTGCCTGCCGCTGGCCGTCCTGGCCGCGGATACCCCGCTCAATGAAGTCCGCCCCGGCCTGTATGCCGGCGGCCAGCCCAGTGCCGCACAACTGCGCGAACTGGCTGCACAGGGTGTGCGCACGGTGATCGACCTGCGCCAGCCCGACGAAGACCGCGGTTTCGATGAAACCCGCGTGGCCGAATCGTTGGGCCTGCGCTATGTGCGCATTCCGGTGGCCGGCGCAGAGGGGTTGGATGCGGCCAATGTGCGCGCCGTGCATCAGGCCCTGCGGCAAAGCCAGGGACCGGTGCTGCTGCACTGCGCGTCCGGCAACCGTGCCGGTGCCGTGCTCGGCTTGGTCAATGCACGTTACGAACACGCCAGCCCGGAACAGGCCCTGCAGCTCGGCCAGCGTGCCGGCCTGAAGTCGCTGGAAGCCGCCACCCGCCAGCGCCTGGCCACGCCATCCATTTCGCCCTGACTCCACCGCACCAAGGACTCTGCCCACCATGACCCGCTGGTGGTCGCGCCTGCGACCGGACAACTTCACCCTCGCCCTGCTGTGCACCGTCGGCCTGGCCTCCCTGCTGCCGATGAAGGGCGCCGCCGCCATCGTCCTCGATGATGTCACCACGGTCGCCATCGCCGCGCTGTTCTTCCTGCACGGCGCGCGCCTGCCGCGCGAGTCGATCATCGGCGGCATGCTGCACTGGCGGCTGCACCTGACCATCCTGGCCTGCACCTTCATCCTGTTCCCGCTGCTGGGGCTGATGTTCAAGCCGCTGTCGGGCTGGCTGCTGACCCCGGAGCTGTACCTGGGCGTGCTGTTCCTGTGCACCCTGCCCTCCACCGTGCAGTCGTCCATCGCGTTCACCTCGATGGCGCATGGCAACGTACCGGCAGCGGTGTGCAGTGCCTCGCTGTCGAGCATCCTCGGCGTGTTCCTGACCCCGCTGCTGCTGACCGCGCTGGCCGGCACCTCCGGCGGCGTGCACGATCCGCTGCATGCGATCGGCGGCATCATGCTGCAGTTGCTGGTGCCGTTCGTGGCCGGCCACCTGCTGCGGCCGTGGATTGCCGGCTGGGTGGAGAAGCAGCGTGCACTGCTGCGCTACACCGACCAGGCCACCATCCTGCTGGTGGTGTACTCGGCCTTCGGCGAGGCAGTGACCGAAGGGCTGTGGAGCAAGACGCCGCTGCTCTCGTTGCTGGCCGTGGCAGTGGTGGCCGCGGTGCTGCTGGGTATCGCCATGCCGCTGATCACCTTCATCGCCCGCCGCCTGCGCTTCAACCGCGAGGACGAGATCGCCATCGTGTTCTGCGGCTCGAAGAAGAGCCTGGCCACGGGCGTGCCGATCGCCAAGGTGTTGTTCGCTGGTGGCAGCCTCGGTGCCATCGTGCTGCCGGTGATGATCTACCACCAGATCCAGCTGATCGTCTGCGGCGTGATCGCACAGCGGTATGCGCGGCGCAAGCCCTGACGCGACGAGGAGAACATCCACGCATGGTGTGGATCTACTGTAGAGCCGAGCCCACGCTCGGCTGCTCTTCCATCCCCCCCTCAGCCGAGCATGGGCTCGGCTCTACAGGTGGCGCTTTACAACCAGGGCAGGATCCAGTGGTCCACCAGCAGGAAGGCGAACAGCGCCATCAGGTAGACGATGGAGTAATAGAACATCTTCATCGAGAACAGCTCGTCCGGCGGATCCAGCATGCGCCAGGCGTACCAGAGGAACACGGCGTTGAGCACGATCGCGCCGCCCAGGTAGAACGCACCGCTCATGCCCACCAGGTACGGCAGCAGGCAGACCAGTGCCAGCACCACCGAATACACCATGATCTGCTTGCGGGTGTGCACCACGCCATGGGTCACCGGCAGCATCGGAATTTCCGCCTTGGCGTAGTCCTCGCGGCGGAAGATCGCCAGTGCCCAGAAGTGCGGCGGCGTCCAGATGAAGATGATCAGCACCAGCAGCGACGAGTACGCCCAGTCCGACGAACCCTGCATGCCGGTCACCGCAGCCCAGCCGAGCATCGGCGGCATCGCGCCGGCCAGGCCGCCGATGACGATGTTCTGCGAGGTCGCGCGCTTGAGGTACACGGTGTAGATCACCGCATAACCGATCAGCGAGGCGAAGGTCAGCACCGCAGTGATCAAGTTCACCCACAGCACCAGGATGGTCATCGACAGCACGATCAGCACGCCGGCGAACACCAGCACCTGCCACGGCTTGACCTTGCCCACCACCAGCGGACGCCACGAAGTGCGCGCCATCTGCGCATCGATGTGCGCATCCAGCAGCTGGTTGATCGCCGCCGCGGCCGAGGCCGCCAGCCAGATGCCGAGGAAGCCGAGCACGCCGGCACGCACCTGCTCCCAGCTGGGCACGCCCGGAATGGCCAGGACCATGCCGACCAGGGCGGTGAAGACGATCAGGGCGACGACCTTGGGCTTGGTCAGGTCCCAGTACTGGCGGTAATTGGAAAACATGGGATCAGTCCGGGGCACGCAGGCGGGCCAGCAGGCTGACCAGTACGAACAACAGGGCAACGGCCACGCCGTTGTGGGCCACCGCCACTTCCAGCGGCAGCGCCAGCTTCACATTGAGGATGCCGAGGGTGACCTGCAGCACCAGCAGCGCGATCAGCGCGCTGGCCCAGCCACGCATGCTCGGCAGGCGGAACAGGCGCACGCCCAGCCACAGCAGGTAGACGGCCACCACCACCGCGAACAGGCGATGCGCCATCTGGATGGCGATACGCGAGGCGCCATCCAGCACGCCGCCTTCGTAGTCCACGCCGATGCCGCGCCACAGGGTGAAGCCTTCGACGAAGTTGTGCTGCGGCCACCACTGGTTGGCGCAACGCGGGAAGTTGTCCAGCGAGGCGCTGCCGCCGCCGCAGGCCAGCGCCGCGTAGTTGGCACTGACCCAGCCCCCCAGTGCGATCTGGGTGACCAGCACCGCCACGCCGATGCGCAGCATCCACTTCAGCTTCGGTGCTTCGGCCAGGGTGATCGGCATGTGCGTTGCGCGCCAGGCCATCCACACCAGCAGCGCGAACATCAGCATGCCGCCCAGCAAGTGGCCCATCACTACGATGGGTTTCAGCAGGAGGGTCACCGTCCACATGCCCAGCAGGGCCTGGAAGATCACCACCGCCAGGGTCAGCAGGGCAGCGCGCGCCAGGTCGATGTTGCTCCAGCGCAGCGCCGCGATCAGCAGGATCGCCTCGCCTATCAGGGCCAAGGCGCTGGCGGTGCCGTGCCAGCCCATCATGTACAGCGGTATGCCGGCGGCCACCAGTACGCAGGCGGTCACCACCGCCGTGCTTCCGAATCGCCGCTTGCGCGTGGCCAGCAGCGCCAGGGTCAGGATCTCGATGCCCAGCGCGCCGGCCAGGAAGCGATGCACCTGCTCACGCCAGGCCTTGTGGGTTTCCAGCGGGCGGATCTCCGCCGCCGGATGGCCGATGGTCTCTTCCACGTGCTGCGGCCAGGTGGCCTGTCCATAGCAGGTCGGCCAGTCCGGGCAGCTCAGGCCGGCATCGGACAGGCGCACGAAGGCGCCGAACATGATCGTGCTCGCGGTCATGATCATGGCGAACCACGCCAGGCGGTGGAAATTGCGGTGCAGCGCCGGACGCGCGGAAAGGCTCATCAAACGGGACTCACTTCAGTTTCAGCAACGTGGCCATGTCCTTGCGCAGGCCACCCAGGTCACTGCCGGGGGCATGGCGCATGATCACGAAGCCGTTCGGATCGATCACGTAGACCGGCAGGCCAGCCGGATCGTCGACGCCGGGCAGGGCCGCGCGCAGTGCTGGCGACGGTGCCAGCGGCCGCAGCGCGGGCAGCGAGGCGATCGACGCCGGTGGCGTTCCCAGCCACAGGATTTCGACATTATCGGCGTTATGGCCGAACAGCTGCCACACCTTGCCCAGTCCCTGCGACAAAGTGACGCACTGCGCGTCGCAGACTCCGGCCGGCGCCACCAGCAGGCGCCAGGTACGGGCCTCGGGATTCCACGGATAAGGCTGGCCGCTGGCCAGGGTCGGCGCCTGCTGGCGCAGGTCCACCGGCGGCTTCAGCAGCTGGCCGGCATTGCGGTGCCCGGTGGGCTGCCAGCCGGAGAAGCGCAGCACGGCAGCCAGCGCCATCGCCCCGAAGAACACGGCAAACAGCAGTACCAGGGTCCGGCGGCCAGAGCCGCGCGCCTGCGGGGACGTAGCAGTGTTCATGCGGGGCATTTTCTCATGGTTGGGTACGGGATGCCGGTCGTGCCACGGCGCGCCTCCTGCGCCACTCCAACACCAGCGCAACGACGAGCACGGTCAGGGCCAGGCCGAACCACTGCACGGCGTAGCCCAGGTGACGCTGCGGCGGCAAGGTGTTCGGCAGCAGGTCCAGATCACGTTCGTCGCCGAAGGGCAGCGCCGGGTCCAGGCGCAGTACACGATCGGGAAGTGACTGCACCCCCAGCGCGCGGGCCAGGCCTTCGGCCGGCAACCGGCTGGCCAGCCAGCGGCCCGCTTCATCGGTGGTGGAGAACGCCGGGCCCAGTGCCAGTCCCGCTGACGGCGGCGGCGCCAGCAACCCACGTACGGCCACCGGCGAAGGTGGCGACGGCACATCCGGCAGGGTGCGATCAGGCGGCAGCGCGCGCCATCCCAGATCGACCAGCAACACACTGCCCTCGTCACTGCGGAACGGGCGGTAGATCTTCACGCCGGCACGGCCGTGCCGGGTCTGGTTGTCCAGCAGCACCACGCCGGGCAGGAAGCGACCGTGGTCGGCCACGCCATGCAACGCACCGGGCGCTGCCAGCGCCTGCGCCAACGACAGTACCTGCGCTGCGGCTGGACCCTGTGCATCCAACATTGCCTGTTTGGCATGCATGCGCTGCAGCTGCCACAGCCCCAATGCGGTGAAACCGGCCATTGCCAGCACGGCCAGCAGCCATCCGAGCACGCGCGTGTGCTGGCGCATCATGACAAGTCCGCGCAAACGCGGTCAGATAGGCACATCCACCCTGCCCTCGAGCCGCGCATGAGTGATTCGCTGAAGACCCTGCTGGTAATCGCGTTTCTGATCGTCATCGTCTGGAATCTGGGCGCCGGCCTGTATTACCTGCTGGTCGACCGCGGCCAGACCAAGCGCACGGTCAACGCACTGACACGCCGCATCGGGGTGTCGGTGGCCTTGATCGTACTGGTGATCGTGAGCATCTACATGGGCTGGATCAAGCCGCACGGCATCGGCGGCTGAGGCCACCGATGCGTGCGCGGTCAAAGCACGTAGACGAACATGAAGAGCATCAGCCACACCACGTCGACGAAGTGCCAGTACCATGCGGCGGCTTCGAAACCGAAATGGTTGTCGCGGGTGAAGTGTCCCTTGGCCGAACGCAGCCACATCACGATCAGCATGATCGTGCCCAGCAGCACGTGGGCGCCGTGGAAGCCGGTCAGCATGAAGAACGTCGAACCGTAGATACCCGAGCCGAGCGTCAGGTTCAGTTCCTTGTAGGCGTGGATGTACTCTTCCGCCTGCAGGGTCAGGAAGCCGAGGCCGAGCACCACGGTCAGGCCCAGCCAGATCAGCAGCTGGCGGCGGTTGCCGGCCTTCAGTGCATGGTGGGCGATGGTCAGGGTCACGCCGGAGGTGAGCAGGATCAGCGTGTTGATCAGCGGCAGGCCCCAGGCCGGGATGGTCTGGAACGCACCGCCGATCGCCGCCGGGCCATTGGTCGGCCATCCTGCCGAATAGCCCTGCCAGAGCAGTTCGTTGGTCATCACCCCGCGGCCTTCGCCGCTGAGCCACGACAGGCCCAGGTTGCGGGTGTAGAACAGCGCGCCGAAGAAGGCGCCGAAGAACATCACCTCGGAGAAGATGAACCAGATCATCCCCATCCGGAACGAACCATCGACCTGGTGGTTGTAGTTGCCGGCCTGCGACTCGCGCACCACGTCGCTGAACCACCAGAACAGGGTCAGCACCAGCATCGCGATGCCGATGTAGAACGTCCAGCGTCCCCAGCTGGCATCGTTGAGCCAGCTGGCCACGCCCACCATGGTCACCATCATCGCGATGGAACCCACGAACGGCCATTTGCTCTGGGCCGGGACGAAGTACACGTTGGCGTCGGTCGGTGTCTGGGCCATGTCGGTATCCGGGTCAGGGTGCGGCGTGCGCGCCTTCCGAGGTGGCGGCCGGGGCCAGCCGATCGGACAGCGCGTCGTTGCGGTAGAAGGTGTAGGACAAGGTGATCGTCCTGATCTCCGGCGGCAGATCCGGATCGACGATGAAACGCACCGGCATGTCGCGCTTCTCGCCAGCCTGCAGCGTCTGCGCGGTGAAACAGAAACATTCGGTCTTGCTGAAGAAGCCCGAGGCACGCGCCGGCGCCACCGAAGGCACCGCACTGCCGACCACCGCCTGCTGGCTGTCGTTGCGTGCGAAGTACAACGCTTCGTTGAGTTCGCCGGGCACCACGTCCATGGTCAGCTGTTCGGGATGGAACGACCACGGCAGGCGCGAGTTGACGCCGCCATCGAATTCCACCCGTACGGTGCGCTTGCCGGACGCCGCACCCGCACTGGCTTCGCTGCCGGGGCCGCGCTCCAGTCGCACGCCGAACACCTTCTCGCAGGCGATGCGATACAGCGGCACCAGCGAGAACGTCAGCAGGAACACCGCCACCGCCACGCCGATCAGGCGCGGCAGCCCGGCACTGCGTGAGGTCGCGGTGGCCGGTGCGTCGCTCATCGGCCGATCACCCCACTGAGGATGAAACCGACGTAGACCAGCACAGCGATGGCGCCGACCCACATCGCCGTGCGCCTGGCGCGCCGGCGTTGCTGTTCGATGCCGTTTTCCGGGGCGTCGCCCGGGCTGTTGTAGAGCCGAGCCATGCTCGGCTGCTTTTCGTCAGCCGAGCATGGCTCGACTCTACAGGTCTGCAGCGGGCTCTCGTTATGCATGCCCCACCTCAGTGCGTGATGTCGTCATGCGCCAGATCCCCCGGGCGGATGGTCGGCGGCGTGGTGAAGGTGTGCGCCGGTGCCGGCGATGGCAGCGTCCACTCCAGCCCACGTGCGCCTTCCCAGGAACGCGCCTCGGCCTTCTCGCCATTGCGCAGCGAGGACAGCAGGATCGCGGCCATCATGAACGGCGTGACGAACATGCCGAATGCACCGATCGAGCTGATCAGGTTCCAGTCGGCGAAGGCCACGCTGTAATCGGGAATACGGCGCGGCATGCCGGCCAGGCCGAGGAAGTGCTGCGGGAAGAACAGCAGGTTGACGAACACGATCGACCACCAGAAGTGCACCTTGGCCCACTTCTCGCTGTACATGCGCCCGGTCCACTTCGGCCACCAGTAGTACACCGCGGCAATCAGTGCGAACACCGCGCCGGTCACCAGCACGTAGTGGAAGTGGGCGACCACGAAGTAGGTGTCGTGATACTGGAAGTCGGCGGCAACGATCGCCAGCATCAGGCCGGAGAAGCCGCCGATGGTGAACAGGATGACGAAGGCCACCGACCACAGCATCGGCGCTTCGAACGTCAGCGAGCCGCGCCACATGGTGCTGACCCAGTTGAACACCTTCACGCCGGTCGGGATCGAGATCAGCATGGTGGCGAACATGAAGTAGATCTCGCCACCCAGCGGCATGCCCACGGTGAACATGTGGTGGGCCCAGACGATGAACGACAGGAACGCGATCGCGGCGGTGGCGTACACCATCGCCTGGTAGCCGAACAGCGGCTTGCGGCTGAAGGTTGGGATGATCTCACTGACCACGCCGAAGGCGGGCAGGATCATGATGTAGACCTCGGGGTGCCCGAAGAACCAGAAGATGTGCTGGTACATCACCGGGTCACCGCCACCGGCGGCATTGAAGAAGCTGGTCCCGAAGAACTTGTCGGTCAGCAGCATGGTCACCGCACCGGCCAGCACCGGCATCACCGCAATCAGCAGGAAGGCGGTGATCAGCCAGGCCCAGCAGAAGATCGGCATCTTCAGCAGGTCGATGCCCGGCGCGCGCATGTTGAGCACGGTGGCGATGATGTTGATCGCGCCCATGATCGAACTGATGCCGGCCACGTGGATGGCGAACACGCTGAAGGCGACGTTGTAGCCGCCCTGCAGCGACAGCGGCGGGTACAGCGTCCAGCCACCTGCCGGTGCGCCGCCAGGCAGGAACAGGGTCAGCAGCAGCAGGCTGAAGGCCACCGGCAGCAGCCAGAACGACCAGTTGTTCATGCGCGGCAGCGCCATGTCCGGCGCGCCGATCTGCAGCGGGATCATCCAGTTGGCCAGGCCCACGAAGGCCGGCATCACGCCACCGAAGATCATCACCAGCGCATGCACGGTGGTCATCTGGTTGAAGAACTCGGGCTTGACGAACTGCAGGCCCGGCTGCGCCAGCTCGGCGCGGATCACCACGCTCATCGCCGCACCGATGATGAACATGATGAAGCTGAAACCGAGGTACAGCGTGCCAATGTCCTTGTGGTTGGTCGAGAAGAACCAACGCTCGAAGAAGCTCTGGTGGTGATGGTGATCGTCGTGCCCAACTGCCGAGTGCGCCATTGCAAAACACCTCTCAGAATCGGTTGTCACCACGGCCGCGAGCGGCCGCGGGCTTTACATCACGCGCCGCTGGCTGCGGTGGCAGGTGCGCTGCCCGCTTCTGCAGCAGCAGGCGCAGCCGGTGCTTCGCCCGCCGGTGCAGTCGGTTCGGCCGGTGCCGCAGGTGCCGCCGGCGTGGCAGGCGCCGCAGGCTTGCGCTGCGCCAGCCACTGCTTGAAGTCTTCCTTGGACACCGCCTCGACCACGATCGGCATGAAGCCGTGGTCCTTGCCGCACAGCTCTGCGCACTGCCCGCGGTACACGCCGGGCTGCTCGATGCTGGTCCAGGCTTCGTTGATGAAGCCGGGGATGGCGTCCTGCTTCCAGCCCAGCGCCGGTACCCACCAGGCGTGGATCACGTCGTCGGAGGTGATGACGAAACGCACCTTGGTATCGACCGGCAGCACCAGGCGGTTGTCGACATCCAGCAGGTAGTGCGGATGGCTCTCGCGGGTCGGCACGACGCCGCTCTGCCGCACACGGTCGGACTCGCGGTCCAGCCGGCTGGTGAAGGTGACGTTCTCGCCGAGGTATTCGTACTTCCACATCCACTGGTAGCCGGTGACCTTCACCGTCATCTCGGCATCGCGGGTGTCGTACATCTTGATCAGGTTGGCCGTGGCCGGCCAGGCCATCACGATCAGGATGATCACCGGGATCACCGTCCAGATCACCTCGGCCTTGGTGTTGTGGCTGAAGGTGGCGGCGACCGCGCCCTTGGATTTGCGGAACTTGAACATGGCGTAGGCCATCGCCCCGAACACGATGACGCCGATCACCGTGCAGATGATCAACGACAGGTTGTTCGATTCCCAGGCCAGGCGCGAGGTCTGGGTCACCCCCTTACCCATGTTCAGCTGCCACGGCCTCGGATCGGCCGCCTGGGCCCAGGCCAACGCTGGCATCAGTCCCCCGGTCGCCAGCACTGCGGCAACCGCGTTCACGCACTTCGTGCCCCACCTGCTGCTTTGCTTCATTGCCTAGACCCTTAGCGTCGTCGGTTGCCGCCATCGCTGGCGGCGAGCAAGCTTTCAAGTGTCTCTGCGAGCGTCTGACGTTCGGCCGGCGCGAGGAAACTCCCCACCTCCACCTGCCGGCCGCTGGATGCCAGCCGGACCCTCTCATCGTCGGTGAGCAGGCGCACCCAGTGGGGGTGGGCCCGGAACACCGGCGATCCACCGGGTACGGGGATGACCTCCACGTACGCCGGCACTACCCGGATCTCCTCCTGCCGTTCACCGCTGCGCCACAAGGCACGCAGCGCGGCCGCCAGCACCAGGCTGTACAGCAGCGCGAACAGGGGGGCGAATGCATTGCCGGCCAACCACCCGAGGGCGGACACCAGCCACATCGCACCCGACAACACGGTGAACAACAGGACGAACTGCCGGGCATCGAGCGCCCGTGGGGGACGCAGCCGCAGCTGCGTACCTGACCCATCCGGAGCTGGAAGCACCTCGATCATGTCGCAACCGCGTTCCTGCCGCGGGAAACGTCTCGATGGTAGCCCCGCCCTCTCGCCGGTAGCAAGGGTGCATTCACACTTTTTCCCATGCTGCAACACAGCATGAGGTCGGCGACACAAATGACGAATTCAGCACAAGTTCTTCCGAGCTTGCTGAACACGCTGAATCCACCGCAGCTAGGGGCTATCAGCACTTCATCAAGGTGGCTGCGGGGCACTTCCGGAACCCGCAAAAATGATTAAAATCGCCAAGTTTTCCACTGGCCGGACCGGCATGAACGCACCTTCCTCCTCCCCTGCCGCCCACGACGCTCCGCGTCCCGGCGCGCTGCTGTCGCCGGAACTGCCGGCGCCCCCCAACCCGTTCCGCCAGGCCATCACCGATGCCTGGTTGAAGGACGAGGCCAGCCATGTGCGCGAGCTGCTGGCGCAGGCCCGCCTGCCCGCCGAGGAACAGGCCAGGGTGCAGGCGCTGGCCGCCGACCTGGTCGGCCGCGTGCGCGTGCGTGCCAAGGACCAGGGCGCCATCGAAGCCTTCATGCGCCAGTACGACCTGGGCAGCGAGGAAGGCGTGCTGCTGATGTGCGTGGCCGAGGCGCTGCTGCGCATTCCGGACCAGGACACCGCCGACAAGCTGATCCGCGACAAGCTGGCCGATGCCGACTGGGAAAAGCACCTGGGCGGCAGCGACTCGGTGCTGGTCAACGCCTCCACCTGGGGCCTGATGCTGACCGGCAAGCTGGTGCAGATGAACGATGCCACCCGCGCCGATGCGCCCAGCGCGTTCAAGCGCCTGGTCGGCCGCGTGGGTGAGCCGGTGGTGCGCCTGGCCGTGCGCCAGGCGATGAAGATCATGGGCCACCAGTTCGTCATGGGCCGTACCATCAGCGAAGCGCTGTCGCGCTCGCACAAGGGCGACAACGCGAACTACCGCTACTCCTTCGACATGCTGGGCGAAGGCGCGCTGACCATGAAGGACGCGCTGCGCTACCTGGAAGACTACCGTCGTGCGATCCACGCCATCGGCGGCGATCACAAGGCACGCGGCGGCCGTCCGGACGGCGACGTCAACAACGCCCCGGGCATCTCGATCAAACTGTCGGCGCTGTACCCGCGCTACGAGCACGCCAAGCGCGAGCGCGTACTGAAGGACCTGGTGCCGGGCGTGCTGGAACTGGCACAGCTGGCCAAGAGCTACGGCATCGGCTGCACCGTCGACGCCGAAGAGTCCGACCGCCTGGAACTGTCGCTGGACATCATCGAGCAGGTCTTCTCCGATGCCTCGCTGTCCGGCTGGGATGGTTTCGGCGTGGTCGTGCAGGCCTACCAGAAGCGCACGCCGTACACGATCGACCACCTGGCCGACATGGCACGCCGCGCCGGTCGCCGCCTGCAGGTACGCCTGGTCAAGGGCGCCTACTGGGACGCCGAGATCAAGCGCGCGCAGATCGAAGGCTATCCGGGCTACCCGGTGTTCACCCGCAAGCAGAACACCGACGTGTCCTACCTGGCCTGCGCAAAGCGCCTGTTCACGCATGCCGATGCGATCTACCCGATGTTCGCCACGCACAACGCGCACACCATCGCCGCAGTGCGCAGCATCGCCAATGGCGGCGTGTACGAGCACCAGAAGCTGCACGGCATGGGTGACGATCTGTACGCCGAAGTGGTGCCGGCCGATCGCTTGAACCTGCCCTGCCGCGTGTACGCCCCGGTCGGTTCACATGAAGACCTGCTGCCGTACCTGGTGCGCCGCCTGCTGGAAAACGGCGCCAACTCCAGCTTCGTCAACCGCATCACCGACGAGCGCGTGCCGATCGCCGACCTGATCCGCGATCCGGTCGAGATGGTGTCCTCGTTCGAATCGATTCCGCATCCCAAGATCCCGCTGCCGGTTGACCTGCTGCGCAGCCAGAACCACGACAGGAAGAACTCCATGGGCGCCAATCTCGCCAACGACAACGAACTGCGCGCCCTGGCCGAGCAGATCAACGCGGCTGTGAAGCCCTGGCAGGCCGCGCCGCTGGTACCGGGTGCGAACCCGGCCGGCGCCGCGCTGCCGGTGACCAACCCGGCCGACACCCGCGAAGTGGTCGGCCAGTGGCTGGCCGCCGACGCTGCCACCGTGCAGAAGGCCCTGGCCAATGCCGTGGCCGCGCAGCCGGCCTGGAACCGCACCCCGGCCGCCAGCCGCGCCGCCATCCTCGAGCACGCCGCCGACCAGCTGGAAGCGCGCATGCCGGAGTTCATGGCGCTGTGCGTGAAGGAAGCCGGCAAGAGCCTGCCCGACAGCATCGCCGAAGTGCGCGAAGCGGTGGATTTCCTGCGCTACTACGCCAAGCAGGCACGCGAGCAGTTCAGCCACGCCGAGAAGCTGCCGAGCCCGACCGGTGAATCCAACGAGCTGCAGCTGCACGGCCGCGGCGTGTTCGTCTGCATCAGCCCGTGGAACTTCCCGCTGGCGATCTTCCTGGGCCAGGTGGCCGCTGCACTCGCCGCTGGCAACAGCGTGATCGCCAAGCCGGCCGAGCAGACCAACCTGATCGGCTACTACGCGGTGAAGCTGCTGCACGACGCCGGCGTGCCGGCCGAGGTGGTGCAGTTCCTGCCGGGCGACGGTGCCACCGTCGGTGCCGCGCTGACCGCCGACCCGCGCGTGGCCGGCGTGGCCTTCACCGGTTCCACCGACACCGCCCGTGCGATCAACCGCGCGATGGCCGCACGTGACGCCGCCATCGGTGTGCTGATTGCCGAGACCGGCGGCCAGAATGCCTTCATCGCCGATTCCTCGGCGCTGCCGGAACAGCTGGTCAAGGACGCGATCGGTTCGGCCTTCACCTCCGCCGGCCAGCGCTGCTCGGCCGCGCGCGTGCTGTTCGTGCAGGACGACATCGCCGACAAGGTGATGACCATGCTGGCCGGTGCGATGAAGGAGCTGAAGGTCGGCAACCCCGGCCTGCTGTCCACCGACGTCGGCCCGGTGATCGACGCCGATGCACTGAAGATCCTGCAGGACCACGCCGAACGCATGGACCGCGAAGCGCGCCTGATCGCTGCCGCCGAGCTGTCCGCCGAAGCCGCCAATGGCACCTTCTTCGCACCGCGCGCGTACGAACTGAAGGACCTGGGCCAGCTGCAGAAGGAAGTGTTCGGTCCGGTGCTGCACGTCATCCGCTGGAAGGGCGACCAGCTCGACGCGGTGATCGACCAGATCAACGCCACCGGCTACGGCCTGACCCTGGGCGTGCATTCGCGCATCGACGAAACCGTTGATCGCATCAGCAACGGCGTCCACGTCGGCAACGTCTACGTCAACCGCAACCAGATCGGTGCGGTGGTCGGCGTGCAGCCGTTCGGCGGCCAGGGCCTGTCCGGCACCGGTCCGAAGGCCGGCGGCCCGCACTACCTGCTGCGTTTCGCCACCGAGAAGACGGTGACGGTGAACACCACCGCCGCAGGCGGCAACGCTTCGCTGCTGACCCTGGGCGACTGATCGCCCGGTTGATGCGGCAAACGAGAAACCCCGCGAAAGCGGGGTTTTTTGTGCTTTTTTTCCTGTAGAGCCGAGCCCGTTCTCGGCTCTACACCCGCATCAGATTGCGCCAGTGGCGCAACGCCACCAGTGCGTTGATCCAGAAGCCCACGTACAGGATCGAGGTCAGATGCAGGCCACGGCTGTAGTACAGCGGCACCGCGACGGTATTCACCAGCAGCCACACCCACCACGATTCCAGCTTGCGCCGCATCATCAGGATCTGGGCGATCACGCTCAGCACCAGCACCGCCGAATCGATGTAGGGCGCGTAGGCGTTGGTCAGGCGGGTCAGCATCCAGCCGTAGCCGAAGGTCGCCACCACCGCCAGTGGTGCCAGCCACGCCCAGGCACGCGGTCGCAATGAGGTGATCGGCAGGGGTGCACCGTGGTCGCCGCGCAGCCACTGCCACCAGCCCAGCACGCTGATGGCGATGAAGAAGAACTGCAGCACCATGTCTGCATACAGGTGAGAGCGCTCGAACACCGCCGCGAACAGCGCGCAGCCGACGATGCCCAGCCACCAGGTGTGCACGTTGTTGCGGCCCGCCAGCAGGATCGAGCCGGCGACGGCGATGTTGGCGGCCAGCTCCAGCTGGAAATTCGGATCGGACAGGTTCATCGCGCTATTGTCGTGGATCCACGCGCTGCGTAGGCAATCGGCTGGATCCACACCCTGCGTGGATGCCCCAAAGCGTTCCACAAAAAAGAAGGCCCCGCTTGCGCGGGGCCTTCCGTGTACTGCGTCAGGCGTTGGCCCGAATCAGAACTTGTACTGGAACGAAGCAGCCAGCACGTCGCCACGGACCTTGTACTTGCCCGACAGCGAGTTGCCCTGGTTGGCAGTGGTCGCACGCACGTTCACGTTCGGATCGCTGGTGAACAGGTGGGTGTAGCCAAAGTTCCACTCGGTGTTCTGCGACGGGGTCCAGCCCACGCCCAGCGACAGCCACTTGCGGCTGGTATCCGGCACGCGGACGTCGCGGTGGGCGTCGGTGGTCGGGGTCTGGTCCAGCGCAACACCACCGCGCAGGGTGACGGTGTCGCTCAGCTTGTAGTCGGCGCCCAGCGACACGAAGGTGGTGTCACGGTAGCCGAACTCCAGGACCGAATCCGCCTGCGGCGAAGCGTAGTCGACGGTGACGCTGTCAAAGGCGGTCGACCAGGCGGTGCGGGTCACGTCGCCCATCACGGTCCAGCGGTCGTTGACCTTGTGGGTCACGCTCAGGGTGGCCGAGGCCGGCATGGTCACCGTGGCCTTGCCGCTGGTGTCCATGAACCAACCGCGGGTACGCGGCGAGTTGGTCAGCAGGGAACGGGCGCGGTCGGCGCCGCTGAAGGTCGCATCACCACCGGTGATCTTGTGCTCGACCTTCGAACGGTAGCTCAGGCCGATGTGGGTGTTCTCGTCGATCGAGAACAGGCCACCGACGGTCCAGCCCACGGCATTGTTGTCACCCTCGATCTTCAGGGTGCCATCGGCGCTGCCCGGGGCGAAGCCCGGAGCGCCGGCACCGGCCAGGATGCTGCCGTAGTCGACGGCGTTGCTCAGCTCGATGGTCAGGTGCTCGACGAACACCGACGCGCCGAAGGACACGTACGGGTTGACGTCATACGACGCGGCGAAGCCGAGGTCGATGGCCTTCAGATCGGTCTTCAGGCCGCTGTAACGACCGACCCAACCGTTGTCGTATTCGGTCTTGAAGCCGAACGGTGCGGTCAGCGACACACCGAAGTGGGCCTTCTCGCCGATCGGCATGTGGAAGTACGCGGCCGGAACCGGAGCGATCATGCCGGCGTCGCCGCCGTCACCACCGGTCTGCGGACGGCCTGCTGCATTGCGGCCCTGGCCCTTGAACTCGGCCTTGAAGCTGATGGCGCTCAGGTCGCCCTGGACCAGGGTGCCATCGAGCTGGCGCATGCCGGCCGGGTTGACGGCGATGATGGAGGCGTCGCCTTCGGCGCTGCCGGAGCCGGCGAACGCGCGGCCCAGGCCCTTGGCGCTGTTTTCCTTCAGCTGGAAGGCAGCGGCATTGGCGTCGGCAGCAGCCAGCGCACCGGCAACGCCGACGGCCAGCAGGGTCAATCGGGCAATGGTGGAAGCGGTTTGCATCGTAGTTCTCTCTCTCCGGTAAGCGGTGATGGTGCTCTGAGTGCGCCTGCGCCCGGCGGGCCTTGGGGCCCTTCGGAGCGCGCCGGATTCCCCTCCCGACATACGACGCCGTATGCGAGTATTACCCAGAGCTGTTAATGAAACAATAACAGCGCAGGCGCTTTTTTCGTCTCAAAAGCTGAACAGGACAATCCCCGCCGTAAGCGCCCTCACGCTAGGCTAGTGCCCATGTTCGTCTCCCTCCCGTCGCGCAAGAAGGCAGCCCTGCGCTGGGCCACGCCCGTGCTGTTTGCGGCACTGTGGCTGGCGTTCCTGTGGTCGATCTCGCGTCCGGATGACGCCCGGGGCAGCCTCTGGCTGGACTGGGGCGCCCTGTCCACCGGCCTGACCCACCCGCTGGACTGGTGGGCGACCCTGCAGGACGGCAGCGTGCTGCGCCTGTTCACCGCCCTGTTCCTGCACGCGGACTGGTCACACCTGCTGGGCAATCTGGTGTTCCTGCTGATCTTCGGCCTGCCCGCCGAACGGGTGCTGGGCCCGTGGCGCCTGCTGCTGCTGTTCCTGGTCGGCGGTGCGGTGTCCAATCTGGTGGCCATCTACACCATGGGCAGCCCGGACCAGATCATCATCGGTGCCAGCGGTGCGGTGTCAGCGCTGATCGGCGCCTATCTGGCCCTGTTCCCGGGCGCCCGGCTGGGCGTGGTGATTCCGCTGGGCCTGTTCCTGGAGTTCGTACGCGCCCCGGCCTATCTGCTGATCGGGGTCTGGGCGGCGCTGCAGGTGGTGTTCGCCCACATCGGCCCAAGCTTCGGCATGGTGGCCTGGTGGGCGCACATCGGTGGCTTCCTGTTCGGCCTGCTGTACGGCGTGTACGTGCGCGCCGCGATCGCACGCCGCCTGCGCAAGCGGCACGGCTTCTGAGCCCTTGGGGAGCCGGCCGCTGGCCGGCGTCACGCTCACCCGCTCGTTCGTAGATCAGTCGAGCACGGCTCGACGCTACAGAATCAGGGCTTGGCCGGAGCCGGTGCGGGCTTTGCTTCCGGCTTTGCTTCCGGCTTTGCTTCCGGCTTTGCTTCCGGCTTTGCTTCCGGCTTTGCTTCCGGCTTTGCTTCCGGCTTTGCTTCCGGCTTTGCTTCCGGCTTCGCTTCCGGCTTCGCTTCCGGCTTCGGTTCTACCTTCGCCTCCGGCTTCGCAGCTGTGGCCTTCGCGGCCTTCGCCGCATCCGCTTTCGCCGCTTCGGCCTTCAAGCGTGCAGCCACCGAACCCGGATTCTTCAGCTCAGCCAGCGCGTCGTTGATCGGGCCATCGCCCGGCAGTACGGCGCCGGCGTGGTAGCCCTCGGTGCCTTCGTCGTCACCGCGCAGATGGCCCGGCAGGGTCGCTTCGCTGTAATCGCTCAGGCTGGCCGGCAGCGCCTCGTCTTCCGGGCGCGCCGCAGGCTTCAGTTCGACCTCCGGCACGATGCCGGTGGCCTGGATCGACTTGCCGCTGGGCGTGTAATAACGCGCGGTGGTCAGCTTCACCGAATCACCGTTGTCCAGCGGCAGCACGGTCTGCACCGAGCCCTTGCCGAAGGTGCGGCTGCCGACCACGCGGGCGCGCTTGTTGTCGCGCAGTGCGCCGGCCAGCACTTCCGAGGCACTGGCCGAACCCGCATCGACCAGCACCACCACCGGTGCGCCCTTCAACAGATCGCCCGGGGTCGCATCGAAGCGTGCATCGCTGATGCTGATGCGGCCGCGGGTGCTGACGATGTTGCCCTTGTCGAGCAGGTCGTCGGCCACCTGCACGGCGGCGGTCAGCAGGCCACCCGGGTTGCTGCGCAGATCCAGCACCAGGCCCTTGAGCTGGCCACCGGACTGCTTCTGCAGCTGCTGCACGTGCTTCTGGAAGTCCGAACCGGTGTCGGCCTGGAACGTGCTCAGGCGGATATAGCCATAGCCCGGTTCCAGCAGGCGGCTGCGCACACTGGTCACGCGGATGGTCTGCCGGGTGAGGCTGACATCGAAGGGCTTGGGCTTGCCTTCGCGCACGATGGTCAGCACCACCTTGCTGCCGGCCGGGCCGCGCAGCGGTTCGCTGGCATCGATCGCGCTGATCGGCTTGCCGTCGATGGCGATGATCAGGTCACCGGCGAGGATGCCGGCCTTCGCCGCCGGCGTGTCGTCGATCGGCGAAATCACCTTCATGCTGGCGTTGTCGGGCTGCTGCTGCAGCTCCACGCCGATGCCTTCGTAGGCGCCGCTGGCCTGTTCGTCGAACGCCTGCGCGTCTTCCTTGTTGAAGTAGGTGCTGTGCGGATCGAGGTCGAGCAGCAGGCCACGCACCGCGGCCTGCATCAGCTTCTTGTCATCGACCGGATCGACGTAGGCGGCCCGCACTGCGTTGTAGACGGCCACGAAGCGGCGGATGTCCTCCAGCGGCACCTTCGAGGTCACCGCCTCCTCGCTGCTCGCTGCCTGCCCGCCGGTTTCCTGGCTCGGGGCGGGCGCGGTCTGCTGCGCCCAGGACAGCGCTGGCAACAGGGCCAGCAAGAGGGTGGCGGTACGGGCTGCGCGCATGGATCACTCCTGTCGACGGTGGCATGGTGCCCAAGGCACATGCACCGATTATGCGCGAAGCACAGCTAAATTCCCGTTGAATCCGCCCTGCACGCGGAAGCGCTGGATTCAGCGCCGCTGCAGCCAGCTGTCAGGGTTCACCGGCTGCCCACCACGACGCAGCTCGAAATACAGCGCGGTGACGCCCTGGCCGCCGGAATTGCCGACCTTGGCCACCGCATCACCACGGCTGACCCGCGCGCCGGCATCCTTGAGCAGGGTGTCGTTGTGGGCGTACAGGCTCATGTAGCCGTTGCCGTGGTCGACGATCAGGATCATGCCGTAGCCGGTCATCCAATCGGAGAACACCACGGTACCGTCGGCCACCGCGGTGACGGTGCTGCCGGCCGGTGCGCCGATCAGCACGCCGTTGCTGGTACGCCCGTCAGGCAGCTTGCCGCCATAGCGGGCCAGCAGGTTGCCGGACAGCGGCCAGCCCAGGCCCCCGACCTTCGGCGCCGGTGCCGACGCCACCGCCGGCGGAACCTTGGTCGGCGGCGGCGGGCGGCCCTGCGCAGCGGCCTGGCGTGCGGCCCGCTCGGCAGCGGCCTTTTCGGCGGCGGCTCGGCGTGCAGCCGCGCGACGCTCGGCCTCGGCGCGGGCGGCGGCCGCGCGCAGATTGGCCAGCAGTGTTTCCAGCGCCTTGGCGTCCTGGCCCAGCGCCTGTTCCTTCTCGCGCTGGTCCTTGAAGCGTTCGTCCAGCGAGGCCACGGTCTTGGCGCGATCGCGACGGTCGGCTTCCAGCGCCGCCGCCTGCTGCTTCTGGTCCTGTTGTGCACCCTGCAGCTTCTGCTTGCGCTCGGCGATCTGCGCCTGCAGCGCTTCCAGTTCCTTCAGGTCGGCGGTCAGCGTGGTGATCCGCTGCGCACGCTCGCGTTGCAGGTAACGATGGTAGGCCAGGGCGCGATTGGCATCGGCTACCGTGTCCTGCGACAACAGCAGCTTCAGTGGTGCGTGGTTGCCCAGCTGGTAGGCTGCACGCAGCAGGCCGGCCAGCTCGCGATGCTGCTGGGCGAGGTTGGCCTGCAGCGTGCTGCGGCGTTGTTCGGCCTCGGCCAGGGCCCTTCCCTGCTCGCGCAGCGCGGTTTCCGTCTGCGCAAGCGCACGGCCGGTGCGGGCCACCTTCTCATCTGCCTCGCGCAGCTGCTGCGAGGCCTGGCCACGCTGGCCTTCGATCTGCCGGCGCTCCTGCGCCACGCCCTTCAGCTCACTGCGCAGTTTCTGCAGCTTGCGCTCGGTCTCGCGCGTGGTCTGCGCGGCACCCGGCAACGGCAACGCCAGTGCCAAGGCCAGCCCCAACAGCAGGCAGCGCCCGCCGCGGGCAGCGGCGATGTGATGTCGGCGTGATGGGAAGGCGTTGTTGCGCAAGGGCTTTCCAGTGACTTCAGGCAGTTGCAGGGGGTACCGGGGAATGGTGACATCTCCGCACGCGGCCTGCCAGCCGCACATCCATCGAGGTCCCCATGAAAGCTCTCTCCATTCCGCTGCTGTTGGGCGTACTGCTGGCCACCGGGCCGGTCTGTGCGCAGGAGAACATCAGCAAGGTCAACGGCAGCATCAGCGCCGAACCCGGCCAGCGCTACGGCAAGCTGGACACCGTCAACGGCGGCATCCGCGTCGGCGAAGGCGTCGAGACCGGCAGCATCGACACCGTCAACGGCGGGGTGAAGGTCGCCGATCGCGCGCGCACCGGCAAGATCGAAACGGTCAACGGCGGTGTGCGCCTGGGCCGCGACGTGATCGCCCATGGCAACGTCAGCACCGTCAACGGCAGCATCTTCAGCGATCGCGGCAGCCAGATCGAAGGCGGCGTTGAAACCGTGAACGGTGGCATCGGGCTGGTCGAAAGCCGCGTCGGCAACGACGTGGAAACCGTCAACGGTGACATCACTGTGGGCATCGGTTCGCAGGTCAAAGGCGGTGTGCACGTGCGCAAGCCGAACTTCAGCGTCTCGCTGACCGCCAGCCGCAAGCCACGCGTGATCATCGGCCCGAATGCCGTGGTCGACGGCCCGTTGCAGTTCGAGCGCGAGGTGGTGCTGTACGTGCACCGCACGGCCCGCATCGGCCCGGTGACCGGCGCCGACCCGATCCCGTTCGACACCGAAACCGCTCCGGCGGACTGAGCACACCGCGCCCATCGGTTCGGTGATACTCGCTGTTACCGGTCGTACACGAGGTACGGCCGCCCTTTGTTTTCCAGGAATCGACGATGCCCCGCAAACTCCTCCTGTGCCTGGCCGCTGCGGCCGCGCTCAGTGCCTGCAAAGGCGAAGACACGCCGGCGCCCGCGCCGGCCACCGACACCGCCGCTGCCAAGCCGGCGACCCATGCGTTCTCGCCGGAGATCAACGCCGGCGACTTCGCCGAGATGGTCAAGACGCTGGCTTCGGATGAATTCGAAGGCCGCGCCCCGGGCAGCAAGGGCGAGGAACTGACGGTCAACTACATCCGCGACCAGATGCAGCGCATCGGCCTGCAGCCCGGCAACGGTGACAGCTGGTTCCAGGATGTGCCGATGACCGAGACCACGGCCGACGCGTCGACCGTGCTGAAGATCACCCAGGGCGGCAAGACCACCGAGCTGAAGTTCGGCACCGACATGGTGGTGGGTACCCGTACCGGCCAGGCCGAGGTGAAGGTCGATGCCAGCGACCTGGTGTTCGTCGGCTACGGCGTCGATGCGCCGGAGCAGAAGTGGAATGACTATGCCGGCCAGGACTGGAAGGGTAAGACGGTCGTGATGTTCGTCAACGACCCGGGCTTCCATGTCGATGACGCGAAGCTGTTCGACGGCAAGCGCATGACCTACTACGGCCGCTGGACCTACAAGTTCGAGGAGGCAGCGCGCAAGGGCGCCGCTGCCGCGCTGATCGTGCACGACACTGCCGGTGCCTCCTATGGCTGGGACGTGGTGAAGAACTCCTGGGCCGGGCCGCAGTACGACCTGCCGGCGAAGGATGACCCGGATGCCCGCATTCCGGTGCAGGGCTGGCTGAGCGCCGACGCCGCGAAGGCGCTGTTTGCCGGTGCCGGCCTGGACCTGGCGCAGGCTTACAAGGATGCGAGCAAGCGCGGCTTCAAGCCGGTGCCGCTGAAGGCCACCGCCGCGGTCGACCTGAAGAGCCAGATCGCGCAGAAGCAGTCGCGCAACGTGGTGGGCGTGCTGCCGGGCAGCAAGCGTGCCGACGAAGCCGTGCTGTACATGGCGCACTGGGACCACCTGGGCAAGCACGAGGGTGAAACCGGCGACAACATCTACAACGGTGCGGTCGACAACGCGACCGGCGTCGCCGGCATCCTTGAGGTGGCTGAAGCGATGGCCCACCAGGAGCCGAAGCCGGAACGTTCGGTGGTGTTCCTGGCGGTGACTCTGGAAGAGTCCGGCCTGCTGGGTTCGAAGTACTACGTCTCCCATCCGACCTTCCCGCTGGACAAGATCGCCGGTGTGATCAACATCGATGCGATGTCGGTGGCCGGCCGCGCCAAGGACGTGACCGTCACTGGCTTCGGCAGCTCCGAGCTGGAGGACATCCTCAAGCCGCTGGCTGCGGCCCAGGGCCGTACCCTGCACGGTGAGACCTCGGTGCAGAGCGGCTTCTACTTCCGCTCGGATCACTTCAACTTCGCCAAGGCCGGCGTGCCGGCCCTGTACGCCGATGGCGGCGAAGACCTGCGCGAGGGTGGCGTGGACGCTGGCCGCAAGGCCGCAGCGGACTACGGCGCCAACCGCTACCACGGCCCGAAGGATGAGTTCGATGCGGCCACCTGGAAGCTGGACGGTACGGTCGAGGACCTGCAGCTGATGTACGGCGTCGGCAAGGAGCTGGCCGGTGGCGATCGTTGGCCGAACTGGTACGAAGGCAACCCGTTCAAGGCAGCCCGCGACGCGATGATGAAGGACAAGGCTTCGGCCAAGTAAGGGCGAGCCCTGCTCGACTGAACATCGTTGAGGTTCAAGCGGCGCCCCACGGGGCGCCGCTTTTTTTGTGCGCTCCGCCATTGGTGGGTGCCAACCCTGGCCTGCTGTGTGCAGCGGCCAACCTGGGTTGGCGCCTTGGTTCCTTGCGGAGAGCATCCACGCATGGCGTGGATCTACCGCTGATCCCTCTGCTATCGGTAGTCGCCAACCGTGGTTGGCGCCGCCGCTCGCGGCGGTCAAAGAAAAACCCCGCTGCGTGAGCAGCGGGGTTTTGGGTGTAAACCCTGGCGATGACCTACTCTCGCATGGCTTGAGCCACACTACCATCGGCGCAGCTGCGTTTCACTTCCGAGTTCGGGATGGGATCGGGTGGTGCCACAGCGCTAATTTCACCAGGGAGACGGTTGCAGCAGCGCTTGCAGCGCCAGCTTCGCGATCTTGCCCTTGGGGCGGAAGGTATCCAGAAAAGCAATGCCTTCACTTAATAAGAAAAACCCCGCTGCGCAAGCAGCGGGGTTTTGGGTGTAAACCCTGGCGATGACCTACTCTCGCATGGCTTGAGCCACACTACCATCGGCGCAGCTGCGTTTCACTTCCGAGTTCGGGATGGGATCGGGTGGTTCCACAGCGCTAATTTCACCAGGGAGGCGGTTGGAGCGTCGCCATCCGATACAGCTGGATAAGGCGCCTGCCTCTCGTAGTTCTTGTGACGTAGCGTGCACCTGGATGCTCTTACGACGCTGTCGTAAAGTCAAGGCAACTTGAGGTTATATGGTCAAGCCTCTCGGATCATTAGTATCAGTTAGCTCAATACATTGCTGTACTTACACACCTGACCTATCAACCACGTAGTCTACATGGTTCCTTCAGGGGGCTTGTGCCCCGGGAGATCTCATCTTGAGGCGCGCTTCCCGCTTAGATGCTTTCAGCGGTTATCGCTTCCGAACATAGCTACCCGGCAATGCCACTGGCGTGACAACCGGAACACCAGAGGTTCGTCCACTCCGGTCCTCTCGTACTAGGAGCAGCCCCTCTCAAATCTCCAACGCCCATGGCAGATAGGGACCGAACTGTCTCACGACGTTCTGAACCCAGCTCGCGTACCACTTTAAATGGCGAACAGCCATACCCTTGGGACCGACTACAGCCCCAGGATGTGATGAGCCGACATCGAGGTGCCAAACACCGCCGTCGATATGAACTCTTGGGCGGTATCAGCCTGTTATCCCCGGAGTACCTTTTATCCGTTGAGCGATGGCCCTTCCATACAGAACCACCGGATCACTAAGTCCTAGTTTCCTACCTGCTTGATCCGTCGATCTTGCAGTCAAGCACGCTTATGCCTTTGCACACAGTGCGCGATGTCCGACCGCGCTGAGCGTACCTTCGAGCTCCTCCGTTACTCTTTAGGAGGAGACCGCCCCAGTCAAACTACCCACCATACACGGTCCCCGACCCAGATAATGGGCCCAGGTTAGAACGTCAAGCACGACAGGGTGGTATTTCAAGGATGGCTCCGCCACAGCTAGCGCCATGGTTTCATAGCCTCCCACCTATCCTACACAGACGAACTCAACGTTCAGTGTAAAGCTATAGTAAAGGTTCACGGGGTCTTTCCGTCTTGCCACGGGAACGCTGCATCTTCACAGCGATTTCAATTTCACTGAGTCTCGGGTGGAGACAGCGCCGCTGTCGTTACGCCATTCGTGCAGGTCGGAACTTACCCGACAAGGAATTTCGCTACCTTAGGACCGTTATAGTTACGGCCGCCGTTTACTGGGGCTTCGATCAAGAGCTTCGCCTTGCGGCTGACCCCATCAATTAACCTTCCAGCACCGGGCAGGCGTCACACCCTATACGTCCACTTTCGTGTTTGCAGAGTGCTGTGTTTTTGATAAACAGTCGCAGCGGCCTGGTTACTGCGACCCTCTTCAGCTATAGCTCGCACGAGCCACCAAAAAGGGTGCACCTTCTCCCGAAGTTACGGTGCCATGTTGCCTAGTTCCTTCACCCGAGTTCTCTCAAGCGCCTGAGAATTCTCATCCTACCCACCTGTGTCGGTTTACGGTACGGTCTGCGTAAGCTGAAG